>NZ_CP192061.1:0-4800000 GCF_050942175.1 Nocardia sp. CA-151230
GTGGACGACGAGCAGAATGTGCTGACGGCTGTCTGGCCCGAGGTGATCGCCGAGTTGGCGAGTGGTTCCGCGGACGGGGAGATCCAGCCGGTCAGCAAGGCCCACAAGGCGTGGCTGAACACTATCGAACCGATCACCTTCGCGCAGGGCTTCGCTCTGCTCTCGGTGCCGGGCACGATGGCGCAGGTGACGGTCGAGCGGGACCTGCGGGAGCTCATTTTGCGATCCCTGGCCCGCCGCGGTCTCCAGGTCGAGGGCCTGGGCGTGCGTATTCGCGCGCAGCAGCATCCCCCCGCCGGTCGCTCGGGGAATGCCCCGCGGCACGCGCGCATGACCTCCCGGCCCGAACGCCCGCGCGAACCCGAACCCGCGCCTCCCGCGTATCCGGCCGATCCGCCGATGGGCGAGCGTCCACAGCCCATGTATCCGAGTCCGCAGGAGTACGCGGCACCGCGCTACCTGCCTCCCCAGGACTACTCGGCCGAATACGACGAGCGCGATTCCTATCCACCTGTGGAATTCGGGCAGCCGCCGATGGCCGAAGAGTTGCCGATGTCGGCGCCGGACCGTCCGATGCCGGTCGGGGAGCCGCCCGCGCCGCCCCGCCGCCGCGACAACCATCGCAGCGCGCCCATGCCGCCCGGGCAGGAGTCGCTGTTCTCGCCGGACCCCGACGACGGACCCATCCGTCCCGCCTCGCAGCGGTATTCCGACGAACCCCAGCGCTATGCCGATGAACCCGCCCCGCAGCGGTACTCGGACGAGCCCGCGCCCCAGCGTTATTCGGACGAACCCGCGCCGCGCTACTCGGAGGAACCGGCCGCGCGCCGGCCGCTGGACGAGGCGCACGACGACGAACCCGTGGTCAATGTCCGCAATTCGTGGCCGACCTACTTCAACCGGACGCCCGAACGCGAGCCCGCGCCCGCCCCGTCCTCGGCCAGCCTGAACGCGAAGTACACCTTCGACACCTTCGTCATCGGCGCCTCGAACCGCTTCGCGCACGCCGCGGCGGTGGCCATCGCGGAGGCGCCGGCGCGCGCCTACAATCCGCTGTTCGTCTGGGGCGCTTCGGGTTTGGGCAAGACACACCTGTTGCACGCGGCCGGCCACTACGCGCAGCGGCTGTTCCCGGGCATGCGGGTGAAGTACGTGTCCACCGAGGAATTCACCAACGACTTCATCAACTCGCTGCGTGACGACCGGAAGGTGGCGTTCAAGCGCCGCTACCGGGAGACCGACATCCTGCTGGTCGACGACATCCAGTTCATCGAGGGCAAGGAAGGTATCCAGGAGGAGTTCTTCCACACCTTCAACACCCTGCACAACGCCAACAAGCAGATCGTGGTGTCCTCCGACCGGCCGCCCAAGCAGCTGGCGACGCTGGAGGAGCGGCTGCGCACCCGGTTCGAGTGGGGGCTCATCACCGATGTGCAGCCGCCGGAGCTCGAGACCCGCATCGCGATCCTGCGCAAGAAGGCCCGCATGGACCGCCTGGACGTGCCGCACGATGTGCTCGAACTGATCGCCAGCCGGGTCGAGCGCAATATCCGGGAGCTGGAGGGCGCGCTGATCCGCGTCACCGCGTTCGCGTCGCTGAACGGGCAGCCGCTGGATCTGTCGCTGGCCGAGGTGGTGCTGCGGGATCTGATGCCCGACACCGCGACGCTGGAGATCACGGCGGCCACGATCATGGCCGTGACCGCGGAGTACTTCAACACCACGCTGGAGGAGCTGACCGGTCCCGGCAAGGCGCGGCCGCTGGCGCAGGCCCGGCAGATCGCCATGTATCTGTGCCGCGAGCTCACCGATCTCTCCCTGCCCAAGATCGGCCAGGCCTTCGGCCGCGACCACACCACGGTCATGTACGCGGAGAAAAAAGTACGCAAGGAGATGACCGAGCGGCGTCGCGTGTACGACCAGGTTCAAGAACTCACAGCCCGAATCAAACAGCGTTCGCGCTGATCCACAATCCACAGGACCCCACGTCGTCTGACGTGGGGTTCTTTGTTTTCCGGGGTTGTGGATTCCTCGAGGAGTCCTCGAGGAAGGTGTGTGGACTCCTCGAGGAATCCCACTGTTGTCCACCGGGTTGCCCCCAGGCCGTCATGCACAGGGGTGCACAACTTTTCGTGCACAGTTCCCACAGGTGGATTCATCCTCGAGGGCTGACCTGCCCGGATGCGCTCAGCGGCTTGTGGATTCCTCGAGGAGTCCATGTCAGGTCCTCGAGGAATCCTCGAGTTGTCCCCGGTTTCGCTCAGATGTGCGCAGCATGGCCCGAAACGTGGGACCAACTCGAGGATGGCTCGAGGAGAGCTGTGGAGCAGCAGGTCAACTCCACAGCCACGCGTTGTTCATCCTCGAGCCACCCCGACGACATCCACACGCCGCCGGACGCTCCGACCTGGGTGAATGGCCGAAGTCCACAGAACTAACAGGACCTACTACTACTTCAGTTCTTCTTCTAGAAAAGGTTCTTCTAAAACAGGGTGTGTGGAATCTCGGGTTGGGAGGACACGGTTCGATGGGCAGCCCCTCCCCACCCGATCGGGCAGCAAGGAGAAGGACGGGCAAGGGATCGGTGCCGAACGGGTTCAGGGGCAACGACCCTCGGAGCCCACGAGACTTCCGGTGGTGAGCCGGAGGGTCGGCGTAGGCACGTCGGTCTCGCGCAGGTACGGTTTGGTGTCGGCCCCGTGTGCGAGACTGCCGATTACTGATCCGAAGATCCGAACGACCGACAGTGGAGAGGACAGACCGGGCGATGGAGCTTGCAAGCATGAAGTTTCGGGTCGCCCGCGAGGACTTCGCCGAATCCGTAGCCTGGGTGGCCCGCAGCCTGCCGTCGCGGCCTCCGGTTCCTGTGCTCGGTGGCGTGCTTCTCGTGGCTGACGAGGACGGCCTGACGGTCTCCGGTTTCGATTACGAGGTCTCCGCACAGATGCGGGTGGCCGCGGAGGTCGCCGGTCCGGGTCAGGTTCTGGTGTCGGGCCGCCTGCTGGCCGATATCACCAAGGCGCTCTCCAACAAGCCGGTCGACGTGTCGGTGGACGGCACTCGCGTGCTGATCGCCTGTGGCAGCGCGAAGTTCTCCCTGCCGACCATGCCGGTCGAGGACTATCCCCAGCTTCCCGAGCTGCCTCCGCAGACCGGTGAGCTCGCGGTGGACCTGTTCTCCGAGGCGGTCTCCCAGGTGGCCGTGGCAGCCGGCCGCGATGACACCCTCCCCATGCTCACCGGTATCCGCGTCGAGATCGAGGGCCCCAAGGTGGTCCTCGCCGCGACCGACCGCTTCCGTCTCGCCGTGCGCGAGCTGGAATGGCAGCCGGGTCGCGCCGATGTGGAGACCGCGGTGCTGGTCCCGGCCCGCACCCTGTCCGAGTCCGCGAAGACCCTCGGTGCGTCCGATCAGCCGGTGCAGCTGGCGTTCGGTACCGGCACCGACGGCCTGCTGGGCATCGTGAACGGCGGCCGCCGGACCACCACACGCCTGCTCGACGCGGAATTCCCCAAGTTCCGTCAGCTGCTCCCCAAGGAGCACACCTCCATCGCCACCCTCGCGGTGAACGCGCTGACCGAGGCCATCAAGCGTGTGGCCCTGGTGGCCGAGCGCGGCGCCCAGGTGCGGCTGGAGTTCTCCGAGGAGGGCCTGCTGCTCTCCGCCGGTGGCGACGACGCCGGCCGCGCCGAGGAGTGGCTGGAGGCCGAGTTCCGCGGTGAGCCGCTGACCATCGCCTTCAACCCCGGCTATCTGCTCGACGGTCTCTCCGCCTCCCACTCGGATCGGGTGACCTTCGGGTTCACCACTCCCAGCCGTCCGGCCGTGTTCCTGCCGGCGCCGGAGGAAGAGCCCGCCCAGCTGGAGTCGGGCGCGTTCTCGGCGCTCAGCGGCAGCTACATCTACCTGCTGATGCCGGTGCGGTTGCCGGGCTGAGCCCGTTCGGCGACCCATCGGCCCGGCGCGGATGACACACCTGTGCACAGTGTTGACAAACCTGTGAAAAACTCGGCGCGCGTGGCGGATTCGCCGCGCGCGTTCGAGTATCCCCAGCCGGGGCCGGTACTGGACCCGATCGCGGGCATGGTGGACTAGCCGGATGCACGTGCGTGCGCTGTCGCTGCGCGATTTCCGGTCCTGGGAGGCCGCCGAACTCGAACTTTCGCCCGGTGGAACGGTTTTCCTGGGCGCCAACGGGAACGGCAAGACCAACCTGATCGAGGCCGTCGGCTATCTGTCCACACTCGGCTCACACCGGGTGGCGGCCGATGCTCCGCTCATCCGGATCGGCGCGCAGAAGGCCCGGATCGGTGCGACGGTGGTCAATACCGGCCGCGAGCTGCGAGTGGACATGGAGCTGAATCTGGGCGCGGCCAATCGCGCCCAGATCAATCGCTCACCGGTGCGGCGGCCGCGGGAGATCCTGGGGATTCTGCAGACCGTGCTGTTCGCGCCGGAGGATCTGTCGCTGGTGCGCGGGGATCCGGGCGAGCGGCGGCGCTTCCTGGACGAACTGGCCACCGCGCGACTGCCGCGGCTGGCCGGCGTGCGCGCGGATTACGACAAGGTGCTGCGGCAGCGGTCGGCGCTGTTGAAAACGGCTGGGCGCAATGCCCGTTCGGGTGCGCGTGGCGCGGAGATGAGCACCCTCGATGTCTGGGACGGCCATCTGGCGGCGCACGGGGCGGTGCTGCTGGCGCAGCGGCTGCGGCTGGTGCACGACCTTTATCCACATCTTGCACAGGCTTATTCGGATATCGCGCCCGAATCCCGGCCCGCGGCAATCGGTTACCGCAGTGCGAGCCTGCCACCGGAATTCCTGGATCCCGCGCGGGCGCCACAGGCCGAGGACGAGGAGGCGCTGGAGGCGATCCTGCTGTGCGAGCTGGCCGCGGCGCGTCCCAAGGAGCTGGAGCGCGGGGTGTGCCTGGTCGGCCCGCACCGTGACGATCTGGATCTGATGCTGGGTTCCGCGCCCGCGAAGGGCTTCGCGAGTCACGGCGAGTCCTGGTCCTTCGCCCTGGCCTTGCGGCTCGGGGCCTTCCAGCTGCTGCGTTCCGCCGGAACCGATCCGGTGCTCATTCTCGACGACGTGTTCGCCGAACTGGATCGCCGGCGTCGCACCGCCCTGGCGGCGGTCGCCACCGGCGCCGAGCAGGTGCTGATCACCGCCGCTGTGCCCGAGGATGTGCCGCCGGAGCTGGATGCCGCGCCGCTGCGGGTGGAGACCACGGGCGAGGCCGATCACCGGGCGTCCCGGATAGCCGAGTCGGCGTCCATGTGACCTTGCGACGGAATCGCGCGTCGTGCCGGTGAATCCGTCGGTGCGATACGGCAGAATCACGTGACGAACCGCCGATGATCATCGGGATTCCCAGGTGTGGAAGGAGTTGTGGATGGCCGAGCCGACCGAAGGCAACGACCGCACCCCGCCCGAGGCGAATCCTGGTGCCCCCCGCCGATCCAGCGACGAGACCGGCCCGGAACCGGAGTTGCGCGGCGTCGACCTGGCTCGCCGCGCCCTCGAAGAAGCACGTGCCGCGGCGCGCGCGGCCGGTAAGTCGGTGGGTCAGGGCCGAGCCTCGCCGCGCAAGGGTGGCGTCCGTGCCCTGCGGCGGCGCAGCGGCTGGTCGGGTGCGCATCCGGACGAGCGTGATCCGCAGACCCTCTCCGCGCTGGCCATGCAGCTGGCCAAGGGCCGCGGCTGGTCGGCCAAGGTCGCCGAGGGCACGGTTTTCGGCCGCTGGGCCAGCGTGGTGGGCGAGGACATCGCGTCCCACGCGCAGCCCATCTCGCTGGAAAACGGTGTGCTGAGCATTCAGGCCGAGTCCACGGCCTGGGCGACTCAGTTGCGCATGTTCCAGTCCCAGATCCTCGCCAAGATCGCGGCCGCGGTCGGCAACGGTGTCGTCAAACAGCTCCGGATCAACGGCCCGACCGCACCGAGCTGGCGCAAGGGCGAGCGGCATATCAAGGGCCGGGGCCCGCGCGACACCTACGGGTAGGCCGCGAATTCCCGTTCCGGGGTGTTTGTTTCACGTGGAACGAGAAGAGATCGTCACGCGGAGCGGAGATCACGGAGAACCTTCGCGCAAACCGCTCCGGCCCCGCGCTCACATCGCCCGCTGAGGCTTCCGGAACACCCCGCACCCATAACGGGTCATATCGCTGGTCGATTTCATGACCCTACGGCCCACTCAGGGGTGTCATAGGTGGGTTCTCTGTCGGTCGTACCAGTAGGATGGGGGAGTAACTAGCGGCGATACCTCCCGGCGCGTTCCGCAGCGCCCGCGCGTGAGCCCCCGTAATTCTCGAGCAGACAGCGTCTGGGTACTCGAGCAGACAGCGTCTGAGGGCTCCACGCGTGTCATGCACTGTGCCGGGGGGATCAGCAAGTAAGGAGAGCTACCCACCAGTGGCTGCCATGGACTCCAACGCAGAAGGCTCGACCAAGCAGGGCAATCAGTCGTACAGCGCGACCTCGATCACGGTGCTCGAGGGGCTGGAGGCGGTACGCAAGCGCCCCGGCATGTACATCGGCTCCACCGGTGAGCGCGGCCTGCACCATCTGATCTGGGAGGTCGTCGACAACTCGGTCGATGAGGCGATGGCCGGGTATGCCACGCGTGTCGATGTCACCCTGCTGGCCGACGGCGGTGTCGAGGTCGTCGACGACGGTCGTGGTATCCCCACCGATATGCATGCGCAGGGTGTGCCGACCATCGAGGTGGTCATGACCCAGCTGCACGCCGGCGGCAAGTTCGACGGCGAGTCCTATGCGGTGTCGGGTGGTCTGCACGGTGTCGGCATCTCCGTGGTGAACGCGCTGTCCACCCGCCTCGAGGCCGAGGTGAACTACGGCGGCTACCACTGGACGCAGGAGTACAAGGACGCCAAGCCGGGCAAGCTGATCCAGGGCGAGTCGACCAAGAAGACCGGCACCACCATCCGGTTCTTCCCGGACCCGGACATCTTCGAGACCACCACCTTCAGCTTCGAGACGGTCGCCCGCCGCCTGCAGGAGATGGCGTTCCTGAACAAGGGCCTCACCATCACGCTGACCGATCAGCGGATCCACGAGGGCGACATCACCGACGAGGTGGTGAGCGAAACCGCCGAGGCGCCCAAGCATCTCGACGAGAACGCGCCCGCCGCCGAACCGAAGCTGAAGACCCGCACCTATCACTACCCGGGCGGTCTCGAGGACTACGTCCGCCACATCAACCGGACCAAGACGCCGATCCACAATTCGATCGTCGGCTTCACCGGTAAGGGCACCGGCCACGAGGTCGAGGTCGCGATGCAGTGGAACTCGGGCTACTCCGAGTCCGTCCACACCTTCGCCAACACCATCAACACCCACGAGGGCGGCACCCACGAGGAGGGCTTCCGCGCGGCGCTCACCACGGTGGTGAACAAGTACGCGAAGGACAAGAAGCTCCTCAAGGAGAAGGAAGGCAACCTCACCGGTGACGACATCCGTGAGGGTCTCGCCGCCATCGTGAGCGTGAAGATCGCCGACCCGCAGTTCGAGGGCCAGACCAAGACCAAGCTCGGCAATACCGAGGTGAAGTCCTTCGTCCAGCGCACCTGCAACGAGCACATCTCGCACTGGTTCGAGGCGAACCCGGCCGATGCGAAGACGATTGTGCAGAAGGCTGTTTCGTCGGCGCAGGCGCGGGTCGCGGCCCGTAAGGCGCGTGAGCTGGTGCGCCGCAAGTCGGCCACCGATATCGGCGGTCTGCCGGGCAAGCTGGCCGACTGCCGCTCGAAGGATCCGAGCAAGTCCGAGATCTACATCGTGGAGGGTGACTCCGCCGGTGGTTCGGCCAAGTCCGGCCGCGATTCGATGTACCAGGCGATCCTGCCGCTGCGCGGCAAGATCATCAATGTGGAGAAGGCGCGCATCGACCGCGTGCTGAAGAACACCGAGGTGCAGTCGATCATCACGGCGTTCGGCACCGGTATCCACGACGAGTTCGACATCAACAAGCTGCGCTATCACAAGATCGTGCTGATGGCCGACGCCGATGTGGACGGCCAGCACATCTCGACGCTGCTGCTCACCCTGCTGTTCCGCTTCATGCGCCCGCTGGTCGAGCACGGTCACGTCTTCCTGGCCATGCCGCCGCTGTACAAGCTGAAGTGGCAGCGGTCCGAGCCGGAGTTCGCCTACTCCGACCGGGAGCGCGACGGTCTGCTGGAGCGTGGTCTGGCGGCCGGCAAGAAGATCAACAAGGACGACGGCATCCAGCGCTACAAGGGTCTCGGTGAGATGAACCCGAAGGAGCTGTGGGAGACCACCATGGATCCGAGCGTGCGCGTGCTGCGTCTGGTCACGCTCGATGACGCGGCTGCGGCCGACGAGCTGTTCTCGATCCTCATGGGTGAGGACGTGGAGGCTCGCCGCAGCTTCATCACTCGCAACGCGAAGGACGTGCGGTTCCTGGACGTGTAGTCCGGCGGGGCACAGGGGGATCGAACCTCCGGCCCCCTGCCTCCTTGCACTCGGATCCGCCCCAAATGACTTCCTACGGAGACTAATTCATGACTGAGACTTCGCTTCCGCCTTCGGGTGGCGACCGCATCGAGCCGGTCGACATCCAGCAGGAGATGCAGAACTCCTACATCGACTACGCCATGAGCGTGATCGTGGGCCGCGCGCTGCCGGAGGTGCGCGACGGCATGAAGCCGGTGCATCGCCGCATCCTGTACGCGATGTACGACAACGGGTATCGGCCCGACCGCGGCTATGTGAAGTCCGCGCGCCCGGTCGCCGACACCATGGGTAACTACCACCCGCACGGTGACTCGGCCATCTACGACACCCTGGTGCGCATGGCGCAGCCGTGGGCGATGCGCTACCCGCTGGTCGACGGCCAGGGCAACTTCGGTTCCCGCGGCAATGACGGCGCGGCCGCCATGCGCTACACGGAGTGCCGCCTGACGCCGTTGGCGATGGAGATGCTGCGCGAAATCGACCACGAGACGGTCGATTTCATCCCGAACTACGACGGCAAGACCCAGGAACCGGTCGTGCTGCCGAGCCGGGTGCCGGCGCTGCTGATGAACGGCTCCAACGGCATCGCCGTCGGTATGGCCACGAATATCCCGCCGCACAACCTGACCGAGCTGGCCGAGGCCATCTACTGGGCGCTGGACAATCACGAGGCCGACGAGGAGGCCACCCTCGCGGCGTGCATGGAGCGGGTGAAGGGTCCGGACTTCCCGACCTCGGGCTTGATCGTCGGTACCCAGGGCATCCACGACGCCTACACCACCGGTCGCGGTTCGGTCCGTATGCGCGGTGTGGTGGAGATCGAGGAGGACAACCGGGGTCGCACCACGATCGTCATCACCGAGCTGCCGTACCAGGTCAATACGGACAACTTCATCAATGCGATCGCCGAGCAGGTGAAGGACGGCAAGATCGCGGGTGTCTCCGACATCCACGACGAGTCCTCGGACCGTGCGGGTCTGCGCATCGTGGTCACGGTGAAGCGCGACGCCATCGCCAAGGTGGTGCTGAACAATCTCTACAAGCACACCCAGCTGCAGACCTCGTTCGGCTGCAACATGCTCTCGATCGTCGACGGGGTGCCGCGCACGCTGCGCCTGGATCAGATGATCCGGCTGTATGTGAATCACCAGTTGGACGTGATCGTCCGGCGTACCCGGTACCTGCTGCGCAAGGCCGAGGAGCGGGCCCACATCCTGCGCGGTCTGGTGAAGGCGCTGGATCAGCTGGACGCGGTGATCGCGTTGATCCGCCGTTCGGCCGATACCGAGACCGCGCGCAGCGGCCTCATGCAGTTGCTGGAGATCGACGAGATCCAGGCGACCGCCATCCTCGATATGCAGCTGCGCCGCCTGTCGGCCCTGGAGCGTCAGAAGATCCTGGACGAGTTGGCCAGGATCGAGGCCGAGATCGCGGATTTGAACGACATCCTGGCCAAGCCGGAGCGGCAGCGCGCCATCGTCCGTGACGAATTGGCGGAGATCGTCGACAAATACGGCGACGACCGCCGCACCAAGATCATCGCGGCCGACGGCGATGTGCAGGACGAGGATCTGATCGCCCGCGAGGACGTGGTCGTGACGATCACCGAGACCGGCTACGCCAAGCGCACCAAGACCGACCTCTACCGTTCGCAGAAGCGCGGCGGCAAGGGCGTGCAGGGCGCGGGTCTCAAGCAGGACGACATCGTCAAGCACTTCTTCGTCACCTCCACTCATGACTGGCTGCTGTTCTTCACCAACAAGGGCCGGGTGTACCGGGCCAAGGCCTACGAGCTGCCCGAGGCCAACCGCACCGCGCGCGGCCAGCACGTGGCGAACCTGCTCGCCTTCCAGCCGGACGAGAAGATCGCCCAGGTCATTCAGATCAAGTCCTACGAGGACGCGCCCTATCTGGTGCTGGCCACCCGCAAGGGTCTGGTCAAGAAGTCCAAGCTGACCGACTTCGATTCCAACCGGACCGGCGGCATCGTGGCGGTGAACCTGCGCGACGAGGACGAATTGGTCGGTGCGGCACTGTGTTCGGCGGACGACGATCTGCTGCTGGTGTCGGGGCACGGCCAGTCCATCCGCTTCAATGCCAATGACGAGGTGCTGCGCCCGATGGGCCGCGCCACCTCCGGCGTGCAGGGCATGCGCTTCAATGCCGACGATGAACTGTTGTCGCTCAACGTGGTTCGCGACGCGGAGGGCATCTATCTGCTTGTCGCGACGGCGGGTGGGTACTCCAAGCGCACGGCCATCGACGAGTACACGGCGCAGGGTCGCGGCGGCAAGGGTGTGCTGACGATCCAGTACGACGCGAAGCGTGGCAATCTGGTCGGTGCGCTCATCGTCAATGATGATGATGAGCTGTATGCGATCACCTCCGGTGGCGGTGTCATTCGCACCGCGGCGAACCAGGTTCGCAAGGCCGGTCGCCAAACCAAGGGCGTGCGGTTGATGAACCTGGGCGAGGGCGATATTTTGCTCGCGATCGCCCGGAACGCGGATGAGCCCGACCAGGTTGCCGAAGATGACACCAGCGGTTCGGCGAAGCAGTAGTTTCACCACAGCAGCGGCGGCACAAACGGATCGAAGGATTCACCATTGACCACGAATCAGCCGAATGACCAGCGCGGTCATGCCAATGGCGTGACCGAGCGAATCGCCCCGTCCCCGATTCCGCCGCGGCCTATTCCGCGGACCGGCGGGAACGACGGCGGTGCGCCGCAATCACCCGAATTGTCGGACAAGTCCGGCGATTTCGGGCCGGAAGGTAACAATTCGGCAGCGGCCGCGGCACCGGAGGCCGCGGACGCCCAGGGCGGTTCGCCCTTCCAGGAAGGCTGGTCGCAGCTGCCGCAGCGGGAGCCGCAGTCCAACCTGTACCGCCCGGGCCAGGCCCCGACGCCGGGCAGCACCGCCAGCCTCAAGGGCGGCGGTCTGCAGGGCGGCGGCCTCAACGCCGGCGTCTCCAATGCCCGCACGACCACCGACCTGGCGGCCAAGGCGGCGCGCAAGGAGGCGGCCATGGTGAAGTCCGTCGGCATCGACGGACCGACCCGCAGCATCTCCCGCCCTGAACTGGTCAAGGACCTGCCGGATCTGTCCGAGTTGCGGCACCCGTTGCCGCCGCCGGAGCCGATCGCGCCGGCCGGTCCGGTCTCGCCGTCCGCCCCCGCGGCGGTGGCCCAGGCCGCGGCCACCGGTGAGCCGCTGCGCGCCACCGTGCAGCTGCGCCACATCGACCCGTGGTCCACGCTGAAGGTCTCGCTGGTGATCAGCGTGGCCATGTTCTTCGTGTGGATGCTGGCGGTCGGCCTGCTGTACCTGGTGCTCGAGGGCATGGGTGTGTGGGAGCGCCTGAACTCCACCTTCACCGACATGGTCTCGGACAGCTCCAGCTCGGCGCTCATCGACGCGGGCACGGTCTTCGGCTACGCCGGTGTGATCGGTCTCATCAATGTGGTGCTGCTGACGGCGTTGTCCACGGTCGGCGTCTTCGTCTACAACCAGTGCACCGATCTGGTCGGCGGCATCCAGGTCACCCTGGCCGATCCCGACTAGAAACCGCTGTTTCGATCCGCCGCTACGGCCGGTCCGTCCTGCGCTGTGCAGGGCGCTGACCGGCCGTTTTGGTTATCGGCGCTCCGGTACGGTAATCTTCTGCCTCGTTCGAGTCACACACTTCGAACACCCACTGAGGGCCTATAGCTCAGGCGGTTAGAGCGCTTCGCTGATAACGAAGAGGTCGGAGGTTCAAGTCCTCCTAGGCCCACTCAAAAGATCGAAAATGCCTTCCGGGAATCCCGGGAGGCTTTTTTCATTTTCACGATCAGGCCACTGCCGCATCCGGATACGACGCGCACGGAATACGAAAAAGCCGCAGGCTGCGAGGCAGCCTGCGGCTTTTTCGTTTGTGGAGCCTAGGGGAATCGAACCCCTAACCCCTGCCTTGCAAAGGCAGTGCTCTGCCAATTGAGCTAAGGCCCCAGACCTGCACGAAGGTACATGTCGGAGTTGGCCCAGGTCAAACGCCGTGCTCAGTCGGCTGCCGGTTGGTGCTCGGGGCAGTTGACACGGAGGTCACGCGGGGGGAGCGGCTGCTGGAGCAGGTCGCAGCGGGGCGTGCCCGCATCGCCCGGGCGGTAGAAGCGGCAGGTGGTGCAGGTGCGGGCCACCTGCACCACCCCTGCCCGGAGCAGCCCGGCTATCAGGTCGAGCAGGGTGCGCAGGGTCTGATCCTGTTGTGCGCCGGGCAGATCCGCGACGCAGGCGCGCAGCACGTCGTCCTCGGCGCGGATCTCGGCGGCCAGTTCGACGCCGTCGGGGGTGAGGACGATGGCGCTGCGCCGCCGGTCGCCCGGGGCAGGCTGCCGGGCCACATGACCCTTGCGTTCCAGGGCCAGCAGCGAATCCGACACCGTGGGCTGGCTGACCCCGAGTTCGGCGGCCAGCAGCCCGGTGAGGGGTTCCGGCGGCGGACCCTCGGCGAGGGTGCGCAGTAATTCGAGTTGCAGGGGCGTCAGGCCGGTGCGCGAGGCGATGGCCTGACGGTGGGCGCGGACGCCGCGGGCGATCCGGTCCATTGCCGCGACCACCTTGTCCGCGACCTCCGCTCCGGTTCGGTCGACGCCGGTGTTGTCTCCCGCATTCACCACAGGTCAGGACTGTACGGCCTGGCCCACAGCACCGCCGACAGGGTGATCGCCTTGAACCAGGCGTGATACATGACATCGACGTCGGCGGCGGGCGCGCCGGTCGCGCCGAGAAAGTCGCGGACCGTCACGGTGATCGGCACGATGAGCGCGAGCAGATGCCGCAGGGGGATGTGGGTGGCGGGTGAGTCCACCCCATCGGTGCGATTCTTGCCGGAGGTGTGGTGCCGGCGCGCGATCTCCTCTTGGTAGGCCAGCCAGTTCGCGTCGTACTCGCGGGTGCACACATCGGCGATCCACCGCCCGAACCGGGCGCGCACGGCGGCCAGGTAGGCCGGATCGGGTTTCCCGTCGGCGCCGGCGAAGGTGGCGACCAGATGACTGTTCGCGCCGACGAATCCGTACCAGACGTCGAGGATTCGATCGGTCTGCGGCACCAGGATTTCCCCGGCGCGCCGCAGGGCTGCGGCGTCCTCGGCGCTCCACAGCAGCGACCGCTGGAGTTCGGCGAGCTCGCCCAGTGAGATCGGGGAGGACGTGAGATTCGGGCTGTCGTAGGTGTATCCGGCGGGGGCTGGGATCGTCATGCCGAAAACCATAGGAGTCCTATGTTTGTTCGTCAAGACTCCGCCAAGTAGGGTGGGAGACATGAAATTCGTCCTCACCCTCGTTGTGATCGCCGCCGTTGTCTTCGGAATCAGCAAGCTGCGTCAGCGCAATGACGCCGACCTCTGGCACGAGGTCACCACCCGCTGAAAACCGCTGACGGTGTGCCGATTTCGTCAACCCGATGACGAATCGGCCCACCGTTCGCCGGATGCGTCGCGCCGCCGAAAGACACTCCCGCGCAGGCGATCCGGCGGCAGCCCTGACACAGGTGGTGCCCGGTGGCGGCGCGGCCACCGCGGTGGGCGGTATCGCACGCAAGCTGGGTGCGGGATCGCTACTGATACTGGACAACTGCGAACAGGTGCTGACCGGTGCCGCCGAATTGGTCAGTGCGCTGGTGTCATTGACCCGCGACCTGCGGATCCTGGTCACCGGCCGCGCCCCGCTCGGCGTGAATTCCGAAGCGGTGCATCAGCTTCCGACCCTGGGCGGCGCGCACCGTGTCGGGTTCGGTGCGCGGGTCGTGCCCGGCCACCCTGATCTCGCCGCCGTCTGCGGCGATGAGAGCGGACAGGATCTGCACCGTGGTGGTCTTGCCCGCGCCGTTCGGTCCGAGCAGCGAGAAGATGGTTCCGGCTTCGACATTCAGGTCGATGCCGTCGAGCACGTGGTGGTCGCCGTAGGACTTGTGCAGCCCGGTCGTCGTGATCGCCGGTGGGCGCGGGGCGGTGGTCATGGTTCTCCCTCTGGTTCGCGACCGTGGCGGCCGCTGCTGAGAGGAGAGTGCGGGCGTGGATTCACGGCGGTATCACCGCGGTTTCACTCGCTGGCGCCGATGAAACCGATCGGGAAAGTTCGCGGCTGTGACACGAAACAAGCGGGGGTTTTCCGGTCGATTCACGCCGTAAGGTCGAAGTATGGCGCCCACTGAGATGTCCGAACTGGTGCAGTCCGTGGTGGAGCCCTATCTGCTGAGCGGACCGCGCAAGTACAACCGGCACCAGGTGGCGGACCTGACCGGGCTGCCCGAAAGCGTCACCCGGCGGCTGTGGGTGGCGCTCGGTTTCCCGGCCGACCCGGACGACGACGCCGTGGAGTACGGCGATTCCGATATCGAGGGCGCCCGGACCTTCGCCAAACTGCACGTGCTGGCCTCCGCGGACGTGCACCGGCAGACCACCGCGGCGCGCACGCTGGGCCGATCCATGGCCCGGCTGGCCGAGTGGCAGGTCGATCTGGTGACCGAGGAGATCCTGGATCGCATCTCCACCATCACCCGCGAGCGGCCGGACATCGATCCGACCGAGGCCGCCCGCATCGCCACCGACGAGGTGGTCACCGAGTTCGAGACATTGCAGCGCTACGCCTTCCGCCGGCACCTGGACGCTGCGCTGGCGCGGTCGCTGGATGGGGGAGCGGTGGCCGGGGACACGGTGCGCGAGCTGGCCGTCGGATTCGCCGACATGGTCGGTTACACCCGCCTGACCCGTCACCTGGAGGCCGATGAGCTGTCGGCGCTGCTGGAGGCCTTCGAGACGGCCACCAGCAATGCGATCGTCGCCAATGGCGGCTGGGTGATCAAGAACGTCGGTGACGAAGTCATGTTCGCGGCCAATACCGCCCCCGAGGGGGCGCGCATCGCGCTGGCCGTGCAGGAGGCCGCCATCGCCTCGTACGGCGTCACCCAGGAACTGCGGGTGGGTCTGGCCTACGGCGAGGTGCTGCAACGCTTCGGCGACCTCTACGGCTCGGTGGTGAATACCGCGGCACGGCTCACCGGTGTGGCCCGGCCGGGCACGGTGCTGGTCGACGACGGTGCGGCGGCGGCGATCGAGACCGACCCGGAATTCATGCTGCGCCATCTGGCCACGGTGCGGGTGAAGGGCATCAACCGGTTGTACGGGCATGTGCTGCGCCGCAATATGATTCGGCCGTTGGTCTGAGCGATTCCGGCGCCGGACGGTGATCCCGCCGCGGGGCGAACCTACTCCGGGAATGGGGGCGGGCCTCGGCGAAGGGGGGGAGTTAGCCGAGGCCCGCGTAAGGTCGGCCCGGGGGGGAGGGGCCGACGGGAACGATCCTACGCGACGAATTCGGATTGTGTGGCTATCGGGGGCCCGCGTTCCAAGTTTTTTCGCGGAAAAAGTGTCGTACCCGGGTGAGACCATGGCGACGTGACCGAAATGCGCTCTTCGCCGAAATCGATTCGAGTAGTGCACTACTCGCGATCGTGGCCGGTGTGTGGGCGGATCATCGAATCGGCCGCATCCCGTACCGGCAACCCCGAGCACCGCCGGACCCCCAACGGGATGCGGCCTCTTTGGTGTAATGGCAGTTGAGAGCCGTTGCGTCAGACCAACCACGAGACACCAGGAGCATCATGCCCGACGCGATAGTCGCCGAGGGTCTGGTCAAGAGGTACGGCCATCTGGTCGCCCTCGACGGCCTGGACCTGTCCGTTCCCGAAGGCACCGTGACCGCCTTGCTCGGCCCCAACGGCGCGGGCAAGACCACCACCGTGCGCGTGCTCACCACCCTGCTGATCCCGGACGCGGGCCGCGCCACCGTCGCCGGGGTGGACGTGCTGAAGGATCCGCAGCTGCTGCGCTCCCGTATCGGCACCTCCGGCCAGTACGCGGCCGTCGACGAATACCTCACCGGCTTCGAGAATCTGGAGATGGTCGGGCGGCTGTACCACATGGGCGTGCAGCGCAGTAAGGAGCGCGCCCGCGAGCTGCTGGACCGCTTCCGGCTCGCCGACGCGGCCGACCGGCCGGTGAAGGGCTACTCCGGCGGCATGCGGCGGCGGCTCGACCTGGCCGGCGCGCTGGTGGCGAATCCGCCGGTGCTGTTCCTGGACGAACCCACCACGGGCCTGGATCCCCGTGCGCGCCTGGATCTCTGGGATGTCATCGAGGAACTGGTGGCGGGCGGCACCACGCTGCTGCTGACCACCCAGCACCTGGAGGAGGCCGACCGGCTGGCCGATTCCATCGCCGTCATCGACCACGGCCGGGTCATCGCCGAGGGCACCTCAGACGAGCTCAAGGCCATGGTGGGCGGCGACCGCATCGAGCTCGTCGTCGACCATGCCGACAATCTGGCCATCGCACAGCAGGCGCTGGAAGGCTTGGCGCACGGGGAGATTCGCCTCGAACCCGGCCTGCGACGCATCGTCGTGCCGGTCGAGGACGGCTCGCAGGCCCTGGTGGACGCCATCGGGCAACTCACGAAACACGAAGTGCGCATCCATGATGTCGGTCTGCGCCGACCCTCGCTGGATGACGTGTTCCTGTCGCTGACCGGGCACGAGGCCGAGGAGCTGGTCAACGGAAATCGTTCCGCCGACGAGAAGATGGAAGGTGGTGCCCGATGAGCGCAATCCTCGCCGTCGCCGAGAAGCCCTCGCTCGCACAGCGACTCGCCATGGTCGTCAGCGACAGCCTGACCATCACCAAGCGCAATGTCATCAAGATTCGGCGCGTGCCGGACGTGCTGGTCTTCTCGACCTTGGCGCCGATCATGTTCGTGCTGTTGTTCGCCTACGTCTTCGGCTCGGCGATCACCGTGCAGGGCACGTCCTACCGTGAATTTCTGATCGCCGGCATCTTCGCCCAGACGGTGGTGTTCGGGGCCACCTATACCGGTCTGAGCCTGGCCGAGGACATGCAGAAGGGCATCATCGACCGCTTTCGCTCGCTGCCCATGGCGCCGTCCGCGGTGCTGATCGGCCGCACCGCGGCGGACATGGTGACGAATGTGGTCAGTCTGATCGTCATGTCGCTGACCGGCCTGGTGGTGGGATGGCGGATCCGCGGCTCCCTCCTCGACGCCGTGCTCGCGTATGTCCTGCTGCTGTTGTTCGCCTACGCGATGTCGTGGATCCTGGCCACGATCGGCCTGATCGTGCGGGCGCCGGAGGTGTACAACAATGCCAACTTCATGGTGATCTTCCCGCTCACCTTCATCGCCAACACCTTCGTGCCCACCGCCAACCTGCCCACGGTGCTTCGTGTTGTGGCGGAGTGGAATCCGGTGTCGGCGGTGACGCAGGCGACCCGCGACCTGTTCGGCAACACCAGCCCGATGGGGCTGAGCGCGGATGTCTGGCCCATGCGGCACCCGGTCGCGACCACCCTGATGTGGATCGTGGTGATTCTCGCGATCTTCGTGCCGCTGGCACTGAATCAGTACAAACGGTCGGTGAGCCGCTGACCCGTCGGCCGATGCCGCCGACCCGTCAGTGGGTCGGCGTCAGGTCCGGAGTCGGCGCCGAGCCGTTGCGCGAGTAGCCCAGGCGCGGCGGCTCCGCGGCCGGCGCCTGCGGCTGCGGGCGCTTGCTCACGAAGAACGCGATGACGCCGCCCGCAATCGCGACGAGGGCGGCCACGATGATCTTGTTACGAACGCTCCCCAGCTCCATCCGACCATGCTGGCACAGCAATGGAATTCATGCACGAACGGGGGAGCGAACGCGGTTACTCGACGGTAACGCTCTTGGCCAGATTGCGGGGCTTGTCCACGTCCCGGCCCAGCGCCATGGCCGTGTGATAGGCCAGCAGCTGCAGCGGGATGGTCAGGATGATCGCGTCCAGTTCCGGGCACACCGCCGGGACCCGAATCACCGCGTCCGCCAGGCCATCCGGCAGATCGGTGTTGGTGACCGCGATGACCGGCCCGCCGCGCGCCTTGATCTGCTCGATGGTGGTGATGTTCTTGGCCAGCAGCTCGTCGCCGGGGACCAGCACGATGCTCGGCATCTCCGGATCGATCAGCGCCAGCGGGCCGTGCTTGAGCTCGGAGCCCTGGTACGCCTCGGCGTGAATGTAGGAGATCTCCTTGAGCTTCTGCGCGCCCTCGCGCGCCACCGGCCAGGCGCGCACCCGGCCGATGAAGAACATGCTGCGTGCCTTGGCGAATCGGGACGCGATATCGGCGATCTCCTCGTCGGCGGCCAGCACCGCGTCGATCGCGTCGGGCAGCGCGCGCAGTCCGCTGACGATGCGCTCACCGCCGGCCGCGGACAGGTCCCGCACCCGGCCCAGCAGCAGCGCCAGCATGGCGAACGACACCGTCATATTGGTGAGCGCCTTGGTGGAGGCCACCGACACCTCCGGGCCCGC
This sequence comes from Nocardia sp. CA-151230, assembly GCF_050942175.1. Classification (NCBI taxonomy): domain Bacteria; kingdom Bacillati; phylum Actinomycetota; class Actinomycetes; order Mycobacteriales; family Nocardiaceae; genus Nocardia; species Nocardia sp. CA-151230. The sequence continues at coordinate 18,891 of NZ_CP192061.1, forward strand.
GTGCAGGAACACGCCCGCACCGCACTCCCGGGCGATGGCGCTGCCGACCACGTTCACCGCGCCGATCACCCGGCCGCCCTTGCGCTGCAATTCCTGAACGGCCGCAAGGGTATCCAGGGTCTCGCCGGACTGGCTGATGGCCACGTACAGGGCATCCGGGTCCACCACCGGATTGCGGTAGCGGAATTCCGAGGCGGGCTCGGCGGTGGCCGGAATCCTGGCCAGCTCCTCGACCAGCTGCGCGCCCAGCTGGCCCGCGTAGTAGGCCGAGCCGCAGCCCAGGAACACCACCTTGCTGATGCCGCGCAGCTCCCGCGCGTCCATATTGAGGCCACCCAGGTGAGCGGTGGCGAATCGTTCGTCCAGGCGGCCGCGGAGCGCCCGGCGCACGGCGTCGGGCTGTTCGGCCATTTCCTTGCGCATGAAGTCCGGGTACCCGCCCAGCGCGTAGTCCTCGGCCGCCATATCGATGGTGGTGGGGATCTTGTCGGTGCGGCGCGCCTCGAGACCGAGTGTGCTGGTGCGGAATTCGCCCGCGCGCACGGTGGCAAGCTCGCCGTCGTCGAGGAACACCACGCGCTGGGTGTGGTGCACCAGGGCGGCCACGTCGGAGGCCACGAACATCTCGCCGTCGCCGACGCCGAGCACGATGGGGGAGCCGTTGCGGGCCACCACCAGTTCGTCGGGCCGGCGAGCGTCGAGCACCAGCAGGCCGTAGGTGCCCTCGACCCGGTGCAGCGCGGTGCGGACCGCGTCCTCGAGCGTCTCGGCCCCGTCCAGGGCGGCGGCCACCAGGTGCGCGATGGCCTCGGTGTCGGTGTCGGAGACGAATTCCACCCCGTCGGCGGTCAGCGCGGCGCGCAGTTCCTCGGCGTTCTCCACAATGCCGTTGTGCACGACCGCGATCCGGCCGGAGCCGTCGGTGTGCGGGTGCGCGTTCGCGTCGGAGGGCTCGCCGTGGGTGGCCCAGCGGGTGTGCGCGATGCCCACATTGCCGCGCAGCCGGGCGCCTTCGGCGTCGGCCCGGTCGCGCAGGTCCTGGACCCGGCCCTGGGTCTTGGTGACCCGCAGCCGGCCGCGGTGCGGCACGGCCAGTCCCGCGGAGTCGTAGCCCCGGTACTCGAGCCGGTGCAGGCCCTCCAGCAGGACCGGGACGGCCTCACGGTGCCCGATGTAACCGACGATTCCACACATTGCGCGACGGACTCCTCACCCGTAGACGATGCGACGCAGTTGTCGTTCGGTGAAGTCGGGGGCGGCCACCGGGCGCTGCGCGAGTTCCGCCGCCAGGCGCTGCCAGATCTCGGCATTGCGGACCTGACGGCCCTGCAGTTCGGCATGTCTGCGGCGCACGAACTGCTCGGCGGTCTCGTCGAAGTATCCGACGACATCGGCGACCACGCGGGCCGCGACGGCGGGCGGCAGGCCGGTGGAGGCCGCGACATGGCGCACCAGATCGACCGGAACCCCGTCATTCACCCGACAGAACATGCCATGCCGACGCCGTTTTTGCCACTTTTGTGCCCGAAAACGGGCAGATTCGACCGTGACGACTGATTTTGCAACTTTCGGGGTAACTCGCCGGGTACCCCCGGAACTGTTTCGGCGCCCAACCGCCGGCACGGGTGGGCTACGCCGACGGCGCTCAGCCGCCCGCTGAGGTCCCGGGGAAGCGGGGGAGTGTGCCGATTCCGGGCGCGCCCCAGCACTGCGCCTAGGCTGGCGGGCGTGACCTCACCGAATCAGACCGCCGTGGCGACGCTGCACACCAGCCTCGGTGACATCGAGATCTCGCTCTTCGGTAACCACGCCCCCGCCACGGTCCGCAACTTCCTCGGCCTGGCCGACGGTTCCGCGCCGTACACCACGAAGAACGCCTCCGGCACCGACTCGGGACCGTTCTACGACGGCGCGATCTTCCACCGCGTGATCGACGGATTCGTGATTCAGGGCGGCGACCCCACCGGCACCGGACGCGGCGGTCCCGGCTACGAATTCAAGGACGAATTCCACCCGGAGCTGCGGTTCACCCGCGGCTATCTGCTGGCCATGGCCAATGCCGGGCCGGGCACCAACGGCTCCCAGTTCTTCATCACCCTCGGCCCGCAGCCGGGCCTGAACCGCAAGCACACCATCTTCGGTGAGGTCCTCGACCCCGAATCCCGCAAGGTGGTCGACGCCATCGCCGACTTGCCCACCGATGACGACGACCGGCCCAGGGACGGCGACGTCGTGATCAACAGCATCACCATCTCCTGACATCGGCCGAATCAGGCCAGAGCCGAAGAGAATTCACATGCAACCCCAGCCGCCCGCGCCGACCTGCTACCGCCATCCCGACCGGCCCACCGGTCTGGCCTGTACCCGGTGCGGGCGCTCGGCCTGTCCCGAATGCCTCACCCCGGCCGCGGTCGGCCAGCACTGCGTCGAGTGTGTCCAGCAGGGCCGCAACGACGTCCGGCCGGTCCGCAATGCCGCCGGGACAGCGGTGTCGCGGATACCCAACCCGTACGTCACCTACTCGCTGATCGCGATCAATGTGATCGTCTACGCGGCCACCGCGCTCCAGGCCCACAGTGTGATGGACAACCAGCGATCGCGGCTGTTCTACGACTGGGTGCTGGTGCCCGCCTTCGTCGGCGACGGCGGCTGGGTGCGGGTGCTGGGTTCGGGCTTCCTGCACTACGGGCCGATTCACCTGCTGGCCAATATGTTCGCGCTCTACGTGCTCGGCCCGTACTGCGAAGTGGCGCTGGGCCGTGGGCGATTCGTGGCCGTCTACCTGGCCTCGCTGCTCGGCGGTTCGGCGGCGGTGACCGCGCTGTCGGATCCGCTCACCGCCTCGGCGGGCGCGTCGGGCGCGATCTTCGGCATCTTCGGCGCGGTCGCCGTGATCATGCTGCGCACCCGGCAGAACCTCACCCAGATCGCGGTGCTGCTGGTGATCAACCTGATCATCACCTTCTCGGTGCCCGGCATCTCCATCTGGGCGCATATGGGCGGACTGCTGGCGGGCACGGTCGCCACCACCGGCATCCTCTACGTGCCGCGCTGGCTGGGGATTCGAGAGACCCGCACCGCGCTGAACATCGGCTGGGCGGCGGTGGCGGTGGTGGCGCTGCTCGCGGTGCTGGCGACGGTGCTGGCCGTGCCGAGCCTCTAGCGCGCCAGGTGAATACGCAGCACCTCGAGGACATCCTCGGGGTGCGTGCCCAGATCCCAGCGGCCCAGGATCAGCAGCTTGTCCTCGCCGTGGTGATCCACATCCATCTCGAGCATGGGCATCCGCCGGCCGAGTCGCCGGTAGTACACCACGCGGACGCGCAGGATCTGCTGAGGCGTGTAGCGCTGCGACCCGGTCAGGCCGCGCACCACGATATGCACAGGGTCACCGGGCTCGATCGCCAGGCGCGGCCGCTGCCGCAACCCCATGCCGGTGAGGAAGAGCAGTCCCAGCGCGGCCACTCCGATGAGCAGGCGGCCGGGAGCGTCGTTCGTGACGAAGGCGGCCACGGCCAGCACGATGGCGCCGACGCCGCAGGCCGCGAGCGCGGCCGGGGGTGTGGACCAGGCCAGACGGGAGGAGGGATCGGGGGCTGTCACTGTCCCCACTCCCTCCTCGAGTTGTCCACAGGCTCATCCACAGGTGTGTATGAATAACAATGGTGTAAGCCACACATGTGCTGGACTCAGCGCCAGCGCATGGTCATGATCAGGCCGACGACCATCAGGCCGAACCCGATCAGGAAGTTCCACGCGCCCAGGTCGCTCATCCAGCCGATGTGCTCGTTCGCCAGGTAGTAGACGAGCAGCCAGGCCAGCCCGGCCAGCATGAAGCCGAGCATGATTGCGACGTACCAGACCGGCGACGGTCCTGCCGACTTCACCCGCACTGGGGTGCGGCTGGCCGGGTTGATCGTGTAATCGGTCTTCTTCCGGACCTTTGACTTAGGCATGACGTCCTCGTATTCGGCGGTCTGTCTGCGTAAAGGTTATCCCAGCTCACTCGAGGCATCTCAAGGCGACGACCGGTTTCGGGAGGCGAGAGGGTGACTCGCCGGGTACGTCCAAAATTGTTTCGGCACGCGACCGGCGGCACGGGTGTGGGACACGAAACGCTCCCCAAGCTGCCCGCTGAAGTTTCGGGGAGGTGGGGGAGCCCGTTACTCTCGAATCATGCGTGTACTGGTCGTCGACAACTACGACAGCTTCGTGTTCAACCTGGTCCAGTATCTCGGACAGCTGGGTGTGGATGCCGAGGTCTGGCGCAACGACGATGATCGGCTCGCGGATGTGGACAAGGTTGTGCAGGACTACGACGGGGTGCTGATCAGCCCCGGGCCCGGCACCCCCGATCGCGCCGGCGCCAGCATCGCCCTGGTGCACGCCGCCGCCCGCCACGCCACTCCGCTGCTCGGCGTCTGCCTGGGTCATCAGGCCATCGGAGAAGCGTTCGGCGCCACCGTGACCCGCGCCCCCGAACTGTTGCACGGCAAGACCAGCGAGGTCTTCCACATCGGGGCGGGCGTGCTGGCCGGTCTGCCGGATCCGTTCATCGCCACCCGCTACCACTCGCTGACCGTCCTCGAGGCGACCATGCCGCCGGAGCTGGAGGTGCTGGGCCGCACCGAATCCGGCATCGTCATGGCTATGCGGCATCGCGATCTGCCCATCCACGGTGTGCAGTTCCATCCCGAATCCGTGCTCACCCAGGGCGGGCACCGCATGCTCGCCAACTGGCTGGGCGTGTGCGGCGAGCGGCCGGCGGAGGGACTGGTGCAGACTCTGGAGGCGGAGGTCGCGGCACTGGCATGAGCGGTCAGGGCCCGGAGGCGGCAGCCCGCGTAACCACGCAGGGCCGCCGATCATGCCTGATGGATGCAGCGTCATGAGGCCGCACGTCATGCTGTCGGTGGCCGTCAGCATCGACGGCTATATCGACGACACCGGCCCCGACCGGCTGTTGCTGTCCAACGCAGCCGATTTCGATCGGGTGGACGAGCTGCGCGCGGATTCCGACGCCATCCTGATCGGCGCGGAGACCCTGCGCCGCGACAATCCGCGGCTGCTGGTCAACGGTGCGGATCGGCGCCTGCGTCGGGTCGCTGCGGGCAAGCCGGAGTATCCGGTGCGCGTGATCGTCACCGCCGGTGGTGATCTCGACCCGGAACTGCGGTTCTGGCACTGCGGCGGCGAAAGACTGGTCTACACCACCGATTCCGGGGCCACCCGCATCGGTGACCGTTTGACCGGACTGGCCGGGGTCGTATCCCTCGGCTCGTCGATCGAATTCGATGCCCTGCTCGATGACCTGGGTAAACGCGGCCTGGAGCGGCTCATGGTCGAGGGCGGCGGTGCTATTCACACCGGCTTCCTGTCCGCCGGTCTGGCCGACGAGATCTGGATGGCCGTGGCGCCGGTCGTGGTCGGGGATCCGGCCGCCCCGCGCTTTCTCGGGTCCGCCGCCTTCCCGGGCGGCCCCAATCACCGCATGCAGCTGGCCGATGTGGGCCGGATCGGCGATATCGCGCTGCTGCGCTATCTGCCGAAGGAGGATTCCGATGTCGGATGAGGCACGGCTGGATCGCGGGTGGATGCGCCACGCCATCGGCCTGGCGCGGCTGTGCCCGCACAGCGACACCGCCTTCTCGGTGGGCGCGGTGATCGTGGGTGTGGACGGGGTGGAGATCGCGCACGGGTGGTCGCGGGAGACCGACGACAAGGTGCACGCCGAGGAGTCGGCGCTCGACAAGCTGGAGCCGGACGATCCGCGGCTGCCGTCGTCCACGCTCTACAGCACGCTGGAACCGTGCTCGCAGCGGGCGAGCCAGGATCGGCTGCCCTGCACGGATCGCATTCTCCGGGCCGGTATCCGGCGCGTGGTCATCGCCTGGCGGGAGCCCGGCACCTTCGTGGACAACTGCATCGGGGTGGAGAAGCTGCGCGAGCACGGCGTCGAGGTGATCGAGCTGCCGGATCTGGCCGAAGAGGCCATGTCGATGAACCGTCATCTGCGACTGTAGGTTTCGCGCGCCGAAGGTTTCACATGAAACAAAGGGGGGTTCGCGGACAGTCCGCGAACCCCCTGTTCTCACAGTGGAATCGGCATCACGGCGGGCCGAGCGAGAGCACGCCGGTCGTGATGGTCACCGTCTGGCTCTTGCCCAGCGGCGAGCCCGCGGTGGGCTGCTGGGCCAGGATGCGCCCGACCTCACCCGCGTTCAGGGTGCTCATGTTGTTCTGGCTGACCTGCCCGTTCCAGCCCTTCTGCCGCAGCATGTCCACGGCCTGGGCCGGGGTCATGCCGCGCAGGTCGGGCATGGTCAGCTGGTCACCGCTGGAGACCTGCACGGTGATGCTGGAACCCTTGTCGGCCTGGGTGCCCGCGGGCGGATTGGTGGCGATGACCGTGCCCTTGGGCTGGTTGTTCGGCACCTCCTGCACGGTCACCTTGAAACCGGCGGTGTCCGACAGCGTCGACTGCGCGACGTCGATGGACTGCCCGACCACGTCGGGCACTCGCACCTTGTCCGGGCCGGAACCGAGGGTGATGGTGACCTGCCCGTCGGAGTCGATCTTCTGCCCCGCGTCGGGGGTCTGCCCGACGATCTTGTCCTTGTCCTCGGTGCTGGACGCTTCCCGCTTCACCTCCGGATTCAGCCGCAACCCCTGGGAATTCAGCTGCTGTTCGGCCTGCTGCTGGGTGAGCCCGGCCAGTTTCGGCACCGGCACCTGCTGCGGGCCGGCCGACACCTGCAGGGTGACGGTGCTGCCCTTGTCGACCCGCGAACCGCCCAGCGGCTGGGTGGCGATGACATTGCCCTGCGCCACCTTGGGATCGTTCTTCTGCTGGATGGCGACCGTGAAACCGGCTCGCTCGAGATCGCGTTGCGCCAGTTGGTAGTTCTGATTGGCCACATCCGGCACCGCGACCTGATCCGGATGCGAGCCGGGTCCGATCAACATCCACAGCAGACCGCCGACCGCGGCGATCGCGGCCACCGCGAGCACGGCGATCAACGCCGTGCGCCGGTGCGGGCTCGCCTCGACGATCTCCTGCTCGGTGGTGTCGTCGCGGCGTTCGACGGTGCGGTAGCTGCGCGGCGGCGGCAGTTCGTCGTCGAAACTGCGGTCCTCATCGGTCATCACCATGGGCGCGGTGGGCTTCTGCCCGCCCAGGACCCGGATCAGGTCGGCGCGCATCTCGGCGGCGGTCTGGTACCGGTTGGCCGGGTTCTTGCTCATGGCCTTGAGCACGACCGAGTCGAGTTCGCGCGGCACGCCCGGATGCACCTGCGACGGCAGCCGCGGATCCTCCCGGACGTGCTGGTAGGCCACCGCGACCGGCGAGTCGCCGGTGAAAGGCGGTTCGCCGGTGAGGATCTCGTAGAGCACACAGCCCACCGAGTACACGTCCGAGCGCGCGTCCACCTGTTCGCCGCGAGCCTGCTCGGGCGAGAGGTACTGGGCGGTGCCGATGACGGCGGCCGTCTGGGTCATGGGGTTCGAGCTGTCGGCGAGGGCCCGGGCGATGCCGAAGTCCATCACCTTCACCGCGCCGGCGCGGTTGATCATGATGTTGGCGGGCTTCATGTCCCGGTGCACGATGCCGTTGCGGTGCGAGAAGTCCAGCGCCGCACACACATCCGCGATGACCTCCATGGCGCGCCGGGGCGGCAGCGGGCCCTTGCCGCGCACCAGGTCGCGCAGGGTATCGCCGTCGACGTACTCCATGACGATGTAGGGCAGCGGGCCGCCGTCCACCTCCGCCTCACCGGTGTCGTACACCGCCACGATGGCCGGATGGTTGAGCGCCGCCGCGTTCTGCGCCTCCCGCTTGAAGCGCAGGTAGAACGTGGGGTCGCGGGCGAGGTCGGCGCGCAGCACCTTGATGGCCACATCCCGGCCGAGCCGCAGATCCCGGGCCTTGTGGACCTCGGACATGCCGCCGAACCCGATGATCTCACCCAGCTCGTAGCGGGAGGAGAGGTTCTTCGGGGTCGTCATGGCAATCCTTGCTGCGGGACTGTGGATGAATAGGGGTCGGACTCGTAGACAGGACCGCGGTTACTGCCGGGACTTACTACGCCGGGAGTCACCCCGCCGGGATTCCCGCCGCCGGGACTCGCTCCGCCCGGATTCGCTGGCAATGATGGTATGTCGTTGTTCGGCCAGGGCCAGCGGCCGGTGGTGGTCGGCCGTGTCGAGGTGGTGGTCTTCGGCACGGTGGTGGTGGGCGGCACGGTGGTGGTGGGCGGTGGCGTGGTCGTCGGTTCGGGTGTGGTGGTCGGCGGCGGCTCGTAGGTGGTCACCGCGGGCGGCGGCACCGGCCGTTCCCGGGTGGTCGTGGTGGTCGGGGGCGTGGTGGTGGTCGGCGCGATCACCGGGGGCGCCACCACCGCGCTGGTGCGGGCGGGCGGCGTGGAGTCGTGCGAGGAGCTGCTCATCAGCACGATGGCGGCGGCCGCGCCCAGAATGAGCGCGCCCACGCCGAGCCCGGCGATGGCCTTCTGGCCGGCGGTGAATCGCCCGGTTCCGGGGTCTTCGGCGCCGGTGAAGGTCATCGGGCCCACCGGGGTGCGTGGTCCGGGCATCACGGTGGTCGCGGAGGCGGGCGGCTCGGCGACACCGCGCATGGGCTGCTGCGGCGCGTACCGGGTGGTGGCCTGGTCGGCCCGGGCACCCGGAATGATCATGGTCGGTCCGGGCGGCAACACCCGGGTGGCGCCGGTCATCGGCGGCACGGCCGGCATGCCGCCGGGCGGGGTGGGCCGGCGACCCGACCGCACCGCGGCCACCGCGTCGGCGAACTCGCCGCCATTGGTGTAGCGCTGGCTCGGATCCTTGGCCATCGTGATCTCGATGAGCTCCCGCACATTCGGCGGCAGATCGGCGGGCAGCGGCGGCGGGGCCTCCCGCACGTGCTTCATCGCCACGGTCAGCGCGCCGTCACCGGTGAACGGCCGGGCGCCCGAGAACGCCTCGTAACCGACCACACCCAGGGAGTACACGTCGGAGGCGGCGGTGGCGTCCTCGCCGGTGGCCTGCTCCGGTGCGATGTACTGGGCGGTGCCCATCACCATGCCGGTCTTGGTGACCGGGGAGGCGTCCACCGCCTTGGCGATGCCGAAGTCGGTGATCTTCACCTGTCCGGTCGGGGTCACGAGGATATTGCCGGGCTTCACATCCCGGTGCACCACGCCCGCCAGGTGCGCGACCTGGAGCGCGCGCCCGGTCTGCTCGAGCATGTCCAGACCCTGCGCCACCGAGAGCCGATTCAATCGCGACAGCACCGCGTTGAGCGGTTCACCCTGCACGTATTCCATGACCAGGTAGGCGATTTCGCCGCCCGACCCGTCCTGCGTCTCGCCGTAGTCGTAGATGCTCGCGATACCCGGGTGGTTCAGCTGCGCGGTGGTCCGCGCCTCGGTACGGAAGCGCTGCCGGAAGGTCGGATCGGCGGAGAACTCCGCCTTGAGCACCTTCACGGCGACCCGGCGGTCCAGCCGGGTGTCCAGCGCCTCCCAGACCTGACCCATGCCGCCGGTCGCGATCAGCCGCTGCAGCCGGTACCGGTCCGCGATCATCGCACCGTTGTTCAGCATTCGTGACCCTGTCTACCTTGCACTTTCATGTCGTTCAGCCCCCCAGTCCGGCATCCAGCACCGCTCGCGCGATCGGGGCGGCCACGGAGCCGCCGGTGGCCGCCAGTGCCCGGTCGCCGCCGTTCTCGACGATCACCGCGATCGCGATCTTCGGGTTCTGCGCCGGCGCGAAGGCGATATACCAGGCGTGCGGCGGCGTGTTGCGCGGATCGTTGCCGTGCTCGGCCGTGCCGGTCTTCGACGCGATCTGATACGAGCGCGGCTGCGTCCCTCCCTGCGTGTTCTTCTCCGACTCCAGCATCAGATTGGTGATCTGGGTGGCCACCTGCGGTGTCACCGCCTGGCCCACCGAGGTCGGTTTGGTGGTCTCCAGCGTGCTCAGATCGGGCGCCTGCAGCTGGTCCACCAGATACGGCTTCATCCGCACGCCGCCATTGGCGATGGTGGCCGCGATGACCGCATTGTCCAACGGGGTGAGCGCGACGTCGCGCTGGCCGATGCTGGACTGGGCCATGGCCGCATTGTCGGGAATCGTTCCGACGGTACTGTCCGCCCACGGGATCGGAAGATTGGGGTGCTGGGTTCCGATCCCGAACGCGCTGGCCTCGTCCTTGAGTTTCGCGGCTCCGACCTTCATACCGAGCTCGGCGAAGGCGGTGTTACAGGAGTACTTGAAAGCGTCGGTGAGAGAAGCGGTTTGGGCGTCGCCGGGACCGCAGTGGCTGCCGTTGTAGTTCTCCAGCGTGGTGGTGGTGTCGGGCAGCGTGATCCGCGGCGCCGCGGTGAACTGGTCGTCGGGCTTGGCGATGCCGTTGGACAGCGCGGCCGCGGTCACGATCACCTTGAAGGTGGAGCCCGGCGGATAGGTCTGCGAGACAGCGCGATTCAGCATCGGCTGGCGCGGATCCTGCTGCAGCTGCTCCCAGGTCTTCTGGGTGGCGGCGCCGTCGTGCCCGGCCAGCAGGTTCGGGTCGTAGGACGGGGTGGACACCATGGTCAGGATGCGGCCGGTGCTGGGCTCGACGGCCACCACCGAACCGGTCAGGTTCTTGGCGGTGAGCTGGTCGTAGGCGACCTTCTGCATGACCGGGTTGAGCGTGGTCACCACATTGCCGCCGCGCGGATCCCGGCCGGAGATCATGTCGATGAGCCGGCGCCCGAACAGGCTGTTGTCGGAACCGTTGAGCACCGAGTCCTCGGCGTGCTCGAGCCCGTTGCTGCCGTACTGCATCGAGTAGTAGCCGGTGGCGGGCGCGTAGGCCAGCGGATCGGTCGGGTAGGTGCGCAGGTACTTGTAGCGGTCGTCGGTGGCGACCGACGAGGCCAGCACCGTGCCCGCCGCGGAGATCTGGCCGCGCTGACGGGCGTACTCGTCCAGCAGGACTCGCACATTGCGCGGATCGTTGCGCAGGCTGTCGGCCTTGAACACCTGCACATAGGTGGCATTGGCCAGCAGCGCGACGATCATCACCATGACCGCCAGTGCCACCCGGCGCAGAGGCGTGTTCACGCGCCACCCCCCTCGACCTTGCGCAGCAGTTGAGTCGACGCGTCCGCGATCGGCTCCGCCCGCTTCCGGGCGGGGGCCGGTCGGCGAGCGGCGTCGGACACCTTGATCAGCAGGCCCAGGAGCACGTAGTTGGCCAGCAGGGACGAACCGCCGTAGGACATGTAGGGCGTGGTGAGACCGGTCAGCGGAATCAGCTTGGTGACACCGCCGACCACCACGAACACCTGGATGGCGATCGTGAAGGACAGGCCCGCGGCCAGCAGCTTGCCGAAGCTGTCGCGAATGGCCAGCGCGGTGCGGATCCCGCGAATGGTGAACACACAGAACAGCATCAGGATGGCGGTCAGCCCGATCAGGCCGAGCTCCTCCCCGATGGCGGAGATGATGAAGTCGGTCTTGGCGAACGGCACCTGCGAGGGCCGCCCGCTGCCCAGCCCGGTCCCGGCCAGTCCGCCGGTGGCCAGCCCGAACAGCGACTGGGAGATCTGGTAGCCGGTATTGGAGTAGTCGGCGAAGGGGTGCAGCCAGGTCGAGAACCGCACCCGCACATGCCCGAAGGCGAAGTAGGCGAACACGACCCCGATGGTCAGCAGCACCAGCCCGACCGCCACCCAGCCCACCCGCTCGGTCGCGATGTAGAGCATGCACAGCACGGTGGCGAAGATGAGCAGCGAGGTGCCCAGATCCTTCTCCACCACCAGCACGCCCACCGACAGCACCCAGACCAGCAGGATCGGGCCCATGTCGCGCATGCGCGGCAGCTCCATGCCGAACACGTGCTTGCCCGCGCCGGTGAACAGGTCGCGCTTGGACACCAGCACACCGGCGAAGAACACGATGAGCGCGATCTTGGCGAACTCACCGGGCTGAACACTGAAGCCCGGCAGGCGAATCCAGATCTTCGCGCCGTTCACCATCGAGTACCGGTCCGGCAGCACCGCGGGCAGGGCCAGGGCGATGACCCCGATCAGACCGAGGGTGTAGGCGTAGCGGGCCAGGCTGCGGTAGTCACGCAGCGCGATCAACAACCCCGCGAAAACCACCATCCCCAGCCCCGTCCACAGCACCTGCTGGTTGGCATCGGGGGAGGGGATGGGCAGGGAGGCGAACGCGGCGTCCTGTGCCTGTGCCAGGTCGATGCGGTGGATCACCACCAGGCCCAACCCGTTCAGCAGCGCCACGATCGGTAGTAGCAGCGGATCCGCGAAGGCCGCGAACCGCCGCACCGCCAGATGCGCGACGCCGAACAATGCCATGTACGCGGCACCGAGTTTGGCGATCTCCCAGGTGATCGCCTGCTCCTGACTGGCCTCCACCAGCACCAGCGACACCGTCGTGATGACGGCCGCCAGCCCCAGCAGCAGCAACTCGACATTGCGCCGGGTGGCGGGCGGCGGCGCAGGAGCGAATCCGCCCGGTGGACTGGGAAAAGCCCCAGTGGACGGCGGTGCCGGTGCGGACATCAGTCCGCCGTCCTGCAGTTCTGCCCCGGAGTCTGCGGTGCCGTGGTGGTGGTGACAGGAGCGGTCGGCTGGTCGGTCTTGCGGGGTTCCAGCGGGTGGTTCTCGCCGGTGCGCTCACCGCCGGTGAGGTTGCCGGGCGCGGCCGGGGTGGTGGTGACAGGTGTGCCCGGCTGGTTGGGGTCGGCGGGCGGCGGGACCGGCGTGGTCGACGGAGTGGCCGGCGCCTGCTGCTGCTTCTCGCACGGGGGCAGCAGTTCGCCCTGCACCAGGTTCCGGATCTGCTTGACGGCGTCGTCGCGGGAACCGGGCGGCAGTCCCTTGTCGACCGAATCGCGGCCGCTGGGGCGGAGATCGTTGCGGGTCAGCTGGGCGCAGCCGGAGGGAAACTTGTCGCCGGGCGCGGTCAGCGTCAATTCGCCGCCGCGCGTGACGCATCCGACCTGATCCACATCGCGGATGGAGTAGCCCAGCACCGAACCGGGCAGGCCGCGCAGCACGACCACCTTCTCGCCGTCCACACCGACGTAGTAGTTGCTGCGAATCATGTTGTAGCCCACGGTGAGTCCCGCGCCCACCGCCACCAGCAGGGCCAGCGACAGCGCCAGCCAGCGCAGCTTGTGGCTCTTCTTGGGCGGTTCGGGTTCGGGCTGCGGCACCGCGCGGCGCGGCGTGGCGCGCGGCGGGCGCATGGCGGCGGCCCGGCCGGCGGCGGTGTTCGGCGGGGGAGTGTCCTCGTCCTCGCCGGAGGCCGCGCCCGCCACGATCGGGTGGCTCTGGCCGTAGTCCAGATCGATGACGTCGGCGACCACCACGGTCACGTTGTCGGGACCGCCACTGCGCAATGCCAATTCGATGAGCCGGTCCGCCGACTCGTCGGTGGTGCCCTCGCGCAGCGTGTTGGCGATGGTCTCGTCGCTGACCACGTCCGAGAGGCCGTCTGAGCAGAGCAGATAGCGGTCCCCGGCACGCGCCTCCCGCACCACCAGGGTGGGGTCGATCTCGTTGCCGGTGAGCGCCCGCATGATCAGCGAGCGCTGGGGATGAGTGTGGGCCTGCTCCGGGGTGATCCGCCCCTCGTCCACCAGCGACTGCACGAAGGTGTCGTCGCGGGTGATCTGGGCCAGCTCACCGCCTCTGAGCATGTAGGCGCGGGAGTCGCCGATGTGCGCGAGGCCGAGTTTGCGCCCGGCGAACAGGATGGCGGTGAGCGTGGTGCCCATGCCGTCGAGTTCCGGCTCCTCCTCGACCTGGTCGGCGATGGCCGCATTGCCTTCGTGCACAGCACGATTCAGCTTGCCCAGCAGATCGTCGCCGGGCTCGTCGTCGTCCAGATGCGCCAGGGCGGCGATCATCAGCTGCGAGGCGACCTCACCGGCGGCGTGGCCGCCCATGCCGTCCGCCAGCGCGAGCAGTCGCGCACCTGCGTAGACGGAATCCTCGTTGTTGGCTCGGACGAGACCACGGTCGCTGCGCGCTGCGTAGCGGAGAACAAGTGTCACGATCGCAGCTCGATCACTGTCTTACCGACACGGACAGGGGTGCCGAGTGGAACTCGGACCGGAGTGGTGACCTTCGACCGGTCGAGGTAGGTCCCGTTGGTGGAACCGAGATCCTCGACGTACCAATCCTCACCGCGCGGAGACAGTCGCGCGTGGCGGGTGGAGGCGTAGTCGTCGGTGAGAACCAGTGTGGAGTCGTCGGCCCGCCCGATCAGCACCGGCTGTGTGCCGAGCGAGATGCGGGTGCCGGCGAGAGAACCCTGAGTCACCACGAGATATTTGGCGCCCTTCTGGCCCCGGCGAAATGATGGGAGCACCGCGGAACCGCCTGCGGCCCGAGGCGCGACCCGGAGGCCGGAAGCCGCGTAGATATCGCTGCGCAGGGTTCGGAGCACCGCCCACACGAACAGCCACAACAACAGCAGGAACCCCGCACGGGTCAATTGCAGGATCAATCCCTGCACGGTGCTCCACCTCCTGTTCGACCGTGTCGTAAGTACGGGGCAGTTACGGAGGTGTGGCTCCGTGACCCCCAACCGGTGTGTTGCTGGTCAGCGCGGCCAGAGTCCGCCGCGAGTATTCGCAGCATCATAGGGCCGTCGACCGGTTGCGATCACGATACGACCGAGGAATTCCCAGCCATATCGTGACCTGCACCGCGAGCTTACGGGATCAGACGATCCGGATCAGGATCTCGGAATGTCCGGCGCGGATGACATCCCCGTCGGCGAGCTGCCAATCCTGGACGGGAGACCCGTTGACCAGCGTGCCATTGGTCGAACCGAGGTCCGAGAGCATCGCGGTCTGGCCGTCCCAGCGAACCTCGATGTGCCGCCGGGAAACTCCCGTATCCGGCAACCGGAAGTGCGCGTCCTGCCCGCGGCCGATGATGTTGCTGCCCTCGCGCAACTGGTAGGTACGGCCGGAGCCGTCGTCCAGCTGCAGCGTGGCGGAGTAACCCGAGCCGCCGCGTGCCGGCGCAGCGCCGTAACCGGCCTGCTGCTGACCGTAGCCCTGCTGCTGTCCGTATCCCTGCTCGTCGCCGTAGCCGGCCTGCTCCTGGTACTGGTCGTAGCCTTGCTGGCCGTAGCCCTGCTGCTGCCCGTAGCCCTGGTCGGCGTAGCCCTGCTGCTGGCCGTAGCCGCCCTGCTCGCTGTAGGCCTGGTCGTAGCCGTGCTGCTGTTGGCCGTAGCCCTGGTCGGCGTAGCCGCCCTGCTGCTGGCCGTAACCGCCGCCCTGCTCGCTGTAGGCCTGGTCGTAGCCGTGCTGCTGTTGGCCGTAGCCCTGGTCGGCGTAGCCCTGCTGCTGACCATAGGCCTGCTCGGACTGGCCGTAGCCCTGCTGCTGGCCGTAGCCCTGCTCGGCGTAGCCGCCCTGCTGCTGGCCGTAACCGCCGCCCTGCTGGTTGTAGTCGTAGCCGTTCTGGTAGTCGCCGTAGGCCTGCTCGGACTGGCCGTAGCCGCCCTGCTCGTAGCCCTGCTGACCACCGCGGCCGTACTCGCCGTAACCCTGCTGACCTTGACGGCCCGCAGGCGGGGGCGCGTACCCGCGGTTCCGCGGATCGGACTCCGCGGGCTCACGGCTTGGGTCGTAGCCTGAGTTCTGCGTCATGGGGCCAGCTCCTGGTTGCGGGTTGGGTCGTTGTGGGCGTCCAGGTCCCGGTGACGGGCCTGCCCGCCCACCCGCGTCCGGATCGACCCGGCCGCGTGTCCTGAACTGTCCGGTGTGCAGCGTAGGGGATGCCTCGAACTCCACGTGTACTTCACCGTAGGTCTGCCACCCTTGCTCGCGGATGTAGTCCTGCAGATGCTTGGCGAAAGCACGCTTGGTGAGCTCGTAATCCTGCGTGGCGAGATCGCGATCCGGCTGTCCCTCGCCCTGGACGAGCTGCCGTAGATCCGACTCGTTGACGGTGATGACATAGCTGTTCGGAGCCAGCAGATGCCCACCACCGAGATCCTGGATGTGGTCGGCGGCCTCGCGCTGCAGTGCGGCCTCGACCTCCTGGGGCACGACGCTCCCGCCGAAGGCGCGGGCGAAGACATCGCCGACAGCCCCCTGGAGACGGCGTTCGAATCGGGAAACAATTCCCATGCCCCCTCCCTTCTCGGGTTCTGCCGCTCCGGTGCGGGAGCGTGCGTCGTGTCATCTGTTCCGACCGGCGTGACGTGCGCGATGTGTCCTTGAATAGCAACACGCGGACATGGCGTGTCGCCGCAAGGACACGGTGATTGCATGATATCCACGATCGTCCACACCTGTAACTCTTGGCGGCGAGCCGAGGTTCCCGGGTCGACCGTGGATGGTGATCGCCTGTCCGTACCCCCGATAACCAGGCGATTTCGTTTTGGTGCAGACCCCGTGATACGTTTCTTCACGTCGCTCAGGGCGAGTGGCGGAATGGCAGACGCGCTGGCTTCAGGTGCCAGTGTCCGTAAGGACGTGGGGGTTCAAGTCCCCCCTCGCCCACCACGAGGAAGGCCCTCGATCCGAATCGGATCGGGGGCCTTCTTCCATGTCCGGGTTCGGCTGTGTCCGGTTCGGCGTTTTGCTGTCCGGGTTCGGCGTCCGGGCCGGGAGTGCGATGTCGGATCGGCATCAGTGTGGCGCCCGGAGCCGGCCCGCGCAGGCGGGGTCGTGGCGCGAATCCGCACGGTGTCGGTTCCACTCAGCGAGACTCGAAAAGCCGCTGGTCACAACAGATGTGACGAAGATCGCACACCCTGTTCGGGGTTACCCGCCGGAGGCGTTGCCGGGGGGCGTTTCAGGGCCTTCGCGGGGGCGAAAATCGTTTGCCAGAAGATGTCGAGTTGGGTATGCGCCCGATTAAGGTCCGTCAGTGCCTGATGATCATTTAGCGAAAGCCATTCGAAACAAACTTGAGGTTTGTTTGACCTTGGGTGATCGGTGGGCAATCGGTCTGAGCTGGGGCGAAACGCCAGCTTAACGGGGGTTGAACCGATGGTGAGCGGAAAATTTGCGAGTTTTTGGCAAACCAACTGACGGGGTTCGAAACGCATCGCGCGCCAGGGTTCGAAAGGGGTCTCGAAACGCGACCGCGGGGATAGTTTCGGACCCCTCCGCAGACCGCCCGCAAAGCGTATGCGGAGAATTAGCGATCATGTCGGGTCCCCTACTGGGAAAGGGCATTTCGCCTGGTCGCCTCATATGTCCGGTGGGCAAGTCGGAGGTTGCGTAGCCATAACGATTGTGTAGAGTCGTCGGCAACGCTGGCCGCAGCTGAGCCGGACTCGCTGCGGCCAGTGGAAATCAATCCGAACGGTACCGCGACTACGAAGTCGCCACTCCAACAACCGGTTCCGGACCCTTCTCGATCGAATAGCCCGTGATGTGCTCCGGGCGACCGCTCGCCTCCTGCGCCGAGAGCAGGCGCTCCTGCTCCCGCTCCGCACCGCGGCCGCGCCCCAATACATAAGCCAGGAAACCGAGTTCGGCCAGCGCGCCGATGCCGACCCGGACCGCCGTGGGCAGTCCGCTGGGTGTGACGAAGCCCTCGAGAAACCCCGACACCAGCAGCACACCCGCCAGCCCGAGCGCGATCACCGCGGTCGCCCGGCCCTGCCGCGCCAGCGCCTGCGGGCGGCTCTCCCGGCCCGGATCGATCAGCGTCCAGCCCAGCTTCAGACCCGCCCCGCCGGCCACGAAAATGGCTGTGAGCTCCAGCATTCCGTGCGGCAGGATCCAGCCGAAGAACGGGCCCAGCCGCCCCGCCCCCGCCATCAGCCCGGCACTGATGCCGAGGTTCACGGCGTTCATGGACAACAGGTAGACGGCGGGCAGGATGAGCACTCCGAGGAAGAGCGCCATGGCCGACACCCACGCGTTGTTGGTCCACACCTTGGCGGCGAAGGCGTCGTGCGAATGCTCGTAGTAGTAGGTCTCGAATTCGCCACCGGGCCGCGTCAAGGCATCTGTATCCGTGTCCAGGCCGAGATGCCGGCGCGCGGCCTCCGACCGGGACACCCACGCGGCCAGCCCCGCCGACCCGAGCAGGAACACCGTCGCCACCGACAGCCACCAGGGCCAAGCCCGGTACACGGCGGCCGGGAACCGGTGCGTGAAGAAGTAGGCGATCTCCCGCGGCGTGTCGAAGCGGGCGCTCAGTATCCGGCCCCGCGCCCGGGTCAGCACCGCCGACAGCCCGGCAATGAGCGCCGGATCCGCCTCGCGCGACTGCAGCCGGGCCAGCTGCTGCGACGCCAGGCGATACAGCCGCACCAACTCGTCGGCCTCCGCGCCGGTGAGCCGCCTGCTCCGGGAGGCCAGCTGATCCAGCCGATCCCAGGAGGGCCTGTGCACAAAGGTGTAGGCGTCCAGATCCATGAGTACCCCTCCTGCGCTATGGCTGACAGAATGCTATCCATCGTGTTTCCGCCTGGCTGAGCAAGCCGAGGAGGTTCGCGGCCCGTCTCGTTCTGGACCGAGCGGAGCGGGGGAGCGAAGCGGAGGAGCGCAGGGAGGGAAGAACGAGACCTCCAGGGCCGCGAACCCGCCCGGAGCGAAGCGAAGGGCAATTGGACACTGCACTGTTCACCACCGGCGAAGCCGTGGCCGTCGAGCTGCCGATCGCGCGGATCCCCACGCGGGCCGCGGCCTTCCTGCTCGACCTGCTGCTGCAGGCCGTGATCGGAACGGTGCTGGCGTTGCTGTTCGAGGCGCTGCTGGTGGGGATCGGCGCCGATTCCGCGTGGCGCGACGCCGCCGTGCTGGTGGCCATGGTGAGCGCACTGATCGGCTATCCGGTGCTGTTCGAGACGTTTTCGCGGGGGCGCTCGGTGGGGAAGATGGCGGTCGGGCTGCGCGTGGTGCGCGCCGACGGCGGGCCCATCGACTTCCGGCACGCGGTCACCCGCGGACTGGCGGGGATCGTCGACTTCTGGATCATGGGCACCGGGCTGATCGCCGTCGTGGTGTCGCTGTGCTCGCCCCAGGCCCGGCGGGTCGGGGACGTGCTGGCGGGCACCGTCGTGGTGCACGACCGCAGCCGGCTGCCCTTCGCCGCGCTGGCCGCGCCGCCGCCCTGGCTGGCGGGCTGG
This sequence comes from Nocardia sp. CA-151230, assembly GCF_050942175.1. Lineage (NCBI taxonomy): Bacteria > Bacillati > Actinomycetota > Actinomycetes > Mycobacteriales > Nocardiaceae > Nocardia > Nocardia sp. CA-151230. Next base: position 38,025 of record NZ_CP192061.1, read on the forward strand.
GCGCGGCAGCTCGAATTGTCCGGTCTCTCCGACGAATTGGCGCTGTCGACGCGTCAGTACCTGTTGCGGTTCCGCACCCTGACCCCGGAGGTCCAGGACCGGTTGGGCCGGACACTGGTCATCGCGGTGTGCACGAGCCTGCGCACGCTGCCGCCGAACGGCTATCCGCCGCTGCAGATCCTGGGCGCGGTGCTGGCCGAGCGGCAGCGTCGGGCCATCCCGCCCCCGCCCTTCGTGCGGCAGTACCCGACGGCCGTGCCGGTTACAACGCTCCGGTCCGTTTGAGTTCCAGGTATTCGTCGGCCAGCGCTTCCGGCAGCCGGTCGGGTGCATCGGCGATGACACGGACGCCCATGCGGCGCAGCGTCTCCCGGGCCACCGCGTGCTCGGCGATGACATTCTCGGCGGCAGCCGCGGCATAGAGGTCGTCCGGGCCGGAGCGTCGGGTGGCGGCGGCCGCCACCTCCGGATCGGTCACCGCGACCACCAGCACCCGATGCCGCTCGGTCAGCACCGGCAATACCGGTAGCAGGCCCTCCTGCACGGTGGCGGCGTCGAGATGGGTGAACCACACCACCAGGCTGCGGCGCCGGGCGCGCTGCAGCGTCGCGCGCAGCACGCCCTGATAGTCGGTGTCGACCAGTTCGGGCGTGAGCCCCGCGAGCGCGTGCATCAGCTTGATCTGCAAGCGCTTTCCGCCGATGCCGCGCACCTCGGTGCGCAGCCGGCGGTCGTAGGCCAGCAGATCCACCGAGTCGCCGCCGGAGGCGGCCAGCCCGCCCAGCAGCAGGGCCGCCTCGATGGTGGCGTCCAGGCGGGTGCCGTTGCCGACCCGGCCGGCGCTCACCCGCCCGGTGTCCAGCAGCATGACCACGTGCCGGTTGCGTTCCGGACGCCAGGTGCGCACCAGCACGTCATTGGCGCGGGCGGTGGCGCGCCAGTCGATGGTGCGCACATCGTCGCCCGCGACATACTCACGGAACGAATCGAATTCGGTGCCCTGCCCGCGAATCGTGGTGATGTTGCGGCCCTCCAGATGCTGCAGTTGCCGGACCTTGGAGGCCAGCAGCCGCTCACTGCGGAACGCCGGCAGCGCGCGCAGCCGAGCCGGGACCTCGCGCCGCACCTGGCGGCCGGCCATGCCGAGCGGGCCCAGCAGACGCAGTGTCACCGGGCCGGCCACCCGGTCGCCGTGATAGCCGGGCGTCAGTTCGGTGCGCAGCCGAATCCTGGTGTTGGGCGGCAGGTTCAGGGCGTGGGTGCGATGGCGGGCGTGCGCGCTGGGCGGCCAGTCGTCCCACAGCGTGCCGCGCACCGGCCGGGAGCCACCGTTGAGCACCGCCAGCTCCACGTCGATGCTGCGACCGGTGCGCACCGTCGTGACGGGGGCCCGCGAAAGCTCCAGCGCCCCCGGCGATCCCAGCAGCAGCAGGTCGGCCGCGATCAGCGCGACCAGCGTCAGGGTGGCGAGCAGCACACCCAGCCACGAGGGCAGCGCCAGCGTGACGAACAGGGCCGCGAGCACCGCCGCGGCGGCCAGCCGGCCGGTGACGACCACGGCCTACACCGGAACGGGGACGGACATCAGCAGCGAGGCCAGCACGCCCTCGGCGGTGACGCCCTCCACCTCGTGTTCGGGCCGCAGGTGCAGCCGGTGCCGGAGCACTGTCGTCGCAACGGCTTTCACATCGTCGGGTGCCACATAGGCGCGCCCGTTCAGCCAGGCGAAGGCCCGCGCGGCCGCCATCAGCGCGGTCGCGCCGCGGGTGGACGCGCCGTGCGCCACGGCCGGGGAGGTCCGGGTGGCCCGGCACAGGTCCACGGTGTACGCCAGCACCTCGGGGCTGATGGCCACCTGCGCGACGGCGGCCCGGGCGGCCGCGATGTGCGCGGGACCGGCCACCGGGCGCAGTCCGGCGGCGTTCAGATCCCGCGGGTCGAAGCCCGCCGCGTGTCGCTGCAGGATGCGGAATTCGTCATCGCGCCCGGGCAATTGGACGTCGACCTTGAACAGGAACCGGTCCAGCTGCGCCTCCGGCAGCGGATAGGTGCCCTCCTGCTCGATCGGATTCTGGGTGGCGATCACGACGAACGGATCCGGCAGCGGCCGCGGCACGCCGTCCACCGAAACCTGGCGCTCCTCCATGGATTCCAGCAGCGCCGACTGCGTCTTCGGTGGGGTGCGGTTGATCTCGTCGGCCAGCAGCAGGTTGGTGAACACCGGGCCGCGGCGGAAGGTGAACTCGGCCGAGTGCGGATCGTAGATCTGCGATCCGGTCACATCGCCCGGCATCAGGTCGGGGGTGAACTGGATACGGGCGTGCTCCAGATCCAGCGCCGTGGCCAGGGCGCGCACCAGCAGCGTCTTGGCCACGCCCGGAACGCCTTCCAGCAGCACGTGGCCGCGGCACAGCAGCGCCAGCACCAGGAACATGACGGCGTGGTCGTTGCCGACCACCGCCTTGCCGATTTCGGCGCGCAGCGCCAGCAGCGCCTGCTGGGCGTCCTGGGCGGTGGGCGCGTGGTTGGTGTCCACGACGTCCTGGGAGAGTTCGGTCACAAGACCTCCGCTTCGATCCATTCGAGTTGTGCGGCCACGAGTTCCAGGGCGACCCGATCGGCGACCGGGTCGTACAGGGCGGCACGGATGACGGCCGGGTCCGTGCCGGTGCGGGCCGCGATGGACCCGACCACCAGCTCCGCCGGGGTGTCGGCGGTGACGCCGAGCGCGGGCCGCAGCCGGCGCAGCGACGCCGCCCGCAGTTTGGCGGCCACGTGCTCGTGATCGCGGGATTTGCGGTACAGCCCGGCCTGTCCGGCGAGCAGCTCGTGGGCCGGGGCCTCCACCGGCAGCGGTTCGCGCACGATGGCGCCGCGGCGGCGGCCGCGCCACCACAGCACGACGACCCAGGCGATGAGGAACTGCAGGCCACCGAAGGCCAGCCGGCCCGGCAGCTGCTCGAAGATGGAGTCGCTGCCCGCGCCGAAGTTCGGCGGCGGCACATCCGGCCGGTTGGGCGGGCTCGGCGGATTCGACGGTGGCGTTGGTGGCCCGGACCCGGCATGGGTGAGCACGTACACCAGCACCACAACAGCCAGTACGGCCACGACCGCGGCCCAGAAGCGCCAATCCTTCAGCAGCTGTGGCAGTTCCGCGCGCTCGCGGTCCTTCTTCTCCTTGGCGACCTTGGCCTTACGGGTCAGGCGCCGCTCGGTTATCTCGGCCGGGCCGGCCTTGGGCGGCGGCGCGATCGAGTACCGGTCGGCGTGTTCAAGCTGCCGGTACTCCGCCTCGGTGGCATAGCGGCCGCCGTAGACGACCTCGTCGAAACTGTGTGCCGCCGAGGGCAGTTCTCCCGCGTCGGGGATCGCCGTGGTGGCGGCCCGCGCGGTTTCCTGTGCCGTGCGCGCCCGCTCCTCGTCGAGGATGCCGCGCTGCTCCAGCCCGCGGGTGACGGCGCGGTACCGCTCGCGCAGCGCGGCACCGAAATCGCCCCGCCGGGCGGCCTCCTCGGCCGCGGCGAGGTGCGCGGCGGCCGGACCCAGGGCGGGCTCGGGCGGAGCCGCGCCGACGAGATTCGGTGCGGCACCGGCGATCTCCGGCCCGGGCACCCGGTCGGTTCCGGTCATCGGCCGCTCCCGCCGGGCACCCGGATGTCCCACGCCTCGCGGCGGCAGCGCCGGTCGACGTAGGTGACGACCTGCGTCGAGGACTCGACCAGCTCCGCGACCGCCACTATGAGCAGGGTGGCGGTGATGATCAGCACCGTCACCGTCCAGCGGCGGGTGCCGGAGTATTCGGCGGTGAACTGCGGCAGTGCCAGCAGCGGCACCAGCAGCACGAGCAGCAGCCCGCGCAGGTACAGCCACAGCCCGACCAGCTGCCATTCCGTGCCGCCCGCAAGCAGTTTCGCGCGTCGCGCCGCCACGCTGTAGGTGGCCGACTGATCGAAGATGGTGGGCACCAGCGTGAATCGCCGCCCGCGCAGCCAGGCCAGCCAGATCACCGCGGGCGGCACGGTGAAGAGCAGGGGAGTGCCGACGGCCAGCACGCCGAGACCGATGAGCGTGTACATCACCTGATAGCCGAGCAGCGGACCGGCTTCCGCGGCCAGCCGCCGCAGCGCTCCGCGCCAGGTCGCCGGCCTGCGGTACACGACCGCCAACCCGATCGGCACGGTCACCCCGCGGACGAACAAGCGGACCGACCAGGCGCACAGCAGGGTGACCAGCACCGCGCCCCAGAGGGTGCCGCGGTAGGAATTCCCGCTGGCCACGGCCGCGACCACCGTGCCCGCCACGGCCACCACCGAGGCGATCAGCACGGCGACGCCGAGCAGGCCCGCCAGGGTCTTGATCCGCGCCTGGATCAGCGCGAACGGGAGGTCGAGCAGTTCGCGGAACTGCATCGGGCGAATCGGCACAACCACCGGTTCGGTAGAAGTCGGTTCCCCCACCGAGCCGGTCGGCGAACCGACGGAGTCGGCGGCGGTCGGCAACACGCGGCCGAGTCTATCCGGACCAGAGTCTTCGGTCGCCCGATGCGCGTCCGGGCGGCCAACTTCGCACCCCGGGTGTCAGGCGGGGGGTGCGCCCGTCTCCAGCAGCCGGGCCACGACCCGGCGGTAGAGCTCGGGTTCGATCGGCGGCAGGCCCAGCAGGGCGCGCAGGTAGACGCCGTCGCCGACCAGGCGCACGATCTCGGCCCGCACCGGATCCTCGATCTCGTTGTCCAGGGCCGTCTTCCAGGACCCCATCACCTCGGTGAGGGCCCGGTCGGTCTCCGCCTGCGCGGCGTCCTGCGGCGCGTCGACGCTCCGCATGGCGGCCAGCATCGATCGGTAGAGGGCGAGCTCGACGGCGTCGGCGTCGTCCTCGGGATGCGGGGCCTGCAGATACCACTCGGCCACCGAGCGCCCCTGTGCCACCGCGGTTCTCACCTGCTGGTCGGCCCGGTCGGTGACGCGGCGGAGCAGTCCGGCGAGCAGTGCGTCCTTGCTCTTGAAGTGATAGAGCAGCCCGCCCTTGGAGACGCCCGCGGTGGCGGCCACGTTGTCCAGGGTCACCTGGGACAGACCCTTGTCGAGCAGCAGGGTTTCGAGCGCGTCGAGGATCCGGTCGCGGGTGCCGGCGGGATCACGTGTGGTCACGACGGTTGACTGTACCGTCTGGACGGTTCAGAATGCTACTGTACCGTCTGGACGGTTCACTACCCAGAGAGAAAACTCATGAGCACCCACGCGACCGCACGCTCCGGAACTCCCGTGACCATCGACCGGCGCCCCACCGCGGTGCCGCCGAAGGCCCGGCCCAGGGATTGGGCCGGGCTCGGCGTCCTCGCACTCGCACTGCTGCTGATCTCGGTCGACGCCACCGTGCTCGACCTGGCGGTCCCGGCCATCAGCGCGCACCTCGCGCCCACCACGCCGCAGCTGCTGTGGATCATCGACGTCTACTCGTTCGTGCTCGCGGGCCTGCTGGTCACCATGGGCACCGTCGGCGACCGCATCGGCCGCCGACGGCTGCTGCTCATCGGCGCGGCCGGGTTCGCCCTGGCCTCGGCCGTCGCGGCCTGGGCGGTCAACCCCGAGATGCTCATTGCCGCGCGAGTTCTGCAGGGTGTCGCCGGTGCGACCCTGATGCCCGCCACACTGGGCCTGATCCGGTCCATGTTCGCCGACGCACGCCAGCGCACCCTCGCCATCTCGGTCTGGGGCGCCATGGCCGCTTCCGGCGCGGCCTTCGGCCCGCTGCTGGGCGGCTGGATGCTCGAGCACTTCTGGTGGGGTTCGGTCTTCCTGGTGAACCTGCCGGTCATGGCACTGCTGCTGGTCCTGGCCCCGGTCCTGGTACCGGAGTCGCGCGACCCCAACCCCGGCCGCTTCGACCTGATCAGCGCCGGCCTGTCCATGCTGGCCCTGATTCCGATCGTGTACGCGGTCAAGGAGTTCGCGGCCCACGGCCCGAGCCTGAACCTGCTGATCAGCGCCGGTGTCGGCGTGGTCGCGGGCGTGGTGTTCGTGCGCCGGCAGCGCGGCCTGTCCGCCCCGCTCATCGACCTGGACCTGTTCCGGCTGCCGGCTTTCCGGGCCGCGGTGTTCACCAACCTGCTGTCGGTGTTCGCGCTGGCCGGCGTGCTGTTCTTCGGCTCGCAGTACCTGCAGCTGGTGCTGGGCAAGTCGCCGCTGGAGGCCGGTCTGCTGCTGATTCCGGGCACCATCGGCTCCATGCTGGGTGCGCTGGCCGCAGCCTGGCTGGTCCGCTACTGGCGTGCGGCGACGGTGCTCGCGGGCTCGCTGGTGACCGTCGCGATCGGCGCGGGCCTCTACTGGCTGCTGCCCACCGATCCTTCGGGCTCGGTGACCCCGTTCATCGTCGGCTTCCTGCTGATCGGCCTGGGCGAGGGCGTGGCACTGACGGTCTCGGCCGACATGATTGTCAGCACCGCGCCCGAGGCGCGCGCCGGCAATGCCGCCGCCATCTCGGAGACGGCCATGGAGATGGGCATCGCCCTCGGCGTGGCCGTGCTGGGCAGTGCTGTCATGGCCGCCTTCCGCCACGGTCTGGACCTGACGCACGTCCCGTCCGGTCACGCGGACGCGGCCCGCGAGTCGCTGGGCGGCGCGATCGAAACCGCCCGCGCCCTACCGCAACCCGCGGCCGGGGAACTGCTGACCTCGGCGCACTCCGCCTTCGTCAGCGGCATCCACCTGGCGGCCACCTCCACGGCGGCCATCCTGGTCCTGACCGCTGTCGTCGCCTACCGCTCGGCGACGCGGAAGTCGCCGGCGGCGTGATCGACAAGGCTGTGGCCCGGATGTTTCCGTGTTCAACGTGAAACATTCCGGGCCACAGCGGGTTTCGGAAGGCTACTCCTGGCCCCTGCCCGGCGGCAGTTCGCGCGGGCTGCGGTAGTCGAGTTCGGGGTTGCGGCGTGCCGCCAGCGCATCGTGCTGCGGACCCGAGGGCAGGGGATAGCCGGGGTCCACCACCTGGCCCTGGGGGAGGGCCGAGTAGGAGGGGTACTGGGCGTAGGGCTGATCCACCACGCTCGCGGCCACCCGCTGGGCATGCACCTGCTGCGGGGCGCCCTGCGGGAGGTAGCCGTACTGCGGCTGGGCGTAGGCCTGCTGGTGCTGCTGCGCCGAATCCTGGGAATCCACCGTGACCTTGCGCGTGCGGCGCAGCGTGAAGGTGATCTCCTCGGCCTCCTCGAACGCCTGCCGCACGGTGCGCAGCGGGTGGGTGGCGGTGTCGATGGCATTGGCCACGAAGGACGGCACCAGCGGACGGATCCAGCGGGCGGCGGTGTCGGTGAACGGCACCGTCCCGATGATCGGAAGTTCCAGCCCCCCACCCTTGTCCGCGGGCTGTGCGACCGGCACGGCGGGGACGAGCGCCCCACCCTGCGGTGCGGGGGCCAGGGCCCCGGAGGTGAGCTGGGCGGGCAGGTTCGGCGACTGTGTCACGATCCCCTCCTGGGACACGGTGCTGTCCTTTCGATCCCCGGCCGGGCCGGCGGGGAGTTCATGTCTGGTGGCATTGTCGAATTCGGCGATCGCGCGCTGAGTGGGCTCGGTGATGCCGATCTCGAAACTGCCGATGGCGGCGATGATGCGGATGCGCTGCCGTTCCCGGTCGATGGCGGTGTCGGCATGTGCGGCCAGCCGCGCGGCGGTGAGTTGTTGTTCGGCGCGCAGGCTCTCGGTCTCCACGCGTACCTCGGCCTGTTTGACCGCGATGGCGGTGGCGGCGGCCTGGTCGATGCGGTCGGTGGCGGTACGTACCGCGACGGTGCGGTCGAACGCCGTCTCACCCCGCCACCACCGCAGCAGCAGTGGCAGCAGGGCCAGCACGATCATGAGCACGGACACCGCGAGCCGCAACACGAACGGCCCGAAATGTCCGGTGGTGTAGTCGTTCATGGCCACCCAGCGCGCCCCGAGCCCGCGGTCGCCGTCGGTGTAGGCGGCCTTGCGGGCCGTCGCGAGCGCCCTGTCCTTCTCGGTGACCTTGGCGTCGAGCCCGTCGACCTTGCCCTGCGCCGCGCTGAGCTGGTTGCGGGCGTCGTCGAGCATCTGGTTGGCGGTGCGCTCCTCGGGACCGCGCCCGGGCACGCGGGTGATCATGTTCTGCGGGCAGTCCGCCGCCGGGTTGAATTCGCAGCGCGCGATGATCAGCGCGTTGGTGACGTCGTTCTGCGCCTTGCTGATCTGCTGGTCCAGCGCGGTGCGATCGGTCCTGGCCTGCTCCAGCTCGGTGCGCGCGGTGACCACGGCCGGCGCGGATTCCACTGCGTGCTGGGCGGATTCGTCGAGCAGCCGGTTCACGGTGCCGGAGAACAGGATGGTGCAGGCCAATTCGGCGATCATCACCCCGGCGAGCACTGCCACCGCGATGCGGACGCCGAATTCGGCTATCGCCCGGCGATTCTCCCGGCGATCGGGCGTGGCGGCGGTGGCCAGCGCCCGGGTGATGGCCCCCATCAGTACGGTCGCGATGAGCGCGACCGCCACGATGGCGATGACCGGCCAGCGCGCCGCTCCCGTCGCCGCGGCCGTGACGGCGCCCGCGGTGCCCGCGAACAGCGCCACCACGGCGCCGGTGACGGTGTAGCCGCCGCGCTCGGGCCCGTCGGTGAGCTGCGGTTGTGCGCCGCCCAGCCAGACCAGCAAGGCGCCGAGCCCGGCGGACCTGGGGACATGGTGAACGGTCATGGGAGTTCACATCCTCTGAGTCCCGGGTGATTCGGCTTCTCGAAACCGTCGCTGATTCGTTGTCTCAGCGTGACAGGCGTACGGCTGTTCCATCGACCGCGGCGGCTGGGTTGTGGCCAGGCTCACAGTGCCGCGTTTCGGGCATGTGACGTGGTGTTGATCACGTGCGGACCGGCTCGGATGGCACGGAAAACGCGGCTGAGAGGCGGATTTACGGTTTGCTGAACGTGTGCTGAATCCCACATTCAGGAAAAATTCCGTACGGTCCGCAGGTTACCTGCCCATGTCTCCCGGACGGCCGCCGCGGCGACGGAACTTGTCCGGAAAGTTAGCCCGCCAATGCCCGGTTTGCCGGATCCCGTTGTGGGGAAATCTGATTCATTGCAGGTGAGAGGCAGTCTGGAGCTGCGCTGGACCGCCCGGCCGGAGTCCTCGCGTGCGTGCGATGCAGTGGTGAACTCAACTGAAACGCACGTGCACCCCTGCCTTACACTGGAGAACGCGCGTGTGTTGGAGGACCCATGAAGAAGCCCAGCTAGAACCTGGAATTAGTACAACCTAAGTTGGTTGGGCTCAAGTCCTGACTTATCGTTTGCTCTTACGCCGAACTACACAATTCGGCACATCTCCCCATACGGTCAGAGGCCCGATCGGTGCTCAGCCTAGCGGGCGAGAACTGCGCGGTGTGTAGCGAAGACGTAAGGGTTCCGTTACCACCGAGCACCCGACTAGGTAATCGAAGCGGGTGGACAACTGCAAAGTTGACTGCACGGAATGACCATCAGCGCCGCTGGTCTCCGAACGTCCGGACGCAGTCCAGACCGGAGGCGTTCGACGAAGGCCGCATTCTTCGAAGGCCTGTTTTTTGTGAAGGCAGAGGCATGACGCAACTTCCTGGCCACAGGTCCCCTGGACCCATCGGGCTCTATGACCCGGCGAATGAACACGACGCCTGTGGTGTCGCATTCGTCGTCGACATGCACGGCCGCCGCAGCCGCGACATCGTCGACAAGGCTATTACGGCATTGCTGAACCTGGAGCACCGTGGTGCCGCCGGTGCCGAACCCAACTCGGGTGACGGCGCGGGCATCCTGATCCAGCTCCCGGACAAGTTCTTCCGTGCTGTCGTCGACTTCGAGCTCCCCGCCGAAGGTTCGTACGCCACCGGTATCGCTTTCCTGCCGCAGGCTCGCCGCGAGGCCGCCCGCGCCGGGTACGGCGTCGAGAAGATCGTGCGCGAGGAGGGCCTCGAGGTCCTCGGCTGGCGCGAGGTCCCGATCGACGGGTCGTCGCTGGGCGCGCTGTCGCGTGACGCCATGCCGACCTTCCGGCAGATCTTCATCGCCTCGCCCAAGGGTGGCGCCGAGCAGCTGTCCGGCATGGACCTGGAGCGTCGCGCCTACGTCATCCGCAAGCGCATCGAGCACGAGCTCGGCAAGTCGGGCGCCGGCGAGGGCGCGACCGGCAAGGAGTCGGTCTACTTCCCGAGCCTGTCCGGCGAGACCTTCGTCTACAAGGGCATGTTCACCACCCCGCAGCTGCGGGCGTTCTACCTGGACCTGCAGGACGACCGGGTCGAGTCGGCGCTGGGCATCGTGCACTCGCGCTTCTCCACCAACACCTTCCCGTCGTGGCCGCTGGCGCACCCGTTCCGGCGCGTCGCCCACAACGGTGAGATCAACACCGTCTCCGGCAACGAGAACTGGATGCGGGCGCGTGAGGCGCTGCTGAACTCCAACGTGTTCGGCACCGACCACGCGGGCAACAACCGCCTGGAGAAGATCTTCCCGGTCTGCACCCCCGGCGCCTCGGACACCGCGCGCTTCGACGAGGTGCTCGAACTGCTGCACCTGGGCGGCCGCAGTCTGCCGCACGCCGTGCTCATGATGATTCCGGAGGCGTGGGAGCGCCACGAGTCCATGACCCCGGAGCAGCGCGCCTTCTACCGCTACCACTCCTTCCTCATGGAGCCCTGGGACGGCCCGGCCTCGGTGTGCTTCACCGACGGCACGGTCGTCGGCGCGGTGCTGGACCGCAACGGTCTGCGCCCCGGCCGCATCTGGGTCACCGAGGACGGTCTGGTCGTGCTGGCCTCCGAGGTCGGCGTGCTCGACATCGACCCGGCCAAGGTCGTCTACAAGAAGCGCCTGCAGCCCGGCCACATGTTCCTGGTCGACACCTCGCAGGGCCGCATCATCAGCGACGACGAGGTCAAGTCCTCGCTGGCCGCCGAGTTCCCGTACCAGCAGTGGCTGGACGAGGGCCCGACCAAGTTGAGCGACCTGCCCGACCGCCCGCACGTGCACATGTCGCACGACCGCGTGCTGATCCGTCAGCAGATCTTCGGCTACACCACCGAGGAACTGAACCTGCTGGTCTCGCCGATGGCGCAGACCGGTGGCGAGGCGCTCGGCTCGATGGGCACCGACACCCCGATCGCGGTGCTGTCGGCGCGGCCGCGTCTGCTGTTCGATTACTTCTCGCAGCTGTTCGCGCAGGTCACCAACCCGCCGCTGGACGCCATCCGCGAAGAGGTCGTGACCTCGCTGCGCAGCATGATCGGCCCGGAGGCCGACCTGCTGAACCCGGGACCGGAGTCCTGTCGTCAGATCACCCTGACCCAGCCGATCCTGGACAACGACGAGCTCTCCAAGCTGGTCCACATCAACGACGACGGCTCGCGTCCCGAACTGCGTTCGGTCGTGGTGCACGGCCTGTACCCGGTCAAGAAGGGCGGCAAGGGGCTGCGCAAGGCCCTCGAGGCCGTGCAGCGTCAGGTCTCGGCGGCCATCGACGGCGGCGCGCGCATCATCGTGCTGTCCGACCGCGAGTCCAACGAGAAGCTGGCCCCGATCCCGTCGCTGCTGCTGACCGCCGCGGTGCACCACCACCTGGTCCGGGAGCGCACCCGCACCAAGGTCGGCCTTGTCATCGAGGCCGGTGACGCCCGCGAGGTGCACCACATGGCCATGCTGGTCGGCTTCGGCGCGGCGGCCATCAACCCGTACATGGCCTTCGAGTCCATCGAGGACATGCTGGAGCGCGGCGCGCTGCAGATGCCGGGCAGCACCGGCGATCACGCGGCCGACTTCAAAAAGGCCGTCTACAACTACAACAAGGCCGCCGGCAAGGGTGTGCTGAAGGTGATGTCCAAGATGGGCATCTCCACCATCGCCTCCTACCGTGGCGCCCAGCTGTTCCAGGTCGTCGGCCTGGCGCAGGAGCTGGTGAACGAGTACTTCACCGGTCTGAAGTCGCCGCTGGACGGCATCGGCCTGGACGACATCGCGGACGAGGTCGCGCAGCGGCACCGGGTCGCGTTCCTGGAGAACCGCAACGAGCGCGCGCACCGCGAGCTCGAGATCGGCGGCGAGTACCAGTGGCGTCGTGAGGGCGAGTACCACCTGTTCAACCCGGACACGGTGTTCAAGCTGCAGCACGCCACCCGCTCGGGCCAGTACAAGGTCTTCAAGGAGTACACGAAGCTGGTCGACGACCAGTCGGAGCGTCTCGCCTCGCTGCGTGGTCTGTTCAAGTTCAAGTCCGAGCACCGCCACCCGATCTCGATCGACGAGGTCGAGCCGGCGTCGGAGATCGTGAAGCGCTTCTCGACCGGTGCGATGAGCTACGGCTCCATCTCGGCCGAGGCCCACGAGACCCTGGCCATCGCCATGAACCGCCTCGGTGGCCGCTCCAACTCCGGTGAGGGCGGCGAGCACCCGGCGCGTTTCGAGCCCGAGGAGGGCGGCGACTGGCGCCGGTCCGCGATCAAGCAGGTGGCCTCGGGTCGCTTCGGTGTGACCGCGCACTACCTGACCAACTGCACCGACATCCAGATCAAGATGGCGCAGGGCGCGAAGCCCGGTGAGGGTGGCCAGCTGCCGGCCCACAAGGTGTACCCGTGGGTCGCCGAGGTCCGGCACTCGACGCCGGGCGTCGGCCTGATCTCGCCGCCGCCGCACCACGACATCTACTCGATCGAGGATCTGGCCCAGCTGATCCACGACCTGAAGAACGCGAACCCGCAGGCGCGGATTCACGTGAAGCTGGTCGCGGAGCCGGGCGTCGGCACCGTCGCCGCGGGTGTCTCCAAGGCGCATGCCGACGTGGTGCTCATCTCCGGCCACGACGGTGGTACCGGTGCGTCGCCGCTGACCTCGCTGAAGCACGCGGGTGGTCCCTGGGAGCTCGGCCTCGCCGAGACCCAGCAGACCCTGCTGCTCAACGGTCTGCGCGACCGCATCGTGGTCCAGGTCGACGGTCAGATGAAGACCGGTCGCGACGTCATGATCGCCGCACTGCTGGGCGCCGAGGAGTTCGGTTTCGCGACCGCTCCGCTGGTGGTCTCGGGCTGCATCATGATGCGCGTCTGCCACCTCGACACCTGCCCCGTCGGCGTCGCCACCCAGAACCCGGTTCTCCGTGAGCGTTTCACCGGCAAGCCGGAGTTCGTCGAGAACTTCATGCTCTACATCGCCGAAGAGGTGCGGGAGCTGCTGGCGTCGCTGGGTCTGCGGACCCTGGACGAGGCCATCGGCCGGGTCGACCTGCTCGACACCACCGCCGCCAAGGCGCACTGGAAGGCCGCCAAGCTGGATCTGTCGCCGATCCTGGACGACGTCGAGACGGCGTTCATGTTCCAGGACCGCCGCCGCACCAAGGACCAGGACCACGGCCTGGACAAGGCGCTGGACAACGAGCTCATCGCGCAGTCCGCGGACGCGCTGGAGCGCGGCAAGCCGGTCAAGTTCGAATCCAAGATCACGAACGTGAACCGGACCGTCGGCACCATGCTCGGCCACGAGGTCACCAAGCTCTACGGCGGAGTCGGCCTGCCGGACAACACCATCGACATCACGTTCACCGGTTCCGCCGGTAACTCGTTCGGTGCGTTCGTCCCGGCCGGTATCACCCTGCGGGTGGTCGGCGACGCCAACGACTATGTCGGCAAGGGTCTTTCGGGTGGCCGCATCACGGTGCGCCCGTCCGATGACGCGCCGGAGGCGTTCATCGCGGAGCAGAACATCATCGCGGGCAACGTGATCCTGTTCGGCGCCACCAGCGGCCAGGCGTTCCTGCGCGGTGTGGCCGGCGAGCGCTTCGCCGTCCGCAACTCGGGCGCCACCGCGGTCGTCGAGGGTGTGGGCGACCACGCCTGCGAGTACATGACCGGTGGTCGCGTGGTCATCCTCGGCGAGACCGGCCGCAACTTCGGCGCCGGCATGTCGGGCGGTATCGCCTACGTCTACAACCCGAACGGCAGCTTCGAGGCCAACCTCAACACCGAGCTGGTCGACCTCGAGCAGCTGTCGGCCGAGGACGCGCAGATCGTGCACGACATCGTCGGCCAGCATCGCGACGAGACCGGATCGGCTGTCGCCGACAAGATCCTGGGCGACTGGTCGCAGCAGGTGACCAAGTTCGTGAAGGTCATGCCGCGCGACTACAAGAAGGTCCTGCTCGCCATCTCCGAGGCCGAGAAGGCCGGCCGGAATGTCGACGAGGCGATCATGGAGGCGGCGCGTGGGTAACTTCGCACCCATGTCGACGAGGCGCTGTAATCCTTCAAGGCGGCGCGTGGGTAACTTCGCCCTTATGTCGACGAGGCGCTGTGACCATTCGAGGCAGCTCGTGGCTGACCTCACTCTGGCGGTGCAACGCAGCACCACTGTCGTTGTTCCGTGCGCGCTGCGCATTAGTCAGGAGTTCGTAAATGGGTGACGCACAAGGCTTCCTGAAGCACACTTCCCGGGAACTGCCCAAGCGCCGTCCGGTTCCGCTGCGACTGCTGGACTGGAAAGAGGTCTACGAGGAGAAGTTCTCCCACGAGACCCTGCAGAAGCAGGCCAGCCGCTGCATGGACTGCGGTATCCCGTTCTGCCACAACGGCTGTCCGCTCGGGAACCTGATTCCCGAGTGGAACGACCTGGTGTACAAGGGCGCGTGGAAGGAGTCGTTCGATCGGCTGCACGCGACCAACAACTTCCCGGAGTTCACCGGCCGCCTGTGCCCGGCTCCGTGCGAGGCGTCCTGCGTCCTGGGCATCAACCAGGATCCGGTGACCATCAAGCAGGTCGAGGTCGAGATCATCGAGAACGGTTTCGACGAGGGCTGGGTGACCCCGGTCTACCCGACCCGCCTGACCGGCAAGCGCATCGCGGTCGTCGGTTCCGGCCCCGCGGGCCTGGCCGCCGCCCAGCAGCTGACCCGGGCCGGCCACACCGTGACCGTGTTCGAGCGCGACGACCGCATCGGCGGCCTGCTGCGCTACGGCATCCCGGAATTCAAGATGGAGAAGCGCTTCATCGACCGCCGCATCGCGCAGATGGAGGCCGAGGGCACCATCTTCAAGACCGGCGTGAACGTGGGCGTGGACATCACGGCCCAGCAGCTGCGTGAGCAGTTCGACGCGGCCGTGCTCGCGGGTGGCGCCACCATCGCGCGTGACCTGCCGATCCCGGGCCGCGATCTGGACGGCATCCACCAGGCCATGGAGTTCCTGCCACTGGCCAACCGGGTGCAGCTGGGCGACCCGATCACCGACGAGGACGGCCTGCCGCGCATCCACGCGCGTGGCAAGAAGGTCGTCATCATCGGTGGCGGTGACACCGGCGCCGACTGCCTGGGCACCTCGCACCGGCAGGGTGCGGAGACGATCCACCAGTTCGAGATCATGCCGCGTCCGCCGGAGCAGCGGGCCACCTCGACCCCGTGGCCGACCTACCCGCTGATGTACCGCGTCTCCTCGGCTCACGAGGAGGGCGGCGAGCGCGTGTTCTCCGTCAACACCGAGCGTTTCGTCGGCGCCGACGGCAAGGTCACCGGGCTGCAGGCGCACGAGGTGTCGATGGTCAACGGTCGCTTCGAGAAGGTCGAGGGCACCGACTTCACCCTCGAGGCGGACCTGGTGCTGCTGGCCATGGGCTTCGTCGGACCGCAGAAGAACGGTCTGCTCGAGGGCCTGGGCGTGGGCTACGACCAGCGCGGAAATGTCATGCGCGACAAGGAGTGGGCCACCACCGTGCCCGGCGTCTTCGTCGCCGGTGACATGGGCCGCGGTCAGTCGCTGATCGTGTGGGCCATCGCCGAGGGCCGCGCGTGCGCGTCCGCCGTGGACAAGTACCTGGAGGGTGAGACGGCGCTGCCGTCCCCGATCACCCCGACCATGGTCGCCCAGCGATGATCCAGCGCTGAGCCGAAACCCTGAAGAGCGCTCCCGGACTTCGGTCCGGGAGCGCTTTTTGTTATGCAGGGAAACGATCTGAAATGTGTACTAGTCAGTAACTGTGAGCAGTTTTGTCAAACCCTGGACAGGGGACCAGTTACACCTGTTTACTTACTCCCCGTGTGGAGTCCACCCTCCGAGTCGTCCGCAGCGCTCGGTAAGTATGGATCGGTCCCGGAGGATCTCGGGACACTTGGAGGAAAATATGTTCCGTAATCGCCGTGCGGCCGCGATCGCGACCTCTGCCGCAATGGTTTTCGCGGGCCTGAGCATGACCACGCTGGAGACGGGCGCCGCGTCAGCGGATACGACCTGTGCCCTGAGCTCGCATGCCACCAAGAATGACATCAGCACGCTCGGTATCACCATGACGTACGACAAGAGCGCCAACCTGGACTCGATCGGCGTCGGCACCACGGTGACCTACAAGGTCGTCGTCGGCACCACGGGTATCGGTAACCCGTACGTCAACACCATCACCGACTTCCCGCCGTCGGGCTTCGGCGCGCCGGTCAAGGCCAGCATCACCGCCTATCACCTGGCGGGCGGTCAGCGCACCGAGGACGTCACCCCGGAGCCGAACGCCGGCGGCTGGAAGGTGACCAGCACGGGCTGGTTCGTGAACTCCGGTAACCCGGTGACCCTCAACATCACCTACCCGGTTCCGACCAACCTCTCGACCGGTCAGCAGGTCACCAGCGGTGGCGTCGGCGTCGCGGGCACCGTCGGTGTCAGCAACGAGCTCCCCAACCTGACCGCGTGCTTCACCGCCCGGGCCAACACCGTCGGCGAGAGCGCGCTGGGCAGCCTCAACAACAACGGCCTCGGCTCGGCCGACGGTCAGCTCAGCTCGACCGGTTCGCTCAGCACGATCCTGTCGGACGCGATCCGCAAGTACATCGGTAGCTGATTTCCGTTCCGGGCCGATTCGATCGATAGGAAAACCGTACCGATGCCCACCGGTAAGCTCTCGGCGCTCGCCGCGATCTCGGCAATCGCACTCTCCCTGGCATTGTCGTCCGCACCCGGGTGCATCGGTACGGCCACGGCGGATGATTCCACCGGATCCCATCTGGTTTCGATCGATCGGCCCGGCCAGCGGCAACAGGAGATCGCGGTCTATTCGGCCGCGATGGACAGGGTGATCACGCTTCAGGTCATTACCCCGTTCGACAACAGTGTGCCGCGGCCCACGCTGTATCTGCTGAATGGCGCGGGCGGTGGTGAGGATGCCGCGACCTGGTATCGCCAAACCGATATCGTGCAATTCTTCGCGGACAAGAACGTGAATGTTGTTTCCCCGGTCGGTGGCAAATTCTCCTATTACACCGACTGGCAGAAAGACGACCCGAGTCTGGGCCGGCAGAAATGGGAGACCTTCCTGACCGCGGAACTGCCGCCGATCCTGGATTCGGTGCTGCACACGTCGGGCGCGAACGCGATAGCGGGCGTGTCGATGTCGGCGACCTCCGCGCTGAATCTGGCCATCGCGGCCCCCGATCGGTACCGCGCGGTCGCCTCCTACAGTGGCTGCGCCTCGACCGCCGACGAGAACAGCCGCCGGTACATCCAGCTGGTCCTCGACCGCGGTGACGCCGATTCCCGCAATATGTGGGGCGAGCCCGGCGACCCGGACTGGCAGCGGCACGATGCCGTGCTCAATGCCGCCGCCCTGCGCGGGAAGGCGCTGTTCATCTCGAGTTCGACCGGTCTGCCCGGGCCGATGGACACCCTCGATTCACCCTCGATCGGCGGGCGTCCGGCGACGCTGGCCAACCAGATCATCCTGGGCGGCGTGATCGAGGCCGCGACCAACGGGTGCACGCACCAGCTCGCAGATCGCCTCGGCCAGTTGGGGATCCCCGCGCAGGTCGAATTCAGTCCTGCCGGAACGCATTCCTGGCGGTACTGGCAGGACGCCCTGCATCGATCGTGGCCGATGCTCGAGGCCGCATTGCAGGACTGAGGTCCGAAATGTGGCTTCCGGCACAACTTTCGGCCGGAAATCGGACGTCTTCGGCGTCTCGCCTGGCATGGCCGAATAGCCCCCTTTATGCTTGGCGGCGGTGTGTCGCCGATCTCGTCATTCGGTCTGTTCCAGCGCGCTCATACGGGGCGGTTACTTGGGTTAACCCTCAGTGCACCGGACTGTCATCCGGCGACCGCACCATGATCCGGAATCGGGACGCGCAACCTGTCCCGGCACAAGCGGGAACTGGAGCGGTATGCGGTTGAAGAATGTTGTCGCGGCTGCGGGGGCAGCGGCGAGCGTGCTCATGTCGGGAATCGTCCTGGGCAGTGGTCCCGCTACGGCCGCCCCCGGTGCGGGCTGCCCGAGTCTCTACACGGTCGCCGTGCCCGGCACCTGGGAGACCGGCCACGACAAGGACCCCAAGCCCGGCATGCTGGCCGGGGTGACCAACGGATTGCCCGGTGAGGTCGACTATGTGACCTACGCGGCCACCGCCTTCCCCTGGGAGGGCGACGTCTACGCCGCCTCCAAGAAGGAGGCCGTCGACAATGCCCGCGGTCTGGTGCAGGACATGGGCGCGCGCTGCCCGGGCACCAGGATCGCCATCACCGGCTACAGCCAGGGCGCGGACGCAGCCGGCGATCTCGCCGCCGAGATCGGCAGCGGCCACGGCGTGGTGCCGCCGGATCGCATCGCGGCCGTCGCGCTGATCTCCGATCCGCGCCGCTCGCCCACCGACGCCCAGATCGGCCCGATCGCCCCGGGTGCGGGTGCGGGCGGGGTGCGCGTCGGCGGCTTCGGCTGGATCAGCGACAAGGTGCGCACCGTGTGCGCCATCGGCGACCTGTACTGCTCCACCGAGGAGACCGACTTCCTCACCCGCTTCGCGGGTTTCCTGGCGCAGTCGTCCAACCCGAACAACTTCAACCTGTGGCAGACCCAGCTCGAACTCGGGTCCATCCTCAACGACCTGATGGCGCAGGGCGGTCTGCCGACGCTGCAGGCCCAGCTGGCCGATGGTCCGGACAGCGAGTACGCCCACCAGCTCGAGCAGTTCTACCGCAGCGGCAAGCACACCAGCTACGGCAGCTACGGCGTCGGCGGCGGCCAGACCGCGGTGACCTGGATGCACAACTGGATCGCGACCAACGCCTAGTGGACGGCCCGGCGGCGGGTAGCCGGGCCCGCGAAACCTGAAAAGGCCGCTCCCACACTGGGAGCGGCCTTTTCGGTGTCCGAGCCGATGAGGTCGTCGCCGGCCGGGCTACATGCCGAAGGAGCCGGTGGGCGGCAGCCAGGGGGCCGGAGCGGGGTTGTTGTTCCAGCCGTTGTCGCCGTTGTTGTTCCAACCGTTGTCGCCGTTGTTCCAGCCGTTGTTGTTCCAGCCGTTGTCGCCGTTGTTCCAGCCGTCGTTGTCGTGGTCGTGGCGGTGGTGGTCACGGTCGTGATCCCAGGGTCCGTGGTCGTCGATATGCTGGGCGACGACCGGGGTGGCGGCGTCGTCGGGGGTCGCGGCATTCGCGGGGAGGGCGATGACGGCGAGCGGGATGGCGGCCAGGGCACCGGCCGCGGCGAGGCGCAGGGCGAGACGGCGGCGGGGCTTGATGGTGGACATCGGGTGCCTTTCTGTCGGGATCGTGTGCCGCGAGGGGAGCGGCTCACGAGTTCCCATCGAAGGCGTCGGCCCTTGGAACGGTGTGGGATCGGGCTGGGAGTCCGCTGAGCGTCTAGGGGCGCGGACGCTGCATGCGCGGCAACAGGTCCCAGACGTGGCCGTTCTCGTTGACGGTGGCCACGGTGCGGCCGCCGGTGCGCGAGTACAGGATCCGGGTGATCGAGCAGTAGTCGATGGGGAAGGTGAGCGGGCGGGCCAGGCCCAGCACCTCCTGCAGCAGCACGTTGATCACGCCGCCGTGCGCGAAGACGACCACGGTGTCGGTGTGTTCGGTGGCCGCCACGATGCTCGCGATGCTGTCGCGCACGCGGCCGACGAAGGCGTCGCCGTCGATCTGCTCGGGCAGGTGCCCGGCCTTGATGCGCGCGTAGGTTTCCCGGAATTCCTGCTGGGCGTCCTCGATCGGGACGTAGATCGGCAGGTCGCGGTCGTACTCGGCGAGCCCGTCGAGGACATCGATGTCGAGCCCCAGCTTCTCCGCGGTGGGCCTGGCGGTTTCGCGGGCCCGCAGTTGCGGGCTGCTGACCACCCGCGCGATGCGGTGGTGGGCGAGTGCTTCCGGGACCCGGCCCGCCTGTTCGAGGCCGATCGCGGTGAGATCCGGGTCGGCGTGGCCGGATTCGGCCAGGACTCGTTGCGGCTGGGCGTGGCGGACGAGGATCAACTGCACGCCCACTACTCTGCCGCACCCCGGCCGCGGTTCGCAGCAGGGGCTAGCGGTTCTTGCGGCGGCTCATCAGGTAGACGATGCCGAGCACCAGCACCACGATGCCGATGCAGCAGACCGCGAGGAAGCCCCAGAAGCTGGTGCCGCGCCGGCTGCTGGTTCGGCGGGCGGCGGTGTTCTCGAGGGCGGCGTTCCAGGTGTCCGGATGGGTCCACACGTGGTGGTCCAGCAGGGTCGCCTGGGTCATGAGATCTAGGTAGTGCATGGGTTCCCCAATTCGTGTGGCCGGTGGGCCCGCCCCGGGCCGAATCCCAGATTAACCGGCGATCCGGCCCGGGGAATCAGGGTTTTCCCTGGTCCCAATGGGCGCTGTCGGCGTAGCCGTCCTCAGCCTCGCGCATGGCCGGAGCGAATGCGGAGGTACGCCTATCGGGATTCGCTCTGCGCGGTACGGGGTTTCACGAGCGGGAACGGCAGCGTTTCGCGGATGCTGCGGCCGATCAGCAGCATGACCACCCGGTCCACGCCGACGCCGAGACCGCCGGTGGGCGGCATGGCGTGTTCGAGGGCCTGCAGGAAGTCCTCGTCGAGTTCCATGGCCTCCGGGTCGCCGCCGGCGGCCAGCATGGACTGTTCGGTGAGGCGGCGGCGCTGTTCCACCGGATCGGTCAATTCGCTGTAGGCGGTGCCCAGTTCGACACCCCAGGCCACCAGGTCCCAGCGCTCGGTGACGCCCGGAATGTGCCGGTGCGCGCGGGTGAGCGGGGAGACGGAGGTGGGGAAGTCGATGTAGAAGGTGGGTTCCTCGGTGGCCGATTCCACCAGGTGCTCGTACATCTCGAGCACGAGTTGCCCAGCGTCCCAGCCCAATTGGAAGGGCACGCCCGCCTTCTCGCAGAGCAGCCGCAGCCGCTCTTCGTCGGTGTCGGGGGTGATGGTCTCGCCGATCGCCTCGGAGACGGCCCCGTGCACGGTCTTGACCGGCCAGTCGCCGGAGATGTCCACCTCGGTGACGGCGCCGTCGGGTCCGGGGCGCAGCGCCACCATCTTGCCGTTGGCGGCCACCGCGGCCTCCTGGATGAGCTGGCGGCAGGCGTGCATCATGCGTTCGTAATCGCTGTGCGCCTCATAGGCTTCCAGGATGGTGAACTCGGGATTGTGGCTGTAGTCCACGCCCTCGTTGCGGAAGACGCGGCCGAGTTCGAACACCTTCTCCATGCCGCCCACACACAGTCGCTTGAGGTAGAGCTCGGGGGCGATGCGCAGGTACAGGTCGAGGTCGTAGGCGTTGATGTGGGTGGTGAACGGGGTGGCGTTGGCGCCGCCGTGCACCTGCTGCAGGACGGGGGTCTCGACTTCGAGGAATCCCCAGCCGTGCAAGGTGTCTCGCAGGGATCGCACCACCGCGCTGCGCTTGGCCATCACCTCGCGGATATCGGTGTTGATGGCCATGTCGACAAAGCGTTGCCGCACTCGGGCTTCCGGGTCGGCCAGGCCCTTCCACTTGTCCGGCAGCGGGTGCAGGCATTTGCCGATCATCCGCCAGTCCTGGGCGAGCAATGAGAGTTCGCCGCGGCGGCTGCGGCCGATCTGCCCGCTCACCTCGACCAGGTCGCCCAGATCGAAGAATTCGGTGAACGACTCGCTGCGGTCGGCGCCCACCCGGCTGCGGTCGATGAGCAGCTGGATGTCGCCGGACCAGTCGCGCAGTACGGCGAAGATGACGCCGCCGTAGTCGCGAATCCGCAACAGCCGCCCGCAGACTCGCACCGTGGTGCCCTGCGGGCAGCCGCGGGCGGCGGACACGGTGTGGGTGGGCGGGTAGGCGACCGGGTAGGCCTCGACGCCCGATTCCTGGAGCTTCTCCAGCTTGTCCATGCGCACCCGCACCTGTTCGGGGCGGCGCGGGCCCTGCTCCTCGAGCTCCTCCGGCGGCAGGTCGGGCGGGCTGCCGTCGGCGTGCAGGCCGGTCATGCTGGGCGGCACCGAGGGCCGCAGGCCGGTGTGCGCCGAGGCGTCGTGTTCGCGGCCGAAGCGGGGCAGGAAGCCTTCGGCGAGGGCGCTGGCCGTGGCGACGCGCAGCAGGTGACGGCGTTCCTCGAACAGCGAGAACCGGGGCACCCATTCCGGCTGGTACTTCACATTGGAGCGGTAGAGCGCCTCCAGCTGGTACCAGCGGGAGAAGAACATGAGCACGCCGCGCCACAGGCGCAGCACGGGCCCGGCGCCGATGCGGCCGCCCTCCTCGAAGACCGCGCGGAAGACCGCGAAGTTCAACGAGATTCGGGTGATGCCGTACTGCTCGGAGGTGAGGGCGAGCCGCGAGATCATGAGTTCCATCAGCCCGTTGGGCCCGGTGCGGTCGCGGCGCATGAGGTCGAGGGAGACGCCGGTGCGGCCCCACGGCACGAACGACAGCATGCCGAGCACCTGGCCGTTGGGGGCGACGGACTCGACCAGCAGGCAGTCGCCGTCCAGCGGATCCCCGAGCCGGTCGAGGGCCATCGAGAAGCCGCGTTCGGTCTCGGTGTCGCGCCAGGCGTCGGCGCGCCGCATGACGTCGGCCATCTCCTCGGGCGGGACCTCCCGGTGCCGCCGCACCCGCACCGTGATGCCCTGCTTGGCAAGGCGATTGGCGGCCTGGCGAACCGGCTTCATATCGGGTCCGGCGAGGGAGAAACCGCGGGTCTCGAGGATGGCCTCGTCGCCCAGCCGCAGCGCGGACAGTCCTGCCCGCCGGTAGGCGGTCGCGCCGATCTCGCTGGCGCCCATGACCGCCGGGGCCCACCCGTACTGGTCGGCCAGCCGCAGCCAGGCGTCGATGGCGTGACCCCAGGACTCCTTCTGCCCGATGGGGTCGCCCGAGGCCAGGCACACGCCGAGTTCGACGCGGTAGGTGACGGCGGCCTTGCCGCTGGGCGCGAAGACGACGGCCTTGTCGCGGCGGGTGGCGAAGTAGCCGAGCGAGTCCTCGACGTCGGAGCGTTCGATGAGCCCGCGGATGGCGGATTCGTCCAGCCCGGTGAGCGCATTGGAGGAGCGCTGCGACCGGAACAGCGTGATGACGGCGGCCAGCAGCGCGATCGCGCCGAACAGGCCGAGCAGCAGGTTGACCAGGTGCGGAGGGTGCCCGTCGAAGTCCTCGTTGGAGACCAGGATCGCGCCGGTGACCCGGGACACCGCCCACAGCGCGCGTTCGGTGTGGTCGGGCAGGCTGCCGGGGAACAGTTCGACCAATCCCCAGCCGACCAGGCAGCCCAGCGCGAGCCCGCCGGCCAGCACGCCGAGCGCGCGCCAGACCGCGCCGCGCTGCACGTGCGTGTAGAACTCGGACCACGCGGCGATGAGCACGCCGATGACCACGACGTGAATGATCAACGCCACCAGGGCATTGATGTCGCCCTCGGCGGCGAAGTCGAGGGCGTTGGCGAGCGCGAAGGCCGCCATGTACCCGACCAGCAGCCACCAGGCGATCCGTTTGCGGCTGGCGGTGGCGCCCGCCAGCAGGCCCACCACCAGCGCCCACACCAGCGAGGTGTCGGGGGCGTCGAAGTAGTAGGTGTCGACGAAGTGGCGTAGGTGCGAGGTCAGGAACCGCAGCCCGGGCGAGATGCTCCAGGCGAAGCAGAGAACCGAGAAGACGCCGAGCGCGGTGCCCGCGATGTGCGGCACCTCGCGCAGTCGGCCGTGCCCGCGGTGTGGCACCTCCGGCGACCGCGGCTCCGGTCTCTGGTCGGAGTCGTGGGGCAGCCGGTCCTGCGTCGAAGTCACAGCACCAGTGTGAATGTTGCCCATGCCCATGTGCACTCAGAACCCGGTTCGTGTCTCGTGGCCGCCGCGTGGCGGCTGGTGGTGGGGGCGGCATTTGGTGTGGAGGCGGCCGCGGGTGAGGATGTACCACATGTCGGATCCAGTCGATGTCCCGATCGAGGACGATGTCATTCGACTCGGCCAGTTCCTGAAGCTGGCGAACCTCATCGATTCCGGTTCGGAAGCCAAGACGGTTATCGCCCAGGGCCTGGTTCGTGTCAACGACGAGGTGGAGCTGCGACGGGGTCGCCAGCTACATGCGGGCGATGTGGTCGCACTGGCCGGGCACAAAGCCCGGGTCACCAGCGGCTGAGCGCGCTTCGCGGGCAAGGTACTCCCGGATTTGTAGGGGTTCGGTCTGCGCCCCGCGCGGCCGGGCTCACCGCCTTCCCTGCGGGTTGCCGGCGGCGTGACTCCCGCGGGGGCTCGGGGGCTGGGCCCCCGGCTCCCCATTCTCGGGGGTACGAGGGCTGTTACCCCTGAGAGCTTCCCGAGAGTTGGGTCAATCCTCGCTGCGAACGACGACGCCGTCGTGGTCGCTGTAGAGCATGTCGCCGGGAACGAAGGTGACGCCGCCGAATTCGACGGTGACATCCTTCTCGGCGTTCGCGCCGGTCTGGGTGCTCTTGCGCGGGTTGGTGCCCAGCGCCTTGATGCCGATGGGCAGGGTGCGCAGGATCGCCGAGTCCCGGACCGCGCCGTTGACGACGACCCCGGCCCAGCCGTTGTCGACGCCGCGGCCCGCGATGATGTCGCCGACCAGCGCGGTGTGCACGCTCGCGCCGCCGTCCACGACGAGCACGCGGCCCTCGCCGGGTTCGCCGAGGGTCTGCTTGACGAGCAGGTTGTCCTGGAAGGTCCGGATGGTCACGATGCGGCCGGCGAAGACCTCGTGGCCACCGAACTGGATGAACTGGGTGTCGCAGCTGCGGATCTCGGGGCCGATCTCGTCGGCTAGGTCGGCGGTGGCA
The DNA here is from genome assembly GCF_050942175.1 of Nocardia sp. CA-151230. Taxonomy (NCBI): domain Bacteria; kingdom Bacillati; phylum Actinomycetota; class Actinomycetes; order Mycobacteriales; family Nocardiaceae; genus Nocardia; species Nocardia sp. CA-151230. The sequence goes on from NZ_CP192061.1 coordinate 63,062, forward strand.
GTGGCGTTCGCTGATTCGGTCACGGGAACTATCTTGTCAGGGCGAAAATGCGCAAGTCACGAGCGGTGCGATTGCGGTAGGCGGTGTACGCCTGCGTGGTCTCCTCGAAGCGCTCGAAGATCGCCTGCTTGCGGTCCTCGTCGGTGACCAGGGCGGCATCGACCGGAATGTGCTGCCCGGCGATGGCGACCTCGGCGGCCGGACTGGCGAGCAGGTTGGCCGTCCATGCCGGGTGGTGGGCCTGGCCGAAGTTGGATCCGATCACGTAGAGCGTGTCGCCCTCGTGCACGTAGAGCAGGGGAGTTGTGCGCGGCTGCCCGGATTTGCGACCGACGGTGGTGAGCAGGATGACGGGCGCGCCGATCGGGCCGAGGACGGTGTACTTGCCGCCGGTGCGTTCGAGCACCTTGCGATCCAGCGGCGTCAGTTTGCGGATGACCAGCGAGCCGACCTTGGTGGCGGCGAACGGACTGGCCAGGCGGGACAGCAGATTGGTGCGGGAACCCCAGATCCGCTCGGGAAACTGCTCACTCATACCGCGACTCTAGTGGCCCGTGACCGGCGGTGTTGTGCTCTCGCGATGCGCTCCGCGGCTGCTGAACGATCTATCCACAAGAGTTAATCAACCGTGCAGTCGAATTCTCGGGCGCATACTGGCGACACCCGATGAGTCCAGGTCGGGAGAGGCATGAACGTAGAACAGGCGATCGACTCGGGTGCCGTCGACGAGACCCGCTCCTTGCTTGCGTCCGTGCTCTCCGGATTCCAGGCCGCCTGGGAGGCGGCCGCGGCGCCGCCCCGCCTGGCCGAATTCCTGCCGCGCACGCCGCGACTGCGCCGCCTGGTGCTGATCGAACTGATCAAGGTTGATCTGGAATACCGCTGGATCCGCTACGACTTCCCCAAGCGCCTGGCCGACTACCGGGCCGAGTTCGACGAATTGCGTTCCGGTCCACTGCCGCCCGATCTGGCCTACGAGGAGTTCCACGCGCTGCGGCGCTCCGAGTTCCACGGGAACGGTCGCTCCGAGCTCCACGGGAATGGTCACGGTCCGGCGGTGGATGGCGGCTGCCATCCGACCGAGGCCGCCGCCGCCGAATGGGCCGAGCACGACTACCGCAGCACCCTGATCGCCCGGCCCCAGGCCCAGCACGCCCTGGAGGGCATCGAGGTCGGCGATCGGCTGGACGATTTCGATCTGCTGGTGGAACTGGGCAGCGGCGCCTTCGCCCGGGTCTTCCTGGCCCGGCAGCGGTCCATGCAGCGGCTGGTGGCGGTCAAGGTCTCGCAGAACCACGGCACCGAATCCGAGACCCTGGCGCGGCTGGATCACGAGCACATCGTGCGGGTCTTCGACCAGCGGCTGCTCGGCGACCGGGAGCTGAAACTGCTGTACATGCAGTATCTTCCGGGCGGCACGCTATCGAAGGTGCTGGCACTGGTACGCTCTCGCGAGCCGGCGGATCGGGACGGCAGGCTGCTGCTGGAGGCGGTCGACGCGGCCATGCGGGATCGGGGCGGCCTGGTGCCCGGCGAATCATCCACGCGCGCAGCGATGCCGGAGCGCAGCTGGCCGGAAACCGTTGCCTGGCTGGGCAGCCGATTGGCGCGCGCACTCGACCACGCGGCCCGGAACGGGGTGCTGCACCGCGATATCAAGCCCGCCAATGTGCTGCTCACCGCCGATGGCAGCCCGAAACTGGCGGATTTCAATATCAGTTTCAGCCTGCATGTGGCGGGGACCAGCCCGCTGGCCTACTTCGGCGGTTCGCTGGCGTACATGTCGCCCGAGCAGCTGGCGGCCTGCCACCCGCAGCTGCCCGAGACCGCCGCGGATCTGGACGGCCGCAGCGACATCTACGCGCTGGGGGTGGTGCTGTGGGAGCTGCTCACCGGCCGCCGCCCCTTCGACGACGAAACCCGCGCGGGCGATTCGGAATCCTCGCTCGAGCGCATGCTCAGGCTGCGCCGCCACGAGATCGAGCCCGGCCGCCTCGACGACCTGCCGCCGGACTGCCCGGCCACGCTGCGGCGGGTGCTGCTGAAATGCCTGGCCCCCGATCGCGAGGATCGCTGGGCCACGGGTGCGGCACTGGCCCAGCAGCTGGACCTGTGCCTGGATCAGCGGGCCCGGGATCTGGTGGATCCGCCGGCGAGCAGCTGGCGGTCCCGGGTCGGCCCGTGGTCGCTGGTCGCGCTGATCACGGCGGCGAGCATGTTCGGTGACGGGCTCGGCATCGCCTACGCGAACCTGCACAATCATCCGCTGTTCCAGCTCTGGTTCTCGCCGGGGGAGCAGGCACGGCTGCGGTTGGTCGGCAATCTGCTGTTCCTGCTCACCACGCCGTCCGCCATCGTGCTCACCAATTATCTGTGCCGCCGGGCGTTCATCGTGTGGCGCGGACTGCGGCGGGGCCGGACCTACGATCCGGAGACCCTGGCCCGGGCGCGGCGCGACACCCTGATCGACGGCGACCGGGTGGCGCTGCTGTCCTTCGGCTGGTGGGTGCTGTCGGCCGCGCTGACGGCCATCGCGCTGGTCCTGTACACCGGCCTGCCGCCGGGGCGGATTGTGAATCTGGTTGCGACGATGCTGGTTTCGGGTGCGATCGCGGTCGCGTACCCATTCTTCGTGGTGACGTTCTTCGTGGTGCGCTGCTTCTATCCGCGGCTGCTCACCCACGGTGAGACGGCGCGGGATCACGATGCCCTGCGCGCCCTGAGCCGTCGCTGCACCCGGTATCTCGCGGTGGCGGTGGCGATTCCGTTGATCGGAGTGATCGCGAGTCTGACGTTCCTGACCGCCGAAGAGGTTTCGCTGGAGCTGATCTCCATCTACGCGCTGTGCGCGGTGGGTGTCCTCGGGTTCCTCGGCGACTACTGGCTGTTCCGCCGGACCGAGGCCGATCTGCGGGCCTTCGCGGGGGTCGGCGGCTCTGGCGACCCCGGGTGACTAGGCGGACGTGCGGGCGGTGTGGAACGCGGCGACCTGGGTGACCAGATTGTGGGTGGAGCTCTTCACGGCGAGCTTCACGAACGGCTCGATGGTCTTGCCGAGGATCTTGCCCGCGAAGCCGCCGGGGACCCGGTAGTCGACGATGGCGTCGATGGTGCAGGATTCCTCGCCCTTGTCGTGGAAGAGGAAGGTGGATTCGATCTCGAAGCCCTTGATGGACTTCACCGCGATGGCGTAGCCGGGCTCGTGCCGGACGATCTTGATGGTGGAGTGCAGGGTGATCGGGCCCAGCTGGATGGTGCCGTCGAAGGTGGCGTCCACGCCTTCGACCTGGTCGGTCAGCGGGGTGAAGGCGCTGATCTCATTGATGAACTTCGGCAGGTGCCGGTAATCGTTGACGTAGGCGAAGGCCGATTCGGCCGAGGCGGCGCAGTCCGCGACGATCTTGACTTCGGTCATGGGCGCAACTGTAACGTGTTCTAGTTTTCCCTGCAGGTCTTGTGATGCATGCCATCTATGAACCGGCCCACCCGAATTCGAGAACCGCGGACCACCTCACGCGGTGACGGCCAGCGTACCGGCCAGCCCGAACACTAGCGCCATCACCAGCACTTCGGCAATCGCGCGCCGCAGCGAGCCGTCCGCGGTCATGCGGTGATCGGCGACCTTCGGCACCCAGCCGCGCCGCCACCACCAGCCCAGTGCGAGCAGCACCGCCAGCAGCACCGTCTTCGCCAGCAGGATCCGCCCGTACCCGCTGGTGACCAGCGGGCTCACCCCGCCGATCCGCACCAGCCCGTTGATCACCCCGGTCACCGTCACCGTCACCACCAGCGGCAGCGCCCACGTCGAGTACCGCGGCAGCAGCACCGCCCACTCGCCCCGGGTGCGCACGGTCAGCGCCAGCGCCAGCAGCAGGCCGAACCAGGCGCCGGCCGCCAGCGCGTGCAGCGCCGCCAGCACGGAACCGAGCGGCTGCTGCGACATGTGCCCGGTGATCGGCCGCAATGCCAGCGTGACGGCGGTGAACACCAGCACCAGATCGCCGGTGGCCCGGTCGGGCCGCCGGAATCCGAAGGCGCTGTAGATCGCCACCGTGCCGCTGCCGATGAGCAGCGCGATCCCGATCTGCCCGCCGCTCACGTGCGCGAGGTAGTCGCCGAACTGGGCGGCGCTCAGCTGCCGCGCCGTAATGCCCTGCACCTCCGCGGCTTCCAGCGCGAGCATGGCGAATTCCATTGCCGCCCAGAGCGCGGCGAGCACGGCGAGCGGCCGCCACTGCGGTGTCAGCCGGTCCGAGAGCCGCGGCAGCGCGGCCAGGCCCAGCACCGTCGCCCCCGCGCAGTCGGCGAGGACCCGGACCGGGGCCTCGGCCTGCACGGGGTCGGTGGCGGCCAACGCCCAGGCCAGGGCCGCGCCGGCCAGGGCGATCGGGATGACCAGCGCCAGCAGCCATCTCGGTGAGCTGCTACCGCCGTTCGTCCCGCGCTCCCGGCGACGATCGGTGCGGTCGGGCCGATTCACCTGCGCTGCTTGCCCCGTCCGCCGAACAGGGCGAAGGCCAGGCCGCCGCCGAACAGCACCACCGCGCCCACGATGAAGATCCACAGCGGCACACCGCCGCCGTCGGAACCGCCGGACTTGGCATTGGCGTCGGACCTGGGTCCGGGAGTTCCATTGCCCGCCTTGGTCAAGGTGAACGTCCGCTTGCCGCTGACGGGGTGCCCGTCCGCGGACGTGACCCGGTAGGCGATGGTGTATTCGCCGACCGGTCCCAGTTCACCGACCTCGATGCTGATTGTCGGCCCGTCCACCTTCGGCTGCCCCTTGGACCACAGGTTGTGGTCCGGCCCGGTGACCGTCATGGACGGGTAGGCGGGCTGCAGGTTCTCGTTGAAGGTGATGCTCACCGTCGCCGGGGAGGTGTCGATCGACGACCCGTTCTCCGGGCTCGACGAGACCGGCGACGAGTGCGCGCTGGCGACACCGCCGCCCAGCAGCGCGAATCCGGTGACCAGCAGCCCGGTGATCAGACCGGCCAGCAGCTTGCGGCTCATGACCGGCGTCCCCGCAGGACGCTGCCGAGGCCGAGGGCCGCACCCAGCGCGCCCAGAGCCAGGCCCGCGCCGCCGAGCCAGCGAGCGGTGTTGTCGGTGCCCTTGTCGCTCTTGTCGGAGTCGGCCGCGGCGGGAGCATCATCATCTCCGCCATTGCTCTTGGCCAGGGTGAGGCTGGGCGCGGGGTGGTCGGGCTCGCTGCCGTCGGCGTTCATCGGCTGGTTCCACTCGACGACCTTGCCGTCGCTGTAGGTCTGGGTGGCGTTGAAGCTCACCTTCTCCTGCTTGGGCAGCGGGCCCACTGAGAGGGGGAAGCGCTGGAACTGGCCGGGGGCCACGCCTGGGTTGCCCGGGTTAGCGGTCCAGGTGACCGAAACGATGTCGCCCTGGGCGTTCTTTTCGACGCTCGAGGTCCAGCCCGCGATCGGCTCGGTGCGCGCGCTCTTCAGGTTCGGCAGCGCCACGGAAACCTTGGTGGTGGAAGCGGTGTCGGACTCGTCCGGAACCCGGAAGGTGGCAACGGTGTAACCGCCCTGGCTGGCGCCGGGGGCGTCCACGACCACGTGCGCGGCGGCGATGCCCGCGCCGGACAGCAGCAGGCCGGCGGCGGCCACCGACGTGAAGAGGGTGCGCGAAACGGAGGTGTTCATGAATGTATTGCCTTCTCTGACAATGGTTACGGGTAGGTAGGAACCGGGGTTACGCCGTAACCGGTGGCGCGCGTGGACCGCTGGCGCCCAGTGCGAGAAGGGTTTTCGGGGCCGGAATCGATCCGGGGCGGCGCGAATGCGCAACCTGGGCCGGAAGTCCGCCGGGCCGGGTGAGGATCACCCGGACGGCGCGCGAGATCACCCCGTAGAGCCGCTCGGCGACCAGGATCAGGATCGCGCAGCCGACCGCCGCCACCGCGTGTGCCAGCAGCATCGGCCCGTGCGCGGTGAATTCCATTGCCCCGGCGGCATGCCCGTGCTGCACGAGGCCGCTGAGGGCGAGGTGGCAGACGGGCTGGCCGGCCACCATGAGGATCGGCAGCGCGGCGGGGGGCCGCAGCGCTGCCGCGAGCGCGCCGATGACGGCCGCCGCCAGCATCAGCAGCATGAGCCCGGAGGAGCCGGGGTAGCCGCCGCCCGCGAACCCGTGCGCGCCGACCGCCAGGGCCGCCATGGCGACGCCTGCCAGTCCACCGCGCATCGGGCTCATGGGTGTCTCAGCTCACGCCGAGGCGGGCGAGCACGTCGGCCTCGATGCCGGAGAGCTCGTTGGAGATGGACGCGTGCACGGCGCGGCGGCGCGGCACCGGCATCTGGGCGGCGGTGCGCACGGCCGCGGACAGGCTGTCGAGCCGATCGCGGCTGGCGGTCACGAACTTCTTGGTCTCGGTGTCGGAGCTCTTGGTCTCGATCTCCGACAGCGTGGACTCCGCGCCCGCGATGCGCGCCTGCAGCTTCGCGCCCGGGCCGGAGAACTCGCTCAGCTGATCGAGCCCGATGCCCAGCTGCTGGGCGCGGCGGGTGTCGAGCTGCCCGCGCACGAAGGTCGCGCCGCGGTAGGCGAGCGGCGCCAGCACCGGCACCAGCACCCGGGCCACGCCCAGGTACTTGCGGATCGAGGCCGCGCTGAACGGATCCCGTTCGGCCCGGGCGGCGACCTTCTGCGCGGCCTTCTCCTCGGCCTGCAGCTTGGCGATCTCCGCCTTGGCGACCTGCTTCTGCGTGCGCGCTTCCGCTCGGTTCTTCTTGCGCTCGTTGCGCGCGCCGAGCCTGGCCTCCAGACCGGCCTTGTGTTTGAGGGCCTTCGCCTCGGCCCGACGGCTGACCCGCTTCTTGCGCTTGCCGAACAACCCCATTGATGGCCTCCGTCATGCTGGTTCGCCATGGCAGCACAGGGCCGGGGGAAATGCCTGTCCGCCCATGAAACACAGTTTGCGAATCACCCTAACGGGTGGGTTCGCCGCGCAGCGAGCGCCTTGGGGTTTCAGTGCCGGTTCGTAGGAATGTCAGGGGTTGAGGCCATACTGACTGACGTGTATTCGGGCATCGGTGACCATGGTGAGCGTGCGGCATTCCTGGATGCGCGTGCGCTGATCGGCTGTCGGCACCGGCTGCATCTGGATGCGAGTTATCCGGGCATGTTGACCGGGGTCGCCGAGGACGCGGGCGTGCAGCAGCGACGAGAAGCCGCTGCGGCGCACCGATCTCATGTGCGGGACACGCTGGTCGCCGCGGCGCCCGGCAGCTGGACGGTCATCGATCCGAAGCAGCCCGCGCCGCAGCGGGCCGCGGCCACCATGGCCGCCATGGCGGCGGGGGCGGACCGGATCTGGGGCGGGCTGCTGCCGCAGGAGCCCGACACCGGCCGCCGCGGCGGCTGCGAAATCCTGTGGCGCGACAGCGATCGCGGCGGATACATCCCGGTCATCGTGGTGAACCACAAGGTGACCGATCCGCGGCAGCCGGACCCGGCCGACCACCACCCGACGACCAGCGATCTGTACCAGTGGAATCCGCAGCCGGACCGGCACGTCCGCACCCGGCCGCAACCGCGGGACCTGCAGCGCCTCGCCCACCTCTACCGCATGTTGCAGCGGCACGGGCTGGCCAGTCCCGCCCTGGTCGGCGGCGCGATCGGCTATCACTTCGACCGCGTCCTGGTCCACGACCTGGGCCCCGTCCTGGCCGATTACGACATCCGCTACGCGGACCGCATCGCGGTGGTGCGCGGCGAACTCCCCACCGTCCCTTCGAAAGTCCCCGAGTGCCGCCAGTGCCCCTGGTGGAGCCGGTCGCCCGAGGAGGGCGGGCGCAGCTGTGAGCAGTGGCTGTCCGAGCACCGCGATGTGAGCCTGGTGGCGCCGGGCTCGCGCGCGGAGCTGCTGCGCCGCCACGGCGTCGAGACCATCGACGATCTGGCGTCCTGGAGCGGCGACGATCCCGACGACTGGCAGTACGAGCCGTTCACCGAGGCCGTGGTCACCGCCCGCGCCTGGGCCACCGGCGCGCCCCTGGTCCGCCGGGTCGACCGGGTGCGGGTCACCCGCGCCGACGTCGAGGTGGATGTGGACCTGGAGAGCTTCCAGGAGCACGGCGCCTACCTGTGGGGCACCCTGCTGGACGGCGTGTACCGGCCGTTCGTCACCTGGGACCCGCTGCCCACCGAGGACGAGGGCCGCTCCTTCGCCGAGTTCTGGACCTGGCTCATGGAGGTGCGCGCCCAGGCCGCCGCCGACGGCAAATCCTTTGCCGCCTACTGCTATTCGCGCACCGCCGAGGACAAGTGGCTCTACGAGTCGGCCCGCCGCTTCGCCGGCCGTCCGGGCATCCCCACCGAGCGGGAGGTGCAGCGGTTCGTGGACGGCCCGCAGTGGGTGGACATGTTCCAGGCCGTGTCCGAGCAGTTCATCTGCCCGAACGGCAAGGGGCTCAAGAAGATCGCGCCGGTCGCGGGCTTCCACTGGCGCGACGCCGAGGCCGGGGGAGAGGCGTCGATGGCCTGGTATCGCCTGGCCGTCGCGTACGAGGGCGGCGAGCCGGACCTGTCCCAGCGCACCCGCATCCTGGAATACAACGAGGACGACGTGCAGGCCACCAAGGTGCTGCGGGACTGGATGACCGACCGGGCCGACGCCGAGGTTCCGGCCATCGCCGACTTCAGCCGACGTAGTATCGCGTCGTGACCGAACACGTCGAACACCTGGAGTTTCAGGCCGAGACCCATCAGCTGCTGGAGCTGATGATCCACTCGGTGTATTCGAACAAGGACACCTTTCTGCGGGAGCTGGTCTCCAATGCCTCCGACGCGCTGGACAAGCTGCGCCTGGAGACCTTCCGCGACAAGGACCTGCACGCCGACACCTCCGACCTGCACATCGAGCTCGAGGTCGATCGCGACAACCGCGTACTGACCGTCCGCGACAATGGCATCGGCATGTCCCGCGCCGAGGTCGTGGACCTGATCGGCACCCTCGCCAAGTCCGGCACCGCGCAGCTGCGCAAGCAGCTGCTGGAGGCCAAGGCCGGTGACCAGCAGGCCGAGGAGCTGATCGGCCAGTTCGGCATCGGCTTCTACTCGACCTTCATGGTGGCCGACAAGGTCACCCTGACCACCCGCAAGGCGGGCGAGAACACCGGCACCCGTTGGGAATCCGCGGCGGGCAGCTCCACCTACTCGATCGAGGAACTGGACGACGCCCCGCAGGGCACCACGGTGTCGCTGCATCTGAAGCCGGCCGACGAGGACGATCACCTCTTCGACTACACGCAGGAGTGGAAGCTCCGCGAGATCGTCAAGAAGTACTCGGATTTCATCGCCTGGCCCATCCGGATGGATGTCGAGCGCACCGTGCTCGACGGCGAGGGCGAGGACAAGACCGAGAAGACCCTGGTCGAGACCCAGACCCTGAACTCCCAGAAAGCGTTGTGGACCCGCCCGCGCAGCGAGGTCTCCGACGAGGAGTACACGGAGTTCTACAAGCACGTCGCGCACGCCTGGGACGATCCGCTCGAGATCATCCCGATGCGGGCCGAGGGCACCTTCGAATACCAAGCGCTGCTGTTCATTCCCTCGCACGCGCCGTTCGATCTGTTCACCCGCGAGCACAAACGCGGCGTGCAGCTCTATGTGCGCCGGGTGTTCATCATGGACAACTGCGAAGAGCTGATGCCGGAGTATCTGCGCTTCGTCAAGGGCGTGGTGGACGCGCAGGACCTGTCGCTCAATGTGTCCCGCGAGATTCTGCAGCAGGACCGGCAGATCCAGATGATCCGCAAGCGCCTGGTGAAGAAGGTGCTGTCCACGGTCAAGGACCTGAAGAACGCCGAGGACCAGGCCAAATACCAGGACTTCTGGCGTGAGTTCGGCCGGGTGCTCAAGGAGGGCCTGCTCTCCGACCATGACAACCGCGAAACCATCCTGGGCGTCTCGTCTTTCGCGTCCACGCATTCGGACAGCGAGCTGACGTCGCTGGCGCAGTACGTCGAGCGCATGCCGGAGACCCAGTCGGCCATCTACTACATGACCGGCGAGACCCGCCAGCAGATCGAGAACTCCCCGCACATGGAGGCCTTCCAGGCCAAGGGCCTCGAGGTGCTGGTGCTGACCGATCCGGTCGACGAGATGTGGGTCGGCTCGGTCACCGAGTTCGAGGGCAAGCCCATCGTCTCCATCGCCAAGGGCGAGGTCGATCTGGAGACCGAGGACGAGAAGAAGGCCTCCGAGCAGCTGCGCGAGCAGCAGGAGAAGGACTTCGCCGACATTCTCGGCTGGCTGCAGCAGACGCTGGAGGCGGACGTGAAGGAGGTGCGCCTGACCAGCCGGCTCACCACCTCCCCGGCCTGCATCGTGGGTGATGTGTTCGATTTCACCCCGATGCTGGAGCGCATGTACCGCGCCTCCGGACAGGAGCTGCCGCACAGCAAGCGCATCCTCGAGCTGAATCCGGCGCATCCGCTGGTCACGGGTCTGCGGGAGGCGTACGCGGCGGCGTCCGGTGCGGACGAGAAGCCGGTGGAGCTCACCGAGACCGCCGAATTGCTGTACGGCACCGCGGTTCTCGCCGAGGGCGGCGAGCTGAAGGATCCCGCGCACTTCGCCCGCATCCTCGCCGATCGCCTCACCCGCACGCTCTGAGGGTCGCTCGAGAATCGGGCTCCTGCGGTGTTCCGCAGGAGCCCGACCTATAGCAAGCGGGAATTGGTCATGCCCTGTTTATCGCTGGTGTGACGATCCACATCTCCCGGTGATTTCGGGAACTAGCCGCGGACGCGTACGTTGTACGTCTTGGTCGTAAGTTTTTCGTGTTCGTGTTCAACATGCTCGCGCGGAACAGTGTGCGGGCGTCGCTTCACCTTGCCAGGCAAGTTGCAAGCCGCCTTCTGATCGACCCCGGGTACCGCGGCCGCGGTACCCACGCAATAAAAGAAACACCTCGTCAGGAGAAGGTAATGGTTCAGGGCACCGTCAAGTGGTTCAACGCGGAGAAGGGCTACGGCTTCATCGCCCGCGAAGACGGCCCCGACGTTTTCGTCCACTACTCGGAGATCGAGGGCAACGGCTACCGTCAGCTCGAGGAGGGCCAGGCGGTCTCCTTCGAGATCACCGAGGGCAAGAAGGGCCCCCAGGCCGCGGCCGTCCGCCCGCACTAAGGGGGCTGCGGGCTGACCCCGCAACTCACTGAGTCGTGAATTGGCAAGGCCCGCACCGGAATCCGGTGCGGGCCTTGTTGCTGTCCGGGGACAGGGCCCCGAAATTCCCTGATGGGGGGTTCGGGGGCGAAGCCCCCGAGACCCAGCGTCAGCGCGGCGCCATGCGCAGCGCGCCATCCATGCGGATGGTCTCGCCGTTCAGGTAGTCGTGCTCGGTGATGTACTGCGCGAGCTGCGCGTACTCGTCCGGGCGGCCCAGGCGGGACGGGAACGGCACGCCCGACTCGAGGCCCTTGCGGTACTCCTCGGTGACACCGGCCAGCATCGGGGTGTCGATGATGCCGGGGGCGATGGTGTTGACGCGGATGCCGAACTGCGCCAGGTCACGCGCGGCCGGAACGGTCATGCCGGCGACGCCGCCCTTGGAGGCGGAGTAGGCGATCTGCCCGATCTGGCCCTCGAAGGCCGCGACCGAGGCGGTGTTGATGATCACGCCGCGCGAGCCGTACTCGTCGACCGGGTCGGTCTTGGCGATGGCGTCGGCGGCCAGGCGCATCACGTTGAAGGAGCCGAGCAGGTTCACGGTGATCACCGTGCGGAACAGCTCCAGGTCGTGCGGGCCGTTCTTGGACAGGATGCGTCCCGCCCAGCCGACACCGGCGCAGTTGACGACAATACGCAGCGGCACACCGGATTCCACGACCGTGGCGACCGCGGCGGCCACCTCGTCACCGCTGGTGACGTCGGTCGGGATGAGGGTGACACCGGCGGGGACGTTGTCGCCCGCCCGCTCGATGGACTGAGCCAGATCCAGGCCGAACACGGTCGCGCCCGCGTCGGCGAAGCGCTTGGCGGTGGCGGCGCCCAGCCCGGACGCACCTCCGGTGACAATGGCGGCGGAGCCCGAAATCTCCACGGTGATTGGTCCTCTCGACTGTGGACGGCCCTCTCACTGGCCCTCCGTCAATAGGCACCATAGCCCGGCTGTGCGCACGCTTACGCAAGAGGCTCGCAAGATTTGCGAACACGGGTGTTCGTATAAGTGGTAGTTTCGCAGATATGAACGTCAGCACGGCCCGTCCTCGCCGTGGATTCCGCCGTCCGGCCCGGCGAGTGGCCGGCAAACGCATTCTGATCACCGGCGCGGCCCGTGGCATCGGGGCCGCCCTGGCCCGCCAGCTGCACGTGCACGGGGCGCACGTGGCCCTGCTCGGCATCGAGGAGTCACTGCTGGCCCAGGTCGCGGCCGAATGCGGGGACGCGCCCTGGCGCTACTGCGACGTCGGTGACCCCGCGCAGGTGGAGCGGGTCGTCAACTCCCTCACCGCCGAACTGGGCGGCCTGGACGCGGTGGTGTGCAATGCCGGGATCGCCCGGCAACTGTCCCTGCTCGACGGCGACCCCAGCGTGCTCGAGGAGACCCTCACGGTCAATGTGCTCGGCTCCTACTACACGCTGCGCGCCGCCGGACCCCACCTCGCGCACCCCGACGGCTACGTCCTGCTCATCTCCTCGCTCGCCGCGGCCATCCACCTACCCCTGGCCGGCGCCTACAGCGCCTCCAAGGCCGCGGTCGAGGCGCTCGGCGACACCCTGCGGATCGAATTGCGCCACACCGGCGCCCGGGTCGGCATGGCCTACTTCGCCGAACTCGACACCGAGATGACCAGCCGCGGTTTCGGCACCGAGGCCGCGCGCAGCATTCTGGGCCGCTCCACCGTCTCCGGCATCGCCCCCCTGGGCCCGGCCATCGACGCCTGTGAACGCGCCCTGGCCCGCCGCTCCCGTCGCATCGTCTCGCCCTACTGGGTGAGCATGGTGCTGTGGTGTCGTCCACTCACCCAGCGCCTGGTGGACTATTCACTACGCGGGGGCGTGGCCGGCGGACTCGAGATCGCCCGCACCGAACCGGCGGATTTCACCACCGATCAACCGGCCCGCCCCCGCAGAATGAGAAAGCTCGCCTGAATCGCTCGAGGCCAACGGAGTTCTGCACATGCCCGAATCGGCAACCCGCCAACTGCCCCGCGGCCGGCACGGCCTGCCCCGCGAAACCGTGGTGGCCGCCCAGCGCGACCGCATCCTGCTCGCCCTGGCCGAGGCGATGGCCGAGAACGGTTATGTCGGAACGCCGGTGGCCGCGGTGATCAAGCGGGCGGGCGTCTCCCGCGAGACCTTCTACGAGCAATTCCGTTCCAAGGAGGACTGTTTCGAGGCCGCCTACGAGCGCGCCGCGGAACTCATGCTGACCGGAATGCTGGCCGCCACCGGCACGGAATTCGACGGCGAGACCCGCACCGAGCGCATCGAACGCTTGCTGGGTGCGTACCTGGACGCGCTCGCGGGCCAACCAGCTTATGCCCGTTTGTTTCTCGTCGAGGTCTACGCCGTCGGCCCCGAGGCCATCGCGCGCCGCAGCCAGCTGCAGGAGACCTTCGTCGCCATGGTCGCCGATGTGCTCGACGCGGACACCGAGGAGCAGCGCTTCGCCTGCCAGACCCTGGTCGCGGCCCTGAGCGCCATGGTCACCGCCCGCATCGCGGTGGGTGACCTGGACGGGCTGCGAGAGTTGCGGGAGCCGCTACTGGACCTCGTGCGGCGCAGCGGGGACCTGTTCGGCAATACCGTGCTCGGTGACTGAGCTCGCCGGGACGACGGTCTCGGCACGGCGGTGCAGCAGCCACAGCGCGCCGCCGGCGAGCGCCGGCAGGGCCAGCGACAGCACCGCGCCGGCCGGGGTGCCCAGGCCGTGGGCGAAGGCCTCCAGCAGGGTCAGCGCACCGAAGTAGAGGAACAGCAGGCCCGAGCAGCCGGCGATGAACCGCTCCGGAATGTGCTTGCCGACGGTCACGCCGATCAGGATGGCGAGCGCGCCCGCGGCGACCATGCCCGCGACCGACCCGATCCAGACCGCGACCCAGCCGTTCTTGGTGGCCAGGGCCATGGTGGCGAACATGGTGCGGTCACCGAGCTCGGCCAGCAGGAAGGCCGACAGCACCACCAGGAACGCCGAGCGCGACTTCGGCTGCGGCGCGATCTCCGCCTCGTCCTCGCCGGAGTTCGACGGCAGCGTCTCGCGCAGGGTCCACAGGCCGACCGCGATGAGAGTGGCTGCGGCACACAGGGAAATGACTCCGGTCGGCAGCGCCGCGCCCAGGAAGTGGCCGACACCGACGGCGATCAGATTCACCAGCACGCTCGCGACGGTGATGCCCGACAGCACCACCCACCAGTGGTAGCGCAGCGCGAAGGTCAGAGCCATGAGTTGCGATTTATCGCCCAGTTCGGCGAGGAACAACACGCCGAAACTCAGCAATATCGTGGCGATCATGAAGGTCAGCTCCCAGGTCTCCGGCCTGTCGGCTGAAATGCGGGGCGCTTCAGCCGACACCGCACCGGTCAATCGGTTTGGTTCTCGTCGGCCGAAGGTCTCGCCCACCGGAGAAAATCCGGTTCACGCGCCGGATCCGGGAGGATCAGTATGTCGACGGCGTGATTGGGGGCTACTCCCCTTCGCTCGGCCGCAATGCTACTCCGGCAAACCGGGCGCGGGCAAATGGCCGTTACCCAAATCGCAATGCGCACAATAAGTTTGGCGATGCTGCCGGAAGGTTTCGGTTACCCTTACGCGGCCAGCAGCATGGCCAGAACCGCAGTGTCGGGATCACTGATCGGATCCACCCCCACCCGCGAAACCATCGAGGTCACCGTGCCGTCGGTGTCGGTCTCCACCCAGGCCGCCCGATGTTCGAGTCCCAGATGCGGCAGCCCCGGCAGCAGCAGGCACCCCGAGGCCGCGCCCGTGCACTCGGGCAGCGAGGGCCGCGTCTCGCGCGGTGGATGCAACATGATCAGCGCCGGTGGCAC
This sequence comes from Nocardia sp. CA-151230, assembly GCF_050942175.1. Classification (NCBI taxonomy): domain Bacteria; kingdom Bacillati; phylum Actinomycetota; class Actinomycetes; order Mycobacteriales; family Nocardiaceae; genus Nocardia; species Nocardia sp. CA-151230. The sequence continues at coordinate 78,082 of NZ_CP192061.1, forward strand.
ATGCCCGGCAAACATGCCTGGCTGCAGCCCTTCCGTCCCCAGCACCGTGCCCTCGGCGATCACCAGCCCCACCATCGCGGGATCCGGGTCCTCCGGCAGTTCCTCACGCGCCCCGAACACCGTCGACGTGGGCAACAACCCCGGCAGACTGGCCACCCGCACCGCGAGCACCAGCAATTGCGCCCATTCCTTGGTGGAGTCCGGCCAGCGTCCGGAGATCACGAAACCCTGCAGCGAACCATGCGCATGGAACGGCATGACGCCGACCTGACCATTCATGATGTGCCTCCCGAACCTCCCGGGGGCGACTGTGCCCGGTGTTGCTGTTGGGAACACCAGGTTGTACCCGAACAGAACTGGCACACAAGTACCAAAGAGTGCTAGCACCCGGACCCCGCAAATGCGAAAGGCCCGCGAACCGATGCGGTTCGCGGGCCTCAGGCGTACGAGCGGGCCGGAGCCCGACGGGCATCAGCCGAAGATCAGACCCTTGCCCTGGTTGACCGCCTTGGAGTAGCGGTCCTGAATCTCGGCCCAGTTCACGACGTTCCAGAACGCCTTCACGTAGTCGGCCTTGACGTTCTTGTACTGCAGGTAGAAGGCGTGCTCCCACATGTCCAGGCCGAGCAGCGGGATGATGCCGAGCGGCACGTTGCCCTGCTGGTCGGTCAGCTGGAAGGTGAGCAGCTTGTTGCCCAGGGTGTCGTAGCCCAGCCAGGCCCAGCCGGAGCCCTGCAGGCCGTTGGCGGCCGCCGAGAACTGCGCGACGAACTTGTCGAAGGAACCGAACTCCTCGTCGATGGCCGAGGCCAGGTCACCGACCGGCTTGTCGCCGCCGTCCTGGGACAGGCTCTTCCACCAGATGGAGTGGTTGACGTGGCCGCCGAGGTGGAACGCGAGGTTCTTCTCGTTCAGGAAGATTGCGGCGTGGTCGTCCTTGGCGCGTGCCTCCTCCAGCTTCTCGAGGGCCGCGTTGACACCCGCGACGTAGGCCGCGTGGTGCTTGGTGTGGTGGATCTCGTTGATCTGCCCGGAGATGAAGGGCTCCAGGGCGCTGTAGTCGTAATCGAGGTCTGGCAGCGTGTAAACAGCCACGATGTCCCTTTCCGTGTCGGGGCCGTGTGCCCTCGGCAGCTGCCGAGGCGCACCCAACCATCATTCGTACACCCGCTCGTCTCCAACCGGGCTGCGCGCCCCCACATTCCACCCGATGTATATCTTTCCCAACCTTTGGAATTCGCCTGAACGCAACATCGTTGCCGGTCGTGCCCGGTCCCGTAGCATCGAGTCATGTCGTGGTACGACGAGTTCGTCGGGCGTGTGCGACTACCGGAACCGATCATGGTGACTGCCGGGCAAGCGTTGCCCGGCCGCTTGGAGCCGCTGGTCGTGCCGGACAAGCACTATGTCAGCGGACATTCCCTCAAACCTCCGTTTCCGGCGGGCACGCAGCTCGCGGTGGTGGCCATGGGTTGCTTCTGGGGTGCGGAGCAGGGCTATTGGGAGCTGGACGGCGTGTACAGCACCGCCGTCGGCTACGCGGGCGGATTCACCCCGAACCCCACCTACGAAGAGGCGTGTTCCGGCCGGACCGGGCACACCGAAGCGGTGCTGGTGGCCTTCGACCCGCAGGTGATCGATTACGCCGCGATCCTGAAGCAGTTCTGGGAGAACCACGATCCGACGCAGGGCATGCGGCAGGGCAATGACCGTGGCACCCAATACCGTTCGGCGATCTACACTTTCGATGACCACCAGCGCGAGGTGGCCGAGGCGACCAGGGCCGGCTATCAGGAACGGCTGACGGCGGCCGGATTCGGCGAGATCACCACCGAGATCGCCGCGCTGCCGGACCTTTCCGCCTTCTTCTACGCCGAGGGCTATCACCAGCAGTACCTGGCCAAGAACCCCGGCGGCTACTGCCCGGACCACGGCACGGGCGTCAGCTGCGCGATCGGGCTTGGCGCGTAAGCACTTCGGCGGATCATCGCGTAGGCACGTCGGCGGACCGCATCGAAAGGGGTTCCGGGACTTGGTCCCCGAACCCCTCGTGCGTGGCCGCCGCTCTCTACAGCGGTGGGACGACATCCGGTCGCATGGTGCGCGGGTCGCCCGCGTCGTGCGCCCGCCACCAGCGGACGCCGCCGGCGATGAAGTCCGGCAACGGGATCGGGTTGCCCTGCTTGTCGGTGACCTCCGCGCCCACGAACCAGACGCGGACGTCGAGTTCACGCGGGTCGACGCCCTCCTCCTGGGAGAACTCCATCATGTGGGCGCTGGGCGTGTCGCTCAGCGTGGTGTCGAAGCTCAGCAGTTTGCGCCACTGGTTCCAGGAGCTGTCGGAGATGTCGAGGAAGTCCCAGCCGTGCAGCGCGCCGCCGCCGAAGCTCTGAACGGCGTCGTGCAGGCCGTCGAGGGTGAGCGGGAGCACAACGGGCTCGAGGTCGTCCCAGCGCTGGCGGCGTAGCGAGGCGGCGACCCGGCTGACCCCGGTGAGGGTCAGATAGATATCGCAGTCCGCCGGTGGGGGACCGTCCTCGGGCAGGGTCAGCACGTCGAGTTCCAGCCGTAGCGTGGCGCGCGGCGTGTCGACCTCGATGCCGAGGCATGTCGCCTCCGACAGCGCGCGGTTGAGTCCGTTGATGTCCAGGCCGTCGAGTAGCCCCCTGCTCACAGTCATAGCGCCAGGCTACCGATCTTGCCTGGCCGGGCCCAGGATTTCCGTTTTTCGGTAGTGTTGTCGTTCTTTTCGAGGGCGCGAGGAACCGTGCGCTCACCTGCGGCGTCAGACTGGATGGGGCCTTCCGGGACAGGGGCCCGAGGTCGGCCGCTCCGGAACGGGGAGGGGACTTCCGGAACGGCCGACCGGGACGAATCGGTCGTCTGTCAACCTGTGGATCAGGTTGTGGATTATGTGGATAACTCCCGAAACCGACCCTGCGCAGGTACGGAACTCCACAGCCCTCGCGCCCGCGTGGCAGGATCGAAACCGTGACGAACCCCCACGTGCCCACGGTGCCGATCGACGCGGTTCCCGCGGAATTCGACGCCGCCGACGGCTGGGGTTCGACCGCGCCCGCTCCCGCCCAGCTCCTCGACGTCCGTGAGGTCGACGAATGGCAGCTCGGCCGCGCGCCCGGCGCCATCCACATCCCCATGACCGACGTGCCCGCGCGGCTCGACGAACTCGACATCGACGCCGAGATCTACGTGATCTGCCGGCAGGGCGGCCGGTCCGTACCGGTGGTGGAGTACCTGAACCAGATCGGCTACGAGGCCGTCATGGTCTCGGGTGGCATGGTGGCCTGGCAGCAGATCGGCAGGCCGCTCACCGGTGACGGCCCCGAGACGAAGATCTACTAGGCGCGGAGAGGTGGAGCGATGAACGGGGGACAGGTGGGCCGATCGCGATCCGCCGTCGTACAGCCGTGCGCCCGCTGTGGCGCGCGCTGGGCGGTACAGGGCAAGCCGCTGCACTGGTGCCCGCGCTGCCACGGTGTCCTGCTCTCGCCCGCACCGGTGGACGCGCCCGCCGAGCGGCGCAACTATCGCTGGGTGGCCCGCCCGCCCGGCCGCAGAACCCATGGCGCACAGCCGGTCCGGCGTCCGGGTCCGCTGCAGACGCCGCGATATCACCGGATTCCGCAGTGGGGCCTGCAGGATCGGCCCCCGGTGGCGGTCGCCGCGCCGCATCGCCCGCTGGCCGCGCTGAGTGACCGCATCACCGGGCTGCTGCCGGCCACCGCCGGCGTGTTCGTGTTCTCCGCCCTGGCCGAACTGGGCCGGTACGGCGTGTTGCTGCGCAACCGCACCCGCCTCATCCCGCCCTGGCTGCTCTGGATTTCCGATGCGGCCGTGACGGTTTCCGCGGTGGTGGCCCTGGCGCTGGCGCTGGTGTCGGCGGTGGCGCTGGTCGGCTGGCTCACCGACACGCGCCGCGCCGCGTACGCGAGTGCGGGCGAGTCGGATCCGCGGTCGCTGCGCGCCCTGGTGCTGGGCTGCGTGGTGCCGATCGTGAATCTGGTGTGGCCGGGTATCTTCCTGACCGAGGCGGCTCGGCTGCGGTCGGCCGGCGGCGCGGATCCGCGGCTGCTGCGGGCGGTCCGGATCTGGTGGGCGGCTTGGCTTCTCAATGCGGTGCTGGTGCTGGTGGCGATCCTGTACCGGTTCGCGTCCTCACTGCAGGTGCAGGCCGACGGTGTGCTGGTGAGCATGTGGGCCGATCTGGTCGCGGCCGGTGTCGCGGTGGCCTCGCTCGGGCTGGTGCACGCCTTCGCGGGCCTGGATCTGCGGGGCCGCCCGAAGGCGCTGCGGCGCTGGGTGATCGCCACCGGGCCCGCGCGGCCTGTGATCGAGCCCGTGCGACGCGCGCCCGCCGCCGTGGTCGGGAATGATGCAGTGGTCGGGGATGATGCAGCTTCCGGGGCTGACGCAGAGTCGTCTCCGGACGCGGAGCAACAGGAGGTAGTGGCGAAGTGAGCCGGGCCAGTCGTGCGCCGTTCGTGGTCGCGCACCGGGGGGCGTCGGCGGCGCGACCCGAACACACCCTCGCCGCCTACGATCTCGCCCTGCAGGAGGGCGCCGACGGCGTCGAATGCGATATCCGCCTGACCCGCGACGGGCACCTGGTCTGCGTGCACGACCGCACCGTGGACCGCACCTCGAACGGATCGGGCGCGGTCAGCGAGATGACCCTGGAGGAGCTGAAGGCCCTGAACTTCGGCACGGCGGAGGAACCGGAGGGCGTGCTCACGCTGTCCGAGCTGATCGAGCTGGTGCTGGACTGGAAGAGCCGTCCCACCAAGCTTTTCATCGAGACCAAACACCCGGTCCGCTATGGAGCGCTGGTGGAGACCACGCTGCTGACCGAGCTCACCCGCTACGGCATCGGCGCGCCCGCCTCGGCGGATCACTCACGCGCGGTGGTCATGTCGTTCGCCGCGACCGCGGTCTGGCGGATCCGCCGTGCGGCCCCGCTGCTCCCGACCGTCCTGCTGGGCGAATCCTCCCTGTACCTGTCCGGCGGCGCCGCCCACACCGTCGGCGCGACCGCCATCGGCCCGTCCGTGCGCACCCTGCGCGAGCATCCGGACCTGGTCGACAAGGCCGCCGCCGCGGGCCGCGCCACCTACGTCTGGACCTGCGACGATCCCGAGGACGTGCAGCTCTGCGCCGACCTCGGCGTGGACTGGGTCGCCACCAACCACCCCGCCCGCACCAAGGCCGTTCTCACCAGCGCCTGAACGCCGCATCGCGGTTCACCCGACCTCGAGCTATCGCAGTCCGCGCCAACCATTTTGGATCGGAAATCCCAGGTGGTTCGCGGCGCGTCTCGTTCTGGACCGACGGAGCGGGGGAGCGGAGGAGGGAAGAACGAGACTTTCAGCGCCGCGAACCCGCCCGGAGCGAAGCGGAGGGCATCGAACACAGTAGGTTTGCCAGTCATGGGTAAGAGCAAGCGCAACAGTCCCAAGCCGGACTCCAATCGGGCGCAGAAGCTGGCCGCCCGCCGCGCCGAACAGGAGGCGGCGGCGCAGGCCGTGACGCGGCCCTTCGAGGGCTTGGCCGCCGAATGCGATCTGGTGGCGCTACGGGAGTTCGTGCCGTCGGCGACCGCGACCTTGAAGCTGTCGCCGAATGTCGCCGCGGAGCGGACCGTCACCCTCGCCACCGTGCTGCCGGGCGCGGTCGCCGCGCTGGTGCGGGCCGGTGACGAGCCGATCGGTTTCGTCGGCACACAGGTGCAGTTCCAGTCCGCCGATCCGGCCGCGGATCTGGCCGCCGCCGTGCTGTGGACCCAGTCCGCCACCCCCGGCGAGTCGCTGAACGCCGCGACCGTGGATGGCACGCCGCGGCTCACCGACGTGCTGGATCCGGGTGCGGCCCTGGATCTGACCGTGCACCAGGACTTCAACTGGTGGGTGCCGGCGGGTGTCACCCCGGATCCGCAGGTGGCCGCCACCATCGAGCAGGCCAATCAGGCCATCATGCCCTCGGCCCGCCTGGAGCTGGGTGCGGACGCGGTCGGCGCGGCCTGGTGGGTGGACGCGGGCGAGAAGGCGCACATCCGCTGGGTGCGGCCGGAGGACGAGGACCAGCTGATGCTGGCGCTGGCGCGGCTGCACGCGGCCGGTGATCTGCACCTGGGTGAGGGTTCACGGTTCGCGGGCTCGTTCCGCACCCACGGTCTGCTGGTGCCGGTCTTCGACCTGGATCGAGAGCGGCACGCGAGCGAGTGGGAGGGCCCGGCCCGCGAGTTCGGTGCGAAGCTGGCGACCGCGCTGAAGTCGGACGCCCCGCTGACCTCCGAGGAGCGCCGCTCCCGCGACGGCCTGCGGTCGCGCCAGGTCACGCTGCGCTGACACTGTCGGGCTGAACCCCGCGGTACCGGCACGTTCCGGGCCGTTCTCCGATGAACTGGATTCACTCGGTGAACGGCCCGGATTTTTTTGCCGGGGATTTTCTGAAAAATGCCTGTTTCGCTCTGAGTGCTCGGTTAGGTTCTCTTCACCCCGGAAGTTCAGGGGGATCCGGTGATCGATCATCACACCGGATATCAGATGAGGAGAAAAACCATGGATGCCATTCTGGCCGTGGTCAAGTCGCTGTTCGGTACGTTGTCCGCCAACGCCACCGGCACCGTCACAGTGCCGCAGAAGTAAGGAAAGGCGGGTACGTATCGCACGAGCACCGAGCACATGCAACAGGCCCGGTCCAGCGCAAGGGACCGGGCCTGCTGTGTGAATCCACCGGGCCGGGAACCGAATTACTTTCGGCTCACGGAGTAATTACAGCGAGCCGCCCGCTGCGTGCGGCGCACCGGACGCGTCCTTCGGAGCGCTCATTTCCCGCTGTACGAAATTCTCCAGGTCGAACAGATTCGCGCTGGCCCGCTCGGCGACGGTGAGCAGGGTATTCATGGTCGCGACTTCTTCGACCTGTTCCTTCAGGAACCACTGCATGAACTGCTCGCCCTGGTAGTCGCCCTCTTCGCGGGCGGTCCGGGCGAGCTGGATGATCTGCTCGGTAACGGCCTGCTCCTGTGCGAGTGCCAGCGCGATGGGCTCCTTGGCATTCGCGAATTGCGTGGTGGCGGCCTCGGTGCCGGGCATCTCGACGGCGATGTCGTGATCGATCAGGTACTGCGCGATCATCATCGCGTGGTTACGCTCTTCGACGGCCTGCTTGTAGAAATACTTGGCCAGGACCGGCAGATCGGCATTGTCGAACCACATCGCCACCGCGATGTACTGGTGTTCGGCATTGAATTCGTTGCGGATCTGATCCTGGAGCAGGGCCTGGAACTTGCTGCGCTTCGTCTGGGTTCGGGTGGACATGCGGATGACATTAATCGCTGGTCAAACCGTGTGTCATCCAAGTACAGCCTTATTGAGTACAGCCTTATTGAGGCAAGTATTGCCTAATTCGGCCTAGCTGCCGACGGTGGTGATCAAGTCCTGCGGGATCTGCTGATCCTTCGCCAGAGCGTCGAAGAAGGCACTCGCCTTCGTCTTGTCCCAGAGCAGCACATTGCCACTGCCGGCGACGTCCTCGAATCCGCCGACCGGGACCGTCGTGGTGATGGGATCGCTGTTCAGCGCATTGCCCAGGCTCGCCAGATCCCAGATGTGCGCGCCCTTGTCGACCTTCAGCGCCGAGGTCAGATCCCGCACCAGCGGCCAGGACCGGAACGGATTGGCCAGCGTGGCCGGGCTCGCCGCCTTCTTCAGCAGGGCGCTGAGGAATTTCCGCTGGTTGAGCATGCGATCCAGGTCCGCGCGCGGGGTGGCGCGGGACCGCACGAAGCCCAGCGCCTCGGGTCCGTTCAGTGTCTGGCAGCCCGCGGGCAGGTCGATACCGGCCAGCGGATCCTTCATCGGCGCGTCCAGGCACATCTGGATGCCGCCGACCGCGTCCACGACATTGGCGAAGCCGCCGAAGCCGATCTGCACGTAGTGGTCGATGTGCACGCCGGTTGCGCCCTCCACCGTCTTGACCAGCAGCGATGCGCCGCCGGAGGCGAAGGAGGCATTGAGCTTGTCCTTGCCGACGCCCGGGATGCTCACATACGAGTCGCGCGGCAGGCTCACCAGCGTCGGCCGCCCCGACTTCGGAATGTGCACCAGGATGACGGTGTCGGTGCGCTCGCCCTCGACATCGGAGGAGTCACCGGTGGACAGCTCCTGCTCCTGCCCCTTGGACAGTCCCGAGCGGCTGTCGGAACCCACCAGAAGCCAATTCGTCCCGGGCGTGTCGCCGATTCGGCCCGAATAGTTCGCGAGGGCGTCGATCCGGGTCAGGTGGGTGTCGACATAGATGGCCGCCGCGATCGGCAGCAGCAGGAGCACCAGCAGCAGCGACAGGATCCAGCGGAACCAGTGCCGCTTCCTCCGGGGCCGGGAGCCGCGCGGCGGGCGGCCGTCGCCGCCACGGCGCTTGCCGGGCGGCGGTGGCGGGGGAGTGCGCGGCGGCTCCTCCCGGAAGGGGACCGGCTGCTGGGTCGGCGCGTGACCCATGGGGGCGGCGGCGCGATCCCGCGGGGGCGGCACTCGATTGCCCTGCGGCGGCATCCCGGGCCCGCGATTGTGATGCGGCGGAACGTGATTGCCCAGCGGCCGCTGCCGCGGGGCCGGATTCCCGGGCGGGACCTGCGAATAAGCCAGGTCCGGACCGGATTCATGGCGTCGGATCACCTGGGTTGGTTCTATCCGCGGCCTGCCGTCGTTAACGGGCCGGCCGTCCGCGTGCGGCCGCTGAGACGAAGGTCTCTGCGATTGCCCGGGATTCGCCGCGGGTCGAGGCGGGTACGCCGGGGGCTCGCCCGGGCGTCCCGGCGGCGGCTCCCGGCGTATCCGTGCAAAGTGCTGGGGGTCGTCGCCGTTCATCACTTGAAACAGTACCGACCCCGGCGCCCGCGTGGCTCGTTCCGATCGGATTACGGCAGCCAGGAGACGTGTCCGTGCAGGAAGGTGTACCCGATGTAGGCGATCGTGTCGATGAGCGCGTGCGCCAGCAGCAGCGGCCAGAGTCGATTGGTGCGCTGCCAGTAGCGTCCGAAGATCAACCCCATCACCAGGTTTCCGAGCCCGCCGCCCAGGCCCTGGTAGAGGTGGTAGCTGCCGCGCAATATCGCCGACGCCAGCAGTGACCGATTCTCCGTCCACCCCAGCGCCCGCAATCGTGAGATCAGGTACACGACGACCAGTACCTCCTCGGCCGCCGAGTTCGCCCACGCGGACAGCACCAGCACCGGCAGCCGCCACCAGTGCGCGAGCGAACTCGGCACGATGGTGACGCTCACACCCAGTGCGTGTGCCGCGAGATACAGCCCCAGCCCGGGGATTCCGATCACGGCCATGAGCGCGAGTCCCGGGAGCACGTCCGCCCGCCAGCGCAGCCGCCGCACCAGTCCGATCGCCTGCGGCGCGATCCCGCTGCGCCACAACAGGTAGAGGCCGAGCGCCGCCCAGCCGAGCAGGCGGGCCACGCTCAGCAGCTGGAAGAGCAGGTCGATGGTCGATCGGGTGGCCCGCGACGCATTCAGCGCGACGGTCTGCCCGCCCACCCCGCCGGGAGCGAGGGCGCTCTCGAGCAGTGACAGTGCCGCATTGGCCCCGCTCAGCCCGAAGGTGACGACCAGCACCACCGCGATCTCGAGTTTGATCGCCCGCCGGCCCGCTTCGGACGATTCGGGCGCGGGCCACACGGGTGCGGGATCAGCCGAAACCATGCCCGTCAATCTAGGCGGGCGCCCGGCGAACTCGTCAGATGCGGTGCAGGCCGCCGTGGAAGGGGTTGCCCGCCAAGGCGTGTACCGCGCGGCTGAGGGATTCGATGTCGTGGGCCGGGGCCTCGAACGGGATGCGGATGTCGTGGTCGGCCTCGATGGCCTCGACGCGCAGGGTGACGCCGTAGCGGTCGATGGCCAGCGGCTGAATGAGGGCGCCGCGGCGCAGGGCGTGCGGCAGGCGGCGGGCCAGGCGATCCACCACATCGGGGTGATCGGCCTGAAGGTGTTGCAGCCAACCGGCTTCCAGCGCGCAGAACGGATCGGGTCGGGCGTCGCGCAGCTGCTCGCGGTCGACCGAGTCGGCGCCGGCGGTGTCGGCCACCACCGCGGAGTCGATGACCAGCCGCAGCAGGACGGCGGTATGGCCGACGTCGAGCAGGTCCGGATGCGGATGGTCGGCGGCGACCGCGCCGGCCAGCGCGCGCTGCGCGTGCGCGGGTACGGCGTGCGCCCAGCCACGCAGCCAGACCAGGGCGCGGACGCGTTCGCGCAGCGCCAGCGGGGCCTGGTCGGTGAGTTCGAGGACCGCGGGGGATCCGTTCGCGCCGCAGCCGAGAACCAGACCGGCGGAGGTGGAGTTCATCGGGACCGCCAGCACCATGTCCCCGCACTGCCGCAGCAGGTGCACGGAGGTGGGCACCGGGTCGAGGCCGGGCAGGGCCAGGACCGCGTGCTCGGCGTGCGCGCAGGCGGTGTGCACGCGTTCGGCGGTAGTGGGTGCGACGACCTGGGCCGCGGGTGGCATACACACCTCCGGGATTGGAATTAGGTAAACCTAAGCTAAGTGACGTGGGTCGCGTGCGCAAGGGCTTCCCGGGTGGCCGCGCCGGCGGTGTCGCGCCGATCGTTACCGTGAAGGCGTGCCGCACGATTCGTCTCCCGCGCCCGAACCGGTCGCCCTCACCCTGTCCGTCCCGCCCCGCCCGGCCCGCGGACTGACCGAGGAGCTGGTCCGCCCGATCTCCGCCGATCCGGGCGTCGAGGTGCTGGACCTGGCGCTCGACGACGAGGCGGTGTCGGAGTTCCTGGTGCGAATCGTGCACGGCGACAGCGGTTTCGTGGCTCGCACCGACTCGGGCGAGCGCGCGCTGGCGGGTGTGGCGGCGACCGTGGCCGCGCTCTGCGGCGAGGACATTCGCGCCGCGCTCGCCGCACCGGACATCGCGTTCCTCACCGGGCTGAAACCGCCCGCGGTCGAGGCGTTCCGTGAGGTGCTGCTGGCCGTCGAAACCGGCGAGGTCACGGCCGTGACCACCGCCCTCGCCGTGCTGGGCGCCTGAACCCGCCGCGTTCGGGGGTGCGAAGTTACCCAGGAGTTGACCAAAGCCGGGGGCGACCGGGCGTACGCAAGTAATGTCGTAACCGTGCCGCGTATCGCCTACTTCGGGCCGTCGGGAACCTTCACGGAGATGGCCCTCGCCAAACTGGAGTCCACCGGAGTCTTCGATGGACCGGTCGAGCGTGTCCCGGCACCGAGCCAGGGCGCGGCCGTCGAGCTGGTGCGGGCCGGTAAGGCCGCCGGCGCGGTGGTGCCGATCGAGAGTTCGGTCGAGGGCTCCATCGCGCCGACACTGGACGCCCTGGCCGTGGGCCCGCGGCTGCAGATCATCGCGGAAACCGACCTGGACGTGGCCTTCACCATCGTGGGCCGCCCCGGCATCGAGCTCGACGAGGTGCGCCGGATCGCGGCCTATCCGGTCGCGGCCGCGCAGGTCCGCATGTGGCTGGCCGTCACCATGCCGCTCGCGCAGCTGTACACCTCGGCCTCCAATGCCGCGGCCGCCGAGGACGTCGTCGCCGGGCACGCCGATGCCGCCGTCTCCACCACGCTGGCCGGCGCCCGCCTGGGGCTCACCACCCTGGCCGACGGCGTCGCCGATGTCGACAGCGCCGTCACCCGCTTCGTGCTGGTCACCGCCCCGCGGCCGGCGCCGCCGCGCACCGGGACCGACCGCACCTCCATCGTGCTGGAGCTGGCCAACGAGCCGGGCTCGCTCATGCGCGCGTTCGCCGAATTCGCCACCCGCGGTATCGATCTCACCCGCATCGAATCCCGGCCCACCCGCACCGGCATGGGCACCTACCGTTTCTACCTGGACTGCGTCGGGCACATCGACGACGCCGCGGTCGCCGAGGCGCTGAAGGCACTGCACCGAACCGCCGCCCGGATCCGATTCCTCGGCTCCTGGCCCGCCACCGCGGCCACCGGCACCCCGCCGCCGCCGGACGCACCCGGCGCGGCCTGGCTGGCCGATCTGAAGAAGGGGGTGGCCGACCTGTGACCGGCAAACTCATCCTGGTCCGGCACGGCGAGACCGAGGGCAATGTCGGCAAGATCCTCGACACCCGGCTGCCGGGCCTGCCGCTCACCGAACGCGGTGTGGCGCAGGCGAAGAGCTACGGCGCGAACCTGACCGTCCCGCCGCAGCGGCTGTTCTCCTCGGCCGCGCTGCGCGCCCGGCAGACCGGTGGCTACATCGAAGCCGCCACCGGCGTCGCACTGGATGTGCTGGAGGATCTGCAGGAGGTGCAGCTCGGCGACCTCGAGGGGTTGAACACCCCGGCCGCGCACGAGGAGTTCCAGAAGGTTTATCACGCTTGGCATTTCGGTGATCTGAGCGTCCGGGTGCCGGGTGGCGAATCCGGGGAGGACGTGCTCGCGCGCTACGTCCCGGCGCTGCAGCGACTACGCGACGACTATCTGAGCCGTTCGGACGCCCACGATGTCATCGTGGTCAGCCACGGCGCGGCAATGCGGCTGGTCTCGCGTGAATTGACCGGGGTGCCCAGGCCTTTCGCCGCCAACAATCACCTGGACAACACCGAGACCATCGAGCTGCAGCCGTTCGAGGACGGCACCTGGGAGTGCACTCGCTGGGGCCGTTATCCCGCACCGTTCGGCGCCGCCATCGCGGCCGGCGGCGACGACCCCATGGGTTAGGCCGGGAATTCCGTTCGCAGCGGCAGGGATTCGATGAGATCCCGCAGCGCCGTGCGCAGCCGGGCCGGGGTGCCGCCCGCCAGCGACGTCCACTTCGTCCCGTCCGCGGCGGGGCCGGTGACGGCGAGAAAACGGCCGTGCCGGGTGTTGTACACCGCGAGGTGGGTGCCCACCATGTCGCGCGAGCCGTCGCCGTAGCGCACGCCGACGATCTCCGCGTGCGAATTCACCTGCACCAGAGCCGAAGCGAGGACCGATGCGTCGCGGGCCGGTGTGCACACCGCGGCCAGTCGCGCGGCCGTGGTGGCGGCGTCGCCCGCGTCGTCGAACACCGGGACCAGATCGGCGGTGGGCGCGTTCATTCCGGACAGTTCCAGCGCATCGGCCGGGCCGAGCGCGGCCACCACGATGCCCGGGAGATCGTGACCGGCCTCGTCGATGACACAGGAGCTCGGGCCGCGCAGCGCCACCACTTCGATGTCGTCACCCCTGGCCACACAGCACCGGTTGACCTGTCCCGCCACATACCAGCGCACGGCCAGCGCCCAGTGCGGCCGGCTGAGCACGCGCAGCCGCTCGGCCAGTTCCGGATGCACCTCGTCACCATCGAGCAGTTCACGTTGGGTCAGGGCGGCGGCCGCCGCGGCCATGGCGGTGTCGTGGTCGGCGGCATTGTCGTAGCGGCCCATGGCATCCAGCACCACGGGCAGCTCGTCGATCCCCAATGTCTCCAGGAGATACTGCATTTCGTCGAGCGACAGCGTGACCGATCGCAGCGTCGACGGCCCGCGGCCCGCGCCGAGGACGGTCACCGGTCGGCTGGCGGGTCGCCGCCGATGACCGCGGGCGCGATGACCCGGCCGTCGGCGAACACCTCCACCGTGCGGCCGTAGTCGTGGCCGCGGTGCGACTCTTCCTCGTCGCCGGCCCGGGTGCCGAGCAGCGTGCCGGTTCCGGCCGAACGTACCGGCGCGGTCGCTGCCGGGGTGGTGGTCACGGTTACCGGTTCGGCTATTGGTGCCGCGGGAGCCGGTGCGCCACAGGAGTTTCCGAGACCCGCGCCCCAGCCCGCGGGCAACTTCAGTGTGCCCGCGCCATTCCCGATATTCACCGACGCGCCGCCGCCGGTGACGGACACGGCCTGCGTGGCCGGCGCCGCGCCGCCCGCGCGGGCGGCCGCGTCACCCGCGCCCGCCGTGTCCGGCAGACCGGAGGTACCGAGGCCGGGCGTCTGCGTCACCACATTGGCGACGGCCGTAATCGCCGTACTCGCAACGTTTCCCGCGCCGGCCACACCGCTGCTGACCACCGTCCCCGCCACCTGCGCAACCTGCGACAGGGCACCGGTGACGGCCGGATTCTGCGCCGCCCCGGCGGCCGCACCGAGCACCGCCTGCAGCGGATCGCTGCCGTAGGTGAGCGTGTCCCCGCCCGCATTGGCCGAGCCCGCGCCCAGGGCGATGGGCGGCGGCATCAGGAACTGGCCGGGCGTGGCCACCATCGAACTCGTTGCGGCCTCATAGGTTTCCATCACCAGCGCGGCCCGGATGTCCAGCGCCAGCTTGGCGGCCTCGGCCGCCTCCGCGGTGCCGTTGAGCGCGCCGCCGCTGGAATAGGCGGCCACCCGTGCAGTTTCGACGGCCGCGATCTCCGGCAGGCTCGGCATGGCGAGGGAGGCCACGGTGTAGGCGGTGGCATTGGCGGCGGCCTTGCCCGCCATGACGCCGGCCATGACGGCCTGCTGTTCGGCCCACACGGTGAAACCGCCCAGCCGGGCCAGCACAGTGAGCCCGTTCAGTCCTTCGAGACCGACCCCGATCTCGGCCATCACCCGCGCCACCGTGGTGGTGGCGTCCACCCAGGAGGCGGTGAGCGCACCCCAGGCGGTGCCCGCGGCCGCGATCGGAATGGCGTGCGCGCCGGCATCGAGGCAGAGGGAATTGAATTCGGCCATCCGGGGCAGCCAGAACACCCCCGTGATTCCCAGCGTCATGCGTGCGTCTCCCCTCTACACCTGAATCGCGGCGATACCGGCCGCGCGCACGGCGTCCTGGGCCAGGTACTGGGCCAGCTGGCTGCGCAGGGTGGCGGCGGCGTGATGCAGTTCGAGAATGCCCTGCGCGATCGAGTGGTCGTGGGTCAGCGCGGCATTGTTGAAATGCGCCGCGGCGAGGAAGGACACCTCTTCGGTGCCGGAGGGGAGCACATGGGTGGCCGGAGCGGTCGCGATCGCGGCCGTGGCGAGGCGTTCGGCGAGCAGATCGAGCTCCAGAGCGGCCGCGAGGATCACCTCGGGCTGCACCAGGACGTGGCCGACCATGATCGGGCTCCCTTCTCCGTTCCACCCCGGTTGTGAGGATTGGACGCGGAGGTTTGCCGATCGGTTCCCGAGACCGCCGGTCAGCCCCATCCCAGCTGATGCAGGCGCTCGTCGTCGATCCCGAAGTAGTGCGCTATCTCGTGAATCACGGTGATCGCCACCTCCTCGACCACCTCTTCTTCGCTGTGGCACATCTCGAGGATGGCCTCGCGATAGATGGTGATGGTGTCCGGCAGCGCGCCCCCGTAGTGGCTGTAGTCCCGGTCGGTGAGGGCGATGCCGTGGTACAGGCCCAGCAGGTGGGGGTCCTCGTCGCTGCGCGGCTCGATGAGCACCACGACATTGTCGATCGCCCGTGACAACTCGGGCGGAATCAGATCGAGGGCGTCGCCGACCAATTCCTCGAAGCGCTCGTCGGACATGGAGACGGGCATGCCTACAGCTTCCGCCGCATCACCGTGGCTGGGGGATGACCGGCGGGGCCGCGCCGGGCAGCGGCGGCGGGGTGTAGCGGCCGTTGTTGGGCGGCGGCACGGGGGCCTGGCCGTCGATCTGGATGTCACCCTTGGCCGATCCGGTGATGGTGGCGAAGCCCTCCTGATCGGCGCCCTTGCCGACCATGCAGTTGAGGCTGCGGGAACCGGCCAGCCAGCTGCGGGTGTCGAGCGCGTCCCAGAACAGGGTGAGCGTCTTGTTGCGTAGTGCGTCGGTCGCGCCGAGGTAGTCTCCGGCGTCCTTTGCGCACTCGTCCTCCATGAACTTGTCCTGATCGTCCTTCGAGGGCGGGCCGCCGTTGAAGTGGGTGGCCAGGTCCACGGTGGAGACGATCTCGAAGGCGTGCGGCTGGGTGCAGTCGACCGGATCGGTGGGCAGGTTGGACTTGATGCCGATGCAGGTGCCGATGTCGTAGACCTTGGACTGATTGATGTCGTGCACGCTGCCAGTGATGGGCTTGGTGGCGAGGCCCTGGCTGCCGGAGACCTGCAGGCCGCAGCGCAGCGTCCGCTCGCCCGCCTTCCAGCCCGCCTCACCCGGATTGATCAGGCCGACAACGAATTTGCCGCGCGGGTCCAGGCGGCCGCCGAGGTATTCTTGGGCGGCGCTGACGCAGTGCTCGTCGCGCAGCTCGGAGAAGCGCAGCGAGTCCGGGAAGCGGGAGCCGGGCCCGAACTCCTTGCCGGGGTACTTGCTCAGGTCGATGTCCGCGGTGACCTCGAACAGGTGCTTGCTGGCGCAGTCGACCTTGGTGAGGTCGCCGGCATTGGCCTTGGACCAGGTCAGGCAGTCGCCCTCCCTGGCGGTGCCGAAGGCCGCGCCCGCGACCGCGCCGGTGGGCTGGGCGGCACCCGGGGCGTGTGCCTTCACGCGATTGGAGTCGAAGCCGTTGGAGACGAACATGGTGATGAGGACGGCCAGGGTGACGCCGACCGCCATGGCCAGCAGCCCCCACCGCACCGTCGACGCCGAGAGCGGACCGTTCTGGTCCAGCTTGGATTCCATGGCGCGGAACGGCGTCAGCAAACGATCCAGCGCCGTCGGTTTCCGACGGTTCGGCGGCCCGGGGCGCTGCGAGGACGGAGAACCGGGCCACTGCGAAGGCATCTTTTGCTCAGGCATCGGCACTGAGCTTAATTGCCTCCGCCTCGCTCCGGCGGGTCCGCGGCCGAGGCGCAGGTCCATGGAGCCGGGCCGCGAACCTTCAGGTGCTGTGGCGGAGTGCGTGGTGGCGCCTCACGACAGGATGAGCTCGGCCGCCTTCTCACCGATCATGACCGCGGGGGCGTGGGTGTGGCCGCGGGTGATCACCGGCATGACCGAGGTGTCGGCCACGCGCAGGCCCTCGATGCCGCGCACCCGCAGTTCCGGATCCACCACGCTGGATTCGTCGCGGCTCATGGCACAGGTGCCGACCGGGTGGTACAGCGTGTGCGAGTGGTCCTCGAGGCAGCGCCGCAGCACCTCCTCCATCGGGGTGTCGGAGGGCACGGCCGGCTGCATGAGCTCTCCGATGTGCTCCTTCAGCGCCGGCTGGTTCGCCAGTTCGGTACAGATGCGCAGACCGGCGAGCAGGGCGGCGCGGTCGGCGGGCTCGGTGCAGTAGCGCGGATTGATGCGCGGCGCGGTGAACGGGTCCGGGGAGGTGAGGGTGACGCTGCCGATGGATTCCGGCTTGAGCAGGACGGCGGCGAAGGTGAGCGCGTGCCCGTCCGGATCACCCAGTCCCTCGGCGATATACGGCGCTGGCGCGAAGATGAGTTCCAGGTCGGGCAGGTCGAGATCCTCACGGCTGCGCACGAACCCGTAGGCCTCACCGATGTTCGAGGTCAGCTGCCCGCGCCGCAGCACCAGGTAGTTGGCGAGCTCGAGCAGGTTCTTGTCCGCGCCGTAGAGGCTGCCCCCGCTGGTCCGGTAGATGATGGGCGCGGCCAGGTGGTCGCGCAGGCCGCGCCCGACCTCGGGCAGGTGCTGCACGACGGGGATTTCCAGCTCCTGCAACCGGTCGCCGTCGCCGATGCCGGAGAGCATGAGCAGCTGCGGGCTGTTGATGGCGCCGCCGGACAGGATGACCTCGCGCTTGGCGGTGATCTGCTTGGTCTCGCCGCCGATCCGGAATTCCACCCCGGTGGCGCGCTTGCCCTCGAACAGCACCCGGGTGGCGTGCGCGTCGGTGACGACGGCGATGTTGCGTCCCTGCTGGCGCGCGGGCCGCAGGTAGGCGTCGGCGGTGCTCCAGCGCGCGCCGCGCTTCTGGGTCACCATGGTCTGCGAGAAGCCCTGTGGCCGATCCTGATTCGCGCGTTCCACCGGGTACCCGGCTTCGGCGGCAGCCTGCAGGTAGGTGTGGGTGAGCGGGCGCGGGCTGCGCTGGCGGGAGATGTGCAGCGGTCCCCTGCGGCCTTCACCGGGTTCGCCGGCCTCCTCGACGTCTTCCATCCGCTGGAAGATGGGGAGCACCTGTTCGAAGGACCAGCTCGGTCCGGCGTAGCGGGCCCATTCGTCGTAGTCGGCGGCGAAGCCGCGCACCCACATCATGGCGTTCATGGAGGAGGAGCCGCCGAGCATCTTGCCGCGCGGCCAGTAGACGCGCCGGTTGCTGAGTTCGGGCTGGGGTTCGGTGCGATAGTTCCAGTCGTTGGGTCCCTGGAACAGCTGGTTGAACGCCGCCGGAATGTGGGCGAATTTGTCGCTGTCCTCACCGCCGGCCTCCAGGACCACGACGCTGACGCCGGGTCGCTCGCTCAGTTTCGCGGCCACTGCGGCCCCCGCGGATCCGGCTCCGACGACCACGAAATCGGCGGTGTGCGGGGTGTATTGGGGCATGCTGACTCCTCGGAAAGACCACGGCGGAGCCGCTGCCGGACTCCCTGCCGTCCCATGCCGCTAACCCTAGGGTGGATATCGGCCGGTCGTGGGGTGGATCGGCGGGATCGGGGGCGAAACCGAGCGGATCAAGATCGAAAACCGAGGCCGTGGACCTACACGAAATCCACTGGCGGCCGCCTACTAGGCTCAATGGCCATGATCGACCTTCGATTCCTGCGGGAAAACCCGGATGTGGTCCGTGCGTCGCAGCTTGCTCGCGGTGAGGACCCCTCCCTGGTGGATGCCCTGCTCGAGGCGGATGCCGCCCGTCGCGCCGCGGTCGCGACGGCGGACAATCTGCGCGCCGAGCAGAAGGCCCTGGGTAAGAAGGTCGGCAAGGCTTCCGCGGACGAGCGTCCGGCGCTGCTGCAGCTGGGTCAGGAACTGTCGGCGAAGGTGAAGGAGGCCGAGGCCGCCGAGACCGCCGCGGACGCCGACCTCGACGCCGCCCAGCGCGCGCTGTCGAATGTGGTGCAGGAGGGCGCGCCCGCCGGCGGCGAGGACGACTACATCGTGCTCGACACCATCGGCACGCCGCGCGAGTTCGATTTCGAGCCCAAGGATCACCTGGACCTGGGTGAGTCGCTGGGCCTGATCGACATGGAGCGTGGCGCGAAGGTGTCGGGCTCGCGCTTCTACTTCCTCACCGGCAACGGCGCGCTGCTGCAGCTGGGCCTGCTGCAGCTGGCCGCGCAGAAGGCGGTGGCCAACGGGTTCACCATGATGATCCCGCCGGTGCTGGTGCGCCCGGAGATCATGCAGGGCACCGGGTTCCTCGGTCAGCACTCCGCCGAGGTCTACCACCTGGAGGACGACGACCTGTACCTGGTCGGCACCTCGGAGGTGCCGCTGGCGGGCTATCACTCGGGCGAGATCCTGGATCTGAGCGCGGGCGCCAAGCGCTACGCCGGCTGGTCGTCGTGCTTCCGCCGGGAGGCGGGCAGCTACGGCAAGGACACCCGCGGCATCATCCGCGTGCATCAGTTCGACAAGGTGGAGATGTTCGTCTACACCACCCCGGACCAGGCCGACGCCGAGCACAGGCGGCTGCTGGCGTGGGAGCAGGAGATGCTCGCCGCCATCGAGGTGCCCTACCGGGTCATCGATGTGGCCGCCGGCGACCTGGGCAGCTCGGCCGCCCGCAAATTCGATTGCGAGGCTTGGGTTCCCACGCAGCAGACCTACCGCGAGCTCACCTCGACCTCGAATTGCACGACGTTCCAGGCGCGTCGCCTGAACGTCCGGTACCGGGACGAGAACGGCAAGCCGCAGATCGCCGCCACCCTGAACGGCACTTTGGCCACGACCCGGTGGATTGTCGCTTTGCTGGAAAACCATCAGCAAGCCGATGGTTCGGTGCGAGTGCCCGCTGCGCTGGTGCCCTTCGTCGGCACCGACGTGCTGGTACCTCGCTGAATATTCGCTACTCGGCGTGGCTTATTCCGCCGGTTGTGTCTACTGGTGGCAGGGCTTGTGTCTAGGCTAGGCAGCGTGCGAGGAATCGGGTCCCGCGGCGATACCCGGACCCGGGTACGGGCGGCGTCGGCGCTGGCGACGGCAATGGTCATGGCTCGGACCACCGGGGCGTTCTACGTCATGGGCGGGGTCCTGGGCCTGGTTCTGACTGCGGTCGCTCCGGGTGAGGAGGGCAATCGGCCGCTGGTGGGCGCGGCGGCGTTCGTGGCGCTGCTGCTGGGCATCAGCCTGCTGATCTGGGGTCCGCGGCTGCCGCATTGGGTGCATCACGCGTATGTGGCGACCGCGACCGTGCTGGTGACCATTGCGGTGCACTGGTTTCCGAATACGGTCGGCGCGATCAGTCTGGCGGCGTTCTATGTGTTCGTCGCCTGTGATGCCGCCATCTTCTTCTCCTGGCGCTGGCTGGGCGGGCACATAGCGTTCGCCATCGCCTGCTGCCTGTGGGTGGTGCCGTCGCGCGGGTTGCCGTGGTGGTCGGGCATCATTCCGGCGGGTATCACGTTCGGAATCGGCATCGTGGTCGGCATTTTGACGCGCATGGCGTCGGACGCCGATATCGATGTGCTGACGGGGCTGCTGAACCGGCGCGGTTTCGATCGGGCGCTGAGCAATGCCATCGCACACGCCACCCGCACCGGCCAGGGCCTGGCCCTGGTGCTGGTGGACCTGGACCGCTTCCAGAAGATCAACGATCATCTCGGTCACCGGGCCGGTGACGCCGTGCTGCGGCGGGTGGCCGACTCCTGGTCGAAACTGCTCACGCCGGAGCAGCGGCTGGCCCGCTACGGCGGTGACGCGTTCGCGCTGCTGCTGCCCGGGACCACCGAGCAGGCCGCGATCCTGCTGACCGAGGAGTTGCGGGCGGCCGTCACCACCGGCTGTTCCGCGGGTGTGACGTCCTGGCAGCCGGGCGAATCCGGGTCGCTGCTGGTGTCGCGCGCGGATGTGGGCCTGTACCGGGCCAAGCAGGCGGGCCGCAATCGCACGGTGCTGGAGTCCTCGCGGCAGCTGCCGCTGGCGGTGGAGCTGCGGGAGGCCATCGATCGCGGCACGCTGGACGTGCAGTACCAGCCGATCGTGAGTCTCACCGATGGCGCGACCCGCGCGGTCGGCGTGGAAGCCCTGCTGCGCTGGTCCTCTCACGCGCAACCCGATGTGACCACCGAGGGGTTGATCCGGGTCGCCGAGGAATACGACCTCATCTCCGATCTGGACGAGCTGGTGTTGCGGCGTGCCTGCGCCGATGCCGCCCGGTTGCAGGAGACCTTCGCCCAGCTGGATCTGACCCTGAACGTCAATGTGAGCGGGCTGGAGCTGGCCGAAACCGAGTACGCCGACCGGGTTTCCGGCATCCTCGCGGAAACCGGCTGGCCCGCCGAGCAACTCGTGCTCGAGGTGACCGAGAGCGAGCTGGCCGCCGAATCCGAGACCGCCATCGCGAACCTGCACAAGCTGCGCGAGTTCGGCGTCCGCATCGCCATCGACGATTTCGGCACCGGCTACTCCTCGCTCAGCCGGCTGGCCACGCTGCCGTCGGACATCCTCAAGGTGGACCAGTCCTTCGTGGCGTCCATCCAGTCGGATTCCCCCGCGCCGCCGCTGCTGGGCGTGATCGCGGCGCTGAGCAAGTCGCTGGACCTGCAGGTCATCGCCGAGGGCGTGGAGAACGAATACCAGGCCGCCGTGCTGACCGAGCTCGGTTTCGCGCTGGCACAGGGCTACCACTACAGCGATTCGCACCCGGTGTCCGAGCTCATCAACGACCTCAATGACCGGCACGGCCTGGTCGGCGCGGCGGTGTCGGAGGGCGAGCCGTCCACGAATGGCTGGATCCCGCTGGATAATCCGCTTGACGGTGGGGCGCCCGGCGCGCAGGGTTGATCCCATGCGGCTGCTCATCTACGCCTGTTGATTCGTACTCCGTAGTGCGCTGCCCCGGGCTCACACCGACCGTGTGGGCTCGACGCGCGCACCGCTCCACTCGATACGGGTACCAACCCACTCGATACGCGCACTGACGCTGCGGGCGATGCTGTTCGCCGTCACGGCGGACCTGATCCCGCTCTACGCGATCTACGCGCTGTTGTTCGCCGACCACGGCCTGAACGCGGCGCAGATCTCGTCGCTGTTCGCCATCTGGTCCGCGACCTCGTTCCTGCTGGAGATTCCCTCCGGCGCCTGGGCCGACACGGTCTCGCGGCGCGGCCTGCTCGCATTGTCGGGTGCGCTGCTGGCGGCGGGCTTCGCGGTGTGGACGCTGTACCCCTCCTACCTGGGATTCGCCGTCGGCTTCGTGCTGTGGGGTACCTCGGGCGCGCTCCGCTCGGGCACCTTCGAGGCGCTGATCTACGACGACCTGCACGCTCGTGCCGCGACGGCCGAATACCCGCGGCTGATGGGCTATGTCCGCGCCGCCACCGAATCGGCCGCGCTGGCGGGCATTCTGGTGGCGGCCCCGCTCTACGCATGGGGCGGCTACGCGCTGGTCGCCTGGTCCAGCGTCGTGATCGCCGCCGTACACACCGCCACCGCGGCCCTGCTGCCGATCGCACCGAAGTCGGTCTCCGCGGCAGACATCGAGGAACTCGAAGACGCGGACGACGGTGTTGCCGAGCAGGAGCCGGACGGCGTCCGAACCGGCGACCGCGACCCCACGTCCGAAACCCGCACAGCCGAACCGGAATCCAGCGGCTACCTGGCCATGCTGCGCGCGGGTATACGAGAGGCATTGCGAGTCCGGGTGATTCGACGCGGCGTCATTCTGGTGGCGCTCCTGAACGGCATCACCGCGTTCGATGAATACTTCGCGCTACTGGCCGACCACGCCGGCGCCGGCCCGTCCCTGGCCGCGGTCCTGGTGGGTGTCACGGTGGCCGGAGCCCTGGCCGGCGCGACCCTGGCGGGCCGCACGGAGGGCATCTCGGCGCGAGTCATGGCCGCTGCGCTGGCCATGGCCGGTGTCCTGTTCATCGCCGGTGCGCTGGTGGCGGGCACGGGCGCCCATCACCCGCAGGCGATGTATGTGCTGACGGCCGTGGGCTTTTCGGCGGTGGGCATCGCCTACGGTATCGACTACAACGCCGATGTGATCGCCTCGGCCCGCCTGCAGGACGCCATCTCGGGCCCGGCCCGTGCGACGGTGACCTCGGTGTCCGGCTTCGCCACCGAGATGATCGCCCTGCTGGTCTTCGCCTTCGCCGCACTGGCCACGACCTGGCTGTCACTGCCGGTGATGGTCGCTCTGCTCGGTGTACCGCTGCTGCTGGCCGCGGCCCTGGTCCCCACCTGGCTACCCAGCGCGACATCGCGCCCGGGCCCAGCGGCGGGTGCGCGCGATTCGGAGCCTGTTGTCCAGGATTCGGAACAGCTGTGAGCTGGAAGGATTACCGATTACAGGCACCGGGCGCGGAGATCCTTCGGTCCGGAAGACCTGCGGCACCGGCGCTGGGCAGACCGATCGGCCGTCGAGCCGGCGCGCGACAGCGCCAGTGCGGCGGCTATCGGAGGCCTGAAGTGGCTCGCCCTCGAACGCGGGTCGTTCTGCGCTGGAACGGGATCCGTGCATGGCGTGGGGCGGTGGGGCAGAGCGCCGCGCGACATGATCCGGTCGATCGGCTCAGGGGCAGGGGAGGCGGGGACAATCGGGCGGTGGCGATGCGGCAGTGGCTGGGGTTCGGGTTCGGGGGTTCCATCGGTGCGGCGGTGGCCGTCCAGGCCCGGGTCAATGGGGAGTTGGGACAGCGGCTGGGGGATGGGATCGCGGCGGCGACCATCAGTTTCGGGAGCGGGTTGCTGATATTGGCTGTGGTCTTCGCGGCCAGTGGGCGGTTGCGTGCGGGCGTGGGACGGGTGCGGGCCGCGCTCGATACGGGCGAGTTGCGCCGGTGGCAGCTGCTGGGTGGATTCTCGGGCGCGTATTTCGTTGCGTGTCAGGGGCTCACGGTGGCAACCATCGGGGTGACGGCGTTCACGGTGGCGGCGGTGGCCGGGCAGTTGGTGAGCAGCCTGGTGGTGGATCGGCTGGGCTGGGGGCCGGGTGGGTCCACACCGGTGACGGCCGGGCGGATCGGTGCGGCGGTGCTCGGCCTGTTCGCCGTGCTGCTCGCGGTGATCGGCCGGAGCGGCACCGGCACGGTCGCCGGGCATTCGGTGGCCTCGGTGCTGCTGGTGGTGTTGCCGCTGGTCGCCGGTCTGCTGGTGGCCTGGCAGCAGGCGGTGAACGGCCGGGTGGGTGTGGTCGGCGGCCCGCTGTCGGCGACGCTGGCCAATTTCGCGACCGGCACGGCGGCGCTGGTGGTCATCGAGGCGGGAGTGCTGGCCCGGCGCGGTGGTTTCGGGCCGCTGCCGAGCGAGCCGTGGCTGTATCTCGGTGGGCTGATCGGGATTTCGTTCGTGGCGCTGGCGGTGCTGGTGGTCCGCTGGATCGGGGTGCTGCTGCTGGGCCTGACCTCGGTGGCGGGCCAGCTGCTGGCATCGGTGGTGCTGGATGTGGCCGCGCCGACCGGCGCCGGGCTGTCGGTCCTCGCCGTGATCGGCTGTGCACTGACCTTTGTGGCCGTGGCGGTGGCCGCCCGTTCCAGGACATCGTGATCACCCTCCGGACGTCGAAGCCGCACACTCCCGGATGCTGCCGCCACGCGGGCGAGTTGTGTGCTTCTCGGCGTGGTGTCGAAAACTGTTCGGGTGATTTGTAATTCGCCGTCAATCTCTATGTGCGATGGTGCGGGAATGGCTATCGACTACTGGGTGTGGGTGGCACGTCTGGTGCTGGCCGTCGTGTTCGGATTGTCGGCGTGGGGGAAATTCGCCGACGGCTCCGGGACGCGGATAGCGGTGGAGGAGTTCGGTATTCCCCTCCCGTGGGTGCCCGGCGTGGCCTGGGGATTGCCGGCGGTGGAGGCGGCCGTGGCGATCGCGGTGCTGCCGCCGTGGACCGCGGCCGGTGCGGCGCTGGTGGCGATTCTGCTGCTGGGAATGTTCACGGGCGCGGTCGTCCGGCTGTTGCGCCAAGGAAAGCGGCCGGTCTGTTCGTGTTTCGGCGCGGGGAGCGCGGCGCCGATCGGCCGTGGGACGGTGATCCGCAATATCGTGCTCATCCTGCTGGCGGGCCTGACCGTCGTCGCGACGCTGGCCGATCCGCAGGTGCCGGGCGTGCTGCCGCTGGATCACGCGGTCGCGCTGGCGGTCGCGGCCGGATTCGCCGCGGTGCTGGTCTCGCTGTGGGGTGAGCTGCGGTCGGTACGCCGCCGCCTGGACGCCATCGAGCGGATGCGGCCGATCCGCCGGGACCGGCCGCATTCCGCGGATCAGACCAGTTTCTTCGAGCGCAGTTCGTGACCCTTGGAGGTCTTGCAGCGGCCCGATTCCAGGTCCCACTGCCAGCCGTGCAGGTTGCAGGTGAGCGTATTGCCCTCGACCACACCGAATTTCGACAGGTCGGCCTTGAGGTGGGGGCAGCGGCGCTGCACCTCCCAGCCGTCGAGCTCGGTGGAGGCGGAATCGTCGTGCGCCTCGGCGAACCAGCCGTCGGCGTAGGCGATGCGCTCGTCGGTGAGGCACTTGAAGAAGGTGTAGAGGAATTCGTTGTAGCCGCCGATGCGCCAGGTGGTGAAGCGCGTCGACAGGAAGATGGTGTTCACCCAGTCCGGCTCGTCGTCGCGCAGCACGGTGCGCACCAGCTGCGGGTCGATGCGGAATCCGTAGCGGTACTTGCCTTCTCCCTCGATGGGCTCACGCACCACCCGCTTGGGGAAGTCGAGCACCACGGTCTCCTCGCCCATGACCAGGCCGACCGGGTAGCCGATGCCGTCGCAGATGAGGTCGCTCTGCGCCATGATCGGCTCGAACTTGGCCTTGAGCGCGGGCAGCAGCGGCTCGCCCTCGGCCGGGGCCCAGGTGGCCTTCTCGGCGGCCAGCACCGGGGCCATGCGCTGGGCCATGGCCTCGATGTAGGCGGCCTTGTCGCCGTAGATGGTGTCCGGGTCGACCGGGTGGGTGAGCGAATTCAGTTCCTTGCCACACAGATCCGCGGTCGAGCCGGGGATCATGAGCAGCCCGCCCTCGTTGCCGTGGATCTTCATCTGATCCAGGAAGACGATCTGGTCGGGGAAGATATTGCCCTCGTCGCCGCGGTCGTCGTTGAGGTAGCGGAGCTCGTCGTCGAGGAAGACCGGCGGGCCGGCCGACGGGACGACCCAGGTGGCCCCGACCTGTTCGATGTAGGAGCGGCAACGGTCCATGCCGCGCTGGCGCTTCTGCTTGCCGAAGTTGGCCTTGGTCTTGGTCGGAATGTCGTACACCATCGGGTACCAGATGGCGCCGGAGTACTGCAGCAGGTGGATGTCCACGTGCCCGAAGGCGTCGTGCAGCACGTCCATGTCGACGGGCCGGGCGTCGTTCATGTTGAAGCACACGGTTTCCCCGTCGTCGACGACCAGGGCGGAGTCGCCGATCGGGCCGTCGGCGGGCGCGCGCAACGCGATGATCATGATGTCCAGGTCGCCGCCCGGACCGGTGACGGTGGTCTTGACCGAGTCCTCGGTCTCCACGAACTTGGTGAAGCCGAGCTTCTCGAGCTCCCGCTTGAGGTCCGGCACCGGATAGTCGGGCAGCAGGACGGTGGCGTCCTTGTTGACCTTGTCGGCCAGGTGCTCGGCGTCCCAGTGGTCACGGTGCAGGTGCGAGACATAGAGGAAATCGCAGTTGCCGAGCTCGTCCCAGTCCAGCTGGGTGTTGTCGGGGAACGGGAACCACGATCCGAAATAGGCCGGATTGACCCACGGATCGCACAGGATCGTTCCGGCAGCGGTTCGAATGTGGAATCCGGCGTGTCCGACGCTGGTGATCTGCACGAGCTTCATTCCTCCCTGACCGTTACCAGCCACCCAGAGTACTGGCTAGCCGGAGACGTCGCCGATGCAGTAACCCTCGGAGCCCGACTTCAAGGTGTATATCTGCTTTGTCTGGTCTCCGGCGCCGGTGGTGACCGGTACGGACACGGTGATATACCCGCCGCGCGGCCACTCCGACTTGATGGACTGGTCCACGAAGGTCCTTACCGACCCCGGCTTCGACGGGTTCACCGCCAGCGGCGCGGTGGCCGGTTTGCCGGTGCTGTCCGGATCCCAGGTCCGGCCCGCGGCGCAGACCAGTGGATACGCGTCCTCCCGGTCAGTGGGATGCAGCGGCCGGCCCATCGAGCGAGATAGGAAGCGCCGCACCGTGTGTCGCGCGTCGGCGTCATTGAAGCCGAGTTCGCCCCCGGTCGGGTAGACGTGCGGGCAGGCGTAGCCGGTGGCGATGTCGCGGTCCTGCGCGGTCACCGTGACCTCGGCGTTCTGCCAGGTCACGGCCTGGCCGCTGGAGACGCCCGGTCCGGCGAGCGCATCGATGATCGCCTGCGGCTCGGCGTACATGCTGTGAATATTGGGCGGCGCCATGGTCCAGCAGCGGTCGGCCAGTTCGTCCAGCCCTCTTGCCCGCAGGTCGGCCGCCCAACGCGCGACGGCCGGCGCGGCATTCGGTTTCCCGGGCGCCGCCCCGACGCCGCCGCTCACGGCCGCGGTCGGGCTGGGGCTACTGCTGGTTTCACTGGACATATCGACGTCGGCCCCGAAATCCGTGCCCTCGATTCCGACTCTCGAATCGCAGCCGCCGGCAAGGCAGGCCGCGCCGACTATCAGCGTCCCGAGCAACCCCTGGTGGAGTCGTGCACGCAACACTGTCCGGCCGTTTTCCACTCGTGCGAACCTCTTTCAGTGTCGAGAAGTCACATCAACCGAATTGCTGTTACCTGGATCACTGGATGCCGCGCGGGCAGCGACTAGGCTAGCGGAACTGTGGAACCCGTCTATTACCCAGTCATCGGCCTGGCCCGCACGATCTTCGCGCTGCAGGGCCTGAAGTTCACCGTCAAGGGCGACGAAAACATTCCGGCGACCGGTGGGGCGGTGATCGCGATCAACCACACCGGGTACATGGACTTCACCTACGCCGGTCTGCCCGCGCGCACCACCGGGCGGTACATCCGCTTCATGGCCAAGAAGGAAGTCTTCGACAGCTCCGTCTCGGGGCCGATCATGCGTGCCCTCAAGCACATTCCGGTGGATCGTGCGGCGGGAGCGGACTCCTACCACGAGGCCGTGAAGCGGCTGCGCGCCGGCGAACTGGTCGGCGTCTACCCCGAGGCCACCATCAGCCGCAGCTTCGAACTCAAGGGGTTCAAGTCCGGCGCGGCCCGCATGGCCATCGAGGCCGGCGTTCCCATCATCCCCATCGTCATCTGGGGCGCCCAGCGAGTGTGGACCAAGGGCTTCCCGAAGCGCCTGGGCCGCACCAACACCCCCATCTCCATCGCGGTCGGCAAGCCCATCCAGCCCTTCGAGCCCGCGGCGGCCCTCACCGACCAGCTCCACGCCACCATGTCCGACATGCTCCTGGACCTCCAGCAGGACTACACCCACGAGCCCGGCGCCTACTGGGTCCCCGCCCGCCTCGGCGGCAGCGCCCCCACCCTCGAAGAGGCCAACGCGATGGACGCCGCCGAAGCCGCCGAGAAGGCCGCCCGCCGCGCGGAGAAGAAGGCCGAGTAAACACGGCCCCTACGTTCAACGGCCTGCTACGGGGAATCGGAGCCCCCGGAGCAGGCCGTTGCTGGTTCGGGCACGGAGCCCGGACAGCTCCGGCTCAGCTCGGGTCGGCGCCGCGAACAGCCGCCAGCCAGGTGGCCGCTGCCGCCGCGACCAGCGTCGCGACCACGAAGGCCGGCCATCCGCCACCGGAGGTGTACACCCACAGCAGCCCCGCGAACGGCCCGGCCACCGCGGACTGCGCATCCAGCAGGAGCCGGCGCCCGATCCCCGTCCGCCCCACCGCCTCCGGATCCGGTCGCACCGGATTATCGATCAGCTTCCCCACCGGCTCCGAATCCCGCAGTCGCCCAGCCGGATACATCCGCCGCCCCCCGACATGCACCGCCCGCCCGGCCAATTCGGCCGTGTCCTGCGTGAGCGTCACCAGCACCGGATCGAAATACACCGGCAGCCAGTGATTCTTCCCCCCGATCGTGAACTCCAGCCACGACCGGCTGACCAGCCGATGCTGCTGCCGCACCCGCCGTACCGCCACCTCCAGGCGCTCCTGCCCGCCGGGCAACCCCCCGGGCAGATAACCCAGCGCGACAGCGAACCGAAACCCGCTGTAGCCCAGGATGAGCACCGCCGTGGTGCCCAGCATGGCCACCTGCTCCGGATCAGCGAACGGGACCCAGGCGAGGGTGATCGCCAGGGTCCCGATCATAACGAGCGCCGGATAGGCCAGGGGATGGCCCGTCCGGAAAATCACTTCAGGAAGCCGATTTTGGTGTAGTCGAGGCTGGCCAGACCGGCCGCGCCGTAGTTGGCGAGGTTGGCGCGAACGGCGACATTGCCGGGCGACTGCAGGAGCGGCATCGAATGGCCCTCGGCGAACACCTGCTTGTCGACCTGGTTCGCCAGGTCGATCGCCTTGTCGGGGTCGAGTTCGGAGACGGTCTTCTCGATCAGGTCATTGAGCTCGGGCGAGCCGATCCGGCCGTAGTTGCCCTGGACGTCGCCGGGGTGGTAGCCCCAGATCTGGTCGAGGCTGCCGAGCGGGAACAGGTCGCCGACCCAGCTCCAGTAAGCGATATCGAAATCGCCGGGCTGAATGACCTTGGTGAAGAAGTCCTGGCCGGGCTTGGTGTCGATGGTGAGCTTCACGCCGATCGCGGACAGATTCTGCTGCATGATCTGCGCCATCTGCACCCAGGTGTCGTCGTTGTACATGACGTCGCGGATCTCGAGCTTGCGCCCGTCCTTCTCCCGGGTGCCGCCGCCGGCGGGCATCTTCCAGCCGAGATCGTCGAGCTCCTTGGCGGCCTCGGTGGGGTCGAAGGCGGGCGCGTTGTCCTGGTAGCCCTTCTGCCCGGCCATGTAGATGTGGTTGTTCAGTGGCTTCGGGTCGTTCACCAGACCGCTCTGGATCGCGGTCGCGATGCCCTGCCGGTCGACGGCCTTGCTGATGGCCACGCGCAGCTTGGGGTCGGCGAGGATCGATCCGGGCGCGCCGTTGAAGGTGAAGTGCGACCACTGGTTACCGGGTGCGCGGCGGATGGCCACGCCGTCGGTGCTCTGCGCGGTCTTGAGATCGTCGCGGCTGCCGATGCCGACGGCGTCGATCTCATTGTTCTGCAGGGCCGGAATCAGCGCCTGGCTGTTGAGGACGCTGAACGTGATGGTGTCCAACTTCGGCGTCGCGCCCCACCACTTCGGGTTGTGGCCCAGGACGATTCGACCCTGACCGCGATCGGTGGACTGCACGACGAACGGGCCGGCGGTCGTCGTGATGGCGTCGACCAGGCCCTTGTTGAAGGCCTCCGGCGTGCCGGTCACGGACTTGGGGTAGAGGAAGGAGTTGCCCGCGAACTGGCCCTTCCACTCCGCGAAGTGCTTGTCGAAGGTGACGACGGCCTGCCGGTCGTCAACCCCGCGCTCGACCTTCCCGACGCGGTCGAAGCCCTGGTTGTTGGCGATCAGGAAATCCTTGTTCCTGCCGCTGAGCGCATTGGCCTGGGAGGCGATGTCCTCCCAGGTGATCGGCGACCCGTCGGACCAGAACGCCTTCGGATTGATCGTGTACGTGACCTGCTGCGGATTGGTATTCGTCAGCTGGACATCGGTGAAGTAATTGGTGTCGATGGACAGATTGCCGGCCGCGTCGGACACGAAGGCGCGCGGCATCATCGACCGCTCCACGGCGGTGATCTCGATATCGTTGCCGTCGATGTTCAGCGTGTTCCAGTTCGCCGGATACGCCGAGATGGCCAGCCGCAGATTGCCGCCGTCCTTCAGGTCCGCGACATCGTGCGGGTTGATGTCGTTGGTGGTGCCGAGTTCGGCCTTGCCCTGCGGGGAGGTGGTGTCACCGCCACCGCATCCGGTCGCCACCATTGTCACGGCGACCAGTGGGACCGCGAGCTTCAAGCCGATCGAGCGAATCCTCACCGGTTGCTCCTTCCGTCGGAGTATTGCTGGAACACTCTGCGCCCCTATCCCGAAACGACCGGGACCGGGACGGCGTCGATGAGGGCGCGGGTGTACTCGTGCCGAGGATCGCCGAAAACCTGCTCGGCCGCACCATATTCGACGATCCGGCCGTCATACATGACCGCGATGTCGTGCGCGAGATTGCGCACCACCGACAGATCATGTGAAACGAACAGATACGACAGTCCCCGCTCGGCCTGCAAGTCGCGCAACAGGTTCAGTACCCCGGCCTGGATCGAGACATCCAGCGAGGACACCGGCTCGTCGAGCACCAGGATCTCCGGATCCAGGGCGAGCGCCCGCGCGATATTGATGCGCTGCTTCTGCCCGCCGGAGAAATCGGTGGGATAGCGATCGGCGTGCTCCGGGCGCAGGCCGACCAGATTCAGCAATTCCCGTACCCGGCGGTGGATTTCGTCATGCGAACGGCCGTCGATGCGCAGCGGCTGGGCGAGCGCGTCGAAGATCGGCAGCCGCGGGTCCAGCGAGGCCGACGGATCCTGGAACACGATCTGGAGCTTGCGCCGGATTTCGCGGCGGCGGGTCTTGGTGAGGGTGGCGACATCGCTGCCGAGCACCTCGATGCTGCCGCTCTCCGGCGCGATGAGTTCCATGATCTGGGTCAGCGTCGTCGATTTCCCGGAACCGGATTCGCCGACCAGCGCCAGCGTGCGGCCCGACTTGATCTCGAAGCTGACGCCGTCCACCGCCTTCACCTCACCGGTCCGGCGTTTGAACACCACTCCGGAGGTGATCGGGAAGGTCTTCTTCAACTCCGAAACCCGCAGGACCACTTGCTCATCGGTGGTGACCGGGACCTCGGCGGGCGGCACCTCGCGGCGATAGGCCGTGAACAGGTCCGCGGATCCGATTTCGGCCACCCGGATGCAGGCGGCGCGATGACCGGGTTCGGTGTCCTGCAGGGGTGGTTCGGCCGCCTGGCAGTCGTCGACCGCAACCGGGCACCGCGGCGCGAACGGGCACCCCGGCGGCAGTGCGTGCATGGCCGGTGGCGCACCGACGATGGGCACCAGCGGTACTCGCGCCGGGCCGTCCAGCCGTGGGATGGACCCCAGCAGGCCGACCGTATACGGCATCCGGGGTGTGGTGAAAAGCTCGGCGGTACGTGCGGTTTCGACG
Organism: Nocardia sp. CA-151230; assembly: GCF_050942175.1. NCBI lineage: Bacteria > Bacillati > Actinomycetota > Actinomycetes > Mycobacteriales > Nocardiaceae > Nocardia > Nocardia sp. CA-151230. Next base: position 110,178 of record NZ_CP192061.1, read on the forward strand.
ATCCGTCCCGCGTACATGACCGCGACCCGGTCGGCGAGCGTGGCCGCGATACCCATGTCGTGGGTGATGAAGACGACCCCGGCACCGGTGATGTCGCGCGCCTTGCGCAGCAGATTCAGGATCTGCTTCTGCACCGTGACATCCAGTGCGGTGGTCGGCTCGTCGCAGATGATGAGCTCGGGATCATTGGCGATGGCGATGGCGATCACCACGCGCTGCCGCATACCGCCGGAGAACTCGTGCGGAAAAGCCTTGGCGCGCACGGCCGCATCGGGGATGCCGACCAGGTCGAGCAATTCCACCGCCTTCGCGGCGGCCTCGTGCTTGCTCATCTTCCCGTGTGCCAGCAGCGCTTCGGCGATCTGGTCACCGACCCGGTACACCGGCGTCAACGCCGACAGCGGGTCCTGGAACACCATGGAGATCTTGCTGCCGCGCAGCGTGGACAGCTGCCGGTCATCCATGCCGAGTAGTTCCTGCCCGCGCAGCCGGATGGACCCCTGCACCCGGGCTTGATCCGGCAGCAGACCCATGATCGCCAGCGACGATACCGATTTGCCGGAACCGGATTCACCGACAATGGCCAGCACCTCGCCGTCCTGCACGGTGTAGCTGACGCCGCGCACGGCGTCGATGCGGCCTTCTTCACCGGGAAAGCTCACACGTAGATCGGAGACCTCGAGCAGCGGGGCGGTGGTGGTGCGAACCGTCTTGTCCGTCATGCCTGGGCCTTTCGGGCGTTCTCGGCCTTGCTCCCGCGACGCTTGCGGCGCGAGCGCGCCCGCTTCGCGGTCGGGTCGAAGGCGTCGCGCAGACCATCACCGACCAGATTGGCGCACAACACGATCGTGATCAGGAACGCGCCCGGGAACATGAACAGCCACGGATAGGTCAATGCTGATTTTGTGCCCGCCGAGATCAGGGTGCCCAGCGAGACGTCGGGGGGCTGCACACCGAAGTTCAGGTAGCTGAGCCCGGATTCGCCGAGGATCGCGGCGCCCACGGCGAGGGTGGTGTCGATGATCAGGATGGAGGCGATATTGGGCAGGATGTGTGTGGTGATGATCGTCCGGGTGGGCGCGCCCATATACCGTGCGGCCCGGACGAATTCGCGATCTCGCAGGCTCAGCGTGAGCCCGCGTATCAGGCGCGCGCTGATCATCCAGCTGAACAACGACAGCAGCAGAATCAGCAGCAGGATGGACCCACTGCCCTTCATACGCGGCGCGAAGAGGGCCACCATGATGAAACTCGGCATCACCAGCATCAGGTCGACCAGCCACATGATGGCGGTGTCGGTCATTCCGCCGAGCAGCCCGGCCACCGATCCCAGCACGGCCGCGATGGTGCTGGAGATCAATGCGACCGAAAAACCGATGATCAGCGACTTCTGCAATCCGCGCAACGTCTGCGCCAGGATGTCCTGACCGATCTGATTGGTGCCGAACGGATGTCGCGAACTGGGTGGCTTCAGCAGGGCCGTGTAATCGAGCTGCTGGTAGTCATATTTGAGCAGCGGCGGTAGCGCATAGCAGAGGATCAGCATCAGTAGTAGGACCGCCAGGGCGATCACCGACACCTTGTTGCGGAGGAAGCGTCGAACCACCAGTTTGCGGCGGCCCGCCGCCATGGGTTCGGGCGCGCCCGCGACGATGATTTCGGTTTCGGTCATCAGGCACGCACCCTGGGGTCGAGAATCGCGTAGACGATATCGGAGAGCAGGCCCGACAGCAGGATCACCAGGGCAGCGAACGCGGTGATGGTCACCACCGGGTACAGGTCCTGCGTGGAGATCGAATCCACCAGCCATTCGCCGACGCCGTGCCAGCCGAAGATCTTCTCGGTGAAGACGGCGCCGGTGACGAGTCCGCCGAAGCCGTAGGCGAACAGCGTTGCCATGGGGATGAGCGCGGTCCGCAGGCCGTGCTTGAAGAGGGCGCGGGTGCGGGTGAGGCCTTTGGCGCGGGCGGTTCGGATGAAATCGCTCTGGAGCACGTCCAACATGGCGTTGCGTTGGTAACGGCTGTAGCTGGCGGCCGCGCCGAGGATCAGGCCCAGCGTCGGAATCGCCAGGTGCTGAAGGCGATCCACGAACTGATTCCATGCGCCGTGTACGGCGGTCGCGGAGGTCTCACCGGTGTAGTAGAAGACCTGCGTCCCGGTCAGCGTGTTGATCTCCAGCGCACCGTATTTCAAGAAGGTTGCCAGCAGGAATACCGGAGTGCTGAGCAACAGCAAGGATGTCACGGTGGTGGCGTAGTCGCTGAACTTGTATTGCCGGATCGCCCCCGCCGCGCCGATCAGCACGCCCAGCAGGGTGCCGAACACGGATCCGATGATCAGCAGCCGCAGGCTCACCCCGACGCGACGCGGCAGCTCCTCGCTCACCGGCTGTCCGGCCATGGTCTTGCCGAAGTCGCCGTGTGTCACGATGCCGCTGACCCACTCCGCGTAGCGCTGCGGGATCGGCACATCCAGCTTCAGCTCATCGCGTTTGGCGTCGATCACCGACTGCGGTGGGCGCGGGTTGCGATGCTCGAGACTGTCGAGTGGGCGAAAGGTGAGGGACGCGAGACTGAAGGTCAGGAACGACGCCAGTACCAGCAGCACGACATAGTTCAGCGCACGTCGCAGCAGAAAACCGGCCATCATTCCCTTTCGGGGTCGAGTTCTGACCCAGATCATAGGGAGTGAGAACCGTAAACGCGGGGTACGGACCGCGGACGCGACGGCAATCCGTGTGTTATCGCGCGCGTCCCGGTGGGTGTGGGGGTTGCTGGGTGGTGTGATGCGGGGCGGTGTCCGAAAGGTCTCTTTTGTACGGCAGCGCCCGGAATCCACGAGCGCGGCGGTCGTGGCTCGAGGCAGGATGGAATAGGTGACGCTCTTTCACCTGCCCAAACCCAAGATGGTCGCCTCCGATGTGGACGGCACGCTCATCGACCACCGTGAGCAGGTGAGCGCCCGCACCAGGGCAGCGATCAACGCCCTCATCGCGGACGGGGTGCCGTTCGTGCTCGCCACCGGAAGGCCGCCGCGCTGGATCGATCCGGTCGTCGACGGGCTCGGCTTCTCGCCGCTGTGCGTGTGCGGCAACGGTGCGGTCATCTACGACAGCGCCGCGGATCGGGTGCTGGACACCCGAACCCTGGATATCGAAACCCTCACCTGGGTCGCCGATCTGGCCGAGCGCCTGCTGCCGGGCTGCGGCCTGGCCGCGGAACGGGTCGGTTCCAGCGCGCACGACGCGGCCACACCGCAGTTCGTCAGCTCGCCCGAATACGAGCATGCCTGGCTGAACCCGGACGACACCCAGGTCTCCCGCGCCGAAGTCATCTCCGCGCCCGCGATCAAGATGCTGATCCGCCTGCCCGGTGCCGCCAGCGCGGACATGCGCGCCGTGCTGGACCCGCACCTGGCCGGCCGCGCGGACCTCACCTACTCCACGGACAACGGCCTGATCGAACTGTCCGCCCCCGGCGTCACGAAGGCCACCGGCCTCGCGACCATCGCACAGCGCCTGGGCGTCCAGCACAGCTCCCTCATCGCCTTCGGCGACATGCCCAACGACGTCCCCATGCTCCTCATGGCCGGCCACGGTGTCGCCATGGCCAACGCTCACCCGGAGGCGATCGCCGCCGCCGACGAGGTGGCCCCCTCCAATATCGAGGACGGCGTGGCCCGCACCCTCGAACGCTGGTGGTCCTGAACAAGATCAGGGAGCTCTCGATGCGGGAATTCGGGCAGAATTCCGCGCGGAGAACCCCCTGACCATCTAGTTGGGCGCGGCCGCGGGGATGGGGGCGGCCTGGGCGGGGGTGCCGGGGGCGGGGATGCCCTTGCCGGGGATGGGGTCCTGGACGGCCCCGTAGTTCTTCAGGACGGTGGTGACGATTCCGGTGAGCTCGTTGAAGATCAGGGCGCCGTTCTGGAAGTCGGTGCGGACGCCGTCCTGGACCGGATATTCATTACTGGTCGGCAGACCGAGAAGTCCTGTGCCCGCGCCCAATTGCAGGAAACGCTCCAGAATCTTGCCGACCACCGAGTAGATCTGACCGGTCGGCGAGGAATACACGTAGCCATTGGTGAATTGGCCGTACTGGCCGCCGTCCGCCAAGGCGATCGGTTCCGCTTTCGGTTGTCCCAGTGGGCCGTTCGCGCCGCCCTGATCGTTCCAGTAGCGGGCCACCGGACTGCGGTCGAGCATGTTCAGGATCTTCTGGGTGAGGTCGGCCAGGGCGGCCAGATCCTCCTGATTGCCGGCGTCGGGGGCGGGGTCGGGCTGCGGATTGCCCGCGTTCTGGCCGGGATGGACCCGCGTCGGACCGGGTTCGGCGGGCGTGCTCGTGCCGGCCGCCACGTCCTCGGCGATCTGCCGGATCTTGTCCATCATGGCGTAGGCGGCGTCACCCGGGCAGGTGGTGTTGCCGACATCGCGGTGCGCGAAGATGTTCGGCAGCTTGACCGCCTGTCCCAGAGCGTATTTCGTGTAGTCACTGCCCTCGGAGTACATGGTGGTCTGACCCTCGGGATCGATGCCCGCCACCTTGGCGCGCCAGCCGATGTAGTTGCCGATCGCCTGGATGGACACGTCCGTCGGCGCCTCGTCCTCGTAGTCGCCCATCAGCGCGACGCCCGCGGTATTGATATTGAAGCCGCCCGCGTGCGCGCCCTCGACCGGCTTGTCCAGACCGCCGTAGCGGCCCTCGAAGATCTGCCCGTACTTGTCGACCAGGGCGTTGTAGCCGATGTCGCACCAGCCCAGCGTCTTCGCGTGATACGAGTAGATGGCGCGCACGATGCCCGCGGACTCGGCCTTGGTGTAGTCGTTGCGACCCGCGGTGTGGTGCACCGTGATCGCGGAGACGCCGTCGTCGTAGGTGGGCTCCTCGCAGCGCAGCGATTCGTCCGCGCCCCACTGCGCGCGGGCGATCACCTTGGGCCCGCCGCCGGGCAGTGGCGCCGCTACCGTCTGCAGGTTCTCGTCGATGCTGCCGCGGCCCGGATCGATCAGCACCGCGGCCAGCTTCTCCAGATTGATCTGCGCCGGATCGGCCGAACCGTCGTCCAGCGGTTTGGTTTCGGCGGGCGCGGCGGCCGGCTTGCGGGTCACCAGCATCTGCACGGTCTTGGTATTGCCGACGTAGATCGGCTCGGTGCCGGCGCGCTTGCCCGGCGTGGGATGGTCCTTGCCGTTCTCGGTTTCGGCGTCGTACCAGGGTCCCCAGGTGCCGTCGGGCCGCTGGGCGCGGAGCTTGGTAGTGGTTCCGGCCAGGTCCGCCGCGGTGAGCGCGACCATGCTGAACGGGGTGTCCCGGGTCAGCTCCTTGACCTGTGCACCGACCTTGTCGACCAGGTCGGCGGGCACCGCGCCCGCGTTCAGCGCGGGGGTGCGCAGGTCACCGGTGAGGCCGGGCACGGGGTGCGGGCCGGGGGCAGCCGGATTGTCGGCGGTCGGGATCGGAGCCGGAACCCCGGAATCGGCTGGGGCGACGGTTGTTCGACTGCCGGGAGCCGGTGTGACGACGGGAGCTACTGGCGCGGACGGGGTTTCGGCACCCGGCGGCCCGGGGACCTCGGGCCCGGGTTCGGCGATGAAGCCGGGCGTGCCCGTGGCCGGGCCGGTCGGCCGGGCGACGATGGTGGCGTTGGGGAGCGAGCCCGGGACGGTGGGGCGGGTGACGTGCGGCCCGGTGTCGGATGCGGGCCCGACGGGCTGCTGCTGCGGGTCGTTCAGCCGCGGTAGCGGAATCTCGCTGGGTAGTTGGACGCCCGGTATGAGATTCGGCGGGATCGGAATCGATTTGGGCAGCGGCAACATTCGCAGATCGGACAGGCGCAGGTCGGGCAGGTCCAGTCCGGTGAGCTCGCGCAGCGGCAGCACGATGTCAGGCACCGAGGAAAGGGCGACTTCTGCCATTTGTGCAGGTATAGCTGCCCAATTGCTTTCATCGGCGTTCCGGACATCCCGGGAATCGCTCAGCGCCAGAATGCCGACGGGAGCAGATAGCGCGAGGACGGTGATGACCGGGAGCGTATAGGCAGGTTTCGGTTTGCGATACGGCACAAGCATCTCCCATTCAGGTAAATCCGTCTAACCGCGCCCGGAGCCCAAGCTTGCTACTTGGCGCATCAACGATCACACTAGTCTCTACTGTCACATTCCCTGAACGTATGGTTGAGGCTTAGCTTTGGGGTAACTCGAATGTAGCTTCGACTCTCGACAGAACGGGTATGACATGCCGAACGGGTACCTAGCCAAGCGCCGTAGACGGCGCGGTCTGCTCACCCTCTCCCTCGCCGTCGCGGCCACCACCGGCGGCACCGCACTACTGGTCTGGGCCTGGCCCGACAATGCCTTCCTCTTCACCGCCGGCGCCGGTCACGGGCGTGGCCTGAGCCAGAACGGCGCCTTCGACAAGGCCGTCGCGGGTTGGAACGCCGACCGCATCCTGGCCAACTACTACTCCGGAGCCGAGCTGGCCGACGTCGGCCGGACCACGGTCCGCGTCCGCCTCATGGAGCAGGACGACAAGACCCTCGATCTCGCCTCCGACTCCGTCTTCTATGTCGCCGGCCGCCGTGTCATCCCCGGCCAGGCCGCGCATCTGACGCCCACCGCCACCGGCGCCGACGTCACCATCACCCAGGGCTGCGACGGAAACACCCTCTGGGAGGGCAGCACCGACGACCCGTGGGCCTACCCCGTCACCGACGGCACCGACCGCCCCGCCAACGAACAGCTCGAGATCTGCGGCGGCAACGCCTACCGCGGCGTCCTCGGCGTCGCCCTCGACAACGGCTCCCCCCGCACTGTCAACGAGGTCGACCTCGACGACTACCTCAAGGGCGTCGTCCCCGCCGAAATGGTCCCCGGCTGGGCCGACAAGGGTGGGGCCGAGGCGCTGCGCGCCCAGGCCATCGCCGCCCGCTCCTACGCCCTCGCCGAGCAGCGCTACTCCTACGCCCAGACCTGCGACACCGAGGACTGCCAGATGTACCTCGGCACCGACAAGGAAGACTCCCGCACCACCAGCGCCGTCGAGGTCACCTCCGGCCGAGTCCTGGTGCGCGACAACCACATCCTGCGCGCCGAATACTCCGCCGCCCCTGACGGCGGCCTCCCCACCCCCGCCTCCGCCATGGAGGTCGGCCCCGCCCTCACCGACTTCCCCGCCTCCGCAACCCCCGCCGACCCCAACCTCCCCTCCTTCGACCCACAGTCCCCCCAAACCCAGCCCACCCCAACGGAATCCGACCCGGCTGCGCCCACAACCCCGGACGCCACCACCACGGACCCCGTCACCCCGGGCGCTGCGACCCCGGACGCGACGGCCCCGACCCACACCGACCCGACCGACACCGTCCCCGGCACCCGAACTCCCGCCACCCCAGGCAATGTCACCCCGGCGACCCCGCTGCGCCCCACCCCCGACAACCGCTCCGGGTTCACCATCCCCCTGCCGTCCCCCGGCAGTGCCGACCCCAACTCCGTGCACTCCGACCCCCGCCACGCCCCGGCACCGGCGAACTCGGGCCCGGTCAACCCGGCGATCCGGACCGCGACTCCGGCTCCCCGAACCGCCTCCACCCCCGGCCCGTCGGCCCCGGTCCCGGCTTACACCCCGGCGCAACCGACCCCTCCTGCCTTGGCGCACTAGCAGTTTCGGCCAGTAGTTCAGTCCAGGGTGAGGTCGCCGAGGGATTCGGCGAACTTGCGGAGTAGGGGGATGAGGGTCTCGCGGTCGGCTGAGGAGAGGTCGGCCAGGAGGCGTTGCTCGTTTTCCATGTGTAGAGGGAGGATTCGGTCGATCAGGGCTCGGCCGGAGTCGGTCAGGTGGACCTGGATGGCTCGGCGGTCCTTGGGGTCGGGGACTCGCTCTACCCAGCCTTTGGCGGTCAGGCGGTCGATGCGGTTGGTGATGGCGCCGGAGGTGATCATGGCGGCCTTGTTGAGAGCGCCTGCGCTGAGGCCGGATTCGTTGCCGGAGCGGCGGAGGGTGGCCAGGACGTCGAATTCCCAGCGTTCCAGGCCGTGGGTGCGGAAGAAGTCGGAGAGCTCGCGGTCGACGATGCGGCCCAGGCGGGCGAGGCGGCCGAAGATCTCCATGGGGGAGGTGTCGACGTCGGGGCGCTGCTGACGCCAGGCGGCGGTGATCTGGTCGACGGCGTCGGGCACCGGCGGCCTCCTCTCGGGCGGCGGAATAAATCTCAACATTGAGATACTTGACGGTGAGGTATCCAGATGGTGTTATCTCAATGTTGAGATTATCAATGAGGAGCTATCGATGACCACCGCTCGCGCCGGAGCCGCCGGACTCGCCGGGACGCTCGCCCTCACCGGGCTCGCGCCGCTGGTCTGGGGATCCACCTACGCCGTCACCACGACCTTCCTGCCGCCCGATCGGCCCATGTTCACCGCGCTCATGCGAGTGCTGCCCGCGGGACTGCTGTTGCTGGCCATCACGCGGAAACTGCCGCACGGGCAATGGATTTCACGCGCGCTGGTGCTGGGCGGGCTGAATATCGGTGTGTTCACGGCCCTGCTGTTCGTGGCCGCCTATCGACTGCCGGGCGGGGTGGCGGCGGTGCTCGCCGCGGCCGCGCCGCTGTTCGCGGTCGGCTTCGCCGCCCTCGGCCTCAATGAGCGACTCACCGTGCGGAAGGTAGCAGCGGCTCTGATCGGGCTGGCCGGCGTGGCACTCGTAGTACTCAGGGCCACAGCCACTCTCGACACGCTCGGTATCATCGCCGGGCTGGTGGCCGCCATCGCTATGGCGGGGGGCACGGTGCTGACCAAGCGCTGGGGACGGCCCGAGGGCATCGGCCCGCTGGCCATGACGGGCTGGCAGCTCACGGCCGGCGGACTCCTGCTGCTGCCGGTCGCCGCCATCGCCGAGGGCGCGCCGCCCGCGCTGGACGGCCGGGCCATCGGCGGCTACCTCTACCTCGGCCTGATCGGCACCGCCGCCGCGTACGCGCTGTGGTTCCGCGGCATCGCCAAGGCCAATGCCACCTCGGTGGCCTTCCTCGGCCTGCTCAGCCCGCTGTCGGCGGCCGTCATCGGCTGGGCCGCGCTCGGTCAGGCGCTGGCACCGCTGCAGATCCTGGGCATGGCCATCGCGCTGGGCGGCACCCTGCTCGGCCAGACCGGATCCGCGCCCCGCGCAACGGAACCTGCGCCGCAGACCGACGACGACACTCCCGAGAACCGCGTCGCGGCGTGATTCGAACCCTCGATAAGGAGCGAAAGACCATGCAGATCACAGTGTTCGGAGCGAGTGGAGACGCCGGGAGCCGGGTCGTGGCCGAGGCGCTGAGCCGGGGCCACCGGGTGCGGGCGGTCGCTCGCACCGCCGAGCGGCTGCGGGAGCTGCCCGCGCAGGTAGAGGTGTGGACCGGCAATGCCACCGATCCAGCCGATGTCGAGAAGGCCGCGGCCGGCAGCGATGTCGTGGTCAGCGCGACCCGCCCGGCCCCGGGCCGCGAGCACGAACTGGCGGAGGTCGCCGCCGCACTGCTGGAAGGCTTGGCGGACAGCGGGATTCGGCTGCTGGTGATCGGCGGTGCGGGCAGCCTCACCGTCGCGGGGACCGGCAAGACCCTCACCGAGCAGCCGGACTTCCCGGCCGAGCTGGTGCCCATTGCCGAGGGCGGCAGCCGCCAGCTCGAGGTGTTCCGGACAACCCCGCACGCGGTGAACTGGTCCTACGTCAGCCCGGCCGCACTGTTCGAACCCGGCGAGCGCACCGGCTCCTACCGCCTCGGCGGGGACGACCTGCTCACCGACGACCAGGGCAATTCGGCGATCTCCATGGAGGACATGGCCATCGCCCTGCTCGACGAGATCGAGCAGCCCGCGCACCACCGGACCCGGTTCACCGTCGGCTACTGAAGATTCACCGTCTGCTTCTGAAAAACCGCACAGCACAACCGAACACCTGCCGAATGCGCCGCGGGGCGTGACCGGAGTACCCGGTCACGCCCCGCGGCGTAGAACTGTCTCGGAGATCAGGCGACGTGGAAGCCCGCGCCCGCGCCGCCCTGGCTGTCGATATCCGCCAGCACGCTGCTGATATTGGTGGCCAGCTCCGGCTCGTGGATCAGGTTCCCGCCACCGGTGCACAGCGGCAGCTCGACGCTGACCGGCCCCGCGTTGAAGTCGGTGCCCGCCACCACCATGCCGATCAGCTGGTCGCCGCGCAGCACCGGCGCGCCGGAGTCACCGTGATTGGCGCACACCTGGCTGCGGAAGTAGGTGGACCTGGTCTCCCAGACCGGGCCGCAGGTGAAGCCCGTGGTGCGGCCGTTCTTGCAGACGTTCTCACCGATCTGCGGCGGGGCGCCGACCGAGTTGATGACCGACTGCGCGACCTGACGGGTCGGGTTCACCCGGTCCGGGTTGAACACGATGATGCCCCAGTCCATCTCCTCGCCCTTCGCGGCGATGACGCCGATGCCCCCGGAGCGGGTGTACTCGGCCGCGATGCGCGCGCCGACCTCGCCACAGTGGCCGGCGGTCAGACCCACGAGCTGGTTCTTGTTGTCGTAGCCGATGGCGGTGATGGTGCACTCACTGACCGAGTTGGCATCGGTGAGGTCCTCGACGTAGACGCCGGAACCACCGCCGAGCACCACCGGTGCGGCCGCGTCCGCGGGCCCGGCGAACAGGAGCGTGGAGCTCACGGCGGTGGCGGCCACGGCCGCCCAGTGCAGAACTCGGGCGCGGCCCGCAGACAACATTGGTGTTCCTCATCCCCCGAATATCGAAATTCGTGCGCGCGCGGAAATCGGGAGTCCGGGAGCGCGCGCGTGGAGCCTCTCACGCCCGCCTACCCGGCGCAAGTCACGTCGGGGCCGACCGATTCGATGGCCTATTCGGAACGCTTTGCGCGGCAGCCGGTTCCGTCGCGAAACCGACTTGGCCGTGTCGGTGGCCCGTGATAGAAATCCGGCAGTGGTGATCGCACCACCGGAGTGCAACCGGAGCGGCTATTTTCGCCGCTGCCGAATGGGGAGAATTTCTAATGGCTTTTTCGGGCAAACTCGCCCTGACCATGTTCGTTTCCGCTGCAGCCGTGCTGGTTTCGACGGTGGGGGCCGGCACCGCGAGCGCCGAGCGCGGACCCGACGGCTCGCTGTACGGCTCGCTCGCGATGAGCACCGACGGCGGCACCTTCTATGGCGCGGCCTGGAACTACCCGAACTGGAGCGGCTCCGACGCCGACGCGCTGGGCCAGTGCGGGCACCGCGGCTGCAAGATCATGGTGCAGTTCCGGGACGGCTGCGGCGCCATCGCCGAGAGCGCCGACCACACCTACTACTACGGCGGTTCGGGCAGCAACCGCGCCGATGCCGAGCAGGACGCCATGACCCGGCTGACCAACTGGATGCCGGCGCCCGCCGCCATGTTCGGTAGCTCGGCCCCGCCGAAGCAGTCCGTGCACATCCGCTACAGCCAGTGCACCGACGGCGCGTAGTCCGTCGTCCGCGCCCCGGACGGGCGCATACTGATCAAGGCTTGACCTTGACGCACCGTCAACTTGCATCCTGAATTCGTCGAGGAGAACGAGGGGAAACGAAAGGCCCGAACGTGACAGCCGAATGGTCCATCCAGGAATTGGCCAAAGTGGCCCGAACCACCAGCCGCACCCTGCGGCATTACGGTGACCTCGGGCTGCTGCCGCCCAGCCGGATCGGATCCAACGGCTATCGCTATTACGACCAGGAATCCCTCGTACGGTTGCAGCGCATCCTTTTGCTCCGGGAACTCGGCCTGGGCCTGCCGACCATCGCCGAAGTCCTCGCCGGGCAAAAGGACACCGCTGCCGCCCTGCGCACCCATCTGGAATTGCTGAAACACGAGCAGGACCGGATTGCGCGCCAAATCACCTCGGTGCAAACGACATTGCGCAAAACGGAAACAGGTGAGCAACTGATGGCGAACGAGGTATTCGACGGATTCGACCACGCCCGGTACCGGGACGAGGTCATCGAACGCTGGGGCAAGGACGCCTGGGACAGCGGTAACCGCTGGTGGAACTCCATGAGCGAGGCCGAGAAGAAGGCCCACCTCCAGACCCACGTGGATATCGCCGCCGACTACGGGCGCGCCCACGCGGCCGGAGTCCCGGTCGACAGCGACGAGGTGCAGGCGATCGTGCAGCGTCACTACGACTGGCTCGGTAGGACCCCGACAGGCGGACCCGTCAACGCCCAGTACTTCAACGGTCTCGGTGACATGTACGTGGCCGACCCGCGCTTCGCGAAGAACTACGACAAGCACGGCGAGGGAACCGCCGAGTACGTCCGCGACGCGATGCGGGTGTATGCCGCCACCCGGCTGTAGCCGGAACCCACTTCCGCAGCCCTTTCGGTCATGGCCGAAAGGGCTGCCGTCGTCACCGGCCCGGCACCGGACGAATCGTATTGCCTGCGCGTGTCTGCGCACAGTGGCCGGGCAGGTGTGCTCATCCTCTGAATTCGGACTGCATGTCCACTGACCGGAAAGCGAACAGCCGCCCGGTGTTTCGGCCGGGCGGCTGTTCCCTATCGATGCCGGGTCAGGCCGCGCACATGGACTGCATGACACCGCGCAGGATCGGCGCGCCGTAGGTGGTGGGCGCGAACGCGATGGTCTCGGCCATGCTCAGCGGGGTCAGCACCGTCGAGGCGACGCCGGTGAAGCCGGCCACCGTATTGCCCACGGTGAGCAGCAGGCTGGTGGTGTCCAGCGCGAGGGTGATGAGCGAGAAGACGTTCTCCACCTTCACATCTCCCAGCGCCACGGTGTCGAGCGCCCGGCCCTCGTAGATGTCGAAGCCCAGGTTGGCCAGGAAGGTGAGCGGCCCGTAGTCCAACGAGTCCACGATCGGACCGAGCTGCTCGGTGCGGCGCATCATCATGACGTCGGCGACCCGGTTGCTCTGCAGGAAGCCTTGCAGCGCATCGGCATTGGCGTTCACGGTCGCGGCGTCGACGGGCAGCGCGCCGCTGGTGGCGAGGAAGTTGCGGGTGCGTTCGACCAGGTCGGACGTCTTGAGCTCGGCCAGCGGGGTACAGCTGCCGTCGGCCTTGGTGAGCTGGTTGGCCAGATCGATGAGCGGCTGCGGTACATCCACGTGCTCATCGGGCAGGTCCAGTTGCAGCTTCTGGTAGACGCCATTGGCATTGCAGCCCAGCGACAGCTGCGACTGGACCGCACGCGCCAGTGACTTCACGCCGTTGAACAGCGCGCCCACGATGGGCTTGAGCACGAAGCCGACGGTCGGCACCAAGCTGGTGGCGAACTGGGCCGGGATCTTCACGATCCGGGTGGCGAGGATGAACACCTCGACCACGTCGCGCACCTTCAGCTGAGAGACCGCGATGGTCTGGTGCAGCCGACCGGTCTTGATGGCGTCGAGGTTGTTGACGATGTAGGTGACGATCGGGTCGTCCAGGAATTGGGTGCGGTCGTTCACCTCGTCCGGGCTCAGCGGCAAACCGTTGCGGTGCACGTGGATCGAGGCGACGTTCTGCCGGAAATCATTGACCGATTGGTCGTAGGCCGCCTGCTGCTCGGCCGGGACGACGGTGCGAATGGCCGTAGCGGCCGCGGTGATGACGTCGTCGAAGGTGGCGGCGGGCTTGCCGCAGACGCCATCGCCATCGGCGACTGCGGAGGCGGCGAGGGTGTCGCCCTCGTCCGCGCGGGCGGTGGCCGCGTCCGGGATCAGGGCGGCCGCGCTCAGCACGGCGGTGATGGAGAGCGCTCCCACGAGTGGAGCGAAACGAGCGAGGCGCATGTACTTGTTCTTCCGGGGTCGAGCAAACGGCACGGCCGCGCTTAGCACACGGCAACGAACTGGTCGGTTTTACAATTCGAGTCGATATGTAATACAGCCCTCGTGACCCAGCTGTCAGCGATTTCGTGAACATTGCGCAAAAATCTTGCGACCGTTCTCGCTCACTGGGATGACTTGTGTCACTCGTCGGCCTATCCTCGCGGGGTTCGAGCCGAGTCCACCGCAACACCGTGGCATCGGTCACGCCCCGCCCCTGTCGACCCGCCCCGCCGGAGCCCACGCGCGCCCCCGGGCCATGCCGGTAGTCTGGGCACCCGTGACCGTCGCATCCCCGTTCGATCTCATCGTCGTCGGCTCCGGCTTCTTCGGGCTGACCATCGCAGAACGCACCGCCAACCTGCTCGGCAAGCGAGTTCTGGTGGTGGAACGCCGCTACCACCTGGGTGGCAACGCGTACTCGGAGGCGGACCCGGAAACCGGCATCGAAATCCACAAGTACGGCGCCCACCTGTTCCATACCTCGAACAAGCGCGTGTGGGATTACGTCAACCAGTTCACCGAGTTCACCGGCTACCAGCACCGCGTCTTCGCCATGCACAAGGGGCAGGCCTACCAGTTCCCCATGGGCCTGGGCCTGCTGTCGCAGTTCTTCGGCCGCTACTTCACGCCGGACGAGGCCCGCGCGCTGATCGCCGAGCAGTCCGCCGAGATCGACACCCAGAACGCCACCAACGTCGAGGAGAAGGCCGTCTCGCTGATCGGTCGCCCGCTCTACGAGGCGTTCATCCGCGACTACACCGCCAAGCAGTGGCAGACCGATCCCACGGAATTGCCCGCCGGCATCATCACCCGCCTGCCGGTCCGCTACACCTTCGACAACCGCTACTTCAACGACACCTATGAGGGCCTGCCGAAGAACGGCTACACCGCGTGGCTGTCGAAGATGGCCGAGAACGACCTCATCGAGGTCCGCGTGGACACCGACTGGTTCGAGGTGCGTGACGAGATCCGCGCCCAGAACCCGGACGCCCCGGTCGTCTACACCGGTCCGCTGGACCGCTACTTCGACTACGCCGAGGGCGAGCTCGGCTGGCGCACCATCGATTTCGAGACCGAAGTGCTGGAAACCGGTGACTTCCAGGGCACCTCGGTCATGAACTACAACGATGCGGACGTCCCGTTCACCCGCATCATCGAGCCGCGCCACTTCCACCCCGAGCGCGACTACCCGACCGACAAGACGGTCATCATGCGCGAGTTCTCGCGGTTCGCCCAGACCGGCGACGAACCGTACTACCCGATCAACACCCCCGACGACCGCGCCAAGCTGCTGGCCTACCGGGAGCGTGCCAAGACCGAGACCACCGAGGCCAAGGTGCTGTTCGGTGGCCGTCTGGGCACCTACCAGTACCTGGACATGCACATGGCCATCGGCGCGGCGCTCAGCATGTTCGACAATGTGCTGCGCCCGCACCTGGAATCCGGTGCGCCGCTGGTGGATCAGGAGGCCTGATGAGCCACACTGCGCAGCCCGCTGATCAGGCCGACGGGGTGCGGGAACTCCCGCAGGATCGAGCCGCCGAATGACCGCCCAACTCACGCGGGAAGACATGACCACCGAGACTCGCGCCGTATCCCTGCTCCAGCGCATCATCCTGCCCCGGCCGGGTGAACCGCTGGACGTGCGCAAGCTGTACCTCGAGGAATCCGAGACCAATTCCCGTCGCGCGCATGCCATTACGCGCACCGCGCTGGCCATCGGCGCGGAGTCGGAGGTCTCCTTCTGCACCTACTTCAACGCGGTCCCGGCCAGCTACTGGCGGCGCTGGAGCGTGCTGAAGTCGGTGGTGCTGAAGCTGGAGCTGTCCGGCCACGGTCGCGTGGACGTGTACCGCTCCAAGGCCGACGGTTCGCGAATCTACGTGCAGGGCAACGAGTTCAGCACGCCCGGTGAGGGCGCGGCGGCCGCCGCCTTCGTGGAGTTCGAGGTGGATCTGGGCCCGTTCGAGGACGGCGGCTGGATCTGGTTCGACATCACCACCGACAGCCATGTCGAAATGCGCAGCGGCGGTTGGTACGCGCCGATCGAGGCGCCGGGTGAGGGCAGCATCGCCGTCGGCATGCCGACCTTCAACCGCCCCACCGACGCGGTGAAAACCCTGACCGCCCTCGGCTCCGACCCGCTGGTGCTGGAGAAGATCAAGGCCGTCATCATTCCCGACCAGGGCACCCGCAAGGTGGTGAATGAGCCCGGCTTCACCGAGGCCGCGGCCCGCCTGGCCGGCCGGCTGGCCATTCACGACCAGCCCAACCTGGGTGGATCCGGCGGATACAGCCGGGTCATGTACGAGGCGCTCAAGACCACCGACGCCGAGTACATCGTCTACATGGACGACGACATCGAGATCGAGCCGGACTGCATCCTGCGCGCGCTGGCCTTCTCGCGGTTCGCCAAGTCGCCCATCCTGACCGGTGGCCAGATGCTCAACCTGCAGGAGCGTTCGCACCTGCACGTCATGGGCGAGGTGGTGGACCGCTCCATCTTCATGTGGACCGCGGCCCCGAACGTGGAGTACGACCACGACTTCGCCAAGAACCCGCTGCGCGACCGCGACAACTCCAAGCTGCTGCACCGGCGCATCGACGTCGACTTCAACGGCTGGTGGACCTGCGTCATCCCGCGCCAGGTGGCCGAGGAGATCGGGCAGCCGCTGCCGCTGTTCCTGAAGTGGGACGACGCCGAATACGGTTTGCGCGCACGCGAACACGGCTACCCGACCGTCACCCTGCCGGGTGCGGCGGTGTGGCACATGGCCTGGTCCGACAAGGACGACGCCATCGACTGGCAGGCCTACTTCCACCTGCGCAACCGCCTGGTGGTGGCGTCCCTGCACCTGCCCAACGACGGTCGGCCGATGGTGGTCAACACCATCAAGGCCACGCTGAAACACCTGCTGTGCCTCGAGTATTCGACGGTCGCCATCCAGAACGAGGCGATCCGCGACTACCTGGCGGGACCGGACAAGCTGTTCGAGCTGCTGCCGACCGCGCTGGGCAAGGTGCACGCCATGCGCAAGGAGTACCCGGACGCGGTGATCGTGCCGTCCTCCACCGAACTGCCGCTGGCCTCGCACGCCGAGGTGGGCGCGGTCGGCGAGCCGGGCAATCCGATCGCCAAGGTGGCTCGGCTCGGCAAGGGTGTGCTGCACAACTTCCGCAAGGCCAACCCGAAGCACCACGAGACCCCGCAGCTGAACGTACCGACTCTGGACGCCCGCTGGTTCCTGCTCTCGCAGGTGGACGGTGTCACCGTTACCACCGCGGACGGCCGTGGAGTCGTCTACCGTAAGCGGGATCCGCGAAAGGCCATGGAGCTGTTCAAGGAAGCGATGCGGCTGCGCAAGGAGCTGGCCGAGCGCTTCCCGGAGGTGCGTGAGCAGTATCGTCGCGCGCACGCGCATCTCACGAGCAAGGCCGCGTGGGAGAACGTCTTCGGTATCGACACTGATTCCGGCAGTACCCATTCGAGGAATGAGCCCAAATGACCGCTGCACAGCCAGCTTCCGGCCCGGACCGCGGATTGCACGTGGTCCCGGACGCGCCGGCGGCCCCGGTCGCGTCCCCGGCCGAGGTCAAGATCATCAACCTGGTGCAGGGCACCATTGGGCAGAACCCGGCGGTCGTCAAGGCCGCGCGCGGTATGTCGCATTTCGGTGAGCACTCGCTGGGCTGGCTGGGCATCGCCGCGGCCGGAGCGCTGCTCGACAAACCGCGCCGCCGCCAGTGGGCGGGCGTGGCCGTCGGCGCGTTCGGCGCACACGCCGCCTCGGTGGTCATCAAGCGCATCGTCCGCCGCCCCCGCCCGCACGATCCGTCCGTGCAGGTCAACGTGTCGACGCCGTCGAAGCTCAGCTTCCCGTCCTCGCACGCCACCTCCACCACGGCGGCGGCTGTGTTGCTGGGCAGGCTCACCGGGCTACCCTTGCCTGCGGTGCTCGTCCCGCCGATGCTGCTCTCCCGGGTCGTCCTCGGCGTGCATTACCCCTCCGACGTGCTCGCGGGTTCCGCGCTGGGCGCAGCATCAGCCGCAGCCGTGCTCGCCGCCGAAAAGAGACTCGCCAAGTGACCCAGGAAAGCGCCATCGTTGACATGAGCGAAGAGCCGACCAGCACCGACCTAGCAGAGGCGGTCATCAAGGGACCGCCGAAGACGTTGGGCGGCGGCTTGATCAAGGCCATGCGCCCCCGGCAGTGGATCAAGAACGTGCTGGTGCTCGCCGCGCCGCTGGCCGCCGGGAAGACCGCCGGCGGCACGCTCGTGATCACCGACCTGTCGGTGCTCGGGCACGTCGCCATCGCCTTCGTGGTGTTCTGCATGGCCGCCTCGGGCATCTACCTGGTCAACGACGCACTCGACGTGGAGGCCGACCGGGCGCACCCGACCAAGCGTTTCCGGCCCATCGCGGCCGGCGTGGTGCCGGTGAACCTGGCCTACGGGCTGTCGGCGGTGCTGCTGATCGGCTCGATCCTGTTGTCCTTCACCGCGAACTGGCATCTGGCAGTGGTGATGGCGGTGTACATCGGCATCCAGCTGGCCTACTGCTTCGGTCTCAAGCACCAGGCGGTGCTGGACATCTGCATCGTGTCCTCGGGCTTCCTGCTGCGCGCGGTCGCCGGTGGCGTCTCCTCGGATATCCGTCTGTCCCAGTGGTTCCTGCTGATCATGGCGTTCGGTTCGCTGTTCATGGCGGCCGGAAAGCGCTACGCCGAGCTGAAGATCGCGCTCGATACCGGCGCCAAGATCCGGAAGTCGCTGGAGTACTACACGCCGACTTACCTGCGTTTCGTCTGGACCCTGTCCGCCACCGCGGTCGTCGTGTTCTACGGTCTGTGGGCGTTCGAGCAGGATCGCGCCAAGGACACCATCTGGTTCGCCATTTCCATGATTCCGTTCGTCATCGCCATCATGCGGTACGCGGTGGACGTCGACGGCGGCGAAGCGGGTGAGCCGGAAGAGATCGCCCTGGGGGACCGTGTCCTCCAGTTCCTCGCAGTCGCCTTGATCGGAGCCCTGGGTGTCGCTGTCTATCTCACCTGACGTGGTAGAGGGAGAAGAGCGAGAGACGGGCGCGCCGACGGCACAATTGCCGGTCGGTCGCGCCCGTCGGCGTGCGGATGCCTCCGCACGCTTCTCGCGACTATCCCGCGCCACGTTCATCGGTGGGATCGTGCTGACCGCGACATTGTTCGCGGCCGGCGCGTGGCAGCGGCGCTGGATCGCCGACGACGGCCTGATCGTCCTGCGCACGGTGCGAAACCTGATGGCGAGCAACGGTCCGGTCTTCAATGCGGGCGAACGCGTCGAGACCAATACCAGCGCGGCCTGGACCTACGTCGTCTGGTTCTTCAGCTGGCTGACTGACATGCGGCTGGAGTACGTGGTGCTCGCCATCACGCTCACGCTGTCGGTGCTGGCCATGGCGTTCGCCATGCTGGGCGCGGCCCGGCTGTGGGGCGGCACCCGGTCCGCGCTGCTGGTGCCCGCGGGCGCACTGGTCTACATCGCGCTGCCCCCGGCCCGCGACTACGCCACCTCCGGACTGGAGAACTGCCTGGTCATCTTCTGGCTGGCGGTGTTGTGGTGGGGGCTGATTCGCTGGAGTCAGGCCGAACGGGTACGTCCCGCAGGCTTTTTCGGCCTGGTGTTCTTCGCCGGGCTGGCGCCGCTGGTGCGGCCGGAGATGACGGTGGTCGGCGGCCTGGCGCTGCTGATCCTGTTCTGCGCGCCGGTGCCGCAAACCCGGCTGCGGCCCTGGGTTTTCCGCTGCCTGGTGGTGGCGGTGGCCGGCCTGGTGCCGCTGGGATATCAAGTCTGGCGGATGGGCTACTACGGTCTGCCCTATCCGAATACCGCCGTGGCCAAGGACGCCGGTGGCGCGAAGTGGCACCAGGGCGTCATCTACATGTGGGACCTGGTGGGCCCGTACTGGTTGTGGCTGCCGCTGCTGGTGCTGGCGATCGCCGCGATCGTGCTGGTCCGGCAGCGCCGGGCCGAGCATCCGGCCGCGGCAGACGTGACCGCCGGCGCCGGAGACGAGAACTGGCGCGCCCGGATTCACCGTTTCAGCGTGTGGTTGCACACCCCCGCCGCGATCGTGACGCTCATGGTCGGCAGCGGTGTGCTGCTCACCGTCTACGAGGTTCGCGTCGGCGGCGACTTCATGCACGGCCGCATGCTGCTGCCGCAGCTGTTCCTGCTGCTCCTGCCGGTGTCGGTGCTGCCGCTGCGGCCCGCGCGGGGCTTCGGCCGGGGTGAATCCGGAATGCGCGGCCTGGACTGGGCTTTCGTACTGGTGGCGGCCGCCTTCGTGGGCACGGCGGGCTGGGCGCTGTTCGCGGCGAACACCACCGCCATCACCACCGGGACCAAGATCCGCGCCAACGGCATTGTGGACGAGCGCATCTATTACGTGCTCAACACCGGTCACGACCACCCGATCCGCGCCGAGGACTACCTGGACTATCCGCGTATGCGCGCCATGGTCCGGGACATCGCCAACTCGCCGGACGGTGCGCTGCTGCTCAACTCGCCCTCGTTCACGAACTGGTACCTGGTGCCCGCGCCGGTGCCGGAGGGCAATGGCGAGCACGTGGTCTTCTTCCTGAATCTGGGCATGACCAGCATGAACGTCCCGCTGGACGTGCGTGTCATCGACCAGATGGGTCTGGCGTATCCGCTTGCCTCGCATACCGATCGGCTCACCGACGGCCGTATCGGGCACGACAAGAACCTCTACCCCGACTGGGTGGTCGTGGATACCGGCATGGTCGATCGGCACCCGTGGATGCCGTGGTTCCTGGACGAGAAGTGGGGCGACCAGGCCCGAACGGCGCTGTCCTGCCCGGATACTCAGGCGATGCTGGCTTCCTCGCGGGCGCCGCTGACCTTCGACCGCTGGCGGCACAACCTGATGCAGGCGCTCGACTTCGCGAAGTACCGCATCGACCGGGTGCCGAAGTACGAGATCCAGCGCTGCCATCTGGAGGATCCGACCCAGCCGGCGCCGCCCGCGCCGCCGAGGTGATCCGCGCACTGCACGTGTGAAAAGACCCCGCATCCTGGCCGGATGCGGGGTCTTCGCTTGTCCGTGAGGGGTTTTGACCGAAACGTCACGTTCAGGGCTGCGAGTTGTGGTTAGCTATCTCGATTTGGTAACACCCCGGTGTGGGTTTCGCGATAAGCTCCGCGAGTACTCCCGACGCCGACCAGAAACCCGCTGTGCGACAACGGTTGTCGCAATACGAACCCGGGCGGGTGGACGGGGGGCCCGGGGCGCACGGACGGAAGGCCGAATATGCGGGGCGTGACGGTTCACGGTGGGGCGCGGAGCTGGTTGCGGAAGTCGGTGCTGGCCTTGGCACTGGCAACCATGGTGCCGATGGGGGTGTCGGTCCTGGACGCGCCCGCCGCGCAAGCCGCCTTCGGTCCGGACGGTATGGACTTCTACGTCGATTCGAGCATGGGCCCGATCAAGTCGCGCGTCTTCCGTGCGGCGGACGGCAATACCAACCGGGTGGTCTACGCGCTGGACGGTGAACGTGCGCGCGAGGACGACAACGGGTGGGAGATCAATACCGATATCGCCCATGCGCTGACGGCCGCCAATATCAATGTCGTCATGCCGGTCGGCGGCCAATCCAGCTGGTACGCGGACTGGAACTCGCCGAGCACCTTCCTCGGCGTTCCGGCGGGCACCGCCTCCGTACAGTCCGGATCCGGTGCCACCCAGGCACTTTCCGGCGGTCCCGGCAAGTCCTACACCTACAAGTGGGAAACCTTCCTCACCACCGATCTACCCAACGCGCTGCGGGATCGCCTGGGCTTCAGCACGACTCGCAACGGCATCTTCGGCCTGTCCATGAGTGGCGGTTCCGCGCTGATGATGGCGGCCTTCCATTCGAACCAATTCGCCTACGCCGGTTCGATGTCCGGTGCGCTGGACCTGTCGCTGCCGGAAATGCGCACCGCCGTCCGGCTGGCCATGGTGGACGCCGGCGGCTACAACGTCGACGCGCTGGCCGGGCCGAAGGACCTCAAGTGGCAGCACCTGGATCCGTTCCAGTTCGCACCCAAGCTGAAGGCCAATGGCACCAAGATGTTCATCTCGGCGGGCAGCGGCCTGCCCGCGTCCACCGACGCCATCAATGCCTCGACCATCGAGGCCATGGGCATCGAGGCGGTGGCCCTGGTCGGCACCAAGGCCTTCCAGGCCCGCTGGGCGGCACTGGGTGGCGGCAATGTCGTGTACGACTTCCCGGCCGTGGGTGTGCACAACTGGCGCAATTGGGAAGCCGAGCTGAATCGGATGCTCCCGGACCTGTCCGCGAACATCGGGTGAACCGGGCCGGCCGGCGGTGAGTTCTCTGAGAGTTTCGAGAGTCGCAGCGCGCCTTCGGTATTCGCCTTGTGTTATCGGGGATGCTGAAGTCGCGCAATGTGGTTCGCGCAATGTGGAGTGATAGTTGATGTGCATGAGTCTGTGGGGGCGGAATTCGACTCTCGAGTCGCAAGCTGGCGCTGATGTGCGCCACATTCCTCGCCGACAGTGGCGCTCGTCACTTTTGTCACGATCCGATAACGTCTCGTTGGCCCTCGCGCGATAGGGTCGCCGAGACCTCAAACGTGGTTACGAGCACACGTTGAGACCGAACGATTGGAAAGGCCGGACAAATAAATGCGAGGCGATAGACGTCAGAGATCCCGCGGTTGGCTCAAGAATTCCGTGGTCGGACTGGCGCTGGCGATTGCACTGCCGTTCGGGGTGTCGGCGGTGGGCGTCGGCACAGCGAACGCGGCACTGGACCCCGACGGGTTCGACTTCTACGTCGACTCGGCATCCATGGGCCCGGTCAAGTCGCGCGTCTTCCGCGCGGCCGACGGCAATACCTCCCGCGTCGTCTATGCCCTCGACGGCATGCGCGCCCAGCAGGACCTGAGCGGCTGGGAGATCAACACCGACATCGCGCATGCGCTGACCGCGGCGAACATCAATGTCGTGATGCCGATCGGCGGCCAGTCCAGCTTCTACGCCGACTGGAACGCGCCCAGCAGCGTGCTCGGCGTGGGCGATGGCGCGGGCTCGTCCTCCGGCTCCTCCAAGGTGTCCTCCGGCTCGGCCTCCGGCTCGTCCTCGGGCTCGGGCGCCTTCCAGATCCTGGGTGGCGGCCCCGGCAAGAGCTACCGCTACACCTGGGAGACCTTCCTGTCCCAGGACCTGCCCAGCGCGCTGCAGAGCCGGCTCGGCTTCAGCCGCACCCGCAATGGCGTCTTCGGTCTCTCCATGGGTGGTTCCGGTGCGCTGACCCTGGCCGCCTACCACCCCGATCAGTTCAGCTTCGCGGGCTCGTACTCCGGCTACCTGAACATCTCCGCGCCCGGCATGCGTGAGGCCATTCGCGTCGCCATGATCGACGCCGGCGGTTACAACGTCGACTCCATGGCTCCGCCGTGGGGGCCGCAGTGGCTGCACATGGACCCGTTCGTCTTCGCGCCGCGTCTGAAGGCCAACAACACCCGGCTGTGGATCTCGGCCGCGAGCGCGCTGCCCGGTCCGGGTGACGTCTCGGGTGTGATGTCGGTGCTCCAGGGCATGCCGCTGGAGGCCCTCGCGCTGGTGAACACCCGGGCGTTCCAGGCCCGGATGGCGTCCCTGGGCGCCGGCAACGCCACCTACGACTTCCCGGCGACCGGTGTCCACAACTGGAACAACTGGAACGCCGAGGTCTACCGGATGCTGCCGGACCTCTCGGCCAATATCGGCTGACAGCACCGGCTCTCGGCACTGCAGAAAGCCCCCCGCCTTCTCCGGCGGGGGCTTTTCGCATGCCTGGCCGTCCATCCCGAACTCGCGGACGTCCTCGCCGCGATGCCCGAGCGCCCGAACTTCTGTCTGTCCGGTCTTCCGTCCGCCTTCGTCCTGGTCTGCGACCTGGATCCGCTGCGTGACGAGGCGCTGGATTACGCACGCCGGCTCATGGATTGCGGTACTTCGGTTACGGTGTGCAAGGTGCCGGGTGCCTGGCACATGTTCGAGCTGTCGGCCCCCGATTCCGCATCCGCACGGGATACACAGCGGAAATGGCTGGGAGACCTGCGCGTGGCCCTGGATCGCTGAGGGCTGGGTCCGAATCGTCGAGGATCGATTCGCGACTCGCCGCAGCGACCGCACCGGACACGCCCAGCTGGGCATCCGATACTCAGGTTGTACCGAAGATTTGTACCGAAGATCAGTTCTGCGTGATCAATGTTCTGCTCACACGAGAAGGGCTGGGTCGATGCGGGTTCGAGGCTTCACACGGAAGGTATTGGGCGTCGCCGCTGCCGCCCTACTGGTGCCCCTGATGGTGGTGATCGAATCGCCACCGGCCACCGCGGCGTTCGACCCGGCCATCTTCGATTTCTGGGTCGAGTCCCCGTCCATGGGCCCGATCAAGACCCGCGTCCTGCGCGCTCGCGACGGCAATACCCAGCGCGTCGCCTACGTCCTGGACGGGATGCGCGCCCAGCAGGATCTGAGCGGCTGGGAGATCAACACCAATGTCGCCGAGGTGCTGGCGGACCAGAACATCAATGTGGTGATGCCGATCGGCGGAGAGTCCAGCTTCTACGCCGACTGGGATGCGCCGAGCTCGTTCTTCGGCGCCGCGCCGGGCACCGGCTCCGCGGCGTACGGCACCGGGTCGGGCGTCACCGAGTCCATGGGTGGCGGCCCGGGCAAGAGCTACCGCTACACCTGGGAGGACTTCCTCGCCAACCACCTGCGCTGGGAGCTGCAGAACCGCCTGGGCTTCAACCCGTATCGCAACGGCGTGTTCGGGTTGTCCATGGGCGGCAGCGCCGCGCTCACCCTGGCCGCGTACCACCCCGACTTCTTCAGCTACGCCGGTTCGTACTCCGGCTACCTGAATATCTCGGCGCCCGGTATGCGCGAGGCGATCCGGGGCGCCATGCTCGACGCGGGCGGCTACAACGTGGACTCCATGGCCCCGCCGTGGGGGCCGCAGTGGCTGCGCATGGACCCGTTCGTCTTCGCGCCCACCCTGATCGCCAACAACACCCGGATGTGGATCTCCGCCGGCAGTGGCGCGCCCAGGCCCGACGATCTGAACATCCCGCTCGGCGTGGCGGCCGACCGGCTGATCCGCGGTGCGCCGCTGGAAACGTTGGCGCTGGCCAATACTCGCGCCTTCCAGGTCCGCATGCTCTCACTGGGCGCGCAGAACATTGTCTGGGACTTTCCGGCCACCGGGCTGCACGCCTGGACGAACTGGCAGGACGACGCCTATCGAATGATCCCGGATATGTCCGCGCACATCGGATAGGCCCGACCCCCGGATGCGGCCGCCGTCCTCGCGGACGGCGGCCGTCGTCTGTTTCGCACCGAGCCGGTGATCCATCACGGTTTGGTCGCGGGCGGTGTTTCGACGCCCGGCGACTCCGAATATGCGCCTAAGAAGATCCTGCGACAACAGTTTCTGCATTTCGGATGTGGTCATCGAAGACCACGCTCGTGAAAGGCGAGTCGATGCGGTCTGTTCGGGTACGCGAGTGGGTGCAGCGGTCAATGGTCGGTTCGGTCCGGGCGGTTTTGGCGGTTTTGGCTGTGGCCGTGACGGTTCCGCTGGCTGGGACAATCGGGGCGATGGCGCCTGCGCATGCGTCATTCGATCCCGGCGGTTACGACTTCTGGGTCGATTCCGACATGGGCCCGATCAAGTCGCGCATCTTCCGCGCCCGTGACGGCAATACCCGCCGCGTGGTGTACGCGCTGGACGGATTGCGTGCCCGCAACGACCTTTCCGGCTGGGAGATCAACACCGATATCGAGCGGGCGCTCACCGCGTGGAACATCAATGTGGTGATGCCGGTGGGCGGCCAGTCCAGCTTCTATTCGGATTGGGTGGCCCCGTCCGACACCAATGGCCAGACCGTCCCGTATGCCTGGGAGACCTTCCTGACCCGGGACCTGCGCAAGGCGCTGGCCGCCCGGCTGGGCTTCAATCCGCGCGGGAACGGGGTGTTCGGGCTGTCCATGGGTGGCAGTGCGGCCCTGGTGCTGGCGGCCTATCACCCGGACCAGTTTCGTTATGCCGGATCGTATTCCGGCTATTTGAATATTTCGGCACCGGGTATGCGGGAGGCCCTGCGGGCGGCGCTGCTGGACGCCGGCGGCTTCAACATCGACGCCATGTGGGGGCCGCCCTGGAGCGAATTGTGGCTGCGCAACGATCCTTTCGAAATCGCGCCGATGTTGCGGGACCACGGCACCCGGATGTGGATCTCCAGCGGCAGCGGTGTTCCCGGTTCGCGGGATGTCGTGCAAACGCCGCTGGACGCGTACAACCTGACGGTTGGGATGGGTCTGGAATCGATAGCACTTGCGAATACCCGCGCGTTCGAGGCACGCATGGACTCCCTGGGCCCCAGCAATGCGGTGTTCGACTACACCCCCGAGGGCGTGCACGCCTGGCCCTACTGGTCGGATCAGGTCTACAAGATGCTACCGGACCTGAGTGTCAACCTCGGCTGAGGGAAACCGCCAAGGTTGCTTGCGGCGTAAGGGATTTGCACGTTGCCGCGACATCACGAGGGATTCGCGATATGGTCACCGCACCATTACGGTCGTATGCGACAGTGACTGAGTGATTCACTGAACCAGCCACTCATTAGCGTGGCCTTGCCAACCGCTCGGAGCGTCGAATACCCTCCAGCGAGCAAGTGTGACCAATCCGTGGTAGCGCTTCACTCACAGGAAGTGTCGGGATTCGCTGTGAGTGGTGATTGCGCGTGTCCGCGCATGGCTTTGTCATGCTCGGGGTGCGCGATTGACAACTTAAGACACCGCAGCAGCGCAGTGCTGCGGTAGAGAAGGAGCAATATCCATGCGTTTCGGCAGGTCCGCCGTGCCGGGAGGAGTTTCGTCGCGACGCCGTGCGCAGAGTGCTTGGCGCACACGGCTTGTCGCGGCCACCGTCACCGCAGCGGCGCTCGCGGTCCCGACCGCCTCCCTGGCCGTCCCGTCCATCGCCTCGGCCGCCCCGGCGTTCGGCCCGATGCACCGCGGTATTCCGGGCAGTTTCGAAGAGCTGATGGTGCCGTCCAGCATGGGCCCGATCAAGGTCCAGGTGCAGTGGGCCAAGAACGGCGGCAGCTCCGCGGTCTACATGCTCGACGGCATGCGCGCCCGCGACGATCGCAATGCGTGGGCCAATGCCGATGAGGGTGACGCCCCCGGCATCTTCGCGAACGACGACGTGAACGTCATCATGCCGGTCGGCGGTCAGTCCAGCTTCTACGCCGACTGGGTGTCGCCGTCCAACACCAACGGTCAGAAGTACACCTACAAGTGGGAGACCTTCCTGACCAGGGAACTCCCCGATTTCCTTTCCGGCTACGGTGTTTCGCGCAACAACACCGCCATCGCGGGGCTGTCCATGGGTGGTTCGGCCGCCCTCATGATGGCCGCCTACCACCGCGACATGTTCAAGCAGGCCACCTCGATGTCGGGCTACCTGAACCTGTCCGCGCCGGGCATGCGTGAGGCCATCCGCCTGGCCATGCTGGACGCCGGCCGCTTCAACGTCGACTCGATGGCCGCGCCGTGGAGCCCGGCCTGGCTGCGCATGGACCCGTTCGTGTTCGCACCGCAGCTCAAGGGCCTGCCGATGTACATCTCGTCCGGTAACGGCATCCCCGGTCCGTACGACGGCGTCGGTTCCGCCGCAGACGTTTTCAACACCGGTAACGCCATCGCACTGGAGGCGCTGGCGAGCGTGAACACCCGTGCCTTCCAGGCGCGCCTGGGTCAGATCAACGTTCCGGCCCAGTTCGACTTCACCGCGACCGGTACCCACAAGTGGCGCTACTGGCACGACGAGCTGGTGAAGGCCCGCCCGCAGATGCTGAGCGCGCTGGGTCTCGCCTAGTAGGAACGACCGCTGGTCGCCCCGGGCGATAGCGTGAACGAATGAACCGGCCATCCGACAGGGTGGCCGGTTCTTTTATGCCTCCCCATCATTCGCCGCGACGCGGTAGAAACCTACTGTGACAGCTGTGGCAATTGGTAGATGGGGGAGGGGCGGCCGCAGAGGGCTGGTCGCGCTCGCGGTAGCCACGACAGCCTTGCTGACGGGTGGGGTTGCCGGTGGGGGCGCAACGGCATTCGCGGAACCGGGGGCCGCGCCACCAACGGGCGATCCGGCGAAGCCCACCAAACCAGATATTCGAAATGTGGTGTGGCTGAGCGACAGACGCGTGGCCCTGTGGGTGGATTCCCCCGCCATGGGCGCGCAGATCCAGGTGCAACTGCTCCTGGCCAGAGACTGGAAAGCCAAGCCGGACATCAAATTTCCCGTGCTCTACCTGCTCGATGGCCTGCGCGCGAGCGACGATCAGAGCGGATGGACCAAAGATGCTGGGGCGGAAGGCTTCTACGCCGACAAGAACATCACTGTCGTCCTGCCCGTCGGCGGCGCGGCCAGTTTCTATTCCGATTGGAAGCAGCCCGACAACGGCAAGACCTACAGATGGGAAACCTTCCTCACCAAGGAATTACCGCCGCTGCTGGACCGCGACTGGCGCACCACGAATGTGCGGGGCCTGACCGGGCTCTCCATGGGGGGCTCCGCGGCTATGACGCTGGCGTCCCGCAACCCCGGATTCGTGCGCTACGCCGCCTCCTTCTCCGGCTTCCTCACGCTGACGACTCTCGGTATGCCGCAGGCGATCGCGTACGCCATGCGGGACGCGGGCGGCTACAACGCCGACGCCATGTACGGCCCGCCCACCGACGCGGAATGGGAATCGCACGATCCCTACGCGCTCGCGGAAAAACTGAAGGGCCTCAGCCTGTATGTGTCCAGCGGTAGCGGCCTCGCGGGCGTCCACGACATTCCGGCCGGGGTTCCGGGCGTGAGCACCAACTGGGTCGGCATGGCCCTCGAAGTGTTGTCGCGCTTCTCTTCTCAGCAGTTCATCGCCAAGCTGAACAAGCTCAGCATTCCGGTGCAGGTGAACTACCGGCCCTCCGGCACGCATTCCTGGCCGTACTGGGATTTCGAGATGCGGCAGTCCTGGCCGCAGGCGGCGGCCGCGCTGGGCGTGGAGGCGACCAAGCCGGACTGCGCCGCGGCAGGCGCGATTCAGTCTGTGGCGCTGACGAAGTCGTGGCTGGGCGACTGCCTGACCTCGGAGTATCCGCTGGCCGGTGGTGCGGCGCAGGACTTCCGGGGCGGGCGGGTGGTGTGGTCGGCGGCCACCGGCGCGCATCCGGTGGGCGCCATGATCGGCGGCGCCTACGAGGGCGCGGCGGGACCCGCTGGCGCACTCGGCTTTCCCACCTCCGACGAAACGCCCATAGCGGGCGGAGTGCAGCAGGCTTTTCAGCACGGCACCATCGTTTTCCACGACGGTAAGGCCGAGATACACGCCAGTTGAACCGGATACCCGCCGATAACCTCCGGGCCGACGGTAGAGTGCACCGTTGTCCGTGACTCCCGTCACGTCGGTGTGGTTCCCCCTGCGGTTCAGGAGATCGATCTCTATGGCAGTACAGGGCGCTTCGTCATGCCCGCAGCACGGTTCGATTCGGATGTCCGGACGCGCCCGCGTCAGACGCGGCTGGCGGCGCGCCCTCGCGGTCGCCGCGGCCGTGCTGGCGCTCCCGGCGCTGGCGGGGCCTGCCCTCGCCATGCCCGCGCATCCTCAGCACCGCGCCCGCGAGGGCGGCTTCGAGGAGCTGATGGTGCCCTCCAGCATGGGCCCGATCAAGGTGCAGGTGCAGTGGGCCGCGCACGGCGGCGATGCGGCGCTGTACCTGCTCGACGGCCTGCGCGCCCGCGACGACTCCAATGCCTGGACCTTCGAGACCAACGCCCTGCAGCAGTTCGCCAATGACAATGTCACCCTGGTGATGCCGGTCGGCGGGCAGTCCAGCTTCTACACCGACTGGCGTGCGCCGTCGAACACCAACGGGCAGAAGTTCACCTACAGGTGGGAGACCTTCCTGACCGACGAGCTGCCCGCCTTCCTCGAGGGCTACGGCGTCTCCCGCACCAACAATGCGGTGGCCGGACTGTCCATGGGCGGGTCGGCGGCACTGGCGCTGGCCGCTTATCACCGCGACCAGTTCAAGCACGCCTCCTCGTTCTCCGGCTACCTGAACATCTCCGCGCCCGGCATGCGCGAGGCCATCCGCGTCGCCATGCTCGACGCCGGCCGGTTCAATGTGGATTCGATGGCCTGGCCGTGGAGCCCGCAGTGGCTGCGCATGGACCCGTTCGTCTTCGCGCCGCAGCTCCGCAACCTGCCCATGTTCATCTCCGCGTCCTGGGGCGCGCTCGGCCGGCACGATCACCCGGACTCGCCCATCGGCATCTTCAACACCACGAATGCCGTTGTGCTGGAAGCCCTGTCGATGGTGAACACACTCTCGTTCGTGGGCCGGATGACCCAGCTCGGCATCGGCGCCCACTACAACCTCCAGGTCGCGGGCACCCACTCGTGGCCCTACTGGCAGGACCAACTGGCCACCGCCCGCCCCGACATCCTCGCCGCACTGGGGGTTTGATTCCGGACGTATGCCAACGCGACAGCTGATTTCGTGGCGGTCGGGGTAACTCCAGGGGTACGCCCAAATAGGTTTGCCACCCGACCGCCTGCACGCGCGTGGGGACGCCGACGGATCTCAGCTGTGCGCTGAAGGCGCGGGGAGGCGGGTAAGAAACTGGACGTTTGCTGTGGAACGGCTGGTTTCCGTGTGTCCTGCCGGGACTCGCGCGCTTCCGGAGGTACAACACTTGTGTGGCTGGAGTTGTCCGTGGGATCAAAGGAAGGCGCATGCGCTGGATGGCATGTGCTGTAGCGGCGCTGTTTCCGCTGGCCGCGGGCACTTTCGCGCAGTGCGGACCGGCAAGCGCCGCACCGGATGTGCCCGCCGCTCCCGCGGCGTCCATCCAGAAGATGTCGTGGCTCAACGACCACCGGGTCGCCCTGTGGGTGAATTCGCCGGCCACCGGCACACCCGTCGAAGTCCAGTTGCTGCTGCCACGTGACTGGAACGCCAAGCCGGACGCCAGGTTCCCCGTCGTCTACATGCTCGACGGTCTGCGGGCCACCGACGACGAGAACGGCTGGACCAAGGACGCGAGCGCGGCCGGCTTCTATGCCGACAAGAATTCCCTGGTGGTGCTGCCCATCGGCGGCCAGTCCAGCTTCTACGCCGACTGGCTGGCCCCCGACAACGGCCACAACTACCAGTGGGAGACCTTCCTGGTGAAGGAGCTCCCGCCGCTGCTGGAGAGCCAGTTCCGCGCCACCGATGCGCGTGCGGTGGAGGGACTATCGATGGGCGGCACCGCGGCCATGATGCTGGCCGCCCGCAATCCCGGCTGGGTGCGCTCGGCCGCCTCCTACTCCGGCTTCCTCACCCTGACCTCGCTCGGTATGCCGCAGGCGGTCGATTTCGCCATGCACGACGCGGGCGGCTTCGACTCGTCGAAGATGTTCGGCCCGCCGGGCAGCCCGGCCTGGAAGGAACACGACCCCTACGAGCTGGCCGACAAGCTCAAGGGCGTGGCCCTCTACGTTTCCAGCGGCAACGGCGTCGCGGGCACGACCGACCCGCTCTCCGACATTCCGGGCATCACAACCAATTACGCGGGCCTGGGCCTCGAGGTGCTGTCCCGGCTGAGCACCCAGAACTTCGTGGCCAAGCTCAACAAGCTGAACATCCCCGTCTCGGTGAACTACCGCCAGTCGGGCACCCACACCTGGCCGTACTGGGATTTCGAGATGCGCCAGGCCTGGCCGCAGACGGCCACCGCGCTGGGCGTGGACTCGACCCCCGTCGACTGCAGGACCGGTGGCGCGATCGCGCCGGTGGCGCAGGGCAACTCCTGGCTCGGTGACTGTCTCACCGCGGAGTACCTGCTGCCCGGCGGCGTGGCCCAGGACTTCCGCGGCGGCAAGGTGTTCTTCTCGCCGGCCACCGGCGCCCAGCCGGTGGCCGGTGCGATCGGCGGCAGCTATGGCGGACTGGGCACGGCGGCAGGCCCCCTGGGCTTCCCGATCGCGGGCGAGGGCGGCCTGCCCGACGGCCGCGGCCGACTGCAGCCGTTCCAGCACGGGTCGATCTACTGGACCCCGCAGACCGGTGCGCAGGCGGTGCGCGGGGCCATCCTCGACGAATGGGCCAGGCAGGGCTACGAGCGCGGCCCGGCCGGGTACCCCACCGGCCAGGAGGCCCGGACGCCCCAGAAGGACGGCGCGGTGCAGGGTTTCGAGAACGGGCCCATGTACTTCAGCGCCAAGACCGGCGCGCACATGGTGCAGGGCCTGATCCTGGGCAAGTACGCACAGTTCGGATTCGAGAACAGCCCTTACGGATTCCCGACCTCGGGTGAGCAGCCGCTGCGTGACTTCGGCCGCTGGTCCGGCTTCGAGGGCGGCAATATCTACTGGAGTCCGCTCTCGGGCGCCTGGGGCGTGCGGACCGGTCCGATCATGGACGCCTGGGGCGCAACCGGATTCGAGAACGGACCGCTCGGCTACCCGATCTCCGACGAGAGCCAGGCCCCGGGCGGCACCCAGCAGACCTTCCAGGGCGGCACCATCACCATCCGCGACGGCCGGGCCGCCGCGGCCACCCTCGACGGCCGCCCGATCGCCATCCCCGGCAGCGAGCAGCCCAAGCCGGACCCGGCCCGGCCGGCCGCCCAGCAGCCCGCACTCCCGCTGCCGGGCCTGCCCGCCCTGCCGCAGCCGGCGCCGCCGGCCCCCGCCCCCGAGGTTCCGGTCCCCGTGCCGGCGACCCCGGCCGCCGCCCCCGCCGCCCCGGTCGTCCCTGCCGCGCCGGCCCCCGCCGCGACCCCCGCGCCTGCTCCGGCACCCGCGCCTGCCGCGGCTCCGGCCCCGGCACCCACCACGGCTCCGGCCTCGGCGCCCGAGCCCTCACCTGCGGATCCGGCCCAGCCCGCGCCCATTCCGGCGCTGGGTCCGGAGGTCCGTCCCAACTGAGACTTCCCGGCCGAACAGCCCTAATCAGCCCTAAGAAGTAGATGTGGTTCCGTTGTGGCCCGGGACTCCGTCCCGGGTTGCGGCTAGCCTGGGGGCGACCTCTTGCCCCTGGACAGATATAGGAAGCGAATTGATGCACGGTACCCGTGGAAAGGTATTCGGAGTGGTGGCCGCCCTCGCCGCCGCTGGACTGCTCGCCGCCTGCGGTAGCAATGACTCGACCGCCAAGAGCACGCCCACGCTGACCACCACCAAGACCACGGCCGCCGCGCCCACCACCCCGGGCGAGGCGGCGCCGTCCACGGACCAGCAGGCTCCGCAGGCCGCGCCGGATGCCGGGACCCCCAGCTCCACGGCCGAGCGCCCGGCGCCGGTGCCGAGTCAGTTCATCACCACCCCGAACGGCTCCCCGGCGCTGTCGGACAAGGAGAAGAGCTTCCTCGACGACCTGAAGAAGGCCGGTATCACCCCGGGTTCCCCGGATATCGCCATCACCGCGGCCAATCTGGTGTGCCAGGGTAAGTCGGAGAACGCCCCGCAGGATCAGATCATCACCTACGTGACCGCGATCGCCGGTTCCGATCCGTCCTTCGATCCGTCCAAGATGACGGTCGAGCAGGCGGGCAAGATCTACTACGACGTCGCCTCGAAGAGCTACTGCAACAAGTGACGATGCGACGCCGAATCGGACAGCGCCGGTCGCGGCCGGTGGGTTGCCTGCTGCTCGCCATCGCCGCGATCGTGATCGCGGTCGTGGTGGCGCTGCTGCTGTGGTACCTGCTGGCCGGACGGTTGCGGCTGCCCGGCCCCAAGCCGCCGGCCCCGCCCCGTCCGAGTTCGCAGCCGGCCACCTGCCCGGACGTGCTCATGCTGTCCGTGCCCGGCACCTGGGAGTCGAACAGCAACGACGACCCCTACAGCCCGGCCGCGAACCCGGCGTCGCTGATGTTGAACATCTCCAACCCGATTCGGGCCAAGTTCCCCGATGAGCGGGTCGAGGTCTACACCGTCCCGTACGTCGCGCAGTTCTCCAACCCGGTCGCCATTCCGCCGGACGGGCAGTCCTCCTACAACAACAGCCGTTCCGAGGGCGCCAAGCGGGCCAGCGACAAGCTCGCGCAGACCGCCGCCCAATGTCCGCTCACCACTTACGTTCTGGCGGGTTTCTCGCAGGGCGCGGTGATCGTCGGTGATCTCGCCGCGCAGATCGGCGCGGGCAAGGGCCCGGTGGCCGAGGACCTGGTGCTGGGCGTGACCACCATCGCCGACGGCCGCCGCGATGTCGGCGATCCTGGCGAGGCCATCGAGATAGGCCCGACCCCGCCCGGCGTCGGCGCGGAGGTGGCACTCAAGGGTCTGAACGTCCCGGGCATCACCATGACCGGACAGCGCGGCGGCTACGGCAAGCTCACCGGCCGCACCTTCACCATCTGTGCCGCAGGCGATTTGATCTGTGATTCCCCTCGCCAGGCGCTGAGCCCGAACAATATCCTCGGCAGCCTGAACATCCTGGTCCGCGCCGCGGGCAATCCGGTGCACAGCCTCTACAACGGCTACCAGGTGGACGACAACGGCACCACCGCCACCGAGTGGACGGTGAACTGGGCGTCGGGTCTCATCGAAAACGCTCCGCACCCAGCACATACGTAAGCATCCGCTCAGGCTTCCCTATGTGAGGGCAGCCACCCTTCATGGGTAGGCATGCTCCACCCCGAGCCAGTCGGAGCGGAGCCTTCGGAATGCGGCTTCGCACCCGCTCTTTCGCGGATCACCAGGTTGTTCGCGGCCGCCTCGGTCTGGACCGCGGCTCCGTAGACCCGCGCCTTGGAACGGGAACGGGAGCGAAGCGGAGGAGCGGAGGAAGGAAGACCGAGGTAACAGGGCCGCGAACCCGCCCGGAGCGCAGCGGAGGGCAATCGGACACAGGCCCCCCAGTTTCGGGGTCACCCGGTAAAGTGCTCCGGGTTGCGACACTGCCGAGACCCGGTGGGTGCGGCAACTCACATCCAGTCCTAGTTGTGTCCTATGTGGGGCGCTCCCCACCCATTTGGAGGCATTCGCGCCGGTGAAGCACTAGTCCAGAGGTGTGAGCTGGGAGATGTTCGGCCGCTCCGAAGCATGGCCGGGCGGCCCCTCTGTAACATGTCCCTGGTTTGAGAACATCTAGCCATTAGACGGTCACCGCGCAGACCGCAACACAATTCTGCAGGTTGGCTCTCGCATGGAGCTCCCGCGGGCGAAGAGAGTCGGGGCCTCACAGGTAACAGCGGCAATGCATGCCGTCTCATGCCGCGTGTGCCTCGGAGGAGAAGAAGGAATGGACGAGACTTTCGACGATTACCTCGACGAAACGGGGAACATCACGATTCCCGAGGGACGCACCCTCGTCGACTACGTCGAGAAGCACACTCACGGTAACGATGCCAATGACTTGGCCTACCGCTACATCGATTACTCACGCGAGCGCGACGGTGAGTACCAGGACCTCACTTGGAGTCAGTTCGGTACGCGGCTGCGCGCGGTGGCCGCCCGACTGCAGCAGGTGACCAAGCGGGGCGATCGGGTCGCGATCCTGGCTCCGCAGGGCCTGGATTACGTCATCTCCTTCTTCGCCGCCATCTACGCGGGCACCATCTCCGTGCCGCTGTTCGATCCGGACGAGCCGGGCCACACCGATCGCCTGCACGCGGTCCTCGGTGACTGCACGCCCTCCGCGATCCTGACGGCGAGCTCCTCCGCCGCCGGTGTCCGCCAGTTCTTCCGGTCGCTGCCCGCGGCCCAGCGCCCGCGCATCATCGCCGTCGACGCGATTCCCGACAGCGTCGGGGAGTCCTGGATCCGCCCCGACATCGTGGTCGACGACATCGCCTACCTGCAGTACACCTCCGGCTCCACCCGGGTGCCCGCCGGTGTCGAGATCACCCACCGCGGTGTCGGCACCAATGTGCTGCAGATGGTGAACGCGCTTGATCTGAACGAGAATTCGCGCGGTGTGACCTGGCTGCCGCTGTACCACGACATGGGTCTGCTGACCGTGATCCTGCCCGCCGTGGGCGGCAAGTACATCACCATCATGTCCCCGGCCTCGTTCGTGCGCCGGCCCTCGCGCTGGATCAACGAGCTGGCCGCGGTGTCCGACGGCGCCGGGACCTTCGCCGCCGCACCGAACTTCGCCTTCGAGCACGCCGCCGTGCGCGGTCTGCCCAAGCCGGGCGAGTCGCTGGACCTGTCGAACGTGCTGGGCCTGATCAACGGCTCCGAGCCGGTGACCACCACCTCGATGAAGAAGTTCAACGAGGCGTTCGCCCCGTACGGCCTGCCCAAGACCGCCATCAAGCCGTGCTACGGCATGGCCGAGGCCACCCTGTTCGTGTCGGCCACCCGGCACGAGGACGAGGCCAAGGTCATCTACGTGGACCGGCTGGAGCTCAATGCCGGTCGCGTGAAGAAGGTCGAGCAGGGCACGGAGAACACCATCGCCCAGGTGTCCTGCGGTTACATCGCGCTGTCGCAGTGGGCGACCATCGTGGACGGCGACTCCATCGACTCTCCCGAGGGCGCGCGTGAGCTGCCCGACGGGCAGGTCGGCGAGATCTGGCTGCACGGCAACAACATCGGCATCGGCTACTGGGGCCGCGCCGAGGAGACCCAGAAGACCTTCCGTAACCAGCTCGCGCATCGACTGTCCGAGGGCAGCCACGCGGAGGGCGTGCCGACCGACGGCATCTGGCTGCGCACCGGTGACTACGGCGTCTACGTGGACGGCGAGCTCTACATCACCGGCCGCGTGAAGGACCTGGTCATCGTGGACGGCCGCAACCACTACCCGCAGGATCTGGAGTACTCCGCGCAGGAGGCCTCGACCATGCTGCGTCCCGGTTTCGTCGCCGCCTTCGCGGTGCCCGCCAACCAGCTGCCCGCCGAAGTCTTTGCGCAGGACAGCCATTCGGGCCTGAAGTACGACGCCGACGACGCCAGCGAGCAGTTGGTCATCGTGGCCGAGCGCGGCCCGGGCGCGGGCAAGGCCGATCCGGGGCCCATCGCGGACGCGGTCCGCGCGGCCATCTCGTCCCGGCACGGTGTCACCGCGCGTGACATCCTCCTCGTTCCGGCCGGGTCGATTCCGCGTACCTCCAGCGGCAAGATCGCCCGTCGCGCCTGCAAGGCCGAGTACATCGGAGGCACACTGCGTGGTGGTTACACGCAGCAGGCCTTCCCCGATGCACCAGACGAGGAGTGAGACGACCGTCTCGAAGTTGGATGGCGCGAGCCCGTTCGGTTCGCGCCATTCATGCATGAAAGGCAGTGCCGTTCCGGCACGCGAAGACAGAGCCGTTCGGGCAGGGAACGGCGAGAGTCCCGATAACACCGCCGCGCACCGTGAGCAGACAGGTAGCTTGAGGAACTGATGGCTGAGAACGAGGGCACGGACCCCACCCAGACGAGCGAGAACGCACCGGCGGCCGAGGGCGAGACCGCGCAGAAACCTGCCGCGGCCGACATGTCGGTGGCGGACCTGCGGGAATGGCTGTGCCGCTGGGTCGCCGACGCGACCGGGCAGCCGATCGAGAACATCACCGTGGACCGGCCGATGGAGGAGTTCGGCCTGGCCTCGCGCGATGCCCTCGCACTCGGTGGCGATATCGAGGAGCTGACGGGGGTCGTGCTGAACGCGACCATCGTCTACCAGCACCCGACCATCGCCTCGCTGGCCGAGCGAATCATCAATGGGGAGCCCGACCTTCCGGCCGAGGTGGCCGACGACTCGTTCTACACCCAGGGTTTCCAGCCGGGCGAGGCGCACGATATCGCCATCGTCGGGCTCTCGACCCGGCTGCCGGGCGCGGGCGATACCCCCGAATCCACCTGGGACTTCCTGATCAACCGCGGCGATGCCATCCGGGATGTGCCCGAGGGCCGCTGGTCGGAGTTCCTCGACGATCCGCGCCTGGTGGAGCAGATCGCCAAGTCGAACGTCAAGGGCGGTTACCTCGACCAGGACGTCCTCAAGAGCTTCGACGCCGAGTTCTTCGCCCACTCGCCGGTCGAGGTGGAGCGTATGGACCCGCAGCAGCGGTGGGCGCTGGAGCTGACCTGGGAGGCCTTGGAGCACGCCCGGATTCCCGCCAACACCCTCAAGGGCGAGCAGGTCGGCGTCTACATCGGTTCGACCAGCACCGAGTTCATGCTCCTCGCGGCCATGGCGGTCGGGAACACCGATCCGGGCACGCCGCTGTCGGCCGAGGGCTACGGCATCATGGGCAGCGTCTCGGCCATCATCCCCAACCGGGTCTCGTACTTCTACGACTTCCGTGGCCCGTCGGTGGCCGTCGACACCGCGTGCTCGTCCTCGCTGGTGGCGGTGCACCAGGCGGTGCGGGCACTGCGCAGCGGCGAGGCCGATCTGGCGCTGGCCGGTGGCACGAACGTGCTGCTGTCGCCGGCCGCGACGCTGGCGTTCGATGCCAATGGCGGTGTATCGAAAGACGGTCACATCAAGGCGTTCTCGTCGGATGCCGACGGCATGGTCCGCTCCGAGGGCGGCGCGCTGGTGGTGCTCAAGCGCCTCGCCGACGCCGAGCGCGACGGCGACACCATCTACGCGGTCGTAAAGGGCTCGGCGGTCAACAGCGACGGCCGGTCCAACGGCCTGCTGGCCCCGAACCCGGACGCGCAGGCCGCCGTACTGCGCAGCGCCTACCGAGATGCCGGAATCCCGCCGTCCCAGGTCGACTACATCGAGGCGCACGGCACCGGCACCCCCATCGGCGACCCGATCGAGGCGGATGCGCTCGGCCGTGTCATCGGCCGGGGCCGTGAGGCCGACAAGCCCGCTCTGCTGGGTTCGGCCAAGACCAATTTCGGTCACCTGGAGGCCGCCGCCGGCGCCGCGGCCCTCGCGAAGGTCATCATGGCGTTGCAGCACAACGTCATTCCGCCGCACCTCAACTACGCGGGTCCCAGCCCCTTCATTCCGTTCGACCAGGCGCACCTGAAGGTCACCGACCAGCCGACCGAATTCCCGCGCTACAGCGGCAAGGCCACCATCGGTGTCTCCGGCTTCGGCTTCGGTGGCACCAACGCGCACGTGGTCATCCAGGAGTACGTGCCGGCGTCCGCCGCTGCGCAGGCTCCCGAGACCGCCGACCCCGACACCGAGACCACCGACGTGGTCGCCGAGGCCGAGTCCATCACCGAAACCGCTGTGCCGGAACCGGAGTGGGGCAATCGTGAAGAGCCGATGCCGCTGATCCTCCCGGTGTCGGGCTACCTGCCCTCGCGGCGCAAGCGCGCCGCCAAGGATCTGGCCGACTGGCTGGAATCCGAAGCGGGACAGGCGACTCCGCTGGAGGATGTGGCCCGGACGCTGGCCAAGCGCAACCACGGCCGCTCGCGCGGCGTGGTCGTGGCCAAGACCCATGACGAGGCCATCGCGGGCCTGCGGGCCATCGCGGAAGGCAAGCCGGGTAATGGCGTCTGGACCGCCGATTCCCCCGCCGCCAAGGGCGCGCTGTGGGTGATGGCCGGTTTCGGTGCGCAGCACCGGAAGATGGGCAAGCAGCTCTACACCGAGAACTCGATCTTCCGTAAGGCCGTCGATCAGGTCGACGAGCTGGTCATGGACGAGGCCGGGTACTCGGTCAAGGAGATGATCCTCGACGACTCCATGGACTGGGACATCGGTACCGGCCAGGTCGGTACCTTCACCATCCAGGTGGGTCTGGCCTCGATCCTGCGCGCGCACGGCGCCGAGCCCGAGGGCGTGGTCGGCCACTCCCAGGGTGAGGTTGCGGGAGCGTACATTTCGGGCGGTCTGCCGCTCGAGGACGCGGTGCGGGTGATCTGCGCGCGCTCGCGGCTGATGGCCGAGGGCGAGGCCATGCTCACCGACGACCAGGTCCGCAATATGGCGCTGCTGGAGTACTCCGCCGAGGAGATCGCCAAGCTCGTCGAGACCGAGTTCCCCGAGATCGAGGTCGCGGTGTACGCCGCGCCCAACAACACGGTGATCGGCGGTATGCCGGACCAGGTGCACGCGATCGTGGCGCGCGCCGAGGCAGAGGGCAAGTTCGCGCGGGTGCTGCAGACCCGCGGCGCGGGCCACACCTCGCAGATGGACATGCTGCTGGGCGAACTCGCCGCCGAGCTGGCCGGCATCGAGCCCACCAAGCTCAAGCGCGACCTGTACTCGACCGTCCACAAGGACACCGTCTACCGCGCCGGGCACGCGCCCGTGCAGGACGTGGACTACTGGGTCATGAACATGCGCGGCTCGGTGTACTTCACCAATGCCATCCGGCAGGCCGTCGACACCGGTATCACCACCTTCCTGGAACTCGCGCCGAATTCCGTTGCGCTCATGCAGGTCCTGGGCACCACCTTCGCGGCGGGCGTGCACAATGCGGCACTCATCCCGACCCTCAAGCGCAAGGAGGACGAGGCCGCGGGCGTCATCTCCGCGCTGGCGCAGCTGTACGTGCACGGCCACAAGGTGGACCTGCCCTCGCTGCTGCCCGCCGGTGACTTCGCCGCCGCGCCGCGCACCGCATTCCTGCGTAAGCAGTACTGGCCCAAGGTGACCGGCAGCTTCGGCGGCGGCGCCGGCAATGCTCGTGTCCCGGGCGCGCATGTCGCGCTGCCGGACGGCCGCCACGTCTGGGAGGTGCAGGCCCCGGCCGTCACCGACCTGGCCGCGCTGGTGAATGCCGCTGCCGCGCAGGTGCTCTCGGATGTCACCGTCGGCGCATCCATCGCGCACGGCGCGGTCCCCGCCGCGGGCACGCTCACCACCACGCTGACCCCGCACCCGGGCGGCGCGTCGGTCTCGGTGCACGCCAAGGAGGGCAATGCCTTCCGCCCGCTGTTCGACGCGGTCGTCGTCTCCGGCGCGCCGCTGCCGGAATCGGCTGTGGCACAGCCGGTCGCGGCCGTGCAGGCGGCGCCGGCCGCCGCGGTCGAGGTGGCCGAGACGGCTCCCGGCGAGCGCTGGGATCCCAAGGGCACGCAGACCATCGAGCAGCGCCTGGCCATCATCGTGGCCGAGTCCATGGGCTACGCGGTGGAGGATCTCCCGATGGAGATCCCGCTGATGGAGCT
This sequence comes from Nocardia sp. CA-151230, assembly GCF_050942175.1. Lineage (NCBI taxonomy): Bacteria > Bacillati > Actinomycetota > Actinomycetes > Mycobacteriales > Nocardiaceae > Nocardia > Nocardia sp. CA-151230. The sequence goes on from NZ_CP192061.1 coordinate 151,136, forward strand.
GGGTCTGGATTCGCTGATGGCCATGCGCATCAAGAACCGCGTGGAATACGAATTCGACATTCCGCAGCTGCAGATCCAGGCCGTGCGCGACGCCAGCCTGCTCGAGGTCGGCAAGGTGCTGCACTACGCCATCGAGCATCGCGATCAGCTCGACGACATCGCCGCGCGGCAGGCCGCCGGCGAGGACATCACCGTCGACGCCGACTTCATCTCCGCCGCGCGGGCCGCCATGGCCGCGGGCGAGGACCCGGCCGCGCTGCTGCCCAAGACCGAGACCACCGATGTGGTGGCCGAGGCCGAAGAGGTTGTCGCCGAATACGAGGCCGCGCCGGAGGTCGCCGAGACCGACGCCGACAATGTCCCGCCGCGCAATGCGCCCGAACGACTCGTCTTCGCGACGTGGGCATTGGTGACGGGCAAGTCGGCGGGCGGCATCTTCAACCCGCTGCCGGATATCGACGACGAGACCTTCGGCAAGCTGGTCGCCCGGTTGTCCGAGCGCGCGAAGGCCCAGATCGATCCGGAGCGGATTCGCGCGTGCACGACCATCGAGAAGATCTCCGACGTAGTGGCGGAATACCAGGAGCACGGCGATGACGTCGAGGGCTTCGTCCGCACCCTGCGTCCGAAGGAACCCGGTTCGAATGCCGTGCCGGTCTTCGTGTTCCACCCGTCGGGTGGCAACACCCTGGTGTACGAGCCGCTGTTGAAGCGGCTCCCGGCCGAGACTCCGATGTACGGGTTCGAGCGGGTCGACGGTGCCATCGAAGAGCGTGCGCGCCAGTACATTCCGGAGATCCGCAAGCGGCAGCCCGAGGGTCCGTACGTCTTCTACGGGTGGTCGCTGGGTGCGGTGTTCGCACTGACCGTCGCGCAGCTGATGCGCGCGGAAGGCGCGGATGTGCGCTTGGTCGGCCTGATCGATCTGGCCATTCCCGTTGAGCCCGAGCGCAATACGGCGGAGGAGCGGCTGGACCGCATGCGCCGGTACCAGGCCTTCGCGCAGAAGACCTACGGTTTCAACGGCGAACTCGATGATGAGCAGCTGGAAGAGCTGGCCGCGGCCTCGGACGAAGAGCAGATCCAGATCATTATGGAGCTGGTCAAGTTCGCCGGCGCGAATATTCCGGGTGGCGTGCTCGAACACCAGCGCACGTCGTTCATCGAGAACCGCGAACTGCAGAAGCTCGAGCTGTCGGACTACGACGGCCCGGTCACGCTCTACCTGGCCGACCGCTACCACGACGGCCTGATCGAGCTGGAGCCGCGCTTCGGCGATCGTCGCCCGAATGGTGGCTGGTCCGAGCACATTCCGGAGCTGGAGATCATCCATATCCCGGGTGACCATCTGCAGATCATCGACGAGCCGCGGATCGCCACCATCGGCGCCGATCTCACCAAGAAACTGTCGGAAATCGACACCTCAACGAAATAGCACCAAGGCGACACGAATTCTGCAAAAGTAGACTTTTGCCGAAAGGAGTGTCCAGTGAGCACCGCCGCCGACAAACTCGCCGACCTTCGACACAGGCTCGACATCGCGAGGGAGCCGGCGGGAGATGCGGGAATCGCCAAGCGGGCCAGGAAGGGAATTCCCTCGGCCCGCGACCGCATCGAGATGCTGCTGGATTCCGGGACTTTCGTGGAAGTCGGTGCGCTGGTGCGCAATCCGGGCGACGAGGCCGCCCTCTACGGGGATGGTGTGGTCACCGGCCACGGCCTGGTGGAGGGCCGCCCGGTGGCCGTCTTCTCGCACGACCAGACCGTCTACGGCGGTTCGGTCGGCGAGATGTTCGGCCGCAAGGTCGCGGGCATAATGGAATTCGCGGCCAAGATGGGTTGCCCGGTGGTCGGCATCAACGACTCCGGCGGCGCCCGCGTGCAGGAGGCGGTGACCTCCCTGGCCTGGTACGCCGAGCTGGGCCGGCGTCAGGAACCGTTGTCCGGCCTGGTGCCTCAGATCTCCATGATCCTGGGCAGCTGCGCGGGCGGCGCGGTCTACGCGCCCATCAATACCGACGTGGTGGTGGCCACCGAAGCGGCCTACATGTTCGTCACCGGGCCCAAGGTGATTCGCGAGGTCACCGGTGAGGACGTCAGCCTCGAAGAGCTCGGCGGCGCGAAATCCCAAGCCCAGTACGGCAATATCCACCACGTGGCCCCGGACGAGGCCGCCGCCTTCGAGTGGGTGCGCGAGTACCTCGGCTATCTGCCGTCGAGCTGCAAGGAGCTGCCGCCGGTGGTGAATCCCGGTCTGGAACCGGAGATCACCGAAACCGATCTGGAACTCGACGGCATCGTGCCCGACGCCGACAATGCCGGCTACGACATGCACGAGATCCTGCTCCGGATCTTCGACGACGGCGCGTTCCACGAATTCGGTGAGGCCGCGGGCAAGAACGTCATCTGCGGCTTCAGCCGCGTGGACGGCCGCACGGTCGGCGTGGTGGCGAATCAGCCCCTGGTCTACGCCGGTGCGCTCGATGCCCGCGCCTCGGACAAGGCCGCCCATTTCGTGCGGCTCTGCGACGCCTTCGAAATCCCGCTGGTCTTCGTCGTCGACACCCCGGGCTTCCTACCCGGGGTGGAGCAGGAGAAGATCGGCGTCATCAAGCGCGGCGGCCGGTTCATCTTCTCGTTCGTGGAGGCCACGGTCCCGAAGGTCACCGTGGTCGTCCGCAAGTCCTACGGCGGCGGCTATGCCGTCATGGGGTCCAAACAGCTGGGCGCGGACGTGAATCTGGCCTGGCCCACCGCCCGGATCGCGGTCATGGGCGCAGAGAGTGCGGTGTCGCTCATCGGTGCCAAGACCCTGGCGGCGGCCCCCGAGCCGGAGCGCGCGGCCATGCGCAAGCAGATGATCGAGTTCTACAACGCCACCGTCGCGACGCCGTGGGTGGCGGCCGAACGCGGCTATATCGACGCGGTCATCGAGCCCGCCACCACCCGCCTGGAAATTCGGCGTGCCCTGCACCTGTTGCGCGACAAGAAGTCTCCGACCAACCCCCGCAAACACCATCTGCTTCCGTTGTAGCCGCGCCTGTTTCGCCGGTTTCAGGCCGTGCCATCGCGGATTCGACGTCGGCCATTGCGACGCGGCCTCGTGTGTGAAAATATCTCATTTCAATTTCGAAAATGAGAGCTTGGGAGCGAAGCAGTAATGGCTACCCTTCGAATTCGGCACACGATCATCGGCGGCGCGGCCACCGCCGCGACCGCCCTCGCGGTCCTGTCCGCCGCACCGGCCGCCTCCGCACAGGTCACCGCGCTGTCGGCCGGGACCGGGCTGGCGCACATCAATACGACCTACACCGTCACCGCCTCCGTCGGCGGCACGAGCGCGGGCACCCAGGTGGGCTTCTGGATCGCAAGCCCGTCCGGCGGCGCAGCCGCGTACGTGGGCGCCTCTCCGGTGGATTCCACCGGTCACGCGACCTACCAGTGGACCCCGACCACCGTGGGTATGTACACGCTCATAGCGAGTGACGACGGCAGCAGCACCAGCAGCAACGCCCAGACCATGGGCATCAGCGTCACCGCGGTTCCGGTGGGCGGCATGGGCACCGGCAGCGCCTCGAAGATTCCGATCGTCGGTGGCCTGCTGAGCAGTCTGCTGAGCCTGCTCGGCCTCGTCTGACACCAATTTCTTCCGCCTGAAGCCGGCCCGCGCCCGCTCACGGGCCGCTTGTTCAGGCGGCTCGCCGATTGCGCTGAATCTATCGGGTGACCCGTACAGATGTGAGAGCCTTCAGCTATGAGTACCTCACCTTTGGCGCTACTCGAAGGCGGGCCGGATGGCCTCGAAACGCGGATCGTCCCGATCACGCCACCGGGCGTCGAGCTGCGAGTGGCCTTCGGGGGCGGGTACGAGCGCTTCAGAGTGACGTCACGCTGGCAGGACACTCCAGAGGGGAGTCTGCCCGTCTACGAGTGGGTGGCGCACGTAGACGCGAAAAAATAAGGTCCGGGACGCGGCAACCGATGTCGCATGGTTCCGGGTAACTCGTCGGGTACGACCGAGATCGGCTCGGCGCTCAACCTCCGGTGCGGGTGCGAGACTGGCAACGGCTCTTTGCCGCCCGCTGAAGGCCCGGGGAGGCGGAACAGCAGTGGCCGCCCGCGACGTCGCGGGCGGCCACCGATTGTCACGTGTCCCGGGTCAGAAGACGCGCATCTTCCCCGGCGACCAGAACCCGGAGCGGGTCACCACGTGGGTGTCGACCTGCGCGGGCTTGGGGAACTTGGCCTTGGCCGGGTCGGACGGATCCGGATAGAACGGCTCGTACTGCTCCAGGGAGCCCCAGTCGCGGGCGTAGTTGTCCTTCAGGTAGGTCGGCACCGTCTTGGAGGCCGACAGCATCTCCGCCCAGCCCAGCGGGCCGCCGAATTCCTCGGCCTGCCAGGTATTGGTGGAGCTGATGGCCAGCGGGCGGTCGGGCAGGATGCGGTACTTGGGCGCCGCGTCCACCACACCGTTGCGGTGATCGAACTGGTGCTGGCACGGGAACTGCAGGCCCACGGCCCAGTCCAGCAGGATGGGCTGGGTGGAGCCCAGATAGCTGTTGAGCGACACCAGCTTCGGCACCCGCGGCGGGGTGAAGGCCAGCCACTGGTCGCCGATCAGGATCGGGTCGCGGGCGTAGATGCGGACCGCGTCGGCATTGTCGGGCAGCGCCGAGCGCGGGATGCGCAGGTTGCGCCAGGACGGGGCCGGGCCGACGTCGAGCGGGCGGTACTTGTCGAGGAAGGTGACGGTGCCGTCCGGGTTGTGGTGGCCGTACTCCAGGAAGATGTCCTGGCCGTAGGTCATATTGCCGGTGTCGTCGAACGACATCACGCGCCCGGCCGCCGAAATCACGATCAGCGGTGAGTCGTCCGAGCGCGGCGGCAGCTGGTACCAGCTGGAGGTGAGCTCGGCGGGCTGCTGCACGCCGTCCTGGTAGCTGCCCATGACCGGGGTGGTGGCCGGGTCCAGGCCGAAGGGCAGGGCCACGGTGGACCCGTTCACGCCCTGTGCGCCCTTGCCGCCGCCGGTGCCCGCGTTCTGGCCCTTCTCGAAGGCCGGGCCGACGGTCTGGGTGGAGGTGTTGCCGGTGCCCGGCTTCACCTCGACGCTGTCGGCGTCCAGCTTGTCCGCGACGCCGTTGGGGGAGAAGCCGACCGGGCTCTCACCGGCCAGCGGGTCGCCGTTCAGTGGTGGGTGGGCCGGATCGACGATGGGGGTCAGGTTGCCGCTGTTGACATTTCCCTCGACCAGCACGTCATTGGCGAGCCCGCAGGTGTTGCCGGTGACCGCGTCGATGTTCGAGCGCGCCAGCGAGTACGCCGGGTACTGCTGCACCGCGCCCTTGAGCAGCGACACCACCTCGAAGAGCACCATCAGCGCGGCGACCACGGTGAGCGGGATGGCGGCGAACTTGCGGACTCGCCGGCCGCGCTTGGTCTGCCCGTTCGCCATCGGCTTGGCGTAGCCCTCGCGCAGCGACTGCCAGGCCACCACGGCCAGCGCCAGCCCGAACAGCACCAGCATCAGGGTGTTGGACTGGAAGCCGTGCAGGGAGACGGTCTTGTCGTACCACGGCACCCCATAGCTGGAGACGTACCAGTAGCCGTTGATGCCGGAGAAGGCCACAGCGAGGGTGAAGAGCAGTCCGGCCAGGAACACCGACCGGTTCTTCCGGGAGCGTAGTGCGGTGGCGGACACGGCGACCGCCGTCACCGCCGCCAGCGAACCCGCGATGCCCGCGTACGAACCGAAGTGGTGGGTCCACTTGGTCGGGTTGAACATCATGAAGAAGATGGTTCCGAAGACCACGCCCATGAGCCGCCAGGTCGGCGCGCTCGCGATGCCCGGCACCTGCCGCCGTCGCAGCAGCACCAGCATGGTGGTGATCAGGCACAGGATCATGAGCAGGAACGCGAAGCGCCGCGCCAGCGAGCCGTCCACGGTCTCGACGAACAGGTAGTAGTAGCGCAGATAGTCCTCGTACCAGGCCAGATTCGGCCCGGTCACCTGCCGCACCCGGTTGGCCTCCATGATTCCGGCGAAGGTCTGATCGGCGAAAACCGCCACCAGCACCAGGAATCCGGCCGCGGCGATGGGGGCGAGCAGGGCCAGATCGCCGAACTGCTCGCGCCGCCGCACCACGATCCGCACCAGCGGCCGGATGCCCGCGAGCAGCGCCGCCACACACATGAGACCGGTCGGCGCCGCCGCCAGCGTGAACGCCGCCACCAGCACCGCGACCGCGGCGGGCAGCAGGCGTGAGGTGGCGATGGCCCGCTCGATGGACACCCAGGTCAGCAGCGCGCCCAGGGCCACGATCGGCTCCGACCGCAGGCCGTTGTCGTAGGGCAGCCAGAAGGCCAGGAACACCAGGCCGCCGGTCCACAGCGCGACCTGGGACTTCGCCACCGCATTGCCCAGTCGCGGCACCACCTCGCGGCTGATGACCAGCCAGCACAGGATTCCGCAGAGCAGCGCGGGAATTCGCACCCACGGGCTGGCGGTGGAGACCTCGGCGAAGGCCTGGATGACGTAGTAGTACCAGCCGAACGGCGCCTCGGGCACGCCGAACCAGCGGAAGTAGTTGGCCAGGTAGCCCGCGTGCGGGGCCGCCCGCACCATGGTCAGGATGTAGCCGTCGTCGGAGGTGTTGGCGCCCACGAAGTGCCACAGCAGCAGGGTGCCGATGATGCCGCCGTCCGCCCAGGTCGGCTTCAGCCAGTGCGCCGGCAGGATGCGCCGGTGCCCGCGGCCGTCACTGGTGTCCAGCACCGCCAGGGCGCCCATGGCCAGCAGGGTGAGCAGGACCGCGGCGATGATGGCCACCAGCTTGATGACCGTCGGCGCGGAGGAGAACCGGGAGTCCACGGTCATGTGGAACGAAAGGCCCGCCGGCACGCCGCCTTTCATATCGGTGAACACGCCCACCACCTGGGGGCGCAGATCGCCGAGCAGGCGGCCGTCGACGGGCACGGTGACCAGTTCCCGTCCGCCGTCGGCGGTGGGCTTCTCGACGGTGCGGGTGACGCCTTCGAAATTGGCGTAGGTCTGGGTGCTGTCGGAGGTGATGACCAGCTGCGAGCACTGGTTCATCTCGGTGCGGGTGGCGCTGGCCACCACGGCATTCCGGTCCAGCACATCCACGCTCTCGCCGGAGACGCGGACGAACAGCGCCTCCAGGTCCGCGCCCTTGCCCTGCGGCGGCGCCGTTGCCAGCAGGATGCCGCCGCGCGGATCCAGCTGCTGGACCGCGGAACACGGGATGGTGGCGTTCGCGTCGATGGGCACCTGCGACATCAGCGCCGCCTGCACCGGATCGAGCGAGCCGCCCTGTGGCCAGCTCACCTCCGCCTGGGTCTGCTGCACCGGCAGGAACGGCGTCGCCAGCGCGAACAGCGCCCCGAGCACGCCCGCGACGATCGCTATGAGCTTCGCGACGCGATAGTCGCGCGGTGTCGCGGGGTCGGTCGCCGGGGGATTCGGCTTTGTCAGTACAGCGGAGGCGTCTGGCACGGTTGCTGATGGTAGCCCCCCCGCCGCCCCGAGACTTGGCGCACGGCTTGGGATCCGTTGCCAGTTTTGCACGCGTGCCGGCGGTTGGGTGCCAACCCGATTTTGGCCGTACCCGACGAGTTACCCTCATCTCACGAAATCAGTGGTCACCTTTCATTTCGTCTTGATAGGCGAATCCTTGGCCAGGCCGGAGCGGGACTCGACGGTGACGTCCAGGGTCGGCTCGAGGTTCGCACCCGGGACATAGGGGGTGAACTTCTCGAGCGAGCCCCAGTCCCGGCTCCAGTCGTGATTCAGGTACGACGGCCGGGTCTCCGACTGGAGCAACAATCCTGTCCAGCCCAGCGGGCCGCCGCCGATGTCGTCCTGCCAGGCATTGGAGGCGTCCTGGCCGACACGGTCCGGCAGAATGCGCCATTCGGGCACCTCGGCCACGCCGTCGTGGTGATCGAAGGGGCGCTGGCACGGGAAGGCGAGGCCGACGTGCCAGTCCTCCAGCACCGGAGCGCTGTCGCCGACAAGGGAATTCAGGGTCTGCAGCCGGGGCAACCGGGGCGGGGTGACGGCCAGCCACTGGCGCGGGGTGATGTCGGCGTCATTGAGCACCAGGCGAATCGCGTTGGCGCCCGCGGGAATCTGATCCAGCGGGATGCGCAGGTTGCGCCAGGACGGGCTCGGGCCGATATCGATCGGCCGGATCTGCCCGGTGTTCGTGACAGCGCCCTGGGCGTCGCGGGTGCCGTACTCGACGAACAGGTCCTGTCCGTAGGTCTCCACACCGTCCTTGTTGAAGGACCGGATGCGCCCCGCGGCCGTCACGACCAGCACCTTGTAGGCGGGATCATTGCGGAGAGTGGTCAGTTTCTCCGCGTTGTACCACTGGGTGGTGAGCTTCGAAACCTGCTGCTCGCCATCGGTGTAACTGCCCTGGACCGGGGTCTTGGCCGGGTCCAGGCCGAAGGGCAGCGCGACGGAGCTGCCGTTGATGCCGGCCTCTTCGCTCTTGCCGCCGCCGGTGCCCGCGCCGGTGGTCTTGGACGTCTTGTTGCCGGACTTCTCGTTCACCGAGTTGGCCCCGCCGGTGACGGTCTCCTCCGCGTCCGCGGTGAGGTCGGAGGCGACGCCATTGGGCGTGAATCCGGTGTTCTCGGCGGACAGGCCATCGGCGTCGGATCCGGTCCACGGGTGCAGCAACGAATCGGCGGTATTGGTCTCCACCAGCACCTCGTTGGCCAGCGCGCACGAATCACCTTGCAGCGAACGCAGATTAGACTCGGCGATGGAGTAGGCCGGGTACTGGCCGACGGCCGCCTTGGCCAGCGACAGCACCTCGAACAGCACCAGCACGGCCGCCGCGATGGTGAGCGGCATGCTGGCGAACCTGTCGAAGCCGCCCACCGGCTTCGGCTGCGTGTACGGCTCGCGGAAGTGCTGGTAGGCGGCGATGAGCAGGCACAGCACCGCCAGGCCCAGGAACAGCGTGGAGAAGCCCTTGCCGGCGACGAGCGGCGCCTTGTCGAACCATGGCACGCCGTAGCTGGACACGTACCACCAGCCGTTGGACCCGGTGAAGGTCATGGCCAGCAGGAAGAACACCGCGGCGGTGAACAGCGTCCGATTGCGCGGCGAGCGAATCCCGTTGAGCCCCACCGCGACCGCGGCCAGCGCCGCCACCGATCCGGCCAGTCCGGCATACACGCCGAAGTGGTGGGTCCACTTGGTGGGCGTGAACATCATCAGGAACAGCGACATGAAGATGATGCCCAGGATCCGCGCCGACGGCCCGCGTGAGGTCCCGGGGATGCGGCCGTTCTTGCGCAGCATCACCATCACGCACACGCCCAGACACAGCAGCATGGCCAGGATGCCGAAGCGGCGGGCCAGCGAGCCGTCGGGGGAGAGCATGAGCAGCGAGTCCCAGCGCGTGCGCTCGTCGAACCAGGCCACATTGGGGCCGATGAGCTTGCGTACCCGGGTCGCCTCCATGACCGAGGCGAGGGTCTGATCGCCGAAAACCACCACCAGCACCAGGGTTCCGGCGGCCGCGCCGGGCGCCAGCAGCGCGCCGTAACGCAGCAGCCACGATCCCTGGCCCTTGGCGCGCTTGATGACGACCATGAGCACCGGCCGCGCGCCCGCGATGAGCGCCGCGATGCAGATGAGGCCGGTCGGCCCGGCGGCGAGCGAGAAGGCCGCGATCAGCACGCCCACGGCGGCGGGCAGCAGACGCCCGGTGGCAACGGCCCTTTCGATGGAGCACCAGGTCAGCAGCGCGCCCGCGGCAATGAGCGGCTCCGGGCGCAGGCCGTTGTCGTAGGGCATCCAGGCGGCCAGGAACACCAGTCCCGCGGTCCAGATGGCGATGGTGTCGCGGCGCACCCGTGAACCCAGGCGCGGCAGCACTTCCCGGCTGATGACCAGCCAGCACACAATGCCGGCCAGCAGTGCGGGCAGGCGCATCCACGGGCTGGAATCGCTGACCCGGGTCATCCAGGCCAGCACCTCGTACGGCCAGCCGAAGGGCGCCTCGGCCACCCCGAACCAGCGGTAGTAGTTGGCCATGTAGCCCGAAACCTTCGAGGCCCGAGCCATATTCAGGATGTAGCCGTCATCGGAGGTGTTGGCGCCGATGATGTGCCACACCACCAGCGTGCCCAGCACCGCGACGTCGGCCAGCCGCACCCGCCACCAGTGCGCGGGCAGGAAACGGCGCGGCTTGCGGCCGTCGGAGGTGTCCAGCAGGTGCAGCGCGTAGAGGGCGAGCAGGGTGAACAGCACCGCCCCGAGCGTCGCGATGCGCTTGAGCCAGGTCGGGCTGGAGGTGAAGCGCGCGTCGATATCCACGGTGGCGGAGGCGTTCCCGAGCTGATCCCGCTTCAGATCGGTGAACAGGCCCACCACCTGTGGCCGGGTGTCCCCGCCGACCCGGCCGGCGAAGGGCGTGCCGTCCTGGCGGTGCACCCCTGCGAATTCGACCCGGGTCTCGGCGGCGTCCGAGTGCACGGTGACCGCCGTGCAGTCCTGGATCTCCGCCACCGGCGCACTGAGCAGCGGAATCAGCCGCACCAGCACCGATACCGTGCGTCCCTTGCCGGGCTCGTCGGTGACCTTGACGACCAGGCCCTTCGACTCGGCCTGCCCCGAGGCCGCGGGCACGGTCGAGAACAGCGTGCCGGTCGGCAGTTCTCGCAGCACCTGGCACGGCAGGCTCACGTCCAGGCTCAATGGCGTGTACGACACCAGCGGCGCCGCGACGTCGGCCGTATCCCCTTGCGGCCAACGCAGTGTCGGCCGGTCCTGGTTTACCGGCAGGATCGGCGTGATCACCGCCAGCAGGAATCCGAGTAACCCGGACACCAGGGCGAGGATGCGGATGCGGTGGAACGCTCGGGAGTCTGCGCGCACGAGCACCGACTCTATCCATCGCGCGCATGGCGGTTGCACATCTCCCGGCGTTCCGGCCGCCTCGAAGCGGCTGACCTGTAGCCGAATCGGCGGATGTCCGTCAGGATGGTTGTTATCCGAACTGGGCGTGGGGCCGGGCCGGAAGACGAAGAGGAAGCATGACCGAGCTGCGACCTGGCGAAATCATCGCCGGGTATGTGATCGCGCGGCGAATCGGTGCCGGAGGTTCGGGCGTCGTCTACGCGGCGCGGCATCCGCGGTTACCCCGGCTCACGGCCCTCAAGATCTTGAAACGTGACGACGTCGCCGAGGATGACGAGGTCTGGCGGCGTTTCGAGCGCGAGGCCGATATCGCGGCCCACTTCGACCACCCCAATATCGTGCAGGTCTACGACCGCGGCGTCGCCGAGAACCAGTTCTGGATCTCCATGCAGTACATCGACGGCGTGGATGCCGCTGAACTGCACCATGTTTCGCCGGATCGGGGCCTGCGCATCGGCGCCGATATCGCTGCCGCACTGGATTACGCGCACGGCAAGGGCGTCCTGCACCGGGATGTGAAGCCCTCCAACATCCTCATCGCCGATCCCGACAGCGGCCGCCCCGAGCGCGCCCTGCTCACCGACTTCGGCATCGCCCGGCTGCGCGACGAGACCACCAAACACACCCATACCGGAAATATCTCCGCCACTTTCGCTTTCGCATCACCGGAGCAGGTGACCGGCCGGCCGGTGGGCCCGCGCTCGGATCAATACTCGCTGGCCTGCACGCTTTTCGTGCTGCTCACCGACCGCCGGCCCTTCCGCGCCGACAATCCGCTGGGCTGGGTGCACGCCCACACCCGGGAGCGGCCGCTGCGCCCGAGCGAGGTGAATCCCGAGCTGCCGGCGGCCCTGGACGAGGTCTTCGACCGGGCCCTGGCCAAGGATCCGGAGGACCGCTTCGACAGCTGCGCGGATTTCGCCTATGCGGCCACCCAGGCGTACTACTCCGATCCGGCCCTGGCGGTGACCGCCGCGGCCGGTCTGCTGCCGCATCCGCCGCCCAGGCACCTCCGGAGCTGGGGCCGGAAACCGCTGTGGCAGCGCGTCTTACACCGGCGCGTCCTGGTTCCGGTGGCGGTGGCCGCGGTGACGGCCGCGGGCGTCGGTTTCGCGCTGCACCAGGGCGATTCGCCACCGGCCCGATCCGGGCTCGGCCTGGTGCCGGACACGTTCGTGGGCACCTGGCTGGCCACCGAGGGGCAGACCAACTACCGGCTGACCGTGCAGCAGGCCAAGATCGGTGACCCGGTGCTGTCCAATCGCGTCGACGGCGTGCTGCCCGACGGTTCACCGTTCCACTGCGAATTCTCCGCGCCGCTGGACCGGGTGCCCCACGAGGGCGACCGCCTCATCATCGGCACCTCCGAGATCGTGGTCCGGGAGCCGGCCAATGCCTGCCGCGCCAACGGTCCCACCACCCTCACCCTGCTGCCCGACGGGCGGATCAGCCGCAAAACCGATGTGAGCGGGCTGATCACGTACAGCAGTGCGACCGCGCTGGTCTCGTCCTGGGGCCGGGACGATGCCGCCATCGCCCGCACCTTCCCCAGCCTGGTCGGGCAGCTCGCCTCCACCGGCACCGCGGTGGGCTGGCAGGGCGGATCCTGCCGGCCCCGGGATCCGGGTCCGGGCGAGGCGGCCCAGGGCGCGCATCGCGTGCTGTGCAATGGCGACGACGGCACCGGCCAGGTGCGCTTCGACGTCTTCGACTTCGACACCCGGCCGGGCAGTTCCGTCGCCGCGATCTTCTTCGGCAACAACGCCCGTGTCACCACCCGCACCCACGATGACGTCGCGGGCGCATTGACCGTCACCACGGCTGCCGGCGTGGATCCGGCCGCCACCCAGGACACCGACGCCCATCGCGCGCTCGCCGCCGTCTCCTTTCCCGACGGTGATCCGAGATCGCGCTTCGTCATGGTGCTGCGCTGGCCCGGGCACACGGTGAACAGCCTCCTGACCGACTGGCTCGAAAGGGCTCCCCTGAAGTAGGTAGGTGCGCGACCATGGCCGATCTGAAGCCGGGCGAGGAGATCGCCGGATACGTCATCGAACGCTGGATCGGGGCCGGGGGTTCGGGCACCGTCTATGCCGCGCGGCATCCCCGGCTACCGCGCCTGGCCGCCCTCAAGGTCTTCAACCGGGACGAGGTGACCGCCGACACCGAGGGCTGGCGGCGCTTCGAGCGGGAGGCCGATATCACCGCCCGCTTCGACCACCCGAACATCGTGTCGGTGTACGACCGCGGCCTCGACGACGGACGCCTGTGGATCGCGATGCAGTTCGTGGAAGGCCCTGATGCGGACGGTCTTTCGGGCCTGGCCCCCGAGCGGGCGCTGCGCGTCGGCGGCGGCATCGCCTCCGCCCTGGACTACGCGCACGGCAAGGGCGTGCTGCACCGGGACGTGAAGCCGTCGAACATCATGCTCTCCCCGGCCGAGGACGGGCGCCCGGAGCGGGCCCTGCTGACCGATTTCGGCATTGCCCGGCTGCGTGACGAAACAACCCACGTCACCAAGACCGGAGACATCTCCGCGACCTTCGCCTTCGCCTCGCCGGAGCAGGTGTCAGGCCGCTTCCTGGATCCGCGCACCGATCAATACTCGCTGGCCTGCACGCTTTTCGTGCTGCTCACCGGATCCCGGCCGTTCCTGGCCACCGATCTGGCGGGGCTGATCTACGCGCACACCAGCACGCCGCCCCTGCACGTCACCCAGGTGCGCCCCGATCTGTCCGCGGGTTTCGACGCGGTCTTCGACCGCGCGCTGGCCAAGCATCCGGACGAAAGGTTCCCCAGCTGTACGGATTTCGCCGAGGCTGCCCGGGCGGCGTGGCGGTCGGCGACCGCGCCCACCGTGCTGAGCGCACCGCCGACCGTGCTGACCACGCCGCCGCTCGGCTTCGTCACCGATCCGGCCGCGCTGCGTTCGCCCCGGACGGATCCGACGGTGCTGCGTTCCCCGCACACCGATCCGGCCCTGCCGCGCTCACCCCGCACGGATCCGACCGTGCTCGGTCCGGGGCGCTACTACACCGAGCCCGGCGCACCCGTGTACGGCGCGGCCTACGGTGCGAGCACCGGATCGTTCGAAGACGCTGCGCCGCACCGGCATCGGGTCCCCGAACCGGCGCGGACCGGGTCCGGGGTGGGGCGCGGCGTGCTCACCGGGCTGCTGGCGGTGCTGGCCGCGACCGTGATCGCGGGTGGCGCCATCCTGGTGACGGTGGATCTGGAGAGCCACGGAAGAACAAGTGGCGCACCGGTGTCCGCGTCGGTGCCGACCGTGGCGACCGCGATGTCCACCGGCGGGCAGACCCCGATCGCCGCCGTGCCGCCCTCGACGCTCGCGGGCCGGGTGCCGGGCGACTTCATCGGTCAGTGGGCGGGCACCAGCGACGCCAATGCCGACGACTACCGCCTGGTCATCCGGCAGGGCAACCTGAACGACGATGTGGTGACCTCCACGGTGCTGCGCGACAACCGGCCGATCTGTGTCTTCGACTATCGCCTGCTGGGCGTTCCCGGCACCGGCGACATCACGGTCGGCGCCGGCACCCTCGTCTCCGGCGGTTCCGGCTGCAACCCGCAGAGCACCCACGAGCTGCTGTTGAGCAATGGCAAGATCACGCGCGCGCTCTCGACCAGCGGCTACGTCACCTACACCCGCGTCGGCTGACTACGCTGGAGCGCTCGCGCCCACCAGGTCGCGCACGTCCCAGAGCCATACGCCGTCGACGTATCTGGCGGGGAAGCCGATCAGCTGGTCGACGGTCAGGCGCAGGGTGTCGCCGTTGTCGGTGGGTGGCAGCACCACCACGTCGGCCTGCCAGTAGCGCAGATCGGCCAGCGCCTGCGCCCGGGTGGCGTCGTCCACCACCGGAATCGTCTTGGACTGCTGCGCCTTCATCAGCAGGCTTGCGGTGGGCCGGTCGTCGGGGCCGTAGCGGCCCTTCTTGGAGGTGCCGGTCGGACCGACGAAATAGCCTCCCGCGAGCGGGAATTCGAAGCCGGAGTCGGCCTGCCAGTGCAGTGCGCGGGCGTCCGGCGGGGTCGGCGGCGGCGCGACCACCACCGAACCGTGCGATACGTATTGGCGCACCGTGCCGTCCGCGAAGAAGTCCGGGGTGGGCGGGCGCTGCACCACGGGCAGGATGGTCGGGGTGAGCGGCAGCAGGGCGAAGGCCAGCGCGCCGAACAGGGCCAGCGGTCGCCAGTCGGTCGCCGAGACCTTCCAGTAGTCCAGGGCACGCTGGGTGGCCAGCGCCAGGATCAGGGCGATGGCCGGAATCGCGGCCATGGTGAAGCGCGACTCCAGCACCGAATTCAGCAGCGGCGCATCCTCGAGCCGCTTCCAGGGCAGGGTGATGCCGGTTTTGTGGTGGCCGATCATCAGGGTCGCGCCCAGCGACAGCACGGTGAACGCCACGATCACCGCGGCGGCCGCGCGCACCGCCCGCTCCCGCCACATGAGCGCCACGGCCACCGTGACCACGATCCACAGCGGCCAGCCGAAGTACGAATTCTCCTCGGTCGGATTGATGGCCACGTTCTGCCCGTGCGAGAACATCCCGCCCAGCGACTCGGACGGGAACTGGAACAGCGCCTCGAGATCATTGTTCATCGGCCCGTGCTCGATGGACCGGTAGGACTGCGGGCCGAAGAACTGCCACCACAGCGGAATCTCGGTGAGCGCCACCGTGATCAGCGCGGCCAGCAGCACGGTCGGGGTGATGGCGCGCAGCGCGCGCAACCCGGTGCGCGGGGTGTGCAGGTGGTATGCGAGCGCGAAGACGCCGAAGGACAGCGCGAAGATGAGCAGCGGCTCCTCACCGAGCGCGATCTGCAGGGCCACCAGCAGGCCCAGAAAGAAGGCGTCGCGATTGCGCCGCGCCTTGCGCACCTCGCGGGTGAGCTCCGCGCGCCGTGCCATCCGGATCAGCTGCAGCACGATCAGCGGAAGCAGCGCCAGCACCACGAAATTCGGGTGTGCGTTGGCGTGCGAGATCATGGCCGGGGCGAAGCCGCAGAACAGACCGCCCACGGCCGCCGCGAATTTCGACGCCACCAGTTCCCGCGAGAACAACCAGTACCAGGCGAACGCGGTCCCGAACAGGCCCACGGTGAGCACCAGCACGAAGGTGACGGTCGGCCCGAACATCAGGGTGACCGGGGTGAGCGGCACGCCGACACCGAACATGGCGGTATTGGCCATCATGTTCACGCCGTCGGGATAGTTCTGCAGCATGGAGCCGAGCGGGTTCTCCAGATGCGCGACATTGTGGGCGGTGACCGCGAAGAACCACTCCCACATGGTCTGATCCTGGCCGCTCTTGATCAGGTAGCCGCGATCGGTGTGCAGCCATTGACCCGACAGCACCAGCACCGCCAGCGACAAATAGGCCGCGGCGACGATCAGATCGGCGCGGGCCGGCCGGATGCGGCGGGCGACGCGCTGTGGCCGAGAAAGCTTGGGGCGGGGTCTTTCCGGGGCGCCGTGGTCGAGAACCGCTACCGCCGAACCGCCGTCATCCCCCGGGCTGGGTGCCCACCCCTCTGTCACGCGCAAACTCCTCGGTGCCTTGCAACGCAAACTCTTGGGTGCCTTGCAATCAGCGGCCCACGCTACCGGGTTCGACTGAGATCGCACTGGCAAGTCGTGAAGTTATCCACAGAAGCCGGTGTTTATCCACAGAAACCGGAGGGTTTTTGGGGATAAGTGATCCTGGTCTCGCACTGGTGTTCAGACGCGCACAACCAGGGTGAACGGTCCGATATCGGTGATCCGGTAGTGCGCGTCGTCGAACAGCGCCTTGGGGAAGGACACTGTGAACCGCTTCACATTCGGGTCGTTCGGGTACACGTCCTGCGAGAGCCGCAGCGTGTAGTCATCCCCCGAACGCCGGAATAGAAAGGCATCCGGTGCGCGCCAGCGGCAGTGGTTCAGCGCGTCGGTCAGCTCCTGCGGCGTCTTCAGCGTGCTCCAGCGTTGGATTTCGGCGGTGCGCGCCGCGAAATCGGCCAGCGGGTTGGCGTAATGCGAAGTGAGAGCCTGGAATCCGTAGTACGGGTAGATGGCCAGGAAGCTGGTGTCCGCGGTGAGCACCACGCTGGCGTCACGCGGCCGGCCGGTCTGCTCCCGCAGTGTCGCGTCGACCTCGCGGTAGTTCGACACCGCCGACGGCGGTCGCGTGTCGGCACGGAAACCATTGCCGTCGGTATCGGTGTAGGCGGTGGTGATCTCCGCCGCCAGCACCGTCGGAATGCCCTGGCTGAACCCGATCGCACCGGCCACCGCGACCGCCGCCGCGGCGATCCGGAACCGCCCGGGCTCGTTCAGCGCCTGGTAGATCGCCCGCGCGCCCTCGGCGAAGGCGAACACGCCGGCGGCCGACAGCAGTGCCATGAGCGGGGATTCGAGCCGGAACGACAGCAGCGTGGTCCCGGCCGCGGTAGCCGCCATGGACAGCAGACACCACAGATAGATAGCGACGACGCCGATGCCGAGCGCCTGCGCACGACGCGAATTCGCCGCGCGCAGCACCAGCCAGATGGTCCCGGCCAGACAGAAGACGCCGAGTAGATTGAATTCGGTCATCGGCAGCGGCAGCCGCGAGCCCGTCTCGGGCAAGTAGTGGAAGGCCGAGCCCGAGCCGAGAGATGCTTTGCCGGACAGGAACTTCAGCAGGAAGGGCGTCCACACGGTGAGCGCCAGCAGGCCCGCGACCGCACCGATTCCGATGAGCCGTACAAGGATCGGCATGATCGCCCGCCAGGTGTGCCGTGTCCGGATCGAGAGTCCCGCGGCGATCACCGCCATGAGGCACACCGCGAAGACCGCGACACCGAAGTACAGGCTGTAGAAGGTGGCGGCGAGCCCGAGGAACAGGCCGGTACCCAGCACCGCGCCCCACCCACCCGCGGTCGGTTCTGCCGCATCGTCGCCGACCTCGGCGGGCCGGTGCAGCGCACCCCAGGCCAGCACCAGCGCGGGTCCGAGTAGCAAGGTGAGCACCGCGCTGTACGCCTCGGGGGAGCCGTAGGTGAGGGTCACGGCCGTGGTTGCGGCGGCGACAGCCACCGCCCAGTCCGCCCGGATCAGGTTGGACCACAGCACAAGAGCGACAACCGCCGCCACTGCCAGGCCGATGATCGCGAAGGGCTTGAACGCCTCCCACCCGGCCATCCCGGTCAGACTGGCGAACCGGCCCCCGATCCAGAACCAGCCCGCGGGGTAGAACGGCGGCAGGTCGATGTAGTTCATGTCGTGCAGCGCCGCACTGTCGGTCAGTCGCGTCAGATATTGCGTCCGGAACTCCTGGTCCACGGACATCCCGAACAGATAGAGCTTCGTCGCGGCCAGCGGCATGCCCAGCGTCACGGTCACGAACGCCGAAAGCCCGGCCCAGGACAGCACTTTCGCCAGCCGGAGCCACCTGTGCAATCGCAGCAGCACCACCGCGACCACCAGCACGGCCAGGGCGACCACCTGCCCGACGGTGGTGAGCGCGCGAGTCACATTGGAGGAGTTGAATGCCGGCCAGTGCACGGTCGCGAACGCCTCGAGCCCGACCGCCGCCACCACGCCCGCCACCACCGCGGCGAGCACCGCCTCCCCGACAGCCCCACCGGCCTGCCGCGCCAGCACCCCCATCCGTCCGCTCGCCCGCTTGCTCATCCGCACCCTGCCTCCGCATTCGTGTCCATGGACCGCGCGCCAGCCTAGCCAGTGCGGTGCACTCGAACCCGACCGCCGGGTCCAACCGGCGGATGTCCGGGGTCTTCGGGCCGGAACGGCGCATGCCGCGCCCGGGTGTCGGACGCGGCATGCGTATCGGTGCGAGAATGTGTCGCCTAGATGGGGAGGCGGCGGAAGATCGGGCGCGGCACGTGGCGCAGGATCATCATGACGTAGCGGAAAACGCCCGGGGCCCAGACGATCTCCTTGCCCTTCTCGGAGGCGGCGACCGCGAGCAGGGCGACGTCCTCCTTGTTCACGGTGAGCCCGTTCTCCTTGGCGTGCGCGGAGAGGCGGGTGCGCACCATGCCGGGGCGGATGACCGTGACGCGCGGACCGAACTTCGCGACCGCCTCGCCGAGACCCAGGTAGAAGCCGTCCAGGCCGGCCTTGGTGGAGCCGTAGACGAAGTTGAACCGGCGCACGCGCTCACCGGCGACCGAGGACATGGCCAGGATGCGGCCGAAGCCCTGCGCCTTCATCTTCTCGCCGAGCAGCACGCCGACGGAAACCGCCGCGGTGTAGTTGATCTCGGCCATCATGACGGCCTTGCGCTGGTCCTGCCAGAAGATCTCGCCGTCACCGTCGATGCCGAACGCGACGATGGCCACGTCGACGTCACCGTCGGCCCACGCTGCGTCGATCACGGCCGGGTGGCTGTCGGTGTCGAGCGCGTCGAAGTCGATGACCTGCACCTCGGTGGCACCGGCGGCCTTCATCTGCGACACGGCGTCCTCGCGCAGCGGGTCGCCGGGCAGGGCGGCCAGGATGATGCGCGCGGGACCCTTCTTCAGGTACTCGGCGCAGATCGCCAAGCCGATCTCCGAGGTGCCGCCCAGCAGCAGAATGGATTGCGGGTTCCCTACCGCATTGATCACTGAAGCTCCAGCCTTCTCGCCATATCGGACATGAAAACGCCTGTGGGATCCACGCTTCGGCGGATCTTGATCCACTCGTCGATCCGCGGGTACATCTTGTGGAAGGTCTCCGCGTCGGTCCGTGAATCCTTGGCAGTGTAGAGGCGACCGCCGAATTCCAGGACGCGTCGGTCCAGTTCGCGCACGAAGTCATTGAGACCTGGGCGGACCGGGAAGTCGACGCAGATGTTCCAGCCCTCCATGGGGAAGCTCAGCGGCGCCGGGTTGCCCGGGCCGAAGAACTTCAGCACATTGAGCGCCGAATGGTGACCCGAGCGCTGGATATCCACGATGATCTTGGTGAATTCGTCGAGCGCCTCGGGCGGCAGCACGAACTGGTACTGGATGAATCCCTTGGACCCGTAGGCCCGATTCCACTCCGAGACCACGTCCAGCATGTGGTAGAACTGCGTCAAGTTCATCAGCTTGCCGGTGTAGTTGCCGCCGAGCGCGTAATACGCCTCTCCGACCATGCCCAGCGTGAACTTGTTGGCCGCGAAACTCGGGAAGATATCCGGCACCGTCAGCAGATTCGGCGCATCGAACTTCAGCGGATTCTTGCGCAGCTTCTTCGGCAGCTCATCGAGCTTCGCCAGCCGTCCGCGAGACACATTGGCGCGTCCCAGTTTCGGCGGCCCGGAGATCACATCGAACCAGGTGGAGGAGTAGGTGTAATTGGCCTCGGATCCGTCCTTGTGGACCGCGATCGTCTCGTCCAAGTCGACGGTCTTGATGCCGTCGGAGATGAAATAGGCCGTCTCGGTCGGCGTCATCTCGATGGTGGCGCGCAGCACGATGCCGGTCAGGCCATTGCCGCCGACGGTGGCCCAGAACAGCTTGGCGTTCTTCTTCGGCCCGATGGTCTGCACCTTGCCGTCGGCGGTGAGCAGATCGATGGACCGCACGTGATTGCCGAAGCTGCCCGCGCTGTGGTGGTTCTTGCCGTGGATATCCGAGCCGATGGCCCCGCCCACGGTCACCTGCCGGGTGCCCGGCAGCACCGGAACCCACAGGCCGAACGGCAGCGCCGCCTTCATCAGCTGGTCGAGGCTGACGCCCGCGTCCACGTCCACCAGCCGGGAGTCCCGGTCGATGCGGTGGATGCGGTTGAGTGCGGTCATGTCGACGACCAGGCCACCCGCGTTCTGGGCGTGATCGCCGTACGAACGGCCGAGGCCGCGGGCGATGACGCCACGACGCAGGTGCGCGGGCTTGGAGTCGTTGTCCTCCGCGACCATGGCGACCGCCTTGGCGATCAGCTCCGGGTCATCGGTGGAGAGCACTTCCGAGGTGGTGGCTGCGGTGCGACCCCAACCGGTCAGGCGCCGGGTCTGCGTCGGCAGGTCGAACGAACCCGGTGACGCCGTGCCCTCTGTGTCTTTGCCTACAACGGGGCCCTCGCCTGCCGAGCTGGGCTCGGTGGCGGCCGCGGTGGTGGTCTGAGCTTTCGTGGACATCGGCATAGAGGCTACAGGCATAACCGTCTCGAGGCTTGTGTCCTTTGTCCCGGGCGTTACTCTTCTGCGTTGTGACCGCGGAACCCCATCTGCCCCTGCCGCCCGAGCTGCCCCTCGTCGATGAACCGGGTGGTACGGAGGTTGACCTCAAGACGCAGATCATCCGATTCGCGGTCACCGGTGGCCTGTCCGCCATTGTCGACTTCGGTCTGTACACCCTGCTGTTCAAGCTGGTCGGACTGCCGCTGCCGGTGGCCAAGTCCATCAGCTTCATCGCGGGCACGACCACGGCGTACCTGATCAACCGGCGCTGGACCTTCCGAGCCGAGCCGAGCCGCCAGCGCTTCATCGCGGTGGTGCTGCTGTACGCGGTGACCTTCGCGTTGCAGGTCGGCATCAACCAGCTCTGCTATTACGCGCTGCCGGATGCGTGGTGGCGGATCTGGCTCGCCTTCTGCGTCGCGCAGGGCACCGCCACCGTGATCAACTTCATTGTTCAGCGCGCGGTGATCTTCAAGATCGACTAGGACTCGACCAGGGCGTTGGTCTCTTCCTTCGCCCGGAAGTAGTCGCCGCCCTTGGCGCGCACATTGTCGGTACCCCATTGGCGCTGCTCGCGCCCGGCCGGGACCAGGTGTGGAATGTGCTTGCGGCAGTGGATGTAGGCCTCCTCCACATCCACCACCACCCAGCGCTCCGGAATGCGGCCCCGGGTATCGGCCGGCAGGTCGGGGACGCAGCGGCGCATGAGCGCGTCGTCCACGATGCGCGCGGTGCCATTGAGGTGCAGGCCGATCAGGTCGTGCACGAAATCGATCATGAGAATGCCGACATGAGGGTTCTCGAGAATATTGCCGAGGCTGGCCATCACGCCGTTGCCGCGATATTCGGGATAGGCGACGGTGCGATCGTCGATCACGTGCAGGAAGCCCGCTTTGCCGGCGCGGAAGCTGGCATCGCATTCACCGTGCTTGTCGGAGGTGGCGATGAAGGCCATGTCCATGTGCCGGATGAAATCGATCATGTGGGTATTGAGCCGATCTCGCACTTGATCGGAGTAGAAGCGTTGCGCCCGTTCCTCGGTACCGTATCGCTCCTGCAGTTCCCGTTCGCCGTCGCTGCCGTTTCTGATACCGGGCATCGTGCGCCCCCTTTGGTAGCTGAATACCGGATGGAAGAGGCTCGGCCACGAACTTCGGCCATCCGAAATCCTATACGGTTTAACTATTTTCGTGTGGCTAATGCGTGAATCGGCGTATCTGCCCTGGTGGGACTTCCTCGACTGCTGCCGGACAAACCTTCCCGAGGGAGGATCCTCCCGGATGAAAGGACCCACAAGGGACCTTCGGCCCTCGGCTGCGGGGATGCTGCTCGTCGTTGTGGACCGCAGGAATGCGAGATCCCCAGGGGGCGCGGGGATTTCGCATTCCTGATTTGTCCATATCGCAGAGTTTCCGGGGTGGCGTGCGGCCGTCATCCCCCTAGGTGGCGCTGATCTTCGGTACTCGAAACATAAATACTGAAGGGTCTTTCAGGCACGCCGACTCCGGCTGCGGGCACGGTGTGGTTCGGCTCCGCCTCACGCCCGGGTGAGCGTCACCGGCACGCCATTGAACACGGCGTTCCCGGACGGGGCATCCACCAGCGAATCATCGGTCAGCGCATTGGCATTCACCCCGGCGTGCTCGCGCGCGACGGTCTGCGTGCTGTCCCCGTGTCCCCAGCCGTGCGGCAGGCTGACCACGCCGGGCATGATGTCCTCGGTCGGCTCCACGTCCACGGTCAGCGTGCCTGCCGCCGACTTCACCACGGCCTGCCCGTTCAACCCCAGCCGCGCCGCGTCCTCCGGATGGATGTGCAGCGTGCACCGATTCGACCCGCCCACCAGCGGCGGCACATTGTGCAGCCAGCTGTTGTTGGATCGCAGCTGCCGCCGCCCCACCAGCACCATCTCCGGCCGCTCGACCCCCAGCCGCGCCCGCAGCCGGTCCAGGTCGGCCAGCAGTTCGGCGGGTGCCAGCTCGACCCGGCGCGAGGCCGTCCGCAGCACACCCGGCAGCCGGGGCTCCAGCGGCCCCAGATCGATGCCGTGCGGATTGTCCAGCAGCACTTGCAGATTCAGCTTGCCGCGCCATTCGTGCTCGTCGTCCGGCGTGGTGGACCATTCGCCGAAGGGGCCCAGGCGCAACATCAGGTCCAGCCGCTGTTCGGTGGTGTTCGTGCCGAGCAGTTCGCCGCGGCGGTCGGCCAGGCCGGCCTTGTGCAGGGTCCCGGCGATGACGATCTCGTCGACGGCACCGAGCGGATCCAGTCCGGGCTGGGCTTCCTGGCCCGACACGGCCAGGGCCAGCCGCGCCAGCACCTCGGCCTCGGACAGCTCGTTCGCGCCGAGCGGCACCAGCGGCCGCGAGTAGCGGGCGTAGTTGTGGACCGCGAAATTGAGCAGCGCGAAATCGTAGTGCGGTGACTGCAGGATGCGCGGGGGCGGCAGGATGACGTCCGCGTGGCGGGTGGTTTCGTTGAGGTAGCGGTCCACGCTCACCATGAATTCCAGTCCGGCGAAGGCGGTGTCGAGACGCGCGCCGCTGGGTGCGGAAAGCACCGGATTGCCCGCTACCGTCACCATGGCCCGGATCTGCCCGTCGCCGGGCGTGCGGATCTCGTCCGCCAGGGTGGCCACCGGCAGTTCACCCATGGCCTCCGGCAATTCGCGCACCCGGCTGGCCCAGCGCGCGAGGCGGAACGGCCGCGACCGCACGATGCCCAGCGCCGCCCCCGTCGCGAACATGGCCCCGCCGGGTGAGTCGAAATTGCCGGTGAGCACATTGACGACGTCCACCAGCCACTGCGTGAGCGTGCCGAATTCGGCCGTGCAGGTGCCGATCCGGGCGTAGACGGCGGCCGTCGGCGCGGCGGCCAGCTCGCGCGCGATGCGCACGATAGTCTCGCCGGGCACCCCGGTGCGCCCGGATACCAGCTCCGGCGTGAATTCGGCTGCCGCGGCCCGCACCTCGTCCAGCCCGTTCACCTCGACCCGGACGTCGGTCAGGCCCTCCGCGAACAACGTGTGGACGATCCCGAACAGCAGGTAGGCATCACTGCCCGGCCGCACGAACACGTGCTCGTCGGCCAGCTTGGCGGTGCGTGTGCGCCGCGGATCCACCACCACCAGCCGCCCGCCGCGCTGCCGCAGCGCCTTCAACCGGCCCGGGAAATCCGGTGCGGTGCACAGCGATCCATTGGACTCCAGCGGATTCGCGCCCAGCATCAGCAGATAGTCGGTGCGGTCCAGGTCCGGCACCGCCACGGTGAGCGGATCACCGAACATCAGCCCGCTCGACACCTGCTTGGGCATCTGGTCGGCGGTGCTGGCGGAGAAGAGGTTCCGGGTGCCCAGCGCCCGGATCAGCAGCGGCACGTACAGTGCCCCGGCCACGGTGTGCGCATTGGGATTGCCCAGGTACAGCCCCACCGCCTGATTGCCGTGCGCGGCCGTCACCTGCGGCAGCCGCTCCCGGATCACCCCGAAGGCCTCGTCCCAGCTCGCCTCCCGCCAGGTGTCGGTGGCGCGGTCGCGAATCATGGGCGCGGTCAGCCGATCCGGATCGGCGTCGAGATGTCCGAGGGTGGCGCCCTTGGGGCAGATGAAGCCCCGGCTGAAGGGATCGGCGTGGTCACCGCGCACCGAGACGATGTGATCGGTGCTGTCCAGGGTGAGCTCGAGGCCGCACACCGCTTCGCAGAGCGGGCAGGTGCGTAGCAATGTCCGAGGGCTGTCCGTGACGTGGGTCATACCTCATGATCGCCCGGAAACGTACCGGGCGGAACACCTCTGGCCGCCCGGAATGCCGGACGCGGACTCCCGGCGGCCGCCGATGCCGGAGCCTCGGATTATGTCCGTTATCGCTTAATTTGCAACGTTCGGAAGCGGATACGGCAAAACCCGCGAGCGCCGGGGTGCACTCGCGGGTCTAGTGTCGTTGTGAGCGTCAGGAGGCGATACGGGCCGCCTGCGGCGCTCCCTTGGCGGCGGCGCGGACACCGGCGGCGATGGCGACCACCGGCGGGACCCAGCGGGCCTCGTGCGGGGCGACGCCCCAGCAGGCCGCACCGGCGGACAGCTTGGTCGGCGGCAGCGGGATGCCTGCGCCGTCGGCGTAGACGACCACGCCGGACTCACGCAGTGCCTCGATGGCGCGTTCGGCCTTGCGCAGGCCGGTGACGAGGTGGATCTCGCGGCGCTCGGCGCCCGGGATCTCGATGACCGGGCCGGTCAGGTCATTGGCCCGTAGGTAGCGGCGCACGAAGGCGGCGGTGTCGCCGGTGACCTCGATGCCCGCGATGTTCTCGTCGGTGACCAGGCACACGCCATTGGCGGTTTCGGCGACCGTCCAGCCGCGCCGGATGTAGTCCTGCGCGGATTCCGCAACGGCTGACGAAAACGTCGTACGCACTGGTTTCTCCATTCCCCGGTAGTTCTGAATTCCTGCTCTGTGCCTCGTATCGGAACGTGGGGTTCGCGGTGTTACACCTTCTTTTTCAAGTCGGGTCCGATGGTGTCCCGGAGCGTCATTCGTCCGGTTTGTGCCGACCCGATGGTGACCATGGCCCAGCTGCGACACGACCTCGATGTAGCGGCCCTGCCTGCGACAACACCGTCAAGGGGTCTGCCGTCGGACCCGGAGCCCAGGGCCTGCCCGCGAGAGTGACGTGTTCTACACCACACTGGCTCAGCCTGCGGCACCCCGGCGTTACCGGAGACACTGAGTCGGCCGAAAAGGTCTGCGGGAGAGGAGATCGTCGGCATGACCGATCAATCGGGCGGGAACACGGCCGAGCTCGAGGAATACGACGAGTTCGACGAGATCATCACCGAGGGGCGCTGGGCCGCCTTCAAGGAGTCCGCCACCCGGCGTATGTCCGGGCGGCTGGCGGCGGACGAGGAGGCCGAAGAGCCGGTCGAACCCTTCGCCAGCCCAGGCGCTTTCGGCTCCTGGAGCGTGGACGCCGCCCGTGCCCTGCTGGACCTGCAGTTCCAGCGCGCCGCCACCCGCACGCTGCTGCCGCTGGCATATCTGCTGGGCCTGGCGAGCGCCGTCGCCATCCCGATCGTGGGAACCATAGGGTTGTGGCGAATTTCGGCCTGGCTGGGCATCGTGTTCGCGGTGGTGTTCGCGGTCCCGCTGGGCCTGGTGATCGCCGCGGTGGTGCGCCTGCTGCTGGAGTTCGTTCTCAATGCCTCCCGGCTGGCGGCTCGGGTCGCGCACATCTCCGATATGGCCGACGATCTGTTCCAGGCCCTCTCGGATGTGGCCGAACCGGTCAATCAGTTGTCCAAAGATGTTCAGGCAGTTCAGTTCTGGCGCTTCCGCCGGCGCTCGTCCCGGAAGTAGGCCGGCCGGCGGCCGCTATCCTGGCCACGAGGCGGTGCGAAATCTGCCCCCCAGGCCGCGTCCCGCGTCCATGGATCGCTGAGTTTTCCTGTGCAACAATGCGATCGCAACACTGGTTTAGGGGGACGAATGGCTCTACCGCAGGGGATTACCGGATCGACCGTGCCGCGCCGCCAGCTCGGCCGGCACCTGCGCGACCTGCGCAATCGGGCGCGCATGACGACCCGGGTGGCCGCACAGCGCTTGGAATGGTCCGAGGCCAAGATCTGGCGAATCGAAACCGGACAGACGTCTTTGCGCAGTCTGGATGTCGAGGCCATGTGCCGCATCTACGGCGCTCCGGAGGACGCCATCGAACCGCTCACCACGTTGGCCCGGGAGACCAAGGCCCGCGGCTGGTGGACCGAGTTCAGTGACGTGATCGACGAGGGCTACGAGGTCTACATCGGGCTCGAGGAGGCGGCGCGCCGGCTCACCAGCTATGAGAACGAGCTGGTACCAGGGCTTTTGCAGACCGAGCAGTACTACCGCGCGGTGCTGGCCGGAGCCTACCCGGGCATCTCCGCCGAACAGCTGGACCGCCGGGTCCGGGTGCGCACCGCGCGCCAATCGCTGCTCACCCGCGCGGAATCGCCGCTGCAACTGGATGTGGTGATCGCCGAGGCGGTGCTCTGGCATCGTATCGGCGGCGACGACGTGACCCGCGGCCAGCTGGACCGGCTGCGCAAACTCGCCGAACTGCCCAATGTCCGGCTGCGGCTGCTGCCCGCCGAGTGCGGCTACCACCACGGCATGGACGCGGGCCGCTTCGTGCTGCTCGAATTCCCCACCGCCGCAGGCGAACCCACCGAACCGCCGGTGGTGTACGTGGAAGCCCTGACCGGCTCCTCGTATCTGGACAAGGAGCACGAGGTCGAGCGCTACCGCGAAGCCTCCGCGGCGGTGAGTTCCATTGCGGTGGACGCGCTTCCGGTCATCGAGACGCTGCGCGCGGCGGTCTAGCCCAGATTCTGGGCCAGCACCTCACGGTGTGTGGGCGCGGCCTGCCGATGCAGTTCGCGCCCTTTTTCCGTGACGCAGACGAAGATCGCGCGGCGATCCTCGGTACACAGCGTGCGGTCGACCAGTCCGTCGCGCTCGAGTCTCGCCACCGTGCGGGAGAGCGCGCTCTGGCTGAGATAGATGTCATTGGCCAGATCGCTCATCTTGCAGCTGTCGCTGCCGGATTCGACGAGGCGGTCCAGGGTTTCGAATTCGCTGAGCCCGATGTGGTGGCGGCCTTGCAGTTCCTTTTCCAGAGCGCACGAGGTCGTCGCGTGCCGGGCCAGCAGATCGCGCCACTCACCCACCAGCCCTGACGCCTCCACTGGCGTGATGACGGGCCGGTCGACCGGCGCTGTCGGCTTCGGCATGCGGCCATCCTAGTCTGTCCGCCGAAAGCATGCAACCGCATTAAATGCTTGTGCATTTGATGCGCACGCATGTACTGTCGCTTCTCGTGACTTCCACCGAGATACGCCCCGCAGTGAGCACCGCGGCCGACACCACGCAGTGGACCGCCCGGCTCTGGGGCATGCTCATCACCCTGTGCATCGTGCTGTTCCTGGACGGCCTCGACGTGTCGATGATCGGCGTCGCGCTGCCGTCGATCGGCACCGAACTCGACATTCAGACCTCCACCCTGCAGTGGCTGGTCAGCGGTTACGTACTGGGCTACGGCGGCCTGCTGCTGCTGGGCGGCCGCACCGCCGACCTGCTGGGCCGCCGCAAGGTCTTCCTGATCGCCTTGGCCGTCTTCGCCTTGGCCTCGCTCGCAGGCGCCCTGGTGAGCTCGCCGGCGCTGCTCATTCTGACCCGCTTCGTGAAGGGCCTGGCCGCCGCGTTCACCGCGCCGACCGGTCTGTCCATCATCACCACGAATTTCCAGGAGGGACCGGCCCGTAACAAGGCGCTGTCCATCTACACCGTCTTCGGCGCCGGCGGCTACTCCATGGGCCTGCTGTTCGGCGGCCTGATGACCGGCCTCGGCTGGCGCTGGACCTTCCTGCTCCCGGTTCCGGTGGCCCTCGCCGCGCTGGCCTCCGCGTATTTCCTCGTCCCCAAGGACAAGCCCGCCGAGGAGGGCGGACACGACCTGATCGGCGCGCTGCTGTCCACCGCCACCATGCTGCTGCTCGTCTACACCGTGGTCTCCGCGCCGCAGGCGGGCTGGGGCTCGGCCCGCACCATCGGATCATTCGTCGCGGTGGCCGTGCTGGGTGCGGCGTTCGTCTACGCCGAGCGCAAGGTGCGTTACCCCCTGGTGCGCCTCGGCATCCTGCGCAAGCCCACCCTGGTCCGGGCCAGCCTGGCCATCATCGCGGTCGCCGGTTCGTACTTCAGCTGGCAGTTCATCACCACGCTGTACCTGCAGGACACCCTGGGCTGGTCGCCGCTGAAGCTCTCGATGGCGCTGCTGCCGGTCGGTCTGCTGGTGGTCGCCTCGGCCTTCGTCTCCGACAAGCTCGTCGACCGCTTCGGCACCGGCCCGATCATCGCGATCACCATGGTGGTCATGGCCGTCGGCTACCTGCTGTACCTGCGCATCGACACCGCACCGTCCTATCTGACCGTGTTGCTGCCCGCGGTGCTGCTGGTCGGCATCGGCTGGGTCGGGTTCCCCGCCATCAATATTCAGGCCACCAGCGGTATCGACGATGACGAGCAGGGCCTGGCGGCCGGTGTCCTGCAGACCGCCATGCAGGTCGGCGCGGCCATCGTGCTCGCGGTGACCACCGCCATCGTCACTTCGAGCGCGCCGAGCAACCCGACCCCGTCGGCCATGCTCGACACCTACCGTCCCGGCCTGGAATTCGCCGCCGGTGTCTCCATCGTCGGCGCCCTGGTCGCCCTCACGGTCTTCCTCCCGAGGTTGCGGGCCCGCCGCCAGGAGGCCCGTGACCTGGAGGTCGAACTGGTCGGTTGACACTAGATGGTTCCGCCCGCAGCTCACACGGGCGTAACCTTCGAAAAATACCGGGGCGCACCGCATTACGCGGTGCGCCCCGGTGACGTAACAACTGATTTCGTAAGGATCCGGGTAACTCGCCGGGACGTCCAGAGTCGGGTTGGCACCGACCGCCGGCACGGGTGTGGGACAGGCGACGGCTCTCAGCTGTCCGCTGAAGTCCCGGGGAGGTGGGACAGAGACGGCTCTCAGCCCTCCGCTGAAGTTCCAGGGAGGCGGGACAGCAGTTTCAAATCCGCCAGGCGCGGAGCCGCGGCGTCCTTGTCCGAGCGAACGAAAGTGAGCGGTTCGCCGTTGCGGCCGACGGCCGGCCACTCGATGGCCAGGTCCGGGTCGAAAGCGTCCAGATCCCGGTCGAATTCGGGCGAGTACTCCAGCGAGCACAGGTAGTTGACAGTGGAGTCGTCCTCCAGCGACAGCAGCGCGTGCCCCAGGCCCTCGGCCAGGAACACCGACTTGCGCTCCACATCGTCGATGACGACCGCGTCCCAGCGGCCGAAGGTGGGGGAGTCGCGGCGCAGGTCCACCACCACGTCCAGGAAGGCCCCGCGCACACAGGTCACATATTTGGCCTGCCCGGGCGGATTCTCTGTGTAGTGGATGCCGCGCAGCACACCCGCCGCGGAGGTGGAGATATTGACCTGCAGCAGGTCGAAGGGCCGTCCCACCGCCTTCTCGAATTCCGAGGCCTTGAACGACTCGTAGAAGACGCCGCGCTCGTCGCCGTGCAGCCGGGGCGTGAACTCCCACGCGCCCGGCACCGACAGTTCCCGAATCCGCATGCCTACTCCCAGCTTCGCCCGTGGTCCAGCAGGCCCAGCAGGTACTTTCCATAGCCCGAGCGCACCAGGGGTTCGGCCAGCCGGGTGAGTTCATCGTCGCCGATGTAGCCGAGCCGCCAGGCCACCTCCTCCGGCACGCCTATCTTGAGGCCCTGCCGCTCCTCGATGGTGCGCACGTAATTGGCGGCGTCCAGCAGGGAGTCGAAGGTACCGGTGTCGAGCCAGGCGGTGCCGCGGGCCAGCACCTGCACGTGCAGCCGGCCCTGCTCCAGATAGGTGCGGTTGATGTCGGTGATCTCGTATTCACCGCGGTCCGACGCCTTCAGATCGCGCGCGATGGCGAGCACGTCGTTGTCGTAGAAATACAGCCCCGGAATCGCGTAATTGGAGCGCGGCGCCTTGGGCTTCTCCTCGATGGAAATGGCCCGGCCCTCGGCGAATTCGACCACGCCGTAGGCGGTGGGGTCGGAGACCCGATAGGCGAAGACCGCGCCGCCGTCCAGGTTGTGGAAGGTCTGCAGCTGGGTGCCCAGGCCCGGGCCGTGGAAGATGTTGTCGCCCAGCACCAGCGCGGCGCTGTCGGTGCCGATGTGGTCGGCGCCCAGCACGAAGGCGCGGGCCAGCCCGTCCGGTTGCGGCTGCACCACATAGGAGATGGACACGCCGAACCGGCTGCCGTCGCCGAGCAGCCGGGCGAAGGCGTCGGCGTCCTCGGGAGTGGTGATCACCAGAATGTCCCGGATCCCCGCCAGCATGAGGGTGGACAGGGGGTAGTACACCATCGGTTTGTCGTACACCGGGACCAGCTGTTTGCTCACCCCGCGCGTGATCGGGTGCAACCGCGATCCGGTGCCCCCGGCCAGGATGATTCCGCGCATGTCACGACAGTCTGCCAGTTCGATGGCGGAGCGCGGCGGTCAGGTTCCGACTGGACTTCGAATCGATCACGGGCGTTTACGTGCGCGCGGATACGGCGATATCTGTTGCGTAGGTCACGTTCTCATGGTGTTCTGAAATGACTCTATGTGAGATGTCAGCGCCGACTCTCGCGCGCCGGGTGCCGAGCCAACGTATCGGTCGCTCCGGACGAACGGCTCGGCGCGCCAACAACGAGGTAGGTGCGCGATGGCTCACGAACGGCCTGTCAACGAAACGGCCCACGAGGACGTCCCCGTCCAGAACCCGAACCGGACCAGTGCCGCCGCCCGTGCGCTGACAGTGGTGGCTCGCACCATGATCCGTCCGGCCGGCGAGCTGGTGCCCGTCACCGTCGCATCCATGCCGGTGGCCAGCACCGTCATCAACAGCCTGGCCAAGCTGCGCCCGGCTCCGCGGGGAGTGGAGCGGGAACAGGTACGGCTCAACGGCTTCCGCATGGAGATCGTGCGGC
This sequence comes from Nocardia sp. CA-151230, assembly GCF_050942175.1. Classification (NCBI taxonomy): domain Bacteria; kingdom Bacillati; phylum Actinomycetota; class Actinomycetes; order Mycobacteriales; family Nocardiaceae; genus Nocardia; species Nocardia sp. CA-151230. The sequence goes on from NZ_CP192061.1 coordinate 182,786, forward strand.
CCGCCGGGGCCCGTAAGGCGCTGTGCGACGGCGCGGTCCTGTACATGCACGGCGGCGGCTTCTTCCTGTGCGGGCTCGACACCCACCGCCCCGTGGTCGCGGCCATCGCCCGGCGTACCGGGCTGCCGGTGGTGAGCGTGGAGTACCGGCAGCTGCCCGAGACCGATATCGCCGGATCCGTCACCGACTGCCTGACCGCCTACAAATGGTTGCTGGCGCACGGCGTCCCGGCCTCGAAGGTGGTGTTCGCCGGTGACTCCGCGGGCGGCTACATGACCTTCGCCACCGCCCTGCGCGCCCGCGACGCCGGACTGCCCGTCCCCGCCGGACTGGTCGGGCTGTGCCCAGCGCTGGATCTGGACTGCACCGAGAAGCGCGCGCACCCCAACTACCGCCGCGACGCGCTGATTCCGCTGTCCGCGCTGGAGTCCGTGATCAAGCTGGGCGCCGAGGTGAACGGCCGTCTGGATCCGCGGCTGTCGCCGGTCAACCATGTGCTGGCGGGCCTGCCGCCCGCGCTGCTCATCGTCGCCGAGGACGAGGTGCTGCGCCGCGACAGCGAGATCATGGCCCAGCGGCTGGCCCAGTCCGGCGTGCCCGCCACGCTCGAGATCTGGCGCGGACAGGTGCACGCCTTCATGGCCATCTTCCCTGCCATGCCGGAGAGCCGGGCCGCCCTGGCCCACGTGGCCCGCTTCGTCCGCGACCGCATCGAGGCCGGGCAGGTCGCCCGCACAGCATGACTTGGTGACGTGCCACCCGATCGATTCGGGTGGGGTGCAGCCTGATTGATGATGTGGGGCTCGGGGCGCCGATCTCGGGCCCCACATCTGTTTCGTGGCCGCTGTTCCCGGATACGGCGGAACCCCCCGCCCGGATGATCCGGGCGGGGGGTTCCGTGATGCAGTGGGCGTGTCTTACTTCGCCGGAGCCGGCTGGATGTGCGGCTCGTTGATGGTCGAGAAGTACTGGATCGCGGCGGCGATGGCGACCGGCGCGGTCACGAACAGCTGACCCGCCAGGGTGCCCAGGAAGCCGACGGTGGCCGCACCCACCACGCAGCCCGCGAGCGGACCGGCGCCGAACAGCGTCAACAGCGCACCGGTGGCCACCAGACCCACGCCGATGCCGGCGACACAGCCGATGGCCGCGCCGCCGAGACCGCCGACCAGGGTGCCGATGGTGGCGCCGGTGGAGATGGTGTCCTTCAGGCGGTTCCAGGCGGCCTGCTCACGGTCGTAGTCCGACTTCCACGGAGCCTGGTCCTCGTAGGGGAGGGCGACCGGCTTGTAGACGGCGTGGTTCACGTCGTACTGCGGGGTGATGCTGGCGGTGTGGTCGTCGCTGATCTGCGCGGCGATCGGGAACTCGAAGTCGTCGACCCGGAAGCTCAGCGGCAGGCCGGCCACGACGGTGCCGTTGGCGGCCTTGATCTCGAAGGTGTTGTTCTCGATGACCATGGAGCCGGCGTCGGTGTGGATGATCGCACCGTTGTCGGGGGTGTTGGTGGCCGAGTAGTTGATCACGCCGTTGTCGGCCTGCTCGGCGGGCGCGGCGTTCACGGTGCCGGCGGTGATGGCCACGGCCGCTACGGCCAGCGCCGCGGTGGCGGCGAATTTCCTCATCAGCATTTGTAGAAACCTCATCGAAGAGCTCGGGGGGACACGTCGAATCGAAATGGAGAACAGCTAACGAGCGGTGAACCCATCGTGTCCGTCCGTTCAAATTTTGTTCACCAAGACGATCGTGCGGTCTGCAAGGTAGTGGAAACGTGCTGCAAGGGAAAGGTTTTGACGCAGATATACGATCCGCCGGATCGTTACCCGCAGCCGTTCGTGTGAGGAAGGTCACATACGTCGCATGGAAAGTCGTGACGCTGGTCGCATGAATGTCGCGGCGGCACCGTGGAATTGCGACATTTGGACCGAGCGGCCGCCTTTCAATTACGTGCGTTTGTTTCAACCGGATGTCCGATTCCGCGCACAACGGCGGCTCGGCTGGTGTAAAGAAGGCAACTTCCCGTACCCATCGCGAGCGTTCGCCCCGGCCGACGTAGTGTTTCCCTGTGCGACTGCTCGTAACCGGCGGCGCCGGGTTCATCGGCGCGAACTTCGTTCACCAGACTGTGACTGCACGTCCCGGTGTGCATGTCACCGTGCTGGACAAACTCACCTATGCGGGCAACCGCGCCTCACTCGACCCGGTCGCGGACCGAATCGAGTTCGTGCACGGCGACATCGCCGACACCGCGCTGGTGGATCGCCTGGTGGGCGGTGTGGACGCGGTGGTGCATTTCGCCGCCGAATCGCACAACGACAATTCGCTGGCCGACCCGTGGCCCTTTGTCCAGACCAATATCATCGGGACCTATTCGCTGCTCCAGGCGGTGCGCCGCCACCAGGTGCGCTACCACCACATCTCCACCGACGAGGTGTACGGCGATCTGGAACTCGACGACCCCTCGGCATTCGACGAGAACACCCCCTACAACCCGTCGAGTCCGTACTCGGCCAGCAAGGCCTCCAGCGACATGCTGGTCCGAGCCTGGGTGCGGTCGTTCGGGGTGCGGGCCACAATCTCCAACTGCTCCAACAACTATGGGCCCTACCAGCATGTGGAGAAGTTCGTCCCGCGGCAGATCACCAATCTCATCGACGGTGTCCGCCCCCGCCTCTACGGTGCGGGTCACCAGGTGCGCGACTGGATCCACGTGGACGATCACAACAGCGCGGTCTGGGAAATCCTGGAGCGCGGGCGCATCGGCCAGACCTATCTGATCGGCGCGGACGGCGAGCGCGACAACAAGTCCGTGGTGGAGCTGATTCTGGAGGCATTCGGCCGTGCCCCAGACGATTTCGATCACGTCACCGACCGTCCAGGCCACGATCTGCGCTACGCCATCGACGCCTCCCTGCTGCGCACCGAACTCGGCTGGGAACCGCGATACCGCGATTTCCGCCAGGGCCTGGCGGCCACCATCGACTGGTACCGCGACAACGAATCCTGGTGGCGCCCACAGAAAGCCGCGACCGAATCCGCCTACGTCGCCGCGGGTGAAAAGGTCATCTAGCCGCTGAGGACGGCGGACCGGGCCCAGTCCTGCGAATGCAATCCGGGTAGCGGATCGATAACCGGAGCGGAGATCGACAGCAGCGCATGCCGGGCCCGAGTGCGGGCGCGTACCCGATCCAGGATGGTGAGATAGCCCCCCCGATCCCGAGCGCATCGGTTCGAAATCGAAGTGAATACCGTCGAATCCGAGATCGAGTACCTGCGACGATGTCGTGACGACTTGATCGCGAGTCCCCGGATCATCGGTATTCGGACCGTCTAATTCGGGAGTGAGCACATCGCCGAGCCACGCTTGTACGCGAATTCCGGGCAGCGTCCGATGCACGGCCCCGAGGAACCAGCGGGCCTGTGGATAGAGCTCGGGAGACAGCGTGCCGTCGTTGTCGAGCGGCCCGGTGTGCACGTAGAGATCCTTGATTCCGGTCCCTGCCAGCAGAATTCCCAGCTGGGCGATATCGGCGTCGGATTTACGGCCGTCGACCCGGGCGTGCCCCAGCCGGACGGCGTCGTGGCCGCGGGGTGCGGGCATCGCCCCGCAGTGCGCCGGCATCCCGCAGGCGCAGGAACACTGCGGCCGTCGCGACGGGAGTCAGCAGGATGGCGACAAATGATCAGCAACACCACGGCAATTCGCCGCCCGCGACCATCGACGCCATCGGACTCCCCACCGGGTCATCCCCAGACGATAGTCGAATACTTGATCACCGCAGCGATGAGCGCCACCGAGGTGGCCGCCACCACCGTGATCGCCGCGCCGCGCACCGGGACCCGGCCCGCGGCGTCGGTGAGCCGCAGCGGCATCCAGCGCAGCACCACCGCCAGGCCCAGCACCGCCAGCGGCACGAAGTAGCGGCCCTGCACCCCGTCGATGATGAAGTAACCGACCGGCGTGAAGGACATGTACAGCGTCACGTAGATCATGGCCACGCTGGCCGCGATGGTCAGCAGCACCAGCCAGGTGCGCGTGCGGTCCGCGCCGCGCGCCGTGAAGCGCTCGGCCGTACCGATGCTCATGGTGAAGGCCAGCAGACTCGCCAGGATGGTGAGCGCGGGCACCTCGACGTACGAGAAGCCGAGCTCGCCGAAGAACTGGGTGAACCAGTGCTGGTCGCGGCGGGCGATGCTGTCGCCGAATATCCGCAGGAAGTGCAACGGATCGGTGAGGATGCCGTGCAGCTGGTCGCCCGGACGCACGGTGCCCCACTGCTTCTCGGGCCGCATCAGGCTCATGCCGTCACCGGTCGGGGCGGCGATCTTCATCCACACCGCGAACGAGATCGCGCCGACGCCCGCGGCCGCCCACGGCAGCACCCGCTGCCACGCCGCGATCCGCTCGGTGCCGCCGAAGCCGAAGCGGCGCACCGGGATCAGCACGGTGAGCATGGCGATCAGGACGTAGGTCGGCTTGCACACCGGCAGCAGCACGGTGGTGGCCAGCGCGGCCACCGTCTCCGGCCGGGTCAGTCGTTCGCCGAGGAACAGGCCCTTCACGACCAGCGCCGACACCAGCAGGGCCAGCGCGTTGGTGACGGTGTCCGCGGTGACGGTCCCGGCCTGGAACAGCGCGATGGGCAGCACCGCGACGGTGAAGGCCAGCCACTGCACCCGGTGCCCGCGCAGCACGCGCAGCGCGAAACCGACGATCACCAGGTAGGCGATCAGCCCGGCCCAGCGGGTGGCCAGCACCATGCCGCCGACACTGAGGTCGAACGTCTCGGCGATGCGGATGCCCGCGGCGGGCGGCAGGTACGGAACGGGGGAGTAGGCCGCGGTATTGGTGAACCACACCTGCTTGGTCTGATCGGAGACCGCGGCCCCGCCGAGCTGGTCGTAGACGTGCGGATCCTCGACCATGGGCTCCGGCTCGTCCGGGTTGTCCTGATAGTCGTTGAAGGCGTAGCTCATCAGCGCGTCGATGCTGACCGGCACGTCGCCGCCCCACGCGGGGCCGCGATCGTCGTGGATCTTCTCGGGCAGCAAGCCGCCGTGCGCGATCTGATAGGCCCGGCCGAACTGGGTGATCTCGTCGTGGCCCCAGAACGGGGGCGTCAGCACCGACCACACCGCACCGAAGATGCCGGCGATCAGCACGAAAACCACGGTGGCCGAACCGAAGCGCCGCTCGATGCCGATCACCGCACGCCGCAGCCCGGCCGCCTTCGGCGCGGGAGCGGCCGATGCCGGTGCCGTGATGGTCGTGCTGTCGTTCACTTCGGTAACCACGGTGTCCGATTCTGCTTTGCCGTCGGGATTCTGCCCGGCAAGCCGCACCGTCATCGCAGCGAACCGCCCGGCCGGGCATCGGGGCCGGTCTCGCCGACCGCCGAATAACGCAGGTACATCAGGCGGGCGGCCTCGTGCCGGGAGCGGCGGATGCCGTCCAGGATCAGGCCGGCGGTCCAGGCCAGGCTGCCGAGCAGCAGCAGCGTGAACCCGAGGAACAGCGTCGGGAACCGCGGGACCTGGTGAATCTGATAGAACTCGATCACGATCGGCGTGATGAGGATGACCGAGACGATCCAGGCCAGCGTGCCGAAAAGGCCGTAGAAGGCGACCGGCCGCTCGTGCCGGGCCAGGCCGATGATCAGGCGCAGGATCTTGAAGCCGTCGCTGTAGGTGCGCAGCTTGGACTCGCTGCCCGCGGGCCGATCACGGAATCCGACCGGAACCGCCGTCTGCGGGACCCGCAGATGCTGCGAGTGCACGGTCAGCTCGGTCTCGATCTCGAACTCCCGCGACACCGCCGGGAAGGACTTCACGAATCGGCGCGAGAAGACCCGGTAGCCGCTGAGCATGTCCTCGACGTTCTCGCCGAAGACCTTGCCCACCACACCATTGAGGATCTTGTTGCCGGTCTCGTGCCCGGCCCGGTACGCCGAGCCGGCCTCGACCTCGCGGCGCACGCCCAGCACGTGGTCGTACGGGCCCGACAGCAGGGTGCGGATCATCTCGGGGGCCGCGGCGGCGTCGTAGGTGTCGTCGCCGTCGACCATCAGGTACACATCGGCCTCGATGTCGGCGAAGGCCCGCCGCACCACATTGCCCTTGCCCTTGCGGTTCTCGGTCCGCACGATCGCCCCGGCCGTGCGCGCCTTGTCGGCGGTGGCGTCCGTGCTCAGGTTGTCGTAGACGTAGACGACTATGCCCGGGACGGCGGCCTTGAGGTCGGTGACGACCTTCGCGACGGCGGCCTCTTCGTTGTGGCACGGCACAATGGCGGCAATACGAAGCTCGGTGGAGTCCACCCGGTCAATCCTCTGATCGGAGGCGAATATGAACACCGGGAGGTTACCCGACCTTCACAGGTATGGGGGTGCGGCGGGTTGCGGTACCGTCGGCCGGTGCCTGCGAACGAGTCCACGGCGGTGGATGAACCCACCCCGAATGCCTCTCTGACCGGCAAGGTCCGGGCCCTGCTGCAGCGGGGCGGGGCATTTCTGGTGGTCGGCGCGATCGGCTTCGTGGTCGATGCGGGCACCTACAACCTGCTGGTCTTCCTCGGCGGCGAGGGCCCGCTGTTCCACGCCCCGCTGGTCGCCAAGATCATCTCCATCGGGGTGGCCACCGTGGTCACCTATTTCGGCAACAAGTGGTGGACCTACTCCGACCACCGGGGCGATACGGGGGTGCGGCACATCCTCGTCTACGCGCTGCTGAATGTGTTGGCCATCGGCCTGCAGCTGGGGTGTCTCGGATTCTCGCGCTACGTTCTCGGACTGGACAGTCCGTTGGCGGACAATGTTTCCGGGACACTCATCGGCCAGGCGGTGGCCATGGGCTTCCGATTCTGGGCCTACGGGAAATTCGTCTTCGCCGGAACACACGAGGACGACCGTTAGCGCGGGTTCGCGCTGCCGCGGCGGATAGCGATTGATATTCTCGCCCGGCCGAGCAAGACAGTGGCGGTGCGACCACGTCGGATGAGCCGGTGTCTCAAGTATTCAAAGGATGTCGAGGGATTCATGGATGCGTCGGCTGGGCAGGCCGTGACCGAAACCGAAGACCGGGAGAACGCTGAGGAGGCTCCCACCACCCTGCGCGCGGAACACACCGCGCCGGAGCGGCTGGTGCTGGCCCGCGGCATCTTCTGCGGACCCGCGCCGAAGATCAGCGACGACCTGTACGCGGTGGCCAAGGGCAAGGTCACCCGCGATCGGCAGACGCTACGCCTGGAAAAGGGCGCGTCGGTCAACACCAACACCTACTTCGGGCGCTTCGCCGCCGCCTACTGGCAGCGCTGGACCAAGGTCACCGAGGTCGAGGTGGGGATGACCCTCGAGGCGACCGGCAAGGTACGGATCCGGCTGGCCGCCTCCGATATCGCCGGGCACCGCCGGGTGGTCGACACCGCGGTGGTCAAGGAGACCGGCCGGGTGGTGCTGCGCGCAGCTCTGGACATGTACATCGACGGCGGCGCGCTGTGGCTCGAGATCGAGGCCCTCGGCGGCGAGGCCGTGATCACCGATCTGGAGTGGACCGCGGCCGCGCCCGAGCAGGTGCGCCCGGTGGCCATTGCCATCTGCACCTTCAACCGCGCCCAGGACTGCGCCAATACCGTTGCGGCCCTGGCCTCCGACCCGACCGTGCTGTCGCTCCTCGACGCCGTCTACGTGGTCGACCAGGGCACCGACCTGGTGCAGGACCAGACGCTGTTCACCGAGACCCAGCCGATGTTCGGCGACAAGCTGCGCTACATCCGGCAACCGAATCTCGGTGGCGCGGGCGGCTTCACGCGCGGCCTCTACGAGGTGTCGGGCGCCAACGAGCACGCCGACGTCATCCTCATGGACGACGACATCCTGTGCGAGCCGGAAACCGTGCTGCGGCTCAACGCCTTCGCCAATCTGACCGTGGAACCCACCCTGGTGGGCGCGCAGATGCTGTTCCTGTTCAACCCCGACTACCTGAATGTCGGTGCGGAGGAGACGAATCTGGGCAAGCTGCGCCACGGCCAGAAGGTGGCCAAGGCGCTGCGCAATACCAGCATGCTCAAGAAGCACCAGGAGCGCCGCGTGGACGCCGGCTACCAGGCCTGGTGGACCTGCCTCATTCCGGCCGAGGTGGTCAAGAAGATCGGGCTGCCGGTGCCGATCTTCTTCCAGTGGGACGACGTGGAATACGGCCTGCGCGCGCGGGAGAACGGTTTCGTCACCGTCACCCTGCCCAACGCCGCGGTGTGGCACGCCGACTTCTACTGGAAGGACTTCGACGACTGGGCGCGCTACTTCTCCTCGCGCAACTCGCTCATCGTCTCCTCGCTGCACCACGACCTGGACGCGAAATCCATTACCCGCCAGCTGCTGCGGGAGATCGGTGAGTACCTGGTCGGCATGCAGTACGGCCTGGCGCACACCACCCTGCAGGGCATCGAGGACTACCTGCGGGGTCCGGAGATCCTGCGCGACGGCGGTATCGAGGCGCTGGCCAAGGCCCGCGGCTCGCGCTCGGACTACCCGGAGACCGTCAAACATCCGGCCGCCACCTCCCCGGTCCCGAACGCGCACCTGCACGTTCGCCGCGCGGGCGGTGAGCCGAGCCACCCGCTGCTGGTGCTCTACAAGCGCGCCATCAGCCAGTGGACCGGCCGCGTCATCCCCGGCCCGGTCGCGGTCACCCGCGAGGACGCGCACTGGTGGCACGTCGGCCTGTTCAACCACGTGGTCGTGACCGACGCCTCCCAGTCCGGCGTCCGGGTCCGCGTGCGTGACAAGGAAACCGCCCGGCGCCTGCTGATCCGCACCGTCCGCGTGCTCCGCCAGCTCCGCAAGGACCTCCCCGATCTGCAGCGCCGCTGGCGAGCCGCCATGCCGGAACTCACCAGCCGCGAGAACTGGGAACGCCTCTACGGAATCGACTAGCGGCCAGGATATTCGCCTGACCATGGCCCGGGACCCCCTGTCCCGGGCCATGTTTCGTCTCAGCGGCGCCCCAGCCCTTGGTTCGCACCTGTTACGAGGGCAATGCTCATGTGTCCGGTCAAACTCCCACGAACGCACGTATTCCCTTGTGTGCCAAATGGCCTCGGCTGAGCGAGCTCAGCCGAGGTAGCCGATCGAGGTCAGAGGAACAGGTCCGTGGTGAGCGGGCCGTCGCCGGGCACCACGCGGTACTTGTCGAGATCGGTGATCCCGTGCGAGGCGAGGACTTCGTCGTCGATGAAGAAGTTGCCGGTGGTGTCCTTGGCGGGCGAGGTGAGCACCAGGTAGGCGGCGTCGGCGTAGATGTCCGGGGTGCGTGAGGTGGCGACCATCTCCTCGCCGCCGAGCAGGTTCTTCACCGCCGCGGTGGCGATGGTGGTGCGCGGCCACAACGAGTTCACACCGATCCCGTACTTGCGCAGCTCCTCGCTCAAACCCAGTGTGGTGAGCGACATTCCGTACTTGGCGATGGTGTAGCCCAGCGCCGTGCCCGCCCACTTCGGATCCAGGTTCAGCGGCGGCGACAGGGTGAGGATGTGCGGATTGCGACCGGCCTCGGCGGATTTCCGCAGCGCCGGAATGCTGAGCTTGGACAGCAGGAAACTGCCGCGGCAGTTGATGTCCTGCATGAGGTCGTACTTCTTCATCGGCAGGGACTCGGTCGGGGACAGATCGATGGCCGAGGCATTGTTCACCACCATGTCGATGCCACCGAAGCGCCCGACGGTCTGCCGGACCGCGTCCGCCACCGCCTCGTCGTCGCGCACATCGCCGAGGTACTTCAGCACGGTGCCGCCCGCCTGCTCCAGTTCGGCCGCCGCGGTATGAATGGTGCCGGGCAATTTCGGATGTGGCGCATCGGTTTTCGCGATGATGGTGATGTTCGCACCGTCGGCCGCCGCCCGCTTGGCGATCTCCAGCCCGATGCCGCGACTCCCGCCCGACATGATCATGGTCCGGCCCGCCAGCTGCTTCGATGCGTCGGTCATAGTCCGCTCCCGTCTGCTGTGTGTCGCCCCGGGTTCGATCATCCGCGTCTCGGAGGCCGAGTGGGGCGGAAATTCTCCCAACTCGAACAGTAGGTGAGAAATGGTCTATATGCAACAAGGTGCATATAGGTAGCGCTGGCACTACCTCCGCCGCGGTACCGGGCGCGACCTCGGTCGGGGTGCGCGGGGCATGGGCCGCCGGTCCCCGCGTTCCTAGGCTCGAACTGGCCGGAGAACCCGGCCTGAACAGGAGGAATGTCTTCCATGAGCGCATTGCGGCGCCCGCGCGGCCGGATCGTGCTGGCCGGTTTCGGAGTGCTGGCGGTACTCGCGGCCCAGGCGTGCGGCACCGAATCCCGAAGCGGTGAGCCGGCGCGCAAGGAGCTGTACCGCACGGTCACACAGGCCCTCGACACCGTGATCCGCAGCGGCTTCCCGGGTGCGCAGGTCGTCATCGACGGCCCCGGCGGCCATCACGTCCTCACCGCCGGCGCCGGCGACCTGGGGACCGGCGCACCCATCCCCGACAATGCCCGGGTCCGGATCGGCAGCAATACCAAGACCTTCGTCGCCACCGTGGTGCTGCAACTGGCCGGTGAGGGCAAGGTCGAACTGGACGCTCCGATCGAGCGCTACCTGCCGGGCGTGGTGCGGGGCAATGGCAATGACGGCAACCGCGTCACGGTCCGGCAGCTGCTACAGCACACCAGCGGCCTGCCCGACTACCTGGCGGGCGGCCGACCCGAGCCGACGCCCGTGCCCGGCTTCCCGCAGCTGAAGGCCGACGCCGACGGAATCCGCTGGGGCCATTACGAACCCGCGGACCTGGTGCGCATCGCCATGTCCATGCCGCCGCGCTTCGAGCCCGGCGCGCGCTCGGTCTACACCAACACCAACTACATCGTGCTGGGCATGCTGATCGAAAAGGTCTCCGGCCGCCCGGCGGCCGCCGAGATCGGCAGCCGCATCCTGGAACCGCTGGGTCTGCGCGACACCTACTTCCCGGACGCGCGGGAGACCGGCATCCGGGGCCCACATTCGCGGGGGTATCAGGAAACCGACGGCAAGCGTATCGATTTCACCGACCTTGACCCGTCCTGGGCCGACACCGCGGGCGCGATGGTCGCCACCCCCGCCGACCTGAACCGCTTCTTCACCGCCCTGCTCGCCGGGAAACTGCTGCCCGTGGCCCTCTTGGACGAGATGAAACAGACCGTCCCCTGGGACCGCGGCGAACCCGGTTCCGGCTATGGGCTCGGTCTGATCCACCACCCGGTCTCCTGCGGCAAGCAGGTGTGGGGCCACGGCGGCAGCATCCCCGGCTTCGGCACTCGCAATGGCGTGGCCTCCGACGGCACCGCCGTCGTGGTGACCGTCAATCAGCTCGCGACCGATGATGCCGGCTCCGACGCGGTGTCGAAGCTGTTCGATGCCGTCATCTGCGATCGCGCCACCGCGGAGCCCTTGGACAGCTACCACCACCAGACGCTCACCTGGAAGTCCTGCGATGCGCCGGGCCTGGACGACATGGGCGCGCAGTGCGCCGATGTCACCGTGCCGCTGAATTACGCCGAGCCGCAAGGCCGCACGATCACCGTCGCCATCTCGCGCATCCCCGCCACCGACCCGGCCCGGCGGCGGGGTGTCATACTGTCCAACCCGGGCGGTCCGGGCGGCGCGGGCCTGGACTACTTCGTGGACACGAGCAAAGCCATGACTCCCGAGGTCCGCGCCCGCTACGACCTGATCGGGATGGACCCGCGCGGTGTCGGCCGCTCCTCGGCGGTGAACTGCCACTGGCCGCACGGATTCGGATTGCAGTTCGCAGGCATCGATGCCGCGGGTTTCGCCGAATCCGTCGCCGACCAAGCCGATCTGGCGGCGCGCTGCGCCACGGCGGAAGGGGATCGCCTGCCGCACTTCACTACTCGCAATACCGCTCGGGACATGGATGTGATCCGTACGGTGCTCGGCGAAACCAAGATCAGCTATGTGGGCACCTCCTACGGCACCTATCTGGGTGCGGTGTACATGCAGATGTTCCCGGAACGTTCCGACCGCATGGTGCTGGACGGCAGCGTGGACCCGGACCGCTACGGTGCGGTCGGCATGGTGCAGGACATGGGCTCACCCAACGAGGCCGCGCTCGATACCTGGGCGGCCTGGACCGCACAGCGCGACGGCGAATATCACCTCGGCACGACCGGTGCGGCCGTACGCGGTCTGGTCGAGCGGCTGATCGAACACGCTGCCGCCCAGCCGATCCGGATCGGCGACTACGACCTCGACGCGCATTCCCTGCCATTGGCGCTGTACATTGCCTTCGATTCACCGCACGGCTACGGTCTTGCCGCGCAACAGATCCGGGAGCTGGCCGACGCCGCCGCCGGGAAACCGATACGGCCGGACGAGGATCTGGCGGGCAAGCTGGCCATCATCCTGCGCGCGCAGCCGCGCGACATGTCACCCCAGATGGCCATCCTCTGCGGAGATGTCGGCGCACCCCGCGACCCCGACTGGTACCGGCGCAATATCGAAGCCTCCCGCGTCACCCAGCCGGTCTTCGGCGCGATGGCGAACAACATCACGCCGTGCGCGTTCTGGGCCCCGCCCGCCGAATCCCCCACTGCGATCGGCAATTCGGTGCCGAACCTGATCGGCCAGGCCACGGGCGACACCCGCACCAACTATGGCGGAGCACTCGCCATGCACCGGGCGCTCACCGGCTCTCGCATGGTTACGTTGCAGGACGTCGCCATCCACTCGATCCTCGGTCGCTACCCGAATTCCTGCGTGTACGACGCCGTGAACACCTACCTGGCCGACGGCACCCTGCCCGCTGCCGACCTCACCTGTCGCGACGACTGATCATCCGGCATTCAGATAGGCGAGGACGGCCAGCACCCGCCGATGGCCCACCTCGTCGGCGAACAACCCCAGCTTGGCGAAGATGCTCCGAATGTGTTTGAGCACAGCGCCTTCGGTGACCACGAGGCGCTCGGCAATGGTGGCATTGTCGAGCCCCTCGGCCATGAGTGCCAGCACCTCGCGTTCGCGCGGGGTCAGCGCGGCCAGTGGATCGTCGGTCTTGCGCCGCACCAGCAGCTGCGAGATCACTTCCGGATCCATGGCGGTCCCACCCTCGGCGACCCGCCGCAGCGAATCCAGGAACCGATCCACCTTCCCGACCCGCTCCTTGAGCAGGTATCCGATCCCGCCGGCCCCATCGCCGAGCAGTTCGGCGGCATAGCTGTCCTCGACCCAGGCCGAGAGCACCAGCACCGGCAGGCCGGGGTGAATCTCGCGGGCCCGCACCGCGGCTCGCAATCCGTCATCGGTGAAGGTGGGCGGCAGCCGCACATCCACGACCACGGCATCGGGCCGATCGGCGGTCACCACCGCGAGAAAATCGTCCGCATTGTCGACCGCGGCGACCACCACGATCCCCGCCGTCTGCAACAGCAGCGCCAGCCCCTCCCGCAGCAGGGCATCATCCTCGGCGATCACAACCCGCACGGCAGCCCCACCCGCACCACGGTAGGCCCACCCGCCGGACTGCTGAGCACCATCCGCCCGTCCAGCGCCTCGGCCCGCCGCCGGATCCCGGCCAGCCCGCCACCCTCGGTCTCCCGCGCCCCGCCGACCCCGTCATCCAGGACCTCGACGGTCAGAAGCCCGGCATCACCTCCGAGGGAAACCCGAAGACGTTCGGCCCCGGAATGTTTGGTCGCGTTGGTGATCGTCTCGGAGATGACGAAATACGCCGCCGCCTCGACGGCCGCGGGCCAGCGTGGCCCCGATCTGCTCGAATCCGGTACCTCGGTCGTGCCCGGGCGCAGCGCGGCAGTACCGCCGAGAGCGAGTTCGACCGGAATCGGGGAGCGCGCGGCCAGCGCCGAAATCGCGCTCGCCAGACCACGATCCGCGAGCACCGGCGGATACACGGTCCGCACCACATCTCGGAGTTCGGCCAACGCGGCCTCGGCCGTGTCCTGCGCCTTGCGGACCAGGTCGGACGATGCGGCCGGATCCCGTTCGCGCAGCTGGTCGGCCAGCCCGAGCTGCATGATGACCGCCGCGATCCGCGCCTGTGCGCCGTCGTGCAGATCCCGTTCGATGCGCCGCAGTTCCGCCCCGTGCGCGTCGAGCGCGGCGGCCCGGGTCGCGGTCAACTCCGCCACCCGCACCGCGAGCTCGGTGCCCGGCGCCGGACCGAGCAGCGTGCGCGCCAGCAGCGCCTGCCAGCGGGCCACCGTGGGCAGCCGGAGCACCAGGGCCGCCAGGGGAATCGCGATGAGGGCGCTGAGCCCGGCCAGCGGCCAGGAATCGACCACGAAGCCGAAGCTGTCGACGGTGCCCGGCGGCACGATCTGCCAATACACCGGAATCGCCAGCTGATTCAGCACACCCGACGGCAGTCCGATCGAGAACAACGCCACCACCATGCCGGGCACCCCGTGCACGCACAGCCACGCGATATCCCGGCCGTTCGCCGGATCCCGGAAGGCACCGGCCAGCCGTTGCCGCAGCCCACCGGTCATCGGCCGATACGCCACCACGATCGGCGCGCCCAGCCGCTTGCCCGCCCGCCGCCGTTCGAACTCGGTCAGCGGCCGGATCAACCGCAGGTATTCGGGAATCGCCGGAATGCCCACCCCGCCGAGGCTGGTGGCCGCCACCACGAACAAACCGACCGTAGCGAACGTGGCCGCCATGCCGGTAGCCCCGCCGACCAGCAAATAGCCGATGCTCCCCGGCAGCGCCCGCAGCCGACCCGCGACCCAGCGCCGCACGGCCACGGGACCGTGCTGCGGCATCGGGTCGGCAGTCATCCCACCAACCTACTGACCGCGGGATCGGCCCGGTCGTGGAGATCCGCCGGGCGGTCAGCGTTGCTTGCCGCCACGCTCCTTGTACATGCGTCGCTGGTCCTTGTTGATCTGCTTCCACACCTTCGTCCGCTCGGCGCGCATGCGCGCGTCGCCGCGGGCGGCCAGCCATTCGTTCTCGCGGCTCAGCTTGCGGTAGCTGTCCAGACGACGCCGGGGGAGCGCGCCGGACTCGATGGCCGCCAGCACCGCGCACCCCGGCTCGCTCTCGTGCGAGCAGTCGGTGAAACGGCATTGCCCGGACAGGGATTCGATATCGCTGAAGGTCCGCCCGAGCCCCTCGGCGGCATCCCAGAGCCCGACCGACCGCAACCCCGGGGTATCGATGAGGGTGCCGCCGCCGGGCAGTGGCCGCAGTTCGCGGTGCACGGTGGTGTGGCGGCCGCGCTTGTCGCCCTCGCGAACCGCGTTGGTGGCGAAGACTTCCGCGCCGAGCAGCGCATTGGCGAGGGTGGATTTGCCCGCTCCCGAGGGCCCGATCAATGCCACCGTGCCGGAGAGCAGCGAGGTCAGCACATCCATGCCGACACCACCGGTGGCGCTGACCGCCACCACGGTGACGCCCGGCGCGGCGGCTCGGACTTCCTCGATCGGAATATCGTGCGCCAGATCGGCTTTGGTGAGCACCACGGTCGGCTGGGCGCCGGATTCCCAGGCCAGCGCGAGCAGCCGCTCGATGCGCCCGAGATCGACATCCCCGTCGCCGGCGGTGCACACCAGTACGGTGTCCACATTCGCGGCCAGCACCTGATTGGCCGATTTGGCGCGGGCATCGGGCTGCCCGGACACGGCGGCCCGGACGATGGCGGTGCGGCGCGGCAACAGGGCCCGCACCGTGCGCCCGGCGTCGATGGCCACCCAGTCGCCGGTGCACAGCCCACTGACCTCGGAATCCGAGCGGGGGAGCCGGGCCCGCACCACCGCGGCCGTCAGGCGGCTCTGGTAGTCGGCGGTGGGAAGGGGTGCGGCGATATCGCATTCACTGCGATCCATGCGGATCACGCGGGCCGGAATCAGATCGTCACCCAGCAGTGGCCGGTAGTCGGCGGCGAGGGAGGTGTTCCAGCCATAGGGAACGAGCAGGTCGAAATCGACCGAAGACATGTGTGGAGTCCTTTGCCGGGCCGAGTCCGAATCACGGACTCAGCGAGAGGAATTCGAGGTGGATGCGCGTGGGGCGAACACTCGTCCGGGCACGGCAATCCGCACTGCCGTCGTCACGTAACTCCACCTCCCATCTCTCCTCATGCCGTCACCGTGGTGACCGCGCCGAACAAGAACGGGGACAACCTTGTCAGGCTGTCCCCGTCGGCGCAACGTATTTTTCCCGGTCAGGATTTCGGCTTGTCGAACTGCTCGCGGCGGCCCATCCGCTGCAGGCGCAGCCACTCCATCAGCCCGGCCGGATCCTTCTGCTGGATCAGGAAGAACCATCCGAAACGGGCGACCTCCTGCGGCAACAGTTTTCGCATGCCCGGCTGCGCCATCAGGTAGCCGCGGTTGCGGTAGGTGAAGTGCCGCTTGATCGGGTCGTCCGGGTACTGGGTGTGCATGCGCCCGCCCAGGATCGGCTTGAACTCGGCCGACCCGTTCGGGTGCAGGTACGCGGTCTGCAGGCAGGTGCCGAACGGCAGCCCCGAGCGCACCAGCCGCCGGTGCACCTCCACCTCGTCGCCGCGCACGAACAGCCGCAGATCCGGCACACCGATCTTGTCCACGGCCTCGGCCGAGATCAGCGCACCGTTGAACAGCGAGGCGATCCCGGGTAGGAAGTCCTCGTCACCCAGCTCCGACCGCAGTCGCCGCCACACCACGCCCCGGCGCAGCGGGAAGGCCAGTCGATCCGGGTCGTCGATATCGGCCACCACCGGCGACACCTCGACCAGCCCGTGCCGCTTGGCGCAATCGAACAGCTTGGCGAGCACGTCCGGACCCTCGGGGCGGCCGTCGTCATCGGCCAGCCACACCCAGTCCGCGCCCATGGTGAGCGCGTGCAGCATGCCGAGCGCGAACCCGCCCGCGCCGCCCAGATTGTGTTCCGAACCGACGTACGTGGTTTCCATGGGCTGCTGCTTCACCAGCTCGCCGACCTCGGCCTCATTGCCGTTGTCCACCACGATCAGGTGGTCGATCTGCCGGGTCTGGCTGCCCAGCACCTTCAGCGACTCGGCCAGCTGCTCCCGGCGTTTATGGGTGACCACGATGGCGACGATGCGCGCATCATCGCCGTACACGGGGGTGGACTGTTCACTCATGCGGGATTCCGTTCCGGTTCACGTTCACGTTCCAGATCCCGCAGCACCTGCGCCACGTGATCACCCGCCTCCGGGCCCTCGTAGGCTCGCACCACATCCTCGATGCCGCCCTGCATGCGAATCTGCCCGTGATCGATCCACATCGCGGAATCGCACAGCTGGGCCAGGAATTCATTGGAGTGGCTGGCGAAGACGAGAATGCCCGAACGCGAGACCAATTCCTGCAGCCGGACCCGGGCCTTCTTCATGAACTCCGCGTCGACCGCGCCGATGCCCTCGTCGAGCAGCAGGATCTCCGGATCGATGGACGTGACCACGCCCATGGCCAGGCGCACACGCATACCCGTCGAGTAGGTGCGCAGCGGCATCGCCAGATAGTCGCCCAATTCGGTGAACTCGGCGATCTCGTCGATCTTGGCGAGCATCTGCTTGCGACTCTGCCCGAGGAAGAGCCCGCGAATGATGATGTTGTCGTAGCCGGAGATCTCCGGGTCCATGCCCACGCCGAGATCGAAGACCGGAGCCACCCGCCCGCGGATGCGCGCGCTGCCGCGGGTCGGTTCGTAGATGCCCGAAAGCAGCCGCAGCAGTGTGGATTTGCCCGCGCCATTGTGGCCGACCAGGCCCACGCGGTCGCCCTCCTTCAGCGACAGCGTGATATCCCGCAGCGCCTCGACGACCACCACATCGGATTGATTGCGTCCGATGGCGCCGCCGGCCGAACCGAGCACCGCCTTCTTCAGCGATCGGGATTTGGCGTCGAAGATCGGGAATTCCACCCACGCGTTCTGGGTCTCGATACTCACATGGTCGGTCATTGAGCCTTCACACCCAGTAGGGGACTCGGGAACGGAACTTCTTCATAGCCAGTATCGCGACTATCCAGCCGACGATGGTGATCGACAGCACCACCACCCAGCTGCGCAGGTGGATCGGGTCGCCCAGCAGGGGCGCGCGCACGATCTCCAGATAGTGGAAGGTGGGGACGAGCTCGGCCAGCTTGGCGCGATCGCTCGCGGTGCCCGACAGCGCCGAGGTCTTCCACATGACCGGGGTGAGGACGAACAGCATGAGCGTGGTGCTGCCCAGGATCGGCGCCAGATCGCGGTAGCGAGTGCTGAAGATGCCGAACACGATCGTCACCCAGATGGCATTGAGGAACAGCAGCAGCAGGCCCGGAATCGCGAGCAGGGCCGACCAGTGCAGGTGCCGCCAGATGCTGAAGGCGGCCACCATCACCACGTAGATGATCAGGTTGTGCGCGAAGAACAGGAACTGCCGCCACACCAGGCGGTACACGTGCACGCTCAGTGCCGACGGCAGCTGCTTGATCAGGCCCTCATTGGCGATGAAGACATCCGAGCCCTCGAGAATGCTGGCATTGATCACATTCCAGACGATCAGGCCGACGGTCACATAGGGCAGATAGGAGCTCAGCGACTGCCCGAAGAGGGTGGCGTAGAGGACACCCATCGCGGCCGCCTGCAAACCGGTGGCGATGGTGATCCAGAACGGACCCAGTACCGAGCGCCGGTACCGCTGCTTGATGTCCTGCCAGCCGAGCGCCAGCCATAGTTCACGCTGGGAGAATCCGTCGCGGAAATCCTTGAATGCGCGACCGAAGGACTGGGAGTCCGACACGAGCGGCACCGATTCATTGTCCGGGCGCACGTCCGTCATCGCCGAGTCGGGGGGAGCAGCAGCAGGCACAGCACCCGACCTTAGCTGAACTATTTTGCCCTCCGCTTCGCTACGGGCGGGTTCGCGGCGCTGGAAGTCTCGTTCTTCCCTGCTCCGCTTCTTCGCTTCGCTCCCCCGCTCCAAGGCGGAGATCTATCAAGCCGCAGTCCAGAACGAGACGCGCCGCGAACTCACGGCGTACGCCCAGGAACAGTGATTCAGAGGTACTGGCCGCCGCCGGGATTCTGCTGGCCGCGCAGGTCGCCGTGGCTCATGCCCGGGGGCAGCGCCTGGCGCATCTGCTCGAGCTGGGCGCGCGCGGCCATCTGCTGAGCGAACAGCGCGGTCTGGATGCCGTGGAACAGACCCTCCAGCCAGCCCACCAGCTGGGCCTGGGCAATGCGCAGTTCCGCGTCGGAAGGGACGGTGTCGTCGGTGAAGGGCAGCGCCAGCCGCTCCAGCTCCTCGCGGAGTTCCGGGGCCAGGCCGGTTTCCAGCTCGCGGATGGAGGTGCGGTGGATCTCGCGCAGCCGGGTGCGGGAGGCGTCGTCCAGCGGTGCGTGCCGGACCTCCTCGAGCAGCTGCTTGATCATGGTGCCGATGCGCATGACCTTCGCGGGCTGCTCCACCATGTCGGCGAGCGACTCCTCTTTGTCGTGCGTGTCGCCCGCCTCGCCCGAAAGATCCTCACCGACAACCTGTCCGGTGATCTCCACCGGCTCCCCGCCGATCTGCGCCGCCGCCGGGATGAACAGCGGCTTTCCCTCGGGACCGATCACGACGATGGATTCCGGAACCCCATCCGATTGCGTCATGCCCCCCATCCTGCCCAACTTCCCCCGAACCCGCTAAGCGCCACCCCAAGTTCGTAACACGCCGAAGATGCGACACGAAGGGACAAGTCGAGATGGTTCGCGGCCGTCTTGATTCTGGACTGCGGCTTGATAGATCTCCGCCTTGGAGCGGGGGAGCGGAGGAGGGAAGAATCGAGACCTCGGGGCCGCGAACCCGCCCCGTAGCGGAGCGGAAGGGCAAATCAAGCACAGCCCCCGTCCAGTTTGTACGGTAGGCGCTGGTCGTCCTGGTCCTCGCAGGTTGCTTCCCTCCCTACCGTTACCCTGTTGTGCCCTCTCCCTTTAGAGTGGCCACCATGACTTACGACGTCGCAAGGGTGCGGGGCCTCATACCGTCCCTGGGCGACGGCTGGATCCACCTCGACCCGCAAGCGGGCATGCTGGTCCCGGATTCGGTATCCCGGGCCGTCTCAACAGGTTTCCGGACCTCCGCCTTCTCGCACAGCAATCGGCACGGCGCCGCCAAGCGCAGCGCCGCGATCCTGGAGGCCGCGCGCGAGGCCGTCGCCGATCTCGTCGGCGGTGATCCGGCGGGCGTGGTGCTCGGACCCGATCGCGCGGTGCTGCTGGCCTGGCTGGCCGAATCGCTGAGCTCCCGGCTGGGTCTCGGCACCGGGATCGTGCTGTCGCGTCTGGATGACGAGGCGAACGTGGCGCCGTGGCTGCGGATAGCGAATCGCTATGGCGCGCACGTGCGCTGGGCGGAAGTGGAGATCGAGACCTGCGAGATGCCGGCCTGGCAGTTCGAGGAGCTCATCGGACCCACCGCTCGGCTGGTGGCGCTGACCGCCGCCTCACCCATCGTCGGCTCGGCACCGGCGGTGCGGGTGGCCGCGGACCGCGTGCACGAGGTCGGCGGGCTGCTGGTCGCCGACTGCTTCGGCGCCGCGCCCTACGCGCTCCTCGACATCGACGAACTCAATGCCGACGTGATCGCGCTGAGCGCGCCCGCCTGGGGCGGTCCGCAGATCGGCGCGCTGGTCTTCCGCGATCCCGCGTTCCTGGACCGCATCCCGTCCATGTCGCTGAACCCCTATGCCAAGGGCGCGGAGCGGCTCGAGGTGGGCGGCCACCAGTACGCCCTGCTGGCCGGTCTCACCACCTCCATCGACTACCTGGCCTCGCTCGACGAGCGCGCCGAGGGCACCCGGCGCGAGCGCCTGGAAATGTCGATCACGTCCCTGCAGGACTATCACGACCATCTCTTCGAGCACCTGATGTCCGTGCTCGACACCATCCCCAACCTGACCGTCATCGGCCGCGCCTCCACCCGCATCCCGACGGTGAGCTTCACCATCTCGGGCATGCAGGCGGAGAAGGTCTCGGCCAAGCTGGCCGACGCCCGCATCGGCACGCTGAGCGGCTCCCACGGCGGCAGCCGCCTGCTCGACGCGCTGGGCGTCAACGACGAAGGCGGCGCCGTGACCATCGGACTCGCGCCCTATACAACGAAATTCGAGATCGACCAGCTGGGCCGCGCGCTGGCGGCGCTGGACACCTAGAGCTCGCGAATCTGCAGGATCACCTTGCCGACCGTCTCGGCGGAGTCCAGCAGGCGGTGGGCCTCGGCGGCGTCGGTGACCGGCACCTCCGCCGACACCACCGGCACGACGGTCCCGTCGGAGATGAGCGGCCACAGGTGGCGGCGCAGCTCGGTGATGATCTCCGACTTCGATCCGCGCCCGGTCTCGGGGCGGCGCCGCAGATTGGTGGCGTGAATCGATCCCCGCTTGCCCAGCAGCACGCCCAGATTCAATTCCGCGGTGACCCCGCCCTGCATGCCGATCACCACCAGGTGCCCGTCCTCGGCGAGCGCCTGGACATTCCGCTCCAGATACGCCGCGCCCATATTGTCGAGAATGATGTCCGCGCCCGGATATTCGCTGTGCAGCGTGGTCACGAAATCGTGCTCGCGGTAATTGATCAGCACCGTCGCGCCCAATTCCGCGCACCGGTCCAGCTTGTACTGGGAACCCGCAGTGACCGCGACCCGCGCGCCCAGCGCGCGCGCCACCTGGATGGCGTGGGTGCCGATTCCGCTGCCGCCCCCGTGAATCAGCAGCAACTGACCGCTGTGCAGACCCGCGGTCATCACCAGGTTGGACCACACGGTGGCCGCCACCTCCGGCAGCGCTGCCGCCGCGGCCACATCCAGTCCCTCCGGCACAGGCAGCAGCTGGGTCGCGGGCGCGACCACCCGCTCGGCGTAGCCGCCGCCGGACAACAGCGCGCACACCGGATCCCCGGCCCGCCAATCCCGCACGCCCGGACCGACTTTCGCGACCACCCCGGACACTTCGAGGCCCAGAATCTCGCTGGCTCCCGGCGGCGGCGGATAGAAACCCTGCCGCTGTAGCAGGTCGGCGCGATTCACCCCCGCGGCCACCACATCGATCGAAACCTCGCCCGGTCCGGGCGCGGGCAGGTCGTCCACCTGCGCCCATTTCATGACCTCGGGCCCACCGAAACCGTCGAGCGTCACCGCATACATGGAAACGAGCGTACGGCCGGAGCTCACCGATTACTGTCAGGCCGTCCTCGGCGTGGGCCCAGCATCTTCTCAGCATCGGCCGTCACCGTGGAGTGGAGGGATTCGAGAGGAGATTCCATGATCACCACCCTGGCCGTCCTCGGCGGCATGGTCATCCTGGCGGCTATGGCGATGTCCGGATTCATCGCGACCGATGCGCCGCGTGCTCTGGTCCGTGTTCGCAAGCGCTGAACCGGGCCGCGGCGTAAACCCTGATAACGCGGCACGTCCGGGCCGGAAAGGTTACGCCCGGGGAAAGTAACTTCGACCCCCTCCGCACAGGGGTGGAAGGTACTAGCGTTCCGGGGCATGAGCAGTTTCGTCGATTTCCAGAACGAGATCTATCTCTCCGGCCTCGCGGGCATCGTCCCGGCGCTACCGATGACGGCGGCGGGCCTGGAGGAGAAGGCTCGGGAGGTGCTGGATCCGGCGGCCTTCGCTTATGTGGCGGGCAGTGCGTCCACCGAGCGCACCGCGCACGCCAATCTCTCCGCCTTCGAGCGGTACCGGCTGCTGCCGCGCGTGCTGCGCGGCGCCAGCGGGCCCGGGGCCCGCGACCTGTCGGTGGACGTGCTCGGAACCCGTGTGGCCGCACCGATTCTCACCGCGCCGATCGGCGTGCTGGGTTTGCTGCACGAGCGTGGCGAGACCCTGGTCGCCGAGGTCACCCGGGAACTGGGCATCGGCATGTGCCTGTCCACCGCCTCCTCCTCCACCATCGAGGAGGTCGGCGCGCGGGCGGGCGACTGGTGGTATCAGCTGTACTGGCCCAATGACATGGAGCTGGCCTGCTCCTTCGTCGAGCGCGCCGAGGAGTCCGGCGCCAAGGCCATCGTCGTCACCGTCGACACTCCCAGCCTGGGCTGGCGGCCGCGTGACCTACAGCTCGGGCACCTGCCGTTTCTGCAGGGCAAGGGCATTGCCAACTATCTGTCCGATCCGGTCTTCCGCGCCAAGCTCAGCGCCCCGCCGGAGGAGAGCGAGGAGGCGATGCGGGCCGCCGTGCTCACCTGGATCGGGCTGTTCGGCAACCACGGTCTGCGCCCGGCCGACATCGCCCGGCTGCGGGAATGGACCGAACTGCCCATCGCGGTGAAGGGCGTGCTGCACCCCGACGACGCCCGACAGGTGGTCGACGCGGGCGCGGACGCGGTGGTGGTGAGCAATCACGGCGGCCGCCAGGTGGACGGTGCGGTCGGTGCCCTGGACGCGCTGCCCACCATCGTGGCCACCGTCGGCGATCGCGCGGATGTACTGTTCGACTCCGGCATCCGCACCGGCTCCGACGTGATGATCGCGCTCTCGCTGGGCGCCAAGGCCGTCCTCTACGGCCGCCCCTGGGCATACGGCCTGGGCCTGGCCGGCGCCGACGGCGTGCGCCACGCGCTGCGCTGCCTGCTCGCGGATTTCGATGCGGCCATGGGACTTTCGGGCTGCACCAGCCTGCACGACCTGAGCCGGACCATGATCTCCACCTATCGCGTTTAGGCCTTCCCCGCGGAAGGCATCCTGCTGTGGGAACGCGTTCGTCCGGGCCGCGAGCTGAGGAGGAGCGATCAAACGCCGTCACAACAACGAGCCGGTGGCAGAGGCCGGCGGCCGGGCCGTGGCCGAACCGCGGTGGCTCACCGCGGAGCAGCAGCGCGCCTGGCGGGCCTACATGGACGGCAGCCAGCGGCTCATGGCCGACCTCAACCGGCAGCTACAACATGACAGCGACCTGTCCTTCGCCGACTATCGCATCCTGGTGAAGCTGTCCGAGGCGCCCGGCCGCTCGCTGCGCATGAGTGACCTCGCCGACGGCGTGCTCTCCTCCCGCAGCCGCCTCACCCATCAGATCCGCCGCATGGAGGCGCAGCAGATGGTCCGCCGCATCGCCTGCGAGGACGACGGCCGCGGCGTGCTGGCCCAGCTCACCGACGAGGGCATGCGGCGCCTGCGGGCCGCCGCCCCCGGCCATGTCGCCGCGGTGCGCCGCTTCTTCGTGGATCTGCTCACCCCCCAGCAGCTGGCCGCCGTGGCCGCCGCCCTGGACCTGGTGAATCTGGCCGCCGACCACCGCGCCGGCGCCCGCGCGACAGCCGATCTCGACTGACTGGTCCGCCCGAATCGGAAGTGGGAGGCAGACCGCACACGCCATCAGTTAGGATCGATCGCCTGGAAGCGTGGCAGAGCGGCCGAATGCACTCGCCTTGAAAGCGAGCGTCGTGAAAGCGACCGGGGGTTCAAATCCCTCCGCTTCCGCTGAGAACCCGCAGGTGGATAAGGCTTTTCGAGCCCGAGAACGCCTGCGTGGTCAACGTCGTCGACGGATGAGCGTGGGTGTCGGCCTGGGTATCCCCGCCGACACCCTCGGCATGCGGCACGCCTTCGACGCCGATTACACCGCCATCGGACTGCTGAATCCGGTTTCCCTCGTGGTGATCTGAAAGGTCTGTCTCCCCGCGGAGTGACGGTCCCCGGGAAATGTGGATCTACGGTCTCTGCTGAACGCCGAGCGACGGTTTCTGGTAAATGTGGCGGGGTGGCCAGCCGTCGCATCGCGAGTCGCTTGTTCGGTGCCTTCGCGAGCGCTGCCCTGCTGGCCGGCGCGGCGACCGTCGAAGCCCCACTCGCCGTGACCGATCCACCCGTGGAGACCGGCTCCAATGAGGAGTCCGCGCCGGGCCTCGATCCGGTCCACCCCGGGCAGGCTCGCATCGAACGGGTCGAGACCGTGGCCGGGAACCTGCTCGCCGTCTTCGTCGCCTCCCCGGCCATGGGCCGCACCGTCGAGGTGCAGGTGCTGCTCCCCGCGCACCGTGACAGCCCCCGTCCTACCGTCTACATGCTCGATGGCCGCAGCGCGGCACCCGATGTCAACAACTGGACCGCCCGCGGCGGCGCGCTGCCCTTCTTCGCCGACAAGAACGTGAATGTGGTCTTCACCCTCGGCGGCCCGGCCAGCTACTACACCGACTGGCGGCGCAGCGATCCCAAGCTCGGCACCAATCGCTGGGAGACCTTCCTGACCCGCGAGCTCCCGCCGCTCATCGACACTCGCTTCGGCGGGGACGGCATGAACGGCCTGGAGGGCGTCTCCATGGGCGCGGAGGCGGCCATGATGCTGGCCACCCGCAATCCGGGCCTGTATCGCGCGGTGGCGGCACACAGCGGCTGCTACGCAATGAGTTCCGACTTCGGGCAGGCGCAGGCCCGTGCCGTGGTCGGGACGTTCGGCGGGGATCCGGACAATATGTTCGGGCCGTCCGACGACCCCCAGTGGGCCGACCACGACGTACTGGCCCGAGCGGAAGCCTTGCGCGGCAAGGCGATCTACCTGTCGTCCGGTAGCGGGCTGCCCGGGGAGCACGACACTCCGGGCAATCCGGACCTGCGCAATGCCGTGCTGTTCGGCGGGCCCATCGAGGCGGGCGCCGACATGTGCACCCGCCAATTGGCCGACCGGCTGGCGCAATTGGCGATCCCCGCCACGGTCGACCGCCGGCCCACCGGAACGCACTCCTGGCCCTACTGGGCCGACGAACTGCCCCGCTCCTGGCCGACCATGGCCGCGGGACTGGGCATCGGTTAGCGGGCCGTTCAGCCGACGAAACGAGCGACGATCTCCGGATCCGTGGCGAAGCGCAGGAAGTCGTCGTTCTCGTGCGGGTCGCCCGCGGTGACGCGGACGCCGTCGGTGCCGTAGGGCCGGATGATGACGCCCGCCTCGGTGCTCGCCGCGCCGTACTCGGCGCTGCGCTCGCCCAGCGGCAGCCAGACGAAGTTGGAGTGGCTCACCGGCACCCGGTAGCCCGCCGCGAGCAGCGCCTCCCGCATGCGATCGCGTTCGGCCACAACGGCATCGGTGCGCTCCAGCAGTTCGTGCCGCGCCTCCAGCGAGGCGATGGCCGCCGCCTGCGCCACCCGGCTCACGCTGAACGGGATGTGCACCTTCATGAGCGCGGTGATCACCTCGGGCGCGCCGACCGCGTACCCGACCCGCAGACCGGCCAGGCCGTACGCCTTCGAAAACGTGCGCAGCACCAGCACATTCGGCCGGGTGCGGCCCAGCTCGACGCCGTCGGGGAAGTCCTCGGCGGGCATGCGCAGGTACTCGAAGTACGCCTCGTCCAGTACCACCAGCACGTCGGAGGGCACCCGGTCGAGGAACTCGACGATCTCCGCCTTGCCGCGGGCGGTGCCGGTCGGGTTGTTCGGGTTGCAGACGAAGACCACCCGTGTGTTCGGGGTGATGGCCGCCGCCAAAGCGTCCAGATCATGGGTGAATTCGTCGTCCAGCGGCACCTGCAACGCCTTGGCGCCCGCCACCTGGGTGACGATCGGGTACGCCTCGAACGAGCGCCACGCGAACAGCACCTCGTCCTCGGGATTGCGGCAGGTGATCTGCACCAGCTCCTGACACAGCGCCACGCTGCCGCAGCCGGCCGCCACGTTCTCGAGCTCCACACCCAGGAAATCCGCGAGGGCGCCACGCAATTCGATGGCATGGTTGTCCGGGTACCGGTTCGACAGCTCGACCGCCTCGGCAATGGCCTTGGTCACCGACGGCAGCGGCGGGAAGGTCGTCTCGTTGCTGGCCAGCTTCACCGCGCCGGGGTGCGTCTTGCCGGCGACGTACGCCGGGATGGCATCGAGGTCCGGGCGAATGTGCGCGCTCACCCCTCCACCCTATGTCCCGGCCGGCCGCGGCCGCTCCGGGGTGTCGCCTGGTTTGCCCGATCGGGAGTCGCGTGGGGCCGAATGGGACTCGGCCGGAATATCTCCGGGATATCGGACCCCGGGAAAGATTTATCTCGTTTTTACCTAGCGCAACTACAGTGGCCCTATGTCGGGCATCTATCGAGATATCGCCCCTGTGCACGACACGACCACGGTTCCGCTCACTGTGCTAGAACCCGAGGGGCATGCGCGCGGCGGCATCGTGGTGTTGCACGAATCACGTGAATTCACCGAGCCATTGCTGGAACTCATGCGTTCGCTCGCCGACGACGGGTGGACCGTCCTGGCCCCCGACCTCTTCCACCGCCCCGCCAACGGCAGCGCCCACCCGATCTTCGGTGACGACCTGTTCGCCGACTTCGACGCCTGCTTCGAGTGGCTCACCGGCCACGGCGTCTTCAGCGACTGCATCGGCGTGCTCGGCTTCGACTCGGCCGGCACCGCCGCCGCCCTGGTCGCCACCAATCGCCGCATCGGCGCGGCCGTGAGCGTCGCGGCCCCCGGCATCGAAACCCCGCTCACCCCGCAGGCCGTCGCGCTGCTCGCCGCCGCCCCCGCCTTCCAGGCGCCCTGGCTCGGCCTCTTCGGCGAGGACGACCCGCTGACCCCGCCCGACCAGGTCGACCGCCTGCGCGAGGCCGCCGCCCGCGCCGACGTCGCCACCCTGGTGGTCACCTACCCCGGCCTCCACCACCGCCCCGACCAGCCGGGCTTCGACCCCGCCGCCCTCGACGACGTCGCGGTCCTCGACGCCCAGACCAGAATCTACGAATGGTTCGACTCGCACCTGCGCTGACCAGCCGATTTGGCCTATTGGTCACCCGCTGTGTAATCTTCTGTCCCGGCGGTTCGAAAGGAACCGGCGCCCTCGAAGAGGGGCACCAGGAGGCGTGCCAGAGCGGCCGAATGGGACTCACTGCTAATGAGTTGTCCCTTCACGGGGACCGGAGGTTCAAATCCTCTCGCCTCCGCCACCGCCCGGTACGCCGGGTGCACATTTGAATAGACATGCGCCCGTAGCTCAACGGATAGAGCATCTGACTACGGATCAGAAGGTTGGGAGTTCGAGTCTCTCCGGGCGCGCTTCAGCTCAATGGCCCCACACCAGAAGGTGTGGGGCCATTGGCTTTTGGTGGCCCCGGCGGTTGGAGGCCGAGGGCCTTCAGGATGCTACTTCCAGGCGGCCAGGTCGGGGAGGTCGCCGGTGAGGTCGGTGCCGGGGGAGCGGCCGATCAGCCAGGCGGCGAGGGCGGCGGTGGGTCCGGTGATGGTCGCGGTCGGGACGCCGACGGTGCCGGAGTAGCCGGAATCGGTGGCGGTGACCGTGAAGCCGGCGCCGTCGGCGGGCTCGACCTCGGTGATGGACTGGGCCAGCAAGCGGGCGGCGAAGTCGGCCGACCAGTCGGCGGGGGTGTAGCCGATGTCGAGGTCCACGTGGTGGATCTCCACCTCCAGCAGGCGCATCCACGGGATGCGGGTGGCGGGGATCTCGCCGCCCTGGCGGTTGCGGACGATGGTGGGCCAGCGGTCGGCGGGCATGACCCGGGCCAGGTCCAGCCAGCGTTCGGCGGAGGCGGTGAAGTCCTCGAGTTGGTCGCGCAGCGGGCGGGGGGCGCCCGCCTCGATGTCGGCCTCGCGGAGGAATTGGCTTGCGTACTGTGGGGTTTCGATGCCGGTGCGGGCCCACAGCAGCAGGTTGACCAGGCTGTCGGCATTGCGGGAGAGGTGGGCGAGCACGTGGCCGCGGGTCCAGCCGGGCAGCAGTGAGGGTTCCACCAGGTCGGCGTCGCCGAGGGCGGCGATCGCGGGGAGCAGGCGCTCGGTCGCGGCGGCGACGGTGTCGAGCAGGGCTGCGGTGTCGGCGAGTTGCGCATCGCTGGTCACGGGTCCGACCCTACCCAGTCCGAGCGGTCAGTGGCCGGATGAGCGCGCGGTGCGCCGATGCCGGGCCGGAATTCCGGAATCCCGTTCGGCCACAACGATTTGCACCGCCAGCGCCACCAGCCACAGCGACATGGCCCCGACCTGGATGCGCTGTGCGATGCCCAGGCCGTAGTTGCCGGGCAGATTGTCGGCGATCAGCATCCATGCCGTCACCGCCGAACCGACGATCAGAATCCACAGTCCGGTGTGCCGCAGAATCGGCCAGCGCCGGTATTTGAAGGCCGCCACGGTGAACGCGATCATCGCGATGTAGATGGAGAACACCGCCAGCGTGCTGGTCAGCGCATGGATCTGGTGCAATTGCGGGAACAGGCCGGTGTCCACATACCGTTTGGGCCCGTTCGGATCGTCCGGCACGATGGGCCATTGCGCGTCCGCGATGGTGGACGCGCCGAAGCAGGCCAGCGCCGCCCAGCCGATGGTCGAGTACCGCCGCCGCGAGAACAGCAGCAGACCGCCCAGTCCCGCCACCACCAGCAGCGAGCCGGACCCGGTGTCACCGGTGGTGAACACCCAGCGGAACGGCGCGCCCTTCTCGGCCAGCTGGCTCAGGAAGGTGTTGGTGGGATTGCTGTGGATCGGGAGGATGAATTCCAGGACCCAGGAGGAATAGCCGAGTCCGGCGACCGCGATCAAGATCGCGATGAACCACCGCAGCACCCGTCGCCATCGCGGCTGGAGGGTCTCCTCCACGGGGGCCGCCTCGGCTAGTTTCTGCTCGGTTGGCATCACCGCGCTCGCTTTCGCTGGCCTCGCTTACTCGTACTGCCCTGCCCGCAGCTTCCGATCTGTCCGGACTGGTCGGCTGGTCCGGTCGTAGGACCATTGTCTCCCATCCACCGGCGCGGACGTCAGACGCCGCGCGCCAAAGCCCGCATCACCAGGTCGGCCGCCGAATCCGCGGCCTCGTGTTCCCAGACCCGCACCACGGTCCAGCCCGCCGCCGCCAGCCGGGCATCGGTGTCGCGATCGCGGGCCACATTGCCCGCCAGTTTGTCGGCCCACCACTCGGCATTGTTCTTCGGGCGTGTCGCGTGCTGCGGGCAGCTGTGCCAGAAGCATCCGTCCACATAGACCGCCACCTTCCGCCGCGGGAACACGAGATCGGCCCGCCGCCGCAGTCCCGGCAGCGGAGCCCGGTCCACGAAGAAGCGTTTTCCGCGCCGATGCAATTCCCGCCGCAGGGCCAGCTCCGGCTTCGTCCCCACGCGCCGCTGCCTGGCCATGCGCGCGCTGGTGGCCGCATCGGTGCCCGGTCGTCGCGCATCCGCCATCGGGCCATCCTCGCCGCGCCCGGCACCGCCGGCAAGGTGCCCCGGAGGTGTCATGCGGCCTCGCGCGGTGCGCCCCCCATGCGCTCGAGATGGTTCTCCACATCGTCGAGGAAGCCCTCGGGGAAGCGCAGCGAACCCATCCGGGTGCGACGCAGGAAGCCCGCGGTCGCCCGCGCGGACAGCAGCCGGGAGTCGTCGAGGAACCAGCGCAGATCCTCGTACGGCGCGTGAACGGGCCAGGTGGACACCGGAACCCGATATACCTCCCCGCGATGCCCCCACGCCGCCGTCGGCCAGCTGCGGCGGGTCAGCGGTGCGCCGTCCGGGATCGGATCGTCGGACGGGTTGGTGAGGCGCTCGGCGATCCAGGACGCCATGCGCACGCTCACCGCATTGCCGACCAGTTTCCAGCGATGCCCCGGCCGCACCCCGTGCACGGCGAGAGCGGCTGTGGTCCAATCCCGGTCGAAGCCCTGCAGCCGCTCGGCGTCGGTGATGCCGGGCGTGACCAGTTCACCCGAGGGCAGCCGTACCGCGGGCGGGCTCGCAATGCCCAGGGCCGAACCGCCTTTCAGGGTGGGCACGGCATTCACCGCCCAGCCCAGGCCGCGGGTGCCCTCGGTCCAGTAGAAGCCGCACGGGTCGTGCGCCGGGTCGCCCACATTGCGGGGCCCGGCGTCGGTGCCGAACAGGATCGGCCGCGGATCCTCGGTGCGGGAGGCCAGCATCAGCACCCGCTCCCGCCGCTGCGGCAGCCCGAACGCGCGCGCGTCCACCACCCGGTAGGCCCAGGTGTAGCCGAGGTCGGTGAGCGCGGCGGTGATGTGCCGCATCGCCGCGCCGCCGCCGAGCTGCAGCATGAACGGCACATTCTCGATGAGCAGCCAGCGCGGCCCCTTCTTGCGTTTGACCAGCCGGAACACCTCGTCCACCAAACCCGAACGGGCCCCGGTGATTCCGGCCGTCCGTCCGGCCTGCGACAGATCCTGGCAGGGGAAGCCTGCCGCCACCAGCTCCGTCCCCGACGGCAGCGCGCGCAGCCTGGTCACATCGGAATGCAGTGGTACGTCAGGGAAATGCGCGGCCAGCACCGCCTGCGCTCCCGAGTCGATCTCGCACAGCAGTTCACTGCGCCATCCGTGCGCCGCGAGCCCGAGCTCCAGCCCGCCGATGCCGGCGAACAGGCCGACCATCCGCGCGCCCGTCACAACAGTCCCTTTCACCCCGGAGTCCCCCGTGCCCAGAGCACGTTACTCGAGTCCTCGCACCCCCACCGTGACCAACACCCCTGCCCACCCCAGGTCCAGAGCCGCTCGCTATGGCTCGGGCGGGTGATCGGTGGTCGGTGTCGTGAGCGAACATCGAGGAGCGGCCGGCACCATTGCATGTTGATCACGATGTGCCGCCGGGGGAGTGATACCGGCCGGGGAGCGCGGGTGCGCGGGCGCGGGGAACTACGGTTATAGGCGTGACGGATAACGGGAGTGAGGACGCCAACCCGGCTGCGCCGCGGTGGCCGGCCATTCTCACCTGGCGAGCGCACAACGCGTCGCGCATGGAGTCGGTGCGGGTAGTGCTGAGCGGCAACCGGATTCGCGCCGCCGGCCGGATCATCGCCGGCGACTGCGAGGACCACCCGGCCTTCAGCGCGTCCTACGACCTGGTCACCGACGAATCCGGGGTCACCAAGCGGCTGTCGCTGCGCAGCACCCTCGCTTCGGGCGAACGCCACGCCTCCATCGCCCGCGACGAGGAGAACTACTGGCTCATCGACGCCGGAAACACCCACGTGCGCTCCACCTTCGGCGGCGCGCTGGATGTGGACGTGGTGCTGAGCCCTTTCTTCAATACCCTGCCCATCCGCCGCTACGGGCTGGCCCATGCCAGTGAGGACGTGCAGGTTCCCGTCGTCTACGTGCGCCTGCCCGATCTCCTCGTGCAGGAAGCCAGCCTCATCTACAGCAGCGGTCCCGACGGCATCCACGTGCTCTCGCCCGTCTCCAGCGCGACCGTCACCGTCGACGAGGACGGCTTCCTGCTCGACTACCCGGGCCTGGCCGAACGGATCTAGCCCGGGGCCGGGCGCGCCTAGTCCAGGGCGGTCAGGACGCCGCCGGAGCGGCCCGCGTCGATGAGCTTGGTGAGCCAGTTGTGGTCGCCGGGGCGGACATCGGTGATGACCCAGCGCTCGTTGTCCTCGTAGTCGTTGCGGGCGTCGTGCCCGGCTTCGGTGAGTTCGGCGATGGTGCCGTTCGCGCGCAGGCTGTCCCGGGCCTGGGTGAGGACCTCGAGGGTGTCGTCGAGCACGTCCAGCAGCGCCGCGGCATTCGGTTCGCAGATGGCGCGGACCAGGTCGGGGGCGGTGGCGGCGACGCGGGTGCCGTCGCGGAAGGAGCCGGCCGCCAGTCCGAGGGCCAGCGGGCCACCGTTGGAGCCCTCGATGGCGAGGGCCTCGGCGAGGACGTGGGGCAGGTGCGAGATCCGGGCGACCGCGCGATCGTGTTCCACCGCCAGCACCGGGACCACCACCGCGCCGCAGTCCAGCGCGAGCTGGGCGACACGCCGGAAGGGGTCGGCGTGTACGCCCGGATCGACGCTCACCGCCCACGCCGCGTTCTTGAACAGTTCGGGAGAGGATGCGGCCCAACCGGATTCACTGGTCCCGGCCATGGGGTGGCCGCCGATGTAGCGGGCGCCCAGTTCGTGACGCTGCACGGCCGCCGCGACCGGCGCCTTCACGCTCACCACATCGGTCAGCACACAGTCGGGCGCGAAGGTCTTCACATCCGAGAGCACGGCGTCGATGGCCGGCATGGGCACGCCGATCACCACCAGCGCATCGCGGTCGGCCGCTCGCGTGAGCACCGCCTCCACATCGCTGATCACGTCGTATCCGTCCAAGCGGGCGGCCTTCGCGCCGACCTCGGACCGGTTGTAGCCGAACGCCTCGTACCCGGCGACGGCAGCGGCGCGCAGCACCGAACCGCCGATCAAACCGGTACCCAGGACGCAGACAGCTGGTTTCGGAGAGCCCGTCATGCGATCAGATTCGCATACGACTTCAACATTTCCCCCGAAGCGGACTACCGTTGCGGCCATGGCAGCACAGCGCTCGAGCACGAACAGGGCGGCGTCGGATGAGTTCGACGACGTGGAAGGGTTCGCAGTGGCGGTTGTCCGCGAGGAAGCCAACTGGAAAGTGACGCCCCTGAGCGACGCCTCACTGTCCAGTCTGTCCGCGGCCGAGCACGAGCTGCGGGCGTTGCGAAGTTCCGGCGCGGTGTTCGGCCTGCTCGATGTCGACGACGAATTCTTCATCATCCTGCGCCCGGGCCCCACCGGCAGCCGCATCCTGCTGTCCGATGCCACGGCCGCCATCGACTACGACATCGCGGCCGACGTGCTCGAGGAACTCAATATCGAGATTCCCGACATCGACCCGGACGAGATCGACGATGTCGAGCCCTGGGAGGAGGGCGACCTCGGCGTCCTCGCCGATCTCGGCCTGCCCGAGCCGGTGCTGTCGGTCATCCTCGCCGAGACCGACCTGTACCCGGACGAGCAGCTCGGCATGATCGCCCAGCGCCTCGGCTTCGCCAACGAATTCTCCGCGGTCCTGGACAAGCTGCCGCGTTGATCGGCTCGCTCGCCTCGGACGAGGCGATGATGCGTGCCGCCATCGCCGCGGCAGCTGCCGCCGACCCGCGCGATGTCCCCGTCGGCGCGGTCGTTTTCGATGCCCAGGGCCGGGAACTGGCGCGTGCCGCCAATGCCCGTGAGGCTCTGGGCGATCCGACCGCCCACGCCGAGATCCTGGCCCTGCGTGCCGCCGCCCGGGTGCTGGGCGACGGCTGGCGCCTCGAGAGCGCGACCCTGGTCGTCACCCTCGAACCGTGCACCATGTGCGCCGGCGCCCTGATCCTCTCCCGCATCGGCCGCCTGGTCTTCGGCGCCTGGGAACCCAAGACCGGTGCCGTCGGCTCCCTCTGGGACGTGGTCCGTGACCGACGTCTGAATCACCGCCCCCAGGTCCGCGCCGGCGTCCTCGAACCCGAATGCGCCGCTCTCCTCGCCGATTTCTTCGATTCCCACCGCCCCTAACCCCTCTCTCCAGGCGATTTCAGGATCCGGCGGGTGCTCAGGTAGAGTCACCAGCGGTGGCGTGTCCGAGCGGCCTAAGGAGCACGCCTCGAAAGCGTGTGAGGGGTAACCCCCCTCCGAGGGTTCAAATCCCTCCGCCACCGCTGAGGAGCCCCTCACCTGTTCGCGCGGGTGAGGGGCCTCTTTCTTTCTTCCCCGTGGAACGGGCGATCGAGCGGGCTGCCCACACTCGTCGGTGCCCACATCGCACTCGTAGCCGACCGACCCCTACTCGGAATCCAGTGCGGCGGAGATCGTGCGGTGTGATCGGCCCTCGGCCCGTTTCACCGCGTCGGTGAACCAACCGTCGACCGTCTTCGCCTCGGCGGGGACTTCGGTTCGTCGTCGGGATGCGGGGACACCAGCGGACCCGATGGCCGCCTTCGATGTGAGCGGCCAAGTCGGACAGAATGAATCGCGGAACTGGAACGCTTCGAATCCTCGGCTGCGAGATGGACGCGCCGCTCTTTCGCACCGGCATCGACATCCGGCCTCCCCCTCGGCAGCCTCGCGCTCCTGGGCAGGCGGCCGTATGTCCAGAATCCAGTCACGCACCGCATTCTGGGTGATGTCACCGATTCGTTCTGTGCCCCAACGGGGTTCGATGTGGGTCCGCCACGCGAAATCGAGTGTGCGGTAATTCGGCTACGGCCAGCACCAGTCCAGGGTCGCTGATCCGGGCGTCGGGATGTGGACGCAAATGGTCACCGAGATGAACGGCGCGTCCACATTCGACAGCACGGGCTGGTTCACATTCGACACCACGGGCCGGCTCGCGGATGCGGACGGTGCTGCGAGGGCAACGAGCGGGACGGCTACCGCGGCGACTACTGCCGAGCGGGCGATTCCTGCAAGCATCTGATGAACTCCTTTGGTTACGCGTGATGGCGGGTGGTTTCCAGGTGCCGTCGATGATGAGTTGCTTTCCTCAGCAAGAGGTTTGCCCGCAGCTGTCTCCTGTCTGCTTCAATCAGCAAACCCAGAGCAAGAACTGTCTCGAGCAGCCACGTTAACACCGACAAATCGGATAGCTGAGAATTGTCTGTAGCCTGGTCGGTGCCAACACTCGCCAGTGGTCCCACCGCTGGGGAGCCTCTCGCCCGTTCCGGCAGGTCAGGGGCTCCTTCTCTGTCCTCCATGCGCCCCGCCCTCTATTCGAACGACAAGGTTTGAGGGGCGCCGCCCAGGATTCCTTGCGGCGCGCGACTTTCCGAGTCAGCGGGTGGTCGGGAGGATTCGATGTTCCACCCGCACAACCAGTCTGGCGTGCCGGTCAACTACCCATCTCCGGCGCCTGCGACTCAACCCGAGAGCGGCGGGACGGGACTCCTTGCCGCCGTGTGTGCTGTATGGCACTACCCGGCTCGCCGCGGCGACCGTTGCCAATGGTGTTGCGTCGGTGGCGGTTCGCGCCGATGACGATCGGCACGCGCGGCAGCGTGCCGAAGATGCTCGGATTCCGATCCGGATCAGGGGGATCCGGCAAGCAGCCCCGCACCGGGAAATCGGTGCGGGGCTTTCTTTTTCAGGGGCGGAGGCCGTCGAGGAGGAGGTCCAGGACTCGGTTGATGGCGGTGGGGTAGGGCTCGGTGGGGGTGGCGTAGATCTGGAGGGTCATCAGGCGGGCGATGTCTTCGGGGGTGACGTCGGGGCGGAGAGCGCCTTCGGTGTGGGCTCGGGTGGTCAGGTCTGCGATGCGGTCCGTGATGGTGGTGCGGACTTCGGTGAGGGCGGGGTCGGACCTGATGTCGGCGTGGAGGGTGGGTTCGACGGCGGCGGCCAGGGCGCCCAGGCGGAGTTCGGCGCATTCGCGGAGGATGCGGGTGAGGGCTTGCCAGGCGGTGGGCGATTCGCGGTCGGCGGTGGCGGCCAGGTCGGACAGGGCCGACAGGTAGGAGTGGGCGGCGGCGGTGATGAGGGCGCCGCGGTCGGGGAAGCGGCGGTAGAGGGTGCCCACGCCCACGCCGGCGGCGTCGGCGATGTCCTTCATGGAGACATTGACGCCCTGCACCCGGAAGACCTCCTGGGCCGCGGCCAGGATCTGGTCGCGATTGCTGCGGGCATCGGCTCTGAGTTCGGCCGTTGTCCTCACCTCCGATGTGGACGAAATTCTTCCGGTTAGCGTACCTTGTGGCAAGTGGACGAAAATCGTCCACTTGAAGCGAGGTGATGACGATGAGCAAGACAGTGCTGATCTCCGGGGCGGGCATCGCGGGATCGACCCTGGCGTACTGGCTGGGGCGCAACGGTTTCGACGTGACCGTGGTGGAGCGGGCGGAGATGCCCAGGTCCAGCGGGAATCCCGTTGACGTGAAGGGACCGGCCGTCGACGTGGTCGAGGGCATGGGGGTGATGCCCCGGCTGCGGGCGGCCGCCTCGCAGGTCGAGCGGATGAGCTTCGTCGATGCGACGGGACGGGAACGATCAGGGTTGCGGCTCAGCGCTTTTCAGGGTGGTGCGGGTGACCGAGAGGTCGAGGTTGCTCGCGCCGATCTGGCCGCCATCCTGCTCGGCGCGGCCCGCGAACAGGCCGAGATCCGCTGGGCCGATTCGATTTCCGAGATCGCGCAGGACGCGGACGGCGTGGATGTCGTCTTCGGGAACGGTGATCGTGGACGCTACGACTACCTGATCGGCGCCGACGGCCTGCACTCGAATGTCCGCGGGCTCGTCTTCGGTCCGGAAGCCGAGTTCCTTCGCCACCTGGGCATGTACGCGGCGACCCTGCCGGTGGGCCGGGCCTTCGGGAACGAGCGTGAGGTGATCATGTTCAACCGCCCGGGACAGGCCATCAGCGTGCATCCGTCCAAGGGAAAAGCAGTGGCGGCCTTCATGTTCCGCCATGACGCCGTCCCGGGCCTGGGGCACCGCGATCTCGACGGGCACAAGCGGCTGATCGCGGAGGCATTCTCCGGGCCGATCGGCATCTTCGGCGACCTGCTCGACCAGGTGGATGCCGCCGACGATCTTTACTTCGACTCGGTGAGCCAGGTCCGGCTGCCGCGCTGGTCCGAGGGCCGCGTCGCCCTGCTCGGCGACGCCGGATCGTGCCTGTCCCTCTTCGGCGACGGCTCCACCCTCGCCATCGCGGGCGCCCACACCCTCGCCGAGGAACTGATCCGTACCCCTGATCACCCGCACACCGCGTTCGCCGCCTACGAGCGGCGCCACCGGAAGCTGGTCGAGCCCAAGCAGCGCGGCATGCGCGTCGCGTCCACGCTCATGGTGCCCGCCACCTCCGCGGGCATCGTGGTCCGCAATGCCGTCACCCGCTTCCTGCGATGAGACAACGAGTGGCACAAAAAACTCGGCCCCCACCCGGTGAATCGGGTGGGGGCCGAGCGGCTTTCGTGCGGGGGTCAGCCGACCGTCGCGGGCTGCTTGTCCTCGACGGGGGTGGCGGACTGCTTCAGCTCGGCGAGCTTGGCGCCTTCCACGTCGATGTCGGGGAGGATGCGGTCCAGCCACTTCGGGAGCCACCAGGCCCACTTGCCCAGCAGGGCGAGCAGGGACGGGATGAGGACCATGCGGACGATGAAGGCGTCGAAGAAGACACCCGCCGCCATGGCGAAGCCCATGGACTTGGCCACCACGTTGTCGTCGAGCATGAAGGCGCTGAACACCGAGATCATGATGATGGCGGCGGAGGTCACGACGCGGGCGCCGTGGTGGTAGCCGCTGATCATGGCGTCCTTGGCGGACTTGCCGTGCACGTACTCCTCACGCATGCGCGTGACCAGGAAGACCTGGTAGTCCATGGCGAGACCGAAGACCAGGCCGATCAGCATGATCGGCAGGAAGCTCACCAGCGGATGCCCCTCCACCAGGCCGAAGTGGCCCTCCTGGAAGATCAGCACGGTCGCGCCGAAGGTGGCCGCCATGGAGAGCAGGAAGCCCAAAGCGGCGGTCAGCGGCACCAGGATGGAGCGGAACACCAGGAGCAGCAGGATGAATGCCGCGCCGGCCACGATCGCCAGGTACGGAATGATCTTGTTCAGCAGCGCCTGCGAGACGTCCGCGTAGATGGCGGTGGTGCCGGTGATGCCGTACTCCATGCCGTACCGGTCATGGAACTCGGACTCGGCATTGCGGGCGTTCTCGACCAGGTCCTTGGTCTCCTGGTTGTTCGGCCCGGACTTGGGCACGCCCATGAACATGGCGGCCTGCTTGTCCGCGCTGGGCCGGGCCAGGGTCAGGTAGTCCATGCCCGGGTAGGAGGCCAGCTTGGAGCGCAGCGCGTCGAGGGCCTCGGTGTGCTGGTTCTCCGGCGTCTTGCTGAGGTCGACGGCCACCAGCAGGGTGCCGTTGGCGCCCTCGCCGAAGCCCGCGGTCTGCAGGTCGTACGCCTTGCGGACGGTGGTGTGCTCGGGCATGGAGTCGCCGCCGGGCAGACCCAGCTGCAGGTTCACCGCGGGCGCGGCCAGCAGGCCCAGCAGCACGACCGAAATACCCAGCGTCAGCGCGGGCGCCTTGCCGATGAGGCGGGCGAAGCGCATGCCGTTGGTGACCGAGTGCTCGTCCTCGGGATCGTGTTTGGCGACCAGCGGCAGCTTCGGCTTGAACAGGAAGCGGCCGAACGCGCCCATCAGCGCCGGCATCAGGGTGACGGCCACCAGTACCGCCATCGCGGCCGAGACCGCGCCGAAGATGCCCATGTAGGTGAGGAAGCTGACGCCCACGAAGCTCAGACCGGCCAGCGCGATGATGACGGTCAGACCCGCGAAGATGACGGCCGAACCCGCGGTGCCGACCGCGGTGCCCGCGGCCTCCTCCGGCGAATTCGATACGGCCAGTTCGTGTTTGTAGCGCGAGACGATGAACATGGCGTAGTCGATGGACAGCGCCAGGCCGATCATGGAGGCCAGGATCGGGGTGAAGGTCGGCACGGTCAGGAAGTGGGTGCCGAACATGATGATGGAGATGGCGGTGCCGACACCGACGAGCGCGGTGAGGATCGGCACGAAGGCCGCCACGATCGCGCCGAACGCGATCACCATGACCACGAGCGCCACCGCGATGCCGATCAGCTCGGAGGAGCCGTTCGAGCCGCCCGGATCCTGCGCGATCGAACCGCTGAGCTCGACCTGCAGCCCGGCCGCCCGCGCCTCGTCGCCCACCTGGTAGGCGGCGTCGCGGTCGGCCTGCTTGATGTCGGAGAACTTCGCGATAGTGAACTTGGCCTGGACCGTCGCCACCGAATCCGGGTTGGTCTTGTTCAGCACGTTCAGCGGCGCGCTGGAGCAGATCGCGGAGAAGTTCGGGTTGGAGCGGTCGCCGCCGAGGCAGTCGATGCCGGCCTGCTCGCCGATCTTCTTGGTGGTGTCGATGGGATTCATCAGCGGCGACGACTTGTCCACGATGGGCAGCTCACCGAGCTTGGTCAGGAACTGCGACAGCGCGGCCTGCGGCCCGGGATCGGTCAGCTTCTGACCCTCCGGCGCGGCGATCACATAGGTGGCGCTGACGGCATTGGGGTCGAACTCCTTGGATGCCCCCGGGAAATGCGCGTCGAGGATTTCCGTGGCCCGCTCCGAGGGCAGGTCCGGCATGGTGAAGGAGTCCTGGAACGGCTTGGCGAGGGCCCCGCCGAGTCCGCCGATGACCAGTAGCGCGGCGATCCACGCTGTGATGACTATCCATTTCCGGCGGAAGGCGAACTTTCCCCACCGATAGAGGTATACGGACACGAGGGGTTCTCCTGGGCGATGGTTTGTGCGGGCGAAAACAGGGTGCTGGTGTGCGAGCGCGTAGACAGCACTGCCGCCGGGAGCTCTGCGGGCTCCCCGCCTCCACGAAACTAAATCTGCCTACCGTGCGGTAGGTAGACTACCGAGCGAATAAGCGGAGGAACAACCTCGACTCTAGGTGGCGTTGATCGCACACCGAGCGCGGGTGAGAGGATGAGAACATGGGTGGCCAGATCGGTTCCGGAACAGTTGTCGCAGGTAGAAGCACCAAGGATGCGATCCGGGACGCCGCTCTTCAGTTGTTTTCGACCAAAGGGTTCGATCACAGCAGCCTGCGCGAGGTCGCCGATGCGGTGGGAATCACAAAAGCCTCCCTCTACTATCACTACGCCTCGAAGGTCGATCTTCTGGTAGCGATCATCGAGCCGATGTTCGATGAAGTGCGTGATCAGGTCGAGGGTCTCGATGACATTCCGCACACCCCGGAGAACGTGCGCGAGGTGATCCGCCGGCGCCTGCGGTCGACACT
The DNA here is from genome assembly GCF_050942175.1 of Nocardia sp. CA-151230. Taxonomy (NCBI): domain Bacteria; kingdom Bacillati; phylum Actinomycetota; class Actinomycetes; order Mycobacteriales; family Nocardiaceae; genus Nocardia; species Nocardia sp. CA-151230. Next base: position 223,269 of record NZ_CP192061.1, read on the forward strand.
GGCCAACCGTCAGGTGGGCGCGCTCTGCATGCGGGACACCGTCGCGATCGTGAATGCCCTCGGCAACCGCTATCCCGACATGATCGAACTGCATCGCCGCATGTGCCGCTGGATGGCCGGGCCCGATGCCGACGATGACACCCTGCTGCGCGCCGCCGCGGCCATGCAGGTGCTCAGCACCGCGATGATGTCCCAGGAGATCGTGCCCGACGCCGATGCCGATCACGTCGAGACGACATTGTTGAATGCCGCACTCGGCGTGCTGAATCCGGCGCGATAGGGTTCTCCCTCACCACCGATCTGTTTCAGGAGTTCTCGTGCACATCACCGCGAAGGTCGATTACGCGGTGCGCACCCTTGTGGAAGTCGCGAAGGCGCAACCGGATTCGGTGAAGGCCGACGCCATTGTGGCCGCCCAGGACATTCCGCCCAAGGTGCTGGAATCGGTGGTGGCGGATCTGCGCAAGGGCGACCTGGTCGTCAGCCGCCGCGGTCCCGACGGCGGTTATCGCCTGGCCCGCCCGGCCGCCGAGATCAGCATCGCGGATGTGATTCGTGCGGTGGAGGGTCCGCTGGCCTCGGTGCGCGGGCAGCGGCCGGAGGATGTCGGCTACCCGGGTGCGGCCGAACCCCTGCAGCGGGTGTGGATCGGGCTGCGGGTGAACATCCGCTCGGTGCTGGAGCGGGTCACCGTCGCCGATATCGCCCACGATCTGCTGCCGTCCTTCCTGGACGAGCTGCTGCACGATCCGGATGCCTGGACCCGCCGTCCCCGCCCCGCGGGCGGACCGGTCGCGGCCGGGTCGGCGTCCAATGGAGGATCGCCCAGCGCGCCCGCGGCGGGCGGGTGGCGAGATCTGGATCAGCCCGACATCTAGCCGGTCCTGGCAGCGCTGACTGGGCGGTCCCGACAGCCACGCGTAGATGGATCACCCGCGTGTTCGCGGCCGTCCCGATTCTGGACTGACGGAGCGGGGGAGCGAAGCGGAGGAGCGGAGGAGGGAAGAATCGGGACCAGGGGCCGCGAACCCCGCCCCGGAGCGAAGCGGAGGGGCAGTTAGGCACAGGCCGCAAAACGTCGCGGCGAGCTCCGGAGGATGACGGTAGCCTGCCACCATCATGTTGATCCGACTTCTACGCACCTTCCTCTGGCCCTACCGCAAGCAGTTGGCGGGGGTCGTCGTGCTCCAGCTGATCTCGGTCATCGCCATGCTGTACCTGCCCACACTGAACGCCGACATCATCGACAACGGCGTCACCAAGGGCGATATCGGCTATATCTGGTCCACCGGCGGGTGGATGCTGCTGGTGACGGGCATCCAGATCGTCGCACAGGCCGTATCGGTGTACCTGGGCGCGCAAGCGGCCATGGGCGCGGGCCGCGATATGCGCGCGGCGCTGCTGCACCGGGTCGGCACCTTCTCCGCGCGGGAGGTCGGCGTGTTCGGCGCGCCGTCGCTGATCACCCGCAATACCAATGACGTCGGGCAGGTGCAGCTGCTCGTGCTGATGAGCGCCACCATCCTGGTGATGGCCCCGATCATGTGCATCGGCGGCATCTTCATGGCGCTGCGCGAGAGCTTGCAGCTGTCGTGGTTGCTGCTGATCGCGGTGCCGGCGCTGGGCCTGTCGATGGCCTTCATCATCAGCCGCATGGTGCCGGGCTTCCGGCGCATGCAGGAGCGTATCGATGCGGTGAACCGCGTACTGCGCGAACAGATCACGGGCATTCGCGTGGTGCGGGCCTTCGTGCGGGAGCGGCAGGAGACCTGGCGCTTCGGGGTCGCCAATACCGAGCTGACCGAGCAGTCGCTCTATGTCGGCAAGTACATGGCCCTCATGTTCCCGGCCGTCATGCTCATCTCGAACGTCACCACGGTCGGCGTCATCTGGTTCGGCGGCCACGCGATCGACAACGGGGAGATGCAGATCGGCTCGCTCACCGCGATGCTGGCCTACATCATGCAGATCCTGATGGCGGTCATGATGGCGTCCTTCCTGGCCATGATGGCCCCGCGCGCCGCCGTCTCGGCCGAGCGCATCGGCGGGGTGCTGGACACCGAGTCCTCGGTGTCGGAGCCGCGGCTGCCGCAGCCGTTCAAGGGTGATCCGGGCACGGTGGATCTGGCCTTCGCGGAGTTCAAGTTCCCGGGCGCCGAGAAGCCGGTGCTGCGGGACATCCGCTTCGAGACCCGGCCGGGCACCACCACCGCCATCGTCGGTGCGACCGGTGCGGGAAAGACCACGCTGATCAACCTGATTCCACGGCTGATCGACGTCACCGACGGTGCGGTCTACGTGGGCGGCACCGACGTCCGGCACCTGCTTCTGGAGACATTGCGCTCCGAGATCGGCCTGGTGCCGCAGAAGGCGTACCTGTTCTCCGGCACCGTGGCCTCCAATCTGCGCTACGGCAAGCCGGACGCCACCGATGCGGAGCTCTGGCACGCGCTCGAGATCGCGCAGGCCGCCGATTTCGTGCGCGAGATGCCGCGGGGCCTGGAAACGCCTGTGGCACAGGGTGGTACGACCGTCTCCGGTGGTCAGCGCCAGCGGCTGGCCATCGCCCGCGCGCTGGTGCGCAAGCCGCGCATCTACCTGTTCGACGATTGCTTCTCCGCCCTCGACGTCGCCACCGATATGCGGGTGCGCGAGGCGCTGCGGCCGGAGACCTCGGACGCGTCGGTCATCATTGTGGCGCAACGGATCTCGACGATCCGCGATGCCGATCAGATCGTGGTGCTGGAGGACGGCGCGATGGCCGGCATCGGCACCCACGAGGAATTGCTGCGCGACTGTCCCGAGTACCGCGAGATCGTGGAGTCGCAGTTCAGCGTCGAGGAGGTGCGGTGAGACACAGTCGCGAAGCGCTCATCGCGCCGACGGGGTGCGGGATCTCCCGCATGGCACAGCTGGAGGTGCGATGAGGCCCGGAGCCGTCAATCCCGGTGCGCCGGATGCCAAGGCGAAATCCTTCGGCCCGTCGCTGAAGCGCCTGCTGCGCATGCTCGCGCCCGACCGGTTCTATCTGGTCGCGGTCTTCCTGCTGGCCGTGGGCTCGGTGGTGCTCAACACCCTGGGCCCGCAGATCCTCGGCAAGGCCACCAACCTCATCTTCGACGGTGTGGTCGGCAAGCAGCTGCCCGCCGGGCAGAGCAAGGACCAGCTGGTCGAGGGGCTGCGCGCGAACGGAAACAACACCTTCGCGGACATGCTGGCCAGCATGAACGTGATTCCCGGTACGGGGATCGATTTCACCGCGGTCGGCCATGTGCTGGCCTGGGTGCTGGCGCTCTACATCGGCGCCTCGGTGTTCGGCTGGCTCGAAGCCCAACTGCTGATCATCGTGATCAACCGGACCGTGAAGCGATTGCGCGCGCAGATCGAGGAGAAGATCCACCGGCTGCCGCTGCGCTACTTCGACTCGATGCCGCGCGGCGATGTGCTCTCCCGCGTCACCAATGACGTCGACAATGTGGCGCAGACGCTGCAGCAGACCATGTCCCAGCTGATCATCAATGTGCTGTCGGTGATCGGCATCCTGATCATGATGTTCTGGATCTCGTGGCTGCTGGCCCTGATCGCGCTGCTGACGGTGCCGCTGGCGGTCATCGTGACGGCGCAGATCGCCAAGCGGTCCAAGCCGCACTTCGTGGACCAGTGGAAGCTCACCGGCGAGGTCAACGCCCAGGTCGAGGAGGCGTTCACCGGGCACGAGGTGGTCAGCGCCTTCGGCCGGGTGCGGGAGGTCGGCGAGAAGTTCGACGAGACCAACCACAAGCTCTACGACTCCTCGTTCAAGTCGCAGTTCATCTCCGGCCTGATCATGCCCGCCATCATGTTCCTCGGGAATCTGAACTACGTGCTGATCGCCGTGGTCGGTGGTCTGCGGGTGGCGTCGGGCAATCTGTCGCTGGGTGAGGTGCAGGCGTTCATCCAGTACTCGCGCGGGTTCACCCAGCCGCTCACCCAGATCGGCTCGATGATGAACCTGCTGCAGTCGGGTGTGGCCTCGGCGGAGCGGATCTTCGAGATCCTCGACGCCGAGGAGCAGTCGGCGGATCCGGATCCGGAGGATTCGCGGCCGGTGGATCGCGGCCGGGTGGCGTTCGAGGACGTGTCCTTCCGCTACGAGCCCGAGACGCCGATCATCGAGGATCTCTCGCTGGTGGCCGAGCCCGGGCACGTGGTGGCGATCGTCGGCCCGACCGGCGCGGGCAAGACCACCCTGGTCAATCTGCTCATGCGGTTCTACGAGGTGGATTCCGGCGCCATCAGCATCGACGGCGTCGACATCACCCGCATCACGCGCGACCATCTGCGGTCGCGCATGGGCATGGTGCTGCAGGACACCTGGCTGTTCGGCGGCACCATCCGGGAGAACATCGCCTACGGCAATCCCAGTGCCACCGAGGAGGAGATCCTCGAGGCCGCCCGGGCCGCCTACGTGGACCGGTTCGTGCACGCGCTGCCGCACGGGTACGACACCGTCATCGACGAGGAGGGCTCCGGCGTCAGCGCCGGTGAGAAGCAGCTCATCACCATTGCCCGCGCCTTCCTGGCCAAGCCGTCCATCCTGATCCTGGACGAGGCCACCAGCTCGGTCGACACCCGCACCGAGCTGCTGGTGCAGCACGCCATGGCGGCGCTGCGCCGGGATCGCACGAGTTTCGTGATCGCGCACCGGCTTTCGACGATCCGCGATGCCGACACCATCGTGGTGATGGAGAAGGGCAGGATCGTCGAGCAGGGGACGCACGAGACACTGCTGCGGTCCCGGGGCGCGTACTACCGGCTCTACAACGCGCAGTTCGCCGCCGCCCTCACCGATGGCGAGGGCAACAATGTGGACGATCCGGAACCCGATGCCGTGGTGCTCAGCAAGAGCTGACGCCTCGACCGTCGGCTGAGAACGACCCCTACTCCGGCCCGGCGCGCACCCAGCGGGCTCGACCCCCGACCTCTCCTCCGGCCTGGCCCGTACCGAACGGTGCGGGCCAGGCCACTTTTCACGGAGTGAGAAGATGGCCCGGTGTCTGCTGCCTCCGAGTTCTCGTTCAAGGTCGGTACCCGTCTGGAAGGACGGCACGGCCGGACGGGCGTGATCAGCACCCCACACGGGGACATCGCCACCCCTGCCTTCATCCCGGTCGGCACCAAGGCGACCGTCAAGGCGGTTCTGCCGGAGACCATGAAGGAGCTCGGCTCACAGGCGCTGCTCGCCAACGCCTACCACCTCTACCTGCAGCCCGGCCCCGACATCGTGGACGAGGCCGGCGGCGTGGCCGAGTTCATGAACTGGCACGGCCCGACCTTCACCGACTCCGGCGGCTTCCAGGTCATGTCGCTGGGTGTCGGCTTCAAGAAGGTGCTGGCCATGGAGTCGGTCGGCGTGCAGAACGACGATGTGATCGCCAAGGGCAAGGAGCGGCTGGCACACGTCGACGACGACGGCGTCACCTTCCGCTCGCACCTGGACGGCTCCAAGCACCGATTCACGCCCGAGGTGTCCATGGGTATCCAGCATCAGCTGGGGGCGGACGTCATGATGGCCTTCGACGAGCTCACCACGCTCATGAACACCCGTGGCTACCAGGAGGAATCGCTGGAGCGCACACGGCTGTGGGCCAAGCGCTGCCTCGACGAGCACGAGCGGCTCACCGCGGCCCGCTCGCACCGGCCGTACCAGGCGCTGTTCGGCGTCATCCAGGGCGCGCAGTACGAGGACCTGCGCCGTAAGGCATGTCGCGATCTGGAGGACCTGCGTGGCGCGGCCGGAACGGGATTCGACGGCTACGGCATCGGCGGCGCACTGGAGAAGCACAATCTGGGCACCATTGTCGGCTGGTGCTGTGACGAGCTGCCCGAGGGCAAGCCGCGGCACCTGCTCGGCATCAGCGAGCCCGAGGACATCTTCACCGCGGTGGAGAACGGCGCGGACACCTTCGACTGCGTGAATCCCTCACGCGTGGCCCGCAATGCGGCGCTGTACACCGACGAGGGCCGCTTCAATATCAATACGGCCCGGTTCAAGCGGGACTTCACGCCCATCGACGAGACCTGCGACTGCTACACCTGCGCCAACTACACCCGCGCCTACATCCATCACCTGTTCAAGGCAAAGGAGATGCTCGCGTCGACGCTGTGCACCATCCACAACGAGCGGTTCACGGTGCGGCTGGTGGATCGGGTGCGGGAGAGCATCGACGGCGGCTACTTCGACGACTACAAAACCGAGTTCCTCGGCCGCTGGCGCGGTCGCATCAAAGCCCCTGGGCTGTAAGGGAATTCGCTACGACCGCGCTGCGCGTTCCGGGCCGTGGCCCTTGGGCCCGCCTCACTCGTAGATGGCGGACCGTTCTCGCGGCCGGTACGAGGGCTCATGCTTCTTCAGGAAGGCGATGCAGCGGTAGCTGATCGGCAGCACCATCATCTCGACGAGGGTCTTCCAGATGAAACCCACCAGGGTGTAGTTGAAGTAGTCGCCCCAGGTGTGGATGCCGATGGCGGTGGCGGCGATGGAGCAGAACACGAAGGTGTCGCCGAATTCGCCCGCCACGGTGGAGCCCAGCAGCCGGGCCCACAGGTGCTTCTCCTTGGTGCGCTCCTTGATGAGCACCAGGGTGGCGGAGTTGAGGAACTGACCCACGAAGTAGCCCGCGATGCCGGCGAACGCCAGCTGCGGGGTGTGGCCGAGCACGTCCCCGAACGCCGAACCGTTCTGATCCAGGTCTCCGGTGGGCAGCTTGATGACGATCTGGAAGCAGGCGATCATCAGCAGCAGCGCGCCGAACCCGTAGTAGACGATGCGGCGGGTCGCGCGGAACCCGTAGACCTCGCTGAGGACGTCGCCGATGACGTAGGCGAGCGGGAAGAGGAAGAATGCGCCGTCCATGGTGAGCGGCAGCACGGTGATGGGGCCGAAGGACACATGGTGTCCGGTGAAGAATTGGACGCCTTTGGCGACACAGACGTTCGAGATCAGCAGGACAGCGGTGAAGGCCACCGCCACTGGCGTAAAGTATCCCCCCGCCGCGTCCGCGAATGCCGCGTGTTCGGGCGTGGGGTGCCCAGATCGGTCGGTGTCGACCTTTTCGATTTCACTCACGCCGAAAAGTATCCCTGCCTCGACCGATGGGTACGGACCGATGGGTTGCCCTAGGCTGAGCGAATGACGAATCCCGGCGATTCCGACGAGTGGTGGAAGCAGTACGGAGGTGAGGGCGTGACGCCCGAGACCCCGCCCGCAACGCCACAGCAGCCGGCCCCGCCCCCGGCCGGCTACACCTCCGCTCCGCAGTACCAGAATCCGCCGCTGACCCCGCCGCCGCAGCCGGTGTATCCGAATTATCCGCAACCGCAGGCGAATCCGACGCCGCCCTATCCGGCCGCCGGGCAGCAACCTCCGGCCTACGGGTATCCGGGCTATCAGCCCTACGGCTACGGTCCGCCGGTGCAGCAGACCAATCCGCTGGCCATCGCCTCGCTGGTGGTGTCGATCATCGGCGTGCCGACCATGTTCTTCTGCGCCTTCCTGCCGGTCGTCTCGATCGTCGGCCTGGTGCTCGGCATCGTGGCGCTGAACCAGCTCAAGAACACGCAGCAGCAGGGCCGCGGGCTGGCGCTGGGCGGCATCTGGGTGGGCGCCATCAGCATCGTGATCGGCCTCGCGCTGTTCCTGATCCTGATCATCGCGGGATCGACGGGGTCATCCTGACGGAGGGCTTTGCGCAGCGTTGAGAAAAGGCTGTGCGCAGCAATGAAAATGGGGACGCATCCGTCGGGATGCGTCCCCATTTCGCGCTCAGCGGAGCTGGGCTCAGCCCCTCAGCACCTGGGTGCCGCCCGCGAACTTGTCGTGCCAGCCCTGCTTGTTCGGGTCCTGCTCGATGGTGATCGCGATGTAGATCATCAGGCCGATGCTGACCAGGTTGCCGAGGCAGTAGACGACATCGGCCAGCACGAAGATGTTGCGCTTCAGCGAGGTCTGGATGTCCAGCGGCGCGCCACCCGGGCCGATGACCCGCAGTCCGAGCAGCTTCTTGCCGAGGGTCTGGCCACCGTTCTGGGTCTCCATCAGCACGAAATAGGCGGTGATGATCACAGCGGAGAGTGCCGCGCCCAGGATGCCCGCGCCGATTCCGCCACCCATGGCGCTCTGGAGGATCCCGACGACGATGCCGGTGGGGATACCGGCGATGAGGTAGTCGATGATGCGCGCGGCGAAGCGGATCCACAGGTCACCGGGCTGCGCGCCACCGAAACCGCCGGCGCCGAAACCGGGCTGGCCGCCGCCCGGGTAGGGCTGGTACGGCTGCTGGCCGTAGGGCTGCTGCTGGCCGTAGGCGTCGGACTGACCGAACGACTGCGGCTGCTGCCCGTACGGGTCGGGCTGCTGGCCGTAGGGCTGCTGGCCGTACGGCTGCTGGCCGTAAGGCTGCTGCGGCTGCTGGCCGTAGGGGTCGGGCTGCTGGCCGTACGGCTGCTGCGGCTGCTGGCCGTAGGGATCGGACTGCTGTCCGTAGGGCTGCTGACCGTACGGCTGCTGGGGCTGTTGCGGCTGCCCGTACGGCTGGCCACCCTGCGGATACTGGTTGGGGTCGTACCCACCGCTCGTCATTGTTTCGCCGTCCTCGTCGAATTCGTTCGGGATCTGGTCGAGTGCGTACGTTACGGATACGAACTGGGTTGCAACAACCCGTCGGGGTCGAGTGTCCACGGTTCGCGCGGCACGCTTTCCGGATCGAATTGTGCCAGCAAGGCGGACGGCGTAGTTGCGCCCGTGTAGCCCAATGACGCCGCGAGCAGCCCCAGCACGTGTTGCGGGGATTCGCCGAGGGCCAACCGATCGCGCAGGGTGACCGCGCCGTCGCGCTTCGCGAGCCGTTGCCCGGAAGTGTTGAGTACCAAGGGGACATGGGCGTATTCGGGCACGGGCAGCCCGAGCAGGGTCGCCAGATACGCCTGCCGTGGTGTGGAGGGCAGCAGGTCGTCGCCGCGCACCACCTGGTCGATGCCCTGCCCGGCGTCGTCGACCACGACCGCGAGGTTGTAGGCGGGGGTGCCGTCGCCGCGCCGCAGCACCAGATCGTCTACCGCGCCACGATATTCGCCGAGCAGGCGGTCGGTGACGGTGAATTCGCCGACCTCGGCGCGCAGCCGCAGCGCGGCGGGCCGGCCCGCGTCGCGCCGGTGCTGTTTCTCGTGCTCGCTGAGGTCGCGGCAGGTCCCCGGGTAGGCGCCCATCGGGCCGTGCGGGGCGGTCACCGCCTGCTGGATCTCCTTGCGGGTGCAGAAGCATTCATAGGTGTGGCCCGCGGCGGTCAGGCGCTCGATGGCGGCGTCGTAGAGCGGCAGCCGCTGTGACTGCCGCACCACCGGTGGATCCCAGTCCAGCCCGATGGCCGCCAGATCCTCCAGCTGTCGCTGTGCCGCACCCTTTTTCACCCGATCCAGGTCCTCCACCCGCATGAGGAATCCGCGGCCGGTGGAGCGGGCGAACAGCCAGGCCAGCAGTCCGGTGCGGAGGTTGCCCAGGTGCAGGTCGCCGGACGGACTGGGCGCGAAGCGGCCCACGCCGCGCGTGGTCGGACCGTGGCCGGGATGGGGATCCCGACCGCCGGTTGTTGCTGTGGCGGGGTCGGTGGGCACGGTTGTCGATGGTAGTTCGCATACTTTGCAGCGCCGCTGGTCCTTCGCACTCTTGCGGGCGCACACACCGGACGCGGTGTGACAGCAGGCTTGCGAATTCAGTGCGGGATTGTGAGCCGGGGCCGAAGATCGTTGTCGGAGATGGGTTTTCCCTGGTCGAGCGCGGTGAGCAGGGCGTGCGCGCGGGCCTCCAGGCCGGATGTGTCGATGTCGTAGGGCGCGGGTCCGTATGCGGCGAGACGCTGTGCCGCACGTTCGAGCAGGGTGCGCGCTCCCTTCGGATTCCCGCGCTGAATGTGGGTGAGTCCAACGGCAAATTGCGCGAGGCCCTGCCACAGCGATTTCTCGGCGAACGGACCGCTCTTCCAGGCGGCCTCGAGGACCTCGTGGGCGTTGAAGGCCAGGCCGTCGTCGAGCAGGCGCTGGGCATAGTCGAGGGTTTCGAGAGGCGGCAGGTCGAGATCATCGGGTATGCGGGCGACACCGGCGCTGCCGAATGGGAGGGGTCGCCCGAAACGGTCACGAGGTCGGGCATTCCGGGCGCGTCCGTTCTCGTCGCGGTCCCGTCCGGTGTCGTCCTGGGTCGGATTGGGCATGCTCTCCATGATTCCCCATGGCCGGTGCCGACGGTGCGCGCGGAGTTTGCCTGCGGGTGCGCGAATGGCTGGGTAACGGAATTCGGACTTCTGAAATTGAATAGCCTCAAATTAAAGCTAATTCCGTGCAAATAATTAGCTGGCTAACCTTGCTGCAAATTTGCTGGTTGAAAACGAAAGAATGCGATCTCCCTATGACGAACCCTGCTAGGGTTTAGCGCGGGAACGGCCATCGGGTATGCATTCCCATCGCGAAGTGCAGAGAACGGGTTGTACGGAGCGTTTGCGTGCGACCGGCTGCACACCTGGGATTCGTGATTCTGGATGGATCCCGAGGTCGCCAAGATCGATGCCAGCAAGATTCCAAGCTTGACGCAGAAAAGGAGCTAGTACCGTGAAGGTGGATTTCACCGGCGCCGTGTGGCGCAAGAGCAAACACAGCGGGCCCAACGGTAACTGCGTGGAGGTCGCTTTCCTCGGAGACGGAAATGTCGCGATCCGCGACAGCAAGGACCACGGTGGCGGGCCGATCCTGGCCTTCACCCCCGGCGAATGGGATGCCTTCGTGGCAGGCGTCTCCGATGGCGAGTTCAAGCGGGCCTGACCGCTGCACCACCGGGAAGAAATTGAAGCCCCCGAGTCCCGGAGACTCGGGGGCTTGTTTTTTGCTCCTCCGCTTCGCTTCGGGGCGGGTTCGCGGCCCTGAGGTCTCGATTCTTCCCTCCTCCGCTCCTCCAAGGCGCAGGTCTATGGAGCCGTTCGCTCCCCCGCTCCGAGGCGGAGGTCTATCGAGCCGCAGTCCAGAATCGAGACGGCCGCGAACCATCGGGTGCTGTTTCAGTGGGTGCGGTCCTGGGCGTCGCGCAGCACTGTCAGCTGCGCGTGCTCGGCCGCGTGATCGTTGGCGGCATTGAGTTCGCGCTCCTCGGGCGGATCGGGCCAGAAGAACGCCCCGGTGCCGGGGCGGCCGGCGATGCCGAGTTCGTTCATTTTCCGGGGTACGCGGGCGCCCTGGTATTGCAGGGGAATCGGATGGCCGTGCTCGTCCACCGGTCCCAGCGGCTGGTGCACCTCGATGTACTCACCGTGCGGAAGTCGCCGCACCACACCGGTTTCGATGCCGTGCTCGAGCACGCTGCGGTCGGCGCGCTGCAGGCCCACGCACAGCCGGTAGGCGGTGGTGTAGGCCAGCGGCGGGACGGTCAGCAGCGCGATGCGGAAGGCCCAGGTGGTGGCATTGAGCGAGATGTCGAACTTGAAGGCGATGATGTCGTTGACGCAGGCCAGGGTGAGGATCAGGTAGAAGCTCAGCGACATGGCCCCGATGGCGGTGCGCACCGGCACGTCGCGCGGTCGCTGCAGCAGGTTGTGCCGGGCCCGATCGCCGGTGAGCCGCTTCTCGATCCACGGGTAGGTGATGATCAGCGTGAAGATGAGCGGCATGAACAGTGCCACCGAGAACGCGCCCGGGACGGTGTGCCCGAAGGGATACGCCTCCCAGGCCGGGAACAGGCGCAGGAAGCCGTCGGTCCACATCATGTAGAAGTCGGGCTGGGTGCCGGCGGAGACCTGAGAGGGGTTGTAGGGCCCCAGGTTCCAGATCGGATTGATCTGCAGCAGCCCGCCCATGAGCGCCAGCACGCCGAGGGTGAAGGCGAAGTACGCGCCCTGGTCCAGGGAGAAGACCGGCACGATGCGGGTGCCGATGACGTTCTTCTCGGTGCGGCCCGGGCCCGGGTACTGGGTGTGCTTCTGGTACCAGACCAGCGCGATGTGAACCCCGATGAGCGCCAGCATGATTCCGGGCAGCAGCAGCACGTGCGCGATGTAGAGGCGCGGGATGATGATGCTGCCGGGGAAGTCTCCGCCGAACATCAGCCAGTGCAGCCAGGTGCCGATCACCGGGCTGCCCAGGGTGATTCCGGCGAAGGCGGCGCGCAGGCCGGTGCCGGAGAGCAGGTCGTCGGGCAGCGAGTAGCCGAAGAAGCCCTCGAACATGGCCATGATGAACAGCAGTGCGCCGATCACCCAATTGGCCTCGCGGGGCTTTCGGAAGGCACCGGTGAAGAAGACCCGGCACATGTGGATGATCATGGCCGCGGTGAACAGCAGTGCGGCCCAGTGGTGCACCTGCCGGACGAAGAGTCCGCCGCGGACGTCGAAGGAGATGTTCAGCGCGCTCTCGTAGGCGCGCGACATGGTGACCCCGCGCAGCGGCTGGTAGGCGCCGCTGTAGGTGACGTCCTGCATGGACGGGTCGAAATACAAGGTCAAATAGACGCCGGACAGCAGCAGGATGATGAAGCTGTACAGCGCTATTTCACCGAGCAGGAACGACCAGTGGGTCGGAAATACCTTGTTGATCGATCTTTTGAGGAAAGCGGCGCCTTTGTAGCGCTCGTCCATGCCATCGGCTTGTTGCGCAAGTCGACCGGCGAGCCTGTTGGTGGTTGCCATCGCGGTCACCCCGCCCCCGGGAGAATGGTAAGGCTTCTACTACAAACGGTAGCACCCAGAGCCGCTGCGTCGTATGGGGTTTCGCTATGGTCATCGGGTGAAATCCCTGGCTGCCCGGGACGCCACCATGTACTGGCTGTCCGCGCGTACGCGTAACGACCTGTTCCTGCTCTACTGCTTCGCCGACACCGGACGCGAGGCCGGCGAGCTGCGGGTGGCCGTCGCGAACCGAGTGGCCCGCACTCCGGATTTGCTGATACGCGTGCTGGATACTCCTGCAAACATTGCGTATCCGCTTTGGGCGACTTGTGAATTCACGAACGAGCAGTTCGTCGACCATCATCTCTCCGACGCCACGTGGGCGAATGCCACTGCCGCCATGGGTGATCTGCTCGGCGCGGACCTGAATGCGAACGACCGCCCCTGGCGGCTGCACGTGTTCCGAAATGTCCGGGACGTCCCGGGATTCGCTACCGGCGAGTCCGCCCTGGTAGTCGTGCTCCAGCTATCCCACGCCCTGGCCGACGGCCGCCGCGCCGCCGCGATCGCGCGAGCGTTGTTCTGCAGCAGTGAACTTCCGGCATCTGCCGCCGGGGTGCACTCGAGCCGACTGGTCGATCGGTTCCTCCCACGCAGCATTCGTGATGCCGTGACGAGCGTCTTCGCCGCTACTGTCGCGCTGCCCGGTATTCCGCTCGGCATGGCGCGCACCGTCGTTCGCGGTCTGGCCGCCGCCCGGGCCCAGCGCCGGCTGGCCGAGCTCACGGTCGCCGGGGAACTGCCGCCACCCGCACCCGATACCGAACCGACGGTGCTGAACGGCACCGGCGCACCCCCTGCCGCGCATATCGTGCGAATGCTGGTGTGCGACAAGAACCGGCTGCGGGTACCGGACCACTCGATAACGGTGGTGGCGCTCACCGCCATTTCCGTCGCGTTGGAGACCTATCTCTCGGAGCGTGGCGCCGCGGTCGCCGACCTGCGCGCCCAGGTCCCCATGGCGATCGCCACCGCGGCAGGCGGCCGCAACGGCTACCGCGACCTGTCGGTGGATCTGGCCGTCGCCGCACCCCTGCCGCGCACCCGCGCCGACCGCATCGCCGCCGACCTCGCCGCGCGCCGAACTCGCGCCGCACATCCGCTCCAGGACGCGCAGGATACGGTGACCGCCGTCCTCCCCGCCCCGCTGCTGCACCATGACGTGACGCATGCCCCGATAGATATGCTCCCCGAACGAGTTTCGGGTCATATCGTCGTCTCCAGCGTCGACCGGGGTCCCGCGGACCTCCGATTCGGCGGCGGCACAGCCCGATTCACGGCCGGCTTCCCGGCCCTCGGCACGGTCATGCATCTGACCCACGGCATCCACGGACTCGGCGACACGGTCACCGTCTCCATCCACGCGGACCCGGCTGTAATCCCCGACGTGGACCGTTACAGCGCCCTATTGGATTCGGCGATCGACGAGATCGCCTGCGCACTGCGGGAATCCGGCGCCACGGGCTGACCGGGCCAAGGGGGCTGGATGTGTCGCGGGGCTCGATATGCGGAAGGCTCCGGCCGGACCGAGTCCGGCCGGAGCCCCGCGGGCCCAGCAATGCTGCCTGTTTGCCCGAATCACCTCTGATGCTTTCGATCAAGCGAATGGATCGTCGAGTTCAACAGCGGGTCAGACCATACCGTTGACCAATGGATGCTCCGAGACGCCCTCGGGGACGCCCCATTGACTATGTGCGAGTGCTTCGAAAACGCAGATCAACAACAATTTTCGCGCGCGAAGCCCAGAATTGACTTCGGATTCGGCACTTGCTTCCTGGCTGCGCATAGCGACCACTGGGCTGCGCCGTGGTCCGGGCTCGGACAACATCCAGAACACTTCCGGCCCCATCAGTGTCGAGCGTCCGCCCGTCTCGCTGAACCACCGACCGGAGTATTCGATCATCAGATCGGTGAATGCTTCGACGTTGCCGACCGCGTCGGTGAACTGTGTCATCGCACCCGATCGATCCAGACTGTTCTGGATGATCGAAGCCAGTCGGCTCGCGATTTCCCGGAACTGATCTACTCCTTGGTCCTGCCACATGGTCATCGCCATTCTTCGCTCCAGAGAGGTTTCAGAGGTGACTGAGGGGCCGATCGAGCTGCATCCGCCATTACATTTGCGCGGCGGTCATCGAGACCTGGGGTCGTTCGACGGTGTCCGGCCCAGCTGACCTGTGCTGTCCGCCGATGCTTGCGGTCTGCCCTCGGGAGTGCCCGGGCCCGATGGATTCGAGCGGGTAGAGCCTGGGCTGATGCGCTGCAAAGGGTTCCGTGGAGCGCTCCGGATCCCGTGAGGCGAACGACTCGGCTTCGAGCTCGGTGGCCTCGACGTCGGCTTCGAGCTCGGTGGCCTCCAGGTCGGCCGCCGCCTCGGTGGCCTCGAGCTCGGCCGCCAGCTCGGCCGCGACCTGCTTGCCGCGTTGCCAGAGCATCAATGTGAGGTGCACCGCGAACAGCATTGTCAGCGGCATGCCGGCGTAGATGAACATGGCCACAACGCCGCCACCGATCTCGTGGGCGTACTGGATGTTCCCGGCGATCGAGAGCAGGGTCGAAAGAACGAACAACACGGTCGAGTACCACCAGCCCGCGCTCCATTGCCGGAACGAGGCGGTGGCGATGATCGAACCGACCACCAGGCCGTCGATGGCGATCGGCACATTCGAGGCAAGGTCGGGCGGTACCAGATTGCGTATCGAGAGTTGGTGCAGAGCGGCGAAAGACATTTGAAATGACTTGACTGCTACTACGCCTGCGACAATTAGCGAAGCATGTGCCAACCGGGGTCTGAACGAGCTCAGTCGTCCCATGACGCCCCCCGCCCTGTGCAGCGGGGCCGCGTGCACGTCGCCATCTGTGGATCTCGCCGATGTGATCTCCATCATGGCGGCGAGGGTACTGTGCGGCCGGTCCCGGAATTTGCACCTCACCAGTTTCAGATTCGGGGCTGTGCGGACGCGCGCAACGGAGCTCTCGTCCGTTAGCCACCTACTCACTCGAATCCCGTGGGCTGCAACACATCACGCATGACCGCACCGATCACGCGACGCAACCACTCAACCGATAGGTGTTTCATGCCAATTATCCGTTTTGGTCGGTCATCTCGTTGTGCCCTGGCGAGAACCCAACTGCAACTTGGCCAAAGCCCATCGCGTGATCTCCATCGGTGTGCCCTCGAGCGAACCGTGCCACCACCGACACCACGAAAGTCGTTGTGTCCGCGATGAACAGCGCTGAGGTGGGCGCGATCACGCTGATATGGGCACGATCAAGTAGGACACCGGCCAGTGCCGGGCCCCCGATCCGCGCGATCCGGCCGTTGCGATCCATGGGTCGCGACCAGCGCGTGCCGCTCGTCCCACCTTCACCGGATCGGGCACCGGAGCGCGGAGGGAAGGATCGAAGACCGCGGCTCATGACCACCGGGCCGGGATATGCGGAAGGCCCCGGCCGGACTGAGTCCGGCCGGGGCCTTCGAAGCGGAGGATAGGGGATTTGAACCCCTGAGGGCTGTTAACCCAACCCGCGTTCCAGGCGAGCGCCATAGGCCACTAGGCGAATCCTCCGCCGAGCAATATACCGGGTGCCCCCCTGGTGGAAGCAAATGCCGTGGTCGGCGGCTACTTCTTCTTCAGATTGTCGAGGGCTTTCCGGGCCTGGTCCTTGCAGACCTGGGCGATCTCGTCCTTGCTGACGTCCTGGCCCTTGGCCATGCGCAGGCGGATATTGACCTTGACGGAGGCGTTGTCGTCCTTGACCGCGACCGTGTAGTCGGTGGTGGTCCAGTAGGTCCAGTCGTCGACCTTGGCCGACCAGTAGCCCGCCTCGCCGATGCCGTTCACGTCGCCGGCGGTGCGGCCGCTGCCGGTGGTGCCGGTGTCGGACGTCTTCCAGGTGTCGTATTCGGGCCGGTTGTAGGCGCTCGACGAGCCGCTCAGGAAGGACACGTCGAGGGTGAGGTCGGCGGTGTTGGTGGTGTACTTGTCGGTCTTGCTGGCCTCTTCGTTGCCGGCGCGGCATTCGAAGCGCCCGCCCGAGTAGTCGGTGGGCTTGGTCTCGGAGTGCTCGGGGGTGCCCTTGGAAGTGGGCACCCACTTGCTGAGGACCGAGGTGTCGATCACGCTGCAGCCATTGGTGACGCCGTCCATCGTGTACTTGCCGGCGTTCTTCTTCTTGTCGTCGCCCAGCGGCGAGGGTCCGTCGCCGCCGGAGAGGGCGACCGCGCCGATGATGACGCCGACGATCACCACCAGGCCGATGACACCGCCCACGATCCAGCCGGTCTTGTTGCCACCCGAGCGGGGCGGCTGCGCCGGGTAGCCGTAGGCGGGCGCGATCGGCGGGGTCGGCGGCGGGGTGTACTGCTGCTGTGGGTAGCCGCCGGACATCGGTTGCTGCGCGTAACCCCCGGAGGCCGGCTGCTGCGGGTAGCCGCCCGACATAGCCTGCTGCGGGAATCCCCCCGACGCCGCCTGCTGCGGGAATCCCCCCGACGCCGCCTGCTGCGGGAATCCCCCCGACGCCGCCTGCTGCGGGTAGCCGCCGGAGGGCTGGCCGGTCGAAAGCGGCTGGGCGGGCGGCGTGTATGGCGGAATGCTGCCGGCGGTGTAGTTCAGCATGGTCGGGTCCGCGCCCTGGACCGGTTGGCCGGCGTCGGTTCCGGTGGGCGGAGTGGCCCACCACTGCGCGGTCTCCTGGGCTTTCGCCGGGTCGTGCGGCCCACCCGATCCTGGATCGGAACTCGTCATCTCGTCTTTCCCCTCCGGAATTTCGCGGGGGACCCCGCTCATCGCAGGCATCGTATCGACCCCCTGCCGCACGGGGCGCGGTGAGCCGCTACACTGGCCGACGGATCCAGCGCGGCGCGCATCCTGTGAACTCCCCCAGGGCCGGAAGGCAGCAAGGGTCAACGGGCTCTGCCGGGTGCGCTGGGTCCCCTTTCATTTTCGGGGCCCGATCGGGTGGCGGCGGAACTGTATATATCCCTGCCGAATCGGAGCGGCCGCCTAGTAACGTGGTCGGTTGGGTTCGCGGTGCGCGCAACCCTGGACAAACATCCCACGCCATTGGAAAGGCTGTCAGATGCCTCGGCAGACGCAATTCGGTTTGATGAGCCATGCGGAACGCGTGACGGAACACGAGACGCAGACCGCGAACTACGCGAAGCTCAAGACCGAGAAGCTGACGCTGGACATTACGAGGGGGAAGCCCTCGCCCGAGCAGCTGGACCTCTCGCAGGAACTCCTCGAGCTGCCGGGCACCGCCGACTACCGCGACGCCAACGGCACCGACGTGCGCAATTACGGTGGCCTGCACGGCCTGCCGGAGCTGCGTGCCATCTTCGCCGAGCTGCTCGGCATCCCGGTGTCGAACCTGCTCGCCGGCAACAACGCCAGCCTGGAGATCATGCACGATCTGCTGGTGTTCTCGATGCTGCACGGCACCGCCGATTCGGTGCGCCGCTGGGCCGACGAACCGGTGCTCAAGTTCCTGTGCCCGGTGCCGGGTTACGACCGGCACTTCGCCATCACCGAGTCGCTGGGCTTCGAGATGATCCCGATCCCGATGAGGGGCGACGGCCCGGACACCCACCTGATCGCGGAGCTGGTGGCGTCCGACCCCAGCATCAAGGGTCTGTGGGCGGTGCCGAACTACTCCAACCCGACCGGCGTCACCTTCTCCGAAGCCGTTACCCGCGAACTGGTTTCGATGCCGACGGCCGCACCGGACTTCCGCCTGTTCTGGGACAACGCCTACGCCGTGCACCCGCTCACCGACACCGCGGAGCCGGTGCTGGACGTGCTGGGCCTGGCCGCGGCGGCGGGGCACCCGAACCGCCCGTTCGTGCTGGCCTCCACCTCGAAGATCACCTTCGCGGGTGCGGGCGTGAGCTTCTTCGGCTCGTCGACCGCCAACCTGGAGTGGTACCTGAAGCACCTGGGCAAGAAGACCATCGGCCCGGACAAGGTGAACCAGCTGCGGCACCTGCGCTTCTTCGGCGACGCCGAGGGCGTGCGGGAGCACATGCAGAAGCACCGCGCCATCCTGGAGCCGAAATTCAAACTGGTGCTGCGGATTCTGGAGGACCGGCTGGGCGCCTCGAAGGTGGCGTCCTGGACCGAGCCCAAGGGCGGCTACTTCATCAGCCTGGACGTGCTGGAGGGCACCGCGAGCAAGGTGGTGGCGCTGGCCAAGGATGCGGGCATCGCGCTGACCCCCGCCGGATCGTCCTACCCGTACGGAAAGGACCCGGAGGACAAGAACATTCGCATCGCGCCCAGCTTCCCGTCCGAGCGTGAGCTGGAGCAGGCGATGGACGGCCTGGCCACCTGCGTGCTGCTGGCCGCGTCCGAGAAGCTCATGAATTTGTAAGGCGCACAACGAAACAAGCGGCGCGCACCCCGAAACGGTGCGCGCCGCTCATGTTTCCCGGGTCAGTGCGGCTTGTGGGCCAGCACCGCGAAGATGGTCACCGACAGGTGGATGTCGCCGCTGGCGGCGCCGGCCGCCAGGTCGGCGAGCAGCTGATCGCGCTGGCGCTCGGTAATGGCGCTGCGCGCGACGGCCCGATCCGCCACGCGGGCGACGAGGGCGCCCGCACCGACGCGGCCGTCCTGCACCAGCGCGTGCGAGCCGATGTCGTCGACGACCAGCCCCGCCTTGGTGAGCTGACCCGCCAGGCGGCGGCCCGCATAGGGATTGGTGGTGCCCGCGATCATGGTCTCGATGACCTCGTGCACCACGTGCCGGTCGCCCGGATGCACGATGGCCGTGCCCCAGTCGCTGTCCATGACCACCACGCGCCCACCGGGGCGCAGCACCCGGGCGATCTCCCCGGCGGCCCGGGCGGGTGCGGTGAGGTGCTGGAAGACACGCTCGCACAGCGCCACGTCGAAGCTCTCGCTGCCGACGGGCAGACCGTAGGCGTCACCGCTGACGAATTTGGCGGCGGATCCGGTTTGGGCGGCGCGACGTTCGGCGGCGCTCAGCAGGTGCGGGTCGGGTTCGACGCCGAGCGCGGTGCCGGTGGGGCCGACCAGGTCGGCGAAGGTCAGCACCTCCGACCCGGAGCCGGACCCGATGTCGACGGCGCTCTCGCCGGGCCGGGTGGCCAGGGCCTCGTGGGCCCAGGCGCGCAGGCTCCGGATGCCCGGCAGCGCTGCCTGTAGATCCTGAACATCGACGAGCTGGTCTCGTCCATCGCGGTCGAAACGGTCCGGTCGCAGTCCGGACCCAGCGGCAGGGTGCGCCGCGGCTCGCACTGAAGAATTAGCCATGGTGTCGGGCATGGCCGCAGCCTAGTCCTTTTGCGGGCACGGCGTGACCCGCGTCACCGCGACCGGGGATGAATGGGATGATCGATGCATGGTGAGCCGCACGATGTGTATTGCGCAGGAATCCGATGCCGACGAGCTGCTTTCGACCGATGATTTCGCCCTGTTGGTCGGAATGATGCTGGATCAGCAGTTTCCGATGGAGCACGCATTCCGCGGCCCGTGGAAACTCGCCGACCGTATGGGCGGGTTCGATATCCACAAGATCGCCGCCGCCGATCCCGAGGAATTCGAGGAGCTGGCCGCGACCCCGCCGGCCATCCACCGCTACGGCCGGTCCATGGGCCGGCGCGTCCAGGAGCTGGCTCGATTCATTGTGGAGAACTACGACGGCACGACCGCGGCGTTGTGGACCGAGGGTGATCCGGACGGCAAGGAAATCCTGAAGCGGCTGAAGAAGCTGCCAGGCTTCGGCGATCAGAAGGCACGGATCTTCCTGGCGCTCTTGGGCAAACAGCGCGGACTGACCGCCAAGGGCTGGCGCGAGGCCGCGGGCGCGTACGGCGAGGACGGTTCCCGCCGCTCGGTCGCCGATGTCACCGACGCCGAATCCCTCACGCAGGTGCGGGAATTCAAGAAACAGGCGAAGGCCGCCGCCAAGGCGAAGTAACCGGTGTCCGGTTCGCCTGGATCGAATCAAGCTGGTTTTTAATCTCCAGAAACCTTGGAGGTTGCTTAATGCTTGCCGCCGACAGTTCAGTTCGCGGCAGTGGGAAGCAGTACCAGCATGAAGATGAGGAAATTCGCCGGAATCGCGGCATTGACGATCGCGGCGACCGGCGTGACCGCCGGAACCGCCTATGCCGGTCCGGCCTCGGCCGACGACGGCGCGATCAACTACACGGCCCAGACCACCGATGCCGGCACGGTCATTCGGACCGACGCCGGTTCGATCGCGGTCGAGGACGGCGCGCTGAAGATCAAGGCCGCCAATGGAACCATCGTCGCGGGCACGGAATTGAAATTCCGCGTCGACGAATTCGAGTTCCCGATCGCGGCGCAGGTCAGCGACCGCACCGCCACCCTGACGCCGCAGCTCGACGTGGACCACGCGGTCTACAAGCCGGTCGCGCTGCCCTACGAGGACCAGGCTCCCTGGAAGACCCAGTACGACCGTGAGCAGGCCGCCTGGAACCGCCTGCGCGACACCATCAGCCTGGGCGCGACCGTGGGCACGCTGGTCGGCGGCCTCGGCGGCGCGGCGCTGGGCTGCATCGCGGGCATCGGCGTCGGCCTGGTAGCCACCGGTGCGCTGGCCACGCTGTTCGGCGCGGGTCCGCTCGCGGGCTGCGTGGTGGGCGCGGCGACAGTCGGTTTCCTGGGCACCATTGCCGGTCAATTGTTCGTCACGGCTCCGGTCGCGATTGCCGCTGCGGTGCAATACTTTACGACTATCAATCAGCCGTTTACCGCCCCTAAGTAGGCAATTTCGGCAACCGATGGGCAAAGATTCACCCGGGTGGAACCAACGTGCCACATTGCGTTTGTAAAGGCCGGTTTCCATCAACGCGTCCCAGGGGCTACACCTGACCTTGTTCCCCTGGGGCGCATCCGCTCATCTGAAGAGGAATCTCGAAACACATGCGTCTCAAGAAATTCGGCGCGGTTTCCGCGCTCGTCGTCGCCGCTCTGGGCGTCACCGCCGGCACCGTGAACGCGGCTCCGGCCGCTGACAACGGCGTCATCGACTACGCCGCCACCGCCACCGACACCAACGCCACCATCCGCACGGATGCCGGTTCCATGGTGGTCGAGGACAACACCCTCAAGATCAAGGCCGCCAATGGCACCGTGGTCGCCGGTACCCCGCTCACCTTCCGGGTCGACGACTTCGAGTTCCCGATCGCCGCGGAGATCTCCGATCACGCCGCGACCCTGACCCCGCAGTACGACATGGACCACGCGGTCTACAAGCCGGTCGCGAAGGACGTCGCCCTCCCCTACGAGGACCAGGCTCCCTGGAAGACGGACTACGACCGTGAGCAGGCCGCCTGGAACCGCATGAAGGACACCATCTCCCTGGGTGCCACCATCGGCACTACGGTCGGTGCCCTCGGCGGCGCGGCCCTGGGCTGCATCGCGGGTGCGGCTCTCGGCCTCGCGGTGACCGGTCCGCTGGCCACCCTGTTCGGTGCGGGCCCGCTGCTCGGCTGCGTTGTCGGTGCGTCCACCGTCGGCTTCCTGGGCACTCTGGCCGGTCAGCTGTTCGTGACCGCGCCGGTCGCGATCGCCGCCGCGGTCCAGTACTTCACCACCATCAACCAGCCGCACGTCACCGCTCCGGCTCCGGCCAAGTAAGAGCGCGGTTCTATCAGAGCGAGGGGCTCTATAGGCATCAGCAAATACCTCATCGGGACAGCCCGCTCGGCCGTATGGCCGGGCGGGTTTCCCATTTCAACTGTTCACCGGGCCAGCACCCCGGATACATATCTCGTTCGCGTCGGCCCGTTTCGATCATTCGGTCCATATCTGCGGACTGCCTGATGAGGAAACAAAGGAAAATGCGCTTCGAGAATTTCGCCGCGACCGCGGCGTTGGTCATCGCTGCCATGGGCGTCACCGCCGGCACCGTCAACGCGGCCCCCGCCGCCGACAATGGCGTGATCGACTACGCCGCAACGACTTCCGACACCAATACCGTCATCCGCACGGATGCAGGTTCCATGGTTGTCGAGAACGGCAACTTCGAGA
The DNA here is from genome assembly GCF_050942175.1 of Nocardia sp. CA-151230. Lineage (NCBI taxonomy): Bacteria > Bacillati > Actinomycetota > Actinomycetes > Mycobacteriales > Nocardiaceae > Nocardia > Nocardia sp. CA-151230. Next base: position 246,040 of record NZ_CP192061.1, read on the forward strand.
TCAAGGCCGCCAACGGCACTGTTGTCGCGAGCACGCCGCTGTCCTTCCGGGTGGATGAATTCGAGTTCCCCATCGCGGCGGACATCGCCGACCACACCGCGACTCTGACCCCGCAGTTCGATATGGACCACGCGGTCTACAAGCCGGTCGACCAGGCCAAGGATGTCAACCTGCCCTACGAGGATCAGGCTCCCTGGAAGTCGGACTACGACCGTGAGCAGGCCGCCTGGAACCGTATGAAGGACACCATCGCCACCGGTGCCACCATCGGCACCCTGGTCGGCGGTATCGGTGGCGCGGCCATCGGCTGTGTCGCGGGTGCGGTCCTCGGTCTCGCGGTGACCGGTGCGCTGGCCACCCTGTTCGGTGCGGGCCCGCTGCTCGGTTGCGTCGTCGGCATTACGACTGTCGGCTTCCTGGGCACCCTGGCGGGTCAGCTGTTCGTGACCGCACCGGTCGCCATCGCCGCGGCCTACAACTACTTCGTCACCATCAACCAGCCGCACATCGAGGCGCCGAAGTAACCATCGCGAGGATCCCCGACCCCCGTCCGGCGCCTGCCGGGCGGGGGTTTCGCATTGTCCCGCGGCGGGACCACGGCCGCCGACTTGCAATCGAGGTGAATGCAATCCTGTCGCGGCGTGTACAGCGGTGCTGGAGTGGGGTGATGGGCGAGCTGACCTCGATTCACGGCGCGGCTGCCGCGCTCACTCCGGTCGACGGGACCGATCTGCGGCGGACCTTTTCGCACTTTCCCAGCGGGGTGGTGGCCGTGTGCGCACGCATCGGTGGGACACCGTACGGCCTGGTGGCGAGCACCTTCGTGCCGGTGTCCCTGGACCCGCCGCTGGTGTCGATCTGCATTCAGTATTCGTCGGAGACCTGGCCGCGGCTGGAACAGGCGAGCCGTTTGGGCCTGAGCCTGCTCAGCAGCGAGCAGGAGCCGGCGGCGCGCGGGCTGAGCTCGCGGCGGGGAGACCGCTTCCGCAACGTCGACCTGCACGCCGGGAACGGGAACGCGGCCTTCGTCGCCGGGGCCACGGCGTGGCTGGAAACCTCGGTGTACGAACAGGTTCCGGCCGGTGATCACGCGGTGGTTCTGCTGCGGGTGCACCGGCTCGGCACGCACCCCGATTCCGAGCCGCTGGTCTTCCACCGCAGCGGCTTCCGCGCCCTCTACGACCCGTCCCCCGATCGCGACGAGGCCGCGGGCTGATTTCCCCGTTTCCACCGGAATTCCGGAAAACGACTGTCATGCAATTGAATTCACGTTGATCGGGACCGGCGACATGCGCCGCCGGAATTCGTAGTGTCGTCTACACCATCCAGAGCGATCGAGAGACCCGGCTCGCAGACATCGCAGCAACCCCCGCGCACGTGGTGCGGGTGCTTCCGCCGGGACCGATGGAGGACGAATCCATGAGTACGCTGGCGGCGCCCACGCAGACGGAGCCCGAAGCCGAACACCACGGCGGGGATCTGCCCGTCGTCCGCGCCCGCCACCCGTGGCGCTGGGTCACCGCGGTGATCGCGCTGGTGCTGGTCGCGCAGTTCGCGCACGGGCTGATCACCAATCCGGGCTGGGACTGGGGAACCTTCGCGCAGTATGTCACCGCGAAGTCGGTGTTGTCGGCGCTGAAGGTGACGCTGGAGCTGACCTTCTGGGGCACGCTGCTGGGATTCTTCCTCGGTGTCTGGCTGGCCGTGGGCCGGTTGTCGAAGAACCCGGTGCTGCAGGCGATCGCGTGGACCTATGTCTGGGCTTTCCGGTCGATCCCGCTGATCGTGCAGTTGCTTTTCTGGTTCAATCTGGCCTACCTGTACAAGACGCTGTCGCTGGGCATTCCGTTCGGGCCGGAGTTCGCGCGGTTCCAGACCAATGGCGTGATCAGCGGATTCACGGCGGCCGTCGTCGGTTTGGCGCTGCATCAGGCCGCGTATTCGGCGGAGATCATCCGGGCCGGGATCATCTCGGTGGATGAGGGCCAGTGGGAGGCGGCCCGGTCGCTGGGCCTGCCGTGGCGGCGGCAGTTCTTCACGATCGTTGCGCCCCAGGCGATGCGCGGAATTCTGCCGAATGCCGCCAATGAGGTGATCAGCCTCTTCAAGGGCACCTCGATCGTGTCGACGATGGCGATTGCCGAACTGTTCTATCAGGTGCAGGTCATCTACGGCCGAAATGGCCGGGTGGTGCCACTGCTCATGGTGGCCACGGTCTGGTACATCCTGCTGACCACCGTGCTGAGCGTCATTCAGTTCTATATCGAGCGGCACTTCTCTAAGGGCCGTCGTTCGAAGGCCGGTGATCGGCGATGACCGAGTTCGCGATCGAATTGCGTGGCATCCGAAAGTCCTTCGGCCGCAATGAAGTGCTCTCGGGCATCGACTTGGCGGTGCGTCCCGGCGAGGTGACGGTGATCCTGGGCCCGTCGGGTTCGGGCAAATCGACGCTGCTGCGCACCATCAACCACCTCGAGCAGGTGGACGGTGGCACCGTCCGGGTCGGCGGCGAGCTGGTCGGCTATCGGCGCAAGGGCGGCAAGCTGTACGAGCTGCACGAGCGCGAGATCCTGAAGCAGCGGGCGCGCATCGGATTCGTGTTCCAGAACTTCAATCTCTTTCCGCACCTGACGGTTCGGGAGAATGTGGCGCTCGCGCCCGTGGCCGCCCAGCGGCGCTCCAGGGCCGAGGTGAACGCCGAGGCGCTGGAACTGCTGGCGCGGGTCGGCCTGGCGGACAAGGCGGACGAGTATCCGAGCCGGCTGTCGGGTGGGCAGCAGCAGCGCGTGGCCATCGCGCGGGCGCTGGCTCTGCGGCCGGAGGTGGTGTTGTTCGACGAGCCCACCTCCGCGCTGGATCCGGAGCTGGTCGGTGAAGTTCTCGATGTCCTCGAGGATCTGGCGCGCGGCGGTTCGACCCTGGTGATCGTCACCCACGAGGTCGGGTTCGCCCGCGAGGTCGCCGACACCGTGGTGCTGATGGACGCCGGCCGCATCGTCGAGCAGGGTCCGCCCGCGCAGGTGCTGGACAACCCGTCGCACCCGCGCACCAAAGCCTTTCTCGCGCACGTCCTCTGACGTGTTCCCACTAGGTAAGGAAAAGCCCATGTCCCTGGCGAGCCGCCGCAGACGGACCCGAACCCTGATCGCCGTCACCCTGCTGAGTCTGCTGGTGGGCGGCTGTGGCAAGGGTGATGGCGGCACCAGCGACACGCGCAGTGTGAACGGCCTGACCTATGACCTGTCACCGGAGCAGAAGGGGCGCATTCACGCCGACAAGGTGGATTCGATTGCCGCACAGGTCCCGCAGACCATTCGCGACCGCGGCACGCTGGTGGTCACCGGCACTGTCGGCGCGACGCCGCCGCTGGGCTTCTATGCCACCGACGATCGCACCGTCATCGGCTCCGAGGTGGATGTCGCCACGCTGATCGCCGACATTCTCGGCCTGAAGGTGGAGCGCCGGAACGCGGACTGGGCACAGAACTTCGTGAAGATCGACTCCGGCGAGGTCGACCTGTTCGTCAGCAATGTCACGGTCACCGAGGAACGCAAGGAGAAGTACGACTTCGCCACCTACCGCAAGGACGATATCGCCCTGGAGGTGCCCAAGGATTCGACCTGGACCTATCAGGACCCGAAGTCACTGGCGGGCAAGAAGATCGGCGTCACCTCCGGTACCAATCAGGAGCAGTTGCTGGTGGCCTGGAACGACCAGAACGTGGCCGAGGGCCTGCCCAGGCTGGAACTCGCCTACTACCAGCAGCCCTCGGATTACTACCTGGCGCTGTCCTCCGGCCGGATCGACGGCTACGTGGGTCCCAACCCGGCGGCGCAGTATCACTCCGCGACGACCGGCAACAAGGTGCTCACCACCTGGTCCGGCGCGGGAGACGCACTGCAGGCCGAGATCGCGGCACTCACCCGCAAGGACAACGGGCTGATCGGCCCCGTGCGGCAGGCCATCCAGTACGCCATCGACCACGGGACCTACAAACAGGTCCTCGACCGCTGGGGCCTCGGTAACGAGGCCGTGCAGCAGTCGCGGATCAATCCGCCCGGACTACCCAAGAAGAAGGGATGAGCGTGTCGCGCACCGTATTCCACGTCGCACAGCACGATCCGCTGGCCGCGCCGCTGCTGGCGGAGCTGGCCATCGAATACAGCAGCCGCTACGGCCGTACCCCGGGTGAGGTGCACGCGGATCTGACCGGCTATTCGGCCGGCCATTTCGCGCCGCCGCACGGCGATCTGCTGATCGTGGTGGAGGACGGCGAACCGGTGGCGGGCGGCGCCTTCCAGCGCTTCGACGCGGAAACCGCGGAGCTGAAACGGATCTGGACATCGAGCGCGCACCGCCGCCGGGGGCTGGGCCGGTTCGTGCTGGAGCAGCTGGAGGCCGAGATCGCCCGGCGCGGTTACCGGCGCATCTACCTGACCACCGGTCCGCGTCAGCCGGAGGCCGTCGCGCTGTACACGGCCGCGGGCTACACCGCGCTGCCGCGCGACATCGTGAAGGAGGTCGGGCACGTGCACCCGTTCGAGAAGTACGTCGTCGCCGGCGAGCGCTCCGGCGACACCGAGGCGGTCCCGGCATGAAATTCCTGCTCCTGACCCTGATCACGCACACCCCCGATCCGGTGACGGGCACTGCCGAGACGCCCCGCCAGCGGTTGCGCCGCGTGGTCGACAGCGCCCGGCTGGCCGAGGACCTCGGCTACGACGGCTTCGCGGTGGGGGAGCGGCACGAGGATCCGTTCATCTCCGCCGCGCCGCCGGTGGTGCTGAGCCATATCGCCGCGGTCACCTCGCGCCTTGCCCTGTTCACCGGTGTCACCACGCTGAGCCTGCTGGATCCGGTGCGCGCGTTCGAGGACTACTCCACCCTGGACAACCTTTCCGACGGGCGCCTGGAACTGATCATCGGCAAAGGCAATGGCGCGGCGCAGGCCAAGCTGTTCCACGTCACCACCGACGACCAGTGGGATCGCAATCGCGAGGGCTACGAGCTGTTCCGCAAGCTGTGGGACAGCGACAGTGTCTCCTGGTCCGGCCGCTTCCGGCCGGCGCTGACCGAGGCCAAGGCGCTGCCCCGGCCGCTGCAGCCGCGCCTGCGCATCTGGCACGGCAGCGCGACCAGCCGGGAATCCGCGGATTACGCGGCGCTCCACGGGGATCCGCTGTTCTCGGCCAATGTCACCTATCCGATCGAGCCGTATGCCGAACTGGTGGACCACTACCGGGAACGCTGGGCGGCCTATGGGCACGATCCGGCCGAGGCGCTGGTGGGCGCGGGTACGGCGGGCTTTCTGGTGACCCGGACCTCGCAGCAGGCGGTGGACCTGTATCGCCCGGTCTTCGAGGCCCGTCAGGCCGTGGCCCGGAAATTCGGCGTGCCCATCGTCTTCGAAACGGTGGAGGATTTCGCCGAACGCTCCTCGGCGCTCATCGGCAGCCCGGAACAGGTGCTGGACAAGATGAGCCGCTACCACGAGCGGTTCGGCCACGAGGTGATCCACCTGAGCGCCGACGCCGACGGCCGCACCGAGGCCCAGCATCGCGAGAGCCTCGAGCTGTTCCAGGCCGAGGTCGCATCCGAACTGCGCCACCGCATTCCGAGCCGCCCGCTGGGCGGCGATCGCTACCCGTCCGGAGACCCCGCATGAATCACCCCCTCGCCGCCCGCGCGACCCGTCCCCTGGCGCTCGCGGGCGCGCTGGCCGCCACCCTCGCGCTGACCGCGTGCGGTGGCGGCGGTACCGCCGGCGGCAACGGCGAGCCGTCGGGCCCGCCGCAGTCCGGCGGCACCCTGCGCTACGGTCTGTCGTCGGCCCCGACCTGCTCGGATCCCGCGCAGTCCGGGACGAATCAGACCATCTACGTTACCCGGCAGATTGTCGACTCACTGGTCGATCAGGACCCGGAAACCGGTGCGCTGAAGCCGTGGCTGGCCGACAGCTGGACGGTTTCCCCGGACGCCAAGTCGTTCACGTTCCACCTGAAGGACGGCATTACCTTCAGCGACGGCACCCCGCTCACCGCGGACTCGGTGCGCAAGAACTTCGATTCCATCGTCGCGCTCGGTGGGGTGAAAGCGCAGCTGGGCGCGAGCTATCTGGTCGGATACACCGGCAGCACGGTGGTGGATCCGCACACGGTCCGGGTGGATTTCACCGCACCGAACGCCCAGTTCCTGCAGGCGACTTCGACACCGCAGCTGGGCATCCAGTCCGACGCCACCGTCGCGAAGTCCGCGGAGGACCGCTGCCTGGGCGCCAATATCGGCAGCGGCCCGTTCACCTACGCCGAATGGAAGCAGAACGCCTCCGCGACCCTGGTCAAGCGCGCCGGATACGCCTGGGGCTCCGCGGTTTTCGCCACTCAGGGCGAGGCCCACCTGGACAAGATCGTATTCACGGTGGTCCCCGAATCCGGGGTCCGGACCGGTAGTCTGGCCTCCGGCCAGCTCGATGCGATCAGTGACGCGCTGCCACAGGACGTCTCGCAGATCGAGGCGGGCGGCGGCCGGGTGCAGTTCACCGCGAATCCGGGTGTCCCGTTCGGTCTCCAGGCGAATGTCACCCGCGGCCCGCTGCGCGATCCCGCGGTACGGGCGGCGCTGGTGCCCGCCATCAATCGCAAGGAACTGGTGGACACCGTGCTGGGGCCGCAGTTCAAGGTCGCCAGCAGCGTCCTGGCCTCCAAAACACCCGGCTATGTGGATCTTTCGGCGCGCGTGAAGTTCGACCCGGACTCGGCGAAGAAGTTGCTCGACCAGGCGGGCTGGGTACCCGGTGCGGACGGCATCCGAGTCAAGGACGGTCAGCGGCTCGCCGCGGGCGTCATCTTCTCCGCGGTCTTCGCGGGCAATCAGGCCATTCTCGAACTGACCCAGCAGCAGTTGCGGGCCGTCGGTTTCGACCTCCGCCTGGAGCCGCTGTCGGTGGCGGAATCGAATGCGCGCCAGAACAACAGGGACTTCGACTTCACCTATTACAACTCCACCCGTGCCGACGGCGACATCCTGCGCACCGCCTTCGCGGTGGACCAGCGCAACCTGAACTTCCGCGGCCCGGCCGAACCGCTGGACTCCCTGCTGGCCCAGCAGCTGTCGGCGACCGACCCGGGCGTGCGGGCCCGCATCATCGGCGACGCCCAGACCGCGGTGCTCGACCAGGGCCTGTGGATTCCGACCATCGAGCTGTCCCAGGCTATCGGCGTGGGCAAGGGCGTGGCCGGGGTGAAGTTCGAGGCGTCGGCCCGGTTGCAGTTCCACGACACCTGGCTGCAGCGGTAATTCCATGGGCCGCTACGTGATCGGACGGGTGCTCCAGGCGGTAGGCGTGCTGTGGGCGGCGTTCACGCTGTCGTTCGTGGTGCTGTACCTGCTGCCGGGCGATCCGGTGGAGATAGCCGCCAATACCGCCACCGGCACCCCCGTGGACGCGGCGGCAATAGCGGAGATGCGGGCCAGATACGGCCTGGACCAACCGCTCTGGGCGCAGTACTGGACGGCGCTCACCCACGGGGTGCGCGGTGACCTGGGCCATTCCATCTTCAGCGGCCAGACCGTCGCCCGCGCCGTGGCCGAGGCGCTGCCCTCGACCCTCGCGCTGGCCGGGCTCGGCCTGCTGCTGGCGGCGCTCGGTGGTACCGGTCTCGCCTTGGCCGCCGCCTACACCGAGCGGCCCTGGCTGCGCGGATTGCTCACCGCGCTGCCGCCGATCGGGGCTTCCATGCCCGGCTTCTGGGTGGGATTGCTTTTGCTGCAGCTGTTCTCGTTCCGGCTGCGGTTGGTGCCCGCGCTCGGCGGAACCGGATTCAGCGGCACCATCCTGCCCGCGGTCACCATCGCCATCCCGGTCGGCGCGGTGATCGCCCAGGTGCTCTACAGCAGCCTGGTCGCCACCTGGCGGCAGCCGTTCGTGGTGGTCGCCTTCGCCAAGGGCGCGTCGCGCTGGTGGGTGCAGCTGCGTCACGTGCTGCGGCCCGCCGCGACCCCCGCGTTCACGGTGGCGGGCCTGTGGGTCGGCCAGGTGCTGGCGGGCTCGGTCGTCACCGAGACCGTGTTCTCCCGGCCGGGACTGGGCCGCCTCACCCAGGAATCGGTGCTGAACCAGGACATTCCGGTGGTGCAGGGCATCGTCGTGTTCGCCGCGCTGGTCTTCGTCACGGTCAACCTCCTCATCGACCTCGCCTATCCACTCTTGGATCCCCGTGTGGCGCACCGGGATACCCGCAAGGAGCGCGCCCATGTCTGACCTCCTGCCCGCTCACCTGATCCGGAACCTGCGGGACCACCTGCGCGTTCCCTCCGGCCCGCGCTCCCGGCTGCGCGTCATCACCCTGACCCACCCGCTCCTCGATCCCGGCATCGCCTACTGGGTCGGAGAAGAGGAGGCGTCCGATGCGTGAGGACCTGCTCCAGCGGCCGGCGCCTGCCGCGTGGTTGCGTGGGCATCTCGGGCTGCTGGCGGCGAGTGCCGTGGTGCTCCTGGTGCTGGCGTGGGCGGTCGCGCCGGCGGTATTCGCCGGTAGCGATCCCCTGCACGGCGTGCCGGCACAGAAGCTGCGCGGGCCCAGCGCGGGGCACTGGTTCGGCACCGACAATCTCGGACGGGACCTGTACGCCCGCGTGGTGCACGGAACCGGTCTCTCGGTGAGCGCGACCGTGTTCGCGGTGCTGCTCGGGCTGATCGTGGGCTCGCTACTGGGGTTGGTGGCGGGCACGGCGGGCGGCGCGGTGGACACGGCGATCATGCGGGTGGTCGACGTGTTGCTGTCCATACCGGATCTGCTGGTCGCGCTGGCCATGATCACCGTGCTGGGGCTGGGCACCCGCAATGTGGCCATCGCCGTGGGTGTTTCGCTCATCGCCCGGTTCGCGCGGGTGATGCGGGGCGAGGTGCTGCGGGTACGGCGGGCCCCGTATGTGGAGGCGGCCTTCGCCTCCGGGGTGCGGTGGCACACGGTGCTGTTCCGTCATGTGCTGCGCAATGCCTACGGTCCGGTGGCGGCGCTGGCGGCGGTGGACTTCGGGGTCGCGGTGCTGTTCGTGGCCTCGCTGAGCTTCCTCGGTTACGGCGCGGTGCCGCCGACGCCGGAATGGGGGTCGCTGGTGTCCGACGGCCGCGGTTTCCTGGCCACCGCGTGGTGGCTGACGACCATGCCCGGGCTGGTGATCGTCGTGCTGGTGCTGTCCACCCAGCGCATTGCCCGGGCACTGCAGAAGGACGGTGTCCGATGACCGATCTGCTGTTGAGTATCGAGGGGCTGCAGGTCGAATACCGCGGCAGCACCGGGACGACGGCTGCCGTGCGCGGTGTCTCGCTGGAGGTGCGGCGCGGTGAGACGGTCGCGCTGGTGGGCGAATCCGGTTCGGGCAAGTCGACTCTCGCGCACGCGGTGATCGGGCTGCTGAGCGGCGGCCGGATCACGGCGGGTGCGATCGGCTTCGCCGGCGAGCGCCTCGAGCACGCCTCGCAGCGGGCGCTGCAGCGAATCCGGGGTGCGCGCATCGGCCTGGTCCCCCAGGACCCGGGCACCTCGCTGAATCCGGTGCTGCGCATCGGCGATCAGGTGGGGGAGGTGCTGCGCATTCACGGCCGGGCGGATCGCCGCACCGCCCGGATCGAGGCGGTGCGGATTCTGGAGCAGGCCGGGCTGGATCGGCCGGAGGTGCGGGCCGGGCAATATCCCCAGGACCTGTCCGGCGGCCAGCGCCAGCGCGTGCTGATCGGCATCGCCCTGGCCTGTGGCCCCGAACTGGTGATCGCCGACGAGCCGACCAGCGCTCTCGACGTCACCGTGCAGCGCCGCATTCTCGACCACCTCGCGCAGCGCACCGCGGAATCCGGTACGGCGGTCCTGCTCATCACCCATGACCTGGCGGTGGCCGCCGAACGCGCGGACCGCATCGCGGTCATGCAGAACGGACTGATCGTCGAAACGGGCACGGCGGCAGAGGTACTGGGCAATCCACAGCACGAATACACGAAGCGGTTGATCGCCGCCGCCCCCACCCTCGATCGCGATCAGCATCCGCGCCCCGCCCGCGAGCACGCGACGCCGCTGGTGTCGGCGACCGGGCTGCGCAAATCTTTCCGCGTCACCAGGGATTTCACGGTCACCGCGGTCGACGACGTCTCCTTGGAGATCAATCGCGGCGAAACCCTGGCCGTGGTCGGCGAATCCGGTTCGGGCAAGTCCACCACCGCCCGCATCATCGCCCGGCTGGCCGCACCGGACGCGGGCACCGTCACCTTCGACGGACAGGACATCACCGCGCTGAAAGGGGCCGGGCTGCGTGCGCTGCGCCGCCGCGTCCAGGTCGTCTATCAGAACCCGTACGTGTCGTTGAACCCCAAGCTGAGCATCGGCACGATCGTGTCGGAGCCCTTGCAGGCGTTCGGAATCGGCGATCGCCGGTCCCGCCGTGCGACGGCCGCCGAACTCCTGGACCAGGTCGCGCTGCCGGGCGCCTACCTGGATCGCCGCCCCGCCGAACTCTCCGGCGGCCAGCGGCAGCGCGTGGCCATCGCCCGCGCCCTGGCCCTGCGCCCGGACCTGCTCGTCCTCGACGAACCGGTGTCGGCACTGGACGTCTCGGTGCAGGCCCAGATCCTGGATCTGCTCGAACGGCTGCAAACCGACCTGGACCTGGCCTACCTGTTCATCTCCCATGACCTGGCCGTGGTCCGCCGCCTGGCCGACCGTGTTGCCGTCATGCGCCAGGGGTGCGTGGTCGAAACCGGCACCGCGGCCGAGCTTTTCGGCAATCCGCAGAACGATTACACCCGCGAGCTGCTCGCGGCCGTCCCCCGGGCGACCCCGCCCGAGGTTCCCCTTCCGCTCGAAAGGACAGCCTGATGCCGCATCTCACTCCGCTGCTGCTGGGCCTGGAACTGTCCGGCACCGGCGTGCACCCGGCCTCCTGGCGGCGCGCCGACTCCCACGCCGAGGACCTCTTCGATGCCCGCTACTGGGTGGGCGCGCTGCGGGCCGCCGAGGACGCGGGCCTCGATCTCGCATTCCTGCCCGATGGATTCAGCCTGCAACCGGCGGGTGCGATCGGCCGCCTGGACGCCGTGGCGGTGGCCGCGCGCGCCGCCGCGCAGACCCGGCGCATCGGCCTGATCCCGCAGGCGTCGGTCACCCACACCGAGCCCTTCCACCTCTCCAAAGCCATTGCCAGCCTGGACTTCGCCACGAAGGGCCGGGCGGGCTGGGAGGTCACCGTGTCGGCGGGGGAGGCGGCCCTGTTCGGCCGCGAGCCGGAGCAGGACGACCGCTCCCGCTGGCGCGAGGCGGACGAGGCCGTCGAGGTGGTGTCGCGGCTGTGGGACAGCTGGGAGGACGACGCCGAGATCCGCGATACCTCCACCGGCCGCTTCATCGACCGCGACAAACTGCACTACATCGACTTCGCCGGTGAGCACTTCTCGGTGAAGGGCCCGTCCATCACCCCGCGTCCGCCGCAGGGGCAGCCGCCGGTGGCGGTGCGCGCGGCTGATCCGCACAGCACCCGGGTGGCCGTGCACCGCGCCGACCTGATCCGCATTGCCGTACCGGATCTCGCGACCGCCGCCGCCACCCGCGCCGAACTGCGCTCCGCGGTCGCCGCCGCCGGGCGCGACCCCAACCGGGTCCGGGTGCTGCTCGATATCGACATCCAGCTGGCGGACACCGTGGACGCGGCCGCCGCCGACGTCGCCCAGCTGGAGGACTGGATCTCCACCCCGGCCCCGGCGACGGTGTTCCACATCGGCACCACCGCCGAACTCCGCGACCTGCTGCGCGGCATCGAAAGCGACTGCGCGGCAGACGGTGTGGTGCTGCGCCCGCTGGCGCTGGCCGCCGCCCTGCCGCACCTGTCCGCTCTCGCCCCGTCCCTGCGCGAGCGTCTGGGCCTGCCGCGTCCGGCCGGCCGCTACGCCGGTGGCGCGCACGTCACCGCCCACGCCTGAGGAGCCATCATGCCGGATCAGCGGATACGCAAGCAGATTCACCTGGCCGCCCACTTCCCGGGCGTCAACCACCACACCGTCTGGACCGACCCGGACTCGGGCAGCCAGATCGATTTCGACTCCTTCGTGCACCTGGCGCGCACCGCCGAGCGCGGGCTGTTCGACTTCTTCTTCCTGGCCGAGGGCCTGCGCCTGCGCGAACACCGCGACCGCATCCACGACCTGGATGTGGTGGGCCGCCCCGACACCTTCACGGTGCTCAATGCGCTGGCCGCGGTCACCGACCGGCTCGGCCTGGCCGGAACCATCAACACCACGTACAACGAACCCTTCGAGCTGGCGAAGCAATTCGGGACGCTGGACCACCTGTCCGGCGGCCGCGCCGCCTGGAATGCGGTGACCTCCTCGGATGCCTTCACCGGCGAGAACTTCCGGCGCGGCGGCTATCTGGAACACGCCAAGCGGTACACCCGCGCGCACGAGGTGGTCGACGCCACCCGCGCGCTGTGGGACAGCTGGCCCGCCGACGCCCTCGTGATCGACCGGGAGCGCGGGTTTTTCGCCCGGCCCGTGCCCGAGGTGCACTTCAGCAGCGATCAGTTCGAGATCGACGGCCGGTTCGTGCTGCCACGCAGTCCGCAGGGCTATCCGGTGCAGATCCAGGCCGGCGACTCCGACGAGGGCCGCGAGTTCGCCGCCGCCAAGGCCGATGTCATCTTCAGCGCGCACGGCGAGCTCGAGGACGGGCAGCTGTTCTACCGGGATGTGAAGGACCGGCTCGCCAAGTACGGCCGCGGTCGCGACGATCTGAAGATCCTGCCCGCGGCCGGGTTCGTGCTGGGTGACACCGCGGCCGACGCGGCCGAACGCGCCGACCACATCCGCCGGCAGCAGGTGACACCGCAGACCGCCATCGCCTTCCTCGAACAGGTCTGGGGCCGTGACCTTTCCGCCTACGATCCGGACGGCCCGCTGCCGGACCTCGATCCGGTCGAGGATGTGAACATCACCCGCGGCCGGGTCCGGCACGCTCGCGATCCGCGCGCCATCGCCGAGGCGTGGCGGGCCAGGGCCGAGGCCGAGAAGCTCTCCATTCGCGAGCTCATCATCGCCACCAGCGCCCGGCAGCAGTTCGTGGGCACGCCCCGGCAGGTGGCCGCCGAGATCGACCACTACGTCCAGTCCGATGCCGCCGACGGTTTCGTGCTGGTCCCACATCTCACACCGACCGGTCTCGACGAGTTCGTCGAGAAGGTCGTCCCGGAACTGCAGTCCCTGGGCAGCTTCCGCACCGAGTACACCGGCGCGACCCTGCGTGACCACCTGGGTCTGCGCCACCCCCCACCACGGCACCGAAGGAGTCCGCGCCTCATGACCGCCACCGCCACCGAATTCGACCAGCAGTGGGCCACGTTCCGCGCCGAACGCGCCGCCTGGGCCCGCCAACCGCTGGGCTGGCTCAGTCTGACCGGCCTGCACTGGCTCGGGGAACACGACGAGACCGTCGACGGCCTGCCCGGTCGCTGGCGCGCCGACGGCGAAAACGTCCATGTGACAGTGCAATCCGAGGAGGCCGGGCAGCTGCTGCTGAACGGCGCGGCACTCGCCGGTTCGGCGGTGCTCACCCCCGGCGAGGGCGCCCCGGGCCTCGAGGTCCGCACCGGTGACCGCGTCATCGAGGTGATCCGCCGGACCGGGCAGTTAGCGCTGCGCGTCCACGATCCCGCGTCGCCGGCTCTGGCGGCCTTCACCGAGATCCCGGTCTACCGGCCGGATCCGGGCTGGGTCGTGACCGGCCGGTTCGAACCCTTCGAGGTGGCCCGGGTGGTCACCACGGGTGCGGTGGTCGAGGGCCTCGAACACCACCACACCGCCACCGGAACCGTGACCGTCGAACTGGACGGCGAGCAGCGGCAGCTCGTCGTTTTCGGCAACCAGACGCGCGGCCTGCACGTGCTCTTCACCGACGCCACCAGCGGCGTCACCACCTACGGCGGCGTGCGGCGGCTGGATCTGTCCCGGCCCGCCGCCGACGGCACCGTGGTCCTCGATTTCAATCGCGCGGTCAATCTGCCCTGCGCGTTCACCGACTACGCCACCTGCCCGGTCGCCCCGGCCGAGAATCGGCTCCCGCTGGCTGTCGAAGCGGGCGAACAGGATCCGCGGAAGGAGCACACCGCATGACCATTCCGCTATCCGTCCTGGATCTGGCCCCGATCAGCGCGGGCTCCACACCGCAGCAGGCGGTACGCAACAGCATCGATCTGGCCCGGCAGGCCGAACGCCTCGGCTATCACCGGTTCTGGGTCGCCGAGCACCACTTCGTGAAGGTGGCCGGTGCCGCGCCGACCACCCTCATCGGATTGATCGCCGCCGCAACCGAATCCATTCGCGTCGGGTCGGCGGCCGTGCAGCTCGGGCACCACACCTCGATCTCGGTGGTGGAGGCCTTCGGCACCATCGACGCCCTCTACCCGGGCCGGCTGGATCTGGGGCTGGGGCGCTCCGGTCACCGTGCGGACCAGGTACGGTCGGCGGGTGTGCCGCCGGTGCCCGCGCCGGATCGCCCCACCGAGGTACGCGACGGCGTGGTCATCCCGCCCCCGTTCTTCCCCGGCCAGCTGCTCGACTTCTCGAGGGTGCGAGCGGGTTTGGGCGCGCTGCACCTGCCGGGCGCGCAACCGCTGCCCTACACCGAGCAGATCGCGGAGATTCTCGCGCTGCTCGACGGCACCCATGTCACGCCCGACGGCGTCGAGCTGCACGCCGTCCCCGGCGAGGGAGCCGACGTGCAGCCCTGGCTGTTCGGCAGCAGCGGTGGTGAAAGTGCGCAGCTGGCAGGGCGATTGGGCCTGCCGTTCGCGGCGAACTATCACGTCTCGCCGGGCACCGTCGTGGAGACCGTCGAGGCCTACCGCGCGGCCTTCCGCCCGTCCGCCCGCTTCCCGCGCCCGTACCTGGTGGTCTCCGCCGATGTGGTGGTCGCCGCGGACGACGCGACCGCCCAGCGCCTGGCCGCCACCTACGGCCACTGGGTCTACAGCATTCGCAGCGGTGCGGGCGCGGCGGAATACCTCGATCCCGACACCGCGCCGCCGCTGTCCGACCAGCAGCGCCGCCTGGTCGACGACCGGGTCACCACCCAGTTCGTCGGCTCCCCGGCCACCGTCGTCGAGCGCCTGCGCGCTCTCCAGCGGCTCACCGGAGCGGACGAAATCCTGGTCACCAGCGTGACTTTCGACCACGAAGACCGGGTGAACTCGCACCGTCTGCTGGCTCGCGAGTGGGGATTGTCCCCGCAGGCGCGCGCCGCCTGAGACCACCGCTGCCCGCCCGGAAGGGGACTCCGGGGCGGGCGGCGGGGAAACCCGCAGCGCGCGCAAGGGCCTCGCGTGCGTGCGGGACCGGGGGCCGGGCCGGACCGTGGACCGTCCGGCCCGACCCCCTTCGGACACAAGGAAATCCCCGCCGGATGCACCGGCGGGGATTTCGTCGTATCGGGCTAGCGGGTCCGAGTGGCCCGGCGCATGGCCGACAGCGGATCGGCGTAGAACACGCTCACCGAGGTCACCGCCGCCGCGAATTCCTGCACCCGTCCGCCGAATCGGCTGATCCGCAGATCCGCCGCGGGCAGGGTGGTCGACTCCGCGAAGGACTTGGCGACCCGTTCCATGCCGGGCCGCCAGCCGGTGAACGCCTGACCGCCCAGCACCACCCGGTCCGGATTGAACATGTCGCGCACCAGAGCCGCTGTACGGCCCAGGATTTCGGCCCGCTCGATGAGCAGGTCACGGGCGGCGGCATTGCCCGAGTCCGCGGCCCGGTACAGATCGGTGATCGCCGGGCGGCGCGGGGCCTCCGGCTTGGGCAGCACGCCCTTGCGCACCGCGCGCTCCAGCAGGGCACGCTCACCGATGGCGGCCTCCAAGCAGCCGCGCCGGCCGCAGGTGCAATCCACCTCCGAACCGGTCGGCAGGTGCGCGATCGAGCCGGGTCCGTTGGCGGGCGTGTGCACCCGATCGTGCAATGTCACTGCCACACCCGCGGTTTCGCGGGCGTAGACGAACAGGCTGCTGCCCGGTCGCGTCTCCTCGCCCGGCTCGCGCGGGGTGAGCAGCAGCTCCGCCGCCGCCATCGCCTCGACGTGCGCGGAGACCGAGACCGGCAGATCCAGCACGCTGCTGAAGACCGCCGCCACCGGCGCGGCCTGCCAGCCCAGGCGGGGATGGTCCACCACGCCCGCGGCGGGATCCACCCGCCCGGCCAGTGCCACGCCGGTCCACAGCGGCCGCCGCCGCGGCAGCCGGTCCAGGAACGCCTTGGCGCTGCGGGCCACTATGGTCAGCGCCGCGTCCTGACCAGTTTGGGGCGTGGCGATTTCGAGTCCGCCCAGAATGCGGCCGGACAGGTCCGCGGCCACGATGCGGGTGACGGTGAAGCCGATGTGCACACCCAGCGTCACGTAGGTGTCGGTGTCGACCTCGAACGGCACCCGCGGCCGGCCCACCGCGCCGGACGCGGTCAGATCGGCGCGCTCGCGCAGCAGTCCGGCCGAAAGCAGCGCGGACACTTGGCGATTCACGGTGGCGATGCTCAGACCCGTGGCCTGTGCGGCGATATCGCGGAAGATGGGTCCGCGGGTGGCGGCGCGCAGCACGGCGGCCGCCGGATTGTCGGTGATGCGCAGCTCCGGCGGCACCGCCGGGCGGGCCGGAGCCAGCCGTGCGGTCGCGGTGGAGACGGCGGTATGGGGACGTTCGAGCGTGGGGCTGGACATTTTTCGCAATCCTTGCTGCGGTCCCGCCTGCCGACAGGGGGACGAATGCCTACATGGAGGAATCAGCGGTGCAGCGAGGAACCCGGATCCGGGTGGGCGGTGATGCTCGAACGATCCGGGTCAGAACTCGACTGCGCGACGGCAGGGACAACACAGTTCCCGTTGCCGCGGCAGCCGAACGCCCAGCGCGATGGTCACGTACGTGACCCGCGGCGCGGAGAGAGGGCGACTGGCAGACATAGGATCAAAGTATCATTCAGATCACGACGAACGGAAGGTGCGCGCGTCCGTCCCGGCAGCCTCCGGCCTGTCGGCCCGCCTCGGCTGCAAACCATCCGAACCACCGCCCGTGTGACCGAATCTTTTGTACCGGTTGATATTTCACGCCACCGACCCGGTCGTGCGGAGCCGACGGAAAATGTGGTGCACGCCACGTCGCCGTCCCGCATCTCGAGAAAAGCGGGCCTGTCCCGACCCCACTCCGGACCCGGGTCCGGTGCACGCATTCCGCTCAGCGTGATTCCAAGTCCCCCACCGCGGGTCGCGGTGGCGCAATAGCTCGAATCACCGGCATTTCGGCAGGCCGCGCGCACGGCCGGGCGGCGTAGAAACGCACCGCCCGCGCGTCCACCCGGTGAGTGCCCCGGTGACCTCCCGCATCGCCTCTACAGTTCTGAAACCACAGGTCAAAGGCGTTGAGAGGAGTCGAGGTGTCGCCGGAACCGGTACCGCTGCGCGCACCCCTGCGCCGCGCCGATCGTGCCCGTCAGGTGGCGGATGTGCTGCGTCAGCAGATTCACGCGGGCGCGTTCGAAGGCGCGCTGTCCCCGGAGCAGGAGCTGGCCGCCGAATTCGCGGTGTCGCGGAACACGATCCGCGACGCTCTCGCCCTGCTCAAGGACGAGGGCCTGATCGAACGCGCCCCCAAGATCGGAACCCATGTCGCCCAGCGCAAGTACGACCACGGGCTCGACGCCCTGCTCGGTCTGAAGGAGACGCTGCGCGGGCACGGCGAGGTCCGCAACGAGGTGCGCGTGGCCCGGCGGCTCCTACCGCCGCCCGCGGTCGCCCGCAAGCTGCGGCTCGAACCCGGCGAACAGGCCGTCTACATCGAGCGCCTGCGATACCTCGGCGACCTGCCGCTGAGCCTGGACCTCACCTATCTGGCCCCCGACATCGGCGACGAGGTCGTCACCCGCGATCTCGAGACCAATGACGTCTTCGCCCTCATCGAGCAGATCAGCGGCGGACCGCTCGGATCCGCCGATCTCGCGCTCGAGGCCATTACCGCCGATGCCCATTCGGCCATGACCCTGCAGATGCCGGAGGGCGGCGCGCTGCTGCTGCTCGAGCGGCTCACCAAACTCGAGGACGGCCGCCCGGTCGACCTGGAATACATCCGCATGCGCGGAGACCGGATCACCATGCGCGGCAGCCTGATCCGGCCACCGGAGCGCTCACCGGGTGCCGAAGCGGGCACCGACTGGAGGTTGATCTAGATGGCTGTGGTCGAGCACCGGGCCGACGTGCCCGTGACCATCGACGAATCACTGTGCATCCAGGGCTGCACGCTGTGCGTGGAGATCTGCCCGCTGGACTCGCTGGCGATCAACCCGGACAACGGCAAGGCGTACATGCACGTCGACGAGTGCTGGTACTGCGGCCCCTGCGCGGCCCGCTGTCCCACCGGTGCCGTCACCGTCAATATGCCCTACCTGCTGCGTTGAGGAAAACCCATGCTGTCGACCCTTCGTGAGAACCGCCCCGCCCGACTCGCCACGGCCGCCCTGGCCGCCGCACTCGCCCTGACCGCATCCGGCTGCTCGCTCGAGAGCACCGGCGGCGGTGACACCGTCAAGGTCGTCATCGGCTATCAGTCCAAGACCATCAATACCGTCACCGCCGGAACCCTGTTGAAGGCCAAGGGCTTTCTGGAGCAGCGCCTGAACGGCCTGAGCGCCGCGGGCGGCAAGAAGTACGCGGTGGAGTGGCAGGACTACGACACCGGCGCGCCCATCACCGCGCAGATGGTGGCGGAGAAGATCGACATCGGCTCGATGGGCGACTATCCGCTGCTCATCAATGGCTCCCGCACCCAGGCGAGCGAGCGATCGAAGACCGAGCTGGTCTCGATCACCGGCTACAACCCCAAGGGCGCGCTCAACATGGTGGTGGTCGCGCCCGACTCCAAGGCGCAATCCCTGAACGACCTGGCCGGACAGAAGATCTCGGCCAGCGTGGGCTCCGCCGGGCACGGCACCCTGGTGCAGGCGCTGACCCGCGCGGGTATCGACCCGAAGTCCGGGGTCGAGGTGCTCAATCAGCAGCCCCAGATCGGTTCCTCCGCACTGGAATCCGGGCAGGTGGCGGCGCTGTCGCAGTTCGTGGCCTGGCCCGGGCTGCTGGTCTTCCAGAACAAGGCCAGGCTGCTCTACGACGGCGCGGAGCTGAACGTCCCGACCTTCCACGGCGTGGTCGCCCGGCGCGACTACGCCGCGCAGCATCCCGAGGTGCTCGATGCCTTCCTGCAGGCCCAGCTGGACGCCACCGATTTCATCCACCAGCACCCCCTGGACGCGGCGCAGGTGGTCGCCGACAACGCCGGGCTGGCCCCGGAGGTCGTGTACCTCTACAACGGGCCGGGCGGAACCTCCTTCGACACGACGCTGAAGCCCTCGCTCATCGCCGCGTTCAAAGGTGATGTGCCGTACCTGAAGTCGATCGGCGACTTCGCCGACCTCGACATCGACAGGTTCGTCGATCCGGCCGCGTTGAAGCAGGTCTACCAGGAACGCGGCCTGAACTACGACGCCGAGCTGGCCAACACCGCCAACCCGGCGCCCATCACCGGCACCGACCCGGTCGCCGGGCGGTCCGTCACGAATCCCGCACTGGCGAGCGAGATCTGGTTCGCCGGCCAGGACACCACCCAGCCCGCCGCGGACCCCACCAGCCTGCTGCGCGCGGTGAAACAGGCGCGCGCACAGGGCAGGACGGTGCGTGCCGCCTACGTTCCCGACGCCGAGCTCGGCACCCGCTGGTTCGCGGACAAGGCGCTGTGGGTGCACGACGGCGACACCTACCTGCCGTTCTCCACGCCCGCGGCCGTGCAGCGCTACCTGGCACAGCACCCCAGCGGCAAGACCATCGGCTACGACGACGCGGTGAACGAGGTACGGCAGTGAGCGCGCCGGGCACGGCCGGGGCGGTGCGGTCATGAGTGCCACCGCCGTCGCTCCCCTCGAAGCGGTACGCACCGTTCCCGAGCCGGCGGGCGCCCCCGCTCGGGCGCGCGCCGGACGGGCGTTGTGGTCCTCGCGGCTGATCCGCATCCTGTCGGTCCTGGTCGCGATCGGGGTCTGGCAGTTCCTGACCTCGCAGCACATCCGGCTCTGGGTGCGGTTCGACACCCTGCCCACCGTCACCCGGATCGTGCACGCGTTCCGGCACCAGCTGGGCACCGACACCTACTACCTCGACCTCGGCCAGTCACTCATCCGTATCCTCACCGGCTTCGGCCTGGCCGCCGTGCTCGGGGTGAGCAGCGGTGTGGCGCTGGGCCGTTCGCGCTGGTTCGCCGACATCCTCGGCCCGCTCACCGAACTCGCGCGGCCCATCCCGGCCATCGCCATCGTGCCCGTCGCCATCCTGCTGTTCCCGGACGACGAGGCTGGCATCGTGTTCATCACCTTCCTGGCCGCCTACTTCCCGGTAATGGTCGCCACCCGGCACGCGGTGCGCGCGCTGCCGACCATCTGGGAGGAATCGGTGCGCACCCAGGGCGGCACCCGCTGGGACGTGCTGTGGCGGGTGGTGCTGCCCGGCAGCCTGCCTGGCGTATTCAGCGGCCTCTCGGTCGGCATCGGCGTGGCCTGGATCTGCGTCGTCTCCGCCGAGATGATCTCGGGCCGGCTCGGAGTCGGCTACCGGACGTGGCAGGCGTACACCATCGTCGACTACCCGGGCGTCTTCGTCGGCATCATCACCATCGGCGTGCTCGGCTACACCACCTCCGCCGCCCTGGAACTGCTCGGACGGCGCGTCACCCACTGGCTGCCGCGCGGACAGGAGACGGCGAAATGAGCACCGCTGGAATCGGTTTGACGCTGGACCGGCTGCGCCTGTCCTACACCGGCGCCCCGGTCATCACCGACTTGTCGCTGCAGGTGCGCCCCGGCGAGATCCTGATCCTCACCGGTCCCTCCGGCTGCGGCAAGTCCACGGTGCTGCGCGCCCTGGCCGGGCTGCTGCGCCCCGACGCCGGCCGGGTGCTGGCCGACGACGTCGAGGTGGCCGGCACCGATCGCGACCGCGCCGTCGTCTTCCAGGACAATGCCCTGCTGCCCTGGAAGAGCGTGCGCGCCAATATCGAACTGGCGCTGAAACTCCGGGGCGAACCCCGCGCCGGCCGACGCGCCCTGGCCGACCGCTGGATCGAGGAGATCGGCCTCACCGACTTCGCCGGCTTCCTGCCCAAGTCACTGTCCGGCGGCATGCGCCAGCGCGTGCAACTCGCCCGCGGCCTGGCCGGTGCGCCCCGCGCGGTCATGATGGACGAACCGTTCGGCGCCCTCGACGCCCAGACGCGGAACACCATGCAGCGCCTGCTGATCGACACCTCGCGCACGCACCCCACCACCATCGTCTTCGTCACCCACGACGTGGACGAGGCGCTGCTGCTCGGCGACCGGATCGCCGTCCTGGGCCGCGCCGGGGAACCGCTGCGCGCCGTCCTCGACGTCCCCCGCCCGCGCGAACTCGGTGTGGACCGCACCGCCCTGCGAGCCGAAATCATTACCGCCCTGGACCATTCGGGCGTTCTCACGGAGGTACCCGTCTGATGGACATCCCCGATCTCGCCGACACCACCCGCCTCGACTGCGACGTGCTGGTGATCGGCGGCGGCACCGCCGGCACCATGGCCGCGCTCACCGCCGCCGAAGCGGGCGCGAACGTACTGCTGCTGGAGAAGGCGCACGTCCGTCACTCCGGCGCGCTGGCCATGGGCATGGACGGCGTCAACAATGCCGTCATCCCCGGCAAGGCCGAACCCGAGAACTACGTCGCCGAGATCACCCGCGCCAATGACGGCATCGTCAACCAGCGCACCATCTATCAGACCGCCACCCGCGGCTTCGCCATGGTGCAACGGCTGGAGCGCTACGGCGTGAAGTTCGAGAAGGACGCCTACGGCGAATACGCCGTGCGCCGGGTGCACCGGTCCGGGTCGTACGTGCTGCCCATGCCGGAGGGCAAGGACGTGAAGAAGGCGCTGTACCGCGTGCTGAGGCAGCGGAAGATGCGCGAGCGCATCAGAATCGAGAACCGGCTGATGCCCGTGCGGGTGCTCACCGAGCACGGGCGTGCCGTCGGCGCGGCCGCCTTGCACACGCGCACCGGTGAATTCGTCGCGGTCGGCGCGAAGGCCGTCATTCTGGCCACCGGCCCGTGCGGCCGCCTCGGGCTGCCCGCCTCCGGGTACCTCTACGGCACCTACGAGAACCCCACCAATGCCGGCGACGGCTACGCCATGGCCTACCACGCGGGCGCGGAGCTCTCGGGCATC
Source organism: Nocardia sp. CA-151230 (assembly GCF_050942175.1). Taxonomy (NCBI): domain Bacteria; kingdom Bacillati; phylum Actinomycetota; class Actinomycetes; order Mycobacteriales; family Nocardiaceae; genus Nocardia; species Nocardia sp. CA-151230. The sequence continues at coordinate 268,348 of NZ_CP192061.1, forward strand.
GAGTGCTTCCAGATCAACCCGCTCATCAAGGATTACAACGGCCCGGCCTGCGCATATGTGGCCAATCCGTTCGGCGGATACCAGGTGAACGCGCTCGGTGAGCGCTTCGTGGACTCCGACTACTGGTCGGGTCAGATGATGTCCGAGGTGAAGCGGGAGATCGAATCCGCCCGCGGCCCCATCTATCTCAAGGTCTCACACCTGCCCGAGGAGACCCTGGACGCCCTCGAAGGCATCCTGCACACCACCGAACGCCCTACCCGCGGCACCTTCCACGCCAATCGCGGCCACGACTACCGCACCCACGACATCGAGATGCACATTTCCGAAATCGGTTTGTGCAGCGGGCATTCCGCCTCCGGCGTCTGGGTCGACGAACACGCCCGCACCACCGTGCCCGGCCTCTACGCCGCCGGTGACCTGGCCTGCGTCCCGCACAACTACATGATCGGCGCGTTCGTCTACGGTGACCTGGCCGGCGCGCACGCCGCATCCACCGTGAGCGAGGTCACCGCTCCCGGCGAGTTGCCCGCCGACCAGCTCGCGGCCGCGCACGAACTCGTCTACCGCCCGCTGCGCAATCCCGACGGGCCACCACAGCAGCAGGTCGAATACAAACTGCGGCGGTTCGTGAACGACTATGTGGCCCCGCCCAAGACGGCCACCAAGCTCTCGCTCGCCATCGAGACCTTCGACCGCATGCGCGACGACCTCACCGCCATGGGCGCGCGCACCCCGCACGAGCTCATGCGCTGCGCCGAGGTCACCTTCATTCGCGACTGCGCCGACATGGCCGCCCGCTCCTCGCTCACCCGCACCGAATCGCGCTGGGGTCTCTACCACGAGCGCGCCGACCTACCGGAACGCGACGACGTCGAATGGCGGTACCATCTCAACCTGCGCAAGACCGCCGACGGCCGGATGGAATTCCTGAAGCGGCCGGTCGCACCGTATTTCGTTCCGGTGCCCGGGTTGGACGACCTCCCCGGCACCGGCGACACCGTCGTCCCGGTGGACCAGCCCGCCCTCATCGGCACCCCGCCCAACCTCGGGGCGCAGGTGCGCTCCCACGCACCGGCCGCGGGCGTGGTGACGAAAGACGTTGTGGCACCCCGGATCGCGCTACTGCTGAGCCTGGACGCGCCCGGTATCCCGGAGTTGCTGCCCTTCCTGTCCGATGTGGATCCCCGGGTCCGCGCCACCGCCCTGGCGGTCCTCACCGAGCACACGCCCGACGGATTCGCCGACCAACTGATCGCGGCGCTCGCGGACGAGGACGCGGAAGTACGCTCGGCCGCCGTGTCCGGCCTGCGGGAACTCGCCGAAATCCTGCCCGCCGCAACCGGTCTCGCACGGCACCGTGATTCCCCGGACCCGATCGTGCGCGCCGCGGTGGTCGACCTGCTGCGCGCCCTGCGATCCGGTTCCGTGGAGCTCTTCGCCAAGGCCGCCGTCGACGCCGACCACCGCGTCCGCATCCAGGCCGTGCACGCCCTGGTCTCCCTGGACGACTGGACCGCCCTGACCGCCGCCGCGCACGACGACAATCGCGAGGTCAGAATTGCCGCCGCGCGCGGTCTGGCCACCATCGGACTCGGCGGCGCCGACACCGTCCGCGCCCTCACCACGGACCGCGACCCACTGGTCCGTGCGGCCGCGTTCACCGCGCTGTCGCGACTGGGCGCCGACTCCGACGCCACGGCACTGACCGCCGCACTGAGTGATTCGGCATGGCAGATCCGGGAGGGGGCAGCGCGCGGCCTGGCCGCGGTCGGACCGGATCGAGCGGTCGAACCACTCAGCCGGGCCCTCGCCGATATCCACCCCGACATCCGTAAGGCCGCGGTGCTGACCCTCAGCACCTGGCCCGAATCCGCCGCCGCCCTGGCCGCCCTCGAATCCGCTCGCGCGGACAGCGATGCCGATGTGCGCGCCTACGCCCGACGTGCGCTGGCGGTGCATGCCGGCGGCTAGGCCGTTACCACGCGACCCGGTGCAGCAGACCGACGGGCAGATATCCGGTGCTGATGCCGGGCCGCACACCCCGATCCACCGCCACACAGGCGACCGCCAGCAGCGGCCAGGCGATGAGGCCCTCCGGGTCCAGCCATCGCTGCGGGGTATCCCAGAAGCGCCGGTGGAACTCCAGGCCCTCCACCAGCGCAGTGTCGAATTCGGCTGCGTCGCCGCGTAATACGGCGTCCAGCAGGCACAGTGCCGAGTAGGCGATGGTGAGCGCGTAGTCGTCGCCCGCGACGGGCTGGGCGTCCACGGCGGCTTCGATACCGTCCACGATGACGGTCTCGGCCGCCGGATCGCCGGTCCACACCCGTTGCCAGGCCTCGGCCCACAGGTACAGGCACTGCTCCAGCGGATGCCCGGCCCGGGTGGTCGCGGACAGTGGATAACCCGGTCCGCCGGGCGCGCCCAGCAGAAACGCGAGCAGCTCGCGGTCACGGCCGATCAGTGCGGGCCACAGGCCGTTCAGTAGATCCGCCACCGTGGGCGGTGCGACCATGCCGCCTCCGGCCGCGACCGTCCACTGCGACCCGGCGAGCGTCACCGCGAAGGGCCCCTGCCCAGCGGGGAGCGCGACCGATCGCAACCGCGCCGCCTGCGCCACCGCCGAATCCGACACCGCCTGCCGCAGCGCGGCGGACTCGCCGCGCTCATCGTCCAGGCTCAGATAACCGGCGATGGCACGTGAACACCAGGCCACGTCGGCAAGCACCGTCTGCGGCTGCCCCGCAAGAAATTCGGCGCGCAGCGCGGTCGTCCGCACTCGGACGGCCCGGCCGAAACCGGCATCGGTATTGCGGATAGCTGTTGGATAGCCGACGTACTGGGTGCTGAGCGCGATATGGCGATCGATCATCGGACTGCGGAGACGATCGGGGCGACCAGCAGTTTTGCCGAATGATTGCTCACGGCGTGACAATAGCGAACTCCGCAACCTCGTACATCGGTTGGCATATCGGTCGTGCCGAGCGGGTCAGCGCTGGTCGGCGGTCCGGAACAACCCTTCGACGGCCGTGATGAAATACGGGAAATGCGCGCCGAAACGCTGCAGCGCGCGATCGCCCTCGAAGCCGCCGAACCAGTACAGGCCAGGGCTCCCGTCCGCCGTCGGATCCAGCTCGCGGAAGGTACGCACCCACTGGTCCCCGCGGCGCGCGGCCACCAGGAACGGCAGCGCCCGGGAGAACACCAGCTCCTGATCGGCGGCCGGAATGCGCTGCGGCGCAATCACGTCCAGCCCGCGCTGCATGGCCTGGACCCGATCGGTCAGCTCCCGGCCCAGCGCCGTGCGGGCGGGCAGATAGCGCGGCAGCAGCAGCGCCGCCACCCCGCCGAGCGCGATGGCCACCCCGACCAGGGCGTGCCGCTGCGGGCCGAAGGCCAGCGCCACGGTCGCGATGACCCCGAGCAGGATCAGCCCGACCCCGAGCCAGAACTCGAAACCCCTGCGGGTCCGGTCGATGAACACTCCGGCGGCCACGGCGTCCCCGATCAGTGCCGCCCGCACCGCGCTCGCATCCACCCGGCCCTTGCGCTCGGACAGCAGCACCGACTCGACGCCCTCCGGAATCAGCGCCGCGTACACCGCGCGCTCGTAGGCGGTCAGCTGCTCGTCGGGCAGATTCACCCGGGAGAAACGCCAATCCGAATCGCCGACGGCGCTCACCCACAGATAGTTGCGCACCGCCAGATCCACCACGGTCGACGCCATATCGGGCACATCGGCGTGGCCGTCGAGCAGCAGCCCGGCCGTGCTCGGCAGCATCCCGTCGGGCGAGGTGAACTGCACGTGGTCGCCCACGCGCACCAGCGGATCGAGCACCTCGGTGCCCGCCGGCACCGAGCGCCGCGACCACACCACATACCCGGCCGCCGCCGCCAGCGCCGCCAGCAGCACGCCGAACGCGGCGAACACCGGACCGGTCAGCGAGAAGGCGCCGGGCGCATTGTCGTCGCGCACATCGGCATTCGCCTTGACCGTGCTCGGCGGCAGCTGCAAGGTCACATCCAGGATGTCGCCCTTGTGCAGATCCGTCTTCTCCAGATGCGCGAACCCGTCCGGCTCCACACGAATATCCGTGCAGTCCTGCGGATTTCCGGGCGGGCCCACCGTGCACCTGGTGATGCCCATGCGGAAGCTCGGGCTCGACACCGTCACATTGATCGACGCCACATCGGTATTCAGCACCCCGGTCCACTGGAACACCTGCGCGCCCGAAGCGTCACTGACGGTGTTGTGCACCGTGTACTTGAAGGTGGCCGAACCCGGCCGGGCCTCGATGGTGAACCGGTCGTCGGCGACCTTGGCATCGCCGTCCCCGTCGGCGGACACGTCGGTCACCTGAAAATTGCGCTGCACGCCCGAGCCCACCTGCACCCGCAGCGGCAGCACCTGCCGAAACTCACCGCCTTCGGGCACTTTCACGGTTTCGGTGACCCGCAGCAGACCGTCGTCGCCCAGATTCACCTCGGCGGTGATATCCACACCGGCCGGCTGCGCCACCGCGGCCGGCGCCGCCACACCCGCCACCGCGAGCAGCAGCGCGACCAGGGCGGCCCCCCGAAAAATCTGCATGACTGGCTACTCTAGCCAGCTTGCTATCCTTCCTCAGCGGCAAGTCACAGGTCTATGGAGCCGGCAGGTTATCTCTGAGGAACGAGGGGGTGCGGGGGAGATGACTCGCCCACCGTCCGAACACGGACCGACACCCCAGGGCCAGCGTCCCGTGCCACCACGCGGAACCCCACCGCTGCAGGGCAATCCACCGCAGCCCGCCGCGCCGCAGGGCTTCCCCGTCGTCCCGCGGCAACAGCCGGCCGGTGGCCCGCCACCGGGCGGCACACCCCCGCCGGGCGGGTCGAAGCAGCCGCCCGGATACCAACGGCCGCCGGGATATTCACCGCAGCCGGGCCGGCCCACTCCGCCGCCGCCCGGGTATCCATCACCGCGCCCGGGATATCCGCCCCCGCCCGCTGCGAGTGCGCCCCGGCCGGGATATCCACCGCACCAAGGCTTTCCGTCGCCCGCCTACGGCCAGCCGCCTGGTTACCCGGCCCGGCCCGCCTACCGCGCGCCCATGCCGCCGCCCACCGCCGCCCCGCCTACCGGTGCGATCCCGATGACCCGGCCGGCGCCGCCGCGCCGCGGTCGGATCGGTGTGCTGGTGGTGATCCTGGTCCTGCTGGTGACCGGCGTGCTGCTGCGCACCGCCATCACCACCGGCCTGAATTCCATCAATGCCGGCTCGACCGTCAAGACCAGCTACTCGGGGGATACCGGCGAGAACCACGGCGTCGCGGCCACGGCGGACAACCCGCTGCTCACCGATGCCGATTACACGCTGCTACCCGCCAAGTGCGCCTACACGCCGTGGGGCACCCAGGTCGAGGTGGCGCGCAAGTTCTTCGAAACCGCGGCGGACTGCCTGCACTCCACGTGGAAACCGTTGTTCGACAAGATCAATCTGCCGTTCCAGGCGCCCAAGCTGAACGTGTCCGCCGACACCACCGGAATCACCACACTGTGCACCGGGAACAGCACCAATTTCGCGGCCTTCTACTGCTCGGCGGACATGACCATCTACATGCCCATCAGTCAGCTGCAAACCGATCTCTTCGGCAGCAACTGGGTCGTCTACCTGTCCGTGTTCGCCCATGAATACGGCCATCACGTCCAGGCCCAGTCCGGCATTCTCGGCAAGGTGCACCAGCAGCGCCGCGACGCCGGTTCCCGCAGCGACACCGGCCTGGAACTGTCCCGCCGCACCGAATTGCAGGCCCAGTGCTTCGACGGCATGTACCTGTCGTCCTCCAGCAATGGCGGCTCGCTGACCAGCGCCCAGATCGGCGTGGCCCGCAATGACGCCTACCACCGCGGCGACGGACCCGGCGACATGCGCGACCACGGCACCGCCCAGAACATGGGCGGCTGGTTCGAGATCGGATACGACAAGGACCGCACCCTCCAGTGCAATACCTTCAGCGTCCCCGCGAGCAAGGTGAACTGAACCGGACCGCAAAAGCATTCGAGCCCCACTGCGAGACGCAGCGGGGCTCGAAATATCGCGCAGCTCAGTGCCCGTGCGGCTTACCGATCCGGCTCGGCGCGTACCCGTGCACGCCCTCGGCGTAGGCGGTCTCCGCGTGCAGCGCGAAGTCGATGCCGCCGATCTCGTCCTCCTTCGTGATCCGGAAGCCGATCAGCTTGTCCAGCACCTTGCCCAGCAGGAAGGTCACCCCGAAGGCGAAGGCCGCCACGGTCAGCACGCCCACGGCCTGCTTACCCAGCTGACCCAGTCCGCCGCCGTAGAACAGGCCCTTCTCGCCGTTGGGGGTCATGACCGCCGTGGCCAGGAATCCGATGAGCAGCGTGCCCACGATGCCGCCCACGAAATGCACGCCCACCACGTCCAGCGAATCGTCGTAGTTGCCCTTGAACTTCCAGCTCACCGCGAACGAACACACCACGCCCGCAACCAGACCCACGATCACCGCGCCGATGGTGTTCACCTCGCCGCAGGACGGCGTGATGGCGACCAGACCGGCCACCGCGCCCGAGGCCGCGCCGAAGGTGGTCGGCTTGCCGTCGCGCCGCGCCTCGACCACCAGCCAGCCCAGCATGCCCAGACAGCCCGCCACCAGCGTGTTCAGGAACACCGCGGAGGCAATGCCATTGGCCGCCAGGGCCGAACCCGCATTGAAGCCGAACCAGCCGAACCACAGCAGGCCCGCACCCAGCAGGACGAACGGCAGATTGTGCGGCCGCATGGCATCGGTCTTGAAGCCCACCCGCGGTCCCAGCACCAGTGCCATGGCCAGTGCCGAAGCGCCCGAGGCGATCTCGACCACCAGGCCGCCCGCGTAATCCAGCGCGCCCAGCTTGGCCAGCCAGCCGTCCGGCGTCCACACCCAGTGCGCGATCGGCGCGTACACGATCAGCGCCCAGGCCGGAACGAAGATCATCCACGCCGAGAACTTGGCGCGGTCGGCGATCGCGCCGCTGATCAGCGCCACGGTCAGGATCGCGAAGGTCAGCTGGAAGGTGACGAACAACAGCTCCGGCACCGCCGCCCCGCTCTTGTCCACCACGTGCAGCGTGTTCGGATCGATTCCGGCCAGCCCGAAATGCCCGAGATTGCCGATGATCCCGCTGCCCGCGTCATCCCCGAAGGCCAGGCTGTACCCGAACAGCAGCCAGGCCACCGCCACCAGCGGAATCGAGATGAAGCTCATCATCAGCATGTTGAGCACACCGCTGGACCGCACCATTCCGCCGTAGAAGATCGCCAGTCCGGGTGTCATCAGCAGCACCAGCGCCGTGGCGGCCAGCAGCCAGGCCGTCGCCGCCGGGTCGAGGTGGGGTGTCATGCGGTAACTCCTTCCACGCGGTGATCGCGTTGCGTGGAAGTTACCGAATCCTCACGTTAAGGCGCTGTTACAAAAATGAGGCCTTGGATACCTGCCGTTAACAGCCCTAGCTGCGACGATCCTTGACCTTTTTGGTCAGCGCGCGCAATCCGCGCGGGCCGGGGACCGGATTGCCGTCGTCGAGCGCCATCCATTCGGCGGTCACGAGCCACTGCTGCTGGACCCGGGCGTCGGCTGTGTCGTTGAACACGCGCCGCCCTCGATCGTCGCGCAATTCGTAGGCCAGCACCGACCAGCGCGGCGGGCGGCCGTGCTCGGCCACCTGGTCCCGCAGATACGCCGCCACCAGCGTGCCGATGGTGTTGACCGGTCGCAGCGACACCCGGTTACCGTACCGGGCGGCATGGAAACGCCTTCCGGCGCACAGGGATCGGGGCGCGGCGTTGTAGGCGATCCAGCCCGCGCGCTGGGCGCGCTCGATCAGCCACAGATGCTTGATGGCGGTCGGCGGGATATCGCCCACTCGCTCGCGGATCAGGGCGATCGCCGGTTCGGAGAGCAGAATGTCGCGCCGGGTCGGACCGGTGCCGTGCACGAGCCAATAGTTGTCGGTGAGTTTCGCCAGCACCCGTCCGAAATCGTCGATGCTGCGCTGCGCTCGGCGGCCCAGCCGCTCGATGCGGTCGGCCTCGGCCCGCATGTCGTTCTGCACGATGAGGGTGTGGATCGCGGCCAGGGTCGGCACCTGGCCGCGCTGTAGCAGTTCCAGAATCGCGCCCGCGGTGGCCGGATCGGCGGCGGCGGACACGGGTAGGGATTCGCGTCGGATGTCGTAATCGTGCGGGCTGATGGCCCGGCTTAGCAGTCCGACCGCGGCGGAATCGCCGGCGAATTCGGTACTGGAGAGCCAGGCTGCGGCGATGTCGTCACGCGACTGCACGAGGCATGTCCTCCGGGAGATTTGGTTGTGCTCCGGCCGGGATGAGGGACCGGCCGGGGCGACCAACCTGATGAAGGTTTGGCTACCGAAGTTGCCGTCGTCCACGGTAGCCAAGCGATTGCGATCTTGCCGCATCGTTTGACTGGATCGTTATGTCCGCTCTGTGGAGCTGAAACAGAACGTAAGTTTGTATCTGGTGAAGTAGCAGGTCCAGGGTCTTGGACAAATGGCCGCTATGGAAGCGCTGACAATTTGCTGTCGGACTTGTCGAGATATCCGTTCGGGTCGGTCGGTTCTGACCGGGCCTCAGGAATGAGTGTGATTTACGCCATAGTTCGAGCGGGCGGCCGGACGGATGCGACGTACGGGACGACCGGACCGGCGGCGCGGCACCGCCTGTCGGTGCGCCCCGGTAACCTCTCCCCGTGGCTCTGTACCGGAAGTACCGACCGGCAACGTTCGCTGAAGTGGTGGGTCAGGAGCACGTCACCGATCCCCTGAGTATCGCGCTCGACACCGGGCGGATCAGCCATGCCTATCTCTTCTCGGGACCACGCGGTTGTGGCAAGACCTCCTCCGCGCGCATCCTCGCGCGCTCGCTGAACTGCGTACAGGGCCCGACCTCCAAGCCGTGCGGCATCTGCTCGTCCTGCGTGGCGCTCGGCCCGGGCGGCTCCGGCAATCTCGACGTCATCGAGCTCGACGCCGCCAGCCACGGCGGTGTGGACGACACCCGCGAACTGCGCGACCGCGCCTTCTACGCCCCGGCCGAATCCCGGTACCGCGTCTTCATCGTCGACGAGGCGCACATGGTCACCACCGCGGGCTTCAACGCGCTGCTCAAGATCGTGGAGGAGCCGCCCGCCCACCTGATCTTCGTCTTCGCCACCACCGAGCCGGACAAGGTGCTGCCCACCATCCGCTCGCGCACCCACCACTACCCCTTCCGGCTGCTCCCGCCCGCCACCATGCGCGGACTGCTCGGCAAGATCTGCGACCAGGAGGGGGTGCGGGTCGAAGAGTCGGTGTACCCCTTGGTGATTCGCGCCGGCGGCGGCTCCCCGCGTGACAGCCTCAGCGTGCTGGACCAGCTGCTGGCGGGCGCGGGCCCCGACGGCGTCACCTATCCGCGCGCGGTCTCGCTGCTCGGCGTCACCGACGTCGCCCTGATCGACGACGCCGTCGAGGCGCTGGCCGTCTCCGACGGCGCGGCCCTGTTCGGCACCATCGACCGCGTGGTGGAGGCGGGCCACGACCCCCGCCGCTTCGCCACCGACCTGCTCGAGCGGCTGCGCGACCTGATCCTGCTCCGCGCCGTCCCCGACGCCACCGACCGCAACCTGGTCACCGGCCCCGGCGACGTCATCGACCGCATGCGCTCGCAGGCCGAGCGCCTCGGCGCCGCCACCCTGGCCCGGCACGCCGAACTCCTGCACGAGGGCCTCGGCGACATGCGCGGCGCCACCAATCCCCGCCTGCTGCTCGAGGTCATCGGCGCCCGCATGCTTCTTCCGGCGGCTTCGGATGCCGAAACCGCCACCCTCCAGCGCCTCGAGCTGCTGGAGCGCCGAATGGCAAGCGGCGCAATCCCCGCCGCCCCGCAGCAGGGGCAGGCCGCCCCGGCTGCACAGGCCGCAGCCTCGTCCGCCGCTCCCGCTGTGCCGCCGGCCGGTGGCGACAACCGCCGGCGCGGAGCCGAGGCCCTGGCCGCGCTGCGCGCCGAAAAGTCCGGCACGCCGGCAGTTCCCGCCGCCGAGACCGGGTCCGCGCCTGTCGCTCCCGCGCCGGCGGCCGATCCCGCATCGCAGGCCGTCACCGGCGGCACCGCGGTCCGGCCGCCTGAACTGAGCCCGGTGGGCAGCGCCGCAGCGCAGGTTGCGGCGACCCGGGTAGCGGAAAGCCCTGCGCCGCAGCCGGTTCCGGTCGCCGCGGAACCCGTGACCGCACCGGCGGCCCCCGAGCCGGAGCCGGTGTCGGCCGAATCCGTTGCGCCGGTTGCCGATCCGATCGCGGCCACACCGGTCGCGGGGCCGGTGGCCGCGCCCGCGCCGGTCGTGACTCCCGAGCCCGAGCCTGTCCCCGCGCCCGAGCCGGTTGCCGTGCCTCGGCAGGCCGCCTCAGCCGAGCCGGTCGCGGCACCGTCTCAGGTCGCTGCTCCGGCGGACGCCGCGCCCGTGGGCGACGCGGTGCTGCAGGAGATCGAGGCGGCATGGGCGGACATCCGGGCCAAGGTGCGGGACTTCGGTGCCGCGGTGCAGGCCCTGCTGACCGGCGCCAGTGTCGCTCGGGTCGAAGGGGAGACGATCGTTTTCGCACATCTGCACGCGCCGCTGGCGCAGCGGTTGTCGCAGCCGCAGAACCTGGACGCGGTGCGGTCGGCGGTCCGGGCCGTGCTGGGGCGCGACCACGATGTGCGGTGGGAGGTCGGGGGACCGGCCGCCGGTGGCGGATCGGCGGCCAAGGCAGCGGCGGGGCGGGCCCCGGCGGGCGGGCAGCCCGCGCCCAAGAAGGCCGCACCGAGGTTCTCACGCCCGAGTCAGGCCAAGGCGGCCGCGGCCGCACCGGTCGCCGAGCCTGCGGCGGCCGCTGGGTGGGGGAGCACCTCCGCACCCGCCGCGCCCGCCGCTCCGGCGCCGGCGGATCCGGGTCCGGCGGGCGGTGATCCGTTCGATGCGAACAGTGCCCGGTTCGCGCCGCCGGACGAGGATATTCCGCTGCCTGACGGGCCGGATCTTCCGGACGATCCGGGGCTGGGGGACTACTCACCGGTAGGTTATGACGGCGTCCCACCTGCTACTACGCCGGAGGAGGAGCGGGAGATGCTGGAGGAGTCGGCGAAGCCGGTGCCTCCGGAGGAGCGCCGCGACCCGGATGAGGTGGCGCTAGCGCTGCTGCGGTCGGAGTTGGGGGCCACACCTCTCGAGGGTTGACAGTTCCCCTGAGGGCCGACTTAAGTTAACCGGAGTTCGCATAGTTCGGTACTATGATCGGGTGGCCGTGAGTATCGGTTTCGCGAGGTTCTAAGGTATGCCCAGGCGTACGGGTTACTGAAGCGTCAAGAAACCTGCTCGTGACGATGTTTGTACACCGTCAGGCGGTCGGTTGTAAGGCCGGTCGGCGAGGTTATGGCCATGGCACTGCCCGCACAACGCGGTGACGGCGCACCCAAGAGAGGAAAACTCCGATATGACCACAGAGGCCTACATTTACGAGGCCATCCGCACCCCGCGCGGCAAGAACCGCGGCGGTGCGCTGCACTCGGTCAAGCCGATCGACCTGACCACCGGTCTGGTCCAGGAGCTGCGGAACCGGTTCCCGAACCTGGACGAGGATCGCATCTCGGACATCATCCTGGGTGTCGTCTCGCCGGTCGGTGACCAGGGCGCGGATATCGCCCGTACCACCGTCCTCACCGCGGGTCTGCCCGACACCGTCGGCGGCTTCCAGATCAACCGCTTCTGCGCCTCCGGCCTCGAGGCCGTCAACCTGGCCGCCCAGAAGGTCCGCTCCGGCTTCGACGACCTGGTCCTCGCCGGTGGCGTGGAGTCCATGTCCCGCGTGCCGATGGGTTCCGACGGCGGCGCCATGTTCATGGACCCGAAGACCAGCTACGACAGCTACATTGTGCCGCAGGGCATTTCGGCCGACCTCATCGCCACCATCGAGGGCTTCACCCGTGATGACGTGGACGCCTACGCCGTCCGCTCGCAGGAGCTGTCCGCCAAGGCCTGGGACAACGGCTACTTCTCCCGCTCGGTCGTCCCGGTCAAGGACATCAACGGCCTGACCGTCCTGGACAACGACGAGCACATGCGCCGCGGCACCACCACCGCCGACCTCGGCAAGCTGAAGTCCGCCTTCGCCGGCATCGGTGAGATGGGTGGCTTCGACGCCGTCGCCATGCAGCGCTACACCTACGTCGAGAAGATCGACCACGTCCACACCGGCGGTAACTCCTCCGGCATCGTCGACGGCGCCGCCATGGTGCTGGTCGGCTCCGAAGAGGCCGGCGCCGCGTCGGGCCTGACCCCGCGCGCCCGCATCGTCGCCACCGCCACCTCCGGCGCCGACGCCACCATCATGCTCACCGGTCCGACCCCGGCTGCCGAGAAGGCGCTGGCCAAGGCCGGTCTGAAGCGTGAGGACATCGACCTCTACGAGATCAACGAGGCCTTCGCCTCCGTCGTCCTGAAGTTCCAGAAGGATCTGCAGATCCCGGACGAGAAGCTCAACGTCAACGGCGGCGCCATCGCCATGGGCCACCCGCTCGGCGCCACCGGCGCCATGATCACCGGCACCATGGTCGACGAGCTGCACCGTCGCAACGCGCGCTACGCGCTGGTCACCCTCTGCATCGGCGGCGGCATGGGTGTCGCCACCATCATCGAGCGCGTCTGACGCCCACCGACTTTCATCTTCAGGAGACACAAACACAATGACCGAGAACATGATCGGCTGGGAAAAGGACGCCGACGGCATCGTCGTGCTGACCATGGACGACCCGAACCAGGGCGCCAACACCATGAACCAGCTCTACAAGGACTCCATGCGGGCCACGGTGGACCGCCTGGTCGCCGAGAAGGACGACATCACCGGTGTCGTCATCACCTCCGCGAAGAAGACCTTCTTCGCCGGCGGTGACCTCAAGAACATGATGCAGACCACCCCGGCGGACGCCGCGGCCATCATGGAAGAGCTGACCTTCATCAAGGACGACCTGCGTCGTCTGGAAACCCTTGGCAAGCCGGTGGTTTCGGCCATCAACGGCGCTGCCCTGGGCGGCGGCCTGGAGATCACCCTGGCCACCCACCACCGCATCGCGGCCGACATCAAGGCCGTGCAGCTGGGCCTGCCCGAGGTCTCCCTCGGCCTGCTCCCCGCCGGTGGTGGCGTCACCCGCATCACCCGCATGCTCGGCATCGCGAACGGCCTGATGGGCGTGCTGCTGCAGGGCCAGAAGTTCACCGCGCAGAAGGCCAAGGCCACCGGCCTCATTCACGAGACCGTCGCCACCATCGAGGAGCTGGTCCCGGCGGCCAAGGCGTGGATCAAGGCGAACCCCGAGGGCGGCGTGCAGCCGTGGGACGTCAAAGGCTACAAGATCCCGGGCGGCACCCCGTCCAGCCCGGCGCTGGCCGCCAACCTCCCGGCCTTCCCGGCCAACCTGCGCAAGCAGCTCAAGGGCCAGAACATGCCGGCCCCGCAGGCCATCATGGCCGCCGCGGTCGAGGGCGCCCAGGTCGACTTCGACAACGCCTCGCTGATCGAGTCGCGCTACTTCGTGTCCCTGCTGACCGGTCCGGTCGCCAAGAACATGATCCAGGCGTTCTTCTTCGACCTGCAGCACATCAACAACGGCGGTTCGCGTCCGAAGGACGTGCCGAAGCGTGAGATCAAGAAGGTCGGCGTGATCGGCGCGGGCATGATGGGCGCGGGCATCGCGTACGTCACCGCCAAGGCCGGCATCGACGTCGTCCTCAAGGACGTCACCATCGAGGCCGCCGACAAGGGCAAGGACTACTCGGTCAAGCTCGAGCAGAAGGCGCTCTCGCGTGGCAAGACCACCGAGGAGAAGTCCAAGACCCTGCTCGACCGCATCAAGCCGACCGCCGACGCGGCCGACTTCGCGGGCGTGGACTTCGTCATCGAGGCCGTGTTCGAGAACCCGGAGCTCAAGGCGAAGGTCTTCGGCGAGATCGAGGACATCGTGGACGCCGACGCGCTGCTCGGCTCCAACACCTCGACCCTGCCGATCACCCTGCTGGCCAATGGCGTGAAGCGGGCCGAGGACTTCATCGGCATCCACTTCTTCTCACCGGTCGACAAGATGCCGCTGGTCGAGATCATCAAGGGCGAGAAGACCTCCGACGAGGCGCTGGCCCGGGTGTACGACTACACCCTCGCGATCCGCAAGACCCCGATCGTGGTGAACGACTCGCGCGGCTTCTACACCTCGCGCGTGATCGGCAAGTTCATCAACGAGGCCATCATGATGCTCGGTGAGGGCGTCGACCCGCAGACCATCGAGCAGGCCGGTCTGCAGGCGGGCTACCCGGCGGCGCCGCTGAAGCTGTCGGACGAGCTGAACTTCACCACCATGCAGAAGATCTACAAGGAGACCGCCGAGGCCGTCGTGGCCGCGGGTGGCGAGATCGACGCCGCCTCCGGCGCGACCGCGCAGATCCTCGACAAGCTGGTGGGCGAGTTCGACCGCAAGGGCAAGGCCGGCGGCGCGGGCTTCTACGACTACGTCGACGGCAAGGCCACCGGTCTGTGGTCGGAGCTGCGCTCCACCTTCGAGACCTCGACCGAGCTCCCCGAGGGCGTCACGCTGCAGGACCTCGAGGACCGCATGCTGTTCGCCGAGGCCATCGAGACCCAGAAGTGCTTCGACGAGAACGTGCTGACCTCGACCGCCGACGCCAACATCGGCTCGATCTTCGGCATCGGCTTCCCGGCCTGGACCGGTGGCACCCACCAGTTCATCGTGGGCTACCCGGGTGGACAGGAAGCCTTCGTGGCCCGCGCCGACGAGCTGGCCGCCAAGTTCGGCAGCCGCTTCGAGGTTCCGGCTTCGCTGCGCAAGTAGTACCGGCGCTCCAGCGCTGAAATACCCGGCCCGGGTCGCGAATACGCGCCCCGGGCCGGTTGTTTTACAGGTTGCGGGGCGAGGATCGACCGGGACGCCGCGGCTGGGTGAAAGGGTCCACATGCCCGTGCGGTCCGCGCTACGTTGGAAGTTGCGCGTGAGAACACCGGAGGCAGATCCAGATGAATCCACAGGCGCGCCCGGGCGGCTCGCGGAGTGAGCAGGCCCCTCCCGAAAACTCCACGCAGTCCTACCTTCCCGTGACCATCGACGACGAGCTCGAGGCCATGGGCCTGTTCGACGCGGAGGAGATCGGGCGGGGCGGTTTCGGGGTGGTCTATCGCTGTGCGCAGCGCGCCCTGGACCGGGTGGTGGCGGTGAAGGTGCTGTCCACCGAGATCGACGACGAGAGCCGGGAGCGGTTCCTGCGTGAGGAACACGCCATGGGCCGGCTGTCCGGGCATCCGAACATCGTCGACATCCTGCAGGTGGACGTGACGCCCAGCGGGCAGCCGTTCATCGTGATGCCCTACGCCACCCGCGGCTCCCTGGAGCAGGTGGTGCGCGACAGCGGACCGCTGTCCTGGACGGATTCGCTGCGGGTCGGGGTGAAGCTGGCGGGGGCCATCGAGACCGCGCACCGGGCCGAGGTGCTGCACCGGGATGTGAAGCCGGCCAACGTGCTGCTGAGCCGGTACGGGGAGCCGCAGCTCACCGACTTCGGAATCGCCCGTATCCCAGGGGGTTTCCGCACCTCGACCAGTCTGATCACCGGTTCGCCCGCGTTCACCGCGCCCGAGGTGCTCAAGGGCGACGAGCCGACCGTGCGCTCGGATGTGTACGGGCTCGGTTCCACCCTGTTCGCGCTGCTGACCGGTCACGCCGCCTTCGAGCGGCAGGCCGGGGAGAAGATCGTGGCGCAGTTCCTGCGCATCACCAGCCAGCCGGTGCCGGATCTGCGGGAGCTCGAGATCCCGGCCGACGTGGCCGCGGCCATCGAGGCGGCCATGTCGCCCGATCCGCGCGAAAGGCCCAGCAGCGCAGTGGAATTCGGTGAGCTGTTGCGCACCGTGCAGGGCGAGCACGGGCAGACGCCGGACGAGATGGCATTGATCGACGGTAACGAGACCGGAGTCGACGGCGCGGATTCCGCTGCCACCGGGACGTATTCGCGCCGGCGCTCACGCACCGTGATCACCCCTCCGCCCACCCGCTCGCTGACCTTGCGCCCGCAGGGCAATCCCAGCGCCGTCTTCGGACCCGGCGCTACCGCGGTCGTCGGCAATACGCTGCCGCCCACGGCCACAACGAAATTCCTGCCCCCGACCCCGCCGCGCGAGCCGATTCCGCGGCCCCGGCTGCTGGAACCGCTGCGTGCCGGCGGTCGCCGCCGGCTGGCGGTCATCCACGCCCCGGCCGGATTCGGCAAGCGGACGCTCGCCGCGCAGTGGTGCGCCGAGCTCACCGATCGCGGGGTGACGGTGGCCTGGATCGGGATCGACCGTGACGACGACAACGAGGTGTGGCTGCTGGCCCACATCATCGCCGCCATCCGCAAGGTGCGGCCGGAGATCGGTGTGGGGCTCGAGCAGCTGCTGGAGGAGCGGCCCGCCGAGGCGGTGCCGTACGCGGTGTCGGCGCTGATCGACGAAGTGCACGCGAGCGGCAGCCCGGTGGTCGTGGTGGTGGACGACTGGGATCGGATCACTGACGCGGGGGCGCAGCGGGTGATGGAGTCGCTGCTCGACAACTGTTCGCACGACCTGCGTTTCGTCATTACCAGCCGGGAGCGGGCGGGGCTGCCGCTGAGCCGCCTGCAGGTGGCCGACGAACTGGTGGAGATCGGATCCGGCGAGCTGCGGCTGACCGCGGCGGAGACCCGGCAGATCCTGGTCGAGCACCTGGGGCTGGAGCTGAGCGACAAGCAGGTGGAGCAGATCCACACCGCCACCGACGGCTGGCCCGCCGCGATCCAGCTGGCGGGGCTGTCGCTGCGCTCGGCCGATCACGACGTGGACCGCCTGATCACCGGACTCTCCGGCGACAACCAGGCGATTCGCGAATATCTCGCCGAGAACGTGCTCGGCGCCATCGAGCCGCGCATGCTCGAATTCCTCACCGCCATAGCGGTTCCCGAGCGCGTGAACGCCTCGCTGGCCGAGGCGCTGTCCGGTGCGAGAGACGCCGCCGATCTGCTGGATCAGGCCGAGCGGCGAGAACTGTTCGTGCACCGCGTCACCGACGATCCGAGCTGGTACCGGATGCAGCCGATGGTGGCCGAGCATCTGCGCGCCCGCCTGGACCGGGCTCGGCCCGGGCAGCTGAAGAAGTTGCATGGCAAGGCTTCTCGCTGGTTCGCCGAGCACAATCTGATCAAGCAGTCGGTGGATCACGCGCTGGCCGCCACCGATCTGAAGTACGCGCTCGACCTGGTCGAGAAGGGCGGCATGGACCTGATCGACAGCTCCCGGCTGGCGACCCTGTTCGGCACCGTGTCGAAACTGCCGGTGCAGCAGGTGACTTCGCGTTCCAAGCTGCTGATGGCGCTGGCCCGGGCGAATGTGAACCTGCAGCAGTCCGGCGCGGCCCGGACCGCGCTGGGGCGGTTGTCGAACATGCTGGCGCGCAGTGGCACCGACGACGCCGAGGCAGTGAACCAGCGCTGTCAGGCCGCGGTGCTGGCCGCGGCCGATCAGGTGGCGCGCGACCGCACCGAGGGCGTGCTGGAGAAGATCACCGAATGCCTGAAGCTGGCCGACGACCTCCCGGCGTGGACGGTGTCGACGGCCGCGAACCTGGCCTCCTTCGTGCGCCTGTGCGACTTCGACTTCGAGGGCGCCCGGAACATGCAGGAGTGGGCCGCGCCCTATCACGTGCGGTCGGCCGATCCGCTGGGCGAGGTGTTCGGCCGCTGCGCGCAGGGCGACGCCGCCTACGAGCAGCTCGATATCGATACCGCCACCCGGTGTTTCGAGCAGGCGTGGCAGATCGCCCGCGACCGCGCGGGGTCCCGCTCGAACTCGGCGCGGGTGGCGGCCGCGCTGCTGGGCGAGGTGGCCTACCGGCGCGGTGACCTCGACAGCGCCGAGCGGCTGCTGGATCAGAGCCACGAACTGACCGCCCGGGTCGGCCCGGTGGACTTCCTGGTCACCATCTTCGTGAGCGGGGCCCGGGTGAAGGCGGTCCGCGGTGACCGGGAGACCGCCGCGGCGCGCCTGGACGAGGGGGCGCGCATCGCGGCCGACCGCCGGCTCACCCGCCTGGCCGCCCAGGTCCGGGCGGAGCGCCTACGGCTGGGCCTGCCCGCCGATTCGCTGACCGCGGGCCTGGTCACCGATCCGATGGCCCGCGCGCTGCGGCACGCCACCGGCGCGGCGGCGCTGGCCGCCGAGGCGGAGGAGATCGCCACCATCCGTGCCCTGCTGGCCCGGCACTACCGCGGCGAGGACCGCGCCACCGACGACCTGGCCCCGCTCGGCACCGACGACACCGCGGTCAAGCACGCCCGCGCCCTGTATTCGCGCATCCGTGAACAGCACCGCCCGCGCGCCGAACTCGACGCCGCGCTGCTGCTGGCCGAATGCCTGTCGGTCTCCGGCTGGCTCGGGGAGTCCATCGCGGTGCTCACTCCGGTGGTGGTCCGCTGCGCCGGGCTGGGCTGGTCCCGGCCACTGCTCGATGCCGGGCCGGGCGTGGTGAACATCCTGCGCACCATGCGCCACGAGATGCCGCTGGACGACGATACCGAGGCGCCGGAGCTGCCGCGCCGATTTCTCGATTCGCTGCTCTGAGCAGCGGATTCGGCGATACGGCCGGCGAATTCGGGCGAGCTCGCCCAGCATCCAGGCTTCATGCAGCCTATTCACAGGGTTTCTCGAGGAACGGTGTCGAGAATCGCCGACGTGCCTGTGACGACGATGCTGCAGTCCCCGCCCGCCGTGCCGCCGGCACCGCAGTTGCCCGCACAGATCCAGACCGGGTTCGGGGGCGGCCTCCACCACGGGGTTTCACTGCTGCACGGCTGGCTGCCCCAGGTGATCACCTTCGTCGCGGTCTTCCTGCTGGTCGTGGCGTTCGCACGATTCACCCGCCGGTGGTGGCTGCTGTGGGTGCCGGTCTGTGTGGTGTTCGCGCTCGGGGTGGTGTGGGCCTCCTGGATGTACACCAACGACGAGGGGCTGGCGTCGGATCCGGCGCCGATGCTGCTGTGGGTCGCGATCGGCCTGGCGGGGGCGGCGCTCGCCGCCGCGGTGGTCGGCATCCGAACCGGTGGCTGGTGGCAGCGGATCGTGGCCGTGCTGGCGGTGCCGGCGGCGCTGCTGAACGTGGGTGTCGTGCTGAATCAGTGGGTGGGCTACTACCCGACCGCGAACGCGGCGTGGGCTGCCCTGACGGCGGAACCCCTGCCGCATCAGACCAGTCTGGATTCGCTGGCGTCGCTGCGGAACACGAATGTGGGAACCGGGCGGATCGTGCCGGTGGACATTCCGGAATCGGGTAGCCACTTCAATCACCGCACCGAATACGTGTACCTGCCGCCGGCCTGGTTCCAGGGCGACCAGCCGCCCACCCTGCCGGTGGTCATGATGATCGGCGGTGAGTTCAACACCCCCGCGGACTGGGTGCGCAGCGGTCAGATCATGCCCAGCGTGGACGATTTCGCGAGGTCCAACAACGGCCGGACGCCGATCCTGGTGTTCGTCGACTCCGGCGGCAGTTTCAACAACGACACCGAATGTGTGAACGGCCCGCGCGGTGACGCGGCCGACCACCTCACCAATGATGTACCCGCATATGTGGAATCGACCTTCGGCGCGTCCGCGGATCCCGCGAAGTGGGGGATCGTCGGATGGTCCATGGGCGGGACCTGCGCGGTGGATCTGGCGACCATGCATCCGGAACTGTTCGGCACCTTCGTGGATATCGCGGGCGATCTCGGTCCGGTCGCGGGCAACAAGGAGCAGACCGTCAAGCGGCTCTTCGGCGGCAGCGAGCAGGCCTGGGCGGCCTTCGATCCCACGACCGTGATGCAGAAGCACGGCCCGTATGCCGATACGGTCGGCCTGTTCGACGATCTGACGCCGCCCGCGTGGCAGAAGAAGATGGCCTCCGACCCCAAGGCGAGGGCCTACATGCAGCAGCAGTCGATCGACGAGAGCAAGGTCGGCATGGGCGGCAAGGACGGCGTCTACGACACCGGCGAGGTCGGCGCGGCCGAGGAGCTCTGTGCCCAGGGGCAGCAGGTCAATATCAACTGCACGGTGCACACCACCGAGGGCGGACACACCTGGCAGTTCGCGGCGGCGGCCTTCACCTCGTCATTCCCGTGGATGACCGCCCGACTGGGAATTCCGGTCGCGGGCCTGTCCTCGTAGCAGCGAAGGCAGGCGTGCGGCGAAAGCCGCACGCCTGCTTCGTCTTACGAGGTTTCTACGCCTTCCACCAGGGGCGGAGCGGCACGGTCCACGCCTGGTCCGCGCCGAGCTTGACGCCCAGGATCTGGTGCAGCTGCACCACATTGCGCTCGAAGCCGAGCTGGCAGCCGGCCATGTAGAGCCCCCACACCTTGGCGGTGCCCTCGCCGACCTCCTCGACGGCGGCGTCCCAGTTCTTCACCAGATTGTCGCACCATTCGGCGAGGGTGAGGGCGTAGTGGCGGCGCAGGTTCTCCTCGTGCAGCACCTCGAGGCCCGCGTTCTGGACCTCGGAGATGATGCGGCCGGAGCCGGCCAGTTCGCCGTCGGGGAAGACGTAGCGGTCGATGAAGTCGCCCGCCTTGGTGACGCGGGTGTTGTCCGGCCGGGTGATGGAGTGGTTCAGGAACAGGCCGCCGACCTTCAGCTTCGACTTGATGAATTCGAAGTAGGCCGGGTAGTTGTGCACGCCGATGTGCTCGGTGAGCCCGATGGAGGACACCGCGTCGAAGTCGCTCTCGCGGACGTCGCGGTAGTCGCTGTGGCGCACCTCGGCGAGGTCGGACAGGCCCTCCTCGGCGATCTTGGCCTGCGCCCACTCGGCCTGCTCGGCCGACAGGGTGGCGCCGATGACCCGCACACCCCGCGCGGCGGCGTAGCGCACCATGCCGCCCCAGCCGCAGCCGATGTCGAGCAGCCGGTCGCCCGGCTTCAGGTTGAGCTTTTCGAAGACCAAGCGGTACTTGTTCTCCTGGGCCTGCTCCAGCGTCCAGGCCGGGTCCTCGTAGGTCGCGCAGGTGTAGGTCATGGACGGGCCCAGCACGTACTCGTAGAACGTGTTGGAGACGTCGTAGTGGTGGTGGATGGCCTCGGCGTCGCGAGTCTTGCTGTGCCGCAGTCCTTCCAGCGCGATGCGCCGCCAGCGCGGCAGGGTCTCCTGCGGCGGCGGGGGCACCGGCTTGAGCAGTTCCCAGCCCAGCGAGCGGGCGATGACCACCAGCTGCAGGGCGGTCGGGCGGCGGAACTTCATGCCCGCGATGGCCTTCAGCAGCGCGTAGGGGTCGCCGGGCTCGACGCCGTGGGCGATCAGGTCGCCGGAGATGTAGGCGCGGGCCATGCCGAGATCGCCGGGCGCGGTGGCGATGTAGTTGACGCCGCGCGGGGTGGTGATCTCCAGGCCGAATTCGGAGTCCTCGGGCCCGGCGCTGCTGCCGTCGTAACAGGTCAGGCGGATCGGGACGGGGCCGTCGACGAGGGTCTCGAAGATCTCGGCAATGCTGAGTTTGGTTCCGAGCTCGGCGAATACGTCGGAACGATCCTTGTACGTGGTCACTTGCGTTGCACCGCCTTCGAATACAGATCCAGTAGACGAGAATCCGGGTCGTAGCGCTTCTTCAGAGTGGAGTACGTGTTGCCGCCGTAGTAGAGGCCGGCGAATTCATCCTGGTCGTAGAAGGCGTCCGAATACAGCGATTTGTGACCGTCCAGTTCGGACACCTTGCGCTCGACGGCGCGGTTGGCGGCGCCGTCGGGCTGTCCCGGCACCGTCGGCACCGCAGACCAGAAACCGACATTGACGTAGTCGCGGCCGGGCTCGAGCGGATAGAGCGGCCACGGGCGTTCACCCTCGGTGTCGCGCAATCGCAAGGGGCACAACCAGATCGGCTCGATCGGGATCTCGCGGAGGAACCACTCCACGAAGTCCGCGGTGTGCTCGATGGGCACCTCGATGTCCTGCACCACCCGTTCGCGCGGCGGATTCCCGTGCCGCGCCTCGATCTTGTCGCCGATCGCGTACTTGTGATCCAGCGCGATGAGCTTCCAATAGAAGCTGGAGCGCCGGTACTGCCGGGGCCAGAAGCGCCGGATCTTCGGGTTCTGCGCCCCGAATGCCCGTGAGCACCAGAACCAGTCGGTGTCCCAGCGCCACAGGTAGTCGTGGATGGTCAGCCGATCGCGCTTGGGCCGCGCCGAATCGTGCTGGATGGACCGGTAGTAGATGTCCATGCCGGTGTAGTCGCTGACCGGGCCGGGCTCGTCGGTCTGGCGGCCCAGGATCAGGTAGCTCTCGTCGGCGGTGAACGCCACGCCGTCGAGGTAGTCGACCGGTTCGCCGTCGTAGGAGCGATCCGCGATGATCTGTGCCATCGTCGCCTCCAGCGCCCGCAGATCGTGGAACCGGACGTGCCGGACCTCCACGTATGGCCGCACCGGCTCGAGTTCTATCTTCAGTCGGGTCGAGTACCCCAGTGTGCCGTAGGAATTCGGGAATCCGCGGAAGAGATCCGCGTGTTCGCCGTCGCGGGTGGCGGTGACGATCTCACCGGCGCCGGTCAGCACGTCGATCTCGAGCACGGATTCGTGCGGGAGACCGTTGCGGAACGAGGTGGATTCGATGCCCAGTCCGGTGACCGCGCCGCCCAGGGTGATGGTCTTCAGCTGCGGCACCACGAACGGGGCCAGCCCGTAGCGCAGTGTGGTGGCGACCAGATCCTCGTAGGTGGTCATGCCGGCCACGTCGGCTGTGCGGGTCTCCGGGTCCACCGCGATGACCTGCGTCAATCCGGACACATCGAGGCCGGGCGCGGTGCTGCGGGTCCGGGCCCGGAAGAGGTTGGACGTCTTCTTGGCCAGCCGGACGTTGGCATCCGGCGGGATGGCGCGGTACGAGGCCAGGAGGCGATCGACTCCGGCCCGATGCGCGGCGAAACCTGATTCCTGTGCGGCCGATGCGCGGCCGGCCTTCCCCAACAGACTCACTGCCACCTTCGGAAACCTAGCGTGCACCGACCGGTACGGCCAGCAGGGGAGCACCGGCGGGGCGGGTTTTCACACACAGTTTGCATGCGTGTCGGCGGGTGCGACCTGCCGTGTAGCGAGGGTATTCCCGTCTCCACCGTGATGATTGTTACTTCAGCTAACAATTGGGTTACGGTGCGGCCGAGCCCTTTACAGCGGGTCGTCGAGCTCCATCTGCCGGATCTGCGGCAGATACGGATCCAGTTCGCCCGCCTCGAAACGGCACAATCCGATCACGTGCCAGAACTGGCCCGCCGTCAGGCCCTCGGTCTTGTAGCGGCCGTCCGGTGTGAAGGCCACCCAGCCCTCGGGCAGCCCGAGCAGGGTGCCGCGCGGCTGTGGGGCCGCGGCCGGATCCGTCAGCGACCACAGCATGATCGAACCGTCGTTGCCGGCGCTGGCCAGCAGCCGGCCCGACAGGGCGAAAGCCAAGGATCGCACCCGGTTTCGATGGCCGTAGAGGGTGTGCAGATGCCGGCCCGAGGTGATGTCCCACAGGTTGATGACCAGATCGTCGCCCGCCGTGGCCAGCGTGCCCGACACCGGATCCACCGCCACGCACCACAGCCGCCCGCGGTGCAGGTCCAGCCGGTGCAGCGGGGGACCGCCGGTCGGACTCCAGATCCGCACCATGCCGTCCCAGGAGATGCTGGCCAGCCGGTCGCCGTGGAAGACCACCCCGTAGACCCGGTGGCCGCTCGCACCGTCGCGGACCGGGTCCGACAGTGTTTCCAGCAGGCCGCCGGACGCCACGTCCCAGAGCCGGACATGGCCGTCGTCGCAGCCGGTGGCCATGGTCGCGCCCAGCGCGTCGAAGGCGATCGAGCGCACCCGGCCGCGATGCTCGGCGCAGACGGCGTGCTCGCCGCCGGTCTCGCGGGTCCACAGGGTGACGGTGTCGTCGTCATTGGCGGTGGCGATGTAGCGGGCGGTCGGGTCGTAGGCGATGGCCCATACCGGGGCGGAATCGACGGTGATGTCGCGTTCCGCGGTGGCGGCGTCGATATCGAACACCCGCAGCCGCCCGGCATTGCCCACCGTCACCAGCTGGGCGGGGTGGGCCGGGCTGAAGACGCCGGACTCCAGGGTGATCAGCCCGTCCGCGCTGCCCTGCAGCCGCTGCGCCAGCCGCCCGGTGGCAGCGTCCCAGAGCCGCACGCTGCCGTCGTTGCCGCAGCCCGCGAGCAGGGTTCCGTCGGCATTGAAGGAGACCGCGCGCACATGGCGGCCGTGCCCGTTGAGGGTGTGCAGGCGCTCGCCGGTGGCGGGATCCCAGATGCGCAGCGCGAACTGGTCGTCGGCGACGGCCAGCTGGGTGCCGTCGGGGCGGAAGGCGAAGGGCCAGATGGATCCGGTGTGGCCGGTGAGCCGGTGCAGCGGCGCGCCGGAACGGCCGTCGCGCACGTAGACCGCGCCCGCGGTGTCGCCGGAGGCGAGCATGTCGCCGGCCGGATCGAAGCCGAGCCAGTGGATGCGCGCACTGCCGTGCTCGGTGCGGGTGTGCAGCGTCTCGCCGGTGCCGGTGTCCCACAGGCGAATTCCGCCCGCCGTGTCGCCGCTGGCCAGGATGGGCTCGACCGGGTGGAAGGCCATGGTGTACACGATGTGCCGGTGCCCGGCGAGGTCGCGGATCCGCTCGCCGGTGGCCGGATTCCACAGGCCCAGCGCGCCGTCCGCGCCGCCGGCGGCGAGCAGCGCGCCCTCGGGATCCCAGCAGATGCGGCGGATCGGGCCCGGCGCGCCCCGGAAGACAGCGACCTCGGCGCCGGTCGAGAGCTGCCAGATACGCACCGCGCCATCGTGATACGCGGCGGCCACCCGGTCCCGGTGGAAGGCGATGCTGTAGATGCGTTGCGGCCGGCCGTCCGGCGGCGGGAACTCGTGCAGCCGTTCGCCGTCGGGCAGCTGCCGGATGCGCAGCACCCCGGCCGCGTCGCCGGTGGCGAGCAGCGTTCCGGCGGCGTCGGTTTCCAGCGGCCACGGCCAATTCTCGTGGCCGGACAGGATCTTTCGCACCGCCCCGCTGGCCGCGTCCCAGATCCGGACGGTGCCGTCGGCCGAACCGGTGACCAGGACCTGCTGGGTGTAGGCGACCGCGAAGGTGCGGGCGCGATGCCCGTGCAGAGTGCGCAGCGTGCGCCCGGTGTCGGAGCCGTAGACGACCACACTGCCGGAATCGCAGCCGACGGCGACGGTGCCGCCGTCCGGGCTGTAGGCCAGCGGGCGGGGCAGCCGTCCGCTCTGCGCGTCCACCCCGTGCTTGACCCCGATTGCGGCCGGGGCGAATTCGGTCAGCGGTGGGGTGCCCGGCACCCGCCCGGACCCGGCCAGTTCGGTGCCGATCGGGCTGCCGATCACGTCCAGCAGGGCGGCCCGGGTCCAGCGGCTGCCCTCGCCGCGTGCCCCGGTGAGATCGGTGCGGGCCAGTCGCGCACCGGTCAGGTCGGCGCGGCCGAGGTTGGCGCGCACCAGGGAGGCCTGATCCAGATGCGCCCGGTGCAGGCGGGTCCCGCGCAGGTCGGCGTCCTGCAGGTTGGCGCTGGTGAGTTGGACCTCGGTCATATCCGCCCCGCGGAGATCGGTGCCGACCAGGGAGGCCTGGTCGAGTTGCGCGCCCACCAATCGCACGCCGCGCAGGACCGCCTGGTCCAGCACCGCGCCGGTCAGCCGGGTCTCGGCCATGTTCGCGCCGGTGAAGTCGAGCTGTTGCAGATTGCGGAAGGACAGATCCTCCCGCGAAAGGTCCAGTCCGCGCAGGTCCTTGTCGGGCGAGATGCGCAGCCGGGCCGCGATTCTGGCGGCATTGGTCCGGGTGATCTCGTGCACGTCCGGATCATCCTGGGTGCGCTCGACCCAGCCCTGTAGTAGCTCGACTTCGCCCAGATCGCAAAGGAATTCGACGGCCAGCGGTTCCAGCTGCGCCTGCGCCAGCGGCGCGGGGGCGGCGACTCCCGTGCTCAGCTGGGCGGCGACCTGCTTGGCCACCAGCCAGTCCCGCACCGAGGAGTGGATGAAGCCGAAGCGGTTGTCCTCCGCCCGCACGATCAGGCTGCGGGAACCGAGGGTGTGCACGAACTGCGCGACATTGAGCCGGCTCGCGTCGATCTGCTCGAGGGCGGCGTGGGCGACCTCGGTCAGCTCGGCCAGATTCAGGTACGGTCGCCCGGTCTCCCACACGCGCAGCGCGAAATACGTGACGGCGAGCCACAGTTCGTCGATGCGCAGGGTGGGATGCGAGGCGCGCTCGGGGGAGCGTTCGATCTCGTAGCCGAGCCAGCTGGTCAGGATCTCCTCGTAGAGCCGGGTCGGTCCGATGATGCGGCGGGCCCCGGCCGCGGTGCGCAGCCGCTGTTCGTCGAGATCGGCGATGAAGCTCAGCATGCGCGGGTTGCAGGCCAGCTCGAGTAGCCCGGGAATGCCGCGGAGCAGCCGCATCCGGGCGTCGGCCGAGGGGCCGGCGGTGCCGTAGCGATTGACCAGGAAGGCGTGCACCTGCTCAGCGGTGAAGTTCTCCACGCTCAGCAGGTAGCGATCCGGATGGGGTTCCTCCTGGGTCTCCAGCGCGGTCGCGATCTGGTCGTAGGACTTGAAATGCTGGGTGCGCCCGGCCACCACGACCTTGGCCCGGCCCACCGCGGCCTGCAGCAGGGTGGCCATGTGCTCGGCGGCGCTGTCGTAGTTGAGGCGGGTGAGCAGTTCGTCGAAGCCGTCGAAGAGCAGCACCACCCGGCCCTGTTCGAGCATGTAGCGCAGGGCGCGCAGATCGATGCGGGATTCGCCGTTGTTGGCCAGGTGCGCGGCCAGCAGGGTGTCGAGGGAGCTGGTGCGGTCCAGGTCCCGCAGTTCGATGAGGATGGGGACGAGCCGCCCGGCGTTCGCGGTGATGCGGCGGGTCAGCTCGCGCAGGGCGAAGGTCTTGCCGAGCCCGAAATCGCCGAGCAGCAGCACGAATCGGCCGTCGTCGGCGGTCACCAGGCGCATGAGTTCGGCGACCAGGTCGCTCTGCACCTCGCGGCCGTGCGGGGCGAGCATGCGGAAGCGTTGCGGCACATACAGATCGGGTGCGTAGGCGGGGTCGTCGTGCAGCCGGGCCGACTGTTTGCGCAGGTAGTCGCCGAGGTTGGCCATGCCCTGGAAGTCGGGGAAGCTGCGGATCCGCACTCCCTCGGCGGCCGCGCGGTCGAGCAGTTCCCGGCTCGGCGCGGGACCCAGGTAGATGAGCTGGGAGCCGGGTTTCGGTTCCGGGCCGAGGAATTCGTCGAGGACCTGGCCGGTCACCTCGCCCACGTGCGCGCCGATGATGAGCTGCTCGATCACCGGCTCGGATTTCACGGTGACCAGCAGGTACGGCAGGTCGGAGGCGATGCGGCGGATGCGCGCGCCCGGATAGCGGACCTCGCACACCTCGGCGACCTGCTCCAGCAGCATGTCGTGCGGGCGGGCGGTCTCGCTCGCCCGGAGCTCGGGCCGGCGGGGTTCGGGCGGGGGTGGCGGCAGCTCCGAGGGCGCGGCCCGGCTCGACAGCGCGACAGCGCAATTCGTCCAGGTGAGCTGCTGCAGGGCAGGGGTCTCGAAGGATTCGTCGCACCGGTGGCGGGTCAGTCCGGCGGCGGTGATGTGGAGGAGTTCGGCCTGGCCCGGGGCGGGAGCCGACAGCACCGGCAGGGTGCCGGTGGGATGGGCGAGCGAGCGGCCCGCCCGCCCGGGGCCGCGCAGCAGCAGGTTCAGACGCGGGCCCAGGCGGCGGAAGGTGCGTTCGGCGTCGCGGAGCACGCCCGGGTCGTACGGTGAGACGTTCGCGCCGGGGGCGGGGTCGTGGCGGACGACGCCCAGCCGGAACCAGCCCTGCGCCTCCTGGGCGCGCAGGTGCTCGGCGAACCAGTCCTTCTGCTCGGTGCCGACGAAGCCGTAGTCGTCCTCGGGGCGGTGCGTGGCGGCCATGGTGGAGTTCAGACCCGCCACCACGAGCCGCAATTCGGGCACCGGGAACAGGGTCCAGGGCTGGCCGACATCGAAGACCAGATTGTCGAGTCCGCGGTACAGGGTGTTGAACATCTGCTCGAACAACCGCAGTTTCGCGTAGTAGGGCGGCCGGGGGAGGCGGTCGTTGGCCTCGCAGTCGAGGAAGTGGGCCCGGCAGAGGAGTCGGGAGATGTCGTGATTGCCGGGGACTACGACCAACCGGTCGGGTTCCAGCTTGAGCAGGACCCGCAGTCCCGTGAGAAACGAGACGGCCTTGCGGAATTCGGCCGGATGGGCGGACTCGGTGAGGTCACCGCTCACCACGATCAGGTCCGGCGCGGGGGCCTGCCGGTCGATGAGCTCGGTGACCTCGCCATAGATATGCGACTGCAGGCCTTCCGGATCGGCGGGTACATCGGTGGACGACAGGGTGCGGCCGAATCGCGGGCCGCCGACATGCAGGATCGACAGCCCCGCATGCGGACGACTCGCCGCCGTGTCCCCCGGAAAGGCCGGCGGCGACAGCGGACGTCGGCGGACCTGGGCGGATTCCGCTGCCGGAGACCAGATGTCGTCCGCGCGCGGGTCCGGCTGCCGCCGCGGCGTCCACCGGTCCGAGAGCATCCGCTCGACCCGGTCCAGCATCGCCCGCCGCATCTGCGCCGCATCGCTCACCCCGAGCAGATCGAGGCACGCGACACCCGTGGGCAGCCACTCCAGCGAACACTCGCTGACCCGAACCGCCAGCAGCTTCCCCGGATCCACATCCAGCGCGGCCTGCGACTCCCGGTTCGCGTGCCGCGAGGACACGTAGTCCCGCGTCAGCACCGCCACCACCAGATCGGACTCCCGCACCCCGCGCTGCACGAAGTCCGCATAGTTGGTCGCCGGATCGAAATCCCACGACGACAACACGGTTCGATACCGCGCCTCGGCGTGCTCCAACTGCCAGGCCAGCCAGATGGCCCACCGCTCGTCGGCCGGTGAGTAACTCGTGAAGAGCATCCGCGACCGCCCACCCCACAGCGTCACCCTGCCAGTATCCCGCCATCGAAAGCGTCCCGAGGCCAATCGAATTGACCTATTTCGCAATTCTCGGCCGCGCGACAGTTCTCGTCGGCCGCGCGGCAGTTCTCGGCCGCCGCGATATCAGCCGCTGCGACCCTCCCCTCAACCCTGCGATCATTGGCCAATGCCCGAACAGCTGCGACCGGATCGCCGATGAGCGCGTTCCGAGTACTCGTTCAGCGCCCTGCGGTGATCATCGCCGTACCGGAGTCGATCTCGGTGCTCCGCAGTCGAAAGCAGCCTCGCCCCAGGGGAAAGCGACATGCGTAGCGTGGAAGAGGTGGACCGGCCCGTCGGCGCGTGGCGGCCCAGTGTGCTGGATTCGGTCCGGATCGGGCTGCTGATTGTTGGATTGCTCTGTGTGGCAACGGGACTGCTGCCACGCCAGGAGGCGGCGGAGAACATGCGGCGGATCGCGCCGTTGCTGTTGTTTCTGGGCAGTGTGATCGTGCTGGCGAATCTGGCTCGGCGGGCCAAGGTGTTCGATGTGATCGCGCACCGGCTGGCGATCATTGCCGGTGGGAATTATGCCGGGTTGTTCCTGCTGTGCGTGCTGTTCGCGTCGACCACGACGACGGTGCTGAATCTGGATACCACGGCGGTGTTGCTGACGCCGGTGATGCTCGCGCTGGCGGGGCCGGCGCGGATTCCGCCGCTGCCGCTGGCCATGACGACGCTGTGGCTGGCGAATACGGCGAGCCTGTTGCTGCCGGTGTCGAATTTGACCAATCTGCTGGCGGCGGATCGGGTGGCGCTCGACGCGACCGGGTTCGCTGCCAGAATGTGGCTGCCGCAACTGCTTTCGATCGCGGTGACCATGCTGTGCCTGTGGTGGTGGTACTGGCGGCGATCGCAGCGCGGGGCCGACCGGTATGTGGTGCCGGAGCCGATCCGGCCGGCGGATCCGCGGGAACGCGTGCTGCTGTACGCGTCCGGGGGCGCGTGTGCGCTGTTCGTGCTGGCCATTCCGTTCGTGGGGGATCGGATCGGGATCGCGGCCACGGTGGCCGCGGCCATCGCGGTGCTGGCCTTCGCCATCTGCGACCGGTCGGCGCTGCGCCCGTCGCTGTTCCCCTGGCAGCTCCTGGTTTTCGTGTCCGGGCTGTTCCTGGTGGTGCCCACGCTGTCCGCGCACGGGCTGTCGGCGGTGATGGATCATCTGATCGGGCAGGACACCAGTGGTCCCGGCGTGTTCCGGGCCGCCGGTGCGGGCGCGGCGCTGTCCAATGTCGTCAACAATCTGCCCGCCTACACCGCGGGCGAGGCCGTGATCGCGCCGGGTGAGCGCAATCAGTTGCTGGCCTTGTTGATCGGCACCAATGCCGGCCCGGTGATCACCCCCTGGGCCTCCCTGGCCACGCTGCTGTGCCTGGAGTTCTGCCGCACCCACGCGGTGCGGGTCCCCATGCGCCGGTTCCTGCTGACCGGCCTGGTGCTGGCGGTGGCCGCGACCGCCGCCGCCACCACGGGGCTGCTGCTCACCGGCTAGAACGTATTCACCGGGCGCAGTGCGTATTCCACGATCTCGATGACGTCGTCGTCGGTATACACGGTCGGCAGGGGTAGACCGAGGCTTTCCAGCAGCCTGCGCACCTGCCCGATCGTCGGCTCGCTCGGCGGCCGCAGATCGGCGTCGCGGCTGAGCTGCACCGGCTGCGCCTGTTTGAAACTCACCGCCAATTCCCGGGTGAAATCCGAATATTGGGACTTGCCGCGCTCGAACAGCAGCGCCGGGGTCTTCGAGCCGCGCTGATTCATGATCACCACATTGTCCGACATATCCCAGCGGTAGGTCGACAGCGTCGACGACAGCCCGAGTTCGACGGTGAGGAACTCCGATTGCTGCCGATACCAGGCGCAGGCCAGCGCCGTGGCATAGGACTGCTTGCGAATGCGGTCGGCCGTCCACGGTCGCCCGCTGGCATCCCCCTGCGGCTGGAGCGAATTGCGGTACTGCGCATCCGCCAGGCACAGCTGCTCATTGCCCGGGTCCAGGACCTCCACCCGCAGATTCAGCAGGTGGCTCTCGTCCCGCGCCCGCCCGAGGAAATACGGCAGCGTCACCGCGCGCAGGTAGGTCCCGGTGCCGCCCTTGTAGATCCAGTTGTCGGTGTCCCGACGGGCCTGCGCGTGCGCCTGGTCGATCTCCGCGCCGTGCAGCAGCCGGACCGCCGCCAGTTCCCGGACCAGCCGGGAGGTCCGATTGCGGTCGCGCAGCAGGGTGAGCGCGAGCAGGCTCAGCACGAGCAGCGTCGCGCCGCTGACCGCGTTCAGATTGGCGAACTTGTCGAAGGCCTCGACCACAATGGCCGTGGCCGCCACGACCAGCGTCACGACACCGTCGATATTGAGCCGGATCCAGGTCACGAACCGCGTCATCACCGCGTCCTCCCCCGCAGTAGTGCACCCAGGATAGGTGGCCGACCCGACACGGCGCAGCGAACCGGCGCACCCGGATGCGGCGTAGCATGACCGAGCGGTAACAGGGCAGAGTGCCGGTCGGCCCGCGCAATCACTAAGGAGCACATGGTGGGACAGGTCAGCGCCTCCAGTTCGATCGTCGTCGCGGCGGATCCGAAGCGCACCCTCGACGCGATCGCCGATTACGAGACAGTGCGGCCCAAGATCCTCTCCGCGCACTACCGCGACTACAAGGTGGTCGAGGGCGGCCAGGGCGCCGGCACCGTCGCCGAGTGGACGCTGCAGGCCACCGAGAAGCGCTCCCGCAATGTGCGCGCGGCCGTCTCGGTCTCCGATTCCATGGTGACGGAACGGGATTCGAACTCCTCCATGGTCACCGCCTGGACCGTGACCCCCTCGGGCACCGGCTCGCTGGTCACCGTGCGCACCACCTGGAAGGGTGCGGGCGGCATCGGCGGCATCTTCGAGGGCATCTTCGCACCGATCGGCCTGAAGAAGATCCAGGCCGAGGTGCTCGAGAACCTGAAGCGCGAGCTCGCCTAGCGAACGGGGGTCAGCCCTAGCCGCCGATATCGAAGAGGTTGCCCTCCGGGTCCGCCAGCGTCGCCCACTTCACGCCGTATTCGTCGAAGTCCGCGAGATGTTTGGCCCCGAGGGCAACCGCACGCTCGACCTCGGTGGTCAGGGCGCTGCCCGCACTCAGGTCGACGTGCACGACGTTCTTGCCCGGGTTCTTGTCCGGCACCTGGACGAACATGAACGCCGGGCCGGCGGCGGCATTGTCGATGGTCGCGAAATGCTCGTTCGCGCCCTCGTCGACCGGGCGGTCCAGCAGCTGCGCGTAGAAGCCCGCCAGCGCGGCGGCGTCGTGGCAGTCGAAGACGATATTGCCGAGGGACAGTGCCATGGATTCTCTCCTTCTTCAGAGCCGGCCGATGGGCCAGCAGACTTCGGTGCGGTAGTCGGCGGGCTCGGCGTCACCGGGCCCGACCAGGTAGATCTCGCGCACGGGTTCGGCGAGCGCGGTGTCGTGTTCGGCCACATGGCTGCCCAGCGCGCCATAGGTGCGGTCGAATTCGGTGAACGGGCCCGCGTGGACGGCGATGGCGAACCGGCGGGCGGGCAGGTCGAGGACGGTCCCGGCGTCGATGCGGTCCCGGTGCCGCTCGTCGATGGGCACGAAGGTGACGACTTCGCCCCGGTCGTATTCGAAGAACTCCGGCGCATACGTGGCGCCGCCCGGTCCGGCAGGTGCGAGGTTCGCGGCGGCCAGTTGCGCGTACATGGTTCCGTAGCTGTGCTCACACCATGTATCGCAGTCCTCGCGCGCCACCTCCGCCGTCATGGCCAGTGCCGGATAGCTTGCGACGGAACGGTATTCGACGCTGATCCCGGTCGACGGCAGCAGCAGCGCCCGAAGCGAGGCCACCACGTCGCGGGTGCGCACCAGCTCGGCCTCCATGCGCTCGAGATGCGCCCGGATGGCCGCGTCCCGCGCCGCCTGATCCGGGGCGGCCATCACCGCCTTGATCTCCGGCAACGGCATGTTCAGCTCGCGCAGCCGCTTGATCAGGTGCGCCTGGTCCACCTGCTCGGTCGAGTAGAACCGATAGCCGGAGCCCGGGTCGATCGTGACCGGGGCCAGCAGGTCGATCTCGTGGTAGTACCGCAGCGTTTTGATGGTCAGGTAGGTGAGCCGGGAGAACTCGCCGATCGGAACCGTTGCCGTCATGCCCTGAGCGAACACCCTCCAGCGAGGGGAGAGTCAAGCAGCGCGGCGCGCGTCGCCGACTAGGCTGGGGAGCGATCACCATCCCCCAGGAAGGACGCGCCGTGCAGCCCGGTGAAGGTTTCGATTTCCAGCAGTTGATGGCCCAGGCCCAGCAGATGCAGCAGGCCGTCATGGCCGCGCAGCAGGAGATCGCGGAGTCGGAGGTCGAGGGCGAGGCGGGCGGTGGCCTGGTGCGCGCCCGGATCCGCGCCACCGGCGAGGTGCTGGCGCTGACCATCGACCCGAAGGTGGTCGATCCGGAGGATGTGGACACGCTGCAGGACCTGATCATCGGCGCGCTCAACGACGCCATGGAGACCGCGCAGAACCTGGCCGCCGAGCGGCTGGGCCCGCTGGCCGGCGGTCTCGGCGGCGGCGCGCTGCCCGGACTCTGATCGGGGCTGGGTAGGTGTACGAGGGTCCGGTTCAGGATCTCATCGACGAGTTGGGCAAGCTGCCCGGCGTCGGCCCGAAGAGCGCGCAGCGCATCGCGTTTCATCTGCTCTCGGTGGAGCCGCCGGAAATCGACCGGCTGCAGGCGGCCCTGCAGAAGGTGCGGGACGGCGTGCGGTTCTGCGCCGTCTGCGGCACCGTCTCCGACGGTGAACTGTGCCGTATCTGCGCCGATCCGCGCCGTGACCGCACCATGATCTGTGTGGTCGAGGAGCCCAAGGATGTGCAGGCGATCGAGCGCACCCGTGAATTCCGCGGGCGCTATCACGTGCTGGGCGGCGCCCTGGACCCGCTGTCGGGTATCGGACCGGACCAGTTGCGCATCCGGGAATTGCTGACCCGCATCGGAAATCAGGACGACGGCGTCGATGTCACCGAGGTGATCATCGCCACCGACCCGAATACCGAGGGCGAGGCGACGGCCACCTACCTGGTCCGTATGCTGCGCGATTTCCCGGGACTGAGCGTGACGCGCCTGGCCTCGGGCCTGCCCATGGGCGGCGATCTGGAATTCGCCGACGAATTGACCCTGGGCCGCGCCCTTTCCGGGCGTCGCGCCCTGTAAGTGGTTTACCGGGATCGGGTTATGTCCAGGTCGGCGGCGCGGGGAGTGCCGCCGGCTGCGGGCAGGGAATGTGTTGAACGTTCCTGGGGATATCGGCGCCGGCCCCGCTGGCGTGTAATGCCACGGCGATAGCGAAGGTAGCCGCCAAACCGGCCACGACTGCCAAGCCCTTACGCAAGGTCCCGTTCTTCAAGGACGGGCGTAGCTTCGACGGGCGTAGCTTCATTTTTCGCTCCTCGCCTCGGTGAGTAATGCGTACAAGCTCGGAAACACCGCGTGCAATTAGCGAAATGCTAGCTTTCCTGCGCGTGCGCAGCCTTCATTCCGGGGGGTTGGAAGTGGAAATTGGAATCTGTCCGTTATTCGACGGTCAGAACGTGAGACGCTGCCAATCCAGAGCGGCGAATCCCGAACGATCTCCGGTGGCCCAGCCCCAGATGAGATCGGCCACAATTCGCGAGTCGTTCGCGGTGGCGGCGAAATGCTTGTCGGCGGACCCGTCCCGGTATTCCAGGTCGTAATGCCCGTCCTGATGCCGATAGGTCTGGATGTAGATCTGATCTCCGGTTTCCACGATCAGATATGGACCGGGCTGTCCCAGCTCCGGAATCCACAGCTCCACCAGTTGCCGTGTCAGGTATGGGAATTCACCCGCCCCGCCGTGTGTGACGGCGGCCGTGACCGATTCGGCCGGATCCACCAGCCAGGCCAGCTGCGGGTCCCACAGCGCGTAGTCGTGCGGGGTGCCCAGCTCGAACAGCAGCCCGCGTACATGCCCGATGGCGTCGTAGGGGGTGGACACGAACAGGGCGTCGCCGAGCACGCCGTCGCCGGCGGGTGAGCCCAGGAAGCTGTCCGCCTCGGGCAGTTCGCCATTGCGCTCGTCCAGCTCGGCCGCGATCTCGGTGACGGCGTCACCGGCCGGTCTGCCGTCCTGCGCGGTCAGATACGTGTCCACCTCGGCGGGGGACACGGCGGCTCCGGAGGGCAGCAGAACGAGGTCGTAGCTCACCCGGCCAGGCTAGTGGCTAGCCGGCGCGGGTCCGCCGCCCGGTCTCCGCCGCGGCGGCGGCGCAGGCGCAGCCGCCCGCCATAGCGGAGCAGTCGGCCACGAACAGATGCCGGGACCGATCGGTATCGAAGCAGTCGGATTCGGTGCATTCCACCGATCCGGCGGCGTGCACGATCAGTGTCCCGTGACAGTGATCGAGGGCCGATTCGCACAGTGAGCAAACCGCAGGATGCACCGCAACCTCCTTCACGCGTCGTTACGGTGATATCACCCGGGTGCGACATCTGCGGGAGCTCACCGCGTGTCGCCCGAACTGTCGGAAATACTCCAGCGTGTCCCGGCCTTCGCGTGGTGAACTGGACAGATGGGGATCAAGGTTTCCCTCGAACATCGCACCACCTATTCCTTCGACCATCCCGTGCGCGTCCATCCGCACGTGGTCCGCCTGCGACCCGCCCCGCACACCCGCACCGCCATCGAGGCGTACTCGATGCGGGTGACGCCGGGGAACCACTGGGTGAACTGGCAGCAGGACGCGTTCGGGAACTTCCTGGCGCGCTTGATCTTCCACGAGCCCACGCCGGAACTGTCCATCGTGGTGGGGCTGATCGCCGATATGGACGCCATCAATCCCTTCGATTTCTTCGTCGAGGAGCACGCCGAGCGTTTCCCGTTCGGCTACTCGCCGCAGTTGTCCGCCGACCTCGAGCCCTATCTGCGACCGGTGGACGAGGGCGAATCCGGTTCCGGCCCCGGCGCTTCGGTCCGGGACTGGGTGCGCCGCCAGACGCCGGCCGATCGGCCGCGCACCATCGACTTCCTGATCGCGGTGAATCAGGCGCTGCGCCACGATGTCGCCTACACGGTCCGGATGGAGCCGGGCGTGCAGTCGCCGGATCACACGCTGCGCGCCGCCCTCGGCTCGTGCCGGGATTCGGCGTGGCTGCTGGTGTCCGTCCTGCGGGAATTCGGGCTGGCCGCCCGCTTCGTCTCCGGGTACCTCATCCAATTGGCCCAGGACGTACCGTCTCTGGACGGACCCTCCGGGCCGCCCGCCGATTTCACCGACCTGCACGCCTGGACCGAGGTGTACCTGCCCGGCGCGGGCTGGGTGGGCCTGGACCCCACCTCGGGCCTGTTCGCCGGGGAGGGCCACATCCCGCTGGCCGCCACCCCGCATCCGGTCTCGTCGGCGCCGATCACCGGATCCACCGACCCGGTCGCCGCCAGCCTCGACTTCTCCAATACCGTGCGCCGGATCCACGAGGATCCGCGAGTCACCCTGCCCTACAGCGATTCCCAGTGGGAGCGCATCCGCGCCGCGGGCGCGGCCGTGGACGCCCGCACCGAGGCCGCCGGGATCGGCCTGACCGTCGGCGGTGAACCCACCTTCGTCTCCCTCGACGATCGGACCGGTCCGGAATGGACCACCGAGGCCGACGGGCCGCGCAAGCGCGAACGCGCCGCCGACCTGGCCGAGCGCCTGCGCCGCATCTACGCGCCGACCGGCCTGGTGCAGTACCGCCAGGGCAAGTGGTACCCGGGAGAACCCCTGCCGCGCTGGGAAATCGCCATGACCTGGCGCGACGATGGCGAACCGCTGTGGCGGCACCCCGACCTGCTCGCGCATCCGTGGCTCCGGCAGGCCGGCGACCTGGGTGAGGCCGCCGCGGGGACGCCCGGCGCGAACGAACAGCGGCGGACCGCACCGGGCGATGAACCGCAATCGCATCGCTCGGACCCGGTGACCGAAATGCTCGGCACAGGCGAGGTTTCGAGTTCGAATGGTACGGCCGAGCGGCGGGCGGTCGCGTCGAGTCCGGACAGTCCCTCGCCGGAGCCGGCCGGGGCCGTGGGGGAACCGTCGTGCCGCCCGGACGCACGGGCCGCGCGGGCGGTGATCGCCCACATCGCACGGGGCTTGGGACTGCCGGACGGTCAGGTGCGGCCCGCTTACGAGGATTCGCTGCTCCGAATGGCCGCCAAGGCCGCTGTGCCACAGGGTGATCCGGTCCGCGCCGATGAGGATCTGGACAGCGGCGAGGATTCGCCGTCGGCGCGCAGCGCGCTGCTGGCTCGGCTGGACTCCACCGTCGGCGAGCCCGCCGCCTACGTGCTCTCGCTGTACCGACGGGACGACGAGGCCGGGTGGGCGAGCGCCGACTGGAAGCTGCGGCGCGGTCGAATCGTCTTGACGGAGGGTGATTCCCCGGCCGGACTGCGGTTGCCGCTGCGGTCCGTCACCTGGCACGCGCCGCCGCCGCGACCCGAGGCGGATCCGTTCGCCCCGCGGCCGCCGCTGGCCGCGGAGGAGCCGCCCGCGGTGGTGGAGTCCGCCGAGCGCGCGCCGATCACCGCGCTGGTCGCCGAGGTCCGCGACGGCCGGCTGTTCGTATTCCTGCCTCCCGTCGAGGAATTCGGCGCGTTCTGCGATCTGGTGCGCCGGGTCGAGGAAGCCGTCGCCGCGGTCGGGCAGCCGGTCGTGCTGGAGGGTTATCCGGCTCCGGTGGACGGCCGGTTGCATACCTTGTCCCTGGCTCCCGACCCGGGCGTGATCGAGGTGAACGTCCAGCCCACCACCGGTTTCGCCGAGCAGTCGCGGCTGCTGGAGACGCTCTACGAGCAGGCCCGGCTGGCCCGGCTGAGCACCGAATCCTTCGATGTGGACGGCACCGACCGCGGCACCGGCGGCGGCAACCACATCACGCTCGGCGGCCGCACCCCGGCGCGCTCGCCCCTGCTGCGCCGCCCGGACCTGCTGGTGTCGCTGCTCACCTACTGGCAGCGGCATCCGGCGCTGTCCTATCTGTTCTCGGGCCGCTTCATCGGCCCGACCTCCCAGGCGCCCCGCGTCGACGAGGGCCGCGAGGACGCGCTCTACGAACTGGAGATCGCCTTCGCCGAGATCGCCCGCCTGAGCGGGGCCGCCAACTCCGGTGAGCCGGCCGCGCCGCCCTGGGCGGTGGATCGCGCGCTGCGCCACCTGCTCACCGACCTCACCGGCAATACCCACCGCGCGGAATTCTGCATCGACAAGCTCTACAGCCCGGATTCGGCGCGCGGCCGCCTCGGACTGGTGGAACTGCGCGGCTTCGAGATGCCGCCGCATTTCCGCATGGCCATGGTGCAGTCGCTGCTGGTGCGGGCGCTGGTGCTGCGCTTCTGGGAGCACCCCTACACCGCGCCGCTGCTCCGGCACGGCGCCAACCTGTACGGGCGCTACCTGCTGCCGCATTTCCTGCAGGCCGATATCGCCGAGGTGGCGGCCGATCTGCGCGCGCACGGCATCGAATTCGATACCAGCTGGCTGGATCCCTTCTCGGAGTTCCGTTTTCCCCGATTCGGCACGGTGGTACTCGGGGATATGGAGGTGGAACTGCGCGGGGCGATCGAGCCGTGGAACACCCTCGGGGAACAGACCACCGCCTCCGGGACCGCGCGATATGTGGACTCCTCGGTCGAGCGCCTGCAGGTCCGGGTGACCGGGGCGGACCGGGACCGGTATGCGGTGACCTGCAACGGTTTCCCGCTGCCCCTCATTCCGGCCGGGCGGGCGGACGTGCAGGTCGCGGGCGTGCGGTATCGGGCATGGCAGCCGCCGGAGTCCCTGCATCCGACGATCACGGTGGACGCGCCGCTGGTCTTCGACGTGGTCGAGCTGCAGACCGGTCTGTCCCGCGGCGGCTGCACGTATCACGTGAGCCATCCGGGCGGCATGTTCTATCCCGGGCCGCCGGTGAATTCGGTGGTGGCGCAATCCCGGCGCAATCGGCGATTCGAATCCTCCGGGCACACCCCGGGCCCGGTCGATATCGCGGATTTGCGTGCCAAAATGGCCATACAGGCAACAGACGTCGGTGCGCCCGGAATACTCGATCTGCGCCGGGCGCGGACCGTGTGGGGCGTCGTCGGCGATCGATAGGCATACCCGGGGATGTGGTAGCGGTGACAGTGCTCGACGCAGTGCCACCCGGCGAGGAGTTCGCGAATTACCGTGCCGCCGCGGCCGATACCGGCGCCCGCGACGCCTGCGGCCTGGCGACCGGCGGCTTCTACGACGAACTCGTCGATCACGACGGCCGCCTGCGCGGCCTGTGGGCCGACCTGTCCGCCGACTTCCTCGACCAGGGCCGGGCCGGACTGCACCGCATCGACGGTCGGGTCCGGCGGCTGATCGAGGACGACGGCATCACCTACACCGAACTGACCGGCTCCGGGGGGCCCGCGACGCCCGCACCGTGGCGGCTGGACCCGATTCCGCTGCTGCTCTCCGACACCGAGTGGGCGGCGCTGGAATCCGGTGTGGTGCAACGCTCCCGGCTGCTCGACGCGGTGCTCGCCGACGTGTACGGCCCGCGCCGCACCCTCACCGAGGGCCTGCTGCCGCCGCAACTGGTCTTCGCGCACCACGGCTATGTCCGTGCCGCGCACGGTATTTCACTGCCGGGACGGCATCAGCTGTTCCTGCACGCCTGCGATGTCAGCCGCTGGAGCGACGGCGGCTTCCGGGTGCTCGCCGACTGGGCGCAGGCCCCTTCCGGCGCGGGCTACGCGCTGGCCGATCGCCGCGTGGTGTCCGCCGCCATTCCCGAGGCCTTCGAGCTGGCGGGCCCGCGTCCGCTCACCCCCTTCGTGCGGGCCATGCGGCTCATGCTCATCGAGGCCGCGCCGCGGGGCGCCGACGAGGACCCGGTGGTCGTGGTGCTGAGCCCGGGCGTGCACTCCGAAACCGCCTTCGACCAGGCGTATCTGGCCTCCGTGCTGGGCTTCCCGCTGGTGGAGAGCGCCGACCTGGTGGTGCGCGACGGCCGGCTGTGGATGCGCTCGCTCGGCACGCTCGAACGGGTCGACGTGGTGCTGCGCCGCGTGGACGCGGAGTTCTCCGATCCCCTGGACCTGCGGCCGGATTCGCGCCTGGGCGTGGTGGGCCTGGTGGAGGTGCTGCGGCGCGGCGCGGTCACCGTGGTCAACACTCTGGGCAGCGGACTGCTGGAGAGTCCGGCGCTGGCCGCGTTCCTGCCGCGCCTGTCGCGGCGGCTGCTGGACGAGGAACTCACCCTGCCGGGCATCGAATCCTACTGGGGTGGAGACGATTCCGAACGCTCGCACCTGACGGCCAACCTGCACCGCCTGATCCTGCGCTCCGCCGTGGACGGCACCACGGTCTTCGGCCCCATCCTCACCGCCGTGCAGCGCGCGCAGTGGCGGGCCCGCATCGAGACCGAGGGCTGGAAGTGGGTCGGCCAGGAACCGGCCCGCTTCTCGGTCGCCCCCGCGGTCGACGGCTCCGGCGGACTCGCTGCCGCCCCCGTCGCCGTCCGCCTGTTCTCCCTGGCCGGACGCGTCGGATACCGCATCATGCAGGGGGGATTGGGGCAGCTGCATCAGCACGGCGGACCCGACGGCATGGTGGGGGAGGCCGCCGCCAAGGACGTCTGGGTGCGCGCCGCGCCCGCCGCCGTCCCGGCCGCGCCCGCGGCCACCGCCGAGGTACCCGACGAGCGCGGGCGGCGGGTCGTCGCAGTCGCCCCGATGGACGTGGTCAGCTCGCCGCGCGTGCTCAACGACCTCTTCTGGCTGGGCCGCTACGGCGAGCGCGCCGAGGTCACCGTGCGCCTGCTCAGCGCCATCCACGAACGCCACCAGGACTACCGCTACCGGCCGTGGCTGGAGGGCGCGGAGGCCATGCCCATCCTGATGGCCGCCCTCGCCCGGATGACCGGCACCACCCCGGCCGAGCCCAAGCTGCCGTCCGTTCCGAAACCGACTGCTGTGCAACTGGATTCGTCGGAGCGCAGGCGCGGTCGTCGCCAGCCGGAGGCGCAGTCCGCGGCGCGGACCCGATCCGGGTCCCGGCCGCCGCGGCGCCGCGAGTTCTCCGACGAGCCGACCGTCCCGATCGCGCTGCCCGGCGCGTCCCGCCTCGACCACGACTACCTGGTCTCCCTCACCGTCGATCGCGAGGTTCCCGGCTCGGTCGCGTTCTCCGTGGAGCACTACGCGAAAGCCGCACGCGCCGTGCGTGATCAGCTCTCGCCCGACACCTGGATGGTGCTCGGCTCCATCGATCGCGCCCTGTCGGAGTACCGGGCGGTCCGCGGCGATCGCGGCGCGGCGCTGTCGGCCGTGCACTCCCGCGCCCTGTCGGCCCTGCTGTCGCTGACCGGCATCGACGCGGAATCGACGATGCGGGACACGGGGTGGCACGTCATGGACATCGGCCGCCGCATCGAGCGCGCGCTGGCGCTGTCGGCGCTGCTGACCGCCGCCCTCACCGACACCTATCCGCCGGAGGTCGGGCGGGTGGTGACCGACGCGGTCCTGCAGGCCACCGTGTCCGCGGTGAGTTACCGCCGCCGGCACGGTGATTCGGTCCGCATCGCCGCCGTCGCCGGACTGTTGCTTTTCGACGGGCACAACCCGCGCTCGCTGGCCTACCAGCTGGAACGCCTCGAGGACGACTTCCCGGCGCTGCCCGGGGCCTCCGGATCCTCACGCCCGCAACGACTCCTGGCCGATGCCCAGCGCATGCTGCGCCGCGTCGACCCGGCCGAGCTGGAGACCGTCGCCGACGGCCGCCGCACCGAACTGGCCGAGCTGCTCGACGGCGTCCACCTGCGGCTGCGCAAACTCTCCGAATCCTTCGAGGCGAGCCGGCTGTCGGTGCCGCGCGAGATCCAGCCGCTGTGGGGCTCCGCCCGGGTGGTGGGCTGATGCGCCGCTACCGGGTGCTGCACCGCACCGTCTACCTGTACTCGGACGTGGTCAGCAGCTCCTACGGCCGCGCCTATCTGACGCCGCGCGAGTTTCCGGGACAGCGGTTGCTGTCCCACGACATTCGCGTCGATCCCCTCCCGTCGGATCGATCGGTCGGCACCGACGTGTACGACAACACCACCCTCTACTTCCACGTCACCGCCGAACATCGCCGGCTGGAGGTGACCGGTGAATCCCTCGTCGAAGTCGGCGCGCCCGCCGCGCCGGCCGTGCAGCCGGCCTGGGAGCAGGCCCGCCCGACCGCCGAGAACGGCCCGCTCGCCGTGGAATTCGCCCTCGACCTGACCCCGCCCGAGATCATCCCCGAGGTCGCCGCCTACGCCGCCGAATCCTTCCCGCCCGGCCGCCCGCTGCTGGACGCGGTGCGGGAACTGACCACGCGCATCCATACCGACTTCGCCTACGAATCCGGCTCCACCACCGTCAGCACCAGCGTCGCCGACGTCTTCGCCGCCCGCCACGGCGTCTGCCAGGACTTCGCCCGCCTCGGCATCGCCTGCCTGCGCTCCCAGGGCCTGGCCGCCCGCTATGTCTCGGGTTATCTGGCCACCGACCCGCCCCCCGGCACGGAACGCATGGTCGGCGCGGACGCCACCCACGCCTGGGCCGCGGTCTGGCTCCCCGGCGCCGCCGGGCACTGGATCGGCTTCGATCCCACCAACGACCAGTTCGCCGACGACCGCTACGTCACCGTCGCCTGGGGTCGCGACTACGCCGACGTGCCGCCCCTGCGCGGCATCATCTATACCGACGCCAAGGAATCGACCATCACGGTGTCGGTCGATGTGGCACCGATCGCCGCCGATGAGTGACACGCCCGGGCTGTGGCCCCCGCCTCCCCTGCTTCCGGGCATCTATTGCGCCCCTGTAAACTCGTCGCCATCATGCAGCGGGCACTTCTCCTCGGCCGCCGCGACGGGGTCTGATTCGGACCGGCTCCCGTCGCGGGGATCTGCCGTGCCGGTCTACCCCATACCTGGGATCCAGCCACACCCTCGGAGATAAATCGCCATGTCAGCCGCTGACGCTTTCGTATCCGGTACACGGTCCATCACCGCGCCGTCCAAGCCCGCGCCCGCCGACCAGCCGGCCTGGAACACACAGAAGAACTCCTCCATGCCGGTCTTCCGGTATCGGCCCTTCGCCGACGAGGTCGAGCCGGTCACCCTGCCCGACCGCACCTGGCCGGACAAGATCATCGACCGCGCGCCCGGCTGGTGTGCCGTGGACCTGCGCGACGGCAACCAGGCGCTGATCGACCCGATGAGCCCCGCCCGCAAGCGCCGCATGTTCGACCTGCTGGTGCGCATGGGCTACAAGGAGATCGAGGTCGGCTTCCCGTCCGCCTCGCAGACCGACTTCGACTTCGTCCGCGAGATCATCGAGGACGGCGCGATTCCGGCCGACGTCACCATCCAGGTGCTGACCCAGTCCCGGCCCGAGCTGATCGAGCGCACCTTCGAGGCCTGCGCCGGCGCCGCCAATGTGATCGTGCACTTCTACAACTCGACCTCGATCCTGCAGCGCCGCGTGGTCTTCCGTGCCGACCGCGACGCCGTCAAGAAGATCGCCACCGACGCCGCCAAGCTGTGCCTGGAGGTCGAGAAGCGTTACCCGGACACCAACTGGCGCTACGAGTACAGCCCGGAGTCCTACACCGGCACCGAGCTGGACTACGCCCGCGAGGTGTGCGACGCGGTCTCCGAGATCATCGCGCCGACCCCGCAGAAGCCGCTGATCATCAACCTGCCCGCGACCGTGGAGATGGCGACGCCC
This sequence comes from Nocardia sp. CA-151230, assembly GCF_050942175.1. Taxonomy (NCBI): domain Bacteria; kingdom Bacillati; phylum Actinomycetota; class Actinomycetes; order Mycobacteriales; family Nocardiaceae; genus Nocardia; species Nocardia sp. CA-151230. The sequence continues at coordinate 312,281 of NZ_CP192061.1, forward strand.
AACGTCTACGCCGACTCCATCGAGTGGATGCACCGCAACCTGGCCCGCCGCGACTCCATCGTGCTGTCGCTGCACCCGCACAACGACCGCGGCACCGCCGTGGCCGCCGCAGAACTGGGCTACCAGGCCGGCGCCGACCGCATCGAGGGCTGCCTGTTCGGCAATGGCGAGCGCACCGGCAATGTCTGCCTGGTGACGCTGGGCATGAACATGTTCTCGCGCGGCGTCGACCCGCAGATCGACTTCTCCAACATCGACGAGATCCGCCGCACGGTCGAGTACTGCAACCAGCTGCCCGTCGCCGAGCGCCACCCGTACGGCGGCGACCTGGTCTACACGGCCTTCTCCGGCTCGCACCAGGACGCCATCAACAAGGGCCTGGACGCCATGAAGGCCGCCGCCGACGCGCAGGGCGCCGACGTGGACGACATCGTGTGGGAGGTCCCGTACCTGCCCATCGACCCGAAGGACGTCGGCCGTACCTACGAGGCCGTGATCCGGGTGAACTCGCAGTCCGGCAAGGGCGGCGTGGCCTACATCATGAAGACCGATCACGGGCTGGTGCTGCCGCGCCGGCTCCAGATCGAGTTCTCGCAGGCCGTGCAGAAGATCACCGACGGCGAGGGCGGCGAGGTCACCCCGAAGGAGATGTGGGACGTCTTCTCCGAGGAGTACCTGACCCCGATCCTGCCGCTGGAGCGCATGCGCCAGAAGGTCACCGCCGCCGAGACCGACGGGGGCGTCGACCACATCGACGCCGTGGTCAAGGTGGACGGCGTCGAGCACGCCATCTCCGGTGAGGGCAACGGCCCGCTGGCCGCCTTCGTCGACGCGCTGGCCACCATCGACTACGACGTGCGCGTGCTGGACTACAGCGAGCACGCCATGTCCTCCGGCGACGACGCCCAGGCCGCGGCCTATGTCGAATGCGCCATCGGCGATCAGGTCACCTGGGGTGTCGGCATCGCCACCTCCATCACCACCGCCTCGCTGCGCGCGGTGGTCTCCGCGGTCAACCGCGCTGCCCGTAGGGCCTGAGGGCGTGCTGCCCCGTCGGGCCTGAGGGATTGCTCCCGACCCTCGCGAACGTGATGACTGATTTCGCGAGGATCGGGGTAACTCACCGGGTACGTCCAGAATCGGTTCGGCACTGGACGCAGGTACGCATACAGGAGCGATAACGGCACTCAGCCGTGCGCTGAAGCTGCGGGGAGGCGGCTCTGCCTCGCCGCGTCCGGACGGGTCAACAATGCTAGCGTTGGGTCGCATTAGCGCCGAGCTCTCTGTTCGAGCCGTCGAGCAGATGGGGGACACGTGACCACGAAAGATCAGAATTCGACCTCGAAGCCTGTGCAGGGCAAGGGGGTTACCGACGACGCCGTCGAGGTGGCCGATGTCGAGGCCGAGCAGGACGCGGTGAAGGCCGACGGACAGGCCGAGAACAACGGCGCGGCGAGCGATTCCGAGGAGCAGGCGGCCGGATTCTTCCCGCCGGTGCCGGATTCGATCGACCAGGCCCTGCCGCACCAGGGTGCGGGGCCCAACCCCTTCGCACCGCCCAACGGTCCTTTCCCGGGGCCCTACGGTGGTCCGGACGGCCACAATCCGTTCGCGGGCGATGGCCACAATCCATTCGCGCCGGGCGGTCCCGGGCCGTACGGCCAGCCGGGCTTCCCGCCCGCCGGCGCGTTCCCGCCGCCGGATGCCGGGCAATTCGCGCCGCCGCCGAATCCCGGTGCGCCGGGCGGTTTTCCGCCGCCGGGCGTACCGCTGGGTGAGGTGCGGGATCAGACACCCTACGGCGAGATCCGGCAGGAGATCGGCAGCGACGGCATGGTGCGCCGGGTCTTCGCCGAGCCGCCGGGCGTGCCGGGTGACGGTGAGAAGCCCGGGGAGCCGGGACATTTCGGTGGTCCGGGACAGCCGGGGCAGTTCGCGCCGTCCAATGATCAACCGGGCGGACCGATCTACAGCTGGTCGCCGCCCCCGGCCGCGCCGCCGCAGCAGACCCAGCTATCTCAGCCGCAGCCCCAGGTGGGTTTCCAGCCGGGCTGGAATCCGCAGCCGCAGCAGGGTTTTCCGCAGCAGCAGGGCGGTTTCGGGCAGCAGTTCGGGCAGCAGCCGATGCCTCCGGGGCATTCGGTCAATGATCTGAACCTGTTGAAGCGGGCCAAGCGGGCGCCGCGCAGCGGGTGGCGGCGGGCCGTGCACAAGGCGTCCGGCGGTGCCATCAACCCGGGCGAGTCGGCCGCGGACGTGGTGTACCGGCAGCTGGTGGACCGGGTGAACCAGCCGGTCCGCGGTGACTACCGGATCGCGATCCTGTCGCTCAAGGGCGGCGTCGGAAAGACCACCACCACGGTCGGTCTGGGCTCCACCTTCGCCTCGCTGCGCGGTGACCGCGTGATCGCCATCGACGCCAACCCGGACCTCGGGACGCTGGCGCACCGCGTGCCCCGGCAGACCCGGTCCACGGTGCGAAACCTGTTGGAAGACGGGCACATCTCGCGGTATTCGGATGTGCGCGCCCACACCTCGCAGGCGCCGAGCCGACTGGAAGTGCTCGCCAGTGAACAGGATCCGGCGGTGTCGGAGGCGTTCTCCGAGGCGGACTACCGCAAGGCCATCGGCATCCTGCAGCAGTTCTACAACATCATCCTCACCGACTGCGGCACCGGTCTGATGCACTCGGCCATGTCCGGTGTGCTGGATATGGCCAGTTCGCTGGTGCTGGTGACCTCCCCGGCCATCGACGGCGCGCGCAGTGCCTCGGCCACCCTGGACTGGCTCGACCACCACGGCTACCACAAGCTGGTGGAGCGAACCGTGGTGGTGGTCAACGCCTCTCGCAAGGGTTCCTCCACGGTGGACCTGGACCAGCTGCGCAAGCTGTTCCTGGACCGCACCCGCGCGGTGCAGGTCGTCCCGTTCGACGACCACCTGGCCGAGGGTGCGGAGATCGACCTCGAACTGGTCGGCAAGCCGACGCGGCGGGCCCTGCTGGAACTGGCCGCCATGGTGGCCGACGATTTCGGCTACCAGGCTGCGCAGCAAGGCTTCCCGCCGCACGGCGGCTTCCAGCAGCAGCCCCCGCAGGGCGGATTCGCGCCGCAGCAGGGCGGCGGCTACCTGCCGCAGGGTGACGGAGGTTATCCGCCGCAGGGTGACGGCGGCTATCCGCCGCACGGCGACGGCTTCCGGCCGCAGGGCTGATCCGGTATCGAACGACGAAATGCCCCGCAGTTCAACTGAACTGTGGGGCATTTCCCATGGGTCAGCCTCGGAAAGAGAGCGGGTCAACCCCGGACCAGGGGAGCCAGGGCGCGACCGGCGAGTTCGACCGCGCCGGCCTCGTGGCCGTTGGTGACCATGTTCACGATGATGCCGTCGATGCCCTGGTCGAGCACGCGGGACTGGATCTGCTCGGCGACCTGGTCCGGGGTGCCGACGAACTGGCGGTCCGCCGGGGTGTTGCGCAGGGCCTCGTTCGGCAGCGCGCCCAGATCGGTGATGCCGATGCGGGCCAGCATCTCGGCCTGGGTCTTGCGGGCGCGGTCGCCGTCCTCGTCCACGATGACGAACGCCAGGAAGCTGGTCTCCAGGGTCTTCGGGTCGCGGCCCACCTCGTCCAGGCGCGCGTGCAGGGCCTCGAGCTTGCGGGGGATCTCCGAGGCATTGCAGATGATGTTGAGGTGGTCGGCGAAGCGGGCGGCCAGGCCGAAGGTCTTCTTCTCGCCGCCGCCGCCGAGCAGGATCGGCAGGTCGTCGCGCACGCGCGGCTCGTTCATGGCGTCGTTCGTGCGGTACCACTTGCCGTCGAAGGTGGAGTGCTGCCCGCGCAGCATCGGGGTGATGATCTCGAGGGCCTCCTCCAGCTTCTCGAACCGCTCGGTGAAGGTGCCGAAGTCGAAGCCGTAGGCCTGGTGCTCGAGCTCGAACCAGCCCGCGCCGATGCCCAGCACGGCCCGGCCGCGGCTCACCACGTCCAGGGTGGTGACGGTCTTGGCGGTGAGCGCCGGATTGCGGTAGGTATTGCCGGTCACCAAGGCGGACAACTGGATTCGCTCGGTCGAGGCGGCCAGGCCGGACAGCGCGCTGTACGCCTCCAGCATGGGCTCCTCGGGCGCGCCGAGCAGCGGCAACTGGTAGAAGTGGTCCATGACGAAGGCCGCGTCGAAGCCGGCCGCCTCGGCCTCCCGTGCCTGGGCCACCACCGCCGGGAACAGGTCCCGCGGCGCGACCCCGTAGCTGAAGTTCGGCATCTGATACCCGAGTCGAATGCTCATGCCGCAAAGGTAGGACCTGGAGTGCGCTCCAAGTCAACCGCTGGTTTTCGATTCGCAGTCGCGCGGTGTGGCGGGGCTATTCGGTCTCGGTGGCGCGGCGGGCCGCGGCCTTGAACGCGGCGATGACCATGGCTACGGCCGGGCGCTTGTCGGCATGCGGGCGGGTGGCCAGGTCGTAGACGCGGGCGGCGCGGACACCGGCCAGCCGGAGCATGACCAGGTCGGGGTGACGGACCGCGTGGCGGGGCATGAGGGCGACGCCGTAGCCGGTGGCCACCAGCGCCTCGATGACGCTGAACTCGTTGAGCCGCTGCGCGATTCGCGGCTGCACGCCGGTCACGGTCGCGATCGAGCGCAGCACGTCGTCGACGGGGAAGCCGGTGCGGACGCTGATCCAGGTCTCGTCGGACAGCTCCGCCGGAACCACCGCGCCCTGCCGGGCCAGCCGGTGATCGGGCGCGACCACCACGTCGATCGGCTCCCGCATGAGCACCCGAGAGGAGACCCGCGGCCCGCTGAGCGAGGGCGCCCGCTCGTCGCGATGGGTGAGCACCACGTCGTAATCGGCCAGCAAACGCGGCACCTCGCTGGGCGGCACGTCCTCGTCGCGCGCCACCATCTCCACGCCGCTGTCCGCCAGCTCGGCCAGTACATGTGGCAGCAGCAGCGCCGCCCCGGACGGGAACAAGGCCACCCGCACCCGTCCGCGTGGCGACCCGCGATACTCCGCCATCTCACTGACCGCCCGTTCCATCGCCTCGAGCACCTCATCGGCCCGCACCACCAGCGCCCGCCCGGCATCGGTCAACCGCACCCGCCGCCCATCCGGCTCCAGCAGCGCCACCCCCGCCTCCCGAGCCAGCACTTTCAACTGCTGCGACACCGCCGACGGTGTCATCGACAATGCCTCCGCCACTGCGGCAACCGTCCCGCGATCGGCCAGTTCCCGGAGTACCCGCAGCCTGTCGAGTGACATGAGCGGCCCCTCGGACCGCGCCGCGCCGGACTCGTCCGGCAGGGCAGGGCCGGTATCTGCGGCTCCCGCACCTCGGCCACCTGCCCGGACCGGCGCAGCGCCGGGCGGGCCCGGTCTGACGCGTCGCGCTCGAATCGGGGCGGCTCGCTCTGCGGCGCCGGTCGTGTCGCTACTGCCCGCCGGACTCGCGGCGGTCGCCTTCACGGAGGTGTGCCCGATGCTTCGAGCAGGGGCCGGACCATCGCCGACTTCCGGCACTTCGTGGGTTGAGCCGACCCGGCGTGCCCGAATGGGGGTGGCGGCCGGCGCATCCGATTCGGCATCGGCACGGGTGTCGCGGGGGATGCGGCGCGGGGGTGGGACGGAGCGGGGTGGGTCGGGCTGGGGCATGGTTAAGTAGTACTACATTGTTGCTGCAGAATTATTCGATTGTTCTTATCTATTAGCGTCAGCAAGATTTTCCGCATGACCAATCGCGATCGACTGCTCGGGCTCACCGTCGTGGTGCTGTGGGGGTTGAACTTCCTGGCCATACACGTGGGGCTGGAGCACTTCCCGCCGTTCTTCTTCGCGGGGCTGCGGTTCGCCGTGATCGCGATTCCGGTGCTGCTGTTCGTGCCGCGGCCCAGGGTGCCGTGGAAGTGGTTGCTGCTGTACGGGATCGGGTTCGGGATTCTGCAGTTCGCGTTTCTGTTCACGGCCATGCGGGCGGGGATGCCGACGGGGCTGTCCTCGCTGGTGCTGCAGTCGTCCGCGCCGTTCACGGTGCTGCTGGGCGCGGTGTTCCTGCGGGAACGGCTGCGCGGCGTTCAGCTGGCGGGGATCGCGGTGGCCATGGCGGGTATGGCGGTGATCGGGTGGGACCGTTCGCACCATGCGGCGCTGCTGCCGCTGGTGCTGACCCTGCTGGGCGGATTGAGCTGGGCTTTCGGCAATATCGGGTCCCGGCTGGCCGCGGCCTCGTCCGAGCAGGCGAACCCGCTGCACCTGACCCTGTGGATGGCAGTGGTGCCGCCGATCCCGATGTTCGTGCTGTCCGCGCTCACCGAGGGCCCGGCCACCGGCTGGAACGACCTGATCGACTCCTTCTCGGCGACCGGTTGGCCCGCCTTCGCGGCCCTGGCCTACATCGTCGCGCTGGGGACGATCGCGGGGTCGGGGCTGTGGACCTATCTGATGAGCCGCTATCCGGCGGGCACGGTGGCGCCGCTCTCGCTGGCCGTGCCCCTGGTGGGAATCGCCGCCTCCTGGGTGTTCCTGCACGAGGCTCCGTCCGCATTGTCCCTGTTCGGGGCCGTTATCGTGATCGCCGGCGCCTTCACGGCCACCTCGGCGGGCCGCCGGGTCCGAGTGCCGGAGGCAGCGCTCGACACGCCCGGACCCATCCGGCCCGCCGAGCCGACACGCCGGTCAGAATTGGACCCGAATCTCGTCCAGGCCTAGCTGAGCAGTCCGATTTGCTGTAGAACGCCCGTCTTCCGGGTTTTCGGGATGAAATTTTCCACCCCAACCGACCATCTGTCTGCGACAGCTCCATAGGATGCGGACCAGGCGTGGGAGGTAACGGGTATGGCAGGACAACGTTTGTCCGTCACGCGGCGATCAGTGCTGCGTGGAGCGGTCGCAGCCGGGGCAATGGCGGGAGCGGTGGCGGCGGGGGCCGCCCGCCCCACCGCCGCCCGGGCCGAGACCGGACGGCGGGTCGCGGTGCTGGGCGGTGGGGTCGCGGGTCTGACCGCGGCACACGAACTGGCCGAACGCGGATTCGAGGTGACCGTCTACGAGCGGCGGGCCCTGGGCGGCAAGGCGCGCAGCATCGCTGTCCCGGGCAGTGGCAAGGACGGACGGCCGGAGTTGTGGGGTGAGCACGGATTCCGGTTCTTCCCCGGCTTCTACCGCCACCTGCCCGACACCATGCGGCGAATCCCGTTCGCGGGCAACGCCAATGGTGTGTGGGACAACCTGATCGCCGCCCCCGAGGCCCGGTTCTCGCGCAAGGACGCGGACGACACCATCATTCCGATGGGCAGGTTCGGCAAGCCCTGGTCGAGTCCGGACGACTTCCGCGAGACCGTCGGGTCGGCCATTACGACCTCCACGAAAATGGGCACCAGCGATGCCCTCTATTTCGCGAGCCGCCTGCTGGTCTTCAACACCAGCTGCGACGCCCGCCGCTACGGGCAGTGGGACAACATGGCCTGGCGGGATTTCGTGGGCGCGGGCAGGCGCTCCAACGAATTCCGCATGCTGCTCTCGCGCACGCTCACCACGCTGTTGGTGGCCGCGCGGGAGGACAAGGCCAGCACCCTCACCATCGGCACGATGGGCGAGCAGTTCCTGGGCAATCCGCTCGAGATCGGCAATGACGGCGCGCTGGACCGGCTGTTGAACGGTGCCACCAACGAGGCATGGATCGATCCCTGGGCGAACCGCCTCCGGGATCTCGGCGTCACCTTCGTCAACGCCGAGGTCCGGGGTCTGGATCTGGAGGGCGCGCGCATTTCCGGTGCGCGCGTAGTGGATTCGTCGGGCGCCGCCCGGACGGTCACCGCCGACCATTTCGTGAGCGCACTGCCGGTGGAGGTGGCCCGCACCCTATGGACGCCCGAAATCCTGTCGCTGCGACCGGAATTGGCGGGTATGAGCCAGCTGACGGTGGACTGGATGACCGGCATCCAATTCTTCCTCCGCCGCCCCACCGATATCGCGCGCGGGCACACCGCCTACGTCGACTCCCCGTGGTCGCTGACCTCCATTGCGCAGGGCCAGTTCTGGAACCGCAGCCCGGTCACCGGCATGGGCGACGGCACCGTGCAGGACTGCCTGTCGGTCGACATCTCCGACTGGAACACACCCGGAATGCTCTACGGCAAAACGGCCAAGGAGTGCACCCATGACGAGATCGCGCGCGAGGTGTGGGCGCAGCTGAAGGCACACCTCAACGATCGCGCCGACCTGCTGCGCGACGAGGATCTGCACTCCTGGTTCCTCGACACCGGCATCGCGTGGGACGCCGCGCAGCAGCGCAACACCAATGCCGATCCGCTGCTGATCAATACGGCGGGCTCCTGGGCGCTGCGCCCGGAATCGCATTCCGACTCGCTCCAGAACCTTTATCTGGCAGGCGATTACGTGCGCACCAATGTGGACCTGGCCACCATGGAGGGCGCCTGCGAGGCGGCCCGCGGCGCGGTGAACAAGCTGCTGGAGGTGGCGGGTTCGGATGCCCCGCGCTGCAAGCTGTTCACGCTCTACCGCACGGAGGTGCTGGAGCCGTTCCGGCAGCTGGACATCCAGCGGTACGCGGCGGGACAGCCGAACATGTTCGACGCCTAGGGTGCTTGCTCACACCGGCGAAAAAGGCTGGTGTGAGGCCCGTGCCGCGCGTTGAATCGGGAGCATGAGCGAGATCACGGACCCGGTCGAACTGCGTGAACTGCTGGGGGAGGTCGCGCCGCGGCCGCGGAACAAGGACCGGTACTCCCTGCATCGGTGGGATCGGGAATGGATCGCCCGCTCACCGTTCGTGGTGCTGGCCACCAGCGACGCCGACGGTAACTGCGACGCCTCGCCGAAGGGTGATCCGGCGGGGTTCGTGCAGGTCATCGACGACAAGACGATCGCCATCCCCGAGCGGCCCGGCAATCGCCGCGCGGACGGCTATCTCAATATCCTGAGCAATCCGCATGTCGGCGTGCTGTTCCTGATTCCGGGTCGCGGCGACACCCTGCGGATCAACGGCCGGGCCCGGTTGGTCCGTGACGCACCGTATTTCGACGACATGGTGGTCAAGGGTCATCGTCCGATCCTGGCCATCGAGGTCGCCATCGAGCAGATCTTCTTCCACTGCTCCAAGGCGTTCATGCGCAGCGCGCTGTGGCAGCCGGAACAGTGGCCCGACGACACGATGCCCAGTGTCGCGCGCCTGGTGAAGGATGTGCAGCCGGCCACCCCCGAGACCGTCGAGCAGCTCGAGGCGTACTACACGGGCGAGGGCTATCGAAAGATGCTCTACAACGGCTGAGTGCGGCGCGTATCACGCCGTGGGCCCCGATGCCGCCTGCACGTCCCGCCCGCCATCCCCATAAACTCGCGTCGTGGCAGACATCTCGATGCGCGGACAGCTGGCGCTGCGGGCGGCGACGGCGGCGTCGTGGGCCTCGCGGCGGGCCGGGCGCGGCAACGGCTCGATGATCGGCGGGCTGATCGCGCTGAAGATCGATCCCTCCCTCATGACCCAGCTGGGTCGCGGCAAGCGCACGGTGCTGGTGACCGGCACCAATGGCAAGTCCACCACCACCCGCATGACCGCCGCGGCGCTGCAGAGCCTCGGCCGGGTCGCCACCCAGGCCGACGGCGCGAACATGGACGCCGGGATCGTGGCCGCGCTCACCGCGCACCGCAGCGCGCCGCTGGCCGCCATCGAGGTGGACGAACTGCATCTGCCGCACGTCGCCGACGCGTTGAACCCGTCGGTGGTGGTGCTGCTGAACCTCTCCCGGGACCAGCTGGACCGGGTCGGCGAGATCAATATGATCGAGCGCCGCCTGCGCGAGGGCATGGCGCGGCATCCCGCGGCCGTGCTCATCGCCAACTGTGACGACGTGCTGGTCACCTCCATCGCCTACGACCACCCGAATGTGGTGTGGGTGTCGGCCGGCAGCGGCTGGTCGGTGGACGCCACCAGCTGCCCGCGCAGCGGCGAGCCCATCGTGTGGGAGGGTGAGCACTGGTACAGCACGGGCGCGGACTTCCAGCGGCCCGTGCCGCAGTGGCGGGTCGGCGAGCACACGCTGTCCGGGCCGGACGGCCTGGAAATCCCGCTCGCCCTTGCCCTTCCGGGGCGCGCCAATCGCGGCAACGCCGCGCAGGCGGTGGCCGCCGCCGTGGCGCTGGGCGCGGATCCGGACACGGCCGCGGCGGCCGCGGGCACCGTGCGCGAGATCGCGGGCCGCTATCGGACGGTCGAGGTGGACGGCCGCCGCACCCGAATGCTGCTGGCCAAGAATCCGGCCGGCTGGCAGGAGGCGCTGTCCATGATCGATCCGGCCGCAACGGGTCTGGTGATCGCGGTCAACGGCCAGGTGCCCGACGGCGAGGACCTGTCCTGGCTGTGGGATGTCCGCTTCGAGCACTTCGAGGGCACCCAGGTGGTGGCCGCCGGCGAGCGCGCCACCGATCTCGCGGTCCGGCTCACCTACGCCGGCGTCGAGCACATCACCGTCGCTGATCCGCTGGACGCCATCGCCTCCTGCCCGCCAGGACGGGTCGAGGTGCTGGCCAACTACACCGCGTTCCGCGACCTGAACCGCGACCTGGAGACGGGGACCCGCGCATGAACGGTCAGGCCCGGAGGCGGGAGCGAAGCGTAACCATGGAGGGCCCGTTCGGGCGCGAAAGGGCCCGCGCATGAACGGTCAGGCCCGGAGGCGGGAGCGAAGCGTAACCATGGAGGGCCCGTTCGGGCGGGAAAGGGCAGAGCATGAGTGAATCGACCGTCCGCATCGGCCTGGTCCTGCCCGACGTCATGGGCACCTACGGCGACGGCGGCAATGCCGTGGTGCTGCGCCAGCGTCTGCGCATGCGCGGCTACGACGCCGAGATCATCGAAATCCCGCTCACCGAGCCGGTTCCCAACTCGCTGGACGTCTACACCCTGGGCGGCGCGGAAGACTCGGCCCAGCGCCTGGCCACCCGCCACCTGCAGCGCCACCCGGGCCTGCAGGAGGCCGCCGGACGCGGCGCGCCGGTGCTGGCCATCTGCGCCGCCATCCAGGTGCTCGGCCACTGGTACGAGACCTCCTCCGGGGAACGAGTGGACGGCGTCGGCCTCTTCGATGTCACCACCTCCCCGCAGGACAAGCGCGCCATCGGCGAGGTGGCGACCCAGCCCCTCGTTCCGGGCCTCTCACAGCCCCTCACGGGCTTCGAGAACCACCGCGGCGGAACCAAACTCGGCGGCGACGCCAAACCGCTGGGGCGCGTCACCAAGGGCGTCGGCAACGGGGTGGGCGACGGCCTCGAGGGCGTCATCCAGGGTTCGGTGCTCGGCACCTACATGCACGGCCCGGCCCTGGCCCGTAACCCGGAGCTCGCCGACTATCTGCTGACCCGCGCCCTGGGCGTGGATTCGCTTCCGCCCCTGGATCTCCCGGAGGTCGATCAGCTCCGCCGCGAGCGCCTACGGGCCTGACAGCGGCCTGCCTCCGCCCGGTCCCGCGATGCCGGTGAAGTGTGGAAACACATAGCCGGCCCGCATATCTCGGTGGTGATCTCTCACCAAGCTGTTGAGGCGTTGCCGACCGACCGGTAGTCTCGCGCGCGGCCATGCGTGATGAGGGAGGTGGCCGCTTGCGTAGGCGCGCCGTGTTGAAGGCTGCCGTTTCGGCGGCTCTGCTGGCAGGTGTCGGGACGGGTACCGCGGTTCGGGGCGCCGGACCGGCTTCGGCCAATCCATTGTGGAACGCGCTTTACCAGGCGTGGGTACCGGAAATCTTTGCGCCGCTGCCGGATCCGCCTGAACACAGCGAGGCCATCGTCATCGGCTCCGGCTTCGGGGCCGCGGTGACCGCGCTGCGGCTGGCCGAGGCGGGCGTGCAGAACAGTGTGCTCGAACGTGGTTCGCGCTGGCCCAACGACCCGTGGCGGGAGATCTTCACCGGCGACGACCTGCCCGACGGGCGCGGCTTCTGGCATCGAACCAGCTTCACCGGCATCACCAAGGTGCCCATGCCGTGCTCGGATTTCGGTGGCGTACTGGATGTCACGGAGTATCCGGGCATCGACGTGTGGCGCGCGGCCGCGGTGGGCGGCGGGTCCATCGTGTTCAGCGGCGCCATGGTCGCGCCGCCGCGGCACCTGTTCGACCAGGTCTTCGGGGGCGTGGTGAACTACGACGAACTCGATTCGGTCTACTACCCGCGGGTCCGCCAGATGCTGCGGCTATCCGCCATGCCGCCGGACGTGTACGCCTCCGTGCCCTTCACCCATTCGCGGGTATGGGATCAGCAGGTGCGGGCCGCGGGTTATGAACCGCAGGCCAATGATTCGATCTTCAACTGGGATGTGATCCGCGCGGAGCTGGCGGGCGCCAGCAGGGCCTCGGCCACCGCGTCGCGCAGCAATCTCGGGAATTCCAATGGCGCCAAGTTCGATCTGAACCAGAACTACCTGCGCTACGCCGAGGGCACCGGCCGCTCGGCCATCTACCCGGGCCACCGGGTGGATGCCATCGGCCAGGACGGCAGCGGCAGGTACGTGGTCACGGTGACCAAGCTGGCCCCGAGCGGTCAGGTGCTCGGCACCCGAACCCTCACCTGCGACCGCCTGTTCCTCGGCGCGGGCTCGGTGGGCACCTCCGAACTGCTGGTGCGCGCCCAGGCCACCGGCACCCTGCCCAACCTCAACGAGCACGTGGGCGACGGCTGGGGCACCAATGGCGATGTGGTGCTGGCCCGCAGCGTCAGCTCGCTGTCCATGACCGGCGGCGGCGTGCCCAGTGCCAGCCGTATCTTCGACGACTCGGGCATGCCGCTGCACCTCGAAAGCTGGTATGTGCCGGGCATTCCGGTGGACACCGGCGCCATCGCCTCGCTCGGCATCACGCTGGATCCGACCCGGGCCCGCTTCGGCTACGACGCCGGCCGCAACGCTGTGGGACTGAGCTGGTCCAGAGCGGCCCAGGATCAGGTGGTCGCCGCCTGCCGCGCGGTCGATCAACGGGTGGCGCAGGCCGACCGCTCACTGGTGAACTACACGCCGATCGGCTTCGACGCGCAAGGCTTCTTCACCGCGCACCCCCTGGGCGGGGCGGTGCTGGGGCAGGCGACCGACGCCTACGGCCGGGTCATCGGTCATCCGGGCCTGTACGTCATGGACGGCGCCGGCATCCCGGGCAGCACCGCGACGGTGAACCCGTCGCTCACCATCACCGCTGTGGCGGAACGCAATATCGAGGCGATCATCCGGGCGGGGAAGTAGCCTGCCCGGCCGCCCGGCCCCTGGAAGCCCGCCTCGCGGTCATTTGCGCCGACTACGCTGGCGGGACCGTTCGATGAGGAAGGGGACGTCGTGATCGAGCCCGGCGCTGCGGATGAGAATGAATTCCCCCACAAGCCCCCCACCCTGTGGACCGATTTCGTCATGCTCGGACTCGCGGTGGTCTCGGTGGCACTCGTCACCTGGGTGACGTTCTTCCCGGTCTCCGATCACACCTACCTGACGATCCGCATCACGGACTACAGCATCTGCGCGGTGTTCCTCGCCGAATTCCTGTGGCGTTGGCGACGTGAGGGCTGGAGCTGGACCTTCCCCTTCATCTACTGGTACGAGGTCCTCGGCATGGTCCCGGTGACCAGTCCCTTCTTCCGCGGTTTCCGGCTGCTGCGCATCGTGGTGATCGCGGTGCGGGTGGGCCGGGTGGCCGACCGCGCGTTCGGTGACCGGATCACCGCGGCCGTGGTGAACCGATCGATCGGCGCCATCGTCGAGGCCATCGAGCGCCCGATCACGGTGGCCGTGCTGGACGAGGTCGCCGAGGTGTTGCGGTGCGGCAGGTACACCCGCAATATCGCGAATGCGCTGGAGGAGAACCGTTCCGAGATCGACCAGATGATCCTCGAGGTGATCCGCAATGATCCCCAGCTGGGGAAGGTGCGCTATGTCCCGTTCCACGAGGAGATGATTCGCGGCATCGCCGACGCCAGTTTCCGCGTCGTGCAGCAGGTGCTCGCTGATCCGCGCACCGACGAGCTGGTGGCGGATGCCCTGCGCGAGAACATCAATCAGATCCGCCAGGCCGTGAATTCGGGGGAACGGGTGCCGGAGGCCATCGACAACCGGCTCACCCCGCGCCCCTGAGCCGTTGCCGGCCGGGTGTCCGAGGGCCTCAGTCGAGCCCGTGCCGGATCAGATCGCGCGGCTGGGCATACCGCACCACCTCGAACACGATGAGCGCCAGCAGGACCGCGCAGAGCATGCCGAGCGCGGCCAGTGCGGGCACCGCCGACGCCAGCGGAATCAGGGCCAGCAGCACCGCCGCCGCCACCAGTCGCGGCACCAGCACCTTGCCGGTCGCGTAGTGCCGGAACCCGACCAGGGCGACCAGGTACGCGATCACGCCGCCGTACAGCGCGAACAGTGGGATCCCGTGCAGCTCGTCGCTGAGCGAATGTCCTTGCGCCCCACCCACGTAGTTGAGCACCTTCTTCAAACCCAGTGCCATGGCCACGATTCCGGCGATCATCGGGAAGTGCCAGAAGGTGTAGCAGTTGCGCGCGATCTGGATGCGGCGCTCGCCGCCGGCGCGATGCATCGCGTGCTCCACGACCAGCGCGGCCACATCGAAGTACGCCCACCACAGCAGGCCCGCCACGCCCAGGCCCAGCATCGAGCCCACGGTGATGGACCAGGAGATCGGCAGCCCGGCCACGCCGACGCCGATGGACACGATGGATTCGCCCAGCGCGATGATGACGATCAGCCCGTACCGTTCGGCGAAGTGCGAGGGCGAGTAGAGCCGCCACTCGTTGCCCGCGAAGAACGTCCAGCCCATGTCCCAGACCAGCGCCGCCAGCCACAGCACCAGCTGCGCGGTCCCGGTGGTGAGCGCGCCGGCCACCAGCAGCACGCTGGCCACGCTGAGTGAGCCTGCGGCCCAGCGGATCACCTGCCGGCGTAGCTGGGCGTCGTGGCTGCTGGCCATCCAGAACACGGTCAGGTGGACCAGCCGGACGGCCAGGTACGCGATGACGAACACCAGCGGCCCGTACCAGCCGCCCGGCAGATCGTGGAAGGACTCGGGAATGGTGAGCGCGATGATGAACGCCGCGCCCATGGCCACGAACATGGCCACCCGGGCGATGCCCTCATCGGCCTTGACCACATTGCCGAGCCAGGAGTAGCCGATCCAGCCCCACCACAGCATGGCCAGAATGAGCAGTGCGCGCAGCAGATTGGCCGCGGTGGTGTCGTGCGCGGCGAAGTCGGTGACCATGGTGAAGGCGAAGACGATCACCAGGTCGAAGAACAGTTCCAGCTGCGTCACCGAGGCGTCCTCGGCGACGGGCATCATGCGGGTGCGTACGGGACCGGGCATGAGGGACATACTGCCCAATGCGCGGCGCGAAAGGCAGTGCCGATCACGAATGTTCGCTGCTCGCGATCAGCTGCGAAGTGTTCGCGGCCCGCCTAGGCGGTGCCGAAGCCGGGCTCGAAATTGCGGCCGTAGTCCAGGCGCTGCGCGTAGCCCGGCTGGGCGTACCCGGGCTGGACCTGACCGGGCTGCTCGAAAGCAGCCGACTCGGTGTAGGGCGCTTCCTCCACGTCGGCGAGTCCTTGGACGCCGGTGACGGATTCGACGAATGCGATGAAGTTGCTGATCATCGTGTCGCCCTCGCGGCGGGCGGTGCGCTTGAGCAGCATGCCGGGCGCGGGAATCGGCAGGTAGACCTCGGAGTGGTACCAGACCTCGGTGGCGCCGTCCTCGGTTTCACCCAGGTCGAACCAGCCCTTGCCGCCGGCGCCGGCGCTGGATTCGGAAACTCGCCATTCGACGCGGTTCTCGGTGCAGGTGTACTCGACGACCTGCCGGTCGGGGCGGCCCATGAGGTTGGCCGACACGTAGACGCGCTTGGGGCGGCCGCGCTTGTCGCGGGTGGCGACCCGGACGTCCTGATGGGAGGGGGACCAGTCGGGCATCTGCTCGACCATGAGCAACGCATCCATCACCTGTCCGGGATCGATGTCGATGACGAACCGGTGATCAGTCTTCGTTCTCATATCTACCCTTCCATCCGGGCACCGATTGTGACCAGGGTCGCTCGGAGAGTCAACTGTGCTACCCCTCGCTTCTGACCGACTGGTCGGTCTGGTAAGTCCCGATTTCCCTGCTCGGCAGGGCTATCCGGTCACGCCGGGGCGTGATCGGAAAATCTTGGGCTAACGCGGCCGAAAGGGGTTGTGACCGGGTGTCGTCAGCCCCGCTCCACCACCGAGTCCGGGCCCGGGAACACCAGGCTCGTACGGCCGTCGGCAAACCGCACCACGTATGGCGGTTCACCTTCCGCGCCGCGCACCTCGACAATTTCCGCGGTGTGATCGGGGAGTCCGACATTGCGCCCATGGATGACCAGATGATCACCGACACTTGCTCGCATACTTGGGATTATTCGCCTCTGGTGATGCTCGTCACAAGGTCGGGATGGCACGTTCGACCGCCATGCGCACCAGCCGCGCCGCCTCCTCGTCGGTGAAGATGTCCGGCAGGGTGAGTCTTTCGACGATCAGCCAGTTCAGGGCCAGGTAGAGCAGCGTCACCGAGTCGGCGTCGCCGGGCAGGCCGGAGTCCAGATGGTTGCGGACATTGAAATCGAGGTCCGCGCGCACCCGTTCGGCGAGGATCGCCTGCAGCTCCGGGCGGCGGGTGGCCTCCAGTCGCAGTTCCAGCAGGGCGAGGTAGCCGGTGCGGAACCCGGTGATGCGGGAGACGGTCTCCGTCATCAGTTCCGCGATGGTCTGGCGGGTGCGCGGGCCGGTGAAGAGGTGGTCCATCGTCTCCTTGCTGGGTTGTAGCCGCTCATAGAAACGGTGCCCGGCCTGGATCAGAAGTTCGTCGCGATTGGCGAAGTAGTTCGAGGCCGTGCCCGCGGGCACCCGGGCCTCCTTGTCGACCGCGCGGAAGGTGAGTCCGCGCGCGCCGTCGCGTGCCAGTACTTCGATGGCCGCGTCGATCAGGGCATTGCGTCGTTCCGGATTCGTCCGAACCATTGACACCACTCCATGTGTAGTACTACGTTAGTAATCACTACGGACATAGTACTATGAACAAGGCGGTAAACCATGCGAAAGCTCGTCTACTACGTGGCGGTCTCCCTCGACGGCTACATCGCCGGTCCGCAGGGGGAATACGACTTCTATCCGACCGGTGACGACATGGTGGCCTGGTTCACCGAGGCCATGCCGGAGACGGTCCCGACCCACGTTCGCGAACTGGTCGGCATGCCGATCGATACGCCGAACCGGCAGATCGACACGGTCCTCATGGGGCGCGGCAGTTATGAACCCGGCCTGGCCGCCGGAACCGACAGCCCGTACAACCACCTGAAGCAGTACGTCTTCTCGACCACTCTCGCGCCGGTCGGCAATCCGCAGGTGGAGATCGTCTCGGGTGATCCGGCCGAACTGGTCCGGCGCCTGAAAAAGGAAGAGGGCCTGGACATCTGGCTCTGCGGCGGTGCAAATCTGGCGGGACAGGTGATCGACGAGATCGACCGGTTGATCCTCAAGAGCTACCCGGTCATCGCCGGTGCGGGCCTGCCCATGATCGTCGGCAACTTCAGCCCGGCCCGGTTCCAGGTCACCCAGCGCCGGGAATTCGGCAACGGCGCGCAGGTCACCTGGCTCGACAGGGCCTGAGTCCCGGTCCTGCTCAATCGCTTTCGCGGATGCGGGTGGTGACGTCCATCGAGGTCTCGTGCAGCCGGTTGAAGATCTCGAGCAGTAGCTTCAACTGCTCGTCCGAATAATCGCGGGCGATCTTGGCGAATTCCGTTGCCAGGAGCTCGTAGTGCGGTGCGATCTCGTCGATGCGGTCGGCCAGGGCGGTGATGATCACCCGCCGCCGATCCTTCGAATCATGTTCGCGCCGAACGAATCCGCCCTTCATCAACCGGTCGATCATCCGGGTGATGGCCCCGGTGGTGAGGCTGGTGCGCTGGGCCAGTTCGCCCGCGGTGGCGGGTCCGCCGATGCGCAGCGTGTTGAGGCAGCGCAGATCGGTGACGTGCAGGCCGAGCTTGTCGGCCATGGCCCCGTGCAGCATCACGGCGTCGGTGGCGCTGCGCTGGGCGGCGAAGGTGAGGGCGGCGCCCAGCTCGTCGTGTTTCTCGCTCATCCCTTGACAGCATAGTCTCACTCGGACAATATCTGAATGAGTCAACTACTTCTCAAGTCAATTGATGACTCGTTCAGATATCTTCGGGAGGGATGTCATGACCGTGCAGCAGATCACCGACGAAACCGCCGTTCGCGCGCTGTTCGACCGCTCGAATCGGGCATGGGGGGACGGGGATGCCGCCGCCTACGCCGAGGTCTTCACGCCGGACGCCGACTACGTCACCTGGTTCGGCGCCCGGCTGCGGGGGCGCGAGGCGATCCGGGCCTCGCACGAACCGCTGTTCGCCAAGTACATGAAGGGCACCCGCCTCGACGGTGAGATCACCGGTCTGCGGTTCCTCACCCCGGATGTCGCGGTCGTACACGGCCGTGGCGCCGTAGTGAAGGGCAAGCGCCGCCGGAACCGCTTCAACACCAAGGTGAACGTGTACGTCGCGGTGCGGCGGGACGGCGAGTGGGGCTTCGCCGCCTTCCACAACACCAAGTACGGCTGGCTGTTCAACGCCCTTGTCGCCAAGCATGATCCGGGCGTGCGGATGTCGGCGCCGGAATAGCTGCCGGGTGACTGGAATCCGCCGACAGGAGGTGGGACGAAAAGTCGTGGACCTGGGCCGGTAGTCTTGTGGGTCGGTAGCAGCAGTTTGTCGATCTTGGAGGATTTCCGCCGTGGCTCTCGTCGTCCAGAAGTACGGAGGATCCTCGGTCGCCACCGCCGAGCGCATCCGGAGGGTCGCCGAGCGGATCGTCGAGACCAAGAAGCTCGGCCACGATGTGGTCGTCGTGTGTTCCGCCATGGGCGACACCACCGACGAACTGCTGGATCTGGCCCAGCAGGTCGCGCCGGCCGCCCCGGCCCGCGAGATGGACATGCTCCTCACCTCGGGTGAGCGCATCTCCAATGCGTTGGTCGCCATGGCCATTCACTCGCTGGGCGCCGAGGCTCGTTCGTTCACCGGCTCGCAGGCCGGTGTCATCACCACCGGCACGCACGGCAATGCCAAGATCATCGACGTGGCCCCGGGCCGGGTGCAGCAGGCGCTCGGGCAGGGCACCATCGTGCTGGTCGCGGGCTTCCAGGGCGTGAGCCAGGACAGCAAGGACGTGACCACGCTGGGCCGCGGTGGTTCCGACACCACCGCCGTCGCGCTGGCCGCCGCGCTCAATGCCGATGTCTGCGAGATCTACACCGATGTGGACGGCGTCTTCTCCGCCGACCCGCGCATCGTCTCCGACGCCCAGAAGCTGGACACCGTCTCCTACGAGGAAATGCTGGAGATGGCCGCCTGTGGCTCGAAAGTTCTCATGCTGCGTTGCGTCGAGTACGCGCGCCGCTACAACGTGCCCGTTCACGTGCGGTCCTCGTACACCGACAAGACGGGCACCATGATTACCGGATCGATGGAGGACATCCCCTTGGAGCAAGCAATCCTCACGGGCGTCGCGCACGACCGCAGCGAGGCCAAGGTGACCGTGGTCGGCATTCCGGACGAGCCCGGCTACGCCGCCAAGGTGTTCCGCTCGGTCGCCGATGCCGAGATCAATATCGACATGGTGCTGCAGAACATCTCCAAGGTGGAGACGGGTAAGACCGACATCACCTTCACCCTGCCCAAGCTGGAGGGCCCGCGTGCCGTCGAGCTGCTCACCAAGCGCCAGGGCGACATCGGCTTCTCCCAGGTCGTGTACGACGACCACATCGGCAAGGTGTCGCTGGTCGGCGCGGGCATGAAGTCGCACCCGGGCGTGACCGCCACCTTCTGCGAGTCGCTGGCCGAGGCCGGCATCAACATCGACCTCATCTCCACCTCGGAGATCCGGATCTCGGTGCTGGTCAAGGACACCGACCTGGACGAGGCCGTGAAGGTGCTGCACTCGGCGTTCGATCTGGGCGGAGACGAGGTCGCGGTCGTGCACGGCGGAACGGGACGGTAGCGGCATGGGTGTGCGTGTAGGCGTCGTGGGCGCGACCGGTCAGGTCGGCGCGGTCATGCGAAAGCTGCTGGAGGAGCGCAACTTCCCGGCCGACGAGGTGCGGTTCTTCGCGTCCGCGCGCTCGGCGGGCAAGACGCTGCCGTTCCGCGGCCGTGACATCGTGGTGGAAGACACCGAGACCGCCGACCCGAGCGGACTGGACATCGCGCTGTTCTCGGCCGGTGCCACCATGTCCCGGGTGCAGGCTCCGCGTTTCGCGGCCGCCGATGTCACCGTCATCGACAACTCCTCGGCCTGGCGCAAGGATCCCGAGGTGCCGCTGGTCGTCTCCGAGGTGAACCCGGAGGCCACCCGCAACCTGGTCAAGGGCATCATCGCCAACCCGAACTGCACCACCATGGCCGCCATGCCGGTGCTCAAGGTGCTGCACGACGAGGCCGGGCTGCAGCGGCTGATCGTGTCCAGCTACCAGGCGGTGTCGGGCTCCGGCCTGGCCGGTGTCGAGGAGCTGGCCTCGCAGGTGCGCGCCGTCATCGGCGATGCCGAGAAGCTCGTGCACGACGGTTCGGCCGTGGAGTTCCCGGCGCCGAACAAGTACGTGGCCCCGATCGCCTTCGACGTGATCCCGCTGGCCGGTTCGCTGGTGGACGACGGCAGCGGCGAGACCGACGAGGACCAGAAGCTGCGCAACGAGTCCCGCAAGATCCTGGGTCTGCCGGATCTGCTGGTGAGCGGCACCTGTGTGCGCGTCCCGGTCTTCACCGGCCACTCGCTGTCGATCAATGCCGAGTTCGCGCAGCCGCTTTCGGTGGAGCGCGCCGAGGAGTTGCTGGCGAAGGCGCCGGGTGTGAAGCTCACCGACGTCCCCACCCCGCTGGCCGCCGCCGGTATCGACGAGTCGCTGGTGGGCCGCATCCGCCAGGATCCGGGTGTGCCGGACGGCCGCGGTCTGGCGCTGTTCATCTCCGGCGACAACCTGCGTAAGGGCGCCGCGCTCAACACGATTCAGATCGCGGAAGTTCTTTTGAACAACTGATCAGATCTATCCGCTACGGACCGTGCACAAGAAAGTGCACGGTCCGTTTTCGGATATTGTCCGAGTGTCAATGCGATAGGCTCTCCGGAGTCGGTCAATCCGCCCAAAGTTCGGCACAGGGGAGCGGCGGTAGTCGATCGGTCCGGAGCCCGTCGATCGTGACTTCTATGCGATGCGGTCGCAATTGCGCAGCGAGGCGTTCGGCAATTGCGCGTTCCGCGCGGTAATCCAAGATCATTCCGCCGGGAAACCGCAGGCGCACATGGACTTCGTCGTTTTCGGCGCGGCGGTCATCTCGGTGTTGCCCGATGCGAAGCTGGTTGACCTTTCATCGAGCGCGAGTTCCGGATACCCTCGCGTTCGAGGCGCGCGGTGATGCTTTGCACCGTCGCTCCGTCGGCAGTGGAGGAATACTTGGTGGCCGCAAGGGCGCACGCCGCGAACCACATTGCCGCGCCGCCGATTCCGGCTCCGAGTAGGAAGAAGAGAAGTTCGCCGGGCATGACCACCTCTTGTCGTCCGTTTGGTTCGACGGGTCCTCTTCAAACGTTAAACACAGAAAAATTGCGGTGCAATAAGAAAAATCCATGTTCCATACTGTGCGCCGTAAGCTCGGTCGGTCTGGAATCCTTGTCGACAGATCCCCCTTTGGATGGAAAGGGCGGAAGGAGAAGGGCATGGTAGACATCGGCGAAACAAGCGGGCGGTGACGGCCGGGAAAGCCGATCAGGCAGAAGGAGTTTGACCCGGTGGCCGAAAGTACCCTTGGGGCACGGGTAGCGGAGTTGCGCCGGCGGCGGGGACTATCGCAGAAAGAGTTGGGAGCGGCGATTCGGCGCTCGGAAAGCTGGGTGTCGCAGGTCGAGCGAGACGTGCTGCCTGTTGAGCGACTGTCCGTTCTGCAAAGACTGGCGGACGTGCTCGGAGTGGCGGTACGCGATCTGCGTCCCGAAGCGGCCGAACCGATGGCCGCCGACCGCGGTGACGGGCATCGGCCCGGCTCAGCGGTATTCGAGCAGCTGCGGCTGCTGCTCACCGGGCATCCCGCCCTGGAACAGCTCTTCGGAGACGAGGCCGATCGCAGTCTCGAGATGAGCACTGCGGCCGCGAAACTGCCGGAGCTGCAACAGCGAGTGGACCTGGCCTGGCAGCTGGCGCACGAGTCCCGGCTGGTCGAGGTGGGCAGCAGTCTGCTGGAACTGATTCCGGATCTCGAGCACGCCGCGCGGGCGGATGCCGCGCGGCGGCCGGAGGTGCTGACCCTGCTCTCGCGCGCCTATCAGGTGGCCGCGACCGCGTTCACCCGCCAGGAGGAGGTCGACGCGGCGTGGGTCGCGGCCGATCGCGCACTGTCCGCGGCCGAAGAATCCGGTGACGCGCTCAGCGTGGTGGCCGGAACCTATCGCATGGCACAGGCTTTCCTGCGTCTGCAACGCCTGGAACAGGCCGAGCAGGCGGCGCGGGTGTCGGTGGCCGCGCTGGCCGCGCAGGTGGCGGCCGAGCAGCCGCGGCCGGAAGTGCTGTCGCTCTACGGATCTCTGCAGCTCATGCTTGCGGTGATCGCGGCGACGGACGGGAATCGCACGGCCGCCCGCACCGGGCTGGCAGCGGCGCGGGCCGCCGCCGACCGGCTGGGCGAGGGCCGCAACGATTTCGACACCGAGTTCGGTCCGACCGGGGTCGCCGTGCACGCGGTGGCCGTGGCGGTCGAACTGGGCGACGCCGGCGAGGCGCTCGATACCGCGCGCACCGTCGACGCCTCGATCCTGTCTCCGGAGCGGCAGGCGCGCTTCCTGGTCGATGTGGCCCGCGCGCACGCACAGCGGCGGCAGGCGAGCGAGGCACTGGAAGCGTTGCTCAATGCCGAGCGACTAACCCCCGAACTGGTGCACACCGATCATCGCGCCCGCGAAGTGGTGCGGGATCTGCTGCAGTTCTCCGGTCGCCGACCGGCCGACGAACTACGGGAGCTGGCGGGCCGCGCCGCGGTCACCCCCTGAGCGAACCAGGGGCGGCGGTCGCGGGCATTCCGCTCAGGCCAACCGGAAAGTTGAAGCCGACGCCCAACAAGCGCCTCTCGGCGAGTGGTCGCTCGTAGCGACGAAGGGTGCGGCCCGGGGCTGTTCCGACGCCGGCAAGGGGAGTCAACCCGGGGGCCGCCGGATCTATTCCGGGGCGGGGACTGTGATCTGGGCAACGGTCCCGCGATGGTGTCCGGTGTCACCCCGAGCGTTTAGCATTCGGCGAGTACGTCTGCACATCTCTGGGGGAGCCTTGACCGACGATCCGGTGATCACCAACCTACTGACCGTGCTCGACTCCCATCCCGAGCTGCTGCCGGTGCGGATCAGTGTGATCGAGCTGCCGGCCGCGCGTGGCCGGCACGCCGAGGCGCTGACCCACTGCGCCACGGCGCTGGCCCAGGATCCGCGGAACGAGCAGGTGACGGCGCTGCTGCAACGGTCCACCGCGGCATTGGCGGGTGCGGCGATCGTGGCTGAACCGGATGAATCAGGCACGCCCACATCGGTTTCCGGCCCGTCGGCGAACGGTGTGGCGGCGTCCGCCACCGACTACGACTGGGACGCCGCCGAGGCGCAGGTCGGCGACCTCATCCAGCCGGCCTTCGTGAACGAGCGGCCCGAGCCGTACGCCGAGGGCGATGTGGGCCTGTTCGAGCGGCCGAAGCTGACCCTCGCCGATGTCGGCGGCATGGATCACGTCAAGCAGCAGCTGGAGCTGTCCCTGCTGGGCCCGGTGCGGAACCCGGAGCTGGCAACTCGCCTGGCTGGCCGAGCAGGATGAGCTCCGGGGCCAGGCCGCGCGCGAGGCGGCCACGGCCCGGGCCGGCGGGCAGGCGGCCGGTATCGCGATTCCGGTTCCCGCGCCGGCGGAGCTTCCTGTGGATCTCGGGCGTCCCCCGGCCGCCGTACCATCCGCCGACAGCGCCACCAGTGGTCCCGCGATAACTCTTCGCTAGATATTTGCCAAACCTGCGCGGCTGGACTGTATATCCCTTTGTTTACTCACCGCCCTGCCGACTTTTCTTGACTAGTTCCAGAAAACTCGGCACGCTCGAAAACATGACCAAGGCGACCACCACCAATACCGGCGCCCCGGTGCCCAGCGACAACGAATCGCTCACCGCGGGCACACAGGGCCCGATCCTGCTGCACGATCACTATCTGATCGAGAAGCTCGCCCACTTCAACCGGGAGCGGGTGCCCGAGCGCGTGGTGCACGCCAAGGGCTCGGGCGCGTTCGGCGAACTGGTGGTCACCGGTGATGTCAGCCGCTACACCAAGGCCGCGCTGTTCCAGCCGGGCACCCGCACCGAGTCGCTGGTGCGTTTCTCCACCGTCGCCGGTGAGCAGGGCAGCCCCGACACCTGGCGCGACCCGCGCGGTTTCGCGGTGAAGTTCTACACCACCGAGGGCAACTACGACATCGTCGGCAACAACACCCCGGTGTTCTTCATCAAGGACCCGATCAAGTTCCCCGACTTCATCCACTCGCAGAAGCGCCTGCCCGGCTCCGGCCTGCGCGACGCGAACATGCAGTGGGACTTCTGGACCCTGCGCCCGGAGACCGCTCACCAGGTCACCTGGCTCATGGGCGACCGCGGCATCCCGGCCACCCTGCGCCACATGGACGGCTTCGGCTCGCACACCTACCAGTGGATCAACGAGGCCGGCGAGCGCTTCTGGGTGAGGTACCACTTCAAGACCGACCAGGGCATCAAGAACCTGACCCAGGCCGAGGCCGACGAACTCGCCGGTAAGGACGCCGACTTCCATCGTCGCGACCTGTACCAGGCCATCGAGCGCGGCGACTTCCCGAGCTGGACCCTGAAGGTCCAGATCATGCCGGTCGCCGAGGCGGACAACTACCGCTTCAACCCGTTCGACCTGACCAAGGTCTGGTCGCAGCAGGACTACCCGCTCATCGAGGTCGGCCGCTGGACCCTGAACCGCAACCCCGCGAACTTCTTCGTGGACATCGAGCAGGCCGCCTTCACGCCCTCGAATGTGGTTCCCGGCATTGCCTTCTCGCCCGACAAGATGCTGCTGGGCCGCGTCTTCGCCTACGCCGACGCGCACCGCTACCGCATCGGCGCGAACCACGAGCAGCTGCCGCCGAACCGGGCCAAGGCCGCGCCGGTGAACTCCTACTCGCAGGACGGCGCCATGCGCTTCGCGCACAATGCCGCGAGCGTTCCGGTGTACGCGCCCAACTCCTTCGGTGGCCCGCACGCCGATCCGGCGCGCGCCATCGACGACGGTGCCTGGGCGTTCGACCCGACCATGATCCGGGCCGGCTATGTCCAGCACCGCGAGGACAACGACTTCGCGCAGGCCGGCACCCTGGTCCGCGAGGTCATGAACGACGCCGAGCGGGATCGCCTGGTGGGCAATGTCGTCGGCCACATCCTGGGCGGCGTGCGCGAGCCGATCCTGAGCCGGGTCTTCGACTACTGGAAGAGTGTCGACGCCGAACTCGGCAAGCGCATCGAGATCGGCGTCCGCGAGCAGCTCTGACCCGGCTCCCGGAACAGTCCGGGCTTTCCCGGACCCCGCACGAGGCCCGCGCCGCGAATTGTGGCGCGGGCCTTCGTCCTGTCCGCGCAGCGGATAGCTGCGGTGTCTATAACGCGGCTATCTATGATGGTGGCTCGGTGGGCGAGCCCCGCGCGGCGACGAGGAGGTCCGATGCGAATCGGGGAGCTGAGCAAGGCCAGTGGCGTGTCCACCCCGACGATCAAGTACTACCTGCGGGAAGGCCTGCTGCCCAAGGGGGAGGCGACCGGCCACAACCAGGCGCAGTACGACGACGCGCATCTGCGTCGCCTGCGGCTGATCCGGGCGCTCATCGAGGTCGGCGGGCTCTCCATCGCCTCGGCGCGCGAAGTGATCGCGGCCCTCGACGATTCGGATCTCGGTACCCACAAGATCCTCGGCGTCGCCCAGCACACCGCCGCCCGCAGCATCGCCTTCTGCGACGAGGAATCGCGCACTGCCGCCCGCGCCGAGGTGGAGGCCATGCTCGATCGCCTGGGCTGGCGCGTCGGCCGCGGCAATCCGGCGGTGTCGGCCGCCGCCGAGGTGGTCGGCGCGCTGCGCCAGCTCGGCCACAGCGATATCGCGGACCGCCTCGACGACTACGCCCGCGCCCTGGCGCCGATCGCCGAACTGGATATGGCCGTGCTGACCTCGGGCGGCGATATCGACAGCATGGCCGAGACGGTCGTGGTCGGAAACGTGCTCGGTGACGAGCTCATCGCCGCGCTGCGGCATCTGGCGCAGACCGATCGCTCGGCCGAATTCTTCAGCGGCCGGGCAGCATCGAGTCGGTGAGCCGTTCGGCGAGCGCGTCGTCCAGGGGCGCGTGGCCGAGGATGAAGCGGTACCAGAACACCCCGTAGAACTGGTCGATCAGCAGATCGAGATCGGCGTCGGCGGGCAGTTCGCCGCGCTGCCGCCCGCGCTCGAGCACGGCCCGCACCGCTGCCCGGCGCTGTGCGGTGAAGGTCCGCAACAGCTCCGCGAGATGCGGGTCGTGCGCCGCCTCGCGCACCAGCGTGCGCAGTGCGGGTGCGGTCGAACTGCTCTGTGCGCCAAGGAAAGTCGATGCCATGAGGGTGCGCAGATCGGTGCGCAGCGAGCCGCTGTCCGGCGGCGGTACCTCGAGCGCCGACCGCTCGGTGAGCGCGTCCAGCAGGACCGCGCCCTTGGATGGCCACCACCGGTACACGGTCTGCTTCCCGACGCCGGCCGCCCGCGCGATGGCGTCGATGGTGACCGGGGCGCCGTCGGATTCGCCGAGCAGCCGGAGCGAGGCATCGAGGATGGCCTGCCGGGTGGCTTCGTTGCGCCGTCGCCCGGTGTGCGGTCGCGCCGGATTGGGCTGTGCCGCCGTGCTTTCCATGATCGCCCTCCTGTGACGCACCTCACCGATTTGTCGAGACTAAAAGTCTCGCCAACAGTGTTGTCGAGACTGTCAGTTCCGTAAGAATAAACGGACAGCGACAGAGAGGGTTTCCGACAATGACCACAACACCGCGCGTCGTCGTCATGGGTGGCAGCTCCGGCATCGGCGAGGCCACCGCCACCGCCTTCGCGGCCGACGGCGCCGAGGTCGTCATCACCGGCCGCGGCCGGGACAAGCTCGACGCCTCCATCGCGCGTATCGGCGGGAAGACCACCGGCTACGCCCTGGATGCCACCAGCCAGGCCGATGTCGACGCCTTCTTCGCCCAGGCCGGGACCATCGACCACCTGGTCATCTCGGTGAGCGGCTCGGCCGGCAGCGGTCCCTTCGCCGACCTCGATCTGGACCAGCTGGCCGCCGGCTTCGACGGCAAGTTCTGGCCGCAGGTGCGCATCCTGAAAGCCGCGCTCCCACACCTGGATTCGCAGGGCTCGGTCACCCTGGTGACCGCGGGCTCGTCCCGCTCGGCCTTCCCCGGCACCGCGGGCCTGGCCGCCATCAACGGCGCGCTCGACGCCTTGGTGCCGCCGCTCGCCGTCGAACTGGCCCCGCTGCGCATCAATGCCGTCTCCCCGGGCGTCATCGACACCCCGTGGTGG
This sequence comes from Nocardia sp. CA-151230, assembly GCF_050942175.1. Taxonomy (NCBI): domain Bacteria; kingdom Bacillati; phylum Actinomycetota; class Actinomycetes; order Mycobacteriales; family Nocardiaceae; genus Nocardia; species Nocardia sp. CA-151230. The sequence goes on from NZ_CP192061.1 coordinate 339,992, forward strand.
GACCGGGTTCCCGAGGCGCAGCGCACCGCCCTGTTCGACGGCCTGGTGGCGACCACCCCGGTCGGCCGCGTCGGCCGCCCCGCGGACATCGCCCGCGCCATCCACATGCTGGCCACCAACGGATTCATCACCGGCGTCGTGCTCGACGCCAATGGCGGCACCAGTCTCGCGACGGGTCGCTGACCGGCCAGTAGTTTGGTCGGCATGCTCGAAAGCTCCGCCGCCACACCGGAAACCACACCGCGCCGGGCCACCTGGTTCGAATGCTTCGGGGATCTGGTGTTCGCGGCGGCGGTCGGTCAGATCACGCATCGGGTGGGCGCGCACCCCGACGCCGGATCGGTGACCGCGGCGGCCGGCCTGTTCGTGCCGCTGTGGTGGGCGTGGGTCCTGTACGCGGTGCACGCCAATCGGGCCGATCGGGATACCGCGGCCCATCGTTTGCTCACCGGTTTCGGGCTGACCGGCATCGTCGGCATGGCGGTGTTCGCGGGCGCGGTCGGCCAGAGCCGGGGCGTGGACGCCGGATTCGTTCTCGCGTACCTGGTGGCCCGGGCCGGTGTCGCCCTGTTGTACGCCTGGGATTCCCGGCGGAATCCCGCACTGCAGGCCGTATTCCGTTCGTTCACAATGGGTTCGGCCGTGAGCGCGGTGGGCTGGCTCGGCGGCCTCGCCTTCGACGCCGGCCCGCTGCGCTACGGTGCCTGGACGCTGGCCATGCTCGTGGAGCTGGCCCTGCCGCTGGTGGTGACCCGGCGGCTGGCCGGCGTCGAGCAGGAGACCGACCATCTGCGAGAACGCTTCGGACTCTTCACCATTGTGATCCTGGGCGAATCCGTGCTGGGCTTCACCAATGGCCTGGCGGCCGTACACACCGCGGGCTGGGCGGCGGTAACCGCGGCCGCTGCCTTCGCGCTCACCGTGGGCCTGTGGTGGTCCTACTTCAATGGGAGCGGGATGCGCCCGGGATCGCACACCGAGCTGGCGCGCACCGGAAAACTGCTGCACCTCTACACCTTCGGGCACCTGCCGCTGCTGCTCGGCCTGGCCTTGGCCGGAGCGTCCATGGGCATCGCGGTGACCGGCGGCAGTGCGCATTCGAATGCCACCGCCGCGGACTGTGTCGTCGGTGGCGTGATCATGTATCTGGTCTCGGTGGCGCTGACCCGGGCCGCCTTCACCGGAATTCGCGAGCGGGTCGTACTGATACGCCTGGCAACCGCGGTGCCGGTGGTGGCGCTGCTGCCGATCGCCACCCGCATTCCGGTGGCCGCACTGCTGACCGCGCTCGCGGTGCTGGTAATCGGCTCGGTGATCGTGGAGACTCCGGCCCAGCGTCGGCGGCTGGCGGCACTGGGCTGAATCATCCGGCGCGACAGGCTCATCGACCCTCGGCGCGACTGCGCTGCAGCTCCAGTCCGTCGAGGATGAGTTCGAGTTCGGCGTTGAAGAAGTCTTCGCGCGACTGCGTGGGATCGAGCTCGCGGTAGACGTCATAGCGCTTGGCGACGTGCGGATAGCCCTGCACGGCCTGTTCGGCCACGGTCATCATCCTGGTGAACCATTCCCGCTCGCCGAGTCCGCTGCGCGCGACGCTGGTGAGCATGGCGGTCTCGGTTCCGGCGGAGCCGAGGACGAAGGCGAAGATGGCGTTGGACGCACGGTCCGCGGTGGCGTCGTCGAACCCGGCGGCCTCGAGGATGGCGAGCATGGTGTCGGACGTGCGCAGCAGATTCGGGCCCAGGTAGGCGAGTCCGGCCCCGGTGATGGCGATGCTGATCCAGGGATGCCGCAGGACGGCCGCACGCACATCCTTCCCGAGGCCGAGCAGATCGGCGCGCCAATTCTCCGGCTCGATGGCGGTGGGCATCCGGACGTCGCCGAAGGCCTCGTCGATCACCAACTCCAGGATCTCGTCCTTGTTGGCGACGTGCGTATACAGCGAGGTGGCGCCGGCATTGAGGCGGCTGCCGAGCTTGCGCATGCTGAGCGCGTCGTAGCCCTCGGTATCGAGCAGGGCGAGCGCTTCGCTGACGATCTGTTCCCGGCTCAGGGCGGGTTGGTCGCGCCGCTCACGTTGTGGGCGGGTCCACACCGACGAGAACTCCTGGGTTTTGGCCGCCATGGCTCTTCCTCCTTTGTCTGCGGAACAGCATAACCCCAGCTAGAACGCCGTTCGCTCGGCCGTACACCGTTCCTGATTGCGAACAGTGTACGGAGACCGTACAGTGTGCGACAACACCGCACAGTGTGCGGAAGAGCTTCTGGAAAGGGACCTGAAATGACTGCCGAAGACGTGACCGGGCCGTTGACATCGCCTGCGGCGCAGCGCAATCCGAAGCGCTGGCTGATCCTGGTCGTACTCTGCATGGCCACGCTCGTGCTGGTGATCGACAATATGGTCCTCACCGTCGCGCTGCCGCAGATCGCGATCGACCTGCACGCCGGGTCCCAGGCCCTGCAGTGGGTGATCGACTCCTACATCCTGGTTTTCGCGGGCCTGCTGCTCACCACCGGCAGCCTGTCGGACCGCTTCGGCCGCCGGTTGGTGATGGTGCTCGGGCTCGCGCTCTTCGGCGCGGCCTCACTGATCGCCGCCTACGCGACCAGCGCGGGGATGCTCATCTCCGGCCGCGTGATCATGGCGGTGGGCGGCGCGCTCATCATGCCGAGCACGCTGTCCATCCTGATCACGGTGTTCGACGAGGACGAGCGGCCCAAGGCGATCGCCGCCTGGACCGGTGTGTCCGTGCTGGGCATGGTCGGCGGCCCGGTGCTGGGCGGCGTACTGCTGAACCACTTCTGGTGGGGTTCGGTGTTCCTGCTGAACGTGCCGATCGCGGCTTTGGCCATCGTGGCCGCCTTCGCCCTGATGCCGGAATCCAAGGGTCCGGCCCGTCCGATCGATCTGCCGGGCATGGTGCTCTCGATCGTCGGCATGGTGTCGCTGGTGTGGTCCATCATCGAGTTCCCGGCCAAGGGCCTCAGTGGTACCTGGGTGACGCTGGTGCTCGCGGTTGTCGTATTGGCGGCCTTCGTGATTCGGGAACTGAGGGCCGAGCACCCGATGGTTCCGCTGCAGCTGTTCCGCAACCGGGTCTTCACCGGATCCAGCTTCTCGCTGGTGCTGGCCACCTTCGCCAATGCCGGCCTGACCCTGGTGCTGACCCAGTACCTGCAGTTCGTGCTCGGCTACTCGCCGATCAAGACGGCGCTCGCCTTCACGCCGTTCGCACTGACCGCGCTGGTGTTCAACGGCCTGGGCGCCGCGCTGGTGCAGAAGCTGGGCGTGCGTCCCGTCGCCCTGGTCGGCATGCTGGTGCTGGCCGGCGGCTTCGGCGCCCTGGCTGCGCTGACCTCCGATTCGGGCTTCTGGCTGCCCGCCCTGGCCATGTCGCTGGTCGGCGCCGGTGCGGGCCTGGCCATGCCGGCCGCGGTCGGTGCGCTGATGGGGGCGATCCCGCCGGAGCAGGCGGGTGTGGGTTCGGCGCTGAACGACACCATCCAGCAGACCGGTGGCGCGCTCGGTGTCGCCGTGCTCGGCGCGGTGCTCGCCGGTACCTACACCGATGGCATGCCCGCCGATGCCCCGGCGGCGGCCCGGGAGGGCATCGCCGGCGCCTTCGCCACCGGTGACGGCAGCCTGGTGGCCGCGGCCCGCGACGCCTTCACCGACGCCATGTCCAACACCTTCCTCGCCGGCGGCGCGGCGGTGCTGGCCGCCACGGTGGTCGCCTTCTTCTTGATGAAGGGCGCGAAGCCGGCTGCGCCGGAAGGCGTTCCGGCCGAGTCCGAGGCCGCAATGGTCGACGCCCGCTGACCACAACCGGAAGAGCACACCGCGCCCCCGGCGAATCGCCGGGGGCGCGGTGCCCTTTGTCGCCGATCGACCGCGCGGAGCCGAAGGGCGGGAATCGGTTTCGCCCCGACAGCGCCGGCAGGGCGAAACACGCGAGGATTATCGGTCAGCCGAGCAGCTGCTCGATCCGGCTGGTGCAGAACCCGGTGATGTTCATCTCCGGCGGCAGCTGGACCCGATGCGACATGCGCAGCAGCGGAATCGACAGCAGCGCCGCGGAGAAGATCTCCTGGTAGTCGATATTGCGCACGGTGGTCCCGGTGCGCTTCTCGTAATAGGCGATGGTCTCCTCGCGCGACGGGGTGCCGGGCAGTGGGGGATGGCCCTCGTATTCGCTACAGGCCCAGTCCAGGAACAGCAGCCAGGCGAGATCCGACTCGGGCGCACCGAGGTGCGCGATCTCCCAGTCCAGTACGCCGCGAACCCGGAAGTCGTTGTCGTAGAGTATGTTCGACATGCGAGCGTCACCCCAGCACAGGCTGACCTGCTCCGGCTCGTAGACGTTCTCCCGCAGATACCCGATGGCGCGCCGGTAGGTCTCCGGCGGATTGCCTTCACAGGCCCAGTTCAGCGCGGCATCGAGATAGTTCACGCCCTGCTCGATGACTCCGGCCCCGTGTTGTGGGAAGGCGAGGAAGTTCAATCGCAGTGCGCGCCAGTCCAGCTGGTTGATGTCCGCGATGGTGTCCACACACCCCCACCACATGCGGGCCCGCTGCTCGGGCGTGGCCTCGAAGTAGTTCCCGGCCGTGTGATAGGACGGATAGTCACTCGGCGCTCGGCCTTCCAGCCGATTCATGACGAAATACGGACTGCCGAGCGAATTGTCGCCGCGGTCCAGCCAGGCGACGGTCGGCACCGGGATGTCGGTCTCGGCGAGGCGCTGCATGACCAGAACCTGCCGCAGCAGGTCGTAGTCCGGGAACAGCGACATGTCGGGCGGCCGTCGCATGACCAGCGGCACAGTGCCGAAATTATCCTCGACCTCGAAAAGGTAGGTCTCGGTGGCGAATCCGCGTTCGGTGCGGGCCAGGTTGCGAACCCGCGCGGTGCCCGAGCCCGGGAAATGTGTGCGCACCAGGGGGCCCAGGGCCTCGCCCAGGTGCTCGGCGGGAATTCGGGTGGTGCCCACTGTCAGTACCCCTCGTACCCGTACCGCGTATTGCGACCCAGGAACACCATTTCGACCAGCCCATAGCCGACCTTGCCCTCGGTCTCGATGCGGCAGAAGGTCTCGCTGAGCATGCTGGCCTGCTTCAGGTCGGCGGTGTCGGTGAGGTCGACGGTCATGCCCTCGCTCCAGTTCTCACCGCGCCACAGACCCGACGCGTACCCGCGATAGAAGTCGTATCCGGCGATGCCGGGCCAGAAGTCGGAGACCGGGGTGATGGTGAATTCGCGATTGCGGCCGTCGGCCGAGTACACGGTGAAGCTGCCGCCGCTGACGATGCGGAAGTCGTCGCGGAAGCTCAGCGCATGGTCGGTGGTCACGATCGGCGTGGGCTGCTTGCCGGAGTCCAGGGGTGGCAGCACCGTGCCCTCGAAGTGCCAGCGCTGTCCGTCTGCGGTCTCGCGCTGCGCGAAGTGCACCAGCTCGTCCTGGAACTGGAAGATGCCCATGTAGTAGAGGACGCCGTCGGGGATTTCACCGGGCTGCAGGCCCTCGCCCTCGCCGAGGCTGCCGCCGCCACCGCCTTGCCGGGTGCCCCAGGAGTGGTCGCGACCGAACCACCAGGTCTCCGGGTCGATCTCGTAGCGCTTGCCCTCGACCTCGATCCAGCCGGAGACGCGGCCGTTCTGGTAGTAGCGCCGGGCGTCCTCGCGGACCCGGCCGCGGGTGCGGAAGAACGCGGGTTCCTGCTCGTAGGCGGGGAACTGGCCCTCGAAGTCGAGGTGCAGCCGCAGGCCGTGCTCGTTGTCGCCGAGGGTGGCGCGCACCTTGTGCAGCGGTTCGACGACCTCGTACTTGAACGGCCCGACGGCCCAGTCGGCGATGCCGTCGTACCTTCCGCCGATCTCGCGGGACAGCCGGACCACGTGTGCGGTCTTGTTGCCGATGGTGACCATGGCATACGCGTCGAGCACGTTGCGGTTGGGGTAGCGCGCCATGCCGGTCATCACGCTGATCTCGCCGGTGGTGTCGAACCCGTACATCACGACGCGTTCGGTCCAGCGCAGATCGCTCTGCTGGACGTGGTCGAAGGTGGTGGGGAGCTGGTGGGCGAGCAGTTCGTCCTGGGGCGTCAGCATCGACATGCCTCTCACAGGGGGTGGCCTGGGCCACACTGAATTAGAATACGAGCCGTAGCGTATTCCAAATATGGCGAGAATGTAACCTGTTCCAGAAAAAGTTCGCCGACCCGACCGAGGGAGACCACGTGACCGCAGCAGGGACCGCCCGCACGGGCCCCGGCCGTCCACGCGACCCACAGCTGGACGCCCTGGTGCTCACCGCGACCCAGGAACTCCTGGTTCGCGACGGTTACCAGGCCACCACCATCGCGGCCGTGGCCCGCCGCGCCGGAGTCGTCACGACCTCGATCTATCGCCGCTGGCCCGGTAAGCGCGCCCTGGTGGAGGATGCGATCTTCGCCCTGGACACCGAGAATCACCCGGTTCCCAGCGGCGACCTGCGCGCCGACCTACTCGCCTGGACGCGCCTGTTCCTCAATGCCGCCGCGCACCCGGCGGCCCGCTCGGCCATCCCCGGCCTGCTCTCGGAGTATCACGACGATCGGGAGAGCTACCGCCGTCTGCTCGACGGCGGCGAGCGGCCGACGATTCAGGCGCTCCGCGAGCTGCTCATGGCGGCTGCCGAATCGGGTCAGGCGGCCGATGCCTGCGATGTCGAGGCGATCTTCGAATTCCTGCGGGGTGCGACCCTGATGCGCGCGCTCACGCACGGCACCGAGGATGCCGACCACTTCAGCCGCCGCATCGCGGACGCGCTGTACGCGGTCGCGCAAACTCCCACGTCAGAGTAGGCCCCACCAGTAGATCAGGCAGGCCAGCACGAAGACGACCACGGTTTCCATCGGCAATCCCAATCTGCTTGGCGCACTTACCTACATGATGCCGTGTGCCGGGCGGGCAAGGCCACAAATCGGACGAACAAGATCGCTAACCGTTAGCCTGCCACACAAAGAACCCGCCCAGTCCGACACCCCTCGTGGTCGGACTCGGCGGGTTCTGCGCTGGCCTACCACCCCCTTCGCGGTAGGCCATGTCCCCAATTGAGTACCGGTTGGTTGGTTTGCTGTGGCCGACCCGCCACCCCTCGTAGACGGGTCGGCCCCAGCGTTCCCACCCCCGGATGGTGGCTCGTTGGGTCCGCCGGTGTGTTCCGGCGTTGACACAAACGATGCCGAGCCGCGCTTGGCACGGCCTTAACAAGATCTTGTAATTGCGAAAATGCCTGCTAGCAGGTAGTTTTCGCGGAACTACCCGACGATGAGCGCCGCCGCGATGGTCTTGGGCGGCTCCGCGGCAGGCACCCGATGTGGAACTTCAGGAGTGCAGCGCGGTCACCAGGTCGGCGATGGCGGCATCGGTGACCGGGTAGCCCGGGAAGTAGCAGCAAACGCGGGCGGCGCTGTCGCCGAAGCGGATACGGATCAGCTCCGCGCATTCGGCCGGTGTGCCGCTGACGGTGAGCGCGTCCACCATCGGGTCCTCGATCAGCCCGGCCATCTCCCGCCACCGCCCCTGCTTCGAGAGCAAATTCAGCTCGGGTTGCAGCTCCGCCCAGCCCTCCACCTCCAGGACCGGACGGTAGGCGGGCGTGGAACCGTAGAACGCCAGCAGGTTTCGCACCGACCGGCGCGCCTCGAGCAGTTCTCGCTCCGAATCGCCCATGGCCACAATGGCTTCCACGATGATCTCGAAGGGCCTGGTCGAGTCCCCGAGCCCCTGCGCGACCGCGGCGAGGGTCCGCTCCCGGAAGTGGCGCTCGGTATTGAACGGCATCACCAGCAGTCCGTCGGCCACCTCCGCCGCCATGGTGGTCATCCGCGGCCCCAGTGCGCCGACCAGAACCGGCGGCGCCCCATGGGGATTCGGCCCCGGATCGAACTGCGGGGTCATGAGCGTGTGCTGCCAGAACCGGCCGCGGTAGTCCAGCCGCTCGCCGTCCTGCCAGGCCCGCAGGATCGCCTGCACCGCCAGCACGGTGTCGCGCATTCGCTCCACCGGCTCCGACCAGGTGCTGCCGTAGCGTCGCTCGATATGGGTCCGGATCTGACTGCCGAGCCCGAGCCGGAACCGCCCGCCCGACAAAGACTGCAGATCCCACGCGGTGTGCGCCAGGTGCATCGGGCTGCGCGGGAAGGCCATCGCCACATTGGTCATGATGTCGACGCCGGACGTGGCGGCCAGTGTCAAGGGCAGGAAAACGTCGTGCGCGCCCTCGAAGGTGAACACCCCGTCCACCCCGAGCTCGCGCAATCGTGCTGCGCGGGAAGCCGATTCGGCGAGTGGCGCGTTCAGCCAGATATCGACGGGCAGGGACACCGTGACTCCTCCTGATACGAGAACACAACAGCCCCGGGCCGAGAGGTAGTAGGCCCGGGGCTGTTTCGGGTCAGCGGTGGTCGTGATCCGCCGACCCGCGCGGGGGAGCTACCAGGGAAGTAGCAGCACTCCTCCGCGGGTTTGTGGTCAGCCGATGAATTCGGCCGCCTTCTCGCCGATCATGTAGCTCGGCGCGTTGGTGTTGCCGCCGGTGATGCTCGGCATGATCGAGGCGTCGGCCACGCGCAGGCCCTCGATACCGTGCACCTTCAGCGTCGGGTCGACCACCGCGCGCTCGTCCACACCCATGCGGCAGGTGCCGACCGGGTGGTAGATGGAGTGCACGCGGTTGGGCAGCTCGCGGCGCAGCGCCGTCTCGTCCGCCCACTTCTGGCCCGGGAAGAAGTTCTCGGTGATGTCGCCCGCGATGCTCTTGTGCGACATGACCTCCCGGATCATCTTGATGCCCTCGATCAGGAACTCGGTGTCCCACGGGTCGGTCAGGTAGCCCGGGTCGATGAGCGGCGAGGCGAACGGGTCGGCGGAGGCCAGCTTCAGTTCGCCGCGGCTCTTCGGGTAGATGAGGCTGGGCATGACGGTGAGCGCCGGGCGGCGGTCCACCAGGTGCAGCTTGTCGGCGTCCTGGTTGGGCGTCGGGTAGCTCCACGGCAGGGTGTGGATCTGCATGTCCGGGTGGTCGCCCTCGGCGAACTTGGTCTTGACGAAGCCGGCGGCCTCGAAGACCGTGCGGCCCATGAAGGAGCTGCCCGGGTTGCGCATCTCCTTGAGGATGCCGCGCGCGAAGTAGGTGGGGATGCCGCGGTGGATGGCCTTCTTGGACACGAAGGTCATCGGCACGAACAGGTGGTCGTGCAGGTTCTGGCCGACGGGCAGGTCGGCGACCACGTCGATGCCGAGGTCGCGCAGGTGCCCGGCCGGGCCGATGCCCGAGAGCATGAGCAGCTGCGGCGATCCGATGACACCGCCGGAGACGATGACTTCCTTGGCGGCGCGCACGATGCGGCGCGAGCCGTTCTTCTCGGCGATCTCGACGCCGGTGGCGCGGCCGTTCTCGATCACCACGCGGGTGGCCTGCACGTGGGTGAGCACGGTCAGGTTCGAGTTCGGCATGTTGGTGATGAAGCCGCGCGAAGAGCTGTAGCGCACACCGTCTTTCACGCTCTGCTGGAAGACCGAGATGCCTTCCTGCGACGCGCCGTTGTAGTCCTTGATGATCGGCGCGCCGAGGGTCTCGGACGCGGCGGTCATGAACTCTTCGGAGATCGGGGTGAGCTCGCGGGGGCGGGTGACCTCGATCGGGCCGCCGGTGGCGCGGTAGTCGTCCGCGCCGTCGACCCAGTTCTCGAGGCGCTTGTAGGCGGGCAGGACCTCGTCGTAGCTCCACCCGGTGTTGCCCTCGGCGGCCCAGGAGTCGAAGTTGGCGCGGTTGCCGCGCACGTAGAGCATGCCGTTGATGGAGCTGGAGCCGCCCAGCACCTTGCCGCGGGTCATCGGGATCAGTCGGTCGTTGGCGTGCTTCTGCGGGACCGAATACTGCTTCCACGCCACCAGCTTCTTCAGCTGTGGAACCGTGTGGACCATCGAGATCATGCCGGGGCGGGTGACCAGCTGGGTGTTGTCCTTGCGCCCGGCCTCCAACAGGATCACGCTCGCGCCGCGCTGAGCGAGCCGTCCGGCCAATACTGCACCGGCGCTGCCCGCGCCAACGACGACGTAATCGGCTTCGGACGTGGAGCCCGGGGAAGCGGTCATATCAGTTACCTCATCTTCGAGTGTGCCTGGCATCACTGTAGAACAAGTTCTAGTCTGCCGACACAGTGGACATGATGTCCAGTCACAAGATCGACTTCAGGGTGGGTCGGGCGATCTCGCCGGCCCGGCGAGTCCTCGTTGAACATGTTGCAGATCCACTGTTGCGGGGTGGCTGCCCCGCAGGGTGTGCGGGAACCAGGGGATCGGAGGCCGGAAACGCTGCCCAGCCGCAGGTCGGCGTGGTTAAATTTCTGTGAAACACGTTCCAATTTCGTGATCATAGCGGCACCTTGCCCGAGGAGGAACAGTGTCTGTTCCGTCATTACCGGCCGGATTCGATTTCACCGATCCCGCGCTCTGGGCCGACCACAGCCCCGCCGATGAGTTCGCACTGCTGCGCCGCACCGCGCCGGTCTGGTGGAATGCCCAGACTCCCGAGCAGGCCGCACCCATGGACGACGACGGTTACTGGGTGATCACCCGTCATGAGGACGTCAAGGAGATCTCCCGCAGACCGGAACTCTGGTCCTCGAATCGCAAGGGCTCCATCATCAAAATGCCCGCCGATGCCGAACCCGAACAGCTCGAACTCGGGCGCGAGGCACTGCTGGTGAATATGGATCCGCCCAAGCACACCAAGATCCGGCGCATCGTCTCCAAGGGATTCACCCCGCGCGCCATCGAGGGATTGCGGGCCGCGCTCACCGAACGCGCGGCAAAGATCGTGCGGGAGGCGAAGGCGAGCGGCGGCGGCGATTTCGTCCAGCAGGTGGCGTGCGAACTGCCGCTGCAGGCCATAGCGGAACTGCTCGGCGTGCCGCAGGACGACCGCCACAAGCTGTTCACCTGGTCCAATCAGCTGCTCAACTACGACGATCCGGAATACGCGGGCAGCAATATGACCGCCAATGCCGAACTGCTCGGATACGCGTATGTCATGGCCGAACAACGCCGGGCCCACCCGGTCGGCGACATCGTCTCCCAGCTGGTCACCGCCGATGTGGACGGGGAGGCCCTGGGCTCGGACGAGTTCGGGTTCTTCGTCATCCTGTTGTCGGTGGCGGGCAACGAAACCACCCGCAATGCCATCGCGCACGGCATGAAAGCCTTTGTGGATCACCCCGATCAGTGGGAGCTGTACAAGCAGCGCCGGCCGCGCACCGCAGCCGATGAAATCGTGCGCTGGGCGACCCCGGTCTCGGCATTCCAGCGAACCGCGATGCACGACACCGAAATCGGCGGGCAGAAAGTCCTGGAGGGGCAGCGGGTGGGGCTGTTCTACAGCTCCGCCAACTTCGATGAGGAGGTCTTCGAGCGCCCCTTCGAATTCGATGTCGAGCGTGATCCCAATCCGCACGTCGGCTTCGGCGGGACCGGGAACCACTTCTGCGTGGGCGCGAATCTGGCGCGGCTGGAGATCGATCTGATGTTCAATGCCATCGCCGACGCCATGCCGGAGATCACCGAGGTCGCGCCTCCGCAGCGGCTGCGGTCGGGCTGGATCAACGGGATCAAACACTGGCAGGTGCGTTACTCCTGAACCGGTGACCTTCACGAACCCGTTCTAGTATTCGTGTTTGTGACGAATCTTCGCGAAATTCCGCTGCGCACGCTCACCGACAAGCCCACCACGCTGGCCGAACTGGCCGGCGACAAGGTCGTGCTGCTGGTCAATGTCGCCTCCAAGTGCGGGCTCACCCCGCAGTACACGGGCCTGGTCGAACTGCAGCAGACCTACGGGCCGCAGGGCTTCACCGTGGTCGGTGTGCCCTGCAACCAGTTCATGGGCCAGGAGCCCGGCACCGCCGAGGAGATCGCGGAATTCTGTTCCGCCACTTACGGAGTGGACTTCCCGCTGCTGGAGAAGAGCGAGGTCAACGGCGAGGGCCGGATTCCGCTGTACCAGGAGCTGACTCAGATCGCGGACGCCGCCGGTGAGGCCGGGGACATCCAGTGGAACTTCGAGAAGTTCCTGATCGGGCGCGATGGCGCGGTGCTGGGGCGGTTCCGTCCGCGCACCGAGCCGAAGGATCCGGCCGTGGTCTCCGCCCTCGAGGGTGCGCTGTAACTCAGCTTTCCGACGGCCGCGCGCGGCGGCGGTACCGCACCGCGCACGGCTGTTGCAGCTGCACCACCATCTCGGAATGGTCGTTGCGGTAGCTGTCCGATGGCTGCGCGAGCTCGAATTCCCAGTCCCGCAACAGGATCGAGAAGATTACCTCGAGCTGCATGAGCGCGAAGGCTTCGTCCGCGCCCGGAATTCGTTCGGAGACAGCGGGTCTCGTGGCCGCCGGGGCACCTGGATCGATGATGAGCGGTGGGTGCAGGCGCAGGACTTCCTCGAGGACCGCTTCCAGATGCGGAATCTGCCGCAGCACGGGGGAACTCGCGTCCGCGCCGTCGGCATAGAGGCTGTCCAATTCGGCGACGACCTGCGCCAGCGCCTGCGGATTCCGCAGTAATTCGATGATCGTCCAGGCCGCCGTTTCCGACGTGGCGTGGTGCCCGGCGAACATCATCGAGATGAAGATTCCCGTGACCTCGCCGGGTGAGAAGCGTGGATGGCCCTGCTCGTCCGGGTCCGACACCAGCTCGTCGAGCAGGTCCCGCTCATCCTCGCCGGTCGGTGGATTCGCCATCCGCCCGGCCATGATGTGGCGCATCAGCTTCATCAGCTGGTGGCGGGCCTCGTCGCGGCGGCGGTCATGGAAGAGGCGCGCGAAGCGACCGTCGAGTTCCTCGCGGAACCTGGGACCGACCAGGCACGCCGAGGACGTGTACATGGTGAGTTCGGCGAAGAAGTCGAGCAGATCGATCTCGCCCGCGTCACCCCAGCCGGCCAGCATGCCGTCCACCTCGCGGGCGATAGTGGTGGCGTGGCCGCGCATCTCCTCGAGGCGGGCGTGCTCGTCCTCGCCATCGGATACCGCGCGCGGTTTGCCCAGGGTCATCCGCGACCTCCCGGATAGGCACCTGTCCAGACGGTACAACGGGAGCTATTGCCCGGCAAGAGAGTGCTGTTGCCCGGCAAGCATTCTCAACTGCGCAGTACGCGCAGCGCGAACTTCTCCATCCGATCGGCGATCTCGGCGTAGGAGACGTAGCCCATGCCGGCGCGCACCAGTGCGCCCGCGTAGATCATCTCGAGGGTTTCCACGAGCTCGGGATCGGCGTCCGCGCCCAGCGCGTCGAGCAGCCGCCGCCGGATCTCGCCGCCGATCCGCAGCCGCAGGTGGGCCACATCCGGATCGGTCCCCAGCAGCGCGGCCGTCACCGCGCCCGCGAGGGTCGGCTCGTCGGCCAGCAGCAGCGCGATCTGCCGCAGTACCGCCAGCACCCGCGCGGTCGAATCGGAGCCCTCCGCGGCGGGCGGCTCGGTGGCGGCCAGCCGGCGCCAGAACATCTCCGCGACCAGGTGTTCCTTCGACGAGAAATACGTGTACGCGGTGGCCGTGCCCACCCCGGCCTGCGCCGCCACCATGCGTACGGTGAGCCCGGAGAACCCCTCCCGCGACAGCACATCCATGGCCGCCCGGGTCAGACGGTCCACGGTATCGGCCTGCTTCTCGGTGAGCCGCCGGCGAGTGGCCTCCATGCTCACCGCAGGGCGGGCGGAAAGGGGATCAGACACGTGTCCGGATGCTACTATGACCGGGCCCGCCGAGCAACTCGCGGTATGCGCGAACCGTATGAATGAGCGCGCATCGGAAAGGCTTTCGAATGAACCGCATCGCGCTCCGTGTCACCGCGCGCGAAATGCCGGCACTGATCGCGCAAATCAACGGAACGTGGCCGGTCGATGAGGCTCGCGCATTGTCCGACGCCGCACGCGCATATGCGGCCAAGGGCGCCGTGCTGGAAGTCGCCGCTCGCGCCGGCGAGGCTGCGCCGGGCAATCCCGGCGAGGCCGCGCCGGGTGATTACGGCAGCGAGGTTCGCGGGTGGCGTACGCCGCTGCGTCTGCTCCTGATCGACGAGCCGGGCTCCGATGCCGCCGCGGAGCTCGCCTACGACGACTGGGCGCATTGGATCGCCGGTGGCGGGCTGCTCGCGCTCCGCGACGCCGATGCCCTCTATCGCCGAGTCGCGGCCGGAGGGAAGTTCCGTGAGCTCGCCGGGGTCGGAGCGCTGCGAATCCTGCAACGGATCGCCGCCTGCAACTAGACGGCGCGCGGCGCGAATCTCGGGGTTTGCCAGAGATTTTCAAGAGTCGCGGATCGGCGTATGCGGAAATGCTGAGCCGTGCGTCCCTCTTCCGCGCAGACCGACCTCCACGCCTGCGGCTTGTTGTGGGCGGGGAGGTCGGTGTTGCTCCGGGCTGCGAACCGGACGGGTCAGGCGGTGGGGGTGGTCAGGCCCAGTGGGGCGAGTTTGGCTGCCAGGCGGTCGAGGTAGGCGAGGACGTCGGGTTCGGGCTTGTCGGGGAGGCCGTAGAGGACGTCGGTGACGCCGGCTTCGGCCCAGGCCGTGAGCTTTTCGGGGTCGGGCTTGTAGGCGAGGGCCACGACGCGGGGGGTGCCTTCGCGGCCTGCTTCCTGCCAGTGCTTCATCAGCAGGGTGGTGGAGGCGGAGACGTCGGATTCGTAGGGGGTGGTGATCCAGCCGTCGCCGGAGCGGGCGATCCACTTGAAGGTCTTCTCGGTGCCGCCGGCGCCGATGAGGACGGGGATGTGCGATTGGATCGGCTTGGGCCAGGCCCAGCTGGGGCCGAAGGAGACGAAATCGCCTGAGTAGGAGGCTTCGTCCTCGGTCCAGAGGGCGCGCATGGCTTCGATGTATTCGCGCAACACGGTGCGGCGCTTGTTGCCGGGTACGCCGTGGTCGGTGAGTTCATCGGTGTTCCAGCCGAATCCGGCGCCGAGGGTGACGCGGCCGCCGGAGAGGTGGTCCAGGGTGGCGATCGTCTTGGCGAGGGTGATGGGGTCACTCTCGGTGGGCAGGGCTACCGCGGTGGACAATTCGATGCGGGAGGTGACCGCGGCGGCCGTGCCGAGCGCCACCCACGGGTCGAGGGTGCGCATGTAGCGGTCGTCGGGGAGTTCGGAGGTGCCCGTCTGGGGGTGGGCCGCGTCGCGTTTGACGGGGATGTGGGTGTGCTCGGGGACGAAGAAGGAGTCGAAGCCTCGATCTTCGGCGGCCTTGGCGGCGGCCGCGGGCGTGATGCCGCGGTCGCTGGTGAACAGGACGATGCCGAATCGCATGGGGGACGGCTCCTTTCAGAGCTGCTTGGCGGCGGAGACGCCGGCGCGGCGGCCGTAGAAGCTGCCGTCGCCGAGGGAACAACCCGAGGCGTAGCCGCCTGCACAGATGCCGGAGGTGACGCGGCCCGCGGCGTACAGGCCGGGGATGGGTTCGCCGGAGACGTGGAGAACTCGGGAGTCCAGGTCGGTGCGCAGGCCGCCCAGCGTGAAGCCGCCGGTGTAGCCGCGCAGGTCGTAGGCGCCGAGCGGGGTGCGAATGGGCTTGACCCACTCGGTCTTCTTGTGCAGCAACGGATCCTCGCCCTGCGCCGCGTGGTGGTTGTAGAGGTCGACGGTGGCCTGCAGGGTGTGCTCCGGCAGCCCCATCTCGCTCTCCAACTCGGCGACCGTCTCGGCCACCCAGGTCGGTGCGGTGCGCAGGAACGACAGCGAGGACTTGCTCTCCATCGCCTCCTCCAGCGCGAGTTCGTCGATCACCAGGTACGCCTGATTGCCCTGCTCCTGCAGCACGGCCTGACCCATGCGCCCGGCGTAGGTGTCCTCGGTGATGAAGCGCTGCCCGCGCCCGTTCACCAGGATGCCGCGCGCCACCACCTGCGGATCCACCACCAGCGCCACCTCGGTGGCGTCCATGTGCGCGAGATCCGCGCCCAGCGCCTGGGCGACCCGGATGCCGATGCCGTCGTGCTCCTCGACGGTGGCGGTGGGCCGGCCGGAGATCTTGGGCGCGTAGCGCTGCACCATTTCATGGTTGTAGGCGAAGCTGCCGGTGGCCAGCACCACGCCGCGCTCGGCGCGCACGTGCACCGGCTTGCCGTAGCGGGTGGCGGCCACGCCCACCACGCGCCCGGTCTCGTCGACGATGAGCCGGCGCAGGCGCACGTCGTATTCGTGCCGCACCCCGAGCTCGTCGGCCTTGTGGGCGAGGGGCTCCATGAGCATGTAGCCGCCGCCCTTCTCGCCCAGTTTCTTGTCCTTGGTCCAGGCCAGGTGACCGCGCGGCGCGGGCGGGATCGAGTCCTTGAACGGCGCGGCGTTCTCGCCGCCGGAGTACATCAGGCCCTGGTCGCCGGGCGGCTCGTAGCCGGGCTCGCCCCAGAATTCCTCCTTGAACGGAACGCCCTGGGCGACAAGCCAATCGAAGTGCTCGATACTGCCCTGGCAGTAGTCGTGGATCTTGGCCTTGTCGACGCCCGGGCCCAGGGCCGCAGTGAGGAATGCCTCCATGTTCTCGGTGGTGTCCTCGAAGCCCAGCTTCTGCTGCAGCGCGGTACCGCCGCCGAGATAGATGAAGCCGCCGGACATGGCGGCCGCACCGCCCCAGCCCCCGGTGCGTTCCAGTACCAGGACGTCGGCCCCCGAGCGGGCGGCCTCGATGGCCGCGCACACCCCGGCGATGCCGAAGCCGACGACCACGACGTCGGCCTGGTGATCCCAGGTCTCGACCTCGTCGGCCAGAAGCGGTCGGACGCTTGCGGTTTCCGCCATTGTCTCTGTATTCCTCACTGCGGGTCGGGATTACTTCTTCTTGTCCTTGGCGAGCGTCTTGCGAATGACGCCGTCCAGCTTGGTGGCCGCGGGCCAGCCCACGTAGTGGGCCAGGAACACCGCGATCTCACGGAGCTGATCGGCGTCGAACTCGCCGTTGCGCAGGGCCGCGCCCACCTGGATCTCGGCGATCTCCGCATGGCCCTGCGCGACGATCACGCCGAGCAGCAGCAGCCGCCGGTCGCGCATGGTCAGGCCGGGCCGATTCCAGATATCGGCGAAGAGGTGGTCGACGGTGACCTCGAAGAACGGGTCATCGGTCAGGTTCGGCAGATCGAACCCGTACACCTCGGACATCTTCTTCAGGCCGGCCTGCCGCTGTTCGGACGGACTCTGGTCACTCATGCCTGCTCCTTCGCGATCGTTCCGGGCCCCACACCGAGCCCGTCACCCAGGTCGTGCAATGCGCGTCGCGCCAGCGGCAGTTCGACATCCAGCCGCCCGGCCAGGTCCAGCGCCAGCGCCAGATCCTTCTCGCCGAGGTCGCGGACGTGGCCGAGAATCGGGAACCAGAAGTCGTCCGCGGCGACCGGCGCGGTGGTCCTGCGCAGCATGATCGCGCCGGGACCGCCGGTCTGCGAGTCGGAATGCCGGACCACCTTGCCGAGCGAGGCGATGTCCAGCCCGCCCGCCTCGGCCAGTCGCTGTGCCTCCGACGCGGCGGTGAAGGCGACGAAGTGCAGCAGGTTGCGCGCCAGCTTCATCCGTGTGCCCGTACCGACCTCGCCCGCGTGGATGACCAGGGATCCGAAGCGCCCGAACGGTTCCCGCACCAGCTCGAAGGCGGCGGCACTGCCGCCGACCATGACGGCGAGGGCCCCGCGCTGCGCGGCCGGCGCGCCGCCGCTGATCGGCGCGTCCACGAATTCCACACCGTGCGCGGCGCATTCGGCGCCGAGTTCGACGGCGGTGCGGTCGGAGATGGTGGAGTGCACGGCGATCACAGTGCCCGGCTTCGCGGTCTGCAGCAGCCCGTCGGGGCCGGTCACGACCGACCGCACCTGGTCGTCGTCGAGGACCACCACGGAGATGACGGCGCAGTGCCGTCCCACCTCGGCGGCCGTGGCCGCGGCGGTCGCACCCGCGTCGGTGAACGGCTGCAGCGCGTCCGGCCGCATATCGCACACCATCAGCCCGCCCGGCCAGTCGACCAGGCGCTGCGCCATCGGCGCGCCCATATTGCCGAGTCCGATGAACCCGACCGAGATTTCCTGGGTCTCACTCATGGCCGGAAGACCTGCCCCCCATCGACATTGAGCACCTGCCCGGTCACCCACTCGGCGTCGTCGGACAGCAGGTACAGGCACGCCCCGACCATGTCCTCGGTGGTGCCGAGCCGCTTGAGCGCCATCTGCTTCACCAGCTGATCCACGAACTGGTCCGGCACGATGCTGCGGGTGGCCTCGGTGTCGGTGGGGCCGGGCGCGATCGCGTTCACGCGGATCTTGGAGTGCCCCAGCTCGTGTGCCAGCTGCTGGGTGAGGCTGTTGATGCCCGCCTTGGCCAGCCCGTAGAACCCGGAGTAGGTCCAGGCCGCGGTCGACGACTGATTGACGATCGACCCACCGCCCTCGGCCGCGATGTGCTTGTACACCGCCCGCGTCATGTTCAGTGCCCCATCGAGATTCACGGACATGAACTTCTTGTAGTACTCCCACGGCACGGAGACCAGGAGGTCGAGCTTCATGTCGCCGTAGATGGCGGCATTGTTGACCAGGTGATCGATGCCGCCGAACTCGGCGACGGTGAAGTCGGCGACGGCCTTGGCGGACACCGGGTCGGCCACGTCGACCTGCGCGAAGAGCGCGACGCCGCCGGCGGCGGTGATCTCCTTGGCGACGGTCTCGCCCAGTTCGCTGTTGAGGTCGGCGACAACCACTTTCGCGCCCTCGGCGGCCAGTGCCCGCGCGTAGGCGGCGCCGATGCCGCGCGCGGCGCCGGTGACGATGATCGACCTGTCGGTGAATCGGTTCATGTCAGTTCTCCTCAGACGCCGGTCGCGATGAGTTTGGTCTCGGTGTATTCCTCGAAGCCGAGGACGCCCATTTCCCGGCCGATGCCGGACTGCTTGTAGCCGCCGAAGGGCGCGTCGGCCGAATACCAGATACCGCCGTTCACGCTGAGCGTCCCGGTGCGCACGCCCTCCACGACCGCGCGCAGCCGCTCGGGATCGCGTCCCCAGACCGAGCCGGACAGGCCGTAGGGGGAGTCGTTGGCGATGCGGACGGCATCCGCGTCACCGTCGTGCGGGATGACGGTGAGAACGGGCCCGAAGATCTCCTCCTGGGCGACGGTGGAACTGTTGGGCAGCCCAGTGACCAGCGTCGGCTCGATGAACCAGCCGCCGGCGCGCTCGGGGCGTCCGCCGCCGGTGACGATGGTGCCGCCCTCGGCGCGCGCGATCTCGAGATAGCGTTCGACGCGCGCCAGCTGCCGCTCGGAAATGACGGGGCCGCAGACG
The DNA here is from genome assembly GCF_050942175.1 of Nocardia sp. CA-151230. Lineage (NCBI taxonomy): Bacteria > Bacillati > Actinomycetota > Actinomycetes > Mycobacteriales > Nocardiaceae > Nocardia > Nocardia sp. CA-151230. Next base: position 359,343 of record NZ_CP192061.1, read on the forward strand.
GTTCCGGGTTTCGACGGATCCCCGGGCTCGATCCCGGCCAGGGTGCGCGCGGCCGCTTCGACCGCCTGATCGTGCAGCTCGCGCGGCACCAGCAGGCGGGTGCTGATCGCACAGCCCTGCCCGGCGTGCACGCACACCCCGAACGCCGCGTAGGCCGCCGCCGCCGCGATGTCCGCGTCGTCCAGCACGATGAACGCCGATTTCCCGCCGAGCTCCAGGAACACCTTCTTCAAAGACGTTGCCGCAGCGGCCATGACGGCCCGGCCGGTCTGCGTCGACCCGGTGAACGAGATCATGTCCACCCGCGGATCGGTGACCAGCTGGGCGCCCAGACCGTGGTCGTCGGAGGTGACGATATTGACCACCCCGGCCGGAATATCGGTCTCCTCGGCGATGATCCGGCCCACGGCCGCCGCGCACCACGGCGTATCGGGCGCGGGCTTGAGCACCACCGTGGTTCCCGCCGCGAGCGCCGGGCCCAGCTTGGCGAAGTTGATCTGGTGCGGGAAATTCCAGGGGGTGATCGCCCCGACGACGCCGATGGGTTCGCGGCGCACCCGCCGCGCACTCTTGATTCCCATGGGTGAGGCGATGCCGAGATCTGTTTCCCACGCATAGTTCTCGGCGAGGTCGGCGAAGTACCCGAGATCGCCGACGGGGCCCTCCAGCTGCGGCCCGCTGGTCAGCATGCGGGGTGCGCCGGCCTCGGCGATGGTGATCTCGCGCAGTTCCTCGAGGTGCCCGCGCAGCGCGTCCCGCAGCTGCCGCAGGCAGGTCGCGCGAAAACCCGGATCGCGCGACCAGTCGGTGGTGTCGAAGGCGGTACGGGCGGCGGCGACGGCCGCGTCCATATCGGCGGCGTCGGCATTGGCGGCGTAGCCGAGGGTTTTCCCGGTGGCGGGATTGGCGGTGATGAACACACCGCCGCCGCCGGGCGTCAGCTTGCCGCCGATCAGCAGGTGCGAACCGCCGTCGGGGACGAGATCGCTCGGGCTCATAGGTAGCTCCCATGCTGTCCGGACACGTGTACGGACTATAGGTTCGTGGCTCGGATACGCGCAAGAACCTGTTTCAGTTTGCGCGGACTTTGCCGATTCTGTTCGCGGGATTCCGTTGTCAGGCGACCCCGTCGCTAGTACCGTACAGACACATGTCCAGCTACGTGTCTCCGTTGCTGGAAAACGTTCATCGGAGCCGATGAACGCGTTATCGAAGACGAGGTGCAGACACCATGACCGCAGCCTCCCTAGAGCCGCTGCTGTTCGACCCCTACGACTACCGCATCCACGAGGACCCCTACCCCGTGTACCAGCGGTTGCGCACCGAGGCGCCGGTGTACCACCACCCCGACCTGGACTTCTGGGCACTATCCCGGCACGCCGACGTGACCGCCGGCTTCCGCGACAACATCCGGCTCTCCAGCGCCAACGGCGTCTCCCTGGACCCCGCCGCCTGGGGTCCGCACGCCTGGCGGACCATGTCCTTCCTGGCCATGGACGATCCGCGGCACCTGCGCCTGCGCAAGCTGGTCTACCAGGGCTTCACGCCGCGCCGGGTCACCGAGATGAGCGATCGCATCCGCGACATCACCCGGCGCTACCTCGAACCCGCGCTGGCCGGAGGCGATTTCGACTGGATCGACGCGGTGGCGGGACAGGTCCCGATGGACGTCATCTCCGAACTGCTCGGCGTCCCCGAATCCGATCGCACCGAACTGCGCAGGCTCGCGGACCTGCTGGTGCATCGCGAGGAGGGTGTGCTGGATGTGCCGGTCGCGGCCATGGAGGCCGCTCTGCAGCTGGCGGGCTACTACAACGAGATGCTGGTGGCCCGGAAGCGGCAGCGTACCGACGATCTGACCTCGGCCCTGCTCGACGTCGAGGCCGACGGGGACCGGCTCACCGACGAGGAGATCCTCGGATTCATGTTCCTCATGGTGGTCGCCGGGAACGAGACCACCACGAAACTGCTGGGCAATGCGCTGTATTGGGCGGGTCGCAATCCCGGCGAGTATGCCAAGGTCGCCACCCATCCGGAACTCGTGGCGGACTGGGTGGACGAGACGCTTCGCTACGACGCGTCGAGCCAGATTCTGGCCCGCACCGCCGCCGAGGACCTCGAGTACTACGGGCAGACGATTCCGCGGGGCTCGAAAGTGCTGCTGCTGGTCGGTTCCGCCAATCGCGACGCTGCCGTCTTCCATGAGCCGGACTGTTACGACATCGAACGCGCCGACAAGGGCGGGCTGATCAGCTTCGGCCGCGGCGTGCACTTCTGCCTGGGTGCGCACCTGGCCCGGCTGGAGGCCTCGATCGTGCTGGGGGAGTTCGCGGCTCGCGTGCCCGCCTTCGGCATCGGTGAATCCGGTTGCCGGCGCGTGCATTCGGTGAATGTACGCGGTTTCGCCCACCTGCCCGTCTCCGTGGAGGTCTGCCGATGACCCGTTTCCCCGCACATCCCGACCGCCGTCCCGCCATTGTCGCGGGCGCGTCCTCCGGCATCGGCGCCGCGACGGCGGAAGCCCTTGCCGCCCTGGGGCATCCGGTTGCGCTCGGCGCGCGCCGGGTGGAGATCTGCGAGACCCTCGCCGAGAAGATCCGCGCGTCCGGCGGTGAGGCGTTCGCCGGACGGCTGGACGTTTCCGACACCGACTCGGTGCACGAATTCGTGACCGCAGCGGAGGAAGCGCTGGGCCCCACCGAGATCCTGGTCTCCGGCGCGGGCGACCTCGAATTCGGGCAGGCCTGGGAAATGGATCCCGACGTCTTCGAATCCCAGGTCCGCGTGCATCTGGTCGGCGCGCAGCGCCTCGCGCACCGGGTGCTGCCGGGCATGGTCGAACGGCAGCGCGGCGACTTCGTCGTCATCGGCTCCGACTGCGCGGTTCGGGTGCGTCCCGGCGCGGGCGCGTACAACGCGGCCAAGACCGGGGTGGAGGCCTTCGCCACCCAGTTGCGCATGGAGCTGGAGGGCACCGGGGTGCGCTCGTCCATCGTCCGCCCGGGTCAGACCCTCACCAGCATGGGCATGCAGGCCACCCCGGAAGTCGTCGGCCCGCTGCTGGAGAACTGGGTGAAATGGGGCTTCGCCCGGCACCCGCAGTTCCTGCGGCCCGCCGATCTCGCGGCGGCCGTGACCGCGGTCGTCTCCACCCCTCGCGGCGCGCACCTGGTGCTGGTGGAGGTGCAGCCGGAAGCGCCGATCCAGGACAGGAAGGACGCCTCGTGATGCGACTGATCGTCGATCTCGATCTCTGCCAGGGCCACGCCGTCTGCCAGGACGAGGCCCCCGAACTCTTCCACGTGCCCAAACAGGGCCAGGTCCAGATCCTGCGCCCCGATCCAGGCGCCGACCTGGAGGCGGCCCGCGCCGCCGTCCGCTACTGCCCGACCCAGGCGCTGTCGCTGGTCGACGACAGCGCCACCGAATAGCGCAACCGAACAGAAGGAGGCCGCGGTGAGCTGGTCCCGCGACGAACTCGACGAGATGATCCGCCGCTGGGTGGACGAGAACAAACAGTGTGAGGCACAGGGCGATTGGAAGCCGCTCGAGCACTTCTACACCGAGGACGCCACCTACGGCTGGAACTACGGCCCGCAGCAGGAGTTCATGGCCGTCGGCCGCGACGAGATCCGTGACATCGCGCTCGGCCAGGAGATGTTCGGCCTGGAGGGCTGGACCTATCCGTATCAGGAATTCGTGGTCGACGAGCGCAGCGGCAGCGTCATCGGCTTCTGGAAGCAGGTCAACGAGGGCCGGCGGGCGGATGGCCGGCCCTACAGTCCGGAAGGCATCGGCGGCAGCTGGTTCCGATACGCGGGGGACTTCCAGTGGTCCTGGCAGCGCGACTTCTTCGACTTCGGCAATGTGACCGCGCTCTTCGTCGAGATGATCTCGAACGACGCGCTGTCGTCCGGAATGCGCAAGCGCATGGAGCGGGCCATGACGGGCGAACCGTTGCCCGGCTGGTACTCCGTCGGAAAGGGGCCGGTGCCCCTGTGGTGAACAGCAGATTCGACGCACTGACCAGATCCGAACTGGCCCTGCTGGTTCCGGAGCTGCTGCTGTGCGGCCACCTCATCGACCGCTCCGGCATGGCGCACGTGCTGGGCGCGCTCGGCCGGGAGGGCATGACGGCGGTGGCCATCGACGAATGGCGGTTGGCCAGCCCGGTCTACACCCGGCGCATGCGGCGGGCGCTCGACATCACCGGCGACGGAGTGGACGCCATATTCAAGGGCTTCCAGCTGGATATCGGCGCGCCACCGCAATTCATGGACTTCCGCTTCCGGGTGATCGACCACGACCACGGCGAATTCCACCTCGACCACTGCGGCGCACTCGCCGATGTGGAGCCGATGGGCACCGAGTTCGTGGTCGCCATGTGCCACGACATCGAGGATCCCACCTTCGACGCGACCGCACTGGCCACCAATCCCTACGCACAGGTCCGCCCGGTGCACCGCCCGCCCCGCGAGCCCGCCGACCGGAAACCGGTGTGCGCGTGGACGGTCATTATCGATCCCGCGCACGAGCCGCCGGTCCCGCCCGACGACGCCCAGGTGGTGGCCGGATCCGAGGCCGCTGCCACGGTATTGGCGCCCATCGACCCGGAAGATCCGGGACAGCCGGACTATTCGGGTCCGCTGCTGAGCGATCTGCGCTTCGGGGATTTCTCCCGCTCCGCGCTCATCCGGATCGCCGACGAGGTGTGCCTGCAGCACCATCTGCTCACCCTCGGCTACAAGACCGCCGTCGAGGCCCGGACGAAACCCGAAGTGGCGCTGGATATCCTGCGCAAGCAGTGGACGGGAATCGCCGGACTCACCGCCGAACGGATCCGCACGGCGCTCGGGCTCGGCGACGACGCCGCGGCGCTGGCCAAGGTGCTGCGGCTGCACCCGGCCTTCAATCCGGCCGCCTACGTCGATATCGAGGTCGCCACCGAGACCACCGGCGGCGAACGACTGGTGGAACTGCGGATCGGCCGCGGCTGCGGCGCGATCGACGACGGCGCATGGCCCGCCCTGCTCGACCCCGAGCACCTGGCCCCGATCGACGCGCTGGTGCGCGGGGTCAACCCGCGCTTCCACACTCGCGTCCGCTCCGTCGACGAGTGCGGCCTCACCCTCGAAATCGGCTGTGCGGAACTGCCGTACCGCGAGGCCGACGAGGTCGCCATCACCCGGTTCAGCTCCGGGGCCGCCTTCACCTTCGCCGACCGGGGCACCCCGCTGCCGCTCACTGTCCTGTAGCCGGAACACACCAGGAGATACGGCCATGGCGTGCACTTTCGCCGACCTCTACGAACACTCCGCCGACGCCGTGCCGGACCGGACCGCCGTCATCGAGGGCCCACGCCGGCGCACCTTCGCCGAACTCGACGCCCGCGCCAACCGGCTCGCCCACCATCTCGCCGCCGCCGGGGCGGGACCGGGGACCCACATCGGCTTCCACATGCACAACAGCATCGAGAGCCTCGAAACCTTGCTGGGCTGCTACAAGATTCGCGCGGTGCCGGTCAATGTCAACTACCGGTACCGTGCGGAGGAACTGCGCTACGTCTACGACAACGCCGACCTCGAGATGGCGGTGCACCACCGCTGCTACGCGCCGCTGATCGAGGAGATCCGGCCGCAATTGCCGAAGCTGCGGCACACCCTGGTGGTGGCGGACGATCAGGGCGGCGCGGGGCTGCCGACCGCCTCCGTCCCGTACGAGCAGGCGCTCGAATCCGGTTCGCCCGATCGGGATTTCGGGCCGCGCAGCGCCGACGACCACTTCATCATGTACACCGGCGGCACCACCGGCCTGCCCAAGGGCGTCATCTGGCGGCAGGAGGACATGTGGCGGGTGCTGGGCGGCGGCATCGACTTCTACACCGGTGAACCCGTCGCCGACGAGTACCAGCAGTCCCGCGCCGGCGCCGAGAACCCCTCGCCCATGACGTGGTTCGTGCTGCCGCCGCTCATCCACGCCGCCGCCATGATGCCCACCTTCACCGCGCTGTGGTCCGGCAACGCGGTGCTGTTCCAGCCGCGCTTCGACGCCGACGAGGTGTGGCAGGTGGTGGCGCGGGAGCGGCCCCAGGTCCTGGTGGTCACCGGCGACGCCATCGCCCGGCCGCTGGTGGACTCCTACCGGGCCGCGCCGGTGGACGCGTCCTCGTTGATCTCCATCGGTTCCGGCGCGGCCCAGCTCACCCAGCCGGTGAAGAACGCACTGCTGGAACTGTTCCCGAACACACTGGTCACCGAATCCATCGGCTCCTCCGAAACCGGTTTCGGCGGTATCGGATTCGCGCAGCAGGACGACGATCCGGCCCGCGCGCCGCGGGTGCACACCGGGCGCGGGGCGCTGGTGGTGGATGACGCCGGGCGGTCCGTCGCTCCGGGCGGCGAGGGCTGGGTGGCCAAGACCGGCAATGTGCCGATCGGTTACTACAAGGATCCGGTCAAGACCGACAAGCTCTTCCGTACCGTGGACGGGGTGCGCATGGTCATCACCGACGATCGCGCGCGCGTGGAGTCCGACGGGTCGGTCACCCTGATCGGCCGCGGCAATATGGTCATCAATACCGGCGGGGAGAAGGTCTTCCCCGAAGAGGTCGAGGCCACCGTCAAGGCTCATCCCGCCGTCTACGACGCGGTCGTCATCGGGGTGCCGCACGAGCGCTGGGGTCAGCTGGTGGCGGCCGTGGTGTCGCCGGCCGCGGGCGCGATCGACTTCGCCGCCCTGGCGGAGCACGTGCGAGCCCGTCTCGCGGGATACAAACTGCCGCGGCGGATCTGGGTGGCCGAGACCGTCGCGCGCACGCCGAGCGGCAAGCCCGACTACCGCTGGGCCAAGGGCTATGTGGCCGAGCGGGAACCCGACTACGAGGCGAGGTGAAGAAACTCGGTGAAACGACCGGCGTCCATCACTGAAACCTGTTCTAATTCTGGCATGGAGGCGCATACCGTACTCGGCGAACAGGTCCGCATGCCGGTGCAGATCCGGCACGCGGACGCCTGCTCGGCGCTGTTCCTCGTCGACGCGGCCGCGGCCGGCGACCTGCTCGCGGGCACCGGGCTGGAGCCGATCACGACGCTGCCCGGAAGGGCCGTGCTCTCCCTGGCCTTCGTCCGCTACATCGACGGGGACCTCGGGCCGTACCACGAATTCGCCTTCTCGCTCATGGCCAGACAGCCGGGCCGCAAGAACAGCACCGGCGCGTACATCCACTGGCTGCCGGTCAACCAGAGCTTCACCTGTGAAGCGGGACAGTCCATCTGGGGCTTCCCGAAGCTCATGGCCGATATCGACATCACGCCGGACGGTCACGGGCACCGCTGCGAGGTCCACGTCGACGGGCAGTTCGTGCTCTCGCTGCGGGTCGCCGACGGCTTCCGCATGCCCGGCGGCGCGGGCGGAGCATCCATCGACGCCTACACCGCCCGCAACGGAATCCTGCGGCGCACGCCGTGGGTCATGAATCCGGCCCAGGTCAGGGGACGGCCGGGCGGTGCGCGGATCGAACTCGGAAACCATCCGGTCTCCGAGCAATTGCGGGCGCTGGGATTCCCCGCGCGCGCACTGTTCTCCAGCCGGATCGGCGCACTCCGCATGACCTTCGAGGACGCCGCGACGGTATTGCAGACCCGGGAGGTCCGATGAGCCGGACAGCACTCGTCACCGGAGCGGCCAGCGGCATGGGCCGCATCGTCGCGCAGCGACTCGCCGCCGCGGGCTGGCAGGTGGCCGCGGTCGACCTGAACGCCGACGGCCTGGCCACCATGGCCGCGCGCTCGCCCAACACCCACACCTACGCGTGTGACGTGTCGGATTCCGCGCAGGTCCGCGCTGTCGTCGACAAGGTGCGCGCGGAACTGGGCACCATCGACCGACTGGTGCACGCGGCCGGCATGGCCCACGTGCACGCCTCCGTACTGGACCACGACGTGGCCCAGATCCGGAAGATGATGGACATCAACTACATCGGCACCGTCAACCTCTGCCATGCCGTCATCCCCGCCATGAAGCAGGCGGGCGCGGGCACCGTGGTGCTGTTCGCCTCGCTCGCGGGCTGGCTGCCCTCACCCGGCATGGCCGGGTACACGGCCTCCAAACACGCGGTGGTCGGCTTCGCCGACAGCCTCTCCTACGAACTGCACGACACCGGCGTGCGGCTGCTCGTGCTCTGCCCGCCCATGGTGGAGACCCCGTTCCTGGACGCGGTCCGCAAGGAGAACGCCAGCGTGCTCGGCAATGCCGGCGGCGCCACGCCCGAGAGCATTGTCGACGCGCTGGAAAAGGCACTGGCCAAACCGAAGTCACCGCTGTTCGTCTTCCCCGGACAGGCGCGGCCGGCGTATCTGATGCGGAGGTTGCTGCCCGGCCTGGCGCGTGCCATCGTCCGGCGCACGGTGCATCCCACCGAGTAATCCCCCGAACGTGGATGCCGGCACGTGCTCCGATCGGCATCCGCTCCCGGCGCGGGGCAGCCGGCCCTGCGGCTGCCCAGCGCCGAAAACCCTTCGGCCGGCGCCGGAAACCAGCTACCGCACGGCAATAATTCGGTGGCGCACCCTCTCCCGACCAGGCACTCTGGGCTGTCTGCACTGCTCGAAGCACCTATTCGAGAGGGGATGGATGAGTTCGCGCACATCCGCTGTCAGGCTGGTTCTGCGCTATTACGGCCGGGAAATGGCCCGGCGCAAGGCAATCACGATTCCGGCCATGCTGGGGCCCGCCCTCGGCAATATCTGTCAGCTCTACATCGCGCCGCTGTTGGTCGCGGTGGTGGTGGGCAAGGTGGCCGCCACCGGTGACTCCTCGTTCGGCACGCTCGCGCCGTACGTGATCGGTTTCGGCGCGCTGCTGTTCATCGCGGAAGTCTTCTGGCGGGTGGGCATCCACTGCCTCAACCGTCTCGACGCCTACGGCATCGAGAGTCTCTACAACACCGCCATGGACGAACTGCTGGCCAAGGATTCGGCGTTCTTCCACAACAACTTCGCGGGCTCGCTGACCAAGCGCGCCCTGAGCTTCGCGACCCGGTTCGAGGAGTTCGCCGACACCTTCGCCTTCGAGATCGTCGCCGCCCTGGTGCCGCTGAGCTTCGCCTCGGTGGTGCTGTGGCGCTACGACCCGATGCTGGTCGTCGTGCTGCTCGGCCTGATCGCGGTGAGCGGCGCCGTGGTCGCCCCGCTGATCCGGCGGCGCCAGCACCTGGTCGACGACCGCGAGGCCGCCATCGCGCGGGTGTCGGGTCACGTCTCCGACACCCTGTCGAACATGCAGGCGGTGCGGGCCTTCGCGGCCGAACCGCAGGAGATCGACGAGCATCGGCGGCGGGTGGCGGTGCAGCGGCGAAAGTCGTTGCGGTCCTGGGACTACAACAACCTCTACATCGACACCGCGGTCACGCCGCTGATGGTGATCGTGAACGTCTCCGGATTGCTGATCGCGCTGGGCATCGGTGGCGGGCACGCGTCGGTCGAGGTGATCATGGTGGCCTTCACCTACTACTGGAACGCCACCGGCATCATGTTCCGGTTCAACCAGATCTACCGGCGGCTGGAGAGCTCCACCACCGAGGCCGCGCAGTTCACCGAACTGCTGCTGGAATCGCCGACGGTGCTCGACGCGAGCGAGCCGGAACCGCTGTGCCCCAAGGGCTCCGGCATCCGGTTCGAGCGGGTGGATTTCGCCCACGCGGGTGCGCCGCCCCTGTTCCGAGGGCTGGATCTGGATGTGGCCAGTGGCGCGCGCATCGGCCTGGTCGGGCGGTCGGGCGGCGGCAAGAGCACGCTCACCCAGCTGCTGCTGCGCATGATGGACGTCGACGGCGGTGTCATCCGTATCGGCGGACAGGATATTTCGCGCCTGCGTCAGCGGGATCTGCGCAGCCTGCTGTCCTATGTGCCGCAGGACCCGGCCATGTTCCACCGATCGCTGAGCGACAATATTCGCTTCGCCCGGCCCGAGGCCACCGACGAGGAGGTGCGGCGCGCCGCCAAGGCCGCGCACGTCACCGAATTCGCGGACGGGCTGCCCGAGGGCATGGACACGCTCATCGGCGAGCGCGGAGTGAAACTCTCCGGCGGGCAACGCCAGCGGGTCGCGCTCGCGCGGGCCATCCTGCGCGACGCCCCGATCCTGCTGCTGGACGAGGCCACCAGCGCCCTCGACTCCGAGAGCGAAATCCTTGTGCAGCAAGCGCTCTGGGAGTTGATGGAAGGGCGTACGGCGCTGGTGGTCGCGCACCGGTTGAGCACGGTGGCCGGGATGGACCGGCTGATCGTGCTCGATCGCGGGCGGATCGTCGAACAGGGCAGCCACGAGGAGCTGCTGCGCGGCGAGGGGACGTACGCGCAGCTGTGGCGGCATCAGTCCGGCGGCTTCCTCGGTGAGGAGCTGGCCGCTCGCTGACGGTGAGGTGGCGATGTGAGAGGTCCGTCGCCACCTCGTCTCCCGGAGGACAGCCCCCGGAATTCCTAGTTGCCCTGGAAGTTCGGCTTGCGCTTCTCGGCGAAGGCGCGCGGGCCCTCCTTCGCGTCATTGCTGCGGAAGACCGGCAGGCCGACCTTGGCGTCGATCTTGAACGCCTCTTCCTCGTGCATGCCCTCGGTGTCGCGGATGACCTTCAGGATCGCCTGCACGGCCAGCGGGCCGTTGTTGTTGATCAGCTCGGCGATCTCGAGGGCCTTGTCCAGCGCGGTCCCGTCCGGCACCACGTGGCCGATGAGGCCGAAGTTCAGCGCCTCGGCCGCGGTGATGTGGCGACCGGTCAGCAGCAGTTCCGCGGCGACGGTGTAGGGGATCTGGCGCGGCAGTCGCACCGCCGAGCCGCCCATCGGGAACAGGCTCCACTTCGCCTCGGAGACACCGAACTTGGCGCTCTCACCGGCGATGCGGATATCGGTGCCCTGCAGGATCTCGGTGCCGCCCGCGATGGCCGCGCCCTCCACCGCCGCGATCAGCGGCTTGGTCAGGCGACGGCCCTTGAGCAGACCCGGCATGCGGGACGGGTCGAACGCGCTGCCCTCCTTCATGCCGTCGTCCGGGCTGCGCTTGTTCATGTTCTTCAGGTCCGCGCCCGCGCAGAACGCGCCGCCGGCACCGGTGAGGATGCAGGAGCGGATCTCCGGATCGTTGTCGACGGTGTCCCACGCCTCGGTCATGATCGCAAGCATCTCGCCGGTGAGGGCGTTCTTGGACTTGGGGCGGTTCATGGTGACGATCAGCGTCGCGCCGCGCTTCTCGACCAGAGCATGCGGTTCGGTGTTGCTAGGTGTTTCAGCAGTCGCTGCGGTCATCGCCGACCCTTCTTTCCACATGGGCGAACCAAGATTCCGGCACGAAACTACCCCGCGCCGTTGTCCTGAACAATAACGTGTTCTAGTTTGGATCATGGTGACCGCCGTCACGGGCGGCAAGTAGTGGAGAGAGTCCCATGAGCACAACGAGCAAGGCGAAACTTCCGCCGCGCGTCACGGAATCCCTCATCAACCGGCTGACCGCGATGGTGACGGCGGGCCAGGCCGGCGAGGCCCGCGAGCCCTTCGAGATGGTCGAGGTCTACACCGGTGACGTCGTCGGCTACCTGCCGCAGTCCTCGCCCGAGGACGTCGAGGCCGCCGTCGAGATCTCCCGCGCCGCCCAGAAGGAATGGGCCGCCCGGCCGCTCAAGGACCGCCTCGCCGTATTCGAGCGCGCGCACGAGCTGATTCTCTCCGAGATCGAGACCATCGCGGACCTGATCCAGATCGGCTGCGGCAAGGCGCGGCGGATGGCCATCGAGGAGGCGTGCGATACGCCGATGGTCATCGCCCACTACCTGAAGACCGCCGAGAAGACCCTCAAGCCCAAGAAGCGCAGCGGTCCGATGCCGGTCATCACCTCCTCCACCGAGGAGCACCGGCCCAAGGGCGTGGTCGCGGTCATCGCGCCGTGGAACTTCCCGTTCGCCATCTCCATGTCCGACTCCACCCCGGCCCTCATGGCCGGCAACGGCGTGATCATGAAGCCGGACAACAAGACCGCGCTGTGCACGCTCTACGGCATCGAACTGCTGCAGAAGGCGGGCCTGCCGCGCGGGCTCATCCAGGTGGTCTGCGGCGGCGGCCCCGACGTCGGCCCCACCCTCATCGACAATGTCGAGTTCGTCATGTTCACCGGCTCCACCGCCACCGGCCGCACCATCGGTGAGCAGGCCGGACGCAACCTCATCGGCTGCAGCCTGGAACTCGGCGGCAAGAACCCGATGATCGTGCTCGACGACGTCAACCTCGACGAGGCCATCCCCTCGGCCGTGTTCGCCGTCTTCGGCAACACCGGCCAGGCGTGCATGCACATCGAGCGCATCTACGTCCACGAGCGCATCTACGACGAGTACCTGCGGCGCTTCGTGGCCGCCGCCGAGGACCTCGCCGGGAAGATGGGCGCCAGCTACGACTTCGATCCCGAGATGGGCTCGCTGGTCTCGGTGGACCACATGAAGCGTGTCGCCTCCCACGTCGACGAGGCCCGGGAGAAGGGCGCGACCGTCGTCACCGGCGGCAACCCCCGCCCCGACATCGGCCCCGCCTTCTTCGAGCCGACCGTCCTCACCGGCGTCACCAAGGACATGGCCCACGCCACCATGGAGACCTTCGGCCCCGTGGTCAGCATCTACAAGTACAGCACCGAGGACGAGGCCGTCGCGCTCGCGAACGACACCGCGTACGGTCTCAATGCCAGTATCTGGACCGGAAACATCGACCGCGCAACGAAACTCGCCGAGCGCATCGAAGCCGGCGCCATCAATATCAACGACGGCTTCGTCACCAGCTACGCCGCCAAGGGCACCCCGTCGGGCGGCGTGAAGCAGTCCGGCGTCGGCACCCGCCACGGCGCGGCCGGCATTCTCAAGTACACCGACACCATCAATGTCGGCGTGCAGAAGAAGCAGATCATGGCGGCTCGCGCCAACATGCCCTACGAGAAGCAGCTCAAGTCCACCCTGGTCACGCTGCGTCTCATGCGGCGCCTGCACCTGGGCTGAAAGCCGTTCCACCCACACAGGGTCCCGGCCGAGTGGCCGGGACCCTGTGGTGTGTTCCGGGTCAGGGTCGCCGCGCGGTCAGCGACAGCCGGGCTGCCCCGATGATGTGCGAACCCATCGAGAAGGACGCGACCGTCGGGGTGGTCGACGCGGGCAGGTCCAGCGTCGGGGTGTCCAGGGCCAGCACGGAGATCTGGTAGGTGTGCGGGCGGTCGCCGGCGGGCGGGCACGGACCCACGTAGCTGGGGACCCCTGCGTCGTTGGCGCCCGCCACACCCGCGGCGCCCGCCGTGAAATCGGTTGCCGCGGCGGGGATGTCCCAGTTCATCCAATGCCAGAAGCCCGCGCCGGTCGGTGCGTCCGGGTCGAACATGGTGACCGCGAAGCTCTTCGCTCCGGCCGGAGCGCCGGACCAGTGCAGGCGCGGGGCATGATTGGCGGCCGTGCAGCCGAAGGCGCCCGCGTAGAAGTCCGCCGGGAAGGCGCGGTCGGCCGTGGCATCGGCGGTGTCGACGGTGAATCGGGCGGCCGACGCGGGTACCACGGCCCGAACCTGAACGGACGGAGCCTGATTCGAGCTCGGGGTCGCGGCGGACGAATCCCGGTCGCTGCCGCAGGCGGCGGCGGACAGCAGGGCCGCCACGGCGAAGGTCGCGGAAACGATGCGTGCGGTGCGATTCATGGCGGTTCTCCTCGTCGTTCGACTGACAGGAAGAGACTCCCGGAATCCGGTACCGCCAGGGAGATCGTCTGCACCCTGGTATCCCGCGTGCCACCCGGTCGCACCCTAGGCTGAGGGCCGGGAGCCCGGGTGGTGCCGGGGCTCCGGCGAGAAGGAGTGCGAGCGTGGACACTACGACATCGGGAAGGGAGCTGGGCGCCTTCCTGCGGGCCATGCGGGAGCGGCTGGCTCCTGAACAGGCGGGGCTGCCGAACGTCGGGCACCGGCGCACTCCGGGCCTGCGACGGCAGGAGGTGGCGCAGCTCGCGGCGGTCAGCGTCGACTGGTACATCCGCCTCGAACAGGGCCGCGTCGGCACCCCCGGCGCCGCCATCCTCGACGCCCTCGCGGACGCCCTGCGGCTCACCGATGCCGAGCGCGCGCACCTGCACCTCATCGCCCGCGGCGCCCAGCCGCCCACCCGCCGCCGCCCGGCCGACCCGCCGGAGTCACTGCGTGCCATCCTCGACGGCCTGCCCGCGCTCCCGGCCTACCTGTCCGACTTCCGCCTCGACGTGCTGGCCCGCAACACCGCCGCGTCGGCCCTGTTCGGCCCGGGCTTCGAACCCGGCATCAATGTCGCCCGCCTGACCCTGCTCGACCCCGCCACCCGCGCCACCCAGCTGGACTGGGACCTGGTGGCCCGCGAGACCGTCGGCAACCTGCGCCGCAACCTGGCCCGCCACCCCGACGACCCGCGCCTGCGCGAGGTGATCGGCGAATTGCACACGGAGAGCCCAGAATTCGCCACCTGGTGGGACGACCATGCGGTTCAGGACCGCAGCCACGGCACCAAACGCATCCGGCACCCCGGCGCGGGCGACCTGACGGTCTGCTACGACAACCTCACCAGCCCCGACGGGGCCGACCACAGCATCACGGTCCTCACGCCCGTGGACGCGACATCCGCCGCCGCCCTGCGTGCCATCCTCACCGACCACGCCGACCGCCTGGGTGGCACCCGCCTTCGCCCGGTCGCGGGCTGACCCCGAAAACACGCTGTGCACAAAGGGACACGCTGTCCCAAAAACACAAACCCCCGGCTCTCGAAAGAGCCGGGGGCCGAGTTGTGTCTCAACCACATGGTCGGGGTGACAGGATTCGAACCTGCGACGGTGTCCGAGGGGCTCGAAACCGAAGGTTCAGTGGGGAATCGGGAAGTTGGCGCGGAATACGCCGTGTGGGTCGCGGGCCTGCTTGAGCTTTCGCAGCCGATCCAAGGTGCCGGTGTCGAAAACCTCTGCGACACCATCGCCGGGGGACAGGACGGTGTACGGTTTGCGGCCGCTGACTCGCGCGCCCAGATCGGCGATGATGCGCTTCTGGGTAGCGTGTACCGCGGCAACGGTATCGGGGCCCGAGCCGATGGCCTGCAGAGACAGTGCGTAGGGCTCCGCGAACGGCGGAACCGCGCCTCGGGTGGGCTCGGCGAGCGCACCTCCCAACTGCCGGAGCTGGATGCCCATCAGCGGGTCGATCGGTGCGTGCAGCAGAATCTCGGCGGCGGTCTCGTCCAGTGCGGTCAGCAGCTCGGTTCGCAGCAGGCCGGGGCCTGGGGCGGTGGGCTCGTTGACGATGGTGCCCAACTCGGCCGGGGACAATTCCCGGCGCGTGTCCGCGAGGATGCCGCCGATCGTGTCCAGCCGTCGCAGCAGTTCCCGCCCGCGCGCCGGTTCGCCCAGATAGGTCGCGGCGATCGCGATCATCGGGGGTGCCTGCGGCAGCTCCAGCCGATTGAGCCAGACCGTGAGCTCGGCCGGTGCGCGATCGGTGATGTCCTGGAAGGCATCACGGACCGCCTCGGTCTGCTCGGCCTGCCAGGCGGTCAGGCCACCGAACAAGGCCGGAGCCGCGAACAGATCGAACTCCATGGCCGTCACCAGTGCGAAGTCCCCGCCGCCGCCACGCAATGCCCAGAACAGCTCCGGGTCGGATTCCGCGGTGACCCGGGTCTGATGACCGTCGGCATCGACGACATCGAAGGCCCGGACGCTGTCGGCCGCCCAACCGTATTTGCGGCCGAACCACGACAATCCGCCACCGAGGGTATAGCCGACAACGCTGACCACCGGGGAGCTTCCGGCGAGCCCGGTCAAGCCGTGCTGGGCGGCCGCCGCCAGCACCTGGCCCCAATTGGTTCCCGCACCGACGCGGGCACGGCGCCGCACCGGATCCACCTCGACCCGATCGAGCCGACGCGTGCGCACCAGGATGCTGCCGGCGGTATCACCGGAAGCCCCGTGGCCGTTGGGCTGAGCGGTCACCGACAGGCCCGCGTCGCGTGCGTAGCCCACCACGGCGGCCATATCGTCCGCGTCTTCGACGTGCACGACCGCCGCGACCGGCTGGTCGATATTCAGATTCCACGCCATCCGTGCGGTATCGAACTCTTCGTCGCCGGGCAGCAGTACTCGTCCGCGCACGGCGGATCGCAATGTGTTGTGTGACATCTGGATTCCCTTCGCTACAGAACATTCACCGCGTCGTGCCCGAGCCGCCGGACGGATGGCCCGGGGCAGGGCGCCGCGTGGTCGGGTCGGTTGCCGGAGAGATGGGTGTGGGCATCGGAAAGGCCACTTCGATATGCGCGGCCGCAGTCAGCGCGCGGCGCTCGGCGAATGGGGCGGTGATCAACTGGACCCCGATGGGAAGACCCTCGGCCGAGATGCCCGCGGGGACCGTGGCCGCGGGCAGGGCCAGGTAGTTGGCGGCGATCGTGAGGAGGTGCGCCGCATACATGGTCGCGACCTGTGCGGTGCCGCCGAGGTCGTAGCCGACCGGCCAGGGCAGTTCGGTCGAGACCGGGCCGAGCACGATCGGGTGCTCCGCGAGGAAACGGGACCAGGCCGCGCGGCGGGTGAGGCGCTCACCCAGCGCGGTCATGTAGCCCGCCAGATCCAGCGGCGGGAACAGGTCGATCGCCGCGTCCATGAAGGTGTTCAGCCCGGCGCTGCCGACTCGCCGCATGGCTTCGCGGCGCTGGACCACGACCTCGGTGGAGACCAATCGGCCGTAGTCCGCCGCCACCTCGCCCAATTGCGGCGGATCCAGTTCGGCTACCGGATATCCCGCGCGTTCGAGGGCGTCGGCACAGCCGAACACCGCGGCCCGCACCTGCGGATCGATATCGTCACCGAGCGTGACGGCGACCGCGGGCAGGGCGGTGCCCGTCCTGTCACGCACCGGAATCCATCCGGGATCGCGCACGTCGGCGCTGACGCTGAGGACCTCGAAGGCGGTCGTCAGATCGCGCACGGTGCGCGCCAACGGCCCTGGCGCCGCGAACAATTGGTTTGTCGGTGCGGGTGCGGCACCGGGCAGGCTCGAGGCCACCGCCACCCGGCCGGGCGTGGTGCGCAGGGAGGCGACTCCACAGAACGCGGCGGGTATCCGCAGTGAACCGCCGAAGTCGGTGCCCAGGCCGAGGGGTGTCATGCCCGCGGCTACCGCGGCGGCATCACCGCCACTGGAACCGCCCGGGCTGCGGGTCGGGTACCACGGATTGACCGTCGGGCCCGCCTCGTCGTTGTCGGTGTGCCAGCGAGTGGCGAAGTCCGGCATGTTCGTTCGCCCGATGACGATCGCCCCGGCTCGCCGTAGCGCGGATACCGCGGGTGCATCCGCTGTCGCGACGGCCTGTCCGAAGCCCGGCACGCCCCAGGTGGTCGGGCTGCCCGCGACATCGAGGTTGTTCTTGACGGTGACCGGAACCCCGTGCAGCGGCCCGGTCGGCACGCTGCGGTCGGCCGCGGCCGCCTCCGCACGCGCGGCCTCGGCGAATACCGTGGTGAGCGCGCCGATTTCGGAATCGACCTGCTCGATGCGCTCGAGATGGGCCTCGACGACCCGGGTCGCGGTGACCGCGCCCTCCGCGATCAGCGCCGCGAGCGAGACCGCGTCCCGCGTCCACAGCGCGCTGTCCTCGCCGGTGTTCACGACGCCTCCTGTTCGGCGAATACCGCTGCGGTGCGCGGTGTTCGGCTGTCGTCGATGGATTTGCCGAGGGTGATGAAGAAGAGGATCAGCCCGGCGGTCAGCAGAATGTGGCCCACACCCGCGCCGAGCGCGATCGCCTCACCACTGCTCTTGCCCAGCACGGTGAGGGTGCCGTGCAGCGTCATGACAGCGACGGTGATGGCCAGGCCGATGTTGTACAGCCAGAAGAACCAGCCGTACAGGCGTTTCCGGGCGCTGAGCGTGAACTGCTTCTCCAAGGCCAGCACGATGAGGAAGAACAGCATGCCCAGCGCCAGCACGTGGGTGTGCACGACACCGAGCTCCGACTGCCCGGTGAAATGTTCGGCCTTGGTGATCTCGCGGTAGTAGAACCCGGAGATCAGGCCGATGATCATGTAGATGTGAGCGGTGTTTGCCAGCGTCTTCATCGGGCGCTCAACGGTTCTCACGACGCAGCAGCAGCGCGCCGGTAGCGGCCACCAGGGCGGCGGTGAGGCCGTGCACACTCAGGGCGGTGGCGGTGGAGCCGCGGCGCACCAGGATGGTGAGCATGTCGCCGGTCGGAATGAGAGCGATGGTGAGCAGGGCGACGCCGACGGCGCGGCGCTGCCCGGCCGCGAGCAGGGCGAGCACGATCAGACCGGTGACCACATCGCGGACGCCTTTGACGTTCAGGAAGCCGACGGCCTCGCCGCGCGGCCAGTCGGTGAGACCGAACTCCGAGGCCATTCGCGCTGGGGCGAGCAGATAACCGCCGCCGACGGACATGATGAACCCGGCGCCCAGTACGGCACCGGCCGTGCCGAGACGTTCGCCTGGTCGACGGGAACCACGCACGGAAACGGCTGATTCCGTGTTCGGGGGAACGGACATGGACACTCCTGGATCGGTGGGATACGCGTCCCGAGCATCCAGTGCGCCCCGTACGGTTCGCTGACAGTCGTTGTCAGCGAGCGGTACGCAGCAGTTCGAGAACCGCCTCGTCCGGAAGGCGGGCGCCCGCCAGGAATTCCGCGCCCAGGCGCACGGGCCCGAGCGCCGCTTCCGCTCGGTCGAGCGCCCGCCGCCGGAACGGGCCGATGCGGATCACCCCGGCCCTCCGGTTGATCCGGTCGGTGGCGCCGAGAATGCGGGCCGCGCGCGCCGGGGCGCCCTGCGCCAGGGCGACCAGGGCGTAACCGATACCGACCTCGGCCAGCAGCGCCGCCGAGGTCTGGGCGGCCAGATCGCGGGGCATGGACAGCTCGCGCAGTGCGTCGTCCGGCCGCCCCGCCGCGACCAGGGCCGCCGCGTGCGCGGTGCTCACGAAGACCAGGTTCACGAAGCGGACGGTGTCGTGGCGTCCGGCGGGTGGCGGGGCGGCGGGGAGCGGCTGTTCGGACATCCGCCGGAACAGTTCCAGCGCGCGGTCGTTGTCGCCGCGCAGGTGGGCCAGGTGCGCCTGCGTCGCCGCCAGGAAGCGCCCGGGCGCCGGGATGATGTGCGGGGTGATCAGGGCCTCGGCCCGGTCGAGATAGGTTGCCGCGCTGTCGGTATCGCCGCCGACCAGGTGCATCTCCGCCGCGAAGAGGAGCACGCCCATGCGCTCACCGGCGCCCAGGTCGGCGCTGAGCAGTTCCAGCGCGCTCACGATCAGCGGGCGGGCGCTGTCCAGGCCGAGCATCCGGGTCCGGTAGCTGGCCAGGGAGATCAGGGCGCGGCTGTGTGACCGGGCGTCACCGTGCGCGCTCAGGCAGGTCAGCGCGGCCTCCAGAGTGGGCAGGGCGCGGGCCGGATGGTCGCCGCCCAGTTCATCGAAACCTCGTGCTATCAGCGCATTTCCGCGTAGCCACGGATCGTCGGAGGTGGTGCACGCGGTCAACAGGCTGTCGTCGTCGCCGAGCAGGTCTCGCAGCGCGAGTATGAGCACGAACATCGGGTGCGGGGGTCGATCCTCGGTGAGGGCCGCGCGGGTCAGCCGCTCGAATTGCCCCGTGTTCTCCCGGATTTGGCCCCACCAGATGTTGGTGAAGTACGCGGGCAGCTCTTCGCCGTACCGGCACGCCAGATAGGCCCCGGTGCACCCCGGCGGCGGTGTGTCGCCGAGCAGGGCGAGAACCTCGCGGCGGCGTTCGGAGATGTCGCCGTGCAACCCGCGCAGCAGCCAATACCAGACGAGATTCGCGTACAGGCGAACCGCACGCTCACCGTCGCCCGCGTCCAGCGCCCACCGCAGCGCGGTTTCGCAATTGCCGTGTTCGGCGATCAGCCGCGCGAGCCAATCGGGGTGTGCGGCAGTGCGTAATCCGTGGGCGGCGGCGTCGGTGAATTCCAGGAAGCAGTCGGCATGGATGCGGGCGACCTCGTCCGCATCGCCGGCGGCGGTCAATTCCGCTGTCGCATAGGCTCGGATGGTCTCGGCCATTCGATAGCGCTGTCCATCGAAGTCCACCAACGACTTCGTCACCAGTGAGGTGACCGTGTCGATGGCGTCCGGACCGCACACCTGGGTGACAGCGTCCAAGGTCGCGCCGCCCGCGAATGTCGAAAAGCGCTGGGCCGCTGCGGCTTCCGCATCGGTGAGCAGTTCCCAGCTCCAGGCGACGGCCGCGTGCAGGGTGCGATGGCGCGGGACCGCATGGCGAGTGCTGTTGGTGAGCAGCCGGAAGCGATCGGTGAGCCGCGTGCTGAGGTCCGGCAGCGGCAGGCTCCGCAGGCGGGCGGCGGCCAGTTCGATGGCCAGCGGCATGCCGTCCAGGCTGCGCACGATGGCGCGGATATCCGCCGAATTGCTCTCGGACAGAGCGAAATTCGGGAGTGCCGCAGTGGCGCGGTCGATGAACAGCCGGACCGCGGGCGATGCGGTGACCGTCGGGAAATCCGCGTCGGCTTCGGGCAGGTCCAAGGTCCGGACCGGATACAGTCGCTCGCCGTCCACGCCGATCGGCTCCCGGCTCGTGGTGAGCACCCGCAGCAGGGGCAGCCGCTGCAACAGATCGTCGATCAGGCGCGCGGTCGCCTCCACGACATGCTCGCAGTTGTCCAGTACCAACAGCATTCGGCGACCGGACAGCGTCCGCTCCAATACTTCGGCCCACTCCGCGGACAGTTCGTCGGGTCGCTCGAACTGCGCGAGCGCGTTCGCTATCGCCACTCCGACCGCGGTCACGGCCGGCCGGTCGGCTCGTTCTCGCTCGAGTGCGGCCAGTTCGACGAAGGCGTAACCATCCGCCCAGTCCACGGCGTGCGCCCCGACCGTCTCGGCGGCCAGCCGGGTCTTCCCCACGCCCCCGGTACCCGACAGTGTCACCAGTCGGGCCTCGCGCAACGCCTGCCGCACTCCTTCCACGTCGTGTCCGCGTCCGACGAAGCTGGTGTACCGCCTGGGCAGCAGCGGCGCGGATACGTGCGTTGTCCCGGTGGACCGGGACGCAACTCCCGCACGACCCGATCCGGATGTCGTCTCGAAGGCAGGTCCGTCGACCGCGGGATCATGTGGTGCGTTCGTGTGAATTTCGGCCAGCGCCGAGCGCAGCACCTCGGCGGGTGTCGTGCCGAGCTCCTCCCGCAATAGGGCCTCGGTGCGTTGAAACTGCTGTATCGCCTCGGATGTTCGTCCCACTGCCGCCAGCGCCCGCACCAGTCGTGCGGCCAGCGTCTCACGGAACGGATGTGCCGCAACTTCTGTGCGGAGCTCACGCAATACCTCGCCGCCTCGGCCCAGGGCTCGCAAGGCGTCCGCTCGCAGTTCGACTGCTTCGAGCCGCTGTTCGGTCAATCGCAGTGCCGCGGCGCGCAATACCTCCGATTCCCCCACATCGATCAACGGCTCCCCGCGCCACAACGCGAGCGCGGCATCGAAGCACGCGATGGCTCGTTCGGCCTCCCCGGCCGCGAGCAATGCGCGCCCCGCCACGACCTCACGCGCGAACCGATGCACATCGACGTCCTCGGGCGCCAGTTCGAGCACATACCCACCCCCGTCACTCCGCACCGCCCCCGGCACCGCCGCGCGCAACCGACTCGCCAAGGTCTGCAACGCATTCCCGGTCCCCGCTGGCGGGTCCTCCCCCCACACCCCGTCCACCAGTCGCTCTACCGGCACCACTCGCCCGGCTTCGAGCGCCAGCAACCCCAGCAATGCCCGCACCCGCGGCCCCCCGACCGACGCCCGCGTCCCGTCCGCGGCCTCCACCATCACCGGACCCAATAGCCCTACCAGCATGAATCGTCCATCCCACGATCGATCCTGCGTGGCGCCGGGCCGCTCGTCAACCCGGGCCGACCTGGGGCCTCGCCGCATCCCGGCCATCGAACCAGCACAGGCGGAAGCCGACGATGGCCGACGGTCGCGAGGGCCGTGACGCCCGTGAGGTTGGATTGCGCGATCAAGGCGTCCGGAATGGTCACCGTGTACGCCGTGCCGACACAGTGGAGTGGAGCGAATCGGGCATGCCTCGGTGGCGTTGACGCTGGATGTGTACTCGCATGTGCTGCCGGGTGTGGACCGCGATGCGGGCGAGCAGATGGTGGCGCTGATGCTCGGTGACCTCGACGGCGAAGACGAGTCCGGTGAGTCGGTGTGACCAAATCGGTGACCATCGGCCGGAAAACCGGGCGGAATCTCGATGCTCTGGATGGTGATACGAGGAAGGCCCCGACCAGATGAACTGGTCAGGGCCTTCTGTTGTGTCTCAACCACACAGTCGGGGTGACAGGATTTGAACCTGCGACCTCTTCGTCCCGAACGAAGCGCGCTACCAAGCTGCGCCACACCCCGTGAAGCGAACCTGCAGTAGCTTAGCGCACCCGCCGTCCAGACGTTAAATCGGCTGGTCAGATGCGCTAAAGCAGGCGAAAGGTGGCGAACAGCTTACGCGCGAAATCGGCCGTGACCGAGCGATCCACGCCCGTGTCGGCGAGGATCACCAGCACCAGCGAACCCTTGCCGGCGCCCACGCTGAGGGCGAATGTGTAGACCGAGTAGCCGGTGGCGCATCCGGCGGGGGCGGTGAAGGCGCCGCTGGTCTCCAGGAAGGTGCCGTGCAGCTGGCCGTCGCTGGTGTCGAGGGGTTGCGCGGTGCCCGCGGTGAGCGAGGTCTTGGTGGTGTAGCCGATGCGGGCGGCGTGCGCACCCACATCGGTGGCCGCCGCGGTCGCGTCGGAGATATCCGAGGTGGACAGGAACATGGTGGTCCGCACATTGCTCGGGCAGTAGTCCGAGCCCTCCTCCGCGAAGCCCGCCGCCGGAATGCTGTCGGTGCCGTTCCCGTAGGTGGTGGCGGTCAGATCCGTCTTCCAGTCGCTGGGGATGTCCCAGGCGGCCTTCAGGTTTTTGGGTACATCGACCTGATAACCGGGAATCTGGGGAGTCAGGGTGGACGCCGGGGTCGTGGTGGTGCGCGGCGTGGTGGCGGGCGCGCTGGTGATCGAGGTGGGCTTCGCGGCGGTCGGGGTGGGGCCAGTGCCGGAATCGCGCATCACGATCACGATCGCCACGACGGCCACGATCGCCACCACGAGCGCGCCCACGCCCGCCAGCAGCCATGCCCGCCCGCGATTGCCGCCCAGCGGAGGCGCGCCGCCGCCCGGTTGCCCGGTGGCGAAGGGCGACTGGCCCGTGCTGTACGAATTCGCGCTCGGCGGAACGGGATTCGGTCCGGACCGATAGGGCGAGGACTGGTAGGGGTTGGGCCCCGACTGGTACGGGCTCGGGCCCGGCCACGGTCCGGGACCCGAGACCGGACCGGGTCCCGGGATCGGATTCGGTCCGGAGGCATAGGGATTCGGGCTCGGATGGGGATATGGGGGCGGTTGGCTGGGCTGGGGCCGTTCGTGCACCGGCCCCTGCCACCAGTCCCCGCTGGACGTCGTCTTCTCCGGATCGATGTCCTGGCCGTCGGTTTCACCGCTCATCGTCGGACCCCCTGTGACGAGTCGTGTCGCCTACTGGATCGGGCGGATACTGGCGAGAATCTTCTTCGCCAGGGTCGCGTCCACGGACTGGTTCACCCCGGTGTCCGCGGCGATGGTGAACACGAAAGCGCCGCTGTCGCCAGGGAAGGCGAAGGTGTAGACAGAATACGTCGAGGCACAGCCCGCCGCCGGAGCCGGGGCAGAGCCCTTGGTCTCCATGTAGATGCCCTGCAGCTGCCCGTCCGAGGACTGGAACGACTCCGCCGCACCGGGCGTCGCACCCGTCGACGTGGACCAGCCGATACGGCCCATCCGGGTGCCGATGTCGGCCGCCGCCCTCGTCGGATCCGTCTCGTCGGACTGGGTCAGAAAGATATTGGTGCGCACGTACTTCGGGCAGTACTCGATGCCGTCCTGCGCCAGCCCGGCGACCGGAATGCTGTCCGCGCCGCTGCCGAAGGTGCTCTGTCCGGCACCGTCCACCTTCCAGCCCTCCGGAATGTCGTATGCCGCACCGTTATCCGGGATCGTGACCACCTGATACCCGGGGATCACCGCGGCGGGCGTGCTGGTCGCCTTCGGGCCGGTGGTCCTGGCGGTCGTCGGCCGGCCCGACTGGGTGGGCTTGGCCGTGGTCGAGGTGAGCGCGCTGATCAGCGACGGCGTGGGGTTCGACTTCGCCGAGGTGTCGTTCGAGTTCCGGTGCACCAGCGCCACGACCACCACCGCGGCGATGATCGCCAGCACCAGCACGCCGACACCGGCGAACAGCCATACCCGGCGGTTGCCGCCACCGGGCGGCGGGGGATAGTGCGGCTGCTGGCCGTAGCCGGGCTGCTGGCCGTAGGCCTGCGGCGCGCCGAACGCTTGTGTCGGCGGGTATTGCGCCGGGTACTGGGCCGGTCCGGGCGGATAGGGCTGGCCGTACGGACCGCCGGTGACGGGAGTCGTCGGCTGCGCCTGCCCGTAGCCGGGCTGCTGCCGGCCCGGATCGGGTTGCGGTGCACCATAACCCGGCTGCGGCGGCTGTTGCGGCTGCTGCCAGGTCTGATCCTGTCCGGGCACACCCTGCCACCAGTTCGGATCGGGTTCCGGACGGCCGGGCTCGTTGCTGTGGTCGTTTCCACTGGTCACGGTTGCCCCCTGACTGAAGACTAGATACCGCGCTGTATATCGCGGCGGGCGCTCACCGCGCGACAGCCTCCGACGACGCGGTGCGACCCCTCCCCGACTCGGCGACCGGCTTCTTCGGCGGCGCGCCGACCAGCGTCAGCAGCGTCGCCTCCGGGCGGCAGCAGAACCGGTACGGAGCCCAGGGCGAGGTCCCCAGGCCCGCCGACACGTGCAGCCGGGTGTGCGCGCCCCAGCGCGAGGCGCCCTTCACCCGGGCCCGGTCGATCCCGCAGTTGGTCACCAGGGCGCCGAAGCCCGGCAGGCACAGCTGCCCACCGTGGGTGTGGCCCGCCATCACCAGGTCGTAGCCGTCGGCCGCGAACCGGTCCAGCACCCGCGGCTCCGGCGAGTGGGTGAGCCCGATGCTCAGGTCCGCCAGCGGATTCGGCGCACCCGCCACGGTGTCGTAGCGATCCCGCTGCAGATGCGGATCGTCCACGCCCGCGGTCGAGATCCGCACCCCGGCGACCTCGATATCGCGGCGCACATGCGTCAGATCCAGCCAGCCCCGCTCGGTGAACGCGGCCCGCAGATCCTGCCAGGGCAGCGGATCGCCGTAGATCCGCTTGTGGTCCTTCTTGAAGTACTTGAGCGGGTTCTTCGGCACCGGCGCGAAGTAATCGTTCGAGCCGAACACGAAAATGCCGGGGCGCGCGAGCAATCCGCCCAGCGACTGCACCACGGCGGGCACCGACTTCTGGTGCGAGAGGTTGTCGCCGGTGTTCACCACCAGATCCGGCTCCAGCCGGTCCAGCTCCCGCAGCCAGGCCTGCTTCAACTGCTGCCCGGGCATCATGTGCAGGTCGCTGATGTGCAGCACCCGTAGGGACGGCTTGCCCGGTTCCAGCACAGGCAGCGTCGCCTCACGCAGCGTGAAGGCATTGCGCTCGATGAGCGTCGCGTATCCGATTCCGGCGACCGCGGCCCCGGCGGCTCCGAGTGCGGCACGGCTGAGGGCGGAGGTCGAGAAGACGGGCATTTGCCCAGAATAGGCGACCCGGCGGAGAAACATCGAGTCAAATGAGCTGGACCACGATAGAAGTCCCTCGTAGCGTGTCGCTCATGTCGGAACTCAAATCCAAGCTGCGGTCGGATATGACCACCGCGATGAAGAGCAAGGACACGCTGCGGCTGGCCACCCTGCGGATGCTGCTGTCCGCGGTTCAGACCGCGGAGGTCGCCGGACCCGAGGCCCGTGAGCTTTCCGACGCGGAGATCATCGCCGTCCTGCAGAAGGAGGCGAAGAAGCGCAATGAGGCCGCCGTCGTCTACGAGCAGGCCGGGCGTGGCGAACTGGCCGCCAACGAGCGCGCCGAGGAATCGATCATCGACGAATACCTGCCCACCCAGCTCACCGATGCCGAGGTGGGCGACATCGCCGACACCGCCATCGCCGACGTCGCCGAGCAGCTGGGGGAGCGGCCGGGGATGAAGCAGATGGGTCAGGTCATGAAGGCCGCGACGGCGCTCGCCGCGGGGCGCGCGGACGGGTCGCGGATCTCCGCCGCTGTGAAGGCACGGCTCTGACACTGTCTTATCGATACGAAAGGCCCGGAGTGAGTGAATCACTCCGGGCCTTTCCTTTGCCTACCGCGGGATTGCCTACCGCGGGATCGGGATGGGAATCGGGATCGGCGGCAGCTGCGGGATGGTGATGCTCGGCAATCCCGGCACCGTGGGCGGCGCGTTCGGCGCGGGCGCCGGGATCTGACTCCCGTCGCTCACGTAGAGCGTGATCACCGAGCCCGGGATGGCCGACCCGTTCGGCGAGACGTTCATGACCGTCCCCTTGTTCGCGCCCGGCTGCGTCGTCACCGACACCTGGAAGCCCGCCCCGACCAGGGTGGAGGTGGCCTCAGCCTGGGACATGCCGATCACATCCGGGATCTGCGAATTGTTCGATCCGCGAACGTACTTGTCGTCCAGCGGCGGCAGCGCCGCCGGCGGGAAGCGGTCGAGCACGTTCTTCATCGCGCCCAGATAGGTCTTAGCGGGTTCATTACCGCCGTACAGGTTGCCGTTGCCGCAGCTGCGCAGCGGGAACGAGCAGATCTCGCCCGGCGTCGGGCTGTCGCCGTAGATGTAACTGGCCCCGGCGAAGGAGTTGGTGAAGGCCAGGAAGGCCGAGGACCGGTGGGTCTCGGTGGTGCCCGTCTTGGCCGAGGTCGGGACGTTCCAGCCCACCGAGTGCGCCGAACCGGCACCGGTACCGCTCACCACGTCCTGGCCCAGGGCATTGGCGAGGGTGTTGGCCAGGCCCGGATCCACCACCTGCTCACACGCCTGCTGGGTCAGCGGCACCTGCTTGCCGTTGCGGTCCACCACCTCCTTGATCGGGGTGGGCGGGCACCACTTGCCGCTGGAGGCCAGCGTGGCGGCCACATTCGACAGTTCGAGGGGGTTGATCGCCACCGGGCCCAGGGTGAACGAGCCCAGGTTCTGGTCCTTGATCATGTCGGCCAGGCTCTGGTTGCCGTGGCCGGAGGTGCCGGGCTGGGTGTAGGAACGCATGCCCAGGCGGACCGCCATATCGACGGTCGGCTGCACCCCGACGGCCTGGATCAGCTTGACGAAGGCCGTGTTCGGCGAGGTCGCCAGCGCCTGCGTCACCGACATCGAGCCCGCGTAGTTGCCCGCGTTCTTCACGCAGTAGGTCTCCGGCGGGCAGCCCGGCGTCCCGGAATTACCCATGCCCTTGGCCGAGAAGAACGCCGGGACATCCAGCGTGGCATTGATGCCCAGGCCCTTCTCCATGGCCGCGGCCGTGGTGAAGATCTTGAAGATCGAGCCCGCGCCGTCGCCGACCATCGAATACGGCTGCGGCTGCACTGTCTGATGCGCGTTGGCGTCCAGGCCGTAGACGCGGCTCGAGCCCATGGCCAGCACCGGATGCGAATCCTGGCCGGGCGCCACGATATTCATGACCTCGGCGATGTCGTCCAGATTCGGGTTGGTGTTGGCGGCCAGCGAGTCGCGCACCTGGTCCTGGACCGCCGGGTCCAGTGTGGTGCGGATCAGGTAGCCGCCCTTCTCGAGCTGATCGCGGCTGATGCCGGCGTTGGTCAGGTACTGCATCGCGTAGTCGCAGAAGAAGCCGCGGTCATTGGCCG
Source organism: Nocardia sp. CA-151230 (assembly GCF_050942175.1). Taxonomy (NCBI): domain Bacteria; kingdom Bacillati; phylum Actinomycetota; class Actinomycetes; order Mycobacteriales; family Nocardiaceae; genus Nocardia; species Nocardia sp. CA-151230. The sequence continues at coordinate 387,226 of NZ_CP192061.1, forward strand.
CGATGCAGCCGCGCGGCAGGCCTTTGGGCTCGGGCAGCACGCCGAGGGGCAATTCCTTGGCCTTGCGGTATTCGTCGGCGCGGTTGGGCACGTTCTGGATCAGCGTGTCCAGCACGGTGTTCCGGCGCTCCAGCACGCCCGTGGGGTTGGTGTACGGGTTCAGCTTGGAGCTGGACTGCACCATACCGGCGAGCATGGCCGACTGCACGACGTTCAGATCCTTGGCGTCCACGCCGAAGTAGGTCTGCGCGGCGTCCTGGATGCCGTAGGCGCCGTTGCCGAACGGCACCAGGTTGAGATACCGGGTGAGGATCTCGTCCTTGGTGAGCCGCTTGTCCAGGGTCAGCGCCATCCGGATCTCACGGATCTTGCGGGCGGGGGTGGTCTCGGTGGCGGCCCGGCGCTCGGCGTCGGTCTTGGCCACGACGAGCAGCAGGTAGTTCTTCACATACTGCTGGTCGATGGTGGAGCCGCCCTGCGAGACCTGGCCGCCCGACGTGTTGGTCAGGAAGGCGCGGAAGGTGCCCTGCCAGTCCACACCGTGGTGGTCGGCGAAGCGCTTGTCCTCCACCGAGACCAGGGACAGCTTCATGTCATTGGAGATCTTCTCGCTGGGGACCTCGAAGCGGCGCTGCTCGTATAGCCAGGCGAACGGTGTTCCATTCGCATCCACCATGGTCGAGACGGCGGGCACACTGCCCTCGACGAGTTCGGCGGAGACATTGTCGACGGCGTCCGCGGCTCGGTTGGAGATGAACCCGAAGCCACCGGCGAGCGGGAACAGCAGACCGGCGAGCAACACGGCGGCCAAGACGCACGCGCCTGCCAGTCTCCAGAGCGTTCGTGTGATCGGCACGGGCCCTAGCCTAATTGGCCTTCCGGACACTCGGCGTTCGCCCGGCGGGGTGTTCATTCGTCCTAAAAGAGACGGACTGCCCGGTTCCATGCAACGAATGCGTGGACGGACGTACCAGAAAATCTCGGGACGGTCTTGCGCAGGCCGCACACCTTTACCTAGATTGAGAACCCAGTGTGATAGAGCTAACACTCAAAGTGGAATGTGGTGCAGAACGCAGTGGGGTTGGGTAACTGCGCGCTGCACTCGCGATTCTGGAGCGCCGTGACCCGGTGTTCGGACTGCAAAGGGGCACACCAAATGCACATGACTACCCCGATCGCTCGATTGGACGTGGAGCAGGCCGAAGCGAGAATCGCCTGGGTTTCCCAGGCCCGATGCAAGGAAGTGGATCCCGACCAGCTGTTCGTGCGTGGCGCAGCGCAGCGCAAAGCGGCAACCATCTGCCGGCACTGCCCGGTGCTGATGGAGTGCGGGGCGGATGCCCTGGACAACCGTGTCGAGTTCGGAGTGTGGGGCGGCATGACCGAGCGGCAGCGCCGCGCGCTGCTCAAGCAGCATCCGGAGGTGACGAGCTGGGCGGACTTCTTCCGCGTCCAGCGATCACAGAAGGTAGCGATGTAACCGAGTATCCCTTACCCAGATCCCCCCTATAAGCAGAACGGATCGAGCCCGCGAAAGCGGGCTCGATCCGTGTCCGGGGTCGGATCGGGCATTTCAAACCAAAGGGTCGAACTGCCTGACTCCCTCAGGCGGACTTCACGCCCGCCTCGACCAGCTGATCACCTACCGCACGCAGCGCTTCCAGGTCGGCGACCTCGAACGGCAGCGCGGTGACGGCCACGATCGGGACGCTCGGATGCGCGCCCGTGAAGCGGTGCAGCAGATGCTGTTCCCGCTTGGCGGTAGCGGCCCGGTGGGCGTGAATGCGCAGCACCGCGGCGGCCAGGGCCTCCGGGGTCTCCGCCTCGGGTTCCGGCGTCGCGCCGTTGGTCGCGGTCTCCGGTGCGAGCCGATCCGCGGCGACCTGCGCCTCCTCCGCGGACAGGCCACTCAGCACCGGGTGTGTCCGGTTCAGTACCAGGCCCGCCAGCGGCATCCGATCCGTCGAGAGCCGATCGACGAAGAAGCTCGCCTCGCGCAGCGCGTCCGGCTCGGCCGCGGCCACCACCAGGAAGTGGGTGCCCGGCCGCGACAGCATGGCGTAGGTGCGGTCCGCGCGATCCTGGAAGCCGCCGAACATGGACTCCAGTGACTGCAAGAAGACACTGGCGTCTTTGAGTAATTGACCGCCGACGATGGTCGAGACGCCGCGCAGCGCCAGGCTCATGGCGCCCGCCACGAACCTCCCGACTCCGCGGCCCGGGGCCATGATGACCCGGATCATCTTGCCGTTGAGGAAGTTGCCCAGCCGTTTCGGCGCGTCCAGGAAGTCCAGGGCATTGCGGGAGGGCGGGGTGTCGACCACGATCAGGTCCCACTCGCGCTTGGACGCCAGCTGCCCGAGCTTCTCCATCGCCATGTACTCCTGGGTGCCACCGAAGGAGGACGCGACGGTCTGGTAGATCGGGTTGGCGAAGATCTGCTCGGCCTTGTCCGGGCTGGTGTGCTCGAGCACCATGTCGTCGAAGGTGCGGCGCATGTTCAGCATCATGGCGAACAGCTCGCCCTTGGCCTCGGGCCCGAGTTCGACCTTCTGCGGGGCGTTTCCGAGATCGCTCACGCCCAGCGACTGGGCCAGTCGGCGTGCCGGGTCGATGGTGAGGACGACGACCTTGCGGCCCGACTCGGCGGCGCGCAGCGCGATGGCCGCGGCCGTGGTGGTCTTGCCGACGCCGCCGGAGCCGCAGCACACCACGATGCGGGCCGACGGATCCGCGAGGATCTTCGAAATGTCCAGGGGCACAGTGCCTGCCGGAACGACCATGACTAGCGAACCCCCTGCGCGCTCAAGACTTCGGCCAGCTCGTAGAGCCCGCCCAGATCCATGCCGTCGGTCAGCGACGGCAGGTACAGCCGCGAGATGTCGAGCTGGGCCAGTTCGGCGGCGCTCTCGTCCTGGGCGGCCAGCCGCGCGGAATGCTCCACGGTCTCGGCGACCAGGCCCTCGAAATCGGTCTCGGACAGGCTGATCCCGGCCTCGGTCAGCCCGGCCCGCAGGGCGTCGATGTCGACCGTGCCCTGCGCGGCCCGTTCGCGCACCGAGCGCTGCAGGTAGCCCTCGCTCGCCCGATTCACGATGACCGTCCCGATATTCAGGTCGTTGGCGGTGAGTTCGGCGACGGCGTCGGCGGTTTCCTGCACCGGCAGCGCCTCCAGCAGCGTGACCAGGTGGATCATGGTCTGCTCGGAGTGCAGCAGCTTGGACACTCCCTCTGCCTGCGACGCGATGGGACCGCCGCCGGCGATCTCGACCATGGCCTGGGTGACGTCCAGGAAGCTGGCGATGCGGCCGGTCGGGGGCGCGTCGATGACGATCTCGTCGTAGGCGGGCTTGCCGGACTTGTCGGCGCGCACCGCGCATTCCTTGATCTTGCCGGTGAGGATCACGTCGCGCAGGCCCGGCGCGATGGTGGTGACGAACTCGATGGCACCTACCCGGCGCATGGCGCGACCGGCGAAGCCCAGGTTGTAGAACATGTCGAGGTACTCGAGGAAGGCGTGCTCGACATCGAGGGCCAACGCCATCACCTCGCCGCCGCCATCCGCGGTGGCGATGCGAGTCTCGGTGGGCGGCAAGGGCGGGAGATCGAACAGCTGGGCAATGGACTGTCTGCCCTCGACCTCGACCAGCAGCACCCGGCGCCCCCCGGCGGCCAGTGCCAGTGCCAGTGCCCCGGCGACGGTCGACTTCCCGGTGCCCCCCTTCCCGGAAACGTAGTGCAGGCGGGCCTTGTCCGCCCGCTCCGGCCAACCTGCTTCGACCCCCGGCTCAACCGAAACGGGCACTGCTATCGGTACTCCCACGCTCGCGAGCCTATAACTCGTTCCCAAATCCTGCCCAGAGGCGCGACAAACTGTCTGATACACCACTTCAAGTTCGCGGCCCGCCTCGGCCTGGACTGACGGAGCGGGGGAGCGGAGCGGGGGAGCGGAGGAGGGAAGGTCGAGGTACCGGCTCCATAGACCTGTGCCGTGGCCGCGAACAGCCGGAGCGAAGCGGAGGCGGACGGGGCGCAGCACTCGGGGAACCTGGCCGGGGCTAGTCTCAGCGCATGAGTGATGTGACCGTGTGGGAGTACGCGACGGTGCCCCTGTTGACCCATGCCACCAAAGCCATTCTCGACCAGTGGGGTTCCGACGGCTGGGAACTCGTCACGGTGCTGCCCGGACCGACCGGTGAACAGCATGTCGCCTACCTGAAGCGGGCGAAGAGCTGATGTCCTGGGCCGAGAACCTGAAGGAGCTCGGGCTCGAACTGCCGCCGGCCCCGAAGCCGGTCGCGGTGTACGTGCCCGGCGTCCGGTCCGGCAACTACGTCTACACCTCCGGCCAACTGCCGTTCGTGAACGGCGAGCTGCCACTGACCGGCAAGCTCGGCGCCGAGGTCACGGTCGAGCAGGGCGCGGAGATGGCCAAGCTGGCCGCGCTCAACGCCCTTGCGGTCGTACACGATCTGGTCGGCCTCGACAATGTCGTGCGCATCGTCAAGGTCGTCGGTTTCGTGGCCTCCGCGTCCGGCTTCAACAGTCAGCCGCTGGTCATCAACGGCGCGTCCGAGCTGCTCGGCGCGGTGCTCGGCGAGGCCGGGGTGCACGCCCGTTCCGCGGTCGGCGTCAACGAGCTGCCCCTGAACACCCCGGTCGAGGTGGAACTCATCGCCGAGGTGCGTTGACCCCGAAATGATTGGGGCACAGTCGAAAGCGTGATGCGTTCAACTCTGGACGCATCCCGCTCGGTGCATTAGGACGAAACAATGACGCTCACCCACCCCGCGTACGAGCAACTGCGGCAAGTGACTCCGTCCGCCGCCGTCGTGCTGGCCGACAATCCCAGCGGAATGACATTGCAGGGCACCAACACCTGGCTGCTGCGGGCTCCCGGCGCCACGGAATACGTTGTGGTGGACCCGGGTCCGAAGGACCGCGCGCACACCGAGTCGCTGGTGCGCGAGACCGGTGGGAACATCGCCCTCACCCTCATCACCCACAAGCACCACGACCACACCGGCGGCATCGACCACCTGGTCAAGGCGACCGGAACCGCGGTGCGCGCCAAGGATTCCGAGTTCCTGCGCGGCGCGGGCACCCACCTGACCGACGGTGAGGTCATCGAGGTCGCCGGATTGCGCATCACGGTGCTCGCCACCGCGGGGCACACCGAGGACTCGCTCAGCTTCCTGCTCGACGGCCCGGACGGCGAGCAGGCACTGCTCACCGGTGACACCGTTCTCGGAAGCGGTACGACCGTCCTGGAATCCTGGGATGGCGCGCTGGCGGCCTATCTGGACTCGCTGAATCGGCTCGTGGCGGTCGCTCCCGGCCGCACCCTGCTCCCGGCCCACGGCCCCGACCACGCCGATGCCGAACCGGTCATCCGTTACTACATCGCCCACCGCGAGGAGCGTCTGAACCAGGTCCGCGCCGCCCTGGAGAAGCTGGGCCCCAAGGCCAAAGCGCTGCAGATCGTCGCCGAGGTCTACGCCGATGTGGACAAGCGCCTGTGGCCGGCCGCCCACAGCTCGGTCGAAGCGCAGCTGGCTTACCTGCGTTCACAGGGATAGAAATCACGAGAGGACCGGGCATCACCGCTACGGGGGTGATGCCCGGTCCTCCCGGTGACTCTGTCGCCGCTCAGCGAGCGCGGCGGGCCAGTCTCTCCGAGTCGGAGATCAGCACGCTCTTCCCCTCGAGCCGCAGCCAGCCGCGGTGCGCGAAGTCGGCGAGCGCCTTGTTCACGGTCTCGCGGGAGGCGCCGACCAGCTGGGCGATCTCCTCCTGGGTGAGGTCGTGGGTCACGCGCAGCGCGCCCGCCTCCTGGGTGCCGAAACGCTGGGCGAGCTGCAGCAGCGCCTTGGCGACACGACCCGGAACATCGGTGAAGATCAGGTCGGCCAGGTTGTTGTTGGTGCGGCGCAGGCGGCGGGCGAGCACCCGCAGCAGCTGCTCGGCGATCTCGGGCCGCTGATCGATCCACGCCTTGAGGGCGTCCCGGTCCATGGTGACCGCGCGGACCTCGGTGACGGTGGTGGCCGTCGAGGTGCGCGGGCCCGGGTCGAAGATCGAGAGCTCGCCGAACATGTCCGACGGGCCCATGATCGTCAGCAGGTTCTCACGACCGTCGGGGGAGCGGCGGCCGATCTTCACCTTGCCCGAGGTGATGATGTACAACCGGTCGCCGGGTTCGCCCTCGTTGAAGATGACGTGGCCGCGCGGGAAGTCAACGGGCTGCAGCTGTTTGGCGAGAGCGGCCACCGCGGTGGGCTCGACGCCTTGGAAGATGCCTGCTCTGGCGAGGGCCTCGTCCACGAATGTGCTCCTTATGGGAAATGGCTCTGTCCTGGACCGAAACGACTCGGCCGACAGTGCAGTCTACTTTGCAATACCGCCGGGTAGTGATAGACACCACGCGCCGAGCTCATTCTCAGACACGCGGAGCCGCAGTAGGCGACACACAACGACGGTTTCGCGACACGCTTCATAAGTAATCTACGACACGCCGTGAGACCGGCGTCATGAAGATCGTAAAAAGTGGTCCGGAGCTGGAAGCCACCGGACCACTCGACCACCGACCCGCGCGGATCAGCTGGCCTGTGCGACGTCCATTCCCTTGGCCGCGGGCCGGGCGCGCCGCGGACGCGCCGCCGCGGCGGGCAAACCCAACTTGGTCAGATCGCTGACCTCGGCATTCGTGGCTCGATCGAGATACTGCTGGACCTCCGGGTCTGGTTCGAGAAGCTTGCGGAGTCGATTCTCGACCCGTTCCATCACCAACGCGAACAGCATCAGCGCTATCGGAAACAGCACCACAGCGAGTCCTTGCATAGGCAGCAGTAAACACGCCGAAGGTCTCAGATGGAACACGGCGGGTACTCGGCCCGGTTGTGGGGCGGTGGTGGTTCCGTAAGGTGGGGGCGTGCGTGTCTCTGAATCCAACGCGGCCGTGAGCGGGGCAGACCCGGATAATTCGGGCGTTCAAGCGACCCCTGACGGGGCTCCGGTCGGTGTCTCGGATGCGCCACGGTTTTCGCGTCCGGCCAAAGCGCGCAAGCGCGACAAAGAGACTCGGGTCGGCCTGGTCCGGCGGGCTCGTCGCATGTACCGGGAAATGACCGTCGAGTTCCCCGATGCGCACTGCGAGCTGGATTTCACCACGCCCCTCGAATTGGCGGTCGCCACAATTCTTTCCGCGCAGTGCACCGACGTGCGGGTGAACCTCACCACACCCGCGCTGTTCGCGAAGTACCGTGGCGCGCGCGATTACGCCGAAGCCAATCGGGCCGAGCTGGAGGAGTACATCCGGCCCACCGGCTTCTACCGCAACAAGGCCAATTCCCTCATCGGGCTGGGCCAGGAACTGGTCGAGCGTTTCGACGGCGAACTGCCGGGCACCCTCGGCGAACTGGTCACCCTGCCCGGCATCGGGCGCAAGACCGCGAACGTCATCCTCGGCAATGCCTTCGATGTCCCGGGCATCACCGTCGACACCCATTTCGGGCGGCTGGTGCGGCGCTGGGGCTGGACCGCGGAGGAGGATCCGGTCAAGATCGAGCACGCCGTCGGCGAGCTGATCGAGCGCCGCGACTGGACCATGCTCTCGCACCGGGTGATCTTCCACGGCCGCCGCGTCTGCCATGCGCGCAAGCCCGCGTGCGGCGCGTGCCTGCTGGCCAACGACTGCCCGTCCTTCGGCGCGGGGCCGACCGATCCGACCGAGGCCGCCAAGCTGGTGAAGGGCCCGGAGACCGAGCACCTTCTCGAACTGGTCGGCCTGTGAGCGCCGAGACGGCGCGGGGCAACACCGGGTGGCGGTGGGCACTGGCGGCGGTGATCGTCGCCGTGGCGGCGGCGGTCGCGCTCTGGCCGCAGTTCACCCACTCCGACGACAAGAGCGCCGCGACCGGCTCGACCACGGCCGCCGGGCCCGCCGAACCGGCTGTCGCCGAATCGGATCGGGCCGCGGCGGCGCTGGCCGCCTGCCCCGTGCCCACCGGCGCGCCCGTCGGCGACGGCCCGCTGCGCGGCATCACGCTGGACTGCCTGGCCGACGGCCGGCCGGTGGATCTGGTTACGGCGTTGGCCGGCAAGCCCGCGCTGCTCAATCTGTGGGCCTACTGGTGCGGTCCGTGCGCGGAGGAACTGCCGCTGCTGCAAGAGTTCTCGCAGCAGGCCGGGAACGCGCTCACGGTGCTGACCGTGCACAGCGATCCGGGGACCGCCAAGGCGCTGTCGCGGCTGAGCGGGCTCGGCATCCACCTGCCGGGGGTCGAGGACTCGAATGCCAGGGTCCGCACCGCAGTCGGGGCGCCCGCCGTGCTGCCGATCTCGGTGCTGTTGCGCGCCGACGGCACCGTTGCGAAAGTCGTGGTGCGCCCGTTCACCAGCGTCGAGGACATTTCCGCCACCGTCGCGGCCGAATTGGGGGTCAGGGCGTGAGGGCTGGACGAGTGGATCTTTCGACAAGGGCGTGGTGATGAGACTCGAGGCGTCTGCCGATGGCATTCCGGAGTGGCTGCGCGGGGTGGCCGAGCACGACCCGGCCGATCCCACCGGCGTGAACCCGGTGCTGCGTCGCAGCACCATGCGGCGCTTCGCCGCCGCGGCGACCCGGGCACGGGAGGCGTCGGTGCTGGTGCTCTTCGGCGGCTCCCCCGAGCCGGATTCGACTGCGCCGGGCGGACTTCCGGCCGACGCCGACGTGCTGCTCACCCAGCGCGCCGCCACCCTGCGCCAGCACAGCGGCCAGGTGGCGTTTCCGGGCGGCGGGGTGGAGCCGCAGGACGACGGCCCGATCAGCACCGCCCTGCGCGAGGCGCGCGAGGAGACGGGGCTCGACCCCGCCGGCGTGGAGCCGATCGCGGTGCTGCCCAAGATCTTCGTGCCGCCGTCGCGGTTCGATGTGACGCCGGTGGTCGCCTATTGGCGCACGCCCGGCGAGGTGGGTGTGGTGAGTGAGACGGAGGCCGCCCGCGTGGCGCGGGTGCCGCTGTCCGAGCTCATCGATCCGGCCAACCGTTTCGTGGTACGCCATCCACTGGGCTATATGGGCCCGGCGTTCACCGTGGACGGAATGCTGGTGTGGGGGTTCACCGCCGGGGTGCTCGCCGGATTGCTGGCGGTGTCCGGGTGGGAACGCGAATGGGACCATCACGATGTACGTGATCTGCAGGCCGCATTGGCCGCGGTAGGGATGACATTATGAGCGCCTCGGGCTGGCTCGACCTCGGCATCATCATTCTGGCGCTGCTGGCCGCCACCTCCGGGTGGCGGCAGGGCGCGGTCGCTTCGGCGCTGGCCTTCCTGGGCGTCATCCTCGGTGCTGTCGCGGGCATTCTGATCGCGCCGCACATCCTGAAGCACCTGAACGAGGGCCGCACCCGGGTGCTGGTGGGCGTACTGCTCATCGTGGCGCTGGTGATCGTCGGCGAGGTCGCGGGCATGGTGCTCGGCCGGGCCGCGCGCGGCGGCATGCGGGATCCGTTCACCCGCAGCGTGGACAGTGTGGTGGGCGCGGGCCTGCAGGCGGTGGCGGTGCTGGCCACGGCGTGGCTGCTGGCGCTGCCGCTCACCAACTCCTCGCAGCCCGGAATCGCGGCCGCGGTCACCAACTCGCAGGTGCTGCGCAATGTCGACCATGTCGCGCCGGACTGGCTGCGGCGGGTGCCGACCGACTTCTCCAACCTGCTCAACACCTCCGGACTGCCGGATGTCATCGGCCCGTTCGGGCACGTCCCGATCACCGCCGTGGAACCGCCCGATCCCAGTGTGCTGCAGCTGCCGGTGGCCCAGCAGCTGCAGGGCAGCGTGCTGCGCATCCGGGGTATCGCGCCCAGTTGCCAACGCCAGCTGGAGGGTTCGGGCTTCGTGGTGGCCCCGGAGCGCATCATGACCAACGCCCACGTGGTCGCGGGCACCAACACTGTCAGCGTGGACACCGCGCGCGGGTCGCTGCCGGCCACCGTGGTGTTGTTCGACTCGTCCAAGGACGTGGCGATCCTGGCGGTGCCGGGCCTGAACGCGCAGCCGCTGGACCTGGCTCCGGCCGATGCCGGCTCGGGGGAGAGCTCCATCGTGCTCGGCTACCCGGGCGGCGGGCGCTACACCGCCAGCGCGGCGCGCGTGCGCGAGACCCTGAACCTGAAGGGTCCCAACATCTACCGCGACGCCGACGTCAAGCGTGAGGTCTACACCATTCGCGGTCAGGTCCGGGCCGGTAACTCCGGTGGCCCGCTGGTGGACACCGACGGCCGGATCCTGGGTGTGGTGTTCGGCGCGGCGGTCACCGACGACGACACCGGGTATGTGCTCACGCTCGACGAGGTGCGCCCCGAACTGAGTTCGGCGGCAGGTCAATCGGTGGCGGTCGGCACCGGCAGCTGTGTGCTGAGCTGAGCCCGGAAGAACGGAGAAACGGCCCCGGCGAACATGATTCGCCGGGGCCGTTTCTCCGTATCGGAGAGCCTCGTCAGGCCAGCAGCTTGGCGATCTCGGCGGTCACCGGCTCCGGATTCTCCTGGTGCGCATAGTGGCCCGCGTCCGGGATGGCCACCACCCGGCGCTGCGGCGAGAGCTGCTGGCCGCGGCGGATGGTGCCCGGCAGGATGTACCGGTCGCGGTCGCCGTACAGCGCCAGCGTGGGCACCAGCACCGGTTCGCTCATGGCCGCCATGAAACGCCGGCCGTCGGGCCGCCATTGGCTACGGAAGGCCCAGCGCTGGTATTCCAGCGCACAGTGCGCCGCGCCGGGGATCCGGATGGCGGTGCGCATGCGGCGGGCGGTGTCGGTGAATTCTTCGGTGGCCGACCAGCGTTCGCCCACCCGGTCGCGGAGCAGGAGTTCGATCTCGATGCCGTCGTCGCGGGTGAGCCGGGCCTCGGGCACGCGCGGCACCTGATAGCGCAGGAAGTCCGGCAGCCAGGCCGAGCGCTGCGGCTTGTCGCGCAGCACCGCCCGCTTCAGCGCCACCGGATGCGGGGAGCTGATCAGCGCGATGGATCGCACCACCCGCGGGTGCAGTACGGCGGTGGCCCAGCAGACCAGGCCGCCCTCGGCGTGCCCGACCAGGGTCGCCTCGGTGTGGCCCAGCGCGCGGATCAGGCCGGCGACATCACCGGCGAGGGTCCAGCCGTCGTAACCGCGTGGTGGCTTGTCGGTGTCGCCGTAGCCGCGCAGGTCCACCGCCACCGTGCGGAAGCCGCGCGCGGCCAGCCCGGTCAGCTGGTGGCGCCAGGACCACCAGAAGTCGCCGAAGCCGTGCAGCAGCACGACCAGCGGCATGCCCGGGTCCGCGTAGGCCGTCCCGGCGGGTACGGCCTCGACCACGTGGAAGCGAATGCCGTTGGCGTGCACGTCCCGATGGGTCCACGGCCCGTCATAGCGGACTGCGGACGGATCCGGATGCGAATTCGACGACACGCCGATGGAGCGTAATCGAAGGTCTAGGTCCGGGGCTTGCCGAGTTCGACGGAGACCTCGGCCGTCTCCGCTTCGGTGTGGCCGAAACCGCTGGGCAGCACGCTCTTCGCCTCCTTGAGGGACTCGATGGTCTTCTCCGGGGCGCGCAGCTTGCGCACCTTCAGGTAGCCCAGCAGCGCGAAGGCCGCCACCGCCGCGATCATCAGCAGGAACACCACCAGGAACGCGGCCCAGCGGTACAGCCAGATATCGAGCAGTTCGGCGAGGAAGAAGAAAAAGAAGAAGGAGCTGAACAGCAGGATGGTCAGCGCCAGGATGAAGAAGACGCTGCCCTGCAGGCCCTTCTTGATCTCACCGGTCACCTCGGCCTTGGCGAGCTCCACCTCGGCGCGCACCAGGGTCGACATCTGCTCGGTCGCGTCGCGGACCAAGGTGCCGAAGGTGGCCGACTGATGGGCGTCGACATCGGACAGCGGAATCGAAGTGACGGTGCGGGTGCGGTTCCCGTCGTAGCCGTTACCGCCCTGTGTGAAGCTCAATTGCTCGACCCTTCTCCATGTCCCGGTAGTACTGTCCGGTGTCACTCTTGATTTTGCAGTGCCCGCACGTCACGTCGTGCCTGGTGAGCACGGCCCCGACGCAACAGTAGCGCCGAACCCGCCAGGGAAGCCGCCAAAGACGTGAGCAACACCGCCGCTTTCGCGAGTTCTGCCGCCGACCCGTCGCCGACGTCTTCCAAGGCCAGTTCTGCCACCAAGAGGCTAACGGTGAAGCCGATCGCGCCCAGTACCGACAGGGCGAACATGTCCCGATAACCGAGATCACCGGGTCGTTCCGCGATTCCCAACCGTACGGCGAGCCAACTGGATCCGAAGATGCCGACGGTCTTGCCGACCAGCATGCCGAGGATGATGGCCAGCGCCAGCCGGTCGGTGAACAGCTTCGACAGCACGCTCGCATCCAGCGGAACGCCCGAGGCGAACAGCGCGAACAGCGGTACGCACAGCGCGGCGGAGATGGGCTGGAAGAAATGCTCGAGCCGGGCCGCGGGCACGCAGTGCTCGTCCTCGTCCGGATCCGGGCGCACCCGGGTGAGCAGACCGCAGGCCACGCCCGCGAGGGTGGCGTGAATTCCGGCCTCGTGCAGGGAGTACCAGGCGATCAGGCCCAGCGGGACGTAGATGAACGGGCTGCCGAGACGGAAGCGCTGGGCCAGCGCCCAGCCGGCCAGGCACACCGCGGCCACCACCAGCCACAGCATCTTCAGGGTGGTGGTGAACAGGACCGCGATCAGGATGATGGCGATCAGGTCGTCCACCACGGCCAGACTGAGCAGGAACACCCGGGCGCTGGCCGGAATCCGCGATCCGGTCATGGCGAGCACGGCCAGCGCGAAGGCGATATCGGTGGCGACCGGGATGGCCCAGCCGCGGTCCATGCCCGGCGCGCCCCAGCCGACGGCGGTGGCGATGAGCGCGGGCATCACCACACCACCGACGGCGGCCACGATGGGCAGGGTGGCACGTTTGCGATCGGCGAGTTCGCCGATCACCAGCTCCCGTTTGAGCTCCAGCCCGGCCACGAAGAAGAAGATGGCCAGCAGGCCGTCCTTGGTCCAGTCGGCCAGCGTGAGGTCGAGGTGGAGGGCGGGAATGGCGAGCTTGGTGTCGACCATGGTCGTGTAGCTCGCGCCCCACGGCGAGTTGACCCAGATGAGCGCTGCCGCGGCCGCGATGAGAAGCAGTGCGCCGCCGAAGGTTTCGGTTCTCAGATAGCGGGCCAGCTCGGAACGGACCTGAGTGATCACGGTGCAGCCTTTCGGTCGGTCGACGAAAAAGCGGCGTGCTACACCACTCCAGGGACCGACGGCACAACCGCATGCCGACCAGACTTCCCGGCACACCTTTTGCGCAATTCTAACGGTTGGCCTGGAACTTCTTGACCACCCCATACCCGAAGCGGCCCCCTGATCGTTGATCGGGGGGCCGCTTGCGGGGTGTGCTTGTTCAGGCGTTGCCGGCGCGGATGGATTCGAAGACGTTGGGGTCGAGCAGGGTTGAGGTGTCGCCGAGTTCGCGGCCTTCGGCGACGTCGCGCAGCAGGCGGCGCATGATTTTGCCCGAGCGGGTCTTGGGTAGTTCGGGGACGATGTGGATTTCGCGGGGGCGGGCGATGGGGGAGATCTCGCGGGAGACCTCGGCTTTGAGTTGGGTGATCAGGTCGGTGCCGGTGTCGGTGGCTTCGGCGGTGAGGATGACGAAGGCGACGATGCCTTGGCCGGTGGTGTCGTCGGAGGCGCCGACGACGGCTGCTTCGGCGACGCTGGAGTGGCCGACGAGTGCGGATTCGACCTCGGCGGTGGAGATGCGGTGGCCGGAGACGTTCATGACGTCGTCGACGCGTCCGAGGACCCACAGGTCCCCGTCGGTGTCGAGTTTGGCGCCGTCACCGGCGAAGTACCAGCCTTTCTCGGCGTAGCGGGACCAGTAGGTGTCGCGGTAGCGTTCGTTGTCGCCCCAGATGCCGCGCAGCATGGACGGCCAGGGCTGGTCGAGGACCAGGTATCCGTTGGCCTCGGTCTCGCCGAGACAGACCGGGTTGCCTTCCTCGTCGACGACTTTCGCGCAGATGCCGGGCAGTGGGGTCATGGCCGCGCCGGGTTTGGCGGCGGTGACGCCGGGTAGCGGGGAGATCATGATGGCGCCGGTCTCGGTTTGCCACCAGGTGTCGACGATGGGAGTTTTGTTGGCGCCCACCACGTCCCGGTACCAGCGCCAGGCCTCGGGGTTGATCGGTTCGCCGACCGAGCCGAGCAGCCGCAGGCTCGACAGGTCGTGGGAGTCGGGGATCTCGCGGCCCCACTTCATGAACGTGCGTACCAGTGTCGGTGCCGTGTAGTAGATGGTGACGCCGTATTTTTCGATGATCTGCCAGTGGCGGTGCTCGTCGGGGAAGTTCGGGGTGCCCTCGTAGACGACCTCGGTGGCGCCGTTGGCCAGCGGCCCGTAGACGATGTAGCTGTGCCCGGTGACCCAGCCGATGTCGGCGGTGCACCAGTACACGTCGTGGCCGGGTTTGTGGTCGAAGACGTGGTGGTGGGTGTAGGCGGCCTGGGTCAGGTAGCCGCCGGAGGTGTGCAGGATGCCCTTGGGTTTTCCGGTGGTGCCGGAGGTGTAGAGGATGAACAGCGGGTGCTCGGCGTCGAAGGCTTGGGCCTGGTGCTCGGGGGAGGAGAGTGCGACGGTCTGGTCCCACCACAGGTCGCGGCCTTCGGTCATCTCGGTGTCGATGCCGGTGCGGCGCACCACGAGTACGTGCTCGACGGTCGAATCGCCTTCGGCGAGAGCCTCGTCCACGGCCGCCTTGAGCGGGGCGGGTTTGCCGCGCCGCCACTGGCCGTCGGTGGTGAGGACCAGTTTGGCCGCGGCGTCGTCGACGCGCTGGCGCAGGGCGCTGGGGGAGAAGCCGGCGAAGACCACCGAGTGGGTCAGGCCCAGGCGGGCGCTGGCGAGCATGGCCACGATGGCCTCGGGGACCATCGGCATGTAGATGGCGACGCGGTCGCCCGCGGACAGTCCCAGGCCGGTGAAGTAGTTGGCGGCGCGTGACACCTCGGCCAGCAGTTCGGCGTAGGTGATGTCGCGGGAGTCGCCGGGCTCGCCTTCCCAGTGGATGGCGACCCGGTCGCCGTGTCCGTCGAGTACGTGCCGGTCCACGCAGTTGTAGGCGACGTTGAGCTTGCCGTCGGCGAACCACTTGGCGAAGGGCGCGTCGTCCCAGTCCAGCACCTGGGTGAAGGGCTGATGCCAGTGCAGGCGTTGTGCCTGCTCGGCCCAGAACCCGTCGCGATCGGCTTGGGCTCGAGCATAAAGAGAGGCGTCGCCGTTGGCGGCGGCCGCGAACTCAGCGCTGGGCGGATAGGCATCCAGGTGGTCGGCGGTGGTTTCGGTCATCTCGTCTCTTCTTCTCTCGCATGCAGGCCGCGTAGGGGTGACGGCGGCCACGTTCGACCCTAACCGACTGTGACCTGCGTCGTGTTTCGCCGTCTCGATCGGTGGGCGGGCGTGACGAGGCTCCCATCGGCGGCATGACCGAACCGTGAACGCGAGGTCCCCGCTGCTGTGCGCTGTGTCACGTAGGGTCTCCCATTCGGATGCCCCATGTTGCCGGATTGCTAACAAGCCGAACATTCCCGTTTCGATCCGCTGACAACAGCGACCGCGATCGTTAATGTCCGATTCACCCGAGGCCGACCGTTTCCTGGGATGGGAGAAACGCGTTGCGAATCAAGACGATCACCGCGCTCGCCGTGGCGGCACTGGCCACAAGCCTCAGCCTGACCGCATGCTCCTCCGGTGAGGACAACAATTCCGACTACGTCACAGTGAACGGCGCCGAACCACAGAATCCGTTGGTGCCCACCAATACCAACGAGAACATGGGCGGCCGCGTGGTCGACCGGCTCTGGGCGGGGCTGAAGTACTACGACGCCAACGGCACTCCGCACGACGAGATGGCGCAGTCCATCGTCACGCCGGACCGCCAGCACTACACCATCACCATCAAGCCGGACTGGACGTTCACCGACGGCACCGCGGTGACCTCGAAATCCTTTGTGGACGCGTGGAATTACGGCGCCCTGGGCACCAACGCGCAGCTGCAGAACTGGGTCTTCACCCCCATCGTCGGCTACGACGACGTCGCGGCGAACCCGCCCAAGGCGCCGACCATGTCGGGCCTGAAAGTGGTCGACGACCACACCTTCACCGTCGACCTCAAACAGCCGTCCATCGACTTCGAGCTGGAACTCGGCTTCGCACCGTTCTATCCGCTGCCCGCCGTGGCCTACAAGGACATGAAGGCCTTCGGCGAGAACCCGATCGGCAACGGCCCCTACAAGTTCGCCGGTGCCGGTGCCTGGCAGCACAATGTTCAGATCGACGTGGTGCCCAACCCGGACTACAAGGGCGGGCGGCCCGCCAAGAACAAGGGCCTGCGTTTCAAGATGTACGCGAACATGGACACCGCGTACGCCGATCTGCTGCAGGGCAATCTGGACGGCCTGGACGTGATCCCGGATACCGCGCTGGCCACCTACGAGAAGGACCTGGGCGACCGGGCCATCCACAAGCCCATCGCCTACAGCCAGCACATCGGCATCCAGCCCAATGTCGCCCACTTCTCCGGACCCGAAGGAGTGCTACGGCGCAAGGCGATTTCGATGGCCATCAACCGGGAACAGATCGCCGCCAACATCTTCCACAACACCCGCGTCCCCTGCCAGGACTTCACCGCCTTCACCCTGCCCGGATTCCGCGCCGGTCTGCCGGGTTCCGAAGTGCTGAAGTTCAATCCGGACGAGGCGAAGAAGCTGTGGGCGCAGGCCGACGCCATCTCGCCGTGGTCGGGCACCTTCCAGATCGCCTACAACTCCGACGGCGGTCATCAGGCCTGGGTCGAGGCCACCGCGAACAGCATCAAGAACACCCTCGGCATCGACGCGGTCGGCGCGCCCTACGCGACGTTCAAGAACATTCGCGACGAGATCGTGCACGAGAACGTGGGCAAGGCGTTCCGCTACGGCTGGCAGGGCGACTACCCGTCCATGTTCGAATACCTGACCGCGCTGTTCCTGAGCACCTCGGAAACCAATGACGTGCACTACAAGAGCCCGGAATTCGACCGGCTGCTCAACAGCGCCCTCGCCGCCGCCACACCCGAACAGGCGTATGACGGCATCGCGCAGGCGCAGACCGTGCTGTTCCGGGACATGGCCGATATCCCGATCTTCGACTACAACGTCGCGGCCGGTCGCTCGGACAAGGTGAAGCAGGCGCCCGTCTCCTGGTCGGGGCTGTTCGACTTCGAGAACATCGAGAAGTAGCCCGGCATGGTGTGGTACGTCGTCCGGCGGCTGCTCCAGATGGTCCCGGTGTTCTTCGGGGCGACGCTGCTCATCTACGCGATGGTCTTCCTGATCCCCGGCGACCCCATCCAGGCGCTCGCCGGGGACCGGCAGATGACCCCGGCGGTGGAGGCGTCCCTGCGCGCCCGCTACCACCTGGATCAGCCGTTCTTCATCCAATACCTGGAGTACCTGAAAGGCATTGTCACGCTGGACTTCGGGACGTCCTTCTCGGGGCGGCCGGTGCGCGAGGAGCTTGCCCGCGCGTTCCCGATCACCTTCCGGCTGTCCGTCATGGCCGTCTGCATCGAAGCGGTCTTCGGTGTGACGTTCGGGCTGATCGCGGGGCTGCGCAAGGGCAAGCTCTTCGACTCCACCATGCTGGTGCTCAGCCTGGTGATCATCGCGGTGCCGATCTTCGTGGTGGGCTTCCTCGCCCAGTTCCTGCTCGGCGTGAAGTGGGGCATCGCACCGGTCACCGTCGGGGCGAAGGCGAGCTTCACGGACCTGCTGGTACCGGCGTTCGTGCTCGCGTCGCTGTCGTTCGCCTACGTGTTGCGGCTGACGCGGAACGCGGTGGCGGAGAACATGACCGCCGACTTCGTGCGCACCGCCACCGCCAAGGGGCTGAGCCGCAGACGGGTGATCGTGGTGCACATCCTGCGCAATTCGATGATCCCGGTGGTCACCTTCCTCGGCACCGATCTGGGCTTCCTGCTCGGCGGCGCGGTGGTCACCGAGGGCATCTTCAATATCCCGGGCGTCGGCGGCACGCTCTACCAGGCCATTACGCGCGGGGAACCGCCCACGGTGGTGGCCTTCGTGACGGTGCTGATCGTGATCCTGTTGCTGTCCAACCTGATCGTCGACCTGCTCTACGCCGCCCTCGACCCGAGGATCCGCTATGCCTGAACCCGAGGCCCGCGACAGCCGGCAACCCGCGGTCCGCGAAATGCGGCGTGGCCAGGAGCATTTCGTGGCGCCGCCCGACGAGGTCCAGGTCCTGGCCACCGACACACTGGACGAGACCGCCGCCCCGACCAGCGTGTGGCAGGACGCCTGGCGGCAGCTGCGACGCAATCCCATCTTCCTCGCGGCGGCGGTGCTGATCGTGCTGGTGGTGCTGGTCGCCGTATGGCCACAGCTGTTCACCAGCCAGGATCCGCGCTACTGCAACGGCGACTTCAGCATGCAGAAGCCGTCCGGGGCACACTGGTTCGGCTTCGACAAGCAAGGCTGCGACATCTACGCCCGCACCATCTACGGCGCCCGCGCCTCGGTGGTGACCGGCGTCGGCGCGACGCTGATCTACGTGCTCATCGGCGGCACCGTGGGCGCGATCGCCGGATACTATGGCGGGCTGCTGGATTCGGTGGTGTCGCGGATCGCGGAGGTGTTCTACGCGCTGCCGCTCATGCTGGCCTCCATCGTGCTCATGCAGCTGCTCGCCTCGCGCACGGTGTGGACGGTCATGCTCACACTGGCCTCCTTCAGCTGGCCGCAGGCCGCGCGCATCGTGCGCGGCGCGGTGATCGAGTCGAAGAACAGCGAGTACGTCACGGCGGCGAAGGCGCTGGGCGTCTCCAGATTCCGGACGCTGGTGCGGCACGTGCTGCCCAACTCGGCCGGGCCGCTCATCGTGGTGAGCACCATCGCGCTGGGCGTCTTCATCGTCACCGAGGCGACGCTGTCGTATCTGGGCGTCGGGCTCACCCGGCAGACCGTGTCGTGGGGATCGGATATCGCCGTGGACCAGAAGGAGATTCGCACATCGGCCATCCTGTTCTACCCGGCCACCGCGCTCGCGCTGACCGTGCTCAGCTTCATCATGCTCGGCGACGCCGTGCGCGACGCCTTCGACCCCAAGGCCCGCAAGAGGTGAGCGCCATGACCGAACCACTGCTCGAGGTCCGCGATCTGAACGTGGCCTTCACCGCCGACCGGCGCGAGATCCCGGCGGTGCGCGGGGTGAGCCTGACGGTGTATCCGGGGCAGACGGTCGCCATCGTCGGCGAATCCGGATCCGGCAAATCGACCACCGCGCACGCCATCATCGACCTGCTGCCCGGCACCGGCCGGATCACCTCCGGCTCGGTCCTCTTCGACGGCAAGGACCTGTCGAAGGCCACCGGCCGCGAGATCGTCGGGGTGCGCGGGCGCGGTATCGGCTTCGTGCCGCAGGACCCCATGTCCAACCTGAACCCGGTGTGGAAGGTCGGATTCCAGATCCGGGAAACCCTGGAGGCCAATGGCGTTGCCAAGGGCCGGGCCGCCCGGCAGCGGGCCGTCGAACTGCTCGCCGAGGCCGGTATGCCCGATGCCGAACGACGCGTCAACCAGTACCCCCACGAATTCTCCGGCGGCATGCGCCAACGCGCGCTCATCGCCATCGGTCTGTCCTGCCGGCCGAAACTGCTCATCGCCGATGAACCCACCTCGGCGCTCGACGTCACCGTGCAGCGCCAGATCCTCGACCACCTCGACGGCCTGACCACCGAACTCGGCACCGCGGTCCTGCTCATCACCCACGACCTGGGCCTGGCCGCCGAACGGGCCGAACACCTGGTCGTCATGTACCGCGGCCGCGTGGTGGAATCCGGTCCGGCACTGCAGATCCTGCGCGAACCCCAGCACCTGTACACCAAGAAACTGGTGAACTCCGCGCCCTCGCTGGCCTCGCAGCGGCTGTCCTCGGTGCGCAAGCGGGCCGAGGTACGGGAGCAGGCCGTCCAGGTCGCCGGGCAGCTGGCCGAGACCGACGCCGAATTCGCCAGTGCCCCCGACGATCTGCTCGTCGCCGACCACCTCACCCGGGTTTTCCGCATTCGCGGCAACGCGCCGTGGCGATCCTCCGAACTCGTTGCGGTGGATGATGTCTCGTTCACCCTGCGGCGCGGCACCACCACCGCGATCGTCGGGGAATCCGGTTCCGGCAAATCCACGGTGGCGCAGATGGTGCTGGGCCTGCTGCCGCCCACCGCCGGTCGTGTCACCTTCGACGGTCGCGAGGTGGCGACCCTGGATGCCAAGGCCGCCTTCGCTTTCCGCCGCCGCGTGCAACCCGTGTTCCAGGACCCGTACGGGTCCCTCGACCCGATGTACTCCATCTACCGGACCATCGAGGAGCCGCTGCGCACCCATCGCCTCGGCACCCCGGCCGAGCGCGAGGCCACCGTGCGCGACCTGCTCGACAAGGTCTCGCTCCCGGCCTCGGTCATGCGCCGCTACCCGAACGAGCTCTCCGGTGGGCAGCGCCAGCGGGTGGCCATCGCCCGGGCCCTGGCGCTCTCCCCTGAGCTGGTGGTCTGCGACGAGGCCGTCTCCGCCCTCGACGTGCTGGTGCAGGCCCAGATCTTGCAACTGCTCAACGAACTACAGGCCGATCTCGGCCTCACCTATCTGTTCATCACCCACGACCTGGCCGTGGTCCGCCAGATCGCCGACGACGTCCTGGTCATGCAGGAGGGCAGGGTGGTCGAGGCCGCATCCACCACCGAGGTGTTCGACAACCCGCAATCCGAATACACCCGCCGCCTCCTCGACGCCATCCCCGGTCGCGACCTCCTCGCGGGTTGACCGCCCGGGTGTCGGCGGGCGATCCGATACCCGGCAGTAGCCTCGTACCTCGTGACCGACCCGCTGCAGCCCCTCGTCGACCTGCCCGGCGTGCGCGATGCCGCCGACAAGGCCCGTGACGCCCTCGCCGAGGTGCATCGCCACCGGGCGAACCGCCGCGGCTGGCCCACCACCGCCGCCGAGGCCGCCGTCCGCGCGGCCCGCTCCTCCGCCGCCATCGACGGCGGCACCATCGATCTCCCCGCCGACGGCCGCGTCGACGACCCGATCCTGGCCGGCTCCCTGCGCGTGGGTCAGGCCCTCGACGCCGAGGCCCTCACCAACCTGGTCGGCGTCTGGCAGCGCGCCCCGCTCCAGGCTCTCGCCCGCCTGCACCTGCTCGCCGCCGCCGACATGGTCGACGACGAACAGCAGCTGGGCCGCCCCCGCAGTGTCCCCGGCGTCGCCGAACGGCTGGACCTGTTGGTCCAGACCATCACCAGCACCAAGGCCCCGGCCCCGGTGATCGCGGCCGTCGTCCACGGCGAACTGCTCTCCCTGCGGCCCTTCGGCACCGCCGACGGCATCGTCGCCCGGGCCGCCTCCCGCCTGGTCGCCGTGTCCAGTGGCCTGGACCCGCACAGCCTCGGCGTCCCCGAAGTCTTCTGGCTCCGCCGCCGCCAGGCCTACCTCGACGCCGCGGCCGCCTTCGGCATGGGAACCGCGGAGGGCGTCGGCGGCTGGGTGATCTTCACGTGTGGCGCCCTCGAAGACGGCGCCCGCGAGGCCCGCTCGATCGCCGACGCCGCCTCGGGGTAGTAAGCCCCCTGATCGCGAAACTGCGTGTACGCCAAGGGTTTCCGGGGGCCATACACGTCAAAGCGGGCGGCGTTGCCGCGAATTGCGACCTCACCGCCCGCTAGCACGGACTACCCGGTTACCAAGCGTGCTTTTCTGGTTGTGTTTTCTTCGGCCTCGGCGAGCTCTCCAGGATCCGGCGGTTCATCCCCGCATTGATTGCGAGGCCGTTGCCGTCAATATCCTGGATAACGCAGGCCCACAACTACTGTTGCCCTTGTCGCGGCGTGCTCCGCGTGGGTGCCTGGTGTCCGTGCTGGGAAGGGTGGGATGGGAGGTCGAATCTTCTCTTCCGATCCGATCTTGGCCTTCCGTCCTTCCGTGCCTCCATTGTTACCCCGTGACCGCTGTCACATCAAGACCTGGGGAAACTTTCAAAAACTCGGCGTGTCCCGCCATTTTTCATCCGCGCGTTTCCGGCGGGCCGCCGTCAGCGGCGGCGCCGCAGCAGCCGGTAGGTGAGCGCTCCGGCCGCCAGCGCGCTGAGTCCGACCGCGGCGGTCGCGGCCACCGTGGTGGTGGTCGGAGCCGGGATCCGCGCCCACAGCGACACCGGATTGGAGAAGGCGAGAATCGGCCAGCCGCGGGTGGTGGCCTCGCGCCGCAGGCCCCGATCCGGATTCACCGCCGTGGGGTGACCGACCACCTCGAGCATGGGCAGATCGGTGACCGAGTCGGAGTAGGCGTAACAGCGTGACAGGTCGTAATCATATTGCGCCGCAAGCTTTTCGATGGCCTCGACCTTGCCCGGGCCATAGCAGTAGAACTCGACTTCGCCCGCGTACCTGCCGTTTTCGATGACCATGCGGGTGGCGGCGAAGTGATCCGCGCCCAGCGCCGCGGCGATCGGGGCCACCATCTCCTCGCCGGAGGCGGAGACGATCACCACGTCGTGGCCTCGAATCCGGTGGTCCGCAATGAGATCCGCGGCCTCGGCGTAGATGAGCGGGTCCACGATGTCGTGCAGGGTCTCGGCGACGATCGAGCGCACCTGGTCCACATCCCAGCCCGCGCACATCTTGGTCAGATGCTCGCGCATGCGTTCCATCTGATCGTGATCGGCGCCGGACAGCAGGAACAGGAAGTGGGCGTAGCTGCTCTCCAGCACGGCCCGCCGGCTGAGCAGGCCCTGGTCCAGGAACGGCTTGCTGAACACGAAGGCGCTCGACCTGGCGATCACCGTCTTGTCGAGATCGAAGAAGGCGGCGACTCGTCCGCGTTCGGCTGTCACGTCGTCCAGGATATGGTTCTGCGCCGCGCCATTTCATTCGCCTCTGCCGCGGGCGTGGCGAGGGTCACCGCGAGACCCGGTTCATCCGGGTTAGCCAGGCGGAAGCCGGGCCGTCGGGGCGGGAAAAAGACTCGCCGGGCGGACTTGCAATCCGGTCGGGGCTTGGGTGTAGTATCGCAGATACCTGGACATGGTCCAGGCGCGTTCAGCCCGACCCCCCGGGGCTGAACCCGACGGCCCCAGCCTCCTCCCCCCCCGGCTGGGGCCGTCCTCTATTTACCGGCAGTTCCGGATCCGTTCCCGCTCCCCGAGTTCTGCACAGGTCGCGTGTTATCCACACTCGCCGTGGAGGCGCTTTCGCCGCTGCTCCGATCGGGCGACGCTGACCTGCATGAACTCCGATGTCGCCACCCCACCGGCCCTGTCGCTGGTCGCCGATCCCCGCCTGCGCGACGAGATTCGCCGCATCGCCGCCGCGGCCGACCGCCCGCTCGACGAGCGTGTGCCGCCGCCGGGCCGCCACGCCTGGACCGCCGCGTCCGTGATCATCGTCGATACCGCTGCCGCACATAGCTGTGCGTCCGCCGCCCACCCCCGTCGTCCGGGGATTCTCCTGGTAACCGATGGCGAGCCGGGTTTGCTCGACTGGCAGGCCGCCACCACGGCCGGCGCCGAACAGGTGCTGCCGCTGCCCGCGGCCGCCGACGCCTTGATCGCTGCCTTCGCCGCCCACGACGGCCGGCGCCCCGGCGACGGCGCGGTCCTCGCGGTGGCAGGCGCGGGCGCGGGATCGGGCGCCTCCGTCCTGGCCGCCGCCGTAGCCCTCACGGCCGCAGGCCGTTTCCGCGACCGCACCCTGCTGGTCGACTGTGCGCCTTACGGCGGCGGCCTCGACCTCCTCCTCGGCCTGGAGAGGGCGCCGGGGCTGCGCTGGCCCGACCTCACCATCGAACACGGCCGCGTTTCCGCCCCCGCTCTGCACGAGGCGCTGCCCGCCACTGCGGGACTGGCCGTACTCTCCTGCGGAAGGGGTGCTCCCACAACCGAACTCGACGCGCTCTCGCCGAGCGCGGACCCGATCACCGCTGGGCGCAGTTCCATGGGTGGTGATGCTTCCCGCGTGCAGCCCACACCGTCGCTTCATCCCGCCATGCTTTGTTCGGACGGAACGTCCTCGCTCGCAACGGACCTCGACCGGTCATCGTCCTGCGTGGTCGACCGCGGCGTTGCCGTCTTCGGTCCGCAGGCGTTTTCCGGTACGACCACTGACCCCGCGGCCGAGTTGAGCCGTGTGGCGGCAGGACTCGCGCCGGCCGCAGTGCGAGCCGTCCTCGAGGGCGGCCGGGCGGCCGGTGATCTCGTGGTCGCAGACCTGTCCAGCGACCACGGGCCGCACACCGACCAGGTCCTCGATGTGGCCGATCTGGTGGTGCTGGTGACCCAGGCACGCCTGCGCTCGATCGCCGCGGCCGAATCCGCCGCGGCCTACCTGACCGCGCGAAATCCCAATGTGCGCTTGATCGTCCGGGGTCCCGCGCCCGGTGGCCTCGCCCCGTCCGACATCTCCGAGGCGCTCACCCTGCCGCTGCTCACCGCGGTCCCGTCGCAGCCGGGCCTGACGGAGCGCCTCGAACGCGGGGGCCTGACCGTCCGCCGTCGCGGTCCGCTTCGCACCGCCGCCGAAACCGCCTTGACCGCACTGTTTTCCGAGAATCCCCGCTACGGCGGCCGGCCGCCCGGCGGCCCGGGTCCCTCGTGGTGGCGCATCGCCCGCACTCAGGGTTCGACCTGTGGTTCTCCGCTGCCGCAACCCATGGGAGCCCGAAAATGACAGCGGCACAAGGCAACCGGTCGTCTCGGATCTCTGCAGCCACGGTGCGGCCGCGGCGGGACCCCTCCTTGGGGATGTGGCCCGACGTGCGGGGCTCGCGAGCGGTCCGGTCGCACAGCACGTCCGGCCCGGCCGGGCGGGTCGGATATTGCCGCATCGGGTCCGGGCGGGATCGTCGCCGGCCGGCCGTCAGCCTCGAGGTGCGCGATGAGTGAGCTGGTGACGACCGAGCTGCTGGAGCGGGTGCGGGAGCGGCTGGCGGAAGGGACGGCGGATCCGGATCCGGCGCGGGTGGCAGCGGCAATCCGGGCCGAGGCGGGCGGGGTGCTCGCGGACACCGATCTGTTGCGGGCCTTGCGATTGCTGCAGACCGAGATGACCGGCGCGGGCGTGCTGGAGCCGCTGCTGCACGACCCCGAGGTGGCCGATGTGCTGGTCACCGGGCCGGATTCGGTATGGGTCGATCGGGGGCGGGGCCTGCGGCGCACCTCGGTGCGGTTTCCGGACGAGGCGGCGGTGCGACGGCTGGCGCAGCGATTGGCCCTGGCGGCCGGGCGGCGGCTGGATGATGCGCAGCCGTGGGTGGACGGACGGCTGGCGGGAACCGAAGCGGCGTCGGGGGACTCCTTCGGAGTGCGATTGCACGCGGTGCTGTCGCCGATCGCGCACGGCGGCACCTGCCTGTCGCTGCGCGTGCTGCGCCCCGCCACCCTGGGGCTGGACGCGCTGGCCGCGGCCGGTGCGGTGCCGCCGGACGCGAAGCTCCTGCTGGAGCACATCATTCGTGCTCGGCTCGCCTTCCTGGTGGTCGGTGGCACCGGCGCGGGTAAGACCACACTGCTGTCGGGCCTGCTGGCCAAGGTGGCCCCGGCCGAGCGGATCATCTGCGTCGAGGACGCGGCCGAGCTCGCGCCACCGCATCCGCATGTGGTCCGTCTGGTCGCCCGCCCCGCCAATGTCGAGGGCGCGGGCCAGGTCACCGTGCGCGATCTGGTCCGCCAGGCGCTCCGTATGCGCCCGGATCGCATTGTGGTGGGGGAGGTTCGGGGCGCCGAGGTCGTCGACCTGCTGACCGCGCTCAATACCGGCCATGACGGTGGGGCGGGGACCGTGCACGCCAACTCGCCCGGCGAGGTCCCGGCCCGGCTGGAGGCGCTCGCGGCCCTGGGCGGTATGCCCGCGCCCGCCCTGCACAGTCAGCTGGCCGCCGCGATCCAGGTGATCCTGCACGTCCACCGCCGGCCCGACGGCCGTCGCGCCCTCCGCGAAATCGGCGTGGTCACCCCGGTCGACGGCCGGGTGCGGATCGCACCCGCATGGGCCGCCGGCACCCGGCCGACCCCGGGCGCCGTGCTCCTCAGGAAACTCCTGGACGAAAGGACTCCAGATGACCCCCGCGAGTGAAGACTGCCCGGGCCCGTGCGGTTGCCCTCGGCCCCGGTCGAATTCGTCGTTCCACGGTTCGATTCCGCCCAGCACTACCGACTCGGATCGGCTGTGCTGCAGCTCTTTCGGGCTGCGTGGTTCGCGGTTTCCGGGATTGCGGTTGGCGCGGCGTGATGGCTGTTGCCAGTCGAGTGTCACCGATTCGACGGGTGCCGAAGACGATCCGGGCTCGCAGCAGTCTGGAGGCGACTGATGGGATCCGGTTTCGTCCCGCACGCGCTCGCGCCGGTCTGCCTCGCGCTGGCGCTACTCGTGGTGCCTCCGCCGATCGCTCGGCGGCGCATGTCCCGGCTGTTCAAACTTCGCGAGTGCGGGCGAAAGCCGTCGCGCAGCTCGATGATTCGCGTTGCGCCGTTGTCGGCGGTGCCCCTGATGCTCCTCATCGGCCCCGGTCCGGTGGTGGCCGCTGTGCTGCTGGCGACCACCGTGCTGATTCGATGCCGCCGCACCAGGCGAGAACGGCAGCGGGACATCGAGATAGCACAACTGCTCGAGGGGTTGGAGGCGGTGATCGGGGAGCTGCGGATCGGTGCGCATCCGAGCACCGCGGCCCAAGTGGCGGCCCGTGAGACCGCGGGCGATGTGGCACGGGCCTTCGCGGTCAGCGCGGCGCGGAGCCGGTTGGGCGGGTCCGGCGCGGAGGGCCTGCGGCGTCACGGCTCGGTGGTGACGCGGGAACTGTCCCGAGTCGCCGGAGCCTGGCGGGTTGCCGAGCGGCACGGGCTCGCCCTGGCCGAACTGCTGGCCGCCGCGCGCTCGGATCTGCTGGGCCGCAAGCGCTTCCGCGACCGCACGTCCGCGGCGCTCGCCGGGGCCCGGGCGACCGCCATGGTGCTGGCCCTGCTGCCCCTGCTCGGCCTCGGCCTGGGCGAGCTGATGGGTGCGTCCCCGCTGCGTGTGCTGTTGCTGTCCTCGGCGGGCACGTTGCTGCTGCCCCTGGGGTCCGCCCTGACCTGCGCCGGTCTGCTGTGGGCCGATGCCATCACCGACAAGGTGCTGCGATGACTCCGTCCGTGGCCGCGGTCCTGGCGGCGATCGCGGTGCTCATGCTGCCAGGCAGGGCCGGTGCGGTCCGCAGGCTGCGCCGGCTGCGGTACCCGGCGCACGGTAATCCACTGCCGCAGCCGGAGTTCCGGGCCGAGCCGGATCCGCTCGGGGTCGCCTCCGCCCTCGATCTGCTGGCGGCGTGCCTGCGTTCCGGGCTGCCCACCGCCTCCGCTGCCGCGGCGGTCGCGTCCGAGGCTCCCGATCCACTGGCCTCGGCCCTGCGCCGGGTTGCCGACCTGCTGGCGCTGGGCGCGGATCCGGCCACCGCGTGGGAGCAGGCCACGGCCGGCTCCGCCGAGGAGACGGTGACGGCGCTGGCGCGGCTGGCCCGCCGCTCGGCGCGCTCGGGAACCGGATTGGCCACAGCGGTGGCCGAATTGGCGGAGCGCCGCCGGGGCGAGCTCGAGGATGTGGCCGCGGCCCGGGCCGAGCGGGCCGGGGTGCTGATCGGCGGCCCGCTGGGCCTCTGCTTCCTGCCCGCCTTCCTGTGCCTGGGAATCGTCCCGGTGGTGATCGGCCTGGCGGGCCGGGTGCTGGAAGGCGGTCTGCTGTGACCGCCGGGGGCCGCGAGGTTCACGACCGTGCCGGCGCGGATCAGCCGTGCCGGAGTGAGGGAAGGAGCGAGCATGGGAACGACCGTCCGAAACCTGATCTGGGAACTGCGGACCCGGCTGCTGCACGCCGTGACCGCCGACCACGGCATGAGCACCGCCGAATACGCGATCGGGACGATCGCGGCCGCCGCCTTCGGGGCGGTGCTCTACACCGTCGTGACCGGAGACAGCATTGTGAGCGCCCTGACCAAGATCATCGACAAGGCGCTGAAGACTCCCGTCAAGTGACGTATGCCACACCACCTCCCCATGCCGAGGCGGGCATGGCGACCGTGGAGGCGGCCATTGCGCTGGCCGCCCTCGTCGCGGTCCTGGTCCTGGGCGTCGGTGCCCTGCTGGCGGTATCGGCGCAGGTGCGTTGTGTCGATGCCGCCCGCGAGGCGGCCCGTCTCGCCGCCCGCGGTGATACCGACGTCGGCGTCTCCACCGCCCGCCGGGTCGCACCGCCCGGTGCCCGGGTCGTCGTCCGCACCGACGGTGACCTGGTCGTGGCCGAGGTGAGTGCCCGCGCCACCCTCGTTCCGGTCACTCTGCACGCGGCAGCGGTGGCGGCACGGGAACCCGGAGCATCCCGATGAGGCGCACGACTGTGGATCGGGCCGGGAGCGAGGCGGGTGGAGTAACCGTCACCGCGTGCCTGGCCCTGATCGGCCTGCTGGCCGTCGCGGTCCTGATTGCCCAGGTCGGTGTGGCGGTGGCGGCCCGGCACCGGGTGCAGGCCGCCGCGGATCTGGGTGCGCTGGCCGCGGCCGGTGCGCTGGATGGCGGCGTATCCGCCGCGTGCGGCCGGGCCGCGGACGTCGCGGGCCGGATGGGTGTGCGCCCGGCCGGATGCGTGGTGCTGGGCTGGGACGTGACGGTGACGGTCGCCGGGCGGATATCGCTGGGCCCGCTGGGGGAGCGGGACGTGCGCGCCGCGGCGCGGGCGGGCCCGTCGGACGAGCCGAGGTAGCGAGGCAATATCTCGTACCGAGCGGTTGGTTAGAAATATGATGGCGCGGGCCACATCAGTAGTCGATCAATGTCGAAATTCGATGAATGCGAGAGGCGAATAAGTTGAGTGTCGATTGCTTTCCAATTCGTTCCCGGAGACTCATTCGAATGAATGCACAGGTAAATCCGGGAGCGGCATTATCGAACGGAGCAATCTCTCAGTTAACAGGATAGCATACCTTTTTAATCGACTTGGGTCCTCGGCGTGTCGCGGCCACCCCTCAGCATCCGGATTCCGCCCGATATCAGCCAGCTGACAGGGCCGACCGGTTGGTCGTGTGGAGCTCCGGTCTCACGGCGGAAACGGCCGTGTCACAGTTCGGGAGAGCGGTCGTCATCTTCCCCGAGTTCGACCAGTACGGCCCGCAGTAGCCGGGCCGCGCCGGCCTTGTCCAGCGGGTTGTTGCCGTTGCCGCACTTGGGTGACTGCACGCAGGACGGACACCCGTGCGCGCACACGCAGGACTCGATGGCGCCCAGCGTGGCCGTCAGCCAATGCCGCAGCCGGACGAAGCCACGCTCGGCGAAGCCCGCTCCGCCCGGATGCCCGTCGTAGACGAAGACCGTGGGCAGCCCGGTGTCGGCGTGTTCGGCAGTCGACACGCCGCCGATATCCCACCGATCGCACGTCGCCACCAGCGGCAGCATGCCGATCGCGGCGTGTTCGGCCGCGTGCAGCGCGCCCGCGGTGTGCCGGGCGTCGATCCCGGCCCGGGCCAGCAGGTCCGGCGTGACCGTGTAGAAGACGGCCCGGGTGGGCAGCGTCTGCGCCGGCAGGTCCAGTGGCACCAGGTCCAGCACCTCGCCGCTGGGCAGCCGGCGCAGGTACCCGACCACCTGGCGGGTCACCAGGACCTGCGCCAAAGCCGTTGTGACCGAGCCGCATCGGCGCTCCTCGGTCACCGCCTCGATCTCCAGTGAGGTGACCACCCGCGCACTGGTGCTCCAACCAGGCGTGTCGGCACGCACCAGGGCGACGCCCTCCTCGAGGTCCAGCTCGTCGACCACATAGCTCTCGCCCTGATGCAGGTGCACCGCGCCCGGATGCAGTGTGGCCGGAGCGCGCCCGGCGTCGGTGGTGCCCAGCATGCGGCCCGACTCGACGTCCACCACCGCCACCGCCGTGCCGATGCCGCCGCGCACGTCCACCGCGTCGTGCGGATGCGCGTCGGCGGTCACGAACCAGCGCGCCGACCCGTCCCGCGCGACGCCCGCGCGCCGCCGGATCAAACCCTGTTCGGCCAGGTCGGACAGCAGTTCCCAGGCCTGGAAGGCATGCACTTCGGCATCGCTGAGCGGCTGTTCCATGGCCGCGCACAGTAGATGCGGCCCGAGCACGTACGGGTTGTGCGGGTCGGTGATGGTGGCTTCCAGGGGCCGACCGAGCAGTGCCTGCGGGTGATGCACGAGGTAGGTGTCCAGCGGGTCGTCCCGCGCGATGAGCAGCACCAGCGACCCCTGGGTGCGCCGCCCGGCGCGCCCGGCCTGCTGCCAGAACGAGGCGACCGTCCCCGGATACCCCGCCACCACAACGGCATCCAGCCCGGCGATGTCCACGCCCAGTTCCAGGGCATTCGTGGTGGCCGCGCCCAGCAGCGAGCCGTCCGAGAGCGCCGCTTCCAGCGCCCGCCGGTCCTCGGCCAGGTACCCGGCCCGATAGGCCGCCACACGCCCGGGGAGCTCGGCATCCACCTCCGCCAGCAGCCGCCGCGTGTCCATGGCGACCAGTTCGGCGCTGCGCCGCGACCGTACGAAGGTCAGCGTGCGCGCCCCCTCGACCACCAGATCCGCCATTACGGTGGCGGCCTCGGCCCCGGCCGAACGCCGCACGGCCGCACCGTTTTCCCCGGTCACGCCGCTGCCGAGCAACGGCGGCTCCCACAGCGCCACGGTCCGCGCGCCCTGCGGCGACCCGTCGTCGGTGACCGCTACACACGGCGCGCCGATCAGCTTTTCGGCGGTGGCCGCCGGATCTGCCGTGGTCGCCGAGCACAGCACGAAAACCGGATCAGCCCCGTAGCGCTCGGCTAGTCGCCGTAACCGGCGCAGCACCAGTGCCACGTGCGAGCCGAAAACCCCGCGATAGATATGACATTCATCGACCACGATGTATTTGAGCTGACGCAACAATCGCGCCCACCGCTGATGAGACCGCAGCATTCCGACGTGCAGCATGTCCGGATTGGTGAACACCCATCGCGCGTGCGCCCGCACCCACTGCCGGATTTCCGCCGGCGTATCGCCGTCATACGGCGCGGGATGAATGGTGCGCAGCGGATCTTCACTGGTCAGCTCATTGACCATGCGCAGCTGATCGGCCCCCAGCGCTTTGGTCGGCGACAGATAGAGCGCCGTGGCCCGCGGATCCTGTTGCAACGCGGTCAAAACCGGCAGCTGATACGCCAGCGATTTCCCGGACGCCGTCCCGGTCGACACCACTACGTGCCGCCCCGCCGCAGCCAATTCCGCGGCCCGGCTCTGGTGGCTCCACGGCTCCGCGACTCCGGCCGCCTGAACTGCGGCGATGACATCCGGAGATGTCCATTCGGGCCATTCCGTAATCTGCGCCGCGCGCGGCGGTAGCTCGCTGACATGGGTGAGTCGGGAGTCACCCGAAACAGGGCTTTCAAGGACACGATTCAGCAACGATCTCCCGTAGCTGATGCCGCTGTTGTCTCCGGATCGACGCATCGGATCTCCGCTATTCATCGAAGCGTCACCGCGACACGCCCAACGGGTGCGAAACGTGTGTGCGCCCGCAGCCTCACCTGCCATTTCACTGCAGAGTAGCGACCTGCCTCACACCCTGTTTGCCAGATGCTCGCTCTGTTATCCGGAAGCAAACCAACTTCAAGTACGGATTTGGGCATTATGCCCCTCACCTGCGCATTCGCAAGATCAACTTTTTTGCAAATTGTGGGTAACTCCGCTGTTGAATTCCCGGAAGACATGGTTCACTGGTTCCTGGTCGCAAGCTTCTGTGTTCGAGGGAACGGATCGAAAGTCCAAACCATCAGCAGGATCGATGTTGCGAACGGTGTACTAGGTGCTTTCCTGCAGGGGGAACAGAGTACAGCGGTCTCAACGGACCCGGTGGATGAACCCAGTTGTCCGCCGTTCCGGTATGGAAAGAGAAGGAACAGAATGGCACAGGGAACTGTGAAGTGGTTCAACGCGGAGAAGGGGTTCGGCTTCATCGCGCCCGAGGACGGCTCCGCTGACGTCTTCGTCCACTACTCCGAGATCCAGGGGTCGGGCTTCCGCACCCTCGAGGAGAACCAGAAGGTCGAGTTCGAGGTTGGTCAGGGCACCAAGGGCCCGCAGGCCACCGGTGTTCGCGCGCTCTCCTGAGCGAGCCAACCCCTCAGGTTCCGTCCCCCATCGCCCCCGGCGGTGGGGGACGACCCATATCTGGACCCATTACACTCGATCACGATCAGGGGCTACATCGTCGCCGTGCACCAGCCACGGCGTTCGAACACGGTATAAACGTTGCTGGCAGCGATATCGGACATCGCAGCCGTTTGCCCCAGCCGCGTAGAGCGCGTACACCAGCGCCGACGCGGATCGAGACGAAAGGTGTGTTCGCCGGTGGCAACACGAGACCGCGGTGCAGCGCCGAACCCCCAGGCAGCGCCCGACCAGGGCCGTTCCCTGCGTCGTCTCGTGATTGTCGAGTCGCCGACGAAGGCCAAGAAGATTGCTCCTTACCTGGGCCGCGGCTATGTCGTGGAGGCCTCGGTCGGTCATATTCGGGACCTGCCGCGGGGTGCGGCGGATGTGCCCGCCAAATACAAAGGACAGCAGTGGGCGCGGCTCGGCGTGGATGTCGATCACGATTTCGAGCCCATCTATGTGGTCAGCCCCGATAAGAAGGGGAAGGTCAGTGAGCTGAAGAGCCTGCTGGCCGATGCCGACGAGCTCTACCTCGCCACCGACCCCGACCGCGAGGGCGAGGCCATCGCCTGGCACCTGCTGGAGACACTCAAGCCCAAGGTGCCGGTGCGGCGCATGGTGTTCCACGAGATCACCGAGCCCGCCATCCAGGCCGCCGCGGCCGATACCCGTGAGCTGGACAAGGATCTGGTCGACGCGCAGGAGACGCGGCGCATCCTGGACCGGCTCTACGGCTACGAGGTCTCGCCGGTGCTGTGGAAGAAGGTCATGCCGCGACTGTCGGCGGGCCGGGTGCAGTCGGTGGCGACGCGCGTCATCGTGCAGCGCGAGCGGGAGCGCATGGCGTTCCGGTCCGCGGAGTACTGGGATATCGCGGCCAAGCTGGATGCCGGCGGGCGCAGGCAGGAGGACGGCGGGAATCCGCGGGTCTTCGGTGCGCGGTTGGTCAGTGTCGAGGGCGCTCGTGTGGCGACCGGTCGCGATTTCGGATCCGATGGGCAGCTGAAATCGCAGGGTGTCGTCGTACTCGACGCCGGATATGCGCAGCGGCTGGCGGAATCGCTGCACGGGGTGGATCTCACAGTCAGCTCGGTGGAATCCAAGCCGTACACGCGAAAGCCGTACGCGCCGTTCATGACCTCGACGCTGCAGCAGGAGGCCGCGCGCAAGCTGCGTTTCACCTCCGAGCGCACCATGCGGGTGGCGCAGCGGCTGTATGAGAACGGTTACATCACTTATATGCGTACCGACTCGACGACTTTGTCGGAGTCGGCGATTCAGGCGGCCCGGGCACAGGCCACGCAGTTGTACGGCGCGGAATACGTGAGTCCCACTCCGCGGCAGTACACCCGCAAGGTCAAGAATGCACAGGAGGCGCACGAGGCCATTCGTCCCGCCGGTGACACTTTCGCCACACCGGGACAGTTGCATGCCAAGCTCGACGGCGACGAATTCCGTTTGTACGAGCTGATCTGGCAGCGCACGGTGGCCTCGCAGATGCAGGACGCGCGCGGCACCACGCTGACGGTGCGCATTACCGGCATCGCGAACAGCGGTGAGGAGTGCGTGTTCTCGGCGTCCGGCCGGACGATCACCTTCGCGGGATTCCTCAAGGCGTATGTGGAGAGTGTCGACGAGGAGGCGGGCGGCCAGTCCGACGACGCCGAATCGCGACTGCCGGCCCTGACCGAGGGCCAGGGCGTGACGGCCATCGAGCTCGAGCCGGACGGGCACACCACCAATCCGCCCGCACGCTTCACCGAAGCCTCGCTGATCAAGGCGCTGGAAGATCTCGGCATCGGCCGTCCTTCCACCTACTCCTCGATCATCAAGACGATTCTCGACCGCGGCTATGTGTACAAGCGCGGTAGCGCGCTGGTGCCGTCGTGGGTGGCGTTCGCGGTGATCGGGCTGCTGGAGGACCACTTCGGGCGGCTGGTGGACTTCGACTTCACCGCCGCCATGGAGGACGATCTCGACGCCATCGCAGGTGGCCGCGAGCAGCGCGGAAACTGGTTGTCCTCCTTCTATTTCGGTGGCGATCACGGTGCCGAGGGTTCGGTGGCGCGGTCGGGCGGCCTGAAAAGGATGGTGGGCGAACGACTCGACGGCATCGACGCGCGAGAAGTCAACTCCATCAAGCTTTTCACCGATGACGAGGGTCGCGATGTAGTGGTCCGGGTCGGCAAGTTCGGGCCGTACCTGGAGCGCATGGTCGTCAATCCTGATGACCCGGACGGGAATCCGGTGTCGCAGCGGGCCAACCTGCCCGATGATCTGCCGCCGGACGAGCTGTCGCCCGAGGTTGCGGAGAAGCTGTTCGCGACTCCGCAGGAAGGTCGCTCGCTGGGCACCGATCCGGAGACCGGGCGCGAAATCGTCGCCAAGGAAGGACGTTTCGGCCCGTACGTCACCGAGATCCTGCCGGAACCGGCCGAGGATCTGGACACCACGGCGAAGAAGGCCACCAAGAAGGCGGCCGACAAGCCGAAGCCGCGCACCGGGTCGCTGTTCAAGTCCATGAGTGTGGAGTCGGTGACCCTGGACGACGCGCTCAAGCTGCTGTCGCTGCCGCGCGTGGTGGGTGTGGACCCGGCCTCCGGGGACGAGATCACCGCGCAGAACGGACGGTACGGGCCGTACCTGAAGAAGGGCACGGACTCGCGCTCGCTCACCGGTGAGGACCAGATCTTCACGGTCACGCTGGAGGACGCGCTCAAGATCTACGCCGAGCCCAAGCGGCGGGGCGGGCAGTCGGCCAGTGCACCGCCACTGCGCGAGCTGGGTGTGGACCCGGTGTCGGAGAAGCCGATGGTGATCAAGGACGGGCGGTTCGGCCCGTATGTCACCGACGGTGAGACCAATGCCAGCCTGCGCAAGGGCGACGAGGTCGAATCCATCACCGACGCACGGGCTTCGGAGCTGCTGGCGGACCGGCGGGCGCGCGGGCCGGTGAAGAAGGCCGCGAAGAAGACCGCCAAGAAGGCGGCCGCGAAGAAGACCGCGGTGGCCAAGACCGTGGTCAAGAAGGCCGCGGCGAAGAAGGCGGCGGCCAAGACGGCCGACGGCGTCACCACCAAGAAGGCAGCGGCAGCCAAGAAGACCCCGGCCAAGAAGGCGGCGGCGAAGAAGACCGCGGCCTCGCAGTCCTGACCTGATCGAAGCGCCCCCGTCGCGACGGGGGCGCTTTGCTTTTCGGCCGGTGTTTCTGTCGGTGGCCTGCCGTAGCGTGTAATCCGGAACACGCACCAGCGGAAGGGTATTCGATGACCGTCGACCACGAGCGTGAAGAACTGATCAAGATCCTGGACAGCCAGCGCGAGCTGTTCCGGATCACCGTCCGCGGCATCGACGACGAGCAGGCGCGCCAGCGCACCACGGTCAGTGAACTCACCCTCGGCGGTCTGCTCAGCCACGCGGTGAATATCGAGCGGCACTGGACCACCATCCTCGTCGAGCGCGACCCGAACTCCGAATTCGATGTCTCCCGAATGGATTCCGAGTATCGGCTGGACCCGGAGCAGACGGTCGCCGGCCTGCTGGCCGAGTGGGAGGTGGTGGCCGAGCACACCGGCAAGCTGATCCGCGAGCTACCCAACCTCGACGATTCGGTGCCAACGCCGACCGCGCCCTGGGCGCCGGAGCGGGAATGGCTCACCGTGCGCTACATCCTGCTGCACATCTTCCGGGAGATCGCGCACCACTCCGGGCACGCGGACATCATCCGCGAGGCCCTGGACGGCGCGAACACGACGTATCAGCGCGCGAACTGACTCCCGGCCGGGCTGTCGGGGGTGGCGGCTAAGGTGGTCGGCGTGGCGGGTGTCTTCGATCGGCTGGTCGGCCAGGGTGCGGTCGAGTCCGAGTTGACGGCTGCGGCGGTGGCGGCGCGGGGTGGGGCCGGATCGTCGTCGGCCATGACGCATTCGTGGTTGTTCACCGGGCCGCCCGGATCGGGGCGGTCGGTGGCGGCGCTGTGCTTCGCGGCGGCGCTGCAGTGCACGGACGAGGGGACGCCCGGGTGCGGGCGGTGCCACGCGTGCACGACCACCATGGCCGGGACACACGGCGATGTGCGGCGGGTGGTACCGGAGGGTTTGAGCATCGGCACCAAGGAGATGCGCGAGATCGTGCAGGTGGCGTCCCGGCGGCCGAGCACCGGGCGCTGGCAGGTGGTCGTGGTCGAGGACGCCGATCGATTGACCGAGGCGGCAGGCAATGTGCTGCTCAAGGTGGTGGAGGAGCCGCCGGAGCGCACGGTGTTCCTGCTGTGCGCGCCGTCGGTGGATCCCGAGGACATTTCGGTGACGCTGCGATCCCGGTGCAGGCACGTGCATTTGGCGACGCCGTCGGTGGATTCGATCGCGCGCGTGCTGCACGAGCGGGACGGGCTGGATCAGAAGACCGCCGGCTGGGCGGCCTCGATCAGCGGTGGGCATGTCGGGCGTGCCCGGCGGCTGGCCACCGACGACCAGGCCCGAGCCCGGCGCAAACGAGCCCTGGCGCTGGTCACGGCGACCGCCCGGCCCGCGGCGGCGTATGCGGCCGCCGACGAACTGGTGAAGTCGGCCGATGACGAGGCCAAGCAGGTCAGTGCCGAGCGGGACGGGAAGGAACGCGACGAACTGGCCACCGCGCTGGGCGCGGGCGGCACCGGTAAGGGCACCGCCTCGGCCACCCGCGGCTCCGCCGGTGCGCTCAAGGATCTGGAGAAACGCCAGAAGTCGCGGGCCACCCGCACCGGGCGCGACGCCCTGGACCGGGCCCTGATCGATGTCGCGGGTCTGTACCGGGACGCGCTCGCGGTCCGATTCGGCGCGGCCGCCGCGGATTCCTCCTCCGGCGTGACCCTCACCCACCCGGACATGGCCGACCAGATCCGCGAACTCGCGACCGATGTCCGCCCCGAGGGTCTGCTGCTCTCGATCCAGGCGGTGCTCGATTGCCGCGAGGCCCTCGAGACCAATGTGAAGCCGCGCTTCGCCCTCGCCGCCATGGCCGCGGCCCTGATCGCGGCCCGTTCCGCCTGACCACACCGTGTCCCCGATCGCCGCGAGCTCCCGTTTTCGCGATTCGGGCCCGAGACGATAGACTCGCACCGCCGGAAGGCACGCCGCCTTAGCTCAGTCGGTAGAGCGCTTCACTCGTAATGAAAAGGTCGGGGGTTCGATTCCCCCAGGCGGCTCCAAACAAGCAGGTGGAGAGCGATTCCCGCTCTCCACCTGCTGTTGTTTCGGGATCTGAAGCCTTGTGCCCGCGGCATCGGTGAACCGCTCGGATCGAAATCGTCTGCCGGACATGTGAACTCATTGCATGCATGCGGTCTTGCCCTGTGCGATCGTGGCGCGCCGACCGTGGAACCCGGCGGTCGGTCGCGAAACACCGATCCAAACCCGGTCTGGTCGACGCGTCAGCTCCACGAAAGTCCAGGTCAACTCGCTGGCAGCGCACGTCGTTGCGCTGCGGAGGTCGCCTGGTGATCAACCATCCACGGATATTGACAGTATCTCCCGCTCAATGTCAGTCTGAGGAAAACGCGATCATGATTCGTTGCGAACAAATCATTCGGTGAACCCGATGTAAGAGAAGTTCCCTGAATCGACTCGGAACTCTACGGTCAGTCTGTTCAGCAGTGCCCGATTGCGAGTCGGCGGAGGGCTCGTATGGATCTGAACACCGTCGTCGACGTCATCCGCCCGCCTGCCGGCCGGCCGGGGGCGGACTGGCACACCGGAGACGCGTGGCTGGCCGGTGGCACATGGCTGTTCTCCGAGCCGCAGCCGAACGTCCACAGGCTGCTCGACCTCACCGAACTGGGCTGGCCCCACCTGGTGGCCGACGGCGAGGGCCTCGAGATCGGGGCGACGTGCACGATCACGGAGCTGCACGAGTTCGTACCGCCGGGCGGCTGGCCCGCCGGCAGTCTGCTGCACACCAGCTGCGAGGCCTTCCTGGCGTCGTTCAAGGTATGGAATGCCGCGACGGTGGGCGGCAATATCTGCATGTCCCTGCCGG
The DNA here is from genome assembly GCF_050942175.1 of Nocardia sp. CA-151230. NCBI lineage: Bacteria > Bacillati > Actinomycetota > Actinomycetes > Mycobacteriales > Nocardiaceae > Nocardia > Nocardia sp. CA-151230. Next base: position 425,548 of record NZ_CP192061.1, read on the forward strand.
CCGGACCGATGATCACCCTGACCGTGGCGCTCGAGGCGACCTATCGCGTGTGGGCCGTGGACGGAACCGAGAGAACGATCGCGGCGAAGGATTTCGTCCTCGGCAACCATCGAAATGCGCTGTGGCCCGGGGAAATCCTGCGTAGCGTGCACATTCCCGGTGACGCTCTGCGCAAGCGCTGGGCGCACCGGCGATTCACGCTGACCAAGCTCGGTCGATCCACGATATTCATGGTTGCGACCCAGACGCCTGGCACCCGTGATCTGTTGCTCACCATCACGGCGGGTACCACGCACCCGGTTGTGCTGCGGTTCGACACCGTGCCCGGCGCCGATACCCTGCGGGACCACATCGATGCGATACATGCCGATGTATGGTTCGCCGACCCCAACGGCACACCGGGCCACCGTAAGCATCTGGCGAAGCACTACGCCGAGGAAATCCGGGTCGAACTTGGCGGCCTGCGGTGAAACTCGGGGGCTTGCGATGAGCTATACCGTGAACGGGAAGACGTTCTCCCAAGAGCCGCAGCCCGGTCAGTGCCTGCGGACCTTTCTGCGTCACCTGGGCTGGTTCGGGGTGAAAAAGGGGTGCGACGCCGGTGACTGCGGTGCATGCACGGTCTGGCTCGACGGTCGTCCGGTGCACAGTTGCCTCACGCCGGCGTTCCGTGCCGACGGGCATGAGGTCACGACAATCGAGGGGCTCGGTTCACCCGAGGACATGCACCCGATGCAGCGGCAGTTTCTCGAGGCGCCGGGATTCCAGTGCGGCTTCTGCACAGCGGGCATGATCATGACGGCATCCGCCCTGACCGACGAACAAAAGCAGGACCTGGCGCACGCGTTGAAGGGAAACCTGTGCCGCTGCACCGGCTATCGGGCAATCGAAGACGCGGTCAACGGCGTGGCTGCCATCGAAGTCGCCGCACCGGGCCGAGCGATCGGTACGAGTGTCGGTACGCCGGACGGGGCCGATGTGGTGACCGGGCGCGCCGAGTACACAATGGACACCGAGCTGCCCGGCATGCTCCACCTGAAGGTGCTGCACTCACCCCATGCCCATGCGCGCATTGTCTCCATCGACAAGTCCGCAGCGCTGGCCGTGCCCGGAGTGCACCGCGTGTACACGTGGGAAGACGTGCCCCGGAGGCTGTTCTCCACCGCGATCCACACAGATCATCTCGTCGACCCCGACGACACCTACATCCTGGACAATGTGGTGCGCTTCGTCGGTCAACGGGTGGTCGCGGTGCTGGCCGAATCGATCGGCGCCGCGGAAGAGGGTTGTCGCAAGGTCGCCGTCGAGTACGAGGTGCTGCCGGCGGTATTCGATCCCGAGCAGGCGATGCAATCCGGTGCGCCGCAGCTGCACGGATCCCACGACCCGTTCGTGCACGACCCGGTGCACAACATCCTCGTCGAGTTGCACGGCGAAATCGGTGATGTCGCACAGGGATTCGCCGAAGCCGACGTCGTTCACGAAGGTACGTACGTCTCACCGCGGGTGCAACACGCCCATCTGGAGACGCACGGATCGATCGCCTGGATGGAGGCGGGCCGGCTGCATGTGCGGACCAGTTCGCAATCGCCGTGGATCGCCAAGGGGAAGCTGGCCCACCTGTTCGACCTGCGTCCCGATCAGATTCGGGTGTTCTGCAAGCGCGTCGGCGGCGCCTTCGGCGGTAAGCAGGAAGTGATCAGCGAAGATCTGGTGGCGCTGGCAACGCTGGACACCGGCCGGCCGACTTGTCTGGAATACACACGCGAGGAGGAGTTCACCACTGCCTCACCGCGACATCCGATGAAGATCACGGTGAAGCTGGGGGCGCGGTCCGACGGAACACTGACTGCTTTCGAGTTCCGCAATGTCTCCAATACCGGTGCCTACGGCAACCACGCCGGCGAGACGTTGTTCGCCGGAGGCGGCGCGATCGCGATGTACCGCTGTCCCAACAAGAAATTCGACGGCTACTCGGTCTACACCAACACCGTGCCCAGTGGCGCACTGCGCGGCTACGGCATGACTCAGCCGGTCTTCGCGGTGGAGTCGGCGATGCACGAGCTGGCCGTCGCCCTCGGCATGGATCCACTGGAGCTGCGCCGCCGCAACATCGTTCGGCCCGGTGACGCGTTGCTGTCGATCGAGGACGAGGCCAACGATGTGGCGTTCACGGAGGACGGGCTGGCCGCGTGCATCGACCGGGTCGACGCCGCGCTGCGTGCCCACCCTGACGGGCAGGCGCTGGGGGAGGACTGGCAGATCGGCACCGGCACAGCCACATCGATGCACGAAACCGCACCGCCGACCGAACATGTCTCGGTCGGGCTGGCCACCCTGGGCGCCGACGGCATCTATGAGATCGCCGTGGGCACTGTGGAATTCGGTGAGGGGACACCGACGGCGCACGTTCAGATCGCCGCGGCCGAACTGGGCACCACTCCGGCACGGATCCGGCTCGTCCAGGCCGACACCGACCACACCGGTTTCGACACCGGAGCATTCGCGAGCGCGGGGCTGTTCGTCGCCGGCAATGCGGTGCAGCGGACGGCCGCGGCGTTGCGCGACCGGATTGTGCGCTTCGCCGCCACGCATACCGGGGTGGACTCGGTCTCGTGCGCCATGGATGACGATGCCGTGCGCTGTGGCGACACCCGCGTCGCATTGACCGAATTGGCGGCGGCCGCCCGCCGCCGGGGTACGCGGTTGACCGAATCGCGCAAGGCGTACGGCTCGCCGCGCAGCCTCGCCTACAACACGCAGGCCTTCCGAGTCGCGGTGCATCGCGTGACCGGCGAGATCCGCATCCTCTACAGCGTGCAGGCCACCGACGCCGGGGTGGTCATCAATCCCGCACAGGTGCGCGGGCAGATCGAAGGCGGTGTGGCCCAAGGCCTCGGCTTCGTGCTGACCGAGAACTATCTCGTCGACGGAAACGGCGTCATGACCAATCCGACGCTGCGCAACTACCGCATACCCACCTACTCCGACGTTCCGCGCACCGAGGTGATCCTGGTCGGCTCGACCGACTCGGTGGGGCCGCTGCGGTCCAAGGGGATTGCCGAGTGCTGCATCAACCCGGTCGCGCCGGCACTGGCGAACGCGGTGTATGACGCGACCGGTGTCCGATATCGCGAACTGCCGCTCACTCCCGACCGAATCTTCAGGTCCCTGCGGCCGGTCCGGGCGACCTCGACCGGCTGAGTGCCGGAGACATCGATGACCCGCGAGCAGTCGGCCATCAACGCCGCCACCGTCATCATCGGCGAAACGGTCCGTCCCGGCTGCGAAAAAGCCTTCCTGTCCTGGCAACACGGGCTGAACAGCATGGCGTCGAGCTATCCGGGATTCATCGCTGCCGAGGTCAACCCGCCGACAGCCGTGCAGCCGCAATGGTCGGTGATCTACCGCTTCGACTCGATCCCGAATCTGCGCGCGTGGATCAACAGCGCCACGCGTCAGGACCGGCTCGCCGAAGGCCGGAGCTACCTCGAGGGCGCACCCACGCAGCAGATCGTGACGGGCGGTGCCGCGCCGCCCGACACCCTCGTCACGGCCGTGGTGACCCATCGGGTCCCGCCCGAGCACATCGACGAGTTCCTGGCCTGGCAGGAGCGACTGCGGTTGGCGGAGAACAAGTTTCCGGGTTTCCGGGGTGCCGAGATCTTCCGGCCGATCGAGGGCGTGCAGGACGAGTGGACCATGCTCTACCGCTACGACACCGCCGCTGACCTGGACGGGTGGCTGACCTCGGCCGAGCGCCGGCAGCTGCTCGACGAAGGGAAGCGGTTCAGCGACTTTCGATTGCGCACGATCGACAACTCGTTCGGCAGCTGGTTCGAGTTCGACGAGCAGGGGGGCCGGGCGCGGACGCCGTCGCGGACCAAGACGTCGATCGCGGTGTGGGTCGGCCTGTATCCGACGGTCGTGCTGCTCACCTTGGCGCTGGCGTCGGCGCGGCTCCCGATGTGGCTGGGCATGCTGATCGGAAACCTGTTGTCCAGCTTCGTCATGACCTTCGTGACGATGCCGTTCTATGTGAATCCGTTGCTCGAACGGTGGCTGCACCCGGACCCCGATGCGCCGAGCACGGCGACCAATGTGCGGGGCGCCCTGTTGATCGCCGCGGTGATGGTGTTCTGGGCGGCCGTGTTCTGGCTGGTGACCGTCGTGTTCTGGAAATTGCCGTGAGAAGGAGGAGTGATCGTTATGGCCGAATCCAATGGCCACACAGTCCCGGAATTCATGCGCCCGGTCGTTGCCGACGAGCCGCCCGCGAGTGCGCGCACCGTCGCCGAGCACGCGGTCCTCGCGCTCAACGAGTCGATGTTGCAGCTCTACGAGACATCCCTGGTGAAATTCAAGCAGAACATGCGAGACCAGGTGCCCATCATCCTGGCGCTGTTCACCGGCGAAGGCGGGCAGATGATCCTCTACCGGCCCGGCCGGGAGCCCGAATACGCGCCGCCGGTGCCGATCGTGTACCAGCTGGCCAAGTCGGTGGGTCACAGCACCATGGCCATCTACGAGATCGTCTCTCCGTACCTGTTCGATGCCTACGCGAATCAGCTGTGGCGGGCCCCGCTCGAGATGTACCGGGCGCAGCATCGGACGGCCCTCGAAGGCCTTGCCGCCCTGGATATCTCCGAGGACGACCGCTCCCTCCTCCGCGAGATTCTGCAGCGCAATCTGACCTTCATGGACGAGTGCCTCGCGCAGGGCGGTTACAGCTACGACGAAGTCGAGAAGTACATCCGCGGCGTCGTACCGCGTTCGGCCAAGTCGATCGGCATCGGCTCGGGCGCCCAGGTGGGCCACTGGATGAAGGTCATCGAAGGGTGGAAGGAGCAACTCGGCACGGACTGGGAGCGCACCTACGCAGTCAGCAACTCGCTGTACATCGCACGTCAGAACAACATCCTGTACAGCATTCTCGTCCAGTTCATGGGCACCGAGACGATGGGCGATCGGTTGCTGCTCGTCGAGACGCCGGAATTCGAGACCACACCCGAGAAGATGCTCGACGTGCTCGGCCGCATCGTCGCCGACCGTTCGCTCGGCATGGTCTTCTTCCGTGACTACTTCCTCATGGACGTCGAACTGCTCGGTGGCGGCGGCCGGGCGGCCATCGAGCGGGAGATGGCCGAACGGGGCAAGAAGGCGTTGCTGCCGACCCTGGCGCCGTTCCATTCCAACGATTGGCCGTGGAAGACGGACCCGGCCAAGGGAACCGGCCCGGCGCGGATGGAAGACGTCGCCGCGGGCGCGGTAATCCGCCCGGAATCGGTCGGCTGATGACGGATTCGACGATGGATTTCGTGCAGCGCACCATCGAGATCGCTCGTACCAGCGTCACCGAGGGCGGGCTGCCGTTCGGCACCGTCGTCGTCAAGGACGGCGAAATCCTCGCCGAAGGCAGGAATTGCGTCGCTGCGACTCACGACCCGACCGACCACGCGGAGATTCGCGCCATCCGCGAGGCGTGCCGGAAGCTGGGCACGGAGTACCTGACCGGATGCACGGTGTATGCCATCGCCCATCCGTGCCCGATGTGCCTGGCCGCGCTGTATCACTGCGCGCCCGATCAGGTCGTCTTTCTGGCCACCCGCGAGGACTGCGCGCCGTATATGGCCGGTGGAAGCGACAAGTACTTCGAACCCAGCACTTTCTATGGTGAAATCGCCAAGCCCTGGGACCAGCGGCGTCTGCCCATGCGCTACCAGCCGCGCGACGATGCCATCGCGGTATACCAGCTCTTCCGGGAACGCAACGGCGGCGATCAACCGTCATGACGGCGGCGGGCGGCTGGACCCGATGATCTCCGCCGGGCGGCTCGAAGGAAAAGGTGAGGACCGTTGTCGGTCCTCACCTTTTGTCGTTGGGGGATCAGGAGACCAGGCCGCGGCCGGTGGTCAGGGGGAGATCCATGGCGGTCAGGAGGCCGGGGCGGGATTGGACGACCGCGGGGACGGCGCTGACCAGGCGGGCCGCGGTGCCGACGACGCCGGCTTCGGCGTGGTCGCCGTTGCTGTAGAGCTGGAGGTCGAGCAGGTAGTCGGGTTCGCCCTTGACTTCCACTCGGTAGCAACCCTTTCCGGCCGGTTGGGGCCAGTCCGGGGCGAGGTCGGGGTGCAGGCGGGTGGTGTGTTCGAGGGTGAGGACCTCACGGCCCCTACTGATGCCGTGCACCTGGAATCGGAGGGCGGCGGCGGTGCCGGCGGCGATGGTGCGGCTGCCCACCTTCAGCTCTTCGCTCGCTGGTAGGCGCTCGAAATGCTGTGTGACGGAGTCGAGTTCGATGTCCAGGGCGGCGGCGAGCTGGCGGATGACGCTGCCCCAGGCGAGGGTGAGGACGCCGGGCTGGAGGAGTAGCGGCAGGTCGTCGAGGGCGCTGCCGAAGCCCATGATGTCGAACAGGACCTTGGGGTTGTCGTAGGTGGAGTAGTCCATCACCTCCGAGCAGATGATCTTGTCGATGCGCTCGGAGCCGCTGGACAGGAGGAGGGGCAGCCAGTCGTTGGCCCAGCCGGGGTCGATGCCGTTGACCCACAGGGAGGCTCCGCCCTCCTCGGCCGCCTCCAGGATCGGGGCGATGGCCTCGTCGGGGAGGGTGCCGTAGGGGAATTGCAGGAAGACGGGGCTGCTGGAGACGACATTGATGCCGGCACGGAGGAAGGTCTTCAGATCCTCCACCGCCTCCATCAGGCGGTCGTCGGCCATGGCGGTGTGGACGATGCAGTCGGGCTTCAGGGCCAGGAGCGCCTCGGCGTCCTGGGTTGCGGTAACGCCGATCTCGCGGTCGAGACCGGCCAGCTCGCCCGCATCCTTGCCGGCCTTGGCGGCGCTGGAGACCCAGACGCCGACCAGGTCGAGCTCGGGGCGGGCGATGATGGAGCGCAGGGTGCGGCGGCCGACATTGCCGGTGCTCCACTGGACTACGCGGTACTTCATGGGAAAACTCCTGCGGCGCGGCGGATTACAGGTCGGGGATGGGAAGGTCGAGGTTGGGCGCGGCGATGCCGCCGTCCACCTCGAGCACCTTGCCGGTGATGTACCCGCCCGCGCGGGAGCTCAGGTAGACGATCGCGGCGGCGATCTCCCACGGCTCGCCGAGCCGGTGCAGCGGGGTGGCGTCCTCCATCTGCTGCTTGATCTCCGGTTGCTGTGCAACGACTTCCAGCGCGGAGGTGAGCACCGAGCCGACCGCGATGGCGTTCACCCGGATGCGGGGGGACAGGTCGGCGGCGGCCAGCCGGGTCCAGTGCGCGAGGGCGGCCTTGGCGGTGCCGTAGGCGAGGAAGCCGCGGCCGGGGGAGCGGCCCATCATCGAGGAGATATTGACGACCGAGCCGCCGTCGTTCTTCAGCATGTGCGGCACCGCGGCCTGGGTGAGGGCGTGGGCGGTGGAGACATTGAAACGGAATGCCTCCTCGAGGAATTCGGGGGTGGTGGTGAGGAAGGTATTGGGCATGGTGCCGCCGACATTGTTGACCACGATGTCGATGCGGCCGAGTTCGGCGGCGGCGGTTTCGGCCAGCGCGGTGACGGCGGAAAGATCCGACAGGTCCGCGGGGACCGTGATGGCGCGGCGGCCGAGCGCGTGGATCTTGCCCGCCACCTCGTCGAGTTGGGCGGCGGTGCGGGCCGAGATGGCCACGTCAGCACCGGCTTCGGCGAGGGCGAGCGCGGTGGCGGCGCCGATGCCGCGGCCCGCGCCGGTCACGACGGCGACGCGGCCGTCCAGTCGGAAGGTGTCCAGGATCATCGCGAATTCAGTCCTTCTGGGGGTGACGACAGTCACAAGCAACCTTAAGCATTTGTTCTTAATCGTCAAGGAGAAGTTCTTTATCCGCTGGTGAACGGCTATGGTGCAGACTGTGGCAAGGACCGGCGGCAGGTAGCAGTGACGGTGTACGAATGGCAGTGACAGAAGCGCGGGAGCGCATCATTCTCGCGGCGGAACAGCTGATCGCCGAGCGTGGGCAGGCGGTGCCGCTGCGCGATATCGCGGCAGCCGCGGGACAGCGGAACAACTCCGCGATCCAGTACCACTTCGGCTCCCGCGACGGGCTTATCGAGGCCGTGGTCGAACACCGGCTGGCCACCCTGGAGGTGCGGCGGCTGGAATTGCTGGCCGAACAGGCCGGTACCGGTGCGACGGGCGTGCACGACCTGCTGGAGGCGCTGGTCATTCCCATGCTCGAGCTGAGCGACCGGCACGGGATCAACCACTACGCGCGGTTCCTCGAACAGATCCACACCCATCGGGCCGTCACCGACGCGGCCAATCTGGAATCCGCGCGGCGCACCTCGGTGCGGGTGATCATGCAGCAGCTGGAGCGGGAACTCACCGATCTGCCGAAACGGTTGCGGCTGCGGCGGTTACGCGCGCTTCCGACCGTGCTGTTCGCGCTGCTGGCCGACCACGAGCGGGCCGTGGAGGCCGGCCGGGTGGCCGCGGGTGACGTGGCGGCGTGGGGCGAGATCGTGGACATGCTGGCGGGGGTGCTGACCGCTCCGGTGGTGGAGCGCGCGCCGATCCGCTGACGCCGGAACGCGAACGGCCCGCCCCGGATCGAATCCGGGGCGGGCCGTTCCGAGCGCGATGAACTAGTGCTGGTGAGGCTGGGGGTAATTCGGCGGCGCGGGCTGCTGGTAGCCGCCCTGCTGCGCGTAGCCCGGCTGCTGGGCGCCGCCGGACGGAGGCGGATAACCTTGCGGCGCATACTGATTCGACGGCTGCGCGGCATAACCCGGCTGGTTCGGCGCCGGGTAGCCCGGCTGGGGCTGCGGAGCCTGGTAATTCGGCTGCGGCGCGGGCTGGTTCGGCGCCGGCTGGTAGCCCTGCGGCGCGCAGCCCTGGGACGGAACGGTATTCGCGGCGGGCGGGTAGGACGGCGGTGCGGCGTAGCCGGGCGCGGCCGCGCCGTTCGGCGGCGGGTAGCCCTGGTCGGGCGTGCCGGTCGGCGGCGAGAAGGAGCCGACCGGGGCCGGGTAGCCGTGGACCGGGGTGCTCGCCTGGTCGTAGGGGCTCGGCGCCGGCGTGTACATGGGCGTGGCGGCCTGGTCGTTCTCGCGCTTCTTCTTGAGCGCGAACCAGACGCCGCCGCTGATGAGAATGACGAACAGCAGGCCTATGAGGCCGAACGCGCGGTCGACGACGTTGATGCAGACTCGGATGAGAATGAGCACGGCGATGGCGCCGACAATGGCGATCGCGCGGCGCGCCGCGCCACCTGGTTGCTGTGACATGAGTGAGGTCCCCCGAACTCGAAAACGATTGCCGGGGCAGCATACCCAAGCAGGCTCGACTTCTCCCGGGTGCGAAGTTCGGTGCGACCTGGCAGGGCGGTGGTGGTGCGGCTACCGTTGATGGTCGTGGACACCACGGCAGCAGCAGTCATGGAAACGCCCGCCCGGCTGCGGTGGCTCGGCGTCGGGCTACCGCTGCTGACCGGTGGGGCGGCGGCCGGCGGGCTGGCGCTGCTGCACTTCCGGGATCCGCACGTGCAGGGGTCCTACGGGGTGTGCCCGTTCTACGAACTGACCGGATACTGGTGCCCCGGCTGCGGCGGGTTGCGCGGGCTGCACAACCTCACCGATGGCCGGATCCTCGACGCCATCCACAGCAATGTGCTGCTGCTCCCGCTGACATTGGGCTTCATCGCCTGGTGGGGCGCCTGGGTGGTGCGCGGGTGGCGGGGCAATCCGGTGCCGCCGCGACTACCGCAGGTGCTGCCCAGGTACGCGGTGTGGGTGGCGCTGGCATTTCTCCTGGTCTTCACGGTTGTGCGGAACACACCGTGGGGTAGTTGGATCGCGCCCGTTTAGGCGGGGCATGCTCTGCGTATGAGCGATTCGCTGAAGGAGCGCGTGCGGCAGAAGCTGATCCGGCAGCTCGAGGAGGATGGGCCGCCGGACCCCGATCAGGAGGACACCCGGCAGCTCTCCGTGCAAGTCGACCTCGATGCGCTCGACGCGGTGGCCGAGGACGATCCACTCGTCGAGGTGCTCGCGGCCCGTTACATGGTGCCCTGACCGGCTTCCGGCCGGTTCAGAAACCGCAGGCAGCCCCGCCCGCGGCCGAACTGCCGAAGGGGCGGGTCTCGGGGACCGGGTTCCAATGTCCCTCGGTGCGGGCGTAATTCCACGCCGGGCCGCGCGCCACCAGGGTGGCGATGGCGTCGACGAGGCGGTCGACATCGGCGGCGGTGGTGCCCAGGCCGATGCTGGCGCGCAGGGCGGCATCGACCCCGAGGCGGGACAGCAGCGGGTGAGCGCAGAAGCGGCCGTCGCGCACCCCGATGCCGTGCTCGGCGGAGAGATAGGCGGCCACCTGGCCGGGCTCGAAGCCGTCGACGGTGAAGGCGACAATGCCGACCGCGTCGGTGCTGTCGCGCCAGATCCGCAGGAAGTTCACGCCCGGAACGGTTTTCAGGCCGTAGCGCAGGCGGTGGGTGAGGTACTGCTCGTGCTCGATCACGGTGGTCTCGTCCAGCTCGGCGAGAGCGTCGCAGGCCGCGGCCAGGGCGGCGACGCCCAGCACGTTCGGGGAACCGGCCTCGTGGCGCTGCGGGGCGGGGGCCCATTCGACAACCTCGGTGCTCACCGAGCGCACCGCGCCGCCGCCGGCCAGGTAGGGCTCGGCCGCGTCCAGCCAGTCCCGGCGGCCGACCAGCACGCCCGCGCCGAACGGGGCGTAGGTCTTGTGGCCGGAGAAGGCCAGGTAGTCGATGCCGGTGGTGAGCAGGTCGATTCGGCGGTGCGGGGCCAGCTGTGCGGCGTCCACCAGGATGCGGGTACCGCACTGATGGGCGATCCAGGCCAGCCGCTCCAGCGGCAGCAGTTCGCCGGTCACATTGGAGGCGCCCGTAACAGCCAGCAGCGCAGCGGGTTTCGAGCACAGCTCGGCGACCAGGCGCTGGATGGTCTCCTCGATGGTGTCCGCGACCGGAACCACCCGGCGGCCGCGCCGGGTCCAGGGCAGCAGGTTGGCGTGGTGCTCCACATCCAGCACGACGGTGTCACCCGGCACACAGGCGGCGAGCAGGTTCAGTGAGTCGGTGGTGTTGCGGGTGAAGACCACCACCTGGTCGTCGGTCGCGTTCAGGAAGCGGGCGACCGAACCGCGGGCCGACTCGTAGCAGTCGGTGGAGACCCGGGAAGCGTAACCCGCGCCGCGGTGCACGCTGGCGTAGTAGGGCAGCAGGTCCGCGACCCGGTCGGTGACCTGCCGCAATGCGGGTGCGCTGGCGGCGTAGTCGAAGTTGGCGTAGCCGGCCGTCCCGCCCTGGACGAGCGGGACTCGCAGGTCACAGCCGGAGACGGCGGCGAGGGCGGCACAGGTCTGGTCGGCGAAAGCAGTCATCACGAAATCCCGTCGGGTTCATGGACACGCGATCGGGGAAACAGGAATCGATCGAGAGTCCGCGCTTGCCGCGCCCGGTCGGACGTCGGCCCGGTCGTCACCCGGAGCACCCCACCGCGGAGGAGGGTTGCCGACCAGCAAGCCGGGGCTTCGCACTGGTACTCATGACCTGATTGCAGAGACTCGCAGACGCGTCGCGGGCTTGTCAACCCTGACCGGCGTGGCCCGGCGGGGTCAGACCTTCTCGGCCCAGACGCATCGTTCGAGGTCCGGAACCCGTTCGCCGCCCCGGCCGGCGGGTGCGAGAAAGCGCTCGGTGTATTCCGCACCGCCGACCTGTTCGAGCTCGCGCCAGCCGTATTCGGCGAGCAGTCCGGACACCGCGCCGGGATGCAGCCCGAAGCGCCAGATACCTTGCCCAGCAACGAATCTGCGGTAGGCCGACTCGCATCCGTCGAGGTTCGAACCGTCGAGAAAGTCCTGCCGGATGTAGCTGAAGATCAGGCTGCTGCCCGCGGGCGCGGTGGCGAGCGCCGCGAAGGTGGCGCGCACGGCCTGCTCGGTCAGGTACTGGGTCACGCCCTCCCAAAGGAACAGGGTCGTCGACTCGGCGCGGTATCCGGACTCGGCCAGCGCGGTGGCGAGGGGCTGGCGCTCGAAGTCGATCGGGATCGGAACGACGGCGCCCGGCAGTGGGATTCGCCGCTGCTTGAGTGCGATGTTCACCGGCAGGTCCACCTCGAAGGCCGGTATCCCTGCCGGTGCGGCCAGGCGGCAGGCACGGGTGTCGAGGCCTGCGCCGAGTACGACCAGGGCTGCGGCGCCGTCGCGGAGGACGGCTGCGGTCCGCTCGTCGAAGTACCTCTTGCGGCAGGCCAGGCTGTTCCAGATGCCGGGATCCTGCCGGTCCATCACCCCGCGCAGCCAGCGCCGGGCGCGTGGCCGGCGCACCAGCGGGCGCAGCCCGGCGGGCAGCATTCGGATGGCGAGATCGTCTGTGAGTAAACGGTTTTCCGTGGGTTCGGCGTTCTCGGTCGCGGCGATGAGCATGGGGATCAGGGAGGTGCTGGCGGCTCTGTCGGCCATGGTGGCGCTACTCTTTCTGCATCCGACAAGTATCTGAACAAAGGCAGTAGTTGCATGGATGCAGATAAATATACGCTGCTGTCGCAGGGCAGCGCCGCCTATCGCGAGTACCTGACCGCGCAGGCCGTGGTCGCCCACACCACCGCGCAGGCGCTCGGGCTCGGCCCGACCGACTTCTTCGCGCTGAACCTGATCGCGCTGGCCGGATCCATGACCGCGGGCGAGCTGGCCGACCGCACCGGGCTGTCCACCGGTGCGGTCACCCGGCTGGTGGACCGGCTCGAGCGGGCCGGATATGTCCGGCGGGTGGCCGATCCGGCCGATCGGCGGAAGGTGGTGATCGAACCCGCGCCGGATCCGGGCGGCCGGATCGATGCCGTCCTCGCGCCGCAGCGGACGCGGATGGCGGAGGTGTTCGCCGATTACGGGCCGCAGCAGCTCGAGGTGCTGTTCGACTATTTCGCGCGGGCCGCCGGCGCACTGCGGGAGACCGCACATCAACTGCAGCGGCCCTGAGAGGGTGTGGTGAACAGCACACCCGTTTCGGAAAAATCGTCCGAAAGTTGGATCGGGTGGGCCGCAAAGTTCGAATCGCGCGATCGTTGCTGGGGCGTATGGTCGGAGTCGAAGTTAGGGTAGCCAAAGTGGTGTGCCCCCGAGTTGACCACGAGGAGCCCGACCATGCTGGAGACCAGCACCCCGTTCTCGACGCTCATTCGCACCGCGACCGAGCAGCAGCACAACGAGGCGGAACACTCCACGTTCATGCGCGACATGCTCGGCGGACAGCTCGGCGTGGAGGCCTTCTACCGGTACACCGCCCAGCTCTGGTTCGTCTACGCCGCTCTCGAAAAGCACTCCGCCGCACTGGCTTCCGACCGGGTCGCGGGCCCGTTCGTCAAGCCCGAACTGGCGCGGCTGGCCTCGCTGGAGGCCGACCTGGCCCACCTCGGTGGGGCGAACTGGCGCGATGAACTGAGCGCGCTGCCCGCCACCGCCGCCTACGCCGCCCGCATCGAGGAGTGCGCGGGCGACTGGCCGGCCGGCTATGTCGTCCACCACTACACCCGCTACCTGGGTGATCTCTCCGGCGGCCAGGTCATTCGCGGTACCGCCGAGAAGCTGTGGGACCTGCCCAAGAAGGGCGACGGCGTGCGGTTCTACGTCTTCGAGGACATCGCCAACCCGGCCGCGTTCAAGCGCGACTACCGCGAGGCCCTCGACCGGCTTCCCCTCGACGGCCCCGAGGTCGATCGCGTACTCGACGAGGCGCGACTGGCGTTCACGATGAACACTGACCTGTTCCGTGAGCTGGGTGCGGAATTCAGCGCGCGGAACTGAAACTCGCAACCCCGAAGGTCGCCGACCCCCGTTGATCGACAGGGGCGGCGGCCTTCGTCATTCCCGGGGGCGTCGTCGACCCTGTTCGTCGGGGGCAGGGTCGGCGATCTCACCCTTGCGCCGGGCCGTGGTGATGGGTTGCCATGGAGGGCATGAGTTTTCCGCTGCTACTGAGTTTCGTGGGGTTGTGTGTGCTGCTCGCGCTCACACCGGGGCCGGATACCTTTCTGGTACTGCGATTCTCGATGGCCGGATCGCGACCCGGAATCGCGGCCGCGGTGGGCTCGGCGTTCGGTGGGATCGTGTGGGCCACCGTGGTCGCGGCCGGGGTCGCGGCGCTGCTGGAGCAGTCGGCGACCGCGTATCGCACGCTCAAGGTGATCGGCGGAATCTACCTGGTGTACCTGGGCGTTCGGGCGCTGCTGGCGCATCGGCGCGGGCCGGGTGCGGCGGCCGGCGGGGCGGATGTCGTGGCGGCGCAGGGTGAGCCGGCGTCCCTGCGCTCGGCGTTCGCTGCCGGATTGCTGTCGTGTGTCTTCAATCCGAAGGTGGGGTTGTTCTACCTCGCGGTGCTGCCGCAGTTCCTGACCCAGGTGACTTTCCTCAACACGCTCACGCTCGGGGCCATCGAATCCAGTGTCGCGGCAATCGAAATGATCCTGCTGGCGGTGGCGGCCGCGCGGGCGGTGGAGTTGCTGCGACGGCCGCGCGTCCGGGTGCGGCTGGAGCAGGCGAGCGCGGCGATCCTGGCGGCGCTGGGCATCGGCACGGCGGCCTCGGCCGCGGCCTGAGTCGGCGCCGGAGTCAGTCGGCGATCTCGGCGCGGTGGTACGCGCCGTTGTAATACACCAGCGGGCCGACCGCCGGGGAGTTCTCGGTTTTGTCGTGCACCTGGGTGACCAGGCCGATGACCAGGGTGTGGTCGCCGATCGGGAGGAGCTGATGGACCGTGGCGCGGACCCAGATGGGGGTGCCGTGCAGGACGGGTTCGCCGGTGCCGAGCGTCGTCCACAGGGATCGGTCGGTAAAACGCTCCTCGGCGGTCCGGCTGAACCGCTGGGCCAGATGCTTCTGATGCTCGCCCAGGAAATGCACCACCAGCGATTCGGCCCGCACCATGGCCTCGATGCTCGAGGAGGTCTCGGCGATATTGAACGAGATGAGCGGCGGCTGCGCGGAGAGCGACGCGAACGAGGTGGCGGTGAAGCCCACGGGACCCTGATCGGACTCGAGCGTGACGATGGTGACCCCGGCCGGATAGTGCCGCATGGCAGCGCGGTACTGCTGCGCGGTAATACCGCTCAGATCGTCGGGCACGTGTAGCTCGGTGCCGGGCGTCGGGGAATCGCTCACGTCACGAAACTACGTGGTCGAGCGCCCGGTTATTCCACCCTGTAAGAAATTCCTCGGTTCACGCCGGTGGCAGCGCTCGGCCCGCGCCGGTGATGAAGCTCAGTCCACATCGATGGCCAGGCCCGCGGTGATCCGGACCAGTTCCCCGAAGGTGGTGCGGAACAGTGTGTTCGGATGTCCGCCCGCGGCCCACAACTCCTGATACCGCGACAACGCCGTGTCGACGAAGGTCGGCAGATTGGTGGGGTGCCCGAGCGGGGCGACACCCCCGATGGGCTGCCCGGTCACCTCGCGGACCATGGCCGCGGGCGCCCGGGAGAGCGTACCCTCGAGGCGCTCCCCGGTGCGGCTCAGATGCACCTGGTGCGCGCCGGACACCAGCAGCAGCACCGGATCGTCGTCGAGCAGGAAGACCAGCGATTTGGTGATCGCCCCGACGGTCACGCCGAGCGCGTCGGCGGCTTCCTGCGCGGTGTGGGTGGGACTGGGCTGGGTGATGATCACCCCGTGATGGCCGCGCGCGATCAAGGTGTCGGAGACCTTCGACGCGACCGGTGGCAGGGACCTGCGCATGGCAACCAGGGTAGAGCGATTGCGGTGGATGTGCCGGGGATCAGTAGTCGGGATAGCCCTCCTCCGGGCCCAGCAGCTCGGTGAGGCGGTCGCGCACGATCGGGGCCAGCTCCTCGACGGTGCGCTGCGAAACCCACTGGTGCGCACAGGAATCGAAGACCCGTTCCAGGTCGATCGCGGACAGGGCGTGCAGCTCCGCCGCGGCGGCCGTCTGGAGTGCGGCGTAACCCGGGTACGGGCGGCCGTCGGCGATCTTCTGGGCCCAGGTGACATTGCAGCAGCATTCGTACAGGGCATGAATCGCGCGGCGGCGGGGGAGCGTATTGAAGCGGTCGAGGCCGATTCCGTGATGCATCAACATCCAGACCTCACACACGGGACGGGCGAGTTGTGCGGACCCGCTAATCGTCCGCCGGAAAGCGGTTCGAAGACACTGGGACGCAGCAGATTTAGCACAGGATTAACACCGGCCCGACACGCCCCCGGCACCCCCGATACGCTGGACCGATGACCGAATGGAAGGCTTTCGAGGTCGAAAGCAAGGACCACATCGCCCAGGTGACGCTCACCGGTCCCGGCAAGGGCAATGCCATGGGCCCCGACTTCTGGCGCGAACTGCCGCTGATCTTCGGCGAACTCGACGCCGACCCGGACATCCGCGCCATCGTGCTCACCGGATCCGGCCGGCACTTCTCCTACGGCCTGGACCTGCCGGCCATGAGCCCGCTCTTCGGGCCGCTGCTGGCCGACAGGGCGCTCGCCGGGCCGCGCACCGACTTCCTCAAGCACGTGCGCAGCATGCAGGACTCCGTCACCGCGGTCGCCGACTGCGTCAAGCCGGTCATCGCGGCGATCTCCGGCTGGTGCATCGGCGGCGGACTGGACCTCATCGCCGCCGCGGATGTCCGCCTGGCCAGCGCCGACGCGAAGTTCAGCCTGCGCGAGGCCAAGGTGGCCATCGTCGCCGACATCGGCTCGCTGCACCGGCTGCCGGGCATCATCGGCGAGGGGCACGTGCGTGAACTCGCCTACACCGGCAAGGACATCGACGCGGCCCGCGCCGAGAAGATCGGCCTGATCAACGACGTGTACGCCGACCAGCAGGCCGTACTGGACGCCGCCCACGCCATGGCGCGCGAGATCGCCGCCAACCCGCCCCTGGTGGTGCAGGGCATCAAGGACGTCCTCGACCAGCCCAAGCGCGGCAGGATCGCCGACGGGCTGCGCTATGTGTCGGCCTGGAACTCGGCATTCCTGCCGTCCGAGGACCTCACCGAGGCCATCCAGGCGGTCTTCGAGAAGCGCCCCCCGGAGTTCAAGGGGAAGTGACCCCAAGGGGCTTCTGCCTCGTAAAAGGACCCCATGCCTCCGGTTCCCGGCCTATCGTTTTGGGCGGGGGACCGGAGGTTTGGCCATGGCTACATCCGAGGTGAGCGAGTCGACCGGTGAGGGCGGCTTCAGCCATCGCGAAATAATGGTGATCCTCAGCGGGCTGCTGCTGGGCATCCTGCTCGCGGCGCTCGATCAGACCATCGTGTCCACCGCCATCCGCACCATCGCCGACGATCTGAACGGGTATTCGCTGCAGGCCTGGGCAACCACCGCGTATCTGATCACCGCCACGCTGGCCACCCCGCTGTACGGCAAGCTCTCGGACATGTACGGGCGCAAGCCCTTCTACCTCGCCTCGATCGCCATCTTCGTGACCGGCTCGCTGCTGTGCACCTTCGCGCAGTCCATGTACGAGCTGGCCGCCTTCCGGGCGCTGCAGGGGCTGGGCGCGGGCGGGCTCATGTCACTGGCGCTGACCATCGTGGGCGACATCGTGAGCCCACGCGAAAGGTCCAGGTACCAAGGGTATTTCCTGGCCGTGTTCGGTACCTCGAGTGTGATCGGGCCGGTGCTGGGCGGGCTGTTCGCGGGGCAGCACAGCATTCTCGGGATCGCGGGCTGGCGCTGGGTGTTCCTGGTGAACGTGCCCATCGGCCTGTTCACCCTGGTCGTGGTGACCCGGGTACTGCGCCTGCCGCCGCGCGAGAAATCCCGTGACCGCGTGGACTACTGGGGCGCGCTGGCGCTCATCATCGCCATCGGCCCGCTGCTCATCGTGGCCCAGCAGGGGCGCGAATGGGGCTGGGGCAGTGCGCGATCCATCGTCTGCTACCTGATCGGCGCGCTCGGGGTGATCGCCTTCATCCTGGTGGAAGCCGCGCTCGGAGAGGCGGCGCTCGTCCCACTGCGTATCTTCGCCGATCGCACCTTCGCGCTCGGCGTGGTCATCTCGTTCGTGGTGGGCGCGGGCATGTTCGGCGGAATCCTGCTGCTGCCACAGTATTTGCAGGCCGACCGGGGTGCGAGCCCGATGCTGGGCGGACTGCAGATGATCCCCATGGTGCTGGGCATGATGATCGGCTCGGTGGTGTCGGGGCAACTGATCTCGCGCACCGGGCACTACCGCGTCTACACGCTGCTGGGCTCGGCCATGATCACCGTCGGGCTGTTCCTGCTGCACTACCTCGAGGCCGATACGGCGTTCTGGGTCGTGGTGCTTTTCATGCTGTGCGTGGGCTTCGGGCTGGGCAATCTCATGCAGCCGCTCATCGTGGCGCTGCAGAATGCGTTGCCGCCCAAGGACATGGGCGTCTCCACGGCTGCCGCCACCTTCTTCCGGCAGATCGGCGGCACGCTCGGCGCCGCAGTGTTCCTGTCGATCCTGTTCGATCGGCTCGGACCCAATATTCGCGCGCAGCTGATGGAGGCGGGCAAGGACCGCAAGTTCCAGGACGCCGTCGCCGCCGGGGCGCACGACGGGAATCCCGCGGATATGGCGCTGTCGCAAGGATTTCTGAACCACGACACCTCGGCGGCGCAGGGGGTGCTGAACGACAGCTCGGTGATCCAGAAGCTCGATCCCGTGCTCGCACACCCGTTCAAGGTGGGATTCGCGGAATCGCTGTCGACGGTCTTCCTGACCACGTCCGCCGTCACCCTGCTCGCGTTCGTGCTGGTGGTGTTCTGGAAGGAAGTCCCGCTGCGCACGACCGCCGGGCTCGCGGCCGCTGCCGAGTAGGACCGGGGATTCGGGAAAACGAAAGGGGCGGCGCGGAATCCGCGCCGCCCCTCGTCAGCGGGTGCTCAGTGGCCGCCCTGCTCCTTCAGGCGAGCGTAGGCCTCGTCGACCAGCTTCTCGGCCTTCTCGCGGCCCTCCCAGCCCTCGACCTTGACCCACTTGCCGGGCTCCAGGTCCTTGTAGTGCTCGAAGAAGTGCGCGATCTCCTTGCGCTGGAACTCCGGGATGTCCTCGACGTCCTGGATGTGGGCCCAGCGCTTGTCGCCGGCGGGCACCGCCACCAGCTTCTCGTCGATGCCGGCCTCGTCGCTCATGATGAGCACGCCGACGGGACGGGCCTCGACCAGCACACCCGGGAACACGGACTCGGGCAGCAGCACCATGCAATCCAGCGGATCGCCGTCGCCGCCGAGGGTGTTCTCGATGTAGCCGTAGTCGGCCGGGTACATCATCGGCGTGTACAGGTAGCGGTCCAGCCGAACGCGTCCGGTCTCGTGATCGACCTCGTACTTGTTGCGCTGACCCCGGGGGATCTCGATGGTGACGTCGAACTCCACGTCATCTCCTTTTCGGTGGGCGGTATAGCTGCCGACTCGCCAGCTCGTTCAAGGGAACGACTGCGCAACGAGGATAGTGTGGACCGCGGTAGAGCCATCAGCCCCACCACAGGTATCAGGGAGACAGCGGCAGGTGTTTGGTCGGAACAAGCAGAACATCGGTGGTCTGGAGGCCAAGCGGCGGCGCAGAACCTGGATCGTGGTGTCTTTGGTGCTGGTCGTCGTGGTGGCGGCGGCCGGGGCGGTAGCGGTGATCCTGAAGCCGTGGACGGAGGAATTCCGGCACGGGGGGTTGACGATCGCCGATCCGCCCGCGCCCGTGAAGCCGATTCCGCAGGTCGCGCCCGCCCCGGTGACCGCGCCCGCCGCCTCCTCGAACGGGCTGGCCGCCGCGCTCGGACCGGTGGTCGGCAATCCGGACCTCGGGATCTTCGCCGCCTCGGTCTCCGACGGGGACACCGGCAAGGTGCTGTGGACCATGGAGCCGGACAAGGGCATGATCCCGTCCTCCACCGCCAAGATCCTCACCACCGCGGCCGGACTGCTCGCCCTGGCGGACGATCACCGGGTCACCACGAAGGTGGTGACCGGCTCGGCTCCCGGCGAGATCGTGCTGGTCGGCGGCGGCGACCCGACCATCACCGCGCAGCCGGACGGCAAGGGCTACTACCCGGACGCGCCCCGACTGCAGGACCTGGTCGCGCAGATCAAGACCGCCGGGCAGCGAGTGGACTCCATCGTGGTCGACACCTCCGCCTACGCGGGCCCGAACTTCGCGCCCGGCTGGGACAACGCCGATATCGCGGGCGGCTCCATCGCACCGCTGGACCCGGTCATGATCGACGGCGGCCGCCTGGACCCGCTGGTCGAATATTCGCCCCGCACACCCACTCCCGCCCTCGACGCGGGCCGGAAGCTGGCTACCGAACTGGGCGTTGATCCCGCCAAGGTGAAGCTGGGCACCGCCCCGGCGAGCGCGAACCAGCTGGCCGCCGTGGAGTCCGCGCCGCTGCGGGAACGCATGCTGCAGGCCATGGTGCACTCCGACAATGTGCTGGCCGAGGCCATCGGCCGCGAGGTCGCGGTGGCGAGCGGGCAGGAAGCCTCCTTCACCGGCGCGGTGACCGCCATGACGACCGTGCTGCAGGCCGCCGGATTCGATCTGACCGGCCTGAAAATGGCCGACAACAGCGGACTCTCGACCGACGACCACATTCCCCCGCGCCTACTCAACCGGGTGCTGACCGTGGCCGCGCTGCCCAACGGCGCCGGTCCCCAAGGCAATTCGACCGCCGACCCGGCCGCGACCACCACCGACGGCTCCCCGCTCGCGCCGCTGCTGGACTTCCTGCCGGTGGCGGGCGGCACCGGTTCCCTGGCGACCCGCTATGTCGACCGGGATCGAGACGGGGCGGGGTGGATCCGGGCCAAAACCGGAACTCTGTCCGTCTCGAGTGCGTTGGTGGGTTATGTGCTGGACCGCGACGGACGGGTCCTGACGTTCGCCTTGATGTCGAACGATCGGCCGCCGGAGGTGAGCCGACCCGCGCTGGATGCCGTCGCCAACGCACTGCGCAACTGTGGCTGCTCCTGACGGGTGGATGAATATGACCGGATCCGAAAACCCCGCGGCCCCTGCTCGCACCCGGACCAACCTGACGGGTGTCGTGGACTGGAACGTGGCCGCCCGCACCGGCGCCGCGCTGGTGCCCGCCGGGCCGCGGACATCCCGGTACTCGGCCGAACACGCGGTCGCCGAACTCGCCGCGGCCTCGGTGCGTGCCGAGGGCCCGGTCCGCGAGGTCAGCGGTCTCGACGACGGGTCGGTGGTGCCGGACGCGCTGATCGTGGACCGGCCCGGCTGGATCCACGCCGCCGCCGAATCCATGGCCCAGCTCACCGGCAGCGGCGTGGAACCAGGAGAGAAGGGCAAACTCGTCGGCAAACCGGCCGGACTGCAGGCGGGGGCCATGCTGGCGTTTCTGTCGACGGCCATTCTCGGCCAGTACGACCCGTTCACCGGGCCCGACGGCACGCTGCTGCTGGTCGCGCCCAACATCATGGCGGTGGAACGCGCCCTCGGCGTGCCGCCCAGCGACTTCCGGCTCTGGGTGTGCCTGCACGAGGTCACCCACCGGGTCCAATTCTCTTCCGCCCCTTGGATCGCCGGCTACATGCGCCGCAATGTCGAGGTGCTCGGTGAGGCGGGCGACGAACCCCTGGCCGACATGCTGGCCCGGCTCGTCGACGCCGTGAAGGAGCGCCGCCGCGGCAGCGACGACCCGGCCGGCGGCGTCATCGGGCTGCTGCGCGCCACCCAGGCCGCACCGCAGCGTGACGCTCTCGACCGCCTGCTCATGCTCGGCACGCTGCTGGAGGGTCACGCGGACCACGTCATGGACGCCGTCGGACCCGCCGTGGTGCCCTCGGTCGCCCGCATCCGCGCCGCCTTCGATCAGCGCCGTAAACGCCCCGCCAACCCCATCCAGCGGCTGCTGCGGGCACTGCTCGGCATGGACGCCAAGGTCGCCCAGTACGTGCGCGGCAAGGCCTTCGTCGACGAGGTCGTCGACACCGTCGGCATGGCGCGGTTCAACACCATCTGGACCGAACCCGAAACCCTGCCCCGCACAGACGAAATCGGCGAACCGCAGCGCTGGGTCGCCCGCGTCCTCGGCTGAGCCGTTGCCGCCGCACCGTGTCCCGAGGCCCGCGTGCGACGATCAGGGCGTGAACGATCGGCCCCGGCTGCCCGAGACGCCTGCCGCACTGGAGATGCGGCACGCCGTGCGGGAATGGCTGGGACGGTACGCGCCCGACGGGGTGGTCGCCGTGGCCCTGTCGGGTGGGGCGGATTCGGTCGCGCTGACAGCAGCCGCGTGTGCGGAGGCGGATGTGGTGGACGCCCTGACGGTGGATCACGGCTTGCAGCCGGGGTCGGCGGAGGTGGCCGCGGCGGCGGTCGCACTGGCGTCGAAGCTGGGCTGCCGGTCGGCGCAGGTACTGACCGTGACGGTCGAGCGTGCCGGGACAGGCCTCGGCATCGCAGATCGTGACCCGGACATCGGCCGCTCCCCGGGCCTCGGCGACCGCGCGGGCAAGGCCCGGTACCCGGGTGGTCCGGAAGCGGCGGCCCGGCGCGCCCGGTACGCGGCGCTGGACGAGGCCCGGCAGGGATTGCCGGTGTTGCTCGGGCACACGCTGGACGATCAGGCCGAGACGGTACTGCTCGGGCTGGCGCGTGGGTCGGGGGCGCGGTCCATCCGGGGGATGCCGGAATTCGATGCGCCGTGGGGGCGGCCGCTGCTGGGGGTGCGGCGGAGCGTGGCCCGCGAACTGTGCGCGGATCTGGGGATCACACCCTGGGAGGACCCGCACAACAGTGCGCCGGAATTCACCCGGGTACGCCTGCGACACGAGGTGCTGCCGCTGCTGGAGGACGTGCTCGGCGGCGGCGTGGCCGCCGCGCTCGCGCGCACGGCAGCGCACCTGCGGGAGGACGGGGAGGTGCTGGACGCGCTCGCCGGAGAGTTGCTGGCAGCTGCCCGGGACGGTGACGGGCTGCGAATCGAGATGCTCGCCACTGCCGCCCCCGCGGTCCGCCGCCGTGTGATCCGCGAATGGTTGCTCGAGCGTGGCGCAAAATCATTGACGGACAGCAATTTACGGGCGGTCGAGGCGCTGGTCACGCGGTGGCGGGGTCAGGGCGGGGTCGCGGTGGGCGGTTCGGCCAGTGGGACGAGGTTGGTTGCCGCGCGTGAACATGGCAGGCTCATACTCGGTTCGGAGTGAACCCGGAGTCGGGTCGACATCACTGAAGGGATACCAGCGGACGTGTACGGGGACGACATCGCGTCGGTGCTGATCAGCGAGGAACAGATCGCCGACAAGGTCGAGGAACTGGCCGAACTGGTCGCCAAGCGCTATCCCGCCGATGCCCCCGAGGGCGACCTACTGCTGGTGGGCGTGCTCAAGGGCGCCATCTTCTTCATGACCGACCTGGCCAAGAAGCTCACCGTGCCGACGCAGATGGAGTTCATGGCCGTCTCGTCCTACGGGTCCTCCACCTCGTCGTCGGGCGTGGTGCGCATCATGAAGGACCTGGACAAGGACATCGCCGGTCGCAATGTGCTGATCGTCGAGGACATCATCGACTCCGGCCTGACCCTGTCGTGGCTGCTGCGCAACCTGTCCAGCCGCAACCCGGCCTCGCTCGAGGTGGTGACGCTGCTGCGCAAGCCCGATGCGCTGCGCACCCAGGTGGATGTGATGGCCGTGGGCTTCGACATCCCGAACGAGTTCGTGGTGGGCTACGGCCTCGACTACGCCGAGCGCTACCGCGATCTGCCGTACATCGGCACCCTGGACCCGAAGGTCTACGGCGGGGAGTAACAACTCTCGAGGATCGAAACGAAGGCCGCTGCCGGTTACCGGGAGCGGCTTTCGGCATTGATGTGACGAAAATCACTCGGTCGGCTGGTTTGGGGCGTGGGCCGGGGGGAGTGGTCGTTGCTGGATGTCAGCGCTCGCGTCGAGCAGGAATCGGGTGTGGGGGTGACTTTATGTGTAACTGCTGGTCAAGTGTCCGCTAAGGGGTGGGTGGGGGAGTGTCGGCGAATGGCCAGGAATTCGCGGGTCCGGTTAACAGAATGTTTCGGTGGAGTCCTATGCTGTCTGTAACAAACCTGACGGCTGTTTTCTGATCCTGTTGCAAACTTTTGGGTCAGATACGGCTGGAAAATCAAGACCGATTCTGATAGCAAGGGGCTATGGACCCGCATTTGCGCGACCTGCGGTATTTCGTCGCCGTCGCTGAGGAACTGCATTTCACCAACGCCGCTCAACGGCTGCACATCGCACAACCCACCCTGTCACGACAGATCCGTCAGCTGGAGCGCCAGCTCGACGTCGTGCTGTTCGACCGTAACCAGCGCAGCGTGGCCCTGACCGTCGCCGGCAAGGAACTCCTCGAAGGCGCGCGGAAGATTCTGGAATTGTGGGAAGTCACCAATGTCGCCCTGCAGGAGGCCGGTGAGGTGCTGCGCGTCGGCATCCAGTCCTCCATCGGCCGCGGCCTGATCACCGACCTGGAGAGCGCCAGCGGCCACCGGCTCGCCCTGCACTCCGCGTCCTGGACCGACCCGTCCAGCGGGCTGGCCGGCCGCCAGGCCGACCTCGCGCTCATGTGGCTGCCGGTGCCCGACACCAGCCGCTACCGCTGGCAGGTGCTGCGCACCGAACCGCGCTGGGTGCTGCTGCCCGAGAACCACGCCCTGGCCGGCCAGGAGCACATCGACTTCGCCGACCTGATCGACGAGCCCTTCATCGCCATGCCGGCCGAAGCCGGTGCGGCACGGGACTTCTGGCTCGGTGCGGACGCCCGCGGCGGCCGCCAGGCCAAGATCGGCGCGGAAGCGGCCACCGCCGAGGAGCGCCTCGAGGCGGTCAGCCTCGGCCTGGGCGTGTGCCTGCTGGCCGAGAACAATGTCCCCATGTACCGCTGGCCCGGCCTCACCGCCCGCCCGGTCACCGGCCTGGCTCCCTGCGAACTGGCGGTGGCGTGGCGCGCCGACGACGACCGCCCCACCATCCTCGAGTTCGCCGTCCGCGTCCTCGACGGCGGCTTCGCCGAGAAGGAACCGGTCGCGGCCCAGTAGGCCCCGGCCCGGACCGGTCGCGGCAGAGGGTCGGAGGTTGCCGCGGTCCGTCCGGGAGTACGGGATCGAGACAGAAGAACAGCGCCGCGTCACCGAGTGACGCGGCGCTGTGCTGTATCCGGGCGCGCCGTGACCGGGTGCGCTCAGGGAGCGACGCGCTGCCAGGGATGGGCGGCCTCGATCTGCGCGGCCAGCCGGAGGATGGTCGACTCGCTGCCGGGCGGGCCCGCGATCTGCGCCGCGACCGGGGTGCCGGTGCGGGGATGCAGGCCCATGGGTAGTGACAGCGCGGGCCAGCCGACCAGGTTCCACAGCGGCGTGAAGGGCGAGAACTTCGTGTTCGCAAGGACATTCGCCAGCCAGGGGCGGGAATGCCAGCGGCGGGCGCGCGGGGCGGGGGTCGCCAGGGTGGGCGTGATGACCACGTCGTAGCGCTCGAAGTAGTCGAGCAGCCGGGTCTCCACGCGATCGACCTGCGACGGGCGTAGCAGTCCGGACTTCAGCACCGCCCTGCCGAGAGCGACGTGTATCCGGGTGCGGCGCTGCAGGCGATCCGGGTGCGGGACGGTCGCGGCCTCGCGGGCGGCATTGCCCAGCCAGCGCAGCAGTAGCGCGAAAGTCGAGCCCTGGTACGGGAGTTCGGCGACGCCGATGATGTGGCCCGCCCGGGAGGCGGCCGCGGCGGCCTTGTCGGCGGCGGCGGTCCAGGCCAGGTCGATATGGCCGAGTGGCGTCGGAGCCCCGGTGGCCAGGCCGATGCGCAGGGTCGAGGGCGTCTCCAGATCGGCCAGGTCGGGGCGGTCCGCGAGCACCGAGAGCATGAGCGCGGTATCCGCGACCGTGGTTGCGAGGACCCCGTTCTCGGTCATCCCGCCCCACGAGTCCAGCCCCACCTCGGCGGGCACCAGACCGCGGCCGGGCTTGAGGCCGACCACGCCGCAGCAGGCGGCCGGAATGCGGACCGAGCCGAGCCCGTCATTGCCGTGCGCGATCGGGACCATGCCGGAGCCGACCGCCGCGCCGGAACCACCCGACGAGCCGCCCGCGGAGTAGCGAGTGTTCCACGGGCTGCGGGTGATGCTGCCCGGGCCGTCGGTGACACCCCAGAGCCCGAATTCGGGCACCGTGCTGAGGCCCACGACAACCGCGCCCGCGGCCCGCAGCCGCCGCACAACAGGGTGATCGCCGGTGGCGGGGGTATCGGAACCGGCCAGCGAGCCGCCCCGGGTGACCTCGCCGGCGACGTCGATATTGTTCTTCACCGCGATCGGCACGCCGGCCAGCGGCAGCATGTCCAGATCCGGTCGTTCGGCCACCGTGCGGGCCTCGGCGCGGGCCGCTTCCTCGCGAACGAGGCTGAAGGCGTTCAATTTCCGATCGCGGCCGCGAATCCGGTCCAGCGTCGCGCCGACCACGTCCTCGGGCGAGATCGAGCCGTTCTGGACGGCCGCGGCGATGCCGGTGGCCGTGGTCAGGTCCACGGGGGGACGGTCGGATGGGGTGTCGGAATCGGCCGTGGTGCGTGCCACACCTACCTCCTCGGTGGTGCCGGCTGTGGCGATTTCAGCCCCTGGCGCCGTGCCCTCGTCGTACATGCTGGTCTTCCCGTCGCCTAGTGTCGAAATCGGGTGATCCGCTCGTGAGCCGCAAGTTATCATTCCGGCTAGCAGTCGGGGATGATGGTGTGGGGTGTGGCGGGTTCTTTGTCCCAATCTCGGAATCCACGACATCCTCGGATCGACAGTGCGGATCGACGACATCCGTGCCGAGCCAGAGGGGTGCGGACATGGCTTCTGGTTCCGACCACCGTTCCGGCGGTTACTCGGCAAAAACGGAATCAAGTGCGATCGCCGCCTTCACGGCGGCGTGGGATTCCACTGCGGCCCCGCCCCGGATCGCCGACTATCTGCCCGACGCCACCACGCTGCGACGGGGTGCGCTGATCGAGCTCATCCGGGTGGACATCCGCCACCGCTGGCTGCGCCGCCCCGCCGGGACCGAGGTCTCCACGCCCAAACGGCTGCGCGAGTACTGCGCCGAGTTCCCGGAACTCGCGGACCGGGATCTGCCCGCCGGGCTGGTGTACGAGGAGTTCGTCATCCGCCGGCACAGCGGTGAGAGCGTGGATCCGCGCGACTGCCTGCGCGAATATCCGGATCAGGCGGCCGAGCTGCGGGAACTGCTGAATGCCGACGACGACGATCAGAGCACGCGGCGGGCCGGGCTGGACGAGTCCACGCGCGGTGACTTCGGGTCCGAACGCTCCGACCGGACGCGGCTCGAGGCGCCCACCCGGACCGTGGCGTCCGTGGACGGCGACACCACCCGGGTACCCGCACCGGGTGAGGTGACGCTGTACGAGGATCCCTCGCAGCTGGTCGGCGCACCGGCCGAGCCCACCCGGGCCACCGGCGGGATCACCACGCCCGAGACCGGGGAACTGCTCGATCGCATCGAAATCGGCCAGCGCATCGACGATTTCGACCTGCTGACCAGTCTTGGTTCCGGGGCGTTCGCCAGGGTCTTCCTGGCCCGGCAGCGCTCCCTGCAGCGGCTGGTGGCGGTGAAGATCTCCGCCGACCACGGCACCGAGCCACAGACCCTGGCCCAGCTCGACCACGACTACATCGTGCGCGTCTTCGACCAGCGGCTGATGTCGGGCCTGCGCACCGAATCCGGGCGCCGCCTGCGGCTGCTGTACATGCAGTTCCTGCCCGGCGGCACCCTGCTCGGCGTGCTGCGCTGGGTGCGGGCCACCCCGCCCGGGCAACGCAGCGGACAGCTGCTGCTGGACGCGGTCGACGCGGCCATGGAGGAGAAGGGCGAGATCCGGCCCACCGACTCCAGCGTGCGGGCCGAGCTGGCCGGGCTGTCCTGGCCGGAAACCGTCGCGTGGCTGGGCCGCCGGCTGGCCGAGGCACTGGACTACGCGGACGGGCACGGGGTCCTGCACCGGGACGTGAAGCCCGCGAATGTGCTGCTCACCGCCGAGGCGGTACCGAAACTGGCCGACTTCAACATCAGCTTCAGCCGGAATATCGACAGTGCCGGCCCGGTCTCGTACTTCGGCGGTTCGCTGTCCTACATGTCACCGGAACAGCTGGACGCGTGCCATCCCGGCACCGCCACCACCGCCGGCGACCTGGACACCCGCGCCGACATCTTCTCCCTCGGTGTGGTGCTGTGGGAGCTGCTCACGGGGGCGAAACCCTTCGACGACACCACCGCCGGGCCCGGCGACCACGGCGACCGCACCACCCTCGAGGCCATGCTGGCGCGGCGGCGTGGCGGCGTCGACACCGCCGCCCTCGCCCGGGTGCCGCCCGACTGCCCCGCCGCGCTGCGCCGGGTCCTGCTCACCTGCCTGGAGCCCGCTCGCGAACAGCGCTGGAGCAGCGGCGGGATCCTGGCCAAACAGCTCGACATGTGCCTGGACGAACGTGCCCGCGACCTGGTCGACCCGCCGCCGCACAGCTGGCGGATGCAGTTGCGGCCGTGGATGATTCCGCTGGTCACGCTGGCCATCGTGGTGCCGAACCTGCTGGCGTCGCTGTACAACATCGCGCACAACCGGGCTTTCATCATCAATCACCTGTCCGAGTCGGCCATGCACACCTGGATGGTCACCACGACCACGGTGAACCTGGTGTTCTTCCCGCTCGGGACGGCCGTCATCGCCTATCTGTGCCGGTCCCTGATCTTTGTGCCGCGCGGGGTGCGCCTGGGCCGCGAATACGACCCGGAGACGCTCCGCAGAGCCCGCGCGGACGTGCTGCTGGCCGGGGAACGCATCTCCCTGGTGGTGTTCTCGCTGTGGGTGATCGCGGGCGTCACCTTCCCGACGGTGCTGCGCATTACGGCCCCCGACCTACCGGCCCGCGGCATGGTGCACTTCCTGGTGTCGCTGGTGGTGTGCGGGGCCATCGCCGTGGCGTATCCGTTCTTCCTGGTGGCCTTCTATCTGGTGCGGTGCATCTATCCGATGTTCCTGCGGCACGGGGACATCAGCGCCGAGGACGCGGTGTGGTTGCACCGGCTGGGCCACCGCTGCACCACCTATCTGGCGGTCGCGGCGTCGGTCCCGTTGCTGGCGGTGGCGGGCGTGACGTTCCTCCCGCCTGAGGACATTCCGCAGGTGATCGTCGCGGTGCGGGTGCTCAGCGTCGGCGGGATCGCGGCCTTCGTCCTGATCTATGCCATGTTCCGGGCGCTGGAGGCCGACCTGGCGGCGCTGGAGCGGGTGGTGTCGTCGACCCCCTCGTCGCGGGCGCCCGGAAACGGGGCGGTTACCGAATCGTGAGTGAACTCGCAGCGCAAGCCCTCGCCCGCTTCGCTGCCGACTGGGAATCCACCCTGCGCGGCGACCGCGACGAACCGCCGCCCCTGGCCGGCTACCTGCCCGACGGGCACCAGGTGCGGCTCGCGGTCCTCATCGATCTGGTGCGGGTGGACATGCGGCAGCGCTGGCGGCGCGCCGGAATGGAGAAGCGGCTCGCGGAGTACCGCAGGGAATTCCCGGAGATGGGGACCAGCCCGGACTTCGCCGACCTGGTGTGCGAGGAGTACGTGGCCCGCAGCCGCTTCCGGCCGGTGGACGTGGACAGCTTCACCGCCGAGTACCCGGAGGCGGCCACCGAGATCCGCCGCCGCTTCACCGGCGACACCCCACAGCCCCCGCCGCCCGTGCTGCCCGAGGGCATCGGAACCGGCCGCCGCCTCGACGATTTCGACCTGCTCACCGATCTCGGCGGCCGCGAACACAGCCGCATGTTCCTGGCCCGGCAGCGGTCCATGCAGCGGCTGGTCGCGGTGCGGGTGGAGGCGGGCGCGGACAGCGACACCGACACCGTCGCGCAGCTCGACCACCAGCACATCGTGCGGGTCTTCGACCAGCGTCTGATCGACGACGGCAGCACCGGAAAACCGTTGCGGCTGCTGTACATGCAGTATCTGCCCGGCGGCACCGTCGACGGCGTGCTGGCCCGGCTGCGGCAGGAATCCGCGACGGCCGGGCGCGACAGCGCCGATGGCGGACTGCTGCTGCGGGCCATCGACGCGGCAATGGAGGCCAAGGGTGAGATCCGGCCGGCCGGGTCCCGGGTGCGGGCGGAGATCGCCGGGCTGAGCTGGCCGGAAACCGTGGCGTGGGTGGGACGGCGGCTGGCGGAGGCACTCGACTACGGGTTGCGGCAGGGGGTGCTGCATCGCGACATCCGGCCCGGCAATGTGCTCTTCACGGCGGAGGGGGTGCCCAAGCTCGCGGATTTCGCGCTGGGGCCGGTGTACTGGAGTGGGTCGTTCCTCGGAGCGAGCGCGAATGATGCCGGGGCGCTTCGGTATCGGTCGCCCGAGGCGCTGGCCGCACAGCTGGATCCGGCCGCGCCGCTGCCGGACACCCGCGGCGACATCTATTCGCTCGGACTCGTGCTGTGGGAAATGCTCACCGGCGCACTGCCATTCGATGATGTGGACGCCGGGACCGATGCCGGGGCGGTGCGGGCCATGCTGGCTCAGCGGATGGCGGGCGTGTCCACGGCCGCCCTGGACACCCTGCCCGCCGACACCCCGGCCGCGCTGCGGCGGGTGCTACTGGAGTGCCTGCGGCCCGATCCCGCGCGCCGCTGGCAGACCGGCGGCCAGCTGGCCGGACAGCTGAACCTGTGCCTCGATTCTCGGGCGCGGGACCTGGTGGATCCGCCACCGCACACGCTGTGGGCCCGGTTGCGCGGCTGGCCGGTGCCGATCGCGATGCTGTGCGTGGGCCTGCCCAATGCCGTGGCCAGCTGGTACAACGTCCGGATCAATCAGAGTCTCATCGTGGATGAGCTGCCGCTGGTGGACCAGCAGCGGTTCGAGCAGGTGGCGTTGGTGAACAATCTGGTCGCCTTCCCCTTGGCGGCGCTGCTGCTGTTGTGGCTGGCGCGGCGGCCGCTGACCGTCTCCTACCGATTGGCCCGCGGGCATCGGTACACCCCGGCCCAGCTGGCCCACGCCCGCGCCGACACCTTGCTGATGGGGGAGCGGGCGGTGTGGGTGCCGTTCGCCATGTGGCTGATCGCCGGGGTGGCGTGGCCGCTGGCTCTGGCGGGCATGGGAGCGCGGTTGCCGCACAGTGCCTTCGCGCACTTCTTCACCGCGCAGGTGGTGTGCGCGACCATCGCACTGGCCTATCCGTTCTTCCTGATCATGGTGTACGCGGTGCGGTCGCTGTATCCGCAGCTGCTGGCGCGCGGTTCGGTGGGGCCCGCCGATCGGCGGCAGCTGTCGGCGCTGGCCCGGCGCAGCAATTTCTATCTCGCCGCGGCCGCATCGGTGCCGCTGCTGGCAGTAGCCAGCGTGACCTTCGTGTCGACCGCCGATCTGTCGCTGGTGATCGTGCCGCTGCGGCTGATCAGTGTCGGCGGCGTGCTGGCGTTCGTGCTCACCTACCGGCTCTCGCGGCTGCTGGAGGAGGACCTGCAGGCGCTGGTGCGCGCCATTCCCGAAGGCGGGCATTGATTCCCCGTAGTCTCGGAGGGGTGGCGATACGTGGCAGTGTCGAAACCTCGTTGGCGGAGTTGGCGGCTCGCGTTCGCCGCCGTGCCGACGGGCATTCCGGTCGGTTTCTGCTCGGTATCGCGGGCCCGCCCGGCGCCGGCAAATCCACCCTCGCCCGCGGCATCCGCGACGAGCTGAATCTGGCCGCCGGCGCTACGATCGCCGACGTCGCGCCCATGGACGGATTCCACCTCACCAACGCCCAGCTGCGCGCCGCCGGAATCCTCGATCGCAAAGGCGAACCCGACACCTTCGACACCGACGGCTTTGTGGCGCTGCTGCGCACCATCCGCGACACCGCGCCGGGCACGCCGGTGTCCTGGCCCGTCTACGATCGCGAGCTCCACGAACCGGTCCCCGGTGGCGTCGTGTTCGACCGCCAATCCATCGTGGTGACCGAGGGCAACTACCTGCTGCTCGACGACCGCGCACACCCGGCCTGGGCTGCCGTGCGCCCCCTGCTCGACGAGGCCTGGTACCTGGACGTGCCGCGCCCGATCATCGAACAGCGCCTGTTGCGCCGCCATATTCGCGGCGGCCGCACCCCCGAGGCCGCCCGGACCAAGGTGGCGCACAGCGACCTCCGCAATGCCGCCCTCGTCGAATCCACCCGCACCCGTGCCGATCTGGTGCTGCGCAAGGCCGGACACGGCTATCGCATCGACTGAACGCGCTATCCGATCGATCGAATGTCGAAGTGCCGCATCCATTCCCGGGTGCCGATGAAACCGCAGGAGGCCGTCGCCACCGCGGCCGCGCGCCGCAGCGCGACCGGGAAATCCGCGCCACGCTCGTGAAAATGGCAGAACGCGCCGTGCAGGATGTCGCCCGCCCCGAGGGTGTCCACCGCCGGCGCCGCGGGGACGGGGATCTCGCCGCGTCCGCCGGGCATCGAGTACCGGATCGGGCCACCGCCACCGGTGATCGCGACCAGCCGCGGTCCTGCCGCGTGCAGATAGTCGAACACCTCACCGGCCGAATCGGCCTGTACCCCAGGCGGAGTGAAGGAACTCGAGCAGATGGCTATATCGACGACCGGCAGCAGCGCGTCGTGCACCGGACGCCAGCGCCCGGCATCCAGCACCACGGGCACGCCCGCCGCCCGTGCCGCCGTCGCCAGCCGTAGCGCGGGCTCGGGATAGTGACCGTCCACCAGCAGCACCGTGGCCATGTCGAGTACCTCGGCCGCGGTCTCGTCGAGGGCCGGGTGGATCCGGGATCCATCCAGCGACACGATGGTCCGGGTGGCCGCCGCGGTGGCGACGATGATCGAGGACACCGGCGGCTGCTGATCGCCGTCGGGCGTGAGGTCCACGGCGGTGACCCCGTGCCGGTGCAGATCACCGCGAATCAGTTCCGCCAGTGGATGTTTGCCCAGCGCGGTCACCAGGGCCGGTGTCGCGCCGGACAGGAAGGCGTAGGTCACCGCCGCATTGGCGGCCGGTCCGCCCGCGCCGAGAAACAGGTCGGCGGCCTGGGTCTTGGAGTCCTCGGCAGGATACCGGTCGACGGCATAGGCGAGATCCAGTGTCGCCAATCCGGCGAAAACCGCACTCCTGCTACCCATGCCGCCGACCCTACGGTGAGCTACTCGCGCACCCGATTCTCGTAGGCCTTGCGTGCGTCGGAGTCCACATCGTCCAGGAACGCGCTCTGCGCGCCCAGCGCGCGCCCGATGGCATCGCCCATGGACTGCGGCAGCAGACCCACCACCTGCGAGATGATGCCCGCCATCGCCGTGACGCGAACCTTGGAGCGCGGCTCCACGATCAGCTTGGTGATGGCGTCGGCGATCTCCTCCGGCTCGGCCGGGCGCAGCAGCTTGGGCGCCGTAACCCCGGATCCCAGTTCGGTTCTGGTGAGCGTCGGCAGCACCGAGGAGAAGCGCAGCCCGGTGCCCCGGTACTCCTCGCGCAGGGTGTCGGTGAAGCCCAGCACCGCGTGCTTGCTGGCGTTGTAGGTGGCCAGGCCCGGAATGTGGGTCTCGCCGGCGAGCGAGGCGATATTGATGACGTGCCCGCGCCCGCGCGGCAGCATGCGCCCGATGGCGAGTTTGGAGCCGAGGATCACGCCGTACACATTGATGTCGAGAATGCGGCGGGTGATCTGATCCGGTTCGTCCACCACGCGGCCGGTGGGCATGATCCCGGCATTGTTGATGAGCACGTCGATCGGGCCGAGGCGGCGCTCCACCTCGTCGAGGAAGGCGTCGAAGGACTGGTGGTCGGTGACGTCCAGCCGATCGTAGACGTCGAAACCCCGTGCGGCGCCGGACTCCTTGACGGTGGTCTCGTCGATATCGCCGATGGCGATCCTGGCGCCGAGGGCCTGCAGGGCGGTCGCGGTGGCCAGGCCGATACCGCGCGCGCCGCCGGTGATCACCACGACCTTGCCGGCGATCGTTCCGAAGTCGGTCATCACATCCCCCGCACGGTCTTGATGATGGCGGGCAGGTTGATCCGCCGCAGTCCGCGGGTGCCCGCGGCCCGCATGGCGCCCATGGCGATGGTCAGCTTGGCCGGCGAATACGGGAACCACAGCGGCTCTTTGGTCTGGGTGGGCAGGATCGGCTTGGTGATGGCCTGCTGACGGCAATACTTGCGCACGCCGTTGGCCCCGCCCCAGCGCGCGCCGGTGCCGGACAGGCCCCAGCCGCCCATGGGCAGCGCGAAGCTGAACATATTGGCGAACACGTCGTTGATGTTCACCGCGCCCGCGTTCAGTTGGCGCGCAACGCGTTCGGCGCGATCCTTGTCGCCGGACCACACCGAGGCGGACAGGCCGTAGATCGAATCATTGGCCAGGCGAATGGCTTCCGCCTCGTCGACCACCTTCATGACCGGCAGCGTGGGCCCGAAGGTCTCCTCGGTCATGCAGGTCATGGTGTGGTCCACGTCGGCCAGCACGGTCGGCTCGAAGAGCGTGCCGACGCCGGTGCGCTTGCCGCCGGTCGTGACGCGCGCACCCGCCTTGACGGCCTCCTCGACGTGCCGCTGCACGATCTGCGCCTGGTTCTCGTTGGCGAGCGCGCCCATGTCGTACTGGGGCCGGCGGCCGTCCACGCCCTGGCGGACCTCCTTGACGGCGGCGGTCAGCTTCGCCAGGAACTCCTCGTAGACAGGCGCTTCCACGTATACGCGCTCGACCGAGATGCACACCTGCCCGGCGTTGAACAGCCCGCCGAAGGCGATGCCGTGCGCGGCGCGATCCAGGTCGGCGTCGGCCAGCACGATGGCCGGGTCCTTGCCGCCAAGTTCCAGGCTGTACGGGATCATCCGCTCGGTACAGGCCGCGGCGATCTTGCGGCCGGTGGCGGTGGAACCGGTGAACTGGATGTAGTCGGCGTTCCCGACCACGGCCGCGCCCGTCTCGCCCGCGCCGGTGACCACCTCGAACACCGGCGGCGCGCCGATCTCGCGCCAGCCGCGCGCCAGCTCGACCGCCGAAAGCGGTGTCACCTCTGAGGGTTTCAGGATGACCGCCGCGCCCGCGGCCAGCGCCGGGATCACATCGATGACCGGCATGGCCAGCGGGAAGTTCCACGGCGTGATCACGCCGACCACCTGGTAGGGCCGGAACACGGTGGTCAGCTGCTTGACCCGGGCCAGCGGGCTGTGCGGCGAAGGGTGTTCGTCGGCAAGGAATTTCGCGGCGCGGCGGGCGTAGTAGCCGGTCAGGTCGACCGAGAACGCCGGGTCGATGAGCGAGTCCACGCGGGCCTTGCCGGTCTCGGACTGCAGCACGTCGGCCAGGCGATCGGTGTTGTCCACCAGCCAGTCCTGCAGCTTCAGCAGCCACTCCTTGCGCCCGTCGGGGCCCAGGGCCTCCCAGGCGGGCTGCTGCGCGCGCAGGGCGGCGACCTTGGCGGCGACCGTCTCGGCCGAATCGATCGGCACCGTGCCCGCGAGTGCGCTGGTCGCCGGATTGCGGACCTCGAGTTCGGTGGCGGACGCCGGGGCCGCCTCCGGTTTCGGGGTGGCCTTGACGGCCGTCCCGGCCGGCTTGCGGGTCCCGGTCTTGCGAGCGGTGCCCGCGGCGGGTTCGGTATTGGTCACGATGTGCCTCTCCCCACGTGCGCTACGTTGCGACGGCGAGCTGTGCCCCAGCTCACTGGACTATGATCGTGACACAATTTTGTGAGCCCATGCTTGGCCAATCGGGTCAATTGTTCCGGTCGGTTTTGTGCTCTGAGTACAACCTCGGAGGAGGGCCCCGTGGCGACGCCCGCGAACCCGGCGGAGATCCGGCTCTGGATCGCCGATTTCGTCGCGGAAACTCTCCCGGCCGAAACCCTGGAACAGGTCGTCACCCGCCTCGACGACGCCATCATCGCCCGCATCCCGGAGATGCAGGACCGCGATATGCGCCGCGACCTGGCCGCCAGCAGCCGGGCCCACGCGGTCGCCGTGCTCAGCGGCCTCACCCAGGACCTGTTCGAATACCCGGTCCCGCCGGAGGCACACGCCTTCGCCCGCACCGTCGCCCGCCGCGGCTACGACGTGCGGCTGCTGCTGCGCGTCTACCACCTCGGCCAGGAGGCGGTCATCGACTACATGACCGAGGTGCTCGAACAGCGGCAGCTGCCGCAGGACATCGAAAGATCGGTGCTGCTACGGCTTTTCGACCGCACCACCCGCTGGGTCAGTACCTCGGTCGAGGCCCTCACCGACACCTACATGGCCGAGCGGGAACGCGGCCTGCGCGCCGCGCTGACCCAGCGCGCCGAGACCGTGCGCGCCCTGCTGGACGGCGCCGAGGTGGATATCGAGACCGCTTCGGGCCGGCTCGGATACCGGCTGTCGCAGCGGCATCTGGCGCTGGTGCTGTGGACGGACGAGGACGCCGCGCCGCTGCCGTCGGACGGCACCGGCGAGGCCGTCGGAAGGCTCGACCGGATCGTGGCCCGCTACGCGGGCACGCTCGGCAACGGCAGCCTGCTCACCGTGCCCTCGGGTGCGACCGCGCTGTGGGCGTGGATCGGCGTGGACGACGCGCTGCCCGAGCCCGGCGATCCTGTGTGGTCGGTGGACCCGCCCGTGCGGGTGGCGATCGGTGTGCCCGCCGCGCACGCCGCCGGCTTCCTGGCCGGTCACCGCGAGGCGGTCTCCGCCCGGCAGGTCGCCGAGCGTGCCCGCCCGGGCCTGCCGCGAGCACTGCACTACTCGGAGGTGGAGGTCGCCTATCTGGCGGGATCCGACGAGACCGCCATGCGGTCGCTCATCGACAGGGAACTGGGCGCACTCGCCGCACCCGACGCGCAGTCGGCGCGACTGCGGGAAACCTTGCATGCCTACCTGCGAGCCCGCCGCAGCCCGGATGCGGCCGCGAAACTGCTCGGCGTGCACAAGAACACGGTGCGATACCGGATTCAGCGCATAGAAGAACTACTCGGTCACTCTCTCGACCAGCGTGGTACGCGACTGGAGGTCGCGCTCGACTGCGTGGCGGTCTACGGCGTGTGAGTCCGCGAGCGTCAGCTCGCTTCCTCCGCGACGGTGTCCCGGGCGGCGCGTCGCCGGGTGGGCGGCTCGCCTTCGGAGGCCGGGCGCTCGGGTAATTCCGCCAGTAATTGCGTGGTGGCCGCGGCAATAGCGGCCACCGCCTTGTCCACCGCGGCCTTGGTGGCCGTCGTCAATCCCGACACCCCGCCGACTTTGCGCACGTATTCCTGTGCGGCGGCGTAGATTTCCTGCTCCGTGGCGGCCGGACTCAGCCCGCGGAGGAGGGTGATGTTCCCACTCATGCCCCCAGAGGTTAGCGCCCGATTACCCGCTGTGACAGGGCAAGATTCAGACAATTGCGTGAGTGTGTCGCGCGGGGCCCGTGGGAATGGCGCACAGTGGCCGCCGGAATTCCGAACCGAATGGTTTGCCGATTATTCGCACCCGACGCGGCCGGTGTGGCACACGCGATCGGCGAATAGCGGGCCACTCCAAGATCGATGGGGAACAATCGGGGTATGGCTGCCCGCGACGTGCCCACGCTGACGACTTTTCCGTACCCGGAGCTGGACCAGCGCGAGGACGATCACTGGTCCGGCGCGCAGGTCTCCGACGACGAACTGCGCGCCCTCTCGCTCGGCGGCTTCTACTCCTCCCGGTGGGACGCCTTCCACGACGCCCTGCTGCTCGGCCCCGAACGCGACCATCCCCTCGGTGATCGCCGCGAACTTGCCATCGACACCCTCACGGGCGCCTGGGGCATCACCGACGGCACCGAGGCCATGGCCTCGATGGAACAGCTGCTGGACGGCATGCACGGCCCGCTCTACGCGCTCGTGCATCCACTCGTCATGGCGGCCATCAACTCCCCTGAACGGGATCGCTTCGGCGAGCGCGCCGATCGGCACCGCGCGTTCCTGCGGCAGGTCGGCTCGTTCCGCGGCATGGAGAATCCGGAAGCGCTGGTCCGCGATTACGACATCTGGTCGCAGGCCATCAAGCTCGGTCTCACCGACCATCTGGTCCGCCCGCTGCCCACCGACATCCAGGCATGGGATCTGGCCCGCGTGGTCGCCGTCGCCCGTATGGCCTACACCGCGGGTTACCTCGACGCCGATGTCGCCTGGGATTACCTCATGCGCGCACTGCCCCCGGCCCAGCGGAAATACCGGAACTGGCGGCAATTCGGCGACGCCTACCTGGCCGGGTGGACCTACTGGCAGGCGTGCGAGGACCTCGCGGAACTGAAATCCGGTGGCGTGGACCGGCGAATGGAATTGCTGCGCCTGTGGATGCGCCCCACCAGCCCGTGGCGGCGGATCGCGCTGCAATCGGACGAATAAGCCGGTCGGGTTCGGGGGCTTGACCCCCCAACCTTTTCACTCGATCCGCCCGGTGCTCAATCGGGCAGGGACCGGAGAATTCCGCGTCCGTACCGCTGGAACTGCGCGTCGTCGACCATGCCGAGCGAATGCCGCTCGACCAGCAATTCCCATTCGGAGTACAGCTTCGCCACGCCCGGATCCGCCGGCCCGGCGGCGCCGTCGGCCACCTCGCGCTGGATGGCGAAATTCAAAGCGCCCGTTACCCGGTCGATGTCGGCCCGGTCGGTGCCGGTGAAATGCCAGGTCAGATTGCCGTCGCTGAGCTCGACGCCGTACTCGGCGAGCGGGGTGGCCGGTGCCTCGGCGTCGTCGGTGGTGCGTGCCCACAGCAGGGTCGCCACCGGTAGCTCGTGGGCGAAACGCTTGCTCGAGCTCAGCGAGACGAAGATCATCCGGGTGGTGGTGATCGCGAGCAGTCCGGTAGCCCGGGGCGCGGGCGCCTGCGCGGTGACGAGGGCGGTCTCCAGCACGTATTCGCCCGGGGTGACATAGCGCTGCAGCGCGGCGACGGCCGGCTTGGCGTCCCGCTTGGGCGCCATCCGGCGCACCGCGCGATCCACGTCCGCGCGGGCGGGCCCGGTGCGTCCCCAGGAGGGCGCGGGCGGGGTGAGGTCGGGGGCGGCCACGTCCAGTCGCTGGGTGGCCAGGATCTGATTGTTGATGCGCTCGACGATGACGGTGGCGGCGGGCACATCGTGCTCGGCGATGAGCACCGGCAGCGGGGTCCGGTCGGCGGGGACGCCGGTCAGGACGGGGGTCGGGTAGCGCAAATATATTTCGATGACGACGGCGTCATCGGCGCGCCGGTTCAAACGCACCTTGAGCAGGTCGCTTACCGGCACGTCGAGCACGCGCTCGCCGTCGGTTCCAGGTCGCAGCACCGTCAAACGCCCGTTGCCATGACGCACAATCGCCGTGGGTGTCCGTAGCTCGACTATGTCCATACCCCCTGCGCTCTGTTGTGTCGTCACTCACGATGAGACGACCATGCCATGATTGTGACCACTCGGTCCGACACCAGGGGGTGATCGACCCAGTGTGTTGCCGCAGATGGTCGGGGAACCACCCGCGTTCTCCAGCCGTTTACCTGTTGAACTGCACTAGCTGCCGAACTGCGCGATGTAACGACTAGACCGTACGCGGTAACGTGGCATGTCCGCATCCGTTCGCCGGAACGGGCGTGCCACGCAAGCATCGCAGGCAAACCGGATACACCCCCCGGAAAGGACTGGCCGCCGGCCGACGCTCTATGAACCGCAAGACTGTGTTCCGCAACCTGGCCATAGTCGCGGGCTTCCTGCTCGTGATCTGGTTGGTCAGCTATTTCAGCAACGACACGCGCGGCTGGCATAGCGTCGATACCTCGGTGGCGCTTTCCCAGCTCCAGGACAAGTCGAATGTCGATTCGGTCCAGATCGACGACAAAGAACAGCAACTGCGCATCACGCTGAAGAACGGCAATGATGCCACCAAGGGCGAGACCAAGCTCATCGCCAAGTATCCGGGCGGCGGCGAGGTGTCCGCGCAGGTCTTCAAGGCCGCGCAGGATTCCGGTGCCAAGGTCAACACCACCGTCAAGCAGGATTCCTGGCTGAGCCAGATTCTGCTGTTCATGCTGCCCATGGTGATTCTGCTGGGCCTGTTCATCTTCGTGATGGCGCGCATGCAGGGCGGCGGCCGCGGCGGCATGATGGGCTTCGGCAAGTCGAAGGCCAAGCTGCTGTCCAAGGACATGCCCAAGACCACATTCCAGGATGTGGCGGGCGCCGACGAGGCCATCGAAGAGCTCTACGAGATCAAGGACTTCCTGCAGAACCCGGCCCGGTATCAGGCGCTGGGCGCGAAGATCCCCAAGGGCGTGCTGCTCTACGGCCCGCCCGGTACCGGTAAGACGTTGCTGGCCAAGGCCGTTGCCGGTGAGGCCGGGGTACCGTTCTTCACCATCTCGGGTTCGGACTTCGTCGAGATGTTCGTCGGTGTCGGCGCCTCCCGCGTGCGCGACCTGTTCGATCAGGCCAAGCAGAACAGCCCCTGCATCATCTTCGTGGACGAGATCGACGCGGTCGGCCGCCAGCGTGGCGCCGGCCTGGGCGGCGGTCACGACGAGCGCGAGCAGACCCTGAACCAGCTGCTGGTGGAGATGGACGGCTTCGGTGAGCGCACCGGCGTCATCATCATGGCGGCCACCAACCGGCCCGACATCCTGGACCCGGCGCTGCTGCGCCCGGGCCGTTTCGACCGGCAGATCCCGGTCGGCAACCCGGACCTGAACGGCCGCCGCGCGATTCTGCAGGTGCACTCCAAGGGCAAGCCGATCGCGACCGACGCCGACCTGGAGGGTCTGGCCAAGCGCACCGTCGGTATGTCGGGTGCGGACCTGGCCAATGTGATCAACGAGGCCGCGCTGCTCACCGCGCGTGAACACGGCAATGTGATCACCGGCGCGGCCCTGGAGGAGTCGGTCGACCGTGTCATCGGCGGTCCCCGCCGCAAGTCGCGGGTGATCAGCGAGCACGAGAAGAAGATCACCGCCTACCACGAGGCCGGTCACACCCTGGCCGCCTGGGCGATGCCCGATATCGAGCCCGTCTACAAGGTCACCATCCTGGCTCGCGGCCGCACCGGCGGTCACGCCATGACGGTGCCCGAGGACGACAAGGGCCTGATGACCCGCTCGGAGATGATCGCCCGACTGGTCATGGCCATGGGCGGCCGCGCGGCCGAGGAGCTGGTGTTCCACGAGCCGACCACGGGCGCCTCGTCCGATATCGACCAGGCCACCAAGATCGCGCGCGCCATGGTCACCGAATACGGCATGAGCGCCCGCCTGGGCGCGGTCCGCTACGGCGAGGAGCAGGGCGACCCGTTCCTGGGCCGGTCCATGGGCATGGCCTCGAGCTACTCGCACGAGGTGGCCCGCGAGATCGACGAGGAGGTGCGCAACCTCATCGAGGCCGCGCACACCGAGGCGTGGGCGGTGCTCAACGAGTACCGCGACGAGCTGGACTCCCTGGCCACCGCGCTGCTGGAACGCGAGACCCTGCACCGCAAGGATCTCGAGGAAGTGCTGACGACGGTCGAAAAGCGGCCGCGCATCACGGCTTTCAACGATTTCGGTGACCGCACCCCATCCGATCGCCCGCCCGTGAAGACCCCGCGCGAGCTGGCCGCCGAGCGCGGTGAGCCGTGGCCGGAGGAGAACTCGCGGCCGTCGCATCCGGTGGTGCAGCCCGCCAACGGCTATCCGGAACCGGTCTACGGCTCCGCGCAGCCGCAGTACGGCGGCTATCCCGCGCCCGCGCCGCAGGGCTATCCGCTGCCGCAGGCTCCGGCCTATCCGCGGCACGGTGCGCCGACGCACGGTTCGCGTCCGGACTACGGCGCTCCGGCCGGTTGGTCGGCGCCGGGCTGGCCCCCGCAGGAGGAAGAGGCCCAGGCCCCGCAGCCGCGCGGCGCGTACGGCGGCTGGGCGCCCGCGGGCAACCAGCGCTATCAGCCGGGCGCCCAGTATCAGCCGGGCTACTCGCAGCCGGAGCATCCGGCCGCGCAGCCGGCGGCCGGGAATGACGAGGACGAGAAGAACGGTTGGGACGGACCGAACGGTCGTCGCTGACCGCGGTCCCGATAGGCTCAATGGGTTCGCGGCCCGCCTCGGGCGGGGTTCGGATGCTGGGTGAACGCCCCCCGTCCGGATCCGCCCGAGTGGTTCGGCGACCGCGTCCAAGCCGCGTGTGCACGTGCGGCAAGTCAACACAGGAGGTGTCGATTGTCGGCCACCAACAATCGTGTCGTGTCCGGCCTGATCGCGCTCGACACCGGTCGACCGTTCGATCAGGACCGTGCGGAAGCTGCCGTACGGGAGTTGCTGATCGCGGTCGGCGAGAATCCGGATCGCCCCGGGCTCGCCGAAACCCCGGCCCGGGTGGCTCGGTCCTACCGGGAGATGTTCGCCGGACTGTTCACCGATCCGTCCGAGGTGCTCAACACCACCTTCGAGGAGGGGCACCAGGAGCTGGTGCTGGTTCGCGACATTCCCATGTACTCGACCTGTGAGCACCACCTGGTGGCGTTCCACGGCGTCGCGCACGTCGGCTACATTCCGGGCCCGCACGGCCGGGTGACCGGACTGTCCAAGCTGGCCCGACTGGTCGATCTGTACGCCAAGCGCCCGCAGGTGCAGGAGCGGTTGACCAGCCAGATCGCCGACGCCGTGATGGAGAAGCTGGATCCGCGCGGCGCCATCGTGGTGATCGAGGCCGAGCACCTGTGCATGGCGATGCGCGGTATCCGCAAGCCGGGCGCCTCCACCACCACCTCGGCGGTGCGCGGCCTGCTGCAGTCCAACGCCTCTTCTCGCGCGGAGGCCCTGGATCTCATTCTGCGAAAGTGAGCGCACCGACCATGGCCGAGAGCGGTACACGGGGGGCCAACCTGGTTGTTCCTCGTGGGGGCCGCTCGTGCGTGGTGATGGGCGTCGTGAACGTCACCAGCGACTCGTTCTCCGATGGCGGCCGCTACCTGGATCCGGGTCTGGCGGTCGCGCACGGTCTCGAGCTGTACGAGATGGGCGCGGACATCATCGATGTCGGCGGTGAGTCCACCCGGCCCGGCGCGATTCGCATCGACCCGGAAACCGAAGCGGTGCGGGTGGTTCCGGTGATCCGGCAGCTGGCCGCGGCCGGGGTGCCGACCAGCGTGGACACCATGCGGGCGAGCGTGGCCGAGGCCGCCATCGCGGCGGGCGTGTCCATGGTCAATGACGTGTCGGGCGGGCGTGCCGACCCGAACATGGTGAAAGTCGTTGCGGCGACCAAGATCCCGTGGATCCTCATGCACTGGCGGGCCGAGGCGGACTACCGTCACGCCGGTCCCGCCGAACAGTACGACGATGTGGTGTCCAAGGTCTGGGAGGAGCTGAACGCGCAGGTCGAGTTCGCCCTCGCCGGCGGTGTCGACTTCGGGCAGCTGGTGCTGGATCCGGGCCTGGGCTTCGCCAAGAACGCCGACCACAACTGGGAGCTGCTGGGCGGCCTGTTCTACCGCATGACCGAGATGATGGACGCGGGCCTGCCGATCCTGATCGGGGCCTCCCGCAAGCGTTTTCTCGGCGGCCTGCTGGCCGATGCCGAGGGCCCGCGCCCGCCGGACGGCCGCGAGGTCGCCACGGCCACGATTTCCGCACTGGCCGCCGAGCACGGCGCCTGGGGTGTGCGGGTGCACGATGTCCGATCGTCGCTGGACGCCATCGCGGTGGTCGACGCGACCACCAATGCGGCCCGGCGCCTGCGGGAGCGGTATGTGCGGGAGCGGGAGACGGGGGAGCGGCTGTGAGCCTCGATCGCGCCGGATCGCCGGGTGACCGTATCGAACTGCGCGGGCTGCGCGTCTACGGCCATCATGGTGTCTTCGACTTCGAGAAGCGCGACGGCCAGGAGTTCGTCGTGGATCTGACGCTGTGGACGGATTTCACCGCCGCCGCGAAGTCGGACGACATCGCCGACACCGTCCACTACGGCGAGCTGGCCGAGCAGGTGGTGCGGATCGTGGCCGGGGAGCCGAAGGATCTGATCGAGACGGTGGTCTCGACCATCGCCGACGAGGTGATGGCCGATCCGCGCATCCAGGCCGTGGAAGTGGTGCTGCACAAGCCTTTCGCGCCGATTCCGCATACCTTCGAAGACGTCCGTGTAGTCACGTCCCGTCGTCGCGAACCGGAGGAGTAGAGCGGTGACCCGCGTTGTCCTGTCGATCGGATCCAATCTCGGTGACCGGCTGGCGCAT
Source organism: Nocardia sp. CA-151230 (assembly GCF_050942175.1). Classification (NCBI taxonomy): domain Bacteria; kingdom Bacillati; phylum Actinomycetota; class Actinomycetes; order Mycobacteriales; family Nocardiaceae; genus Nocardia; species Nocardia sp. CA-151230. Next base: position 469,697 of record NZ_CP192061.1, read on the forward strand.
CTGCGCAGTGTCGTGGAGGCACTGGGCCCGCGCGTAGTGGCGGTCTCGTCGGTGTACTCGACCCCGCCGTGGGGCGGGGTGCCGCAGCAGGACTACCTGAATGCCGTGCTGGTGGCCGAGGATCCGGCCATGGAACCCTCGGACTGGCTACGCCTGGGTCAGGAGCTGGAGCAGGCCGCGGGGCGGATCCGGGAAGTCCGCTGGGGTGCGCGCACTCTCGATGTGGACGTGGTGCAGGCCGAGTCGCGCCGCCGTGACGGCCGGGTGGTGGTGCGCAGTCTGGATCCGGTGCTGACGCTGCCGCATCCACAGGCCCACCATCGCGCGTTCGTGCTGGTGCCGTGGCTGGAGATCGATCCCGACGCGGAGCTGGAGGCGACCGGCGGGCTACGCACGCTGCGAGAGTGGTTGTCCGCCTTGGATTCCGCCGAGGTGAGTGGGGTGCGCCGCACCGAGCTGACGCTGGGCTGGACACCGTGACGCCGGAGCTGCTGCGGTGAAGCCGACCCGCATTCTCGATCTGTGTGCGAATGTGCTGCTGGCGGCGATCGTGGCCTGGGTCGCAACCAATATGGCGTATTCGAGTTTCCCGCCGATCTCGGTGTTCTCCGGCGCCTCGCTGTTGCCGGTGGCGCTGCTGGAGGCGGTACTGGCCTTCGTGATTCGGCAGCGTAAGGAGAATCACGGGATCGGTCCCGGTTCGGGGCAGCTGCATGCGATCACGGCGGCCCGGGCGGTGGCGCTGGCGAAGGCATCGGCGCAGGTGGGGTCGCTGGTGGGCGGGATCTGGCTGGGTTTCCTGGTGTGGCTGCTCATGCAGCGCTCGGATCTGCGTGCGGCGGCGTCGGATACGCCGGGCGCGGTGGTGGGTCTGCTGGGCGGGGTCGCCCTGGTAGCCGCGGCCCTGTGGCTGGAGTATTGCTGTCGGGCCCCCATTGAACCGCCCGACGAGGCAGCTACTTCGTAGCTAACGGATTGGCACTGATCATCGCCAAGGCGGGGACCGCACTCCCGAGATCAAGCTACGCTGGCGGACATGGTTTCACCCTCCCGTAGCAGTGCTTCCCGTCGCCGCCGGGAGGATGCGGGAAAGTTCTTCACCGGCTTTCTGCTTCTCCTCGGACTGGTTGCCAGCGTTTTCCTGGTCTTCAGTGACAACCTCCACCTGATCCGGGTGGGCCTGGTCGCGGCCCTCTGGGCGGCCGCCATCGGCGCACTCGCGGCCACCCGTTATCGCAGGGAGGCGGCCGTCGACAAGGCGAAAGTGGGCGACCTCCAGAAGGTCTACCAACTCCAGCTGGAGCGGGAGGTTGCTGCCCGCCGCGAATACGAGCTCGGCGTCGAGACCCGGGTCCGCCACGAGGTCGGTGCCGACGCCGCGGAGATGGCCGCGCTGCGGGCCGAACTCACGGTGCTGCGCGAGAGCCTGCAGCGTCTGTTCGACGGTGATCTGCCCTCCGAGCGTCCGGCCCTGCGTGCGGATGCTGTTCGGGTCCAAGAACTTCCGAGCAGCGAGTCCAATCAGGCCCCCGAGGCGGCGAACGATAACTGGCCGGACGCGGATCCCTGGGACCCGTGGTCGTCCCCCGACCAGGCCGAGGACGACGACCCGCGCGCCCGCATGGCCCCGAAGTTCGATCCCGCGCACCCCGAACCGCCGGCCTTCGCCACCCCCTTCGACGACCCGGTGACCGCTGAGACGTCGGTCATCACCGACGCCATGCGCCAGGACTACGAGGCCGAACGCGCCGCCGCCGAACCGGATTCACCCACCCCGCCCCCGAACCCGGAGGCCGCCAACGAATCCGCCGACGCACCCGCGGCGAACCGCAATGCCGGCGCCAACGGCAATGCGTCCGCCAATGGAAGCACCGCCGCCAATGGCACTACCACCAACGGCCCCGTCCCCGTCCCGCGCCTGACCCCCGACCCGACTCCCGCGGCCCCGGTGGGCCGCGCCACCGCCCGCCGTCGCCGCCGCTCCGAGGACGACGCCGGCGCCGAAGGCACCCACCGCCTCTCGGTCGCCGAGATCATGGCCAATCTCGAGTCCGAGAACAGCAACTGACCGGAGAGTCCACCGGGGGTCGAGGGCAGCGCCCCCGAGAATCCCGAGGGGGTTCGGGGCGGAGCCCCTGAGAGTCGCGAGAGTTGCCTATCCCACAGTGGGTAGCTCTGGCGAATCGGCGGCGATATTCTCGCTCGAGTAACGTCCGGTACCCGCAAGGCGGGACTGGAACGACTTTCGAGAGGACAAAGTGACCTCGGACAAGGATGTCTGCGGGACCGATCCTGCCCCTGCACGCTTGACGGTGGGAATCGTCTCGGCGGGACGCGTCGGATCCGCGCTGGGTGTGGCACTGGAGCGTGCCGGTCATGTCGTATTCGGGGTGTCCGCGATTTCGGATGCCTCGGTGCGTCGTGCCACCACGCGCCTGCCGGATTCCCGCATCCTGCCCGCCGAGGAGGTGGCCGCCCGCAGTGAGCTGCTGATTCTCGCGGTGCCGGACAGTGAATTGCCGGGTCTGGTCGCGGGTCTTGCGGCCGCGACCGCGGTGCGCGCGGGCACCATCGTGGTGCACACGTCCGGTGCGAACGGGGTCGGCGTGCTGGCGCCGCTGACCGCGCTGGGCACGCTGCCGCTGGCGATTCATCCGGCCATGACGTTCACGGGACACGACGAGGATGTGGCCCGCCTGGCCAATGCCTGCTTCGGCGTGACCGCCGCCGACGACATCGGCTATGCCATCGGGCAGTCGCTGGTGATCGAGATGGGCGGCGAGCCGGTGCGGGTCGCGGAGGAGAACCGCACCCTCTATCACGCGGCTCTCGCACACGGCAGCAACCATCTGGTGACCTTGATCGTGGATGCGGTCGAGGCATTGCGCGCGGCGCTGGCCGGTCCGGGTCTGCTGGGTCAGCAGACGGTGGACGATCAGCCGAACGGCCTGGCCGAGCGGATGCTCGCGCCGCTGGCCTCGGCCGCCCTCGACAATGCCCTGCGCCGCGGCCCGGCCGCGTTGACGGGTCCGGTGGCGCGCGGCGATGTGGCCGCGGTGGCCGCGCATCTGGACGCTCTCGAAGCCCTGAATCCCCGGCTGGCCGCGGGCTATCGCGCCCTGTCGCTGCGTTCGGCTCAGCGCGCCGAGACCAATCCCGCCCTGATCGATCTGCTGGAAGGACCCCGGTCGGGCGGTCAGGCCCGGAGGCGGCAGCGAAGCGTAACCACGGAGGGCCCCGACCGCCCGGAGAAAGGACACTGACGCCCATGGACCCCAAGCTGATTGGCACCTACAAGCGCGGCGAGCTGACCGTGCTGCACGATCCGGCCGTCATGACCAAGGTCGTGAAGGCGCTGCGGTCGGTGGGCCGCCGGGTCGCGCTGGTGCCGACCATGGGCGCGCTGCACGAGGGCCATCTGGAGCTGGTCCGGCTGGCCAAGCTGACCAACACCACCGTCATCGTGTCGATCTTCGTGAACCCGCTGCAGTTCGGCGCGAACGAGGATCTCGACAAGTACCCGCGCACCCTGGACGCGGATGTGGAACTGCTGCGCGGTGAGGGCGTGGAGCTGGTGTTCGCGCCGAGCGCCCAGGACATGTACCCGTTCGGCACCCGCACCACGGTGCAGGCCGGTCCCTACGGCGACATCCTGGAGGGCGCGACCCGCCCGGGCCACTTCTCCGGTGTGCTGACCGTCGTGTCGAAGCTCTTCAATATCTGCCAGCCGCACGAGGCGTTCTTCGGCGAGAAGGACTACCAGCAGCTGGCGCTGATCCGGCAGATGGTCGTCGACCTGAACATGGATGTGAAGGTCGTGCCGGCGGCGACCGTCCGCGAGGCGGACGGTCTGGCCAAGTCCTCCCGCAACCGCTATCTGAGCGCCGAGGAGCGCGAGCTGGCCACCACCCTGTCGGCGGCGCTGCTGGCCGGCCGGCACGCGGCGGGCCGGGGTCCGGAGGCGGTGCTGGAGACCGCGCAGTCGGTGCTGGATCTCACACCGGACGTCCGGGTCGACTATCTGGCCCTGCGGGGTGCGGACTTCTCCGAGCAGTGGCCGACCGGCAATGCCCGGCTGCTGGTCGCGGCCCGGGTCGGCACCACCCGCCTGATCGACAACATGCCCGTCTCCATCGGCAAGCCGCTCGATGGCCACCCCACTGCCCCCGATCAGCCTGCCCAGGCAGCTCTCTAGGAAGGCGACGACGATGTTGCGCACCATGATGACGTCGAAGATCCACCGCGCCACGGTGACTCACGCCGATCTGCACTACGTGGGTTCGGTGACCGTGGACCAGGACCTGCTCGATGCCGCCGACCTGCTCGAGGGCGAGAAGGTCAGCATTGTCGACATCACCAACGGGGCCCGCCTCGAGACCTATGTGATCGCCGGCGAGCGCGGTTCCGGCGTGATCGGAATCAACGGCGCCGCAGCGCATCTCGTGCATCCCGGCGACCTGGTCATCCTCATCGCCTACGGCATGATGGACGAGGCCGAGCTGAAGAGCTACGCCCCGCACGTGGTCTTCGTCGACGAGCGCAATCGCCCGATCGAGCTGGGCACCGATCCGGCGCACGCCCCGGAGGGGTCCGACCTGATCTCGCCGCGTTCGCTCTCGCTGGCCTGAGCGGCGGGCCATGCTGCTGACCATCGATGTCCGCAACACCAGCATCGAGCTGGGCCTGTTCTCCGGCAGCGGAGACCACGCGAAGCTGGTGCGGCACTGGCGGATGCACACCAATCCGCTGCTGACCGCGGACGAATTCGCGCTGCAGGTGCGCGGCCTGATCGGCGCGGACGCCGATCAGGTGGTGGGCGTCGCGGCGCTGTCCACGGTGCCGCCGGTGCTGCGCGAGCTGCGTGAAATGCTGTCCCGGTATTGGGCTCATGCCCCGCACGTGCTGGTGGAACCCGGTGTGCGCACGGGTATTCCGCTGCTGGTCGACAATCCCAAGGAGGTGGGCGCGGATCGCATCGTGAATTGTCTTGCGGCGTATCACCGTTTCCACTCGCCGGCCATCGTGGTGGATTTCGGGACGGCCATCTGTGTGGATCTGGTGTCGGCCAAGGGGGAATTCCTCGGCGGCAGTATCGCGCCCGGTGTGGAGATTTCCACCGAGGCGCTGATCGCCCGCAGTGCGCTGCGCCGCGCGGAGCTGACCCGCCCGCGGTCGGTGGTGGGCAAGAACAGCATGGAGTGCCTGCAGTCGGGCGCCATTTTCGGTTTCGCCGGCCTGGTGGACGGCCTGATCGATCGTATTCGCGATATCGACGCCTTCTCCGGCGACGATGTGGCGGTGGTGGCGACGGGTGCGACCGCGCCGCTGATCGTGCCGGAGTCGGAGACCATCGAGCATCACGAGCCGCATCTGACACTGGACGGCCTGCGCCTGGTCTACGAGCGCAATCAGCAGCGCCGGACCCGGCCCGAGCCGAGCGCCGCCCGGCCCTGAACAGACCGGTGGGAATAAAAGTGACGCAGTCGTCGTCGGGAGCCCCTGGTGATTCCCGGCGAACCGCTGTTAGACTCGCCGACGTGTATTTCCGCGTGAGCACCCAGGAGTGTTGTCGAGGCTGATTCGCCTCGACGGTCGTCGAGGCTTCCTATAGCCCCCGACCACAAACACACTTCTTGGAGTTTCGCTCATGCGTTCCTCTGTTTTCTCCCTCCCTGTCGATACCCGCGCCGCCTCGCCGCTCCTGCCCGAGGTCACCGAGCGGGCCACCGCCTCCGCCCTGCCGACCCGGCTGCGTCCGGCCGATCTGCTGCGCCTCACCGATGAGGGCGCCCAGGACGTGCTGGAGGGCCGCTACGACCACCTGCTGCCGGACGGCGGCCTGTGGCCCACCGAAAACCGCTGGGCCACAAGGCTTGTCGCCGACGACGAGGTGGACATCTGGCTGATCAGCTGGGTCGAGGGCAAATACACCGAACTGCACGACCACGCCGGCTCGCTGGGAGCGCTGACCGTGCTCTCCGGCGCGCTCTCGGAATATCGCTGGAACGGCCGGGACCTGCGCCGCCGCACCCTCACCGCGGGTGATCAGGCCTCCTTCCCGCTCGGCTGGGTGCACGACGTGGTGCGTGCCCCCGAGGCGGAGGCCGGCATCACCGGCCCGCTGAATCCGACTCTGAGCGTGCACGCCTATTCCCCGCCGCTGACGGCCATGTCCTATTACGAGGTCACCGGCCACGGCACCCTGCGGCGCACCCGTTCCGTCCTCACCGACCAGCCCGAAGGCGAACTCGAATGACCCACATGACGATCGACGGCATGCTCGCCCAGGCCCGCGGGCAGCTGCGTCGCCTGCTCCCGATCGAATTGCCGCAGGCCATCGCCCGTGGCGCGATTCTGGTGGATATTCGCCCGCAGGCGCAGCGGATGCGCGAGGGCACCCTGCCGGGCGCGCTGGTGATCGAGCGAAATGTCCTGGAATGGCGTTTGGATCCGTCGAGTTCCGCGCGTCTGGCCATGGCCGAGCACCACGACATGGAATGGATCATCGTCTGCTCGGAGGGATACACCTCGAGCCTGGCCGCCGCCTCCCTGCAACAGCTGGGCCTGCGCCGCGCCACCGACCTCGAGGGCGGATATCAGGCCTTGAAAGCGGCGGGCCTGCTGACCGCCGCGGCCACTGCCCCGCACTTCGAGCGCGAGGTCGCGACCCTCGCCTGGCTGTAGCCGAAGCGGCGGGGAGGCGGCGGAAAAAAGGAATTCCGCCGCACGATAGTCTTGAGACCCGTGAGCACCTCCACTCCTTCTTCTCCCTCGAGCAACCCCGTTCCTGCTGGGCAAAAGCGTGCCGCGGCGGCCCCCGTGGAGCATGACGTTCCCGAGCAGATGCGGATTCGCCGCGAGAAGCGCGAGCGGTTGCTCGAGGAGGGCCGTGAGGCCTATCCGGTGGTGGTGAACCGCACCCATACCCTCGGTGAAATTCGCGCGGCGTACCCGGATCTGGCGGCCGATACCCAGACCGGTCAGACGGTCGGGATTGCGGGGCGCGTCATTTTCGTCCGAAATACCGGCAAACTGTGTTTCGCCACCCTGCAGGAGGGTGACGGCACCAAGCTGCAGGCGATGATCAGCCTCAATGGCGTCGGCGCGGAGTCGTTGGCGGCCTGGAAGTCCGATGTCGACCTGGGCGACTTCGTGTACGTCCACGGCGAGGTGATCGCCTCGCGCACGGGCGAATTGAGTGTGATGGCCGATACGTGGGAGATGGCGGCGAAGTCGCTGCGCCCGCTGCCGGTGGCCCACAAGGAGATGGGCGAGGAGTCGCGCGTCCGCCAGCGCTATGTCGACCTGATCCTGCGCCCGGAGGCCCGTGAGATGGCCCGCACCCGCGTCGCGGCCGTGCGCGCGCTGCGAAATGCGTTGGAGCGCAGAGGTTTCCTCGAGGTCGAGACCCCGATGCTGCAGACCATTCACGGCGGCGCCGCGGCCCGTCCGTTCGCCACGCACTCGAACGCGCTCGATATGGAGCTGTTCCTGCGCATCGCTCCGGAGCTGTTCCTGAAGCGCTGCGTGGTGGGCGGCATCGAGAAGGTCTTCGAGATCAACCGGAACTTCCGCAACGAGGGCGCGGACTCGACCCATTCGCCCGAGTTCGCAATGCTGGAAACCTACGAGGCGTACGGCACCTACGACGATTCCGCCACGATGATGCGGGAATTGATCCAGGAAGTCGCGCAGGAGGTCTACGGCACGCAGGTCGTGACGCTCGCCGACGGCACCGAATACGATCTGTCCGGCGAGTGGGCGACGGTGGAGATGTACCCGTCGCTGTCGGAGTCGATCGGTACCGAGGTCACCCCGGAAACGTCGGTCGAGGAATTGCTGGCACTCGCGGACCGGGTCGGTCTGGAAATTCCGGAGGGCAAGGGCTACGGTCACGGCAAACTGGTCGAGGAACTGTGGGAGCACGTCTACGGCGACAAGCTGTACGCGCCGACTTTCGTACGGGACTTCCCGGTCGAGACATCGCCGCTGACGCGCCAGCATCGGAGCAAGCCCGGGGTTACCGAGAAGTGGGACCTGTACGTGCGCGGCTTCGAACTGGCCACCGGCTATTCCGAACTCGTGGATCCGGTGATCCAGCGGGACCGTTTCATGGATCAGGCTCGTTTGGCCGCGGCCGGTGACGAGGAGGCCATGCGCCTGGACGAGGACTTCCTCACCGCGATGGAGCACGGTATGCCTCCCACAACCGGAACGGGTATGGGTATCGATCGTTTGCTGATGGCCCTGACTGGCCTGGGAATCCGGGAAACGATACTCTTTCCAATTGTGCGTCCGGCAGCCCGATAGTTCTCCGGATTGCATTTCCGGGGCCTGTTCTGGGACTATCGGAATTAGCGGTATTCTGGCGTCGGGTAATCGGCCTGACTATGCGGGTCGCACGATTTCGAGAGGACGTTCATCTCATGGCAAAGAAGGTCACCGTTAGCTTGATCGACGATGTCGACGGTGAGTCCATCGCGGACGAGACCATCGAGTTCGCAATCGATGGCGTCTCGTACGAGATCGACTTGTCGACGGAGAATGCGGCCAAGCTGCGGGAGGGTCTGGACAGTTGGGTTTCGGCCGCTCGGCGCGTGAGTGGCCGGCGTCGTACCAAGGTGGCCGGTGCTCCGGCCGCGGGCCCGAAGAACCGGGTGTCGATCGATCGCGAACAAAGCGCGGCCATTCGCGAATGGGCACGCCGGAATGGTCACAAGGTGTCCGCTCGTGGTCGTATCTCCGCTGACATCACCGAGGCTTACAACAAGGCCGCTGCTAAGAACTAGTTGTCCGACTAGTCGCCGATTCGACTGCCGTCCGGGTGTTTCGTGCGTGCCCGGGCGGCAGTGGTTTTCTTCATACGCTTTGCGTATAACCGGGGGGTCGACTGCGATCTTGCTAGTGCCGGGAAGGCCAGGCACCATTGAAACGTGCGGACGATGTCACTGGCTGGATGTAGAGAAGAGGTATCGGCGCAGTGACCGCTTTCCACGGTTCCTTCCTTCGGGTCAAGGATCAAGAGGGACGTCAGCATGAGCTGATGCTGTCCCCTGACCAGCAGCGAATCACCATCGGGCGATCGCCGCAGGCAGACCTGTCACTTTTCTGGGACGTCGAGGTGTCGCGCCTGCATGCCACCGCCGAGTACCTGGGCGCGCACTGGACCATCGTCGACGACGGCCTGTCCCGCAACGGCACTTTCGTCAACGGGGATCGCCTGGTCGGCCGCCATCGCCTGCAGCCGGGGGACGTCATCCGGATGGGCACCTCGCGGGTCACCTTCCACGACTTCAGCGGCGCCGCAGGCGATGTCACGCAGACCTCCACCGGCGGGCTGCCGACGCTGCGCTCGCTTACCGAAACCCAGCGGTCGGTATTGATCGCGCTCTGCCGGCCGCTCCGGAGCAATGACGGGTTCGCCTCACCCGCCTCCAACCAGCAGATCGCGGCGGAACTCTTCCTCAGCGTCGACGCCATCAAGACCCATCTGCGCGCGTTGTTCGCGAAGTTCGGTGTCGAGGACCTCCCGCAGAACCAGAAGCGGGTCCGCCTCGCCAACCTGGCCATGCAGTCCGGCGTCATCTCCGAACGCGACCTCTGATTCGCCGATCCTGGTACTGCCCGTGCCTGTTGGACCCCCGCGCATGCGTGCGAGCTTCTGAGCCATGGGTTTCCGTGCCCGTCGGCGATTGACTGGATGTAGTTGATCACCCGGGAAGAACACGGGTGGCAGATCCAGTCAGGAGAGAACCATGTTCGCACTTCGCACCGCCGCGCTGGTGGCGGCGACGCTGACCACCGGACTGATCGCCGGGGTGTTCTACGCCTACGCGACCTCGGTGATGACGGCCCTGGGCCAGTCCGACGACCGCACCTTCATCGATGTCATGCAGAAGATCAACGTGGTCATCATCAATCCGTGGTTCATGCTCGGATTCATGGGCACGGTCGGCTTCACCGTGCTGGCCGCGGCCCTGCACCTGGGCAAGGACAACCGCACCACGCTGAGCTGGATCGGGGTCGCGCTGGCCCTCAATCTGATCGCCTTCTGCGTCACCTCGGGCCTGAACGTGCCGCTCAACAATCAGCTGGCCAATGCCGGTGACGTCGGGCAGATCCCGGATCTGGCGGCGGTGCGCTCGCAGTTCGAAAGCTCGTGGGTGGCTTGGAATATCGTCCGCGCGGTGCTCCACACGCTGGCGTTCCTGGTGCTGACGGGCGCGCTGTTCGTGGCCGGCGTCCAGCACGCCAAGGCGAGCGCGGCCGCCGCGGTCACCACCGTCGCGCCCACCGCGCAGCCGGGTTTCCCGCAGGCTCCGGGTGCCTACCCGGCTCCGGCGGCGTGGTCCGCTCCGGGCCGGCAGGCGTTGCCGTCCCAGTCCGGTTTCGCTTCCGGTCAGCAGTAATTCCTTCCGATTCCGGCAATGGCCGGGACCTCCGGTGCGGCCTCACACGCCGCCTGCGGGCCCCGGCCATCGCCGTTTTCCTGTACTGAAACCGGTTTCAGAACTTACCCGTCAGTAATCCATCCCTCATGCCCGGTTCCTGGCTACGTTGGCGGAACGCGTTCTAATTTGGGAGGGAACATGCGAAGGATGCCCATGCGCGGAACGCCGGGATCACTGCTGATCATGGCGTTTCTGGCGGTCCTGTGGATCGGTGCGAGCGGTACCGCCCGAGCGGAATATCCGGTCACTTTCAATTTCTTCGCGGGCATCCCGAACGAACTCACCAATCCCGGTGGCTCACTACCCGGGGCCAATGACTGGTCCTGCAAACCCAGTGTGGCGCACCCGGATCCGGTGGTCCTGATCCACGGCACCGCGGGCGGTGCGCAGACCAACTGGGGCACCTACGCGCCGCTGCTCGCCAATCAGGGCTACTGCGTATTCGCGCTGACCTACGGCGCCCTCGACGTGCCGTGGCCGCTGTCCGCGCTGGGCGGGATGAAGCCGATCCCCGAAAGTGCCGCTCAGCTCGGCGCTTTCGTGAGCCGCGTACTCTCCGCGACCGGTGCGGCGCAGGTCGACTTCGTCGCTCACTCGCAGGGCAATACGGTCGGCAACTACTTCATCAAGCGGCTCGGCGGCGCCGGTGAGGTCAACCGCTTCGTGGCCATCGCCCCCCCGTGGCTGGGCATCTTCGGCGACCAGATGAACGTGGTGCGGGCCTTCGGGCGGCAGCTCGGCGCGAGCGCCGACCAGGTGGACAACCTGGCCGCGGCGGGCGTCGTCTGCCAGGCATGCCCGGAGATGCTCGGCAATTCCTCGTTCATGAATGCCCTGAACGCCGACGGCGTCTACGACCCGTCGGTCACCTACACCAACCTGGCCTCCAACTTCGACGAGGCGGTGTGGCCCTCTATCGCGCTGGTGTCGGGTCCCAATGTCACCAATGCTCTGATGCAGGACGGTTGCCCTGTCGACTTCTCCGATCACATGGCCATCGCCGGCAGTCACCGTGCGGCCATGATGACCCTCAACGCCCTCGACCCGGCGCACCTCCAGCCGGTGTCATGCGAGTTCGTCCCACTCATCACAGGCGACTGACCGGCTTGCATCTCATGTAACGCGTTCTAATGCGGGAGGGGGGCATGAGACGGATGCGCATGGCACCTACGGCGACAACATGAACGTCGTCCGGGCTTTCGGTGCGCAGCTGGGTACGGGCGTCGCCGACGTGGGCCGCCATCGGCATGGGTGTCTGCCGGCCCTGCGCGCAGGTGGTCGGCGGCGACCCCTTCATGACCGCCCTGGATGCCGACCACCTCGCCATCGTGGGCAGCCGCCGTGCGGCCATGGTCGCCCTCAACGCTCTGGATCCGGAGCATCCCCGTCCGGTTCCGTGCGAGTTCGTTCCGCCGTTCACGGGATAGGGGATTCGTGGATTCGCGCGACTGACCGACTTGTTCGCTGTGGGCGTAGCGCGGATGGAAACGGTCCGCGCAACTGCCCCGTTATGACTGAATGAGTCGTACTGTCGCCGGTTCGCAATAGGGTGGACGGACGACGTGCGTGACCCCCGGCAACTAGAGTGGAGGCGGGGGATGCAACCCCAGGGCTTCATGGCAGGCTGGCGACCAGAAGGGCAGCACAGGGTCTGAAGCGCCGGATGCCAGTGATGGCGGAGCAGGAGAGTGAGGGAGCGATGTTCGAGAGGTTCACCGACCGCGCGCGGCGGGTCGTTGTCCTGGCCCAAGAAGAGGCCCGGATGCTCAACCACAACTACATCGGCACCGAGCACATCCTGCTGGGCCTGATCCACGAGGGCGAGGGCGTCGCGGCGAAGTCGCTGGAGTCCCTTGGCATCTCGCTGGAGGGTGTGCGTTCGCAGGTCGAGGAGATCATCGGCCAGGGCCAGCAGGCCCCGTCCGGTCACATTCCGTTCACCCCGCGCGCCAAGAAGGTGCTGGAGCTGTCGCTGCGCGAGGCGCTGCAGCTCGGCCACAACTACATCGGCACCGAGCACATTCTGCTCGGTCTGATCCGCGAGGGTGAGGGCGTCGCGGCGCAGGTGCTGGTCAAGCTGGGCGCGGACCTGAACCGGGTGCGCCAGCAGGTCATCCAGCTGCTGTCGGGTTACCAGGGCAAGGAGCCGGTCGAGGGTTCCGGTTCGCGCGGCGAGCAGGGCACCCCGTCCACCTCGCTGGTGCTGGACCAGTTCGGCCGCAACCTGACCCAGGCCGCCCTCGAGGGCAAGCTCGACCCGGTCATCGGCCGCTCGAAGGAAATCGAGCGCGTGATGCAGGTGCTGAGCCGCCGTACCAAGAACAACCCGGTCCTGATCGGTGAGCCCGGCGTCGGTAAAACCGCCGTCGTGGAGGGTCTCGCCCAGGCCATCGTCAACGGCGAGGTGCCGGAGACACTCAAGGACAAGCAGCTGTACACCCTCGACCTGGGTTCCCTGGTCGCGGGCAGCCGCTACCGCGGTGATTTCGAGGAGCGCCTGAAGAAGGTGCTCAAGGAGATCAACACCCGCGGCGACATCATCCTGTTCATCGACGAGCTGCACACCCTGGTGGGTGCGGGCGCGGCCGAGGGCGCGATCGACGCGGCCTCGATCCTGAAGCCCAAGCTGGCTCGCGGTGAGCTGCAGACCATCGGCGCCACCACCCTCGACGAGTACCGCAAGTACATCGAGAAGGACGCCGCCCTGGAGCGCCGGTTCCAGCCGGTCCAGGTGGGCGAGCCGACGGTCGAGCACACCATCAACATCCTCAAGGGTCTGCGCGACCGCTACGAGGCACACCACCGGGTTTCGATCACCGATGGCGCTCTCGTCGCTGCCGCCACCCTCGCGGACCGCTACATCAACGACCGCTTCCTGCCGGACAAGGCGATCGACCTCATCGACGAGGCCGGTGCGCGCATGCGCATCCGCCGGATGACCGCGCCGCCGGACCTGCGCGAGTTCGACGACAAGATCGCCGAGGCGCGCCGGGAGAAGGAGTCCGCGATCGACGCGCAGGACTTCGAGAAGGCCGCGCGCCTGCGCGACAAGGAGAAGCAGCTCGTCGCCAAGCGGGCCGAGCGCGAAAAGCAGTGGCGCTCAGGCGATCTGGACGTCGTGGCCGAGGTCGACGACGAGCAGATCGCGGAGGTGCTGGCCAACTGGACCGGTATCCCGGTGTTCAAGCTCACCGAGGAGGAGACCACCCGTCTGCTCCGCATGGAGGACGAGCTGCACAAGCGGATCATCGGCCAGGAGGACGCGGTCAAGGCCGTGTCCAAGGCCATCCGCCGCACCCGCGCCGGTCTGAAGGACCCGAAGCGTCCGTCGGGCTCGTTCATCTTCGCCGGTCCGTCCGGTGTCGGTAAGACCGAGCTGTCGAAGGCGCTGGCGAACTTCCTGTTCGGCGAGGACGACGCGCTCATCCAGATCGACATGGGCGAGTTCCACGACCGCTTCACCGCCTCGCGCCTGTTCGGTGCCCCTCCGGGCTACGTGGGCTACGAGGAGGGCGGCCAGCTCACCGAGAAGGTGCGCCGCAAGCCGTTCTCGGTGGTGCTGTTCGACGAGATCGAGAAGGCGCACCAGGAGATCTACAACACCCTGTTGCAGGTCCTCGAGGACGGCCGCCTGACCGATGGTCAGGGTCGCACGGTCGACTTCAAGAACACGGTGCTGATCTTCACCTCGAACCTCGGTACCTCGGACATCTCGAAGGCCGTGGGTCTGGGCTTCGCGCAGTCGAACAACGAGGGCTCGAACTACGAGCGGATGAAGCTCAAGGTCAACGATGAGCTGAAGAAGCACTTCCGGCCCGAGTTCCTCAACCGTATCGACGACGTGATCGTGTTCCACCAGCTCACTCAGGACCAGATCATCCAGATGGTCGACCTGATGATCGGCCGCGTCGCCAACCAGCTGAAGAACAAGGACATGGAGATCGAGCTGACCGAACAGGCCAAGAGCCTGCTGGCCAAGCGCGGTTTCGACCCGGTCCTGGGCGCCCGCCCGCTGCGTCGCACCATTCAGCGCGAGATCGAGGACCAGCTGTCGGAGAAGATCCTCTTCGGCGAACTGGGCGCCGGTCAGATCGTGGTGGTGGACGTCGAGGGCTGGGATGGCGAAGGCCAGGGCGAGAACGCCAAGTTCACCTTCACGCCGAAGGCCAAGCTGACCAAGAAGTCGGACTCCGGCGCCGAGGACAAGCCGGTCGCCGCCCTCGCGGGTGAGGCTCCGGCCTCCGCCTCGGGCGAGTAAAGGCTCAGCCTCGGGTCGAATAGGCTCAGCGACAACGAAAGCCCCGTTCTCCTTCGGGAGGGCGGGGCTTTTCGTTTGCCCGGGCGAGAAATTCGGTGGCGGCGCGATCCTGGTATCACCCATGCTCGGATAGCTGTCCGGAGGGACCGGGCGCGGAAAGGGCGACAGCATGCTCTCCGAGACACAGATCGAGGACTTCATCACCGAGGGATTCGTGAAGGTCGAGGGCGCCTTCTCCGCCGAGACGGCCGCCGCGGGCCGCGAGATCCTCTGGCGCGCAACCGGTTGCGACCCGGAGGATCCGTCGACCTGGACCCAGCCGGTCATCCGGCTGTGGGACCACGCCCAGGAGCCCTTCGCGCGGGCGGTCACTGCACCGCCGCTGCTCACCGCCTTCGATCAACTGGTCGGTCCGGGCCGCTGGTTCCCCCGGAAAACCCTGGGCAGCTGGCCGATTCGATTCCCCAGCCCGGAGCCCCCGGGCGACGACGGCTGGCACGTCGACGTGAGCTTTCCCGGCGACGCCGCGCCCGACGACTACCTGAGCTGGCGCCTGAACATCCACTCCAAGGGCCGCGCCCTGCTGATGTTGTTCCTGTTCTCCGATGTCGGCGTCGATGACGCCCCGACGCGTATCCGGGTCGGCTCGCACCTGCGGCTGGCGCCGGTGCTGGAGCCGCTCGGCGAGGCGGGCACCACCATGTTCGACCTCCACGAGTTCTACACCGCCACGGCCGATCTCCCCGAGGCCGTCGCGACCGGACGGGCCGGCGATGTCTACCTCTGCCATCCCTTCCTGGTGCACGCCGCCCAGCCCAATCGCGTCGGCCGCCCGAAGTTCATGGCCCAGCCGCCGCTGCTGCTGCGCGAGCCGTGCGTGCTGGACCGCCCGGACGGCGCGTATTCGGCAGTGGAACGGGCCATTCGGCGCGGGCTGGCGCTCGGGGCCGCGCACTGACTACGCGCCGAGGCGTAGCCGGGATGTGGTCTCCGGACGGATGTTTCGCGCCGCCGCCGGGCGGAGGGTGGAGTCATGGAACTCGGATTGCATCTGACGAACTTCGCCCTGGACACCCCTTCGGAACGGATCGGATCGCGGCTGGCGGAGGTGGTCCGCACGGCCGAGGACAGTGGTTTCTCGGTCATCGCCGTGGGTGACCATCTCTGGCAGAGCCCATGGCTGGGCCGTGTGGAACAGAATGCGCTGGAGGCGTATTCGACGCTGTCGTTCATCGCCGCGCACACGTCGCGGGTGGAGCTGACCGCACTGGTGTCCGGGGTGCACTATCGGCATCCGGCCATGCTCGGGAAGCTGGTCACCACCTTGGACGTGCTGTCCGGCGGCCGGGCCTGGCTGGGGATCGGTGCGGGCACCTCCACAGGGGATGTGGAGGGTTACGGCCTGCCGTTCCCGCCGCTGCGCGACCGCTACGAGATGCTGGAGGAGACGCTGCGGATCTGCCGGGCCATGTGGACCGGGGAGCGGGGCGGTGCGGAACCAGTGCCCGGCAAGCATTTTCACGTGGAGCGCCCGCTGAACGCCCCGCAGGCGGTGCGGAATTCGCGGGGCGGCACTCATCCGCCCGTGCTCATCGGCGGGGACGGGGAGCGGCGCACCCTGCCGCTGGTGGCGCGCTACGCGGATGTGGCGAGCCTGCGGCCCGGCCCGGACCTGCCGGCCAAGATCGCGCTGCTGGACCGGCTGTGCGCGGAGATCGGCCGCGATCCGCGCGAGATTCGCAAGAGCTGTGCCTTCGCTTTCGATCCGGGCCCGGGCGGAGGCGGCGTCGGCCAGGTGCTGGGGCAGCTGAAGTGGCTGGCGGACATGGGGATCGACCTCGTCATCGGCCGGGTGGCGGGTGTCGACGACCTGGAGCCGTTGCGGGTGCTGGGCCGCGAGGTGATCCCGGCGGTCGCCGAGTTCGGCGCTACTGCCAGCCCGGTCGGACCAGACCGGATTCATAGGCCATGACGACGAGCTGGGTGCGGTCGCGCGCACCCAGTTTCACCAGGATCCGGCTGACATGGGTGCGGGCGGTGGCGGGGCTCATGTAGAGGCGATCGGCGATCTCGGCATTGGTGAGGCCCTCGGCGACCAGGGTCATGACCTCGCGTTCGCGGTCGGTGAGTTCGGAGAACTCCGCCGCGGGCGCGGGTTTGGCGTGTGCGGCGAATTCGGCGACCAGGCGCCGGGTGACGCTGGGGGAGAGCAGCGCGTCACCGCCTGCGACCACTCGCACGGCCTTGACCAGGTCGGCGGGTTCGGTGTGTTTGACGAGGAAGCCGGTGGCGCCGGAACGCATGGCTTCGAAGACGTATTCGTCGAGTTCGAAGGTGGTCAGGACGACGACCTTCACCGCGGCGAGGACCGGATCGGACGCGATGGCGCGGGTGGCGGCGAGGCCGTCCAGGACCGGCATGCGGATGTCCATCAGTACGACATCGGGCACGAATTCGCGGGCCAGGTCGAGGGCCTGCGCGCCGGTGTCGGCCTCGCCCACCACCTCGATGTCCTCCTGCGCGCCGAGCAGCGCCACGAAGCCCGCGCGCACGAGCGCCTGATCATCGGCGATCACCACCCGGATGGGCATGGAACGTCCTCCAATTCGTCACTCACACAACCGGTTCGGATCGGGCCAGGTGGGTGGGCAGTCGGGCCTTCACCCGGAATCCGCCGTCCGCCTTGGGTTCCGCGGACAGTTGCCCGCCCAGGGCGTGGGCGCGTTCGGTCATGCCGGTGATGCCGTGGCCGCCGGTCGGCGACTGCGGCGCGGGCTGCCGGGTGGGCCGGGTGTTGTCGATGGTGAGTTGTAGCCGCTCGGCCGCGTAGTGCACGGTGACGAGGACGCTCGCACCGGGCGCGTGCCGGACCACATTGGTGAGCGACTCCTGCACGATCCGGGCGGCGGCCACGTCGACCACGGCCGGCAGCCGTCGCGGCCCACCGGTCACCATGGTGTGTACCTCCAGCCCGGCGGCGCGGGCCGGTCCGGTGAGCTTGTCGAGGTCGGTGATGCCGATGGTGGGTGCGGTCGGCGCGGTCACGGTGGCGGTGCCGCCGCGAATGGAGCGCAGCAGCGCGTTCACCTCGCCCAGCGCGTCCTTGCTGGCGGATTTGATGGCGGCCAGCGCAGTGGCGGCCTGTTCGGGCTTGCGGTCGAGCAGTTCCAGCGCGACCGAGGACTGCACATTGATCAGGGACAGGCTGTGCGCGAGCACGTCGTGCAGTTCGCGGGCGATGGCCAGGCGCTCCTCGGTGACCCGCTGTTCCCGCTCGGCCGATTCCAGTGCGCGCTGGGCCTGTTCGCGTTCGCGCTCGGCCTCTTCCTCACGGCGGGCCGCCTCGCCGCGCTGGCGCCGCGCGATGACCGCGGCGCGCCGCTGCCGGATGCCCTCGGCCGCTGCGGCGAGTACGAAAAGCCAGGCGAGCAAACCGAATTCCTGCCAGGCGCCGGTGTGGTACCCGCGCCAGCCGGGCACCGGCCACACCATGAGCAGGTAGCCCGCGGCCACGAACGGGTAGGTGTACCAACGGGATCCGAGGACAGCGGCGGTCAGGAAGGCGACGATGAGCGAGACGAAGATCGGCCCGTAACCGTAACCGAGCAGTAGGTACGCGACCGCCACGGCCAGTGTCGCGTAGAACACTTCCAGTGGCCGGCGCCGGCGCAGTACCAGCAGTGCCGGACCGGCGATGAGCAGCGCATATCCGTATGAATCGAGCTGGCGCACCCCGGTCTGATGATGATTGGCCAGGGTCCCGAAGCCGAGTTGTATCGCCCCCACCGCCAGCGCCGGGAGCACGTCGCGCCGCCCGAGCCTTCCCCCGCGTGTGTCCATAGCTGCACCGTAGCGCCGTCTGCGGGCAGCGGCAGTGTGTCGCGGCCAAATACGTCCAGATACGTACGCCGGATCGCGCGTCGCGACGGATTTTTTCCCGTCCGAGGCGGCGGATCGTTGAGCCCATGAACGAAGTGATCGTTGTCACCGATCGGCTGACCAAGCGTTACGGCTCCCACACCGCCGTGGACGCGGTGAGCATGAGTGTCCGCCGCGGTGAGATCTACGGTTTCCTGGGTCCCAATGGCGCGGGCAAGACCACCACGCTGCGCATGCTGGTCGGTCTCATCCGTCCGTCGTCCGGCGGCGCGACCGTGCTCGGCCGGCAGCCCGGCGACCCCGAAACCCTGCGCCGCACGGGCGTTCTCATCGAGGGCCCCGGCTTCTACCCCTACCTGTCGGGCCGGGACAATCTGCGCGTCCTGGCCCGTTACCGGGGTGTCGGCGACGACGCGGTCGCCGATGCCCTGGACCGGGTGGCCCTCAGCGCCCGCGGCAAGGACCGGTTCCGCACCTATTCGCTCGGCATGAAGCAGCGCCTCGGTGTCGCGGCCACCCTGCTGGGCCACCCCGACCTGCTGATTCTCGACGAACCCACCAATGGCCTGGATCCGGCGGGCATGGCCGAGATGCGGGAGCTCATCACCGGACTCGCCGCCGACGGGCACACCGTCGTGCTGTCCAGCCACCTGCTCAGCGAGGTGCAGGAGATCTGTGATCGCGTCGGCGTCATCTCCGGCGGGCGACTGCTGGTCGAGTCGACGGTACGCGAATTGCGTGGCACCGCCTCGCTTCTGGTGCGCGCGGAGCCGCTGGAGGTGGCCTTCCCGGCGGTGCGCGCGGTGGTGGGGCAGCGGTCGGCGCTGATGACCGCCAACGGTATTCGCGTCGACGCCGGGGCCGCGAACGCCCCCGTGGTGGCGCGCGCGGTCATCGAGGCGGGGGCGGAGCTGCTCGAGCTGCGCACCGACGAAAAGTCCTTGGAAGAAGTCTTTTTCGAGATGACGGAGACGGCGAAATGACCGACCTACTGGCCAGCACCCGGGCCGAACTGCTGCGGCTGCGCAAGTGGCCCGCCTTCTGGATCGTGCTCGGCACCTGGATCCTGTTGAATCTCACCTTCGTCTACCTGTTCAACTACCTGGCCTACACCACCGGCAGCACCACCCGGATGTCCAATGGCCTGCCGCGTGAGCTGCTCCTGCAGCAGATGCTGCCCGCGGCCGTACCGGAGGTGTTCACGCAGGGCATGGCCATGTTCGGCGGGGCGCTCATGCTGGTGCTGGGCGCGCTCGCGGTGGGCGGCGGCTACGGCTGGGGCAGCTGGAAAACCGCACTCACACAGGGACCTTCGCGGGTGCACGTGATCGGCGCGGTGGTGCTGAGCCTGGCGGTGACGGTGGTCGCGCTGGTGCTGGCCGCCTTCGTGATCGATACCGGCGTGGCCGCGCTCATCGCCGGCACCCGGGGCCAGTCCCTGGCGCTGCCCTCGGCGGGCCGGATGCTGCTCGGAATCGCTTCCGGCACCGCCATTCTGGGCATGTGGACGCTGGCCGGCGCGCTGATCGGGGCGGTCGCCCGGGGTCCCGCGCTGGCGGTGGGCCTGGGCCTGGTGTGGGTGCTGGTGGTGGAGAACCTGCTGCGCGGCGTCGCGGCGATCTTCGCGCCCATCCGGGCCGTCACCGACCATCTTCCCGGCACGGCGGCCGGCTCGCTGGCGGGTTCCCTGCGCACGGTGGGCGGCCCGGCCACCCCCGGTGTCCTGGATGTGCTGGGCCGTGGCGAGTCCCTGCTGGTGCTGGCCGCGTACGTCGTCGTCTTCGCGGGCGGAACGATCTGGCTGATCCGACGCCGTGACATGGTGTGAGACAGGCGAATACCGCGCGATGCGGCCGTTCACCCACCCGGTGAGCGGTCGTGGCGTCGTGTCAGCCCGCCGGATCCAGGACGCCGTGTGCGAGTTTCGCCAGGCCCGCGGCGATCTGCCCGGATCCGAGCCCGCGTTCACGCTGATGCCGGTACACCTCGGCGGCGAGCGGTGCGAGCAGCGGGTCCACGAGTGAATCGGGTTCGGACACACCGGCCTCGGTGAGCAGCGCCCGCACGTGCACCGCCCAGAACTGGTAGGCCCCGGTGCGGAAACGCGCACCGCCGGTCTCCGCACCGAGGACGAGATGGGCGTGGGTGTCCAGCAATTCGACCATCGCGGCGTAGAACGCGGCCAGTCGTTCGGCGGGCGGCGCGCCCGGCCCGAGCGGTGGCTCGCCGCGCAGCAGCTGCTCCTGGAGTGCCCGCTCATGCTCGTCGAGCAGCGCGACGGCGATGGATCCCACGTCCGGATAGCGCCGGTACAGCGTCCCCCGCCCGACTCCGGCCGCCTTGGCGATGTCGTCCATGGTGACCGTGCGCGGGTCGCGCCCGGCGAACAGTTCCGCGGCGGCGGCCAGCACCTTGGCCCGATTGCGGGCGGCGTCGGCGCGCTCGGCGGGCGCGGGCCGGTCGTTGAGCAGCGGGAGGCCGGGGGTGTTCATGCAGCTCACTGTAGCCCTCGGGAAATAACTGGACAATCCGTCCGGTTTGGGCCTACTGTCGGAGAAGTAAACGGACACAACGTCCATTTGATGGGAGCTTCGATCATGACCGCCCTGCTGCACCTCGACGCCAGCGCCCGCCGCACCTCGGTCAGCCGTGAGCTGAGCGCCGCCTTCGCCACCGCCTGGCGCGCCGAACACCCCGGCGCCGCCTACGTCCACCGTGACCTGGCCGCCGAACCGATCCCGTTCATCGGCGAGGGCTGGACCGAACTGTGCGATCGGGTGCTGGCCCACGGTCGCACCGACCTCGACCGCCTGGCCGAGCTGGTGGATTCCCCTGCGCAGCAGCGGGCCTGGGAGATCGTCGAGCCACTGCTGGCCGAGGTCCGCGCCGCCGATGTCGTGCTGATCGGCACGCCGATGTACAACTACTCGATTCCGGCGAGCCTCAAGGCGTGGCTGGATCAGATCACCTTCCCGCGAATGTCGCTGGCCCCCACCCGATTCGTGGTCGTCACCGCGCGTGGAGGTGCGTACTCGCCGGGCGCGCCGAAGGCGGTCTACGACTATCAGGAGCGCTACCTCCGCGACTTCTTCTCGGGCCATTTCGCCGTCGACGACACGGTTTTCGTCAATGCCGAACTGGTGAACTCGCGCCGGGACCCGGCGCTGGCCCATCTGCGCGACGAGCACGACGCCTCGTACGCCGCCGCGCTCGCCACGGCCCGCACCCTGGGCAAGGAGTACTGAAATGAACTGGCTCGTCCTGGGTTTGGCCGGCATGGTGGAAATCGCGTGGTCGCAATCCATCAAGCCGACCCAGAATTTCACCAAGCCGCTGCCCACCCTGCTGTGCTTCGTGCTCGCGGCGGTCGCGGTGTACCTGCTGTCCTACGCCCTGCAGTCGCTGCCGGTGGGCACCGCGTACGCCATCTTCACCGGCATCGGCGCGGTGGGCGCGATCGGGCTGGGCATCGTGGTGCAGAAGGACCCGGTGAGCGCGGGCCGGGTGCTGGCGCTGTCCATGATCATCGGCGGCATCGTGCTGGCTCGGGTCACCAATCCCGGGTGAGCGCGGGCCGGGGCGGTATCGTCGCGCCCCATGGACGTTGCGCCCCTGCGGCCACCCGACCTAGCCGCGCGACCGTTCTTCCTGGTCGCGGAACGCATCATGGCCGCCTCGCCCGCCGAGCTCTACCGCCAGTGCACCCAGCAGTTCGGACTCTGGTTCGCCGACCCGGGGTCGATCCTCATGCGCCCGGCGGTGAACCAGCCGTTCTTCTTCACCGCGGGCGGCGGCCACCCGCACTACGGCAGATTCCTGCGCCTGGAACCCGACCGGCTGGTCGAACTGACCTGGGTCACCGACGGCACCCAGGGCACGGAAACCGTGGTCACCCTGGAGCTTTCGGCGCACGGCGCGGGCACCGCGGTGCTCCTCACCCACGCCGGCTTCCCGAACGCCGCCACTCGAGACCGGCACGAGCAATCCTGGCCAAATGTGTTGCAGCAGTGGGACCGGCGGAGCGCTGCCGCGGTATAGAGTCTGCAAGCGTCCGGCAAGTCCATCACCGGATGAACCTCACCCGAAGGTTCGCGGCCCGTCTCGATTCTGGACTGAGTCGAGCGGGGAGCGAAGCGGAGGAGCGGAGGGAGGGAAGAATCGAGACCTCCAGGGCCGCGAACCCGCCCGCAGCGAAGCGGAGGGCAATCAGACACCGAAAGGACAGTGATGCCTACACGTAGCGCGCGTACCGCCTGGTCCGGCGGCCTGCAGGACGGTTCCGGTCAGGTCGAGCTGGTCAGCTCGGGCGTCGGCAAATACGACGTCTCGTTCCCGAAGCGCACCGCAGACGAGGCCGACGGCACCACCAGCCCCGAAGAGCTCATCGCGGCCGCGCACTCCTCCTGCTACGCCATGGCGCTGTCGGCTCAGATCGGCAATGCCGGCGGCACCCCGCAGAGCCTGGACATCACCGCCGACGTGACCCTGGGCCCGGACCCGGCCGGCGGCTTCCGTATCTCGAAGATCAAGCTGACCCTGGTCGGCAAGGCGTCGGGCATCGACGAGGCCGGCTTCCTGGCCGCCGCCGAGGCCGCCAAGGCGGGCTGCCCGGTGTCCAAGGCACTGGCGGGCGTCGACACCATCGAGCTGGATGCCACCTTCGAGGCGTAACTCGCGAGTTCCCGGCTGACGCTGTCGTCAGCCGGGAACCTCTGCGGCCGGGGCCTTACGAAACCGCCGGCTCCCGAACGCGATCCGCGTATTCGGTGAGCGCGGCGAAGGCCAGGCCGAGGGTCAGCCACAGCGTGCCGGTCTCGGCCAGCGAGGTGGCCCGGAACTGCCACAGCAGGGTCGCCGGGAAGTCCGACGGCACCTCGTTGATACCCGGCAGCGCGATATAGCCGATCGCCGCCACCAGCACGAACGCCGCCGCGGCACCGATCAGGCGCACCGAGTCCAGCTGCTTCCGCAGTACCCTGTAGACGTAGACACCCGCACCCACGGCCGCGAAGCCCAGCAGCACGGACGCGAACCACAGCCAGGTGCGCTCATTGATGGTGTCCGGCTGACCCACCGCGGGCGGGTTGGCCGGGTACTTGAAGAACGGCACCGCCACGATGGCCAGCCAGCCGCCGCCCGCAAGGGCCAGGCCCAGCCGCGGTCCCGACAAACTGGTGAAACGCCGCGCGACATTCGCGGCCGTGGCGAGAATGGCTCCGACGGCCAGCCCGAACAGTCCGAGCGCCAGGAACTGACCTGCCTTCTGCCCGGTCCGGCTCACCAGCGGCTGTTCCTCGTCCCCGTGCGAATGCCCGGAGCCCTCGGCCTGCTCGTGCGCGTGTCCGTCGCCGGAAGTCTCGGCCTTGGAATGGGATTCCTCGATGCTGATCGCCGTGTCGATCTTGGGCTCACCGACGAAATAACCGACGGTGGCCGCGAGCAGGCCGGCGATCACGCCGGCCAGCAAGCCACGCAGCAGGAGCGTAGTGAGAGAACCCTGAAGTGATCGGGATTCGCTCAGTGACACGGGACGCCCAGCAGGTGCCGTCCGTCATGCATGAGCTCGTGCATGTACATACCGGTGCGCGAAATGGCACCCTGATCGAATCCGACCAGGTACAGCGTGAGCAGTGCGAGCAGAACGACGCCCGCGGAGACGAGCAACGCGGTGAGCGCGTCGCCGCCCCGGCTGGGGTTGTGGACGATGGCCATTCGAGTCCTCCTGGGGGATTTCGCGTCCCCGTCGAAACGGATACGACGGTGCCGGTGTCTGGCTCTCCCAGCGCCCGCCGGACTCGGCTGGTGCTCGGTATTACAGTGGCGCGACCGCCCCGGAATCACACCGGGTTACGCGTCACCGTCGCTTATTGCACTTCGAAGAGTGACATCCCCGTTGGCCCTGCGTCAACACGTGCCCGGCCGCGTTGATCAGGCGTTCTTGCCCGGCACATCCAGGACGACTTCGAACTCCAGCAGCGACGCGCCGGTGGAGACCGGCTTGCGTGCCTCGCCCGCGTGCGCCTCGCGTGCCGGGCCGTCCCGCCACGCCGCGAAGGACTCCTCCGAATCCCACTGCGTGACAACGAAATACCGGTTGTCACCGGAAACCGGGCGGAGCAGCTGGAAACCCAGGAAACCCGGCGAGTTCTCCACCGCGTGCGCGCGGTGCGCGAAGCGCTTCTCCAGTTCGGGGCCCGCGCCCTCGGGAACCTCGATTGCGTTGATCTTGACGACTGCCATGGGTGCGAATGTACTCCGCGCCCGCGCCGTATCGTTCGAGGCGATAACCAACTCGGAACACATGGTCGAGGCGATGTTGTACGACGAAGGCGGCGCCGGCGCGCCCATCCTGCTGCTGCACGGACTGATGGGCAGCGCCCGGACCTGGCGGGCCCAGCTGCCCTGGCTGCGCGAATTCGGGCACGTGTACACGTTCGATGCCGCCGGGCACGGGCGTCCCGCGCCCGCCGAGCTCACCACCGAGGCGTTCGTGGCCGATCTGGCCGCGGCGACCTCGGACATCGCCGAACCCATGGTGGTGATCGGGCATTCGATGGGCGGACTGCACGCGTGGATGTTCACCGCGGCGCATCCGGAGCGGGTGCGCGCACTGGTGGTCGAGGACATGGCGCCGGACTTCCAGGGACGCACCGCGGAGAACTGGGCGGCCGTGATTTCGGCTTGGCCGCAACCGTTTCCGGACGAGCGGGCCGTGCTGGAATTCTTCGGCCCGGTCGCGGGACGCTACTTCCTCGACTCGTTCCGGCAGGGCGCCGACGGCTACCGCCTGCACGGTGAGGTCCCGACCTTCCGGGACATCTCCGAGGAGTGGGGTACGCGCGATTTCTGGGCGCAATGGAAATCCGTCACCGTCCCGGCCCTGCTGATCGAGGGCGAGCACACCATCACCCCGCCGGGGCAGATGCGCGAGATGGCCGCGCTCCACCCGGATGCCCGTCACGTCGTCATCCCCGACGCCGGCCACCTCGTCCACGACGATCAACCCGCCGCCTACCGGGCCGAGGTCGAGGATTTCCTGCGTCGCGTCCTCGTTTGATGGCGGGCGCCTGCAGTCGAGTGAGGTGGTCGTCGTATGCTCGGCTCGACCACGACTCCTGACGGATGGTGACCAAAGATGATCGACTTCTCGATTCCCGCCGACCTTGCTGCCGAACGTGATCGGGTTCGCCAGTTCGTCATCGACAAGATCGTGCCCTTCGAGCGTGATCCGCGCCTGACCGCGCACGGTCCCGACGACGAGCTGCGGCAGGAGCTGGTCGAGCTGGCCCGCGCCGAGAAGCTGCTCACCATCCAGGCCCCGGTGGAGCTGGGCGGGCGTGGCCTGACCCACATCGAGCAGGCCGTGCTGTACGAGGCGGCCGGCTGGTCCACCCTCGGCCCCGTCGCCATGAACTGCGCCGCGCCCGACGAGGGCAATATGTTCCTGCTCTCCAAGATCGCGAATCCGGAACAGACACAACGCTTCCTGCAGCCGGTGATCGACGGCCACCAGCGCAGCGTCTTCGCCATGACCGAGCCGGGCGGCGCCGGCTCCGACCCCAACCAGCTCGCCACCGAGGCCACCTTCGACGGCGACAACTTCACCATCAACGGCCGCAAGTGGCTGATCACCGGCGCCGACGGCGCCAAGACGTGGATCATCATGGCGCGCTTGGCCGCCAACCCGCACCTGCCGGAGGGACCCACCCTGTTCCTCTGCGAGGGCGACGCGCCCGGGATCGTGATCGAACGCGTCATGAACACCATGGACCGCAACTACGTCGGCGGCCACGCGGTGGTGCGCTTCGACAACCTGGTGCTGCCCAGGGAATCCGTGCTCGGCGAGACCGGTCAGGCGCTGCGCTACGCCCAGTTGCGGCTGGCCCCGGCTCGCCTCACCCACTGCATGCGCTGGCTGGGCGCGGCCGAGCGGGCACAGGCCATCGCCGTCGACTACGCCAAGACCCGCACCGCATTCGGCAAGCCCATCGGCGAGCACCAGGGTGTGTCGTTCATGTTGGCGGACAACGAGATTGCGCTGCACCAGTGCCGGCTCACCATCTGGCACGCGTGCTGGCTGATGGACCAGGGCCACAAGGCCCGCCACGAATCCTCCATCGCCAAGTCCTACGTCTCCGAGGAGCTGTTCAAGGTCACCGACCGCTGCGTCCAGGTGCTCGGCGGCATCGGCATCTCCGACGAGACCGTGGTCGAGATGATCTTCCGCGACATGCGCGCCTTCCGGCTCTACGACGGCCCCACCGAGGTGCACAAGTACGCCATCGGGCGGCAGATCCTGCGGGGATGAAACCGCTCTCCGACGGGTAGTACGACCAGCTCGCAGGCCATACCGCCACGAACCCCGCCTGTTGTGAAGCGCAGGGCATAATCTTCCAGCATGAGTTCGGAATTGCACGTGGACGTTTCCGGCGGCATCGCCGTGCTCACGCTCAATCGGCCCGCCCAGCAGAACGCACTGACCCCGGCCATGGCGTCGGAGCTCGGGGCGTCGCTGCGCCGCTGCGACGAAGACGACGCCATCGGCGCGGTCGTCATCACCGGGACCCCACCCGCGTTCTGCGCGGGCGCGGACCTGTCGCTGAAGGTCGGCGAGGTCAACGGCCTCATCGATCCGCCACCGTTCCGGATCCGGAAACCGGTCATCGCGGCGGTGAACGGGCACGCGGTGGGCATCGGCCTGGAGATCGCGCTGCAGTGCGACCTGCGCTATGTCGCCCGCGATGCGGTGTACGCGCTCAACCAGGTTCGCCGCGGCGCGCTCGCCGACGGGTTCGCGCACTGGACCCTGCCCCGGCTGATCGGCAGCGCCCGCGCCGCCGACCTGCTGCTCACCGGCCGCACCTTCGACGGCGACGAGGCCTACAACCTGGGCATCGCCAACGCGTGCCTGCACGCCGCCGAGGTCCTGCCCACCGCCCTCGAGGTGGCCCACGACATTGCCCACGGTTCGGCCCCGCTCCCGGTGGCCCTGTCCAAGCGCCTGCTGTGGGAGGCCCCCACCATGCCCCCGGAAACCGTGGGCCGCTTGGAAACCGAGCTCAACGACTACGTCGCCAAGAGCACCGATGGCGGCGAGGGCGTCGCGGCCCTCAAGGACCGCCGCCCGCCCAAGTGGACCGGCAGCGTCAGCGGCGAATGGCCCGCCTGGGATGCCGTGACGGGTGGCGAGCATCGGCCCGGTCTCGACTGATCAAGCCGTTCGGCTGAGCCTGATCGGGGCCGTTGGGCTAGGCCCGCCCGCTGATGGCTATCAGCAGGAAGATGCAGCCGAAGACCACCATCAGGCAGGTCCCGAGGACGCCGAGGACATAGCCCACCAGGACCTGTACCCGGCCACCGAAGCGGCCCTCGCCCGCCTCGATCTCGTTCAGTGCGCGCCGTCCGAGCGCCCAGGCGATGGGACCCAGCGCGCCGCAACAGAACACGCTGAGCGCACCCAGCAGTAGGACGGCCGTCGCATGCTCGTGCTCGACAGGGGATCCGAGGGGCGGCTGATCGAAGACCACCGCCCGAGTTTACGGGCGGAAGCCCCGTGGCGGCAGGCTGACGCGCGGTGTTCGCTTGCGCCACTTAGTTATCGAGGCTCGAGAGCCCCGGCAAGGTGATGGTCGGGCGACCGAATCAGGCCCGGCGCTGCCGCGCCACCTCGGCCAGCACCACGCCCGCCGCCACCGAGGCATTGAGCGACTCGACCGGACCCGCCATCGGAATGCTCAGGATCGAGTCGCAGGTCTCGCGCACGAGGCGCGACAAGCCCTTGCCCTCCGAGCCGACCACGATGACCGTCGGTGCGCTGCCGTCGAATTCGTCGAGGGTGGTGTCGCCGCCCGCGTCGAGGCCGACGATCTGGTAGCCCTTGTTCGCCCAATCCTTCAGCGTGCGAGTCAGATTCGTGGCCCGCGCGACCGGAAGCCGTGCTGCGGCACCCGCACTGGTGCGCCACGCCACCGCGGTGACACTGGCGCTGCGCCGCTGGGGGATCACCACACCCTGCCCGCCGAAGGCCGCCACCGAGCGGATGACCGCACCCAGATTGCGCGGATCGGAGATATTGTCCAGCGCCACCAGCAGCGCCGGCTCGCCCGCGTTGTGCACCCGGTCGACCAGATCGTCCGGATGCGCGTACTTGTACGGCGGCACCTGCAACGCCATGCCCTGATGCATGGCGTTGTGGCTCATCTTGTCCAGGTCGGTGCGCGGCACCTCCAGGATCGAGATACCGATCTCGGCGGCCGTCTTCACGGCCTCGGAGAGGCGATCGTCGTTCTCCGTGCCATTGGCGACGTACAGCGCGGTCGCCGGCACGCCCGCCCGCAGGCACTCCACCACCGGGTTGCGGCCGAGCACCAGCTCCGGACCCTCGTTGTCCTTGCGGCCCGCGATGGGCCGGGCGGCATTGCGCGACCGGGTGGTGGCGGCCGTCGACTGGGCCTTGGCCTTCGCCTTGGCGCGCTTGGCCGCGACGTGATAGACCCGGTCCTCGGCCTTGGGCGTCGCGCCCTTGCCCTCGAGTCCGCGGCGGCGCTGCCCGCCGGAGCCGACGGTCTGCCCCTTCTTGCTGCCTGCCTTGCGTGTCGCCCCGCGTCGCTGGGAATTGCCTGCCATCACTTCGCCTTCCGTATCTCGCGGGTATCCCGCCTCGGCCCGGCCGCGGGACGAACCCGCTCACGGTCGATCATGCGGGAAACCTGCCTCCGGTCGGCGCAGCGAACGGCTGCGCCCCTGTCTGAACTTCGCGCTGCCCCAGAGCAGCGCCTCCGGTCGGCCACGAGCCGCGCGGCATTGCCGGAGGGATGCTACGAATTGTGCCCCACGCTGGGCCGCCACCCCGAATTCGGTGCGCTCCGCCACACCGCGCGAGCTAGCCCGCGCGGTATTCGGGTGACCCGGGTTCCGCCGATGCGGAACCGCTCACTTCTTCTCCTTTGCCAGGGACCATTCCGCGCCCCGCGGCGTGTCGGTGACCTCGACTCCGGCGGCCGAGAGCCGGTCGCGGACCGCGTCGGCGGTGGCCCAGTCCTTGTCGGCGCGCGCCTGCTGCCGACGCTGCAGTTCCGCGCCGATCAGCACATCGAGTGCTGCGATGGCGGCGGAATTGTCTTCGGGCGCGGCCCAGTGCTCGTCGAGCGGATCCACACCGAGAATGCCCAGCATGGCCCGGACCTGCCCGGCCAGCATCCGCGCGCCCGAGAGGTCACCCGCGTCGAGCGCCTTGTTGCCCTCGGTCACCACGCCGTGAATCGCGGCCAGTGCCTGCGGAACTCCGAGGTCGTCGTTCAGCGCGTCACCGAATGCCGGGGTCCAGGTGCCGACCGGAACCTCACCCGTGCGCTCGGCCACCCGCAGCACGAAGGCCTCCAGCCGCTGGTATCCGGCGGCCGCCTCGGTCAGTGCCTGATCGGAATACTCGATCATGGACCGGTAGCTCACGCTGCCCAGGTAGTAGCGCAGCTCGACCGCGCGCACCCCGACCCGTTCCAGCACATTCGGAATGGACAGCACATTGCCGAGCGACTTGGACATCTTCTCGCCGCCCATGGTCACCCAGCCGTTGTGCAGCCAGTAGCGGGCGAATCCGTCCCCGGCCGCGCGCGACTGCGCGATTTCGTTCTCGTGGTGCGGGAAAACCAGATCCATTCCGCCGCAATGAATATCGAATTCCGGTCCGAGATAGAACTCGGCCATGGCGGAGCATTCCAGATGCCAGCCCGGGCGACCAGGACCCCACGGCGACGGCCAGCTGGGCTCGCCCGGCTTGGCGGCCTTCCACAGCGTGAAGTCGCGCGGATCCTTCTTGCCCTGGCCCGCGCTCTCGCCCTGGTGCACGTCATCGAGCTTGTGCCCGGACAGTTTTCCGTAGTCCGGGAAACTCAGCACGTCGAAATAGACATTGCCCTCGGAGGCGTAGGCGTGGCCGCGTTCGATGAGCCGCTCCATCATCCCCACCATCTGGGTGATGTGCCCGGTGGCGCGCGGCTCGCCGGACGGCGGCAGCACGCCGAGCGTCTCGTAGGCGCGGTCGAAGGCGCGCTCGTGGGTCGCGGCCCATTCCCACCACGGGCGGCCGTGCTCGGCGGCCTTGTTCAGAATCTTGTCGTCGATATCGGTGACATTGCGAATGAAGGCGACGTCGAAATCATTGGCGGCCAGCCACCGTCGCAGCACATCGAAGGCGACGCCGCTGCGCACGTGCCCGATGTGGGGTTCCCCCTGAACGGTCGCGCCGCACAGGTACACCGAGGCTTTGCCAGGGACCAGCGGCGTGAATTCACGCAGGGTCCGCGTCTCGGTGTCGAAAAGGCGCAGAGTCACGACAGAGCATCCTAGCTGTTGGGAAATCGGCGGATTACGGGTGCGTCAGGCGCGACAACACAGCAGCGCGGTGGCGACCGCCGCCACGCCCTCGCCGCGGCCGGTGAGGCCCAATCCGTCGGTCGTGGTGCCGGACACCGAGACCGGCGCACCCAGAATCTCGCCCAGCACCTGCTGCGCCTCGGCCCGTCGCGGGCCGATTTTCGGGCGATTTCCGATTACCTGTACAGCCGCATTGACAATTATGAATCCGGCCTCGTCGAGCAGACGCCGGACTTCTTTCAACATGGCCGCGCCCGACACGCCCGCCCATTCCGGGCGACCGGTGCCGAAAACCGCGCCCACATCGCCCAGCCCGGCGGCCGACAGCAGCGCGTCGCACAGCGCGTGCGCTGCGACATCACCGTCGGAATGTCCCGCACAGCCGCTGTCGCCCTCGAACAGCAGGCCCGCCATCCAGCAGGGCCGGCCCGATTCGACGGGGTGGACATCGCTGCCGATGCCGGTGCGCAGCGCCATGGGATCCATCACGGGGTGATCACCGCTTCGCGTGTCGTGTCCAGCCCACCTGCCGTGTCGGCCGTATCACGGCGCGCGGCAAGGGTATTGGCGAGGACCAGGTCCAACGGCGTGGTGATCTTGAAGGCCAGGGCGTCACCGAGCACCGTGTGAACGGTCGCACCGAGCATTTCCACCAACCCCGCGTCATCTGTCGCCTGTGTACCCACAGCGTAGGCGGCGCGCAGCAGCGCGGCATCGAAGCCCTGTGGAGTCTGGATGGCGCGCAGACCGGATCGATCCGGGGTACCCGTCACGGCTCCGGCCGCGTCCACGGATTTGATGGTGTCGGTCACCGGCAGCGCGGGCACCACGGCCCGCGCGCCCGCGCGCAGCGCGTCCACCACGCGAGTGATGAGCGCCGGCGGAGTCAGGGCCCGGGCGGCATCGTGCACCAGCACCAGGGTGGCATCGGGCGCGGCCGCGAGACCGGCCCGCACCGAATCGGTGCGCTCGGCCCCGCCCGCCACGACCTGCACGGGCACGGTGGAAACGGGTAGCAGAGCGCGGGTCTCGGCGACGAGTTCGGCGGGCACCATAACCACAACGTCGTCGACCGATCCGGAATCGATCAGCCCCTGGACCGCCCGAGTGAGCATGGGACTGCCGCCGACGTGGACGAACGCCTTCGGCTTGTTCTCACCGAGACGCACGCCCATGCCGGCGGCAGGAACCAGAGCGACGACACGACTGCCGTCGCCGGGTGTAGTTTTCACGGTCAGGAGGCCGCTGCGAGAACCTCGTCGAGCAGGGTCTCGGCCTTGACGTCGTCGGTACCTTCCGCGAGCGCGAGCTCACCGACGAGAATCTGCCGGGCCTTGGCCAGCATCCGCTTCTCACCAGCGGACAGGCCACGGTCCTGCTCACGACGCCACAGGTCGCGGACGACCTCGGCCACCTTGTTCACATCGCCGGAGGCGAGCTTCTCGAGGTTGGCCTTGTAGCGGCGGGACCAGTTGGTCGGCTCCTCTGTGTGCGGAGCCCGCAGTACCTGGAAGACCTTGTCGAGGCCCTCCTGGCCGACGACGTCGCGGACGCCGACATACTCTGCGTTCTCTGCGGGAACCCGAACGGTCAGGTCGCCCTGTGCGACCTTCAGGACCAGATACTCCTTTTGTACACCCTTGATGGTGCGGGTTTCGATAGCTTCGATCAGCGCCGCTCCGTGGTGGGGGTAAACGACGGTGTCTCCGACCTTAAAAATCATGTGTCCCGTGCCCCTTTCGATGTTCACAGTTTAACATGCGACTCGGTAACGGCGCGATCAACGGCGCAGGTCAGGGCCACAACGGAGCGGCGGCGGGGGTTGACAGAACGCGAATCGTGTGCATCCCGTTGTGGCATAAGGGGATAGCGCATCGCATCGTTCGCGTGCATATGCGAGTGCGTACTTCGCATACGCGACCGAGCGCCCTCTCATAAACATCAATGCATCACTCCGGAAAGTCGTCTCCGAATCGTTGTCAGGGCCCCTGACACACCCCCGCCCGGACGTTCTGTGAGACGCCGCGCCCGCGCCGGGCCGCCGCGGTGGGGCTCACGCCACGCGCACGCGACACCGCCCGCGTGTAGAGCGGGGGGAGGGACGGATTACTCTCTTTGACTACTACTCTCCATAGTGGAGTTAGCCCGGTCGACATGGAGGACCCCGTGACTGCCCTGAAAGCCACCACTGCGTCGAAGTCGCGGCGGCGTGCCGTGACAGTTGCTGCACTCGCTGCGGGTGCGGTGCTCGCGCTGTCGGGTTGCGGCGCCGGCCAGGTCTCGCAGACCGCCACCCAGGTCGCCGCCGTCAACGGCAACACCGCCAATGTCGGCTCCATCGCGCTGCGCGACGTGCGCTTCCTGCTCCCGCAGACCGAGGAGTACAACAACGCCAAGGGCGGCAAGGCCGTGCTGGCCTTCAGTGCCGTCAACCTCAGCGACAGCAAGACCGACGAACTGGTCAGCATCAGCACCGACCTGGGCCAGGTCAAGATCGCCGACAAGATCGAGATCAAGCCGTCCAGCACCGTCGTCGCCGACAAGCCGACCGCCAAGGACGCCGCCTCCGCGGCCGCCGGGCGCGAGCAGAACGCCGGCGAGCCCGCCTCCGACAAGGTCACCGACCCGAACGCCAAGCCCGTCCTGATCGAGGTCACCGGCCTCACCAAGGACGTCACCCCGGGCCTGACCTACCCGCTGACCTTCGTCTTCAAGGAGGGCGGCACCGTCGTCGTCAACACTCCCGTCGACGCCGGCGCGAACAACCCGCGCCAGGAGCCCCCGAAGCAGGAGAAGGGCGGCGAGCACTGAGCTCCCGCTAGAAGCCGGACAGCGCCCGCCCTGAGACATCAGGGCGGGCGCTGTTGTCCGATCAGCTATCAGGTTCGCGGCCGTCTCGATTCTGGACCGGCGGAGCGGGGGAGCGAAGCGGAGGAGCGGAGGAGGGAAGAATCGAGACCTCAGGGCCGCGAACCCTGCCCGGAGCGAAGCGGAGGGCAAATAGAGCACAGTGTCGGGGGCGCTGGCTAGGCTGCCCGGCGTGGCCAAGGTGAAATCGCTGTACCGGTGCGCGGACTGCTCGCACGAGGTCGCCAAATGGGTTGGGCGCTGCCCGGATTGCAACGCGTGGGGGACCATCGAGGAGATGGCGGCGTCCGCGTCGGCTGTCGCCGTGGGGCGGCGCGCGATGCTGCCCAGCACGGCGGCCGCGCCGATCTCGAGCATCGACTCCAAGAAGACCCAGGCTCGGTCGACGGGGGTGTCCGAGCTGGACCGGGTGCTGGGCGGCGGGATCATTCCCGGGTCGGTGGTGCTGCTGTCGGGCGAGCCCGGAGTGGGCAAGTCGACGCTGCTGCTCGAGGTGGCGCACCGGTGGGCGCGGGCGCGCGACGAGATCGCGCTGTACGTGACCGCGGAGGAGTCGGCGGGCCAGGTGCGGCTGCGAGCGGACCGCACGGGCGCGGTGCACGACAAGGTGTATCTGGCCGCGGAATCGGATCTGGCGACCATTCTCGGGCACGTCGAGCAGGTGAAACCCTCACTGCTGGTGGTGGACTCGGTGCAGACCATGCTGGCCGCCGATGCGGACGGCGTGATCGGCGGTGTCACCCAGGTGCGGTCGGTGACGGCGGCGCTCACCTCGCTGGCCAAGGCGAGCGGCATCGCGGTGCTGCTGGTCGGGCACGTCACCAAGGACGGCGCGGTGGCCGGTCCGCGCACGCTCGAGCACCTGGTCGACGTGGTGCTGCAGTTCGAGGGCGACAAGCACTCCTCGCTGCGCATGGTGCGCGGCATCAAGAACCGCTTCGGCAGTACCGACGAGGTCGGCTGCTTCGAGATGCGGGAGGCCGGAATCCATTGTGTGGACGACCCTTCGGGGTTGTTCCTGCACCATCGGGGCGACGCGGTGCCGGGGACCGCGGTGACGGTCGCCATGGACGGCAAGCGGCCCATGCTGGGTGAGGTGCAGGGCCTGACGGTGGACACCCAGGCGCCCGCGCCCCGGCGCGCGGTGAGCGGGCTGGACTACAACCGCGTTTCCATGGTCCTGGCTGTCCTGCAGAGCCGCGGGGGCGTCTTCGTGGGCAAGCAGGACGTCTACGCGGCCACCGTGGGCGGTATGCGGCTCACAGAGCCCGCCGCGGATCTGGCTGTCGCGCTTGCCATTGCGAGCGCCAGCCAGGATCTGGCGCTGCCCAGCGGCCTGGTGGTGCTGGGCGAGGTGGGGCTGGCGGGCGAGGTGCGCCAGGTGACCGGGCTGACCCGCCGGCTGGCGGAGGCGGAGCGGCTGGGTTTCACCGAGGCCCTGGTGCCGCCGGGCGCGGAACGCACCGGCCGCAGCATGACCGTGCGCGAGGTCGCCGATATCCGTGCCGCCCTTGCCGTTACCGGGTTGCGCCGGCGGCGCGGTGCGCAGGCCCCGGCGGAAATGGCTGAATGACAGCCGAAATCGAATGAGGTCGCGGAATCGAATTCGATCCGGGCCGGAATTCGGTTCGCAATTACCGGAATTCTCGAGAAACGGCGGAGGCCGGGACCCGATCGATCGGATCCCGGCCTCCGCCGCTGTGTGCTGAATTCAGGCGAGATTGAAGGGCTCGGGGGCGCTGCGGACCGAACCGAGTTGCGCCACAACGGTGTAGGGGCCCGCCGGGACGGGAACCCGGTCGCCCGCGCAGTTGGGCTGGGAGGTGGCGCCGGACCAGGTGACGGTGAAGGCGGCCTGCTGGCCGGGCGCCAGGGTGTGCAGGTCGGGGGTGCCGTCCGGGTAGCAGTCGGTGCTGGACCACAGCCTGCGCTGGCCGTCCAGGGACTGGACCTGGACCAGCTGCAGGCCCGACCCCATGTCGCGTTCGCAGGCGGCGCTGGAGATATTGGTGATGACGATGCCGAACTGCGGCTGCTCGCCGACCTTGTAGGTGGGCTGCCCGACGGCCACCTTCACGGCCAGCGACTGGTCGGGGCACAGACCCAGCGCGGCCGGGGCGATGGCGCTCGGGGTGACGCCGGAGGGCTTGGCCGCGCTCGGTTCCGGGGCGCTCGAGGAACTGCTCGCGGGTTTGGTGGTGGCCGCGGCGCTCGAGGTGGTGGCCTTGGCGTCCGTCTTGTGGTCGCCACCGCCCTTCAGCAGCGCGAAGGCCACCCAGATCACCAGCGCGAGGCCGAGCACCATCGCGCCGATCGCGACCGCGCGACGGCGCCAGTAGATTTCGGGTGGCAGTGGTCCGTTCGGTTCCAGCACGGTGACAACGGTAAGCGCACCGTCCGGGTCATCCCGAGCAGGGTGTCGGCGTGTCGGACGTGAAAGCGCCTACAGGGGCGGTAAATTCCGCCGCCCGCAGCAGCGAAACGCGCATCCCCGGCAGAACCGGCTCCATCCCGGCGGAGCGGGCTAGACCACCTCGCCGATATTGCCGATGACGCGGTGCAGCTTGATCTCGCCGTCGCCCAGGTTGTAGGTGACGCAGGCGATGGCGCACTCGCCGGTGGCCACCCGCTGGGAGATGATCATCGACCGCTGCATGAGCAGGCGGGCGGTCTCCTCGACGTGGCGGGCCTCGAGCTCGTCGACCGATTCCAGGCCCTCGCGGCGGCCGATGAGGATGGACGGGGTGACACGCTCGACGACCGAGCGGATGAACCCGCCGGGAACGTTGCCGTGGTCCAGGGCGTCGATGGTGGCGCGGACCGCGCCGCAGCTGTCGTGGCCGAGCACGATG
The DNA here is from genome assembly GCF_050942175.1 of Nocardia sp. CA-151230. NCBI lineage: Bacteria > Bacillati > Actinomycetota > Actinomycetes > Mycobacteriales > Nocardiaceae > Nocardia > Nocardia sp. CA-151230. Next base: position 506,380 of record NZ_CP192061.1, read on the forward strand.
ATCAGCGGCACCGACAGCACCTGCACGCCGTATTCGATGGAGCCCAGCACCGAGGCGTCGATGACGTGACCGGCGGTGCGGACCACGAACATGTCGCCGAGACCCTGATCGAAGATGATCTCGGCGGCGACGCGAGAGTCGCCGCAGCCGAACAGAACTGCCGAGGGCTGCTGCCCGGCGACGAGCTTGGCCCGGTCGGCCGCGCCCTGGCTAGGGTGCTGCAACGTGCCGTTGACGAAGCGCTCGTTGCCTTCGCGCAAGGCTTTCCATGCACTGATCGGGTTGTTATGCGGCATGTGTCCCATTTTCCATAGCCCTCGGGTTACCGGCGAGTCCTCAGCGTTACGGTCGGGCAAAGACGCGCCGACCGGATCGCCACGCGCCCGGTGAGCCGCCGGGTGGGCGGAAACCGGCCTCGCCGAAATGGATACCATCGCGCGTGGCGGCGTGCGGGATTTCCGGCTCCGAAACGGCCCGGGAGGAGGCGAAGGTGGACAGCGACGCGCTCATCGACTGGTACGGCGAGACCGCGCGGGACCTGCCGTGGCGACGGCCCGGTGTCACGGCGTGGCAGATCCTCATGAGCGAGATCATGCTGCAGCAGACGCCGGTGGTGCGCGTCGAACCCATCTGGCGGGAGTGGGTGGCCCGCTGGCCGGTGCCCTCCGCCATGGCCGCCGCGCCGCAGGGCGACGTCCTGCGCGCCTGGGGCAAACTCGGCTATCCGCGGCGCGCGCTGCGTCTGCACGAGTGCGCCCGGGTGCTGGCCGAGGAGCACGGCGACGAGGTTCCGACCGACGTGGACGTGCTGCTGAGCCTGCCCGGGATCGGAGCGTACACCGCGCGCGCCGTGGCCTGTTTCGCGTACGGGCAGCGAGTTCCGGTGGTGGACACCAACGTTCGCCGCGTGGTGGCCCGCGCCGTGCACGGCCGCGCCGAGGCGGGCAATCCGGCGAACCGCGATCTCGCGGAAACCGAGGCCCTGCTGCCCGCGCGGGTCGACCGGGCCGCCGTCATGTCGGCCGCGCTGATGGAGCTGGGCGCGCTGATCTGCACCGCGCGGACCCCGGATTGCGAGCGCTGCCCACTTCCCGCGTGCGCCTGGGTGACCGCGGGCCGCCCGGCCTCCGAGGTGGTGCGGCGGGTGCAGAAGTACGAGGGCACCGACCGGCAGGCGCGGGGCCGCCTGCTCGACGTCCTGCGCGGGGCGTCGGGTCCGGTGGAGCGGGTTCGCCTGGACCTGGCCTGGACTCGCGATCCGGGCCAGCGCGATCGAGCCCTGGATTCGCTGCTGGTCGACGGTCTCATCGAGCAGACCCCCGACGGCCTGTTCGCCCTGGCGGGCGAGGGCAGCTGACCCGCGGACGCCCCTCCCGGGCCGAGGGGTCGTTGTCCGGGAGGGGCGTGCAGGGGCGATCTGCCGCCCCTCATGCGGTAGATCGCGGTGTCGCAGCCGGTTTCGCGGGATCCGGCCCGAAACTCAGGCTGCGATGAGGACTCTGCGGCGATTGCGGGTGCGGCTGCCCACCACCCGGCAGATCAGGTAGATCGTGAACGAGATGGTGGTGACGAAGGTCGAGATCGGGACGCCGGGGGCCAGCGACAGCAGAATGCCTCCGACGGCGGCGATCTCGGCGAACACGATCGACAGGATCGCCACCCGGGCCGGGCTGGCGGTGAGCTGGGCGGCCGCGGCGGCGGGAGTGATCAGCAGCGAGAGCACCAGCAGCGCGCCGACGATCTGGACGCCGAAGGCCGCCGTCACGCCGAGCAGCACGGCGAACACGATGGACAGCGCCCGCACCGGAACACCACGCGCCACCGCCACTTCCGGATCCGCGCTGGCGAACAGCAGCGGGCGGTAGACGGCGGCCAGCACCACCAGCACGGCGGCGGTGCAGGTGGCCAGCAGGCCGAGCCCGGAGTTCCCGACGCTGACCACCTGACCGGTCAGCAGCGAGAACTTGGAGCCCGCGCGTTCCGGTCCGAGCCACAGGAACAGCACCGACAGGCCGAGGCCGAAGGACAGCACCACGGCGATCACCGAATCACGTTCGCGGGCACGGGAACCCAGCACGCCGAACAGTACCGCCGCCACCACCGAACCGATGATGGCGCCCAGGCCGACGCCGATGCCGGCCAGCAGGGCGGCCGCCGCGCCGGTCAGCGACAGCTCGCTGGTGCCGTGCACGGCGAAGGACATCTGGCGGCTGATGATGAGCGGGCCGATGGCCCCGGCCAGCAGGCCGAGCAGGGCGGCGGCGAGCACCGCCTGCTGCACGAAGTCGTAGGACAGCAGATGCGCGGTGGTGGAGACGTCGAACATCTGCGAGAACAGCTTGGACAGCTTGTCGATCATGCCCGCGCCTCCTGTGCCTGCTCGCCGTGGCTGTGCCGGTTTTCGCCGTGGCTGTGCCGGTTCTCGCCGTGGCAGTGGGCCGCACCGGATTCGCCGAGGGCGTCCATGGCGTCGCCGGTGCCGACGACCACCAGGCGGCCGCGCACGCGCAGCACGTCCACCTCGGTGCCGTAGAGCTCGGAGAGGGTCTCGGAGGTCATGACCTCGTCGGGCGTGCCGATCCGGAACTGCCCGTCGACCAGGTACAGCACCCGATCCACCAGCGGGAGAATGGGATTGATCTCGTGCGTCACGAACAGCACCGCGGTGTCGTGGGTGCGCCGCCGCCGGTCGATGAGCTCGGAGACCAGCCGCTGATTCGCCAGATCCAGCGACAGCAGCGGTTCGTCGCACAGCAGCACCCGGGGATCACCGGCCAGCGCCTGCGCGACCCGCAGCCGCTGCTGCTCGCCGCCCGACAGCGCGTCCAGTGGCGCGTAGGCGAACCTCTCCGCCCCCACAGCCGAGATCGCTTCCGCCACTTTCCGTTTGCGTTCCCTGCGCCCACGCAGCCCGAGCCCCCATCGATGCCCGTCCACCCCGAGCCCGACGAGATCGACCCCGCGCAGCTGCGCCCCGCCCTCGATGGTCTTCTGCTGCGGCACATACCCGATATCCGGATTCCCCACCCGTACCGGCGATCCCGCGACCTCCGCGGTCCCCGCGGTCAGCCCCAGCTGCCCCAGCAGCATCCGCATCAACGACGTCTTCCCGGACCCATTGGGCCCCAGCACCGCGATGAATTCCCCCGGCGCAACCTCGAGATCCAGCCCCTGCCACAGGGTCCGCTCCCCGAACGACAACCGCGCATTCGATAGCCGCAGCGCCGGTGTGCCCCGGCCGCCGTGTGCGTTGCCTGCGCCCGTGGCCGGCGCGCCGGCGGCAGCGCTCGCCGTCGTTTCGGCCTGCGCCGCAATGGTGTTCGTGTCGGCGGTGGGGGCCGCCTCGGTGGACGGGTGGGGAGTCTCGGTGCAGGTCGAGCGGCCGGAAGGGGTGCGGGGGCGCACTCCGGTGAGGGCGCAACCGGCTTTGGGCGTCGTCACGCCGGTGTCGGACGCCTGCGCGAGGTTCGTGGCGGCCTGCGCGGGGTTCGCGGTCATGGTGGTACTCCCGGATGCGGCGGTGGTGGTGCTGGTCCGTACGGGGTCGGCGTCGAGGGTTGTGGCCGAACTGGTTTCGGGCACGGCGGAGTCGCCGGGCGCGGGGTGGGCGCTCGGCGACCGCGGTGTGGTCCGGTGGTTCAGCGGGATGTCCTCTGCTCGGTGGGGCGATCGGTCAGGACAGGGCCTTGGCGAGGGACTGGGCGTTGTTCGTCATCCAGGTGACGTAGTCCAGGCCCTTGGGGAGGGTCTCGGTGACCTCGACGACGGCGACGCCGGACTTGTCGGCGGTGGCGCGCAGGTCCTTGGTGAGTTTGTCCTCGGTCTGGATGTTGTAGACGAGGGCGCGGACCTGCTTGGCGCTCAGCAGGTCTCGCACGGTGGCCACGTCCTGGGGCGCCGGGTCGGTGCCCTGTTCGATGGCCTCCTGGAAGGCGTGCGGGGTCTTGTCGTCGGCCTTGGCGGCGGTGAGCAGGTAGGCGGCGAGCGGCTCGGTCTGCAGGACCGGCTGGTTCGGGTGCTCGGCGGCGATCTTGGCGGTCACGGCCTCGATGGGGGCCAGCTGCGCGGCGAAGGCGGCGGCGCGGTCGGTGAAGGCCTGCTTGTGGCCGGGGTCGATCTCGCCGAGGGCTTCGGCGATGTGCTGGGCGATGTGCCCGACCTGGTGCAGGTCGTACCAGACGTGCTCATTGGCCTCGTGGTCGTGACCGGCGGCCTCGGTCTGCGCGGAAGTCGGTGCGGCCGAACCGCTCTCGTGCGCGTGGTCGCCCTCGGTGGCGATGTCGAAGGCGTTGACGGTCTTCGTGCTCCGACCCGCGATGGCCTTGTCGATGAACTCGTCGTAGTGGCCGCCGTTGTAGACGACCAGCTTGGCGTCGGTGATCTTGGCGGCGTCGGCGGGGGAGACCTCGAACGAGTGCGGGTCCACCGTGGGGTCGTCGATGATCGATTCGACGGTCACGTCCGGCCCGGCGACGGCCCGGGTGATATCGCCCCAGACATTGGTGGAGGCGACGACGGTCGGCTGATCGGAGCTCTTGGAACTGCCGCAGGCGGTCACGGTGGCGACCGTCGCAAGTCCGGCGGCGAACACGGCGAATCCTCGGGCGAAGCTGATGGTCACGCGGGGTACTCCTGGCACTGCGGCTTACTAGTAACGAAAACGATTGCCATTTGAATGTAGCGCAAATGACCGTTAGGTCCCTAGCCCCAGGTTGGGAGATGTGGCCTGCGACACCTACGGCCCACCTCGGCCCGCATGGAGAACGGCCCCCGCGAACAGATGTTCGCGGGGGCCGTCTCGGTCGTGCGGTGCGGTCCGGCCTAGGTCATAGCCGCGACCGGCAGGCTCAGCAGCTGCGCGCAGCGGAGCAGGCCGAGGTGCGAGTACGCCTGCGGGTGGTTGCCGAGCGAGCGTTCGGCGACCGGGTCGTACTCCTCGGAGAGCAGACCGGTCGGTCCCGCCACATCCACCAGCTGAGCGAACAACGCCTCGGCGTCCTCCCGCTTGCCGATGAGCAGATACGCCTCCACCAGCCAGGCGGCGCACAGATGGAACCCGCCCTCGCCGCCGGGCAGCCCGTCGTCGTGGTGGTACCGGTACACCGTCGATCCGCTGCGCAGCTCGGCCTCGGTGGCCACCACGGTGGCCGCGAACCGCGGATCCGAGGGGTCGATCAGCCCGCTGAGCCCGATGTGCAGCGTGGCGGCGTCGAGGTCGGTGCCGTCGTAAGCCGCTGTGTAGGACTGGACTTCGTCGTTCCAGCCCTCGGTGCGGACCTCATCGGCAATGGTGTCGCGCAGCGGCTCCCACTCGGGATCCGCCGGCCGCCCGAACTGCCGGGCCAGGGTGAGCGCCCGGTCCACGGTGAGCCAGCCCATGACCTTGGAGTAGACGTGGTGGCGCGGATTGCCGCGGATCTCCCAGATGCCGTGGTCGGCCTCGCGCCAGCGGCGCTGCACCGCGGAGACCATGGCGTGCACCAGTTCCCAGTCCGCATCCGGCAGCGCCTTCGCGGGATCGTTGATGCCCTTGCGTTCCCGCGCGTGCGCGAGCTGGGAGATGAGATCCACGATGGGCCCGAACACGTCCAGCTGAACCTGCATGTTCGCCGCGTTGCCGACGCGCACCGGCCGCGAACCGGCGTAGCCGGGCAGCTGGTCGATGACGGCCTCGGGGGGCAGCGTCTCGCCGTAGAGCGTGTACAGCGGGTGCAGTCGCTCGGGTCCGGGCAGGGTCTCGAGCACCCGGTGCACCCAGGCCAGCAGATCCTCGGCCTCGCCGAGCGAGCCCAGCGAGACCAGCGCGGACGCGGTGAGCGAGGCATCGCGCAGCCAGCAGTAGCGGTAGTCCCAGTTGCGCACGCCGCCGATATCCTCGGGCAGCGAGGTGGTGGCCGCGGCCAGGATGGATCCGGACGGCGAGTGCACCAGCCCGCGCAGGGTGAGCGCCGAGCGCTTCATCAGATCCGGCTTGAGCGGCGGCAGTTCGAGCGTGCCGACCCATTCGGCCCAGTAGCGCTCGGCCTCCCGGCGGCGGTCCGACTCGGCCCGCATGGCGGGCGCGAGATCGGAGGTGCCGCAGCGCATTTCGAGCACGATCGGTCCCTGGCGCGGGTCGACCACGGCGCGGGCGGTGTGGTGGTTGCCGTCGTCGGTGATCTCCCATTCCACGCCGGGGGAGCGCAGCACGATCGGGTCGTTGGGGCCCTCCACCTTGAGCCCGCCGGTGGCGGGCAGCAGCCGAACCGGCACCTGCCCGAATTCGGGGCGCGGGGCGAAGGTGATGACCGCTTTGGCGTCACCGGTGATGACGCGGGTCAGGTCGGTGCGCTCGGGTACCACGTCGTGCGGCAGGTAGTCGACGACCTGCAAACTGGACCAACGGGTTTCGACGGTCATGGTGCCGTCGACATAGCGCTGCGACAGCGGCAGGCTCGCGCGCTCGGGCTGAATGGTGAAGTGGCCCGCGCCAGGTCCGCCCAGCAGATGAGCGAAGACGGCGGCGGAATCGGGTTCGGGGTGGCACAGCCAGGTGACGGTGCCGTCCGGTGTGACAAGGGCTTTGGAGCGCGGGCTGGCCAGCATGGTCAGCCGCTCGATTCGAGGGGCGGAGGCACCTGCCAACCACGTGCGGCGTTCCTCGAGTAGGAACGCCAGCGCCTTCGACACCTCCTCGGTGCTGGCGACCCGGTATTCGGCCATCGATTCGCCGTCGCCGACCTTGATGCCGACGTCCGGTCCGGAGAGGCGTTTGAAGGCCTTCTCGTCGGTGACGTCGTCGCCGATGAACAGTGCGGCCGAGGCGCCCTGCTGATGCCGGACGATGTCGAGTGCCGCGCCCTTGTCGGTCTCGACCACCGCGAGTTCGATGACCTCCTTGCCCTCGGTGGTCTGCACGCCGACCCAGCTTGCCGGGCCCTGGCGCACCGCAAAGACTGCGCGACGGCCGATTTCGGGGCTGGCATTGCGGACGTGCAGGGCCACGCTGGCCGGTTTGATCTCGACGGAAGCGCCCGGATTGTCCTGAGCGATCTGCGTCAGGGTCGTGGTGACCTCCTGCAGCAGCTGTTTCGCGTCATTGTCGATGGCGTGTACGAAGCCGACATCGAATTCCGAACCGTGACTACCGATCAGCTGCACCTCTACGGGTAGCCGGGACAGGGCCGCGAGATCGCGCAGGGCGCGACCGGAGATCACGGCGGCGGTGGTTCCGGTGAGTCCGGCGAGAGCGCGTAAGGCGCTCACCGACTCCCGATGGGGATAGGCCTTCGTCGGGTCGGAGACGATGGGCGCGATCGTCCCGTCGTAGTCCGAAGCGACCAGCAACCGTGGCACGCGGGCGATGGCCGACAGGGCACGGCGAAGTTCCAGTGACAAATCCTGTGCGCTCACGCATCCAACCTAGTGATCGGAGGAGATTTTTCAGGGCGCGAGTGATGCTACTGGGTCTTGATTGCTCACTCGTGTGTGCGGTGATACATAGCGTTTACAAGACACCTCCAGGTCGTTCACGCTTTTTGTGAGACACGCGCGGGTTGCCCGGCGTTCACCCCCGCTGACCAGCCCGGTTCCAGCAAACGCACAACGGGCTGCCCGGTTCTCCGGACCGGGCAGCCCGTTGTGCATCGAGCGAACGCAAGCGTGCGTTCGTGCTACTCGCTATTCGTTGCCGCTGCCGATGAGCAGGTCGACGGTGAGCTCCAGGCGCTCGGTCACATCGGTGGCCGAGGCGCGGCGGGTCAGCCACGCAACCAGATTCGACAGCCACACATCGGAGATGACGCGGGCGATGGCGAGCTGGCGGTCGCTGGGAACCTCGTCGGAGAGGGCGCGGGCGAAGAACCGGTCCATCACCTTGCCGACCCGATCGACCTCGGCGGCCGCGGAGGCGTCGGCGAACATGAAGGCGCGGGTCATGGCCTCGGTGAGCAGCGGGTCGCGCTGCATGGCCCGGGTGACCTGGGTGAGCAGCAGGTGCATGCGCTCCTGCGGGGTGGCTCCGGCGAGGGGCTTGCGCCGGCCCTCGAACTGCTCGAATTCCCTGGCCAGGGCGGACACCAGCAGGTGCACCTTGGACGGGAAGTACCGGTAGAGCGTGCCGACGGCGACATCCGCGCGTTCGGCGACCGCTCGCATCTGGACCGCGTCGTAGCCACCCTTGGATGCCAGGGCGAGCGTGGCGTCGAGGATGCGCTTGCGTCGGTCGCGCTGCGCCGCTGAGCTCAGATCCTCCTCGCTGAGGGTTGTGACGGGCGCGGTGCGTCCACCGGGCACCCCGTCGGCGGCCTGCGATCGGGAGGGACTGGCCATCGGTTGAGAGTCCTTTCCTGCACGAATCGTTCGGTTCATCTCACCCAGCGTCGACTGGGCACGAGTTCGTACCGCGACCGGGACGGCGCTTGACTTCCGCCCGGCTCGAACATTAGAACATGTTCTAGGAGCTGAAGTCACGCCGGAAAGGCGGTATGGAGTGTGACCATAGCCACCACTGACGAGCATAAAGCCGTCCAGGAGTCGATGCGCGGATGGGCAACCGCCGTGCGCCCGATTGCAACAATGCGTTCCAGAGCACAGGCGGAACTGCGTTCCGGCGCGCCAGATTTCTGGCGTGAGTACTGGCCGCGCCTGGCCGAGCTCGGAATTTTCCGGGTCGCGGTGCCGGAGGAGGCCGGGGGCGCGGGTGGGACCGTCGGAGATCTGGCCGTGCTGGTGGAGCAGGCGGCACATGACCTGGTCGGCGGACCGGTGCTCTCGACGGCGTTGGCGGGACTCGTCGCCGGCGAGGCGCTCGACGAGGTTACGCCATGCGGCGTCGCGCTCGCGGGCGAAATCGCGATATCCGTGGGCGAATCGGGCGCCTCGGTGTCCGGTGAGTGGGACTCGGTTCCGGGCGCCGCACCGGGTACGGCGGTGCTGGTCCCGGTGCGCGACGGTGACCGTCACCTGTGGGCGCTGATCGACGCCGACGCCGCCGGGCTGACCGTCGAGCCGCTGGCCGGCATCGACAAGACCGTGCCGGTGGCGCGGGTGGTGTGCGCCGACGTCGCCGTGGCCGCGGATCGCCTGTTCGAGCCCGGCTTCTCCGTGCTGGATCTGGCCGCCACGCTGGTCGCCGCCGAGGCTGCGGGCATTGCGGGCTGGTGCCTGGAGACCGCCACGGAATATGCGAAGGTGCGCGAGCAATTCGGGCGCAAGATCGGTGAATTCCAAGCGGTCAAACACATTTGCGCGTGGATGCTGTGCCGGGCCGAACAGATTCGCGCCGTCGCCGCCGATGCGGCCGCCGCGGTGGACAGCGGCAGCGCCGAACTGCAGTTGGCTGCTGCCGTCGCCCTGTCCATGTCGCTGGATGCCGCGGTGGAGAACGCCAAGGATTGCATTCAGGTTCTGGGTGGAATCGGTTTCACCTGGGAACACGACGCGCATCTGTATCTGCGCCGGGCCACCGCGCTGCGGCAGCTGCTGGGCGGCACCGCGCGCTGGCGGGCCCGGGTCGCCGAGCTGACCCTGGCCGGCATGCGCCGCACCGTCGGCGTCGACCTGGGCGCCGACGGCGAGCCCGGATCCGACTGGGAGACAGTCGGTCTGGATGCCGCCGAGGCGGCCGTGCTGGCGGCGGACCTGGCCAAGATCGCGGCGCTGCCGGAGCCGGAGCAGCGGGTGGCGCTGGCCGAGGCCGGACTGCTGGCCTCGCACTGGCCCGCGCCCTACGGCCGCGGCGCCGGACCTCTGCTGCGCACGCGCCTCGACGACCAGATCCGCCAGGCGGGTATCGCGCTGCCGGATATCGCGATTGCCAACTGGGCGATCCCGACGCTGCTGCAGTGGGGCACCCCCGAGCAGATCGAGCGCTACGCCATGCCGACGCTGACCGGTGAGGTCATCTGGTGCCAGCTGTTCTCCGAGCCGGGCGCCGGGTCGGATCTGGCGGCGCTGCGCACGGTGGCCGAGCGGGTCGAGGGCGGCTGGAAGCTGCGCGGCCAGAAGGTGTGGACCTCGCTGGCGGATCGCGCCACCTGGGGCATCTGCCTGGCGCGCACCGACGCGTCCGCGCCGAAGCACAAGGGCATCAGCTACTTCCTGGTCGATATGAAGAGCGCGGGGCTGGACATCCGGCCGCTGGTGGAGATCACCGGTGAGGCGCGCTTCAACGAGGTGTTCCTCGACGACGTATTCGTGCCGGACGACTGCCTGGTCGGCGAACTCGGCAATGGCTGGAAGATCGCCCGCTCTACCCTGTCGGCCGAGCGGGTCGCCATGGGTGGCAAGGGAATCGGGGACGAGCTGGAGGCGCTGATCGCCGCCGCGCCGGCCTCGGGTCCGGGCGCGGAGCTGGTCGCGGACCGGCTCGGCGGGCTCGTCGCGGAATCGGTTGCCGGAACGTTGTTGGAAGCTCGTGCGGCGCAGAAGCTGCTGTCCGGCGGGGACCCTGCCGCGCAGAGCAGCGTGCGCAAACTGGTCGGTGTGAGACACCGGCAGGCGGTAGCGGAATTCGCCGTCGAACTGTCTGGTGCGGCGGGCGCTCTGGAAACCGACGCGGTGAAAGAATTCCTGCTCACACGCTGTTTGTCGATTGCCGGCGGTACCGAGCAGATCCTGTTGACCGTCGCCGGTGAGCGGATCCTCGGGTTGCCCCGCGAGTCGCACGGCTAGTCCACACCTGAACCGGGAGCATTGCATTGGACTTCACCAGGGACGAGAGCCAGGACGCTGTCGCCGAGGTTGTCGTAAGTTTGCTGGAACGCGACAGCGTGCGTGACGCCGCGCTGTGGCCGATCATCGCGGACAGCGGCCTGCTGGCCGTGCCGCTGCCCGAACGCTTCGGCGGCGACGATATGGGCCTGCTCGAGGTCGGGGCCATGCTCACCGAGCTGGCCCGCGCCGCCGCGCAGGCGCCCGCACTGGTCACCCTCGGCTTCGGCGTGCTGCCGCTGAAGGCGATCGGGCTGCCGGATGCGTTGGCGGAAAAGGTGTTCCCGGCCGTGGCCGAGGGCGCGGTACTGACCGCCGCCCTGCACGAGCCCGGCTCGCCGTTCACCGTGAAGCCGGAGACCACCGCGGCGACCGACGGCGCCACCGTGCGCGTCACCGGCCGCAAGGTTGCGGTGCCCTACGCCGATACCGCGCGCTGGATCCTGGTGCCCACCGACAGCGGCATCGCCGTGGTGGACGGTGACGCCGCGGGCATCACCCGCACCGCGAGCCCGACTTCCGATGGGGTGCCGGAGTTTTCGCTCCAGTTCGACCAGGTCGTGATCCCGGCCGAGCAGCTGCTGCCCGGCGGGCTGACCGAACTGCACCGGTTCGCGCTGGCGAGCCTCGGTGCGGTGGCCGACGGCCTGCTCGCCGGCGTGGTCTCATTGACCGCCGAGCACGTGCGCACCCGTCAGCAGTTCGGCCGCCCGCTGGCCGAATTCCAGGCTGTCGCACAGCAGATCGCGGATGTCTACGTGGCCTCGCGGACGCTGCACGCGGCCGCCTGCTCGGCCACCTGGGCGCTGGCTCAGGACGAACAGGGCGCCGAGCACCTGGAGCGCATCGACGACGATCTCGACGTGCTGGCGTACACGGTGGCGGCGGAACTGCCCGCGGCCATGCAGAAGTGCCACCACCTGCACGGTGGTCTCGGGGTGGATATCACCCATCCGCTGCACCGCTACTACTCACAGGCCAAGGACATCGCCCGCTGGCTCGGCGGCGAATCGTTCCGGCTGGACCGTTTGGGAGCCAGATGTTCATCGAACTGACCGCGGAGCAGCGCAAGCTGCGCGACGAACTGCGCACGTACTTCACCGGTCTCGTGACTCCCGAAGAGGAGGCCGAGATGCTGGTGAACCGGCACGGTGACGCCTACCGCGCGGTGGTCAAGCGCATGGGCCGCGACGGCAAGCTCGGCGTCGGCTGGCCCAAGGAGTACGGCGGGCAGGGCTTCGGGCCGCTGGAACAGCAGATCTTCTACAACGAGGCGGTCCGCGCCGACGTGCCGGTGCCGCTGGTGACGCTGCTGACCGTCGGCCCGGCGCTGCAGTCGTTCGGCACCGAGGAGCAGAAGCAGAAGTTCCTGCCCGGAATCCTCACCGGCGACGTGCATTTCGCCATCGGCTACTCCGAGCCGGACGCCGGCACCGACCTGGCCGCGCTGCGCACCTCCGCGGTGCGCGACGCCAACGGCGACTGGATCGTCAACGGGCAGAAGATCTTCACCACCGGTGCGCACGAGGCCGACTACGTCTGGCTGGCCTGCCGCACCGGTTCCGCGGAGTCCCGGCACCGGGGCATCACGATCCTGATCGTGGACACCAGGGATCCGGGCTACTCGTGGACGCCGATCATCACCGCCGACGGCGCGCACCACACCAACGCCACCTACTTCGACAATGTCCGCGTCCCCGCGAGCATGATGGTCGGCGAGGAGAACGGCGGCTGGAAGCTGATCACCACCCAGCTCAATCACGAGCGGGTGAGCCTGGGCCCGTCCGGCAAGATCGAGCAGCTCTACCACCGCGTGCACGACTGGGCACAGGCCCAGGGCGTGCTCGGCGAGGCCGACGTGCGGCGCTCGCTGGGCCGCCTGCACGCCATGACCCGGCTGAACGAGCTGCTGAACTGGCAGGTGGCCTCCAATATGGAACGCCCCGACGCCGACCAGCGCGATGTCATCGCCGACGCCTCGGCGACCAAGGTGTTCTCCACCGAGGCGCTGCAGCAGGCGGGCCGCCTGGCCGAGGAGATCGTGGGCCGCTTCGGCGATCCCGCCGACCCGGCCACCGCGGAACTGCTGGTCTGGCTGGACAAGCGAACCAAGCAGAACCTGGTGGTGACCTTCGGCGGCGGCGTCAACGAGATCATGCGTGAGCTGATCGCCCAAATGGGCCTGCGCCTGCCCAGGGTCCCCAGATAGGAGCCACCCACCGTGGAGAAGACGTACCCCAGGCGGACGAGATCATGCGTGCTGAGCCCGATGGCCCAAATGGGCCTGCGCCTGCCCAGGGTCCCCAGATAGGAGCCACCCACCGTGGAGAAGACGAGGCGGACGAGATCATGCGTGCTGAGCCCGATGGCCCAAATGGGCCTGCGCCGGCCCAGGGTTCCGCGCTAGATCGCAGAGGAGAGAGCGTGACCAAGAGTTTCACGGCCGACGAGATCCGCGAGGGCCTGGAGAAGATCAAGGCGGACGGTGAGTCCGCGGCGCGCGCGGGGCGCGATCCGATCAACCAGCCCATGATCAACAACTGGGTCGAGGCCCTCGGCGACGCCAACCCGATCTACGTGGACGAGGCCGCCGCCAAGGCGGCCGGGCACCCCGGCATCGTGGCCCCGCCCGCCATGGCGCAGGTGTGGACCATGCTGGGACTGGGCGGCGTCCGCGCCGACGACGACCCGATGACCCGCACCAACGACCTGTTCGACGCGGCCGGCTTCACCTCGGTGGTCGCCACCAACTGCGAGCAGGTCTACCACCGCTACCTGCAGCTCGGCGAGCAGGTGACGGTGCGGTCCAGCATCGGGGACATCGTGGGCCCCAAGCGGACCGGGCTCGGCGAGGGCTGGTTCACCACCTACCTCACCAACTGGTATGTGGGTGACGAGCTGGTCACCGAGATGAAGTTCCGGATGCTGAAGTTCATCCCCGGGACCGGAAAGACGGCCGCTCCCCAGGAATCCGGCGACGTCTCCGCCGAGGACCTGGCCAAGCGCGTCCGGCCGACCGTCTCCAAGGACACCGAGTTCTTCTGGGACGGAATCAAACTCGGTGAGCTGCGGATCCAGCAGCGGCCCGATGGCTCGCTGCAGCACCCGCCGGTGCCGGCGCTGTGGAAGGACCACTCCGAGCAGACCGACTATGTCGTCGCCTCCGGGCGCGGCACCGTCTTCAGCTTCGTGGTGCACCACGCGCCCAAGGTGCCCGGCCGGCAGCTGCCGTACGTGATCGCCCTGGTGGAGCTGGAGGAGGGCGTGCGCATGCTCGGTGAGCTGCGCGGCATCGAGCCGGGCGAGGTCGAGGTCGGCCTGCCCGTCGAGGTGGGCTTCCTGAAGCTCGACGACGACAACACCGTGCCCTACTGGGAGGCCGTGCAATGACCACAGTGGAGCTCTCGGCCGTGCAGGTCGGAACCGTGTTGCCGGAGTTGGTGATTCACGCCGACACCACGTTCATCGTCTCGACGGCGCTGGCCACCCGGGACTTCCAGGACGTGCACCACGACCGCGACAAGGCGGTCGAGCGCGGGTCCAAGGACATCTTCGTCAACATCCTCACCGACACCGGTCTGGTACAGCGGTTCGTGACGGACTGGGCGGGGCCGCGGGCCATCGTCAGGTCGATCGCACTGCGGCTGGGCGTGCCGCTGTACGCGGGTGACACGCTCACCCTGAGCGGCACCGTGGCGGCCGTGGACGGCGCGGACATCACCATCGACGTGGTCGGCAAGGACTCGCTCGGCGACCACATCACGGCGAAAGCCGTCATCTCCCTGCAGGAGGCACAGTGAGTGGGCTGAGCCGTAGCGCCGCCGTCGTCGGCATCGGCGCGACCGACTTCTCCAAGGACTCCGGGCGCAGCGAACTGCGCCTGGCCGCCGAGGCCGTCACCGCCGCCCTGGCCGACGCGGGGCTCACGCCCGCCGATGTGGACGGCCTGACGACCTTCACCATGGACACCAACACCCAGGCCGCCGTGGCGCGTGCCGCCGGTATCCCGTCCCTGAAGTTCTTCAGCAACATCCCCTTCGGCGGTGGCGCGGCCGCCGCGACCGTGCAGCAGGCCGCCATGGCGGTCGCCACCGGTATCGCGGATGTCGTTGTGGCCTACCGGGCTTTCAACGAGCGCTCCGGAAACCGTTTCGGGCAGTTCGCGACTCACCTCGCGACCGGCAACCCGAGCTCCTCGGGCGTGGACAACGCGTTCTCCTACACCCACGGCCTGGGCACGCCGGCCGCGCAGGTGGCCATGGTGGCGCGACGCTACATGCACGTATACGGCGCGCGCAGTGAGGATTTCGGCCGGGTGGCCGTCGCCGATCGCAAGCACGCGGCCGTCAACCCGGCGGCGCACTTCTACGGCAAGCCCATCACCCTGGAGGAGCACCAGGCATCGCGCTGGATCGCGGAGCCGCTGCACCTGCTGGACTGCTGCCAGGAGACCGACGGCGGCGTTGCCATCGTGGTCACCAGCGCCGAGCGGGCCAAGGATCTGCCCAACAAGCCCGCGCTGATCGCCGGCGCCGCACAGGGTTCCGGGGCCGACCAGTACGTCATGACCAGCTACTACCGCGACGCCATGACCGGGCTGCCCGAGATGGGCCTGGTCGGCGACCAGCTGTGGGCGCAGAGCGGGCTGCGGCCGGAGGACATGCAGGCCGGCATCCTCTACGACCACTTCACCCCCTTCGTCCTCATGCAGCTGGAGGAGCTCGGCTTCTGCGGCCGCGGCGAGGCCAAGGACTTCATCGCCGACGGCGCCATCGAGATCGGCGGCCGCCTGCCGCTGAACACCCACGGCGGCCAGCTCGGTGAGGCCTACATCCACGGCATGAACGGCATCGCCGAGGGCGTCCGCCAGATCCGCGGCACCTCCGTGAATCAGGTCCAGGGCCTGGAGAACATCGTGGTCACCGCCGGCACCGGCGTGCCGACCTCGGGTCTGGTGCTCACCGCCAACTGAGCGAGTCACGAAGGCCCGGACGATCGTCGAGATCGTCCGGGCCTTTCACATGGAACCGCTTGGTATCCATAGAATCGGCCTGGTGTCCGACAGGTCTGAAATGGGCGAGTTTCTTCGGTCGCGCCGGGCGCGGTTGCGGCCCGAGGACATCGGCTTACCGGTGTGGGGCCGGCGGCGGGTGCCCGGATTGCGGCGCGAGGAGGTCGCGCACCTGGCCGGGGTGAGCGTCGAATACTACGTTCGGCTGGAACAGGGCCGCGCCGAAGCGGTTTCGGAGGGGATCGTGGACGCGATCGCCACCGCCCTGGTGCTGAGCGAGGACGAGCGACGGCACCTGCACAATCTGGCCCGGCCCCCGCGCTCGCTGTCCCGGGCGGGCAAGCCACTGCGGCCGGGACTGCAGCAGCTCCTCGATTCGATGACCCGCGCGCCCGCCTACATCGTCGGGCATCGCACCGACATCCTGGGCTGGAACGCGGCCGCGGTCGCGGTGTTCGGCATCGATTTCGCGGAACTGCCCGAACACGAACGCACCTGGATGCACCTCGTCTTCTTCGACCCGCGCATCCGGGCGATCACGGCCGATGTGGCGCTGGTCGCGGGCCACATCGCCGCCGATATGCGGCTGCAGGCCAGTCACCGGCCCGACGACCCGGAGCTGCGGGCCATGTTGCGCGACATGAACGAACGCAGTCCCGAGTTCCGGGAGTACTGGGAGACGCACGAGGTCAACGACTTTCAATACGGCCGCTACGTCGTGCACCACCCGCTCGTCGGCGACCTGCACCTGGATTACGAACTGCTCGACATTCCGGCCGATCCCGGGGTACGAGCCCTCATCGCCTACACCCCGGCACCGGGCACCGATACCGCACGGGCATTGGACTCGTTGCTGAACGCGAGCACCTCCGAAGCCAAACGGTGCGGCTGATCCGCGAGTCCGTCGCGCGGAAACGGCCACAGGCCGGTCGGCGGAGCTGGTCGTCCAGGCGATTGGGCGGGAAGAGCTACAGGCCAAGGGAATTCGTGCCCTCGAAGACCGCACCGAGCCGGGTGCGGATCCGGGAGGGGTTGCCGGCGATCGCGACTTCGTCGATCCAGGCGTCCTCGACCGTGATCAGTCGATGGTGCCCTTCGGCTCATGATATGTCTCCGGCATTAGTGCCAGCAATATTCAGCAGGTCGGCGCAGTCGTCGTTCCGGATGGCTGATCGACCGAAGCCGGCGCCGGCGCTGTTCGGGAGGCGTCCCGAGTTATACGGACATTGCGTCGCGTTCCCCGAAAGGCATGCGGCCGCCCGAGATTCGGTGGCTGTTGCCGGCGGCGGCGTAGATTGGGGCGCAATTCATCTGTGGGGAAAGGGATCGCGATGACCTTGCGGGAACGGCTGAATGAGCTGCCGGTGATGGGGAGCACGCCGGTGTACGGGGAACCGCACGAGACCTCCGATGGGACCACGATCATTACGGTCGCGGCCGTGAGTGGCTGGCGCGGGTCGCGGCCGATCGGCATATTCGTCATCCGCGACGGTGAGGTCAAGTGGGAGCCGGCCGTGGACGGGTCCCGTATCGCGACCCTCGGCGTCCTCACCGGCCTGATCGCCGCGACTCTCGGTACCTTGGCCGTGGTCAAGCAGCCGCCGTGGCCGAACATGCGCATCTGGGATATCCGATACCGCGCTAGCTGATGGCCCTGAACTGGGCGGCCAGTACGGTCGCCAGCTGATTCACGCTCTTCGCGGTGCCCGGCACGAGGCCGGTGCGAGCGCCGGCGAAGCGGTCGAAGACCAGGCCCTCGAGGACCGCGATGAAATCCGCTGCGGCAGTGGCCGGGTCGGATGCGCCGAGGGTTTCGAACAGGGTGGTGGCGTGCCGGTGCGAGAAGAGCGAGCTCGCGAGTTTGTCGTGCATTTCGGCATCGCCGAGCAGTTCGATGATGAGAGCGTGCCGGGCGATCAAATGGTTGCGGCGTTGCGCGAGTAGGCGATCCAGCCAGCCCGCGATGCCTGCTGCCAGCCGGTCCGGGGCGCTGTCGGTGAAGGTTCCGGGTGCTCCCGTCGGCGCCGCCAGGTCCGCCTGCCCGGTCGCGAAGTCGGTGCGGGAGCGGGTGGTGATGCGGTCCACGATGGCCTCGATGAGGGCCCGTTTGGTGCGGAAGTAGTAGGACGTCGATCCTGCGGGGAGTTCCAGCGCGGTGTCCAGGGCGCGGTGGGTGAGCGCCCGGAGTCCTCGGCTGGCAATGAGATCGATGGCGCTGTCCACGATGAGGGTGCGCCGGTCGGGTGTGGAGGTGGTCACCTTTGCTCCTCTGCGGCTCCGTGATCCTCTACAACTATAGAGGAAGCTCTACGGAAGTAGAGGATGCAGGGAGGGTGTCATGGAAACGCCGGAGATCATGCTCGATGCCGACCAGCGCCACGCCGCCGAGCAGCTGGCCGCCATTGCCGCGCGGGTGGGCCGGAGGTGGCGGCGGCCGCGCGGCCTGTACCTGTACGGAGGTCCGGGGCGCGGCAAGACCATGCTCATGAACCGCTTCTTCGCATCGGTGCCCTCGAATCGCAAGCGGCGCTACCACTTTCACGCCTTCTTCGCGCAGTTGAACGCCGGCATCCACGAATACGGGAATATCGACGCCTCGGTGGACGCCCTGCTCGGCGACGCCGATCTGATCTGCTTCGACGAATTCCATGTGCACGACTCGGGCGATGCCCGGCTCGTCGCGCGACTGCTGGACACGCTGTTCGCCCGGCGCGTCACGCTCGTGGTGACCTCGAACTATCCGCCGCAGGATCTGCTGCCCAACCCCCTCGTGCACGGCATGTTCGTGCCGACCATCGAGCGGATCCTCGAGCACCTGGACGTGGTGGCGGTGGACGGGCCGCAGGACTACCGCATGCTCGGGGGCCGCCACACCGGCTTCGCCGCCGGGCACTACGTGGTCGGGCCCTGCCCGGTGATCGGTGCGGTCGATCTGCCCGTCGCGCATCGGCGGCTGCACGCCCGCGCGCTGGAAAACGGGGAGCTCACCGTCGATTTCGCGGAGCTGTGCGGTATCCCGGTATCGGCGGCCGATTTCCTGGAGCTCACCCGTGAGGTCCGCCGCTGGGTGGTGTGCGCGGTGCCGCCCATGGGGACAGTGCCGCCGGACTGGGTGATGCGCTTCGCGAATCTGGTCGACGTGCTCTACGACGCCGACCTGGAACTGTCGATCTTCGCCGACGTGCCGCTGGCGGAATTGGGCGGTGCGATCGAGCGCGTCCCCGATCTCTACCGCACCCTGAGCCGGCTCGCGGAGCTGCGCGAACCGGCAAACCTCGAGTCTCGATAGCCGTTCGGCGAAGCCCCGGTGAACTCGCCGACTTGATCGACGTGCACGGTTCACGTGCCGTCAACGCGGAGGGGGTCTGGCGTTGCGGGCCGCTTCCTACCGTGGCGTCAGGAGCAGCACCGAACCGGAGGGGAACGATGCGAATCCGCGAGCAGGCAAGGGATTCCGCGCCGCGGAACCCGAGCATACCGAGTAGTCCCCATATCCGGAAAAGCGCCCGCCTGCGGGTGCTGGTCGTCGCCGAGTCCTTTCTTCCCCAGGTCAATGGCGTCACCAACTCCGTGCGCCGGGTGCTGGATCACCTGGCCGCCAAGGGTCACGAGGCCACGCTGGTGGCCCCGACCGGCCCCGGCAAGTACGCCGGGTTCCGCGTGCACGTGGTGCGCGGGGCCCGGCTGCCCTTCTACCGGGATTTCCGGATCGGGCTGGAGACCCGCCGCCGGCTGCGCAAGATCATGCGCGAATTCCGGCCCGATGTCGTGCATATCGCCTCGCCGGCGACGCTCGGCTATCAGGCGGCCAAGGTCGCGAACGAGCTCGGAATTCCGACCGTCGCCATCTATCAGACCGATCTGGTGGGTTTTGCGCTGCGCTACGACCTGCCCGGCGGCGTCCGCGCCATGACCGCGCTGACCCGGCGCATCCACCTGCGGGTGGACCGCACCCTCGCGCCCTCCACCGCCAGCCTGCGCCAGCTGGAGCTGATGGGCATTCCGGGACTGGGCCGCTGGCCGCGCGGGGTCGACCTGCAGCAGTTCGGCCCGTTCCGGCGGTCGGCGGAACTGCGAAAGCGCCTGGCCCCCAATGGTGAAGCGCTGGTCGGCTATATCGGGCGCCTTGCACCGGAGAAGGAGCTCGAGCTGCTCGCCGCACTGCGGCCGCTGCCGGGCGTCCGGCTGGTCGTGGTGGGCGGCGGCCCCGAGGAGAAGCGGCTGCGCAAGCTGTTGCCGGATGCGGAGTTCCTCGGCGTGCTGCACGGTGAGGAACTCGCGGCGGCCTACGCGTCGCTGGATGTGTTCGTGCACACCGGCCGCCACGAAACCTATTGCCAGGCAGCACAGGAGGCGCTGGCCTCCGGTGTGCCGGTGGTTGCGCCCAAGTCGGGCGGCCCGATCGACGTGGTCACGCCCGGCGCCGGCTTCCTCTATCCACCCGGCGACGCCGAGGCGATGACCGAACTGGTGCGCCGCTTGGCCGAGGACCCGCGACTGCGCGAGCAGATCGCGCAGAACGCGGTGCGCAGCGTGCGCGACCGGTCCTGGACGGCCGTCAACGATCTGCTCATCCGTCACTACCGCGAGGTGATCGCGGAACGCCTGCAGGCGGATTCGACTCTGCAGTCCGATTCGACGCGGGGCGAGTTCCCGGCCACCAAGGAGGCATCCTGATGCTCCGCATCTCCGTCATCGGCACCGGATACCTGGGCGCCACCCATGCCGCGGGCATGGCCGAACTCGGCTTCGAGGTGCTCGGGGTGGACAACAACCCGGCCAAGGCCGCGGCGCTGTCCGCCGGGCGGGTGCCCTTCCACGAGCCCGGGCTGCCGGAACTATTGGCCGGACACGTGGCGGGCGGGCGGCTGCGCTTCGGCACCTCGCTGGTCGAGGCCGCCGAGTTCGCCGACGTCCACTTCCTCTGTGTCGGAACACCGCCCGGGGTGAACGGGGCCGCCGACCTGTCGCAGCTCTACGCCGCGCTGGACGGGCTGGTGCCGCACCTGACCCGCAACTGCCTGATCGTCGGCAAGTCCACGGTGCCGGTGGGCACCGCCGAGGCGCTCACCGCGCGCATCGCCGAGCTTGCGCCGGAAGGGATTTCGGTCGATCTGGCCTGGAACCCGGAATTCCTGCGCGAGGGGCACGCGGTCTACGACACGCTGCACCCGAACCGGCTGGTCTTCGGTGTCACCACGCCGGATGCGGAATGGGCGCTGCGGCAGGTATATGCCACGCCCATCGCCGGGGGCTCGCCGGTGGTGATCACCAACCTGCCGACCGCCGAGCTGATCAAGGTCTCCGCGAATGCCTTTCTGGCGACCAAGATCTCGTTCATCAATGCCATGGCCGAGCTGTGCGACCTCACCGGCGCGGACGTGACCCTGCTGGCCGACGCCCTGGGCCACGACGATCGGATCGGCCGCAAGTTCCTGGGCGCGGGCCTCGGCTACGGCGGCGGTTGCCTGCCGAAGGACGTGCGCGCCCTGATCGCCCGTGCCACCGAGCTCGGTGCGGGGGAGTCGGTCGACTTCCTGCGCGACATCGACGCGGTCAACCTGCGCCGCCGCGAGCGCGTGGTGCGGGAGACCTTGGAGCTGCTGGGCGGCCACCGGCCGCGCGGGCGGGTCGGGGTGCTGGGTGCGGCGTTCAAGCCGCTCTCCGACGACGTCCGCGATTCACCCGCCCTCGATGTCGCGCAGCAGCTGCACGCGGCCGGGGTCGAGGTGACCGTCTTCGACCCCGCCGCAACGGGTCCGGCGCGCGCCGTCGCCCCGCAGCTGGTGTTCGCCGCCACCCCGGCGGCCGCCCTGCACGAGGCGGATGTGGTCCTGCACCTGACCGAGTGGCGCGAATTCCGGGAACTGGATCCGGGTTTCCTGCGCACGGTCGCCCGCGGCCGGGTCATCATCGACGCCCGCAATACTCTCGACCCCGAGCCCTGGCTGGCGGCGGGCTGGGACTTCCGCGCCCTCGGCCGCCTGGTCGAGCCGCGCACCGTGGCCGGCCGCGTCGGCGCTCCCGCCGGAACCGCCTATCCGGCACCTGCGGTCCGGGAGCCGGTCGCCGAACCGGCCCGCGCTCTGGTTCAGCCCTCGCCACTGACCCGCCTGCGCGCCCGCGTCCGCCGCACCGCCTGACCCAACGGTCGCCGACCGCGACTGCCCTGCCCGGCACGCGCCTGCCCGCGTCGCCGGGCTGCTGCGCGCCCTTGCATCACAGGGTGTGGCCGGTGAATTCCGGCCTCGAGAGGCCGACGGGCTCGCCTGCCGCGCGAGACACGCCTGCCCATGTCGTTACCGCGCGATCTTGATCTGCGCTCCGAGTGGCCCGGATCGTGCACGGATGGTGATAAGTGGGGTTGCGGCGGCAGGGTCGGCCTCGACCGGGATGACCAGGGTTTTCGGGTCTGGCACGGGATGCCGCGCAGGTGGGGGATTTATGCGCGGCGGGTATGTGATTCCAGCTTCACGATTTTGGTCCTGACGGACCGCTCGGCATGTAACTATGTGCCTGATTCCGCTGGACTCTGGTTAGGAGTATTCGTGACTGGGGTGGGGACGGTGGCAGCACGCGCGATCGCATTGATCGGGCTCGTGATGCTGGCTGTCGTCGCACTGCGCGGGTACATTCCGGGAACCGGAGGACCCGCGGCGCCACATCCGTCGTCGGCGGTGTCACTGGCCTTGATGCCGGTGCTGCTGCTGGTCTCGATGGTGATTCTCGTGGCAGGTGTGATCAACAGCCAGCATCGCCTCCCGCTCGCCATGCCCGAACCCGATCGCGAGTCCGCGGTGCGGGTGCCGGGCCTGCGGCGGCTCGGGCTCCTGCTGCTGGTCGGGATCGCGGCCATCGCGCTGATCGTGACCGCGGTGCTGTCGGTGTACCTGGTGACCCCGGCGCGGCAGACCCAGGTGGGGACGCCGCCGAGTGCGTCCGCCACCGGGACCGCCCCGCAGCCCGAGCCGAACGTGGCACCGCCGGAGGACGCGGTCCCCGAGCCCACGCTCACCGGCACCGCGCTGCTGCTGGTCGGCATCACCGCCGGCGTGCTGGTGCTGATCGCCATGACCGGCCTGGTCGTGGTGGCGGTGAGCTCGAACCGCCGGCCCTCGCTGGAACGCACGCCTCTACCCCAGCCCACGGCCACCGAGGCGGTCTCACTGGCCAAGGTCGCCGAGATGGGCCTGGCGGCCATGATCGCGCCGGGCCAGGACCCGCGCACCGCCATCATCGCCTGCTATGTCGCCATGGAACGCGGTCTGGCGCAGGCGCGGGAGGTCGCCCCGCTGGCCTCCGACACCCCGTCCGAGGTGCTGGCGCGAGCCTTCGATCGCGGCTTCCTGCACGACGCGTCGGCGCGGGAACTGGTGGCCCTGTTCGAGGAGGCGCGGTTCAGCCCGCACTCCATGCTGGAGTGGCAGCGGATGCGCGCCGAGCAGCTGCTCCGCATCGTGCTGGCCGATCTACAGGGGCAGGCGGCATGAAAGACGGTGTGGCAGTGCGGATCCCGGCGGACCGAACGGGGGTCCGGCCATGAATCGGAGCGCGATCGTGGTGGGCGCGGTGGCGCTTGCCCTCCTGTTCGAGCTACTCGCTCTCGGCGATCAGCGCGAGCATCTGGTGGCCCTCACCGCCGTTCCGGTGGCCGCGGCGCTGGGACTGCTGGTGTGGTCGCTGGTGGAGCGGTCGCGCCGGCTCGCCCCGCCCGAACCGGACGACAACGACATCGACAACGGCCCCGTCGAGATGCTGCACCGCTGGCAGGCGCGCGCACAGATGCTGGCCGACCGCTCCGAGGGCTCGCGCGCCGACTGGGATCGGCACCTGCGGCCGCTGCTGGCCAAGGAATTCGAACTGACCAGCGGGCACCGGATGGCCAAGAACCGGCGTGCGCTGGAAGTGGCGGGACAGCTGCAGTTCGGGCCCGAGCTGTGGCGCTGGGTGGACCCGGCGAACTCGGCACTGCGCGATCAGGTCAATCGGGCTCCCGGCCGCGAGGCCCTGGACGAAATCCTGCGCCGACTGCAGAACATGTGAGATGAGATGCGAGACATGCGATGACATCACCGATGGACGTGACCATCAAGCGCACCGACGCGGTGCTGCGTGAAGTATCCCGGGTCGTGGTCGGCAAGCGGGACGAACTGCAGCTGATCATGATCGCGGTGCTGTCCGGGGGCCACATCCTGATCGAGGACCTGCCCGGACTGGGCAAGACCCTCATCGCGCGCTCCTTCGCGACCGCGCTCGGGCTGAACTTCACCCGCGTGCAGTTCACCCCGGACCTGTTGCCCGCCGACCTCATCGGGTCGACGATCTACGACATGCATTCGGGCCGTTTCAGTTTCCGGCGCGGCCCGGTCTTCACCAATATGCTGCTGGCCGACGAGGTCAACCGCACCCCGCCCAAGACCCAGGCCGCGCTGCTGGAGGCCATGGCCGAGGGACAGGTCTCGATCGACGGCGAAACCTTCCCGCTGCCACAGCCTTTCGTCGTCTTCGCCACCGACAACCCGATCGAGTACGAGGGCACCTACCCGCTGCCCGAGGCCCAGCTCGACCGGTTCGCCATGCAGCTGCGGCTGGGCTACCTGTCGGAGAACGACGAGATGAACATGATCCGCCGTCGCCTGGAACGCGGCTCGCAACCCGCCCAGATCGGGCAGGTGGTGGATGCCGACGGCCTGCTGGAGATGCGGCAGTCGGTGGAATTCGTGACGGTGCACCCGGATGTGGTGGGCTACGTCGTCTCCCTCGCCTCGGCCACCCGCGGGCATCCGCAGGTGGAGGTCGGCGCGAGCCCCCGCGCCGAACTCGACCTGGTGCAGATGGCCCGCGCCCGGGCCCTGCTGCACGGCCGCGACTACGTGGTCCCCGAGGACGTGAAGGCGCTCGCCGTGCCGGCCATGGCCCATCGCATCACGCTGCGCCCCGAGATGTGGGTCCGCCGCATCCGCGGCGAGGACGTGATTTCCGAACTGCTGCGCCGCCTGCCGGTCCCACGCGCCACCCAGGCCTGAGGCGCGTATGAAGCATCGCGACACGAGTACGGCGGTCGAGGCCGAGTTGCGCTGGCGGCCCGCACCGTTGGTGTTCATGCTCGCCGCGGTGTCCGTGCCCGCCCTGGTGCTGGCGCTGGTACTGGACAAGTGGCAGCTGGTGGTGTTCGCCGCGCCCATGCTCGGGGTGCTGGCCACCGCGCCGCTGCAGCAGTCCCGCACCCGCATCCAGGTGGACGGGGCGGGGGTGCTGCGCTGCTTCGAGACCGAAGAGGTGGTACTGACCGCCGCGGCGTTCGTGGAACGCGGGCACGCACTGCTGCGGCTGCATCCGGAACCCTTGCAGAGCATGGAGATCCACGTCGAGGAGACGGTGGACTCCGGCGCCGCGCCCGCCGGGCTGCGGCTGGCGCTGTCGGCCCCGCGCTGGGGTCGATATCCGGTGCCGATGCGGGTGACCGCGCTGAGCCCGGCCGGGCTGGCGGTGGCCTCGGTGCGATTGCGTGCCGGGGAGGTGTACGTCTATCCGATCACCGATCCGCAGCGGATGCGCCTGCCGCGCACCGAACTTCCCGAACGGATGGGCACCCATCTCACCCGGCGGGCCGGGCCCGGCGTGGAGTACGCGGATATCCGCGCGTATACGCCGGGGGATCAGCTGCGCACCGTGAACTGGCCGGTGAGTGCGCGGCGCGGCCAGCTGTTCGTGACCGAGCGCTTCACCAACCGGGCCGCGGATGTGGTTGTGCTGGTGGACACGTCGATGCAGGCGCCCGGGCCCGCGTCGGACTCGCTGGAGCTGTCGGTGCGCGGCGCCGCCCAGGTGGCCCAGTCCGCGCTGCAGGCGGGCGACCGCACGGCGGTGGTGTGCCTGGGCCGTACCCCACGCTGGCTGCGACCGGATATCGGCCGCCGCCAGTTCTATCGCATCGTGGACGCCGTGCTGGATGTCGGCGACGAGCACATTCTCACCGAGGGCACGCTGGCGCCGCACGCCGCGGTGCCCATCGGGGCGGTCATCGTCGCCTTCTCGACGCTGCTCGACACCCAATTCGCGCTGGCCCTCATCGATCTGCGCAAGCGCGGCCACGTCGTGGTGGTGATCGATGTGCTGCGCGGAACGCCGTTCGGCGACGGCCTGGACCCCACCCTCGCGCGCATGTGGCAACTGGAACGCACCTCCATGTACCGCGATATGGGCACCGTCGGCGTCGACATCGTGCCCTGGCCCGAGGACACCCGCCTCGATCAGGTCATGCGCCTGCTGCCCGAACACCGCCGCACCGTGAGGGTTCGCCGATGACCAAGTTCCTCGCCGTGCTGTCCGGGCTGCTGCTGGCGGGCGCGGTGGCCATCGTGCTGCCGTGGGCCGCGATACCGGTGATCCTCCTGGCGGTGGCCGGCTGGCGCTGGCGGGTGTGCGCGGTGCTGGCCGTGCTCGCGGCCATGGCGGCGCTGGCCTGGGTCGGGACCGGGGCCCTGGTGGCGGGCGGCATCGGGCTGGTCGCGACCACCTACCTGCTCAACACGGCGACGGTGTCGGCTCCGGTGGGTGTGGTGCCGACGACGATTCCGTCGGTGGCGGGCGCACTGGTGTTCACGGTCGCGGCGGGCGCCGCGACCGTGCTGCCCACCGGACTCACCTGGGTGCCGATCCTCGCGCCGTTCACCGTGATCGCGTTGTACGCCTTGCTGATTCGCGGACTGACGGACGACCGGACCATTGGCCGAGCCGAGAACACGCCCGGCGGCTGAGGCGAAAAATCGCTTCGAATCCGGCTGTGGGGCTGGTTCACTCGCGCCATGAACGAACAACAGATGATCAAGGTCTCGAAACGGTTGTCGAGGCATCTACGGCATGCCCCCGAGGCCATCGGCATCGAGCTGGACCCGGCCGGGTGGGTGGATGTCGCCACGCTGCTGTCGGCGCTGGGCCGGCACGGGCGGGCGCTCTCGCGTCCCGAACTGGACGAGGTGGTGGCGCGGAACAACAAGCGCCGCTTCGAATTCGATGCGACGGGGACCCGGATCCGCGCGAGTCAGGGGCACAGTGTCGACGTTGACCTGGAGTATCGGGCGACCGTACCGCCCGCGGTTCTCTACCACGGCACCGTTGCCGCGGCACTGCCCGGAATTCGCGCCGAGGGGCTGAAGCCCATGCGCCGCCACGACGTTCACCTGTCGGCGGATACCGAGACCGCCGTCAAGGTCGGGGCACGACGTGGCAGACCCGTGGTACTGACCGTGGCTGCCGGCGCGATGCACCGCGACGGGCACGAATTCCGGGTCAGCACCAATGGGGTCTGGCTGGTGGCCGCCGTCCCGCCCGGATACCTGTCCGGACTCTGAGCGGGGCGGCCGCCGCGGCGACTACTGGAGGGCGGGGGGCATGCGGGTCGGCTTGATGCGGCCGGCGTCGATGAGCGCCCGGAATGCCGCGGCTTTGCGCGCGCACTCCGCAACCGGGCAGCGGCGGTGCTGCTGCATGGTGCGATGGGCTTCCTGGACGCCCAGCGGGTGATCCGGGGCCAGGTGCGACCAGGCGGAGTGGTCGGGGGTTGCCAGCGCTGAGACGCTGCGTTCCTTGTTGATTCGATCGCGGATCCGTTCTACGGAGAGTCGGTCCGGATCCTGATGGGGGTGGTGCAGGCTCATGATGGTGACAGCAATGATCACGAGCGTTGCGAGAGTGGCCGTGAACACTTGCCAGGCGGCCATTTGTTCACCTTCTCCATGTCTTTCGGATGTAGTCAGCTAGATTTTCAGTTGGTTAGCTAGATATTCACCGTATGCCTGAAGACGTTACGCCTCCAGCGCGTCCTCGGTCAGGTTCAATCCAATTTCGGCCGCTTTGAGCAACTCCGCTGTCTCCGATCCCGGTGTCGCGCTGAAGGTTTGCGGCCATCTCGATATCCGGTATGCGGCTTATGGCCGGATTACCGTGTCACCCATCGGGTCTCGGCACAAGAATCCACAGACCGAACACCCACTGCCCAACAAGATCAGGGAGCCCCCACCGAGGAAATCTGTCCGATTTCCCGCAGTGAGAGCTCCCTGATCTGGAAGCCCTGTTCGGTTTACGAGTGGGTGAGGACCACGTCCGCGAGGACGGGGGCGTCGTCGCGCTCGACGACGGTGACCGCGATGACGAGCTCGCCGTCCTGCTGCCAGATTCGGGAGCGCAGGGTCTCACCGGGGTACATGACGCCGGCGAAGCGGGCGCGGAAACCCTTGACGCGGGACACATCCGAGGCCAGGACGGTGTCGGTCGCGGTCTTCAGGACCAGGCCGTAGGTGCACAGGCCGTGCAGGATCGGGTTGGGGAAGCCGGCGTTGCGGGCGAATTCGGGGTCCGAGTGCAGCGGGTTGCGGTCGCCGCACATGCGGTAGAGCAGCGCCTGCTGCGGGAGGGTGGGGGTGAGGACCTCGAAATCCGGTGCCCGGTCCGGAAGTTCGGTCTTCGCGCTGGGGCCGCGGTCGCCGCCGAAGCCGCCCTCGCCCTTGGCGAAGATGGAGGAGCGCGACGTCCAGAGGGGTTCGCCGTCGGAGCCGACGGCGGTGTCCTCACGCCAGATGACGGCGTTGGAGCCCTTGTCCCAGATCTCGCTGATGCGGCCGGAGATGCTGCCCTTGCCGGCGGCCGGGATCGGGCGGTGCACGATGATCTCCTGGCTGCCGTGCACGACCTTCGCCAGATCGATGTCGATGCCGTCGAACTTCACCTTCGGCGGCTCGGTCTCGTGGAAGGACGGCGCGACGGTCGCGAAGGACGGCAGCACCTGCGGCTCGCGATCGTCGAGGTAGCGCAGCTCGGCGGCGTCGGTCCAGCGGTTGCCCGCGCCGAGCGCCAGGTTGTAGGTCTGCACATCACTGGCGGACCAGCTGAATTCGCGCGCGGGAATCTGCGCGCCGAGCGCGACACTCAAATCGATGGGCATGAAAGGTTCTCCTCGTCACTCGCGTCCGATGGTCCGGCGCGGCTCGCCTCCCCGCAAGCCGCCGCCCGCTGACCGGGTCGCGCTCGAAAGTCTGGTTCCCGGCCCGCCACGGGAAAGAGCGTTCGCGGCGGCGGGCACGGGCTGTTCAGTTGTCCGCGCCCCGCCGGGATAGAGCGGTACGGCGGGGCATGCGGGGTGGGTTGGGCGCGGACTCGACGTGACCCGACTCGCGCCCAACCCGATCCTGAACCGGGTTGGGACGGTTCAGGACGCTTCTTGGGACGACACCGTCTCGACCACCGGCGCGCCGTTCTTCGCCTTGGCGGCGATATCCAGGGCGGCCAAGTAGCCGAAGGTGATGGCGGGGCCGATGGTCGCGCCGGGACCGGCGTAGGTGTGGCCCATGACCGGGGACGAGGTGTTGCCGGCGGCGTACAGGCCCTCGATGACGGTCCCGTCCTCGCGCAGCACGCGAGCATCGTTGTCGGTGACCAGACCGCCCTTGGTGCCGAGGTCGCCGGGGACCATCTGCACCGCGTAGAACGGGCCGACCTCGAGCTTGTTCAGGCACGGGTTCGGCTTGATGGTCTGGTCGCCGTAGTAGCGGTCGTAGGCGCTGTCGCCCCGGTTGTAGTCGAGGTCCTTGCCGGTCGCGGCGAAGCCGTTGAAGCGCTCGATGGTGGCGGCCAGTTTGTCGGCGGGGACGCCGATCTTCTCGGCCAGTTCGGCCACCGTGGGCGCGACGACGATCAGGTCGTTTTCCATCCAGCGGGACGGAATCCGCTGGCCAGGCTGCAATCCGGCGAAGATGTACCGGGACCGGTAGCGCTGATCGAACACCAGCCAGCACGGCACGTTCTCGCCCGGACCCTCACCCTGCCCGTATTCGCCGCCGTACATGGTGTGCACAGCCTCGACGTAAGGAGCGGACTCATTACCGAATCGCTGACCTTGCGTATTGATCATGATGCTGCCGGGCAGATTCCGCTCCGCGAGGCAGAACCAGGGCTTTCCTTCACCGCGGAAGGTGGTCGGACCCCACCAGGCATCGTCCATGAAGTCGATGTCCGCGCCCGCCGCGATGCCCGCCCGGATGCCGTCGCCGGTATTGGCGGCCGCGCCCGTGGTCCACTCGGTGGTGATGGGCTCACGCTGGTACTTGTGCCGCATATCGGCGTTGTGCTCGAAACCGCCGCTGGCCAGGATGACGCCGTACTTGGCGTTGAACCGGACGGCCTGCCCGTGCTCCTCGGCGTCGACGCCGGTGACCACACCGTTGTCGATCACCAGTCCGGTGAGCGGGGTGTTCAGCAGCACCGGCACATTCGCGTCCAGCAGGCCCTTGCGCAGGCCGGCGATGATGGCCTGGCCCATGCCGACCAGCGCCTTGCCGGTGACCTTGCCCCACGCCCAGCGGGTGCCGACGCGCAGCACGCGGGCGATGCCGACCGGGTGGCGGCGAATCAGGTTGAGCTTCTTGTAGTCCGCCTGCATGACGACGACGTTCAGCGGCGCCTTGCTGTAGGCCGGCTCCAGCTTGAAGCGCTCCTCGCCCAGGACTTTGAGGTTGAACGGCTTGGGCTCGCAGCTGCGGCCGTCCGCCTTGCCGCCCGGTGCCTCCGGGTAGTAGTCGGAGTAGCCGGGCACCCAGGTCATCTTCAGGGCGGAGTGGTCGAGCACGTAGTCGAAGGCTTCGGCGCCACGATCGATGTAGGTGTCGATCTTCTCCTTGGGCACCACGTCGCCGATGATGCTGTACAGGTAGGTGCGCGCCTCGTCGAGGTCGTTCCCACGGCCCGCGGCCTTCAGCACCTTGTTTCCGGGAATCCAGACGCCACCGCCCGATCGCGCGGTAGAACCGCCGTAATGAGCGGCCTTTTCGATGAGCACCGTGCGCAGACCGTGGTGCGCAGCGGTGAGGGCGGCGGACATACCGGCGGCACCGCTGCCGACCACCACCACGTCGTAATCCCGATCAGTCATGTAGAACACGTTATAGAATCGATCCTGGTTTGGTCTATGTTGGTCTGGCAGATGGGACTGCTGAAGCGACGTTATTCACAAAAACTCGTTTCAGTTTCTAGTCTCGTTACTGGATGGCCACCGGCCGGTACCCCCGATGGAAGGAACACAGCGTGCTGACCGACGCGCTACGTAAGGAACTGGCCGACGAGCTCGCGGCGGCGGAGCGGACCCGGGTTCCGATCGATCCGCTGGCCGTGCGGCATCCCGAGATCGACGTGGTCGATGCCTACGAGATCCAGCTCATCAATATGCGGCAGCGCTTCGACGGCGGCGCCAAGGTCGTGGGCCACAAGGTGGGCCTGTCCTCCAAGGCCATGCAGCAGATGATGGGCGTGGACGAACCCGACTACGGGCACCTGCTCGCGGAGATGGAAGTCTTCGAAGACGTTCCGGTCGACACCTCCAAGTACCTGTACCCCCGTGTCGAGGTCGAGGTCGGCTTCATCCTGGGCGCCGACCTGCCCGGCGAGGACTGCACCGAGGAGGACGTGCGCAAGGCCACCGTCGCCTACGCGCCCTCCATCGAGCTCATCGACACCCGCATCAAGGACTGGAAGATCGCGCTCTGCGACACCATCGCCGACAATGCGTCCTCCGCCGGATACGTGCTGGGCAAGCAGCGGGTCTCGCCGGACCAGCTGGATATCAAGAACATCGATGCCGTGCTGACCCGCAATGGCGAGGTCATCGCCGAGGGCCGCTCGGACGCCGTGCTGGGTGACCCGACCATCGCGGTGGCGTGGCTGGCGCGCAAGGTCGCCTCCTTCGGGGTCCGCCTCAAGGCCGGCGACATCGTGCTGCCCGGCTCCTGCACCCGCGCCATCGACGCCCGCCCGGGCGACGAGTTCATCGCCGAGTTCGCCGGACTCGGTTCCGTCCACCTGGGTTTCGCGTAGACCTGAGCCAATCAGGCGGCGTCGCACAGACACTGACCTCACCGAGTAGGAGAAAGCCGTGACTGCAAGCAAAGTCACCGCCGCGATCGTCGGGTCCGGCAATATCAGTACCGATCTGCTGTACAAGCTGCTGCGTTCGGAGAAGATCGAGCCGCGCTGGATGATCGGTATCGACCCGGAGTCCGAGGGCCTCAAGCGCGCCCGCGGCCTGGGCCTGGAGACCTCCGCCGAGGGCGCGGACTGGCTGCTGGCGCTGCCGGAGAAGCCGGACCTGCTGTTCGAGGCCACCTCCGCGTATGTGCACCGGGCCTACGCGCCCAAGTACGCCGAGGCCGGCATCCGCGCCATCGACCTCACCCCGGCCGCCGTCGGCCCGGCCGTGATTCCGCCGGTCAACCTGGACTCGCTGCGGGATGAGCTGAACGTCAACATGATCACCTGCGGTGGGCAGGCGACCATTCCGATGGTGCACGCGGTTTCTCGCGTGGTCCCCGTCGAGTACGCCGAGATCGTGGCGTCGGTGTCCTCGGTATCGGCCGGTCCCGGTACCCGCGCGAACATCGACGAGTTCACCAAGACCACCTCCGCCGGTGTGGAGACCATCGGTGGCGCCAAGCGCGGCAAGGCGATCATCATCCTGAACCCGGCCGAGCCGCCGATGATCATGCGCGACACCATCTTCTGCGCCATCCCCGAGGATGCCGACCGCGACGCCATCACCGAGTCGGTCCACCGGATGGAGAAGTCGATCCAGGAGTACGTGCCCGGCTACCGGCTGCTCAACGAGCCGCAGTTCGACGAGCCGTCGCTGGTTTCCGGTGGCATGGCGAAGGTTTCGATCTTCGTCGAGGTCGAGGGCGCGGGCGACTTCCTGCCGCCGTACTCGGGCAACCTCGACATCATGACCGCCGCCGCCACCCGCGTGGGTGACGTGCTGGCCGACCAGATCATCTCGGCTCGGGTGTAAAGGAGTTCCGACAGTGAGTAATTCGAATATCGTCAAGCCGTTCTCCGCTGATCTGGATATCCGGGTCACGGACACCAGCCTGCGTGACGGCTCGCACCACAAGCGGCACCAGTTCACCGTGCAGGAAGTGCGCGACATCGTCGCCTCCCTCGACGCGGCGGGCGTGCCGGTCCTCGAGGTCACCCACGGTGACGGCCTCGGTGGCTCCTCGTTCAACTACGGTTTCTCGAAAACCCCTGAGCAGGAACTGATCAAGGCAGCCGCGGAGACCGCCAAGCAGGCCAAGATCGCCTTCCTCATGCTGCCGGGCGTCGGCGTCAAGGAAGACATCAAGATCTCGCAGGACAATGGCGCGAGCATCTGCCGCATCGCCACCCACTGCACCGAGGCCGACGTCTCGATCCAGCACTTCAACATGGCCCGCGACCTCGGCCTCGAGACCGTCGGCTTCCTGATGATGGCGCACTCCACCACCCCGGAGAACCTCGCCAAGCAGGCCCGCATCATGGCCGACGCGGGCTGCCAGTGCGTGTACGTCGTCGACTCCGCCGGTGCGCTGGTGCTGGAGCAGGTCACCGACCGTGTCTCCGCCCTGGTCGCCGAGCTCGGCAACGACGCGCAGGTCGGCTTCCACGGCCACGAGAACCTGGGCCTGGCCGTCGCCAACTCGGTCTACGCCGTGCGCGCCGGCGCCACCCAGATCGACGGCAGCGCCCGCCGTTTCGGCGCGGGCGCGGGCAACCTCCCCGTCGAGGCCTTCATCGGCGTCTGTGACAAGCTCGGCATCAAGACCGGCGTCGACTTCTTCGCCGTGACGGATGCCGCGGAAGACGTCGTCCGCCCGGCCATGCCGAGCGAGTGCCTCCTCGACCGCCAGGCATTGATGATGGGCTACGCGGGCGTCTACTCGTCGTTCCTGCGTCACGCCGAGCGCCAGGCCGAACGCTACGGCGTCTCCGCCGCCGAAATGCTCGTCCGCGCCGGCCAGCGCAAGCTGGTGGGCGGCCAGGAAGACCAGCTCATCGACATCGCCCTGGAACTCCAGCGCGAAAAGGAGAAGTCGGCCGCCAACGCCTGACGCACTACCCCCGCTGGGCCGCAACCGAACTCGGTTGCGGCCCAGTGTCGTTCAACGACGTTGTCGATCAGTCCAGCGGAGTACCCGGGCGCTCGACATCGACATCGACAGCGTCTGCCGTGTCGACCGGGATCTTGTTCGGGCGTGGAAGTTGGCTTGTGAGGAGTGCGAGTCTTTCTGGGGATACTTGTGGATAAAAATGGGAGACTTCTGGCTATTCAAAGTCTTCTGGCTGGTGCTTAACGTTGTCGGTGTTCGGTTCGAGGGACGGGCCGGGGACAGCGTTGGAGGGCAGCCAGATGCGTGCGGTGATTCAGAAGAGCTTCGGTGGGCCTGAGGTTTTGGAGGTTGTGGAGGTCGAGAAGCCGGAGTTGCTGTCGGGGGAGGTGCTGGTTCGGGTGAGGGCCAGTGCGGTCAATCCGGTTGATGTGGCGGTGCGGTCGGGGACGTTCCGGTTGCTGGGGGAGCCGCCGTTCGGGGTCGGGTGGGATATCTCCGGAGTGGTGGAGGCGGCTGGGCCGGGGGCGCGGTATGAGATCGGGGACGAGGTTTATGGGATGCCGTTCTTTCCGCGGGCCGCAACGGGTTATGCGGAGTATGTGGCGACGCCCTCGCGGCAGGTGGCTCGGAAGCCGAAGTCGCTGAGCCATGTCGAGGCCGCGGCGCTGCCGCTGGCCGTGCTGACCGCGTGGCAGGGGCTGGTGGACAAGGCGGGTGTCGGGGAAGGGGACCGGGTGCTGATTCACCGGGCGGCCGGTGGGGTCGGGCATCTGGCGGTGCAGATCGCGAAGCCGCGGGGTGCGTATGTGATCGCGCTGGCCAGTGCGGCGAAGCACGACTATGTGAAGAGCCTCGGGGCCGATGAGGTGATCGATTACCGGACAACCGATTTCACCGCGGTCGTGAAGGATGTCGACATTGTCTTCGACTCTGTCGCCGATGGTGCGCGGTCGCTTCGGGTGTTGAAGCCGGGTGGGGTGCTGGTGACGATTCTCGAGCATGTGAATCCGGAGCTGGAGCGGACCGTGAAGGAAGCCGGGCGCCGGTTCGCGGGTGTTTCGGTGGAACCGGATTACTGGGCGCTGGAGCAGATTGCGGAACTGGTCGACGCGGGGAAGCTGCGTCCCACCGTCGCCGAGACGCTGCCGCTGTCGGAGGCGGGGAAGGCGCACGAGATCGTGGCGTCGGGGCAGACCGTCGGCAAGGTGGTGCTGACCGTCGAGTGATGGGCGGCGCGAATAATCGGGGCGGGATCCGG
The DNA here is from genome assembly GCF_050942175.1 of Nocardia sp. CA-151230. Lineage (NCBI taxonomy): Bacteria > Bacillati > Actinomycetota > Actinomycetes > Mycobacteriales > Nocardiaceae > Nocardia > Nocardia sp. CA-151230. The sequence goes on from NZ_CP192061.1 coordinate 541,250, forward strand.
GTCGCAGGGCACGGGTTCGAGGTGAAGGAGATCGGTCATGGATGTGCTGAGTGAGGCCCTGGCTTCGATGCGGACCGGTGCGCCGAACTCGGTGCGGACGGATGGGCGGGTGCCGTGGGCACTGCAGCTGCCGCCGACGGCGGGTGCGGGATTCCATGTGGTGCTGCACGGGACCTGCTGGTTCCATCCCTCGGACAGCAACGCCCGGCCGATCGCGCTCGGGCCCGGTGATGTGGTCTTCGTCCGGGACGGGGCGGGACATATTCTCGCCGACCACCCGGACACCACTCCGGAGATTCCCCGGCCCGAGCAGTACACGCAGCGTCCGCCCGTGGGCGCGTTGCAGATCGGCGGGGACGGCCCGGCCACCAGTCTGCTCTGCGGCAACTATCACCTCGACGGGCAGCGGCCGCATCCGTTGCTGCGGCAGCTTCCGGAGGTGATCCATCTGCCCGCCCGCCACGGCCGGCACCCGGAGTTGAATGCCGCGATCCAGCTGCTCGGCGCGGAGCTCGACAATCCGCGCATCGGGTCGCACGGCATCGTGCCGGCGCTGATCGACTCGCTGCTGCTGTACATCCTGCGCGCCTGGATCGAGGATCAGCCGCAATCCGAGGCGGTGGGATGGGCTGCGGCGCTGCGTGATCCGGCAGTCGCTCCGGCGCTCGAGGCCATGCACGGCGATCCGGCCGCGCCCTGGACCGTGCAGTCCCTCGCCGACCATGCCGGACTGTCCCGCGCCGCATTCGCCCGCAAGTTCAATGCCATGGTCGGCGAACCGCCGCTGGCATACCTGACCCGCTGGCGGCTCACCACGGCGGCCCGCCTGCTGCGGGAGGACGAGCTGGCCATCGAAAAGGTCGCCGCCCGAGCGGGATATAGCTCGGAGTTCGCGTTCGGGAAGGCGTTCAAGCGTGAATACGGCCTCGCCCCAGGCCAATACCGTCGGCAGGCCCGCGCTGCGGCCTGATCCATCCACAACGCTCACAGATGCAAAGTGCCCCTGTGGATGAATTCCACAGGGGCACTTTTCTATCGCCAGGGTTCTGGAGGAACCCGACTCACAACCAGGTGTCCAAGGTGGTGGTCGTGAGGAAGTGTTCGAGGTCCGCGCGCCAGGGCGCGGGCGTCGTCTTCTCCGGTTCGATGGCCGTGTACTGGCCCCGGTAGAAGAGCAGCGGCCTGCCGGAGTCCGTGGACTCCGACAGGGCCTGGACCCGGCCGATCACGATGTAGTGATCGCCGCCGTCGAGCACGTTGTCCACAGTGCACTGGATCGTGGCCAACGCGCCGTCCAGCACCGGGAGGTCCAGTTCCGAGGTGTGCCAGTCGATTCCGGCGAACTTGTCGGGTTCGCGGGAGCCGAATCGGGCGCACACCGGCTGTTGCTCCTCGGCGAGCATGTTCACGGCGAAGCTGCCGTTGCGTTCGATCGCCGCCCAGGAGCGGGACTCCTTGGTGGGGCAGAAGAGCACCAGCGGCGGATCGAGGGACAGGGCGGCGAACGACTGGCACGCGAAGCCGATGGGGGCCCGCGCGCCGTCGACGCCGTCGAAGGTGGTGATGACGGTGATGCCGGTGCAGAACTGTCCCAGCACATTCCGGAACTGACGCCCGTCGATGACGGGATTGGCGTCGGTGGTCATTGGCCGCCCCTGTTCCTTCTCGCTACTTGAATCCGACGCTGAAGTCGTGGCCCCACAGGCTGACCGCGGTGGATTCCCGCGCGATCCACGAGTGATCGTCGACTTCCAGTCCCTCACAGCCGAATTCGATGTCGAACCCGCCCGGCGTCTTCATGTAGAAGGAGAGCATCTTGTCGTTGATGTGCCGCCCGAGGGTGGCCGACATCTTCACCTTCTTGCGATTGGCGCGGTCCAGGCAGAGGCCGACGTCGTCGGAGTTCTCCACCTCGACCATGAGGTGCACGATGCCCGTCGGGTTCGGCAGCGGCAGGAACGCCAGCGCGTGGTGGCGCGGGTTGCAGCCGTAGAAACGCAGCCAGGCCGGGTCGCCGTCGGCGGGACGGCCCACCAGCTGCGGAGGCAGCCGCATGGAGTCGCGCAGCCGGAAGCCCAGCACATCCTGGTAGAACGCCTGTGCCGCGGCGTCGTCCGTGCAAGTGAGGACCACGTGGCCCAGACCCTGCTCGGCGGTGACGAACTTGTGGCCGTAGGGGCTCACGAAGCGGCGGCCCAGGTACTGCGCGCCGTAGAACGCCTCGAGGGTGTTGCCGGCCGGATCCTGGAACCGGATCATGCCCTCGACCCGGCGTTCGCCGAGCTCCTCCTTGGTGCCCTCGGTGAAGGCGACCCCGGCCTTGGACAGGGTCTCGCGCAGCTGCTGCAGGCCGCGGGCGTCGGTGACCTCCCAGCCCGAGACCAGCAGGCGGTCCTGCTCACCGGGGATGATCACCAGTCGCGCGGCGAAATCGTCCATGCGCAGGTAGAGCGCGTCGGGGTTGAGCCCGTCGCCCTCCATCATGCCGAGCACCTTGAGGCCGTACTCGCGCCAGGCCGCCATATCGGTGGCCTCGATGCGCATGTAGCCGAGCGCCTTGATACTCATGCTCACCTCTCCTTGACGCCGAGCAGGAAGTCGGTTGCCAGGCGGTTGAATTCGTCGAACTTCTCCAGCTGTGCCCAGTGTCCACAACCGCCGAAGACATGCAACTGCACGCGCGGCACCATCTTCAAGGCGACCAGGGCGCCGTCGATCGGGTTGACCCGATCCTCGCGGCCCCAGATCATGAGCACCGGCTGCCGCAGCTTGAACGCGTCGCGCCAGATCATGCCCTTGGCGAAATCCGGTCCGGCGAAGGACTTGCCCATGGCACGGGTGGCGGCCAGCGACTCCGGCTGCGAGGCCGAGGCGAAGCGCTCCTCGACGAGCTCCGGCGTGATCAGCTTCTGGTCGAAGACCATGATCCGCAGGAACGCCTCCAGGTTCTCCTTCGTGGGTTCGAAGTTGAACTTGGACAGCAGCTTCACGCCCTCGGTGGGGTCCGGCGCGAACAGGTTGGTGGACAGGCCGCCCGGTCCCATCAGCACCAGCTTGCCGGCGCGGTCCGGGTAGTCCAGCGCGAAGCGGGTGGCCGCACCGCCGCCGAGCGAATTGCCCAGCAGGTGTACGCGTTCGGTGATGCCGAGGGTGTCGAGCAGGTCCTTCAGCGCCGAGGCCGAGTGCACGAAGTATTGCGGGTGCTCGGTCGGCTTGTCGGACTGGCCGAACCCCGGCTGGTCGACGGCGAGGACGTGGAAGTCCTTGGCCAGCACCGGAATGTTCTTGGCGAAGTTCGACCAGGAGCTCGCGCCCGGACCGCCGCCGTGCAGCAGCACGATGGTGGGGCCGTTGCCGACCCCGGCCTCGTGGTAGTGAAGCTTGAGGTCCGGCCGCACCTGTGCGAAGCGCGAGGTGGACTCGTAGGTGATTTCTCCCACTGCGGTCATGGATTACACCATCGTGTCGGTGATCGGGAGACCGAAGGCGTGCGTGCCGAACATGGCGTAGGCGCGCTCCGGATCCTGCGAGGCGTGCACGCGTCCGGCGTGCGCGTCACGCCAGAACCGCTGCAGCGGAGTGCCTTCCACGAGCGCGGTGGCGCCGGAGGCCTCGAACAGGCGGTCGATCGAGGCGATCACGCGGCCGGTGGCGCGCACCTGGTCGCGGCGAGCGGCCACCCGCAGGTCGAACGGAACTTCCTTGTCCGCCAGGATGTACGCGTATTCCTCGGCGATATTGCCCGACAGCTGACGCCAGGCGGCGTCGATGTCACTGGCGGCCTCGGCGATGCGCACCTTGCCGAACGGGTCGTCCTTGGCCTTCTCGCCCGCGTAGGCGGCCCGGACGCGCTTGCCCTGGTGCTCGACGTGGGCCTCGTACGCGCCGTAGCCCATGCCGATGATCGGCGTGGTGATGGTCGCGGGGTGGATGCTGCCCCACGGCATCTTGTACAGCGGGTCGGTATTCTGTTCCAGGCCAGGGGATTTCAGGTCGCCCATGGTCTTCATGCTGAGGAAGCGGTGCCGCGGTACGTACACGTTCTCGACCACGACAGTGTTGGAGCCGGTGCCGCGCAGGCCGACCACGTGCCACACGTCGTTGATCTTGTACTCGCTCCGCGGGATCAGGAACGAGCCGAAGTCGACCGGCTTGCCGTTCTTGATGACCGGGCCGCCGACGAACACCCAGTCGGCGTGATCGGAGCCGGAGGACCAGGCCCACGAACCATTGACGATGTAGCCCTCGCCGTCCTCGGTCACCACGCCCGCGCCCATCGGGGCGTAGGAGGAGGAGATCCGGACCTCGGTGTCGTTGCCCCACACCTCTTCCTGCGCGCGCTGGTCGAACAGCGCCAGGTGCCAGTTGTGGATGCCGAGGATGCCGGCGCACCAGCCGGTGGAGCCGCACGCGCTGGCGATCTTGCGGACGGTGTCGTAGAAGATCACCGGGTCGCAGGCGTAGCCGCCCCACTGCTTGGGCTGCACGAGCTTGAAGAAGCCGGTCGCCTGCAGATCCTTGACGGTCTGGTCGGGAAGGCGGCGCAGATCCTCGGTCTCCTGGGCGCGCTCACGCAGGGTCGGCAGCAGCGCCTCGACCCGCTCAACTACTTCGTGCGTCATCTCGCCAGTTGCTCCTGCCTGGTGTTACGGGAAGCGGTCTTCGTTTGTCCCTGAGAGTAGAACACGTTCTTATTCCTGTCGAGAACGCAGTACAAGCGCAGCTCAGAGCGACCCTATCCAGGTAGTGGGACCTATCGCTGGCCAACCGTCAGCCGATTTTGTAACGTGTTCTAGTACATCCATAGGAGGATCAACGATGGCGACAAGCGCCCAAGGGCCCCGCGGGAAGGTCCGCGAGATCGACGTGGGCTCGATGCCCACCCGCTACGCCCGGGGTTGGCACTGCCTCGGCCTTGCCAAGGACTTCCGTGACGGCAAGCCGCATGCGGTCAACGTATTCGGTACCAAGCTGGTCGTTTTCATGAACAGCCAGAACGAACTGAAGGTACTGGACTCCTACTGTCGTCACCTGGGCGGCGACCTCTCCATGGGTGAGGTCAAGGGCGACTCCATCGCGTGCCCGTTCCACGACTGGCGCTGGGGCGGCGACGGCAAGTGCACCGGCATCCCCTACGCGCGGCGCGTGCCCCCGCTGGCCCGCACCCGCGCGTGGATCACGCTCGAGCGCAACGGCCAGCTGTTCGTGTGGCACGACCACGAGGGCAACCCGCCGCCGGACGAGGTGACCATCCCGCACATCGAGGGTCCCTACACCAATGCCGACGGCAGCGCGTCGGAGACGCTCAACGAGGGCTGGACCGACTGGACCTGGCACTCGCTGCTGATCGAGGGCTCCAACTGCCGCGAGATCATCGACAACATCGTGGATATGGCGCACTTCTTCTATATCCACTACGCCTTCCCCACGTTCTTCAAGAACGTGCTCGAGGGGCACGTCGCCACCCAGTACCTGGAGACCAAGGCCCGCCCGGACATCGGCAACGCGGCCAAGGCCGGCATCGATGTGCTGCTCAAGTCCGAGGCGTCGTACTTCGGGCCGTCGTACATGATCAACCCGCTGCTCAACATCTACAGCGGCTTCGAGGTCAAGACGGTCCTCATCAACTGCCACTACCCGGTCACGCAGAACTCCTTCATGCTGCAGTGGGGCGTCTCGCTGGAGAAGCCGAAGGGGCTGCCCGAGGAGCAGGCGCAGATGTTCGCGGCCAAGATGACCGAGGGCGTCAGCGAGGGCTTCCTGCAGGACGTCGAGATCTGGAAGCACAAGTCCAAGATCGACAACCCGCTGCTGACCGAGGAGGACGGGCCGGTCTACCAGCTGCGCCGCTGGTACGACCAGTTCTACGTCGATGTCGCCGACATCGACCCGAAGTCGGTGCAGCGCTTCGAATTCGAGATCGACACCTCCAAGGCCAACGAGGCCTGGGGTCTCGAGGTCGAGGAGAACCTGCGGAAGAAGCGGGAGGCCGAAGAGGCCGCCGCGCAGGAGGCGAACGTCTGATGACCAGCTGGGCGAAGGCACCCGATTTCGCGGACCGTCCGGAACAGCGAGCACAGGTGCGCGCCCAGACGGTCCTCGACAAAGAGCACTACATGGAGTCGGGGCTGACACCGATCGCGTGTCAGACCTGCGGCACCGAGGTGCTCGTGCGCAAGCACAGCCACAATCAGAAGACGGTGCAGTGGACGGTCGATCCGGCCACGCACTGCCCGGTCTTCCGCAAGCTGGCCGAGTCCGGGCCGACCACCGGTAAACCGGACTCCTGCCCGAACCTGGAGAAGACCATCGACCACGCGGTCGCGGAGGGCCTGCTCGGGATCGACGACTGAAGACTCGGGATCGACGACCGACGGCTCGGCTCCGAAAGTAGCTCAGTCGAGCCGGAAGTCGGCGAAATCGAATCCGGGGGAGACGACACAACTCACCAGCACGTAGTCGTCCCCTGCCGGACGGGCGGCCTGGCTGATTCCGCCGGGAACCACCGCCTGGGGGCGTTGCCCCTGCTCGACATCGGGTCCGAGGACGATCTCCTCACCCCCGATGTTCAGCAGCAGGGGACCACCCCGATGCCAGAACCAGATCTCGTCCGACGTCACCGTGTGCGGCGCGGACTTCTCACCGGGTAGCAGCAGGAAATAGATGGCTGTGCCGGTCGCGCGCGGGCCCGGGTAGCCTTCCGGCTCGAATTCCACTCCGCTGCGCCAGGTTTCCCGATACCAGCCGCCCTCGGGATGCGGCACCATATCCAGTTCAGCGGCCAGCTTCGGACGGTCGTCGCTCATGGCCCCCACTGTATTGCGGGGCTCGACCGAATTCCTGGTACTGCGACAGTGTTCGGCCACATGTCAGCCGCGGTCGTCTCATGCCCCGGTGATCGTCCAGGTGATGCCGTGGGGCGCGAGCGAATCCAGGAAGTACGCGGCGTCGAATGCCTCCGAGGGCGCGAGCACACCCGGCTTCACAGCGCCGCCGGCGAGCCGCACGGCCGCTTCGACCGCCATCAGGCCCGAATCCCGGTAGGAATCGACCCCGCTGACCGCGCCGCGCCGCGTCCGGCCGTCCACGGCGGTGGCGTCCACGATCATGTCGTAGCGCAGATCCGAAGCAGCACTCGGCTTTTCGGGCAGGCCGGCGACCAGCTCGGCGGTCAGGCCGGTGATGTTCGCCCGGAACGCGCTGTCGACGGCGCCGGTGACCGACGCGGCATCGGTGTGACGCGGGATGGTGAGCACGGCGGGGAAGGCGAACTTGGCCACCTCGATCGGCTCGGTGTCGCCGGGGTACAGCATCGGCGCCGGATCCGCCGGGCCGGTGCGGAACTCGCCGTCGGCGTAGTGCCAGCCGCCCGCGCGGAACCAATCCAGGCTGGCCAGTACAGTTTTCGCGCTGCCGCGGGAGCCGTCCCCGTCGCTGCGGCTCCGGTGGCTGATCACGAACCCGACCGGTCCGGCGAGACGCTCGGCGAGCAGATCCGCGAGCAGATCGGCGGGGAGATTGCTGTCGGTCACCGAGGAGAGGACCGTCACCCCGGCACGCTCGGCGCGCGGGCCGTACTCGTCGAGGACCCGGCGGAGGAACAGCTGCTCGCCCGAGATGTCGATGTAGTGCGTGCCCGCGTCGACGGCGGCGGCCAGAATGGGCTCGCCGAGGTCCACGTAGCCGGGCAGGCTGCTGATCACCACATTCGCCCCGGTGAACGCCGCGACCAGGGCAGCGTGATCGTCCGCCGCCGCGATCCGGATCTCGGCCTGCGGCAGCCCGGCCGCGTCGGCGGCGGCGCGCAGCCGACCGGCATTGCGGCCCACCAGGATCGGGGTCAGACTGCGGCGATGCAGCTCGGACAGGATGTAGCCGCCGGTGTGGCCGTTCGCGCCGTACACGGCGATGGTGGGGGTCTGCATGGTTTCGTGTGTCGTCATGTGAATGAAGTTATTCGCGTGCAGTGAGCATATGAATGGCTGAATTACTCAGTAAGATGCTCGAAACACTCACCATATGAGCAGTATGGTGTCGAGGTGGACATTCTCAGCGAGACCGTCGCCGCCATCCGCACCGGAAACCCGGCCTCGGGACTCTTCATCCGGCATGCGCCGTGGGGCCGTCGCTATCCGAAGGTGCCCGGTGCGGGATTCCATGTGGTGCTTCAGGGTTCGTGCTGGGTGCTGCCGCCCGACGGGGAGCCCATCGCGCTGGGGGCGGGCGACGTGCTGTTCATGCCACGCGGCGAGAACCATGATCTGGTCGACGCGCTGGGGACCCCGATCACCGAGGTCGCCGTCCCGGGCGAGCCACGCGAGATCGCGGGTCCGGGCGCACGGACGGCGCTGGTGTGCGGTGCGTACGAGCTCGGTCGGCATCGCAGCCACCCGCTGCTCGACGACCTGCCGGAGTTCATCCACCTCCCGGCCCGCCCTGGCCGCCACCCGGCCCTGCGGTCCGCCGTCGATCTGCTCGCCGCCGAGATCGCCGAACCTCGACCGGGTACCGATGCCGCCATCCCCGCGCTGCTCGACACCCTGTTGCTGTTCATGCTGCGCGCCTGGTTCGACGAACAGTCCACTGCGCCGACCGGCTGGGCCGGCGCCTTCGGCGACGTGGCCGTATCCGATGCGCTGCGCGCGATTCACGCTGCGCCGGAACGGGCTTGGACGGTCCCCGAGCTGAGTGCCGTCGCCGGGGTGAGCCGCGCCACCCTCGCTCGCCGCTTTCTCGCCACGGTCGGCGAGCCCCCGCTGTCCTATCTGACCCGCTGGCGCATGCTCACCGCGGCGCGGCTGCTGCGTGAGACCGACACCCCGCTGGCCGGCGTGGCGAGGAAGGTCGGCTACCGGAGTGAGTTCGCCTTCGCCAAGGCCTTCAAGCGCCAGCACGGCTCGGCCCCCGGCCAGTACCGCCGCGTCGCGGACGAACCCGCCGTCCTGGCGGTCTGAGCGCGAACCGCCGTGGCGTGGGTCGGGCCGAATCCAGCACGACGGTGCCTTCGTGGTGGGCAGCGGGCAGGGCGGGGCTCGGCCTAGGCTGAGCCGTGTGACGGACTGGCGCGCACGCAAGGGACCGATCGGCGTCTTGACCGGCGCGGGGATCTCGACGGACTCCGGGATACCGGATTTCCGTGGGCCGCGCGGGGTTTGGACCGAGGACCCCATCGCTGAACTGCTCTCCACCTATCAGAATTACGTGGCCGATCCGGAGCTACGCACCCGGGCGTGGCTCGCGCGGCGGGACAATCCGGCCTGGCGGGCGACGCCCAACGCGGCGCATCAGGCTTTGGTGCGGCTGGCGGCGGGCGGGCGGGAGGTCGGCATCATCACCCAGAACATCGACCGGCTGCACCAGCGGGCCGGGTCGGACAGCGTGGTGGAGATCCACGGCAATATGTTCGAAGTCGTCTGCATCGACTGCGATTTCACCGATTCCATGGCCGCCACCCTGGAGCGGGTGGCCGCGGGCGAGCCGGATCCGGCGTGCCCGGACTGCGGCGGCATCCTGAAGGCGGCCACCGTCATGTTCGGCCAGCAGCTCGACACCGCCGCCATTCGCGCGGCGGTGCAGATCGCCGAGAACGCCGAAATCTTTCTGGCCGTTGGCAGTTCACTCCAGGTCGAGCCCGCCGCGTCCATGTGCGCGGTGGCGGTGGACGCGGGGGCCGACCTGGTCATCGTGAACAACGAGCCGACCCCCTACGACGACTACGCCGCCGAGATCGTGCGTGACCCGATCGGGGCGGCGCTCCCCCGGCTGGTATCGGAGATCCTGGGGGACTGAGAGTTTCAGCTGAACGGCGTCTTGGGGCGCGGCACCATCTCGCCGTCCACCCAGATGTCGACCTTCTCGTTGTAGAACGACGCCAGCCCGGCGATCTTCTGGCTCTCCGGCAGCGGGGTGCGGTAGATCCACACCAGGTCCGGGTGGCTGGTCTCGCCCAGCTGGACGTTCCAGTACTCGGCGTGGCCCTTGTACGGGCACGACGTCCTGGTCGCCGACGGCCGCAGCAGGTCCATGCGGATATCGGTGAGCGGCAGGTAGTAGCGCGCGGGCAGCCCGGTCTCGAACAGGATGCGGGGGGAGTGCGAATCGGCCAGGGTCTCGCCATCCAGTTCGATGCGGATGTGGCGGGAGCTGGCGAGGATGTCCACCCGGGTGTAGGGGTCGCGCGGGTGGACGTAGATGGGCTCGTCCTCCTCGAACCACTCGTCCATGGCCTGGAAGTCCAGCTTCACCAGGTCGCGCAGTTCCGGAATCGGGGAGTCCAGGTGCCGGACGGCCGCGCCCGCGGCGGTGACGTCGTCGGCGATCACATCGAATTCGGTGCCGTCCCCGCGGCTGGGTGACTGGCGGGTCTTGCCATTGGGTTCCAGCTTCACCCGCAGGTCGGCGACCGGCAGATAGTAGGTGGGGTAATGGGGACTCTCCCATACCAGCGTCGGATTGACAGTATCGGCGGCCAGATGACCGCCCAGGTAGGCGCGTACCCGCTTGGCGCTCGGTTCGACGCGTACCCGGCCACGCTGTGTCTCGGTCATACCTCCCGACGGTACGCCCGTAGGTAAACCGCTGTCGGGGAGCGGGATTCGCGTATCGGCGGCAGCCCGGGAAACCACGGCCCGACCGGCGATTTTCCCTGCCTGACCAGGCCCGATATGGTGTTCGGGCAACACTCGAGCAACACAAGAAGGTGGCGGTCAGATGTCGGATACCGGCAGTGTCCAGAGGCCGGAATCCGGCAGTGCCCTGAAGCCGGAATCCGGCAGTGCCCTGAAGCCGGAATCCGGTAGTGCCCAGCTGACGGCACCGGGCGGCGAGCAGCAGGGACTGCGTACCGGACTCCGGCGCCGGCACATGACGATGATCGCCATCGGTGGCGCGATCGGCGCGGGCCTGTTCGTGGGCAGCGGCTCGGTCATCGAGACCGCCGGACCCGCCGCCATCCTGTCCTACGCGGGCGCCGGTCTCGTCGTGCTGTGCGTACTGCGGGCGCTCGGCGAAATGGTGGTGGCCCGCCCGGTCGCGGGATCCATGGGTGAGTACGCGCGGATGGCCATGGGGCCGTTCGCAGGATTCACCGTCGGCTGGCTGTACTGGTACCTCTACGTGATCCTGGTCGGGGCCGAGGCGGTGGCCGGCGCGGCCATCCTCGGCAACTGGATCGATCTCGACCAGTGGATCCTGTCCGCCGGGCTGCTGATCGTCATGACCACGGTCAACCTGGTGTCGGTCAAGTCGTTCGGCGAGTTCGAGTTCTGGTTCGCCTCCATCAAGGTGGTGGCGATCGTGGCCTTCCTGGCCATCGGACTGGCCTGGGTGTTCGGGCTGTGGCCGGGCTCGGACGCGGGCTTCGCCAACCTGACCCGGCACGGCGGCTTCGCGCCCCACGGGGTCGGCGGCGTCTTCTCCGCCATCGTGGTGGTGATGTTCGCGTTCGGCGGCACCGAGATCGTGACGGTGGCGGCCGCGGAATCCAAGGAGCCGGGCCCGGCGGTGGCCCGCGCCACCAACAATGTGCTGTGGCGGGTCGGCCTGTTCTACGTGGCCTCGATCTTCCTGGTGGTGACCATCCTGCCGTGGAACGACGCCGAGGTGCTGACGAGCCCATTCGTGAGCGCGCTCGAGCACATCGGGATTCCGGCCGCCGGCGCCATCATGCAGGTCGTCATCCTGACCGCGGTGCTGTCGGTACTGAACTCGGCCATCTATGTCTCCTCCCGCATGCTCTACGTCCTCACCCGCGACGGCGACGCCCCCGCCTCCCTGGTGAAGGTGAACAAGCGCGGCGTCCCCGCCCGGGCTGTTCTGCTCGGCACCGTCGCCGCCTGGGGCGCGGTCATCGCCTCCTACGTCTCACCCGACAAGGTCTTCACCTTCCTGGTGAACTCCATCGGCGTCGTCCTGGCCTTCGTCTACGTGGCGATCATGTTCTCCCAGTTGCGACTTCGCGCCCGGCTCCGCCGCGAAGACCCCTCCGCCCTCACCTACCGCATGTGGGGCTACCCCTACATCAGCTGGGCCGTCATCATCGCCCTGTTCGCCGTCTTCGTCGCCATGGCCCGCAACCCCGACCAGCGCAACCAGCTCATCGCCTCCACCATCAGCCTCCTGGCAGTCATGGCCATCTACCCCCTGCGCGCCAAATTCGGCCGCAAGAAGCCGGTCCGCGAGGTCGAGGTCCTGCACCACTGACCCGAATCCCCTGCGCCACACCGATTCCCGCAACGAATCGGGCGATTCCCGTCGAGATGACCGGTTATCGAACAATCTTTCGATAACCGATCTACCGTCGTGCTCATGGTCAGCTCGAAACATGAAGCGATGCACCGGCTTTTCCGAAGCCACCCAGAGGTGTTCGGCCGTGCCTTCGAAACCCTCGGCTTACCGTTTCCAGACCCGCGTGAGGTCGCTCTGCTACCGAACGACCTCACCGAGATCGATCCGATCGAGCGCCGAGTCGACACTCTGCTGCGCCTCGAAACCGACGAGGGGCCTTTCCTGCTGCTGGTGGAAGCACAGGCGAGGAACGACCGAAGAAAGCCCGGTTCCTGGGCGTACTACCTGTCCCACGTCCACGCGAAGTATCAACTGCCCCCTGTCCTTCTGGTCGTCTGCCAAGACGCCGCGACTGCGAAGTGGGCGGAAGGTCCGCTATCGATTGGCCCTCGCCAGTGGACGAGCCTCGTCGTTCGCCCATTGGTTCTCGGCCCGCACAATGTTCCTGCGGTGGCAGATCCGTGTATCGCGGCCTGCGACATCCCGCTCGCAACCCTGTCCGCGATTACTCACGCCAACGACGCCGACATCGGTGCGATACTGAAAGCACTGGCCACCGCGTTGCAGAGCGTCGACGAAGACGACGCGCTGATCTTCGCCGAACTCACCGAGCTCGGTCTGGGCAACACCCCGGCCGCACAGACCTGGAGGCAGTTGATGACCGTGGACCTTTCATTCTTCCGCTCGGAAACCTCCCAGCGCCTCCGCGCGGAGGGTCGTGACGAAGGCCGCGCCGAAGGGTTGGCCGAGGCGATTCTCCGCAGTCTCGCGGCCAGGAGGATCGAAGTGTTACCCGCGGACCAGAATCGAATCGAATCGTGCTCGGACCCGGACCTTCTCCGCTCCTGGTTGGATCGGTCTTTCACCGCAACGACTGCCGCCGATCTTTTCGGTGTGGAGGACTGATGCCTATTGTGAGGCGGGCTTGACGATCACCGCGGTGCCGTAGGCGGCGACCTCGCTCATGGTGTTGGCGATCTCATTGCAGTCGAAGCGCATGGCGATCACCGCGTTCGCGCCATAGGCCATGGCGTGCTGGCACATTCGCATGATGGCCTCGTGCCGCGACTGGTACAGCAGCTGGGTGTACTCGTGGATTTCGCCGCCGCCCAGGGCGCGGAATCCGGCCGCGAAATTCGCGCCCAGGCCGCGGCTGCGGACGGTCAGACCCGCGACCTCACCGATCACCGTGACGATCTCCTGGCCCGGCACATCGTTCATGGTGGACACCAGGATCGGGAACTGTGGGCCCGGCTGCTGCTGCGGTTGCGGCTGGCCCTGCTGGGGGTAGGGGGCCTGCCCCTGTTGCGGGTACTGCTGCCCAGGCCCCTGCTGGGGGTACTGCTGGTAGGGCTGCTGCGGCGGCATGGGTTGGTTCATGAGCGGGATCGTACGGGGTGAAACCGAACGCGGACCGCATCCAGTGGGTGCGGTCCGCGAACGGCGGGCGAATCAGTCGTCGCCGAGGGCGATGGCCTGGGCCTCGGCCGGGGTGTGCGCGGCGGGGGCGTGATCGTCCATGTGGGACAAAAGCTTTCGGCCGGAGACCAGGACGCCGACCGCGGCGGCGGTGCAGGCCGCGCCGACCCAGAAGGGGAGGGACGCCTGGTGTTCGCCGAGCTTACCTGCCAGGTAAGGGGCGGCCGCGCCGCCGGCGAAGCGGACGAAGCTGTAGGCGGCTGAGGCGGTGGAGCGCTCGACAGGGGCGGCCTCCATGACGGCCTCGGTGATCAGAGTGTTGTTGACACCGAGGAACAGGCCCGCCAGGACGGTGCCGGCGATGAGGACCGGCTTGTGGTCGGTGAACACGGCCATGACCGCGAGATCCGCCGCGAACAGGGCGAGCGCGAGCGCCATCATGGGCACGGTTCCGAAGGCGCGCTGCAGTTTCGGGGCGAAGACCACCGAGGACAGGGCGAGCAGCAGACCCCAGCCGAAGAAGATGAAGCCGATCGAATAGGTGCCCATGTTCAGCGGGAACGGGGTGTAGGCGAGCAGGGTGAAGAAACCGTAGTTGTAGAGCAGCGCGGTCACGCTCACCAGCAGCAGGCCCGGGTAGGTGAGGGCCTTGAACGGCGCGACGATCGAGGTCGGCTTCGCGGGCTTCGGCGACTCCGGCAGCAGCACCACCAGGGCGATGAACGCGACCGCCATGAGGACCGAGACGCCGAAGAACGGTGCGCGCCAGGTGAAGTGGCCCAGGAACCCACCCACCAGCGGACCCGACGCGATGCCGATGCCCAGCGCCGCCTCGTAGAGAATGATGGCGCGGGCGACGCCGCCGGTGGCCGCGCCCACGATGGTGGCCAGCGCGGTGGCGATGAACAGCGCATTGCCCAGACCCCAGCCCGCGCGGAAGCCCACGATCTGCCCGACCGTGCTGGAACTGCCTGCGAGAGCGGCGAACACGACGATGATGGCCAGGCCGGCCAGCAGGGTCTTCTTGGCCCCGAAGCGACTGGAGATGACGCCGGTGATGAGCATGGCCACGCCCGTGACCAGCATGTAGCTGGTGAACAGCAGTGTCACCTGGGACGGTGAGGCGTGCAGCTGCTCGCCGATCGGTTTGAGGATCGGATCCACCAGCCCGATGCCCATGAACGCGATGACCGAGGCGAAGGCGACGGCCCACACCGATTTGGGCTGCTTGGGTTTCGAGATGGCGGCATTGTCGGGGCCGACGGCCGCGGGGAAGCCGGGCCGGGTGATCGGGGTGCTGGTGGTCACGGGAGAGTCCTCATCTACGAATGATGGTGAGTCGCAGCTGCTTTCGGTCGAGTTGCGAGGGGCCGGATTCAGGCTCCGGCGGCCTTGAAGGCCTCGGCGAGGTCGTTCAGGTCCCGGCTCAGGCGGGTGAGCAGGGCCGGATCGAGGTCGGGAAGCCGTGCGGCGAGGGAGTTTCCGAGATGGTCCCGGGCGGCGGCCAGCCGGTCTCGTCCCGCGGGCGTGAGCTCGACGACCACGGCTCTGGAGTCGTCGGGATCCTTGGTCCGCGTGGCGAGACCGGCATCGGTCAGCCGGCCGATCAGCGCCGTTGCTGCCGGTTGCGAGCATCGGTCGAGGCGAGCGAACTCGCTGATCCGCAGGGGGCCGTACTCGTCGAGGGTCCCGAGGGCCCGCATGACGGCGTGCGGAAGATCGATGCCGCCGAGTACTCCGGCCAGGCGGGTGAGTCGTGAGGTGGCGACGACGATGTCGACCAGCCTGTCCCCGGCGTCCTCCGGGGTGAGCTCGGTTGCCTGTCTCAGCTGCACCCGTCGATTGTTACATAAGCTAACTATTCATTTATATAGGCTAACGATATTTCGCCGCGTGAGATACGGCACAACGCAGACGGCCCGTGCGCAGCGAACTGCGCACGGGCCGTTTCGGGAAAGGATTCGCCGCTAGGCCGGACGGGCCAGCGGACGGGCGGGAGTGCCGAAGAGCTGGGCGTCGGCGTGGGCGCGCTTGAAGAACAGGTGCGCGTCGTGCTCCCAGGTGATGGCGATACCGCCGTGCATCTGGACGGTCTCGGACACCACCGAGTTGAAGGTGTCGATGGCGTGCAGGCGGGCGGACTGTACGTCGACGGCCTCGACCGCACCCGCGGCCAGGCCCGCGATGGCCAGGTACGCAATGGAGCGGGTCGACTCGACCAGCACGTACATATCGGCCATACGGTGCTTGAGCGCCTGGAAGCTGCCGATCGGACGACCGAACTGCACGCGGGACTTGGAGTACTCGACGGTCATGTCGAGGCACTGCTCGGCCGCGCCGAGCTGCTCGGCAACCACTGCCGCCCAGGCGATTTCACGCAGACGGGCGACATTCAGCTCGCCGAGCCGACGGGCCTCGACCGAGTCGAAGTCGATGCGCGCCAGCTTGCGGGTCGGATCCTGGGTGACGACCGCGGTGCGGGCGACGCCGGCGGCCGTGCCGTCCACCTCGAACAGGCCCGCGGCGGTCAGCACCAGCAGGGTGTCCGCGTGCACCCCGTCCAGCACGTAATGCGCCGAGCCCGAGAGCTTTTCGCCCTCGGCGGTGACCCCGAACGAATCCCAGCCACGCTGCCCGGCCCAGCACAGCGCCAGCGTGCGGACACCCTCGGCGACCTCCGGCAGCAGCCGCTCATTGGCCTCGGCGTTCCCGGCCAGCAGCAGCGCCTGCACACCCAGCACGGCCGAGCCGAGCATGGGCGGCGCGGACAGCGTGCGCCCGAGCTCCTCGACCACCAGCAGGGACTCGACCAGACCGACCCCGACGCCGCCGAACTCCTCCGGAATCGCCAGCGCGGCGACACCGACCTGCTCGCACAACAGCTTCCACAGCTGCTCGTCGTAGCCGCGCTCGCTCTCCAGCCCGCGCCGCATGGCCGCGCTGTCCCCGTGCTTGGCCAGCACCGCGCGCACGGTGGTCGCGAGTTCCTGCTGTTCGGCGGTGAGGCTCATGCCTTCGCTCCCATGTCGTAGAAGTGATTCGAGTGTGTCGCCCGGCGGCCGGGCGTGCTCGGCGCCCCGGCCGCCGGGGTGCTCATGCGACGTTTCCGGCGCGGAGAGCCGCGGCGATGCGGGCGCGGTGTTCGGCCGGGGTACCCCAGGCCGAGCGCAGCGCGGTGACCTTGGTCAGCCACAGCGACAGATCGCATTCGGCGGTGTAGCCGATGGCGCCGTGCACCTGCAGCGCGATGCGGGCGGCCTGGTAGGCGGCCTCGCCGCAGGCCAGCTTGGCCGCGGAGATGTCGCGCCCGCGGGTCTGCGCGTCCGCACCGGACTCCAGGGTCAGGGCCGCCCGGTAGAGCAGCGGCTGCGCCATGTCCAGCCCGATGTGGGCATTGGCCACGTGGTGCTTGATGGCCTGGTAGCGCCCGATCGGGGTGCCGAACTGCTGCCGCTGCTTGACGTACTCGACGCTGGTGTCCAGCAGCGCCCGGCCCGCGCCGAGCAGCTGCGCGGCGGCGGCCAGGGCGGCGGTGTCGAAGGCGAGATCGATGGCGGCGCCGACGCCTTCGCCCTCGGCCAGGGTCTCGCCGGCGGTCACGGTGAACAGGCGGCGGGCGGCGTCCACCGACGTCACCAGGTCACCGGCGGTGGCCAGCGCGATGCGGTCGCCCTCGGCGATCAGCACCAGGTCGGCGATGTCGGCGTCCAGCGCGGTGGCCGCGCCCGCGGCCCGGCCCGCATTCGCGCCGGCCGTGGCGGTCACCGCGAGGGTGCCCAGCTTCGCGCCCTCGGCCAGCTCGGGCAGCCGCTCGGCGGCGAGCGCCGAGTCCGGAAGCGCCTGCAGCAGTGCGGGAATCGCCGCGGCGGTCTCCACCAGCGGGCCCGGCACCGCGGCCCGGCCGATCTCGGTGAAGGCCACGATCATCTCGACCGGGCCCGCACCGAAGCCGCCGTTCTCCTCGGTGACGGTCAGGCCCAGCGCGCCCGCCTCGGCCAGCTGGCCGATGAGTGCGCGCCCGGCGGCGGAATCGCCCGCGCCCCACGCCCGGACGACGCCGGGAGTCTTGGCGGCCTCGCCCATCTTGCGCAGGCTGGCGGCGAAATCGTTCTGTTCTGCGGTCAATGCGAATCGCATGTCGTCGTCCTCCGGGTGGCTATCGCGGCAGGCCGAGCAGGCGTTCGGCGATGATATTGCGCTGGATCTCGTTGGTACCGGCGTAGATCGGGCCCGCCAGCGAGAACAGGTAGCCGTCGGTCCAGGCCGATTCCTGTTCCGCGGCCGCGCCGTGCAGGTCGAGCGCGGTCTCGTGCATGGCGATGTCCAGATCCGACCAGAACACCTTGTTCACCGAGGATTCCGCGCCGAGCTGACCGCCCTCGGCCAGCCGGGTCACGGTGGCCCAGGTATTGAGGCGGTACGCCTCCGCGCCCACCCAGGCGTCGACCACACGGTCGGCGAGGGCGGTGTCGGACTCGGCGGCCGCGCCGCGCCACAGCTCGATGAGCTTGTTGGCGGTGGCGTTGAACCGGCCCGGCGAACGCAGCGACAGGCCGCGCTCATTGCTGGAGGTGGCCATGGCGACCTTCCAGCCGTTGTTCGGCTCGCCGATCACGTCCGCATCCGGCACGAACACGTTGTCCAGGAAGATCTCCGCGAAGCCCGGCTCGCCGTCCAGCTGCGGAATCGGCCGCACCGTAATGCCTTCCGCGGTGAGCGGGAACATCAGGTAGGTCAGGCCGCGGTGGCGCTCGGCCTCCGGGTCGCTGCGGAACAGGCCGAAACCCCAGTCCGCGAACGAGGCTCGCGAACTCCAGGTCTTCTGACCGTTGAGCAGCCAGCCGCCCTCGGTGCGCTTGGCGGTGGAGCGGATGCCCGCCAGGTCGGAGCCGGCCTCCGGCTCGGACCAGGCCTGCGCCCAGATGTCGTCGGCGCGCGCCATTCTCGGCAGGATGCGGGCCAGCTGCTCCGGCGAGCCGTGCTCGAACAGGGTCGGCGCGAGCAGGAAGATGCCGTTCTGCGAGACGCGGCCCGGCGCGCCCGCGGCGTAGTACTCCTCCTCGAAGATGACCCACTCGGTCAGCGAGGCGTCGCGGCCGCCGTACTCGGCGGGCCAGGCCACACACGACAGGCGGGCCTCGGCGAGCTTGGCCTCCCACGCGCGGTGCGCCTCGAAGCCCTCCTCGGTGTCCATGGAGGGCAGGGGAGTGGCGGGCACATTGGCCGCCAGGAACTCGCGCACCTCGGCGCGGAACTCCTCTGTCTTGGCGTCGAATTCGAGATCCACTTATTTCGCCCCGTCGTTGTTGGCGGATTCTGTTTCGCGGCCGGTCGCGGCGGCCTTCATGGACTTGGCGTTCATCCCGCCCAGCGAGTCCGCGCCGACCTCGGCATTGTGGGCGTGCGCGAAGTGGTGCAGCCCGAACACCGAGTCCATGCCGGCCCGCATGCCCATGAGGTCCTCACACTGGTTGACGGCCTTCTTGGTCAGCGCCAACCCGAACTGCGGCATCTCCGCGATCTTGTCGGCCAGCGCGAAGGTCTCGGTCTCCAGATCCGAGCGTGGGACGACACGATTGACCATGCCCCACTCGTAAGCCTGTGCGGCGGTGAAGCGTTCACCGGTGAACAGGATCTCCTTGGCGCGGCGCGGCCCCAGCACCCACGGGTGCGCGAAGTACTCGACGCCCGGAATACCCATGCGCACAACCGGATCGGAGAAGAACGCGTCCTCGGAGGCCACGATCATGTCGCAGGACCAGGCCAGCATGAGCGCACCCGCGATGCACGCGCCCTGCACCATGGCGATGGTCGGCTTGGGGATCTCCCGCCAGCGGCGGCACATGCCCAGGTAGACCTCGGACTCACGGGCGAAGCGCTGATCGCCACCCGGGCGATCGGTGTGGTCCCACCACAGCGCGGCCTTGTTCTCGTACTTGATGTGGTGGTCGCGGCCCGGCGTGCCGATGTCGTGGCCCGCGCTGAAATGCTTTCCGGCGCCGCCCAGCACGATCACCTTGACCTCCGGATCCTCGACGGCCCGCACGAAGGCGGCGTCGAGTGCGTAGGTCATGACCGAGTTCTGCGCATTGCGGTAGTCCGGCCGGTTCAGCGTGACGACCGCGATCGGCCCCCGCTTCTCATAGAGGACGACCTCGCCCTCGTCCGGGATGGCACCCAGTTCCTGGCTCACACTGTCTCCTTTACGCGTGATCGAGCGCCCTTCGTGGTTGTGCTCCGCAAGCGCTGAGTGGAGGAGCGGCGCCTCCGGGCTCGACTCGCTCACGCGGTCTCCTCACGTAATTGCCGCTTGAGAACCTTTCCGGCGGCGTTGTAGGGCAGTTCGTCGCGGAATTCCACGTACTTGGGCACCTTGAAGTTGGCCAGCTGCGCCTTGGCGTAGGACTGCACGTCGTCGGCGCTCAGCTCCGAGCCGGACCGGCGCACCACGAACACCTTGCCGACCTCGCCCATGCGCTCGTCCGGCACGCCGATGACCGCGGTCTCGGCGACACCCTCGAGCCGGGCCATGGTCTGTTCCACTTCGGCGGGATACACATTGAAGCCGCCGGAGATGTACATGTCCTTGAGCCTGTCGGTGACCTTCATGTATCCGCGGTCGTCGATGACGGCGACGTCACCGGTGTGCAGCCAGCCGTCGGCGTCGATGGTCGCGGCCGTGGCCTGCGGATCGTCGAGGTAGCCGCGCATCACCTGGTCGCTGCGCAGCAGCAGCTCGCCATTGTCGGCGAGCTTCATCTCGAAGCCGTCGATGGTGCGCCCGCAGGTATTGGCGATGGTCTCGCTGGAGTCCTGGGGCCGGCACATGGTGCCGAACCCGCCGGATTCGGTCTGCCCGTACGCGGTCAGCACCACCTCGAAATCGAGTTCGCTGCGCATTCTTTCGATGAGCACGACCGGCACCGTGGCCGCGCCGGTGACCGCGACGCGCAGGCTGGACAGGTCCGCCCCGTCGCGCTCGGGGTGGTCGAGGATGGTCTGGTGGATGGTCGGCGGACCGGTCAGCACGGTGATGCGCTCGCCGTGGATGAGCCGCATGGTCTCCCGCACGTCGAACACGGCCTGCGGAATCATGGTCGCCCCGGTGACCAGGCTGGTGATGATGCCCGCCTTGTACCCGAAGCTGTGGAAGAACGGCGGCACGATCAGATAGCGGTCGGTGTTGTTCAGCGTCGCGCAGTCGGCCCAGGCCCGGGCGCTGCTCAGCACCTGGTGGTGCGCGATGAGCACGCCCTTGCTGCGCCCGGTGGTGCCGGAGGTGAACAGGATGTCCGAAAGATCGTCCGGCGATACCGATTCCGCACGGGCGATGACCTGCTCGAGGCTCACCGCCTCGGCCACCTTGCCCAGTTCCGACCAGACGATGGCGTCCTCGACGGGGGCCTCGCCCTCGACGGGGATCACGATGGTGGTCTCGATGCCCAGTTCCGGTGCGGCGGTCCGCAGTTCGGTCAGCCGGTCGCGCCCCAGGAATTCGCCCGTGATGAACAGCGCCTTGGCATGCACGCGCGACAGCACGTCCGCCGCCTCGGCGGCCACGTAGCGGGTATTGAGCGGAACGATCGCCGCACCCACGTAGTGGCTCGCCAGCACCGCGGTCACCCAGTGATGCGTGTTGGGCGCCCAGATGCCGATGCGGTCGCCGCGCTGAATGCCGCGCGCCATCAGCGCACGCGCGGTCTCACGCACCGAGTCCAGCAGTTGCGACCAGCTCAGTCGCACGGCACCGTCGCCGACGGCCGGCGCGTCACCGTAGGCGTGCGCGGCCGCGTGCAGGGCGAGCGGTGTGGTCTGCGGAGGAGATGTCACAGGGCTTCCTCGCTGTCCGGGAATGGGTCTAACAAAGCAAGTGCTTGGTAGGTTACTCTACCGACGTGAGCATGATCCAGACCCCCGAACCGGCCAGCGGGATTGAGCCCCCCGAGGATGCCGAATTCCGTGCCGAGGTGCGTGAATGGCTGGCCGAGAACCTGAACGGCCGGTTCCGCGAGCTGCGCGGTCTGGGTGGTCCCGGGCGCGAGCACGAGGCCTTCGAGGAGCGGCTCGAATGGGATCGCGCCCTCGCCGCCGCCGGCCTGACCTGCCTGGGCTGGCCCAAGGAGTGGGGCGGCCGCGACGCCACCCTGCGCCAGCAGGTCATCTTCCACGAGGAATACGCCAAAGCCGATGCCCCGAGCCGGGTTTCGCACCTCGGCGAGGAACTGCTCGGACCCACGGTCATCGCCTTCGGCACCGAGGAGCAGAAGAAGCGCTTCCTGCCGGGCATCCGCAATGTCACCGAGCTGTGGTGCCAGGGCTATTCGGAGCCGGGCGCGGGTTCGGACCTGGCCGCCGTCACCACCTCCGCCCAGCTCGAGGGCGACGAATGGGTGATCAACGGCCAGAAGATCTGGACCTCGCTGGCGCACCTGTCCGACTGGTGCTTCGTGGTCGCCCGCACCGAGAAGGGCTCGACCCGCCACCACGGCCTGTCCTACCTGCTCGTCCCCATGAAGCAGCCGGGCGTCGAGGTGCGGCCCATCATCCAGCTCACCGGCACCGCGGAATTCAACGAGGTCTTCTTCGACAATGCCCGCACCGCCGCCGATCTGGTGGTCGGGCAGCCCGGCGACGGCTGGAAGGTCGCCATGGGCACGCTCACCTTCGAGCGCGGCATCTCCACCGTCGGCCAGCAGATCCGCTACGCGCGCGAACTCGCCGACCTCGAGGCCGTGGCCCGGGAGAACGGGGCGATCGAGAACCCGGTCCTCGCAGACCGTTTCGACAAGGCGTGGGTCGGCCTGCGCGTGCTGCGCGCACACGTGCTGCGCACCCTGGAGTCCGGCCACGACGGAGCCTCCGTGGATGCCCGCACCGCCGCCGGGCAGGCCTCGGTGACCAAGCTGCTGTGGGCCAACTGGCATCGCGGCCTGGGCGAACTGGCCATGGACGTGCTCGGCGCGCCCGGCCTGATCGCCGACGGCCCGGGCGATGACCTCAACGCCTGGCAGCGCATGTTCCTCTTCACCCGTGCGGACACCATCTACGGAGGTTCGAACGAAGTGCAGCGCAATATCATCTCCGAGCGCGTGCTCGGACTTCCCCGAGAGGCTCGACCGTGACCGACCTGTCCACCGCCCCCGAAATCACCCCCGGCCACAACCTGCTCGCGGGCAAGATCGCGGTGGTGACCGCCGCCGCGGGCACCGGCATCGGTTCGGCCACCGCGCGCCGCCTGCTCTCCGAGGGTGCGGACGTGGTGATCTCTGACTGGCACGAGCGTCGCCTGAAGGAGACCGAGCAGGCGCTGCAGGCCGAATTCCCGGACCGCCGAATCGCTTCCGTGCCCTGTGACGTCAGCTCGACCGAGCAGGTGGACGCCCTCATCGCCGGTGCGGTGGCGGCGCTGGGCCGGATCGACATCATGGTCAACAACGCCGGACTCGGCGGCGAGGTGCCGGTGGTCGACATGACCGACGAGCAGTGGGACAAGGTCCTCGACATCACGCTCAACGGCACGTTCCGGGCGACCCGGGCGGTGCTCAAGTACTTCCGTGAGGCCGGCCACGGCGGCGTCGTCGTGAACAACGCCTCGGTGCTCGGCTGGCGCGCCCAGCACGGCCAGGCCCACTACGCCGCTGCCAAGGCCGGCGTCATGGCGCTGACCCGCTGCAGCGCGGTCGAGGCCGCCGAATACGGCGTCCGCATCAACGCGGTGGCCCCGTCCATCGCGCGGCACGCGTTCCTGGACAAGGTCACCTCGGGCGAGCTGCTCGACCGCCTGGCCGCCGGAGAGGCCTTCGGCCGGGCCGCCGAGCCGTGGGAGGTGGCCGCCACCATCGCCATGCTCGCGAGCGACTACACCACCTACCTCACGGGCGAAGTGGTTTCCATTTCCAGTCAGCGCGCCTGACCAATATCCGATTCACTCGGAACTTTTCTCCGGCCCGCCTGAAATTTCAGGCGGGCCGGATGTTTTTGGCAATTCTCGAATGCTCCACCGGGGGTTCGCGGCGCGTCTCGTTCTGGGCCGACTCAGCCGAGGCGCGGAGGAGGGAAGAACGAGACCGTCAGCGCCGCGACCGCCTCCACCTCCCTGCGGCTTGCCCGGAAGCGGATCGGAAATACGCACCGAAAATGGCTGGCGCGTCGGGGGTGTGGTTGTGCAATCCTGGGTTAGGCCGGTACCGCTAGTCGAAGGGCACGACCCATGGGTCCGGATCGCCGACAACAAGCAGCCCCAGCACAGGCCCACGAGGAATTGGAACTCGAGCTGGTGCGTGAGGTCGTTCTAGCGCGCCGAAGACTCGACAATGTCGTTCTGGCCGCACTGACTTTGGGTGCGGAATTACTGGATCACGACTCCGAGTGCGCCACCGCCATGCGGGCGGCGCAGATCCTGGAACAACACGCCGTGGACGAAACCGACGTGACACGCGACCCGCGTGGTGCGTTGCGGCGGGACATGGTTCGTGATCGCGAGCGCGCCCGCCGCATCGGCCTCTCCCGGATCGGGTATTCGGACAGCGAGGCGGATCGGCGTCGCCGCAAAAGGACGGCCCTGCTCTGCGAGGTCCGGGCCGATCTGCTGGAGGTGGTTCGCAACTGCCGCCGCCTGCGCTACGACCATGCCGCCTTCACCGACGGTATCGCGCAGGGATTATGTGCTGCCACAGACAAATTGGTGGTGGGCGCCGATATGGAGACCTATCGGGCCTGGCAGCGGGGGATGGTCCTCAAGCTCATCGAGGAACCGGGTCGCGACGGTATACCCCCGCGGGTCATGGCCACCGTGGACGCCGGGCCGGGCCGGGAGCCGCTGACCATCGAGTGGGACAGTCCCGAACGGCGGTTGGCGCTGGTGGCGCGGATGGCGCGGGCGGGGGTGTCACCCGTGGTCATCTGCGATCGCCTGCTGGCCGACCTGTCGGTCTCGTCGCCGCTGCGGTACTCGATGCGCTGATCCTCCTCTTGCAATCCCCATAGGACGCGGCCCGCCTCGGTCTGGACTGACGGAGCGGGGGAGCGAAGCGGAGGAGCGGAGGAGGGAAGACCGAGGTAACAGGGCCGCGGCCCTGCGACGCCGGAGGCGGCGCAATTGAACACTGACGGAGCGGGGGAGCGAAGCGGAGTAGCGGAGGAGGGAAGACCGAGGTAGCAGGGCCGCGGCCCGCGACGCCGGAGGCGGCGCAATTGAATACCGCAGTGGACCAAGCAAATGCTTGGTTGTATATTGACGGGGTGACCCAACCTGACCCCTCCAAATCAGCACGTCGCACCGAGCTGCTCGGCCTGGCCGCGAACCTGTTCGCGGAACGGGGTCTGCGCGCCACCACGGTTCGTGACATTGCCGACGCGGCGGGGATTCTATCGGGGAGTCTCTACCACCACTTCGATTCCAAAGAAGCCATGGTGGACGAAATCCTGCGCGGGTTCCTCGACGACCTCTTCGGTCGCTACCGCGAAATCGTGGCGGCCGGCGTCCCCGCCCGCGACACGCTGGAAGCTCTGGTCACCGCTTCCTACGAATCCTTCGACCGGTTCCACGCGGCCGTCGCCATCTACCAGGCCGAGGCCAAACGACTCAGCGGCACACCGCGATTCGACTACATCGCGGAATACAACAGCGAGTTCCGTGAGCTCTGGCACCAGGTGCTGACCAACGGCGTCGCCGACGGCAGTTTCCGGCCCGAGATGGACATCGAACTGGCCTACCGGTTCCTGCGCGACACCGTCTGGGTGTCGGTGCGCTGGTACCAGCCCGGCGGCCGGATCACCGTCGACAACCTCGCCAAGCAGTACCTGACCATCGTGCTCGACGGGCTCACCAGCCCCGAAGAGCGCACATAACCAACTCTCAGCGACAACTTCACCGCAGCAGCAGCCAGTAGGAGTTCCCCATGTCAGCACCGTCCCGCCGTCAGTATTCGCCGATGCGTGAGGCGTATGTGATCGACGCCGTGCGCACGCCGGTCGGCAAGCGGGGCGGCTCGCTGGCCGCCGTGCACCCGGCCGATCTGGGCGCCGCCGCCATCAAGGGGCTCATCGAGCGCACCAACCTGGACCCGGCCGCGGTGGACGACGTGGTGTTCGGCTGCTGTGACACCATCGGCCCGCAGGCCGGAAACATCGCGCGCACCTCGTGGCTGGCCGCGGGCTACCCCGAGTCGGTGCCCGGTGTGACCGTGGACCGGCAGTGCGGTTCCTCGCAGCAGGCCATCACCTTCGGCGCCCAGGCCATCATGTCCGGCACCGCCGAGGTGATCGTGGCCGGCGGCGTCCAGAACATGAGCGCCATCCCGATCTCCGCGGCCATGCTGGCCGGGCAGGCCTACGGCTTCGACTCGCCGTTCGTCGGCGCGCAGGGCTGGGACCACCGCTACGGCACCGGTGAAGTGTCGCAGTTCAATTCGGCCACCATGATCGCCGAGAAGTGGGACATCTCCCGCCGCGATATGGAGGAGTGGGCGCTGCGCAGCAACGAGCGCGCCCGCAAGGCCATCGTGGACGGCAAGTTCGACCGCGAGATCGTGCCGGTGGGCGACTTCTGGATCGACGAGTGCCCGCGCGAGACCACCCTGGAGAAGATGGCCGGGCTGCAGCCGCTCGCCGAGGGCAGCCGCATCACCGCGGCCCTGGCCAGCCAGATCTCCGACGGCTCCAGCGCGACCCTGCTGGCCTCGGACTGGGCGGTCCAGGAGTACGGGCTCACCCCGCGGGCGCGCATCCACCACGTGAGCGCGCGCGGCGCGGACCCGATCTACATGCTGACAGCGCCCATCCCGGCCACCAAGTGGGCCCTGGAGAAGACCGGTCTGACCATCGACGACATGGACGTCATCGAGATCAACGAGGCCTTCGCCTCGGTGGTGCTGGCCTGGATCAAGGAGACCGGCGCCAACCCCGACAAGGTCAATGTCAACGGCGGCGCCATCGCGCTGGGCCACCCGCTGGGCGCGACCGGTGCCAAACTGTTCGCCTCCCTGCTCAACGAGTTGGAGCGGGTGAACGGCCGCTACGGTCTGCTCACCATCTGTGAGGGCGGCGGCACCGCCAACGTCACCATCATCGAGCGCCTGGTCTAGTCCCGGATTCGCTTTCCGGAAGCCGCGCACCGAATTTCGATGCGCGGCTTCCGCATTCCGCGCCCGTGATGTCCGCCGATGGCGGACGATGGACCAGTTGACTGCGGAGTGACGCCCGGGGCGGGAACTGGATGATGAAGGAGAACCTACCGAGGAGGGGGTTCCTCCTGGGGGCCCTCGGAATCGCGGGCATGGGCTATATGGCTTCGGCGGCAGCCGATCCCGTGCCCCTACCGCCACCTCCCGTGCCGGTTCCGCCGCTGCCCGCGCCGACGTTCACGCCGCTCAACTACCATTCGCCCGCGCTGGAGCCGTTCGTCGACGAGCTGCCCATCCACGAAATACGCGCGGCCACAGGTGAATTGGCCGCCATCTCCGGAATGCACCGCTATCACCGCGATCTGCCGGAGACCCGTAGCTGGGGTTTCGGGCAGCCGGTGCTGGGTCCGACCCTGGAGGGGTACCGGGATCGGGTGTCGCACCTCAGTTTCCGCAATGAGCTCGGTGCCCATGTGCTGGCGGCGGACGTCGATCTCACCATGCACGGGGTCAGCGAGCTGGATCGCACCGATCCCCGCTTCACCGTGCACCTGCACGGCGGCGCGAATTCCCCCGGCTCCGACGGGCATCCGCTCATCGGGTGGCGCAATGGCGGCGGGCCCAGTTTCGAGTACGGCAACCGGCAGGAGGCCGCGACCCTCTGGTACCACGACCACGCCATGGGGATCACCAGGCTGAACATTCAGGCCGGACTGGCCGGAATCTACTACCTGCGCGACGAATTCGACACCGGCCGCGACGACAATCCGCTCGGCCTGCCCAGCGGTGAGTTCGAGGTCCCGCTCATCGTGCAGGACCGCACCTTCAATGCCGACGGCAGCCTGCAACCCATGGTGGCCACCTATATTCCGCAGGGCTACAACCAATCCGGACAGCTGGGCGACGTGTGCTGCGTGAACGGGGTGGCCTGGCCGTGGCTGCGCGTGCGCCGCACCGTCTACCGGTTCCGGCTGCTCAACGGATCCAATTCGCGGCCCTACATTTTCGAGTTCTCCAACGGCATGCTGTTCTTCGCCATCGGCGGCGATCTGGGCCTGCTGAATGCGCCGGTGCCGACACCGTCGATCCGGGTCAGCCCCGGCGAAAGAGTGGACCTGCTGGTCGATTTCAGCGGCCTCGAGGACGGCGCGACCGTCGACCTGATCAATACCGCCCAGAACGATCTCGGCAATGCCGTGTTCATGGCGCCCGAACTACGGCCCGTCATGCGGTTCATCGGCGCCGGCGACGGACCGTCGGCCGGCATACCGGTCCAGCTGCGCGGCGGCGCCGGTCAGCCCGATGCGCTGGAACCGGCGTACCGGCCGGGCCCGGTGCGCACCATGACCCTGCTCGGGCTCAACGACGACTCCCGGGCCGCGGCCGTCTTCCCGACCATGATGTCGCTGAACAACCTGCCCTTCCTGAGCTCGGACATCGACCTGGCCCGGGCCGGCACCGTCGAGCAGTGGGACATCGTCAACACCACGCCGTTCGACCACCCCATCCATCTGCACCTGGCCCGGCTGCGGGTGATCGGCCGCCAGCCCATCCTCACCTCGGCCTACTTCTTCGCCAACTATCCGCCCAGGTTCGGCGTCCGGTGGGCGCCGTCGGCCGACGGGTTCGCCATCGGGCCCGAGCAGGGGCCGCCGCCCTGGGAGGCGGGATGGAAGGACACCATCGAGTGCCCCACCGACACCATCACCCGGATCATGGTGAAGTGGCCCTCGGTGGACGAGCTCGGCTTCGATCCCGATGCCGTGATACCGGTGCCGCCGGGTGCGGAGGCCATATCCCTCAACGGATCCGGCATGGCAGGCGGGATGGCGGATACTCCGGAGATCCGCGGCTATGTCTGGCACTGCCACAACCTCGACCACGCCGATCACGACATGATGCAACAGATCCGCGTCCGGCCGTAATGGCGCGGGGGTGCGAAGTTGCCGATGCCCCAAGGCATCTCGCCTCGGATCCCTAGAGTTGGAGCCATGCAGGAATCGGTCGATGCCCGGTTCGAAGCGGTCGCACGCAAGGCCGGGCACATACAGGACGCGGTCGACCGGGTGCGCGCCCGTGCCGTCGCGGACGGAGTGAGTGTCGAGGTGGGACCGGACGGGCGGATCATCGATCTGGTCCTACCCGATGCCGTTCTGGCACAGTCTGTTTCGCGTGCGCACGAGCGGGCGCGTGGCCGTGCGCTCGAACAGGCCGCCGTCCTGCGCCGCGAGCTCACCGCCGATCCCGTGGTCGCGGCCGCCCTGCGCCGGTTTCTGCTGGCCGCGCCCGGACGGTCGAATACGGGTGCACCGCAGCAATTCTCCGGCCCGCGGCCGGTGGACGTCCCGAATCCGTATGCCCTACCGCCCGCCGTCCGGCAGCGCTACGGCTTGGCCTGACCCGGTCGCCGGGACGGGTCGATCGGATGCGGACCCGGCGCTGCCGATCGCGGCCGGCGGGCGTGCCGACCCAAGGTTGCGGGGGGTATCGGTCGAGGCCTTGCCCCGCGTCGATCGGAAGGTTGCGGGCAATGACCGCCCGCCCGGGGCGAGGCCGCGGTCCGCACGGGACGGCGATTTCGTGCCGATCGGGTGCGGCGGAGGCCGGATCGCGAATGCGCGAGAGCTGGAGGTTTGCTCGGATTAGGATGGCCGCGGACCATTTTCGGACCTTAGGGAGAAAGCGGGCGGTTCATGGATCTGGGTGTCCGCTGGAAGGTGCACGGCGACGGCCGCTCGCCCGCGCCGGGGGCGGTGGTGCGGCCGGACGAGCGGCTGTCGTGGCCGCGCACCTTCGGGCTGGGCGCGCAACACGTGGTGGCCATGTTCGGCGCGAGTTTCGTTGCGCCCGTGCTGATGGGGCTCGATCCCAACCTCGCCATCATGATGTCGGGCGTCGCGACCGTGCTGTTCCTGCTCGCGACCCGCGGCCGGGTGCCCAGCTATCTGGGCTGCTCGCTGTCGTTCGTGGGTGTGGCCGCGGTGATCCGGGCGCAGGGCGGCAATAGCGCGACGGTTACCGGCGCCTGCCTGGTGGTGGGCGCCGCGCTGTTCCTGATCGGGCTGGCCGTACAGCGGTTCGGCGCGCGCATCATTCACGCCGCCATGCCACCGGTGGTGACCGGCGCGGTGGTCATGCTCATCGGCTTCAACCTGGCCCCGGTCACCGCCTCGACCTACTGGCCGCAGGATCAGTGGACCGCACTGCTGGTCATGCTGTTCACCGGGTTGGCCGTGGTCGGCCTGCGCGGATTCTTCGCGCGCATCGCGATCTTCCTGGGCCTGGTTTTCGGGTACGGGCTCTCGTGGGTGCTGGACCGGGTATTCGGGCAGATCCATTCGGCCGACGGCAGCGGCAAGGTCACCGATCACTGGCGGCTGGATCTGTCCGGCGTGGCCAAGGCGGATTGGCTCGGCCTGCCCAGCTTCCACGCCCCGTCCTTCCAGTGGTCGGCGGTGCTGGTGGCGCTGCCGGTGGTGATCGCGCTGGTCGCCGAGAACGCCGGGCACGTGAAGGCGGTCGGCGAGATGACCGGCGCCGATCTGGACGACAAGCTCGGCACCGCCATCGCCGCCGACGGCGCGGCCTCCATGCTGTCCACCGCGGTCGGCGGCCCGCCCAACACCACCTACTCGGAGAACATCGGCGTCATGGCCGCCACCCGGGTGTACTCCACGGCCGCCTACTGGGCCGCCGCGTTCTTCGCGCTGCTGTTCGGCCTGTGCCCCAAGTTCGGCGCCATCGTCGCGGCCATTCCGGGCGGCGTGCTGGGCGGGATCACCGTCATCCTGTACGGCATGATCGGCCTGCTGGGCGCGCAGATCTGGACCAATGCCAGGGTCGATCTCCGCAATCCGCTGAACCTGGTGCCCGCCGCCGCCGGCCTGATCATCGGCATCGGCAATGTGAGCATGAAGTTCACCAGCAACTTCACCCTGAGCGGCATTGCCCTGGGCACCCTGGTCGTCATCACCGGCTACCACGTGCTGCGCGTCTTCGCGCCCGCGCACTTCAAGGGGGAGGAGCCGCTGCTCGACGAGGGCACCTCCTCCTACGACGAATCAGGCGGGTAGCGAACGGGGTTCGGCCTCGGCCGGCCCGTCGGCCTGTGCCCCGGCGTAGGGCAGCTGCAGCGCGTACCAGGAGTGCTCGGACGAATACTCCAGGTATTGCGAGGCTTCCGGGTCGCAGGCCAGTCCTTCGATCCGGGTCCACTGCCCGTCACCGGAGGCGATGGTGTCGGTGTAGCGGACGTGCAGATGGCCGTGGAAAAGCACGCTGGGCCGCAGCGTCCGCACCACCCGCTGGATGCGGTCCTGGTTGGGATAGCACTCGTCCTTGTCCTTGCGATTCCACTTCGGCTGCGAGGCGCGCGGTTTGTCGTGGGTGAGCAGCACGTCCACCGGTGAGCTGTCGGCATCGAGCAGGTCGGTCAGCTCGGCGTCGGTCATCTCCTCCTCCGGAAACCACAGCATGCCCGCGGTGTCCGGCCGCTTCGAGGAGCCGTAGCCGCGCCGCTTGGCGACCTGCTCGGCCTTGCGAGCCTCCCGGGCCAGCCGCCAGCCCTTGTCGGTGGAGCGCGCCCCGCCGAACGCGGCGAAGCTGGTGCCCTCCCAGTTCCAGCGGTGCCCGCGCGGGGCGTACCGGAGGTGCTTGCGGCACACCAGGAATCCCTCGTCGTCGGGATGCTCGTCGTAGAGCTCGTGCAGCAGCGAGCTCTTGTCGTGGTTCCCGTCCAGGAAGTACACGGTGACCCCGGCGCGCTTGGCCGCCTTGTTCACCACGTCGAAGTACCGCCGCCCCGAGTGCATGTGCTCCCACGCCCCGAAGTCCCCCACCGCGAACACCCGCTCGCAGTCATTCCGTGCCGCGACCTGTATCAATGTCAGCGCATGCGCGGTGTTCCCGTGCAGGTCTCCGACAATCAGGACATTCCCCATCGCCACATGGTGGCACCCCCGTCTCCGGACGGCATCCGCAATTCCCGCGCGCCGGTTCGGCCGGCCCGAATTAGGCTGACCTCCATGAACTCTGTGTTGGTTACCGGCGCGGCGCGCGGCATCGGCAAGGCCGTCTGCCTGCGTCTGGCGCAGCAGAACTGGCAGGTCTACGCCGGCGTCCGCAAGCTCTCCGACGGTGAGGAGCTGGTCGCGGCGGACTCCCGCATCACTCCGGTCATCCTCGATGTCACGAATCCGGACCACATCGCCGCCCTCGACGAGGTGCTGCCCGCCGACCTGACGGCCGTGGTCAACAATGCGGGCATCGTCGCCGACGGTCCGGTCGAGCTCCTCGATCTGGAGACCCTCCGAAACCAGTTCGAGGTCAATGTCTTCGGTGCGGTCGCGGTCACCCAGGCCGTTCTCCCGCGCCTGCGCGCCACTCGCGGCCGCGTGGTCTTCATCTCCTCGCTGTCCGGCCGCATCTCCACCCCCGGGACCGGTGCCTACAACTCCTCCAAGTTCGCCCTCGAGGGCCTGGTCGACGCCCTCCGGGTGGAGCTGCGCCCCTGGGGAATCCGCACGTCCCTCATCGAGCCCGGCCCGATCGCCACCGACCTCTGGTTCGGCGCGACCGACATGGTCGACACCACGACCGCCCACCTCACCGATGCCCAGCGTGAGCTGTACAGCGCCCACCTCGCGGGCCTGCGCAAGATGTCCCAGCAGGTCCCGAAGATCGCGGCCCCGGTCGACTCGGTGGTCAAGGAGGTCGAAAAGGCCCTCACCGCAAAGCACCCCAGGGCCCGCTATATCCCGGGCCTCGCCGGAAAGATCCAGGTGGTGGCCACCTCGCTCACCCCGACCCCGGTCCTGGACACCCTCTTCGCCCTGGTCTCCGGCATCCGCAAGAAGTAGCGGGCACAGCGCAGCTTGCGCCGGAGCAGATCAGTAATCGGATACGGAACGACCGATTTCGCGAGATCGGGGTAACTCACCGGGTACGTCCAGAACGGTCGGGGCACCCTACCGCCGGCACGGAATGCCAACGGTAGGGCTCTCTGCCGTCCGCTGAAGACCCGGAGAGGCGGGGGAGGTTACGCGCCGTAGACCGGCTCCGGGGTGGTGGCCTTGGACAGCAGGTCGCGCACGACCGGCCCCAGCTCGGCCGGCTCCCAGCGGGCGCCGCGGTCGATGGAGGCGCCGTGGCGCCAGCCGTCGGCGACGGTCACCTTGCCGCCCTCGACCTCGAACATACGGCCGGTGACACCGGCGGAATCGGCGCTGCCCAGCCAGACGACCAGCGGCGAGACGTTTTCCGGGGCCATGGCGTCGAAGCCGTCCTCGGGAGCGGCCATCATGTCGGCGAAGACCGTCTCGGTCATCCGGGTGCGGGCCGCCGGGGCGATGGCGTTGACGGTGATGCCGTAGCGCGCGAATTCGGCCGAGGCGGTGAGGGTCAGGCCCGCGATGCCGGACTTGGCGGCGGAGTAGTTGCCCTGGCCGACCGAGCCGAGCAGGCCCGCGCCGGAGCTGGTGTTGATGATGCGGGCCTCGGGGGTGCGACCGGCCTTGGCCTCGTTGCGCCAGTACTCGGCGGCATGCCGCATGGGCGCGAAGTGGCCCTTGAGGTGCACCTTGATGACCGCGTCCCACTCGTCCTCGGCGAGGTTGACCAGCATCCGGTCGCGGACGATGCCGGCATTGTTGACCAGCACGTCCAGGCGGCCGAAGGTGTCGACGGCGGTCTGGATCAGGCGGCGCGCGCCCTCCCAGTCGGAGATGTCGTCGCCGTTCACGATGGCCTCGCCGCCGAGGGCCTTGATCTCCTCGACGACCTGCGCGGCCGGGGAGTCCGGGCTGGGGGCGCCGTCGAGCTCGGCGCCGAGGTCGTTCACGACCACCTTCGCGCCGGCGGCGGCGAAGGCGAGGGCGTGGGCACGGCCGATGCCACGACCGGCGCCGGTCACGATGACGACGCGGCCGTCGCAGATCTTGTTGTCGGTCATATCGATTACCTCTTCGTGTTCGATCGGTCTAGCGGCCCGAGACGGCGGGGACGTCTGCGGTGGATGCTTCGAGGAAGGCGGGCTTCTCGCCGCCGCCGTGCACGAGTAGCGCGCTGCCGGTGACGTACGCCGCCAGGGGCGAGGCCAGGAACGCGGCGGTACGACCGATGTCCTCGGGCGTCGCCATGCGCTGCATGGGAACCGTTCGGCTCACCGAGGCGATGCCCTCCTCGTCGCCGTAGTGCAGGTGCGAGGACTCGGTGTTGACCAGGCCGCAGATGACGGAGTTCATCCGCACCTTCGGAGCCCACTCCACCGCGAGCGACGAAACCAGGCTGTCCACACCGGCTTTGGCCGCACCGTAGGCCGCGGTGCCCGGGGAGGGCCGATGCCCGGAGACGCTGGAGATCATCACGATCGATCCGCCCGTCTCCTGTTTCTGCATGACCTCGTTGGCGACCTGCGAAACCAGCAGCGGCGCCAGCAGGTTCAGCTGCACGATCTTGGCGTGGAAGTTGGCGCTGGCGTTGGCGGCCAGGGCGAAGGGCGCGCCACCGGCATTGTTCACCACGGTGTCCAAGCGCCCGTACTTCTCGACGATGGCCTCGATCAACCCGCGCACCGAGTCCGGGTCGCGCACGTCGCACGGCAGGAAGTCGATGCCGCGGCCATTGCTCTCGACGGGGGTGTCGCCGGGCCGTCGCGCGCAGGCCACCACGGTCGCGCCCGCGTCCAGGAAGACCCGGCTGATGCCGGCGCCGACGCCGCGCACACCGCCGGTGACCAGGACGACCGAGCCGGACAGGTTTACTTCGATTCCCACCGTGCTAACCTACCAAGCACTTGCTTGTTTTGCCAACGATGGGACATTCGATGGGGATCAACCGTCACACCGAAACCGAGGGCGTCGAAGTCGTCACTGTCGACTACCCCCCGGTCAACGCTCTGCCGTCCGACGGCTGGTTCGCCCTGGCCGATGCCGTCACCGCCGCCGGCCGCAACCCGGAGACCCGGGTCGTGGTGCTGCGCGCCGAGGGTCGCGGCTTCAACGCGGGCGTGGACATCAAGGAGATGAACGCGGACACCGGGCACACCGCCCTGATCCGCGCCAACCACGGCTGCTTCGCCGCCTTCGCCGCGATCTACGACTGCGAGGTTCCGGTCGTCACCGCCGTGAACGGTTTCTGCCTCGGCGGTGGCATCGGCCTGGTCGGCAACTCCGACGTCATCGTCGCCTCCGACGACGCGACCTTCGGCCTCCCCGAGGTCGACCGCGGCGCGCTCGGTGCGGCCACCCACCTGGCGCGACTGGTCCCCCAGCACCTGATGCGGACCATGTTCTACACCGCGGGCACCCTCACCGCGCAGCAGCTGCACCACTACGGCTCGGTCTTCAAGGTGGTGCCGCGCGCCGAACTCGACGCCGCCGCCATGGAGGTCGCCAAGAACATCGCCAACAAGGACGGCCGCGTCATCCGCGCCGCCAAGAAGGCGCTCAACGGCATCGACGTGCAGGACGTGCATCGCTCCTACCGCTTCGAGCAGGGCTTCACCATGGAGCTCAACCTCGCGGGCGTGGCCGACGAGATCCGGGCGCGTTTCGACGACGATCTGGCCGCTCAGAAAAAAGCAAAGTAGAAGGGGCGAAACAATATGCGCGACAAGCGAATGAGCCTCGACGAGGTCGTCGGCGAGCTCCGTAGCGGCATGACCATCGGCATCGGCGGCTGGGGTTCCCGGCGCAAGCCGATGGCCTTCGTGCGCGCCCTGCTGCGTTCGGACATCACCGATCTGACCGTCGTCACCTACGGCGGCCCGGATCTGGGCCTGCTGTGCTCGGCGGGCAAGGTGCGCAAGGCCTACTACGGCTTCGTGTCCCTGGACTCCGCGCCGTTCTACGACCCGTGGTTCGCCAAGGCCCGCACCGAGGGCGCGATCACCGTGCGCGAGATGGACGAGGGCATGGTCAAGTGCGGTCTGCAGGCCGCCGCGGCCCGTCTGCCGTTCCTGCCGATCCGCGCCGGATTGGGTTCTGCCGTCCTCGATTTCTGGGAGGGCGAGCTCGAAACCGTCCAGTCCCCGTACGCCGATGCGGACGGTCGCCGTGAAACCCTCGTCGCCATGCCCGCTCTGAACCTGGACGCCGCCTTCGTGCACCTGGACCTGGGTGACAAGCACGGCAATGCCGCCTACACCGGCGTCGACCCGTACATGGACGACCTGTACCTGCTCTCCGCCGAGAAGCGCTACCTGTCGGTGGACCGTCTCGTCGAGACCGAGGAACTGGTGAAAGCCGTTCCGACGCAGGCCCTCATCCTCAATCGCATGATGGTCGACGGGGTGGTCGAGGCCCCCGGCGGCGCGCACTTCACCTTCTCCGGCAGCTACGGCCGCGACGAGAAGTTCCAGCGCCACTATGTCGAGGCCGCCAAGACGCCCGAGTCGTGGGCCGAGTTCAAGGCTCGCTACCTGGATGTGTCCGAGGCCGAATACCAGGCCGCCGTCAAGGCTTTCGCCGAGGAGCAGAAGTAATGAGCGACACCACCACCATTACTCGGGCCGAGATCTGCGTCGTCGCCGCCGCCGAGATCTTCCGGGGCGCGGGCGAGATCATGGCCTCGCCCATGTCCACCGTCACCACCATCGGCGCGCGGCTGGCGCGGCTCACCTTCGAGCCGGATCTGCTGCTGTCCGACGGTGAGGCGTTGTTCTTCGCCGAGATCCCGCCGATCGGCGGCAAGGCGCCCATCGAGGGCTGGATTCCGTTCTCGAAGGTCTTCGATGTGGTGAATTCCGGTCGCCGCCATGTGGTCATGGGCGCCAACCAGATCGACAAGTACGGCAACCAGAACCTGTCCGCGTTCGGTCCGCTGCAGCAGCCGACCCGGCAGATGTTCGGTGTGCGCGGCGCGCCGGGCAACACCATCAACCACGCCACCAGCTACTTCGTGCCCAAGCACAACAAGCGGGTGTTCGTCGACCAGGTCGACATCGTCTCCGGAATCGGTTACGACAAGGTCGATTCCGAGAACCCGGCCTACCGGTTCCACCACCTGCACCGGGTGGTCTCGAACCTGGGCGTGTTCGACTTCAACGGCCCGGACCACACCCTGCGCGCGCTGTCGCTGCACCCGGGTGTGACCGCCGACGAGGTCGCGGAGAACACCTCCTTCGAGATCGCCGGGCTGGCCGAGGCGGGCGAAACCCGTTTGCCCACCGAGGAAGAGCTCACCATCATCCGGACCGTGCTGGACCCCAAGGGCTTCCGTGAGAAGGAAGTGACGGCATGACCGCGCAAAGGCTCAAGACGCCGCTGACCGAACTGGTCGGCATCGAGCACCCGATCGTGCAGACCGGCATGGGCTGGGTCGCCGGTCCGGGCCTGGTCGCGGCCACCGCCAAT
The DNA here is from genome assembly GCF_050942175.1 of Nocardia sp. CA-151230. NCBI lineage: Bacteria > Bacillati > Actinomycetota > Actinomycetes > Mycobacteriales > Nocardiaceae > Nocardia > Nocardia sp. CA-151230. The sequence continues at coordinate 578,430 of NZ_CP192061.1, forward strand.
GCCGGCGGCCTCGGCATCCTCGCCTCGGCGACCATGACCCTCGACGAGCTCGAGGTGGCCATCGCCAAGACGAAGGCCAAGACCGACAAGCCCTTCGGCGTGAACATCCGCGCCGACCTGTCCGACGCGCCCGACCGCATCGACATGATGATCCGCGACGGCGTGAAGGTGGCCTCCTTCGCGCTGGCCCCCAAGAAGGAGCTCATCGCCAAGCTCAAGGACAACGGCGTGGTCGTCATGCCGTCCATCGGCGCGGCCAAGCACGCGGTCAAGGTCGCCTCCTGGGGCGCGGACGCGGTGATCGTGCAGGGCGGTGAGGGCGGTGGGCACACCGGTTCCGTCGCAACGACTCTGCTGCTGCCGTCCGTTCTCGACGCCGTCGACATCCCGGTGGTCGCCGGTGGCGGTTTCTTCGACGGCCGCGGCCTGGCCGCCGCGCTGTCCTACGGCGCGGCCGGCGTCGCCATGGGCACCCGTTTCCTGCTCACCCAGGACTCGAGCGTCCCGGACTCGGTCAAGCAGGAGTACCTCAAGCGCGGACTGCAGGACACCGTCGTCTCCAAGAAGGTCGATGGCATGCCGCACCGCGTGCTGAACACCGAACTGGTGGACAAGCTGGAGCACTCCAGCGGCCTGCGCGGACTCACCGCCGCCGTCTCGAACGCCGTCAAGTTCAAGAGCATGACCGGCATGAAGTGGTCGACCATGATCAAGGACGGCATCGGGATGCGGAAGCAGAAGGGCCTCACCTGGTCCCAGGTCATCATGGCCGCCAACACCCCGATGCTGCTGAAAGCCGGTCTGGTGGAGGGCAACACCCACGCGGGCGTGCTCGCCTCCGGCCAGGCCGCGGGCATCATCGAGGACCTGCCCACCGTGCAGGACCTCATCGACCGCATCATCATCGAGGCCATCGAGCGCATCGACAGCCTCAACACCTACCGCGTCACCACCACCGCCTGACGCGTCCCCGAACGTGCGCGGCCACCACAGCCCGACCGCGCACCCGGATCCGGCCAACCCTCGGATCCTTGCGCGCGCCCATCCGGCGCGCGCCGAGCCGTCCCCGGAACCTCTCGCCCGGGGGCGGCTTCGCGCGTTCTGCCGACCATGACGCAACGTTGGGGCCCATCGTGTGGATCCATGTCGGGTCGGCGGGGGCACCTGCGAGTTAGCTGCCTTTTGCCTGATTTGTCGGCTTTCGTACGAGGTTTCGGACCTCACAGTTGTTCTGTCTCGACGGTGAGGTCCGGCCCGAAGGGCCTGGCCCGGGCCAATTGGCCTGGGCCGCTGGTGATATTGGCTACATAGGGTGTCGCGCAGGCGTACGGTTTGTAGGCCCCCCTAACGCATTCGGGGACTTGCGCGGATTGCCCTGGTGACCGGTACGATGGCCGCGTTCCGCAACAGTCCGGCAATCGGGGCGACAGTGAGAGCTCGAAACCTGTCCCGATCTGCCTGGTGCGGATCGGGATTCCGTACCCCGGTGCGGAGGAAGCCAAGTGCGCGGTATCGATGAGGGGATGGCTGTCGCATGATCGTCGATCGTGCAATGCGCCTGGTGGCAGTGATCGCAGCTGTCACCGGTTCGGCGCTGCTCGGGCCCGCGGTTGCCGAGGCGCAGCCGGGGAGCATCCCGCTCGATCCCGTACCCGCGGGCCAGGATCCTACCCTGCCCGCTTCCGGCGGTTCGCAACCGCAGGCGGACGCCGTCACGCAACCACGGGCAATTGATGCCACTGGTCCGCAGCCCGTCACCCCGGTGGCCGGACCACAGGATCTGCTGTCCGTTCTGCTCGCGCTCGGAACCGGCTCCGCCGGTGTCGGCTCCGCCGGTGTCGGTTCGGCCGGACTGGGCACCGTGCTGGGCGGTACCGGCTCTGCGGCCCTGGGCGTCGGCTCCGTCGTAACCGGTTCCGCCGGTGCGGGATTGGGTTCGGCCGTCGCCGGTACCGGCTCGGCCGGGGCGGCCACCGGTTCGGCTGCGCTCGGAACCGGTTCGGCCGCAGTCGGTTCCGCCGGTCTCGGTACCGCGGGCGTGCTCGGCCTGGGCTCGGCGGGCGTCGGCTCCGCGGGCGTGGGCACCGGCTCCGCATTGCTGGGCCTGCTGCTCGGCACGGGTTCGGCCGCAACGGGTTCGGCCGCGGTGGGCTCGGCTGCGACGGGTTCGGCCGGACTGGCCGCGCTGTGCACCGGTTCGGCCGCGGTCGGTTCCGCGGGAATCGGTTCCGCCGGTGTGGGTTCCGCGGTCGGTGCGCTCACCGGCCTGGGCTCGGCCGGCACCGGTGCGGGTTCGGCCGCGACGGGCTCGGGTGCCGGTTCGGCCGGAGCGGGTTCCGCCGCAGGCTCGGCCGATCTCGGTTCGGCCGCCGTGGGTTCGGCGGGGCTCGGATCGGCGGGGCTCGGTTCCGCCGCGGTCTGCGCCTCGCCGCTGCTGCTGTTGCTGATCCCGCCGCCCGCCGCACCCGCGGTACCGCCGGTGCCGCTGGAGATTCCGAAGCCCCCGGCCGTGCCGCAGCTGCCCGCCGTGGTGGCCCCGGTGGCCGCGCTGCCCGAGCCGGAGGCCGCGCCCGCCGCGCCACCGCCTCCGCCGGCCCCCGCGCCGGCGCCCGCTCCCGTTCTGGCCCAGCCGAATCCGGATGTGAAGCCGACCTCGAACAACACCCGGCTACCGCAGTGGAAGCCACTGTCGGTGATCGGCGGGCTGATCGCCATGGCGCTGGTGGGCACCGGCTCGGGCGCGGTGAGCTTCCAGAGCGCGTCCGCGGCCCAGGCGCGCGTCGATGCCGCGCGCGCTGCTTTCTTCGGACCGAGGGCATGAGGGGACCACGATGACCGGGAGCAAGGCGCATAGCATCGGGTCCTACCGCCGGGTGGCCGCCGCGGTGGACGCGGTGTGCGCGGTGGCCGCCGATTTCGACGCCACCGACCTGGACGAGGTGGTGCTCGCCATCTCGGCGGAGCGGCGGCGGATCATCGAGATCGCCAGTGCCCAACTGGGTCCGGGCGTGTGCGGCCAGCGCCGCAGCTATCCGGATCGGGATGTGATCGTGCTGGCGCAGTCGCTGCCCAGTCGGGAGCACACCCTCGCGCACGAGCTGGGGCACATCGTCTTCGACCATCCGGGCGAGGCGGCGACCGAGGTGGTGCTGGAGGCCAGCGACGACCTCATCGCCTACATGCTCAGCCAGCGCGCGCATCAGAAGGCCATCGATCTGGGCGACGACGAGCAATGCGAGTGGGAGGCAGAGACTTTCGCGAGCATGCTCATGACCCGCCTGCGCGTGTTCAACAGCCGGGGCGCGGGCGTCTCGGTCCTTCGATTCGATGAGGCGTTGGGATGAGCGAGTCCTTCGGTTATCCCCGAAAGGATGCGGCATGACCTTCTGGGTGACGGCCATGCTGGTGTGGATGGCCTCGGGTGCACGCGTCGGGCGCGTGCTGGTGAAACCGGCGACCACCGCGCGGGTAGCGATCGTGATCGCGGTGGCCGCGGTGGCGCTGGCGGTGACCGTCGGCGTGCCGGAAATCGCTCTGGCCGTTGACCATATGGCGCCGGGTGGCGTGCACGGCCAGTGGCTGGGCGACCGGGTGGTCACCGCGGCATGGATCATGTTCGCCACCGCCACCTCGGTGGTGGCGGCCGCGGCGTGGCCGGTGGTGTCGCGCCGCAATCTGCGTCAGATCGGCATGATGATCTACGCCGGCGGCGCGATCGCCATGATTCTCACGCTGCTCTGGTCGCTGACCTTCGGCTGGGCGATCGTGCTGCTGGAGTGTGTGTTCATCGTGGTTACCGGTGTGCGCAACCTGGATTGGACCACGCTGGGCCGCGGCATCGCGCTCTACACCACCGGTACCGCGGTGGTCGGTGTGCTGGCGGCGATGTCGATTCGCCGCCAGGTGAGCGACGCGCCGATGCCGAAGCCGGGCGACGAGGGCTGGTTCTGGCCGATGTGGCAGATCGCGGCCATGCTCATCGCCATCGGCGCGGTGTGGATCGTGATCGAGCTGTGGTGGCGAGCCCGGGTGCTGCTCGAGCAGATTCGCACCCTGCACCGGGTGCTGATCGGGCGCTTCCCGGAGGTGGTGGCGCACGAGCAGACCGGATCGGGCACGCAGCTCAAGGCTTCCGATCAGGTCGCGCAGATCATGGACGCGCTCTACCTACAGTCCGGTGGCGGGGTGGAGCTGGCTGCGGCGGGTACGCCGCCGGTCTCGGTGGCCGAGCGCGCGCAGCGGGTGGCCGAGTGGTCGCGGAATCCGTTCGGCGAGGTGGTGATCGACGGTCGCTGGATCTCACCGCCGGCGGGGGTCAGTCCGCGCGGCTGGGTGCAGGCCATCGCCCGCGCCTATGACGCGACGGCGGCCGCGTCGCCGAGCACGATTCAGGGCTCCGCACAACGGTAGTCATTACTTTTCCATTACTATTCGGCGGATCTGCGGATTGCCCTCCGACGGGCTCCGAACTTGATCACGCGGAGATCACCGACTCAATTGCGATCTTGTCGCAAATGCGCAAGACCCGCACCGCGCGCGATTGCCAAGGGCGTGGCATTCCGGCGGGCCCTGCACGATGAGACTTCGTATCCGAGGTTTCGTCTCATCGAACCCGTCGTGCGCAGTACGGGACTTTGCTTGTCAGTAGATGTTGTCACTCTTGCTTGTCGCGGATGGTGCATTGGAGGCCGAAACACTCCCAGTGCACAAAACGACATAGTGCACAAAACAACTCATTAGACCGACCGGACTTGCCCAGTCGGCGTAATGCCAGGTTTGTGCATACTGCACCAGCGCAAGGGTCTACGCCACATGGCCTCAGCACGCTGAGACCGGTGCAACATCCATCACTCGGACCGAATGGTCCGGCGGGCCACCGGCACTGCCCTGCAAGCAGTGCCGGTGACCCGTCCATGTCGAGTCCGGAGAAGCCCTGTAACAAACCAACACAGTGCGGCCTCCGAGCTAGCCGCACTGTGTTGCTCTGTGGCAGTGCCTATTCCGTGCCGTCCGGAGGAATTTCGGGCAGTCCTTCGCTTGCCCGCAACTTCTCCGCCATAGAGGTGAGGAGATTCTGAGATTCTTCGGACAGGTCGAACGCCCTACTCGACAGACGACGGAGTCCATAGCCCTGCAGCTGGGACAGCAGCTCGAGATCGTGATCGATCTTCGCCGCGTAGATGTCGTTGAAGAAGTAGTCCGGCTTGACCTTGAAGAACTTTGCCAACGCTGCAACCGTCTCATCCGACGGGTTCGTGCGCTGTCCCGACCGCAACTGCGACAGATACGGTTTCGAGATCGGATGGCCGGATGCCGTCAAGGCGGCCGCCACCTCTGCGTTCGTGTGCGGCTTACGCCCCGGGGGATGCACGGTTTCGAACAGCTTGTTCAGCCGCGCCGCGAAATCAGCCATTGTGAGCCGCCCAATTCCCTTCGCTGTACTAACAGTCGTTATCTCGGATACGTATCATTGATATTAGCGGCTCAGTAACTGAAAACCTACGCCTGATTCGCGATTTCCTTGAAGCTTCTAGGCGGTCATCCGCTTCACCCGCCGTGGCTTGGGCGTTTGCGGGCTAACCCTACGGTTCTTGCTGAGGGCTTAAGAGTCCCGGTTCTGGCCCGTCGCGAGGCTCTTCCCGGACGGGCCACGGGTAGCCATAAGATAGCTGACGTCTCATCTTCCTGGCTGCGCCGGTGAGTGTGTGGCGTACGCCACGTTTCGGGGCCAGCAGGATGAACGTTCAACCTGGCCGAAAATCATTGAGGGACTAGATCCGTTCGATGATCGTGCCCGTCGCGAGGGCGCCGCCGCAGCACATCAGGACCATGGCGGTGCTCTTGTCCGAGCGCTCCAGCTCGTGCAAAGCCGTTGTGATCAAGCGGGATCCGGTGCTGCCGACCGGGTGGCCGAGCGCGATGGCGCCGCCATTGACGTTGACGCGATCGAAATCCGGCTTGTGCACCGAGGCCCACGACAGCACCACGGACGCGAAAGCCTCGTTGATCTCGAACAAGTCGATGTCGGAGATGGTCATGCCGCTGCGCTCGAGCAGTCGCTCGCACGCCTGCACCGGACCGTCCAGGTGGAATTCGGGCTCGCCACCCACCAGGCACTGCGCCACGATACGGGCGCGCGGGCGCAATCCCTCACGCTGCGCGGCCTTTTCGTCCATGAGCAGCACCGCGGCCGCGCCGTCGGAGATCTGCGAGGAGGTGCCGGCGGTGTGAATTCCGCCCTCCAGCACCGGCTTCAGCTTCGCCAGGCCCTCGCGGGTGGTCTCGCGCAGACCCTGGTCGCGGCTGATGTCGGCGAACTCGCCGGTGAGGTTGCCCTCCTTGTCGACCTGCGGCGCGTTCTTGATGGTCAGCACCTCGCGGTCGAAGCGGCCCTCCGCCCACGCCTGCGCGGCCAGTCGCTGCGAGCGCTCGCCCAGCTCCTCGACATCGTCGCGAGTGATGCCGCGCCGCTTGGCGATTCGCTCGGCGGCCTCGAACTGGTTGGGCATGTCGATGTTCCAGGACGCGGGCCGGCGCGGGCCGGCGTGCGTTCCGACGTTGGCGCCCAACGGAACATGGCTCATGGACTCGATGCCGCACGCGATGCCGGCCTCGATGGCGCCGGTGGAAATGAGGCCGGCCACCAGACCCGCTGCCTGCTGCGCCGAACCGCACTGGTTGTCGATGGTGACGGCGCCGGTCTGCCACGGCAGCCCGGCGTGCAGCCAGGCGGTGCGGGTGACGTTGTTGCCCTGCTCGCCCACCTGCATGACGCAGCCGCCGATGACCTGTTCGATCAGCGCGGGGTTCAGCTCCGCGCGCTCGAGCACGCCCTTCTGTGCCGCACCCAGCAGCTCGGCGGCGTGCAGGCCGGCCAGCCAGCCATTGCGCTTGCCGATGGGAGTGCGCGCGGCCTCGACGATGACGGGAGTACCCATGTCTTTCCTTCCGGATTAGAACTGCAACGAGTTCACAACCAGTAACGTAAGCCTGTTCCGGACCAATACCTAGTCCCTTCTCTTGTTTTACCTCCTGTGCTTCAATAGCGGTAGAACGTGTTTCAGTTGGTCAAAGGAGACTGCTGGTGGTCGACACTGCAGCCCGGCCCGATGTGCCGGATGGATTCGATGTCACCGACCCGGAAATGTGGGCGCACCGGGTCCCGGTCGAAGAACTCGCCGAACTGCGCCGCAGCGCCCCCATCTGGTGGAACCCGAAGTCACCGGAGGTCGGTGGCTTCACCGACGACGGCTTCTGGGTGCTCAGCAAGCACGCCGACGTCAAGACCGTCTCGCGGCGCGACGACGTGTTCTCCACCTATGAGAACACCGCCATCCCGCGGTTCCAGGACGACATCACCCGCGAGCAGATCGATCTGCAGCGCTTCGTCCTGCTGAACAAGGACGCCCCGGAGCACACCAAGCTCCGCAAGATCATCTCCAAGGGCTTCACCCCGCGCGTCATCAACGGCCTGCGGGCCGAGCTGACCGCCCGGGCCGAGGCCATCGTGAAGGCCGCCGCCGACTCCGGCACCGGTGACTTCGTGGAGCAGGTGGCCGCCGAGCTGCCGCTGCAGGCCATCGCCGAGCTGATCGGCGTGCCGCAGGAAGACCGCATGAAGCTGTTCAAGTGGTCCAACGACATGACCAGCTACGACGATCCGGACAGCGACGCCGACCCGGTGACCGCCTCCACCGAGATCCTCGGCTACTCGTACCAAATGGCCGAGGCCCGCCGGGCCTGCCCGGCCGACGACATCGTCACCCAGCTCATCAATGCCGACATGGACGGCGAGGCGCTGCTGCCGGAGGAATTCGGCTTCTTCGTCATGATGCTGGCCGTCGCGGGCAACGAGACCACTCGCAATGCCACCACACACGGCATGATCGCGTTCATGGAGAACCCGGATCAGTGGGAGCTCTTCAAGAAGGAGCGGCCCAAGACCGCCGCCGACGAGATCATCCGCTGGGCCACCCCGGTCAGCTCGTTCCAGCGCACCGCGCTCGAGGACGTGGAGGTCAGTGGCGTGCAGATCAAGAAGGGGCAGCGGGTGGTGCTGTCCTACCGCTCGGCCAACTTCGACGAGGAGGTGTTCGAGGATCCGTACACCTTCAATATCCTGCGTGATCCGAACCCGCACCTGTCCTTCGGCGGCACCGGCGCGCACTTCTGCATCGGCGCGAACCTGGCCCGACTCGAGATCGAAATCATCTTCAATGCCATCGCCGACCACATGCCCGACATCTCCAAGCTCGGAGATCCGCGACGGCTGCAGTCCGGCTGGCTCAACGGCATCAAGGAATTCCAGGTCGACTACAAGACCTGCCCTGTGAAGCATTGAGCCGCAGATGATTTGATCCGCCCCGTTCCCCCCTCTCACTCCTCGGGGCGGAGAAAAGGAAGCGGGCGACTGGATGAATCCAGTCGCCCGCTTCGTCTTTCGTGTGCCGACCGGAGGTCTAGGTCTTCTTCATCGTCGCCATGGCGCGCTCGGTCTCCCAAAAGGCGCGCAGGGCCAGGATTTTCCCGTCCTCGTCGACCTTGTAGGTGAAGACGCCCTCCGCGTCGACGATATGACCGCCCATGGTGGTGCGGATGCGGCCCGTATAGGCCACCTCACGACCGCAGGCGAAGGAGTCGTCGAAGAGGAACTCGATGGACTCGGTGGGGGCAATCGCCTTGTCCCAGAAGGCCGCGATGGCCTCCGCGCCGCGGTGCCCGACGCCCTCGGGATCGAAGAAGGACGGCCCGATGGGGTCCTCCACGATCCCGTCGGCGGCGAACAACGCCACCCAGGCCTCCTTGTTCTTCGCCCGTACCGCGGCCTGCGATGCCGTGCCCGCTACCCGGGCCGGGTGTTCGGTCGTGGTGGTCACGGCTGCTCACTCCCGACGACCCACATCGAGAAGTACTGCGAGCCACCGCCGTACGCGTGACCGTAGGCCTTGCGGGCGTTCTCCACCTGGTAGTCGCCGGCCCGGCCCATGACCTGCTTGGCGGCCTCGGCGAAGCGGATCATGCCGGAGGCGCCGATCGGGTTCGAGGAGAGCACGCCGCCGGAGGGGTTGACCGGCAGCTTCCCGCCGATGGCGGTCTCCCCGGCGTCGGTGAGCTTCCAGCCCTCGCCCTCGGGCATGAAGCCCAGGTTCTCCAGCCACATGGGCTCGAACCACGAGAACGGGACATAGATCTCGGCCGCGTCGATCTCCTCGAGCGGGTTGGTGATCCCGGCCTGCTTCCACAGCGCCTTGGCGGCTTCCTGACCGGCCTTGGGGTTGACCTGGTCGCGGCCGGCGTAGGCGAGCGGCTCGGTGCGCATGGCGGTGCCGTGCACCCAGGCCACCTTCTTACCCTGCGCCTCCACGGCCTTGCCGGACGCCTCGTCACCGATCACGATGGCGCAGGCGCCGTCCGAGGACGGGCAGGTCTCGTCGAAACGAATGGGGTCCCACAGCATTTGGGAGGACATCACGGATTCCAGGGTGATGTCGGGCTGGTGCAGGTGCGCGAACGGATTGCGTGCGCCGTTGCGGCGGTCCTTCACCGCGACCATGGCGCCCACGTGCAGTGGGGCGTTGGAGCGGCGGATGTAGGCGCGGACGTGCGGGGCGAAGTAGCCGCCCGCACCCGCGCCGACCGGCATGGTGAACGGCACCGGATTCGACAGCGCCCACATGGCGTTGGACTCCGACTGCTTCTCCCATGCGATGGCCAGCACCTTGCCGTACACGCCGGCCTGCACCTGGTTGGCCGCGACGATCGCGGTCGAGCCGCCCACCGAACCGGCGGTGTGCACCCGGAGCAGCGGTTTTCCGGTGGCGCCCAGGGCATCCGCGAGGAACAGCTCCGGCATCATGGAGCCCTCGAAGAAGTCGGGGGCCTTGCCGACCACCACGGCGTCGATATCGGCCATGGTGAGGCCGGAGTCCACCAGGGCGCGGTCGATGGCCTCGCGGACCATGCCCCCCATGGATACATCCGACCGTTTGGTCACGTGATGGGTCTGTCCGGTGCCGAGCACCGCGGCTGGCAATGTCATCGTGCCTCCAGGGTGGCGACCAGGTTCTGCTGCAGCGCGGGGCCCGAACTGGCGTGGGCCAGTGCGCGATTCGCGGTGCCGTTGATGATTTCGGTGGCGGCGAAGCCGATGCGCTCGAGGCCCGCGGCGAACATCGGATTTCCCGACAGCGGACCGCCGGACGGATTGATCCGGGTGGTGCCGTTCAGGCCGATGGCCTGCTTCAGGATCAGCTCCTCGTGGCTGAACTGCGCGTGCAGCTCGGCGATGTCGAAGCCGCTCGCGTCGCCGCCGGTGAGGGCGTCGGCCGCCTTCTTGGCCGAGGCCGAGACCGTCAGGTCGCGCGCGCCCAGCACCGGGGTGTCGATGTAGTGGGCCATGCCGGTCAGCCAGGCCGGACGCTCGCACAGCTCGCGGGCGCGATCGCCCACGGCCAGCACGATGGCGGCCGCGCCGTCGGTGATGGGCGCGATGTCATGGGCGCGGAAGGGATCGGCGACCTTCGGTGCGGCCAGCAGCTTTTCGGCGTCGGAGCCGGTGCTGCGCGCGGCCACCGCGGCCATGTCCGCCTCGGTCCAGCGGCCCGCGTCCAGGCCCGCGCGGGCCTGCAGGCCGGCGATGGACACCGAGTCCGGCCACAGCGGCGCGACCAGGTACGGGTCGGTCTGCAGGGTGAGGATCTGGCGCAGGGTGCCGGCCGAGGACTTGCCGAAGCCGTACACCAGCGCCGTCTCGGCCTGCCCGGAGCGCAGTTTCACCCACGCCTCGTACAGCGCCCAGGCCGCGTCCATCTCCACGTGCGACTCGTTGATCGGCGGCACCGCGCCGATGGAGTCGATGGCGGAGATGAACGAGAAGGCGCGTCCGGCAAGGTAATCCGAGGAGCCGGAACACCAGAAGCCGATATCGGAGACCCCGATGCCGAGCTTGGTGTAGAGCTCCTGGAAGCAGGGCGCGAGCATCTCGACGCCATTGGTGGTGCCGAAGGTCTCCGGCACGTGCGGCGCGTGCGCGAAGCCCACGACCGCGATGTCAGTTGCCTTGTGGTTCAAGGTGGTTCAGCGCCTCTCTACAGGTGGTGCGCGAAGCTGTCGTAGTCGGCGTCGGGTTCGCCGGTCGGCCGGAAGTGGTCGATATTGGCCATGGACAGGCCCCACTCCTCGCGCGGCTTCCACACCGCCTCCACCCGCATACCCATCCGGACCTCGCTCGCCTCGACGCCGAGCACCAGGTGTAGGAAGGGGATGTCGGCGCCGTCGAGCAGCACATAGGCCGCCACGTACGGGGGCTTGAGGCGCTGGCCCATGAACGGCACGTTCACGATGCAGAAGGTGGTCACGATGCCCTTGTCGGACACCTCGACGTAGTCGTCGGTCGGCGAGCCGTCACGCGGGTCGGCGCCGCGCGGCGGGAAGTACACCTTGCCGTCCATCCGGGCGCGGGCGCCCAGCAGGCGGCCCTCCATGAGGGCCTTCAGGAAGACGGCCTCCTGCGGCGCGGCGGTGTGCTTGATGGAGAAGTCGACCGGGGTCACGATGCCGGTCACTGGTTCGGCATCACTCGCGGAATCGGCCGGGGCGGCAGAGGTCTCGCCCGGTTCGAAGGCCGCGATGTCGTGGATGTCGCCGGTGCGCTCGGCGGCCCAGCGCGCCCGCACCCGCAGGCCGGTGCTGATGTCGGCCGGGGAGGTCACATCCACCGCGTGCAGGATGGCGGTATCCGCGCCGTCCAGCTTGATCAGCGCGTAGGCGAAGGGCCGGTCGAAGGGCTGACCGGGCAGCGGCTCGGCCACCCAGGACCAGGTCTGGACGGTGCCGACGTCGGACACGCCGACGAACTCCGACAGCGCCTCGCCGGTGGCCGGATCGAATTCCGCGGGCGGCACGATCACGCGCCCATCGGAACCCCGCACCCCGACGACCTTGCCGGATCGCAGTTCCGTGAGGAAGCGACCGATGATCGGACCGGTGGAGCGGGTGTAGTCGAATTGCATCCGCAGCGGTGCGGACAGTATTTCGGTGTTCCCCAGAGTCACGAGATCGAGTAGAACAGGTTCTAGTGACGGTGGCAAGAGTACGGGCTGCGGCCCTGACGACCAGCCCCGGATGTTCTAGGAAGGACATGGAAATGCGCTTTGGTTTGCAACTGGGATATTGGGGCGCGCAGCCGCCCGCCAATCATCGGGAACTGGTGCTGGCCGCGGAGGAGACCGGCTTCGACGCCATCTTCACCGCGGAGTCCTGGGGATCGGACGCCTTCACGCCCCTGGCGTGGTACGGCTCGGACACCAGCCGGGTTCGGCTGGGCACCTCCGTCGTGCAGATGTCGGCGCGCACGCCGACCGCCACCGCCATGGCCGCGCTGACCCTCGACCACCTCAGCGGCGGCCGGCACATCCTCGGCCTCGGCGTCTCCGGCCCGCAGGTGGTGGAGGGCTGGTACGGGCAGCCGTTCGCCAAGCCGCTGGCCCGCACCCGCGAGTACGTCTCGATCGTGCGGCAGGTGCTGGCCCGCGAGGGCAAGGTGACCAGTGCGGGCCCGCACTACGCGCTGCCCTACTCCGGATCGGGCGCAACGGGATTCGGCAAGCCGCTCAAGCCGATCACCCACCCGCTGCGCTCGGACCTGCCGATCTGGCTCGGTGCGGAAGGGCCCAAGAACGTCGCGCTGACCGCCGAGATCGCGGACGGCTGGCTGGCCATCTACTACACGCCGCGGCTGGCCGACATGTACAACGAGTGGCTCGACGAGGGCTTCTCGCGCCCGGGCGCGCGGCGCTCGCGCGAGGACTTCGAGATCGCCGCCACCGCGCAGGTGATCCTGACCGACGACCCCAAGGCCGAACTGGATCGGCTGCGCCCGGTCATGGCGCTCTACATCGGCGGCATGGGCGCCGAGGAACTCAACTTCCACGCCGAGGTGTACCGGCGCATGGGCTATGGCGAGCAGGTCGACGAGATCACCCGGCTGTTCCGCACCGGCCGCAAGGAGGAGGCCGCGGCGGTCGTGCCCGACGAGCTGATCCTCGACACCACCATCATCGGCAATGAGGCGCAGGTGCGTGAGCAGCTGAAGGTGTGGGAGCAGGCCGGCGTCACCATGATGCTCGTGGGTGTCCGCGACGTGGCGCAGTTCGAGGCGCTGCGCCCGCTGATCGAGTCGCACGGACACTGATTCGGTCGTAGAACTAGTTCCAGAAATCCGGCCTCGCGGAAGCGCTTCGCGGCCGGTTGGAAAGGGCGCGCCCCAGTGAGTGGGTCGCGCCCTTTCGTATCTGTTCCAAATCAGCGTAAGTCGCCGTAGGGTGTGACAGGGGGCACATCCGGTCACTGGACCAAAGCCGAATCTGTGGCTTGTCACACACAAGAACACGTTCTATTTTGAAGCAGTGAGCTACAACATTGCGGACCTTGTCGAGCACACCATCGACCTCATGCCGGAACGTGTCGCGCTGGTTGACGACGCTCGTTCGGTGACCTACGCCGAGCTCGAGGACCGAGCCAACCGGCTGGCGCACTACCTGCAGGATCAGGGTGTGCAGCCGGGTGACAAGGTCGGCGTGTACTCGCGCAACACCATTGAGGCCGTGGAGGCCATGGTGGCCATCTTCAAGGCGCGGGCAGTCATGATCAACGTGAACTACCGCTACGTCGAGAACGAGTTGCAGTACATCTTCGAGAACTCGGATATGGTCGCGCTCATTCACGAGCGGCGGTACAGCGACAGGGTGGCCAATGTGCTGCCGAACGTGCCGAAGATCAAGGCGGTCGTCACCGTCGAGGACGGCACCGACCTGCCATTGCCCCCGAGCGCGGTGGAATACGAAGCGGCGCTGGCAGGCTCGCGCGGCGAGCGCGATTTCGGCGAGCGCTCCTCCGACGACATCATGATGATCTACACCGGCGGCACCACCGGCATGCCCAAGGGCGTCATGTGGCGGCAGGAGGACTGGTGGCGCGTCCTCGGCGGCGGCATCAACTTCTACACCGGTGAATTCATCCAGGACGAGTGGGAGCAGTCCAAGGGCGGCGCGAGCGGCAACTCGCCGATGGTGCGCTACCCGATTCCGCCGCTGATCCACGGCGGCGCGTTCACCGCGACCCTGCACAGCCTGTTCGACGGCGGCAAGGCCGTCATGCTGCCGGAGTTCAGCGGACACGGTGTGTGGCAGGCGATTCAGCGGCACGGCGTCAACATGATCTTCATTACCGGCGATGCCATGGCCCGTCCGATGCTGGACGCGCTGGCCGAGGGCAATGCGGAAACCGGTGAGGCGTACCAGCATTCGAGCCTGTGGGTGCTGGCCAGCAGCGCGGCGCTGTTCTCGCCCGCACTGAAGGATCAGTTCATCGAGAACTTCCCGAACGCGCTCATCACCGACTCCATCGGTTCCTCGGAGACCGGCTTCGGCGGTCTGGCCGTGGCGGCCAAAGGCGCCACGCACACCGGCGGCCCGCGGGTGAAGATCGACGGCTCCACCAAGGTGATCGACGAGGAGGGCAACGAGGTCGCGCCCGGCTCCGGTCAGGTCGGCATGCTGGCGCGGACCGGCAATATCCCGCTCGGCTACTACAACGACCCGGTCAAGACCGCCGAAACCTTCAAGGTGTTCAACGGCGTTCGCTACTCGATCCCCGGCGACTTCGCCCGCGTGGAGGAGGACGGCACCGTCACCATGCTGGGCCGCGGCTCGGTGTCCATCAACTCCGGTGGCGAGAAGATCTACCCCGAAGAGGTCGAGGGCGCGCTCAAGGCGCACCCGGAGATCTTCGACGCGCTCGTGGTCGGCGTGCCGGACGAGCGCTGGGGCCAGCGGGTGGTCGCGGTCGTGCAGTGCCGTGGCGGCGCCCGCCCGACGCTGGAGGAACTGCGGCCGACCCTGGTCAAGGAGATCTCCTCCTACAAGATGCCGCGCAGCCTGTGGTTCGTGGACGAGATCAAGCGCTCGCCCGCGGGCAAGCCGGACTACAAGTGGGCCAAGGCGCAGACCGAGGCCCGCGAGGCCGACAACCACGCCCAGGCCTCGAACACCAAGTAACACGGCTCAGCTCGTGGCATGTGCCGGTGCCCGTCTGCGATCGCAGACGGGCACCAACCTTTTCGCGGGTGTTTCTTGTCGGTAGGCTGTGCGACGCTGTCTGGCATGAGCGAGAAGGTGGGCGGCACCGTTTCCGACGATGTACTGCGGTCTTTCGAGGGGCATCGGCGGGAGCTGTGCGCCTACGCGTATCGAATGCTCGGGTCCTCGTTCGAAGCCGAGGACGCGGTGCAGGAGACCTTCACGCGGGCGTGGAAGTCCTACGACTCCTTCGAGGGCCGGTCCAGTCTGCGGTCCTGGCTGTACAAGATCACCACCAATGTCTGTCTGGACATGCTGGACGGTCCGCAGCGCCGCGCCAGACCCATGGATCTCACTGGTCCCTCGACCCCCGATTCGCAGCTGCCCCCGCCGGAGCCGGATTACGTGTGGGTGGAACCGATTCCGAACGCCCTCGCCTTCGGCGCCGATCCCGCCGAGGCCGCCAGCGCGAAGGACACATTGCGCCTGGCCTTCGTCGCGGCGGTGCAGCATCTGCCGGCCAGTCAGCGCGCCATCCTGATCATGCGCGAGGTGCTGCGCTTCTCGGCGGGTGAGACCGCCGACATGCTCAATGTCTCCCCGGCCTCGGTGAACAGCGCCCTGCAGCGGGCCCGCGCCACCATGTCGAAGGTGCAGGAGACGGCCACGGTGTCGGACCCCTTCGACGAGAACAACGAGCAGCAGCGCAAACTCGTCGACGATTTCGTCAAGGCCTTCGAGGCCTACGACATGGACGCCCTCACCGACCTGCTGAAAGCCGATGTGGCCCTGTCCATGCCGCCGTTCTCGCTGTGGATCTCCGGTCCCGAGAACGTGGCCGCCTTCATGCTCGGCACCGGCCACGCCTGCCGCGACTCCCGCATGATCCCGCTGGCCGGCGCCAACGGGCTACCCGCCTTCGGCCACTACAAGCCGAGTGACGAGCCCGGCCGCTGGATCCCCTGGTCCATCACCACTCTCGAACTGGACGGTGACCGCATCTCCGGTCTCACCTTCTTCCTCGACACCGAGAAGCTCTTCCCGCTGTTCGGCCTGCCCATGGAGCTCGGCTCGAACTAGGGCGGGCTCGTCACCGTCTGTCGCAGCGCACCATTGGGGTGTTCCGCGGGCCGGTCCCCCTCCATCCACACCTCGGATGACGGGTGAACTCCGGCCCGCGGACCGGCTTGGCGCGCAACCTCCGTCGAAAGACGGAGGACATCGGTGGCCGTCGCTGATCGCCGTTGATCGGAGGCTCCGCACGAACTAGCCGGTTCCCCTACCTTCACGTCGGCGCCGCCACCGGTCAAGATCGGCGACTCACCCTTTTTGGGTGACACCCAGCGCATGCGGTTCATCCGAAACACTGATATCTCGCCGGGGTCGCGAGCCACGGCGGTTGTCGTCGGCGCACACCTCGGGCGGGCACGGGTTGTCCCACCCCCGTTCGAATTCCGGATTCGATCGGCGGGCATCGCCGATGACTGAGCCGATCGACCCGGAATCGAAATATGCTCTCCCACAGGTGCTCACGAGAGGTGCGTGATGACAGTAGAGCTGCACGCGGACGAGCTGTGGGCGGAGAATCTGCGCCGCATGCTGGTGGGGGTGCGCCACGAGGCCGTCATGGCCATCGCCCGGCCTGTCCGGCCGGAGACCGAATACGGTTCCGAGGACACGGTTTTCCGGCAGCTGCATGCCGCCGGCAAGCAGGTCCGGCTGCTGCTGTCGGCCGCCTATGTAGGCGCGCGTGGACGGCAGTCGGTGCTTCGGCAGTTCGCGGTCGGCTCGCAGATCCGGGTCACCGACACCGACTTCTGCAATGTGCTGATCGTCGATCGCGAGCGGGCGGCGCTGTGGTCGGCCGCGCCCGGGCAGCAACCGCGCGGCCTGCTGGTGGCCGAACCGGCGCTGCTCGGCGTGGTGCACCAATTCGCCGTCCGCACCTGGCATTCCGCGCGTCAGCTCCGCGATCACCTGGAGCTGGGGGAGCGCGGGCTGGACGCGGTGGCGCTCGCGGTGGTCGAGCAGCTGTACGCCGGGGCGAAAGACGAGACGGCGGCCCGAGCGCTGGGGGTGTCGCTGCGCACCTACCGTCGCTATGTCGCGCAGCTGATGGTCCGTTTCGGGGTCAGCACCCGATTCCAGCTCGGGGTGCGGGTGCGTGACCTCGGGGTGCTGAGCTGACGGCACACCCGGTCAGCGGGGAGCACGCATCTGCTCGGCGTGCTCGGCCGCATACCGTTTGGCGCCGGGATAGTTCGCCTTGCCGCTGGGCTGCCGCATGACCTGGTCTACCAGCCAATACCCTCGGGGTGCTTTGTATCCCGCGATCTTGGTGCGCAGGTGCATGTCGAGCTCACCGAGTGTGAGCGCGGCGCCCGGCCGCGGCTGCACCAGCGCTGCCACGGCCTGTCCGAAGCGGTCGTGTGGAATGCCGATCACCAGGGCGTCGAAGACCTCGGGATGGGATTTGAGCGCGGTCTCGACCTCTTCCGGGAACACCTTCTCGCCGCCGGTGTTGATGCACTCCGAGCCGCGCCCGAGCAGGGTGACGGTGCCGTCGGCCTCGTAGCGTGCATAATCGCCCGGCGCCACATAGCGTTTGCCCTCCACCTCGGCGAAGATCGAACGTGTCTTTGCGGGATCCTTGTAGTACCCGAGCGGCACGTGCCCGGTCCGCGCCATCCGGCCCACCGCGCCCGGCCGGGGTTCGACCAGGTTGCCGTCGTCGTCGAGCAGGGCGGCCTGCGCGCCGAACTTCACCCGTGGGCCCTGCGTGTGGTCGGAATCCCTGGTGACCACGGACAATCCGGTGCTGCCACTCTCCGAGGAGCCGATCACGTCGGTGATGAAGAGGTTCAGGAAGGTGTCGAGGTACTGCTGTTTGAGCGAGTGTGAGAACAGCGCGGCGTGGCTGCTGAACGCCCACAGCGACGAAACGTCGTAGTGCCCTTCGTGATAGGCCTCCAGCAGCGGTTTGGCCATGGCGTCACCGACCACGGTGAGCACATTGACCCGGTGCCGCTCCACGACCCGCCAGACCTCGTGCGCGTCGAACTGTGGCACGAAAACCACGGTGCCACCGGAGTTCAATGCGAGGAACGCAGCCCACTGCGCGGCGCCGTGGATAAGAGGCGAGAGCGGAGCCATGACGATCCCGGTCGACGCGGACTTCGCGTTCTCGGCCAATTCCCATTCGTCCGAGACGTATTCGCCGGTCACGTGATTGATGCCGCCGCCGAGCGCCCGCCAGACGTCCTCGTGCCGCCACATCACGCCCTTGGGCATGCCGGTGGTGCCGCCGGTGTAGAGGATGTACAGGTCGTCGCCGCTGCGCGGACCGAAATCGCGGTCCGGGGACTGTGCGGCCAGCGCTGCGTCGTAGTCGGGTCCGATCGCGAGTACCTCGGTCACGGACGGCACGGCAGCCTGGACCTCGGCGACGATGGCACTGTACTGCGCCTCGTGGACAAGGGCTTTCAGATCCGCGTTCTCGACGATGTAGCGCACCTCGTCGGCCACATAGCGATAGTTGACGCATACCGATACCGCCCGCAGTTTGTAGGTCGCGAGCATCGTTTCCAGGGCCTCGGCCGAATTGCGTGAGTACACGCCGACGTGATCGCCCGCGCCGATGCCGCGGGCGGCCAGGTGATGGGCGAGGCGGTTGGCCCGCTCGTCCAGTTCGCGATAGGTGAAGTGCCGGTCGGCGCAGATCAGGGCGATTCGGTCCGGGACCGCGTCGACGGCGTGCTCGAACAGGTCTGCAATGGTGAAAGCCATGGGTTCACCCTGGTTCGCACCCGGGTGAACCGACACTTCATCGGATGGCAGGAGGCTGCCGATCGGCGGTCAGGCGGGGTAGGCCATGTGGAAGGGCTCCCACTGGTGGCCGTCGAGATCGAGGAAGTTACGGCTGTACATGCCCACCTCGGCCTCCTGGGCGCGGCGATCGGGGTTGAGTTCTTCGGTGCCGCCGTTCCGGAGGGCCGCTTCGACGAGGGTGTCCACTTCGTGGGGGCTGGACAGGGCCAGGGCGTAGACGCCGTTGACGGTGCCGCGGGTGTCGCCGAGGGGGCGGGTGCTGAAGGTGGTGAAGAAGTCGTGGGTCAGCAGCATGACGCAGATGTTGTCGTCGACCACGATGCAGGCGGCATTGCCGTCGGTGAAGTCCTGGTTCATCTTCCAGCCCAGGGCCTCGTAGAAGCGCTTGGACCGGTCCAGGTCGGCGACGGGCAGATTGATGAAGATCATCTTGCTCGGCATGGTGGTTCGATCCCTCTCATTCGATGTACTGATGGGGACGAAGCGGGTGCGGAAAACTCATCGGTCGTGCGAGAGTGACTGGGGGAGGTGCCCGATGACTCACAGCTACCTGGTCGCCCTCACCGGAAGCGGCGGAACGGTTCCACCGGAGCTGGGCGTGGTGCGGCGTCTGGTGCGGCGTGGCCATCGGGTGACCGTGCTCGCGGAGGAATCCCTGGCCGGCCCGGTGGCGGCCACGGGTGCGCGGCTGCGCCCGCGTGCGGGGGCCGGATTCGCCCGCGACACCGCCGACGAGATCGATGCCGAGCGACCCGATCTGGTGCTGACCTCCTTCTTCGCCTTCGGGGCCATGGTCGCGGCGCAGGCCTGTGGGGTGCCCTTTTCGGTGCTCATCCCCGGCATCTACCCGCTGCCGGTGGAGGGCGGCCCGCCGCCGGGTTCCGGCTTCGGCAAGGCGCACGGTCCGCTGGGCCGGTTGCGCGACCGGGTGGTGGGCTCGCTGGTGCAGCGGCGCTGGGACGAGGAACTGCTCCCGAAGCTCAATGTCCTGCGCGCGGATTTCGGGCTGGAGCAGCTGGCCCACTATCAGGATCAGGCGCAGCTGGCCCGCCGGCAGCTGGTGCTGTCCAGTGCGGCGTTCGATTTCCCGGGGCAGGGGCCCGCTGGGGTGCGCTGGGTCGGCCCGATCCTCGACGAACCGGATTGGGCCGAGGGCGCCACGTGGACGCAGACCGACGGCGGCGACCCGCTCGTCCTGGTCGCGCTGTCCACCACCTTTCAACACCAAACCGATTGCCTGCAGCGCATTTCCGACGCCCTGGGCCAGCTCCCGGTGCGCGGTGTCGTCACCACCGGCCCCGCCGTCGACCCGGACGCGCTGCACGCCCCGCCGAATGTGACGGTCCTGCGCGCGGCCGGGCACCGCGAAATCATGCGGCACGCCAGCCTGGTCGTCACCCATGGCGGGCACGGCACCCTGATGAAGTCCTTCGCCGCCGACCTCCCGGTCGTGGTCCTGCCGCACGGCCGCGACAATGCCGACAATGCCGCGCGCGTCCGCGCCCACAATGCCGGAATCACATTGCCGCGCACCGCGACCCCGCAGCGCATCGCCCGCGGGATCCGCCACGTTCTGCGCACCCCGGCGCACTACCGGGCCGCGGCCGAACTGGGCCGCGCCATCCGCCACGACGCGCGCGGCGAGGCCCTGCTGTACGAACTGGAGCCGTCGACGGATCACCACGACCCGGTGGGTGAGCGCATCTCCTCCGTTCCGTGAATTCGAATCCTGATGTTCGGCCGGATTTCGCGTTCTACCGGCCGCATATGGCTGGCAGGCGGAGTTTTCGCTGGTTAGCGTGGGCCGCATGGATTTCGTGGCCATTTTGCGCGAGAAATTGAGCGAGCTCGGAGAGCTGATCACACCGGGGGTCGATCTGGCCGCACCGGTTCCCAGCTGCGGGGATTGGACCTTCTACGACCTGGTCGACCATGTCGGCCAGGGCAATCTGTGGGTGGTCACCGGCATCCGGGAGGGCCGCGGCGACTACCAGGGCGAACCCGCTCCGAAGGATCCCGTCGATCTGCGGGCCTGGTACGACGAGACCGCGCAGGCCCTGCTCGAGGCGGTGGCGGTCGCCCCCGAGACCCCGGCCTGGACCTTCACCAAGCTGCTGCCGCGCACGGTCGGGTTCTGGCAGCGCCGCCGCGCCCAGGAGACCCTCATGCACGTGTGGGACGGCAAGAACGCGCTCGGTATCGCGGAAGAATTCGATCCGGCGCAGGCCGCCGACGGCATTGCGGAGGTCTTCGAGCTGTTCGCGCCGCGCATGATTCACCGTGGGCTCGCGAGCGAGCCCGAGGTGGCGATCAGGGTCCACGCCACCGATACCGGTGAGAGCTGGACCTACGGCCCTGGCACCCCGGTCGCCGAAATCTCCGGCACCGCTTCGGATCTGCTGCTGGCGCTGTGGCAGCGCAAGCCCACCAAGGACGCGGCGCTGACCTGGCAGGGCAACTGGGCGGCGGGGGAGCGGGTGCTCGCCGGTCCGCTGGTGCCGTAAATCGTTCCCGGACAAAGAAAAACGGCGAGGTGGTGGCCGGTATGGGAGCCACCGCCTCGCCGTCGGCCGCAGTGCAGGGTTCGGCCGAGTCTCCGGGAGTTGGTACCGAGTCTCTCCGAGAGTTGTTACTGCGCAGCGTCGGTCAGCAGCAACCCGAGCGCGCGCAGGTGGTCGGTCGCGCCGCCGAGGGCGAACTCGTTGTGCTTGGCGGCGGTGAAGTACTGGTTCACGATGTGGTCGCGGTCGATACCGACACCACCGTGCACGTGCACCACGGTGTGGGCGACGCGGTGGCCCGCCTCGGCGGCCCAGAACTTGGCGGTGTGCACCTCGGCCGCGGCGGGCAGGCCCTCGGCCAGCCGCCAGGCCGCCTGCTGCACGGCCAGGCGCACGCCCTGGACGTCGATGTAGGCGTCGGCCAGACGCTGTGCCACGGCCTGGAAGCTGCCGATCTTGCGATTGAACTGCTCGCGCTCGCGGGCGTAGTCGGCGACCAGTTCCAGGCCCTTCTCGACCACGCCGAGCTGGGTGGCGGCCAGGCCGAGCCACGCGCGCTCGAGCAGCCAGGTCAGGATCTCGGCGCCCTGGTCGATGGTGCCGACCAACTCGGCCGGGGTGCCGGCGAATTCGACCTCGGCCTCGGGGGAGCGGTCGGTGACGATCTGGTCCTCGACGCGCACCGAGGCGTGCGACGGGTCGACCAGGAAGACGGCGGGGGAGCCGTCGACACTGGCGGACACCAGGATTCGCGCCGCCTGGCGAGCGAAGGGCACCGTGGTCTTGAGACCGGTCAGCTGCCAGCCGTCGCCCGCCATCGCGGTGGTGACGGGGCTGGCGAGCTCCCAGTTGCGCTCCTCGCTCAGGGCGGCGGTGAGGATGACCTCGCCGCGCGCGGCCTGGGCAGCCAGCTCGCGCTGTGCCGTGGAACCGAACTGCGCGAGCGCGCCGGCCCCGAGCACGATCGACCACAGGTACGGCACGGGCGCGACGGACTTGCCGATCTCGCGCAGGATGGCGGTCTGCTCCAGCACGCCGAAGTCGCTGCCGCCCACCGTCTCCGGCAGGGCCGCGGCCAGCACGCCGGTCTCGGCGAGCGAGCTCCACAGCGATTCGTCGAAGCGCACGGTCGGGTTGCCCGACGCGTCGGTGTTGCGGTCGAGCTCACGCAGCCGGTCGGCGGTGACGAGCTTGCCGGTGACCTCGGCGGTGAGGCGGGCCAGATCCTGCTGCGCCTCGGTAAGGGTGAAATCCATGATGGTTACCTTGGTTTCGCGCGATGTGAGCGTCAGGCCCGGAGGAGTCGCTCCGCCTCTCCGTGCTTGCTTGCGTAACCACGGAGGCCCCGCTCACATCGCTATCGGACACAGCTAGCGCGCGGCCGCGGGCTGCTTGAGGGCGGTCATGGCGATGATGTCGCGCTGCACCTCGTTGGTGCCGCCGCCGAAGGTGAGGATCAGGCAGGCGCGGTGCATGCGCTCCAGGCGACCCCGCAGCTGCGAGCCCGCCGAGTCCTGGCGCAGGTAGGCCTGCGGGCCGAGGATCTCCATCAGCGCGCGGTAGGACTCGGTGGCCAGTTCGGTGCCGTACACCTTGGTGGCGGAGGCGTCCCACGGGCGCGGAGCGCCCTCGCCGGTACCGGTCGCGGGGTCCTTTTGCGCGTCGGCGCGCGAGGCGATCTCCCAGTTGGTCAGCTTCAGGTACTCGACCTTGGCGTGGATGCGAGCCAGGCTGATCTGCACCCATTCCTGGTCGATGACCCGGGCGCCATTGGCGGTCTTGGTGTTGCGCGCCCACTCGGTCACCTGCGCGACGGCCAGGGCCAGCGGCGCGGAGGAGGTCAGCGCGACGCGCTCGTGGTTGAGCTGGTTGGTGACCAGCGCCCAGCCGCCGTTCTCCGGGCCCACCATGTCGGAGTGCCTGACCCGCACGTCCTGGTAGTAGGTGGCACTGGTGTCGGGTCCGGCCATGGTGTGCACCGGCGTCCAGGAGAAGCCCTCTGCCGTGGTCGGCATGATGAACATCGAGATGCCCTTGTGCTTCTTGGCGTTCGGGTCGGTGCGGGCGGCGAGCCACACGTAGTCGGCGTAGGCGATGAGGGAGGTCCACATCTTCTGGCCGTTGATGATCCAGTCGTCGCCGTCGCGGACCGCGGAGGTGCGCAGCGAGGCCAGGTCGGTGCCGGCGCCCGGCTCCGAGTAGCCGATGGCGAAGTGCAGCTGACCGGCGGCGATCTTGGGCAGGAAGAACTTCTTCTGCTCCTCGGTGCCGTAGTGCATGATCGTCGGCGCCACCGAGTTGATGGTCAGGAACGGCACCGGGGCGCCGGCGATGGCGGCCTCGTCGGTGAAGATCAGCTGATCCATGGTGGAGCGGTCCTGGCCGCCGTACTCCTTGGGCCAGCCGAGGGCGAGCCACCCGTCGCGGCCCATCTCCTCGACCACCTCGCGGTAGACATTGCCCTCGCCGTACTCTCCGGTCTGCGCCGAAAGCGCTTGCCGCCGTTCGGGAGTGATGAGGCGGGTGAAATAGTCACGCAGCTCGGCACGCAGCTGTTCCTGTTGCGGCGTGTAGGCGATACGCATAGCAGTCCGTATCCTTTCTGCCGCGCCTGCGGCGCGGCGGGTTCGCGGCCCTGGAGGTCTCGTTCTTCCCTCCCTCCGCTCCTCCGCTTCGCTCCCCCGCTCCGCTCAGTCCAGAACGAGACGGGCCGCGAACCTTCGGGTATGGCCCGATCATGGCACATGAACTGGAACTTGTTCCAGTATGGCTGCTTTTTCGGTCCTTGATCGCTGTCGAATGGGAGGTCTGCTTGTTAGGCTCGGGAAGAACCTGTGGTTAAGGAGAGAACTATGAAGGTGATCGTCGATTTCGATCAGTGCGAAGCGAACGGAATCTGTGTCGGAATCGCCCCTGACGTCTTCGATCTCGATGACGACGACAACCTGCACGTCAACGAGGCCGAGGTCACCGAGGCCAACCGTCGCGATATCGAGTCCGCCGTGGCCCAGTGCCCCAAGGCGGCATTGAAGCTGGTCTGAGCGGACGCTTGCCCGTCGGGTGGAACACGTTCTAGAGTCGGCCCGGTGAGCGATTCTGATGTAAGTCTTTCCGGCCGGGTTGCCATCGTCACCGGCGCGGGCGCCGGGCTGGGCCGGGCCGAAGCCCTCGAGCTGGCCCGGGCCGGCGCGTCGGTCATCGTCAACGACCTTGCCGAGAACGACGCGGTGAGCGCAACCCTCGCCGACATCCGGGCGCTGGGCGTCAAGGCGGAGTTCGTGGGCGGCAGTATCGCCGAGCGCGCGACGGCCGACGCATTGATCCGCACCGCCGAGGAGACCTTCGGCGGGCTGGACATCGTGGTGAACAATGCCGGGATCACCCGGGACAAGATGTTGTTCAACATGTCCGACGAGGATTTCGACGCGGTCGTCGCGGTCCACCTGCGCGGGCATTTCCTTCTGACCCGCAATGCGGCCGCCTTCTGGCGTGGCAAGTACAAGGAGACGGGTGCTCCCGTTTATGGGCGCATCATCAACACCTCCTCGGAGGCCGGTCTGCTCGGCCCGGCCGGCCAGGCGAATTACGGTGCGGCCAAGGCCGGCATCACCGCGCTGACGCTGTCGGCCGCGCGGGCGCTGGAATCGGTCGGCGTGCGCGCCAATGCCATCGCGCCGCGGGCGCGGACGGCCATGACCGAGAAGGTCTTCTCCGCGGCTCCCGACCAGGGTCCGGACCCGCTCTCGCCCGATCATGTCGCGCGGCTGGTGGCCTACCTGGCCTCGCCGGCGGCCGAGGCGATCAGCGGTCAGCTGTTCGTCGTCTACGGCCCGATGGTGGCCCTGATGGCGGCTCCGGTGGTGGAGCAGCGCTTCGACGCCGAGGGCGAGTGGACCCGCGAGGGCCTGGCCGCGACCCTGGGCGGCTACTTCTCCGAACGTGGTTCGGACGCTACGTTTTCCGCCTCCTCACTGAAGGATCTGGGCTGAGGCAGGCCTTGGTGTCCCGCCCGGGGGTCGTGAGTTCCTGAAGACACGGCCCGGCCCCCGGCGCCTGCGGTTGATCATGAGATCGATCGTTGGTAAGAAAAGGGACAACTATGTGTGTCGCCTCACAATGCGGCATACCTGTGGTGGTTAGGCTGACATGAACCTGTTCTCAAAACTGGACGCCAGTTCGGAAAGATGACCTGTTCAAAACCGTCGAAACCTTCCCGAACCGTATGAGAACGTGTTCTAATCTTCGAGCGGGACCGAGATCACATTCAGATCTCGGTTGCTATAGCTAGGCAGGGGCAGGAGGAATAGCGGGAATGAATGAAGTCCTTGCCGTACCGCTGCGGGCGGTCGGAGGGTTCTTCGAACTCGCCGGTGCGGTCGCTCGCGCCGCGGTACGGCCCCCGTTCCAGCGACGGGAATTCATCGATCAGTCCTGGTTCATAGCCCGGGTATCCATCTTCCCCACCCTGATGGTGGCAATTCCGTTCACCGTGCTGGTGAGCTTCACTCTCAACATCCTGCTGCGCGAGATCGGCGCGGCCGACCTCTCCGGCGCGGGTGCGGCCTTCGGCACCATCACCCAGATCGGCCCGATGGTCACTGTGCTCATCGTGGCCGGCGCGGGCGCGACCGCCATCTGCGCGGACCTGGGCGCGCGCACCATTCGCGAAGAGATCGACGCCATGAAGGTGCTCGGCATCGATCCGATTCAGCGCCTGGTGGTTCCGCGCGTGCTCGCCTCGATGTTCGTGGCGTTCCTGCTCAATGGTCTGGTGTCCACCATCGGCATCCTGGGCGGATTCCTGTTCTCGGTCTACCTGCAGGGTGTGAACCCTGGCGCCTTCGTCAACGGCCTCACCCTGCTGACCCACCTGCCGGAGCTCGTCATCTCCGAGGTGAAGGCCATGCTGTTCGGACTCGTCGCCGGACTGGTCGCCTGTTATCTGGGCCTGAACGTGAAGGGCGGTCCCAAGAGTGTCGGCGACGCCGTCAACCAGACCGTTGTCTTCGCCTTCATGGCGCTGTTCGTCATCAACGTCGTGGTAACCGCCGTTGGCATCAAGTTCACGGCGCGGTGATCAGATGGCGTTCGTGATCCAGTCTCGTTTTCCCAAGGTGACCAAGCGTTTTCAGCGCTTCACCGAGGCTCTCGATTCGGTCGGCAAGCACGCGGTGTTCTACGCGCAGTCGATCGCCTCGGTGCCCAAGGCGCTGGTGCACTACCGCACCGAGACCATCCGGCTGATCGCCGAGATCTCGATGGGCACAGGAGCTTTGGCCGTCATCGGCGGCACCGTCGTGATCGTCGGGTTCCTGACCCTGGCCGCCGGTGGCACCATCGCCGTGCAGGGTTACAGCTCGCTCGGCAATATCGGTGTCGAAGCCCTGACCGGCTTCTTCGCCGCGTTCATCAACGTTCGCATTGCGGCCCCGGTCATTTCGGGTATCGGCCTGGCGGCGACGCTGGGCGCCGGTACCACGGCACAATTGGGCGCCATGCGCGTCTCCGAAGAGATCGACGCCCTCGAGGTGATGGCCATCCGGCCGGTCCCCTTCCTGGTGGGCACCCGCATGCTGGCGGGCATCATCGCCATCATCCCGTTGTACTCGCTGGCGGTCATCGCCTCCTTCATCGCCTCGCGCTTCGCGACCGTGGTGATCTACGGCCAGTCGGCCGGTGTGTACGACCACTACTTCTCGACGTTCCTGATCCCCAGCGACATCCTCTGGTCCTTCGCGCAGGCGATCTTCATGGCCATGGCGGTCATGCTGATCCACACCTACTACGGCTACAACGCCGCAGGCGGACCGGTCGGCGTCGGCGTGGCGGTAGGTAATGCGGTGCGGGCCTCGCTGATCGCGGTCGTCATGGTGACGCTGCTGATGTCGCTGGCCATCTACGGCACCTCCGGCAATTTCCATCTCTCCGGGTAGGGGCGGGACGACACACATGGTCCAACAACAGCGCGGAGTGTCGAGCCCGATCGGCTCGCCGTTCGTCGAGAAACCCAAGCCGAAACGCTATCTCGAACAGGGGTGGGTCATTCGGCTGGCCGGCGTGGGCATGGTGCTCGGCCTGGCCGCTGCCGTCGCGGTCTGCCTGGTGATGTTCGCCGGCGGATTCGAAGACAAGGTCAAGGTCACGGTCACCGCGCCGCGGGCCGGCCTGGTCATGGACAAGGACGCCAAGGTCAAGATCCGCGGGGTCGAGATCGGGCGGGTCACCAATATCACCGACAGCGCCGACGGGGCGCGCATCGAACTGGCGATGGACCCGGACAAGCTGAAGATGGTGCCCGCCAACGCCACCGTCGACATCAACTCGACCACGGTGTTCGGCGCGAAGTACGTCAACTTCATCGAACCGCAGCACCCCTCCTCCGACTCGCTGAAGGCGGGCTCGGTGGTGCAGGCGGGCGCGGTGACAGTCGAATTCAACACGCTCTTCCAGCATTTGAACGATCTGCTGGCGAAGGTGCAGCCGGAGAAGCTCAATGCGACGCTGACCGCGCTGGGCACCGCCCTGCAAGGTCGCGGCGACAAGCTGGGCCAGCTCATGGTGGACAGCGATCAGCTCCTGAAGGACATCAACCCGAGCCTGCCCGACCTGCAACGCGATCTGCAGACCTCGGTCGGGGTGACCAACCTGTACGCCGACACCGCGCCGGATCTGTTGCGCACCACGCGCAATATGACGGTCACCGGCGGCACCATCGTCGATGAGAAGGACAATTTCGACAAGGTGCTGCTGAACCTGGTCGGCCTGGCCGACGACACCGGCGGCGTGCTCTCGGACAACCAGAAGGCGCTCGTGGACACCCTCGGTGTGCTGCGTCCGACCACCGAATTGCTCAACGAGTACAACCCGGCCCTGTACTGCCTGGTCGTCGGTGCGGCGAACGCGCTGCCGGACGGCAACCGCATCTTCGGTGGCGACGGTCCGTGGGTCACCCTGAACGCCAGCTTCATGGGCGGTGGCACCCCTTACTCGTACCCGAAGGATCTGCCGAAGGTGAATGCCACCGGTGGCCCGCACTGCGAGAACATTCTCGACCGGGTGCCGGGCAGTCACTCCAACTATCTCGTCACCGACACCGCCGAGGGCGAGGTGTGGACGCCGTCGATGTCCACTCACCTCAACGGCCCCAGGGTGTTCCAGCTGCTGTTCTCGGACCTGCCGGGGGTGCCGCACCCATGAGACTCAAAGTGCATTCGAGCAGCGTGAAATTGGGGATCTTCACCCTGATCATGGTGCTCGTCCTGGCCGCGCTGGGCATCGTCTTCAGTCAGATGCGCTTCGCCCGCTCGACCGGCTACCACGCGATCTTCACCAGTGCGGCCGGGATGCTGCCCGGCTCGAAGGTGCGCATCGCGGGTGTGCCGGTGGGCTCGGTGAGCCGCGTGTACGTCGGTAAGGACCATCTGGCCCACGTCGACTTCGACATCGACAACCAGTACCACGTGTATTCCGGCACCCAGGCGGCCGTCCGTTACGAAAACCTCGTCGGCGACCGCTATCTGGAGCTGATGGACGGTCCGGGCACGGCCCAGCCGTTGCGCAAGGGCGCCACCATCGGGACCGACAAGACCAAGCCCGCGCTCGATCTCGATCTGCTGCTCGGCGGATTCAAGCCGCTGCTGCGCGGCCTGAATCCGGAGCAGGTGAACGATCTGACGGGGGCGCTGCTGCAGGTGTTCCAGGGACAGGGCGGCACGCTGGTCTCGCTGCTGAACAGTGGCGGGTCGTTCAGCAAGACCCTCGCCGACCGGGATGCCCTGATCGGCAGCGTGATCGAGAATCTGAAGACGGTGCTGGGCACCATCGACCAGCGCAACGCGGACTTCGGGACCACCCTGAACGAATTGCAGCGCCTGGTCAGCGGTCTGGCGGCCGACAAGGATCCGATCGGCGACGCACTGCCTCGATTGGCCGGGGCCACCGGCGATCTCACCAGTCTGCTGCAGCAGGTCCGCCCGGACCTGAAGGCGAACGTCGAACAGCTCGGCAAGCTGTCCCAGAACCTGGACGACCGCAAGGACGACGTGCAGTACGTGCTGGACCTGCTGCCGGAAACCTACAAGAAGCTGATCCGCATCGGCTCCTACGGCTCGTTCATGAACATGTACGTCTGCGGTACGGCCGTCATCTTCGACGGTCCTGACGGCCAGCATCAGACGCGCATGGTCGCGCCCGGCGGTCAGTCCACCGGAAGGTGCTCGGACAAATGAATCAACAGCGCTCACCCCTGATCGATATCGGGGTCACGGGCATCGTGCTGGCGGTGACGATCTGCCTCACCGCCCTGCAGTTCGACCGGTTGCCCTTCATCCGCTCGGGTGCGGAGTTCACGGCCTACTTCGCCGACGCCGGCGGGCTGCTGCCCGGCGACCAGGTGCAGGTGGCCGGCGTGAAGTCCGGCCGGGTGGAGAATGTCGCGCTGGACGGCGCGAAAGTCAAGGTGCGGTTCACCCTCGACGAGGCGATCGTGCTGGGCACCAAGACCACCGCGGCCATCAAGACCAATACGGTGCTGGGCCGCAAGTCGCTCGAGGTGGTGCCGACCGGTGACGGCGCGCTGCGTCAGGATCAGCCGATCCCGTTGGAGCGCACCACGTCTCCGTACTCGCTCACCGATGCGCTCGGCGATCTGGCGACCACGGTGAAGGGCCTCGACACCGACCAGGTCAACAAGACCCTGGACACCCTGTCGGACGCGTTCACCGATACCCCCGGACCGCTGCGCTCGGCGCTCGACGGCGTCACCCAGCTCTCGCGCAGCCTCAACAACCGCGACAAGGCGCTGACCGAGCTGCTCTCGCACGCCCAGAACGTCACCAAGGTGCTGGGTGATCGTGCGGCGCAGATCAATTCGCTGCTGGTCGACGGCAACAGCCTGCTGGGTGAGCTGGATGCCCGCCGCGCGGCGCTGAGCCAGCTGATCGTGTACATCAACGGGCTCGCCAAGCAGCTCTCGGGCTTCGTCAACGACAACGAGGCGCAGCTGAAGCCGACGCTGGACAAGCTGAACTCGGTGCTGAAGCTGCTGCAGGACAACAAGGACAACCTCGGTAAGGCGGTCGACGAACTCGGGCCGTTCGAGGCCGCGCTCGGTGAGCAGGTCGGCAGTGGACCGTACTTCCAGGCGTACCTGTCCAACGCCACGAGCCCGACCTTGCAGACGCTGGTCGACGCGATGGTCTGGCCGGAGCACCTGCCCTCCTCGCTCCAGCACCAACTCACTGACAACGGGGCCCTGCAGTCCCAGACCGTGCCGAAGGAGCCGGAGCGTTGAACGCAATTCGCAAGCTGCCCCGGTGGACCCGGATCGCCGCAGCGGCACTGGTCGTCGCGCTGGCCGGGTGGCTGGTCTACGGACTGGTCTCCGATATCGGCAAGAAGCACATCACCGCCTACTTCCCCTCGACCAACGGCCTGTACGCCGGTGACGAGATCCGCGTGCTCGGTGTGAAGGTCGGCAAGATCGACTCCATCGATCCCGGCAAGGACAGGGTGACGGTGAAGCTCACCGTCGACCGCGGCGTCGATCTCCCCGCCGACGCCAAGGCCGTGATCATCTCGCCGTCGCTGGTGTCGGCGCGTTTCATCCAGCTCGCACCCGCCTACACCAGCGGGCCGAAGATGGGTGACGGCGCCTCGATACCGGTGGAGCACACCGCTGTTCCGGTGGAGTGGGATGACATCAAGGCCGAATTGACCAAGTTGTCCACCGCGCTCGGCCCGATCGGTGAGGACAAGCAGGGTTCCTTCGGCCGGGTCATCAACACCGCCGCCGACAACCTCGGCAATGGCAATGCCCAGGCCTTCCGCGACACCCTCAAAGAGCTGTCCAGCACGCTGAATACGCTCTCCGACGGCCGCACCGACCTGTTCGGCACCATTCGCAATCTGCAGCAGTTCGTCGATGTGCTGTCCAAGTCCAACGATCAGATCGTGCAGTTCGGCGGCCGGCTGGCCTCGGTCTCCTCGGTACTCGCCGGGGTGTCCACCGATCTCGGCTCGGGCCTGGACAATCTCGATTCCGCGGTCGCCGATGTGAAGCGGTTCCTCGACGGACGCGGCGGGGCGCTGACCGAGAGCGTGCAGCGACTGGCCGACGCCACCCAGGTGCTCGCCGACAAGAAGCCCGAACTCGAGCGGATCATGCACTCCGCGCCGACCGCGCTGGTGAACTTCTACCAGCTCTACAAGCCCGCCCAGGGCTCGCTCACCGGCTTTCTGGCCGCTCCGAACTTCGCCAATCCCTTCGCCTTCCTGTGCGGTGCGGTCGAAGCCAACGAGAACAACGACTCCCAGCACAGCGCCGACCTGTGCAAGCAGTATCTGGCGCCCGTCGTCCAATCGCTGATGATGAACTACCCGCCGCTGCTGGTGAATCCGCTGACCCAGCAGAACGCGTTCCCGAATCAGCTCACCTACAGCACGCCCGATCTGGCCGGCCAGGTGCCCGCACCCGACGCCGCACCGGTGGCGTCGCCCAAGTCCCTGACCGATCTGCTCGTTCCTGGAGGTGGACGATGATGAGCCGCCGACGGATTCGCCTCGCTGGCGCGGCGATCAGCCTGGTCGCGGTGCTCGCGGTGAGCGGCTGCGAATGGGACGGGCTGAACTCGGTGCCCATGCCCGGTGCGGTCGGCACCGGGGAAGGCTCCTGGCAGGTCGACATCCAGATGCCGAATGTGACCACCCTGACCCGTAATTCGCCGGTCATGGTGAACGACGTGCCCGTGGGCACCGTCAGCGGTATCAAAGTCGAGAACTGGCACGCACTGGTGACCGTCTCCCTCGAGAAGGGAGTCGCGTTGCCCGCCAATGCCATTGCGCGCATCGGGCAGACCAGTCTGCTGGGCAGCAATCATGTGGAGCTGGCGGCGCCGACGACCGAACCGGCGCAGGGCCGTTTGAAGGCCGGGGATGTGATCCCGCTCGAGCGGGCCGGGGCCTACCCGACCACCGAGCAGACGCTGTCCTCGCTGTCGGTGGTGCTCAACGGCGGCGGCATCTCCCAGGTGGAGACCATCACCAAGGAGCTCGACGCGACCTTCAAGGGTCGTACCGACGCCATCCGCGACCTGCTGCCGCAGCTGAATCAGCTGACCACCACGCTGGACAAGCAGACCACCGACATCATCGCCGCCATGAGCGGGCTGGACCGGTTCGCCGGGGTGCTGGCGCAGCAGAAGGACGATGTCGCCGACGCCGTCACCAAGATCCACCCGGCCCTGACCGTGCTCGCAGACCGCCGCGAGAACATCACCAAAACCGTGACGGCACTGGGTGGTCTGAGCGATATCGTGCAGCAGATCATCGACAAGGGCGGCGACAACCTCAAGGCCGACCTGGCCAATCTCGAGCCGGCGCTGCAGTCGCTGGCCGCCACCGGCGGCAAGCTCGCCGACTCGCTGCAGTGGCTGCTGACCTTCCCGTTCCCGATCAAGAACATCGACAAGGTCATCAAGGGCGACTACATGAACCTCTTCATGACGGTCGATCTCACCGGCGCCCGGCTGGATTCGAACTTCCTGACCGGAACCCCGCTGGGCGGCACCTTCGGTGGCGCCCAGGCCACCCTCGGCGAGGGGACGCATCCCGCTCCGCCGCAGGGCAAGGGCGATCCGCTGACGGATCCGCTGAAGCCGCCGGCGGAGTCCACCACTCCGACGCCGAGTATCGCTGGGTTGCCGCCGATTCCGGGCCTGCCGGCCATTCCGGGACTCACCGTGCCCGCGCAGCAAGGGGCTGACGGAAAGTGAAACTCACCAAGTTCGTCAAGGTTCAGCTGGCTATCTTCACGGTGCTGACCGTGATCGGCCTGACCGTCATGGGCGGCAACTATGTGAAGCTGCCGGCCATGTTCGGCATCGGACGTTACGGCGTGACAGTGCAATTGGCCGCCACCGGCGGTCTGTACCAGACCGCCAATGTGGCCTACCGCGGCACCAATGTCGGCAAGGTGGATGAGGTCCGGCTCACCCCGTCCGGGGTCGACGCCAAGCTGTCCATCGACAGCGACTACAAGATCCCCGCCGATGTGCGGGCCTACGTGAAGAGCGTCTCGGCGGTCGGTGAACAGTACGTCGACCTGGTTCCGCCGGACGCCCCCACCAGCGGCAACCTGAGCGACGGTGCGGTGATCCCGGTGGATCGCACGCAGCTGCCGCAGGACGTCGGCGCCATGCTCGACCAGGCCGACCGGCTGCTGTCCACGGTCGCGGACACCAAGCTGCAAGAGGTCATCAACGACGCCTTCGTCGCCTTCAATGGCGCCGGGCCGGATCTGCAGCGGTTCATCGACTCGGCGTCCCTGCTGGTGCAGGAGGCGAAGAACAACACCGATCAGACCAAGGATCTGCTGGACAAGATCGGTCCGCTGCTCGACACCCAGAACCAGTCCGCCGACTCCATCCGCGGCTGGACCAAGGACCTCGCGACGGTCACCGACCAACTGCGCCAGCATGATCCGTCGCTGCGCGCGGTGCTGCAGCAGACGCCGTCCACGGTGCAGCGGGTGAACAAGACCTTCCAGGACTTGAAGCCGACCCTGCCGATCATGCTCGCCAACCTGCTCAGCGTCGGACAGGTCTCGCTCAAGTACCACGCCGGGCTCGAGCAGATCCTGGTCGTGTACCCGCCGCTGCTCGCGTCGCTGCTCACCGCCATTCGCGGGGACGTCTCGAACGGCGCCATGGTCGACTTCATGCTCGGCCTCAATGACCCGCCGGGCTGTACCACCGGCTTCCTGCCGCCGAGTGAGCGGCGCTCGCCCGCTGATCTGAGCCAGATCGGCACTCCCGACAACCTGTACTGCAAGGTGCCGCAGAACGCGAAGGAAGCCGTTCGCGGTATCCGCAATACGCCCTGTGTCGATGTGCCGGGCAAGCGGGCTCCGACGCCCGCGCTGTGCCACGACCCGAACGGCTATGTGCCCGAGGGTGACAACCCGCCGTTCGGTGATCCCCAGCCGGTGGACAACAACGGTCAGCCGCTCGATAAGCTGCTCGGTAACCAGAAGACCCCATTCATCGGGCATTCGGACCCGAGTACCGGCACCTTCGTCGGACCCGACGGTCACGTGTACCGTCAGGGGGACGTCAATGCAGATGGTTCAACCAAGGTCCCGTCGAGTTGGCAACAGCTGCTTCAGGAGCCACCGCGATGAGCGATAACCCAGCAAATCGAAACCGCACTCGGCGGCGTGTCGTCCGGCAGGCGGGCCCGCCCGTCGAGGACGACCGCACCGGCATCGAGGTCCGGGAGGCGGCGCTCGGAGCCGCCGGTCCGGAAACAACTGCCGCTGAGCCGAGTACGGTTGCCGATGCTGGGGCGGCGGGCGAGACCGCCGTGCCGAAGCCGGTGCAGACCGCGAAGTCGAAACCGGCGGAGACTGCGGAGTCGAAGCCCGCCGAGGCCTCGAAGTCGACGCCGGCCGAAGACGCAGAGTCGAAGCCCGCGAAAGCCGCGGACCCGATCGACGCCGAATCCGCTGACGCGGAGCCGGAAATCGTGGTCGGGTCCGGGGTGGCCGACGACGAGCCCGTCGAGGATGCGGCGGAATCCGAGGACGGCGAGCCGGACTCGCGGCTGCGCAAGATCTACGTCTCGCTCGGGCGGCTGGGTTCGGTGGCCGCGGTGGTGGCCCTGGTTTCCGCGCTCGTGCTGATCGGTTCGGGTGGCCTGTTCTTCTACCACCAGAACCGCGCGGACGCGCTGCGCGACCGGCGCGCCGAATACGTGCAGGTGGCCAAGCAGGCGTACCTGGACATGGTCACCGTCAAGAGCGACACCGCCGATCAGGACATCGACCGTCTGCTCTCGGTCGCCGGCGGCGGTCTCAAGGACGAGTACGCGACCAACAAGGACGAGTACAAGAAGCTGTTCGAGCAGTTGAAGGTACAGTCCTCCGGCAAGGTCATCTCCGCGGCGATCGAACGCGATGACAAGGACTCGGCCACCGTGCTGCTGCTCGCGCAGCAGACGGTCTCCAATGTCGCGTCCAACGGGCCCATGCAGAAGGACTACCGCTTCCGGGTGACCGTCACCCGGAAGGGCGACTCCGTGACCGCCTCGTCGATGGAGTTGGTGCCGTGAAGCTCACCGTGCGTTCGATTGTCATTGCCGCCGCCGGCATCCTGCTCGTGGCAGCCGTCGTAGTCGGCTCACTGGTCGGGGACCGGTTCTGGTCCGAGCGTCAGGCCGAGCAGAATCGTTCCTCCGCAACCGCTTTCGCGGCGGACACGGTGGAGTCGCTGTTCACCTACAACTACGATTCCGCCGAGAAGGACCTACCGGCCGTCGCTGACAAGCTCACCAGCGACTACAAGGACTCCTACCTGAAGGTGATCCACGAGCAGGCCATCCCGGCGGCCAAGGAGAAGAAGCTCTCCGTCCAGACCACGGTTCAGGCGACCGGGGTCATCTCGACCACCCGTGACCGCGCCACCGTGCTCGTCATCGCGGATCAGCGGTTCTCGAGCGCCGACACGCCGCAGGACACGCTCATGAGCGATCGACTGCAGGTGGAACTCACCAAGCAGAGCGGTCATTGGCTCGTCTCCGACGTCAAGCCGATCTGAGCCGATCCTCCTCGATTCCCATCAAGCGCGCAGCTCCGGACGCGATCCGGGGCTGCGCGCTTTTTCGGCAGCCTATGCCGGGCAATGTATCGAAGTACGTGGAGTTACAGCAACTTTCGGAATTGGCCGCGTTGACACCTTCTGAAACCGGCTCCAGATTTGGAAGCGTGTCCCACACGGGCGGTGCGCGGCACAGCGCCGATGCGCAATGGGGTATCCAGGGTTTCACGGTTGGAATCACGAAAGACATTTGTTTCTGGTTCTTTTCGTTGCTGCTTCCTTCGAGAAGCTCGCGCACATGGCCCCGGTCTCGGTATGCAGGTCGAAGACCTTGGCGGTCACCAGGAGCGGCGGCACCAGCAGGACGGCCGGGACCGCGGCTGGATACTCCGGAAAGTAGCGCCGCAACCGGTACCTGAGCCGGTCTTCGGCCGCCGCGAACGGGCTGGGACGGGATCGGATGCACTCTCGACGAAATCCATTGCACTCCCAGAAGTGAAACGCGACCTAGTCAAAAGATGTCCGTGGGTCCATATGTGTTTGGTCACAGCGGATTTGCCGACCCAAGCTCTGCATCAAGCTGTAGAACAAGTTACAGTGCGAAGGGGTGGGTGGGTTCATGGGTGTTGAAAGTCGCTGAGACGCAATAGATCTGCGTGGACGCGCGGCAATCGGAAACAGCTCGGCCGTGAAACTGGTTGGCGGAGTGGCACAGTCACGCGTTACGGCGATGATAGGGGGTTCTATGGATATGCTGCGGTGTCCAGTACATCGATACCCGTCGGGGACAACGAGATCACTGGGTCTGCAGGTGCGCTGGCACAGCGGGTCCGCGGTCTGGCAGCTGGCCGAACTACCGGTGTGCCTGTGATGGCGGTCGGAATCCTGCGCACCGGCGCCTACGTGCCGCCCGCCGAGATCGGCAATGCCACCATCGCGGAGTGGGCGGGCACCACCCCGGCGTGGGTGGGCGAACGCACCGGCATCGACACCCGGCGGTACGCCAGATCGGAGACGGCCACCTCCGATCTGGCCCACCGGGCGGCCCTCGATCTGCTCGGGCCCAGGGAGACCTGGCCGCGGATCGGCAGCGTCATCGTCGCCACCTCGACCGGGGATCAGCCGCAGCCCGCGACAGCCGCTGCGCTGCAACACAAATTGGGGCTCACCGGCATACCCGCCTTCGATCTGAACTCGGTGTGCGTCGGCTACCTCTTCGCCCTGACCGTCGCCGCCGGACTGCTGGAACGCGAGGGGGAGCGGGCGGACCCGGCACTTGTCGTCGGAGCCGACATCTACTCGCGGATCATGAACCGCGCAGACCGCAAGACCGTGAGCCTGTTCGGTGACGGCGCGGGCGCGACCCTGGTCGGACCGGTGCCGCCGGGCTACGGGCTGCACGCGAGCCGCCTGGTCACCAATGGCGAACTGCGTTCTCTCGTGGAGGTTCCCGCGGGCGAGCGGCTGTTCCGGATGGACGGCCGCGCGGTCCGCGACTACGTGCTGACCATGCTGCCCAAACTCATCGCGGAGGCGCTGGCGGAATCCGGCTTCACGCTCGCCGAGGTGGACCGGATCATCCTGCACCAGGCCAACACCCGGCTGCTGGAGACCTGTATCCGGGAACTCGGCGTGGATCCCGCCCGGGTGCCGCTGACCGCTCCCCGCTACGGGAACACTGGCGCGGCCTCCATTCCCATCACCCTGCACAGCACCCATCTCGAACGCCCGCTGCAACGCGGTGAGCGCATTCTGCTGGCCGGCGTCGGCGGCGGTATGAGCGCCGGGGCGGCGGTCCTGACGTGGTATTGACCCGAACGAAATCGGAGGACTCCTGATGCGGCTCGAAGGAAAGGCCGCCGTCGTCACCGGCGGCACCCGGGGGCTCGGCTTCGCGATCGCGAAAGCGTTTCTCGCGGAAGGCGCGTCGGTCATGTGCTCGGCGCGCACGTCCGGGGACTACCAGCTCCTCAAGGAGGAATACCCGGACCGCTGTCTGTTCCATCCGGCCGATGTCGCCGATCCGGCGGCGGTCGAGCAGCTGATGGCCGCGGCCGCGGAATCGCTGTCCGGACTGGACGTGGTGGTCGCCAATGCCGGGGTGAGCCGGGACGGGCGGATCGAACAGCTCGCCCCGCACGACTGGGACGCCATGGTCGCCACCAATCTGACCGGCACCTTCCTGTGCACCCGCGCGGCCGTGCCGCATCTGCGGGAGCGCGGCGGCGTGATCATCAACATGTCCTCGTCCATGGCGAGTCGGATAGCGGTCGGCGCGGCCGGCTACAGCGCCACCAAGGCGGCCATCGAGATGTTCACCCGGACCAGCGCAATCGAACTGGGGCAGTATGGAATCCGGGTCAACGCCCTCTCGCCCGGCATTCTCGACGCCGGCATGGGCGGCCGGTTGGCCGACAACGACCGGGTCTGGGCCGCCTACCGCAAGCGGTTCGCCCTGGGCCGGGCCGGGCGGGTCGACGAGGCAGCGCAGGCTGCCGTATTCCTCGCCTCCGACGACGCCTCCTACGTCAACGGGGCGATTCTCGATGTCAACGGAGGTTTGATGTGGGCCTGACCGACCAGCGCAACAATCCGTTCAGCGAACCCGAGTAGCTGCCGGGCCTGGCCGAGCGCACGCTGAACGGGACCAAGCTGGCCCGCGGATCGGATTATGTGCTGCCGCCCATGCCCTTCGGCCTGACCGCCGCCCAGACCCGCGCTGCCGCAGCAGATCCCGGGAGTCTCCGGCTATCAGGAGCTTCCGACCTGCAACCGGTGACCGGCGGCGCCGTGCGGGTGCCGATCGGGCTGGATGCCCTCGAATACTGCCCGGACACACCGGGTCCCGGACGCGGCTGGTGCTCACCGGTGATGCTCGAGGTGCGCTGCGCGGTCATCTACCAGAAGCCGCACTCGGCCTGCAGCGCAGGCTGCCGCTGGTCCGGAACCACCGCCATCTGATCGCGCGGCTCACCTTCGCGTAGGGGCCGCGGCGCGGCTGCGGCCCACCGGCGACCGGGTTAAGGTCACAGAGTTGAGTGAAACCCGACCGGTCAGGATGCAGCACGTGGAGAACAAGAAGGCACCGTGGACTGCCGCCGACATCCCGAATCTGCAGGGGCGCACCGCCATTGTGACAGGGGCCAGTGCCGGGCTGGGGCTGGAAACCGCGCTGCGGCTCGCCGAACACGGCGCCCGGGTGGTCCTGGCCTGCCGCAATGCCGACAAGGCCGCGGCCGCGGCGGAAACCATCCGCCGGACCGCGCCGGACGCCGAATTGCCGCTCGTGGAACTGGATCTGACGTCGCTGAAATCGGTCCACCGGGCCGCGGCACGGCTGCACGACGACTTCGGGCAGATCGATCTGCTGGTGAACAATGCGGGCACGCTGTGCCGGGAGCGGACCGTCACCGAGGATGGGTTCGAAACCACCTTCGGCACAAACCATCTGGGCCCGTTCGCGTTCACCGGACTCCTGCTCGATCTACTGCACGCGGCTCCGCAGGCCCGCGTCGTCACGGTGACCAGCGGGGTCCCCGCGCAGAAGGGCACCTGGCTCGACCTCGACGACCTCACCTACGAGCGGCGCACCTACAAGGCCTACCCCGTCTACGCGCAGTCCAAGCAGGCCAACGCCAGCTTCGGATTCGAACTCCAGCGGCAGCTCAACGGCACCGGCAGCCGGCTGATCTCGGTGCTGGCCCACCCGGGCGCCGCCGAATCCGACTTCGCCCAGAACTTCGGTCCCGCAGTCGCCTTCCTGTCCCGGCCATCGCTGCGCTGGGTGTTCCGGATCGTCATGCAGAGCGTCGAGATGGGTGCGCTGCCGAGCCTGCGCGCCGCCACC
Organism: Nocardia sp. CA-151230; assembly: GCF_050942175.1. Classification (NCBI taxonomy): domain Bacteria; kingdom Bacillati; phylum Actinomycetota; class Actinomycetes; order Mycobacteriales; family Nocardiaceae; genus Nocardia; species Nocardia sp. CA-151230. The sequence continues at coordinate 618,274 of NZ_CP192061.1, forward strand.
GACCCCGGTGTGCGCGGCGGTGACTTCTACGGCCCGACCGGCTCGACCAAGGGCTATCCGGTGCCGGACACGGCCGGGGAGCGCACCCGCGATCCCGAGCTGGCGGCCCAGCTGTGGGCCGAATCCGAACGGCTCACCGGAGTCGCCTACCGGTTCGACCAACTCGACGGCGAGTCGGACTAGGCCCGGCACGCCGAACGCCCCCTGAAATCCTCAGGGGGCGTTCGCCTTAGACCGGGTCAGCGGCTCAGATCCGGATCCACGTCGTCGTCGGTCAGCAGGGCGCTGCCGGCGACGCGATCGGTGGCCAGGGCGTCGAGGAAGGCACGCGCCCACCGGTCGACGTCATGGGTGAGGACCTGGCGCCGCATCGAACGCATCCGACGGCGACGGGTGTCGCGGTCGTCGTCGATCGCGCCGATCAGGGCGTCCTTGACGCTGTCGAGATCGTGCGGATTGCACAGGTAGGCCTGCCGCAATTCCGCTGCCGCACCGGTGAATTCGCTCAGCACCAGCGCGCCGTTGAGGCTGCCCTGACAGGCCACGTACTCCTTGGCGACCAGGTTCATGCCGTCGCGCAGCGGTGTCACCACCATGACGTCGGCGGCCACGAAGAACGCGATCAGCTCCTCGCGCGGGATGGGCCGGTGCAGGTAGTGCACCACCGGATAACCCACCCGGGCGAACTCGCCGTTGATCCGTCCCACCTGGCGTTCGATATCGCCGCGCATCTGCTTGTAGGACTCGACCCGCTCGCGGCTCGGCGTGGCCAGCTGCACCATCACCGTGTCCGCCGGATCGATCCGGCCGTCGTGCAACAGCTCCTCCAGCGCGGCCAGCCGGATGTCGATGCCCTTGGTGTAGTCCAGGCGGTCCACACCCAGCAGGATCGTCTTCGGATTGCCCAGCTCAGCACGGATTTTCGCGGCCCGCTCCCGCACCCCGCGCCGGCGTGAATACTCGTCCAGCTCGGTGGAGGTGATGGAGATCGGGAACGCGCCCACCCGCACGGTGCGGAAACCCACCTGCACCACACCGAGTTTCGAGCGCACGCCCACATTGCCGCGCGACGTGGGCTGCCCGGCCAGCCTTCTGGCCAGATACAGGAAGTTCTGCGCGCCGCCCGGCAGATGGAAACCGATCAGGTCGGCGCCCAGCAGGCCCTCGACGATCTCGGTGCGCCACGGCATCTGCATGAACAGTTCCACCGGCGGGAACGGAATGTGCAGGAAGAAGCCGATGGTCAGATCCGGGCGCAGCATGCGCAGCATCTTCGGCACCAGCTGCAGCTGGTAGTCCTGTACCCACACCGTCGCGCCCTCGGCGGCCACCTTGGCCGTGTACTCGGCGAAACGGCGGTTCACCTGCACGTACGCCTGCCACCACTGGCGGTCGTAGACCGGCCGCACGATCACGTCGTGATACAGCGGCCACAGCGTCGCGTTGGAGAAACCCTCGTAGTAATCGGCGACCTCGTCGCCCGACAACGGCACCGGATGCAGTTCCAGACCGTCCTCGACGATCGGATCCAGATCCACATCCGGGACGCCGGCCCAGCCGACCCAGGCGCCCCTGTTGTTGCGCAGTACCGGTTCCAGCGCGGTCACCAGGCCGCCGGGGCTGCGCTTCCAGCGAGTGGTTCCATCGGGTAGTCGCTCCAGGTCGACCGGAAGCCGGTTGGCGACGACGACGAAACCGGAGCCGGAGCTATCCGGATGCACGGGTCATTCGCCTCGCGTCGGACCGATGCCCAGCATGGACAGCAGCATGCGGCACTCGTCGGCATCGGTGGCGTAGGCGGCCACCACGCGCTGGGCCTGTCGAGCGGTTTCGTCGGCGAGCGGTTCCAGATCGTCGTCCGCGATGTCGTTTGCGCCGGTCTTCGCGGCCATCTCATGTCCTCTCGGGGAAGTCTGCTCGGTGCGAGGAGTCCATCGTATCTGCCAGGAAAGTCGAGGCCACCCGCTGCGTACATTGCGAGCCCTAACCGCAATCGTCCGTATCAACGGGACCATCCGGTCGGAATTCATGCGACGCGCCGGTCGGCGGTGCCGAGCGAAACGTTTCGAAGTCGGATGGCTATACGGTGAACGAACCTAAGAATCGGACACATGGTGAAGGGGTCGCAAGCATGCCGTTGGCGACGGTGAACGGAATCTCGCTGAACTACCAGGTCAAGGGAGACGCATCCCGGGGCACGGACGTGAAGGGCTCCGCACCGCTGGTCGTCATGATCATGGGCACCGGCAGCGGCGGCCGGGTATGGGAACTGCACCAGGTTCCGGCACTGATCTCCGCCGGATACCGGGTCTGTACGTTCGACAACCGCGGCATCGCACCGTCCTTCGAATCCCCGGACGGGATCACCATCGACGACCTCGTGCGTGACACCGCCGCCCTCATCGAATTCCTCGGCGAGGGACCGGCATTGGTGGTCGGGCAGTCCATGGGCGCGCGTGTCGCGCAGGAACTCGCGCTGGCCCGGCCCGAGCTGGTCCGCAAGGCCGTCTTCATGGCGGGACACGCCCGGCTCGACCAGTTCCAGAAGACGCTCTCGTTCGGCGAACACGAACTGGACGCTTCCGGCATGCGGCTGCCCGCCAGATACGAGGCCGCCATGACCGCCATCATGAACCTCTCCCCGGCAACCATGGCCGACCCGCACGCCGCCCGCGACTGGCTCGACCTGTTCGAATTCACCGGCGGCCCGGCATCGCCCGGAGTGCGCGCCCAGCGGCGCATGGACCACGATTTCGACCGCACACAGGCCTACCCGGCCATCACCGTGCCCTGCCTGTCCATGGGCTTCGCGGACGACCGGATGATCCCGCCCTACCTTTCCCGCGAGGTCGCCGATATCATTCCGGGAGCCCGTTACCAGGAGGTTCCCGACGCCGGACACTTCGGCTACCTGGAACAACCGGAGGCCGTCAACAAGATCCTGCTCGAATTCTTCGCAGCCTGAATGAAGTGCAGGTAACCGCCCAGCGGTAACGCCTGCCTTGCTAGGGTCGAATCAACGTCGGGGGCTCGTTCCATCACTGCGGTGGCTGGACGATCCGTCTACGTTCCCGTACACAGCGCCAGTATCCAGTGAGGTGAAATGAGCACCAATCCCTTCGATGACGAAGACGGCCGGTTCTTCGTCCTGGTCAACGATGAGGAACAGCACTCCCTGTGGCCCGCCTTCGCCGAGGTTCCGGCGGGTTGGCGAGTCGTTTTCGGCGAGGACAGCCGCGCCGCGTGCGTCGAGTACGTCGAGAAGAACTGGACCGACATGCGTCCGAAGAGCCTGCGTGACGCCATGGCGGCGGACGACGCGGCTCGTCAGGCGGCTCAGTCCTGACACCCTGCGGTTAGTCCGATACTGCGCGAACGGCTTCCGAACGCGGCCGGCCGATGCCACGAGCGTCGCCCGGCCGCGCTCCGGTCTTCCACGCAGCATCGTTCCGACTGGGACGCCGGCTTTTCCGCGCAGCCGGCTACCCCGGTTATGATGGCACCGTTTTCCGCCTCCTTAGCTCAGTGGTAGAGCACCGCTCTTGTAAAGCGAAGGTCGTCAGTTCAATCCTGACAGGGGGCTCAGCAGACAAGCAGGGCGAGGACCTCCGGGTCCTCGCCCTGCTGTCGTTCCGAGGTCCGGGGCGCGGCCCCGCAGCGCCACCCGGGGTTGGTGCGCTCCTCGCAGGAAACTCCCAGGGAAGGGCCAGGTTCTTCGCGGGGGAAGCGCAGAATATGGCCTTATGACAGGTGTGTCCGTTCAGTCGCGCGAATCGGAGGCGAGGGTGCTCGTCGTTGACGACGAGCCCATGATCGTCGAGCTACTGTCGGTGAGCCTGCGGTATCAAGGCTTCGAGGTCGCGAGCGCCGCGAGCGGCACCGAGGGGCTGGACAAGGCCAAGACGTTCCGGCCGGATGCACTGATCATCGATGTGATGATGCCCGGGATGGACGGCTTCGGGCTGCTGCGGCGGCTCCGGGCCGACGGAATCGACGCACCGGTGCTGTTCCTGACCGCGCGGGACGACGTGGATGACAAGATCACCGGGCTGACGCTGGGGGCCGACGACTACGTCACCAAGCCGTTCAGCCTCGAAGAGGTGGTGGCGCGGCTGCGGGTGATTCTGCGGCGGTCCGGGCGCTCGGCGCCGGAGACCAAGACATCGCGGCTGCGATTCGCCGATATCGAACTCGATGACGACACCCACGAGGTGTGGAAGGCGGGCGAACCGGTTGCCCTGTCGCCCACCGAGTTCACGCTGCTGCGGTACTTCCTGGTCAATGCCGGCACGGTGCTGAGCAAGCCGCGGATCCTGGACCACGTGTGGCGCTACGACTTCGGCGGTGAGGTCGGCGTGGTCGAAACCTACGTGTCCTACCTGCGCAAGAAGGTCGACACCGGACCGGATCGGCTCATCCACACCCTGCGCGGGGTCGGCTACGTCATGCGGGAGCCCCGCGGTAAGACGGCCAACGCGTGAACGCTGCCCCGCCGGTCGATGGCAAAGGCACGGCTCGCAGTCTCCGGGGCAGGCTCGCCGACCGGCTCGCCGCGGTGCCGCTGCGCACCACCCTGGTACTCGCGCTGGTGTCCCTGGTCGGATTCGGGCTGCTGGTCTCGGGTATCGCGGTCACCTCCCTGATGCGCAATGTGCTGGTCGAACGCATCGACCGGCAGCTCTACGACGCCGCTCACAGCTGGGCGGCGCCCGGCGCGCAACGCCCCGAACCGCTGCCTACCGTGCGCGGACGGGAACGGCCGCCGCACCTGTACTGGGTGCAGGTGCAGGATTCGACGGGCCAGGTCACGCTGAGCCTGTCGGCGGGCGTGCAGCAGCCCGAGGTGCCCGCGGATCTGGGCAATCGGCCGGAGACCGTCGGATCGGTCGGCGCGTCCACCGAGGAGTGGCGGGTGCTGCGGACCGTCAACGAGTACGGCACCAGCACCATCGCGCTGCGCATGGACGAGACGAACTCGCTGCTGGACAAGCTGATCGTGCTGCAACTGGTGATCGGGGCGCTGGTGCTCGCGGCGTTGGCGGCGGTGGCGCGCATCGTGATCCGGCGCAGTCTGCGGCCGCTGCGGGAGGTCGAGCGCACCGCGGCCGCCATCGCGGGCGGTGACCTGCATCAGCGAGTTCCGGTGCGCGGCACCGACACCGAGGTCGACCACCTCTCACAATCGCTGAACACCATGCTGACCCAGATTCAGCAGGCCTTCGCCGCCACCGAGGCCTCCGAGGAGGCGGCGCGCCGCTCCGAGGCCAAGATGCGGCGCTTCATCGCCGACGCCAGCCACGAACTGCGCACCCCGCTCACCACCATCAAGGGCTTCTCCGAGCTGTACCGGCAGGGCGCGATCACCGATCCGGACATGCTGATGGACCGCATCGAACGCGAGTCCAAGCGGATGGGGCTGCTGGTCGAGGACCTGCTCATGCTGGCCAGGCTGGACGCGCAGCGACCGGTCGAACGGCGGCCGCTGGACCTGCTCATGATGGCCAGCGATGCCGTGCACAGTGCGCGTGCCCTGGCGGCAGCCCAGCGCCCGGAGGGGCCCGAACGCAAGATCGACCTCGAAATCCGGCCCGGGCCCGGCACTCTGGAGATGCTCGGCGACGAGACGCGGCTGCGGCAGGTGCTGGCCAACCTGATCAACAACGCGCTGGTGCACACCCCGCCCGAGGCGGAGGTGACAGTGCGGCTCACCCCGGCCGCCGACGAGGTGCTCATCGAGGTCGCCGACACCGGGCCGGGACTGGAGGCCGAACAGGCCGAGCGGGTCTTCGAACGCTTCTATCGCACCGACGCGTCCCGCAGCCGGGACAGCGGCGGTACCGGACTCGGGCTTTCCATCGTGCATGCACTGGTCGCCGCGCACAGCGGCAAGGTGTCGGTGACCAGCGCGCCGGGGGAGGGCACCACCTTCACCGTCCGGTTGCCGCGCGAACCGTCCCGCCTCTCCGGGCCTTCTGCGCCCGGCTGAGAGCCGTCGGGGTCGTGCATGCGTGCCGGCGGTGGGGAGCCGAACAAATTTTGGGCGTACCCGAGGAGTTGCCCCGATCCTCACGAGATCAGTTGCTGCGTTCCCGACGGTCCCCGTGCCGGCGACTGGCGGGCACGGGAACGTCGGGATCTCAGCTCACTCCGGGACGTTCGCGCCGTAGCCGAGGTCGCGCAGGGCCTGCTTGATCATGGCCTGCGCCTCGTCGAGGGATTCCTTGCTGGGTTCCGGGTCCGCCCCGCTGATGTCGAAGTCACCCAGGTGGAAGGCCGGGAAGACGTGCATGTGCAGGTGCGGCACCTCGAGACCGGCGATGAGCAGGCCCGCCCGCGGGGCGTCCCACGCGGCCCGCACGGCCTGGCCGATCTTCTGGGCGACCGCGGTCAGGCGAGCGAAGGTGCCCGGATCGACGTCCTGCCACTGGTCGATCTCCTTGCGCGGCACCACCAGCGTGTGCCCCTGCGTCACCGGGGCGATCGTGAGGAAGCCGACGAATTCGTCGTCCTCCCAGACGAACCGGCCCGGCAGCTGACCGTCGATGATTGCGGAGAAAACAGAAGCCATGCCCCGGACCTTACGCGGGGAAGGACACCCCCGCGCGAACGCACAACAGACCGCCACCGGTTGCGTCTGCCCAGCCCTTTAAGCTGTCTGCCGTGCGCGTACTCGTCATTGGTTCCGGAGCCCGTGAACATGCCCTCGTCCTGGCACTGCGCAAGGACCCGGCGGTGTCCGCCGTGTATGCGGCGCCCGGCAATGCCGGCATCGCCCAGCACGCCGAGGTGCGTGCGGTGGACGCCACCTCCGGGGCGGAGGTGACCGCCCTCGCCCAGGACCTCGGTGTCGATCTGGTCGTGGTCGGACCCGAGGTGCCGCTGGTGCTCGGCGTGGCCGACGCGGTGCGGGCCGCTGGCATCCCGGCGTTCGGCCCGTCCGCCGCCGCCGCGCGGATCGAGGGCTCGAAGGCCTTCGCCAAGGACGTCATGAACGCGGCCGGAGTGCGCACCGCGCACAGCGAGATCGTCGATCATCCGGGCGAATTGGATGCGGCGCTGGATCGTTTCGGGCCGACCTGGGTGGTCAAGGACGACGGCCTGGCCGCCGGCAAGGGCGTCGTCGTGACCCCGGACCGGTCGGTGGCCCGCGAGCACGGCGCCGAACTGCTCGAGCAGGGTCACCCGGTGCTGCTGGAGTCGTTCCTCGACGGCCCCGAGGTGTCGCTGTTCTGCCTGGTCGACGGCGAGACCGTGGTGCCGCTGCTGCCCGCCCAGGACCACAAGCGGGTCGGCGACGGCGACACCGGGCCGAACACCGGCGGCATGGGCGCGTACACGCCGCTGCCGTGGCTGCCGGACCAGACCCTGCAGGCCATCGTCGACGATGTGGTGAAACCCGTTGCGGCCGAGATGGTTCGCCGCGGCGTGCCGTTCAGCGGCCTGCTGTACGCCGGTCTCGCCGTCGGGCAGGCCGGGCCGGCCGTGGTCGAATTCAACTGCCGCTTCGGCGATCCCGAGACGCAGGCCGTGCTGGCTATGCTGGACAGCCCGCTGGGCGAGCTGCTGTACGCCACCGCGACCGGCACCCTGGACCAGGTGTCCGCGCCGCGCTGGAAGAACGGCGCCGCCGTCACCGTGGTGCTGGCCGCCGAGAACTACCCGGCCCGCCCGCGCAGCGGCGATGTCATCACCGGGGCCGAATCCACCGGCACCGGAACCGAATCCGAGGTGCTGCACGCCGGCACCGCGCAGCGTGAGGACGGCGCGCTGGTGTCCGCGGGCGGCCGCGTGCTCGCCATCGTCGGCCAGGGCGCGGATCTCGCCGAGGCCCGCAAGAACGCCTACGAGCGGCTGGCCGGAATCAAGCTGCCGGGCGGCCACTTCCGCACCGACATCGCCCTGGCCGCCACCGAGGGCCGCATCACCGTCCCGACCTCCGCCTGAAGGCCGACGACCCGACGTCCGAATCCGCGCCTGAATTCGAATGCCGGCGCGACAACTGATTTCGTACCGATCGGGGTAACTCGCCGGGTACGTCCGAAATTGTCTCGGCCCTGAACCACCAGCACGCGTCGCCAACGGTCAACGGCTCCCGAGCCGTGCGCTGAAGTTTCGGGGAGGCGGGGGAGCGGCGGGTCAGAGGATGATGCCGTGCTGGGCCAGCCAGGGCTGCGGGTCCACGTGCTGGCCGTTGATGACGATCTCGAAGTGCAGGTGCGGTCCGGTGGAGTCGCCGCGGTTGCCGATGCGCGCGATCTGCAGGCCCGCCGGGACGCGCTCGCCGACCGACACCGAGAAGTCGTACATGTGCCCGTAGACGGAGATGGTGCCGTCGTCGTGGCGGATGCGCACCCACAGCCCGAAGCCCTGGGCCGGGCCCGCGTCGATGACGGTGCCCGCCGCCACCGCGTAGATCGGTGAGCCGAGCGGCGCGGCGATGTCGATGCCCGCGTGGAAGGTGCCCCAGCGCGCCCCGAATCCGGAGGTGAACACGCCCTTCGCGGGCAGCGCGAACCCGCCGGCGCCGGGAATCACGAAGCCGGGCGGCAGCGAACTGTCCGGCGACGGCGTCATCCACGGCTGCGGCTGCCCGGCGACGGCCGCCGCGGCCTCCGCCTTGGCGCGTTCCAGCGTGGCCGCCGCGGCCGCCGAGACCACCGCCTGCTCGCGCAGATGCTCACCGTTGTTGATGGCGTCCAGATACCGCTTCGACGTCTCCGGGGAGGCCTGTACCTGCAGCGGATACTGCACCGGAACCCGCAGCGCCACACCGGGACCCACCTCGGCGTCGGTGGGCAGCAGGCCCAGTGTGCCGTCCGCGCTCGCGAACACCAGCACCGCGACCACGCCGCCGATCAGCACCCGGTGCCGAATGCTCCACGCGCGCAGCACCGGCCACTGTCGCCGTGCTTCGGCTCGGCCCCGCCGCACCAGCTCGACGGTCTCGGTCCACGAGCGCGGCCGCCGGGCCCACAGCTCGATGGCGCGTTCCCGCGCGATCGGCGCGTATATCCGCAGCCAGGTGATCGCCCGTCCCGCGAGCCGGACCACCGCCCGCCGGACCCGTTCCAGCGCCTCCTGACTCCGCGACGGCTCGTCCTGGAATGCCAGCTGCGACCGGACACCCGGCGTGTAGCTGTGCGTCGCGCCGTCTGTCCGCGGCGGCGCGGATTCGGGTGGGTGCGGGTCGGCCTCCGGGGTGGTCCCGGTGGTTGCTGGTCCCCCCTGCACAGCCGCCTCCTCAGGCATTCGGGTGGCAGTTCCCGGACGGGCGGGGGAGCGGGTGCTCTACCGTCTGTCGAGTGCGTATCGAATCTCGCCGGTCGGCCATCCCACCTTTTTACGTGATGGACGTCTGGAAAGCAGCAGCTGAACGGGCCCGGACACGCGGAGATGTGCTGGTGCTGGCCGCGGGGCAGCCGTCCACGCCCGCTCCGGCGCCGGTTTTGCGCGCCACCAAGGCGGCCATGGATTCCGAATTGCTGGGCTATACCGAGACATTCGGGACCCTGGCGCTGCGGGAGGCCATCGCGGAGCATCATCGCAGCACCTACGGGGTGCGCGTGGACGCGGACGATGTCGTGGTGACCACCGGTTCCTCCGGCGCGTTCACCCTCATCTTCCTGGCGGCCTTCGATCCCGGCGACACCGTGGTGGTGGCCCGGCCGGGCTATCCGGCCTACCGGAACACGCTGACCGCGCTGGGCTGCGACGTCGCCGAACTGGACTGTGGGCCGGAGACCCGGTTCCAGCCGACCGTGGCCATGCTGGAGGCGCTGCCGGAGCCGCCCGCGGGCCTGATCGTGGCGAGCCCGGCCAATCCGACCGGGACCATGATCGCGCCGGAGGAGCTGGCGGCGCTGGCCCGCTGGTGCGACGAGCACGGGACGCTGCTCATCTCCGATGAGATCTACCACGGCATCGTCTACGCCGACACCGAGCCGACCTCCTCGGCCTGGGAGACCTCTCGGGAGTCGGTGGTCATCGGCTCGGTGTCCAAATACTTCTCCATGACCGGCTGGCGGCTGGGCTGGATGCTGGTGCCGGAATCGCTGCGCCCGGCACTGCAGCGACTGGCGTCCAACATGACGGTGTGCCCCCCGGCTATTTCTCAGTTCGCGGCGGTGCACGCGTTCGGCGCGGAGGCCAAAGCCGAACTGGACGGTCATGTGCGGCGCTATGCGGCGAATCGCCAGCTGCTGCTGTCGGGTCTGCCCAAGCTCGGCATCACCGACCTCGCCCCCGCCGACGGCGCGTTCTATGCCTACGCGGATATCGCTCACCTGACCGATGATTCGATGCGCTGGTGCACCGAGGTGCTCGACGCCACCGGTGTGGCGCTGGCGCCCGGCATCGACTTCGACACTCGCAACGGCCATCACACGGTTCGCTTCTCGTTCGCCGGAGCCGGCGCCGACATCGAAGAGGCACTGGACCGATTGGAACGGTATTTGGCCTGATCTGCCAAGGAGATTGAGCGCAGTGGGCAAAATGAACACAGCGCCGGTGATGACTGGCACGATTGCACCGTGACCACTGCGACGACTCCGAAAGGCGAACGGCGTCGCCAAGCGCTGGTTTGTGCCGCCGCCGAGCTCCTGCTCGAAGGTGGCTTCGAAGCGGTCCGGCACCGCTCGGTGGCAACCCGGGCGGAGCTGCCGCTCGCGTCGACCACCTACTACTTCGAATCGCTCGAGGATCTGATCGCGCGTGCGGTCGAGTTCTCCGGCAATGCCGAACTGGAGGCCATGCGCCGCCGCGTCGGCGAGGTAACGCACCGCCGCCGCGGGGCGGAGGCCACCGTGGAATTGGTGCTGGACCTGTTGGTGGGTCCGGAGATTCAGGACCTGGACGCGCGGGGCCAGCTGATCGCCCGCTACGAGCGCTCGGTCGCGTCCGCCCGGCACCCGGAACTACGAGAGGTCCAGCTGCGACTACGCGCGCAGCTGGACGAGCTGCTGACCGACGTGCTGCGTCGCTCCGACCGTGTGGTGCGCGCCGAACAGACCCGCCGCCTGGTGGCGGTCGTCGATGGGGCGGTGGTGACCGCGCTCGGTGAACTCGACCCGCAGCCCCGGCGCATGGCGCGGGGCGCGCTCCTCGAGATCATCGACATCGTCGCCCCACCGGCATAACGCCCCGCCGGCACAACTCTGCCCAACTCCCGGGGCCTCCCAGGGCGGCCTGGGGCCGCCCCGGCCGGGGCGAACCTCCGCCGCGATGACGGCGGGGCAAACCGGCGGGAAACCCACCGGTAAACTGGGACAACGTGAGTCTTGTGCCGAACGTCCTTGCCACCCGCTACGCCAGCCCCGAGCTGGTTCATCTGTGGTCGCCCGAGAACAAGATCGTACTCGAGCGGCGGTTGTGGCTGGAGGTGTTGCGGGCCCAGGCCGAGTTGGGGGTGGATGTTCCGGCGGGGGTCGTCGACGACTACGAGCGGGTCATCGATCGGGTGGATCTGAAGTCGATCGCGGAGCGCGAGCGGGTTACCCGGCACGATGTGAAGGCCCGAATCGAGGAGTTCAACGCGCTCGCGGGGCACGAGCACGTGCACAAGGGCATGACCTCGCGGGATCTCACCGAGAATGTGGAGCAGCTGCAGATCCGGCTGTCGCTCGAGCACGTGTACGGCCACGGCGTGGCCATCGCGGCCCGGCTGGCGGAGCGGGCCGCCCAGTATCAGACGCTGGTGATGGCGGGCCGCTCGCACAATGTGGCGGCGCAGGCCACCACCCTCGGCAAGCGATTCGCTTCCGCCGCAGACGAATTGCTCATCGCGCTGACCCGGCTGCGGGAGCTGATCGACCGATACCCGTTGCGCGGCATCAAGGGTCCGATGGGCACCGCGCAGGACATGCTGGATCTGCTCGGCGGCGACGCGGTCAAGCTGGCGCAGCTGGAGCAGAAGGTGGCCGGCCACCTGGGCTTCGCGAATGTGTTCACCAGCGTGGGCCAGATCTACCCTCGCTCGCTGGACCACGATGTGCTCTCCGCGCTGGTGCAGGTGGGTGCGGGCCCGTCCTCGTTCGCGCACACCATTCGCCTGATGGCGGGCCACGAGCTGGTCACCGAGGGCTTCCAGCCCGGCCAGGTGGGTTCCTCGGCCATGCCGCACAAGATGAACACCCGCTCGTGTGAGCGCGTCAACGGCCTGCAGGTGGTGCTGCGCGGCTACGGCTCGATGGCGGCCGAGCTGGCGGGCGCCCAGTGGAACGAGGGCGACGTGTTCTGCTCGGTGGTGCGCCGGGTCGCGCTGCCGGACGCCTTCTTCGCCATCGACGGCATGATGGAGACCTTCCTGACCGTGCTGGCCGAGTTCGGCGCGTACCCGGCCGTGGTCGACCGCGAGCTCAACCGCTACCTGCCGTTCCTGGCCACCACCCGCATCCTGATGGCGGCGGTGCGCGCGGGCGTGGGCCGCGAGACCGCCCACGAGGTCATCAAGGAGCACGCGGTGGCGGTCGCGTTGGCCATGCGCGAGCAGGGCCGCGAACCCGATCTGCTGGACCGTCTGGCCACCGACGACCGCATGCCGCTGGACCGGGCCGCCCTGGATGCGGCCCTGGCGGACCGTTCCGCCTTCATCGGCGCGGCCGAGGCGCAGACCGCCGATGTGATCGCCCAGGTCCAGAAGCTGGTCGACGCGAATCCGGAGGCCGCCCGCTACACGCCGTCGCCGATCCTCTAGGGATACAACGACTCTCGAATCTCGCCCCCGGCTCCGGAATGGAGCCGGGGGCGATCGCGTTGCCGGGCGGCTCTAGGCTCTGCGGGCATGAACCCTTACACGATCTTCTCCGACATCGTTGCCGGGCGGGCACCGTCGTCCAAGGTGTACGAGGACGAGGATTGCCTGGCGTTCATGGATATTCGGCCGGTGACGCCAGGGCATGTGCTGGTGGTTCCGAAGACGCCCGCCCGGAGCCTGGCGGAGCTGGATCCGGCGTTGGGCGGCAAGCTGTTTCAGGTGGGACAGCGCATCGCGGCGGGCCTGCGGGAGTCCGAGGTGCACTGTGACGGAGTGAATTTCTTCCTGGCCGACGGGGTCACGGCGGGGCAGGAGGTCTTTCATGTGCATCTGCACGTGATTCCCCGCACCCCGGGCGACGGATTCGGGCTGCGGGCGCGGCCGACCAGTCCGGCGCGCGCGGACCTGGATTACCTGGCGGGATCGATCCGGGGCGCACTGTCCCGAATCGCGGCCGACTGATAGCCGATGCGCATTACCATATCCGAACCGTGTGGTTAGCCAACGACACGCCATAACTTCATTCCCGCGCATCACAATAGCCACTCGAGTTACGTTTGATGGTGATTGTGGTGGGCTGATGAAGGTGGGGCCATGCGTCGAAGAGTCGTTGCCGCAGCTGTTTTGGCGATCGCTGCAGGTTTGCTTTATCCGGTGGCCGCCCCACCGGCAATCGCGCACGCGGGCCAGGTCGTCCGCGTCGACCAGCTGAGCGCCACTCGCTCGGCGATCTTCATCGACTCCGCGGCCATGGGCCGCACCATCCAGGTGCAGGTGCTGCATCCGGCCGGCGGCGGCGACCGGCCCGCCTACTACCTCCTCGACGGCCTGGATCCCGGTGCGACCCAGAGCACCTGGACCAATGCCACCGACACCGAACCCTTCTTCCAGGGCAAGGACGTGAACGTGGTACTGCCCATGGGCGGTCAGGCCAGCTACTACACCGACTGGGTGTCCGACGACCCGCGCTTCGGCCGCTACCGGTGGGAAACCTTTCTGACACAAGAGCTTCCGCCCATCATCGACGAATACTTCGCTGGTAACGGGGTGAACGCCATCGGTGGTCTGTCGATGGGCGGCATCGCGGCCTTCGTGCTGGCGGTGCGGCATCCCGAGCTGTACCGGGCGGTGGCGGGCTACAGCGCCTGTCCGGACACCACGATCGCGCAGGGCGCCATGATGTTCTCGGTGGCCAATCGCGGTGGCAATCCGCTCAATATGTGGGGTGCGCCGGGTAGTCCGGCGTGGACGGAGCACAATCCGGCGGTGCTGGCCGAGGCGCTGCGCGGCAAGACCATCTTCCTGTCCACCGGCACCGGCCTGCCCGGCCCGCACGAGCTGGAGATCAAGCCGCAGCTGCCGGAGAACATCTTCTTCGGCGGTCCCATCGAATTCGGGGTGGACGCCTGTGTCACCGCGTTCGAGCAGCGGTTGCGTGCGATGAACATTCCGGCGCGGGTGGAGCACTCGCCGGTGGGCACGCACTCGTGGTCGTACTGGCAGGACACCCTGCACGAGTCGTGGCCGACCATCGGTGCGGCGATAGGGGCCTGAACAGTGTTGTGCCCGGCTCGTTTCGAGCCGGGCACGCCCGAATCAGGCTCCGGGCCGGTTGAATTCGCCGTCCTTGGCCCCGGCCACGAAGGCTTCCCATTCGCCGGGGGTGAAGATCAGTACTGGCCCGTCCGGATTGCGGGAGTCCCGTAATCCGATGTTTCCACTGGCCAGAAACGCGATCTCGACGCCGTCGGCGGTGTCGTCTCCGCGCCGCCACACCGCATCGGCCTCGATGACGCGGTTCTTCGCTTCCACTGTCGGCCTCCCCTGTGCGCACCAGCAGTACTGGTCGGTGATGTAGATCGCACTCATAATGCCAGGGTTTGTGAAGGCTTCGGATCGGATATTCCATCTTCTGTCAGTGGAAGGAGGTATGTGGTGCGCACGCCATGGTCCCCGCAACGAGCCGCCCCGGTCTCCGACAGCTGTGCGGTGGTTCCCGAGCGCTTCACAGCGGAATTGGCCCACAGCATTCTTCGGATCCACCGAAGTTGCCCGACCGACCAATGTGCTCGTCGCAAGGCCGCCGTCTTCTACCTCTACGAGCAGCATCAGCACGCCAACGGGACGCGGCAGCGACGGATGCGATGACGGCTACCGTGCGTCTCCTGCGCTCGACCGGCGCGGGAGCCGCACCCACGCCCGATACCGCCGGGTCGGGGGCCCGCGGTGCGGGATCGCTACTAACGTGGTGCCCATGGCTTTGGACAGTGGTAGCGCGATCTCAGTAGACGGCGCGGTGGTGGCGCCGATCGCCAAGCGGGCTCCGGAGGAGCGCGTGCACCACGGGGATGTCTTCATCGACGAGTACGAGTGGCTACGGGAGAAGACGGATCCCGAGGTCATCGCGTATCTGGAGGCGGAAAACGCCTACACCGACGCGCAGACCGAGAAGCTGGGCCCGCTGCGGGAAAAGATCTTCGAGGAGATCAAGTCGCGGATCCAGGAGACCGATCTGTCGCTCCCGACCCGGATGGGCAAGTTCTGGTACTACTCGCGCACCTTCGAGGGCAAACAGCACGGCGTGCACTGCCGCTGCCCGATCGCCGGTCCGGACGACTGGACCCCGCCCAAACTGGAGGCTTCGGCCACCATGCCCGGCGAGGTGGTCCTGCTGGACTCCAATGAGCTGGCCGAGGGCCACGACTATTTCGCGCTCGGCGCGTTCTCCATCAGCCACGCCGGTGACATGCTGGCCTACTCGGAGGACACCTCCGGTGACGAGCGCTATGTCCTCCGCTTCAAGAACCTGACCACCGGTGAGCTGCTGCCCGACGAGATCACCGGCGTCACCCAGGGCGCGACCTGGTCGCTCGACGGCGCGTATGTCTTCTACTCGACCTACGACGACGCGTGGCGGTCCGACACCGTGTGGCGGCACAAGCTGGGCACGCCGATGTCGGCCGATGTCCAGGTCCTCCATGAGCCGGATGCCCACTACTCGGTGGGCGTGACGGCGACCAATTCGGAGAAGTACCTGCTGCTCTACGTCGAATCCAAGATCACCACCGAGAACTGGATCCTGGAGGCCGACAACCCCGAGGGCGAATTCCGGCTCATCATGCCCCGGCGCGAGGGCGTCGAGTACTCGGTCGATCATGCGGTGGTGGGCGGGGAGGACAAACTGCTCATCCTGCACAACGATGTGGTCGACGGGGTCAAGGCCGAGAACTTCGTGCTCGCCGAGGCGCCGCTGCACGACCCGACCAACCAGACCATTCTGATTCCGCACCGCGACGATGTCCGCCTCAACGGCCTGGAGTCCTTCTCCGACAAGCTGGCGGTCAGCTACCGGCGTGACGCGATGCAGCGGGCCGCGGTCTGGCCGCTGACCGACACCGGGTACGGCGAACTGCACGAGATCGATTTCGGTCTCGAGCTGTTCGACTCCGGCTTCGGCGCCAACCCGGAGTGGGAGCAGCCGATGCTGCGGGTCGGGGTCACCTCCTACATCACCCCGATGAAGATCTTCGACTACGTGCCCGACACCGACGAGCTGCTGCTGCGCAAGGAGCAGGTGGTGCTCGGCGACTACAACCCCGGCGACTATGTGCAGCACCGGGATTGGGCGGTGGCCGCGGACGGCACCCG
Organism: Nocardia sp. CA-151230; assembly: GCF_050942175.1. Classification (NCBI taxonomy): domain Bacteria; kingdom Bacillati; phylum Actinomycetota; class Actinomycetes; order Mycobacteriales; family Nocardiaceae; genus Nocardia; species Nocardia sp. CA-151230. The sequence goes on from NZ_CP192061.1 coordinate 634,673, forward strand.
GGTGCCGATCTCGGTGGTCATGCGCAAGGATGCCCCGGCCGGTCCGAAACCGTTGCTGCTCTACGGCTATGGCTCCTACGAGGCGCCGATGGATCCGTACTTCTCGGTGGGGCGGTTGTCGCTGCTGGATCGCGGCATGGTCTACGCCGTCGCGCATGTCCGCGGTGGCGGCGAGATGGGCCGGCGCTGGTACGAGGAGGGCAAGAAGCTCGAGAAGAAGAACACCTTCACCGACTTCGTCGCCTGCGCACGGCATCTGGTGGATACCGGTGTCACCGCTCCGGACCGCATGCTCGCCGAGGGCGGCAGCGCGGGCGGGCTGCTGATGGGCGCGGTGGTGAACCTCGCGCCCGAGCTGTTCGCGGGCATCCTGACCAATGTGCCCTTCGTGGACCCACTGACGTCCATTCTGGACGAGTCGCTGCCGCTGACCGTCACCGAGTGGGACGAGTGGGGTAATCCCCTGGCGGACAAGGAAGTCTACGAGTACATGAAGTCCTACGCGCCCTACGAGAACGTCGAGGCGAAGGACTATCCGGCGATCCTGGCCATCACCGGGCTCAACGACACCCGCGTGCTGTACGTGGAGCCGGCCAAGTGGGTGGCCAAACTCCGCGCCACCAAGACCGGCGACGCGCAGCTGCTGCTCAAGACGGAGATGAGCGCGGGCCACGGCGGTGTCAGCGGCCGCTACGAGAAGTGGAAGGAGGCGGCCTTCGAGCTCGCCTGGCTCCTCGACACCGTGGGCCTGGCGGGTCAGTAGGTTCCGAGTTCGAAAAACGAAGCGGCGGCGGGAATCTCGCCGCCGCCTCGCGGTATTCGGTTGCCGCCGCGGTTATCCGGCGGCGGCCGAACTCTCGGCCGCGCTCACTTCTTGCCGGCCTTGGATTTGTCGTGCTTGGATTTGGCGGTCTTCTTGCCGTTCCTCGCGGCCTTGCCATCGTCCTTGGCCCGCACCGGTTTCGCCTTGGGGGTGGGGACGACCGCGCGTGCGTTGTGCGGGAAGCCGCCCGCCTCCTCGCGGGTGAGCGAGATCTGCATCGGGTGCTTGTCGAGCACCTTCAGGCTGCGGTGGAGGTCGGCGAGCAGCAGGTCGGCCATGTCGATGGTGAAGCCGTGGCGTAGCACCGCGCGCATGATGACCTCGTCCTCGCGGTCGGCGGGCAGCGGGTAGGCGGCGATGAGCCAGCCGCGGGTGCGCAGCCGATCGGACAGGTCGTAGAGGTTGTAGTCGGCGCCGTCGGCCAGCTTCCACGAGACGGCGGTGATGCCGCGGCGCGGATCGGCATCATGGATGAGCTCGAACGGCCCGGCCTCGGCAATGCCCTTGGCCAGATGCTGGCTCGCGGTGTAGATGGCGGTCTGCACATTGCGGTAGCCGGTGCGGCCCAGCCGGATGAACTCGTAGTACTGGGTGACGGCCTGCCCGCCCGGCCGGGAGAAGTTCAGGTTGAAGGTGGGCATATTGCCGCCCAGATAGTCGACATCGAAGATCAGCTCTTCGGGCAGGTCCTCCTTGGTCCGCCAGATGGCCCAGCCCGCGCCCAGCGGTGCGAGACCGGTCTTGTGGCCGGAGGCGTTGATGGACTTGACCCGCGGAAGCCGGAAATCCCAGCAGATTTCGGGTGCGCAGAAGGGCGCGAGGAAGCCGCCGCTGGCCGCGTCGACGTGGATGGGAATGTCGAGTCCGGTCGCGGCCTGCAGCGCGTCGAGCGCCTTGCTGATGCCCTCGACGTCCTCGAACAGGCCGGTGAAGGTCTGGCCGAAGGTGGGCACCACCATGATGGTGTTCTCGTCGCAGTACGCGGTGATGTCGTCGGGGTGCATGGTGTAGCGCTCGCTGCGCAGCGGGATCTGGCGGATCTCCACGTCGAAGTAGCGCGCGAACTTCTCCCAGCACACCTGGACCGGGCCGCACACGAAGTTGGGGGTGCCGGTGCCGCCGCGCTTGCGCCAGCGGAATTTGGCGGCCAGGCCGCCCAGCATGGCGGCCTCGCTGGACCCGGTGGTGGAGGTGCCCAGCGTGCTCAGCGGATCGGGGGAGTTCCACAGGTCGGCGAGCATGTGCACGCCGCGCTGTTCGAGTTCGGCGGTCTGCGGGTACTCGTCCTTGTCGACGATGTTCTTGTCGAGGCATTCGTTCATCAGCCGCCGGGCCTGGTCGTCGACCCAGGTGGTGCAGAAGGTGGCCAGGTTCATCCGCGAGACGCCGTCGAGCATCAGTTCGTCGTGGACGATCTGGTAGGCGACCTGCGGGAAGATCTCGTGCTCCGGGAAGCCGCGGTGCGGAGCCGCGCGCCTGATGCCGGGCATCGCGAAGACGTCGTCGGGTTCCGTGGTGCCGGTCATATGGCCTCCGATCGAGATTCGGCAGGGGTTTGCCGAGACGATGGTAGCCAGCCGGCCATGATCGAAACTGGTTCAGCGAGCTACCGTTTCGTAATCAAGAGAAAGTTGCTGAACGGTTACTATTCAGCACTATGGGCTATCAGCATGTCATAGCGCAGGCGATGTCCGCCACGCAGCCGCACCTCGGGGAGGGTGCGGTCTCCGATCACGTTCCCGGCCTGGCCCAGCTCGATCCCCAGCAGTTCGAATTCGCCGTGGCGACCGTGGACCGACAGCTCTTCACCGGCGGTGACATGGACGGCGATCGTGATTGCCGATCAGCCGCTGACCCACACCGTCGACCGCAATCGCGCCATCTCCTATCCGATGTCGAGTTCGGAAACCTGCGCACCCTGGAAACAATCGGTCACCTGAAGAAGGGTGAGACCGTGAAACCCGATACCGCCAAGTGATCAGGAGGATGTCATGACCACGACCGCAGGGGTGCAGGAGGATTCGAAGGTGGCCGCGCTGCGCGCCGCTGTCAAGGAACTCATGCCGCGTGCGAAAAGCGATCTCGCGCAGCTCGTCTCGTTCAAATCGGTATACGACGCCCGGCAGTTCCCGATCGAGGAGTGCGAGAAGACCGCGCAGTGGGTGGCCGATGCGTTCGAGGCGGAAGGGCTGACCGAGGTGGGGCTGCACGAAACCCCGGACGGCAGCAAGGCCGTCGTGGCCCGCAGCCGGGGCCCGCAGGGTGCGCCGACCATCATGCTCTACTGCCACTACGACGTGCAGCCGCCGCTCGACGACGCCGCCTGGAAGACGCCGGTCTGGCAGCTCACCGAAAAGGACGGCCGCTGGTACGGGCGCGGCGCGGCCGACTGCAAGGGCAATATCGTCGTGCATCTGACCGCGCTGCGGGCGCTGCGCAAGGTGTACGGCGACGACTATCCGGTCGGGCTGGTACTGGTCTCGGAGGGCTCCGAGGAGCAGGGCACCGGCGGCCTGGAGGAGTTCGTGCCCGGCAATGCCGACCTGCTGCGCGCCGACACCGTGCTCATCTACGACTGCGGCAATTTCGCGGTCGGCGTGCCCACCTTCACCCAGACCCTGCGCGGCAATGTGAATGTGGTCGTCACCGTCGAAACCCTCTCCGGTCCCATGCATTCCGGCATGTTCGGCGGTCCCGCGCCCGACGCGCTGGCCGCCATGATCCACCTGCTCGGCACCCTGCGCGACGTCGACGGCAACACCACCATCGACGGGCTGCGCAATGACCAGGTCTGGCATGGTCACGAATATCCGGTGGGCCAATTCCGTTCCGACGCGGGTGTTCTCGACGGCGTCCATCTGCTGGGCAATGGCGAGGTCGCCGACATGCTGTGGGCCCGTCCGGCGCTCACGGTGCTCGGTATGGACGTCCCGCCGGTGGTCGGCTCCTCGGCGGCCATCCAGCCCAGGACCCGGGCCCGCCTCAACCTGCGCATCCCGCCGGGCACCAAGCCGGAGGACGCGCTGAAAGCCCTGACCGCGCACCTGAAGTCGCACGCGCCGTGGCACGCGAAGGTGACGGTCGAGACCGAGGCCACCGGTTCGCCGTTCGTCGGCAGCACGGACGGACCGGCGCGGCAGGCCATGTCCGCGGCCCTGGAGGCGGCCTACGGCCGTTCCGCCACCACCGAGGGGCAGGGCGGGTCGATCCCGCTGTGCAATGTCTTCGCCGACACCTATCCGCAGGCGGAGATCATGCTCATGGGCGTGGAGGAACCGAAGTGCCTGATCCACGCGCCCAATGAGAGTGTCGATCCGACGGAGATCGAGCACATGGCCCTGGCCGAGGCGCTGTTCCTGGCCTCCTACCGCTGACCCGGGGTGAGGCGGATTCGTCACGAATCCGCCTCGGCCACAAGGGTTACACAGCTCGCGCCGCCGGGCGGTGGCCGCTCCCGCCCGGCGGTGCGGGGTCAGAATTCCGCGTGATCCCCAGGTTCGATGATCTTGAATTCAGTATTGGCGGGACTCATTTCGACCAGTCGACCGAAATAGATGCCCTGTGCTTCGGGGGTGATGATGCCGTAGTGGATGGGGAACGCGACACGCGGATTTACCGCACGCAGGTAATCCACGGCCTCACTGATGCGCATCCACGGGGCGACCGCGGGAATGGCGAGAACACCGACCGGAGTCGGCGGAACCCAGAGCGAATCACCGGGATGGACGAGTTGTGCGGGATCGTCCGGAGTACCGAGTTGGAAGACGGTGTTGTCGATAACGGGGATCTCCGGATGGATGACCGCGTGCCGGCCGCCACCGCCGGTAATGTGGACATCACCGACTTCGAGAATATTTCCGGCGTGCACCGGCTCCCACGGCTCGCCCCGCAGCAGCGCGGTCTGCGGATCGGACAGCAGCCTGGCCTGCGGATTCGCCTCGATCAGCGCCTCGATCCGGTGCGGGCAGATGTGATCGGGATGCTGATGTGTCACCGCAATGGCATCCAATCCGGTGAGGCCTTCGAATCCGTGCGAGAAAATGCCCGGATCGAACAGGATCTTGCTGCCGTTGAGCTCCACGAGAATGCAGGAATGTCCGAAATGGGCTATGTGCATGAATCAACGGTAGCCCGCGGGGCTGTGGTGTAGACCACGGCCGGCACGACCCGGCGGTATGTCCGCCGCCCCCGCCAACTACGCTGATCAGCGATACCCCCCGCCCGGCAGGCATGCATGCCGGGCGCCGCCCCACCAGCTGAGGAGCAACGCGTGGCACGTGTCGTGGTCGAGGTGATGCCGAAGGCCGAGATCCTGGATCCGCAGGGACAAGCCATTGTCGGCGCGCTGGGGCGTCTCGGGCACCCCGGCATCTCGGATGTACGGCAGGGCAAGCGATTCGAACTCGATGTCGATGACAATGTCACCGACGCCGACCTGGAGCAGATCGCCGAATCGCTGCTCGCCAATGTCGTGATCGAGGACTGGAAGGTCGTCCGGCTGTGAGCGCCCGCATCGGTGTCATCACCTTCCCGGGCACGCTCGACGACGTCGACGCCGCGCGGGCGGTGAAACTGGCCGGTTCCGAGCCCGTTTCGCTGTGGCACGCCGATGCCGACCTCAAGCAGGTCGACGCGGTCGTCGTCCCCGGCGGCTTCTCCTACGGCGACTACCTGCGCGCCGGCGCCATCGCCTCCATGGCCCCGGTCATGGGCGAGGTCATCAAGGCCGCCGAGCAGGGCATGCCGATCCTGGGCATCTGCAACGGCTTCCAGATCCTCTGCGAGGCGGGCCTGCTGCCCGGCGCGCTGACCCGCAACGAGGCCCTGCACTTCGTCTGCCGCGACCAGTGGCTGACCGTCGAGCAGACCGACACCGCCTGGACCACCCGCTACGAGCCGGGCGCCCAGATCCTCATCCCCGTCAAGAACGCCGAGGGCCGCTACCAGGCGTCCACCGCCGTGCTCGACCAGTTGGAGGGCGAGGGCCGCGTGGTGTTCCGCTACGCGGGCGGCAACCCCAACGGCTCACAGCGTGACATCGCCGGCATCACCTCGGCCAATCGCCGGGTCGTCGGCCTGATGCCGCACCCCGAGCACGCCACCGAGCCGCTCACCGGCCCCAGCGACGACGGCCTGGGCCTGTTCCTCTCGGTGCTGGACAGCCTCGTCAAGGCGTAGCTCCATGTGAGGCGGGACTAGATCCCGTCCAGGATTTCGAAGTCGACTCCGCCCGCCCTGGCCAGCCAGGTCGGGCGGACTGCTTGTACCCCCTCGAAACCGACCTCACCCCACGGAGTTTCGACGACCCGCCGGTCTGCCACCGCGGCCTGGATGCGCGGCACCTCGAGCGATCCGGCCAGCTCGGCCATGCTGTGCAGGGTGTGGATGGCCTCGTAGCTGGTATTGCTGAAATTGGTGAGCGTGGGCGCGAACCAGCCGTGCAACCGGTGATAGCGGTCCAGCCGCTCCCGATCGTGCGGTCCGTTCACGAAGAAGCCCGACGGCACGAACAGATTGTGGTTCGCGCCGCCGCCCGCGGCCAGCAGCACGTTCTCGTCCACGGCCGGGCTCACCCGCACCTGCTGGTCGGACCGTCCGGTCCGGGAGAACTGCAGGTTGAACCGGGCGACATCGGCGCCCACCAGCAGCACGATGATCCCGTCGGCCAGGTCGAGCCGTGGATCGTCGAGGAACCGGCCGAAATCCCGGGTGCCCATGGGCACGAACATCTCCAGTGGAATCGGCTCCGGATCCTGCAGTGCCGCGCGCACGGCCAGCGCGGTGCGTCGCGGCCACACGTAGTCGTTGCCGATGATCGCCCAGCGCCGGGCCTCGAGGGACCGCCGCAGCCAGTCCAGCGCGGGCACGATCTGGTGTTCGGGATCCGCCCCGATCATGAACAGCCCGTCGGGGACCGACTCCACGCCCTCGTGGTCGGTGGCGAACAGGTATGGCACCCGCCCGGCCGTCACCCGCTCCACCGCGCGGCGCACCGCCGAGGTGTGCCAGCCGGTGACCGCGTGCACCATGCCGGTGGCCAGCAGTGCCGCCACCTCTCCGGCCACCAGGTGGGGTTCGCGTCCGCCGTCAATGTGGGTGACGCGCAATTCCCTTCCCAGAATTCCGGCACCGGAGTTGATTTCTTCCAACGCGAGAGAAATAGCCGCCTCGCAGGATGGCGCGAAGATACCGCCGGGTCCCTGCTGCGGAACTATGTTGATGATCTCGATGACGTTCTCGGGATTCCCGCCGAACGGGGACATGGGCTACCCTTCCCCTCGTTCAAGCGGTTTTCTGACGGGCGGGAAATATGGCGACAATTCTAGGTGGATTTTCCACCTTGCATGGAGCCCTCCGAGCGGCCGAGCGGAGTTGGCTTCGTCACCTGGACGCCGCATTGTGTGCCAGGCGGCTCACCGCCGACCAGTGGTGCATGCTGACGAATCTGTCCGCTGACATCGGCATCACCATGAGTGAGCTGGCGTCGCGGGCGCAGCTCCCCCCGTCCTCGGCCACCCGGCACGCCGACCATCTCGCGGAGCGCGGGCTCATCTTCCGGGTCGCGGCGGCCGACGATCGCCGGCGCATTCTGATCGGACTGAGCCGCCGCGGTGAGGATTTGGTCGATGAGGTGCGCTCCGAGGAGGCGCGAGCCGAGGCCGAAATGCGCCGCAGTCTCGGAAGTGACGACTATCTGGAGCTCGTGCGGCTGCTGGGCCGCGTCGCCGAGGCGCCGCTACCGGACTAGCGCGGCGCTGATCATGGTTGCCTAGGATCGAGCCCATGCCAGTTGCCGAGACCACCGCGACCGCCGCAGGCCTGTGCGCATTCATCGATGCCTCCCCGTCGCCGTTCCACGTCTGCCGAACTGTCGCAGCCGAACTCGACGAGCACGGCTTCACCCGGCTGTCCGAATCGGCGACCTGGCCCGCGGGTGGCGCGGGCCGCTACTACGTGGTGCGCGCCGGTTCCCTGGTGGCCTGGGCCGACGGCGACCCGGACGCGGCCACCGGCTCGGGGCAGACCACTCCCTTCCGGGTGGTCGGCGCCCACACCGACAGCCCCAATCTGCGGGTCAAGCAGCATCCGGACACCGCCGTGGCGGGCTGGCAGATGGTCGGGCTGGAGCCCTACGGCGGCGCCTGGCTGAACTCGTGGCTGGACCGCGATCTCGGGATCTCCGGGCGGCTGTCGGTGCGTGACGGAAATACGGTGCGGGAGCAGCTGATTCGCATCGACGAACCGATTCTGCGGGTGCCGCAGCTGGCCATCCACCTCTCCGACGACCGGCGCGGCGTGCAGCTGGATCCGCAACGGCACGTGAACGCGGTGTGGGGGATCGGCGGCGAGCCGCGCTCGTTCCTGGCGTTCGTCGCCGAACGCTCCGGCATCGACCCGGGCGCGGTGCTGGGCTGGGAGCTGATGACCCATGATCTGGTGCCCTCCAGGCTGATCGGGCGCGACCTGGATCTGATCAGCGCCCCCCGGCTGGACAATCAGGGCACCTGCTACGCCGGGCTGCGTGCCTTCCTGGCCGCCATCGCCGAACCCGGCGCGGCGACGCCGGTGCTGGCCATGTTCGACCACGAGGAGGTCGGCAGCCAGTCCGACCGCGGCGCCCAATCCGGGCTGCTGCCCACGGTGCTGGAGCGGATCGTGCTCGCCCGCGGTGGCGGACGCGCGGAATACCTGGCGGCCCTGGCCGATTCGGTGTGCGCCTCCGGCGACATGGCGCACGCGACGCACCCCAACTACCCGGACCGGCACGAGCCCTCGCACCGCATCGAGGTGAACGGCGGGCCGGTGCTCAAGGTCAACCAGAACCTGCGCTACGCCACCGACGCCACCGGCGCGGGCGCCTTCGCCCTGGCCTGCGCGCAGGCGGACGTCCCGTTGCAGCGCTACGTGCACCGGGCGGATCTGCCCTGCGGCTCCACCATCGGGCCGATGACCGCGGCCCGCACCGGCATGTCCACCGTCGACGTCGGCGCGGCCCAGCTGGCCATGCACTCGGCGCGCGAAATGATGGGCGCCGCAGACGTTCCCGCGTACGCCGCTGCTCTCGCGGCGTTCTTGACCCCTACGAGTTGAGAAGCGCGGCCCTTTCCGGGGCCGGGTTCGGGCGGTAGGTGAGTGCCGCCGCGACGAAGATGGCGAAGGTGAAGATGACGTAGCCGTTGCCGACGATCTGCTGCCACCAGTTCCAGGTGAGTTCGCGGTCGTGGTTGTGGGGGAGCAGCCACATCGGCCCGATGGCGAACATGACCATTGCCAAGCCGACCGCGCCGAGGAACCACGGGTTGCGGCGGCCGCGGGCGACGGCATCGGCGGCCACGATCAGCGCGGGCGCGATCCACACCCAGTGGTGCGACCAGGAGACCGGGGAAACCAGCAGCACCGCAGCGGCATTCACCATCAGGGCCGCGACCGTCGCGCCGGCGTCGAGCAGGCGTTTCATCCACAGCGCGGCCAGAGCCACCGCGGCCACCGACAGCACCAGCCAGATCAGCGTCGAGATCGAGGTCGAGTAGCCGAGCCGGAACACGAAGCCCTTGATCGACTGGTTGCCCGCGTACCAGGGTGGGCCGATGCGGCCGGTATCGGACAGGGTGTGGAACCAGTACTGCGGCGAATCCTTCGGGAACAGCACGAATCCCACCGCCACCGCGCCGATGGCGGACAGCACCAGGGTGATCGCGCCCTTCCAGTCCTTGCGCAGCAGGAAGTAGAGGAGATAGCCGCCCGGGGTCAGCTTCACCGACACGGCGATGCCGATCAGCATGCCGCGCGGCCAGAAGGGCTTGCGCACCAGGCAATCCAGCGTCACCGCGGCCATCAGCACCAGGTTGATCTGCCCGAACCCGTAGGTCTCGCGGATCGGCTCCAGCAGTTGCAGCAACCCGACCGCGCCGATGACGACGGCCAGCCGGGTCTGCCACGCCAGGCTCGGCCGGATCCGGTCCAGCACCACCCACAGCGTCGCGCCCAGCGAGGCGATGGAGACCGCGAGCACCGCCCACTCCGCGACGGCCAGCGGCATGATGGCCAGCGGCGCGAAGAACAGCGCGGCCAGCGGGGGATAGGTGAACGGCAATCCGATCCCGTACACCGCCGGCATCGGCCCGTACAGATCCTTGCCGTCGAGCCAGGCCCGCGCGCCGTTCCGATACACCTGCAGGTCGATGAACCCGTGCCACAGGGTCGCGAAACTGATCGCCGCGGATATCACGAACAGCGCGACCGCGATCGCCAGCAGTTGCCCCTGCCGCCGTGTCAGCCCTCCAGGCGTGGTCACGGGCTTCTCGGTCGGATCCGCGACCCCGGATCGATCGTTCACCCGGACAGAGTAGCGGGCAGCGGTCGCGACTTCGGTTCTCGGCTCGTGCCGGGGTGTGCTCCCGAACACAGCGCCAGGCGGCGCAAGAGTGGGATTTCCCGGCAATTAGACTCGGCCTGTATCTCGCCGACATCCAGCAACGCCGGCTTTCGCTTCCGCCCTGCCCGGCCGAAAGGACTCTGGTATTCCCGTGACCAGCCACGTCGATACCGTCAGCAACGCCGCGGCCACCTCGGACCACCCGCAGCCCTACAAGGAACTCGGCCTCAAGGACGACGAGTATGCCCGGATCATTGAGATCCTGGGCCGGCGTCCCACCGACGCCGAGCTCGCCATGTACTCGGTGATGTGGTCGGAGCACTGCTCCTACAAGTCCTCCAAGGTGCACCTGCGCTACTTCGGTGAAACCACCACCGAGGAGATGAAGAAGTCGATGCTCGCGGGCATCGGCGAGAACGCCGGTGTGGTGGACATCGGCGGTGGCTGGGCGGTCACCTTCAAGGTCGAGTCGCACAACCACCCCTCCTATGTGGAGCCCTACCAGGGCGCGGCCACCGGCGTCGGCGGCATCGTGCGCGACATCATGGCCATGGGCGCCCGCCCGATCGCGGTGATGGACCAGCTGCGCTTCGGTGCGGCCGATCACCCGGACACCCGGCGCGTGGTCGACGGCGTGGTGCGCGGCGTCGGCGGTTACGGCAACTCGCTGGGCCTGCCGAATGTGGGCGGCGAGACCGTGTTCGACTCGTCCTACCAGGGCAATCCGCTGGTGAACGCGCTGTGCGCGGGCGTCATGCGGGTCGAGGACCTGCACCTGGCCTTCGCCTCCGGCCAGGGCAACAAGATCATCCTGTTCGGCGCGCGGACCGGCCTCGACGGCATCGGCGGCGTGTCCGTGCTGGCCTCGGACACCTTCTCCGGCGACGAATCCGGTTCCGGCCGTAAGAAGCTCCCGAGCGTCCAGGTCGGCGACCCGTTCGCCGAGAAGGTCCTCATCGAGTGCTGTCTCGAGCTGTACCACGCCGGACTGGTGGTCGGCATCCAGGACCTCGGCGGTGCCGGACTGTCCTGCGCCACCTCGGAACTCGCGGCGGCCGGCGACGGCGGCATGCACATCGAACTGGACCAGGTGCCGCTGCGCGCCGCCAATATGACTCCCGCCGAGATCCTTTCGAGCGAGTCGCAGGAGCGCATGTGCGCGGTCGTCACCCCCGAGAACGTGGACGCCTTCATGGAGGTCTGCAAGAAGTGGGACGTCACCGCAACCGTCATCGGTGAGGTCACCGACGGCGAGCGCCTGATCATCACCTGGCACGGCGAGACCGTGGTGGACGTGCCGCCGCGCACCGTCGCCCACCAGGGCCCGGTCTACGAGCGCCCGGTCGAGCGTCCCGCGGATCAGGATGCGCTGAACGCGGATTCGGCCGCGCGCCTGAACCGGCCCGAGACCGGCGACGAGTTGCGTGACACCCTGTTGAAGATGCTGGCCAGCCCGCAGCTGTGCTCGCGCAAGTGGATCACCGAGCAGTACGACCGCTACGTGCGCGGCAACACCGTGCTCGCCGAGCACGCCGACGCCGGTGTCATCCGCATCGACGAGGAGACCGGCCGCGGCATCGCGCTGGCCACCGACGCCTCGGGCCGCTACACCAAGCTGGATCCGTACACCGGCGCGCAGCTGGCGCTGGCCGAGGCCTTCCGCAATGTCGCCGTCACCGGCGCCACCCCGAAGGCCGTCACCAACTGCCTCAACTTCGGCTCCCCGGAGGACCCGGGTGTCATGTGGCAGTTCCAGCAGGCCGTGCGCGGCCTCGCGGACGGCTGTGCGGCCCTGGGCATTCCGGTCACCGGCGGCAATGTGTCCTTCTACAACCAGACCGGCCAGACCGCCATCCTGCCGACCCCGGTGGTGGGCGTGCTCGGCGTCATCGACGACGTGCACCGCCGCATCCCGACCGGCCTGGGCACCGAGCCGGGCGAGACCCTCATTCTGCTCGGCGAGACCCGCGACGAGCTGGACGGCTCCATCTGGGCGCAGGTCGAGCACGACCACCTCGGCGGTCTGCCGCCCCAGGTCGACCTGGCCCGCGAGCAGCTGATCTCCGAGATCCTGGTCTCGGGCTCCCGCGACGGCATGGTCTCCGCCGCCCACGACGTCTCGGAGGGCGGCCTGATCCAGACCGTCGTGGAGGCCGCCCTGGCCGGCGAAACCGCCTGCCGCATCATCATTCCCGAGGGCGCCGACCCGTTCGTCACCCTCTTCTCCGAGTCCGCGGGCCGCGTCCTGGTGGCCGTGCCGCGCTCGGAGGAGACCCGCTTCACCAAGATGTGCGACGCCCGCGGCCTGCCGTGGGCCCGCATCGGCGTGGTCGACGACGGGTCGGACTCGGTGGAGGTCCAGGGCCAGTTCAGTGTGAAGCTCGACGACCTGCGCGCCGCCCACGAGGGCACCCTCCCCGCGCTGTTCGGCACCTCCGACCACTGAGCCGACTCGGCCCCGGGGCCGTGGATATTCCGAGAGCCCGCCGGTTCCCCTGGATCCGGCGGGCTCTCGTCATTCCTGCTGTGCGGGACAGTTCAATTGATCTTGAACGGGTCGTGCTCGGCCATCAGCTTCTCCATCCGGGCCTCGTCGATGCGGTGATGCACCTTCGAGGATTCGTGTTGATCGCGAATCACTTTCGCGAGGGTGAAACTGCTGCTCACCAGGAACAGCATTGCCATCAGCAGGAATCCGCGCTGCCAGATGTCCAGCGGGAGGTAGACGATGCCGATGATCAAGGCGCAGAAGCTGATTCCGAAGGCGATCGTGGCCTGAGCCAGAAACGCCGTGGTGCTCTTGGTGTGTGCGCTCGGAGTGCTCATGGTTCGTGAGTCTGGCGGCCCCGCCGCCGAATCGACCGAGTACATCTACTCGAGTGCACCGAGTAGAGGCCGCGGGCGACACGCCGGTGGGATGGTCCCTCTCACATCCCGGGGTCCACGGATTCCGGCCGGTTGCGTCCATACTTGACGGGTGCTGGACTCCGCCGACGCCCTGAACCGGCTGCGCACACGTGGCGCGATGGTGTATCGGCGTGGCACGGTGGTCGCGCGAAAGGTCGAGGACGTCATCGACCTCAACCACACCGGGCTGGTGGTGGCGACCATCTTCTTCGCGTGGTCGGTGACGCCGTCGCTGGTGCCACGCGACTGGCTGTTCCAGGGTTTGATCTCCGGCCTCAATGCCGCCATCGGTTACGGCGTGGGCTGTGTGCTGCAGTGGTTGTTCCGCAAGTGGATTCGGCCGCGCATCAAGATCGCGACTCCGACCGAGTGGGCGCGCTACGTGATCAAGGTCGCCGTGGTTGTCGTCTGCATTCTGGTCGCGGCCTACATGCTGGTGCTGTCCGCCGACTGGCAGCGCGAGATCACCACCCTCATGGGCATGGAGGGCACCACCCGGGCCGCGTATCTGCGTACCGGCGGGCTGAGTTTCGCGGTCGGCGCGCTGGTGGTGGCGGTCTACCGCACGCTGCGCGAGATCGTGCGGTTCCTGGCTCGGCTCCTCAGCCGCTGGGTGCGGGTGCCGCCCGCGCTCGCACCAGCCACCGGCGCGCTGCTGCTCACCGTGCTCATCGTCACGCTGTTCAACGGCGTCGCCACCCGCGCCTTCTTCGCGGTCGCCAACTCGGCGTTCAGCGTCCGCAACGACAAGGTGACCGAATACGCGGTGCAGCCGGCCGAACCCGAGCGTTCGGGCAGTCCGGCCTCGCTGGCCAGGTGGGAGACGCTGGGGTCGGAGGGCCGCTGGTTCGTCTCGCACGGACCCGACCCCATGCTGATCAGCGCCGTCACGGGAAAGCCCGCGCGCGAACCGATCCGGGTGTACGTCGGGTTGCAGTCGGCGAGCAAGGACACCACCGAGGAGGACCTGGCGGTCGCCGAACTCGAGCGCACCGGGGCCTTCGACCGCAAGGTGCTGGTACTGGCCACCACCACCGGCACCGGCTGGGTGAACGGGCAGGCCGCGGCCGCCATCGAATACATGTGGGGCGGCGACACCGCCATCGTGGCCTCGCAGTACTCGTATCTGCCGAGCGTGCTGTCATTCCTGGCGGACCGGCAGAAGGTCGCGATCAACGGGCGGAAGATGTTCGACGCGGTGTACCAGCGCTGGTCGCAGCGACCGCCCGAACATCGGCCCAAGCTGCTGGTGTACGGGGAGAGCCTCGGCTCGCAGGGCTCCGAGTCCGCCTTCGACGGCCTGGCCGACCTGCGCTCCAAGGTGGACGGCGCGCTGTGGGTGGGCCCGCCCAACTCGAATCGCCTGTGGCAGCAGTTCGTTCAGCGCCGCGATCCGGGCACCCGCGAGGTGGATCCCATCTACGCCGACGGCCTGGTGGTCCGATTCGCCGCCACCGCCGCCGATCTGGGCAGACCCTCGGCGGACTGGCGCAAGCCGCGCATCGCCTACCTCCAGCACCCCTCCGACCCCATCGTCTGGTGGTCCTCGGATCTCATCTTCTCCCAACCGGATTGGCTGTCGGAGCCGCGCGGCGCGGATGTCTCGTCCCAGATGCGCTGGTGGCCTCTCGTCACCTTCTGGCAGGTTGTCGCCGACCTTACCAATGCCCAGGGCGTGAGCGACGGTCACGGCCACAACTACGGCTCCCTGGTGCTGGACGGCTGGGCCGCCATCGCCGCCCCACCCGACTGGGATCAGGACCTCGGCGAACGCATCCGCACCCAGATCGAACTCGCGGAGGCGTACGAGCGGGCGGTGAAATAGCCGTGCTCGCCACGGCCCGCGCCCTGCTACGCCCGAAACCCCTTGCCGCGGTGGCGCTCCCGCTGCTGTGGAGCAACCGTGCACTGCCCGCGCTCGACCTCGACATTCGCGGCCGCACTGTCGCCAACACCGCCTTCGCCGCCGCGTACGCCCTCGTCTTCCGGGGCGAGCCGAACTGGCCGTCCCCGCGCGGCCTGCGCGCCGGCGGTCTCGCGGCCGGGCTGGTCCTGTCCGGATACGGGGCGGCCCTGGCCATGCCCGCGACCCGCCGCCACCTCGCCGAACTCGCCGACCGCGGCCCGGGGGTCTCCACCGTCGAATGGACCGCCCTGCACATTCCCGGCGGCACCGTCCTCACCGAGGAGCTCGTCTACCGGGCCACCCTCACGCCGCTGCTGGAGCGGGCCGCCGGGTGTCCGGGAATCGCCCTCGGCGCGTTGACCTTCGGCCTCTCCCACATCCAACCCGCCCGCGCTGCAGCCGATCCCGTCCCCGCCACCGTCGTTCTCACCACCGCCGCCGGTCTGGTCTTCGATCGACTCCGCCGCCGCACCGGCAGTGCCGCCGCCCCGGCCCTGCTGCACCTCGCGCTCAATGCCGGAGGAGCCCTCGCCCCGGTAGCCGCCCGGCGACTCGGGCGACGGTAGCCTCGCGGCATGGCGCGACGAGGTGCGGTGGATCCGGCGGAGGTGCGGGCGGCGGTAGCGGTGGTGGGGGAGTGGCTGCGCGATGAATCCGCCGCGTCCCCGGCCCGAGCCGAGCTCGCGGCGGCGGTGCGGGGGACGGCGCGGGCGCTGGCGGCGGATGCGCCGGGGCATTCGGTCGAGGTGCGGGTGCCGCCGTTCGTGGCCGTGCAGTGCATCGAAGGGCCGCGGCACACCCGGGGGACGCCGCCGAATGTGGTCGAAACCGACGCGCGCACTTGGCTTCTGCTGGCCACGGGGCTGCTGGGGTTCGAGGCCGCGCGCGAGTCCGGGGCGCTGTCCGCCTCCGGTAATCGGGCGGCCGAGGTCGAGCGGTGGCTGCCGGTGACCGGCGTCTAGGCGTCCGTGGATGTGGCGTGCTTGCCGCCGCCGGCGGTCTCCACGGGCCTGCGCTCCAAGCCCTTCCGGTCGTAGACGCGGGTGATGAACAGGCCGCCGACGACGCCGATGGTCAGGCCGAGCACCGCCATCCAGACGCCGCGGGTGAGCCCGGCCTGGCCGTTGCCGTAGAAGTACAGGATCGAGCGGGTGCCCAGGAAGACCTGGTGCATGGGCTCGAACTTGGCCAGCCAGCCGAAGTATTTGGGTGTCGCCTCGATCGGAATGGTGCCGCCGGAGGAGGGCAGGCCCAGGATGATGAAGATGATCAGGTTGATGATGAGGCCCGCGGTGCCGACCGCGGCCAGCATCGAGGTGCAGGTGAAGCCGACCGCGACGATCACCAGGGTGCCGTAGATGAACAGCAGCAGCGGTCTGTCGATCGGCATGCCGAGCGCGGCCGCGATACCCATCAGCGCACCCGAAACCGCCAGCGCCATCACCACCACCGCCGACCATTTGATGAGCAGCGTCTTCACCCGCGAGATCGATGCGCGTGGATAGTGCACGTACCACGGCCCCCACTCGGTCGGCAGGAACCCGAGGGCCGAATCGATGAGCTGATGGATGATCATCGCCCCGACCATGCCGACCAGCAGGAGCAGCAGGCTGTAGAAGAACGCGGTCAGGCCTTCGCCGGAACCGCCGGGCAGCGGCCGGAATTGGTCGACGACGATATTCAGGGGCTGCGCCAGCACCAGCCGGGTGGCGGCGGTGAGTTCCGTCGGGGGTGCGCCAGGGGCCGGTGTCAGCTGCGCCTTCACCTGGTCGGTCAGCTGCTGCCCGACCTGAGCGTTCACCTGGGTGAGAGCTCGCTCACCGAATTTCTGCACCACGGCGGTGGCGAACGCGCCGGTGCGCGGATTGGTCTGCAGCGTGATGATCGGCTTGGTGATGTCGCCGGGCACCACGCTGCCGACGCCCAGAATGCCGAGACGCTTGGAGAAGTCGGACGGAATGATGATCGTGCCGTACACCCGAGCGGACTGCATCTGCAGCTGCGCCTCGTTGATGCCGAGTACCCGCAGATCGATCTGGTCCGACGGCACCGCCTTCTGCAAACCGTCGGAGACCTGATCGCCGAAGTTGACGTGCTTGCCGCCGATATCGTCGCCGGCATCCTGATTCACCAGAGCGATCGGAAAGTCGTGCAGATTCTTCTCCGGATCGACCACGTAATCGAGGTACATGACGCCCAGCAGCGAGGCGA
The DNA here is from genome assembly GCF_050942175.1 of Nocardia sp. CA-151230. Classification (NCBI taxonomy): domain Bacteria; kingdom Bacillati; phylum Actinomycetota; class Actinomycetes; order Mycobacteriales; family Nocardiaceae; genus Nocardia; species Nocardia sp. CA-151230. The sequence goes on from NZ_CP192061.1 coordinate 651,896, forward strand.
GCAGGGTGACCACCACAATGGGAAACACCCACCTGAACGGGCTCAGATGCCTGGGTCGTGGAGCGGTTTCCGTACCGCCGGTGCTTTCGGTGCTCGCCACGGTCGAACGCTAACAGCAAACCGCCTGCCATTCCGGTTATCCCAACGGTGGGTTGCCTTGCGGTTACCCGTAGAATGGCGAACGCCCCCAGCCCGCCGAACAGGGAGCAAACGGTGACTCTCCCCTCCGCCGCCACCACCTCCGACCAGGACGAGAACGAACCGCGCGAAGAGTGCGGTGTGTTCGGTGTCTGGGCACCGGGCGAAGATGTGGCAAAGCTCACGTATTACGGACTTTACGCATTGCAGCACCGCGGTCAGGAGGCGGCGGGCATCGCCGTCGCCGACGGCTCGCAGGTGCTGGTTTTCAAGGATCTCGGCCTGGTCAGCCAGGTCTTCGACGAACAGACCCTGGCCGCCATGCCCGGCCACGTGGCCGTCGGCCACTGTCGTTACTCCACCACGGGTTCCACCACCTGGGAGAACGCGCAGCCCATCTTCCGCACCACCGCAGTCGGTACCGGAATCGCGCTGGGCCACAATGGAAATCTGGTCAACACCGCCGAATTGAGTACGCGGGCACGGGAACTCGGACTGGTCACCGGCCGGCTGGCGGGTACCGTGGCCGCCACCTCCGACTCCGATGTGATGACCGCGCTGCTGGCGCACGCGGCCGCCGACAAGAGCATCGAGCAGGCCGCCATGGAGTTGCTGCCGACGCTGCAGGGCGCCTTCTGCCTCACCTTCATGGACGAGCACACCCTCTACGCCGCCCGCGACCCGCACGGGGTGCGCCCGCTGTGCCTGGGCCGGCTGGACCGTGGCTGGGTCGTTGCCAGTGAGACCGCCGCCCTCGACATCGTCGGCGCGTCCTTCGTGCGCGAGATCGAGCCGGGCGAGCTGCTCGCCATCGACGCCGACGGCGTGCGCTCGCTGCGCTTCGCCAATCCGACGCCCAAGGGCTGCGTCTTCGAATTCGTGTACCTGGCCCGGCCCGACTCCACCATCTCCGGCCGTTCGGTGCACGCCACCCGCGTGGAGATCGGCCGCCGCCTGGCCGCCGAGCACCCCATCGAGGCCGACCTGGTCATCCCGGTGCCGGAGTCCGGCACCCCGGCCGCCGTCGGCTACGCGCAGGGCTCCGGTGTGCCCTACGGCCAGGGCCTGATGAAGAACGCCTACGTCGGCCGCACCTTCATCCAGCCCAGCCAGACCATCCGCCAGCTCGGCATCCGGTTGAAGCTCAATCCACTACGCGAGGTGATCCGCGGTAAGCGGCTCATCGTGGTGGACGACTCCATCGTGCGCGGCAATACCCAGCGGGCCCTGATCCGCATGCTCCGCGAGGCGGGCGCGTTGGAGATCCACGTGCGCATCGCCTCGCCGCCGGTCAAGTGGCCCTGCTTCTACGGCATCGACTTCGCCTCGCGCGCGGAGCTGATCGCCAACGGCGCGGGCCCCGAGGGCATCGAGGGCGAGAGCCTCGACGACATGGTGGAGGGCGTGCGCCGCTCCATCGGCGCGGACAGCCTCGGCTACATCTCGCTCGAGGGCATGGTCGCCGCCACCGAGCAGCCGCGCTCGCGGCTGTGCTGCGCCTGCTTCGACGGCGATTACCCGATCGCGCTGCCGGCAGAGAACGCCATCGGCAAGAACGTGCTCGAGGGCATGCTGTCCGGTGCGACCGAGACCGAGCTGCTGGCGGGCAATGTCAATGCCTCGGCGCTGAGTCGCCCATAAGCCCGAGCCCGGAGTCGTCCGTAAGCACAAGCATTCACGGTGCCCGTTCGCGTAATCGCGAACGGGCACCGTGCTTTTCCCGCTCCGAACAGGGAAATTCGGTGGCGCAGTTGCGACATGGGCGTCTCGGGGGCGGATGGCCCGATTTGTGTACCGATTGTTCCGAAACGCAACACGCCGGTTATAACCGGTCGATACTGTGCCCAGCCAAAGGATGTCCACCGCGGCGCGGCGGGACCGTGACCCGGCCGCTGCGCTGCGCTTCGAGAGCAGGGCAGTATGCGCGCGAGAAGAGTTGCGGCAGTAGGTTTTGCGGGACTAGCGGTGCTGGCGGTCGCCGGCTGCGGTTCGGGAAAGACATCGGACAGTGGTGGGGGAGCGGGAATCCTGGTCGGCACCACCGACAAGGTCACCTCACTGGATCCGGCCCGGGCCTACGACAACGGCTCACTGCTGGCGGAAACCCAGGTCTACCAGTTCCTGATGAACTTCCCGGCGGGCGAGGCGGTGCCGAAGCCCGACGCCGCCGACAAGTGCGAGTTCACCTCGCCGACCGTCTACACCTGCACGCTCAAACCCGGATTGAAATTCGCCAACGGTGATCCCCTCACCGCCCAGAGCGTGAAGTTCTCCTTCGACCGCATGGTGAAGATCGACGACCCGCAGGGCCCGAAGGCGCTGCTGGACAACCTCGATCACACCGATGCGCCCGACGACAAGACGGTCGCCTTCACCCTCAAGAAGGGCAACGACCAGACCTTCCCGGCCATCCTGCCCACCCAGGCGGCGGCCATCGTGGACGAGAAGGTCTTCCCGGCCGACAAGGTGCTCGCCGACGAGGACATCGTGAAGGCCAAGCCGTTCTCCGGGCCGTACACCATCACCAGCTACGACAAGAACAAGCTGGTCGAATACAGGTCCAATCCGGACTACAACGGGCTGTTCGGCAAACCCAAGACCGACGCGGTCACGGTGAAGTACTACGCCGAGGCCGCCAACCTGAAACTCGATGTGCAGCAGGGCAATATCGACGTCGCCTGGCACACCCTCACCCCGACCGACCTGGACTCGCTGAAGACCAGTGACAAGGTGACCGTGCACCAGTCGCCCGGCGGCGACACCCGCTACATCGTGTTCAACCTCAACACCCAGCCCGGCGGCAATCCCGCCCAGAAGCTGGCCGTGCGCAAGGCGGTCGCCGTCTCCGTCGACCGTGAGGCGCTGGCCACCAGCGTGTTCAAGGGCACCTGGGCCCCGCTGTATTCGCCCGTGCCCAAGGGTGTTCCGGGCGGCACCGAGGCTCTGAAGGACATCTACGGCGCGCTGCCGAACAAGGACGCGGCCGCCAAGTTCCTCGCCGACGCGGGCGTGGCCACGCCGATCGAACTGAACCTGCAGTACACCACCGAGCACTACGGGACCGTCAGCTCCGAGGAGTATGCCGCCGTCAAAAGTCAGCTCGAGGCCACCGGGCTGTTCAAGGTGAACCTGCAGTCCACCGAATGGGTCGCCTACCAGAAGGCCCGCTCCACCGACGGCTACCCGGTATTCCAGTTCGGCTGGTTCCCGGACTACCCGGACGCCGACGACTACCTGCGCCCCTTCTTCACCGAGGACAACTTCCTGCGCAACCACTTCGGCGATCCGAAGATCACCGCGGAGCTGAACGCCGAACTGACCGAACCGGATCCGGCCAAGCGGACCGCCGCGCTCGCCACCGTGCAGCACGACCTGATGGCCGACTTCCTGCCCATCGTGCCGCTGCTCACCGGCAACCAGATCGCGGTGGCGGGCAAGAACATCCAGGGTGTGGACAACACCCTGGACCCGTCCTCCAAGTTCCGCTTCGGCGTACTGAGCAAGTAGTCGGATGGTGACGACCACCGAACCCGAGGGCGGGCCGGCGATCCCGGCCCGCCCTGCGGGTACACGAACGCACCGCAGGTTCTTCCCGGCCCGCCGCGGCGACACCCGCTACGGCGCCCTGACGCGGTACCTCGGGGTGCGAGCCCTGCTCATCATCCCCACCACCTGGATCCTGGTGACCCTGGTCTTCTTCCTGATGCGGGTGATCGGAGATCCCATCACCGCCGCGCAGGGCGGGCGCCTCACCCCCGAGGAGTTGCAGCGGCGCAAGGAGGCCGCCGGACTCACCCGGCCCATCCTCACCCAGTACCGGGACTACCTGTCCGGCCTGCTGCGCGGGGATTTCGGCCGCTCCCAGGACAATCGGGCCATCAGCGACGTCATCGTCACCTACGGCGCGGCCACGCTGGAACTGGTGTTCTGGGCGCTCCTCGTGGCCTTCGCGGTCGGTGTTCCGCTGGGCAGATACGCCGCCACCAAACGGGATTCGGCCGCCGACGTGAGCCTGCGGTTGTTCGCGATCCTGGTGTACGCGGCCCCGGTGTTCTTCGTGGGCCTGCTGCTCAAGTTGATCTTCGCGGTCAAGCTGGGCTGGCTGCCCGTGGCCGGGCGGGCCAGTACGACCGTGGAGCTGCAACTGCAGCACGTGTCGCCCAAGACCAACATCATGATTGTCGACGCGATCCTCTACGGCGACACCGGGAACATCGTCGACGTGCTGAAACACGCTGTGCTGCCGGCGATCGCGCTCGGCCTGCTCACCGCGGGCGTATTCCTGCGACTGGTGCGGATCAACCTGATCCAGACCCTGCGCTCGGGCTATGTGGAGGCAGCCCGGGCCCGCGGCCTGTCCGACCGCGTCGTCACCGGACGGCACGCCTTCCGCAATGCCCTCATCCCGGTGGTCACCGTCATGGGCATGCAGATCGCCATGATGCTCGGCGGCGCGGTGCTCACCGAAACCACCTTCGAATGGAAGGGATTGGGCTACCAGCTCGCCACCTACCTGCAGGCGCGCGACTTCGTGGCGGTGCAGGGCATCGTCGCGTTCATCGCCATCGTGGTGGCCGTCATGAGCTTCGTGGTGGACCTGATCGTGGCGCTGATCGACCCGAGGGTGAGGTTCTGATGACCGTCATCGAAACCGGCGTACGGGCGCCGGTCCCCCCGACCCGCTCTCGGCTGCGGATCCCCGGAACGGCCCTGGTGCGCATGACCTCCGGGCTGCAGCGGGCCACGCTGCTGCTCGGGCTCGCCCTGGTCGCGGGGTTCATCCTGGTGGCCGTCTTCGCGCCGCTGCTGGCGCCCTACGGATTCGCGCAGAACGCCTCCGGCGGCGTCGATTTCGCGCGGCAGCAGGCGCCGTCGGCCGCGCACTGGTTCGGCACCTCGGTGCGCGGGGAGGACGTGCTCTCCCGCGTCATCTTCGGGGCGCGCACCGCGCTTTCGGTGATCGCGGTGTCGCTGGTGCTGTCGCTCATCGTGGGCGTGCCGCTGGGCCTGGTGTCCGGCTACCTCGGGCGCTGGGTGGACCGTGTGCTGGTGCTGTTCATGGACGCCATGTACGCGTTCCCGTCGCTGCTGCTGGCCATCGTGGTGTCGATCGTGGTGTCCGGCGGGCAGTCCAGCAGCTTCGGCGGCATCGTGTCGGCGGCCATCGCCATCACCGTCATCTTCGTGCCGCAGTACTTCCGGGTGGTGCGCAACGCCACCATCTCGGTGAAACAGGAACCGTACGTGGACGCCGCGCGCGTCACCGGTGCGTCCACGCTGCGAATCCTGTTCCGGCACATCCTCGCCAATGTCACCCAGTCGCTGCCGGTGCTCATCACCCTCAATGGCGCGGAGGCCATCCTCACGCTGGCCGGGCTGGGCTTCCTCGGCTTCGGCATCGAACCCACCCAGGCCGCCGAATGGGGCTACGACCTCAACAAGGCGCTGGCCGACGTCTCCAACGGCATCTGGTGGACCGGCGTGTTCCCCGGCGCCGCCATCGTGATCGTGGTGCTCGGCATGACCCTGGTCGGCGAGAGCCTCAACGAGGTGCTCAACCCGCTGCTGCGCACCCGGCGCGCCGCCACCGCGGCCGCCACCGAGACCGAGCCCGCGCAGGAGGCGGCCGATGCCTGAACCCGTCCTGTCCTTCGACTCCCTCACCGTCACCTTCGCCACCGACGCCGGGGCCGTCACCGCCGTGAAAAACGTGTCCTACCAGGTGTATCCGGGCGAGGTGCTGGCCGTGGTCGGCGAATCCGGCTCCGGCAAATCGGTCAGCTCGCGCACCGCCATGGGACTGCTGCCGCCCACCGCCGGCGTCCGCGGGCACGTCCTGCTGGGCGCGAAAGCGATCACCCGGATGAGCGAGAAGGAACTCACCGCGGTACGCGGCGGAGCCGTCTCGATGATCTTCCAGGAGCCCGGCGCGGCCCTGGACCCGCTGTTCACCGTCGGCTTCCAGATCGGCGAGGCGCTGCGGGCACACTCCGGCATGAAGCGGAAACCGGCCCGCGCCAAGGCGATCGAACTGCTGCGCGCCGTCGGGCTGCCCGACCCCGAGGCGCGGGTGGACTACTATCCGCACCAGCTCTCCGGCGGCCAGAAACAGCGTGTGGTGATCGCCATCGCCATCGCCTGCGAACCCCGGGTGATCATCGCCGACGAACCCACCACCGCCCTCGACGTCACCGTACAGGCCGAAATCCTGGAACTACTCCGGGATCTGCGCGACCGCATCGGCGCGGCCATCGTGCTCATCACCCACAATATGGGCGTCGTGGCCGACCTCGCCGACCGCGTCGTGGTGATGCGGGAGGGACGCATCGTCGAAGAGGCCCCGGTGGAAAAGCTCTTCGCCGAACCCGAGCACGAATACACCCGTGCCCTCTTGGCCGCGGTGCCGAAACTGCATGTGCTGCCGGATAACTGGGAAGCCGCGGAGTATCCCGGTGACAGCGCACCGATCGCTGGGGCCGAGGCCCGAGCAGACTCCGCACCCGTGGCCGGGGCGGCACTGGCGAGAACGATCGTCCGCGAACCCATCCCGTCCGATGCCGCCACCGTGCTGGAGGTCTCCGGCCTCGTGGTGGAGTTCCCGGCCCCGCTCGGCCGCCCGTCCTTCCGGGCCGTGAACGAGGTCGGCCTCACCCTGCGCCGCGGCGAAACGCTCGGCCTGGTCGGCGAATCCGGCTCCGGCAAGTCCACCATCGGCCGCTGCGTGGCCGGTCTGCAGCAGCCTACCGCGGGCAGCGTCCGGGTGCTCGGCACCGATATCGCCGGCCTCTCCGAACGCCGGCTGCGGCCCATCCGCCGCCGCTTCGGCTTCGTATTCCAGGACCCGGCCACCTCCCTCAACCCGCGCCTCACCATCGGCGACTGCGTGGCCGAACCGCTGCTGGTGCACAAACAGGCCAAGGGCGCGGCCGCCCGCGACCGCGTCCGCCGCCTCCTCGACGACGTGCAACTCCCGGCCGGGGTGGAAAAGCGCTACCCGCACGAACTTTCCGGAGGCCAGCGTCAGCGGGTCAGCCTGGCCCGGGCACTGGTGCTCAATCCCGACCTGCTGGTCGCCGACGAACCCACCAGCGCCCTGGACGTCTCGGTGCAGGCCCGGGTGCTCGAGCTGTTCGCCGGCCTGCAGCGCGAATTCGGCTGGGCCTGCCTGTTCATCAGCCACGACCTCGCCGTCGTGGATCAGCTGGCCGATCGGATCGTGGTGCTGCGCAACGGGACCGTCATCGAACAGGGCAGCAACGACGACATCCTGCGCAACCCGCGCGAGGAGTACACCCAGCGCCTGGTCGCCGCCGTCCCCGTCCCCGACCCGGTGGAGCAACGGCGTCGGCATCGTTACGAAACGTGACAACAGATCTCTTGGCGCTATGGGTAACTCACCGGGTACGTCCACAATAGATTTGGCACCCAACCGCCGGCACGGGTACTGAGTCAGACGACTCTGTGCCGTCCGCTGAATTCCCGGGGGCGAGCCCACTGAATTCTCGGGGAGGCGGGCGAGCCCGCTGAGTTCTCGGGGAGGCGGGTGAGCTAGCGTGAGCAGGCATCATTCCATCGATTCGGCTTGGAGCTCTCTCCGACAATGACTGAACAGATCCCCAGCGGTGCCGGTGCCTCGTACGCGGCGGCCGGCGTCGACATCGAAGCCGGTGACCGTGCAGTCGAGCTGTTCGCTCCCCTGGCCAAGAAGGCCAGCCGCCCCGAAGTGCAGGGCGGACTCGGCGGCTTCGCAGGACTGTTCGCACTGAAGGGCGGCTACAAGGAGCCCCTGCTCGCCGCCTCCACCGACGGCGTCGGCACCAAGATCGCGGTCGCCCAGGCCCTCGACAAGCACGACACCGTCGGCCTCGACCTGGTCGCCATGGTCGTCGACGATCTGGTGGTCTGCGGCGCCGAACCGCTGTTCCTGCAGGACTACATCGCCGTCGGCAAGGTGGTTCCGGAACGTGTCGCGCAGATCGTCTCCGGCATCGCCGAGGGCTGTGTCATCGCCGGCTGCGCCCTGCTGGGCGGCGAGACCGCCGAGCACCCGGGTCTGATGGGCGTCGACGACTACGACCTGTCGGCCACCGGCGTCGGCGTGGTCGAGGCCGACGCCGTGCTCGGCCCGGACCGCGTCCGCCCCGGCGACGTGGTGATCGGCATGGGCGCCTCCGGCCTGCACTCCAACGGCTACTCGCTGGCCCGCAAGGTGCTGCTCGACATCGACCGCATGTCCCTCACCGGGCACGTGGAGGAATTCGGCCGCACCCTCGGCGAGGAACTGCTCGAGCCGACCAAGATCTACGCCAAGGACTGCCTGGCCCTGATCGCCGAGACCGACGTCCGCACCTTCTGCCACGTGACGGGTGGCGGCCTGGCCGCCAACCTGGCCCGCGTGCTCCCCGCCGGCCTGGTCGCCGAGCTGGATCGCGGCACCTGGAACCCGGCCCCGGTCTTCAAGATGATCGCCCAGCGCGGCCGCGTCGAGCGCGCCGAGATGGAGAAGACCTTCAACATGGGCGTCGGCATGGTCGCCGTCGTCGCCCCCGAGGACGCCGACCGCGCTCTCGCCGTCCTCACCGCCCGTCACATCGACTGCTGGACCCTCGGCACGGTGAAGAAGGCCAAGGACGCCGACGCCGCCCGCGCCGTCCTGGTGGGAGACCACCCGCGCTTCTGAGCCCTCCGGCGCCTTCAGCGCACAGCCTGGGAGCCGCAGCAGGTTTCGCATGCGTGCCGGCGGTCGGGTGGCCGAACCATTTCGGCCGGACCCGACGAGTTACCCGTGCCGCAGCGAAATCAGTTGCCCCGAATACAGACGAAGGCCCCGCACTGTCGAGTGCGGGGCCTTCGTGCTGAGAGCGGCAGGATATACAGAACAACGTCCCATCCAGCGTGGATGGGACGTCAGTGCTGCCCAGCGAACCTTCAGCGTCGGCCGAAGCTCGGCGTAAAACGACGTGCTAAAGGGGGAAGCCCATCGGCCTCCCCCTGCAGTACGTCGAAATATCCGAGTCAGCGACGCCAGTCGTCGTAGCTGTCTTCTTCTTCCCAGCTCGACCGCGATTCGCTCGCGTCATGCTCTTCGGAAAGCACACCACTCCGCTGTGTGTCGGAGGGACTCCCCGACAGCTCGCGCTGAAGGCTCGTGAAGTCGGTAGACGGCGAGCTGTACTTGAGCTCCCGTGCAACCTTGGTCTGCTTTGCCTTAGCCCGGCCACGGCCCATGGCTGACCCCCTCGCGTCACTGCGGGGCGGCCTGGGGTGGGTTTGGCGGCCCCGTTCGAATTAATACTCTTCCTGACGAACACTTTAGCGTGTGTCCGGCGGTCGCGCTTCCAGGAGTGGGGGATAAACGTCCCGGGGCCGGGCCGGGCGATCTCCGGGCCGGTGCGAAAAGGTTGCCGACCGGGGGCTACAGCACCCCGGGAATCGCTCGGACGATGCCCACCCGGGTTCCGCCGCCGAGCACCGCGGGGGCCGCCAGCTCAGCGTGCTCGTCGGTCCACGGCACCCCCATACGCTGGAGAATGGCCAGCGTCAGGGGAAGTCGCGCGCGATCGGCGCCGTCGTCGATCTTGTAGGCGAAGGCCGAACCGTCGGGCAGCGCGCCGGCGTGCACCCCGTCCGCGCCGATCTTGCACACCAGGCCGGGGGTCGCGGTCATCACCCGGAAATCGGGACCGTCCGTGCCGGAAATCACTCGCGGATGCGTGCGGATCGCATCCGCGAGACGGCGTTCCGGGCTGCCCTCGGGCGCAGTGGCGAAGGTCGCGTAGGCGCGGGCCAGATTCACCAGCGACACCGGCACGATCGGCAGGCCGCAGCCGTCGATGCCCAGATCGGTCTCCGGTTCACCGGTCAGCTCGGCGACCGTCTCCAGCACGGCCCGCTGCAGCGGGTGCCCGACCTCGAGATAGCCGCGGGTGGGCCAGTCGTTGATCCGGCAGGTCGCGAGCATGGCGGCGTGCTTGCCGGAGCAGTTCATATAGACGCGGCGGGACGCCTTCGCGCGGTCGCGCCCGGCCAGCGCCTGAGCGCGAGCATGCTCCTCGAACGGCAGATCGGGCGGGCACTCGAGATCGTCCTCGGTGAAGCCGAAGCGCTCCAGCAAACGCTGCACCAGCTCCACATGGTCGGCCTCGCCGAAGTGCGAGGCGGTGGCGATGGCCAGCTCGGCGGCGTCCACCGGCTCGAAACCGTTGCGCAGCAGGGTGAGTGCCTGCATCGGCTTGTTGGTGGAGCGCGGGAAGATCGGGCCGTGCACCGCGCCCACCGCGACCAGCGGCTCGCCGTCCGGGCGCAGCACCACCGCCGAGCCGCGGTGCACGCACTCCCGGAACCCGGACCGCACCACCTCGACCAGATCGACGCTCATGGCTGTGCCCCTTTCACACGTGAGCGGAGCGCTACGTGGTTACGCGCCGCAAGCGCTGGGTGGTGGAGCGGCTCCTCCGCGCTCGACCGCTCACCCGCAGGGCTCCCCTCGGAAGTCGGTGTCATCGGGCGGCCGCCCCGGCGGCGTGACGGCGGCGGTGGCGATCGATCTGCATGCGGACGTCGTCGGAGATGGTGGGTTCGGCCTCGGCCAGCAGCTCCAGGCGGGCCGGGTCGGCGCCGGTGAACAGATCGCGGACGGTGATCCGGTGCTCGGGCACGTACACCACCTGCACCTCGTCGCCCGCGCCGATCGTGCCCTCGGTCAGCACGCGCAGATAGGCACCCGTATTCGCCTGTGCGGTGAAGCGTTTCACCCACTGCGGCTCGCCGGAGTGCCACTGGAAGGTGGCGCACGGGACGCGCGGGGCGGACACCTCGAGCAGGGTGTCGCCGATGGCCCAGCGTTCGCCGATGACCGCGTCGCTCACGGGCAGGCCGGTCAGGCGCAGGTTCTCACCGAACCAGCCCGCGTCGAGGTCCCGGCCGAGCTCGGTGGCCCAGCGCCGCGCGTCCTGCTCCGCATAGGCGTAGACGGCCTGGTCCACGCCGCCGTGATGTTTGGTGTCGCACACATGGTCGCCGTCCAGCCCCAGCGCCCGGACCGGAACCCGGTGCGGCACCGGGCGTTTGTCGATGGCGGTGCGGCCCACCTTGGAGGACCGGGCAGGCACCTCCAGTTCGGCGTGCACGACGCAGACGGCCAGCACCCGGCCGGCCGGAACGACGGCGTTCACCGGCCGCGCAGCTTCTCGACGGCGAGCCGGCCGGCCTGCGGCTCGTCGTGGGCCGGCATCGAATCCGGGTCGATGGCCGCCGCGCACGGGCCCGCCACCAGGGCGGTGTCGGCCGGGATGGTGCGTTTGATCAGGGCGAGGGCGATCGGGCCGAGTTCGTAGTGGTCGACCACGGTGCCCAGGACGCCGACGGCCCGGCCGCCCGCGGTCACCGGGTCGCCGGTCTCGGGGCGGGAATCCGCGGAACCGTCCAGGTGCAGCAGTACCAGGTGCCGGGGCGGCTTGCCGAGGTTGTGCACCCGGGCCACCGTCTCCTGGCCGCGGTAGCAGCCCTTGTTCAGATGCACCGCACCGTGTTCGGCGGGGCCGCCGATCCAGTTCACCTCGTGCGGGATGGTGCGGTCGTCGGTGTCGACGCCCAGGCGCGGGCGCAGCGCGGCCACCCGCAGCGCCTCGAACGCCCACAGGCCCGCGGCCGTCGCACCCGCGTCGCGCAGCCGGGTCCACCAGGCGGCCAGCTGGTCGCGCGGGACGATCAGGTCGAAGGAGTCGGCGGTGGGCCAGGGCATGCGGCGCAGGAAACCGCCGCCGGGCAGGGGGACCGCTCGATAGGTGCCGGGAAGGGCTGGGACGCCGAGGGTTTCGGTGAGCTCGGCCACACCCGGGCCCAGCAGGCTCAGCACCGCATGGTCGTTCGCCTCGACGGGTTTCGCGTCGGCCCAGAACACCATCTTCTGAAGGAAGCTCAGTAGCTCGGGGCCGCGCGCGCCCTCGGTGTCGATCCACACCGTGCCGTCCAGGTCGGTGAGCACGAAGTGGTTGAGCACCCGGCCGTTCAGATCCAGGTCCAGATTCTCGGCGGATTCCCCGTCGCCCAGATCGGCGACCGCCTGACTGGAGATGGTGTGCAGCCAGCTCAGCCGTTCCTTGCCGGTGATCGACAGTACGAATCGGTGGGAGCGATCGACCACCGCGACCCCCTGTACCGCCGCGCGCTGCTCGCCGAAGGGATCGCCGTAATGCCACGCGACCGCGGCATCCGGTGACTCCGGCAGCCCCGCGACAGCCCCTGGAACCTGCAGAATCGGACTGGGTGCAACCGATGAGGACACACACCTACACTAACCCGCCTCTCCGCGCCTTCAGCGCACAGCTCGGGAGCCGTTGCCGGTTGGGCACGCGTGCCGGCAGCCGAACCGAGTTTGGACGTACCCGGCGAGTTACCCGGGTCGGTGCGAGATCAGTCGTCGCGTTGGGAGACGGGACCGGGTGGCGTGATCAGGTCATGGGTGGGTTTGTCGTGCCCGGAACAATGTCGCCAATGGGCCGCGGGCAGAGGTTTACCGCGTGGTGACAGGCGTGTCGACGGGCTGGGTGACGCGGTATAGCCGCCGGGGTCCGCCATCTGTCATAGGGTCGAGTTCATGGTGGAACGGGTCTTGGTGACACTCGACGGCGCGATCCGGGATCCGGACGCGCCGTTGTTGTATGCGGACGACATCGGGGTGCTGCGGGGGGACGGCATCTTCGAGACGGTGCTGGTGCGCGGGGGCGTGCCCTGTGCGCTGGAGTTGCATCTGGCCCGGCTACGCCGCTCGGCGGCGGCGCTCGAGCTGCCCGTGCCGGATCTGGAGGCGTGGCGGTTCGCGGTGGAGCTGGCCGCCGAGCAGTGGGGGAGCGAGCGTGAGGGGACGCTGCGCATGGTGCTCACCCGGGGGCGTGACAGCGATCACGGAGCCGGTGGCGAACGAATGGCGAACAAGGGTGGGGACCTGGCCGGCGCCGAACCGGCAACCACCGGTTACGTTTTCGTGGTGCCGGTCCCGGACCGCGTGGAAAAGGCGCGCACCGAAGGTGTTTCGGTGATCACGCTCTCGAAGGGCATCTCCATCGACCTGGCGCAGAACGCGCCGTGGCTGCTGCTGGGCGCGAAGAGCCTGTCCTACGCCACCAATATGTCCGCGTTGCGGTTCGCCCAGCGGATGGGCGCCGACGACGTCATCTTCACCAGCACCGAGCATCGGGTGCTGGAGGGTCCGCGCTCGACCGTCGTCGTGCAGCGCGACAACAAGCTCATCACCCCGCCCGCGCGCAATGGCGTGCTGCCCGGCACCACCCAGCGCGCATTGTTCGCGCAGGCGGAGAAGGCGGGCTGGGAGTGCCTGTACGAGCCGCTGTTCACCGCCGACCTGATCACCGCCGACGCGGTCTGGATGCTGTCCTCGATCACCCTGGCCGCGCGGGTCAAGTCCCTGGATGGACTGCGCATGTCGGCGCCGGAGAACGCGGACGAGATCGTCGAGATGGTGAATCGCGGCATCGCGCTGCCCGGGAGCCTCGCCGACTGGTGATCGGCCCGGGTTTCCCTGACGGTCACCAGGTTCCGGCGGCGACCGGTGGGATTCGTCGCGGTGTCCATCACATTCCGGCAAATATCCGGCACGCTGTGGTGAGGCATACGTTGATCTGAGCTCCCATGGGCGTAATGTCTGGTACTACGTCATGTCGTAGATCGGCAGGGAGGTCGGATGAGCGTCGTAGATCTGGCGCGCTGGCAATTCGGAATTACCACCGTCTATCACTTCATCCTGGTGCCGCTCACCATCGGCCTCGCTCCGCTCGTCGCGGGTATGCAGACCGCCTGGGTGATCACCGGTAAGGAGCATTGGCTCAGGCTCACAAAGTTTTTCGGCAAGCTGTTCCTGATCAACTTCGCCCTCGGCGTCGCCACCGGCATCGTGCAGGAATTCCAGTTCGGCATGGGCTGGAGCGAGTACTCCCGCTTCGTCGGCGACGTGTTCGGCGCCCCGCTGGCCATGGAGGCGCTGGTCGCCTTCTTCATGGAATCGACCTTCCTGGGCCTGTGGATCTTCGGCTGGACCCGGCTGCCGCGGAAAGTGCACCTGGCCTGCATCTGGCTGGTCGCCATCGGCACCAATGCCTCCGCGTACTTCATCATCGCGGCCAACTCGTTCATGCAGCACCCGGTCGGGGCGAAGTACAACCCGGAGACCGGCCGCGCCGAACTGCACAGCATCTGGGAGGTGCTGACCAACAACACCACCCTCGCCGCCTTCCCGCACGTGGTGGCCGGATCCTTCCTCACCGCAGGCACTTTCGTCGCGGGCATCTCCGGATGGTGGATGGTGCGCAATGCGCGCAAGGGCAAGGCCGAGAGCAGCGACGCGCCGATCGAGGAGGCCCGCACCATGTGGCGGCCGAGCGCGCGCCTGGGCCTGTACGTGATCCTGGTCGCCTCGGTCGCCCTCATCTTCACCGGTGACATCCAGGGCAAGCTCATGTTCAAGCAGCAGCCCATGAAGATGGCCTCGGCGGAATCGCTGTGCCACACCGAGACCGACCCCGACTTCTCGGTCCTGACGGTCGGAACCCACAACAACTGCGACAGCGTCGACCACCTCATCGAGGTGCCCTACGTGCTGCCGTGGCTGGCCACCGGCGACTTCACCGGCGTCACCCTGAAGGGCGTCAAGGACCTGCAGGTCGAGTACAACCAGAAGTACGGCATCGGCGACTACCGGCCCAACCTGTTCGTGACCTACTGGTCCTTCCGCGCCATGATCGGCTTCATGGCCGGCCCGATTCTGTTGGCGCTGGCCGGATTCTGGGTCACCCGCCGCGGCCGGGTACCGGATCAGCCCTGGTACAAATGGCTTTCGCTGCTCGCCATCGTCACCCCCTACCTGGGCAATATCTCCGGCTGGGTGTTCACCGAGATGGGCCGTCAGCCCTGGGTGGTCGCACCCAACCCGACCGGCGACCAGCACATCCGGATGACGGTGCAGCAGGGCGTCTCCGGGGTATCGGCGGGCACGGTGCTCACCTCGCTGATCGTCTTCACGGCGCTCTACGGACTGCTGGCCATCGCGTGGTTCTACCTGATGCGCCGCTACGTGAACGCCGGACCCGAGAAGGCGTCCACCGGTGCGGGTACCCCGAAGATGACCGGGGAGCCCGTCGAGAAGCTTTCCTTCGCCTACTAGGAGCCGAGGATGAGTCTCCCAGAATTCTGGTTTCTCCTGATCGCGGTGCTGTTCACCGGCTATTTCGTGCTGGAGGGCTTCGACTTCGGCGTCGGCATGCTGATGCCGATCATCGGTCGCGGCGACGAGCAGAAGAAGCGGACCGTGCTCAACACCATCGGCCCGGTGTGGGACGGCAACGAGGTGTGGCTGCTCACCGGCGGCGGCGCCATGTTCGCCGCCTTCCCGGAGTGGTACGCCAGCCTGTTCTCCGGGTTCTACCTGGCGCTGCTGCTCATCCTGGTCGGGCTGATCGCGCGGGCCTGCGCCATCGAATGGCGCGGCAAGATCAACGATCCGCGCTGGCGCACCTGGTGTGACGTCGGCATCGCGCTCGGGTCGTGGATTCCGGCGCTGGCCTGGGGTCTGGCCTTCGCGAACATCGTGCGCGGCGTGCAGCTCAACGAGCACCGGCACATCGAGGGCACGCTCCTCGATCTTCTGAACCCGTACGGCATCCTCGGCGGGCTGACCACACTGCTGCTGTTCCTGCTGCACGGCGCGATGTTCATCGGCCTGAAGACCGGCAGCGAAGTGCGCGACGACGCCCAGCGCATCATCCGGCTGCTCTACGCGCCGACCGCGGTCGTGGTGGTGGCCTTCGGCCTCTGGACCCAGCTCGCCCACGGCAAGGGCTGGACCTGGGTTCCCTTGGTACTGGCCGTGATCGGCCTGATGCTGGCGGGTCTCGCCGCCACCCGGGACCGCGACGGCTGGGGCTTCACCGGGACCGCGATCACCATCGCGTCGGCGACGGTGCTGCTGTTCGGGTCGCTGTTCCCCTATGTGCTGCCGTCCACCATCAATGACGCGTTCAGCCTCACGGTCGACGGGCGCGGCGGCACCGTGGCGGCGTCCTCGACCCACTACACGCTGGTGGTGATGAGCTGGGTCGCGGTGGCCCTGGTGCCGATCGTGCTGATCTACCAGGCTTGGACGTACTGGGTGTTCCGCAAGCGGCTCACCGTGGAGCAGATCCCGGCCTCGATCGGGCTGCCCATGGAATCCGCGAAGAGCTGAACGGAGCGGGCGCGCCGAACCCGGTGTCCGCGGGTCCGGCGCGCCCGTTCGCAGAGGAGATCGACCATGGCACGACCGGTGGACCCGCGACTGTGGCGGCACGCCCGCTCCGCCCGCAGCTATCTCGGGCTGAGCGTGGGGCTGTCGCTGGTCACCACGGGGTGCATCGTCGTCGCGGCGCTCGCGCTGGCGCGGATGCTCGCCGGGGTCATCACCGAACCGGACCAGCGCCGCATCGGTTCCTGGACCGTCGAACTGGTGATCTTCGCGGTCGCGGTCGGATGCCGGGCGGCCGCCACCTGGTGGCAGTCGCGGCTGGCGCACCGGGCGGGGGCGCAGGTGGTCGCCGAACTCGAGACCGCCGCACTGGCAGCCGGGGCCCAGCTCCCGCCGCGGGAACTGGAGAGCCGCCGTACCGAACTCGCGGTCGTGGTCGGCTCCGGATTGAGCGGGCTGCGCGCCTACCTCGCGGGCTACCTGCCCGCCCTGCTGCTGGCGATGCTCGTCCCACCGGTGGTGCTGGCCGTGATCGCGGTGCACGACTGGGTCTCCGGCCTGATCATCTTCGTCACCCTGCCGCTGATCCCGATCTTCATGATCCTCATCGGCCTGCTCACCCAGGGGAAATCCGCCGGTACCCTGGCCGCCACCACCCGGCTCTCCGACCAGCTCCTCGACCTCTTCGCGGGCATGCCGACCCTGCGCGCCCTCGGCCGCGAGACGGGACGCGCGGACAGCGGTGGGGGAGAGGGCGATTCGCCGCGCAGCATGGCGGGCCGGGTCCGCGAGCTCGGCGATGTGCTGCACCGCCGGACCATGTCGGCGCTGCGCCTGGCCTTCCTGTCCTCCATGGTCCTGGAAATGCTCGCCACCCTGTGCGTGGCCCTGGTCGCGGTCTCCATCGGCATGCGGCTGGTGTTCGGCCACATGGGCCTGTACGCGGGCCTGCTCGCCCTCATCCTCGCCCCCGAGGTCTACCTCCCGCTACGCGCCGTCGGCGAACGCTTCCACGCCGCCCAGGACGGCATGGCCGCCGCCGACAAGGCTTTCGCCATCCTCGAGCCGGACACCGCACCCGCCGCCGACTCCGACGCGAACACCGATGCGGCATCCGCCGCGCCGACGCCCGTGCCGGCCGGACCCGACCACCGGAACCTGAACGGCCACATCGACATCCGCGAACTCACGGTGCGATCCCGCGACGGATGCGCACCCGAAGGGCTGTCCGCCGCCCTCCGGCCGGGCACGGTCACCGTCCTCACCGGCCCTAACGGCTGCGGCAAATCGACCGCGCTGCAGGCCATCCTGGGACTGCTCACCCCGGACTCCGGAAGCGTTCTCGTCGACGGCGTCCCCGTCTCAGACCTGGACCCCGACCACTGGTGGTCCCACATCGCCTGGCTGCCCCAGCGCCCCGTCCTCGTCCCCGGCACCCTCCGCGCCAACCTCGAACTCCTGGGCCCGCCATCCGGCCCCGACCAGGTCGACGCCGCTTGTGCCGCAACCGGTTTCGACGCCGTCCTGGCCACCCTCCCGTCCCGCTGGGACACCGTGCTCGGCACCGGCGGCATCGGCCTCTCCCTGGGCCAGCGCCAGCGCCTCGCCCTCACCCGCACCCTCGCCGCCCCACGCTCGATCCTGCTCCTGGACGAACCCACCGCCCACCTCGACGACGCCTCCGAGACAACGGTTCTCGCGGCCCTGACCGCCCGCGCCCGCGCCGGAGCCACCGTCGTCCTGGTCGCCCACCGCCCCTCGGTGCTCGCCATCGCCGACCACGTGGTCGAAGTCCGGGCCACTACCCCTGCACAGTCCGAGTATGAACCCGCACAGGCGGATACGACGGCGGCCGCCCCACGGCAATCACAGGCCGTGACGGACTCGGACGCCGAGCCTGGCGGGAGCAGCGCGCAGGGGTCTGCCGACGCCTCCGGAGTCGGTCTCGACGGGTCAGCGGCCGCTCCCGAGTCGGGCGCCTTCGAACCCACGCCCGAAACCGGTGCCGCCGAGACGGTATCGGGTCCCGGAACGGATCCGAGTCCCCGCCGGGCGGACGGGGGCGCACTCGGCCGAGCCGGGAGCGGCGCGAGCGGGAGCGCGGGTGCGGTGAGCTCGATGGAGGTGTGGGCGTGATGAGGGCGGTACTGGCCGATTTCCGGCGGATTCGGGAGCTGCTCGAGCTGTCGCGGGGACGGATGGCGCTGTCGGTGGGGTGGGGGGTGCTGGCGCTCGGGAGCGGGCTCGGGCTGGCGGCATTGGCGGCGTGGCTGATTGCGCGGGCGTGGCAGATGCCGCCGGTGCTGGATCTGAGCATTGCCGTGGTGACCGTTCGGGCGCTGGGCATTTCGCGGGGGCTGTGCCGGTATCTCGAGAGGCTGGCCACTCACGATGTGGCGTTGCGGTCCATGAGCACCGCGCGGACCACGACCTATCGGACGCTGGCGGGTGCGGACATCTGGCGGCTGCGGCGGACCGGATCGGCGGACGGCGATGCCTCCGGTCCGGAGGGCGCGGAAGACGAAGCCCGGCAGGGGGATCCGACGAATCTGCGGCGCGGTGAGCTGCTCGGCCGGGTCATGAGCGATATCGACGATCTCGGGGCCGTGGTGGTGCGCGCGTTCGTGCCGATCGCGGTGGCTCTGATCCTGTCGCTGCTGGCGGTCGGGCTGCTGGCGAGTATCTCGGTGCTAGCGGCGGTGATTCTGGCGGTGGCGCTGGCCGTTTCGGGCATCATCGCGCCGTGGCTGTCGGCGCGCGCGGCCCGGGAGGCGGAGCTCGCGGTGCGGACCGATCGCACCGAGTTCACCGCCGAGGCGCTGACCGTGCTGGATCACGCGCCCGAATTGCGGGTGGCGGGCCGACTTTCCGAGGCGGTCGGCGCGGCCGCCGCGGCGGGGCAGCGGGCGGTCGCGGCGGAGGATCGAGCGGCGGCGCGCAGCGCGTGGGCCGCGGCGGTGCTGCCGCTGTCCATCGGGGCGAGCGTGCTGGGCGCGTTGCTCCTCGGAATCGTGCTGTACGGCAGCGGTTCCCCCATACCGACCGCGGGCTTCCAGACCGTCCCGCCGGGCGGCATCACCCCGATGGCGTTCACGGTGCTGGTCCTGGTGCCGCTGTCCGCCTTCGAGGCCGTGGCGGTGCTCCCCGCCGCCGCGCAGGCCCTCACCACCGGCCGCGCCGCCCTGCACCGCCTGGATCGGCTCGAGCACGGCGAATCCGAGGCTCCCGCACCGAATTTCCCCGCGCTGCCGTCCGGCCGCCGGATCGCCGTGGTCGGTCCGAGCGGCGCGGGCAAGACCACACTGCTGATGTCCTGGGCCGGGCTCTTCGAGACGCCGCGACCGGGCGTCACCTTCTTCGCCGAGGACGCGCACCTGTTCGGTACCACCGTGCTGGAGAACCTGCGCGTGGCCCGCGGTGACATCACCCCGGGCGAGGCCGAATCCGCTCTGCGCGCGGTCGGGGCCGGCGACTGGCTGGACTCCCTCCCCGACGGCGTCGAGACCGACCTGGTCGGCGGCGCGGCCGCGGTCTCGGGTGGTCAGCGCCGGCGCCTCCTGCTGGCCCGCGCCCTGCTCGCCCCGGCCCGCGTACTGCTGCTCGACGAACCCACCGAGCACCTGGAGGCCGACGCCGGGGCCGAGCTGCTGCGCCGCCTGCTCGACGAATCCAGCGGCCTGGTGGAGCGCGACCGCACCGTGGTCGTCGTCACCCACCAGCTGCCGCCGGACACGAAGGCGGACACCATCGTTCGCGTCGAGCCGGGCGGCACCGTCGCCGTCGATCGACTTATTCCCACAACGCGGGCCTGACCTGCGATTTCGCAATCCGAGAAAATACGTTGCCGCTTCTGTCTCACGCGACTAATTTCGTCGGTACACAGGAAGGAGGTGGTTCGAGAATGATTTCTGGGACGCGTGAGGTGGCTGCCGGCTAGGCGCTACCGCTGCAATCGGATTCCGATCGCGCGAGCCCTCGCGAATCCAAGGCAGTCACCCGGCCCCCGAGTTACGGTCCGTCCGACCGGATCAGCGTGAAAAGTTGCATCTCCGCTGATACAACTCGGGGGCCGTACCTGTTTCGTACCAAGCCGACCGGCTGCCGTGCACACAGTTCCGCGACTCGGCGACTGATCTCGTGAGGGCCGGGGGTAACTCCTGGGGTACCCCCGAAATCGGTTCGGTACCCAACGTAGGCACGGAAACCCCAACGCCGACGGCTCCCAGCCGCCCGCTGAAGTCTCGGGGAGGCGGGCTAGCCGATGTACCGCTGTAGGCGGGCCGAGAGTCGCGGCTCCAGTGCACCGTCGGCGGCGATGCGCTCCTCGACGTAGCCCAGGTCGCCGCCCTCGACAATGCCGTAGAGCCGCTTCGCGCCGCCCACCACGATGCCGGACTGGCTGCGGATCACCACGTCGGTGGCCAGCTCCCAGGAGGACTGGGTGAGCGCCTGGCCGTAGAACAGCTCGACAATGCCGGTGGAGTGGGTGAGCAGCAGCTCCAGCACCTCGTCGTCACCGTCGATGCCGACCCGCCAGAAACCGCTCTCCCGCAGATCCGGGCCCCCGTATTCGCCGTGGGCGTCCAGCTTCCAGGAGCGTGCCTCCCAGGTCAGGTAGTCGCCGCCGTCGTGCGAGACGATGATCTGCTGACCGAAGCGGTAGTCGCCGGTCTCGAAATCATTGCCCTCGCCCTCACCGCGCCATACGCCGACCAGTGGCAGCAGCGCGAGCATGGAGGAACTCAGATCCGGGCCCAGCCGCAGGTTCGCGGTATCGACGGGTAACGGCAGATCGGGGAGCGTCGGAACGTTCAGTGCCCCGGTCGACTTGGCACGCTCGGCCGCGTCCGCGACCGCCTGGTCGCCGCTGCGCCGGGGGGCGGCAGCATCAGCGGGCTTCGCGCCCTGGTCGTGGCGAACGGTCGGCGTCGACGACGACGAACCGTTGGCCACTCCGTTTTCGATGTTCTCGTGGGCCGGATCTGTCACGACTCGGTGAACAGCCGGTAGAGGACGTACAGACCGAACCAGGCGATCAGCACGGAGACGAGAACCAGCAGAATCTCGAAGGTAAGCACCACGTCTGGGAGTCTAATCGCACCGGCGAGGTCAGATGAAAACGACCCCGGGAAAATCCGCCGCACACCCCGGAACGTCCTGTGGTGAGGACGAGAACGGCCCCGGGATCATGAATCCCGGGGCCGTTCTTGGTGTTTCGTCTAGTTCGACACCGCGTCTAGTTCGACACCGCGTCCTACTTGGCGACGGAGACGTCCACGTTGTGGATGCCGGCGCCCTCCGGCGACACCTCGGCGGTGCCGTTGCCGGACGCGGACAGCGCGCGCAGGGTCCACGTGCCCGGCGCCGCGAAGAAGCGGAAGTCGCCGGTGCCCGAGGCCACGACCTCGGCGGTGAAGTCGCCGTTGCCGTCCAGCAGGCGGACGAACGCGCCACCGACGGTCTGGCCGTCAGCGGTCAGGACGCGGCCGGTGATGACCGTCTCCTTCTCGACGTCGACATTGGCGGGCAGGGCCTGGCCCTGGGTAGGTGCTGCACACATAGGTAATTACGCTCCCAACTCGATCGGTGCACCGACGAGGGACCCGTACTCGGTCCAGGACCCGTCGTAGTTCTTGACGTTCTGGTGGCCCAGCAGCTCCTGCAGCACGAACCAGGTGTGCGAGGAACGCTCACCGATGCGGCAGTAGGCGATGGTCAGCTTGTCGCCGTCCAGCCCGGCCTCCTTGTAGATCTCCGCCAGCTCGGCGTCGCTCTTGAAGGTGCCGTCCTCGTTCGCGGCCTTGGACCACGGCACGTTGATGGCGGTCGGGATGTGGCCCGGACGCTGCGACTGCTCCTGCGGCAGGTGCGCGGGAGCTAGGATCTTGCCCGAGAACTCGTCGGGGGAGCGCACGTCGACCAGGTTCTTGGCGCCGATGGCTTCGATGACCTCGTCGCGGAAGGCGCGGATGGACAGGTCCTGCGCGGCGGCCTTGTACTCGGTGGCAGCGCGGTCCTTGACCTCCTTGGTCAGCTCGCGGCCGTCCAGCTCCCACTTCTTGCGGCCGCCGTCGAGCAGCTTGACGTCCTGGTGGCCGTACAGCTTGAAGTACCAGTAGGCGTAGGCCGCGAACCAGTTGTTGTTGCCGCCGTACAGCACCACGGTGTCGTCGTTGGCGATGCCACGCTCGGACAGCAGGGCAGAGAACTGCTCCTGGCTCACGAAGTCGCGGCGAACCTGGTCCTGCAGGTCCTTCTTCCAGTCGAGACGCACGGCGCCCTCGATGTGTCCCAGGTCGTAGGCCGAGGTGTCTTCGTCGACCTCGACGAGGACGACGCCCGGGGTGTTGAGGTTCTCTTCGACCCAGTCTGCGGAGACCAGGACATCGGAGCGAGCCATGTTGTTCCTTTCGATGCGGTGCCGGTTCAGGCGTTGCGTTCGTGTGGTTGAGGGATGGACGGTCAGGGGCTAGACAGAGGAGTTCACGGAGCTGGTCGAGGTCGAGACGGTGCTGCCCGGGGCCGAGTGGAACCGCGCGACCAGCGGATAGATCTTGCAGCCCAGGCAGATTCCGAAGGCCGCGTTGAGGAAGGCTGCGAACAGCGCGAATCCGGTGAAGATCGCGCCCGCCACGGGGCTGCCGGCCGCGAAGCCCAGCACGCCCAGCACCGCGAAGGCCAGACCGACCAACTGCGCGAACCGAAGCGGCGCAACGGGTTCCAGCTCGGTCGGCGCACCGATGCGCGGGGCGACCGCGGCGGCGTAGAGCCGGCCGTACGGGCTCCGGCGCGGACCGTAGGCCGCACCCAGGCCGAACACGATGGCCTGCAGCGCCAGCAGCACGGTGGCGGCGGGAACCGAGACGGCGGCGAGAATCAGAACGAGGGCGAGCACCGCGGTGGTGATCCAGGCGGCGAAGCGGGGGCCGCGGACATCCACCTGCCCGGCGGGCGGTGTGCTCGGATGAGGGTTCGACATGGGAGTACTCCTGCGCTGAAGGTGTATTGGCCAGATCGCCGGAGGATCGAAACGATCTCTCGACAGCGGGACAAATCCGGTCGGCGACAGAGGAATACGAAAGGCCGACCGGCTAGCGGCACAGGCAGCAACAACCACCGAGCCGGCACAGGTCTACCGTGCGGCGTCGGGTGAGCATCAGCTCGCGGTTGGATTGCACGAGAGGCAGTTTACCCAATTTTCGGGGGAAATTGGACCCGGGGTCCGTAATGCTGATCACTCAGCCGAGCCGGCGACCGTTAAAGGGGCCAATGACGTGCGCAGATCCGCCGCTTTCGGAACGCCGGAGATACGGAAGCGTTCCAATCCTCGAGAATCCAATCCGAAAGTGGTGGGCAGCGAGAGCACGTTCAGCTCGCGCGCCAGCTCCGGATAGGCGTCGATGTCGACCTCGAGATCCAGCGGCGGCAGCTCGGCCGACTCCAGCTCGCCGACCACCGACGCGACCACCCGGCGCACCGCCGCGCACGGGCCGCACCAGTCGGCCGAGAAGTGCAGCACGGTGGGCCGTTCCGGGACCACGCCGGCCGCGGCCAGCAGCGCGGCCCGATTCGATTCGGGCTCGGGCGGATTCGCCGCCGCGGCGGCGCGCACGCGACCCTCGTTGCGGCGCACCAGGATTCCCACACCGGTCGCCAGGACCAGCATGACCACCAGGATCTCGATCGCGATCATTGCTTCTGCAACCTGTCCAGGTCGACGGTCGCATCGCGGCCGGAGCCCTCCACCACGATCTGCCCGCCGCTGGCCTGGACCCGGGTCGGGACGATGCCGAACGGCATGTTCTTGGTGTCGATGGTGCGGGTGAAGCGGGCCAGCACCGCGGGCCGGTCCTGCTCGGGGATGACGACCCGGTCCTGGTCGGGAAGCACCGAATCGGTGTCGGCCTGTAGATCCCGGCCCGAGATGGCGGTGGCGGTGATCCGCACCTCGTCTCCCTCCAGCCGCAGATCGGCCAGCACGTGCACCTTCTTCTTCGTCACCTTCTCGCCGCCGTCGCCGCGCGGATCGGTGACCGCCGCGGTGTCGGCGTCCGGACCGACCGGCACGGTGCCCTCCAGGATGATGGTGCCCCCATTGGTCGTGGGGACACTGCCGGAACCACCGGAGCCGCCGGACTTGTCGGTGGGCGGGCCGAAGACCTGGAGGTCCGGAATCTTGAACAGCCGGCCCAGCTCGGTCGGCTCGATGCGCATGCGGGCCTGTACCTCGTCCACCGGGACCCGGCCCACATTGCCGTCGATGAGATTGCGCATCGACAGGTGCACGCCCGTCAGATTGGCCTCGACCGTGATCCGGCCGGGAATGTCCGGGCGCATGGCGCGGGCGCGGACATCGATGTTTCCGTACTGGCCGTCCAGCGCCTGGGCGACGAAGGGGTGCCGCAGCGACTCGTGGATGGTGATCTCCGGATCGGCGCTCAGGTCCGAACCGGTCCGCAGGAGTCGCGAGACCCGGTACTCGGAATACGCCGCTACCCCGAAATCGAGTAGGACGGTCAGCCCTGCCAGGCAGAGCAGTCCGATGAGCAACCTCCGGAAACGCATAGCTGCACCCTAATAGGGAAGGCATTCGTGTCAGCGGCGTAGTCACCGCACCGACCACATGCGGAGTGAACGCTGGTAGTTCGCGGCGCGTCTCGTTCTGGACCGAGCGGAGTGGAGGAACGAAGCGGGGGAGCGGAGGGAGGGAAGAACGAGACTTTCAGCGCCGCGAACCCCGCCCGGAGCGGAGCGAAAGGCAGATCCAGCACCGGACACGCTAATGTAGGCAGCGATTACCTGTGATGACCTGCATGAGGTAGTGGCGGACAGTGCGGTAGCCACACACATGCCAGATGGGATGGAGGGCCCCCATGGAGCTGCTCCTGCTGACCTCCGACCCCAACCCCGAGTCGGTGTTGCCGTCCCTGGCGTTGCTGCCGCACCACGTGCGACCCGCGCCGACCGAGGTGGCATCGCTGCTCGAGGCGGGTTCCGCCGATGTGGCGCTGGTCGATGCCCGCACCGATCTGGCCGCCGCGCGCGGACTGTGCCGTTTGCTGGGCAGCACCGGATCGTCGGTGCCGGTGGTGGCCGTGCTGACCGAGGGCGGTCTGGTCGCGGTGAACGCGGACTGGGGACTCGACGACATCCTGCTGCCCGGCACCGGGCCCGCCGAACTCGACGCCCGGCTGCGCCTGCTGGTGGCCCGCAACGGCGGGGTCGCCAGCCCGGAGAACACCGGCAAGATCACCCTCGGCGAGCTGGTGATCGACGAGGGCACCTACACCGCGCGGCTGCGCGGCCGCCCGCTCGACCTGACCTACAAGGAGTTCGAACTCCTCAAATACCTGGCGCAGCACGCCGGCCGGGTCTTCACCCGCGCCCAGCTGCTGCAGGAGGTCTGGGGCTACGACTTCTTCGGCGGCACCCGCACCGTGGACGTGCACGTGCGACGCCTGCGCGCCAAGCTGGGCAGTGAATACGAGTCGCTGATCGGCACGGTCCGCAATGTCGGCTACAAGGCGGTGCGCCCGGCGCGCACGGCCGGCAAGGGCGACGCGGTCACCTTCCCCGACTCCGACGGCACCGACGACTCCGAACTGACCACGGCGAACGGCGCTCTCTGATGGCCTCCTGGACCGACCGCCTGCCCGCCGAGACCGCCGCGCAGGTGCGGGCGGTCCTGGAGCGCGCCACCGCCGCCGACGGTGTGGCACCGGTATCCGAACAAGCGGTGCTGTCGCTCGGAAATGATTCGCCCGCACGACATCTGGTGGACATCCGCGACGGCGCGGTCGCCGGGTACGCGAATCTGGTTCCGGCCCATGACGAACATCCGGCCATGGCGGAGGTCGCCGTCGATCCGGCGGCCCGCGGGAACGGGATCGGCGCAGGTCTGGTGGCCGCCGCACTGGCCGCGGGCGGGCCGGGAGCGCGGGTCTGGGCGCATGGTGACCTGCCGCCCGCGCGGGCGGTGGCGGCTCGTTTGGGCCTGTCCGTTTCGCGTGAATTATGGCAAATGCGAAGAGAATTGGCTAATTCGGAGCTACCGGAATTGGCGGTGCCCGACGGACTTGAATTGCGCACCTACGCAGGGCCTTCCGATGATGCCGAACTGCTGCGCGTGAACAGTGCCGCCTTCTCCTGGCATCCCGAACAGGGCGGCTGGACCGAGCGCGACATCGACGCCCGCCGCGCCGAATCCTGGTTCGATCCCAAAGGTCTTTTCATCGCCGTGGATCCGGCGCGGCCGGACCGCATCCTCGGATTCCACTGGACCAAGGTGCATTCCGATGAGACCCCGCCGATCGGTGAGGTCTACGTGGTCGGCATCGACCCCGATGCGCAGGGGCGCGGCCTCGGCCGGCTGCTGACCCTGGCGGGTCTGCACTATCTGCGCGACCGCGGTCTCGGCGCGGTGCTGCTCTACACCGAGGGTGACAACACCGCGGCCGTCCACACCTACACGCGGCTCGGTTTCACCCGATTCCACATCGACGTCGCCTACTCGAGCGGGTCCTGAAATCCCTTCGGCAACAATGCGGCTAATGTCACATCCGGTGTGCCGCAAAGAGGGTGGGTTGTTCATCTCTCGTTCACCTGTGCTGGTCCAACTGTCAACCAGGTGCCCTTACGTTGCAAGTGGGCCGCAGACCGCTGCCCGGTGCGCTAGTTCGCAGCGAACAGCCGCCAGATCGCGCCCGTCCGACCGTTGAGGGGTTGGACGTGCAATCGTGATTCCCGGAGGAATAGGTGAATCTCAAGCGCAGCAGCGCCCTGCTCGGTGTGTTGGCCGCGGCCGGTGCCCTGACTCTGTCCGCGTGTGGCAGTGACAACAACAGCACCGCCAACGGCGCCGCCAAGATCGACGTCGCGTGTGGCGGCAAGTCGTCGCTGAAGGCCAGCGGCTCGACCGCCCAGAAGAACGCGATGGACCGCTTCGTCGCCGCCTACCAGGCGAACTGCAGCGGTGCCAAGCTGGACTACACCGGCTCGGGCTCCGGCGCCGGTGTGAACGAATTCATCGGCAACCAGACCGATTTCGCCGGTTCGGACTCGCCGCTGTCCGCCGAGAAGGGCGAGACCGACAAGGCCGCCGCCCGCTGCGGCAGCCCGGCCTGGAACCTGCCGGCCGTGTTCGGCCCGATCGCCGTCGCCTACAACATCCCCGGCATGGACGACCTGGTCCTGGACCCGCCGACCCTCGCCAAGATCTTCTCCGGTGACATCACCACCTGGAACGACCCGCAGATCAAGGCCCTGAACACCAACAAGGCCGACAAGCTGCCGTCGGACAAGATCGGCGTGATCTTCCGCTCCGACGAGTCGGGCACCACCGACAACTTCCAGAAGTACCTGACCGCCGCCGGTGGCTACACCAAGGGCGCGGGCAAGGCCTTCAACGGTGGCGTCGGTGAGGGCGCCAAGGGTTCGGACGGCACCTCGGGCGCGGTCGCGAACACCAAGTTCACCATCACCTACACCGAGTGGTCCTTCGCCAAGGCGCAGAAGCTGTCCACCGTGCGCGTGCTGACCACCGCCACCTCCAATGACCCGAAGCCGGTCGAGCTGACCACCGAGTCCGCGGGCAAGGCCGTCGACGCCGCCAAGGTCGCCGGTCAGGGCAACGACCTGGTGCTGGACAACAGCTCGATCTACAAGCCCACCACCGCGGGCGCGTACCCGATCATGCTGGCCACCTACGAGATCGTCTGCTCGAAGTACAGCGACGCCGACACCTCCAAGGCCGTCAAGGCGTTCCTGACCTCGGCGGTCGGCAACGGCCAGACCGGTCTCGCCGACGCCGGCTACGTGCCGCTGCCGGACGCGTTCAAGACCAAGCTGACGACCGCGATCAACGCCATTCAGTGATCGACTGATCGAAAAACCACGATGACCGTGCACGACGAAGCTGCATCCTCGGGTCTGTCCGTTTCGACCGACCCGAGGGATGACCGTGCCCAACTGCCGGGGGATACTGCGCTGATGCCGACCGAACCCAGCACCAAACCGGCCGCGGGGCGCGGCGCACCCACGAAGTTCGGCGCGGAGTTCGCGTTCCGCTCGGCGGCCACGGCCGCCGGCGGGATCATCGTCGCCGCCATCGCCCTGATCGCACTGTTCCTGCTGATCCGGGCGTGGCCTTCGATCATGGCGAACAAGGCGAACTTCTTCACCACCACCGAGTTCAACGTCAAGGACGAGAACAACCTGCGCTTCGGCATCAAGGACCTGATCATGGTCACGGTGCTGAGCTCGGTGTTCGCGCTGGCGATCGCCGTGCCGATCGGTGTGGGCATCGCGCTGTTCCTGACGCAGTATTCGCCGAAGGCGCTCGCGCGGCCGTTCTCGATCATCGTGGATCTGCTGGCGGCCGTGCCGTCGATCGTGTTCGGTCTCTGGGGTCTCCTGGTCGTGGCCCCCAAGCTGGGGCCCTTCCAGGATTTCCTGAACAAGAATCTGAGCTGGCTGTTCCTGTTCTCCGACGGCAATGTCAGCATCGCCGGTGGCGGCACCATCTTCACCGCCGGTGTGGTGCTGGCGGTGATGATCCTGCCGATCATCACCTCCGTCAGCCGTGAGGTCTTCGGCCTCACCCCGCGCTCGCAGATCGAGGCGGCGCAGGCGCTGGGCGCCACCAAGTGGGAAGTGGTGCGCCTGACCGTGCTGCCGTTCGGCCGCTCGGGCGTCATCGCCGGTTCCATGCTCGGCCTGGGTCGCGCGCTCGGTGAGACCATCGCGGTCCTGATCGTGCTGCGCACCTCGACCAAGGCCGGCCACTGGTCGCTGTTCGACGGCGGCTACACCTTCGCTTCCAAGATCGCCTCGGCCGCTTCGGAATTCAGCTCGAAGCTGCCGACCGGCGCCTACATCGCCGCCGGTTTCGTGTTGTTCGCTCTGACGTTCGTCGTCAACGCACTGGCTCGGCTGGCGGCCGGCGGGAAGGTCAACGGATGACCACCACACTCGACAAGCCGATCAAGGCGCCGACCTTCCGGCATGTCAGCGTCGCCCGCCGGCTCAAGAACAATGTCGCCACGGGCCTGGTCTGGCTGTGCTTCGGCCTGGCCCTGGTGCCGCTGCTCTGGGTGCTGTACGTGGTGATCCAGAAGGGCGCGAAGGCCGTCGCCAATATCGACTGGTGGACCAAGTCGCAGAACGGTGTGCTGCCCGATCAGCACGCCGGCGGTGTCTACCACGCCATCTACGGCACCATCGTGCAGTCGGGCATCGCCGCGATCATCGCGGTGCCGCTCGGCATCATGGCCGCCGTCTTCCTGGTCGAGTACGGCCGGGGCTGGCTGGCCAAGACCACCACCTTCATGGTGGACATCCTGGCCGGTGTGCCCTCGATCGTGGCCGCGCTGTTCATCTTCGCGCTGTGGATCGCCACCTTCGGCAACCCGCAGAGCGCCTTCGCGGTGTCGCTGGCCCTGGTGCTGCTCATGCTGCCGGTGGTGGTGCGCAGCACCGAGGAGATGCTCAAGCTGGTTCCGGACGAATTGCGGGAAGCCTCTTACGCTCTCGGCATTCCGAAGTGGAAAACCATTGTGCGGATCGTGATTCCGACCGCCGCGCCGGGCATGATCTCGGGCATGTTGCTGGCCGTCGCCCGCGTCATGGGTGAGACCGCGCCGGTGCTGGTGCTGGTGGGTTATTCGAAGGCCATCAACTTCGATGTCTTCAACGGCAATATGGCCTCGCTTCCGCTGCTGATGTACCAGGAGCTGTCGAATCCGGAGCCCGCCGGCCGCGAGCGCATCTGGGGTGCGGCGCTGACCCTGATCCTGATCATCGCGCTGCTGTACCTCGCCGCCGCGGCGGTCAACAAGCTGCTGACGCGGAACCGATAGAAGGAAAGACTGATGGCCAAGCGAATTGACGTCAAAGACCTCAATATCTACTACGGCAAGTTCCACGCGGTCGCCAATGTCGGGCTGACGGTGCTGCCGCGCAGCGTGACCGCGTTCATCGGTCCGTCCGGTTGTGGCAAGTCGACCGTGCTGCGCGCGCTCAACCGCATGCACGAGGTGACCCCGGAGGCCCGCGTCGAGGGCGCGGTGCTGCTCGACGGCGAGGACATCTACGGCGCCCAGGTCGATCCGGTCGGCGTGCGTCGCACCATCGGTATGGTGTTCCAGCGGCCGAACCCGTTCCCCACCATGTCGATTCGCGACAATGTGGTGGCGGGCCTGAAGCTGCAGGGCATTCGCAACAAGTCCCAGCTGGACGAGGTGGCCGAGCAGTCGCTGCGCGGCGCCAACCTCTGGAACGAGGTCAAGGACCGCCTCGACAAGCCGGGCGGCGGCCTGTCCGGTGGTCAGCAGCAGCGTCTGTGCATCGCCCGCGCCATCGCGGTGTCGCCGGACGTGCTGCTCATGGACGAGCCGTGTTCGGCGCTGGACCCCATCTCCACGCTCGCGATCGAGGATCTGATCACCGAGCTGAAGAAGGAGTTCACCATCGTCATCGTCACCCACAACATGCAGCAGGCCGCGCGTGTGAGTGACCAGACCGCCTTCTTCAATCTGGAGGCGCAGGGCAAGCCGGGCAAGCTCATCGAGATCGACGAGACGGAGAAGATCTTCTCCAACCCTTCGCAGAAGCAGACCGAGGACTACATCTCGGGTCGCTTCGGCTGACAAGCAGACTTTCCGGCGTTCACGGCCCCTGCCATCTGGCAGGGGCCGTTCCGTTTGTGCAGGTGGGGCCGTGTAAGCGGTCGCTGTGTGGCGTCGGTCATATGGTCTGCCGGTGATTGTGTGCAACCGTTCGTAACAGCTAGTCTGACCCCGTTGGTAAACCGATCGGTTTAGTAAGGAGGTATCGGATGACCGTCTCAACGGCGAGCCCGGTATCCGGACAGGCCGCGGCGGAACTGCCGCAGCGGGCCAAGGTGGCGGCCCTGATCGCCATCTGTCTGGCGGAATTGCTCGTGGTCCTGGACAACACACTGGTCAATGTGGCCCTGCCGTCCATGGCCGTACAGCTGCAGGCCGACATGAGCGGCCTGCAATGGATCGTGGACGCGTTCACTCTGGCCTTCTCCGGCCTGCTGCTCGCCATGGGACACCTCGGCGACCGGTTCGGACGACGGCTGTTCATGATCATCGGACTCAGCGGCGTCGCGGTCATGTCCGCCGCCGGCGCACTCTCCTCCGGCCTCGGACAGGTCATCGCGGCGCGCGCCGGTATGGGCGTGTTCGCGGCCGTGGTCTTCCCGGCCACGCTGGCGCTCATCACCAATATCTTCACCGCGGCCCGCGAACGCGCCGCCGCCATCGCGCTGTGGACGGCTATGGCCGGCATCGCCGTCGCCATCGGCCCGACCGTCGGCGGCTGGCTGCTCGAATACTTCTCCTGGCACTCGGTGTTCTGGATCAACGTCCCCGTGGCGCTGGTGGGTATCGGGGCGGTGCTGGCCACCGTGCCGGAATCCCGGGCCGACCACGTGGACCGGCTCGATCGCATCGGCATCCTGCTGTCCCTGGCCGGGGTGACCGCGCTGGTGTGGTCCATCATCGAGGCGCCCAAGCACGGCTGGTTCGCGACCGAAAGCCTTGCGGGCTACCTGCTTTCGATCGCCCTGCTGGCCGCGTTCGTGGGCTGGGAGCTGCGGGTGCCCGCGCCGGTGCTGAACATGCGGCTGTTCCGCAATCGCCGCTTCGCGCTGCCGTCGCTGGCCATCACGGTGTCCTACTTCTCGGCGTTCGGCTTCCTGTTCCTGATCACCCAGTACTTCCAGGGCGTGAAGGAGCTCTCGCCACTCGAATTCGGCATCCACTCACTGCCTTTCGCGGTGGCGGTGGGCTTCGGCGCACCCATCGCGACCATGCTGGCGCAGCGGGTGGGCACCACGGCCATGCTGGTGTCCGGGCTGCTGATCCTGGCGGTGGCCATGTACATCGCGGGCCGGACCACCGTCGAAACCCCATATCTGGGACCAGTTGTGGTGTCCATGATCCTGATGGGCCTGGGCTTCGCCGTGGTGCAGGGACCGGCGACCGAATCCATCATGGGCGCGGTGCCGCTGGAGGAGGCGGGGGCGGGCTCGGCGGTCAACGACACCACGCGTGAGGTGGGCGGCGCGCTCGGGGTGGCCCTGCTGGGTTCGATCATGACCTCGGTCTACGCCGGGAAGATCGGCGGCCGGATCGACGCGATTCCCGCGCAGATCATGAACGCACAGCAGAAGGAACTGGCGGGCAATACGCCCATCAGCATCATCGGGATCGTGAAGGCGCCGGTGAATCCGCTGCTGGCGCAGGCGAAGGCAGATCTGATCCATGCCATGAAGGTCGCGGCGATGCAGGGCGCCGAGGCCGCGTCCTATGTCGCGGTCGGCACCCTGGTGGTGTGCGCGGTCATCGTGGCCGCGACGCTCCCGTGGCGCCCCGAACAGGGTCGATCGATCCTGATGGGCTGGCGCGAGTCCGGCGAGGACTGACCCGCACCGAATCGAGGTAGTTCCGGGGCGCGCCCCGGAACTACCTCGATCGCCGTCCTAGATGCTTTCCTTCTCGGAATCCGGGTCGGGCGGCAGCACGCCGGTGACCAGGAACACCACGCGACGCCCGATCTCGACGGCATGGTCGGCGAAACGCTCGTAGTAGCGTCCGAGCAGCGCCACGTCCACGGCCGCCGCCACGCCGAACTGCCAGTCGCGGTCCATGATCAGCGTGAACAGGTGCTTGCGCAGGTCGTCCATCGCCTCGTCGTCGTCGGTGAGCTTGGCGGCCCGCTCGGGATCGCGGGACTCCAGCACCTCCTTGGCGGTGGCGCCCATCTTGACCGCGACCCGGCCCATCTCGGCGAAGTAGCTGTTGACGGCCTCCGGCACGGCGTGCGCCGGGAAGCGCCGCCGGGTCATCTTGGCCACGTGCAGCGCCAGCACGCCCATCCGGTTCACATCGGCGACGATCTGAATCGCACTGACCACCTGCCGCAGATCGCCGGCGACGGGGGCCTGGAGGGCCAGCAGCGCGAAGGCCTTCTCCTCGGCCAGCTGGATCATCTCGGCGATGCGGTCGTATTCGGTGATCACCTGCTCCGCGAGCTCGAGATCGGCGGTGAGCAGGGACTGGGTGGCCCGCTCCATCGCCGATCCGGCGAGCCCGGCCATGCCGCCGAGCAGATCGGCGAGCTCGGCCATTTGTTCGTTGTAGATGACACGCATGACTCAAGACATTAGTGCGCACCGCTGACCAAGTCACCAACTGCGGGTTAACCGTCGGTGCTGGTCGGTTCCAGCGCCGATGCCGCAGTTCCGGCCAGCGGGACGCGCGGTCACTTACACAGGTCGTCGGCGGCGTTGACGTGCTCCAGATCGGACGGAAGTGTGACCGGAGCCGCACTGGGTCCGCCGGAGTCGCTCGGCGTGTCGGGCAGCGCCTGCCCAAAGGCGGTGGGCGCCTTCACGGTGCCGGTGAAATCGGAACCGGCGACCACTTCGACAATGCTGCCCAGCCCGCTCGCCGGTTCCAGGATGGCGCCCGGAATGGCGCTGGCCACCGTCCCGGCCTCGGCCTCGTGGCCGCTGGAGTAGCGGACCTTGGTCCTGGGCGAGGTGCCGTCGGCGTAGTTGCCGGTGCTGTAGATCTGGAAGCCCTGCGCGGCCAGCTTGGTCGCCGTGGTGCTCGCGATGCCCGCCTGGCCGGAGCCGTTGGACACCTGCACCGAGACGGTTCTCGGATCCACGGCCGCCGGCTTGGGCTTGGCCACGGGCGCGGCATTGGCGCTGGGCGGGGGATCGGTCTTCTTCTCGCCGGGCAGCGGCTGGTCGTCGATGACGGCGCGGAAGATGGCCTTGATATCCGATTCGCGCGGGATCTCGTTGCCGTAGGAGGTGGTGCCCGCGGTGGGGACGGTCAGGAAGGTGATGGCCCCGGCCTGCATCTTCTGCATCGAACGGCCCAGTGTCAGCAGGTCTTTGGTGGTGACGTTGTCCATGAAGGAGTGCTTGGCGAAGGCATCGATGAAGCCGTTGAACTTGCCCGGATCGAAGAGCACCTTGCTCGACAGCGCACTGCGCAGCAGCGAGGACAGGAACCGCTGCTGCCGGTTGATGCGGTCGTAGTCGCTGCGCTCCTCCCCGTACACGTGCCGGGCGCGCACGTAGTCCAGTGCGGTGGAGCCGTTCACGACCTGCTTGCCCGGCGTGGTGAGCACGGTGCCGAGGATGTCGTCGACCAGCGGCTTGGTGGTGCACACCTCGACACCGCCGACCACGTTGACCATGGATTCGAAGCCGGAGAAGTCGATGCCGACGAAGTGGTTGATCTTCAGGCCGGACAGTTTGGTGATCACCTTGGTCAGGCACTTGGGCCCGCCGAGGGCGTAGGTGGCGTTGAGCTTGTCGCCGTCGGCGGCGGGGAACTTCTCGCTGCTGTAGGCGGCCTTGTCGTTGTCCCAGCCCTCGCAGACCGGGCGGGAGACGTCCAGATCGCGGGGGAAGGACACGGCGACCACGCGGGACCGGTTGGCGGGGATGTTGACCAGCATGACGGTGTCGGAGCGCGCGCCCTCGGCGTCGTCCACGCTGCCCGCGCCGAGGCTGCCGTTGACGCCCGCGCGGGTGTCGGTGCCGACGATGAGGAAGTTCTCGTCACCGGTCTGGCCGTCGGCGTCGACGACGTCGGGTGAGTTGTCGTCGAGTGCGGAAACCTGCTGGAAAGTGTTGTCCTTGGCGCGGATGTAGCTCCAGCCGGTGCCGGTCACGATGAGCGCGATGACGGCGACGACGGCGAGCGTGGCGCGGCCGGCCAGTTGCAGCCGCCGGTTGCGGCGGCGGCGCGTGCTCGAAACCCATTTGGCCGGAGCGGGTCCCACTGCCGCCGGGAGCGCGGTGGTCGGATAGTCGGCGGGCGAATCGACCTTTCGCGCGAGCAGTGCCCGGGTGCGGGCGGCCGCG
Organism: Nocardia sp. CA-151230; assembly: GCF_050942175.1. Lineage (NCBI taxonomy): Bacteria > Bacillati > Actinomycetota > Actinomycetes > Mycobacteriales > Nocardiaceae > Nocardia > Nocardia sp. CA-151230. Next base: position 687,181 of record NZ_CP192061.1, read on the forward strand.
CTGGGTGCGGCCGGTGGCGGTGCGGTGTCGGTGACCGGGGGTAGTTCCACGGTGACCGGATCCGCGGTCGGGTCGGCCGGGCGCGCGCCGCGATTGCCGGGTGCGTTCGCGACCCGGCGTAGGTGGCTGGTGTCGCGCACAGTGCGCTGGGACCCGGTGTTCGCCGCGGGCTGCGCGCCGGTCGAGGCCGTTTGCTGTGCGCCGGCGGCGGGCACGGGTGCCTGCGGGGCTGCCGGTTGTGGCGACGCGGGTGCCGAGCCGTTCGGTCCGGGGGTTTCGCGGCTCGCCGCGGCGGCGGGTTCGTTCGGAGTCTTCGGTTCGGCCCGGGGCCGGCGGCGGGCCTGGCGTTCACTGTCCACGCGCTCGACCAGGTCCTGGACCGAAATGGGTGCGGCGGCAGCGGGTTCGGCGTCGTCGGTGTGCCGGGAGCGGCGGCCGGTGCGCGCCGGATCGTCCCCGTCCGCGGGGTGGCGCTCCCAGGGGGCGCGACCTCCGGACCGTGGCGTACGCCCGTACCGATCGTCACCCACCAACGAACCTCACTTTGCTCTTGATGCCGAGGGCCATGATAACGATTTCGCCACGACGAACCACTCGAACGTATGTCCACCGCAGGTGGGGCCGGTTTTTCCGCTTTGTCGGGTATGTCGCACACCCGGGTAGGCACACTTCGCAAAGTGTGCCAGGGCGTCGCCACGACGCCCGGGAGCTGCGCCGGGCGGTGATCGGATCGAACTCGAAACGGGGAGCGATCAGCCGCCGCCGTAGGTGTCTCAGCCGCCGCCGTAGGTGTCTCAGCCGCCGCTGTGCATGACGTCGGCCGCGGTGGGCACGGTCGCGTCCTCGGGATCGTCGAGCCAGCCGTCGGGGAGGGCCACCTTGGTCTGCGGGGAACCCTGGCGTCCGCGCGGGCCGAGCGCGTCGGCCGGGAACGGTACGTCCGGTTCCAGCTGCCCGACCAGATCCGCGATCTGCGCCAGGCTGGTCACGGTGGCGAACTGCCGGCGCAGCGCCGACCCCACCGGGAAGCCCATCAGGTACCAGGCCATGTGCTTGCGGATATCGCGCATGGCCTTGTCCTCGCCGTCGTGCTCGACGAGCAGCGCGGCGTGCCGGTAGAGGATCTCGCCGACCTTGCCGAGGGTCGGGCCCTCCGGAATCGGCTCGCCGCGCAGAGCGGCGCTCAGCTCCGCGAACAGCCAGGGCCGGCCCAGGCAGCCGCGACCCACGACCACGCCGTCGCAGCCGGTCTCGGCCATCATGCGCAGGGCGTCGTCGGCGGTGAAGATATCGCCGTTGCCCAGCACCGGGATGCTGGTCACGGTCTCCTTGAGCCGGGCGATGGCGGACCAGTCCGCCTGCCCGGAGTACAGCTGCGCGGCCGTGCGGGCGTGCAGCGAAACCGCCGCGGCGCCTTCGGCTTCGGCGATGCGGCCGGTGTCGAGGTAGGTGTGGTGCTCGTCGTCGATGCCGATGCGGAACTTGAAGGTGACCGGCACATCGCCTGCGGCCGCGACCATTTCGCGCACGATCTCGCGGAACAGCCGTCGCTTGTAGGGCAGCGCCGACCCGCCGCCGAGGCGGGTGACCTTGCGCACCGGGCAGCCCAGGTTCATGTCGATGTGGTCGGCCCAGCCTTCGCCGACGACGATGCGCACCGCCTCGCCCAGGGTCTTGGGGTCGACGCCGTAGAGCTGCATGGACCGCGGCGACTCGTCCGGCCCGAAGGCCATCATGTTCAGCGTCTTCTCGTTGCGTTCCACGATGGCCCGCGCGGTGATCATCTCGCAGACGTACAGCGAAGTGGCGCTGCCGAATTCGCGGCACAGGGTGCGGAAGGCGACATTGGTGATGCCCGCCATCGGGGCCAGCACGACCGGCGGATCGAGCGGGTAGGGCCCGATCCGCAGCTCGGTCTTGGGGGCTTCGAGCGAGGCAGTCACATCGCCCAGTCTCTCATCCGCGCACTCGCGGCCAGAGCCGCGTACCGCCCGCAGTGCCCCCGGTCACACGGGTCACCACATTCGCAGGCCGCGGCGCCGCACCACGGCGACCGCGAGCACCGTGCCGGCCAGCCACACCGCGAGCCCGACACCGAGGTGGATCGCACCGCGCAGATCGCCCGGCATCGAGCGGCCCAGGTGGTAGCCGAGGATGGCGCGCTGCTCGCCGTCGATCGGCGCGACGAAGTAGTAGAGCCCGTACGGCAGGACCAGGTGGGTCAGCCAGGGCAGCGTGCTGCGCCAGTCCCGGCGTGCGGCCCAGCGCCGCCCGAGCGCGCGCGGCGGCACCGCGAGCAGCGCCGACACGATATTGCCCACCCCGAGCCAGGCCAGGATCGGCAGCGCCACATCGGCGACCGAAACCCCGGCCCGCTGCATCGGGTGCGCGCTGGTCTTCGCGGTGAGCACGGCCGTGGCCAGCAGCGTCGGCAGTCCCACGATGATCAGCAGCGCGAGGTTCTTGACCACCAGGATGCGCTGCACCGGCACCCCGGCGGCCAGGCTCAGCCGGGTCCGGTCGGCGTCCACGCCCAGCACATTCGTGGTGGTGACGTCGGCGAGCACGAAGGTCGCGAAGTAGACGCCGACCAGCACCACCCAGCCGTGCCTGTGCAGGGTGAGCGGCGAGATCAGCAGAAACAGCCCCGACAGCACCACATTCGCGCCGACACCCTCGAGCCAGAGCGCGGGCGGGGTGAACGACCAGCGCACCTCGCCCGCGACCTGCCGCCACAGCGACTGTCCGGGCTCGATCGGGCTGGGGGCGGGATGCCGGCGCTCGGTGTGGAACTGGGTGCGCGCACGTTCCCGCACGGCCAGCAGGGTGCCGCGCATCGGTTCAGTCCAACGAGTCGACAAAGTCGCCTATCCGGGCGGCCACGGCGGCGGGCAGCCGTCGTGGCAGATGGTGGCCACCCCCGTTGATCAGATCGATTCGGGCACAGGGCAACTGCTCATACAGTGCGTGGGAGGTGGAGATCGGCACGACCCTATCGGCGGGGTCGGCGAGGATCAAGGCCGGCACGCGGATGTCCGCGAGCCGCGCCGTCCACCGGTCCAGCGTGTCGAACATCTCCCGCTGTTCGGTCAGGAAACTGCGCCATACCGGACCGTGCCGGTGGTGCACGCCCGCGAGCAGCGCGAGCGCGGTCCCGGCGGCGGTCCCGGCGGGGCGGTGGTCGAGGCCCTTGCGCGCCAGCCACGGCAGCACCGACCATGCGGTCAATGCGAGTGCGGTGCCGGCGTACGGTGCGGCGAGCAGCTCGTCCCAGGCGGTCAGGCAGCCCGGCCCCACGCTGGAGACCAGTACCAGTCCGCGCACCCGGTGCGGCGCGAGCGTCGCGGCCGCCAGCGCGACCGCCCCGCCGTACGAATGTCCGGCCAGGACGGCACTGTCGATGCCCTCGTGGTCGAGCCGGTCGAGCAGCCAGCGGGCATTGTCCTCGATGGATCCCGCCGGTTCCGGATTGTCGCCGTATCCGGGGCGGTCGAGGGCCAGCGCGGTGAGCGATCCGGGCAGCCGGGCGGTCACCGCGTCCCAGTCGGAGCGATCGCCCGGTTGCCCGTGCAGCAGCACCACATTCGCCGTGCGGACCCGGGTGTCGAGGCTCATGCAGTCATGATCGGGCCCGCGGGCCCGGACCGGCTGGGGAATCCCGGTGAGCTTGCTGTGAGTCACGCGCAGGGCACGAAACGGCCCCTCCGGATCGAAATCCGGAGGGGCCGTTGGCTATTCGCTCGAGGGTCCGAGTCGCAGCCCGCAGCCGCTAGCTGCCGGTGGCGGCCAGCTCCTTCTCACGCTTGGCGGCCTCGCGGGCCAGCATGCGGTCGCGCTGCTCCTCGAACTTCACGACGTCCTTGCCCAGCTTCTCGAGGAAGGTACCCAGGCGCTCCCGGATCTCCTCGCCGCGCACGGTGAAGTCGTCCCGCTCGAAGATCCGCCACTTCTTGAGCACCGGGTTCACCACCTCTTCGAGGTGCTGGCGCAGGTCGTAGATGCCGTGCTTGGCCATCAGCACGCCATTGCGGCGGAAGTTGGGCATGCCGGCGCCGGGCATCTGGAAGTTCTCCAGGATGAGGGTGATGGCCTCGAGGGTCTGGTCGGGCGACAGGTCGAGGGCAGCACCGCACATGTTGCGGTAGAAGATCATGTGCAGGTTCTCGTCGGCGGCGATGCGCTGCAGCATGCGGTCGGCGATCGGGTCGTCGCAGACGCGGCCGGTGTTGCGGTGCGAGACGCGGGTGGCCAGCTCCTGGAAGGTCACGTACGCGACCGAGTAGAGGAAGCCGGCATTGTTCGACAGCTGCTCGAGTTCCTCGGTGGGCGAGGCGAACCCGTTGGTCATGTGGATCATGCGGGCCTGCTCGAGGGCGACCGGGTCGACGCCGCGGGTCACGACCAGGTAGTCGCGCATGACGATGCCGTGCCGGTTCTCCTCGGCGGTCCAGCGACCGACCCAGGTGCCCCAGGCCCCGTCCTGCGAGAAGTTCTCGGCGATCTCACGGTGATAGGACGGCAGATTGTCCTCGGTGAGCAGGTTGGTGATCATGGCCGCCTTGGCGACCTCGCTCAGTTTCGACTGTTCCGGATCCCAGTCGACACCACCCATGGCGGCGAAGTTTCGACCTTCGTCCCACGGCACGTAGTCGTGCGGGTGCCATTCCTTGGCCAGGGAGAGGTGGCGATTGACGTTCTCCTCGGCAACCGGCTCCAACTCCGTCAGCAGCTCGAGTTGAGTCAGATCCTTTGCCATACGTGTGCCCTTCGTGTCGTGCGTCGTGCTGTCGTACCCTCGCCGGCCTGCCGCCGCGCCCATACCTTACGTGACCGTAGGGTGATGTGAAACTCACATGTGCGCCATTGCGGCGTAGGTGAGAGATGTCATATGACAAGCGGCCCGCAGCGACGGGTGTATCGCCGTGGGCCGTGGTTCGTTAGCCGCGCATCCGGTCGAGATGCCCGATTACTTCCTACCCAGTAGCCCGCCCAGCACGTTGCCGAGCACACTGCCCGCGTTCTGGCCGACCGCCTTGCCGAATATGTCGCCCAGACCGCCGCCGCTGTTTCCACCGGTGGCGCCGCCGAGCAGACTGCCGAGCAGATCGCCGATCCCGCCGCCGGCCGCGCCCTCACCTCCGCCCAGGGCCTTCTTGCCGAGGTAGGCCAGCACGATCGGCGCGAGCATGGGGAGCAGCTTGCCCATCAGGTCCTGACTGATGTCGCTGCCTCCGACATTACCGAGAGCGCTGATCACCGTGTTCTTCTCGGCGCCGAAGGTCTGATCGACGATCTGGTTGCCGTTGGAGACGTCCACCTGATTCATGTCGACACCGCCGTCGAGCAGGCCGTGCGGCTGGCTGGCGACTTCGCTCTCCAGATTCAGTCCGACCTCGGGGTTGCCGGCCTGTGCCTGGAAGCCGCCGAGTAGCACGGGGACGGCCGCATCGATCGCCGTCTTCGCCGTCGCCTCGTCGACGCCGAGCTTCTCGGCGATCTGGGCGACTGGGACATTGGAGAGCAGGTCATCGAAGGAAGTCATGAACTCCGCCTGTGGTGATGGTTCCCGGGAAAAACTCTGCTCCGGTCACGGTAGGTGAAGTCCGAGCAGATTGCTGCAGATTCGCGGATGTGGCGAGGGGCCCGGAGGTATCATTCCGGGCCCCTCACATGGGTGTGCCCCCACCAGGGCTCGAACCTGGGACCTGCGGATTAAAAGTCCGTAGCTCTACCAACTGAGCTATAGGGGCGTGCGGGACGTCAGTTTAATGGGCCGACCCCATAAGTGTTAAACGAGTATCCGATTGCGCTCTGGCGGACGGTATTTGCGCAGGTCACGACACGGCGTCGGGGTCCGGGCCGGTGCGGCGCCGGCACGCGACGGGGAACCGCCGGGATCGGTGGCGTCCTGGTGGGAATGACGCGGTGTGCCTTTGGGGTGACGGGTCGTGCCGATCGGCGGGGCTCGGGGGGCCGCGGCGGTCGGTTGGGGGGACGATGTGGCCCTGTGAGGGTGCGGACCGGTCGGTGCGGCACCGCGAGAAGGTGGACCCGGGGGCGGGTCGGGGTCGGCGCGGAGTGTGGGCGGGGTGGGGTGGCGGTGTGGTTTCGCCGTGTCCATTGCCCGATGGGTTCCGGACGGCCCGGTAAGCGGGCGCTGATCGCCGGTGTCGAGGGGTCCGGCAATCGCCTTGCCATTCAGTTTGTTTCGTTGCGCTGGAGTGTGAATATCATCCAATGGTGATGTGTGGCAAGCTATTTGGAGCGGGGGGTGGAAACCGGTCGGAGTCGGCGCAGGCGTGGGGGCGGCGGCTCGGCGGCGATGCGGTGTCGGTGTGGACAGCGCGCGCGGCGGCGATCGGCCGGACGAACATCGGTGGGATATGGGCGAATTCGTCGATTCGAACCAATCATCCCTTCGATTGCTGTGGAATTGCGGCTTTCGATAGGGGGTGTTCTGGCTAACTGACTTTCCGGTACACCTCACGCTGGGTGCGCTTTCCGGGTACGGTGACCGACTGGTGAATTCCCGAAGAACCGGGATTGCCCCGGCGGCACGGGATTCGGCTTATCGTTGATGTGCCCGAACGTGTCGCGACCGGTCTGGCCGATCGCGGCTCCACCACGATGAAGCTGCGGGGAGGCGGACCAGGACGACGTGAACGCCCGGGTGCACAGCCCCTGTGGTGCACCCGGGCGGGAAAAACTTAACCCGTTGGTGTGTTTCAAGTTTTTCGCGCTTTTTCGTACCAAAAGTTTGGTAATTCCGGGCGAAGCCCGTTTAGAAGTATTTGAAAGACACGTAACTTCGCGTCGAGGCCGCGCGGCGGTCGGCGACGGTTAGCTAGCTTCGGAGGCGTTTCGAGCATGGCACGGCAGCAAGAGCGGGCCCGCCGGACACGCGCGGCGATCATCAGGTCCGCCGCCGTTGAGTTCGGGAAGAGCGGCTATGCCGCTGCATCGCTCAACCGCATATTGGAAGGCTCCCGGGCGACCAAGGGGGCCATGTACTTTCACTTCGACTCCAAGGAGGACCTGGCTCGTGCGGTGCTGGAGGCGGCGGTCGACCGCTATCGGGCATCGACCGAAAGATGGCTCGCCAGAGCCGATCTCGGTCCGCTGGATGTACTGCACGGCATGATCGACGAGATCGCGCTGCGGCTGGAGAACGACATCATCATCCAGGCGGAGTTCCGGCTCATCATCGAGCCGGAGTTCTACCGCGACATCCAGGCCGGCGGCGGCCGCATCCTCGGGCGCGCCATCCGGCAGCTCGCGGTGAAAGCGGCCGAGCACAAACAACTGCGCCCGGATTCGGATCCGGACCGGTTCACCCGCACCTTGGCGGCGGCGCTGGCGGGCCAGCGCTATATCTCCGACGTGCTGGCGGGACCGGTGGATCTGCGGGCCCGGTTCGCCGAGGCGCTCGAGGTGATCGTGGAAGCCACCGCGACACCGGAGTGGACCGAGGAGTTCCGCCGCACCGGCTGGCGGGTGTCCGCCCGGCTCGAAGATCTCAACTTGGGACTCTGACCAGCTGATTTGGGAATCACGCGGAGCCTGTCATAAGCTATCTCCGCTCCCAACGGAAGCCGTTGAGCAAACGGTCCGGAGAAATCCGGCGGGCCCCCTTCGTCTAGCGGCCTAGGACGCCGCCCTTTCAAGGCGGTAGCGCGGGTTCGAATCCCGTAGGGGGTACAACGATGGCAACATCGTTGTAGGAGCAAGAGCAAGGCCCTGTGGCGCAGTTGGTTAGCGCGCCGCCCTGTCACGGCGGAGGTCGCGGGTTCGAGTCCCGTCAGGGTCGCAAGACTCCTTGCATGGCAAGAAGTGGTACAGCGTGGCATTCGAATCGGGTGCCTACGGCCAGGTAGCTCAGTTGGTACGAGCGTCCGCCTGAAAAGCGGAAGGTCGCCGGTTCGATCCCGGCCTTGGCCACCGGATCTGGAAGACCCCGTCCCTCGGACGGGGTCTTTCTGCATTCCCGGGTGCTCCGCGTGTTTTTCGACCTGTGGGTCTGATCTCGGTGGAATGCTGGACCTCATGGCTGAGGACAAACAGTGGTATTACTGCATCTCCCATCAGAAGGCGGAGCAGGGGAAGACCTGCTGGGTCGGCGATCGGATCGGGCCCTATCCGGATAAGGCGACAGCGGAGCGGGCGTTGGATATTGTGCGGGAACGAAATCGGCGCGCGGACGAAGAGGACGACTGACGCCGGAGTGACGGGGGTGACGCGCTGTTCGGTGCGCTCACGAGGCACTCAGGTTGACCAGGTACGGTTTCGTAGCCAGAAAACGACCAAGCGGGAGGGTAAACCTTGAAGGTCACCGTGGTGGTGCCGACCTACAACGAGCGGGAGAACCTGCCGGTGGCGGTGGAGCGGCTGACCGCGCTACCGGTGGCCGACCTGCATGTGCTGGTGGTGGACGACAATTCGCCCGACGGCACGGGTGAGGTGGCCGACAAGCTGGCCGCCGACCTGCCGAACGTGGTGGGCGTGTTGCACCGCACCGAGAAGGACGGTCTGGGCCGGGCGTACATCGCCGGCATCACCAGGGCGCTTGACGAGGGCGCCGACGTGGTCATTCAGATGGACGCCGACCTGTCGCACCCGGCCGAGGTCATCCCGGCCATGCTGGACAAGCTGGAGTCCACCGATGCCGGCGTGGTGCTGGGATCCCGTTATGTTCCCGGGGGTTCCACCGCGGCGGAGTGGAAGTGGTACCGCAAGGCGCTGTCGGCCTGGGCCAACTTCTACGTGAATATGATTCTGCGCCTGGGCGTGAAGGACGCGACCGCCGGTTTCAAGGCGTGGAAGGCGGACACGCTGCGCGCCATCGACGTGGCCTCGATCAAGTCCAATGGCTATTCGTTCCAGGTCGAGATGAACTACCGGACGGTCAAGAAGGGCATTTCGATCGCCGAGGTGCCGATCCGTTTCGAAGAGCGCACCAAGGGCGCGTCCAAGATGAGCCTGAAGGTGCAGCTGGAGTCCGCGGCCATGCCGTGGAAGCTGCTGTTCGGTCGCGCTGTCTGACTAACTGCCGGGCCGGCTTTCGGGCCAGTGGAGCAACGTGTCCACGAACAGCTGCCGGACCTGCTCCACCTCGGCGTCCATATCGGCCGGATCCCAGCCGCTGACATCGATCGGCGGTAGGACGGCCACGTCCACGACGCCTTTGCGCACCACGGCGGAATTGCGCCACGCGATTTCGCCCGCATTCCGGATCACCACCGGAATCACCGGCACGCCCGCCTGCCGGGCAATGTGGAACGCGCCCTTCTTGAACGGCCCGATGCGCGGGGTCAGGGATCGGGTGCCCTCGGGCGCGATCACGACCGACAGTCCGCCACGCAGGGTGTCGACGACGGGTTCCAGCGCGGCCTTGGCGGCCGCGGTGTCGGCGCGGTCGATGAAGGTCACCTCGACGAAGCGCATGAGGGGACCGAAGATCGGGTTCTTGGTGATCTCCCGCTTGGCGATGCCGGTGAATCCGGTGCCCAGCACCTCGGCCAGCACCACGATGTCGAACTGGCTCTGGTGGTTGAAGATGAACACTGCCGGGCGTGGGGCGCGGGCGTGCTCGGCGCCCACCACGCGGACCTTCACTCCGGTGCCGCGCAGGGTGGTGTCCGCGGCGTAGGTCATCATCGAATCCGCCATCTGGCGGCGCTGTTTCGTGTGCGCCTTGGCGGCCACGCCGAACAGGGCCCCGCCCAGCAGACCGGTGAATCCGGCCAGGGTGCGGGCATAGTCGGTGGCCCCGGGCGCTTGCCTGGGCCGGAAATGCAGCACCGGCCAATCCTTTTCGGCCGCCTCCAGCACGACGCGCGGATCCGGGTTCACCGCCACCGGGTGCCCGGCGGTCTGCAGTAACGGCAGGTCGGCGGCGCTGTCGGCGTAGGCCCAGCTCTGGGTGAGGTCGATGTCGTGGGTGATGGCGAAGCGGCGCACGGCGTCGGCTTTGCCGTTGCGCCACAGCGGCTTTCCCGCCACGTGCCCGGTGAGCACGCCGTCCTGGACGGCCATGGCGGTGCACAGGACGTGCGGGACGCCCAGTTCCTCGGCTACCGGCCGCACCTGGTAGCAGGTGACCGAGCTGATCAGCACCAGCGTGTGCCCGGCCGCCTCGTGTTCGCGCACCAGCCGCCAGGCCTCCGGGTAGATGTGCCCGTACACGCTGCGCGCGAACGCCTGTCGCCCGAGTTGGGCCAGCTCGTCCTCGGCTGTCCCGGCCCAGCTGTACATCACCGATTGCAGGAAGCGCTCGTACTCGCCCTCGCTGCGCGCCCCGCGAATACTGCCGAGCAGGGCGGCGGTGAGCGCGCCCTGGGTGCTGCTGCGCCGCAGCAGTCGCCGGGGCAGCGGCGGCGGGTTGAATCCGTGCACGACGGTGCCGCCGAAGTCGAAAATCGCTGCGACGCGGGGTCCCTGTGGTCCGGTGCGCACGGCTTCGAGGGCCTCGCCGAGATCCTGTGCGCCGACCGGGCGCTGGGTGACGCCGACGCCGGGCCGGAGCGGCAGTGCGGGCCGGCCCGCGCCGATTCCCCGGACCCGGTGTGTCACAGCGCTTCCAGGCGGTTGGAGGGGTCGAGGGTCGCGGCCCGGGAGATGCGCTGGCCGATGGCGCGCAGTTCGGCGGCGAGCCCGCTGCGGCGGGCGGCCAGATCGGCGGCGGGATCGTCGGAAGGGGTGAGCAGGCCGTGGTTGTCGGCGAGTTTGACCGCGCTGCCGAACAATTCGGAGGACACCGATTCGGGGCTGTGCAGCCGCTGTTGCAGCAGCATCTGCTTGCCGACCTGCAGGCATTCGTCGATGAGGGCCTTCTTGTCGATCTCGGCCATCGGGTCGTGGGCGGCCAGCCGTTCGGCCACCACCAGTTGCGCGTCGAAGAAGGAGCGCAGCACCCGGTGCGCCATCATGAACCCGGATTCGGCCAGCCGGGCCAGAATGTCGGAGCCGACGGTGCCGGCGGCGGTGCGCTGATGCCAGTCGGGGTCCACCAGCAGCATTTCCGCGGTGATCTGGCTGGTGAATTCGGCCCGCTCCGGGAAGAAGAACTCGAACTTGAGCAGGTCGCGCAGCCGGAAGGCGGCCTCCCAGCCGACTCGGAGTTGATCGCCCGCGGGCGCCTCGACGGCGGTGAGGATGGACAGTTCGAGGATGGCGCGGTTGACGAACCAGTGCACGGCGCTGTTGCGGTAGAACGCGGCCTCCAGGTGTGCCCCGGCATTGATGGCGTACACCGGTTCCAGCCCGCCGCGGTACACGGTGACCACGGTGGCGACGGTCAGCTGTTCGAGCACCACGGCCAGCCCGTGATCGTCACGCAGCGCGTCGAGTTCGCCGCTGGGCAGGTTCCGGCGCTGGATGTAGCCGAGCACGGGCGCGATGGCGGCACACAGTTCGCCGCGGGTGAGGGCGCGCTCGTGCACGCCCAGCAGCACCAGGGTGGTGAGGGCGTTCACGGTGATCGGGGTGACGTCGTTGATGCCGACGGCGACCTCGAAGGCGAGCCGCTGTACGGCCAGGTGCTCGAGTTCGAGGGTCCGCTCGGGAGGCGGATTCGAGTGGACCGTCAGCGGATCGCCGTTCGCTGCCAGCCGTTCACGGGCCGAGAGCGGGGTCCCGAAGCGCACGTACACGCGCCCGGCCGAGTGCTGCTGGTTGCGCACGTAGCGGGCCAGCCAGGTCAGGCCCTCGGGTTGTTTGCGGCCGCCGGTCTGTTCATCGGCGATGGCCCCGATCTCGTTGAGCCGCTCGTAGGTGATGGATACCGGCACCAGCATGACGTCGTCGATGCGTTTCGAACGCAGCGCCGCCGCAAGGTAATTCAGCAGCCCGTAGCGGGGCGGCCGGAGTTTGCCGGTGCGGGTGCGCCCGCCCTCGAAGTACCACTCCAGGTTGAAGCGTTTGGTGAGCAGGTAGGCGAAGTACTCCTCGACGACCGCCTTGTACACCTCGTCGTCGCCGAAACTGCGGCGGATGAACACGGTTCCGGTGCGCCGCGCGATGGGCCCGATGGGCCAGAACTTGAGGTTGGCCCCGCCGACCACGTGGTTGGGTGGAAAGTCGTTGCGCGCCAGGATGTCCCCGAGCACGAACGCGTCCACGTAGGAGCGGTGCGAGGGCAGGAAGACGAGCGGGTAGCGCCGGTTGAGCGAGCGCAGCCGGTCCAGCCCGGATTCGTCGGCGTCGACCTTCCAGGTGGAGGCGTGCACCGGCCGCATGGCCTGGGTGAACAGGTCCGACACCAGCCGGCTCTGTGCCGCGACGAGTTCGCGCAGGCCCTTCTCGGCCCGCCGGTACACCTCGCGCGCGGGCACGCCGGTCTCCTCGGCGATGGCGTCCAGCCGCCGCAGGAATTCGGGCGAGTCCAGGATTTCCTCGACCACCAGCCGCGGCACCTTGTATCGGTCGCCGATGACGGCGCGTTCGGCGCGTTCCAGGGCGACGATGCCGGCGCGCACGATGGCCCGCCCGAAAGCGTCGGGCGCACCGGCGGATCCGGGATTGTTGGCGCGCAGCTCGCTGAGCCGGGCGGGTTGCCCGGTCAGCACCAGGTGCCGGTCGGGGGCCTTGCTGAGCAGCCGCCGCTGCATGAGCCGGTTGGGTTTGCGAGGGTTGGTGAGGGTGAGCAGGTCGCTGAAGGTGGTGCGGCGCACGCCGTCTCGCTCGGGCGGCAGCCACAGCACCCGGACCGGCACCACCAGCGGATCGTCGTTGCGCCCGACCAGCCGGGTGGTGACGGCCGCGGGGTCGAGGTCGAGCTGGGTGACGGGGGCGGCGGTGCCGAACTCCTGGGTGATGCCACCCTCGGCCAGCCAGTGTCCGACGAGGGCGCGCTCCACCGGGGAGGCGGCGTCGACCAGGGCGACCACGGACTGCGGAGCGGTGAGCGCGGCTTCGGGGAGCCGGCTGTCATGATCGAGCATTCTGGTTACCTCCGCATGAGCCGCTGCGATCCATTGAAGCCCAAACGTGCGGCGTCGGTCGGTAGGTCGGGCAATTCCCCGGTCGGGGCGTGGGTTTCGGGCGGCGCGGCGGTGTCGTGACGCAGGTCGCGATCGACCCCTCCCCACTCTGGGAAAGGTAATGCTAACCTCACTCGTCGAGTTAGGTAAGCATAACCTTGGAGGTCTGGTGTCGGTCGCTGACGAACGGGTACGGCTCGAGGGGGAGCAGCGGTGGGGCGAACACGTCACCGATCCGGTCGCGGCGGTCACCGCGCTGGCGGCGGCGGATCGCTTCGGCGAATACGTGGTGTACGAGCGCCCCGGCGAATGGGTGTTCGCGGCCGACCCGCTGGGCGGCGTCGAGCTGGACGCGAACGAACTGCGGGTGAGCTGGGACGGACGCACCACCGCCGGGCCGTGGACGGGGAATCCGGCACAGGCCGTCGACGGCGCGCTGGCCGCACTGCCGCTGGACGGCCGAAATGCGTTCGGGTGGATCGGATTCGAGTTCTGCGCCTGGTCGCTGGGCGCGACCGCGCACGTGCACCCGCGAGCGACGCTGGCGCACCTGATGATTCCGCGCATCGAGGTGCGCATCGACGCCTCGGGGGTTCGGGTGTCGGGTGCGACGCCGTCCGAGACCGATGACATCCACGCGCTGATCGCGGCCGCGCAGAACACGCCGCTCCCGGTCGCGCACCCCGTCGACGTCACCGTGGATCCCACGGGCTACCGGGACCGGGTGGCCTCCGGCGTCGCCGAGATCCGGGACGGCAGGTACCAGAAGGTGATTCTGTCGCGGAAGGTGGAACTGCCCTTCGCGGTGAACGTTCCGGCCACCTATCGGCTGGGCCGCGTGCACAACACCCCGGCGCGCTCGTTCCTGCTGCGGCTGGGCGGGCTGGAGGCCGCGGGCTTCAGCCCGGAACTCGTCGCGGCCGTGGACGGGGACCGGGTGGTGACCACCGAGCCGCTGGCCGGGACCCGGGCCTTCGGACGCGGTGACGAGGTCGATCTGGCCGCTCGCGCCGACCTGGTGCGGGATCCGAAGGAGATTGTCGAGCACGCCATTTCGGTGCAGACCTCGTTCGCCGAGATCGCGGCCGTTGCGGAGCCGGACACCACCGCGGTCTCGGACTTCATGGCCGTGCGTGAGCGCGGCAGCGTGCAGCACCTGGCCTCCACGGTGCGCGGGCGGCTGGCGGCCGACCGCAGCCCGTGGGACGCGCTGGAGACGCTGTTCCCGTCGGTCACCGCCTCCGGGATTCCGAAGGCCGCGGGCGTCGATGCGGTGTTCCGTCTCGACCACGATCCGCGCGGCCTGTACTCCGGTGCGGTGGTGACGGTTTCGCCCGACGGTGCGCTGGAGGCGACGCTGGTGCTGCGCGCGGTCTATCAGACCGGGGCGGGCGCGTGGCTGCGCGCGGGCGCGGGCGTGGTCGGGCAGTCCCGGCCCGAACGCGAATTCGAGGAGACCTGCGAGAAACTCGGCAGCGTCGCGCCGTACGTGGTGCGCGCCTGAGCGTCAGACGCCGAACTCGACCCCGGTCAACCGCTCGGACAGCTCCCAGAGCTGCCTGGCGGTCTTCTCGTCGTGGGAGGCGGCATTGGAGCCGACCTTGGCGGGGTGACCGCGCCAGTTGAACCGGTCCGGCCCGTAGTAGCCGCCCGGTTCGACCGCGGCGGTGGCGGCGTACAGCGTTGGCAGAGCGCCCATCTCGGCACTCTGCGCCACCAGCCGATTGCCGAGCCCGACGATCTGCTCCAGCAGGTTCTGGGTCTCCGAGCTGATCTCGGTGGCGGCATAGCCCGGGTGCGCGGCCACCGACAGCGTGGGCGAGCCGGTGAGCGTCAGCCGGCGCTGCAGCTCGTAGGTGAACAGCAGCAGCGCCAGCTTGGACTGTGCGTACGCACCGAAACGGGAGTAGGCGCGCCGCTCCCAGTTCAGGTCCTCCAGATCGATGCGGCCGATGAAGTGGGTGATGCTGGAGGTGTTCACCACCCGCTCCGAAATCCGGTCCAGCAGTAGGCCGGTCAGCGCGAAGTGGCCCAGATAATTGGTGCCGATCTGCAATTCGAAGCCGTCGGCGGTGCGCTGTTTCGGCACCGCCATCACCCCGGCGTTGTTGATGAGGACGTCGGCGCGCTCGATACCCGCGGCGAAGGTGCGCACCGAGGTCAGGTCGGCCAGGTCGAGCTGGCGGATCTGCACGGTCCCGGGCATGGTCCGGGCCACGGCCTGCGCCTTGATCTCATTGCGGCAGGCCATGATCACCTGGGCGCCGGCGGTGGCCAGGGCGCGCGCGGTGGCCTCGCCCAGGCCGCTGGTCGCGCCGGTGACGATCACGATCCGGCCGGTCTGGTCAGGAATGTCCGATGTGCTCCACCCACCCATTCCTGAACCCTAGGGCGTGTGGCTCAGTAGCGCGCGGCGAGGGCCTTCTTGTCGATCTTGCCGACCGCGGTGACGGGCAGGACGTCGGCCTGCCGCAACACATCCGGGAGCTTGTAGGTGGCCAGGCCGCGCTCGGTCAGGAAGGCCTTGATGGCGGCCGCCGACGGCAGGTCGCCCGCGGTCACCAGGACCACGCAGACCTTCTCGCCGAGCGCCGGATCGGGCAGGCCCACGGCGGCCGCGTGCCGGACGCCCGGATAGGCGAGCAGGTGTTCCTCGAGCTCGTCGCAGGAGATGTTCTCGCCGCCGCGATTGATGACGTCCTTGATACGGCCCGACACGATCAGGTGGCCGCTGGGCAGGCGGCGCACCAGATCGCCGCTGCGGTAGTAGCCGTCCGGGGTGAAGGCGCGCGAATTGTGTTCGGGGGCACGGTAGTAGCCGCGCAGGGTGTAGGGGCCGCGGGTGAGCAGCTCGCCCTCCTCGCCGTCTTCGACGTCGTCGCCCTGTTCGTCCACCACGCGGACCTCGTCGGCGGGGGAGAGGGGGCGGCCCTGGGTGGTGCAGACCAGCTCGTCGGAATCCCCGGCGCGGGTGTAGTTGAGCAGGCCCTCCGCCATGCCGAACACCTGTTGCAGCCGCACATCCAGGGCGGGGACGACATCGCGGGCGTTCACCTCGGCCAGCTTCGCGCCGCCGACCTGGAGCAGGCGCAGCGAGGACAGGTCGGCGTCCTCCCACTCCACTGCCGCGCACCAGAGCTGGGCCAGCGGCGGCACCACGGCGGTGACGGTGACGCGGTGGCGTTCGATGGCGGCGAAGGCGCTCTCCGGGCTGGGGTCGGTCACGAAGGCCACGGCGCCGCCGGCGGCCACCGTGCCGAGCACGCCGGGGCAGGCCAGCGGGAAGTTGTGGGCGACCGGGAGGGTCGCGAGATAGACGTCGTCCGGGCCGAGCTCGCAGACCTCCGCACTGGCCTTCGCGTTGTAGGCGTAGTCGTCGTGGGTGCGGGCGATGAGCTTGGGCAGGCCGGTGGTGCCGCCGGACACCAGCATGAGCGCGATATCGGAGGCGTCGACCTCGGGCAGCGAATCGCCGTCGGCGGGAATCGAATTCAGGTCGGTGAACGGGCCCGGGTCGCCGAGCACCAGAACGTGCCGCAGGGCCGGGACGTGCGCGCTCACCTCGGCGGCGAGGGTGCGGTAGTCGAAGTCGGCGAGCCGGTCCGCCGTCACGTAGGCGACCGCGCCGGAAAGCCGTGTCAGATGCTCGATCTCGGCGCGCCGGTGGGCGGGAAGGGTGAGCACGGGGATGATCCCGGCGCGCAGCAGGCCGAACAGCACCGGAACGAACTCGGGAACATTGGGCAGCTGCAACACGACTCGGTCGCCCGGCCGGATGCCCAGGGCGAGGAAACCGTGCGCCATCCGGTCGGACGATAGATCGAGCGCCGCGTAGGAGGTCTCGGTGTCGCCCAGCAGCGCCGGCCGGTCGGGCCACTGCCGGGCCGCGTCGCGCAGGAGTTCGCCCAGCGGCCGGCCCGCCCAATATCCGGCCCGCCGGTACCGCTCGGCCAGGTCGTCGGGAAACGGGACGAAGCCGTCGCGGTGGTCCGTGGCGGGTTTTGCGGTCGATGTCTCCGCGGATGCGGTCGATGTCACAGCTTTGACCTCTGGCTAGTAAGGGTGGCCTTGCATAGGTTAGGCAACCCTATCTCAATGGGTTACGCTGCTGTCGAACGACATCCGAATTCCGGATCGGCAGCGGCCATCCCCTCCCCTCGAACAAGGAGTACCAGCGGAAATGGAGTCACCCCAGGGGTCAGCGGCGAGCATCGCCCGGGACGAGATCCGCACCGCCGTCGCCGGCCACCTCGGCCTCGACCCGGCCGCCATCCCCGACCATGCCGACCTCATCGAGCTCGGCCTCGACTCCATTCGCACCATGAAACTCGCGGGTTCCTGGCGCAAACGCGGCCTGGCCGTCAACTTCGCCCAACTCGCCGCCGAACCCACCGTCGCCGCCTGGCACCGGCTCCTCGGTGGGCCGGGATCGAATGATCCGGCGGGCGACGATGCCGCACCGACGGTGAATCCGGCCGCCGCCCTGGATGATTCGGGTGCACCGAGCTCGGAGCGCGGACAGCGCGGCGGCTCGGCCGCGGGCGATGTGCCGCCGGCCGCGAGCGAGGAGCCGGTCGCGCGGGCGGACGACGGGAGTCCGTTCGGGCTGGCGCCGATGCAGCACGCGTACTGGGTCGGGCGGGGCGAGGGGCAGGAGCTCGGGGCGGTCGCGGCCCATCTCTACGTCGAATTCGATGGGGCCGGGGTGGATCCGGAGCGGCTGGGGGCGGCGGTCGAGGGGCTGGTGCGGCGGCATCCGATGTTGCGGACGCGGTTCCTGCCCGACGGGACCCAGCAGACGCTGGAGCGGCCGGGCCGGGATGTCTGGAGTGTCACCGATCTTCGTGCGGCCGACGCCGAATCGGTGGAGCGGACGCTGGAGGCGTTGCGGGAGCGCCGGACTCATCAGCTGATGGCGGTGGAGGACGGTCAGGTCGTCGATATCGCGCTGACCCTGCTGCCGGACGGGCGCACCCGGCTGCACCTGGATGTGGACATGCTCGCGGCCGACGCCATGAGCTACCGGATCCTGGTGGCCGACCTGGCGCGGCTCTATCACGCCGAGCAGCTGCCGCCGCAGCACTACACCTTCCGGCAGTACCTGACCGAACATGCCGGTCCCGCACCGGAACACGCCGCCGATCGCGAGTGGTGGCAGCAGCGGCTCGCGGAGCTGCCGGGCGCGCCGGAGCTGCCGGGCGCCTCCGAGGTCGAGGAGCAGGCGCGCACCGTGCGGCTGCATCGGTGGCTGTCGCCGGAGGCCAAGGCGCGGATGTTCGCGGCGGCGCATGCGCGGGGGATCACCCCCGCGATGGCGTTGGCGTCGGTGTTCGCGGAGACCATCGGCGGGTGGTCGGCGCAGCGGCGGTTCCTGCTCAATCTGCCGCTGTTCCATCGGGATCCGGTGCATCCGCAGGTGGACGGGGTGATAGGCGACTTCACCTCCTCGGTGTTGCTGGAGGTCGATGTGACCGAGCCGGCCACCGTCACCGACCGGGCTCGCGCGCTGCAGCGTGAATTGCATGCCGCCGGAGCGCATTCCGGCTACACGGGCCTCGAGGTCCTGCGCGACCTGGGCCGGCTGCGCGGCGAACCGATGCTGGCCCCGATCGTCTACACCAGCGCCATCAACCTCGGCGAACTCTTCGCCGACCAGGTCACCGACACCTTCGGCGAGCCGGTCTGGATCATCTCCCAGGGCCCGCAGGTGCTGCTCGATGCCCAGGTCACCGAGGTCCGCGGCGGCCTCCTGCTGAACTGGGACGTCCGCGCCGACGCCTTCCCGCCCGCCATGGTCGAGACCATGTTCACCCGCTACATCGACGCCGTCCTGCGCCTGGCGGGCAGTGACGAGCCGGACGTGGACGTCCGCGACGCGGGGTGGGATGCCGAGGCGGCGGTGCGAATTCCGGTGGAGCAGGCGGTGGTTCGCGCCCGGGTCAATGCCACCGATGGCCCGGTGAGCGGGCGGGCGCTGCACAGTGGGCTGTTCGAGTTCGCTGCCGCGAATCCGGATGCACCCGCGGTCATCTGGGAGGACGACCTCGTGGATACGTCCGCCTCCGCGGCACGGGTGCTGACCTATGGCGAGCTGGCCGGGCAGGCGCTCGCGGTGGCGGGTGCGTTGCGTGCGGCGGGGGTGCGGCCGGGGGATGCGGTCGCGGTGCAGTTGCCGAAGGGGCCCGAGCAGATCCTGGCCTGCGCGGGTGTACTCGCGGCCGGCGGCGTGTATGTGCCGATCGGGTTCGATCAGCCCGCGGCGCGCCGGGACGAGATCGTGCGGACCGGTGCCGTGGTGGCGGCGGTGACGGCCGGGGCGGAGGTCACCGGGGTTTCGACGCTGGCGCTGACCGAGGCGCGGCGGCATCCGGAACCGTTGGCCGAGGCAGTGATTCCGGATCCGGAGGCCATCGCGTATGTGCTGTTCACATCGGGCTCGACGGGGCAGCCGAAGGGCGTGGAGGTGCCGCATCGGGCGGCGATGAACACCATCGACGACCTCGACGAGCGGTTCGGAATCGGCGCTGACGATCGGGCGCTCGCCCTGTCGGCGTTGGAGTTCGACCTGTCCGTCTACGACATCTTCGGCCTGCTGAGTGCCGGGGGTGCGGTCGTCGCGCTGGATGAGGGACAGCGCGACGAGCCGGGGCGGTGGGCCGAAATGATTCGGCGGCATCGGGTTTCGGTGGTCAACTGTGTCCCCAGCCTGCTGGACATGCTGCTCGAGGCGGCCGCCGGGAAGCCTGTGGATAGTTTGCGCATGGTCATTCTGGGCGGCGACTGGGTGGATGTGGCGCTGCCCGGACGGCTGGCCGCGGTGGCCCCGGACTGCCGGTTCGCCGGATTGGGCGGGGCCACCGAGACGGCCATCCACTCCACCATCTGTGAAGTGGTGAATGCCGAAGTGCCGCACGAGTGGTCGGCCGTTCCGTACGGCACTCCGCTCCGCAATGTGCGCTGCCGGGTGGTCGGGCCGTCGGGGCAGGACTGCCCGGACTGGGTCACCGGCGAGCTGTGGATCGGCGGTGCGGGTGTGGCCGCCGGGTACCGCGGCGACGCCGCGCGTACCGCCGACCGGTTCGTCACCCACGAGGGCCTGAACTGGTACCGCACCGGCGATCTCGCTCGGTACCTGCCGGACGGCTGCCTGGAGTTCCTGGGCCGCGCCGACCATCAGGTCAAGATCCGTGGGTATCGAGTGGAACTCGGCGAGGTGGAGAGCGCTCTGCGCGCCCTGCCGGGCGTGCGGCACGCCATCGCGGCGGTGACCGGCGCGGCCGCACCGAAACTCGCGGCGGTCGTGGTGGCGGGCGAGGGCGTCACCCTCGAGGTCCCCGCCCTGCTGGCGGCGGCCGCGGACCTGTTGCCCGCCTATATGATTCCGTCCCGGGTCGAGCTGCTGGGTGAGCTGCCCTTCACCTCGAACGGCAAGCCGGACCGCAAGGTCATCGCGACCCTGCTGGCCGCGGGTGAGCGGGACGGCGAATTCGTCGCTGCCCGAACCGATATCGAGCGCGCGGTGGCCGACATCGTCGCCACGGTGCTGGGCCGCGAGCGGGTCGGCGTGACCGACGACTTCTTCGCCCTCGGCGGCGATTCCGTGCTGGCGACCGCTGTCGTCGCGCGGGTGCGGGATTGGCTGGATTCCCCGGACACCGTGGTCGCCGACTTCTTCGCGGCCCGCACGGTCGCGGGACTGGCCCGCCGCCTGCTGGATCGCGAGGAGCGCGCCGGCGCGGCCGGCCGGCTGGACGAGGTGGCCCGCCTCTACCTGGAGGTGGCCGCCATGTCCGACGACGAGGTCCTCGCCCTGTCCTGACCGCCGGCCGGTACTGGATCCGACCCGGGAATCCGTCACCGCCCCGCTCGGTGACGGTGGCCTCGGTGTCCGCGGCGGTCACAATGTCGGATCAGCACCAGAACGCCCAGCAAACCCGCGACTATCGGCGTGTCCATGGTCGCTGACGCCAGCGCTCGAGCAGGTCGAAGGGTTCGACGGCGCGGCGGACACGCCGCGCCGGAGCGCCCCCGGGGGCGTCGGCAAATTTCGAATCCGGGAGCGGTTCGCGCCGACATCAGACGAGTATGCCGCCGCGCCCCTAGACTCGATCCCGTGAGTGGTTGGGACATCTCCGACATCCCCGATCAGGCGGGCCGGACGGTCATCGTGACCGGCGCCAACAGCGGGCTGGGCGCGGTCACCGCGCGTGCGCTCGCCGGTGCCGGGGCGCGCGTGATCATGGCGTGCCGCAATGAGGTCAAGGCGCGGGCCGTCGCCGACGAGATCGGCCCCAATGCCCAGGTGCGCCGGCTGGATCTGGCCGACCTGACCTCGATCCACGAGTTCGCCGACTCCGTCGACGGCGCCGACGTGCTGATCAACAATGCGGGCGTGATGGCGGTGCCGCTCAAGCGCACCGCCGACGGCTTCGAAATGCAGATCGGCACAAACCACCTCGGTCATTTCGCGCTGACCGGGCTGCTGCTGGACAAGATTCGCGACCGGGTGGTCACGCTCTCCAGCGGTATGCACGCCATCGGCCGCATCGACCTCGAGGATCTCAACTGGGAGCGCCGCTCCTATCAGCGCTGGGCCGCCTACGGGCAGTCCAAGCTGGCCAATCTCATGTTCGCGCGGGAACTGCAGCGCCGGCTGACGGCCGCCGGATCCACCAAGGTGTCGGTGGCCGCGCATCCCGGCTACGCCGCCACCGAGCTGCAGGGGCACACCGAGTCCCTGTACGACACGCTCATGTCCATCGGCAACCGGCTGTTCGCGCAGAGCGCCGAAATGGGCGCGCTGCCAACGCTGTTCGCCGCCACCACGGAGGTCGAGCCGGGTGGCTTCTACGGCCCGACCGGGCTGCGCGGCATGCGCGGCTACCCCGGGCCCAGCACCTCCACCGCCGCCTCCAGGGACGAGGTGATGGCGCGGCGGCTGTGGGAGCTGTCCGAGCAACTGACCAAGGTCACCTATCCGTTCGTTCGCCGCTGACCCGGAGGCCGGGGAACTGATGAGCATTCCATTCGACCGGCGGGATCAGCTCGACAAGATCCAGCAGGGGCTGCTGCCGGGTGAACAGATCCTGGCCGTGTACGACGCCATCGGGGTGGGCACCGGATTCCTGGGGCTCACCGACCGGCGCGTCGTCATCCAGGACAACTCGTTCGTCGGGAAGAAGATCGCCATCACGAGCATCCCGTACGCGCGGATCTCCAGCGTCAGCATCCTGACCAACAAGTCGTTCGCGGGACAGTTCTTCTCCTCCGGGCACATCGCCATCAGCACCGGGCACCACACCTACGAGGTGGAGTTCCGGGGCGACGAGAAGACCCGCCACGTGCACGATGTGATCCTGCACTACATCCTGCGCTGACCTTGGCCGTCCCAGTGCGTGGGACGCTCATCCCATCGAACGTGTCCCACGCCACAGGCACGAACCGGGATCTCTGGTACAGTCCGGGACATGCAGCGTGTGTATTTCTGGTTTAGCGAGCCGGCCCCGGGTGGGTCGCGCGGCGTGAACCTGCGCTGACATACTCCACCCCGAGCCGGACGAAAACAGACCGGCTCCAAGGGGTTTCGAAGGAACTCTGCACGGGTCGGCCTGGGACAGGAAACCCACCCATGACCACCAACGCCGATCTCGACAAACGGCATGTCGATCTGGACGATCAGCGCACACTCAATGTGAGCCCGCTGAGATCGCCCCGCGAGATCCGTGCCGCCCACCCGATCGACGACACCCTCGCTGACACCGTGCGCGCGGGCCGCAAGGCCACCGTCGACGTGCTCAATGGTTCCGACGACCGCCTGATGGTGATCGTCGGCCCGTGTTCGGTGCACGACACCGACGCCGCCATGGACTACGCGCGCCGGCTCGCCGCCAAGGCCGCCGAGCTGGACGACCGGCTGCACGTGGTGATGCGCGTCTACTTCGAGAAGCCGCGCACCACGCTGGGCTGGAAGGGTCTCATCAACGACCCGCACCTGGACGGCAGCTTCGACATCAACACCGGCCTGGACCTGGGCCGTCGCCTGCTGGTCGACATCACCGCGCTGGGGCTGCCGGTGGCGTGCGAGTTCCTGGACCCGATCACCCCGCAGTACATCGCCGACCTGGTCGCCTACGGCGCGATCGGCGCCCGGACCGCCGCCAGCCAGGTGCACCGGCAGCTGTCCTCGGCGCTGTCCATGCCGGTCGGCATCAAGAACGGCACCGACGGCGACGTGCAGGTCGCGGTGGACGGCGTGCGCGCCGCGGCCGCCTCGCACGTCTTCCCCGGCACCGACCTGGACGGGCGTTCCGCGCTCATCCGCACCGCGGGCAACCCGGACTGCCACGTCATCCTGCGCGGCGGCAGCAACGGCCCCAACTTCGACGCCGCCTCCTGCGCGGAAGCCCTGCTGCGCCTGGAGAAGTCGTCGCTGCCGGAGCGGCTGGTCGTGGACGCCTCGCACGGCAACTCCAACAAGGACCACAACAAGCAGGTCGACGTCGTCACCGATCTCGCCGAGCGCATCGCGGCGGGCGAGGACACCGTGGTCGGTCTCATGATGGAGTCCTTCATCGTGGCGGGCCGCCAGGACCTCACCCTCGGCCACCCGGAGGAGCTCACCTACGGGCAGTCCATCACCGACGCCTGCATCGACTGGGACACCACCGCGGCCCAGCTCGACCGGCTCGCCGACGCCGTCACCCGCCGTCGAGAGGCCCGCGGCTAGACGACCCGGCCACCTGACCAGCACCCGCTCGTCGCGAGTTCACCTCGCGTGGAACGAGTCCGGGGTGCACACTGTGTTCGGCGCACACCCAGTCCGGCGGGTGTGCGCCGAACACGTTTCCGGGTGTGTCAGACACCCTCGGGCCAGTGCGGGCTGGGCGTCGTGGGGTCGTCGCGCAGGCGGCCCGCCACCCAGGTGTCGCGGCGGACGCCGCGCTGGAGCGAGCCGCCGCGCAACAGTCCCTCGTAGTGGTAGCCGGCGCGGCGGGCCACCGCGGCGGAGGCGTGATTGCCGACGAAGGCACGCCACTCCAGCCGCTCGAAGGCCAGCCCGGCGGGATCCAGTCCCGCCGCGGTGACCAGGAGCGCGGCCCTGGTCATCAGGCCCTCGCCGCGGGCGGCGGGGGTGAGCCAGAAACCGATCTCGGCGGTGTCCTCGTCCCGCCGGCGATTGGGCAGGGTCAGGCCGATCATGCCGACCACCGGCCCGTCCGCGGCGCGGCGCGGCGCCCAGATGGGGCTGCGGGTGACCCAGCCGGGGCCGACGATGTCGTAGATGAACTTCTCGGCGTCGGCGCGGTGATAGGGGACCGGCATGGTGGTCCAGGCGCCGATGGACGGTTCCTGACACAGGGCCGTGATGGCGTCGATGTCGGAAACTGCGGGCGGCGACAGCCGGACCACGCCGTCGGAGAGGAATTCCGCGTCCATGCGGCCATGCTGTCACGGAAACGTGCGCGGGCACAGCGGGTTCTGGCCACCGGGGCGGTGACGAGGCTGTCGTAGCCCGGCCGTAGGATCGATCCGATGGTTGCCGCTCTCCTTGCCGACTTGTTCGAAACGCATCGGTCGCATCTGCTCTCGGTGGCCTACCGGCTCACCGGCAGCGTCAGCGACGCCGAGGACGCGGTGCAGGAGAGCTGGCTGCGGCTCGCGGTGGCCCGCCAATCCGAGATCGAGGATCTGCGTGCCTGGCTCACCACGGTGGTCGGCCGCATCTGCCTGGACCGGCTGCGCAGCGCCGCCGTCCGGCGGGAAAAGTATGTGGGGCAATGGCTCCCGGAGCCCGTGGTCAGCGCGGTGACGCCCTCCAGCGCCCCGGACCCGCTGGCGGCCGTAGTGCGCAAACAGGAATTCCGCTTCGCCGCCCTCGTGGTGCTGGACACTCTGACCCCGCCGCAGCGCGTGGCATTCGTTCTGCACGACGGCTTCTCGCTGCCGTTCAGTGAAATCGCCGACATCCTGAGCATTTCCGTGGACTCCGCGCGACAGCTGGCCACCCGGGCCCGCAAGGCGGTCGCGGCCGCGCCCGCCCCGGTCACCGACGACGAGCACAATGTCGCGGTGCAGCGGCTGCTCGCCGCGCTGGGCAGCGGCGACGTCGACGCCGTCGTGGCCGCGCTGCACCCGGACGTGCGCACCATGGGTGACGGCGGCGGCGCCGTGTCCACCGCCATCAATGTGGTTGCGGGCGTGGACAAGAACGTCCGCCTCTGGCTGGGCCTGTGGCGCCGATTCGGGCTCTTCGACGCCGAGCACATCGGACCCGCCCGGCTACTCGAACCGGTCCTGGTCAACGGGCAGTGGGGAATCCTCGCGCACGCGATCCCGGCCGAGAACGGGTCCGCCGGGAACCCGCAGCGCGTGTACGCCTTCACCGTGCGCGAGGGCCGGGTGTGGGGCGTCTACGACGTGGTGAACCCCGCCAAGCTGACGGGCATCCGGCTGCCGCAGTGAACCGCGGCCCTTCGCTGTGAGGTAAATCACTGTCGAAGGCTGTTTTCGTCGATGGATTAGGCTCCGGACATGCCGCGCATTCCCACCGTCGCCCGACTGCAGCCCTTCGCGTCGACGATCTTCGCCGAGATGACCGAACTCGCCGTGCGCCACGGTGCGGTCAACCTCGGTCAGGGTTTTCCGGACAGCGACGGCCCCGCGGGCATGCTCGAGGTGGCGCGGCAGGCCATCGCCGACGGGTTCAACCAGTACCCGCCCGGCCGCGGCGTGCCCGTCCTGCGGCAGGCCATCGCCGCCGACCGCGCCCGCCGCTACGGCACCCACTACGACCCGGACACCCAGGTGCTGGTCACCGTCGGCGCCACCGAGGCCATCGCGGCCACCGTGCTCGGACTGGTCGAACCCGGCGAGGACGTGGTGCTCATCGAGCCCTACTACGACTCCTACGCCGCCGCCATCGCGCTGGCCGGGGCACGGCGCCGCACCGCGCGGCTGGTGCCCGACGGCGACGGCTTCGCCCTCGACCTGGACAGCCTGCGCGCCGCCATCACTCCGAAAACCCGTCTGCTGCTGGTGAATTCGCCGCACAACCCGACCGGGACCGTGCTCTCGCGCGCCGATCTCGCCGCCATCGCGGACATCGCCATCGAACACGACCTGTACGTCATGTCGGACGAGGCGTACGAGCACCTCTACTACGACGGGCACGAGCACATCAGCCTTTCCACACTGCCCGGCATGTTCGAGCGCACCATCGTGATCTCCAGCGCCGCCAAGACATTCAGCGTCACCGGCTGGAAGATCGGCTGGGCCTGCGCGCCCGCCCCGCTGCTGGACGCGGTGCTCGCGGCCAAGCAGTTCCTCACCTTCGTCGGCGGCGGGCCGTTCCAGCCCGCGGTCGCGCACGCGCTGAACACCGAGCAGCAGTGGGTGGCCGCGCTGCGGGACACGCTGTCGGAGAAGCGACTTCGGCTCTCGGCCGCGCTCGCCGACGCCGGGTTCGGGGTGAAGCGCAGTGACGGCACCTATTTCGTGTGCGCCGACATCACGCCGCTGGGCGCGACCGACGCCTACGCCTTCTGCAAGGAGTTGCCCGAACGCCTCGGCGTGGCCGCGGTGCCGGTGAGCGTCTTCGCCGATGACAAGGCCGCCTGGAACCACATGGTGCGCTTCACCTTCTGCAAGAAGGAGGAGACCATCGCCGAGGGTGTCCGCCGCCTGCGCGCGGGCCACAACGCGGAAGCGGTCCGCTAGCGCAGCGCGGAAGCGGGCGAGGACGGGGTGATCGTCGGGTCCGGGCCTACGGCATCGATCACGACGATCTCAATCTGATCCAGCGGCGGCCAGACGGCCGGCGGCCGGGCCGGGACGTCGCCGGGGTTGTCGTGCGAGCGGCCGCCGACGGCACCGGGCCCGCGGTTGGTGCGCGCGTCGTTTGCTATCTCGGCTGGGAGGGCTGGGCCGAGCGTATCCCCGTCCCCGTGAAACGCATTGCCGGGCGACGCGCGTGGTCGATTCAGGACGGGCGCAGCTCGGTGGCTCGGGGTTCGGGGTCCAGATGGTGGTGAGTGGACCGCGACAGCGGGCGGGTGGGGCTCGGAGAATTGGCCGGGTGATCGAGACGAGTGCGGTGCTGGGAGTGGCCGCGGCGGCGCTGGGGCTGGTGCTCACGCCGGGGCCGAACATGATGTATCTGGTGTCGCGGACCGTGTCGCAGGGGCGGCGGGCCGGGCTGGTGTCACTGGCGGGGGTGGCGGTCGGGTTCGGGGTGTATCTGGCGGCGGCGACCGCGGGGATCACCGCGGTGTTCGCCATGGTGCCGGCGCTGTATCTGACGCTGAAGGTGGCGGGGGCGGTGTACCTGCTCCATCTGGCGTGGAAGACGTTCCGGCCCGGCGGGGTTTCGCTGTTCACGCCGACGGAGCTGCCCGCGGATCCGACGCGGCGACTGTTCACCATGGGTCTCGTCACCAATCTGCTGAATCCGAAGATCGCGATCCTCTACATGGCGCTCATTCCGCAGTTCGTGGTGCCCGCGCACGGGCGGGTGTGGCTGCAGAGCCTCTGCCTGGGCGCGGTGCAGATCAGCATCGCCATCACGGTGAACGGGTTGATCGTGCTCAGCGCGGGCGCCATCTCGACCTTCCTGGCGCGGCGGCCGCTCTGGCTGCGCGCACAGCGGTTCGCCACCGGCTCGGTGCTCGGCGCCATGGCAGCGCTGGTGCTGTCGGACCGTACCCGCCCGCTTCCGGCCTGACCGGATCGCGGTCGCCGACGCGGTGGCCCGCCGCGAATTCCCGCGGCGGACAACGCCTCACGCGCGCAGGCTGCCGGGGTAGAGGAACTCGTCGGCGGGACGGTCGGTGCGGTCGAGCCAGGCGGTGAAGAAGCCCTTCAGGTCGTGGGGTGTGCGGGTCTGCATGAACGCGCGGAACTCGGGCATGGACGCATTGCCGTACGTGTGCCCCATGACGAAGTCGCGCACTGCCGGGAAGAAGGCGTCATCACCCATGATGCGGCGCAGCGCGTGCAGGAACAGCGGGCCGCGGTAGTAGACGGAGGTGAATTCGCTGCCCTTGCCGGGGTTCTGGAGCGGGATCTCCCAGAACTTCGGGTCGTCATGGTATTTCGCGACCGTCTCTCGGTACTCGGCATCGACGTCCTTGCCGTCCTTGCGTTCCGGCCACAGGTAGTCGGCGGTGTAGCTGGCGAAGCACTCGTTCAGGCAGACGTCCGACCACTGCTTCACCGACACGGAGTCGCCCCACCACTGATGGGTGATCTCGTGCACCACGGTGCCCAGATCGGTCCAGGGGGCGTAGATGGGCCGCGACTGGGTCTCCAGCGAGAAATGCAGATCGGTGTCGACGTAGATGCCGCCCCCCGTGTCGAACGGGTACGGCCCGTACAGCTGCTCCTGGAAGTCCAGGATCTCCGGCAGCCGCGACTCCACCTCCCTGGCCTTCGACGCGTCCGGCGCGAACGCGCTCAGCAGTGGAGTTCCATTGGCGCGCCGCTGTTCCAGGAACTGGAACCGGTCGATGGCGATGGTGGTGAGATACCCGACCACCGGCTGGCGCATCTCCCAGGAGACGGTGCGGACCGCGCCCTGCACGGTGTCGGATACCTTGTCGCCGTTGGACATCACCTCCCACTCCTGCGGCACGGTGGCGTGCAGCGTGAAAGTCGCCTTGTCCAAGGGCGTGTCGTTGAGCGGGTACCAGGCGCTCGCCGAATGCGGTTCGCCCGCAACGAAAGCCCCGCCACTGGGCGAGAACACCCAGCCGGCGCCATCGGTGCCGGTCGCCGCGCCCGCGTACTCCACCTGCACGGTGAACGGCAGGCCGGGCAGCAGCGGGATCAGGGGCGTGACGACCAGTTCGTGCTCATCGGTGCGGTCGAACCAGGCCGGCAGGCCGTTGACCGTCACCTTGGAGACCTCCGGCCCGCTGTAATCCAGATCGAACGTCCGCAGCGCCTGCGTGGCCACCGCGTCGATCCGGGTCGACCCGGTCAGCTGATGGGACGGCGGATCGTAGGAGATGGTGACGTCGTAATGGCCGGCGTGATAGCCGCCATTGCCGTCCATCGGATAGTAGGGATCGCCCAGCCCGGGCGAGCCGGCGAGCGGGTCACCCGAATCCGCCTGCGCGGGAGCCGCATTCGCGCCCGCCAGCAGTACCGCCCCCACCGCCAGGTACCGCCAGTTCCGCCTCATGCCCTGCACCGACCCCTTTCCGTGATCGACCGCCGACCAGCCCGATGCTAATCGGCGCACCCCTCAGTTACCGCTGCCCGACACGGCGACGCTCGCGCCCAGTCCGATGATCATCACTCCGCCCGCGCCGCCGACCACCTCCAGCCGCTTGGGCGACCGGGCGAACCAGTTCCGCGCGGTACCCGCCAGCACGGCGTAGATCGAGTCCGAGATCAGCGCGACCACCAGGAACAGCCCGCCCAGGATCAGCATCTGCACCGGGACCGCGCCCGCCTTCGGCGCCACGAACTGCGGCAGCACCGCGGAGAAGAAGATGATGGCCTTCGGATTGGTCAGCCCGACCAGCACCGCCTGGCGCAGCACCCGGCCGTTCTCCATGGGTTCGACCTTCGCCTCGAAGGCCTCGCGCAGTGAACGCCGTTCCCGGACGGCCTGGATGCCCAGGTAGATCAGGTACAGCGCGCCGGCCAGCTTCACGATCGAGAGCGCGATGGCCGAGGCGGCGAGAATGGCGCCCAGTCCGGCGGCCACCAGCCCCAGGATCACCATGACGCCGACCGAATGGCCCAGCACCGACAGCAGTGCCGCGCGGCGCCCGTAGGTCAGCGCCCGGCCGATCACGAAAAGCACGCCGGGACCAGGAATTATGACAATGACGATGGATGCGACGAGAAACGCCAGCATATTCGCGGCGGGAATCATCCGATCATTCTATTTTCGGCGGCCGCGCCTGTCGCCCGGATTGTTGCCTGTCGCCCGGATTGTTCAGCCGCGCAGTTCTTCCGGCAGCTGCTGCGGGTCCAGCAGCAGGCGCTTGGCGTCCGCGCCGCGCACCTTGGTGGCCAGGTCCAGATTGTCGGTGAGCAGCTTCCACTCCACCTCGTTGATGGCGCCGCGGGCCCGCTCGATGATGTTCAGATCCCGGGTGCCCCAGGCAATGGGCATGGCGCTCACCGACTGCCACAGATCCCCGACCGGGCCGGGCGCGCGGTCCACCCGCACGGTCACCGCGGGCACGCGCTCCCCGGCCCGGGCCCGATGCCCGGGTAGTGAGCGGACCGTGCGGGTCACCAGCGCGTAGCGGGGCCCCGCGGTATTCGGCTTGGCCAGATCGACCAGGGCCAGCAGGGTGGCCCCGTTCCCGTGGGTCTCCGACACCACCGCGGGCACCAGATCGCCGGCGGCGTACAGCTTGTCCACCCGGCCGCGATGCGGCGTCCAGTACCCGATGAACAGCGCGGTCACCGCGGCGAGCAGGAACGCCACCGCCAGCAGCCAGGACCAGGGGTGGTTCACCCAGATCAGGAATGCCGTGCCCAGTCCCAGCCCGACGGCCGCGCTGTACGCCCAGATGCGAAGCCGCCGCAGGTACGCGACGACCTCGTTGACCGCCCGGGCATGGTCGCGATCCACCGCGAATTCGAAGCGCCGCACGTACGTCCCTCCCGCCTTATGGAGGCTCTTCCTCCACTTATCCTATCGTCGGCCCCAGCAGGTCGTCCGCATCGGTGATGCGATAGGCATACCCCTGCTCCGCCAGGAAACGCTGCCGGTGCGCGGCATACTCGGCGTCCAGCGTGTCACGTGCGACCACGGAATAGAAGTGAGCTTGGCCGCCGTCGTGTTTGGGGCGCAACAGCCGTCCGAGCCGCTGCGCCTCCTCCTGCCGCGACCCGAACGTGCCCGAAACCTGCACCGCCACCGAGGCTTCCGGTAGGTCGATGGAGAAATTGGCCACCTTCGACACCACCAGCACCGGGATCTCGCCGCGGCGGAAGGCGTCGAAGAGCTCCTCGCGCTCCCTGGTGCGGGTGGAACCCTGGATGACCGGCGCGTTCAGATGCTCGCCCAGTTCGTCCAGCTGATCCAGGTAGGCCCCGATCACCAGGCTCGGCGCGTCCTGGTGCCGGGCCAGGATCGATTCCACCACCGGCAGCTTGGTGCGCGCGGTGGAGCACAGCTTGTAGCGCTCCTCCGGCTCGGCGGTCGCGTAAGTCATGCGCTCGGCGTCGGTCAGGGTGACCCGCACCTCGATGCAGTCCGCGGGCGCGATCCAGCCCTGCGACTCGATGTCCTTCCACGGCGCGTCGTAGCGCTTGGGGCCGATCAGCGAGAACACATCGCCCTCGCGGCCGTCCTCGCGGACCAGGGTGGCGGTCAGTCCGAGTCGGCGGCGCGACTGCAGGTCGGCGGTCATGCGGAAGACGGGGGCGGGCAGCAGATGCACCTCGTCGTAGATGACCAGGCCCCAGTCCCGGCTGTCGAAGAGCTCGAGATGCCGGTACTCGCCCTTGGTCTTGCGGGTGATGACCTGGTACGTGGCAATGGTGACCGGGCGGATCTCCTTGCGCTCACCGGAGTATTCGCCGATCTCGTCCTCGGTCAGCGAGGTGCGGGCCAGCAGCTCGCGCCGCCACTGCCGCCCGGCCACGGTATTGGTGACCAGGATCAGCGTGGTGGCCTTCGCCTTGGCCATGGCCGCCGCGCCCACCATGGTCTTGCCCGCGCCGCAGGGCAGCACGACCACGCCGGACCCGCCCGCCCAGAAGGATTCCGCGGCCATTTCCTGATAGTCGCGCAGATGCCACTCGCTGGACTCGTAGTCCAGGTTGATCTCGTGGGCCTCGCCGTCCACGTACCCGGCGAGATCCTCGGCGGGCCAGCCGATCTTGAGCAGCATCTGCTTGATGCGCCCGCGCTCGGACGGATGCACGACCACCGTGTCGTCGTCGAGGCGCGCGCCCAGCATGGGCTGAATCTTCTTGTGCCGCAGCACTTCTTCCAGCACCGCGCGATCCAGGCTGACCAGCACCAGTCCGTGCGCGGGATGCTTGACCAGCTGCAGCCGCCCGTAGCGGGCCATGGTGTCGACGATGTCCACCAGCAGTGGCTGCGGCACCGCGTACCGGCTGTGGCTGACCAGCGCGTCCACCACCTGCTCGGCGTCGTGCCCGGCCGCGCGGGCGTTCCACAGCGCGAGCGGCGTCACCCGATAGGTGTGCACATGCTCGGGCGCGCGCTCCAGTTCCGCGAACGGCGCGATGGCCTGCCGCGCCGCATCGGCCGACTCGTGGTCGACCTCCAGCAGCAGCGTCTTGTCGCTCTGCACGATGAGTGGACCGTCGGTCACGACACCTCCTGGCTTTGTCCGAGCCCGAATGGGCCTGGTCCATTCTCCAGGAAGCCACCGACAAAGCCACGTGACCTGCGTCCTTTTCGCTAAGGGCGCACGTGACCGGCCGGGGAATGGCTGATCGATCTCGTGAAAACGGTCAAGCCCCGAGTTTCGGTGGCTACGATCACTCAAAACTTGGACGGATGTCCATTTGGACGATTGACCTGAAAGAACTGAACAAGGATGCCGATACACAGGACCACCACGGCCCGGATCGGGCGCGGACGCGCCGGACGCTGGATCCGCGGACTGCTCACCGCCGCACTGGCGGGTGCGCTGATCGCGCCCGCCGCCGTAGCCCAGGCCGCGCCCGAGGGCTCCGCGCTCGCGCGGCTCCATACCGACGGCGCGCGGTTCGTCGACGACAGCGGCCGCGTCGTCCTGCTGCACGGGGTCAACAATGTCGACAAGGAGCCGCCCTTCCTCGAACCCGGCGACGGCCTCACCGTCACCGCCGACGATGCGGCGCTGCTCGCGCGGCACGGTTTCAACACCGTGCGCCTCGGCGTCTCCTTCGACGCGCTCATGCCGACCAAGGGTGTGGTCGACACCGCCTACCTCGATCGTGTCGCCGGCGTGGTGGACACCTTGGCGCAGTACGGGATTCACACCCTGCTCGACAACCACCAGGACGGACTCTCGAGCATCTGGGGCGGCAACGGCTTTCCCGAGTGGGCCATCCACGCGCGGCCCAGCGGCCTGGAGCCCAATGTCGGCTTCCCGTTCTACTACCTGATGCCCAGCATGAACTCCGGCTGGGACGAGGTCTGGAACAACAGTTACGGAGTGCTCGACTACCTGGGTGACGCGCTCGGGGCGCTCGCGGCGCGGGTGAGCGGACACCCGGGCGCGCTGGGCATCGAACTGCTGAACGAGCCGTGGCCGGGTTCGGCCTTCCTGTCCTGTTTCCCGAACGGCTGTCCGGGCTTCGACGTCAAATACCAGGCGGCCATGCAGAAGCTGACCGATGCCGTGCGCGGCCGCAATGGCGACCTCATGGTGCTGTGGGAACCCAATGTCACCTGGAACGAGACCATGCCCACCAATCTGGGCAAGAATCCGCCGATCAGCGCGCCCGACATCGCCTTCGCCCCGCACGACTACTGCGTCCCGAGCCAGCTCGCCATCTATTCGGGACTGCCCGCCTTCCTGCGCGGTCTGTGCCCGGTGCAGCAGGCCAAGACCTGGGGCAATATCGACGCCTTCACCGCCCGCACCCAGTTGCCCACCCTGGTCACCGAATTCGGTGACGGCGACGCGTCCGTACTGAGCAATACCCTCAGCCGCGCCGACGAGCGCTTCGTCAGCTGGCAGTACTGGGCCTACACCTCGCGGTTCGGCGCGGGCGGGCCGAAGCCGGACCCCTTCCTCGGGGATGTCGGCAAGCAACTGGTGCGGACCTATCCGCAGGCCACCGCCGGCACGCCGGGGCGGATGATCTTCGATCCCGACACCGGTGACTTCGCCTACCGGTACACCCCGCGCCCGGCGAGTGGGCCGACCGAGATCTACGTGTCCGATGTGCACTATCCGAACGGGTACGCGGTACGGGTCGACGGCGGCCATGTCACCTCTGCGGCGGGTGCCCGGGTGGTCACGGTGGAGGCGGATGCCTCGACGCCCGTGACCGTCTATGTCAACCGGCCGGGCTCGAAGGGCGCGACCGTGCCGAGTGGTCCGATCGGGACCGGTTCCGCGGACAGTGGTTCGGCGAGCGGCTCGGCCGACAGTGGTTCGGCGAGTGGCTCGGCCGACAGTGGCTCGGCCAGTGGTTCGGCGGGCACCGGATCGGGGACCGGTTCGGCGCACTGATGCGCGAAACCCGTTGATGTGCTTATGTAACGAGTCGAGGGTGGGGAGCGACACAGGGCGCAGGGACAATGTTGGACCTGCGCCCAGTTTGATCCGATCGAGAGGTACAGACCGTGAACGCCTTCAGCCTGCAGTTGCTCAATGCCCTCCCCACCATCCTCGTGAACCTCTCGTGGCTGGGCATGCGCGGGCTGTCCATGCTGCACTGAGAAAATCATGCGGTTCTGATATAACCCCCATGTCGGATGCGCGTGCAGGCGGCACACAGGTATTCTCACCGCGTTCACAGCCGTGAATTGTTCGGTGAGAAAGGTTTTCGCTAGTGAAGTTCGCAGGAACGAGGACGCTGGTGCGCCTCGTACTCGCCCTCGTGGCGGTGGCCGTGGCCGTGCTGGCCGTTTCCGGCTGTTCGATGCTCAAGGACGCCAGTAAGTCCGACACCGCCAAGTCCAAGGTGGGCGACTGCATCAACGTCATCGAAGGCTCGGCCACCGACTCGAAGACGGCCCCGGTCGACTGCTCCGACCAGAAGGCGGTGTACAAGGTCGCGGCGGTCTACGACAAGAAGACCGACTGCAAGGAGGAGGAGACCTCCTACGAGGAGTCCCTCAATGGCGGCACCACCGCGTTCCTGTGCCTGAGCCCGAACTTCAAGGAGGGCGCCTGCTACAACGAGAGCCCGTCCACCGGCTACAAGTACGTGGCGTGCACGGCTCCCGAGGCGTCCTTCAAGGTGCTCAAGCGGATCGAAGGCCAGGACGACGAATTCGCCTGTGACGCCAGCACCGCCACCAGCTTCCGCATCATTCACGACCCGAAGACCACGTTCTGCCTGGGCAGCCCGAAGGGGTAGCCCAGCGCTCGGGACTTGCGGCCCGGTACGCGGACGACATGACGAATGTCGTTCGGGTACCGGGCTTTTCCTGTTCGAGGGCGACCGAGGCCGCTATTCCACCAGGGCGACCGAGGCGATGCGGTGCAGTGTGAAGTGGCGGACCGCACCGGTGACCGGATCCAGGGCGTCCAGCTGGCCGCCGCCGACCTTGAGCGGTTCGACCACGCGCTGGGTGGCGACGCCCTGGGCGTCCACGTAACCGATGTGGACGGGGCGGCGGGTGCGGGCGGCCAGCTGCAGCAGGTTGAGGGTGGCGGCGGTGCTGGTGCGGGATCCGTCGGAGCGCACCGCCTGGCCGGGGCGGACATTGGCGGCGCGTTCGCCCGCGCGGAGTTCGGCGACCAGGGATTCGAGCTGTTCGGCGCTCGGCGGGTTGGGCCGCCAGTTCGGGCGCTGCTGGCCTCGCGCGGACAGGCGGGCCCCGCGGGGGCGCAGGTCGACGATGGCGCCGGACGAATCCTCGCCCGCCGGGCTGAAACCCGCGGCGCGCAGGCGCTCCAGCACCTCGCCCAGCGGCGCCTGTGAGATGGCGACGGTCGGGGCCACGGCGCGCAGCGCGAGTTCGCCGGCCACGGGCGCGGCCAGCACCTCTGCCAGCAGCGTCGGGTCCTCACTGCGCAGGAAGCTCTGCGCCATGCCCGCGCGCAGGCGTCCATGGCGGCGGGCCACATCGTCGATGAGATAGGTCAGCGACTGGGGGACCGGGGTGCGGGAGTGCGTGATGAACAGATTGTGCAGTTCCGCGGCTGTCGCGCCCGCGTCCAGCGCCCGGCGCACCGAGGTCTCGCTGATGCGGTAAACCGTTGCGGCGCCCGCGGATTCGACATCGGCGACCATGGCGACCCGGTCCTGGAGTTCCGGGGTGAGCGGACCGGGCGCGATGACCGTCAGATCCGCCTGCACCAGGACGTGGTCCACCGGCTCCGGCAGCGCGATCGCCATCTCCGATTCGGCGTCCTCGGGACTGCCGTGCAGCAGGGCCCGGCCCGCCGAGCTGACGGCCCCGCGCGCCACCAGCCCGAGCGCCTCGGCCTCGGCCAGCGTGTTCGCCACCGCCTCCAGCCGGTAGTGCCGTCGCCGGCGCGGCTGTCGCCAGGCCAGGATCCGGCCCAGGTCGGCGGCGGAAATCTCGGTGCCGGGCGGGAATTCGGCCAGCACGCCCAGCACGGCGTGCCGGTCGCGAACGGCGTGCACATACCGCAGCTCCGCCGACAGCGCGGCCAGGGGCTTGTCATTGGCGTCGCGCAGGCCGATCATCCACGGGAACCGATCCAGGTCCAGCCAGGCCTGCGCCAGCACCGTCCAGCGCCGCGGCGGCACCACCGCGAGCCAGGCGTCGGCGGTGGTGGTGGGCGTCCAGTAGTCCTCGGCACCGTCGCTGTCGGGCGCGGGTTCGGGAGTGCCCTTGCCGATCAGCCGGGCCGCGGTGAGGATTTCGGCCAGCAGGCCGACCCGGTTCTCGTCGATGCCGGTCTGCTTGGCGACGCGGCGCAGCTCGCGGACGCCGAGACCGCCGGAGCGCAGCACCGGGGCGGGTGACCCGCCCAGCGCGTCCAGCACGGCCGCGCTGTGCCGCAGCAGTTCTCCCACCTCGCCCGCGGCCACCGCATTGATGTCGGCGGGAGCGTGCTTGGTCGAATCCGGGTGCGGCGGCACCAGCGCATGCGGATCGCTGACCGGCTCGTTGCGCAGCACCTGCCCGACCGAGGCCGGCAGCTCCACGGTCTCCTCGTCGATCCAGTTCAGCAGCCGATGCGCCAGCAGCCGCTGCACCGGGCGCTCGGAGGGGGTGCCGGGCGCGGCATCGCGGGTCCGCCCGCGCGGGCCGGTGCCGGCCAGCTTCTCCAACAGAGTCCGCTCCTGCGGAGTGGACGCGGCCAGGGCCGCCGTGATCTCGGGTTCGGTGAGCGAGTCGGGCAGTTCGGTGGTACTGCCCAGCGGCCACGGGAGGGCCTCCTGGGCGGCGGGTGTGACGCGCAGGGCGGTATCCGGACCCCAGACGAGGGCGCGGGCGCGCAGCTTCTGCAGCGCGGCATTGACCGTGGCCGCCGGTACCCGGTCCGAAAGCAGCTTGCGCAGGGTCTTGGCGGGCAGTGGCACACCGCGGCCGCCGTCTCCGGCTCCTTGCACCACAAGGGTTTCGATGACGGCGAAGTCGAGGGTGTCCAGCTCGTCGCCCGCGCGCAGCACCGAGGCGCGCTGTTCGGTCCGCGCGGCCAGCACGGCCATCGAACCGGGCAGGGGGACGGCCAGATCGGGCCGCAGCTGCAGCAGCGTCACGAGATCCGCGTCGCTGCGCTTGGAAAGCCATTCGGCCAGAGTCACATCCGCGCGGGCGGCGGATTTCGCGGACTTGGCGGGACGGGCGGCCGCGTCGGCGGTCGTGGCTGGGGTGGGGAGGTCGGTCACTTCACCCGATCCATCGGGCAGCCGGCATGTCGGGGAATGCCGTGGCGCGGTTCATCGGGCACGGTGCGGACGCGGTTCAGCGGCCGCCGCGGCGACCAGGCGGTAGGTGGGGCTGCTGGCGTTGTGCCCGCCCCGCGGGCCTGTGGTCGTATACGCGGCGGCCGCCCGGGAACGAGCGCCGTTAACCGCATGGTTGTCGGTCGTGCGTCGGATCAGCGGTTGACGATGGTGTGCGGGTGCACGTAGGGCAGCTGATCGGCCGGCAGCGGGAACTCGGTGTCCTCGCCGTAAGGGGACAGACCACCGGAACGGGTCGACGAGAGTTCGGTGACCGCGTGATCGCCATTGGCCATGTCCGGCCAGCCATTGTCGACATAGGGTTTGTTCGATTTGTTCACCACGCGCCCATTCTGGCATGCGGCCATCGGGACCGCCCCCTCCGGCACTGCGTTAAGAGCAACGCGGGCAATCGGACACGCAGAAACGCCGAATGCCCCGCATCGGCATTGATGCGGGGCATTCCGAAGAGGGAACGAGTTGCTACTGGGGCAGCAGGCCCTTGTTCGCCTCGAAGAAGTTCACGATGCTGGGGTCCAGCTTGGTGCCGTTGGCCTTGGTGGCGTTGAGGAAATCCAGTGCGGGCTGCGGGATGTTGACGCCCTGCGACTGGGCGACCGCGATGGCGCGGTCCACCGCCTGGAAGACTTCCTGGGTGCCGTCCGAGCCGCTGCCGGGGCCCGCCTGCTGCGGGTTCCACTGGGGGGTGTCCGAGGTCGCGGGCGCGGGGGCGGTCCGCGGCGTGGATCCGCTGGTCAGGCCGAGGCTCGAGGAGCAGGTGGGCCAGGCGCCCCAGCCCTGTGTGGCGAGCACCTTCTCGGCGACCGCGATCTGCTGCTCGCGGCTGGCCTGGTTGGCGGTGGGGGCGTATTCGCCGCCGCCCGCTGCGTTCCAGGTGCCGGGCGAGAACTGCAGCCCACCCTGGAAACCGTTGCCGGTGTTGATGCCCCAGTTGCCGCCGGCTTCGCACTGTGCGAGGCGATCCCAGTCGGAGTCGGGTGCCGCGCTGGCGTTACCTGCCATGGCCACTCCGGCGCCGCCGAGAGCGATGCCCGTCAGGGCAACCTTGGCGACAGTGCGGCCGGTGTTGGTCGGCTTGCGATGGCGTCCACTCATTTTCGGGTCTTTCCTCTCGTACGCGCCTGCGAGGCCGACTACCGGGGTCGAACTGAGAGGTCGTCCGGCCCGGCGCACTGGATGTGCGCTGTTCCTCGTCTTCGCCCCTTTTCTCCAGTTGGGGGTCCGGTACCCGCGGGGCGAAGTTCGGTGCGGCGGGCCGGTGGCGCCGGGCTGACCCGGCGAGGAAGACACTACGACGACCGCCGCCAAAAATCACCATTTGGTAACCGCTGTGTCTGTCCGGGTCGCCAACCGGCGCAAGGGGTTCCGGATGGCTTCTTCGCAGGTGGTCACGGCGAGTCCCCGCCGATAGGCGTCTGTCACCGCTCTGTGACCTTCTCGTTATGTGACAAAGATCACACACATGCTCGGGTAACGAACTGGGCAATCTCCGTGCCGCCGCCCGCGTGTCGGCAGACTCCCGATCCCGACCCGGACGGTCAGCGGGAACGGCGGCCCGACCAGAGCGCGTAGACCACCGCGAGCAGGAAGCCCAGCGGCGCGCACATGGCGAGCAGATACAGCCACAGGCCCGGCTTCGCATCGGTCAGCAGATGCACGCCGAAGATCGCGAACACCGCCAGCAATCCAATCGCGAACAGGCCCAAGGCGATATACAGCAGCCAGCTCGCGGAACCGCGAGGGGCCTGCTTGGAAGAAGTGTCGGACACCTCTGAACCGTAAAACTGATGTGCTTGCGCTATTCGCACCGGGGTAGACTCGGTGTCAGTCGCGTCCTGCATAGCTGTGTGGGGCGCGTTCTTTTCGCAAAAGGAAAGGTCGCCGGCGCATGCGCCGGCGACCACGAATGTGCCCGGCTGCCCGGGCTTGAATGACGAACGGGTGAGCGCAGTGCCGACCGGCAAGGTGAAGTGGTACGACGTCGAAAAGGGCTTCGGCTTCCTTTCCCAGGATGAGGGTGAGGACGTCTATGTTCGATCGTCGGCGCTGCCCGATGGCGTGGAGGCCCTCAAACCGGGCCAGCGCGTCGAATTCGGAATGGCGGCGGGTCGCCGTGGCCCGCAGGCGCTTTCGCTGAAGCTGCTGGAGACCCCCTCGCTGCGCGAGGAGCGCGGCGGCCGTGGCGAGCGCGGCGACCGTCGCGGCGGCGGGCGCAATGACGCCCCCATCAACCGCAAGAGCCCCGACGAGCTGCACGGCCTCATCGAGGACATGATCACGCTGCTGGAGACCAAGGTGCAGCCGGATCTGCGCCGCGGCAAGTACCCCGACCGCAAGACCGCCCAGCGCATCGCCGAAGTGGTGCGTGGCGTGGCGCGGGAGCTCGACCACTAGGTCGTGACGAGAAGTCAACGGGCCCCGGTGATTCCATCACCGGGGCCCGTTGCGTTGTTGCGGCAGGCGGGATCTCAGCTGAAGAGCGCGGGGTCGAACGCGGGGGTGTGCAGCGCCCAGATCCCGCGGGAGATGACGCCCTCGTTACCGTTCTCGTCACGGGCGGGAATCGGCAGATGCAGTTCCATGATGGCCAGGCGCACGTGCTCGGTCGGCGGGGTCTTGATGGTCAGGGTGAGCGGCTTGTCGTACTTGGGATCCTTATCCCGCTCCGGCTTGCCCGACAGCCGCCAGGGCTGCTTGTAGGTCAGGACCTCCGCGTCGACCGTGTTGTTCGGCAGGCGGTAGCCGATCAGCATCTCCCACGGCGCGTCGGCGACCTCCTTGGGCAGCGAGATCTGCACCGTCGCGCCCGGGGGCACATCGAGATCGGAGACGGACTGGGTGGAATTGCACTTGCCGATCGCCAGCCGGTCCTTCGACACCTCGAGGTCGCAGTACAGGAACGGATTCACCGACACCGACTTCCCGTGCGCGTACGCGGTGATCTGCGGATCCGGCTTGGTGGTGTGGCGGGCGATGACAACGATCGCGGCGAAATAGGCCACTGCCACCACGACTAGAACCGCCAGCAGAGCGATGATCGTGCGGGCTTTGGATTGGTTCACCGGGGCTTCCTGTCCGTCACTGGGTGGGTTCCCCCGCGCCGTGCGCGGCGGGGATCTCCTGCTTGGCGTGCTGAGGTCGGTTACCGCCCAAACCGGGCAGCAGCGAATGACCACGGTAGCTGACCACGGTTTGGATCAAGCCCAGCGCCATCACCGACGAGACCACGGTGAAACCGATCCACCAGGTCGGCGGCAGCATCACACCCATCGCACCGCCGATCACCCAGGAAAGCTGCAGCACGGTCTCGGAGCGGCCGAAACCGGAGGCGATGGATTCGGGTGGGAGATCGTCCTGGATGGAGG
The DNA here is from genome assembly GCF_050942175.1 of Nocardia sp. CA-151230. NCBI lineage: Bacteria > Bacillati > Actinomycetota > Actinomycetes > Mycobacteriales > Nocardiaceae > Nocardia > Nocardia sp. CA-151230. Next base: position 728,072 of record NZ_CP192061.1, read on the forward strand.
CGTCGAGCGAGACCTTGGCCAGGGCACTCGCGCCCGAGGCGATCAGGGTGGCGATCGCGGCGCCCATCAGGTTGCCCATCACCGCTGCCAGCACCGCGACGCCGACGCACGCTGCGGTGCAACTGACCACGATCAATTGCGGGCGGCCGAGTTTCATACGCGCGCCGGAGGCATTGCCCGCGAAATTGCCGATACCCGCGGCCACGACGATGACGCCCAGCATCGCCACCTGTTGCACGGCCCGGTGCTCGGTGGACTTGGCGACGAATGCACCGTAGAAGGTGAGGAAGCCGGTCAGGATTCGTACGGTGCTGTTGCCCCACAGCCCGGTCACCACCGAACGGCCCAGGGGCTGACGGCGTTTGCTCGGCTGCACCGTGTCGGCCCGACTCGGGTCCAGCACCTCGGTGCGGGCGTCGTTGCCGTGATAGCCGAGGGTGGCCGGGACCTCGCCCTCGGTGACCTCCACCCAGGATGGGATGCGCAGGCTCAGGATCATTCCGGCCGCCGCCAGCGCCGCGGCGAACAGCAGCGCACCGGTGGAGCCCGCGACCTTGGCACAAAGCGCGGCCACCGCACCGGCGCCCATGGTGCCGCCGACGAGGCCGAACACGGTGAGCCGGGAGTTGGTGCGCACCAGGTCGATTCCCGGTGGCAGGACACGCGGCGTGACTGCGGACTTCAGCACCGAGAACGACTTGCTGAGGATCATCATGCACAGCGCGAGCGGGTACAGCGCCCAGTTGTCGATATTGAAGATGAGCAGCCCGGCGATGAACACCCGAAGCGCGAACGAGCCGGCCAGCGCGACCCGGCGACCGCGTTGCAGCCGGTCCAGCATGGGGCCGATGACCGGGGCGATCACCGCGAACGGGGCGATCGTGATCAAGAGGTACAGCGCCACTTTGGTTTTGGACTCCGCCGTGGCGCTCGCGAAGAACAGCGTGTTGGCCAGGGCCACCGCGATCGCGGCGTCGGTGGCGAAGTTGGCCATGGTGGCGTAGATCAGCGCGGTGAGACCCGACTCCTCGGCCCCGTCGGCCTTGGCGGCGCGCTGGAAGGTCGCGAAACCGCTCTGCGTCAGCTCGATGCTGCGGCGTGCCGCGACCCGGGTGACGGTCAGCTTGCGGGGCGGCTTGTGCAGCCCGCCGCTGTCCTGGGCATCCGGGTCGGCCTCGTGCGAAAACGATTGCGTGTGAGCCGCTTCCTGGTGCGGAGGTTCGGTGTGCGCCCGCCGCGTGTTGTCGGGGCGCGTCGGATGACCCTGATCGCGGTGTGCGGGCGGCGCGGATTCCGGCTCGTGCGATCGGGATCGGGACGCGGACTCCGCGTCGTACCGTTCGGAGTCGTGCGAGCGCGAGGGCTTCGGGTCGTGACTACGTGGCTCGTGGCGGTGCGAGCGCTTGGGCTCCGGGAAGTTTCCGGACTCCGGGTCGTAGCGCACCCGTCGCGTGGTGCCGAAGTCGTGCGGCCGCTGCCACGTTTCCGGCTCGCTCGCAGTTCCGTTGGGCGGCTGGGTCTCGTACGGCCGAGTCGGCGGGTTGTCCTTGGCCCTGTCATCCGTTGCGGCCTTGTCATGGCGGCGGCGCGCCCAGCGCGAGGTCCGGCCCTCCGGTTCGCGCGGCGGTTCGCCACCTGAGCTGCGCGGAGATTCGCCACGCGACCTCGACGGCCGGTCGGTGGGACGCGCGGACGTACGCCGGGCCAGGAATTCCGGCACTTCGCTCTCGTCGCCCGGCGGGACGGGTCGGCGGCCCGCGCGGTTCGCGGGCGGATAGCGGTCGTACCCCGGGTGCCGTTCGATCATGGGAGAGTCCTCGTCGTCCCAGCGACCTGGGTCGGCACCGGGGTCACGGGGAGGAGTCACGCACCCAATTCTTGCAGTGCCGTCGGCCGGTGGCTGCACTACGGCCGGTGTGGGCCGCCACAAGTTCGTAGCGACCGGTCGCGATGGACCGGATCAGGCAGGGACGAAACGCACCTCATAGGACGTCGGCCACTTCTTGCCGGTGAGGAGGAAGTGGTCGGTGCCGGGGAGGTGGGCGATGCCGTTGAGGACGTCGGTGTCGGGGGTGCGTGCGCTGCGGGGGAGCAGGCCGGAGGCGTCGATCGCGGCGAGGACCTCGCCGGTGCCCGGATCGATGCGCAGGATGGTGTTCGTCGGCCAGGTGTTGGCGTAGACGGAACCGTCGGGGGCGCAATCCAGTTCGTTGAGCTTGGCGTCCTTGTGGCTGGTCAGCGCCACACTCCCGGTGATCGCGAAAGTGCGCGGATCGCGGAAGGTGAGGGTCGAGCTGCCATTGCTCATGAGCACGCGATCGTCCCGGGTGCACAGGCCCCAGCCCTCGCCGTCGAAATGCGTGGTGCGTAGTTCAGCGAGGGTGCCCGGGTCGCGGGCGATGGCCAGGCCGTCCTTGTAGGTGAGCTGCCACAGCACGTCGCCGGCCCGGGTGATGCCCTCGCCGAACAGGGGCGCGGGCAGGTCGGCGCGGGCGAGTTCGGTGCCGGTGTTCAGGTCCGTCGCCCGGATATGGGAATTGCCGGCGAGTCCGGTGCCCTCGTAGAGAACCGACCCGTCAATCTCCAAGCCCTCGGTGAACGCGCCCGGGTCGTGCGGCCGGGTGGCGACCACCTCGACCCGCAGCTTCGGCGTGTTGTCGCTGCTGGTGCAGCCGGTCGCGGTCGCGGCCAGGGCCAGCGCCGTGGACAGCGTGATCGTGGCGGCCGCTACCGGTGCACGGCGTTTGCGCTCCATACGGCAAAATGTAGGGCGTGAGCGCGGTTGGAGTTTCGGAGTCCGGTATGCGGCCGATCCTGGCGGAGGCGGTCGAGCTGGCCCGCCGTGCGCTCCTGGACCTGGAACCGGTCGGGGTGGGCGCGCATCTGGGCGTGACCGGCGAGGACGAATCCTCGGCCACCCATCACTTCGCGGCCACACTGCCCGGCTATCGCGGCTGGCAGTGGGCGGTCGTGGTGGCCGCGCCGCCCGAGGCGACCAGTGCCACGGTGAGCGAGTCGGCGCTGCTGCCCGGGCCGGACGCGCTGGTGGCGCCCGACTTCATCCCGTGGGAACAGCGCATCCGCCCCGGCGATCTCGCGCCCGGCGATCTGCTGGCCCCGCCGCTCGGCGACCCGCGCCTGGTACCCGGCTATGTCGCCACCGGTGACCCGGCCGTCGACGAGGTCGCCCTCGAGATCGGGCTCGGCCGCACCCAGGTGCTCTCCCGCGAGGGTCGCGAGGAGGCCGCCGACCGCTGGTTCTCCGAATACGGCCCCGACACCGACATGGCCCGGGCCGCCCCGTCCACCTGCGGCCGCTGCGGCTTCTTCGTTCCCATGGCCGGCGCGCTGGGCGCTGCCTTCGGCGTCTGCGCCAATGCCATGGGCGCCAACGGCCATGTGGTCCACGTCGCCTACGGCTGCGGCGCCCACTCGGACGTCGAACTCCCCACCGGCAGCGGCTCTCCCCTCTACGAGGCCTACGACGACGCCGCCGTGGACCTGTTCCCCACCACCGACCTGCGCACCGAAACCACCGTGGCGGAAGCGGAATCCGCAAAGAACGGCGAAGCGGACGAATCCGGCGCGGCAGCGGGTGCGGAAGCGCCTGCGAGCGACACTGATTCGACGCCCACAGCGACGGACGCCGACGCGACGGCCGATGCCGCCACGACCGCTGACGTCGCCACGACCGCTGACGTCGCTGCGACTGCTGACGCTGCCGCTGAGCCTGCCGCGACCGCTGACGCTGCCGCCGAGCCTGCCGCGACCGCTGACGCTGCCGCGACGACCGAGGCCGTGGAAGCTGAACTTGCCGCTGTGGCCGAGGTGGAATCGGGCGAGGCGGACGAATCTGGCGCGGTTCGGACTGCGGAGACCGACACGGTCGCTGCGGACACGAGCGTTGCGGCTGACGCCGATCCGGCGACGGGCCTGACTGATGCCGCGGATGTGCGGGCGGGCGTGGTCGATGCGGACGTCGAGGTCGCCGCTGTTTCGGTGGCACCCGAGAACGGCGAGTCGGCGGGAGCGTCCGAGAACGGCGACGCTGCGGGAGCGTCCGAGAAGTCGGTGGCCGCGGATGATTCCGGCGCGGCCGGGTTGTTCGAGGTGGGCGATCCGGATGCGGTGTACGACGATGCGTGGGCCGTGAATGCGGTGCGGGTGGAGCCCGAGACCGGTTCGGCCGAGTCGCGCTGAGGCGATCGCCCGGATAGGTTGTAGCGCCGCCGGATTCCCGGCGGCGGGTGCGGTTTTCGATGGATCGCGCCGGAGTTCTGTGAGATACCCGGATGCTTGGCTCTGGCGTGCCATCAACGGTTGTGCGGAAGGGGTGTAGGGCGTGGTCGCGACCGATGTGGGGGATCCGTTCGGGACGGCGGAGCTGCGGGCCGGGGTGGTGGCCGCCTGGCGTGGGTCGCCCACCCGGTTGCGGGAGGACGCCGCCACGGAGGCGGACCTGGTCCGGGCCGGATACCGGGACCGGTTGCTGACCGAGCTGGCGCAGAACGCCGCCGACGCGGCCGCCAAGGCGGGCGTCGACGGGCGGATCGCGGTGTGGCTGGACGGCCGCACCCTGCACGTGGCCAATACCGGTGCGCCGCTGGATGTTTCGGGCGTGCACGCGCTCACCGCGCTGCGGGCCTCGGGGAAGACGGACGCCGCGGCCGTCGGGCAGTTCGGCGTGGGATTCACCGCTGTGCTGACGGTGTCGGACGAGGTGGAGTTCCGTTCGACCGGCGGCTCGGTGCGGTTCTCACGGGCCGAGACCTGGGCGCTGCTCGGCGTGGCGGGCATCGAGATCCCGCAGACGCCGGAGGATTTCGAGCCGCCCGCGCTGCGACTGGCCTGGGCCACCGCGGAGAAGCCCGTGAACGGCTTCGACAGTGAGATCGTGCTGCGGTTGCGCGAGAGCGTGGACACCGTCGCCCTGCTCGCGGAGATGCGGTCGGAGGCGGCCGATCTGCTGCTGGAACTGCCCGCGCTGCACGCCATCCGGATCGGTGACGACGAGATCGTCAGTGCCGAGCGGGAACTCGGTGACGGCCTCACGGAACTGCGGGTCACCGGCCCGAATTCCGATGAGCGCGTGTGGTGGCAGTACCGCACCGAGCGCGCCCGCTGGCTGCTGCCCGTGCGCGACGGCCGCCCGATCGCGACCCGGCCCGATGTGCTGCGCGCACCCACTCGCTCCGACGAGGAGCTGTCCATCCCGGCCCTGCTCATCGCCGACATCCCGATGCAGCCGGACCGCCGCCGCCTGCTCCCCGGCGCGCACCTGACCGCCCTGGCTGCCGGTTACGCCGCGTTCGCACGCTCCCTGCCGCCGCGCGACCGCCTGGTCGTGGTCCCCACTCCCGGTTTCGCCCGCAGTGAGGCCGACGGCCTGCTCCGCGAGGCCCTGATCGCCGAGCTCCGCGACAACGAATGGCTTCCGGTCCTCACCGGCCGTCCGGAACGCGCTGCCGAATACGCCCCGGTACCAGAAGAATTCGACGCCGCGTTCGGCGCGGTGGAAGCCGCCGTGCCGGCCGGCAGTGGTGCCGAGGCCGATGAGGTTCAGGCATCGGGCGATCCCGATACCGCGGCCGCGCTCGAACTGGCCGCCGCGCCGGACGTCGACTCGGCCGCCGCGCCGACCGCCAAGGCGAGCGCGGCATGGGAGCAGGAAACCCTGCCGCTGTGGGATCTTCCGGCCCAGGACGAAGTGCCCGGCGACTCGGTCGAACCCCACGACGCCATCGGACCGCACGACGTGGTCGCGACCTTCGGCCCGTCCGAGTTCGAGGAACCATCCCCAGCGGACCTGGGGATCGTTGTGGATGAATCGGCGATCGCCGAAACTCCGCGTGCGGGCGCGGATTCGCGGGAGAACGTCGCCTCGCCGCGCCGGGCCACCGTATTCACCGGTGCGACAGTGGAATTGGCCGATCTGCTGGCGGACATGCTCGGCCCCCTGGTGATTCCGGAGCTGTCCGGCCGCATGTACGCCGATGCCCTCGCCGTGCTGGATGTGCACCGGATCGGCCTGGCGCGGATCGCCGAGCTGTCGAGCAGCCTGGAGCGTGAACCGCAGTGGTGGTATTCGCTCTACGACGCCCTGGAGCCGTTCGCGGTGGATCCGCTGGCGGTGGAGGAACTGGGCGCGCTGGCGGTGCCGCTGACCGACGGCCGCCTGGTGACCGGGCCGCGCACGGTGGTGCTGGACGACCGTCTGGAACAGGCGATTCCGGTGCACTGGGCACGTCTGGTGCACCCGGAGGCAGCGCACGAGCTGCTGGGCCGGCTGGGCGCGCGCCCGGCCACCCCGGAGGATCTGCTCAATGACGCCGGGCTGCAGGCGGTGCTGGAGGACGATCCGAGCGATCCGGACACCGTCGACGCGGTGCTGAAGCTGGCGGCCACCACCCTGGCCGCGCCGGGTGTCCTCCCGTCCTGGCTGGGCCTGGTCGAATTGCCCGATGTCGACGGCGAATCGACGCCGGCCGACGAACTACTGCTGCCCGATGCGCCGCTGGCCCGCGTGCTCGTCGAGGATTCGCCCTTCACCACCGTGGACGCCGGCGTGCTCGAGCGCTACGGCCGGGAGGCCCTGCGCGCCATCGGCGTCGGCTGGAGCTTCACCCTGGTCGCCGAGTCGGATCCGACCGGTCCGGACCACCACCTCGACGACGAGGAGACCTGGTGGGAGGGTCTGGTCGAGGATCCGGCCGAACTGGTGGCGGTCCGCGATCTGGACCTGGTGGACGACGCCGAATGGCCGGAGGCGCTGCGGCTGTTGCTGTCCGATGAGACGACCCGCCGGCTGCTCGCGGACCGCGACGGCTACACCGCCTGGTGGCTGCGCCACCACGCCCACATCGACGGCATTCAGCTGGGCCTGCTGCGCCACCCGGATGACACTCTCTTCGCGGGTCTGCTCCCGCAGTTGCCGGGCTTCGACGCGAACGATCTGGCGGTGCTGCGCGGCGTGCTCGCCGACCCGGAGGTGCTCACCCCCGCGCTGGCCGAGGAACTCCTCGACGCCCTCGCCGATCCGGCGAGAATGCCCACCCCGGAATCGATTTCACAGACGTACCGGTATCTGGCCGAGGCGCTCGACGCGGGCCGCCTGGAGACCGAGGATCTGGTGCTGCCGGGTCAGGTGCGCGCCCTCACCGGCGAGGTGATCCCGGCCGGCGACGCCCTGGTGCTGGATCGCCCGTGGCTGGGCCCGGCGCTGCCCGCCGACCGGCTGGTCGTGGGTGACCTGGCGTCGGCGCGCCCGCTGGCCACGCTGCTGGACCTGCCGCTGGCCTCCGAGGCGGTGACGGCGGAGGTGGTGAGCACCGGCCGGGAGACCAGCTGGACCGCCGAGCCGCTGGGCGTGCTGCTGCGCCTGCAGTTCGACTTGCCGCTGCCCGCAGGCGGTCTCGTGGTGCACGATGAACTCCGGGTCCGGCTGACGGGTGCGTTCGAGGCCACGGTGACGGTCGCGTGGTGGCGGGAGGGCGATATCACCCACGTGCAGGCGCAGCCGCAGAACTTCTCGCGTCGCTGAGGATGCGCGCCGGCCCGAATGGAAGTGCGCGGGCCCGGCCTGGATGAGATACACAGGCGGGCAGGCGAATTCGGGTCCGGCGCGGGCGATGCTGCACAGTGCCCGCGCCGGAGCGGGGGAGGCCCGGGTCAGGCCGAGTGGGCTGCCACGGTGGTGGCGAGGACGTCCAATTGCTGACGGACAGCGGCGCTGTCGTTGTCGACCAGCCAGCGCAGCACGATGCCGTCGATGGCCGCCAATATGAAACGGGACAGCGTGTCGACGGGAACGGTCCAGGAGGTGCCGGTGGCTTCGCGCGCGTGTTCGATGACGTCGGCGACCGTGGAGTCGTTGAAGGTGTACTGCTCGCGTGCGATGGCGAGTTTCGCGGGCGTCTGTTCGCCTTCGCGTAGGGCGTAGGTGGTGGTTTCGTAGGTGAGTAGTTGGCGCTCCGGAGTGGCTTCGATGTTGAGCCACATGAGTTCCAGACCGGTGCGCACCAATTGTTGCAGCGCGTCTTTTCCGGTTCCGACGTCCTGCCATACCGTTTCGTTGGCATCGACGGAATCGCGCAATTCCATCGAGAGTGCCTTGACCAGCTCGGTCATCAGCTGATCTTTGTTTTCGAAACAGTAATGCACCACACCGAGGGAAACACCGGCTGCCTGGGCAACATCGCGCGTGGTAACTCCTGCCACGCCCTTTTTTTCGGCAAGGCCGATGGCTGCCTCGATAAGGTGGGCCCGTCGTTCTTCGACGCTCAATCGGGAGGACACTCCAGGGAGTTAAGCGTCCGAGGCGCGTGCAGTCAATTCGCACGGTCCGCAAGTTCGTTTTGTCAGACCCCACTGGACGGCCGACCAGTCGCTTCTGGTGCTAATCCGGCCCCGGGGCCCGCTAATCCAGACCGAGCTGTGCGCCTTTGTCCCCGCGCCGCGCGCTCCGGCGCTGAATCGTGAAGATCGTGTAGCCGAGCAGACCCACCGCCAGACCCATCAGGCAGACCGGACGCGCGGTCGCCCACGCGTCGTTCGCCCACACCGCCACCGTCGCGATCAGGAAACCGATGGTGCCCACGGCCAGTACCGGGCGCGGATCGGTGAAGCGCGGGGGAATCTCCGGAACGGGCGGCGTGGTCACCCCACCAGCCTAGAGGGCAGGGTCCGGTTCGGGTGGCACACCGGGGCGGCGGGCCCCCACGCACCGGAACAGCCGACTCCCGCGCGGGCGGTCCCGTATCGTTTGCCTCTGTGACAACGCCTTCCGACATTCGAGCGCTCGCCGGTGAACTTTCGCTGGCGGTGGTGCGCTTGACTCGGCATCTGCGAGGCCGGCGGGCCGATGCCCAGATTTCGCTGACCCAGCTGTCCGCGCTCGCCACGCTGAATCGGGAGGGCGCCATGACGCCGGGCACGCTGGCCGCCAAGGAGCGGGTGCAGCCGCCGTCGATGACCCGGGTCATCGCCTCGCTGTCGGAAATGGATCTGGTGGAACGCAATCCGCACCCCACCGACGGGCGGCAGATCATCGTATCGCTGTCCGACGCCGGCCGGGCCCTCATCGCCGACGAGAACCAGGCCCGTGAGGCCTGGATGACCGATCAGCTGTCCCGGCTGTCCCCCGCCCAGGTCGGCGTGCTCGCCGAGGCGGTCGGGATCATGAAGCAGATCGTCGACGAATCCGAGTGACTCAGTAGCCGAAACGCCGGTCGCTGTCCACGATTTCGCGGCCCAGGGGGAACAGTGAGATCGGGATCAGCTTGAGATTGGCCCAGGCGAACGGGATCCCGATGATGGTGACGGCGAGGGCGATGCTGGTCATCAGGTGCCCCAGCGCCAGCCACCAGCCCGCCACGACGATCCAGATGATGTTGCCGAGCATCGAGCCCACGCCCGCGCTCGGCTTCTCCACCGCTTCCCGGCCGAAGGGCCAGAGCACGAAGTTGGCGATGCGGAACGACGCGACGCCCCACGGGATGGTCACGATCAGCACACAGCAGATCAGCCCGGCGATGACATAGCCGATGGCCATCCAGAATCCGACCAGCACGAGCCACAGGATGTTGAGTATCAACTGGATGGGTTTCACGCATCCCAGCATGCCAGCGTCCGGTGCTCACCCACCACCGGGAAAACCCTGAACTCGCCGGGGGTGGCCCTCGCCCGAATCGGGTGAAATGCCCCGAAGGCGAGTTGAGGTATTGACTCGCTGTTAATGTCGCGCTATCTCAGCCCATACAGCTCTATCCATTTTTTCTGGCAAGGAAAGAATCAGGAGCGCATTTTGAGCAAAGCGATACGACTATCGGTGGGTCTGACGGTCCTGGCCTTGGCGGCCACCGGCACGCTCGTCGCGTGCAGCAGTGACAGTTCCTCGGATTCGAGTTCCAGTTCCAGCGCCGCGCCGGACCCGGCGGCCGGGTCGGGCCCGGCCCGCAACCCGTATCTGGCCGCCGACAAATACGCGATCACGCATCTCGATTCGGGCCAGTCCGACGGCTTCCCCGATCCCGTGCCGCGCGGCACCTTCCACATCGACCCCGCACAGATGCCGCGGGTACCGGTCGGGCCGGTCAGCATCATCACCCTCGCGTCGACCTCCGACAACTATCGGTGGATTTCCTCCTCCTCGGGTGTGCGCTACGTCGACGTATCCAATCGTGGTTTCAAGGAGGTCGCGGCGGCGGACGCGCCGGGCGTGCAGCCCATTTCGCCGGACGCGCTGAACAAGGTGCTCGATCAGAACTTCGCCGATGTCGGCCAGATACAGAGCGCGGTCCAGCAGGACTGGGCCGGCGCGACCTGGACTCGCATCGCCAACGGCGTCTACAGCCTGGTGGACAAGGACAATCAGGTCTACTACACCACCGCGGATTCGCAGCTGTACGTCTTCGGCCTGAAGAACAAGGACAAGCCCGAGGACGGCATCGAGGTCGTCCGGCACCTCGATCTGAAGCCGCTGCTCGGTACCGGCGTGACCTCGCTGGGCATCCCGGAGAACGTCGTCGGCGTCAGCATGACCTATGACGGGCACATCCTGGTCGCCACCTCGCGCGCGCTGTTCGCCATGGATCGCAACTTCGAGGGCACGCCGCAGCAGGTGAGGTTCGGCGATGACGAGACCGTCTCCAATTCGATCGCCGTGGACGAGCACAACGGCATCTACATCGCCAGCGACCGGATCATGCGCAAGATCGTGTGGACCGGCTCGAAGCTGTCCGCCGACGAGGCCGACGGGGCATGGTCCTCACCCTACGATTTCGGCGGGCAGCCGCCCGCGGTGAAGTTCGGCACCGGAACCGGTTCGACGCCGACCCTCATGGGCTTCGACGGCAAGTCCGACGAACTGGTGGTCATCACCGACGGCGCGAATCAGATGCATCTGGTCGCGTTCTGGCGCAACAAGATTCCCGAGGGCTTCCAGCAGAAGCCGGACACCGGATCGAATCGAATCGCGGACCAGATCCAGGTGACGGCGGGCCTGCCCGACCCGAAACCCGAGTTCATCCAGTCCGAGCAGTCGGTGGTCGTGAACGGATACGGCGCCTTCGTGGTCCAGAACATCGGTGCCGGCGGCGAGCCCGATCGCCTGATCGACGTGCTGGCCAACGGACCGGTGGACGGCCCGCCGCACGGCATGCAGCGCTTCGAATGGGATCCGCGGGCCCACGCCTGGAAGTCGGTGTGGGAGCGCGGGAATGTCGTGTCCACCTCGATGGTGCCCGCGGTCTCGCTGTCATCCGGCATCGTGTTCGTGAACGGCTACACCAAGGCCGACGGCTGGGAGGTCACCGGCCTGGACTGGAAGACCGGGGAGACGGTGCACCGCACCATCTTCGGGCAGTCCAACCTGGGCAACGGCGCGTACGCCATCGTCGAGGCATTCCCGAACGGGGATCTGCTGTTCAACAGCGTCGGCGGCCCCTTCCGGGCCAAGATCGCCGACAAGTAGGCCGGTCCGAGAACCGAAGCAGGCTGCCGGGCCTCACCAATAGTGGTGCCCGGCAGCCGTTTTCGTCTGCCGACTCAGAAGAACCAGCCGAGTTCGGCGTCGCGTTCGGCGGTGAACGCCTCGTCGAACGCGCGCAGCACGGCCCCGTCCTTGGCCTGGATCCGGTTGGCGGCGGCGAAGACCCGCGCCCGGTACGCGCCGAAGTAGAGGCTGCCGAGTACATCGATGCCGAGTTCCAGATCCGGGGTGCGGCCGGTGGGCGCGCACTCGGCGATGCCGTCGCGCACCCGCAGCGCGAAGCTGCCGCCCGCGTCGCGGAACGGATCGTCCACGGACAGCACGACATCCAGATCCCGCTGGTAGGTACGGGCGGTGAGGGCGGCGGGGACGTCCATCACCCGGGTCCACAGTGCGTCGTGGCGGCCGGTGACCCGCACCAGGCGCGGATTCGTGACCAGGTAGGGGAGTGGATCGTTATCGCTCAGCGTGGCCTCGACCGCGTCCACCAGATCCAGGCTGAGCAGCACCCGCCACAGCGCGACATGGGCTTCCGCTGTGACAGTCCGCAATTCGCGGACCGTGGCGGTGTTCTTGTCCTCGTGCCAGGCGCGCCGCAGGATGGCGTAGCCGTCCGGATGGATCAGGAAGAACTGCGGTGAGCTCTCCTCGCTCTGCACCGCATCGGCGAAGAACCGCTGCTGCCAGCGGGCTGCGGGCCGCGCCTGCGCGCCCGGGACCAGGCGCCGCCAGCGGTCGTAGATCTCGGGCAGCCGGATTTTCGCCTCTTCCAGGCCGGCGACCTGGACGCCGCCGGGATCCGGTGTGGTGGAGCGGAATTCGGCGGTGCGCCCGCGCACGGAGATCTCGTTCTCGACAATGGACGGGCCGTAGCCGAAGCGGCCGTAGATGGTGCCCTCGCTGGCGGTGAAGATGGTGAGCGGTATGCCCTCGGCCTCGGTGCGCCGATGCTGCTCGGTGTAGAGCGCCCGCAGAATGCCGCGCCGCCGATGGGTGGGCGCGACCACGACGCTGGTGACGCCGCAGGCCTGCACGGTGCGCGCGCCGGGCACGGTGACGGTCATGGTGCGGTCGTTGGTGTGCCCCACGATGCGATCGCCGTCCACCGCCACCAGGGCCCGCTCGGTCGGAAAGACGTCGCCGCCGTATTCCAGATCGGCCGGGCCGACCCGCATCCCGAAACAGATCTCCGAGAGCCGGATGATCTCCGCCCGCTCGTCCGCTCGCGCCGAACGCACGGTAATGCCATTCGTCGATGCCATACCCCGAACATCCCACGTATCACCGGGCCCCGCACCCGAATTTCTCCGGTGCCACCTGCCGCCCCCGCCGCGGCAGGTGACACCGGAGCTGAGATCGTTTCCATCTCACGGGAACAAGATTGCCGTCGCACCCCAGCGAGATTCTTAACAAGAACTTGTGAACGAAAAACCCCGCCGCAACCATGCGTTGCGGCGGGGTTCGTCGGAAACCCTTCGGGCGCTGGGCCCGTCGAGGTCAGCGACCGTTGATCTGCACGTAGTCGCGCTCGCCGTAGCCGGTGTAGATCTGGCGCGGACGGCCGATCTTCAGCGGCTCGCGGTGCATTTCGCGCCAGTGGGCGATCCAGCCCGGCAGGCGGCCCATGGCGAAGAGCACGGTGAACATGCGGGTCGGGAAGCCCATGGCCCGGTAGATGACGCCGGTGTAGAAGTCGACATTCGGGTACAGGCGACGCTCGATGAAGTACTCGTCGGTCAGGGCGGCCTCTTCGAGGGCCTTGGCGATGTCGAGCAGCTGGTCGTCGCCGCCGATCTTGGACAGGATGTTGTCCGCGACCTTCTTCACCAGGGTGGCGCGCGGGTCGTAGTTGCGGTAGACGCGGTGCCCGAAGCCCATGAGCTTCACGCCGTCTTCCTTGTTCTTGACCTTGCGGACGAACTCCTTGACGTCGCCGCCGCTGGCCTTGATGTCGTCCAGCATCTCCAGCACCGCCTGGTTGGCGCCGCCGTGCAGCGGGCCCCACAGCGCGTTGATGCCGCCGGAGACGGAGGTGAACAGGTTGGCGTCGGACGAACCCACCAGGCGCACAGTCGAAGTCGAGCAGTTCTGCTCGTGGTCGGCGTGCAGGATGAGCAGCATGTCCAGCGCCGCGGCGATCTCCGGGTCGACCTCGTAGGGCTCGGCCGGGAAGCCGAAGGTCATCCGCAGGAAGTTCTCCACCAGCGACAGCGAGTTGTCCGGGTACAGGAACGGCTGGCCGACCGACTTCTTGTACGCGTAGGCCGCGATGGTCGGCAGCTTGGCGAGCAGCCGGATGGTGGACAGCTCGACCTGCTCGGGGTCGCGCGGGTCCAGCGAGTCCTGGTAGTAGGCCGACAGCGCGTTGACCGCGGAGGACAGCACCGGCATCGGGTGCGCGTTGCGCGGGAAGCCGTCGAAGAACCGCTTCAGGTCCTCGTGCAGCAGGGTGTGCCGGCGGATCCGGTCGGTGAAGTCGTCCAGCTGGGCCTGGGTCGGCAGCTCGCCGTAGATCAGCAGATAGCTGACCTCGATGAAGGTCGACTTACCGGCCAGCTGCTCGATCGGGTACCCGCGGTAGCGCAGGATGCCCGCCTCGCCGTCGATGTAGGTGATGGCCGACCTGGTCGAGGCGGTGTTCATGAAACCGGGGTCAAAGGTGACGTACCCGGTGCTGGCGAGCAGCTTGCCCAGGTCGATTCCGTCATTGCCCTCGACAGCCTTGGCGACGGTCATCGGGTACTCGCCGCCGGGGTATTGCAGTACCGGCTTGGCGTCGTCGTCGACGTTGATGATGTTCTCAGCGGGCACGGAAGGATCCCTCTCAGGCTTGTAACCGTAGGCATCGGACACGGTCGGCGTGCGATGCGCTCGAGTCAACGCTAGCCGCTGTCCACTACGCCCTACCAATGAGGGTGGCTCTTTGCTACCTCACAGTCACATCGTTCGCGGGTGAGGAGAGCGGCTGTCATGTGCTATGTGCATGAACCCCGCGACACTACGCGAGCTGCACCTCCGAATACGCACGTGCCACGCGGTATCGAACGAACGCCGGAAACGCCACGGCCGCGATCATCATGCCGATCACGACCAGCACGCCACCGCCGGCCGCAGCTGTCGCGGTACCCACCGCCGCGGCCGCGAAACCGTGCGCAACATCACCGATGCGCGGTCCGCCCGCCACGACGACGATGAAGACCCCCTGCAGTCTTCCGCGCATCTCGTCGGTCGCCACCGACTGCAGCATGGTGGTGCGCAGGGCCGCGGAGAACATGTCCACCGCGCCGCCGAAAGCCAGGCAGGCCAGCGCGATCCAGAGTGCGAGCGTCATGCTCAGGCCGTGCCCGACCAGGCCAACGGCCAGGCCGAACCCGACCATGCCCAGCCCCCACAGCACGATGCAGACCACCACGGCCAGACCCTGCCGCCGCACCCGCGACAGCCAGCCGGAGAACACCCCGCCCAGCACCGCGCCCACCGACATGGCGGCGAACAGCAGGCCCAGTGCCGTTCCGCCGGAAGCGGTGTCGCCGAAGCTGTCCTGGGCGATCTGCGGGAACAGGGCGCGCGGCATGCCGAACACCATGGCCACCACGTCGACCGCGAACGATGCCAGCAGGATGCGCTGGGTGGCCAGGTAGGCGAAACCGTCGAACACCTCCCGCAGGCCCGCGCGCCGGGTCTCGCCGTGCGGCGGGATGGGCGGCAGCTTCCAGGTCGCCCACAGCGTGGCCAGCAGCGCGATGGAGTCGATCAGGTACAGCGTGGCCAGGCCCGCGAACGGAATCAGCATGCCCGCCAGCACGGGACCGGCGATGGCGCCGAACTGCATGACCGTCATGCTCAGCGAATTGGCCGCGGGCAGCTGGTCGGGCGGCAGCAGCCTGGGGTAGATGGCGCTGCGCGCGGGCTGGTTCATGGCGAAGAACGCCTGCTGCGCCGAGAACAGGATCAGCACCAGCCAGGCGTTGTTCAGCCCGGCGGCAGCCTGCGCCCAGAAGGCCAGCGAGGTCAGGCCGGTGCCCGCGCTGGTGACGAGCAGCATCCTGCGGCGGTCCATGGCGTCGGCGAGCGCGCCGCCCCACAGGCCGAACACGATGAGCGGGATGAGGCCGAACAGCCCGGCCAGGCCGACATACGAAGAGCTGTGGGTGATGTCGTAGAGCTGCTTGGGGACGGCTACGACGGACAGCTGTGCGCCGATCACGGTGACGATGCCGGTGGTCCAGAGCCTCCGGTAGTCGGGATTCCGCAATGGAGTTATGTCGGCGAGCAGCTTCACCGGCCCAACCTAGCCACGTCGAAGAGCGCTTGGGAAGGCATTTTGGGCCGATCATCCCATCATTTGAACGTGAGATATCCAACTCTTTCGGGCCCGGGAGGGTCGGTCAGGGTTGCAGGCGTTCGACTTTCATGACCGATACATCGGTATTGCCCGGTTCGACGGTGACCCGGATGCGGTTGTGCATGCGGCTGCGGCGGCCCTGCCAGAACTCCACGGTCTCCGGCTGAATCTGGAAGCCGCCCCAGAACGGCGGCACCGGGATGTCGCCGACCTCGGCGAACCGGGCGGCCGTCGCATCCATCTGCCGGTCCAGCTCGGCGCGGGAGGCAATGGGCCGCGACTGCTCCGAGGCCCACGCGCCCAGCCGGGAACCGCGCGGACGGGACTGCCAGTACACCTCGGTGGCCTCGGCCGGGACCCGCCGCACCGGCCCGCGCACCGTGACCTGCCGGCCCATGGCGGGCCACACGAAAGTGGCCGAGGCATACGGGGTTCGGGTCAGCTGGCGGCCCTTGAACGATTCGTAATTCGTGTAAAAAGTCACACCTTCGGGAGAAAGCCCCTTGCACAGGACAGTTCGCGACGAGGGTCGCGGACCGGTTTCGGTGATCTCGACGGTGCTCAGCACCATCGAGTTCGGATCGGTCATGCCCGCGCTGGTCGCGTCCTCGATCCAGTTGCGCAGCAACGGCTCCCAGCCGTCGGACAGCCAGGTCTCGTCGAGGTCGGTTTCCGGGCCCGGATGGTTGTCGCCCTGATCGACTCCGTACTCGACCCGCAGGGCGGCCATGTCGACATCGGGCGTGGCGAATTTCTCCTGGTCAACCATGGGGCAGACGTTACTCCGGAGTAATGCGGGGGTTAAGCTCCAGTTGATCGGCGTGGCTGCCCAAAGATCGGGCGGCCCGACTTTGCAAGGAGAGTCACAACATGACTGCCAGCGCTGCGGTACCAAGCTCGGTCGTCCCCGACGGCTTCGTGAGCGGTCTCGAGGGAGTGGTGGCCTTCACCACCGATATCGCCGAACCCGACAAGGACGGCGGTGCGCTCCGGTATCGCGGCGTCGACATCGAGGACCTCGTCGGTAACTCGGTCACCTTCGGCGACGTGTGGGCTCTGCTGGTCGACGGCGAATTCGGCCGCGGCCTACCGCCCGCCGAGCCGTTCCCGCTCCCCATCCACACCGGCGACGTGCGCGTCGACGTGCAGGCCGGCCTGGCCATGCTGGCCCCGATCTGGGGCTACGAGCCGCTGCTCGACATCGACGACGACACCGCCCGTGAGAACCTGGCCCGGGCCTCGGTCATGGCGCTGTCCTACGTCGCCCAGTCGGCGCGCGGCATCTACCAGCCGGCCGTGCCGCAGGCGAAGATCGACGAATCGGCCACCATTACCGAGCGGTTCATGACCCGCTGGAAGGGTGACCCGGACCCGCGCCACATCGAGGCCATCGACGCCTACTGGGTGTCGGCCGCCGAGCACGGCATGAACGCCTCCACCTTCACCGCCCGCGTCATCGCCTCCACCGGTGCCGACGTGGCGGCCTCGCTGTCCGGCGCCATCGGCGCCATGTCCGGCCCGCTGCACGGCGGCGCCCCGGCCCGCGTGCTGCCCATGATCGAAGCCGTCGAGAAGACCGGCGACGCACGGGTTCTGGTCAAGGGCATCCTGGACCGCAAGGAGAAGCTGATGGGCTTCGGTCACCGGGTCTACCGGGCCGAGGACCCGCGCGCCCGCGTGCTGCGCGCCACCGCCAAGCGCCTCGACGCCCCGCGCTACGAGGTCGCCGCCGCCCTGGAGCAGGCTGCCCTGGCCGAGCTGCGCGAGCGCCGCCCCGACCGCGCCATCGAGACCAATGTCGAGTTCTGGGCCGCCGTGATCCTGGACTTCGCCGAGGTCCCGGCGCACATGATGCCCGCCATGTTCACCTGTGGCCGCACCGCCGGCTGGTGTGCCCACATCCTGGAGCAGAAGAAGCTGGGCAAGCTGGTCCGCCCGGCTGCCATCTACACCGGCCCGGCCCCGCGCAAGCCCGACGCCGTCCCGGGCTGGGATCTGGTGTCGCACAAGTAATCCGGTCCGAACACGACGGTGGCCCGCAGCGAGAATCGCTGCGGGCCACCGTTTTTCATATCCGTCCCCGGGTCACCCCCCAGCCCCGGGAAACACTCAGGCCTTCACGACGATGGTGCTGACGATCTTGTCGGCGAAGGTCTGCTTCTTGTTGTCCCAGGCGGGCCACAGGAAGCCGAGGTAGCAGGGGAGAGCGTCGATGAAGTGCAGCAGGCGGCGGCCGATGGCGAGACCGAAACCGACCGGCTGGCCGGTGGATTCGCGGACCAAGCGGATGCCGACCACGCGCTTGCCCGGGGTCTGGCCGGTGGTGCCCTCCTGGTGGCTGATGAAAAGCAGGCCCGCGACGCCGACGACGAAGGCGAGCAGCAGGCAGATGATGCCCACCGCGTTCATCCCGCCGCCCGTGCAGGACGTGTGATAGGTGCCGGGCGTGACGCTGCACTGCACCTTCGAGGTGCCGGCGGTGACCGCGATGGTCCGCAGGATCGCACCGGGCAGAATCCAGATCGCCCCGTCGATCAGGTACGCGCCCACACGCGCGCCCCAGCTCGCATACTGTGCCCCGTACCCTCCGAACGGCGCATAGCCGGGCTGCGGCGCCCCGTAAGCGGGTTGCGCTGCGCCGTAGGCGGGTTGGGGCGCGCCGTACGCGGGCTGCTGCGGAGCGCCGTAGGGGGACTGGGCGTCATAGCCGGGCTGCGGAGCCCCGTACGCGGGTTGCGGGGCGCCGTACGCGGGCTGGGGCGCACCGTAACCGGGCTGAGGTGCGCCGTAGGCGGGCTGCTGCGGCGCGCCGTAGCCGGGCTGGGGTGCACCGTAGCCCGGGGCGGGCTGATCGGCGGGCGGGTAGCCGTATCCGGGCTGCTGCTGCGGGTACGGGTTGTTCGGGTATGTCAATGCGTTTCCTTGCAAAGGGATTGTTTCGGTCGGGCAGGCTACAGTCTGGAGCAATCCGGCCTTCGGGATGAACTGGAAATCCGACACGCCGTGAGCGCTGCGCGATTGCTGATCCGCGCACCGGCGGCGGCGTCCTGAGGTGCTCGTATCCGGGCGGCTGCGGCGAATCCTGCGGTGGAACAATGGATTACATCTGCACCAACGGCGGTGGCGAATTGGTTGCCGGACCGCAACGGTTGGAACAATCATGATCGTGGTCCTGGCTACTGCGACCGGATTCACATAACCTGCACCGGTGCTCGACGCAGGACTGTCCAGGCGCGGCTTCTTCGCCGCGGGCGCGGCGCTCGCCGCAGGCCTCGTCACCGCCGGATGCGGTGTGGCGAACGGCAATTCGTCCGACCGCATCCTCGATCCGCACGCCGGGGCCGATCCGGCCACCGCGCCGGCGCGGCTACCCGCCGCCACGGTGTCGCCCGACGCCGTGGCCGCGAAGTACGCCGGTCGGCAGCCGCAGGGCTGGGGCGTGGACCTCGACGGCATCGTGACCGGGTTCAATGCCACGGGCAAGCAGTTCGCGATCACCTTCGACGCCTGCGGCGGCCCCGGCAACAACGACATCGACGAGAACCTGCTGGCCTTCCTGCAGGCCCAGCAGATTTCGGCCACCCTGTTCCTGAACAAGCGCTGGATCGACGCGAATCCCGGTCGCGCCGGGCAGCTGGCCGCCAACCCGCTCTTCGAGATCGGCAATCACGGCACCGCGCACTGCCCGCTGTCGGTGAACGGCCGCGCCGCCTACGAGATCAAGGGCACCGCCTCCCCGCAGGCGGCCGTGGACGAGGTCTGGGGCAACCACCAGCGCATCACCGCCCTGACCGGGCACGCGCCCCGCTTCTTCCGCGCGGGCACGGCGCACTACGACGACGTGGCCGTGGCGATCGTGAAGGAGCTGGGCGAGACCCCGGTCGGCTTCTCGGTCAACGCCGACTTCGGTGCGACCGCGACCGCCGCCCAGGTCCAGAACAACATGACGGCCGCCAAGACCGGCGGCATCTCCCTGGCGCACATGCACCGCCCCAAGTCGGGCACCGGCGCGGGCATGCTCGCCGCCCTGCCCGCCTTGAAGGCCGGCGGCTTCCAATTCGTGCACCTGCCATAGCCTTTCGGGCCCGGCGGTCAGCCGGGTAGCGAGGCCGCCCAGTCCACCGCGACGGATTCGCCGCGGTCGACGGTGAAGAAGGCGACCTCCAGGTGCCGCCCCCGATCCACCAATTCCAGGGCGGACATGGGGACCGGCTGCACCACCCGGACCCGCCACGGCCCCGGCTCGTCCCAGGCGTGCAGTTCCAGATCCAGCCGCAGCACCGGATCGTCTCTGCCGGTGTAGTCGGCCGCGACCGGTGTCGCGGCCAGCACGGTGGCGCGGGCGCGTCGGCCGTCGGCCAGGATCTTGGCGATATTGGTGCGCGAGGTCTCCTCGGGCGCGGGCGGATACAGCACCACCCGGTCGTCATCGCCCGGATCGACCCGGCAGCGGACGACATCGCCGGGCTGCATCCACTGCCGATCGGCGGCGTTCATCCGCTGCCGGATCCGCGTCTCGTAGGCATGCCGGCCGTCGAGCTGGACCCGCACCCAGAACTCCGGCCCCGGCTCGGCCTCGGCGGTGCCGTGGACACTGAGCACGGTCGCGGCGCCCTCGATGCCGTGCAGCAGCAGTTCGCGCCGCGCGGCGTCGTCGAGAGCCGGCCCGCGGCGGGCGAAGCCGCGGGAACCGAATTGCGAGGACAGCCGGGCGAGCAGGCCGATTCGCGGAGCGGGCGCGACCTGCTGACCGCGGTGCGGCCGGCCGGAATTCGGGGGCGCGCCGGGTCCGGAATCGGGCGGCTGGTCGGAAGCGCTGCTCGGTCGCTCGTGTGCGGCCATGTCCATGGCGATACACCGTAACCGCTGTGTGGCGCCCGACACAGCGATACCCATGGTTTGCCGAACCCGCTCGTGGGAATGTTTTTCCGACCGGACCCGGGCGTGAGCGCGGGTGATAGCACCTCTACCCTTGTCGCCATGACCTCTGCGTTCCCGACCATCCCCGACGATCTCAAGCCCGCCGACGGACGGTTCGGTTGCGGCCCCTCCAAGGTCCGCCCCGAGCAGCTGCAGTCCCTGGTGGATACCGGCGCCTCGGTGTTCGGCACCTCGCATCGGCAGAAGCCGGTCAAGGACGTGGTGGCGCGGGTGCGCTCCGGTCTGCGGGACCTGTTCTCGCTGCCCGACGGCTACGAGGTCGTGCTGGGCAACGGTGGCACCACCGCGTTCTGGGACGCTGCCGCCTTCGGCCTGATCCGCGAGAAGTCGCTGCACCTGAGCAATGGCGAGTTCTCCTCGAAGTTCGCCTCGGTCGCCAAGGGCAACCCGTTCATCGGTGACCCGATCGTGGTGAAGTCGGAGCCGGGCGACGCCCCCGAGCCGACCTCCGACCCGTCGGCCGACCTGATCGGCTGGGCCCACAACGAGACCTCCACCGGTGTCGCCATCCCGGTGTCGCGCCCGGCCGGTTCCGAGCACGCGCTGGTCGCCATCGACGCCACCTCCGGCGCGGGCGGTCTGCCGGTGAACATCGCCGACACCGACGTCTACTACTTCGCCCCGCAGAAGTGCTTCGCCTCCGACGGCGGCCTGTGGATCGCGCTCATGAGCCCGAAGGCGCTCGAGCGGGTGGAGGAAATCAAGAACTCGGGTCGCTGGACCCCCGAATTCCTCTCGCTGCCGATCGCGATCGACAACTCCACCAAGGACCAGACCTACAACACCCCGGCGCTTGCCACCCTGTTGCTGTTCGCCAACCAGATCGAGTGGCTGAATGGCAACGGCGGCCTGGACTGGGCCGTGAAGCGCACCGCCGACTCGTCCTCGCGCCTGTACTCGTGGGCCGAGACCAGCGCGTACGCAACGCCGTTCGTGCAGAACCCGGCGCTGCGCTCGCAGGTCGTCGGCACCATCGACTTCGCCGACAGCGTGGACGCCGCGCAGGTGGCGAAGGTGCTGCGCGCCAATGGAATCGTGGACACCGAGCCGTACCGGAAGCTGGGCCGTAACCAGCTGCGCATCGGCATGTTCCCGGCCATCGACCCCGAAGATGTGTCGCAGCTGACCCGCTGCGTCGACTGGGTCGTCGAAAAGCTGGCCTGAGCAGTAAAAAGACATCGGTTCACGGTTCTCTCACGATCTTCGGGAGATCATGAAACCGGTTTCGCCGCTGAGGCGAATCGATCACACTAATGCGGCGCGGAAGTCTGGGAACAGATTTCCGCGCCGCGTGTCTTGCCCCATGATTCTCAGAAGTGCACTACTGTTCCAGAACGTGGGCGGTGTCGCGAGCCTAGCTATAGCTGTGAGTTGCGCAGCGAACAGGAGGTAACGGTGCGTGAACTTCGAGTAATCGGATTGACGCCCGATTCCACGCACATCGTGTGCATCGATACCGAGAGCGGCCAGAAGTACCGGCTCGCCGCCGACGATAAACTGCGCGCCGCTGCCCGCGGAGATCTTGCCCGATTCGGCCAAATCGAGATCGAAACGGAAGCCACGATGCGTCCTCGCGATATCCAGGCCCGTATCCGTGCCGGTGCGTCGGTGGAGCAGGTCACCGAAGAGTCGGGTATGCCGCTGTCGCGGGTGGAGCGTTTCGCGTATCCCGTTCTGCTGGAACGCGCCCGGGCCGCCGAGCTGGCGCAGAAGGCGCACCCGGTCCGCAACGACGGTCCCGCCGTGGAGACCCTCATCGAGATCGTGTCGGCCGCCTTCGCCGAGCGCGGCCACAATATCGAGGTCGCCGAATGGGACGCCTGGAAGGACGAGAAGGGTTACTGGGTGGCCCAATTGCAGTGGCAGGCGGGCCGTTCCGTGATCGCCGCGCACTGGCGCTACCAGCCGGACGCGCACGGCGGCTCGGTGGTGCCGCTCGACGATCCGGCCTCGGACCTGATCGATCCCGACTTCGGCCGGGCGCTGCGCGGCCTGGCGACCATCCTGCCGAACCAGACCGATCCGGCGGTGGACGAGGTGCCGGCCCCCGCGCCCGCCCCGCGCGAGGAGCGGACCCCCGACTACGAGTCCGCGCCGGCGCGAGTCGCCAAGCAGCAGAACGTGGACGACTACTTCGAGCAGCGCGCCGCGGTCGGCGACGGCACCGTGCCGGTGACCACGGCCGCTGCCCCGGCGCCCGCGCCTGCTCCGGCGGCGAAGGAGCAGCCCGCTCCGGCGCTCCCGGCCGCCCCCACACCCGCTCCGGCCCCGGCGGCTGCCGCCGAGCCCGCGGAACCGGCTCCCGCACCGGCACAGCCGGCCGCGAAGGCCAACGCGCAGAAGCCGAATCGCAAGCCCGGGGAGGCGGGGCGCAAGCGGGGAGGCAAGGCGCCGATGCCGTCCTGGGAGGATGTACTCCTAGGCGTGCGGTCCTCCGGTCACTGAGTCAACCGGACAGGCCGCTCGAATTCCTCGGATGCCAGTGGATTGCTGAATCCGCCGGCCAGCTACTCTGCGCCGCGCCGCGAAACAAGGCTGGCAACGGCGATATTTCGGCCCTCGCGGGGGTAGATTCATTGAGTCGGTGGTCAGCGCCGGGCCGATCCACGTCGATGCCGGCGATCGGCCGCTGAATGTTTGCTCCAAAGTAACCAGCCTGTGTGCAGTGACTGAGGGGAGGTGACGTCGGTGCCAACAACGGTCTCGTCCCTGTGGTACGTCGACGCCCCCGATCCGGTGGCCGTGCTGCGTGCGCACCCGGGACCCGACCCGGACGCCGCCTTCGCACTTGCCAGACAGCTCAACCCGGACCGTGATGTGGTGCCCGCCGCCTCGGGCACCATGAAGGTGTGGGCGGGGCCGGATCCCGAATCCATCTATATCGGTTGCTATCCCGGCGTCACGGTCGTCTGCTCCACCCAGGCCGCGCTGCCGCGTCCCACCAGACTGCCGGAGCTGCTGGTACGTCCGCTCGCCTCCGAGCAGACCTACCTGATCTGCTACGACCTGTCCCTGGGCTGGGGCGCGTTCGCGCACTGGGAGCGCGGCGAATTCCGCCGTTCCTTCAGTGCGACCCGGGTCAATATCCTCGAGGACGAGGGCATGCCGCGGGTGTGGGAGCGGCCCTACTGGGCGGGTGAACATCCCATCCACCTCGCGCCCGGCGAAATGCCCGACCCGCAGCTGCTGCCCTTCAACCCGCCGGACTTCGCCGACGCCGCCAATCAGGAGTGGCTCGGCTTCTGTTATCGCGGCCAGGATCCCGAGCAGGCGCTGACCGCCGACCGGATCGAGGTGTGCGGCTTCTCGCTGTTCCCCCGGGGCGAGGCGCCGCTGGTGGTGGAGGTCGTGCCGGAGGCGCCCGTCGAGCACAACGGCAGCAAACGCGGACTGCTGGGCTGGCTGCGCGGCCGCGACCGGGTCTCCTGACTCAGAACAGCAGCAGGCCCAGCCAGGCCAGCAGTACGCCCGCGCCCAGGCCCGCGATCACCCAGCGGGTCACCGGGGCGTAGCGCCAGCGCCAGGCGGTCGGCGCGGCCCCGCCCACCGCGATCAGGTTGACCGCCACCGACAGCACCGGATGGATCTGGGCCAGCGCCGCGCCGAAGGCGTAGACGCCGACGGCGGTCAGTGCGGCCACCATGACGACCACGGCGATGCCGCTGGCCCACGGGGTGGGTTCGGAATAGCCGTATCCATACGGTCCGTCGGGCGGATGGCTCACTCGGCACGCACTCTCTCGTAGAAGGCCATGGCGGCTGCGGTCGCCACATTAAGCGAATCGGTGCCCGCCGTCATGGGGATGCGGGCACGAATGTCGCTGGCCCGCATGGTCTCCTCGGTGAGGCCGGGTCCCTCCGCGCCGAGCAGCAGGGCCACCTTCTCGCCGGTCATGGCGGTGGCGAGGGTGTCGGCCTTCGGGTTCGGGGTCAGGGCGATGATCTGGAAGCCGTTGTCGCGCAGCAGGTCCAGCCCCGCCGGGAAGGGCGGCAGCTGGGCGAAGGGGACCCGCAGCACGTGGCCCATGGAGACCCGCACGGCGCGCCGGTACAGCGGATCCGAGCAGCGGTCGCCGAACAGCACGGCATCCGCACCCAATCCGGCGGCGTTGCGGAAGATCGACCCGATGTTCTCGTGGTCGTTCACGCCCTCGAGCACCGCCACCGTGCGCGCGTCCGCGAGCAACTCGTCCGCGGTGAGTTCACGCGGCCGATAGGCGCCCGCGAGGACGCCGCGATTCAAATGGAATCCGACGACCTGCGCCATCACCTCGGCGCTGGTCCGGTAATACGGAATTTCCACTCCGGTCAGCTCCTCGGCGAGCTGTTCGTATCTCTTCGCGACTCCGAACAATGCGAAGGGCGTGAATCGCGAGGCCAGCATGCGCTGCACGACCACCACACCCTCGGCGATCACCAATCCCTTGCCGCCGGGCAGGTCGGGGCGTCGATCGGCATTGTTGAGGTCGCGGAATTCGGCGACCCGCGGATCGTCCGGGTCGTCGATATCGATCACTTCGGCCACCGGGACATTTTCGCCTCCGCTGCGGGCGGGCGAATGCGCGGGGCATAAGGTGATCGAGACCCGATTCCGATCTATCGAAGAGGACAGCCCATGAGCAGCAAGCCGGAAATCGAGTTCCAGGATGGTCCCGCCCCCGCCGAGCTCGTGATCAAGGACCTCGTTGTGGGTGACGGCGCCGAAGCCAAGCCCGGCGACACCGTCGATGTCCACTACGTGGGCGTCGAGTACGACTCCGGCGAGCAGTTCGACGCCTCCTGGGACCGTGGTGAGTCCATCGTCTTCCCGCTGCGCGGCCTGATCCAGGGCTGGCAGGACGGCATCCCGGGCATGAAGGTGGGCGGCCGCCGCCAGCTGACCATCCCGCCGAAGCTGGCCTACGGCGAGGCGGGTGGCCACCACCTGTCCGGCAAGACTCTCGTCTTCATCATCGACCTCCTGGACGTCGTGAACTGACGACTCCCGGTCGACGAAAAACCCGTGCCCGCCGTGCTTTTCAGCGCGGCGGGCACGGTTGTCTGCGCTGCCGGAACTCACACCTTCACGACGATGCTGCTGATGATCTTGTCGGCGAAGGTCTGCTTCTTGGCATCCCAGAGCGGCCAGAGCCAGCCGAGGTAGCAGGGGAGGGTGTCGACGATGTGGCAGATCTGCCGGACGAAGGCCATGCCGAAGCCCAGGGGCTGCCCGTCGGCCTCGCGGATCAGTTTGATGCCCAGCAACTTCTTGCCGGGGGTCTGGCCGCTGGTGCCCTCCATATAGATGAGGTACAGCCCGCCGATGATCGCGATGGCCGCGCCGATCAGTACCAGCACGATCCCGCCCGCGGACAGTCCGCCCGAGCAGGACGTGCTGTAGGACGAGTCGGTCGAGTCGGTGGTGCAGTTCATGTCCTTGGACCCGACCGCGAAGCCGATGCCGTAGAAGATGGCCGCCGGCACGCCGATGATCAACCGGTCGATGAGGTACGCCCCGACACGCGCGCCCCAACTGGCGTAGGGCGCTTGGGGATACGCGGCATAGCCGGGTCCCGGCGGATAGCCCCCGGGCTGGCCCGGATAGCCGCCCATCGGCTGCCCGTACCCGGGCTGTCCCCCGTAACCGGGTGGTGGCTGCTGCCCGTAGCCGGGCGGTGGCTGCTGGCCGAACCCGGGCTGCTGCCCGAATCCGGGCTGTTGCGGCTGCTGCGAGTAGGGATCGTTGCCGTACGTCATCGGTTCCTCCCCAGGGGGAATGCGGGGGCTGGGCCCCCGCATTGTCTCCCGAATCCCTACCCGACGATGGCATTCATGATTGTTCCGGCGCTCGTGGCGGTCGCGCCCCCGATCATGGCGTTGGCGACCATCTTGGGGGAGGCCGAGCCGCCGCCCCACTTCTCCCAGGCGAAGCGCCCGCCGCCGTAGGTGATGGCCGCGACGCCCGACATCTGGGTGAACCAGGTGAAGTAGCGGAACATCTTCATCATCTTGTCGGCCATGGGCGGGGTTTCCGCGGTGGGGTTGCCCATCTGGGCGAGAACCGTGCCGTACATGTCATGCGCGGCCATCAGCATGCTCACGATCGTTTCCTCTCCTGTACCGGGTCGCTAGGTGGAGCCAGGTCGGTAGAGCAGTGGAGCTTCCGAAACGGGTCGATTAGAGCAATCCGGACAGAGTGTATCCGGGTGAATCGCCGATTGTTGCTGATTGTTTGCGAACGTTATTTCCGGACGATGTCGACCGGGTCGGTGAGGGCGGCCGCGATGGCCGTTTGCTGTGGCACCCCGAGCTGCGGGAGCGCGCCCATCGCCTGGTTGGCCTGATTGCCCAATGTTTTGGTCACGGCCTGCAATTGGGTGACGCCGCCGGTCAGCGCCTGCATGGCCGCCACCAGCTGGGTGCCCGCCTGATCGGCGATGGCCGGAATACTCTGCGCCAGCGACGCGCCCTGATTCAGTTGCGTGCTCGCGTCGTTCAGCCTGCCGGCCGCGTCGCGCAAAAGTTGTCCGACCTTGGTATCCGGAGTGACTTGCGTACCGGTCAGATTGGCGAAGCCGCTGAGCTGGGTGTTGGCCTGATTCGCCACATTCCGCAGACCCTGCAGCTGGGTGATGACATTCGCCAGCTGCGGATCATCGGCGAACGGCAGCGCCTGCAGCAGTGGCACCACGAAGTCGAGACCGTTGGACAGCGTGCTCGCCGTCTGGGAGACCTGCCCCATGGTGACGCCGGTCGAATCCAGCGCCGCGGCAAGCTGATTCGCCTGCGTGGTGGCGGCGCTCAGCGTGGAGTTCAGTGCGTCGATGCCGGAGGTCAGTTGTCCCGCACCGGATTTCGCCTGATTCAGGAAGTCCATCATCTGGTCCGCGCCGCCGGAGAACTGCTGCGCCCCGTCGGCGGCCGCCTGCACGCCCGCGTTGAGCAGCTGCGAGGTGCCCGCGATCTGCGACACCTGCAGGCGCGCGGTGTTCATCGTCGCGAACAGGGTGTCCAGCCCGGCGGCGCTGATCTTCTTGGTCACCTCGGTCACCGCGTCGTTGACCAGGTTCGGGTCGGCGCGATCGTGGGTGGTGACGGTGACCTGCGCCCGCTTCGGCTTGTCGGTGAGCAGGGAGGTGATATCGGTGCTGAGGTCGGTGGGCAGCGTGACCACCGCGGCGTAGTCCTTGGTGCTCGCCTCGTCGACCACCTCCCAGTGCCGGGCTCCGCTGCCCTGCAGCTCCTTCGCGATGCGCGCGCCCAGCGGCCCGGTATC
Organism: Nocardia sp. CA-151230; assembly: GCF_050942175.1. Lineage (NCBI taxonomy): Bacteria > Bacillati > Actinomycetota > Actinomycetes > Mycobacteriales > Nocardiaceae > Nocardia > Nocardia sp. CA-151230. Next base: position 756,100 of record NZ_CP192061.1, read on the forward strand.
GCTGTTGATGAGCGCGACCGCGGTGGGCGCGTGGCGCAGCCGCAGGACGCTGATCGTGCCCGCGGTGACCGCGGCGGCGAGCAGCAGGACGATCAGGACCCAGCGGGCGCGTTTTCCGAACACCATTCAGACCGTAGAGGGGCAGCGTGTCCCGGGCTCTGATGGTTGTCTGAGAGTTCGGTAAAGACCGGTACGTTCACCCGCGGCCGGGCTGCGGCGCATCCCGGTCCGGAAGCTCCAGCACCAGGCGCACCCCGCCCAGCGTGCCGTCGTCGAAATAGGCTCGGCCACCGTGCAATTGGGCCTGCTGCGCGACCAGCGCCAGCCCCAGCCCGGACCCGCCCTTGGCGGCATGGCTACCCCGGAAGAACCGTTCGAACACCGCCTCGCGCTCGGCGGCCGGCAGTCCGCGCCCGTTGTCGTCGATGGAGATGACGATGCGCCCGTTCGCCGCCCGGTGCGCCGACACCAGCGCCTCGGTGGCCCCGCCGTGCCGCGCCGAATTGGTGAGCGCGTTGTCCACGGCCAGCCGCAGCCCGGTCGGCAGACCCCGGGTGACGAGTTCGGCGTCGGTGTCGATGCGCACCTTCAGCTGCGGGAAGTGCCGCATGGCGTCGTGCGCGGCGGCGTCGCAGAGCTCGGCCACATCGGTGACCACGTGGTCGCGTTCATCGGTCAGGTCACCGGCGGCCAGTCGTTCCAGCGCCGCGAGGGTGGTCTCCACCCGGTTCTGGCCGCGCTGCAGGTCGCCGAGGATCTCCCGGCGCTGGTCCTCGCTGAGGTCGAGGGTGCGCAGCACCTCCAGATCGGTGCGCATGGCGGTGAGCGGGGTGCGCAGTTCGTGGGCGGACACCGCGGCGAAGTCGCGCGCGGTCTCCAGCGCCGCGGCGATCTCGGCCTGCGCCCGATCCAGCCGCTCCAGCATGGTGTTGACGGCCTCGCTCAGCTTGTCGGCCTCCCTGACCCCCGAACCGTCCACCGGCAGCGGCGCATTCGGGCCGCCGGTGGGCCCGCGCTGATCGACCGCCTCGGTGAGCCGGACGATGGGCCGCACCGCGCGGCCGCCGAACAACCAGCCCAGCCCGGCCGACGCCGTCACCGCGGCCAGCGCCGCGAAGAACACGAACCGCCGCTGCTCCGCGGTGGCGTGCTCGGTCTCCGTGGTCGGAATGCCCAGGGAGACAACACGTCCCGCGGGCTGGTTCTCGGTGGTGGTGAGTACCCGGTAGGAATTGCCGTCCACGGTGACAGTGTGATTACCCACCGACAGGGCGGGCAGCTGCACGGAGGTGCTGGTCATGGAGCCGTCGGCATTGCGCACGGTGAGCGCCAGCTGGTTGGTGGGCCCGAGCACGTCGAGGACGGTCACCGCGAGTTGTGGCTCGATGAGCACGATCCGCGAGGACAACGCCAGCTGCTGATCGGCCTGACTGAGATTGTTGCGCTCGATGGCGGTGACGGTCACCCAGCTGAGCACCGCCACGATGATGGTGGCGCCCAGCGCCGCGGCCGCCGCGACCCGGAAGCGCAGCGAATAGGAGTGACGGCGCCGGCGTGGCGGCGCGGAATCGTGTGCGGGCCGGTTCATTTGGGTGCGCGTAAGACGAATCCCACCCCACGGATGGTGTGCAGCAGGCGCGGGGTGCCGTCGACCTCGAGTTTGCGGCGCAGGTAGCCGACGAAGACGTCCACCACATTGGTGTCGGCGGCGAAGTCGTAGCCCCATACCAGTTCCAGCAGCCGCTCCCGGCTCAGCACCACGCCGGCGCTGCGGGCCAGCGTGGACAGCAGCTCGAATTCCCTTTTGGTGAGCTCGATCTCGGTACCGTGCAGCAGTGCCCGGTAGCCGGCGACGTCGACTTCCAAGGGGCCCACGGTGATCGCGCCCGGGATGGCGGAGGCGGGTACGTCGCTGCGCCGCCGCAGCAGCGCCTTGATGCGGGCGACCAGCTCGGCGAGTACGAACGGCTTCACCAGATAGTCGTCGGCCCCGGATTCCAGCCCGGCGATCCGGTCGTTGACCGAACTGCGCGCCGACAGCACGCAGATCGGCACCTCGTTGCCCATGGCGCGCAGCGCGGTGACCACGCCCGCGCCGTCCAGCACCGGCATGTTCATATCGAGCACGACCGCATCGGGGGCGGATTCGTTGACACTGCGCAGCGCCGCCGCGCCGTCCCGGGCGATGACCACCCGGAACCCCGACAGCCGGAGCCCGCGCTCGACCGATGCGAGCACATCCTCGTCGTCGTCGACGACCAGGACGGTGGGTACCGCTGTATCCAATTTGCCCTCCGCTTCGCTCCGGGCGGGTTCGCGGCCCTGGAGGTCTCGTTCTGCCTCCCTGCGCTCCTCCGCTTCGCTCCCCCGCTCCGCTCGGTCCAGAACGAGACGGGCCGCGAACCTTGTGTGGTGTGCCACCCCGGGTGGCACACCACACAAGTATCGTCCGACGAAGGTCAGTAGTTGTGGCAGGAGTCGGCGACCTGCTGGATCGCCGCGGCGATTCCACCTGCCCGCGGGTCGGCCGCGGCCTGGTTGGCGGCGTCCGGGTTGTCCTTCAGGTACTGGTCGAGTTCGGCCTGACGCTGCTCGGGCGACAGCGCGAACTTCGCCTGCAACTCGGACTTGTAGCCCGGGTTCTGGTCCAGGAACGAGGCCAGCGCCGGGGCCTTGTCGTGCAGGGCGGCATCCACCTGGGCGAAGGTGCAGGTCGAGTTCAATAGCGGCGCAACCAGATCCGCGGGGGAGGCCGAGGCGGTGGCGGGCGCGAGGGCGAGGGCCACGGCGGCGACCGCGCCGGCTCCGAAGAGCGCACCGACGCGGCGATTACGGACGAAGCTCATGCATCGACCTTTCTTGTTCCACAAGCAGAGCGAAAGAGTGGCGCGCGAATTCCGCGATTCGCGCCCGCCCGACGCTAAACCACCCGCATGGGAGGCCGATGAGCGAAGTATGAAAACTCTCTGAGGCTAGCCTGAGACGGCCGAATCCCCGGCCTGAGCGGCCGGACCCACCCCGGGCGCGCCCGTATCGAGGGTGGCCGGATCGACCCGTTGGAACGGGGCGGTGGCGACCGCTGCGGCATCGGCGGCGGCGATGCGCTCCTTGTCCTCCATGAGGGTGACCGCGTCGCGGATCTGCTTCTCCAGGGTGGGCAGCATGCCGGCGTCGTCGATGGTGGGCGGCACCTCGAAGGTTTCACCCGCCGCGATCTGACGCATGGTGCGGCGCAGGATCTTTCCGGAGCGGGTCTTGGGCAGCGCGGTCACCGCGACCACGTCGTAGAGGGTGGCGATGGCGCCGACCCGCTCGCGCACCCGCTCGATGACCTCGGCGCGCAGCCGCTCGGACTCGATGTCGATGCCGGTCTTGAGCACCACGTACCCGATGGGCCGCTGCCCCTTCAGCTCGTCCGGGATACCGACCACCGCGGTCTCGGCCACGGCCGGATGCCCGGAGATGGCCGCCTCGATGCCGCCCGCCGACAGCCGGTGCCCGGCCATATTGATGACGTCGTCACTGCGGCCCAGGACGAACAGGTAACCGTCCTCGTCGAAGAAGCCGGAGTCCCCGGTCAGATAGTGGCCGGGATAGGCGGAGAGATAGGAGCGCTCGTAGCGGGCGTCGTCGCGCCACAGCGTGGTCAGCGTGCCGGGCGGCAGCGGCAGCCCGATGACGATGTTTCCTTCTGTATTGGGTGGGACCGCATTGCCTTCGGAGTCCAGCACCCGCAGCCGGTACCCGGGCACCGGCACCGAGGCCGAACCGGGCTTGATCGGAAGCTGCTGCAGACCGAGCGGATTGGCGCAGATGGGCCAGCCGGTCTCGGTCTGCCACCAGTGGTCCACGACCGGGCAGTCGGGCCGCTCCGCGAGCAGGGTCTCCACCGCCCACTCGTAGGTGGCGGGATCCAGCCGCTCACCGGCGCAGAACAGCGCCCGCAGCCGGGTCAGATCGTGCCGATGCGCCAGCGCGGCATCCGGATCGGCGCGGCGAATGGCCCGCAGCGCCGTCGGTGCAGTGAACATCACGTCCACCTTGTACTCGTCCACCAGTCGCCAGAAGGTCCCGGCGTCCGGGGTCCCGATCGGCTTGCCCTCGTAGAGGATGGTGGTCGCCCCGACCAGCAGCGGCGCGTAGACGATGTAGGAGTGCCCGACCACCCAGCCGATATCGGAGGTGGTGAGCATGGTCTGCCCGGGGCCGACCTCGTAGATATTGCGCATGGACCAGGCCAGTGCGACCGCGTGCCCGCCGTTGTCGCGCACCACGCCCTTGGGTTTTCCGGTGGTCCCGGAGGTGTAGAGGATATAGAGAGGATCGGTCGCGGCCACCGAGACCGGATCGGCCGGTTCCGCGCCGATCTGCGCCTCGTCCCAGTCCAGCCAGCGGGCGGCGACGGTGTCGGACGAGGCGGGCAGGTGTTCGGTGGCGGCCTGCTCGGCCGGAAAACGAATGGTCGGGAAGCCGTCCCGCTGCTTGACCAGCACCGTCCGGGGGGCGGTGGTCTCCGCGAGGTCGAGGGCGGCCAGCACGATCGGCGGGTATTCGATGCGGCGGCCGGGTTCCAGCCCGCCGGAGGCAGTGATAATCAGCACAGGTTCGGCGTCGTCGATGCGGGCCGCGAGTTCGTGTGCGGCGAATCCGCCGAAGACCACCGAGTGCACCGCGCCGATGCGGGCGCAGGCGAGCATGGCCACCACGGCTTCCGGAATCATCGGCATATATATGACGACACGGTCACCGGTCTTGACGCCCAGCCGGAGCATGGATCCGGCAAATCGGGCGACTTCGTCCAGCAGCTCCCGATATGTGTAAATCCTTCTGGACCCGGTCATAGCCGAGTCGTATATTAGGGCCGGTTGTTCAGCGCGACCCCCCTCCTGACCGCCGGTCGGGCCCTCCGGGGATGTGATATCGCGCACATGCCGGTCCAAGGCGTTGTAGGAGGTGTTGAGGCGAGCGTCGGGAAACCAGCGCGCCGTCGGACGGGCCGCCGTATCGAGAATCTGAGTGGGGGGCACGTCCCAGCTGATGGCTTCGGCCGCGTCGCGCCAGAACTCCGAGGGATCGACCAGGCTCAGCTGATACGCCGGTCGGTACTCCTGCTTCGCGTTCAACCCGGTGACTCCCTAGCTCCGCCATGTGTCCTTGAGATGCGCTGAGATGCCCGCCTCGATAGATCCAGCTGATTGTGGCAGACTTCACGCGACGTCCGGGCGGACGCCGCGACCTTTGATTTTGCCTGCAAATGGCAGGTCAGGGACCGGTGGTTGCCAAGAGGTCACACAAGAAGTTATTGATCCGTTAGAATCGCATGTCACATATTTCGGCCGTCATGGACGCAATTTCTCGGCCAGCCGCAGTTCTCGGCCAGCTGTGCCAGTCGAGCCCAGCGTGCGATCGCGGAGGCTCGCTGATGGCGCGTGGCTGGGGCCAGTTTGGAAAGTGAGTGGGAGATGCGTGACGCCGCTAGGTCCGGCAGCAATAAGCGCTGGGCGCTGAGCAACTGGGACCTGCGATGGAAGGTCACGGCGGTGCTCGCCGTGCCGCTGTTGGTCGCCGTTGTGCTGGGAGCGTCCAGGATCTCGGCGGAGTTCGCCGACTCCAGCCGGCTCTCGACGGCGACCGATCATGTCGGGGTCATCCCGGCGATCACCGGTCTCAGTGCTGATGCGGCGCAGGTCGCCAGTGGTCAGATGGTCATGCTGGGCCCGACCCAGTCGCTGACCTCGGATCCGGAGCTTGCGCAGTTGGATACGGCCATCGCGTTCGCGGAGAAGGCCGCCGCGCGATTGAGCGATATGCCCAGCGCCCGCTCGGCGCTGGACGAGATGATCGCGGGCGCCAAGGCGATCCGGGCCCAGGGCCTGGCGCCGTCGAAGTCGATTCCGGACACCGTCACCGCGGTCGAACGGATCCGCGGCGACAGCGTGCGCACGGTGGAGAACATCGTGGCCAGCGTCGCCGACAAGAACGTGGACCAGTCCAAGCTGCGCCTGGTCGACTCGCTGAACAGCCGTTGGATGCTGTTCAACGAGGTCGCCGGTATGGCCGAGGCGCTCCGTAACAACCCCAAGGATGGCCTCAAGGACATCCAGATCGGCGTCAATACCGAGCGGCAGATGCTGGCCGTACTCGCGCACCGCTTCCCGGACGGTGACGCCACCATCGCGGAGCTCGATCGGCAGGCCGACACCCGCGTGCAGCTGGTCAACGGCCCGCAGGCGCTGGCCGGGCAGCTGCCCGTCGCCGAGCTGAAGGATTCGCTGGTCGCCAGCATCAACGGCTACCAGTCCATCGCGACCGCCTCCACCAAGGACATCGTGTCCCGGGTGGACGATCTGGCCGCGGCGGCCCGCTCGGGCGCCATCCGCTACTCGATCATCGTCATCGCCACCATCCTCGGCGCCCTCGCGCTGGCCGTGCTGATCGCGCGCGCGATGATCGTCCCGCTGCGCCGTCTGCGTCTGGCCGCCCTGCGCGTCGCCGAATACGACCTCGGCCAGGAAGTTTCCTCGCTGCGTGACGGTGCGGACCCCGAAGATGTTCCGCTGGAACCGATGCCGGTGCACACCGACGAGGAGATCGGCCAGCTGGCCCGCGCCGTCGACGACATCCACGGTCAGGCGCTGCGCCTGGCCGCCGACCAGGCCGCCATGCGTACCCAGGTCAACGACATGTTCGAGACGCTGGCCCGCCGCTCCAAGTCCCTTGTCGATCACCAGCTCTCGCTCATCGAGGCGATGGAGTACGACGAGAAGGACCCGCGCCTGCTCGAAAACCTCTTCCGTCTCGACCACCTCGCTGCCCGTATGCGGCGAAACGGCGACAACCTGCTGATTCTGGCCGGTACCAAGCAGCGCCGGACCAAGTCCGCCCCCGTCGAGATCGCCGACGTGCTGCGCGCCGCCATCTCCGAGGTGGAGGACTACGAACGCGTCAAGCTGGGTGCCACCCCGCGGGGTGCGCTCGTCGAGCCCGCCGCCTCCGACCTCGCGCACCTGTTCGCCGAGCTCCTGGACAACGCGCTGCGCGCCTCGCCCCCGGAGACGGACGTCAAGTTCACCTTCGCGCAGGCGCACGATCAGGGTCTGCTGATCGAGGTCGCCGACCGAGGTATCGGTATGCCCCCGGCCGAAATGGCCGAGATCAACCGGCGACTGGAGGCCGTGGCCGAGGTCGGTCCGGACACCGCCCGCCACATGGGTCTGTTCGTGGTCGGCCGTCTGGCCGAGCGGCACGGCCTGACCGTGCGGCTGCGCCCGACCTTCGACATCGCCCGGGACCCGGGCGTGACGGTCACCGTGCACGTGCCCAAGCCGCTGATCGTTTCGGCGGGCGGGCCGATATCGGTGCCGCCGCAGCAGGGTCAGACGCCGCCGCCGGCTCCGGCTCCCACGTCGTCCGCGCCGCAGGGTGCGGGCAACCAGGCCGGTGCGCCGTCCTCCATGCAGATGCGCGCGGTCACCCGCACGGCGACCGGCAATGTGATGGTCACCGTGGATCCGGGTGTGAGCGGGCCGATTCCGGCTCCGGCGGGACAGACGCCCGGCGCTGCCCCGGCCCCCGCCGCGGCCAGCGCCTCGACCGGACTGCCCACGCGGCAGCCGGGCGCCCAGGTGCCGGGCGGTCTGCCGACCCGGCAGCCCGGTGTGAACGGGCCCACCGTCAAGCACACCCTGGGGGCTCCGGGCGGGTCGAAGCCCGCCGGCCTACCCCAGCGTGATCCGGGCGCGCACGGTCCGTCCGCGCCCGCGGCCCAGCCGGGCGCCAATCTGCCGCAGCGCGGCCAGAGCCCCGAGGGCCCGTCGCAGCCGCGGGGCGGTCTCGCCGCCAATATGCTCAAGCGTCAAGGTGCTCCGGGCGGCATGCCGCCGCGACCGGGCGAGCCGGGAGCCGCGCCCAGCGGTCCGGGCCAGCTCGGCGGGCAATCGCTGGGAGGCGGAGCGGCGCAGCCGGGTCAGTCCGGTCCGATGCCGCCGCGCAATCCCTCTGTCGGCCTTCCGCAGCGCGATGCCGCGCCGGGTGGGGCTCCGTCGGGACCGGGTGGCCTGCCGCAGCGGCAGCCGGGCACCAACGGTGCGCCGGGCCGCGAGGCCGGCCTCGGCCAGCCGCATCGCCCCGGGCCCGGCGGTCAAGCGCCGGGAGGTGGAGCGGATTCGGGTCCGACCCGTCGTGAGCCCGCCGCTGGTGGTCTCCCGCAGCGTGATTCCGCCGCTGGTGGTCTGCCGCCGCGTGATCCTGCCGCCGGTGGTCTCCCGCAGCGTGATTCCGCTGCCGGTGGTCTGCCGCGTCGGGAGCCGGGTGCCAATGGCGCTCCGCCGCAGCGTGGCCTGGGTGGCCCGGGCCAGGGGCTGCCGCAGCGGGGTGCCGCGCCGCAGCGGGACGGGGCCAATGGCCTTGCCGCCGCTCAGGATTCGGACCTGCCGGGTCTGCCGAAGCGTGATGGCCTCGCGCCGCGCGACGGCGGCCTGCCGCAGCGTGGTGCGGCGGCCGGTGGCCTGCCCCAGCGCGACGCGGGTAACGGTCTGCCTCCGCGTGACGCGGGTAACGGACTGCCGCAGCGTGGTGCCGCGGGTGCTGATCCGTTGTCGGGTGGTCTGACTCAGCGTGATCCGCTGGGTGGTTCGCAGGCGCTGGGAGGTGGAGCGGCGCAGCGTGATTCCGCTGCCGGTGGTCTGCCCCAGCGCGGTGGCAACGGACTGCCGCAGCGGGACGCGGGCAGTGGTCTGCCGCAGCGGGACGCCGGTAGCGGTCTGCCGCAGCGAGAGTCGGCCGGTGGCCTGCCGCAGCGTGGTGCCGCGGGTGCTGATCCGTTGTCGGGTGGTCTGACTCAGCGTGATCCGCTGAGCGGTCCTCTTCCGCAGCGTGATCCGGGCGCGGGCCTCCCGCAGCGGGGCGCGACCGGTCTGCCGCAGCGTGATCCGGGTGCGGTGCTGCCGCAGCGCCCGAGCCCGATTCCGGGTGTGGGTCTGCCGCAGAACGGCTCCGACGCTGTCAAGGAACCAGGACGGCACAGCTTCCGGTCGAATCCGCAGAAGGCGGCGTCGTTCTTCCAGACCCGTTTGCAGCCGGCCGATTCCGGTGGCGATGCGATCATGGGTGGCACGCCGATTTTCGCGGAGATGATGTCGGCGTGGCTGTCGGATCCGAATGCCGACCGGTCCCAGGTGGCGTCGTCGTTCGAATCACCGGGTGACGAGGGCTGGCAGGCGGCTCGCCGAGTCAACGAGTCCTCGGCGGACAGGCGGACCGCCGCGGGTCTGCCGCAGCGCGATCCCGGTAACCGACTTGTGCCCGGTGGTGTCACCGGAAACGCTGACAAGGCGGCCCATCGGGACCCAGAATCCATCAGGTCAAGTCTGAGTCGTCACCAGCAGGGCGTCCGGGATGGCCGCGCGATGAAAGCTATGAACCTAACCGGAGATAAAGGAGACCGATGAACCCCGATCTAGGTGGTACGAAGCGTCAGCTGGATTGGCTGGTTTCGAATTTCGCCAATGAGGTTCCCGGCGTTGCGCACGCGGTCCTGGTGTCGGCTGACGGCCTGCTGATGGCCGCGAGTGCGCAGCTGCCCGTGGACCGCGCCGAACAGCTGTCAGCGGTGACCGCGGGGCTCGCGAGCCTCTCGGTGGGTGTGTCGAACTTGTTCGAGGGCGGCACCGTGCTGCAGTCGGTGGTCGAGATGGAACACGGCTACCTGCTGCTCATGGCGGTCGGCGACGGCTCGTACCTGGCAGTCCTGACGAATACGTCCTGCGACATCGGCCAGGTGGGATACGAGATGGCCTTGTTGGTCGAGCGAGTGGGCCAGACGGTTCAGGCCACACCTCGCGTCACGATGGGTTCCTGATGGCGGGATGGACATAGATAACGAACGCGTTGGGAGCGCCGAACCGAGCCTGGTTCGCCCTTATTCACTGACGGCCGGTCGCACCCGGCCGAAGGTGGAGCTCGCCTTGGAGGCGCTCGTCGCATCGCATCCGGTCGCCCTCGAGCGGCAGTTCGAACTCACCAATATCGAGACGTCAATCGTGGAGTTGTGCAGAGAATCGCCGTCGGTTGCCGAGGTAGCCGCGCGTCTGGGCATCCCGCTCGGGGTCGCGCGGGTGCTGGTCGCCGACCTCATCGATGCCGGCCATGTGCGGGTATCGGCGACATTGAAAGACGATTCCAGCGACGATGAACGTCGCGAGCTGATCGAAAGGGTTCTCAGTGGACTCCGGCGTATTTGATTCGACGACACAGGTCGACACGCGCACCAGCAAGCCCACGTCGGCCAAGATCGTCGTGGCAGGTGGTTTCGGTGTCGGCAAGACCACCCTGGTCGGTGCCGTGTCGGAGATCGTTCCGCTGCGCACCGAGGCTTTGGTGACCAATGCCAGTGTCGGCGTGGACTCCCTGACCGGGATCCCGTCGAAGGCCACCACCACGGTGGCCATGGACTTCGGCCGCATCAGCCTGGCCGATGACCTGGTGCTGTACCTGTTCGGCACGCCCGGCCAGTACCGCTTCTGGTTCATGTGGGACGACCTGATCAAGGGCGCCATCGGCGCGGTGGTGCTGGTCGACACCCGCCGGCTGGAGGACAGTTTCGCCGCCGTCGACTACTTCGAGGCACGGAACCTACCCTTCCTGGTGGCCATCAACGAATTCGATGATGCGCCACGGTATCCGGTCGAGGACATTCGCCAGGCCCTGGCGGTGCCCGCGGACGTGCCGATCCTCTCGATCGACGCCCGTCGCCGGGAGCCGGTGAAGCAGGCTCTGGTCGCGGTCACCGAGTACGCCCTGCGCAAGGTCGTTCAAGGCTACTGACACACGCGGTGATCGGCGTCGACCGCAGTGACGCCGAGCACCGATATGCTGCCCAGACCCACCCTCTGGTTCGCGGCGCGTCTCGTTCTGGACCGAGTGGAGCGGGGGAGCGCAGCGGAGGAGCGGAGGGAGGGAAGAACGAGACCTCCAGCGCCGCAAACCCGCCCGGAGCGAAGCGGAGGGCAAATTGGGTACAGCGCGGGAGCTGCTCGGCGCATTGCTCGATCCCGGTTCCTTCGTGAGCTGGGATCGGCCACCCGTAACGGTGGCGGCATCGGCCCGGTATCGCGAGGATTTGCTGGCTGCTGCGGCAACGGCGGGCACCGATGAGGCGGTGCTCACCGGGGAGGGGTTGCTGCGCGGGCGGCGGGTCGCCGTGGTCGCGTGTGAGTTCGGGTTTCTCGCGGGGTCCATCGGGGTGGCCGCGGCCGAGCGCATCGTGTCGGCGGTGGAGCGTGCCACCGAGCTGGGACTGCCGCTGCTCGCCTCGCCGACCTCCGGCGGTACCCGAATGCAGGAGGGCACAGTCGCTTTCCTGCAGATGGTGAAGGTCGCCGGGGCGCTGGCCGCGCACAAGGCGGCGGGACATCCGTATCTGGTGTATCTGCGCGACCCGACCATGGGCGGGGTATTCGCCTCGTGGGGATCTCTGGGGCACATGACATTTGCCGAACCGGGCGCGCTGGTCGGCTTTCTCGGGCCGCGAGTTTACAAGGCGCTGTACGGGAAACAGTTCCCCGAGGGTGTGCAGACGGCCGAAAACCTTTACCACAACGGCGTTATCGACGGAGTCGTACCGGTGCCGGTCTTCCGCCGGATCGCGCATCGAGCTCTGAATGTCCTGTGTGACCGACCGCTGCCGCTGCCCGAAAAGGCTGGCGGCCCACGCCGTTCCACCGAGGGCGTCGGTTCCTTCCTGGCGGGTCCGGAGGAACATGGCGGGCCGGAGCCGCTCGATACCGGTGATGTCCACGGCTGGCAGTCGGTGCTCATCTCGCGGCGGGCCGATCGGCCGGGAATCCGGGAGTTGCTACGCCACGCCACCGATCGAGTTCCGTTGTCCGGCACCGGACAGGGTGAGCTGGATCGCACCGTCGTGCACGCGCTCGCCCGTTTCCGGGGTCAGCCCTGCATCGTCTTCGGTCACGATCGCGCGGGGCAGTCGCCCGAGAACACCATGGGCCCGGCGGCATTGCGCGAGGCCCGGCGCAGCATGCACCTGGCCGCCGAACTCCGCGTCCCCCTGGTCCTCGTCATCGATACCGCGGGCGCCGCGCTGTCCCGTGAGGCGGAGGAGCGTGGTCTGGCGCCCGAAATCGCCCGCTGCATAGCCGATCTCGTCACCCTCGATACTCCGACGGTGTCGGTGCTGCTCGGCCAGGGCACCGGTGGTGGTGCGCTGGCCCTGCTGCCCGCGGACCGGGTGGTGGCGGCCGCGAACGGCTGGCTGGCTCCGCTCCCGCCGGAGGGTGCGAGCGAGATCGTCTACCGCGACACCTCGCACGCCCCGGAACTGGCCGCCGCCCAGCGGATTCGCGCGCAGGATCTGCGGGCCGACGGGATCGTGGACCGCATCGTGCCCGAGTATCCCGATGCCGCGGACGAGCCGGTGGATTTCGCGCTGCGCACCGTGGCCGCCATTGCCGATGAACTCGCCGGTCTCACCAGTAGGTCCTCCGTGGATCTGCTGGCCGCCCGGCAGCTGCGATACCGTCGGCTGGGTCTCGGGTCGTAATTCTCGTCGCATCGCACCAGAGTGACGCTGAGAAGTTGCCGCCGTGCGGATCAGATCCGGTTTCTTCCCTATCGCATGTTCGGTTGACGGGGCGGAACCGCGCTTCTACCTTCGGAATGGTGACTTATCGGTTCGAGGCCAGCGACATCCCAGCGATAGTGCTCAATGATGGCCAGGTCATGCCGAAGCTAGGGTTCGGTGTGTACGACGTCGTCGGCGACGAGGCGGTCGGCACCATTACGACGGCCCTCGAGCTCGGCTACCGGAGCATCGACACCGCCGCCTTCTACGGCAATGAGGAGGAGGTCGGCCGCGCGGTCCGCGCATCGGGCCTACCGCGGGACGAGGTGTTCGTCACCACCAAGCTGTGGAACGCCGACCACGGCTACGACGCCGCCATGCGCGCCTTCGACGCCAGCGTCAAGCGGCTGGGCCTGGACACCATCGACCTGTTCCTGATCCACTGGCCGCTGCCCGCGGCCGACCTGTACGTCGACACCTTCCGCGCGCTGCAGACGCTCAAGCGGCAGGGCCGGGTGGTCTCCATCGGCGTCTCCAACTTCACCAGGGCGCACCTGGAGCGGGTGCTGGGCGAGACCGGTGAGGTGCCGGCCATCAATCAGGTTGAGCTGCACCCGTATTACGCGCAGTCGGAGCTGCGGGCGTTCCACGCCGCGCACGGCATCGTGACCGAGGCGTGGAGTCCGCTGGGGCGCGGGGCGGAGTTCAACGACTCGGTCATCATCGCGCTGGCGGACAAGCTCGGCCGGACGCCCGCGCAGATCATCCTGCGCTGGCACATGCAGCTGGGGAACGTGGCCATTCCGAAGTCCACGATGCGGTCCCGGATGGCGGAGAACCTGACGGTCTTCGATTTCGAGCTGACCGGCCGGGAGATGACACAGATCGCCGGCATCGACAAGGGGGCGCGGCAGGGCGCGGATCCGAATACATTCGACATGGACGCCCCCGCCTGACCTCACGGCTCGTGCTGGGTGGGAATGCCCAGGTACGAGGTCAATTCGACGGCGGCGGCCCGGCCCGCGCGATTCGCGCCGATGGTGCTGGCGGACGGGCCGTAGCCGATCAGGTGGATGCGCGGATCGGCCTCGACCCGGGTGGCCAGCCGACCGCCCATGGTGATGCCGCCGCCGGGACCGCGCAGCCGCAGCGGGGCCAGATGGTCGAGGGCGCTGCGGAATCCGGTGGCCCACAGGATCACGTCGGCGTGCTGGAAAGTGCCGTCGGCCCAGCGGATTCCGTCGGCTTCGAGGTGGTCGAACATGGGTCGCCGGTCCAGCACGCCGCGGTCGCGCATGGCCCGCACCCGCGCGTCCTCGGGCAGGCCGGTGACCGAGACCACCGAGCCGGGCGGGAGTCCGCGCCGCACACGGTCTTCCACCATGGCCACCGCCGCCCGCCCGTCCTCGGGCGCGAATTGCCCCGAGCGGAACACGGGTTCGCGCCGGGTCACCCACGTGGTGCCGGTGACCTGCGAGATCTCGTCCAGCAGTTGAACGGCGGTGATCCCGCCGCCCACCACGACCACGTGCTTGCCCGCGAATTCCTTTGCGGTGCGGTAATCGTGGGCGTGCAGCTGACGCCCCGCGAAGGTGTCCGCGCCCCGGTAGTAGGGAATGAACGGCTTGTCCCAGGTGCCCGTCGCATTCACCAGCCCGCGCACCCGCAGCGTCGCCTCCGGTGTCAGCTCCGCGTGCAGCAGCCCGTCGACCTCCTGATCCGGGCAGGTGGCCGCGGTGGCCCGGTCGCACACCAGGCTGACCGACACCGGCCGGTGCACCCGCAGATCGAAGCGCTTCTCGTAGAGCTCGAAGTAGTGCGGCACGGCCGTGGCCGCCTGTGCGTTCTCCGAGCCCTCGGGCAGCGTCTCCGCGAACGACATGCCCGGAAGATCGTGCACCCGATTGACGTTGCTCAATGTCAGTGACGGCCACCGGAACTGCCACGCCCCGCCGGGCGCGGGAGCGTGGTCGACAATGAGAAAGTCCTGCTCCGGCCGCAAACCGAGCCGTCGCAGGTGATATCCGACCGATAAGCCGGCCTGCCCGGCGCCGATTACCAGGATGTCGACGTCGGGAGTTGCGGTCACCGGCCCGACGGTACGCGCACCTAGAGTGAAAGCCGATCATGGGTCGAAAGCGCAGGTGAGTTGGACAGTGGGGAAGACACAGATGCTCGGAGTCAGCCGCGATGGCGAGGTAGTGACCATCGAACTGCAGCGTCCGGATCGACGGAACGCCCTGAACGAGGAGCTGATCGGGCTGCTGCGCACGGCGCTCGAGGAGGCCGCGACCTCGGCCCGCGTGATCGTGCTCACCGGCCAGGGGCCGATCTTCAGTGCGGGCGCGGATCTGGACGGCGTGTATTCGGACAAGTTCCTGACCGGGCTGCTCGGCATGCTGCGCACCATCGAGACGATCCCGGTGCCGGTGATCGCCGCCATCAACGGCGGGGCGCTGGGCGCGGGCGTGCAGCTGGCCTTGGCGTCGGACCTACGGGTCATGACGCCGGACTCCTTCATCGCCGTTCCGGCGGCGAAACTCGGTATCTCCGTGGACCGTTGGACCGTGCGCCGGTTGTCCAACCTGATCGGGCCCGGCCCGGCGCGCACCATCCTGATGGGCGCCGAGCGGGTGCAGGCCGCGGACGCGTACCACTTCGGTTTCGCCAACCGGATCGGCTCACTGGCCGATGCGCAGGCCTGGGCCAAGCAGATCGCCGACCTCGCGCCGCTGTCGCTGCGGCATCTGAAACTGGTGTTCAACGACGACGACACCCGCGGTCCCGACTCCCCTGAGCAGACCGCGGCTCTGGACGCGGCGTGGCAGAGTGCCGACGCGCAGGAGGCGCGCACGGCACGCCAGGAGAAGCGGCCCGCGAAGTTCGAGGGCAAATGAACCGGCAGCGCGCGACCGCGAATACGCGGAAACTGGTGGGTATGTCTGCGGGTGCATTCGGTCTTTCCTGGTTGGTGCGGGCGGCGTGGGGGATTCCCTCCGCCATGGGCGCCTCCATGTCCGCGATCGCGCCGACGGCGCGCGGGGCGACCACCTATCGCAATCGGCAGTTCCACAACACCGAACCGAGCAGCCAGATCACCGGTTCCCCGCTGGAGCTGCTGTATCAGCTGGCCACCGAGCGCAACCGGGGCCGCCCGGCCGGGACGATCCCGCTGGTGACGCCCGCACTGCCGGAGCAGGCGGGGGACCTGGCCGTCACCTGGTACGGGCACGCCACCTGCCTGATCGAGGTGGACGGCTACCGGGTGCTGGCCGATCCGGTGTGGAGTGAGCGGGTCTCGCCGTCGCCGCTGGTGGGTCCGGCACGGCTGCATCCGGTGCCGTCGCCGCTGTCGGAGCTGCCGGCGCTGGACGCGGTGCTCATCTCCCACGACCACTACGACCATCTGGATCGCGACACCGTGATCGAGCTGGTGGACAGTCAGGATTGCGTGTTCATCGTGCCGATCGGCATCGGCGCGCATCTGCGGCACTGGGCGGTGCCCGAGCATCGCATTGTCGAATTGGATTGGGCGGCTGCGGTTTCGCTGTCGGAGCTGCAGCGCGATCACGGTGACGGCACCGATCTGGTGATCACCTGCGCTGAGGCGCGGCACTTCTCCGGCCGGGGGCTGGTGCGCAACACCACGCTGTGGGCGTCCTGGTCGATCGCCGGTCCCACCCGCCGGGTCTACTTCGGCGGCGACACCGGCTACACCAAGGCCTTCGCGGAGGCGGGTGCGCGGCTGGGCCCGTTCGATCTGACCCTGCTGCCCATCGGCGCCTACGACCGGCACTGGCCGGATGTGCACATGAACCCCGAGGAGGCGGTGCGCGCCCACGCCGATCTGTGTACCGGTGATGCGGGCTACGGGCTGTTGGTGCCGATCCACTGGGCCACTTTCAATCTGGCCTTCCACGGCTGGTCGGAGCCGGTCCGGCGGTTGGTCGAGGCGGCAGAGGCGGCGGGGACACGCATCGCCGTGCCGAAGCCGGGCGAGCGGATCGATCCGATTGGCCTCCCACCACGGGATTCGTGGTGGGAAGATGTTCGCCAATGACGGACCGAGATTGAAGGAGCAGCGCTGTGAGTCTCATGGACACGCTCAAGGGCTTGGTCGGCAAGGGCAAAGAGGTGGCGGCCCAGAACGCCGAGAAGATCGAGCAGGCGGTCGATAAGGCCGGACATGTGATCGACGAGAAGACCGGGGGGAAGTTCTCCTCCCAGATCGACAAGGGTGCGGAGGCGGTCAAGTCCGCCATCAAGCCCGAGGCGCCGGCCGCGGCCCCCGCGGAGGCTCCCGCGGCCGAACCGCCCGCGGAGCCGGCACCCGCCGAGGCGGCGGCCGAACCGGCTCCGGAACCCGCTGCGGGGGCCGCGGAAGGCGAACAGCCTCCGGCGTAATCGTCGCGGCGTCTCGTAGTAGTCGCACCGGTCGTTCCACGGGCTGTTCGGGAGTGGCGGGATTCCCGTCGCTGACCTGAACGGCCCGTTGGCATTTCACGGATGGCGCGAGTTCGGGTTGCGGGTTTTTGCCGGGACCCGGACCTAAACTGCTGTCATGGGGTCCCGCAGGGATTTCGGGGGTATCGAGGTTGGGCTGACCAACCTCGACAAGGTGCTGTACCCGGCCACCGGGACCACCAAGGGGGAGGTCATCGACTATTTCACGGCCATCGCGCCGGCCCTGCTGCCGCATATCGCGCAGCGGCCGGTGACCCGCAAGCGGTGGCCGAACGGGGTGGACGAGCAGTCGTTCTTCGAGAAGAACCTGGCCGAGCACGCGCCGAAGTGGTTGGAGCGGAGGACGGTTCGGCATTCCGATCGGCCGGTCACGTACCCGCTCATCGACAATCTGGCGGGCATGGCCTGGCTCGGGCAGCAGGCAGCGCTGGAACTGCATGTGCCGCAATGGTGTTTCGACGGGGCCGAGGTCGGGGATATCACTCGCCTGGTGTTCGACCTGGATCCCGGGCCGGGGGCCGGGCTGGAGCAGTGCGCCGAGGTGGCGCTCATCCTGCGGGACGTGGTGCGCGAGGTGGGGCTGGAAGCCTACCCGGTCACCAGCGGCTCCAAGGGAATTCACGTCTATGTGCCGCTGGACCGCAGACTCGGGCCGAACGGGGCGTCGGCGGTGGCCAAGCAGGTCGCCACCAACCTGCAGCAGCTGCGGCCGGAGCTGGTGACGGCCACCATGGCGAAATCGGCGCGCGGCGGGAAGGTGTTCCTGGACTGGAGCCAGAACAATCCGGCCAAGACGACCATCGCGCCGTATTCGCTGCGCGGGCGCACCGAGCCGTGGGTGGCCGCCCCGCGGGCCTGGACCGAGATCGAGAAGCCGAAACAGCTGCGGCACTTGCGCTTCGACGAGGTGCTGCGGCGCTGGCGGGAGCAGGGGGATCTGCTCGAAGGACTGGACGAACCACTGCCGGAACCGGGTCCGGACCGGCTCGACACCTACCGCTCCATGCGCGACCCGCGGCGCACACCCGAACCGGTCCCGCCGGGCCCGCCCGACGCCGGGCCTGGGAATCGGTTCGTGGTGCAGGAGCATCACGCCCGGCGGCTGCACTGGGATGTCCGGCTGGAACGCGAGGGCGTGCTGGTGTCCTGGGCGGTACCCAAGGGCCCGCCCACCGATACCGGCGAGAACCGGCTGGCCGTGCACACCGAGGACCATCCGATGGAGTACCTCACCTTCCACGGGAGCATCCCCAGGGGCGAGTACGGCGGCGGCGAGATGACCATCTGGGACACCGGCACCTACGAGACCGAGAAGTGGCGTGACGACGAGGTCATCGTCTGGCTGCGCGGGCAGCGGCTGACGGGGCGGTACGCGCTGATCCAGACCAACGGCAACCAGTGGCTCATGCACCTGATGAAGGATCAGACGCCGCCGGGGGCGGAAGGGGATGGGGCGCAGCCGGTTCCGGCCGCGCCGCCGCGCACGCCCGCGCCCATGCCGCGGGGACTGAAACCCATGCTGGCCACGGCGGGTGATGTGGGGACCCTCGACGCCGAGCACTGGGCCTTCGAGACCAAGTGGGACGGGTTCCGGCTGATCGCCGAGATCGAGGACGGCGCGGTCACGCTGCGCAGCCGGGCCGGGCACGTGGTGACCGGGAAGTATCCGGGCCTGGCGGTGCTGGGTTCGGAACTGTCCGGGCACAGCGCGGTGCTCGACGGCGAGGCGGTGGTCTTCGACGATCACGGCGGCGCGAATCTCGGTCTGCTGCGGGAGGATTCGACGCGGGCGGTCTTCCTGGCCTTCGACCTGCTGTATCTGGACGGCACCTCGCTGGTCCGCAAACGCTACGATGACCGGCGACGGGTGCTGGAAGCCCTTGCCGGGCAGGCACGTTCGCTGATCGTGCCGAAACAGCTGCGCGGGTCGGGCGCGGAAGCCCTGCGATACAGCCAGGATCACGGCATGGAGGGCGTGGTCGCCAAGCGGCGGGACTCGGTGTATCTGCCCGGGCGGCGCGGGCAGTCGTGGATCAAGACCCGGAACTGGCGGACGCTGCCGGTGGTGATCGGCGGCTACCGGAGATCGGAGGCGCGGCAGTTCGCTTCGCTGCTGGTCGGTGTGCCGCACGAGGGGGAGCTGTACTACCTGGGCCGGGTCGGCACCGGGTTCAGTGAGCAGGAGATGAGCGACATCGCCGATCGGCTGCGCCGCCTGGCACGCAAGACCAGCCCGTTCGACAATGAACTCACCGCCGACGAGCGCAAGGACGCGGTGTGGGTGACGCCGAAACTCACCGGCACCGTGCGCTTCATGAACTGGACCGAGACCGGACGCCTCTGGCATCCGGCCTGGATTCCCAGCTCCGACTGACCGTTTCGGCTAGCTCGACTTCTCGAGCAGCGGCACGATGCTGTCGATATCGGTGACGATGGCGTGGCCCTGGAAGGCGAAATCGTCCCAGGCGCGCTGCTGTCCGGGCTCGTCCCGCCCGCCGACGCCGTCCCGGATCACGACCGGGATGAAACCCAGATCGGTGGAGTGGCACACGGTCGGCGCGATGCCGATCTCGAGCGCGACGCCGACGATGGCGTACGCCCCGATTCCGAGGTCCCGCAGGGTGGAGGCCAGCGGGGTGCCCTCGAACGCCGACATAGAGGTCTTGTCGAAGACGGTCTCGCCCGCCTGCGGCCGAAGTTCCGGCACCAGCTCGAATCCCGGGGTGTCCCGCTGCAGGATCGGCACCACATCGTCCGCGGATTCCACGCCCTGCCAGCTCATGGCCATGCGCAGTGCGAAGGTCCCCATCAGGCGCTTCGGCAGGAAGAAGTGCCGCAGGAAGATCACGGGGTAGCCGCCGCGCCGCGCCGCCTCGACGACCCGCGCGACCCGTTCGGTGATCGCCGGGCCGTCGTCGAGCTGCCCGAGCACCCCGACCTGCATGTCGTACACGACGACCGCCATCTTCTCCGGCGAACACACGTCCTCGAGCGTCTCCGGAATCTCCAGCCCGTTCCCGCGCCGCATAAAGCCCTCCGCAATCTCCCACTGCCCCACCCTCTTTCGCCACCCTACCCCGCCGGTGAATCACGATCGGGGACCTCTCGATGCGGGTAATCGGGCGAATCCCTCGACGGAAGCTCCCTGACTCAGGCGGCGGGGCGGGCTGGGCGGGGCGCGGGCACCAGGCCGAAGCGGATGAGGCTTTCGGCGGTGTCCAGCAGGGAATCCGCCACGGGGCGCATGGTCCAGTTGAGGTCGTGTTCGGCCTTGGCGGCGCTCAGGTGCGCTGCGCGGCCGAGGAAGCGGACGGCGGTGCGGGCGTCGGGGTTGAACCGGGCGCTCAGCCGGACGAGCCAGTCGGGGAGCACGCGGGTCGCGACCCGGTAGCGCTGGGCGAGGATCTGCGCCATCTGCGGGAAGGAGACTTCCTCGCCCGCGCAGATGTAGCGATTGCCCGCGGCCTGCAGGGTTTCCATGGCGAGGCGATGCGCCACCGCGAGGTCGCGGACATCCACGGTCGCGAAGTTCAGGCGCGGGACGCCGGGCATGCCCCCGGCCAGCAGGGCGCGGATGCCGTCCACCGAGGTGCCGGCCTCGGCGCGCAGGATGGGGCCGATGATCATGCCCGGATTGATCACGGCCAGTTCGAGATTCGGGTGTTGGGCGGCGAAATCCCAGGCGGCGCGCTCGGCCAGGGTCTTGCTCTTCTGGTAGGCGTCGCACTGTTCGGTGTCGGACCAGTCCACCTCGGTGAGCAGATGCCCTTCGTTGCCGACCTCGACCGCCGCGATCGAGGAGGTGACGACGACCCGTTCGACACCGCTCCCGGCGGCCGCGCGCAGCACCCGCAGCGTGCCGTCCACGGCGGGGCGGACGAGTTCGTCCTCGTGGTCGGGGACGCCGGAGGGGAAGGGCGAGGCGGTGTGCAGCACGAAGCGGCAGCCCGCAACGGCCGCGGCCCAGCCCGCGTCCGAACCCAGATCGGCCTCGACCAGCTCGACGCCGGGCAGTAGTTCCGCCACCGCGGTGGCACGGGCGGCCGAGCGCACGGTGCCGCGCACCCGATAGCCCTGGCCGAGCAGTTCCTGGATGACATGGCCCGCGACATAGCCGGAGGCGCCGGTGACGAGAACGAGATCGGACATTGCCTGACTCCAATCTGAGCAGTGCTTAGAATCTGAACAATGTATAGATTCCGAGGCCGGGAGCCGTCAACCCCTTACGCTCATCCCATGCCGCCGACCAAGGACCGCTATCACCACGGAGACCTCCGCGAGGAACTACTGCGCGCCTCCCTGCAGCTGATCGAGTCCGAGGGCCTGGCCGCGGTGAGCCTGCGCAAGGTCGCCCGCGAAGCCGGCGTCAGCCCCGGCGCGCCCTACCACCACTTCGCCGACCGCGCCGCCCTGATGTCCGCACTCGCCGCCCGCGGTTTCGAAATCCTCGGCGCCGCAATGACATCCGCCCGCGCCGCCGCCCCCGATCCGCGCGCCGCCCTGCTAGCCATGGCCGAGGGGTACGTCGGCTTCGCCCGCGACCACGCCGCCTACTTCCGGATCATGTTCCGCCCCGAGCTGTCCCAGCCCGAGAAGCACCCCGACACCGAGGCCGCGGGCGACGCCGCCTACGCCGTCCTCGAATCCGCCGTCGCCGACGCCGTCCGCTCCGGCTTCCTCCCCGCCACCGACGCCGAAACCATGGCCCTGGCCTGGTGGTCGCTGGCTCACGGCATGGCCGCCCTCACCGTCGACGGCAAATTCGGCCTCCGCGCAACCCAATCCGGCACCACCCCCGAAGCCCTCACGACCCGCATCACCCACATCTTCGCCAACCTCATCGACCAGCACCCGGCCTAGCGGCCCGCGCTGCGGTCCCATCCGCGTGACCGCCGGGTGGGCCATGCCATAGAAGTCGGTGTTTCCGCTGATCGACCGCTGATATTTGTGGCGGCACTGCCCGCAGTCTGTGGAGATGTTGAGAGGTCGCGGTGGGTTGGGGTGCGGACACGGCAGACTGGTAGGCGTGACCGATTCGTACCGGATTCGCGGTGGGCTGGCCGAGCAGGTCGGGGTGTCCAGTGCCGGGAGCAGTGCTGAGGCGACGCTTCCGACGGGGGCGTTGCGGCCCATCGAGCTGGCTGCCTCGGCCGTGCTGGGCGGGGCGACGGTGGGGCTGGTGACGCTCGGGTCGCTGGTGCCGTTCGCGGCTGCGCTGCAACTGGTGGCGGCGGTGCCCATGGGGCTGCTGGCGCATCGGCACCGGTTCCGCGCGCAGCTGGCGACCACCATCGCGGGGGCGCTGGTGACCTTCGTCGCGGCGGGGCTGCTGCCCGCCGAGAACCTGGTCGGCGTCGCCGTGATCGGTGGAATCATCGGCACTGTCAAGCGCAGGCGAGGCGGTCTGCCCGCGGTGGTGGCGCTGTCGGCGGTGGCCGGATCCGTGATGGCCGCCTTGACGGTCGGCATGCTGCTGGTATTCGCCCAGTCGCGGCACTTGCTGTTCGACAGCATCCGCAACTCCGCGGCAGGCATCGAAAACCTTGCGGCGCGCCAGTCTTCGCTGGAGCCGCTGGGCCGTGCCGTGGCCGACTACACCGACACCGTCCTGCACTGGTGGTGGGCCTTCGTGGGCGGCGGCATCATCGCCGCCATGGTGGTCAGCGGAGTGTTCTCCTGGTTCGTGCTCGGGCGGGTGCTGGATCGCCTGTCCTGGCTGCCGGGCCGTGACAGCCTGCTGGACGCGCCCGCGGACCCGCGTCCGGTCGCGCCGCTGCCGGTCACGTTGCGGGAGGTCGCGTTCCGATACTGGGGAGCGCGCACCGATGCGCTGCACAATATCGACCTGACCGTCGACGTCGGCGAATTCGTGGCGGTGGTCGGCCACAACGGGTCCGGAAAGTCGACGCTCACCAGGATTCTCGCGGGTCGCCCACCCACCGCGGGCACAGTCACCCGGCTGGGCGCGGCGGGTCTGGGCGTGCGTGGCGGTACCGCCATGGTGCTGCAGCGACCGGAGAGCCAGACGCTGGGCGTGCTCGTCGCGGATGACGTGGTGTGGGGCCTGCCCACCGCGGATGCCGCGGCCGTCGATATCGACGGACTGCTGTCCGAGGTCGGCCTGGCCGGTATGGGCGGCCGCGAGACCTCGACCCTGTCGGGTGGCCAGCAGCAGCGGCTCGCGGTGGCCGCCGCCCTGGCCCGGCAGCCCACGTTGCTCATCGCCGACGAGGCGACCTCGATGATCGACCCCGAGGGACGTCGCGACCTGGTCGCATTGCTGGCCGACCTGCCGCGCAGACATCCGATGGCCGTGGTCCTGGTGACCCATCACGAGGCGGACGCGGCCGCCGCGGACCGGGTGGTCCATCTGGAACAGGGCCGGTCGGTCGGCCATCTGCCCGCCTGGCCGCGCCCCGTCCGCGATCCACGCCGCCGGCCCATGGGCGCCGCCGTCCTCGAATTGCGGGGCGTCGGCCACACCTACAACCGCGGCACCCCCTGGGAGGCGCCCGCCCTGCACGACATCGACCTGAGCGTGCGCCGGGGCGAAGCCCTGCTCATCGTGGGCGGCAACGGTTCCGGAAAGTCCACGCTGGCCTGGATCATGGCCGGGCTGACCATGCCCACCGCCGGCACCTGTGTGCTGCGTGAACCCATGGGCACCACCCGTCCGGTGCACAAGCGGATCGGGGCCGTGCAGCTGGCCTTCCAGCATTCCCGCCTGCAATTGCAGCGCCAGGACGTCGGCACCGAGATCGAGGACTGGGGTGGCCGCGGCAGTTACGCGGTCGCGCGTGCCCTCGACGCCGTGGGACTGGACCGGGCACTGGCCTCGCGCTCGGTCGAGGAGCTCAGTGGCGGGCAGGCCAAGCGGGTGGTGCTGGCGGCGATCGTGGCGAGCCACCCCCAGGTGGTGGTGCTCGACGAGCCGCTGGCCGGGCTCGATCCGGAGGGCCGCGCCGGCGTGGTGGAACTGCTTGCCCGGCTGCGGGATTCGGGCCTGACCCTCATCGTCATCTCGCACGACGTGTCCGACATGGCGGCGGTGTGCGACCGCACCGTCCACCTGCGCGACGGCCGCCTGGTCGAGAACGGTTCCGCCGCAGTGCACGACAACCGTATTCAGGATTTCACCGGAGGTGTCCGATGAGCAGCGTCGTCCTCCGCGAGGTCCCGGTCGACAGCCCCGTGCATCGACTCTGGGCCGGTACCAAGATGATCGGCGTCTTCGCCGTCAGCGTGCTGCTCATGTTCATCCCGTCCTGGGCGCTGCTGGGTGTCGCGACGCTGTTCCTGGTGGCGGTGTTCCTGCTGGCGAAGCTGCCGCTGGGCACGCTGCCCCGCCTCCCGTGGTGGTTGTGGGCGGGCGTGCTGATCGGGGCGGCCATCAACGCGCCCGTCGGCGCGTCGGCGCTGCTGCGGTACGCGCAGGTGGTCCTGTTCGGCTTCCTGTTGCTGGGTGCGTCGTTCCTGGTCGCCTGGACCACGCCGATGGGTGAGGTGGCGCCCGCGCTGGCCCGACTGGGCGCGCCGCTGAAGCGAATCGGCTGGACACGCAATGGGGTCCGGCACGCGATTCCGGTCGACGAGTGGGCGGTGGTGGTCGCGCTGACCCTGCGCGGCCTGCCGCTGCTGATGGAGGAGATGCGCATCCTGCGCGCGGCTCGCAAACTGCGGCCCAAGGATTCGCTGCTGCATCGCGCGTCGGAGAACCCGCTCGTCGACATTCTGACCGCGAGCATGGCTGTCTCGAGCCGACGTGCGGGTGAACTCGGCGAGGCCATCACCACCCGCGGTGGCACCGGCGAGCTGACCGCCCGCCCGGGATCGCCGGGGCGCGCCGACGTGGTGGCGCTGCTGGTGGTGGCTCTGGTGTGCGCCTTGGGTATCGGCGTCGAACTGCTCTTCTAGCAACACTCGAGCCGAAAATAATTCGCGGTGTCGGTGCCGCGCGCTACGCTACCGTGCCAGTAGAACGCGTTGCTTATGCAGCACGGGCTCACAGTCGCAAAGGGGGGAATTCTTTCAACTGAGCCGTGTGTTGCCACAAACACCTGATCAAGATTGGAAGACCCATGATGCTGCGCAAGATCACCGCCATCGCCGCGCCGGTTGTCACGGCAGTCGCCATCGCCGGAGCCGGTGTGGCACACGCGGATCCGGCGGTGCCCGACATCGGTTACCAGACCCGGCTGGTCGGCACTACCGTTGTCACCACCCTCACCAACGGCAGCTTCGAGTTGGCCGGGCGAGCGGTGAACGTCAAGGACTCCGCGGGCGCGACCGTCCTCAGCTTGCCGCTGGCCTTCGAGCAGGACGGCCTGAGCTACCCGGTGCCGGGCACGGTCAGCGATGACGGCGCCACCCTGTCCCTGACCGCGGTCAAGGATGTCGCCGCGGCCACGCCGGCACTGCACCCGGTGGCCTCGACGAACGAGAATCAGCGCGCCATGGAGGCGTTCAGCACCCAGTTCGGCATCGGCACGGCCATCGGCAGCTTCCTGGGCCTGGCGCTGGGTGCGGCGGTCGGCGCGATCGGATTCCTCGGTGGCGCTTTCGGTTTGGCGACCGTCCCGGTCGCCGCGGCTGTCGGCGCGGTCATCGGCACCCTGGTGGTCGGCGGGCCCGCCCTGCTCATCGCCGGCATCGAGCTGATCAACACGCTGAACGCGGAGCCCGGCAGCACCAAGTGGGCACAGCCCGGCGACCGGTAACGCACTGGCGCGGGTGCACCGACCGCTGCGGACGATCGTCAGCGCACGGTGCACCCGGCGACCACCGGATCCCCGTCGAAGCGATCCGACAGAAAGTTCATGGCCCCCAAGGCTTCTCCCGCAGCGGCCGGATTGTGGCCCGGTATCGCCGAGTGCACGGCGGTGAGGTTCGCGCCCAGCGCGCAGTAGCGGTCCACGAGGGCGCTGAAGCCCGCCGATGGAATCACGTCGTCATTGTTGCTGTGGTACAGGTACAGCGGCACGTCGGGGGCCCAGTCGCCCAGCTCCTGATGGTTGGTGGCGGCCCGGAAGGCTTGGCTGTCGAGGATGTCCGGGACGCTCGAGTAGTCGTCGACGTGCCCGAAGATGTGGCGGACCACCAGATCGCCGCCGCAGGAGGCCGCCTCCTGCGCCAGCAGCGCCCGGCCGCTGTCATTGAGCGTGTCCGCGAGTCCGGAGCCGGAATCGTTGCGCGCCAGGGCGAGCAGGATCAGCACCGCGAGCCCCGCCTGATAGCCGCCGTCCACGCCGCGCGCGATGGCGGGGATATCGGCGGGTACGCCACCGGAGGTCACGCCGGCGAACCAGATCTCGGGCGCGTAGCTCGCCCGCAGCTGCATGGCCCACAGGGTGGCGAAGGCGCCGCCGGAGTAGCCCCAGGCTCCTAGCGGGCTGGCGTCCGTGATACCGAGTGGTGCAAAGGATTTGGCTGCGCGCACGCCGTCCAGCACGGCCCGGCCGGAGTTCACGCCGTCGAAGAAGCGGGACTGCGGGCCCTCGTAGTCCGACACCACCACGGCCCAGCCGCGGCGCAGCGCCTCGGCCAGGAACGGTATGTCCAGCAGGGTGGTGGCAATGGAGAAGTCGCGCCCGCCGCGCAGCGCGAACGATGGGGCGCAATGGGTTCCGAGGCTGTCCTCGGCGATCTGATACGACAGCAGCGGGCGATCGCCGGGACCGGTCCAGGGCGTGAGCGGCGTCATGACGGTGGCCACGTCGGCGGCGGCCTCCCCGGCGGAATCGGTGGTGCGGTACTGCACCTGCCAGCCCGCCACCGGGAGCGGCAGTCCGAAGACGGCGATCGGCCGGGAGTTGAGAATTGCCCCGTTTGCGAACTCTCCCAGGTTGATCGGCGCGACGTAGAACGGATCATCGTCGGGATAGGGGATGTCGGCGCGAGTGCCGGGCACCGCGACGGCCGCCAGCAGGGTCATCGCGCCGATCAGTCCGGCGCGCCACCGATGTCGAACCTTGGGTGAGCGCCCCGTGAATCCGCGCGTGCGTACCCCGAACCATGCGCCGTCCCGCCGCATAACGCCTCCAGCGTCGAATCATCCGACGCTCCAGACATCACGGACCCGCTGTTCGCGCCGACAAGAATTCCGGCGCATCGGAGAATCAAAATTACGTCGGTCCGGTCCTCGCGGTCAACGGCGTCTCCGCGCGTCGTAACTACGGCGTTGCGCGGTTTCTTGTACGAAAAGATATATCCACCTTGATATCCAGATCTTTGCGACTGGCTCTACCGGTTGCATGCCAGTTGCCGCCATGCTCGGTCAATGTTGTTGCGCCGCCTCATTGCCCTGTATGTCGGACTCTGGTTGTACGGGTTCTCCATGGCCGTGATGATCCGCGCCGCGCTCGGCCTGGATCCATGGGATGTGTTCCATCAGGGCGTGGCCGATCAGGTGCCGCTGAGTTTCGGTACGGTCGTGGCGATTATGGGCGCGGCGGTACTGCTGGCCTGGATTCCCCTGCGGCAATGGCCGGGTCTGGGCACGGTCAGCAATGTCGTGGTCATCGGCGTCTCGGTGGACGCGGGGCTGTGGTTGCTGCCGGAGTTGCACGCATTGCCGATCCGGATCGCGGCCATGGGAGCGGCGGTGGTGCTCAATGCGATTGCGACGGTGCTCTATATCGGCGCGGGCATGGGGCCGGGTCCGCGCGATGGCCTGATGACTGGCCTGGTTCGGCGCACGGGCAAGCCGGTGTGGGTCATCCGGACAGGGCTGGAGGCGACGGTGTTGTCCGTCGGTTGGATCCTCGGCGGCAGTGTCGGAGTGGGCACGGTCGTGTACGCGTTCGCCATCGGACCGCTGATCCAGCTGATGATCCCGTTCGTGGACCGGTTCCTGCCGGGCTTCCATCCCGCGGAATCGGCTGGTTCGCCCGCCCCGGAGGCTGAGCCGATGGCCGCCTGAACCTCCGGGGTTGACTGGCTAACGACGTTAGCCTAACGTGGTGGCTAACAACGTTAGCTCCAGTTAGAAGCCTCGGAGGGTCCGATGACCATCATCGCCGCCAACCTGCCGGCCACCACCGATCACCGCGTCCCGGCCCTCGTCCGCAAGGCCGGATGGATCACCTGGACCGTCTTCCTCGCCGCCTTCGCCATCCTCGAGGGCGTCAATCACGGCACCGGCTCCTGGCTGGCCCTGACGGCCGGCCTCATCGCCCCCGACCTCACCTTCTTCGCCGCGATCGGCACGATAGACCCTGTGCAGCAGGGCCAATTGCCTCGCCGGGCCGTCCCGTTCTACAACACCGCCCACCGCACCTGGATCCCCCTGACCCTGGCCGTCGCGTACGCCTTTGCCCCCCTCCAGATCCCGGCCCTGTTCACCTTCCTCCTGGCCTGGATGCTGCACATCGGCATCGATCGCAGCGCCGGCTACGGCCTCCGCACGGCGGACGGATTCCTCCGTGCCTGACCGGACCGGACCACTCACCGAGCGGCAGCGGCAGATCGCCGCCGCCGCTCGCACCCTCCTGGACACCCGGGGCCCCGAGGCCTTGACCATGCGAAACGTGGCCGAGGCCTTGGGCATCAAAGCCCCCTCCCTCTACAAACACGTCCCCGACAAGACCGCCCTCGAAACCCTGGTGGTGGCCCAGGCTTTCACCGAGGTGGCGCAGGCCCTGGAAACCGCCTCCACACGGGGCCTCCCGGGCGTGGCCAAGGCATACCGCGACTACGCCCTGGCCCACCCGCACGTATACCGCCTCATGAACTACCGTCCACTCCGCCGCGACCTACTCCCGCCCGATCTGGAAGAACGCACGGCACAACCACTCGTCACGGCGGTCGGCGGCGACCCGGCCCGAGCCCGCGCCCTCTGGGCCTTCGCCCACGGCATGGTGAGCCTCGAAATCGACGGCCGCTTTCCCAGCGACGCCGACCTCGAGGCCGCCTGGCAATCCGGCCTCGCCGCCTTCGGCGGGTAGCGGCCGATCTCGCAGTGAGCGCCTCAGCGCACGCTGCAGCCGGAGGGCATCGGTTTGCCGGCGAAGCGGTCGGACAGGAAGTTCAAGGCTCCCAGGGATTCCACGACCGCTGCGGGGTTGTGGCCGGGTATCTGTGAGTGGATGGCGGTCAGGTTTGCGCCGAGGGAGCAGTAGCGGTCGACGAGGGCGCTGAAGCCTCCCACCGGGATCACGTCGTCGGCATTGCTGTGGTAGAGGTACAGCGGGGTATCGGGGGCCTGGGCGCCCAGTTCCTGACGGCTGGCGGCGGCCTTGAACGCTTGGCTGCCGATGAGATTCGGTGCGGTCGAGTATTCGTCGAGGTGCCGCATGGCGTGGTGGACAACCAGATCGCCGGCGCACGAGCCGGCCTCCCGGGCCAGCAGCGTGCGGCCGTTGTCATTGAGTGTCTTGGCCAGCCCGGTGCCGAAATCGTTGCGCGCCAGGGCGATCAGGATGAGCACGGCGAGCCCGGCCTGGAAGCCGCCGTCCACCCCGCGCATCATGGAGGGGATGTCCACGGGCACGCCGCCGGAGGTCACGCCCGCGAACCGGAGTTCGGGTGCGTAGCTCGACCGCAGCTGCATGGCCCACAGGGTGGCGAAGGCGCCGCCCGAATAGCCCCACGCGCCGAGCGCGCTGTTCGCGGTAATACCCAGCGGGGCAAAGGATTTGGCGGCACGCACGCTGTCCAGCACGGCCCGGCCGGAATTGACGCCGTCGAAGAAACGGGACTGCGGGCCCTGGTAGTCGGATACCACCACCGCCCAGCCGCGCCACAGCGCCTGAGCCAGGAACGGGACATCCAGCAGCGTGGTGATGATGGAGAAGCCGCGTCCGCCGCGCAGCGCGAACGATGGCGCGCACCGCGTTCCGAGACTGTCCTCGGCGACCTGGAACGCCAGCAGCGGGCGGTCACCCGGCCCGTTCCACGGGGTATTGGGCTTCAACACCGTGGCCATATCGGCGGCGGCCTCGCCGCTGGAGCCGGTGGTTCGGTATTGGACCTGCCAGGCCGTTACCGGCAGCGACTGCCCGAACACCGAGATCGGCCGGGAGTTGAGAACCGACCCGTTCGCGAATTGTCCCAGGTCGGCGGGCGCCGCGTAGAACGGATCGTTGTCGGGGAAGGGGATATCGGCGCGGGCGCTGGGCACCGCGATTGCCGTCGTCAGCAGTGTGACTGCGCCGATGAGTCCGGCGCGCCACCAGTATCGGATTGTTTTCGATAGCTTGGTCGATCTCTTCGTGCGTTTCCCGAACCGTGCGGCATCGAGCTTCAAAACGCCTCCAGTGTGTATCGGCCGACGCTCCAGATACCACGGACCACTGCTTGCGCCGGTAAGAATTCCGGCGCATCGGAGAACAAACTAGGTGGCCTGGTACGCGCGGTCAACGATGACTCGCGCACGGCGACAAAGGTGTTGTGCGGAGTCCAGCTCTCCGGCCCCCGATGCCCTCGGCTACCCTTCGGTCCGGCCGGCCGAGGGCCGGTTGTCATCCGCAGATCCAGCTACTACGAAAGGTTGGTCTCACATGAGGTTGATCAGTGCGCGGTACGCAGGCGTGATTGCAGTGACGATTGCCGGATTCGCCGCCGGTGCGGCACTGTCCGGTGCCGGAGTGGCGGGGGCCGATCCGATGAGCGATCTCGAACCGCTGTTGAGCTCGAGTTGCTCGTTCGATCAGATCGACGCCGCCTTCCACCAGGTGGAGCCCCAGATCGCGGCGCAGCTCGATGCCGCACCGGCGCGCAAGGCCGCGTTCCGGATGGCCTACGACCAGCCGGCCTGGCAGCGGCGCCTCGCCTTCGAGGCCCTGCTCGCCGAACAGCAGCAGATGGGCGCGCCCACCGACATCAACTCGGATTTCGGTCCGCACCTGCGCCAGGTCACCGACAGCTGCCACCAGTACTGACCAACGGGGTTGCCCTTCTGATTCTCATTGAGCATCTGATTCTCATTGAGCGGTGAAGCCGAGGAATCGGGAAGGTTCGATGCTGGTGGCAGACGGCCCAAGCGGATCGCCCGCCGTCTGCTGCCGGCACCGTGTTTCCTCGCATGGTTGAGATGACTTGGTGGGCAAGGGATTTCGCGTCCAGGCCGACTCAGGCCAACCCGTTTTGCTGATCAGCCTCGGATCGGGGTGAAGGTGTAATCGGGGAGGCGGAGGGAGCGGGTGCGGCGGCGGTAGCTGCGGGTGGTGCCGGGCCAGTTGTTGGTGATGCGGCCGGAGGGTGTCCGATACCAGCTGGTGCAGAAGTTCCACGGGGTGCGGGCCAGGCGCTGCTGAAGGGCGTCGTTGAAGGCCAGCTCGGCTTCGGGGCGGACTTCCAGACAGGTGCGCGGTCGTTCGGCGAGGAGTTGCAGGGCGTGGCGGATGTAGTGGGCCTGGGATTCGATCATGTAGATGACGGATCCGGCGGCGAGATTGGTGTTGGGGCCGTAGACCATGAACATATTGGGGAATTCGGGGACCGTGATGCCCAGGTAGGCGTGGGCGCCGCCGTCCCACACGTCGCTCAGGTTGCGGCCGCCGCGGCCCCGGATCTTCATGGGCCACAGGAATTCCGTGCCCTTGAAGCCGGTGCCGTAGATGATGACGTCGGCCTCGTACAGCACGCCGTCGGCGGTGCGGACGCCCTCGGGGACGATCTCGCTGATGGCGGTGGTCTCCACGTGCACATTGGGCTGGGTGAGGGCCGGGAAGTAGTCGTTGGAGAACAGTCCGCGCTTGCAGCCGATGGGGTAGTCGGGGGTGAGCTTGGCGCGCAGCTCCGGATCCTCGACCTTCACCTCCAGATGCTTCTCCGCGATCCGCGCGACCGCGCGCACGATGCCGGGGAACTCGACCAGCCCCAGCGATATGAACTCGCCGATCAGCCACCACGAAAGGCGCTCGGCCCTCGGCATTCCCGGAATCGAGATGAGGATCCGCTGATGCACCGGCTTGTAGTCGGTGTCGAACTTGGGCAGCACCCAGGCAGCGGAGCGCTGGAACACCGTCAGCTGAGCGGCCTGCGGCTGGATCTCGGGAATGTACTGGATCGCGCTGGCCCCGGTCCCGATGCAGGCCACCCGCTTGCCGGCCAGTTCGACCCCGTGATCCCACTGCGCCGAATGGAACGATTCCCCGCTGAAGAGTCCGATGCCAGGAATCGGCGGCATGGCCGGGCGCGACAGCTGCCCCGCGGCCGGGATGAGCACATCCGTGGTGCGCGTCACCCCATCGGCGGTGCGCACCGTCCACTGCCCGGTCGTCTCGTCGAAGTCCGCCTCGGTGACCTCGGCCCCGAACACGATGTGGTCCAGCAGCCGATGCCGCTCGGCGATCCCGTGCATGTACGCCCAGATGTCCTCGCGTGTCGAATACCGCTGCCGCCACTTCGGTTTGGGCTCGTGCGCGAACGAGTACAGCGGTGACGGCACATCGCAGGCCACCCCGGGGTAGGTGTTCTCCCGCCACACCCCGCCCAGATCGGCCGCCTTCTCCAGGATGGTGAACTCGCGGAAGCCATTGCGCTGCAACTCGATCGCCATGCCGAGCCCGCCGAATCCGGCGCCGATGATGATGATGGACGGCATTGTGGTGCTCCTCACATCGAAGACTCTTCTCACTGTAGGAGCGAGCGTTCGATTTGGTGGGCGACCGGATCGAGAATTTCGGCCATAATCAGGCTATGGGCACGGTGCAGGAGGCGGGGATTCGCGACTGGAATTTCCCGCGCGGCGTGGCGAGTGTCGCCCTCATGGTCGGATTCGCGCGCGAGCACGGGGTCCCGCCGGCCCGCATGCTGCAGGGCAGCGGGTTGAACGAGAAGCAACTGGCCAATCCGGACGAGCAGATCGACGCGCACACCGAACTGGCGGTGATCCGGAACCTGGTGCGTGAACTGGGCGCCCGCCCCGATCTCGGGCTGGAGGTGGGCCGGCGGTACCGCATCACCACCTTCGGTATCTTCGGCTTCGCCTGCGTCAGCAGTCCCACTCTCGGTGAGGCCATCTCCCTCGCCCTGCGCTACCTGGAGCTCAGCTTCACCTTCTGCATTCCGGCGGCCCGCTGGCGGCCGGGCGAATTCGTGGCCCGCATCCATGACGAGCGGGTGCCCGCCGACGTCCGCCGCTTCCTGGTGGAACGCGACGTCACCGCCATGTTCCAGATGCTGTCGGACCTGATGGGTCACCGCGTCGAACTGCTGCGCGCCGATTTCGATTTCGAGCCGCCGCCCGACCTCCGCCTCTACACCGAAATCTATGGTCTGACACCGAATTTCGAGGCCGAGCACAATCTGTTCACCATGGATCCGGCGATCCTGGAGCAGCCGCTGCCGCAGGCCAACGAGCACACCTGGGCCATGTGCCTGGCGCAGTGCACCGAACTGGTCTCCCGCCGCCGCGCCCGCACCGGCATCGCCGCCGAGGTGCGGGAGCTGCTGGTGCCGCGCGGCGGCCTGGACGGCTTCGCGGTGCCGCCCGGAATCGATTCGGTGGCAAGGGATCTCAATATGAGCACCCGCACCCTGCGCCGCCACCTGGACACGGCGGGCACCAGCTACCGGCAACTGCTGGACGAGGTGCGGCGCGCACTGGCAGAGGAAATGCTCACGGCCACACCGCTGTCGGTGAGCGATGTGGCGATCCGGCTCGGCTACGCGGAGGCATCCACCTTCATTCACGCCTTCAAACGCTGGACCGGCACCACGCCCTCGGCCTACCGGCGTGGCGCGCTCACTCCGTCGGTTCGCTGAGCCAGCCGCCCATGGCGATGGGCCGGAACATCGACAGCAGCCGGCCGTCGGTAATGGAGTGGAAGATCATCGACGGGTCGGGCGCGAAATCGATCGGCACGTGTCCCGGTGCGGCCGTTTCCCATTCGCAGCCGATGGTGGAGGAGACGCTGGGCGCCACGATCAGCGGCTTGCCCGCGAACTGGGTCATGAGCCCGGCGTGCACGTGGCCGGTGAGGACGGCGGTGATGCGGTCGTCGCCCGCCACGATCTCGGCCAGGCGCTCCGGATTGGTGAGCCGGATGGGATCCACGACGGTGGACTGCACCGGCACCGGCGGATGGTGCATGGCCACCAGCACAACGTCATCGTCCGGGGCGGCCGCCAGCAACTCGGTGAGGAAGTCGTAGGTCTCGTCCTCGAGCATGCCCTCCGGTTTGCCGGGGATGCTGGAGTCCAGCAGGGCCAGGGTCACGCCGTCGACCCGGTAGGACTGGTTGATCGGTCCGGTGCCCGAGGTGGCGGGGAAGAGCACGCTGCGCATATTGGCGCGGTCGTCGTGATTGCCGGGCAGGATCAGCACGGGCAGATCGGCGGTCAGGGCCGCGCGCGCCTGCTGGTACTCCTCCACATCGCCCTCGTCGGCGATGTCCCCGGTGACGATGATGACGTCGGGTCGCTGCGGCAGCTCGGCGAGAAAGGCCATCACCCGTTCGGCGCGTTCGACATTGCGGGCGCCCATATTGAAATGGGTGTCACTGAGCTGAGCCAGCAGAACCATCGGCGTTCGCTTTCTGTGAAGGGCAGCATCATTGCGCCCGGCTGTGCCGCCGCACCGCGGTCACCCCATTCAGGCTAATTGACCTGCCCTGATGCGGTCTCGGTGAGACCCGCCACCCAATATAGCGAAGTCGCATCAATAACCGGTCGATGTGGTGCGCGTCATGAGTTCGCTTGCGCTGCTCAACAGTTGCCGCGGATCGGTGGTGACCGGGGTGTCGCCGATCCGCCAGAAGTCGGCGCCGGGCTCGGCCTCCAGTTCGAGTGTGCCGGTGGGACGCCACGCCGCGTCCAGGGTCAAACGCCACGAATGCAGATGCGTGCGGGGAAATACGCCGGACCGGTCGAACAGCGGGTCGCCGACGATGGGGTGACCGATCCAGGCCAGGTGCACGCGAATTTGATGCCGCCGCCCGGTGATCGGGCGCAGTGCCAGCACGGTGTGGGAATCGGTGCGGGCCAGGGTGATGAATTCGGTGACCGACGGATAGCTCTTGCCCGCCGCCACCTCCTGCTCGTCGACCAGCCAGGTGTCGCCCGCGCGGTGAATGCTCTCGCGGGGCGCGGCGATTCGCACCCGGTTCTTGCGGCCCACGCTCAGCGGCAGGTCGATGACGCCGCGGTCGGGCAGGCCCGTGGAGGCGGTGACGGCCAGGTACGCCTTCTCCGCGGTGCGCTTGTTGAACTGCCGGGTGAGCTGCCCGTGCGCGGGCAGCTCCTTGGCCAGCAGGACGAGACCCGAGGTGACCTTGTCGATCCGGTGCACCGGATACAGCGTCTCGCCCTGCGCCGCGGCCATTTCCACGATGTCGGTGTCGTGGCGTTCGCCCGTCACCGAGATCCCGGCCGGCTTGTTCAGGGCCAGGACCGCCTCGTCCTCGAGGATCAGGCACTCGGTGCGCAGTTCGGGCCACGATGTTTCCACGCGGACCAGCGTAATGAGGCTCTGCGCGGCCCCTTGCCACGAGGCGTCAGGCGACTGCTCGCTCCAGCTCGGCCAGGCCGTTCTCCAGGTGGTCGGTCATGCGATCGAGATCCGGCACGGTGCGGCGGCAGCCGACCAGGCCGAAATCCAGATTGTCGCCATTGGTGGTCAGCGTGATGTTCATGGCCTGCGATTCGAACGGAATCGACAGCGGGTAATTGGCGTCCAGACGCGCACCTTGCATATAGACCGGTTTGCGCGGCCCGGGCACATTCGAGATCACCAGGTTGAACGGCATGCGCGGCAGTGCTTCGAAGCCCGGTAGTAGCGACACCCCGAACGGCGTCATCAGCGCGGCCGACAGCAGCATGGCCTCCAGCTTCGGCAATTGCGTGAACACCCGTTTGGCGTCGCGCATGGAGGTACTGATGGTTTCCAGCCGGACCGCCGGATCCTCGATGTGGGTGCCGAGGTTGGCCAGGCAGGCCGCCACCAGATTGCCCTCGGAGGTATCGGATTCGGCGGAGCTGCGAATGTTGACCGGCACCATGGCGATCAGCGGCTCGTCCGGCAGTGCGTCACGCTCGAGCAGATAGGCGCGCAGTGCGGCAGCGCTCATGGCCAGCACGATGTCGTTGACGGTGGCCCCGGTGGCCAGCCGGACCGCATTGATCCGCTCCAGCGGCCAGGACCGCACCGTGATGCGCCGGGCCCCGCCGATGGAGGTGTTGAACATGGTGCGCGGGGCGGTCATGGGCAGCGTGAGCCGTCCGTCGATGGCGCCCCGCAACGGCGCGGCGATCGATCCGGTGGCGCGCAGGATCCTCGGCACCGCCCGGCGCAACTGCGTCCAGGGGCTTTCGGGTTCGGCGCCGTCGTCGCGCGGCACCGGCGCCGTGCCCCACGGGACGGTGAGCCGGCTGTCGAACGGGTCGTCGGTGAGGGTGCGCTGCAGCAATCGCATCGCCGAGACGCCGTCGATGAGGGCGTGGTGCATCTTCATGTAGACCGCGAAGCGGCCATCGGACAGGCCCTCGATGAGCCGGGCCTCCCACAGCGGGCGGTGCCGGTCCAGCAGGATGCCGTGCAGGCGCTCGGTGAGGTCCAGCAGATCACCCATGCCGCCGGGCGCGGGCAGCGCGGAACGCCGCAGGTGGTAACCCAGATCCACGGTCTCGGCATGGGACCAGGCGAGGCTCGAGAAGCCGCCCAGCAGCCGACTCGGTTTGCGCCGGAATCGGGTGCGGACTTCGGTTTTCGCCGCCATCGCCGCGAAGAGCTCATGGGTGAAGTCGGGGCCCGCGTCGGCGGGCGGTTCGAACAGCTGCAAGCCACCCACGTGCATGGGATGCTCGCGGGATTCGATGGCCAGGAAGATCGCGTCGAGCGGGTTCAGAAGGTCCATGGGAGCCGCCTTGGCCGGGTGGGGCACAACTGCCCGGAGCGGATACGGTGCGGCGACGCTGCCCCCCGCTGCGTTATCGGTTAATCAGGCTATCACTCTATATGATTCAGCCCACGTCGACCTGTTGGCGCAAACTCCCAGCTCTGCGCGGCGTGTCTGCTATCGGGGCGCGAGTTCGGCCGCCCGCCACGGGACTTCCCGCTCGGTGTCGGTCCGCGACGCGAAAGTCATCGTGACGATGGTGCGGCGGCCGTGCGCGAAGGGGTGCACGCGGTGCAGGGTGGTGTCGGTGCGCATCAGGTAGAGGTCGCCGGGCTGTATCTCCCACGAGTGGATCGGATTGCGGGTCAGGGTCCGGTAGATGTCGGCGTGATCCCAGTCGCGGCGGGTGTGCGCGACCGTCTGCACGAAGCCGCCGTCCGCCAGCGGCGGGCACTCCACCACCAGGACGAGGGCGAAAGCGTACTCGTCCCAATGCCATTGGTCGGCCGAGTCGTCGTGGTGCAGGCGGCTCACGCGGTAGCGTTCGGCCTCGGGGCGGGCCAGGACCGGTTCGGCGGCGACCACGGAAAGGCTGTGCCGCAAGGGTTCACAGTCGTAGAGCCGCGGGATGCAGGAGGCGTGGGCGGCCACCTCCTGCTCGGTCAGGTCGACCTGCTGCCGGGCCAGGCCCTCGCCCTCGGGCAGCAGGTCGCCCCACTGTTTGTGATGATCGAGCAGGGTCAGCGCCTCGGCCGCGAGGGCCCGTTTGACCCGGTGCGGGAGCAGAAATCCCAGCCGTGCGATTCCGGTCTCCGCCAACCGGTTCCGCGCGTGGTGCAACGCCGAGGGATCCACTCCCCTCAGGTGCCGTAGGGCGATGTCCACCGTGCTGTGAGCCGGCATCGCGCACGTCCTTTCACCCGGCCGTCTCGCGAGCGGCCCACTGCCGAAAAGACCGGGTCGTGACCCGGGCGACCCGGTCTCAATTGTATTCCCTTGCCCGGCAACGACTATGGAATCGGGTTGCCAGTTGATCACGATCCGGAACGGCTGCCGCCGCTCGGACGCGCCGAATCCGCGCGATTTCGCCCGGGCGCCCCCGACGGCGCGGTAGCTTGATATTCGCTATGGCGGATTACGGGCATGAGCTCCGGTTCGGGATCTTCGTGCCGCCCGAGGCGGCGCGCGGGCGTCTGCTGCTGCGCCTGGTGCGTCACGCCGACGAGTCCGGGCTGGAAGTGCTGGCGGTGCAGGATCATCCGTATCAGCCCGCCTTCCTGGACACCTGGACCCTGCTGTCCTATCTGGCCGGCGTCACCCGCAACCTCACCCTCATGCCCGCGGTCGCGAACCTCCCGCTGCGCCCGCCCGCGGTGCTGGCCCGCAGCGCCGCCAGCCTGGACCTGCTCAGCGGCGGCCGGGTCGAGCTGGGCCTGGGTGCCGGCGCGTTCTGGGACGCCATCGAGGCCATGGGCGGCACCCGCCGCAGTCCCGGCCAGGCCCTGGCCGCGCTGCGCGAGGCCATCGCGGTCGTTCGCGCGCTGTGGGGTGAGGGTGAACGCTCGCAGCTGGCCGGGGAGTTCTATTCGCTGCGCGGTGCGAAACCCGGTCCGCGCCCGGTCCATCCGATCGGCATCTGGCTCGGCGTCTACGGTCCCCGTGCCCTGCGCCTGACCGGTGAACTGGCCGACGGCTGGCTCGGCAGCTTCGGCTACGCCCCGCCTGCCACCCTGGCCGCCATGATGACCGCCATCGACGCCGCCGCCCGCGGGGCGGGTCGCGTCCCGGCTCTGATCCGCCGCGCCTACATCATCGACCCCACCATGACACCCGGCCAGCTCACGGAAGTGGCCCTGGCCCACGGCATCAGCGAATTCCTGCTCCCCGTCGACCCCGGCGGCGACCGCGCCACGCACCATTTCGCCACCGAGACCGTCCCCGCGGTCCGGGCCGCGGTCGCATCGGCCCGCGCCGGTCACCCGGTTGTCTAGCCCCGAAGACAGCTATCTGGCCCCGAAGAATCGGTTGTGCATGATCTGGCGGATGGGGGAGAGCAGTCCGTCGAAGGTCACCCGGTCCGAGCGGACGGTGTGCAGGCTGGCGTCGCCGCGCTTGGGGTCCTCGCAGATGACGCGCAGTTTCTTGGCGTTGCTGTGCACCGCACCGAGCGTGAGGGTGACGGTGCCGTCGGCGCCGACGATGCCCCACGGACCGCTGATATCGGACGCCGCGATCTGGCACTTGTTGTCCGGCTTCTCGCCGGTGACCCGGGCGGTCACCTCGGTGCGGCCCTGGATCACTGCCTTGGGTTCGCCATGGGCATTGGTGGCGGCACCCACGGCGAGCACGGTGCCGAGGCTGCCGACCACGGCGACGGTGAGAACGCGGGTGCGCAGTGATCGAGACATAGCACCGATATTGGACCCTGCCTCGTGAGTATTTCGTGATGGCGCGGGATGAACTGCCAATGAACAACGCACCAAACCTGTTCGAGACCGCCATCGACGCGGAGGGTTGCTCTGCAGTATCTTGCATTCCAATCGCTGTTCACCCCGACCGGAGTGTTTTCGGCGAGGATCGATTTGCTGTCGGTACGCTGTGCGCCGTTCTATGTGCCCCGATTGGTAGAGCTGGACGGAACCCTCCCGAGGAGGATGTGGTGACTGCAGTTGCTCCAAAGCCCGAACAGAATCTCGAGGCGGTGCGCCCGTTTCCGCCCCGGCACAGTCCCAAGGGCTCGTTCATCCTCAAAGTGATCACCACGACCGATCCCAAGATGCTCGGCATGATGTACATGACCACGGCCATCAGCTTCTTCCTGATCGGTGGCCTGATGGCGCTGCTCATGCGCGCCGAGCTGGCCCGGCCGGGTATGCAGTTCCTCTCGACGGAGCAGTTCAACCAGCTGTTCACCATGCACGGCACGATCATGCTGCTCTTCTACGCGACCGCGATCGTGTTCGGATTCGCGAATGTGGTGCTGCCGCTGCAGATCGGCGCGCCCGACGTGGCGTTCCCGCGCCTGAACGCGCTCAGTTACTGGCTGTACCTGTTCGGCGCGAGCATGGCGACCGCCGGCTTCCTCACCCCCGGCGGTGCGGCCGACTTCGGCTGGACCGCCTATACGCCGCTGTCGGACATCACGCACGCCCCGGGCGTGGGCGGCGACCTGTGGATTCTGGGTCTGGCCGTTTCCGGCCTGGGCACCATCCTCGGTGGCGTCAATATGATCACCACCGTGGTCTGCCTGCGCTGCCCTGGCATGACGCTGTTCCGGATGCCGGTGTTCGTCTGGACCATTCTGGTGACGAGTTTCCTTATCCTGGTGGCCTTCCCGATCCTGACCGCCGCCCTGTTCGCGCTGGCCTTCGACCGCCACCTGGGCGGGCACATCTACGATCCGTCGAACGGCGGCAGTATTCTCTTCCAGCATTTGTTCTGGTACTTCGGGCATCCCGAGGTGTACATCATCGCGCTGCCGTTCTTCGGCATCATCTCCGAAGTCATTCCTGTGTTCTCGCGCAAGCCGATCTTCGGTTACACCACCCTGGTCTACGCGACCTTCGCCATCGCGGCGCTGTCGATCGCGGTGTGGGCGCACCACATGTACGCGACGGGTGCGGTGCTGCTGCCGTACTTCTCGTTCATGACCTTCCTCATCGCGGTGCCGACCGGTGTGAAGTTCTTCAACTGGATCGGCACCATGTGGCGCGGTCAGCTCACCTTCGAGACACCCATGCTGTTCGCGCTCGGCTTCATCGTCACCTTCCTCTTCGGTGGTCTGTCCGGCGTCATCCTGGCCTCGCCGCCGCTGGACTTCCACGTGTCCGACACCTACTTCGTGGTCGCGCACTTCCACTACGTGCTCTTCGGCACCATCGCCTTCGCCACCTATGCGGGCATCTACTTCTGGTTCCCGAAGATGACCGGCCGCATGCTCGACGAGCGCCTGGGCAAGTGGCACTTCTGGACCACCTTCCTCGGCTTCCACGCCACCTTCCTGGTGCAGCACTGGCTGGGTGCGCAGGGCATGCCGCGCCGGTACGCCGACTACCTGCCCAGCGACGGATTCACCACGCTGAACACCATTTCCACCATCGGGTCCTTCATTCTGGGCGCGTCGGTGCTGCCGTTCGTGTGGAACGTTTTCAGGTCCTATCGGTACGGCGAGGTCGTGACCGTGGACGACCCGTGGGGCTACGGCAACTCGCTGGAGTGGGCGACCTCCTGCCCGCCGCCGCGGCACAACTTCTACGAGCTGCCGCGCATCCGTTCCGAGCGTCCCGCGTTCGAGCTGCACTACCCGCACATGATCGAGCGCATGCGCGCCGAGGCGCATGTGGGGTGGGGTTCCAGGCAGCACGCGGTGGAGGAGTTGGAGAAGACTCCCAGCTAGCTCGTTCCGCACGTCAGGGCGCGGCGGCCGTCTCCGGATGGCCGTCGCGCTTTTTGTGTGCTGAGCAGGGTCTTTCCACTCGGGAGAAATTTTATGTTTGACATAGAAACTGGATCGACACTAATTTTAGAACCAGCATAGAAACCCTGGCCGCAGCGTCGGGTCTCACCGAAAGGCACTGCCAGTGCGCAAGATTCAGTTCTCCGGCCGCAGCCCCGTCGTCGTCACCGCCGCCGATCTCGTGCCCGGCCCGGCCCAGTTGCTGGTGCGCACCGAGCTGGCGGGCGTCCATCTCGGGCTGGTGCGCATGCTGCAGCGGGACGGCGGCCCCGACGGCGGTGAGATCGTCGGCACGGTGGTGGCGGCCGGGCCGGACCTCGCCGACTGGGTGGGCAAGCGGGTCGGCGGCGTGGTCTTCGAGGGCGCCTACGCCGAATATGCTCTCGCCGCACCGCAATTGATGTCCGAGATCCCCGCCGGGGTGAATGCCGCCGACGCGCTCACGCTGGTGCGGGGCGGCGTCATCGCCCTGGGCCTGCTGCAGACGGCGCGGTTCGTCGCGGGGGAGTCGGTGCTGGTCACCGGCGCGGCCAGCGGCGTCGGGCATCTGGCCGTCCAGCTGGCCCGGGCGCTGGGTGCGGTGCGGGTGATCGCCGCCGTCGGCAGCCTGGACAAGGCCGAGTTCCTGCGCGGCTGTGGCGCGGACGAGGTCGTCACCTACGCGGACGCCTGGACCGAGCGGGTGGACGTCGTCCTCGATGGCGTCGGTGGCGACGTGGCTCAGCGCTGCGTCGACATCCTCGGCCCACACGGTCGTCTGATCGCCTTCAGTGCTTTCGGCGGAAGTATCGACGCGGGCAGCCTGCTCGGTGACCTGAAGACCGTCGGCGGCTTCTCGATGGGCCTGCTCAGCCGGACCCGGGCCGATCTGTTGGAGAATTGGCGTGTCGAACTGTGGAACCTGCTGGCGTGCGGGCTGATTCGTCCGCGCCACACCATCTTTCCGCTCGACGAGATGGATGCCGCACTCGAGCTCATCGAGACCCGCGGCAATCGGGGCCGGGTCGCGGTGCGCATCGCCTGAAGTCGGGGCACACCCTCTGCGCAGTCCGGCGATCCGTCAGGGGCGAGGCCAGGGCCGCCCGTCGAGGCGCTCGATATCGGTGTTGAAGCGTTCGAGATAACTCGCGAAGGCGGCGACGTCGACGGCCGACCAGTTCACCATGACGCGGTCGAGGCCATCGGTATTGGCCTGCCGCTCGGACTCCAGGGCCTGTTCGCCCGTGTCGGTGATGCGGAATTTGCGGGCGATGCCGCCGACGGGGTCGGGGATGCGGTCGACCAGTCCGGCGCGCAGCAGCGCGGCGGACTGCCGGTTGACGGTCGAGGTGTCGAGGCCGAAGGCCTCGGTGAGCTGGCCGATGGACATGGGTCCCTCGACGCTGAGGCGGCTGAGCAGGACGTAGGCGCTGCGGTCGAGGCGGGTGCCGTCGCGGCGGTAGCGGGCGGCAATGGAGTAGCGGCCGAGCAGCATGGTCTCGAATTCCACGCGGTCCGTGGCTTTTTCGGATGAGACCGGATTTCCGGACGAATCCGCGGGCTGTCCCATGCCGTCCTTTCGTTGCGAGCTGCGGAATCTGTTTATCACAGCGGGAAGAACGGTCGCCGTCCTGGCGCCGCCCGTCGCCTGATCATTCGTCCATCTGCGGCACGAATCGAATAGCGGCGGACTTGCTGCTCCGGTGCGGTACTGTCCGCAATCGGAGCGCGAAACCGCCGCGCTCCGATGCGATCCGCAGGTCTCGACTTCGGGAGGGACAATGCTTGCCGATTCCCCGGATGTTTGCGATACCGCAACGACATTCGCCGGTAGCTCCACCGACTCGCCCTACGATTGGCAACGGCAGCTACGACGGTGGAACGACACCAGCACGGCCGCCGCGCTGACGCTACCCCAGCTGCTCACCCGGGCCGCCTCCTACGATCCGGAGGCTGCTGCCGTGGTCTCCGGGACCGTCACGCTCACCTACCGCGAGCTCGCTGAGCATTCGAATGCCTTGGCGCGCAAACTGATCGATGCCGGCATCGGCCCCGAGGACGTGGTGGTGGTGGCGCTGCCGCGCTCGCCGGAATGGGTGGTGGCGGTGTGTGCGGTGGCGCACGCCGGGGCCGCGTTCCTCGCGGTCGACCCGGACGCGCCGATCACCCGCGTCAACCCGATCCTCACGGATTCGGCTGCGGTCGCGGGGATTACGGCCGCCCACCGGCGGGACCTGCTGCCCGACTTGGCCGCCGGGTACTGGCTGTTGATCGACCCGATCGAGCCCCTGGAACGGCTCGGCGCCGCTTCGTCCGCACGGGCGGGGGTGTGGTCGGCCCCGATCACCGCTCGGGTCACCGATGCGGAACGGGTACGGCCGCTGCGCCTGCAGCATCCGGCCTGTGTCGTCTATCCGCACGAACCGAGCGACATCGTGCGCGGTGCGACCCTCACCCATGCCGGGCTCGCCGATCTGGTGGTGACCCAGGCGCAACGGTGCGACTCCGATCCGGACGCGCGGGTGCTGGCCGCCGCA
The DNA here is from genome assembly GCF_050942175.1 of Nocardia sp. CA-151230. Lineage (NCBI taxonomy): Bacteria > Bacillati > Actinomycetota > Actinomycetes > Mycobacteriales > Nocardiaceae > Nocardia > Nocardia sp. CA-151230. The sequence continues at coordinate 799,894 of NZ_CP192061.1, forward strand.
GTACCGGGCCGCGACGCCGCAGTGTGGGAACTGTTGCTGGCCTTGGCATCCGGTGCCACCCTGGTGCTCGCCCCGGCCGGACCCTACGCGGGCGCGGACCTGTACGAACTCATGGTGGACGCCCGGGTCACCCATGCGGTGCTCACCCCGCACATCCTGGCCACCCTGCCCGGCGCGGAACCGCTGCCGCACCTGCGGCTGCTCGCCACCGCGGGTGCGCCCTGCCCGGCCAAGCTGACCGGAATCTGGTCGGCCGGAAGGTCGTTCGTGAGCGGCTACGGCTGGGCGGAGGCGGGCCTGTGCGCCACCATGAGCCGCCCGCTGAGCCCGGTCGCGCCGCATGCCGCGGTGTCCATCGGCGGGCCGGTGGTCGGCGCCCGCTGCTATGTGCTGGACGAGGGGATGAATCGGCTGCCGCCGGGAGTGGTCGGCGAAATCTATGTGGCCGGTGCGGGATTGGCGCGCGGCTACCATCACCGGCCGGGGCTCACCGGAACCCGGCTGATCGCCGACCCGTACGGTGCGCCCGGCGATCGGATGTACCGCACCGGGGAGCTGGGCTGCTGGCGCAGTGACGGCGAGCTGGACCACCACGGCCGGCTCGGGTCGCTGCCCATCGGACAGCTCGTCGGCTACGGCACCGCCACCGTGCTGAATACGGCGGGCGCGCAGGCCTGACGGAAGCGGCTGCCGCCCGGCCGATTTCGCCGGGCGGTACCCCGTTCGCTCACGCCTGCTGGGTCGGCAGGACGACCACCTGGCGCAGGTTCACGTGCGCCGGACGGCTGGCGGTGTAGGCGATCAGATCGGCGATATCGTCCGCGCGCAGCGACTCCATGAACCCGAACATGCCGTCCAGCTCGCCGCTGAGCTCGGCATTGTCGATGTGGCTGCCGAGTTCGGTGTCGGTGAGGCCGGGCTCGATATTGGTGACGCGCACCTTGCGCGCGCCGAGTTCGGTGCGCAGCGTCGCCGACAGTTGGGTGATGGCGGCCTGGGTGGCCCCGTACACCGCGTAGCCGGGGAAGGCCACGTGCGCGCCGATCGAGGAGATATTGACAAGGTCGGCGGTGCGGCCCGCGTCCGCGGCGGCCAGCAGGTCCGGCAGGAAGGCGCGGATCATGCGCAGCCGCCCGGCCACATTGGTCTCCAGCATGCGGGTCCACTCGTCCTCGCGGCCGTCGGTGATCGGGTTGGGCAGCATGACGCCCGCCGAGTTCACCACCAGATCGACCGGGCCGAACGCGGCGTGCACCGCATCCGCCGCGGCGGTCACGCTCGCCGAGTCGGTGACGTCCACAGGCACCGCCAGCGCGGTCCCGCCCTCGGCTTCGATCTTGGCGGCCAGGGTGTCGAGCCGGTCCGCGCGCCGCGCCAGCAGCGCCACCCGGGCCCCGTTGCGGGCCAGCAGCAATGCGGTGGCCTCGCCCATGCCGCTGGCGGCTCCGGCGATGACGGCGGTGCGGCCGGACAGGTTCTCGTAGCTCATGTCGAATGCTCCTTCGCTTTCTGCGTGTGCATTCATCCTGCGAGCGCGCGCGGATGGCAACGAGGGTTGCGGTTTTCCTGGGTCTGCCGGTACCAGGATGGGTTCGTACGCTGGACCGGGACGGTCTCGAGCAGCGAACGACCGTACACGCCAGCAGAATTGGATCGGTTCGCAGCACACGCCGGATCGGGCCGTGCTCACGATCTGCGTCGGCTAGCGGATCGGCACTGTCACGCCGGGTGACGATGGCTCCCCGTGCAGGATCAGATGGCTCGGAGCGACGTCTTTCCTATCGTCGTTCTTTTTGCCCATATCGTCCTTCTTGTTGCCCGCCTTGTCGGGGAGTTCGAAGGCCAGCGGAATCGTGGTGGTGGTGCCGGGAGCGAGCTGGTAGAACTCGCCGTTGTACGGGTGAAGCCTCGCTGTGGCGGCTGCATCGGGGGCTACCGAGCGGCCGTCGACGGTGATCAGGCGCTGAGCGGCGATGGTGAACAGTTGCTGACGTCCGGATATGTTCGTGACCGTCAGTGTCACGATGGTGTAGGAGCGGTTCGCGTTCGCCGGGGCGGTGATGAGAACTCCGGAAACCACATCGCTCACGGTGAAGGCGAAACTGCCGTCGTACACAGTGTGCGCCGGGTCCGCGGGCTGACCGCCGATCGTGGACGGCAGCGGACCGGACGCTGTTGTCGCCGAAACAGAAGGCTGCGCCGGGATGCTCGTACCTGGGCCCGACCCGGTATCCAGGCCGCTGGTAAACAGCCACAGAATCACCGCAGCGATGAGCGCGATCCCGGCCGCCGCCGATATCCATCTGGGTCCCAGAGGATTTCGTCGTGGATCGGAATGTGCGGCAGGGGCAGGTGAGGATGCGTAGGACTCGTGCGTCACTGGGCGAGTCGCCGCCGGGCCGGTGGCAGTTGTGACGGGGGTCGGCGGGCTGGGGCCGGGGGCTGCCGCGTCCAGGATCGGCGGGGGCGGTCGTGCCGGTGCAGGCAGGTCCAGGGCGGCTCGCGCGGCAGCGGCGAATTCTCCCGCGCTTGCGTAGCGATTGTCCGGGTTCTTGGCCATGCCGCGGGCGATGACATCGTCGAGCGCGGTCGGGACAGCAGGGACAGCCTGCGAGGCGTGCGGTGGTTCGGACATCAGATGCGCGTGCATCTGCTGTGCCGGGGTGCCGCTGAAGGGCGGATGCCGGGTGAGGGCCTCGTAGAGTACACAGGCCAGTGAATAGATATCGGAGCGCGCGTCGAGCGTGCCGGTGAACCGCTCCGGTGCCATATATTCCAACGTGCCCACCACCAGACCGGTGGCTGTGAGTGCGGTGCTGTCGGCGGCGCGGGCGATACCGAAGTCGATCAGGTACACGAAACCGGTGGTGTGCTCGAGGATATTGCCCGGCTTGACATCCCGATGGACAAGTCCCGCCGCGTGTGCGGCATCCAGCGCCTCGGCCGCCTGGGCGATGACCTCCACGGCCCGAGCCGGAGCCATGGTGCCCGACCGCAGGCGCGCGGCCAGGTCGATGCCTTCGATGTAGGCCATCTCCAGGAACAGGTGCCCGTCGATTTCACCGAAGGCGCGAATGGGGACGATATGCGGGTGGCGCAGCTGAGCCCCCAACCGAGCCTCTCGCTCGAAGCGACGCCGATAGCCCTGATCTGCCGAGTTCGCGGCAGACAGCACCTTCACGGCTACGGTGCTGCCGGTACGGTCGCGCGCCAGCCATACCTCGCCCATGCCGCCACTCCCCAGCAAGCGTTCGAGACGATAGGTCCCGAACGAGCCGCCGTGCTGCCCGGACATGCTCCGACCGTACCCCCGGAACAGACCGCTGCACGACCGCGACGGCGCTGGGTTCATACGCTGGACCCCATGCAGAACGATCTCGGTGACTTCCTGCGCTCGCGCCGCTCCCGTATCCAGCCCGCGGACGCGGGGCTGCGCGAATACGGCCGCCGCCGGGTCCCCGGTCTGCGCCGCGAGGAGGTGGCGCAGCTGGCCGGGGTCAGCGTCGACTACTACATCCGCCTGGAACAGGGCCGCGGCAAACATGTTTCGGATGCCGTGCTCGACGCGGTCGCCCGCGCCCTGCGGCTGAGTGATCCGGAGCGACTGCACCTGTACGCGCTGGCCCGGCCGGGCGGCACCGTCGACGCGCATCCGACCACCGTGTCCAGCGTCTACAGCGACGCCGTCCACCCCGGTGTCCGGCTGGTGCTCGACGCCCTCACCGCGCCCGCCTTCGTGCTGGGGCGGCGCATGGATGTGCTGGCTTGGAATGCCCTGGGCGACTTGGTATCCGGCTTCTCCCGCATACCCGCCGCGGAGCGGAACCAGGCGCGCTACCTGTTCCTGGATCCCGCCGCGTCCACCTTCTATCCCGACTGGGAGACGGTGGCCGGCGAGACCGTCGCGTTCCTGCGGCGCGATGCGGGACTGCATCCCGACGATCCGCGGGTGGCGGCGCTGGTCGGGGAACTCTCCGCCCGCAGCGCGGTCTTCCGGCGGCTGTGGGCCGCGCATCCGATCAAGGAGAAGACGCGCGGCGCCAAGCTGATTCAGCATGCCGAGGTGGGGCGGCTGGACCTCGGCTACGAAACCCTCGCGCTGCCGGGCGATCCCGATCAGCTGCTGGTCGTGTACACCGCGGCGCCGGAGTCACCGGCCGCGGCGGCGCTGGCCCGGCTCGCCGGGCTGCACTCCGTTCACGCCTGAACCAGCAGTCGACTCTCAGTTCGTGGCAATGGATTTGCGGTGCACCGGGCCGTGCGCGTCCTGGCAGTGCGGGACGTGGTCGTGCTCGGTGTCCGGGCATTCCTCGTGGTCGGTGTAGTCGACCTGGAGCACGCTGTGATCGATGTGGTGCTTGTCGGAGAGCATGCCGGCGACCGCGGCGCGCACCGCCTGGCTGTCGGTGCCCGGCCCGACCAGGATGTGCGCCGACAGTGACGGGGTACCGGAGGTGATCTCCCAGATGTGCAGGTCGTGCACCTCGATGACGCAGTCCACCTCGGCCATCTCCCGGCCGATCTCGATCGGGTCGAGGTAGGCGGGCGCGGCCTCGAGGAAGATGCGGCCCGAGGCGCGGACCAGGCTGACGCCGGCCTTCACCATGAGCACCACCACGATCAGGGTGGCGATGCCGTCGGCGCGGGCGAAGCCGGTGAGCATGATGATCAGACCGGCGACCGCGGTGGCGATGAAGGCGAACAGGTCGTTGAGGATGTGCTGATAGGCGCCCTCGACATTGAGACTGGTCCGGTTGGCGCGGCTGATCATCCAACCGGCCAGCACGTTCACCACGATGCCGACCAGCGCGGTGGCCAGCACCAGGCCACCGGTCACCTCGGGCGGGTTGATCAGGCGGCGGATGGCCTCGTAGGTGAGCCAGGCCGCCAGGCCCAGCAGGGTCAGGCCATTGGCCTGGGCGGAGAGGATCTCGGCGCGCTTCCAGCCGTAGGTCATGCGGCCCGCGGCGGGCCGGGCCGCCAGCCGGATGGCCCACAGCGCCAGCACGATCGAGGCCGCGTCGGTGAGCATGTGGGCGGCGTCGGAGAGCAGTGCGAGCGAGCTGGCGACCAGGCCGACCACGACCTCACCGAGCAGGAACGCCACGATGACCGCGAGCGCGCCGGCCAGCCAGCGCTTGTCGCTGTCGGCGGTCGCGCCGTGTGAATGTCCGGCGTGGTCATGCCCGTGTGAATGCTCGTGCCCGCCCATAACCCTCCTTCGGTAGTGCCCGACGAACACCATATGCATGAATCGCTATGTATGCAATGTTTGTGACACGTCCGATTCGGGTGGTTTGCCCGGAGAAAGCTCCGGCCTCGTCATGAGAGGTCGCGGAACGTCATGAGGAACCCGGCGAACGCGATCACGAACAAAGCGACGAACCCGGCCGCCCGCAGCCCCGGCCAGGGCCAGTCCCGGACCCACAGCCCGGTGAGCATGACCCCGACCAGCATCAGCGCCCCATAGAACGGCGTCCGCTGCGGATGACGACCCATGACTCCTGCATACGCCTGTTCCGGGGATCGGGCACTCGCGGCACGCCGGGCCCGCGTGGGATCAGTTCCCCTATTACCGCACCGCGGGCGCCCCACATCGCTGGTGGTCGCGCACGCACATCGAGACCACGACACAGCTGGAGTCGGTGGCCGACGCGCTGACGATTCGCCGGCGGACGCACCGTGCAAAGCCGACAGCGCCCCGTCCGATCGTCGAAAAGCCTAGAATCACAAGGGTGGACGCAATCCTGACAACCATCGGTGTGGTCGTGGTGATCGGCATCTCCGGCGCGGCCTACGCCGCGTTTCTGCTGCTACGCGGACGTAAATAGCTCGGGGGCAACGGGTTCCGCGTTGCCGCCTGCTCAGTTCTGGACCCGCGGCCAGGGGTAGAAGGCCAGGTGGATGAGTAGCACCACGAGTGCGGCCAGCAGGATGCCGGCGACCGGGTGGGCGCGGCGCTCCAGGTAGCCGATGGTGCGAAACAGGGTGGGGAACGGGACATCCCGGCTGAAGAACATGGCCAGAATGCTGGGCACGATGACCCACATCAGGGCGATCAGTCCGTAGAGGACGTACGCGCCCAGGTACGACTGCGCGTGCATACCCCGGTCGGCGGCGGCGAACAGGACGCCGAAGACGAAGGTGCCCGCCGCGGCCAGCAGGTACCCCGCGCCCAGCAGGGTGATCGGCGAATACGGGTTGGTGACACGGCCGTTCACGGTGAGGGTGCGCCCGGCGACCATCTGCGGGGTGGGCTCGGGCGCGGTGGCCAGTTGTGGGACAGCGTAATACGCCAGCAGCACGATCACCGACACGACGATGAGCCGCACGAACGAGTGCTGAGTCTCCAGATGCCCGATGGTGTTCGAGATGGTCGGCCAACTCGCCAGTCCGAAGACCGACGCCAGCTCCGAGGTGGCGATCGCCAGTCCCGCGAGGCCCCACATGCAATAGCCCCAGAATTCCACCGAGCGCCCCGCCGCTGTCGGTACGGCCGCGCTGCCGACATCCTCCGTCATACTGCCGTTGTATCACTGGAACGGGGGCCTACCTGGGACCATGCGCAGTCGATGCCGGGTTGTCACGGGTCCGACATCTAACGGTACCGGCGGGTCGGTTCGGGTGCGTCACAGCTGGTTTCGGCTCCCCCGGCGACCCGCCGGTGTACCGACTACTTGCCGTCGGCCGTCAGTCGACCGGCCGTGCCCCAGCTGTCGGCGGGCGTCTCGTGGATCCACACCTGTACGGCCTCGGCCGGAATCTGATAGGCGTCCACGAAGGCGTCGGTGATACGGCGGACCAGGTCCCGCTTCAGCTCGACGGTGCGCGGGCCCTGCTGCACGGTGACGATGGGCATGACTGTTCTCCTTCGCGAAAACTGCTGGGATACCGGCCATCTCGGAAACTGGGGTTCCGATCTCCGATCCGTTCGGCGGCCTGGGAACAGTTCACCGGAAATCCATGCCTCGACCAATGAGCAGGTCGTGCGCGCAGCGATAAGCGAGCCTTATCGCCTGTGCGCCCGCGAGATCCCTACGCGCCCGCGAGCAGAGCGCCCAGCAGGCGCAGATTCGGCGAGGCCGCATCCGCCCGCACCGCCAGCGCGATGGGCAGGGTCAGGCCCGCATCGGCGAAGGGGCGGAAGGCGACCCGGGCATTGTGCACCTGCCGCGCATTCGATTCGTAGACCACCGTCCACATGGGCGAGCCCGCGCCGATGGCGGCCAGGGTGTCCTGCAGGGTGGTGGAGGTGGGCGCGGGCACCGGCTCGAATCCGGCGCGCACACATGCGTTCAGCACCAGATCCACCAGCGCCGGATGGTTGCGCCGTTCGGTCAGCCGCAGCGGCACCGTGGCCAGGTCCGCCAGCCGGACCGAATCCTGGGTTGCCAGTGCATGTTTGGCGGGCAGGGCCGCTACCAGCGGATCGTCCCAGGCGGGCAGGAAGTCCAGTTCCGGGCTCTCACCGGGTTCCGGCGAGCGTACGAAGGCGGCGTCCAGACCGCCGTCCGCCACCCGGGCCAGCCGATCCCGCACCGGCAGTGCCACCAGCTCGACCTGTACCTGCGGCGCCTGCTCGGCGAAGGCATCCAGGACCGCGTCCAGGCGCTCGCCCAGTCCGGTCACCGTGCCCAGCCGGAACACCTCCGCGCGGCCGCCCGCCAGACCGGCCACGCTGGCCCGGGCCTGGTCGGCCGCGGCCAGCACACCCCGCGCCGCGGGCAGGAAGCGCAACCCGGCCTCGGTCAGCCGCACCCGCCGCGGCGACCGGTCCAGCAATTGCACGCCCAGGTCCCGTTCCAGCCGGCGCACCTGCTGGCTCACCGCGGGCTGCGCGATGTGCAGGCGCTCGGCCGCTCGCCCGAAGTGCAACTCCTCGGCGACGGTCACGAAGTACCGCAACTGACGCAATTCCACGAGCCCATGGAACCATCAGCGCCCGCCCGGGCCGTAGCGAGGCGGCCGGGTCGGCGTGACCGGCGGGGTCAGGCCAGGTAGCGGCCGTACCAGTCGAGCACCCGGCGCCAGGCCTCGGCGGCGGCGGTGGGCTGGTAACGGGGGCCGGTGTCGTTGAAGAAGGCGTGGTCGGCATTGTCGGCCACGAAGCTCTCGTGCGGGAGCCCCGCCTTGTCCAGGGCCGCCTCGGCGGCCGAGCGGGAGGCGTCGACCCGGCTGTCCAGCGCGCCGTAGACGGCCAGTACCGCGGCCTTGGATCCGGTGACCTCGCCGCCGTCGGGGAACGGGCCGTAGAAGGGGGTGGCGGCCGCGAGTTCGGGGGTGCCCGAGGTGAGCAGCAGCCAGGTCAGGCCGCCACCGAAGCAGAAACCGGTGGCGCCCAGCTTCTTTCCGGGCACGCGGCGCTGCAGCTCGGCCAGGCCCGCGCGCAGATCGGCGACGAATCGGTCCTGGGGGATCTTGCCGAGCGCGGCGGTGGCGGCCGCCTGATCGGTGAAGGTGGCGGTGCCGCCCTCCTCGGAGAGCAGATCCACCGCGAGCGCCGAATACCCGACACCCGCGAAACGCCCTGTCACCGAACGGATGTGGTCGGTCAGGCCGCGGTTCTCGTGGATGACGAGCACGCCGCCCATGGGCTGGGACGCCTCGGCCCACGCGGCCTGCAGGGTGCGGCCCTCGGGTCCGGCGAAGGTGATGGCGGTGGGCTGCAGGGCCGTCGCGGTGCCGGGCGGTGCGGCCGGCGGGGTCGCGGACGAGCTCGTGGCGGCGGTCGTGGGGGAGGACTGCTTACCCGAGTCGGCGCAGGCCGCCAGCAGCGCGACGGCCGCCGGTGTCCCCATGCCGAGCAGCCCCAGCCGCCGTAGCGCTTCCCGTCGGCTGAGCAGGCCCTCCGCGTGATCGGTGGCGATTTCCTCTGCGATATAGCGCTGCAGCGGCGTCATGCCCTCAGCCTAGGCCGCCGGACCGGTTCGGTCTCGGCCGAAACGCTGTGGATCTGCCGTCTGCCGAGATGGCCGACGCGTGAGCGGCCGGGGTCAGCGATAGGCGGAAATGTCGAAGGCGCCGTTGCTCTGGCGGAACGAGACTGCTGAGTCCGGCCAGAGCAGTGTGACGCGACCGGTCTGTTCGTCGCGGTACCAGCTCGTGCAGCGGCCCTGGGTCCACACCGTGTCGCGGGCGCGCTCCTCGATATCGAGCATGGAGGAGCGGACCGCCTCGGGCGTGACCTCCAGGACGGTGTCCGCGCTGGAGGCGAGATGGTCGAGCGCGCTGAGCACGTAGTCGATCTGGGTCTCGATCACGTAGATCGCGGAGTTGTGGCCCAGCGCCGCGTTCGGCCCGTCCAGCACATACATATTGGGGAAGCCGTCCACGGTGGTCGACGCGTGCGCGACCATGCCGTTGCTCCAGCGCTCGGACAGCAGCGAGGTGCGGCCCCGGATGTGCTTGGCGATCGACGGCCGGGTGGCGTTGAAACCGGTGGCGAAGACCAGGATCTCGAGATCGTGGGTGTGCCCGCTCGCGGCGATGGCCAGGCCGTCGTCGATGCGGGTCAGCTCGGTCGGTTCCAGGTGGACGGTGTCCCGCTGCAGGGCCGCGTAGTAGTCGTCGGAGAAAAGGATTCGCTTGCAGCCGATTTCGTAGTCGGGCGTCAGCCGCTGCCGCAGGCGTGGATCGCGGACCTGGGCCGCCAGATGGTCCGTGGCGCGCTGGTGCAGCAGATCGATCTCCGGGTGGCGGCGGCGCCGGGCGGCGATGCTGAGCTCGGCCTCGGCGAACAGCTCGTCGCGTAGGTCGGTGATGGTCCGTGGATCGGCGGCGAAGCTCGACAGCTCGTCGGGGGTGTAGAAGCGATCCCCGCGCGGCAGCACATAGGGCGCCGAACGCTGGAAGACCACGACCTCGCTGGCCTCGCCCGCGAGCCGCGGCAGGATCTGGACCGCGGACGCGCCGGTGCCCACCAGGCCGACCCGCTTGCCGACCAGGGATACCTTCGGATTCCAGCGTGCCGAATGCCAGTGGCGGCCACCGAAATTCTCCAGGTTCGCGATCGGCGGGATCTTGGGTTCGGTCAGCCGTCCGGTGGCGATGATCAGGGTGGCGGCCGAGAAGTCGCCGCGGGAGGTCCGGACGAACCAGCGCGCCTCGGCCTCGACCCACTCCGCCTGTTCCAGCGCGCAATTCAGCCGCAGATACGGTTCCAGCTCCTCCTGCTGGACGCACGACCGCAGGTAGGCGTGGATCTCCGCGCCCTCGGCGAAAACTCGCGACCATCGCGGATTCGGCCGGAACGAAAAGGAATACAGGTGGGCGGGGATATCGCAGGCCACGCCCGGATAGCGATTGTCGCGCCAGGTGCCGCCCACATCGTCGGCCTGCTCGATGATGACGAAGGAGTCCCGGCCCCGGCGGGCGAGCTGAATACCCATGCCGATACCGGCGAAACCCGCGCCGACGATCAGGACGTCGACCCGTTCGGGGCTCGAATGTCCTTCGGCGGTGGCCGGATCCGTGCTTTCAGGCATGGCCGTACCCGGTGGTGCGGCGGCGCAGCGAGCGGCCCAGCTCCGCGGCGATCCGATCGACATCGGTGACGGTGAGGCTGAGCCCGGCCTCCGGACCGGACTCCGGCGCGAGCCGGCCGTCGAGCAGCAGGCCGCCGAGATCGTTCGCGCCGCCGCGCAGCAGCTCGACCGCCACCGCCAGCCCCAGCCGGGGCCATGCGGCCTGAATATTGTCGATGCGCCCGTGCAGGAGCAGCCGCGCGACGGCGTGCACCGCCCGCGTCTGCCGCCGGAGCGCTTCGGGCACAACGGGATCGAGGAAGCCGGACGCCGCGGTCACGGGAACCATGGGCATGGCGATGAATTCGGTGAAGCCACCGGTGCGGTCCTGGATATCGGCGAGCAGCCGCAGGTGGGCCACCTGCTGCGCGGGGGTCTCCACATGCCCGTAGACCATGGTCGAGGTGGAGGTCAGGCCCGCGCGGTGGGCGGTCTCGATCACCTCCGTCCAGCGGCTCACGGGCAGGTCCGGGCTGCCCTTCAAGCGGGCGCGGACATCGTCGTCGAGGATGCGCGCACCGGTGCCGGGAACCGATCCGAGGCCGGAATCCTTGGCCCGCGCCAGAAAGTCGTCCAAGGGCATCGCGCGGCGTGCGGCGCCGTCGAGCAGTTCCTCCGGGCGGAAGGCGTGCAGGTGCAGGGGCGCGGTCTCGGTGATGGCGGCGATCAGCGCCAGATAGTCGTCATCGCTGTCGGCGGGCAGCGGGCCCTGCATGCAGATCTCGGTGGCGCCCAGCGCGTGCGCCTCGGACACCAGCGCGGCCAGTCGCTCCCGCGCCGCGGAGCCGGAGACCACTGCGGTATCCAGATTCCGATTCACGACATAGGTGAGGCCGTCGCCGACCGTCCGCTGCCGGAGCGCATCGGCCAGCTCGCACAACCGCTCCAGCTCGGAGCCGTCCGCGTGCAGCAGCGCGATGTATCCCGCGTCCGGCAGGCCCGCCGGATTCCGCTCCGCTTCCGCGAGCCACTCCCGCACCCGGCCCGCATCGGACAAGCCAACCTCGGCGACACCACGATCCACGATCGCCACGATACCGCCGCGCCTGCGGGCGTCCCGGCCCGCTCGGTGCTGCGAACACCCGGCCCCGATTCAGGCGGGCCGGAGCCGTCCGAGCAGGGCCGGGAGTTTGGTGGCGGCGAGCAGGGCGCGGAAGGCCCGGCTGTCGTCGCGGGGCAGGATGCCGGCGCGCTGGGTGACATCGAAAGCGTCGTAGAGGGTTTCGCCCTCCGCCATGAGGCCGGCGGCAGTGAAGTGGTAGCGGTCGACCGCCGGGCACTGGATGAAGCGGCCGTCGCCGTGCAGGGCGGGGGCGGTGCGGTCGTAGGGGTACAGGCGCAGCGGGCCGCGCCAGTGGCCGCTGCCGAGGTAGCGGATGACGGTGCGCACGGTGCCCTCGGGGGTGACGTCGATGTAGGCCTGCCCGGGGATCGGGTCGTAGCGCCAATCGGGGATGGCGTCGAAGAAGGCGAAGTTGTAGGTGACGAAGTCGTCGATGCCGACGATGGTGCGGCCGAAGGTCGTGACATCGGTATAGCGCACGTCGGAGGCGTAGAGCTCGTGGTTGTGGCTCATGTCCCGAGTGAGGAAGCTCCACCAGTACTTCTTGGCCCACACCAGCAGCCAGGACAGGTCGAGGCCGAGCTTGCCGTAGAACTCCAGCTTGCGCTCGAACTCGCCGAACCACGCCTGGGTGCCGGCTCGGAGTTCGGATTCGGGCACCACTCGGATCGGAACCGCCCGATTGGCTTGCAGCACATCGGGAACCGGGCCCGAGAGCCGATTGCGGCGCAGGGCTTGCCGGAACTCTTCCTCGTCGAACACGACGCACCTCTCCGTGAACTGGAATCATGTGATTCTTGTTGAATCGTATGATTCAAGTTCAAGGACGGGCTGTCAACGGTTTCCCGGAACCCCTGATGCGACGATGAGGCCATGAACGCACCCAAGCTGTGGCGAGGACAGACCCTGCGGGACCGGTCCGTCGACCGTCGCGAGCAGCTGCTGGAGGTCGCGTTCGAACTGCTGGGCACGGCCGGGGCGGCGGCGGTCACCATGCGCGCGGTCACCCGGCTGGCCAATCTGAGCCCCCGCTATTTCTACGAAAGCTTCGACAGCCGTGAGCAATTGGTGACCACCGTGTACGACCGTGTCGACGACGAGCTGCGGTCCAGGATGCGAAACCTGCCCGCTGACGCCGGGCCGGCCGCGACGGTGCGCGCGGCCCTGGAGATCTGCGCCGACTACTTCGAGCAGGACCCGCGCCGTGCCCGCGTCCTGCTGCGCGAACCGCTCGCCGACGACGCGCTGCGCCGCCATTCCGCCCAGCGCGCATCGGCTTTCGTCCGCGCCCTCGCCGCCGCGCTCGGCCCGGAAACCCAGGCCCTGCTGCCTGCCGACGAGCAGGCCCTCGCGCTCACCACCACCGCCCTGAGCGGCGCGCTGGTGGCGCTCTATCTGGATTGGATCGACGGCCGCCTCGAAGTCTCCCGCGACGGCCTCGCCGACACCGCCACGGAAGTCACGCTGGCCCTGGTCGATCGCGATCGCTGACGGTTCCACTGCTCCAGGGCTGCCGGGTGGGCGGCCCTGAAGCAGGGTGTCGACAACCATGCTCGTCAGGCGGCGGTGGTGTGCCCGATGGTGATGTTGCCGTAGGAGTTCCGGGCGTGGACCTCGACGATGTCCTGCGGCCGGCTGACGGGGTACAGCTGGTTCTGGATGGTGCCCTTCTGTGCGTTGGTTTCCATGCGGGCGGCGCTGCCCGGGTGGATGCCGACCGACAGGTCGCCGGTGGAGGTCTCCACGTCGATCACGCCGCGGGCGGCCTCGACGATGCGGATGTCGCCCTTCGCGACCTTCGCGGTGACCGAGCCGAGCGGCCGCTCGACGGTGATGTCACCGGCGGAGACCTCCAGCTCGCATTCGCCGAGCGGGCCCGCGCCCAGCAGGTTGCCCATGCCGAGCGAGCCGGTCAGGCGGGAGCCGGCGGGCACCTCGATGGTGACCTCGACCGACCCGCGGCCCGCGAGCGGGGAGAACTTCCGCCAGCCCTTGGGGGCCTGCACGGTCAGGGTGCCCGCGGCGAACTCGGCGCGGATCTGCTCGGCGGCGCGCACATCCTCCTTCTTGGACGCGTCGGCCGGGCGGATCTCGACGACGGTGTCGGTGCGGTTCGAGGCGATGACGGTGACGTTTCCGGCGGCCACCTCGACGGCGACGGTGATGGCTTCGGGGGTCTGGAACGCGGTCATGGTGTTTCTCCTTCGAGGGTCTGTGCTGCTGATGTGACTACTTTCGCGAGCCCGGCTGACAGCGGCCTGACGCCGGACTGACACGTCCGCTGACACGTGTTCGGCCCGGCTGGACAGCGCACGGCAGAATGGTCCAGGTGCAGATCGGAATGCTTGGGCCGCTCGAAATCCGAGCAGACGACGGCGGATTGCTGGAGGTACCGGGCGCCCGGTTGCGGTCGCTGCTGATCGCGCTCGCGCTGGAACCCGGCCGGGCGGTCTCGAAAGGGCGGCTGGTCGACTGGATTTGGGGCGAGGAGCCACCGTCCGATGCGGCGAATGCCTTGCAGGCCTTGGTTTCCCGATTGCGGCGGGTTCTGCCGGACGGGTCGATCGACGTGCAGGCGGGCGGCTACCGGCTGACGGTGGCGCCCGGCGACATCGACGCCGTGCGGTTCGAACAGCTTCTCGACCAGGCCCGCGGCGGCGATGACGTCCACCAGGCCGAACTGCTGCGCGAGGCCCTCGCACTGTGGCGCGGCGCGCCCATGCGGGATATCGGTGCACAGGACGGCGCGGCCCTCGACGCGGTGATCGCCCGGCTCGAGGGACTGCACCTCGGTGCGCTCGAGGATCGGTACGACGCGGAACTCCGGCTCGGCCGGGGCGCGGAACTGGTCACCGAACTGAATGATCTGGTGGCCCAGCACCCGGTGCGCGAACGGCTCGCCGCGTCGCTGATGCGCGCGCTCGCCGCCGCGGGCCGGGGCGCCGAGGCGCTGGTCGTGTACCAGCGAGTCCGGGAGGCCCTCGCCGACGAGCTGGGTGTGAATCCCGCGCCGGAGTTGTCCGCCCTGCACGTCGCCTTGCTGCGCGGGGAGGTGGGCGGTCGGGAGGACGACCGCCGGACCAACCTGCGCGCCGAGCTGACCCGATACGTCGGCAAGCAGGCCGACGTCGCCGCGGTGAGCGCCCTCGTCGCCCGCCATCGGCTCACCACGGTGACCGGACCGGGCGGTTCGGGAAAGACCAGGCTGGCCACGGAGACCGGGCAGGCCCTGCTCGACGGGCTGCCGGACGGCGCGTGGCTGGTGGAGCTGTCCTCCTCTAGCGCGGGCGGTGACCTCGCACAGGCGGCACTGGCCGCGCTCGGGCTGCGGGACGCGCTGCTGGGCGGCGGGTCGAGTGCGGAACCCATGGACCGTTTGATCGCGGCCATCCGGGAGCGCGACATGCTGCTGATCCTGGACAACTGCGAGCACGTGATCGAGTCCTCGGCGGCGTTCGCCCACCGTCTGCTCGGGGAGTGCCAGCGGTTGCGCATTCTCGCCACCAGCCGCGAACCGCTCGGCATCACCGGTGAAGCGCTCTGGCAGGTCGAGCCTTTGGCGCTGCCCGCCGCGGACGCGGACCCCGGCGCGATCGAATCCTCCCCGGCCGTCCAGCTTTTGCGCGACCGCGCCGGCGCGGTGCGCCAGGACCTCGGCGCCGATGCCCGCACCCTGGCGACCATGGCCCGCGTGTGCCGTGCGCTCGACGGGATCCCGCTGGCGATCGAACTGGCCGCGGCCCGCCTGCGCACCATGTCCCTGGAACAACTCGCCACCCGTCTCGACGATCGGTTCCGGCTGCTGACCGGGGGCAGCCGGACCGCGCAACCGCAGCACCGGACCCTGCGGGCGGTCGTGGACTGGAGTTGGGAACTGCTCAGTGAGGCCGAACAGGCTGTGCTGCGGCGGCTTTCGGTGTTCGCCGGCGGCGCGAGCCTCGAGGCGGCCGAACGGGTCTGCGCCGGCGGCGAATCCGAGGGGCAGCCTGCGGTCGAACAGTGGGAGGTGCTCGAACTGCTGACCGCGCTGACCGAGAAATCGCTGCTGCTCACCGCGGGCGACGACGGGCCGCGCTACCGGATGCTCGAGACGATCAAGCAGTACGCCCGCGACCGGCTCGCGGAGGCGGGGGAGGCGGACGCGGCGCGGCGCGCGCATCTGGCGTACTTCACCGGACTGGCCGCGACCGCGGAACCGCATCTGCGCCGGGCCGAACAGCTGGAATGGCTCGCCGTCCTCGAACCCGAGCACGACAATATCGCGGCCGCCATGCGCGGCGCGCTCGCCGCGGAGGACGCGACCGCGGCCATGGGGCTGGCCGCGGCCGCCGGCTGGTACTGGTGGCTCAGCGGGCACAAGGCCGAGGGCATGGAGCTGGTCACCGCGGCCGCCCGGACGCCCGGCGAAGCCGACGACGAGACCCGGGCCACGGTGTACGGGCTCGTCGTGCATTTCATGACCTCCGGCCCGAATGACGAACACCACGTGGAGGAATGGATCCACCAGGCCTACCGGGCCGGCGGCGATCGGACCGGCGCCGGCCGGACCGGTCATCCGACGCTGGCGTTCGTGGTCGCGCTGGAACGCATGCTGCAGGGGCCGGATCAGTTCCTGCCCGCCTTCGAGGCGCTGCTCGACGACGACGATCCGTGGGTGCGCGCGCTGGCCCGGCTGCAACTGGGCAAGTTGCGGACCGTGCTCGGCCAGGGCGGGCCGGAGGCCGACGAACAGCTGGAGCTGGCGCTGGCGGAGTTCCGGGCCGTCGGTGAGCGCTGGGGGATCTCGTTCGCGCTGACCGAGCTGGCCGACAGCCTCGCCCTGCGCGGCGAATTCGCCAGTGCGTGTGAGTATCTCGAGCAGGCGATCGCGGTGGTCGCGGAGGTCGGCGCGATCGAGGACCTGGTCCGGATGCGGTCACGGCAGGCGCAGCTGTACTGGCTGCTGGGCGAGGCGGCGGCGAGCGCGGCCGCCATGGCCGAGGCCCAGCGGTACGCGGATCAGACCGGCTGGCCGATCGCACTGGCCGAAATGGCCCTGGCCCGAGCGGAATTGGCGCGCTGGAGCGCGGATCCCGAAGAGGCGCACCGGCAGATCGGCCTCGCGACGACCCTGCTGGCGGGGGAATCGGAGCAGCCGTTCATGAGTGCGGTGATCCACGATCTGCTCGGCTATCTGGCGGACGGTCTCGACGAGGCCCGGGACCATCGGGCCGTGGCCTTCCGGGTGGCGTCGGCGGCGGGGCACGCGCCCCTGCTGGCCAAGGTGCTGGTCGGTCTCGCGGATCTGGCGCTGCGGGCGGAGCAGGACGAGCAGGCGGTGCGGCTGCTCGCGGCCAGTACCGCGGTGCGTGGCGTATCCGATCATTCCCACCCGGATGCGGCCCGGATCGAGCGGACAACGCGAAGTCGCCTCGGTGACGTGAAGTTCACCGAGGCGACGGGGGAGGGAGCGCGGGCGGTCTGGCATGAACTGGCCGAGATCACGCTCGCTTCGTGAAAGTGGCACGGGACCACAGATATCCGACGATCGCGAACCCGGCGCACCAGGCGAGCGCCGCGGCGGTGTAGCCGCCCGACGGGTGCCCGGTGAGGAACCCGCGCAGGGACTCGATGATCGGGGTGAAGGGCTGGTACTGCGCGAACTGCCGCACGCCCTGGCCCATCTGGTCGGCCGGGACGATCGCGCTGCTCACGAAGGGCAGCATGATCAGCGGCACCACGGACATGCCCGCGGACTCCGGGGTCTTGGCGGCCATGCCCAGCGCGACGGTCAGCCAGGACGCGCCGAACGAGGTGGCCAGGACGATGCCGAGCGCGCCCAGCCAGTCCAGCGCGGTGGCCGGCGGCCGGAAGCCCAGGGCGAACGCCACTCCCAGCACGGCCGCGATGGCGACCACATTGGTGAGCATGGTGGCCACCACGTGCCCGGTCAGCACGGCGCCGCGGGAAACGTCCATGACCTTGAAGCGGTTGATGACGCCCTTGGCCATGTCCGAGCTCACCGCGACCGCGGTGCCGGAGAGCCCGTAGCTGATGGCCAGCAGGATCATGCCCGGTGTCGCGTAGTTGATGTAGTGCTCGCCGACATTGAAGGCGCTGCCGAACACGTAGACGAAGATCAGCAGCATCACCACCGGCATCAGCGCGGCGTTGAAGATCGCGACCGGGTTCCGGGCGATGTGTTTGAAGTTGCGGCGCAACATGATCGCCGAGTCGCCCAGCGACGCTGCCAGGGCGCCGGCCGCGACGGTGCGGTTCGGGGTGCTGTCGGTGGAAACGATGGTGCTCATTGTGCGTCGGCCTCCGTGGTGGCATGCCCGGTCAGGGCAAGGAAAACGTCATCGAGATCAGGGGTGTGGATGGAGATCTCCGCGGCCTCGACCGAGTGATCGGCCAGCCGATCCAGCAGGGCCCGAAGGGTTTTGGTGCCGCCGTTGCCGGGCACCTGCAGGGTCAGCGCCTCGCGGTCCATGGTCGCGGCGGGCAGGATCCGCGCGGCTGCTTCCAGTTCGGTGAGGTGGGTGAACCGCAGCTGGAGGTAGCTGCCGGGGACGCGGCGCTTGAGGTCGTCCGGGGTGCCTTCGGCGACGATGCGACCCCCGTCGAGGACCGCGATCCGGTCGGCCAGCTGGTCGGCCTCCTCGAGGTACTGGGTGGTGAGGAAGATGGTCACGCCGTCGGAGGTCAACTCCCGCACGATCTCCCACATGGTGCGCCGGCTGCGCGGGTCCAGTCCGGTGGTCGGCTCGTCGAGGAAGACGATGTCCGGCTTGGTGACCAGCGTCATCGCCAGGTCCAGCTTGCGGCGCATGCCGCCGGAGTAGGTGGCCGCCTGCTTACGCGCGGATTCGGTGAGGTCGAAGCGCTCCAGCAGTGTGTCGACCACCTGCTTGCGGGCCGCGCCTCGCAGCCGGTGCAGATCGGCCATCAGCTGGAGGTTCTCTTCGCCGGTCAGCAGGTCGTCCACCGCGGCGAACTGACCGGTCACCCCGATGGCCGCCCGCACCGCCTTGGTCTCGGTGGCGATGTCGTGCCCGGCGACCCGGGCCGTCCCGCCGTCCGCCTTCAGCAGTGTGGTCAGCACGTTCACCGTCGTGGTCTTGCCCGCGCCGTTCGGCCCGAGCAACGAGAAGATCGTTCCCGCACCGATGTTCAGATCAATGCCGTCGAGGATCGTCTTGTCCCCGTAAGCCTTCCGCAGCCCCGAGGCCGCGATTGCTGTGCTGTTCATGTGGACTACTGTCGCGACCCGGCCTGATACCGGCCTGACACCGACCTGATACGCCCTCTGACACGGTGTTCTGCCTGTTCACGAGGGGTGGGCGAGGATTGTCGGCCGCCGGACGGAGCCGGCAGGGCGTCGGCCGGATGGCTCTTGCTTCACCTACCTCGACCCCATCATCGGCGACCCCAACTGTTGGGGCTGTCGGTGGTGGCGGCCCGGGTCGATACTTGCTCCCGCCGAGATCGAGAAAGATGGAGCCGCAGATGAATTCGAAGAAGACCTTCGCCGCGTTCGCCGTGTTCGCGGCGCTCCTCGCACCCGCTGCCGGGCTGGCCGCCTCCGCCCGGGCTGACGCGCCGGCGTCGACTCAGGTCCAGCCCGTGGACACCACCGCCACCGGCTCGTCCAGCGGGTCCTACTCCGCAGCCAACCATCTGGTCTGCATCCTCTTCCACACCAGCCTCGATGGCTCCGTGGGCATCCCGTTCTGCTGACGGCCGCCGGCCGGGACTGTGATTCATCACGTTTATCTGCTTCAGTGACCCGTACTGCCTCGGCAGCGCTTACCGTGCGCGGGGCACAACGGTTTGTTTGGGAAGGTGGCAACAAGCGTGATCGGTACGCGGGCGAAGCTCGATGAACTGGCCAAGATCCTGGAGATGGCCGCGGAACCGGCGGGTGAGGCCGGCATCGCCAAGCGGGCGTCGAAAGGCATTCCGAGCGTTCGGCAGCGGGTGGAGATGCTGCTCGACCGCGGGACGTTCATCGAGACCGGCGCGCTGGCTCGCCAGCCCGGTCAACTGGACGCGCTCTACGGTGACGGGCTGGTCACCGGTCGCGGGCTGATCGGGGGGCGTCCGGTGGTGGTGATCTCCCACGATCAGACCGTGTACGGCGGGTCGGTCGGGGTCACGTCCGCCCAGAAGTTCATGCGGGCACTGAAATTCGCGTTCGACAACGCGTGCCCGGTGGTGACGATCAACGATTCGGGCGGCGCGCGGATCCAGGACGCGGTGGGTTCGATCGCTTCGTTCGGTGATATCTCCCGGGTGCTGGAGAAGCTGTCCGGCTATGTGCCGCAGGTGTCGATCATTCTCGGCAAGTGCGCCGCGGGCTCGGTGTACGGGCCGATCAATACCGATGTGCTCATCGGCACCAAGGACTCGTACATGTTCGTCACCGGGCCGGAGGTGATCAAGGCCGTCAACGGTGAGGACGTCACCGCCGAAGAGCTCGGCGGCGCGAAGGTACAGGCCGAACGCGGCACCCTGCATCACGTGGCCGAGACCGAGCAGGAAGCCTACGAGTGGGCCCGCAACTACCTGAGCTTCATGCCGACGAGCTGCCTCGAGCAGCCGCCGATCGTGAATCCCGGCCTGGAGCCGGAGATCACGGCCAGTGATCGGGAGCTCGACACGATCATCCCGGACTCCGATCGTGCCGGTTACGACATGCACGAGATCCTGCTGCGCCTCTTCGACGATGGCGAGTTCCACGAGATTCGCGCCGCGTTCGCGCCGAACCTGATCACCGGCTTCGCCCGCGTCGACGGCTATCCGGTCGGCGTGATCGCGAATCAGCCACTGGTGCTGGGCGGTTCGATCGACGCCGCCTGCTCGGACAAGTCGACGTACTTCATCCGGCTCTGCGACGCCTTCAACATCCCGCTCGTGTTCGTCGCCGACACTCCCGGCGTGCTGCCGGGCCTCGCGGAGGAGGCCAACGGCGTCATCATCCGCGGCGGCCGTGTCCCGCGCGCCATCATCGAGGCGACGGTGCCGATCATCAACCTGGTGGTGCGCAAGTCCTATGGCGGCGCATACGGCATGATGGCCGCCCGGCAGGTCGGCGCGGACGTCAGTTTCGCCTGGCCCACAGCCCGTATCGCGGTGATCGGCGCCGAAAGCGCGGTCGACCTCCTCGGTAAGCGCCAACTGGCCGCGATGCCGGAGGAACATCGCGCCGCAGCCCGCGAATTCATGATCAACCAGTACAACGAGACGGTCGCCACCCCCTGGGTCGCCGCCGAACGCGGCTATATCGACGCCGTCATCGAACCGTCCCGCACCCGCCTGGAAATCCGCCAGGCCCTCCACCTGCTCCGCGACAAGAAGCCGGTCAAGCCGGAGTTCAACCCCCGCAAGCACCCGGTGTACCCGATGTGACCTACCTCCGCGAAAACCGGTGCGGGACAACAGCCGGATGGCCCTGAGCCATCCGGCCCAGCGCCCCCGTCGTCGCCTGTCGTCACGTGCGGGGTGACGGATTCCGAGGGCTCGGACGGATCGAAATCGTGTCCGAGCCGGTCAGGAAGATCAGCTGGTTCTGCGTACTACAGGTGGAGAGTCGGCCATCGATCAGCTCCTGTCGTTCGTCGATATTCGATGCAGGCGAATGGGTCCCACGAAGCGGCGCCTGGGTGCTGTTTTGGTGTTCACGAGCGAGAGGTCGCCGTCGTAATGGGCCAGGACACGGTGGTCCATGACGGCGCGCCAGAGCGGTGGAACGGCGGCGAGCACGATCATGGTGGCGTAGCCGGCCGGGAGCTGTGGTGCCTGTTGTGAGCTCCGCAAGGTTTGGTAGCGGCGACCGGGATTGGCGTGATGGTCGCTGTGGCGCTGTAGGTGGAACAGGAATAGGTTCGTGACCAGGCGGTCGCTGTTCCAGCTGTCGCGCGGGGAGCACCGTGCGTAGTTGCCGTTGGCGCGGCGCGGGCGCAGCAGTCCGTAGTGCTCGATGTAATTGACCGTTTCCAGCAGCCCGGCACCCAGCACCGCCTGCAGCATCAGAAACGGAATTATCCCGAGGCCGAAGACCAGGATCAGGGTGCCCCACAACGCGACAGTCATCGACCAGGCCTGCAACAGCTGGTTGTGCCAGCTGAACCAGTGTCTGCCCTTGCGGGACAGGCGTTCTCGCTCCAGAGCCAGTGCCGAGCGGAAGCCGCCGACCGCGCTGCGCGGCAGGAACTCCCACAGCGACTCGCCGAATCGGGCGCTGGCCGGATCCTCGGGCGTCGCCACACGCACATGATGACCCCGATTGTGTTCGACGAAGAAATGACCGTAACCCGACTGTGCCAGAGCGACCTTCGCCAGCCAGCGTTCCAGTTGTTCGGACCGATGCCCGAGCTCGTGGGCGGCATTGATACCGATGCCGGACACGAACCCGAGCGTCACGGCCAAACCGAGCTTGTCGGCTACGCTCAGCTCGGAGCTTGCCCAGAGATAGCCCGCAATAAGCAGACCGATGAACTGCAGCGGCAGAAAGAGATACGTACACCACCGATAGAACCGGTCTTCGGATAGTGCGTCGTAGTCCTCGTCGCGTGGGTTGCTCCCGTCATCCCCCACGGACAGATCCAGCAGTGGTATCAGCACCAGCACGAAAACTGGACCGATCCACCAGAATATTGGTAGCCCCGTGCGGGCTACCAATTGTGAGGGAAGTACAGCGCACGAAGGAGCGATCAACCCCAGAATCCAGAGGTATCTCTTGGGGTCTCGGGCCTTCGAATCCTGGAAAATCGACATAGGCGCCTCTTTGATCCAACACGGCACTCGGTCACGAGTGCGGACGGCCGAAATCGTTTGGCTCAAACCCGTCGATTCAGATTAGACGGTTTTCTGTGTTGCGCTAGATGAACTGCCAAAAATGGTGACTGACCGGGCAATTCGCCCCATGCCCGGTCACGAAACATCGAGTTCTATACATGATGCCCGGCAGTCGGGGTCGGTGCGAGGACCGATCCCGGCTGCCGGGCATCATGGGCCGAACGTCGGAGGGTCAGGGCAGGGCGCCGCAGTTGGTCGGAGCGGGCCAGCCGGCGAACCGATCGGTCAGCCACTGCTGCGAGTCCGCCAGCGACGGAAAGAACGCCAGCACATGGGTGCCCACCAGACCCCACATGGTCGGAATCTGCGCGTTCGGATCCAGTTCGACGGGTACGCCGCCACCGCACCAACTGGCCGCCATCTCCCGCACCGGCACGTAGGGCGCACCCTCATCGTTCATGGCCGAGGCGGTGAGGACCGGCACCGACGGGGTGAGCGTGCCGATGCGCTGTTCGTCGAAGGCCGATTTCAGCTCGGGGTTGCGATCGATGACCGCGGTGAGCGGTTCGCCGCTGGTGGTCCATTCGGAGGTGCGTGGATGGTCCTGAGCCAGGCCGATCGGGACCGCGCATTTGCCCAGAGCTTCGTGCAGGATCGCTTTACCGGTGTCATTGAGCTCGGCGTCGAGTATCGGGCGAGTCTCCGGGTAGTCGGCGGCGATGCCATTGAGAATCCAGGCGAAAGCCGGTGCGATGGAGGACCGTCCGTCGTTGTATCCGATGAAGTATTCGTCATCGACCACCGGACCGCCCACATAGGCGCCGCGTACATTCAGTTCGGGAGCGTAGCTCGACTGCAGTTCGGCCGCGCCCGCGGAGGCCATGCCGCCCTGCGAGTATCCGTAGAGAGCCACCGGAGCAGCGGGGTTGAGGCCGGTGCCGGGCAATTGCAGTGCGGCGCGCGCCGCATCCAGCAGTGCGTAGGCCTGTGCCTTGCGGTTGAGGTAATCGTGCACGTCGGGCGTGCCGAGGCCGTGGTAGTCGGTCACCACCACCGCCATTCCTCGGGCGAGCAGCGAAGACAGCGCCAGCAGGTCGTATTCGAAGATGATGTCCGCCGGGGGCTGGTATTGCACGACCTGCGTCATCAGTTTCGACGGCGCACATTGATTGCCCTGGCCCTTGGTGCCGCCCGCGTACGCGATCAGCGGGCGCTCGCCTGGGCCGGTCCACGGCACGCTCGGCTGCAGGTACGTGCCGACGACCGCCGTCGGCGCATCGTGGGTGTCGCTGCTGACGTACATCATTCGCGTCGCGGCGGCCGGAACGATGCCGGGCATTCCGGGCGCGGAGAGGGCCACCTGTGCCGGTTCGGCGCGCACGATGGCTCCCGGTGTGGGTGGTAGCGGCGGCGGCAGGTAGAAATCGTCGCCCGCCGCGACGGGATTCGCGCTGGCGAGCAGCACCGAGTTCGCGGCGCCTCCGCCGGCCATGATGAGGGTTCCTGTCAAAGCTACGGCCAATCCAAGCAGTCGCCTCCGCACTTTTTCGGTCCTTCCTGCGATTGTGAGGGGCCCAGGGCATCTCGAATCGGATGTTGAGGCTATACGCAGGGTTAACGGTTTTTTGTGAATCAGCGGAAGAAACGCCGAACTTGCGTCGGCCCACCACGACTCGACCGCGTGTCGTTACGGGATTGGTTGTCGTGTCGGTATTGCCAATTCAGGGATGTCCGTGAACGATCTGTGCGCCGTGGAATGATCTGTGCGCCGTGCGTGATTGGGAATCCGCGGGTTACGCAGGCGCGAGGGCACGTTATCGGGTGGTCGGCGTCGGGCAGGCGAGCATGTGAATCCCGGTCTCGGGGATGACTCTTGGCTGATCAATGGCAAAACGCACGTTTTGGCATGTAGCTGAAAGTTTGCCGATATAGTCGCATCAGAATTCTGACGAGCTTGTCGAACGACGTGAACTATTCATGGAGGTCAGACTGGTGCTTGGTCGGTTTCGTGTTTCCCTACGCAGCGGCTCGGTGAAAGTTGCGGGTGCGCTGGGCGGTGTGGTTCTCGGGTTGTCGATGACGACAACGGTTGCGGCGGAGCCGATATACCCGGTACCCGATCCGGATCCGTTCTACGCTGCCCCGGCGGATCTGGCGGCACACCGGCCCGGTGACGTGCTCCGCGTGCAGGCACTGCCGCCGGTGGCCGCATTTCCCGGCGCCACAGCCACTCTGGTGCAATTCCGATCCACCAACTCCCACGGTGCGCCGATCGCGGCGACCACCACGGTCCTTACCCCGCTGGGTCACCAGCCCGATGCCCCGTTGATGTCGTATCAGCACTTCATCAATGCGCTCGGCACCGGCTGCGCAGTGTCGCATCTGTTGTACTCCAACGATGTGAATCTGGTAGCGACGGCGTCGATTCTGAATGTGGCACTGGCGCAGGGCTGGAGCGTAGCGCTGCCGGATCATCTCGGTCCGTACTTCGCATTCGGGGCGGCGCGTCTGGGTGGCCGGATCGTCTTGGACGGCGTCCGAGCGGTGGAACGGCTGCCAGAACTCGCCGCCCAGAACAGTCCGGTTGTGTTGGCCGGCTACTCCGGCGGCGGCATGGCCACCGGGGCGGCGGCTGCGCTCCAACCGTCGTACGCGCCGGAGCTGAAACTCGCGGGCGCGGCCATCGGCGGTGCTCCGATGAACCTGATGAGCATGGTGCAGGCGTTGGGCTATGACCCGCACCCGGCCTTCGGGCTGGCCATGGCGGCGGCCATCGGCCTCGAGCGCGAATATCCACGCGAGCTGCCGATCAGCTCGTACCTCAACCAGCGTGGCTTGGCGGTCCGCGATGCCATGGCCAATGACTGCACCAATCAGATCCTCGCAGACGGTGTCGGCGGCAGCGCGCGGGAATACATTACCGATACCTCGGGCTTCGACGTCCGTGAAGGCGAGACGGTGCTGGCGGAGAACAGCTTGGAACTCTTCGACGAAGTGCCGCAGATACCGGTGTTCGAATGGCATTCACCTGACGACCCGCTGATTCCGGTCCAAGCGATCGACAACACGGACCACCACTGGTGCGCAGCCGGCGTTCCGGTGCAGATGCTGCGCGTTTCCGCACCCGAGCATCTGACGGCAGCGGTGCAGGGTGCCCCCGAGGTACTGACGTGGCTCAACGGCCGGGTTCGCGGCGAGCCCGCACCCAGCAGCTGTTGACAGGAGCCGGGTTGGCGTGACTTCTCGGTAGGCGTTCTCACCCGGTCCGGGCGGCCTGGCAGGTCGCCCGGACCGTGCTGCTCTGTCCGATCGGGCGGCTCCGGCTTCCCACCCCGGCAGGGTGGTCGGCCGAGCTCGACGCTCTGACCTGGATAAGTGTGCCCTCGGCAGGATTCGAACCTGCGACACCCGCTTTAGGAGAGCGGTGCTCTATCCCCTGAGCTACGAGGGCTGGACGTTCCGCGCGGGAGGCCCGGCCGGGACGTCGGGGAGTCTACCTGGTCGAGGGGCCGGGGGCCGCATTCGTGGTCGGGTAGCGGGGTGGGCTGATCGGCGGGGCGTCGGGCGTGGCGAGCCGGCCCGGAGTCGCTAGCGGCCTGCGGGTCGGCTCTCGTCGTAGTCCGACGGTGCGAATCTGCTTGTCTTCCAGCGGAAGAGGAGGGTGGCACCGGGCCAGTTGTTGGTGATTCGGCCGGAGGCGTTGCGGTACCAGCTGGAGCAGAAGTTCCAGGGGGTGTCCTTCAGGCGGCGCTGCAGCCAGTCGTCCCAGGACTTTTCGGCGTCGGGGCGGGGTGAGAGGCAGTGGCCGGGGCGGGCGGAGAGGTAGTCGATGACCTGGCGGATGTAGCGGGCCTGGGACTCCAGCATGTAGATGATGGAGCCGGAGCCGACGTTGGTGTTCGGGCCGTACATCATGAACAGGTTGGGGAAGCCGGGGACCGACATGCCGAGGAAGGCGCGGGCGCCCTCGGGGGACCACTCGTCGGCGAGCTTGCGGCCTTGCAGGCCATAGATATTCATAGGGGCGAGGAACTCGGTGCCCTTGAAACCGGTGCCGTAGACGATGACGTCGACGGGATGCTCGATGCCGTCGACGGTGCGAATGCCGTTGGGCGTCACCGCCTCGATGGCGGTGGTCTCCACGGTGACATTGTCCTGGGTCAGGGCGGGGAAGTACTCATTGGAGAACAGGCCGCGCTTGCAGCCGGCGGCGTAGTCCGGAGTCAGCTTGGCGCGCAGCGCCTCATCCGGCACCTGCCTGTTGCGATGCCGGTCCGCGACGGCGATCACCGGATGCTTGATGGCGGGAATGTCCGTGAGCGCCAACGCCATCACCTCGAAGAAGGTCCAGATGGCGAATCGCTCGGCCAGCCGCGTCCCGGGCACGTACTCGAACAGCGCGTGGTGCAGCGGGGTGTACTCGGTGTCGAACTTCGGCAATACCCAGGCGGCCGAGCGCTGGAACAGCGTGAGGTGTTCGACCTTCGGCTGGATCGCCGGAATGTATTGGATGGCACTGGCTCCCGTGCCGATGCACGCCACTCGCTTGCCCGTGAGATCGACCGAGTGATCCCACTCGGCGGAGTGGAAGGCCGCGCCGGTGAAGGTGTCGATGCCGGGGAGGTTGGGCAGCGCGGGGCGGGAGAGCTGCCCGACGGCGGGGATGAGGACGTCGGCGAGGTGGGTGACGCCGTCGGCGGTGCGGACCCGCCACAGGCCGCCCTGCTCGTCGAATTCGGCGTCCACCACCTCGGCGCCGAACTCGATCTTGGCGGGCAGGTCGTGCTTCTCCGCGACGGTGCGCATGTACGCGTGAATGTCGGCCTGCTGCGAGAACCGGCGCGGCCAATCGGATTTCGGCTCGAACGACCACGAGTACAGCGGCGAGGGCACATCGCAGGCGGCGCCCGGGTAGGTGTTCTCGCGCCAGACGCCGCCGAGGTCGGCGGCCTTCTCCAGGATGGTGAAGTTGGTCAGGCCGTGCCGTTGCAATTCCAGCGCCATGCCCAGCCCGGCGAATCCGGCACCGATGATCAGAATGGATGGCTCTCGCTGCATACCAGCAACGGTAGGGCGTATTCCCGCTGGTCCTGCAGACATCGCCGGACAGTGAATCCGCATTTTCGGTCACCCCGGGCGGGTGAGTCCGGATTCATCCCTGGCAATCATGGGAAGGCCTCCCTCACGGCCGGCTGTCCGGGTCAGTGAGTGCCGTCTGACCTGCGACGCTGTCCTCGACTGGACAGCCCGGTGTCACACTCAATATATTCACGGAAGTTCTTGCTCCAATTTACTTGTCCTGGTTAGTGATTGGCTATTCTGCGCCGCCGCAGGGGGCGTCGTCAGCAGGTCGTGACGCTGATCGGGATTGCGGAGCCGGCTGGTCGTCGTGTTGGGCGGCGGCGGGTCGGCTACGGGCTGCGGGCGGCGACGGTGGGGTACGCCGCCCGCAGCTCGAATAATTCGCCAGCTCACCGCCCCGGACTGAGGTCACCATGCCGTCAGTTCGGGCCCCGACCCGTGTATGTCCGAATCGGCTAGGCTCGCCGCAAGTGACTCAGTTCACTCTCCAGTAGGTACATGCAAGGAGCGGTTGGGAAATGTTGAGCACCATGCAGGACGAGCAGCTGTCACTCGCGACACTGCTGCGCTATGCCTCCACCTTCCAGGGCGACAGTCACGTCTCCACCTGGACCGGCGACGGCTTACGCACCCAGACCTATCGCGAGGTCGGCCAGGACGCGGCCCGGCTCGCCAATGCCCTGCGTGACCTGGGTATCGGCGTCGGTGACCGGGTCGGCACGTTCATGTGGAACAACAATGAGCACATGGTCGCCTACATCGCGGTCCCCGCGATGGGCGCGGTGCTGCACGCGCTGAACATCCGGCTCTTCCCCGAGCAGCTGGTGTACGTGGCCAACCACGCCGAGGATCAGGTCGTCATCGTCGACGGCTCGCTGCTGCCGATGTTCGCGCAGTACCTGCCGAACCTGAAGACGGTGCGCCACGTCATCGTCGCCAATGGCGATGCCGCCGCGCTGCAGGCCCCCGAGGGCGTCACCGTGCACTCCTACCGCGAGCTGCTCGACGCCCAGCCCGACACCTACGACTACCCGGTCGTCGACGAGCGTTCCGCCGCCGGCATGTGCTACACCTCGGGCACCACAGGCGACCCCAAGGGTGTCGTCTACTCGCACCGGTCGAACTGGCTGCACGCCATGCAGGTGATCTCGCCCAACGGCATGGGTTTCACCGCAGCCGATAACGTGCTGGCCATCGTGCCGCTGTTCCACGCCAATGCCTGGGGCATTCCGTACGCCGCGCTCATGTCGGGCGCGAATGTGCTGATGCCCGACCGTTTCCTGCAGCCCGCACCGCTGCTGGAGATGATGGCGGCGGCGAAGCCGACCTTCGCCGCCGCGGTCCCGACCATCTGGGGCGGCGTGCTGGCCGGGCTGCAGGCGCAGCCGCAGGACATCTCGCACCTGCGCACCTGTGTGGTCGGTGGCGCGGCGGTCCCGCCGTCGATGATGCGGGCCTTCGAGGAGCGGCACGGCGTGAAGCTGCTGCACGCCTGGGGCATGACCGAGACCTCGCCGCTGGGTTCGGTGGCGAACCCGCCCGCCGGCGCCGAGGGCGAGGAGGCCTGGAGCTACCGCTACACCCAGGGCCGCTTCCCGGCCGGTGTGCAGGCGCGCCTGGTCGGCGATGACGGTTCGGTGCTGCCGAACGACGGAGAAGCCCTGGGCGAGTTGGAAGTTCGCGGCCCGTGGATCACCGGCGCCTACTACTCGCCGTCCGGCGGCGAGGTCGATCCCGACAAGTTCCACGACGGCTGGCTGCGCACCGGTGACGTCGGCAAGATCAGCCCCAATGGCTACCTCACCCTGGTCGACCGGTCCAAGGATGTCATCAAGTCCGGCGGCGAATGGATTTCGTCGGTGGACCTGGAGAACGCCGTCATGGGTCATCCGGCCGTGGCCGAGGCCGCCGTCATCGGCATCCCGGACGCGAAGTGGGACGAGCGCCCCCTGGTCGCCATCGTCCTGGTCGAGGGCACCGAGGCCAAACCCGAAGAGCTGCGGGACTTCCTGGCCCCCAAGTTCGCCAAGTGGCAGCTGCCCGAGCACTGGTGCTTCATCGCCGAGGTCCCCAAGACCAGCGTCGGCAAGTTCGACAAGAAGCGCCTGCGCGCCCAGCACGCCGACGGCTCGCTGACCGTCGTCACGCTGTCCTGACCCACCCGGGTGCGCCCTCGGCACGAGGGCGCACCCGCCGGTCTGCATTGGCGGAAATGCGCTGTGTCGCAGCGCGTCACGCCGTCCCGAGCGGATTCAGGACGGCGAATCGCCATTCCCCGTTCTCGAGCTGCCGGGCGATATTCGCGGTGGTGCCGGTGGGGGAGACCCGCGTGCCGTCGGGCGCGTCGATCTCCAGGGTCCAGTCGGTGACCAGCAGGGCTGCGTCACCGCCGATCAGCAGATGCTGGCTGTTGTTGGTGAGCTGTCCGCGGGCGGCGACCGTGCCGCTGATCTCCTGACGCAGGGCGTCCGAGCCGGAAATGACGGCTCCGGTGGTGGTGCGCATGGTCGCGCCCGGGGCGAAGAGCGACAGCACACCCGCCACGTCGCCTGCGTTCAGGCGTTCTTCGAAAACCCTTGGCAGTTGGGCGGGATCGGTGATCTGGGTGGCCATGACCTGGTCCTTTCGTGGTCGGATCGACGCTGTCCATGCTGGTCTGCGGCGGTGACCCGGGCGAGGTCGAAAGGGGACGTGTCCTGGTCAGAAGTGGACAATCGCGGTTCGGCTAGCCCTCCGGGTAGAAGACGAACAGGGTGCAGCCGGTGACCGTCGAGGGGACGTGCCAGGAACCGGCGGGGGCGTGCAGGAAGGTTCCGGCGGGGTAGTCACGCGCGCCGTCGTTGAAGACGCCCGAAACCACGTACACCTCTTCGGGACCGGGTTCATGGATGTCGCGACCGTGCCAGGAGGCGTTCGGGTCCAGCTCGACGACATTGGCGCTCGCGCCGTTCGGTCCGGTCCAGAGGTTGCGTACCCGGATGCCCGGGAAGATCTCGCGCGCAGGGGATTCCGTGACGGAGGCCGAGATGTAGCCGCGCTGGGTGAGGATTTCGGAAGTCATGCCGATCACAGTGCCGTGCGTGGCATGGGCGGCACAGTGTCAGCAAAGACGTTATGGGGTACTTTTCTGCCATGCATCGCGTGACGGCTCTGGTGCGACCGGTCCAGTCGACCTTCGAGCTCGGCTGTGCCGCAGAGGTATTCGGCACCGAACGGGAAGGTGTGCCGAACTACTACGAATTCGGGGTGTGCACCGAGACGCCGGGGCTGGTGCCCACGACGGCCGGGTACTCGCTGGATGTGGCGCACGGGCTTGCGGCCCTGGCCTCCGCCGACACTGTGATAATTCCGGGCTGGACGCCGGTGGAGGCTCCGCTCTCCGAAGGTGTGCGTCGCGCGCTGCTGCGGGCGCACGGCCGCGGTGCTCGAATCGTCACGATCTGCCAGGGCGTATTCGCCCTGGCGCGCACCGGATTACTCGACGGCAGGGCCGCCACCACGCACTGGGCGCGCGCCGAGAAGCTGCAGGCGGAGTTTCCCGGAATTCACGTGCAGCCGGACGTCCTCTACGTCGACCACGGCGACGTCGCCACCAGCGCCGGTGCGGGCGCGGGCATCGATCTGTGCCTGCACCTGGTCCGCCGCGACCACGGCGCCGCCCACGCCGCACTGCTCGCCCGGCACATGGTGATGCCGCCGCACCGCGAGGGCGGCCAGACCCAATACGCGCCGACGCCCCCGCCCGTCGACGTGCTGGACGGCCTGCTCGACTGGGTGGCGGACCGGCTCGGATCCCCACTCTCGGTGCGCGACATGGCCGCTCACCTCAATGTCTCGCCCCGCACGCTGGCCCGCCGCTTCGACGATCAACTCGGCACGAGTCCGGGTGCGTGGTTGCTCGCACGCCGGGTGGCGGCGGCCCGCACGCTGCTCGAGGACACGGACCTGCCGGTGGACGCCATCGCGACCCGCGTCGGTCTCGCCTCGGCGGTGAACCTGCGCCGTCGTTTCCATGCGCAGGTGGGGACGACTCCGGGTGCGTACCGCAGGGCCTTCCGGATCCCGTGAGCGCCCGGTGTCGCCGCGGGGCTAGGCGTCCTTGACCGCGGACAGACCGTAGAGGACCGGGATGATGGGGTCGGTGGGAGGGAGTCGCCACCAGCCGGTTTCGGTCCGGATCATCTGGGGCCAGCGGGGCCACGGGAGGATGTCGGTCTCGGTGAGGTCCGTGATGCGCAGGCCCGCCGCGAGCAGGGCGTTGACGACTTCGCCGAGGCCGTGACGCCATTCGTAGGCGGTGGTGTCGGTGCTGAGGTCGGGGCCGTCGGTGTAGGTGTGGGCGCTGTCGCGGCGCTGGGCGCCGCGGCCGGCGAGGTAATCGTCGTGCAGCACAAGCTGTCCCGGGTCGACACCGGGTGGCGGGGTGGGTCCGAGGGCATGCAGGAGCGGATGGAATTCCACCAGATAGAGCAGTCCGCCCGGGCGCAGCAGGCCGGCGATTTCGCGCGCCCAGCGGGGCAGGTCGGGGAGATAGCAGAGCGCGCCCTTGCCGGTGTAGGCGATGTCGAAGGTGCGCTCGCCCAGGGCTTCCCGCGCGTGGTAGACGTCCGCGCAGACGTAGTCGACCGCGCCCCCGGCCAGTTCGCGGGCGTGGCGCACCGATTCGGCCGAGAAGTCCAGGCCCACCGCGCGGGCCCCGCGCCGCGCGAATTCGATTGTCTCCGTGCCCAGATGGCATTGCAGGTGCACCACGTCGAGGTCGCGCACGTCGCCGAGGGCGTCCCATTCGAACGGCGCGAACCAGTAGCTGGAATCCCGGTCGCGATAGAAGCTGCTGGCGGCGTGAATGCCCGCCCGGGCATCCCAGTTCCGCCGGTTCGCCGACAACGGATCTGTCACGGTCGCCACTATAGGCACCGCGCGGACCCCGGGGCCGGAGCCTGCATCGGAGAGGTTCCGGTCGCGGCTCCGGATCCGTACCGTTAGTTTGAGGGCAGATGCCCGCAATCTGCAGGGGTGGACGAGGAGGTCCGGGTGGAATCGACACGCGCGCACACCGCATGGCCGGTCACGGCGGGGAAGGTACCGTCGATCACACAGGCCGGGGGTGGCCGCGCATGACGCTCGGGCTGATCAGATCGGTGGGGGAGCGGGCCTATCTGGAGGCGGAATCGGCGCGGTTGGTGCTGGAGGCCGGGCTGGCCCGGCTGGAATCACCGGCGGTGCTGCTGTCGGCGGCCACGGCCATGCTGCGCTACGGCACGCTGGCGGCCGCGTTGCGGCTGTCGGCGGCGCGGTACGGCGGGCGGGTCGCGGTCATCGACGAGCTGGGCGAGCTGACCTTCGCCGAACTGGAGGACCGGTCGAATCGGCTGTCCAACGCCTGGCGCGAGCGCGGCCTGAAACCCCATGAGGGCGTGGCGATCCTGGCTCGCAATCACCGCGGCCTGCTGGACGCGATCTTCGCCGCCGCCAAGTGCGGGGCCCGGATCATCCTGCTCAATACCGATTTCGCGGGCCCGCAGATTCGCGATGTCGCCACCCGCGAGGGCACCGACCTGCTCGTCTACGACGACGAGTACGCGCACATGCTCGACGAGGTGAGCCCCCGGCGCGGCAGCTACCGGGCCTGGACCGAGCAGCCACGCGAGGACAGCCTCGAATTCCTGATCGAGACCGGCTCGTCCGACGCGCCGCCCGCGCCCGGCGCGGAACCCAAGATCATCCTGCTGACCAGCGGTACCACCGGCACCCCCAAGGGTGCGCCGCGCGCCGAGCCGAAATCCCTGCTGTCGCTGGGCGGTCTGCTGTCCAAGGTCCCGTTCCGGGTGAACGAGGTGACCGAGTGCTGCGCCCCCATGTTCCACACGCTCGGATTCGCCTGCGCCATGCTGACTCTGGGCTTCGGCTCCACCCTGGTGATCCGCCGCCGCTTCGACCCGCAGGCCGCCATCGACTCCATGGCGCGGCACGGGGCCACCACGGCGATCGTCGTCCCGGTCATGCTGGCTCGCATGATCGACCTCGGCGGCCGCGCGCTCACCGGGCGCGATCTGTCCGCGCTGCGCATCATCTTCGTCGCGGGCTCCCAGCTGGGCGCGCAGCTGTGCCGGGAGGTGACGGCGGCCTTCGGGCCGGTCGTCTACAACCTGTACGGCTCGACCGAGGTCGCCTACGCCACCATCGCCACGCCCGAGGACCTGGCCGCGGAGCCCGGGTGCGTGGGCCGGCCGGTGCTGGGGGCGCGGGTGGAGATCCTCGACGACAGGGGCCGCCGGGTGCCGGCCGGGGCCACCGGCCGCATCTTCGTCGGGAACACCATCCAGTTCGAGGGCTATACCGGCGGCGGCCACAAGGAGGTCGTCCGCGGCCTCATGTCCTCCGGCGATGTCGGCCACTTCGACGGTGCGGGCAGGCTTTTCATCGACGGCCGCGACGACGACATGATCGTCTCCGGTGGTGAGAACGTCTTCCCGGTGGAGGTCGAGGAACTGCTCTACACCCACCCGTCGGTGCGGGAGGCGGCCGTCCTCGGCGTCCCCGACGAGCAATTCGGCGCGCGCCTCGAGGCTTTCGTGGTCGTCCACGACGGCCACCAGCTCAGCGAGCTCGAGATCAAGGACTTCGTGAAGGCCAATCTGGCCCGCTACAAGGTTCCCCGCGAGGTGGTCTTCCTGGCCGAACTACCCCGCAACCCCACCGGCAAGGTGCTCAAGCGCAAGCTCCGGGAGGCCTGAGCCGACAGCGATTCGGGGGATTCGGCACCGTGTGTTTCCCCGCCCGGGGTCGTATGCTGGGCACCTCGCAGTACGCGGCTGAGCATGGGGGAGGACAGGTGCCGGGGGCAGGCAATCTCGGCCATTATCGACTCGTCGAGCTGATCGGGCGGGGCGGCATGGGCCAGGTGTGGCTGGCCGAGGACACGCACCTGGAACGGGAAGTCGCGCTGAAGCTGCTACCCGTCGAGCTCGCCACCGACGAGGACTACCGGCGGCGGTTCGAACGCGAGGCCCGGCTGGCCGCCCGACTGCGCGGACCGCATGTGGTGCCCATCCACGCCTTCGGCGAACTCGACGGCCGCCTGTACATCGACATGGAGCTGATCGAAGGCTCCGATCTGGGCAAGACCCTGCGCGAGGTGGGCTCGCTCCCGCCCGACCGCGCGGTCGACCTCATCACCCAGATCGCCGAAGCCCTCGACATCGCGCACCGGGCGGGCCTGGTGCACCGGGATGTGAAGCCCTCCAACGTCCTGACCCTCCCCAACGGCTTCGCCTACCTCATCGACTTCGGCATCGCCCGCGGCGTCGGCCAGGCCACCATCACCAGTACCGGTGTGGCAGTGGGCACCTGGGCCTACATGGCCCCCGAGCGCTACTCCGGCACCGAGGACCTCCGCTCCGACGTGTACTCACTGGCCTGCCTGCTCTTCGAAGTCCTCACCGGGGCCAAACCTTTCGCCCACACGGATCCGGTCCAGCAGATGGCCGCCCACCTGACGGCCGACCCGCCCCGGGCCAGCGACCGCAACTCGCTCATTCCCGCGGCGCTGGACGCGGTCGTCGCACGCGGCCTCGCCAAGGACCCGGCGCACCGCTTCCCCAGCGCGGGCGCCCTGGCCGGCGCCGCCCGCGCGGCCCTCGAAGCTCGCCCGGCCCCGGTCCGGCCGGCGCCCGCGCGCCCGGCCCCGCCGACGGTCAAATGGGATGGGGGACGGGCGCCTACCGGTTACACGCCGGGCTTCACACCGCACGCCGCGAATCCGGTGGCGACCCCGTCGCCGACCCGGTTCGCTACGCCCCCACCGCCGACGGGATACACCCCGCCGCCGGCGATTTCCCCTGGTTACCAGTCGTCGGTATCGTCGGTCGGCCCGTCACAGCTGGGCGGCTCGGGGTATCCCGGGTACCCGGTGGCGAATCTGCCTGGGACTCAGGGCGGTCCGTTCCAGTCGGGCGTTGCCGCCTACTACGCGCCCCCGCCCCCGCTCCCGAAGATCGGTTTCCTGCGCGTGCTCTGGTGGATAGTCCTGGCGATCGTGCTGCTGTTCTTCGGCCTGATGACCATTTTCGCGATTCACGACATCTTCACGCGCGGCTTCGAATCCGCGGCCGTGGCGATCGGTGTCAACGTTTTCGTCGACGGTCTCTTCGTTGTGTTCGCGTGGCTGGCCTGGCGGGAGATCAGGCTGGTGCGGCGATCTTCGCACCAACCCGTCCCACGGCATTGATCCGGCGCGACCCGGTCGCGGTCGCGCCGGATCGGTTGTGCGCTCAGCGGTTACCGCATCGCACTCAGCAGTTCCGGAGTTCCGGGCTCTGGTTGAGCAGCTGGGCGCGGGTGGAGATGAAGGTGGTGTAGGTGTCGCCGCCGACCGAGGTGAGCGGGAAGGCCGCCACCCGGTGACAGTTCTGGAAGGCGAGCTTGATGCCGAAGTGGCGTTCGAGGCCGCCGCGGATGGCGTCGGAGGCCATGGCGCGCAACAGCTGGCCGCGGGCGGTCTCATCCGGCGGGGGAATGGTGTTGTCGGCGTATTCCGCCGTGCCGGAACGCAGATCGGCGGCTACCCGGCTGACGACCTCGTAGGCGTAGGGCAGCGAATTACGGACGCATTCGACGAACTCTGCGTCGCTGACTTCACCGCGTTCGGCGCGCTCGAGTAGTGCGGTGGGTACGTCGAGTGACATATCGCTCTCCTCATGGGATGGCGGAAGGTGTCAGCCGATTGTAGATGGAATCGGTTGTCAATAAGTCTGGATTCGCAGCGAAAATGCCCGCTCCAGAGCATTTTTCGCATCCGCCGACAGGGTGCGGACCAACTCGCCCGCCGGTAGCTCCGGCGCCAGCGAATGCGCTTGACCGGCCCAGAGATTCACCGCGTCGGCATTGCCCGCCGTCCGCGCGGCCGCCCGCAAAGGCCCGGTGGCGTAATGGATCTCGGGGTACGCGACGGGGGCGTCCGGATGCTCCACCATGAACCGATTGCGCAGGCCGCGCGCCCGCCGCCCGGTGAAGGCGCGGGTCAGCATGGTCGGCGTCGATGCGGTGATGGCGTCCCGGACCAGGGGCGCGGTTCCGGCCTCGGGGCAGCGCAGGAACGCGGTGCCGAGCTGCGCCGCCGCCGCGCCCGCGCACAGCACCCCCGCGACCGCCGCCCCGGTCGCGATGCCGCCCGCCGCCACGATCGGTGTGTCCACCGCGGCGCGCAGCAGTTGCAGCAGCGTCAGCAGTCCCAGCGGGTCGGTGAGGTCGTCGGCCGGATCGTCGACGAAGACGCCGCGGTGCCCGCCCGCCTCCGCGCCCTGTGCGATCAGCACGTCCGCGCCCGCGGCAACCGCCTGCCGGGCCTCGGCCACGGTGGTGACCGTCACCCACACCTCGGACCCGGCCGCGTGCAGGCGCGCGATCTCCCCGGCGGTCGGGCAGCCGAAGGTGCTGGACACCACCGGTACCGGATCGGCGATCAGCAGGTCCAGCTTGGCGGCCCAGTCGTCGCTGTCGTAGCGGGCCTCGCCGACCGGGAACTCGGCCGCCAGCGTCCTTACATATGCATCGAACCGATCGGTCGGACTCGGTTCGGACGGATAGAACAGATTGACCCCGAACGCCCCGGAGGTCAGTGCCCGGGTGGCCTTGATCCGGGCGGCCAGCTCGCTCGCCGGCAGGTATCCGGCGGCAACGAAGCCCAGCCCACCGGCCTCGGTCACGGCGGCGGCCAGTTCGGGGGTGGACGGTCCGCCCGCCATGGGGGCAAGAACGATCGGCGTATCCAACTCGTCGAGAACCATCTCGCAAGTGTGCGCCTTCCGTTACGGTTTGTGACCAAGGGTTCGAGCACTCGACCTGGTGTTATCGCACAAAAGGTTGCGAATTGGTCACAGGCGAGTACAGTTTCCGTCACAGCGATGCCGAATCGTTACCGGACCCACCGAACGCTAGGACTTGCAGTGCCGCACCATCGAACGACCGCGAACTCTGTCACAGTCATGGATCTGATTGGTGATTCCGGTGCGGGCAGCACTGTCACCATGCCGCGCCGACGCCACCGGGCCGAACCCTCCACCGCCGAGCGCGTGAAGACCGCCGCGGGTGTGGCCGTCGCCGCCGGCGCCCTGATCGGCACCGGGACGCAGCTGGTCCCGGCCCTGGCGCACGCCGCGCCGCTGCTACCCACGCACGACGAGAAGCCCACCACCATCGGCGAGGACGTCGCCCCGGTCGAGCAGGCCGACCTCGATCTGAAGCAGGCGAAGGACTCCGCCCCCGCGGCGCAGATCCCGCAGGCCCAGCTGATCGCGGCCACCACGCCCGATCCTGCCCCGTTCGGCCTGCAGAACCTGCCGCCGGAGATCTCCGCGCCGCTGCAGCAGGCCGAGCAGACCCTCAAGAACCTCCAGCAGCAGCTGAACCCGGGCCCGAACGTGGTCAAGCCGGTCGACGGCCAGCTCACCTCCGGCTTCGGCATGCGCTGGGGCGCAATGCATTACGGCATCGACTTCGCCGATCCGATCGGCACGCCGATCCGCTCGGTCATGGGCGGTGAGGTCATCTCCGCCGGCCCTGCCGCGGGCTTCGGCCTCTGGGTGCGCGTCAAGCAGGACGACGGCACCACCGCGGTCTACGGCCACGTCAACGACATGTACGTGACGGTAGGCCAGCGGGTGAACGCCGGCGATGTCATCGCCTCCGTGGGAAACCGCGGAAACTCCACAGGTCCCCATCTGCACCTCGAGATCTGGGACGCCGCCGACAACAAGATGGATCCGCTGCCATGGCTAGCCAGCAAGGGCGTTCTCATGCAGCAGCAGTGGGGACCGGACCAGTAGACCGTTCACCGCTGCCCTCGACCGGACGCTTTCCGGACCGGCGCCCGCCGGTGGGTGCGGTGACGACACTGGACGATCTCTTCGACCCGGCCTCCGTGCCCGGCCGCTCCTACGCGGTGCTCGTGCAGCACCCGCGCTCGACCGTGCTCGAGGTGGCCGAGCGGCTGACCATCCCGCCGCGCGTGGCCGAGGCCGCGCTGGAGGCGCTGTGCCAGCTCGAGGCCGCGGTGCGCCTCACCGACGGCAAGGGCGTGGTGCGGTTCGACGCGCACGCGCCGGAAGCCTTGTCGGAGGCCGAGACTCGCCGGCGCAATCAGGACATGTTGCGCATGCAGTCGGCCGCCGCGCGCCTGGGCGAGACCTTCCGCTCGGTGCGCCGCACCACCGATGCCGACGGCGCGGTGGTCGCGGTCTACGAACGCCGCCAGCTGCTGGCCGATTTCGAGGACCTGCAGCACACCGCGCACGCCTGCGTGAAGGTGGTGGAGCGCGGCCCGTTCCTCTCCGATGTGGAGACCGAGGAGCGGATGTTCGAGCTGAAGTCCTCGCGCATCGCCGCGGGCATCGCCTACCGCACCCTGTACCAGGAGACCATCTACCAGGACCCGGAGCGGCTGCGCCACGTCCTGGCCACCAATGCGATTGGGGCGCAAGCGCGTACGCTGCCCGATCCGCCCATGAAGCTGATCGTCGCCGACGATCGGCGCGCGGTGCTGGTGCTGCACACCGATGAGCGCCGCGGCGACCCCATGGGCGTGCGCGTCGGCCCGTCGCCCACGCTGGACCTGTTGGTCAAGACATTCGACTCGCTGTGGCTGATGGCCACGCCGATCTCGGTGAACCCTTCCGAAGCCCTCGACGAGCGCGACAAGGCCATTCTGACGCTGATGAGCATGGGCGCCACCGACGACACCATCGCCCGCCGGCTCGGCCTCTCGCGCCGAACGGTGGTGCGCCGCACCGCGAGTCTGCTCGAGCGCCTCGGCGCCAGCACGCGGTTCCAGGCCGGCGTGCAGGCGACACGCCGCGGCTGGCTCTGAACCGCTGTGGTGCAAGTCACTTCATAGCAACAATCATTGCTGCTCAGCGATAGTCACTGTGCTCGGGCCGCTCGAGGCCGCTCGCGAGCATCGATATGATTGTTTGATCCGCTCACCCGTTGGCGTCCAAGGGAACAAGACGCCTTTTTTTCGTGGGTCGGGCCGAGTGTCTTCGGCCTGCGGAAAAGATGAACCCGAGAGGTGAATGCACGCGAATGGATACTGCCCGCCGTACAGCTCGCGGTAATCGTCGGCGTCGGTCCGGCAGCCCACTCTTCGGGCAGTTGCTCACCGCCGCGGTCGAGTCCGCCGCCGACGACATCGCCATCCGGTTCAATCCCACCGGAAACCCGGCCGACCAGCGCGAGATCAGCTACCGCGAACTCGATGCCGGGTCCTCGCAGCTCGCCCGGGAATTGATCGGCCGCGGCGTCGGCCCCGGCGACATGGTCGCGATCGGCATCACCCGCTCCATCGAATCGGTGCTGTCGGTCTGGGCCATCGCCAAGACCGGCGCGGCCTACGTGCCGGTCGATCCGGCCTATCCGCCCGATCGCATCGAACACCTGCTCACCGACTCCGGCGCGGTGCTGGGCCTGACGACGCGGGAGTACCGCGCCGCGCTGGGCACCGCCGCCGAATGGATCGAACTGGACGATCCGGCGCACGCGCAGCGCATCGCCGCGCACCCGGATCACCCCATCTCCTATGCCGACCGGCCGGGCACGCTCACCGAGCAGCATCCGGCCTATGTCATCTACACCTCCGGGTCGACCGGAAAGCCCAAGGGCGTGGTGGTCACCCACACCGGCCTGGCCGGGCTGGTGGCCGCCGAGCGGGAGCACTACGCGGTCACCGCGGATTCGCGTGTGCTGCACGTCTGCTCGCCGAGCTTCGACGTCTCGGTGCTGGAACTGCTGCTGACCTTCACCGCCGGTGCGACCCTCGTCATCGCACCGGCCGGGGTCTTCGGCGGCGTGGAACTGGCCGAGCTGCTGGGCCGTGAGGCCGTCACCCATGTGCTGATCACCCCGGGCGCACTGGAATCGGTGGATCCGGCCGGGCTGACCGAGCTGACCACCGTGGTGGTGGCCGGTGACAAGTTCGGCCCGGAACTGGTGTCGCGCTGGGCGACCGCCGACCGCTCCTTCTACAACGGCTACGGCCCGACCGAGGCGACCATTCTCGCCACCTCGAGCGCCCCGCTGCTGCCCGGCGAGCCGATCACCATCGGCTCGGCCATCCCGGGTGTCGGTGCGTACGTACTGGATTCGCGCTTGCGGCCGGTGCCGGACGGCGTCGTAGGCGAGCTGTACCTGTCGGGTCCGGCACTGGCGCAGGGCTACAAGGGGCGGCCGGGGCTGACCGCGGAACGCTTCGTGGCGAGTCCCTTCGGCGAGGCGGCGGGTACACCGGGCGCGCGCCTGTACCGCACCGGCGACCTGGTGCGCCGCACCCCCGCCGAATCGGACAACCCGGGCATCATCGAGTACCTGGGCCGCTCCGACTTCCAGGTCAAGATCCGCGGCCTGCGCATCGAACTCGGCGAGATCGACAATGCGCTGAGCGCGCACCCCGACGTGGATTTCGCTGCGACACTGGGCAAGACGCTGCCCTCCGGCGCGACCGCGCTGGTGTCGTACGTGCTGCCGCGGCCGGGCGCGACCCTGGACACCGCGGCGCTGGCGGCGCACGTCGGCGAATCGCTGCCCGCCTACATGGTGCCCGCCGCCCTGCTGGTGCTGGACGAGATTCCGCTGACCCCGGTCGGCAAGCTGGATCGGAATGCCCTGCCGGAACCGGTTTTCGCGGCCCGCGAGTTCCGGGCCCCCGCCACCCGCGCCGAGGAGATCGTCGCGGAAGTGTTCGCCGCCTTGCTGATTCCGGACAACCCGGACGCGCGGGTGGGTGCGGACGACGACTTCTTCGAACTCGGCGGCAACTCGCTGCTGGCCGCACAGGCCGCCGCGCGCATCGGCACCGCACTCGGCGTGCGGGTCCCGGTCCACGTGCTGTTCGAGGGCTCGACCGTGGCCGAGCTGGCCCGGCGGCTCCACGGCGAATCGGCCCCGGCCGCCGCGGGACCGGCACTCGGCTCGCTGCCCCGCCCGAACCGGGTGCCGCTGTCGTTCGCGCAGCAGCGCATGTGGTTCCTCAACCGCTTCGACCCGAACAGCGCGGTCGACAACATGCCGCTCGCGGTGCGGCTGTCCGGCGCCCTCGACGTGGACGCCATGCGCGCCGCGGCCGCGGATCTGGTTGCGCGCCACGAGGTCCTGCGCACCCTCTACCCGGAGGTCGACGGCGAGGGCTACCAGCTGGTGCTGCCCGCCGGCGATCCGCGGGCGCTGCCCGAACTGCCGGTCGTCGACATCGACGCCGCCGAGATCCCGGCCCGGGTGGCCGAGGTGGTCGGCGCCGGCTTCGATGTCACCGCCGCCCCGCCGCTGCGGCTGCGCCTGCTGCGGCTCGCGCCCGACGAGCACGTGCTGGTGGCCGCCATCTATCACATTGCCGCCGACGGTGTTTCGATCGGCGTGCTGGCTCGCGACCTGGTCTCCGCCTACGCCGAGCGCATGCGCGGCGCCGCCCCGCAGTGGGCCCCGCTGCCGGTGCAGTACGCCGATTACGCGGTGTGGCAACGGGAATCGCTGGGCAGTGAGGACGATCCTGACTCGGCGCTGTCCCGCCAGATCGCCTACTGGCGCGAGGCCCTCGCGGACCTGCCCGATGAACTGGTGCTGCCCTGGGATCGGCCGCGGCCCGCCGTCGCCTCCTACCGCGGCGGCACCCACGCCTTCCGCATCGACGACGAGATCTACGCGGCCGCCCGGCATTTCGCCGAGACGCACAACACCACCCTGTTCATGGTGGTGCACTCGGCGCTGGCCGTGCTGCTGGCCCGGCTCTCCGGCACCCGCGACATCGCCATCGGCACGCCGGTGGCCGGACGCGGTGAGGCCGAACTCGACGACCTCATCGGCATGTTCGTCAACACCCTGGTGCTGCGCACCGACATCGACCCGGCCGTCTCCTTCGCGGACCTGGTGGCGCGGGTGCGCGAGACCGACGTGCGCGCCTTCGGCCACGCCGACGTGCCGTTCGAGCGTCTGGTGGAACTGCTGGACCCGGCCCGCTCGCAGGCCCGCAATCCGCTGTTCCAGGTCATGCTGACCTTCCAGAACATGGCGCCGACCCGTTTGGAACTCCCCGGGCTCACGGTGGCCGGCGCGGACCTCGAGATCCCGTTCGCCAAGTTCGACCTGCAGCTCACCATGCAGGAGTCGCACGACGAGCACGGCGACGCCACCGGCCTGGCCGCCGAATTCTCCTACGCCCTGGACCTGTTCGACGCGGCCACCGTCGCCGAACTGGTCGCTCGCTTCCAGCGGGTGCTCGCCGCGGTGACCGCCGCCCCGGCCGCCCCGGTCGGCGATCTCGCGCTGTTCTCCGCGGGGGAGCGGCACCGGGTGCTGGGCGACTGGAACGCCACCGCCTTCGACGTGGCGGCGACGCTGCCGGAAGGCGCTGCGGCGACCCTGGTTTCGCGGTTCGAGGCGCAGGTGGCGGCCACCCCGGACGCCATCGCGCTGAGCTTCGCGGACGAGACCCTCACCTATCGCGAGCTGTCCGAACGGGCCAATCGCCTGGCGCGGCTGCTCATCGCCGAGGGCGCGGGGCCGGAATCGCTGGTGGCGCTGGCCCTTCGGCGTTCGACGGAACTGGTCGTGGCCATGTACGCGGTGCTGCACGCCGGCGCCGCGTACGTGCCGCTGGACCCGGACCAGCCGCTCGACCGCATCGGCCACATTCTCGACACCGCGCGCCCGCGCCTGCTGCTCACCGCCGAGCGGGACGAATTCGACGCCGGCGCACGCGAGGTCGTGACGGTCACGGTGGAGCGGGCGGAGGCCGCGGCGCGGTCGCACAGCGGTGCGCCGATCACCGATGCCGAGCGTGTCCGGCCGCTGCGGCCGGAGCACACCGCCTACGTCATCTTCACCTCCGGCTCGACCGGCCGCCCCAAGGGCGTCGCCGTCGAGCACCGGGCCATCGTCAATCGCCTGGTGTGGATGCAGCACGAGTACGCGCTGACCGCGGAAGACGCGGTGCTGCAGAAGACCCCGGCCACCTTCGACGTGTCGGTGTGGGAGTTCTTCTGGCCCTTGCAGACCGGCGCGCGCCTGGTGGTCGCCAAGCCGGACGGGCATCGCGATCCGGTGTACCTGGCGCAGATCATCGCGGAACAGCGCATCACCACGGTGCATTTCGTGCCGTCCATGCTCGCGGTATTCCTCGCGGCACTGGGTGAGACCGGCCCGATGGTTCGCGGCGCGTCTCGTTCTGGACTGAGCGGAGCGGGGGAGCGAAGCGGAGGAGCGGAGGGAGGGAAGAACGAGACCTTCAGCGCCGCGAACCCGCCCGGAGCGGAGCGGAGGGCAATCGAACTCAGTCGGGTGTTCGCCTCGGGTGAGGCGCTGCCCGCGCCCACCGCGCGGCAGCTGCGGGAGCTGACCGGTGCGCGGCTGCACAACCTCTACGGTCCGACCGAGGCCGCGGTCGACGTCACCTATCACGAGGTGACCGAGGCCGACACGGTGTCGGTGCCGATCGGCCGCCCCGTCTTCAACACCCGTGTCTACGTGCTGGATTCGCGCCTGAATCCGGTGCCCGTCGGCGTCGCGGGCGAGCTGTATCTCGCCGGTGTGCAGCTGGCGCGCGGCTACGTCGAACGGCCCGACCTGACCGCCGATCGCTTCGTGGCCGATCCCTTCGGCACGGGCGAACGCCTGTACCGCACCGGCGATCTCGTGAAGTGGGATGCCGCCGGTGAGCTGGAGTACCTGGGCCGCACCGACTTCCAGGTGAAGCTGCGCGGTCTGCGCATCGAACTCGGTGAGATCGAGGCGGCGCTGCTGGCGCGGCCGGGCGTCGCGCAGTCGGTCGTGGTGGTGCGCGCGGACGCGCACACCGGTGACCAGCTGGTCGGCTACGTGGTGAGCGCCGAGGCCACCGCCGATGAGCTGAAAGCCGGTCTGGCCCGCGCGCTTCCGGCCTACATGGTGCCCAGTGCCATCGTGGTGCTCGACGCGTTCCCGCTCAATGCCTCCGGCAAGCTGGACCGCAAGGCGCTGCCGGCCCCGGTGTTCGAGGCCAAGAGCTTCCGCGCGCCCTCGACCCCGATCGAGGAGAGCGTGGCCGATGTCTTCGCCGAACTGCTCGGCGCGGACCGGGTGGGCGCGGACGACGACTTCTTCGAGCTGGGCGGCAACTCGCTGATCGCCACTCGCGCGGTGGCCCGCATCAACGCCGCCCTCGACGCCAATGTGGCCGTGCGCGAACTCTTCGAGACCGCAACGGTTTCCGGTCTGGCGGCGCGTATCGTGCCGGGGGCCGCGACGGGCGTGCGTCCGCCGCTGGTGGCGGGAGAGCGTCCGGCGCGGGTCCCGCTTTCCCTTGCACAGCAGCGCATGTGGGTGCTCAATCAGCTGGATCCGGAATCCCCGGCCTACAACATTCCGATGGTCATCCGCCTCACCGGCGCACTCGATGTGCCCGCCCTGCGGCACGCCGTCGAGGATGTGCTGACCCGCCACGAGGTGCTGCGTACGCGCTACCCCGAATCGGCTCCGGGCGCACCGGCCTACCAGGAGATCCTCTCGG
Source organism: Nocardia sp. CA-151230 (assembly GCF_050942175.1). Lineage (NCBI taxonomy): Bacteria > Bacillati > Actinomycetota > Actinomycetes > Mycobacteriales > Nocardiaceae > Nocardia > Nocardia sp. CA-151230. Next base: position 844,871 of record NZ_CP192061.1, read on the forward strand.
TCGCCGATGTGCTGCCGCACGGCCTCGAGGTGGAGCGGTCCGGCGATATCGGCGGCCGGGTCGCCGAGCTGGTCGGCACCGGATTCGATGTGGCCCAGCGGGTTCCGGTGCGGGTGCGCCTGATCACCGGCGACGATCCGGACGACTACCTGCTGGTCCTGGTGGCCCACCACATCGCCGCCGACGGCGCTTCCATGGCCCCGCTCGCCCGCGACCTGATGACCGCCTACCTCACGCACGCCGCCGGCGAGGCCCCGGCGTGGGCGCCGCTGCCGGTGCAGTACGCCGACTACGCGGTGTGGCAGCGGGCGGCCATCGGCGTCGAGGACGACGCGGACTCGCCCGCCGCCGCGCAGGTCGCGTTCTGGCGTGAGCAGTTGGCCGGACTGGCGGATCGCCCGATCCTGCCGCTGGACCGGCCGCGCCCGGCGGCGGCCGCCATGCGCGGCGCGCTGCTCGACTTCACCCTGCCCGCCGAGGTGCACGCGGGGCTGAATCGCCTGGCGCGCAACCACAATGCGTCGCTGTTCATGGTGGTGCACGCGGCGGTGGCGGCCTGGCTGTCGCGGCTGTCGGGCAGCGCCGACATCGTCCTGGGCACGGCGGTCGCCGGGCGCGGCGAGCGTGCGCTCGACGATCTGGTCGGCATGTTCGTCAATACCCTCACCCTGCGCACCCGGGTCGATGCGGCCGCACCGTTCGACGAGCTGGTCGAGCGGGCCCGCGAGACCGACCTGTCGGCCTTCGCCCACGCGGATGTGCCGTTCGAACGGGTCGCCGAACTCGCCGCGCCGGGCCGGATCGCAGCGAATCCGCTACTGCAGGTGGTGCTCTCGCTGCAGAACACCGAGACCCCGGTGCTCGAGCTGCCGGGCCTGACGGTGGCGGCGGTCGACACCGAGCTGGCGACGGCCAAGTTCGATCTGCAGATCAGCGTGGAACCGCGCCCCGGCGCGGCGGGCGCTGCGGGTGAGCTGGCAGTGATCCTCAACTACGACACCGAGCTGTTCGAGGCCTCCTCCATGGAGTCCTTCGGCCGGGCCCTCGAGCGGGTGCTCACCTCGGTTGCCGCGGATCCACAGCTGCCCGTCGGTGACATCGTGCTGCTCGATGCCGCGGAATCCGCTGCGGTGCAGGCACTGTCGCAGCCCGCGTCGGAAACCGCCGGCGTCGGTGTGCGCGGCGCCGCCCTGGCCCAGGTGCTCACCACCGCCGCCGAGGACGACCCGGACGGCCCGGCGCTGGTGTGGGGCGACGAGGCGCTCACCTATCAGGAACTCGACGCCCGCTCCTCCCGGCTGGCCCGGGTGCTCATCGCCCGCGGCAGCGGCCCGGGCACCGGCGTGGTGCTGCGCCTGGACCGCGGCGTCGACCAGGTGGTCGCGGTGTGGGCGGTGCTGAAGGCGGGCACCATGGTGGTGCCCTTCGCCGCCGCGGAAGTCCCGGGCCGGGATGTGAAGGTCGGCATCACCGTCGGCACCGCGCCCGACAGCGTGCGCGGCATCGAATGGCTGTCGCTCGACGACTCCGAGACGGCCGCCGAGATCGCCGCCGAATCGGCGCGACCGGTCACCTACGCCAACCGGATTCGCGCACTGAGCGGCACCGATATCGCCCACGCGGCGGCGGACCGGACCCTCACCTACGACGGCCTGGCCGCCGCGGTGGACCGGGCCCGAGCCCTCGCCCTGACCTTCGAGTCGCGCACCTTCCACCACGGTGCGGCCGATTCCGCGCTGACCCTGATCGAGGTGGTCGCGGCGGGCGCGGTCGGAGCCTCTGTGGTCCTGGTGGATTCGGCCGGACCGGATCTCTCGGAGGCGCTGGGCGACGAGTGGGTCACCCACGTCTTCGCCGACCACGATCGCCTCGGAGAGCTGAATCCCGCTCCGCTCGAGGATCTTCGGGCCGTGGTGCTCGACGCGCCGACGACGGCCGCCGAGCGCTGGACGGACGCCGCCGTGCTCGTCCTACCCGAGTAGCCGTGCGCTAGCGGGTCGTGCTCGCGCCGCCGGATCCACCTCCCGGCGGCGCGAGTAGTAGCGAACGGCAATCGCTATGGCGCAGGTCACATGCTGCAACGCCGGGACCGGGCCGCCGATAGTCCCTCCAGTTCGAGCGGCCGTAGCTGCTGTGCGCGGCTATGCTGTGCCGGTTCGCCCGGGCGAGTCGGTTTCGTCGGCCCGGGCTGTCGAAGAAATTCGACATGTGTGGATTGCTGGACGTGTGAGGTGGACAACACGGATGGATACAACCCGTAGATCAGTCCGTGGGAGCAGACGCCGCCGGTCCGGCAGCCCCTTCTTCGGTCAACTGCTCACCGCGGCAGTCGAATCCGCCGGCGATGCCGTCGCCATCAGTTTCAATCCCACCGGAAACCCTTCCGACCAGCGCGAACTCACCTACCGGGAGCTCGACGAGCAGTCCTCGCGGGTGGCGCGCGAACTCATCGCCCTGGGCATCGGCCCAGGTGACGTGGTGGCCATGGGCATCGCACGCTCGGTGGAATCGGTGCTGGCCATGTGGGCCATCGTGAAGACCGGCGCCACCTATCTGCCGGTGGATCCGACCTATCCGGGCGACCGGATCGAACACATGCTCACCGACTCCGGCGCGAAATTCGGCGTCACCCTGGCGACCCACCGGGCCGGGCTGGGGACCGCCGCCTACTGGATCGAACTCGACGATCCCACCCGGGCCGAGCGCATCGCGGCCCGGCCCGCGCACCCGATCTCCTATGCCGACCGCACCCGGCCGCTGACCGAGCAGCACCTGGCCTACGTCATCTACACCTCGGGCTCCACCGGTAAACCCAAGGGTGTGGCCATCACGCACTCCGGGCTGGCCGGGCTGGCCGCCCGCCGGGAAAGCCGTGCGGTGACCGAGGATTCCCGCATCACCCAGCTCACCACCCCGAGCTTCGACTTCTCCATCGTCGAGATGCTGTACGCCTTCACCGCGGGCGCCACCCTGGTCGTGGTGCCGCCGGACGTGTTCGGCGGCCACGAGCTGTCCGAGCTACTCAGACGCGAACGGATTACCCACATCTGCATCACGCCGGCGGTGCTGGAATCGCTCGATCCGGCTGTCCCGCAGGACCTGCGCGCCATCATGTGCGGCGGTGAGCGGGTGCCGCCCGCCCTGGTGGATCGCTGGATCACCCCCGACCGCGACTTCCATATCGAATACGGCCCGACCGAGGTCACCGCGCTGTCCACCGGCACCGCGGCGCTGTCGCCCGGCGGCGGCACGCACATCGGCACCCTGCTGCCCGGGATCGGCGCGTACGTGCTGGACGCGGGTCTGCGGCCGGTGCCGCCCGGCGTGGTCGGCGAGCTCTATCTGGCCGGACCGGCACTGGCCGCGGGCTATCTGAACCGGCCCGTGCTGACCGCGGAGCGCTTCGTCGCCGGACCCTACGGCGAACCCGGACAGCGGCTGTATCGGACCGGCGACCTGGTCAAACGCCTGGAGAACGGGAACTTCGAACACCACGGCCGCACCGACTTCCAGGTCAAGATCCGCGGTCTGCGCATCGAACTCGGCGAGATCGACAGCGCCCTCACCGCGCACCCCGGCGTCGACTTCGCGGTCACCCTGGGCACCACCCTGCCCACCGGCGCCGCCGCCCTGGTCACCTACGTGCTGCCCAGCCCCGGAACCGCCCTCGACACCGCGGAATTGGCAGCCTTCGCGGGAGAATCCCTGCCCGCGTACATGGTTCCCGCCGCCATCATGGTGCTCGACGAGATCCCGCTGACCCCGGTCGGCAAGGTCGACCGCGAGCGGCTGCCGGAGCCGGTCTTCACCACCCGGGCCTTCCGTGCCCCCGCGACCGCCGCCGAATCCGCTGTCGCGGAGGTCTTCTCCGGCCTGCTCACCCCGCCCGGCGCCGAGCCGCTGCGCGTCGGCTCCGACGACGACTTCTTCGAGCTGGGCGGCAATTCGCTGCTGGCCACCCAGGCGGTGGCCCGCATCGGCACGGCGCTGGGCCTGCGGGTTCCGGTGCGCGTGCTGTTCGAGGCGTCCACCGTCGCCGACCTGGCCGCGCTGCTGGCCGGGGAGGCCGACGGGAACACCGCCCCCGCACTGGTATCCGGGCCGCGGCCCGATCGCGTGCCGCTGTCCTACGCACAGCAGCGCATGTGGTTCCTCAATCGGTTCGCACCCGACAGCGCGGTCGACAATGTGCCGCTCGCGGTGCGGCTCTCGGGCGAGCTCGACGTCGAGGCCATGCGCGCCGCCGTCCGGGACCTGGTCGAGCGGCACGAGGTGCTGCGCACCGTCTACCCCGAGGTGGACGGCGAAGGCTATCAGCAGGTGCTGCCGCTCACCGATCCCCGTGCGATACCCGACCTCCCGGTCGAGGACATCGATGCCGCGGAGCTGACCACCCGGGTGATGGCACTCGGCGGGACGGGCTTCGACGTCACCGCCGCCCCGCCCATCCGGTTGCGGGTGCTGCGCCTCGGACCCGGCGAGCAGGTGCTGGTCGGCGTGGTGCACCACATCGCCGCCGACGGCTTCTCCATGGGCCCGCTCACCCGGGACCTGGTGACCGCGTACGTATCCCGCAGTTCCGGGGCCGCGCCGCACTGGGCTCCGCTGCCGGTGCAGTACGCCGACTACACCCTGTGGCAGCGCACGGCACTCGGCGCCGAGGACGACGAGAACTCCACGCTGGCACGGCAGATCGCCTTCTGGCGCGAGACACTGGCCGAACTACCCGACGAACTGGTGCTGCCGTCGGATCGCCCGCGCCCGCCGGTCGCCTCGTATCGCGGCGGCACCTACCGCTTCGAACTCGCCGACAATGTGTACGCCGCCGTGCGCCGGCTGGCCCGTGGCCACAACGGCACCACCTTCATGGTCGTGCACACGGCACTCGCGGTCCTGCTGGCTCGGCTGTCCGGCACCCGGGACATCGCCGTGGGCACCCCGGTGGCCGGGCGCGGCGAGGCCGAATTGGACGACCTCATCGGCATGTTCGTCAATACCCTCGTGCTGCGCACCGACGTCGATCCCGCCGCCGGGTTCGCCGACCTGCTGGATCTGGTGCGCGACACCGACGTGCGCGCCTTCGGCCACGCCGACGTGCCCTTCGAACGACTGGTGGACCTGCTCGATCCGGCCCGCTCGCAGGCGCGCAATCCGCTGTTCCAGGTGATGCTCTCGTTCCAGAACCTGGCGCCCGCCGAATTCCGGCTACCCGGGCTCACCGTCTCCGGCACCGACCTGGAGGTGCCCTTCGCCAAGTTCGACCTGCAGCTGACCGTGCAGGAGAGGGTGGACGAGCGCGGCGACGGCACCGCGATGGCGGCCGAATTCTCCTATGCCCTGGACCTTTTCGATGAGCCGACCATCGCGTTGTTCGCCCGCCGTTTCGCCCGGGTGCTGGAACTGGTCGCGGCCGACCCGGGCGCACCCGTCGGGGATCTCGACCTGCTCGCGCCCGAGGAACGCCGCCGCGTCCTGACCGACTGGAACGCCACCGGCTTCGACGTCACCGCCGCGGCCGGCCTGCCGAACGATGTCGCGCCGACCCTGATCTCGATGTTCGAGGCGCAGGTCGCCGACACTCCGGACATCGTGGCACTGGTCTACGCGGACGAGCGCCTCACCTATCGGGAACTGGCCGACCGTGCCCGCCGGCTGGCCCGCGAACTCATCGACGGCTACGGGGTCGGGCCGGAAACCTCGGTGGCCCTGGCCATCCGGCGCTCCACCGACCTGGTGGTGGCCATGTACGCCGTCCTCATGGCCGGCGCCGCCTACCTGCCGCTGGACCCCGAACAGCCGCTCGACCGCAACGAGCACATTCTCGGCACCGCCGGGCCCCGCCTGGTGCTGACCACTCGGCGGGACGGCTTCGACAGCGGGCGTGGCACTCCCGCCCTCTTCGTCGAGGAGGCCGAGGAGCGGGCGCGGACCCGGCGGGCGAGCACACCGATCTCGGACGCCGAACGGATCCGTCCGCTGCGGCCGGGGCACCCCGCCTACATCCTGTTCACCTCCGGCTCGACCGGTCGGCCCAAGGGCGTGGCCGTCGGCCACGCCGCCATTGTCAATCGGCTGGTCTGGATGCAGGCGCAGTACCGCCTCACCTACGCGGATGTGGTGCTGCAGAAGACTCCGGCCACCTTCGACGTGTCGGTGTGGGAGTTCTTCTGGCCCTTGCAGACCGGCGCGCGCCTGGTGCTCGCCACCCCGGACGGGCACCGCGATCCGGTGTACCTGGCCCAGGTGATCGCCGAACAGGGCGTCACCACGGTGCATTTCGTGCCGTCCATGCTCGCGGTATTCCTTGCGGCACTGGGTGAGACCGGCCAGAACCCGCCCGGAGCGGAGCGGAGGGCAATCGAACTCCGTCAGGTGTTCGCCTCCGGCGAGGCACTACCCGGGCCGACGGCGCAGCGACTACGGGAGCTGACCACCGCCCGCCTGCACAACCTCTACGGTCCGACCGAGGCCGCGGTCGACGTCACCTATCACGAGGTGACCGATGCCGACACCGTGTCGGTGCCGATCGGCCGACCGGTCTTCAATACCGCTCTCTACGTGCTGGATTCGCGGTTGCGACCGGTCGCCCCCGGCGTCCCGGGCGAGCTGTATCTGGCCGGTGCCCAGCTGGCCATCGGCTATGTGGCCCGCCCGGACCTGACCGCCGACCGGTTCGTCGCCGACCCCTTCGGTCACGGGGCGCGCATGTATCGCACCGGCGATCTCGTGAAGTGGCGTGTCGACGGCGAACTGGAATATCTGGGCCGCACCGACTTCCAGGTGAAACTGCGCGGCCTGCGCATCGAACTCGGTGAGATCGAGGCGGCCCTGCTGGCCCAGCCCGGGGTGGCCCAGTCGGTCGTGGTGGTGCGCGCCGACGCGCAGGGCGGTGAGCAGCTGGTCGGCTACGTGGCCCGCGACCCCGCCGCGGAGGTCGATCCCACGCTGGTGAAAGCCGCTCTGACGCAGCTGCTTCCGGCCTACATGGTGCCCTCCTCGATCGCGGTCATGGACGCCTTCCCGCTCAACGCCTCCGGCAAGCTGGACCGCCGGGCACTGCCCGCCCCGGTGTTCGAGCCCCGGCGTTTCCGCGCGCCGTCGACCCCGATCGAAGAGATCGTGGCGGGCGTCTTCACGGATCTGCTCGGCGCGGACCGGGTCGGCGCGGACGACGACTTCTTCGAGCTGGGTGGCAACTCGCTGATCGCCACCCGGGCGGTCTCGCGGATCAATGAGGCGCTGGAAGCCGGCGTCTCGGTGCGCGAGCTCTTCGAGACCGCAACGGTTTCCGGTCTGGCCGCCCGGATCGCGCCGGGCACCGCGACCGGTGCGCGTCCGCCGCTGGTGGCGGGGGAGCGTCCGGCGCGGGTGCCGTTGTCGCTGGCGCAGCAGCGCATGTGGGTGCTCAACCAGCTGGACCCGGAATCCCCGGCCTACAACATCCCGATGGTGATCCGCCTCACCGGCACCCTCGACGTGCCCGCGCTGGCACGGGCCGCGGAGGACGTCCTGACCCGCCACGAGGTGCTGCGCACCCGCTACCCGGAATCGGGTCCCGGCGGCGCTCCCTACCAGGAGGTGCTCTCGGTCGCGGAGGCGCTGGCGGGTGGTCTCGAGACGGAGCGCGCCCGCGACATCGGCGCGCGGGTGCAGGAGCTCATCTACGCCGGATTCGATGTCGCGCACCAGGTTCCGGTGCGTATGCGACTGCTCACCGGGGACGCGCCCGACGATTACCTGCTGATCCTGGTCGCCCATCACATCGCCGCCGACGGCGCCTCCTTCGCGCCGCTGGCCCGCGATCTCATGATCGCCTACACCGCGCGCGCCGCGGGCGAGACGCCCGGCTGGGCGCCGCTGCCCGTGCAATACGCCGACTTCGCACTGTGGCAGCACGCGGTGATCGGCTCGGACACCGACGAGAACTCCGTCGCCGCAGCGCAGGTGGACTACTGGCGCGGACAGCTCGCCGATCTGCCCGCGCGGCCGCTGCTGCCGCTGGACCGGCCCCGCCCGCCGGCGCCGTCCATGGCGGGCGCGCTGGTCGACTACGTCGTGCCCGCCGAGATCCACGCCGAGTTGAATCGCATTGCGCGCCGCCACAATGCGTCACTGTTCATGGTGATGCACGCGGCCGTCGCGGTTCTGCTGGCGCGGCAGTCGGGCAGCCCTGACGTCGTCGTCGGCACCCCGATCGCGGGCCGCGGCGAGCAGGTGCTCGACGGCCTGGTCGGCATGTTCGTCAATACCCTCACCCTGCGCAGCACGGTCGATCCCGCCGCCTCCTTCGACGATCTGGTGGCCGCCGCCCGCGAAACCGATCTGTCGGCCTTCGCCCACGCGGACGTGCCGTTCGAGCGCGTGGTGGAGGCGGTCGCGCCCGGCCGTGGCCAGGCCGATCCGCTGCTGCAGGTGGTACTGGCGTTGCAGCACAACGAGGTGGCCGAGCTCGAGCTGCCCGGCCTGTCGGTCTCCGGGGTGGACGCGGCACTGGAGGCCGCCAAGTTCGACCTGCAGATCGGCGTCGAGGCCGGGCCGCTCGCCGCGGACGGCACCCCCGGCGACCTCGCCGTCGTCTTCTCCTATGCCACCGAGCTTTTCGACGAGTCCACCATCGAGGCCCTGGGCGCGCGCCTGGTGCGCATCCTGGCCGCGGTGGCTGCCGACCCGCACATGCCGGTGGGCGACATCGATCTGCTGAGCCCGGCCGAGCGCGCCCGCCCCCGGGCGCTGCCCGCGCCCGCCCCGGCGGTGACCACCACCGCGCACGGCACGGCGCTGCCGCAGTCGCTGTCCGCCGCGGTCGAGGACGACCCCGACGGTCCCGCTCTGGTCCGGGGTGAGGAGACGGTGTCCTACCGCGACCTCGACGCCCGCTCCTCGCGTTTGGCCCGCTTCCTGATCGGGCGCGGCTGCGGGCCCGGCACCGGCGTCGCCGTGCGGCTGGGCCGGGGAGCCGACCTGGCCTTGGCCACCTGGGCCGTGCTCAAGACCGGTGCGGCGGTGGTGCCGCTGGCCGGTCTGGACCGGCTGCCGCCCAGCGGACTGGATGTGAAGGTGGGCCTGACCGCCGGGAAACCGGTCGCGGTGCCCGGCATCGACTGGCTCGCGCTGGACGATCCCGCGGTGACCGCCGAGGTCGCCACCGAATCGGCCCGGCCGGTCACCTACGCGCACCGCATTCGCGCGCTGCGCGGCGATGACACCGCCTTCGCGGCGCCGGGCCGGACGTCGCTGAGCTATGACGAGGTCGCGGCCATGGTGGATCGGGTGCGGGCCGAGTCCGAGCTCACCTTCGAATCACGCACCTACTGGTCCGGTCTGGCGGATCACCCCCTCGCGCTCATCGAACCGATCGCCGCCGGCGGCGTCGGGGCGTCAATGGTCCTGGCGGAGGCCGGCGCCGATCTCACCGAGACCCTCGCCGACGAATGGGTCACCCACCTGTTCGCCGACCGGGTCCGGCTCGACGGGCCGGACCCCGCGGAACTGGACGATCTCACCGCCCTCGTGGTGGACGGGCTGCCCGTCCCCGCGCGGTGGTCGGGTCTGACCGTCGTCGCCGTCCCGGGGGCCGCCACCGCCCGATGAGCACCTGGTGAGCGGCCCGGAGTGGCCCTCCCGCTCGCAGGACTGAATACTCCTTTGGGGAAGCGCGCGTGACCGGTCCCTCCGCGGGGGCCGACAGCCCTGCCACCAGCAGGGTCGAGTAACGCGGCCTGCGTGAACCCGATGAACAATGTCGGTGCACGCGGCGGTATGGGCAATGACGGACAGGATGAGGACAGGCTGCATGATTCGGGTGGTCGGGGACCGGAAGATCGAGCTCGTGGCGGTGGCGGCATGACCCGCACGGCTCGCGTACGTCCCACCCGGACCCGCCGCGGACCCCATATTCCGACACTCCCGCAGTTGCTGGCGACCGCGGTCGAGGCCAATCCGGGCGGCCTCGCTGTCACGGTCGCCGACGCCGACCGCAGCCTGGCCGCGCTGAGCTACGCCGAACTCGACGAGCGTTCGAACCGGCTGGCGCGCCTGCTCATCACCCGGGGCATCGGCCCGGAGGATCTCGTAGCGGTCGGTATCCGCCGCTCGCTGGAGTCGGTGGTGGCGGTGTGGGCGGTCGCCAAGACCGGCGCGGGTTTCGTCCCCGTGGACCCCAACTATCCGGCCGACCGTGTCCGGCACATGATCTCGGACTCGCGGGCCGTGCTCGGCCTGACCGTGGCCGAGACCCGCTCGAGCCTGCCGACCACGCTGCCCTGGCTGGAACTGGACACCGAGGAGATCGCGGCCGCCGCCCAGGGCTATCCGGCCGAACCGGTCACCAATGCCGACCGCGCGCGCCCGCTGCGGGCCGAGCATCCGGCCTACGCCATCTACACCTCGGGGTCGACGGGCCTGCCCAAGGGCGTGGTGGTCACCCACACCGGCCTCGCCGCGCTGACCGCGGAGATGCGCGAACGCTTCGGCATCGGGCCGGAGTCGCGGGTGCTGCAGGTGGCCACCCCGTCCTTCGACGCCTCGATCATGGAACTGCTGATGGCCATCGGCGCGGCCGCGACCATGGTGGTCGCGGTGCCCGAGGTGTACGGCGGTGACGAACTGGGCCGCCTGATCGCCCGGGAGCGGGTCACCCACGGCCTGATCACGCCGTCGGTGCTGGCCTCGCTGGATCCGGATCAGCTCACCACCATGGAGGCCATTGTCGGTGGCGGCGAGGCCATTTCGGCCGAGCTGGTGCGCCGCTGGTCCGGCGACTCGTCCGGTCGCCGCCGCTTCCACAATGCCTACGGCCCGACCGAGGCGACCATCGCGACCAATATCTCCGATCCGCTGTCCCCGGACCGGCCGGTGACCATCGGCGCCCCCATTCGCGGCGCCGGCGCGTACGTGCTGGACGAATGGCTGCGGCCGGTGCCGGTCGGCACCCCGGGCGAGCTGTACATCGCCGGTGCGCTGCTGGCGCGCGGCTATCACGCCCGGCCGGAACTGACCGCGGCCCGCTTCGTCGCGAACCCGTTCGGCGGGGGCGCGGGCGCCCGGCTCTACCGCACCGGTGACCTGGTGCGTGCCAATGCCGCCGGTGAGCTGGAGTATGTGGGCCGCAACGACTTCCAGGTGAAGATCCGCGGCCTGCGCATCGAGCTGGGCGAGATCGACGCGGTGCTCGCCGGGCACGAGTCGGTCGACTTCGCGGTCACCGTCGGTCACGAGGTGAACGGCCGCGCCACCGCGCTGGTCTCGTATGTGCATGCGGCCCCGGGCTTCTCGGTGGACACCGCGGTGCTGTCGGAGCTGGCCGAGCGGACGCTGCCCGCGCACATGGTGCCGGCCGCCATCATCGTCCTCGACACCATCCCGCTGACGCCCGCGGGCAAGCTGGACCGCCGCGCGCTGCCCGAGCCGGAGCTCGAGGTCACCGAGTACCGGGCTCCCGAGACGGCGACGCAGCAGGCGGTGGCCGAGGTCATCGCCGAGGTGCTGCGCCTGGATCGGGTCGGCCTCGACGACGACTTCTTCAGCCTCGGCGTGGATTCCATCACCGCCATCCAGATCGTGTCCCGGGCCCGGGCCCGGGGTCTGGGCTTCAAGCCCAAGGAGATGTTCACCGCCCGCACCGTGGCCGCGCTGGCCGAGCTCGCGGTGCCGGTCGACACCGCCGCCGCCACCGAGGAACTCGCCACCGGGCCGCTGGTCGAGCTGAGCGCCGACGACGAGGCGCGGCTGCGCGAGCGCTACCCGAACCTGTCGGAGGTGTGGCCGCTCACCCCGCTGCAGACCGGCATGCTGTTCCACGCGCGCCTGGCCGAATCCTCGGTCGACGCCTACATGGTCCAGTTCGCCCTCGACCTGGCCGGTGAGATCGACGTGCCGCGCGTGCACGCCGCCGCCCGCGCCATGCTGGACCGGCACGTGAACCTGCGGGTGGTCTTCGCCGAGGACAGCGCGGGCAATCCCCTGCAGGTCGTCCTCGACGAGGTCGAACTGCCCTGGCAGTACCTGGATCTCAGTGACCGGGTGCCCGCCGAGGCGTTGGCCGAGACCGACCGCCTGATGGCCTTCGACGTGGCCCGCCACTTCGACATGAGCACCGGGCCGCTGCTGCGCGTGGCGCTGTACCGCACGGGCGCCGACCAAGCGCAGGGAGGTGGAGCGTATCGGGTCTGCGTCACCAGCCACCACATCCTGATCGACGGCTGGTCCATGCCGCTGCTCATCCAGGACATGCTGCTGCTGTACGCGGCCGGCGGCGACGCGGCGCAGATCCCGGCGGCGCGGTCCTACCGTGACTACCTGGCCTGGCTGGCCGCGCGCGATCACGACGCGGCGCGGAAGGCGTGGCGCGAGACCCTCGACGGGTTCACCGAGCCGACGCCGCTCGCGGCCGTCGATCCCTCGCGCGAGATCACCTCGGGCATCGGCGAAGTCACCTTCCAGCTGTCCGAGGACGACACCGCCGCGCTCACCAGGGTGGCGCACCAGGCGGGTGTCACCCTCAATACCGTCGTGCAGGCCGCGTGGGGTCTGCTCATCGGCCGCAGCACCGATCGCGACGACGTCGTCTTCGGCGCCACCGTGTCCGGCCGTCCGCCGCAGCTGGCGGGCATCGAGACCATGATCGGCCTGTTCCTCAACGCCATTCCGGTGCGGGTGCGGCTGACCCCGGGCAGCACGCTCACCGAGGTGCTGCGGGCGCTGCAGGACGAACAGGCCGCGCTGCTCGACCACCACTACGTCGGGCTGGGCGAGATCCAGGAGATCGCCGGAGTCGACGGGCTTTTCGACTCCATCGTGGTGTTCGCCTCCTTCCCGGTGGACGAGGAGTCCCTCGACGACGCCGCCGCGCCCATCGACGGCGCGGGCATTCTCGGCGCATCCGCGGTGAACGGCACCCACTACCCGCTCACGGTGATGGTGCAGCCGCGCGGCAAGGGCCTCGGCTTCGGCGTGAAGTACCTGCGCGACCTCTTCGAGGCGGACGCGGCCGAGGCCATCGCGCACCGGCTTTCGGCGCTGCTGTCCCGCATCGCCGCCGACCCGCGGGCGCGGGTGGCCGCGGTGGACGCGCTGCTCGACGGCGAGCGCCGCGAGCTGGCGGCCGTCAATGCCACCGAAGTGCCCGAGCTGCTGGACGATTCGACGCTGCTCACCCTGTTCGACGCCCAGGCGGCGCGGACCCCGGACGCCCCGGCCGTGATCTTCGGCCGCACCACCCTGACCTATGCCGAGCTGGACGCCCGCTCCCGCCGGCTGGCGCAGGAGCTCACCCTGCGCGGTGTCGGCGCGGAATCCCGGGTGGCCGTGGCCATGCGGCGCGGCATCGATCTGGTGGTCGCCGTCTACGCGGTGCTGCGCTCCGGCGGCGCGTACGTGCCGGTGGATCCCGATCATCCGGCCGAGCGCAACGAGTACGTCCTCGAGGGCTCGGCGCCTGTGTGCGTGCTCACCCGCGCGGCCGACGACTTCGAAACCGCTTCCGGCGTACCGCTGTTCTTCGTGGACGCGCTCGCGGGCGCGGACCCGTTCGTGGAGGTCGCCCCCGCGGGCGTGCGCCCGGACAACGCCGCCTACGTCATCTACACCTCCGGCTCCACCGGCCGCCCCAAGGGCGTGGTCATCACGCACCGGCAGATGGCCAACCAGTTCCGCTGGGCCCAGCGCACCTACCCGCACCGCGCGGGCGACGTGGTGCTGCACAAGACGCCCATCACCTTCGACATCTCCACGTGGGAGCTGTTCTGGCCGTTGCAGACCGGCGCGGCCGTGGTGGTGGCCGAACCGGACGGGCACCGCGACCCGGCCTACATCGCGCGCACGATCGACGAATACGCCGTCACCTCCGTGCATTTCGTGCCGTCCATGCTCGACGCCTACCTCGACGGCGCGGCCCGGCGGCACGCCTCGCTGCGGTGGGTGTTCGCCGCCGGTGAGGCCCTCACGGCGGAGAGCGCCACGAAATTCGCTGCCACGCTGCCGGATACCGAGCTGGTGAACTGGTACGGCCCGGCCGAGGCCACCGTGGTCACCGCGCACCCGGCCGAGCGCACCCACGGCGTCGCCGTGCCGATCGGCAGCCCCGTCGCCAATACCCGCGTGCTGGTGCTGGATCGGCAGCTGCTGCCGGTGCCCTTCGGCGCGGCCGGTGAACTCTATGTCGCCGGTGTGCAATTGGCGCGCGGCTACCTCGGCGCGCCCGCGCTCACCGCCGAACGCTTCGTCGCCCACGAGGACGGGCAGCGGCTCTACCGCACCGGTGACGTGGTCCGCTGGATCGACGTCGGCGGTGCCGAGCCGGCCGGGGCCGGTACCTCGCATGCCCTGGAGTACCTGGGCCGCAGCGACTTCCAGGTCAAGCTGCGCGGCCAGCGCATCGAGCTCGGTGAGATCGAGACCGTGCTGCTCGGCCAGGCGGCCGTGCACCGGGCCGCGGTCTCGCTGGTGCGCGGCGCGAGCGGCGACCGTCTCGTCGCCTACGTGGTGCTCGAGGACGGCGCGCAGGTCACCGACGCCGAACTGCTCTCGCACACCCGCGAATCCGTGCCGTCCTACATGGTGCCCTCCGCCGTGGTGCGGCTGGACGCCATGCCGCTCAACGCCTCCGGCAAGCTGGACCGCAAGGCGCTGCCGGTGCCGCAGTTCCAGGCCCGCGAATACCGCGAGCCCGCCACCGCCGCCGAGCGCACGGTGGCCGAGGTGTTCGCGACCGTGCTGCACCTGGACCGGGTGGGCGCGGACGACGACTTCTTCGAGCTGGGCGGCAACTCGCTCAATGCCACCCGGGTGGTCGCGCGACTGGGGGCCGCGGTCGGCGCCCGGGTGCCGGTACGCGCCCTGTTCGAGGCGCCCACCGTTGCCGAACTCGCGAATTCGCTGGGAGCACTGGACGATTCGGCCGTCGCGCCGCTGCGGCCGATGCCGCGGCCGGAGCTGGTGCCGCTGTCCTATGCGCAGCAGCGCATGTGGTTCCTCAACCGCCTCGACACCGACGCCGCCACCTACAACCTGCCCATCGCGCTGCGCGTCACCGGCCCGCTCGACGTGCCCGCGCTGCGCGACGCCGTGGCCGACCTGGTCGCCCGGCACGAGGTGCTGCGCACCTACTATCCCGAGCACGAGGGCGTCGGCCACCAGGTGATCCTGGATGTCCACGAGCCCGACGCCATGCCATCACTGCCGGTCGTTCCGGTCACCGAAGCCGAGGTGGCGCAGGTGGTCTCGGAGGCCGCCTTCGCGCCCTTCGACGTGACCACCACCCCGCCGCTGCGGCTGCGGCTGCTGCGCCTGGACGCCGAGGACCACGTGCTGGTCTGCGTGGTCCACCACATCGCCGGCGACGGCTTCTCCGGCGGCCCGCTCACTCGCGACCTGATGACCGCCTACTTCGGCCGCATGCAGGGGCAGGAACCGTCCTGGACCCCGCTGCCGGTGCAGTACGCCGACTACGCGCTGTGGCAGCGCGAAAGCCTCGGCGACGAACACGATTCCGGCTCGCTGCTGGCCCGCCAGTTCGACTACTGGCGCTCCGCCCTGACCGGACTGCCCGATCAGCTGGAGCTGCCCACCGACCGGCCCCGGCCGGTGGTGGCCTCCGGGCGCGGCGCGGTGCACGCCTTCGATATCGACCCGCACGTGCACGGTGCCCTGAACCGGGTTGCGCAGCAGCACAATACGACGCTGTTCATGGTGCTGCACGCCGCCTTCGCGGTGCTGCTGGCGCGGGTGTCCGGCACCCGCGACATCGCCATCGGCGCGCCCATCGCGGGCCGCGGCGAGGCCGAGCTGGACAACCTGATCGGCATGTTCGTCAACACCCTGGTGCTGCGCACCCAGGTCGACCCCAATGCCAGCTTCGCCGAAGTGCTCGCCGCCGTGCGGCAGACCGACCTGGCCGCCTTCGAGCACGCCGACGCGCCGTTCGAACGCATTGTGGAGCTGCTGGATCCGCCGCGCTCGCAGGCCCGGCACCCGCTGTTCCAGGTGTCGCTGACCGTGCAGAACATGGCCCCGGCCGTGTTCGACCTGCCCGGCGTCACCGTCTCGGACGTCGACCTGACCGTGCCGGTCGCCAAGTTCGACCTGGACCTGACGCTGGTCGAGCGGACCACCGCCGACGGTGTGGCACAGGGCATTTCGGCCGCGTTCACCTACGCCACCGACCTGTTCGATCCGGAATCCCTGGATCGGCTGGCCGAGCGGCTGCGCCGCACCCTGGTCGCGGTGGCCACCCATCCGGAGCGGGCCGTCGGCGACTTCGACCTGCTGGCCGTGGACGAACGGCAGCGCGTGCTGTCGGACTGGAACGCCACCGCCGTCGACGTCGCGGCCGGGCTGCCCCGCGCGGCCACCGCGACCCTGGTGTCGCTGTTCGAGACCCAGGCGCTGCGCACCCCCGACGCCATCGCCCTGGTCCACGACGGCGAGCAGCTCACCTACACCGAGTTCTCGGCCCGTGTCCACCGCCTGGCCCGCCGCCTCATCGCCGAGGGCGTCGGACCGGAATCGCTGGTGGCCCTGCACATCCGGCGTTCGCTGGACTTCGTGACCGCGGTATACGCCGTGCTGGCCGCGGGTGGCGCGTACGTGCCGCTGGACCCGGACCAGCCCGCCGAGCGCATCGCGCACGTGCTGGACACCGCCGAACCGGTGTGCGTGCTCACCACCTCCCGCGACGCCTTCGACGCGGGCGCGCACCCGGTGCTCGAGGTCGATACCGCCATCCTCGCCGGGTACGCCGACCACCCGGTCATCGACGTGGAACGCCGCGCGCCGCTGCGCGCGGAGAACACCGCGTACGTCATCTTCACCTCCGGCTCCACCGGCCGCCCCAAGGGTGTGGCCGTGCCGCACGCCGCCGCCGTGAACCAGATCCGCTGGATCACCGCCGAATACGCGCTCGACGGCGACGACATCGTGCTGTTCAAGACCCCGGCCACCTTCGACGTGTCGGTGTGGGAACTGTTCGGCCCCTTGGCCACCGGCGGCCGCATGGTCGTCGCCACGCCCGACGGGCACCGCGACCCGCTGTACCTGGCCGATGTCATCGCCGCCGAACGGGTCACCCTCACCTCGTTCGTGCCGTCCATGCTGCGCGCCTTCTCGGCGGCCGCCGATCCCGCGCTGCTGACGTCGCTGCGGGCGCTGCTGGTGGCCGGTGAGGCGTTCACCTCCGATGCGGTCGACGCCTTCCGCGCGATCAGCCCGGCGGAGCTGCACAACCTGTACGGCCCCACCGAATTCACCGTGCACGCCACCTACGCACCGGTCGCCGGCGACGTCTCCGGCGCCGTGCCGATCGGCGGCCCGGTCTGGAACGCCCGCGCCTACGTGCTGGACTCGCGCCTGTACCCGGTCGCCCCCGGCCTGGTGGGCGAGCTCTACCTGGCGGGCGCTCAGCTGGCCCGCGGTTACGTCGGCCGCGCCGATCTGACCGCGGATCGCTTCGTGGCCAGCCCCTTCCGCCGCGGCGAGCGCATGTACCGCACCGGCGACCTGGTCCGCTGGAACGCCGACGGCAACCTGGTCTACCTGGGCCGCACCGACTTCCAGGTGAAGCTGCGCGGCCTGCGCATCGAGCTCGGCGAGATCGAGGCCGCGCTCACCTCGCACGCCTCCGTGGACCAGGCCGTCGTGGTCCTGCACTCGGCCGAGAACACCGGCGACATGCTCGCCGCCTACCTCGTGCCCGCCGCCGGCGATATCGACCGGCACGCATTGAAGGCGCACCTGGCCGCCCGGCTGCCGTCGTACATGGTGCCCGCCGCCCTGGTGGTGCTGGACGCCATGCCGGTCAACGCGAACGGCAAGTTGGACCGGAAGGCGCTGCCCGCACCGGAATTCGAGGCCCGCGAGTTCCGCGCCCCGGTCTCCCCCGTCGAGCAGACCGTCGCCGGCGTCTTCGCCGAGACCCTCGGCCTCGGTCACCCGGTCGGCCGCGACGACGACTTCTTCGCCCTCGGCGGCAACTCCCTGGTCGCCACCCAGGTGGTGGCCCGCCTCGGCGCGGCCCTCGACACCCGCGTCCCGGTCCGCATCCTCTTCGACGCGCCCTCGGTGGCGGCGCTGGCCGCCGCCCTCGAATCGGCCACCGGCACCGGCCGCCGCGCCCTGGTGGCCGGTCCGCGCCCGGAGCACATTCCGCTGTCCCCGGCGCAGCAGCGCATGTGGTTCCTCAACCGCTTCGACACCGAGTCCGCCGCCTACAACATCCCCGCCGCGGTCCGGCTCACCGGCGCCCTGGATGTGGCTGCGCTGCGCGCGGCCGTCGCGGATGTGGTTGCGCGCCACGAGATCCTGCGCACCATCTACCCCGAGACCGACAACGGTCCCGTGCAGGTGGTACTTCCGGTCGCGCAGGCGACGCCTGTCCTCGAGGTTCGCTCCGTCGCCTCCGGCGAGGTTCCGGGCGCGGTGCTCGCGGTGGCCTCGCACCTGTTCGACGTCACCACCGAGGTGCCGCTGCGCATCGCGTTGTTCGAGATCACCGACGCCCCCGGCGAATACGTGCTGACCCTGGTGATCCATCACATCTCCGGCGACGGCTCGTCGGTGACCCCGCTGACCCGGGACCTCATGGTGGCCTACGCCGCCCGGTCCATGGATCTGGAACCGGCCTGGCAGCCGCTGCCGGTGCAGTACGCCGACTACGCCATCTGGCAGCGCGAACTGCTGGGCGACGAGCACGATCCGCAGTCGGTGGCCGCCGCCCAGATCGGCTACTGGCAGCAGGCGCTGGCCGGACTGCCCGACCAGCTCGACCTGCCCTCGGACCGGCCGCGCCCGGCCGTGCAGTCCTTCCACGGCGGCAAGGTCGAGCTCAGTATCGATGCCGCCGCCCACCGCGCGCTGGTGGATCTGGCGCGCGCCGAGGGCGCGACGCTGTTCATGGTCGTGCACACCGCGCTGGCCGTGCTGCTGGCCCGGCTCTCGGGCACCGACGACATCGCCATCGGCACGCCGATCGCGGGCCGCGGCGAAGAGGCGCTCGACGACTTGATCGGCATGTTCGTCAACACCCTGGTCTTCCGTACCCGGGTGGACGCGGGCGCGAGCTTCACCGAACTGCTCGCGCGGCAGCGCGAAACCGACCTCGCCGCCTTCGCGCACGCCGACGTGCCGTTCGAGCGCCTGGTGGAGGTGCTCAACCCGGTGCGGTCCACCGCCCGGCACCCGCTGTTCCAGTTGGGCCTGTCCTTCCAGAACCACAGTCAGGCCGGTCTGGAACTGCCGGAGCTGACCGTCGCGGGCCTCGACATCGACACCGAGCTGTCGCAGTTCGACCTGCACCTGATCGCTGCCGACCGCTACAGCGAAACCGGCGAGCCCGCAGGCATTCTCGGCCACTTCACCTACGCGACGGCCCTGTTCGACCAGGCCACCGTCGAAGGGTTCGTCGAGCGTTTCGTGCGGCTGCTGACCCGCGTGGTGGCGGAACCGGCCACCCCCGTGGGCGAGGTGGAGTTGCTCGCGCCCGAGGAGCGGGCCCGAATCCTGCAGGGCTGGAACGACACCCGGAACGAGGTCGACACCCGCGCCACGCTGGCGTCCCTGCTCGACCGGACCGCGAGTGCCCACGCGGGGCGGACCGCCCTGGTCGCCGACGGCGAGGGCGAGCTGACCTACGCCGAACTCACGCAGCGGGTCAACCGCCTGGCGCGCCACCTGATCTCGCTGGGCGTCGGCCCCGAGTCCCGGGTGGCGCTGGCCCTGCGGCGCTCGACCGACCTGGTGGTCGCCATGTACGCGGTCACCGCGGCGGGCGGCGCGTACGTGCCCGTCGATCCGGATCAGCCCGCCGAGCGGACCGGCCACATCCTGGAATCGGCCGCGCCGGTGTGCGTTCTCACCACGACCAGGACCGGCTTCGTGACCGGTCTCGCACCGATGGTCCGCATGGACGAGCTGGCGACGGATTCGGTTCCGGCCGGGCCGATCACCGACGCCGAGCGGGTCGCGCCACTGCGCCCGGCGAACACCGCCTATGTCATCTTCACCTCGGGATCGACGGGCCGCCCCAAGGGCGTGGCCGTGCCGCACGCGGCGATCGTCAACCAGTTGCAGTGGAAGACAGCGGAATTCGATCTCGGCGTCGACGACGCGGTACTGCTGAAGACGGCGTCCACCTTCGACCTGTCGGTGTGGGAATTCTGGTCGGCCGCCGTCTCGGGCGGCCGCCTGGTCATCGCCGAGCCCGACGGCCACCGCGATCCGGTGTACCTCAATGCGCTCATGGCCCGCGCGGCCGTGACCGTGCTGCACACGGTGCCGTCCATGCTGGACGCGCTACTGGCCGAATCGAATTCGGCCGTCGGACTGGGCGCGCTGCGGCGCGTGCTGGCCATCGGCGAGGCGCTGCCCGCGACGCTCGCACAGCGGTTCCGCACCGCCTTCCCGGCGGTGGGTCTGTACAACCTCTACGGCCCGACCGAGGCCGCGGTGTCCATCACCAACCACGAGGTCACCGCCGCCGACCGCGTCTCGGTGCCCATCGGCGCACCGGAATGGAACAGCCGCGTCTACGTGCTCGACGCCCGGCTGCGGCCGGTGCCCGCCGGGGTGCCGGGCGAGTTGTACCTCGCCGGTGCGCAATTGGCGCGCGGCTACTTCGGGCGTTCGGACCTGACCGCGGATCGCTTCGTGGCCGATCCGTTCGCGACCGGTGAGCGCATGTATCGCACCGGTGACCTGGTCGCCTGGTCCGGCAATGGTGAGCTGGAGTACCGGGGTCGCACCGACTTCCAGGTGAAGATTCGTGGTTTCCGTATCGAGCTCGGTGAGATCGAGGCGGCGTTGCTGGCGCTGCCGGAGATCGCGCAGACCGCGGTGCTGGCCAAGACCGACGCCAAGACGGGTGACCGGCTGGTGGCCTACCTGGTCCCGTCCGGCTCGGGTGTCGATGTGCCGCTGGTGAAGTCGGCGCTGTCGGCGGCGCTGCCGTCGTACATGGTCCCGGCTGCCTTCGTGGTCCTCGACGCCCTGCCGTTGAACGTGAACGGCAAGCTGGACCGCACCGCGCTGCCCGACCCAGAATTCGAGGCGGCCGTCTTCCGTGCCCCGGCCACCGCCCTGGAACAGACCGTGGCGGAGGTCTTCGCCGACGTGCTCGGCCTGGAGCAGGTCGGCGCGGACGACGACTTCTTCACCCTCGGCGGCAACTCGCTGCTGGCCACCCAGGTGGCGAGTCGCCTGCGCACGCTGACCGGCGCCGAGGTCCGGGTGGCGTGGTTCTTCACCGCGCCGACCGTGGCCGGACTCGCCGCGCAGATCCTGGCCGCG
Source organism: Nocardia sp. CA-151230 (assembly GCF_050942175.1). Classification (NCBI taxonomy): domain Bacteria; kingdom Bacillati; phylum Actinomycetota; class Actinomycetes; order Mycobacteriales; family Nocardiaceae; genus Nocardia; species Nocardia sp. CA-151230. The sequence goes on from NZ_CP192061.1 coordinate 866,147, forward strand.
CTGGAGGGCGAACACGACTTCGACTCGAATTCCGAAGCCGGACTTCAGGTCGTGCTGCCGATTCGCGCCACGGGCACCCGGACGCCGATCTTCTGCGCCCCGCCCATGTCCGGAATGTCGTGGTGTTACGCCGGTCTGGCGCGTTTCCTCCCCGAGGACCAGCCGCTGCTCGGCCTGCAGTCGCCCGCCCTCACCGAGGCCGACTACGACCCGGCCGACCTGGCCGACGTGGCCCGCCGCTACGCCGCCGAAATGCGCGCCATCCAGCCGGAGGGCCCCTACCGGGTGCTCGGCTACTCGCTCGGCGGCATCCTGGCCTACGCCATCGCCACCGAGCTGCAGGCCGCCGGGCAGCGGGTCGACCTGGTCGCCATCCTGGACTCCTACCCGGAGTCGAAGTCCGACTTCCGGACCTCGATCCTGGACGAGTTCGCCACTATCGGCGTCGGCCCCGAGGCCTTCCCCGACGGCGACCTGCTCAACCTGAGCGAGGAGGCGCTCACCGCGCTGCACGGCGCGGTGCCGCCGGACCTCGGCGTCCTCACCCTGGACCGCCTGCGCCGCATCTACCGCGGCGCGGTGCGCAGCCTCGAGCTCGAATCGCAGTACCGGCCGCGGCATTTCGACGGCCCCGTCGAGCTGTTCCGAGCCGAGTTCCTGAGCGCCGGTGTCCCGCAGACGAAGTCGTCCGCCGACTGGCGGCCGTACGTCAGCGGGACCGTGGGCGAGCACCCGGTGCCCGGCACCCACCAGATGATGACCACCGCGGAAACCCTCGCCGTGATCGGACCGGTGCTGGCCGGCCTCATCGATCGCGCCGACACCGAACCGGCCGTGGTGTCCGAACCTGTGGTGCGGTCCGAACCGGCTGTGTGGTCCGAACCGGCTGTGCTGTCCGGCGACACCGCCGCTGCCGCCGAGCCGGTGGGCACGCTGCCCGAGCTCATGGCCGCGGCCGTCGAGGCGAATGCGGCCGGCACGGCGGTGATCATCCGCGGTCGTGCCTTCACCTACGCACAGCTCGACGCCGAATCCTCGCGTCTGGCACGGGTTCTCATCGATCAGGGCGCGCGCCCGGGCACCCGGGTGGCCGTGGCGCTGCCCCGCTCGGTGGCGCTCATCCTCGCGGTGTGGGCGGTCGCCAAAACCGGTGCGACCGTGCTGCCGGTGGATCCGGCCACCGGTGACACGGGTGCGATCGACCACCGGACCACGCACGGCATGACCCTCAGCACCGCGACGGCCGCGCTGCCCCCGCTGGCCGCCGGCGGGGAGTGGCTCGTGGTCGACGATCCGCGCGTCGGCGCGGACGTCGAATCCCGTTCGCCCGCACCGGTCGCCGACTCGGACCGCCGCGCACCCGTCTCGCCCGGCGACGCGGCCTGGGTCGATCGCGCGGCCGACGGCTCCGGCGAGGTGGTGCTCGCCCAGGCGGACCTGTACGCGATCGCCACCCGGACGCTGTCCTTCGGCCTGCACGGCGAGGCACGGGCGATCTATCTCGCGGCGGCCGGGTCGAGCCTGTCGCCGCTGGAACCGCTGCTGCCGCTCGGCGCCGCCGCCGCCCTGGTGGTCGCGCAGCACCGCGCGTACGAGCCGGGCGAACTCACCGAACTGCTCACCCGCGAGGCGGTGACCCACCTGGTCCTCGCCGAACCGGTGCGGGACGCCCTGTCCCCGGCGGTCCCCGCGGACGTGCGGATCATCGCCGCCGAGGACCTGCGCGCCCGGCCCGTGGCCGGCATCCGCGACGACGCCGTGTCCGCTACCGGCGAGCCGGTGTCCGTCACAGACGAATCCACGTCCGCCGCAGGGCAGTCCGAGGAGCTCGAGGTCGACTGGGCCACCACCGCGGTGCTCCCGGTGATCAGGCCCGAGGATCTCGAGCGGTCGGTGAAGCTGCGCGATCCGGAACAGCCCGCCGAACCGGAATCGATCCGGGAGCCCGAGCCGGATCCCGATATCGCGTTCCGGCCGGTTGCCGAGCCCGAGCCGGTGAGCCGGGCCGCTGCTGTCACCTCGGAGAACGACGTGGCGGTCGCATCCGAGGAGACCGCACCGGCCGCGTCGCCGCGCGTGGCCGTCCAGAAGCCGATCATGGGGCCGAGACTCAGTGCGGTGGGCGAGGTTTCGCCGCTACCCGCGGGCGCCATGGGCCTGCTCGAGGTGGAACCGTCCGGGGTCTGGGTCCGGGCCATCACCCTCGATATCGCCGCCGGCATCTCCGGCACCCGGGTCCGCCGCTCGGTCGCCGGACTGCTGGACCGGCATCCGGGCCTGTGGGCGCGACTGCGCCGCAATGGCGACGCGGTGGCGCTCGACATCCCGGCCGCCCAGCCGCGCGGCGCCGCGGTGGTCTGGCAGATCGACCCCAACCTGGAGGCCGTCGGTGACCCCATCGAGGCCGTGATCCACGCCGCCGCCGCCGAGTTGGACCCCGAGAAGGGGTACAACATGCGCTTCGTGCTGGTGGAGAACGCGGCGACCGACTCGGCGGAGGAACCGCAGGACCGGCCGGCCGCCGTGCTCGTCGTGGTCGCCAACGGTCTGGTCGTGGACGACGCCTCCTGGCGCACCGTCATCGAGGACCTCACCGCCTCCTGGTCCGGCGGCCACGCGACCCCGCACAGCGCGGACGCCCACCCGCTCGGTATCGCCCGCGCGCTGGCCGAACGCGCCGTGGACGCCGACACCATCGACGAATTGGACTGGTGGCGTGGCCAGCTCGCCGACGTCTCGGAGGGCGTGTCGCCGGAGCTGGTGCTCGGCGACGCCGATTCCGGCGCCCGCGGCCGGGTCTCGGTGTCCATCACCGGCGAGGGCGCGGCGGCCGTCGACGGCGTGGCACGCCGCTACGGCGCCAGCATCGACGACGTGCTGCTGGCGGCCCTGGCCGCCACCCTGCTCGACCCGGGGGCCGAAACCCTGTGCGACACACTGGGTTCGGTGGTGCGGTTGATCGCCGACGGCCGCACCCCCGGCGATCCGGCCGGGCTGCGGACGGTCGGCGCGTTCAGCACCGCCTACCCGTTCCCGCTGCGCCTGGACGGCGTCGACCTCGCGGAGGTGCGGGCCGGCGGCCCGACCGCGGGCGCGGTGATCGAGCAGATCCGCGACCGGGCCCGCGAAGTACCCTCGCAGGGCGTCGGTTTCGGGCTGCTGCGGCACCTGAACCCGGAGACGGTGGCGGAGATCGCCGTACTCCCGGTGGGCCGCATCGGCTTCCGCTACCGTGACCTGCGTCCGGCCCGGGTCTACCCGGAACCGGTCGCCGACGACCTGTACCTGGACATCACCGTGGACACCAGCCAGGACGGCCTCATCGCCCGCTTCGATTTCGTGGGCACGGCGCTCGGTCTGGACCAGGTCAAGCAACTGGTGGAGGGCTGGGTGCAGGCGCTCGGTGGACTCGCCGAGCACGGGCGCTGACGCCCGCGGTGTGACCGACCCGTAGTATCAGCTGAATTCGACACGAGATGAAGGTGCGAAACATTGATTCGTCGACATGTCCGGAACGGGCGGCGCGGGCTGCGAGCCGCGGCCTTTCTTGCTGCCACAGCGGTTCTCACCGGTCTGATGACCGGCGTCGGTGGCGGCACCGCCTCCGCTGACCCGATCATCGACGGCAAGAAGCTGCTGGCCGATCCGGTCTCGGCGGATGGTTCGAAGATCACCAAGGCCGAGATGAAGGACGACCGGAACATCCGGCTCTACGTCTACTCAGCGGCCATGGGCGCCACCTACCCGGTCGACGTGCAGCGGCCCGCGGACGCCTCGGTGCCGCGCCCGACCCTGTACCTGCTCAATGGCGCGGGCGGCGGTCAGGACGACGCCTCCTGGGTCAAGAAGACCAATATCGTCAATGGCTTCCTGGGCGACAAGAACGTCAATGTCGTGCAGCCCATCGGCGGCAAGTGGTCCTACTACCAGGACTGGGACAACGACGATCCGGTCCTCGGCCGCAACAAGTGGACCACCTTCTTCAGCGAGGAACTGCCCCCGCTGATCGACGCCGCCCTCGGCACCAACGGCGTCAACGCCATTGCCGGCATCTCCACCTCCGGCACCACCGTGCTCACCCTGGCCGAGGCCAAGCCGGACCTGTACAAGTCCGTCGCCGCCTACTCCGGCTGTGCCCAGATGGCCGACCCGCAGGGCCAGGAGTTCATGCGCCTGACCGTCGAGACCTGGGGCGGCGGCAAGCTCGAAAACATGTACGGCCCGGCGGATTCGCCCGAGTGGGCCCAGCACGATCCGGTCATCAATGCCGACAAGCTGCGCGGCATCAACCTGTACATCTCCTCCGGTAGCGGTCTGCCCGGCGTGTACGACACCCTCAACGGCCCGTACGCGCTGCCCGGCGCCTACGGCCTGGCCAACCAGATCATCATCGGCGGCGTGATCGAGGCCGGCACCAACTTCTGTAGCCACAACCTGGCGAACAAGCTGAACTCGCTGGGCATCCCGGCCACCTACAACTTCCGGGCCACCGGCACCCACTCGTGGGGCTACTGGAACGACGAGTTCATCAACTCGTGGCCGATCCTCGCCCAGGGCCTCGGCATCTGACCGAAAGTCCACGCGGACAAGGCAGGACAGCCCGGCACCGACAAGGTGCCGGGCTGTTGCGCGTTATGGCTGTGGTCACAGCTTGGTAGGAAGGGCTAAACAAAAAGTTCGGGTACCCGTAAACTCGGTGTGTGAGTACCAGCTTGGCCTATCAGCGCAGCCCGTTCCAGCGAGCGCGATCGGCCGCGGTGCTATTGGGCCCGGCCTTCGTCGCCGCCATCGCGTATGTCGATCCGGGCAATGTCGCCTCCAATATCAGCGCCGGTGCGCAGTACGGCTACCTGCTGGTGTGGGTGGTGGTCATGGCCAATGTGATGGCCGGGCTGGTCCAGTTCCTGTCCGCGAAACTCGGCCTGGTGACGGGCAAGTCGCTGCCGGAGGTGGTGCGGGAGAAGTCCGGCCGTCCGGTGCGGCTCGCGTACTGGGCGCAGGCCGAGACCGTGGCGGTGGCCACCGATCTCGCCGAGGTGGTGGGCGGGGCGATCGCGCTGAACCTGCTGTTCGGACTGCCGCTCATGATCGGCGGCATCATCACCGGCATCGTGTCGATGATCCTGCTGCTGGTCCAGAATCTCCGCGGGCAGCAGCCCTTCGAGCGCGTCATCACCGGCCTGCTCGGCATCATCGCGATCGGATTCCTTGCCTCCCTGGTGTTCTCGCCGCCGTCGGCCTCGGAAACCGTGGGTGGCCTGGTGCCCCGCTTCGACGGCTCCGGCAGCGTGCTGCTGGCCGCGGCCATGATCGGTGCGACCGTCATGCCGCACGTGGTCTACCTGCACTCCGGCATGGCCCGCGACCGGCACGGGCATCCGGAGGTGGGCGCCTCGCGGAACCGGTTGCTGCGCATCACCCGGTACGACGTCGGCCTGGCCATGCTGCTGGCGGGCACCGTGAACCTGGCCATGCTGCTGATGGCGGCCAGCACGCTGCGCGGCCGCGACGGGGTGGACACCATCGAGGGCGCGCACGCCGCGGTCCAGCAGGTGCTCGGCCCGGTGGCCGGGCTGTTGCTCGCGGTCGGCCTGCTCGCCTCGGGCCTGGCGTCCACGTCGGTAGGGGCCTATGCGGGGGCCATGATCATGCAGGGCCTGCTGGACCGGCACATTCCCCTGGCCGTGCGCCGCGTGATCACGCTGATACCCGCCCTGGTGGTGCTCGCGCTGGGCATCGATCCCACTCGCGCCCTGATCATTTCGCAGGTGGTGCTGTCGTTCGGCATTCCGTTCGCGCTCATCCCGCTGGTGCGCTTGACCAGCGATGCCGGGCTCATGGGCGCGAACGTCAACCACCGCGTCACCACCGGCCTGGCCTGGCTGGTGGCCGCGGTCATCACCGCCCTGAACGTGGTGCTGATCTACCTGACCGTCGTCGGAAAAGGCTGACGCGCCGCGCTATTCGGCGAAGACCGCCCGGCGCTTCTGCAGCATGGCGGCCGCGCCCTCGGCGAAATCGGCCGAGCCGAGCAGTTCGCACTGGCCGGCCTTCTCGGCGGCCAGGGCGGCGTCCAGCGACGTCAGCGCCGCCGCATTGAGGGCGCGCTTGGTGAGCTCCAGGGCGCGGCGCGGACCGTGCGCGAGCTTGGCGACCGCCGCCTCCACCTTGGCATCGAGCTCCTCGTCGCCGTACACGCCCGTGATCAGGCTGTGCTCCACCGCCTTTCGTGCCGGGAGCCGCTCGCCGAGCAGCGCCATCTCCGCGGCCAGCGGGCGACCGGCCGCGGCCGCCACCAGGGCCGCCGCGCCGCCGTCGGGCATCAGGCCGATATTGATGAAGGCCAGCAGCAGGTAGGCGTCCTCGGAGGCGTAGGCCAGATCGGCGGCCAGCGCGAAGGCCACGCCCACCCCGGCGGCCGCGCCCTTGACCCGGGCGATGACCGGCACGGGGGAGTCGACGATCGCTTTGATCATCCGGTTGGCCACGTCCATGGTCATCTCGGGCGTGATGCCGCGTTCCTTCTCGCCCGGGGCGGCGGCCAGATCCGCGCCGGTGCAGAAGTCGCCGCCCGCTCCGGTCAGTACGATGACCCGCACGGCCGGATCCGTCGAGGCCGCGAGCACGGTATCGCCCAACCCGGCCATGGTGTCGTAGCTGAGCGCGTTCTTGCGCTTGGGGTTGGTGATGGTGATGCGCAGGACCCGCCCGTCCTGAACCGCGGTGTACCCCGGCGTGGTCGCGATGTGGCCACCCGTCGCCCCACCACCGCTGACGGAATCGCTGCGCGATGCGGCATCCATGTGCGCTCCCCGGATATATATGCGGCGGCAATGCCGCAGACTGTGTTCGGCTTTGCGAATTGTGGTTAACTTAGGGGGGTTCGTCCGGCACTGTCAACAGCCGGTGTTCGTCGAGAAGGAGAAACTGTATGGTCGCCGATCGCAGCGAGGCAACCCTCGCTTCCGCGCGACCGGACAGCGCCACCGGGCCATCCGACAGCGAACCCGGGCCCCGCCGCCGCCCCAAGAACCGCAAGGCCCAAATCGTGCGGGTAGCGGCCCGGGCGTTCGCCGAACGCGGCTACCACCCGGTCGGGGTGGACGAGATCGCGGCCGAGGTCGGCATCTCCGGTCCGGCACTGTACCGCCACTTCACCAATAAATACGCGCTGCTGGTGGCCGCCGCGGAAATGGGCGCACAGCAATTGCTGGACGCCGCCAAGGCCGCCGACCATCCCGAGCTGGAACCGGAACCGCGACTCACCGCGCTGATCCGCGGCATTGCCGAGTACACCATCGATGTGCGCCGCGAGGGCGGGCTGTACCGGTGGGAGCGCCGCTACCTGGAACGCGCGGACCGCGACCGCATCCGGGTCATCTACAACGAACTGCGCGCCACCCTGGCCGCCGCGATCGCCGAGCTGTACCCCGACGCGGACACCGCCGACATCGAGCTGCGCGCGGCCGCGGTACTCAGCGCCATCGGCTCCATCACCGCGCACCGCACCGCCCTGTCCACCACCCGCCTGGTCAACCTGATCACCGAGATCTGCTGGGACCTGCTGCGCTGCGACCTGCCACCCGCGCCCGCCCCGGACACCGGCGACACGCTGGTGCGCGGCCTGCCCGTCATCTCCAAGCGCGAGCAGCTGCTCACCGAGGCCATCCGCATCTTCGGGCGGCAGGGCTACCACGAGGCCAGCATCGAGGAGATCGGCGCCGCCGCCGGCATCAACGCCTCCAGCGTCTACCGCTACTTCGCCAGCAAGGCCGACCTGCTGGCCGCCGCCTTCCACCGCACCGGCGAACGGGTCGCCATCGGCAACAACGAGGCGCTGGCCGAGGCCACCAGCCGCGCCGACGCGGCCGTGCGGATCGCCGACCGGTTCTCCCGCATGACCTTCGCCATGCCCGAGATCCTGCCGGTCTACTTCTCCGAATTCTCCAATCTGCCCGCCTCGGAACAGCATCGGCTGCGCTCGGTGCAGCGGCAGAACGTGCTCGAATGGGCCAACCTGCTCGAGGGCGATCAGGTCGAGGCGCGCTTCCGGGTGCACGCGGCCATCGCCCAGGTCATCGATGTGGGCCGCCGTATCCGCTTCGACGGGCGGCCCGAGAACCTGGCCCGGGTGAGCGCGCTCATGCGCGCCGTGCTGCTGGGCGTGCCCGCCGCCGAATAGCCTCCGGCGGCAGCCACTTCCACCGTCAGACCCGGTGCCGCATCCGGAACAACGCGCGGGCCACCCGGAGACGACGCGGATGCTTCTCGAAGGTGCCCGAGGTGATCTGGTCCGGCGGATGCTTCTCGGTGATCGTCTGCGGCCGCGCGAATTCCCGCAGCGTGCGCGGATCGCGAATGCGGCCGGGCCCGTTGACCCCGTAGACCGGGGCCGCGTTGACCGTGATGAGCTCGCTGCGCAGCCGGGCCGCGAAGTCCGGGACGCTGCGGGTGTCACGCGTGAAAACCGAGACGGCGCGCGGCCTTTCGGCGGCATTCACCCGATCGGCAGCCTCGTCCATGGTGGACACCCGATTCACCACCAGCACCGGCCCGACGGCGTCCCCGGTGACCGCGGTGCTCACCTCGGGCACCTCGGTGAGCACGATCGGCTCGATATACGGTTCGCGGATCGACTCCAGACTCCCGACCACCAGCCGCGCACCCCGGGTGACGGCATCGCGCACCTGGCGGCGCACCACGTCGATCTGGGCGTCCAGGATCATCGGTCCGTAGGAGGCGCGGCGATCCGCGCCGGGGCGTAGCCGCCGGGCCTGATCGGCCACCAGCTCCAGGAACGGTTCGTACACCGAGTCGGCCACGTACACGCACTGCACGCCCGCGGGCTGCTGACCGGAATTGGCCATGGCGCCGTACACCGCGGCCGCCGCGGCGGTATCGAGCTTGGCGTCGACCTGGACCACCATCGACCCGCGTCCCCCCTGCTCGACGAGCAGGGGGGTGGACGCCTGCGCGGCCAGCGTGGCCACCTCCCGCGCCCCCGCGCCGGATCCGGCATAGGCCAGCTTGTCCACGCGGGCGCGGCACAGGGCGGCGGCGGTGCCGCTGTCGCCGGTGACCACCTGCAGCACAGGCTGATTCGGGGCGAGGTGGTTCCAGGTGTCGGCGAGCCAGGCGCCCACACCGGGGGTCAGCTCACTGGGTTTGAACACCACCGCATTGCCCGAGGCCATCGCGCCGGCGATCGAATTCATCGGTGTCAGAACGGGATTCTGCCAGGGGCCGAGCACGCCGACCACGCCCAGCGGCAGGTAGCCGACGGTGCCGGCGGCCTCGCGGCGCAGTGCGGTGCCCAGCCGGGTGGTGCGGCCCAGCGTCTTCTCCGCATGCCGCGCAACCCAATCCAGGTGTTCCACCGCCAGCGTCACCTCGATGGCGGCGTCGATGCGCGGCTTGCCGGTCTCGCTGCTGATCAGCTCGACCAGATCGCGGGTGCCGCGGGCCAGGCTGCGTTTCCAGTCCAGCAGCCAGCGTTTGCGCGCGTCGAATCCCAGTGCCGCCCACCATTGTTCGGCACTGCGTGCCGAGCGGACGGTGCGGGTGAGCTCGCCCGCGCCCATGCTGGCGTATTCGCCGACGACCTCCCCGGTCCGTGGGTCGAAGGACGTCAGCACCTTGGATCGGCGCGCGCCGGCGCGCCCTGTTGCCGGCTGCGCCGACTCGGCCATGGTCAACCTCTCGTGGCCTGTGAATGTCTCTCCCCGCCAACGCCAGACTATGGTTCGAGTCGCAGATGCGACAAGGTAGCGAAATTGCCGCATACCGGCCGGTCTGCGCCTGGATCAGCAGCTATGCCGGAACCCTCCGGTTTGTGACCAAGCGCACAGTTTGGAGAATGCTGCTTCCACAAAGAAACGGCCTTGTTTGGGATGCGCCGGTAACATCACGCCCGGCGGTGTGGATCATCCCGGCGGGCGGTAACGACCTATCCTCGCGGGATGTGCGATCCGCCGCACAGGGCGACATCGTTCAGCCCGACCAGTCGATAGTGGAGAGTTGATGCCCAGCTTGGACAGACCGCAACCCGGAGCACCCGATGATCCGGCCGTTTTCGTCGAAGACGTCCGCAAGTCCTTCGGCGAGGTGCACGCGCTGCAGGGGATCAGCTTCACCGCCGCCCGTGGACAGGTCCTCGGCATTCTCGGCCCCAACGGGGCGGGCAAGACCACCACGGTCAAGATCCTGTCCACTCTGCTGCGTCCCGACTCCGGCATCGCCCGCATCGCCGGGCACGATGTGCGCTCGGACCCCGCCGCAGTGCGCCGATCGATCATGATGACCGGCCAGTACGCGGCCCTCGACGAGAACCTCTCCGGTCGCGAGAACCTCGAGCTCTTCGGCCGCCTGATGGGCCTGCCCCGCAAGGCCGCCCGGCAGCGCGCCGACAATCTGCTCGAGGAATTCGACCTGACGGGTGCCGGCCGCCGCGCGGTGCGTCACTACTCCGGCGGCATGCGCCGCCGCGTCGACATCGCCTGCGGCCTGGTGGTCCGGCCCGAGGTGGTGTTCCTCGACGAACCCACCACCGGCCTGGACCCGCGCTCGCGGCAAGGCGTCTGGGACCTCGTCACCGCGCTCAAGAACCAGGGCATCACCGTCCTGCTGACCACCCAGTACCTCGAAGAGGCCGACGTGCTCAGCGACAACATCATCGTCATCGACAAGGGCACCGTCATCGCCGAGGGCACCGCCGACGCCCTCAAGGAGAAGACCGGCGGCAGCTACTGCGAGGTCGTGCCGCTGGATCCCAAGCAGCTCACCACCGCCGCCGACGCGCTCGGGGACCTGGTGCCCGAGGCGGTGCGCGCGGAAATCGATGGCGGCGACCGGCTTTCGATCCCGGCCCCGGATGGCGCGGACACCCTGTCGGAGGCGCTGCGCCGGCTCGACAGCGCCGGGGTGCGACTCGCCGACATCGGGCTGCGCCGCCCCTCGCTCGACGACGTGTTCCTCACCCTCACCGGGCACTCCGGGACCAAGGAGGCGGAGGAATCGTGACGGCAGTGGAAAGCGAACGCGCCGCCGACCTCTTCGCCGGCGTACCCCCGGCCCGGCCCAACAGCTTCGCGCAGTGGCGGGCGCTGACCGGACGCGTCGTGTGGGTGATGGCCACCAAGGGCGAACTGATCGTCGCGGTGATCATCCCGCTGGTCTTCACCCTCGGCTTCTACCTGCCGCTGAAATTCGTCATGCAGGTCAAGGGCATTCACTACGAGCAGTTCGTGATGCCGATCATCGTGCTGCAGACCATGTCCTTCACCATGATGTCGAACGCGCAGCTGGCCGCGTTCGAGGCCATGACCGGACTCAACACCCGCATGCAGACCATGCCCATCGGCAAGATGGTGCCGCTTGTGTCGCGGCAGTCCGCGGGCTTCGTGCGGTCGGTGGTGTCGCTCGTCGCGGCGCTGGGCTGGGGCCACATGATCGGCTTCCGGTTCGTCGCCGGGTGGGGTCAGGCCGTGCTGTTCTGCGTGTTCTCGCTCGCGGTCGGCACCGTGCTGGCCATCGGCGCGGACGGGCTCGGGTCGCTGACCAAGAGCCCCGAATCCCTCAGCCAGGCGCTGACTTTGCCGACGCTCATCTTCGGCATGCTGTCCTGCGGGTTCGTGCCCGAGGCCGGATTCCCGGCGTGGGTGCGGCCGTTCGTGCGCAATCAGCCCATCTCGCAGTTCTCCTTCGCGCTGCGGGACATGGCCGACCACGGGGTGACGTGGCAGGTGTTCTGGGTGCCACTGGTGTGGCTGGTCGGCGCGGCGGTCGTCTTCACGCCGTTCGCGGTCTGGGCGAGTGTGAGGCGGTCATGAGTACGACGACCACGGCAGAAGTGGCGGAACAGGATTCGTGGGCGGGGCATCAGCCGCTGCCGACGGTGAAACCGCGCTCCGAGCGCACGCTCGCGATCTGGGTGGAACAGAGCTTCATCCAATGTAAGCGGTTGCTCATCGGCTGGATGCGTGATCCCTCCACCACCATTCAGACGCTCGTGTTCCCCGCGGCCACGCTGATCATGTTTCGGATCGTGCTGGGCGACTCCATCGAACAGGCCACCGGCATGCCCGCCATCTACGGCTTCGTGCCGATGGTCATGCTGGTGGCGGCCATGTCCGGATCCATCGTGAGCGCGCTCGGCTTCAAGGCGGAGAAGGCCACCGGACTGCTCGGGCGGTTCTACACCATGCCGATCCACCGCGCCGCCGGACTCACCGGACGATTGCTGGCCGAGGCCGTGCGCGTGCTGATCACCTCGCTGTTCGTGCTGGCGGTCGGCCTCGCGCTGGGCTTCCGGTTCTGGTACGGGCCCGCGGCTTCGATTGCCATGCTGGCCATTCCGATCCTGTTCGCCATCGGGTTCGCGGTCCTGGTGACGGCGCTGGCCACGCTCACCGAGGGCGTCATGCTGGTGGCGGTCGTCGGCATCGTGCAGACGCTGCTGATGTTCTTCAACTCCGGCTTCGTGCCGGTGTTCGCCTACCCGGTGTGGCTGCAGAAGACGGTCGAGAACCAGCCCATGAGCACCGCCATCGACGCCATGCGCGGACTGTCCTACGACGGTCCGATCGCGACACCGCTGTGGAAGACCGTGGCGTGGTCGGTCGGCATGATCGTGGTGTTCGCCTACCCCGCGGTCCGCGGGTACCGGCGGGCGGCCGAGACCGGAGCCTAGACACGCCCGACCGTTTCCCCGGGGCCGCACCGGAGTTCGAGTGACGTACATCACGTTAAGGTGGGCGCCATGAATTACCTGGTTACCGGGGCAACCGGGTTCATCGGTCGATTTCTGCTTCCCGAACTTCTGAAACGCGGCGCGGACGTCCACGTCCTGGTGCGACCGGGCGAAGACTCCGTGTTGCGTTTCAACCGCTGCCTACGGGACTGGGGCGCCTCCGACCGGGTGCGCCCGGTGCGCGGCGACCTCGGCGCGCCCGGGCTCGGCATCGACGCGGGCTGGATTGCGGCGCACCGCGGTTCGATCGACCATGTCTTCCACCTGGCCGCCGGCTTCGACACCCGCGGCGCGGGCGGCGGTACCCGGCGGGTCGCCGAACTCGCGGCGGCGCTGGAAGCCGGACGGCTGCATCATGTTTCGACGGTGCGCGTCGCCGGGGCCTGGGAGGGCCTGTTCACCGAGGACATGACCGACGTCGGGCAGCTGCTGCCCACCTACTACCAGCGGGCCATGCTGCGGGCCGAACAGGACGTGCGCGAGCAGACCGCGGTGCCGTGGCGGATCTACCGCCCCGCCATCGTGATCGGCCATTCCCGCACCGGCGAGATCGACCGCATCGACGGCCCCTATTACTTCTTCCGGCTGCTGCGGATGGCCGCGCAGCTGCCCCGCATCCTGCCCGTGATCGCGCCCGAACTCGGCGAAACCAATCTGGTGCCGGTCGATTTCGTGGCCCGCGCCCTCGACCACATCGCGCACCGGCCCGGCGACACACCCGCCACCTATCACCTGGTGGATCCGCGCGAGCAGAGCGTCGCCGACGTTTTCAACCTCGTCGCCGACGAGGCCGGGGCGCCGCACCTGATCCAGGTCATGCCCAAGCAGACCCTCGACCTCACCCTGCGCGTGCCCGGCATGGGCTGGGTGTTGCGCCAGGTCGGCATCCCCATGGACGTCATCGAGGACACCGAACTGTCCTGCCGCTTCGACTCCCGCCACACCGAGGCCGCGCTCGCCGGCACCGATATCAAGGTGCCGCCACTGGCCGCCTACGCCGCGGTCGTCTGGAAGTACTGGATCGAGAACTGGGTCTGAGCCCTACCTCGGTCCGGCGTGCTACTGCGCGGTGTCCCCGGGTAGCAGATCCTCCCGGGGTAGCAGTAGGTCGTCCAGAGGGCGCGGGCGGCCGTAATCCCAACCCACCCAGCGGTTCCGGTTCCCCCAGCCGACCAGGTCGTAGCGCCAGCGGAACGGCCGGGTGGTGCCGACCGTCATGAACAATGCCGTACCCAGCGCCGAGTAGTCGGCGTGCGCCGACAGCAGCGCGCGCTGCTGCCGGGGCGGGCGGGTGAAGAACGCGTCGAACATGGCGATGGACTGGGCGGTCGTCAGCCGCCCCAGGCCGTACACGCCCCGCATGCGCATCCAATAGACCAGGCGCGCCTGCCACGGCCACAGCGCCTCGACCGGATCGTCGCCGCGGCGCACCGCGGCCAGGGCGGTATCCACCAGCGCCAGCGAATCCGCCACGCAGTAACCGGTGATCGGATGCATCATGCCGCCGCGCGAGCCGAACGGAATCACCCGGCCGCGACCGGCTTTCGGGGGCAGCTCGTCGAGCGGATAGTGGGCGGCCTCGGTCGGCTCGTCACCGCGCAGCCGAATCCCGTGCGCCGCCAGCCGATTCAGGGTGCGCCGCCGCAGCTCGTGCTGCGGCATGCCGCCGCGCAGGCCCAGGCTGGTCTCCTCGAAGATCACCGTGCCGTCCCCGAGCGGCACCGAGTACAGGAACGACGGCGGCTCGTCCGGGCCCGCGCCGTTCTCGTCGCGCCAGTCCAGCAGCAGGCCCTCACCGGCGGTCACCATCGGGGCCGCGGTGTCCTCGTCCACGAAGATGCCGTGTGCGCTGGCGGTGCGCCGCGTGCCCGGCGCGGCCTGGCCGCGGGTGTCGAACACGGTGGCGGCGCGCACCTCGGTACCGTCGGCCAGCTCCACCCGGTGCGCCTCCACCGTGCGTGCGCGGCCCGCGATGACCGTCGCGTCGTCCAGCGGCAGCGCGTCGAACAGACCCTGCTTGGACAGCACGCAGTAGGGCCGGGGAATCCGGTGCTCGGTGGTGGTCCACACCGCGGGCGCCTCGATGCGGCTGGCAATCGCACCGTGCCCCAGCCACTCCGGCAGCTCGTCCACCCAGCACGAGAACGTCGGCGCCCACAGCCGTGTCGGCCGCGGATCCACCGCGACCACCCGCATACCCGCCGCCATGGCGCGATGCGCCAGCGCCCGCCCTGTGGGACCGAGCCCCACCACGCACACGTCGGCAGCCCCGCCGACCTCACGGCCACTCATATCCGCATTCAAACAGCCGCGTCCCGCCCCCGCCAGGCCGACTCCGACTTCGCACCCCCGCGCCGTGCGGCCGAATCCTCGCCGCGCGCCACCCTTCGGCGGTTATTGCCGCTTGCTATCGTGCCTGCCGTGGGCGACCGGCGGATGCGATGCGGTGGGGGAGAGGCGGAATGAAGACCGG
This sequence comes from Nocardia sp. CA-151230, assembly GCF_050942175.1. NCBI lineage: Bacteria > Bacillati > Actinomycetota > Actinomycetes > Mycobacteriales > Nocardiaceae > Nocardia > Nocardia sp. CA-151230. Next base: position 881,368 of record NZ_CP192061.1, read on the forward strand.
CGAGCGGTACTGGTGGGTGCCGCCGACCGCGTCGTCGGTGCTGTTCGGGTTCGGCCTGCCCCTCTACTTCGCGCTCTTCGTGCTCAGCGGGTTCGCCACCGACTCGTGCAACGGCCGCGACTCCTGCCCCGATACCTTCGGCCACCTCGACGACGCGCAGCAGTTGCTGCTGTTCGGGCTGCTCGCGGTGACCACGCAATGGGTGGTCGCCTACTGGGCGCCGTGGGCGGTGCGGATCGTGCTGGCGGTGGCGCCGATCGGGCTGGGTCTCGCGGCCCTGGTCATGCTGATCAGTACCCCGGTCGGTGCATAGCCGGACCGGGGAGGGTGGCAAGTCCATTGCGGCACAACGGACTTGCCGGCCATCGAACATGCGGTGCGATGGAGCGGCTCACTCGGCCGGCGTCGATGACGGTGCCGCGGGCGGGGTAGCGCCGGATGTGGCCGACGGGGTAGCGCCGGATGTGGCCGGCGGGGTAGCGCCGGGTGTGGCCGGCGGGGTGGCGCCGGGCGAATTCGGCGGCGTCCCATTCATATCGGCGTGCTCGCGGGCGTGAGCGATGCGGGTCGCGGCAATGGTGCCGTTGGATTCCTGACCCTGCACCATGATCTGATCGCCGACCGCGAACTGCGCGGCGGTCTCGCTCTTCGCCCGGGTGCCGAATTCCGTGGTGGAGGAGATGGTCACGTTCTCGGTGCTGCCGTCCTGCTTGGTGATCACCCAGGATCCGGAGTCCTCGCTGGTGATCTTGCCGCCGACGCCCCGGCCGCTCTGGCCGTCGCCGTGATGTCCGCCGGGCCCCTGCTGTTGATTGCCGCCGCCAGCGGAGTTGTGATCGCTGGACCCGCAGGCGGCCAGGCTCAGCGTGGCCGCCAGGGCCAGCGCCGCGCCGGCCACGGCGAGGGCGACACGACCGGGCCGGCGTCGTCCCGGAAGGGGGTGGGAACTGTCTGCGGCGGGAATTGAATCTGTCATGGCCGCAACGCTATTGATGGTAGCTGTGAGGTTCCTCGGCGTCGGCTGGTGAGTCGCTTCCAGGTGGTTGTGACTACTTCGGCGTCACCCAGGTGGTGATGTCGGCGTGCACGACCTCCAGGCCCGAGCGGTCGAAGATCGACACCGGCACCACCAGATCCCGCCCCTCGGTGATCTGCGAGAAATCCGGAACCTCCGGCAACTTCGCGACCGCCCGCAGTCCCGAGTTCGCCTTCGCCAGATACTGCACGTTCATCGCCTTGGGGATCCACCGGTGCGTCTCCGGCACCGTCGCCTCCGACAGCATGCCCATCGCCACCTCGGCCAGGTTGCAGGCCGCGATCGCGTGGAACGTCCCCAGATGATTGTGAATCCCGAACCACTTGGGTGCGGTCACCTCGCACAGCCCCGGTTCCAGCCGCACCACGCTCGGCAGCACGGTCCCGAAATACGGCACCCGCGCCACCATCCCGAGCGAGAACAACGTGTGCCCGATCCAATTGTCGGGAAGCTTCTTCCACCCGCGATATGTAGCGGTCTCTTTGGCCATGCCCGTATCTTACTCAAAAGTAAGTTCTGTGGAAGCGTCTCTCGCGTTCAGCTCTCGTACTCCCGCGAATAGGTCATCGAATCGGTAGGCGGCTTGCCTCGACGCGCGAGACCGGCTGGTTGCTTGTTATCTGGATTGGCCGCGCCGGAGGTGCGGCTGGGAGCCGACGCCACACGGGTCGGCTATCGGGGAAATCAGGAGTTCTCGAAATCATGCGTATTCGCACCGCGGTGGCCACCGTTGGCATCGCACTCGCGGGGGCGGCCCTCGCCACCACCGCATCCGCCGGTTCGGCCGCGGCCTTCACGCCGTACATCAATCCGGGCGGCGGCATCTACGTCGGCGTGGACCTCGACCACGACGAGACCGTGGCCCTGTCCAACACCTGGATCCCGGCGGCGATCGACCAGATCAACAGGGCCCACAACCGGATCGCCCTCGACCCGTACTACTCGGAGATTCCGATGGTCGACGGCAAGATGTACGGCAACCTGACCCAGGTCGTCGCCGAGGCCGCCGACACGCCTGGCGGCCAGGTCGGCCTGGCCCTGACCGACCCCGCCGTGCATCACGGTGGCAACTTCCTGTTGATTCAGGACCTCGGCGGCTGGGACTACTACCTCCAGTACCTCCGCAACCGCTGAGATGTGAAATGGCCGGTGCGAGATCACAGTTCCGCACCGGCCATCGCGCTCTCCGGGCCGGGCGGCTCGACCCGGTGTGACCAGGGCCATCGAGTCCGGGGTGGGGGAGGGGGCGATTTGAAGTGGGCTGGGGACTCGAGGCATACTGTTCGGGTTGCCCACACCGGGTTGCGTCTTTTCCGTTGGATCGGCGCTGGTGATGGGTGAGCAAGACCCAATTTTGCACCCCGCTGGATTGCGGCGTGGGTGCGTCCGGAACAATGTTCCGAGGCTTACAGGATTTTGGTCCGGGCTGAGGAATGGGCGGCGGAGCGACACGCCCGACCGCGTGGACCGGATGAACCATGACAGATGAACAGCGGCGATGGATCGGGCCCAGGTGGCCGGTCGTGTGGTGGCTGATGCGTCTTCGTGTGTTCGGGCTGTGCAAATGAGGGTGGTGTGAGAGCGAAAGCTCTTGGACCACAACGTAAGCGGAGAAAAGGACACTCAGCGTGGCGGGACAGAAGATCCGCATCAGGCTCAAGGCCTACGACCATGAGGCGATCGACGCGTCTGCGCGCAAGATCGTCGAGACGGTGACCCGTACCGGTGCCCGCGTCGTCGGCCCGGTGCCGTTGCCCACCGAGAAGAACGTGTACTGCGTCATCCGTTCGCCGCACAAGTACAAGGACTCGCGCGAGCACTTCGAGATGCGTACTCACAAGCGGCTGATCGACATCCTCGACCCGACGCCGAAGACGGTTGACGCCCTGATGCGTATCGACCTGCCGGCCAGCGTCGACGTCAACATTCAGTGACGGGGACTTCGAATATGACTGACAACAAGAGCCGTCCGGCCGCGGGCATCCTGGGCACCAAGCTCGGCATGACCCAGGTCTTCGACGAGAAGAACCGCGTCGTTCCCGTGACCGTCGTCAAGGCGGGCCCGAACGTCGTTACCCAGATCCGCACGGTCGAGCGTGACGGCTACTCCGCCGTCCAGGTCGCCTACGGCGCCATCGACCCGCGCAAGGTGAACAAGCCGGTCTCCGGCCAGTTCACCAAGGCCAACGTCACCCCGCGCCGCCACATCGCCGAGCTCCGCCTCGCCGATGTCTCGAACCTCGAGGTCGGCCAGGAGCTCAACGCTGACGTCTTCGAAGAGGGCGCCTACGTCGACGTGACCGGCACCTCCAAGGGCAAGGGCTTCGCGGGCACCATGAAGCGTCACGGCTTCCGTGGTCAGGGTGCCTCGCACGGTGCGCAGGCCGTGCACCGGCGTCCGGGTTCCATCGGTGGTTGCTCCACCCCGGGCCGTGTCTTCAAGGGCATGCGCATGTCGGGCCGCATGGGTAACGACCGCGTCACCACGCAGAACCTCTCGGTCCACAAGGTGGACGCCGAGAACGGCCTGCTGCTGATCAAGGGCGCGATCCCGGGCCGCACCGGCGGCATCGTGATCGTCAAGAGTGCAGTGAAGGGTGGTGCCCGGGCATGAGCACCGAGACCAAGACCAACCTGACGCTCACGGTCAAGGCCGCTGGCGGCAAGACCGAGGGCACCGTCGAGCTCCCCGCGGAGATCTTCGACGTGACCGCGAACATCGCGCTGATGCACCAGGTCGTCGTGGCCCAGCAGGCCGCGGCTCGCCAGGGCACGCACGCCACCAAGACCCGCGGCATGGTCCGCGGTGGTGGCAAGAAGCCGTACCGCCAGAAGGGCACCGGCCGTGCGCGCCAGGGTTCGACCCGTGCGCCGCAGTTCGCCGGCGGTGGCACCGTCCACGGCCCGCAGCCGCGTGACTACACCCAGCGCCTGCCCAAGAAGATGAAGGTCGCCGCGCTGCGTGGCGCTCTGTCGGACCGGGCTCGCAACGAGCGCATCCACGTGATCACCGAACTGGTTGCGGGACAGACCCCGTCGACCAAGTCGGCCAAGTCCTTCCTCGCCGAGCTGTCGGAGCGGAAGAACATCCTGGTCGTCGTCGGCCGTGAAGATGTCACCGCGTGGAAGAGCGTGGCGAACCTGCAGGGCGTGCACCCGATCGCCCCGGACCAGCTGAACACCTACGACGTTCTCAAGAGCGACGAAATCGTGTTCTCGGTCGAGGCGCTCAACGCCTTCGTGCACGGCCCCGCCGAAGCTGCACAGGAGGAGAGCAAGTGACCACCATCGCCGATCCCCGCGACATCCTGCTCGCGCCGGTGATCTCCGAGAAGTCCTACGGACTGATCGAAGAGGGCACCTACACCTTCCTGGTGCACCCGGACTCGAACAAGACGCAGATCAAGATCGCCGTTGAGAAGGTTTTCGGTGTGAAGGTCACGAGCGTCAACACCGCCAACCGTCAGGGCAAGCGCAAGCGGACCCGCTTCGGTTACGGCAAGCGCAAGGACACCAAGCGCGCGCTCGTGACCATCTCGGCCGACAGCAAGCCCATCGAGATCTTCGGAGGCCCGGTCGCGTAAGCGGCTGGAGCTCCAGAAAGTAGAGAAGAACTCATGGCAATCCGTAAGTACAAGCCGACAACCCCGGGCCGCCGCGGTGCCTCGGTCTCGGACTTCGCCGAGATCACCCGCTCGACCCCCGAGAAGTCGCTGCTGCGTCCGCTCACCAAGACCGGTGGCCGTAACGCGCAGGGCCGCATCACCACTCGTCACAAGGGTGGCGGCCACAAGCGCGCCTACCGTCTGATCGACTTCCGTCGACTGGACAAGGACGGCATCCCGGCCAAGGTCGCGCACATCGAGTACGACCCCAACCGCACCGCCAACATCGCGCTGCTGCACTTCGCCGACGGCGAGAAGCGCTACATCATCGCGCCCAAGGGCATCGCCCAGGGCACGAAGATCGAGTCGGGCACCGGCGCGGACATCAAGCCGGGCAACAACCTGCCGCTGCGCTCCATCCCGACAGGTACCACCGTCCACGCGGTGGAGCTGCGTCCGGGCGGCGGCGCCAAGCTGGCTCGTGCCGCGGGCATGTCCATCCAGCTGCTGGGTAAGGAAGGCGCCTACGCCGTCCTGCGTATGCCCTCCGGTGAGATCCGTCGCGTCGATGTGCGCTGCCGCGCCACCATCGGCGAGGTCGGCAACGCCGAGCAGTCGAACATCAACTGGGGTAAGGCCGGCCGTATGCGGTGGAAGGGCGTTCGCCCGACCGTCCGTGGTGTGGTCATGAACCCGGTCGACCACCCGCACGGTGGTGGTGAGGGTAAGACATCCGGTGGCCGCCACCCGGTCTCCCCGTGGGGCAAGCCCGAGGGCCGCACCCGTAAGCCCAACCGTCCCAGCGACAAGCTCATCGTCCGCCGCCGCGGCAAGAAGCGTTAAGGAGGAGGTTAGACATGCCACGCAGCCTGAAGAAGGGCCCGTTCGTCGACGAACACCTCCTCAAGAAGGTGGACGTCCAGAACGAGAAGGGCACGAAGCAGGTCATCAAGACCTGGTCGCGTCGTTCCACCATCATCCCGGATTTCATCGGCCACACGTTCTCGGTCCACGACGGCCGCAAGCACGTGCCGGTGTTCGTGTCCGAGAACATGGTTGGACACAAGCTCGGTGAATTCGCGCCGACCCGCACGTTCAAGAGCCACGTCAAGGAAGATCGGAAGAGCAAGCGGCGATGAGCACTGAAACTCAGAACCCGACCGCGCGCGCGACCGCCAAGCACGTTCGCGTGACGCCGATGAAGGCCCGTCGCGTCGTGGACCTGGTCCGTGGCCGCCGTGTCGAGGATGCGCTGAACATCCTGAAGTTCGCGCCGCAGGCCGCGAGCGAGCCGGTCGCCAAGGTGGTGGCCTCGGCCGCCGCCAACGCGGAGAACAACCTCGGCCTGAACCCGGCCACGTTGGTCATCTCGACCGCGTACGTCGACGAGGGCGCGACCATGAAGCGTTTCCAGCCGCGTGCCCAGGGCCGCGCGTTCCGGATCCGCAAGCGCACCAGCCACATCACCATCGAGGTCGAGAGCGTGCCCACCGCCGGCGCTGCCACTCGTAGCCGCCGGAAGGGAGGGGCAAAGTAAATGGGACAGAAGATCAATCCCCATGGCTTCCGCCTCGGTATCACCACCGACTGGAAGTCGCGTTGGTACGCGGACAAGCAGTACGCGGACTACGTGAAGGAAGACGTCGCGATCCGCAAGCTCCTCGCCACCGGCATGGAGCGGGCCGGCATCTCGAAGGTCGAGATCGAGCGCACCCGTGACCGCGTGCGTGTGGACATCCACACCGCGCGCCCGGGCATCGTGATCGGCCGTCGTGGCGCCGAGGCCGACCGCATTCGCGCCGAGCTGGAGAAGCTCACCAAGAAGCAGGTTCAGCTGAACATCCTCGAGGTCAAGAACCCCGAGTCGGATGCGCAGCTGGTTGCTCAGGGTGTGGCCGAGCAGCTCTCGAACCGTGTGGCGTTCCGTCGTGCGATGCGCAAGGCCATCCAGTCGGCCATGCGTTCGCCGAACGTCAAGGGCATCCGTGTGCAGTGCTCCGGCCGTCTCGGCGGCGCGGAAATGTCGCGCTCGGAGTTCTACCGTGAGGGTCGGGTGCCGCTGCACACGCTGCGCGCCGACATCGACTACGGCCTGTACGAGGCGAAGACCACCTTCGGCCGCATCGGCGTGAAGGTCTGGATCTACAAGGGCGACATCGTCGGCGGCAAGCGTGAGGTCACCGCGGTGGCCCCGTCCGGCCGCGAGCGTGACGACCGCCCGCGTCGCGAGCGTCCGAGCCGTCCGCGTCGCAGCGGTGCCCAGGGCACCACGGCGACCAGCACTGAGGCCGGCCGCGCCGCCACCGCTGTGGCGGAGGCTCCGGCAGAGAATCAGGAGGGCTGACCTATGCTGATGCCCCGCAAGGTCAAGCACCGTAAGCAGCACCACCCCAAGCGGTCCGGCATGGCCAAGGGTGGCACTGCGGTGTCGTTCGGTGAATTCGGCATTCAGGCTCTCGAGCCCGCCTACGTCACCAACCGTCAGATCGAGTCGGCGCGTATTGCGATGACCCGCCACATCAAGCGTGGCGGCAAGGTCTGGATCAACATCTACCCGGACCGTCCGCTCACCAAGAAGCCTGCCGAAACCCGCATGGGTTCCGGTAAGGGTTCGCCGGAGTGGTGGATCGCGAACGTGAAGCCCGGTCGGGTCATGTTCGAGTTGTCTTACCCGAACGAGGAGACCGCTCGTGAGGCCCTGCGCCGCGCGATGCACAAGCTCCCGATGAAGTGCAGGATCGTGACCCGAGAGGAGCAGTTCTGATGGCTACTGCCAATCCGGCCGCAGAGCTCCGCGAGCTCGACAATGACGCGCTCGTCGCGAAACTGCGCGAATCCAAGGAAGAGCTGTTCAACCTGCGCTTCCAGATGGCGACCGGCCAGTTGCAGAACAACCGGCGCCTGCGTGTGGTCCGCCACGAGATCGCGCGCATCTACACGGTCATGCGTGAGCGCGAGCTCGGCCTGGCCTCCGGTCCTGAAGGCAAGGGAGACGCGGCATGAGTGACGCCAAGGGCCCGGCCAAGACGCCGGCCAAGCAGGAGGAGCGGGGCCAGCGCAAGGTGCGCATCGGCTACGTCGTCTCCGACAAGATGACCAAGACCATCGTGGTCGAGCTGGAAGATCGCGTGAAGCACAAGCTTTACGGCAAGATCATCCGCACCACCTCGAAGGTGAAGGCCCACGACGAGAACGAGATCGCCGGTGTCGGCGACCGCGTGCAGCTGATGGAGACCCGTCCGCTGTCCGCCACCAAGCGGTGGCGTCTGGTCGAGGTCCTGGAGAAGGCCAAGTAAGCCTGCTCCTCGACTGAAACGGTCGTAAGCGTAAGGCCCGCTTCCCATTCGGGAAGCGGGCCTTATCTCTTTTTCCGAGTGTTTTTCTGTGGGTCGATAGGTTCTATGCGTGCCCGCGCTCGAGTGTGATCAAACCGAAACCCTGTATATCCGAACGGAATTGGCGTGTCGCCCCGGTGAGGCGCTAGTTTTGTCTGGCTATGAGGGATGCTGCAACAACTTCCGGGGCTTGGCGGATCGACGACCGGACCGCGGTGACATTCCGCGATGCGGCGGTGGCCTGGGCTCTGGCCGCCCACGAGGTGCTGGCCGAATGCGCCTCGGGCTACGGCCATTTCGTGACCATCAATGAGCTGGCCGAGCGGGCGCAGGAGATGTCGGGCATCCGTACCGACGCCCCCACCCGCACCTGGATGGACGCCATCCTGCGCAAGGTCGCCCGCCGCTGCCACAATGCCGGCGAGCCGCCGTTGACGGCATTGTGCGTCAAGCAGAACCACAAGGTCAGCGACAGCTACAAGTACGTGCTGGAGCTGGCCCACCTGCCCGTCCCGGCCGACCTCGAGGTGCATGCCGCCTACGCCCGCTGGCAGTGCTACGCCGCCTACGGCGCGGACATCCCCTCCGACGGCGGCATCCCGCCCCTGATTCCGCGCAATGGCGGCGCGCCCCGCCGGGTCACTCCCGCCGGCCCGGTCTCCACCCCCAAGCCGGAACCCGAGGCCCGCAAGGCGGTCTGCAACTCCTGCTTCACCGAACTCCCCGCCAACGGCGTCTGCTACTACTGCTGACGCGCGGTCGAGCCGGAACTCGAAGGCCCGCTTCCCCCGGAGCGGGTCTGCGCGTCTCCAGAGCCCTCACGCGTCCCTGTGGCAGACCGCCTCCAGCATGATCCCGTCGAAGCCGGTCCAGAACGTCGCGTAATAGGGCGGCGGGTACTGCGGGAATTCCTGTGGCGCGTGCAGGATTTCGTCTCCGCGCCCGGCCGCCCACTCGTGCACCCGCCGTACCGCCGCACGCGTGGGCACCATGAACGCCAGGTGCTGAAGTCCCGGCAGCGCCCGCGAATACCCGCCCGACGCCGCCGGGTAGAAGAACACGTAGGTGCCGATCTTGCGGGCCGCGGGCCAATAGGCGAACTGGGTGTCGTCGGCCAGCAGCGGTTCGTAGTCGAGCAGCGGCATCAGTTCGTCGTAGTACTTTCGCGCACCTGTCAGATCGCTGACATTGATCCCGAGATGTCCAAGAGGCATGCCCCGAACCTACGTCCGGAACTTGTTGCGGGCGTCCCGAATTGGTCATCGCCGCTGCAGCTTCGACTCATGTGAGCCCCGAGTGCCATTGCGGTACTAGCCGGCCTCTTTCTGGAACCAGGCGAGCAGGTCCGGTTCGGTGGTGATCGCGGTCGGGGGTGCCCCCGCGGCCCCGGCGCAGTACACGCTCACAATGGGTTGGCCGTCGAGGATCGAGCCCAGGCAGGGCCGGTGGTCGTCTGGGTGGATCTGATCGCCGGGGTATGGGTAACAGGTAAACCGGCCGATCGGTTGATTGTTTCGGGTCCAGATGCTGTCCTGTCCGGGCCGACCATCGCAGGCGTGGCCTGAGTTCACGTTGATCATGGTTTGGTACGTCGTTCTCGCTGCGTTGGCGGTGGGATAACTCAGGAACCCTGCGCTGGGGTAGTTCACCGGTGTGCCACAGTCGATTTCCGTGTTCGCGGGTTGTGGTGGGTTAGTGTGCCGGCAGTTCGTGCGGGTGAAGTCCTGCCCGAGATGTGACAGCAGGTTTTTGTCGGCGGCGTTGAATACGTCCGGGTCGTTCGCTTCGTCCGGCGCCAGGAACTGGCGGTAACCCCGCGACGCGTGGTAGTCGCGTAGTTGTTCAGCAAGAGGTGAGGTCCAGTCGGTAGGCAGGTAGGCGAAAGTGGCGATCGCGAGATCGGGTTCATCGGTCACGGTCAGCACCGACGCGGGCGGGCTGACCGAAGGATCGAGGCCGCAGGTTTTGCGGCCGACCAGTTTGTGCAGATTGTCGAAGACGGGCGCGTCTGGACCCGGCGGGTCGCTCGGGCAGTTGCCGGTGTGCAAGGTCCGACCGATCGTTTGGAAGAAGTCGGTGAGTTTGTCGGCGTTGGAGAATCGGTAGAACTGCGAAAATGGCGCGCCCGCTGCTTTGGTGGTTTCACAGACGATATGGGCGATCTGGCCCGGGTCCGGGTCGGCGTGGTAGCAGTTGCTGCGGTGACTGCTGCTCGAGTCGATCAGTCCGAGCAAGTCGATGTCGGGCCCTCGGAGTGCTGTTTCGTCGGCGATGGGGTGACCGGCTATGCCGGTACGGGCGAGGTGCCAGCCGCCTACCGCGACTACGCAAGCGATCGTCACAGCGGCGGCTGCCAGAGGTATCGCCCATTTCCGGGGTACAGCCCATTTCCGGTCGCGGAGTCTGCGTCGGGAACTGCTGTCGCGGCGTTCGATTGTCCGGTGTTCCGGTGGGACAGGCGGCCCGGGTTCGCTGAACACCCGGGCGATGGTCGGCGCGTCTTCGTGTTGTGCGGCGTCGTTGCCGCGCCCCGGCGGCGTTGCCGGGGTGGTCTCGCCGACCGGCTGGGGGTCGGGCTTCATGGTCGTATCGGTGCCGTCACCGGCCGGCGGCGTTGCCGTGCCGGTGGGGTTGGCGTCGAGCCAGTGGGCGGCCGCGGCGGCGATGGCGCGGCTGTCGTCGTCCAGGAGTCGGGTGATGGCGTCGCGGACGCGGGACCGGACAATGGCGCCGCCGGTGCGGTGCAGCTGGTCCAGGTCATCGAGCGCGTTCCGCCGATCGCGGACGGCCGGACTGTCGAGTGCGGTTCGAATATGTTGCGGTACTTGCCAATTGCGGTTGCGGGCCAGCAGGGTGCGGCCTTCGATATTGTCTTGTTTCTTGGGCCGCTGGCGGGGGCGTTCGGCGACGACATGGTCGTGTACGTAGCTGTAGAGCTCGTCGACGGTGATGTCGCCGTCCTGGTCGAGGTCGGCGCCGCCGTCGCGCAGACCGGCGACGAGGTGCCGGGTGAACACCGACTGCGTCGCCTGTCCGTGCGGAGTCTCGCCCTCGAATGCGAACTGGGTGGCGTCGGAGGCGGTGAGCACGCTCCGGCCCCGGCCGCTGAAGGTTTCCAGGGCGTGGACCTGGTCGTCGGCCTTGGCGATGGTGCCGACGGGGAAGGCGCCGCTGTAGCAGCAGTCCAGGATCAGCACCTGATGGTTGGAGAGGCAGCCGGTCATGGCGTAGTCGATCTGATCCGCGGCGACCGAGGTGAACAGGGGGTTGAGCGTGCGGGTGTCGGTCATCGCGAGGTAGAGCTTGCCGGCGTCGTCCTTGAGTCCGTGCCCGCTGAAGTACAGCAGCGTCAGATCATCGCGCCGGCGGTCCGAGAAGAAGTCGCCGATCGCCGCGCCGACCACGTGGTGCGGCTGGTTGATCAATGTGGTGACCTCGAACCCGCCGATCGCGGGGTCGGCCAGCACCTCGGCGAGTGCCTCGGCATCGTGCGCGGGTGCGGTCAACTGCCGCAATCCGGGATCGTGGAACGTGTAGGTCGCCACTACCAGGGCGAATCGGCCGGTCATCGCCGTCACCCCGCCACGACGCCGCCGTGGCGGCGAATATAGGCGTCGACCAGTGCGCGCTGCTGGTCACCGCTCGCGGCCTCGAGCTCGATGCTCTCGCCGTCGATCGTGACCGTCACCCGATGGGTGCCCGGATGGCGGCCCAGCCAGTCCCGCACCGTCTCGATCAGGGTGGTGAACACCCCGCCGGAAGCACTCAGCGCCAGCACGATCGCGCCGATCGTGACGGGGTCGGCCACCTTCGTACCCGGCGTCGTTCCGGCGCTGTCCCGCGCCAGCGCCGCCGATTCGACGCCGTCCATCGCGGCCAGCTCCGCCCGCAGCATCCGGGTCTGCCGGTCCAAGCGCTCGTCGTCGATCCCCGTGGCGGCCATCGATACTCGAACTGTCACGCCGCGGTGGTCGTTCTGCGCGATACCCATCGGAAACCTCTTTTCCCGCCTGGGCGGCCGACGCCGACCAGGATGCGAATCGACAAGACCGATTCTCATCGCTGGTATCCGGCGTCACACGGGTACGCGGCTACCTGAACCAGGCAAAACGGGCAGTGCGGCCGGCGCGATGCCATCACCCGCAGCGGGATGGGGCCGACCATCACCGGCGCGGCCCACAGAGTCCGTTGTGGCACAACAAGATCGGCAACCTGCGCGCCGGCCCTTCGCCGCGCGACGTAGGTAGCCGACTACTTGCCGACAGCTATCTCAGGGTTCCGCGCCGTAGGCCGGTCCTGGGAATCAGGCTGGGGCGCGGAGGGATTCGAGGGTGTGGACGAGCGGTGCCAGTTCGGGATTGCGGGAGGCCGCGGTGAGCGCCTCGCGGAGGGCGGTGGCGTTGGTGGGTCGGGCCGCCTCCAGGAGTTCATGGCCGGAGTCGGTGACCTTGGTGTAGATGCCGCGGCGGTCGTGGGGGCAGAGGTAGCGCGCGAGGAGGCCGCGGTCCTCGAGGCGAGTGACCAAGCGGGTGGTGGCGGATTGGGAGAGGACGACGGCGTCGGCCACCTGTTTCGTCTGGAGCATGCCGCCGTCGCCGTCGTGCTCCTTGCGCTCACCGAGGGCCAGATCGTCGCCGAACGCCTCTCGATCCGCCTGGCGCCGCTGCTCGGCAAGCCGATCGCCAAAGAAGGCCCTGCAGGCGGCCTCCTTCGAGGCGCGGACCACCACTCGGCCGCTGGCCGACATCCTCGCCGAATGCCCCGATATCGCCCTGCATCTGACCAAACCGGAACTGGCCGAGCTCCTCCGCCCTGAGAACTATCTCGGCGCGGCCCCCGACCTGGTCGACCGGGTGCTGCGCCGGATCTGATCCGATTCGGCGGTGGCGGAAGGGAGTTCAGGGCAGATGACCGGGCCGGGGCGTCGCGTTCAGTTGCCGAAGCGGTTCTTGGGCGGGCGGTTGGAGGCGGCGCGGCGGGCGGCCTCCTTCTCCTTGACGCGTCCGGCTTCCTTGCGGACCGCGACCAGATTCTCGCGTTCGCGGAGCAGCCATTCGGGCGGGTCGGCGAGCAGGGCCGCGATCTCGTCCGCGGTGAGGGCGTCGGCGACGCCGGCGCGGGCCAGACCGGAGTTGGAGATGCCCAGCTTGCGGGCCACCACATCGCGCGGGAAGGGCCCGTTGGCCCGCAGCTCGATCAGCCACTGCGGGGGATCGGTGCGCAGTTCCTCGAGCTGGCTGCGGGTGACGGGTGAGTTCCGGAACTCCGCGGGGGTTGCCGGGAGGTAGATGCCGAGTTTGTTCGCCGCGGTGAGCGGCTTCATGGTCTGGGGGTTCTTGTCCGGGCTCACCGATCAAGGGTATCGGGCGGGTGGGGTGAACCTCCTGGCCGGTGCAATACCGTGGACGCCATGAGCCGGTTGGAGTCCATCGATCTGACGCGCCTGCGCTGGTTCGTCGCGGTTGCCGAGGAATTGCATTTCGCCCGGGCGGCGCGTGGCCTCGGCATTTCGCGGCAGCGCTTGAGCGGGACGGTCATCGAGCTGGAGGAAGAGCTCGAAACCAGACTGTTCGTGCCGGGCGCGCAGCCCACCCAGCTGAGCGAGGACGGGCGCGTGCTGCTGGACGAGGCCCGCGCCCTCATCGCGGCCTCCGCGGCCGCGGAGCCGGAGCCGGCCGCGGCGGACCGCCTGCGCGTCGGCTTCGTTCCGGGCGTGACCGTCACCAAATGGGAGCGCATCTGGCGCGAGCGGTTCCCCGAGGTCGCGCTGGAGCTGACGCCGATCCCGATGAAGGAGCAGGAGCAGGCCCTGCGCACGGACGCGGTCGACATGTGTTTCGTGCGGCTGCCCATCGATCGTGATGGGGTGAGCGCGATTCCGCTCTACCGCGAGGTCCCGGTCGTGGTCGTCCCCAAAGATCATCCGATCGCCCTGTTCGATCAGGTCGCCACGGCCGATCTGGCCGATGAGCGCATGCAGGACGCCGCCGATCTGGACGACGCCGCCATGACCATGGAGCTGGTGGCCGCGGTGAGCGGGGCAGCCATCGTGCCGCACTCGATCGCCCGCCTGCACCACCGCAAGGACCTGGTCTACCGGACCGTCACCGATGTGCCCGAGACCGAGATCGCGCTGGCCTGGCCTGCTGACCGCACCACCGAGCTGGTGGAGGAGTTCGTGGGCGTGGTGCGCGGCCGTTCCCAGCGCAGTTCCCGTTCGCCGTCCGGTCAGCAGCCGGACAAGCCTGCGCGGCAACAGAATTCGCCGAAGCGGGCGGGTGCGGCCAAGGCGGGCGGGACGCGCGATCAGGCCGGGGGGAAGAAGCCGCAGACCGCCGCGAAGTCGAAGCAGGGCGGTGCGAAGAAGCCGGGCAAGCGGCGCGGGCGCTAGCGCGGATGACCGACGAGGGCCCGCCTCCCGTTCGGGAGGCGGGCCCTTTCGTGTCCGGATGCTCAGGGATGTACCTGGAGAAAGTTCAGGGTCGAGTCAGGGTTGCGCTATACGTATACGTCTACTTATAGTGGCTGAAGACGGGAATGACCGTCCGGAACCCTGAGAAGTGCAGCGGCACAGCGGGTATCGACCCGCAGTGCCGTGCTGTACACGCATGCCCATATGCGCATTCACTGATGATTTGGAGCATCCCATGGCCCTCGATATGGACAAGTCCAACGACGCCGACCCGCAGGACGCCCCGGCGCCGGAGGCACCGGCCGCGACCGGCGCCGACCTGGTGCCGGACCCGCTGCCCGAGGGCATGCGGGAGATCACGCTGCGCGTCGGTCCCGGCGGTGGCCGCACCCAGCGCTTCGTCGGCCGGCTGCTGGCCGAGGCCCAGCACGTGACCAAGGAGGGCAGCGAGTCCGTGCAGGTCTTCCTGAGCCGCAAGGGCAAGCTGGTCGTGCACCGGCACTATGTCGAGTGGTCGGATTTCGCTCAGGCCTCCAAGAACGCCGCGCGCGAGCGGAAGGAGGAGTTCCTCACCGCCCGGCACGGTTCCGACCAGTCGGACCTTGCGGTATTCACGAACTGGGCCAAGGGATTTAAGAACTGGCGCGAATTCCTCGGCCTGGGTGAGGATGGTTACGGCGACTTCACATTGGAGATCGTGGACTCGCTCGTGGAACTGCGCGACCGCATTCCGGCGAAGGTCTATCGTATCGTCGCCGACGTGGTGGAGAACCCGTCCTCGCAGGTCCTCGACATCTGAATAACGCGGCCGAACCCGGAAAGGACTTCTCCCGCATGTTCTCCCGCTTGGGGCGCTTCGTCGTCCGATTCCCGTGGCTGGTGATCGCCTCGTGGCTGATCGCCATCGTCGCGGTCGTCGCCACCGCGCCGAAGCTCACCGCCACCACCGACCAATCCGACTTCCTGCCTTCGCATTACGAATCCATCCAGGCAGCGAAGTTGCAGCAGCAGGCATTTCCCAACAGCAATACCCCCGCTGCGCTCATCGTCTTCGAACGCTCCGACGGAGCCCCGATGACCGATGCCGACTCGACCGCGGTGGCCGCCGCCGCGGCCAAGCTGTCGGAGCGGAACATCAAGGATGTCACCGGAATCCAGGCGGTGCCCCCGGCGGAGAACCGGGCGATCGAGGTGGTCGCGGTGCAGATGACCAAGGTCGCCGGCGCCAATGACACCCACCAGTCCGACGCGGTGAAGTCCCTCCGGGACGCGCTGAAGGAACAGGTGAACGGCACCGACCTGAAGGCCGGCATCACCGGCACCGCCGCGCAGACCCTGGATCAGCAGGATTCCAGCACCAAGGGCCTGATCATCATCGGTGTGGCGACCGTGGTGCTGATCCTGCTGTTGCTGCTGCTCATCTTCCGCAGCCCGATCATCGCGCTGCTGCCCATCCTGGTCATCTTCATCGCGGTGTCCCCGATGGCCAGCGGTCTGATCGCGATCGCCAGCAACACCTTCGACCTCAAGATCGACAGCTCGGTGCAGTCACTGCTGGTCGTGGTGCTCTTCGGCGTCGGCACCGACTACATCCTCTTCCTGATGTTCCGCTTCCGGGAGCGCCTGCGCGCCGGTGAGGACGCCAAGACGGCCGTGGTCAGCGCGGTCACCCGGGTCGGTGAGGCCATCACCTCGGCGGCCGCGGCGGTGATCATCGCCTTCGGCGCGCTGACGCTGTCCACCCTGGGCATGTTCCGGTCCATGGGTATCGCCCTGGCCATCGCGGTCGCGGTGGCGCTGCTGGCCGGGCTCACGCTCATCCCCGCGATCGTTTCCCTGTTGGGCACCAAGGTTTTCTGGCCCTCGAAGGCCTGGCAGGTGGAGCCGACGGGTGCGCGGTTCGCGGCCGTGGGTGGCGCGCTGGGCAAGCGGCCGGGCCTGTTCGCCGTGGCGTCCGGCGGTGTCCTGATCGCCCTGGGCGTCTTCGCCTTCGGCTTCAATCCGACCTTCGACCTGAGCTCGGGTTCGACCTCGGGCAGCTCCGAATCCGTGGTCTACGGCAAGGAATTGCTCAAGGGCATGCCCGCGGGCAGCACCCAGCCCTCGCAGGTGTACCTGCGCAGCGAGCACGGCGCGCTGAGCGCCGACGAGCTGAACGCCTTCGGTGCGGCACTGCGCGGCGTCCACGGTGTGGGCGAGGTGGGTCCGCAGCCAGCACTGTCGGCCGACAAGACGGTCGCCGAATACCAGGTGACGCTGTCCGACAAGCCGGAATCCGATGCGGCCCTGAAGACCGTGAAGGGTCCGCTCCGGGATGCCGCGCACGCGGCGGCGCCGGTCGGCACCTCGGCGGTGGTGGGCGGCATGACCTCGGTGTTCGTCGACTTCCAGCACGCCATGAACCGGGACTACATGGTGGTGTTCCCGGTGGCGGCCATCCTGATCATGATCGTGCTGGCCCTGCTGCTGCGCAGCGTGGTGGCGCCCTGGTATCTGATGGCCTCGGTGTTCCTCGGCTTCGCCGCGACGCTGGGTTCGGCGGTGCTGGTCTTCCAGCATCTGCAGGGGGATTCGGGTCTGATCTTCACGCTGCCGCTGATCATGTACCTGTTCGTCGTCGCCCTCGGGACGGACTACAACATCCTCATGGTCGCCCGGTTGCGGGAGGAGGCGCGGGAGGGCAACGACCCGCACCGCGCGGCCGCTCTGGCGCTGCGCCACACCGGCCCGACGGTGGCGGCGGCCGGTGTCATCCTGGCGGGCACCTTCGCCTCGATGATGCTGGCGGGCAACGACACCCTGTCGCAGATGGGCTTCGCCATCTCGGTCGGCATCGCCATCGCCGCGTTCGTCATGGCCATGTTCTTCACCCCCGCGGTGACCGCGCTGATCGGCCGCCGCGCCTGGTGGCCGGGCCACGGTGGTGATGCGCAACAGCAGCAGCCGCAGTGGGATACGGAATGGACGCCGCCCGATGTGGTGAGTGACGCTCGCCGCTGACGATCCGAGTTTGCTCCGAACGGGTCGGCCCGCCTCTCCTCCGGGGAGGCGGGCCGATTTCGTTGTGGCGATCCTGCCGCTGACCTGCATCGAACCACGTCTGACAGAAACGTGTTTCAGTATTTTCCCAAAAGTGCCACGCGATGAACTGGACAACCGATACAGTTCGCCGGACCGCATCGAAGCGGGTTGGCACCAAGGAGTTGAAGACATGACAGTGTCCCTGAGCAAGCGCATCGCCCGGCGGGCCGGCGTCGGCCTCACCGCCGTCGCCGCGATGGCCTGTTCCGTGGGCCTGACCGCCTCCACCGCCTCGGCCGTACCCACGGGCCTGTCGGTGAACGCCCGCAATATCTACATGGGCTGCGTGTACCAGATCACCGCGACCTACGACAGCTGGATCCAGGCCTGGTTCTACGACAATGGCATGGTCATCTCGGGCAGCCCGATCACCCCGAGCAACGGGCAGGCCACCATTCAGTGGACCCCGCACAGCGCGGGCACCCACACCCTGTCGACCCTGCAGGGTTCGGCCTGGGAGCTGAAGGTGAACGTCCTCGAGCCCACCCTGACCGGCAGCGCCACCTGTGGCGCGGGCCCGCTCGGGTTCCTCGGTTCGTAGCAGAGCTTCCCGGGCTCGTAGAAGACTCGGTTCGGTGTGGGCTCGACCCGCCGGACCGTTCCCGGGCCGACTGACCATAATCCTCTGTTCCCAGGTCAGTCGGCCCCCTCTGCGTTCGCGCGCCCGGCCGCGGTCAGTGCACGGTCACGTGCCAGACCACGGCCGCGGCCAGCGCGCCCGCGCCGTTCACCGCCCAGTGCAGTGCGATGGGCGCGAGCAGGCTGCCGCTGCGTCGCCGCAGCCAGGTGAAGACCACGCCCGCACCGGCGGTCGCGAGGACCGCGAGCGCGATGCCGAGCAGCTGTCCGGCCGGGCCGCCGCCGAGGAATCCGGTCAGTCCCTTGTTCCCGCTGGTCAATCCCAGCGACGAGGCAATGTGCCAGAGCCCGAACAGCATTGATCCCGCCGCGAACACCCCGCGCGCCCCGGCCACCCGGTCCAGGGTGCCGTGCAGCACGCCGCGGAAGGCGAGCTCCTCCGGGATCGCGGTCTGCAGCGGGATCACGATCATGGACGCGATGAGCGCGCCCGAGACCGCGGCGTAGCGGTCGTTCAGGAAGAAGGGCCGGGTGATCGGCAGCGCCGCGCCGATAACGACGGCCGCCAGCACCACGCCGACCGCCGCCAGCGCCCACAGCGACCCGCGCCGCCACTGTCGCGGTGACAGGCCGAGGTCCTCCCAGCCCAGGCCGCGGCGGCGCACCAGGGCAACCAGCACCAGTGCGGCAATCGGCACCGTGAAGATGCTCGCCCACCGGTTGGTGAAGTGTGCGATGAGATTCGTGCAGATCAGGACGGCAACGACGACAGCCACATCCACGTAGGCGTGCAGCTTGTGGCCGGGCAGCGGGGGCGGATCAGGGAGCACCGCGATCGCACCGTTATCGTTTCGCGACATCCTGGCCAGTCTACGAGCGGATTCTTGGAGCGGCCTTCGATTGTGGTTAATCCCGCTGTGCGGAATACCCCGAGGCCGGCACTCGTCCACTCGCCCAGCCGTCGGGATCGTCCCAGGCCTGCAGCGTGCGCGCGGTGTCGAAGCGACGCGGCTCCCGGGTGATCGGATCGATGAATTCCAGTGCCGAGGCCAGTAGTTGCAATGGCCGGGTGTAGTCGTCGACCGGTTTGTCGGTGAGTTCGGGATAGAAGTCGTCACCGAGGATCGGGACCCCGAGGCTGTTCATGTGCAGCCGGATCTGATGCGTCCGCCCGGTCCGCGGCCGGAGCCGGTAGCGCCCCGATCCGTCCCGCTGCTCGACCAATTCGACGAGGGTCTCCGCATTCGGTTCGCCCGCGGTCTCATAGGCGCGCAGCACCTGCCGCTCCTTGACGATCCGGCTGATGATCGTGCGCGGCAGCGCGAGTTCCGGATCGAAGCGTGCGACGGCCTCGTATTCCTTGTGCACCAGCCGCTTGTGGAACATGGTCTGATACGCCCCGCGCACAGCCGGATTCACGATGAACAGCACCAGCCCGGCGGTGACCCGGTCGAGCCGGTGCGCGGGCACCAGATCGGGCAGGTCCAGATCGCGGCGCAGTTTCACCAGGGCGGTCTGCAGAATGTGCTGCCCGCGCGGGATGGTCGAGAGGAAGTGCGGCTTGTCCGCGACGAGGATGTCGTCGTCGCGGTAGACGATGCCGATCGGGAACGGAACCTCGGTCTCGTCCGGCAGATCGCGGTGGAACCACACCGCGCCGCCGGGGGCGTAGGGCGTGTCGAGGGCGATCGGGCCGTCCAGATCCACGATGCCGCCGGTGGACAGCAGCTCGTCGATGCGTTCGGGGCGCACCCGCGGCAATCGCTCCACGAGATGGTCGCGAATGGTCGCCCAGTCGCCGTCCTCGGGTAGCCGCAACCGGGCCGGGTCCAGCCCGTGCCGCTTGGGTAGCGGTGGTTGCTGCCTGCGTCTCACTCGCCAAACCCTAGTCCCCGAGTTTGTCCGGACCAGGAGGTACGGTTGGCCAACGCCCGGAATGTCCGGGTCGGAACGAGTGATCGGGGGTCTCGTGTACCCGAACGACCAACAGCCGCAAGGGTTACCGGGTCAGCCTGGTCAGCCGGACTACGGCCAGATTCCACAACCCCCGCAACCGGAATACGGCCAGCCGCAGCCGGGATACGCCCAGCCCGCCTACGGTCAGCCGGGTCAGTGGGATTACGGCCCAGGTGGTCAGCCCGGCTATCAGCCGATGCCGCCGGGCTATCCGATGGCTCCGCCGCCTCCGCAGGGCACCAATGGCCTGGCCATCGCCACCCTGATCCTCGGTCTGCTCGGCGCCTGTCTGCTCGCCGTCCCGTTCGGCATCATCGCGCTGACCCAGATCAAGCAGCGCAATCAGACCGGTAGGGGGCTGGCCATCGGCGGCCTGGTCGCCTCCGGGGTGTGGGCACTGATCGTCGTCATCCTCGTCGCCGTGGGCGTGGTGAACGACTCGGATACCTCGGCGTCACAGGACAATCCGATCCGCACCTCGGCCCTGCCGGATTCGCCCACCTCCATCTCGGTCGACGAGGTGAAGATCGGCGACTGCCTGCAGACCGTCGAGGAGAACAACCACATTCGCAAGGTGACCGTGCTGCCCTGCGATTCCGCGCACGATGCCGAGGTGATCGCCCAGGTGCATCTGACGGGTTCCTGGCCGGGTTCGCTGGATGCCTCGTTCCAGCAGGCCAATGACGCCTGCCTGGACGAGATCGACAAGCAGCTGAGCAAGAGCTCGATGTACGACCAGCTGGAGACCTTCATTCTCTACCCGGCGAACGAGACCCAGTGGAACAAGCTCAATGGCCGCGCGACGTGCATGGTCCATGACGCGAGCGGCAAGAAGCTGACCGGGAAGGTGCCGCGCTGACCGTCGGTGTGGTCGTTCAGCAAAAGTTAGCCTAACCTATCTTCTCGCCGGTGTTCGTGGGAGCGCCGGACGAGAAGGTGGGAGGCGGACTGATGACGGTCGAGTCACCGCCCGCGGTCGAGGCACACGCCATCGGTCCGGGCCCGGCGGCAGCCGACACGGGCGGGCCGGACGCGAAAGCGGAGGTGAAGGCGCGCCGACGGCGGGAGGCCGCCGCGCGCAAGGAGATCCTCGCCCCGGTGCGCGGGCCGCTCACGGTGGCCGGGCTGATCGTGGCGGTGGCCGCGGTGTGCTCGGTGCTGCCGTTCCTGCTGATCGTCTCGGCCTGCCGTGAGCTGCTGCGGGATGCGCCCGACGCCGACCGGGTGTGGCGGCTGCTGCTGATCGCGGTGCTGGTGCTGGTGGCCCGGGCCGTGCTGCAGGCGGTCGCGCTGACCTGGTCGCACGCCGTGGACGCCCGCTACCAGCTGACCCTGCGCCGGCTGCTGGCCGACAAGCTGACCCGGGTGCCGCTGGGCTGGTTCGGCGCCCGCACCTCCACCGAGGTGAAGAAGTACCTCCAGGACGACGTCGAGGCGCTGCACTATCTGGTGGCGCATGCACGGCTGGACTTCATCGGTTCGGTGACCGTCCCACTGGTCACCCTGGTCTACCTGGCGACCGTGGACTGGCGGCTGACGCTGATCCTGCTGCTGCCGCTGGTCGTCTACGCGCTGTGCATGCGCGCGATGCTGGACGAGCCCGGCCGCGAACGCCTGCTGGCCTACAACGCCGCCGAGCAGCGCACCCGCGCCGCGACCGTCGAATTCGTGGATGGCATCCAGGTGGTGCGGGCCTTCGGGCGAGCGGGCAGGGCGCACAGCGAGTTCCGGGCCGCCGTCGAGGAGCAGACCGAGCGGCTGCGGCGGCTGAAACTGCCGGTGATGACGGTGCAGTCGATCTCGGACACGGTGGTCTCGCCGGTGTTCGTCATGCTGCTGGTCGTGGTGGCCGGGCTCGCGGGCGTGGGCCTCGAGTGGATCGAGCCGCTGGATGTGCTGCCGTTCCTGCTGGTCGGGCTCGGGCTGGGCAGTTCGCTGCTGGGTCTGGGCTACGGCACCCAGGCGCTGCGCACGGCCGGTGACGCGGCGCTGCGGCTGCACGATCTGATGCAGACCGCCGAATTGGCCTCCGGCACAGGCGATTCCGCATCGAAGCAGGCTCCCGCCGGGCTGATCCGTTTCGAGGGCGTGAGTTTCGGCTACCGCGCCGACCATCAGGTGCTGCGCGACCTCGACCTCGAGCTCGTGCCCGGCACCATGACCGCCCTGGTGGGCCCCAGCGGTTCCGGCAAGTCGACGCTGGCCAAGCTGCTGCCGCGCTTCTACGACGTGGACGCGGGCCGGATCACTCTCGGCGGCCGCGATATTCGCGACTTGCCGAGCGAAGAGCTCTATCGCACGGTCGGATTCGTCTTCCAGGACGTCCGCCTGATCCGCGGCACCATCGCCGACAATCTGCGCCTGGCCCGCCCCGACGCCGATGCCGCAGCCCTGGAGCGCGCGGCCCGCGCGGCCCGCGTTCACGACCGCATCCTGGCGCTGCCGCGCGGCTACGACTCCGAGATCGGGGTGGAGGCGGTGCTGTCCGGTGGTGAGGCGCAACGGCTTTCGATCGCCCGCACCCTGCTGGCCGACACCCCGATCCTGGTGCTGGACGAGGCCACCGCCTTCGCCGACCCCGAATCCGAGGCGGCGGTGCAGGACGCGCTGGCCGAACTGGTGGCCGGTCGCACCGTGCTGGTCATCGCGCATCGGCTGCACACCATCACCGGCGTCGACCGAATCCTGGTGTTGGAGAACGGAACCCTGGTCGAACAGAGTGACCATACGACTCTGAGCACCGCGGGCGGCGTCTATCAGCGGCTCTGGGAAATCAATGAGGCGGCGCTGCGGGCGGTCGGCAGTACCGAGCCCGCCGCTCGGCGTTCCGGCCCGCTGCCCGACGGAATCGAGACGGTGGCTGGAGATCTCGGCGACGACCGGGCCGCGACGACGGCCGGCGCGTCAGCCGCTGCTGAGGAGACGAATCGATGATCCGCAAGGTGCTCGGCTTGGTGCCGGGTGAGTTCGCGCGACTGACACCGCGATTGCTGCTGGCCATCGTGGCCCAGGCGTTGTCGCAGGCTGCGGCCTATGTGCTGTTGGTGCCGGTCCTGCAGGCGCTGTTCGACCGGGATCTGGGCCGGGCCTGGTGGTGGACGCTCTGGCTGGCGCTGGCCGTGGCCGGGGTCGTGGTGTTCGGTTACCTGCAGTCGGTGCTGGGCCTGCGCGTCGGCGTGGGCATGCAGCACGGTTTGCAGACCCGGCTCGGTGATCACCTGAATGCCCTGCCGCTGGGCTGGTTCGACGACCGGCACGCGGGAGAGTTGTCGCGGGTGATGGTCGAGAACGTCCGCGAGGTGCAGGGCCTGATCGCCTATCTGCTGGCGAAAATGCTGACCGGCGTGCTGGTTCCGCTCGGTGTGGCGGTGGGCATGCTGGTCGTCGACTGGCGTATTTCGCTGGCCATGCTGGTGACGGCCCCGGTGCTGTACCTGGTGAATCTGTGGGCCAACCGCTCCTATGTCGCCGCCGATGAGCGCATGCACGACGCCGCCGCCGAGGCGAACGCCCGGGTGCTGGAATTCGCGCAGGCGCAACCGGTGCTGCGTTCGCTGGGCGCGGTCGGCGCGGGCAATCGCGCGTTGGACGCGGCATTGGCCCGCCAGCGGCGGGCCGCCAATGGCCTGCTGATCGCCGCGGTGCCCGGCCTGATCGTGTTCTCGCTGGTGGTGCAGGCCGTCTTCCTGGTGCTGGTCTACCTGGTGGTGGGCCGGGCCACCGACGGCGCGCTCTCCGCCGCCGCGGCGATCGCCCTGATCGCGGTGAGTTCCCGTTTCATCGAGCCGCTGACCCAGGCCGCGCAGCTGGGTGGCGCCCTGCGCTCCGCCGCCGCGGCGGCCGACCGGGTGAGTGCGCTGCTGGCCGAACCGGCACTGCCGCAGCCGGATTCACCGGTGCCGCCAGGCGCCCCGCAGGTGGAGTTCGACCGGGTCAGCTTCGGCTACGGCCCGGACAAGGTGGTGCTGCAGGACATCTCGTTCACGGCGGCGCCCGGCACCACGACCGCCATCGTGGGCCCGAGCGGCGCGGGCAAATCCACGCTGCTGCGCCTGGCCGCCCGCTTCCACGACACCGATTCCGGTCGTGTCGTGGTCGGCGGCCACGATGTCCGCGAGCAGCCGGCGGCGACCCTGCTGAACCGGCTGGCGCTGGTCTTCCAGAACGTCTACCTCTTCGATCGCTCTGTGCTGGAGAACATCCGGGCGGGCCGTCCGGACGCGACCGAGGCCGAGGTCCTCGCGGCCGCCCGGGTCGCGCGGGTGGACGAGATCGCCGACCGGCTGCCCGACGGCTGGCAGACCGCGGTCGGCGAGGGCGGTTCCGCGCTGTCCGGTGGTGAGCGCCAGCGTGTTTCGATCGCCCGCGCCCTGGTCAAGGATGCCCCGATCGTGCTGCTGGACGAGGCCACGAGCGCCCTCGACCCGCACAACGAGGCGGCGGTGGTGCGCGGTGTGCACGAACTCACCCGTGGCAGAACCGTTCTCGTGGTGGCGCATCGTCTCGCGACCATCGCGCACGCCGACCAGATCCTGTTCATGGACGCCGGTCGTATCGTCGAACGCGGTACGCACGCCGAGCTGCTCGCGCTCGGCGGCCGCTATGCCGCCTTCTGGACCGAGCGCACCCGTGCCTCCGGCTGGCGTCTGGCGCCGGTACCCGCCTAGACGGACGGCCCCGGATTCCGCGCGAGTCCGGGGCCGTTCGGGGTGGGTCACTCTCGAAGTGCCCGAGTCACTCTCGAAGGATCAGAGGCTGCAGGGCAGCATGGCAACGCTTGCGACGGTGCACTCGGCGTCGCGGGACAACTTCCAGTTGCCGTCGATGAGCTTCCAGGTGAGCGGGAAGGTGAACGGGTCGAACCCGTCCACGGCGGTCTGCAGGGTGGCCGAGAGGGTGTCGCCGTCCTCGGTGACCGGGCCCAGGATGGTCCAGCGGAAGCTGGGCGGGGCGGCGTTCATGGCGGTGCCGACCTGGTCGAGCAGCGGCAGGCCGGCCTCGCCGGCCTCGAGCTCGGCGGCGCGGGTGGCGGCCGGGGCGCCGGTGTTGAGAGCGGTCTGCAGCTTGGCCTTCAGGTCGCCGGTGCCGGGGGTGGCGGTGCGCACGGGGGCGAAAGCCGGTGCGGCCGTGGCGGTCACCGCGCTGACGCCGGTTCCGGCGAGCAGGGCGGCGGCGGTGAGGGCGGCACCGAGGAGGCGCGAAGTACGGGGCATTGTGTTCTGTCCAATCTTTTCGTCTCGAGCGCTTCGCAAGCGCTGCCCAGCAATATAAGGTAAGGCTATGCAAACCTAAAGCGATTGGTGGGTTGTGCGAGGCAGGCAACAGTGAGCAACTGGGACGGAGAACCGGTGGAGACACTTCTGGTGGTCGGTGCGGGGCCGAAAGCCCTGGCGGTAGCGGTCAAGTCGCATGTGCTGCGGAAACTCGGCCTGCCCGCACCGCGGGTGACCGTGGTCGAGGCGCAGACAGTCGGCGGTAACTGGCTACCCACCGGCGGCTGGACCGACGGTCGGCACCGCCTGGGCACCAGCCCCGAGAAGGACGTCGGCTTCCCGTACCACTCGACCTGGGCGCGCGGCCACAACCGCGAGATCGACACGGCCATGCGGGCTTTCAGCTGGACCGCCTTCCTGGTCGAGCACGGCACCTACGCCGAGTGGATCGACCGCGGCCGGCCCAGCCCGCAGCATCACGTGTGGGCCAAATACCTGCAGTGGGTGGCCCGGTGCATCGACCTGGATCTGGTCCGGGGCACGGTGACCGGCATCGCCGCCGCGGCCGACGGCTGGCTGGTGTCGGTCACCGACGCGGACGGCCACGTGGACGAGATCGATTGCGACGCGGTCATGATCACCGGACCCGGCCGCAGCGACCGGGCCCTGGCCGAGCACCCGAAGGTGCTCAGCATCTCCGAGTTCTGGGAGCTGGCGGGCCGCCGCGAACTGCCCCCGTCCTCGCGGGTCGCCGTGATCGGCGGCGGCGAGACCGCGGGTTCGGCGCTGGACGAATTGGTTCGCCACGAGATGCTTACTGTCTCGGTGATCTCGCCCAAGGCGACGCTGTACACGCGCGGTGAAAGCTATTTCGAGAACTCGCTCTACAGCGACCCGACCAAGTGGGCGGGCCTCGGCATGGCCGAGCGCCGCGATGCCATCCGGCGCACCGATCGTGGGGTGTTCTCGGTGCGGGTGCAGGAAAGCCTGCTGGGGGACAACCGGGTTCACCATCTGCAGGGCCGGGTGGTGAAGCTCGCCGACCAGGACGATCGGGTCGCCCTCACCCTGCGCAACGACCTGCGCGCCGATCAGGTGCACACCTTCGATCTGGTGGTGGACGCCACCGGTGGTCAGCCGCTGTGGTTCCTGGATCTGTTCGATTCGGCCGCAACCGATCTGCTCGAACTGGCGGTGGGCGGCCCGTTGGAGCCCGCGCGCATCGAGGCGGCCATCGGCTTCGACCTGGCGGTGTCCGGTCTGGATGCCAAGCTGTACCTGCCGAACATGGCCGCCATGGCGCAGGGTCCGGGTTTCCCGAATCTCAGCTGCCTGGGCGAGCTTTCGGACCGGATCCTGCAACCGTCGGTGAATCCCGCGACGCGCTACCGGATCTCGGGCAGGTCGGTCGCACTGCGCGGTAGCGCGTAGAGCGAGATGCGCCGATCCGGCCGGATGTCGAAGTCGCCCAGGTGCTGCCACCCGATCTTCTCCAACGCCTTCCGCATGGGGGTGTTGCGATGATCGGGTTCGCACAGCAGCCGGCGGCATTCGGGTTCGGCCGCCAGGATCGCCTGCCCCAGCAGGCGCATCCAGCCCGACATGACACCGCGGCCCAGCAGGGTTGTGTCCGCAGTGGCGATGTGGAAGCCCATGTCGCGGGCGTCGGCGTCGTAGAGCCGCGCGATCTCGTCCTTGGCGGGGCGGTACAACTCCACATAGGCCACCTCGCGGTTGCCCAGGTCGGGGCGGTCCAGGGCGGCGAAGTCGTATTCGAGAATGCACGGGCGGGAGAAGGTTCCGGCCAGTTGCGCCGCGCAGTCGGCGCGGCGGCGATCGGCGTCCCAGGCCTGTTCCCAGGTCTCGAGCAGGTGCGGCCGGTGCATCCACTCGGTGATGGTCTCCGGATCGCGGGAGTCGACTTCCACCGGCCGCAGTGTGAACGGTGCGGCGAACTCGGGCAGCACCGGGGCGGGCGCGTGGCGGATGTGGTCGGGAAGGTCCGTGAGTTCGCGCGCGAGGACGTAGGTCGTCCGGTTCATCGCTGTGGCGCTCCGTTCGTCGGTTAGCTTGATCACCCTGCTTGGTAAGGCTAGCCTATACTAAGTAGGCGGTGTTACGGTTGCCCGGACATTGCAAGGGGGACAAGCGGAACCGACGCCGAATGCGGTCGGGCAGTTGCGTAGGAGAGATGCGGGAAATGCCACGGGAACTCGGCTGGATCAGGCAATTTCAGGCCCCGAGTGCGGAATCCGCGCCACCACTGCTGATCTTCCCGCACGCCGGTGCGGGCGCCTCCGCCTATCGGGTTTTCGCCAAGACGCTGGCCGCCGAATTCGATGTCGTGGTGTTCCAGTACCCGGGCCGTCAGGACCGGGCCCGCGAGGCGGCCCTGGAAACACTGCCCGATATCGCGGCCGGGGCCTTCGCCGAATTCCGGGAATCCGCGCATGAAACCGGTGTTCCCCTCACGATTTTCGGGCACAGCATGGGCGCGGTGATCGCGTTCGAATTCGCCCGCCTGGCCGAGGCCGCGGGGCTGAGCGTGCGACTGCTGGTCGCCTCATCGGCCGCCGCACCAGCCCGGGTCGCCGCGCTGCCGGGGCATCCCACCGAGGACGAGGCCCTGCTCGACCACATGTCGGCGCTCAACGGCACCGGTGCGGAGGTGCTGGGCAGTCGCGAGGTGCTACGCATGGCGCTGCCGGTCATGAAGGCCGACTACCGTGCCTTCGACGCGTATTCGTGTACGCCGGATATTGCCGTGGACGCGCCGATTCTGGTCCTGGGTGGCGACGAGGACGAATTCGTCGCGCCGCGTGATCTGTACGCGTGGGAAAGCCACAGCCGCGGCGGAATTCGGGTCACCCTGTTCGCGGGCGGGCATTTCTATCTCAACGACCATGTCGACGGCATTGCCGAACTGCTGGTAGCCGAGAAGAGCGTCGTCGCGTGAGCGCGCTGGATTCCGGCGATCCCATTGTGATCGTCGGCATGGGTATCGAGGCGCCCGGCGGCATCGACACCCTGCCGGAATTCTGGGCGGCGCTGGCGTCCGCGCGGGAATTGCTCGGCCCCTTTCCCCGTGATCGGGAATGGCCGCTGGCGGAATTGCTGACACTGGACCGGCACGAGGGCTGGGGCGCGGTGCCGGACGCCGGCGGGTTCCTCACCGGCGCCACCGACTTCGATGCGCTGTTCTTCGGCATCACGCCGCGCGAGGCCGTGGCCATGGATCCCCAGCAGCGGGTCGGCATGCGGGTGGCCTGGCGGGCACTCGAGCAGGCCGGGATCAATCCCGGTGCGGTGGACGGTGATTCGGCCGGATGCTGGATGGGCGCCTCGGTCATGGAGTACGGGCCGCGGGCGGCCTCGGTCAACGAGTACAGCGGGTACCGGGCCACCGGCACCGCGCTGGGTGCGGTGGCCGGGCGGATCTCGCACGGGCTGGGCCTGATCGGGCCGTCGGTCACCGTCGACACCGCGTGCGCGTCCGCGCTCACCGCCGTGCATCAGGCGGCCGCCGCCATTCGGGCGGGGGAGTGCGAGTGGGCGCTGGCGGGCGGGGTGTGCGTCATGGGTTCGCCGGGCGCGTTCTACGAGTTCTCCAAGAACAATGCGCTGGCCGCCGACGGCCACTGCCGGTCCTACTCCGCCGACGCCACCGGCACGCTGTGGGGTGAGGGCGCGGGAGTCGTTGTACTGGAACGGGAGTCGCGGGCGCGTGCGCTCGGGCATCGGGTGTACGGGCGGCTGCTGGGTTCGCGCGTGAACCACAATGGCAAGGGCGCGCCGATCGCGGTCCCGAGTGCGGCGGCGCAGGAGCGGCTCATCCGCGACACCCTGGCCGTGTCCGGGATCTCCGCCGGACAGGTCGGGCTCATCGAGGGGCACGGCACCGGCACTCCGGTGGGCGACCCGCTCGAATTGGCGGCGCTCGCGGCCACTTACGGCCTTCCGTCCGCCGCGGGTCCGCGGCTGGGCTCGGTGAAGTCCAATGCCGGTCACGCGCAGGCCGCCTCCGGGGTGTTGGGCCTGATCAAGGTGCTGCTGGCAGGAGTGCACGGGCAGATCCCGCCCACCCTGCACGCCGAGCGGCCGACCGCCGAAATCGATTGGGCCGAGACCACTCTGCGGCTCGCCACCGAACTCGAACCCTGGCCCGCCGTGGACGGCGTGCGATACGCGGCCGTGTCCTCGTTCGGTGTCGCGGGCACCAATGCCCATGCCCTCGTGAGCCTGCCCGAGCTGGAGAAAAGCGATGTGTAGCCACCGGCTGCCGGATGGCAGCATCCCCGTCCTGCTCTCGTCCGATACCGCCGACGGCGTGCGCGCCGAGGCCGCGGGCATCCTGGCCTACCTGGAGGAGCGGCCCGCCGTCGCCCCGGATCCGTTGGCGGACATGCTGTTCCGCACCCGCACAGCACGCCGGTACCGGGCATTGGCCATGGTCACCGGGCGTGCGGATCTGCTCGATGCCCTGCGCGCCGTCGCCGACGGGACCTCGCATCCCGCGGTGGTGCTGGGTGACGGTCCCGCCACCGCGCGCCGGATCGGCTTCGTGTTCCCCGGTCAGGGCAGTCAGCGTCCCGGCATGGGCGCGCTGTACTACGACCTGTCCCCGCACTACCGGGCCGCCGTCGACGAGTGCGCGGCCGTGCACGCCGAGCGTTTCGGCCACGATCAGCCGCTGCACTATCTGCTCGGCACCGCGGGCGGGTACCAGGACACGGTGTGGGAGGTGCAGCCCGCCTTGATGTTCCACATGGCCGGTCTGGCCGCCATGTGGCAGGCCGCCGGTGTGCGCCCGGCCGCCACCATCGGCCACAGCCAGGGCGAGCTGGCCGCGGGCGCGGTCTCGCGGGTCATGTCGGTGCGCGACGCCGTGCTGGTGGTGACCCACCGCGCGCGCCTGGTGGAGCGTCTCTCGCCGCGCGGCTACGCCATGGCCGTGCTGGCCATGAACCGCGAGGACTGCGAGGCGCTGCTGGCCCGCCATTCGGGCTGGGCCGAGCTGTCGGTGGTGAACGCCCCGCACATCATGGCCATCTCCGGCGACCGCGACACCATCGCCGACATGGTCGCCGCCGCCACCGAGCGCGGCCATTTCGCCCGCGAGATCGGCGTCGCCTACCCCGCGCACACCTCGATCGTGGCGGAGCTGCGCGCCGAATTCGAAGGCTTCCTCGGCGGCGAGCTGACCCACCCGACCTTCGCCGACACCGACATCCCCTGCTACGGTGCGACTCTCGGCGCCCCGATCACCGCCGACCTGATCCAGGAACAGTACTGGTACTGGAACCTGCGCAACCGTGTCCGCTTCGACCGCGCCGTGGTCGCCGCCGCCACCGACGGCATCGACACCCTCATCGAGGTGGTCGAACACCCCGTCCTGCAACTGGCCCTCCAGGAAAACCTCTCCCTGGTCCCGCGCGACCCGTCCCGCGGCTCCCGCGACGTCAAGGTCCTCGGCACCTCCCTGCGCACCGCCACCTCCCTGCGCGAATTCACCCGCAACCTGGCCACCATCGCCGTCCACGACCTCGCCTACGACTGGACCGCCCTGCGCACCGACGCGCCCCCGGCTCTCCCGCTGCGCGACTTCCCCCACACGGTCATGAACCCCAAACGCCTGTGGGCCAACCCGGGCTACGCCCCCGAGACGGTGCACCCGCCGACCCCGGCCGTCCCCAAACCCCAACGCCTGGTGGAGAAGTGGACCCCCTGGGAACGCCGCTCCCTGACCCCGCCCCGCCGCCTGGCCTTCGTCGATCCGACCGGCCGTTGCGCGGAACAGGTGTCGGCCCTGCTCGCCGCGGCAGACTGCTACGGCGCCACGGCCATTGCCCTCGAGCCCGCCGCGCTCGCCGGGACAGTTCGGGCTGCCGAGACCAGTCAGGCCGAACCGGCGACGACCGCAGGCGTGGCGGCGCACGTCACCTCGCGCGGCACCGAGCCGGAAATCCTGGGCCACCGGGCAGTCGGCCGTTTCGATGTCGGCGCGGTTCTGGACCTGGCCGAGATGGCGGCGGTCGTCGCGGAGAACGCCGGCCGCGACGCACTCGGCGAGGCGCTGGCCGCCGAAGCCGCCTCGGTCCTGTCCGGATCGGGCATCGGCACCGGAACGCAATCACCACAGCAGGCGGACTTCGACAGCGTGGTGATCCTGTGGCCCGCGCTGCCCGAGTCGACCGCCGCGGACGCGGTGGCGGAGCTGACGGAGTTCTTCGCCGCCCGCAGCTGGCTATCCGCGGTATCGGATGTGTGTGCGGGCGGCGAGGTCTGGCTGGTGACGGTCGGGGGTGAGGTCGTGGTGCCGGAGGATGCGGTGCCGCAGTTGTTCCACGGGGCCGTGGCGTCCGGGTTCCGGTGTGTCGGGGTGGAGAAGCCCGGGGTGCTGTTCCGGCATCTGGATATCGCGGCCGGTGCCGGGGCCGGGGAAGCGAATCGGGTTGTCGCGGCGCTGCACACGGCGGGTGAGCCGGAGGTGGCGCTGCGTGGCGGAAAGGTGTTCGTCAAG
Source organism: Nocardia sp. CA-151230 (assembly GCF_050942175.1). NCBI lineage: Bacteria > Bacillati > Actinomycetota > Actinomycetes > Mycobacteriales > Nocardiaceae > Nocardia > Nocardia sp. CA-151230. Next base: position 913,105 of record NZ_CP192061.1, read on the forward strand.
CGGTTGGTCGCGGACGAGTCTGTGCCGGGGGAGACCGCTGAGCTCGATCATGTGCTGATCGTCGGTGGCACCGGCAAGCTCGGGCTGTTGTTCGCCGAGCACTTCGCGCGGCAGGGCGCCGGGCGGATCACGCTGGTGAGCCGGTCCGGCGAATCCGGTTCGGCTGCCGCGGAAGTGGCGCGACTGCGCGCGCTCGGTGACACCGAGATCGTGGCCGCGGCCGGCGATGTCAGCGATGCGGACGCTGTCGCGCGTCTCGCGGCAGGGCTGGGGGAGCGGCCGGTGAGCCTGCTCGTCCATGCGGCGGTCAACTACGTGGACGCCGGGATCGAGGAGATCACCGCCGAGATGGTCGCCACCGCCGCGGCGTCGAAGGTGCTGGGCCTGGAGGCGGTGCTCGACGCGGTGCCGTTGCGTCCGACTGGCCGCGTGCTGCTGTGCTCGTCCATGGCCGCGACACTCGGTGGGCGCGGACAGATTCTGTATGCCGTCACCAACCGGATGCTGGATATTCTCGCCCGCCGCCTGCGCAGGCGCGGGATCGATTGCTCCGCACTGGAGTGGGGCCTGTGGAGTGTCGCGGGTCCGCTCGATGCTGCGGGCATGGCGCGGGTGGAGGGTGCCGGGGTGTACCCCATGAATCCGGCCGACGCCATCGCCGCGGGATTCACCGGGCAGCCGACCGACGCGGTGGTGATCTCCGCCGACTGGCCGTTCCTGCGCGCTGTCTTGGGAGCCTTCGGCCAGGCTGCTGTGCTGACGGAAGTGCCGGAGCCGGAGACGATTACGCCGCCGCGCATCGCAGATACGGCAGTTGCGGATGCGAGCGTGAATCAGCCTGTCACCGAGACCAATACGTCATCTCCTGCCGCTGACCACCAGCCGTCGGCATCGACCCCGGACCGCCCACTGGCCGACCAGGTGCTCGCCGAACTCGAGCGGGTCATGGGCATCGACGCCGGCGACACCATCGATCGCTCCACACCGCTGGTCGCACTGGGCCTGGATTCGTTGCAGGCCCTGGACTTCCGCAAGCGGGTCCAGGCCTCGCTCGATCGGGAGCTGCCGGTCGCGGCGATCCTGGGCGGCGCGTCGCTGGACGATGTCGTGCTGCTGATGGCAGAGAACACCAACTAGGGCTAGGGGCCAGATTTCATGTCAGACACCGATGCCACCGTGACCGTGGCCGGAACCTCCGTCGCCGACCGTCGCCGGGAACTGCTGCGGCGCAGGCTCGCCGAGCAGGGACTGGCCGCCGCCACCGCCGCGCCGGTGCGCCGCACCCGGGCCGGGGAGCGGCGACCGCTGTCGGCCGGGCAGCGCCGCATGTGGTTCCTGCAGACGCGCGACCCCGAGGACACCACACTGAATATCTGTGTGGCGTACCGGCTCACCGGCGCACTCGACGAGCAGCGCCTGCGGACCGCGGTGGCGGCGGTGTTCGCCCGGCACGACGTGCTGCGCACCACCTTCGGTACCGACGCGGACGGCGAGCCGTTCCAGGTGTTCGCCGAGGACATCACGCTGCCGTGGCAGTCGCACGATCTGACCGACCTGGCCGAGTCCGCCCGCCCGGTGCGGGTGGAGGTGCTGGCCCGCCGGGAATTCGGCCGCCCCTTCGACCTCGCCACCGAGGTGCCCCTGCGAATCACACTGGTGCGCAACGGAACAGCGGAGTGGGTGCTGCTGCTGGCCGCACACCACAGCTGCTGGGACGACGACGCCTGGGGCGTGTTCTTCACCGACCTCAATGCCGCCTACAACGGAGTCCGGACCGCGGCGCCGGCCGCGCAGTTCGTCGATCTCGAGGTCCTGGACGCCCCGGCCGAGGACGAGGCGGACATCGCCTACTGGCGGAACACCCTGCGCCCCTTGCCGGAACCCCTCGAACTGCCCGGCTCGGCCGTGGTCGCGGCGTCGAAGCGAGCCGACCGCTGCACCGTCGCGCTGCCGGCCGATCTCCTGAACCGGGTGGACGTCTTCGCCCGCGAGCAGGCGGCCAGCCCGTTCATGGTGCTGCTCGCCGGCTACGCCGCCCTGATCCAGCGCTACACCGCCGCCGATGATTTCCTGGTCTCCATCCCTGTCACCAATCGCCGGTCGGCGGCCGCCGAACAGCTCATCGGCTACTTCGGCAACACTCTGCTGCTGCGCGAAACCTTCGACCGCGCCGAGACTTTCACCGGCCTGGTCGCGGCCACCAAGCGCACCTGCCTGGACGCCTTCGCCCATCAGGCCGTCGGCATCGACCGCGTGGTGCGCGAGGTGAACCCGGAGCGCGTCGCTGGACGGGACGGCATGGATCAGCTGGTGCGCCTGGGCTTCAGCGTCCGCAAGAGCGCCGACGGTTTCGCGCTGGACGGCGTCACCTCGACCCAGCTGGACGAACTGGGCGCTCCCACCGCGCAGGTCCCGCTGGCCGTCGCGGTCGTGACCGAGAGCGCGCACGGCGCGGTGCTCGAGGCCGAATACCAGGTGGACGTGCTGCCCCGGCCGATGGTGCAGCGCATGCTGGAACACTGTGTGCGACTGCTGGATCGGGCGCTGAACACCCCTGACGGCCGGCTCGCCGACCTCGACATACTGGGCGGTGACGACCGCCTCGCCATCCTGGAACAGTCGCGTGGCGCGGACGTGCCGGCCGACCCGGCCACCATGGTCGACCTGTTCGAGGCCAGTGTCGCCGCCGGACCCGGCACCCTGGCACTGGTCTCCGACGACCTCGAACTCACCTACGGCGACCTGAACCGCCGCGCGAACCGCCTGGCGCACTGGCTGATTCGCGAGGGCATCGGCAGCGAGGACATCGTCGCCCTGCGCATGAGCAACTCGGTCGAGTTCATCGTGGCCGTCTACGGCGTGCTCAAGGCGGGCGCCGCCTACCTGCCCATCGACCCGGCCTACCCGGACGACCGCATCGACTACCTGATCGCCGACGCGGGCCCGCGGCTGGTGCTGGGCCGCGTCGAACTCGACGCCGCCGAGGATGCCGCCGCCGCGCTGCCGGACACCGATCCCGCCGACACCGACCGCGTCCGCCCGCTGCTCCCGGCGAACCTGGCCTACGTCATCTACACCTCCGGCTCGACCGGCAAGCCCAAGGGCGTCCCGGTCTCGCACGCCGCCATCGCCGAGCATGTGGTGAGCTTCACCGCCGAATGGGGCATGACCGCCGACGACCGGCTGCTGCAGTCCTCCTCGGTGAGCTTCGACGCCTCCCTGCTGGACATCTTCGTCACCCTGGCTCTGGGCGCGCGGCTGATCGTGCCGAAACCCGATGCCTTCCGCGACATCCGCTACGTCGCCGACCTGATCACCCGCCGCGGCGTGACCGTGCTGCACATGGTGCCGTCCATGCTCGGCACCTTCCTGCTGCTGCCCGAGGTGAGCGAGTGGCGTGCGCTGCGCCATGTCCCGGTGGGCGGCGAGGCGCTGCCGGGCGAGGTGGCCGATCGGTTCGCCGCCGTCTTCGACGCCGAACTGCGCAATCATTACGGGCCGACCGAGGCCGTGGTGTGCGCGACCCATCAGCCGGTGGCGGGCCCGCAGGGCACCGGTATCGTGCCCATCGGCGTGCCCAATCAGAACGTGCACGCCTACGTGCTCGACGAGGCCCTGCAGCTGGTGCCCGCCGGGGTGGCCGGCGAGATCTACCTGGGCGGTGCGCAATTGGCGCGCGGCTACCTGGGCCGTCCCGCGCTCACCGCGAGCCGCTTCGTCGCCGACCCGTTCACCGCCGGTGCGCGGCTCTACCGCACCGGAGATCTGGCCCGCCGCAACGAGTTCGGGGAACTGGACTTCGTCGGCCGCGCCGACGAGCAGGTCAAGGTGCGCGGCTTCCGCATCGAGCTCGGCGAGGTGGAGTCGGCGCTGACCACGCATCCGAGCGTCGGGCGCTGCGTGGTGATCGTGACCGAGGATCCGGCCGTGGGCGCACAGCTCGCCGCCTACCTGGTGCCCGCGGCCGGTGCGACGATCGAGGTGGACCAGGTGCGCGCCCACGCCGCCGCCGCGCTGCCGGAGTACATGGTGCCCAGCGCTTTCGCCGTCATCGACGAGATTCCGCTGACCGTCAACGGCAAGCTGGACAAGCGGGCGCTGCCCGCGCCGGCGCCCGCGGTCGAGCGGGTGCACCGCGCGCCCGCCACCGCCACCGAACGCCGCCTGTGTGCCATCTACACCCAGCTGTTCGGGATTCCGACGGCCGGCGCGGACGATTCGTTCTTCGAACTGGGTGGGCATTCGCTGCTGGCCGCGCGCCTGGTCGCGCAGATCCGCGCCGAATTCGGTGTGGAGCTGGATGTGCGGATCGTGTTCGACACCCCGACCCCGGCCGGGCTGGCCGCCGGTCTGGCCGCGCGGTTCCGTGACGAGTTCGGCATCGACCTGGATGCCATGGACGACGACGTCGAGACGGCCGAGACCGTTGTTGCCGCACCGGTTTCCGGGCGTCCGGCCGTCATCGCGCGCCCGCGTCCGGACCGACTGCCGCTGTCCTACTCGCAGCTGGCCATGTGGTTCCAGTACCGCATGGAGGGCCCGAGCGCGGTCGGCAATCTGCCCTTCGCGGTCCGGTTCGACGGCGGCATCGATATCGCCGCGCTGCGGGCCGCACTCGCCGATGTGGTGGCCCGGCACGAGGCGCTGCGCACCGGTTTCGGTGAGCGGGACGGCGTTCCGTACCAGGTGGTGCGAGCCGCCGGGGAGGTCGAGCTCGAAGTCACCGGCATCGATGCCGACCGGTTGACGGACGAGCTCGCCGAGATCGGCCGCTACCCCTTCACGGTCGAATCCGAGCCGCTGCTGCGGGCCCGCCTGCTGGTCCTCGACCCGGGCACGCACGTGCTGTCGCTGCTGGTCCACCACATCGTGGCCGACCACGCGTCGCTGGGCATCCTGCTCGAGGACCTGGTCGCCGCCTACCGTGCGCGGGTCGATGGCGGGCGGGCGCCGCAGTGGACCCCGCTTGCCGTGCAGTACCCGGATTACGTGCTGTGGCAGCACGATGCGTTCGCCTCCGGTGCGGATGGCCTGCCCGGCGACTACGGCCGGGCGCAGCTGGACTTCTGGCGCGTCGCCCTCGCCGGTCTGCCGGATCAGATCGATGTCGCCCCTGATCGGGCGCGGCCGGCGGTCCTCGGCAAGCGCGGCGAGGTCGCGACCTTCGCGGCGCCCGCCGCCCTGCGCTCCGGACTGGCCGCGCTCGCGGAAGCCTGCGGCGCAACGGAATTCATGGTGTACGAGGCCGCCGTCGCGACCCTGCTGCACAAGCTGGGCGGCGGCACGGACATCACCCTCGGCACGCCGGTGGCCTGCCGCGTCGACGACGCGACCGCACCTCTCGTCGGTCTCTTCGCCAATATGGCCGTGCTGCGCAACGATCTGTCGGGCACCCCGACCCTGCGCGACACCGTGCTGCGCGGCCGCGACGTGGTCCTGGATGCCCAAGCGCACCAGGAACTTCCGATCGAACGCCTGGTGGAGGCGCTCAATCCGCCGCGCTCGCGCTCCCGGAACCCGCTGTTCCAGAGCATGCTGCACTTCCGCGGCGCGGACTGGGCGCCCGCCACCCTGGCCGTGGCGGGCGCGACCACCGCCACCGTGCTGCCGGTCGACTTCGACGTCTCCTTCCTGGACCTCAATGTCTCCGTGAACGTCACCGGTGACGGCGGCCTGGCCGTGCGCGTGGTCGCCAATGCCGACCTGTACGACCGGGAGACCGTGCAGCACATCGCGACCGCGCTGGCCACCACCCTGGAGGCGTACGCCACCGCGCCCGACCGCACCGTGGTCGAGCTCGAGGTGCTGCCCGTCGACCGGCTGGAGCGGCTGCTCGCCCCGCCCGCGCCCGCCGCGGCGACCCGCGCCGCCGCCACCGGCGACCACGCGCGCACCGAACGCGCGCTGATCGAACTGCTCGAAGAGCTGTTGGACATCAGCGAGGTCGAGGCCGACGACAACTTCTTCGCCCTCGGCGGCGACAGCGTCATCTCCATCCAGTGGTCGGCCCGCGCCACCGCGCTCGGCCTGCCGCTCAGCCCGCAGCTGGTGTTCGAGCACCTCACCATCGCCGAACTCGCCGCCGCGGTCGACGCCGCCGAACCAGTTGCCGCGCAAGCAGAGTCGACCCGACCGGAGGAATCCGCCCCCATGAGCGCCTCCGGCCTCGACGCCGACGCCCTCGCCGCCCTCACCTCGTCCTGGCAGGCCCGATGACCACCACCGAAAACCGCACCGCGCCACCGCAGATCGAAGACGTGCTGGCGCTGAGCCCGCTGCAGGAGGGGCTGTTCTCGCTGTCGCGCCTCAACGGCGACGGCCTCGACCTGTACACCATGCAGTTCGTGGTCGACATCGACGGACCGCTGGACACCGAGCTGCTGCGGCGCAGCGCACAGGCCATGCTGGACCGGCATCCCAACCTGCGCGCCGCCTTCTGGGACGAGAACATGCCGCGGCCGGTGCAGATCGTGCCCGCAGAGGCCGAACTGCCCTGGGCCGAAAAGCAAGCGCGGCCGGCGGAATTCGACGCCATCGCCGCGGCCGAACGACACGCGCCGTTCGACCTGAGCCGCGGCCCGGCGCTGCGCATCCTGCTGCTCACCGTGCCGGACACCGGCACCCGGCGCATGATCCTCACCGCCCACCACATCCTGATGGACGGTTGGGCGGTGGCGGTGTTCTTCACCGAACTGCTCGCCGTCTACCGGTCCGGCGGATCCGTTGCGGCACTGCCGAAACCGCGTCCCTATCGCGACTACATCGCGTGGCTGGGCGCACAGGACACCGCCGCGGTCACCCAGCGCTGGGTCGACTACCTCGCGGGGGTGAGCGGTCCGCTCATGCTGGCGGACGGCGCACCGGCCGGCCCGAACGCCGTGCCGGAGAAGACCCGCCTGCTGCTGTCCGCCGCCGACACCGACCGGGTCCGTACCTGGGCCGGTGCGCACGGGCTGACCCTCAACACCGCCGTGCAGTTCGCCTGGACGGTGCTGCTCGGGCGGCTCACCGATCGCCGCGACGTCGTATACGGCACCACCATCTCCGGTCGGCCCGACCAGCTTCCGGGCGTGGAGGGCATGGTCGGGTTGTTCATCAACACCGTGCCCGTCGCCCACCATCTGGACTCCGGCATCTCCATCGCCGACCAGTGCGCCCGCCTGCAGCGCGAGTGCGCCGCCATGCGCGACATCGGCTTCCTGAGCCTGTCGGCCGTGCAGCGCGCCGCGGGGCACGGCACCCTCTTCGACACGCTGTTCGTCTTCGAGAACGCCCCCATCGACGACGCCATCCGCACCGTCACCGCCCCCGACGGCGCCTGCTTCCGCCCGATCGAGATGGAAAGCCTCGCGCACTACCCGCTCACGGTGGTCGCGCACATGAGCGGCGAAGAGCTGCTGGTCCAGCTCGAGGTGATGCCCGCCGCGCTGCCCTACTTCCCGGCCGCGGACCTGGGCGAGCGGCTGCTGGCGCTGCTGCGGCAACTACCGGAAACCGGCACGGCCACACCCGATTCGCTCAGCGTGCTCACCGCGACCGAGCAGGAGATGTCCGCGGCGCCGATCAGCCCCGTCTCGCCCGCCGCGATGACGGAAGGGTCCACGACCGCAGTCGCCGACGCCGCCTCGGTCTGGGAGTTGTTCGAGCGGCAGATGGCCGCCACGCCGGAAGCCGTTGCACTCCAGGACAGCTCCGGCTCCCAGAACACCTACCGCTCCCTGTATGACGCGGCCGTCCGGCTCGGCGCGGAGTTCGCCGCGCAGGGCGTCGGCCCGGAAACTGTGGTGGCGCTGATGCTTCCACGTACCGTGCGATCGATCGTCGCGGTGCTGGCGGCCTTCGCCGCGGGCGGAGCCTATGTGCCGGTGGATATCACGCTGCCCGCCGCACGCATCGAGTCGATCCTCCGGCAGGCGCGGCCGACGTTGGTTGTCACCGACGACAACACCCGCGACCTGCTCGAAACCGCCGGTGCACCGCAGTCCGGCGCAGATGTCGTAGCCGTCGGCGGGCAGCGGGTGCCGGTGTTGCTCCTCGGCGATCCCCTGGTCGCCGAACAGCCCTCGGCCGCCCCGGTCGAACTCCCGTGCGTCGTCCGCCACCGGGACCAGCTCGCGTACCTCATCTTCACCTCCGGCTCGACGGGTGAACCCAAGGGCGTCGCCGGGACCAATGCCGCGCTCATGGCCTACTTCGCCGACCATCGCGACCGGGTCTACCGGCCCGCCATGGCCCGCCTGGGCCGGCCACTGCGTATCGCGCATGCCTGGTCGCTGAGCTTCGACGCGTCCTGGCAGCCCATGGTGGGCCTGCTCGCCGGGCAGACCATCCACCTGTTCGATACCACGGAAATGCGTGACGCGCAGCGCTTGTGCGCGGGCATGATCGCCCACGACATCGACATGATCGACACCACCCCGTCGATGTTCGCGCAGCTCAACGCCGCCGGGCTGGTGGATCGCGAGCTGCCCGTGCTGGCGCTGGGCGGTGAGGCCATCGACGCCGCGCTGTGGTCGCGGCTGCGCGCGCTGGCCCCGTCCGAAGGCCGGTCCGGCACCGCGGTCTACAACTGCTACGGACCCACCGAGACCACCGTCGAGGCCGTGGTGGCCCCGGTCGCGGACTTCGACACCCCGACCATCGGCACCGCGAACGCCGGAATGTCCGGCTACGTCCTGGATTCCAGGCTGCGCCCGGTACCCGGCGGCGTCGTCGGCGAGCTGTACCTGTCCGGGCCGCAGCTGGCCCGTGGCTATATCGGCCGCGCCGCAACCACATCCGACCGCTTCGTCGCCGACCCCTTCCGGCCCGGCCGCCGCATGTACCGCACCGGCGATCTGGTCCGCCGCCTGTCCCACGGCGGCCTCGGCTACCTGGGCCGCGCCGACGCGCAGGTGAAGGTGCGCGGCTACCGCATCGAGATCGGCGAGATCGAGACCGCCCTGCGGCGACTGCCCGGCGTGGACACCGCCGCCGTCACCGTGGTGCGCCGCGCCGGCGGGGCGAGCCTGGTCGGTTTCGTCGTGGGGGAGCGGGGCGAGTCCGTCGATCCCGCGCGTACCCGCGCCGCGCTCGCGGACCGCCTGCCCGCCTACATGATTCCGGCCCGCGTGCTCGCCCTGCCACGGCTGCCGGTGAACGCCAACGGCAAACTCGACGGCCCCGAGCTGACGCGGCTCGCCGAAGCGGCCCTCGCCGATACCGGATCGGGCGCCGCGCCCAGCACCGCCACCGAGAAGGAGCTCGCCGAGGTCCTCGCCGAACTCTTCGACGGCCGCACCCCCGGCCTCGACGACGACTTCTTCGCCCTCGGGGTGGACAGCATCGTCGCCATCTCCCTGGTCAACAAGGCCCGCCGCCGCGGCCTCACCCTCACCCCGCGCATGGTGCTGGCCACGCCGACCCTGCGCGAACTCGCCGCCGCCCTCGACGCCGCGGACTCGACCACCGCGGTGCGGGTGGCGGATTACGGAGCGGTGCAGCCGCTTCCGGTCGTCTCGTGGATGTACGAGTACGGCAATTACCGCCGCTTCACCCAGACGGCCCTGCTCCGGCTGCCCGACGGCAGCGACCGCGATACCCTCGAGGCTTCGCTGCAGGCCGTCCTCGACGGCTACGACACCCTGCGCTCACGCCTCGTCGACACCGACGACGGCCCGCGCCTGGTCACCGCCGCGCCGGGCACCATCCGTGCGGCCGACATCCTCACGCACACAGCCGATCCCGCCGACACCGACGCGGCAATCCACGCCGCGGCCCGGACGGTCATGGACCAGATCGACCCGCGCACCGGCGATATGGTGCGCGCCGTCTGGTTCTCCGGCACCGAGCACGGCGATGTCCTGCTGCTCACCCTCCACCACCTGGCGGTGGACGTGGTCTCCTGGCACCTGCTCATCGCCGCCCTGAACGAGGGCGCCGCCCTCCCCGAATCCACCTCGTACCGCGAGTTCTCGCGCCGCATGGCGGAGCGGGCCGAGTCCGCGGAAGTCCGTGCGCAGCAGGACTATTGGCGTGACCAGCTCGCCGCCCCCGACCCCGCCATCGGCCGCCGCGTCCCCTACCCGCACACCGACACCTGGTCCTCCCTGCGCGTCGCCACCGCCGTGACACCGGTCGAGGTCACCGCCCGCCTGCTCGCCGCGCTCACCCGCGACGAGGGTGTGCGCGAACTGCTGCTCACCGCCCTGACCATCACCCTGGCGAGCTGGCGGCGCGAGCGCGCCCAGGATCCCGCCCACGGCGCCCTCCTCGCCCTGGAGGGCCACGGCCGTGCCGACGACCTGCTCGACACCGACACCAGCAACACCCTCGGCTGGTTCACCAGCGTGTTCCCGGTCCGCCTCGGCGCGGGCGAGACGGTGGATGCCGAACGGGCGGAACAGGATCCGGCCGTGGTCCGCGCCCTTCTGGAATCGGTGACCGCGCACCTGTCCGCCGTCCCCAATCAGGGCCTGGACTACGGCCTGCTCCGTTACACCACCCGCGTCCCCGAACTGGCCACCGCTCGGCACCCCCAGGTCGAGTTCAACTACCTCGGCCGAGTCGACCTCAGTGGTCACGACCCCCGATCCTGGTCCCTGCTCACCGGCCCGCTCAACGAGGCACTGCCGCTGGACCCCGAACCCGACCTCCCCCTGCGCTACGCGCTGGATGTGATCGCGGGCATCGGCTCGACCCCGGAGGGCCCGCAGCTCACCACCAATTGGCGCTGGAGCGAAACCCTGTTCACCGAGGCGGAAGCCAACCGCCTGACCGAACTCTGGCAGCACAGCCTGGCCGCCCTGGCAGTCGCCGTGTCCTGATCACCCAGGCGGTAAGGCCGCCCGCCGCGGGAGAGCGGGCGGGCGGCCGGTACCGCGGAAGAAGTTCGGCGGTACCGGCCGCCGCAGGAGCAGCTGCGCGGTCGGCCGAGGATACGGGCGGAGTGGTCAGGCCGCGGCGCAGCCGGTGGTGTCGTCCCGACCCGGCGCGGGCTCGGTGGCCGAAGGCGCTGCGGGAGACGAGGATTCGATCATGTCCAGCAGCAGCCAGCCGTCGGCGGTCCACCCGCCGTGGGTGTCGGTGCGCACCAGCCGGCCGCCGGGTACGAAGGGGTCGTCCACGAAACCCTCGGCGGCACCGTCCAATTCCAGCGCCAGTGCGGAACCACCCAGGTACACCCGGCCGGAGCGTCCCGGCGGCACCAACCGCAGCGATTCGTCCAGCACCAGCAGCCGCGCGCCCGGAATCGGCCGCACCCGGCCGGAGCCGTCCAGCGGTCCGCGCGCCGCGACGCCCGCGTATTCCGGAGTGGTGTAGGCGAATCCGGCGCAGGAGCCGGGGGCGAGTTCGCACAGCAGGGCGGAAAGCGCTGCCGGGCAGTCGTTTCCGAACACATCCCAGCGCCGCACGGTCGGCAGCGCGGGGGAGGGCAGGAAGGCCAGGTTCGCGAGGGTCCCGGCGTCGGCCACCACATGAGTCGAGGCGCTCAGGGCGATCAGCTCGGCCAGGGCGGCCGCGTCCGCGCGCTGGGCGGTGGTGGCCAGCACCAGGGTCGCGCCGTCGGCCAAGGTGGCCAGCAGTTCCACCGCGGCGTCGGTGGTGTCCCAGCGGATGGCCAGCAGCCGCACATCCGGCGAGCCGTAGGCCCGGTCGATCGGGCAGGAGCGCTGATCGGCGGCAACCGCGCGGCGATCGTCGGCGGCCGCGGCCACCGCGACCGGCTTCATGCCGGTGCCGTGCGGGCCCAGTTCGGCCAGCACCGCGCCGAATTCGGCGGCCGCGACGATATCGCACAGCACGCGGGCCAGATCGTCGAGCGTGGGCCCGGCGGTCCCGGTGACGCCGCCGTCGAGGCGTTCGAAGAGTTCGGCATAGGTGAGGATGTGATCGCCGCAGCGCACGGCGGTCCGCAGGGAGGGCACGCGGCGACCGCACTGGATGAGCATGGAGACCGACGGCACGTCGTACAGTTCGACGCCATTGGCCCATTCGTCGACGAGCCGGTGACGCTCGACGGCGGACAAGATTTCCGGCACCGCTCGCTCCATCGTTCCAAACCCCCGGGTTCTAACTTATGCAACCCTAACCTAATCGATCAAGGGCACGATCGACCACCCCGTAGGGGATCGAATCGGCGACAACGGTCCCCATCCCTCGAGGAAATTAGGCTAGGCTCACCTACTGCTCGCCCCGTACGGGTGGGCATCGGCAGACAGGAGAGTCACGATGAAGTCGGCTTTCACCGCGCGTAGCGGGCGATCGATCACCGCGCGAGCCGCCCTTGCGGCCGTGGTGAGCCTGCTCGCCCTCGGGCTCGCGGCCTGCGGATCGAAGTCCGACGACTCTGCCGCCGGCGGCGGCGAACCGGTCACCATCACCCACGCCCTCGGGCAGACCACCGTGACCGGGACCCCGGCACGCATCGTGGCGCTGGGCAATCAGTGGCTCGACACCGCGCAGGCACTCGGCGTCACCCCGGTCGGCTACATCGACAACATCGCGGTGCTCAGCAAGGGCGCACCGCCCTGGGAACCGGCCGCGCTGGCAAAGTCCACCGCGCTGCAAACCACCGGCAACCTCGCCGAACAGGTTGCTGCGCTGAACCCGGACCTGATCCTGGCCGACCCGTTCATCGCCGACGCCAAGACCTACGGCGACCTGTCCAAGGTCGCGCCCACCCTGCCGGGGCTCACCAAAGAGGCCGTCACCCCCTGGGCCGACCAGGTGCGCGCGCTCGGCCAGGTGCTGCACAAGACCGACGCCGCCGACAAGCTCATCGCCGACCTGAACGGCCGCATCGACGGTATCGCGCAACGCAATCCGGGCCTGAAGAACAAGACCTTCATCAGCTCCTGGCTGGCCGGGCCGTCGCAGCTCATGGTGCTCACCGACCCCAAGGACGGGTCCAGCCGCCTGTTCACCCAGCTCGGTATGACCATCCCGCAGCACCTGGTGGACCAGGGCGGCTCCGGTGGCCGCCTGGCCCTCTCGCCCGAACGCCTCGACGAACTCGACTCCGACCTGCTGCTGGCCGGCTACTCGCCCGGCATGGACGAGAAGTACCGCGGCCTGCCGGGATTCGGCGCCCTGCCCTCGGTCAAGAAGAACTCGGTGGTCTTCCTCACCGTCCAGGAGATCAGCGCCATCAACCAGCCCACCCCGCTGGCGCTGCCCTACCTGCTCGACAAGCTCGAACCGGCTCTCGCCAGCGCCGCCAAATGATCCGCACCGACGACACCCGCTACGGCCTCCGTCCCGGCGTCACCTGCCTGATCGTCCCCGGCGGCGCGGTGCTGTTGAACCCGCCGCACAACGAGAAGCTGACCGGGCTGACCCCGGCTCAGAGTCAGGCGCTGAAGACCCTCAATCAGGGTCCGGCGACGACCAGCGAGCTCGCGGCCGAATCCGATTCGGTGGCAACCCTTCTCGACCGGCTGGCCGGAGCGGGCTGGCTGGAGGTCACCGTCCGCGACGGCGACCGGGACCTCTACACCCTGCGCCCCTTCACCACCCCGCCCGCACGTCCGGGCACGGGCGACGGGCCGCGCACGGTCCTCTCGAAATTCACTGTCATCCACCGTGATCCGGACGGCCTGGTCCTGGAACACCCCACCTCGTGGTGCGATCTCCGCGTCCACGACCCCCGGCTGCTGGCCCTCGCCGCCGGCGCCGATCCCACCGAACTCGGCCTGCCCGAGTCCCTTTCGGCCCGCATCGCCGCCGACCTGCGCTGGGGTGGCTTCACCGCCGACCCCGCCGCCGAGCACCGCGACTTCACCACCCGCAGCTGGAGCGCCCCCGACCTCTGGTTCCACCGGCGCAGCACCCTCGGCTCCCGCACCGTCACGTGGGACGACTTCGGCCCCACCGCATGGGCGAAAGACGAGTTCCCGCAACGCCCGGCGCAGCGCGCGCCCTACCCGGGTGTCCCGATCGCGCTCCCGGCGCCGGACCTCGCCACCCTCCGCGCCACCGACCCGACCCTGACCGCAGTCCTCGAGGACCGACGTTCCTGCCGGTCCTTCGACGACGCCCGGCCGATCACCGTCGCCCAGCTGGCCGAACTGCTCTACCGCAGCGCTCGCACCCGGTCGGTGGAGTCCACCCCGGACGGCGGCGAACTCCCTTCCCGCCCTTACCCTTCCGGCGGTAGCGTCCACGAACTGGAGCTGTACCCGGTGGTCCGCAGTGTCGAGGGCCTGGCCCCCGGCATGTACCACTACGACTCCTTCGAGCACGCCCTGCGCCCCGTCGCCCCCGCCGATTCCCCCGCGGTCCAGCGACTCCTGCGCACCACCACGGCCACCCTCGCCAACGCCACCGAACCGCAACTGCTGCTGCTGATCTCGGCTCGGGCAGGCCGGGTCATGTGGTCCTACGAGTCGGTCGCCTACGCCAATATCCTCAAACACGTCGGCGTCCTCATGCAGACCCTCTACCTCACCGCCACCGCCATGAACCTCGGCGCGGTGGCCCAGGGCTTCTCCGACACCGCCGCCTTCACCACCGCCACCGGTGCCGACGAACTGGAGGAATGCAATGTGGGCAGCATGATCCTCGGCACCCCCGGCGGGGACCGATAGCCCGGGTGTCATACCCGGCTGGGAGCATCGAGATCATGACGGCGACCGGGGATCAGGTGCGGGCGGTGGCGCTCGCGCTGGCGCGCACCACCGAGCAGTTCGAATGGCAGATGCCCACGTTCCGGGTGGCCGGGAAGCTGTTCCTGACCCTGCCCGAGAACGAGACCTCCATGGCCGTCCGGTGCCCCATCGTGGATCGGGACGAACTGGTGCAGGCCGAGCCGGAGAAATTCTGGATCGCCCCGCACGAGGCGGGCAACGCGTGGGTGCGGGTGCGACTCGCCGCCCTGGACGACCACGATGAACTGACGGCCATCGTCACCGACTCCTGGCGGCTGGCCGCACCCCGGGAACTGGTGGATCCGGCCTGAACGGCCGGATCCCGCCGCGATCGGGATGGGTCAGAAGGTGACGCGCTGGTCCTCGGCCAGGAAGAGTTTGTCGCCGTCCTTGGTGGCGAAGGCCGCGTGGTACTCGGCCTGGTTGCGGACCACCTGGTTGGCGCGGAACTCGTCGGGCGAGTGGGAGTCGTTGGCGAGCAGATTCTCGGTGTACTGCGGGGTCTGCTTGGACCGCCAGTTGCGGCCCCAGGATTCGAGCATGGGCTGATAGTCGGGGTTCTCGACGCCGGCGCGCTTCTGGTTGATGCGATAGGCGGCGAAGGCCATCTGCAGGCCGCGGTTGTCGGCGACGTTCTCGCTCAGGGTGAGGGTGCCGTCGACGTGGTGCGCCGGGTCGAGACCCTCGGGGACCAGGCCGTTGTACTGGTCGACGAGCTTCTTGGTGCGGTCGTCGAACTTCGCCCGGTCCTCGGCGGTCCACCAGTCCTTCAGATTGCCGTCGGCGTCGTACTTGGAGCCCTGATCGTCGAAGCCGTGTCCGATCTCGTGACCGATGACCGCGCCGCCCGCGCCGTAGTTGACCGCCGCCTCGGCCTTCGGGTCGAAGAACGGCGGCTGCAAAAAGGCTGCGGGGAACACGATTTCATTGTTGACCGGCTGGTAGTAGGCGTTCACCGTCTGCGGCGTCATACCCCACTCGGTCTTGTCGACCGGCTTGTCCAGCTTGTCGAACATCTTCTTGGCGCCGAAAATATTGGCGGCGCGCAGGGATTGGATGAGCTGGCCGCGGGTGATCTTCAGCCCGGCGTAGTCCTCCCACTTGTCCGGATAGCCGATCTTCACGCCCATCTTGCTCAGCTTGACCAGCGCGGCGTCCCGGGTGGGCTGCGACATCCACGTCGAATTGGTGAAGTTGTCCTTGTAGGCCGCGACCAGGTCGGCCACCATGTCCATCGCCCGATTCTTGGCCTCGGGCGGGAAATGCTTGGCCACGTACAGCTTTCCGAGCTGCTCGCCCACCGTGCTGTCGACTGTGCCGACCGCCGACTTCCACCGATCCGGCCGCTGCAGCTGCCCGCTCATCACGGTTCCGAAGAATTCGAAGTTGGCGTCGGAGAGCGTCTTCGGCAGGAACCGCGCGAACTCCCGCACCACCGCCAGCTTCAAGTAGTCCCGCCACACCGCGATATCCACGTCGTGCCACAGCTGCCCGGCCGCGGTGACGAACGAAGGCTCGCCGACGATCACCGTCGCGAACAGGCTCTTGGGCCGATCGGTGTTCCCGGAAAGCCAGGGATCCCAATCGAATTGCGGCGCCAGCGCCACCATGTCGGTCCACGACATCTTGTTGTAGCTGGCCTCGGTGTCGTGCAGTTTGATGTTGTCCCAGAATCCGGCCGCGATCCGCTTCTCCAGATCCAGTACCCGGCCCGCCATGGCCGCCGGGTCCGGGAATCCGGCGCCCGTCGCGATCTTCTCCAGGTAGGTCTTGTATCCGGCCAGCTTGTCGGCGTATTCGGGCTTGCGATAGTACTGCTCGCTCAAGCCGATTCCGGACTGACCGACCGAGGCGATGTGCGCGCTGGAGTTCTTCCGGTCCACCGAGACGCCCAGCCCGATCAGCCCGCCGATCGGCAGCGCGCCCATCACCCTGGCCAGCTCCGGCTTGCCCGCGGCCTTGTCGATGTCGGCGAACATGTCGGCGAGCGGCGTGAGGCCCAGCTTCTCGATGGTGTCGACATCCATCCGGGCGTCGTACAGATCGCGGATCTGCTGCTCGGGTGTGTCCGCCTCGGGATCCTTGATGCCCTCGATGATCTCGCGCAGCTGGCCCTCGACCCGATCCGCGACATCGTCGAACGTCCCGAACGACACCTTGTCGGCCGGTAGCTGATACTCCTTCAGCCACTTGCCGTTGACGAACCGGTACAGGTCGTCCTGCGGACGCACCGCCGCGTCCGACCCGGACATGTCGGGGCCGGTGAGCTGGGTCGAGGTGACCGTGTTCTTCGTATCGCTGCCACACGCCGCCAGCGTGGCGACGGCCGGTGCGAGACCGAGCGCGATCAGAAAACGACGACGGTCCATACCGGCCGGACGATCCGACGAACTCACAGGCACTACCTCTCCCCGAAGCTGCGATACCGACGCGAGGCTACCGGGGACGGCGGCCTCGCGCGGGTTGTCGCGTTCTCAGAGGGTGACGCGCTGGTCCGGCGGCAGGTATGCCTTGTCGCCGTCGTTCACGTGATAGGTGCTGTAGAACTCGCCCAGATTCCGTACCACCTGATTGCACCGGAATTCGGCAGGGGAGTGCGGATCGGACGCGATCTGACTCTGCAGCGCCTCGGTGGTCATCTTGGTGCGCCAGGTCCGGCCCCAGGATTCGAACATCGGCCGGTAGTCGGGAGTGTCCGTCCCCTTGCGCTTCTCGGCCATCCGATAGGCCGAGAGGGAAATCTCGAGCCCGCGCAGATCCGCCAGGTTCTCGCCGACCGTGAGCTCGCCGTTGACGTGCTGATCGGGCGGCAGGCCCGCCGGCACCAGCGCGTTGTACTGCGCGATCAGCTGCTTGGTCTTGGCTGCGAAGGCCGCCTTGTCCTCCGGTGTCCACCAATCCTTCAGATTGCCGTCCCCGTCGTACTTGGAACCCTGATCGTCGAACCCGTGGCCGATCTCGTGCCCGATCACCGCACCGCCCGCACCGTAGTTCACTGCGGGCTGGGCATCCGGATCGAAGAACGGCGGCTGCAGAAAGGCCGCGGGGAACACGATTTCATTGCCGCTGGGGTTGTAGTAGGCGTTCACCGTCTGCGGCGGCATGACCCATTCCGACTTGTCCACCGGCGTCCCCAGCCGATCGAACATCCGCTTCGCCTCGAAAGCGTCCGAGGAGCGCAGGGATTCGACCAGCCGGCCCCTCGTGACCGTGAGTTTGGAGTAATCCTCCCACTTGTCCGGGTAGCCGATCTTGGCATTGATCTTCCCGAGTTTCGCGATCGCCGCGTCCCGGGTGGGTGGCGACATCCACGTCGAATTCTGGAAGTTCTCCCGGTACGCCGCGCGCAGATCGTCGACCATCTCGAGTGCCCGCTTCTTGGCCTCGGCCGGGAAATGCTTGGCCACGTACTGCTTTCCGAGAGCTTCGCCCACGGAGGTGTTGACCGTTTCCACAGCGCGCCGCCACTGCTCCGGCTGCTCCTGCAGACCCTGGACCACCTTGCCCATGAAATCGAAATTGGCGTCGGCGATCGCCTTGGGAAGATAGGGCGCGTACGCCCGCACCAGGCTCAGCTTCAGGTACTCGCGCCAGGCGGCGAGGTCGACATCGGCCCACAGCTGCCCCGCGCCGGTCACGAAGGACGGTTCGGCCACATCGATCTTGTCGAACATGTTCTTCGGCCGGTCGGTGTTGCCCGAAAGCCAAGGTTCCCAGTCGAATTGAGGTCCCAGTGCGGTCAGCTCGGTCCAGGCCATCAGGTTGTAGGTCGCGTCGGTATCGCGGGTTCTGACGTTGTCCCAATGGAATCCGGCGATGCGGGTCTCCAGGTCCACCACCCGGCCGGCCAGCGCGGTCGGGTCCGGGAACCCGGCTCCGGCGGCGAGGCGCTGCATGAACGTCCGGTACGCGGCGAGCCGGGCGGCGTATTCGGGCTTGCGGTAGTACTGCTCGCCCATGCCGAGCCCGGACTGCTCGATCGAGGGGAGATAGGCATCGGAGTTCTTCGGGTCCGGGCCCACGCTCAGGCCGATGAGACCCACATTGGTCAATCCGCCCATCACATGCGCGAGATCAGGCTTGGTCGCGGCCTTGTCGATCTGATCGAACAGGTCCTGCAGCGGCGTCATGCCGAGCGTCTCGATCTCGTCCCGGTTCATCCGCGCGTCGTAGAGGTCACGGATCTTCTGCTCGTCAGACCCGGGCTCGGGATCGCGGATCCCCTCGATGATCGTCCTCAGCTGGTCCTGGACCCGCTCCTGCACCTCGTCGAAGGTCCCGAACGACGACTTGTCCGGCGGCAGCTGATACTCCTGCAGCCACTTCCCGTTGACGAACCGGTACAGATCGTCCTGCGGCCGCACCGTCGGATCCGACCCGGACATATCCGGGCCCGTCGGCTGTTTCGGCGGCTTGGAGTCGGGGGAGCAGGCGGGCAATACGGCCACCGCGGGTGCCAGGCCCAGGGCGATCAGGAACGTACGGCGGTCGAGAGCGATGGGGCGCTCGGACAACGCGAATCTCCTCTACCGGATGATCGGAACAGCTCGGACGTTGCTCGCGCCGACGCTAGTTGACCCGACTGAGGAAAATCTGAATCCGCGCCGAGCCATGTGTTCCGCCCCCGATTTCTCCCTGAACAGGGTCTTCGCTAAACTGTTCCGGTTGCCTGCGGGAGCTATGCCCGCACTTCGGCCGCGAACCCACAGTGGTTGTTCTCCTGTTCGGTGAAAAACCGCTGGCAGGCGCTGCCCCGCGTACCTGCGGAGCGGGCCATTGGCTCAGCTGAAGGGCAACTGACCATGCCCGTCGGGTCGGCAATCCGGCGTGCATATCGTCCAGGTCTAGGAGGAGCTGAAGTGATTCAGCAGGAGTCGCGGCTGCGCGTCGCCGACAACACGGGTGCCAAGGAGATCCTCTGCATCCGCGTTCTCGGTGGTTCGTCGCGTCGCTATGCCGGCATCGGTGACATCATCGTCGCCACTGTCAAGGACGCCATCCCCGGCGGAAACGTCAAGAAGGGCGAGGTCGTCAAGGCCGTCGTCGTGCGCACCGTCAAGGAGCGTCGTCGCCCGGATGGCTCGTACATCAAGTTCGACGAGAACGCTGCGGTGCTGATCAAGGCGGACAACGATCCGCGTGGCACCCGCATCTTCGGCCCGGTCGGCCGTGAGCTGCGTGAGAAGCGCTTCATGAAGATCGTCTCGCTGGCCCCGGAGGTGCTGTAACCATGAAGGTGCACAAGGGCGACACGGTCATCGTGATCTCGGGCAAGGACAAGGGCGCCAAGGGCAAGGTCATCCAGGCCTACCCGGCGACCGGCAAGGTCCTCGTCGAGGGCGTGAACCGCATCAAGAAGCACGTCGCGAACTCCGCGAACCAGCGTGGCGCCAGCTCGGGCGGCATCGTCACCCAGGAAGCGCCGATCCAGGCCTCCAACGTGATGGTCGTCGACTCCGACGGCAAGCCGACCCGCGTGGGCTACCGCACCGATGAGAACGGCAAGCGGGTCCGCATCTCCCGTCGCAACGGGAAGGACATCTGAGATGACTTCTACTGAGAACAAGGTGCAGCCGCGCCTGAAGACCCGCTACCGCGAGGAAATCAAGCCGGCCCTGAACAACGAGTTCAACTACGCCAACGTGATGCAGATCCCGGGCGTGGTGAAGGTCGTCGTCAACATGGGTGTCGGCGACGCCGCCCGTGACGCCAAGCTGATCAACGGTGCGGTCGCCGACCTCACCCTGATCACCGGCCAGAAGCCCGAGATCCGCAAGGCCACCAAGTCCATCGCGCAGTTCAAGCTGCGTGAGGGCATGCCGATCGGCGCGAAGGTCACCCTGCGCGGCGACCGGATGTGGGAGTTCCTGGACCGTCTGATCTCGATCGCGCTGCCGCGTATCCGCGACTTCCGTGGTCTGTCGCCGAAGCAGTTCGACGGCAACGGCAACTACACCTTCGGTCTCTCCGAGCAGTCCATGTTCCACGAGATCGACGTCGACAAGATCGACCGTCCGCGTGGTATGGACATCACCGTGGTGACCACCGCCACCAACAACGAAGAAGGCCGGGCCCTGCTCAAGCACCTCGGCTTCCCGTTCAAGGAGAACTGATCCATGGCTAAGAAGGCTCTGATCAACAAGGCCAACGCCAAGCCGAAGTTCGCGGTGCGCGCCTACACCCGCTGCCAGCGCTGCGGCCGCCCGCACGCTGTCTACCGCAAGTTCGGCCTGTGCCGCGTCTGCCTGCGCGAGATGGCCCACCGCGGCGAACTCCCGGGCGTCCACAAGTCGTCCTGGTGAGCTAGTACCCCCAAACCCGAAGGCCCCCACCGAGATCCGTCCCGGTGGGGGCCTTCGGCGTCTCCTGCGTGCTGGATCTTTCGATGAGATTCCGACGGCTCCGCAGTTCAGTACCTGCGCGGAGGAAGCCGGCTCTGCAGTTCCGCGAACGTCACCGCGAGGGTCACCGGCTCGGTGAGCACCAGCGCGTCGGAATGCGTGTGGCGGGTGACGTAGCGCCGCCCCGACCAGTCGAGCCGGCACTCCTCGATCTCGGTGATCTGCTGCCAATCCTTGGCGAAGTGCACGATCAAATAAACCGGAATCCCCTCGCGCGCATACAGCTCTCGTTTGATCCCGATATCCGCGTCCACGGTGTCTTCGGACGTGATCTCGACGACCAGGAGAGTCTGCCGAGCGACGCGCTGAACGTCGTACGGGCCGTCGGTACAGTCGCGCAGCACCAGGTCTGGATACCGAACCCGAAGGCGCCGTGCGTTTTCGCCGGAATCGCCGTCCGCCAACCGCATCGGTGTGTCACTGTGGACCTCGCGGCACGGGCCCCGCGGGTCGATCGCGTACTCCAGGGCCGCGGCCAGCCTCCGGACGACCAGATCGTGTTCCGGCGACTGCGCCATCGCGGTGATCAGCACGCCGTCGTGGATCTCCGCGAACGACTCGGGAGGCCCCGCCAAGAACTCCTCCACCGACACGAGGTGAGGCGACTCGTCTTGCGGTGTCGACATGCGGTTCACCCTACCCACCTCGACAGCAGGATGCCGCGCTGTCGATCCGATCCCGGCGGCTGTGTCGTTGCCATTGCCGACCTCATTGCGGGGAATCATGACATCGGAGCCGGGCAGAACGACGCACTGAAGGCGATCATCGAGGCCGCCAGGCGGGCCGAGCGCAGCAAGGCGTTCGCCGAGCTGTTCGAGATGGCCGAACGTTGCGATTTCGACAATCCGCTCGACAAGCGGATCTACCGGCCACTGCCCTGCTGAGACGGTGCGCCGAGAAGCGTGCCTCCCGAACTCGTCGCCCTTGTGCCGTCGCCCGCGATTCGAATGAGGGCGAAAACCTGACCGTCCCCTCCGAAGTGCGGCCAGGGCATCGCCCGAGGTCAATCCTTTCAATGTGGTGAGCGGTCCAGCAAGATCACGCGGTGTCCCAAACCGGTGGTAGCGTCTGGCGCTCTACCCCCCATCGCGGGGGAGTCGAATTTCTCACAGGTGCAAAGGGTCCGCAGATGCTGTTCGGCGATGGGGTCGAAGTCGAGATGCCGACGCTCGCAGCGTTCGTGAAGCGACTACGCCTGCGGCGCGGATGGACGCAGCGGCAATTGGCGCAGCACGCGCACCTCGGACTCGGCACGGTGCAGAAGCTCGAACAGGGGGACAAGGTCAGCGTCGGTGACCGGGCGCTGTCCGTCCTCGCGGACGCGATGTGCGACGACGAACACGAGTGCGCGCACCTGCGGGCCTTGGCGGGGCGACCCGATGTCACCCTCGACGAGTTCGCGTCGGCCGAGGATGTGGCCATGCTGCTCGACCGGCTCACATCTCTCCCCGCGGCATGGGTGGTGAATTGGGGCGTGGCCGCCGCGAACGATTGGTATCGGCGGCTGCTGCCGGGGCTGGTCGAGGCGAAAACCATGCCGCACTGGTTGTTCGGGGATCCCCGAGCCAAGCTGGTGTTGCCGACCTGGCAGCTCGAGGCCACCGTCGTGACGGGTATGTTGCGCCACCACTATGCGGCCGCACCGGGAGTCGGGGGCACCGCTGAGATCGCCCGGGAGCTGGCGGCGAGCCATGGAGATTTTCGCCGGCTCTGGGATTCCGGTGTCGTCTATGTCCGTCGGCCGAAGGGTGACCGCCGGATCTGGTCGCCGGACACCGCGACCATGACCGTGCTGCGGGAGTCTGTCATTCCGGCGGCGTCGGGCTGGCTGGTCATCGGGTTCCCGGCCGGCGCCGGGGACTCATCAGGCCGGCAGTCCGTCCAGGAATTCCCTGATCTCGGGGTTCACCAGCTCGGGGTGGGTGAGGTTGCAGATATGGGTGGCCGTATCGGCGGAAATCGTCTGCATTCGTGCCGGACCGCCCAATCCTGTTGCGAGCCCTTGCATGTGCCCATGGTTGAAGGCCTGGTCACCGATGCCGCGCAGCAGCAGCGCGGGCACGGTGATCTCCGGGAGCAACTCGGTGATGGCCTCGCGATCGATGAGGCAGCGCGCGGCCTGCGCGAGCCGCCCGCGCTCGCTCGCCCGCCACTTCTCCACCCACGGCCGCTGATGCCGGTCCCGATCGCCACCGATCATCACCGCGGCCATCGGCAACGCGATGTCGTCGATCGGCACCGCGCCCCCGACCCAGCTCTTCACGATCACCCGCTCGTAGCCTTCCCGCTCCTGCTCGGTATAGGCGGCCGCGGTCGTGCCGATCAACACCAGCCCGCGTGTGCGCGCCGGCTGCAGCAACGCCATCCGCAACGCGGTGAATCCACCCTGCGAGAGTCCGCCGACGACCAGACGATCCACGCCCAGCGCATCGACGACCTTCCACGCGTCCCAGGCGAGATCCCAATAGGTGAACGGATTCCCGGCATCCTCGGTATCGCCGTGTCCCCGCGCATCCACCGCTATCACACGATACCGATCGGCCAGCGCGTCCAGCTGCGGAAGCCACATCTCGGCGTCCATGAAGAACCCGTGCCCCAGCAGCAGCGCCGGCCCGTCGGTCTCGGTGTCCAAGTAGTGGACCTTGGTCCCGTCATCGGTGGTCACATAGGGCACCGGCCCAACCCCTTGCCATTTCATCGAATTCGCGTGCTGGTCCGCCAGGTTAGCCCGTGGCCGTCGCGGCGGCACGCTGCGCGGCAATTCCGCGGAAGCCTCGGTGTCGAACTGTCAGCGATCCTCGCGTCACTGCGCACTGGCGGGAACTGACGGATGCCCTCGATCGACCGTTCGCACCGCAGGCCGTGGCTCGGAACGTCGAAACGCCGATGCTGGCCGCGTTCGTGAAACGCCTGCGCCCACGGCGCGGGTGAACGCAACGGGAAGTCGGTTGGCGCGCGCACCGCGTAATCGGCACGGCGTAGAAGCGGAGCAGCTCGACAAGGTCAGCGTCGCATGCCAGGTGTTGTGATCAGTTGGCCTCGGCGAGTAGGACTGTGCGGGCGAACTCCGCTGCCTCGGAGTTGTACTGGAACCCCATGCGGCGAATGTCGTAGTGCCGCATCTTCATTCGGTCGAATGGATCGACGGTTCGCTGGAACGATCGGGTCCGGAGGTGGCTGATGGTGACGGAACCGGCCGGCAGCGGGGACATCGGTTGCAACAGGTCGAGCAGGGTGGGTTCGACGGTGTCGGTGAGCCCCGCCGCCACCACGACCAGGAACAGCTGGGCGGCGGCATCTTCGACCCGCGCGGCTTCGGCGGCGGTGCGCTGGGCGAGGTGTCGCCACAGCGCGACCGGGTCCTCGGCGAGTGCCAGACCCACGCGTGTCGGGCGGAGCTTGCCGCTGCGCTTGAAGAGCAGGCCCAGGCGTTGTGCGGACTCGCGCAACAGCAGCACCGGGGTTGTCTGGTCCTCCCGGTTGCCCTTGCCGATCCAATCCTGGTCCATGCCGAGCTCGGTGTACACCGCGGTGACCACAGCGGGCGGAAGGTAACCCGCGCTCGTCAATGTGACTCCGCTGTGGCCGATCAGGTCGAGCAGGGTTCGATACGGGGAAGTGGCCGCCGCCGCGACCGACGGATCGACCGGAAATCCCTGTGCGACAACGTCTCCGGTCGCCTCCTACACCTATCAGCGCCCAGGCCAGATCATGCCCGGCGTTTTCTGTCTCGGCTCCGCCCACTGACCAACCGGCACGGTCGATTCCCTCAACCGGCACGGTGTATTTCGCTGCCGAGCCGTGGGATCGGCGTTGACCTCCGGCTGCTCCGTCACCAGGCGTTGTCGGGGTCGAGCAGTTCCGCGGGGTCGAGGGCGAAGGGAAATGGCGAATCGATGCGGAGCAGTTCTCCGGCCTGAAATTTCTCCGGCCGACCGTAGGCGCCGTTCTCGAGACCGTGCAGGGCGATCTGGGGGTGCGGCTCCAGATCGATGATCCAGTACTGCGGGATACCTGCGGCGGCATAGTCGTCCAGCTTGTCCACCCGATCGACCCGCTCGCTTCCGCTGCGGCGGGATACGACCTCTACGACCAGCAGGACGTCGCGGCCGTAGAAGGTACGGACGTTCGCTTCGTGCGCGGCGCGTGCGGCGGCTCGATCCATTACGGCCACATCGGGTTTGCGCACTCCGGCAGGAGTGGAGATGTCCATCGGGCCTTGGATGTGGACCTTGGCTCCAGCGGCTCGCGCGGCTTCGCGCAGTCGATCGCGCAGGATGTCGGCGGCCATGTCATGGCGAGCGCCCGGGGACAACGGGATCAACCACCCATCGGCGAGTTCGTAACCCTTACCCTCATCCGGTAGCGCGTCGAGGTCGTAAACCGTGTACGGCCCGAAGCCGTGCTCATGGGCGACACTCACAGCGTCCTTCCTTTCGGGCTGCGAATCGACATCGACAGGTTAGTCGCCGAGACCCTGATTTGGTCGCTGATCAGCCCTTGTCTACACTAGACCGGTTGCTCGGGCACAGTTGTGTCCGCACGCGCCTCGCGCGTGCGGCGGTTGCTCCGGGCGCAAGCGCTAAATCCGGTCGGGCACTCCCGGCTGGACCGCCCCGAATTGTCGTAGGCCCACGACCGCCGATCTCAGACGGTGCTGAATGGGAACCGCGGCGAGAAAGGTACCGGTCAAACACATGACCATGACTGATCCGATCGCAGACTTTCTGACCCGTCTGCGCAACGCCAACTCGGCGTACCACGATCAGGTGAAGGCTCCGCACTCGAAGCTCAAGGTGAACATCGCCGAGATCCTCAAGCGCGAGGGCTACATCGCCGACTTCCGCGTCGAAGACGCGCCCGTCGGCAAGAACCTGATCGTCGACCTGAAGTACGGCCCGAGCCGTGAGCGTTCCCTGCAGGGTGTGCGCCGCGTGTCGAAGCCGGGCCTCCGGGTCTACGCGAAGTCCACCAACCTGCCCAAGGTGCTCGGCGGCCTGGGCGTGGCGATCATCTCCACGTCCTCGGGTCTGCTCACTGACCGTCAGGCCAAGCAGCAGGGCGTGGGCGGCGAAGTCCTCGCCTACGTCTGGTAAGGGAGGTAGGAACAATGTCGCGTATCGGTAAGAAGCCGATCCCGGTTCCCGCCGGCGTCGAGGTGACCATCGACGGCCAGAACGTGACGGTCAAGGGTTCCAAGGGCACCCTTTCCCACGTTGTCGCCGAGCCGATCACCGTCGTCAAGGCCGAGTCCGGTGAGCTCGAGGTCGTTCGTCCGAACGACGAGCGTCAGAACCGCTCGCTGCACGGCCTGACCCGCACCCTGATCAGCAACATGATCGAGGGTGTGACCAAGGGCTACGAGAAGAAGATGGAAATCTTCGGCGTCGGTTACCGCGTGCAGGCCAAGGGCTCGAACCTCGAGTTCGCCCTGGGCTACAGCCACCCGGTTCCGGTCGACGCGCCCGAGGGCATCACCTTCGCGGTGGAGTCCCCGACCAAGTTCTCGGTGTCCGGCATCGACAAGCAGAAGGTCGGCCAGATCGCCGCGGTGATCCACGGCCTGCGTAAGCCCGATCCGTACAAGGGCAAGGGCATCCGCTACGCCGGCGAGGTCGTTCGCCGCAAGGTCGGAAAGACGGGTAAGTAAGCCATGGCACAAACCGAAAAGCAGAAGGCCGCTCGCAAGCCGATCGGCAAGGACGCCTCGACCGCGCGCCGCCTGTCCAAGACGCGTCGTCACTTCCGTCTGCGCAAGAAGGTCGTCGGCACCACCGCGCGTCCGCGCCTGGTGGTCAACCGCTCCTCGCGCCACATCCACGCCCAGCTGATCGACGACTCCGCCGGCAAGACCATTGCCGCCGCGTCGACCATCGAGGCCGATGTGCGTGCTGTCGAGGGTGACAAGTCCGCCAAGGGCGCCAAGGTCGGCGAGCTGATCGCCGCCCGCGCCAAGGCTGCCGGTGTCGAGGCGGTCGTGTTCGACCGTGGTGGTCACGACTACCACGGCCGTATCGCGGCTCTCGCTGACGCCGCCCGTGAAGGTGGGCTGAAGTTCTGATGATCAACACTGCGAACGGAAGGAACGTCTGATGCCGGGACGTCAGCGGCGCGACGGCGGAAACGGTCCCGCCGGACAGAATGGTGGCAGCGACAACCGCGATCAGCGCGGTGGCGGTCGCGACCGCCGCGGCGGTGGCGACCGCCGCGACAATGCCGCCGAGAAGAACCAGCTCGAGCGCGTCGTCGCGATCAACCGCGTCTCCAAGGTCGTGAAGGGTGGTCGTCGCTTCAGCTTCACCGCCCTCGTGATCGTCGGTGACGGCAACGGTCTCGTCGGCGTCGGCTACGGCAAGGCCAAGGAAGTTCCCGCGGCCATCCAGAAGGGTGTCGAAGAGGCTCGCAAGAACTTCTTCCGCGTTCCGATGATCGGCTCCACCGTCACCCACCCGGTTCAGGGTGAGGCGGCCGCCGGTGTCGTCATGCTGCGTCCGGCTTCGCCCGGTACCGGTGTGATCGCCGGTGGCGCGTGCCGTGCCGTGCTGGAATGCGCGGGCATCCATGATGTTCTGGCCAAGTCGCTCGGTAGCGACAACGCCATCAACGTCGTGCACGCCACCGTTGCGGCTCTCAAGATGCTGCAGCGTCCCGAAGAGGTCGCCGCTCGCCGCGGTCTGCCGATCGAGGACGTGGCCCCGGCCGGCATGCTGCGTGCGCGCGCGGGACAGGGAGTCTGATATGGCACAGCTGAAAGTGACCCAGGTCAAGTCCAGCATCGGCGCCAAGGCGAATCAGCGGGACTCGCTGCGCACCCTCGGGCTGCGCGGTATCCGCAAGTCCGTGGTGCGTGATGACAACGCGCAGAATCGCGGCCTGATCAACGTCGTGCGCCACCTCGTTCAGGTTGAGGAGGTCTAAGCATGACCATCAAGTTGCACCACCTGCGTCCTGCCCCCGGTGCCAAGACCGAGAAGACCCGTGTGGGTCGCGGTGAAGGCTCGAAGGGCAAGACCGCGGGCCGCGGTACCAAGGGTACGAAGGCTCGCAAGAATGTCCCGGTCCGCTTCGAGGGCGGTCAGATGCCGATTCACATGCGTCTGCCCAAGCTCAAGGGCTTCACCAACCCGTTCCGCACCGAGTACCAGGTCGTGAACGTCGGTGACATCGCCCGCGTGTTCCCCGAGGGCGGCACCATCGGCAAGGCCGAGCTGGTCGCCAACGGCCTCGTTCGCAAGAACGAGCTCGTGAAGGTGCTCGGCGAGGGCGAAATCGCTGTGGCCGTTCAGGTCTCGGCCGACAAGTTCTCCGGCTCCGCCAAGGAGAAGATTGCTGCGGCGGGTGGCACTGCCACCGAGCTGGCCTGACGGTAACCTGAAATAGCAATGGCACCGGGCGAGTCGCGAGCTCGCCCGGTGCCGCTGTTAGAGTTCAAGTGTTGTCTGCCAACACCGTCATGGTTCTCGGCGTTTTTCGGCTAAACCAGCCCATCGCTGAATCCGTGGCCTGACCCATGTCGTTAGCCAGGAGGATCTGTGCTTTCCGCCTTCGTGTCGGCTTTCCGGACCCCGGACTTACGGCGGAAGATTCTCTTCACGCTGGGACTGATCGCGCTCTACCGGCTCGGTGCGTCGCTACCCTCGCCGGGCGTCAGTTACAAGAACGTTCAAGAATGCATCAACCTGGTCAACGGCGGTAATGACGCCGGCATCTACCAGCTGATCAACCTCTTCTCCGGCGGCGCGTTGCTGCAGCTGTCCGTGTTCGCGATCGGCATCATGCCGTACATCACGGCGAGCATCATCATCCAGCTGCTGACGGTCGTCATCCCGCGGTTCGAGGAACTGCGCAAAGAAGGCCAGTCGGGTCAGAACAAGATGACCCAGTACACGCGGTATCTGTCGATCGCGCTGGCCGTGCTGCAGTCGACCGGTCTGGTCGCGCTCGCCTCCCGCGGTCAGCTGCTGCGTGGCTGCCAGAAGGACATTCTGGACGACACCTCGATCTTCGGCATGATCATCATCGTGCTCGTCATGACCGCGGGCGCGGCCCTGGTCATGTGGTTCGGTGAGCAGATCACCGAGCGCGGCATCGGTAACGGTATGTCGCTGTTGATCTTTGCCGGTATCGCGGCGCGAGTTCCGTCACAGGGCAAGCAGATCTACGACAGCCGTGGCCTGGTCACCACCATTCTGGTCGGTTTCGCCGCCCTGGTGGTCATCGTCGGCGTCATCTTCGTCGAGCAGGGCCAGCGCCGGATTCCGGTGCAGTACGCCAAGCGCGTGGTCGGCCGGAAGATGTACGGCGGGTCCTCGACCTATCTGCCGTTGAAGGTGAACCAGGCGGGTGTCATCCCGGTCATCTTCGCGTCCTCGCTGCTGTATCTGCCGAACCTGTTGGCGCAGTTGACCCAGAAGAGTTCGGGTAACCCTGCCAAGTGGCAGGAGCTGATCCAGAAGTACCTGGTCAACCCGAGTAACCCGGTCTATGTGGCGATCTACTTCGCCCTGATCGTGTTCTTCACCTACTTCTATGTCGCGATCACCTTCAATCCGGAGGAGCGCGCGGACGAGATGAAGAAGTTCGGCGGCTTCATTCCCGGCTACCGCCCGGGCAAGCCGACCGCCGATTACCTGAACTTCGTCCTGAGCCGGATCACCCTGCCCGGCTCGCTCTACCTCGGCGCTGTTGCTGTGCTACCGAACCTGCTGCTGGGCATCGGCTCCGGAGGTGGCGGCGTGTCCAGCCTGCCGTTCGGCGGTACCTCCGTGCTGATCATTGTGAGCGTCGGCCTCGATACCGTGAAACAGATCGAGAGCCAGTTGATGAACCGAAACTACGAAGGGTTCCTGAAGTGAGACTCGTACTGCTCGGACCGCCCGGTGCCGGTAAAGGCACCCAGGCCGAACTGTTGTCGGAAAAGCTCGGTGTTCCGCACATCTCTACCGGGAACCTCTTCCGCACGAATATCGCGGAGCAGACTCCGCTGGGCCGCGAGGCACAGCAGTACCTGGACGCCGGCAACCTGGTCCCGTCGGACGTGACCAACCGCATGGTCGAGGCGCGCATCGCCGAGCCGGACGCTGTCAACGGCTTCATCCTGGACGGCTACCCGCGCACCGTGGATCAGGCCGAGGCTCTGGAGAAGATGCTCAAGGAGGCCGGTAAGGAGCTCGACGCCGTCATCTCCTTCGTGGTCGACGAGGACGTGGTGGTCGAGCGCATGCTGGCCCGTGGCCGCGGCGACGACACCGAAGAGGTCATCCGCAACCGTATGCGTGTCTACCGCGAGGAGACCGAGCCGCTGCTGGAGCACTACGACGGCCAGGTCGTCTCGGTCGAGGGCATCGGCGAGGTCGCCGAGGTCAACGAGCGGACGCTGAAGGCCCTGGGTCGCTGAATGGTCTTCGGCCGCAAGAGCAAGCGGGCGGTGCCCTTCCGGACCGCCGGTGAACTGGACGCCATGGCGGCTGCCGGCGCTGTCGTCGGCCGCGCGCTGGTGGCGGTGCGAGCCGCCGCGGCGCCCGGCGTCTCCACCTGGGAACTGGACGAGGTGGCCGAGCAGGTCATCCGTGAGGCCGGGGCGATCCCGTCCTTCAAGGGCTACCACGGTTTCCCGGGTTCCATCTGCTCGTCGGTGAACGACCGAGTGGTGCACGGCATCCCGTCCAAGGACGAGATCCTCGCCGAGGGCGACCTGGTGTCCATCGACTGCGGTGCCATCCTCGAGGGCTGGCACGGCGATTCGGCGTGGACCTTCGGCGTCGGCACCATCATCGAGGCGGACCGCCTGCTCAGCGAGGCGACCCGGCTGTCCATGGAGGCCGGCATCGCCGCCATGCTCCCGGGGAACCGGCTCTCGGACGTCTCGCACGCCATCGAGCAGGGCACCTACGCCGCCGAGAAGCTGCACGACCGCAAGTACGGCATCGTCGCCGGTTACGGCGGCCACGCCATCGGTCGCGAAATGCACATGGACCCGTTCCTGCCCAACGAGGGCGCACCCGGCAAGGGCCCCGAACTCCGCGTCGGCTCCGTCCTCGCCATCGAGCCCATGCTCACCCTCGGCACCACGGAAACCCATGAGCTGGACGACAACTGGACCGTCGTCACCGACGACGGCACCCGAGCCGCCCACTGGGAGCACACGGTAGCGGTCACCGAAAACGGTCCGCGCATCCTGACACTGCGCCCGGAGTAGGCTCCGCACAGCACTTTCCGCACCCGCTTCGGCCCCAGGCCGAAGCGGGTGCGGTCGTTTCCGGCCCGCTCTGCCGGCCGATGTCCTCCGATGGCTCCCTTCGCGCGATCGATTCACGAAGCCTGCCAACGGTTTCCGCAATCTATCTGACCGAAGCAGGTCTGCCGCAGGTGGTTTCCGCAGCGGTAATGGTCGGCGGCACGGTCCGCGTTTATCCCCCCGAAATAGTCTCCTCCGACCCATGCGGGTTCGTGATACCGGGTATGCGGGATTCTCGCTGTTCGCATGCCCCCACCGCTCGTAGCGTCGAGCGTATGAGCACCATGGACAACCACGTGAGTACCACGGACAACAGAGAACTCATCCGAGCCGTCTTCGAGCAGCTGGCTCTGGGCAACGGTCGCGCCCTGACCGACGCCATGGCCGACGATTGCCGCTGGACGTTCCCCGGGTCATGGTCCTGGTCAGGCACCTGGGGTCCGAAAACCACTGTGGTGCAAGGTCTCCTACGTCCCCTCATGGGCCAGTTCGCCGGCACCTACCGCATGGAGGCGGATCTGATCCTGGCCGACGGCGACCGAGTGGTGGTCCAGGCCCGCGGCTACGCCACCACTCTCGCCGGCGAGCCCTACCGCCAGACCTACTGCCTGCTGTTCACCATGGCGGACGGCCGGATCACCGAGGTGGTGGAGCACTGCGACACAGCCCTGGTGGAGCGGGTCCTGAAGCTGCTCACGCCCACGTCCTGATCCATCTGGTCCCGCCCGCCTTACCGCATACCCGGTCGTCTTCCGTTGGCAGACTTCGGACTTCGCCCGCGCGTTCGTCGACGACAGCCTGCCGGACCTCGACGACTCCATCGTGGCGAGCTTGACGTCGAAATGGTCCGCTGACTACTCGGTTCAGAACAGGCGAATATGCCTGATGCCCAACAGGACTCGGCGAAGCTCGGTGCGGAGCGGGCCGTCGGTGTTCGGGGTCAGGGTGAGGCCGCAGGTGGTGGCGATCCGATCAGCGACCTCACGCAGCGTTAGCTCGTCGGTGTGGATGTGCTCGGCGAATTCCGGTGCGGCCAGCGCGTTCAGGCAATGGTCGACCCGTTCGACCGCGAAACTCTCGTGCCGCAAGCCGCCCAGCGCGCGTTCTCGCAGCCGCCGCACCACCGTCTCGGGCCGCGCCATCAGCGCGAAATGCCGAACCTCATACCCTTTTTCACGCAATCGCCCGACAGTCTCCGCGAAGTAGGTGGGCTCGACCACGGTCATCGGTGCGATCACCGGCCCATCATGCTTGCTCAACACCAGATCGAGCGTCTCGAAAACGCCCTGTCGCCAGGCCGGTAGATCTTGAAAATCCGGCCGCAACTCCTTCGGAATGACCCGATGCAGCCCGAACCCGACCTCCTCGGGATCGCACACCACACTCCCGGGCAACCGCCGATGCAGCTCGTACGCGGTGTGCGTCTTCCCTCCGCCGAAGGGCCCATTGATCCACAGCAGCATGCCCACCACCCTAGCCGCGGGGGGTTGTTGTCCCTGGTCAGCTTTCGAGCAGGATGGTGACGGGGCCGTCGTTGACCAGCTCGACATGCATATGCGCCCCGAACCGTCCGGTGGCGACCGTCGCCCCGAGTGCGCGCAGGGCTGCGGCGAACGTGTCCACCAGCGGTTCCGCGACCGGCCCGGGGGCGGCGGCGTTCCACGAGGGGCGACGGCCCTTGGCGGTATCGGCGTAGAGAGTGAATTGGCTGATCACCAGAATGGGCGCGGACAGGTCGGCGGCGGAGCGCTCCCCATCCAGAATCCGCAATCGGAACAGTTTGTCGGCCAGCGCTTTCGCGGTGCCCTCGGTGTCGGTGTGGGTAACGCCGACCAAGGCCACCAGCCCGTGGGGCGCGCCGTGTGCTGCCGGATCGATCCGTCCGACCACCTCGCCGTCGACGGTCACCTGAGCCGATGTCACACGCTGCACCAGTACTCGCATGACAATCGATCTTCCCAGATAGCCGAGTCACGCTCGCTTGGCTACCCTGGGACGGCCGCGCATGCCCCGAATTTCCTTGTGCGCCACTGGGAGTTCACAGCAGTAGGCTGTGCTGGCATCTTCAGCTGGCAACGGGCGGAGCGACAGTAGTTAGCGATGGCACCTGATAACAAAGACAAATACAAGGACAAGGACCAGACGGCCTGGCCGACGCTGAAAGACCAGGCGAATTCCGGTCACCTGGAATTCGAGCCGGGCGCGGCGGAGCAGGGAGCGCAGGCCGCGGCGACTCTGGTGGGCGATCTGCTGTACTACCAGCAGATCATCGACGGTCATCTCACCGATATCGGCCCGATCGGCGATCAGGAGTCGGGCAAGACGCTGGCCACGTATCTCGGTGCGATCGGCACGCACATGTCGGATGCGCTCACCACGCATATCGCCATCCTGCGGGACATGATCGACACGTTCAATCAGGCGGGGCGGAACTACGTCAACACCGACCACATGTCGGCGGACAACCTGCGGTACCTGCACACCTCGGCGCCGGACACCGCCACCAACCTGAACATCGACATCCCGAACAAGAAGTCGCCCGACAGTTACGACGATTCGGCCGACGACAGCTACCCGGACAGCCTGAAGAATTACAAGGGCGGCAAGGAGTCCTACTCCGTACGTCCGGAGCCCAAAGACACCAGGAGCTGGGAGCAGCTGTACAACCTCGGGCAGGATATGAAGCCCGATCCGTACAACAACGCCTATGAGCTCTACAAGCTGCTGAAGACCAAGGTC
This sequence comes from Nocardia sp. CA-151230, assembly GCF_050942175.1. Lineage (NCBI taxonomy): Bacteria > Bacillati > Actinomycetota > Actinomycetes > Mycobacteriales > Nocardiaceae > Nocardia > Nocardia sp. CA-151230. Next base: position 947,109 of record NZ_CP192061.1, read on the forward strand.
GACGGCAGCCTCACCGACTTCGACAACAAGGTCCAGGCGCTGCAGAGCAAGTGGCGCAGTGATGGCGCGAGCGCCGCGCAAGCCGCGGTGACGAGCTATTGCAACAGCATTCAGCCGCTGCTCGACACCATGGACAACGCGTCCCAGGTCATGCGGTACACCAACCGCTGGATGATCCAGACCGCGGCGGCCATGCCGTACGAGGGTCCGCATCAGCCGTGGAGTTGTGACAAGCAGGGCGAGCTGGACCGTTACCGCGGCTATTACCAAGACCACTACGTCGACGGCATGAACCACACAGTGCAGTCGACCCCTTCGGTTCCCGTTCCGGCGCCGGTCGACAAGCCCAAGCCGAATCCCAACCCCAATCCGAACCCCAACCCCAACCCCAACCCCAATCCGAACCCGAATCCCAACCCTAATCCGAACCCGAACCCCAATCCGAACGCCAACCCCAATCCGAACCCTGGTGGCGGCACGCCGAATTCCGGTGGTGGTACCCCGAACGCCGGTGGCGGCACTCCGAACGCCGGTGGTGGCACTCCGGCCCCGAACCCCAAGATTCCTCCGCTCAAGGACGTCAAGGATCCGAACCCCAACGGTTCCAACCCGAACGGCAGCAATCCGAACGGCACGAACCCGAACGGCTCGAATCCCAACGGTTCCAACCCGAACGGTTCCAACCAGAGCTTCCCGAATCAGTCACAGCCGCAGAACACCTCGACCGGCGGCAGCTCCGGCGGTTCGGATATGTCGTCGCTCACCAGCCTGCTGAGTTCGCTGGTCAGCGGTGCGAGCACCGGCATTTCGACGCTGGCCCAGCAGCTGCCGTCCATCCTGCAGGCGCTGGACTCGATGCACTCCACCGATCTGTCGACATTGGCGACCGCGCTGGGCGTGCCCGAGGACAAGCTGACGACCGCGTTCACCGCGATCGAGCAGGACCCGTCGAAGGTGACGCAGCTGTCGCAACTGCTGGGCCTGTCGGGGACCACCCCGCAGACGCCGACACCGACCGCCGGATTGCCGGGCGACACCACGCCGCTGGGCGCGGTGACCACGCCCCACTCGGGTCTGGCGAACGAGATTCCCGCAGCCGCCGTGACCAATTCGCCCTTGGCCGGTCTGACCAACCTGTTCGGCGGAGCTTCGGGCCCGGGTGCCGGTCTGGAGCCGCTGGTGGGTGTCGTGGCCGCGCCGTCGGACTCGGCCGCGCCGATCGCGACCGGGATCGCGACCGCCGGGGCGGAACCCGAGGCGGAACACGTCGACTTCATCCGGGGTCTCGGGCAGACCATCGAGGGCGTCGTCGAAGGGAACCCGGTGGTCGAGGCATGACCTGGGAGTTCACCGACCTCGAGTTCAGGGTCCTGTGCAATCTGTACCGGCAGGGCGCGATCCCGTCGCCGCTGGTGTACACGAGCCGGACCATGGATCCCGACGTCTACGACCGTGAGCTGTTGGCGGCCCAGGAGGACCTCGACCGGCGACTCGATACGCAGTTCCGCGCGGTGTTCGAAGCCGTCTGCAACCCGGAGGTTTTCGTTGGTGTGCACGGCTGGCACGACGCGGATATCGACAATCCGGCAAAGCATCTGGTGGTGCACGGGGCGCGGCGCGGCCGCCGCGCCTGCATGCTGATCCAGAAGCCCGGCGAGACGACGATGCACAGCGGCGGCGTCACGATGATCGAGTGCGACCCGGAGGACTTGTCGGCATTGCTGGTGGCGCAGCTCCCCGAGGTCGAGCCCGGCCAGTCGACCGCGATCCCGATCGCCACCGAGCCCGCGCCGCCGGATCCCTATGAGGCGCCGCGTGCTTCGGCCTTCGACACCTTCGAGGAATCCGTCGACACCCGCAGTCTGCGTTTCTTCTCGACTCCGGCCGACCAGACCGGGGCCATGCAGATTCTGCAGGGCCGCTCCAAATACGGACCCCGAGGTGTCGCGGTCTCCACCCTGGTGTGGCGGGATCTGCCCGGTGACGGCCGCTATCTGATCGATCTCGATCCGGAGGTGAAGTCCGCTGTCGGCGTGGACAATCGCCGGTTCATCGAGCACCTCGACGGTGTCATCGCGCAGATTCTGATGCACATGGAGGCTCGCGGGGAACAGCAGGAATTCGTCTGATCGACGCGGGGGACACGACGCTGACGCGGCCGTGTCCCCCGGATCACCACTCTCCGTTCAACTTCCGGCAACTGACTGGTTGCCGGGAGCTGAAAGGGTCCTCGTCATGAGTGGTCGGTTGGAGTCCTACCGGGACTTGTTGATGAAGGCCTCCGAGAAGACCGGTGAAGTCCGCGACGGCATCAACGGCGTGGTGAACACCTTCACCGCTCAGGCCGACGCGCTCGGCACGCCGTGGGGCAACGACTCGCTCGGCAATCAGTTCGCGAATGGCGATCAGGGCTATCTGGCCAGCAAGAAGAACATCCTCGAGGGCGCGACCAACATGGCGGGCACGTTCGCGAATTTCTCCAAGTCGCAAAAGGATTCGGCCGACGAGCTGGAGCGCACCGAAGAGGCCAACCGCGAAGGCTTCCAGCAGGCCGCGCAATGAGCAACGAGCGTCAGAAGGCCGAGCTGGCCGAGATCCTCGACGGCTTCGGTGAGCAGATGCGCCTCATCACCCGGCTGCAGCGCGAGCGTGCGGCGCTGACCGCGTCGGTCACGGTGCGCAAGCGGGTGACGGTCACGGTGAACGCCGACGGCACAGTGATCGAGACCAGATTCTCTTCCGACATCGAGGATCTCGACTATTCGGAGATCGCCCGGGCGGTCACCGAGGCCGCGCAGCAGGCAGCCGCCGAGGTGGCCCGTCGCGGCCGCGACATCATGGCTCCGGTGTCGCAGAACCGGAAGCGGCTGCCCACCCTCGCCGACCTGGTGCCCGGCATGCCCGACCTGAGCAAGGAGCTCGCGATTCCGGAACCGCCGGTGGTGTCCACCGCGCCGCCCAAATCGCCGCAGCGCCTGGATGGTTATCGCGAAGGGGATGCGAATACCGATGTGGCACAGTCGCGGCGGGGCGGGGCCACCGATTCCGGATGGTGATACAACCGCGCCGGGCGAGGTAGCCGACCATGGCTCTCGAACTGCCCTCGGAACTCGAATGGCTGGGCTGGATCGTCGGTGTCGAATGGCCCGAGGGCAACGAAGACCAGATGTGGGACCTGGCTACCTACTGGAAGAACGCGGCCGGCGGCCTGCGTGACCAGGTCTCGGGTATGGACGCGGCCAAGTCCGCCACGCTGGCCGCGTATGTCGACGGTGACGGCCGGGACCAGATGGCCAAGCAGTTCGACCTGATGGCCGGTGCCGGCGGGAAACAGGACGGCAATACCTCCATCCTGGATCTGGCGGGCTTCTTCGATCAGCTGGGTGATTCGGTGCACGACACCGGAACCGAGATCGAATCGACCAAGCTGATGTTCTACTCGTCGCTGGCCATACTGGCGTTCGAGATGGCGGCGGCCTGGGTCTTCCCGCCCACCGCCCCGGCCGTGGAGGCGGCGGCGCAGGCGGCCACCCGCATAGCCGTGCGCATCATCGGCAGGGAGGCGGTCGAGCGCATCGCCGAATACGTCGGCAAGCTGGTGGGCTCGTCGCTGGCGAAATTCATGCTGCGGCATTTCGTGATGGACGCCGGGCTGGGCGTGCTCCAGGAAGTGGGCATCGAGGGCTACCAGATCGCGGCCGGGCACCGTAGTGGCCTGGACTGGGGCAAGATCGGCGTCACCGCCGTCAGTTCGGCCGCGGGCGGCATCGCTGGCGGCAAGGTTGGCAAGGCGCTGGGCGAGCACTTCGAGGGCTCGGCCATGAACCACTATCTGAGCGCGGCCATCACCGGCACGAGCGCCGGATTGGCCGGTGCGGGAGCGGGATTCCTGGCCGGTACCGGGGCGCAGTTCGGCCTCGACGCGTACCAGCACGGTTGGGGCGACGCCTTCAAGAACATGGGCAACGCCTTCACGAATTTCGATCCGCGCATGCTGACCGCGGGCGTCGCCAACGGTGGTCTTTCCGGTCTGAATCACACGGCGTCTCATCAGTTCTGGGAACCACGGGTGGCGCGCATGCGGGCGGGAGTGCCCGACAATTTCAATGTCGGTTTCCGCCCCGATGCGGGCAGCACCGGCGACTTCGCCGGAAACTCCCATAGCGGCGGTGACCAGGGCGGCTATGGTCATGTCGGCGGCGATGACGGCGGCGGACCCCGGACCCATGCCGCCGGATTCGCGGGTGACACACACGATTCCGACGCGCGCCCCACCGGCGACGGCAGTACGGCGCGCCCCGAGGGTGGCGATTCGAATGGCAACGGCGGCTATGGCGCCTCCGACTCCCGCGCACCCGCGGATCGCGGCACGACAGAGGATCCGGGCGCGGCGACCGGCGGTGACCACGGCGGCCAGTCCCATGCCCCGTCGGACACCGGGTCCGTGGCGCACACGCCCGCCGATTCCGGCGCGCAGTCGCAGGTGCATGCTCATGAAAGTTCCAGCGGCACTATGGAATCCGGTGTCCAGGCGGGAAGTCGTGAGACACCCGCGCCGACGTCGGCCGCCACCAGTCCCGGCAATACGGGGATGGCTCCCGCCTCCGGAACCGACCCGGTCACGGGCGGCGGTCGGGTAGGCGAGACCGCTCCGGCGGGTGGAGGCAACTCGGCCGCGCAGTCGGCCGCACCCAGCACCGACTCCCGAACCGCACCGGGTTCCGCATCCGGCGGCAATTCGGTGTCACCCGACAACGGCGGGCGCGGCTCCGGGAGCACCTCCGAGGCCACCCCAGGGGACTCGAGCGCCACCGCCGCCACCGCGGATTCCGGTGCGGCTCCCCCGCCCGCGGATTCACGCGCCGGGGACGCCGGGAACTCCCACGGTCTGTCCCCGCAGAGCGCCCCGGCCGGACCGGCCGTCTCGCACGATGCGGGCGCGTCCCCGGCCGCCGCGTCGGGAACGGTCGCCGAACACGCGGATTCCCCGATCGCCGCTTCCGCCAGCGGAACTCAGGTTCCGGGCAGCCCGGCCCTGGCTGCCTCTGCTTCCGCCGTGGCCGCTCCCCAGCACGGAACGGCGACTCCCGAGCCGCGCGCGGTCTCGGAGACATCCCGTCCGACCGCCGAGGTCCGCCCGACCGGCGAGGCGCGTCCGGCGGGTGCCCGTGTGGGCGATGCCGCCGGGGCGCGCGCCGATGCCCCGCGCACCGACGGGTCTCGCCCGGATACGACCCGCCCCCAAGGAGCGGATGCCCGCCCGGCTACGGGAGCCCAGGCCCGCCCAGCCGCCCCCGAGACCGGGCGTGTGCCCGAGCACGCCGCCTCGGAGGACAGCGCGACCGTGCGCCCCGGCCTGGAAGAGCCTGTCGCGCAGCAGGAACCCCGCGCCCCCGAGGCACTGCTCCCTGAGACGGAACACCCGCTCGCTCCCGAGCCCACCGATCCGCTCGCAACCGAACAGCGCCCGGAGGCAAGTGGTACCGATTCGCCTCCGGTGTCGGATGACCGTGTGGAACAGCCGGATTCTCGCGCCCACTCCGAGGAACCCCGCGAGTCGGCCGTCGGCGACGAACCCGCCTCCCGGGCAGGTCTGGAGCCAGAACGCGAGCGCGCCACCGCTCGCTCGGATTCCGATCACCCGGTGGAACAGCGGGATTCGCGCGATTCCGATGCGCCCCGGGAGACGGAACCGCACCCGGACACCACGCCGGAACGCGACGGAGCCCTGGACCATGCGGACGAGGCCCGCGATCCCGCTGCGACGCGCACCCACGACGGACGCGAGGGCACCGAGCCCACCGCGCAGCGTGACGAATCCGGCACGCACCGAGATGATTCCGCACTGTCGCACGATGATTCCATCCCGTCGCACGACGATTCGGTGGCTCAACACGACGACCCCACGCCGCGCGCCGACGACTCGGTGCCGCAGCGTGAGGAATCCGCAGCGCGTACCGATGATCCGTCCCCGAGCGAGTCCGATCCTCGGTCGCGGCAGGATGATCCGCAGTCGCGCCAGGGCGATCCGCAGTCGCATGTGGATTCGCAGCCGCGTGATGGTTCCGCCGATCGCCCGGCGTCCCCGGCGGGTGCGAACCACCCCGATTCCGAGCGTCCGCATTCCGCCGGGGAGCGGCCGGAACCTGGTGCGGCACAGCGGAATGGGGAGGTGCACGACGGCACCCGGTCGAAGGACGAACACGACCCGGCCGACCCGGACGCGGGACTGCTGGTCGCGCCGATTCCCCTCGGCGATCACCCGGTCGGACGTGCGCCGGAGCATCGGGCTGCCGGGGTTGATCGGCCGCACGCGAGCACCGGAGCCGATCGCGCGCCCGAACGGTCCGTCACCACCGAACGCCCGGCCGATCGGCGCGATGGTGCGCCCAAGCGCGGGGATGGCGCCACGGCGCATCCGGGCACGCTCGCCGAGCCTTCGGAAGTTCCTGCCTCGCATCATGACCCGGAATCGGAACCGGCCCGTGGCCCGGAGAACCCGAATCGCGGGCGCTGCGCCGAACTCTCCCTGCGCCTGCTGCGGATGATCACGGGTAACGACTCGATCCGGGTACCGGATCGCGCGGTCGGCCCGGAGGGCATGTCCGTATCGGAGGTCGTGGCGGCGGCGGGCGGCAAGCTGCGCACCTACGACGACCACGATGCCATCGCCGCCCGACTGCTCGAACTGGGCCCGGGCTCCTCCGCGCTGGTCATCGACCGCTACGCCGGTCCCGCCGACGAGCACGGTGTCGGCGCGCACGGCTACGTATTGATCAATGACGGCGGCGAGGTGAAGGTCCTCGACCCCGGGGCCGGTCGCGAACACGGCTTCCCGCCCGATGTGCCTCGCGAGACCCAGGCCACCCACGCCATCCTCTTCGAACCCGCCGAAAAGGGCGGCGCGGCCGTCGATCCGCTCAATGCCAGAACCCGCGCGGGCCTGGATCCGGTGCACTTCGGTCACCACGCCACGCCCGAACAGGAGACCGCCGAGTCCGAGGAAGCCACCGCCGACGCGATCCCGCCCGAACTGCGAACCGAGTCGACCCCGGCGCCCGAGCCGGTCCGGGCCTCGGACGATCAGCGGAGTCCGGATGATCGGTCGTCACGTCCGGAAGGGGAGTCGCGCCCAGCGGACCCGCCAAGCGAACAGGGCCGGTCGCGTCCTGATGAGCAGCCGCGTGATGAGAACGAGTCGCGTTCGGAACAGACCCTGCGTGATGAGAACGAGTCGCGTTCGGAACAGACCCCGCGTGATGAGAACGAGTCGCGTTCGGAACAGACCCCGCGCGAGGAGAACGAGCCGCGTTCCGAGGAGGCCCCGCGCGAAGAGGATCAGCCGCGTCCGGATGGTCAGCCTCAGCCGGGCGAGTCTCGTGAGGGGCAGCCGGCGGCCGACGATCATCCGGATGCCCGGCAGCCCAGCGAAGTTCGGTCGGACGAGCGGCCTTCCGCTGAGGAACCCGACGATCCGCGGCGTTCCGAGCCGGATCGGGCGACCGCACCGGTATCGCCGGAGGACACCGGTGGCGAGGTAGCCCCGCGGGAGGAAACGCGGTCCTCCGGAAGCGCCGACCTCGAGTCGGCCGGCGTGGATGAGCCGTCCCGTGGAACGGCTGCGGCGGACCGCTCCGACGCTGGCACCGAGCGCGCACCGCAGGTGGATCGTCCCGGCGGGCCGGGCGATGAGCACACGCAGTCGGTCGCTCCGAACGAGTCAGTGCCCGTGCATGATTCGCAGCGCGCACCCGGCCACACCGAAGAGCGCGTGGAGTCGGAGGCCCGAGTCGCCGATTCGCGCGCAGGTGGCGAGCCTCCGGCGCACAGCGGCGACCGGCACGAGCAAACGCCCACCGCGCGGCACGACGCCGCTCACGAGGCGACGGACGCCGAGAGGCACAAGCCGGAATGGGCCTTGCAGATCGATGACGAGTGGTCCGGCCTGAACGCTGAGCAGATTGCCGAGAAGCTCGAACAGCGCTGGGACATAGACGTTTTCGGATTCGACTCCGATCTTCATCCCGAGGTCCTGCGCGAGTTCGCGCGCGCCGTCGACGCCATGTTCGAGAAGTATCCCGCCACCAATGTGCGTTCGGTCGGGATCGGGGATCTGCCGGACAAGGTCTACGCGCGGTCGACACCGGAGAAGAGTCCCAAGGTCGGCTGGTACGCCGAGAAGATCGTTCTCAACGAGCGGTACGCACGCGATCCGGCGGAGGCGCACCGACTGGCCATGCGGGACGAGGCTTCCGGCCATGACGTGCGTGGCTCGGGCACCCGTCCGATCTACGCGACGATCATGCACGAATTCGCGCATGCGATGGACTGGACCGGCCAGGGTAAAGCCCGCAACGGCATGATGGACGCGCTTGCGAGGCATTATGTGGCCGAGAACGGCAATATCGTCGGGTTCCGGCGTTGGCTCGAGCAGAGCCTCTCGGGCTACAGCTTCGACGGTCGAGACCCCCTCAACAAGCGCATCGACAAGGTCGAAGCCCTGGCCGAGGCCTTCCAGGACGTCGAACTCAACGGCGAAAACGCCAGTCCGGCCGCCAAGGTCATCCACCAGGTCCTCGTCGACGCCCTGGCCGAACACGCCGCCCAGCACCCCGCCGAAGGCGGCCCCCGCACCCGCATCGAGCCCCCGCCCGTTCCCACCCACGACCCGGGCGCCAACAGCGCATCGAACACCCACGATCACGAAAACCTCGGAGCCCCAGCGGAATCGCCCACCCCGACGGGCACCCGTGACCGCGAGGAACCGCAGCCCGCAGCCTCCCTGCCGGGCGAGCACCCCGCCCCCGACCATTCGCCGTCGCCGCAGCGCGACACGGCCATCCCAGCCGATGAGGAATCGCGGCCGCCCTCGGATACAGCCGAGCCCACCACGAACGATGTTGCGCCAGCAGCACACGATCCGGCGACCGCAACCGATCCCGCGGTCCTCCACGAGCCGGGTCCGACCCGTGAGCCGGATGTTGTACGTGATCCGGCAAGTGATGCGCGGGAATCCGAGCCGTCCGCGCAGCCGGAGAAGACGGTGGACGCCGCAACCGATCCCGCGGCCATCCACGAGCGCGGTCCGGCCCGTGAGCCGGATGCTGTGCGTGACCCGGCGAGGGACCCGCGGGAGTCCGAGCCGTCCACGAAGCCGGAGAAGGCGGTGGACGACGAGCCGACCGGCACGACGCACACGGCGGAGCGTGACGGGGAATCGTCCGTCGCAGATCGTCCGGATGCGGAGCGGCCCAGAGAGATTCGGGCTGATGAACTTCCCTCGGTCGAGGTCGAGCCGAGGCAGGGGGAGTCGGAGGCCGCCCGCGAAACCGTGCGCGCTCCGCACGATTCGGAGCCGACCGAAAGGCCGCAGCGGGCAGAGGAAGATTCGCCCGAGAGCAGCGGTGTTCGAGAGCCGTCCGAAGCGGCGGAGCGTCCGGTTGCCGAGGCGGCCCGCGGCTCGGATGCCGCTCGGCCGGACGGCGAGCGGCCAGAGCAGCGTGGCTCCGACGAGGCGCGGCCGGAGCGGGCGCGTCCCGGGAGCGAGCGTCCCCTGGAAACCGAGCAGCCCAGGGATTCTCGCTTCGGCAGGCGGTCCGAGGAGCCCGGCGGCGAGCACACGTCACAGCCGCATGAGGGCGAGCCTGCGTCCGGCAGGGAACAACGCCCGACCGGGTACGACGACGGAAAGCCCATTCCCCCACCGGAATCGGAGCGGGGTCCGCGGGTGCCGAAGGAGGAGTACCTCGCGGCTTCTGCCAAGGAGCGGCAGACCATCAACCTCCCGCTGGACGAATGGTCGTCGAAATCACCGTCGGAGGTGGCCGAAGAGCTCGGCGAACGTTGGGGTCTGGAGGTCACCGGATTCGACGACGCGACGGTCGATCCGCATGTCGCGCGGGAATTCGCGCGTGCCGTCGACGACATGATGCGGCGTTATCCGGCCGTCCGGAATTTGAAGCGCATCTCGATCGAGGAGATGGCGGACAACAACGTCTACGCCTACTGCGAGCGCACGATCCCGAGGCGCTTCGAAGGCGGGCCGCGGAAGCTGGAGGCCGACGCGATCGTATTGAACGCGCACTACGCGCACGATTACGCCCTGCTGCGGAAGGCGATCGGCATCGAGGTGAAGGCGGGCGTCACACCGCGAGGCGCCTCCAGACGCCCCGTGCACGCGGTGATCGTGCACGAGCTCGCGCACGCGATGGACGTCGAGGCCACACCGGCCGGGGCGATCCGGAATCGGCCGTCCAGGAGTGCGCTGCGGGTCCTGCGGGACTACTTCGAGGCGACTCGACCCGACCTGGGTCGCAAGGAGTTCCGCGCTGCCTTCCAGGATTGGCTGGATCAGCTCAGCGGGTACAGCCGCGGCGGGACCGAGCGCGTGGGCGTGGGCCCCAAGTACAAGTTCGACGGCGGCGAGGCGATGGCCGAGGCGCTGCAGGAGGTCGAGTACAACGGCGAACGGGCGTCCGAACCGGCAAAGGTCCTGTACTGGCACCTGATGGACAGCATGGCGGAGCACGCGCGCATCGACGCCTCCTATCACATGCCGCCCGAAGCGATTTCGAGGCCGACCGGCCCGAACTCGGTGGAGGAGCACGCTCCGGCCGCCCGCCGCGCCGCCGCACCACCGAAGGTCGAGATCGCCGGCGATGATTCGCAGGTCGGCGGCACACGGCCGGAAGCGATTCCGTCGAACCTGGCGGACGATTCGAATAGCCTTGGTGCACAAGATGAGTCGGCTCCGGTCGAGCCGCAGGGCCGCCACGGCGAAACCGAAGCTGCTGCCGAGCCGGGCAAGCCCGACGGCGGCGACGAGGGCAACCCGCGCGCCCGCGATCAGAAGGCCGGTGACCAGGACGAATCCGGTGATGCCCGGCGGAACGAGACCGAGGGTGCCGACCGAGTCGAGCCCGAGAGCGACTACCCCGCCGAACCGGCCGCCAGTGGCGCCGGAGGCGAGGAACCCCCGGGCCCGGGCAACAAGGCCGCCCCCGGTCCAGAGCCCGAGCCGAACAGCGGTGACCACGAGACGCCCGCAGGCAATGGCGAGCAGCCCGAAACCTCCGGTACGGCATCTGAGCCGGACGAGCGCAGCCCTTGGCTACGGCGCGAGGAGGCGGTCCAAGCCGACTGGAATGCCGAGATGGCGGACCAGCGCGCGAAGTGGCTGCGCGGTGTGGCCGATTCGCTGCCGGAGGGCAGCGCCGACCGCGCCCGGTACGAAGCGCGAGCTTCCGAAGCGGAGGCCGAAGCCTCCGCGGCCAAGACCACCGCGGATCAGATGTGGGACAGCGCCGGTGGCCGACCGGACGAGCCGGTCACCTTCAACGACCCGAATCCGACCGAGCCTGGCCCGAATCCGACCGAGCCGGGCCAGGGTCCGGGCTCGACCGTCGAGGCCACGCTGCCGGATAGCCGCCTGCACACCGACACCCTCGTCGATCCGGTCTTCCCCGAGGCCCGTACCCAGGAATTGCTCATCCCCGCGGCGGAGCCGATACATCCCGCCGATCCGGTGGACGCCTCCTCGGCCCTGCACGCGGTGGCCGACTACCTGGGCCGGTCCGAAGCCCCGCCCAGCCTTCGTGAGCACACGCCCGCCGAACAGGCGTACGCGAAGGGCCTGATGGACGCCCTCGGCATGGAGGAATTCATCGGTCAGCAGCGGGATCCGCTGGCCGCCATTCGGGACGTGGCCGAGAATGCCCGCGCCCGTGGTGCTTTCGGTGATCCGTCGGGTGATCGCCCGCCGCGCGCACTGCGCCCGGAAGAATTCGGCCGGCTGTCGGACGAGGAGCGCTTCCTTCCGAAACCGGTGGAACGCCCCGCGGGGGAGACGCCCCCCGAGCTGCCGCTCGAGCCGTGGGCAGCAACGAATCACGGTCCCGCCGAGGGCGAACCGCGCGCTTACACACTGCCGGAATTGCGCCAGGAGCTGGCCGACCGCCTGGGCCTGCGGCCCGAGGACCTCACTCCGGAACACCTGTCCGAGCTGGCCGGTGAACTCCAGTACCGAAACCTGTTGCGCGCCGGCGCGATCGAGGCGCTCGCCGATGCGATGCACCTGCGCGATCGAGCGGCCACGCCCGAAGGGCGTGAGGTCTTCGGAAAGATCCGCGACGAGTGGGCGCGCTTGCTCGGCGTCGATCCCGAACACCTGGCCCGCGATCCCGAGGGTGTCCTCACCGGTCTGCGCGACGAAACCCTGCGTCGCGCGAGCGATGTCGCGGACCTGATGGCCGCGACCTTCCACCAGCCGGACCCGGCGGCCGGTCCGCGGCTGGTCCTCGAGGCCGATGGCCACCGCGTGCATGTCGAGGTCACCGCGGGCCCGGATGGAACGCACGGGCTCCGGGTCGTCGATCGCCCGAACGTGGCGTTCGAGTCGAAACCCGTTGCCCCGGAACAGAAAGTCGGATTGCTCCGGCGGGCCTGGCGCTCGTTCAAGGGCTACGAGGGCCAGTACCCCAAGTACATGTCGGGCTACGAACACGGTGACGGTGAGGGACAGGCCAAGGTCATCCGGGGCGTCGCCCACATGTTCGGCCACGACTTCCCCCTCGAAGAGGAGGCGAATCCGCACGAGCATGTCGCCCCGGGACACAAACCCCACACGATCGAGGTCCTGGGGGAGGCTCCCATCGCCCGCGCCATCAAGGAGGGCGCCACCATCTGGAAGGCGCGGGAGCGGATGCCGTTCCTGAAGCGCTGGACCAGCCGCGTCGCGGATGTCTCCGCGGATGTCGTCCCCATGCGCGGCCGCCGCGGCGGCGAATACGAACCCTGGTTCTCCGAGGCCGATCCCAACCTCCGCGCCGAGATCGAGCACAGCCTGCGCCTGGGCGGGATGAAGACCGAAGCGGACTACCTCCGAGAAGGTCGACAAGGGCAGACGCAGGAGCTTCCAGCCGGATCGTATGCCCCGGAACTGCCGGCTCCGCCGGAACACCATTGGGCTTCGAACCTGCCCGAACCCGTGGCGCACGCGATCGACGCCCGCGACGCCGCGCTGCGCGAGCTGGCGCGGGTGGCCGCCGCCCACGGATACGAGCTCTCCGAGGCGACTCCGGAGCAGCTGCGCCGTGTCATCACCGACGAGGCGTACAAGCTGCTCCGTCGCGCCGCCGCGCTCGAGGCCCTGAACCACGTCGCGCACGAGTTCAACGAGGTGGAGGCGCGGGTCCCCAGGCGTCCGGTCGCCCACAATGACAAGAATCCGCTGGGCCGCTTCGTGCGTGAGGTCCACGCGGTCCAGGAACTGGAGCGCCGACAGGCACAGGCCGACCGCAAGCGGGAGAAATACGGTGCCGCACAGGAGGATCCGTCGGAGCGGTTCCAGCCGAAGAAGCCCCGCAACACCTTCCTCGACGCCGTGGGCACCAATAACAACGGCGAGTGGGCGAACCACTTCGAGGATGCGGACGAAGGGTTCCGGCAGAGCGAACGGGGAGATCTGTTCCGTGACGCTCTGCTGCGCGACCAGCTCGCCGAGGAGCGATCGAACTGGGCTCAGCTGCTCGGTATCGACCTGGAGGAACTCGGTCCGGATCGCGGTGGACTCGATCGCACCATTGCCGAGCACCGGATGGCGGTGCGCGACGCCCGTGACCATCTGAACGAATTGTCCGCCGCGGTGGAGCATTTCATCCAGCTGGACGAAGCGTCGAAGCAGCAGGGCCGAGACCTGATCGACGGCGCGGCGCACGATTGGATGGACGCCAATGGTGGCGCCATGCTCGAGCCCGGAATCGGGGTGCGTCCGGGCGAGCACGCCGGCGACCCGAACCGTCTGGTCGTGATCAGCGGCGACGATGACCACCACGCCCGGCTGGCCGAGGCCCTCGCCAAGTATCCGCGACTGGCCGACATGCTCAATCGCGGTGACCTGCACTTGGATTACCGCACTGTCGGCATGAACGACGACGGCGTGCTCCACGTCGTCGACGAAGCCACACCGCGGGTCCGCTTCTCGAATCTGGAGCCCGGCGGTGACGGCGCCCCAGTGCTCATGCTGCGTGACGGCCACGGTCCCTGGGAGGTCGTCCAGCCCGAAAGCCGGTCCGCCACACCGGAGCCCGAGACGCCCGCCCGGAGCGAAACCCCGAGTGCACCACGCGATCCGGATGTGGTGCGCGCCGAACGCAATGCGGTCGCTGCCCGTCTCGAGGGCGCCACCCACATGGATCTGGGCGAGCACCTCGACGAGACTATCGCCGCCCTGCGCCAGGACAATATGCTGCGGGCCGCCCAGATCGAGGGCATGGCCGACTACATTCGCAGCAGCGACGCCATCGAGAACTTCCACGAGCTGAGCGACAAGCTCGGCGATCTGGGCCACGTGCTGGGCATCGACCCCGAGCACATGTCGCCGCAACGCGTCGCCGAGGCGATCACCGACCCGAAAACTGCGAAGGCGCGTCGCACACAGGCCATCGGCGATCTGCTGGACTACGCGAAACAGCTGGGCAAGACCAAGGGGCCGGAGGTCGTCGCCGCCCGGGACCGGCTCGCGCGGCGGCTCGGCGTCGAGCCGGAGGACCTGCACGGATCGAAGTACCAGAAGAGCGACGACAAGCGGAGGATCACCGGCTACGGGCCGGAGGCCGGCAGCACCAGCAAGCCCGCGATGGTGCGCGCCATCAACAATGCGCTGGGCCGCGAAGGGGAGCGCGCGCACGTGGCCGCGGCGCTCGCCGAGTACGCGCGCGCACTCGGAGCCGTCGACCCATACCATCCGGACCTGCGTTTCGACCCGCGTTTCGACCCGCGCGCGGCCGACGGCGTACTGCCGATCCACACCGACTCCGCGACCGCGCTGCTGCACAGCCTGTTGAGCGAAACCGTCGGCGAGCGACCGCTTTCCGGCAATCCGTCACAGGCCACCGGCGTCTGGTCGCACCTGCTCGGCACCGATGTCCACGACGTCGACCGCATGGTCGAGTCGTATCGCCAGCAGCTGCCGGGCCTGCACGACCGGATGTCGCCGGAGCAGATGAGACAGGCCTTGGGCTCGCTGCCGGAGCACGCCACGCTCGAGCGGCTCAGGGAGCGCAAGCTCACGTCGGAGGAGCTGAACGCGGTCCGGGCGTCCTTCGACGAATACATGGCGGGGATGGCGTCCGATCAACGCCCGCTGTCGATCGGCGATTACGTCGAACTGATCCAGGGCGTCAGGGACGCCCGGTTCGCCGAGGTCTACGAGGTCTACCGCGACGGCAAGATCGAGGAGCACGAGCGCCCCAAGGCGGAAAAGTTCAAGCAGATGCTCGACGAGATGCGCGCCGAGGTCCGCGCCCGCGAGGCGGATATCGACGAGCTGCAGCGACTGGCCGCCGAACACTACGCGCTCACCTCGACACCGGAAACACAAGCGCCACATCGGAGTCCGCTCGAGGAGGCAGGCGATCTGGTCGAAGCCAGGAAGGCCCGCGACCTGGCCCTCGAACAGCGCGACGCCGCCCTGAGCCACCTGGACTCCGGCTCGGACCGCCCCCTGAGCGCGAGCGATCTGACTCCCGGACGACTGCCCGGCACCCTCGAGTACCTGGCCACCCGTACCACTGAGGACGGTCATGCGCTCAACTCCCAGCAGCGCATCGACGAGCTGTCCCGCGCGGCCACCGAATTCAATGACGCGCAGGCCCGCGTCGACGGCCAGGAGGCGCGAGTGCGCGCGTCCATCGAGGCCGCGGCGGGCCCCGGCGACACACCGGCCGATGTATGGCGTCGCGAAGTCGACAGTGCCGGAGCCGATGTGGTCGCCGAGGCGGCCGCCACTCCGGGGCGCTGGCCCGAGGATCGGGATCAGATCGTCGGGCAGCTGGACCGGATCTCGCGCGGACTGCCGGAGAGCGGTGCGGAGCTCACCCACGAACTCGACCCCCTCCGCGAGGCCGTGCAGCGGTACCAGACCGCACTGGACTTTCAGGGCGCGGTGCGTCCCGAGCCGATCGAGTCGGTGCGCGCGGGGGAGTCGCCGCAGCAGCAGGCCGAGCGCGAACTGAACTACGCCCGCCAGGACGCCGACATCACCAAGCTGGCCGTGGAGTCGGCGCGGGCGGGTCTCCCGGTCACCGAGGCCGACCTCACCCGCGACTGGATCGACCGGACCCGAAGGGAACTCGGTGACATCCCGGGCGACCAGCTCACCCCCGAACAGCGCAGCCTGCTCCGCCTCGCCGACGTCGCCGAACACCATCTCGACGTTGCGGACCGTGCGTCCCGCTGGCAGACCCAGCTCGACCACCTCGCCGCCGACGCCCGTCATGCCGCCGACACTCCACAGGCCGCCGCGGCGCGCGCCGTCGACAATGCCCGCGCCGACCTGAGTGCCGCGATCGAGAACGTGCGCCGCCAGCTGGGCGTGCACATCGACGAAACCGCGCTCACCCGAGCCAATCTCGCCGACACCATCGCGGACCTGTCGAACCGCACCATCATCACCGCCCCGGGCGAGGACCCGCTTGTAGCCATGGCCGCGGCCGAACACCTGCGGGCCGCCGCCGAAAAACTGCACACCGCGGAAGATTTCGCCGACTGGGTCGACCGCCATCTCACCGACCACGACCCCGGCGAGGACCCCCGCGGCGACTCCGGGAACGATTCCGGCACCGGCTCCGGCGACGGTTCGGACCCTTCGAAGCCCGGCGGCCCCGGCGGCAAGCCCACCTCCGACGACTCCGGAACCGGCGCAACCGATCCCGGCGAGCAGGCCCGCCAGAGCGGCGCGGGCAAGGGCGGCGACGACGGCGGCGACGGCTCGTCCAAACCCCCGACCGGTTCCGACGACCCTGACGGTTCCGGCGATCCCAACCGCGGCAAGCCGGGCGACAACTCGACCAACGCGAACGAGGGCAAGGACTCCAACGCAGGTGTGGACCCGACTGCGGCGACAGATTCCACTGCGGGTAGCTACCCAGACGCGGGCAATGATCCCAATGCGGGTGTGGATCCCAGTGGGGGACCGGTGGTTTCGGGTCCGGGCGGAGCCTGGGAACCTGTCGGTCCGAGCAGGGTGCACGTGCCCGCGGATCCGGCCGTCGCCACCGAGATCCGCGAAACCATCCAGCGGGCGCACGACGCCCGCGACCGGGCCGAGAATGTCGAGCGACCCAGGCTGGACGCGCTGGCGCGGGAGTTCGGCGTCGACCCGACCGGTCGAGACATTCGCGACCTGGAGCGCACCCTCAATGCCGCCTTCGACGCCGAGGACGCCCGCATCGCCGAGGTGAAGAACCGGACCGGCGTGACGAAGTCTCAGATGGTGTCCTACTTCGGCGAAGTGAAGGCCGCGGACCTGCGTTCGGGCGAGGTGGCCGCCGCCCGCGCCGCCGCCCTGCGCACCTTCGCCGACTACCACGCCAGACTCCAGGGCGTCCCCGGCGATTTCGTCCGCGCACACCAGCTCGCGTCCCGAGATGTGCTGGACGCGACCACCGATCGCCCCCTCAACGACAATGTCGGCCTGGTCTACGACCCGCCCGGAGTCATGGTCGTCACCCACCTCGACGACCCCTACACGATCCTCGACGAAACCAACCGTGCAACCCTCCAGCAGCAGGGCCGCACCGTCACCTACCACCGCATCGAGGTAGACCCCGACGGCACAATCCACCTCCAGGAGGTCCGTCCCCCGAGCGATCCCGGGTCACCCGACCCGGCCGCAAGCGATCCCGGCGGCTCCGGCGGCGACCCCGGATCAGCGAACCCGGCTGGTCCGGGTGCCAAGGTCCCCGGCGACAACGGCTCCGGCACAGAGAAATCCGGCTCCACCGAGCCAGAATCCGGTGGCGCGGGCGGAAAATCCGGGTCTGGCGGCAAGGGCTCCGGCGGCGGCACCGACGACCCCGCCGCTGGCCCGGGCACCCCCAACCCGGACGACGACCCAACCTCCGAACTTCCATCCCCACCGGACCGCCCGACTGCCGAGCTCCCGCCGTCGCCGGAGCGCCCGACAGCTGAGTTGCCGTCGGAGCCCGCCGAGGCCCCAACCGTTGAGGTGCCGCCGCATTCGTCCGGCGATCCGACTGTTGAGGTACCCCCGCACTCGTCCGGTGACCCGACCGTGGAGTTGCTGCCGGATCCGGGCGACCCGACGGTTGAAGTGACGCCGTCGGAGCGCCCGACTGCTGAGCTTCCGCCGCTGCCGGAGCGCTCGACAGTCGAGTTGCCGTCAGAGTCCTCCGAGGCTCGGACCGTGGAGGTGCCACCGCATTCGTCGGGCGACCCGACCGTGGAGTTGCCGCCGCCGGGGTCCGGGGATCCGACGTTTGAGTTGGCGCCGCCTTCGTCCGAGGCGGCGACGGTTGAGGTTGCGTCGACGGCGGAGGATGAGCCGCTGTCGGTGAATCCGGCTGTTGTGTCGCCTACTTTGAAGGCGGTTGCGGAGTTTTTGGCGGATGCGCCGCTCGAGGAGCATGCGCGTCAGCGGACGCCTGAGGAGCTCGCCTATCTGGCGCGTCTGGCCGATGGGCTGGGTATGGTGGAGCCGTTGTCGCAGCGGCCGGACGCGCTGGCCACGCTGCGAGAGTTGGCCGAGATGGCCAGGGCGCGAGGGTTTTTCGGCGATCCGGAAACCGGTGCCGATCCGGCGTCGATGCGCGATTCCGGCGACTTCCGCCCGCTCGCCACCGATGAGCGCTACGGCGGCGAGGAGTACTGGCGCTCCGAGGTCGATCCACGCGAGCTGCGGGCCATCGAGGCAGAGTTCCGGGACCTGGGAATCGCCGACCGCCTGCAGCGGGCCGAGGCGGAGGAGGCCGCCGCTCGACAGGCATTGGAGCAGAACGCGTCTCACCCCACGGGACCGGCGCGGGATCTTCCGCTCGAACCATGGTCGGATTCCACTCACCCGGCGGGCACCCCGCCGCGCGCCATGACGCTCGAGGAGCTGCGTCAGGACATCGCCACCCGTCTGGGCTTGTCGGACGCCGACCTCACCCGGCAGCGCCTACCGGAGGCCGCGGGCGAGCTGCAATACCGGAACATGTTGCGCGCCGGTGCGATCGAGGCCCTCGATGACGCGGCTACCCGTCACGACGCGGCGACCGATCCGCAGCACCGCGCACAGCTCGCGGAGGTGCGCGACGAGTGGGCGCGCCTGCTCGGCGTCGATACCGACCGTCTCGCGCCGGAGCGCCGGGCCGCGACCCTGGCCGAGCTGCGCGACGAAACTGTCCGCCGCGCAAACGATATCGCGGATCTGATGGCCGCCACCTTCCACGACGCCGATCCGTCCGCTCCGCAGCGACTGGTCCTCGAGGTCGACGGCCATCGTGTCCACGCTACGGTCCGCACCGACGCCGACGGCGTGCGCCACCTGGAACCGGCCACCCGCCCACCCCTGCCCGGGGACCGTCTCCCGGCCGAGCGGCCCAAGGTCCGCCCGCCGTTCGTGCGCCGCCTGTGGGACATGGTGCGCAGCGGATTCAAGGGCCAGTACCCGAAGTACGCCTCGGGTTCGGGTATCGACGGCACCGGCCAGAAGCAGATCATCCACGAGGTCGGCGGCTGGCTGCACAACCATTTCCTCGAACACGTCGAAGTCAACCCGTCGCGCCTCGGCAAGGAGCTCGCCACCTTCTGGAAGGCGCGCGAGGATCTGCCGTTCGTCAACCACCTCACCGCGCGGGTGCCGGAGGTGGCCTCCGAACTGGTGCCCATGCGCACCCGCGACGGCGGCGAGTACGAACCCTGGTACAGCGAGGTGGATCCCGCCACCCGGGCGCGTATGGCGGCGGAGCTGGAGTTCGCGGGCATCGATCCTGGCGAGCCGGAACCCGTCGGACAGCACACGCCTCTCGATCCGATCACCGGCCCCGCCGCGGTCGCCCAGCGCGAGCCGCTGCCGGAGCTGCCCACCGGTGCCGACCCCGCCTCCGGACACGCCGGGGCACAACCGGATCCGGCGACCTCATCTCACCAGCCCGACCCGCCGGTATCGCGCGACGCCTTGCCCAAGGCCCTCGCAGACGGCCTCGACGTCCGGGATGCGGCCTTGCGCGAGGTCCTGAAACAGGCCGCGCGCCAAGGCATCGACGTGCGCACGGCCGATCCGGAGACGCTGCGCCGCCTGGTCGACGAGACGAAATACGTGATGCTGCGCCGAGCCGGAGCGGTGGAGGCGCTGTTCGACGCCGCCCAGCGCTACAACGCCGAAGACGCCCGCATCCCCTACAGCCGCGACATCAACTACTTCGACAAGGATCCACTGGGCCGCTTCCTGCGCGAGCTGGTGCACAGCGATCCGACCCGCCGGGACTGGGCGGTTTCGCGCCTGGCTCGGAAGCTCGGGCTGTTCGACAAGGACGCCCCGCTGTTCACCGCCCTCGAATGGGACGCCAGCCCCAATGGCGGCGAGCCCGCCCTGCATTTCGACGACCTTTCGCCCGAGGAACTGCTGACCCGCAAGGAGGGCGTGCTCTTCACCCAGGGCCTGGACCGCGACCAGGTCCGCGAGGAGCGGGGCAACTGGGCCCAGCTGCTGGGTGTCGGCCTCGACGAGCTGACCCCGGAACGCCTGCCGCACACTGTGTCCGAATTGCGCATGGCGGTGCGCGAGCACGCCGACCAGATCGCCGATCTCGGCCGCGCCGTCGATGAATACGTGCGCGCCGACTCCGAACTGCGCGCCACGGCGAACGATATCGCCGACGATGCGGCCCGCATCTGGACCGACGAGCACGGCGGTGCGCCACTCGATCGCGGAGTGTCCGTACTGCCGGGTGATCCGCCCCGCCTGACGGTGATCAGGGCCGATGGCGCGCACGAGCGGGCGCTGGCCGAATACCTCGCCGACCACCCGGAGATCGGACGTCAGCTCAATGACGGTCGTCTACGACTGGACTTCCGGACCGTCAGGATGGACGAGCAGGGGCAGACGCACGTCGTCGCGGAACACACTCCCGAGGCACGCTTCCACGAGCCCGAGGTCGGTGGCGAGACCATTCCCACCACCACGGTGCGCGACCATCCGGCGGGCCCGTGGCGGGTCGTCGACCATCCGCCCGCCGACCTGGCCCCGCCCGCCGACCTGGCCCCGCCCGCCGCGCCCGAGCAGACTCGTTCGCCGGACGAATTGCACACGGCACGTGATGAACTGGCCGCCAAGCTGGGCGTCGATCTGGACAGTCTCGCACCCGACAAACTGGCCGACACCATCAAGGCCCTGCAACACGACAACGCACTGCACGCCGCGCAGATCGAGGGCATCCGCGACTTCATGCGCAGCAGTGACGACATCGAGTCGTTCAACGATCTGAACGCCGCCCTGCAGCAGTTGGCGCACCGTCTCGATCTGGAGCCCGCCGAACTGACCCCGGAGAGCTTGGCGCGGGCCCTGACCGATCCCGGCCTGCGCAATGTGCGGCGACTGCAGGCGGTCGAGGATCTGGTCCGCTACGCGAAGTCGGTGCGCGGCGTGGACGAACGGGCGGCGCTGGCCGCGCGCGATCGCCTGGCGGAGCGTCTCGGTGTCCCGCGCGGGAAGTTGCTTGCCGGCAAATACAACAAGACCGCCGACCGGTTCGAGCCCGATGCGAAGAGCATCGCCCCCAAGGCCCTGCTGCGCGCGATCAACGACATGCAGCACCGTTCGCTGGAGCAGCCGAAACTGGTCGACGCACTGGCCGAATACGCGCGCACGCTCAGCGGCATCGACCCCTATCACAACGATCTGCGCTTCGACCCGAGTACTGATCCCAGGGTGGCGGAGGGCGAGCTGCCCATCAACGATCCGGCCGCCCCCGCCCTGCTGCGCGGCTTCGATCCCGAATTGATGGGTGAGCCACCCCGTTTGGACGATCCCTCCTGGGTTGATTCCGCGTGGGCTCGGCTCCAGGGCCTGGAACTCGGCGACGATCCGGCGCGTCTGGCGAAGGCATACGAGGCCTACCGCGACGGCAAGATCGAGAAGTTCGAGCGTCCCGACGATGCCCAAACCCGCGCTGCTGTCGAGGAATTGCGCGCCGAGGTCCGCGAGCGGGCCGCCGATATCGAGGCGCTGCGCCGGCTCGCGCACGAATACAACGAAACGACCGCTCCGTCCCGGACGCCGCCGCAGCCGCTGCGCCCGATGCGGGCCGCGCGCGAACTCCACAGTGCGCGTGCGGAGTTCGAGCACGCACGCAACGCCCGCGACTACGCACTGTCGCGGATCACCCACCCCGACGAGCACCCGCCGCATCTCGAGGGCGCTCCGGGCCGCAGGATCGACGCCGCGGACCTGACCCCGCAGCGGCTGCCCGCCACGATCGAGCATCTCCGGCAGCTGCCCATGCTCGATGCCATGCGCCCCCACCATGAGGCCAGGGTCGCCGAACTGCGTGCTGCGGCAGAGCATTACCACGAGGCCGAGCACGGTCTTCGTGCGGCCGAGCACGAGCTCGACCGGTCGCTCATGGCCGGTGCCCGGCCGGGTGAGGTCCCGGTGGACACCCTGCGCCGGGCACTCGATCAGGCCCTCCGTGAGCGCGATAGCGCGACCCGGGGTGTGCGGGTCGATCCCGCCGACCTGACGCCCGAGCGCTATCACGACGCCCTCGCCGAGGCGGCGCAGCACGCCCGCACCCCGGAGGAACAGGCGACGGCCACGCCGCTCATCCAGCGTCTGCACGACGCGACCGTGCGAGTGCATCAGATCGAGGAACTCATTGCCGGTCATGAGGCCGAGGCGCGGGCGCACGCCAGGTCCGCCGAGACGCCCCTGGATACCGCTCGCCGGGAATCGACCGCGGCGCAGCGGGAACTCCGCGCGGCCCAGACCGACCGGGCCGCGGTCGCGGTCGCCCCGAAGCCGACCGATCCGGCCGCGGCCGCCGCACACGACGACGGCCTGCGCGCCGCCGCAGACCGGGTCGATCAGGCCCGAGCCGCCGCCGACCGCTGGTCCACCGAGCTGAAGCGACTGTGGGCCGCCCACGTCCGCGCCGAGATCACTCCGCACGAGGCGGCCGAATCGGCCCGCGACGACGCCCGCGCCGCCCTGCGGCAGGCCATTGCCGATTTCCACGCCGCGACCGGTCTGCGCGTCGCCGAGTCCGATCTCACCCCCGAGGCCATCGATCCGACGATCGAGTACCTGCAGGGCAAGACGGTGCTGGCGAACGGCCCCGGCAGCGCCACCGCCTTCGAAGATCTCCGCCACGCGGCCGAACACTCCCACCAGGCCGACGCCCTGGCCCAGTGGGTCGACGACAACCTCCCGCACCCCGGCAACCCGGAAGCCGACCCCGGCGACCCGAATTCGAACCCGAACGGCCCCGATTCCGACGCGGGCGGCCCGGCCCCGGGCCACAACCCGAAGCCCGCCACCGACACCGGCGACGCCGCCAAGCCCACCACCGACCCCGATTCCGTTGTCACCCAGGTCATCACCACCAAAGTCCCTGCCGAACACGCCACCGCACCCGGGAACACGCCGCCGCCCAAGACTTCCGACGGATCCGAGGACGGATCCCTTCCGGTCGCGGAATCCGCTTCGGCGACGGCCGATGTGGAGAAGTCGGCGAGCGGTGACGAGAAGGACGCCGACGAGTCGAGGGGGGTAGAGGCCGGGAAGGTACTGCCGCCCAGGGCTTCTGATAGATCCGAGGATGAATCCGTCCTGGTCGCGGAATCCGCCTCGGCGACGGCGGGTGTGGAGAAGCCGGCGAGCGGTGACGGGGGTGATCCCGGCGAGCCGAGCGCCATGAATGCCGGGAAGATGCTGCCGCCCAGGATTTCCGGGGACGTGGGGAATGGTGCTGTCCCATCGGCCGAGTTCGGTTCGGGTGTGGGTGGAGAGGCAGGTGGGCAGAAGCCGGGCTCTGGCAGCGATGGCGCCGACTCCGCAGATCCCTCGAATCGCGGGGACGAACAGAGCGGCATGGAGGCCGCCAAGACGCTGCCGCCTAAGGTGTCCGGGGACGTGGGGAATGGTGCTGTCCCATCGGCCGAGTTCGGTTCGGGTGCGGGTGGAGAGGCAGGTGGGCAGAAGCCGGAATCCGGCAACGATGGCGCCGACCCCGGTGACTCCTCGGGTCGCGGGGGCGAACCGGATTCGTCGCGGTCGGGGCCGAATTGGGAGCATGTGCGGTCGCATTTGCCAAAGGTGCCTCGGGACTTCCATCCGGAGTTCCCGCAGTACACGCCGCAGCCGTCACAGGAGGCGGCGCCGTGGACGCTGCCGCCGGATGCGAATCCGCCACAGCCACCGGCACCGCCGAATCCACCGCAGCCGCCGAATCCGCTGCCGCCCGGTGGACCGGGCGGGCAGCCGTACCCTGGTGGGCCCGGAATGCCAGGCGGGGCGATGCCGGGTCAGCCGTACCTGCCGCAGCCACCACACATGCCGCAGCCACCACACATGCCGCAGCCACCACACATGCCGCAGCCACCACACATGCCGCAGCCGCCGCACCTGCCACAGCCCCCGGTGATACCGCCCCATGGGCAGACGCCGCCAGGTGGTTCGTATCCGGTTGTGCCGACGCCGCCTGACCCCGGCTGGCCGGGCGGTCAGCTGCCGCCGAACGGCCAACAGCCGCCGTGGGGTTCGTGGCCCGGTTCACAGCAGCCGGGCGGTTCCCCACAGTGGCCCAACGGGTCCCCGCAATGGCCCGGCTCGCCCGACGGGCAGAATCCCGGCTACCCGGGATCGCCCGGACAGAACCCTGGCTACCCGGGCTCGCCCGACGGGCGGGATCCCGGCTATCCGGGCTCGCCGTCGACGCCGGGCGGGACGCTGGGCCCGCACGCACCCGGTGGGCCCAATGGCTCCGCGCCCCATGGTCCGCACGGTGCGCCTGGCTGGAATGCCATGCCGGACAACAATCCGTCCGGCGGCTACGGCCAGAACGGTGTCGGCGCCAACGGCAATGGCGCCAACGGTAATGGCGCGAACGGCGCGCCCGGAGCCTCGGGTGGATTCCCGGGTGGCCCGATGGGCGGCGCGCCCGGCGGCCAGCAGCCGGGCGCGTCCAATGGCGGCCGCTCGCGCGGTGGCAACCGTTTCCCGCGAGCGTCGGGTCCGGCGTCCTCGGGCTCCGGGGTCTACCTGCGCTCGCATTCCGGTTTCGGTGAGTTCGCCATGCTGAACCCGCTGACCGGTGAGCTGAACTCGGCCCCGGTCGGCGCGGGTTCGCTGGCCGGCGTCTACGACGATATGGACGGCTTGCGGGTGATCTTCTACCGCGATCCCCAGTCGGGGCTGGTGCTGCGGGTCGGCGATCAGGCCATAGAGGTGGACCGGATGGGCGCTGACGTGTACTGGGAGCGCACTCAGCAGGGCTTCAACCGCCTGCTGGTCGGTGTGGGCGGCACTCAGCAGTGCGAGGTGCGCTATCGCACCGTCCCACAGGACGCCGATCTGGGTCTGCTGATTCGCGATGTGCTTTCCGATCCCCAGCGGCGGGCGGGCATCTTCGGGTGATCCGTGGCCGAGTTCGCCGATTCTTACGGTTCCCGCAACCGCGCGGTCGATCGGAATATGTGATGCTGAGATCCGGCTCGGCACAGGGAGGAGAAGGACATGCGGCACGGCCACCCCAGCGACGATGAGTTGCGGGAGAACTTCGACGAGGTGCTGACGCATGTCTTGGCGGGCCGTGGCGTGCACACCGCCACCGGTCTGGACGACGACACCCAGGACGCCCTCTGGGCCATCGCCGAGGCGTATCCGAATGCCACCCCCGAGCTGATCGATGCCGCCAGACGGGCCTTCGCCGGTCAGCTCGACGGCAGCAATGCCGAACGCTGGCAAGAGGAAATGGACAATTGGTTCGAAGAACGCGAAGAGCGGAAGGCCGCCCGCGAACGGCAGCAGGGATCGGCAGAGGGTAGCTGACGGACCTGATCCGGCTCGCCTCGTGGGCGGTGCCGTCGTGGGCCGAGGAGAAGATTGCGTGTGACGATTTCCCGTGACGACAGCGAAAACCGCACCGGCGCAGCCGCATCCGCCGGAATCGCGCCCCCGGCGGCGCGCGATGCCGGGCCGCCGTCCTTTGGTGACGATACCGATCTCCCCGAGTTCGACGGTCTGGCCGCCGTCATCGGCATGCCGAGCGCGGATCGGGATCCGGCCGGGTCGCAGACCCGCGAGATGATCGAAACCTCCAACGTCCCGGGTGATTCCGATCCCGATATCGGTTTCAGCATGACCGCCCCGGTGATCGACGTCCCGCAGCGCGCCCGCAACCTGGCCCACCGTATCGCGGGGGAGTTGCGTGAACTGGGCCCGCAGGGCTGGGTGCGCCTGAGCGCCGCGTTCGCCCTCACGGTCAATGGCCAGCGGACGCGGGTCGTGTTCTTCGACGACCAGCAGCGCGGCGCGCAGATCCTGCCGCCCACGGAGATCCTCGCGCTGGTGGCCGAGCACCGCCGGCTCTCCGCCGAGTTCGGCGACCCCTGGTGGCGGCTGGAACTGGAGGTCACCGCCGCGGGCGAACTGAGCGTCGACCACGACTATGGTGACGAGCCGTTCCCGGCCGACCAGATGTTCGATCCGCGGGACTACCTCGCCGACCTCGTGGCCTACCCGCGCGATGACCTGCCGATGTGGCTGGCCGCCTATCTGCGGCACGACAACCGTCAGACCCGAGATCCGCTGCAGGCCGCCGTCGCGGCACGCGCGGATCGCGAATCCGGTTATCTCCCGGTGGTTTCCGAGGACGACTTCCCGAGGTTCGCACTGCTGTGGTCGCGTTGGGCCGCCATCTCCGCCGCCTTCGTGGCGGTCGGCTCGGAGTGGGGTCCACGGGTGCTGCCGTCGTTCGGCTGGTTCGAGGGTTCGCGCCGATCCGGTTCGTCGCTGTACCTGCTGCCCGGTGGTCGCGCGGTGTTGTCCGGAGGTGTCTGGAACGCACCGGAATTGGCGGCCGCCTATAACGGCCGAGGCCCGCTGCCGCGCCTGTTCGCGGGTGCGCCGGAGTGGGTCGCCAACCCAGTGCTGAACACCCGCGCGGGTGGCGGCCTGCTCACCTTCTGCTACTGGTGGGAGCGTGGTCGCTGGTATCGCGGCGAGTCCCCGGCCGCCGCCGACGTGGCCGCCGCCGTGCCGGGCATCTGGACGGCCACCACCGCCGTCGAGGTGATCAGCGGTCTGGTCGCCGAGGCGCCCACCTCCGAACAGCGTTCGGCCGTAGTGGAATTCGTGACCGCCGCCGAGCGGTCCGATGTCACCCGCGCCGTGCTCCTGGCGGCCTTCGGGGCAACCGCGGACCTCGATGGCGCGCACTACCAGTTGACCTTGGCCGGGGTGGCCCGGCTGGGTCCGGATCCCCTGCCCGAGTCCGAGGCGCTGGACGCGGTCCGCCACCATGTGCGCACCGCGGGCGAGGAAACCCCCGCCTATCCGCTGGATCGGCTTCGCGCCGAACGGCTTCCGGTCGGCTGGATGGTGTACGCGCCCACCGAGCCGGATGAGCTCATGATCGATCGGGCCCTCTACTACGTCGCCGATGACGGCGTGGTGGAACAGACCACCTCCAGCATGCCCGCGTCGGTCTACCTTCCGGGACTGGAACAGCGGTTCCGCCAACGACATTCGCAGTGAAGCGAGTCGGACGAGTGTGGAATCTGCGTCGGCGGCCCGTAATCTTTCATGTGTTGGTCGAGTTAGGAGCGGTACATGGGTGACGGTGGCAAGATCGACAACCCTTGGCTCGGACTGTCCCGGGACGCGCACTTGAAACACGATCGGCTGCAACTGGACCCGGGCTCGGCCGAGGCGGGCGCCAAGTACGCCGCCGAGGCCATCAACGCGCTGAACGCGGCCAAGGGCTACGCCTATCTGCTCGATCAGTACTCCGGTTTCAGCAATAACGGTGTGCTGCAGTCGGCTCTGAACCTCCAGGATCGTTTCGCCAAGGAGGGCGGCCGCGTCGGCGGAATCATCGATGACTACATCTCCCTGTTGAACGCCATGGGCGACACCTTCACGGCGGCGGGCAAGACATACCGGGAGACCGACGATCAATCGAAGTCGGACTTCGACAAGCTCAAGACCCAGGCCGTCGTCGACATGCACTTCGACGGAATCCCGTTGGACGGCACGACGCAGCTGTCGAGTTGGTCGGATTCATCGTCGCCGACGCCCTCCGACAGCAACGGCATGGGCGACATGGCGAAGGTCGCGAAGGAGAAATCGGGCCGCTATACCGACGCGATCGGCCCCGAGGACCCGACCCATCACGACGGCAAGTGGTTCTTCGACGTGGGGCAGGGCATCGACCCGACGCCGATCGCCAACCGCAGCGCCCTGTGGAAGTGGATCGCGCAGGTGGTCGGCTCGTCGTTCGAGAGCTTGACCGGGGCGGTCAAACGGCTGGAGTCCGACGGCCATTGGACGGGTCAGGGTGCCGACGCCGCGATCGCCGCGTGTCAGGCCTTCGAGGCGCAGGGTACGGAATTCTCCACGGACCTGTGGGCCGTCGCCGAGAATCTGCTCTACACCGCCACCTGGTTGAACCAGACCAAGGCGGGCATGCCGCGCAACTGGGAGGACAGCTTCAAGGGCACCTCCACCGAAACGTACATCATCAACACCGGCACCGCCGCCTTCACCGCCTGGTACATCCCGGGAATCGGCAACTCCAGCACGACGATTCCGATCCTGGTGGATCCCACCAAACCGCCCACGCGGAACCCCTCGGACAACCCGCGCTCGGATTACGGCGGCACCCGGCCGGATCCGAGGTCCGGCGGCCCGACCGGCCGAGTCACGCCGACCGGTCCGGGCGGAGGCGATCCGGGCGCGAAGAAGCCGGGCGGAAAGACCGACCCCAAGGGCGCGCATCCGGGCAAGGACGATCCGAAGGACAAGGATCAGAAGGACCCGCACGGCAAGGACGGCAAGGATCCCAACGGCAAGGACGGCAAGGATCCCAACGGCAAGGATCCGACCAAGACCGACCCCAACGGCAGGAATCCGAACGGCACCTCGCCGAACGGCTCGAATCCCGATGGCACGAACCAGAATTCATCCAACCCGAGTTCCTCGAATTCGGGCCAGTCCGCGCTGTCGGGTCTGCAGAGCGCGCTGCAGTCGATGGCCTCCACGACGGGACAGACCACAGACCAGAAGAAGCAGCAGGACCTGAAGGACGCGCTGAAGGATTCCCCGCTGACCAATCTGCTCGACAATCTGAAGGTGCCGCAGGGCGGTTCCCCCGGCGGTGGCGGTCCCGGCGGTTCCCCGATCAAGCCGCTGGCCGAGGTGGCCAATGCCCGCCTGTTCCCGCGTGCGGCCGTGGCGGAGGAGGCGGTGGAGAGCGGCATCGCCGCCGGTTCCGCCCGCGCGGGTATCGCCTCCGGCTCCGGCACGAGCGGCATGGGCGGCGGCATGGGCGGCATGGGCCATGGCGGCGGCGGTGCGCACGGAGCCCAGGGCAAGGAGCACAAGCGCCCGGACTTCCTGGATTCCAACGAGTACCTGGACGAGGCCATGGGCACCGCGCCGATCGTGGCGAAGCCCGTGGTGGAGGGCTGAATCTGTGCTTCGGACCTGGAAGTTCACCGACCTCGAGTTCCTGTCGCTGTGGCAGGGCCTGGGCGAGGAGTTCCTGCCGCACCCGCTGACCTTCGCCAGCCGCACCGAGTGGTGGAACGACCACCTGGCGAATATCGCGCGCGCCCGCGAGAGCCTGCGCGCGCGAGAGGCCGACTACGCCGATGTGCTGCGGGCCGTCCTCACGCCGGAGGTGCGGGTCGAGGTGGAAGGCTGGGACGGCCGGGACGTTCTCGCCGCATCCGCCCGCATTCGCCTGCTGGGCGTACGTTCGGGCGATGCCGGATACCTGCTCGTGCAGCATCCAGGCGAAACCTACCGGCACGGTAGCGGTTTCACGCTCTCGGAGTTCTATGCCGAGGAACTGGCCGAGCGGGTCGTGGCGGCGCTGCCGGATACCCCGGCCGGCCGCGACTTCCCGGGCGCGCAGGGCGGCGATCTGGTGCTCGCCGAGACCCGGGACACCGACGACACCGACTACGACTTCGGCATGTCGCCCGCGCACGAAACCCTGGAGGGGACCGTCGTCACCCGCGCCGCCGACTTCCTGGCCGCCCCCGCGCCGAGCATGGGCGCCATCGATGTGGTGCAGGGCCGTTCGCGTTTCGGCCCGCGCGGCATCGCGCGCTACCGCCTGCACTGGCGTGACCTCGAGGACGACGGCCGCTATGTGGTCACCGGCGAGTATCCCCCGGTGGCCGCCGCGGCCGACCGCCGCCGCTTGGTCCAGACCCTTGATGCCCATATCGCGGAGGTGGTACAGGTGATGGCCGATGAGTGAAGGGAACGACGCGCCCGTGGAATCCCCGGACTTCCCGACCGAGTTCACCCTGTCCTCGCGAACCGGCGCGATCGTGGTGACCACCACGGAAGCGGGCCTGCCCCGGGCGATTTCGGTGGAACGCGATCGCCTGCGCGAGGACCCGGAGCTGCTGGCGGCGGAAATCCTGCGCCTGTGCCGCCAGTCCGCGGCCCGCGCCGGGATCGAGCGGCGCGCCCAGCTGCAGGCCGCGGGTCTGGCCCCCGAGCTGCTGGCATTGACCGGTCTGCCGACCGCGGCAGAGGTGACCCGCCAGGAATACGTCGAGGAACAGGAGTACGAGACCGAACCCGACAGCTGGCTGCGCCCGATCTGATGGCGATGAAATATACGGTGCGGCAACGGCATCCGATGCCACCCGGGTAACCTGCGGAATACCCGGCGTTCACTGGTCTGTTCGTCAGTTCGTGAACTCTTCGCTATGCCGGGCGAATGTCCGCTCTGTATAGTTCGATTCGAAATGATCTTCCCGATGGGGGTCTCATGAGCAGCCACCTCGTTGCCACACCGGATGCGATCCGCGCCTACGGAGACGCCTCTGCCACCATGGCGAGCGCTGTCGCCGGCGCCGCCGCGGTCGACCAGGTCGCCACGGTCGCCGGATTGGTGCCGGTCTTCGGCCTGATCGGGCAGGACTTCCTGCTGAGTTACGCGGGCGCGCAAGGCAATCACCTGTCCTCGGTGGCCGAATTGGCCGCCGTGCACGCGGGCACCGCCGTCACCGCCTACGAGGCGGCGGCGGGCTACGAGGCCACCGATGAGGCCGCGGGCGTCGACTTCCTCTCGTTGTCGCGGGACCTGTGAGTACGCCCTTCGACCAGGGCTCGACCGGCGCCGTGCAGGCCACACCGACCGCGGCCGCCGGTCAGTCGGTGGCGGATGCCTTGCGCGACACCAACTTCGCGCCGCTGCTGGACAGCCCGGTGGGCGACGTCCTGCAGACGCTGGGCCTGCCCGCGTTGCCGCAGCTTCCGGCGTTTCCGCCGTTGCCGGACATGCCGCCGCTGCCCACCCTGGATCTGACCGCGCTCACCAAACCGCTCACCGATCTGGCCTCCGCGTTCGGCACCGGCCAGCTGGGTCAGGGCCTGGACGCGTCGAAGATGCTCTCGGGCGTCTCGAGCGCGCTGCAGCAGGTGATGTCGATCGCCCAGTCGGTCATGTCGCTGGCCGGCTCGAATTCGTGGCAGGGCGACGGTGCGACCGGCGCGGCCGAGAAGGGCGCCGCGGCCCAGACCAACGCGCTGGAGCTGGAAGGCCAGAACCTGCACCAGAAAACGGTCATGGCCGGCGCGGCGACCTCGGTGGCCACCGGCGCGGCCCTGATGTCGGCCATCATCACCAAGTTCGTCACCGGTGTCACGGTGGCGGCACCGTTCATCGGCACCCCGCCCGGGCAGGCGTTCCTGCTGTCCCTGGCCAGCGAGACGGCCGCGGAGGCGACCGCGGTGGTGGCCAAGACCCGCACCGAGATGACGGTGCACAGCGCCAATATGACCACGGCCGGACACAAGGTGAAGGTCACCGACGCCCCGAAGGGCGTGGATTCGCTCTCGCAGGTGACGCAGCTGCTGAGCCTGATCTCGCCGGTGAGCAGCGCGGCCAGCACGGGCGTGCAGCAGTTGCAGCAGCTCCAGTCGATCAGCCAGACCTCGACTGTGGAGCCGACCCCCGATGCGGAAAAGATTGCCGCGCCGACGGATTCGAGTGCCCTCGG
This sequence comes from Nocardia sp. CA-151230, assembly GCF_050942175.1. NCBI lineage: Bacteria > Bacillati > Actinomycetota > Actinomycetes > Mycobacteriales > Nocardiaceae > Nocardia > Nocardia sp. CA-151230. Next base: position 979,137 of record NZ_CP192061.1, read on the forward strand.
CGGTGGCGGCATGGCCCCGATGGGCGGTCTGGACGGCTTGGGCACGCCTTCGACTCCCCTCGGCCAGGCCAGCCCGCGCACCATGAGCGCGACCACCACGCCGCCCGTCGCCGTGCCGACCCCTATGCCCGCCACCGGCGCGACCGGCATGGGCGGCGGGATGGTGCCGCCGATGGGTGCCGCGGGCGCGTCCGCGCAAGCCGGCGACGCCGATGAGGAAGTGCGCACCAATATGGTCACCGCCGAGCACGGCGACGAGGTCGTGGGCGAACTGGGCTACACCGGTGTCCCGGTGGTCGGCGCGGTCGGCACCAACGGGCCGCGCCCGGCACAGTGACCGAGCGTTTCGGGGTACGGAAACCGGGTCGTTGTATGTCCGGGCGACACGGTAAGATTCGCGCGGAAAGGGAGGGACAATGAGCGAATTCAACTTGGGCGGTGTGCGTTTCGACGCCGACACGGTGCTGGCCGCCGCCGCCGACCTGGAAGCCATGGCAGACCGGCTGGAAACCGCGCTGGGCGCGGACACCCCGGCGCTCTCGGTGCCCGCCGCCGGCTCCGACAAGGTGTCCCTGGCCGCAGCCGAAACCCTCACCGCCGTCGGCGCGTCCTTCGTGTCGCAGAGCGGTCTCGGCGTGGACGAGCTACGCAGGCTGGCCGCGGTGGTGCGGAATCAAGCCACCACCTTCGGCCAGGTCGAGGTCGACAACTCGACCGACTTCACCAACCTCTGATCGGCGGCGGAGCCCCAGGAAGTCTCGAGGGGTTTCAGGGATGAAACCCCTGAGAGCCCCCGAGAGTTGGGTTACTCCTACGGATGCTCGATAACGGCGGGAAGCGGTTCTCCCGCCTCGGAATCCGGGTCGAAAGGCGGAGTCGATCCGGCCAGGCTGAGGTATCCGTTCACGCTCTGAGTGAGGGCGAAGCTGTACCCATCTGGTGTGTGCGCGTAGCCGACGCGGGGGAACTCGTCCGGCTCGGAGCTCGTCGACCAGCCCTGTTCGCTCCACGCCCGCAGCACGAGATCGAGATATCGATCCGAGGTCTCGGGCGTGGTGCCGAGCACCCAGTACCGGATATCCAGGAATACCAGCGGGTTGTCGGGATCGCTGCCGTCCCAGGGCAGCGTGACGCCGCGGTGGAACACCGCCTTGGGCAGGTCCGGATGGCGCAGCGCCAGCGACAGCTCGACGGGCAGCGCGCGCAAGGTCTCGCCGAAGTGCCGCAACAGTTGTGCGCGGGCGGCACTCTGCGTGGTCGCCGTCGGCATTCGGTCCTCGTTTCGTCGATTCGAAGGGTGCACGCGTGTACGTTGTCAGCGCAGCCGATGGGCGTTGCCGGTCAGGATCATTCCCAGGATCCGGTACGACTCGTGCGCGGCGCTGAAGTAGTTCTTACCGCCGTGGTCATCCGGATTCCAGCCCAGCCGCGTCCGGGTAGGTTCGGTGCCGGACTCGAAAACCCTAGCGCCGTACTCCGGATCGCTGGGCAGGGGCCCGTGGGTGGGCGGCATCAGCATGAGCGAGTCGTATTCGGCCATGGTCGCGAAGACATGGTCGCCGGTCTCGGCCGGGTCGACGCCGGTCAGCCGGAGATCGCCGACATTCGTGACGCCGGAGCCGATGGCGCCGATGAAAACCAGCGCGTCGGTATTCAATTCGTGCCCGTGCCCGGCCGCGTGCCCCGCGGTGACGCCGCCGTACGAGTGCGCGATGGTGGTGGTGTTCGCGGGCGGTCCCTGATGGGTGGCCCGCAGCCCGTCGTGGAATTCCCGCAGCTTCGCCGCGCCGCCCTCGCCGTGCTCGGAATGCATGCCCTGGATCAGCGAATTCGGATTGTTGTAGGCGCCGAACAGGATCACCGACGTCTCCGCGTTCGGGTCGATCGCCAGGGCGGCCTGCCGCACCTGCGCCAGCGTCTCGAGTGCGTAGCCGACGCCGCTGCGCCGCCGGAACGCACCGGCCACCTCGATGGCCACGTTCTGGGCGGTATCCGGATCGCCCAGGGCGTAGATGTACTGGAGCTTCTCGTCGATGTAGGACAGGTGGACGGCGGGCATGCCCTCTTCGGTCGGCAGGCTCAGATACTTGTCCCACATGTCCCGAATGATGTCCAGGCGCTCCTGTATCCGCTTGCGCTCGGCCAGCACCTCCGGTGTCTCCGGTTCGGCCTGTGCCCGCAGCATGTCCTGCTCGGCCTGGTGCCGCAGCATGTCGAAGGTCTGCCGGTTGTATCGATCGCGGTCGGCGTGCGGTATGCCGTCGCGGTTTCCGATGAACGGGTCCGCGCGATGCCAGGCGTCCCGCTCCTCGAGGGACAGGTTCTGCCACTCGTGGTGCAGTTGCTGTGGATCGGTCGGCAGCCGGCGGTCGGGATCGGTGGGGAGCCCGATGTCCGGCACCGGCGTGTGGTCGGGATATTCGTGTGTGCTCGGCGGCCATCGGAACCAGCGTTCCCCGGTTCGGGGATCCTCGACCATGTGATGGTCGCCGACGAGCCGCAGCGGTCCCGAGTCCGTCGCCTGGTGTGCCTGTGCGAGATGCTCGGCCAGCTCGGCCCGGTAGACCATCTGGGTCCGAAGGATGGCACCGTGGGTCGGGATGGACAGGTAATCGATCGCGTCCGCGGCCCGGCGCTCGAGGCGGACGGTCTCGACGTATTCCCGGTCGGGAGCGGACAATTCGGTGTCGCGGCGGCCGACGTCGGCGAGTAGTTCTTCGACGTGCCCGCGCGCCCGCTCGGTCAGGTATTCGGAGACGATCGCACGCCGATCGGCCGCGCCCGGTGTGCCCTCCCGCAATCCGAGCCGTTCGACCAGAGCCAGCGCCTCCCGGCGGGTGGCGGTGTCGTGGCCCGCCTGCGCCCCTTCCGCCAATGCGCGCAACTGCCGGATGCGTCCGAGATCGTGTGCGGTCGGCGTGGCGTCGTGGTCCACCGGCCCGGGGCGCAGGACTCCGTCATCCGGTATGCGCAGCTGATCGATCAGTCGCGCCAGGTCCGGATCATGCCGGGCCAGTAGCCGTTCCACGGTGGGCGCGTGCTCGGGATCGTGCAGTCCCAGGTGGTGCATCAGATCGCTGAGATCGCGGCGCAGGGGCGCCAGGAGATGGGGCTTCACGCGTGCGGCGACGCCCTCACCGATCTGCTCGACCAGCACGCGCAGTTCGGCGAAGCGGCCGCCCAGATGCGAGGTCATGCGCGTGGGCCGATCGTCGACCGGATCGATGACCACGTGCTCGTCGTGCGCCAGCCGGATCTCGGCCAGCTCGTGCGCCACCGCGCGGACGACGTCCCCGTCCCGGGCGTGTGGGGAAACCTGGATGTCGTATCCGGTGACGCGTCCGGATTCGTCTGTGCGCGCGGTGAATTCGGCGACCGCGTTGCCGGTTGTCGGACCGACGTCCACCCGGATGTCGAGAGTGCGCCCGTCGTGCGTCATCTCGAACCGGCCCGCCTCGTGGTTCCACACGACGTCCTCGGGCTCGATGAGCCGGAGATTGCGCTCGACGGTGTCCACCATGGATTCCCGCGTCAGCGGTTGCGCGCCCTCGGGTCGCGCATCACCGCGGAATTCGCCGACCGGGCTCGCCGTGCCGTGGTCGGCACGCGGTGCCGCTGGGATCGAATGTCCTTGCTCACCAGTCGAATGCGGATCGTAGGTGATCACCATGCGGTGTTCGGGCAGCGGCGGGTTATAGGTCGCCATCAGCGCGGTATTCAGCTTGTTACTGGCACCGGCGTCGATGGTGTAGTCGTAGTTGTCATTGCCGGGATGCGGGAACTCCTGGGACGTCCGCTTGAACGGGTTCTCCTGGTCCCGGTAGTGCCATTCGATGGCCTCCCACAGCTTGGTGCCCAGAATGTGGTTGCGATCGCCGGGTTTACCGTCGGTCGTCTCCGGCTTCATGTCCCACTGCACCTCGACGCGCCCACCCGGGGCGAGGGTCTCGGGCAGTCGCGCGGCGATGTCGTGGTAGACGGCATCGGGCAGCTCGGCGCTGACATTGTTGATGAAGATCCGCGCCACCTCGCCGGTGGGTGCGGCGGTCAGGATATTGCCCTGGGTGAGCAGGTCGCCGAAGACCATGACGGTGCCCGGCTCGGTCAGTGGTCCGGGATCGAGGATGCCGAGATCGCGTCGGCGCTGTCCCTTGATGGGGAATTCGGAGGCGAGTTCGGTCTTGATGATCAGCCCGCGGCCGGCACGGTCCGCGGCCGGGGTCATCTCGACGGCGAAGGCGCTGCGCCCAACGCCGATATCGATGGTGTGGCCCTCGACGCCAGCGGCGGGCAGCCGCTCGTGCCGGATGCGAGTGTTGTTCTCGCCGAACACATTCTGCTCCAACGGCAGCCGGTGCTGCGGCCGCGGCCGGGACAGCACCTCGACGGCGGACCGGCCGTCCACGGCATCGTGCACGACCACCGTGTACTCGACATTGAGCCCGTTCTCGCCCGCGCCGCGATTGGCGCTGTCCACCTGGCGCAGGAAATCGCCGAGGTTGGTGGCCTCGCCGTCCACGACGAGCACGCCGGTGGCGTGGTCCATCACGGCATTGATCCGGTCCATGCCGGACGCGACGGTGTCGGCGGCCCGGTACATATCGTGGAAAACCTGCGTGCCGATGGCCTCGTGGAACTTCTCGGGCATATCGTCGCGGAAGCGCGCGATGGCCATCTTCATCGCCTCGGCGCGGTCGACGCCGCTCAGCGTCGGGTCATTGATCGCCGCGTTGAGCGGGTCGAGCGCGTTGAGCAGGTATTCGATGTCGACGGTCTTGCGGGCGGCCTTGGTGCTGGCGTCGAAGAGCGGGTCGAAGACGCGGCGCGCCAGCTCCTCGCGCATGCGCCCATCGAGCGCCAGCTGCTCGGTCCGCACCACATCGGCCACGTGGTCGCCTGACAGCAAGTGCTGCAACTGATCCAGGTGTTCAGCGCTGGAGTGCTCGAAGTCGGATTCGGTCAGGTGGGGGTCGAAGGTCGGCCGATGCTCGTGCAGGCCCTGCTCTTCGAGCCTGAATCGCTGTGCGAGCTCCGGATCGTGTGCGGTCAGCAGATCGCGCACGGTGGCGGCATGCGTCGGATCGTTCATGCCGAGGTGGTCGGCGAGATCGCGCAGGTCCTGACGTAGTCGTGGAAGCTCATGCGCGCGAGCCGGATCGGCGATGGCGCGGTCGATATGCGCCTCGAGCACCCGCATTTCGGCGAATCGGCCGCCCAGGTGGGTGGACATCCGGGTGGGCCGATCATCGTGCGGATCGATCAGGATGTCCGGGTCCTGCGACAGGCGGATCTCGGCCAGCTCGTGTGCGAGCGCCCGCACCACGTCCTCGTTGCGGGCCCGCTCCGAGAGCACCACGTCGTATCCGGAACCGTCGGCCCGAGCGTGGAATTCGGCCACATTGCCGTCGCTGGTGGCGCCCACGGTCACCTTCACGGTGCCACCGTCGCCGGGGAGCAGGAAGTGGTGCTCGTCGCGGTTCCAGGCGACGCCCTCCGGGGTGATGAGCCCCAGATTGTCCCGGATCTGGTCGAGCACGAACTCCGGCTTCAGGTTCGCCTCGCCCTCGCGCGCGTCGCCGTGGAAGTCGCCGATCGGGCTGGCGTGACCGTTGTCGGTGTCCTGGTCGTGCGGGAGCGACGCCCGTTCGTGCTCCGAGAGCCCGTGCGTCGCAGTGGAATCCGGGTCGTAGACCATGATCCACCGATGCTCGGGCTGCGGCGGTGAGAACCCGGCCATCCGCTGGTGCGGCAGCTCGTTACTGGAGCCCGCGTCGATGGTGTAGTAGTAGTCCGGATTGCCGGGGTGCGGGAAGTTCTTGCGCTCCACCAGCTTGAACGGGGCCCCGCCGTCGGGGTACGGCGCTTCCATCGCCTCCCACAGCTTGGTGCCGAGGATGTGGTTCCGATCGCCCCGCACGCCGTCGGGCTTCTCGGGCTTCATGTCCCACTGGATCTCGACCTGGCCGCCGGGGGCCATGATCTTCGAAAGGTGTTCGGCGATCGGGTGATACGCCTCGTCGGGGAGCTTGGCGCTGACGTTGTTGATGAAGACGCGGGCGATGTCACCGCCGAGCAGGTGCCCATTGCCCAGCAGGTCGCCGTACACCATGACGGAGCCGGGTTCCATGAGCGGGCCCGCGTCGAGGATGCCCAGATCGCGGCGGCGCTGCCCGCCGATCGCGGCGTCGGTGAGTTCGGTCTTGATGATCAGCCCGCCACCGGCCTTGTCGGCCGCCGGGGTCATCTCGACGGCGAACGCGCCGCGGCCGACACCGACATCGATGGTGTGCCCGCCCGCCGCTGCCGCCGGGGCGGAAGGCCGGGGTCGGTGGTCGATGGGATGGTTGTCGTCGCCGAACCGATACTGCTCCAAGGGAAGTCGATGCTGTGGCTGCGGGCGGGGGAGCACCTCGACCGTGGACAGGCCGTCCACCGCGTCGTGCAGGATGACCGTGTACTCGACGGTGAGGTGATTGTCGGTCGCACCCCGGTTGGCGCGGTCGATGCCGTGCAGGAAGTCGGCGAGGGTGGTCTGCTCGCTGCCGATGGTCATGCGCCCGGTCGCGTGATCGATGACGCCGGTGATGCGGTCGGGCGCGGTGGCGAAGGCGTCCGCGGCGGCGTGCATGCGGGCGAAGCGCTCGGGGCCGAGGGCGTCGCGGGCCGACTGCGGCATGCCGTCGTGGAAGGCGTCGATCGCCCGGTGAATGGCGGCGGCCTGTTCGTGTCCACGCAGCGTCGGATGGTTGATGGCGGCGTTGACCGGGTCGAGCGCCGGTAGCAGCCCGGGCACCTGCTTCCGGGAGGCCTTGGCCTCCTCTTCGAAGATCGGCTCGAAGACGCGGCGGGAAAGTTCCTCGCGCATACGGCCGTTGAGTCCCTGCTGTTCGGCGCGCAGGAGATCCGCGGCGTGATCGCCGGTCATCAGCTCGTGCAGTCGGTCGAGATGTTGCTCGGCCGCGTGCTGGAATTCGTCCTCGGTGAGGTGTTGGTCGAAGGTCGGCCGTTCGGCGAGCACACCATCGGCCTCCAACTTCAGCCGCTGCGCGAGATCCGGATCATGGTTGGCCAGTAGGCGTTCAACGGTCGGCGCGTGCGCCGGATCGTTGAACCCGAGATGATCCATCAGATCGTGCAGGTCGTGCCGCAACCTGGGCAGCTGTTCCGCACGGGCCGGGTTCATGGTGGCGTGATCGATCTGCGTGGTGAGCGTCCGCAATTCGGCGAAGCGCCCACCCAGTTGGGTGGACATCCGGGTGGGCCGATCATCGTGCGGATCGATCAGGATGTCCGGGTCCTGCGACAGGCGGATCTCGGCCAGTTCGTGGGCGAGCGCGCGCACGACGTCCTCGTTGCGGGTCTTGTTCGACAGCCGCACGTCGTAACCGTCCGCGCTGGGCCGGAATTCGGCCACGTTCCGGTTCGACGTCTCGCCGACCTCGATCCGGACGACGCGCCCGTCGGACAGGACGAAATGGCCCTTCTCCGGATTCCACGACATCCCTTCGGGCGTCATGATCCGCAGGCCTTCCTGAATCTGGCCGTGCACATCCGTGAGCGTGAGTTCGCCGGTGCCGCGGTTGTTTCCGTGGAAGTCGCCAACCGGACCGGCCGCGGCGGGAGCGTACTCGCGGGCGTCCGGTCGGGCGTGCGCCGGCGTGTCGACGGGAAGGGGGAAGACGGCCACGCCGTCCGGATGCTCGCTCGGCGAACCTGCCCGGTCATCGGGGGATACGCGGTGATCGCCGGGCAGTCCGCCGCGGTCGTCGGTCGGGCCGTCCTGCTCGGGGGACCGGGTGGGATGGCTTCCCGGCCGGTCGGCGTGATCCCCGGACTGATCGGCACGGTCGTGTGCGGTGGCGGCCGGATCGACCGGCTGTCGCGTCGTATCGCCGGAGAGGTTCAGGAAGTCGTCCGGTGCGTGTGCGTCCACACGCTGCTCGTGGTCGCCTCCGGCGTTCGAGTCGGCCTGTTGCGCAGTCGGTTCGACGCCGGTGCGGTTCGCCTGCACCGGGGCGTCGGGCCGGGTGGCGCGGTCGACTCCGATTCCGGCGCGGCTGTCGGGGGTCCTGGGCGAACCGCCGTCCGTAGGCTTGGGGGCGGTGCCGTCCGTGGCTCTGGGAGCACTGCCCTCGGTGGGTTTGGGAGTGCTGCCGTCGGCGGGTTTGGGGATGCTGCCGTCGGCGGTGCCGCGGGGCAGGTCGCGTGGTGCGGCGGCCTTGGTCGGATCCGCTGCCGGGGAGCGTGTTTCGCTGTTGGAGGCGCCGGTATCGGTCGATTTGCCGGGCTCGCCGACGGGCCGGGTGCTGCTCTCGTTCGAGAAGTTGGTCGCCGCTGTGGAATTCGCGTCCCTGGACGATTCCCCGGTGTGATCGGCGGTGGATTCCGATGTGCGCGCGTCCATTCCGGTGTCGTGCGCGCGGCCGGTCGGATCAATGGCGGCCGTTCCGTCTCCGGCGCGATGTTCCGGAGCTCCGCCGCTCGTGTCCGCGCGCGTGGTATCGCCGGGTGACGAGTCGCCGACCGAGTGGGTATCGGAGACGCGATGCGACCCGGAATCTGTTGCGCCGCCGGTGTCCTGCACACTCTGGTCCGCGGGCGCGCGGCGGCCGTCCGAGGTGAACGAGCCGTTGTTGTCGGACCGCTGGGAGTCGCCACTGTGGTCGGTGGACTGATCGTGGGTGGGTGGCGCGGTGTCGGTGGCCTCCGGTGCGCTGGCCGCGTGCAGGCGGGGTCCATCGGACTGCTGCCCGTGCGGGTTGTCGCCCCCACCGGCCGAGTCCCCGGTATTCCCGTGCTGCCCAGTGCCATTCGGGTCTCCACCTGTGCCGTGCTGCCCGTTCGCGCTCGGATCCCCGGTGGTGGCGTGCTGCCCGTTGGGCCCCGCGTCCCCGGTGGTTCCGTGTTGCCCGTTCCCGTTCGGGTCGCCGGTGGTGGCGTGCCGGCCGTTGGCATTCGTCTCGCCAGGGCTGCCGTGTTGACCAGCGCCCGAGTCTCCGGATGTGTTCTGCCCGTTGCTGGAGGCATCGACGTTGGGCGTACGGCTGTCCGGGGTGGTGCCCGGCTGCTCGGGTACGTCGGCTCTGGTGCCGGTCTCCCCGGGGGCGCGCACACTGCCGTCGCCCCGTTCGCTGCCCATGGGCGCTCCGGCGTGAGGCGATTCGCCGTTGTAGCCGTGCAGTCCGCTGGGACCCGCACCCGCGAACGCGCCACCGGTGAGGGAGCGCGGGTCGAATGACCAGTCGCCATTGACCAATCCATTGGCCAGCCAGCCCGCGCCCGCGCCGCCCGCTCCGGCGGTCGCGCCGGTGAGCATGCCGCTGAACGCGCCCTTCCAACCGCCCCCGGTCTCGCTGGGCAGGATATGGTGCGCGCCCAGGCCGAGCGCGCCGCCCGCACCGCCGGACAGTCCCGCGACCAGTGCGTTCTTCCCTATCGCGCCGAGGTCGAAACCGTGCCCGTGCCCATCCAGGTTCTGAATGGACTGAACCAGCAATTCCTGGGTGGTGGCCTGGATGGTGGAGATGACCGCGCCCTTGCCGATCTCGTAGATCAGCTTGGTCAAGACCTCCCGCAACAGCGCATTGGTGATCCGACTCTCGACCAGTTCCGCGATCCGGTCCGCGAACAGCTGACCCAGCTTGCGGAACGCGATGCGCGCCGTCGCGAAGACCGCGGCCTCCGACTCCGGCGCGAAGGGCCCGGTGGCCGCGGCCCAGGCGAGCTCCCCAATCAGCCATCCGCCCGCGATATAGAAGTTGAGCTTCGCGCCCTGCAGCTGATCGCCGAATCCGTCAGCGGCCGTGGACAGCTGGCGGTAGTTATCGCCGAACTCCTTGATCGAGCCGTGCCCGGAGCCGTCCCCGTCGCGCAGCGGCTTCAGCCATTTCAGGATCTCGTCGCCGCCGGTGCCGTCCGGATAGGCCTTGCCGATCGAGTCGATCAGATGATCGAGATCATCGAGTAGCTGATCGGCCTGTCCGCCAACCGATTCCAGGTCGCGGGCCATCTGCCACATGGTGTCTTCGTTGCCATGCGGCCATTCGGAGCCCACCAACCAGCTCAGCCATTCGAGCCACGATGGAAACTCCAGCGCCACAGGCCACCTCACGCCGGTCGGGATCTGATCTTGGCCAGTCCGACTGTGCCACAACCAAGCAGGTGAACTCAACACGAACGCCGAATGAGTCACCGGTGACCGGCCCGCATACATCCTGCGGTGATAGGGTCCGGCGGGAAGGAGGCCGCATGGGCGACATCTCGAGTGCACGCGAGGAACTGGACCGGCTGGGCGCGGCCCTGCGGGCGCAGCTGGTCGAGCTCATCACCGACCTGACCCCCGGCACCGACCTGAGCCTGCTGTTTCTCGACGAGCCCACGGTCGTCGACTGGGCCGAGCCGCCGCGCTACCACTATTCGGGCCTGATCCGCGGGCAGCGCCCCGCGCAGGTCCCGCCCGCCGATATCGTCCAGCGTGCGAGCGCCCTGCTCGCCGCCGCGGGTTGGGAGGTCAGCGCACAGGAGGTCGAGGCCCGCGCCGTGCTGGTCACCGGTCGCCGCGACGGCAACACCATCGAAGTGCGTGTGAGCGACCAGAGTTCATCGGTGATGTTCAGCGGCCGGACCCCCGCACTGGCCCTGCGCGCGGCGGGGGAGTACCGCCGCCCCGACCCGGCGCGCACTCCAGAAACCCTGACCCCCGGCTACGTCCTCTGCTACGAATGCGACGGCCTGGGCGCCTGCCCCGAATGCGATGGCAGGGGCCGACTGTCCAGCGGCCGCCTGTGCCCCGAATGCAACGGCTCCCGCTACTGCCCCATCTGCCGGGGAGCGGGCCAACTGGCAGTCTCCGAACTGTCGCCCTTCCAGCGCACCTACTATCCCGAATTGCGCGGGGGGTCAGAGTAATCGCCCGAGGCACCGGCGTGATCGATAGGAGCGCTGGTGTGATCGCGTGGGGTGCTGGTGTGATCACACGGAATGCTGACTTGGCCGTGCGGAGTGCTGGTGTGGTCGTGCGTGTGCTGGCGTGATCGCACGGGGCGCAGTGTTCAATTACGCTGGGTGCCAGTGTGATTCACCAGCCGGAGTCGGTGGCTCCGCGCTTGTCCTGCCCTTCGGTCCATGCCTCGTAGCCGACGGCATTGCCGAATTCGGGCCCGGGTTCGCCGAGCTGGGACAGCCGCTCCCGCGACCGCGGGGGCGCGAGCGAGGCGGGTTCGACCGTCGGCGCTTTGCCTTCGATATCCGGCATGCCCTCGATCAGTTCCGACAGCTTGGGCATCCGCGCCCGCTTGTCCCGCAACGGCTGCAACAGTTCTCGCCCCTGCCGCGCCACATCGGTCGCGGCGTTCTGCGCGGCCGTCGTGACCGCCTTGGCGATCTCCTCATAGGTCAGTTCGTCGATATCGGAGGAGAACCGCGTGGCGATCACGACGCCGTCCGCGTTCACCGTGACCTGCACGCGTCCGCCCGCCGCCGAGGCGCTGGCGATCAACCGGGTCCGCTGGCGCGAGGCCTCCGCGATCTCCCGCATCTGCGCCGTGAACCCCTCGAGGATGTCGGCCTTCGCGATTTCGCCGTTCTCCCTGGTCATTTCGCCCGCCTACGCGAAGGTGTCGTGGTTGCTGTGCTCCATCTCGTCGAGCTTGTTGGCGGAGTTGGTCAGCCCGCTGTGCAGATTCTTGAACGAGTCCGCCAGCTTCTCGGTCCCATTGGCCATGTTCTCGCTACTGGTGGAGAACCCCTTCGCGCCGTCGGCGAACTTGCCCCCGAAATCGTCATCGCCCCATCCGGAGGCCCCCGGCGAGACGGCCGCCCGCGCATTGTCGGCCATCGACTGCAATCGGGCCTGAATATCCGCGGCGAACCCCGCGGCAGTGCGCACCGACTCCGGATCTACCTGCACTCTCCCGGCCATAAGATCGACTGTCCCACAACCGATCAGTGAACACAACATGAACGAGACGTGCCGCCGCGCGCCTGGCAAGATCAATCCCGTACCGCCCACCCCGGCCGAAGGAGCCCCCATGCCCGACACCCTCCCGCTGGCCAGAACCAACGCCGAGGCCCGTCTCTACCTCACCCTGCAACCCTGCCCCACCTGCGGCGAAACCCGCTGCCAATTCCGCAGCGCGGTCATCACCACCGACGACGGCGACCTGGCCAGCCGCTACACCGGCGAATGCCCCACCTGCGGCACCGCCCGCGTCTACGAATTCCGCCTCCCCGCCGACATCCTCCCGCCGCCCGCCGACGCGGTCCGCTTCGGCCTGGACAACCCCTCCGAACTCCTCGACCCCGGCGTCTGGCTCTGGTACTCCGACAACTGCGTCCGCCAGGTCCCACCCACCACCACGGGCCTCGATGAACGCGCCGCCCGCACGGCCCGCCACACCCTCGCCACCGCCCTGGCCGCCGTGGAAGAAACCCTGAAATTCCTCCCGCCCACCACCGACCGAATCCCCGCCTCGGCTTTCATCTCCCCGAGGGGCCGCGCCACCTACAACACCGAACCGGGCCGCTTCACCCGTCCCCGCCTGGAAGCCCTCCGCGACACCTACGCTGCCGCGCTATCCGACCGCTGACCGGCCTGACCCGCTCAACTACCGGTAATCACACGAATGGCCGCGTCGTGGGCTCCTGACGGCTCGGCCCGAACCAGTACTCCGCCTCGCCCGGCTCATCGCGCACCTGCCGGTAATAGACAAGCAACGCCATAGCCTCACCAGTCGTCCGCGCGAATCCGGCCGGGAGTGATGTCATCCAGATACTCGACGTCGGTGAATGTCATGATGGGATCGCTGTGCTGTTGCCGCTCAGGCGAATTCGGTGGAGCCGTGGAGGCGGGAATAGGTTCTGGAATTCGGTCGGTGAGGTCCGGCAACCCCTCGATGAGGTCCGACATTTTCGGCATCCGCCCACGCCGTTCCTGAATCGGATTCGTGAGTTCGGCAGTCTTGCGGGCCAATTCGGTGGCGGCTGCCTGTGCGGCTTCGGTGACGGCCTTGCTCAGCTCATGAAGCGGCAGCCCCTCGAGATCCTCATCGAACCGTGTCTCGATAACCGTCCCATCGGCATTCACCACCACCGTCACCCGCTTTTGCAGGGCGTACCCGGTGGCCATGAGCTGCGCCCGTTTCTGCTGCATCTCGCCGAGAACTCGCATCTGCTGCTGGAACTCGTCGATCATCGAGGCCAATTCGGCCTTCACGCTCTCATTGGCCATGGCTACTTGCCGAACGCGTCGGCGTTGCCCTGATCGGTACCGTCGAGCTTCTTGCCGGATTGGTTCTGTCCGTCGGAGTTGTTCTCGGCGTTCTTGGCCAGAGTCTCGGAGAGGCCCTTCAGCGTCTTGCGGGCGGCCAGATAGCCGGACCCGTCCTCGGTCCCGGCGAATTCTGTACCGTAGCTGTCGTTTCCCCAAGGTTCGCCCTTGCCGCCGGTGCTGGCCATGAGACCGTCCACCACCCCGCGCAGCCGACTGTTGACCAGGTCCGTCTTGGCCGACGCCTTCTTCAATAGCTCGGGATCGACGTCGAGTTTGTCTGTCATCAGGTATTACTCCTCCCCATAGCTGCCGGTCAGCACGTCAGCCGCGCTGCCGCATCCGTTCCTGAAACCGTTGAGTGAACCCCGCGATGTACACCGTCGGCGGCACCGAGGACGACGAGGGTTCGATCTCGCCGTCGTCGGCCATGTAGTAGATCGCGCGACCGATCATGATCTCGCCCGGCCGCGTGGGCACGAAAACCATCCAGCCGTTGTCGATTCGTTCGGCGGTCAACTGGTCGAGGGGATAGCCGCTGGTGTCGGTACCGCGCGCCAGGATGAATCGTCGGACTTGCTCGACGGCGTCGATCCGGCTCAGCGGCGGCGCGGTGACAAAGGTCCGAAGGCCGGCCAGCGTGAACTGGTTCAGGGCCGAATCCACATCGTGCTCGGCCGGATCGAAGACCGCGGCCACCGTCTCGTAGGTCACCAGGCCCGCCTGTGCCGCTGAAACCAGCGTCGCGACAGCGGATTTGGTGGCATCGGTGACCGTCTTCCCTGCGGAGGTCATGACCTGCAGGATCACCTCGACGGTCGAGTCGGTGGTCCAGATCCCGGGTACCGCGGCAGTAACACCGGGGCCGTCCGGCGATTCCCCCCGGAACCACTGTCCCTCCTCCCACCAGTAGCAGAAGGTCAGCTGCCCGGTGGCCGCCCGCGGATTCAACACCGCGTCGGTTACCCAATCCGGTGCGCCCGCATACAAGCTGGGTAGTAGACCGCCGTCGTTGTAGACGGCGTCGAGTTCGGGTGCGTTGAGCACACCGCCCGAGATTACCGCCCGATCTCCCGGCAGCACGTACAGCGTGCTGCCGCTGCGATTCGGCCCTTCGAACCAGGCGAGCGACGGTAGCATCCGGGGGCCGTTCGGTGCGTCGAGAGCGACGAATACCGCTGCGAGCGTGGTCCAGTGCGACCACATCAGCGGTAGCGGCGGGAAAACCTCGGTCGTGCTCTGGCCGCGAATCTCCTTCGCGCGATCGGACCGAGCCTGCTCCGCGGCGACTCGCGGTGAGCGCATCAGTCGCCCGCCGTGGCTCACGTACGCCGCCAGCCAGACAGGTAGTCGGTTGCGCGGGTACTCGCGCAGATCGGCCAGATACGCCTCGGCCGGAAATAGTTGGTTGTCCGGAAACGGCTCGTCGCCGTAGTCGTAGTCGGTCTGCACCTGGCCCGCGTTATTGAGGCTGATTCGGATCCGCCACCACGGTCCTTCGCTCATCCCCGCCGCGACGTCGCGCTGCTCCTGCACCAATTGCAGGACCGACTGCGCGGGTTCGACCTGAACCGCCTGCTCCCCGGCCGAATACACGACGCTCCAGGTCTTGTCGGTCACGGTCCACGCGAAGGTCGCGTCGACCCGCTCCCATCCCTCCGGTGCGGCGGCCGCGAGTTCCTGGGCGATCCGATGCGTCAATCCCCGCGCTCGCTCGATGATCTCCTGCTCATCGGCCACCGCTTCGGGACCGGGATGCGAAACCAGGCTGAATCCGATGTCCGGCTCCGCGTTGGACTCCGCGAACCCAGCCATGAACGACTTCATGAATTCGTCGTCCGGATTCCCGCCCTGAGGTCTGCTCACGTCCCGACTCCCCTCCTCGACCGGTCCCGCGCCTTTCACCCGGTCGGATACCTGTGCGACCTTACACATTCGAGGTGTCGGCGTCGGCCGGGGTGGGGTTAGCTCAGAGTTCGCGGGAGCTTACGTAGCCCTCGTCGGTAATGCGCAGAGCATCCAGCGTCGCCGTCGGGCTGCCCGACAGAACGACGTCCCAGCCACCGTCGATGCGCTGCGGGGCGAAGCCCATGGCCCCGATATCCACGCCGGCACCGATCAGATACATCCGGATTCGGCTCGATGCCTCGGCCGCGGACATCCCGCCCGGAGCCGCCGCGTGCACAGGCCATGGACGGCGATCGAAAAACCCGAGGCGTTCCGCCTCGCGTTGCCGGTTCTTCTCGCTGTGCCGGTAGTGGTCGGAGGTGTTCGTGAACGGTATCCGCCAGAGTGCCGGGCGCTTGGCCCAACCGTAGAAGTAGGGCCCGCCGGTCACCTGCAATCCCGCGGTGATCAGTCGGGAATCCTTCGGCTGAACGAGCGTGATGATGCCGCTGTGCCAGGAACCGTCGGCCAGCCGAACACGGCAAGTCCTGCGGTGGGTCGCGGTGCGGTTCTCGATCTCGCCGACGACATCGGAGGGCATCGCGGCGAAACGGCTCACCAGCTCATCGAATTCCGCTGGTGGGCCCGAGAATCCGGCGGTGATCTCGTGGAGGCGGCCGTTGGATCCCTTGTCGACCCGGTTGAACCCCTCGCCGACGAAGGCATTCGCGCTCCAGGTTTCGGAGCCGTCACCGTCGGCGGTGAATCCCGCGCCCTCCAACAGCGAGACCAATTCCGAGGCACGCCTGCGCCCGTGCGCGATGACGGCCGCGGCCTGTGCCTTGCCGATGGGCTTCAGCGTCGAGGAGACCCCGCCCCGATATCCGGTGCTCTCCTCCGGCCCGACCACGGCGATGCCGTGCGGAATGAACCACAGTGATCGCACGGTGACACTCCTTCGGTGGCGGCTGTCCCGATTCCGTTGCCGACCCTAGCCGATCGATAACGGCGGTCGCTTTCCCAGTTGATCGTCGGCGCGTTCTGTGGCAGCGTGTCGCGAGATCGTGAACTGTCCGCGCGCCGAATGCGCTGCAGGACAGCGAATCAGCAATGCAGATCAGCGCGTATTCGGGGGCGATAGTGGGGTCACGGGGGTGTCTGATTGAAGCCACCGCTGCGCGAGTGATTCTCGTCGCAGGCGGTCCGCGATGATCTGGAAGCCGCCCGCGGCGGGAGGTCTCGGCTGGCTCGTCGGCATGAAATGGCCCGAAGGCAATGAAGACCTCATGTGGGGGATTGCCGACGACTGGACCGGTGCCGCGAAGGATATGCGCAGTATCGATGCCGACATCGATGCCGCGATCGCGGCGGTGCGCCAGGCCTATCCGACGGGTGACGGCGGCGACAAGATCATCGCTCAGCTGTCGGACATGCGGACCGGCAACCAATCGATCGACAAGCTCGCGGACTGGTTCGACACGATTGCGGGAACCGCGAACAACACCGGTACACAGCTCGAATACACGAAGCTGATGTTCTACACGACGCTGATCACGCTGGCCGCGGATATCGCGGCGGCGTGGGCGTTTCCGCCCACCGCGCCGATGGCCGAGGGCGCGATCATCGGCGTCGGCCGGATCACTGTGCGGATCCTTACCCGGCGCGCGATCGACTTCCTCGGCAAGGAAGCCGAGAAGGCCGGTGAGATCGCGCTGAAGAAGTTCATTCTGAAGCAGGTACTCATCGGTGGTGCGCTGGGTGGATTGCAGGACGGTGCGATCCAGGCCTATCAGAACGAATTCGGACGCCGCAACGGTATCGATTACAAGCAGTTGGGGTTGTCAGCGGCAGGTGGTGCTGTCGGTGGTCTGATCGCCGCTCCCGTCGGCAAATACGTCCCGAAGATGCTGCTGAGCCCGCTGTCGAAGGACGTCGCCCAGAAGATGGTGACGCAGAAGGCCGCCAACTTCATCGGCGGTGGAGTCGCCGGTGGTGTGGCAGGTCTGGGCGGTTGGGTCGTCAGCGGTGGTGTTACGCACAACTGGGAATTCGACCCCCGTGTGGTCACCGCGGGTATCGCGGGAGGCACGCTGCCCGGTGTCGCCCACGAAGTCCCGTCGCCCTGGAAGGGCGGCGAGCCGAAGCTGTCCACTGCGGGAGTCAAGACCGACGGCGCTCCGTCGGGCATCACTGAGCAGCACAAGACGCCTGAGATCGAAACCGGCAAGCCGTCGATCGGTGAGCAGCCTCATCAGACGCCTTTGTCCGCCGAGAACGCAGGTCGAGATGGTGCTCCGGCGGCCGAGCATCCCCAATCGGTGGAGCCGAAAGCGCAACTGACCGATCACGGGAACCAGCACGAAACTCCGGCCGGCGGGCGGCAAGCCGCACCGAATGCGCAAGCGCAGGTGCACAACCCACAGGTTGTCGAGGCGCGTCCGGCGGACGGTCCGCAGGCCGCCAACACCGGGCAGTCACCGGCTTCGACTGATCAGCGTCAGGTAACTCCCGCGGGCGCGCCGCGCGCCGAGACGCCCGGTGTACTGCGCACCGAAACACTAGCTGCGCTGAAACCCGAAACACCGGTCACCTCGAATACGGCGCGTGCCGACCTACCCGGATCACAGACCCCGCAGGCTGCCGAACCGAGAGCCACGGCCGCCCCGGCACGCGATGGCGGTGCCGCGCTGACTACGATGAGTACCAGGGCCACCGGGCAGGACGTTCCCACTCGCGTGGGCGAGCACACGGATCTGAGCCAGTCCGCGCGGACAGCGGAACCGGCGGCCGGCCGGCCGGACGGCAGGGATCTGGTGGGGGCCGGTAGCGGTCCGGCTTCCAGAATCGGCGCGCGACCCGAGAATCCTTTGGGCGGAAGGGAACCGCGGCCCGATGGGCAGTCGAATCATCCGTCCGGGTCTCCGACAGAGCACAACCGGGGACCCAACGACCAACGCGGCCCGAATCACCCGGCGGCGGGTCCGGCACCCGACCCGACGGCCACCCATACGACGCCGCCGCACGATTCCACGCCCGCGCACACGCTCCCGCGGGACCCCGAACATCCTGTGCTGCCGAAGGATTCGCCGGTCACCGAGGCCGAGCACGCGCACGTTCGTGAAGCCTTGGATCGCCTGGGCCCGGAGGCGACGCCCGAACACCTTGCGCACGAACAGGACAGCTCTGTCGCGGCCGCGCACGACCGAGCGACCGAGAACCACGAGTGGTGGCACTCGCTCACCCCGGAGCAACAGGACGCCATGCTGCGCGTCCACCCGCACGAGCTCGGCAATGCCGACGGCGTCCCACCGCACATCCGAGACGAAGCCAACCGCCTGGCGATCGCGCGCGACATCAACCAGGTACGCGAACAGAATCCGCGGGTCGACAACTTCCTCACCCGGTTCACCGATCCGGAGAGCGTCCGGCAGTGGAAGAACCTGCGGTCCACCGTGGAAGCCCTCGAGCACGCGGACGATCTGGCTCGCAGCTTCGCGGACAAGAACGCCGGTCACGAGCCGCCGGTACAGGTGCTCTCCTACGACTCGGAGGCGTTCGGCGGCGAGGGTCGCGCGGTAGTCGCATTCGGTGATACCCAGCACGCGTCCACCGTTTCGTTCCACGTTCCGGGTATCACGACCACGGTGCGAAGTCTGGGAACGAACCTGGACAACGCCTTCAACCACTACCGGGCCACGTCGGAGAACAGGGATCCCGCCGAGGTCGCGTCTATCGCGTGGATCGGTTATGACGCGCCGAGCGGATTCCCGAAGATTCTGCGCGAGATGACCGACGCGCGGCTGGCTTCACGCGGAGGCCAACTCCTCGCCCGAGATGTGGCCGCGTTCAGTCAATCCCGTCGCTCGGACGCCGCCCTGCCCGGTGGCTCGCCGACACCCGACGTGCACCTGTTCGGCCACAGCTACGGCTCCACCACCACGGCCTTCGCGGGCGCGGGCGGGCGCCTGTCCGGCGACATCTCCACCATCACGCTGCTGGGATCGCCCGGTGCGGGTCCGGTGGGGCACGCCGCGGATTTCGGCATCGGCGCGCACAACATCTTCGTCGCCAGTTCCTCGCGCGATCCGGTCACCTGGATCGGCGCCAACACACACGGCGAAATCAGTCGCATGCCACCGGGTCTCGGCAACGGCCTGGGAATGGACCCCGCCATTTCGGCATTCGGCGCCAACCGCATCGCCGCCCAATCCCCCGGCGGCATACACACACTCAGCGGCATCTCGACCCACACGGGCTACTACAACTACCTGGACAAGGGCGCCACGGTCCCGACCGAGTCCCTGCACAACTTCGCCCGTATCGCCAATGGCGAGAGCCCCCACACCCTGCCCGAATACCCGCGCCCGGGCCGCGACGACCTCAACGCGTGGCAGCGCAACGTCGGCTCTCTACCCCACGACCCGGCGGGCTTCCGTGCTCCCGAACCCAATGTCCACCAGGGCGAACACCCTTACGGCTACGACGATCTGGTCAACCAGCACCGCACCCAGGACCCGGCTCCGGTCGCTCGTGAACGTACGCACTCCCAGGTAAACGACTGCGGCCCCCAGGCCCTCCGCCAGGTCCACGAGCTAACCGGCAACCCCGACGTCCACGTCCCCGAAGACGCCCACATCGCCGACCACGGCATGACCGCGGCCGAACTCGAGAACGCCGCGGGCGCCCACCTCGACCGCCACGAAACCCTGGGTTCGATCGCCGACCAACTCCACCGACTAGGCGACGGCGCGACCGCCCTCGTCGTCGACGAATTCCACGGCCCCACAGACGCCAACGACATCGGCGCCCACGCCTACACCATCACCAACGACGGCGGCCGACTAGTGGTCCACGACAACGCCGTCCCCGGCGGCCCCCACTCCTTCCCCCCGGACCACACCAACGTCAAATCCACCCACGCCATCATCTACGACTCCCACGGCAACCCGGTACATCCGCTCGAACGAACCCCTGAGACCACTCCGGCGAATGTCCGCGATACTCGCCCGGAAGCCCGTATAGGCCAGCCGGATTCACGCTCCGAACCCGCGCATCAAGGGCAGCACCCCGAGCCCCAGCACGAACCAATCACCCCCGAATTCACCCATCCGACCGATCATGAGGTCGGTGGTCCCGCCCACGATTCGATCCGGCGTTTCGACACACCTGACGCTGCTCGCCGCTATGGCGAGGAGATACTCGGTCCTATCCGAGACATGATGTCCGGCCCTGAACTACGTGAGCTGCAGGTATACACCAAGAAGTCTTGGATCAATGAATTCTTGCGCGCGCCGGACCCGGTGAAGTTGCTCACCAAGCTTGGCGAGGACGAAGTCCACTACGGGCAATTGATGCGGCTCACCGGCGGCAGCCCGATGATGCCGAAGATCGAAGTGCTCGAGCGATTGCTTGCGGAGCATCCCGATCCTCGCGATCCGAATCTCGATCCGCCCCTGCGCGCTGCGATCGACAGCATCCTCAACGAGGACAATCCGCACGCTCGGCTCCAGGAGCTGTGGCGTAACTCCGGCAAGCTGCCTTCGATGCGTGAGTATTTCGGCGGTGACCCGACGATGGATATCCTTCGATCTCAGGTCGCTCACCTCGACCAAGCAACGAATCGTCCGCTCCCCGAGGGAGTGGAGGTTTCGCGCGGTATCAGCATGAGGAGTCTCGACCGTCTCATCGGACCCGACGGCCGGCCACTGAACGGTCGTAATCCAAAACTGCTGAAGGGCACGGTCCAGGACGACCACGGCTACATGTCGACCAGTCTGGGACCGACCCCGCCTCAAGAATTCAGGCTCAAAGTCCGTATGGAACTAGAGGTTCCGGCTGGGTCGAAGGGCGCGTGGGTCGGCGACAAGGGACTGTCCGGACCTGAGAACGAACTCATCCTCCAGCGTGAATCCCGCTTCCTGATCACAGATGTCATCGAGGATCCGCAAGGCGCGAGATACGACGATGGGTACGTCGACTACCTGGTCAAAGGAACCCTCGTACCGGCGGATTACGTCCACGAGCCGCACGTCGAAGTCACGGATGCCCACGATCCGAACTCGACGACGGACAAGCCCGAAGCGGATCCGGTTCATCCTCCGACGGACGGACCCGACGAAGACCACGTTCCCTTTCGGCTGGGCGACGAGACGCAGCATCCGGTCGAGCCGGAGCACCCGCAAGAGGCTCCGCATGCCGAAGACAACGGACCCGAACATGTGCCGACCGATCCTGCCGATCGACCCTCGACGCTCACACCGCATCTGGCCGACCGCTTCAACGAGATGCATGAGCGCATCGCCGACATAGCTGCCGCCTACAACGATCCGACTCGCACCGCCGAACTACCCGGACTACGACTCGGACTCGGCGACCTGATGGACAAACTCGGAATGCTCGACCGCTCGACAGCGGTGACTGCGATGCGACTGTTCAACGAGTACAACCCCGAGTTCGCGAAGTATCTGAATGAAAACTATAAGGCCCTACTGCCACACCCATCGGACGTTGAAAGTCATGGCGCGGTTCCGACGCACACGACTGAGCACCCTCCAGAGGTCGCCGATCATACC
The DNA here is from genome assembly GCF_050942175.1 of Nocardia sp. CA-151230. Taxonomy (NCBI): domain Bacteria; kingdom Bacillati; phylum Actinomycetota; class Actinomycetes; order Mycobacteriales; family Nocardiaceae; genus Nocardia; species Nocardia sp. CA-151230. The sequence goes on from NZ_CP192061.1 coordinate 1,000,863, forward strand.
GAGCCATCCAAAGAACATTCGTCAGCTGACGAGCCGAACTCGGAACCCGCTCACGAGTTGCCGGAAGCCGGTGCTCCATCGGAGCTCACCCCACACGAGCAAGATGCATTGCACCGCTACACCGACCCCGACGCGGGCGTCTACGCCGATCTGAACAAGCGTCTTCGCAGTGGCGCTGACCTGGATCCCCATCAAGCGGAACTCGCAGATCATATCTCCTCGGCGCTCGATAAGCTTCCTACCTTCGAAGGCACGGTATGGCGAGGCACAAACCTCTCACCCGAGGACCTCGCTCGCTACGTGAAGGGCGCCACAGTTCGTGAGCCCTCATTCACTAGTACCTCGACCGACCGCAACCGAATCTTCACCGGCAATGTCGAATTCATCATGCACTCGACGAATGGTCGTGAAGTCAGCCCGCTTTCGGCCCGTCCGGCTGAGAAGGAGATCCTGTTCGACCGCAACGCGACGTTCGAAGTCCGAGGCGTGGTCCACGACCCCAACGCCAACCTCTTCGGCGTCACTCGCATCTATCTGGTCGAAACCACCAGCCACACAGCCATTCACGAAACTTCGCCGGAGCATGCCAACACCCATCCCAGCGATAGCGAGGCTACCCATGCTCCGAACACTCGAGACCTGGTCCCCGAGGATCCTCCCGTCCGTTACGGAACCGACCGCACCTCACTAGGCGATTCCCCCGAAGTCGAGCGAGTCTTCCAAAACCTCCGTAACGAGGGCGAACACGATGTAATCCTCCACGGCGACCGCTTCGGCCGCCCCACCGCCGACGGCGGCCACGAGATCGACCCGCAAAAGGTCGTAGAAGCAATCCGCAACAACCCGGACTATGTACCGGGGACCCCGGTCCGCCTCATCTCCTGCCACAGCGGAAACGAAATCGGCTGGGCCCAACACATCGCTCATGAACTGGGTGTCCCGGTCCGGGCCCCGTCCGATCTGGTCGGTGTGAGGGCTCACCCGGATTCTCCAGCGGTCGTCCACAACGAAGGCACTTGGAAGACCTTCCACCCGGAAGGGCCGGGCGGAAGAACCCCCGAACCCACCGTCCACCAGCCGGATCCCCTTGTCGACGCGGCCCTGCCCAGAGGCGGGGACACCCGAGATGGCTGGGACATTCTCGGCAATGAGACAGCGGATGAGCATTCGGGTTCGCCGCACGATGAGCATCCGAGTTCGCCGCACGACGAGCAGTCTGATTCGCCGCACGATGAACACGGGCTCGACGGCGATTCGGCCTCTTCGAGGTACGCGGACCTCGAAGACGATGTGATCATCGATTCGGGCGATCCGAAGTACAACGAGCGATTCGTGGAATGGAATCGCCCTAGTCACCGCCCCCCGGATCCCGAGAATCCGCACGCGCCGCGGCGGCCGCTCGATGTGCACGAAGAGATCCGAGCGCCACACCGTGACCGTGATAATGTGCCGGACGGCAACACGGAGCCTGACAGACTTCGGCCGGATGAGAGCCCGGATCCGATACCTGAGCCGCTGCGTGACTTGGCCGGGGACGGCGGGCTCCACCCGTGGACGGAATACCCTGTGGTCAACCAAAATGGCACTCGCACAACATTTTTAACCGACGGTGATGGTGTCGTCAAATGGGTTGAGGCTGCTCCTGGTGCACGTGATATGGCCGTCGATGGCAAGGGAAAATGGTCTGGATTCAACCCCGACCTGAGCTTCCCATTGCTACCGGACGTTCAATATCAGGTTCCAAATTTTCATAACAATGAGAAATTACTGAACTTCCATACCGACGAGCACGGCCAGACGGATCGACTCACTGGAGATGTCGAAGCGCGGGGGCAGGACAAGAACCATCGCGACGACGACAGCAAGAAAGGCGCGCAGAAGCGTGCCAACCAGGAAGGGGAAGCTGCCTTCCCGAAGAACCCGCCCGGGCGTACGCTGACGCTCCTTGAACGAGCGAAGGCTCGTATCAAGTGGGCGGGCGGGCACCTGCTCGCGAATGAGCTCGGTGGTCTTGGTGAATATCTGAACATGCATCCGCAGATGGCAGCATCGAACTCCGGAAATGATCGAGACGGATGGGTTCATGCTGCATCGTGGCGGGCAAAGGAGAACCAGCTCGTCGAATTCGCGAGTCAGGATCATCAGGATATTCGAAACTATCAGGTCAAGATGATCAGAGAAGCCGACGGAGTTCCGGCTTCGGTTGTCATGCGCTGGCAAGAGGTTACCTACGCACGCAATTCCGACGGCACCGTGCAGCTTGGTTTGAACGGTAAGCCCGTGGTGGAGTCGGTGGTTACCAAGGAACGAGCGTTCTCGAACAAGGAGGCGAACTTTGGACCAGCCACCCCATACAACGGTCGCTGAGATCTGCGCGATAGTGGAGCGTTCGGCGCCAGTGAGCTGGGCGCGCCTTACCCTGCAGGTCTGGGCGAATGTGATGTCGTACGAAGTCGCGGTGTCCGCGCAGGATGCCAACGGCAGGTCCGCGGGCGAGGTGAGCCAGCCGGCGGTGACCGATCTGCTGGTACGGCTGCGGAACGAGATGTACGAGCCTGATCGTGGAGCTTGGCTCTCCGCGAGGTTTGTGCTGAATCGTGGGGAAGAACCAGATATCTCGTTCAACTATGACGATGATCCACAGTGGTCACCTGACTTGCATCCGCTGATGTACGCGCGCGACCTGGAAGTGTATCCACGTGCGGAGCAGCATGTTCCGCAGTGGTTGCAGGATCGGGTGGCGTTCGGCCTGGAACTGGAACGCCAGCATGAGGCCGACGGCGATACACAGTAGGGTGTGCATTGATGATCGGTTTCCGAGGAGGACTTGCCTGATGTCGAACCAGCCGTTGAACCCGATGGAACAACAGGAGAAGCTGTCGGACATCACATTGGAAATACTCGAGACCCTGCCGATGGGATGGACGCGCTTGATTGTTCGCGGTCGGATTCTCGGTCGGTACGCTGAGCGTGAGAGTGGGGTGAAGATGCCGGATGGATCTGTGCAGGGCTTCTCCTTCCCGCCTACCGCATGGCGAAAGTTCCAAGATTTACGGGACGGTATGTACACCCCTGGTCTGGGCACCTGGGTCGAGTTCGAATATGTACTGGATCCGCCCGGCCGGTTTGTTATCGACTACAACCGTGACCAACTTCCCCGATTCAGTAAGAAAGGTCCGACGAGCAGCGATTTTGCCCTCGAGAACGAGTGGTATCCGCGCACGGCCGAGCACATGCCCGAATGGTTCCACCATGGATTGGGCACGCCTTCCTCGGAACATCTCGGCTGATGCACACAGGAGTGTGGTGGTGATCGGTCTGAAGCCCGTTGGTATCTACCAGGAGATGTACCGAAAAGCGCGGGAAGGGCTTCCGTCGTTGCGAGATTCGTACACCGACCAGGTGGTTGGGGAACGAGATCTGGTAGTCGCCTATATGAGGTCGGCCACGCCGGTCTTCGACGTACCGGCGGATGTCACGGATCTGGTCGATGTTTCCCAGACTATCCGTAACGGTCCATCACTGCTTTCTGACGGAGAGTGGATCTGGCGCATCGACTCGATCCATTATCTCGCGAACTACTCCCTCACAATTCCGTCTGCGTTCCTCGATCACGTGCGCGCGCAAAACTACCGTCCCGCAACCGATGTCGACGTGTCTGACGCAAAGTTCGACGCTGCGATTTCTGCGTACTTCTGAACGAACTCAGGACTCCGCCATGACGCTTCCGCCTTGGGTGACCCCGCCGGATGAAACCGACGACAGCGAGATCGACAAGAAACTCGCGGCGAGACTGGGTGTCACCGTCGACCAGTTGCACGAGATCGACCGGCAGATGGCCGAGGATGTACGTGCCCGCGACGCTGTTCCGCCTGCGGACCGAATCGTCGACAGCAGTCCAAAGTTCAATGAGGGTTTTGGGCCCGACAACGCCGCGGACACCGCACAGTCCGGCGAGATCCGAGCCTCCGCCACGCCCCCGCCTCTTGTGTCGGCGGACGACGCGATGGCGCCGAACTACGACGCCTGGACGCGTCTTCCGGTGTTTTACTTTCCGATCACGGTAGGCGACACCCTGATCGGCTACCTGTGGGGGTCACAGGACGGGAAGTCCGCGGGGTTCTTCCGGAACCTCGCGTCCGCGGTCGATCGTGTGAAATTCGCTGTGTACTGGAACAATCGGCTCGAAGAGACCTACGGTATGGGGCTCACCCCGGCGGAGGCGATCGAGTATTGGCGTGGAAGGCCTGGGGACCCCCAACTCGGTGCGATCGCTGGTGACGCGGAGCGAGGTGAGTCGCGGACTATCCAGGAGTTGGCGCTGCGCTTGAATCCCGATAAACCGTTGGGCGATGGTCCATGGGTCCAGGACGGCACCTTTCCAAGTGGCAGTCCGGAGGATCGCTCGGAAGGATTCAGCGCGATCGCGCCTTCTCCGACAACCACATACCCCGAGGAAACCGCTTCGGCTGTCATTTATCTGCCCGTCAGTCTGAAAGGCACGATCGTCGGGTACGTGTGGGCGTCGACGAGTGACGATGCCGCCGGGTACATCCCGCGCACCGCGGTCGGCCACACGGGCTTCGTTGCGGGGGGACTGTGGCGCTCACGTCTCATCAATGCACATATGGCTGGTCTGTCGGCGCTCGATGCGGTTCGGCGTTGCCGGTCGCTACCAGACAATGCCCCTGGGACATTCGGTGTGATCGAGCCGATTCCGGAGCAGGAGGCGCCCACGCTCGCCGATCTCCGCCGGCTCGCCGATCAAGATTGACCGCTGCGAGAGCTGCGGCCGCGACATGGGCGCCGTGAAACGGATCGATCGGACCTACGACCCACCAAATCTCCACCGGTGATGATCTGGCACTGTCGAAAAGTGAATCCGCCGAACTGATTCGGAGCCGGGCGGTCGATTGGAAATAAGGGAGTCGGCGTATGGCCCCGGTCGCAGGTCGCCTATGGCGTAAGTCCAGCTACAGCGGAAGCAATGGGGGCCAATGTGTCGAGGTATGCGTCACCGCGCAGACGGTTCTGATCCGCGACAGCAAATACACCGGTCCGAGTGAGCCCCGGCCGATCGTCTCGGTACCGGGTGCTCTCTGGCCCGAGGTACTCGACGTAGTGCTCGCGGGGAGCTCAGCTACGGTCGGGGCGGAGCTCGATATCAAGGTGGACGCCGCCGGCGGCGCGAGTCTGACGGACAGCCGCGGCAGTCGGTTGACATTCACCGCGGGCGAGTGGGATGCGTTCATGAAAGGCGTTGCGGACGGCCAGTTCCGATAGGTTTGGCCGCTATTTCACCGGCATCGTGGTGGTCCACTGGCCCTTGCTGTCGGCGATCGTCGCCTTCGTGAACATGCCCTGACTCGGGTCCGAGAGCACGACCCAGGCGTGGAGGGTTTCGTAATTGCCCGCGGCGCAGGACGGATCGCACTTGTTCACGTGGTAGGTGCCTTCGCCGACCGCCACGTCGGATCCCCAGACTTGCCCGGGTAGTGACCCCGTTCCGGCGATGGTCGACCAGGTCTTGGATCACGCTCGTCGAGTCGTACCGAACCACCCGCAGTTGTTCCCGGGACACGAAAATCCGCCCATGCTCGAAGAGCTCCAGCCATTTGCCGGAATTCCGCTGCCCGTAGAAGAGCCCGTGCACAATCGAAAACAGCGCCGCCAGCCCCACGATCAGCGCGAAGTACATCGCTGCTTCCAACAACTCGACTCGCACGGCGAACCCCACCACCGTCAGCGCGACCAGCCCGACGAATATCATCCCGAGTCGTCCGATGCCGCGCCAGTCCATCGTGACCGCGCCGTAGGTCTGAACGTGCCTCCCCAGACCCGCCCGCACAGCCGCTTCCGAAATGCGCTGTGTGTCATCGGTTTGCAGGCCTGGCTGCGTCATGATTCCCCCTGTCGTCAAACGTTCTTCCAACGATGGTGCACGAGCGTGTCACCCGCGGTATTGACCACCGCTATTGAGCTGCGCCGCAGCCTGGTTGACGGCTGTGGCGAGCTCGGTCATCAGTCGTATGACTTCCAGGTAAGCGGCGGAATCACGGGGGATGGTGCCGCGGATCCAGCAGATCAGTACTCCATCGTTCACGCGAATGCGCGCCGTAGGGGCAATCTGGACGATCGCGTACGCCGTCTTCTTGACGGGGAGCGTCAGTAGCTGCCGGACATGATCAGGGCTATTGGGGGTCAGACCGAGGTACCAGCGATCGAATTCCGCGTCACCGCTGGAGAATCGGCGGTGTTCGACCGATTTCTTATTGAACTCGAGAAGCCACTCCCCCTGGGTCGACAGGAGGTCCAGCCGGTCCACCGTGGGATCGACGCCTTCGAGCAAGGCCGCGGTGTGTCGCCAGGTCTTGATCGTATTGAGGTACATGGTCTCGTGCTCGACCAAGAATGTGGTGAACGGGAAGCATAGGGCCTGACCGTGGATGGGCTCCTGGTATTTCGCCTTCGAAGGGTAGGGGCACAGCCCGACCTTCGCGTGTTGCTCGCGCCAGACCTCGGTGGGCCAGCTGGGCACACCACCCATCGCGACCGCCATCGCCGCATGCGCCTCACGGTTCTTCGCAGTGCCACTGATCGCCAGCGCACCCCACGCCACGACGATAACCACCCCGATGACAATGGCAATAACCATGAACTCCCCCTGTAATCAAGCGTCCATCAACCGCCCGCAGCTTAGTCACCGCCCGGATACGCCGCTATTCGACAGCTATGTCCGCTGGCCAGCGGCCCTGCGCCTGCCCGGCTAGGATCGTCTGAAACGTGTCGGGGTGGGAGGTTCCAAGGGTGAGTGCCGAATTCGACGAGCTTCCAAGGCTCGCGCGCGTCTATGACCACCGCGACGAAAACGGTCGCCCGGTCGCAGTCAGGGCGTCGCTGCCCTCACACCTGTGTGACCGGCTCCTCGCCTACCTCGACTCCGCCCCGATAGTCCTGGCCGCCCGCAGCTTCGAGGTCGACGAATTCATCCCCTCCGTCCGTGACGTGCCCCTGACTTTCCGTACCGACGGCGTCTGGATCTGGTCCGGCGCGGTATCCCACTACCTACGCAAGCACGCCTTTCCGCCAGACCCAGAGCTGGTGCGCCACATCATCGCTCGTGACTTCCAGTTCCGCGAGGTCAGTCCGGAGGAGAAAAATCTCGCTGTACGCGTGATCACCACCGGATGACCACAATCTCCCGCCGGTGGTACGGTCGGGCCGTATCGTCACCGGGGGCTGGGTAGCGCAACGCGGTGTAGTCAAAGTCGTATCAGTGTTGGGTCGCAACGCTGTTGGACGGGGAGGGAGAACGTTTCGTGGCCGATGGCGACGCCTTCACCAATCTCAGAAACGACGGCCAGAAGGGTGTGTACTTCGACTCCGGAGCCGCCCAGACGATGGCGCAGCAGGCCGCCGACATGTTGACGGTCGTGAACGCGGCTATGGCTCTGGTCCAGCCGGAGACGAACCTGCAACCGTTCAATCAGCGAGACTCCGGGCGGATGCTCGCGGACAAGCTCAATGCAGCTACGCAGCGTTTGAGCGGCACGGTCGCGAAGGACCATGTGGAAGTTCTCACCAGTATGGGTGAGGCCTTCGTCGGGGCGAATAAGGCGTACGCGGACGCTGATCAGACGTCAGCTGTGAACTTCGACCAGAATGTGCGCGACAGATTCAGCGGTATGCACGCGAGTGGGCAGCCCGGATTGGCGACGACGTCTCCGCTGGCCGCGCTGACACAGCACGTCGACTCCGTCAGCCTGCCGGGATGGGGGCAATCCAATAGGGGCAACGTCTACGAGTGGTCCGGAACGTCGAAGGACGACTACTCCAACAAGCTCCAGAGCACAGACCAGGCGGGCCAGCTCAGCTCCGCTGCCAAGGCTGCGGGGATTGCGTTGGACGGTAAGCAGATTACTCCCGAACCGGGCAGCCAATACGGCTGGGACGATTTCCATAATCACTGGCAATATATTCACGATTCCACGATCCTCAGCGTGCTCGCGCAGCATGCGCAGGACTGGAAGACCGCGAGCGCTTACATCAAGAGTCAGGCGTCTACTTTTTCCGCGGCCAAGGACCAGTATCTGACGGGCTACCAGGGTGACAACTCGATCGGGGACAAGATCTGGGCCTCCGACGCTGCCAAGCAGGCGCGGGACGGGATCGGGCACTACCTCGACAATGTGAAGACCCTGACCGATTCGATGGATTTGATGAGCGCCAATCTCGCCTTTGCCGAGGGATGGCTGAAGAAGCTGCAGAATTTCTTGCCGTACAAGAGTATTTCGCAGACCACAGAACTTGTCGCGGCGGGAGAATCGGCCGTCGAGATGCCCATTTCGCAGAGTTCCGTCGATGAAGCGATGAACGAGATGCGGCAGGCATGGGATGAGTGGTACGGCAATGGCGTCAGGGACTCGAGCGGTGCGGTGCCCATCATCCCCGACCCGAAGGCTGCGGTCTCGATAACGCCACCGGGCCCGGCACCCGCCGATCAGCCGGATCCGAATGCGAAGCAGCCGGCGGGTACTCCCACCACGCAGACCCCGACCACCCAGACACCCAATATCGACAACCCGGACGGTCAACAGCCGACCAACACTGATCCGAAGGACACCGATCCCAAAAAGACCGACACGCCGACAACAACGACTGACACGACGCTCCAGACGCTGATCACGCAGGCCAGCACGGTGCTTCAGGCTGGCATCACCGCCGCCGAGCAGGGCGTCGAGAAGCTCGCCTCGGCGGTCGAAACGGCGCTGACGCAAACACAGACGACGACGAAGACCACCGATCCGACGGATCAGCTCACTCAGCAGTTGCAGAACCTGGGCTTGATTCCGAACACCGATACACCCGGCGGAACCCCGACCGGAGGCAGCCCCACGGGTGGCACGCCCACTAGCCCCGGGTCGCCCCAGACACCGAAGACTCAGATCGCTCCTCGTTCCGCCAACCAGTCAACGACGACCGAGACGGACGCGGAGGAAACCACGACTTCGCGTGCAGGACTGGCGTCTACGTCCTCGGCCTCCTCCAGCGGCTCAACCGGCGGTATGGGTGGTTCGCCGATGTCGGCAGGTTCGCAGGGGCAGGGCAAGGAACACAAGCGTCCGCAGTTCCTCACGAACCTCGACAATCTCGAAGAAGTTCTCGGTGAGGCTCCGGCCGCGGTCACCCCGGTGGCGGAGAAATGACGCCGAGCTGGCGATTCACCGAGGCCGAGTTCTACGCCCTCTGGATGGATCGGACGGGGCAAGCGCCGCCGAAGCCTTTCTTGTTCACCTCGGCCACGCAGACCGCGGACGAATTCGACGCCGAGCAGTCGGAGGCTCGGGAAAGTCTGAGCCACAAGGTCGGCGGTAATTTCGAGCTCGTTTTCGACGCCATTGCAAACCCCGATCTGTTCCTGACCGCTTACGGATGGGATGAACGGGACCGCTTCGGTATCGGCTCGATGATTCGGGCCCGCGCTACGCGTAAGGGACCAAAGGGCTATGTGATCAAGCAGTTGCCCGGCACGAGCTACTTCCAACGTGGCGGCTACACGGTGACCGAATGCGATCCCATCCAGCTCGCCGACGAAATCGTTCGTGCCATGCCTTCCGTCGAGCGGGGCCGCCTCGGCGACATCGGATTGGCCTCACGCGAGCAAGATCTGGACCACGATTTCGGCCGTTCGTCCATCGCCGCCGCACCGGACACCGCGGTCGCCCGCACGCGGGAGTTCATGGCGCAGTCCATCACGACGGCCGGTGAGGTCCGGATCGTGCAGGGCCGATCGGTGTTCGGTCCGCGCGGAATCACCAGCCACATCGTGCGTTTCCGCGATATCGAAGATGACGGTCGTTACGTCATGGTCGAGAACCCCCAGCGCGCACTCGCGGTCGATGAGACCAGATTCATCTCGGTAGTCAACAACTATGTCGCCGCCGTGGTGCAGACCATCAAGGACGAGCGCGGGTGAACGCATCCGCGCATCGAAATGCGGTTGGCTTGTCGAACCGGCCTGTGATACTCATACGCATAGCTAACTGGGAGGGAGTTCGGCATGACTGAGTCGGGGGCGACCAGTTCTGGTGCTGGCGAGGGCGATTGGGCCTCGCTAGTTGTTGCCAGCACGTCCGGGTCTATTCGGGTGCGCGCGACCAATCAGGGGTTGCCATTGGCCGTGAAGGTCGAATCCGCTGAGCTGCATCGGGATCCGGGACAGCTCGCTGGGGAAGTCTTGCGGCTGTGTCAGAAGGCTGCCAACCGGGCTGGCCTCGCGCTGCGGAAGCAGTTGGAGGAGGCCGGGCTTGGTGCTGAGGGCCTCGCTCGGACCGGGCTGCCCACCGAGGCCGAGGTTGCTCGGCAGGAAATCGTCGAGGAGCAGGACTACGATACTGAGCCGCAGAGTTGGCTCAGGACGGTGTGAGAGGGGGCACGCGTGGTCTCGTCGATGGATGAGTTGCAGGAGCAGGTTCGGCGGCAGCTGTATCGGTTTCAGGATCTGGCGGATCAGATGAAGGCCATCAGGGGGCGGGAGACTTCCGAGGACGGGGCCGTGACGGCCGAGGTCGACGGGAACGGGGCGCTCACGGATCTCCAGTTCAGCAGCGCTGTTTCGCGCATGACGCCGGCCGAGTTCGAGCAGGCTGTGGTGACGACGGCGGCGCAGGCGGCGCGGCGGGCGTTCGAGCGGCGGGCCGAGGTCGTGAACCGGTTCAATGAGGAGATGGCCGGGTAGCGCCCGGTTCGTTAACAGAACTTTGCGTCAGAATTTGCATCTTGCGGTCTGGCACAAGATTTTTCGCACTTGTAGTCTGAGCACGATCATAGGTAGTGGGAGGGACACTCATGGCCGATCATGTGGCGGCGGAATTCGCGCCCATCTTGGCGTACGGCACTCAGAAGGCGGGCATCGCCGCGCAGGTCGCGGGGGCGGCCGGAGCCGATGTGGCTACCGCGCTCGCGCAGGCGGTGCCGGTGTTCGGGCTGATCGGGCAGGAGTTCCTGGCGGCCTTCGCTGTCGCGCAGGGTAATTACCTACTGTCCTCAGCGGAAATCGCGGCGGTCCACGCGGACACCGCGACCACGGCGTACGCGGCTGTCGGGGCCTACGGCACCAACGAAGTGACCTCGGCGGCGAGCTTCCTATCGACGGTGCTGTGACCAACCCGTCGAACCCGACCGTGCTGGACGAGCTACGCAGCAGTCCGATCGGTCAGTACCTCGATACTCCGGTCACGGATGTACTGAGCAATCTGGGATTGCCTCAGCTGCCCCAACTTTCGTCGATCAGCCTGCCGGATCTGTCGGGGCTACAGATGCCCACGCTGCCGACGATCGACGTGACGAGCCTGATTCAGCCGGTCGTCAGTTTGCTGCAGTCGTTCGGGACGGGGAGCCTGAGCAACAGCAGTTTCAATCCGGCGACCATTCTGACCTCCCTGATCAGCGCACTGACTTCGGCTGTGTCGCAAAGTAAGTCGGCGACCAGCACGGTCATGAACACCTGGACCGGCGATGCCGCCAATGCCGCGCAGGATAAGAGTAAGACGGTCGAGGCCAATAGCGTCGAGGTGGCCGCGCAGGGGGCTCAGCAGCACGGGATCCTGCTGAGCGCCGAGGCCATCGTCGCCGAGGGGTATGCCGAAATCAGCGCTGTCATCGCAAGATTCGTCGCGGAGGTTACCGCGGGCATCGCGATGCTGGCGACTCCCGCCGGCATCCCGTGGTTGATCGCGACCGCGACCGACGCGATCACGGAAGGCACGGCCATCGCGGCCAAGACCAGCGCTGAGCTGGCGGGCAGCACCGCCGAGATCACCGCGGCCGGAACGAAGATCATGATCGCGGGTGCGCCGATCGCGTCCAATATCGCGGATCTGGTGAACATGGTGGGCACCGCGCTGCAGCCTGTCGCCAGCGTCGCGCCGACGGTCGCGGAAAAGCTGGTCGAGAAGGGTGCTTCGGTCGTCTCCACCGGCGTCAGCGACATCAGTTCGGCGCTGAGCAACAGCAATACCAATACGAACACAAACACCAATACCAATACGAACACCAAGACCAACACGCCCACCGACACCATCACCAAGACCGACGACGCCACGAAGACCGACAGCCCGGACGCCACCAAGACCGACGGTGGCGGTGGGAGTCCGCTCAGCACCCTATTCGGCGGCGTGCCCACCACCACGACACCGGCGAATACGCCCGGCACCAGCCGGATTCCGGCGGGTGAGGTCACCTCCGGCGCCGGAGCTCCCAAGACCGCCACCGAGGCGACCGGTCGCACCACCGCCACCACCTCGCCGGGGATGGCCTCGGGCGCCGGCGCCGCGGGTCGGGCCGGCGCCGCCGACGAAGAGTCGACCTCGGACCGCTCGGGCCTGGTCACCGGCGCGCATGGCGACGAGGTGGTCGGTGTCATCGAGGGTGTGGTCCTGCCGGTGGTCGGCGCCATCGAAGCCATCGAAGAGCCGCCGGACAAGGCGCTCACACTCTGAGATCACTGTGATGTAGGGACCGAATTGCCAGGGGTAACAGGAGGATTGGCATGAGCACCAACGCATTCGACGGTCTGCGCTTCGACGCCTCGACCGCGCACGACGCCGCGGCCCAGCTGGACGCGCTCGCCGACCGTATCGCCAACGGACTGGGCATCGAGCAGGTCAAACTCGACTTCGCGCCCGCCGGAGCGGACGAGGTGTCGCAGCGCGCAGCGCAGACGCTCAACGCGGTGGCCGCGTCCTTCGTGGCCTCCGGCGGCGACGGCGTCACCGAGCTGCGCAATCTCGCTTCGACGCTGCGTAGTCAGTTCGACACCTTCGGGCAGGTCGAGGAGCAGTCCGTCCTCGGCTTCGCCGGCTGAGCGGAGAGACCTTCCCCGATGCTGGAACCGACGAAACCCGGCTTCACCGAGACGGTTTGGGAATCCCGGCCGCCCGAACAGCTGGCGCGCGACCTGGTGACGGGTGCCGGTGCGGTACCCGCCGCCGAGGCCGGTCTCGCGTGGACGCGATTGAGTGCGGGTTTCGCGGCTGCCGCCGTCGAATACGAGCGGATTCTCGTAATTCTCGACAGCGCTTGGGAATCCAAGAACAGCGGCCCGTTCATCGAACGCATCAAGGCGTTGCGGGACTGGCTCGGGGCATCCGCGTCGGCTGCTGCCGGCAACGCCACGCAGGCGGAATCGCACGCTGCGGCATATGAACTCGCGAAGCTGACCATGCCGGACGTCGACGAGGTCGAGAAGCTCAAGGACATCCAGCAGCTGACGCAGCAGCTCGGTCTGGCCGCCGGCCTGCCGCTGCTGGGCGGACTGGCGACGACCGAGACCGACGCCGAGAAGGCGAAAGCCGAGGCGGCCCGGGTGATGCGGACGTACGAGGCTGCCACCGAATCGCTGGCCAAACCCTGGGAACACCAGGCGCCGCCACAGGTGACCGCAGGGCTGACGCCTACAGAGCAACCGGCCGATCCTGTGGAGACCCCGGAAACGCCGTCGATAGCGCCGACCTCGCTGCCCACCTTGTCCCTCGACTCGCTGAACCTGCCGCCGATGCCACTGACCCAGGTGCGCGCGACAACTGTCGAGGCCAAGGAGTCGACGACGCAACGTGTTGTGACGCAGCCGGTTACGGTTCAGCAGACCGGCACCTCGATGGCGCCCGCCGCCATGGGCAGTGCGGGGCAGGACAACGACGAGGAGCACATCCCGCGCGCCGGGCTCGTGGGTGCACCCACCAGCGACGCCGAGCTGGGCCTCACCTCCGGGATGCAGGTCGCGCCCGCCGTGCTCGGCGGAATCGACCCGGCCGCGCAGCGCGCCCCGGTCGACATCGCATTCAACGCGGGCAGTACTGGATCTGAAAGTGCCTCTGTCGCGAAGGAATCCGCTCGAGAGGCCGCCTCATGACGACCCTCACCAACGACGGCGTGATCGCGCTCGCTGGACACCTAGGTGTGCAGACCCTACCTCTGGTGCTATCGATCGGCCCGCAGCAGGATTCGTACCAGGAATGGGAACAGGCGCAGCAGCTAGCCCGTGCCGACCTACGCGCCCGTCGCATAGTCGACGCCCACGGTGATGTCGACACCGACACCGCCACAGCACTTTTCGTACTATCCCAGCCCGACCGTGAACTGGCCATGCGTGTCCACACCGCCAACGGCCCCATCCGCGTCTGCGTCACCCGCCGCGCCGAAGACCATGCCGTCGCCATCCGCCGCGGCGACACCCTCGACATCTACCCCCTGTGGTCCGACGGCTCCGGCGCCTCCCTCGCCCGCCCCCTCCTCGACGCCCTCGGCCCCTGCCCGCCCGCCGACCTCGCCGCCTTCAGCGCAGAGTCCGCCGACCTGGCCGAACGCCTCGACACCGCAACAACTTCCGCGGACTACGCGAGCACCGTCTACAGCCTCGGCGTCCCCGACACCGACGCCACCACCTACGGCCTCGCCCTCTCCGCCACCCACGCCTACGCCGAAATCGTGGCCTACGCCTACGCCGACGGCCTCACAGACCGATCGCCCGGAGCCGTCGCTGTCTACGACACCGCACGGGGCCGCATCGTGGCCGCACCGGGGGTCGCCCCGGACCAGCAACTCTGGTCCACGCTGACACCGGGCAGTGATCACCGTATCGCGCAGTCGATTTCAGCACTGATCGACTCGCTGCCTGGGGGGAGGTGGCTGTCGTGAGTCATTCGTGACCCACCTACAGCTAGTCAACCCGAACCGGTGATGCGCAACGCATCGCCTATCCATTCCCAAGAAAAGGCAAGGTACAGACGATGGTTGCAGTAGAAAAGGAACTCGCGGTCAAGGCGCAAAGCCACATGGCCGACGTGGTCGCCTCTGTCAAGGGCATCCTGAGCAAGATCACTGACCGCGTGGATTCGTCCAAGGGCAGCTTCCAGGGCGAGGCGGCCGGCGCGTTCCAGACCGCCGCGCAGTCGTGGGACGACGAAGCGCAGCGTCTGAACAAGGCGCTGGACGAGTTCCAGGAGAAGGTCGGCCAGGGCACCAACGTGTTCGAGCACACGGACATCGCCAGCAAGGACGACTTCACCAAGGCTCTCACGAACCTCGGCTAATAGAGGTCGCGCTCACTTCAACTTCCCAACACTTGCAAAGGAACAGAAATGCTTTACGACAAGGCGGGGATGACCCAGCTCATCGCGGATCTGCGGCAGTACCACAGCGACCTGGTCGCTGTTGCCGGTGACGGAACGTCCGCGGTCGACACCAGCAGCGACCTCGGCCAGGCCTACAGCCAGCTGAAGTCGGCGTGGTCGGACCCGAGCAGTGGCCAGGAGAACGGCGCGCTGGAGGCCGTTATCGCCGCGAAGAACGATTGGGACACCGCTTACGCCGACAAGTGCCTGACGACCCTGGACGCAGTTGCCACCGCGGTCGAGAATGCGCTGAACAACGCGCTCGCCGCGGACGCCAAGGTTGGCCAGTCCTTCGCCTAGCGAGGGCGTCGGTGCCGCTCACGACAGCGCACGCCTCCGGCCAGGAGGGGTGCGCTGTCGTCGGTCGCGGCCCAGTAATCTACGTGCCCGTAGTTCCCGGTTCGACGGAGGATTTGGTTAGTGCCAGCCCAATTGACCACCCGTGCCCAGGTCAATGGATACCGCTTTCTGCTGCGTCGACTCGATCATGCGTTGGTACGACGTGACGTTCGTATGCTGCACGATCCGATGCGCTCGCAGTTCCGATCGCTTATGGTCGGAGCAGTTCTCGCGGTGCTCGTGGTCGCGGGTGCGGCGATCATGGCTTTCATTAGGCCGCAGGGCTCTATCGGCGACGCCAACATCGTGATGGGCAAGGACAGCGGCGCGCTGTACGTCATCCTTCGGGACAAGGACGACAAGAACAAGATGACCATGTACCCGGCGTTGAATCTCGCTTCGGCGCGGTTGATCTCGGGCACAAGTGAGACACCGAAATCGGTCAAGGACAGCAAGCTCAATACGGTTCCACGCGGCCCGATACTCGGAATCCCCGGTGTGCCTGCAGCTTTGCCTGGCACGGGACAGGGCGAACGGTCTCAGTGGACCTTGTGTGACAGGGTGCCTTTGTCCGCGTCCGGTGGTGCAGCGTCATCCTCGGGCGCGGAGACTACGGTTATTGCCGGTGGCCTCGAGCTCAGTGACCGTGTCAAGGCAGCTGACCCGGGCTCAGCAATTTGGGTGAGCAAGGCCGGCAAGGACTATCTGATCTACGACGGCAAAGTCGCGGAGTTCGATAAGACGAAGGATTCGATCGCACAGGCACTCGGCTTGAGCGGCAAGCGACCGCGGCCCGCCACGACCGACCTGATTGGTGCGGCGGTGAAGGTGCCGCCACTGGTCCCGCCCACGATTCCACGAATCGGCGAGTACGGACTGGGCAAGCTGAGCAGTGTGCCCGTCGGCGGCATCGTCAAGGTCGCTGCGCTGGATGGTTCGGACCGGTCCGACCTGTATGTCGTGCTGGCCGATGGCGTGCAGCGCATCTCGGCGTTTGCCGCCCAAGTGATCGGGTCCGACAATTCTCAGGGCATGAACGGCTTCAAGTCTGTGACTCCTGATGTACTCAACGGGATCCCGGTAGTTCATACCCTGCCGGTCGACGATTTCCCTAACGCCTCGCCGAAGATCATTACCGCGGAAGACAACCCGGTAGCCTGCATCACCTGGGCCAAGAAGAGCGGTCTCGGCAAGGAACAGTCGGACGCAACCGAGGGGCCCTCGGACCGAGCCACGGTTCAACTGTTGCTCGGCACGCGCCTGCCGCTGCCGGATTCGCAAAAGCCAGTCGAATTGGCGACCAAGGACGGAGCCACAGGTGACCGTGTCGATGCTGTCTACGTCCCGCCTTCGACCGGTGAATTCGTGCGCACCACCGGCATCGAGCCGGGCAGTCAGCGGCGTGAGAATCTCTTCTACATCGCTGACAATGGAATCCGATACGGCATACCGGACCTTGCGACAGCACAGATACTCGGGCTCGGTACCACACCGCATTTGGCCCCGTGGGAGATCATCGGCCAGTTGGTTCCCGGTCCCACGCTGTCAAAGCAGGATGCGCTGAAGAACTGGGATACGTTGCCCACCCAGTAGTAAAGGTCGAGCGGCAGCTAACCGGAGCGCGCTATTTGACGCTCTTGCGGAGGATCGGCAGCAACTTATCGAGCAGGACTTGTTCGGAGTTGTCCGACCATTGACGGATGGCGGCGACCGCGGTCGGGTCATCGAGGACGATGACCGAGGCTGTGGTCGACGTCACCGCGGCCGGGAGATTCACCAAACCGCCGCCACCGGCATCGGTGTCGCTACGGACCGCCAAGAGGTAGCCGGATTTTATGGGTGTCAGTGCGTCATACTGGGTATCGGATCCCGGTTTGATTGGCCGGGGATTCGGTTCATCACCCTTGCGTAGGAAGTTCGGGTTGTAATTGAACCCTAGGTCTTCGAAGAATTCCGACTGGGAGCCTGGCTTCAGCTGGATATCCATTTCTGCGGAATAGCCGCTGTTTCCTGAAATATCCATCACGACAATGGTTTTGCCGCTGAAGGCTGGATTCTGGGCGCGGGCGTTGTCTAGAGCGCTCCGTGTGGCTGAGGCCGTTGAGCCGTGCTGCGTTACCAAGACGCCGACACCGGCCGCCAGCACGACAACCGTTGCTGCGACCCCGCCGATGAGCCACATACGCTTGCGTGGAGCGGAGTTCGTCGGCGCAGTGGGCGTCGTCAGCGGTGGTGCCGTGACTGCGGGCGCCTGATGGCGTGGCACGGTGTTCATGGACAGCCCCGAAACCCCGTACTCGAGTGCGGATTTCAGGGCAGTTGTGAACTCGTGACAGGTGTCGAATCGTTCCGCTGGGTTCTTTGCCATGGCAACGGCCATCACGTCGTCCGCGGCAGCGGGAAGCGTGGGGTCAACAGCGGTGATTCGTGGTGGTGGCTCGTTGAGGTGTCCCATCATCACCACAGCCGGCTGGGTTCCTGGATACGGATTCTGGCCCGTCAGCAAGCGGAAGAACGAGCAGGCGAGGCTGTAGATGTCGGCGCGGTGATCGAGCCGATTGCCGCTCAACTGCTCGGGTGATGCATAAGCGATAGTGGCTACGAAGGCACCGGCCTGGGTGAGCTCATTGGTGTCCTCGGTAGATTTGGCGACGCCGAAGTCGGTGAGTAGCACTCTTTCTTCGCCGTTGTCACCCATGGACAGCAGGAAATTGGCGGGTTTGACGTCTCGATGCAGCAGACCCCTACGGTGTGCGTGGTCGAGACCACGTCCAACCTCGGTGATGATGTGCAGTGCACGCCACGGCGTGATCGATCGCGGATCCTGTTCGGCTGCCGCCGCCGCATCGATGCCGTTGACATATTGCATTGCGATCCAGAGCTGGCCGTTGTCCTCGCCGCGATTGTAAATCGAGACGATGTTCGGATGATCCAGAGCTGCAGCGAGATTCGCCTCACGCTCGAATCGCGCGCGATACTCGGCATCTTGGCTGAACTGCGGGCTGAGGACCTTGAGTGCATCCCAGCGTGGCAGTTCCGGATGCTTGGCCAGATACACCGTGCCCATGCCGCCCGCCCCGAGTACGCGCTCGATGCGGTAGCCGCGAATGATGGTGCCCGGTCCGATATTCATCCGATTCCTCACATGTACCGGCTGTTGGCGAGCAAGGCGTACTGTGCTGCGGCCTTCTGCTGCGCATCACTCAGTTGGGGGCTGGCCACGCGGGCGACGTAGCGGTCGTAGTGCAAGGTGCAGATGTAGACCGTGGCGGATTCCGCGACGTCGTACGCAAACCGTAGGACGCCGGTCTTTTCGGTGGGCACAGCGCTGCAGGAGGTGTCGGGGACCTTGGCGGGTGCCTCGGCAGGGTCGCCTGTGGTGCGGTCTATTCCGGACCAGAGCTTCGCGGCGGCTTCACTATCGCGGGCTCGGAACAGTAATCCACCGTAGCTCGCAGTAGATATGCGATCGACGCCATTGTCGTCGAGCAGTTGCTTCCATGTCGCCTGATCATCCGCGTAATGGAGATGGCCGCGAGGTGTATGGGTCGCCTCGCTGATGGGGTGGGGCCGGTAGTCGTCCCTGGGGTGTAGGGTCCGGCGCAGCATGGCGTCCGGGTCGTAGTCCAGCCGGAAGATCTCATGCGGTGATAGGGCCGGCGCCTGGTCGAGGAGCGGCAGTTGCGTCGCGAAGACTTGCTCGGCGAGACCACGTAGTCCCTCTTGGTCGGGATCCGGTTGTGCCACATAGACATTCACGACGTACTGGCCGTACGGCATCGTGGCTGCCATGGACGGAACGCCGGGTCGCCAGTGGGCCTTCGCGGTCGGTTGCTTGGCGAGGGTGACGTGGACGTTTTCATCGTCAGCCACAGCGAAGTCGGCGGCCTCCATCTGATCAGCAGCCGCCTGTGCCCGTTGCTGATCGGGGAATTGCAGCACGGTGACATTGAAAACGGTGGCTTCCGGGTCGGATTGGGCCCCGTTGAATGGGTTGAAATTGCCGGATCGATCGCTACGGACCGACGAAGGCAGCGGCCGGGAACTTGCCGCAGCGGAGTAGCCGAACATCAGGCCGTTAGCGTCCAGCACGGGCCGGGCCGCGCTGGCCAGTACCGAGGCCAGTGTCGCCGTTGACGACTCCAGCGACAGCGCCAGTACATTGTGGCTGAACTTCGGGTCGACGTCCGCTCCGATGACGACATGATCGGCCAGCCGAGCCAGCGCAAGGGCCTTGCCGCTGGCGGTTCCATGGTGGTAGGAGACGCGGACATCGAGCGGATCGGTCGAGTAGTTGCCGACGGCCAGCTGCCGCACATCCACCTCGCCTGCGGCGGAGGTCCCGCCGACCTGGCTCCCACACCCGGAGAGCGAAGCCACGATCAGAAGAATGGCGAGTGCCACTCCGCAGCCGGAACGGTGAGCACCGATTTTCTTCACAAGCCCCCCTACTTGCTGTTGGCAAGAATGGCGTACTGCGCGGAGATCCGTTGGTACGCGTCCTGTTGTTGTTGAGACCACACGGTTGCGACATACCGTCCGTATGCCACATTGCAAGTAAAGGGCGCGGCGTACTCGTCGGGGCCGTGATACTTCGTGCAGGTTGCCGTCGGGAGCCCGGCTGGTGGGTCGATCCGATGCTTGAACCGAGAAGCGAATGCGGCGTCGAGGAAGGTCTGCGCTGAAGCCGCGTCCTTGGTTCGAACCAGAATTCCGGCACCGTAACTGAAGAAGTCCACTCCGGTCTTGTCGAACAGCGCACGGTACATGGCCGGGTCGCCCACCGTATGTAGAGCGCCGTGCTGGTCGAGGGTCCCGGTGAATGCATTGGCGGTCTGGTCGCCCGCCGGGCGGGGCAGGGTCAGCCGGAGAAGGCCGTCAGGGTCGAGCGGCAGTTTCGCCAGCTGGTCCGGCGCTGTCGGCTGGAAGGTCTTCAGCCGGTCGGTGGTGACGTCGATGGTCTTGTCAGCCAATGCCACCGGCGCGGGCTCGGGTGCAATGCCGAAACCGTTTCCGACGGTACGATTCTCGATCTGGTCGATCAGGGAGAAGACGACGAACTTGCCGGTCGGATACCAGGAAGCGAGCCGCTGGTTTGTGTGATCCCAGATCATCTGGGCCGCCGGATGCGCGCTCGACTGAACCGGGCCGACCTGCATGTTCGTGCCATCCGGCGCGAAGCCGCTGCGGGCGAGGGCGGTTGCGGCGGACGCAGCGCTCGCCTCGCTGTCGAAGATCATGACGGTGTTGGTCAGCGTGTAGCCGAGGAAGACGTCCTTCGAGGGCCGTCCGCTGGTGGCGAAGCCCGAGACGAATCCGGTTGTGTCAGTACTGAAATGGTCGACGTTGAGAAGGCCGTCGTAGGAGTTCGGTTCGACGAATACGTTCGTGGCCGACGCATTGCGGGAAAGCGACGGGTCGATCTCGGAGGCCAGCGGCAGGATATTGCCGAGTCGTAGCCCTTCGATAATACGGGTACGCTTCGCCAGGTCCGTCGTAGTCGGGTCTTGTGGTTTGGTCGCGAACTTGCCCGTGTCAAGCTTGCTCAAATCCACAGTTTGTTCCTCGGCCGCATGGGATTCCGACCCACAACCGGCGCTCGTCAACACTGAGATCACCAGCACCGCGGCCGCCGCCGCGCGCACGCCGATACGGGCCGACCGTAGTCGGCCAAAGCCATGACGCATGTCGAGCATCCCCCCGCCGCCACCGAATTGCCTGTTATGCCTTGCTTCTCGTGGGCAGAGTGTACTGGGAGTCTTGGACGTGAGGCGCACCATGCCGATCCGCTGCGGTGCTTCTCACAGGTACCGGCTGTTCACGAGCACCGCGTACCGTGCCACCGCCTTGCTGTGCGTCGATCATCTGGTTGCCAGCGACTCCGGCCAGGTGTCTGGGCTTGATCGAAGCGCCCAGCCTTCGCGGCACCGGCGAGCCTTTCCTAGGCCGGGCCGTCGAAGACCAGGACCGATTGGACTACCCAAGTTTCCAGTCCCACAGGGTAATCCGCCGTAGGCGGGTCGCTGCTGCGCAGCTCCCTGAAGCTGAGCATGCGATCAGGCCCGGTCGAACTCCCCGTCATGGACGCCGGCGGTGAAGGCGTCCCATTCGCCGGGAGTGAAGATCAGCACCGGGCCGGTGGGGTTCTTCGAGTCGCGGACGCCTACGTTGCCGCCCGCGAGGAATGCGACTTCCACGCACTCCCCACCTTGCGAGCTATGACTGGATTTGAACCATTTTGCTCCGCGGTCAACGTTCACTCTCATGTCTCCTTGCTATCTCTCTGATGATGTCGCGGCTCGAACGGACGTCTAGGCTGGCCTGTTGAAGTTTCCGGAACGCGCGACGAAATATCACCACGTCCGTTCGCTTTTCGAGGTAAGCGCTGCCCGCGTAGCCTTCGCAGTAGACCTGGGCAGGTTCCACTACCTGATTGCCTTGTGCGCTATTCTCGAAATCCATGATCGTGAATGGCGGCACGGCAGCTCCGAGGGGAAGGCCAGCCTGATACGTCACCACGCGAATGTCGATGTTGTCTCGGGTACTCATGTCCGCAACGTGCCGACACTGCGCCGACATCACCCGATTGTTCCCCACGACAGTCCGCAGTACGTTCTCGTGCAGGATGATCGCCATCGTGGCCGGTTCGCGGGAGCAGATGAGGATGTTCTGCCTCTGTCGGCGGACATGGATGCGTCGCTCGAGTTCGTGCTCGGTGTCGTCGGGGAAGTTGAGTCGGTCCAGTGCTCGCGCGTAGTCGGCGGTCTGGAGGAGCCCATGAATGATCAAGGGCTGGAAGACGGTCAAGGATGTTGCGCGCGCCTCTAATCCGACGAACAGATTCGCCCATGTTGGGATGAGGTCGCTGTAGGTCTGCCACCACGACTTGGCGGGCACCTGCGCGGCCAGGCCTTTCGCGAGAGCGGTCGTCCCCTCATCCAAGCCATACGCTTCACAGATCGCCAGAATGTCCGAGACCCTTACCTTCTGGGTCTCGCCCCGTTCGAGTCGGCTCAGCGTGGGTCGACTCCACTGCACCAGGGCGGCAGCCTCGTCCAGATTCATTCCCGTTGCCGCGCGCGCGTCCCGCAGCAGTCGTCCGAGCTGCCGCCGCGGCAAGGTGGTATCGGTCTCCTCCGATCCGTGCTTCGCCATGCGCCCGCCCTCTCACCATGTCGCGTCATTCTTCTCATTTCGATACCAAGGGTAGGTCTCTTGTGAGAAGCGAGCTGCGGATTCGAGGCAATTCCGCAGATCCATCGCCTATCCCGGTCAGACGTCCTCATCCGGCGCATTGTTTCGGCATCAGTCGACGACCGGTCGTCAGCGATCGGCACGAGTCATCGGGAGGTCGTAATGGCTTGGGACACATGGGCGCTGCTGTCGATCCTCGGCCTCTGCGTGGCCGTCATCTGCTGGTCGGCATGGGGCTTCTACTCGGACAGCCACTCGGGGGATTCCGGCACCTTTCGGCTCCCGCTCGCCGGAGGCGGATACCTCGACGTCCCCCATCCGCCCGGCCACAGTGCCGGACGACACCGCCCGCGCGGCCGGAGGTGATCGGATCATGAATGCCGCCGAGGTCGCCGTCCTGGCCGCGCTTCATCCCAACCACACGCTGACCGCAACGCAGATCCGGCAGACAGCCACCTTGACGAGCTGGCGGACACGAAATGCCTTGGCCCAACTCGAATCCCGCGGCCTGATCATGCCCAGCCGCCCGCGCGGCCGCTGGCGGATCAGCGCCCGCGGCCGCGCCGCTCTGATGACCAAGGGAAAGCGCTTCGCGTAGCACCCGGCCGCGACCGCCTCACATTTCGGCAGGCGATGTCGTCGGACTTGTGTACGACCACGAAGGAGGACGCGATGACCACCCACGATTCCGAACTGAAGGCTTTCCTGGAGAGCCGCGCCGAGGCCCAGCAGTCCAAGGACATCGATCGGCTCATGCGGCATTACGATTCCGGCATCGTCTACTACGATGCCGTGCCCCCACTGCAGTTCTCGGGGACCGAGCAGGTCCGCCGCAACTTCCAGCGCTGGTTCGACGGCTACGAAGGCCCCATCAGCCTGCAAAATCACGATCTGACCCTGGCCACCAGCGGGGAGCTCGCCTTCGCGAACATGCTGCATCTGGACACCGGAACCCGCACGAATGGTCTCCAGTCCTCGATCTGGGTGCGCGAAACCGTATGTCTGCGGCTCTCGGACGTCGGTTGGCTGATCACCCACGAACACGTCTCGATCCCGATCAACCCAGAGAACCTCCAAGCCTGGCTCCCGAGCGAAAAGGATCAGGCCGCCTGACCAAGAAGTCGGTGATCACCGCATGGCACAAATGACTTGCCTTGATGATCAGTCGATTCGGAAGCTCATGCGCGGAGCAGGGTGATGGTGCGGCCGGAGGGAGTATGGGCCTGGTGGAAAGCGGTGCGCTCAGCGATCGGGGCGGCCGTGTGTCGGCGATCGAAGATCACCAGTACGCCGGTCGTCAAGCTGAGTCGGTCGAGGTAACCATCGAGTTGGGCGAGGCCCTCGGTCAACGGGTCCGGTCGGCCCTCGGCCCAGACCTTCAACTCCAGTGCCTCGCGCTGTTCCGCGCGGCGGCCTTCTGAGTCCTGGAAGGGCTGGCGCACCAGCAGATCGATCCGGCCCCGGCCGACACCGCACTCGCGGTCGATATACCCGGCGCCGTTGACGATCCGATGCAGGTACGCCATCAACACCAACTGCGCGGCGGCCTCGTGGTAGTTGTCGCGGGCGGCCAGCACGTCGCCGTGCTGTACCCAGAATGCCGTGAATTCCCTCAGCAGACGCGGGAAGTCGATACGGCCGTCGGGGAAACGAAAGCTCGGCGGCTCCGCGGTGATCACCGCCTCGGTGCGCTGACCGAGCACTCGGACGATGACCTCCTGGTAGATCGGATTCGCGAACCGCAACTGCTTGCCCTGGGCGATCAGTCCGAGGTCCCGAGCGTAGGCCAGGTCGTCGTCGAATCTGGTATCCAGATCGGGGATTTCGCCAGTGATGACGGGCTCGAGGATCCGCTGCACTCGCGGCTCGCTCAATTTGTTGATCAGCGAATCGAGATGAGTGGCACGCGCAAGGATCAGCCGCTCCTTCGCGGTCTCGACGTGATCGAGGGTGATGGTCTCGCGCACCCGCATTTCGCCGATGATCTCCCAGGCCAGCGCGTTCACCAACCACGGTTGACCCTGGGTGTAGTAGAACGCGAGATCGATCGCCTTATCATCGAACTCTTGCCCGGTATCGGTGGTGTGCTGGCGGAACAGCTGTCGCATTTCGACCTTGTCGAAGTCGCCGATCCGAATTGATTTGATCTTGATGTTGAAAGGGCTCGCCGTCCCCCGCCGCTTCGGGTCGCCCCCGGACGCCGGCTTGTAGTCCCGCACATCCCGCAGCCCGCACAACACCACCGAGTGCACGAACTTCTTGCGGTCCTGTGTGTATCCGGCGCGCAGTTGCTGCAAGACATTGAGCAGTCCGTTACCGCGCAGCGCGTCGATTTCGTCGAAGAACAGAACCAGCGGGCGCGGGCATTTGGCCACCCAGGCGGCCAGACCGGCCTTCAACCGGGTGCCCGGCGCGACGTCCGGCCATTCGTCGGGGTGGCAGCAACTCCGGCGCCCAGCCTTGCCGCTCGGCCGTTTGCCGAAGCTCGCTGAGCAGAGCGGCCTCCACTCCCGCGAAGTCGTCGCCCAGCACGTGCGCGGTCTCGCAGGAGATCGACATCGCCAGGAAATGCCCCTCGGCGGTCAGGTCGCGCGCCAAACCCAGCAGCGCGGTGGTCTTACCGGATTGCCGAGGCGCATGGACGACGAAGTAGAAACCGAATTCGAAGTACATCCGGGCATCGGGCAGCCGCTCCTCGGCGGGAAGCATGTAGTGCAGGTCCGGATGACACGGACCCGCCGTGTTGAAGAACCTCACCTGCACACCCTATCGACCCGATCGAGGCTGGAAGCCATAAGAGAAGATTTGGGCGATCGGGGTAGTCGGCGTGCAGGTGGCGCGATTCGAGCCGGTCGCCGCGTGATCGTCGGTCAGCGTCGGGCCATGGCCCCGCTGATGTAGTGCTGTTCCGCCGGTGTGGTGACCATTTGCGCGGTCGTCATGGTCGCGGGCGTGTGCACGGAGATGGTGTGCGGGGCGTCCGGGTGCTGGACGATGGTGACGTCGGCGTCGGGTTGGTAATCGGCGGAGATGGTTTCGTGGATTGTGACCACGGTGGCCGAGCCCGGGGGCGCGCTGGCGGGGACGCCGTCGAAGACGATGACGGTGGCGGCGGGGGTGGGTAAACGGCCTGTGATGGCGGTGCCTCGGGAGCTGTGGGTTACCGAGGATGCTAGGGAAAGGGCGTGGGGGGCCGCGACATTCGCCACCATGGCCTGCCAGGCGCCGGGGCGGGCGGTGTGGACGACCGCGCCGGCGCCCAGGGCGATGGCGCGGAGGATGACCTGTTGGGCCAAGGGGAGGCTGGCGATGATGTCGATGCGGCGGGAGCCGTCGCCGATGAGGGGCACCGCGATGCCGCTACCGGTGCTGTCTGCGCCGATGAGCTGGCCGCAACCTGCGGTGGGCATGGCGATATCGGTGAGGACGTCGACGGGGCCGCGGTAGCCGCTGGGGCGAATTTCCTGGGTGCCGTAGGACAGCGTGTCCATCAGCGCCCACATTTGGCGGCGGGGTAGTTCCTTCAGGCCCGCGACCGGGGGTTCGCCGTGCTCGTAAGGGGTGTCGTAGCGGACCCGGGCGTCCACCTCGATGATGCTCGCGGGCTGGCCGGGCTTCGCACCCGGCTCGGGGACCGGTTGCAGGCGGACTGTCACGGTGGTGGCGAGGCTGCGCACGGCCCAGATCTTGGCCAGGCCATCGGAATTGAACAGCTGGGGATCGATCTGGTAGCTCGTCAGGTGAACCCCGTTGTGCTCCAGGTTGTCCGGATGCTCGGTGAATTCGCCGACGGGAATGCCGCGGGTGAGCTCACGTACCGCGGTCGTCATCTCTGACGTCGTCAGTATCGACGCTGTAATGCCGTGCCCGGCAAGGCGATTCGCTACCCGGCGGGTGGCGACCAGGGCCGAGCGCAGCGCGCCCTCCGGACCGCCACCGCGATTGTCGACGGCCTTGGCGTTGTCGAGCGGATTCAGCCGCAGGACCAGCCACATGGTGCGGTGCGCGATGGCGGGCAGCGGGCCCAGGATCTCGTCGTACAGACGGCCCAGCGGTGCGATGCTGGCCGCGTAGCCGGAGATCACCGCCTCGGTGCTGGCGGTGCGGGTGCCGGTGCTGATGACATCGACCGAATGCAGCTCGACATCGTATTGCCGCAGGCAGGCCGCGATCTCGTTGAGCGGTAGCAGCTGATCGGTACTCAATGAACCGCGTCGCAGCAAGGTCAGCGTGTCCGGCGGCGGATCGATGCGCAGCATGGTGGTCAACAGCGTGCCGTCCCAGCGCAATCCGCAGCTGCCACCATCGGGCAGCGGGACGTCGACGAGGGCGTTCTCGTCGAGACTCGCGCGCCGCGCCTGTTTCCAGCGATACGCGACCCATCGTCCCAGCCGCAGTCCGATCGGTGTGCCGGTCACCGGCACCAGCCCGATGAGCGCGGGCACCAGCCCGGCCACCAGCGCCGCCCACCAGGGTGCGTGCAGCGCCACCACGACCAACGAGACCGCGACTCCGATCAAGGCCACCGGAATCACCAGCCGCAGTGGCAGATTCCGCAGCAGCCACAGATCATCCGAACGCAGCTCGGCCGCAACGGCATTCGCCGCTGGCCGGTTCGCTGCGGGCTGCGAGCGCTGCCCCTGAGGCTCCACGGGCTCCGGTGCGGACTGCGCCGCCGGGGGACGCGCTTGCGGTGGCGCCGGTCGCGGCGGTGCGGCTACGGTCGAGCCGCCGGGCGAGAACTCGTCGTACCCGCCTCGGCCGAAATCGCTGTCCCCGCTGCGTGAATGGCCGCTTGCCGCACCGGTCGGCGCGAAGTTGCCGGGTCCGCCGGGTCCGCCGGGCCCGAAGCCCGGCTCGCCCTGTCCGTATTCGCGTGGTCCGCCCTGGCCGTAACCGCCCGGACCACGCTGCGGGTAACCGCCCGGCGGCCGGTCGTGCCGTCCGTCTCCGGGGTAGCCCCCGTCCCCGACTGGGTTCCCACCATTTCCGCCCGGCTGATAGCCGCCCGCTCCCCGCGGAAAGTCGTTCACAGTTCAGTTGCCCCTCAGTCGGCGGCCGACGACAGGTTGAGTGACGCGAGCAGGGTGCTCAGCGCGGCTTTCATGTCGGGCCCCTCGATCCGCATGAGCACCGATTCGTCGATGGCGCTCAGATCGATGGATTCGTCATTGGCCAGCCGGAATTCGCGTTCCTCCTCGGCGGCCTCGATCAGGTTGCGGATGAAACGACCGTTGCCGGCCACGTCGACACCGCGGCGCGGTTGCCCGCTCTGGTCGGTGCTCTCCATGGTGTAGAGCTTCTCGCAGGTCGTGACCAATGCTTGTAGTGCGTCCTCGGACAGCTCCGAATCCCGCTTGGACGCGACGACCTCGCCGATCCGGCCGAGCTCCTCCGCGGTGTAGGACGGGAACTGGAGCCGCTTGGCGAAGCGGGAGGCCAGACCGTCGTTGGCGGCCAGGAATCGGTCGATCTCGCCGTCGTATCCGGCGATGATCACCACCAGGCGGTCGCGGTCGTTCTCCATGCGGGCCAGCAGCGTGTCCACGGCCTCGCGGCCGAACGCGTCACCGCCCGAAAGGCCCTGCTGGATCAGGGTGTACGCCTCGTCGATGAACAGCACGCCGTCCATGGCGGTGTCGATCAGCGCGTCGGTCTTGATGGCGGTGGAACCCAGGTGCTGGCCGACGAAGTCGGAGCGCTTGGTCTCGACGACCTTGTCGGTCTTGAGAATGCCCAGGCCGCAATAGATCTTGGCGACCACGCGCGCGATGGTGGTCTTACCGGTTCCGGGCGGGCCGGTGAACGCGAGATGCTGACCGCGCGCCGAACTCGAAAGCCCCTTCTCCGCACGGATCTTCGCGAGCTGCGCGCTCGACTGCAGCTTGGCCACCTGCGTCTTCACCGCGGCCAGGCCGATCTGCTTGTCCAGCTCGGCGCGCGCCTGCGCCAGGACCTCCTTGGCCCGGTCCTCGTGCTCGGCGGCCTGCTTCTCCTCCAGCGAGGGCGCCGAGGCCGGATCCCACTTGTCGGTGCGGGCCTCGATCACCTCCTTGGTGGTGAGGGTGATCCGGTACGTGCGGTCACGCATGGCCGCGGTGTTGGCGTCGAAATCCGGTGCCTGCGAATACACCTTCTCGAACAGCGCCTGCGCCTCGTCGGCGGCGCCGTTCTCGCGCAGGCACAATCCACGGCAGAACATGGCCGCGGTGCGGGCCGCCGGAATCGGGCCCGCCTCAGCGGCTTCCATCCGGCGAATCGCTTCACCGAACAGACCCAGCTGCGCACAGGCCGTGCCGACCATCACATGCGCGCCCGCCGCCAGATACGGATCTTCCCAACCCTCGGAACCGGCCAGCACGGTCATCACGTCCGGCCAGCGCTGGGTGTTGTAGTGCAGGATGCCGCGCACGTACTTGGCGATGCGGCCGTCGATTTCGAAGTCCGGCTCGGAAGCCCGTGCCCGCCGGTGCTTTTCGAGTTCGTCGAGCACCTGCACGGCCTCGTCGTACTGCTTCTCGGCGATCAGATGCGAGGCCCATGCCAGGTGGATCTCGGTGAAACCGGCCAGCGGGTAGTCGATATAGAGGCCCGGCAGGAAACGTCCGGCAAGCTGTCGCGGCGCCAGCCCCAACCGGCGCTGTTCCCGCCCCAGCGAGACGGTGCTGCACTTGTACAGATTGCTCAGAACATCCTTGGTGACCTCACCGGCGGCGGCCCGGCCCAGCCAGGCGTCGGCCATGGTGGGGTCCCATTCGGTCGCGCGCTGGAAGGCGAGTTTGGCGTAGTCGAGGTCCCGGTTCGACTCCTGGCCCTCGATGCTCAACCCCAGTGACAGCACTCCCGCATCGAAGGCGCGTTGGGCCTGGCGAGTGTCGATCATCCTAGTCGAACCCCGAATTCGTCGAACCTGGTTGGTCTTTCGTTCACAATCCCCACCCACACCTTGCGAATCGCACGGCTGCGGACAGTCGGATACATTATGGTTAACCGCCCTGGGCGGGCAACTGTTGAGAGCTACAGGGGAGCAGTTCAGCTAGTGACAGCACAGTCGATCAGCGGCCCGCGGGCGGCTGAACCCGAATTGTGCCGTGTGTCCGTCATCGGGGGGAATACCCAGCTCGACGTCGGTCTGCCGGCCAACGTTCCGATCGCCGCCTTCATCGGTGATCTGGTGCGCCTCATCGAATCCCGCAATCCGGATCCGATCGGCGGCGAGGAGGGGGGAACACCACTCCAGTCGCAGCATTGGACACTGGCCAAGTTGGGACGCGACATGATCGCGCCCAGCCAGACGCTCAATGACGCCGAGATCTACGACGGCGAATTGCTGGTGCTGCGGGCGGTTTCCGCCAAGGAAGCGCCCGCGCTGTTCGACGACGTCATCGACGCTGTGTCGCGACTCACGGCCGAGGAGTTCCGCAGCTGGTCCGTG
This sequence comes from Nocardia sp. CA-151230, assembly GCF_050942175.1. Classification (NCBI taxonomy): domain Bacteria; kingdom Bacillati; phylum Actinomycetota; class Actinomycetes; order Mycobacteriales; family Nocardiaceae; genus Nocardia; species Nocardia sp. CA-151230. The sequence continues at coordinate 1,031,004 of NZ_CP192061.1, forward strand.
ACCGCCGCACGGTGGACGGGACTGGTGGCGGGTGTGGCCGCGGTCGCGTTCGCGGTTGTGCTGGGCCTGATCTCGCGATCCGCGGGCGACAAGTTCGTCGCGCCGCCGCTGCTGCTGGGCGGCGCCGTCGCCGCGCTGGTCGCCGCCGCCATCGCCATGCGCAAGTACGCCGACGAGCTGACCGCGACCGTGCTCACGCTGTGCATGCTGCTGCTCACCTTCGGCGGCGCGGCGCTGGCCGTGCCCGGCTCGGTGGGCAGTCCGCACCTCATGCTCGGCGCGGCCGCGACCCTGCTGCTCGCCGTGGTCGGCTACCGCATCATCGGGGCCGGCGCGGCGGTGGTGTCCGCCGTCGTGACCGTGGTGATCCTCTCCGGAATCGGCGCGGCCGTGCGCATGATCTGGGATGCCGGGGTGCCGAAAGTGGCTGCGGGCGTACTGGTCGCGTCGATCATCGTGCTGTCGATGGTGCCGCGACTGGCCGCCATGCTGGCGCGACTACCCGTGCCGCCGGTGCCCACCGCCGGTGCCGCCATCGATCCGGCCGATCATGAACCCCGACCCACCATCGAGGGCATCGGCGCCATCGGCGCGACCGTGCTGCCCTCCGCACACGGGCTCGGGCAGCGTGCCCGCACGGCCAATCAGTTCCAGACCGGCATCGTCATCGGCAGTGCGCTGGGCGCCGTCGCCGGTGCGCTCGGCACGGCCGACCCGCTGCACTCCGACCGCTGGCAGGGCATCATCCTGGCCGTCGTCATCTCGATCATTCTCTGCCTGCGCGGACGCTCGTTCGCCGATCTCACCCAGGCCGCCACGCTGATCGCCAGCGGCTGTGTCGCTTTCATCGGTCTGGCGGTGCTGCTGGCACTGTCCGACGATGGGATGCTGCTCGTCTCCGCCGGGCTGCTACTGGTATTCGCGGTGGGAGCCATCGGATTCGGCGTCATCGGCCCGCACGTCGAGGTCACCCCGGTCACCCGGCGCTTCAACGAGCTGTTCGAATACGCCCTGATCGTGTCGATCGTCCCGTTGGTGCTGTGGATCATGGATGTCTACTCGACGGCTCGGAACATATGAGTCGGCGTCCTGGAAACTGGGCGCGAACACTGTGTGCGGGGGCGATTCTCGGCGGTGCGCTGCTGGGGCCGCAGGGCACCGCGGCGGCCACCGTCACCCAGCCCGATCCTGACCTCTCCCATATCGGGGATGCGCAGGCGTTGGCCGGCAAGCCCGCGCCACCGGTGCCGACCCAGAAGAACGCGGTCTGCGTCGAACAGTCCCTGAAGGGTGACACCCCGCGCGATGAGCCCGTCGCGCAGAAGGTGCTCGACCTGCCCGGGGCCTGGCAGGCCAATCCGGGGCCGAACCACAAGGGCGCGGGGCAGAAGGTCGCCGTGATCGACACGGGTGTGAATCGGCATCCACGACTGGCGAACCTGCAGGGCGGCGGGGATTTCGTCTCCGACGGCGACGGCACCACCGAGGACTGTGACGGCCACGGCACCCTGGTCGCGGGCATCATCGCCGCTCAGCCCAGCGCGGACGACGCCTTCGTGGGCGTCGCGCCGGACGCGGAGATCCTGTCGATCCGTCAGCTCAGCGACGCCTACAAGGCCAAGGACTCCAATGGCGGGGACACGCCGGGCAGCATGAGCAAGTCGGGGTACGGCAATATGCAAACCCTCGCCGCGGCCGTGGTGCGCGCGGTGAATATGGGTGCGACCGTTATCAATATCTCCGAGGACGCCTGTACGGCCGCCGGTGGCGACACCGCGGACGCCGCGCTCGGCGACGCCATGCGCTTCGCCTACGAACAGAACGTGGTCGTGGTCGTCGCCGCCGGCAATGTGGACCAGGCCAATGGCTGCGGAACGCAGAACGACCAGTACAGCAATACCAAGACCAGCTGGGACAAGGTGAAGACCATCTCCAGCCCGGCCTGGTTCAACAGGTACGTGCTGGCGGTCGCCTCGGTCGATCCCACCGGCGGACCCTCCAGCTTCTCGCTCTACGGCCCGTGGGTCGGTGTCGCGGCGATCGGGACCAACATCGTCTCGCTCGACAACAAGCCCGGCGGGACCGGGCTGGTCAACGCCACCGGCCTCGACTCGGGCCAGAAGGCCATCAACGGAACCAGTTTCGCCGCACCATACGTCGCGGGCCTGGCGGCGCTGGTGCGGGCGAAGTACCCGGACTGGACCGCGCGGCAGGTGATGAACCAGATCATGCTCACCGCGCATCAGCCCGGCACCGGCCGCGATGACCGCGTCGGCGCGGGCCTGATCGATCCGGTCGCCGCCCTCACCGCGCAGTTCCCGGCGAGCGCGCTCACCGCGGACACGCCCGAGCTGCCGATCCATGTCGGGGCCGCGAAATCCCAGGCCTTCCCCACCCCGCAAAAGCCTGTCGGCCCACCGCGATTGCCGCGGCTGGTCGCCACCGTCGGAACCCTCGTCTGTCTGTCCGCGCTGGGAATCGGTCTCGCCGTGTCGATTCCGTTCCGGCGACGCCGCCGCGACGACGAGCTACCCGACCTCGATTCCTAACGACCGGAGAAATACCCATGGCTACCGAAGGTTTCGTGCGCCGGCCCCGCATCGCCCCACCCCGCGCTCCGGGCGGTGAGATGGCGCTGACCGCGCCGCCGGAGATTCCGCGTCCGGTGCCCGCGCCGCTCATGAGCAAGCTCATGCCGGTCGTCATGGTGGTCGCCATGATCGGCATGCTCGCCATGATGAGCTTGATGGGCCGGTCGATGCTGTCCAACCCGTACATGATGATGATGCCGATGATGATGATCATGTCGATGGCCGGCATGCTCATGGGTCAGCGCGGCAGCAGCAAGAGCTCGTCGGAGCTGAACGAGGAACGCAAGGACTACTTCCGATACCTCGACCAGACCCGCCGCGAGGTCCGGCGCACCGGGCAGAAGCAGTTGGAGACGCTGGTCTGGAGTCATCCGGAACCGGCGGACCTGCCGTCCATCGTGGGCACCCGGCGCATGTGGGAGCGGCGGCCCAACGATCCCGACTTCGGGCACGTGCGCGTCGGCATCGGCACGCATCGGCTCGCGGCCAAGCTGGCGCGGCCGGAAACCGGTCCGCTGGAGGACCTGGAACCGGTCTCCACGGTGGCGTTGCGTCGTTTCGTGCGAACGCATTCCGTGGTGCACCACCTGCCGACGGCGGTGTCGCTGCGCGCCTTCCCCGCCATCAATGTCGAGGGACCGGCCGAGGACGTGCGCGGGCTGGTGTGGTCGATGCTCATGGAGCTCACCGCGTTTCACGGACCCGACCACGTCGGCGTCGCCATCGTCACGGCCGAACCCGACTGCGAGGCCTGGTCGTGGGCGAAATGGCTGCCGCACGTGCAGCATTCGAGCCAGCGCGACGGGATGGGCGCGGCCCGCATGATCTACGGCTCGCTCGGTGAGCTGGAGACGGCGCTGGCGGACGATCTGCTCGAGCGCGGACGGTTCATGCGCAATCCGCAACCGACGCAGGGGCGCATGCACCTGGTGGTGATCATCGACGACGGATATGTCAGCGGCAGTGAGCGTTTGATCAGTGAGTCCGGTCTGGATGCGGTCACCGTCATCGACCTGAGCGCCGCCGAGAACAGCCTGGCCGCGCGGCGCGGGCTGCAGCTCGTCGCGGTCGGCGGAGAGGTGTTCGCCAAGAGCGCGGCGGGCACCGAGAAGTTCGCCAATGCCGATAGCGTGACCCTCGCCGAGGCGGAGGCGTTCTCGCGCAGCCTGGCTCGCTTCCGCATCGCCACCGCGGCGCAGATCGTCAGCCTCGGCGACAACACCTCCGCCGCCGACCCGGGTCTGATGAACCTGCTCAAGATCCCGGACGCGTCCCAGATCGACCCGGCCAAGGTGTGGCGGCCGCGTGCCGGACGCGAACGACTACGTGTGCCCATCGGCATCACCCCCGACGGGACTCCCGTCGAGATCGACATCAAGGAATCCGCCGAGAACGGTATGGGGCCGCACGGCCTCTGCATCGGCGCGACCGGTTCGGGTAAGTCGGAATTCCTTCGCACACTGATTCTTTCGATGGTCACCACGCACTCGCCGGATCAGCTCAACCTGATCCTGGTCGACTTCAAGGGTGGTGCGACGTTCCTCGGCATGGATCCGCTGCCGCATGTGGCGGCGGTCATCACCAATCTCGAAGAAGAGCTCTCGCTCGTCGACCGTATGCGTGATGCGCTCGCCGGTGAGATGAACCGGCGGCAGGAACTGCTGCGCTCCGCGGGCAACTTCGCCAATGTCAACGAGTACGAGAAGGCACGCGCGGCCGGCGTGCCGCTCGACCCGCTGCCCGCGCTGTTCGTGGTCATCGACGAGTTCTCCGAATTGCTCTCGCAGAAGCCGGATTTCGCGGATCTGTTCGTCATGATCGGCCGCCTGGGCCGCTCGCTCCACGTCCACCTGCTGCTCGCCTCGCAGCGGCTGGAGGAGAACAAGATGCGCGGTCTCGACTCGCATCTGTCCTATCGAATCGGTCTGCGTACGTTCTCGGCCAACGAATCCCGCGCGGTGCTCGGTATCACCGACGCCTATCACCTGCCCGGTGTCCCGGGCTCCGGCTATCTCAAGAGCGACGCGTCGGATCCGCTGCGGTTCAACGCGACCTATGTCTCGGGCCCCTACGTCGCGCCCCGGGCAGCCCGGCAGGCCGCAGACGGCACCACCGTCGTCGAAGCGCCGCCGCGCGAATTCACCGCCGCGATGGTCGAAGTCCTCGAGCTGCCCGAACCGGAGAACCCGTTCGATCCGCTCGACCTGCTGCCGCCCCCGCCGCCGACGGGCGACGAAGGCCTGCCCGACAGCCTGCTCCAGACGGTCGTGAAACGCCTGACCGGTCACGGCCGCCCGGCCCACGAGGTCTGGCTGCCGCCGCTGGACGAGTCGCCGACCGTGGACATGCTGCTTCCGGACCCGGACTGGCGGTCGCCGGTCAACCGGCACGGGCAGCTGTGGATGCCGATCGGCATCATCGACAAGCCCTATGAGCAGCGCCGCGACGTGCTCACCATCAATCTCGCTGGGGCGCAGGGCAATGTCGCCGTGGTCGGCGGCCCGCAGTCCGGCAAGTCCACCACGCTGCGCACCATCATCATGTCCGCGGCGGCCACGCACACGCCCGAACAGGTGCAGTTCTACTGCCTCGACTTCGGTGGTGGCTCCATGGCGGGTCTGGTCGGCCTCCCGCACGTCGGCTCGGTCGCGGGCAAGCTCGACTCCGACAAGGTGCGGCGCACCATCGCCGAACTCGCTACCCTGCTGCGGGAACGCGAAGAGCGCTTTGCCGCCCAGGGCATCGAATCCATGGCCGAATTCCGGCGGCGCAAGCACGCCGCGCTGGCCTCGGACCGCACCGACGACCCGGTACTGGCCGACCGATTCGGCGACGTGTTCCTGGTGATCGACAACTGGCAGGTCATCCGCGAGGAATTCGACAGCCTGGAGCCGCTGGTCGGACAGCTTGCCGCCCAGGGTCTTTCGTACGGCATCCACGTGATCCTGGGCGCGAACCGCTGGGGCGAGATCCGCGCCTCCGTGAAGGACATGATCGGCACCCGTATCGAGCTGCGCCTGGGTGACCCCTCCGACTCCGAGATGGGCCGCCGCGTCGCGGTCAACGTCCCGCTCAACCGGCCCGGCCGCGGTCTCACCCCGGACCAGCTGCACATGCTCATCGCCATGCCGCGCCTGGACTCCGACACCAACGTCCAGAATCTGGCCGAGGGTGTGGCCGCCGCGCGCACCGAGATGCAGGCCATCTGGGGCGAACGCCGCGCACCCGCCGTCCGCACGCTGCCCGGCAGCGTGCCCCGCGAACAAGCGCTGGAACTGGCCCACCGCCACGGTATTCAGCAGAGCCCCACCAAGGTGGTCATCGGCATCGGCGAATCCGAACTGCAGCCGATCGTCCTGGATTTCAGCTCCGACCCGCACTTCATGGTCTTCTCCGAAGTCGAATCGGGTAAGACCACGGTGCTGCGCAACATCATTCGCGGCCTGGCCGAGAGCTCCAATGCCGATACGGCCCGCGTCATCCTCATCGACTACCGCCGCACCCTGCTGGGTGTGCTGGAAGGCGACCAGCTGGCCGGGTATTCCACCTCCTCGCAGACCTGTGGCGGCATGATCAAGGAAGTAGTCAACTACCTCTCCAAGCGCATTCCCGGCTCCGACATCACCCCCCAGCAGCTGCGCGACCGCGACTGGTGGACCGGCCCCGAGATCTACGTCGTCGTCGACGATTACGACATGGTCGTCGCGGGCGGAAACCCCCTGGGCGCCTTGGTGGAGCTGCTACCGCAGGCCCGCGACATCGGCCTGCACGTCATCATCTCCCGCAACATGGGCGGCATCTCCCGAGCCCTCTACGACCAGGTCCTGGGCTCGATGAAGAACCTGTCGGTCCCGGCCCTCCTCATGAGCGGCTCCCGGGACGAAGGCAAACTCATCGGCGACATCCGCCCCATGCGCCTCCCACCGGGCCGTGGCATCCTGTGGTCCCGCTCCCGCGGCGACGAAATGATCCAAATCGCCGACCTCCCCGCACTGTAACCGGGTGGTACACAAGGAAGTCGCATGAACATCGGCCCCGGCTCGATGCTCGGCGGCTACCGCATCGAACGCGCGCTCGGCGGCGGCGGAATGGGCACGGTCTACCCGGCCGCCCATCCCGCCGCGAGGCCCTGAAGGTCCTCTGGCCCACCCCGTCGAGGACCCCGAAATCCGCGGGCTGCTTCTACCGCGAAGCGAATCTCGCCGCGCCCCTCGACCATCCGAACATCGTCGCCGTACACAGCACGATGTCTGCGGACGCGCGGCGTCGCCGAAAGCGTCTACGCCGGTGACGATCCGAAACTGCGCCACTGAGATGCATCAGCCACAGGGGTCACGTGGTTGCCGGGCCCGGCTCGGTGATCGCGCCGGGGAGGGTGCGCAGAAGTGGGTTATGGGTGAGGGACCAGGTGGTGGTGGGGTCCGGGTTCACGGCGAAACGCGTGGCTTCGCCTGCTGCCAGGGTGAGGGTTGGGCGAGTCGTGACGAGATGGGGCCAGGCTGCTGTGGGGCGTTCGAAGAGGGCTCGGGAGGGGCCGGTGGCTTCGGGGCCTGCTATGCGGGCGAGGCGGAAGCCGGCGCGGCGGTAGTAGGCATGGAGGTCGGTGTTGGTGGTCCAGGCGTCGAGGCGGACCCAGGTGCGGTGTTGTTCGCGGGCCAGGTGGGCGGCGTGGGCCAGGAGGGCTTCGCCGACGCGGGTTCCGGCGAAGCGGAGGTCGACGATCATGTAGTGGATGATCACGGCGTCGGCGAGTTCGCCGGGGGACCAGAGGTTCTCGTCGGCGCGGTCGTTGACGGTGATGGTGCCGGCCGCTTCGCCGTCCACCTCGGCGATCCAGGTCTCGCCCTGGCGGACCGCGTGGGCCACGAACCGGACGAAGGTCTCGATGGGGAGTCCTCGCCCAGCCCGGGTCCACTGGTCACTGCCGCGCGCCGCCAGCCAGCTCGTACGTTGCAGCCGGAACCGGGTGATGGTCCCCAGATCAGTGATATGGGCGCGGCGCAGGTGCGGTTTCATGGCGAACCGGGTAGCAGGGAATTACCGAAGGAATGAGAATTTCCGGACGGAAATGGAGTGCCCAGAGTTTTACGAATAATGTCCGTTCCTTCGTCATCGCCCAATTCGTATGCCAATCGATTGCGGGCCGCTGTGGAACGATGGCGCGTCACTCGGGTGATGCGCTCATGATTGGCTCCGATGCGGAGATGGTCGAGCAGTAGCGTACCCGGGCCCACGCCCAGCAACGCCGCCTCCTCGGCCGTGGCGGGGCGTGCGACGACGGTGTCGCGATGGGCCGTCTCGGCGAATCCGCGTTCGGCGAGCCGTCGTGTGGTGCCCTCCGGGATGTCGTACGGCGCGTCGATTCCGGTGGCTTCGGCCAGATCTCGCGGATAGAAGCTGACCTCCCACGACCAGGGCTCGTTGTCCAGATACTGCATGATCGTGCGCGACACGACCCACTCGTCGCGTGCGACACCCAGCCAGTGCGCCACTTCCGAACTGGCCGGTTCCATTCTGGCGCTGAACTGTTTGGACGGTCCCCGCCCCGCTGCGCGCGCGATCTCGGAGAAGATATCGTGCGCCGCCTTCGGCCGATCCGGCCGAATATGGTTGGTGACAACGGATTCCAGCACTTCCTGACTGCGCACGATGGTGCCTCGGGAAGTGGCTGTGTAAACAAGATTTTCAGCAACCAGGAGTTGAATTGCGTTGCGAGCAGTCGTAATCGAAACCTGCATCTGGTCGGCCAGCTCATTGTGACTCGGCAGTCGATCCCCCGGTTCCCACTTGCCGGCGCGGATCTCCTCGCGGAGGAGGTCTGCGATCCGTTGATATCTCGGACCGTCCGCCATCTCGCTCCTCGGTTGTTGCTTCAAGGCTCAGAAGTCTACTCCCGTAGTACTACTGCCGTGTAAGGCTTGACACCAGCATTCTGAGGTTTATTGTAATGAACGTCCTGAATGCGGTGTTGTTATACGTCGAAGAACGCGAGGCAACGTGGCAGGTTCGGAGACATCGAACACGGTCGTTGTGGCATTGCCCGACGTGTCCGCTTCGTATGCGGATATGGAGGCGCAGCCCTTGGCTGCCGGTCTATTGCCGACCTCCGACCTACTACTGCGCGCTTGTCGCGGTCACCGGGTGATCGGCGGACCCCTGCTGTGGTTCGCCCATGATCTCGCGGTGCTGCACGAGCGGCGGCTGGTCGGGCGCGGCGGTATCGGTCCGGAAACCGATCCCACCTCGATCATCGAAACAAAGCGCCGCCGAATTGAATTGGTCATGGCCATCGACGACTGGATCGTGCGCTCGGTTCCCCAGCATCGACTGGGTGCGACCCTGCACACCGAAACGGTCGGTTCGGTCATCGATCGCCTCGCAGAGGCTTCGGTTCGGGCCCATCACGCGTTGATGACCCTTGACGCGAATGATGAAATGCTGCACGGCGCTTGGCACCATTTAGCCGAATTGTCGGACGCTTACGACGATCTCGTTCGTGATGTGCTCGCCGGTCGGCGGCGGTTGCCCGCCTGGTAAATAGCTGAACAACTGCGCGGTCCGGGCCCGAGGGCGGCCCGGACCGCGCAGTTCTGCGCGAAAGATCATTTTCGCAATCGCGGCAGGCGGTTTACTTCGGCAGCCGCGAGATAGCCTCGCCGAGCAATTTCACGGCTTTGCCGCACGCGTCCGGTGAATTCGACAGATCGGACACCATGACCTTCAGTTGCTCGGCATTGCCTTTATCCGTGGGCCGCACCAGATAACTGAGGTAGCAGTCATTGCTGGAGCGAGCGCCGGTGACGTACGCGGTGAATTCGCCGGCCTGCAGCGTTTCGTAGGTCCAGTCGCCCTGATCGGGGCGGCTCTGGTCGACCAGGTCGACGCGGACCCAGCCGTCCCGGCCGATGGTCGCGCAGGCGTGCGGAGAGCGCTGGTGGTCGGCGATATCGCCGACGATCTCCTGAATCGTGCTGTCCTGCACCACCGAACACGGGTCCACGCGCAGAATCGAATTCGACGGGACCGTCCGCTGGGGCACATACGAGGTGAGCTGCTGCGCTACGGCGGTCAGCGCGTCCTCCGCCGCGGTGCAGGCGGTTCCCGGCTGGGCCACGGGGTCCAGCTCCTCGGCCGACATCCGCAGCGGCACATTCCCGCCGGACTGGGTCACCAGCACGGTGTCGCATTTGTTGTCCGCGGCTCCGGCGCTGAGGATCGGGCCCCAACCGGCGGTCCGGCCCGTCGGCGTCAACTGGTCCACACCGATGGCGTGGTCGGGAATGTCCAGGTTGTAGTGGACCTTGCGCTGCGCCGAATCCACCACGGTGGTGCCGCAGCCGCCCTCGGGCAAGGCTTGCGGATCACCGGTTCGCGTGCCGAGCTTGCCGGGCACGGCCTTGTCGATGACCGCGCAGAAGTCCAGCAGTCGCAATTCCATGGCCGTCAAGTCCAGTGACGGGTCCGTGCGCGGCTGGGCATTGCCGTCGGTCTGCGACGACCGGCTCAGCCCCGCCAGCGTGCCGCTCACCACCACCAGGCCGGTGACGGCCGCCGCCGCCCAGCCGATCGTGCGCCGCCGCCGACCGGCCAAGCGTGCCAGCTGATCCCGATAGCGGGTCTCCTGCTCACCGCTGGACGCCCACCATTCGGCATCTGCCCGATGCGACTCGATGAACTCCAGAACCGGTTGCGGCCACGCCGATTCCGCGGGAATGCGCTCCGCCTGCTCCAGCAGCTGACGCGCCGACGGGCGATGCGCGTGATCGGGCGCCAGGCAGGACTCCACCAGTTTGCGCAGCGCATGCGGGACCGCCTGCAGATCCGGTGTGGCGGACATCGATCCGGTGGCGGCCAGGACCAGTAGCATGCCGACCGCGTAGATGTCGACGGCGGAGGTCACAGGCTCGCCCTCGGCCTGCTCGGGGGCCACATAGGGCGCAGCGTCGGCGACAGTGGCCGAAGCGCCCTCGCCGTCGCGTGCCCGGGTGATACCGAAATCGATGATGCGCGGGCCCTCGGGCATCAGCAGGACGTTGCCGGGCTTGAGATTCCGGTGCACCAGGACCGCCCGGTGCACCTCGATCAGGGCAGTGGCCAGGCCGGTCGCCAGCAGGCGCAGTGCCGGCAGCGGCATCGGACCGCACGCCGCGACGACCGCCGCGAGATCCGGCGCCGGAAGGTATTCGGTGGCAAGCCAGGGACGTTCGGCATCCGCGTCACTGTCCACCACGGCTGCTGTATAGGGTCCGGTCAGCTGCTTGGTGGTCTCCAGCTCCCGCTGGAAGCGCGCCCGGAACTCCATATCCACGGTCTGTGAGCGGTGAATCTGCTTGACCGCCACCAGCTTTCCGGTGGGCGTGCGGCCCAGCAGCACTCGGCCCATATCGCCGGTGCCGATGACGGCGATCATATGGTGCGGGCCGATCCAGCGCGGATCGTCGGGCATCAGTGCCTTCATCGCGGACCTCCCATGATCGTGTACTGCGCCGCCGCCAGCTGCCGGACATCGGTCTCGGTATTGCTGTAGACCACGGCCACATACCCGTCGCGCACCACCACACAGCGATATCGGCGGGCCTGCACGGATTTCGGGTCCGGGCGGGTCGCCTGCGAACAGGTTGCGGCGGTCAGGCCGCGGACATTACGCATCCAGGTGTACTCCGAGTTCTCAGGGTCGGCGGCGAGGTCTCGGCCGTACTGTGCGGCGGCCTTCGAATCCCGCATCCGATACAGGTACTTGTTGTGGGACACCGCCAGCGTCGTCACGCCGCTGCCGGAATATTTGCTGAAAGTGTGCGGCGGCTCCGGTGAGAGCGCCGAGTAGGCGCGGACCCCGAAGGCGGCGAACGTCTTCGGATCGGCCAGCGGATCACCGGTGCGCACCAGCCGGATCAGCAGGCCGTCCGGATCGAGCGCCACCGTGGCCGGATCCGGCACCGGGGCGGTGTCGAAACCGGCCAGCCCGGCCACCTGCTTGCGATAGGTGGTGGTGACCATATCGACCAGCCGGCCCGGATCGGGATCCGGCAGCTCGGCGTACACCCGGATCACCACGTTCTTCCACGCCATGAGACTGCCCAGCGAAGGGACGCCCGGCCGCCAATGACTCAGCGCGGCCGGGAAGGCATCCACCCCGACCGGCGCGTTGTCGGGACTCGCCTCGAAATCGACCCTGGCCATCTCCGCCGCGGCCGCCGTCGCCGACCGCTCGTCACGAAATGCCGTGAGCGACACCGCCAGATACTTCTGCGGCGGACCGTCACCGGCGGGCCGGTTCGCCGCCGCGATACCGAAGGAACCGGCCACCCCGAAGGGGCGCGCCGCCGCCCGCTGCTGCGGCGAGAGCGCGTTCTCGTGGAAGCCGCGATCGTCGGCCGAGATCCCGCCACCGCGCACCGTCGTCAGGTCGGGATCGATATCGGTCGCGAAGACGATGTGATCCGCCAGCCGCACCGACTCGGCGAAGATCCCGCGGATCCGGCTCGGCTGCCGATCGAAGTCATCGTCGCCATGAATCGCGTACGGCCCGTAATCCGGTGCACCGCCGTCGTTCCCGCACGCGGCGGCCAGGACCAGCACGGCGGCACCCATTCCGGCGGTGCACCATCGCCCGGACCTCAGACGCATGCGATCCCCTCACCCACCGGTCAGTGGCGGGCCGGCCGTACGTGCGAAACCCGCATCGCGCCGAGGCGAGTGGCGCGATCGAGCCACAAACTAGCACCCGGCCGGTGCCATGTCATGCGCAGCCGTCCCGGCCGAAGCCACTGCCCGCGAAGGGGTTAGGAGCCGGTGCCGGAACCGGCCCCGGCTCAGCCCCGATAGTGCCGGTGGTCGGCCCCGAAATCGTCGGCGACCGTGGCCGCCAGCTCGACATACGCGCGTTTGGTGGGCTTGCTCAGGCGGTGCAGATCGATCTCCGCGCCCTCACCCAGATGCGCGTCGTAGGGGATGATGTGCACTGCGCGGCAACGCGACAGGAAATAGTCGCGCAGCTGATTGATGCCGACATTCGGAGCGCCCGGGCGCGGCAGGTTGATCACCACCACGGCATTGCGGACCAGATGATCGTGGCCGTGCAGCGACAGCCAGTCCAGGGTGGCGGCGGCACTGCGCGCGCCATCGATGGCCGAGGACGAGATCAGCACCAGGGAGTGCGCCAGATCCAGCACACCCGCCATGGCCGAATGCATCAGGCCGGTACCGCAGTCGGTGAGGATGATGTTGTAGAAGCGCTGCAGAATACGCGCGACCGCGCGGTACTCCTCCTCGCTGAACGCCTCCGACGCCGCCGGATCCCGCTCACTGGCCAGCACCTCCAGCCGGCTGCTGCCCTGCGAGGTGTGGCGGCGCACGTCCGAATACCGCTGAATGTGCTCGTCCAGCAATAGATCCCGCACCGTCGACCGGGTCTGCAACGGCACCCGCTGCGACAACGTCCCGAAGTCCGGATTCGCGTCGACCGCGATCACCCGGTCTCCACGAATCGAGGAGAAGATCGAGCCCAGCCCCATGGTGGTCGTCGTCTTCCCGACGCCGCCCTTCAGCGACAACACCGCGATCCGGTAATCCCCCCGCACCGGCTGCCGGATCCGCGCGACCAACTCCTGCAGCCGGCGCTCCTCCGCTGACATCCCGGGATTGATGGTGCCACCGGACATATGGTGTACGGCCCGCCGCCACCCCGACTCCGGAGCCTTCTTGGCCCGCCGCATCGGCACATCATCCAGCGACGGCACGGACCCGCCCGCGAAACCGGTCGGCCCGCTCGCACCCCAGGTGCCCGGCCCGCGAACACCCGGTTGCGCGGAAGCCATGCCGTACTGCCCGAAACCGCTGGGCCCGGGCTGCCCTGCGACACCGGGTCCCGGAGTGCCGTACTGGCCAGGAGCCACGCCGTACTGTCCGGGAACACCCGAGTGACCGGCTGCTCCCATGTCACCCGGCTGTCCCGGGCCGCCGGGCATCACGCCCGTATCAGGGGCGGAACCGTTCGGGTGAACGGCACCCTGTTCCTGTCCCGGTGCGGCCCAGGGCATTTGCCCACCCGGGCCCTGCGACCTGTCCGCACCAGGCTGCCCCGGTGCGCCCCAAACCGGCTGTCCCTGCGCGGGGTCGCTCGGCGTGCCCATCCCGTGCGGTCCCGGATCAACGGTCTGCGGGCCGGACAGGCCGGCAGCCGCTGCCTCGGACATGGGGGCGTTCGCCCACGGATTCGCGTCCGAGTTGGCATCCGCGCCACCCGAGATCGGACCGTCCGGTCCTTGTGCCCAGGGATTCAGCTGCGGCGGAACGGCACCTGCCGGGAAGCCCGGGGTCTGCTGCATCGGCGGCAAGCCCGAATCTGCCCGGCCCGGGCCGCCCGCCTGAGGTCCGCTGAAACCGGCAGCGGGTGCCTCGGACATGGGCGCGTTCGCCCAGAGGTTCACACCCTCGTCAGGGTTGCTGGACTGGACATCCGCATTGGTGAAATTCGGACTCGGCGCCTGCGCCCACGGATTCGGCTGCGGCGGAACGGGACCCGCCGGGAAGCCGGGATTCGGCGCCATCGGCGGAACCCCGGATTCGGCTGCGGGCGGCATTACCTGCATGCCTGGCATCGGTCCCGGGATCGGCGGCGCGGGCGGCATCCACTGGCCGTCACTGCCGGGCATCTGTGCACCGGGCCCGGGAACGTGAGGCAGCGGGACGGATCCAGCGCCCTGCCCCAGCGGACTCGCTCCCTGCGGACCGGGTGCGGGGACCTGCGCGATCGGACCGGTGCCCCCGGGCTGCGGGATCGGTCCCGTGCCCTGCGGTGCGGTGCCGGGGACCTCGCCAATCGGGCCGGGGCCCTGCGGTACCGACGCGGACTGCGGCGGTGTGGTGCCGGGCATCGGCGGCAGTGGCCGGCGGCCGTGCGCGGACTCGGCGGAACTGTCCTGCGGTGCAGGGGGTACCGAGCCGCCGACGTGGGGGTCCGGGGGCAGCGGGAGGGGGACTTCCGCGGCGCGGTGGCGGCCCGGCGTCATCGACTGGTCGAAATCGGCGTTCGGGTCGGCCTGTTCGCCCTCGGCGGATGCACCGGTCGGGCCGGCCATCTGGGCCTCGAGCAGCTCGTGGGCGGCGGCCGTCGTGTTCGGCACAGGCGCAGCGTCATTCGCGGCAGCCGGGCTGGGGATGCGTGTGGTGGGGTCGGCGGGCGGACGCTGACCGGCGACTGCCTGAGGATCCCCGGCAGCATTGCCCGTGTCGCGTTTACCCGCGGTGGCGGCCTGGCCTGGTTCCGCCCGGTCAGCGTCATCGGGCTGATGGGAATCCGGTCGGCCTGCGGCCGGACCGGTTTCGGGGGCCGAGGGGATCGGCATACGTGTGGTCGGACCGGCCGGGGCGATGATGCCGGAACCGGTCGCGTCCAGGTCGCCCGGCGCCGGCGGCAGGGGCGGGTGCGACATCTTGGTCGGAGCACCGGATACATCGGCCGCCGACGGGGTTTCGGCATCTACTTCGCCGGGAGCCGGAGGCAGCGGCGGGCGAGCGGGCCGGAGCGCCGGATCGTTTGCGGCCGAGTCGATTTCGTCGGGCGCGGGCGGGAGCGGCATGCGCGTCGTCGGATCGGCCGGGGGACGTGCGGTGGCCGGGCCGGGAGTGCCCGCGGCCGGTGCACCGGCGAGGGAGGCGCCCCTCGGGTGTGACTCGGCCGAACTCGGGCTCTGCGGCGAATTGGGCGAGGCCGGCAGCGGCGGCGGGGTGAATTCGGGTTGGGCGTGATGCGGTTGCGCCGGGCTGGACAGTTCCGCTTGATTCACGGGCTCGGCGGGCGGCGTCGGTGGCGTCGAGAATTGCGGTCTCTGAGCCGGATCCAGCTGACCGGAATGCCCGCCCAGCCGAGCCGGTTCCGCGCCGGCGATGCGCTGCGTCGGATCGACCTGGGGTGTCGGCGGCGGTGAGAACTGCGGACCGGGCGCGGGTTGCCCGCCATTGGCCGGAGGCACGTCGAAGCGAGGCCCCGGGGGAGGAGTGGGCGCCTGGCCAGAGTGCGGTGAACCGCCGAAGCCCTGGCCACTGGGCGGCATCGAGCCCTGACCGTTGGACGACGGGGGAGTGGAGAACTGGCCATTGGGCGGCTGCGATACAGGACCCTGGCCGTTGATCGGCTGGGGCGCGGGCCGCTGACCGTTCGGCGGGAACTGCGTGGGCGCCTGGCCGTTCGGCCGCCCGTCGCCGGGCTGCTGGGGCGCGCTGCCCGGCTGGTCGTCGCGGTGCGGCAGGTTGAAGTGGGTGCCGGGGTCGCGGATCGGCATCGGGGTGCCGGGCTGCTGGGCTCTCGGGTCCGGTTCGACGGGACCGGAGGCAGGGGCGGGATTCGGGGCGCGCTTGGGAGGTGCGTCCTTGCGGGACTTGCGCTTGCCGAAGAGGCCGCGGCCGCCCTTCTGCTCGGGGATGACATCGTCCTGGGGGAGGTTCTCGACGGGAGCCTCGTAACCGGTTGTGGCAACGTCACTCTCGGAGAGCCAGGGTGGGAGCATTGGGAGTCCGTCGTTCTCGCGACTCACATCTACCCCCGGTGTTCGATCGAGCGTGCAGGACAGGGCGTAGTTTAGCGATCTCCGACGGGTGCGCGCCCGGCGTATCTCGTCCGGCTCGGTGGCGCGCTGCGCGGAACGGGTGGCATCCGCCGTGCACGGCGGGGCACGTCACCGCACCCGTATTTGGCCGGGTCTGGGGAAACGGGTAAGCTAGGTCGCTGGTGACTTACATAGTGGTTGTGGCATGTCCTAGTGCCGCCTCCAGTGAGTATGTCACCGGGTTGGCCGCAATGCACCACCAACTTCGGGGCCGACCAGCCGTAATGAGCTTGAACCAACCAGGTTCAGCCTAACCGGGATCGCGGAGGATATGGCGAAGAAGGAAGGGGCCATCGAGGTCGAGGGCCGGGTTATCGAGCCGTTGCCCAACGCGATGTTCCGGATCGAGCTGGAAAACGGTCACAAGGTGCTGGCCCACATCAGCGGCAAGATGCGGCAGCACTACATCCGCATCCTGCCCGAGGACCGCGTCGTCGTGGAGCTGTCGCCCTACGACCTGACCCGCGGCCGCATCGTCTACCGCTACAAGTGAGTCACCCCCACGGGTGCCAAAGACTTCCGGGGCGCGAGTCCCGGGTTTTCCCCGGTCAAACCGGCCGGGGAAAAACTGTGTTCACGGCCAGTGAACACCGACCCAGATTGGATCTGACGTGAAGGTTCAGCCGTCCGTCAAGCCGATCTGCGAGAAGTGCAAGGTGATCCGCCGCCACGGTCGGGTCATGGTGATCTGCGAGAACCTGCGCCACAAGCAGCGTCAGGGCTGATTGCGGCCTCGTGCCGTGATCGCCGGGACAGTGGATTCTTCACGCCCCCGGTCGCTCACCGCCAAGCACCGAACGCGGTTCGGATTGGCAACAAAGAAGAACTCCCAGCGCCAGTCGCCGTCGCCGAGTCCCGTAGGGGACGGATGGCGGCCCACCCCCGGTACGGAGGCCGGGGCCCCACTCACGAGGGGACGGACAGGGAGCAGACCTCCGCAAAAGTAAGGAATCGCCAACCATGGCACGTCTGATGGGCGTCGACCTCCCGCGCGAAAAGCGCATGGAGATCGCGCTGACCTACATCTTCGGCATCGGCCGTACCCGCGCCAAGGAGATCCTGGACGTTACCGGCGTCAGCCCGGACCTGCGTTCCAAGGATCTCAGCGATGACGACCTGACCAAGCTCCGCGACTACATCGAGTCGCAGGACTTCAAGGTCGAGGGTGACCTGCGCCGCGAGGTGCAGGCCGACATCCGTCGCAAGATCGAGATCGGCTGCTACCAGGGCATCCGCCACCGCCGTGGCCTGCCCGTTCGTGGCCAGCGGACCAAGACCAACGCCCGCACGCGCAAGGGTCCGAAGAAGACCGTCGCCGGCAAGAAGAAGTAGGGATAGCGTATGCCTCCGAAGAGCCGGGCCTCGGGCCCGAAGAAGACTCAGAAGTCGCGTCGCCGGGATAAGAAGAACATCCCGCACGGCCACGCGCACATCAAGAGCACGTTCAACAACACGATCGTGTCCATCACCGACCCCGAAGGCAACGTCATCTCCTGGGCGTCCTCCGGCCACGTCGGTTTCAAGGGCTCGCGTAAGTCGACTCCGTTCGCCGCGCAGCTGGCCGCCGAGAACGCTGCCCGCAAGGCGCAGGAGAACGGCGTCAAGAAGGTCGATGTCTTCGTGAAGGGCCCGGGTTCGGGCCGCGAGACCGCGATCCGCTCCCTCCAGGCCGCCGGCCTCGAGGTCGGCACGATCTCCGATGTCACCCCGCAGCCGCACAACGGCTGCCGTCCGCCCAAGCGGCGTCGCGTCTAGCGGGAAGGAAGAGTAGAAGACAATGGCTCGTTATACCGGCCCTATCACCCGCAAGTCGCGTCGTCTGCGTGTCGACCTCGTCGGAGGCGACCAGGCGTTCGAGCGTCGTCCTTACCCGCCCGGCCAGCACGGCCGCGCGCGGATCAAGGAGTCCGAGTACCTCATGCAGCTGCAGGAGAAGCAGAAGGCTCGCTTCTCGTACGGCGTCATGGAGAAGCAGTTCCGCCGCTACTACGAAGAGGCCAACCGCCAGAAGGGCAAGACCGGCGACAACCTGCTGCGTCTGCTCGAGTCGCGGCTGGACAACGTCGTGTACCGCGCCGGTCTGGCCCGGACCCGTCGTGGCGCCCGTCAGCTGGTCTCGCACGGCCACTTCACCGTCAACGGTGTGAAGGTGGACGTGCCCAGCTTCCAGGTCTCGCAGTACGACATCATCGATGTCAAGGCGAAGTCGCTGGCCATGTACCCCTTCCAGGTGGCGCGTGAGACCGTCGGCGACCGTCCGATCCCGGGCTGGCTGCAGGTCGTTCCCGGCCGTCTGCGGATTCTGGTGCACCAGCTCCCCGAGCGTGCGCAGATCGATGTTCCGCTGCAGGAACAGCTGATCGTCGAGTTCTACTCGAAGTAATAGGTGCGCGTAAGCGCGCCGCTGGTTGTGGCCCTGAATCCCTCAGGGCCGCAACAGCTCCCCAAATAGTGGGCGTCAAATAGTGGGCGTCCGAAGGAGGAAGAAATGCTGATTTCACAGCGACCGACGCTGACCGAAGAGGTCGTGTCCGAGAACCGGTCGCGGTTCACCATCGAGCCGCTGGAGCCGGGTTTCGGTTACACCCTCGGCAACTCGCTGCGCCGCACGCTGCTGTCGTCGATTCCTGGTGCCGCTGTCACCAGCATTCGCATCGACGGCGTGCTGCACGAGTTCACCACCGTCCCGGGCGTGAAGGAGGATGTCACCGACATCATCCTGAACCTCAAGGGTCTGGTCGTGTCGTCCGAAGAGGACGAGCCGGTCACCATGTACGTGCGCAAGCAGGGCCCGGGCACCGTCACCGCCGGTGACATCGTCCCCCCGGCGGGCGTGACCGTGCACAACCCGGACATGCACATCGCCACCCTGAACGACAAGGGCAAGCTGGAGATCGAGCTCGTGGTCGAGCGCGGTCGCGGCTACGTCCCGGCCGTGCAGAACAAGGCGTCGGGTGCGGAAATCGGCCGGATTCCGGTGGACTCGATCTACTCGCCGGTTCTGAAGGTGACCTACAAGGTCGAGGCCACCCGTGTCGAGCAGCGCACCGACTTCGACCGGCTCATCCTGGATGTCGAGACCAAGAACTCGATCTCCGCGCGGGATGCGCTGGCGTCGGCGGGCAAGACCCTGGTCGAGCTGTTCGGTCTCGCGCGCGAGCTGAACGTCGAGGCCGAGGGCATCGAGATCGGCCCCTCGCCGGCCGAAGCGGACCACATCGCTTCGTTCGGTCTGCCGATCGAGGACCTGGATCTCACCGTGCGGTCGTACAACTGCCTCAAGCGTGAAGGCGTGCACACCGTCGGCGAGCTGGTCGCCCGCACCGAGTCGGACCTGCTGGACATCCGCAACTTCGGTCAGAAGTCCATCGACGAGGTCAAGGTCAAGCTGCACTCGCTCGGCCTGTCCCTCAAGGATTCTCCGGCTTCCTTCGATCCGTCCTCCGTCGTCGGCTACGACGCGGCCAGCGGCACCTGGAGCGACAGCGGTTCGTTCAGCGACACCGACAACGGCGAGCAGGACTACGCCGAGACCGAACAGCTTTAGGTCATTCGGGGTGTAGCGCCCCGAATCGGCCTTCAACACAGGAGATTCAAACAATGCCCAAGCCCAAGAAGGGTGCCCGCTTCGGCGGGACGGCGTCGCACCAGAAGGCGATCTTCGCCAACCTGGCGACGGCGCTCTTCGAGCACGGTCGCATCACGACCACCGAGGCCAAGGCCAAGGCGCTGCGCCCCTACGCCGAGAAGCTTGTCACCAAGGCGAAGGGCGGCACCCTGGCCGACCGTCGCGAGGTCATGAAGGTGATCCGCTCCAAGGACATCGTGCACGCCCTGTTCGCGGAGATCGGTCCCTCGTTCGAGGGCCGTGAGGGTGGCTACACCCGCATCATCAAGACCATCCCCCGCAAGGGTGACAACGCTCCGATGGCGATCATCGAGCTGGTCCGCGAGAAGACCGTGACCAACGAGGCCGACCGTGCCCGTCGTGTCGCCGCTTCGCAGAAGGCTGCCGAGGCTCCGGCCGAGGCCAAGGCCGAAGAGGCTGTCGCCGAGGCTCCGGCCGAAGAGGCTGCCGCCGAGGACAAGGCCGCGGAGTAAATCCGGTCCTTCGGACTCGACAAGGGGTTTCAGGGGCGTTCCCTGAAACCCCGAGGGTGAGATTCCATGAGTGAGCCCGCCGTCCCCTCCGGGTCGGCGGGCTTTCTCCATGTTAACCAGGAGATCGCTGTGACCGTGGAGGATCCGACGCCCGAACCGGTTTCGATTCGGGTACGGCTGGACATCAGTTACGACGGCACCGATTTCACCGGCTGGGCGCGCCAGCCCGGCCTGCGTACCGTGCAGGGCGTGCTGGAGGACGCGCTGAGCAAGGTGCAGCGCGAGCCCATCCAGCTCACCGTGGCCGGGCGCACCGACGCGGGTGTGCACGCGGAAGGTCAAGTCGCGCACTTCGATACGCACACCGAGGTGGACGGCCCCAAGCTGGTGCACCGGCTGGCGCGCTTCCTGCCCAAGGATGTGCGCGTCAAGGCGGCCCGCCTCGCGCCGCCCGAGTTCGACGCCCGCTTCTCCGCCATCCGCCGCCACTACGCCTACCGTCTGACCACGGCTCCCTTTGGCGCGGAACCGCTTCGGGCGCGCAGTGTCGTCCCGTGCCGCCCGGGCCCCGATGTCGAGGCCATGCGTGAGGCGTCGCGAAAGCTGTTGGGCCTGCACGATTTCGCCGCCTTCTGCCGCCGCCGTGAGGGCGCGACGACCATCCGCGAACTGCAGCGCTTCGACTGGGTCCAGGACGGCGACCTGTTGACCGCCTATGTCAGCGCCGACGCCTTCTGCTGGTCCATGGTCCGGAGCCTGGTCGGCGGTGTCCTGGCCGTGGGGGAAGGCCGCCGCACGCCCGCCTGGATCGCTGGTCTGCTGAACGAACGCGAGCGCTCGAGCTCTGTCACCGTGGCCCCGGCCCACGGCCTGTCGCTGATCGCGGTCGACTACCCCGACGACGCCGACCTGGCCACCCGCAATGCCCAGACCCGCGAGGTCCGCACCGTTCCCGACCCCGAGGGTTGCTGCGGCGACTGACTCGTCCCGAACCGGTGGACGCAACCGGTCGGCCGAGCGCTGACAAGCGACCGCGCTGACGCCGTGTTCCACCAACCGGTGTGCGGTCTCGGCCGTTTCGGTCTTTGGAAGCGCCGAGCACCCGGGCCGGGCCACGTGCGTCGGCTGCCTTGTTCAACCACTGGCCGGTGGCCGGCGACGCGTTCGGCCGCAGTGTGAGTAGGCACGAAATGTAAAGGGCGAACTCCCTTTTGGTTCGAGGGTGCGAAGTTTCGCTTTGCGGTGTGGCGGCCGGGGTGCGGGCGGATAGTCGTCGGTATGGGGAAATCGAAGCGGGGCCGCGGGGTCGAAAGCACAAGGGCGGGCGTGGCGGCGGGCGTCGGCCGGAGCGGGTGCTCGTATCGGACGAGGATCAGTTCGCCCGGTCCGACGGACAGGAGTTCGATCTACGGGAGCCGATCGACCGTGTGCTGGCGGACGCTGCCGAGTTGGGGGACGACACCGATCCCCTGGAGGTCGAATTCCTGGTCGCTGATCTGCTCGCCGGAGGCGACGAGGGTTCAGGGTTCGCCGAGCTGTTCGGCGCATGGGCTGTGCTCGTGCTCGAGGAGCGGGCGACCTCGGAGGCCTTGGGCACGCTGCGCGCCCTGGCCCGGCTCTCGACCGACGAGCTGTCGCGTGCGGCACGGGCCGCCGCGGATCGGCTCGAGGCGCAGGGCGTGAGCGTGCCGGGCTGGTCGGTCCGATCGGCCGGTCCTTTGCGGGCGGTCGCGTGCACCCGCTCGACTGCCCTGGGCGCTTCGGTACTCGTCGGCAGTTTCGAACGCGCGGACCGCATCCATACCTTCCTCGTCTGGATACTCCATGACGGTGGGGAGATCGCGCAGGTTATCGACCTGCTCCCGGGCGATCGGACTGACGTGGCGCGGCAGTTGGCCGGCGCGGACCTGCCCGGCGTCACGGAGCGGCTGTCGCCGTGGGAGTTTCGCCGGCAGGTGGAGGCGGCGCTGGATCGGCGGGCGCGTGTGCGCGCGGCGCTGATGGCGGATCTCGACCTGTTCGACGACCCGGACGACGACGACCCCGAAGCCGATCTGCCGCCGTATGCGCTCGCCGCGACGGTACTGCGTGCGCAGCTGCGGACGATCGACTCGACCGTTTGATGTGGTCGGGCCTGCCCGGCGGACGGGCGGCGAATTCGATGTCGGGGGAAGCGACGGCCATGTGATCGCGGATGGCGGGTGGGTGAAAGTGCGAGTCCGGGATGAGGATTCGTGGTGCGAGTTGCGGGTAATCGGGAAATTCGGGCGATGTGATGAAAGTTGGACGTTGTTAAGGGAATTCGAGGATCGGGGGGGCGTGGGGTGCGAGAATCGGGCGATG
Organism: Nocardia sp. CA-151230; assembly: GCF_050942175.1. Classification (NCBI taxonomy): domain Bacteria; kingdom Bacillati; phylum Actinomycetota; class Actinomycetes; order Mycobacteriales; family Nocardiaceae; genus Nocardia; species Nocardia sp. CA-151230. The sequence goes on from NZ_CP192061.1 coordinate 1,053,646, forward strand.
AGGGGCGGCGTCGAGCCCGCGGTGATGGAGGTGCGGTCCACACCGGAGGTTTCGCAGCAGGAGACTTTCGAGGAATGGGAGGCCGTTGTCGCAACGGCCTACGTTCCGCTGGTGGTGACACCGGTAGGGTCGGGGGAGTTCCGGGCGCGCATCGTGCAATCGCGATTCGACGGCATCGATGTGTCCATGGTGACGGCCAGCGGGCAGCACCTCAGCCGGATACCGCGGCTCCTCCACGAGCCCCAGGAACCCATTCTGTTCGCCAGCGTGACCACGCACGGGCACGGCTGGCTGGAGCAGGACGGGCGGGTCGGGGAACTCGCCGACGGCGGGCTCACCCTGCATGTCAGTTCCCGGCCCTTCAGCGCGCATTTCGAGCAGTCCTGGGGCGTGGTGGCGGTGCAGGTGCCGCTGGCGGAGGTGGTGGGGGCGTCGGGGGTGCCGGCGGACCGGCTGCCGACCGCGGTGCGCTTCCCGCCCGAGGGGGCGGCGGGCATTGTGGGCCGCTTCTTCTGCGGCCTCGCGCAATTGCAGTACACCGCACCGGACCAGGCGGCGGTGCTGGCCAAACACGGTACGGGACTGCTCGCTTCGGTGGTGCAGCTGGCGGCGGGCGACCTGCCGCGCGACGAACCCGCGCAGACGCTGGCCAAACAGCGGGCGCTGGCGTTCATCCAACGCCACTATGCCGACCCGGAACTCACCGTCGATCAGGTGGCCGGCGCCTGCGCGGTGTCGCGCCGCACTCTGTACCGGTTGTTCGAGCACGGCGAGGACGGTGTGGCGGCCATGCTCCGGCGCATGCGGATCGAGCGGGCCCTGGCCCTGATCCGCACCGATCCGACTCGGCCGCTGCTGTCCGTGGGCCGGGCATCGGGCTTCGTGTCCGAGCGGCAGTTCTATCGGGCCTTCAAACGCGAAATGGGGATCACCCCCGGCGAATTCCGGTCGAGTCATGCCTGATCAGGAGGTGTGTCGGGGCTGACGTCAATTGGCAGTGATCTGGCACGCCCGGGCAGTCACAGCGGCGTGGCGGATGGGAATACTGGAAAAGCGCCGCCCGGTCGCCGCCTTCGAGCCGCCGGCGACCGGGCAGGCGGCCTATCCGGATCGGCTTGATTACCAGGACAATCCGGCCGACTGGTCCGTTTTGTCGGATCGGTCGGCTTCATTCGCAGTTTCCCGGCGGCCGGTAGTGGAATGATGCACGGTGTGGGTATCGCGTCCACTGCCAGCGTCGAAGTCCGTACGACCTCAGAGGTTTCCGCGCGGCAGGCATTCGAGCAGTGGGAGGCCATTGTGGCCGACGCGGTGCTGCCGTCGATCTGTGAGCCACTCGGCAAGGGTCAGTGGCACGGCAAGCTGCGCTTCACCCAGTTCGATCACTCCAGTCTCACCATGATGACCTCCAGCGCGCAGCGGGTGGTGCGTAACAAGCGCCAGCTCGATCAGGCCGCCGGGGACTTCCTGCTGGTGAACATTGTTGTGGAGGGCGCGAACTGGACCGAGCAGAACGGCCGGATCACCGAGGGCGGGGCCGGGACCATCGCCTTCTACGACAGCGCCCGCCCGATCGAGAGCCGCACCACCGAGAACGCGGTGTCCACGATTGTGCGCGCGCCCATGAGCGCGGTGCTCGATCATGCCGGGCTGGTGCGCGACGAGCTACCGATCGCCAAGGCACTACCCGCCACCGGCGCGATGGGCGTGGTGGTCGACTTCTTCCGCGGCATGGCCGCTCTCCCGGTCAAGGAAACCGACCGGGCCGCACATGCCCTCGAATCGCAGATCACGGCCATGCTCTCCTCGGCGGTGCTGCTGGCCAACGGGCAGAACTCGCCGGCTCCGGCCGATTCGCTCTACACGCGCCAGCAGGTGCTGTCGGTGCTGCGCCAGCGCTATACCGATCCGGATCTGACCGTCGATGAGGTGGCGCACGCCTGCCTGGTGTCGCGGCGCACGCTCTACCGGGTGTGCGAGGACATCGGCGGCCCCGCCGCACTGGTGCGCCGCATGCGGGTCGAGCATGCCCGGCGGCTGTTGCGGGCCGACCCGGCCCGGCCGCTCTCGGCGATCGCCGCAGCTTCCGGATTCTCCACCGATCGCCATTTCTACCGCTCATTTCGCCAGGAAACCGGCGTGACGCCCGGTCAATTTCGGTCACAACTGGACGCAGGCACGCGCGGTCGGTAGCCCGGCACGGGATGTCGCTGTGACCGGTTCACGTTCGGCGAAGGGTGATTGCACATCATCCGATACCCGTCGAAGGAGCCGACGTGCTGACGAAGGTGCGAGTCGCAGCCGTCCAAGCCGAGCCACGATGGCTGGATCTGCGTGCCGGTGTCCAGCAGACCATCGAGTTGATCGAGGACGCGGCCGGGGGCGGCGCGCAGCTGGTGGCCTTCCCGGAGACCTTCCTGCCCGGATATCCGTGGTGGTTGTGGCTGGAATCGGTGAGCTGGGGCCAGGGGTTCTTCGCGCGGTATCGCACGCATTCGATGACGGTGGGCCGCACCGAGTTCCGCCGCATCGCCGACGCCGCGCGGCGGCATCGCATTCACGTGCTGCTCGGCTTCAGCGAGCGCAGTGCCGGCGCGCTCTACATGTCGCAGTGCCTCATCGATGATCGCGGGGTACTGCTCGGAGTCCGTCGCAAGCCCGAGCTGACGCCGCTGGAGCACAAGATCTTCCGCTGCGCCGAGCCGGGCGAGTCGCAGGTCTTCCACACCGGCATCGGCCGCATCGCGGTGCAGGGCGGCTCGGAGCAGTTGCATCTGCCGGCGCGGCGGGAGCTGGAGCGCACCGGCGCGCAGATCCACGTGGTGTCCTGGCCGGGCTTCATCGTGGCGCGGGACGTGGATTGGGGTGTGCGCGTGAACAATGCGGCCACGCTCTGGTACGCGGTGGTCGGGCAGCTGAACGTGATCGCGGCCTGTGCGGTGATGGATGTGGCGGGCAGTGAGAGCCGCCGGGGTTCGGAGCCGGCCAAGCAGCTGGTACCCGGGCCGGGCGGGCATGCACGCATCTTCGCGCCGGGCGGCGAGGAACTCGCGTCGCCGCTGGCCGGGCACGAACAGGGTTTGCTGTACGCCGATCTGGAACTGGACCTGAGTTTCGAGTCCGCGGCCTAGTGGTATCGCTGCGTACCGCTCCGGGGTATTGGCTCGAATTCCCCTGATCTGACACACTCTCCCGAGTATTCGGCCGTACATCGGCCGACCATTGTCATCGAGGGATGGGGAGTGGAACGGTCAGAAGCGGTCGATCGGATCGAGGTGCGATCCGGACCGGAGCAGTCGGCGACGGAGGCATTCGAGCGCTGGGAAGCGCATGTGAGCGATGCCTATGTGCCATTGGCGGTTTCACCAAAACCGACCGATCGTTTTGTTGGCTATATCGAACACGCTCGATATGGCGACCTCGATCTGACCGTCGCCGGATCCTCCACTCAGCTCATCCGCCGCACCGATCGGCTGATAGCGCAGGCGAATGACGAGTATCTGATCGCGAGTATTCCCCTTTCGGGTCACGGACGCCTGCAACAGGACGGCCGGGTGGCCGACGTCCGTCCCGGTTCGATCGTGTTCTACGACACCACTCGTCCCTATCAGTGGGACTTGCAGCAGGAGTGGGAACAGGTCGTGGTGCAGGTCCCGTTGAGCCGGCTGCGCGATCACTACGGCGTTTCCGATCCCGAAGTCCCCACGGCCACTGTGTTTTCCAGTGGAACCGCGCCGGGAATCGTGGCGCAATTCTTCCGGGGTGTCGCGGGATTGCAGCGCACCGATCCGGCCGGGGCGGCACTGCTGGCCGAACCGGGGATGGATCTGCTGGCGGCGGCGGTGATCGCGGCGTCCGGGCGCACCCCGCACGACCAGTCCGCGGACGCCCTGAACCGGCAGCGGGTGCTGGCTTTCATGCGCAGCAACTGTGCGGATCCGGATCTCGGAGTCGATCGAATCGCCGAGGGCTGCCGCATGTCGCGGCGTACTCTCTACCGGGTATTCGGCGAGTTCGAGGGTGGACCGGGAACGGTGCTGCGCCGCATGCGAATCGAACGTGCTTGCGACCTACTGCGAAATGCGCCACAGTTGCCGCTTTCGGCCGTTGCGAAGGCGTCGGGATTCCTCACCGAGCGTAGTTTCTACCGAAGCTTCCGTTTGGAAATGGGCACGACTCCGGGCGCTTTTCGTACCCTGGCATGATCAGTCGGTGATTCGGCACTCGTTGCCATTGTTTGGCCGGAAACTCTTGGCAAGCATCACGTTCCATGAGGGAACAGCGATGAGGATTACGGTGCGAGTCGCCGCCGTCCAGGCCGAACCCAGCTGGCTGCGGCTGTCCGACGGCGTGGAGCAGGTCGTCGAACTGATCCGAGCAGCAGCGACGCAGGGCGCTCGCCTGATCGCATTCCCGGAGGCGTTTCTCCCGGGATATCCCTGGTGGCGCTGGATCGATACCAATCAGTGGAATGTCGAATACTCGACTCGGTGCCGCGAGAATTCGATGACTCGGGATGGCGTGGAAATGCGCGCGATCACCGGGGCCGCCGCCGCGCACGACATTCACGTCGTCCTCGGATTCGGTGAACGGCAGGATCGGCGAATCTATATGTCGCAGGCCGTGATCGACGATTCCGGCGAGTTGCTGTCCGTACGCCGCAAGGCCGGGTTGAACAGCGTGGAACGCAAGATATTCGCCTCGGGAACTCCGAATCTGCCTGCGGTGCACCACACTCCGATAGGCAAGTACGGCGCGCTGTCCGGGCAGGAGAACCAGCGGCCGCTGCTGACCCGCGCGCTACGCGCCGACGAGGAGCAGATCCATGTGGCCGCCTGGTCCGGCAGTCCGTACGCCGATGCGGCGGGGCCGGATTCGAGCACCACGGTCAGCCGGATGTACGCACTGGAGGTCGGCGCCTTCGTGCTCGCGCCCACCGCGGTGGTGGGGGAGTCGGCGTTCGACGGTATGGGCGGCGCCCCTCGGATCAGCAGCCCCACCGGCCGCGCCTGCATCTACGCCGCGGACGGCCGCGAAGTGGTGACCCCGCTCGAGGAGGGCGAGGAGGGCATTCTCTACGCCGATCTGGACCTGGTCGCCGACAGCGCCGACACCCAGCAGTGCGACTCCGCCCGGGCCGCGCGTGACCGCAAGGACCGCGACCCCGCCCCCGTCCGCCGCGGGTCCCGGCGGGTCGCCTCCGGCTGGCAGTCCGGCCCGGACCGCTGGGCGCTGCCCATGTCCCTGGGTACGTATCCCGGCGGCACCGCCGCCTGCTGAGGACTAGCTCCGCACCAGGCGGGCGATGGCGTCGGTGGCTTCCTTGATCTTGGCCTCGGCCTCGGGTCCGCCGGCGACGGCCGCGTCGACCACGCAGTGGCTGATGTGATCCTCGAGCAGGCCCATGGCGACGGCCTGCAGGGCCTTGGTCATGGCCGAGACCTGGGTGAGGATGTCGATGCAGTACTTCTCCTCCTCGACCATGCGCTGCAGGCCGCGGGCCTGGCCTTCGATGCGGCGCAGGCGCTTGAGGTAGTCGTCCTTGGCGGTGATGTAGCCGTGGGTGGCGTGGTCGTGGCAGGACTCGGCGGCTTCGGCGGGCGCAGCCGGGTCTGTGGTCGCGGTCTTGTCGTTGGTCACCTGCGCTGTCCTCACTCCCGGGCGTTAATACCCCCCTAGGGTACATGGTTTGCCCTGGTCCCACCACTCGTCCGCGCATGCGCGAGAATCGAGGGCATGAGTGAGGATCCACGGGCAGCGCTCGCCATCATCGGAGGTAGCGGGTTCTACGACTTCTTCGGCGATGACGCGACCACGGTCGAGGTCGAAACCCCCTACGGCGCGCCCAGCGCGCCCATCACCATCGGACAGGTGGAGGGGCGGGCGGTGGCGTTCCTGCCCCGGCACGGCCGCAAACACGAGTTCTCGCCGCACACCGTGCCCTACCGCGCCAATATGTGGGCCCTGCGTTCGCTGGGCGTACGCCGCATCTTCGGCCCGTGCGCGGTCGGCAGCCTGCGTGCCGACTGGGGCCCGGGCACCGTGTCCGTGCCGGACCAGCTGGTGGACCGCACCTCCGGTCGCGCCCAGACCTTCTACGACACCGGCGGCGTGCACGTGGCCTTCGCGGACCCGTACTGCGAGGAGCTGCGTTCGGCGGCGATCGGTGCCCTGGGCGACGAGCTGCCGGCGCACGATCACGGCACCATGGTCGTAGTGGAGGGCCCGCGCTTCTCCACCCGCGCCGAGAGCCGCTGGTTCGCCGGACAGGGCTGGGCGCTGGTCAATATGACCGGGCACCCCGAGGCCGTGCTCGCCCGCGAGCTCGAAATGTGCTACTCCGCAATCGCTCTCGTGACCGACCTGGACGCCGGCCTGGAGACCGGTGAGGGCGTCAGCGCCGCGGCCGTCTTCGCCGAGTTCGAGCGCAACCTGGTGCCGTTCAAGGCGCTGGTGCGCCGCGCGGTCGCCGCCGTCGAGGGCGACGACACCTGCGACAAGTGCCGCGTGCTGACGGGTACCGGCGTGCAGCTGCCCTTCGAACTGCCCTGAGCTCCCCGCGCCTTCGGCGGACGGCTGAGAGCCGTCCGCCGAAGGCGAGCCGTACCGTCGGTTGGGAGCGAAACCGATTCTGGGCGACCCCGGCGAGTTACCCTGATCGGCGCGAAATCAGTTGTTGCGTCTGATTCGAAGAGACCTGAATGAGAATGCGGTCGCGACGTTGTCCAGCGGACCTGAGCGTCGGAGGCCGGTCGAATAGGCTGGAACCATGAATTCCGGCGGTCCCGACCCCGTGCGCGTGTTGCTGACCGGCGCGGCCGGTTACTTGGGCTCCCATGTGCACCGCGCTCTGCTGGCGGCCGGTCACGAGGTCGTCGCGATCGATGCGTTGCTCGAGAGCGTGCACGGTGCGAATGCCGCTGGCCCCGAAGATGTTTCCCGCCTCGATGTCCGCGATCAGGACGCGCTCGAACCCCTGCTCGCCGATATCGACGTGGTCTGCCACCTGGCGGCGGCCGTGCCGCTGCCGCAGCTGCGGGGCGCGATCGAGCCGGTGCCCGCCGACTCCTCGAATCTCGCTGCCCCGCAGGACGTTCCGCATCTGCATCGCGTCTCGGGGGAGGGGCAGCGCGGCCGTGACGATTCCGCCCACGGCGCCGGTCCGTGCGTGCGCGCCCCGCTCGGCGCGGACCGGGCCGGCGCGGCGCGGCCGGGCGCGGAGGGCATGCGCTGGGCCGCGCTCTACGCCGCCCACAATGACGTGGGCACGGCCGTCCTGCTGGCCGCCATGGAGCGGGCCGGGGTGCCGCGGCTGGTGCTCGGGTCCTCGGTGGCCGTATACGGCGAGGGCCGGTATCGGGGCGTGCGCAGCGGGCCGTTCTATCCGGGGCTGCGGCGGCGTGGTGACCTGGATCGGGGATTGTTCGATCATCGCGCGCCGCGGTCGGGGGAGGTGCTGACCTGGGAGCCGATGGGGGAGGACGCACCGCTGCGGCCCCGGAGCGCCTATGCGGCAAGCAAAGTCGCGCAGGAGCGCTACGCGCTGGCATGGGTCGCCAATACTGGCGGGGATGCCGCGGTGCTGCGGTATCACCAGCTCTACGGCGAACCGGTGGCGGACGGCCGCAGGGTGCGGTCGGCGGAATCCGGTGTGGTGGCGCGCTTTCGGGCCGAGCTGGTGGCGGGCCGCCCGCCGCAGGTGTTCGAAGACGGCGGTCAGGTGCGGGATTTCCTGCACGTGCGGGACGCGGCGGTGGCCACCGTTGCGGCCGTGGAACGCCGGCTGCCCGGTTTCGTGCCGTTGAATATCGCCTCGGGGCGGCCGCTCACGCTGTGGGAGGTGGCCTCGGTCATGGCAAAGGCGACGGACGGGCCGACCCCGGTGGTGACGGGTCAATGCCGTGTCACCGATATCCGCCATATCGTCGCGCACCCGGAAAGAGCCCGGCACGCGCTGGATTTCACCGCGCGCACCCAGCCCGCCAAGGGGCTGGCCGACTATGCCGCGCGCGGGATCGGGCGGCGCTGACCGCCCAGCCGATAGGCTCCCGGCATGGACACCCCGCTGCGGCTCGAGGTCATCATCGCCAGTGTGCGTCCCCAGCGGTTCGCGCCGGTGGTCGCGGACTGGTTCCTGCGCCGTGCCCGCGCCGACGCGGATTTCGAGGTGGGCGTCATCGACCTCCTCGACACCCCGCTGCCGCTGGATCTGACGGATTCCCCCGAGGTGCAGGCGTTCCGGCAGCGGGTCGGGGCCGCGGATGCGTTCGTGGCGGTGACCTCCGAGTACAACCACGGCTACCCGGCGTCGCTGAAGACCGCCTTCGACAGCGTCAAGCGCGAATGGCGCGGCAAGCCCATCGGTTTCGTCAGCTATGGCGGTCTGTCGGGCGGGCTGCGCGCGGTCGAGCAGCTGCGGCAGGTGGTCGCCGAGATCCATATGGTCTCCATCCGCGAGACCGTGAGTTTCCATGAGGCCAAACGCAAGTTCGACGCCGAGGGCGAGACCCGGGACGGCGCGGCCATCGACGCCGCCGATCGCATGCTGCGCCAGCTCGCCTGGTGGGCGGCGGCCTTACGCACCGCTCGCGCCGCGGATCCGTATCCGGGCAGCTAGCGCGCGAGCGCGCCGGCGGCGCGGGGCTGTCCGATGTAGGTGGACTCGCGGGGGATGGAGACCAGGGTCAGGGGCACCCCGGTGGTTCCGGTGCGCAGGATGATCCGGTTGCCGGTGGCGGCGGGCTGGTGGATGGACAGGTCGGGTTTGGTGCCGGGCCAGCCGAGCGGGTCTCCGGTCAGGTAGACGGTGGTGACGCCGGCGTGGGGTGCGGGCGCCAGCACACCGTCCACCAGCGTCGCGGTGAAATCGGCGTCGGATTGGTGGGTTTCGACGGCGACGGTGAGGCGGTCCGGATTGCCGATGGTGGTGACCAGCTGCTGCCAGGCCTCGGGGCGGTCGGTGCGGATGAGGATGCGTTCGCCGACGGCCAGGGCGCGGAAGACGATCTGCTGGGCGAGATAGAGCTCCCCGGCCAGATGGACGCTCGAAATGCCCTGCCCGACAAGGCGGATGGCGACGCCGTTGCCGTCGTCGTCGGAGCCGAGCAGCTGGCCGCATCCAGCGGAAGGCAGTTGCAGGGCCTCGATGCCGGCGATGTCGCGGATCTCGGTGGGCACGGTGTCGTCCAGGCCCGGCACGGCGAAGGGGAGATGCGCGAGCAGCGCCTCCCGATGGCGGCCGTTCATGGAGATCATGTGCTGCTGCACCGGTTCCGCGGGCAGCTCCCGCGCGGTGAGCCGCCAGGCCGCGCCGATGCGCACCGTGTCGGCGCTGCGGCCCGGGCGCAGCCGCACGGCCACGGTGGTGCCGCGTGAGGCGGGCACCCACAGCTGGGCGAGCAGATCGGAGGCCAGCTGCCGGGGATCCACGGCCGCACCGATGTTCACGCCGTTGCCGAGTTCGGCGTAGCGCCAGCGCTGGGTCAGTGCGCCCGGATCGACACCCGCGGTGACCTGCAGCGCGGCCTGCCGGATCTCGGGCGCGGTGAGCAGCCGGGCCGAGCAGCCGGCGTCCTCGAGGGTGCGCATGATGCGCTGGGTGGCGATGGTGACCGCCCGGCACGCGCCGGTCAGCCCGCCGCCGCGCCGAGTTGCGGCCTCGGGGCAGGCGATCGGGTCGAAGGCGATGGCCAGCCATACCGTGCGGTGCGCGGTGGCGGGCAGCGGGCCGAGCAGGGTGTCGTAGATCGCGCCCGCGGGTGTGCCGGAACGGCTGCGGAAGCCGTGCGAGACGATGTCGATGCCGGACAGCAGAATGTCGTGCCGGCTCAGGCTTTTGGCGAGTTCCGGCAGTGGCAGCAGATGGGTGGACTGCACGGTGCAGCGCCCGAGCCGGGTCAGTCCGCCCTTGGGCGCGAGCACCTCGACGACCGCCACCACGCGGCCGCCGTCCCGGTAGAGCCCGAGCGAGCGCCCGTCGGGGGCGCGGAAATCGATGATGTCGGCGGGTGGGTGGCCGCGCCGGGTGCGGAAGCGGCCGCGGGTGGCGATCCAGTCTGAAACAGTGCGTTTGCCGAGGGGTAGCAGAAGAATCAGACCGACCACTATGCCGAGAGCTGGTGCGCCCCACCAGGTCAGCCCGCACCGCATGCCGAGGACCAGAACGACCAGTCCGGCAACCTGGGCCCAGATCAGGTTCGCGAGAGAGATCCGGCCGAGCAAAGGCCGCGTCGCCGTCTCCCCGGATTCGATCGTCATCGTCGGTCCCCGGCTCCCCGATATCGGCCCCGCGCGCTGTCCGAGTGCGCCGCGCGGCGGCCGAGTGCAAATGAATGTCCTTGTAAATGTACTGTATTCGGCGAACGCAACGACTTGCCGGGGACTTGGATGCCTTCGAAACCCACCACCCGATGGCAGGTGAGCGGCTATCGCTTCCTGGTCCGTCGTATGGAGCACGCCCTGGTTCGCCGGGACGTGCGAATGCTGCACGATCCCATGCGTTCACAGGCGCGGGCGTACGCCGCCGGACTCATCCTCGCGTGTGTCGGACTGGCGGGTTGCGGAGTATTGGCTCTGCTGCGGCCGCAGGACCGGATCGGGTCCGACAAGATCCTCATCGGCAAGGACTCCGGCGCGGTCTACGTAGTGCTCGGCAATGTGGTCCATCCGGCGCTGAACCTGGCCTCGGCGCGCCTGGCCGCCGGCGACGCGGTCGAGCCCGCGACCGTGCGGGAGTCCGAGCTGGCCGGGAAGCCGCGCGGGCAGCTGATCGGCATACCGGGCGGGCCGACCTCCCTGACCTTCACCGGTGGCGACGGCCGCAGCTGGACGGTGTGCGACGTGCTGTCCAATGACGGCAGCCGCACTCTCACCACCTCGGTGCTGGCCGGCGATACGGGCCAGGCGGACAAGGCATCTCCCATGGCGTCCGGCACGGCGCTGCTGGTACAGGGCCGGGACCACACCTACCTGATCTACGACGATCGGCGCGCCCGGATCGATCTGGACGATCGGGCGGTGGTCGATGCCCTCGATCTGCGCGGCCGGACCCCGCGCCCGATCAGCGACGGCCTGCTGAACGCGATTCCCGAAGCGCCGCCGCTGGTTCCGCCGCGCATCGAGAAGTCCGGCGCCGCACCGGATTACCCGCTCGGCGACCACCGGATCGGCGATGTGGTGCAGGTGCGGACCGACAGCAAGTACTACGTGGTGCTGTCCGACGGCCTACAGCCGGTCTCGGCGCTGACCGCCGACATCATCCGGAATGCCTACCGCGCCAGCGCCGCCGACGACTACATCGCGCAGGCCGACCGTACCGGCGCGCCGGTCTCCTCGGCGCTGCAGGTATCGAAGTATCCGGACCGGGCCCCGGCCCTGGTGGACGGTAAGGATCAACCCGTCGACTGCCTGTCGTGGAAACCGGTCGGTTCCGCCGACACGTCCGATGGCAGCAAGCACGCCGAGCTGGCGGTGCTCACCGGACACGCGGTACCGATTCCCGACCGCGCCAGGCTGGTTCCGCTGGCGCAGGCCGACGGCAGCGGCCCGAATGTGGACAGCTTCTATATGAAGCCGGGCGCGGGAGCGTACGTGCAGTCCACCGGTATCGAGCCGGACAGCCAGCGCCACGACAGCCTGTTCTTCGTATCCGACTACGGAGTGCGGTTCGGGATCAAGAATCTGGATTCTGCCGAGGCGCTGGGTATGGGCCCGGAGCAGGTGCGGCCGGAATCGGTGCCGTGGCCGATTCTCGGATTGCTCGCTCCCGGACCGACTCTCAGCCGGGAAGCGGCCATGGTCGCCCACGACGGGGTCGCGCCCGATCCGAATCCCGCCAGGGAGCCGGTGAAAACACGAGCACCGAACGGGAACTGAGCTCAAGCGTCGGTGTCGTGCACACCGAACCTGCGGCGCAGTGGGAACGAGGCCAGGAAGCCGAGCACCAGCAGCAGCGCTACGCCGCCGGTGCCGATCAGGGCGACATTGCGCGGTGTGCGGTCGGGTGCGGGCGGCGTGGTGGGCAGGGCGAGCTGCTGATTCCGTGGCCCGGCGGGACGCTTGGGCGGCACGCTGTTTCGCACCTCGGCGGTGAGTGCGGCCACAGGATCGACTGTGCCGTACCCGATGGCCGGATTCCAGCCCTCGCCCGGCGCGTGCGCGGTGGCCTCGATGCGCTCGATGACCTCGGCGGCGCGCAGATCCGGGAAGCGGGCCCGCACCAGCGCGGCCACGCCCGAGACCTCTGGCGCGGCGAAACTCGTTCCGCTGTAGGGGACGACCTGTCCCTGATTCGTCACCTTGGCCGTGGTGAGCCCGGTGTTGCGGGGATCCAGCGAGACGATGTTCTCGCCCGGCGCGGCCACCCCCACCCACGGCCCGGGGACGGTGAACTTCGACGGCTGACCGGAGGCGTCCACCGAGCCGACCGACAGCACATAGGCGTCCCACCAGGCCGGCACCACATACGACGTGACGTGATCCCACGGATCGTCGGCAGGGTGCAGGGGATCCAGACCCGGATTGCTCGCCGTGCAGGTATCGGTATTGCCCGCCGAAGCCACGATGACCACGTCCTTCTCGACGGCCGCGTAGTGCACCGCCGCGCCGAGCGCGCCCATTTCCGCGTTGGCGGGCTCGACGGTGGGGCAGGCGACCAGGGAGATATTGATGACCCGCGCGCCCGCGTCGGCGGCCCGGCGCACGGCCGCGGCGAGCGCGGAGATCTTGCCGTAGCCGTCGGGCATATCGTCGGGGCCCTTCTCCCGGCCCGCGCCCTTGGTTTGATACAGCGCGCTGGTCTGGCGGATGGTCATGATCCGCGCCTCGGGCGCGACCCCGGCGAAGCCCTGGCCGCCGATCTCGGAAGCGGCGATCAGGCCCGCGACTATGGTGCCGTGCGCGTCGCAGTCCTCGGTGCCGTCGCCACCCGCGGCCACATAGTCGCCGCCGGGAATCAGGCCGGGCAGCCTAGGGTGTGGGGACACCCCCGTGTCGATGACGGCGACCAATTGCCCTGTGCCCCGCGAGAATTGCCACGCATCGGGCAGGTCGAGGGTGCGCTGGGTGGGCGGGATGGTCGGACCGTCATCGCCCGCCTGGGTGCTGGAGCACGGCGAGTTCGCGGGGTGTTCGGTCTCGGTCGGCGGCACGGCCGGACCGCCGGGAGGCAGCAGGCCCGAGTCGATGGGCGGCGGCCGGTCCGCGAACGCGACACCCGGCCCGGCTCCCGTTCCGACTACCGCACCGAGCGCCAGGACCACCGAGGCTGCCGCGACCCGCAATCCCCGCACGCCCGGAGCCGCCGCGCGATGGCGGAAACCGTTGATGCTCAGTGCTCTATCCGGCATGGCCGACGACGATCACAGTCCGCGAACGAGGGCGTAGAGATCGGTCACCCAGAAGGCCAGCGGCACCACGGCTGCCACGAAGCCGTATTCGAGCAGTTCCACCGCCCGCCGCGTGGGTGGGGTCGCCTGCCGGCGGGGCACGATGGTGCCCATGACCAGCGCCGCGGTGAAAAGCGTCAGTGCCACACCGAAAATCGTGAGTGGTTGTCGCTGGGTGAGGGCCGCGCCGAGGAGCGCCGGCAGCACGATGAATGTGCCGCCCGCGATCAGGACCACGGCTTGTTCCGCGCCCGCGTAGGTGCGGCTGCGGAACATCAGCACCACGGCGCACACCAGTGCGAGGGCCAGGCCCGGCCAGTACGGGGTGCCGGCGCTCGGATTCACGGCGGCGACCCCACCGGCCGCCACCACCGCGGTGGTCGCCGTGACCAATCCGGCCAGATAGTCGCGCGCCTGTTCGGATTTCGCGCGCAGCATCTCCATGGTGGGCAGGGCGCGATGGTCGTCGGGGTCGTCCTCGGTGGGGTCGATCGGGGTGCCGGGTGTGGGGACCGGCGGCAGCGGCAGCTTGGCCAGCAGCATGGAAAGCCGTGGGGCCAGGGACAATCCGGCCAGGCCCAGCGCCGCCGCGTCGGCGCCGATAGCGTGCACGGGCAGATCCGTCAGCAGGCCCACCAGCGTCGCGGGGATGGCGAAGACCGCCAGCGCGGTCGCACCGATGAACAGCCCCAACCCCACGCCGCTCACCCGCCAGGCCAGCATCGCGGTGGCCCCGGCCAGGACCGCGCCCAGTAACGCGTTGGCCCAGCCGTAGTGGCTCGGCACGAACAGCATGCCCGCGCTGAAGGCGGTGGGCAGTGCGCAGCCGCCCAGCACCAGCGCGCTCGCGCGGTCGCGGTACATGCGGCCGAGCACCGTGCTCGCGGTGACCAGCAGCAGGGTGACGGCGGTGGCCACGGTCGCGCTCACCCAGCCGGGAATCGCGGTGGGCGCGGCCAGCAGGCCGAGGCAGCCGGTCAGCATGAGGGCCACCGCCAGCGCCGATCCGGTCAGCCGGGCCGTGCGGGGCGTCCAGCCGCGGAAGTGGTCGGCGTCGGCGATGGCGACGTTGTACATGATGTCGTCGAAAAGCGGTGTGGGCGCGATATGTTCGGCGTTCTCCAGCATGAGCAGTTCCCCATCGCGCACGCCCTGATCGGACAGGCTCAGGGAATTGGAGAAGGGCGGCTGTCCGACACGGGCCAGCACCCACTCGTGCGGCTCGAATGATTCGCCGTCGTGGTCGAAGTCATTGACGCGATTGTGCTGATCGACCATGTCGACCACGCTCGGGATGATCAGAGCCACCGGCACATCGACCGGAATGGCCATGTCGACCTGAGTGTGCTTGGCCAGAATCGTGACTCGCGCCAGATCGGGCGCGCGGACCGTGCCGTGGAGTTCCTCGAGGTGATCGGTCCGCGACTGCGCCACGCCCGCACTGTACGGCATGATGGTTGCCGTTCGTACACTGAGCCGCAATTCAATTCGAATTCGTGGGGGATTTCCGCGATGAGCACCGTACGGTTCCAGCGCCGGCCGCGCCGGGAGATGCCCCGCTCACCCGGCGGCGAGGTGACCCTGCAACCGCCGCCGGAGATTCCGCGGACGGTTCCGGCCAATCTCTTCACCAAGCTCATGCCGGTGGTGATGGGCGTGGGCATGCTCGGGATGGTCGCGCTCATGATCACCTCCGGGAGTGGTCTCGCCGCCAATCCGATGAGCCTGATGTTCCCGATGATGATGGTGTTCTCCATGGTCGGGATGTATGCGGGGCAGGGTGGCAAGGGGCAGAAGGCGGCCGAGGCCGACGAGGATCGCAAGGACTATCTGCGCTATCTGGACCAGGTCCGCCGGGATGTGGAGGAGACGGCCGGGCAGCAGCGGGCGGCCGTGGAGTGGAGTCATCCGGAGCCCGCGCTGATCTGGATGCTGGCGGGGACCACGCGGATGTGGGAGCGCCGGCCGGGGGACAAGGATTTCTGTCACGCCCGAATCGGGCTCGGTAACCAAAGGCTTGCTACCAGACTGGTCGCCCCGGAAACTGGGCCCGTCGAGGAGCTCGAACCCATTGCCGCGGTCTCGCTCCGGCGCTTCGTGCGCACCCACTCCACCGTGCCCGATCTGCCCACCGCCCTCGCGGTCAAGGGCTTCGCCGCCGTCCAGCTGACCGGCGACCGCATCCAGGCTCGCGACATGTCCCGCGCGATGCTGTTGCAGCTGGCCATGTTCCAGGGCCCCGACCAGGTACTGATCGCCGTGGTCTGCGGACCGGACACCGTCCGCGAATGGGAGTGGACCAAGTGGCTGCCCCACACTCAGCACCCCGAATCGCAGGACGGCGTCGGCAGCGGGCGCATGATGTACGGCTCCGTCCGTGAGGCGCACGCCGATCTGAATCCCCTGTTGCACAACCGGGTTCGGTACTCCCGCAATCAGCCGCCCGATTCGAACCTGACCCAGGTCGTGCTGGTGGTGGATGGCGGACTACTCGAAGTCGAGGAAGATCCCCTGCGGGAGAACGGTTTCGAGGGCGTGACGGTCATCGACCTGTGCGGGTACGCGCCGCGGCTGGCCGCCTCCCGGGGCATCCAGATGGTGGTCGAGAACGGCGAGTGCGCCGGGCGCGGCGCCTCCGGGGCGATGGAGCGCTTCGCCGTCGTCGACCGCATCACGGCCCGCGAGGCCGAGCAGGCCGCGCGCCGGCTCGCGCCGTATCGGGCCGCCGTCGCGCGCACTGCCGAGGCCACCGGCGAGGAGGGCGAGGTCATCTCGAGCTGGTCGCAGCTGCTGGGCCTGGGCGACATCGGTGCCTTCACCCCCGAGACGGCGTGGAAGCCGCGCTACGGCCGGGAGCGGCTGCGGGTGCCCTTCGGTATCGGGGCCGACGGGCTGCCGGTGGTGCTCGACATCAAGGAGGCGGCCGAGGGCGGTATGGGGCCGCACGGGCTGTGCATCGGCGCTACCGGCTCGGGTAAGTCGGAGTTCCTTCGGACGCTGGTGCTTTCGCTCATCGCCACGCACTCGCCGGATCAGCTGAACTTCGTGCTGGTGGACTTCAAGGGCGGCGCGACGTTCCTCGGGCTGGAGGGGGTGGCGCATGTCGCGGCCATCATCACCAATCTGGAGGAGGAAGCCGATCTGGTCGACCGCATGCGCGACGCGCTGGCCGGCGAGATGAACCGCCGCCAGGAACTGCTGCGCGCGGCGGGCAATTTCGCCAATGTCTCCGAGTACGAGAAGGCACGGGCGGCGGGCGCGGATCTGGATCCCCTGCCCGCGCTGTTCGTGGTGCTCGACGAGTTCTCCGAATTGCTCTCGCAGCATCCGGATTTCGCGGAACTGTTCACCATGATCGGCCGGCTGGGGCGCTCGCTGCATGTCCATCTGCTGCTGGCTTCACAGCGGCTGGAAGAGGGGCGGCTCAAGGGTCTGGAAAGTCACCTGTCCTACCGGATCGGCTTGAAGACCTTCTCCGCCAATGAATCCCGGCAGGTGCTGGGCGTGCCGGATGCCTACAACCTGCCCAATAGTCCCGGCGGCGGCTACCTGAAATCCGATTCCGGGGAGATCCAGCGGTTCCGGTCCGCCTATGTCTCGGGACCCTGTGCCGGCGGCAGGTCGCGGCGCGATGCCGCGGTGGCCACCCGGTTCGGCGACGTCGATGTGACCGCGCGGCCGTTCACCGCCGACCGTGTGGACTTCCGTGCCGCCGACCGGGTTCCGCTGCCCGACCTGCCGGAACCGGTGACAGCCCCCGCCGGCGCGGATCAGATCTCCAACCTGCAGATGCTGGTGTCGCGGGTGCGAGGGTACGGCCGTCCGGCCCATGAGATCTGGCTGCCGCCGCTCGGTGCGGCGTCCACGCTGGATCAGCTGCTGCGGCGCTCGATCCTCACCGGGGACTGGAATCCCGTTGCGGCCCTGCGTGCCCCGATCGGCATTGTCGACCGGCCGTACGATCAGCGCCGCGACCCCATGGTGGTGGACCTGTCCGGATCGCGCGGCAATGCGGCAGTTGTCGGCGGCCCGCAGTCGGGGAAGTCGACCGCGCTGCGCGCGCTGGTCATGGCGATGTCCTTGACGCACACTGCCGAACAGGTGCAGTTCTATCTGCTCGACTTCGGGGGCGGCACCATGATCGGTCTGGAGGGGCTGCCACACGTGGGTGCGGTCGCCAGCCGCATGGAGGAGGACAGGGTGCGGCGCATCGTGGCCGAGATGGTGGGCATCGTGCGCCGCCGCGAGGCCACCTTCCGGCGGCTCGGCGTGGAGTCCATGGCCGAGTTCCGGCGGCTTCGCGCCGACCCGGGGACCGGTGATCACCCCGCCGACCAGGGAACCGGTCCCACCGCCGCGGGAGTGCACGAGGATCCGTTCGGCGACGTGTTCCTGGTGATCGACGGGTACGGCGCGTTCCGGCAGGAGTTCGAGCTGCTGGATCAGACCGTCATGAATCTCGCGGTGCAGGGACTTTCGTACGGCGTGCACGTGGTGATGTCGCTGAACCGCTGGGCCGAGGCGCGGCCCGCGCTCAAGGACCAGATCGGCACCCGCATCGAACTGCGGCTCGGCGACCCCATGGACTCCGATCTGGGGCGCAAGTTCGCGGCGCTGGTGCCCATGGGCCGCCCGGGCCGCGGCATGACCGCCGACGGGCTGCACATGCTGACCGCGCTGCCGCGCTTGGACGGCGACCCGGATCCGGCGACACTGGGAATCGGTGTGGCGCAGGCTGTTTCGGACATCGCCCAGTTCACCCCGGGGCGTCGGGCACCGGCGGTCCGCATGCTGCCCGACCGGCTGCCGCGAGCGGAACTGCTGCGGCTGGCGCGGGACTGGCCCGCCGAGATGGACAACACACAGCCGTGCCTGCGCTTTCCGCTCGGCATCAATGAATCCGGGCTGGCCCCGGTGTATCTGGATCTGGCTGCGAGCCAGCATTTCGTCGTCATCGGCGATTCCGAGTGCGGTAAGACCACCCTGCTGCGCGCTCTGGTGCAGTCCATCTGCGCGTCCAATACCACCGATCAGGCCCGCATCATCATGGGCGACTACCGCCGGACCATGCTCGGCGCCGTGCCGCAGGGCTATCTCGCCGGCTACGGCACCACCGCCCCGCAGTTCACCCGGAACATGGCCGACCTGGCCGCCTACGTCACCCAGCGCATGCCCGGCCCCGAGGTGACCCCGCAGCAGCTCAAGGACCGGTCCTGGTGGCGCGGCCCGGAACTCTACGTCGTCGTCGACGACTACGACCTGGTCGCCACTGCCGGCGGCAACCCGCTGCACGCCCTGGTCGACCACCTGGCCCACGCTCGAGACCTCGGTTTCCACCTGATCCTGGCCCGCCGGTCCGGTGGCGCGGGCCGGGCCATGTACGAGGCCACCCTCAACCGCCTCAAGGAACTCAACTCCGCATCACTGATCATGAGCTGCAGCCGCGACGAGGGCGCCCTCTTCGGCACCACCCGCCCCTCCCTCATGCCCCCGGGCCGAGGCACCTACGTCACCCGCGCAAGCGAGAACCTGATCCAAACCGCCTGGTTGCCCGCGGCCGATCTGTGACCGCGAGCTGCGACTTGTCCGCACTCACCCGAGTGATGGATAGTCTCTGGTTCGATCGTTCTGATCGCCGTGACGGTTGGCCACAGCCACCGCCCGGTCTCGGCGACACATACCCGATAATCGGCCGAAAGGTCCTGAGGGGCAAGTCTTTTCGGCTTCCCGACCCAGTGTGGCCATCGAGGCCGAAGGAGCGGGGAGGTGGGTCAGAACAAGCCGGCGAGGGCGGTGTCCTTGGCCTGGAGTTCGGCATTGCCGGTGCGGACCAGGGTGGCCGCGCCGTTGAGGGTGGTGTTGAGCTGGAGGACGTGCTGGTTCCACGCGCGCTGGAGGTCGGTGAACGCGTCGTTGGCGTCACCCTTCCAGTTGTTCTGGACGAACTCCTCCACGCTGCGGTGGAAGGCCTCGAGTTGGTCGCGGATGACCTCCGCGCGGCGGATGATCGAATTCGCGCCGTCGGCGACGCCCTCGAAATGGGCGGAGATGATCCTGCCGTCTACTGCTGCCATGATGAATTCCTTTGCCACTGGTCCGAATAGAAGGGCTAGGCCGAATCGGCTAGACGGCCGGGAGGTCCAGGCTCGAGACCTGCGCGGTGACCTTGGATTCGTAATCCTTGTCGTGCTCTTCGTAGTTGGAGCCGACCTTGACCAGCGTCTCCGCGGTGTGCACCAGCTTGTCGTTGAGTTTGTCGGCCTGGAAGTAGTACCGCTGCATGAACGCATTGAAGGCGTCGGCCGCACCGCCTCTCCAGTTCGCACCGGCGACCATGCTGTCCTCATCGCGCTTCAGATCGGCGATGGCATGCATCAGCATGTCGTGGGTCTGCTGGAACTCCTGGGCCTTGGCCTGAATGAGCTCATTGCTGGCTTCGAATGCACCGGCCACGGTGTCTCCTCTCGGTTCGCGGGCGGATGACCTCTCAGTGCTATTGGACGTGGGTCACGACCCGCCGGTTCCACCCTGCTCGGCTATTCGCCAAAGAACCGACTACCAGGTGCTATTCGCCAGCAAGGCGTACTGGGCGGCCGCCCGCTGATGGGCGTCCGCGAGCTGATTCGACTCCACCGCAGCCGTGTAGCGGCGGTAGCTGACCATGCACCGAAAGCGCTTGGCGCCACTGTTCCGGTTCTTGTCGGAGGTCTCCCCGCACTTCGCGTTCGGAACCCCGGTGGGCGCGTCCGCGACGCTGGAATAACCGCGCTCGAGAACTGCCGCGGACAAGTGCTCGGCCGCCTGCGCGTCCCGGGCCCGGAAGAGCATGCTGATGCCGTCGTACGACGCGCCGGAGGTGGCGAAGCGATCCATCCCGCTGTCGGTGACCGCCCGCCGCCAGAAATCCTGGTCGCTCACCCGATTCAGGAATCCGCGCGGTTCGGCGACCGCCTGATTGGTGAAGTCGGGCGCGAAATAGACCTGTGTCGCGAGGGTCCTGCGCAGCATCCCGTCCGCGTCGAAGGGCAGCCGCAGGACGCCCTCGCGGTCCAGCGGCGGGAGCGAATCCAGCAGGGGAAGTTGGGCGTCGTAGACCTTTTCGGCCAGCGCCGTCAATTTCGACAGGTCCGGATTGCTCACCCCGAGATAGGTGTCCACGACGTAATTGCCGTGCGCCAGAGTCGACCCGATGCTGGCGACACCGGGACGCCAATGGCTGTGGGCGTCGGGGTATTTCGACAGCGACACGTGCTGATTCACATCGGCCGCCACCCCGAAATCGGCGTTCTCCAGGTCCGCGGCCGCCTTCGACGCCGCCGTCGCATCGGGGAACTGGATCACCGTCACCGTGGTGAACGGGCTGTCGTCGGGCGCCTTGCCGAACTCGTCCGGCTGTTTCACGCTGTGCCCCACCGCGACACCGAACATCATCTTGGCGGCGTCGAGGATCGGCGCGGTGACCTTGGCCAGGACAGCGGTGGCTCCGTCCGAATCCTTGAAGGCCTGAACGCCGGTGCTGTACTTGAATTCCGGATCGACGTCCCCGGCGTTGACCACGTGGTCGGCCAGCCGCTGTTCGGCCAGTTCGAAACCCGTGGCCATGTCGGGGGAGTACGCGTAGCGCATCTCCAGCGGATCAGTGGAGTACTTGCCGACATCCAATGTGCGGACGTCGATTTCCCCGGGGTGGGTGCTGCCCTGGACGGTCGCGCCGCACCCCGCCACCGTGGCGGCGGTCAGTACGAGCAGGGCTGTCACCCGAAATCGTTGCGAGAGCATGGTGTTCCCCTCCTCACTTGTCCGCGTTGACCAGCAGGGCGTACTGCGCCGAGATGCGCTGCTGGGCATCGAGGAGCTGATTCGCCGACACCTCGGCGGCGAAGCGCCCGTGTGTGACGTAGCAGTAGTGGAGGATCGCGAACTTCTCGGGACCGGTGTACTTGCGGCACTTGGCATTCGGCAGGTTCGCGGGCGAGTCGGCGGGCCGGAAGGTGCGTGAGGTCTCGCCGCGCGCGGCGATGATCGCATCGGCGCCCGCGGCGTCGCGGGCACGGAAGACGGTGCCGCCGTTGAACGCCACCCGGTCGACACCCGCCTTGTCGAACAGCGCCGCGTTGTCGTCGCCGGGGAACAGCTGCAGACCGCCGTGCCGGTCGTAGACGCCGGGAATGCCGCGTTGGGATTGATCGTCGTACACGGTCGGCAGCGTGCGCCCGAGGACTCCGTCCATATCGACGGGCTGTTCGGTCAGCTGGTCCCGGGGAATGACCGGGAACTTGGCGAGGGCGGGCGGGATGGCGTCGAGGCCGAGTTGCGCCCGGGCGGTGAGCCTGGCCGGATCACTCACCCCGGTCTTGGCCATCACGTCGTCCCAGATGTAGGTGAAGAGGACGAATCTTCCGGTGGCATACCAGGATCGGACGGTGGCATTGAAGTTGTACTGGGTGTCGAGGTAGACGAATGCGTCCGGATACTTGTCGATCCGCAGGCGCTGACTACCCGGGGCGGCATCGAAGTCGGCCTGGCCGAGGGCTCGGGCGGCGGCGCTCGCCGCGGCGTCGTCGGTGAAAATCAGGACGACGTTCGAGTGCTCGTAGGCCAGGGCGCGCTGTTCATCGGAGTCGCCGGTAGTGACGAAGCCCGAAATGAACCCGGGGGCCGCGGCCCTCAGCGCATCGGCTTTGGCGTTGGTGCGCAGTCCCATAGCGCCCGAACCGAAATCGATGAACGGGCGGATGGCGCCGTTCACTGCGGCTGCCGGGTACTTGACCTGTGGATTCACCTCGGACGGCAGGGGAATGTAGTTGGCCAGCCGCTCGGCCTGCACGACGCGCGCCAGGTCGGGGTTGGTCGCCTTGTCGTAGTGCTTGGGCTGGGTGGGCAGATTGCCGGTGTCGAGCTTGCTGAGGTCGATCACCGGTTCGGCGGGCGCCGCCGGGGCCGCTTCGGTATCCGAGCCGCAGCCGGCTGTCACCACTGCCGATAACACCAGGGCGACGGCCACGGCCGCCCATCTCACCGTGCGCATGCTTCCCCCTCCATCAGCAAACAATCGGGCACACCCTAGCGGTTACCAGGTGCTGTTCGCCATGAGTGCGTACTGGGCGGCGGCGCTGATACGTGTTTGTTGTCCGGGTCGCCGCTCGGTCTGCCCGAGCGCCTGCGCAGCGGCGCTCGTCGGTTTCGCATCGTTGCGGCGACAGCTACGGACACGACAGCGCGTGCGCGCTTGCGCATGGTTCCCCCGAAAACGAACTATCGGTCGATACCCTACTTGATTCTGTTGTGCAGCACCGGAACCAGCTTGTTGATCAGGGTCTGCGACGAATCCGCGGTCCAGCCGCGCAGTGCGGCCACCGCGGCCGCATCGTCGAGCGGAATGACTAACGCGCGCGAACTGGTGATCTCGTTCGGCAGGCCGAGCAGCCCACCGCCACCGGCCTTTTCATCGCTGCGCACCGCGATGATGTACGAATTGTCGGGCACGGTCAGCGACCCGTAGCCGTCGGAGGGGCGGGGCGAGGTCTCGTCGGCCTTGGGCTGGTACTCGGCGTTGTAGACGAAACCGAGGCTCTCCAGGAACTTCGCCTGCGGCGTACCGGCCAGGTAGATGCTGTATTTGGTGTTGAACTGGGCACCGGTCACGTCGACCATGGTGACCGTCTTGCCCGCGAAGGCGGGATTCTCCTTGCGCGCCTTGTCCACCGGGCTCAGATTCGGATCCACCGAGGTCGCCGTGGCGGGGGCGGTGCTGGAAGTCGTTGCGGCGGTATTGGTCTCGTCGCCGCCGGTGGCCACGATCCCGATGCCCACGGCCAGCGCGACCGCCACCACCGCCGCGCCGATCCCGATGTAGAGCCGGTTGCGGTTGCGCGGGGTCTCTCCGGTCTCGGTGGGCTCGGCGGCGGACAGCGGTGTGCCGCTCTGGGTTCCGCCGCCGGGTAGCAGCATGCTCGGCGGCGCGACCTGGATCGGGTAGGTCGGCGAGGTCGTGGTCGACACCGGGTTGTAGCCGGGCACCAGTGCGGCCGTGGCGGCCTCGGTGAACTCGCGGCAGGAGTTGAAGCGCTCGGCCGGGTTCTTCGCCATGACCCGCGCGAAGATCTCGTCCAGCGTCGCGGGCAGGTGCGGGTTGACGTCGGTGGCGCGCGGCGGCGGCTCGTGCAGGTGGCCCATCATGACCAGCGCCGGTTGCGTTGCGGGATAGGGGTTTCGGCCGGTCAGCAGCTTGAAGAAGGAGCAGCCGAGGCTGTAGATGTCGGCGCGGTGGTCCAGCGGCTGGCCGGACAGCTGTTCCGGCGGCGCGTAGGCGATGGTGGCCACGAAGCTGCCGGTCTGGGTGAGCTCGGTGGTGTCCTCGGTGGACTTGGCGACGCCGAAGTCGGCGAGCAGGGCGCGCTCGTCCTCACCGTCGACGCTGGAGAGCAGGAAGTTGGCGGGCTTCACATCGCGGTGCAGCAGGCCGCGTCGGTGCGCGTAGTCCAGGCCGCGGCCGATCTGGGTGACGATGGACAGCGCGCGCAGCGGCGGCACCGCGGCCGGATCACGCTTGAGCTCGGCCGAGGCGTCGGTGCCCTCGACATACTGCATGGCGATCCAGAGCTGGCCGTTCTCCTCGCCGCGATTGTGGACCGAGACGATATTCGGGTGGTCCATGCCCGCAACCACATTCGCCTCGCGTTCGAAGCGGCCGCGGAACTCCTCGTTGGTGGTCAGATCGGAGGAGAGCACCTTGAGCGCGTCCATGCGCGGCAGTTCGGGATGTTTGGCCAGGTAAACCGTGCCCATGCCGCCCGATCCGAGCACCCGGACGATCCGATACCCGCCGACGATGGTGCCTGGACTCATCGCCATTGCGTCTCCCCGTGACTTCAGCGGGCGGCTGAGAGCCGTAGGCCGTCGCGCACCCGTGCCGGCGGCCCGGTGCCGAACCGATTTCGGACGTACCCGGGGAGCTACCCCCATCGGTACTAGATCATTGGTCACTTTGGCATACGAAGACTCCTCAGTCGAATGGACTGCGGGATGGGGCGGCCAGGTGGTCCAGGGCCGGGACGTAACCTGGATGCTGTGTTGAACAATCCCTGCCGTGTGCTCCTCGGGGGTCGGTTCCCTTGATGGATCGGCAGGTCGAGGTGGTTGCGGGCGGCCATGTGGTGAGCCGGGTGGCGGGTGCGGTCATCCTGGTGGCGCATCGGGAGCCCGGGGCGCTCACACCCGGATCGCGGGCCGTGGTGGCGGCGCGGGCGCTGGGCGATCTGGTCGCGGACGCGACGGATCAGGCCCCGGACGGGCCGGGTCGGCTGGTCGCGCGGCACGCCACCCGCTGGCTGATGAAGGAGGCCGAGCGCATCTCGCCCGGCGCGCCAATCGAATTCGGCATTCTGACCGCCGCCGACGCCGGTGGCCTGGCGATCTTCCTGCACGGATCGGTGACGGCGCTGCTGGCCGGGTCCGTGGTCGAGTACTACCGCGGCAGTGATGCCGCCTTCACCGTGGACCGGGTGGCCGAGCCGCCCGCGCGGGCCGCCGCCCTGTTCATCGATGACACACGGCCGCCTGAGCTACCGGGGCGCGGAATCGGTTCGCTCATCGAGGGTGTCGCGCCCGCAGCGGGCGCCGTGGTGTGGTTCGAGGGCGAGCCGGTGGTGTCGCGACGGTCGGCGCGCCCGGCCGGGGCGCGGCAGCGGGTCGTGGAACCGCCGCCGCCGACCGCGGCGTTCGACGCGGAGCGGGATCCTGAGCCGGAAGCGATTCCCCTGGACCCCAACCTGATTCCGACCCGCACCTCCAATCGCATTCCGGCGAGCCTGGACCCGGAACCCGGGCCCGCCCAGAATGATCCGGACACCGAGGGCATCGACCTGCACCGCGCTCCGACCGAGATGGGCGGCGCCCGGGAGGCGAACGGCACCAACCCCGCGCCCAAACCCGACCCGGATCTGCAGCGTCGACTGGAGGCCACCGCCAAGGCCACCGCGCTCACCGTGAAGGTGCTCGGATTCAAGTGCGCGCGTGCGCATCCCAGCGATCCGCGGGCGGCCTTCTGCACCGTGTGCGGCATGCCCGTGGATCAGACCCAGCAACCCGCCGAGGTGATCCGGCCGCCGCTGGGCATGCTGGTGCTCGACGACGGCATGACCTACATGGTGGCCGCCGACGCCGTGGTCGGCCGCGACCCCGAGCACTCCGATCCGGTGCGAGCGGGCCTGCTGCCCTTGCGAATCGACGACAACTCCGGCGGCATGTCCCGCGTCCACGCCGAGATCCGCCTGGTGAACTGGGACATCACCATCGTCGACCACGGCTCCACCAACGGCACCCGGGTCCGCCCACAGGGCTACCGGGATTGGATTCGGCTGCAACCGAATCAGCCCTTCACCCTGACCGCCGGCACCGAAATCATGCTCGGCAACCGGGTGCTGCGGCTCGATCCGGTTGCACCCCCGCCCTTCGGATGAGGCGCGATCAGGTATAGCGCGAGTAGCAGGTGTCCGGGGTTCCGAGGACGCCTGCGCGGAAGGCGTCGACCCGGGAGAAGCCGCTGGGGACCGTCTTGCCGTCGGTGTCGCTGGCGGCCAGGCCGTCGGAGAGCAGGCCGGAGACCGCCTCGTCGAGATCGCCCGCCGACAGCGAGA
Source organism: Nocardia sp. CA-151230 (assembly GCF_050942175.1). NCBI lineage: Bacteria > Bacillati > Actinomycetota > Actinomycetes > Mycobacteriales > Nocardiaceae > Nocardia > Nocardia sp. CA-151230. The sequence goes on from NZ_CP192061.1 coordinate 1,079,669, forward strand.
TGTCGCCCTGGGACCTGCTTCGGTTGGGGTCGGCCAGCTTTCCGGAGATCACGCCCGACAGGCAGGCCGCGCGCAGGCCGGTCTTCGCCCCTTTCAGCGGCAGTCCCGCGGCATGCTGCACGGCCAGGGTGTAGCGCGAGATGAAGACGATGTAGGCGGTGAAATCGCCGGTCACATCGGCGGGCAGGGCGTCCTGGTCGTCGGTGTTGGAGACGCCGCGATCGTGCAGCGCGGGCACGTCGGTGCCGATCAGGTTGGTGGCGGGGCAGTAGGTGACCGGGACGGTGTCGGCGCCGTTGCGGCAGTTCAGTTTGGCCGAGTCGTAGCCGTATTTGGGCTCGTCCGGGATCGGCATGATGGCGGCCATGGCCTTGGCCAGTTCCTGCAGGTTGGCCTTGTTCACGTCGGACTGGCCGTGGCCGGAGTCGTTGCCCAGGGTCTGCGGCAGATCGCCGCGGCGGCGGTCGATCTCGTTCTGGTCGATGGCCTTACAGCCCTTGGGCCCGTCGGTGAAACCGATCTGCACCGCGGTCACCCGCTCGAACGCCGAACCGTGCACGTTCTGCGGATCGTCCGGATCGGCGTCGCGGAAGGCGACGGTGGCGGCCAGCACCGCGTTCAACCCGTCGGAGGTATTGATGGTGAAGTGCTTGGCCTTCCCCTCCGCCACGTTCCGGATGAACGCCCCCGCAAAGCAATCCGCCTGCTGCTCCTTGACGATGGTCGGGGTGCGGCGGCCGACGAGCTTGGCCATCTCCTGGATGGCGTGCCCGTACTCGTGGGCCAGCACCATCACGACCGACATCTTCCCGAACTCGTCGGCCACCGCGGGCAGCAGCACCCCGCGATCCCAGCCGACGGATCCGTCCAGGCGGCAGTAGGCGGCATTGACGAGCCGGTAGCTGGACTCCCCGCAGAACTGCCCGGCCTGCGAGCGCGGCGTCTTGGCGCTCCACGAGATGAACTTGCCGACCGGGTTGAAGACGCCGCCGAACTCGAGCGGAAACTCGCCCTGCCAATAGGTCTGGATATCGTCGAGCGCGTTGAGAACCAGGTGGTCGACCTGGCCGCCGTCGGAATCCTGCGCGGTCAGCGTCGAATCCGAGGCGCCCGCGCGTGGACCGCTGGGGCCGCTGGTGGTGGGCAGACCGGCCACCTTGAACGGGTCGTCGTAGATGGAAACCGCGCGACCGTGAACAGTTCGTGTACATCCGGACAAGAGTGCGACCGCGAGCACCAGCACCCCCGCCACCACGACCACGCGGCGAATCCCCCCGGACCGGCGCGTGTGCACCGCCTCCCCCTGGCGTCTCGCCACGTGCACTCCCTCGCAGGCCGATTCGATCTCTGTCCCGTTATCGGGCCTGCGGCCGATGAGCGCAACGCCGGACTTCGGGGGCTTCGCTTATTATCCAGCCATGTCTTCACCGGGGGCGCAGCAGATCACCGTGCGTCATGAAGGAACCGAGCGGGTCTTCGACGCGACCCAGCAGATCACCATGGGCAGGGCGCCGGAGGTGACGCTGTTCGTCGACAGCCCGCTGGTGTCCCGGGTGCACGCGACCCTCAGCTATGAGGCCGGGTCGTGGATGCTCAGCGACAACGGCAGCACCAACGGCGTCTTCGTGGACGCCCGCCGCCTGACCACGCCACTGGTCATCAACCGGCCCACCCAGGTGCGGCTCGGCGATGCCATCACCGGGCCGCTGCTGCACCTGCTGCCGCAGACCGGCCGGGGCGGTGGCACGCCGCCGCAGCAGCAGCGCCCGGGCATGATGCCGCCGCCGAATCGGCCGCCGTCCCGGCCGATGCCGCAGGCCGGGCCGCCCGTCCAGCAGGCGCAGCAGCCGCCGGTCCAGCCCTTCGCACAGCGCCCGCCCGTGCAGTCGCGGCCGAATCCGCAGCAGGCGTGGCCGAACCAGGCTCAGCACAACCCGAATCTCGCGCAGCGGCCGAACCTGAACCGGCCGATGTCCGGGCCCCAGCCCCAGCAGCCGAACCCGGCGCAGCATCAGCAGCCGAATCCCGTGCAGCAGCGGCAGAATCCGCCCGCCGCCACCTCAGCGACGCCGAATGTGCCTCGCCCGCCGGTGAATACACCGCCCGCGAGCGGCGGCGACGCCATCAACATGACCACCAAGGCGACCACCTCCGCGTTGCCACCGATCCGCGCCCGCGCCTCCACCGCCGCCATCGCGCGCGCCGACCGGGTCCCGCGCGACGGCCTGAACATCGGCCGTACCAGCGACAATCAGATCGTGGTCAACGACCCGATGGCCTCGCGCCGGCACGCCCGCCTGGTGCCGGACCGGCAGGGCCTGGCCATCGAGGACCTGGGCTCGGCCAACGGCACCTTCGTCAACGGCCGCCGCGAACAGCGGGCGCTGCTGCGTGAACGCGACATCGTCACCATCGGTAACGTCGACTTCGTCGTGCAGGAGGGCACGCTGGTCCATCGCCAGCGGCCGGTCGCCGAGCAGGGTCTGCACGTGCACGGCGTCTCGTTCACCGTCGAGGGCAACAAGCAGCTGCTCATCGACGTGAACATGCAGGCCGGGCGCGGCTCCCTGACCGCGTTGATCGGCCCCTCCGGCGCGGGCAAGTCGACCCTGTCGAAACTCATTGCGGGAACGACGCATCCGTCCGCGGGCGTGGTCACCTTCGAGGGCCGCAACCTGCACGCCGAGTACGAAGCACTGCGCTCTCGTATCGGCATGGTGCCGCAGGACGACGTGCTGCACCGGCAGCTGACGGTCAAGCAGGCGCTCAACTTCGCCGCCCAGCTGCGTCTGCCCCCGGACACCAGCAAGACCGATCGCCAGCAGGTGATCGCCGATGTGCTGAAGGAACTTTCGCTCACCCAGCACGCCGACACCCGCGTGGACCGGCTCTCCGGCGGTCAGCGCAAACGCGCCTCGGTCGCCATGGAGCTGCTCACCGGTCCCTCGCTGCTGATCCTGGACGAGCCCACCTCGGGCCTGGACCCGGCGCTGGACCGGCAGGTCATGACCATGCTGCGGGAGCTGGCCGATGCCGGGCGCACCGTCATCGTGGTCACCCACTCGGTGGCCTGCCTGGACATGTGCGATCAGGTGCTGCTGCTCGCGCCCGGCGGCAAGACCGCCTTCTGCGGTCACCCGGGCAGCGTCGGGCACGTCATGGGCACCAGCGACTGGGCCGAGATCTTCGGCCGCGTCGCCGCCGATCCGGACGGGGCCTTCGCGAATTTCCGCTCCCGCCAGGCATTCGCGGAGCCGCCCGCGCCGGTCAAACCGGTGGAACGGGCAAAGGCGCCGAAATCCAGTCCGCTCAAACAGTTCTCGACGCTGTCGCGGCGGCAGCTGCGGCTCATCTTCGCCGATCGCGGCTATCTGGCGTTCCTCGCGATCCTGCCGTTCGTGCTGGGCGGCCTGTCGCTGGTCGTGCAGGGCAAGAGCGGATTCGAGTCCGTGGGCTTCGTGCAGGCGCCCGACGGCAGTTTCGTGCGCGCCAACAATGGCGAGGCCCAGCAGCTGCTGGTGGTGCTCATCCTCGGCGCCTGCTTCATGGGCGCCACGCTCACGGTGCGTGACCTGGTCGGCGAGCGGGCCATCTACTACCGGGAGCGTGCGGTCGGATTGCGTTCCGGCGCATACCTGATGTCGAAGGTCGTGGTCTTCAGCCTTGCGGCACTGCTGCAGTCGGCCGTGATGATCGGCATCGTGCTGGCGGTGAAGAAGCCGCCGAGCAAGGGCGCGGTGATTCCCTACGGCCCGGCGGAGCTCTATCTCGATGTCGCCCTCACCGCGGTGACCTGTGTGGTGCTGGGTCTGGCGCTGTCCGCGCTGGCCAAGTCCAATGAGCAGGTGATGCCGCTGCTGGTGGTGATCATCATGGCGCAGCTGGTGATGGCGGGCGGCATGATCCCGGTGACGGGCCGCGTTGTGCTGGACCAGCTTTCCTGGCTGTTCCCCTCGCGCTGGGGCTATTCCGCGGGGGCGTCCACGGTCGATCTGCCCAATCTGTCGGCCTCGGCGGCGGCGCAGCAGGACCACTTCTGGAAGCACACCGTCGGCGCGTGGGCACTGGATGTCTCCGTGCTCGCCGTGATCGCCGTGCTGCTCGCCCTGTTCACTTGGTCGCGCCTGCGCTTGAAGAAGTCGGCTGCGTGATCGGCCATTCGCGCAGGCGGGGGTGCGAAGTGTGGATTCGGTCGCGCGCGCCGCGAAGCGAGCAGGCAGACTGATGACTGTGACGGCTCGAGTTGGGGCAGTGCATCTCGGCTGGGACGTGGTGTCGGTGGCCGCCGGTGGCGGCGGTTCGCCCATTCGCCCGGTCCAGGTCGAAAGCTCATACACACCGCCCGCGTACCTGCTGGCGGATTCGTCCGGCCGGCTACACACCGCCGGCGTGGACCGGCGTCCCGACGTCGGCATCGCCATCTCCGATGTGCGCGACATCATCGGGCATCCGCAGATCGTGGTGGCCGGGGCGACCTGGCCGGCCGAGCTGGTCTTCCGGGCCCGCATGCACAATCCGCTCGCGTCCATCGTCGAGCACCTGGGCGGTGCGCCGGACGTGCTCGCGCTGCCCTTCCCCGATGAATGGCCCGACCCCAAGGTCGACGAATTCGTGCGCCTGGTCGAGCAACTCGGCGTGCCCGCCGAGCCGCTGCCCGAATCGGTCGCGCTCTCCGGCTATGTCCGCGCCCTGGGGCTGGTGCGCGCGCCCGGTCGCGGTCCGGCGGTCGGCGCGGTCGGCGTCTACTCCGACGGCCGCGAATGTCTTGTCGTCGCCGTCCACGGCAATGACGATCAGCCCACCGAGTCGGTCAGCGTCGCCATCACCGCCGAGGCGCTGCACGAGGCCCACGCCGCCGACAACGTGGTCATCGAGGTGATGGCCGCGGCCCGCGCCATCGATGCAGACACCTCGACGGTGCTGCTCACCGGCAACGTGTGCTTCAACGACGCACTGCGCCTGGCCTTTCAGAACCATCTCGGCCACCGCTTCCAGGTCGCCGATCACCCGATGCACGCCCTGGTCCTGGGCGCGGCCCATCTGCTGGTCGCCGATAGCGAGGGCGACCCGGCCTACGACCGGCCCGCGGCTGCCGCGCCACAGCCGGCGGGCGCCGATGCGCGCCCGATCGAGCAGGGTCCGCGTCATGTCACCGGCGGCCCGGCTGCCGGGCAGCCACTGCAGCGTCAGCCCGAGCCGCTGGCCCACCAGCCGGAATTGATTCCCCGGCACATGGATTCACCGCCCGCACCCGAATCCGGCACGCAGCGACCGGATTCCGCGCGCGGCACCGGCCCGCAACCCACGGTCGATCCCGCTGCCGCGCCGGATCACTCGGGTGATGTCCCGGCGGGCGCGACCGTCCGCCTCACCGCCGAGGAGGCCGCGGCCATCACCGCCGCTGCCCAGGCGAAGCGGGCAGGTGGGACTGGCCCACAGGCCGCCGCCGATCCCGCCGCGGAAGGACTCACCAGGCGAATCACCGCGCAGGAGGCTGCATCTCAGAGCGCCGGCGCGGGTGCGCCGACCGGACCCGGCGGCCTGACCCAGCGGATGACGGCCGAGGAAGTCGCGCGGTTCACCGCGCAGGCGGCGGGCGGCACCGCGCAGGCGGCGGGGCAGCCGCCGGGCGGCGATGCGGGCCAAGGGGTTCCCCGTGGCACCGAGAATCCGAGCACCGGGCCGCAGCCGGTGGCCGGCGGCCGCGGCACACTGCCGCCCGGGCTGGAGGGCGTGGGTGGCCGGTTCATGCGGCCGCCCGGGTCGCCGGCCGATGATCAGCTGACCACGGTCATGGGCCAGGGCGGCGCCGGGGCGGGCCAGCAGGGATTCGGTCAGCCGGGCGCGCCCGCCGCCGATGCCGGGCCGGGTTCGGGTGCAGGCGCGCAACAGGGTTCGGGTGCCGGAGGCGCGCAACACGGTTCAGCTGGTGCGCCCGCCGGATCGTACGGTTACGGGCCGGCCGGTGGCTACGGGCAGCCGGGTTACGGCCAGTCCGGGGGGCAGCCCGCCGGCCAGTACGGACCCGGTGGTTCCTACGGTTCCGGTCAATCCGGATCGGGCGCCGGGTCCTCCGGCTACCCGGCCGGTGTGGGTTACGGTCCGGCGAATGCTCCGGGCTCCGATGCGGCCGCTCAGGGCGGCTACGGTCCGGGCGGTGCGCAGCCGAATCCGGGTGGCCAGTACACCCCGCAGCAGGGCGCCGCCGGGCAGTACGGTCAGGGCGGATACGGCTCGGGCGGCTATGGGCAGCAGGGTGGGTACAACACCGGCGGCTACCCGGTCGGTCCCTATGGGCCCGAGGGAGATACGTCCGGTTCGGGTCGCGGAAGTTTTGCTGGATCCGGTGGAAACGCACCTGGCCAGTCCGGCGGGATGTACGGTGGGTCGATGTCGACGGGGGCGCGTGGGGCGGATCCGCAAACGCCGGAAGATGCGGCTGGGCAGTCGGATTCGGAATCCGGCTCCGAGGGCGAGCACAAGCAGCGCAAGGGCAAACTGTGGAACAAGATGCGCAAGCCCTTCGGCGCTCCGATCATCGTCGGCGCGGCGGCGTTGTCGCTGCTGGGCGCGCACTCCGACCAGCGGTCCGATCCGGTCGCGTCAACCACGACCTCCGACACCGTGATTCGGGACGGTGGCGGGACCGTGAGCCCGGTCAACGAATCCTGCGCCGTGACCCCGTTCGTGTCCGGCCTCCCGCACGCGGGCATCGCCACCGTCGGTGATCCCAGGGATCAGGACTGTCTACGCTTCGGCATCGACACGCTGCGCTACACCATTCCCGGCCCCGCGCGCGGCGCCGATCCGGGCCCGCCCCTGCACATCTGATCCGTCCGCCGCGAGATCGTCGAGCCGCAGCCAGTTGGTGAGGGTCAGCAGCTCGACCCGGGAGACCCGGGGCGCGGGTCCGGTGTGACCGGTCAGCGCCCAGGCGCGTTCGATGGTGAGTCGCAGCAGCCGCCGGGCCGCGTAGAAGAGCAACGCGGCCAGCGGCAGTTCGCCGATGCCGGCGGAGAGCACGGCGAACCACAGATCCGGGCTGTTCCAGTCGAGCACGATGTCGAACCAGGCATCGCAGATCAGCAGCGTCCCGGTGATCATCGCCCACGGTATGAAGACCTGCCGACGCCGCCAGGCGTGCCAGGCGGTCATCCCGATCGCGCCGACCAGCGCGAAATCGAAGCCCACCCACGCGATGTCCCACTGGCTCACCTGCCGTTCGGAGGGCAGGCTGACCGAGAGGTACGCGATCCAGGGGATCAGGAAGACCAGACTTCCGGTCACCACGGTCAGCAGGATCCGGCGCATGGCGGCCGCATGCGGGTGAGGCATCGCCGCTGCGCGCCAATGCGTCGGCTGGATACTGATCGCCATGGCGGCCTCCATTGGCAGGACGGCTGGACCAACCGTCGCGATGGTTCCCGTCCTCCTTGCAATGCCTGTACCGGAGGTACTCATTCCGCTTAGGCTGTGAGATGAATCACTCTCCGCTCGGGCGTTCCCTGCCCGCCGGGACCGATTCGGGAGACGGTCGCCCTCGCTGGTAAGGTGGCTCGTTGGCGTGCGGTACGGCCGGGTAACCGGTTGTCGTACGAGCCCCGGGTCTCCACCGGCCGCCGGGAATCAGCTCGACCTCACGCTTGGCTGGCAAAACCTACGACAGACAGGGATGCACTGTGCCTACGTACAGCCCCAAGGGCGGTGACGTGACCCGCAAGTGGTACGTCATCGACGCCACTGACGTAGTGCTCGGCCGTCTTTCCGTGCAGGCTGCCAACCTGCTGCGCGGCAAGACCAAGCCGACCTACGCCCCGAACGTGGATGGTGGCGACTTCGTCATCATCATCAACGCGGACAAGGTCGCCGTCTCCGGCAACAAGCGCGAGGACAAGGTCCTCTACACCCACTCCGGCCACCCCGGTGGTCTGAAGGGTCGTACCGTGGGCCAGATCCTGGACACCCGCCCCGACCGCCTGGTCGAGCGTGCCGTCAAGGGCATGATCCCGAAGAACAAGCTGGGCAACCAGATCATTCGCAAGCTGAAGGTCTACGCGGGCCCGAACCACCCGCACGCCGCCCAGCAGCCCATCCCCTTCGAGATCAAGCAGGTGGCCCAGTGACCGCTCCTGAGGAATTCAACGACGACTACGTCGTCGAGGACACCGCCGTGGAGGTCGTCGAGGAGGGTGACGGTTACGAGGCCGAGGCCGAGTACACCGAGACCTTCTCCGCCCCGGTCGTCATCGACCGCCCGGTGCAGACCGTCGGCCGCCGCAAGGAGGCCGTGGTCCGCGTGCGCCTGGTGCCGGGTTCCGGCAACTTCGTGCTGAACGGCCGCACCATCGAGGATTACTTCCCGAACAAGGTGCACCAGCAGCTGGTGAAGTCCCCGCTGGTCACCGTCGAGCGCACCGAGACCTTCGACGTGCACGCCCGCCTGGTCGGCGGCGGCCCGTCCGGTCAGGCCGGCGCCCTGCGCCTCGCCATCGCGCGTGCCCTCATCGAGGTCACCCCGGACGACCGTCCCGCCCTCAAGCGTGCCGGCTTCCTGACCCGTGACCCGCGTGCCACCGAGCGTAAGAAGTACGGCCTCAAGAAGGCCCGCAAGGCGCCTCAGTACTCGAAGCGCTGATATTGCGCCGTCGGGCTCTACCGTGCCCGGTCCTTCCGGGGGCCGGGCACGGTACGGTCTACACGGCAACCTGTACGAGAGCAGGCTCCCCGCAACAGTTTTCACAACTGTTGCCCCTTATTTCCTGGACACACTCCGCCGCGGAACGCGGCGGAGTGCGAGAGTCCGGGAGAGGGCCGGAAGCCTGCTCTCGTGCTGTATCGACCGAACCAGCAGGGGTGTTGAGGTAATGGGACGTTTGTTCGGCACCGATGGTGTGCGCGGGCTCGCCAATGAATCGTTGAGTCCGGAACTCGCGCTGCAGGTTTCATCAGCGGCCGCGCAGGTCTTGAGTCGGGGGAAGAAGCGCGCGCTGGCCGTCGTCGGCCGCGACCCACGTGCCAGCGGCGAGATGCTGGAGGCCGCAGTCACCGCGGGCCTCACCGCCGCCGGTGTGGACGTGCTGTCGGTCGGCGTGCTGCCGACGCCCGCCGTGGCCTACCTGACCGGCCTGTACGACGCCTGCCTGGGCGTCATGATCTCCGCCTCGCACAACCCCATGCCGGACAACGGCATCAAGATCTTCGCCGCGGGTGGCCACAAGCTGGACGACGCCATCGAGGACCGCATCGAGGCGCTCATCGCCGAGGGCGCCTTCACCCGCCCCACCGGGGCCGCGATCGGGCGGGTGCTCGGCCGTCCCGGGCTCGGTGGGCACGTCTACGACCGCTTCAGCCTGGAAGGCACCCACGAGCGCTACGTCGAGCACCTGGTCCAGGCCACCGGCCGCGACCTGCGCGGGCTCACCGTCGTGGTGGACTGCGCGAACGGCGCGGCCTCCGAGGTCGGGCCCACCGCCTACCGCGAGGCGGGCGCCACGGTCATCGCCATCAATGCCGAACCCGACGGCCTGAACATCAATGACGGCTGTGGCTCCACGCATCTGGAGCAGGTCCAGCGCGCCGTCCGCGAGCACGGCGCGGACCTCGGCCTCGCTCACGACGGCGACGCCGACCGCTGCCTGGCCGTGGACGCCACCGGTGCGGTCGTCGACGGCGACGCCATCATGGCCATCCTCGCCCTGGCCATGCGGGACTCCGGTGACCTGGTGCAGAACACCCTGGTCGCCACCGTCATGAGCAATCTCGGCCTGCACATCGCCATGCGCGAGGCCGGAATCACCATGCGCACCACCGCCGTCGGCGACCGCTACGTCCTCGAGGACCTGCGGGCGGGCGGCTACACCCTGGGCGGCGAGCAGTCCGGCCACGTGGTCTTCCCCCGGTTCGGTACCACCGGCGACGGCATTCTGACCGGCCTGAAGCTGATGGCCCGCATGGCCGAAACCGGCCGCGGCCTGGCGGAATTGGCGAGCGTCGTGCAGACCGTCCCACAGGTGCTGGTGAACGTCCCGGTCTCCGACAAGGCGGCGGTCGCGGCCGCGCCGTCGGTGCTGGAGGCCGTCGCCGAAGCCGAGCGCCTGCTGGGCGACACCGGCCGAATCCTGCTGCGCCCCAGTGGAACCGAACAGCTGGTCCGCGTCATGGTGGAGGCGACCGACCCCACCCAGGCACATGACCTGGCCGACAATCTCGCCAAGCTGGTCGCCGCCGTCTGAGTAGCCCCTGCCGCCCCGGCATGCCGAATCGCATGCCGGGAGCACGGGGTCAGAGCGTTTCGGTGAGCTGCCCGCCGTCCATGTGCCAGCGGCGGGTGGCGCGGACATTGTCGAGCATGCGACGGTCGTGGGTGACCAGGAGGACTGTGCCCTCGAAGGATTCGACGGCCTGTTCCAGCTGCTCGATGGCGGGCAGGTCCAGATGGTTGGTGGGCTCGTCCAGGACGAGCAGGTTCACGCCGCGGGCCTGGAGCAGGGCCAGTGCGGCGCGGGTGCGCTCGCCGGGGGAGAGAGTGTCATTGGGGCGCAGCACATGTGGGCCGCGCAGGCCGAACTTGGCGAGCAGGGTGCGGACGTCCGACTCGTTCCAGTCGGGCACCTCGGCGCTGAAAGTGTCGGCCAGGATGGCGGTTCCGCGGAACAGGCCGCGCGCCTGATCGACCTCGCCGACGGCGACGCCCGAGCCGAGGGCGGAGGATCCGCCGTCCGGCCTCGTCTTTCCGAGCAGCAGGGACAGCAGCGTGGACTTGCCGGAACCGTTGGCGCCCGTCAGCACGATGCGGTCGCCCCAATCCACCTGCACCGTCACCGGTCCGAGAGTGAAGTCGCCACGGCTCACGGTGGCGCCGGACACGGTCGCCACCACCGAGCCGCTGCGCGGGGCGGCGGCGATGGACATGCGCAGCTCCCACTCCTTGCGCGGTTCCTCCACCGTGTCCAGACGTTCGATGCGTTTGAGGGTTTGCTTGACCTTGGCGGCCTGCTTCTCGGTGGATTCCGCGCGGGCCTTGCGACCCATCTTGTCGGAGTCCACCTTCGACTTGCGGCGGGCATTGCGAACACCGTGTTCCATCCAGTTGCGCTGCATGTTGGCTCGCGCTTCCAGACCGGACCTGGTGTCGGCGTACTCGTCGTAGGCCTCGCGCGCGTGCCGGCGCGCGATCGCCCGCTCCTCCAGGTAGGACTCGTAACTACCGTCGTAGACGCCGACCTGCTGCTGGGCGAGATCCAGTTCCACGATGCGATTCACGGTGCGCGCCAGGAACTCCCGGTCGTGGCTGATCACCATGAGGGGCTCGCGGACGCCGGTCACGAACTGCTCGAGCCGGGCCAGGCCGTCGAGATCCAGATCGTTGGTCGGCTCGTCGAGCAGCAGGATGTCGAAGCGCGACAACAGGACCGAGGCCAGCCCGGCGCGCGCGGCCTGACCGCCGGAGAGCACGGTCATGGGGGTGTCGAGGCCGTGCGGGAGGCTCTCGGCCATGCCGAGATCGGCCGCCACCTCCTCGGCACGCTGTTCCAGGTCCGCGCCGCCGAGGGCGAGCCAGCGTTCCAGGGCGGGGGAGTACTCGTCGTCGCCGCCGTCGGCGAGGCGTTCGGCGGCGGCGTCCATGAGCTGCTGGGCGGCGGCCACACCGGTACGGCGGCGCAGGAATTCGAGCACGGTCTCGCCGGCCAGTCGCTCGGGTTCCTGGGCCAGGTAGCCGACGGTGGCGTCGGGCGGGCTCAGCACGATCTCGCCCTCGGGGGCGCGACCGTCGGCGAGCATGCGCAGCAGGGTGGACTTCCCGGCGCCGTTCACCCCGACCAGCCCGATCACATCGCCCGGGGCGAGGATCAGGTCCAGGTCGGAGAACAGAATCCGCTCACCGTGTCCGGCGGCCAGGCCGCGCGCATGCAGAGTGGTGCTCACCAGGGCGATTCTGCCGTGTTCGGGGTGGCACCCTGACTCCGGCCCTCGGAAAGTTCAGGGTCGTATTGGGGCGCGCGACCGATGTGCGCCGAGATCGAACTGGGCACAGTGGGAGACATGACGACACAGTTTCCGACTCCGGCCCCCAAGCGACTGACCCGCTCCACCACCGACAAGTGGATCGGCGGCGTGTGCGGCGGCCTCGCCCAGTACTTCGGCTGGAACGCCAACCTCATTCGCGCCCTGTTCGTGCTGTCCTGCCTGCTGCCCGGGCCGCAGTTCCTCCTCTACATCGCGCTGTGGATCGTGATCCCGAAGCAGTGAGTTGTCCACAGGCCGCGAGTTGTCCACATTCGCGATCGAGGGTGATGCGGGTGCCTCGGCAAAGTGACAGGATGAGAGCCACGTCACAGCAGAGGAGTGCACACCATGGTCACATCGGGTGATCTGCCCGGACTGGAGCTGCCGGATCTCGACGCGCACACGGAGCTCGGCGGGCTCGGCGCGGTCGAGTTATCGCACCCCACGCAGGATCTCGACGGTGACGGCCTGCTGGATACCGTGACCACCAGCACCGATCATGCCATGCAGGTGTGGACGGATCTGGATCACGACGGCTACGCCGATCATGTGACCGTGGTGGACAGCGGCGGGGACTTCTCGGCCTGGGAGTTCCACCACAATCCGGACGGCACCACCGAGTGGGTGCGCATGGACGTAGGACACCTCGGCGGCACATAGCCGGGGCGGCGGGGGTTTTCACGGGCATCGGGATTCGAGGGGGAGCAATGAGTGAATCCGGCGATTTCGGCGTGCGCATCGCGGCCCTGCACGACGGGGCCACCACCTTGCGCGACAATGCGGCGGCCCTGGGGCGGCATGCCCGTACGGTCGGCGAACATGCCTTCGGCATCGGCAGGGACGAAGCCGGGCGCAACTATTCCGCGCAGGGCATTGCCGTGCACCAGGGCTTCGAGCGCGCGGCCGCTTGCCTGCGGTACTGGGGTGCGGCCGCCTCCGCCACCGCCGAGGTATTCGACCGCGCCGCCACCGAATACGCGCGCCTGGACCGTGAACACGCCACCGCGCTCACCAGGGTGGGCCGATGAGCTTCGACCCGACCGGCAAGAGTGTCGACCAGATTCTCGACTACGGTGCGCCCGGCCTTCAGTACTGGGAACACTTTCTGCCCCTGTACACCAGGGCCTTCGGCGCGCCGGAGGGGCTCGTCCTCGCCGACCTCTATGCCCGCTACGACGAGCAGCGAGGCGCGGATCTCGTCGAATTCGACACCGCCCGAACCGAACTGGACAGAGCGCTCACGGATGCCGAGTCGCGCTGGTCATCGCACCAGGCCATCGCGCAAACCCTGCCCACCGCCTGGACCGGCGCCACCGGCACCGAGGCGCTCACCATCGTGAATTCCCAACTGCGCCAAGCTCGCGACGATCTCGATACCATCCGCGCCGCCTCCACCGCCATCGCCGCCGCCCTGGACCCCCTCCGCGACTCCGTCCTCACCAAGGCCGAACACACCCTCGCCCTGCTCGAGCCCACTCCGGACGGCGAAGGCCGCCTCGCCATCGACGGCAAAACCCCGGACGACATCGAAGCCCTCGACACCACCGACGCCTGGCTCACCGGAACGTTCCGTGTCGACGTCGATCACAAGCTCGCGGCCTTCAGCGCCGCCTGCGCCGCCACGAACGCGACCTTCGAATCCCACTACCGCACCATCGTCATGGCCCTGGCCCAGGTCATCGACCATCCCTACCCGCAACCCGCCCAAGCCCTGCTGCCCCGGCCCGAAGAGAGCCCGGCCCCGAGTATTCCTGCGCCCCAGCCCCTTCCAGCGCCGCAGTCGTACCCAGCGACAACGCCGCCGCCATCGCACCCACAGCCCTCGCAGTCGGCCGTCCCGCCTGGATACCCGCCGCCATCGGGTGGGGCAACCACACCCGACGCGGCCCAGCCACCGTCTCCGGATCGAGCCCAGCCGTCCACCGTCCCGCCGGAATCCCTGCCCAGCCGGGCGGGTTCCACAGCGCCGGCCGCCGAGACGCAACCGGCCGGGGCTGCGGACCTCAGCGGTGCGGAGCCCGGTGGTTCCGCGGGCTCGGCGGACACTGGAACAACAGCAGTCACGGACCTGGCCCAGCAGCGATCCAACCAGTTCGGCCGGACTCTGAAAGACACTCTGACCCAACTCGGAACTGGACTCCAGCAGGGCATTTCCGCCGCCGTAGAGAAGCTCGGCGCCCTCACCGGCCAGACGTCGCCATCGCCCGGTGAACCCGAGGCCGTAACCGATCCCGAGCCGGATCACTCGGATGAGCCGGCTCTCCCATCCGGTCGACTCGAATTCGACCTGTCCGGAAAGCATTTCGTCCTCGAACGCACCCCCACCGGCGACCTGACCCTTGCAATGACCGACGAATCGGGCCAAACCAAGACCTACACGCTGTCTTTCGACCAGAACGGCGCCCCCGCCCTCAGCACCGACGACCCGGTCCATACCCCCACCGCGCCCGCCGGTGGTGCCCACTCGGACCCGACCCCGCCGCCCACCCCGGCGGACGCGCCACCCACTACAGCTGGCGGCGCAACACCCGGTCCAGACTGTGCACCCCGCACCTGCACGGTTCCCGACCCGCCGATCGCTCCGTCGGACCCCTGCCCCGATCGCACCCTGAATCAGACTGCGCCGCCCGAGGTTCTGTCCCCGCCACCCACCGCCGCGGGCGGTGTGCCCGACTGCACCCAGCCACCCACCCCCGATCCAGCTCCGGACCAGACCGCGGGCGGTTGCGCGCCACCGACACCGCCCGTTCCGACCGACCCGCCGCCCGTGCACCCGTTCGAAAACCCTGTTCCACCAACAGCTGCGGGTCAACCCGGATCCGACGCACCGCCCGCCGAAGCCGCGCCCTGGTCAGCGGAACCGCACGCGCCACTGGAGATCCCGGACGGAGGTCTCGAAATTCCGGAGACCACTGAACCTCTCGCGCCGTAATCGTCGTCCTGCCCGGTGCTGTCTGGACTCCGCGCAAGCACCCGTCCCGCCACGACGCGCTGCCGCAAGCGGGGACCCCGTCTCGCCCGTGAATCCGGTTCCCGCGCTGGGGAGTCCGGACGGGCTGATGGAGAGCACCGCAGGAGGCGTCGAACTCCCCAGGCCGGCGCAACCGGAGGCGCCGCAGTTCCACCCGCGGAGTCGCTCGAGCCGAGCGTGCGCTGGCCGCCCCGGGTTACTTGCGCAGGGCTTGGATGAGTTGGAGGACGGGGAGTTTCTGGGGCTGCTCGGGCTCTTCCTCGATGGCGTTGGGATCCACGAGCTGGGTGTGGGGAAGGGCGGCTTCGGGGTCGGCGAAGGGCTTGTATTTCTTGTCGCCGAGGACCGTGTAGTTGAGATAGCCGACCAGGAGGGCTCGGGTGAGGCGTTCGGTCTTGGGTTCGTGCTTGCCCGCGCCGAGGGCGGACAGGGCGCGGCGGCCCTCGACCATGCCGTTGTGGCCGGACTTGTCGAGCGAGCGCAGGATCGCGCCCTCGCCCCAGGCGGCGGCCAGCGGGATGGCGTCGGAGCTGACCGAGTCGATATCGGTGGCGCCGGCCAGAATCAGGGCCGGAGCGTCGATCTTGGGGGCCAGGGCCTCGGCGGAGGGCGCGGTGGGGGACGGGTACAGGGCCGCGACGGCGGCGACGTCGCGCTGGGAGGCGGCGATGACCGCAGCGCCCGCACCCATACCGTGCCCGGCCAGGGTCAGCCGCTTCGGATCCACGCTGATATTGCCCGCGCCCAGCCGCACTCCGGCGCAGATGTCCAGGGTGGTCAGCAGATCCGTCGCGAGGTTCAGGTGCGAGGGGATGGGTCCGCGCTCGGTGTCGGGCGCCGCGGCGACATAGCCCCAGGAGGCCAGGTGCTCCAGCAGCCGGCGGTAGTTTCCGACCCCGGTCAGCCACCCGTGCCCGAACGCAACCGCGGGCAGATTGAGTCCCTTCCCTGGCGTGTACACCACGCCGGGCAGCCCGGCGATGCCGAGATTCCCGCGCAGCACCTCGTGCGGGCCACGCAGGGTCAGAGTGCTCAGGAGCGATTTCACAGACGCCGACACGGTCTAGAACCTATCCGATGGAGGCGGGCTTGGGGCGTTTCGCCCGGTCGGACATCGACTCGGATATGTCCGGCGCGGCTACCCCGTTAGGCTAGGGGGCCATGTGCGGAATCGTGGGGTATGTGGGGTACCGGGATGCGCTCGGCGTGGTGGTCGATGCGTTGCGCCGCATGGAATATCGAGGTTACGACTCCGCGGGAGTGGCGATCCTGAACGGCGCGGGCGGCCTCGCGGTCGAGCGCAAGGCGGGGCGCCTGGCCAATCTGGAGGCGGAGCTCGCCGAGATCGGCCGGGACCGTTTCGCCGGATCGACCGGCATGGGTCACACCCGCTGGGCCACGCACGGCGCGCCGACCGATCGCAACGCCCATCCGCATCGCGATGGCACGGGCCGGGTCGCGGTGGTGCACAACGGCATCATCGAGAACTTCGCCCCACTGCGCCGCGAGCTGGAGTCGGCGGGTGTCGAGCTGGGCAGCGACACCGATACCGAGGTGGCGGTGCACCTGGTGGCCCGCGCCTACGCGGCCGGGGACACCGCCGGTGATTTCGTCGCCTCCGCGCTCGCGGTGGTGAGCCGCCTGGAGGGCGCGTTCACCCTGGTCTTCTCGCACGCCGACCACCCGGGCACCATCGTGGCCGCCCGCCGCTCGACCCCGCTGGTGGTGGGTGTCGGCCAGGGCGAGATGTTCATCGCGTCGGACGTGACCGCCTTCATCGAACACACCCGGGAGGCAGTCGAACTCGGCCAGGACCAGGCCGTGGTCATCACCGCCGACGGCTACCGGGTCACCGACTTCACCGGTGCGACCGACGGTGTCCGGTTCCGTCCGTTCACCATCGACTGGGATCTGGCCGCCGCCGAGAAGGGTGGCCACGACTACTTCATGCTCAAGGAGATCCAGGAGCAGCCGGCCGGCGTCGCCGACACCCTGATCGGCCACTATGCGGGCGGCCGCATCATTCTGGACGAGCAGCGGCTGGCCGATCAGGAGCTGCGCGAGTTCGACAAGGTCTTCGTGGTCGCCTGCGGCAGTTCGTATCACGCGGGCCTGCTGGCCAAGTACGCCATCGAGCACTGGACCCGGCTGCCCGTGGAGGTCGAGCTGGCCAGCGAATTCCGTTACCGCGACCCGGTTCTGGACCGTTCCACCCTGGTAGTCGCCATCTCGCAGTCCGGCGAGACCGCCGACACGCTGGAGGCCGTGCGTCACGCCAAGGAGCAGAAGGCGCGAGTCCTGGCCATCTGCAATACCAATGGCGCGCAGATCCCGCGCGAGTCCGATGCTGTGCTCTACACCCGCACCGGCCCGGAGATCGGCGTGGCCTCGACCAAGGCGTTCCTGGCCCAGATCACCGCCAACTATCTGGTCGGCCTGGCACTGGCGCAGGCGCGCGGCACCAAGTATCCGGACGAGGTGGCGCGCGAGTTCGCCGAACTGGAGTCCATGCCGAAACTCGTTGCCCAGGTGCTGGAGTCGGCCGACCGGGTGCGGGAGATCGCCCGTCAGTTCGCACACGTCCCGACCGTGCTGTTCCTGGGCCGCCACGTCGGCTACCCGGTCGCTCTGGAGGGCGCGCTGAAGCTCAAGGAACTGGCCTACATGCACGCCGAGGGTTTCGCGGCGGGCGAACTGAAGCACGGCCCGATCGCCCTCATCGAGGACGGGCTGCCGGTCTTCGTGGTCATGCCCTCCCCGAAGGGCCGCGCGGTGCTGCACTCCAAGCTGCTCAGCAATATCCGGGAGATCCAGGCGCGCGGCGCGCGCACCATCGTCATCGCCGAGGAGGGCGACGACACCGTGCGCCCGTTCGCCGACCACCTGATCGAAATCCCTTCGGCCCCAACGCTGTACCAGCCGCTGCTGTCCACGGTTCCGCTGCAGATCTTCGCCGCCGAGGTGGCGCAGGCCCGCGGCTACGACGTCGACAAGCCGCGCAACCTGGCCAAGTCCGTCACGGTCGAATAGCCGCGCGGCTACTGGACGGTGACCGAGCCCTTCATGTCCGGGTGCAGCGGGCACAGGTAGCGGTAGGTGCCGGGCGTGGTGAAGGTGTGGCTCCACTCGCCCTTGTGGATGATCGGGCTGTTGATGCCCAGCGCGACATCGCCGATGCCCTGCACGGCGTGCGGGGCGCGGTCGTCGAACTTCCAGGTCACCGTGTCCCCGGCCTTGACGGTGATGTCGGCCGGGGAGAACTTCATGTCCTTCACCTCGACGGTCACCGCGGCGGCAACCGCCGGACCGGTGGAGGTGGCCGTCGCGGAGGCGGCCGGAGCGGCCGTGGTCGAGGTGGCCGCGGTCTTCGAGGTGTCCGACGAGCAGCCCCCGGCCACCAGTGCCGCGGCCACGACGGCGACGAGAAGCAGGACACGCGAGGACGACTGGCGACGGATCGACATGCCAGCCAGGTTAGTACCCGGCGATAGCGCGCCATTCGCGGGCGCCGCGCTGACCTGCGCCGCGATTCGTCAGGCGTAGTCTCCTGAAGCGCAGGCAATCACATCCGGGAGGCGATCATGACCGCACCGGCGGTGCGCGGGTACTACACGGCCGACGAGGTCCGGGCCGCGGAGGCCGAGCTGTTCACCAGGGTTTCCGAGGGAATGCCCATGCGGCGGGCCGCCTTCGGCCTCGCCGACGTGGTGGCGCGGGAGCTGCGGGAACGCACCGCGGGCGTCGCCGGTCGCGCGGTGACCCTGCTGGTCGGGTCGGGCGACAATGGCGGCGACGCGCTGTGGGCGGGCTCGTTCCTGCGGCGGCGCGGGGTCGCGGTGCGAGCGGTCCTGCTGGTACCGGAACGCGCCCACGCGGCGGGCCTGGCGGCCCTGCGCCGGGCGGGCGGGCGGATTCTCGCCGTCACCGCCACCGCCGAGGAACTGCGGGAAACGGATCCGCGCCGACCCGGGCTGCTGCAACACGTCTACACCGGCACCTCCGTGCCCTACCGGGTCGATCAGCTGCTGGGCGCGCCGGATCTGGTGGTGGACGGCATCGTCGGCATCTCCGGTCGTGGCCCGCTGCGCCCGGTGGCGGCCGAACTGGTTGCGGGCGTGCGCTGTCCGATCATCGCCGCCGACCTCCCCTCCGGCGTCGATCCCGATACCGGAGCCGTGACCGGTCCGGCCGTCCGCGCGGACGTCACCGTCACCTTCGGCGCTTGCAAGCCGGTGCACGCGCTCGCCGCACCGCACTGCGGCCGAATCGAGTTGGTGCCCATCGGATTACAACTGCGCGAGGCGAATCTCATCGCGCTGGAACCGCGGGCGGTCGGCGCGGGCTGGCCGGTCCCGGGCCCCGCCGACGACAAGTACACCCAGGGCGTCACCGGCGTCTGCGCGGGCAGCGGCACCTATCCGGGCGCGGCCGTGCTGTGTACGGGCGGCGCGGTCGCCGCCACCTCGGGCATGGTGCGCTACGCGGGCACCGGCGCGGAGCAGGTCCTCGCCCACTTCCCGGAAGTGATTGCCGCCGAGACCATTTCCGCGACCGGCCGGGTCCAGTCCTGGGTCTTCGGCCCGGGCGCGGGCACGGACTCCGCCGCCCGCGACCGGCTGGCCGAGATCCTGGCCACCGACCTGCCCGTGGTGGTGGACGCCGACGGCCTCACCCTGCTCGCCGCCGAGCCCGGTCTCGTCACCGGCCGCCCCGCCCCGACCATCCTCACCCCGCACGCCGGCGAATTCGCCCGCCTGACCGGCGCCGAACCCGGCCCCGACCGCGTCGCCGCCATCCGCAAGCTCGCCGAATCCTGGCAGGTGACAGTGCTTTTGAAGGGCCGCGCCACCCTGATCGCGGGCCCCGGCGTCCCGGTATTCGTCAATGAGGCGGGTGGCTCATGGGCCGCCACCGCCGGCTCCGGTGACGTCCTCTCCGGCATCGTCGGCGCTCTCCTGGCCCGCGGTCTCCACCCGTCCTGGGCCGCCGCGGCCGCCGCCCGCGCCCACTCCCTCGCCGCCAATCTGGCGGCCCACGCCACCACCTCCGCCGGAGCCCCGATCTCCGCCTCCCCCTTGCTCTCCCATGTCGGCGAGGCCATCGGCACCCTCCGCGAGCTCGCCGCCTGACCCTCGAGCTCCGGTGATCCCCAGAATTCGGCTGTTCGTCGTCGCCTACGCGCTGTTCCATCCCGACGACTTCACGCAGCCGTACCGGTAGCGGCGGCATGCAGGGCGGTGCGCGCGGCCGTGACGATCGGATGGGCGCCGGTGCCGCTGCGATAGGCGAGGTGGGTGCGGCGGCGGGTCGGCAGGGCGGTGAGGGTGACGCCCGGGGGTGTCGAGAGTGCCCCCAGGTCGGGGACGAGCGCCACGCCCTGGCCCGCGGCGACGAGCGCCAGCACGGTGCCGAAGTCGTCGGCGTGATGGCGGATGCGCGGGGTGAATCCGGCGGCGAGACAGGCTCGGACGGTCATCTCGTAGCAGAGGGTCCCGGGCGTGCCCGCGATCCACGGCGAATCCGCCTGTGCGGCAAGCGGTCCGGGCTCGCGGGCGGCCAGGTGGATGGTTTCCTCGAACAGCGGCTCGGTGTCGAGGCCGGGTTCCGGTGCGAGGGGAACGTAGTCGTACTCCTGAAGCAGCGCGATATCCAGGGTCTCGGCCCGCAGGGCGGCGGGGGCGGCCGCCGGATCCAGTTCGGTGACAAGCAGTTCCAGCCGCGGATGGTCTCGGCTCAGCGATACCAGCGCGGGGGAGAGGATGGTGTGTACGGCGGTCGGGAACGCACCGATGCGCAGGGTGCCGGTGAGTTCGGTTCGGGCCGAGGCGAGTTCGGCGGTGGCCTGTTCCAGCACGGCCAGAATGGTCTCGGTGTGCTCGACCAGCCGCAGCGCGGCCGGAGTCAGGGTGACGCTGCGCCCGGTGCGTTCCAGCAGCGGCACCCCGGCCTCCCGTTCGAGCGCGGTGAGCTGCTGGGACACCGCCGACGGCGTATAGGTCAGGGCCTCGGCGACCGCGGCGATGGTCTTGCGGTGCGCGAGCTCGCGGAGCAGGCGCAGACGGCGGACCTCCAGCATCAGCTGATCTTATGCTCGGGCGAAGAAACGTGAAATAGACCTGAAGCCCGGCATCGATCACGCTCGACACATGACATTCACCGGCCTCTACGTGCCCCTGGTCACGCCCTTCACCACCGACGGCGACCTGGCCGCCGACGCCCTGGAAGCGCTCGCCCACGAGGTCCTCGACGCGGGCGCGGCGGGCCTGGTCGCGCTCGGCACCACCGGCGAACCGGCCACTCTGAGCGCGGCCGAGCAGGCCCGGGTCATCGAGATCTGCGCGAACGTCTGCCGCGAGCGCGCCGCCGCCCTCATCGTCGGCGCGGGCTCCAACGCCACCCTCGACTCGGTCCGCGCCCTCACCGCCCTCGACCCGCGCGCCACCGCCGCCCTCGCGGTCGTCCCCTACTACACGCGGCCCTCGGAAGCCGGTGTGGTCGAACATTTCCGGACCCTCGCCGCCGCCAGCCCCGTGCCGCTGCTGATCTACCACATCCCGTACCGCACGGCCCTGACCCTCAGCGCCGATACCCTGCTCCGCCTGGCCGAACTGCCGAACGTCGCGGGCTTCAAGTACACCGCGGGCGGCATCGACGACACCACGATCGCCTTCATGTCCCGGATACCCGACCACACCTCGGTGCTCGCGGGCGACGATCTGTATGCCGCCCCGCTGCTGGCCCTGGGCGCGTCGGGCGCGATTCTCGCCTGCGCCAATGTCGCCCCCGCCGCCTACGCCGCCCTGACCGCCGCCTGGCGCCGGGGCGAACTGGAATCCGGCCGCGAACTCGGCAACCGCCTGGCTCCGCTCGCCGCCGCCCTGTTCACCGAACCCAATCCCGTTGTGGTGAAGGCGGTTCTGGCCGCCCAGGGCCGCATCCCCACCCCGGCCGTCCGGCTGCCGCTGCTCCCGTCGAGCGATGGGTCGTTGTCCGCCGCGTTGGCGGCGATTGCCGCTGCGAAGGTGACAACTGATTTCGTCAGGGCCGGGTAACTCGCCGGGTACGTCCAAAATCGGTTCGGCACCCAACCGCCGGCACGGGTGCGCGACGGTCAACGGCTCTCAGCACCCGCTGAAGGTTCGGAGCTGCGGGGGAGCGTGGCAGTATCGTGGGCGTGAAGAAGCCAGACCCACAGGTGGAGATCGTCGTCGACCTGGATGCCATTGCCCACAATGTGCGGATCCTGGCCGAGCACGCCGGAGACGCCGCGGTCATGGTCGTGGTCAAGGCGGACGGGTACAACCACGGTGCGGCCGAGGTGGCGCGGGCGGCCCTGGCGGCGGGCGCGCGGGAACTCGGCACCACCACGGTCGGCGAGGCCGTGGAGCTGCGGGCCGCGGGGATCACCGCACCGATCCTGTGCTGGCTCAACACCTCCGATACCGACTACGCGAGCGCCATCGGCTCCGATATCGAAATCGGCGTCTCCGGGCTCGCGCAGCTCGAGGACGTGGCGCGGGCGGCGCGGCAGCTCGGCCGGACCGCCACCGTGAGTCTCAAGGTGGATACCGGGCTCAACCGCAACGGCATCCCCATCGCCGAATTCCCCGAGGTGCTGGACCTGCTCGGGCGGCTGGTGGCCGAGGAGACGGTGCGCTTCCGCGCCATCTTCTCCCACCTCGCGCTCGCCGACGAGCCGCAGCATCCGGTCAATGACATGCAGCGCGAACGGTTCCTGGAATTCATCGCCACAGCCAAGGAGCACGGCCTGCAGCCGGAGCTGGTGCACCTGGCGAATTCCGCTGCCGCACTGACCCGTCCGGACCTCGCCTTCGACATGGTGCGCCCCGGCATCGCCGTGTACGGCCTGTCACCAATCCCGGAGCTGTCCGATTTCGGCCTGCGTCCGGCCATGACCTTCCGCGCCCGGGTGCTCCGGGTGAAGCAGGTCGCGGCGGGGGAGGGTGTGTCCTACGGTCACGAGTGGATCGCCGATCGGGACACCACGGTCGCCCTCGTTCCGGCCGGCTACGCCGACGGCGTGCCGCGCCCGCTGGGCGGCCGATTCTCGGTGGCGCTGGGCGGCGTCCGCTACCCGCAGATCGGCCGGGTCTGCATGGATCAGATCGTGGTGGACCTGGGCGAGAACGAAGCCGGGGTCCGGGCGGGTGACACCGCGGTGCTGTTCGGTGGTGAGCCCGGTCACCCGCACGCCCAGGAGTGGGCCGACACGCTCGGCACCATCAACTACGAGATCGTCTGCTACCCCCGCGGCCGCGTGGTCCGTACCCACGTCGGCGGTGACCGGTGACCGATCACCGCATGCTCGCCACCGTCGAGGACACCGAGGCGCTGGGCCGCGAGCTCGCCGGACAGCTGCAGGCCGGGGATGTGGTCATCCTCGACGGCCCGCTGGGCGCGGGCAAGACCGCGCTCACCCGTGGCATCGCCGCCGGGCTGGGTGTCGAAGGACGGGTCAGCTCACCGACTTTCATCATCGCCCGCCAGCACCGCGCCGGAACCCACCCGGGTGCGGTGGCGCTGGTGCACGTGGACGCCTACCGACTCGGCGGCGACCTCGACGAACTGGACGCCCTCGATCTGGACACGGATCTCGATCACGCCGTGGTGGTGGTCGAATGGGGTCTGGGCGTGGCCGAACACCTGGCCGATCGCCATCTGCGCGTGCAGCTGCGCCGTGAACCCGAGTCCGACGTGCGCACCGCCGAATGGGAGTGGGTCGCCGCGGTTTGAAGCCGGACCGGAAAAGTCCCGGATACGCCGGTAAATTCCCGCAGGCAGACACCACGCCGAGTGGGCTGTACCACCCGGTATCGTAAAGACAATCATGCTGATATTGGCTGTCGACACCGCGACCCCCGCCGTCACGGCGGGACTGGTGGAACTGGAACCGGCGCAACCCGGGTCGAACGCACCGCAGATCACCACGATCACCGCCAAGGTGACCGTGGACGCTCGCGCGCACAACGAGGTGCTGACCCCGCAGATCCTGGCCTGCCTCGCCGAATCCGGCCGCTCCCGTGCCGATATCGCCGCTGTCGTGGTCGGTGTCGGGCCCGGGCCGTTCACCGGACTGCGCGTCGGCATGGCCACCGCGGCCGCCTTCGGTGACGCACTGGGCGTTCCGGTGCACGGGGTGTGCAGCCTGGACGCCATCGCCGCCGACACCGAGAGCTATCTGCGTGAGAGCGCCGACCCGATCGAGCTGCTGGTCGTCACCGACGCCCGCCGCCGCGAGGTGTACTGGGCGCGCTACCGCACCCCGGCCGGGGGCCGCACCCTGACTCGGTCGGAGGGACCCGAGGTGAGCAAGCCCGCCGATCTGGATCAGGCCGCCGCCACCGTGATCGCCGGATCCGCTTCGCACGTCGACTATTTCGATCTGCCGGTGCTGCCGGTCGAGACGCCGTCCCCGGCGGGCCTGGTGCGCTGCGCCGCCGCCGAGATCCTGGCCGGCGTCGTGCCCGCGCCGCTGGTGCCGCTGTACCTGCGCCGCCCCGATGCCGTCGAGAAGAGTTACGCGCAGGTGGGCCGATGACCATCCGCATCGAACCGATGCGGCCTGCCGACGTCACCCGCTGTGCCGAACTCGAGCAGGTGCTGTTCCCGGAGGACGATCCCTGGCACGAGGTTTCGTTCCTGTCGGAGCTGGCCGGACCGCACAACCGCTACATCACCGCGCGCGACGCCGACGGCCGCATGATCGGCTACGCGGGCATCGCACTGCTCGGCACCGCCGAACATCCCGAGGCCGAGGTCCACACCATCGGCGTCGATCCCGCCGAGCACCGGCGCGGCATCGGCACCCTGCTGCTGGAGGCGCTGCTGCTGGAGGCCGGCCGCCGCGGCGGGCCGGTGTTCCTCGAGGTCCGCACCGACAACGCGCCCGCCATCACGCTGTACGAGAAGCACGGCTTCCACATCATCGGATTGCGCAAGAACTACTACCAGCCCAGCGGGGCCGACGCGTACACCATGCGGCGACCCGCCATGGCCGGCTTCCCACAGGACGGATTCACCACCGACGCCGAGGTCTCGTCATGATCGTCATGGGTATCGAAAGCTCCTGCGACGAAACGGGAGTCGGCATCGTGCGCCGACTGCCCGACGGCAGCTGCGAACTGCTCGCCGACGAGGTCGCCTCCAGCGTGGACCAGCACGCCCGCTTCGGCGGCGTGGTGCCCGAGATCGCCTCCCGCGCACACCTCGAGGCCATCGTGCCCGCCATGCGCCGGGCCCTGGCCACGGCCGGCATCAGCAAGCCCGACGCCCTCGCCGTCACCATCGGCCCCGGTCTCGCGGGCGCGCTGCTGGTGGGCGTCGCGGCGGCGAAAGCCTATGCGGCGGCCTGGGATATCCCGTTCTACGCGCTCAACCACCTGGGCGGGCACGTGGCCGTGGACACCCTCGAACACGGGCCCATGCCACCGGCGGTCGCGCTGCTGGTGTCCGGCGGGCACACCCACCTGCTGCAGGTCACCGATCTCGCCCACCCCATCACCGAATTGGGCAGCACGGTCGACGACGCCGCGGGCGAGGCCTTCGACAAGGTGGCCCGCCTGCTCGGCCTCGGCTACCCGGGCGGGCCGGTGCTGGATTCCATTGCCACCGCGGGCGATCCGAGCGCCATCGCCTTCCCGCGCGGCATGACCGGCCCCCGCGACCCGCGCTACGACTTCTCCTTCTCCGGCCTGAAGACCGCCGTCGCCCGTTATGTCGAAGCGGCGCAACGGGAAGGCCGCGAGCTGCCCATCCCGGATATCGCGGCGTCCTTCCAGGAGGCCGTGGCGGATGTACTCACCATGAAGGCGGTGCGCGCGGTCCAGGACACCGGCGTCGACACCCTGGTGCTGGGCGGCGGCGCGACCGCCAACTCCCGCATCCGCTCGATGGCCGAAGAGCGCTGCACCGCAGCCGGTATCACCCTGCGCGTCCCCAAACCGCGCCTGTGCACCGACAACGGCGTCATGATCGCCACCCTCGGCGCCCACGTGATCGCCGGCGGCGCAGAGCCTTCCGAACTCACCGTCGCGACCGACCCCGGCCTCCCTGTTTCCACCAGCCACCTCTGAATACCGCCTGCAACAGGTCGTGGGCGGTTCGGCGAATGCCAAGGCGACAACTGATTTCGTGACGTTCGGGGTAACTCGCCGGGTACATCCGAACTCGGTTCGCCGCCCAACCGCCGGCACGGGAACGCGACCGTCGACGGCTCTCAGCCGGCCGCTGAAATCTCGGGGATGCGGGGGAGCGTGCCACCGTCGGTCTCGGAGCCCGAATCAGTGGGCGTGCCGTCCGTGACCGAGATATGCGACTCCGACTCGGCCGGCGGCAGCGAGGTGCCGAGCAGCGGCCCGAGCAGGCGGGGGAGATCCGCGGGAAACGGGATCTGGGGTAGGTCGGGATCCGGGCGCAGCGGCGGCTGCTGGGCGGTGCTGCTCGGCGCGGTGGGCGCGCCACCGGCCGAACCGGTCAGGGGTGTCGGAACCGCGGCCGTGGTGCGGCGCTGGGTGGTCGTGGTGCTGGTGGAGCCGCCCGAAGGACCCGTCGGCGTGGTCTGCGGGACCGGCTGCTGCGGGCCGGTCGTGGAGGGCGAGTAGTGGGTGTTCTGCGGTTCGGGCACCACGAATTCCTTGACCCCGTACCCGACGATCAGGCCGACCACCACGATCGCGCCCGCCAGCGTCCCCGCCAGCTTGGTGAAGGTGCCGATCGGCGCGTCCGAGCCCAGGCCGATCACCGGGAAGGTGCTGCTCGGCGTGGTCGAATCCGCCACCAGCGCCGCGCCTTTCGCGATCGCGGCCTCCGGCTCCGGGACGGTGACGACCGGCACGTCGAGCTGGCGCTCCAGCCCCACCACCATGATCGGCACATTGGCGCCGCCGCCGATCACGGCGACCGCCTCCGGGAACTTCGGGGCGCGCGCGAACACGGCACGGGAGAACACCGCCAGCTCGCGCAGCAGGTCGGCGACGATCTCCTCGAAGTCCACCCGGGTCAGTTTGAGCGGCTGCCCGGCCACATGGTCGATGGTGACCGCCGGAACCACCGACAGATGCTCCTTGGCGGCGCGGCTGCGGTTGAGCAGAATTCCCCGGTTGGGGCGAATGCCTCGGCGGGACAGGTGACAGTCCAGCAGGTGCTGCAGGATCAGTTCGTCGATGGCGTTGCCGCTGATGGCGGTGATGCGCTCGGTGCGCAGGACGGTGCCGTCGGCGTG
Organism: Nocardia sp. CA-151230; assembly: GCF_050942175.1. Classification (NCBI taxonomy): domain Bacteria; kingdom Bacillati; phylum Actinomycetota; class Actinomycetes; order Mycobacteriales; family Nocardiaceae; genus Nocardia; species Nocardia sp. CA-151230. Next base: position 1,106,887 of record NZ_CP192061.1, read on the forward strand.
GTCGGCCACGGTGACCGTGGTGCCGGTGGCCCCGATGTCGATGAGCGCCACCGTGTTCCAGCGGTCCAGCAGCCCGGTGTGCCGCAGATAGGCCAGGGCCGCGGTGCTCTCCGGGATGAGCTGCACGCCGTGCCGCTGCCGGCCGATCGCCGAGCGGATGATCTGGGCCTGCTCCCGGTCCCGGTAGGCGACCGCGATGTCACCGGGCGGGGCCGAGTCGGGGTCGCGGTGGCCGTTGCCGCGGGCGATCGGATGGGCGCCGACCGGATGTACGCTCTCTCGCGGGATCTGGGTGGTCATCAATTCGATCGAGGACGCCACCAGATCACCGACGTCGGAGTGGGCGGTATCGGCCGTCACGACGCGGTAGTCGAAGTTCTGGGCGCCGTTGGGTGCGGTAGCGACCGTCGCCGAGCACACCACCTCGCTCCCGGCGGAGATGCCGAGGGATGTTCGCATGTTCACCTCCCTTCGAGCGGATGGTCCGGGTGGAGACGACCATCTCGAACGGACTCCGGACGCGCCCTACGGGTAGCGGACGTCTCCGAGCTTCGGATCGCGACGGGCCCTTGTCCGATGGGGCATCCGGACCTGCCACTGATCACTTGCGGTCTTGCTCTCTTCTCGAGCCCGCGCGCAGGGTTGCCGCGCGGTTAGCGGGGTGAAGCAGTTGTGAAACTCTCGACGGTGCACGTGGCGGGACCGTTTCGGTCTCGTCGCGCGGCCGACGTCAATGGTGTCACAATCCGTTATCCGAACGTTACAGATTTTCGGATTTCTTTGGAAGCCCTCAGATTCCCGCGCCGTCGTGTCGGCGAGTCGTGTTCAATTTGCCCTCCGCTTCGCTCCGGGCGGGTTCGCGGCCCCGTTACCTCGGCCTTCCCTCCTCCGCTTCGCTCCCCCGCTCCGAGGCGGAGGTTTATCGAGCCGCGGTCCGGGCCGAGGCGGGCCGCGAAAACTGGGTGGTCGATATGGCAGCCCCTTACCTTGAGCGCTGGCACTCGCATGTATAGAGTGCTAGTTGGCACTGTCAGTGCTCCGGTGCCAGCTGATGACTACTGAGCAGGGGTCCCGGCACCCGCGACGACGGGGCTGATTGCGCAGGGTCACACACATGACCGAAACCGTGAGTCCGGGGAACAGCCCCGGACGCGACGAATCCCCTGAAAGTGGAGGGCTCAACGTGGCGAGCGTGAACATCAAGCCGCTCGAGGACAAGATCCTCGTCCAGGCCAACGAGGCCGAGACGACGACCGCCTCCGGCCTGGTCATCCCCGACACGGCGAAGGAGAAGCCCCAGGAGGGCACCGTCATCGCCGTGGGCCCGGGTCGCTGGGACGAGGATGGCGAGAAGCGGATTCCGCTGGACGTCAAGGAAGGTGACGTCGTCATCTACAGCAAGTACGGCGGCACCGAGATCAAGTACAACGGCTCGGAGTACCTGATCCTGTCGGCTCGCGACCTGCTGGCCGTCGTCACCAAGTAGGAACGCTCCAACTCTCGGGGCTCGGGCCTCCGCCTCCCCGCGGCCGGGCTTCCCAGAGCACCGAGAGACACCGCCCCGGAGTCGCAGCTGCCAATACAGCAACCGGCCCGGGGCGGAGTGCGTTCCGACCCAACTCATTTCAGGAGTAGGTACATGGCAAAGCAGATCGAGTTCGACGAGAAGGCTCGTCGGGCTATGGAGCGCGGCGTCGACAAGCTCGCCGACGCCGTCAAGGTCACCCTGGGCCCGCGCGGCCGGCACGTGGTGCTGGCCAAGGCGTTCGGCGGCCCGACCGTCACCAACGACGGCGTGACCATCGCCCGCGACATCGACCTCGAGGACCCGTTCGAGAACCTGGGCGCGCAGCTGGTCAAGAGCGTCGCCACCAAGACCAACGATGTCGCCGGCGACGGCACCACCACCGCGACCGTGCTGGCGCAGGCCCTCATCAAGGGTGGCCTGAAGAACATTGCCGCGGGCGCCAACCCGATGACCCTGGGCAAGGGCATGAGCAAGGCCGCCGAGGCCGTCGCCGCCGCCCTGCACGCCGCCGCGACCCCGGTCAACGGCGAGAAGTCCATCGCGCAGGTCGCCACCGTGTCCTCGCGGGACGAGGAGATCGGCGCGCTGGTCGCCGAGGCGCTGACCAAGGTCGGCAAGGACGGCGTCGTCACCATCGAGGAGTCCTCGGGTCTGCAGACCGAGGTCGCCATCACCGAGGGCGTGCAGTTCGACAAGGGCTACCTGTCCCCGTACTTCGTCACCGACCCGGAGACCATGCAGGCGGTCTACGAGGACGTGTGGATCCTGCTGAACCGCGAGAAGATCAGCTCCCTGCCGGACCTGCTGCCGCTGCTGGAGAAGATCGCGGAGTCGGGCAAGCCGGTCGTCATCATCGCCGAGGACGTCGACGGCGAGGCGCTGTCCACCCTGGTGGTCAACGCGATTCGCAAGACCCTCAAGGTCGTCGCCGTGAAGGCCCCGTTCTTCGGTGACCGCCGCAAGGCGTTCCTGGACGACCTGGCCATCGTCACCGGTGGCACCGTGGTCAACCCGGACCTGGGCATCACCCTGCGTGAGGCCGGCCTGGACGTGCTGGGCAAGGCCCGCCGCGTCGTGGTCACCAAGGACGAGACCACCATCGTCGAGGGCGCCGGCTCGCAGGCCGACATCGACGGGCGAGTTGCCCAGCTGCGCAAGGAGATCGAGAACACCGACTCCGACTGGGACCGCGAGAAGCTGGAAGAGCGCCTGGCCAAGCTGGCCGGTGGCGTCGCCGTCATCAAGGTCGGCGCGGCCACCGAGACCGAGCTCAAGGAGCGCAAGTACCGCGTCGAGGACGCTGTCGCCTCGGCCAAGGCCGCGGTCGCCGAGGGCATCGTCCCCGGCGGTGGCACCGCCCTGGTGCAGGCCGCGGCCACGCTGCCCGCCCTGCGCGACTCGCTTTCCGGTGACGAGGCGGTCGGCGTCGAGGTCGTGCGCCAGGCCCTGCTGTCGCCGCTGTTCTGGATCGCCAGCAACGCCGGTGTCGACGGCGCGGTCGTCGTCTCCAAGGTGTCCGATGGCAAGCACGGCTTCAACGCCGCCACCCTCACCTACGGCGACCTGGTCGCCGAGGGCGTCATCGACCCGGTGAAGGTCACCCGTTCCGCGGTGGAGAACGCCACCTCGGTGGCCCGCATGGTCCTCACCACGGAGTCCGCGATCGTGGACAAGCCGGTCGACGAGCCCGCCGACGCGCACCACGGCCACGCCCACTGACCCAGCCCCGCTGACGTCAGCTCAGGCCCCCGGACAGCCCGCTGTCCGGGGGCCTCGCCGTCTCCGAACCCCAACCGCGCCACCCGACTTCCTCCGGCGCGATCCGGCCGTCGGCGCGACTGCGCCACGCCCCGCGCTGCCGTGGTTTCGCCGGCACTACCGTGGTTCCGCCCGGACTGCATTGCGCCACTGTCATTTTCGGGTCGCCGCGCCCCGTCCACCGAGGCGGTGCGGGCCTCGTTCCGTGAAAGTTGCAATGCCCGAACCGAACCCGGCCGCCGCGCGCTTTCGGTCCGGGCATGCGGGCCCGCAGCGGTTTTCGGGCGGCGGTCAGCGCGCCGGGGAGATCGTCACCGTGGGCCCGGGGTAGAAGTCGGTCGGCGACGGCGTCAGCCAATTCGGGCCCAGTGGGCCGGAGACGGGCGGGAGTGGGACGGCGGGGGATCGGTCCCGGAGATCGTTCGCGCGGGAGTCGGTGAAGACGTAGAGGCCCGCGATGACCAGGGTGAGAGCGGCCACGCCCGCCAGGCCACGGCGGTACGAGCGGATAAGGATGCTGAGGAGTCGCATACGAATCGGCCTTTACCGGCAAAGCATGCAGCCGAAACCGGTCAGGCGACCTGAATCGGCGGCATGCAAGAAGGCCTCGCGGGCGTGACGGGTTCTGGACCTCTTACTTCGGGAAATGAGCTCTCAGTCGTGGATCGGACTGGGGGAGCGGCCGTTTCCGTGGTGGAGACCGGGGTGGGAGCGGTGGATCGTGTTCGGCGGTGCCTGGTCCGTGGCTATCGCGGCGAGAAGGCGATCGCGGAGCGCGGGCGGTGGCGGTACGGCCACCGCGGACGCGGCCAGCATGATGGCTTCTCGGGTCTGCTGCACTTCCTGGGTGAAGGCGGCGCGCAGTACGGCGTCGTCGGTATCCAAAAGGTCCGCCACTGCGCGCTGATCTTCGTCGCCGATCGATCCGAGCGCGACAGTGTGCGCGAGATCGATCTGGCTTTCTTTCATCTCACGTCACTCCCAAACTTTTCTTGAGTCGTGTCAATCCATCCCGTATACGGGACTTAACGGTCGGCAAACCTACGCCCAGATGGGCCGCGACCTCGGCATACGTGCGTCCGCCGAAGTATGCGAGGGAGATGGCTTCCCGCTGCGTCTCCGTCAACGTCGCCAGGCCGGCGAGCACCGCCTGCTGTTCCAGCCGACGCCCGACCTCCTCGGTGACTTCGTCGAACTCGTTGCCGAGAGTGCTGGTGCCGTACGCGACCTCGCGCAGGGCGTGCGCCTGCTCGGCCCGAACCCGGTCGACCGCGCGCCGATGGGCCAGCGTCATCAACCAGGTGACGGCCGAACCCTTGGACGAGTCGAAGTTGGCTGCCGTGCGCCAGATCTGGAGGTAGACCTCCTGCGTGGTCTCCTCCGCATAGCCCGGATCATGTAGCACGCGTAGGACCAGGCCGAACACTCTCGCGCTGGTGCGGTCGTACAGCTCGGCGAACGCCTGCTGATCCGACTGCCCGCAACGCTCGAGGAGTGCGGCTAGTTCCAGACTTTCGGCTGCGCGCGCCGTCACCGCAGAGTCCACGCTGGGCGTTTCCGCCCCTCCGTCCCTCGAGCTCTGGAACGAGTTGCCCTCTGCGGCAGGCGGCCGCGCTGTCACAACGCTCCGTTCTGTGTCATCGGCCACGAGGGTAGCGTGCCGCTATAACCTCCTCTCGCGTGGGGGTATCGGCAAAGAGACTGTGGCAGAGTGGCTTTCCAGTTGCACCGAAACGTCGCATACATGACATTCGAGACATGACGTGACGTCGGTCGTCGCCGACCCTCTCGAGCGGTGCCGGGTGTTTGCTAGACATTCGGCACGCCATCGCTGTCGGATGGGAGGAATCTCGAGCCCGCCCGGTCGCCGGCCCTCGGCGACACCGCTGGTGAACACCGGTCACGCGAGTTTGCCCGGAGCGCAGAACGGGTCGGTCAGGCGACGATGCGACGGCGGTTGCGGCGGGCGTGTAGCTCACGCTCGGTCTCGGACATGCCGCCCCAGATGCCGTAGGGCTCGCTGACCTTCAGCGCGTGCGACCGGCACTGCAGCAGCACCGGGCAGGACTTGCAGATCTCCTTGGCGCGTAGCTCGCGCTGGGCCCGGGCGCGGCCGCGTTCGCCGTCCGGGTGGAAGAACACCGCGGAGTCCTGACCGCGGCAGGATCCGCGCATCTGCCAATCCCAGACATCGGCGTTCGGACCTGGGAGGTGGGTCGGCATAGGCATGGTGAACTCCTCATGGTGCGAGCTCGTCGGCATTGTCGAGCGGTGCTGGTGGCAAACAGGTGGCCGCATCGCCGTGGCCCGGCGATCGCACTTCGTCGGCTCCGCAATTCGACACGACGCCAACGACGGCGATGACGTACGTTAGGTCGGACAACGAATTCGAGTCAATAGCTTCATTCGACTCGAGCCGAATACGTGCACATTAGAGAATTAACATCCCAGCTATTTACAAGACCGCCTACCTGTGGTGATACTGATCGGTTGCCCAGCACCGTGACCAGCCTGTGATAGCCCATCCGACTGGTAGAAACGCCTGGTAGCAGCAGCTTTTCGAGGGTCGAAACCTGTCACTCGATCTATGCAACAGTCTCGATCAGAGTGATCTCAGCCATTGGACATCTCGCGCTGAGTAGGGTAGAGATGGCCGATTCGCGGCCGTCAGGTTAATAGCGCGAAACGCTATACGAATTCCTTACGGGCGTGCTGGGCGATAGCGAGAACAGATTTACGGAGTGGAAACACATAGGCGCATGTGAATGCTGATCGATAGCTGAGGGGCTGTGGTATGGCGGCTGCCCTCACTTGCCCCGGCACTGGTTACAGTGCGGCTGTGCCTGTGCTCGAAGTGAACTCCGAACTCGCCGACGCCGCTTTCGGCGCCACGCCAGAACGCGCTGCCACCGGGTTGCCCGCTGCCGCCGACGCCACCGGATCCTGGTTGCGAGCAGTCTCGCTCAGTGGGATCGGACACTACGCCGCCGCGCGCGCAGAGCTCGGCCGCGCCCGCCGCACCACCACCGATCCCGCGCTGCTGTCGCTCACCCACAGCACCGAGGCCTCGTTGCTGCGCCAGCTCGGCTGGCACGGCGACGCCGCCGTCGCCGACGGCCGCGCGGCCGCCCTCGCCCTGCCCCCCGTCGCCGGCGATCTTGCTCCCGCGGTCGCGCCCGCCGCGACCCCGGCGGAAATCAGGCGCGCCGAAGCGGTTTGCGATGCGTTGACCGGACTCGCCGCCGATGCTCTCGGCACCCTCCGCCCGGCGCTTGCCGCCCGGCTGCTGGATCGTTGCCGCAAACACCTCGACGTTCATCTGACCGATGCCGCGAGTGCGTGGCGCCCGCGTGTCCGCCTGCACTGGGTGGCTGCCGAGACGGCGCTGTCGGCCCCCGGCTCCGGTTTGATCTCCCTCCCCGCGGCCGACCTCGCGGCCGGCGGTCGCCCGGCTCCTGCGGATCCCGCCCTGGCCCACGCCGAGGCCGCCCTCGCCCTGGCGGAAAACTCGCCGTCGCTGCGGCATCGAGTGAAATCCCGGCTACTTCTGGCCGCCGCCAGCGCCGCCGCGGGCGACCTCGACCGATCCCGGGCTCTCGCAACCGAAGTCGATCGCGCCTGCGCCGAACACGAGCTGCTGCCGCTGCGCTGGGCCTGCGCCATGCTCCGCTCCGGCGTCGAACCCGGAGGCGACGGCGCGATCGTGGCCGCCGAGTGTGCACGGTTGCTGGACACTCGCGGTGGGCGATTGCGTTCGGCCAGGGGCCTTCTCGGCCATCCCTGAGTGCCCCCCGGGACTTCCCTGAGTCGTCCCCGAGAAGGACCCCGTAACGGCTGGCATGAATGCGTCAGCCGCTATTGTTGGACCGTTCCGCCCCCCTCGGCGGAAGCACCGGCTCTCCTGCCGCCGTGCCACTCTCGAAAACGCCAGGAACAGCTCTGACGATGAACAACACGGGTGAGGAGTTGGATCCCGCAGTCGTCGCTGCCGCAGCGCAGGGCGACCGGGCGGCCCTTTCCCAGGTACTGGTGAGCATCCGCCCCCTCGTGGTGCGGTATTGCCGTGCGCGCATCGGATCGGCCGAACGTGGCCAGCTCTCCGCTGACGACGTCGCGCAGGAGGTTTGTCTGGCCGTCATGACCGCCCTCCCCAGGTACCAGGATCAGGGTCGGCCGTTCATGGCATTCGTCTACGGCATCGCCTCGCACAAGGTCGCAGACGCCCACAGAAATTCCGCCCGTAACAAGGCGGACGCCATGGCCGAAGTACCGGATGTCATATCCACCGACCAGGGACCGGAGCAGCGAGCTCTCGAATCCGAAACGAGCCGGCAGATGAACGCTCTGCTGGCGACCTTGCCGGAAAAGCATCGAGAAATCCTGATCCTTCGCCTGGTCATGGGTCTGTCGGCTGAAGAAACTGCAGTCGCCGTGGGCAGTACGGCGGGTGCTATACGAGTCGCCCAGCACCGGGCACTCGCGAAACTCAAGTCTCAAGTGGCGAGGGCAGGTGAAATGTATGGCTAGGGATGGCGAGCGCGGTCGGGGCGACTGGAAGGCGCAACCTGGATCGCAGAACAGCGGTCCCTACGCCGAGGCGTCCGGTGATACCGGGCCGGTGGACATTGCCGCGGTGCGACGCGACGATGCACTGATCGACGCCATCTCCGGCGATGGACCCGTGCAGACGGGTACCTCGGAGGAGTATCAGCTCGCCGCCTTGCTGGCGGACTGGCGCGCGGAGATCGTGGCCGAGCCGTTGCCGGCCGGACCGGACCTGGATGCCATTGTCGCCGCGGTCAACCAGGAGATCGGCGCACGGCAGGCCAGAATCGGCGCGTCGAATCGCGGCCGACTCAGGCTTGTCCGGCCCATCCTGGGTGCGGCGGCGGCTATGGCACTCGTCATCGGCGGTCTGACGGCGTTCTCGTACAACGCGAGTCCCGGTGATCCGCTCTGGCGGGTCAAGGAGGTCGTGTTCAGCGAACAGGCCCAATCGACGGTTGTCTCGCGGGCGGACAGTGATCTGGCGCAGGCGCAGCAGCTCATCGCGCAGGGCAAGGCCGACGAGGCCAAGCCGCTGATGGAGCGTGCCGCCGACAATGCCTCCCAGGTCAACGACTCCGGCAAGAAGGACAACCTGACCGACCGCTGGCAGCAGCTGTACACGGTGCTGCAGCAGAAGGCGCCCGAGGTGGCCAGCTCGCTGGCGTCGCTCGCCCCGACCAGCAGCACCACCAAGGTGCCGGTCGTGACGACCACGCCGAATGAGCCGGTGCCGCCGGTGAATCCGCCGACCAAGACGGAAGGCAACCCGTCGACGACCATCGATTCGCGGGGGCTCGAAACCGCGCCGAGCCCGAATCCGGGCACCGGAGGCGGAGTTTCGACGGTGCCGACCGTTCCGCAGGTGACCACCCTGCCGTCTGTCCCGCAGGAATCCGAGCCGCCGGTGGTGCCGCCGACCGGTGGCGGCGGGAACTCGACGTCGGCCGCGGTTCCGACCGGAGGCAATACCGGAGGTAGTACCGGTGGCGGTACGACGGGTGGTGGCCTGCAGCCGACGCCGCAGCCGCCGGTCGAAAAGCCGTCCCCCGTCGCGCCTATCCCGTCCACGATCGTCCTGCCGACCGGCGGCGGCCTGCTGCCGCCGGCTCCGGTGCCGGGGACGCACTAGCACACCCGCTTCACCCGATCGTCGTGCGCCGATCGGGTTTTCACGTCAGCGGGGCGGAACGACCTTCGCGGGACATGCGAAAAGGGCCTGCATCCTTGGGATGCAGGCCCTTTTCGATGAATCAGACGTCGAACCCGTCGAATCCGTCGCCGTGCAGTGCCTCGTTCATGGAAGCGTCCGCGTAACCGCGGCAGTAGTCCCAGGTGACGTAGGCCTCGGGCGTCGGATCGTAGGCGGGCTCGTGCGGTCGCACCGTCCCGTCCACCAGTAGCTGGAGGAGGTTGGCGCGCAACATGTCCCAGTCGTGGTAATGATCCTGCCGGCAGTCCTCGCAGCTGACCACGAGACCGCGGATGCCGCGGTGGGCCAGCAGCGCCTCGTAGACCGCGAGATCGGCGAGATCCTCTTCGACCGCTAGGCGCTCGTGAGGATCCAGCGGCTCCCCCGGCTCGATGGCATCGAGCGCGGCCGACGGGTCGGAGGGGTCTCCGGCGAACGGATCCGGCGGCAAGCCAGGTGGTAGATGGTCACGCACAGTCCCACGGTACGCAGAACCACCCCATGTGCGCCAGCGCTGAAGGGGATTTGCCCTCACTTCGCTGGTGGTGCGGCGCACAGTGCGCTCCCGGTGTGGCGCGCAGTGTTGTCCTGGGCAGGCACGGTGGTTGTCCTGGGCAGGTGCAGTGATGTCGTGGCAGCCGACACAGTAATGGCACGGCCGACAAACCGCAGCGGATGTGGCTGTCGATACGGCGCTGTCAGGCCCACTGACGCGGGGTCGGGCGGGGTGCGGCGTGGAATTGTCGAGCCGATACCATGGTTGACCAAAGGCCGGGTAGCAAACGCCGGCATTGCCGTTCATCCACGCGTTCACCGGTGCCCGGTCCGGTGGATGTTGCCGAGGTCCAGGAGGGGTCGATCCGAATGAGCAGTCCCGTGACGGGCGAACGAAACGCTGGCCGCCCCCATACGGGCGGCGATGATCCCGACAAGATCGCCATGCTCGGTCTCACCTTCGACGATGTGCTGTTGTTGCCGGCGGCCTCGGATCTGATTCCGAGCTCCGTCGACACCTCGAGCAATCTGACGCGTGAGATCTCGCTGCGCACCCCACTGGTGAGTTCGGCGATGGACACCGTCACCGAGGCGCGCATGGCCATCGCCATGGCGCGCGCGGGCGGTATGGGTGTGCTGCACCGCAATCTGTCGGTGGAGGCGCAGGCCGCGCAGGCCGAGACGGTGAAGCGGTCCGAGGCGGGCATGGTGACCGATCCGGTGACCTGTCGCCCCGATGACACGCTGGCCGAGGTCGACGCGATGTGCGCCCGCTTCCGCATCTCCGGTCTGCCGGTGGTGGACGAGCGCGGCATGCTGGTCGGCATCATCACCAACCGCGATATGCGGTTCGAGGTCGATCAGGACCGCAAGGTCGCCGAGGTGATGACCAAGGCGCCGCTGATCACCGCCCAGGAGGGCGTCACCGCCGAGGCCGCGCTGGGTCTGCTGCGCCGCCACAAGATCGAGAAGCTCCCGATCGTGGACGGCAGCGGCAAGCTGCGCGGCCTGATCACGGTCAAGGACTTCGTCAAGACCGAGCAGTACCCGAACGCCACCAAGGACCGTGACGGCCGCCTGCTGGTCGGCGCCGCGGTCGGTGTCGGCGAGGACGCCTGGGTCCGGGCCATGACGCTGGCCGAGGTCGGCGTGGACGTGCTGGTGGTCGACACCGCGCACGGTCACCAGTCGGGCGTGCTGCAGATGGTCTCCAAGGTCAAGGCCGAGGTCGGCGACCGGGTGCAGATCGTCGGCGGCAATGTCGCGACCCGCGCGGGCGCCCTGGCGCTGGTCGAGGCGGGCGTGGACGCGGTGAAGGTGGGTGTGGGCCCCGGCTCCATCTGCACCACCCGCGTGGTCGCCGGTGTCGGCGCGCCGCAGATCACCGCGATCCTGGAGGCCGTGGCGGCGTGCAAGCCGCACGGTGTGCCGGTCATCGCCGACGGTGGTGTGCAGTACTCCGGTGACATCGCCAAGGCCATAGCGGCCGGCGCCTCGACCGTCATGCTCGGTTCGCTGCTGGCCGGTACCGCCGAGTCCCCCGGCGAGCTGATCCTGGTGGGCGGCAAGCAGTTCAAGAGCTACCGCGGTATGGGTTCGCTGGGCGCCATGCAGGGTCGAGGCGAGGCCAAGTCGTACTCCAAGGACCGCTACTTCCAGGACGACGTGCTCTCGGAGAAGAAGCTGGTGCCCGAGGGCATCGAGGGCCGGGTGCCGTTCCGCGGCCCGCTGGATCAGGTCATCCACCAGCTGGTGGGCGGTCTGCGCGCGGCCATGGGCTACACCGGTTCGCAGAGCATCACCGATCTGCAGGCGGCGCAGTTCGTGCAGATCACGGCGGCGGGCCTGAAGGAGTCGCACCCGCACGACATCACCATGACCGTCGAGGCTCCCAACTACACCACCCGTTCGTAGCCGGACCGAACCGGCAAAATACGTACGCCCACAAGGTTCGCGGCGCGTCTCGTTCTGGACTGACGGAGCGGGGGGCGAAGCGGAGGAGCGGAGGAGGGAAGAACGAGACTTCCAGCGCCGCGAACCCGCCCGGAGCGAAGCGGAGGGCAAATTACACACAGGAGGACTGACGATGCGCGATATGGTCGAGATCGGCATGGGCCGGACCGCCCGGCGCACCTACGAACTGGACGATATCGACATCGTTCCGTCCCGTCGGACCCGCTCGTCCAAGCAGGTGTCGCTGTCCTGGCAGCTGGACGCCTACCGCTTCGAGATCCCGTTCCTGGCGCATCCCACCGACGCGCTGGTGTCGCCGGAGTTCGCCATCGAACTGGGCAGGGCCGGCGGCCTGGGCGTCATCAACGGTGAGGGCCTGTGGGCCCGGCACGCCGATGTGGCCGCCAAGATCCAGCAGCTGACCGAGGTCGGCGAGAAGCAGGGCACCGAGGCCGCGGTGGCGCTGCTGCAGGAGCTGCACGCCGCCCCGATGCAGCCCGATCTGCTGGCCGCCGCGGTCGCGCAGGTGCGCGCGGCCGGTGTCACCACCGCGGTGCGGGTGAGCCCGCAGAACGCGCGGGCACTGACCCCGGGGCTGGTGCAGGCGGGCATCGACCTGCTGGTGGTGCACGGCACCATCATCTCGGCGGAGCATGTGGGCGACGGTGAGCCGTTGAACATGAAGACCTTCATCGCCGAGCTGGATGTGCCGGTGGTGGCGGGCGGCGTGTCCGATCACCGCACCGCGCTGCACCTGATGCGCACCGGCGCGGCGGGCGTCATCGTCGGCTACGGCTCCATGCAGGGCGCCACCACCACCGGTGAGGTGCTCGGCATCGGGGTGCCGATGGCCACCGCCATCGCCGACGCCGCGGCCGCGCGTCGCGACTACCTGGACGAGACGGGTGGGCGCTACGTGCACGTCATCGCCGACGGCGAGACGCTGACCTCGGGCCACATCGCCAAGGCGATCGCCTGTGGCGCGGACGCGGTCATGCTGGGCGTGCCGCTGGCCATGGCCCGGGAGACCCCGGGCAACGGCTGGTACTGGCCGTCGGCCGCCGCGCACCCGTCGGTGCCGCGCGGCGCGGTGCTGCCGTATGCCGTCGAAGAGGAGCGCGTCCCGCTGGACCAGGTCCTCAACGGCCCCTCGAACGACCCGTTCGGTTCGCTGAATCTGGTTGGCGGCCTGCGTCGTTCGATGGCGAAGACCGGCTACAGCGACCTCAAGGAATTCCAAAAGGTCGGTTTGAACGTCCGCGCCTGACCGGAGACTCCATCCTCGCGCCCTTGTGCATTCACCCGAATGTGCAAGGGCGCTAACTGTATCCGACGTCCGCGCTACCGGTTGACTTCGGCCGCTGTCGAAGTCTTGGAGCGGTCGTCTCCTCCGCCTCCCCGTGCCTTCAACGCCCGGCTCGGGGGAGCCGTCGGCGGTCGTACACGCGTGCCGGCGGTCGGGTGCCGAAACGACTGTGGACGTACCCGACGAGTTACCCGGACCGGTACGAAATCAGTTGTCACCTTTGCGAACGGAGTCAACGGCTCCCGAACTGGGCGCTGAAGGCGCGGGGCGGCGGGGGAGTCAAGTCGCGGAGGAATTCTCGGACCGCGGTGTTGACGGCCACGGGGTGGGTCATGTTCACCGTTTGGCGGGCGCCCTCGATTTCGAGGTAGTGGGCATTGGGGAGGCGGTCGGCGAGTTCGCGGGCGTGGGAGCGGGGGACGCCGGAGCGGGTGGGGTGGATGACCAAAGTGGGGCAGGTGATTTCGGATAGTCGGTCCAGGACCGAGTCGCGGCCCAGCAGGGCGCCGGCGGCCACCTCGGTGGCATTGGGGTCGCGGGCGAGCCAGCGTTTCACCCAGACGGCGCGGTACCAGTCGTCGTCGCCGATGAGCCAGCGGGCGAGGTATTCGGCGAGGGCGGGGCGGGGGCCGTCTTCATACCATTTGTCGAGAAACCTACGGGCATTGGTGAGTTCGGCCGGGGTGGGTTCGTGCGCCTCGCTGGAGAGCAGGACGAGGGCGGCGACGCGGCCGGGGGCCAGCAGTGCCGTGCGCAGGGCGATGAAGCCGCCCTGCGAAATCCCGCCCACCACGGCACGTTCCGCGCCGAGTTGATCCAGTACGGTCAGCGCGTCCCGGGCGGAGGTCCAGTACGTGAACGGCAGCCCCTCATCACGGGTGCGGCCGTGCCCGCGCGCATCCCAGGTCACGATCCGGAACTCGGGTGTCAGCGCCGCCTGTTGCGACGCGAACATCGTTCGGTCCATGAGGAATTCGTGCCCCAACAGCACCACCGGGCCTCCGCCCCCGCTGTCCTCGTAGTGGATCTCGGCATCGATCGCACGGGCGAATGGCACGAGGTAGAGGATAGCCAGCACCGGTGACAATCCGGCGAGCTTTCTTGCTCACCGCGACGCTCGGCGCCGCGGGTCGGCCGTGTCACGATGCGACGGGCCGAGATTCGAGAGGAATGGGCCGGAAGTCCCTATCGGTGACCCACTCGACGCGAATACCGTCCCGATGCCACCACTTCCGGGCCGGGCGGGCCGCCGCTTCCGAGGCCGCGGCGCACCTCGGCCCGGGGTGGAGGTCCATCCCGCCTCCCCGAGACTTCAGCGGGCGGCTCGGTGCCGTTGACTGCCACGCACCCGTGCCGGCGGTCGGGCGCCGAACCGAATTCGGACGTACCCGGTGAGTTACCCGCATCTCACAAGATCAGTTGACACCTACCGATCCGCAGGTATACCCGGCGGATACCGAAGGCCGGGGAGGCGTGGTCAATGTGATGTGTATCGCTCACTAGACTGTGGCCGTGGCAGAAACCCAGCGACCAGTCCTTGTCGTCGACTTCGGCGCGCAGTACGCGCAGTTGATCGCGCGCCGGGTGCGCGAAGCGAGCGTGTATTCCGAGGTGGTTCCGCACACGATCACCGTGGAGGAGATCGCGGAGAAGAACCCCCTCGCGGTGATTCTCTCCGGCGGGCCGAGCAGCGTGTACGCCGAGGGCGCGCCGCAGCTGGATGCGCGGCTGTTCGATCTGGAGCTGCCGGTCTTCGGTATCTGCTACGGATTCCAGGCCATGGCCCAGGCGCTCGGCGGGACGGTAGCGCACACCGGGACTCGCGAGTACGGGCGCACCGAGCTGAGCGTGGACGGCGGCATCCTGCACGGCGGCCTGCCGACCCGGCAGCCGGTGTGGATGAGCCACGGTGACGCCGTCACCGATGCCCCCGCCGGGTTCGAGGTGACCGCGACCTCCGCGGGCGCACCGGTCGCCGCGTTCGAGGATCGGGCGCGCAAGCTGGCGGGTGTGCAGTACCACCCGGAGGTGCTGCACTCGCCGCACGGCCAGCAGGTGCTGAGCCGGTTCCTGCACGAGATCGCCGAGATCCCGGGCGCGTGGACGCCCGCCAATATCGCCGACGCGCTGATCGCCCAGGTGCAGGAGCAGGTCGGGGACGGCCACGCCATCTGCGGTCTGTCCGGCGGTGTGGATTCCGCGGTGGCGGCGGCGCTGGTGCAGCGGGCCATCGGTGATCGTCTCACCTGTGTGTTCGTCGATCACGGTCTGCTGCGGGCGGGTGAGCGTGAGCAGGTGCAGCGTGATTTCGTCGCCGCGACCGGGGCCAAGCTGGTCACCGTCGACGCGGTGGAGAAGTTCCTGGGTGAGCTGAAGGGCGTCACCGACCCCGAGGAGAAGCGCAAGATCATCGGCCGGGAGTTCATCCGGTCGTTCGAGGACGCGGTCTCCGAGGTGGTCGGCGAGCAGGGCGAGACCAAGGTCGAGTTCCTGGTCCAGGGCACGCTGTACCCGGACGTCGTGGAGTCCGGCGGCGGTGCGGGCACCGCGAACATCAAGAGCCACCACAATGTCGGCGGTCTGCCGGACGATCTGGAGTTCGCGCTCGTCGAGCCGCTGCGGCTGCTGTTCAAGGACGAGGTGCGCGCGGTCGGCCGCGAGCTGGGCCTGCCGGAGGAAATCGTTGCGCGCCAGCCGTTCCCGGGTCCGGGTCTGGCCATCCGCATCATCGGCGAGGTGACCCACGACCGGCTGGAGCTGCTGCGCCAGGCGGATGCCATTGCGCGCGAGGAGCTTACGGCCGCCGGTCTGGACAAGTCGATCTGGCAGTGCCCGGTGGTGTTGCTGGCCGATGTCCGCAGTGTCGGCGTGCAGGGTGACGGCCGCACCTACGGCCACCCGATCGTGCTGCGCCCGGTCTCCAGCGAGGACGCCATGACGGCCGACTGGACCCGCCTGCCCTACGAGGTGCTGGAGCGCATCTCCACCCGCATCACCAATGAGGTGGCGGAGGTCAACCGCGTGGTGCTCGACGTGACGAGCAAGCCGCCGGGGACCATCGAGTGGGAGTGAAATGAAAGGCCCCGCACCTCGAAAGGTGCGGGGCCTTTCCTTCTCGGAGGGCAGTCCGGGAAGGAGGGTGCGCTACCCCGGCGAGGGGAAGGGGCAGCGCGGTCGGCTCGCTAGTCTCGGTTCTTCCTCGGGGTGAGAACCAGGACGATACCGACGACAATGGCGGCAATTACCACGATCCAGCCCAGGGACAGTCCGCCGGAGACGGGCCAGAAGTGGGGGCCGACGAAGGCCCACACGCTCACGCCCAGGCCCAGCAGGCCGGCCAGCAGGAGTCCGAACGAGGGACGACGGTTCTTGTTCTGGTTCTCAGCCACGGTTCACCTCCGCATTTCCCATCTGCACATCGACGGTCAGGTTCAGGACGGGACCCGTTGCCGGGCCGGACATTCCGCTCAGGCAATTCGAATCGCCCATGCGGACAGTGCATGTCGTATTGACGCGCAGGTTGGGCGGTAGCACCACGCGGGCGTCGCCCATGCGTACCTTCACCGCGACGTCGCGGTCCTCGGTCAGCTGCAGCCTGCTCAGGTCGAGCGTGCCCGAACCCATGCTGACGTGGTACTCGGGCAGGAGCTCGGAAGCCGTTGCGGCGGTCCACCGATGGTCGCCCATCGTGCCCTGATCGAACTCGATGGGACCCACCAGCGAGGCCAGGATGACGAATCCGGCCAGCGGGGCGAGGAGCACCATGAGGCCGTGGCCGCGGCGCAGGAACGCGCCGATGATCAGCCCGAGCGCGATCACCGCGAGGGCCGCCGCCCCGATCCGGGCCGGGGTCATCCAGTCCACGCCCGAGGCGGCCACGGAACCCGCTGCGGCGGCGGCCAGGATCGCGAGGCCGATGGTGACCGCGGTCAGCCGGGAGCGCGGGCGGCGCGGGGGCGCCTGCACGGCGGTCTGCTGTAGCGGCATGCCCGGCTCGGGGAGCTCCCAGGCCAGCGGGGCCACGCCGAGCGGATCCCAGCCCGGCGGGGTGGGCCCGAAGTCGGGCGAGATGGGCGCGGGCCCGAATCCGGCCCGGGGGCGATCGGCGGCCGGCGGAATACGATGCAGCGCACGGGGTTCCCCGACCTCGGGGATGGCCGGCGTCTCGTTTCCGCCGGTGTCGCCGTCGTCCGGTGCGGGGCTGCTCGGCGCAGACGGGGTCGGGGCTCCGGACTTGCTCATATCGACCGGTGCCGCCGGACCTGCGCTGCCGGGCTGGCCGGAATCCGCCGCTCGGCTCCCGGCGGACGCGCCCTGATCCGGGGTCCCGGTCCGGGCGGCGTCGGTCGGCTCACCGGAAGTGCCTGGGCCCGAGGGAGATCCGGACTTCCGTATCACCGCGGTGTCGGCCACGGCGGATGCCGGGGCGTAGCGAGTGTCGAGCACTTCGGTTACCGCGGCGTCCGGAAGGTGCTGCGGGGTAGGTGATTCCGGGTGCAGGACGGCGGTGCCGGCATCGGGCGGGTTGGCGCGGAGTACCGCAGTGTCGGCGTCGCCGCTCGGGGAGGGGTGCTGTTCCGTGCCGGGCTGCGACATGGGCTGGGCGGCAGCGGATTCCGGCGCGGGCGGCTGGTTCGGGTCGGGCTCGTAGTGGTCCGGGAGGGTGGTGTACGGGCCGTAGGTCTGGAAGGTGACGGCGTTCGCGCCCGGGTAACCGGTCCAATACGGGTTGGTGGTGCCGGGGTAGCCGGTGTTGAGGAGGCTGTCGGCGGCCGTCTGGTCGAAATAGGCGGCGGGCGGCTGGGTTTGGCGCTGGTAGAGCAGCCACCAGCCGGCCAGCATGAGCGCGAAGCTGATGACGCCGGACCCGCCGAGCCCGACGCCGACGGGTCCCATCGTGCTCACGGCGATCCCCAACGCCACCATGAGCACGATGGTCCGGGACGAGTTCTGCGAGGACTGGCCGCGGCCGAACAGCGATTCCGCCGGCGAGGACTGGTCGCCCGCCTGCGGGAGCAGCAGCCAGCCGAGCAGGTACAGCACGATGCCCGCGCCGCCGAACAGTGCCGACACCACGAACGCCACCCGCACCAGGACGGGGTCCACGTTGTAGCGGCGACCGAAGCCGACGGCCACGCCCGCGAGCGGTCCGTCTTTCGGGAAGCGCATCGGCCGGGTCTGCCACAGATCGTGAAGCTGATCGGAGAAGCCGGTACGCCCGGCGCTCTTGGACCAGTCGCTCGTTCTCGTCATGGCTTCCATCGTGCTGTTCGGTGTTGTCCGGGCGCATCGGGGATCACCCTGAATGGGTACCTGAACTTCGGCCCGGAGCCGTGCCCTACCGGCGGCGATGGGCTCGGACCCGGGCCCTACAGGGTGATGGGGTCGCCGTACACCGCGCCGCTGCCGCCGTCGGGTCCGGAGTCGGCGCTGATGAGCGTGTAGGGCCGGATGGTGAGTGGTCCGCCGCAGCCGCCGACCATGAGGTGGAAGTCCTGGATCAGCAGTGTCCCGGTGCCGCCGTTGCCCGGCAGGTCCTTCTCCCCGGCGACCACGTCGGCGATCTTGCCCGGGGCGATGGAGATGTCGACGCCGACGCCGCCGGTGACCGTGGGCCCGACGCTGAGGTCGACGCCGGCGTGCGGGCCGAGCGAGGTGTCGAGCCCGGCAGTGGCGGTGACGGCGGGATCGAGGTCGAGTTCCGGGTCGATGTGCAGCTTGGCGTCGATGTCCGCCTGGCAGGCCACGTAGTACCCGGTCTTCAGGTGTCCGGCGCCTCCGGCGGGCACGGTCCCGTAGGAAGTGCTGTCCAGGAACACTTCTCGGTTGGTCGGCATGCCGTTCAAGGGCGCGATCGGCCGGGCGTCCAGGTCCCGCTGTCCGACGGTGAACGCGAATCCGCTTGCCGTCGAATAGGTTTTCTCGTGCGGCGCGTAGGCCGCGCACGCGTGTGCTGTGATCATTGCGTATCCGACGGCTGCCGCGACAGTCGTCAGTACCCGTGCGCCCTGCATTGTTCTCCCCGCGATCCTGCCCAAATCTGCGGCACGCTGCGCGGGCCGTTGTCGATGATCAGCGGCGAATCTCCATGAGCACTGCGGGTTTCCTGGGAGTCGGCTGTGGGGATCAGTGGCAGGGCGGGCGGTAGGGGGCTGTACGTAAGGTGAGGCGGATCGGAGGCGCGGTTGTCAGCTTGCCTGCTGCTCGACCGTGCCGGAGTCCCAGCGGCGAGCCGCGCGGCGCAGTGCGCGCACATCGGAATAGCCGAGACGGCGGGCCAGCGACGACTTGGTGGTGGTCTCGGCGGCCTGCCGGGCCACCGTCTGCCGGGCGTGGTCCAGTTCACGCCGCCAGGTCGTGCCGGACTCGGCCAGATGGCGCTGCAGGGTTCGCGGGCTCACCGTCAGGCATCGCGCCACGGCGTTCAGCGAGACATCGTCCCCACCGAGCATCTCCCGCAGCGCCCGCTGCACCTGCTCCGGCCAGGAGGGCTTGTCGAGCATCGGGGCCGACAGCGACTCCGCGTGCCCACGAACGATTTCCGCGAGTACCGGATCGGCGGTGCGCAGCGGCAACGCCAGATCGCCGGCCCGCAGCGTCACGCTGTCGAACGGCGCGTCGAAGTCGATGGCCGCCGTACCGAAGGCATCGACGAACGCTCCCATGGCCCGAGGTGGTTTCTGTCGCAGGGTGATTCGGGTCGGCGTGATCGATGCCCCGCTGGCGTGCCGGATGCGAGCCAGCGTGCTGGCGTAGGCGGCCTGGATGGTCAGATCGGCACCGCGCCCATCGCCGTCGATCATCTCCAGCACCATGGTGTGCTCGCTGTCGCTCGTGTCCCAAGCCGAGCTGTAGTGGTGATTGGTGGTGGCCATCAGCGCGCCGCTGCGCCGCACCGCGGCGAGCCCTTCGGCGACGGTGGCGGCCGTGCTGAACAGGTAGTCGAAGATGCCGAATCGGCCGATCCGGTACGTCGAGGCGATCCGCAACCCGACTTCCGGTGCGTCCTGGCGGAATTCGGCGCGCTCCCACAGCCGCAGGTAGGCGCGGCTGGACACCATGCCGTGCTCGGTGGTCAGCACCGACTGCGGCAGCCCGGCGTCACGCAGCAGCATGTGCGTGTCGACTCCTTCGCCGGCCGTGTTCAGTACGCATCGGGCCAATACTGCGCTATAGGCGGGCACCGAATCGAACACATGGTCATCGTAAGCGCTGACCGGAATCGGACGCTCAGGTCACGCTCTCGGCGAAATCGGTGGTGGATCGCCTTCGCGGTGGTGGCCGGTCGAGGATGACGCGTTCGGTTCCCTGCCTGACATGAACGGTCCTTCTGCGAGTCGCCCGTGGTCAGCAACGCTGAGGCGGTGTCAGAGACTACGACCGGGGAACCGCGGCGGCTGGTGGTGGGAATCAGCGGAGCGACCGGAATCGCCTATGGCATCCGGGCATTGGAACTCGCACGCAAAGCCGGGGTGCAGACCCATCTGGTGGTGACTCCCGCTGGGCAGCAGACCAGGGCCTACGAAACCGGGTTCAGCGCAAAGGATCTCGCGGCCATGGCCGACGTGGTCTATCGTCCCGCCGACATCGCGGCGGCCATTGCGTCGGGCTCGTTCCGGACGGCGGGGATGCTGGTGGCGCCGTGCTCGATTCGGACACTGTCGGCCATCGCCTACAGCAACGGTGACAACCTGCTCACCCGCGCGGCGGACGTGACCCTCGAGGAACGGCGCCGGCTGGTGCTGATGGTGCGCGAAACCCCGCTGACACTGGGCCATCTGCGCGCGATGACCGCGGTCACCGAATCCGGCGGCATCGTGATGCCGCCGGTGCCCGCCTTCTACCTGCGCCCCGACAGCATCGACGAACTGGTCGATCACACCGTCGGCCGGGCGCTGGATCTGTTCGGCATCGATCTACCGGATATGCCCCGCTGGGGCGAGTGACACCTGCTCGAAGGAATCATCGTGAAACATCTGAAGAGCCTGCGCGAATTTCTCTCCGAGCTGGAGCGGATCGGGGAGCTGCAGACCATCGATCACGAGGTCGACTGGGATCTGGAAATCGGTGCGGTCACCCGACGCTCCTACGATCTGAGGGCTCCCGCACCGCTTTTCACCAACGTCACCGGATACGGCGACACCGGGTTCCGAGTGCTGGGCGCCCCCGGCGCATTCAGCAGCGCCGAACATCAGCTGGCGCGTATCACAATGGCGCTCGGGCTACCCGCCGAGGCGAAGGGCCAGGAGCTGATGGAGGCGTTGGTCGCTGCCCGCGGCAAGCCGGGTATTCCGCCGGTGGGGGTGCCCGCGGAGGGCGCGCCTTGCAAGCAGAACGTCCTGCTCGGTGACGACGTCGATCTCACGATCTTCCCGACGCCGCGCATTCACGGCAACGACGGCGGTCGCTACATCGAGACCTGGGGCATCAATATCGCCCGCACCCCGGACGGGTCGTGGACGAACTGGTCGGTCAACCGCATGATGATCCACGACCGCAAGAGCCTGGCCTGCCTGATCGCTCCGGTGCAGCATCTGGGCATCGTCCGCTCGAAGTGGGCCGAGATCGGCAAGCCGATGCCGATCGTGCTGGCGCTGGGCGTGGAGCCGGGACTGCCGTTCGTGGGCGGAATGCCGTTGCCGGAGGGCGTATCCGAGTGCGACTTCATCGGCGGCTATTTCGGTGAGGGCATCGAGGTGGTGCCGGCCGAGACGGTCGATCTGCTGGTGCCCGCGACCGCGGAGATCGTGATCGAAGGCTTTGTGTCGATCGACGAAACCGTCATGGAGGGCCCGTTCAACGAATTCCCGGGCTACAACGCCACTGTCGCCTCTCCGAAGGCGCGTTTCGATGTCACCGCGATCACCTATCGCGACGGTGCCATCCTCCCGGTGGTCGCCGCGGGCCCGCCGGTCGAGGAAGACCACACCTGCACCGCCACCATGCACGGCGCGGAACTGCTCTACCAACTGCGTCAGGCCGGGCTGCCGATCTCCTCGGCCTGGCACACTCCCGAGGCCGCGATGCACTGGCTGACCCTGTCGGTGCGCCAGGACTGGCACAGGACCCTCGGGATCTCCTCGGCCGAATTGGTACAGCGGGTCGCCGATGTGGCGTTCACCGGCAAGGCATCGGTCAACGCACCCAAGATTCTGCTGGTCGAGGACGATGTCGACATCACCAACGTCGACGAGGTGGTGTGGGCGTTCGCGACCCGGTCGCACCCCGACGTGGCGCGCGGTGAATTCCATTTCCCGCACAAGCTCAGCGACGACCTGCCGGTGTACCTCGACGACGAGGAGAAGCACACCTTCATGGCGGGCAAGGTGGTCTACAACTGCCTGCTCGCCGACCTCTACCCGGAGGGCAAGCGCCCGGTGAAGGGCAGCTTCGAAAACGGCTGGCCCACCGAGATTCAGCAGCGTGTGCTGTCGAATTGGCAGAAATACGGATACCGCTGATCCGTATTCCGAGAAACGAAGGAAAGATCGATGAGCAATCCCGAAACCACCCATGCCACCGGCCGGATCACGGTCCACAAGTACGAGCCGACGGCCTACGAGGAGCCTGCCGAGGGCCCGGTGCTGACCCGGATCCATGTGGAGGAGAGCTTCAGCGGTGATATCTCCGGTGAGGGCGTGGTGGAGTTCCTGCAGTCCGCCAATGCCGACCGCACTGCCAGCTTTGTCGGCATCGAGCGGGTGACCGGCACCATCGCCGGCCGGGCGGGCACCTTCCTGCTGCAGGACCAGGGCAGCGTCGCCGACAATATCGTCGGCGGCGAGTGGTTCGTGGTACCCGAGTCGGGCACCGGCGAGCTGGCCGGCTTGCGGGGCACCGGCGGCTTCAAGGCCAATCTCGGTGAGAACGCCGAGATCTGGCTCGATTACTGGTTCGAGTAGAAGGCAAGGGACATCGCATGTCTGAATCACTGGCCGGCAGAACGGCCCTCGTGACCGGGGCCGCCACCGGGATCGGCACGGCCATCGCCCGCGCCTTGGCGGCCGCGGGCGCGCAGGTGGTGATCAATCACCCGCACACCCCCGATCTCGCCAAAGCCGCTGTCGCCGAGATCGAATCGGCCGGCGGCAGCGCGATCGAGATCGCCGCGGATGTCACGAACCCGGACGAGTACCGGGCGATGGTGGAGCAGTTGCTTTCCATCTTCGGTCGCTGGGACATCCTGGTGAACAACGCGGCGGTGGCCATCACCAAGCCGTTCGACCAGGTCACCTCCGAAGAGTTCGATCGCAGCTTCGCGGTGAACGTCAAGGGCGTGTTCCACGGTCTGCAGCTGGCCTGGGATCACCTGGCCGACGGCGGGCGCATCATCACGATCTCGAGCTCGACGACCGGATTGATGTTGCCCGGCTACGCGGTCTACGACGCCACCAAGGGCGCGGTCGAACAGTTCACCCACATCCTGTCCAAGGATTTCGGTAAACGCGGCATCAGCATCAATACCGTCAGCCCCGGCGCGACGGAGACCGAGACCTACCGGATCGGCAAGAGCGAACAGTTCCTCGCCGGCCTGGAAGCGTTGAGCGCCTTCGGAAGGCTCGGCCGGCCCGACGAAATCGCCGCCGTGGTCGCATTTCTCGCCTCCGACGCGGGCGGCTGGGTGACCGCCCAGAACATCCGCGTCAACGGCGGCACCGTCTAGCACTGCCGCTGCATTCGGGTGAGCGGGTGGCCTCGGCGTCGTCTTCGCTGTCGGCGAGGCCACCCTTGCGGCAAGGGTTTTCGTGGCCGCAGACCAGCCCGGGGCGGCGAATCACGCGAGTGCAGTCGCAGTATCCGTCGAGTCGGAACCCGCCCAGCCGATCAGGCTGCCCGCTGCTGCACCAGCTTGCCGCGACGGGCGCATTGTGGTCCGACTGCCCGAGGGGTTGAACGACATTCGAAAGGTCAACGGCCCGTACGATTCCGGGCCGTTGACCGTCGAGGCCGTGGTCATGCGGAGGTGGCGATCTTCCAGAGGTGGCCGTCGGGGTCGGCGATGTAGCCGAAGTAGCCACCCCATTGGGCGGCGGTGGCGGGCTTGACGATGGCGCCGCCGGAGGAGGTTGCGGTGGCGATCACGGCGTCGACGTCCTCGGGGGTGTCGACGATGTGGTGGAAGGAGACGCCGCGGAAGCCGGTGCCCTCCGGGGAGACCCCGGCGTCGCCGGCGGCGTGGGCCACCGGGTAGATGCCGAGTGCGGAACCGCCGTCGAGTTCGAACGAGGCGAAGTTCGGGAAATCCTGGCCGAGCTTCGCGCCGAGGGCGCCGTAGAACTTCTTGGAACGCTCCATGTCGTCCACTGCCAACATGATGGTGGTGACCTGCAGAGCCATTGTCTTCTCTTTTCTGCCGTCGTTTGCGGGTTCACTCTCTCGACCGGCCGCGTCGGCAGTATGTGACAGACAGTGGCGTGGATCACATACTCGGTGCCATCCGTCGTTTGTTCTCAGGCGGTTTCGCGGTACACCGCGATCACGGGAATCTTCCGGGTCGTCTTGTCCCGGTATTCGGCGAACACCGGCATGAGTTCGATCATTCGGTCATAGAGCTCGTCGGCTTCCGGCTCGGTGACGAATTCCGCCTTGCCCGTGTATGTTTCGTCGCCGACCTCTACCGTGAGCCGGGGATCGGCGCGCAGGTTGTGGTACCAGGCGGGATGCTTGTCCGCGCCGCCGTTGGACGCGATGAGAACGATGCGCTCACTGTCGGGGACGTAGACGAGTGGATTGGTGATCGCCCGGCCGGATTTCGCCCCGGTCGTGGTGATCAGTACCAAGTTGGCGCGGCCCTCGAACGGCCCGCCGACCTTCCCGCCGTTGGCCCGAAACTCCTCGATCACGGATTCGTTGAATGCGTTCATAACCCCTGTCCTGTTCCAGATCTGCTGCTGCCAACCGACCGGGCCGGGGAGAAATTCCGCTTCGTCAGTTGGACGGTGCCGTCCTCACTGGCGGTCACCATGGCGTGCGCGACGGCGCTGAAGCCGACGGAGGTGATGCTCAACGTGTGCGCGGCGACCGGCTCGCCGAGCTGGCCCGGGTTCGCGGGGTCGGTGATGTCCCAGCTCTGGAGGAGTTCGTGGGCGGTGACGACCATGGTGCTTCCGTCGGGGGTGAATCTCGCCTGGGTGTCGCTGGTATCGGATTGCCCGCTGCCTCATAGAGTTCGGTGGAGCGCTGGGCGAAAAGTGCACCGTTCGCCCCGCTGAAACGAAGGTAGGAAGACAACCCCTGACCGGGCGACGACCTCGGCCGCGACGGCCGGAAACGCCCTGATCGGCGGCCCAGGAGCAATTGTCCGGTCCGGCCGGGGCGGTCCTGCCGCAGCTCGGGTCGGCCATCCGGTCCGGCCAGGGCATCATCGGCTGCAGGACCCGGGGGGACCCCGCGTCGAACTTGATTGCCATCCAGGTCAGCGAGGCTTTCCTGTCCGGTCCGGCCAGAGCGGCGCCTCAGGGATCGAATCGGGGTGTTTCCTGATGTCGGGTGTCACCGGGTCGTGCCAGTATCGAAGGCATGTATCCGTCCGCGCCCCTGTACGACCCTGCCCGCGGGGCGGTCACACCCGTGACCCAGCCCAGGCTGGTGCGGCGTACCGGCGGGCGCATCGTGGGCGGGGTCGCGGGCGGGCTCGCCGATCACCTCGGGATCGACGTGTTCAAGGTGCGGATCGGTTTCGTGCTGCTGTCCGCGCTGGCGGGGGCCGGGATCGTGGCCTACGGCATGCTGTGGATCTTCACGCCCGCCGGGGGTGACGCGGCTCCGCCGACCGGGTCGGAGCGGCGGCAGGCCATCGGGTTGGCGCTGCTCGGTATGGCTTTGGCGGTCGCCACCGCGTGGGTCTTCAACGGGACGGCCGCGCATGTGGTGGGTCCGATCATCGTGGTGGCGGTCGGCGCGGCGCTGGTGTGGCGCGAATTCGACGCGGACGGGCCGAGATCCGTCATCGGGCTGCCCGCCAAACCGTCGGTGGTCACCTGGGCGCGCATCGTCGGCGGGGCCACCCTCATCGTGGTCGGGCTGGGCGTGGTGGTGCTGGGGCGGATCAACCTCAGCTCGCTGGGGTCGGCGCTGCTGGCGGTGGCGGTGACCCTGGTCGGGGCCGGGCTGCTGACCGTGCCGCTGTGGCTGCGCATGATGCGCGCGCTGAATGCCGAACGCTCGGCGCGGATCCGCAACGACGAACGCGAGGAGATCGCCTCGCACCTGCACGATTCCGTACTGCAGACGCTGGCCCTGATCCAGCGGCAGGCCGGCGACCCGCAGGAAGTGGTGCGGCTGGCCCGCAGTCAGGAACGCGAGCTGCGCAAGTGGCTGTTCGAGGACACCGCGCCGGCGCAGTCCAGCCTGGCTGCCGCGCTGCGCACCATCGCCGGCGAGGTGGAGGACCAGCACGGCGTGAAGGTCACCCCGGTCACCGTGGGCGACGTGTCCATGGACCTCGACGACAGCGGAATCGGGCTGCCCAAGGAACATTTCACCGCGCTGCTCGGGGCCGCCCGGGAGGCGCTGGTCAATGCCGCCAAGCACGCCGGGGTACCGACCATCGACCTGTACGCCGAGGTGGAGCCGCATCAGGTGAGCGTCTTCGTGCGCGACCGCGGCAAGGGCTTCGACCCGGACGCGGTGTCGAAGGACCGGCAGGGCGTGGCCAAATCCATCCACGCCCGCATCGAACGCCGCGGCGGGCACGTGGAGATCAAGTCCGCGCCCGGCAACGGCACCGAGGTGCGAATCTTCATGCCGCGCAAGGACGGTGGCGACGAGCGGCTGGTGGTGCAGAACGACACCCCGGAAGATACCGCCCAGCTGTGAGTCACGGAGTGTGGTACCGATGGGGGCAGGGTTCGGGTTCGGCGTCAGGTGAGGAGTCTTAGGTGAGCGTCCGGGTCTTTCTGGTCGACGATCATGCCGTGTTCCGGTCCGGGGTGCGGGCGGAGCTGAGCCGCGAATCCGATATGGAGGTCGTCGGCGAGGCGGGCGGGGTGGCCGAGGCCATCGCCGGGATCAAGACGACCGCACCGGACGTGGTGCTGCTGGACGTGCACATGCCCGACGGCGGCGGAGTCGCGGTGCTGCAGGGCATCGACCCGGGGCCGGTGTGCCTGGCGCTCAGCGTCTCCGACGCGGCCGAGGACGTGATCGCGGTGATCCGGGCGGGCGCGCGCGGGTACGTCACCAAGACCATCTCGGGGCCGGAACTGGCCGACGGGATCCGCCGGGTCTCCGGTGGGGACGCGGTGTTCTCGCCGCGGCTGGCCGGCTTCGTGCTGGACTCGTTCACCGGCAAGTCGCCGGTGCCGGAGCCGCCACTGGACCCGGAACTGGACTCACTGACCCCGCGTGAGCTCGAGGTGCTGCGGCTGCTGGCGCGCGGCTACACCTACCGCGAGATCGCCGAGACCCTGTTCATCTCGGTGAAAACGGTCGAGACGCACGCGTCGAACGTGCTGCGCAAGACCCAGCAGTCGAACCGGAACGCCCTCACCCGCTGGGCGCACCGGCGTCGTATCGATTGAAATTACCCAGGGTGACAACTGATTTCGCGCGTCGAGGGTAACTCGTCGGGAACGTCCGAAATTGCGGGGAGGCGGCTACAGCACAATCAGAACGACGATGATGATCAGCAGGCCGATGAGCAGGCCGATCGCCACCGCGAGCGGGCCCGCGTTCGGGCCCAGGGCGCTCAGGTCGAAGCCCTTCGACTTGGGTTGCGGGGCAGCCGGAGCCGCGACCGCCTGCCGCTGCGGGCGGGGGAGCGGGCTGGAGTGCGGGCTGCGCAGCCCGGC
The DNA here is from genome assembly GCF_050942175.1 of Nocardia sp. CA-151230. Taxonomy (NCBI): domain Bacteria; kingdom Bacillati; phylum Actinomycetota; class Actinomycetes; order Mycobacteriales; family Nocardiaceae; genus Nocardia; species Nocardia sp. CA-151230. The sequence goes on from NZ_CP192061.1 coordinate 1,134,456, forward strand.
GGCGGAATTGCGGGCCGCCCAGGCCGGGATCGTCCCGTCCTCGGTGCGGACCGGCGCGCCCAGAATGTAGGGCGCGGTGCCGGGACCGAAGGCAGCGGTGAGGATTTCGTTGCGCGCCTCGGTCATGGTGGGGCGGCGCTGCGGGGCCGGCTCCATCATGTGCAGCAGCACCTCGGTGAGCGGGCCGCTGCGGGCGGGCGGAGTGATTTGGGCCATGGCGGCGCGTTCCACGATGACATCGCTGTCCTCGTCGAAGCCGTAGGGCGGCTGCCCCTCGATGGCGGTGTACAGCGTTGCGCCGAGCGAGAATACGTCGCTGGCGGTGGTGGGGCGGGCGCCGCGCGCGACCTCCGGCGGCAGGTAGGCCGGGGTGCCGGTGATGACGTCACCGATCTCCTCGGTGACGTCGTTGGCGCCGCTGGAAATGCCGAAGTCGCTGAGCTTGACCTTGCCGACCTCGTCGCCGCGATCGGCGACCAGGATATTGCCCGGCTTGATGTCGCGGTGCACGATGCCGGCGGCGTGCGCGGTCGCCAGCGCGTCCGCCACCTGCGCGCCGATCTGCGCCACCTCGATCGGGGACAGCTGATCCACCAGCGCAAGTGCTTTGGCCACACTGCGCGAGGGCAGATACTCCATCACCAGCCAGGGCTCACCGGCCTCCAGCACCACGTCGTACACGGCGATGGCGTGCTCGTGCGACAGCTTGGCCGCCACCCGGCCCTCGTGCATGATCCGGCTGCGGACCTCCTGCGCCTCCTCCTCGCTGAGCCCCTGCGTGGTGAGGACCTGCTTGATGGCGACATCGCGGTGCAGCAGCCGATCGGTCGCCAGCCACACGGCACCCATGCCACCACCGCCCAGCTTCGACTGCAGGCGGTAGCGGCCGGCCACCAGATAGTCGGGGCCGACAATGGGACGGGCGCGTTCGGTCACGGGTGCAGGGTAGCGGAAAACCATCCTGACTGGCCTGCTTCGAAATCCGAGGTTTGCTGGGCATCCGGGTGCAGACCGGGGTATTTCTTCCAGACCCATACGGACACAGCGCGTTTCGCTTCTCGGGGCCCGCGTGCCCGGCCTGGAGAGAATCTTGCGGGCCTTCTGGCCTTCCGGACGAAACTGACCAAACGGCGACAGTCACCGCCGCCGCGGCAGTCCGTGGAGGTTCGCCCGGACCACCTCATATCACAATGCGCAGTGAAGAGGCCCGCCCCTATTTTTCGGGGGTTTCTTTTCGTGGCTTCGGACCCGATGACTCGCGATATTCGTGAACGCGTCGCACGCTACTGAACGAACTCGAATTCCGAACCTGTAATTCGTGCGCCGGCCGTCACGCGAATTGCCTTATACGGTCGACCTCCACCGCGGTGGCGGGTTTCGGGGCGGCGCCGCAGCTGGCCTGGCGAGGTGAGTAGGCCAGGGTGCGGGTGGTGACCAGCCAGCTGCGCCCATCGCGATGGGTGACCCGGGCCGCGCCCGCGAAAGTGGCGGGTTCGGTGGCGTATTCGGTGTCGTCCGGGGCCGGTTCGACGGTGAGGTCGTCGATGCCTGCGGTCGGATCGGCGTCCCCGGGCACGGTGGTCGCCAGCCCGCTGTCGTCGAGGAGCGGGGTGGTCAGGGTGTAGGAGGCGTCCGCGATGCGCTGGCGGACCGCGACTTCCGCGACCTGCTCGACCGGGGAATAGCAGCTGCGGCCGCGCAACCCGGTGAGCGAGACCTCGCCCTTGTCGGCGGCGGTGAGCATGGCGTGGGCCGAATCCTCGTCCAGGCGGCCGTAAGTGAGTCCGGTGGGAAGGACGATGACGGCGGGGGCGAAGCGGTGGCCGCCGGTGTGCGAGCACTCCCACACCCGGTCGGGATGGGCGGCGGACAGGCTCGCGGCGATGGGGCGGCCCAGCCGGGCGCAGCACTGATCGCGTTTGCCGTGTGCGCAGACCAGGACCAGCGGATCCGTCACGGCCGCACCGATTCCCGGGGCCGGGCCGTTGAGCAGGTGCAGGTCCAGATCCAGCAGCTCACGCAGGTCACTGATCTCGAGCCGCTCGCACCAGGACCCCTCCGGCCGCGAACTGGCGAGCAGAACCGTTCGCAATCCCGTGAATTCCGTGCGCCCGGGCCGCCGGATCAGGGTCGGCCGGACGTGCGCGGCCTTGGTGCGCGCCGCCAGTTCGGGCGTGATGTCGGGCCCGAGCACCTCGTCGCCGATCACATCGCGACCCCACGCACCGGCTTGTTCGACGCACAGCCAGCCGGTGATGCGGGTCGCGCTCCCGGGTAGCGGAACCTCCAGCGCCGCAGCCGAACACGTCAATCCCTCGAACCCCGTCACAATGGCTTCCCGTCGATCAGCTTCCTGATCACCTGCTCCAGCCGCCGCGCTCGCGCCTCCGGCCGCACCGCGCTGCCCAGGTGGTAGCCGACCGCGATGCGCGACTGCATGGGCAGCGTCTCGAAGTAGGCCGCCGCCTCCGGATGCCTGGCCAGCGCCGCCAGGAAATCTTCCGGCAGATCCCGGCCGACGGCATTGTGCCAGCGGCCGTCCGCCTTGGCCCGGTCCACCTCGGCCTGACCGGCCGGATGCATGAGCCCGGTCGCGATCAGCTCGCCCGCCAGGCCGACATTGTGCTGCGACCACTGGCTGCGCTGCCGGCGCGGGGTGAAACCCATGACGAAGAAGTCCTCGTCGAGCTTCTTGGACTGCCCGTCGATCCAGCCGAAGCACAGGGCCTGCCGCAGCGCGCCGTCATAGTCCAGCGAGGCGTACCCGGAGCCCTTCTTCGCGAACTTCAGCCAAATGCCGTCCACCGCCGCGTGATTGGCCGACAGCCAGTCCCGGAACGACTGCTCGTCGGGAAACCACAGCGTGGGACGCTCGGATGCGGACACCGTTCAACTGTAGATTCCGGCAGCTCAGTGCCCCAGAAAGGGGAGCACTTCGGCCTCGAACTCGTGGTAGCGGTCGCGGTGGATGCTGTGCCCGCACCCGAAGGTGCGAACCGTGCAATCGGGCAGGCTCGTGCGCACCCGCTCGAGCTTGTCCGGGTCCACCATGCCGCCGGGCCCGCCGCGCAGGAACAGTGTGGGCGCGGTGATGTCGGACAACCCCTCCCACCACTCCGGATGCGGCTTGCGGAACTGTTCGAGTGCCATCCCGGTCATGGAGCGATCGAAGGCCAGCACCGCGCGCGGATGGCGGATGATGCTGGTGGTGGCGTGCCACAGCTCCGGGATCGACGGCAGCCTGCGGGTGAACCGCATCTGCTCGTCGCCGGAGCGCAGCGGCAGCGGCTGTTCCTCGATCACCAAGCGACGCACCAGTTCCGGGCGTTCCATCGCCAGCCACGAGATGGCGTATCCGCCGAGCGAATGGCCGACCAGATCCACCGTTTCCAGTCCGAGTCGATCGCACAGCCGCAGCAGGTCGGCCCCGAATTCCGGGAAGCGGTAGGAGGCGGTGTGCCGGCTGCGTCCGTGCCCGCGCAGGTCGGGAATGATCACCCGGCGTCCACGTCGCACCAGCTGGGTGGCGAATCGATCCCAGGTGTGTCCGTCCCCGCCCATGCCGTGCACCAGCACCACGGGTGTGTCGCTGTAGAGATGCCCGCCCGTCGCGCCGGAATCCCGGTAGGCGATCTGGACGTCTTCGAACTCGACCCGGGTGACCGCTGACTCCACGATGGTCCAGAGTACGGATCGGGATCCGGGTGGCGCCCCAGTTTGTGCGCAGCGCCATATCTAAATTCCGATTCGGTTGCCTATTCATTCCGATGGCGAATGATGGCGAAACCCTGCACATCCTGGCGTGATATCCGCTTGCCGCAGCATGTGAAATAGATCACTTTCACATTGTCGATAATCGGTCAACCGTGACGGTAGCGTCATTGCCTGATTCACCAATAGCTTTTCTGCCGGGGAAATATGGTTCTCAATGCTGCCGCCCCCGCGGTCGATCTCCAGGATCTCCAGGAACCGAGCCCGCCGCGGCCCACCTTCGCTACGGCGTGGGTCCTTCTACTAGCCGCACTCAGCGGGGCCTTTCTCGCCGTCCCCACGCTGCGCTACGACTTCTTCGGCGACGAGCTGTATTTCGTCGCCGCGGGCGCGCACCGCAGCATCACCTACGCCGACCAAGGCGTGCTCATCCCACTGATGGCCCACCTGGCCGACGCCGTGGCGCCCGGGTCGGCGCCCGTGTTGCGATTGCCGGCGGTCCTGATGACCGCGGCCGCGGTCGTGATCAGCGCCGCGGTCGCCTACGAGCTGGGCGGCTCGCGCACCGCGCAACTGCTCGCGGCCGCCGCCTACGGGGTCTCGCCACTCGCCGCGACCCAGGCCGTCCAGCTGAGCACCTTTTCCTTCGACGCCACCCTGCAGGCAGCTGTCATCTGGTTGCTGATCCGCTGGATTCGCACCCGCGACGACCGCCTGCTCGTCGCGCTCGGCCTCGTCGCCGCCATCGATCTGCAGGTCAAATGGTTCATCCCCACGATCCTGCTGTGCCTGGGCGCGGGCGTGCTCGTCGCGGGACCGCGGCAGCTGCTGTGGCGGCCCGCGCTGTGGCAGGGCGCGTCGATCTTCGCGATCTCCGCCGTGCCCGGCCTGTGGTGGCAGCACACGCACGGCTGGCCGGCGCTGGCCATGAGCAAGGTGATCGGCGCCGAACAGGACGCGGCCGGCGGCGGGCCGCTCGCGTGCATGCCGCAGATGATCGGACTGACCGGTTTGCTGGGCGGGCTGCTCGCCGGCTGGGCCTTCTGGTGCCTGGCCCGGCAACGCTGGCTGCGGCCCTACCTTTTCATGCTCGTCGCCTCGGCGCTGCTGGTGCTCGTCGTCCTCGTCGGGCACGGACGGCCTTACTACACAGCAGGATTCCTGCCCGTGCTGTTCGGCATCGGCGCGGCCTCGCTGCCCTACTCGGTGAACGACCGCGGCGGCCGATTGCTGCGGGTCGTCGCGCCGCCGATCGTGGTGCTGTCGCTGGCCATCATCACCACGCTCGTGGCCACGCTTCCGCAGCCGCCCTCCCGGGTGCACAGCGCCATCCGGAACCAGGCCGACTTCGCCATGCGCACCAGCATCTTCGGCTCCTCGGGCTGGTCGGATCTGACCGCGAAGGTCGCCGACGCCTACCGGCAGCTCCCGGAGGCGGAGCGCCCGAAAGCGATCATCGCCCAGAACTATTGGCAGGCGGCCGCGATCCAGAACTTCGGGCGCGACTACGACCTGCCGCCCGTCTACAGCCCCAACCGCGGCTTCGGCTACTTCGGCCCGCCGCCGTCGGACGCCGACGCCATCCTCTATGTCGGCCTCGACAGCGCCGAACCCGCGCTGCGGCGGCAGTTCGGCGAGGTGACGGTCCGTGCGCACCTGAACATCCCGAACGGATTCCCCGGCGTGAACAGCGATATCGCCATCGCGGTCTGCCGCGAACCCGTGCACCCCTGGACCGAGCTCTGGCCCACCATGATGGATCTGCGCCTGCCGCTGGGCATTTGAGCGGGCGCCTACTCGTAGAGCCCCTCCACATGCCAGGCGCTGTTGTAGCCGAGCAGGAGCAGCGCGCGCAGGCGGGTGGCGTCCTCGGCGTCCAGCTGCACCTGGGCGCGGGCGGCGAAGCCGTGCTCGAAACGGTGTGTCCACCAACGATCGTCGACCGGCCAGGGTCCGGCCCAGCCGGTCAGCCGCCAGGAGCTGCTGCCCCAGTGCAGGTGAGCGGGATCGGCGGTGAACAGGCCGCGCTCGGTGACCCAGATCGGGGAACCGTCGGCAGCCTCCAGGCGCACCTCCGGATGATGGGTGAGCACCAGCGCCGGAGCGGGCTCGGGAAGCCGGCCGGGCCAGGGCTGGGCCGGATCGGTCGCGGGCACCGGCTCGTCACCGAGGGTGACCATGGTGATGCGCTCCCCGGGTCCGCGGCCGCCGCTGAGCACACCCATGCGCACGGCGTCACCGCCCAGCAGACTCTGCACCCGGATCAGCGCGCGGCGCGCCCGCTCCTCGTCCTCGCCGACCCCACCCCACAGGCCGAGTTGCAGGGCGCCGGCCGACACCACCTCGACGGGTTCCAGGCGCAGGAGGGTGACGGCCGCGTTCGGGCCGGCATCCCAGTCGTCGTGTGCCTCCGGCGAATCGGGAGCCGCGGCGCGGGTCCGGCCGCGATCGAGGGCACGGCGGGTGAGCCAGCCGTCGAGCTGCCAGCGGATGCGGTCGGCGGTGCTGTCCGGGGTGAGTGGTTCGGCACAGCGCCAGATGCGGGAGAACTCCTCGCCCGCTTCGGTTTCGGCGTGGATGACCAGGCGGGTGCAGGCCACGGCGGCGGCGGAGAGCTTGGTGTGCAGCTCGGTGGCGAGCAGACGGCCTGCGAAGGCGGCCATGTCGACGCGTTCGATCGGGGGATCGCAGCGGTGCTCCACGGTCAGGTCGGCGGCGGGCAGGCGGGCGGCGGGCGGGCGCTCCGGGACCGCGCGGGCGCAGCGGTGCGCGATGATCGCGTCCGCGCCGAACCGCGACGCCACCTCGGCGGGGGTGAGGGCCGCGAAGTCGCCGATGCGGCGCAGGCCCAGCCGGTGCAGCAGATCCACTAGTTCGACGCGCTGCGGCGCGGCCAGCACCGGTTCCACGGCCAGCTCCGAAACCGGCATGGGCGCAAGGAATTCCGCGCCCCGGCCGGGCGGGACCAGGGTGGCGCGGCGGGCGGCGAAGACCGCGGTGGACAGCTCGTCGGCAATGCCGATCTGGCATTCCACGCCGACCGCCGCCACGGCGTCCACCAGGCGCTCGGCGGCGGCCTCCTCGGAGCCGAAGAACCGCGTCGCGCCGCGCGCGGAGAGCGCCAGCATGCCCGGGCGCAGCACCTCCACGCCCGGCACGGTCGCGTCCACGGCCGCCACCACGGGTTCGAACAGACGGGCGTCGCGATCCGGATCATCCTGCACCACCAGCAGATCCGGGCAACGGCCCTGAGCCTCCCGCTTCCGCAAACCCCGGCGGATCCCTTCCGCCCGTGCCACCGCCGTACAGGCCACCACCCGATTGGCCGCGAACACCGCCACCGAGCGAGTGGCCTCCGCGCCCGCCTCGGCGGCCGCCGCCACCGCGGGCCAATCCGGGCACCACACCACCATCACCCGCCGCGCCTTCACGGCCGGCCTGCTCTCGCGGCGCTACCGCATCGGTCGGCAGCCGGAAGACAATCGCGGCGGTCAGCCCGCGACACGACGCCCGCCCACACGCGGGGGCACCCGGAAGGCACGGGAAATCCGCTGCGTCGCAGGCGCTATCGCCTGGCCGGCGGCGGTCGGGGCAGCGGTCGGCGATCGGTCAGGACGCGGCATGACGCGCCGGGCGCAGTGGTTCGGGAGTGGCGGCGGGCCGGGCGGGGCCGGGGGTGGCGACCCATTCGACGCGACCGTCGGCGGGGCTGAGGGCCAGGTGGCCGGATCGGGGTTGGGCGGAGCGGCCGCGGACGGAGACGTCGAGGCGGACGGTGCGCAGGCGGCCGCAGCCGCGGCCCAGGCCGCTGTATCCGGCGACCCGGGTGTCGATGTGCAGGGCGGAACCGGACCAGGAGCCGTTGGTCACCATCAGGGTGGAGTTCTTGCTGCGGGCGCGGGCGGCGAGGATGCGGGCGCGGGACATGGGGACGGCGAGACCGTTCAGCCCGAGCACCACCAGATCCAGGCCATCCAGCAATACGGAGGCAACTTCGAGCGGGTCCGGTCCGGGATCGGAGACCACTGCCAGCCGGTCGAGCCGGGCCCCCATCTCCGCGGCGGCCAGCAACCCCAGCCGCGGCAGCCCGACCACCGCGGCATGGCCCCCGGAGCCCGTCACCGCGGCCAGCAGTCCCGAGATCAGCGACCCCGCGCCGTTGTAGACGACCACCGACCCCTTGGCCAATCCGCCATCGGGTAAAAGGTTTTCGAGCGCGCCCGGCACCGGCAAGGACTCCCGCCGCGGCTCTTCGGACACGGGCACATGGGCCGCCACCTCGGCCCCGCGCGCGGGCACGGCGGCCATCCGCCGCCGCAACTCGGCCAACTGCGCCCGCCTGGCCTCCGCAGCCGCACCCATCTATTGACCACCTCTCCCAGTCGACGGGACCCAACCCTCGGAAACGCAAGCCAGCACCGAGCCAGCTACCTAACATAATCGAAAGTTTGTTCGATCAATGCACAGTAGAACTCGAATCCCAGGACGCGTCAAGAGGCGTGTGATCAAGCGCCGTATCCGTCACGCTGCCCCGGGCTCTGCGTCATCGCCCGATCTCGGGGCACTTCCAGCCGCTGTAGTTGACGTAGTCGGCGTTCGCGAGGCCCGGTACCGAGTCGAGGTGATTCGGGGCGGGGGTCAGTCGAGGGTGACCACCACGGTTTCGCCGTGCCGGGTTATTTCGATGCTGCTGCCTGCCGGAGCTTCGGCCGTGAGCAGGACATCGCGTATCAGTTCGATCCCCGCGCGCCAATCGTCGATCACTGTCAGGGGGAGGTCGTCGACCCAGCTGCCGTCCCTCCGGCCCAGCCGGGCGGGTCCGTGCTTGGTGGTTCCCAGTCCGGCGGCTCGGAGGGCGGCGTTGAGAGCGGGCTTCAGCTGTGACGCCGGGCCGTTCCGAGGAGCTTCGGATGAGGAAACGGGCAGGTAGGCGTGGGCGTGGTAGCGGCGGGGCGGTGGGGATGTGTGGTCGGCGCGGGTTCGCAGCAGGGTGTGAGGGTCGATGCCGAGGAGGAGCTCGGTCATGACCAGGGCACGGAGTTCACCCGCGCCGGGGGACAGCGCCGACAGGACGGACCGGTCGATGCAGCCCGCGGTGTGCAGCGCGGTGGTCAGGGCCGTCCGGTGCGCCGCTGTGGGATCGGCGGCGAAGGTCTCGGCGGCCGCCTCGACCTCGGGGTGTCTCGACCAGGGCTGGTCGCGGACGGCCGCGCAGCGGGCGCGTGCCCGGTCGACAGCGGTTGCCAGTGCGGCGAAGGGGAATTCGGGATCGTCCGGGTCGCGCATCGAGTACAGGTCGCCGGCGGGGTAGTCCGGATCATCGCGATAGGGATTGTCCGGCTCCTCGATGTAATCGAGGTACCACCAACCGGTTTCGTCGTCCCGCAACCAATCCACGCCGAATGCCCGGATATCGCCGTGCGCGGCATACGCACGCCGCTGATAGGGGTCCAGGCCCGGTATGGCGGCGAATGCCTCACGCAGCAGCGGGACGGCGATCGCGGCGTCGGCGTCGGTGCACAGCGGGGCGAAACGGCCGAGCATGGCCAGGTACGGACCGGGGTAGACCGCGTCGGGGTCGGCCAGTGCGGTGGCGCGGCAGATCAGGTCGACCTCGGACCACCGCAGGGCGTGCGGATGCCAGTGCGCGAGATCGTCCCAGCCCAGCTCGACCGGGCGGGTGGCACCGGGATGGCGCAGTGTCAGGGAGGAACCGTAGAAGCCGGATCCGACCTGGAATACGTACCCGTCGCCGAGGTCGTACTCCGCCTCGAAGTCGTCGTACTCCTCCTCGCGGTCGGCGCGGTCCCCGCCGGGCACATCGGAGGCGTACTCGTCGAGAAAGCTCGCGGCCCAGAGCTCGGGTCGAGAGAACAGGGAATCCGGCTGCCGGACCTCGGTCATGCCGAGATCCTGCCAGGTCCGATCCTGTCGGCAACCCTTGGGGCGCACGGGCTTCGGCGCGCCGCGGCGTGGTGGCTTCGCCGGTGGGTGGTCACCAGTGGGTACCCGGGACCAGCCGGGCCGCGCGGCGCAGGGCAGTACCGGTTACCCGGACCGCGGGTGGGACCGTGCGGCGGCGGCGTTGCGGGACAACGGTGTCCACGTCGGTCGTCTCCGGCTCGGGAACCGCCTCGCCCTTGGCGGCGGGGGAGTCGGGGATGGCGCGGTAGTAGCGGTGCAGGACCCGCTCCTTGATGCCGGGCGCGAACATGGAGCCGTACTCGGCCAGGGTGCCGAGCGGTACGTCGATACGGCGGGGGCGCTCGGTGAGGGCCCGCACGATGAGCGCCGCCGCCCACTCCGGGGACTGGGTGCCGGTGCCCTGGTCGCCGCTGGGGGTGATCATGGGAGTGCGGACCAGTGGCATGTGGATGGTGGTGAAAGTGATATTGCTGGAACGCATTTCGGCCGCTGTCACCTCGGCGAACTTGTCCAGGGCGGCCTTGCTGGCCAGGTAGGCGGCGAAGCGCGGGGTGGCGACCTGGACGCCGGCGCTGGAGATGTTCACGATGTGGCCGTCGTGGCGCTCCCGCATGCCGGGCAGCAGGCCCAGGGTCATGCGCACCGCGCCGAAGTAGTTGACGGCCATGGTGCGCTCGAAGTCGTGCATGCGGTCTGTGGAGCGGTGCACGGCGCGGCGGATGGAGCGGCCGGCATTGTTGACCAGCATGTCGACGTGCCCGTGGGTGTCGAGCACGACCTGCAGGGTCCGGTCGACCGAGTCCTGATCGGTGACATCGCACGGGTAGCCGAACGCGGCGCCGCCCGCGGCGGTGATCTCGTCCACCACGGTGGACAGCTCGTCGGCGCGGCGGGCCAGCAGGATGACGACCGCGCCCTTCTCTGCGATGGCGAGCGCGGCCGAGCGGCCGATGCCGGAGGATGCGCCGGTGATGACGACGTGCTTGCCGGTCAGATCGCGGCGGGCGCGGCGTCGGGCCAGGTAACCGGTGCCGTTGTCGGCCGAGGTATCGGGCCCGCCCGTCGCCTCGCCGCCACCCCTGACCGAATCGCTTCGCGATGCCATCATTTCTGCTCCCTTGCAGGTGGAATTGCCTCGAACTTACTCCAAAGTAAGTTACCGCGCCACGGTGTGGTTGCCCACCCCCGAATCGGCCTCCTGGGATTTGGTGCGTGCCGCTGTAGAGACCAATCGGTTTCGAATGTATGTTCGATACTCAAGACCGGTCGGATTGTGGAGGAGGTGCGTCATGGGCTGGCACAATGGCCCGCCTTCCTGGGCGGAGATGGAACGGGTGCTGTCCGGACGGCCCGATCCCGCGCGCAAGCCGGTCGACGGCGACGGCGGCGACAGCCCGGCCTGGTCGCGGAAGCGGGAGAAGTACGAGGCCGGGGAACTCGGGCGGGTCGCGCGATCGGCGGTGCCGTACGCCGAGCTGCACACGCACTCGGCCTACAGCTTCCTCGATGGCGCCAGCCAGCCCGAAGAACTCGTGGAGGAGGCTGTGCGACTGGGCCTGGAGGCCCTCGCGCTGACCGACCACGACGGGTTCTACGGCGTGGTGCGGTTCGCGGAGGCGGCGCGGGAATGGCGGATGCCGACCATCTTCGGCGCCGAGCTGTCCATCGGCACCGCGGCCCGCGCCGGTGCGCACCTGGCGCCCCGCGGGCGGCGGCGCGGCCGCGAATCCGACTCGGACGCACTGAATTCCGAGCCGCGCACCGGCACGCCCGACCCGGCCGGACCGCACCTGCTGGTGCTGGCACGCGGACAGGAGGGGTACCGGCGGCTGTCGCGGGAGATGGCCGCCGCGCACATGGCGGCGGGGGAGAAGGGCATCCTGCGCTACGACCTGGAACGGCTCACCGCCGCGGCGGGCGGGCACTGGCACATTCTCACCGGCTGCCGCAAAGGGACTGTGCGACAGGCGCTTCAGCAGGGCGACGCGGCGGCCGAGGCGGCGCTGCGCGATCTGATCGAACGATTCGGGCGCGAGCAGGTGAGCGTGGAGCTCACCCACCACGGCATCCCCGAGGACGATGAGCGCAATGCCCGGCTCATCGCCCTCGCCGACCGGCTCGGGCTGCCCGTACTCGCCACCACCGGAGCGCATTTCGCGGCCCCGCCGCACCGGCGCCGAGCCATGGCGCTGGCCGCCATCCGGGCTCGCTCCAGCCTCGACGACATGGCCGGCTGGCTGGCTCCCACCGGCGGCGCGCACCTGCGCTCCGGTGACGAGATGGCGCGGCTGTTCGCCGCCTGCCCCGAGGCGGTGGCGAATGCCGTTGCGCTGGGCCGGGACTGCGCGTTCGATCTGCGGCTGATCGCGCCCCAACTGCCGCCCTTCGACGTGCCGGACGGCCACGACGAGAACTCGTGGCTGCGCGAGCTCACCCTCCGCGGCGCGGCTCGCCGCTACGGGCCACGGGCCGGGAACCCGGACGCCTACCGGCAGCTGGAACACGAACTGGACGTGATCGCCACCCTGAACTTCCCGGGCTACTTCCTGGTCGTGCACGACATCGTCAGCTTCTGCCGCGACAACGACATCCTCTGCCAGGGCCGGGGTTCCGCGGCCAATTCGGCGGTCTGCTACGCCATCGGCATCACCAATGTGGACCCGGTCGCCAACAAGCTGCTGTTCGAACGGTTCCTGTCGCCGGAGCGGGACGGGCCACCGGACATCGACGTGGACATCGAATCGGATCGGCGCGAGGAGGCCATCCAGCACGTCTACGCCAAATACGGGCGCGAGTACGCGGCGCAGGTGGCCAATGTGATCACCTACCGCGGGCGCTCCGCGGTGCGGGATGCCGCACGCGCCCTGGGCTTTTCGACCGGACAGCAGGACGCCTGGAGCAAACAGGTGAGCCGCTGGACGGGCGTGGCGGAAGAACAGCACACCGACATCCCCGGCGACGTGCTCACGCTGGCCGGTGAACTGGAGGGGCTGCCAAGGCATTTGGGCATCCACTCCGGCGGCATGGTGATCTGCGACCGGCCCATCGCCGACGTGTGCCCGACCGAATGGGCGCGCATGGCCGATCGCAGTGTGCTGCAGTGGGACAAGGACGACTGCGCGTCGGCGGGACTGGTCAAGTTCGACCTGCTCGGGCTGGGCATGCTGTCGGCGCTGCACTACATGATCGACCTGGTGGCCGAGCACAAGGGGCACACCGTCGAACTGCATCGGCTGGACCTGGGCGAGGAAGCCGTCTACGACATGCTGTGCCGCGCCGACTCCGTCGGCGTCTTCCAGGTGGAGTCCCGCGCGCAGATGGCGACCCTGCCGCGCCTGAAGCCGCGGAATTTCTACGACCTGGTGGTGGAGGTGGCACTCATCCGGCCGGGACCGATCCAGGGCGGGTCGGTGCACCCCTACATCCGTCGCCGCAATGGCAGGGAGGAGCCCGATTACGACCATCCGGCACTGGAGAATGCGCTGGAACGCACCCTCGGCGTCCCGCTGTTCCAGGAGCAGCTCATGCAGATGGCCGTGGACGTCGCCGGATTCACCGCCGCCGAGGCCGATCAGCTGCGCCGCGCCATGGGATCCAAACGGTCACCGGAGAAGATGGAACGGCTGCGGGCCCGCTTCTATCAGGGCATGAAGGGCCTGCACGGCATCACCGGCGAGGTGGCCGACCGCATCTACGAGAAGGTGTACGCCTTCGCGAATTTCGGTTTCCCGGAAAGCCATTCGCAGAGTTTCGCCTCACTGGTGTTCTACTCGGCGTGGTTCAAACTTCATCACCCGGCCGCGTTCTGCGCCGGACTGCTGCGCGCCCAGCCGATGGGGTTCTACTCGCCGCAGTCGCTGGTCGCCGACGCGCGACGGCACGGGGTGGTGGTGCACGGGCCCGACATCAACCACAGCCTGGCCGAGGCGACCCTGGAGGCGCGGGGCCTGGAGATCCGGCTGGGGCTGGCCGCGGTCCGGCACATCGGCACCGAGCTGGCCGAACAGATCGTGACCGCCCGCGAAATCGGGCCCTACACCACGTTTCTCGACCTCACCGGGCGCGTGGAGCTGAGCGTGCCGCAGGCCGAAGCGCTGGCCACCGCGGGCGCGCTGACCAGTCTCGGCGGCACCCGGCGCGAGGCGCTGTGGGCGGCGGGCGCGGCCGCGGGGGAACGGCCCGACCGGCTGCCCGGCACCGGCGCGGCCACCGCCGCACCCGCCCTGCCCGGGATGAGCGCGCTGGAGCTGGCCGCCGCCGACGTGTGGGCCACCGGCGTCTCGCCCGGCAGCTACCCGACCGAATTCCTGCGCGAGCGCCTCGATGCGCTCGGCGTCATTCCCGCCGCGCAGCTGCTCGACATTCGTGACGGCACACGGGTTCTCGTCGGCGGCGCGGTCACCCACCGGCAGCGTCCGGCCACCGCGGGCGGGGTCACCTTCCTCAATCTGGAGGACGAGACCGGCATGGTGAACGTGGTCTGCTCGGTCGGCCTCTGGGCCCGCTACCGCCGCCTGGCCACCACCGCGCGCGCCCTGCTCATCCGCGGGCGGGTGCAGAACGCCGAGGGCGCGGTCACCATCGTCGCCGACCATCTGCAGCGCATGGACCTGCGCATCGAGGGCCGTTCCCGCGACTTCCGCTGAACACGGCCGCCGGCACCATATTTCGGTGGCCGCCGGGGCGGAGCCGGCATCGGTGCGGGCCGACGCGAGTGAGCGGTCAGAAGTCGCCGCCACCACCGCCGGAGTCGCCACCGCCGCCGAAATCGCCGCCACCGCCGCCGAAGTCGCTGCCGCCGCCGCCGAAGTCGCTGCCGCCGCCGAAGTCGTAGTCTCCGCCGCCCCCGCCCCACTGCTGCGGGCCGGGGTCGTAGCCACCGCCGGACTCCGGGGGCGGGCCGTAGTCATGGCGCTCGCGCTCCTCGTGTTCGCCTTCCATCCGGCCGAGTTCATAGCCGAGCAGGCCGCCTCCGACCGCGCCGCCGACCGCGCCGAGACCCGCGGCCGCGCCGGGGCTCATGCCGCCCCGCCCGCTGCCGTAGGGCGGGTTGCCGTAGCCGGGAGCGCCGTAGCCGGGACCGCCGGGGGCATAGCCGCCACCGAAGCCACCGCCGCCGGGCGGGGGCGGCGGGTTGCCGCGGCGGCGGCGGAAGAACGCGACGACGGCCGCGATGATGCCGCCGATGATCACGATCGGGCACAGAATGCCCAGCCACCCCCAGCCGCTGCCCTTGGATTCGGGTTTCGCGGCGGGCGCAGGCGCCGGATTGCCGGCCCGGGCGCTGGTGGGCGCGGCCTGATCGGTCGCCGACTTCAGCGCGCCCAGCGCCGCGACGGTCGCGCCCGTGTAGTCGCCGCTGCCGAAGGCGTTCTTGAATGCCGTACCGGCGGAACCGGTTTCGCGAATGTGCGAGTTCGCGCCGGTGCGGATCGACAGGAACTTGGACTTGGTGTTGATGGCCAGCACCACGTCCGCCGGATCCTTGACGTGGCTCTGCGCCTCCTGATCGAACTTGCCGTGATCGTCGGAGAACTTCTCGGTGGTGAAGATCTGCACCGGATTCGACAGCTGGTTCGCCGCATCCGTCACCTTGGCGACGTCCAGCACCTTGGAGTCGTCGTGCACCGTGACCGGTCCGGCCGCGGCCGCCCCCGTCGCCAGCAGGATCACCCCCAGTAAGGCCGACAGCAGTAATACGAGACGCTTGACCATCTTGCTTTTCCTTTCGGGGCGACCTTCCGCCACGGCACACCGGACACTACGGCTTCACGCCCTCCCTCGCTTACCCCGTTTTCTGTGGCTTCTATCGCAGACCCCGGCTGTTGACCCCGGACGCATCCGAGACAATGGGCCTCGACGAGTCAGGAAGGGAGTGCGGTGTGGCCATAGTCCGGGCGACCATCAAACCCGGCAGCAAGAAGGGGCCCCTGGTCGAGATCCTCGACGACGGGGCGCTGCAGCTGTACGTGCGTGCCCCGGCGGTGGAGGGCAAGGCCAACAGAGCAGCCATCGAGCTGCTGGCCGCTCACTACGGCGTCCCCAAATCCGCGGTCCGCCTGACGGGCGGCGCGACCTCCCGCTTCAAGCGCTTCGAAATCGACGACTGATTCGAACCCGCCCCCGGAAACCCGGACCGCCCCCGGAAACCCGGACCGCGCCCGGAAACCCGGACCGCGCCCGGATGCTCAGACCGCGCCCGGAAAACCCAGCTGGCGCCAGGCCTCGTACACGGCGACGGCCGCGGCATTGGACAGATTCATCGAGCGCCGGCCCGGCAGCATCGGGATGCGCAGCTGCTCGGTGACGCGGGGATCGGCGAGCACCTCCTCGGGCAACCCGGTCGGCTCGGGCCCGAAGAGCAGCACATCGCCCGAGCGATAGGCGACATCGGTGCTGTGGGTGGTGGCCGTCGCGGTGAAGGCGAAGACTCGCTCGGGCCCAATGGCATCCCACGCGGCGGCGAGACTTTTGTGCACGGTGACGACGGCCAGGTCGTGGTAGTCCAACCCGGCCCGGCGCAGTTTCGGCTCGGACAGGTCGAAGCCGAGCGGTTCGATCAGGTGCAGTTCGCAGCCGGTACCGGCCGCCAGCCGAATGGCATTGCCGGTATTCGGGGGGATGCGAGGTTCGAAGAACACGAGATGGAACACGGGCTCCAGCATCGCAGAGGGCCGGATAAGCTCGTGCGGTGAGTCCAGCCCATGCCGCACCCGAGAGCCGTAGCAGTCGTGCGGGGGAGTTCGTCCGGGACAATCTGCCCATACTGCTGGTAGCGATGGTGCTGGTGGTGGCCGTGGTCTTCCTGGCCTGGGACCGCTGGCGGCGCGGCACGTTCTTCTTCGGCGGCGGGGCGCTGCTGGCCGCGGCACTGCGGCTGATTCTGCCGACCGACCGGGCCGGTCTGCTCGCGGTGCGTAGCAAGGGTTTCGACGTCGCCTGGCTGACGGTGCTGGGCGGCGCGATCATCGTGCTGGCCGCGACCATCAGCAGCCTCGGCGTCACCTAGACCGCGCCGAGGTCGGGGCCGCGACCGGAGTCGCGGCACTGAATGTTCGATCGGATGGTGGCCGCGAACCCGCGGCGCTGGGGGATTGCTAGACCGAGGTCATGCGGCGGCCGAGCTCGCGGCGCAACACTTCCTGGTCGGGGAGTCTGTGCAGGACACGGAGTATGGCCGGGCGAAGTTCACGCTGCTCGTCCTCGGAGAGCAGATCGACGAGATCGCGTAGATCCATGTCATCGAATGCGGCGGTCATGCCTGAATACATTACGGGTGCCGAGCCTCGCGCACACGTATTCCGGGCTGACGGTTACGGAGGTGTCATGTGCGCGAAACCGGAAGCGCGTCACGGCAATTCGCGCGAAACGGACACGATACGCGAGGTAACGCGCCTCCGGTGAGGCAGCGGAGATGCAGCGGACGGGCAGCGTTGTTTCAGCGGTCCGACTCGCGCAGGGTGCGGGCCAGGTCCATCGTCTCCAGCATGAGCTTGCCGACCGCCTCGGTCTCGGTCAGGAACCCGTCGTGGCCGTCCCGGGACCGGATGATCTCCAGCCCCTTGGAACCCGGCAGCAGATCGGCCAGCTCCTGCAGGGTGCGCAGCGGGTACAGCCGATCCGAGTCCACCCCGCCGACCACGCACGGCACCGGCGTGGACCCCAGCGCCGCCGCGATACCGCCGCGGCCGCGGCCCACGTCGTGGCGGTTCATGGCCTCGGTGAGCAGCACATAGGTGGCCGGGTCGAACCGTGAGATCAGCTTGTCGGCCTGGTACTCCAGATAGCTCTGCACCGCGTAACGCCCACCCGCCCACGGGTCCTCATCGCCCTGGGCATGGTTCTCGAAGCGGTGGTCGAGCTCGAACTCGGTGCGATAGGTCAGGTGCGCGATGCGCCGGGCGATGCCCATGCCGGTCATCGGGGCGCGCCCGGTGCCGTGGTAGTTGCCGCCCTGCCAGTCCGGATCGGCCGTGATGGCCGCGATCTGGGTGGTCTGGGTGCCGATCTGGTCGGCGGTGCCGCGCGGGCCGACCGCCAGCACCAGGGCCGCCCCGACCCGCTCGGGCCGGGCGACCATCCATTCCAGCACCCGCATGCCGCCCATGGAGCCGCCCACCACGGCGGCCAGGCGGTCGATGCCGAGCAGGTCGAACAGCGTGATCTCGGCGGCCACCTGATCGCGGATGGAGATCTCGGGAAACCTTGCGCCCCAGGGTTTTCCGTCCGCCGCCAGCGACGACGGCCCGGTGCTGCCCTTACAGCCGCCGAGCACATTGGTGGCGATGACACACCACTCGCGGGTGTCCACCGGCGCGCCGGGACCCACGATGCCGTCCCACCAGCCGGCCTGGCCGTGGTGCACGTCGGCGGGGCCCACCACGTGCGAATCACCGGTCAGCGCGTGCTCCACGAGCACCACGTTGTCCGCGTTCGCCGATAGTTCGCCCCACCGCTGCACAGCCAGCGTGACATCGGGAATGACGGCTCCGGTCTCGAGCTCGATATCCCCGATGGCAATGCTGCCGAGCGTCCCGTCGGGCGGCGGCAACAGCAGCTCCGCCGCGTGCCGGGCCGTGTTCGATTCGATGTTCACGGTCAATTTGCCGCCGCCGTCAGTCCGGCGCGCAGATCCGCCAGGATGTCGCCGATCCCCTCGATACCCACGGCCAACCGGACCAGACCAGGTGTGACACCGGACGCCAGTTGTTCGGCGGGAGTCAGCTGGGAATGCGTGGTGGAGGCCGGGTGGATGACGAGCGAGCGCACATCGCCGATGTTAGCGACGTGGCTGTGCAGCACCAGCGCCTCCACGAACTTCTTGCCGGCGTCCACGCCACCGGCCAGCTCGAAGGAGACGATGGCGCCGACGCCCTTGGGTGCCAGCTGTTTGCCCCGCTCGAACCACTGGGAGCTGGGCAGTCCTGCGTAGTAGACCTTCTCGACGCCGGGCTGCTCGGCCAGGAACTCGGCCACGGCCTGGGCATTGGCCACGTGCCGCTCGACGCGCAGGCTCAGCGTCTCGATGCCCTGCGCGATGAGGAAGGCGTTGAACGGCGACACCGCCGCACCCAGATCGCGCAGCAACTGTACCCGCGCCTTGAGCGCGTAGGCCGGCGCGCCGAGATCGGCGAACACGGCGCCGTGGTAGCTGGGATCCGGGGTGGTGAAACCCGGGAAGCGGGACTCACCCGCCGCGTCCCGCACGGTCCAGTCGAAGTTGCCGCCGTCCACGATCACGCCCGCGACCGCGGAGCCGTGCCCGCCCAGGTATTTGGTGGCCGAGTGCACGACGATGTCCGCGCCCAGTCGCAGCGGCTGGATCAGGTACGGCGTGGCGACGGTGTTGTCCACGATCAGCGGCACGCCCGCCGCGTGCGCGACCTCGGCGATGCCCGGGATGTCGAGCACCGAGCTGCTCGGATTGGCGACCGTCTCCCCGTAGAACGCCTTGGTGTTGGGCCGCACGGCCGTGCGCCACTGCTCGAGATCGTCCGGATCCTCGACGAAGCTGACCTCGATGCCCAGCTTGGGCAGCGAGTAGTGCAGCAGGTTGTAGGTGCCGCCGTACAGGTGCGGGCTGGCCACGATGTGGTCGCCGGCCTGCGCCAGATTCAGGATCGCGTAGGTCTCCGCGGCCTGACCGGAGGCCAGCAGCAGCGCGGCCACACCGCCCTCGAGCGCGGCGATGCGCTGCTCCACCGCGTCCTGGGTGGGGTTCATGATGCGGGTGTAGATATTGCCCGGCTCGGCGAGCCCGAACAGCGCGGCGGCGTGATCGGTGTCGCGGAAGGCGTAGGAGGTGGTCTGGTAGATGGGCAGGGCGCGGGCTCCGGTGGCCGGATCGGGAGCCTGTCCGGCGTGAATCTGCTTGGTCTCGAAGGACCAGCCGGCCGGATCCAGGTTGCCGTCAGCCGAGACGGCCGCGGGCGCGGTCGAGTCACTCATGTGTTCTGCTCCAAAAACAAGGTCGCCGAGTGGCGGAAGTTTGATGTTATCGAGAGGCGAATGGGCTTCGACACCAACACATTTCGGTAGACCTCCTAGTTGCGCTTGCGTTCGGCCTTCGAACGCCGGGTCTGCACCCGGAGCACCCCACCGCAGCTGGAGGGTTGCCGATCAGCAAGCCGGGGCCTTAACGCTGATGCTCTTGACCTGTCGCGCGATTCTAGCGGGCGGACGCCGGTGTTTCGGAAGTGGGGCTGGCCACAGCGGGCTCCGCGCAGGTGCGAACGAATTCGTGATACGCGCCGACCACGGCCTCCGCCATGCGGCGCGGTGACGCGATCAGACGCTCGTCGGCGAAGCCGGAATCGAAGTCCGATTCGGTGCCGGCCCGCATGATGGCGTGGAAGGTGCCGAGCAGCAACCGAACTCGCAGATCTGCGACGGTGGTGCCGAGGCGTTCGGCCAGCACCTGCGCGGTCTGCTCGGTCTTGTTCTCGGTGGCGGCCATGCTGCACGCCCGTACCGCGGCGGTGGACCGGATGATGCGCTGCATTTGCTGGAACCAGCGGAAGGGCAGCGGTTCGTCGTGGTCGACCACGCGGTCCACGATGGCCAGGAAGCTGTCCAGCAGCGCTTTCAGCTCGTTGCCGGTGCTCGGCTGCTCGCGCAGCGCATCCGCGTGTGCCCGCGCCCAGTCGGCGATGGGCGCGATGACGATGTCTTCCTTGCTGTCGAAGTACCGGTTCACGGTGCGCGGCGAGACGTCGGCCTCGTCGGCGATCTGTTCCACGGTGGTGGCGTCGAAGCCCTGGTCGTCGCACAGCCGCAGGGCGACGTCGATGATCCGCGCCCGGGTCTGTTCCTTCTTCCGCTCACGCAGGCCCGGCCGGTGACGTGCGATCACACCGAGGTGAGTTGACAACTCCGACATACCTCCATGGTAAGGGTTCGAGCGCTTCTCGTGTCCCATTATGCCAACTGTCGCAGTGCGACAAATTTCTCTTGACGTCAATTGGCCTCAGGGGTCAAGATTGTCGAGGGTGTTCCCGACCGTCCGTGAGGAGACGACATGACCGCCGCGACAACAACACTCGAAGACCGATCACAAAGCGCCGACCGGCGCGGAGCTGCGCGCTGGTGGGCCCTGGGCGTACTCGCTATCGCCCAGCTGATGGTGGTGCTGGACGCCACCATCGTCACCATCTCCATGCCTTTCGCCCAGCGTGACCTGGGCATCAGCGACGGCGACCGGCAGTGGGTGCTCACCGCCTACACGCTGATCTTCGGCGGCCTGCTGCTGCTCGGCGGCCGCCTCGCCGACTACCTGGGCCGCCGCCGCATGTTCCTGATCGGCCTGGTCGGCTTCGCCGGCGCGTCGGCGCTGGCCGGGCTCGCGCAGAACGGCGCGGAACTCTTCGCCGGGCGCGGGCTGCAGGGCGCGTTCGCCGCCCTGCTCGCGCCGGCCGCGCTGTCACTGGTGTCGGTCACCTTCACCGAGGCCAGGGAGCGTGCTCGCGCCTTCGGCGTCTTCGCGGGTGTGTCCGCGGGTGGCGCGGCCATCGGCCTGATCGTGGGCGGGGCGCTCACCGAATACGCCAACTGGCGCTGGTGCCTGCTGGTCAACGCCCCGATCGCGCTGATCGCCTTCCTGGGCGCACTC
Organism: Nocardia sp. CA-151230; assembly: GCF_050942175.1. Classification (NCBI taxonomy): domain Bacteria; kingdom Bacillati; phylum Actinomycetota; class Actinomycetes; order Mycobacteriales; family Nocardiaceae; genus Nocardia; species Nocardia sp. CA-151230. The sequence continues at coordinate 1,155,700 of NZ_CP192061.1, forward strand.
GCCTTCGTGGTCCGGGACGTGCCCGCGCCGCGCACCGGCGGCTATGACCTGCCCGGCGCGGTGACCGCCACGCTCGGCCTGGTCTCGGTGGTCTACGGCTTCAGCCGCGCGGCCTCCGACGGCTGGACCGCGAGCACCACCCTGGCCCTGCTGATCGCGGGCGTCGCGCTGCTGGCCGCCTTCGTCGCCATCGAGCGGCGCTCGTCGAATCCGCTACTGCCGCTGCGTATTCCGGGGGAGATCAACCGGGGCGGCTCGTTCCTGGTGGCGCTGCTGCTGCCGATCGCCATGTTCGCCATGTTCATCAACATGAGCTACTACTTCCAGATCACGCTGGGCTGGTCGGCGCTGAAGGCGGGGGTGGCGTTCCTGCCCTTCCCGATCGGCATCGTCGTCTCCGCGGGCGTCGCGAGCGGGCTGCTGCCGCGGATCGGGCCGCGGCCGCTCATGATCACCGGTTCGGTGCTGGGCATGGCCGGGCTGCTGTACCTGTCGCGGCTGAGCTTCGGGGACAGCTACGCCGGGGGCGTGCTGCCGGCAGTGATTCTTATCGCGCTCGGCATGGGCGGGCTGTTCGTGGCCATGCAGACCACGGCGCTGCACCAGGTCGAGGAGCGTGACTCCGGTGTCGCCAGCGCGCTGCTCAATGCCGCGCAGCAGGTGGGCGGCGCGATCGGCACCGCGCTGCTGTCGACGATCGCGGTGCAGGTGGCCGAGCGGTTCGCGAAGAACAATCCGGGCGTCGACCACGTGATGGCCCGGGCCGCGATTCATTCCTATGACATCGCGTTCCTGATCGGCGCGGGGTTCTTCCTGGTGACCATTCCGATCATCGCGTTCATGGTGCGGGACAAGCCGGAAAATCTGCTCGAAGGTTCCGAGCACGTGCACGTGGGCGTCTGACCGGCCGACTATTCACCCGCGGGTCGCGACAACATATATCCCGCGGTCCGCGGGTTTGGGGGTTGCCGCGGGCCGCGGGTTTTCGCATCCTGGAAAGTGCGTAAAGTCACGCGAAAAGCTACTTATCGGTAACCGCACTGAATCCCGCACAGCGGGGGCCACCCGAGCGGTGAGATCGATAGCAGCAGTACGCTTGTCTTGCTTGACGCCACAGCGTACGTGGACTTGGCACCACAGGTCCCGTGCCGAGCGCCATGCGTATACGTTGTCTGTTGAACAGCTGGGGTCCGCTACAAGCGGTGCTCACCGGCCGTGCAATGGGAGCACCACCTTCCTAGGAGGACACGAAGATCCATGTCCAAGATCAAGGTTGAAGGGACCGTCGTCGAACTCGATGGCGACGAGATGACCCGGATCATCTGGCAGTTCATCAAGGACAAACTGATCAACCCGTATCTCGATGTGAACCTCGAGTATTACGACCTCGGCATCGAGTACCGCGACAAGACCGATGATCAGGTGACCATCGACGCCGCCAACGCCATCAAGAAGCACGGCGTGGGTGTGAAGTGCGCGACGATCACCCCGGATGAGGCCCGCGTCACGGAGTTCGGTCTGAAGAAGATGTGGCGGTCGCCGAACGGCACCATCCGCAACATCCTCGGCGGCACCATCTTCCGTGCGCCGATCATCATCTCCAATGTGCCGCGTCTGGTCCCGGGCTGGACCAAGCCGATCATCATCGGCCGCCACGCCTTCGGTGACCAGTACCGCGCCACCGATTTCAAGGTGCACCAGGCGGGCACCGTCACCCTGACCTTCACGCCCGAGGACGGCTCCGAGCCGATCCAGCACGAGGTCGTCCGCATGCCGGAAGACGGCGGCGTGATCATGGGCATGTACAACTTCAAGGACTCGATCCGGGACTTCGCGCGGGCCTCGCTGAACTACGGCCTGCAGCAGAACTACCCGGTGTACATGTCGACCAAGAACACCATCCTCAAGGCCTACGACGGCATGTTCAAGGACACCTTCCAGGAGGTGTACGAGACCGAGTTCAAGGAAGAGTTCGACGCGGCCGGTCTCACCTACGAGCACCGCCTGATCGACGACATGGTCGCCTCCGCGCTCAAGTGGGAGGGTGGCTACGTCTGGGCCTGCAAGAACTACGACGGCGATGTGCAGTCCGACACCGTGGCGCAAGGCTTCGGCTCGCTGGGTCTGATGACCTCCGTGCTGCTCACCCCGGACGGCCGCACCTGTGAGGCCGAGGCGGCGCACGGCACCGTGACCCGGCACTACCGTCAGCACCAGCAGGGCAAGCCCACCTCCACCAACCCGATCGCCTCGATCTTCGCGTGGACGCGTGGCCTGGCCCACCGCGGCAAGCTGGACAACACCCCCGAGGTGATCGGCTTCGCCCAGACGCTCGAGGATGTCGTCATCAAGACGGTCGAGTCCGGCCAGATGACCAAGGACCTCGCGCTGCTGGTCGGCGGCGACCAGGGCTACCTGACCACCGAGGAGTTCCTCGGCGTGCTGGACGCCAACCTGGCTCGCGAGCTGCGCTAGAAAGAAGATCCCAGCTCTCGGGACTCTCAGGGGCAAGCCCCTGAAACCCCAAGGGCAAGAGGTTGTTCAGGGGCCACCCCTGAAAACCCAGGAGCGCATGCTCCCACGCGCCGACGAACGTGAACAGCGCGAAGCGGTGAAGATGGCGGCCGGGACCACAGTCCCGGCCAGGACCATCCACCGCGCCACACGGGCACCTGCCCCCATCGGAACCGGTGGGTGGGCGGGTGCCCGAACTGTTTTCGGGGTTCTGCCGGCCGTGATCACGAAACGTTCACACGGTCCTTGCCAGCATGGCCGCGTGCCAACGGGTTAACGCACCCGATCGAACGGTCAATACCCCTGTGACAGATGGGGTTCGGCCGCGGTACGCGCGGCGGCGAAGGAGGAGCGATGACGGCGATCGGTGGCGAACTGCGCACTGTGGTGCGGGGCCGGGTGCTGGTACCCGGGGACGAGGGTTTCGAACAGGCGAGCACCCCGTGGAATCTCGCCGTGCGGCAGCGGGTTTCGGCGGTGGTGGAGGTCGCGGACGCGGCCGACGCCGCGGCGCTGGTGCGGTTCGCGGCGGCGGCCGAGCTGCCACTGAGCACGCGGGCGACGGGGCACAGCCCCTCCTCGTCGGCGGACGGGACCGTGCTGGTGACGACCCGGGCGCTGGACGGGATCGAGATCGACCCCGCGGCGCGGGTGGCACGGGTGCAGGCGGGGGTGGCGTGGCAGCCGGTGCTGGAGCGGGCCGCCGCACACGGATTGGCCGGAGCCTGCGGCAGTTCCGCGGTGGTCGGGGTGACGGGGTACACGCTGGGCGGCGGTGTCGGCTGGTTCGCGCGCAGCCGCGGCTACGCCGCGCATGCGGTGCGAGCGCTGGAGGTGGTGACCGCGGACGGCGATCAGCGCCGGGTGACCACGGACTCCGAGCCCGAGCTGTTCTGGGCCCTGCGCGGCGGCGGTGGCGATTTCGCGCTGGTGACCGGCATGGAATTCGAATTGTTCGACGCGGCCGAGCTTTTCGGCGGCCGCATACTCTGGCCCGCAGAGCAAACCGAGGCGGTCGTCGCGGCCTTCCGGCAGGCCACCGCGGAAGCCGAAGAGGGACTGAGCCTTTGGCTGACCCTCGTGCAGTTCCCGCCGTTCCCCGAGATTCCCGAGATGCTGCGCGGCCGGGCCATGGTGGCCGTTGATGTGGTCGCGCTGGGCGCGGTGACGGGTCCGCTGCGGTTGTTCGACGAGATTCCGGGTGCGGTGCTGGACACCCGGCGGCCGCTGGATGCCGCGCAGGTCGGCGGTGTCTGCATGGAGCCGGCCGACCCCAGCCCGGCCCGGGTGCGCGGTGAGCTGCTCACCGAGTTCTCCGCGCGGGTGAGCGACGCGCTGCTGGCCGCTGCGGCACCGCGGGGCGGGGTGGGGCCGCTCGCGCTGGTCCAGGTCCGGCATCTGGGTGGCGCGCTGACCCGGCCGCGCGCCGACGCGGGCTGCGCGGGCGGGATCGCCGAGCCGTACCTGTTGTCGCTGCTGGGCCCCGCGCCGACCGCGGACTTCGAGGCGGTCGTCGTCGAGCGCGGTGACGCCGTGGTGGATGCGCTGCGTCCGTATCTGAGTGGCCGGAAGCCGTTCACCTACCTGGATTCCGGTGAGACCCCGGCCGCGGTCTTCGATCCGGTCACGCTGGCTCGGTTGCTGGAGATCAAGGACCGGTTCGACCCGGATGGCTTGTTCCGCAGCAACTTTCCCGTCATTCCGCCGCTCGGCGAGGCGGATCCCAGCCGGGTCGCCGCACCAGCCACGGTCTGACCGGGGGCGCGCGGGCAGCCCGCCGGGACCAGCGTCCCGGCGGTCGCGTGGCGTGGGCCGGCCCTGATCCGGGCCGGTCGGTGAGTGAAATCACCGGACCGGACGGTATCGGGACGGTTCGCCACTGTGTTGCGCTTGGTTGTGCCCGAATCCGTGTCCGCAGCCACCACCGCATCCGCCGCCGATGAGATGAGCCCCGACGGGATGGATCGTCCCGTCGGGTCCGCGCCCGAGGCCGTCGGGTCCGCGCCCGAGGCGGGGCCACGCGAGCGGTGGCATGTGCCCGCCATGCTGGCGCTGGCCCTGGGTGGGTTCGGAATCGGTACCACCGAATTCGTCACCATGGGTTTGCTGCCCGATATCGCCGACTCCATGAAGGTCTCCGAACCGACTGCCGGACACATTGTTTCGGCCTACGCGCTGGGTGTGGTCGTCGGTGCGCCGGTGATCGCGGCGCTGTGCGCGCGGGTCCCCCGCAAGCGGCTGCTGATGGCGTTGATGGCGGCATTCACACTGGGTAATGCGGCCAGCGTGATCGCACCCGGCTTCTCGACGCTGACCGTGGCGCGGTTCGTCTCGGGCCTGCCGCACGGCGCGTACTTCGGTGTGGCGTCGCTGGCGGCGGCCTCGCTGGCACCGGCGGGGCAGCGTGCCAAGGCGGTTGCCGCAGTTATGCTGGGTCTGAGCGCCGCCAATGTCGTCGGCGTTCCCGCAGCCACCTGGCTGGGCCAGAACCTGGGCTGGCGGAACGCTTTCGTGGTGGTCGCCGTGATCGGTATCGCGACCGTCGCCGCCATCTCCCGCTTCGTGCCGGACCTGCACGGCATTCGCATGACCGACCCCCGCACCGAACTGACCGCCCTGCGTCGCCCCCAGGTGTTGCTGACACTGCTCGTCGGCGCGGTCGGTTTCGGTGGCATGTTCGCCGTCTACACCTACATCACCACCACCCTGACCGATGTCGCCGGCCTGCGGGTGGGCCTGGTTCCGCTGGTGCTCATGCTCTTCGGCCTCGGCATGGTGGCGGGCAATATCGCCGGCGGCGTGCTCGCCGACCGCGGCGTCGACCGCGCGGTGTTCATCTCCCTGCTGGCCATGGTGGTGATTCTCGCCGGATACATTGCGGCAGCGCACAACCCGTACACCGCGGCCCTCGGCGCGTTCCTGGTCGGCGCGTCCGGCGCGGCCCTGGCCCCCGCCCTGCAGACCCGTCTGATGGATGTCGCCCACGACGCCCAGACCCTCGCCGCCGCTCTCAACCATGCGGCCTTGAACATCGCCAACGCCGCCGGGGCGTGGCTCGGCGGCGTGGTGATCGCCGCGGGCCTCGGCTACACCGCCCCGGCGGCGATCGGCGCGGGCCTGGCGGTCGTCGGCGTGGCACTCTTCGCGGTGACGGTCGTGGTGGGCCGTGAAAACCTGCACGGCACACCGGTGTAAACCTCACATTCAGGGTGAAAGACTCACAGCGTTCATTGATCGGAATTCACATCGAACGGGGTTAATCTCGTCGAGTTATCGGCCGAATACGAGCGCTCTCGACCGGACACCTTCTTCTCTTGCGGAAAGGACGTATCCGTCATGCGTGCTGTTCGAATCGCTGTGCTCGCCGGAGGTGTGCTGCTCGGGCTGGCAGTGCCCGCCGTCTCCTCCGCCGACCCGGTGACCTGCGGTAGTGATCTCAATGGCTGTGCGATCAACTGTCGCCAAGTCATCGGCAACCAGAACGTCCGGCTCAACGACTGCGTCATGACCGCCACCGGCTGGTTCTGCGACGCCTGCATGTACAACTCCCAGACGTAATCTCGCCCGCTGTCAGGGTGCGGGCCGGAGTCCGGCCCGCACCCCCGGCGTGAACATACACGAGTGTATGTAAGTGTAAGATCCCCCCATGACCAGCTCCGCCGTCTCGAAACCCCCGCGCCGCACCCAGGAACAGCGCAGCACCGAGACCCGGACGCGGCTGCTGGACGCCACCATCGACTGCCTCGTCGAGTACGGCTACGCCGGGACGACGACGCCACGGGTGGCCGAGCGCGCGGGCGTGACCCGGGGCGCGCAGGTGCATCATTTCGGTTCCAAGAGCGAGCTGGTGGTCGCGGCGATCAGTCATCTGGCGCAGCGGCGCACCGAGGCGGCCATGAAGGAGATCCGGCGGGTCCGCACCGGGGACGATCCGATCGGCGCCACCCTGGAGGCCATGTGGGAGCTGCATCAGGGCCCGCTGTTCGTCGCGGCCATCGAATTGTGGGTGGCCAGCCGCACGGATCGGGTGCTCGCGGTCGAGATGGAGAAGGTCGAGCCGTTCGTGAACAACGCGGTGCTGCTGGCCGTCGCGCAGTTGGTGCCGAATGAGCTGGACCGCAAGAACGTTCGCGATTTCGCCTACACCGCGATGGACACGCTGCGCGGAATCCTGGTGACCAACTTCATTTCTCCCGATCCCGAGCGGGCGCACCGGCGCTGGCTGCGGGCTTCGGCGCAGTTGCGCCTGGCGGCCGAGGCGCGGATGCCCGACTTCCGGATCGCCGACGAATAGCTGATCGATCCGGCCCGAAGGCCCTCGCCGCGGTGTGCGGCGGGGGCCTTCGCCGTTTGCGCGGGTGGGGTCACCGCATCGGCGGTATGTCCCGGTGTGCCGGCCGGAGCTGCCGATCTTGTGCTAGATGTCGAGAACACCGCCGCCCTCTTGCCTAGTTACATACAGCTTTGTATGTTTGTTTTCGTTCCCCTATGTGAGGAGTTCGATGACGAACAAGGTCTACGTCGTCGGCGTCGGCATGACGAAGTTCGAGAAGCCGGGGCGGCGCAAGAACGAGGACGGCAGTGACTGGGACTACCCGGACATGGCCCGGGAGTCGGGGACCAAGGCCCTCGCCGACGCCGGAATCGACTACCGCGAGATCGAGCAGGCCTATGTCGGCTACGTCTACGGTGAATCCACCTCCGGCCAGCGCGCCGTCTACGAACTGGGACTGACCGGCATTCCGGTGATCAATGTCAACAACAACTGCTCCACCGGCTCGACGGCGCTCTACCTTGCGGCACAGACGATCCGGGGCGGGCTGGCCGACTGCACGCTGGCGCTGGGCTTCGAGAAGATGCAGCCGGGCTCGCTCGGCTCCACCTGGGACGATCGCGAACAGCCCATGGCGCGCCACATCATGGCGCTCGCGGAGATCTCCGAGGTGCTGTTCCCGGTGGCCCCGTGGATGTTCGGCGCGGCCGGGCGCGAGCACATGAAGAAGTACGGCACCACCGCCGAGCACTTCGCCAGGATCGGATACAAGAACCACAAGCACTCTGTGAACAACCCGTATTCACAGTTCCAGGACGAGTACACGCTCGATGACATCCTGGGCTCGCGCATGATCTACGACCCGCTCACGAAGCTGCAGTGCTCGCCGACCTCCGACGGGTCCGGCGCGGTCGTCCTGGCCTCGGAGGAATTCGTGGACCGCCACGACCTGTCGCGGCAGGCGGTCGAGATCGTCGGCCAGGCCATGACCACCGACTTCCAGTCCACCTTCGACGGCAGTGCCAAGAACCTCATCGGTTACGACATGAATGTCCGGGCGGCGGAGAAGGTGTACGCGCAGGCCGGCCTCGGCCCCGAGGACTTCCAGGTCATCGAGTTGCACGACTGCTTCTCCGCCAACGAGCTGCTGCTGTACGAGGCGCTCGGCCTGGCGAAGGAGGGCGAGGCGGGGCACCTCATCGACTCCGGCGCGACCACCTACGGCGGCAAGTGGGTGGTGAACCCCTCCGGCGGGCTCATCTCCAAGGGACACCCTTTGGGCGCAACGGGTTTGGCGCAGTGCAGCGAACTCACCTGGCAGCTGCGCGGCGCCGCCGACAAGCGGCAGGTCGACAACGTGACCGCCGCCCTGCAGCACAACATCGGGCTCGGCGGCGCGGCCGTCGTCACCGCCTACCAGCGCGCCGACCGCTGATCGGCACCCTCCATCCCCGACTACGAAGAGGTGATCCCGTGGGACACATCGAAGCTTCCAAAAACCTGACCGCCACCCCCGACGGCCTGTGGGCCGTGGTCTCCGACCCGCAGACCTGGGACAAATGGTTCTCCATCCACGAGCGCTGGATGGAAGAGCCGCCGGCCGTGCTGGCGCCGGGCGCGAAGCTGACCGCCAAGATCATGATGCTCGGCATGGCCAACAAGATCGAGTGGGTGGTCGAGAGCGTCGAGACCCCGAACAAGCTGGTGCTCAGCGGCACCGGCATGGCCGGGGTGAAGGTGCAGTTCGCCTTCGACATCACCCCTGAGGGCGCGGGCAGCCGCTTCTCGGTGTCCGGCGATTTCGAGGGCGCGCTGATCAAGGGGGCGCTGGGCAAGGCGGTCGAGAAGGATGGCCTCACGCAGCTGGACAAGACTCTCGCCGCGCTCGACGCGCTCGCCACGGCGGCCTGACGGCGAGCGGGCGCACGAGATGACTTCCACCGCTGTCGAATTCGACGAGTCGGGGCTGGGTTCCTGGTCCGGCGAGGAGACGTTCGAGGTCACGCGCGAGCGGATCGCCGAATACGCCGCGGCCACCAACGATCCCATTCCCGCGCACCTGAAAGGCGATGCGGCCCCGCCGGTCTTCGCCATCGTGCCCGTCTTCGAAGCCATGATGATGCCGGTCATCGAGGTGGCCCCGATGAACATCTTCGGACGGGTGGTGCACGGGGAGCAGGACTTCCACTTCCATCGGCCCATCCGGCCCGGCGACAAGCTGGTGTCGCGGGCCAAAGCCATCGGGTTCGAGGGCAAGGACAACGGCTCGACCATCACCATCCGCATCGAATGCCGTTCCGAGGCCGGGGAACTGGTCAATGAGCAGTATCTGACCGCGTTCTTCCGCAATGTCGACGCGGGCGAGCAGGCGGGCGAGCAGGCTCCTGCGCACCGGTTCGATCCGGCACTGCTGGAGCGGGAGCCGCTGGCCACGGTCGCCGCACACGTCGACGCCGATCAGACGTACCGGTATTCGCCGGCCTCCGGTGATCCGGTGCCGCTGCATCTGGACGACCAGGTCGCCCGCGATGCCGGTCTGCCCGGCATCATCGCGCACGGGCTCTGCACCATGGCCATGTCGTCGTGGGGGGTGCTGACCCAGGTCGCGGGCTCGGATGTGGCTCGGCTGCGACGGTATGCGGTGCGCTTCGCCAAGATGGTCTTCCCGAACGACGACCTGGAGACCCAGATCTGGAAGGTCGGCTCGGCCGACGGGGTGACCACCTACGCCTTCCGCACGGTCCGCGGCGGCGACACCGTCCTCAGCGACGGCCTGGCCGAAATTTCCGACAACTCTTAGGGAGACATTCATGGGTGCACTCGACGGACGGGTCGCCATCATCACCGGAGCCGGCCGGGGGATCGGCCGGGAGCACGCGCTGCTGTTCGCCCGGGAGGGCGCGGCGGTCGTGGTGAACGACCTCGGCGGCAGCAATGCCGGTGAAGGCGCGGACACCGGTCCGGCGCACGAGGTCGTGGCCGAGATCCTCGCCGCAGGGGGGCGGGCGATCGCCAACACCGACAGCGTGGCCGACTGGCAGGGCGCGAAAAACCTGGTGGATCAGGCGGTGTCGGAGTTCGGGCGGCTGGATGTCGTGGTCAACAACGCGGGCATCCTGCGTGACGCCTTCGTGGCGGGCATGGACGAGTCGCAGTGGGACGCGGTACTGGCCGTGCACCTCAAGGGGCACGCGGCGGTGCTGCGGCACGCGGCCGGGTACTGGAAGGAGCAGTCCAAGGCGGGCAATCAGCCTGTCGCGGCGGTGATCAATACCGCGTCGGCGTCGGGTACCACGGTCCCCAATGCCGGGCAGGCGAATTACGGTGCGGCCAAGGCCGGTATCGCCGCACTCACCCTGGTGGCGGCCGATGAGCTGGCCCGCTACGGCGTGCGCGTGAACGCCATCGCGCCGATCGCGCGCACCCGGCTCACCCTGGCCACGCCGGGCATGGGCGAGATGATGGCCGCGCAGCAGGCCGGACTGGAAGAAGGCGAGTTCGATGCCTTCAGTCCGGCCAATATCTCGCCGCTGGTGGCGTATCTTGCCACCGAGAAGTGCCCGATCACCGGCAAGGTGTTCGCGGTGCAGGGTGGCGCGATATCCGAACTGGCGGGCTGGCACGACGTGAAGACCATCGAGACCGAGGGGCCCTGGTCCATCGACGATATCGCCGGGCGACTACCGTAATCAGGAAGGCGGACAACGATGTTCGAATGGTCCGAGACCGATGAGCTGATCCGCGGCGCGGTGCGGAGCTTCATCGACAAGGAGGTGCGCCCGCACCTGGACGCCCTCGACAACGGCGAGATGCTGCCGTATCCGATCATCCGGAAGCTGTTCGCCGAGTTCGGCATCGACGCGCTGGGCTCGGAGACGGTCGCCAAACTGCTTGCCAGGCAACGTAAGCGGGAGGAAGCACTGGCCGCCGGGGAGCCGCTGCCGGAGAAGAAGGCGAAGCCCGGCGGCGACGGCGGGCCCTTCTCCGGGCAGGAATCACTGATGGCGGTGCTCGTCAGCGAGCTGTCCGGCGTGTGCATGGGATTGGTCACCGCCATGGGCGTGAGCATCGGGCTCGGCGCGACGACCATCCTCTCGCGCGGCACCCTCGCTCAGAAGGAGCGCTGGCTCGGCGACATCGTGATCATGAAAAAGGTTGCGGCGTGGGCGATCACGGAGCCCGACTCGGGGTCCGACGCCTTCGGCGGGATGAAGACCTACGTTCGCCGCGACGGTGACGACTACATTCTCAACGGGCAGAAGACCTTCATCACCAACGGTCCCTACGCCGACACCGTCATCGTCTACGCCAAGCTGGACGAGGGAGACGGCACCCCCGAGTCCAAGACGATCGCGGCCAAGCGCGACCGCAAGGTGCTGACCTTCGTGCTCGACAAGGGCATGGAGGGCTTCACCCAGGGCAAGCCGTTCAAGAAGATGGGCCTGCACGCCTCACCCACCGGCGAATTGTTCTTCGACAATGTGCGATTGAGCCGGGACCGGCTGCTCGGCGAGACCGAGCAGCACGAGGGTGGCGACGGACGGGAAAGCGCCCGTTCGAGTTTCACCGCCGAGCGCATCGGCGTGGCGTTCATGGCGCTGGGCATCGTCAACGAATGCCACCGGCTCTGCGTGGATTACGCCAAGACGCGCAAGTTGTGGGGGCAGGAGATCGGCCGCTTCCAGCTGGTCCAGCTCAAACTGGCCAGGATGGAGATCGCCCGGATCAATGTGCAGAACATGGTCTTCCACGCCCTGGAACGCTCCCGGGCCGGCAAACCGCCGACCCTGGCCGAGGCCTCGGCCATGAAGCTGTACTGCTCGGAGATCGCCACCGAGGTCGCCATGGACGCCGTCCAGCTCTTCGGCGGCAATGGCTACATGTCCGAGTACCACGTCGAACAGCTGGCCCGCGACGCCAAGTCGCTGATGATCTACGCGGGCAGCAACGAGATCCAGGTGACCCACGTCGCCAAGGGACTGCTCGCCTACTAGGCGCGCGGGAAGTCCGGGGCCGCCACCAGTCGCCGGCGGCGGCTCCGGACGCCACATTCGGCACCGCGTGCTCGAAGTAGCGGCCTACGGGACGGAGACGGGGCGCAGGCAGCTCTCCAGGGGCAGGATGATGGAGCAGAGGGCGGGTTTGCGGGTGGGGCGGTAGTCGGCGGAGACGCCGCCCTGGGTGCTGATGGATTTGAAGGCGGCTACGGCGTCGGTGGGGCGGCGGGTGAGGGTCGGGTCGGTCTTCGCGTCGACGGTGTAGAGGCCGAATCGCGGTGAGTAGCTGCCCCATTCGTAGTTGTCGGTGAGGCTCCAGTAGTTGTAGCCGATCACGTCGATGCCGTCGGCCTTGGCGCGTTGCAGCCAGTAGACGGTGTCGCGCAGGTGGTCGGCGCGGTCGTAGCCGTCGCTGCGGGGGGCGGCGTTGTCGGTGGGAAGTCCGTTCTCCACCACGTAGATCGGCAGGCCCGGGAACTTCTCGGTGTAGGTGCGCAGGTCGTAGTAGATGCCCTCGGGCTCGATGGCGTTCTTCCACAGCTCGTCACCCAGCAGCGCGGTGCTCGGCAGGTGCGTCAGGGACGCGCCGTAATAGAAGTCGACGCCGATGAAGTCGAGCTTGCCGCGGAGGCGGTCGGCGAACAGCAGGTCGGTCAGGTTCTGCACGATCGGGTACTGCGCGATATTGCTGGTCACCCGCGCGCCGGGCTGGCGGGAGTGGATGTAGTCGTAGATCGCGGTATGCGCCTGCACCAGCCGGTCGAACATCGGCAGCGCGTCGAGCACGCCGATATCGCCGATCTTGATCGATTGCGCGACATAGCCCATGGGCTCGTTGATGGTGACCCACATCGGGTCGTCGGGCGCGTATCGGTCGACCACCTTGCGCATATTGGTGAGCCAGTCCGACACCATGCCCTGGTTCTTCCAGCCCCCGCGATCCGCCTCCCACCCGGGGATCACCCAGTGGTCGAGGGTCAGCATCGGCCGCATCCCCGCCGCGCGGATCTTCTGGATGACCTGGTCGTAGAAGCGGAAGCCGTTCTCGTCCCACGTATTCGGCTGCGGCTGCACCCGGGCCCATTCGATGCTGAGCCGGAACACCTTCAGGCCCATCCCGGCCGCCAGGTCGATGTCCTCGGCGTACCGGTCGTAGAAGTCGACCGAATTGCCGTACGGGTCGTGCGCTTTGCCGGAATTCGCGTACCGGCTCCAGTTGCTGTCCGGCGCATGGCCTTCGGATTGGAATCCCGCCATGGCCACGCCCCACATGAAGTCGGGGCCGAGCGACGGCACGCTGGTCGGCGCACCACCGGCGCTCCCGGTCCCGGATCCGCTGGCGCTGCCCGACCCCGAGCCGCTGGAACTCCCGGACCCCGAGCCGCCGGCACTTCCGGACCCCGAGCCGCTGTCGGCCGGCGCCGCCCCGGCCACGGCAGACCCGCTGGACACGATGGCCAGTGCCGACAGGACCGAACACAGAACCCGCGCAGTTCTCATCTCAGCGAAATCTCCCACAGTGCTTCGGACGCGGCCCCTTGCCGCGCGGCCGGGTGGCCGTCCAGACTCTACTGGTCATGCGTCCAACATGAGGGTGTTTCACTCAATATCGGTTTGTCGGGGGTTATGGCTAGGGTTCGGGGCGTGACCGATCGTGAGAGTTTCGCTCCACTGGTGTTCTTCGAATACGACCACAAGCCCGGGCACTACTGCCTGATGCTGTCCGACAACCACATGCTCGCCGCGGAACCCGTATTCGCCGAATTCGGTTACGAGGGAGGCGGTTACGGCTGGGCCGGAGTGGCACGGTCGGCGGTGGCGACACAGGAGGCCGGGGTCGGGGAGCGGGTGAGCTTCGACCCTGAGGCGGGCATGTTCGTCGCCTACGGGCAAGACGCACCGGCGCTGCGGGCGCTCGGGGCGCTGCTGCGGGACGCGCTCGCGGATCCGGCCGCTCTCCGCGAGCTCATCGCTGCGGGCGATCCGGAGTGGTTCGACTGAGCACCCGCTGATCGTGTGCAGTGATCAGCGGGCGGCGCAAGGGGTTTCGGGGCTCAGGGCTTGCGGGAGAGGGCCGCGGAGATCAGCTGCTCCCAGATGCTGAGGTCGTGGTGGTCGCTGCCGATGCGGGCCACGCCCTCGGCGGTGGGTTCGGGGCGCCACAGGGAGCAGGGCACCAGGCCCGGCTCGAGGATTTCGAGATCGCCGAACAGGCCCAGGATCTCCTCGTCGGTGCGCCAGCGGCCGCGGCCGAAGGTGGTCTGCAGCTTCTGCTCGGCGACCCGGGTCTCCTCGTTGAAGCCGGACCGGAAGTGGGAGATGTAGAGCATGCTGCCGGAAGGGATCTGGTCGGCCCAGTAGCGGACCACCTGCTCGGGCTTCTCGTCATTGTTGAGGTGGTGCAGGATGGCGCTGAAGATCACGGCCACCGGCTGCGAGAAGTCGATGAGCCGCTCCACTTCCGGATGGTGGCGGATGGCCTCGGAATCGCGTAGGTCGGCCTGGATGACGGTGGTGAACTCGTCCGTCTCCAGAATCGCGCGGCCGTGCGCCAGCACGATGGGGTCGTTGTCCACATAGACCACGTGCGGCTCGGGCTGGTGCCGCTGTGCCACCTGGTGCACATTGTCGGCGGTGGGCAGGCCGCTGCCGATGTCGACGAACTGTTTGATCCCCGCGCGCGAGATCTCGCCGATGGCGCGCACGAGGCAATTCCGATTCGCGTACGCGATATCCACCGAACCGGGCAGATCCTTGATGAAGAAGTCCCCGATCTCCCGGTCGGGCGCGTAATTGTCCTTGCCGCCCAGGAGATAGTCGTACACCCGGGCGATGCTGGGCTTGGACTGGTCCACCTGCGGTTGTTCCGTCATCTCTCCACACACCCCTGTCGGTATCGAATTTGCCCTCCGCTTCGCTCCGGGTGGGTTCGCGGCCCTGGAGGTCTCGTTCTTCCCTCCCTGCGCTCCCCGCTTCGCTCCTCCGCTCCGTTCGGTCCAGAACGAGACGGGCCGCGAACCTGGCGACGTGGATCCGACGTAATCCTATGTAACCGAACGAGTTCGGGTGCGCGGTTCCAGGTAACACCGAGCGTGCGTGTGGGCGTAGGTGATTCGGGGCCCGTCAGACCGCCCGCAGGCGGGTGCGGCTGGCGTAGACGTGCTCGGCGATCAGGGTCGCGATGCGGTCGGGCGCCTCGAGCATGGGGACGTGGCCGACGTCATGGACCAGGATGCGGTCCGCCGACTCCGGCAGTTCCTCCAGGAAACGGCGGGCGTACAGGCGATTCGGGATGATCCGATCGTTCTCGCACATGAGCAGTCGCACCGGGGTCCGCAGCGTGGCCAGGTGCTCGAGGGCCGTGAATCGCAGGCCGCTCACCAGCATCGGCAACATGGCCTTGCAGTGCATGGCCGCGGTGATGGCCGCCTCGATGCCCGCCCGCGAGGCCGCCTCGGTGTTCTTGGTGAGCAGCAGCGCCACCGCCTGCCGGACGAGCCCGCTGTACGCGATGGCGGCCGGCAGATGTTTGCCGATCTCCACGAACGGCACCATCGACAGGAACTTCAGTCCGACGCGAAGCTGCAGCGTGGAGGGGGTTTGCCAGCCGCCTGCGGGCGCGATAGCGGTGAGGGTGCGGGCCCGGCCCCGGCGTGCCAGCTCGAAGCCGACCCAGCCGCCGAGCGAATTGCCCGCGATATGGCAGGTGCGCCAGCCCATCTCGTCGAGTTGGTCCTCGACACGGTCGGCAAGGGCGTTGATATCGAGGTACCAGCCCTCGAGCTCGGGGCCGCCCCAGTGCCCGGTGAAGGCCGGAGCGAACACTTCGCAATGGCTCGACATGCGCTGTGCCACCTGCTCCCAGCAATGCGGGGACAGCATGAATCCGTGCAGCAGGAGCAGTGGTTCGCCGGAGCCGGTGTGGAGCGCGCGGATGGGCGCGGGCGGGGCGGTGGGCCGGGTGGTGCCTGACGTCATCGTCGTCACCCCTTCCTGGACCTCGATGTCCGTGAAGAGAGTCGGTAAGCCGCATTGTACGGTCGTGAAGTGGCGAAAATCATCAGTACGTGCAACGTGAACGGGGTGCGTGCCGCGGCGGGCAAGGGATTGCTCGAATGGCTGGCCGCGACCGAGGCCGATATCGTCTGCCTGCAGGAGACCCGGGCGACCGATGAGCAAACGCGTAGCGCGCTAGCGCCCGCGCTGGACGCCGGATGGTTCCTCAGCCATGCCGAACCGGGCCTGAAGGGCCGGGCGGGCGTGGCGATCCTGTCCCGGCACCAGCCCGACGCGGTACGCGTCGGCGTCGGCCTGCTCCAGGGCGGAAGCTGGTCTCCCACAGAGGAATTCGTCACGCTCGGCCGCTATGTGGAGGCCGACTTCGAGGATCTCACCATCGCCAGCGTCTACGTCCACACCGGCGAGGCCGACACTCCGCTGCAGGACGAGAAGTACCGCTTCCTGGACGCCATCGGCGCACGCATGCTGGCCCACCCGGGCGAGTTCGTGATCATGGGCGATTGGAATGTCGCGCACACCGAGCTCGACATCAAGAACTGGAAGGGCAACGTCAAGAACGCGGGCTTCCTGCCGCAGGAACGCGCCTGGGTGTCGTCCATGCTGGCCGCCGGCTACGTCGACGTGGTCCGCGAACTGCACCCCGGCGTCCCCGGCCCCTACAGCTGGCACTCCTACCGCGGCCGCGCCTTCGACAATGACGCGGGCTGGCGCATCGACTATCAGCTGGCCCGCGGCGACATCGCCACCCGCGCCAAACAGGCCGTGGTCGAAAAGGCCGCGACCTACGCCGAACGCTGGTCCGACCACGCGCCGGTGACGGTGCAGTACCGATGAAGAAGCCCTCCAGGAAGCAGAGTGCCTGGGTGACGCTGGGCGTGGCCGTGCTCGCGCTGATCGCCGCCATCGTCGCCAACCGCATCAACACCGACCATCCGACCGACACCGGCAGCGCCAAACCCGTTGTCACATCGGTGGTCAAGACGACTGCCAAACCGGGCGGTGTCACACCGGCTCCCGGCGCGGCCGATCGAGCGGCCCCGCCTTCCAGGGTGCCCGGCGTACCCGACCAGGCATACAAGACCCTGGTCGAAATCGACGCCGGGCGCTGGCCCGGCTCCGCCAACTCGCCCGGCACCCACGGCGGCGACACCTGGAACAACCGGGACGGTAGCCTGCCCCGCAAGGACGCATCCGGCACGGCGATCAGCTATCAGGAGTGGGATGTGAATCCCAAGCAGCCCGGTCAGACCCGCGACGCCGAGCGCATCATCACCGGCAGCGACGGTTCGGCCTATTACACGGGGGACCACTACAAAACCTTCACGAGGATGCGCTGAATGACCGAGCCGATGCCGCTGTCGCAGTTCCTCTCCGCTCCCGCCGAAGATATCGCCGAGCGCCGGGCCCCCGCTCCGGTGCTCGGGGTGCTGCCCATCGGCGCGGCCGAATTCTCCGGCGTCCGTTACCGGATTCCCGACGACTACCTCGCCCGGGAACTTCGCGGCCGCAAGATGCGCACGGTCACCGAGGTTTTCGACGAGTTCGCCGCCGCCTTCCAATTCCCCTACTACTTCGGGGAGAACAAGGACGCCTTCGACGAATGCCTACGTGACCTCGACGAATTCGTCGGAGCCGCACAGGGATACGTGGTGGTGATCCGCAATGCCGCGCTCATGCTCGACCGGCAGCCCGACGAACGCGACTGGTTCGCCGAGGCCATGGCCGACTGCGCGACCATCTGGGCGGCCCGCGGCATCCCCTTCCGGGTGGTCCTGCAGGACGCCACGCCGCCCGGATTGCCGGTGATACCCCTGGCCCTCGACCCCGAAGCCGAAAATTCTTGATTCACCGGACTTTCCACTTCAGTTAACCTGCGGTCGAACAAAACTGTCCTGGACGCTGCAATGGTTCCGCTATGCGATCGCGGCCTGACGCGATCCGGATAGACCTGGAGGTTCCATGTCCGCCTCGGCACGCCGCCGTCGCCCAAGCCCGGCAGTCGCCCATGGCCGTCGCTTCGGTAAACGAAGCCGCGCCGCCGCCGCGTTCGCCGCGCTGGTCGCGCTGAGCGCCACCTCGTGTTCGTCGTCGTCCGACCAGGCGGCTCCGGACACCGACACCGCGACGCCCATCAAGCACGTGGTGGTGATCTTCCAGGAGAACGTCTCCTTCGATCACTACTTCGGCACCTACCCGAACGCGGCCAACACCGACGGCACCAGGTTCACCGCGCAGCCGAACACGCCGAAGGTGGACGGCCTCACGCCGGATCTGCTCACCAAGAACCCCAACAAGGCGCAGCCCGTACGCCTCGGCGGTCCGAACCAGCAGATCACCTGCGACCAGGACCACGAGTACAAGGACGAGCAGCTCGCCCTCGACGGCGGCAAGATGGACCAGTTCGTCGAGCACACCAACGTGTCCGAGGGCAAGTCCTGCAAGCAGCCGACCTACGGCCCGCAGGGCCTGGTCATGGGCTATTACGACGGCAATTCGGTGACCGCGCTGTGGAATTACGCGCAGCACTACGCCATGAGCGACAACTCCTGGACCTCCACCTTCGGCCCGTCCACCGTGGGCGCGCTGAACCTGGTCGCGGGCCAGACCCACGGTGTCACCAAGATGGAGCCGCCGAAGCCGGGCCAGCCCTTCCCCGCCGACACCGTGCTGGAGAACGCCGGCAACGGCCAGGGCACCGTGGTCGGCGACCCGCAGCCCTACGGCGACGACTGCTCCAACCGCGACACCGTCCAGATGAGCGGCACCACCATCGGCGACCTGCTCGACAAGAAGGGCGTCAGCTGGGGCTTCTTCCAGGGCGGCTTCAAGCCCACCGACACCAAGGACGGCAAGGCCGTCTGCGGCGCCACCCACAATGTCGGTGTGGCGCTGGGCGGTACCGGCAAGACCGGTGACAAGGCCTGGGACACCAAGGGCGACTACATCCCGCACCACGAGCCGTTCCAGTACTTCGCGTCGACGGCCAACCCGCACCACCTGCCGCCGACCTCGGTCGACAAGATCGGCCACGACGATCAGGCCAACCATCAGTACGACCTGACCGACTTCTGGGCCGCCGCCGACAAGGGCAACATGCCCGCGGTCAGCTACCTGAAGGCCGCCGGCTACCAGGACGGCCACGCCGCCTACTCCGATCCGCTGGACGAGCAGCAGTTCCTGGTGGAGACCATCAACCACCTGCAGAAGCTGCCGGATTGGAAGGACACCGCGGTCGTCATCGCCTACGACGACTCCGACGGCTGGTACGACCACACGGCGCCCAAGCTGGTCATGAACTCCGCCTCCGAGCAGGACGGCTACAGCGGCCCCGGCGTCTGCGGTGACGCCAAGGCGAATCCGGCCAAGTACCAGGGCCGTTGCGGCTACGGCCAGCGCGTGCCGCTGCTGGTCGTCTCGCCCTACTCGAAGGCCAACTTCGTCGACCACGGCGTGACCGACCAGGCCTCGGTCCTGAAGTTCATCGAGGACAACTGGAAGACCGGCCGCATCGGCGACGACTCGTTCGACGAGAAGGCCGGCACCCTCGACGCCATGTTCGACTTCAAGGCCGCCGCGCAGCCGGCCCTGCAGCTCGACCCGAAGACCGGCGCCGCGAGCTAGCCCGGATTCGCCGACCGCCCGGCCCGATCCCGTGGACCCGATCCATTGGAAAAGGCCGGGCGGTTTTGTATTCGAGGGAGGGCGGTTCCCCCTATAGTCGCTGACAGTGTGTCGAGCGAGTGGGGTTCGGTTGTGATCAGTCGTCGAAAAGTGTTGCGGGACGGGGCGATTCTCGCCTTCGCCGGGGCGGCGGCCGCGTGCGCCGCGCCCCGGCGGGTGGCGGGGACCGCGGCGTCCGGGAGCATCGCCTGGGAATACCAGGTCGACGGCGGGGTGCGGGGACTACGGTACGGCGCCGGCACGGTAGTGGTGGAGAACGCCGCCGTGCTCACGGGGCTCGAGGCCCGGAGCGGACGCGAGTTGTGGCGGTTCCCGATCACGACACCGGGAATCGGCCGTCATTCCTGCGTCTGGAGCGGCGCCCTCGTGGTCTGCGGGGCCGAACCCGATGCCGCGGGGGATCGGGCCGTGGCCGTGGATCTGGCGTCGGGGAGACGGAATTGGTCCTTCGACGCACCCGAGGGGGTCGTGCTCGGCGGAGTCTTCGGCGTGCGGGACTCCGTGCTCTATCTGATCGCCTCCGAAGGCGACAAGGGCGGGCGCGAGGCGTGGGCCGTGGACATGCAGAGCAAGACCGTCCGCTGGCGGGTGCCCTGCGACGCCGAGGCGCTGTCGGTGCCCGACAGCGGTTCATTTCTCTACAACCAGAGTCCCGGTACCGGCGGCGGTCTCGTCGCCCTCGACCTCGGGACCGGTGCGACCGCCTGGTCTCGCGCGGGCGACTCGGCGGTCTCGGCCAGCACCATCGCCTCCGGCCTGGTCCAGGGCGCCGTACTGGCCACCGACGGCGCCCACATCGTCTCCGGCCTGGATCCGAAAACCGGTGCGGCGCTGTGGACCACGCCCACCCTGCCCTACACGGCCGGCGTCGTCTTCGGTTCCGGCGATGCCTACTACCTGTGTGACGGCACGAGGCTGCATGCCATGACTCCCGGCGGCGAGGCGGCCAAGCTGTGGAGTATCGACATCTCGTCTCAGGGCACCGCGGCCGATGTCGGCGGATACCCGAGCACGGGGGCCTTCTACCTGCTGGCCGACCGCACCCTGCGCGCCATCGACGCGCACACCAGCCTCATCCGCTGGACGCAATCGATTCCGGACAAGGCCGGCTCCCAGGTGTCCTTCGCCGTCGGCGATGCCCACTGCTACGTCGAATCCACCGAGGACGACCCGGGCGCCTCGGCGATCGTCGCCATCGTGCGCTGATTCGGATTCGGCTTCGGGAGGCGATGATTCGGGCTGCGGCTCAGCGGCGGATGTCCCGAGCCAGATCCTCGCCCAGCAGTACGAAAACGTCGGTGGTGGCGTCGATGAGTTCGTCGCGGGTCATGGGGAGGTCGCCCTGGAGCCAGGCCGCGAGGGTCTGGACCAGGCCGCCGACCAGGTAGGTGGCGCGGAAACCGATCACGGGCGGAGGGTCGCCCTCGGTGAGGCCGTAGAAGTCGATGCCCTCGGCCGCCACGAGATTCGCGAACGCCTTGATGGTGTGGGTTGTGCGGGTGCGTAATTCGGGGGTGGCGGAGCTGACCACCAGGGCCACCCGGGCCTTGCGCGGATCGTCGGTGAGGACGTGGATGCCCGCGGTGATGGCGGCGTGCGCCTTGGCGCGCGTGTCGTCGGGGGCGGTGTGCAGCCCGGCGAGCAGGGCGCCGGCCAGCTCCTCGGCGACGGTGTCGAACAGTGCCGACAGCACGGCGTCGCGGTTGTCGAAGTTCTCGTAGTAGTAGCGCTCGTTGAGGCCCGCGCCGGTGCACAGGGCCGAGACGGTGAGCTTGTCGATGCCCTGGGTGCCGAGGATGTCGAGGGCGGCGTCGAGCAGGGCGGTGCGGCGCTGGGTGCGGCGTTCGTCCGCGGAGATGCCGCCGTAGGTCCGTTGCCCGGTCACGAACCGATTCTGGCACGGCCGCGATTCTGGCAGAAGGTCTTGCCAGAATCTGGAATCTGGGGGACTCTATTGCCAGATGTGATGGCCCGCATCACACCCACCGGGAGGCAACGATGCCTGCACGCGCGGCCCAGAGCGGCTACTTCTCCGACGACTCGATGATCCGCAGGGTCATGCGCAAGCGCGCGGTCGGACTCACCTACGGCCAGCGGGCGCTGGTGATCGGCGCGGTGCATCCGCTGCTCTATGTCGGAACCGCCGAGAACACCCAGCATCGGACCACGCCCTACACCCGGCTCGCCCTCACCGGCCGCCTGTTCGAGGCCGTCTCCCTGGGCACCCGTGAAGAAGCCGATCGGGCACGGTCTTTCACCCGTAAACGGCATGCCCCGGTCGACGGCGTGCTGCCCGAGGACGCGGGCGCGGCCAACCCGGCCGGCACCCACTACTCCGCGGCCGACCCGCATCTGATGTTCATGACCATGGCCTTCACCTTCGATTCCGCCGAGGTCATGCACGATCTGCTGGTCCGCCGCCTCACCCCGACCGAACGCGAAGGGCTGTACCAGGACTACGTGCGCTGGGGCGAACTGTTCGGCATGCCCCGCAGCGCCGCCCCCTACACCTACCGCGAATTCCGCGACTACTTCGACGGCTACCTGGCCTCCGACGAGCCCCACCTCACCGAGGAGGCCAAACTGGTCGGCTCCTACCTGATGGGCCAGCGCGTCCCCCACCCCCTCCCGGCCCCCATCCAGCAGGCCCTCACCGGCTTCTCCCTCCTGGTCCAGGGCAGCCTCCCCGAGCGCGTCCGCGATATGTACGACCTCGACTGGGGCCTGCGCGAGCAGCTCGCCTTCCGCAGCCTGTCCCGCGCCGTCCGCACCGCCCACCTCTCCCCACCCCTGCTCGGCAACCCCCTGACCGCCCCGATGACCGGCCCCAGCTACCCCCTCTACAAACTCGCCACCCGCCGCGAACAGCGCCTGATCGGCTCCGGCCGGCCCAGCATGCCAGGCGTCGATCCGCGCCCCTTGTCGGACCGAATCGGCGCGTGACCGGCTGCTTTGGCGGACGACCCAGAGGTTCGCGGCCGTCTCGATTCTGGACTGCGGCTGGAATAGACCTCCGCCTTGGAGCGGGGAGTGAAGCGGTGGCGCGGAGGAGGGAAGACGCGAGACCTCGGGGCCGCGAACCCGCCCCGGAGCGAAGCGGAGGGGCAAATTAAGCTCGAGCCATGTCGAGTCCTGAAGCCGCCGCTGAGCGTAAGCAGCGGGTACTGTCCGGAATCCAGCCCACCAGCGATTCCTTCCACCTCGGCAACTACCTTGGCGCGCTGCAGTATTGGGTGCGGTTGCAGGACGACTACGACGCCTTCTATTTCATTCCGGACCTGCACGCCATCACGGTGCCGCAGGATCCGAAGCAGCTGCGTACGCGGGTCAAGATCTCGGCCGCGCAGCTGCTGGCCCTGGGGCTGGACCCCAAGAAGTCCACGCTGTTCGTGCAGTCGCAGGTGCCCGAGCATGCCGAACTGGCGTGGGTGCTGAACTGCATCACGGGGTTCGGTGAGGCGAGTCGGATGACCCAGTTCAAGGACAAGTCGGTCAAG
Source organism: Nocardia sp. CA-151230 (assembly GCF_050942175.1). Classification (NCBI taxonomy): domain Bacteria; kingdom Bacillati; phylum Actinomycetota; class Actinomycetes; order Mycobacteriales; family Nocardiaceae; genus Nocardia; species Nocardia sp. CA-151230. The sequence goes on from NZ_CP192061.1 coordinate 1,178,682, forward strand.
CAGGGCGCGGACAATGCGACCGTCGGACTGTTCACCTACCCGGTGCTGATGGCCGCCGACATCCTGCTCTACCGCGCTCAGCTGGTGCCGGTCGGCGAGGATCAGCGCCAGCACCTGGAGCTGACCCGAAACCTGGCGCAGCGCTTCAACACTCGCTACAAGAAGACCTTCGTGGTGCCCGAGCCGCACATCGTGACCGGCACCGCCAAGATCTATGACCTGCAGGATCCCACCGCGAAGATGAGCAAGTCGGCCAACACCGACGCGGGCCTGCTCAACCTGCTCGACGATCCGAAGGTCTCGGCCAAGAAGATCCGCTCCGCGGTCACCGACGTCGAGCGTGAGATCCGCTACGACCCGGAGACCAAGGCGGGCGTGAGCAATCTGCTGGTCATCCTCAGCTCGCTGACCGACACTCCGATCGTCACGCTCGAGCAGGACTACGCCGGCAAGGGCTACGGTGACCTGAAATCGGACACCGCCGACGCGCTCATCGAGTTCGTGACGCCGCTGCGCGAGAAGGTGCAAGAATACATGTCCGACCAGGGTGAACTGGACCGCATCCTCGCCGCGGGGGCCGAGCGGGCGCGGGAGGTCGCCGGGAAGACTCTCGCGCAGGTGTACGACCGGGTGGGCTTCCTGGCCCGCTGAACCGGCCGCCGCGCGTCCGGTGTGCGGAGGTGGCGGTGTGTTCGGGAGCGTGAAGGCGTGGATCGAGCGGCAGATCCAGCGTCGTCCCTGGCTGGATCACGTGGTCCGCGCGGGTGAGCGCTATCAGCGTCAGCGCGGCGACTACTACGCCGCGGGCATCACCTATTTCACGGTGCTGTCGCTGTTTCCCCTGCTGATGGTGGGTTTCGCGGTGGCCGGCTTCGTGCTGTCGCGGAATCCACAGTGGCTCACCGATATTCAGAACAAGATCGTCGCGAATATTCCGGGCGACGCGGGCAGCCAGGTCAACGACCTGATCCACCGGGCCGTGGAGTCGCGGACGGGCGTGGGTTCCATCGGTCTGGTGACCGGCGCCTACGCCGGGCTCGGCTGGATCGGCAACCTGCGGGCGGCGCTCACCGAGCAGTGGGATCAGCCCAGTAAGAAGCGAAACTGGTTCCTCGCCAAGGTCTCCGACCTGCTGGCGCTGATCGGGCTGTTCGTCGCCATCCTCGTCTCCCTCGGCCTGTCCGCGCTGGCCTCCGGGGGCCTGATCACCCACCTGCTCAACCGCCTGCACGTGCACGAGTCGGCCTGGGCGAAGGTCCTGCTCACCGTGGCGTCGCTGCTGCTGGCGGTGGTGGCGAACTGGGCCGTGTTCGTCTGGATCATCGCCCGCCTGCCACTGCACCCGGTCACCTTCCGCAGTGCCGCCCGCGCGGCAATGATCGCGGCGGTCGTCTTCGAGGCGTTCAAGCAGCTGGCCTCGGTCATTCTGCGATCGGTGGTCAACGGCCCGGCCGGGGTGGTCTTCGGGCCGATCATCGGCCTGATGGTCTTCAGTTACTTCACCGCGCGGATCATCCTCTTCGCCACCGCCTGGGCCGCCACGGCCGCGGACAACGAGGTGCCCGCCGAGATCCCGCCACCCGCCCCGGCGATCATCCGCCCCCGGATGTCCGCGGGCGGACTGTCCACCGGAGCGGGTGCGGCCTGGTTCGGTGCGGGAGCCCTTGCGGCGACGCTGCTTTCGACACTCCGCCGCCGCTGACCGCTCAGCGGCGGCGGCTCATCCGGCGCGCGCTCAACAGCAGCACCGGGACGAGGATCACGCCGCCGGCCATCAGGGCGATCCGCAGATCGTCGTGGTCCGAGCTGGAACCGGAATACGCGGCCGGGACGGGCTCGGCATCGGTCCGGGCGGGCGGACTCGCCAGCGCCACAGAGGGATTCGCGCCTCCGGAGCTGCCGTCGGGCATGCTGCCCACGGTCGCGCCGGCCGGCAGCGCGAAGGCGTAGTCGAGCAGTTTGGCCGCCTGCTCCCACGGCCGGAAGGGCCGCACGTCCGCCTTGAGCAGCGTCACCACGTAGCGGTGGCCATTGCGCTGCGCGGCCGCGACGAAGGTCTGCCGGGCGTCGTCGGTGTAGCCGGTCTTGCCGCCGATCGCGCCGTCGTACTCGAAGAGCAGATGATTGTCATTGCCGATCGGGAAGCCCGGATGATCCTTGTCGTCGGGGTTCGTCGGGTCGGCCGGGTAGCCGGGGAAGTCCACCTGCTCGGTGTGGATCAGCTCGGCGAACAGCGGCAGCGTCATCGCGTGCCGGAACAGCAGCGCCAGGTCGTAGGCCGAGATGCTCATGCCCGGCCCGTCCAGCCCCGAGGGCGTGGCGGCCCGGGTGTCCAACGCCTGCAACTGTTTCGCCAGCGTGTTCATCTTGGCGACGGTGGCGTCGTCCCCGCCCAGCTGGGTCGAGATGGCATGCGCCGCATCATTGCCCGACGCCATGATCAGCGCCTGCAACAGCTGCTTGTTGGTGTAGCGCCCACCCGGTCCTATGCCGACCCGGGTGCCGTCGGCATTGGCGTCGTCCTGGGTGCCGATCACCGTCTTTTCCAGGTCCAGCGCCGGGATCGCCACCGATGCCAGCAGCACCTTGATGGTGGAGGCGGGCCGATAGCGCCCGTGCGGATCCTTGGCCGCGATGACCCGCCCGGTATCCAGATCCGCCACCTCCCAGGCGGTGGCCGAGATCCCCTCCGGCAGCGGCCCCGCCCCCGACGGCAGGATCACCCCGCACCCGCCGAGCTGCTTGCCCCCGATCGGCGAATCCGGAATCGCCAGCGCCGCCGGCGCCGTCTGCCCCGGCTCGGGCGCCTCGGAGGTGTCGATGGGCGGCGGCGGAGCCGTCTTGTTCGGGCAGCCGTCGGTATTGGGCGTGGTGAAAGGCGTTGTCGTGGTGGACGGTTGGGCCTGCACCGCACCCGGTAACCCGAAGCCGACCCCGGCGAACGCGGTGAGACCGGCCGCCACGGCCGCGACGGTGACAAGGGGGGCGCGCCGCCGACCAGCGGCCTGGCGCGCGGTTCGGCGCGAATACCTGCGGATACTCATCGCGCCCGACTCTATAGCCGACCGGTCGCCCCGGCGCGCGATGTCCCGCGGTGCGGTCGCGACCGTGTCGGCAGGGGGGAGGGGCTAGTTCGCGGTGTGGGTGACCGGGCAGCCGTGGGCCAGGGGACCGAGCAGCTTGTTGTTGTCGTAGAAGTGCTCGAGCTCGAGGATGCGCAGGTCCTCGGAGACCTTGGCGATGGTGACGCCGGTCATCTCGATGAGCTCGCCGGTGGGCTGGTGGCCCTTGTACTCGCCCTCGTAGCGACCCCAGTGGCGCCACTTGAAGGTGACGGTCGGCGGGCCGGACAGCACCTCGAGCACCTCCCAGAAGAAGCCGCCCGGGAACGCGGTGTGGAAGATCTTGTGCGAGGTCTCGAAGGTCTCGCCCGCGGCATCGTAGAAGGGGTTCTCGCCGATCAGGATGTTGTAGGACCCGATGCTCGCGAATTCTTCTGCGTCCTGCCAGTTTCCGCCGTTGACGCGGCCGCGGTAGTGCTCGGCCACCAGCGAGACCCAGGTGGCCGGGTCCTTCTTGTGCGAGACCTCCATCTCGAAGACCTTCACCAGCTCTTCGACGATGTGCTCCAGCGAATCCGGCGCGTGCTGGGTGGTGCGCTCGACCGGAATGACTTCCTTGCTCAGGTGGTAGTCGGGCGCGCCCTCGCGCCAATCCTCAGGCGCCGCAGCGGCGATGACGGCGTCACGGCCCTGCAGGTGCAGCGGGGTCTCGACGGATTCGGTTGCTTGGTCGGTCATTTCGTGCCTCACGTGTCCAGACCCATTGGGGGGTCATCGATCTCAGAAACGGACCGCATGACGGTAACAGCACGAGGACTTCATGTCGCGACAAGCATTTGGGACTCCGGTACCAGACAGCGGAATGGTGATACACCCCATCCCGGCCGGCGCCGACCCATGACACGACAAGAATTGACAGTCTCTATGAAATGAGAGACTCTCTCATTATCGAGAAGATCTCAAATGATTGGAGCTGTCATGAAAGCTCAGGGAGTGCGCCGCTGGCTGGCGCTGGGAGCCCTGGCGGTCGCCATGCTGACCATCGGCCTCGACGTCACCGTGCTCACCGTCGCCCTGCCCACCCTCGCGGTCGACCTGCACGCCGATACCTCCGCGCTGCAGTGGTTCAGCAGCGCCTACACCCTGGCCCTGGCCGCCTTCATGCTCCCGGCGGGAGCCCTCGGCGACCGGTACGGGCGTAAGAAGTTCCTGCTCGCGGCGTTGCTGCTGTTCGGCGTGGCCTCGGTGGCGTGCGCCTTCGCCACGTCCTCCGGCCAGCTCGTCGCCGGCCGCGTGGTCCTCGGCCTGGCCGCGGCGATCATGATGCCGCTGTCCATGGCGGTGCTGCCCACCCTCTTCCCCGAGCAGCGCGAACGGCAGCGGGCCATCACCATCTGGATCACCTCGACCGCCATCGGGCTGCCCCTGGGCCCGATCGTGGGCGGCTGGCTGCTGCAGCACTACTGGTGGGGCTCGGCCTTCCTGCTGAATGTGCCGCTGGTGATCATCGGCGCGACCGCCGTCGGCCTGCTGGTCCCGGAATCCAAGAGTGAGAGCACTTTCCGCATCGATCTGCCCGGCGCTCTGCTGTCCGCGGCCGGAATGCTCGGCATCACCTACGGTTTCATCCGCTGCGGTCAGGAGGGCTGGGGCGACGCCGTGGCCTGGACCGCCATCGCCGCGGGCGTCGTCCTGGGCGGGGCATTCGTGCTGTGGCAGCGTCGCACCGCGCACCCGCTGGTCGACCTCGGACTTTTCCGCGAGCCCGGATTCCGTTGGGGCACAGTGTTCATGGTGCTGGTGAACTTCGCGATGTTCGGCCTGTTCTTCACCATGCCGCAGTACTTCCAGGCGGTGCTGGGAGCCGATACGCTCGGCAGCGGCCTGCGCCTGCTGCCGCTCATCGCGGGCCTGGCCGCCGGCTCCCGGGTGGTGGACAAGCTGCTCCCGAAGGTCGGTGTCCGCACCGTGCTGGTGGCCGGATTCGCCTTGCTCGCGGCGGGTCTCGGCATGGGCGCGCTGATCACCGTGGACAGCGGGTACGGCTTCGCGGCCGCCGCACTGGTGCTGCTCGGTCTCGGGATGGGATTCGTGATGCCCGCGGCCATGGGTGCGGCCACCGACGACCTCACCCCCGAGCGGGCCGGTTCCGGATCCGCGCTGCTGCAGGCGCTGCGGCAGGCGGGCGGCACCATCGGCGTCGCCATCCTCGGCACCGTGCTCTCCACCCAGTACCGCTCCGGCCTGGGTGATCTCGACCGCGCACCCATCTCCGACGGCGTGAACGCCGGGGTCGGCGTGGCCCGCAAGCTCGGCGACCCGTCCCTGCTGGCCCACGTGCAGAGCGCCTTCGTCGACGGTATGAGCGCCATGCTGTGGGTATGCACCGCCATCTGCGCGGTCGCCGCGGTGCTGGCAGCCTTCGTGATCCGCCGCAAGGATCCGGTCGTGACCACCGATCTCGATGCGGGACAATCGGTCCATGTCGGCTGAGACTGCCTCCGCGACGCCCCCGGCCCCGGTGAAGACCGCGGCCGGGGGTGGCCTGCGTGAACGCAAGAAGGAACGCACCCGCCGCACCATTCGCACCGAGGCCTTCCGCCTGTTCCGCGAGCAGGGCTACAACGAGACCACGGTCGAGCAGATCGCCGCGGCCGCCGACATCTCGCCCAGCACGTTCTTCCGGTACTTCCCCTCCAAGGAGCAGGTGGCGCTGGCCGACGATCTGGACCCGATCATGATCGCGTCCATCGAGAAGCAGCCGAAGGAACTGTCCATGCTGGCCGCGTTCAAGCAGGCCACCCTCGACGCCTTCGCGTCCCTGTCGCCCGAGGAATTCGCCTTCGAGCAGCAGCGGGTGGAATTGCTCTACTCGATTCCGGAGCTCCGGGGCGCGGTGGCCCGGGAGTTCGAGCGCAGCATCGAACTGATCGTCGAGATCATCGCGCGGCGAACCGGCCGTGCCGCAGGGGATTTCGAGGTACGGGCCTTCGCCGGTGCGCTCAGTGGAGCGATGATGGCGTTCATCGGCGACGCGCCGTTCACCCCGGAGCACATCATGCGCGTCATCGACTTCCTCGAGGCGGGTATGCCGCTCTAGGTCGGTTTCACTGCCATGAGCCGCTCCACCGTCTCATCGGTCATGGTCTCGAAGAACCCGCCGACCACATCCTCGATCTCGCCGACGGATTCGGCGCAGTACAGGATCGGCTGATAGTGGGTGATGTCGTAGGAGATGGTCCCCATGGCGTGAATGTCCAGCGGCCGCAGCTCGGCCTGGCGGAACTCCTCGATCTCCCCGAAAGAGGACAGCAATCCCGCACCGTAGCAACGCACTTCGCCGTGCTCGCGCAGCACCCCGAACTCCATCGAGAACCAGAAAACGTCGGCCAGGAACTTCAGCGCCCGGTCGGTCTCCAAGCGGGCCACCGCCGCGCCGACCGTCTCGTACACGGACGCGAAGCGCGGGCTGGCCAATTGATTGGCGTGCCCGAGGATTTCGTGCACAGCGTCCGGCTCCGGGGTGTAGAGCGGCGCGGAGTGGTGGCGAATGTACTGGGTGGAGTGGAAGGTCCGGTCGGCGAACGAGCCGAAGAACTCCCGCAGCGGCACCAGTCCGGCCGCGGGCGCGTACCGGAATCCGGTGAGCGGCATCAGCTTCGCGGTCACCTCGTCGAGTTGCGGAATATGGTCCGAGGGCAGCCCGAGCCGCTCGGCGGCCGTGATCACCTCCGCGCACGCGTAACGTTCCCGCTTGCGCGCCAGTTCGGCGGAGACGATCCGCCAGACCTGTTGCTCCTCCGCGGTGTAGTCGATGTGCGGCACCCGGGCCCCGGGGTGGTACTCCAGCGCCATGGCGGCGATCGCATTGCGGCGGGCCCGGTACACGGGGTCGTGCACACCCGGATGCTCGTCGCTCAAGTGCACTGTCACATCGCCGTCGGCCCCCTTTGTGACCGGCGAGTACAGCTGAGCCTCGGTGAACATACTTCGATGCAAGCACCGGTATGTGATCTAGACAACGAAAGACCGCCCAGCTGGTCAGATTGACCAGCTGGGCGGCTTCGGTCTCGGCGAACGACGAGCGGCGAGCCGCTGTCAGGTAGGCATTCGTACCCGTATCGAACGCGGCGGCCCGGCCGGTCCCCCGCCGGACCCGTTTGCAGCCGGGCCCGGCGGGAGGCGGTGATCAGCGCGGTGCGTTGGCCGGGTCGAGCAGGGTCGGGGTGCGGCCCTCCCGGTGCGCTTGCTTGGCGTCCTCGAAGAACTCGCGGCTGAACAGGGCCGACAGCACCGCGATGCCGCCGCGATGGATGCGGAACTCGCTCTTGGTGCTGGAACCGGTGAGCCGGATGACGCGGCCGGCGGCGTCCTGCGGGCGGGCCATGTCCTTGACCCGGCCACGACCGGTCCAGGCCAGCTCGGTCTGGTCGATGACCGCGTCCTCGGGGACCAGCAGCTTGACCATGGCGTGGTCGAGGTCGGCGTGCACCACGATCTCCTGCTCGCCCTCGATCCAGGGCGAGCGCAGGTCGATGACGACGCTGCCGTAGCGGGCCTTCACCTCGAACGAGGAGGAGTGGGTCCAGTCGCCCAGGTGCTTGGTGGTGGCGTGGTCGGTGTGGATCTTGACGGTGTCGGCGCCGGTGCTGGTGGTGTCGATGGCGTTCATGTCCCTGTCCTTTCGGAGGTGGTGGTGCTGGTCGGGTTCGCCTGCTCCTCAATAGTGGCATACAAACTAGTTACTTTGCAACTAGTTATTCGAAACTAGTTTTTGGGCACCTAGTAAGATGGACGGCATGACAGCATCGACGCAGGCCACACAGTTCAAGCGGTCGCCCCTGGCCATGGCGGTGCTCGGCATCCTGCACCTGGAGCCGATGCACCCCTACGCCATCCAGCGCCGCATCAAGGAGTGGGGCAAGGACAAGGTCGTGAACGTGGGGCAGCGCGCGCAGCTCTACAAGACGATCGCGCGCCTGCAGGAGGCCGGCCTGGTGGCCGTGCGTGAGACGGGGCGCGATCAGCAGTACCCCGAGCGCACCGTCTACGAGATCACCGACGCGGGCCGGACCTCGTGCATCGCGTGGATCAACGAGATGGTCAGCACGCCGCGCAACGAATTCCCGGAATTTCCTGCGGCACTGTCATTTCTGATGCTGCTCACCCCTGCCGCCGCGCGCGCCGAACTCGAGAAGCGGGCCGCCGCCCGGCGTGCCGACCTGGAGGCGATCGACGCGGGCATGGCGCAGGCCGGACAGTTCGGGCTGCCGCGCATCACCATGCTCGAGGACGAATACCAGCGCGCGCTCATCGCGGCCGAATCACATTGGCTGGAAGGCGTTCTCGCCGACCTCGCCGATGGCAGTCTGACCTGGTCGTGGGAATCGCTGGCGCGCTTCCAGGATCAGACCACGGTGTAGGCGAACGGCGCGGTGCCGCACGCGAACGGCTTCGGCCCGCAATAGGGCAAGGCCGCCCGCATCGGAAGATGCGGGCGGCCTTGATATTTCGGACGGCTGTGACCGATGGATCAGAAGAAGCCGTCGTCGTTGTCGTAGTCGTCGCCGTTGTAGTCGCCACGGCCGGCGTCGTCGAATCCGCGTTCGTAAGCACGCTCTTCGTCGCGCTCGTCATCGTCGGACAGCATCTCGCCGATCAGCATGCCGCCCACCAGACCGGCCGCACCCGCCCCGATCATGGCGCCGGTGCTGTGGCCCCGGCGCGGCGGCGGGGGAGCATACCCCGGCTGCGGGGCATACCCCGGCTGGGCTGGATACCCGGGCTGCGGCGGATACCCCGGCTGCGCGGGGTAACCGGGCGGTGGATAGCCGGGCTGCGGCGGATACCCCGGCTGCGGATAACCCTGCTGCACCGGCTGATAGAACGGCGGCTGCGTGGTTTGGATACGCTGCGCACAGAATTGGCAGACCTCGACGGTACGGGCTACCCCCCACTGCGGCTGCCACGTCACTTGCATGGCGGCCGGGCCGTGAGCCGGGTCGAAGAAGCAGATCACAGGAGTTTCCTCTACGTGCGCGCCCGGCCGCGACCGGACTTGGTGCCTTCGCAAGGAAAACGCCCGAACCCGCTCTCCCGGTTCCCGTGCCCTTCGTCTCACAGGGAAGGGCGCCCGCATCGGAAGATGCGGGCGGCCTTCGAGTTTCGACTCAGTCGATCACCGCGCGAACAGGAGGGCGCGCTTGACCTCCTGGATCGCCTTCGTGACCTCGATGCCACGGGGGCAGGCGTCGGTGCAGTTGAAGGTGGTGCGGCAGCGCCACACACCCTCGACATCGTTGAGGATGTCGAGGCGCTCGCGGGCGCCCTCGTCACGGCTGTCGAAGATGAAGCGGTGCGCGTTCACGATCGCGGCCGGGCCGAAGTAGCTGCCGTCGCTCCAGTACACGGGGCAGGAGGTGGTGCAGCAGGCGCACAGGATGCACTTGGTGGTGTCGTCGAAGCGGGCGCGGTCGTGCTGGGACTGGATGCGCTCGAACGTCGGCTCGTTGCCACGGGTGATCAGGTACGGCTTGACGGCCTTGAAGGCGTCGAAGAACGGCTCCATGTCCACCACGAGGTCCTTCTCCACGGGCAGGCCGCGGATCGGCTCGACGGTGACCGTCAGCTCCTTGCCGCTCTTGGGCAGCATGTCCTTCATGAGGATCTTGCACGCCAGGCGGTTGACGCCGTTGATCCGCATGGCGTCCGAGCCACACACGCCGTGCGCGCAGGAACGACGGAAGGTGAGCGTGCCGTCCAGGTAGGACTTGATGTAGATCAGCACGTTCAGGAACCGGTCGGTCGGCAGCACCGGAACCTTGAATTCGTCCCAGTGCTGGCCCTTCCCGTCCTCCGGGTTGAAGCGGGCGATCTTGACCGTGATCAGGGTCGACCCGTCCGGCACCGGAGCCGGCTTCTGCGGCGTTTCAGCGACAGCAGTCATCAGTACTTACGCTCCATCGGCTCGTAGCGGGTCTGCACCACCGGCTTGTAGTCCAGGCGGATGTCGGAGATGAGCTCCGGGCTGGTCTTGTAGGCCATGGTGTGCCGCATGAAGTTGACGTCGTCGCGGTCCGGGTAGTCCTCGCGCGCGTGGCCGCCGCGGGACTCCTTGCGGTTCACCGCACCCGCCACGGTCACCTCGGCCAGCTCCAGCAGGAAGCCCAGCTCGACGGCCTCGAGCAGATCGCTGTTGTAGCGCCGGCCCTTGTCCTGCACGGTGATCCGCGAGTAGCGCTCCTTGAAGACCTGGATCTCCTCGAGCATGGACTTCAGCGACTCCTCGGTGCGGTACACACCGGCCTTGTCGTCCATGGAGTTCTGCAGCTCGGTGCGGATGTCGGCGACGCGCTCGTTGCCGTGATCGCTGAGCAGACCGGCCAGCCAGTCCTGCACCATCTGCGCCGGGTTCTCCGGCATCTCGACGAACTCGGCGCGCGCCGCGTACTCGGCGGCGGCGATGCCGGCGCGACGGCCGAACACGTTGATGTCCAGCAGCGAGTTGGTGCCCAGCCGGTTGGCGCCGTGCACGGAGACACAGGCGCACTCACCGGCGGCGTACAGGCCGGGAACGATGTCGGTGTTGTTGCGCAGCACCTCACCGCGGATACGGGTCGGGATGCCACCCATCACGTAGTGACAGGTCGGCATGACCGGCACCGGCTCCTTGACCGGGTCCACGCCCAGGTAGGTGCGGGCGAACTCGGTGATGTCGGGGAGCTTCTCCTCGAGCACGTCCTCGCCGAGGTGGGTCACGTCGATGAGCACGTAGTCCTTGTTCGGGCCGGCACCGCGGCCCTCACGGACCTCGAGCACCATGGAACGCGCGACGATGTCACGCGGCGCCAGGTCCTTGATGGTCGGCGCGTAGCGCTCCATGAAGCGCTCACCGGAGGCATTGCGGAGGATGCCGCCCTCACCACGCACGGCCTCCGAGATCAGGATGCCCAGGCCCGCGAGGCCTGTCGGGTGGAACTGGTGGAACTCCATGTCCTCCAGCGGAAGTCCCTTGCGGAACACGATCGCCATGCCGTCACCGGTGAGGGTGTGGGCATTGGAGGTGGTCTTGTACATGCGACCCGAACCACCGGTGGCGAAGATGATCGCCTTGGCGTGGAACACGTGCAGCTCACCGGTGGCCAGCTCGTAGGCGACCACACCGGTGGCGACGGGGCCGCGGTCGGTGTCGGTGAGGATCAGATCCAGCACGTAGAACTCGTTGAAGAACTCCACGTCGTGCTTGACGCAGTTCTGGTACAGCGTCTGCAGGATCATGTGGCCCGTGCGGTCGGCGGCGTAACACGCGCGACGCACCGGCGCCTTGCCGTGGTCACGGGTGTGACCGCCGAAACGACGCTGATCGATCTTGCCCTCGGGCGTGCGGTTGAACGGCAGGCCCATCTTCTCCAGGTCGAGCACGGCGTCGATGGCCTCCTTGGCCATGATCTCCGCGGCGTCCTGGTCGACCAGGTAGTCACCACCCTTGACGGTGTCGAAGGTGTGCCACTCCCAGTTGTCCTCTTCGACATTCGCGAGCGCTGCGCACATACCGCCCTGCGCCGCACCGGTGTGCGAGCGGGTCGGGTAGAGCTTGGTCAGCACGGCGGTGCGGACCCGAGGACCGGCCTCGATCGCCGCACGCATTCCAGCGCCACCGGCACCGACGATCACGACGTCGTAGCGGTGCTCCTGAATCGGTCGGGATTCACTCATCGAGGTGGCCTGTTCCTAACTGATGTTGGGGTCGAAGGTGAAGATCACGTAGGTGCCGGTGACCATGACCAGGATCATGGACACGACCAGCAGCGTCTTCAGCCAGAAGCGAGTGGAGTCCTTGCGCGCGTAGTCGTCGATGACGGTGCGCAGGCCGTTGCCGCCGTGCAGCTGGGCCAGCCACAGCATGGTGAGGTCCCAGATCTGCCAGAACGGCGAGGCCCAGCGGCCGGCGACGAACGCGAAGTTCAGGCGGTGCACACCGCCGTCGAGCATCAGCATGATCGTCATGTGGCCGATGACCAGCACGACCAGCAGCAGGCCGGAGGCACGCATGAACAACCAGGCGTACTTCTCGAAGTTGTTGCCGCCGACGCGACGGGGGGCGCGCGGAGCGTCGAGGGAGGCGGGGCGGTCGTAGGACTTGCCGAGAATGGGTGCGGTCATGTCGGCTCTCAATTCGTCAGCAGGTAGAAGAACTGGCGGCCGACGCCGGCGCCGGCGACGACGATCCAGATCGCGAGCACGACCCAGAGCATCTGCCGCTGATAACGCGGGCCCTGCGACCAGAAGTCGACCAGGATGATGCGGATGCCGTTGAACGCGTGGAACAGCACGCAGACAACGAGGCCCATCTCCATCAGGGCGACGACGGGGTTCTTGTAGGTCTCGATCGCATGGTCGTAGGTGTCCGGGCTGACTCGCACCAACGCGGTATCGAGGACGTGGACGAACAGGAAGAAGAAGATCGTCACGCCGGTGATGCGGTGCAGAGCCCAGGACCACATGCCGGGGTCGCCTCGGTACAGGGTCCGCTTCGGCTTGGCCGGAGCTTCTAGCGTGGTCATAGAGTGCGGTGCCTCCAACGTCGTTGATGGACCCGGTCAGAATCCGGCGCGGAGCCTTCGGACTGTCGAAACCACCTGCTCACGAGCGGAATCAAACGTCCGGTGGCAGTGCTGCAGGCCCGCTTCGGGTACCTGAACCGATCTGTCGTGAACTCTAAACCCAGCTTTGAGGGGGAACTAATTCGGCGTGCCGCTCGTTGGGCCAAATTGTTGCGAGTTAGGTTTGCCTTTCCTGATTTTTGCGACCGGGTGGAACGCCTATCACGCGGGTGTCACCACGTCCATGGGAGGATGGTCCGAAATGTCTGATATTGACTGGAAAATCCTGCGTGGCAAGGCTTTTGAAGTCATGCAAGAGGCTTATGCCCCTTACTCTCGTTTCCCTGTCGGGGCCGCGGCTCTCACCGTCGATGATCGCGTGGTGAGCGGCTGCAATGTGGAAAATATCTCATACGGTTTGGGCCTCTGCGCCGAATGTGTACTGGTCGGTAACTTGATTTCGACCGGAGGCGGGCGGCTCCGGGCGGTCTCGGTCTGCGACTCCCGAGGCGCCGTGCTCATGCCCTGTGGACGCTGCCGGCAGATCCTGCTCGAACACGGCGGCGGCGAGTTGCTCGTCGATCACCACGGCGGCCCCGTCACCCTGAATACTCTGCTGCCGGACTCGTTCGGCCCCGGCGACCTCGCCGCCGGACAACTCTGACCATCGGTGCTCGAAGGCTATAACCGCTGATCGCCGTGGCGCGCGCGGGAATCCGTGCACATCGGGCCGGGCTCATGCCAGGGTGGAGGGTGTGAGTGTGCACTCGGCGGTGGACGTGATTCGGGCCAAGCGAGACGGCGGTGAACTCAGCGACGCGCAGATCGATTGGGTGGTGGACGCGTTCACGCGCGGGGAGGTGGCCGACGAGCAGATGTCGGCGCTGGCCATGGCCATCGTGTGGCGGGGCATGACGCGGCGCGAGACCGCGCGCTGGACCCGGGCCATGATCGACACCGGGAAGCGTTTGGACTTCACCGATCTGGGCCGCCCGACCGTCGACAAGCACTCCACCGGCGGGGTGGGGGACAAGATCACGCTGCCGCTGTCGCCGCTGGTCGCGGCGTGCGGGGCCGCCGTGCCGCAGCTGTCCGGGCGCGGATTGGGCCACACCGGAGGCACTCTCGACAAGCTGGAGGCCATTCCCGGCTGGCAGGCCGACATTCCGGTGGACCGCATGCGGAAACTGCTGTCGGATCCCGCCGTCGGGGCCGTGGTGTGCGCCGCCGGGGCCGACCTCGCGCCCGCCGACAAACGGCTCTACGCGCTGCGTGACGTGACCGGGACCGTGGAATCCATCCCCCTGATCGCCAGCTCCATCATGAGCAAGAAGATCGCCGAGGGCACGGGAGCGCTGGTGCTGGACGTGAAGGTCGGGCGCGGGGCCTTCCTGAAACAGCTGGACCAGGCGCGCGAACTCGCCACCGCCATGGTCGAACTCGGCACCGACGCGGGCGTGCGGACGGTGGCGCTGCTCACCGCGATGGACACCCCGCTGGGCCATACCGCCGGAAACGCCCTGGAGGTCTGCGAATCCCTGGACGTGCTGGCCGGCGGCGGCCCGGCCGATGTCGTCGACCTCACCCTCGCCCTGGCACGGGAGATGCTGGCGCAGGCCGGGATCACCGACATCGACCCGGCCGACGCCCTCGCCGACGGCCGGGCCATGGACCAGTGGCGGGCCATGGTGCGCGCCCAGGGCGGCGACCCGGACGCGCCGCTGCCGCAAGCACGCCATACGGAAACCGTGCGCGCCGCCGCCGGGGGCACGTTGACCCGCCTCGACGCCCTCGATGTCGGGCTGGCCGCGTGGCGGCTGGGCGCGGGCCGGGCGCGGCAGGGTGACCCGGTGCAGGCCGGGGCGGGCATCGAAATGCACGCCAAGCCAGGCGATTCCATTGTTCCGGGGCAGCCGCTGCTGACCCTGCACACCGATACTCCGGAGGCGTTCCCGGTCGCGCTCGAGATCCTGCGCGGCGCGTACACCGTCTCCGAGACCGATCCGGTGGAGCAGCAGCCGCTGATCCTGGGCCGCATCACCGCCTGACCCGGCCTAGCCTGGGATTGTGAAGCACAGAACCGATTTCCGAGGCCGGGCCGCGGCGGCGGCCGCGCTGGGCGTGTTCGGCCTCGTCGCGCCGCTGGGCGCGGTGCTGCCCGCCGCGTGGTCGCCGGCGCCGGTCGCGCAGGCCTCGCCCGCGGACAATATTCCGTCCGACTCCTCCGGGGACAATCAGCCGAACTCGCTCTCGCGCGGCGATGTCACACCACCCTCGACCGAGAAGAAGGCCAAGCCGTCGCCCGTCTACACCAGCTGTGAACAGGTGTGGGCGCAGGGCGGGGGCCCGATCTACCTGGGCCAGCCCGGGTATTCGGTGCTGCTCGATCCGGACGGGACCGGCGTCGCCTGCTCCCGCTAGGCGCTCGCCGGTGCCCGGTAGGTGAAGGATTCCTACTGGTCAGCAACGTGACGGCAACGACATGCCGAACTGTGGGGTGAGTCCGGTCAACCGCCCTGCTGCAGCACGCGAATGCGGCTAACGTTGCTACATGACTGGACCGATGCCCCTCACTCTCGCTTCGATCCGCCAGGCTCCGAAGGCGGTCCTGCACGATCACCTCGACGGCGGGTTGCGGCCCGCGACCGTGCTGGAGCTGGCCCGCGCCTGCGGCTATGACCAGTTACCGGCCGGCGATGCCGCCACGCTGGCGGACTGGTTCCGGGACGCGGCCGACAGCGGCTCGCTCGAGCGCTATCTGGAGACCTTCGCGCACACCGTCGCCGTCATGCAGACCCCCGAGGGCCTGCGCCGGGTGGCCCGCGAATGCGCCGAGGACCTCGCTGCCGACGGCGTCGTCTACGCCGAGGTGCGGTTCGCGCCCGAGCAGCACCTCGAGGCCGGGCTCACCCTCGACGAGGTGGTCGAGCACACCATCGCCGGATTCCGCGAGGGCGAGGCCCTGGCAGCGGCCGCCGGCACCCCGATCACCGTGGTCTGCCTGCTCACCGCCATGCGGCACGCGGCCCGCTCCCGCGAGATCGCCGAGCTCACCGTGCGCTGGCGCGACCGCGGCGTCGGCGGGTTCGACATCGCGGGCGCGGAGGCGGGCTATCCGCCCAGCCGCCACCTGGACGCCTTCGATTACATGCGGGCCAACCTGGCGCACTTCACGATTCACGCGGGCGAGGCCTTCGGGCTGCCGTCCATTCACGAGGCCGTCGCGTTCTGCGGCTGTGAGCGCCTCGGCCACGGTGTGCGCATCACCGACGACATCACCGATTCGGCCGACGGCCCCAGACTCGGCGTGGTCGCGAACTATGTGCGGGACATGCGAATCCCGCTCGAACTGTGTCCGTCCTCCAATGTGCAGACCGGCGCGGTGCCCTCGCTCGACAAGCACCCCTTCGATCTGCTGGCCCGCCTGCGCTTCCGCGTGACGGTCAATACCGACAACCGGTTGATGAGCGACACGACCATGAGCAAGGAGATGCTCAAGCTGTCGGAGACCTTCGGCTACGGCTGGAGCGATCTGGAACGCTTCACCATCAATGCCATGAAGTCGGCGTTCATCCCGTTCCCGGACCGCCTGCGCCTGATCGACGAGGTGATCAAGCCGGGCTACGCGGTATTGCTGGGATAGGGATACTGCGGTGTTGTCGGGATAGGTTGTCCCGCAAAGTAATTCGGGCCGCACCCGGAGGTGCGGCCCGAATCGGGTTTGCGATCAGCCCTGCTGCAGGCGACCCTCGAAGGCCGACTCCAGGACCTTCCAGGCATCCGCTTCCGCCGCGAACGGCGGGTTGGGGGCCATCCGGGTCGGGTCGGGGTTGAGCAGGTAGGAGACGTACCAGCCCAGCGGGGTGGACACGGCCAGGGCCGATTCGACCGAGTCGTCGTCGGCGTAATCGGCTGCGTCGGTGAACAATTCGACGGCCAGGTCGAGCTGGTCGGTGTCCACGGACTTGGGGCCGGACGCCAGATCCTCGGACAGGCCCGGCAGGACGTAGACGTTCTCCTCGTCGACCTCGACATCGAGGGAGCCGTCCACGGCGGCGGTCTGCACCTCGCCGTAGGTGCTCACCCGGGCCAGGTCGTGGTCGTGGTCGTCGGCCAGGTAGCGGGCCAGGGCGCGCTCGGAACCGAAGACCGTGATGCTGCCGTCCTTGCCCAGGAAGATGGGCTCGTCGTCGACATAGCAGCGCAGGGTGAAGACGGTGCCGTCGGAGGTGACGATCTTGACCGGGTCGATGCCGACCTCGTGCCAGAACGAGAGCTCCTCGTCTTCGTCGTCCTCGTCCAGGTCGACGGCCTCGATCTCGTCGTCATCGCTCTCGGCCGCATCTTCGGCGTCGACGATGTTCTCCTGCGCCGCAAGCAGTTCCGCCTCGGCGACCGAGACCGCGTCGGCGTCCACCTCCGGAATCGTCACCACCGAGTCGATGGCGTCGATGACCGCTTCCCAATCCTTGGCGATGGCCGCGCCGATCTGGTCCCAGAGTTCCTCGCCCTCCCGCCCGGCGAAGGCGCCGACGCCACCGGCGAGCGCGCCCAGCACCGGGTGCGAGCCGAAGAACTTGGTGACGGTGTCGAGTTCGCACACGTCGCCGATATTGCGGACCATCTCGAGGGTCTCCTCGAGCTCGGAGACCACCTCCGGGTCCGGGTCGTCGGCGGCCAGCTCGGGCACGCCGACCAGATCGAAGACGTACTGCTCCTCCGGCTCCAGTTCCGCCGCCGACAGTCCGGCGATGATCTTCCAGGCCGGATGATCCACCAGATCGTTGTCGGAGTTGGTGCGAATGAACGCGGCCAGCTCCGCGACGGACTCGAATCCGTACAGGTCTTCCTCGTGACCGAGGAATGCCTGCCACTCATCGTCACCGTCTCGCCAGCGGGGTGCCCAGAGGGTGACAAGATCGCCTTTGGTCAGGCCGAGCGCGATCGGGACGATGTCTCCAGAAGCCATGACCCGAAGCCTATCCAGTCGCCGCGTCAGGCACTATCCGGGCCGCCCCCAACATTTCTCGAGACGTCTCCGCCGGACAGTGAGTCGTTCAATCGGGCAATGATTCGGGAGCGCCGCGCGGTCGCCTCGGCAGCCGCCTGCCGACACGTCCAGAGGATCAGCCGCGATACCTCGGCGGGAGCGCGCGAGGTCACCGATTCGGCCAGCCACAGCCTGGTCAGCGCGCCGTCGCCATCGACCTCGGCGGTCACCGAACCGTCCTCGGACGTGCAGCGGCCCTGGATCCGGGACAGCCCGTGCAGCGTGGCCTCGAGTGCTTCCAGCTTGTCGCCGACACCCTGGATCAAGGCATCCATCTCGGCGCTCATCGGTTTCGCAGCCAACTGGTCTGTCCGGTATCGGCGTCGTCGAGCCGGTCCAGCTCGTCCACCGCGGCCTGCCGGGTGGGCAGGCCCAGCCGATCCAGCATCGCCTCCGGGACGCCGGCCTCGGCCAGCTGTTCGCGCCGCCGCGCCCGGGCCACGATCGCCGAGCGCTGGGTGAGCCGCAGCATCTCGGCGGCGAGAGCCGGTGCGCCGTACCGGTATTCAGCGCGCTCGAACCGGATCTCCACCGGCATGCCCTGATCGGTGGCGCGCACCGTCACCGTGCCGGATCGATTGGTGGCCGCGGCGACAGCCACCGCCGGAACCTGTGGTCGCGTCATCCTGTCTCCCTTCGAAACGCCTGTTCGTGGCCCGAATGCCCAAGCTGTGGGCCGGTGGAACCTAGGCGGTGGGCCGGTAGAAACCGAGGAACCGCATCCCGCTGTTCTCGCTCCGGATCGGCCCGACCTGAACCGGATCACCCGCTTCGACCAATTGCCCGTTCCCGATCACCATCGCGACGTGGCCGTCCCACACCGCAAGATCACCGGGCATCAAGTCCCCTGGACCGACCCGCTGGTGCCCGTACCCCTGCTCCTGCGCCAGCCGCGGCAGCGCGACACCCGCCTGCGCATAGGCCCACTGGGTCAGACCGCTGCAATCCATCCCCGCCCCGGGCGTCTCCCCACCCCACACATACGGCGTCCCCACCGCGCTCAACGCATTCCGAACCGCATCCGCCGCCTGCTGATTCGGCGCTTCCACGGTGCTCCCATCCGGCAGCGTCACCCTCACCCCACCCCCTTGCGGCCGCGTAACCGTCGAGTCATGGCCGCGATCGGGCGTCTTCGGCGTCGTCACCGATGCCGGGCTGGTGTGCAGGCCGCCCGGCGAGAAGCCGGACCCGAGCAGTGTGTCCCCGGCCGCCGCGACCGCGCCCCCGGCGGCCGCGAGGCTCGTCCCGGCCTGCGGCGCCACACTGTCCATCGGCACACTCGCCGCCGGCACGACCACCGCATCGCCCGGTCCGCCCGACGCGGGCGTCATCTGGCCGGGCGCCGGGACAGGTCGCGCCAACTCCGCCATGAGCGCAGTCTCCGAATCCAGTTCGGCCCGCACCCGCTCGACCACCCGCATGGCCCGCCCGATGTGATCGATCGCCGACTCCACCAGGGCCGCGACCCCACCCGCGGTCAACCCGGTCGCCCCCATCATCTCGACCTCCGCCGTGAACGACCGCAGAATCGCCTCCACCTCCCGCCGCCCGGCGGCGACCTCCGCATCCGCCCGCTCCACGACGACCGCCATGGCCAGCCCCCGTTCGGATGCGATGGCGGCCGAGGTCTGCACCCGCAGCGCCTCGTCCACGGCCGCATCACCGGCCCGCCCCCGCCACGCGTCGGACATCCGGTCGACACTCGACCGGCTCTCGGCGTGAACCTGGTCCACAGCGGCGGACGTCTCCCGCAGCACCTCGGCAGCCCCGCCGGGCCCGGACCCGAAGCTCCGCAGCAACTCGACGATCGGCTCCGCCAGCGCCCCGACCGCCGGCTCTCCGCTCATCCGCCCACTCCCGCCCGAGTCCTCCCGCACGGCAACCTCTTTCGATCCACCCCGCCGCGCCGCCCTGCCGCCCAGCGGATCTCGGGTGCGGCCGTCATGCGCCCGCCTCCGCGCCGGCGGTGCCCAGCATCGCGGCGTACGCGCTGTCGTGGGCGGTGTAGGCGGCGGTGGCGGTGGCGGTGGTGGCGCTCATGGCGGTGAGGGCCGTCGAGACCTCGTCGAGAGTGGTCAGGTGGGTGCCATGCGCCGCGGCGTAGGCCGTGAGGAAGTCGGCGCCGATGAGGCCGAAGGCGGGCACGAGTAGTTCGGGGGCGGCGGTGGCGGCGTGCGCGGCGGCGGCCGCGAGATCTGCGCCGAGGACGGTGGTGGTCGTAGCGTAGGCGGTGAGGCCGTCGGGATGGATCGAGATGCGGTGCATGAATGCCCCCTTCATGCCGGTCGCCGGGATGGATGTGTGCTGCACGGGGTTGGACGCGGGGCGGGGCCGGGTGGTTCCCGGGGCGGAGGAATTCCGGTGGGCGGGGATCGCGGACGGCGGTGCTGACCTATGGTTTTCGTATGCGCACACTCGTCGTGGACCATCCGCTCGCTGCCGCTTTGCTGACCACCATGCGAGATGCCCGGACGACCAATCCGACATTCCGGGCCGCGCTCCGGGACCTGACCGGGATTCTGGTCTATGAGGCCATGCGGGACGCCCCGGTGGAGCGATTCCCGATCACCACGCCGGTGGCCGCCGCGGAGGGGACGCGGCTGAATGCTCCGCCATTGCTGGTTCCGGTGCTGCGCGCGGGGCTGGGCATGGTGGAGACCGCGGAGAACCTGATTCCGGACGCCCGGATCGGGTTCGTCGGCCTGGCCCGCGACGAGGAGACGCATCAGCCGACCCCGTACATGGAGTCGCTACCCGACGACCTGTCCGGCACCCCGGTCATGGTGCTCGACCCCATGCTCGCCACCGGCGGCTCCATGGTCTACACCCTGGACCTGCTGGCCACCCGCAATGCTCGCGACATCACCGCGCTGTGCGTTGTCGCCGCACCGGAAGGCATTGCTGCCCTGGAGAAGTCGGGTCACCCGGTGCGCCTGGTCACCGCCTCGGTGGACCGCGGCCTCAACTCCGACGCCTACATCGTCCCCGGTCTCGGCGACGCCGGCGACCGCCAATTCGGCCCGCGCTGAACCACTCCCGTGCTCAGAGCTTCTCGCAGAACATCCGGATCTCGGAGAGCCGCTGCGCCGCAGCGGCCTTGGCGGCCGGGAGTCCGTTCCGGTCGGCCACGGGCACGAACGTCTCCAGATAGCACTTGAGCTTCGGCTCGGTACCGGACGGCCGGACCACCACGCGAAGCGTTGGACCCTCGAAAACCAGTGCGTCGGTGCGCATCTGCCCACGTAGCCGCGCCATATCGGTGCAGCTCACCGCCTCCCCGGCGATCTCGGCCGGCGGCATCTCGCGCAGCCGCGCCACCACGGCCGCCGCCTCGCTCACGTCCGGCAGCCGCAGCGACACCTGATCCCCCGCGTGCACACCGAATTCGACCGCGAAGTCGTCGAGGACGTCGAACAGCGTCCGCCCCTCCGCCTTCACCTGCGCCACCAGATCGGCCGCGACGACCGCCGCCGAGATACCGTCCTTGTCGCGCACCGCGGCCGGGTCCACGCAGTGGCCGATCGCCTCCTCGTACGCGTACACCAGCCCCGCACCCGCCCGGGCCAGCCACTTGAACCCGGTCAGCGTCTCCGCGTACCGCGCCCCGCGAGCCCCGGCCAGCTTGCTCAACAGCCGCGACGACACGATGGTCGTGGCCACCAGGGAGTCCGGCGCGGCCGTTCGCAGCACGAAATCGCCCAGCAGCACCCCGGTTTCGTCGCCCCGCAGCATCCGCCACCCGTGCGGTCCCCGCACCCCGAGCGCGCACCGATCCGCATCCGGATCGAGTGCGATGGCGATATCCGCGTCCAGCCGCTCGGCCAGCCCCAGCAGCAGATCCGCCGCGCCCGGCTCCTCGGGATTCGGAAAAGCGACCGTCGGAAAATCCGGATCCGGCGCGAACTGCTCGGTGACCACCAGCACTTCGTCGAACCCGGCCCCGCGGAGCGCCGCCACCGCCAACTCCCCGCCGACACCGTGCATGGCGGTCAGCGCGATCCGAATGTCGCTGCGCTGCCGTGCCTCCCACGCAGCGGGCATCGTCGTGCCGGTCGCTGCTCCGCCATCGCCGGCCACCTCCACCGCGGTTGCCCCGGGCGGCTGCGTCGTCTGCTCGCCGCCGATCAGGCTGGGCAGCAGGGTGACTCGGGCCAGGTAGCGGCGGACGATCTCCTCGCCGAGCTCCTCGACCGGGGTGCCGGCGGGCAGTCCCAGAATGCTCGGGTCCGGGGCGGTCGGGCCGGGGTCGGTGCGGGGGATCCGGCCGGTGACGGCGTCGATGCAGCGCTCGATCTCGGCGTCGGCGGGTGGGATGAGCTGGGAGCCGCCGTCCAGGTAGACCTTGTAGCCATTGTCGG
Source organism: Nocardia sp. CA-151230 (assembly GCF_050942175.1). Taxonomy (NCBI): domain Bacteria; kingdom Bacillati; phylum Actinomycetota; class Actinomycetes; order Mycobacteriales; family Nocardiaceae; genus Nocardia; species Nocardia sp. CA-151230. The sequence goes on from NZ_CP192061.1 coordinate 1,200,754, forward strand.
TGGCGGGGTTGTGGGAGGCGGTTATCTGCACTCCGGCAACGGCTTTCAGCTCGCGAACCGCGAAGGCCACCACCGGGGTGGGCAGCGGGCGGGGGAGTGTCAGCACCGAGAAACCGGCCGCCGCGAAGACTTCCGCCGTCGCGGCGGCGAACTCGGCGGAGCCGTGCCGGGCATCGCGGCCCACGATCACCAATCCGCCGCCCAGGCAGCGGTCGCGCAGCCAGGCGGCGATGCCGGCGGAGGCCCGCGCGACGGTGTCCACGTTCATGCCGTCCGGGCCGTCCTGGAGCGGACCGCGCAGCCCGGCGGTTCCGAAGCGCAGCATCCCCGCGCGCCTAGAGGCGTTCCAGCACGCCGCGCAGCAGTTTGCCCAATCGCGGTGCGGCGGCGTGGCCTTCGGCCAGCACCTCGGCGTGCGAGAGGTGCGCGCCGGTGACTCCGGCGGCCAGGTTGGTGACCAGCGAGATGCCGAGCACCTTGGCTCCGCCCTCGCGGCAGGCGATGGCCTCGAGCACGGTGGACATGCCGACCAGGTCCGCGCCCATGGTGCGCAGCATGCGGATCTCGGCGGGGGTCTCGTACTGCGGCCCGGTCAGGCCCGCGTACACGCCCTCGGTCAGGCTGGGGTCGATTTCCTTTGCGAGCCTCCGCAATTCGGGATCCCAGGCGTCGACCAGATCGACGAAGTTCGCGCCCTCGATGGGCGTCCGGCCGGTCAGGTTGATGTGGTCCGCGATGAGCACCGGCTCGCCGACCGACAGCCCGTCCCGAATGCCGCCCGCGGCATTGGTGAGCAGCACGGTCCGCGCGCCCGCGGCCAGCGCGGTGCGCACATTGTGCACGACCTGGCTCGGCGCATGGCCCTCGTAGAGATGCTGGCGGCCCATGAGCAGCAGCACCGGCGCGTCATCGACCGTGACGGAATGAATGGTGCCCTGGTGCCCCTGTGCCGTCGGCGATCCGAATCCCGGCACCTCGGCCATCGGAATGGAGGTCGTCGGTTCGCCGATCTCGGCGGCAGCCTCCTGCCAGCCGGACCCCAGCACCACGGCAATCCGGTGCTGCTGCACTCCCGTTCGTTGCGCAATGGCTTCGGCGGCTAGTTCGGAAACCCCGCCCATGGCCTTCTCGGCTAGCATGTCGCCCACCCTAGTCGTGTTCGATTGCCTCCGCTTCGCTACGGCGGGTTCGCGGCCGACGCGCAGGTCTATGGAGCCGGAAGCTCGGTCCAGAATCGAGCCGGGCCGCGAACTGCCTGCTTGCTACCCGCCAGTAGTAAAACCTGTTGGGAGCGCTACCCTCTGCCCATGCCGTATTTGAAGCGTGATGGGGATGTGTTCGTGCTGTACCTCGGGACCGAGGGTCAGGCCATCGACAACGAGAACCGCTTCCACCCCGACTGGATCACCGAGGTCCACGCGCTGCTCGACGAGGTCGAGGCGTCCGAGGGCCCGGCCGCCCTGGTCGTCACCGCCGACGGCAAGTTCTTCTCCAACGGCCTCGACACCGACTGGCTGTTCGGCAACTTCGACAAGAACTGCTGGTACCTCGACCGCGTGCACTCGCTCTACAGCCGCCTGCTGGCCTTCGGCCTGCCCACGGTCGCCGCCGTGAACGGCCACGCCTTCGGCGCCGGCGCCATGCTCGCCACCTCCTGCGACTTCCGGGTCATGCGGGCCGACCGTGGCTTCTGGTGCCTGCCCGAGGTGCACCTGGGCATGCCGTTCACCGTCGCCATGAACGCGCTCCTCACCAACCGCCTGGTCAATCAGGTCGCGGTGGAGGCCATGACCACCGGCCGCCGCTACAGCGCCGATGACGCCATTGCCGCGGGCATCGTGGACGCCAAGGCGGATGCGGACGTGTTGCTCGCCACCGCGGTCGCGCGGGCCGACATGCTCAAGGGCAACCGCAAGCCGAACCTGCCGGTCATCAAGCGCGCGCTGCACCAGCAGGCGCTGGCCGGGCTGGCCGTGGAGACGACCCCGGAGAACCTGGCCTTCAATCCGTAAGGATCCGATCCTTCCGCTTCGCAGGGGTTCGAGGGTTCGCCCTCGAACCCCTGATTTCTGAGCGTGCCGCGATGATTTCTGCGTGTCCGGCACTCTGCCGGAGATTTTCCGGCTTACCTGCTGCGACAGAGTTGCGCGGCAGTGCGAGACTGTTGGAATGTCACCATCGCGCAACGGCGATGACCGGAGATCCTGCGTACCGATCGGTCGGCACGACTCGTCCGTGCCGCCCTCGAACGCTGCCGTGGCATCGGCGGATCCGGCCCTGCTCGCCGCGGCCGATGCGGCCGTCGCCGGGTACCGCGATCAGCTGATCGCACTCTCCCACGACATTCATGCGGAACCCGAGCTGGCCTTCGAGGAATTCCGCAGCGTCGCAAAGACAATCGAGCCGTTGCGGGAACGCGGATTTCGCATCGAATCCGGCGTGGCGGAACTGCCGACCGCATTCACCGCCGAATACGGCAGCGGTGACCTGGTGGTCGGTATTTGTGCCGAATATGACGCCCTCCCCGAAATCGGCCACGCCTGCGGCCACAACATCATCGCCGCCGCCGGGGTCGGCGCGGCGCTGGGCCTGGCCGCGGTCGCCGACGCCTGCGGCATCACGGTGAAGGTGCTGGGCACGCCCGCCGAGGAGTCCGGCGGCGGCAAGGTGCTCATGCTCGAGCGCGGCGTCTTCGACGATCTCGCCATGGTCATGATGGTGCACCCGGGCCCGGAGGATATCGCCGGTGCGCATTCACTGGCCCTCGCCGATTTGTCGGTGGTTTTCCACGGCCGGGAATCGCATGCCAGCGCCGCGCCGCAGTACGGGCGGAATGCCCTGGATGCCGTTACCGTCGCGCAAGTTGCTCTAGGTTTGCTACGGCAGCATCTCCTGCCCGGGCAGCAACTGCACGGTATAGTCGGATCGGGCGGCGTCGCCCCCAATATCGTGCCCGGACACGCGGAGCTGCTGTATTACCTACGTGCGGTCGACTCCGCGACCCTCGATGATCTGATGCAACGAGCATCGGCATGTTTCGAGGCAGGTGCCCTGGCGACCGGCTGCACACATGAAATCCGGAAGCTTGCGCCGACATATACCGAGCTCACTCCCGATAGCGCACTACTGTGCGCCTATCGCGAGCAGATCACCGCACTCGGCCGCGAGCCGATCGCCCCGGAATTCGAGGCGGCACGGCCGCTGGGCAGCACCGATATGGGCAATGTCACCAATGTCATCGCCGGTATCCACCCGGTCATCGGCATCGATGCGGGGGGCGCGGTGACCCACCAGCCCGCGTTCGCGGCCGCCGCCGTGAACGCGTCGGCCGATCGCGCCGTCCTGGACGGGGCAACGGCACTGGCTCGCACCGCGATACACATCGCAGGCGACAAATTGCACAGGGACAGGTTGTCGGAACGAGTCATACAACGGCAGTTTCAGCGACAGGAGGACATTCGGTGAGCACAACCGGCCGGTCCGCGGCGCGCGTCAACGGACCACTGGCGGCGTCGTGCGTGAACAACACGCAGACGCCGGCCGACGCCGCGATGGACCCGGCGACCGGGCACGAGGTAGTGGAGTCGTGGCTCGCGGAGCACATGGACGACCTCACGACGTGGCGTCGCCATATCCACGCCAACCCGGAGCTGTCCCGAACCGAGTTCGGCACCACCGAATTCGTGGAGTCATGGCTGGTCAAGGCCGGGCTCGAGCCGCGCAAGCTACCGAGCGGCACCGGCCTGATCTGTGATATCGGTCCCGACGGCCCGCGCATCGGCCTGCGTGCCGACATGGACGCGCTGCCGCTGCAGGAGTACACCGGGCTGCCGTTCGCCTCCACCGTGCCGGGCGTGTCGCATGCCTGCGGGCACGACGCGCACACCACGATTCTGCTCGGCACCGCGCTGGCGCTGGCCGAGATCGAGGACCTGCCGGTCGGCGTGCGGCTGGTGTTCCAGCACGCCGAGGAGGTCATGCCCGGCGGCGCCGTCGACATGGTCGCCGCGGGCGCCATGGAGGACGTCTCGCGCATGTTCGCGCTGCACTGCGACCCGCGGCTGGAGGTGGGCCGGGTCGGCATCCGGGTCGGCCCGATCACCTCGGCCGCCGACACCGTGGAGCTGGTGCTGGACTCGCCCGGCGGCCACACCTCCCGCCCGCACCTGACCAGCGACCTGGTCTACGCCATCGGCACGGTCATCACCGGCCTGCCGGGTCTGCTCTCCCGCCGCATCGACCCGCGCACCAGCACGGTCATGGTGTGGGGCGCGGTGTCGGCGGGCAAGGCGCCCAACGCGATTCCGCAGACCGGCATGCTCACCGGTACCGTCCGCACCGGCGATCACGCCACCTGGTCGCTGCTCGAGCCCATGGTCCGCGAGATCGTCGAGGGCCTGCTGGCTCCCACCGGCGTCCGCTACCAGCTCAACTACAAGCGCGGTGTGCCGCCGGTGGTCAATGACGAGCAGGCCGTGCGCATGTTCGAGGACGCCATCCGCGGTCTCGACCCCGATGCCCTCGCCGACACCCCGCAGTCCGGTGGCGGCGAGGACTTCTCCTGGTATCTGGAGGAGGTTCCCGGCGCCATGGCCCGCCTCGGCGTCTGGTCCGGGCAGGGCGAGCAACTCGACCTGCATCAGCCCACCTTCGACCTCGACGAGCGCGCTCTCGCCGCCGGAGTCCGGGTCCTCACCAACATCGTGCTGAACGCCCGCTGACGCAGCGACAACGAAGCCGGGCCGCACTGGAAAGTGCGGCCCGGCTTCACGTTTCGGGGAACTGCTTCGCCTTGCCGGCGGGAACTACTCGGCCTTGCCGGCGGGAACTACTCGGCCTTGTTGGCGATGTCGCCCCAGGCGTGCCAGCGGTCGATCTCGATCCAGGCGGAGACGCGCTTCTGGTCGCGGACGGCGTAGTCGCTGCCGATGTAGTGCTGGGCGATGCGGTCGATGACCGAGGAGTCGGGGTCGTTCTCCAGGGAGACGATGCGACCCTGGATGCTGACGTGGCTGTACCAGTTGTCGCCGTCGAGAACGGTGAGGCTGACGCGGGGATCCTCGCGCAGGTAGTCCAGGCGCTTGCGGAAGTCGGCCAGGTTCACCAGGATTCGGCCGTTCTCGTACAGATACCAGGTGGCGACCGAAACCGGCTGGCCATCCGGACGATTCGAGGCGAAGATCGCCGGGTTGGGGCGGGACAGGAATTCGGCGATCGGGGCGGGCACGGGGGTGGCGGGCATCGGCTGCTCTTTCGACGGTTCGAAGATCGTTTCCGGTTCCCGTAACAGCGGCGCCGCGCCGAATCTTCCGGCCCCGGCCCCGCTGATCCGTCGCACCGCGTCCGATGCGCCGCGCGTGCTACGGCCCGAAGGTGCCGGGTCCGACGTTCTTGCTGTTGCGGGTGCGTAGCGCGTGCGTGTAATCGTTTGGCGCACCGGCCTTCTCGGCGGCGTCGGCGATGACGCCCAGATAGCGCGCGGAGGGTAGCCCGCCCTCGTAGGCGTCCAGGACGTACAACCACGCCAGCACCGGCTCGCTGCCGGTGCCCGCGTTCGGGGTGACGCGCAGGCGGATCTTCTTGTGGATGCCGAAGTCCGACCCCTCCCAGCGGTCGAGGCTCAGCTCGTCCTCACCGGGAACGTCGTAGAGCACCACGAAGACCCGTTGCCCGGCTTCTTCGACCACCGTCGCCAGCGGTCCCTCCCAGCCGATGTCGTCCCCGGCGAAGGTGAGTCGCCACCCTTCCAGCCAGCCGGTTCCGTACACCGGAGAGTGCGGACAGCGCTTGAGCATCTGCTCGGGATCCATGTTGGACCCATAGGCGGCGTAAATCGGCACCAGGAAAGCCTATCGAACAAACCCGGAAGACCATCCCCGATCCCGATCACAAGGCGGTTCGCGCGGGCCCGATCGATTGCCGCGAAGTCGCCGGAGGACCCGTCCGCCCCGCTCGATGGCGGTTCTGCCTGCGGTGACGGTGAGCTCGCGCGCCCACCGTCATGACACGCCGCCTCGCCGAATGGAATGCGCCACAGTGCGAAAATTGTCCGGAGACGCGGTTAAAGCTGTGGGTAGCTGCGGGGATAACGTTAGAGACCGGCACCGGAGATCCCGGGCGCCGACCTGAAAGCGGAGGAACAATGACCCGCATTGCGATCATCGGTGGCGGCCCCGCCGGATATGAAGCGGCGCTGGTGGCGGCACAGCACGGGGCGCCGGTCACGCTGATCGACAGTGACGGCATCGGCGGCGCGTGCGTGCTGTGGGATTGCGTGCCGTCCAAGACCTTCATCGCCTCCACCGGCGTGCGCACCGATCTGCGCCGCGCCCGTGACCTGGGCATCACCGTTCATCCCTCGCAGGCGCAGGTGCGCCTGGCGGAGGTGAACTCCCGGGTGAAGGCGCTCGCGCAGGCCCAGTCCTCCGATATCCGCGCCAAGCTGCAGACCGCCGGGGTAACCGTGCTGTCCGGCTACGGCGAACTGATCGACCAGGCCCCGGGTCTGGCCACCCACCTGGTCAAGGCCACCCTCGCCGACGGCCAGGAGCGCGTGATCGAGGCCGAGGTGGTGCTCATCGCCACCGGTGCCAGCCCGCGCGTGCTGCCCGGCGCGGAGCCGGACGGTGAGCGAATCCTGAACTGGCGTCAGCTCTACGACCTCAGGGAGCTGCCGGAGACCCTGGTGGTCGTCGGTTCCGGTGTGACCGGCGCCGAATTCGTCTCCGCCTATACCGAGATGGGCGTGCAGGTGAAACTCGTCTCGAGCCGCGACCGCGTGCTGCCCGGCGAGGATGCCGACGCCGCCCTGGTGCTGGAGGATGCGCTGGCCGAGCGCGGTGTGGAGCTGGTCAAGCACGCCCGCGCCGACGCCGTGGAGCGCACCGCCGAGGGCATCGTGGTGAAGCTGTCCGACGGCCGCAATATCAGCGGCACCCACGCACTCATGACCGTCGGTTCCATTCCGAACACCACCGGGCTGGGCCTGGAACGGCTCGGGATCGAGCTGGACAAGGGCGGATACCTGCGGGTGGACCGGGTTTCCCGGACCACCGCGCCCGGCGTCTACGCGGCCGGCGACTGCACCGGCCTGCTGCCGCTGGCCTCGGTGGCCGCCATGCAGGGCCGCATCGCCATGTACCACGCGCTGGGTGAGGGCGTGCAGCCGATTCGCCTGAAGACCGTTGCCTCCGCCGTGTTCACGCGCCCGGAGATCGCGACCGTCGGCGTCTCGCAGACCGCCATCGACAATGGCGAGGTTCCGGCCCGCACGGTCATGCTGCCCCTGAACACCAACCCGCGCGCCAAGATGTCGGGCCTGCGACGGGGTTTCGTGAAGATCTTCTGCCGCCCGGCCACCGGCGTGGTGATCGGTGGTGTCGTCGTGGCCCCTATCGCTTCCGAGCTGATCTTGCCGATCGCGCTGGCAGTGCAGAACAACCTCACGGTGAACGATCTGGCACAGACGTTTTCGGTGTATCCGTCGCTCACCGGATCGGTCACCGAAGCGGCGCGTCAGCTCATGCGACACGACGATCTGGACTAACCGCAACACGTTTCGGGCCCCTTTGTTACCGGCCCGTCTTGCTGCCTTGTCTCCCTTGTGATTAAGTTCGCGGCGGAAGCGATCGGCAGGGCGGTCGCGAGCGTTACGTAACGGGGGGTTCTCAATTCCCCTCCGATGTGAGGCTCTTCGATGCCCGGAGCGATCGTGCCGCCGAGGGACGAAGGAATTGAGCGAAACGTGAAGCACCGCAAGCCGAGTCGGATCAAGGCGAGCACCTCCCTGACGCTGGCCGGTGCGGCCGCGGTGGTGTCGCTGCTGTCCGCGCCCGCCAACGCCGCCCCCGCCGACCCGGGCGCGGTCCCGGCCGATCAGCAGCAGCCCGACGGCACCCAGCCGCCCACCGAGTCGCCGGCCCCGGACGCGAAGGCGCAGGTCGTGCCCGCGCCCAAGCCGGAGAACGTGCAGCCGGGCACCACCAAGCCGCAGCAGAGCCAGCCGGGCGTCACCACCCCGACCACGCCGAACACGCCGGCGCCGGACAACGGTGCGGCCAAGCCGGATTCGGGCCAGCCGCAGGGCGCCACGCAGCCGGACGGTGCCACCCCGAAGCCGGACGCCAACGCGCCCAAGAGCGATCCGAACGTGCAGCCGGCCGGCACCGACCCGCAGCCCGCGCAGCCCAAGTCGTTGCGGCCCTCGCAGCCGGGTGTGACCGTGCCGCGCGTGGCGCCGCTGCCGGTGCCGGGTCAGTCGACCCAGGCCCAGCCCGCGGTCACCACCCCGCAGCCGGGCCAGCAGACCCAGCCGGGCCAGCAGACCCAGCCGGGGCAGCAGGGCACCCAGCCGGTGAAGCCGAACGACCAGAACGCGCAGCCGGCCGTCACCACCCCGAACCAGGACCCGGCCGTGGACACCATGACCGGCCAGCCGACCGTCACCCCGCAGCAGCAGCCGCACTGGCAGTCGCCCGCGGTGGACACCGCCCCGGCCGCGCCGGTGGTCGAGATGACCGGTCCGCACACCGAGCTCGGCGTCAACCTCGACGGCGGCGCGGTGCTGCCGGGCTGGGCCGCCAACACCCATCACTTCAGCAACCTGGACGGTTACGTCGGCACCATCGGCTACACCACGCCGGGCGGGATCGGTGAGGCCGGTATGTCGCTGGACTTCACCAAGGTCAACCAGATCAAGGTGACCGCGTTCGCCGGCAATGGCCCCGACAACGACCAGAAGATGGAGTTCGTGCTGGACACGGCCGCGGCCAATGCGGCCAAGGCCGATGCCGAGAACTTCATCCGCCTGATGCCGGGTGGCGCTACAGTCCTGGAGGCCGCGGCCCAGATTGGTAAGCTCCCCGAGGGTGATCGGCCGTCGCAATCGGTCGACGTCGCCGGCGTGACCGCGCAGGTGGGCGGTTCGGTTCAGTACTGACAGGTCCGTCAGGGACCGGATACGGTGCCGGCAGGAGCAGCGTTGTCGCGTGGGGCGGTCGGGAGCGACCGCCCCACGCGTCTGTGGCGAAAGGACGGGTGATGGCTTCGGGTAAGGACGAATCCGCCGACCGTCAGGTATCCGAGGGCCGGCAGCCGGAATCGGCCGGGCCGCCGGATTCCGGGTTCGGGCCCTCGCTCAATGACTTCGGGCCGTCCCTCAATGATTTCGGCCCCTCGCTGAACGACTTCGGTCCCGCGCCCACCGCCGACGCCCCGGGCTGGAGTCCCGCGCCCGCTGCGCAGAGTCCCGATCTGGCCTGGCGGCCCGCGGGCGCGCCGCCGCAGTTCCGCGCGCCCGACGCGTGGCAGCCGGTCACCGGTCAGTACCCGCCCGTCACCGGTATGTCCACGGGCCAGTATCCGGCCGTGGACGGCGCCGGGCAGCCCGCCAGTACCGCCGACGTCGAACAGACCGTGAGAATCCCGCCTGGCGGGTCGCAATCGGACGCGGCGGCGATGCCCCGCGGCGCTGATCCGGTGGCCGCCGAACGGAATTCGGCGGTCGGCGACGAGACCGCCGAGCCGGACGGGCCCGCGGATTCCTGGTGGCGCTCCGCGCCCAGCGGCTTCCCGCCCGCGCCGCCGTCGGAATCGGCTGCGGCCCAAGGGGAATCGCTGTCCTGGGCGGATGATCCGATTGCCAAGGCGCTGGCGCCGAAAACCCCTGTGCCGGAGCGCAAGCCGGAGTCCGAGGGTCCGCCGTGGCGCCGGATCGGCCTGATCGCGGGCACGGCGGTGCTGGTGCTGGCGGTGGCGGGCGCCGCGGTCTTCGCGGTCACCCGCGGCAAGGACGACACGGCGGCCGGCGGGGCCACCACCACTGGCGGGGCCGCGCCCACCGTGACCGACGCCGCACTGAGCTGCCCGGCCAAGCGGGACGGCAAGCTGACCATCGGCAACGGCGCGGGCGGCACCGGCAGCGGTGTCGACGCGATTCTCGGCTTCGAGCACGCCTTCTACGTGGACCGCAACGGCGCGAAGGCGCGCACGTTCGTGGTGCCGGAGGCGACGACGGTCCAGCCGGCCGACGTCATCCAGCACAGGGGCATCGACCTGCTCAAGCCGGGCACCACCTACTGCCTGAAGATCGTCGAGGTCGCCCCGGAGTCCTACGACGTGGACATCACCGAGCATCACGCGGATGGCACCACCGATGTCTACACCGAGCACATCATGACCACGGTGCGTGACGGTAAACACCTGATCATGTCGATCGAGTAGCCGGACCTGGGCGTCTTGCGGAAGCCGGGGCCGGTCCACCGGCGTCGAAGTGGACCTATCGTCCCATGATTCGGGAATGGGATTTCATATCCTGGTAGCCGTGTGACATGGTGGAATTTCGCATACCCCGGCATTGCCTTCGGAGGTGTTTCCATGTCCGCGACCTTCCCGTCCCTCGCGCGGCGTCTCGACGGCCTGCAGAGCTCGGCGATTCGTGACCTGCTCAAGCTCACCTCGCGCGCGGACATCATCAGCTTGGCCGGAGGTTTGCCGGACGCCGAACTCATGCCCCGCGACCGCATCGCGGTAGCCGCCGACGCGGCGCTGTCCGACCGCTCCCGGCTCCAGTACACCGAGTCCCCGGGCTGGGGTCCGCTGCGCGAGGTGCTGGCCGCCCGCGAGTCCGGCCGGCTGGGCCGCGCGGTCCCGGTCGAGGAGATCTTCGTGACCCACGGCTCGCAGCAGGCGTTGTCGCTGCTGTCGGAGGTGCTGCTGGATCCGGGTTCCCTGGTCGTGGTGGAGGATCCCGCGTATGTCGGTGCGCTGCAGGTCTTCCGGGCCGCCGGGGCGCGCATCGTGGCCGTGCCCCTCGATTCCGAGGGTATGCGCCCGGACGCCCTGCGTGAGCTGCTGGCGGCGGGGGAGCGCCCGGCCGTGGTCCACACGGTCAGCAACTTCCACAATCCGGGCGGGGTCACCCTGAGTCCCGAGCGCCGCCGCGAGCTGGCGAATCTGGCCGAGCAGTACGGCTTCTGGATCATCGAGGACGACCCCTACGGTGAGCTCTGGTTCGACCGGCCCTCGCCAGCGCCGGTGGCGACCTACTCGCCCAATGTGATCCGCCTCTCCAGCGCCTCCAAGATCCTCGCCCCCACGCTGCGCGCGGGCTGGATGATCGCCCCCGCCCCGGTGTGCCGCGCCGTGGAGCTGCTCAAGCAGGGCGCGGACCTGTGCGGTTCGGCGCTGACCCAGCAGATCACCGCCGACCTGCTCTCCGACACCGAATGGCTTGCCGCCCACGTGGATTCGGTCCGCCAGGTCTACGGCACCCGCGCCAAGGCCCTCGTCGACGCCGTGCGCGGCCGCTTCGGCGACCGCGTCTCCAGCACCGACGCCGCCGGCGGCATGTTCGTGTGGGTCGACTTCACCGACGGCACCGACACCACCGCCCTGCTGTCCCGGGCGCTCGACGCCGGCGTCGCGTACGTCCCCGGCAATGCCTTCGCCGTCTCCACGGACTACACCCACTCGATGCGGCTGTGCTTCACCACCTCCGACGAGGCGACGCTCGCGGAAGCCGTCGACCGGCTGGCCAAGGCGCACGTGTCCGCCTAGTGCTCACACCCAGTCGTAGGTACGTTCCACCGCCTTGTTCCACTCGCCCATGAGGTGGTCGCGGTCGGCGGCCTGCATGGCCGGGGTCCAGCGTTTGTCCTCGGCCCAGTTGGCGCGGATGTCGTCGGTGGAGGACCAGTAGCCCACCGCGAGACCGGCCGCATAGGCGGCGCCCAGGGCGGTGGTCTCGGTGACGACCGGCCGGACCACGGTGACGTCGAGGATGTCGGACTGGAACTGCATGAGCAGTTCGTTGACCACCATGCCGCCGTCGACCTTGAGGGTGACCTTCTCGACATCCAGGCGCTGCGCGTCGGCGTCGGCGCGCATGGCGTCGATGACCTCACGGGTCTGGAAAGCGGTGGCCTCCAGCACGGCTCGGGCCAGGTGACCCTTGGTGACGAAGCGGGTCAGGCCCGCCACGACGCCGCGTGCGTCGGGCCGCCAGCGCGGGGCGAACAGGCCGGAGAAGGCGGGGACCACGTACGCGCCGCCATTGTCGGCGACCGTGCGGGCCAGCGGTTCGATCTCCTCGGCGGCGGAGATGATGCCCAGATTGTCGCGCAGCCACTGCACCAGCGAGCCGGTGACCGCGATCGAGCCCTCCAGGGCGTAGACCGCGGGCTGATCGCCGAGCCGGTAGCAGACGGTGGTGAGCAGCCCGTGCTCGCTGAAGACCGGGGTGGTGCCGGTGTTCATGAGCATGAAATTGCCGGTGCCGTAGGTGTTCTTGGTGTCGCCGGGGGACAGGCAGGCCTGGCCGAAGGTGGCGGCCTGCTGATCGCCGAGAATGCCGGCCACCGGGACGCCCGCCAGGGCGCCGGTCGTGATGGGCGCGTAAACCTCGGAGCTGCTGCGGATTTCGGGCAGCATGGCCATGGGCACGCCGAACTCGGCGCAGATCTGCGGATCCCATTGCAGCGTGCGCAGATCCATCAGCATGGTGCGCGAGGCATTGGTGACGTCGGTGATGTGCAGGCCGGTCAGGTTCCACAGGATCCAGCTGTCCATGGTGCCGAAGCACAGTTCCCCGGACTCGGCGCGCAGCCGCGCGCCCGGCACGGCGTCGAGGATCCAGCGCAGTTTCGGCCCGGCGAAATAGGTGGACAGCGGCAGGCCGGTGCGGTCGGCGTAGCGGTTCGGGCCCTGGTCGCCTGCGAGTTCCGCGGTGAGGTCGGCGGTGCGGGTGTCCTGCCAGACGATGGCGTTGTGGATGGGCTTGCCGGTGGCGCGTTCCCAGACCACGGTGGTCTCACGCTGATTGGTGACACCGGCGGCCGCCACCTCCGCGGCGCCGATTCCGCAGCTCTGCAATGCCTCGGCGATCACCGATTCGGTGTTGCGCCAAATGGATTCGGGATCGTGTTCGACCCATCCGGGTCGCGGGAAGATCTGTTCGTGTTCCCGCTGAGCGACTCCGGCGATTCGGCCCTGATGATCGAAGACGATGCACCGACTCGACGTCGTGCCCTGATCGATGGCGGCCACATAGCGACGCATTGATCGAGGCTAACCGACCGGCCCTACTACTGTGGGCTACGGTAGCGCTGGGTAGCCGAAAATTAGCCCGGAGGAGTCTCGCATGACGAATCACTCGCGATCGCAGTTCCTCGGCCCCGAGCAGCGTGAGGCTGCCTGGGGGCGGCTCGGCAAGGACACCTTCGACGTCATCGTCATCGGCGGCGGCGTGGTCGGCGCCGGAATCGCGCTGGACGCCGCTACCCGGGGCTTGGAGGTCGCCCTGGTCGAGGCCCGCGACCTGGCCTCCGGTACCTCCAGCCGCTCCTCCAAGATGTTCCACGGCGGTCTGCGCTACCTGGAGATGATGGAATTCGGGCTGGTCCGTGAGGCTCTCAGGGAGCGCGAGCTGGCGCTGTCCACGCTGGCGCCGCACCTGGTGAAGCCGCTGAAATTCCTCTACCCGCTCACCCACCTCGGCTGGGAGCGTCCCTATGTGACCGCCGGTCTGGTGCTCTACGACACCATGGGCGGCGCGAAATCCGTTCCCGGACAGCATCATCTGACCCGCTCGGCCGCGCTGCGGCAGGCCCCCGGCCTGAAGCGCGACGCCCTCACCGGCGGGGTGAACTACTACGACACCGTCGTCGACGACGCCCGCCACACCATGACCGTGGCCCGCACCGCCGCCCACTACGGCGCGGTCATCCGCACCTCCACGCAGGTGGTCGGCTTCCTCAAGGAGGCGGACCGGGTGGTCGGCATCAAGGTGCGCGACACCGAGGACGGCCGCACCAGCGAGGTGCGCGGCAATGTCGTCATCAATTCCACCGGCGTGTGGACCGACGAAATCCAATCGCTCGCACAGCAACGCGGCCGATTCCATGTGCGTGCGTCCAAGGGCGTGCACATCGTGGTGCCGCGCGACCGCATCGCCAGCGATACCTCGCTCATCCTGCGCACCGAGAAGTCCGTGCTCTTCGTCATCGCCTGGAACACCGACCACTGGATCATCGGCACCACCGACACCGACTGGAACCTCGACCTCGCGCACCCGGCCGCCACCAGATCCGACATCGACTACCTGCTCGAACGCGTCAACAAGGTGCTGGTCACCCCGCTCACCCCCGCCGATATCACGGGCGTCTACGCCGGCCTGCGGCCGCTGCTGGCCGGAGAGAGCGACCAGACCTCCAAGCTGTCCCGGGAACACGCGGTGGCCCGCATCGCCCCCGGCCTGGTCGCCATCGCCGGCGGCAAGTACACCACCTACCGAGTCATGGCCTACGACGCGGTCGACGAAGCGGCACAGTACATTCCGCAGCGGGTGCCGCCCACCATCACCGAGAAGGTGCCGCTGCTGGGCGCGGACGGCTATCACGCGCTGATGAACCAGACCCCGCACCTGGCCGAGAAGTACGGCGTCCATCCGTACCGGATCCAGCACCTGCTCAACCGCTACGGCTCCCTCATCGACGAGGTGCTCGGCCTCGCCGACGGCAAACCCGATCTGCTGCAGCCGATCACGGACTCACCCGGCTACCTGCGGGTGGAGGCCGTCTACGCGGCCGTCGCCGAGGCCGCCCTGCACCTGGACGACATCATGGCCCGGCGCACCCGCATCTCCATCGAATACGCCCACCGCGGTGTCCAATCCGCCGACGAGGTGGCGCGGCTGGTGGCCCCGGTGCTGGGCTGGTCGGAAGCCGATATCGAGCGTGAGGTAGCGATCTACACCGCCCGGGTCCGGGCCGAGGTCGAATCCCAGACCCAGCCCGACGACGCCTCCGCCGACGCGCTGCGCCTGGAGGCCCCGGACGCGCGCCGGCAAGTGCTGGACGCTCAGCGCACCAACTTGTAGTTGAACTCCGTGGTGCCGAGTGCGCCCATGAGCCGCACCCACAGCGGCAGCATCATCTCGGTGCCGCGCGCGGTGGTGATATCGCCGAGATCGATGATGTCGCGCCAGCCGAACTCGCGCAGCAGGTCGCTCACGGTCTCCTTGGCCTCGGCGTCGTCGCCGGAGACGAAGATCGTGTGGTCGCCGCCCGCCACCCGCTCCGGATGCACCATCACCTCGGCGGTGACGGTATTGAGGGTCTTCACCACTCGCGCCTCGGGAAACGCCCGCTGCACCTGCTCGCCGACCGAATCGGTATTGCAGATCGCCAGAAACGGCGGAAATCCCAGCGAGAAGTCCAGCGGATTCGAGATGTCCACCACCACCTTTCCCGCCAGATGCTCGGCCCCCGCGCCGGACAGCGCGGCCACACTGGCCTGCCCCGCCGTCGCGTTGATGATCAATTCCGCCCCGGCCGCCGCCGCGGCCGCCGTGGCCAGCGGCGCCGGAAACGGCTCCTCTTTCCGCGCCTCCGTGGCCTGGACATCCCGGGTCCCGATCACCACGTCATGTCCCAGTTCCACCAACCGCGCCGACAACGTCCGTCCGACCGCCCCGGTGCCCAGGGTTGCGATTTTCATGCCCGCAACCCTAGGCCCGGAAACCGGGCCCGGGAACGCATTTCGGCAGCGACGAATTGGGCCTGTCGCGTGAAATATCGGGACACGGCCTGCCGCCGAGAGCGGTCAGCGGTGGGGCGGCTGGCAGCGGGGGCAGAAGTAGATGCCGCGTTCGGCGCGGGTGGCGTCCGCCTCGTCGCCGAGCAGGTGGACGACCAGGGCTGTGCCGCAGCGGGGGCACGGGCGGCGCTGGCGGCCGTATGCCTGTGCGCGCCAAGGCGGTTCGTGAGCGGCCTTGACCAGGACCCGGTGGGCCTCGTCGACCAGGGCGGGCAGGTCCTCGATCTCGCCGACCGGGGTGGCGGGATGGACGCGGCGGAGGAAACAGATTTCGCTGCGGTAGATATTGCCGATCCCGGCGAGGTTGGTCTGATCCAGCAGGGCCAGGCCGATGGGGCGGCCGGGGTCGCCGGCCAGGCGGCGGACCGCCTCGGCGGGATCCCAGTCCGGGCCCAGCAGATCGGGGCCGAGATGGTCGGTCGCGGTGTGTTCGTCGGAGCGGCGCAGGACCTCGACCAGGCCGAGGGAGAAGCCGACGGCTTCGGCGTCCGCGGTGGTCAGGATCAGGCGCGCGGTGAAACCCGGTCTGGTCCACCGCTGTCCGGGCGTATAGACCCGCCACTCGCCTTCCATCTTGAGATGGGTGTGGATGCTCAGGTCCGGGGTGCGGACGAACAGGTGCTTGCCATAGGTCCCGACGCTCTCGATCTCCCGGCCCCTCAGGTCGAGGGTCGCGTATCTGGGCACCCGGAAGTCGCTGCGGGTCAGCGCCTTGCCCGCCAGGGCCTTTCGGAGCCGGTTGGCGGTGAGAAAGACCGCGTCGCCCTCAGGCATGCGGGCTCACGGGCGGCTCCGTAGCCGGAAGCCCTTCGGGGTCGTCGCGAAACCGGCCTCGGTGAGGAAGCCGGCGAAGGTGTTGCCGTGCACCGATTCCCCGTTCACCCGGTCGATGACCAGGGAGTCCACCCGGCGGTCGTGGACCAGGGCGGCCAGCGCGGTGGCCGCGGCGGTGCGTACCGCCGGGTCCTCGGTGAAGGTGAGCAGGGTCTTGCCGCCGCGCTCCAGATACAGCGCGAGTTCGCCGTCGACCAGGACCACCAGCGCACCCGCCTTGCGGCCGGGGCGGTGTCCCGCGCCCTCGGCCGCCGCCTTGGGCCAGGGGAGCGCCGCGCCGTACGGATTCGCCGGATCGCAGGCCGCCAGGGCCACCGCGATGCCGACCGGGCCGGGTGAGAGGTCGTCGCCCGCCACGCGGGTGCGATCGGTGTCGAAGGAGCGCAGGCGGTCCACCACGTCGGTCGTCGAGAACTGCGCGCCGCCCAGCGAATCCACGAAGTATCCACGCCGGCAGCGGCCGCGATCCTCGAACTCGGTGAGCACCCGGTACATGAGCGCGAACCCGCCCGGCACGCCTTCGCTCTGCACCGAGCCGCGGGTCAGCACGCCGTACCGCTCCAGCAGCACATCGGCGGTGGCGTGGGCGCGAATCGTGGTGTCGGCCACCCGTTCCGGCAGCAGCGACCAGCGGCCCGACACCTGTGGCGAGGCGGTGCGGGCGGGCATACCGGTGCGCGGCAGGTACATTCGCCCACGGGGGGCGCGGCGCGGCGTCCGGTGCGCGGTGGTGGTGCGGGTGGTGCCCGACAGCAGGGCGCGCACGGGCGCGAAGGTGTCGCCGCCGATGTGCCCGGCCCACACCAGATCCCACAGTGCGGCCGTCACGGTGGCCTCGTCGTCGGAACCGGCACCGTCCACCAGCTGCCGGAAGAAGTACGCGCCGCCGGTGCTGCCCGCGACCACCTGGTATTCGCCCTTCGGCAGCGTGGTGCCGACCGGTTCCTCGCCCTCCGCCCCCGCGACCCGCGCGGCCGCATCGACGGTGCCGCCGATCACGGTGGCCCCCAGGGTCGTCAGCAGCTCGATGTGCCGCTCGGTGAGATCGATGTCATCGGGCGGAGGAAGCGTCAGCCCTGCCTGCTCGGCCGGATGCAGGGCGATCCAGCCGTCCTTGGCGGTGATCGACCCGTGCCCGGACCAGATCACCTCGCCGGTGGCCATGAGTTCGTCCAGCATGGCGGGGGAGTAGTCGCGCACCCGCAGCGGCAGGATCAGCGATTCCCACGCCGAGGCCGGAATCGGCACGCCCGCAAGCTGTTCCACCACCGCCGCGACACCGTCCACGCCGCGCAGCTCGCCGGAGCCGACATGCTGCCAGGACGGCAGGAAGCGGCCCAGCGCGGCAGTCGCCACCGGTTCCACCTCCTTGCGGGCGGCGGCCAGCGAGCGCCGGCGCAGGCGGCGCAGCACCTCGCTGTCACACCACTCCGCACCCGCCGCGCCGGGCGTGAATTCGCCCTCCACCACCCGCTTCTCGAGCCCGAGGCGGTGCAGCGCGGTGGCCGCCACGGCCGGACCCAGCCCGAAACGATGCGCCGCCTGCGTCAGGGTGAACGGCCCGTGCGTGCGCGCGTAGCGGCCGACCAGATCGCCCAGCGGATCGGCGACCGGCTCGATGAAGGCCGCCGGGACCCCGATGGGCAGCGGCACGCCGAGGGCGTCCCGCAGCCGCGAGGCATCCTCGATGGCCACCCACCACTGCGACCCCGCGAAGGAAACCTCCAGTGCCCGGCGCGATTTCACCAGCTCGGCGAACCACTCCCGCGGCTCCGCCACGCACCGCTCGGCCGCCTCCCCGGCCGTCAGCGGGCCCAGCAGCCGCAGCAGATCGGCCAGCCCCTCCAGATCCCGCGCCTGCCGCTCGGGTGTGAGCCGCTGCAATTCCCGCTCGGTCCGCTCCAGTACCCCGGCATCGAGCAGCTCCCGCAGCTCGACCCGGCCCAGCAGCTCCGCCAGCAGGCTGGAGTCCAGCGACAGCGCCGCCGCCCGCCGCTCGGCCAGCGGGCTGTCGCCCTCGTACATGAACTGCCCGATGTAGTCGAACAGCAGGGAATTCGCGAACGGTGACGGCGCGGCCGTCTCCACCTCGACCAGCCGGATCTGCCGCCGCGCCACCCGGCCCAGCAGGTCCCGCAGCGAGGGCAGGTCGTAGACGTCCTGGAGGCACTCCCGCACGGTCTCCAGCAGGATCGGGAACTCGGGGAACTTACGCGCCACGTCCAGCAGCTGCGCCGCCCGCTGCCGCTGCTGCCACAGCGGCGCGCGTTTGCCCGGATCCCGGCGCGGCAGCAGTAGCGCCCGCGCCGCGCACTCCCGGAACCGCGACGCGAAAAGCGCTGAGCCGCCGACCTGTTCGGTTACCAGATCGTCGATCTCGTCGGTCTCGAACACGAACAGCTCGGCCCCCGGCGGATCGTCGGTGGTGTCCGGCAGGCGCACCACGATCCCGTCGTCCGACGGGGTCGGCGCGGCATCCACCCCGAACCGCTCCCGCAGCCGGGCCGCGACCGCCAGCGCCCAGGGCGCGTGCACGGGCAGCCCGTACGGCGAGTGCAACACCACCCGCCAGTCGCCCAGCTCGTCCCGGAACCGTTCCACCACCAGCGTCTTGTCCGTCGGCAGCTGCCCGGTGGCCTCCCGCTGTTCGGCGAGCAGTGCCACCAGATTCCCGGTCGCGTTCTCGTCCAGGCCCGCCTTCCGGGAGACCCGCTCGAGTTCGGATTCCGGCGTGTGCTTGCGCCCGGCGGTTTTCGAGGCGCGTGCTTTCGAAGCAGCGGCTTTCGGGGAGTCCTCCGCCTTGGCTTCGGGATCGTGACCCGCGGCGAATTCGGCCAGGGCCTGTGCCAATTCGACGGGGGCCCGCCCCTTGGATTTCCCGGTTGCCTTCTGTCCGGCCGCCCTGGGCTCGGCCGTGCCTCGGCCGGCCGCGCGGTGCTGCTCGACGGCCTGTCCGGCGAGGCGCACGAATTCACCCAGCGCCGCACCCAATTCGGCGGGGCGGCCCAGTGAATCGCCGTGCCAGAAGGGAAGCCGGCCGGGGAGCCCGAAGGCGGGTGTCACCAGCACTCGATCGAAGGTGATCTCCTCGATCCGCCAGCTCGTCGCACCCAGGGCGAAGACATCGCCCACCCGCGACTCGTAGACCATCTCCTCGTCGAGTTCGCCGACGCGGGAAGCTTTTTCGCCGACCATGAAGACCGGGAACAGGCCGCGGTCCGGAATCGCCCCGCCCGAGGTCACCGCCAGCCGCTGCGCGCCGGGGCGGCCGGTGAGGGTGCCCGCGTCGCGGTCCCAGACGATGCGCGGCCGGAGTTCGGCGAACTCGTCGGAGGGGTAGCGTCCCGCCAGCAGGTCCAGGACCGACTCGTAGGCCGAACGGGGCAGCGCCGCATAGCTTCCCGTGCCGCGGACGGTGTCGAACCAGGCGTCGGCGTCGATCGGCTCCAGGGCGCAGGCCGCCACCGTCTGCTGGGCGAGGATGTCGAGCGGGTGGGCCGGGACCTGGAGTTGCTCGATCTGCCCGGCCGTCATGCGCAGGGACGCCACCGCGCAGTGGATGACATCGGTGCGGTGTTTGGGGAAGATCACGCCCCGCGAGATCTCACCCACCTGGTGCCCGGCCCGGCCCACCCGCTGCAGCCCGGAGGCCACCGACGGCGGCGCCTCCACCTGCACCACCAACTCGACCGCACCCATGTCGATACCGAGTTCGAGACTGCTGGTGGCGACCACGCAGCGCAGCCGGCCACTCTTGAGGTCGTCTTCGATGAGCGCCCGCTGCTCCTTGCTCACCGACCCGTGATGGGCGCGCGCCAAAAGCGTCGACGCGCCGTGGATCACCTCCGTCGAGGCGCCCAGCTGCGCGGGCGGAGCGTGCTCGGTGTCCACGGTTTCGCCGATGCGCGCCGCGTACGCCTCGTTCAGGCGTGCCGTCAGCCGCTCCGACAGCCGCCGCGAATTCGCGAACACGATCGACGACCGGTGCTCGAGCACCAGATCCACGATGGCCTCGTCCACGTGCGGCCAGATCGAGCCCGGTTGATCCGAATCCTCCGCGCCCGCATCGGGTTCGGTCATATCGGGCACCGGCACCCGCACCGACAGGTCGAAGGTCTTGGGCGCCGGCGGCGCGACAATCGTGATGGGCGCGCTCCCGACCAGGAACCGCCCCACCTCATCCGGCGGCCGCACCGTCGCCGACAGCCCGATCCGCTGTGCCGGACGTTCGAAGTGCGGGGAGGCGGAGCGGAGCAGGTCCAGTCGCGCCAGAGAAAGCGCCAGGTGCGCACCGCGTTTCGAGCCCGCGATGGCGTGCACCTCGTCCACGATCACCGTGTGCACCCCGCTCAGCGTCTCCCGCGCCGCCGAGGTCAGCATGAGGAACAGCGATTCCGGCGTGGTGATCAGAATGTCCGGCGGCGTGCGCTGCATGGTGCGCCGATCCGCGGCACTGGTGTCACCGGAACGCACCCCCACGCGAATCTCCGGCGCGGCCACACCCAAGCGCCCGGCCGTCTGCGTGATCCCGACCAGCGGCGCCCGCAGATTCCGCTCCACATCCACGGCCAGCGCCTTGAGCGGAGAGATATAGAGCACCGACGTCTTGCGCGGCCCCTCGGCCGGTTCCCGGGTCGCCAGCTGGTCGATGGCCCACAGGAACGCCGACAGTGTTTTGCCCGAGCCGGTGGGCGCGATGACCAGCGTGTGCTGCCCCGCCGCGATCGACTCCCACGCCCCGAGTTGCGCGGCCGTCGGCGCGGGGAACGCACCGTCGAACCACTCTCTGGTAGCGGGTGAGAACCGATGCATTGCCCCAGTCTGCACCCGCGCACCGACAGACTCCGCCAACATTTCGGGGCAACCCCGTCATACGTGGCATCGCGATACGCCTCCAGGTCCCACGCGTAGGCTTCGGACCGTGCAGAAGGTGCTCCGACTCGACCTGGTCAGTCACGGTATGACCGAGGCGATGCGCAGAGCACGATTCCCGGTCGACGAACCCCTCACGGAAGCGGGCCGCCGCGCGGTCTCCGCCTGCGGCCGCCTGACCGCCGCCCGGGTGATCACCGCCCCCGAGCGCCGCGCCGTCGAAACCGCCACCCTCATGGGACTCACGGGCGACGAGGACGATCGACTACGCGATCTCGACGCCGGGGCCTGGCGTGGTGGCGAACTCATGTCCGTGCCCAAGGAAGACCTCTATCTCTGGCTCACCGACCCCGGCTTCCGCGGTCACGGCGGCGAGGCGGTGGTCGACGTCATCGAGCGCACCGGCGAGTGGCTCGCCGATATCGCCCTCGACGGCGAGCCCACCATCGCCGTCACGCACCCCGCGGTGATCCGCGCCGCGCTGCTGGTCACCCTCGACGCGCCCGCAAAGTCCTTCTGGCGCATCGACGTTCCGCCCGTCAGCGTGACGCGGCTGCACTATCGGGGCGAATGGACGCTCCACTTCCGCTCGTGACCGGCTAGCTCTGCGAAATGCGCTGCGCGGCGGCCAGCATGGCCCGCACGGCGTCGGTGATCAGGCGGGCCGAGATCCCGGGGTCCACGGCGCGTTGAATGCCAAGGCCCAGACCGAGACTCAGCAGTGTGGTCGCGGCATCCTCGGCCGACATGGGCAGGGTCAGGTGCATGGAGTCGGCCAGCCCCTGCAGCTGAACCGCGACCGCGCCGCGCATCATGCTCAGGCTGGAGACCAGCGCGGCCTGCAGATCCGGGTCGTCGCGGGCCACGATGGCGAACTCGAATTCCAGCAGGGTCCAGCCGACATCGCCGAGCGTGCGCTCGGCCCAGCCCTGGAAGCGTTCCAGCCGCGCCTCCAGGTCGTCCTCGCCGGCGAGCAGATCGCTCAGCTCGGTGAACTTGGTCTCGTGAATGAGCGCCAGCACCTCGAGGCAGAGCGCGGATTTGGTCCGGAAGTTCGAGTAGACCGCTCCCTTGGAGTACCCGGCCTCCTCGGCGACCCGTTCCAGGCCGGTCTTGGCATACCCGTCCGTCAGGAACATCTCGCGCGCCGTGGCGAGCAGATCCGCACGGGTGCGCGCCTGGCTCTCGGTCCTGGTCAGTCGTGCCATGGCCACGATTCTATGTACTCCAGGATTTGGGATACCGACGGTATGTGAAAACTGCTAGTCTGCGAAACCATGAGTAACAGGAACGGGTCACAGCGACGTGGCCTGGCCATCGGGTGCGGCGGCACGGTCGGCATGGCCTGGATCGTCGCCGCGCTGGCCGCGGTGCGGGACGTGCTCGACTGGGACCCGCGCACCGCCGACGTCATGATCGGCACCTCGGCGGGCGCGGAGGCACTGACCATGCTGGGCAGCGGCATCGGGGTCGACGACCTGGTCGCCATGCAGCGCGGCGTCGCCACCAACCCGATCCTCACCGACCACATGCGCTCGGAGCCCGGACGATTCCCGCCGCTGCCGCGCCCGCGCCCGGGTGCGCCCGGCCGCGCGGTCCGGGAACTGCTGGCCCGTCCCGGAAACGGTCACGCCCTGCTCACCGCGGGCAGTGGGTTGCTGCCGCAGGGAAGCGGTGACCCGGCCTGGCTCCAGCGACTGGCCGAGCGCCTGAACCCCGGCCGGGACTGGGTCCAGCACCCGGCGACCTGGCTGGTGGCCATGGACAATGCCGGCGGCGAGCGGGTGGCCTTCGGCTCCCCGTCCGCCCCCGACGCGAATCTCGGTGCGGCCCTGCGTGCTTCGTGGGCGGTACCCGGCTGGTTCCCGGCCGTCCCGATAGCGGGCCGCCGGTTCATCGACGGCGGCGCGGCCTCCACCGCGTCCGCCGACCTGCTCATCCCGGCCGGCCTCGACGAGGTCGTGGTGATCGCCCCCATGGCCTCCACCGGCCGCCTGCCGGTCACCGGCCCCGGCCACTTCCTCGAGCGCCAGCTGCGAAACCGTATGAGCGAGAAGCTCGATGCCGAGGTCGCCCTGCTGCGCGCCAGTGGCGTGCGGGTGCTGCGCATCGACGCCACAGCCGGGGATCTCGCCGTCATGGGCCCCAACTTCATGGACGGCCGCCGCCGTCTCGACACCTTCGAACACAGCCTGGGCAGCACCCGCCGCCAGGTCGAGCAGGGAGAGTTCAGATGAGCATCCTCGGAAACGGCTATCCCGCCATCGAATCGACCGGCGCCCGGGTCCTGATCACCGGCGCGGGCCGCGGCATCGGCCGGTGCACCGCCGAGCTCTTCGCGAGCAAGGGTGCGCAGGTCGCCATCGCCGACGTGGACACCGCCGCCGCGCAGACGGCCGCGGCCGCGCTGAACGCCAGGGCTTTCGAGCTCGACGTGCGCGACCGGACGCAGTGGGACAAGGTCGTCGCCGACTTCGGCACCGTCGACATCCTGGTCAACAATGCGGGCGTCATGCCCGCGGGCGCCTTCCTCGACGAACCGGACGCGGTGGGCCACAGCACCATGGACGTCAATGTCTGGGGCCTCATCCACGGCATGCGCGCCGTCGTCCCCGGCATGATCGAGCGCGGCCACGGCCACGTGGTGAACGTCGCCTCGCTGGCCGGCAAGATCCCGATTCCGGGCCTGGCCGTCTACAACGCCAGTAAGTTCGCCGCCGTGGGCCTGTCGGCCGCCACCCGTCTGGAGTTCGCGCCGCACGGCGTCAGCGTCAGCTGCGTCATGCCGTCGGCCGTGCGCACCCGCCTGTCCTCGGGCCTGGCGCTGGGCGGCGGGATGCCGACCGTCGACCCGGAGGACGTGGCCGAGGCCGTGCTGGGGACCGTGCGCACCCGCCGCGCCGAGGTCGCCGTCCCGAATTACCTGGGCCCCATCGACATCGCGCTGGCCGCCGCGCCCGAGCCCGCGGTCCGCCTGGTGCGCCGGCTCTTCAACGGCGACCGGGCGCTGCACCCGGCCGACGCGCAGGTGCGCGCCCGGTACGAGGAGCAGGTGCGCGCGATCGCCGCCGAGGAAGGCCGGCCCGAGGCATAGGCGGGTCGGGCAGGCGAACTCCGAGGGGTGCCTACTCGAACCGAATGCCTTGTGCCAGTGGCAATTCGGCAGAGTAGTTGACGGTGTTGGTGGCCCGGCGCATGTATGCCTTCCAGGAGTCCGACCCGGACTCCCGGCCACCGCCCGTCTGCTTCTCACCGCCGAACGCGCCGCCGATCTCGGCCCCCGAGGTGCCGATATTGACATTGGCGATGCCGCAGTCCGACCCGTCGGCGGCCAGGAACCGTTCCGCCTCGCGCTGGTCCCGGGTGAAGATCGACGACGAAAGTCCCTGCGGCACACCGTTGTGCAGCTCGATGGCAGCGTCGAGGCGGTGGTAGGTGAGCGCGTACAGGATCGGCGCGAAGGTCTCCTCCCGGACCACTTCGGTCTGTGCGGGCATGCGCACCAGGGCCGGCCGGACGTAGAAGGCGTTCTCGCCCGGCCCCTCGATACGCTCACCACCGCAGATCAATTCACCACCGTCGGCCACTGCACGCTCCAGCGCCGCCCGCATGCCGTCGTAGGCCCGCTCGGTGATGAGCGGCCCGACGAGAACGCCCTCCTCGAGCGGGTTACCCACGCGCAGTTGGCGATACGCCGCCGAAATCCGGTCCAGCAGCGGCCCGGCCACATCCACGTGCACGATCAGCCGCCGCAGCGTCGTGCACCGCTGGCCCGCGGTGCCCGCCGCCGCGAAAACGATTCCCCGCGTGGCGAGGTCGAGATCCGCCGAGGGCGTGACGATCGCCGCGTTGTTGCCGCCCAGCTCCAGCAGGCAGCGACCGAATCGCGCCGCCACCCGCGGCGCGACCTGCTGCCCCATCCGCACCGACCCCGTCGCGCTCACCAGCGCCACCCGCGGATCGTCCACGAGCTGCTCGCCGATCGCCGCCGGGCCCTGGATCAGCTGGTGCACTTCGGGATCCGCGCCCACCTCCCGCGCCGCCCGGCGCAGCAGGGTGTGACAGGCCAGCGCGGTCAGCGGCGTCGCCTCCGACGGCTTCCACACCACGGTGTCCCCGCACACCAGCGCGACCGCTGTATTCCAGGCCCACACCGCGACCGGGAAGTTGAACGCCGAGATGACCCCGACCACCCCGAGCGGATGCCACGTCTCCATGAGCCGGTGCCCGGGCCGCTCCGACGGCATGGTCCGCCCGTACAGCTGCCGCGACAGCCCGATGGCGAACTCGCAGATATCGATCATCTCCTGCACCTCGCCGCGCGCCTCCGCGCCGATCTTGCCCGCCTCCACGGTGACCAGTTCGCCCAGCTCGTCCCGGTGCGCGGAGAGCAGCGCCGCCAGCCGCCGCACCACCGCGGCCCGCTGCGGCGCCGGTACCGTGCGCCAGCTTCGGAAGGCGGTCTCGGCGCGGGCGATGGCGGCATCGACCGCGGCGGAATCGCTCGCGCCCAAGGTGATCAGCTCGTCGCCGGTGATCGGGGTTCGGGCCGAGAGTTCGCCCGGTTGAGGCGTTTCGACACCGAGGCGTTGCAGCAACTTCTCCGTTTGCTCACGGAGCTCACGGGTCACCCCGTCTGACAGTGCGTGACTCATTACATGCTCCAGGTTGGGTTCCGGCACCGAGTTCGGTTCGCTGCGTTAGCCTTCGCTGATGGCGGATACACCGGCGAAACTTGTACTCGACGACATCGATCGACTGCTGATCCGTGAGCTGATTGCCGATGGTCGCGCCACCCTGTCCAATCTGGCAGAGAAGGCCAACCTTTCGGTCTCCGCGGTGCAGTCGCGGGTGCGGCGGCTCGAGGCGCGGGGCGTGATTCGCGGCTACACGGCGAATGTCGATCCCGAGGCGCTGGGCCAGATGTTGTCGGCTTTCGTCGCGATCACTCCTCTCGACCCGTCTCAACCCGATGACGCACCCGCACTGCTTCAGCACATTCCGGGTATCGAAGCGTGTCACTCGGTCGCCGGCGATGAGAGCTACATGCTGATGGTGCGGGTGGCCTCGCCCAGGCACTTGGAGCAGCTGCTGCAGGAGATCCGAGCGACGGCCAACGTCCGGACGAGAAGCACCATCATTTTGCAGACATTCTATGACAAGTAAGGTCGCGGCGGCCGCAGACATTCAGGTTTCGCGCCGGTCACGGGCGTAATTATTCCGGAACTTGCGGGCATAGCCGTAAAAGTTCATTTACGCTTGATGGTGTGACCCTCGAACTCGATCGGCTCGGGGCGGCCGCCGAAACCACCCTTGTCACCCCCGCCCGGGTGCATGAGATCCTCGCCGGGAGCATTCTCGCCGACGGCTTCGACCTGGTACTGGACTTGCGCGAGTCTCACGGCCGCCGGCTCGTGGACGCCCGCGACGGCACCGCGTACCTGGACATGTTCGGCTTCTTCGCGTCCTCGACGCTGGGCATGAACCACCCCGCCCTGCTGGGTGACAAGCCCTTTCTGGCCGGCCTCAGCGCCGCCGCGCTCAACAAGCCCAGCAACTCCGACGTGTACACCGTCGAAATGGCGCGCTTCGTGGACACTTTCGTGCGCGTGCTCGGTGATCCGCTACTGCCGCACCTGTTCTTCATCGACGGCGGCGGCCTCGCCGTCGAGAACGCCCTCAAGACCGCCTTCGACTGGAAGTCGCGCCACAACGAAATGCACGGGCGCCCAGACGAACTCGGCACCAAGGTGCTGCACCTGACCGGAGCCTTCCACGGCCGCACCGGCTACACGCTCTCGCTCACCAACACCGACCCGGTCAAGACCGCGCGCTTCCCCAAGTTCGACTGGCCCCGCATCGACACCCCGTATGTCGGGCCCGACCATCCCGACATCGAGGCCGCCGAGCGGCACGCGCTCGACCAGGCGCGCCGCGCCTTCGCCGAAAACCCCGACGACATAGCGTGTTTCATTGCCGAGCCGATTCAGGGGGAGGGCGGCGACCGGCATCTGCGCCCGGAGTTCCTGCGGGCGATGCAGCAGCTGTGCCACGAGCACGACGCGCTGTTCATCCTCGACGAGGTGCAGACCGGCGTCGGCATGACCGGCAGCGTGTGGGCCTACCAGCAGCTCGGCCTCGAGCCGGATGTCGTGGCCTTCGGCAAGAAGACCCAGGTCTGCGGCATCATGGCGGGCGGCCGGGTGGACGAGGTGCCCGACAATGTCTTCCATGTCAGCTCGCGCTTGAACTCGACCTGGGGCGGCAATCTGGCCGACATGGTCCGGGCCCGGCGGGTTTTCGAGGTGATGGAGCACGAGGATCTGGTGGGCCGGGCCCGGGAGCTGGGTCTGTTGCTGCTCACCCGGCTGACCGAATTGTCCACGGCCCATGCGGAAGTCACCGATCCACGCGGCCGCGGCCTGATGTGTGCCATCACCCTGGCAACCCCGGAGCTGCGCAACGAGGTGGTGAATCGGCTGCGCGAGCAGGAGCACGTCCTGATCCTCGGCACCGGCGAGCGTGGCATTCGTTTCCGGCCGCCGCTGACGGTAACCGAGGCGGAGCTGGACGAGGCCGTGGACGGTCTCGAACGCGTATTGGCCTGAGCCGCAACCCGACCGGTTGGGTCCGGGTTGCCCGTGTTTGCTGAATAGTCGCTTTTGCCCGAACCGCGTGGCGCGGAGCGACATCCCGTGATCACGCCGCGAACCTCCATGTCGCCGCCTAATATTCGACTACATGTCAGCTCACCGCAATGCCGTCATGGCACGGTGCACCCTGTGATCGCGCGCCGTGCACGTCTGGGTCTGATCATCTCCATCGCAATGCTGGCCGGTTGCTCGAGCGGTGGCGCGGTCACCGTGCCGCGCCCTTCCGCGCCCCCGGCCGCCGCGCCCGGTGTGGCGGTGGCGCCGGACCTGTTACCCGGTATGCCGCCGCCACTCTCGCCCGACGATGTCTACGCGGCCACCCGCGAACTCAGTCCCGCCGTGGCCGACCAGCCCACCCGCGTCTACGTCCCCAACAGCGAATCCGACACCATCACGGTCATCGACCCGGACACCTTCCAGGTCATCGACACCTTTCCGGCCGGCGGCCGTGAACCCCAGCACGTCGTCCCCTCCTACGACATGCAGATGCTCTACGCCAACAACGACCTCCCCATCGGCAGCGGCAGCCTGCTGCCCATCGACCCCCGCACCGGCGAGGCGGGCGACCCCATCCCGGTCCGCGATCCGTACAACATGTACTTCACCCCCGACGGCAAGTACGCCCTCGTCGTCGCCGAGGCCGACCGCTCCCTGGACTTCTACGACCCGCACAGCTGGGAGAAGCTGCACGACATCGCGGTCCCCGACTGCCCGGGCGTCAACCACATGGACTTCACCGCCGACGGCCGCACCGCCCTGGTCAGCTGCGAATTCAGCGGGCGCCTGGCCGTGGTCGACATCGCGGGCCTGCGCCTGCTGCGCATGATCGACCTGCCCGACGGCCGCTCCGGCATGCCGCAGGACGTCAAGCTCGCGCCCGACGGCCGCACCTTCTACGTGGCCGACATGATGGCCAACGGCATCTACGTCTTCGACGCCAAGACCTTCGACAACACCGGCTTCATCGCAACCGGCGCGGGCACCCACGGTCTCTACGTCACCCGCGACTCCAAGCAGATGCTCATCACCAATCGCAAGGAAGGCAGCATCTCGGTGCTGGACTTCGCGACCGGACAGCTGGCGAGCAAGTGGCGGATCCCCGGCGGCGGCAGTCCGGATATGGGAAATCTCTCCGCCGACGGCCGCGTCTTCTGGGTCTCCGGCCGCAACAACAGCGAGGTCTATGCCATCGACATCGTCGAGTGGAAACTGCTCGCGCGCATCCCCGTCGGCCGCGGCGCGCACGGTCTCACCATCTGGCCCCAGCCGGGCAGGTACTCGACCGGCCACACCGGCGTCATGCGTTGAGCCCCTCGGCTTTCCGGGGCCGCGCACGGGCCGGAATCCCGCCGGCCCGCGGTGTGTGGACCCGGCCAAAACCGGGCCGGGATGACTGGGGGAATCTGCTATTGAACAGCGTTCGAGTCGCGCCGGTGCCGCGCCCGAATCGAGCCCTCTACCTGCGACTTTCTACTGGCGGGTAGTCAATAACCGTACTCGCGAGTAGCCCCGTCTGGATTACGAAGGGGGTCTGGTACTGGTTACACTCCCCGTCATGACGAGTGTCCAGCAGCAGCCTTCGCCGGGGTCGGCGGGCGCCCCTGATATCCACACCACCGCCGGCAAGCTGGCTGACCTGCGCAATCGGCTGGAAGAGGCCAAGCACCCGATGGGTGAGGCCGCGGTCGACAAGGTCCACGCCAAGGGCAAGATGACCGCGCGTGAGCGCATCCTCGCCCTGCTGGACGAAGGCTCGTTCGTCGAACTGGACGCCCTGGCCCGCCACCGCAGCGTGAACTTCGGCCTGGAGAACCAGCGTCCGCTGGGCGACGGCGTGGTGACCGGCTACGGCACCATCGACGGCCGCGACGTCTGCATCTTCTCCCAGGACGTCACCGTCTTCGGTGGTTCCCTCGGTGAGGTCTACGGCGAGAAGATCGTCAAGGTCATGGACCTGGCGCTCAAGACCGGCCGCCCGCTGATCGGCATCAACGAGGGCGCCGGCGCGCGCATCCAGGAAGGCGTTGTCTCCCTGGGCCTCTACGGTGAGATCTTCCACCGCAACATCCAGGCCTCGGGTGTCATCCCGCAGATCTCGCTGATCATGGGTCCGGCCGCCGGTGGT
Source organism: Nocardia sp. CA-151230 (assembly GCF_050942175.1). Lineage (NCBI taxonomy): Bacteria > Bacillati > Actinomycetota > Actinomycetes > Mycobacteriales > Nocardiaceae > Nocardia > Nocardia sp. CA-151230. Next base: position 1,230,832 of record NZ_CP192061.1, read on the forward strand.
CACGTCTACTCGCCCGCGCTGACCGACTTCGTGGTCATGGTCGACCAGACCTCGCAGATGTTCGTCACCGGTCCCGACGTCATCAAGACCGTCACCGGTGAAGAGGTCACCATGGAGGAGCTGGGCGGCGCCCACACCCACATGGTGAAGTCCGGTGTGGCGCACTACGTCGCCTCCGGCGAGCAGGACGCCCTGGACTACGTCCGCGATCTGCTGAGCTACCTGCCCAGCAACAACCGCGCCGAGGCCCCGCGTTTCCCGGCCACCGCCGCCGCGGGCGCCATCGAGGAGAACCTCACCGAGGCCGACCTCGAGCTGGACACCATCGTCCCGGACTCGCCGAACCAGCCCTACGACATGCACGAGGTCATCAAGCGCCTGGTGGACGACGAGGAGTTCCTCGAGGTCCAGGCCGAGCGCGCGATGAACGTCATCGTCGGCTTCGCCCGGATCGACGGCCGCAGTGTCGGTTTCGTGGCCAACCAGCCCTCCCAGTTCGCGGGCTGCCTCGACATCGACGCCTCGGAGAAGGCCGCGCGCTTCGTGCGCACCTGCGACGCCTTCAACGTCCCGATCATCACCCTGGTCGACGTGCCCGGCTTCCTGCCCGGCACCGGTCAGGAGTACAACGGCATCATCCGGCGCGGTGCCAAGCTGCTCTACGCCTACGGTGAGGCAACTGTGGGCAAGATCACAATCATCACCCGCAAGGCCTACGGCGGCGCCTACGACGTCATGGGTTCCAAGCACATGGGCGCCGACGTGAACCTGGCGTGGCCGACCGCGCAGATCGCCGTCATGGGCGCCTCGGGCGCCGTCGGTTTCGTCTACCGCAAGCAGCTGCAGACCGCGGCCGCCGAGGGCAACGACGTCGACGCGCTGCGCCTGGAGCTGCAGAACGAGTACGAGGACACCCTGGTGAACCCGTACGTGGCGGCCGAGCGCGGCTACGTCGACGCGGTCATCCCGCCCTCGCACACCCGCGGCCAGATCGTGTCGGCCCTGCGGCTGCTGGAACGCAAGATGGTGTCCCTGCCGCCGAAGAAGCACGGCAACATTCCGCTCTGATAGTGCGATATGCGCGGTGTGGGGCGCACACTGTCGAATGGGACAAAGGTCTCGTACCGCGCACGATCGCCTCATCCGAGCGAAGATGTTCAGGAATGGCCCTCGCTGGCGAGGGTTGTATCGAATACCGTTTGCGGCCCGGACAAACACGGGCCGCGAGCGCGCCGCACACCCTGCGGCGAACGGACAGGAGGACTGGCGCTGTGACGACCATGGCCGATGACGAAGTACTGCGCGCCGCCGAACTGGATCTGGCAACCGTCGATGAACTGGCGGACGCCGTCGACACGGCCGTCACCGAGGTCGCACCGTCGAGCACCGACCCGGTCATCCGGGTCCTGAAGGGCAACCCGACCGACCTCGAGCTCGCCGCCCTGGTCACCGTGTTCGCCGCCGCGTCCGCGAGCGCCGCGGCCGCACCGGCCGAGACCGGTCCGGCCGACAACTGGGGTGTGCCGACCCTGCTGCACCGTGGCTCTTCGCCCTTCTCGCCCTACGCTTTCCCGGCGCTGTCGCACCGGTGCGACTGACGGCCTGTGACCGTTTTCGTACTAGCGTCTCAATCTCCGGCCCGGCTCGGTGTCCTGCGCAATGCGGGCGTCGAGCCGGTCGTCCGGGTGTCCCATGTGGACGAGGACGCAGTGGCCGCGGCGCTGCCCGCGGATACCGCACCCGATCGTGTCGTCATCGAACTGGCCCGCGCCAAGGCACGTGAGATCGCCGGTCAGCTGGCGGCCGATCCCGCCTTCGCCGATTCCGTTGTGGTGGGCTGCGATTCGATGCTGCTCGTGGACGGCGTACTCCAGGGCAAGCCCATGACCCCCGAGGTCGCCCGCGCGCGCTGGGCCGAGATGGCCGGGCGGAGCGCCGATCTGCTCACCGGGCACTGCGTACTGCGCCTGAGTGCCGGTGAGGTCACCGCCGAGGCCGCCGACTGTAGTTCCACCACGGTGCATTTCGCCAAACCCGAACCCGATGAACTCGACGCGTACATCGCGACGGGGGAGCCGCTGCAGGTGGCCGGATCCTTCACCCTGGACGGCCTGGGCGGCTGGTTCGTGGACAAGATCGACGGTGATCCGTCGAGTGTGATCGGTATCGGCCTGCCGCTCGTGCGCCGGCTACTGGCCGAAGTAGGCGTCGGTATTGCGCAGCTGTGGGTCGGTGGCCGCGCGTAGCTGCGGTTCGGTGGTTGTCCGCAGTTGCGGTGCGAGACGGCCGGTCGAGGGCGCTAGTCGAGGCTCTCCGGACTCGGCCTGATCCTCCTCGCGCCCGGCCTCGCCGGGACGCCCCTGCAGTAGTTCCAGACGTGCCACACACAGTTCGGGTTCCACGAACGGGTGTAGGCGTACGGTCACGCTCTCGCGACCTCCGTTGCGATCCAGTGCTTCTCGCATGAGCCCCAGGTGCACGCCGCACACCACCTCGGAATGGGTGCGGGCCAGTTCACGTAGCGGGCAGGCGGTCATGCGGATCAGGGCCGACTCGTCGGTCTCGCCGGCCTGGTCGCGTTCGGGGGCGAAGCCGAGTTCCGACATCAGCGTGACGGTGAGGTCCTTGGCGTCTTCCAGCGATTCGACGGGCTGGTCCGCCGCTTCCAGTTTCGAGCCCCAGGCGCGTCCGGCCGCGATGGCGGCGTCGGAACGGCGGCGCGGATCGCTGCCCAGCTGATCGGCCAGCACCTGCGCCAATTCCTGATAACCCACCGATCGCTGTACAGCGGTATAGCCGATGCGCGGGCGACCGCGGCCGCGCGGCGGCTGCTGAAATTGGCGGACCAGCGATTCCCGGGTTAGGACGTCCAAATGAAAACGCACTGTTGTCACATGTTGTCCGGTGACGCGCGCCAGTTCCTGGGCGTCGAGAGGCTCGCTGGCGCCACGTAGGATCGCAAGCAGTCGCCGTCGCGGCCAAGAATCGGACATAGCTCACCCCTCCTCTCGAGAGACTTTATCGGATGAAGCTGCGCTTAATTCGCTCAATCATCCGATTCGTGATCTGAAACGAGTTACGCAACCGCCACATGCCTACGATCGGTGTCGAGATTCGAACCGCCAATATCTAACCCACCACGCGTGAAGGACCACAACGTGCCCGTCGCTCCGGATCCGCATCATTCGTTCGGCTCCTACGCACATCCTCACCGACTAGTAACCACAGAGTGGCTGTCGGCAAACATCGGCACGCCGGGACTCAAGATCATCGAGTCCAACGAAGACATATTGCTATACGACATCGGGCATGTGCCCGGCGCCATCAAGATCGACTGGCGTACCGAGCTGATCGATCCCAGCACCCGCGATGTCGTCAACGGCGTCGCCTTCGCCAACCTGATGCGGGTCAAGGGCATCGAACGCGACGACACCGTGGTCATCTACGGCGACAAATCCAATGGCACCGCGGCCGCCACCCTGTGGGTGTTCTCCCTCTTCGGACATGAGGACGTGCGCCTGCTGGACGGCGGCCGCGACGCCTGGATCTCCGAGGCCCGCGACACCACCTTCGAGGTGCCCGCGGCCGGGCTGGGCGACTATCCGGTGGCCGATCGTGACGACAAGTCCGCCCGCGCGTTCCGTCAGGACGTGCTCGCGCACTTCGGCGGCCCGCTCATCGATGCGCGCGGGTTCGGCGAGTACACCGGGGAGCTGGTCGTTCTCGATCGCCCCGAGGAACAGGCGCTGCGCGCGGGTCACATTCCCACCGCGGTCAATATTCCGTGGACCTCCTCGGTCGGCGCGGACGCCCGCTTCCGGCCGCGGGCCGAGCTCGATGTCATCTACGGCGCGGTGGTCACCGGCGTTGCGCCGCTGGTCTACTCGCGGGTCGGTGAACGGTCCGCGCTGACCTGGTTCGTGCTGACGTATCTGCTGGGTGTGCACGGTGTGCGCAACTACGACGGCTCCTGGACCGAGTGGGCCAATGCGGTCGGTGCGCCCATCGTGATCGGCGAAGAACCCGGCGAGGCGCCCGCGGTCGTGGCAAGCTCGTAACGCTCGCGCCCCTCCCGGAGTATGCACAGGCGAAGTGTCCCCGGAGGATCTGGTAGAACAGGTTCTAAAAAAGACCGTTCGAAGAGTCGCATTGCTCACTCTTCGGGCTTACTCTTCGGTAGCCCTATCCTCGGTTCGGTGATTGTTGGCACGATGCCTACACTGCCGACAGACGAAAGTATCCAGAGCACAGGAGGCTCAGTGCCCAACCATGCCAACGCGCAGATCACAAAGGTCCTCGTAGCCAACCGAGGCGAGATCGCCGTGCGCGTGATCCGGGCCGCCAAGGACGCCGGTATCGCCAGTGTGGCCGTATACGCCGAACCGGACGCCGATGCGCCGTTCGTCAAGCTCGCCGACGAGGCCTTCGCCCTGGGCGGCCAGACCTCGGCCGAGTCGTACCTGGTGTTCGACAAGATCCTCGACGCCGCCGCCAAGGCCGGCGCGGACGCCATCCACCCCGGCTACGGCTTCCTCTCCGAGAACGCCGATTTCGCGCAGGCCGTGATCGACGCCGGGCTGATCTGGATCGGCCCCTCGCCGCAGTCGATCCGCGACCTGGGTGACAAGGTCACCGCGCGCCACATTGCCGAGCGTGCCGACGCGCCGATGGCCGCGGGCACCAAGGACCCGGTCAAGAACGCCGACGAGGTCGTGGCGTTCGCCAAGGAGTTCGGCGTTCCGGTGGCCATCAAGGCCGCCTTCGGTGGTGGCGGTCGCGGCATGAAGGTCGCGCACACCATCGAGGAGATCCCCGAGCTGTTCGAGTCCGCCACCCGCGAGGCCATCGCCGCCTTCGGTCGCGGCGAGTGCTTCGTGGAGCAGTACCTGGACAAGGCCCGCCACGTCGAGGCGCAGGTCATCGCCGACAAGCACGGCAATGTCGTGGTCGCCGGCACTCGCGACTGCTCGCTGCAGCGCCGCTTCCAGAAGCTCGTCGAGGAGGCCCCCGCGCCGTTCCTGTCCGACGAGGTGCGCTCCAAGATCCACGAGTCCGCCAAGCGGATCTGCAAGGAGGCCGGTTACTACGGCGCCGGCACCGTGGAGTACCTGGTGCAGGGCGAGACCGTCTCGTTCCTCGAGGTGAACACCCGCCTGCAGGTCGAGCACCCGGTCACCGAGGAGACCGCGGGCATCGACCTGGTGCGCCAGCAGTTCCGCATCGCCGAGGGCCACGAGCTGTCCATCAAGGAGGACCCGACCCCGCGCGGCCACTCCTTCGAGTTCCGCATCAACGGTGAGGACGCCGGCCGCGGCTTCCTGCCCGCCCCCGGCCCGGTCGTCGTGTACAAGGAGCCCGCGGGCCCCGGTGTGCGTGTCGATTCCGGTGTGGTCGAGGGCTCGGTCATCGGCGGCCAGTTCGACTCCATGCTCGCCAAGCTGATCGTCACCGGCGAGAACCGCGAGCAGGCGCTGCAGCGTGCCGCCCGCGCGCTCGACGAGTACCAGATCGAGGGCCTGGCCACGGTCATCCCGTTCCACCGCCACATTGTCGAGAACCCGGCGTTCGTCGGTGACGGCACCCAGTTCGACGTCTACACCAAGTGGATCGAGAACGAGTGGGACAACCACATCGAGCCCTACGCCGGTGCCCAGCCCATCGAGGACGAGGACGAGGCGCCGCGCCAGAAGGTGGTCGTCGAGGTCGGCGGCCGTCGCCTCGAGGTGTCGCTGCCGGGTCAGTTCTCGGTCGGCACGGCCGCTTCCGGCAATGGCGTGGGTGTGGTGCGCAAGAAGCCGAAGCCGCGCAAGCGCGGTGGCGCGGGCGCCGGTGCCGCCTCCGGTGACGCCGTGACCGCCCCGATGCAGGGCACCGTCGTCAAGGTCGCCGTCGAAGAGGGCCAGTCCGTCGAGGCGGGCGACCTGGTGGTGGTGCTCGAGGCCATGAAGATGGAGAACCCGGTCACCGCCCACAAGGCCGGTGTGATCACGGGTCTCTCGGTGGAGGCGGGCGCCGCCATCACCCAGGGCACCGTCCTGGCCGAGATCAAGTAGCGCAACACAATTCGCGTCGAGTAGCGCAACGCAAGTCGCCGAGTGGCCGCTCACCTGCAGGTGGGCGGCCACTCGCGCTAATGTCATGGCATGGCTGAACCACCCGAGATCCGTATTGGCACCGCCGAGCGTGAGGACGCGATGAAGCGGCTGTCCGATCATTTCGCGGCGGGACGGCTCAGCGTCGCGGAGTTCGACGAGCGCAGCGGGGTCGTGGCCGCCGCCCTGACTCGCGGTGACCTCGAGCGGGTGTTCACCGATCTGCCGGAGCCGGTGTCGGAGAAGAGCGTTCCGGCGCAACGGGAGTCGCGGTTCGGTGCGCACTGGCGCGATCGGGTGATGCCGGTCGTCCCGATCATCGCGCTGATCCTGTTCTTCGTGACCCGCCAGTGGTGGATGTTCCTGTTGATCCCGCTGGCGGGCGCGGTGCTGTACGGCGGCCGTAATCCGGGGCAGCGGCGGGAGCACCGGGATCGCCGGCGGCAGCGGCGACTGGATCGGGGATCGGAGGACTGATGGAGCCCATCGAGATCAATGCGGGCAGTTGGTATCTGCGCGCCCTGCGCGCGGACGAGCGCATCGACGACCGGCCCGCCCTGGCCGACGCCGGCATCACCGAGGCCGGCTATGTGGCCCGGCGCAGCGCCGAATGGGCCGAGGAGACCCACTTCTCGTGGGCGGTGTGCATTCCCACCACCGCGGAGATGGTCGCCGAGATCGGTGTGCGGCCCAATGCCGACGGCACCGCGACCGTGACCGGCTGGGCCCGTGCGGGATACGACGCCGCGCTGGCGGACGGCCTCGTGACAGTTCGCCGATTCACCGCAGGCGCCCTCGGCCTGGAACCGGTCGACGCCTGAATCCGAGCCGCCGGACCCGTCCCGCTGTCCGGTCCGGACACGGATCTCCGTCGTGAAAGTCCGCCCCTACCAGCCTTGATGGCGTCCGCACCCGAAAAACCGTTCGTGCTCGGCCCGGTCGTGGGTCACTCTGGAGTCGCATCCGAAACCGACGACCTGGGGAGGCGGTTATGTGGAGCTGGAGTGAACACCAAGCAGATCGGGCAGCGGCGGCATCGTTCATCGCGTGGCGGATCCGTGATCCGGAGCCGACAGTGACCGATTCGGAATTCAGTGAGACCTCGGACGGCGACGGCACGAGCGCCGACGGGCGCACCACCGCGCTCGCCGGCGACGGCCGCACCGGGGGTGGCGGCGATACGACGGGGGACGCCGCCGCTCCGGAGTACGCGGAGATGCCGTGTGCGGGCCGGGTGATGCCGGTCCCGGGCATCCCGGTGGCGGGCCCGGCTACCCCGGTACTCATGGCCGCCGACGCCGAGTCCGACGCGACCGAGCTTGCGCGCGAGGACATTTCCGAGCATGTGCTCACGGGCCTGTTCGAGGCCCTCGCGGGCATGTTGCAGGCGGTGTCCGCGTCGCGGTAGCGCGCCGGGCGAGAAGGGGCGGGTCCGATCCGGACCCGCCCCTTGTCGTTGCCGTGTGGATGCGGGCGGGGGAGTAGCGTGCGGTGCATGGACAGGTCGCCGCTGGATGTTGAGGTGCTGGGCCGGAGTGTTGCCGAGGTGCCCGAGCTGGGTTTCTTCTCGGCCGTCGAGGTGGTCGAGTCGACCGGGTCGACCAATGCGGATCTGGTTGCGCGGGCCGCGGATTCGAGTGCCGATCGGCTGGTGCTGATCGCCGAGTCGCAGGAACACGGCCGCGGCCGCCACGACCGGCGGTGGGTGAGCCCCGCGCGGGCGCAGATCGCCATGTCGCTGCTGGTGCGGGTGCGCGGGATCGATCCCGCCGTGCTGGGCTGGCTGCCGCTGCTCACCGGGGTGGCCGTGGTGGACGCGGTGCGCGCGGTGGCCGTCGTGAAGGCGGTGCTCAAGTGGCCCAATGACGTGCTGGTGGACGGCCGCAAGCTGGCCGGGATCCTGGCCGAGATCGCTGCCGTGGGTGCGGACCCGGCGGTGGTGGTCGGGGTCGGACTGAACGTGTCCCTCACCGAGGCCGAACTGCCTGTCCCGCACGCCACGTCCCTGCTGCTGGCCGGGGTTCCCGAAATCGATCGCACGGTGCTGGTGCAGGCGATGCTGCGCGAGTTCGCCCACCGTTTCATCGCCTGGGAGGCATCGGGATGGGATATCACCGAGCTGTCCGCGGCCTACCGTGACCGGTGCGCCACCCTCGGCGCACAGGTCCGCGCGGAGCTGCCCGGCGGGGAGGTTCTCACCGGAATTGCCACGGGCATCGACGAATACGGCAGGCTGCTGATCGGTGATCGCGCCGTCTCGGCGGGCGATGTCACCCACCTGCGCGCCGAGTACTGACAGAAACGCGTTTCCCGCAACCTGATTCGTGTCTGCTCCCGGACAGGTTCGGCGCGTGGACTATTGGCTGTACTGTCCGCGTGGGCGGCCGCCGTGGTGGTTGCCGCCGGCGGGCCCGGGGAAGCCCGGAAGAGTGAAGCCGGGACCGGGAAGACCGGGACCGGGGATCTCGAGTCCGGGCAGCCGCGGGCCGGCCGGGGCGTCGATGGTCGGCGGTTCGGCGGGGGCCAGCGTGTCGTCCGGCGCTGGTGTGACGGATTCGGCCGCGGGGTCCTCCGGAGGCTCGACCGTATGCTCGGTGGTCGGTGGAATCGCGGCCTGGACAGGAAGTTTCGTGTTCGGTACGGCCGAGGTCCGGGCGCGCTGCTCGGGCTGCGGTTCCGCGGCCCGGCCCGTGAACAAGGCGGCGCCGATCGTGATGGCGATGGCGGCGGCCGCGAAGCCCGCGGCGGCCGGCAGTCGTCGCTGGTTCCAGTGGCGAGCGGGCAGACCCAGATCGGCTTCCTTGGACAGCGCGACCGTGCGCACGTCCACACCGCCGGGGATTCCCGCAGCGGGCGCGGGGCGCGGGAGGGCGGCGGTGGTGCGCGCTTCGGTGCCGGCCGGGTTGGGGATGGCCACGGTCACCTGCGCCTCGGGACCGGGCTCGGCCGGGACGGCGGGCGCGGTGAGGGCGGCCTTGGCGGCGGCCGCGAATTCGCCTGCGGTGGAATACCGTTCGCTGGGCTTCTTGGCCAGGGCGCGTAGGACGACGGCGTCGAGAGCGGCCGGAACGGTCGCGTCGATGGTGGACGGCGGCTTGGGCGCGACGTCGAGGTGGGCCCGCATGAGCTGCGCCGGATTACGCACCCGGAAGGGCCGCTGCCCGGTGAGGCATTCGTAGAGGACGCAGCCCAGGGAGTAGATGTCGGAACTCGGTGAGGCGGCGCCCTCGAAGCGCTCCGGCGCCATGTAGGCGGGGGTGCCGACCAGCATGCCGGTCTGGGTGATGGCGCTCTGGCCGTCCTGCAGGGCGGTGCCGAAGTCGATGAGGTAGGCGACGTCGTCGGGGGCGACGATGATGTTCTGCGGCTTGACGTCCCGGTGGATCAGCCCGGCGGCATGGGCGTCGTCGAGCGCGGAGGCGACCTGGGAGATGAGGTCGACGGCCGCCTCCGCGGCCATCGGACCCTCCCATTCGAGCAGGGCCTCGATATCGAGGCCGTCCACGAATTCCGAATCGATGTAGAGCCGGCCCTCGAGTTCGCCGTAGCTGTGCACGGGCACCACGTGCGGTCCGTGCAGCAGTGCCGCGGCCCGGGCCTCCCGCTCGAAGCGCCGCCGGTATTCGGGATCGGCGGTCAGTACGGGTGCCAGCATTTTGAGCGCGACGGTGCGATCCGCCACGGTGTCGTGCGCACGCCACACTTCCGCCGACCCGCCGCTGCCGAGCAGTTCGTCGAGGCGGTATCGGCCCAGGTAGCCATCCCCCAACGGATTTCCTCTCGTCACACTGGGGGACACCTTAGCGAACCGAATTTATTTCAATCGCACACAACGCTCTTCTGTCGTGAGACCGTCTGCAACTCGGTGAGCAGATTGGTGATCATCGCGATCTTGGCGACCTCGGTCAGCCGCGACTGCGAGGATGGTCTTGCGCGGTACAACCAGTAAGAAGGGCAACTCGTGCCTGCCGACGGTATCGGCAACCGCGCGATTGTGCCCGGCCCGCAGGTCGCCGGGCAGCCTTCCGGTATCCGGCCGCGATAGGGTTTCGGTATGGGTTATCCGGAGGAGGCGTTGGCACCCGAAGAGGTGCTGCTGCTGCACCGCCATCCGCATTGGAAGATGTTGTTCTGGCCCGCTGTGACTTTCATTCTGATCACCGCTTTGGCCGGATTTGCCGCGGGGGTGACGGCGCGCAATACCGGCGGCACCCTCCAGACCGGATTGCTGCTCGGCATTCTGGCGCTGTGGCTGGGGATCGTGGTGTGGCGCAGCGTCGCTCCGCTGATCCGGTGGAAGTCGACGCATTTCATCGTGACCGATCGGCGGGTGCTGATCCGGCAGGGCGTGCTCACCCACACCGGCATCGACATTCCGATGAATCGGATCTCGAATGTGCAGTTCCGCCACGGGTTGTTCGATCGCATGCTGGGTACCGGCACGCTGATCATCGGGTCGTCGTCGGAGGATCCGCTGGAGTACGACGACATTCCGCATGTGCAGCAGGTGCACGCACTGCTCTATCACCAGGTCTTCGATGTGGTGCAGAACAATCCGAACGGTGGCGGCTTCTACGGATCCGCCGGGGCGTACCCGTAGTCTGGTGCCGTGACCGCAGTACTGCTGGCCGAAGACGACGAGGCCATCGCCGCCCCGCTGTCGCGGGCGCTGGGCCGTGAAGGCTATTCGGTGACCGTGGAGAGCTACGGTCCCGCCGTGCTCGAGCGGGCCCTCGAGGGTGGTCACGACCTGCTGATCCTCGACCTCGGCCTGCCCGGTATGGACGGGCTCGAGGTGTGCCGTCAGGTGCGGGCGCGCGGCGCCGAGCTGGCCGTGCTCATGCTCACCGCGCGCACCGACGAGGTGGACTTCGTGGTCGGCCTGGACGCCGGCGCGGACGACTATGTGGGCAAGCCGTTCCGGCTGGCCGAACTGCTGGCCCGCGTGCGGGCGCTGTTGCGCCGCAGCGGAATCGGGGACGAGGCCGTGGAGGTGGGCGGCATCCGGCTGGAGCCGGCCGCGCGGCGGGTGCTGGTGAACGGCATCGAGGTGAACCTGGCGAACAAGGAGTACGAACTGCTGAAGGTGCTCATCGACCGCGCCGGGCAGGTGGTCTCGCGCGAGATGATCCTGCGCGAGGTGTGGGGTGACGCCGATCTGCGCGGCTCCAAGACCCTGGACATGCACATGTCGTGGCTGCGCCGCAAGATCGGCGACGAGGGGCCGGTGGCCGAGCGGCGTATCGTGACCGTCCGCGGCGTAGGCTTCCGGTTCAACACCGACTAGCCGCTCAGTTCGAAATCCGTTTGTTGTGCTGTTCCGCGCGCGTCCGAACCCCGAAAACCCGGCGAAGCGAGGCATCTCGACGATGAGACGCAGGATCCTGCTGTCCATGGTGGCTGCCTTGACCCTCACCACTCTGGTTCTCGGTGTGCCGCTGGCGTTCACGGCCTGGAAGTGGGTCGAGGACATCAATCGCAACGAACTGCGCAACCGGCTGGACGGCATCTCCGAGGAGGTGACACGGCAGGAGCGCGACGGCGTGGTGTACGGCGAGCTGGACACCAAGGCGGTGCGGCTGCTGATCCCCGCCAACGGCAAGCTGACCATCATCTATCCGACGCCGACCGAACCCAACAAGAAGGTCGACATCGGCGCGGACATGGTGCGCGATCCGCTGTCGGAGTCCTGGTCCATGGGCACCGACGGCTCGCTGCGGCTGGAAGTGCCCTCGGCCCCAATGCATTCCATGCAGCGGCAGGCGCTCGGCGCGGTGCTGGGCCTGGTGCTCATCTCGCTGGGCGCGGGCATCGCGGTGGCCGTGGTGACCGCGCGCCGGGTGGCCGACCCGCTGCGGGACGTGGCGGCCCGCGCGGCGCGGCTGGCCATGGGCGACTTCCGCGCCGATCCGCGCCGCCACGGCATCACCGAGCTGGACCGGGTGTCCGACGTCCTGGATTCGGCCACGGTGGAGATCGCGGGCCGGCTGCAGCGCGAGCACGCCCTGGTCGCCGATGTCTCGCATCAGCTGCGCAGCCGGCTCACCGCCGTGCGCCTGCGTCTGGACGAGCTGTCCGCGCACGCCGACCCGGCGGTGGTGCACGAGGCGGAAGAGGCCATGGCACAGGTGGATCGGCTCACCGACGCCATCGACGAACTGGTGCGCGCCTCCCGCGACGAGGGCGCGGCCGAACGCGATCCGCTGCCCGTGGTGGCCGAATTGCGCAGTGTCGTCGCGGAATGGCGGCATCCCTTCGCCGAGGCCGGGCGCAAGCTGGTGCTGCTCGGTGACCCGACTCTCAAAGCGCCCGTGACGGGTTCACGCCTGCGCGAGGCGCTCGCGGTGCTGGTCGACAATGCGCTCATGCACGGCGGCGGCACCTGCACGGTGTCGGTGCGCACGGTGACGGGCCGCATGGACGATCACGAGCCACTGGTGGTCGTCGAGGTCGCCGACGAGGGCGACGGTGTGCGAGATGAGCTGGCGCCGCACATCTTCGACCGCGGCTTCTCGGCGGCGGGCTCCACCGGCGTCGGGCTGGCCCTGGCCCGCGCGCTGATCGAAGCCGACGGCGGGCGACTGGAACTTCAGCGCCGCCGCCCCGCCCTGTTCGCGGTGTTCCTCGGCTCCTCGGGGGTGGCGTCGCGGCCGATCGCGGTCGGCACCGAGCCGCGCTGATCTTCTATCCGTTCTCTAACCGTTCGTTAGCCGGACCTGAGAATCCGCTTCCTACCTTCGGATTCGTCAACCGGAACCGGCGGCCATCGCCGGTGAGAGAACAGGAGACGCCATGCCGACCTTCACCGTCCGCCGCACCGCGACCGCCGCGGTCCTCGGGACCGCCGCCCTCGGGGCGCTCGCACTGCCAGCGGTGGCGCAGGCCGCGACGCCGGATTCGATTGCGGGACTGGCGGATACGGGCAGCAACGAGCCCGCCGCCCCGGCCGCTCCCACCGGCCCGGGCGTGCTGATCATCAAGGACCGCGACGGCAATGTCACTGTGCGCCAGGCCGAGCCGGGTGTGCCGCCCGGCCCGGACGCCGTGCCGGCACTCCCGTTGCGGCCGGGCCTGCCGGCGCCCGGCGTGCTGACCGTGCAGCCGGGCGACCCCGGCGTGGCGATCGTGCCCGGCAAACCGTCGCAGACGATCGTGGTGAACCCGGCTCGCTGAGCTCCGCTCTCAGCTCGCGTCAGTATCGTCTGACCTTGTGACGGGTCCCCGGATTCTGATTGTGGACGACGATGTCAGGGTGCTGTCCTCGGTGGCTCGGGGGCTCCGGATGTCGGGTTTCGACGTCGAAACCGCGGCAGACGGGGCCGCCGCGCTCCGCCAGATCGCCGCGTACGCCCCGCAGGCCATGCTGCTCGACCTGAACATGCCGAATCTGGATGGCGTGCAGGTCGTCACGGCACTGCGCTCGCTGGGCAACGACATCCCGATCTGCGTGCTCAGCGCCCGCGCGGAGGTCACCGATCGCATCGACGCGCTGGAGGCCGGGGCCGACGACTACCTCACCAAGCCCTTCGACCTGGGCGAACTGGTGGCCCGGCTGCGCGCCATGCTGCGCCGTGCGCCCGCCCCGGCCCACGTCACCGACGATCACATCGCCGTGGGCCCGCTGACCATCGCACCCGGCGCCCGGCGCGCATGGGTCGACGGCACGCCCCTCGACCTCACCAAACGCGAATTCGATCTGCTCGCCGCGCTGGCCTCGGCGCCGGGGCAGGTCTTCTCCCGCGCCCAGCTCCTCGACCGGGTCTGGGGCTACGACTTCGAAACCCAGACCAAGGTGGTCGATGTGTTCGTCTCCTATCTCCGCCGCAAGATCGAGGCCGCCGGATCCCCACGGCTCGTGCACACCGTCCGCGGTGTCGGCTTCGTCCTGCGGACCGAGCCGTGACAAGGCTGCCGCGCCGGCCGGTGTCGCTGCGCGCCCGGGTCGCGCTGGCGAGCGCCGCGACGGCCGCGGTGGTGGTCGCCGCCATGTCGGTGGTGCTGTTCGCGTTCGCGCCGAACGACGCGGCGAATCAGGTCGGCCGGGTGGTCAGCGCGATCGCGCTCGCCCCCGCCCCACTACAGCCCGGCCGGTCGCTGCCGGAACCCGTGCTGCCGAGTCTCCCCGTGCCCGGCGGAGGGGATGCTCCCGAGCCGGCCCTGCCGGCCGTCACGAAACCCGGGGTCCTCATCGTGCGCGGCGAGCCGGGCAGTCCGGAGGCGGAGTACTCGCGCACGGTGGCGCTCGACGGTCATCCGGTGGCGGTGACCGTGCCGACCGGCGTGGCCTCGGATTCGGCTGCGCAGCAGCGGATCCGGATCGTGCTCATCGGACTGGCCGCGGTGCTGCTGGCGGCGGTGCTGGGCTGGTATTTCGCGCATCGGGCGGTGGTCCCGCTGCGGCGGCTGACCGCGGCGACGGCCGGGCTGGGGGAGGGGCTCGCCCTGCAGACCCCGCGTCATCCGGTGGCCAGCGAGACGACGGAATTGGCCGAGGCCATGAACACCATGCTGGGGCGCATCGCGACCGAGCGCCGGCACACCGACGAAGCACTGGTCACGGCACGCGATTTCGCCGCGACCGCCGCGCATGAGCTGCGGACGCCCCTGACGGCCATGCGCACCGATCTGCAGGTGCTGCGGTCCATGCCGCTGTCGGAAGCCGAGCGCGCGGAGATTCTCGACGAGATCCTCGGTGCGCAGAGTTCGGTCGAGGCCACCCTGCAGGCCCTGGAACGGCTGGCGGCGGACGATCTGGCCACCGAATCCGATCGGGAGGATCTGGAGCTCGGACAGCTCATCGATCAGGTGGTGGATGACGCGCGGCGCTCGAATCCCGGCGTGCTCATCGACACCGAGGCGGTGGAGCCCATCGTGCTGCGCGGGCTGGCCGCGGGGCTGCGTTCGATCGTCGACAACGCGGTGACCAATGCTGTCCGGCACGGCGGGGCGCAGCGCATCGAGATCGCGACGCGGCGCGACGGCGATCACGTCGTCCTCACCGTCGACGACGACGGTCGCGGCATCCCGGCACCGGATCGGGAGCGCGTCTTCGAACGGTTCTACCGGGCGAGCACGACGCCGGGCAGCGGTCTGGGTCTGGCCCTGGTCGCGCAGCAATCCCGCCTACACGGCGGCACCGCGACCATCGGGGAAAGTCCGGCAGGCGGCGTCCGCCTGACCGTCACCCTCAGCTGTGACCCAGCTGCTGCTCCTCGTTCTCGGTGACGAGATCTTCGTTCTCGTTGACGAGGTCCTCGAATTCGGTTTGCAGTTCCTGCATTTCGTCGGGGAACACCCACCGCTTCATGGCCCAGAATCGGAATGCCATTTGCAGCAGGTTGCCGATGATGAAGGCGCTGAAGAAGTCGGCGATGTTCTCGACGGTGAAACTGACATTGGGCTGCCGGAGGTCGAAGACGTAGCTCGACACCCACAGCGGCAGCGCGGCGAGTCCGACGCCGATTCCGCTGACCAGGAAGAACAGCAGCGCTTCGTGGTGCTTCTCGCGCCCACCGCGCTTGTCGAAGGTCCATTCCCGGTTGAGGATGTAGGACACGATGACCGCGATGGTGCCCGACATGATGCGGGCCACGGTCGGCTTGGTGTCCATGATCGTCCATTTGAGGACGTAGAAAATGCCCAGGTCGATGACGAACGTGGTCGCACCGACTATCGCGAACTTGAGTAGTTCGTAATGGCGGTCCGCGAGGGCCCGCAGGGGTGTGGGCAGGCGGTTGACCACTTTGTCGACAAATGACACGGAGCGAGTCTACGTCTCTGGTCCATGCGCTGTCCGGCCGGTACAAATGGGGGCAGATACCTGTCATGCGACCCGCGGGTCAGTAGCCGGTGGGTGTCATGACAACATGGTGCAGCGTGAGCGCCCGTTCCTTCGATTCCTCCGCGATGCCCACCGTCACCATGATCGGCGGTGGCCAGCTCGCGCGCATGACCCATCAGGCGGCCATCGCGCTGGGCCAGCGGCTGCGCGTGCTCGCCGAGCGCCCCGACGACCCGGCCGCCCAGGTGACGCCGGACGTGGTCCTCGGCAGCCACGACGATCTGGCCGCGCTGCGCAAGGCCGCCGTCGGCTCCTATGCGCTGACCTTCGATCACGAGCACGTGCCGACCGCGCACCTGGAGGCGCTCATCGCCGAGGGTGTGAACGTGCAGCCGCCGCCGCAGGCGCTGATCTACGCCCAGGACAAGCTCCGGATGCGGCGCAAGCTGGCCGAGCTGGGCGTGCCGATCCCGGCCTACACCGAGGTGACCTCGGTCGCCGACGCGGTGACCTTCGCCGACGAGCACGGCTGGCCCTTCGTGCTCAAGGCGGTGCGCGGCGGCTACGACGGCCGCGGGGTGTGGATGCCCGCCGACGCCGCCGAGGCCGCCCCGATCATCGAAGACCAGCTGGCCCACGGGGTCTCGCTGATGGCCGAGGCCAAGGTGGACCTGAAGCGGGAGCTGTCGGCCATGGTGGCGCGCTCCCCGTTCGGGCAGGCCGCCGCCTGGCCGGTGGTGGAGACCGTGCAGCGCAACGGCCAGTGCGCGGTGGTCATCGCGCCCGCGCAGGACCTGAACGAGGCCCGGGCCACCGAGGCCGAGGCGCTCGCCCTCCGTCTGGCCGCCGAGCTCGGCGTGACCGGCGCCATGGCCGTGGAGCTGTTCGAGACCCACGCCGGCGAGCTGTTGGTCAACGAGCTGGCCATGCGCCCGCACAACTCCGGCCACTGGGGCATGGACGGCGCCTGCACCGGCCAGTTCGAGCAGCACCTGCGCGCGGTCCTGGACTACCCGCTGGGCAGCACCAGGCCGCTGGCCCCGGTCACCGTCATGGCCAATATCCTGGGCGCGCCGCAAGCCCCCGAGATGTCCATGGACGAACGGCTGCACCATCTTTCGGCCCGGATCCCCGAGGCCAAGGTGCACCTCTACGGCAAGGGCGAACGCCCCGACCGCAAGATCGGCCACATCAATATCCTCGGCGACGACGTGGCCGAGACCCGGGAGAAAGCCGAGCGGGCGGCGCACTGGATGTCGCACGCGATCTGGACCGACGGATGGGATCCGCACCATGACTGACACCGCACAGGTTGGCCTCATCATGGGGTCGGACTCCGACTGGCCCACCATGGAGGCGGCCGCGGAAGCCCTGGCCGAGTTCGGCATTCGCTTCGAGGTCGGCGTGGTCTCCGCGCACCGCACCCCGCAGCGCATGCTCGACTACGCCAAGAATGCTGCCGATCGCGGCGTCAAGGTGATCATCGCGGGCGCGGGCGGCGCGGCCCACCTGCCCGGCATGGTCGCCTCCGCCACCCCGCTCCCGGTCATCGGCGTTCCCGTGCCGCTGAAGTACCTGGACGGCATGGACTCCCTGCTGTCGATCGTCCAGATGCCCGCCGGCGTCCCGGTCGCCACGGTCTCCATCGGCGGCGCCCGCAACGCGGGCCTGCTCGCGGTCCGCATCCTCGCCACCGCGGACCCCGAATTGCGTTCCCGCATGGAACGTTTCCAGGCGAGCCTGGAAGAGCTGGTCCTGGAGAAGGACGAGGCGCTGCGGACCAAACTGCTGGGCTGACACCTCACCTTCTCCCGAGCTGACGTCACCGTTCCGCGCGCCGTCGACCGTGGCGTGTGGAACGGCCCGCCCGGGTCGCTACGGTTGGCGGATGCCTACCGACCAGCCCGCACGGCCGCGCGCCGACGCGGATTCGACCCAGCGCCGTCTCACCGTGGTGGATCAGGCGCTCCGGCTCTTCGCCGAAAAGGGTTACGAGGCAACGACGGTCGATGAGATCGCGGAGGCGGCGGGGATTTCGCGGCGGACCTTCTTCCGGCAGTTCCGGTCCAAGGAGGATGTGGTCTTCGCCGATCACGAGTCGCAGCTGGCACAGGCGCGGGCATTCTTGGAGAGCACACCGTCGGAGGCGGCGCAGGGGGATCCGTGGGATGCCGTGTGCGAGGCCGTGGTCGAGGTGTTCGAGCGGTTCACGCAGTGGCGGGAGATCGCGGCCCGGCGCTACCGGGTGGTGCGGCAGGTGCCGACGCTGCGCGAGCGGGAGATCGTGACGGTATTCCGGTACGAGCGGCTGTTCACCGATTATCTGCGCGGGCGATTGCAGGGGACCGCGGATCTGGAGCTGGTGCAGTTCACGGCCGCGGTGACGGCTACCCACAACTATCTGCTGCGGCGGATGGTCCGGGGTGAGTCGGCGGCGAGCCCGGCGGATCTGCGGGCGGCGCTGGCGGCGATTCCACGCGGGGGACGCGGGCCCGCGTCGGCCTCGGGCGAGATGGTTGTGGCGGTGTTTCCCCGTGATCTCTCGCCACGTCAGGTCGCGGACCTGCTGGCTCGTCGCCTCGATACGCCGTGAGATGCCCACAGTGGCGCAAATGACACTGCGTGCCACAGATTGGTGCACAAGTACCCGCACGTAACTGCGATATCGCGGCGTATACTCAACTTCGACTGGCACTGAGTGCCGCGATGCTGGGCCACCAGCGGCGATCCCCCGACGACCAGGAGACAACCCCATGGCGGGCAACCCCGATTTCAATCTGTTCCAGCTCGAGGACTTCCACCACGAGCTGCGCGAGGCCATCCGCGGCCTGTCCGAGAAGGAGATCGCCCCCCACGCGAAGGACGTGGACGGCAACGCCCGCTTCCCCGAGGAGGCGCTGACCGCGCTCAACGCGGCCGGCTTCAATGCCGTGCACGTGCCGGAGACCTACGGCGGCCAGGGCGCGGACTCGGTCGCGACCTGCATCGTGATCGAAGAGGTCGCCCGCGTCTGCGGCTCCTCCTCGCTCATCCCGGCCGTCAACAAGCTGGGCACCATGGGCCTGATCCTGAACGGTTCCGAGGAGCTCAAGCACAAGGTGCTGTCCGACATCGTCGCGGGCAAGATGGCCTCCTACGCCCTGTCCGAGCGTGAGGCCGGCTCCGACGCCGCCTCCATGCGCACCCGCGCGCGTCAGGACGGCGACGGCTGGATCATCAACGGCTCCAAGTGCTGGATCACCAACGGCGGCCGGTCCGACTGGTACACCGTCATGGCCGTCACCGACGCCGACAAGGGCGCCAACGGCATCTCCTCGTTCATGGTCCACAAGGACGACGAGGGCTTCGTGGTCGGCCCGCTGGAGCACAAGCTGGGCATCAAGGGTTCCCCGACCGCCGAGCTGTACTTCGAGAACTGCAAGGTCCCCGGCGACCGTATCGTCGGCGAGCCCGGCACCGGTTTCAAGACCGCCCTGCAGACCCTGGACCACACCCGCCCGACCATCGGCGCGCAGGCCGTCGGCATCGCCCAGGGCGCCCTGGACGCCGCGATCGCCTACACCAAGGACCGCAAGCAGTTCGGCAAGGCCATCGCCGACTTCCAGAACACCCAGTTCATGCTGGCCGACATGGCCATGAAGATCGAGGCCGCCCGCCTCATGGTCTACACCTCGGCCGCCCGCGCCGAGCGTGGCGAGAAGAACCTCGGCTTCATCTCCGCGGCCGCCAAGTGCTTCGCCTCGGATGTGGCCATGGAGGTCACCACCAACGCCGTCCAGCTCTTCGGCGGCGCCGGCTACACCACCGACTTCCCGGTGGAGCGCATGATGCGCGACGCCAAGATCACCCAGATCTACGAGGGCACCAACCAGATCCAGCGCGTCGTCATGTCGCGCCAGATCCTGCGCTGATCGCTCTCCGATCCGGCACAGACGCGGGAGGCGGCTCCGAGCTGAGCTCGGGGCCGCCTCCGTTGCGTTCGGCCCGGATGAGGGAGTGCCGGGCCGGACGTTGGCGAACTACTGCGCCGACAGGCTGCAGCCGCGTGACGCGCGGCCGCGGACGCGGCGAAATCTGTTCAGTAGCTGAAGGATTGCTCTGATAGTCGGCTCGCCGCCCATGTGCGGCAAGAGGGTTCGCCGGAACTTCTCTTCGCGGATTCCTCGGGTAAAGCACAGGTTTGAGGACTGTTCGGGTGGGGATGCCGGGGGCACTATGGAGCCATGGCCGGAGTCGAAATCAACGACACCTTCGTCCGGCGCACACTGGCCGACGGACGGGTGGAAGAGGTCGCGTGGACGGAACTGGCAGAGGTGCGGATCATTACGGCGGCCGACGGCCCGTTCGCGGGGGACGTGTTCTTCGTGTTGATCGGGGCGACCGGTAAGGGGTGTGTGGTGCCCTACTCGGCCGCCGACACCGCGTTCCTGGCCAAGCTGCAGTCACTGCCGGGGTTCGACGACGCGAAGGTGGGTGAGGCGATGGTGGGCAGCGCCGACCGGCACTTCCGGGTCTGGCAGCGTCGGCACCACCGCGCGAATTAGGCCACCAGGTCGGCGTATTCGGGGTGCTCCCCGATGTACTTCTCGACGTACCAGCAGGTGGGAATGATCGAGAAGCCGTCAGTGCGCGCATCGTTCAGCGCGAACTCCACCACCTGCGCGGCCACGCCGCGGCCCCGGAACTCGGGAAAGGTGAGGGTGTGCTGGATGTCGCGGACCTTGGTGTCGCCGTCCACCCGCTCCGCGTAGTCGGCGTAGCCCGCGAGAGTGCCGTCCAGGTAGATCTCGTAGCGGGTCGCGTCGGCATTGTGTTCCAGCTTGGTGCTCATGACCGGTGTGAACTCCCTTGCGATGCGTATTGTTCCGGCGGCCGGTCAGAGGACCGCGCCCGGATTGAGTATCCCGTGTGGATCCAGCGCTTCCTTGATCCGGCGCGTGAGCGCCATCACGTCGGGGCCGAGCTGATCCGGTAACCAGGCCTTCTTGAGCCGGCCCACGCCGTGCTCGCCGGTGATGGTGCCGCCCAGGCCGATGGCCAGGTCCATGATCTCGCCGAACGCGAGGTGCGCGCGCTCGGACTCTTCCGGGTCGGCGGGGTCGTGGACGATCAGGGGGTGGGTGTTGCCGTCGCCCGCATGCGCGATGACGGAGATGAGCACCCCCCGGCGCGCGGCGATCTCGGCGATACCGGTGACCAGCTCGCCGAGCCGGGGCAGCGGCACGCCCACGTCCTCGAGCAGCAGCGGCCCCTTGCGTTCCACGGCCGGTATGGCGAATCGCCGTGCCGCGCAGAAGGCTTCGCCCTCCTCCGGATCGTCGGTGCGGAAAGCCTCGGTGGCCCCGGCCTTTTCGCAGGCGGCCAGCATGATGTCCGCCTCGTGCCCGGCGTGTTCGCCCGGGGCGTCGGACCGCGCCACCAGCAGCCCCGCCGCGTTCCGGTCGAGTCCCATGCGCAGCTCGTCCTCGACGGCATTGATGGCCACCGAATCCATGAATTCCAGCATGGAGGGCCGCAATTGGCCGGTGATGGCCAGAATCGCGTCGGTCGCCGCGGTGAGCGTGGGGAAGGTGGCGACCACGGTGGACTGCGGCGGCTGTGCGGGCAGCAGTCGCAGGGTCAGCTCGGTGATGATCCCCAGCGTGCCCTCGCTACCCACGAACAGTTTGGTCAGCGAGAGTCCCGCGGAGTCCTTGAGCCGCGGCCCGCCCAGTCGCACCGCGGTCCCGTCGGCCAGTACGACCTCCATGCCGAGCACGTAATCGGTGGTGACGCCGTACTTCACGCAGCACAGCCCGCCGGCATTGGTGGCCGCGTTCCCGCCGATGGAGCAGATCTCGAAGGAGGACGGATCCGGCGGGTACCACAGCCCGTGTTCGGCCACGGCCCGCTTGACCTCGGCGTTCAGCAGTCCCGGCTGCACGACCGCGGTCCGCGTCACGGTGTCGACGCTGATCTCCCGCATCTTCTCGGTGCTCAACACCAGTGCCCCGGGCTGCGCGGTGGCCCCGCCGGACAGTCCGGTCCCGGCCCCGCGCGGCACGATCGGCACCCGATGCTCGGCCGCCCACCGCACAGTGGTCGCGACCTGCTCGGTTGTCATCGGCCGCACGAGAGCGAGCGCGGTCCCGGCATCCGGATCCAGCGCCCGATCCTGCCGATATCCGGCCAGCACATCCGGATCGGTCACCACCATGCCCGTCGGGAGCAGACCGCGCAGTGTGTCGAGATCGATGTCCACACTCAGGAAAGTACGTGCTTCCGGCTGATTTGTCCGGAAGCCCGTACGACAAGCGGGAGTTCTCAGTGTGCGGTGGCCGCCTTCGGCAAGGCGAGTGCGGCGGTGAGCACGACGGCCAGC
Organism: Nocardia sp. CA-151230; assembly: GCF_050942175.1. Taxonomy (NCBI): domain Bacteria; kingdom Bacillati; phylum Actinomycetota; class Actinomycetes; order Mycobacteriales; family Nocardiaceae; genus Nocardia; species Nocardia sp. CA-151230. The sequence continues at coordinate 1,253,066 of NZ_CP192061.1, forward strand.
ACCGCGGCCCCGCCGAGCGCAGCCATCTCCATGGCGGTCACGTAGCCGCCGGTCCCGTGGTGCGCGCCCAGGGCGCTGAAGAAGATCACCCCGAGAACCGTTGCGCCGATGGCGTTTCCGAACTGCTGCGAGGTGGTCAGCACGCCGGCCGCCATCCCGGCCTGTCGCGCCGGAATCCCCGACGACAGCACCGCACCGACCACCGACGGAATGGTCAGACCATTGCCGGTGCCGACGATCATCATGCCCGGGATGAGCGCGAGCACGCTCACGTTCTGGCCCATGGTGACCAGCACGGCCAGGGTCAGCGCCAGCCCGGTGAGGCTGGTGAGCGTCCCCACCACCATGACCCGATTGCCGATGCGGGCGGCGACCCGCGGCGCGAGGAAGAACGAGCTGCCCGCGAAGCACAGTCCCAGCGGCGCGAAGGCGAGCCCGGCGGTGAGCGGTGAGAGCCCGAGCCCGTTCTGCAGCATGAGCGTCAGGCACAGCATGAATCCGGCGAAGAAGGTCAGGTACCCACCCGCGATCACCAGTCCGAGGCTGAAGCCGCGTTCGCGCACCATGCCGGTGTCGAGGACCGGTTCGCCGCCGCGCGCGGCCAGCCGGTTCTCGTAGCGCAGGGTGAGCAGCAGCATCGGGATCGAGGCGAGCATGCTGACCCAGGTCCATACCGGCCAGCCCTCGGGGCGGCCCAGCGTGATCGGGACCAGCAGCAGCGCCAGCGCGGCCGAGATGCCCAGCGCTCCGATCGGATCCAGTCTCGGCCGGTGGGTCGGCTCGTGCCGGGGCAGCCAGCGCGCGGCCAGGGCGGCGGCGATCAGCCCGATGGGCACATTGATGTAGAAGATGGTGCGCCAGCCCCACCCGAACAGGTCGGCGTCGAGCAGCACCCCGCCCAGCACCTGACCCGATACCGCGCCGATGCCGATGGTGGCGCCGAAAGCGGCCATGGCCCTGGGCCGTTCGTGCGGCGGGAAGAGCGTATTGATGAGCGCGAGCATCTGCGGCACCATGAGCGCCGCGGTCCCGCCCTGCAGAATGCGGAAGGCGACCAGCGCCCAGGCATTGGGCGCGAGCCCGCACAGCAGTGAAGCGAAGGTGAAGGCGAGCATGCCGATCACGAACAGCCGCCGGTGTCCGTGCAGGTCGCCGAGCCGGCCGCCGGTGATCAGGCCCGAGGCGTAGGCGAAGCCGTAGCCGCCGACGATGAGTTCCAGCGCCGATTCACCGGCGTGCAGGTCGTGGTCCAGCGAGGAGGCGGCGACATTGACGACGAACCAGTCGAACATCGCCATGAACATGGCACTGAGGATGACGGGCAGCGCGCGCCAGCGGGCGGCGAACTCGAGGGGGCCGGTCGCGACGGGAGCCGTTGCGGTGGGCCGGTTTTCGAGGGTGGTCACGTCGTTCTCCCGAGCGTGAAGGGGGACTGGGGTGGCGGGCGCGCCGTTGCGCCGGAAACTCGAGTCTTGTAACTAACCGGTTGGTTAGAGATATTCCACCGGGGACCCGCGGCTTGTCAACCAGTTGGTTGGTTACCATCGAAGGCATGGCAGGCACCAGGGACCCCGAGGCCACGAAGGCGCGCATCTTCGAGGCCGCGACCGCGGAATTCGCGCAGTACGGGATCGCCGGGGCGCGGGTGGACCGCATCGCGCGCAACGCCAAGGCCAACAAGCAGCTCATCTACGCCTACTTCGGCGACAAGGAGAAGCTCTTCCACCAGGTGCTGGAGAAGACCATGCTGGTCGTGGCCGGCTCGGTGACCACCGATATCGAGGACCTCGACACCTGGATCGACCAGCACATCGACTACCACCGCGAGCATCCCGAACTGCTGCGCCTGCTGCAGTGGGAAGCCCTGGAGCTGGGCCGGGAGCACGCCTCGGCGGGCGAATTGCGCTGCGGCCGTTACCTGGAGAAGCGCGAGAAGGTCGAGGTGGCGCAGGGCAAGGGCCTGATGCGCGCGGACATGCCGTCCGGTCAGGTGCTCATGCTGCTGATGTCGATGATCAACTATCCGCTGGCCGTTCCGCAGGTCACCGCCTTCACCATCGGCGTGGACGCCGATCCGGAGGCGCAGCGCGCCTGGATCAAGGACGCCATCCGCCGCATCGTCGCGCCCGAGACCGCGGCGGCGGCCGTCGGGCCGGACGCGGGCACCGGGGCGTAACCGCTCGTACTCGCGCAGTACACTGCCGCGGTGTCCGATGCCAAGCTAGAGATCCAAATGCTGCACGACCGCGTCATGGTCAAGCTCAACCCCGAGGCGGGCGAGCGGCGCAGCAGCGGCGGCATTCTCATCCCGGCCACCGCGCAGGTGGCCAAGCGCCTGTCGTGGGGCGAGGTCTGCGGTGTGGGTTCCCATGTCCGCGCGGTGAGCGTCGGTGACCAGGTGCTGTTCAGCGCCGACGACCAGTTCGAGGTGGAGATCCAGGCGCAGGCGTATTACGTACTGCGCGAACGTGATCTGCACGCTGTCGCCAACACCCATCCCGAACACGGCACCGGCCTGTACCTGTAGCACGCTCGAAGCCCAACGGCCCGCGTCCTTTTCGAGGACGCGGGCCGTTTCCGTGACGGTCGATCAGGCCGTCTTCAGGATGCCGCCGTCGATCACGTAGTCCGCGCCGTTGATGATGGCGGCCTGCTCGGAGGCCAGGAAGGCCACCAGCGCCGCCACCTCCCGGGCCTCGGCGATGCGGCCGGAGGCGATATCGAACTGGGCCGGAATGGCGTTCAGGAACTGCTCCTGGTCCAGTCCGCTGGCCGCGGCCAGCTTCGCGCCGAGATGGTCGGGGCCGCGCCAGATATCGGTGCCGACCGGCCCGGGCGACACCGTGTTCACGCGGACGCCCTGCGGGCCGAACTCCTCGCTGAGCCGCTTGCCGAAGTTGGTGAGCGCGGCCTTGGCCTCGCTGTAGCCGACCGGGCCTTTCGCCGGGATCCGGGCGTTGATCGAGGACACGGTCACGATCGCGCCGCGCCGTTCGATGATGCTCGGCAGCGCGGCGCGAGTGGTGGTGACGACACCGAACAGGTTGAGGTCGAACAGCTTTCGCCACTGATCGTCCGGCGTCTGGAGGAAGCCGCCGAGGACCAGCTGGTCGGGGTCGCCGCCGCCGACATTGTTGACCAGGATGTCGATGCCGCCCAGCTCGGTCAGCGCCCCCTCGACCGCCGCCAGCGCACCCTCGGTGGTGCTCAGGTCGGCGGAAACGGTTGCCGCCGCGACCTTTTCGAGCTCCGGCGAGATGTTCCGGGCGACGCCGACCACCCGCACGCCCTCCTCGGCCAGCGCTTCGGCGACGGCCAGTCCGATGCCCCGGCTGGCGCCGGTGACGAGGGCGGTCTTGCCGTTCAGTCCGAGATCCATGATTCGTACCTTTCTTGAACTGTGGGTCAAAAATTGGGGTAAAAGAAAAGGCCGCGGAATGCGGCCCGATCCGGGCGGTGGTTCAAAGGGTGGACAAGGTGGTGTCGATGATCCGGTACAGCATGGCCGAGTCCGCGATCTTGGTCGTGACGCGCAGGCCGCCAATGGCATTCATCAGGTACTCGCTGTAGGCGCGCGCATCGAGCTCGGTGCGGACGTCGCCGTCGCGCTGTCCCTGTTCGATGCGCTCGGCGATCACCTCGACCATGTGCGCATGGGCGGCCGTGACCGCTTTGGTCGCCTCCGCATCGTGCCCGCCGAGTTCCATGGCGGTGTTCACCACCATGCACCCGCGCCGCACCGGCTGCGACAGATCGCTGTCCACGACCCAGCGCATCCAGGCCCGCAGGCACTCCCGGGTGGTCCCCGGTTGCGCCAGGGACTCACGTGCGAACGCGGCCCCGAGCTGGTCGTAGCGCGCCATGCACAGGTCGAACAACTCCCGCTTGCTGCCGAAGGCGTTGTAGAGACTGCCTTTTCCGATCCCGGTCGCCTCGGCGAGCTGGGCGGGCGAGGTGTTCGCGTACCCGTGGGTCCAGAACGCCTCCATGGCGCGATCCACCACCGCTTCCTCGTCGAAGTTGCGTGGCCGGCCCATGGCTCGACTCTAGAAGTTCTAGACCTTCGGGTCAAGAACTGGGGCGAAAATCGGCCCGCGCCGGAAGACGCGGGCCGATTGTGCTGTGCTGTGGGGCAACCCGTGGGCTACAACGCCTTGAGCTCCTCGGTGACGGCGCCGACGGACTTCTTGGCGTCGCCGAACAGCATGGAGGTGTGGTCGGCGTAGAACAGCGGGTTGTCGATGCCGGCGAAGCCGGAGTTCATCGACCGCTTGAGCACGATCACGCTCTTGGCCTGGTCGACGTTCAACACGGGCATGCCGTAGATCGGGGACGAGGCGTCCTCGCGGGCGGCCGGGTTGGTGACGTCGTTGGCGCCGATGACCAGGGCGACATCGGTGCGGGCGAACTCGCCGTTGATGTCGTCCATTTCCTTCATGGCGTCGTAGGACACCTCGGCCTCGGCCAGCAGCACGTTCATGTGGCCGGGCATACGACCGGCGACCGGGTGGATGGCGTACTTGACCTCGACGCCCTTGGCCTCGAGCAGGGCCGCCATCTCCTTGACCGCGTGCTGGGCCTGGGCCACGGCCATGCCGTAACCCGGGACCACGATGACCTGGTTGGCATAGGCCATCTGGATCGCGGCGTCGGCGGCGGAGGTGGCCTTGGCCTGCTTCTGTTCGCCGGAGCCGGACGCGCCGGGAGCGGCTGCACCGCCACCGAATCCGCCCGCGACGATGGCGGGGATGGACCGGTTCATGGCCTTGGCCATCAGGTTGGTCAGGATGGTGCCGGACGCGCCGACGATCATGCCGGCCACGATCATGGCGGTGTTGTTCAGCGCCAGACCCGCGGCCGCGGCCGACAGACCGGTGAGGGCGTTGAGCAGCGAGATGACGACCGGCATGTCCGCGCCGCCGATCGGCAGCACGACCATCAGGCCGAGGACACCCGCGAGCACCAGCACCGCGATCATCCAGTACTGCGGCACACCGTCATTGGTGGCGCCGATGCCGATCACCACGGCCGCGGCGATCGCACCGGCGAGCAGCAGCAGGTTCAGCGGCTGCTGCAGGCGGCCGACGCTGATCGGGCGGCCGGACAGCAGCTCCTGGAGCTTGGCGAAAGCGATGATCGAGCCCCAGAACGAGACCGAGCCGATGATGGCCGCGAACAGCGAGCCGATCACGATGTGCACCGAGGGCTGCTCGTGCACCTGGGAGAAGCCCTTGGTGTCGAGGAATTCGGCCCACGCGATGAGCGCGACGGTGCCACCGCCGACGCCGTTGAACGCGGCGACCAGCTGCGGCATGGCGGTCATCTTGGTGAACCGCGCGGGCGGAACACCCAGCGCCACACCGACGACCAGACCGGCCACGATCAGGATCCAGTTGTTGGTGTCGCGGATCGAGATGAGCGTCGCAATGACCGCGATCGCCATACCGACCGCCGCGATCAGGTTGCCGCGCACCGCGGTCTTGGGGCCGGTCAGGCCCATCAGACCGTAGATGAACAGCGCGAACGCGGCGATGTAGAGAATATTGACCAGATTGTCCATGGCTCAGCGGCCCGCCTTCGCAGTGTCATCGCTGCGCTTCGCTTCGCCCGCAGCAGGCTTCTTGGCCTTGAACATGCCCAGCATGCGGTCGGTCACGACGAAACCGCCGATGACGTTCAAGGTTCCGAACACGACGGCCACGAACAGGATGATCTGCATCAGCACCGACGGGTGCGCCACCTTGCCGAACACCACCAGCGCGCCCAGCACGACGATGCCGTGGATGGCGTTGGTGCCGGACATGAGCGGGGTGTGCAGGGTGTTGGGCACCTTCGAGATGACGGCGAAGCCCACGAACCCGGACAGCACCAGGATCGCGATATTCGCCAGCAGTTCGGTGTACATCAGGCTTCCACCTTCTGAGCGCTCTGCTCGCTCCGCTCGCGTGTGACACAGGAATCGGCCAGCACCTGATCCTCGAAGTCCGGTGCCAGAGCACCGTCTTTCAGCATGAGTTCGAGCAGGGCGGCGATGTTCTTGGAGTACAGCTCACTGGCGTGCTCCGGCATGGTGGCCGGCAGGTTCAGCGGCGAGGCGATGGTGACGCCGTGGCGCACAATGGTTTTGCCGGGTTCGGTCAGCTCGCAGTTACCGCCGGTCTCACCGGCCAGGTCAACGATCACGCTGCCGGGCTTCATGCCCTCCACGGCGGCCGCGGTCACCAGGCGCGGGGCCGGGCGGCCGGGCACCAGCGCGGTGGTGATGACCACGTCGAAGCCCTTGATGGCGTTCTCGAGGGCCTGCTGCTGCTGGGCCTTCTCCTCGTCGGTGAGCTCACGGGCGTAACCGCCCTCACCGGCGGCGTCGATGCCCAGGTCCAGCCACTGCGCGCCGACCGAGCGCACCTGATCGGCGACCTCGGGGCGGACGTCGTAACCGGTGGTCCGGCCGCCGAGGCGCTTGGCGGTGGCCAGTGCCTGCAGACCGGCGACACCGACGCCGAGCACCAGCACGGTGGCCGGCTTCACGGTGCCCGCGGCGGTGGTCAGCATGGGGAAGAAGCGGGTGGACTCCGACGCGGCGAGCAGCACGGCCTTGTAGCCGGCGACATTCGCCTGCGACGAGAGCGCGTCCATCACCTGGGCGCGGGAGATACGCGGAATGGCTTCCACCGCAAAGGCTTGCACGCCCGCGCTCTTCAGCGCGCCGATCTTGTTGTCGGCGTTGCGAGGTGCGAGGAACCCGATCAGCGTCTGCCCCGACGACAGCTTGGCGATCTCGCTGTCGTTCGGCGCGGCGACCTTCACGACCACGTCGGCGCTGTACGGATCACCCAGCGTCGCACCGGCTTCGATGTACGCCTCGTCCGGAATCAACGCGCCCAGACCGGCACCGGCCTCGACGATCACCTCGACGCCCTGCTTCAGCAGGGCCGGGATGATCTTCGGCACCAATGCGACGCGTCGTTCGTCCGGGTTCGTCTCGCGAACCACTCCGACGCGCGCACCGCGGGGCGCAGCGGTCTGTGCGCTCTGCGTTGTGTCCACTAGTCAAACTTCCTTCTCGTGGTGAGCCCAGGTCACCCTCATGTCGGGGCCGCTTCACCGGTCCAACGGCGGGCCGAACTTACTCGGTAGTAAGTTCGTGAGAATTCTCGCAACTGTACCTGGTTCGGCGTGAGCGTAGCGGAGATGCCCGTCACATGGTGTGGCGAGAAAACCGGACAACTCCATGCTCGACCGGGGTTCGAGCGGCGACAAGTACGAAGAATTCGGCGTGCTACTCACCGGTAGGTGTGTTGCTGGTTGTGCCCACATCGGGGGCGTGTAGGGGGTGTCGCACATCACTTGTACGCCGTAATGTCTGCATGGTGAGTGGCTGCATGTTCTGCCGGATCGTCACGGGCGACGCACCCGCGACCAAGATCTTCGAAGACGACACGCTGGTGGCATTCCTGGACATCCGGCCCATCACCCGCGGGCACACCCTGGTGATCCCCAAGCGCCACGCCACCGATCTCGACGAACTCGACCCGGCCCTGGGCGCACAGCTTTTCGCCTTCGGCCATCGCCTGGCCAAGTCCATGCGTCGCGCCGGCCTCGCCGCGGACGGCGCCAACCTGCTGATCAATGACGGCAAGGCCGCCTTCCAGACCGTTCACCACGTGCACCTGCACGTGATCCCGCGCCACCACGGCGACACCCTGCGCTTCGCCAAGGGTTTCGTACTGCGCCGCCCGCACGACACCGAGCGGACCGCCACGGCACTGCGCTCCGGACTGGACCGGCTCGCCGATGAAGAAAGGGAGACCACCGCATGACCGACACGGTGCCGGACCGCGCCGAGATCACGGCCCTCTTGTCCGACCAGTGGGACGCCCTTACCCGGCTGGTGGACGGCCTGGATGAGAACCGCTGGCGCACGGCCTCACCGCTGCCCGGTTGGACGGTGTTCGATGTGCTCGCCCATGTGATCGGCACCGAATCGATCCTGCTGGGCGAGCCGACCCCCGATCTCGCGGTGGCCGGCGAGCACATTCGCAACGACATCGGAGCGCTCAACGAGAAGTGGATCGACTCGCTGCGCCCACTCGCCGGTTCGCAGCTGCTGGAACGGTTCCTGGACGTCACCGGCCGCCGGCTGAAGATGCTGGAGCAGACCACCGACGAGGCCTGGGCCGAACTCGTGCCGACCCCGGTGGGCATGGCCCCCTACGGCCGGTTCATGCGGATCCGCCTGTTCGACTGCTGGATGCACGAGCACGATATCGCCGACGCGCTCGGTGTGGCCGTCGACGAGGGCGGCAGCCGCGGCGCCACGGCCTTCACCGAACTGCTGACCGCGCTGGGTAAGGCCGCGGTCAAAGGCGCGGGCGCACCGGACGGTTCGCGTATCACCTTCGAGCTCACCGGTCCGGTGCCGCGGACGCTGCACCTGGTCGTCGACGGCGGCCGGGCGAGCCTGGTCGAAACCCTCGACGCCCCGGCAGGTCTCGTGGTGACCATGGACTCCGACCTGTTCGCCCGCCTGCGCGGCGGCCGCACCACCGCCGACGCGCACGCGGGGGAGATCACGCTCACCGGCGACACCGACCTGGGCGAACGCCTGGTCCGCAGCCTGGCCTTCACCATCTGACCCGTGCGACTGTTCCTGTCCAGCTACCGTTTCGGTGCGCACCAGCGGCGACTGCTCGAACTGGTCGGCGATCCCGGACCGGTGGCGGTCATCGCCAATGCCTGTGATGCCTGGCCCTCGGCCTGGCAGGCCGCGGTGACCAGCGACCTGGTGCCGTTGCGCCGCCTGGGTTTCCGGCCCGATGTGCTCGACCTGCGCGAATACCTCGGCCGTCCGGCCGAGGTGGAGCGGCGGCTGCGCGAGTATCCGATGGTGTGGGTGCGCGGCGGCAATACCTTCGTGCTGCGCGCCCAATTCGCACGCAGCGGAGCCGATCTCGCCCTGACGACGCTGCTCGCGGAGGACGCGCTGGTCTATGCCGGCTACAGCGCGGGCGCCTGCGTCATGACGCCCGACCTGCACGGCATCGAAGCCATCGACGACCCGGACGAGGTCCGCACCGCCTGCGGCGTCGAACCACGATGGGACGGACTGGGTCTGGTCGATCACCGCATCGTCCCGCACCTGGATTCCCCGACCGACCCCGAGGGGCTGTCCCGGAAACTGGTGCGTGAGTACGCAGCTGCGGGAGTCCCGCACTGGGCGCTGACCGACGACCATGTCGTTGTCGTCGACGGCGCTCGTACCGAGGTGCTGATCTAGCGGTGCCCGATAGAAAAAGCCCGCGCACGCCGACGGCGTGCGCGGGCTCTTCTGCCCGATGGATGGTCAGTGCCCCTTGTGGCGGATGCCGTGGCCGAGAGCGACTGCGGCCGCACCGAAGGCGCCGATGGCCAGGGTCGCGAAGCTGGCGACGTACGCGCCCTCGGTCGGGACCGCGGCGTGCGGGCCGAGGTGCAGGACGTGGGCGGTCAGGATGGAGCCCGTGATCGCACCGGCGATCGAACCGCCGGCGGTGCGCACCAGCGAGTTGATGCCCGAGGCGATACCGCTCTCGCTCATCGGCACGTGCTGCACGGCCAGGGTGCCCAGCGCCGCATAGCCGATGCCGAAACCGGTGCCCTGCAGCACATTCGCCATGATCATGTCGAACTTGTGATCGTGCGAGACGGCCAGCCAGCCCATGGACAGACCGGCGAAGACCGCGCCGATGGCCAGCGTGTAGGCCGGACCGATCTTGGCGGAGATGCGGCCGGTGTTGAAGGAGAAGAAGGTCATCAGCGCCGCGCTCGGGATGCCGTAGAGGCCGACCGAGAGCACGGTGCCGGACAGGCCGTAGCCGACCTTGTCCGCCGGGGTCTGAATGAAGTTGGACACCAGCGAGAACGCGCCGAACATGGAGAAGCCGAGCAGTGCGGAGGCCACATTGGCCGACAGCGACTGCGGTCCGACCAGCAGCTGCAGGCGCACCAGCGGCTGTTCGACCTTGAGTTCCACGAACACCCAGATGGCGGCGAGCACCGCGGCGGCGGCGAACAGCGCGATGACCGAGCCGGAGCCCCAGCCCCAGCGCGGGCCCTCGCTGATGCCCAGCAGCAGGCAGACCAGCAGGGCGGCCAGCAGTGCGGCGCCGACGAAGTCGGGCTTGCCGCCGTGGCGGACGCCATTGTTCTGGGCGCTCACCTGGATCAGCACGGTGGCGATCACTCCCAGGCCCGCGGTCAGCCAGAAGACCGGGTGCGGGTTGGTGGTGTGGTCGGCGATGACGCCGGTGGCCAGCAGGCCGATGGTGCCGCCGACGCCCATGGTGCCGGACACGATTCCGATTGCGCTGACCAGCTTTTCGCGCGGGAAGGTGTCTCGGATGATGCCGATGGCGAGCGGGATCATGGCCGAGGAGATGCCCTGCAGGGCGCGGCCGGCGATGTAGACCGGCAGCGAGGTGGCGAAGGCGCAGATGACCGAGCCCACGATGAGCACGCCCATCGCGACCATGACCATGGGCTTCTTGCCGTACATGTCGCCGAAGCGGGAGAGCAACGGGGTGGCGACCGCGCCGGAGAGCAGGGCGGCGGTGAACAGCCAGGTGACACCGGCGACGTCGGTGTGCAGCTGCGTGATGAAACGCGGCAGCAGCGGAATCACGACGGTCTGCTGCAGCGACACGACCAGGCCGGCCGCGCACAGCGCGAGCAATGTCAGGCCGAGGTGAGCCTTCGAATGGTCTGCGGGTTTGGTCCCGTCGACCTGACCGACAACGGTCGTAGTCATGCGGTGATCCTTTGGTTTACTTACCAAAATTAAGTAAATGGGGTTTCGTAAGATAACCACATGCCGCGACCGGAAGCCACTGCCGCCAAAGAAGTTGATGCAGCTCACATAGTGGAACTGGAGCGTGCGCTGGCCCGGGTCGCCTACCTGCTGACCCGGGTCCGCCGCCACGACCAAGCCATGGTGCAGTGCGGGCTCACCATGGATCGGGCCAGTGTCCCGCTGCTGCGGCTGCTCGCCGACGCCGCCGAACCCATGCGCCTGGGCGAGCTCGCCACCCGCCTCGATGTGGAGGCCCCGCACGTGAGCCGCCAGATCCAGCGCCTGGAGAAGGCGGGATACGTCGAGCGCGTTCCCGACCCGGACGACCGTCGCGCGCAACGGGTCCGCCCCACCGCCTCCGGCCGGCGTGCCGTCGAAGCCGTGCGCCAGGTCCTGCGCGGCTGGATGGCCGAGGCCCTCACCGACTGGACCACCGAGGACCTCCGGGCCCTCGCGGTCCTCAACCACCGCATGGTCGACGACTTCCTCGACCACGCCGAATTCATCGGCGACCTCGGTGCGACCGCGCGAGACCGGCCCAGCCGCACCGCCTGACCCCGCGGCTATCGGCCCGCGGGCGCTCGCGCCGGTGCGGCGACGGCGCGAGCGCCCCAGGCGCACAACAGCATTGCCAGCAGCGGCACAGCCATCGCGGCGGTCAGCGGCATGGCCTTGTCGAGCCACCCGATGATCGCGGGCCCGGCCAGCAAGCCCACATACCCGAGCCCGAACACTCGCGACATATCGGTGGCGGCGGTGCGTGAGCCCAGGTTCCCGGCGGCGGTGAACACCTGCGGCACACCGCCGGACAGCCCGATGCCGCACAGCGTCCACCCCAGCAGCGTGAGCGGCAGCCACCCGGAGGCCACCACCAGCCCGAAACCGATGGCCGCCAGCAGCGTTCCCCAGCGCACGATGGCCACTCGCCCGAGCCGCCCGCTCACCCGGTCCGTGCCGAACCGGCCGAGCGTCATGGCCAGCGAGAACCCGGTGAACGCCAGCGCCGCCGTCCCCGCCTCCACTCCGAGCCGCCCCTGCACCTGCAGTGCACTCCAATCCGCGGCCACCCCCTCCGCCATCAGCAGTGCGAACGCGATCAATCCCAGCGCCAGCACTTTTCGCCCGATCCGCGTCCCCGCCGGTGACCCCGGGCTCGGATGCTCTCCTTCCCGCCCACCCGGGGCAACGGTGGCAGCGCCGGTGAGTCCGCTGGACACGGCCGGTTCCGTGCCGGGCGTCACGGCGTGATCGACGGCGCCGCGAGCAGTGGGCAGGACATCCGCGCGCGGGTCGACCGGAGCGCTCGGGAAGTGCTGGGCGGCCGGCTGGTCGGCTCCGCCGCGGTTGCCTTCGGCCGCTGATGTGCTCGGGGCCGGGTGGGTCGCGGGAACGGTGTGCGGGAGCAGGCGGGGAATCGCGATGGCCACGGTGGCGAGGCCGAAGGCACTCGACAGGGCGAATGTTGTGTGCAGGGGCCAGTGGGCGTGCTGGGTCGCCGCGCCGAAGGCGGAGCCGAGGAAGCCGCCGCAGGAGAAGAAGGCGTGGAACGCCGACATGATGGGGCGGGCGTAGGCGCGCTCGATGTGCACGGCCTGCGCGTTCATGGAGACGTCGATCGCTCCGTTGGCGGCACCGAAGGCGGCCAGGGCCAGTCCGAGGGTGAACGGCGAGGTTGCGTGGGCGGGGCCGAGCAGGGCCAGGGACAGCAGGGTGGCGGCGGTGGCGGTGAGGGTGCGGCTGCCGAGCCGGTCCGCCAGGGGCCCGGCGGCCTGCATGCCGAGGATGGCGCAGGCCGCCATGAGCAGGATCAGCATGCCCAGGGTGGTGGGTGACACGCCGGTGCGCCCGGTGACGGCGGGGATGTGCACGATCCAGACGGCCGAGAGCATCCCATTGAGGCCGAAGACCGCGAACAGCGCCAGGCGCGCCTTCCGGATCCGGAGAGCGGGCGTCGTAGCGGCCATCGGTACGACGCTACCGGGTATGTCCCGGCATCTCTCCGGTTTCCGCAACCCCTCGCGGCATCTTCGGCGCTCGGGGCTGCGATCCGAATCGTCTGCAGTACAACCTGTTCGATATCGAGTGTAGGCGGGGGCACCGACAGGTTATGCGCTCGCCGGGACCGCCCAGGCGCCCGAGCTCGCCACCTCGCGCACATACTCGGCGAAGTCGCGCGGCTCCCGGCCCAGCGCCCGCCGCACCCCGTCGGACAGGTGCGAATTCCGCCCGTCGAGCACCGTGCCGAACAGGTAGTCCAGCAGGCTGATCTCCTCCCCGGGCACCCCGTAGGAGGTCAGTGCGGCCACGAAATCGGTTCGGGTGAGCGGAACGTAGGCGATCTCCCGCCCGGCCGCCGCGCCGATCTCGGCCACCGCCTCGGCGAAGGTGAGCGCGCGCGGGCCGGTCAGCTCGTACACCTGTCCGGCGTGCCGGTCGTCGAGCAGCGCCGCCACCGCCACCTCGGCGATATCGTCCGCGTGCACGAACGGCTCCGGCACGTCCCCGGCGGGCAGCGCGACCTCACCGGCCAGGATGAAATCGGCGAACGCGCCCTCGCTGAAGTTCTGCGCGAACCAGGCACACCGCACCACGGTCCACCCCAGGCCCGAATCCCGCACGATGTCTTCGCATTCCAGCGCCTCGGGCTCGCCGCGACCGGACAGCAGCACCAGCGTGCGCACGCCGGCGGCGACCGCCCGATCGCAGAACGCCTTGATATCCGCGGGCGCGCCCGGAACCGCCAGATCCGGCTGGTAGGCCAGGTACACGGCATCCACTCCCGCCAGGGCCGCGCCCCAGGTGCCGCGGTCGGTCCAGTCGAACGGGATTGCGGCCGTGCGCGAACCGGCCCGCACCGGCACGCCGCGCGCGCCCAGCAGGGCGGCCACCCGATGCCCGGTCTTACCGGTCGCACCGAGCACGAGAACGGTGTTTGCGCTGTTCGAGGTGTTTTCGATGATCATGTATCGAGTACACCGGGATTCGGCGAGCACGAACATGGTTGAGAAGCGCCCGAGCATTTGCCATCGTCTTCGGTATGGATGCGTTGGCCAGCCTGCTCGAAGGACCACGCGCGCGAGCCGCATTCGTGATGCGCTCGTCGGTCGACCCGCCCTGGTCCCTGCGCATCCGCGACGAGGCCCCGCTGACCGTGGTGGCGGTGGTGCGCGGCGGTGGCTGGGTGACACCGGAGCCCAAGGGCGGCAAGCCGACTCCGCCGCGACAGCTGCGCACCGGCGATATCGCCATCTTCCGGGGCCCCGACCACTATGTCGTCGCCGACGATCCGGCCACGCCGCCGCAGGTGCTCATCGAACCCGGCAATATCACCACCACCATGGACGGTGAAGTGCTCTGCGAGGCACTGAGTCTGGGGGTGCGCAGCTGGGGCACCCGTGCCGACGCGGAGACCGTGCTGGTCACCGGCACCTACGAGCACGAGTCGGCGGCCAGTCGCCGCCTGCTGCGGGCGCTGCCGCCGGTCGCGGTGCTCGGCCGCGGCGAAGTCGATGCCCGGGTGCTGGATCTGCTGGTCGACGAGGCCGCCAAGGACCTGCCCGCCCAGAGCGCCATGCTGGATCGACTATTGGATCTGCTGCTCATCGCCGCCCTGCGCGCCTGGTTCTCCCGTTCCGACGCGCCCGCCTGGTATCACGCCTACGGCGATCCGCTGGTCGGCCGCGCATTGCGCCTGATGCAGCACAATCCGGCCCACCCGTGGACGGTGGCGTCGCTGGCCGCCGAGGTCGGCGTCTCCCGGGCCGCCCTGGCCCGCCGGTTCACCGAGCTGGTCGGCGAGCCGCCGATGGCCTTCCTCACCGACTGGCGGCTTGCCCTGGCCGCCGACCTGCTGCACGAATCCGACGCCACCCTGGAATCCATTGCCCGCCGGGTCGGCTACGGCAGCGCCTTCGCCCTGTCCACCGCGTTCAAACGCCACTACGGCATCAGCCCCCGGGACCACCGCGCCACCCCTGACGAACGCTCCGCCTGACCGCCGAACGGCATTCGCGGACGAAGCGGCTAGGGTTCGTACTCGGCATGCCCTCACTCGAAGGTTCGCGGCCGTCTCGATTCTGGACCGACTGGAGCGGGGGAGCGAAGCGGAGAGAGGGAAGAATCGAGACTTCGGGGCCGCGAACCCGCCCGGAGCGAAGCGGAGGGCAAAATGACACATGGCTACCCGGTGCTCTGGCCGGTGCCGACGCGCTGGGCCGACAACGACCACTACGGTCACGTGAACAACGTGACGTACTACTCGTACTTCGATACCGCAGTGAATGCCTGGCTGATCAGCGCCACCGGTACCGACATCCGCGACCTGCACGCCATCGGAGTGGTGGCGCAGACCTCCTGCACGTTCCTCGGCTCGATCAGCTTCCCGGACATGTTGCAGGTGGGCATCCGGGTCGCGCGGCTGGGCAACTCCAGCATCAACTACGAGCTGGCCGTCTTCCGCGAAGCCGGCGACAGCTTGGAGCTGGCCGCCACCGGCACCTTCACCCACGTCTACGTGGACGAGCAGACCCGCAAGCCGGTGCCGATCCCGGCGGTCATCCGCGCGGCGGCCGAGCCGCTGGTGGTCACCGCGCCCGCGGAGGGCTAGACCCGGCCGAGCAGGGTCAGCGGATCCTCCAGCAGGGCCGCGATGCTCGCCAGGAAGCGTGCGCCCTGTTCGCCGTCGATCATGCGGTGATCGAAGCTGAGCCCCAGATTGGTCACCCAGCGCACGGCCAGTTCATCGCGATGCACCCACGGGCGCTTGCGGATGGAACCCAGGCACAGGATGGCCGCCTCGCCCGGATTCACCAGCGGCACACCGGTATCCACGCCGAAGACACCGACATTCGTGATGGTGAAGGTGCCGCCGGTCAGGTCGGCGGGCGTGGCGGTGCCGCTCCGCGCCTTGCCGGCCACCCCGGCGATCTCCAGGCACAGATCGCGCAGCGTGAACCCCTGCGCATCCTTGAGGTTCGGCACCAGCAGCCCGCGTTCGGTCGCGACCGCGATGCCCAGATTCACGTAGTGCTTGGTGACGATCTCCTGATTGGGCTCGTCCCAGGCCGCATTGATCTCGGGAAACTCGAGGAGCGCCGCCAGCGTGGCCCGCGCGACCAGCGCCAGCGGAGTCAGGGTCAAGCCGGTGAAGCTGGGTGTGGCCCGTAGATGCTCGAGCAGCTCCATGGACGCGGTGAAATCCGCGGTCACGAAGGTGCTGGCCTGGGGAATGTGCTGGGCGCTGGCCACCATGGCGGCGGCGGTGCGCTTGCGGATTCCACTGATGGGCGTGCGGGTTTCGCGTTCGGCCGGGGCGGCGCGCCCGCCGGCCGCCGGATGCATGGGCAGGACCTCCGGCGCGGGATGCGGCGTCGGCACGGCGCTGAGGGTGGCGGGCGGCGGCGGGGTGTGGATCGGAATATGGCCCGTCCCAAGGGCTTCGGGCCGCATCCCGTACAGGTCCTCCACGGTGACCGCGCCCTGCGGCCCGGTCCCGATCACCGCCCCCAGATCGATCCCGATCTCGCGGGCCAGTTTCCGGGCGGCTGGGGTGGCGGCGGGCCGTCCGGCCGGGGCCGAGCTGCCCAGCCCCTCGGGGCCGTCCGAGCCCATCGCACGTCGTCTCGAAACAGTCTGTGTGTCAATCGTTTTCGCGGCGGCCCGGGCGGCGCGGCGCGATACCGGCTCACTGTCGGGACCGTAGCCGACCAGCACCGACCGGCGTTCTGCGGGCGGCTGCGCGCCGGTCTCACCGCCCGCGTCCGGGCCGGCGCTCGAGGCCGCGGCGGCACCGGTCTGCGCCGGCACACCGATCCGGATGAGCGGCGCGCCGACCGGCACCGTGTCGCCCGGTTCCGCCAGTAGTTCGAGTACCCGGCCGCAGTACGGGCTGGGTAGCGCCACCTGCGCCTTGGCGGTCTCGACCTCGGCGATGATCTGGTTCAGGTCCACGGTGTCGCCGACCGCGACGGACCACGACACCAATTCCGCATCGGCCAATCCCTCTCCGAGATCGGGCAAACAGAATTCCATGACCTGCTGCTGATCTTCCACCGGGCTTCCTCCGTGGCTTGACCGTTAGGCGGCGAGCGAGCGATCGACCGCGGCGAGAATGCGATCGGGGTCGGGCAGGTGGTGCCGCTCGAGTTTAGCCGGGGGGTAGGGGATGTCGAAGCCACCGACGCGCAACACCGGTGATTCCAGATGGTAGAAGCAGCGTTCCGTGATGCGTGCCGCGATTTCGGCTCCCAGCCCGGCGAATACGGGCGCCTCGTGTACCACGATGAGCCGCCCGGTTTTCCGCACCGAGGTTTCGACGGTGTCGAAATCGATCGGGGACAGGCTGCGCAGATCGATCACCTCGATCGAATGACCCTCCGACGCCGCGATATCGGCGGCGGTGAGCGCGGTGGCGACGGTGCCGCCGTAGGCCACGATGGTGGCGTCTTCCCCGCTGGCGCAGACCTGGGCCTGGTCCAGTGCCGGTCCGCCATCCTGGTCCAGCCGGTCGACATCCACCTCGGCCTTGTCCCAGTACCGGCGCTTGGGTTCGAAGAAGATCACCGGATCGTCGAGGGCAATGGCCTGGCGGATCATCAGATACGCGTCGGCCGGATTGCTCGGCGACACCACCCGCAGTCCCGCGGTGTGCGCGAAATACGCTTCCGGTGATTCCGAGTGATGCTCGACCGAGCCGATGCCGCCGCCGAACGGAATGCGAATGGTGATGGGCGCGATCACTTTTCCGCGCGTGCGGGAGTGGATTTTCGCGACCTGCGAGACGATCTGGTCGAAGGCGGGATACACGAATCCGTCGAACTGGATTTCACAGACCGGCCGAAATCCGCGCAATGCCATTCCGAAAGCCGTTCCCACGATTCCGGATTCGGCGAGCGGCGTATCGATGACGCGGTTGTTGCCGAAATCCTTCTGCAGCGTGTCGGTGACCCGGAAGACCCCGCCCAGCCGCCCGATGTCCTCACCCATCAGCAGGACCTTCGGGTCGTCCTCCAGCGCGCGGCGCAGTCCGTGGTTGATGGCTCCCGCGAAGGTGGTCTTCATCGCCCCACTCCCTCCAGATAGGCGGCGTACTCGCGGCGTTCCTCCTCGATCAGCCGATGCGGTGTGGCGTACACGTGGTCGAACAGCTCCGTGGGTTCCGGGTCGGGCATGGTGAGGGTGGCGGTGCGCAGCCGGGTCGCCACCTCGTCGGCGCGTTCGGCGACGGAGGTCTCGAAGGCGGTGTCCCACAGCTCTTCTCGTTCGAGCAAGCGCCGCAGGCGGTCGATGGGATCGCGCCGCCGCCAGATCTCGAGTTCGGCGGCGGTGCGGTAGCGGGTGGGGTCGTCGGCGGTGGTGTGCGGGCCCATCCGGTAGGTGATGGCCTCGATGAAGCTCGGCCCGCCGCCGGCCCGTGCGCGCAGCAGCGCCTGCCGGGTCACGGCCAGCACGGCGAGGGCGTCGTTGCCGTCCACCTGCACGCCGGGAATGCCGTAGCCGAGCGCGCGCCGCGCGATCGGCGTGGCGCTCTGTATCCGGACCGGCGCGCTGATCGCCCAGTGATTGTTCTGGCAGAAGAACACCACCGGCGCGCTCCAGCCGGCCGCGAACCCGAGCGCCTCGGCGATATCGCCCTGACTGGTCGCACCGTCGCCGAAGTAGGCGATGGTGGCGATCTCGGCGCCTTCGAGGTGCGCGGCGTAGGCGTAGCCGGTGGCGTGTAAACCCTGCGACCCCACCACGATCGCGGGATTGGTCATCTTCACCGCGTCGGCGTCCCAGCAGGAGTGGGCGGCGCCACGCCACAGCCGGGTCAGGTCCTCGGGTGGGACACCGCGGCAGTAGGCGACGCCCGCCTCCCGATAGCTGCAGAACACATAGTCGCCGGGGGCGAGGGCGTGGGCCGAACCGATCTGCGCGGCCTCCTGGCCCAGCAGCGGCGGCCACAGTCCGAGCTGGCCCTGCCGTTGCAGGGCGGTGGCCTCGGTGTCGATGCGCCGGGTCACCACCATGTCGGTGTACATGGCTCGGAGTCGGGTGCCGTCGATATCGGCGACGAGCGGGGCGTGTACGCGATCCAGTACGCGATGACCGTCGGGCTGTACGAGCTGCACCGGGTAGGTGTTCTTCTCGGGCATGGATGTCGCCTCCTGACACCGGGTTACACCGTTGTCGCCCGGGGATTGTGTCCCGTGGGCAACCGATGTGTGTCCTGTACCACACAGCATCCTCCGTTGAGCGATGTGTGCAAGTATGGCGCGCCAAACTGTGCAGAATGCTCGGTCAAGGGCCAGTCGCGGGTGTCATACTGATCCCCATGAGCAGCAGGGAGCCCCTTTCTGCCCCGCTGGATGCCACCGATGCCCGGCTGTTGCTGGAGCTGGTGGCCAATCCGCGCGCGACCGGTGTCGAATTGGCCGCTCGCCTGGGTCTCTCGCGCAATACCGTGCAGGCCAGGCTGGCTCGCTGGGAAGCGAGCGGGGTGCTGGCCAGCTTCGAGCGACGGGTCGACCCCCGGGTGCTGGGTTATCCACTGGCAGCCTTCGTGGCGGTGGTGGTGGATCAGCATCGGCTCGACTCGGTGGTTGCCGAGCTGGCCGAGATTCCAGAGGTCACCGAGGTCTGCGGCATGACCGGGCCGACCGATCTGACGGTCCGGGTGGTCGCCGCCGACGCCGATGATCTGTACCGCCTGACCGGCAGCATTCTGAAGATCCCGGGGGTGGAGCGCACCAATATGGCGCTGGTGATGCGCTCGCTGGTCGGGCCGCGTGTCACGCCGCTGCTGGAGCGGCTGGCAATGCAGAACGGGTCGGGGGGCCACCCGCAGGATGCCGAGCGGTTCTGACTGTTTCGGTGAATTCAGTCCAGTTTCAGGAGATTGGCCGCTGACCTCGAGGTGACTGGACCGCGACGATGACCCGATGAGCACTAGCGTCACCAGCACTCCGGAGGTCGAGAGTCCGCGCACCGCCGGGATCGGGCAGCCGATCGGGGCCGGAATCGTCACCGCTCTCGTCGGATTCACCAGCTCGTTCGCGGTGGTGCTGGCGGGCCTGACCGCCTTGGGGGCAACCTCGGCGCAGGCGGCGTCCGGACTGCTGGCGGTCTGCGTGACCCAGGCCGTCGGCATGATCGTGCTGAGCCGGCGGTACCGGATGCCGATCACACTGGCCTGGTCCACCCCGGGTGCGGCATTGCTGGCCAGTACGGGCGCGGTGTCCGGCGGCTGGGCGGCCGCGGTCGGCGCGTTCGCGGTGGCGGGCGGACTCATTGTGCTGACCGGATTCTGGCAGCGGCTGGGCGCGCTCATCGCGGCGATTCCGGTGGAGATCGCGCAGGCGATGCTGGCCGGGGTGCTGCTGCCCATGTGCCTGGCGCCGGTGAAGGCGTTGCCGGTGAGCCCGGCGGTGGTGGTGCCGGTCATCGCGACCTGGCTTGTGCTGCAACGCTTCGCGCCGCGCTGGTCGGTGCTGGCCGCCTTCGCCGTCGCGGCCGTCGGCGCGGGTGTCGACATCGCCGTCACCCATCGCCGGATGGACCTGTCGGCCATGGTGCCGCGGGTGGAATGGACTGTGCCGCACTGGAGTTGGCAGGCGGTGATCGGGGTCGCGGTGCCGCTCTACATCGTGACCATGGCCGCGCAGAACATTCCGGGCACGGCGGTCATGAAGACCTTCGGCTATCAGGTGCCGTGGCGGGCGGCCATGACGGTCACGGGCCTGGGCACCGTGCTCGGTGCGCCCGCGGGCGGGCACGCCATCAATCTGGCGGCCATCAGTGCCGCGCTCTCCGCCGCGCCGTCCGCGCATCCGGATCCGAGCCGCCGGTGGATCGCCGCGTTCACCGCGGGCTGCATGTACCTGGTGCTCGCACTGGCCTCGGGCGCGCTGGTGATGCTGGTGGCCGCGGCGCCGAAGGGCGTGCTGGAAACCGTTGCGGGCCTTGCCCTCATCGCTACCCTGGCGGGTGCGCTGACCGCCGCGTTGACGCCCGCCGCACACCGTTCCGCGGCCGCGCTCACCTTCCTGGTGGCCGCGTCCGGAATCTCGCTGCTCGGCATCGGCGCGGCCTTCTGGGCGCTGGTCGCGGGTCTGCTGGCACGCTGGTTCCTGCCCCCGTCGAAATAGCGGGCCGGGCAGGCTGCAGGGTGCGGCCGGCGGTGGCTAGGGTGGGGTGGTTCGACTTCACAGGGCGATGAATCGGCGAAGAGGAGTTGGCTTGAGTTCGGTGCTGATTTCGGTTGCGGAGCTTGCGGACCTGCTGGACCAGAGCGGCGGCCGGGTGCGATTGCTGGACGTCAGGTGGGCGCTCGGAGATCCGGACGGACCGCAGCATTATCTGGACGGCCATATTCCGGGCGCGATATTCGTCGACCTGGAAACCGAACTCGCCGATCCGCCCTCCGCCGCCAAGGGCCGCCACCCCATGCCGGACCTGACGCACCTGCAGAAGTGCGCGCGCAGCTGGGGCGTCTCCGACGGGGACATGGTGGTCGTCTACGACGCCACCGGCGGCATGGCCGCCGCGCGGGCCTGGTGGCTGCTGCGCTGGGGTGGCGTGGCCGATGTGCGCATTCTCGACGGCGGACTGCCGGCGTGGGAGCAGGCCGGGGGCAAGATCGTCACCGGTGACGAAACCGCCCCGCAGCCGGGCACCGTGGTCCTGTCCCCGGGCAATATGCCGACCATCGACGCCGACGGCGCGGCCGGCTGGCCGGGCCTGCTGCTGGATGCCCGCGCGGGCGAGCGCTACCGCGGCGAGGTGGAACCGGTGGATCCGCGCGCCGGGCACATTCCGGGTGCGGTGAGCGCGCCGACCGCCGAGAACCTCACGGCCGCTGGGCAATTCAAGTCGCTCCTCGAATTGCGTTCCCGTTTCGAAGGATTCGGCTCCGGGCCGGTCGCGGTGTACTGCGGTTCCGGAGTCACCGCCGCCCACCAGGTCGCGGCGCTGGCCGTCGCCGGCATCGATGCCGCGCTCTATCCAGGCTCCTGGTCGCAGTGGTCCAACGACCCCAAGCGGTCGGCCGCCACCGGCGCGGAACCGGCCTGATCAGCCGGGTTTGACGGCGGTGAGGATGCCGGTCGCGAACGGGCCGGTGCGGAATTCGACTGCGGTGAAACCGATGTCGGTGAGCACGTCGCGGTAGCGGCGAATGTCGACCGCCGACAGCGGATCCCCGGCCGCGTCGCCGTCATGGGAGTGGCCCTGGCCGCCGGCGCGGTGTGCGGCCAGCTGGGCCATGGCGCGAACGGCGAGCCCGCGCAGGCCCGAGGTCGGGTGGGTGTCGGCGAGCAGTAGGCGGCCGCCCGGGCGCAGGACGCGGAAGACGCCCGCCAGGGCGGTCTTTCGCTCGGATTCGGCGATGTGGTGCATGGCGAAGGTCGAGGTCGCCACATCGAACGAGGCGTCCGGGTAGGGCAGCGACTGGGCCGCGCCGAGGTCGAAGCTGCAGTTGGGGGCGGCGTGGGCGGTTGCGTAGGCGATCATCTGCGGGGAAGGGTCCACGCCGACCGCCCGGCCGTCCGGTCCGGCCTGCCGGGCCAGCTCATTGGCCAGTCGGCCGGGGCCGCAACCGAGATCGAGAGCGTGATCGCCCGGGCGGATGCCACTGGTGGTGGCGAAGTACCGGGCCAGGCTGCCCGCGCGGCCCAGAAAGTAGACGTCGGTGAGCAGCTGATAGCGGCGCGGCCAGGTGATGAGGGCCCCGACGGGCCGGGATTCGATATCGGACACTTGCTTGTGCTGGGTCATGTGGTCAATCATCGAAGCATGGGAAAGCCCAGGCCAGGCGCAGTTTCTGGGGATGCGTACGATTCCGGACAGTCGGACGGAATCCGTCCGGGAACGGCCCCGGACGCCGTTTCGGCGACCATGAGGCCGGAGGCCGCGACCATGAGGCCCGAGGCCGACCGCCGCGTCCGCCGCACCCGCACGGCACTGCACCGGGCGCTCATCGAGCTCATGCAGGACCGGCCCTATGCCCGGATCACGGTGCAGGACATCATCGATCGCGCCGACGTCGGCCGCTCCACCTTCTACGCGCACTACCGCGACAAGGACGATCTGCTGCTGGTCAGCTGTATCGAGCATGTGCGGGGCGAGATTTCGGCCCAGCTGGCCGCCTATCCGGTCGAACCGCCGCCGCTGGCTCCCGTCGAGATCCTGTTCAAGCTGGTCGCGGCGCATCCGGACGTGTACCGGCCACTGGTCCGGCAGCGGGCGAACACCATTGTGCTGCGGTCGATCCGGCAGATGTACGCCGAACTGCTGACCGAGCACCTGGGCCCGCGGCTCGGGCCGGACCCCGTCGCGGCCGGCGCGACCATCACATTTCTGTCCTGGGGTCTATACGGATTGCTCGAATCGGTCATGGATCCGCGCCAGGAGCTCACCGCCGATCAGGCCTACCGGCACTTCGCCACGCTATGGGCAGCCGCGGGCGACCCGCGCCAGCGCGTCCCGGTCGGCGGTGGTGACCGGTAGCCCGTACCGGTTCGCGGCCATCAGGTATTTGCCCGCGTAGAAGCAGCGGTTCGCGCGGGCGGGTGGCAGCCAGTCGCCGGGTGTGCGATCGCCCTTGTCCTCGTTGATCTTTCCGTCCACCGCGAGCAGGTTGTAATCGACGTCGTTGGCGAAGCGCACACGCCGCGGCAGCGGCCATCCGGACGCGCCCAGATCCCAGGCGGCTGCCAGCGGATACACATGATCGATCTGCACGGCCTTGGGCGCGGCCCGATCGAAGGCGATGCGCTGCCCGGTGTAGGGATCGTCCAGCGACCCGGCCACCACCACGCAGCCGTTCCCGGGCCGGAAGGCCACCCGGGTGAGCTGCCTGGCCAGCACGGTATTGCGGCTGTCGCACCCGTCGTGACCGCCCGGCCCGTCGTGATCATCGGTCCACGCCGGTCCGAACACGCACCCCTGCCCGCTGCCGCAGCCGCGTTCGTAACCGCCCGGATGTGGCCGGGCGGGTACGGTGCGGACACCCGTGAGCAGCCGTTCGAGTTGGACGCGGGTGGGGCTGCCCGGCGCCGGGGTCACCTGCCCGAGGGACTCGCACCCAAGGACCGCGAGCAGGACGACCACCGCACCGAGCAGCCGGAGCAGGAAGGTTCCACCCGTGAGCCACACGGCAATACGTGTACCGCACCAGCCGATCGGTGAGTGCCGTCACGCGGACTTCGCACTCCCGTTGGGCTTACTAGAGCCAGGCGTGCGCGAGGATGTCGTCCGCGGCGGTTTCGGAGAGCTGCGGCGGAAAACGGGTTGCCGCAATGGAATCCACACGCGCGCCGTCGTGGCCGATGAGCCACGAACCGCCCCGCTCCTCGCATTCGGCGATCTTGGCGAAAACGGTGAGCAGGAACGTGATGGAGTCGCGCGGGTCGGCGGTGCGGGCGAGGCGCTGCGACTCGCCGGGCCGGGACAGATCCAGCCAGACCCCGGACTGCCCGTCCAGGCGCATCCCCACGATCTTGCTCGTGTCCACGAAGGTGAATTTCCGCCGTTCCCACTGTGTCGTGGGGGTGAAGCTCTGCTCGAGCACTTGGAGCAGAATCGTCATCGTCACGGCCTCCCTACGGTCTCGAAAGTGCCACGGCTCCGGATTGAGTCGCGGTGGATTGTCGGGTGCGCCCCGCGCGGCTGCCGTCCGGGCACGACAATGTAGTGCAACGGACACAGCGGACACCGACGCGTGCGGTGACCTGCGGATTTATCCAGTATGTTCCGTATCCGATCAGAAATAAAGAGGGCCCGGCGGGCTTGTCGGGGGTGACTGATTGGATGGGCGGATGTTGCACGGGCTGTGGTCGCCGGGGTCCGGGTTGGTGCTGTGGCACGACCCGGGCGATGACACGGCCGGGGATGCGGAGGGTTTGCCGGAGCCGCTGGGGTCGATCGCGCGCGGGGCAAAGTGGCGGCATCGGGCGCAGGTGCTGGTGAGGGGGGAGTACGGGCCGGAGCAGACACAGGTGCGGGCGCATGCGCTGGCACCGGAGACGGCTGCCCGGGTCCTGTCGCAGGAACTTCCGGCAGGGGCGGTGGCGGGGGATCTCCGGTTTCTCGGGCATGTGGCGCGCGGGGTGCAACGGTGGGTGCGGGCGGGGCGGGTGGTGCCGGAGGTGCGGCGGGACGACGGGGAGTGGTGGGTGCGGTGGCGGCTGGTGGGCGGGCAGCGGCAACGGGCCTGGCTGGCGGAGCTCGCCGTGGCCATGCCGGGCGCGTTGCAGGTGGCCGGGCGGCCTGCCGAGGTGCTGGAGAACCTCGTCGCCGAGTTGACCGATCCCCTCGTGCGCCTGCGCGTTCGGGAACGGCAGGATCGGGAATCCGGGCCGCATCCGCTGCTGACCGCGCTGGTCGAGGCGACGCCGCTGGAGACCGGATCGCATCGGGTGGCGTCGGTGCTGGACGACTGGCGGACCAGCCTCACCGCCGATGAGCCGGAGCTGGTGCTGCGCCTGCTGGAACCCGACGGCGAGGAGCCGGGCGAACTGTGGCGGCTCGAGGTCTGCCTGCGCGAGGAGGGGGAGGCGCCGCAACCGGTGCTGCTGCCGGGGGATCCGCAGCTCATGCGGATTGCGGGGGAGAAGCTGGCGGCCGCCAAGCAGGCGTATCCGCGCCTGCGCGATCTGCCCGGCGATGCCCGCAGCATGGATCTGTTCCTGCCCACCGAGGTAGTGATGGATCTGGTCGCGCACGGGGCGAACGCGCTGCGGTCGGCCGGGGTGCGGCTCATGCTGCCGAGGGCCTGGCGGGTGGCCGCGCCCGCCATGAAATTGCGGGTGCAGAGCCCGGCCGCCACCGAAACCGCCGTCGGGCTCAAGGGTTTGGTGTCCTTCCGCTGGGAGCTGGCGCTGGGCGACACCGTGCTGACGCCCGCCGAGATGGCGCGAATGGTGGACGCGAAATCGGATCTGGTGCGGCTGCGCGGGGAGTGGGTGCAGGCCGATCACCGCATGCTGGCCGCGGCCGCCGACTACGTCTCGGGCCGCACCGACGAGACCGAGACCACCGTCGGCGGCCTGTTCGCCGAACTGTCCGCGCATCCGGTGATCGGGGTGCCGCTGGAGGAGGTCACCGCGACCGGCTGGGCCGCGGAGCTTTTCGACGGTAAGAGGGTGGTCGAGCCCGTCCCGGAGCCGGTCGGGCTGAAGGCCCAGCTGCGGCCGTATCAGCAGCGCGGCCTGACCTGGCTGGCGGCCATGAGCCGGCTCGGATGCGGGGCGATCCTCGCCGACGACATGGGTCTCGGCAAGACCGTGCAGGTGCTGGCCCTACTGCTGCACGAGCGTGAAACAGCAGCTGCCGCAAGCGGATCGGAGGCCGTGGGGCCTACCCTGCTGGTGTGCCCGATGTCGGTGGTGGGCAACTGGCAGCGCGAGGCCGAACGCTTCGCCCCGGATCTCCGGGTGCTGGTACACCACGGCGCCGGGCGGCGGTCGGGCGCGGAATTTGCTGCGGCGGTGACGGATTCGGATCTGGTGGTCACCACCTACGCGCTGCTGGCCCGGGATGTCGAGAACCTGAAGGATCAGGACTGGCAGCGGATCGTGCTGGACGAGGCACAGCACATCAAGAATGCCGGGACCCGGCAGGCGCGCGCGGCGCGGCTGGTGCCGGCCCGACACCGCCTGGCGCTCACCGGAACCCCGGTGGAGAACCGGCTCGAGGAGCTGCGCTCGATCCTGGATTTCGCCAATCCCAAGCTGCTGGGTAAGGCCTCCGAGTTCCACGCCCGCTTCGCGGTGCCGATCGAGCGCGAGCACGACGAGAATGCCGTCACCCGCCTGCGCGCCATCACCTCGCCGTTCGTGCTGCGCCGGGTCAAGACCGATCCGGCGGTGATCTCGGATCTGCCGGAGAAGATCGAGATGACAGTGCGGGCCAACCTGACCGTGGAGCAGGCGGCGCTGTATCAGGCCGTGCTGGACGATATGTCGGCCAAGCTGAAGGCGGCCGAGGGCATGGAGCGCAAGGGCGCGGTGCTCGCGGCACTCACCCGGCTCAAGCAGGTGTGCAACCATCCCGCGCATTTCCTCGGCGACGGGTCGGCGCTGCTGCGCCGGGGGCATCATCGGTCCGGGAAACTGGCGCTGGTGGAGGACATTCTGGAGTCGGCGATCGCCGACGGGGAGCGGGCGCTGCTGTTCACCCAGTTCGCGGAGTTCGGAAACCTGCTGGCGCCCTTCCTGTCCGAGCGTTTCGGGGCGGAGGTGCCGTTCCTGCACGGCGGGGTGAGCAAGCAGCGGCGCGACGATATGGTCACCCGGTTCCAGGCGGAGGACGGCGCGCCGCTCATGCTGCTGTCGCTCAAGGCGGGCGGCACCGGCCTCAACCTGACCGCCGCCAATCACGTTGTGCACCTGGACCGCTGGTGGAACCCGGCGGTGGAGAACCAGGCCACCGACCGCGCCTTCCGCATCGGCCAGCGTCGTGATGTCCAGGTGCGCAAGCTGGTCTGCGTCGACACCATCGAGGAGCGCGTCGACGACATGCTGAAGGGTAAGAGCCAGCTCGCCGACCTCACCGTGGGCACCGGCGAGAACTGGATCACCGAACTCGGCGACGACGAATTGCGCGAACTGTTCGCCCTGGGGTCGGAGGCGGTCGGCGAATGAGCAATGTCATCGACTTCAGCGAGTACGGCAAGCGCCGCCCGGTGCGCGGCGGGGTGCAGCCGCGCAGCCGCCGGGGCACCGCGTTCGCCCGGACCTGGTGGGGCCGTTCGTTTCTGGAGGCGGTCGAGGGCGTCGCGGACGCCGGTCGCCTGGCTCGCGGCCGTTCCTACGCCCGCACCGGTCAGGTGGTGAACTACCGCCTGGAGCCCGGCCTGGTGAGCGCGGAAGTGCAGGGCAGTCAACCCCGCCCGTTCATCTCGGTGCTGACCCTGCGACAGTTGCGCGACGACCGCCTCGATGAGCTGGTGGACGTGGTCCGCGCCACCCCCGGCATGCTGGGCGAGATCGCGGCGGGCACCCTGCCCCAGGCCCTCGGACCCCTGCTGCTCCCCACCACGGTGTCCGAGCTCGACTTCTCGTGCAGCTGCCCCGATTCCGGCTGGCCCTGCAAGCACGCCGCCGCCGTCTGCTACGTCATCGCCGAACGCCTCGATGAGCGCCCGGGCGAACTGCTCACCCTGCGCGGCATCGAACTCGAGGCTCTCATCGGCAGCGTCCAACGCGCCGATCCGCCCGCCGAATCCACCGATCTCTATGGCGACAACACGGCGCTTCCCGCCCTCCCGAAGCCCGAATTTCGTCCGGCCCCGGACGATCTCGACGCCGTCCTGCTCCGCCAGGCCCTGCGCATGACGGCCGAGGACGAGCAGTCCGTCGCCGCCGGTCTACGCGAACTCCGCGCCCTCTACTGCGCCTTGGACACCTGAGGCATCCGGCTGGGCCGTCGCGGTGCGGGCCGCGGGGCGGCCGGTGGTGCGGCGTTCGCCGAGGGATTCGAAGCGGTAGTCGCGCAGGTCGAAATGGGCGGCACGCCAGGCGGCTTCGGGGGTGCTCATGGCGCGCAGGGGGACGTCGCCGTTCTTGTCGAAGTAGTAGGAGTTGGCCAGGGCGCAGCTGTCCTGCCAGAAGACCTGGGTGCCACGGCGGGCCAGCATTTCCTGGAAGTAGCGCTCGTTGGCCTCGGGGGTGACCTCGATGCGGGTGGCGGCACGGCGGCGGGCATCGCGGAGCAGGCGCAGGATGTGGGTGGTCTGCATCTCGATGAGGGTGAAGTAGGACGCGCCGTTGTAGCCGTAGGGGCCGATGATGGTGAAGAAATTGGGAAAGCCGGGCACGCTGACCCCCTCGTAGGCCTGCAGGCGGTGGGTGTCCCACCAGTCCTCGAGGCGCAGCCCGCCGCTGCCGTGCAGGTCGAAGGTGGGCATATTGCCGGACTCCATGACCTTGAAGCCGGTGGCCATGATGAGCACGTCGACCTGGTGGTGGCGGCCGGTGGTGCCCAGTCCGGTGGCGGTGATCTCGGTGATGGGATCGGTTTCCAGCGTGACGTTCTCACGGTTGAAGGTCTTCAGGTAGTCGTTGGAGAAGGACGGCCGTTTGCAGCCCAGCGCGTATTTCGGCGTGAGCTGCTCCCGGACGACCGGGTCCTGCACCTGGTCGCGCAGGTGTGCCAGCCCGGTGCGCTCGCCGAGCTTCACCATGGGCAGCACCTTGTAGTAGTGCGCCGAGAGCGGGAAGGTCAGCTCCACGAACGCCTGGCTGAGCCAGCGGGTGAGGAACTGCCCGCCGGGCAGTCGCATCAGGGCGCGCACCGGTGGCGGCAGCGGCGCGTCCGGCCGGGGCAGGCACCAGATCGGAGTGCGCTGGAAGACAACGAGTTCCGACACCTCCGGGGCGATCTCGGGAATGACCTGGATGGCCGAGGCGCCGGTGCCGATGATGCCGACCCGCTTGCCGCGCAGATCGATCCCGTGATCCCAGCGCGCGGTGTGCATGGTCTCGCCCCGGAACCGTTCCGCGCCGGGGATATCGGGCAGTTTCGGCCGGGTCAGCACCCCGGTCGCGCCGATCAGGAAGCGGCAGGTGAGCTCGTCGCCGTCGGTGGTGCGCACCCGCCACAGGTGCAGCACGTCGTCGAAGTCGGCGCGGGCGATGGTGGTGCCGAACCGGATCCGCGGCCGCAGCCCGTACTTCCTGACGCAGTGCTCGGCGTACGCCTTCAGCTCTCGCCCGGGCGCGTACACCCGCGACCAGGAGCGCTGCTTCTCGAACGAGTACTGGTAGCTGAACGACGGAATATCCACGGCGATACCGGGATAGGTGTTCCAGTGCCAGGTGCCGCCCACCCCGTCGGCCTCGTCGATCATGACGAAATCGTCGAAACCGGCTTTGCGCAGCGCGATCGCGGTCCCGATTCCCGAGAATCCCGCGCCCACAATGACGATCTCGTGGTCCACGACGGTATTTGTCACGATGCGTCCTCCGCGTAGATGATGCAGTCCACCCGATGCTCGACCCCGTCCACGGTGCGAATCCCGAGCGGCGCGAGCCGGGCGATGGGCCAGCTGATGAGCCGGCAGTTCCGCTGCCGCAGGGCCCGGTAGTAGCGACTGTGCATCCGCACCGCGGCGGGCCGATCCGGCGTCAGCTGCCGCCGCTCCCACGAATCCCCCACCTGCGCCCGCAGATTCGCCGCGGCCGCCCGCCGCAACGCCTGCTGTGCACACCAGCGCAGCACTCCCGGCCCCGAGGCGCTCAGCGCGGGTCCCGGAGCTCCACGGGCAACCTCCCTGGATCCGGGATGCGGTGGACCGTCTTCGCGCGGCGCTCGTGTCGGACCGCGTTCCTCCGCACCCCTGTCGGCCGGCGCGGTGCTGCCTCCCCGGCGGCCGGCCCCACGCTCGGCCTGGTGTGCCGGATCTCCGGGCAATGGCGGCGCGGAGTCGCTGGGCAGCAGTCCCAGCGCATCGGCGGGCAACCGGCGCAACAGAATTCCCGCTCCGGGGACGAGTGGGGTGGGCAGGATCCAGATCGGATCGTGCTGGAACACGGTTACTCTGCGCGCCTGGGCGACGATCGGCGGGACCACCCGGGCCAGTGCGGCGCCGCTGCCGATGACCGCGACGTGCAGGCGGTCCAGCTCATGCTGGTCACGCCAGTGGGTGCAGTGAATCCGGGGGCCGGTGTAGGCGTCTCGGGCTCTGCCCGGGTCGTTCCGGCGGATCGGGGCGGTCATTTCGCCACCGGCTCGTAGGTCAGGGCCTTGGACCAGGAGGGGGTGTGGCGCAGGACGCGCACGGGGAAGTGGTCGATGGCCTTGTTCAGGGCGTCGTTGAAGCCCTGGATCGGCTGCCAGTGGTTGATGGTGGCCATGCCGTGCAGCCGGACCACGTGGTAGAGCGGCACGCGTTTGATGTCCGGGCTGCGCTCACCGGCTTTCTCATAGCGCCGCACGGCATTCCAGAGCTTCTCCTCGTCCAGCCCCATCGCCATGATGTTGGCGGACATGCGGGACAGCAGCGGCGTGTACAGCAGCGCGCCGAGCAGGAAGGTGGGCCGCAGCGCGAAACCCGCTGTCTCGATGGCGATTCGCCGCAGCGGTCCGGCGCCGAGCTGCTCGAGCACCTGGAACCCCACCGCCAGATGCCGGGACTCGTCGCTGTTGATGTGCCGGAACACCTCGTGGCACAGCGGATCCCGCACCTCGTCGAGCAGGAACTTCACCAGTGCCCCGTCCAGCGCGCACTCCAGCGAGGGGATCACGGTGCCCAGCACCGGCAGGGACAGGTCGTCCCCGCACCGGTCCAGCCATTCGATGACGAGCCGGATGTTCTTGTTGGGCAGCGGCATCGCGTCCCCGTCGAGCATGCCCCAGCGCCGCATCAGGGCCAGTTCGGCATTGGCGTGCTTCTGCTCCTCGGCGTGGAAGTACCGATAGATCTCCTTCAGCGGCCCGTCGGGCGCGCGCAGCGTGAGCGCCGCGAACCCGCGGGCGCCGACGTGCTCGATCCACACCAGATCGGCCATGAAGGCCGCGAGCGCGGGTCGCTGCTCATCGGTGATGAGCTCGGCTCCCGGTGCGTCCCAGTCGAGATCGGCCAGCGCCCACTGCCGGTCCTGGACGACACCGAGCATGTCGGAATACGCGAACGCCATTGTTCAACTCCTTGCCGCTGTGGCTACCGCACCAGCCGCTCCAGCAATCCGGCGGCGCGGGTGTAGGTCTCGGGCAGCAGTCGCTTGGACTGCCAGATCGCCTTGGCCTCGAGCTGCGGGACCACGTACAGCCGGCCGTGATCCACCGCGTCGAGGGTGGCGCGGGCGATGGACTCGGGCGGGCGGCCGGTCCAGCGGATGAGGCGGTCGCCCCAGAGCTGGATGGTCTCGTCGCCGATCTCCACGCCTTCCAGAATGTTGGTCCGCACCCCGGTGGGGCACAGCACGGTGACGGTGACGCCGGTGCCGGACAGTTCCGCGGCCAGCGTTTCCGACAGCGCCAGCACCCCGGCCTTGCTCACGTTGTAGGCGCCCATGCGCGGCGCGGACCCGAAGGCGGCCGCCGAGGCCACGTTCACGATCGAGCCGTGCCCGCTCGCGCGCAGCCGGGGCGCGAAGACGTGGCAGCCGTGGATGACGCCCCACAGATTGACGTCGAGCACCTGATGCCATTCCGCGGGCGGGGTGTCGCCGATGAGTGTGCCGCCGCGCCCGATGCCGGCATTGTTGACCACCAGATCCGGGCTCTTGCCGAACCATTCCTCGGCGGTGTTCGCCAGCACGGTC
The DNA here is from genome assembly GCF_050942175.1 of Nocardia sp. CA-151230. Lineage (NCBI taxonomy): Bacteria > Bacillati > Actinomycetota > Actinomycetes > Mycobacteriales > Nocardiaceae > Nocardia > Nocardia sp. CA-151230. The sequence continues at coordinate 1,285,139 of NZ_CP192061.1, forward strand.
ACCTGGTCCAGGCTGCTCACGTCGCAGACGGTGTCGAAGGCCTTTCCCCCGGTGTCGCCGATCATTTCGGCGGTGTCGCGGGCGCGTCCGGCGTCGATGTCGGAGCAGACCACCCGGCCGCCGCGCTTGCCGATCTCGATCGCGAAGGCGCGGCCGATGCCGCTGCCCGCGCCGGTCACCACCGCGTCCGCCTGCTGAGTGCGGCGGGATCCACCGAAGGGGTTGAGTCGCATGGGAACTCCCGGGGCCGTGCCGTCCGGGCAGTCAATTGGTGGCGTGTGCCACCACTGGCCGCACCTGCCACCAATTAGGCTCTCGGTGCGCTATTTTGTCAACTATGGACGTGCCCGCACCGGCAGCCGCCGACGTGTCCCCGGGGCCCGCGCCGACCCGGCGCGGCGGCACCTGGGGTGGCCGCACACAGGAGGAACGCCGCGCCGAGCGCCACGAGCGGCTGATCGCGGCGGCGCTGGACATCTGGCTCGAAAACGGCTGGGCCGCAGTGACCATGCGCGGCGTGTGCACCCGCGCGGGCCTCAATGACCGCTACTTCTACGAGCACTTCGCCGACCGCGACCAACTGCTGGGCGCGGTCTGGGACGAAGTCGGATTCCAAGTGCTGGCCGAACTCTCGGCCGTGGTCGCCGAGAACCTCGAGCATCCGGCGCCGGGCATTCTGCGCCTGGCCATCGCCCGCGCGGTCGCCCTGCAGTCGGAGGGCCCGGCGCGCATCCTCTTCGGCGACCATGCCGGCAGCCGCATCCTCGAGGAGCGCCGCACCGCCATGCTCACCGAGGCCACCGACCTGCTCATCGCCACCGCCCGCCCCTACCTGCGCCCCGGCGTCGACGAATCCGACCTGCGCATGGGCGTTCTCATGGGCATCGGCGGCTTCATCGAACTCCTGACCGCCTGGCGCACCGGCGCCATCGACGCCGACGCCACCCGCATCGTCGACCACGTCAGCCGCACGGCCGATCTGCTCGGCGCGCAATACCTCGCCTTGCCGGGTTAGCGGCTACTTCACCGCCCAGACCATGGACTCCGGCCCGGCGAGGTGTTCGGTCTGGGGGTCGCGGAAACCGGTGTCGGCCAGCCAGGTTCGCAGGTCCGCGGCGGTGTAGTCGAAGCCCTCCGGGGTCTCGATGAGCATGTTGAGGCTCATCAGCAGGCCGGAGAGATTGGTGCGGCGGTCGTCGTCGATGAGCGACTCGTAGACGAGGATGGCGCCGCCCTCGGGGAGAGCGCGGTGGGCCTTCTCCAGCAGCATGAGCTTGGTGGACAGGTCCCAGTCGTGCAGGATGTGGCCGAAGACCAGGACATCGGCCTCGGGCAGCTCATCGGTGAAGAAGTCGCCGGGCCGGAAGGTGACCCGATCTGCCACCGGCGCACTGTATTCGGCGAAGATCGGCTCCACCGCCGCCAGGTCGTAGCCGATACCGTGCAGGTGCGGATTGGTCTCCAGGACGGTCCGCAGCAGCGCGCCCTGGGCGGTACCGATATCGGCCACCGACTTCCAGCGATGCCACGGGAACACCTCGGCGATGGCGTGCGCACTGGGCAGCGACAGCCCGGTCATCGCCCGCTGAAAGTCGAAGAGCCGCTGCGGATCCCGGTAGAGCTCAGTGAAGAAGCCGCCGCCGTCGCGGGCCTCGTTCTGCGGCTGCCCGGTGCGCAGGCCCTCGGTGAGCCGGCCCCAGAACGGGTAGAGCCGGGCCGCGGCCATCTCCAGGAAGCCGCCGATGTACTCGCTGCCGGTGCTGTCCAGGTAGGTCGCGGTGTCGGCGGTATTGGCGTACCGATCGTCGGTGCGCCGCAGCATCTCCATGGCCACCAGTGCGTCGAAGAAGTCGCGGGCGGACCGCGGATGCAGGCCCAGTTCGCGCTGTAGCTGCTCGGCGGTCAGTTGCCGATGCCCGAGCACCGTGAACACCCCGAGTTCGACGGCGCTGAGCAAGGTCCGGGACTCCCAGAAACCCATTCCGATCCGCAGGATCCGTTCCATGGCGCATCACGATAGCCACAGCGACCCTCCGGCAAAGGCAGACGCGACAAATCCGTCCGGGGAGTGGGCTCAGAGCACGTCGATCCCGTACACCCGTTCGGCATTGCGGCGGAAGATCTGCTCGATGGCCTTGTCGTCGGCCCCGTGCCCGGCCAGCGCGGTGGCCACCGCCTCCGCGGCATTCGGGATGCTCGTAATCGGCTTGTCCACCGGGAAATTCGAGCCCCAGATGAGCCGGTCGGCCCCGAATGCGTCGAGCGCGTGCTCCAGCATCGGCGAAATCCGTTCCAGCAGAACCGGAACCGGGGTCGGCCGGCCCCGCCGCGGCACCGGATGCCCGAGGATCGGCATCATCAGGCCGCTCACCTTGGCCACCACATTGGTGTGCTGGGCGAGAGCGGTGAGGTCGTCGCGCCAGCGCACGAACAGCTCACGCCGCTGCCCGGGATTGCGCCCGGTGTTCCGCCCGACCGGCCCGAAAATGCCTGCGGGCGTGGCGAGATGGTCGAGCACGATGGTGGTGTCGGGATAGCGCTCGGCCAGCGCGGCCACCTCGGGCAGCTGCCCCGAATACACCCACGCCTCGAACGCGAGCTCGCGGTCGGCGAGCGCGCCGAAGCCGTCCAGGAAGGCGGGGGAGGTGAGCAGGCCAGGCGTCTTGCGGGTCGCGCGTACGTCCGGGTCCGGGTGGTATTCGACGCGGGCGCGAATGCCCCGGAACAGCGGCGAGGCGGCCCGGTGCGCGTCGAGCAGTTCGGCGAACTCGGCGGCGGTGGGATCGCCCGCGCCCATGATCGCCCCGAGCGCGGGGGTGTCCACGCCGAACGGCAGGCTGCTCACCCACCGGGTTTCGTCGGCGGGCCCGAGCGGACCCTTGCCGACCCACTCCACCTCGATGTGCACGATGGCCTCGACCGGCACGTCCCCGGCGTCTTCCTGGTAGTCGCGCGGCAGGTACGGATGGACGACAGGTGTTGGGTCCCCGGCGAATTCGCGGTCGCGCCGCGGCGCCAGCCGTTTCGCCAGATCGATCGGCACCGGCACATAGCGGAACAGCTTCGCCAGCCCGCTGAACTCGCGTGGCGTGGTGAGCGGATCCCACTGGTGAATGTGGGCGTCCACGACAGTCGTTCCCGCAAGGTCCATGAGATGCCTTCCGTCTGGGGCAGCCTGTTCGGATTGTTCCACGCCCACCCGCCCGAGTTCGCGTGTTCGGACTTCGAAGCACGCCACGCCCACGCCACCCGACGACACCGCCGCAGGCCCCGACGACACCGCCGTGGTCGCAGGCCCCGCCGGTATCCCCGCGGTTCGGTAGACGACTGTGCCGCGCCCGGCGAGGTGGGCGCGGCACAGGTGTTGTGCGGTGGTGCGATTCGGGGTTACGGCAGCACCTGCGGGATGGCGTTGGGGTCGAGTATGCCGACCAGGGCGCCGATGCCGCCGCCGATCAGGGCGCCGAGGGCCGAGCCGCCGATCATGCCGGGGATGGAGCCGACGACCGAGCCGAGGGCCGCGCCGCCCGCACTGCCGGTGAGCGCGCCCGCGGCCGCGCCGTTCAGGGCCGGGTCGGGGAACTGGGCATTCGGGTTGGTGGCCACCGGGTCCAAGGGGAGGCCGGCGGCGACCGGAGTCGCCTGGACCGGCTGTACGGCCGGGGCCGCGCTGTCCGGTGCATCCGCCGAGGCCACGCCCGCGAACAGGGTGGCGGCGGCCGCGACCGGCAGCGCGACGGCGATCAGTCTGGCGGTGGTTCTCCGAGTGGTCTGACGCATCATGGTCTTCCTGTCCTCCCCGACCCCGATTCTCCGACGCGAATCGAATGTCAGCTGTGATCGAACCGAACGATTCAGATATAGCTGAGAAATTGCTGCCGGTCGGACATTGGCGCGCGCCAGAAATCGGGGGGTTGCAGAAACGCGGGAAGAAGGCCGTAGCCCATCGCCGTCTCCAGTGAGATATGGCAATAGCTATCGATAGATTGTCTCAGACATTGCGACGATATTGACCGCCCACCGTGAAGAAGGTGTCGGTGACCTGCTGGAGTGTGCACACTCGCGCGGCATCCATCAGTACCTCGAAAACGTTCTCGTCGCTCGCCGCGGCCGCCGCGAGCCGGGCCAGCGCCGCCGGCGCCGCATCCCGGTGGCGATCGGTGAATTCGCGGACTCGTTGCAGCTGAGACTGTTTTTCAGCCTCGGTGCCGCGGGCCAATTCCAGCACCCGAGGCGCTTCCTCGTGCCCATTGCGGAAGGTATTGACCCCGATGATGGGCAGGCTGCCGTCGTGCTTGCGCCGCTCGTAGAGCATGGACTCGTCCTGGATCCGCCCGCGCTGATAGCCGGTCTCCATGGCCCCGAGCACCCCGCCGCGCTCGCTGATCCGCTCGAACTCGCGCAGCACCGCCTCCTCCACCAGATCGGTCAGCTCATCGATGATGAAGCTGCCCTGCAGCGGGTTCTCGTTCATCGCGAGCCCCCACTCCCGGTTGATGATGAGCTGGATGGCCAGCGCCCGGCGCACCGATTCCCCGGTCGGCGTGGTGACCGCCTCGTCGTAGGCATTGGTGTGCAGGCTGTTGCAGTTGTCGTACACCGCGATGAGCGCCTGCAGTGTGGTGCGAATGTCGTTGAAGCTCATCTCCTGGGCGTGCAAGGACCGCCCGGAGGTCTGGACGTGGTACTTCAGCTTCTGTGACCGCTCGTTGGCCCCGTACCGGTCGCGCATGGCGATCGCCCAGATGCGCCGCGCCACCCGGCCGATCACCGAGTACTCGGCGTCCATGCCATTGGAGAAGAAGAACGACAGGTTGGGTGCGAAGTCGTCGATGTCCATGCCACGCGCGAGATACGCCTCCACATAGGTGAAGCCATTGGCCAGCGTGAAAGCCAGCTGGCTGATCGGGTTCGCCCCGGCCTCGGCGATGTGATACCCGGAGATGGACACCGAGTAGAAATTGCGAACGCCGTTGCGCACGAACCACTCCTGGATGTCGGCCATCATGCGCAGGCTGAACTCGGTGGAGAAGATGCAGGTGTTCTGGCCCTGGTCCTCCTTGAGGATGTCGGCCTGCACGGTGCCGCGCACCGTGGCCAGGGTGCGGGCGCGCAGGCCGGCCGCCTCGTCGGGGGTGGGCTCGCGGCCCTGCTCGGCCGTGAACTCCGCCACCGCCTGATCGATGGCGGCATTGAGGAAGTAGGCCAGAATCGTCGGCGCGGGACCGTTGATGGTCATGGACACCGAGGTGGCAGGCGCGTCGAGGTCGAAGCCGTCGTAGAGCGCCTTCATATCGTCGAGAGTGGCGATGGACACCCCGGAGGTGCCGACCTTGCCGTAGATGTCCGGCCGCTCGGCCGGGTCGTGCCCGTACAGCGTGACCGAGTCGAACGCGGTCGAAAGCCGTTTGGCCTCGGCGTGTTCGGAGAGCACCTTGAACCGGCGGTTGGTGCGGAAGGCGTCGCCCTCGCCCGCGAACATGCGCGCCGGATCCTCGTTGTCCCGTTTGAACGGGAACACCCCGGCCGTGAACGGGAAGCGTCCCGGCAGGTTCTCCGAGCGCAGGAACCGCAGCAGCTCACCGTGATCGGTGAAGCGGGGCAGCGCCACCCGGGGAATCGAACTGCCGGACAATGTCTCCCGGCGCAGCGCGGTCCGCAGCTCCCGATCGCGGACCCGCACCACCTGTTCGTCGCCGCGGTACGATTCCGCGACCGCGGGCCATTCCGCCAGCAGCGCGGCGGTTTCCGGCGTCTGGTCGGCGCGAGCCTGCGCGAGCAGCCCGCGCAGAACCTCCCCGGCAGCATCGGACGTGCCGGCATCGCCGGTGGTCGCGGTCGCAAGGGAAGCCGGGGGTTCGCCGCCGCCCGGCAGCTCGGCGAGCACCTGCTCCAGGCGCTGGACGCGTCGCGCGGCATCCATCTCGCGGGCGGTGCCGGCGTGGTAATCCCGTACGGCTTCCGCGATTTCGGCCAGATAGCGCACGCGGGCGGGCGGAATGATCTGGGCGAAGCGGGTGGAGGTGCGGGTGGCCACCCGCGGCAGCACGCCCTCCTGCAAAGGCAGGCCCTGCTCGGCGAGCAATCCGCTCAGGTGCTGGTAGAGCGCCGTCACCCCGTCATCGTTGAAGGTCGCCGCGCTGGTGCCGAAGACCGGCATGTCCTCGGGCCCGGCGTGGAACTCCTCGCGATTCCGCACCAGCTGCCGTGACACATCGCGCAGCGCGTCCTCGGCTCCACGCCGCTCGAACTTGTTGATGGCCACCACATCCGCGTAATCGAGCATGTCGATCTTCTCGAGCTGGGAGGCCGCGCCGAACTCCGGCGTCATCACATACAGCGACACGTCCACGTGCTCGGCGACGGCCGCGTCACCCTGGCCGATGCCGGGCGTCTCCAGGATCACCAGATCGAATCCCGCTGCCTTGCAGGCGATCACCATGGTGTCGATATCGTGCGGCAGTTCCCGCTCACCCCGGGTGGCCAGCGAACGGAAGTAGACCCGTTCGCCGTCGAGGGCGTTCATCCGGATCCGGTCGCCCAGCAGCGCACCCCCGCCACGTCGCCGGGTCGGGTCCGCCGCCAGCACCGCGACCCGCAGCTTGTCCTGCTGATCGGTGCGCAGCCGCCGCACGAGTTCGTCTGTGAGCGAGGACTTTCCGGATCCACCGGTGCCGGTGATGCCCAGCACGGGCACGTGCCGCACGGCCGCCGCGGCAGTCAGCGCCGCTCGATCCGCTTCCGGCAGCGTCCCCTGCTGCAGGCAGGTGAGGGTCCGCGCCAGCGCCGCCCGATCCCCGCTCAGCACCGCCTCCACCGACGCGGGCGTGTGTGAAAGATCCACGTCGCAAGCCGAGATCAGCTGATTGATCATCCCCGGCAGCCCGAGTCGCTGCCCGTCCTCCGGCGAGAAGATGGTCACCCCCGACTCGGCCAGCCGCGCGATCTCCTCGGGAATGATCACCCCGCCGCCCCCGCCGAAGATCTTCACGTGCTCGGCCCCGGCCTCCTTCAGGGCCTGTGCCAGGTACTCGAAGTACTCGATGTGCCCGCCCTGATACGAGCTGACCGCGACGCCCTGCACGTCCTCGGTGACGGCCGCGTCCACGACGTCGCGCACGGCCCGGTTGTGCCCCAGATGAATCACCTCGGCTCCCTGGGCCTGCAGGATTCTTCGCATGATGTTGATGGCCGCGTCATGGCCGTCGAACAGCGCCGCTGCGGTCACGAACCGCACTGGATGAACCGGGACATGCAGATCGGGCATGCGGTTGCTCCAACTCTAGGAGGCTCTCTGGTGCTGTGAATTATCCCACAGCCAATACTTGGATGTCCAACTATAGGATCGCCACAGACCGCGCAATCGGCGCGCAAGCATCGAGACAGGACTGGCATGGTTCGCGAACTCACTCATTTCATCGACGGCAAGCAGGTCCCGGGAACTTCGGGCAAATTCGGCGATGTGTTCAACCCCAGCACCGGCCAGGTTCAGGCGCGGGTGCCGCTGGCGAGCAAGAGTGAGGTCGAGGCGGTCATCGCGAATGCCGCCGCCGCGCAGCCGGCCTGGGCCGCCACGAACCCGCAGAAGCGGGCTCGGATCCTGATGAAGTTCCTGACGCTGGTGCAGGACGAGATGGATTCGCTGGCCGCGCTGCTCTCCAGCGAGCACGGCAAGACCGTCGCCGACGCCAAGGGCGACATCCAGCGCGGGCTCGAGGTCATCGAATTCGCCGTCGGCATTCCGCACCTGCTCAAGGGCGAGTACACGGAGAGCGCCGGCACCGGCATCGACGTCTACTCCATGCGGCAGCCGCTGGGTGTGGTCGCGGGCATCACCCCGTTCAACTTCCCGGCCATGATCCCGCTGTGGAAGGCCGGACCGGCGCTGGCCTGCGGTAATGCCTTCGTGCTCAAGCCCTCCGAGCGCGACCCCTCGGTGCCGCTGCGTCTGGCCGAGCTGTTCCTCGAGGCCGGACTGCCCGCGGGCATCTTCAATGTGGTCAACGGCGACAAGGAAGCCGTCGACACGCTGCTGCACGACGAGCGCATCAAGGCCGTCGGCTTCGTCGGCTCCACCCCGATCGCGCAGTACATCTACGAGACCGCCTCCGCCAACGGCAAGCGCGCCCAGTGCTTCGGCGGGGCCAAGAATCACGCCATCGTGATGCCGGACGCCGACCTCGACGATGTGGCCGACCAGCTCATCGGCGCGGGCTACGGCTCCGCGGGCGAGCGCTGCATGGCCATCTCGGTCGCCGTGCCGGTGGGCGAGGAGACCGCGGATCGCCTGCGCGCCAAGCTCATCGAGCGCATCGACAAGCTCAATGTCGGCGTCTCCGACGACCCGGGCGCGGACTTCGGCCCGCTGGTCGGCCGTGACGGCGTGGACCGGGTGAACAACTACGTCCAGATCGGCGTCGACGAGGGCGCGGAACTGGTGATCGACGGGCGCGGCCTGGTCGTCGAGGGCGGCGAGGACGGGTTCTTCGCGGGCGCTTCGCTGTTCGACCGCGTCACCCCGGAGATGCGGATCTACAAGGAAGAGATCTTCGGCCCGGTGCTGGCCCTGGTCCGCGCCAAGGACTACGAAGAGGCGTTGCGCCTGCCCAACGAGCACGAATACGGCAATGGCGTAGCCATTTTCACCCGCGACGGCGACACCGCCCGCGACTTCGCCGCCCGCGTGCAGGTCGGCATGGTCGGCATCAATGTCCCGATCCCGGTGCCGATCGCGTACCACACCTTCGGCGGCTGGAAGCGGTCCGGTTTCGGCGACCTCAACCAGCACGGCCCGGACTCGATCCGCTTCTACACCAAGACCAAGACCGTGACGCAGCGCTGGCCTGCGGGGCAGAAGGAATCCAACGCCTTCGTCATCCCGACCATGGACTGACCGATGTTCGTACTTGACGAGGACGAGAAGGCGATCGTCGAGACCGCCCGCTCCTTCGCCGACGAGCTGCTCGCGCCCAATGCCCTGGAATGGGACGAGCGCAAGCACTTCCCGGTGGACGTGCTGCGCAAGGCGGGCTCGCTCGGCCTGGGCGGCATCTACGTGCGCGAGGACGTGGGCGGCTCGGAGCTGCGGCGCCTGGACGCCGTGCGCATCTTCGAGCAGCTGGCCACCGGTTGCCCGGCGGTGGCCGCATACATCTCCATCCACAATATGGCGACGTGGATGATCGACACGTATGGCGATGAGGCGCAACGCAATCGGTGGCTGCCCGGCCTGACATCCATGGACCGGCTGGCGTCCTACGCCCTTACCGAGCCGGGTGTCGGTTCCGACGCGGCGGCGCTGAGCACCAGGGCCGTTCGCGACGGCGACGACTACCTGCTCACCGGCGTAAAGCAATTCATCTCCGGTGCGGGCAGCAGCGATGTGTACGTGATCATGGCCCGCACCGGAAACGAAGGGGCGCGCGGGATCTCGGCGTTCATCGTCCCGGCCGATACGCCGGGGCTGTCCTTCGGGGCGAATGAGAAGAAGATGGGCTGGAACGCGCAGCCTACCCGCCAGGTCATTCTCGACAATGCCCGGGTGCCCGCCGCCAACCTGCTCGGCGCGGAGGGCAATGGCTTCCGCATCGCAATGAACGGGCTCAACGGCGGGCGGCTGAACATCGCCGCCTGCTCGATGGGTGGGGCGCAGGTCGCGCTGGACAAGACCGTCGAATACATGGCGCAGCGCAAGGCCTTCGGCTCCCGGCTGCTGGACAACACCGCCCTGCAGTTCGAGCTGGCCGATATGCGCACCTCGCTCGAGGCCGCCCGTACCCTGCTGTGGCGGGCCGCCGCGGCCCTGGACGCCGACGCCCCCGACAAGGTGGAGCTGTGCGCCATGGCCAAGCGGTTCGCCACCGACGCCGGGTTCGAGGTGGCCAACAAGGCCCTGCAACTCCACGGTGGCTACGGTTACCTGGCCGAATACGGCATCGAGAAGATCGTCCGCGATCTGCGGGTGCATCAGATTCTCGAGGGCACGAACGAAATCATGCGGGTGGTCGTCGCCCGCTCGGTGGTAGGAGCAGCATGAGCGCTGAGGCATCGAAAAGCACGGTGCACGAACCCGAGGTGTTGATCGAGCAGCGCGACGGCCTCGGCCTGATCACGCTCAACCGGCCCCGCGCCATCAATGCGCTCAATCACCCGATGGCGCTGACCATCCTGGATGCGCTGCGGGCCTGGGCGGACGACGACGAGGTGCGCGCGGTGGTGCTCACCGGCGCGGGCGAGCGCGGGCTGTGCGCGGGCGGCGACATCGTCGCCATCCACAACGACGCCGAGCACGCTGTCGCCCAGGGCGATTCGCCCGAGGTGGCCGCGGATTCCCCGAGCGGCACGTTCTGGCGCGACGAGTACATCCTCAATGCCCTCATCGGCCGCTACCCGAAGCCGTACGTCGCGGTCATGGACGGCATCGTCATGGGCGGCGGCGTCGGCCTGTCCGGGCACGCCTCGCACCGCATCGTGACCGAGCGGTCCATGGTCGGCATGCCCGAGACCGGCATCGGCTTCATCCCGGACGTCGGCGGCACCTACCTGCTGGCGCACGCGCCGGGCGAGATCGGCACCCATGTCGCGCTCACCACCGCGCGCATGTCCGCCGCCGACGCCATCGCGGCCGGGTTCGCCGACTATTTCGTTCCGTCGGAACACATTCCGGCGCTGCTGGAGGCGCTGACCACCGCCGAGGTCGACGTGGCCATCGCCAAGTTCGCGCAGCCCGCACCGGTCTCGGAGTTCGTGGCACAGCAGGAGTGGATCGACTCCTGCTACAGCGCGGACACCGTCGAGGAGATCGTGCACCGGCTGCAGCTCGACGGCCGGGCCGAGGCCGCCAAGGCCGCCGCCGACGTGCTGTCGAAATCGCCGGTGGCGCTGAAGGTCACGCTGCGCTCGCTGCGCGATGCGCGCCGGGCCGCCGACCTCGAGACGGCGCTGAACCAGGAGTACCGGGTCTCCGTCGCCTCCCTGAACACCCACGACCTGGTGGAGGGCATCCGCGCCCAGGTCATCGACAAGGACCGCAACCCGCAGTGGTCGCCCGCCACCCTGGCAGACGTCACCGGCGCCGACGTGGACGCCTACTTCGGCGCGCTCGGCGATCGCGAATTGGGTTTGGCCGCACCTGTTTCAGGCGAATAGAGCGCCGCGCCTGTTTCAGGCGAATAGAGCATTGAAGGACGAGCAATGAGCAACAACACCAAGGTCGGGTTCCTCGGTCTCGGGCACATGGGCGGACCCATGGCCGCCAACCTGGTCGAGGCAGGATACGACGTCCTCGCCTTCGACCCCGTGCCCGCCGCACAGGATCAAGCCCGCCGGGACGGGGCGACCGTGGTCGCCACTGCCGCGGAGGCGGTTTCGGCCTCCGACATCGTGATCACCATGCTGCCCAACGGCCGCATCGTGCTCGACCTCTACGGCGAGATCCTCCCGGCCGCCAAGCCGGGCACCCTGTTCGTCGACTGCTCCACCATCGACGTCGCCGATGCCAAGCAGGCCGCGGAATTCGCTGCGGCAGCGGGACATCGGGCACTCGACGCCCCGGTCTCCGGCGGCGTGGCGGGCGCGGCGGCGGGCACCCTCACCTTCATGGTGGGCGGCGGGGACGCCGACTTCGCCGACGCGCTGCCGCTGCTGGAGGTCATGGGCGGCAAGGTCGTGCACTGCGGCGGCGCGGGCGTGGGTCAGGCCGCCAAGATCTGCAACAACATGCTGTTGGGTATTTCCATGATCGGCCTCTCGGAAGCCATTGTGCTGGGCGAGAAGCTGGGGCTCACCCACGACAAGTTCTTCGACGTGGTGTCCACCGCCTCGGGGCAGTCGTGGGCGTTGACCTCCTACTGCCCGGTGCCGGGACCGGTTCCGGCCAGCCCGGCCAACAATGACTACCAGCCCGGCTTCGCGACCGCGCTCATGTCCAAGGACCTGGGTCTCGCGGCGAACGCGCTGCGGGCCAATGGCGTCGACGGGCAGATCGGGCAGCTGGCGGCGGAGATCTACAGCCGCTTCAACCAGGACGGGGCGGGCAAGGACTTCTCGGCTATCGTCACCGATATCCGCAAGCGATCTGGAGAGGAACCGGCGTGACCGACTTCGAGACCATTCTGCTGGAGCGCAAGGGGCGTGTCGCCCTCATCACGCTGAACCGGCCGAAGGCCCTCAACGCGCTGAACTCGCAGGTCCTGGCCGACATTTCGGCCGCCCTCGACGAGCTGGAGAACGACAACGAGGTCGGCGCGGTCGTGCTGACCGGGTCCGACCGGGCCTTCGCGGCCGGCGCGGATATCAAGGAGATGCAGTCCAAGTCCTATATGGACATGTTCCTGACCGACCATTTCGCCGGTTGGGACCGACTGGTCGCGTTCCGTAAGCCCATCATCGCCGCGGTCGCCGGCTACGCCCTCGGCGGCGGCTGCGAACTCGCCATGATGTGCGACATCCTGCTGGCCGCCGACACCGCCAAGTTCGGGCAGCCCGAGATCAAGCTGGGCGTCATCCCGGGCATGGGCGGCTCCCAGCGCCTCACCCGCGCCGTCGGCAAGGCCAAGGCCATGGATCTCATCCTCACCGGCCGCAATATGGACGCCGAGGAAGCCGAACGCGCGGGCCTGGTCTCGCGCATCGTGCCCGCCGCCGACCTCGTCGCCACTGCCATGGAGGTCGCCGAGACCATCGCGTCCATGTCGCTGCCGTCGGTCATGATCGCCAAGGAAGCGGTCGACCGCGCCTTCGAAACCACCCTCACCGAGGGCCTGCGCTTCGAGCGCCGCGTCTTCCACTCGCTCTTCGCGACCGAGGACCAGAAGGAAGGCATGACCGCCTTCGTCGAGAAGCGCCCGGCGAACTTCACCAACAAGTAAGCGCCGCAACCATTCTCGGAACTCCCCGTGCCCCGCTGCCTGAACGCAGCGGGGCACGGTGGCGAGAGGGGGCAGGTACCGCTCGGCGGGACCTCGTGCGCGAGGTCATCGGCGCGGGCGCCGATGTCAGCCGTGTTTCGGCGGGCCGACCACTTCGACGGTCGGGGGCTTGCCGTCGGTGTGTTCGCCACCGTCGCGGTTCATGGCCAGCGCGCCGACGATGGTGCCGCCCAGGGTGGCGGTAACCGCCACCGCCGCAACGAGTTTGCGACGGGAGACGGGCGAGGTGGCGGGGGCCTCGTGGGAGGTGGCGGCCGGGGTCAGGTGCATACTGCGGATGCTGCGGGCCGACGGCCGTTCGGCGGCCAGCAGGACCGCGCCGCGGGTGGAGACGAATTCGGGTTCGGGATCGTAGATGAGCGGATAGCCCAGCTGCTGTTTCAGCTCGTCCCGGATGCTCTTGTTGCGGGTGCAGCCGCCCAGCAGCGCCATTCCGGTGGGCTGGACGCCGGTCTCGTCGATCATGTGGCGGACGAAGGACGCCGAGTGATGAATGCCCGCTTCGACCAGTTCGGCGAAATCGCTGCGGGTGACCACGGTGCGCTGCCCGGTGATCGGGTCGCAGACGGCCAGGACGCGCTCGGAGGCCAGCGCCTCCTTCTGGCGGCGGGTGGTGGCCAGATCCACGGTGACCCCGGCGCGGGTGAGCAGCCAGCGCAGCAGCGCGTCGTGGCCGTCACCGCCCAGGACGGTGCTGCGCTTGGTGGCGAGGACGGCATCGTTGCGGCAGTCGATCTGGGTGAGGGTCAGTCCCGACGCTCCCAGGTCGTAGAGCAGGACCGAACCCTCGCTGGGCAGCTTCCGGGTGAATCGGAGGTATCGGAGCTGCGCCACCGGCTCATCGATGACCGTGAGGCGGTTGCGGCCCGCAGCGGTGCGGATGGCTTCGGCGTGGGTGGCCGAGCGGCAGGTCACGGCGATGCCGGTAATGAATTCGTCGCGCTCGGCGGCCGACTGGCGCATCTGCTGGATGGCCTCGAAGACGGGGTCCTCCATGCCGCGATCACCGGTCCGGCGCAGCACCTTGCAGCGGTCGATGGGAGGCAGGTGAGGCTGGTCGGAATGGGTGAGCATGGCACGTGCGCCAGCAGCGCCCGCCGACACCCCGAGGACCAGCACCATGGCCTCAATGGTGAACCTTTTACGAGCCGAATCCAAGACTATGACGCAGGAAATTGGCTGCTGGGTCGCTGACCGGTTACTGACCGGCCCATCGTGTCGGCGAGGTACCCGGATCGAAGTCGCCGGCGCTCTGCCGGAACTCCGACAGCAGTTGCAGCAGCAATTGCAATCGTTCCGGCGGCAGTCCGGCCTCGGCGAAAACTCGCCGGTTCAGCTCGGTGGTGGCTCTGGCCACCAATTCTCTTCCGGCATCTGTGATTTCGATCAGCGTCGCCCGCCGGTCACTGGGATGTGGCACACGCTTCACCAAGTGCGCCGCCTCCAGCCGGTCCACGGTGTTGGTGACGGAGGTGGGGTGCACCTGCAGTCGGGCGCTGGCCACCGCCATCGGCAGCGCGCCGGTTTTGCTGAAACTCAGCAACATCAGTAACTCGTACCGGGAAAAGGTCAAACCGGACGGCCGCAGGGCTTCGTCCACCCGCGCCATCACGATCTGCTGTGCTCGCACCAACGACGTCACCGCCGCCATTCCGTCGGCCACGTCCCCCCAGCCGTGCTCGATCCACTGACGGTGCGCCTCCTCGATCGGGTCGAGTGGCAACGGACGTGGTCGAGACATGACCCGATCATCGCACGTTGCGAACCGGTTGGTCGCAGCGCCGAGCCGATCCGAGGGGCGCATACAAATCACGGTGATTCAAAACCTCGGCCGCAGGCCCGATTCGCCGCACTATTGGGTACACCCTGCGGCTGTGTCCGAGTTGGTCAGGAGCAGGCCTGCAAAGCCTGTCACACGGGTTCGAGTCCCGTCGGTCGCTCCATCGGAGAACGCCTCCCATACATACGGGAGGCGTTCTCGCATTCAGCTCGCGATCACGCCGGAGAGATTGCGCGACACCACGAAATTGCGGTCGGCGGTCGTGCCCAGCGTGTATTCGGGCAGCAGACCGTAGTATTCGCCCCGCGACCGCGTACTCCAGCGCCGCGCGGCCTCGGTGCGGGTCTTGTAGAAATTCAGCATGTAGCCGCCCTCGTAGAGGCGCAACAGCGTGTAACCGCCCGGATATTCCTTGGTCGCCGCCACTTCCAGGAATTCGACCGGAATGGGCAGATCGGGCTGGGTGCGGCGGTTGCGGTGGGTGTGCCCCGCATGGTGCAGGAAGACACCGGGCGCGGAGCGGTAGATCGATTGCAGCTCGGCGGCATTCGCGGCATCGAGAATGAAGCTCGGTCCGGCCAGATTGGACCGGCCGGACTCGGTGGTGACCGGGTGATGGCCGAAAACGAGTGTGGGACGGTCCGGGTCGCCGGTGAGCCGGTCCCGCAGCTCGTCGAGCTGGGACCGGTCCAGGGTGCCGCCCGGGGCGTCGAGCTGGGTGGTGTCCAGGGCGATCAGGCGCAGCTCGCCGACCTCGTGGGCCGCCAATTGCTGTCGGGCGGTGAAGGAATCACCCCAGCAGTCGTGGTGGTCGAGGTACGGGCTGCAGTCCGTGTAGTCCGAGCCCAGGTGCGGGCGGTCGTGATTGCCGCGGGCGGCGAACCAGTCCCGGCCCGGGGCACCCCAGTTCGCGAGCTGGGCATGGACGCCGCGCACCTGGTCCGGGGTGGCCTCGGCGGTGAGGTCACCGGCGATCAGCAGATGATCGACGGCACGGTCGGGCCGGTGCATATCGTCGAGCAGCGCGGTCAGCATGACCTCGGGATACGGTGCGAGACCGGGCTCCTGGCGCACGCCGGGCGGCAGCCCCGCGGCAATGAGCCCGCTGACCTCCTCGCCGAAGTGAATGTCATTGGACAGGGCGAGGGTTCGCAGCAGCCGGCCCGGCGGCGGCACCAGCGTGGTGAAGAACCCTTGCGTCTCCGGCGTATTCGGCAGGCGGGTGGCGACATTCAGCGCGGGCGCGGCGGCGATGCCCTGCGAGCGCGCCTCGAACCGATAGACGCGCCCGGGCTCGAGCCCGGTGACCTCGGCGTAGTGATAGGCAGTCGGCTGCGGGTCGCCGAAGACCTGCCGCAGCCCGGTCCCGTCCGCGGGACCGAGCCAGACCTCGCCGTCGGTCTCCACCGGAACGGGGTTGCCGGCCGCGTCCGGGCCCAGCGTCGTCCAGGTGAAGACGGCCGACTGCTCGGTTATGGTGACGACCTCGAGATCGGTGGCGACCAGCGAACCCGGCTGTGCTCGAGCCGGAATCGGCGCCGCCAGCGGCAGGGCCGCGGCCGCCGCCAGCAGGCCCAGCAGCTGCCGCCGGTTCGGGCCGCAGCAGCTCATGACCGTCCTACTTCGCGTCGGTGGAGCAGACCTTCCATACGCCGTCTTCCTTGCGCAGGTGTTCATCGGTGGAACGCTTGCTGTCGGCGGTGCCGGGCAGGGTGAGGGTGCCCAGGGTGACAGCGGTGGCGCGGTCGCCGGTGATGGTGATGCCCTGCACCGAATCGACCTTCATGGAGATCTTGCCCTGGTCCATGGCCTTCCTCTGGGCTTCGGGCAGCGCGTCGTACTGGGCGCGGTCACCGGCGCAGGTCTTGCCGACGGCCTGCGACGCGCCGCCGGCGGAGAGCGCGTCGTAGAAATCGCGCACCGCGGTCTCGACGCGCTTGTCGTCGCTCGGTCCGGAGTCCTTGCCGTTCAACGTCACCGCGGCGGCGATGCCGCCTCCCACGAGCACCACGGCGGCCACGCCGAGTCCGATGGTCAAGGGGGTACGCCGCTGCAAGCTCATCGAGATCCTTCGACTCCTGCCGATCTTCGGTTGCTGTCCGTCCGGGGCCGTGCCCCGGAACGCACGCAGACTACAGCGATTCCGTGTCGATTGGTGGGGTGGCATTTGAACCCGTGACATGGGACGGTACGTTGGTTAGGCAAACCTCATAGGCGAGGCTGGGCAAGGGAAAGGACGGTCATGACGGCGGCTCGATGGAAACTGGTGTCCGGTGCACTGGCGGCGATCGCGGTGCTCGGCGCGACCACTGCCTGCTCCAGCTCGTCGAAGAACGACAACGAGATCCTGGTCTACAACGCGCAACACGAATCCCTCACCAAGGAGTGGGTGGAGGCGTTCACCAAGGACACCGGCATCAAGGTGACCCTCCGCAACGGTGGTGACACCGACCTCGGCAACCAGATCGTGGCCGAGGGCAAGAACTCGCCCGCCGACGTCTTCCTCACCGAGAACTCCCCGGCCATGGCGCTGGTCGAGAACGCCGGCCTGTTCTCCGATGTCGACAAGGACACCCTCGCGCAGGTGCCGGACCAGTTCCGCCCCTCCACCGGCAAGTGGACCGGAATCGCCGCGCGCTCCACCGTTTTCGTCTACAACACCGCCAAGCTCCCGGCCGACCAGCTGCCCAAGTCGCTGCTGGATCTGCAGCAGCCGCAGTGGAAGGGCCGCTGGAGCGGCGCCGCCTCCGGCGCGGACTTCCAGGCCATCGTCGCCGCCCTGCTCGCCCAGAAGGGCGAGGACGCCACCAAGGCGTGGCTGAAGGGCATGAAGGACAACGCGGTCATCTCGCAGAACAACACCACCGTCATGAAGGGCGCCAACTCCGGCCAGTTCGAGGGCGGCGTGATCTACCACTACTACTGGTACCGCGACCAGGCCAAGACCAAGGAGAACAGCGGCAACACCCAGCTGTTCTACTTCAAGAACCAGGACCCGGGCGCCTTCGTCTCCATTTCCGGCGGCGGCGTGCTGAAGTCGAGCAAGAAGCAGGCCAACGCCCAGAAGTTCCTGGCCTACATCACCTCCAAGCAGGGCCAGGAGGTGCTTCGTGACGGTGACTCCATGGAGTACCCGGTGGCCTCCGATGTCGCGGCCAATCCGGCGTTGCCGCCGCTGGCCTCGCTCGACGCGCCCAAGATCGACCCGAGCAAGCTGGACGCCAAGAAGGTCACGCAGCTCATGACCGAGGCGGGTCTGCTCTAACCGTGGCTGTTCGGACCGCTGTACCCACCCGGGCCGCGAAGGACCTGCCCCGCAGGGTCTCTCGGGCATCGGCCATCCGGCCCGGGTCGATCGTCACGATCGCCGCCCTGCTCATGGTGGCGGCCACCTTCGTGCCGCTGGGGTACATCGTGTCCACCCTGGTCTCGACCGGATGGCACGAGACCGCACAACTGGTCTTCCGCCCACGCGTGGCCGAATTGCTGCGCAACACCGCCGAACTGGTGGTGCTGACCGTGCCGATCTGCGTGGCGCTGGGCATCGGCCTGGCCTGGATCGTGGAGCGCACCGACGTGCCGGGCGCGGCCTGGTGGGGCCCGATCTTCGCGGCCCCCCTCGCGGTTCCGGCCTTCGTCAACAGCTACGGCTGGGTCAGCGCCATTCCCTCGCTGCACGGGCTCTGGGCGGGTGTGCTCGTTTCGACGGTCTCGTACTTCCCGCTGGTGTACCTCCCGGCGGCGGCCACTCTGCGGCGGCTGGATCCCGCCGTGGAGGAATCGGCCCGGGCCCTCGGCTCCGGGCCCGTCGCCGTCTTCGCACGCATCGTGCTGCCGCAGCTGCGGCTGGCGATTCTCGGTGGCGGACTGCTGATCTCACTGCACCTGCTGGCCGAGTACGGCGCCTTCGCCATGATCCGGTTCGACACCTTCACCACCGCCATCTTCCAGCAGTACCAGTCCAGCTTCGCGGGCGCGGCGGGCAGCACGCTCTCGGGCGTGCTGGTGGTGCTGTGCCTGGTGCTGCTGGCCGGCGAGGCCACCGTGCGCGGCCGGGCCCGCTATGCCCGGATCGGCGGCGGCGCGCAGCGGGGCGCGAACCGGATTCGGCTGGGCCTGACCAGGATTCCCATGTTCGCGCTGTTGGCCGCCGCGCTGGCGGCGACGCTGGGCGTGCCGCTGTGGACCATCGGCCGGTGGCTGAAGATCGGCGGCTCGGCGGTATGGAACACCACCGATATCGGCGAATCCCTCGGTCAGACCATCGGTTTGGCCGCCACCGCCGCGGTGATCACCACCCTGTGCGCGTTCCCGGTGGCCTGGGTCGCGGTGCGCTCCACCTCGCGGTTCGCGCGAATCATCGAGGGGGCCAACTACATCACCAGTTCGCTGCCGGGCATCGTGATCGCGCTGGCGCTGGTGACCGTGTCGATTCGCTGGCTGCCCGCGCTCTATCAGACGGCCGCGACCATCCTGGCCGCCTACACGCTCATGTTCTTGCCGCGCGCGCTGGTGAGCGTGCGCGCCGGGCTGGCGCAGGTGCCGGTGGGACTGGAGGAGGCCTCGCAGGCGCTCGGAAAGTCCCCGGCGGCCACCTTCTTCCGCGTCACCCTGCGGCTCACCGCGCCCGCGGCGGCCGCGGCGGCGGCCATGGCGTTCGTGGCCGTGGCCACCGAGCTGACCGCCACTCTGCTGCTGGCCCCCAACGGCACCAATACCCTCGCCATGCAGTTCTGGCAGCTGTCGGGCGAATTGGACTACGCGGCCGCCGCGCCGTACGCGCTGATCATGATCATCGTCTCGGTGCCGGTCACCTATCTGCTGTTCACCCAATCCAGGAAGGCGGCGGGACTGTGAGTCGTCTTGTCGTAGACCAGGTTCGCAAGACCTTCGGACAGGCGCCGGTGCTCGACGGCATCAGCCTCGACGTCGCCGACGGCAGCGCCACGGCGGTGGTCGGATCCTCGGGATGCGGCAAGACCACGCTGCTGCGGGTGATCGCCGGATTCGAGAACCCGGACGCCGGATCGGTGTCCGTCGGCGGGGAAACCATTACCCGCCAGGGCTTCTCGGTACCGTCGCACCGGCGCAGAATCGGCTACGTGGCACAGGACGGGGCGCTGTTCCCGCACCTGACCGTTGGGCAGAACATCGCCTACGGGCTCGGCGGGGGACTGGGCGCGCGGCGCAAGCATCGGCAGCACGTCGCCGAACTGCTCGACATGGTCTCGCTCGACCCGTCCTATGCGGATCGGCGGCCGCATCAGCTCTCCGGCGGCCAGCAGCAGCGCGTCGCCCTGGCCCGCGCCATGGCCCGCAAACCCAACCTCATGCTGCTGGACGAGCCCTTCAGCGCCCTGGACACCGGACTCCGCGCCGCCACCCGGCAGGCCGTCGCCGAGACCCTGCGCGCCGCGGGCATGACCAGCATCCTGGTCACCCACGATCAGGAGGAGGCGCTGTCCTTCGCCGACCAGGTCGCGGTCATGTGCTCGGGCCGGTTCACCCAGGTCGGCACCCCGGAGCAGGTGTACGCGGCCCCCGCGGACCTGTTCACGGCCGGATTCCTCGGCGACACAGTGCTTCTCGACGCCACCATCGGCACGGAGACCGCCCAGACCGTGCTCGGCCGCATCCCCGTGCAGGTGAACGCGCCGACCGGTGCGGGCGCGGTCATGATGCGGCCCGAACAGCTGCTGGCCCGGGCGGCGGCCGATGATCACGCCGGCTGCGCCACCGTGCGCGCCCTCGAGTTCCGGGGTGCGGACGTCCTGCTCACCCTCGACCTCGACGGCTGCCCGGAACCTGTCCAGGTGCGCCGGGTGAGCGTGGACGCGCCCGCGGTCGGCGACCGGGTCGAGCTCGAAGTCCTCGGCGCGGCAGTCGCTTTCACCTCCGACCAGTGCGCCGCAGCCGGCCGGACGCCCGGCGCGGCCGCCGCGAGCCGGGTCGGCGCGGTCTCCGCGGTCTGAACGATCGGCCCGTCCGGCCGGGCGGAATGCGACCGATCGGACCGGGGAGTCCCTATAGTGGCGCGGAGGCCGAATCCTCGGCCGCAGAGGCGAACTGCCTCAGCTCGTCCCGAAGGAGACCCGGTGCGCCGCACGCTGCTCGTCACATCCGCTCTCGCCGCCGCGTGCGTCCTGTCCCCGCTCGCGTCCGCGGAGCCGCCCGCCGATCCCGCGGTGAAGGTGCTGGCGGTCTACGGCCCCGAGCAGTTCCCCATGGCGGGCGTGGCCGCCGACATCGCACCCTGCGGCGGTGGCGCGAATGTGGCGACTCTCACCACCGGCGTCGACGGCACGGCCGTCTACAACGGCGCGCTCGGCTGCTACCGGGTTCAGGTCAGTACCCCGATCGGCTGTGCGCTGGACAGTGATCCGGCCGTTCAGGTCACCTCGGTGCCGGGCGTCACCCCACTGGCGAGCTTCCGTTTCCGCTGCGCCTGACGGTGTCTCGGGCCCGCTCCCGGCCCGCCGAAGGACTGTGACCGACTCCACTTCTCAGAATTCCCACATGCCGCGGCTGTTAATGTCGCGAGAGATAGCTGCTCGTTATTGCTGTAACGCGGAAGGCGTCGCATCACCGAGGGAGTAGGTGACGAGATGGGCGCGAGATTCGCGTTGGCAGACCCGCAGAGCAGGACCGCGCCCCTGGCGCTGCGACGTTACGCGGTTCCGATCGAGGCGATGGCCGCCCTGCTGGGCGCGGCGGTGGCCGGACTACTGCTCATGGCCCCCCTCGACCTGGGCTGGACCTCCGAAGGCCCGGTGCTGCAGTTGGACCTGCTGGTGCTGAACATGCCGCGCGCGGCCGCGGCCGGCGCGGCGTTCGCGGTGGTCTCGGCGGCGCTGGTGGTCGCACTCGGGCGCAAGACCGCCTGGATCGCCTCGAGCGGCAGCGCGGTGGTGCTGGTGATCGACCGGCTGTGGAACTGCGACGCGGCGACCCCGGGAAATATGACCACCGCCAACTACATCGACTCCATCTTCAGTGGCATCCTGCTCGGCGCGCTCGCGGTGGCGGTATTCGGCAAGCCCATCGCGACGGGCGCGTACCTGATCGGCGCCCTGTCCGCGATCCTGATCGCCGACCAGACCGCGCTGCCGCCCGCGGGCGGCCGGGGCAATCCCCTCATCGAATGGGCGTCGAGCGGAACGCTGCCGGTGTGGCTGCTCGTGCTGGCCGGTGCGCTGCTGGTCGCTGGGATCGCCGTCCAGCAGCCGGAACCGGCGGGCGAACACGAGAACACCGATCTGGCGATGGGCCCGATCCTGTCCGCGCTGATCCTGGTCACCGCGACCACACTGTCGACGGAGTGGTTCGTGCAACACGCCGGCACGCCCGCGCAGATGGGTGTGGCCGCGGCCATCACCATCGGCGCGGCGCTGGTCGCAGCGCTGCTGCTGCCCGGCCGCGAGGGCACCCTGGTGCTGCTGGCGGTCGCGGTGGCCAATGCGGGCAGCGCGGTCATCGCGGTGCCCCGGCCGGATTGGAGCGCGCCGTTCCCGGTCCTGGCCGTGGTGGCCGGGCTGGCGGTGGGACGCCGGTGGCGCGCGCCCTGGATCGCGCTGGCCGCGACCGCCGGACTGGCGGTCTTCGCGGCCGGCACCGCGGGCATCGCGCACCAGTACGCGGTGATCCCGGTGCTCGGTGTGATCCTCACCGCGCTGGCCATCGGCTTCTGCTTCGGCACGGCGGTCCCGAAGACCGCGGGCAGTGCCGTGGTGGCGCTCGCCGTGCTGGTGGTGCCCTGCCTGGTGGTGGCGCTGCGGGGCAGTAGCTTCGGCCGGGTCGCCTACTCGGCGCGCTGGTACCGGGATCCGCACGGGGCGGTCTCCGCGGTGCCCGGCACGGTGGCCCTGGTGATCACCCTGGGCTGTGCGGCCGGGCTGTACCTGCTGTGGCGGATCCGATCCCCGCGGGCCGTGTCCGCACCGGAACGCACTCTCCCGCCACGGGTGATCGCCGTGCCCGATAGGACGCGGAACGTCTTGCCGCAGGGCTAGTCTGGCCGCATGGCCGACAAGTCACCGGTGGACCCGACGATCGATCTCCTGGAACGGGCCGTCGCCCAGATGGGCGATGTCATCGCCGCCGTCACCCCGGACCAGGCAGCCCTGCCGACGCCGTGCGAGGACTGGCACGTGCGCCGGCTGCTGGACCATATCGTGGGCCAGATCCTGCGCGACTTCACCATCGCCGCGCGCGGCGAGATGCCGGACTGGGGCGCACCGCACGACCCGGTCGGCGCGGACTGGGCCGCCGAGTTCCGCACCCGCGCGCAGCCGTTGCTCGAAACGTGGCGCGCCGCCGATCCGGAGCGGCTGGTGCCCGGCATGGGCGGGGAGGCCCCGCTGCGCGGTCGCGCCGATCAGCAGATCACCGAATTCGCCATGCACGCCTGGGATCTCACCCGCTCCACCGGTCAGGGCCGCACCCTGGATCCGGAGTTGGCCGAGCACGGCCTGGCCTGGTCCAAGCAGTTGCTGAAGCCTGAATTCCGCGGTCCCGGAAAGGCTTTCGGCATCGAGGTGCCGATCGCCGCCGACGCGCCCGCCTACGACCGGCTGGCCGCCTGGTTCGGCCGCGATCCGGGCTGGACACCCGCGGCTTGACCGCCTACCGGCCGAACCGGGTATCCACCCAGGCCAGTGCGTCATCGAACGACGCATCGAGCACGCCGCGGTGATCCGCGCCCGGATAGCTGTGGTACTGCACCGGCTGACCGCCCGCGCGCTGCTGCACCACCATGGCGTCGGTGGCGAGCGCCGGCACCGTGGTGTCGGCGCGGCCCTGCAACACCAGCAGCGGCTGCGTGAGAGCCAGTGCGCTGGGGTCGTTTTCGTTCAGCACCCGGATCAGTTCGGAGATGTCCCCGTCGCGGTTGAAGACGTCGTCGGCGGTGAGGCCGCCCCACGAATCCTGTTGCCGCAGCCGGCCGATGCATCCGGTGTCGGCTTGCGCGAGCATGGATTGCGCACGGGGCGTGAGGAATCGGGCAGGATCCAGCGGCGTCATCGTCTGCGCACCACGAATGATCAAGGGCAGGAACGACACCGTGCCGCCGGTGAGCGGGGTCAGCGCGCCCGCCACGCCCGCGGTGGTGGCCAGCTGCGACGCCTGCAGCCCGATGCCCTGGTGGGAGGCGGGCGCGAGCGCCACCGAACCCAGCAGTTGCAGCTCCGGGGCCCACTGCTGGGCCTGGGCATCGGTGAAGATGACGGCCTGCCCGCCCTGGGAGTGGCCCATCGCCACCCAGCGGACCCCGATATCCGGGTCGACTTGCCGTGCGGCCCTGGCCATATCGGTGACGGCCCGCTGTTCGGCGGTGCCGATCAGGTAGCCGTGCGGGCCGGGTGTGCCCAGCCCCTGATAGTCGGTCTGGGCCACCGCGTACCCGGCCGCGATCCAGCGCTCCTGCAGGCGGCGCACCAGCGCGGTGTAGTCGTGGGCGGGGAAGCCGGGGGAGGTGTCCTGGGAAGGCGCGCAGACATCGGCGACGCCGGTGGTGCCGTGCGCCCAGGAGATCAGCGGCCAGCCGCCCGGCGGCGGGGTGCTGTCCGGGACCGCGAGGGTGCCCGACACGGCGACCGGATTGCCCTGCATGTCGACCGAGCGGTACAACACCAGGTAGTTGCGTGCGCCCGCGAGGGCGGGATCGCCTGTGAGCGGCCGCAATTGGATGACCGATCCGGGGGTGCCCGGGACCCGGTCCCCGGCCGGGAGGTAGAACGACGCCTCGGTCGACTCCTCCGTCGCCACCGGGGTGGCGGCGACCGGCGCGGCCAGGCTCAGGCCCGCGATCGCGGCCGCCAGGACCGTGGTGAATCCCCCGGCGAGCGGGCGTGAGACGCGACGCTTCGGCTGTTCTGCACGGGCGCTCTCGTTGTCCGACACCTCTCGGAACATACCGGCCCGTTCTTGTTTCACATGGAAGCAGGGCCGTTCGCACTGCGAATGAGTCGGCCGGGTGCGCGGTCCGCACAGCAGGCGTATCGGGGATCGATCGAAAACGGGTCGCAGAGCTATGAATTCGCCCATCGTGGAGCCCGAAAACGCGATCGCGGTGTCCGGCTGCCTCCTGCACAACCGGACACCGCGATGCGCAGCTACCACCTTTGCTGCCGAGTCCCCGATTCGGAATCCCAATCGGTCACGATGGCACGATAAGTCAGTCATTCGGTGCCGAAACAGCCTGCAGCCCGCGAACGAGTAAGGCCCCGACCGTGATCCACGGTCGGGGCCTTACTGTGGTGCCCTCGGCAGGATTCGAACCTGCGGCCTTCTGCTCCGGAGGCAGACGCTCTATCCCCTGAGCTACGAGGGCGGGGATGGTCCCGTCCGGTCTCCCGGTCGGGCTGGGACAGCGTATCGCATCGCTCGCGCTGCGCCAAAAACGAACACGGACCGGGCGTTTCTCTGCCCGGTCCGTGTTCGTCGGAGGCGCTCGATCAGTTCAGCGGCAGCGGTGCGACCTTGCGTTCGGCCAGCATCTGGGTCATCAGATCGGCCTCGCTCTTCTGGGTCTTGGCCATGCTCTCGGCCAGCGAGCGCACCGCGTCGGTGTCCGCGCGCTGGGCGGCGTACTCGATCATCGGCATGCCGCCCTGGTGGTGGCGCAGCATGAGCTGCAGGAACAGCGCATCCAGGGCCGGGCCGGTGGCCTGGCCCAGGGCGGCCATCTCCTGATCCGACGCCATGCCGGGCATGGTCTGCACCGCGCCGGAGTGCATGGCGGTACCCGAGTGCTCATGCGTGGACATGTTGGTCATCCAGCCCATGTAGCCGTCGGGGGAGATGAGCGGCTTGTCCCACTGCTGCAGCCAGCCCTGCATGCGGCCGGCCTGATTGGCCTGCGTGGTGAGGATGTCGTAGGCGAGCCGCTTCACCGCCGGGTCCGTGGTCCCCGACAGCGCGACGCCCGACATCTGCACCGCCTGCGTGTGATGCACCGACATGTCCTGGGAGAAGCCGACATCCACCACGCCCGGCGTCTCGGGGCCGTGGTGCATGGCATTACCCACCAGCAGTCCGGCCATGAAACCGATGAGCAGCACCGCGACCACCCCGATCGCCATCAGGGCGGGCCGCTGGTTGCGGCGCGTTTGCGGCACAGGTTCGGCGGCGGGATCGGGCTCGGAGCTGCGGTCTGGGATATCGGACATGAACGGCGGCACTACTGGGTCGGAGCCGGCTGATCCGGCTGGGTCGGGCCGTCGGTCGGGGCCGGGATGGACGGGATGCCGCCGGGCAGGCTCGGGCTACCGGTGGGCAGACCCGGTATGCCGTTCGGGAGACCCGGGATACCGCCGGTGGGCATGCCCGGAATACCGCTGCCGCCACCCAGCTCGCTCGAATCCTGCTGCAGGCCCTTACCGTCCATCGGCACCGCGTCGGGGCCGGGCGGGGTCGGGTCGAAGGCCGGCGGGTTGTCCGTGTTGAAAGTCGGGTTCGCGCAGTCCGCGCCGACCTCCGGGTAGGCGTACTGGTTCAGGCGCAGTGCGGTGATGAACTCGCCGACGCGCTTGTCGTCGGCGCTGTTCAGCTTCAGCTGGTGACCCCACGACTGCAGGGAGATCGGCGTGTCCAGGCCGGGGTAGGGCGACATCAGGCTGTAGGGCTTGCCCTTCACCTTCGACTTCAGGGTGTCGATGCCGGCCTGATCGACCTTGTCCGGGTTGTAGGTGATCCAGACCGCGCCGTGCTCGAGCGAGTGCACCGCGTTCTCGGTGCGGATCGCCTTGGCGTACACCACGCCGGTGCAGGCCGCCCACGAGCCGTCGTGCGGACCGCCGAAGGGCGGGGCCTGGTCGTAGTTCACGCGCTGGGTGGCCGCGACGTGCATGCCCGCCGCGTAGTCCTTCTTCACCACGCCCGGAATCTGATCCGAGGGATCCTTCTTCTGGGCGGACGGCGTGTACTTGTTCTGCTCCTGCTTGTCCTGGATCTTGGGCACCAGCACCCAGGCGATGCCGCCGATGAGGGCGAGGATGCAGACCACGGCCCCGATCATGAGCCACGGAATCTGACGCTTACCGCCCAGGCTGCCGCCTCGACCGCCCTTCCTGGACGATCCGGCCGACTTGCCCGCGGCCTTGATGGCCTTGGCCGACTTGGCACTGGTCTTGCTCGGCATGCTTGTTGTGCTCTTTTCGACGTGTCGGACAATCAAACGACGC
This sequence comes from Nocardia sp. CA-151230, assembly GCF_050942175.1. Lineage (NCBI taxonomy): Bacteria > Bacillati > Actinomycetota > Actinomycetes > Mycobacteriales > Nocardiaceae > Nocardia > Nocardia sp. CA-151230. Next base: position 1,312,030 of record NZ_CP192061.1, read on the forward strand.
GGCCGCATCGTTTGCTGGGCACCTGCCCGGTGGTGCCCGCTCGCGGCGTTCACCTGCTCAGACCATAGGATAGTGACTCGTGACTCCAGCTGACCTTGCAGATCTCCTTCGTGCTACCGCTGCGAAGGTACTTGTCGAACGCGGATCAGACCCTGCGATCCTGCCCGACGAGGTCAAGGTGGAGCGTCCCCGCAACCCCGAGCACGGTGACTATGCCACGAATGTGGCCATGCAGGTAGGCAAGAAGGCGGGAATGAACCCCCGCGATTTCGCGACGTTGCTGGCCGAGGCGCTGTCGGCCGCCGAGGGCGTCGAGGCTGCCGAGGTCGCGGGACCGGGCTTCCTGAACATTCGCCTGGCCAAGGCCGCGCAGGGCGCGATCGTCGAGAAGATCCTCGAGGCCGGTGCGAAGTTCGGCACCGCGGACGCTCTCGGGGGCACGAAGATCAACCTCGAATTCGTCTCCGCCAACCCGACGGGCCCGATCCACCTGGGTGGAACCCGCTGGGCCTCGGTCGGCGACGCGCTCGGCCGGATCCTGGCGGCCCAGGGCGCGGACGTCACGCGCGAGTACTACTTCAATGATCACGGCGCGCAGATCGACCGCTTCGCCAACTCGCTGGTGGCCGCCGCGCTGGGACAGCCGACCCCCGAGGACGGCTACGCGGGCGCCTATATCAACGAGATCGCCGACACCGTCGTGAAGGCCAACCCGGGTGTGCTGGAACTCCCGGAGGCCGAGCGGCACGAGCTGTTCCGCCGCGAGGGCGTCGAGCTCATGTTCGCGCACATCAAGAAGACGCTGCACGACTTCGGCACCGACTTCGACGTGTACTTCAACGAGAGTTCGCTGTTCGCATCCGGTGCTGTCGAGCAGGCCATCGAGACGCTGAAGGCGTCCGGCAAGCTGTACGAGAAGGACGGCGCCTGGTGGATCGCCTCCACCGAATACGGCGACGACAAGGACCGCGTCGTCATCAAGAGCGACGGCAAGTCCGCCTACATCGGCGGTGACATCGCCTACTTCCAGAACAAGCGCTCGCGCGGTTTCGATCTGTGCATCTACATGCTCGGTGCGGACCACCACGGTTACATCGGCCGTCTCAAGGCGGCCGCGGCCGCGTTCGGCGACAACCCCGACACCGTCGAGGTGCTCATCGGCCAGATGGTGAACCTGGTGAAAGATGGTGCCGCCGTTCGCATGTCGAAGCGCGCGGGCACCGTCGTCACCCTCGACGACCTGGTCGAGCAGATCGGCGTGGACGCGGCGCGGTACTCGCTGGTGCGCTCCTCGGTGAACTCCAGCATCGACATCGACCTGGACCTGTGGACCCGGCAGGACAGCGAGAACCCGGTCTACTACGTGCAGTACGCGCACGCGCGCACCAACCAGATCCTCGGCAACGCGGCCGCGTTCGACTACGCCTCGGTCACACCGGATTTCGCGCTGCTGACCGATGATCGCGAGGGCGCGCTCATCCGCACGCTGGGCGAGTACCCGCGCGTGGTGGCCACCGCCGCCGAGATGCGGGAGCCGCACCGGGTCGTGCGCTACCTCGAGGAACTCGCCGGGGCCTACCACCCCTTCCAGTCCGAGAAGACGCTGCGCGTCATCCCGCAGGGCGACGACGTGGTCACCCCGCTCAATGCCGCTCGCCTCGAGCTTGTCAAAGCCACCCGTCAGGTTCTCGCCAACGGCCTCGGCCTCCTAGGCGTCAGTGCACCGGAGCGTATGTAGATGAGTGCCCACCCCGCAGGACCCCGCCACGCGGACATCCCGCACGCGCCCACGCTCGCCGAGCGTCCCAGCGCACCCGCGCAGATGATCGAGTTGCCCGCGAATGTGTGGCCGCGCAACGCCTGTCGCGACGCCGACGGCGTGGTGCGGCTGGCGGGCGTGCCGGTGCACGAGCTGGCCGCCGAGTACGGCACCCCGCTGTTCGTGATCGACGAGGACGACTTCCGCTCCCGCTGCCGGGACATGGTCCGCGCCTTCGGTGACGGCGCGCGAGTTCACTACGCCTCCAAGGCCTTCCTGTGCGGCGAGGTCGCCCGCTGGATCCGTGACGAGGGCCTGCACCTGGATGTGTGCTCCGGCGGGGAGCTGTCGGTGGCGCTGCATGCCGGCTTCCCGGCCGAGCGGATCGCCCTGCACGGCAACAACAAATCGGTGCCCGAGCTGGAGATGGCGGTCGGGGCGGGCGTCGGCGACGTGGTCGTCGACTCGCTGATCGAGATCGAGCGCCTGGAGGCGGTGGCCAAGCGCGCCGGCAAGGTGGTGGACGTGCTGATCCGCGTCACCGTCGGCGTGGAGGCCCACACCCACGAGTACATCTCGACCGCGCACGAGGACCAGAAGTTCGGCTTCTCCATCGCCGGCGGCGACGCCATGCAGGCCATCGCCCGGGTCTTCGAGTCCGACAATCTGCGCCTGGTCGGCCTGCACTCGCACATCGGCTCGCAGATCTTCGAGATCGACGGCTTCGAGATCTCCACCCGCCGCATGCTGGGCCTGCTGCGCGAGGTCGCCGACAAGTTCGGCATGGAACGCGCCGAACAAATGCGCGTGCTGGATCTCGGTGGCGGCCTGGGCATTTCGTACCTGCCGCACGAGGATCCGCCCGCCTTGGACGGCTTCGCCGCCAACCTGCGCCGCATCGTGGCCGAGGAGGCCGAGCGGGCCGGGCTGCCGGTGCCGACCATCGCGGTCGAGCCGGGCCGCGCCATCGCCGGTCCCGGCACCGTCACCCTCTACGAGGTCGGCACCATCAAAGATGTTGTGCTCGACGGTGGTAATCGCCGACGCTATGTGAGCGTCGACGGCGGCATGAGCGACAACATCCGTCCCGCCCTGTACCAGGCCGAGTACGACTGCCGCCTGGTCTCGCGTTCCAGCGAGGCCGGTCCGGTGGTCGCACGAGTGGTCGGAAAGCATTGCGAGAGTGGGGATATCGTCATTCGTGACACCTGGCTCCCGGCCGATGTGGGCCCGGGCGACCTGGTGGCGGTGGCCGCGACCGGCGCGTACTGCTACTCGATGTCGAGCCGCTACAACTTGCTCACCCGGCCCGCGGTGGTCGCGGTGCGAGACGGCAAGGCGCGCTTGATCCTTCGCCGCGAAACGGTGGAGGACCTACTCAGCTTGGAGGTGAAGGCATGACCGGGTCCACGGCGAGCCGTGAATTGGGTTCCAGCAGAAACGGCGTGTGGGGACAGGACCATCCCATTGGCGTGGCCGTCCTCGGCATGGGCACGGTCGGCACCGAGGTGGTCCGCATCATTCGTGACCACGCCGACGACCTGTGCAACCGGGTCGGCGCTCCGGTCGTGCTGCGCGGTGTCGCGGTGCGCGACCTGAGCAAGGACCGCGGCCTGCCCGCCGAGCTGGTCACCACCGATGCCGAGGCCCTGGTCACCCGTGACGACGTGGACATCGTGGTCGAGGTCATGGGTGGCATCGACCCCGCCCGCGACCTGATCAAGTCCGCGCTCACCAAGGGCAAGTCGGTGATCACCGCGAACAAGGCGCTGCTCGCCGATTACACCGGTGAGCTGGCCGCCGCGGCCGAATCCAACCGCGCCGACCTGTACTTCGAGGCCGCCGTCGCCGGGGCCATCCCGGTGATCCGCCCCCTCATCCAGTCGCTGTCCGGCGACCGGGTCAACCGCGTGGTCGGCATCGTCAACGGCACCACCAACTTCATCCTCTCGGCCATGGCCGAGACCGGCGCGGACTACGGCGACGTGCTGGCCGAGGCCACCCGCCTGGGCTACGCCGAGGCCGACCCGACCGCCGATGTCGAGGGCTACGACGCCGCCGCCAAGGCCGCCATCCTCGCCTCCGTCGCCTTCCACACCCGCGTCACCTCCGGTGATGTGTACCGCGAGGGCATCTCCAAGATCACCTCCGAGGATCTGGAGACCGCTGCGGCCGTGGGCTGCACCGTGAAGCTGCTGGCGATGGCCGAGCGCGTCACCGACGACGGCGGCAAGGAGAAGATCTCCGTGCGCGTCTACCCGGCCCTGATCCCGCGCAAGCACCCGCTGGCCGCGGTCAACGGCGCGTTCAACGCCGTGGTCGTGGAGGCCGAGAACGCCGGCCGGCTGATGTTCTACGGCCAGGGCGCCGGCGGCGCGCCGACCGCCTCGGCAGTCATGGGCGATCTGGTGATGGCGGCGCGCAACAAGTTCTACGGTGGCCGCGCCCCGGGCGAATCGGTCTATGCTGAGCTGCCGATCGCTTCGATCGGCGACACCCCGACCCGCTACCACGTGAACCTGCAGGTGGCCGACCGCACCGGTGTGCTGGAAGCGGTCGCCGGGGAATTCGCCAAGCACAGTGTGAGCATCTCGACGGTCCGTCAGGAAGGTCACGACGTCGGCGCGCGCCTGGTCGTGGTGACCCACCATGCGCAGGAATCCGCGCTTGCGGATACCGTTGCCGCATTGGCCGAACTGGACTCCGTCACGTCCGTGACCAGTGTTCTGAGATTGGAAGGCACCGAGGAATGAGTGCAACCGCACGCGCGACAGCCGTGCATACGCCGTGGCCGGGTCTGATCGACGCCTACCGCGATCGGCTCGCGATTCCCGCTGACTGGGAAGCCGTCACTCTCTTCGAGGGCGGCACCCCGCTGGTGCCCGCGCATCACCTCTCCGAGCTGACCGGCTGTGAGGTTTACCTCAAGGTCGAGGGCGCGAACCCGACCGGTTCCTTCAAGGACCGCGGCATGACCATGGCCATGACGGATGCGAAGTACAACGGCAAGACCGCCGTGCTGTGCGCCTCCACCGGCAACACCTCGGCCTCGGCCGCGGCGTACGCCACCCGCGCCGGTCTGCACTGCGCGGTGCTGATCCCGTCGGGCAAGATCGCCATGGGCAAGCTGGCCCAGGCGGTCATGCTGGGCGCGAAGATCATTCAGGTGGACGGCAACTTCGACGACTGTCTCGAGCTGGCCCGCAAGGTCACCGCGGACTTCCCCGAGGTCGGCCTGGTGAACTCGGTCAACCCGGCCCGCATCGAGGGCCAGAAGACCGCGGCGTTCGAAATCGTGGACGCGCTGGGCAAGGCGCCCGATGTACACGTGCTGCCGGTCGGCAATGCGGGCAATATCACCGCGTACTGGAAGGGCTACAGCGAGTACCACGCCGACGGCATCACCAGCTCGCGCCCGCGCATGCTGGGTGTGCAGGCCGCCGGCGCCGCGCCGCTGGTCAACGGTGCTCCGGTCGCGAATCCGGAGACCGTGGCCACTGCCATCCGGATCGGCGCGCCCGCCTCGTGGAACGGCGCCATGAACGCCAAGGCGGAGTCGGGCGGCGCGTTCCGTGCGGCCACCGACGAGGAGATCCTGGCTGCGTACCACCTGGTCGCGGCCAAGGAGGGCGTGTTCGTCGAGCCCGCTTCCGCCGCTTCGGTGGCCGGTCTGCTGGCCGCGCGCGCCGAGGGCTGGCTGGATTCCGGCCTCACCGTGGTCTGCACGGTGACCGGCAACGGCCTCAAGGATCCGGACAACGCGCTCAAGGGCATGCCCGAGGTGACGCCGATCGCGGTCGACCCGGTCGCCGTGGCCCACGAACTCGAGCTGGCCTGAGTTGAATTCTCGTGATGGTCAGCTCCGTGAGCGAGCGGAGCGAGCGAACAATGTCACAGCCGCTTCGCGGTACGGCGGTGCCGAGCGTCAGCGAGGCACCGGCGTGACGCGGACGCTGCCCGCCGGAATCTCCGTCATCGTGCGGGTTCCGGCGTCGAGCGCCAACCTGGGCCCGGGTTTCGATTCCCTCGGAATCGCTTTGGGGCTGTACGACGAGATCACGGTGTCCACCACCGACTCCGGGCTCACCATCAGGGTGGAGGGCGAGGGCGCCGACGATGTGCCCTGGGGCCCTTCGCATCTGGTGGTGCGCGCCGTCGAGCGCGGCCTGCAGGCCGCGGGCGTCTGGGCCGACGGCCTGGATGTGGTGTGCCGCAACGTGATTCCGCACTCGCGGGGCATGGGCTCGTCGGCGTCGGCCGCGGTGGGCGGCCTGGCGGCCGGGCGTGGGCTGGCCGCGAAGTTCGATCCGGAGCTGGCCTACGGCGATGACGTGCTGGTCCAGCTGGCCGGTGAATTCGAAGGCCACCCGGATAATTCGTCCGCCAGCATCCTGGGCGGATTCGTGGTGTGCTGGACGGAAACCGACCGTTCGGCGGACGAAAACGGCAGTGCCGACGCGCATCACGCCCGCCTGTACCGCGCGGTGCAACTGGAGCCGCATCCCTCGCTGCGGCCCGTGGTGCTCATTCCCGAGGAGCGTTCCGCCACCGCGCACACCCGCGGCCTGCTCCCGGAGACGGTTCCGCACGTGGACGCGGCCTTCAATGCCAGCCGGTCCGCGCTCGCCGTAGTCGCCTTGACGCAGCGGCCCGACCTGCTGCTTCCCGCCACGGCCGACCGGCTACACCAGGGCTACCGCGCCTCGGCGCTGCCGCTCACCACCAAATGGGTGGAACGGTTGCGCGACGCGGGCATCGCGGCCACCGTGTCGGGCGCGGGCCCGACCGTGCTCGCCTTCGCGACCAGCGAATTCCCCGAAGAACTGCGCGAACTCGCGATCGCGGACGGCATGCGCGTTCTCGAGCCGGGCATCGCCGGCGGCGTCTCGGTGGATTGACAGCGTGCCTGCCTTGCCGATGTAAAAGGTGGGAGCTATCCTGAGCGAGTCCGTACATCGTGCGCGTCAGACGCCGGTGCTTCATCAGGGCAAATCGCTCCAGAGGCTCCTTGCTCAGGCTCGAGGCTTGAGGCTCGAAACTTGGGGGTAGCCGGTCAACTGGAATGATCTCTCCCACCTTGTCAGTTGGATGAGCACCAGCACTCGGTGGCGAAGCCCACGTGGTGGCAACCCCACCGGCCCGGCGGGACAGGCGATACGGCATCCGAGTCCGGCATGTGACCGGACTGCAGGAGGAACCCTCGAACAGGCACACGGCGGTCGAGGGAAGGAAAGGATTTCCGTGACAGATACGGACCTGCTCGCGACACCCGGGACGGATAGTGATTCAGCGTCCTCGGGTAGCCGCGAAAGTGACTCCGGACAGATTTCGAAGATGAGCGAACAAACTGACGTCGCACGATCGGGGCTGACTGGAATGTTGTTGCCGCAGTTGCGTGCGCTTGCGGGAGAGCTCGGTATCCGAGGCACTTCCGGGATGCGTAAGGGTGATCTCATCGCCGCTATCAAGGAGAACCAGGCCGGGGGCGCCAAGCCTGTTGCCGCCGCCGGCGGCAAGCCCACGCGGAACGCGAAGGCCAAGGCCGAGGACGCGCCGAGCGGCGGGGAGTCCGTGCCGGCCCCCGCGCGCGAGGTGAAGAAGGCCGCTGCTGTTGCCGACTCCGCTCCGGCCACGGCCGAGGTGAAGGCGGAGGCGAAGGCCGGCCGCGCGGACAAGGTCGAAGCGCGCAAGGCCGACGCCGAGTCGCGCCAAAACGCTTCGGAGACGCGCGAATCCAAGCGCGAGGAGGGCGAGAGCGCCCGCGCCGAGGGCGGCGACGACAGCCGGGACGGTGGCCAGCGCGGCCGCGGTCGCCAGCGCCGGGGCCGCGAGCAGCGTGGTGCCGCCACCGCCGAGACCACCGCCGAGGCTCCCGCCGCCGACAAGGGCGAGCAGGAGGGCGGCGAGCGCCGTCGCGATCGTGGCAACCAGGGCGAGCGTCGCGATCAGGGCGAGCGTCGCGACCAGGGCGAGCGTCGCGACCAGGGCGAGCGCAACCAGCAGAGCCAGAACGGCGCCGGCCGCGGCAACCAGCGTGATGATCGCGGCGGTGACGACGAGGAAGGCGGCCGCGGCCGCCGGGGCCGTCGCTTCCGCGAGCGTCGTCGCGGGCGGGACCGCGAGGGCGGCGCCGCCGGTGGCGAGGCCCGCGAGATGGAGATCCGCGAGGACGATGTCCTGCAGCCGGTCGCCGGCATCCTCGACGTGCTCGACAACTACGCGTTCGTCCGCACCTCCGGCTACCTGGCCGGCCCGAACGACGTGTACGTCTCGATGAACCTGGTCCGCAAGAACGGCCTGCGCCGCGGTGACGCCATCACCGGTGCGGTCCGCGCTCCGCGCGACGGCGACCAGAGCAACCAGCGGCAGAAGTTCGATCCGCTGGTGCGGTTGGACACGGTCAACGGCGCGGACGTCGAAAGTGCCAAGCGCCGACCGGAATTCAACAAGCTGACCCCGCTGTACCCGAACCAGCGCCTGCGGCTGGAGACCCAGCCGAACAAGCTGACCACGCGCATCATCGATCTGATCATGCCGATCGGTAAGGGTCAGCGCGCGCTGATCGTGTCCCCGCCCAAGGCGGGTAAGACCACGATCATGCAGGACATCGCGAACGCGATCTCGGTCAACAACCCCGAGTGCTACCTGATGGTGGTGCTGGTGGACGAGCGTCCCGAGGAAGTGACCGATATGCAGCGCTCGGTGCGCGGCGAGGTCATCGCCTCCACGTTCGACCGGCCGCCGAGCGACCACACCTCGGTCGCCGAGCTCGCCATCGAGCGGGCCAAGCGCCTGGTGGAGCAGGGTCAGGACGTCGTCGTGCTGCTCGACTCGATCACCCGATTGGGCCGTGCGTACAACAACTCGTCCCCGGCCTCGGGCCGAATCCTTTCCGGTGGTGTGGATTCCACCGCGCTGTACCCGCCCAAGCGGTTCCTCGGCGCGGCCCGCAATATCGAGAACGGCGGCTCGCTCACCATCATCGCCACCGCGATGGTGGAGACCGGTTCCACCGGTGACACGGTCATCTTCGAGGAGTTCAAGGGCACGGGTAACGCCGAGCTCAAGCTCGACCGCAAGATCGCCGAGCGTCGTGTGTTCCCGGCGGTCGACGTCAACCCGTCCGGCACCCGCCGCGACGATCTGCTGATGTCGCCCGACGAGGCCGCGGTCCTGCACAAGCTGCGCCGCGTGCTCTCCGGCCTGGATTCACATCAGGCCATCGACCTGCTGGTCGACCGGTTGAAGAAGACCAAGAGCAATGTCGAGTTCCTGATGACGGTCTCCAAGACCGCCCCGGGCGCGCTCGACGAATGAGCCTGTAGCACAAGGCTATTGACGACGGCGGCTCCGCTTCTGCGGAGCCGCCGCCGTCGTTCCGGCAGTGCCTCCGGTCTTCCCGGGACCGGGCGCGGGCTGTAGAAGAACAGTCCGATCAGCGCGCCGCCGGCGATCATGAAGCCGAGAATGAGCGCGGTCACGGCACCGGACATGTCCGCTGCCGTGACCGCTGTGTAGGTGAGGGTGGCGTCCCCCCGCGGCGGGATGGGGGTCGGGCTCAGGGGTCCCACCGCGTTGCCGGACTCTCCGGGAGCCATCCACCAACCCGCTACCGCCAGAAGCGTCAGTGTGACGAGGACCGCCCCCGCGACGAGCTCCGCGCGCCGCCGGTCTGCCCTCCCGGCCTCGGCGTGCACGGTGACGAGGGACGGGTCCCCGATCGTCGCGTCCTTCCTGGTCACTGCTGCCCTTCCGATGGTCGCGTGACTCTCACCTGGACAAACTCTATGAACATGAGTGTTCGTAGTCCTGAGTAGCGAGCTACTCGACTTCCAGCCTCACTCGAATACACGAAATATGCGTGCCCGTAGTTTTATGGGCGAACAGCCGGGAACAAACCGGTTCAACCACCTGTTCACGACGGTGTCACCCCTCGTGACGACCACTCGCTCACGGCACATATACTGTTCCGTCGGCAACCATGCCTAGTCGGTTCCGGTTCACGTCTCGCATCGCCAGGCGACCCGGAGCCTTTCGAAAGGACACCCATGAAGGCAGGAATTCACCCCACGTACGTGGACACCACGGTCGTGTGCGGCTGCGGCAACACCTTCCAGACCAAGAGCACCAAGGAGTCGGGCCAGATCACGGTCGAGGTCTGCTCCCAGTGCCACCCGTTCTACACGGGCAAGCAGAAGATTCTGGACACCGGTGGCCGCGTGGCTCGCTTCGAGGCCCGCTACGGCAAGCGCGACAAGGCTGCCAAGTAGCTGTCCCGCCGACGCCCGTCCTGCACAACCGCAGGCCGGGCGTCTGTGTTTAGTTGCCTCCGCGTTCCATTGCCTCCGCTTCGCTCCGGCGAGCCGCGGAGTGGTGAAGGCGGTCGCGGCCCTGCAAGCTCGTTTTTCCTCCTCCGCTTCGCTCCCCCGCTCCGTCAGTCCAGAATCGAGCCGGGCCGCGAACCGTGGGCGGTTCGTCTCTCGCCTGTATCCAGAACCAAGTTCTCGAAGGAGCCCACACGCCATGGCCGACAAGCAGGCGGCCCCGTCCGCGATCGATGACATCCTGGCTGAGTACGCCGGTCTGGAAACTCAGCTCGCAGACCCGGCGCTGCACAACGATCCCGGAGCAGCACGGCGCGTGGGTAAGCGTTTCGCCGAGCTCGGCCCGATCATGGCCACCTACACCAGGCTGAAGACCGCGCGCGAGGATCTGGACGCCGCCGAGGAGCTCGCGGCCGACGATTCGTCCTTCGCCGCCGAGGTCCCGGGGCTGCAGGAGCAGGTGGAGGAGCTGGACAAGCAGCTCACCGACCTGCTCGCGCCGCGCGACCCGCACGATGCCGACGATGTCATCCTCGAGGTGAAATCCGGTGAGGGCGGCGAGGAATCGGCGCTGTTCGCCTCCGATCTGGCCCGTATGTACCTGCGCTACGCGGAGCGGGCCGGCTGGAAGGTCGAGGTGCTCGGCGTCACCTACTCCGATCTGGACGGGTACAAGGACGCCAGCTTCTCCATCAAGAGCAAGGAAGCGACCCGCGACGGCGTGTGGTCCAAGCTCAAGTTCGAGGGCGGCGTGCACCGCGTGCAGCGCGTGCCGGTGACCGAATCCCAAGGGCGCATTCACACTTCGGCCGCGGGCGTGCTGGTGTACCCGGAGCCGGACGAGGTCGAGGAAGTCGAGATCGACGAGAAGGACCTGCGGATCGACGTCTACCGCTCCTCCGGCAAGGGCGGCCAGGGCGTCAACACCACCGACTCGGCCGTGCGCATCACCCACCTGCCCACCGGCCTGGTGGTAACCTGCCAGAACGAACGTTCGCAGCTGCAGAACAAGATTCGCGCCAAGCAGGTGCTGGCGGCGCGGCTGCAGGCCCTCGCCGAGGAACAGGCCGATGCCGACGCGGCCGCGGGTCGCGCGTCGCAGATCCGCACGGTGGACCGCTCCGAGCGCATCCGCACCTATAACTTCCCGGAGAATCGCATCGCCGATCACCGCATCGGTTTCAAGGCGCACAACCTGGACTCGGTGCTGGACGGCAACCTCGATGACCTGTTCAACGCCCTGGGCGAAGCCGACCGCGCCGCCCGCCTCGCCGCGGAATAAGCGGAATAACCGGCATACCATCACGGTCAGCGTTCGGCGGCCAGTATCGTCTCCCAACGTGACAACTGATTGCGTCGCGCCCGGGGTAACTCCTCGGGTACGTCCAGAATCGGTTCGGCACGCGACCGTCGGCACGGATGCGCGGCGGTCGACGGCTCTTGGCCGTCCGCTGAAGGCTCGGAGAGGCGGGGGAGTGAAAGGCTGCGAACCGTGAGTCGTGTACCGTTGCGCCCCGCGGTCCGGGAGGCCGTCGAGATCCTGGTCGCGGCCGGGGTCCACAGCCCGCAGGCCGACGCGGAATACCTTGCGGCACATGTGCTGGGCGTCGATCGGGGGCGCCTCGCCCTCATGCCCATGCTCACCCCCGACCAGCTGGAGGAGTACCGCAAGCTGGTCGCCAGACGGGCGGAGCGCGTTCCGCTGCAGCACCTTACGGGCACCGCGGCGATGGGGGAGATCGACCTCGCGGTCGGTCCCGGAGTCTTCGTCCCACGCCCGGAGACGGAATTGCTGTTCGCCTGGGCGCTCGGTCAGCTCGAAGCCCTCGGCCACGAGCATCAGCCGATCGTGGTGGACCTGTGCACCGGTTCCGGCGCGCTGGCCCTGGCCATCGCGCATGCCCGCCCCGACGCCCAGGTGCATGCCGTCGAACTCGACACCGAGGCCCTGGCCTGGGCCCGCCGCAATGCAGTGCAACTGGCCGACGAGGGCGACACCCCGATCGACCTGCACGCCGGCGACGTCACCGACCCCGCCATCCTCGAGCAGCTCAACGGCCGAGTGGACGTGGTCGTCTGCAACCCGCCCTACATCCCCGAGGACGCCGAACTCGATCCCGAGGTGATCGACCACGACCCGCACCGCGCCCTCTTCGGCGGCCCCGACGGCCTGTCCGTCATCCGCCCCATGACCGCCACCATCGCCCGCCTCCTGCGCGAAGACGGCACGGTGGCAGTCGAACACGACGACACCAACGGCTCCGGCGTCGCCGCCCTCTTCGCCGACCACGGCGGCTTCACCGACATCGTCGAACACCCCGACCTCGCCGGAAAACCCCGCTTCGTGGTGGCCCGCCGCATCGCCGACTGACGGTTACTCGGGGCTGCCCTCGATCTCCACGCCGTGCCAGAACGCGACATGATCCTTGATCTTGCGCGCCAGCGGGCTCGGCTTCGGGTAGTACCAGGCCGCGTCCGCATTCTCCTTCCCGTCCACCGTGACCGAGTAGTAGCTCGCAATGCCCTTCCACGGGCACACGGTGTGGTGGGAACTCTCGCTGAAGAACTCCCGCTTCAACGACTCCACCGGAAAGTACTGATTCCCCTCGACCTCCACGGTCCGTGGAGCCTCGGCGATAACCGTCCCGTTCCAGATCGCACGCATCATGAGTCGTGCCTCCTTCGTCACCCCCGAGCCTACGTTCGCCCGGCATCCCCGCAATCCGTACGAAGAGTGCCGATCCTGCGAATCCACGCCCCTGGACGCTCGTCGTGTCCCGCGGCAGCGGCCGCAAGGGCCCTTTCCAGTGCTTACGGCCGTCGCGCTTACCCGGGTCGGCGTTCGGCGGGCCGGGGCTGCAACGTCTCGTCCAGGGTTCGGGCGGGCTGCAACGTCTGGCCAAGGGTCCGGGGTCGGGGCTGCAACGTCTGGTCGCGGGTTCGGGCGGGCTGTGACGCCTCGTCGAGCGTTCGGGGCCGGGGCTCCAACGCTCGGCGGGGGGTTCGAGGTCCTGGCTCGAATGGCTCGTCGGGGGTTCGGGGACGGAGCCCCCGGGATTCCCGGGGTTTCAGGGGCTTGCCCCTGAGAGCTATCGAGAGTTGATCCGTGCCAAGATGTCAGCCGTGAGTACCGTCTACGACTGTGCCGATCCCGACTCCCGCGCCGCCGGCCTGAGTGCCGCGCGCAGCACGCTGAAGTCCGGGCGATTGGCCGTCATTCCGACCGACACGCTCTACGGACTCGCTGCCGACGCGTTCGACAGTCAGGCGGTGAGCGCGCTGCTGGCCGCCAAGCGGCGAGGGCGGGACATGCCGGTGCCGGTGCTGGTCGGGTCGTGGAACACCATCGACGGACTGGTCTTCTCGGTGCGCCCACAGGCCCGCGAGCTGATCCGCGCCTTCTGGCCGGGCGGGCTGAGTCTCGTTGTGCAGCAGGCCCCTTCGCTGGCCTGGGATCTGGGTGACGCACGTGGCACGGTGATGCTTCGCATGCCGCTGCACCCGGTCGCGCTGGAGCTGCTGCGCGAGGTGGGTCCGCTGGCGGTGTCGAGCGCGAACGTCTCCGGGCAGCCGCCCGCCACCACGGTGGCCGAGGCGCAGGCGCAGCTGGGCGATCTGGTCGGGGTGTACCTCGACGGCGGACCGGCTGATCACGCGGTGGCGTCCACCATCGTCGATCTCACCGCGGACACCCCGCGCATTCTGCGCGAGGGCGCGGTGCCGGTCGAGAAGGTCGCGGAGGTGCTCGGCATGTCGCCCGAGGAGCTCCGTCAGGCGGGCGCGCGGTGACGGCCCGTTAAATGCTGCTGAGTCAGGGCGTATTCAGCCAGGGCGCGGTCGTCCCGCTGCGGGAGCTGCTGCTGGTGCTGCTCGTCGCCACGGTCATCGCCTACCTGACCACCGGTGGAATCCGGGTGCTGGCCATCGCCTTCGGTGCGGTCGCCATTCCGCGTGAGCGCGATGTGCACGTGAAGCCGATTCCGCGAATGGGCGGGTTGGGCATCTATCTGGGCCTGCTGGCGGCCGTGCTGTTCGCCCACCAGCTGCCGGCCCTGCGCCGCGGATTCGACTATCCCAAGGACATTCCGGCGGTGCTGGCCGCGGCCACACTCATCGTGCTGGTCGGCATCATCGACGACCGCTGGGGCCTGGACTGGCTGACCAAGCTGGTCGGCCAGATCACCGCGGCGGGTGTGATGGCGGTGATGGGCCTGAGCTGGGTGGCCATCTACAACCCCTTCACCAACGAGACCGTGGTGCTCGATCCGCTCCAGGGCGGTTTGGTGACGGTGGGCATCACGGTGACGGTCGTGAATGCCATGAATTTCGTGGACGGCCTGGATGGTTTGGCCGCGGGCCTCGGTTTCATCGCGGCCGTCGCGGTTTTCGTGTTCACCGTGGGTTTGCTCTATGAGGTGGGCGGTTCCACCGACACCTATCCGCCCGCGTTGCTGGCCGCGGCGCTGGCCGGTGCGTGCCTGGGATTTCTGCCGCACAATTTCTCTCCGGCCCGCATTTTCATGGGTGATACCGGATCCATGCTCATCGGATTGATGCTGGCCGCGGTGTCCACCGGCGCTTCCGGTCGAATTCCGCTGCAGGGTTACGGCCCGCGCGACATCGTGGGTCTGCTGTCGCCGTTGTTGCTGGTGGGTGCGGTGATGTTCATTCCGGTACTCGATCTTGTTTTGGCGGTGGTCCGCCGTGTTCGCGCAGGTGTGAGTTTTTCCACGCCCGACAAAATGCATCTGCATCACCGTTTGCTGCAGATCGGGCATTCACAGCGCCGCGTGGTGCTGGTGATCTATCTGTGGGTGAGCGTGCTCGCATTCGGCGCGGTCGGGACCTCGCTGATCTCGGACAGGCGCATGGTGGTGCTGCTGTTCGCCGCCGGTCTGGTTTTCGCGCTGATCGTCACCGCGGTGCCGTCCTGGCGGGAACTGAAGATCAACTCCGTCCGCAAACCGCCCCGCGATCGCGATCACGTCGCCGGGTAGAGTTGCTGATCGTGAGCACGCCTTTCGATCCCGGTCCCGACGCCCCGCTGCGCGCGGCACTGCGCTATGGCATCGCCGGTTTGGCTGTGCTGGTTGTGGTTTCGGCCATCCTCTCGACCGTCTTCGCGGGCCTACCCGGCCTGTGGGGCGCGTTGATCGGCGCCGCCCTGGGTGGCGCCTTCATCCTCACCACCGCCGCGTCGGTGTTGTTCAGCGCGAAGATCGAATCCGGCCTGCAGGGCATCGTGCTGCTCGGCAGCTGGGTCGGAAAGCTGCTGCTGACAGTGATTGTCGTCGCAGTGCTCCAGCAGTACGACTTCTACAGCCGCGGTGCCCTGTTCTGCACCGTGGTCGGCGCGCTGCTCATCGTGCTGGGCGCGGAGACGTACGGTCTTCTGCGCCAACGGGTTCCGACCGTGCAGGTGGACCGCGACCTGTAGCCCGGGATCCCCGCGGCGACCTCGCGAAACACCGTTCGTCACGCGTTTCCGCGACCCCCTACGCATTGTCGTAGATAACTTGATAAACTCTTTACCTGTAGCCAACCGAATCAACAGGGGGGTCCGCTGAGGCCCGCTTGAGAGCAGGTTATGCTTACAGCCGTACCGGACCCTGTCGGGTCGCGGTTCTGCACCGTCGACGATGTCGCCGACGCGCGTACAGACGCCAGGGCGTGATGCCACAGCTGCTGACGAACTTCGAGCCGACCTGAGTCGACCCACCAGATCGTCAATGTCCGATCGAACCGCAGGAGAAAACTATCTCCTGCGGCCGACCACGGGAGAGAACGCTGAGCGTCACCATTTTGGCGGGCGAGTTCCACGCGCCGTCACTCAACGACTTCTTCCCTCCAGCAGTGCTGTTCGAGGGGACGCCTTTCGAGCTCGACCGTTTGATGCTGATTCGCATCCTCATGTCGGTCGTTCTCCTGGCTGTGATGTTTGCCGCTTTCCGTCGGCCGCAGCTGGTTCCGCGCGGACTCCAGAATGTCGCCGAAACCGGTCTGGTGTTCGTCAAGGAGCAGATCTGCGACGAGGTGCTCGGCAAGGAATCCGGCAAGAAGTTCTTCCCGCTGATCGCGTCGATCTTCTTCACCGTGCTGTTCCTGAACTTCTCGGGTGTCATTCCGGGCCTGAACATCTCGTCGAACGCGCGAATCGGCATGCCCCTGGTGCTGGCGGTCGTCGCCTACGTCACCTTCAACTACGTGGGCATCAAGAAGTACGGCTTCCTGAAGTACATGCGCTCGTCCATCGTGGTGCCGGATGTGCCGGCCGCGCTGCACCTGCTGCTGATCCCGATCGAGTTCATCTCGACCTTCGTGCTGCGCCCGTTCACGCTGACCGTCCGTCTTCTGGCGAACATGCTGGCCGGCCACATCATGTTGGTGCTGTTCTTCAGTGCCACCCAGTTCTTCCTGTTCGATGCCGTCTCCTGGATGAAGGTGTTCTCGCCGTTCTCGCTGCTCGCGGGCCTCGGCTTCACCCTCTTCGAGCTGCTGGTGGTTTTCCTGCAGGCGTACGTGTTCGCGCTGCTGACCGCTGTCTACATCGGTCTGGCGCAGCACGCCGACTCTCACTGACCGACCGCACCAACATCACAAACCTGCCTTCCACGCCGCCCGGCGGGTGGGCGACAGAAAGGGAATGAAACACACATGAGCACCCTCTCGTACCTGGCTGCTGAAGTTGCCGAGTCCAAGTCCAAGGGCTTCGGCGCCATCGGTTACGGCCTCGCTGCGATCGGCCCCGGCATCGGTGTTGGCATCGTTGTCGGTAAGGCCATCGAGGGCATCGCCCGTCAGCCCGAGCTGCAGGGCACCATCCGGACCAACATGTTCCTGGGTATCGCGTTCACCGAGGCCCTGGCGCTGATCGGTCTCGTCGCCGGCTTCATTTTCTGATTCCGGCCCAAGACTAGGAATCAACGATGAACAGCACCTATCTGCTCGCGGCTGAGGGGTCTTCCGACGTGAACCCCCTCATCCCGGAGCCGTATGACATTTTCTGGTCTGCGGTCGTCTTCATCGTTATCGCCTTTGTCTTCGCCAAGTACGTCGTCCCGCGCCTGACCAAGGTGCTCGACGAGCGTTCCGAGAAGATCGAGGGCGGTATCGCCAAGGCCGAGGCCGTGCAGGCCGAGGCGCAGGCCACCCTGCAGCAGTACCAGGAGCAGCTGGCCGAGGCTCGCCTCGAGGCTGCCCGTATCCGTGAGGAAGCCCGCACCCAGGGTGCGGCCATCCTGTCGCAGATGCGTGCCGATGCGCAGGCCGAGGCCGACCGCATCGTGGCCGCCGGTCACTCGCAGCTGGAGGCACAGCGCCAGCAGATCGTGACCGAGCTGCGGTCCGAGCTGGGCCGTACCGCGGTCGACCTGGCCGAGAAGATGATCGGTCAGTCGGTGGCCGACGAGGCCAAGCAGGCGGCGTCGATCGACCGGTTCCTCGCGGAACTGGATGCGAACGCCGGCATCGGGGTCGGAAGGTAACGAGCCGAAAGTGGGAAGCATGTACGCAGCGAGCCGCGAGGCGAGTTCCCGTGCGCGGGAAGCTCTTCGGGCCGCTCTGACCGGTAGCGACACCGTCGCGGCTACTACGGGGTCGGAACTGTTCGCCGTTGTCGCCGTCCTCGACGACCAGCGTTCGCTGCGTGTGGCGCTCGCGGATAAGTCGGTGTCGAGTTCGGCACGCGCCGAGCTGGCCGAACGCGTCTTCGGCGGCAAGATCAGCGGCACCACCCTGGCCGTGCTGACCACGGCGGTGGCCCAGGACTGGTCGCGGGCCCGCGATCTGGTCGACACGCTGGTCCTGCTCGGCCGCGAAGCGCTGCTGCGCGCCGCGGACGAGCGTGGCCGCCTGACCGCGGTCGAGGACGAGCTGTTCCGGCTGGCCCGGATCATCGACGACAACCCGGACCTGGAGCAGGCGCTGCAGGACCACGGCAAGCCGGCGGAAGCCAAGCGTGCCCTGGTGCAGCGTCTGCTCGCGGGCAAGGTCGAGGACATCACCCTGCAGCTGGCCGAGCAGGCCGTGCTGCGCCACAAGGGTGATGCCGGCGCGGCCATCGACGAGCTGTCCGACCTGGCGGCTTCGCTCCGGGAGCAGATCGTGGCGCACGTGCGCGCCGCGGTGGCCCTGACGCCGCAGCAGCGCGAGCACCTCGCCGCGTCGCTGCAGCGCATCTACGACAAGCCGATCACGGTGCACGTGGAAGAGGACCCGAGCCTGTTGGCCGGCGTCGTCGTCCGCGTGGGCGACGACCTGATCGACGGCAGCGCCGTCGGGCGGCTCCAGCGCTTGCGTCAGTCTCTCGCTTAGAGACAAACGCCAGAAGCGCAGTAACACACCGACATTCGAGACCACAGCGAGAGCAGGAAGAACATGGCGGAGCTGACGATCTCCCCCGATGAGATCCGTAGCGCGATCGAGAGCTACACCCAGAGCTACACCCCCGAGACCTCCATCGAAGAGGTCGGTGTCGTCACCGACACCGGCGACGGTATCGCCCACATCAGCGGCCTGCCGTCCGCGATGGCCAACGAGCTGCTGGAGTTCCCGGGCGGCGTCCTCGGCGTGGCGCTGAACCTGGAGGACACCGAGATCGGTGCCGTCATCCTGGGTGAGTTCGACACCATCGAAGAGGGCCAGCAGGTCCGCCGCACCGGCGACGTGCTCTCGGTTCCCGTGGGCGACAAGTTCCTCGGCCGCGTCATCGACCCGCTGGGCGCGCCGATCGACGGCCTGGGCGAGATCGAGGCCGACGAGCGCCGCGTGCTCGAGCTGCAGGCCGCGACCGTGCTGGAGCGTCAGCCGGTCGGTGAGCCCATGGCCACCGGCATCACCGCCATCGACGCCCTGACCGCCATCGGCCGCGGCCAGCGTCAGCTCGTCATCGGCGACCGCAAGACCGGTAAGACCGCGGTCTGCATCGACGCCATCATCAACCAGAAGGCCAACTGGGCCACCGGCGATCCGTCGAAGCAGGTGCGCTGCATCTACGTCGCGATCGGCCAGAAGGGCTCCACCATCGCGGGTGTGAAGTCCGCCCTCGAGGCGCACGGCGCGATGGAGTACACCACCATCGTCGCGGCGCCCGCGTCGGACTCCGCCGGCTTCAAGTGGCTGGCCCCCTACACCGGTTCGGCCCTCGGCCAGCACTGGATGTACCAGGGCAAGCACGTCCTGATCGTGTTCGACGACCTGTCCAAGCAGGCCGAGGCCTACCGCGCCATCTCGCTGCTGCTGCGCCGCCCGCCGGGCCGCGAGGCGTACCCGGGTGACGTCTTCTACCTGCACTCGCGTCTGCTGGAGCGTTGCGCGAAGCTGTCCGACGCGCTGGGCGCGGGCTCGATGACCGGTCTGCCGATCATCGAGACCAAGGCCAACGACGTCTCGGCGTTCATCCCGACCAACGTCATCTCCATCACCGACGGCCAGGTGTTCCTGGAGTCGGACCTCTTCAACAAGGGTGTCCGCCCGGCCATCAACGTCGGTATCTCGGTGTCCCGAGTCGGTGGCGCCGCGCAGACCAAGGCCATGAAGAAGGTCTCCGGTTCGCTGCGTCTGGAGCTGGCCTCCTACCGTGAGCTCGAGGCGTTCTCCGCCTTCGCCTCCGACCTGGATGCCGCCTCGCTGGCCCAGCTGGAGCGTGGCGCGCGCTGGGTCGAGCTGCTCAAGCAGGACCAGTACGCTCCGGTTTCGGTCGAGGACCAGGTCGTTTCGCTGTTCCTGGTGGACGGCGGCTACTACGACTCCGTCCCGGTCGGCGACATCCGCCGCTTCAACTCCGAGCTGCTGGAGAGCCTGCACGCCAGCGTGCAGTCCTCCTTCGACGCCCTGCAGGGCGGCGCCAAGGTGCTCGAGGGCGAGGCCGCCGACGCCATCAAGGCCGCGACCGACAAGTTCAAGCAGGGCTTCCTGGCGTCCGACGGCACCCGCGTCGTCGAGGCCGAGGCCGGCCAGCTGGACCACGAAGAGGTCGAGTCTCTTTCCGTCACCCGCAAGCACGTCGAGAAGTAATCGAGACGAGCACATGCGAATGACCGAATCGACGAATGAAGGGAGTGTGAACCGCTAATGCCAAGCGTGCGTGAACTTCGCTCCCGTATTCGTTCCGTGAGCTCGATCAAGAAGATCACCAAGGCCCAGGAACTGATCGCGACCTCGCGAATCAGCAAGGCGCAGGCCCGCGTTGCCGCCGCCAAGCCGTACGCGGAAGAGATCACCAAGGTGCTCGCCGAATTGGCCAGCGCCAGCGGCAATCTCAACCACCCGCTGCTCACCGAGCGTGAGAACGCCCGCCGCGCAGCGGTTCTGGTCATCACCTCCGACCGCGGTATGTGCGGTGGCTACAACTCCAACGTGCTCAAGCGCGCCGAGGAGCTCATGACCACGCTGCGCACCGAGGGCAAGGAGCCGGTGCTGTACGTGATGGGCGCGAAGGGCCTGACGTACTACACCTTCCGCCGTCGCACCGTGAACGGTTCCTGGCTGGGCTTCTCCCAGCAGCCGAACTACGTGGACGCGTCCGCCGCGTGCAACCACCTGGTCGAGGCGTTCATGGCCGGATCCGACGGTGAGGTGGCGTCCCCGAACGGGGTCGGCACCATGGCCGGCGTCGACGAACTGCACATCGTCTACACGCGTTTCGTGTCGATGCTGTCGCAGCAGCCGGAGGTGCGTCGCCTGGCGCCGATCCAGGTGACGTTCGTGGACGAGAACTTCGAGATGGGTCCGGACAGCTTCACCGACGGAAACTCGCAGCCGGTCGCCCAGTACGAGTTCGAGCCGGACGCGGATCGCCTGCTGGGCGCGCTGCTGCCGAAGTACGTCAACACTCGGATCTACTCGTCGCTGCTCGAGGCGGCGGCATCGGAGTCGGCTGCGCGCCGCACCGCCATGAAGGCCGCGACGGACAACGCCACGGAAC
This sequence comes from Nocardia sp. CA-151230, assembly GCF_050942175.1. Taxonomy (NCBI): domain Bacteria; kingdom Bacillati; phylum Actinomycetota; class Actinomycetes; order Mycobacteriales; family Nocardiaceae; genus Nocardia; species Nocardia sp. CA-151230. The sequence goes on from NZ_CP192061.1 coordinate 1,333,037, forward strand.
TGGTCAACTCGCTGACCCGGACCGCGAACTCGTTGCGCCAGGCACAGATTACGCAGGAAATCACGGAAATCGTCGGTGGCGCCAACGCGCTGGCGTCGAGCTCGGACCGCGACTAAGGCCCAGGAAGAGAACCAATGACCGCAGCTACTGAAACCCGGGTCGGCACAGGCCGTGTCGCCCGCGTCATCGGACCCGTCGTGGACGTCGAGTTCCCGCGCGGTTCCATTCCCGACCTGTACAACGCCCTGAACGTGGACATCGCGCTCGCGTCCGTGGCCAAGACCCTGACCCTCGAGGTCGCGCAGCACCTGGGCGACAACATCGTTCGCACCATCTCGATGCAGCCGACCGACGGTCTGATCCGTGGCGCCGAGGTGCGCGACACCGGCAAGCCGATCTCGGTGCCCGTCGGTGACGTCGTCAAGGGCCACGTGTTCAACGCGCTCGGCGACTGCCTCGACACCCCCGGCCTGGGCCGCGACGGCGAGCAGTGGGGCATCCACCGCCAGCCGCCCGCCTTCGACCAGCTCGAGGGTAAGACCGAGATCCTGGAGACGGGCATCAAGGTCATCGACCTGCTCACCCCGTACGTGAAGGGTGGCAAGATCGGTCTGTTCGGTGGTGCCGGTGTCGGCAAGACCGTTCTGATCCAGGAGATGATCACCCGTATCGCGCGTGAGTTCTCCGGTACGTCCGTGTTCGCGGGCGTCGGTGAGCGCACCCGTGAGGGCACCGACCTGCACCTGGAAATGGAAGAGATGGGCGTCCTCCAGGACACCGCCCTCGTCTTCGGCCAGATGGACGAGCCGCCGGGGACGCGTATGCGCGTCGCCCTCTCGGCCCTGACCATGGCCGAGTACTTCCGCGACGTCCAGAACCAGGACGTTCTGCTGTTCATCGACAACATCTTCCGCTTCACCCAGGCCGGTTCCGAGGTCTCGACCCTGCTGGGTCGTATGCCTTCGGCCGTCGGTTACCAGCCGACCCTGGCGGACGAGATGGGTCAGCTGCAGGAGCGCATCACGTCGACCCGTGGCCGCTCGATCACCTCGATGCAGGCGATCTACGTGCCCGCGGACGACTACACCGACCCCGCGCCGGCCACCACCTTCGCGCACCTGGACGCCACCACCGAGCTGTCGCGTCCGATTTCGCAGAAGGGCATCTACCCGGCCGTCGACCCGCTGTCGTCGACCTCGCGAATCCTCGAGGCATCGATCGTCGGCGAGCGTCACTTCCGGGTGGCCAACGAGGTCAAGCGAATCCTGCAGAAGTACAAGGAACTCCAGGACATCATCGCGATTCTGGGTATGGACGAGCTCTCCGAAGAGGACAAGGTCCTCGTCGGTCGCGCCCGTCGCCTGGAGAAGTTCCTGGGCCAGAACTTCATCGTGGCCGAGAAGTTCACCGGCCAGGAGGGTTCCGTCGTGCCGCTGGAGCAGACCATCGACGACTTCGATCGGGTCTGCAAGGGCGAGTTCGACCACCTGCCGGAGCAGGCGTTCAACTCCTGCGGTGGCCTGGACGACGTCGAGGCTGCTGCGAAGAAGATCGCCGGGAAGTAGTCCACCATGGCGGATATGTCAGTTGATCTGGTCGCCGTCGAGCGGCTGCTGTGGTCGGGCCGGGCGAAGTTCGTCTCGGCTCAGACCACGGAGGGTGAGATCGGCATCCTGGCCGGCCACGAACCGCTGCTCGGGCAGCTGGTCGAGGGCGGCACCGTGACCATCGTGTCCGACGACGACGAGCGTGTGGTCGTGGCCGTGCACGGCGGGTTCTTCTCGGTCACCGCCACTTCGGTGCGCGTGCTGGCCGAATCCGCCGATTTCGCCTTCGATATCGACGAGGCGGCCGCCAAGGCCGTTGTCGCCGACCCGGATGCGAGCCCGGCCGCGCTGGCCAAGGCACAGGGCCAGCTGCGGGCGGTCGAGAAGGCGGCCTCTGCGTAGCCTTCCGGCGCTGAAACCAAGAGCGGCGGTCCCAGGGAAAATCCCTGGGGCCGCCGCTTTTTCGCGTTCACACCGACCCGCACTCGCGCCCGGCACCAGCCGCGCGCGAGTGCGTCGTTCTCACTGGAAGGCGAGAATGGGCTTGATCGTGGTGCCGTGGTGGGCGTCCGCGACCGCGGTGTCGATATCGGTGAATGCGTAGGTCTTGCTGATCTTCTCGATCGGGAACTTGCCTTCGGCGTGCCATCGCAGCAGTTGCGGAATGAATTGCTGCGGATCACCACTGCCCTCGATGCAGCCCCGGACGGCCTTGCCGTTGCCGGTGAGGTGGCCGATTTCGAGGTCCATGCTGGCCTCGCCCAGTCCGACGAGCACGAGGGTGCCCATGGGGGCCAACGCCTCCAGGCCCTTGGCGATGACGGCATTGAGGGCGGTCGTGTCGAGCGCGAAGTTCGCGCCACCGTTGGTCGCCGCGACGATCTGCGCCACCACGTCCTCGGCCGCGCCGTCGATGGTGACGTCCGCGCCGAGCTCCTTGGCCACGGCCAGCCGATCGGCGGAAAGGTCGATGGCGACAATGGTTCCCGCGCCGATGGCACGGGCCGCCATGAGGGCCGCCATCCCCACGCCGCCGACGCCGAAGATCGCCAGCGAGTCGTTCGGCCCCGGCTTCATGACATTGGCGACCGCGCCCGCACCGGTCTGCACACCGCACCCGAACGGGGAGGTGGCCACCAGGTCCACGTCCTTGTCGACCACCACGACACTGCGCGCCGGCACCAGTGCGTGGGTGGCGAAACTCGATTGCCCGAAGAACGCGCCCATCACGCGTTCGCCATTGCTGCTCAGCGGCGAGGTGAAGTCCGCGCGTCCGCCCGAGGTGTTCAGAATGACGAAATTCTCGCAATAGGGCGGAAGCCCGTCGGCGCATCGCGAACAGGTTCCGCAACTGGCATAGGTGAGCAGCACATGGTCACCGACTTCGATTCCGGTTACCTCCGAGCCAATCTGCTCGACGATCCCGGCGCCCTCGTGCCCGAGCACGATCGGCAAATCGGCAGGAAACACGCCCTTGGTGACCAGGTCGGTATGGCAGACCCCGGACGCGACGATACGCACCAGGACCTCGTCCGGTCGCGGTTCCTCCAGGGTGAGGGTCTCCATCGAGAACGGCACGTCCGCTCCCCGGGCCACCGCAGCGGTAATTTCCACGGAATCTCCTTCCAAGACATCCCAATTGTCCGGAGCATAAGAACGTGTTCCAGTTTACGGCCATCGTCGATCCCGCTCAGCGGGTCGCACGTTCGGCTCTTCCCGCCGGGAGCTGGTAAGCGGCCGAGATATTCGGATGCCCTGCGCCGCAATTGAGACCTTGGCTACCCAATGTGGATAAATGCATTCGCCGGTGCCCGAATGCGATCTGAAGCATTCGGCAAAGCACCGGCTATTCCAGCACCTTCGGCTCGACCTCCACGCACCCCGCGTTGCCTGCACCTGCACATCGCGTTGCCCATGAATGCGCACCGCACGATGGGCGAGGGGTTGATGAGCCGCGCGGCGTCAGGTCTCGGTGGTCGAGATCACCGATGGAAGGGATCGTATGTACGGCAAGGGAATTCGTGCCCGGGCCGGCAGGGCCTGTGGGATGGCGCTGATCGCGGCGGCGGTGTTCGGGTTCGGACGAGATCAGCGGGCCCATGGGTGACACCTCGCTGTACCGCGATGTTTGGACCACCGGGGTGACCAGCGTGGACCCGGACGGCCCGACCGCCTCGATCAAGATCGGCCCCGGCTATGTGGCGGCTGCCAGGTGGATGTCGGTGGAACAGACAGCGGCGGGGAGACGACCGACATGGCGCAGGTGATTCCGAACAATCAGCTCGGCGCCATTGCCCCGACCTCGGGGCTGTCCGAGGGCATGCCGCTCGGGCCCGGCCAGGCCGCCACCCTGCTGATGCTGGATCTCTAGCGCCCCGACGACAACGGCCAGGAATCCCCACAAGCGCTACAACGAGGTTCCCGGCCCCCATGGCAGCGTCGGCTGGACGGACGAGACCCTCGCAGTGAACGGGTACAGCGGCTACCGCCCAGCCGCGCTCGTTTGTGGCGGTCGCGGTCGACTGCTCGACCTACATCGGCAACCTGGTGCTTTACGGTGAGCCGTTCACCATGGGTGGATATATCTTCTGCACCCTGCTGATCAGCGCATACGTCACATTCGGTGGATGGCCGGACTTCGCGTTTCCGCGGTCGCTACTATCGACCGATAGCGGGGCCCGGCCGTCGGCCGGTCAGTGATCGACAGCAACGCGGATGTGAAGGGACGGAGCGGCATTGCAAACCGGGATGTGGCTTCTGATCATTCTGGTGTTGCTGCTGGTCGGCCTGGCCCTGGCCTCGACGTATCGCCTGGTGATGCTGCGCCGCGGCGGAACCGCCGCCCTGCTGCGCGTGCTGCCCGCCCGCGGCCACGGCGGGGGCTGGCGGCACGGCCTGATCCGTTACGACGAGGACACGCTCCTCTTCTACAAACTCTCCAGCCTCAAGCTCGGCCCGGATTCCACCATGCGCCGGCTCGCCATCGAGGTGGGCCCGCGGCGGTCCCCGCAGGACGACGAGTACGACATCATGACCGACGAGGTCATCGTCCAGGTCTCCGACGGTGACCACCGCTACGAGCTGGCACTCGACCGCGGCGCCATGGCCGCCTTCCTGTCCTGGGTGGAATCCCGCCCCTCCGAGCGAATTCGCCGCCGCCGCGCCGGATAGTGTGACCCTGTGAGCGTTCACTTGACGCGGATCTACACGCGGACCGGCGACGACGGCACCACGGGGCTGAGCGATTTCTCGCGGGTGGCCAAGACCGACCCGCGGCTGATCGCCTACGCCGACTGTGACGAAACCAATGCCGCGCTGGGTGTCGCCATCGCGCTCGGGCAGCCGGACGAGCGGATGCTCGCTGTGCTGCGTTCCATACAGAACGATTTGTTCGACGCCGGCGCGGACCTGTCCACGCCCGTCGTCGCGGAGCCCAAGTACCCGCCGCTGCGCATCACCCAGGTCTACATCGACCGCCTCGAGAAGTGGTGCGACGAGTTCAATGAGCCTCTGGCGCCGTTGAATTCGTTCATCCTGCCCGGCGGCACACCGCTGGCGGCACTGCTGCACACCGCCCGCACCGTGGCGCGACGCGCCGAGCGGTCGGCGTGGGCCGCGGTCGCGGCGCACCCGGACGACACGAACGCGCTGCCCGCCAAATACCTCAACCGCCTGTCCGACCTGCTGTTCATCCTCGGCCGGGTCGCCAATCCGGACGGCGACATACTTTGGCGGCCGGGCGGAGACGCCGCGAGCGCGAGAGAGGACCACTAGGCTGACCCCCGTGAGTGAACGGTTTCTGGTGACCGGGGGCAGCAGGCTCGTCGGTGAGGTCGCGGTAGGCGGCGCGAAGAACAGCGTCCTCAAGCTGATGGCCGCCGCGTTGCTGGCCGAGGGGACGACCACCATCACGAACTGCCCGGACATCCTCGACGTGCCGCTCATGGCCGAGGTGCTGCGCGGTCTCGGATGTGACGTCACCGTCGACCACGAGACCGTGACCATCGCGACGCCGCCGGAACCGAAATACCACGCGGACTTCCCGGCCGTCACCCAGTTCCGTGCCTCGGTATGTGTGCTGGGTCCGTTGATGGCGCGCTGCAAGCGAGCTGTGGTGGCGCTCCCGGGTGGTGACGCCATCGGTTCGCGCCCGCTGGATATGCATCAGGCCGGTCTGCGACTGCTGGGCGCGACCTCCGAGATCGAGCACGGCTGCCTGGTGGCGCGCGCGGAGGAGCTGCAGGGCGCCCGGATTCGCCTGGACTTCCCGTCGGTCGGCGCGACCGAGAACATCCTGATGGCCGCGGTGCTGGCCGAGGGGGAGACGGTCATCGACAATGCCGCGCGTGAACCCGAGATCGTGGATCTCTGCAACATGCTGGCGCGGATGGGCGCGAAGATCTCCGGTGCGGGCACCTCGGTATTGACCATCGAGGGCGTGGACAAGCTGTCGCCGACCACCCACCGGGTGATCGGCGACCGCATCGTCGCCGCGACCTGGGGTATCGCTGCCGCCATGACCACCGGCGACGTGCGGGTGACCGGCATCAACCCCAAGCACCTGTCCCTGGTGCTGGACAAGCTGCGCTCCGCGGGCGCGCGAATCTCGTTCGAACCGGATGGTTTTCGTGTGGTGCAGGCGGATCGCCCTCGCGCCGTGAACTTCTCGACCCTGCCGTTCCCCGGGTTCCCCACCGATCTGCAGCCGATGGCCATCGGCCTGGCCGCGATCGCCGACGGCACCTCGATGATCACCGAGAACATTTTCGAAGCGCGCTTCCGCTTCGTCGAAGAGATGATCCGCCTGGGCGCGGATGCCCGCACCGACGGGCATCACGCTGTGGTGCGCGGGATTCCGCGACTGTCCTCGGCGCCGGTGTGGTCGTCGGACATTCGCGCCGGCGCGGGTCTGGTGCTCGCGGGTCTGGTCGCCGACGGTGTCACCGAGGTCCACGATGTCTTCCACATCGACCGTGGCTACCCGGATTTCGTGGAGAACCTGCGCTCGCTCGGAGCCCGGATCGAACGCGTCGGAACCGCGGACTGAACAGCCGGTGTCGGGACGGGTTCGCGAAAACCCGTCCTGAACAGGCGATTTGACATGCGAACAACCAACACGTAACTTATTCCAGGTCAGAGCGACACGGACACCGACTCCGGTGAGACGAGCTTCGCCTGATGATCACACTAGCTCCCAGCCAACCAGCGGATTTGGTTCTGCTGTGCGGACGGGGCTAAGCTTTGAAAGTTGCCTCACGATCGAGCGGGACTAAGAGCCCGGGAGATCGTGTGTGCGTGTGTTCTTTGAGAACTCAATAGTGTGTTGATGAATGTCAGTGCCAAATTTTGAAATTTGGTTCCGATTCTCACCCCCCGTGTGAGGGTCGGACATTTAAGTCGGCTAATTTCCAGCCGGCTATTTTTGCTAGGTTTTCGGACTCTGGTTCGAGATACTTCTGATTCACCTTCGGGTGTTTCTAGAGTCTTCAACGGAGAGTTTGATCCTGGCTCAGGACGAACGCTAGCGGCGTGCTTAACACATGCAAGTCGAGCGGTAAGGCCCTTCGGGGTACACGAGCGGCGAACGGGTGAGTAACACGTGGGTGATCTGCCTTGCACTCTGGGATAAGCCTGGGAAACTGGGTCTAATACCGGATATGAGCCTGGACTGCATGGTCCGGGTTGGAAAGGTTTACTGGTGCGAGATGGGCCCGCGGCCTATCAGCTTGTTGGTGAGGTAACGGCTCACCAAGGCGACGACGGGTAGCCGACCTGAGAGGGTGACCGGCCACACTGGGACTGAGACACGGCCCAGACTCCTACGGGAGGCAGCAGTGGGGAATATTGCACAATGGGCGCAAGCCTGATGCAGCGACGCCGCGTGAGGGATGACGGCCTTCGGGTTGTAAACCTCTTTTGACAGGGACGAAGCGCAAGTGACGGTACCTGTAGAAGAAGCACCGGCCAACTACGTGCCAGCAGCCGCGGTAATACGTAGGGTGCGAGCGTTGTCCGGAATTACTGGGCGTAAAGAGCTTGTAGGCGGTCTGTCGCGTCGATTGTGAAAACTTGCAGCTCAACTGCAAGCTTGCAGTCGATACGGGCAGACTAGAGTACTGCAGGGGAGACTGGAATTCCTGGTGTAGCGGTGAAATGCGCAGATATCAGGAGGAACACCGGTGGCGAAGGCGGGTCTCTGGGCAGTAACTGACGCTGAGAAGCGAAAGCGTGGGTAGCGAACAGGATTAGATACCCTGGTAGTCCACGCCGTAAACGGTGGGTACTAGGTGTGGGTTCCTTCCACGGGATCCGTGCCGTAGCTAACGCATTAAGTACCCCGCCTGGGGAGTACGGCCGCAAGGCTAAAACTCAAAGGAATTGACGGGGGCCCGCACAAGCGGCGGAGCATGTGGATTAATTCGATGCAACGCGAAGAACCTTACCTGGGTTTGACATACACCGGAAAGCCATAGAGATATGGCCCCCCTTGTGGTCGGTGTACAGGTGGTGCATGGCTGTCGTCAGCTCGTGTCGTGAGATGTTGGGTTAAGTCCCGCAACGAGCGCAACCCTTATCTTATGTTGCCAGCGCGTAATGGCGGGGACTCGTGAGAGACTGCCGGGGTCAACTCGGAGGAAGGTGGGGACGACGTCAAGTCATCATGCCCCTTATGTCCAGGGCTTCACACATGCTACAATGGCCGGTACAGAGGGCTGCGATACCGCGAGGTGGAGCGAATCCCTTAAAGCCGGTCTCAGTTCGGATCGGGGTCTGCAACTCGACCCCGTGAAGTTGGAGTCGCTAGTAATCGCAGATCAGCAACGCTGCGGTGAATACGTTCCCGGGCCTTGTACACACCGCCCGTCACGTCATGAAAGTCGGTAACACCCGAAGCCGGTGGCCTAACCCTTGTGGAGGGAGCCGTCGAAGGTGGGATTGGCGATTGGGACGAAGTCGTAACAAGGTAGCCGTACCGGAAGGTGCGGCTGGATCACCTCCTTTCTAAGGAGCATCTCGCACAGACGCCTCGAAGAGTCGAGAGCTGCTGTGCCAGAGCCGTTTTGGAAGCAACTGTCTTCCAGCGGAGCTCATGGGTGGAACGCTGACAATCTTCATCGCATCATGTTCGAAGCCATGTCTTCGAGCGCGGTGAATATACCGACACACTATTGGGTCCTGAAAGAACAGGCGTTCTTTCCAGGCAAAAAAACGATCCGCTCGGATCTCTTGCGAAACCGCCGGCTGTGCCGGTCAGGTCCTTGAATCCAATCCGATGCGGGTGTGTTGTTTGAGAACTGCACAGTGGACGCGAGCATCTTTGTTAGTAAGTGTGTAAGAGCGTACGGTGGATGCCTTGGCACCAGGAGCCGATGAAGGACGTAGTAGGCTGCGATAAGCCTCGGGGAGCTGTCAAACGAGCTGAGATCCGAGGATTTCCGAATGGGGAAACCCGGCACGAGTGATGTCGTGTCACCCGCACCTGAATATATAGGGTGTGTGGAGGGAACGTGGGGAAGTGAAACATCTCAGTACCCACAGGAAGAGAAAACAACATGTGATTCCGTGAGTAGTGGCGAGCGAAAGCGGAAGAGGCTAAACCGTGTGGATGTGATAGCTGGCAGGCGTTGTCCATGCGGGGTCGTGGGACATTACTTCCTGTTTCTGCCGAAGCAGGCGACAGTCAGAAAAGATCGCGTTAGTCGAATTGGTCTGGGACGGCCAACCGTAGACGGTGAGAGTCCGGTAGACGAAAACGTGTTCTCTGTCGTGTAGTGCTCCCGAGTAGCAGCGGGCCCGTGAAATCTGCTGTGAATCTGTCGGGACCACCCGATAAGCCTGAATACTACCTGGTGACCGATAGCGGACTAGTACCGTGAGGGAAAGGTGAAAAGTACCCCGGGAGGGGAGTGAAATAGTACCTGAAACCGTGCGCTTACAATCCGTCAGAGCTGTTAAAGGTGATGGCGTGCCTTTTGAAGAATGAGCCTGCGAGTCATCGGTGTGTGGCAAGGTTAACCCGTGTGGGGGAGCCGTAGCGAAAGCGAGTCCGAATAGGGCGTTGTAGTCGCACACTATGGACCCGAAGCGGAGTGATCTACCCATGGCCAGGGTGAAGCGACGGTAAGACGTCGTGGAGGCCCGAACCCACTTAGGTTGAAAACTGAGGGGATGAGCTGTGGGTAGGGGTGAAAGGCCAATCAAACTCCGTGATAGCTGGTTCTCCCCGAAATGCATTTAGGTGCAGCGTCGCGTGTTTCTCGCCGGAGGTAGAGCTACTGGATGGCCTAGGGGGCCCACAAGCTTACCGAAGTCAGCCAAACTCCGAATGCCGGTGAGTGAGAGCGCGGCAGTGAGACTGTGGGGGATAAGCTTCATAGTCGAGAGGGAAACAGCCCAGATCGCCGGCTAAGGCCCCTAAGCGTGTACTAAGTGGAAAAGGATGTGGAGTCGCGAAGACAACCAGGAGGTTGGCTTAGAAGCAGCCACCCTTGAAAGAGTGCGTAATAGCTCACTGGTCAAGTGATTCTGCGCCGACAATGTAGCGGGGCTCAAGTACACCGCCGAAGCCGCGGCATTCAGACATTATCCCGCTTTCGAGCCAGGAGTCTGGATGGGTAGGGGAGCGTCGTGTAGCCAGGGAAGCGGCGGGGTGACCTAGTCGTGGAGGCTGCGCGAGTGAGAATGCAGGCATGAGTAGCGAAAGACGAGTGAGAAACTCGTCCGCCGAATGACCAAGGGTTCCTGGGCCAGGTTAATCCGCCCAGGGTGAGTCGGGACCTAAGGCGAGGCCGACAGGCGTAGTCGATGGACAACGGGTTGATATTCCCGTACCCGTGTATCCGCGCCAAATATCGAATCAGTTGTGCTAAGTGCCCAAAAGCGGATGGACCTCCTTCGGGAGGCCGGAAGTGGCTGCGCACGACCCCGGCTGTAGTAGGTAAGCGATGGGGTGACGCAGGAAGGTAGCTGGGCCAGGTGATGGAATACCTGGTGTAAGCCTGTAGGGCGAGACATAGGCAAATCCGTGTCTCATGAGCCTGAGAGGTGATGCGTAGCCGATTGAGGCGAATTCAGTGATCCTATGCTGCCGAGAAAAGCCTCTAGTGAGTTGGTACACGGCCCGTACCCCAAACCGACACAGGTGGTCAGGTAGAGAATACTAAGGCGATCGAGATAACTGTGGTTAAGGAACTCGGCAAAATACCTCCGTAACTTCGGGAGAAGGAGGGCCCGGTCTGGTGAACACCCTTGCGGTGGGAGCTGGGTTGGGTCGCAGAGACCAGTGAGAAGCGACTGTTTACTAAAAACACAGGTCCGTGCGAAGTCGTAAGACGATGTATACGGACTGACGCCTGCCCGGTGCCGGAAGGTTAAGAGGACCGGTTAGCTCTTCGGAGCGAAGCTGAGAATTTAAGCCCCGGTAAACGGCGGTGGTAACTATAACCATCCTAAGGTAGCGAAATTCCTTGTCGGGTAAGTTCCGACCTGCACGAATGGCGTAACGACTTCTCAGCTGTCTCAACCACAGACTCGGCGAAATTGCAGTACGAGTAAAGATGCTCGTTACGCGCGGCAGGACGAAAAGACCCCGGGACCTTCACTATAGCTTGGTATTGGTGTTCGGTACGGTTTGTGTAGGATAGGTGGGAGACTGTGAAGCGGGTACGCCAGTATTCGTGGAGTCATCGTTGAAATACCACTCTGATCGTATTGGACCTCTAACCTCGGACCCTGATCGGGTTCAGGGACAGTGCCTGGTGGGTAGTTTAACTGGGGCGGTTGCCTCCCAAAATGTAACGGAGGCGCCCAAAGGTTCCCTCAGCCTGGTTGGCAATCAGGTGTTGAGTGCAAGTGCACAAGGGAGCTTGACTGTGAGACCGACAGGTCGAGCAGGGACGAAAGTCGGGACTAGTGATCCGGCACCGGCAAGTGGAAGCGGTGTCGCTCAACGGATAAAAGGTACCCCGGGGATAACAGGCTGATCTTCCCCAAGAGTCCATATCGACGGGATGGTTTGGCACCTCGATGTCGGCTCGTCGCATCCTGGGGCTGGAGTAGGTCCCAAGGGTTGGGCTGTTCGCCCATTAAAGCGGCACGCGAGCTGGGTTTAGAACGTCGTGAGACAGTTCGGTCTCTATCCGCCGCGCGCGTTAGAAACTTGAGGAAGGCTGTCCCTAGTACGAGAGGACCGGGACGGACGAACCTCTGGTGTGCCAGTTGTTCCGCCAGGAGCACGGCTGGTTGGCCACGTTCGGAAGGGATAACCGCTGAAAGCATCTAAGCGGGAAGCCTGTTCCAAGATGAGGTTTCTCACCCCCTCGAGGGGGTAAGGCCCCCAACAGACCATTGGGTTGATAGGCCAGAACTGGAAGTCTGGTAACAGATGTAGGTGACTGGTACTAATAGGCCGAGGACTTACCAACAAAGAAGCTACGCGTCCACTGTGCAGTATCTGAAACAACACACAGATCACTGAGAAGACAGGAACCGAGGCCCGGCAACGGGATTCGCGCCCTGGCTCTCTGTGTGACAGTTTCATAGAGTTACGGCGGCTATAGCGGTGGGGAAACGCCCGGTCCCATTCCGAACCCGGAAGCTAAGGCCACCTGCGCCGATGGTACTGCACTCGACAGGGTGTGGGAGAGTAGGACACCGCCGGAACATCCTTCGCGAAGGCCCCGACCAATTCTGGTCGGGGCCTTCTGCGTATCCTGGGTATTCACGGATGTATCCGGGGTACATATCAGTAGGCAGGAATCCACAGGAAGCTCCCAGCGGACAGGAAGTTCCGATGAGGGCGGGAAGACAACGATCGACAGCATGATTCACCAGCTCGCGCCACAGCGGCCGGCCGACAAGGCCCCCCGGTTCCAGTGGGCGGCTCTGTGGCTGCCCGCCACCTACAGCTACGTGGGTCTGCTGCTGCTGGGCGCCGTGGCCCTGACCATGGTCAGCGCGCCGCGGGAGTCGCGCATCGTGCTGCATGCCAGCACGAACCTGAACAATCTGACCGAGGGCCGCCTCGGCACGCTGTTCTCGAGCGCCTTCCTGGTGGGTGAGGGCGCGGCGACGGTGTTCCTGATCGTGCCGATGCTGGCCTGTCTACTCGCTTTGGCGGAGCGGCGATTCGGGACCGTGAAGCTGGTGCACACCTTCTTTGTCGGCCATGTGGGTGCAACCGTGCTGGTGGCGGTGGGCCTGTGGGTGGCGGTGCAGTCGCAGCTGGTGCCGGGCAGTATCGCGATGGTCGAGGACGTCGGCGTCAGCTATGGCGCGATGGCCGTGGTGGGTGCGCTGGTGGCGGCGCTGCCGCCGCATCGCCGGTGGGTGTGGGCGAGTACCTGGCTGACGTTCGCGCTGGGCGGGGTGGTGCTCTGGCACACCTTCACCAATGTGGGTCACTTCCTGGCGCTGTGCCTGGGTCTCGGTATCGGGCGGTTGACGATCCGCCGGCAGGGCGGGACGGTGCGGCCGTTGAACGTGCCGGAATACCTGTTGCTGGCGGCCGGTTCCGTTTTTGCCTGCCTGATGCTGCTGGGCTGATGCCCGGTCACTAGACTCGACCGGTGCGCCTTGTGATTGCTCGTTGCCAGGTCGATTACGTTGGCCGTCTGACCGCCCATCTGCCCATGGCCCGCCGTCTGCTCATGATGAAGGCCGACGGCTCGGTGCTGGTCCATTCCGATGGCGGCTCCTACAAGCCTCTCAACTGGATGAGCCCGCCGTGCTGGCTGGAGGAACGGGAAACCGATTCCGAGACAACCCAACTGTGGGTGGTGTCCAACAAGGCCGGCGAGGAACTGCGCATCACCGTCGAGGACATCGAGCTGGATTCCAAGCACGAGCTGGGGGTCGATCCCGGGCTGGTGAAGGACGGCGTCGAAGCGCACCTGCAGGAGTTGCTCGCCGAGCACATCGAAACCCTCGGTCCCGGTTACACCCTGATCCGCCGCGAGTACATGACCGCCATCGGCCCGGTCGACATCCTGTGCCGTGACGCCGACGGCGCGACGGTGGCAGTGGAGATCAAGCGCCGCGGTGAGATCGACGGCGTCGAACAGCTCACCCGCTACCTCGAACTCCTCAATCGCGACCCGCTGCTGGCTCCCGTCGCGGGCGTCTTCGCCGCCCAGCAGATCAAGCCGCAGGCCAAGACCCTTGCCGCCGACCGCGGCATCCGCTGCCTCACACTGGATTACGATGCCCTGCGCGGCACCGACTCCAGCGAGTTCCGGCTCTTCTGAGGCCATGCCTCGCCGCAAGCCCCGCCCCAAGGATTCGGCGCGATCCCACCGGGATCCGCGCCCCCTGGGTGACGTCTTCGGCCGCACCGAGCCCGGCCCCGGCACCGACGAATCCTTCATCGTCCGCACGGTCCCCGGCACCCGCGCCACCAAGCCCTACCGCTGCCCCGGCTGCGATCACGTAATCCCGCCCGGCACACCGCATATCGTCGCCTGGGCGGCCCACGACGGCGAGGACGACCGCCGCCACTGGCACACCGGCTGCTGGAAGGGCCGCAACACCCGCACGATCACCCGCCGGTGGTCCTGACCCCCTGGATTTGGGGGAGCGCCAAGGTGAGGGACGTGAGCGTCACGGTGCTGCCGTCGACGCCGTGCCCGGCCACCGCAGGGCGGCCATGCAGCGCAAGTCGACCACCCGGTCCTGATCCCCTACTGCGCCAGCGGTTTCGGGCGCGGGTGAGGATGACTCGCCGAGACGCATAAGGAAGGCCGCCTCCCCCGGAGGGGAAGCGGCCTTCGAACGGATGCGGGTTGTCGCCCGGTCGGTGAATTAGCTGGAGACGTCAGCGTTCTCGCGCTCGTCGACGATCTCGTCTTCTTCGCGAGCGTCGGCGATCGCCTTGCGGCCGCCCTTCTGGATGGAGCGCTGTTCCGGTGCGCCGTCGAGCAGTTCGCTCTCGCGGTTGACGGCGGCGAGCATGGCCGGGACCGAGTCGAGCTGGCCGCGGATACCGAGCAGCTGGGCCAGGACGCGGCCGCGGAGCACACGCATCTCCTCGGCAAGTTCCTTGGCGTGCGCGATCTTTCGATCCGCGGTGTTGGTCGCCGAGGTGATGAGGCGGTTGGCCTCGTCGGTGGCGTCCTTGATGCGCTGGGCGGCCTCGGCGCGCGAGGTGGCCTCCAGCTCCTCCATGGCGCGGGTCAGCTTGGTACGCCGCTCCGCCATGGTGACCTCGAAGTCCTGCTGCGTGGCCTTGCGCTTGGCCTCGGACTCCTTGGTGAGGCGATCGGCCTCGGCATTGGCGGCTTCGACGATCTTGGCGGACTCGGAGCGAGCGTTCGCGAGAGTCTGCTCGAATTCGATCTCGAGCGCTTCGCGCTTCTCCTTGGTCTCGGAGAGGAGCGATTCGTACTTCCCACGCATTTCGGTGGCCTGCTGCTCGGCAATCGAGATCATCTCGGCGGCCTCGGCCTGCGCCTGAGCGCGGACCTCGGAGGCCTCATCCGAGGCCAGACGCAGCATGCGGGAGATGCGATCGGACATGCCTTCGGCGGTGGTCGGCGGCACGGAGAGCCGGTCGACCTCCTTACGGAGCTCGTCGATCTCGTCCCGGGCATCCTCGAGCTGGGCCGCCAGGTTGCGGGCCTGGGCTGCGGCGGCATCGCGGTCGGTGGCGGTGACCCTTAGCTCGGCATCGAAACGGTCGAAGTAGTTACGCACCTCGTCACGGTCATAGCCCTTCCGCACAACGGTAAAGGGCAGCGCGACGAAGCGATTACGATCGGGCTCAGTGGACGACATGACCCACAAACTACAGCCTGACGACACCAGATGGTGACCCGACCGCGAATGTTGTTACGCCCTCTTTAGGAGGGCGGAACACGGTACTAGTGGGTAGTTTTCGCCGCCGGTTCGACGAGTTCCACCAGCACACCGCCAGCATCCTTCGGGTGGATGAAATTGATGCGGGAACCAGCGGTGCCGCCGCGCGGCTCTGCGTACAGCAAACGCAAGCCCCGTTCACGCAGTTGCGCGGAGACAGCCTCGACATCGGTGACACGATACGCGAGCTGCTGCAGGCCAGGCCCGTTTCGGTCGATGAATTTCGCGATCGTCGACTCCTCGTTGAGCGGAGCCAGCAACTGCAGAGCGACCGAGCCGGCCGGAGTGCCGGGCACGGACAGCATGGCCTCGTGCACGCCCTGCGCCTCGTTGATCTCGCGGTGCGTCTCCACCATGCCGAGATTGTCCCGGTACCAGGCCACCGCCGAATCGAGATCTGGCACAGCGATTCCGACGTGATCGACGGCGGTGACGTATTCCGACGGGATGAATCCGGTGTTCTCTGTGTTGCTCACACCAGTGACGGTAGCGCGCCCCTCGGAAGGATGCCGGACCGCCGCACGTTACCTTTGAGTACGGCTCCGATGGTTGGCGGAGCAGTCATCATTCGACGTAAGCGAGGCTCATCGTGACCACCACCTCCGTCATCGTCTCCGGCGCGCGCACCCCGGTGGGCCGGCTGCTCGGATCGCTGAAGGGCTTCAGCGGCTCCGACCTGGGCGGGTTCGCCATCAAGGCGGCGCTGGAGAAGGGCGGGGTGGCGCCCGAGCAGGTCGACTACGTGATCATGGGCCAGGTGCTCACCGCGGGCGCGGGCCAGATCCCGGCCCGGCAGGCCGCGGTCGCCGCCGGCATTCCGATGGATGTCCCGGCGCTCACCATCAACAAGGTGTGTCTGTCCGGTATCAATGCTATTGCGCTGGCGGACCAGCTGATTCGGGCCGGCGAGTACGAGATCGTGGTGGCCGGCGGCCAGGAGTCCATGACCAACGCCCCGCACCTGCTGGAGAACAGCCGCGAGGGCTACAAGTACGGCGACGTCAACCTGCGCGACAGCATGGCCTACGACGGCCTGCACGACATCTTCACCGATCAGGCGATGGGCGCGCTCACCGAGGCGCGCAACGACGCCGACGCCATCACCCGCGAGGAGCAGGACGCCTTCGCCGCCGCCTCGCACCAGAAGGCCGCGGCCGCCTGGAAGAACGGCGTCTTCACCGACGAGGTCACCCCGGTCTCGATCCCGCAGCGCAAGGGCGACCCGATCGTGTTCGCCGAGGACGAGGGCATCCGCGCCGACACCACGGCCGAGTCGCTGGGCAAGCTGCGCCCGGCCTTCCGCAAGGACGGCACCATCACCGCCGGTTCCGCCTCCCAGATCTCCGACGGTGCGGCCGCGGTGGTCGTCATGTCCAAGGCCAAGGCCGAACAGCTGGGTCTGAGCTGGATCGCCGAGATCGGCGCGGCCGGCGTCGTGGCAGGTCCGGACTCCACCCTGCAGGACCAGCCCGCCAACGCCATCGCCAAAGCCTGTGCCAAGGAAGGCATTTCGCCCGCCGACCTGGATCTGGTCGAGATCAACGAGGCGTTCGCGGCGGTCGGCATCGCCTCCACCCGCAAGCTGGGCATCGACCCGGAGAAGGTCAATGTCAATGGCGGCGCCATCTCCATCGGCCACCCGCTGGGCATGTCCGGCGCCCGCATCGTCCTGCACCTGGCGCTCGAACTGCAGCGCCGCGGCGGCGGTGTCGGCGCGGCCGCGCTCTGCGGTGGCGGCGGCCAGGGCGACGCCCTCATCGTCCGCGTGAAGTAGGAACACTGCTCATAAGGAACAGCCCCGGCTCGTGAGCCGGGGCTGTTCCGGTTCTCATACCAGGAATCCAGCGCGCCCGTCCCAGATGTGACGAGGTCCACTACAGGGCGTCGTAGGCATCGGGCAGAATGGTTGCCATGGGTGATCTGTTCGACCTGTCCACGGTCGCTAAGCGCGTGCGTTTCTTCGGCCTGCTCGAGGTGCCCTCGTGGGTGCTGCTGTTCCTCGGCTCGGCCCTGAAGCGCGCGGATGCGCTGGGGATCGCCGATCAGCCGATCAAGTGGCCGGTGATGGTGTTCGGCATGCTGCACGGCATCGTGTTCCTGGCCTACGCCATCAACTGCCTGCTGGCCTCGCGCGAGTTCGAATGGCCGGGCAAGACCACGGGTCTGGCGCTGCTGTCGTCGGTGGTCCCGTTCACGTCCGTGTTCTTCGAGCGGTGGGCGATCAACTCCGGTCAGCTGGGTGAACTGAGCCAAGCCGCGGCACCCGCCGCCGCACGTTCGTGACAAACTGGATGTCGTGACTCGACCTGCACGCCGTCCCTCCGCCGCCGCAGCCGCCGCCATGTCGGGCGCGGTGGACCTGTCCGCTCTCAAGCAGCCGGCCGCCGCCGCGGGAGATGTCCCGGGTGACCATGCCGTCACCGAGGCCAATTTCGAGGATCGAGTGCTACGGCGCTCCACCCAGGTACCGGTGGTGGTGGCGCTGTACTCGCAGCGCAGCCCCGGGAGCATCGAGCTGGTGAAGCTGCTGGAGCAGCTGGTCGGCCAGAGTGGTGGCGACTGGGATCTGGCCACCGTCGAGGCCGAGGCCAATATGCGCATCGCGCAGGCTTTCGGCGTGCAGGGCATTCCGACCGTGGTCGCCGTGGCCGCGGGCCAGCCGCTCGCCGACTTCACCGGCAACCAGCCGGAGGAGCAGGTGACCCAGTGGATCGCCGCCGTGGTGGATGCGGTGCGCGGCAAGCTCCCCGGCGTCGGCGCGGCGGCCGCCGATGCCGAGCCGGAGGCTCCCGAGGATCCCCGCTTCGTCGCCGCCGAAGAGGCCTTGGAGCGCGGCGAATTCGACAATGCGATCGCCGCGTACGAGGCCATCCTGGCCGCCGAGCCGAACAACGCCGAGGCCAAGGCCGCCCTGCGTCAGGTCCAATTCCTTTCCCGCGTACAGGATCTCGACCCCGCCGCCGTCGCCAAGTCGGACGCCGACCCGGCCGATCTGGACGCCGCCATCGCCGCTGCCGACCTGGAAATGTTCAACCAGCAGCCGGAGGCCGCCTTCGACCGCCTCGTCGCCCAGGTCAAGCGCACCGCCGGCGACGACCGCACCAAGGTCCGCACCCACCTGCTCGAACTCTTCGAACTCTTCGACCCCGCCGAACCCATCGTGGTCGCCGCCCGCCGCAAGCTCGCCGCCGCCCTGTACTGACGACTGGAGATCAGGGAGCTCTCATCGCGGGGATTCGAACGAAATCCCGCAGGGCGAGTTCCCTGATCTTGTTCAGACGGTGGGGAGGCCGGCGAGGGCGGCGTCGATACGGGGTTGGGGGAGTTCGAAGTCGGGGATCTCGCCCGCGAGATAGCGCTCGTAGGCCGTCATGTCGAAGTGGCCGTGGCCGCACAGGGCGGTCAGCAGGACTTTCTCCTCGCCTGATTCGGTGCAGCGCTTGGCCTCTTCGATGACGGCCGCCAGGGCGTGGGAGGGTTCGGGCGCGGGGAGAATGCCCTCGGCCTTCGCGAAAGTGACGGCCGCGGCGAAGCATTCGCGCTGCTGCTTCGCCACCGCCTCGAACAATCCGAGCTCGTACATGTGCGACAGCAGCGGCGACATGCCGTGGTATCGAAGGCCGCCCGCGTGTACCGGATCGGGGATGAAGTCGTGGCCCAGGGTGTGCATCTTCATCAGCGGGGTGAAGCCGGCAGTATCGCCGAAGTCGTAGGCGTAGATGCCGCGCGTGAACGACGGGCACGCGGCGGGCTCGACGGCCCGGATCACCGGATCGGCTCGGCCCGCGAGCTTTTCACGCAGGAAGGGCAGGAACAGCCCCGCGAAGTTGGACCCGCCGCCGGTGCAGCCGATGATCAGATCGGGCAGGCGTTCACCCGCCACGGCGAACTGCTTCAGCGCCTCCTCCCCGATGACGGTCTGGTGCAGCAGCACATGATTGAGTACGCTGCCCAGCGCGTAGCGGGTTGCCGGATCGGCCGCTGCCACCTCCACCGCCTCGCTGATGGCAATGCCCAGGCTGCCGGGTGAATCCGGATGGTCGGCAAGGATTTTCGCGCCCGCGGCGGTGATCGGCGAGGGGCTGGCGTGTACGGTCGCACCCCAGGTCTGCATGAGCGTGCGCCGGTGCGGTTTCTGGTCGTAGGAGGCGCGCACCATCCACACCTCACAGTCGATGCCGTATTGCGCGCAGGCGAAGGCGAGCGCGCTGCCCCACTGGCCCGCGCCGGTCTCGGTGGTCAGTCGCCGGGTGCCCTCGGCGGCGTTGTAGAACGCCTGCGGCACAGCGGTATTCGGTTTGTGTGAACCGGCGGGGGAGACGCCCTCGTACTTGTAGTAGATCCGGGCCGGGGTGCCGAGCGCCTTCTCCAGTCGTCGCGCCCGGAACAGCGGCGTCGGCCGCCAGAGCCGGTAGACGTCGATGATCTCGTCCGGAATGTCGAGGTAGCGGTCGCCGCTCACCTCCTGCCGGATGAGCTCCATCGGGAACAGCGGGGCCAGATCCTCGGGCCCGACCGGCTGTCCGGTGCCGGGATGCAATGGGGGTGGCGGTGGTGCGGGCAGGTCCGGAATGACGTTGTACCAACGTCTCGGGATATCGGATTCGTCCAGCGTGATCTTGGTGCGCTCGTCCACGGGACCCTCCCGGCTCGAAACGGCTGTCTGTCCAGACTGCTCCCGCCGCGAACCCGTTGGTGTGGAATTCGCCGGATTGTCACTGTCGCCGACGCGCGGAAATTTATAAGCTTGTGCGTATGATAAGCACGTACGATGAATTGCTGGCCTCGGGAACCGAACTGCTGGCGCTGGACGCCCGTGCGGTGCGCACCAGCATCGAGGTGGTGGCCGGCCTGACCCCCGCCGACCTGGACGCACCCACGCCCTGCGCGGGCTGGACGCTGCGGGACCTGCTGGAGCACATGATCGTTCAGCACTACGGCTTCGCGGCCGCCGCCCGCGGCGAGAGCGATCTCGCGCTGTGGAAGCCGCAGCCGCTCGGCGACGATCCGATCGGTGAGTACCGGGCCGCGGCCGAGCACGTGCTGGCCACCTTCGCCGAGCCGGGCGTCCTGGAACGGCAGTTCCCACTGCCGGAGGTCCGCGACGGCATCGTGATTCCCGCGCCGCTGGCCATCAGCTTTCACTTCATCGACTACATCGTGCACGCCTGGGATGTCGCGCGGGCGCTCGGACAGACCGTGGAATTCGACGCGGACCTGCTCAGCGCGGGGCTGCCGGTGGCGGAGGCGGTGCCGCGCGGTCCGGAGCGGGAACGGCCGGGCTCGTCGTTCGCACCCGAGGTCACCGTGCCGGAGACGTCCGGGCTGGACCGGATCCTGGCTGTGCTGGGCCGCGCGCCCGGCTGGCCGGAGTGATCGGGGGAGCTCTCCCGCAGATGGTTCCCACTCCCGTCCGGTGGGGAACGGTCGTCCTACCCGGTGCCGGCCAGTGGCGTCCTCGACAACCAGACGGCGCTGTTCGGCGCGAGGGTCAGGGCGGCCGACACCGGGCGGCCGTGCCAGGGCACGGGCTCGGCGGCGATCGCGTCGGCATTGCCCGCGCCGCCGCCGCCATAGGCGATGGCATCGGTGTTCAGCACCTCGTACCACGAATCAGGTTCGGGCCCGGGCAATCCGATGCGATAGCCGCTGAGCTGACGGCCCGAGAAGTTGTAGACGCAGGCGAGAATGGATCCGTCGGTGCCGTAGCGCAGGAACGACAGCACATTGTTGTCGCGGTCGTCGGCATCGATCCAGGAGTAACCGCCCGGCGACGTATCCTGGCTCCACAGTGCGGGATCGGCGGCATACAGCCGGTTGAGGTCCCCGACCAGCCGCTGAATGCCCTGGTGCAGAGGGTTTTCCAGCTCGTGCCAATCCAGTCCGCGATCGTGGTCCCACTCCCGGAACTGGCCGAATTCCTGGCCCATGAACAACAGCTGCTTGCCCGGATGCGCCCACATGTAGGCCAGCAGTGCGCGGACCCCGCTCGCCCTGGTGAAATCGTCGCCGGGCATGCGGGTCCACAGCGTCCCCTTGCCGTAGACGACCTCGTCGTGGCTGATGGGCAGCACGTAGTTCTCGCTCCAGGCGTAGGTCAGCGAGAAGGTGACCTCGTTGTGGTGCCAGGTCCGGTACACCGGATCGTGGGCGAGATACCCGAGCGTGTCGTGCATCCAGCCCATATTCCATTTCATGGTGAAGCCCAGGCCGCCGACCTCGGTGGCGCGGGTGACCCCGGGCCAGGTGGTGGACTCCTCGGCCACGGTCAGCACGCCCGGATGGTGCTTGTGCACGGTCGCGTTCATTTCCTGCAGGAAGGCGACGGCCTCCAGGTTCTCGCGGCCGCCGTGGATGTTCGGCTCCCAGTCGGGGCGGGAGTAGTCCAGGTAGAGCATCGAGGCCACGGCGTCCACGCGCAGGCCGTCGATGTGGAATTCCTCGATCCAGTACAGCGCGTTGGCGACCAGGAAGTTCCGGACCTCGTGGCGGCCGAAGTTGAAAACGTAGGTGCCCCAGTCGAGTTGCTCGCCCCGGCGCGGGTCGGCGTGCTCGTAGAGGGCGGTGCCGTCGAATCTGGCCAGCGCCCACTCGTCCCGCGGGAAGTGCGCGGGCACCCAGTCGAGGATGACGCCGATTCCCGTGCGGTGCAGGTGATCCACCAGGAACCGGAAGTCGTCGGGAGAGCCGAAGCGGGCGGTCGGCGCGTAATAGGAGGTGACCTGGTAACCCCAGGAGCCGCCGAAGGGATGCTCGGCCACCGGCAGCAGCTCGACATGCGTGAAGCCCTGGGCGAGCACGTATTCCGCCAGCTGCTCGGCGATCTCGCGATACCCGAGCCCCGGCCGCCACGAACCCAGATGTACCTCGTAGATGCTGACCGGTGCGCGCAGCGGATCGGTGCGGGCCCGCGCCCGCAGCCATTCGGCGTCGCCCCAGGCGAATTCGCTCGCGGTGACGACCGACGCGGTCGCGGGCGGGACCTCGGTGGCGTAGGCCATCGGATCGGCGTGGTCGACGGTGCGTCCGTCCGCCCCGTGCACGCGGTACTTGTACAGCGCCCCGGCTTCGATGCCGGGCAGGAACAGCTCCCACACCCCGGAATCGCCGAGTTTCCGCATGGGGGCGGTGTTTCCGCTCCACCCGTCGAAATCCCCGATCACCGCCACGCCGCGCGCATTGGGGGCCCACACCGCGAAGGCCGTGCCGGACACCTCGCCGTCGAGGGTTGGGTAGCGCTTCGGGTGCGCGCCCAGCACCTCCCAGAGCCGCTCGTGCCGGCCCTCGCCGAGCAGGTGCAGATCGACGTCGCCGAGGGTGGGCAGGAAGCGGTATCCATCCGCGTCCACCACCGTGCGCCCGCCCGGATAGGAGGTGACCAGGCGGTAGTCCCACAGCTCCGGGAACGGCACCACGGCCTCGAAGACGCCGTGCTCGCGGTGTGCCAGTGGATGATCCACGTCGCCGATCCGGGCCGCGACCGTCTCCGCGTGCGGCCGAAGCACCCGGATGACGGTCCCGTCGGGATGCGGATGCGCCCCCAGCACCGTGTGCGGATCGGGATGCGTGCCCGCCGCCAGCAGCAGGAGGTCGCGCCGATTCATCGGAACGATCGGCGATGGGCGAGCTCGGTGCGCGCGGCGGCCGGCACCGGCGGCAGCGCGAGAATGTGGGCCACCGACCGGGCCGGGTCCAGCCGCACGTAATTGCTCTGGCCCCAGTGGTATTCCTCGCCGGTGACCTCGTCGTACACCGTCGGCCGGTCGTGCCATTCGCGGCCGATGGCGGGCAGGTCGAGCGAGACCATGCCCTGCTCGGCGCCGAACGGGTTCAGGTTCACCACCACCAGCACGGCATCGCCGGTGGTCGGGTCGAACTTCGAGAACGCCAGCAGCGCATCGTTGTCCACGTAATGGAAGTGGATGCAGCGCACCTGCTGCAGCGCGGGATGCGCGCGCCGGATCTCGTTGAGCCGGGTCAGCCACGGCTCCAGGGATTCCCCGCGCGCGGCCGCCTCGGTGAAACGGCGTGGCCGCAGCTGGTATTTCTCGGAGTCCAGGTACTCCTCGCTGCCCGGCCGCACCGCCTGGTGCTCGTAGAGCTCGAAGCCCGAGTACACGCCCCAGGTGGCCCCGAGCGTCGCGGCCAGCACCGCGCGAATCGCGAACATGCCGGGCCCGCCGTACTGCAGGCTCTCGTGCAGGATGTCGGGGGTGTTCACGAACAGGTTGGCCCGGGCCTCATCGGCCTTGGCGGCCAATTCCCGGCCGAATTCCTCGAGGTCGTGTTTGTGTGTGCGCCAGGTGAAATACGTGTAGGACTGACTGAATCCCCGCCGCGCCAGACCGTACATGCGTGCGGGGCGGGTGAACGCCTCCGACAGGAAGATGGTCTCCGGATTCTTCCGGTGCACCTCGGCGATCAGCCATTCCCAGAAGTCCGCCGGTTTGGTGTGCGGATTGTCGACCCGGAACACGGTGACGCCCAGGCCGATCCAATGCCGCACCACCCGTAGCACCTCGGCGTAGAGCCCGTCGGGCTCGTCGTCGAAATTGAGCGGATAGATGTCCTGATACTTCTTCGGCGGATTCTCCGCGTACGCGATGGTGCCGTCGGGCAGCGTGGTGAACCACTCCGGATGCGCCGCCACCCACGGATGGTCGGGCGCGCACTGCAGCGCCAGGTCCAGCGCCACCTCCATACCCAATTCCCGTGCGGCCGCGACGAAGTCGAGGAAGTCGGCCTCGGTGCCCAGCAGCGGGTGGATGGCGTCGTGCCCGCCCTCCGCCGAGCCGATGGCCCACGGCGAGCCGACATCCGCGGGTCCGGCGGTCAGGGAGTTGTTGGGCCCCTTGCGATTCACCGTGCCGATCGGGTGGATCGGCGGCAGGTACACCACGTCGAAGCCCATGGCGGCAATGCGGGGCAGATCCTTGGCGGCGGTGGCGAAGGTGCCGTGCACGGGCCGGCCCCCGGCGTCCCAGCCGCCGGTCGACCGCGGGAAGAATTCGTACCAGGCCCCGACCAGCGCCCGCTGCCGCTCCACCTGCACGGTGTGCAACGGTCCGTGAGTCACGAACTCCCGCAACGGTGTTATCCGCAGGATCTCGCCGACCTCGGCGCCGAAGGCGGCGGCGACCCGGGCGGGCAGTTGGGCGTCGCTGCGCAGCGCGGTGGCCGCGGCGCGCAGGATCTCCCACTGCCGCTTCGGGACCGCGAGGGCGGCCCGCTCCAGCAGCCGGGCCCCGGTCTCCAGATCATTGGCCAGATCGACGGCACTCTGCCCGACGGCGAGCTTGGCCTCGACCCCGGACCGCCAGGTGGCGAGAGGATCGCTCCAGCCCTCGATCCGAAAGGTCCAGCGCCCGGGCATGGTCGGGGTGAACACCGCGTTGAACACGTCCGGCTCGTACTCCGGACTCATGCGAATGCGCTGCGTGCGTGTCGAACCCGGGGCCTGCACCGCCAGCGTGGCGGCCACCGCCTCGTGGCCTTCGCGCCAGACCACCGCTCGCACCGGGACGACCTCGCCGACCACGGCCTTGGTCGGCCGGCCGCCGGGAATCACGGGGGCGGTGTCATCGATGGCGATGCGGCCGGTCACGCCCTCGAACTTACCGGAGTGGCTACTGCTGGCCCGGCTTGAGGAGCACGAACAGGCCGTGGGCCTCGGCACACAGCCGGTCGCCGTCGTGCAGGGTGGCGCGCACGAACACCTTGCGGCCCTCCTGCCGCTCCACCCAGCCGCGCAACACCAGTTCGGTGTTCAGCGGCGTGATGGACCGGTAGTCGACGTGCAGGAAGGCGGTGCGGGTGGCCTGCCTGGTGTACAGGGCCGCCGTCATGCCGAGCAGGTCGTCGAAGCCGAGGGCGATGTGGCCGCCGTGGGCCGCGCTGTTGCCGCCCAGGTGAAAGGTGCGGAAGGTGATGCGGGCCCGCACCCCGTCCTTGCCCGCCGCGTCGACCTCGAACGGCGGCAGCGTGATGTTGCCGCGCGCGGGCAGGTCGTTGCGATGCCAGGGCGGCGCGTCCCATTCGTCGACGACCGCCGCGTCGAGCTTGTCGTTGAGCTCCTTCAGGGTGGCGATCACGTCCAGCGCCAGCGCGTCGGACGGGTCGGCCAGCCGCACCCGGTCCATCAGCCCGCGCACCTCGTCGATGAACTCCCCGTAGTGCGCTCCGCCCTTGGTGTTGTCGCGGCCCAGTTCTCGGATCGGCCGGAACCCGCCCTCGTGATGCTCCTGGGTGGGCTGTCCATCGACCGCCTCGATCTGCTGCTCGCTCATGTGAAACACGTTATCGGTTGCCGGCAGGATGCTCCGCGCGGGGGATGTCATGCCCTGACCAGCGTGAGATCGCTCGAAGGTTCGCGGCCGTCTCGATTCTGGACTGCGGCTGGAATCGACCTCCGCCTTGGAGCGGGGGAGCGAACGGCTCCATAGACCTGCGCCTTGGAGGAGCGGAGGAGGGAAGAATCGAGACCTAGGGGCCGCGAACCGGCCCGGAGCGAAGCGGAGGGCACAATAAACACCGTGAAGGCATTGCGTCGATTCACCGTTCGAGCCCATCTGCCGGAGCGGTTGTCCGCATTGACCGAGCTGGCGACCAATTTGCGCTGGTCGTGGCATGGGCCCACGCAGGATGTGTTCGCGGAGCTGGATCGCCGGCTGTGGGTGGAGGTCGGGCACGATCCCGTTCGGATGTTGGGCGAGGTGCCCGCGGCCCGGCTCGACGAGCTGGCCGGGGACGAGGCCTACGTGCGGCGTGTCGATGCCGCGGCGGCCGATCTGCAGGACTATCTGGACCGCCCTCGGTGGTTCCAGAAGCAGCAGCGTGGGCCGCGCGGTATCGCGTACTTCTCCATGGAGTTCGGCGTCACCGAGGTGCTGCCCAACTATTCGGGCGGGCTCGGGATTCTGGCGGGCGACCATCTCAAGGCCGCCTCGGATCTGGGCCTGCCGCTCATCGGCGTCGGATTGCTGTACCGCTCGGGCTATTTCCGGCAGTCGCTGACCGCCGACGGCTGGCAGGCCGAGCACTATCCGGCCCTGGACCCGATGGGGCTCCCGCTGCGGCTGCTCACGGAGGGCGGCGCGCCGGTGCTCGTGCATGTGGCCATGCCCGAGGGGCGGGTGCTGCGGGCCCGGGTGTGGATCGCCCAGGTGGGCCGGATTCCCCTGCTGCTCTTGGACTCCGATATCGCCGACAACGATCCGGAACTGCGGGCCGTCACCGACCGGCTCTACGGCGGCGATCAGGACCACCGCATCAAGCAGGAGATCCTGGCCGGTATCGGCGGCGTCCGGGCGGTGCGTGCCTACACCCGCGCCACCGGCCTGCCCGATCCCGACGTCTTCCACATGAACGAGGGCCACGCCGGATTCCTCGGCATCGAGCGCATTCGCGAATTCATGGCCGCCGGAATGGATTTCGACTCAGCGCTGACCGCGGTCCGCGCCGGCACCGTCTTCACCACCCACACCCCGGTTCCCGCGGGCATCGACCGCTTCGCCGGCGCCCTGGTGCGCCGGTACTTCGGCGGCGCGCACGGTGAACGGGAATCACCGGTGCTACCGGGCGTCTCCGTGGACCGCATCCTGGCCATGGGACGCGAGGCCGATCCGTCGGTGTTCAACATGGCCCATCTCGGTCTGCGCCTGGCACAGCGCGCCAACGGCGTGTCGAAGCTGCACGGTGAGGTCAGCCGTGCCATGTTCGCGCCGCTGTGGCCGGGCTTCGACGCGAGCGAAGTCCCGATCGGCTCGGTCACCAATGGCGTGCACGCCCCCACCTGGGCCGCACGCGAATGGATCGACAAGGCCCGTGAACTCATCGGCGCCGAACTGGTCGAGGAGGCTCGCGGCTGGGAGCGGCTGTGCGATGTGGACCTGCGTGAACTGTGGTCCACCCGGAATGCCCTGCGCGGCATTCTGGTCGACGAGGTGCGCCGCCGGCTGCGCAACTCGTGGCTCGAACGCGGTGCCGCCAGCGCCGAACTCGGCTGGATCGACGAGGTTTTCGACCCGGGCGTGCTGACCGTCGGCTTCGCCCGGCGCGTTCCCACCTACAAGCGCCTCACCCTCATGCTGCGTGACCCGGAACGCCTGCGAGCCATGCTGCTCGATCCGGAGCACCCGGTGCAGCTGGTGGTCGCCGGCAAATCCCATCCGGCCGACGAGGGCGGCAAGGCGCTCATCCAGCAGGTGGTCCGCTTCGCCGACGATCCGGCCGTGCGTCACCGCATCGTCTTCCTGCCCGACTACGACATGTCCATGGCCCGCTACCTGTACTGGGGCTGCGACGTCTGGCTCAACAACCCGCTGCGCCCGCTCGAGGCCTGCGGCACCTCCGGCATGAAGTCGGCCCTCAACGGCGGCCTCAACCTGTCCGTCCGCGACGGCTGGTGGGACGAGATGTACGACGGCGAGAACGGCTGGTCCATCCCCACCGCCGACGGCGTCCGCGACGAGCACCGCCGCGACGACCTGGAGGCCTCGGCCCTCTACGACCTGCTGGAACGCGCTGTGCTGCCGCGCTTCTACGACCGCGACCACGACGACCTGCCGGCCCGCTGGATGGAAATGGTCCGCCACACCCTGCGGACGCTGGGGCCGAAGGTGCTGGCCTCCCGCATGGTCCGCGACTACGCCGTCGACTACTACGCGCCCGCCGCCGCGGCCTATGAAGCGGTGTCCGCCGACGACTTCAAGGGCGCGCAGGACCTGTCGGTGTACCGCCGCCGCGTCGAATCCGCCTGGCCCACGGTGAAAGTCCTGCAGGTGGACAGCTCCGGCCTGCCCGACACCCCGGTCATCGGCGCGGACCTGGACCTACGCGCCCGCATCGACCTCGGCGGCCTCACCCCCGCCGACGTCAGCGTGCAGGCCGTGCTCGGCCGGGTCTCACCCACCGACGACCTGTCCGACGTCCACATCTTCCCCATGCGCCACACCGGAACCGATTCCGGCGCCGACATTTTCACCATCCAGACGCCGGTCCCGCTGTCCGGTGCGGTCGGATACACGATCCGCATCCTCCCGCACCACCCGCTCCTCGCCACGGACGCCGAACTCGGCCTGATCGCCACGCCCAGCCCGTGACGATCAGGTGGGCGCGATCAGCGTCCGTTTGAGAATCTTCCCGGTGGGGTTGCGGGGCAACGCATCCAGGAACGTGACGTCGCGGGGGACGGAGAAGCGGCTGACGCGGTGGCGGATGTAGTTGCGGACCATGTCGGAGTCGAGGCCGGAGCCGGGCCGTTTGACCACGAAAGCGGCCAGGCGCTGGCCGAATTCGTGATCCGGGACGCCCACCACGGCGACCTCGCTCACCTGCGGCAGATGGGAGAGGGCCTCCTCGACGGCACGCGGGAAGACGTTCTCGCCGCCGGAGATGATCATCTCGTCGTCGCGGCCGGCAACGAACAGCTTGCCGGAGGCGTCCAGGTAGCCGATATCGCCGGTGTCGAGCATGCCGTCGGCCTCGTCGGGCGGGGTGGCGTCGGTGTAGCCGTCGAACAGCATGTGATTGCCGACGAAGATGCGCCCGGTCGCCCCCACCGGCACCGGACGCCGATCCGGGCCCAGCACAGCGAGTTTCGTGCCCAGCGGCGGCCGCCCCGCGGTGGTGGGGGACACGCGCAGATCCGCCGGATCGGCGATGGAGGCCCACGACACCTCGGTGGAGCCGTACACGTTGTAGAGGATCTCGCCGAAGGCGTCGAGGAACGCCAGCACCGTCGCGCCGGCCAGCGGCGCCCCGCAACTCGCCACGATGCGCAGGCTGGACAGGTCGTAGCGGGCGCGAACGTGCGCGGGCAGATCCAGGATCCGGTTCACCATGATCGGCACCACGATCAACGCCGTCACCTTGTGCTCGGCGACGCGGCGCAGGCAGTCCTCGGCGTCGAAGCGGTCACCCAGCAGCACCGTCGCCCGGACGGCCGTGGAGATCTGCAGGGCACCCAGCCCCCAGGTGTGGAACAGCGGGGCCGGAATGAACATGGTCTCGTTGGTGCCGAACGGAATTCGCGACAGCAGCGCCGCCACCGTCCCGAAACCCTTGGGATGCGGCCGCCGCGCGCCTTTCGGCGTTCCGCTGGTCCCCGAGGTGAGCACCACCAGCCGGCCCGGCCGCGGCGGCTTGCGCGGTGGCTCCTGGCGCATGGCGATGAGTTCCTCGATGGTGGTGCGGCCTGGATCCGGCGCCGCGTCGTCGCTGGTGAAGCGCGGCAGCTCGGTGGGCAGATACCGCACCAGATGCTCGAACTCGCTGTCCGCGAACAGCGCCGACAGCCGATGCCGCTCCACGATCTCCTCGACCTGCCGGGCGGGCAGTCCGGTATTGAGCAGCACCGCGTCCGCCCCCGACTTGCCCGCCGCCACCATGCACTCGACCATGCCGGTGTGATTGCGGCACAGCAGCCCGATCGCGGTGCCGGGCCCGAACCCCAGCGCGGCGAAGGCCCCCGCCAGAGCGCTACTGCGCGCGTGCAATTGGTCGAAGGTGCTGGAATACCGGTCGTCGATCACCGCCGGCCGCTGGGGCGAGTGCGCGGCCCCCGCCGCGTAGCCGCCGGCCAGGCTGAAGCCCCACTTGGCCAGTCCGCCGATCTGCCGCAGGCCCACGTCCGGGCGGTAGGTGCGCACCACGCCGGAGGCCACCATCCGCTTGACCACTCCGGCCTGCAGCCGCATCCGGGAATCCTCGCCATTGACGATGAGCGAGGACGGCGTGCCCTGGACCAGGTCGCCGACCCGCCTGAGCCCGGCCAGCGTCCAGGCCACCACCGCCGAGTTCGGCAGCTGTGCGGGCAGCGGATGCACCCGCCCGGCCTTGAAGTAGGTCACGTAGATCCGGGTGTGCTGGGTGTCGCCGCGGAGGCGCAGGGTCGTGAAGCTGCCCTGTTCGGGGCAGTGCAGCTCGAAGCTCTCGCCGGCGCGGGTGATGTGCAGTTGCACTCGCAGCACCCGGATTTCGATGCCATTGCCCCCTACGCGCATATTCAACGTGGGATGCGTATCGACGGTGTCGAGTTGTTCGCACGCGCCGATTCCAGGAAATAGCCGGGGGTAGGTCTGCGGGTCGACCAGGACATCCCAGATCGCTTGGCGGTCGATCGCGAAGTCCGCGACCGCGTCGATGACATCGGTTACCACTGGCGTACTACTTCTGCCTGGCCGGTTCCCCTGAACACCTCCGGCGGAATACGTATTTGTAACGTTCCAGGCAATAGGGGTCAAGACTCTCGAATTACCGGCCGGTAGTTATTTAAATAGCCGATCAATTGCGATGGCGGCACCGGAAAAACAATGCTCAGGCAGGTGTGATTGCCCACAATTCGCGGGGTCAGTGACAGATCGTGCCATCCGGACCAGTACGGTGCCCACGGCAGCCTTCTACCCTCCCGCCGACTGGAGACACCCCACATGACCACCGACGTCCTCACGCGTACCAAGGGGCGCGTCGACGCGTACTTCGGCATCAGCGAACACGGTTCCACCTTCAAGCGCGAGGTCATGGCGGGAACCATCACGTTCCTGGCCATGTCGTATGTGCTCGCCGTGAACCCCCGGATCCTGGGCGATCACGGCGACCTCGGCGACAAGGGCATGCCGTTCCAGGCCGTCTTCACCGCGACCGCCGTCGCCGCCATCTTCGGCACCCTGGTCATGGGCCTGTGGGCCAAGTATCCGGTCGCGCTCGCGCCCGGCATGGGCCTCAACGCCTTCTTCGCCTACACGGTCGTCCTGCACATGGGAATCCCATGGCAGCAAGCACTTTCGGGCACTCTCATCTCCGGTGTCGTGTTCTTCGTCCTCGCCGTCACCAAGGTGCGCGAGAAGATCATCGAAGCCATCCCCATGCAGATGAAGCTCGCGGTCGGCGCGGGCATCGGCCTGTTCGTGGCGTTCCTGGGCCTCAAGAGCGCGGGCATCGTCACCTCCGACCCGGCCACCCTCGTGCACCTGGGCAACTTCCACCACGGCACCACCCTGCTGGCGCTCTTCGGCCTGGTCGTGACCGTCGTCTTCCTGACGCTCGGCTGGCACGGCGCGGTGCTCTACGGCATCCTCTGCACCACCGTGCTCGGCATCGTCACCGGCCTGGTGCAGCTGCCGAATTCGGTCGCCGCCATGCCGCACGGGCTGGATCAGACCTTCGGCCAGGCCATCATCCACCTGCCCGACGCCTTCACCGGGAAAATGGTGGTCGTCGTGCTGACCATGCTGTTCGTCGACTTCTTCGACGCCTCCGGCACCTTGATCGGCGTCGCCAACCAGGCCGGGCTGCTCACCAGGGACGGCAAGCTGGACCGCGCGGGCCAGGCGCTGGCCGCCGACTCGGTCGGCACTGCCGCGGGCGCGATCATCGGCACCTCCTCGACCACCGCGTATGTCGAATCCACCGCGGGTGTTTCGGCGGGCGGGCGCACGGGTCTCACCGCGGTCACCACGGCCGGCTGGTTCCTGATCGCCCTGTTCTTCTTCCCGATCTTCGCCACCTTCGCCGACCTGTCGGCCGTGACCGCGCCCGCGCTCATCGTGGTCGGCGTGCTCATGTCCCGGGCGCTGGGCGAAATCGAGTGGAACAGGCTGGAATACGCGGTCCCGGCGTTCATCACCGTGATCATGATGCCGCTGACCTACTCGATCGCGAACGGCATCGCGATGGGCCTGCTCTTCTACCCGATCGTCATGGTGGCCAAGAAGCGTGCGCGCGAGGTGCATCCGGTCATGTGGGTGCTGATGGCCGTGTTCCTCTACTACTTCTGGTACCTGGCCAAGTAGGGCCGGCTCTCAGGGGGCCGGCCCTGAAGTCCTTTCCCGGGCGCGAGGCGGAATAGCCTCGCGCCCGGTCTCGTTGGGGTCCTGCTGTAGGCTGCAAAACGGACCACGGTCCGGATGGAATCGCCGCAGAGCCGTACAGACCGAGAGACGAGGACCCCGACATGACCGCAACCGTGAACGCCACCTCCCGAGCCGCCGCCTCGAACGGCCTCGGCGGCACCGATATCGGCCTGCTGGTCGCCCGGCTGGGCTTCGGTGGCGGGCTGGTCGTGCACGGCGCCCAGAAGCTGTTCGGCTGGTTCAACGGCTACGGCCTGGACGCGACCGCACAGGGCTTCGAGGGCATGGGCTACGACCCGGGCAAGTTCTTCGCGACCCTGGCCGGCCTGAGTGAGCTCACCGGCGGGCTGCTGCTGATGCTGGGCCTGCTGACGCCGCTGGCCGGCGCCATCGCGCTGGGCACGATGATCAATGCCGTGCACGTCACCTGGAGTGGCGGATTCGCGATGTGGGAGTTGCCGGCGGTGTACGCCGTGGCGGCCGCCGCCTTCGCCTTCGCGGGGCCGGGGCGGCTGTCGCTGGACTCCGGTCGGCCGTGGCAGCGCCAGGGTCTGGTCTGGGGCGCCGGGGCGGTCGCGCTGGGCGTGGTGGCCGCGCTCATCACCCTCGCGGTGAAGTAGGCCGGGAAGAAAGTTGCGGTGTCCCCGCGCCGCGTGCAGGGCTTGGCGCGGGGACGACGGACACGTCCGATGTGGGAATTGGGGGGTTCACCGGAGTATCGAAGGCTAATTTACTTCTGATCGGAAGTAGGAACCACCCCTGTGACTGTTCTCACAAGGTCATTTCATTTGCGCGACACTATTTGTCAGTCTTTCGAGAGCTTTTGTCACAACTTGGGGATCGGATGTTTCCCAATATGGTGGTAATGATGCTCGGAGATAACCGCCATAGCGCGCCGTCGCCAGTCTCGAATCCAGAATTGCGATAACACCGCGATCGTCCACACTGCGCAGCAAACGGCCCGTTCCCTGCGCCAGCAGCAGCGCCGCATGATTGGCCGCGACCGACAGGAATCCATTGCCACCCCGCGATTCCACCGCGCGCTGACGCGCCACCAGCAGCGGGTCGTCCGGGCGCGGGAACGGAATCCGGTCCAGGATCACCAGACTCAGCGAGGGGCCGGGAACGTCCACGCCCTGCCACAGTGAAAGTGTCCCGAATAGTGAGATTTCCGGGTCCTCGGCGAATTTCCGGACAAGAGCGCCGGTGGCGTCGTCACCCTGGCACAGGATGGGGGTGTCGAGACGCTCCCGCAGAATTTCGGTGGCCGCCTTGGCTGCTCGCATGGACGAGAACAGCCCGAGGGTGCGCCCGCCCGCCGCGCGGATGAGGCGTTCGATCTCGTCCAGATACGACTGCGGCAGCCCGTCCCGTCCCGGTGCGGGCAAATGCTTTGCCACATAAAGGATTCCGGACTTGGCATGGTCGAAGGGCGAACCCACGTCGACCGAATTCCAGCGCAGCGTCTTCTCGTCCGACGGGGCCTCGGTGCCGGTGGCCAGCGCCGGGTCCACGGTCGCCGAGGACTGCGGCGGCAGGCCCCAGGTCACCGCGAGATTGTCGAACGACCCGCCGATCTGCAGTGTCGCCGAGGTGAGAACCACGGTGGCCGTACCGAACAGGCGGCTGCGCAGCAGCCCGCCCACCGACAGTGGGGCCATGTGCAGCGTGCGGCGCGCGACTCCGCGCACATCCTCCGATGCCAGCCAGATGACATCGCGGTGCGCGGCGGGATCGGACTCCTCGAAGGTGGTCAACACCCGCACCGCCGCGTCGTGCACCTCCTCGACGGCCGCCAGCGCCTGATTGCGGGCCGCCGCGGATTCCGGGTCGCCGGTGGCGGAACTTCCGCCCTGCGGGGCCAGGGCGGTGCGGGCGTTCCAGGCGGCGTCGCGGATGAGCGCGAGCACAGGCGCCGCGCCGTCCGGCATCCGGTCCCAGCGTCCGGGCTGCAGGTCGTCGAGCAGCTCGTGCCAGGCCTCGGCCGCGCCCTCGAGCCGGTCCACCTCCTGCTCGTCGATGAGTTTCGAGCACCGCTTGGCTGCCGCGCTGATGGCCGAGGTGGACAGTTCGGCGGTGGCCACACCGGTCACCCGGTCCACCAGCTCGTGCGCCTCGTCGACCACCACCACATCGTGTTCGGGCAGCACCTGGATACCGCTGATGGCGTCGATGGCCAGCAGTGCGTGGTTGGTGACCACCACATCGGCCTGCCCGGATTCGGCGCGCGCCTTCTCGGCGAAGCAGTCCTGTCCGAACGGGCAGCGCGACTTGCCCAGACATTCCCGGGAACTCACGCTCACCTGCCGCCAGGCCCGATCACTGACGCCGGGGGCGAGCTCGTCGCGGTCGCCGGTCTCGGTGTCGGAGACCCACTCGTTCAGCCGCTGCACCTCGCGGCCCAGCTTGGAAATGGCGAAGGCGTCGAAGAGCTCGGCCTCCGGCTCCTCCGGGATCGCGCTGTTGATCTTGTTCAGGCACAGATAGTTGTTGCGCCCCTTGAGAATCGCGAACTGCGGCACCCGCCCCAGCGGCGTCGCCAGCGCATCGGCCAGCCGCGGCAGATCCCGGTCCACCAGCTGCCGCTGCAGCGCGATGGTCGCGGTCGACACCACCACGGTCCGCCCGGTCCGCACCGCGTGCCGCAGGCTCGGCACCAGATACGCCAGCGACTTCCCGGTACCCGTCCCCGCCTGCACCGCCAGATGCTCGCCGGTGTCGATGGCGTGCGCGACAGCCGCCGACATCGTCTGCTGCCCCTTGCGCTCCTTACCCCCCAACGCCTGCACAGCGGTGGCCAACAGCTTCGGGACGGGAGGCAGTTCAGGCACGGCGGCCAGATTACTGCGCCGCCCCGACAACCCTCGCGCAAACCTCCACGGGCCGCCCGTCAGGACCGTTTTCCGCCGATCAGGGCAGGACTTCTCACCCAACCGGGTAGTTGGTCAGTTCTCCAGTGTTCCGGCCAGTTCGACGCCGGAGGCGCGGAGTTCGTCCAGGGCGGAGGCCAGGGTCGCGGGGGAGACGGCGGCGGTGAGGCCGAGCAGGACCCGGGTGTCGAAGCCTGCGGCGCGGGCGTCGAGCGCGGTGGCGCGGACACAGTGGTCGGTGGCGATGCCGCAGACGTCGACGGCATCGATGGCGTGGGCGCGCAGCCAGTCGGCGAGGGTGGTCGAGCCGTCGGCGGCGGTGCCCTCGAAGCCCGAATAGGCGGCGGTGTACGCGCCTTTGGAGAAGATCTCCTGGATGGGCCCGATGTTCAGGCTGGGATGGAAGTCGGCGCCGGGGGTGCCGACGCGGCAGTGTGGGGGCCAGGTGTCGACGTAGTCGGGCTGCTCGGAGAAGTGGGCGCCCGGATCGATGTGGAAGTCGCGGGTAGCGACGACGGCGGTGTAGTCGGAGACGCCCAGGTATTCGGTGATGCGCTCGGCCACGGCCGCGCCGCCCGCGACGGCCAGTGATCCGCCTTCACAGAAATCGTTCTGGACGTCGACGACGATCAGGGCTCGGCTCATGAGCGGACCTCCCGGGAATCGGCGGCTTGAACCACGACGGCGCGCCGCACGTATTGCATTGTGCCGCCCGGCGCCCGGCCGGTCCACGGCAGCATCGGTCGCTCCATCGCGGGCCGAGACGAAAGATGTAACGGGGGAAATGATGAAAAGTGCCGCACTGATGGCCCTGCGGTTCTTCGTGGCGTTCGAGATCGCCAGTGTGGTGGCGAATCTGGCGTGGCACGAGATCTCGTTCGAGGCCGACGACCTGCTGGGCGCGCTGGTGCGCACGGCCCTGTTCGCCGCGCCCGCCGCGGTGATCGCGGCGGGGCTGTGGTGGCGGGTCAGCTCAGAAACGTCGTCGGAATCGCGGGTTCGCCCGCCGACAGCTTCAGGCCCTCCCAGGGAAGGCTGATCAGGCTCTTGGCCACCAGTTCCCGGCTCTGCGCCAGGGTGGGCAGGCCGGCCGGCACCTCACCGTCGCGGACCAGCGGGACCTGGACGTCGCGGATGTCGAAGCCGTCCGGGTCCGGGCGGGCCGCGGCAGCGGGGTAGACGATTTCCTCGACGATGGTGCCGGTGCGCCGCGCCAGCCGGACCGCCCGCTTGGTGCCGCCGCGAGACTCCTTGTGGGAGCTGCGTTTCGCCACCGGGATGCCCTCCACCTCGACCAGCTTGTAGACCATGCCCGCGGTCGGCGCGCCGGAGCCGGTGACCAGTGACGTGCCGACGCCGTAGACGTCCACCGGTTCGGCGCGCAGCGCGGCGATGGCGTATTCGTCCAGATCACCGGACACGACGATGCGGGTGCGCACCGCGCCCAGTGCGTCGAGCTGCTCGCGCACCTGCCGCGCCAGCACACCCAGATCACCGGAATCGATACGCACGCCGCCCAATTCGGTCCCGGCCACCTCGATGGCGGTGGCCACCCCGCGGGTGATGTCGAAGGTGTCGACGAGCAGCGTGGTGCCCACGCCCAGCGCCTCGAGCTGGCTGCGGAAGGCGGCCGCCTCGTGCGCGCCGTCCGCGCCGCTGTGCAACAGGGTGAAGGCGTGTGCGCTGGTGCCGGCGCTGGGGATACCGAAGCTGCGGGCCGCCTCCAGATTGGAGGTGGCGTCGAAGCCGGCCAGATAGGCGGCGCGGGCGCTGGCGGGGGCGGCGAGTTCGTGTGTTCGGCGCGAACCCATTTCGATCATGCGGCGGCCGCCGGCGGCGCTCACCATGCGGGCGGCCGCGGCGGCGATGGCGCTGTCGTGGTTGTAGATGGACAGGATGAGGGTTTCCAGCAGCACGCATTCGGCGAAGGTGCCGCGCACGGTGAGGATCGGGGAGCCGGGGAAGTAGAGCTCGCCCTCGCGGTAGCCGTCGATCTGGCCGCGGAAGCGGTAGTCGCGCAGCCACTCCAGGGTGCGGTTGTCCAGGAAGCGTTCGGCGACCGCGAGTTCGGGTTCGCCGAAACGGAATTCGCTCAGGGCCGCCAGCAACCGCCCGGTCCCCGCGACCACGCCGTAGCGCCGGCCGTTCGGCAACCTGCGAGCGAATACTTCGAAGGTGCACTGCCGCTGGGCCGAACCGTCCGCCAGCGCCGCTGCCAGCATGGTGAGTTCGTACTGGTCGGTCAGCAAAGCCGTACTGGTCAGTCCGTCCGCGATCATCACGGGAACCACTCTAAGCACATCGAAAGTCGTCCCACCGACCATGCGCCACGCCCGGGCATCGATCCCAACTCCACGTCGGGACGGCGTGTCGCGCGGGCTGTTGTTTCTGTGTTCTCAGGTCGTACCCTGGTTGTTATGGGTCTGTGTAATCAGGACGTTGTCCGGGTCGCCGCCGGTCCGGCGGGCGTCAACGTGACTATGTCGGCGGCACAGGCGACACCGGAGGCCATTGAATACGCCGAGATTCTGGAGGCCGAGGACCGGCCGTGGGTGACCGTCGTATGGGACGATCCCGTCAACCTCATGCACTACGTGACCTACATCTTCCAGAAGCTCTTCGGCTACAGCAAAGGCAAGGCAACCGAGCTGATGCTGAAGGTCCACAACGAAGGCAAGGCAGTGGTGTCCGCCGGCTCGCGCGACAAGATGGAGCACGACGTCCAACGGCTGCACGCGGCCGGGCTGTGGGCCACCATGCAACGTGACGAGTGAACAGGACGACTACGGTAACCCCGTGCGGAAGTGGAGCAGAAAGACCTCCCTGGGTGGGCTGAAACTGCGTTCGGAAATGGACGCCCACGAGGCGGAGGTATTGCGTTCGCTGGTCGGGGCCGTCACCGGACTGCTCACCGATCGGGCCCGTTCGGCACCCGAGGACGACCTCGCGGAGCTGACCGGGCTACAGACGGGCAACACCGAACCGCCCGATGATCCGCGGCTGGCCCGGCTGTTGCCGGACTTCCATCGCCCCGAACCCGGTTCCCCCGACGCCGAGCGCGCCGGCCTCAACAGCGCTCTGCGCAGCCTGCACGAGCCGGAGATCATCGAGTCCAAGGTGGCCGCCGGGCTGGTCATCCTGGAAACGCTGCCGCCGCAGGGCGGCAAGATCATCATCAGCCAGGAACAGGCGCACGCCTGGCTCACGGCGCTCAACGACGTGCGGCTGGCCCTCGGCACGGCCCTGGACATCACCACCGACACGCCCGACCATTTCCCGGACGACGATCCGCGCGGGCCGAGCCTCGAGGTCTACCACTGGCTCACCTGGATGCAGGACTCACTGATCCAGGCGCTCGCGCCCTAGGGCAGCGGACGTGGCCACCGAGGAGGAACTGCCGTGAACAGTGTTGCGGGACCACGTAATTCGATCACCGATGTCGACGGTGTGCTGGTCGGCCACTACCACGTGCTGGATGCGAACGCCACCCTCGGGTCGGGCGCGGCCACCGGCTGCACGGTGGTGCGGGTGCCGGACGGGGCCGTGGCCGCGGTGGACGTGCGGGGCGGCGGTCCGGGCACCCGCGAGACCGACCTGCTGGACCCGGGAAACACTGTGCGGCAGGTGAATGCGATCCTGCTCACCGGCGGCAGCGCCTACGGGCTGGCCGCGGCCGACGGCGTCATGCGCTGGCTGGAGGAACACCGGGAGGGAATCCCGATGGATGCCGCCGACCCGTCCCGCGTGGTGCCGATCGTGCCCGCGGCGGTCATCTTCGATCTTCCGGTGGGGGCGTGGAACATTCGGCCCGACGCCGATTTCGGTTTCCTGGCGGCGGAGG
Source organism: Nocardia sp. CA-151230 (assembly GCF_050942175.1). Taxonomy (NCBI): domain Bacteria; kingdom Bacillati; phylum Actinomycetota; class Actinomycetes; order Mycobacteriales; family Nocardiaceae; genus Nocardia; species Nocardia sp. CA-151230. The sequence goes on from NZ_CP192061.1 coordinate 1,371,996, forward strand.
CCGCGGACCCGCAGTTCGAGCGCGGGTCGGTCGGTGCGGGCGTGGGCGCGCGGGCGGGGTCGCTCAAGGGCGGGATCGGCACGGCCAGTGTGCGTTTCACCGACGGCCCGGCGGCGGGCATCACCGTCGGCGCGGTGATGGTGGCCAATCCGGTCGGCTCGGTCTTCGACCCGCGCACCGGATTCCCGTGGGGCGTGGGCACCGACGGCCCCGAACATTTCGGATTGCGCCCGGCCACCGCCGAACAGCTGGCGGCCGCGAATTCCCTCCCGGTGAAGGGAACCGTGCTCAACACCACCATCGGCGTGATCGCGACCGATGCGGCGCTGGATCCCGCGGCCTGCAGGCGGCTGGCTGCGACCGCGCACGACGGGCTGGCCCGGGCCGTCCGGCCCGCGCATTCGCCGCTGGACGGCGACACCCTGTTCGCGCTGGCCACCGGCACCGCCGAGCAGCCGCCGGCGTTTCCGATGCCCCCGGCCTTCCCCGCTGATCTGCTGATCCTGGACCAGCTGTGCACGGCCGCGGCCGTCTGCGTGGAGCGCGCGATCGTGGACGCGATCCTGTCGGCGACCTCGGTGGCGGGCATCCCCGCCTACCGTGACCTGTTCGGGGCTCCGGCGTGACGGGCGCCGGGCACCGGGGTGTGACCGAGTTCATCGGGAATAGCCGCCTAGTCTCACCTGTTGACGACAGCGTTTCGGCCGTTCGGCCGGGGGCGTCGAGCGGAAGGATGCGACTGTGCTGGTGATCAGGGCCGACCTCGTGGAGGCGATGGTCGCGCACGCGCGCGCCGACCACCCCGACGAGGCGTGCGGTGTCATCGCCGGTCCCGAGGGCTCCCATCGGCCCGAGCGGTTCATCCCCATGATCAATGCCGCGCGCTCGCCCACCTTCTACGAGTTCGACTCGGGTGAGCAGCTGCGGCTGTGGCGGGAGATGGATGCCGCCGACGAGGAGCCGGTGGTCATCTACCACTCGCACACCGCCACCGAGGCGTACCCGAGCCGCACCGATATCTCGTTCGCGTCGGAGCCGAATGCCCACTACGTGCTGATCTCCACCCGCGATCCGGAGCGGCACGACCTGCGCAGCTATCGGATCCTGGAGGGCGAGGTCACCGAGGAGCCCGTCGAGATCGTCCCCGCCTACAGCCAATCCGCCTGAGCCTGAACGAAATACACAAGGAGTCCCCCTCATGCCGGTCACCGTGTCCATCCCGACCATCATGCGCCCGATCACCAAGGGCGAGAAGCGGGTTCAGGCCCAGGGCGCGACCCTGGCCGCCCTCATCGCCGACCTGGAGGCCAACTACCCGGGCCTGGAGGCGAAGCTGCTCAAGGACGGCAAGCTCAACCGCTACGTCAACATCTACGTCGACGACGAGGATGTCCGCTTCAGCGGCGGGCTCGAGGCCGAGGTGCCCGAGGGCGGCACCGTCACCATCCTCCCGGCGGTCGCCGGCGGCGCGCGCTAATCGTGGCGCGCTACGAGTCGCTGATCGCGACACTGGGCAACACCCCGCTGGTGGGGTTGAAGAACCTGTCCCCGCAGTGGGACGGTGACGAGCACGTGCGGCTGTGGGCCAAGCTCGAGGACCGCAATCCGACCGGATCCATCAAGGACCGCCCGGCGCTGCGCATGATCGAGCAGGCCGAGGCCGACGGGCGGCTCACGCCCGGCTGCACGATTCTCGAACCCACCAGCGGCAATACCGGCATCTCGCTGGCCATGGCGGCCAAGCTCAAGGGCTATCGCCTGGTGTGTGTGATGCCGGAGAACACCTCGGTGGAGCGGCGGCAGCTGCTCACCATGTTCGGCGCCGAGATCATCGACTCCCCGGCCGAGGGTGGCTCCAATCAGGCTGTGGCGCTGGCCAAGCAGATCGCCGCGGAGAATCCGGACTGGGTGATGCTCTACCAGTACGGCAATCCGGCGAACTCGCTGGCGCACTACGAGACCACCGGCCCCGAGATCCTCGCCGACCTGCCCGAGATCACGCACTTCGTGGCGGGTCTGGGCACCACCGGCACGCTCATGGGTACCGGCCGTTTCCTGCGCGAGAAGGTCCCCGGCATCGACATCGTCGCCGCCGAGCCGCGCTACGGCGAACTGGTCTACGGCCTGCGCAATCTCGAGGAGGGCTTCGTCCCCGAGCTCTACGACGAGTCCGTCCTGACCTCCCGCTTCTCGGTCGGCCCCTACGACGCTGTCCGCCGCACCCGCGAATTGATCCTCGAAGAGGGCATTTTCGCGGGCATCTCCACCGGCGCCATCCTGCACGCCGCCCTCGGCGTCGCCAAGAAGGCCCAGCAGGCCGGCAAGCGCGCCGACATCGCCTTCATCGTCGCCGACGGCGGCTGGAAATACCTCTCCACCGGCGCCTACGACGGCACCCTCGAAGAGGCCGAGGAGAAGCTCGACGGCCAGCTCTGGGCCTGACTCGGCCCCCGTCTTCCGCGCCCGCTGCGAAATCGCAGCGGGCGCGGCTCGTTTGAGGCCCTGACCGGGTGCGCACCTGCGCGTAGACCCCGCCGGAAGACCGGCGGCTCGGGGATTTCCCCGAGGCGGTCCGACTCGATGCGGCGGTAGGCTCGGGGCAGGGCGGCTAGGAGGTCTTGCTATGAGCGGCGGGAGCGGGATGGGCGCGTCGTTCGATCCGGATCGGATCGCGCGGTTGCGGGGGCAGCTGGCGAAGCCGGCGGGCGGGTCGGACGGGAATGGTGCTCTGAAGTTGCTGTGGCAGCGTGCCATTGCGCTGACCCTGGGATTCACGGCATTGCTGTATGTCGTGGAGGGGGTCAACAGCCTCACGAACAACGAGCTCGATCAGGCGGGGGTGAAGCCGCGCAGCGAGGACGGGCTGGCCGGCATTCTGTTCGCGCCTGTGCTGCATGCCAATTGGGGCCATCTGTTCGGGAACACGCTGCCGGTGATCGTGCTCGGACTGCTCACCCTGCTGACCGGGATCGGGCGGGGGCTGACGGCGACGGCCATCATCTGGGTGATCGCCGGGGTGGGCCAGTGGTTCACGGCGCCGCCGCACAGCGTGTCGGTCGGCGCCTCGGTGCTGGTGTTCGGCTGGCTCACATATCTGATCTGCTGGGGCTGGTTCGCGCGAAATGTGTTGCAGATCGCGGTCGGAGTGGCGGTGGCGGTGCTCTACGGTTCGATCCTGTGGGGCGTCCTGCCCGGCAACCCGGAAATCTCTTGGCAAGGACATCTTTTCGGGGCGATAGGTGGAGTGGTTGCCGGATGGGTACTCTCTGGTCATGAACGTCGTCATCGTCGTGGGGCTGACGCCGGCCGTCTCGCGTCGCAGGGGTGACGCTGGACGCGGTCGGCGATTTGGGGGATCCCTCCTTGAGTGAGAATGCAGCGTGGCAGCATGGGGGAATGCGCCTCACCGTCCTCGGGTGCTCGGGCAGCGTGTCCGGCCCGGATTCCCCGGCGTCGGGTTACCTGCTGACCGGCCCGGATATGACACCGACCGTCATCGATTTCGGCCCCGGGGTACTCGGCGCGCTGCAGCGCCACCTGGATCCGGGTGAGGTCGACATCTTCCTGACCCACTTGCACGCCGACCACTGCCTGGATTTGCCGGGCCTGCTGGTGTGGCGTCGCTACCACCCCAATCCGCCCACGGGTAAGGCCGTCGTCTACGGCCCCACCGACACCGCGCTGCGAATCGGCAACGCCTCGGCGGAGATCGGCGGCGAGACCGACGACTGGTCCGACGTGATCGACATGCGGGTCTGGCAGGCGGACGTTCCGGCGCCCCTCGGCCCCGGCCACACCGTCGAGGCCCGCCGCATGTACCACCCGCCGGAGTCCTACGGCCTGCGCATCTCCACCGCCGCCGGCCGCACCCTCGTCTACACCGGCGACACCGCCCTGTGCGACGAGGTCTTCGAGTTGGCCAGCGGCGCAGACGTTCTGCTCTCCGAGGCCTCCTGGACCCACGACCCGGCCAACCGCCCGCCGGGCATCCACCTCTCCGGCCACGAGGCGGGCCTGATCGCCGCCCAGGCCGGTGTCGGCGAACTTCTCCTCACCCACATTCCCCCGTGGACCTCCCGCGAGGATGTCATCGCCGAAGCCAAGGCGGTTTTCAGCGGTCCCGTGCACGCGGTCTCCCCGGGCGAGGTCTTCGACATCTGATCTTCGGCACGCGCCGACGCTATTCAGCGGGGCGCGGGCGACAGCGGATCGTGGGCCACTACGCTGAGGGCCGTGTCGAAACGAGCCGATGGCAGGGCGGATGACGAACTCCGCGACGTACGGATCACCCGCGGCTTCACCACGCACCCGGCAGGGTCCGTGCTGGTGGAGTTCGGGCAGACGCGGGTGATGTGCACCGCGAGCGTCACCGACGGGGTGCCGCCGTGGCGGCGTGAATCCGGATTGGGCTGGCTGACGGCCGAATACGCCATGCTGCCCGCCGCGACGCACACCCGCTCGGGACGAGAGTCGGTGAAGGGCAAGGTCGGTGGCCGCACCCAGGAGATCTCGCGGCTGATCGGCCGTTCGCTGCGCGCCTGCATCGACCTGTCGACCATCGGCGAGAACACCATCGCGGTGGACTGTGATGTGCTGCAGGCCGACGGCGGCACCCGCACCGCCGCCATCACCGGCGCGTATGTCGCGCTCTCGGACGCCATCACCTACCTGGGCGCGGCCGGGAAACTGACCGACCCGCAACCGATCTCCTGCGCCATCGCCGCGGTGAGCGTCGGCGTGGTCGACGGCCGGGTGCGCCTCGACCTGCCGTACGAGGAGGATTCGCGCGCCGAGGTCGACATGAACGTGGTCGCCACCGACACCGGCACCCTGGTGGAGATCCAGGGCACCGGCGAGGGCGCCACCTTCCCGCGCTCCACCCTCGACAAACTGCTCGACTCCGCGCTGGCGGGCTGTGAGCAGCTGTTCGTGGTGCAGAAGGCAGCCCTCGCACTGCCCTACCCGGGCGTGCTGCCGGAGCCCGGGGAGTCCAAGAAGCGATGACCCGCCGTGTCCTGGTCGCCAGCCGCAATGCCAAGAAGCTGAACGAGCTGCGCCGCATCCTGGATGAGGCCGGTATCGCGGGCATCGAGATCGTCGGGCTGAACGACGTGCCGCCCTACGACGAGGCTCCCGAGACCGCCCCGACCTTCGAGGGCAATGCCGTCGCCAAGGCCCGCGACGGTTTCGCCGCCACCGGATTGCCCTGTGTCGCAGACGATTCCGGTCTCGAGGTGGATGCGCTCAACGGCATGCCCGGCGTGCTGTCGGCGCGTTGGTCCGGCGCCCACGGCAATGACGGGGCCAACAACACCCTGCTGCTGGCCCAGCTCGGCGACGTCCCCGACGAGCGCCGCGGCGCCCGCTTCGTCTCCGCCTGCGCCCTGGTCGCCGACGGCGTCGAGGAGGTCGTGCGCGGCGAATGGCCGGGTGTGATCGGCCGGAAGCCGGTGGGCGACGGCGGTTTCGGCTACGACCCGCTGTTCTTCCCGGACGGCGGCGACGTCTCCTCCGCCCAGCTCACCCCGGCCGAGAAGGACGCCGCCTCGCACCGCGGCCGCGCCCTGCGTCAGCTCCTCCCGGCGCTGGCGGCCCTCACCGGCAACTGAATTCCCGTAGACGCGACAGGGGTTCGGGGACATGGTCCCCGAACCCCTTTCGGTCGTTCGTGTGTCGTGCGCCGTCAGAGGCCGAAGGCGCTCTTGACCTCACGGGTGCGGTAGTGCTCGAAGACGAAGGACAGGAACGGGATCGTGCCCGCGATGCAGGTCAGGGCCGTGGTGGCGGGCTTCCAGCGGGCCTTGATGCCGAGGTCGATGGTGAAGACCAGGTAGAGCATGTAGAAGATGCCGTGCACCTGGCCGATGTAGAACAGCCAGTGCGGGGCGGTGCTGCTGTCGTCGAGGATGAGGTACTTGTAGACCATTTCACCGCACAGCACCAGCAGCCAGACACCGGTGATATAGGCCAGGGTGCGGTAGCGGGTCAGCGCGCCGCGGATCTTCGCGGGCGCGGCGGCGCCGAGTGGGCGGGGTGCCAGCGTGGTGTCACCGGCGACGGGGGATGGTGCGGAGTTGTCGCGGGTGCTCAACCGGCGCTCCTCTCGGTGTGGTGCAACCCGGCGTCACGGACCCTGTCGTCCATGTCGCGGGCGTGCAGATCGGCCAGGTACCTGTTGTATTCGGCGAGTTCGGGATCCTCGTCCCGGGCGGCTTTCGGGCGCTCCGGCAGCAGGCCCGCCGGGATTTCGCGCGGCGTGGCGGGTTTCGGCCGGCGCGGCCGGTCGGCGGGGTCGCTGGTCGTCGTGGACGCGGCGGCCGGTTCGGACACCGGAGTGTCGTCCTGCTCGGCTTCCTGCTCCAGGCGCACGAATCGGACGTAGGCCCACACCACGAACCCCGCGAACAACGGCCATTGCAGCGCGTAGCCGAGATTCTGATAGGTGCCGCCACCGGACTCGAAACGGGTCCACTGCCAATAGCCCAGCCCCAGGCATGCCGCGAACGCCACGACCACGAACACGATCAGAGCCGGGCGGCGATGGGGAGCGGACACGCACTCCACGGTACCTGGGGACTACGCACTGCGTAGTAGGAGGTGGGTAACAGCGGGGCCCGCCGCACCGGATGATGCGAGGGGCCCCTGGCACGAGGCTCAGAACTTGTAGGTGACCCCGGTCAGACGCTCGGACTCGGTCCAGAGCCGGCGCAGCAGTTCCGGATCCTGCGAGATCTTGCTGGACGGCGAGGGCTCGACCGGGCCCTGGCTGCCGAACCAGCGGGTGGGACCCCAGTAGATGGTCGGGTCGGCGTCGACCTCGGTCGCGGCGAACAGCGAGGAGTAGGCCGCGTGGTACGGGGACTGGCCCACGATCCGGATGAACGGCTTCGAGATCTTGTCGAGGACGGTTTCGGTGTGGGCGAACAGGTCGGTCGCCGAGACGCCCGGGTGCACCGCGTAGGAGCGCTTGGCCGAGCCGGACTCGGTCAGCCGCCGCTGCAGTTCGCGGGCGAACATCAGGTTCGAGAGCTTCGCCTGCGCGTAGGCGAGATTGCGCTGGTAGCGGCGGTGCTCGTAGTTGAGGTCGTCGATCCACAGCTTGGGCGTCTGCTTGTGGGCGATGGAGGCCAGGGTGACCACCCGGTCGCCGATCCGGTCCAGCAGCAGCCCGGTCAGGGCGAAGTGGCCGAGATGGTTGACGCCCCACTGGGTTTCGAAGCCGTCCTTGGTGCGGGAGAACGGGATGTTCATCAGGCCGGCGTTATTGATGAGTACATCGAATTCACCCGTACCCTCGGCGAATTGCCGCACCGAGTCGAGGCTGGCCAGGTCCAGGCTCGCCACCCGCACATCACCCTCGATGCGGTCGGCCACCTCCTGGGCCTTGGCGGCATTGCGGCAGGCCATGATGACGGTGGCCCCCTTGCCCGCGAGCACCTTGGTGGTCTGCTCACCGAGCCCGCCGTTGGCGCCGGTGATCACGAAGGTGCGTCCGGTCTGGTCCGGGATTTCGCTTGGCTTCCATGCCATGGCTGCTGACCTCACAATTCGAGTCGTTTGTTCGACCTTACTTCAGAGTAAGTTCCGGCGATAGCCCTTGCGGACAGGGGGCGAACTTGTGACAGTCATAAAATAGTGATGATAATGAATTCATGGCATCCTCGCCCACCGCCGCGCCGTTGGGCTTGCGCGAGCGCAAGAAGCTGCAGACCAGGCAGAACATCTCGAACACCGCCACCCGGCTGTTCCTGGACCGCGGCTACGACAATGTCACCATCGCCGAGATCGCCGAGGCGGCCGAGGTCGCCAAGATGACCGTGACCAACTACTTCCCGCGCAAGGAAGACCTGGTGCTGGATATTCACGACGCCTTCGTCGCGGGTCCGGCGGTCACGGTGCGCGAGCGGCGGGCCGGTGAGTCGGCGCTGGCCGTGCTGCGGCGGGCGTATCTGGCGGCCGTCGCGGACAGGGATGCCGTGCTCGCCGGATTCTCCGGGCCGGATTTCGCCGCCCTGATCACCGGCAGCCCCGCGCTGGTAGCGCGGCTGCGGGAGTTCCACGAGGACCGGGAGCGGCGGCTGGCCGAGGCGCTGGCCGGGGAAACCGATTGCGCCGCTGATGATTTCACGGCCCGGCTCGCGGCTGCGCTGCTGGGCGGCGTGCATCGCACCCTGTTCGAGGAGGTGGTGCGGCGCACGGTCGCGGGGGAGTCGAACGACGCCATCGCCGCGGTGCTGGGTGAGCAGGTGGCCGCGGCCTTCGACACCCTGGAACCCGCGCTCGGTGGGTACGCGGTGCGCGCGAACTGACCGGTGCCGCATACGAACTGATCGGTCGCTCTGCCGGAGTGGCCGAGGCGCCGTGTCGTTGCCGCATAGTGGCTGGTGAGCGGCACATACTGGGCCGATGACCGGTGCCGGCGCCACCGCCGAGAAGCCTGCCCCGCCCCGTCCGCTGAGCCGGGCCCGCAGAAACGTCATTTTCGGAACCGTCGCGCTCGGCATGCTCATGGCCGCGCTGGATTCCACCATCGTCTCCACCGCCCTGCCGACCATCGTGGCGGACCTGGGCGGGGCCGGGCACATGGCCTGGGTGGTCACCTCCTACCTGGTGGCCGAGGCCATCTCGACCGCACTGTCCGGCAAGTTCGGCGACCTGTTCGGCCGCAAGCTGGTGTTCCAGATCAGCGGCGCCGTCTTCATCATCGGCTCGATGGTCGCCGGGCTCGCGAACGGCATGACGCTGCTCATCGTGGCGCGCGCGGTGCAGGGGCTGGGCGCGGGCGGGCTCATGGTCACCTCGATGGCCCTCATCGCCGATGTCATCCCGCTGCGCGAACGCGGCAAGTACCAGGGCGCGCTGGGCGCGGTCTTCGGCATCACCACCGTCATCGGGCCGACGCTGGGCGGGCTGTTCACCGACCACCTGAGCTGGCGCTGGTGCTTCTACGTGAATGTCCCCCTCGCCATCGTCATGATCGCGCTGGCGGCCCGCACCATTCCGATGACCAGGGCGGTCGTCAAACCGATCGTGGACTACCTCGGCATCGCGCTGATCGCGGTCGGCGTCACCTGCCTGATCCTCGGATTGGAGTGGGGCGGGCAGGAATACGCGTGGGGCTCGCCCACGATCATCGGCCTGTTCGCGGCCGCGGCGGTGCTCATGGCGACCTTCGTGGCCGCGGAGTTCCGGGCCCCCGAACCGATGCTGCCCATGCACCTGTTCCGCAGCAATGTGTTCACGGTGTGCTCGATCCTGAGCTTCATCGTCGGCTTCGCGCTGCTGGGCGCCATGACCTACCTGCCCGCGTATCTGCAATACGTACAGGGTGTTTCGGCGACCGCGTCCGGAGTGCGCACGCTGCCGCTGGTGGTCGGGTTGTTCTTCACGTCGATCCTGTCCGGCAATATCGTCGGAAAGACGGGGCACTACAAGGCTTTCCCGATCATCGGCTGCGCGGTGATGGCGCTGGGGCTGGGGCTGATGTCGACGATGGGGGCGAACACCAGTTTCTGGGTCATGTCGGTGTACATGCTGATCCTGGGCCTGGGTGTCGGTCTGGCCATGCAGGTGCTGACCATCGCCGTGCAGAACAGCGTCCCCTACTCGGATCTGGGGACCGCCACCTCCGGCGTCACCTTCTTCCGCACCATCGGCAGCGCGTTCGGCACCACCGTTTTCGGCACCCTGTACACGAACAAGCTGCGCCCGAGTCTGGAGACGGCGCTGATCGAGGCGCGGGTGCCGCCGCAGGCGGCGCAGAATCCGGCGGCGCTGCGGGAGCTGCCGAAACAGCGGTCCGCGCCGATCATTCAGGCCTACGCGGACTCCATCGACTTCGTTTTCCGCTGGGTGGTGCCGGTGGCGCTGCTCGGTTTCGTGGTGGCGTTCTTCCTGAAGCAGGTGAAGCTGCGCGACAGCGCGCGGGCCGAGGCCACCGATGTGGGGGAACAGTTCTCCGTGCCGGACTCCGCCGACCGTCTGGTGCAGTTGGAGCGGTGCGTCGCGCAGGTGCTGAGCAAACAGCGCGACAATGTGGTGCCGGATCCGGGAATCCTGGCGGCGGCGGGCAGTTCGCTGGGGCGCGACGAGGCCTGGGCGCTGGGGCAGCTGCGCATGTACAACCGCCTGCTCGGGACGGCGACCATCGACGACATCGCCCGGACCCATTGGATCCCGGCGGAATTGATCGGCCCGGTGTACGACAAGGCCGAACGCGACGGTCTGCTGCGCCGTGACGGTGACGAGCTCGCACTCACCGACAAGGGTGTGCAGGAGGTGGATCGGGTGCGGGACGCGTGGAAGCGCTGGCTCGAAACTCAGCTCACCGGTTGGGATTCCACCGATGCCGCCGATCGGGTTCTGCTGGATCAGGCCATCGACAATATCGCCACCAAGCTGTTCGACGAGGCCGACCGCCCGGACGTCCTGCCGGTGCGCTGACGATCGCACGATGCCCCGCCGCGGAATTCGCGGCGGGGCATCGTGTTTTCGACGGTCAGGCGGAGACGGTAGCGGGTCGCACGGTGGCGTCCCAGTCGATCCGGAAGCGTTGCTCACCGCCCAGCATCTTCTCCGGATCCATCCGCTTGAACAGCAGCGGCATCATCAGCTGCATGGCCTTACGTGCGACGGGCCCGGCCGCCTTGGTCTGGTTCATCCGGGCGACGCGGGCCGCGACCCCCTCCACCCGCGGCCGCCGCAGCGCCTCGTAGGTGGCGAAAGCCCGTGCCGGATCATCGATATCACGCAGGCACCGGGCCAGCTCGATCCCGCTCTCGATGGCCAGCGAAGCCCCCTGCCCGGAGGTGTTGCTGGGCGCGTGGATGGCGTCGCCGGTGAGCACCAGCCGGCCCCGGTGCCAGTGCGGCACCGGCGGCATGATGTGCAGCGCGCCGATCACGGCGAGTTGCGCCGGGGTGGTGCTGCGGGCCAGCTGCTCACCCGGATCCTCCCCGGCGTAGGTCTCGCGCAGCGTGCACAGCCACTGCTCGGCGGGGACGGCCCGGGCCTCGGTCAGCGAGTAGTACTGCTCGCTGGGCAGATTCGCGCCCCACGCGACCCGCCCGTCGGGCATGGCCCAGTACAGGTAGTAGGCGCGTCGGCCGAAGGCGAAGGTCATCATGCCCGGCTCCAGGTCGATCGGGCAGTCGGTGTACGCGCCGAAGCTCAGCATGCGCAGGTACGTCGGCCCGGGGGCCTTCGGATCGACCAGGGTGCGCACGGTGGAGCGGATGCCGTCCGCGCCGATGAGGACATCCGCGGTCGCGCTGCTGCCGTCGGCGAAGATGGCGGTCACCCCGCCCGCGTGCTCCTCGACCTCGATGAGCCGCTTGTCGTACTCGAAGCGCACCCCGGCGGCGACGGCACTGTCGTGCAGTACCTGGTGGAGGTCGGCGCGGTCGATCACCCGCAGCGGCTCGATACCGGTCATGCCGGGCAGCTCGAATCGCTTGCCGTTGACCGACATCGAGGATCGGCTGATGGGCACCGCGTGGGCGCGCACCGCATCGCCGGCCCCGACGATGTCCAGCGCGGCCACGCCATTGGGCGCGAGCGCCAGGTTGGAGCCGATGCCATAGGCGGGACCCGGATAGGCCTCGAAGACGGTGACGTCGATACCGGATTTGTGGAGCGCGGTGGCGGTGACGGGGCCGGAGATGCCGCCACCGATGACGAGTGCGGAACGAATGGACATGGTTCTCTCCCGAGAAGTGTTCGCAGGGTTGTCGAAACCCCGAACCGTCCCGCGCGTGGAGAACCCAGTTATCCTGTAGTTGCCAAACTCGGTGCCGGGTTCGCCTGCACGGACGCGGTTCGAGACGGTGTGTTCCCGGGCTTCGGCGGCGGTGTTGCAGCACCTTCGCCGGGGCCCGGTCCATGTGGATCAGTCGTGCTGGGACTGCGGTGTGTCGGCTCCCCCTTCCGCCGGCGTGGCGATGTCGGCGGGTATGCCGCCGTCGCGATGCCAGGCCCGCCAGCCCTCCACGTCCGGGAAGCTGCCGTCGGCGAGCGAATCACGCAGTGCGCGTGCCCATTCGGACTCCGCCGCCAGCATGGCCAGCTCGTAGTCCTCTTCGATCAGGAACAGCCGCGGCACGGTGCCGTCCAGGGCGGCCAATTGGGCGCGGTTTTCGGCAATGATCCGGTCCAGCTTGGTGATTCGCTGGGTGAGCAGGTCGACGACCTCGTCGGGCGGCAGCACCGAGGCGACGGACAGCCCGGCCATGAAGCGGCGCTTCTCGGGCTCGGGGTCGGCGATGAGTTCCCTGGTCCAGTCGGTGAGTTCGGCGCGCCCGGCGTCGGTGATCCGGTAGATGGTCCGTTCCGGCCGGGCGCCGTCGCGTTCGCTGCCGGCGATTTCGAGGAAGCCGTGCTTGGCGAGGTTGTCCACGACCGTGTAGAGCGAGCCCCACTTGACGCTCATGTCGTTGTCCTTGCCCCATGCCCGCAACTGCGCGGCGATCTCGTATCGATGCATGGGTTTGACGACGACGGCGGACAGCACCGCCAGCCCCATCAGATTCGCGACCTTGCGCTTGCGGGCCATTCCGGAACCCCCTTACTCGTCTACGAATATACGTCTACGAGTATTCGGCGACAACCATTCGGCCCGAATCGAACTCCGATCGGCGTCTACGCGTGGGCGAAGCGGGCGCGCAGGTGGTCGGAGGTGGCCTGGTCGGCGGGCAGGAACGCCTCGAGGTGCAGCTCCGACAGGGTGATGTCGGTGGCCGTCGCGAACGAGGTGATCGTGGTGATGAGCCGGAGTTCGCCGGCCTCGGACCGCAGCCGGAGCGGCACCGCGAAACCCAGATGTCCCGGGCCCGGCTCCACCGGCGGCAGATAGCCTTCGAGTTCGGCGATGAGCGCGTCCAGTGCGGGATCCGGGCTCCGGCCCGCGCGATTGCGGAGGCTGTCGGTGACGTGCCGCCCCCACTCCGGCAGGTTCTCCACCCGCCTGGCCAGCCCGTCCGGATGCAGGGCCAGTCGCAGCACATTGATCGGGGGCTCCAGCAGTTCCGGCGCACAGCCCTCGGTCAGCAGCTCGAATCCGGGATTGGCCGCCACCAGCACGCCGAACGGCCGGGTCACCACGGCCGGATACGGCAGATGCCCCTGCAGGATGGTGTCGAGCGCATGCCGGACCGCGTCGAGTTCCGGTGCGTCCAGCGAGGATTCGGGAAAGATCGGCGCATAGCCCGCCGCCAGCAGCATTGCGTTGCGCTCCCGCAGGGACAGTCCCAGCACCTCGGCCAGGCGGACCACCATGATCCGTCCCGGCTGCGAGCGCCCCTGCTCCAGGAAGCTCAGATACCGCTGGCTGGTCTCGGCGGCGATGGCCAGATCGAGCTGACTCAACCGCCGCCGAGTCCGCCAGCCGCGGAGCTGCTGTGCGAACGGTGTGGTCGTGGCCGGGGCCATGGTCGTCATACCTCCACTGTGTTCGAGGCGGTGTCGCGTCGCGATTCCCTCCAGGGAATCGTCACACGGCCGGGGAGCCGCGCCTTGATCATTCCCTGTAGGGAATCGCGGTGGCGGCCGGCGCGGCACAGACTCGGAGCCATGAGCGATGGACATGATCAGAACCCGAATGGTGTTGCCTACCACCTGGATCCGCTGCGCGGCATGGCCGGATTGAGCACGGCGGTGCAGGCGGCGCCGATCCCCGGCCCGCACCAGGTGCTGGTGCGGGTGCGCGCCGCCTCCCTGAACCGGCGCGACATCATGCTGATGGAGGGCACCTACCCGGTGCCGGCCCGGCCGGGCGTGGTGCCGCTGGTGGACGGCGTCGGTGAGGTGATCGGCCTGGGTGCGGGCGTGACCCGCGCGGCGCTGGGCGACCGGGTGATGGGCACCTACTTCGTCGGCTGGAACGACGGCCCGCAGACCCAGGCGCTGAGCGGTCAGCAGTACGGCGCGACCCACGATGGCTGGCTGGCGACCTATGTGGTGCTGGAAGAGGACTCCGTGGTCCAGGTGCCGCCGCATCTCACCGATGCGGAAGCCGCCGCCCTGACCTGCGCGGGTCTGGTGGCCTGGGCCGCGGTGACCAAGCCGGTGCCCGTCGGCCCCGGCGACACCGTCCTCACGGTCGGCTCCGGTCCGGTCGGCCTCTTCGCGGTGCAGCACGCGAAAATGCTGGGCGCGCAGGTCATCTCCCTCACCTCATCGCCGGAGAAGGGCGAGCGCCTGCGCAAGCTGGGCGCGGACGAGGTGGTGGACCGGACCGCGACCCCGGACTGGGAGCGGGTGGTGCTGGAGTACACCGACGGCCTGGGCGTACAGCGCGTGGTGGAGGCGGTGGGCAAGCGGACGCTGGCGAAATCCCTTGCGGCTACGGCCTACAACGGCGAGGTCGTGCTGATCGGGGCCTTCCCGGCCGAGCCCGGGCAGCAGCCCGCCGATCCGCTGGGCGGCAAGTATGTCGGCCTGCGCCGCGTCGCGGTGGGCAGCCGGGCGGATCTGGAGTTCATGAACCGCACCATGGCCGAGCACGGCGTGCGGCCGGTGATCGATCGGGTGTATCCGTTCGAGCGGGCGGTCGAGGCGTTCGAATACTTCGAGACCGGTGACCCGTTCGGTAAGGTGGTGCTCACCCTGAATTGATAGCAACTTATCGGCAATCGGTTCGGATAGATATCCACCTGGAACTATTTCCTTACCTTGTAGCCGGTTCAGATAGCCAGCAAATCTGTGTACCGTGCCTTGAAGGAGAAGCATTTCGGATCTACGGGTGTGTGCTTCGAGCCGAAGGAGTTCCCCGGTGGCGGTGGGCGCGGTACGCGAGAGACCCGGTGCGGCGGGGGAGGAGCCCGCCGCCGCGAATGACGGGATCCCTGGTCTGACCGCGGCGGGGGCGATGTCCTTCAAGGTGCTCGGCGGCCTCCTGGTCCTCTCCTTCAGCGTGATCGTCGCCCTCATCGGCGGCACCATGTGGGCCGCGCTCGAGCGACCCGGCGGTGCCGAAACACCGGACACCCCACCGGCTTCCACGTCCACCGCCCCGGTGTCCGTCAAGGCGCAGCCCCGGGTGCCCCCCTCCGCCCCCTCCGCCGCTCCGTCGCCACCACCGCCCGCCCCGGCCGGAGCACAGAATCCCGCGCCCGCCCCGGCACCCGCGCCCGCCCCGGCACCCGCGCCCGCGCCGGCACCCGCTCCCGCCCCCGCCCCGCAAACCGAGCAATACGTCCCTCCGCCCGCGCCGGTCCAGGTGGCTCCCGAGCCGCCCGCACCCGCTCCCGCGGCGCCGCCTCCACCACCGGCCCCCGCACTGCCGGACATTCTGGCCCCGATCCTCCCGTTCCTGGTGCCACCCCCGCCCCCGCCCGCTCCCTAGCTGTCGGGGCCCGGAATCCGAAGGAGGACAGCCATGCTCGGCACCGCAGACGAGATCGGGCGCGACCACGGCGATATCGACCCCCGGCGGCTGGGCCGCGTGATCCTGGCCGCCGTCCTCATGGCGATGGCCGTCGGGGTGGGCATCTGGCTCACCTCGTCCGGTGATCGCCCGATCGCCGGCACCTCGATCGTGAATGTCCCCCGCCCGCGTCACGACCATGTCGCCCCCGCTCCGCATCCACCCAATGTCGCTCCCGCCGAACAGGTTCCGTCCCCTCCCGGACGGACCCCGGATCCGGCTCCGCCGGTGGTGATTCCGGCGCCGGTCGCACCGCATCCGGTGGATATCCCGGCGCTGGTGGGCCCGAACGGCGGGCCGGTGAATCCGCCCGCGCCGCCGGAGGATTCGGGCCGACCCTCCGGCTAGAGTCCGGAAACCCCTGCCAGCTGGCCGATTCCGTAGGTAACGGCCATGGCCAGCGCACCGCCGATGACCACCCGGAGCACGGCGCGGCGCGGATTGCTGCCACCGAGCCGGGCGCTCACCGACCCGGTCAGGGCCAGCGCCACCAGCACGGCGGCGAAACAGACGGGGATGCGCCACTGGGTCGGGGGCAGCAGGATGGCCAGGATCGGCAGGATGGCGCCGATGGTGAAGGATACGGCCGACGACAGCGCGGCCTGCCACGGATTGGTGAGTTCGTGTGGGTCCAAACCCAATTCGGCCTCGGCGTGGGCGGCGAAGGCATCGTGCGCGGTGAGTTCCTGGGCCACCTGGCGGGCGGTCTCGGCGGACAGTCCCTTGGCCCGGTAGATCTGGGTCAACTCGGCCAGTTCGTATTCCGGCTCCTCGGCCAGCTCCCGCTTCTCCTTGGACAGCAGTGCGCGCTCGGAGTCGCGCTGGGTGCTGACCGAGACGTATTCGCCGACCGCCATGGAGATGGCGCCGGCGGCCAGGCCCGCGACGCCCGCGGTGAGGATGGCGCTGGAGTCGGTGGACGCGGCGGCGACACCGACCACCAGGCCGGCCGTGGAGACGATGCCGTCATTGGCGCCCAGCACGCCGGCCCGCAACCAGTTGAGGCGGGCGGCGAGGCCCTCGTCGTGCGGCTCGTGCGGGTGCGGTAGCGCTCCGTCGGCGGTTCCGGCTCCGGTGTCGTCCACGTGGGCAGCCTAATTCACCGGGACGCACTCATGCGGCAGTGCGTCCGGGAGAGGCATGGCTCCCATTTGTGAGGTGTGCGGACGGTTTGCTGCAACGATGGGGTCATGGCGGGTTTGGGCAAGCGGTACTGGTCGGTCGTTCTCCCAGTGCTGGGCGCCGCAGTACTGGCCGTGACCTGGGGGCACCAGCTGGGCCCGGTCCCGGCGGTCCTGGTGGGGGCGGTGCTGATCGGTGCGGTGCTGGCCGCGGTGCACCACGCGGAGATCGTCGCGCACCGGGTGGGCGAGCCGTTCGGGTCGCTGATCCTGGCGATATCGGTGACCATCATCGAGGTCGGGCTGATCGTCACGCTCATGCTCTCCAGTCCGGAGAAGTCCGCCGCACTGGCACGCGACACCGTCTTCGCCGCCGTAATGATCACGTGCAATGGCATTTTCGGCCTCTCGCTGCTGGTGGGCGCCCTGCGGAGGCGGGTGGCGGTCTTCAATGCCGAGGGCACCGGCGCGGCGCTGGCCACGGTCGCCACGCTCGCGACGCTGAGTCTCGTACTGCCGACCTTCACCACCAGTGAGCCCGGCCCGGTGTTCTCGTCCTCGCAGCTGACCTTCGCGGCCGTGGCCTCGCTGGTCCTCTACGGCGTGTTCGTGATGGTGCAGACGGTCCGGCATCCGGACGACTTCCTGCCCGTCGAGGGTGTCGCGGCGGTCGACGACGGGCACGAGGAGCCACCCACGCGGCGGCAGGCGCTGCGCAGTCTGGGGTTGCTGCTGATTGCCTTGGTCGGCGTGGTCGGCCTGGCGAAGGTGGACACGCCGAATATCGAATCCGGTATCGCCGCGGTCGGGCTGCCGCAGTCCGCGGTCGGCGTGGTGATCGCGATGCTGGTGCTGCTGCCCGAAACCATTGCGGCCGTGCGCACCGCGCGCCGGGATCGGGTGCAGATCTCGCTGAATCTGGCGCTGGGTTCGGCCATGGCCAGTATCGGCCTGACCATTCCGGCCATCGCGCTGGCCTCGATCTGGATCCCGGGCCCGCTCATGCTCGGTCTGGGCGCGACCCAGATGGTGCTGCTGGCGCTGACGGTGGTGGTCGGCGCGCTCACCGTGGTGCCCGGACGCGCGACGCTGCTCCAGGGCTGCGTGCACCTGGTGTTGTTCTCCGCCTTCGTTTTTCTGGCGGTCAGTCCGTAATCAGGAGTTCCAGCGATAGACCTGGCCGTCGCGTAGCTCGTAGGACGTCGCGGGATTGGTGGCATCGTGACGGGACAGCAGCGCCATGACGCGGGTTCGTCCGCGGGTGGTGACGCCGTCCTCGGTCCAATGCACATAGGGGTGCACCAGTTTCGCGAATTCCGCCCAGTCGCCGGCTTCGATCGTGTGCAGGACCGCCGACACCGTGTTGTCCACAGCGACAGTGAACACGCACTGTCCGGGTTGTGCGCGGGTTCGCGGTGAAATCGGGGTAGCTGCGAGATCACTCAATTCGGGTTTGGGTATGGCCGAGGGGTGTGGAACGGCCTCGCCTGAGGTTCGCTCCGCGTGTGATGGGCATCATATCGATAGCCGATCAGCTCTGATAACACGTTCTAGATCTGCAGGTCACGTGCCTATTGGTCCCGCTGACCGGGACCGATCTCGGAGGTACCGATAGGTAACTTAGAGGTTCCGGTCACACCTTGAACCGATTTGTTGTAACTCCGGGTAACCATTAGCTTTGATGGCAGGCAGTGTTGCCGATCACGGAGAAGAAATTTGAAGCTCGCCACCACACGTCGGTTCCGGCGTCCCGAAGAAGCAGTCCTGCGATGACCCGGGCCGTCCATGATCGGTCCGCCGTGCGCATCGTGCGTGACAACTTCTACAGCACCTCGGTGGCGTCGCTGCGCACCTTCGGTCGCGCGGTCGGAATTGCCGAGGAAGCCGTGGTCGGCACCGTCACCGATATCGCGCGCCGCCAATTCCAATGGAAAGAAGCCATTCTCCAGGCCTGGCGGCTCATAACCGTGACCGCGATTCCGGCCGTGCTCATCGCGATTCCGTTCGGTGTCATCGTTTCGGTCCAGGTGGGCAATCTGATTCACACCCTGGGCGCGGATTCACTGCTGGGCGCGACCGGCGGCCTGGGCGTCATCAAGCAGGGCGCGCCGCTGGCCACCGGCTTCCTGCTGGGCGGCGCGGGCGCCGCGGCACTGGCGGCGGATCTGGGCGCGCGCACCATCCGCGAGGAGATCGACGCGCTGAACACCATGGGCATCAGCCCGATTCACCGGCTGGTGATCCCGCGCCTGGTGGCCATGGTCTTCGTCGCGCCGCTGCTGAACGTGCTCATCATCTTCGTGGGCGTGCTCGCCGGCTACGGCGTCGCCATCGGCGGGCAGGGCGTGACGCCGGGCTCGTACTGGTCCACCTTCGGATCCTTCACCACCACCGCTGATGTGTGGGTGTCGTTGTTGAAGGCCGTGATCTTCGGCTTCCTCGTGGTGATCATCGCCTGCCAGCGCGGGCTCGAGGCGAAGGGCGGCCCGCGGGGTGTCGCCGACGCCGTGAACGCCGCGGTGGTGCTGTCGGTGGTGTCGATCGTGACCGTCAATCTGGTCGCCACCCAGGTCACCGATCTCTTCCTGCCCACGAGGCTGGCCTGATGTCGGCAACCTATGTGCCCAAGGGGCTGGGCTGGGCCGCGCGCGCCTATCGCCGCCGTGGCCTGATCCTGCGCCGGGTGGAGAACCTGGGCTTCACGCTGGCCTTCGTCTGGCAGGTGCTGTCGTCGATTCCGTTGACGCTGAAGCGCTACCGCAGCGAGACCATGCGGGCCATCTCGGATATGACCTGGGGCCGCGGCTCGGTCATCGTGGGCGGCGGGACCGTGCCGATGATGATCGTGCTCGGCCTGGTCATGGGCGCGTCGGTGGCGGTGGAGTCGTTCACCACGCTGGACATGCTTGGCATGGGCCCGGTGTCCGGCCTGGTGTCGGCCTACGCCACCACCCGTGAGCTGGCGCCGATCGTGGCGGCCATCGGGTTCGCCGCGCAGGCGGGCTGCCGCATGACCGCCGAGATCGGGTCGATGCGCATCTCCGAGGAGATCGACGCCATCGAATCCCTCGGTCTGCGTTCGGTTCCCTTCGTGGTGACCACCCGCGTGCTCGCGGGCGCGGTCGCCATCGTGCCGACCTTCCTGATCGCGCTGATCCTGTCCTACGCGGCCTGCCGCGGGCTGATCACGCTGGTGCACGGGGCCTCGGCCGGTGTGTACGACCATTACTTCTTCCAGTTCGTGTCCGGGTTCGACGTGATCGCCGCGGTGGTCAAGGTGGCCGTGTTCGCGGTGGTGGTCATCCTGATCCACTGCTACTTCGGCTTCTTCGCGACCGGCGGGCCGGAGGGTGTGGGCATCGCCTCGGGTAAGGCGGTGCGCGCGAGTTCGGTGGCCATCGTGGCCATGGACATGGTGCTGTCGCTGTCCCTGTGGGGCTTCAACTCGGCGATTACGTTCACGGGGTAGGGGATGCCGAATTACGGAATGCCGGGTGTGGCCGTCGATCGCAAGCGGGCGATGACGGTCGGCACCGTCGCGCTGGCGCTGGTGGTGGCCGTGGTGGCGGGCTGGGCGCTGTACCGGTCACAGCAAACCGAGGCCGGACTGCCGATTTCACTGCGCACCGAGCAGATCGGTGACGGCGTGCTGGTCGGCACCGACGTGCGGGCCAATGGCGTGGTGATCGGCAAGGTCACCGAGATCGCGCCGGATCAGCACGGGACGCAGCAGATTTCGCTGCGGCTCGACGATGCCGAGCTGTTCGGGCTGGACGACAGCCTGCAGGTGGACTACGCGCCGGCCAACCTCTTCGGCATCAGCGAGATCGAATTGCGCAGGGGCGCGGGCGGTTCCCCGCTGCGCTCGGGCACGGTGCTGGACTTCACCGGCAGCCGCGCCGCCGCGGTCTACGACGCCACCATGGGCTCGCTGCTGCGGAGCGCCTCGCAGGTGGGCGGTTCGGTGCTGACCCCGCAGATGGCGTCGGTGATCGCGCAGGCCGCGGCCGATACACAGGCGCTCATGCCGCTGGCGCAGGCGCTCGTCACCGCGCAGCGCACCATTACCGACAACCAGAAGATGCCGATGTCGGAGCTGGTCGGCAAGCTCGGCCCGGCCTTTGACGGCGGCGGCCGATTCGCGGGCGCGACCGTGCAGGTGGTGGATCTGATCCGCAGTATGCAGCGGCTGCAGACCGACCGCGCCGCCTACGACAAGGGCGTCGCGACGGTCACCGGCCAGCTGCTGCCGGCGCTGGCGACCACCTTCACCCAGGCCGGGAATCAGCTCTCCGGCACCACCGACATGCTGGTGCCGGTGCTGACCGCGCTGGCGCAGATGGTGCCGCAGCCGCAGCAGTCCGCGGCCGAATTGCGCCTGCTGCTGGAGCGTTTGCGCGCGGCCATGCCGGACACCGGGCAGGGGCCGGTGCTGAATGTGGAGGTCGACCTGAAGAGTGTGCCGGCCATCGCGGTGCCGCTGCTGGGAGGGGCCAAATGAGGCGTGCATCGCGCAGCGATTCCATCAGGGGCGGCGGTGGGGCGACGGGTGGGCGTGTGAAAGCCGCAGCCTGGCGGCTGGCCTTGTTCGCGGGCGTCATCGGGGTGGTGCTCATGTTGGTGCTCACCGCGATTCAGCGGCCGGTGTCGGGGAAGACCGAGACCCACGATGCCATCTTCACCGATGCCAACGGTTTGAAGGTCGGCGACGACGTGCGCATGTTCGGCGTGCAGGTCGGCAAGGTGAAGCAGATCGGTCTCGAGGGTGCGAAGGCGCGGGTTCAGTTGTCGGTCAAGACCGATGCGCCCGTCTACGACAACTCCAAGCTGGCCATCCGCTACCAGAACCTGACCGGCCAGCGGTACATCGATCTGCAGCAGCAGCCGCAGCCCGGCAACCGGATTCCGGCGGGCGCGCGCATCGGCGAGGACCACACCGTGCCGTCGTTCGATGTGACGCAGCTGTTCAACGGCCTGAAGCCGGTGCTGCAGACCATTTCCCCGGAGGCCATCAACCAGTTCAGCGCCAGCATGGTGGCCCTGATCGAGGGCGACGGCAGCGGGATCGGCCCGGCCATGGACGCGATCGGGAAACTGGCGTCGTACGTGGACAACCGGCAGCAGGTGATCTCGACGCTGATCCACAACATGTCGGATCTGTCGGACCGGCTGGGCGGGCGCGTGCACTACCTGGTGCCGCTGCTGAAGCAGCTCTCCGACATCTTCGAGGCGCTGCAGCAGAACATCGGCGGCCTGGCGCAATTCGCGGTCACCGCGCCCTCGGTGCTGCGGCCCATCGACAATCTGCTGCGCTCGCTGGGGATCGACAGCGGGTCCGATGTGGACGCGCTGATCCGCAAGATCTTCCCCGATGCCAAGGAGGCGGTGGACGCCTTCGGCCGCCTGCCCGCGGTGCTGGGCGCGGCCGACGCGGCCCTGCCGACCGGGCCGAGCGGCTGGAAGCCGGTGTGCAGCAAGGGAACCGCCGATGTGCCGGCGGTGGTCAGGGTGCTCGTGTCGGGACAGCAGGTGGCGATATGCAACGGATGACATGGCCCCGCTTCTCGAGCGGGCTCGGTTTGAAACGTGACGATCGGGTGGTCGACGACGCCACCGAGCAGAAGCGGCACCTGCGCAAGGGCGTCATCGGTGCGGTGCTGGTGGTGCTGGGCCTGACGGCCGCAGGTGCGCTGTACGTGATCCCGTTCGGCAAGCACACCTACACCGCGGAACTGTCCGAGGCGCAGTCGGTGAAGGCGGGCGACGACGTGCGCATCGCCGGTATCTCGGTCGGCGAGGTGAAGTCGCTGGAGCTGAAGCCGGACAGGGTCGTCATGCGCTTCACGGTGAAATCCGATGTGTTCCTGGGCGATCAGACCTCCCTCGACATTCGTATGCTGACCATTGTCGGCGGCCACTATGTGGCGGTGTTCCCCGCCGGGAGCAAACCGCTGGGGTCCGCGGCTATTCCGGCGGACCGGGTGCGCCTGCCCTACAGCCTGATCGAGACCTTCCAGGACGCGGCCACCCCGCTCTCCAAGATCGACGGTTCGACGCTGAACAAGAACCTTGCGGCACTGGGCAATTCGATCGACGGTTCACCCGACACCCTGCGCACCACGCTGACCACGGTCGAGACCTATGTGGACGCGCTGGACAAGCAACGCAGTCAGGTGTCGAACGCGGTGGCCGTGGCCGACGAGTACGTGCGCATGTACGACGGCGCGAAATCCGATCTGGGCCGGCTCATGGACAATGCCAACCTGCTGGTCACCGTGCTCGACGACAAGCATGCCGAGATGGCCGAGGCCATCCGGCTGCTCAGCGACGTGCTCGGCCGGCTCGGCGGTGTGGAACCCACCTGGTCGGATCTGAAGCCCAAGCTGACCGAGGCCATCACCCAGCTCGAACAGCTCGGCCAGAAGTTCACCCCGACCCTGACCGCCGCGCAGGACCTGCAGAAGAAGCTGTCGGACCTGGTGATTCCGGACGGGGGCGTGCAGGTCGACCAGTCGCAGCAGACCGTCACGTTGTCGCAGCAGCCCGTGGCACAGCCGCAGGTGTGCATTCCGGTGCCGGGGAAGGACTGCTGATGTTCAAGCGGATGCTCGGATCGCAGGCGTTCATGTCGGTCGCCGGTGCGGTGCTGGTGGTGCTGCTGGCGGTCGTCGGCTACCTCCTGTGGTTCAACCCGATGAAGAAGACCGTGTCCTACTGCGCCGTCATGCCCGACGCCGTCGGTCTGTACGCCGGCAACAAGGTGACCATGCGCGGAATCCCGGTCGGCACCGTCGATTCCATCGACTCCGACGGCACCAAGGTCAAGGTGAAGTTCTCGGTCGACGCGAAGTACCCCGTGTACGCGGACGCCGCCGCCACGACGGTCTCGGATTCCATTGTGGCCGATCGCAATCTGGCCGTGCTCAACAGCGGCAAGGATCTGGCGCACTGGGATTCGTCGCAGTGCATCACCAAAACCTTGACGCCCAAGAGCATTACCGAGACCCTGACGGCGATGGCCGATCTGTCCTCGCAGCTGCAGCAGGCGCAGGCCCCGGATGCGCTGGCGCACGGCCTGTCCGCGCTGGACTCGGCCACCCAGGGCGCGGGCCCGCAGATCAACGAGATCGTCAAGAAGCTGGGTTCGGCGCTGGCCCAGCCGGATGCCGACATCGGGCACCTGGCGGGCATCTTCGACGCCTTCGCCGCGGTCGGTGCGAAGGTCGAGCAGCACTGGGGCGACCTGCGCTCCATGCTGCTGCGGCTGGCTCCCGCCCTGAACAATGCCGGCACCGAATTGCTCGGTCCCGGTGCGCAGCTCATCGACCGGCTCGGTGAGGTGCTGCCCATGCTCAATGATCTGGTCACCATCGCGGGCGACCCGATCATGCGCGGTCTCGACGACACCCTGCCGCTGGTCCGGCTGCTGCGCGCCAACGTCGGCTCGCTGTCCGAGGTGATGCTGAAACTCCCGGTGCTGGCCAATGCGGCCCAGAACATCATGGGCAACGGCATCACCTACGGCTCCCCGCGCGCCGCCCTGCCGGCCCCGCAGGCCGAACAGGTCTGCGCCGCCGTCAACGCCGTCACCCCGGGCAGCTGCACCGACGCCGCCAACGGCATGGTGAACGTCCCGCTGGTCCCGTTGGTGCTCGGAATGGCAGGTGTGCGATGAGGTTCGGACGCTGGGAGATCGTCATCGCCACCCGGCCTGGTTCCGGTGCGCGAGAGGTCAGCTCGGCCTGTTCGTCGAAGCCTGCGCAGGGGGCAGGCTCCGACCGACGTCCGCGGGGACGTGCGGCCAGGCGTGCCGGAGCCGCTGTGCTGGCTGCCGGGTTGTTCGCCGGGGTGGGGGGCTGTGCCTTCGACCCGTCCTCGGTGCCGGTGCCGGGCACCACGATTTCGGGCCCGACCTACCGGCTGCACATCGAGTTCGGCAATGTGCTGAACCTGCCCGCGAAAGCCAAGGTCATCGCCAATGGCGCGCAGGTCGGTTCGGTCAGCGGTGTGCGCGTGGTGGATTCGGCGCACGCGGGCGGGCGCGGCGGCTACGTCGTGGTGGACGCGGACATCTCGTCCAAGGTGCAGCTGCCGGCCACCACGGTGGCCGAGCTGCGGCAGAACACGGTGCTGGGTGACATCCATCTGGCGCTGACCACACCGCCGGACGGTTTCGGGTCGCTGTTGAAGGACGGCGGCACCATCACCCAGGACCACACCCGCCCGCCGGTGCAGCTCGAGGACACCATGGCCGCGCTGGCCGCTTTCACCCAGGGCGGGGCCGTGAATCAGTTGCAGGACATCATCAACCACTTCAATGCGGTGCTGCCCCGCGATCCCGAGGAGACCAAGCGGATCGCGCAGAACGCGGCCGGGAACGCGGTGGATCTGGCGGCCAATCTGGACCAGGTCGACAAGCTACTCGACGGTCTGGGTGTGAATGCCCAGGTGCTGCACGATCGCGCGGACTTCCTGGACCACGAGCTCAGCCAGGAGTCGGTGGACGCCATGACCGGGATCACCGGCTCGATCAAGGGCGTCACCCAGATCTTCGCCGTGCTCGGCCAGCTCGGGCAGTCGCTGGTGTGGCTGGCCCCGCTGGCCACCGCACTGGATCCGGTGACGCAATCCTTTGCACCGCTGGCGCTTTCGGGACGGCCGCTGGACCTGACGGTGCCGTCGAACCTGTCGCTGCTGACCTCGCTGCTGCGGGACAAGCTGATTCCGTTCGTCGAGAACGGGCCCAAGGTGAACATCACCGGCGTCCAGGCGGATTCGGTCTCCCACGATGATCAGGTCACCAACATTCTGGCCGGGCTGCGCATGATCGGAGCGGTGCGATGAAGTGGGGTTCGCTGGCGTCGCTGGGCGGCATCGCGGCCGTCACCGTGGTGGGCGCGAGCTATCTGACCTTCGGCGTGGTGCGGGCGGATCCGTTCGCGCACTACACCGACGGGTCCATGGTGATGGCGAATTCCGGTGGGCTGAGCGTGGGTTCGCCCATCCTCCTCACCGGCATGAGGGTCGGCAAGATCACGTCTGTGGACTCCACCCCGCGCGGCGTCGAGGTGGGCTTCCGCATCGACGGGGACCGCAGGCTGCCCACCGACAGTGACGTCACCATCGAGCAGCTGTCCGCGCTGGGCGAGCCGTTCGTGGAATTCCGGCCCCGCACCGCGGGCGGGCCGTACCTCGAGGACGGCCAACGCCTGGACGCCGCCGCGGTGAAGTCGCCGCTGTCCATTCCCGAGGTGTCGCGACTGGTCAACAAGGTCATGAACCAGGTCGACCCGAAGGTGGCGGCCTCGCTGGCGAGCACGCTGGGAGCGGCCTTCCACGATACGGATTCGGCCGTGCCGAACCTGACCCGCGCCGGAGATCTACTGGCCGCGGCGATTATGAGCCGCGAGCCCAAGATTGCTCAGCTACTCAACAGCTTCCAGGCGGCGGCCTTGAATATCGATGGCATGGGCGAGGCCACGGCCGCCGCGGCCCCGGCGTTCGTGCAGTTCGAGCAGTCGCTCGAGGAGCTCATCAATGCCGTCGGTAGACTGGTCGACCGTGCCCCCGGGCCGCAGGCATATGTCTCCGGCAACGGTCTGGCGCCCTTCCTGGCGAAGCTGAACGAATGGCTGCAGCAGGCCGGACCCGAATTGAAAACCCTCGCGCCCCAATTGCAGCCGCTCGCTGACGCGGCACGCGCCGCCGGGCCTCAGCTCAATATCAGCAGCTTGATCTCGCAGGCGCTCGCGTCCACCGGTGACGGTGCCGTGCGCGTGCAGGTCGGCGTGAAGTAGCAGTACCAGCAAGGAGGAGACCCATGTCTCAGGACACCGAATCGAAGCAGCCGATCGACCCGGATCCGGCGCCGACCCCGGGCAGGACGGTGCAGCTGAAGGTCTCGACCCTGGTGACCGCGTGCGCCGCGGTGCTGCTCATCGGCGCGCTGGTGACGGTCATCGTGCTGTGGCAGTCCGCGCGCGGCGACCTGAACGACCGCGACACCCAGGCCGCGAACGACAAGCACGCCGAGCAGGTGGCCTCCGACTACGCCATGGGCGCGGCCAACCTCAACTTCTCCGACTTCAACGCCTGGACCGCTCGCCTCAAGTCCAACACCACCCCGGCGCTGGCGAGCAAGTTCGACGCCACCTCCTCGAAGCTGCAGGAGATCCTGGTTCCGCTGAAGTGGACCTCGAGCCCGACCCTGCTCAGCTCTCAGGTCACCGATCGCGACAACGGCGCCTACAAGGTGAACGTCTATCTGAACGTCAACTCCACCAATGCGCAGAACCCGGACGGCGTCCTCACCACCATCTACTACACGGTGAGCGTCGACCCCAGGAGCGAGTGGAAGGTCACCGACGTGGGCGGCATCGACCTCCCGCTGCCCAAGCAGTAACCGCGTCCCGGAAAGCGCCGGCCCGCCGCAGCTTTCGAGCTCGGCGGGCCTTTCGGTACACCCGTCAGGTGGCGGCGCCGCGCAGCTTGTCGGCCAGCCGCACGGCCAGCGCGACGATGGTCAGGGTGGGGTTGGCGTGGCCGTTGGTGGGGAAGACCGAGCTGCCGGCGATATAGAGGTTGCGCATGCCGTGCACTCGGCAATCGCCGTCCACGACGCCGGTGCGCGGGTCCGCCGACATGCGGGTCGCGCCGGTGGGGTGCGCCCAGTCGGTCAGCCGGGCCGGGAGATCACTGGTCTCGCGGACCCATTCGTCCAGGGCGGGTGGGGGATAGCCGAGGCGGGCGAACTCACCCGCGACCAGGGCGGCGGCGCGGCGGACGGTAGCGTCCTCCTGCGCGCTGACCTGCCAGTCGATGCGCGGATGCGGTATGCCGAGGCGATCCACGGTGTCGCTCAACGTGATCCGGCTGCGCGGATCCGGGGTCTGCTCCACCATGCAGCGCAGTTCCACGTGCTCGAGTTTGCGCGGCAGGCCGGTGTGGTCGATGAGACGGCGTTTGGCCCCGGAGAGCAGCAAGCCGGGATGGCTGGCGACGGTGCGGGCGTCGTGCAGGTTCATGTGCCCGCGCAGCAGGTTCTTCACCGACTCCCAGGGGTCGTCCTCGGCGGGCACCTCCTGAATCCACAGGGCGCAGTTGAGGAGTCCCTCGTCGGCTTGGATTTCCGGCGACAGTGCCAGCCCGTGCAGGAAGGTGTGCTTACCGCCGCGGGTTTTCACGACGTATTTGCCGAATCGGTCGCGCGCGGCGGCCGAGGTGTGCGGGTCCAGCGCGCCCACCGCACCGCAGCGATGATCCAGCAGATACCGGCCCACCACATCGTGACGATTACCGATACCTTCCGGCACAATGCGATTCGACGCGAGCAGCAGGCGCGCGTTTTCGATTCCTCCGGCGGCCAGCACAATTCGCGTCGCACGCACCATACGGGTACTTCCGGCGGAATCCACCACCCGTAATGCCTCGACCCGACAGCCGTCCGGATCGGTATCGATATGGGAAACGGTGGCATTCAGCAGAATTCGAATATTGGCCGCGGAGATCTCCCCGGCATGGACACCGAATCGCTTGGAGTCGAACGGATCCGCCGGGTCCTTGCTGATCTGCCAGAAGTAGGGCCGCAGCCAGCGGCGGTCTACCTCCGGATGGGCCGGCATCCGGTCGGCCAGCTCCCAGAACCGGTCGCCGGTGAACCCGGCCCCGTATCCCAGTCCCAGATGTCCCGCCGCCCGATCCAGATACGGTTCGACCTCGGTGAATCCGATCGGCCAGCCGGAGAACGGGACCCAGGCGCGGGCCGCGAAATCCAGTTCGTCCAGCGGTGCGCAGCGTCCGCTCCAGGTGTGCGAACTGCCGCCCAGAATGCGATTGCGGGCATTGCGATACGGCTGGGCGCGCGCGGCGCCGATATTCTCGATGTCATTGAGCGCATCGGTGCCGGGGGCGAGTTCGCGCCCGCCGCTCTCCAGCACCAGCACCCGCAGCGAACTTCCCGCGAGTTCGGCAGCCAGGGTCAGACCTGCCGGTCCGGACCCGATAATGCACAGGTCGGCCGTCAGCTCGCTGTCCCGCACGGCACGAAGGTCGTCGATACGCACCGGAAATCCTCCCGCACCCGCATCCACCCCCGCGACGGACGCGCTTCCCTTTGCCCGGGCCTCATCGTAACCGTTCAATTGCGCGGCCGTGGCGCATCTTTCGGCTCAGCATCCGCGCTGCAGAAACGCGCGCACATAACCCGCCGACTGCCGCACATACATCCACGACCAGAACAACAGCCCCGAATCGCTGGGGCTGGCGACCATGGTGATCTGTCCGGAAAAACACTTCTCCACGATGTATCGCGCGCGCGAGACGTGCGGTGTGTAGGTCACCACGATGATGTGCTGCCAGTGTCCGGCCTGGGCCCGCCGGCGGATCTCCTCGGCCTCGCCCTGGGTGGTCCACGGGTTCGGCACGAAGCAGGAGACCGTGAAGTCGAACCCGCCGTCGCAGTAGCGGTCCATCACCGGGTCGTTCTGGCCGGTGGATCGCGAGATCAGCAGCTCGGGCGCATAGCCCTGCTGGGCGAGCCGCAGCCCGACGTCGTAGCGCGCGTAGGCCGTCCCGCCGAGCACCACGATGGCGTCGGCCCGGCGCAGCGGATCCACCTGCGGGTGCACGAACACCGGCAGCCCCGCGAACGCGAGAGCGACGATCAGTGCCGTCACGGTGACGACCCCCGCAATGACCCTCCGGAGAGCAGGCACGCCTCCGACGGTACAGATCCCGGTGTGGACCTTCCCGCCGTGATCGTGGGGCAGACTGTATTGCGCACGAACGCACGGCATCAGGCACGAACACAAGGTATGTCGTCCCCAACGGAGGAGTCCGTCATGGAGCTGGGCCTGCACTACTGGAACTACTCGCACCCCGCCGCGACCGCGCGGATCGCGTCGACGCTGGCGCATACCGCCCGAATTGCCGAACAGGCCGGATTCGCGCAGTTCACCGTCATGGACCACTACTTCCAGATGGAGCTTCGCGGCACCGCCGAGGAACCCATGCTGGAGGGCTACACCACCCTCGGCTACCTGGCGGCGCTGACCGAGCGCATGCGGCTGGGACTGCTGGTGACCGGGGTGATGTACCGGTATCCCGGCCTGCTGGCCAAGATCGTCACCACCCTCGACGTGCTCTCGGGCGGCCGGGCCGAACTGGGCATCGGCGCGTCCTGGTACGAGCGGGAGCAGCGCGGGCTCGGCGTACCGGTCGTCCCGATGGCCGAGCGGTTCGAACGGCTCGAGGAGACACTGCAGATCTGCCTGCAGATGTGGGGCCCGGACAACGGGCCGTACAAGGGCGAGCATTACCAGCTGGCCGAGACCCTGTGTGTGCCTGCGCCTTTGAGTCGGCCGCGCCCGCCCATCCGGATCGGCGGCGGCGGTGAGCGCAAGACGCTGCTGCTGGTGGCCCGCTACGCGGACGCCTGCAATCTCTTCGCGAGCAGCCCCGAGGAGGTCGCCGCCAAGCTGGCCGTGTTGCGCGCGCACTGCGAGGCCGAGGGCCGCGACTACGACGCCATCCGCAAGACCGGTGTCTATGTGTCCGATGCCCTCGGCAATCCGGACCAGATGCTGCGGGATGCCGAGCAGCTTGCCGCCCTGGGCATCACCGAGCTGGACTTCATGCCCGATGGCGATCCCATCGCGTTCGTGACCGAATTCGCCGAACGCCTACTGCCGCGCCTGGCGAACATCTAGTCCGGGGCCGGGGCGTTCGGTATCATCGCGCGCGCTTGCCAACATCTGGAGGACACTGTGCCCGCGAATCCCACCGCCGCCGAACTATTGGCGACCGTCGAAGCGTCACCGCTGGCGGTCGGCGCGCACGACAAGGCCGCCTGGGTGGGCCTTTTCGCCGACAACGGCAGCGTCGAGGACCCGGTCGGCTCGCGCCCGCACATCGGGCGTGCGGCCATCGAACGCTTCTACGACACCTTCATCGCGCCCAACGGCATCGTCTTCGACGTGACCGATGACGTGGTGTGTGGCATGACGGTCTTCCGCGATCTCACCATCGCCACCACCATGTCCACCGGGGTCACCCTGCATGTGCCCATGCATCTCCGCTACGACCTGGCCGAGGTGGACGGCGCGCTGAAAATCCGTGCCCTGCGCGCACATTGGGAGCTGGCGGGCATGATCGGCCAGCTGCTGGGATCGGGCACGCAGGGCCTGCTGGCGGGCGCCAAGCTGGGTCCGCAGCTGATCGGCAACCAGGGCATCGGCGGGGCGATGGGCTTCATGTCCGGCCTGCGCGGTGTCGGCGCGGCGGGCAAGCAGGCCGCCGGGCAGCTGCTGGATGCCGTGGCCGCCGGTGATTCGTCCAGTGCCCGTGCGGTTCTGGCTCCGGTCCCGCGCCTGGAGTGGGGTGTGGACGGCGCGATGTCGCTGGAGGACTTCACCACCCGGGTGAAGGGCCTGCGCTGGAGCAAGGCCATTGCCGCCGGGCACTCGGTGACGGTGTCGGTGGAGACCCGTGAGGGCCGCGGCATCGCCGAACTCGACTTCGCCGACCGCGGGCTGCGCATCGAGTCGGCGCGAATCTTCGTGCCGGCGAGCTAATCCCGGATCCCGGCGATCTCCGCCAGGGGATTGTTCCCGCTGAACGTGGTGCCCCCGGCCGCGCCGACCACCTTCCCGTGCACGCTGATCAGCCACTGGCCGCACACGCAGCGCAGGTACTGCACCCCGCGGTGGGTGGAGACAGCCGTGGGAGAGGGCCAAGCGCAGGAAGGGCATTCGGCGATCATCAGGACATCCTGGGGTCGGGAGCGCCGATTGACCATGATCGACACGCGGCGACTCGCAAATCGAGTGCGTGTCATGAGCGACTCGCCGTGGGTGATTTGCCAATGGGCCCATCGAAACTCGGTGGCGTCCCGTTGACATCCAGTGTGGTCAGCCCGCTTTGCCCTTGCGCACCGCGGTCGGTGTTGCACCCCACCAGCGCTGGCAGCAGCGTGTGAATACGGACTGTTCCGACAATCCGATGAGCGAGGCCACCTGGCTCATCGGCATATCCGTCGTGGTCAGGTAGCGCCGCGCCTCGGTGCGCCGGACCTCGTCGAGAATCGCCGCGAAGGTGGTGTCCTCGGCGGCCAGCCGTCGCTGCAGGGTGCGCGGATGGAGGGTGAGCAGCCGTGCCACGGCATCGATTTCGGGGGCGGTGGTGCCCAGCAGCTGCTGCAGGGTGGTCCGCACGCGCGGCGTGATGGCCGTGGCCGCGCCGCCGGACTGCTGGGCCAGGAACGCCATCGCCATCCGGTGCAGGTTCTCGTCGCCGCCGGAGAGTTGCCGATTGCCGAGGGTGGCCGGTATCCGCAGCAGTGCGGCCGGACGCTCGATTCGCACTGGCGCGCCGAAGAATTCCTCGTACGCCTGGATCGGGGCGGCGGGCCGGTAGGGAACCTCCACCGAGCGCAGCCCATAGCGCCCCTCGGCCAGGCGCTGAATCGTCCTGTGTACGAAGGCCAATCCGAGATCGGTGCCCTGGACGGGGGTGGGCTGGCCGGGCGCGGTGACGCCGTAGCGCAGCGCGATGACGCCGCGATCGCCGTAGGGGTCGGGTTCCATGGTCAGGCTGAGCGAGCGGGCGTGCACGAACAGGTACCGCGAAGTGCAGTCGAGCGCCGCGGCCAGGGTGGTGGCATTCCGGATGGCCAGCGCCAGCGGACCGAGCATGTCCAGGTCCTGCCGCGACGCCATCCGCAGCCCCAGATCCGGGCAGTCGAGCCGATGGGCCGCCAGCTCCAGCACCGCCCCGACCGCATGGTCGGGGACCAGTAGATCGTCGGTGTCCAGGGCGGCGAGGGGCAGTCCGCAGGCGGTGGCCAGCTCCTCGGCGTCCCCGCCGAGCTCGGCCACGGTCGCACGGAAACCCCGGAGTCCGGCGGATCTGATCACCGACATGTCGTCAAGGATCAAATACTTGTCGTGCAGAGTCAAGGAACCGGATGGCAGGCGCAACAGACTGGAAGTCATGAACGCCGCGCAACCTCTCGCCGAACACCTCGACGTCGTGATCGTCGGAGCCGGGCTCTCCGGCATCGGCGCGGCGTATCGACTGCAGTCCGAGCAGCCCGGCCGCAGCTACGCCATTCTCGAGGCACGCGACGCGCTCGGCGGCACCTGGGACCTGTTCCGCTACCCGGGCATCCGCTCCGACAGCGACATGTTCACCCTCGGCTACCCGTTCAAGCCCTGGCGTGACGCCAAGTCGATCGCCGACGGGCCGGCCATCCTGCGCTACATCACCGAGACGGCCACCGAGAACGGCATCGACGGGCACATCCGGTACGGCACCAAAGTCGTTGGCGCCGAATGGGACAGCGGCGAGTCGCGGTGGACCCTCACGCTCGAGCGGCGTACCTCCGAGGGTGTCGAGCGTGGCACGCTCACCTGCGGCTTCCTCTACTCCTGCTCCGGCTATTACAACTACGACCACGGCCACGAGCCCGAGTTCCCCGGCATCGCCGACTTCGCCGGCACCGTGGTGCACCCTCAGTTCTGGCCCGCGGACATCGACTACACCGGCAAGCGCGTGGTGGTCATCGGCAGCGGCGCGACCGCGGTCACCCTGGTCCCGGCCATGGCCGAGCAGGCCGAACTGGTGACCATGCTGCAGCGCAGCCCCACCTGGATCTCCGCCGTCCCCGGCCGCGACAAGGTGGCCGACCGGATGCGCGAACTGCTGCCGCCGAACCTTGCGCACCGGCTCATCCGCACCAAGAACATCCTGTTCAACATCGGCTTCTACCAGTACTGCCGGCGTCGGCCCGAGGCCGCCCGCAAGCTGCTCACCGGGCTCACCACCCGAATCCTGAAGGACGAGAAGCTGGTCGCCGAGCACTTCACCCCCGAATACAACCCGTGGGATCAGCGCCTGTGCGCGGTGCCCAACGCCGACTTCTTCAAGGCGATGCGCAAGGGCAAGGCCGAGGTGGTCACCGATCACATCGAAACCTTTGTGCCCGAGGGCATCCGGCTGAAGTCCGGGAAGGTGCTGGCGGCCGACGTGGTGGTCACCGCCACCGGTCTGCAGCTGCTCGCCTTCGGCGGCGTCGACCTGGTGGTCGACGGCGCGCCGGTGGAGTTGTCCGAGCAGTTCGTCTGGCAGGGCACCATGCTGACCGGCGTGCCCAATTTCGCGGTGTGCATCGGCTACACCAACGCCTCCTGGACGCTGCGGGCCGACCTCACCTCGCGACTGGTCTGCAAGGTGCTGGGGTACATGGACCGCAACGGCTATCGCGCGGTGGTCCCGCAGCCGCAGCGCACCCTGCAGGAGCGGCCACTGCTGGATCTGGCCTCCGGGTACGTCCAGCGCTCGATCGGCGACTTCCCGCGCCAGGGCGATCGGCATCCGTGGCAGGTGCGGCAGAACTACCTGCTGGACACCGCGATGGTCCTGCGCGCCGACCTCGGCAAGACGCTGCGGCCCGTCGCGGCGGCCGAGGTGCTCGAACCGGTTCACTGAATTCGCTTCCGCCACAGTGCCTGCGTCTTTCGCGGACCATCGGTGGCGGGCCACCGGCACGGTTTCCGGGCCTTCGCTGCGGCCGGTATCGCCATGCCCGATCAGTACGACCCGCAGTCCGGGCAGCTGTGGACCATCAGCCGGTTGCTCCACCTGCCCACCGACCTGCTGGGGCGGCTCGCGCTGCTGAAGTAGCCCGAGGGGTGCGAATCCTGATTTGGGGTCGTCTGCGTTCGGCTGGGCTGCCATGCTTTCGCGCCATGGGAGGAGTCGAGACGAGAGCGGTGGTCGAGCCGTGGGCAGCGGTGGACTCGAGGACGGCAGCGGACTCGAGGGCAGCGGCGGGCGGATTCCTGCTGCCCGCACCACGATTCGAGCCGCCGCTGGAACAGTGTCGTGGCAAGCCGGAGCCGGTCCGCCACGCTCCGAGGGCAGGCCGCAACGCACCGCAGGTGGGCCGCCGGGCACCGCAGCCCGATCAGTGGCCGGCCGCCACCGCGGGCCGAACGCCCGGATGCCGGAATCGAGTGGATCGCCGATCGGTGTCTGCCGCGCCCGGATCGGTCGGCCTGCAACGGTTTCTGCGTTCTTCGCACGCTGTGAAATCCCGGGGTAGTGATGAATGCAACACTGCGGCAAGGCAATTCGCCGGAGCGACGCTGCGGCTGGCGCTCGAGGTGCTGGACGGCCGCCGTCCGGTGAGGCAGCTGGGCCCGCTCGCCGAGCCGGCGGTGGTGGCTGCGGTGCGCACGTTGGCGGGGGCGGGCCGGCTACCCGGGCGGGAACTCGGCACCGCCATCCTCACCAGGGTGGATGTGATCATGGACGGGCCGGGGCAGGCGGAAGTTTGCGCGGGTTACGACCGCGGCGGGCGGCGTTTCGCGCTCGCCGCCCGCATTGTCCACGGTCGTTCCGGGTGGCGCTTGGCCGCATTCCGGGTGTGCTGAAGACCGGACGGTCTCTGCGGTAATAGCAGAATAGTCTGGTCGCCCCTAATTCGATTCGCGCCTGGTTTGAATCCTGCATCGCGCGGCATTAACATTTCGGCGAATAGCGGCACCTCACACGTGGAAGGGCAGTCCATGGCGAAGAAAGTCACCGTAACTCTGGTTGACGACTACGACGGCGAATCGAAGGCCGACGAAACCGTCTTTTTCTCGATCGACGGCAACGACTTCGAGATCGACCTGTCGAACAAGAACGCCGGCAAGCTGCGGGAGGCCCTGGAACCGTGGACCGATAAGGCCCGCAAGGTCGGTCGTTCCAAGCGGACCGGCAAGGTGGCCGCGGGCGGCCGCACCCGTCCGGCGGTGGACCGCGAGGAGAGCACCGCGATCCGCGAATGGGCGCGCGCTCAGGGGCACCAGGTTTCCTCGCGCGGCCGTATCCCGGCCGAGATCGTCGACGCTTACCAGCGCGCCAAGAATTAACCAGCGCAAATCAGGCCGCTGGAAATTCGCTGAGAGCCGAGAGCCGGTTGGCATCGGCTCTGGGCGCGGGGAGGCGGAGCGACATTTCAGGCCAATGACTCGATCCGGATTTCTCGTGCATCAGGTCGCGCGCAGTAGTGCGGCGCCGCACTCGGGAAGTTCGGCTCGAATCCTTTCCAGCAGGTGTTCCGCACGGTCGCGATGTGCAGCGGCCGCCTCGGCGTCGCCCTGGGCGGCGGCCAGCGCCGCCAGGATCGAATCCATCGGTCCGAACTCGGTCATCCCGGTTTCGAGCCCGATCAGGGTGCCGCTGTGCGGCGCCAGGTATTCGTAGAGCCGCTGAATTGCTGGAGTGTCGCTGAGCTCAATGGCGGCGACCGCCCGCAATGCCGACATGAGGACCGGATAGAAGCCCGCCGCAATCGGATCCGAGTCCTCGTACACGCCGCGTGCGCGCTCGCGCTGTCCGCTCTGCAGCAGCGCGAGCGTGTAGGCCGGGGCGGCGGCCGCGGGAAGCGCCGCATAGGCGTTCGCGAGCCGATCCGTCAGGCCCCCCAGTTCGCCTCGCGCCCAGCCGATCGCGAGCGCGCAGAACAACTCCGCCTCCGCGTGATTGGCCACGCCGGAAAGCCGGGTGCGAGTGGTGAACCGCTGGTACAGCTCGTCGGCCGCGTCGATGTTCCCGCGCAACAGTTCCATGGTCCCGGCGAAACAGCTGACCATATCCAGCAGCGGCTGCAACTGGCCCTCGTCGGCGAACGACACCGCGGCCGTCGCCCGCCGCCCTGCCTCCCGCAGATCCGCCCGGGCCACCGCGGCCCGATATCCCAGATAGTGCGCCAGCGCCCGGTACTCGGCCAGGCCGGCGGCGGTGGAAAGCCGCTCCAGTTCGCCGACCAGTGCCGAGAACTCCGCGTCGTACTCGAATGCGAGATAGGTCACCGCATTGATGGCGGCACAGAGCAATTCGGGATCGCTCGTGCGTCGCGCCGTCTCCAGGGCCAGTCGGGCCAGTCGCCGCCCGGCGGCAGACTCCACCAGTCCCGTCTCGAAGGTCGCCGCGACCAGCAGGCGCACCAGATCGGCATCTGCCGCGTCGTTCGAATCGACCTGCGCCGCAACGGTATTCGTGTCGTCGCTGGCCGGAGCCGAGGGCTCGGGGACCTCGCTCACCAGCAAGGCCAGGGTGGACGCGCCGATGCCGTAGCGGGCCAGGGCGCGCGCCAGCGCCCGTCGCATGTGCTGATCGGGCTTGCGCCAGTTGCGAATCGCCCAGATGATCGGGGCACGCCAGCAGGTCAGCGCCCGGACCACGAGGTCCGGATCGCCCAGCTGCTCGGCGAGGGTGAGGGCCCGGTCGCGTTCGACACGGGCCTCCCGATGCCGATTGTCGTAGGCGAGGGCCGTGACCAGCGCGCAGCGGGTACGCAGCAGTGCGATGCGGTCGCCGGCGGGCGCGTGGTCGGCGTCGTGGCGGGCCAGCCGGTGCAGGTCCACCGCCGACCGCAGCAGCCGCACACCGGCACTGCGTATCCCGCGGCTGGTGCGCCGCTCGGCCGCCCGCCCCACGTATTCGATGGCGCGCGAGGCGGTTTCGGCGGTCGCGCCGGCGAGGGCGTGCCGGGCCAGCACATCCGGGTCCCGCGCCACCGCCGGATAGGCGTCGGCACGCTGTTCCAGCAGCTCCAGCGCAGCCCAGTGCATCCGGCCCCGCCGCAGCGGCGGTATGCCGAGATACACGGCATCGCGAATCAGCCCATGCTCGAACCGAATACGCCCGCCGCTCCCGGAGCCCACCAGTCCGGCCGCCTCGGCCGCCGCGACCAGATCGATCACGGTGTCCTCGGCCAGCCCCGCCGCCGCACTGAGAATCGCCAGATCGACGCTCTCACCCCAGATGGACAGCTGCCGTAGCACCTCGGCGACCCCGTCTGGCAGCTGCGCCACCCGATCTTCGATCAGCTCCCGGATCGAATCCGGTACCTCGTCCAAACTCCCCTGTGCGGCAGCCGCTTTCGCCACCTCCCGGACGAACAATGGATTCCCGCCCGTCCGCCGCTGCAGCTGTTCCAGCGCCTCGGCCTCGATCCCCGTCAGCCCGGCAGCCGCCGCGGCTCGCCGCGTCCCCTCCGGGTCCAGTCCATTGAGCTCCAGCCAGGCTCCCGTATGCTGCGCCAGCGCCGCGACCGTATTGCATGCCCCCTGCCCAGCCTCCGATCGCCGCATCGTGACCAGCACGAATACCGGTTCGTCCCGCAGCCAGCTCGCCACCTGCCGCAATACCTGCAAGGTCCCCGGATCGGCCCGCTGCACATCCTCGAGCAGCAACGCCACCGGCGCGGAACCGGCCGCGCGCCTGCATTTTTCCGCGATGACCCGCGCCAGCGTGAACGCGTCCTCGGCCGCCGTCCCCGAGTCGATCGCGCTCGGCTGCGGTGTGACCGGTGAAATCGGCTGGGAGGTGGCGGTATCCGTCGGTGCCGCGGCGGCAGCACCCGGTGCGCCGACCGCGCTCTCCGAAAGCTGTCCGGCCGCAGCCCGGCTCGGCTCGCTCACGTCGAGGGCGGTGCTGATCTCGGTCCAGGCCCAGGCGGTGGGCGCGCCGTCGATCTCCGGGCAGGTTCCCGTCACCGCGGTCCAACCCGCGGTGGACAGCGTGGCGAGGGTGGCCTCCGCCACCACGGTCTTGCCGATTCCCGCCTCCCCGGCGACCCAGGCGACCCGCAACTGGCCGGCCCGCGCCGCCTCGGCGGCGTTCAGCAGCTCCGACAACTCGGTGAGATAGCCGGTAGCGCAATGGAACCCGTCGGCAGACTCGGGGGCGGCGCTGGTTCGCGCCGTCTCGATTCCCGGGCCGGAGACCGGCGCGGGAGCGGTCGTACTCGTGGTGGCAGGGGGTGCGGCGGGGCCGGTGGGGTGGCGGCCGTGAGCCGGCAGGGGCGGGGTCCGGGCGAGTCCGGCGGAGTGATTGAGAATTGCTATTTCGAGTTGGCGCAGTGCGGGGGAGGGATCGACGCCGAATAGGCCGCCGAGGAAATCGCGGGAGCGCCGGATGGTGGTGAGCGCCTCGAGCTGCTGGCCCAGCTGGTATTGCGCCAGGGCGAGCAGGCGGACGATTTCCTCGCGCCCGGGATTGTCCTCGAAGAGCTGGCGGAGTTCGCGGACCACTTCGCCGGAGCGGCCCAGTTCCAATTCGGTGCGGGCATTGAGTTCGACGGCGGTGAGGTAGAGGTCGGTGAGCCGATCGGCCTCGGCGACGGCCCAGTCGGCCTCGGCGAAGGCCTCCAGGGCGGGACCGTGCCAGAGCGAGAGGGCGGCATCCAGCAGGGCATTGCGCTCGGTGGGGTCGGTGTGGATCTCGGGGTTGCTGACCAGTTCCTGATAGGTCCGCAGCTGCTGCTCGAAATGCCATGCGTCCACGGCGTTCTCGGGGATCTTCAGGGCATACCCTGACGACTCGGACACGATGAACCGGGAGGGTGCACGCCGTGGGCGCTGGGGTTCGAACAGTCGCCGCAGATTGTGGATGTGCACCTGCAGTACCGCGGTGGCCTTGGGTGGCGGATGCCCGGACCACAGATCGTCGATCAGCCGTTCGGTGCTCACGACCTGGCCGTGCGCGACGATGAGGCGGCCCAGCACGGCGCGCTGCATGGGGGTGCCCAGAGGGGTGTCGCGACCGTCGACGGACAGCTGCAGGGGGCCGAGCACTCTCAGCTCCGCGCCTGCCATCGGTGTCCTCCTGCGACCGGAGGCGAACTGGTCATTCGCCGCAAGAAGAGCACTATCCCTCGAAAACCTGGAGATGCCAAAAGGTAGCCGAATGGTTGTCGGATAGTTATGGCCGGTCTCGGTCATAAAGAAGACCGTGTGGTACGGAATTCTGTTTCCAATGCTAACGGTGCGTATGCGTCACACAACCCCGCCGGAAGTGGATCGCAAGAGTGGGCGGGGAGAATACTTCTGACTGGAAGCAACCTTGAAGTTAAGGGGTGGTTGGTGTGACGAAGCCAGTGAATTTCCCCAGGGGTCTGGGAGAGACCGGCATCGAGCCCGAGAGCACCGGCATGTATGTGGACCGCGACGGCGATATCTGGGAGAAGCAGGACGATGGCTGGCGGCTGATTCTGCAGCGCGGTGTATCCGTGGACCCGAAGTCCCTCTGGGATTGGACCGAGGGTCACGTCCGCGACTACGCGCCCTTCATGGCGGTCGTCGCCGGGCGCTGACCGTTTCCGCCGCGAGGGTGATCGCGGCGCACAAATCGACTGCGGCACAAACTATTCGGGTACGAGCGCGCCGCGCAGATGGTCGTAGGCCACCTGTGCGTGCAGTCGCACGCCGGTGACGAGGGTGTCGTCGTCGGCGTAGAAGTGCGGGTTGTGGTTCATGAAGAGTCCGCGCCCGCCGGGTATCGGCGCCGGCAGACCCGCGGCGTCGAGCTGCGTGTCCTGCACGCCCAGCGTCACGTACAGCCCGCCATACCTGTTGACGAACTCCGAGACGTCGTCGTATCCGAGCGTGGCCCCCGTCGGCACCACCCGGTCGTCCCCGGCCACCCGGCGGAAGGTGGGCAGTCCGGCATCCATCCACGCCTGCTCGTTGTGCACGGCGGGCACATCCTGCAGGAAATCCACTGCGGCCGAACAGTTGTAGGCGCCGGCGGTGTTCATGGCGAGGGTCCGCAGCCGCGTCTGCACCTCGTCCATGTCGTGCTCCACCGCGCAGCGGATGGTGCCCCACAGCGTCACGGTCTGGCCGATGATATTGAACCGCCCCACGTCCTCGACGTGCCCGATGCTCACGGTGACCGGGTCGAAGGCGCTGACCTGCCGGTAGAGCTGCCCGATTCCGGTCAGGATCGCTCCGGCCGCCGGCATCGGGTCGATGCCCATCCACGGCGTGGACCCGTGCACCTGCAGGCCGGTGAGGGTGATCCTGGTCAGGCAGGACGCCCCGAACTGGTTTCCGATCCGATATCCGATGTAGCCCTTGGGGTATGGGGTGACGTGGAATCCGAACGCCATGGTCGGTGCGGGATCGTCGAGCGCGCCCTCGGCGAGCATTTCACGCGCACCGCCCTTTTCGTTCACCGGCGGGCCCTCCTCGGCAGGTTGGAACACGAAAAGCACGGTGCCCGGTAGCTTTTCGCGGATGCCGGCCAGGACAGTGGCCGCGCCCATGAGCATGGCGGTGTGGCAGTCGTGCCCGCAGGCATGTGACACCGGGAACGGCCCGCCGGGGTACTGCTGATCGACCACGTGGGAGGTGAACGGCACCCCGCACAGGTCCGGCACCGGCAGTGCGTCGATGTCCCCGCGCAGCGCCACCACCCGGTCGCCCGTCTGCCCGCCGCGCAGCACACCGACCACCCCGTGCCCGGCGATGCCGGTGCGAACCTCGTCCAGGCTCAATGCTTTCAGGTGATCGCTGATCAGCGCCGCGGTGTTCACCTCGCGATTGGAGAGTTCCGGATGCTCGTGCAGATGCCGCCGCCAGCGCACCACCTGTCCGGCCACCGCAGCCGCGCGGGCGTCGAGTTCGTCGTGGATCGCAGGCATCAGGACTCCGTTCGATCGGTACTCCGACGACGGGGCGAGGGCCGAACCGATCCAAAACAAAGTCGTTACGGCCATTTGCCGTCCGCGCCGAGGCTACTACTGTGGACCCCGAGTTCGCCATCCGTTAGCTGACGCGTCGGCAGGCTCGTTGCGAACCCGAGTCCTTCCGAGCGTCACCCGAAGCCACGAGGTGACCATGACCCAGGGTTGGCCCAGTTCGATGGGTTCCTTCGACTCCTTCGACGATATCTTCAACCGATTCTTCGGATCCGGAATGTCCCGCCAGCCGCCGGTGCAGCGTATCGACCTGAGCCGTTTGCTGAGCGAGAGTGCCAAACAGGTCGTGGACTCCGCCCGGCAGGCCGCCCACGACTGGGGCAGCGCCGAGATCACCCCCGAGCACCTGCTCTACGCGGCCGCCGCCACCGAGCCGTCCCAGAGCATCATCGCCGAAATCGGCAGGGAACCCGGACAACTGCGCAAGCAGATGCAGACCGCCGCGGGCAGTGGCGTCGGTGCGCACGGCGCCGACCACGCCCTGGCCCTGAGCCCGGGCGCCAAGCTGGCCCTGCGCAATTCGCAGCGCAGCGCCGCCGAGGCGGGCAGCAGCTACATCGGGCCCGAGCACATTCTGCTCGGCATCGCGAGCGTGCACGACAGCCCGGCCGCCCAGGCCCTCGCGGGCGCGAAGATGCCCGCCGCCCAGACCGCCAAGGAGCCCTCCGACACCCCGACCCTCGACGAGTACGGCCGCGACCTCACCGCGGAGGCCCGGGCCGGCCAGGTCGATCCGGTGGTCGGCCGGGCCGAGGAGATCGAGCAGACCGTGGAGATCCTGTCGCGGCGGCGCAAGAACAATCCGGTGCTCATCGGTGATCCGGGCGTCGGCAAGACCGCCATCGTGGAGGGGCTGGCCCAGCGCATCGTCAATGGCGACGTGCCCGCCACCCTGACCGACCGCCGTGTCATCGCGCTGGACGTGAGCTCGATGGTGGCGGGCAGCAAGTATCGCGGCGAATTCGAGGAGCGCCTCACCAAGGTGCTCGACGAGGTGCGCGCGCACTCCGACGAACTCGTGGTCTTCATCGACGAGCTGCACACCATCGTGGGCGCCGGCGGCGGTGGCGAGGGCTCCATGGACGCGGGCAATATGCTCAAGCCCGCCCTGGCCCGCGGCGAACTGCACGCCATCGGCGCCACCACCATCGACGAGTACCGCAAATACATCGAGAAGGACGCGGCCCTGGAACGCCGCTTTCAGCCGGTCATGGTGTCCGAGCCGTCGGTGGCCGACACCATCGAGATCCTGCGCGGGCTCTCCGATGTGTACGAGGAGCACCACCAGGTGCGCTACCTGGACGAGGCGCTGATCGCCGCGGCCGAGTTGTCCGATCGCTACATCACCGACCGCTTCATGCCGGACAAGGCCATCGACCTGGTGGACCAGGCGGGTGCGCGCGTCCGATTGCGTACGCGCACACCGGATCCCAAGGTGCGCGAGCTGGAAGAGAAACTGGCGCACCTGAATCGGGAGAAGGACGCGGCGGTCGCCGGCGAGGACTACGAGCGGGCCAACAAGATCAAGGCCGAGATCTCGAAGCTGGAGAAGAAGACCGCCGACGAGGTGGACCGCACCGAGATCCCGACGGTCGAGATCACCGATATCGCCGAGGTGGTGTCGCGGCAGACCGGCATCCCGGTCGCCGACCTCACCACCGAGGAACGCGCGAAACTGCTGAAGCTGGAACAGGATCTGCACCGGCGGGTGATCGGCCAGGACGAGGCCATCGTCGCGGTGGCCGAGGCGGTGCGGCGCGCCCGCGCCGGGCTCAAGGACCCCAACCGGCCCATCGGCTCGTTCCTGTTCCTGGGACCCACCGGTGTCGGCAAGACCGAACTCGCGAAAGCCCTGGCGGAGGCCGTCTTCGGTGACGAGGACCGGCTCATCCGCTTCGATATGAGCGAGTTCCAGGAGAAGCACACCGTCTCGCGGCTGGTGGGCGCGCCGCCCGGATACGTGGGCTACGACGACGCCGCACAGCTCACCGACAAGGTGCGCCGGCAGCCGTACTCGGTGATCCTGTTCGACGAGGTCGAGAAGGCGCATCCGGACGTGTTCAATGTGCTGCTGCAGCTGCTCG
This sequence comes from Nocardia sp. CA-151230, assembly GCF_050942175.1. Lineage (NCBI taxonomy): Bacteria > Bacillati > Actinomycetota > Actinomycetes > Mycobacteriales > Nocardiaceae > Nocardia > Nocardia sp. CA-151230. The sequence continues at coordinate 1,415,154 of NZ_CP192061.1, forward strand.
ACGACGGCCGGGTCACCGACTCCAAGGGCCGCACGGTGGATTTCAAGAACACCATCGTGATTCTCACCAGCAATATCGGCTCCGATCTGATCCTGTCCGCGAAGGAAGGCGACCTGGACTCGATCACGCCGCAGCTGGAGGAGCGGCTGCGCAGGCAGTTCCGGCCCGAGTTCCTCAACCGGCTCGACGAGCAGATCATCTTCCACCGGCTCGACAAGTCGCAGCTGCGCAATATCGTCGGCCTGGTGCTCGACGGCACCAAGCGGCGGCTGCACGCCCAGGACATCGACCTGGATGTTTCGGATCGGGCCATGGACTGGCTGGCGGACAACGGATATCAGCCCGAGTTCGGCGCCCGGCCGCTGCGCCGGACCGTGCAGAAGCAGCTGGACAACGCGCTGTCGAAGAAGCTGCTCGAGGGCGCGCTGGCGCCCGGCGACACGGTGCGCATCGATGCCGACGGCAGCGGTCTGCAGATCGAGGCGATCCACCACACCGGTGGGAAGAAGACCGACGCCGAGATCACCGAGGAATCGGTCATGACCGTCGGCAAGGGCGGCAAGGCCAAGTCCGACAAATCGGATGCCAAGCACGCCGGCGGAAATGGCCACGGCAAGCACAGCGCGAAGGCGTCGGGCGGCAAGGCGTCCCCCACCAAGCACTAGCACTGTCGCACACGAAAAGCGCCGCGCCGGAATCGATCCGGCGCGGCGCTGCCGTCCGGGCTACGGCACGGTTCCGGTCACTGCCGGGCGGTGACCGTCATGTGGCCATGGCCGATGGTGTGGGAAGGCCGCCGGCGCCGGCGGGGTAGTGCGGCATGTCGACTGCGGGGTGGTTGCGATCCGGTACTGAATGTGCGTTAACTTCTGGGCATGGACCACAATCGCGACGCCGCGCCGCTACCCCTGGGCGACCTCGTCGCCGACGGGCCCTTCCCGCCGCATCACCCCGGCTGCTTCGGCTGTGGCCCCGCCAATCCGGCCTCCCCGCAGATCGCCTTCGGGCGACTGGGCGATACCGTGCGCGGCACCTTCACCATGGACGAACGGCACCAGGGTGCGCCCGGCGTTGCCCACGGCGGCATCGTGGCCGCGGCCCTGGACGACGCCTGCGGTGCGATCCTGGTCCCCCTGCGTCAGCCCGCCGTCACCGTCAAACTCGACGTCACCTACTGTGCCCCGGCCCGCCTGCACCGCGAATTCGTGGTCACCGCGGTGCTCGCGGCCCGGGAGGGCCGCAAACTCTTCATCGACACCACGCTGACCGATGGCGACACCGTGATCGCCACCGGCCGTGCGATTTTCGTCGAGGTCGCCGCCGAGCACTTCCTGAGCCTCGGAGCGACCCTCGGGGAGATGCCCAGCATCGGATTGTGATCCGGCGCCGCGCGAGAATACTCGCGCGGCGCCGGAACGCTCGGGGTTATCGTCAGCCGACGGCGATCATGCGGGCCGCGTTGGCCGACTCGTCGTCCTTCTCCTCGTTGGCCGCCAATTCGGCGTGTACGCGGTCGAAGTAGCGGTTGATCTCGGCATTGGTGCGCTCGTCGTCCCAGCCCAGGTGCGGGGCGATGAGGCGGGCGATCTCCGGCGCCGCCCGCAGGCCGCGGTCGGGCACCTCGATGGAGATGCGGGTGCGGCGGGTGAGCAGGTCGTCCAGGTGCAGCGCGCCCTCGTGGGTGGCGGCGTAGACGGCCTCGGCGGCCAGGTAGTCCTCGGCACCCGGAATCGGTTGGCCGAGTTCGGGAACCGAGGCGATGAGATCGACGATCTCCGCGGTCAGTGAGCCGTAACGGCCCAGCAGATGCGCCACGGTCTCGACCGGCAGCCCGGCCCGCGCCGCCACATCGGCGATGGTGTCGACCATGTCCTGGTAGCCGACCGCGCCCAGGATGGGCAGGTTCGCGGTCACCGACGGCGCGACATCGCTGCCGAGGCGCTCGGCGGCGGCGTCCACCACGTCGGCGGCCATCACCCGGTAGGTGGTGTACTTGCCGCCCGCGATGACGAACAGGCCCGGGGCCGGTTCGGCCACCGCGTGCTCGCGCGACAGCTTGGAGGTCTCCTTCGACGCGCCGGTCATGAGCGGCCGCAGGCCCGCGTAGGTGCCGACGATGTCGGCGCGCGTGAGCGGTTCGCGCAGTAGCGAATTGACGTGGTCGAGGATGTACTGCACATCGGCGGCGGTGGCGGTCGGGTGGTTCTTGTCCAGCGACCAGTCGGTGTCGGTGGTGCCGATGATCCAGTGCTCGGCCCACGGGATGACGAACAGCACGGACTTCTCGGTCTTCATGGCGATTCCGGTGTTCAGCTCCAGCTTCTCGCGCGGAACCATGATGTGCACGCCCTTGGACATGCGCACGTGGAACGGGAAGTCGACGCCGGTCATCTTGATCATGTCGTCGGTCCACACCCCGGTCGCCGAGATCACGGTCTTGGCCCGGATGCTGTGCTCCAGACCGGTTTCCAGATCCACGACCTTCGCGCCCACGACCTTCTCGCCATCGCGCAGCAGCCCGGTGACCCGGGTGCGGGTCAGCACGGTCGCGCCGTGCTGGACCGCGGTGCGGGCGATCATCATGGTGTGCCGGGCGTCGTCGACCTGGGCGTCGTAGTAGCGGATGGCGCCGGTCATGGCGTCTTCCCGGAGCGCCGGGGCCAATTCCAGTGCGCCGGAGCGGCTCAGGTGGCGGTGCATGGGCACCGAGCGCGCGCCGCCCATGGTGTCGTAGAGGGCGATGCCGGCGCCGATGTAGAAGCGCTCGTAGTGCTTCTGCAGCGGGAACAGGAACGAGACCGGGTGCACCAGGTGCGGGGCCAGCTTGTTGAGCAGCAGGCCGCGCTCCTTCAAAGCCTCACGGACCAGGGCGAAGTCGTACTGTTCCAGGTAGCGCAGGCCGCCGTGGATGAGCTTGGAGGACCGGCTGGAAGTACCTGCGGCGAAGTCGCGCGCCTCGACCAGGGTGACGGACAGGCCGCGAGAGGCGGCGTCGAGGGCGGCGCCCGCTCCGGTCACTCCACCACCGATCACGAGAACGTCGATTTCGGTGTCGCCGAGCGAATCAATCGCCCGGGCGCGGTAGGCGGGATCCAGTTGTGCGGACACGAAATACTCCTTGTTATCGGTGTTTCGAAGTGTGTGGGGCACCGGTCAGTCCTCGTCGTCGAGGTCGACCCAGTCGAGGGTGCGCGAGACGGCCTTGACCCAGCGCGTATAGCCGCGCTGTCGCCGCTCCTCGGTCATGGTGGGCTGCCAGTTCCTGTCCTCGTGCCAGTTGGCGACGAGTTCGTCTGTACTACGCCAGAATCCGACCGCGAGACCGGCGGCGTAGGCGGCGCCGAGCGCGGTGGTCTCGGCGACCACCGGCCGGGATACCGGCACCCCGAGGAAGTCGGCCTGTATCTGCATGGCGAGTTCATTGGTGGTGACACCGCCGTCGACCCGCAGGGTGTCGAGCCGCACCCCGGAGTCCTGCTGCATGGCCTCGACCACATCGCGGGTCTGGTAGCAGATGGATTCCAGTGTGGCCCTGGCGATGTGGGCGTTGTTGCTGAAGCGGGACAGGCCCACGATCACCCCGCGGGCATCCGCGCGCCAGTACGGCGCGAACAGCCCCGAGAAGGCGGGCACGAAGTAGACGCCGCCATTGTCCGGTACCTGACGGGCAAGGGCCTCAACCCTTTCCGCGCCCGAGATGATGCCCAGCTGGTCGCGCAGCCACTGCACGGCCGAGCCGGTGACGGCGATCGAGCCCTCCAGCGCGTACACCGGCTTGTCGTCGCCGAACTGGTAGGCGACCGTGGTCAGCAGGCCGTGCTTGGAGTGCACGATCTCGGTGCCGGTGTTCAGCATCAGGAAATTCCCTGTGCCGTAGGTGTTCTTGGCCTCGCCCGGCCGGAAGCAGACCTGGCCGACGGTGGCGGCCTGCTGGTCGCCGAGCACGCCCGCGATCCGTACCGCGCCCTTGAACGGCCCGTCGGGGTAGGTGGTGCCGAAGCCCTCGGGATTCGACGAGGGCGCGATGCGCGGCAGCATGGCGCGCGGCATCCCGAACACGGCGAGCAATTCGTCGTCCCAGTCCAGGGTTTCGAGGTCCATGAGCATGGTGCGCGACGCATTGGTCGGGTCCGTGACGTGCACACCGCCGTGGATGCCGCCGGTGAGGTTCCAGATGATCCAGCTGTCGGAGGTGCCGAAGAGGGCGTCGCCGTTCTCCGCGTCCGCGCGCACGCCGGGGACATTGTCGAGGATCCACTTCAGTTTGCCGCCGGAGAAGTACGGCGCAGGCGGCAGTCCGGCGCGTTCGCGAATGAGATCGCCGTGGCCGGCCTTGTCCACCTCGCCCACGATGCGGTCGGTGCGGGTGTCCTGCCAGACGATGGCGTTGTAGTAGGGGCGTCCGGTGTGGCGGTTCCACACGATGGTGGTCTCGCGCTGATTGGTGACGCCGACGGCGGCCAGGTCGCTCGCGGTGAGACCGGCTCCGGCCAGGGCGCTCTTGATGACGGTGCGGGTGCGCTCCCAGATCTCGTCCGGGTTGTGTTCCACCCAGCCGGCCTGCGGGAGAATCTGCTCGTGTTCGAGTTGATGGCGGGCAACCACATTGCCGCCGTGGTCGAACACCATGAATCGCGTGGAGGTCGTGCCTTGATCGATGGCTCCGACATACTGCGTCATCACGGTCCTTCCGGAAAGCTCGTCATTGAGTCCGTTTCCCCTGGTGAGACCGGTACTTGCCTCCCTGGCTACACGTTACGAAGTGGAACGTGCTTATGGCAGAGGACGCGTTCGACAATGCCGAACGGTTAGCTGGTAGGTTACGGGCATGCCGGGTCCGATTCAGTCGATCGAGCGCGCCGCGGCCATGCTGCGACTACTCGCGCGCGGGTCCGGGCGTATGGGAGTGGGGGAGATCGCCGCGGCGCTGGGGCTGGCCAAGCCGACCGCGCACGGCATTCTGCGGACGCTGCAAGGGGTGGGATTCGTCGATCAGGATCCCGTGACGGGCAAGTATCTGCTGAGTCCGGCGCTGCAGGATCTCGGTTCGGGGCACTTGGACGCCAATGAACTGCGTTCCCGTGCCATCAACCGCGCCGACGCGCTGGCCGCGCGCAGTGGGGAATCGGTGCGGATCGCGGCGCCGGTGCACGGGGAAGTGATCGTGATCCACCACGTCTTCCGGCCCGACAATACCGAGCAGGAACTGGCGGTCGGAGAGGAATTGCCACCGCACGCAACGGCTCTGGGCAAGGTGCTGCTGGCCTACGACGGGGAGCTCGCCGACGCGGCGCGCGACGGCCGGCTACCCGCGATCACGCACCGCACCCTCACCGATCCGGCGGAGCTGCGGCGGGCCATCGCCGAGGTGCGGCGCACCGGCTGGGCCGGGGATATCGGCGAATATCGTTCCGATGAGGCGAGCGTCGCCGCGCCGATTCGCTCCCGGGGTGGTTTGGTGGTCGGTGCCATCGGCATCACCGGGCCGGTCGACCGGCTCTGCGACGGGCAGCTGCGGTTCCGGTCCGCGCCCATCGCCCAGGTGCGCGACGCCGCCGCCGCGGTGTCCCGGGATCTCGGTGGCGCGCAATGACTTTCCCGGACAGGAGCAGGCTCGGATGACGCAACGCTATGTGCTCGCCATCGACCAGGGCACCACCTCCACCCGGGCCATCCTCTTCGATCAGCGGGCTCGGCTGACCGGGGTGGCGCAGCGCGAGCACCGGCAGCACTATCCGCGGCCGGGGTGGATGGAGCAGGACGCGCTCGAGATCTGGCGCAATGTGGAGCGCATCGTGCCCGCGGCACTGCGGGATTCGGGGATCACGCTGGAGCAGGTGGCAGCGGTGGGGATCGCCAATCAGCGCGAGACCACGGTGGTGTGGGACCGGCACACCGGGGCGCCGATCGGGCGGGCCATCGTGTGGCAGGACGTGCGCACCGAGGAACTCGTCGAGCGGCTGCGGGAATCGCCCGGGGCGGAACGGATTCGGGAGCTGTGCGGCCTGCCGCTGGCCACCTACTTCGCCGCGCCGCGGCTGCGGTGGCTGCTGGATCGCACGCCGGGGCTGCGGGAGCGGGCCGAGCGCGGGGACGTGCTGTTCGGGACCATGGAGACCTGGCTCATCTGGAATCTCACCGGGGGAGCCGATCACGGGGTGCACGTCACCGATGTCTCCAATGCCGGTCGGACGCTGCTGATGAACCTGTCCACCCTGGAATGGGACCGAGAACTGTTGCGGTTCTTCGATATTCCCAAGGCCATGCTGCCCGGGATCCAGCCCTCGACCGGTGAATTCGGCACGGCGCGGCGGGTGCTGCCCGGGGTGCGGATCGCGGCGGCGCTGGGCGATCAGCACGCGGCGCTGTTCGGGCAGACCTGTTTCGCGCCCGGCGAGACCGAATGCACCTACGGCACCGGCGGATTCCTGCTCATGAACACCGGGCGGGAGCTGGTGCGGTCCGAGCACGGGCTGCTCACCACCATCGGGTACCAGGTGGGGCCGGAACCGGTGTATGCGCTGGAGGGGCCGATCGCGGTGACCGGCTCGCTGGTGCAGTGGCTGCGAGACAACATCGGGCTCATCGCCAGTGCGCCGGAGATCGAAACCCTCGCGGGCACAGTCGAAGACAATGGCGGCTGCTATCTGGTGCCCGCATTCTCGGGGCTGTATGCGCCGCACTGGCGCAGTGACGCGCGCGGGCTGCTCATCGGTCTCACCTCGTATATCACCAAGGGGCACATCGCCCGTGCGGTGCTCGAGGCCACGGCCTGGCAGACGCGCGACGTGGTGGAGGCCATGAACGCCGACTCGGGACTGCAGGCCGGGGCGCTGCGGGTGGCGGGGGGGATGACCTCGGACAACCTGCTCATGCAGATCATCGCCGATGTGCTCGACATACCGGTCATGCGTCCGATCGTGGCCGAGACGGTGTCGCTGGGCGCCGCCTACGCGGCGGGCCTGGCGGTCGGCTACTGGCCGGATCTCGAGGGCCTGCGCCACAATTGGCGCGTCGCGGCGCAGTGGCTGCCACGCATGGACGCGGACCTGCGCGCCGAGGAGTACGACAACTGGAAGCGGGCCGTGCAGCTTACCTTCGGCTGGCTGCGGCCCAACAAGCCGGTGTCCTGACGACACGGAAGTCGTTGACATAACGTGGCAGGTATGCGGCTCTACGTCGGTTGCGCAATGTGGACACACCCGGACTGGCAGGAGAAGCCGCTACCCCCGGCAGAACGCCTGCGCACCTACTCCTCCTGGTGCAACGCGGTGGAGGGCAACACCACCTTCTACGCGGTTCCGCAGCGGCGCACCGTCGAATCCTGGGCCCGCCAAACCGACCCCGACTTCCGCTTCGTGATCAAACTGCCCCGCACCATCACCCACGACCGCCGCCTCACCGGCATCGACGACGAGATGGCGACGTTCCTGGACGCCATCGAACCGCTGGGCCGCCGCCTGCATTCGCTGTGGGTGCAGTTGCCCGCCTCCTTCACCGATCTGCCCGCTCTCACCGAGCTGCTCGACGGCCTGCCGTCGCACTACCGCTGCGCCGTCGAGGTGCGTCATCCCGCCTTCTTCGAAAACCCGCGCGCCACCGCCCAACTCGAACGGGTGCTGACGGCCGCGGGGGCGGAGTGGATCCCGTTCGACACGACCGTGTTGTTCGACGGCCCGCCCGTCAGCCCGGCCGAGTACGAGGCCCGCTCCAAGAAGCCCAACAACCCGCGCCGCGCCCGCGCCCTCACCGAATACCCCATCGTGCGTTATCACGGCCGCGACGACATCGCCACCACCGTCGCCGGCTGGCAGCCCTGGATCGATACCACCGTCGCCTGGCTGCGCGAAGGCCGCTCCCCGACCGTGTTCATCCACACCCCCGACAATGCCTCGGCCCGCACCCTCGCCCGCCGTTTCCACGCCGACGTCCGCGCCCACCTCCCCGACCTCGAACCCCTGCCGGACCCCATCCCCACCGACCCCATGACCCTGTTCTGACCGAACCCCCGGACCGTTCGGCGCAGGCCGAAGGATGGCGGCGGGACACTGGACCCATGGAACCGATCAGAGACGGCGATGTGGACATCTCCGGCGTCGCCCGCCTCCTGGCCGACCCGGCCCGGGCCCGCATGCTCACCGTCCTGGCCGACGGCCGCGCCCAGCCGGCCGGCGAACTGGCCCGGGCGGCGGGCGTCACGCCCGCGACCGCCAGCGAGCACCTGGGCAAGCTGGTCGATCAGGGCTGGCTGGCCGTCGAGAAGACGGGCCGTCACCGCTATTACCGCATCGCACTCCCCGAGGTGGTCCAGGTCCTGGAATCCATGGCCCTGATCTCGCCGGTCCAACCGGTCCGTTCACTACGTGGCGCTCGTGCCAATCGCGACCTGAGGCTCGCCCGCTCCTGCTACGACCATCTCGCCGGAGCCGTCGGGGTAGCGATCTTCGACGCCCTGCACGACGCCGCCCTGCTGAACGTGATCGGCGGCCACTGGACCGCCGCCGACCATTCGCACCCCCTCCTCGACGAATTGGCCATCACCCCAACCGATCTCCGCCATTTCGGCCGCCGCCCGCCGGTCAAGGCCTGCCTCGACTGGTCCGAACGCCGCTACCACCTGGCCGGCGGCCTCGGCGCACTGATCCTGCGCCGCATGCTCGACAACCACTGGTGCACGCCCGGAACCACACCCCGCGCAATGGCATTCACCCCCGCCGGCTGGGCAGCACTCAACCGCACAGCCGGCATCGACAAGACCGCCATCAGCTCCGAGATCCCCGGGTCCGCCACCCGAGCCCCCGCAGCGCCCGTTCCCCGCGGCGCCTGAAAAAACGAGCCGCGCGCGCCCGAAACGGAGTGCTGCCGGAATGCGCAAACCGGTCAGCCCGAACGGCACACGGTGGAGTTTGCGAGCCGGGCCCGCACTCCACCGTGCGCCGCCGGATGATTCAGCCCACGAGGACCGGAGGTTTGCCGGAGCGCTGGGCTTCGCGGGCGAGCGCGCGGTCGCGCTGCTCCTCGAAGCGGACCACATCCTTGCGGAGCTTGTCGAGGAATTCGCCGAGCTCGTTGCGGCGCCGTTCGCCGGCGGGGCCGAAGTCGGTGCGCTCGAAGATGTTCCACTTCTTGAGGTTGGGGGCCAGCACCTCGTCGAGGTGCTGGCGCAGATCGTAGATGCCGTGCTTGGCCATCAGCACGCCGTTGCGGCGGAAGTTGGGCATGCCCAGGCCGGGCATCTGGAAGCTCACCACGACATTGGTGATGGCGTCCATGGCCTGGTCGGGCGAGAGGTCCAGGGCCGCGGCGCACAGGTTGCGGTAGAAGAGCATGTGCAGGTTCTCGTCTGCGGCGATCCGCTGCAGCATGCGGTCCGCGACCGGGTCGTCGCACACCCTGCCGGTATTGCGGTGGGACACCCGGGTCGCCAGTTCCTGGAATGTCACATAAGCGACAGAATGCATGAATCCGGCATCGGCGTGGATGAACTCGGTGTCCGAGTACTTCTTGATCAGACGCGCGGGGTTGTACCCGTCGGTCATGTGAATCATTCGCGCCTGCTCCAACGCCACCGGATCCACACCCCGGGTGACCACCAGATAGTCGCGCATCACGATGCCGTGCCGGTTCTCCTCGGCCGTCCAGCGGCCCACCCAGGTACCCCAAGCCCCGTCCTGGGAGAAGTTCTCGGCGATCTCCCTGTGATAGCTGGGCAGATTGTCCTCGGTGAGGAGATTGGTCACCATGGCCGCCTTGGCGACCTCGCTGAGCTTCGACTGCTCGGGCTCCCAGTCCACACCCTCCATAGCTGCGAAGTTGCGACCTAGATCCCAAGGCACGTAGTCGTGCGGGTGCCAGTCCTTGGCCATCGATAGGTGACGGTTCACGTTCTGCTCGGCAATCGGCTCCAGCTCGATGAGCAGTTCCAACTGCGTGAGACTCCTGGCCACGATCCTGTGCCCTCCCTCGAATGGCTCGGCGCTGGGGGAATGATGTAGGAGAGAAACGCTGGAGATCCGGCGATCGCCGCTGCGGCGAGGGGATCCGTGGAGTTGAAAAGGGATGCCCGCGTGTCGCTTAATGAGACTGGTCGGCTCCGCCTCGGATAATCTAGCTCAGTTCGCCGAATATTGGCTCAATACCCCGCCGATGCGTTCACGGCCGGGCCTGCTCGCTAGTTCCAAACAGCCCTTGACAGCCATGCGGATCGCACGCTGGTTCGCCGAAGCATTGCTACGGAGAGTGAACATGCAGACGCCCCATCGCAGGCAGTACCCCAGTGTCGTGGTCACCGCGCTCGCGGCGACCACCTCGATCGCGGGAGACGTCGACTCGACGTGGAAGGGACTACTCAACGGCGAGAGCGGGATCGACGTCCTCGAGGACGGCTTCCTGGACGATTTCGGCTTACCGGTCCGCATCGGTGGTCACCTCAAGGTCTCGCCCACCGGCCAGCTCACCAGGGCCGAGGCCAGGAACCTGTGCTACATCGAGCAGATGGCGCTGGCGCTGTGCCGTGAGGTGTGGGTCAATGCCGGCAGCCCCGAGGTGGACCAGGATCGCCTCGGCGTCTCCATCGGCACCGGTCTCGGCGGCGCGGAGGTGCTCATGGCCGCCCGCGACAAGCTGGTCAACGGCGGCTACCGCAAGGTGGTCCCGCATACCGTGCAGGCCGTGATGCCCAATGGCGCGGCCGCCTGCGTCGGTGTCGAGCTGGGCGCGAGGGCCGGTGTGTCCACGCCCGTTTCGGCTTGTTCGTCCGGTTCCGAGGCGATCTCCAATGCCTGGCGCATGGTCGTCATGGGCGACGCCGACATGGTGGTCACCGGCGGCGTGGAGGGCTCCATCCAGGCGCTGCCCATCGCCGGGTTCTCCATGATGCGCGCCATGAGCACCCGCAACCACGACCCCAAGGGCGCCTCGCGGCCGTTCGACATGGACCGCGACGGTTTCGTCTTCGGTGAGGCGGGCGCGCTCATGGTCATCGAGACCGAGGAGCACGCCAAGGCCCGCGGCGCCACCATCCACGCCCGCATCATGGGTGCGGGCGTCACCTCCGACGGCTTCCACCTGGTCGCCCCCGACCCCGAGGGCACCGGCGCGGCCCGTGCCATGACCCGCGCCATGGAGTACGCGGGCCTGTCCAAATCCGATGTCACGCATATCAATGCGCACGCGACCGCCACACCGATCGGCGATACTGCGGAGGCGAAAGCCATCAAGCAAGCCGTCGGCAATCACCCTGCGGTGTACGCGCCGAAGTCCGCCCTCGGGCATTCCATCGGCGCGGTCGGCGCGCTGGAGTCGGTCATCACCGTCCTCAGCGTGCGGGACGGAATCGTCCCCGCCACACTGAATCTGGAGAATCAGGACCCCGAGATCGATCTCGACGTGGTGAAAGGCCAGGCCCGGCCGGGTCGCTACGACTACGCCCTGAACAACTCCTTCGGCTTCGGCGGGCACAACGTGGCCATCGCTTTCGGCCGCTACTGATCGCCCTGGCCGTACGCGTTACCTCCATCGGCCGTAGACAGTGACGCGGGATTCCGGCACCTGCTAGAGTTCCCCAGCCCCCAGCTACATTCGGGCTTTCGTGTCGATCTTTGTTCGGTGTCACTGCACAGTTCCGACGACTGTGAGTTGAAAAAGGATAGGGAATGATCGGCGAGACCATCGATGACTATCTGGACGAGCACGGCAACATCAAGATCCCTGATAACCAGACCATGGTCGACCTGGTCGACAAGCACGCTGCGGCCAACGGGGACGAGCTCGCCTACCGCTATATCGACTATTCACGCGAACGCGACGGCGAGTACCACGACATCACGTGGAATCGCTTCGGCATCCGGCTGCGCGCCGTAGCCGCCCGGCTGCAGCAGGTCACGCAGCCGGGCGACCGGGTCGCCATCCTGGCCCCACAGGGAATCGACTACATCGTGGCCATGTACGCCGCGGTGTACGCGGGCAATATCGCGGTACCGCTGTTCGATCCGGACGAGCAGGGTCACACCGACCGGCTGTACGCCGTGCTCGAGGACTGCATGCCCGCGGCCATCATGACGGTCGGTGCGGCCGCCGCCGGGGTGCGTGAGATCTTCAAACACCTACCCGCACCGCAGCGTCCGCGCATCATCGCGGTCGAGGCGATCCCGGACGGCGTGGGGGAGAGCTGGGTGCGGCCGCACCTGCAGATGGACGATGTGGCCTACCTGCAGTACACCTCCGGCTCCACCCGTACTCCGGCCGGCGTGGAGATCACGCACCGGGCTGTCGGCACCAACCTGCTACAGATGGTCGATGCCATCGGCATCACCGAGAAGGCCCGCGGCGTCACCTGGTTGCCGTTGTTCCACGACATGGGGCTGCTGACGGTCATCCTCCCCACCATCGGCGGCAAGTACATCACCATCATGTCGCCCAGCGCCTTCGTGCGCCGGCCCTACCGCTGGATCAGGGAGCTGGCCGCCCAGGAGGACGGCGCCGAGATCTTCGCCGCCGCACCGAATTTCGCCTTCGAGCACGCCGCGGTCCGCGGATTGCCCAAGGCCGGTGAGGAATTGGACCTGTCCAATGTCATCGGACTGATCAATGGCAGCGAGCCGGTGTCGGTGACCTCGATGCAGAAGTTCAACGACGCCTTCGCCCCGTACGGCCTGCCCAAGACCGCCATCAAACCCTGCTACGGCATGGCCGAGGCCACGCTGTTCGTGTCCGCCACCAAGCGCGAGGACGAGGCCCGCACGGTCTGGGTGGACCGCACGCGGCTCAATGCCGGGCGCATGGTCGAGGTCGACGAGTACGCGGAAAACGCTGTGGCCCAGGTGTCCTGCGGTTACGTGGCGAAGTCCCAGTGGGCGGCCATCGTGGACCCGGACACCGGCGCGGAGAAGGCCGACGGCGAGGTCGGCGAGATCTGGCTGCACGGTGCGAACATGGGCCGCGGCTACTGGGGCCGTCCGGAGGAGAGCCTTGCCACGTTCCGGAACAGGCTCACCTCCCGGCAGCCCGCGAGCCACGCGGAAGGTGCGGCGGCGGACGGGAACTGGATGCGTACCGGCGACTTCGGCGCGTACTACGACGGCGAGCTCTTCATCACCGGCCGTGTCAAGGATCTGGTGATCGTGGACGGCCGCAACCACTATCCGCAGGATCTGGAGTACTCCGCCCAGGAGTCCAGCACCGCCCTGCGCCCGGGTTTCGTGGCGGCCTTCTCCGTCGCGGGGGATCAGCTCCCGGCCGAGGTGGTCACGGTCGACACCGGCGAGCCCGCCTCCGCCGCCGAGCAGCTGGTCATCGTGGCCGAACGCGGTACCGGCGCGGCCAAGCTCGACCCGGAGCCGATCACCGAGATCGTGCGGGCGGCCATCGCCAAGCGCCACGGCGTCACCGTGCGGGACCTGCTGCTGGTTCCCGCGGGATCGATTCCGCGCACTTCCAGCGGCAAGATCGCCCGCCGCGCCTGCAAGGCGGCCTATCTGGAGGGCACCCTCCGCGGCGGCCAGCGTCAGCAGGCATTCCCGGACGAGACCGACTGACCGGGCTCCTCGGCGAGTGGCACATCTTCGAGAGACCTCGGAGCTGTGCCACTCGGCGTTTCGGGTCGGGGGAATGTGTCAATTCTCGAGCTGTACCGAGGTGAGCGGCTCGGCGGGGTGGGCGGCGTGCGCGGCCAGGGTGCGGGCGGCGGCGTTCAGACGGGTGCGGGCATCCGCATCAGCAACCAGACCATCTGGTCCGATGCTGCTCTGGAGCACGGTGATGCGACCGCAGGCCGCCTCGACCAACTCGGCTCCGACGTAGCCGAGCACGGTGCGCAGGGTGGTCACGGCGGCCTCACCTCGGCCCTCGTAGGCGACGTTCACATAGGCGACCGGCTTGTCGCTGAGATCGGCGTTGCCGACCGTCCATTCGAGCAGGTTCTTCAGGCTGCCGGGGATCATGCCCGCGTATTCGGGGGTGCAGAACAGCACCGCGTCGACCTCGGCGAGCTGCCGGTGCAGGGCCTCGACCACGGGCGGCTCGGGCTCGTCACCGGGGATGAAAGCTGGCAGGTCGAGCAGGCCCTGGTACCGAACGGCCTCGAAATCGGACCCGGCGTCGGCAGCGATCGACCGCAGCGCGGCGGTGTTCGTCGAGCCCTCGCGAGTGCTGCCCGAAATCAACAGGATGCGGGGAATAGTCACAACTGCGCCAACATGGCTGGGGCCGGGAGTATTTCGAGGTCACGGAGCCGTTGTCTCCTATGCGCCGTCCCACCGAATGGGAGTTGTTGTGACAAGAGGTGTCGCTATCTCTCATAGTGGGTATGGTTCCGTTCAACTGGACTGTCCGGGACAGCTGACGCCGCCCCCTCGGGTCCGGTTGTGCGACAACTGCATAACGCGAGTGTGTGCAAGAAGGGCAGGCAACGATGACTGCGAACACCAACCGCTTCGACGAGGCGGCGGTCGGTGCCGGACATCCCGGTGCGTTCGAACCCGGCAGGCTGCTGGCCGCCGAACCGATGACCGCACGGATGCTGCCCGGGGTTCCGCTGCCTGCTCGCGCCTGGCGCATCAACTACACCTCGACCACCGCCACCGGGGCTCCGGCGCAGGTCAGCGGCACCGTGCTGGTGCCGAACACGCCGTGGCGCGGACCCGGCTCGCGACCGCTACTCGGGTACGCGGTCGGCACACAGGGCCTGGCGAGCACGGTCGCCGCCGCGTCCTGGCAGCTGCGGTTCGGGCTGGAGTACGAATCGGTCTTCCTCCGCGCCGCCCTGCGCCGCGGCTGGGCGCTCGCCATCACCGACTATCCGGGCCTGGGCAATCCCGGTCTGCACCCGTACGTCATGGGCCGCGCCCTGGGCCCGGCTGTCCTGGACAGCATGCGCGCCGCGCGCCGACTGCCCGAGGCGGACCTGGATCCCGATGGCCCGCTGGGCATCTACGGCTACTCCGAGGGCGGCAATGCCGCGGGCTGGGCACTGCAGTTGCAGCCCGACTATGCCCCTGACCTGCCGCTCACCGGCGGCGTGGTCGGCTCGGCGCCGGCCGACATGGTCGACATGGTGAAGTTCCTCGACGGCACCCCCTACGCCTTCCTGCTCTTCTACGGCGTGCTGGGCATCGAGGCCGCCTATCCGGAACTGAATGTGCTGCAGCACCTCAAGCCGCAGGGCCGCGCCCTGGCCGCGCTGTTCCGCCGCACCCATGTCGCCGCCGCGGCCGTGCTCGGGATCGGTGCGGGTCTGGTTGTGCCCACGAAGGTCTCGACCTTCTGCCACCGGCCCCCGTTCGACGTGCCCGAGGTCAAGGCCCGGCTGCTGGAGAACCGGCTGGGCGGAATCGCGCCCGCCACACCGGTTCTGGTCGCCGGTGGCACCAGCGAGCAGGTCATCCCGTATCCGCAGGCCGTGCGCCTCGCGGAGGACTGGGAGGCGCTGGGCGCGGACGTCACCATGCACACCATGCGGGGACGTGAACACATCGGCGGCGCAATGGCCTTCGCCGGACCGGCCATGCGGTTCCTCTCCGAGCGTTTCACCGAGCAGGCCGACGCTCCGCTGCTGCGCCGCGGCGCGTAATCATCGGCAAAGGGCCGGGATCCACCACGGACCCCGGCCCTTTCTCGTGAATCTCAGCCCGCGACACCCCAATGCAGGACGCGCGAGGTGAACAGCACCAGGCCGAGTGAGACCACCGCGACGGTCACCAGACCGACCACGGCGACCACCAGCGGCCGCCAGCCCGTGCGGGCCAGCTCGCGAATATTGGTATTGAGCCCGACGCCCGCGAAGGTGAGCAGGAACGCCCAGCGGGACACATTGGCCAGGTTGGTGACCTGCTGCTTGCTCAGCCAGTGGAAGGTCGCCACCGCCGACACGGCCAGGAAGCCCAGCACGAACTTCGGGAACTTGGACCACACGAACACCGCCTTCGCCCGCAGCCCGGGCGCGATGGCCGCGGCTTCGCCGCGCGCCGCCCAGTAGGCCGCGAAGCCCAGCACCACGAACCCGATCAGGGCATTGCGGGTGGACTTCACCAGCACCGCGACCTTGCCTGCCTCATCGGAGAACAGATAGCCGGTGGCCGTGGTCTCGGCGGTGTTGTCCACGGCCAGACCCGCCCACAGCCCGAACTCGTGATCGCTGAGCCCGATGGCGTGCCCCAGCGGTGGCAGGGCGAACAGCGCGACCGCGCCCAGCGCGAGGATGGCCGCGATGGCATAGCCGACATCGGAGTTACGGGCCCGGATCGCGCCCTTGCCCGCGATGATGGCCGACACTCCGCAGATGGCGGTGCCGATGGCCAGCAGTGATCCGAGCTTGCCGGACAGGCCCAGCCAGCGCGCCACCGCCAGGATGATCGCGCCCGACACGGTCATGTCGACCAGGATCTGGATGAAACTGGTACCGCCCAGCTTCGCCACGTCGCCGAGCACGAAGCGAGAGCCGAGCGCCACGATGCCGATCTTGAGCCAGAATTCGTAGGTGCCGACACCGGGCCGGAAGATCGGGTGCAGGCCAACGGTATTGGTGATGAGCAGGCCGATCAGGATGGCCCACAGCACGTATTCGATATCGGGGACGGTCCAGTGCTGATGCTTGGCGGCGGCGTTCCACCAGATCTGCGCGTACTTGCCGAGTACGCCGACCGCGATGAGCAGCAGGATGCCGGGGACGTAGCCGAGCAGGCGGGCAACGGTCAGCGGACCCGAGGGTTCGTCGAAGTCGGTTGCTCCGGAGCCGGTTTCGGCGTTCTTCCCGAAATTCACGGCGGTGTCACTCACGGCGTCACCACGGAATCTTCGGCAGCGCGTCGAACACGGCGAGCACGGTCACCACGCCCGACACGATCACCGACCACCAGTCGGCACCCAGACGCCCGAGGGCGTCCGGCAACGACGGCCGGGCGGCGGATGTCTCCGGCGCGGCATTGGGACTGTTCACCAGGGGCCTCCAGGTCGAAAAAGCGCAGTACAGCAGGTCTGCACTATGGGGTGCCCGGAGGATTTCGGACAGCGTTGGAATCGGCCTGATTCCAGCTCGGCCGCGCGGTTTTCCCCTCAGTCGCGGCGGTGCGCGCGCCGATGGGCGGCCGGTGTGGTGCCGGTCCAGCGTTTGAACGCGTGGATGAACGGGGTGGCCTCGGCGTACCCGAGCCGAATGGCGATGTCGTCCACCGACAGTGGCGTCGCGGTCAGCATCTCCTCGGCCAGGGTGCGGCGCACCTCGTCGAGCAGTGCGCGGTAGGAGGTGCCGGCCGCCTCGAGATGGCGGCGCAGTGTGCGGGCGCTGACATTCAGGTCGTGAGCGACCCCGTCCAGGGTGGGCGGGGCGGCGAAACCCGTTGCGCCGGAACCGGGGAGCAGCCGGTCGCGGACCTCGGCGGCGATGCCGGTGCGGGCGCTGCGGCGGTGCAGCAGGTCGCGGCACTGGGCCACGCACAGGGCCCAGGTGGGCTGGTTGGCCTGGGGGAGCGGCCGGGCCAGCAGGTCGGGGTCGATGCCGAAAACGGTATGCGTGCAGTCGAATCGCGGTCGCACGCCGAACAGCGATTCCAATCGCTGCCCGGCATCGGTTCCCGGATAGCCGAATTCGGCGCGGGTGTAGTCGACGCGGGCGCCCAGCAGATCGCTCATCACCCGGTGCATGGCGACGATGTCCCGCTCGACCAGGAAGCGCTGCACGTCGGCGGGCACGGTGTCGTGGTGGATCCAGGTCACCACCTCGTGCGCGTGCGACTCCACGATCGGTGTGCAGAAGGCGAATCCGAGCCGGTAGTAGCGCAGCGCCAGCGAAATCGCCTCGCGCAGTGTGGGACTGGTGACACAGGCATAGCCGAAGATGCCGAAGGTGCTGATCCGGTAGCGCAGGCCCACCTCGACGCCGAGGGCGGGGATGTCGCCGAGCTCGCGGACCAGGGTGCGCACCACGGCCAGTTCGGTCTCGGCGGGGATCTGCGTCTCGGCGTCGGTGAGCTGTCGTTCGGTGAGGCCGGTGTCCGCCAGCATCCGTGCTGCCGGGACGCCGTGCTCGCCGGCGAATTCGGTCATGACCGCGACGCTGGCCGTGCCGCGCGGGAAGTTCCAGGTCCGGACCTCCGGCTCCTCGACCGTACTCATGGACCGATTATGGCCGAAAGTGTTGATTTTGTGGCCGTCGCTCTTTCGTGACGGGATATGCGCAGGTCGTAGCGTCGGACTCGAGCACATCGAGGTGAGGAGAGGGACGCATGACCACCAGCCCGTCGATCGTCATCATCGGCACCGGCTTCGGCGGCCTCGGCATGGCACTCGAGCTGACGCGCGCCGGGATCGACGACTTCGTCATCCTCGAGCGCGGCGGCGATGTCGGCGGGGTGTGGCGCGAGAACACCTATCCGGGCGCGGAGTGCGATGTGCCCTCCCCGCTGTACTCGTACTCGTTCGAGCCGAATCCGTCCTGGTCCAAGCGGTGCGCGCCGCAGGCGGAGATCCAGCGGTACCTGCGCGGGCTGGCCGAGAAGTACGGGCTGCTCGGCCGGATCCGCTTCGGATCCGATGTCACAGCGGCCGAATTCGACGATGCGACCGGCACGTGGACGGTGTGGCTGGCCGACGGCGACGAGCTGCGCGCCGGCATCGTGGTCTCGGCGGTCGGCCAGCTCTCCCGCCCGGCGGTGCCGGACCTGCCCGGCATCGAGACCTTCACCGGCGCCGCCTTCCACTCGGCGGAGTGGGATCACGACGTGGACCTGCGCGGCAAGCGGGTGGCCGTGATCGGAACCGGTGCCAGCGCAGTCCAATTCGTGCCCGCCATCCAGCCCGAGGTGGCGGCGCTCACGGTGTTCCAGCGCTCGGCCACCTGGATCCTGCCCAAACCCGACACCGATTACGGCCCGGTCCGGCAGGCCCTGTTCGACCGGATGCCGCCGGTCCTGCTCGCGGAGCGGCTGGCCTGGTGGGCGCTGTGCGAGACGGTCTCGCTGAGCATCGTCGACATTCCGGCCATTCGCCCGATCGTCAGCCGGATCAGTTCCCGGCATCTGGAGCGGCAGGTGCCGGATCCGGTGCTGCGGGCCAAGCTGACGCCCGACGCTCCGCCCGGGTGCAAGCGCGGGCTGTTCTCCAACGACTACTTCCCGGCGCTCACCCGGCCCAATGTGCATGTGGAGACCGGCGGCATCGCCGAGATCACCCCGACCGGAGTGCGCACCGCCGACGGCACGCTGCACGAGGCGGATGTGATCATCTACGGCACCGGGTTCAAGGGCACCGAATTCCTGTGGCCGATGAGCGTCACCGGCCGCAGGGGCCGCAAACTGCACGACGAATGGGCCGGTGGAGCCCGGGCTTTCAAGGGGATCACCGTCCCCGGATTCCCGAATCTGTTCCTGCTGTACGGGCCCAACACCAATCTGGGCGCGGGTTCGATCGTGCACATCATCGAGTCGCAGACCCGCTACATCCGCCAGGCCGTCGAACTGCTGAACCGCCGCCCCGGCGAGGTGCTGGAGGTTCTTCCCGAGGTCGAGGCCGCCTACGACGCGGATATCCAAGGGCGGCTGGATCGTTCGGTGTGGAACTTCTGCACCAGCTGGTACCGCAATGCCGCCGGGCGCATCACCAACAACTGGCCGGGCACCGTCACCGGATACCGCCGCGCGACCCGCCGCCTGCACCCCGCCGACTTCCGGCTCACCCCGGTCGCCGACACAGAATCCCAGGAGTAGCAATGCGATTCGACTACGACGTCCTCGTCATCGGTTCCGGTTTCGGCGGCAGCGTGAGCGCCCTGCGGCTGACCGAGAAGGGCTACCGCGTCGGCGTGCTGGAGGCGGGCCGCCGCTTCGAGGACCACGAGTTCGCGAAGACCTCGTGGCGGCTGCGGCAGTACCTGTGGGCCCCGGCCCTGGGCTGCTTCGGAATTCAGCGGCTGGCGCTGCTGAACGACACGTTCGTGATGGCGGGTGCGGGTGTCGGCGGCGGCTCGCTGGTCTATGCCAACACCCTCTACGAGCCGCCGGACAAGTTCTACGCGGACCGGCAGTGGGGTCACATCACGGACTGGAAGGACGAGCTCGCCCCGCACTACGACCAGGCCAAGCGCATGCTGGGCGTGACTGCCAATCCGGCGACGACCCCGGCGGATCGCGTGCTGCGAGATGTGGCCGAGGGTATGGGAATCGGCGACACCTACCAGCCCACCCCGGTCGGCGTCTTCTTCGGCGGGCCCGGCCGCCGCCCCGGCGAGGACGTGCCGGACCCGTTCTTCGGCGGCGCAGGGCCGGACCGGCGCACCTGCACCCACTGCGGTGAATGCATGACGGGCTGCCGGCACAATGCCAAGAACACGCTGGTCAAGAACTACCTGTACCTGGCCGAAAAGGCCGGTGCCGCAGTGCATCCGCTCACCACGGTCACCGATGTGCGACCGCTGAGCGGCGGCGGCTACGCGGTGGAGACCGTCGTAACCGGGCGCGTGGTCCGGAAGCATCGTCGCGAATTCACCGCCGAGCACGTGATCTTCGCCGCCGCCTCGCTCGGAACCCAGCGGCTGCTGCACCGGCTGCGGGACAGGGGCTCGCTCACCGGAATCTCCGACCGGCTCGGCTATCTGTCACGCACCAATTCCGAGGAATTGCTCGGCGTGCGCAGCCGTGACGAGCACGCGGATTACACCAGGGGCGTGGCGATCACGTCCTCGATCCACCCCGACCACGACACCCATGTGGAGCCGGTCCGCTATGGCAAGGGCAGCAATGCCTTCGGCGTGATGAGCACCCTCATGGTCGACGACGAGGGCGACACCCCACGCTGGCGGCTCTGGTTGCGAGCGGCCCGCCGTCGGCCTCGCGACGCGGTCCGGGTGCACAATTCGCGACACTGGTCCGAGCGCACCATCGGTCTGCTGGTCATGCAGTCGGCGGACAACTCCATCACCACCTACACCAAGCGTGGGCTGTTCGGCCGTCGCATGACCACCAAACAGGGTGAGGGCCAGCCCAATCCGACCTGGGTCCCCGCCGGGCACGAGGTCGCCCGCCGGGTGGCGGACGCCATCGACGGCATTCCCATCGGCGCCAGCTCCAGCATTCTGAAGATCCCCATGACCGGACATTTCCTGGGCGGCTGCGCCATCGGGGACTCGCCGGCCACGGGCGTCGTCGACGCCTACCACCGGCTCTACGGTCACCCGGGCCTGCACGTCATGGACGGCTCCACCATCTCGGCCAACCTCGGCGTCAACCCGTCGCTCACCATCACCGCTCAGGCCGAACGCGCACTGTCGCTGTGGCCCAACAAGGGTGAGCCGGACCCCCGCCCGGAGGTCGGCGCGGCCTACCGCCGTATACCCCCGATTCCGCCACGTAACCCGGTTGTCCCGCTCACCGCCCCGGCCGCCCTGCGGCTCCCGCTGGTCGGCTTCAACGAAGGTGTGAAGACACACGCGGACAACTGATCCCCCGACTCCGGATCGCGAGAGGGTCCGGAAGCCCCGCGGGGCGGCGGCCGCCGAGTCGCCCCGCGGTCCCGGCTTTCGCCATGTTGCCTTCGGTCGATGCCGCGCCTCGAGGCTCGGCCTTGTCGGGAAAGTCGTTGAGCTGCAACGGGAAAAGGGCGGGCGCGGGTGCGCCCGCCCTTTCGCGGCGGCGGAGCGGGTGCGGTCAGAGCGCCAGCAGGCGGGCCTTGGCCTCGTCGTATTCGCGGATGAGGCGTTCGACCAGGTCGGCCGCCGGGCGCACGGCGTCGACCGTGCCGATGCCCTGGCCCGAGCCCCAGATGTCCTTCCAGGGCTTGGCTCCGGGCGTGGTGGAGTCGGATTCGCCGGTACCGAAATCCATGGCGGACGGGTCGGACTTGCCCAGGTTGTCGGGGTCCATGCCGGCGGCGGTGATACTGCCGCGCAGGTAGTTGCCGTGGACGCCGGTGAACAGGTTGGAGTAGACGATGTCGCCCGCGCCGGAGTCGACGATCATCTGCTTGTAGCCGGGCACCGCATTGGCCTCGTCGGTGGCGATGAAGGCCGAGCCGATGTAGGCCAGGTCCGCGCCCGCGGCCTGCGCGGCCAGGATGGACCGGCCGTGTGCGATGGACCCCGACAGCAGCAGCGGGCCGTCGAACCAGGACCGGATCTCCTGGGTCAGCGCGAAGGGGGACTGGGGTCCGGCGTGCCCGCCCGCGCCCGCCGCCACCGCGATGAGGCCGTCCGCGCCGCGCTCGACGGCCTTGTGCGCGAACACATTGTTGATGATGTCGTGCAGCACGATGCCGCCGTAGGAGTGCACGGCCTCGTTGACATCGGGCCGCGCGCCCAGCGAAGTGATGACGATCGGCACCCGGTGCTCGACGACCGTGGCCAGGTCCTCCTCCAGCCTGTCATTGCTCTTGTGCACGATCAGGTTCACCGCGTACGGCGCCGACGGTTGCTCCGGATTGTCGGCGTCGTGCTTGGCGAGCTCCTCGTTGATCCGCACCAGCCACTCCTTGAAGAGCGACTGCGGCCGCGCGTTCAGCGACGGGAACGAACCCACGATGCCCGCCTTGGACTGGGCGATCACCAGCTCGGGCCCGGACACGATGAACATGGGAGAGGCGACCGCGGGCAGGCGCAGGCGCTCGGACAGGATGGGCGGCAGGCTCATTGACCAGATTCCTTCATCAAGGGGTTACCCGGCATAGGTTACTCGTCGGTAAGAAGTTCAGGCCGCGCGGGTTTCGGCCAGCCGATCGTGGCGGGCGTAGGTGCGGTCCGGATTGTTCACGAGGGCGGCCCGCCGCATCATGCGCTGGGTGGCGCGGCGGCCCAGCCGCTCGCTCAGCCGGGTCGCGCCCGGAATGATCCGGCGCGGCACCTCGAGCACGCCGTTGACGGCAGCCGTGGCCAGCACCGCCGCCAGGAAGACGCGGCTGCAAGGCATCTCCAGGAAGTCGGAGTTGGTCTTGCCCAGCAGGATTCGGCTGTAGGAGACCGAGTACATGGTGAAGGCCCAGCGGAGCGCGCGGGAACGCAGGCCGGGCCCGTCGAACCCGTAGACCGGGCCGAGTGCGGACACCAATGCCTTGGACAGCCGCCGGGAGTCCTCGTCGGGCAGGAATTCGTAGTCGGCCTGCAGCCACAGCAGCCGCCAGGTGTCGGTCTCGTCGGCGGGCAGGATCTCGGGATCGAGCCCGATCACGTGGCCGACATACCGCCACAGGTGATAGACGGCCGCCTTCTCCTTCTTCGAGAACCGAAGCCCGACGGCATTGCACCCGGCAATCGTGGCCAGCGAGAACAACATCAGCGTGCCCGCGGTCAGGGACTGGTTGAGCGGCTGATCCCACTGCTCGTAATCCCAGTCCGGCCGCCGGTTCATGCCCGCCCGCACCTGGGCGTGCATGATGCGCACCCGCACGGTGTTCTTGAATCCCGGCGCGAAGCGCTCCAGTCCGCCCGGCGCGGTCACGTCGATCCACCAGGTCGCGGTTTCGACGACCCGGCGGGGCGCCATGGTCTCGGCCGACAGTCCGCCGGTGCCGACCAGTACCTTGCCCGCCCGGGAGGCGAGGTAGCCGCCATTGAGCGAGAACATGGACAGGGCCAGGTTGGTCGCCCACGGCCCGACCCGGCCGCTGACCCGCGCGGCCCGGTCCATCTTGTCCTGGTCGAGCCAGAACGGCACCGAATCGAGGTGCGCGAAAAAGGCTTTCAGCTCGGCGGGTGCCTCCGGCACCGCGTCGATGCCGCGTTCCAGGGCTGTCTCGAACATGGCTCGGCCCTGCCCGGTGGGCAGCCGCCGGAACATCTCGACCACGGCATCGGCCAGTGGGTCGCCCATCTTGGTGAACCTGCGGTAAGCGGCTTGCTGCTCGGGGGTCGGGCGGATGTCTCCGGGGGCGAGGATCTTGACCCCGATATTGAACGGGAACTCCCGGAAGATCACCGGATCGGGCAACTCGGAACGCGTCATTGCGTGCCTCCTGGGTGCGTTCACATTCTGGTGAAGGACGTCACCAGAACTTTGGTGATAGTCTTCACCAAACTCTGCGGCATGGCAACAGACAGGGCGGAACCGTGGACATACCCCGTGGCCGATATGCCGGTCTCAGCGCTGATGAGCGCCGGAACCAACGGCGCGAGCGGCTGCGCGAAGTCGCGCTGGAGGTGATCGCCGAGGAGGGCATCGGCGGGTTGAAGGTGCGCGCACTCTGCGCCCGCGCCGGGCTCAACGATCGCTACTTCTACGAGACCTACAGCCACACCGACCGGCTGCTGTACGAACTGGTCGACGAGCAGCTGGCCGAGGTCGTCGCCACGGTCATGGGCGTCATCGCGTCCGAGCCGGCCGACACCCGGGTCCGGCTGCGGGCCGTGATCGAGGCCGGTGTCACCGCCATCGCCGATCATCCCGCCCGCCGACGGCTGGCCATCGACATGCAGACCACCGACGAATTGCGTCGCCGCCGAACCGAACTCGTCGATGTGGTCGCCCAGGTCATGCTCGATCAGGGGCGCGAACTGCTCGGCGACGCCGCCGTCACCGGGGTGCAGGCCGAGCTCGCCGCCCGCACGGTCGCGCACGGCGGCCTCGAGATCCTGATCGAATGGCTGCGCGATGAGCTGGACATCGACCGCACCCAGCTCATCGACTTCCTGGTGGCCATGATCCTCACCGCGTCCGAGATCACGACCACCGTGCAACGCGAAATGGCTGCTAACTGAGACCCTTTTCGGCGGCGCGGATCTTGCGGTAGACGCGCCGGTCGTAGCGCAGCGGCCGGGGGATCAGGGGCCAGGTCGTCCGGACCGCGCCGGCAAAGACCCGGAAACCTAACTGGTCCAGGCGATTCCAGTCGATACCGAGGATCTCGCGGCCGCGCTCGGGCATCAGGGCGGCCAGTAGCCAGACGTTGAACTCCATGAACGGCCGCCGGATGACCGTCCATGCCCACTCCGGAATCCCGGGCACGGGCGGAATCGGGGTGGCCGCGGCTCGCAGTGCGAAGTCGGTGGTCTCATTGGCCTCCAGCTCCTCGGCGAGCATGTGCGCCCAATACGTCTGGAACTCTTCATAAGTCCCGAACACCGGCTGCATGGACAGTCCGTAGCGCTCCCACCAGGTGACGCCCTCTGCCCACAGCTGCTGCTTCCGGGTGTCGGTCAGGGGTGTGCCGAAGTGCTCGTTCATGGCCATGACGGCCTCGACGAAGGTGACGTGCGTCCACCAGAAGATGTCCGGATTCAGGGCGTGATACCGCTGTCCGTGGTGATCGACACCCTTGATGTCACGGTGATAGTCGCGCACGCGCACGGCCGCGGCGGATTCGGGCGGGTCGTAGACCGAGTCCTCGATTCGCGGCACCGAGCGCAGCAGCCGATCCCACGGATCGTCGAAGAAGTTCGAATGCTGTTGCAGCGCTGCGGTAACGGCGGGGTGCATGTTCTGCAGGGTGCCCGATCGCCCGAAGAACAGTTTGAGGCGATGATCGCCGAAGTACTCCCACAGTAGTGAGCCGGGACCCAGGGGTGCGCCCTTCGGCAGGGTCGTCGGCTGGTCGATCTCTGCTGCGCTGCTCATGGCACGGCCTCCACGTCATTGGGAACTCCTACCGAAGAGTGCAACATATTGTCTCTCTTTGTCGCAATATCATGCGACAAAATTTGTCGCACTGTCGCACACTGGCTAGACTTCGGTGAGGAGGTGCGCCCGGTGGAATCACCCTTGTCGCTACAGGCCCTGCTCACGGCCGTCGAACCCGACGATGCCGTCGACACGCGCATCAAAGAGGCCGCCCTGGAACAGTTCTCAATGGTCGGCATCCGTCGGACGAGCGCCGACGACATCGCCAAGCGGGCCGGGGTGAACCGGGCCACGCTGTACCGTCGGATGGGTGGCCGCGAGGAGATCACCCGGGCCGCGCTCTCGCACGAGGTGCGCCGGACGCTCGCCGAGATCGAGGACGGCATCGGGGATATCGCCGACCCGCTGGAACGTCACACCCGCGGCTTCATCATGACCGTCACGACGCTGCGCGATCATCCGCTGCTGCGCCGGCTCTTCGCGGTGGACCGCGACGAGGTGCTGGGCTGGCTCACCCTGGAGGCCGGCGAGATCCTGCGCATCGCCACCGCGTTCGTGACCGTGCAGGTGAACACCGGTCGCGCCCAGCTCGGGCTGGAGGCGAACGAGCAGGCGGAGTTCTACGCCACCACGGTCGTGCGGTTGATCCACTCCCTGGTGCTGACGCCGGACGCGCCGCCACTGCTGGAATCCGAAGCGCAGCTGCGTGATTACGCGGTCCGGTATCTCCAGCCCTTGATGACCGCACCCTGACGCTCTGTCACACCGCTGCCAATCGTTTTCGCCGTCGCACGACCTCATCCTCGATGGCTGAATTCGGCGGTGGCCGAGTCGGATCCGGACCGCCTCGGCGGGTGTCGAGGCGGTCCGGCGGTCTCCCGAGCGTCAGGGCACGACGACAGTGAAATTGGGATCGGCCTTGTCGAGCAGGCCGGTGAGCCGCTTCCACACCCCGGTATCGCCCTTGGTCTGCAGGCCGTCGAACGAACCGGCCGCCATCAGCTGCAGCAGGCCGAGCTTGGTCAGGGTGATGTCGAGATCGGCATCCCGCTTGCGGGTGGCCGGATGGTGGATGAGCGCGCCATGGCTCAGCTCCATCCGGTACTCCTCGCTGCTGTCGGTGAAATGCCAAGCGATGCTGAACTTCTCGTCCCACGCCTTGGATCCGACGATGTTCAGCGACAGCGTGTCGAACAGCTGGGTGATGCTCATGGCGAGGGCTACCGCCTGGCTGGCGGCGATCGCCGTGGGGACGACGCCCTGGCGGAGTTCCTGTGCGCCGGTGAGGAAACAATTGCGCCAGGTCGCGTTCTCGGAACCGAGGCCGAGCTGTTCGAACACCGCCGCCAGGGTCTCCTTGGCCTCGGTATGGGACGGGTCGGCGAAGACCGCGTGGCTGCCGAGTTCGGCCGCGAAGCGCAGATCGCCCTGGTCCACGAACTCCTTCACCTTGGCGACGATCGCGTCCACACCACCGAGCAGCCGCACGTAGCGGGTGGCCTGCTCCTGCGGCGGGTGCATCCACAGGTGCGCCGGATTGGCGTCGTACCAGCCGAGATAGCGCTGGTAGACCGCCTTCACGTCATGGCTGATGGAGCCGTAGTACCCGCGGTTGTTCCACTGTGCGGCCAGGTCCGGGGCCAGCGGGAAGTTCTCGGCGATCTCGGTTCCGATCTCGCCCTGGTTCATTCGCCGCACGGTCTGGTCGTGCAGGTAGGCGTAGGTGTCGCGCTGCTGGATCAGGAACTCCACGATGTTGTCCCGGCCCCAGGTCGGCCAGTGGTGCGAGGCGAACACGACATCGGTACGGTCGATGAACATCTCGATCGCCTCGGCGATGTACCGCGACCACATGCGGGCATCGCGGACTTGCGCGCCGCGCAGGGTCAGAATGTTGTGCAGGGTGTGGCAGGCGTTCTCGGCCATGCACAGCGCATTGCGGTCGGGCAGCAGGAAGTTCATCTCGGCCGGCGCCTCGGTGCCGGGCGTCATCTGGAAGATGATCCGCACCCCGTCGACCACTTCCTCCTGGCCGGTGGCGGTGATGTCGAGTGTCGGTGCGAGCAGCCCGAATTCACCTGCCGAGGCGATCGGGCCCAGGCCCATGCCGACCAGCCCCTTCGGGTCGCGCGCCAGATTCGCGCCGGAGTAGTACATGCCGCGGCGCAGCATGGCCGTGCCGGCGTACACGTTCTCCGAGATGGCGTGTTCCATGAAGTGCTCGGGCGCGATGATCGGGACCGTGGTGTCCTGATCGACCACACCCAGGACGCCGCCGAAGTGATCGGCGTGCGGGTGGGTGTAGATCACCGCGGTGACCGCACGGTCACCGCGGTTCGCGCGGTACAGCGCCAGCGCCGCGGCGGCGGTCTCCGCGCTGACCAGCGGGTCGATCACGATGACGCCGTTGTCCGACTCGATCAGCGTCATGTTCGAAATATCCAGGCCGCGAACCTGATACACGCCCTCGCATACCTCGTAGAGGCCGTGCATCGCGGTGAGCTGGGACTGCCGCCACAGGCTCGGCGGGACGGTGGCCGCGCCGTCGGCCTTCAGGAAGTCGAAGGAGTCCGCGTCGTAGACCACGCCGCCGTTCTTGCCGGGAATCACGGCGGGGGAGAGCCGCGCGATGAAACCGCGCTCGGCATTGTCGAAATCGGTGCGGTCAACGGGTGCTGCTGTCATGTGCCACCTCACTGTTGTGTTTTCCGACTGTCGATCCAGGTGGTTCCGCGGTCGACGGCCGCGGCGACCGGCCCGAAGATTTCGGGCTCGGTTTCGACGATGCCGTCGACGCCGAACTCGTCGGTGAGCCCGATGTGCTTCATGACCTGCGCCGGCTCGGGCTGCACGCCCGCCGGCACGAGCGCCGCGTTCCGGGCCCCGGACACGTCGGGCCGCGCTGCCCGGCGATGGAGGCGTAGGCCATGCCCTCGGGGATGCTGAACAGACCGGTGGCCATACCGGAGGTGATGTCCTCGGCCGTGGGTTTGCCGAGCTTGCGCTTTGGCCGCGCCACTCTCTTGTCCACGCGTTGTCCCCTCGCCGACCGTCTGCCACCGCAATCCTCGAGCCAGTACGGACATCTACAGAGCCCGTACCCGGACTCTGTCCACGCGACGTCTTCGGCCAGCCTCACACAGAACGGGTGAACTTCTAGCAATTTGAGATAGGTCTGTTGCAGGGGTTATCCAAGGTGAATTTGGTGCATTTGCGAAAATTCAGCTATCTGGCGGATATCCAGCGGCCCACCCGCGATGGCCGCATTGACCCTGGACGAATCCGGACTCACATCTCAGGATGAGACCTGATCTTCATCGATGAGGAGTGGGCATGGTGACCGAGCAGCGCGTGGACTGGCTGGCGGGTGGCGTGCGGCGGTCGGTCGCCGCGGACCGGATCGTCGGAGTCGCGTCGGAGCTGTTCCAGGCGCGCGGGTTCGATCATGTGGGGATGGACGAGGTGGCGAGCGCGGTCGGCTGCTCGCGGGCCACACTGTATCGGCACTATCCCGGCAAGGCCGCGCTGTTCGACGCGGTGATGGCCAAATCGGCTATCGCGGTGGCGGAGCGGGTGGCCGCGGCGGTGCGGCGCTACGAGGGCTCGCGGCGGATCGTGGAGGCGATCCTGGCGTCGGTGGCGGCGGTGCGCTCGGATCCGGTGCTGGCCAAGGGATTCGCGGGCACCCGGGCGGGCGGCAGTGACGGGGCCTTCGCGAGCTCGCCGGAGCTGGGGCGGATCGCCACCCTGCTCACCGGGATCGCGCCGGATGACGAAGCGGCGCAATGGATTGTGCGCATGGTGCTGTCGCTGCTGACCTGGCCGCTGGCCGATGCCGCCAGCGAGCGGCGGATGGTGGAGCGCTTCATTCGCTGAGCTGGGGAAGCGGCAGCAGCGGCGCGTCCGGATCGAGGGTGAGACCGCGG
This sequence comes from Nocardia sp. CA-151230, assembly GCF_050942175.1. Classification (NCBI taxonomy): domain Bacteria; kingdom Bacillati; phylum Actinomycetota; class Actinomycetes; order Mycobacteriales; family Nocardiaceae; genus Nocardia; species Nocardia sp. CA-151230. The sequence goes on from NZ_CP192061.1 coordinate 1,444,609, forward strand.
GCGGCGGCGGTGGCCGCGAGCGCGCCCCAGGCGAAGGCGGTCAGCTCCTCGGCGAGTTCCTTTGCGGTGATGGCCGGTTCGTTGAGCCAGCGCAGCACGCCCAGGCCGATCGCGCCGAGCATGGCATCCACCGCGAACTGAGTGTGGTCGCCGTTCGCGCCGCGCAGGCGCAGTACGCCGGAGAAGAAATCCGCGACTGTATCGGACAGTGGGCGGCCGTCCTCGATCAGGCGGGTCGCGCCGAAGGCCGCGACCACATGTGAGCTGACAATGAAGCGAAACAGGTTGGGGCGCTCCGCTACCAGGTCGATGTAGGCGGTCAGGGCGGTGCGCAGACCGTCACGGACCGGTCCGGCGGGGTTCAGGTGCGGGGTGACCCGCTCGACGATGAGCTGCTGGACGCTCCCGCTCACCGCGGCGAGCAGTTCCACCTTGTCGCCGAAGAATCGATACAGCTTGGGGCGGGTTATGCCAGCGGTTTTCACCACATCGTCGATGGACAGATCGGGGCCGTGGGCGTCGATGGCGCGGATGGTGGCCGCGATGAGTTCGGCCCGGACCGAGGTGCGGTGCGAGTGCCAGCGGTCGTAGCGCGCATCGCCCTTCCTCTCGCCCGGGCGGTCGTGACGCGGGTGGGAGGCCATGCGGCAGATTGTAATTCGATCCGTTACGGTCCACCCCTTGTGTGCTGTCTGGGACAATTCTACACTAGGCATCACATCGAACACGCAGTACTAGGTACTTCGTGTTACATCAAGGATGGTCCAGATGGCGAATGCCCTTCCGGCGCAGGCCTATCCCAAGGCCCGCCGCATCAGGTTCCGATTCGATCAGCGCACAGCCGGCGACAAGTACTTCGTCGAAAACGACATGGTCTACAGCCATTTCGTGGCCGGCATGTCCGGCGGCTTCCCGGCGGGGGAGGAGTCCTTCATCCGTTCGGTGCGCCGGGTGGCCGACCGGGTCACCGATCCGATGCTCAAGAAGCGGGTGACCGGTTTCGTCGGGCAGGAGGCCATGCACGGCCAGGAGCACCGCAAACTCAATGAAAAGCTGGTCGCGCTGGGCTATCCCATCGCCTGGCTGGACTCCGAGCGGGCCAAGGAGCGCATGCTCTGGATCGAGGAGCGGGTGTCGCCCGAGGTGCACCTGGCCATGACCGCGGCGGCCGAGCACTACACCGCCGTGCTGGCGCAGCGGGTGCTGTCCAGCGACGAGATCCAGGCCATTCCCGGTGATCCGGAAGTGTGGAGTCTGCTGAATTGGCATGCGCTGGAAGAACTCGAGCACAAGTCGGTGGCCTTCGACGTGTTCCGAGCGGTCGGCGGGACCGAGCGCACTCGCATCGGGGTCATGCTCGCCATGTACTCGCTGACCTTGCCGCTGACCTATGTGAGCTTGGCCCTGGCCGTCGGGCGTGATCCGGCCGCGCGGCGCCGGCCGGTCCGGGTCGCGCGCGAGGCATACCGGCTGTTCACCGGACCGGTCTTCCGCGGGCTCATGCCGGAGCTGGGCAAGTACCTGCGGCCAGGCTTCCATCCCGACGACATCGACACCGCGGCGCTGCTGTCCCGTTGGCAGCAGGAGCTTTTCGGGAGCGACGGTCAGCTCGTCGACCACTTGAAGTAGACACGACTCCATTGCCAGAAAGGACCGGCCAATGTCGATCGGTCGGCAGGACAGCACGTCCCTCATGCCCTATCCGAAGGTGCGGCGCATGCGATTCCGGTTCGGTGAACCCGAACCGATGGCGCATCAGTTCGTCCGGGATGACATTCCGTTGACGCATTTGATCGCCGTGCTCTCGGGGGCCTTTCCGCCGGGCGAGGAATCGTTCATCCGCTCGGTGCGCAAGTTCTCCGGCGAGGTCACCGATCCCGTGCTCAAGAAGCGGGTGGCCGGATTCATCGGCCAGGAGGCGGTGCACGGGCAGCAGCATCGGCGGTTGAACGAGCAGCTCATCGAGAACGGCTTCCCCATCGTCCGTCTCTTCACCTTCGCGCCCGGCGCTCTGCGGGAGCGCGGCGTCATCGCGATCGAGAACTCGGTGCCGCCCCAGGTGCACCTGGCGTTCACGGCGGCGGCCGAGCACTACACGGCCACCCTCGCCAAACGAATTCTGAGCAGCCAGGAGATCCAGGACATTCCTGGAGACCCGGAGGTGTGGCATCTGCTGAACTGGCACGCATTCGAGGAACTCGAGCACAAGTCCGTGGCCTTCGACGTCTTCCGGGCCACCGGCGGGACGGAAGTCGCCCGGATCGGGGTGATGGCGGGGTTGTATGTGGCGACCATTCCGCTGGTCTCGCTCGGCGTGTTCGCCTCGATCCTCAGTGATCCGCGCAGCTGGCGGCCGTGGAAGGTGGCGCGGCAGACGATCCGGCTGGCCCGGGGGCCCATCGTCAAGGACCTGTTGAAGGAGATGCGGCCCTATATGCGGCCGGGTTTCCATCCCGACGACATCGATACCAGCGGGTTGCTCGCGCAGTGGCAGCGGGAGCTGTTCGGCGCGGACGGCGAACTGTCCGACCGCATCGGCTGAGCCGGAGGAGACCGACATGGCAACACGGCGTGGTGGCACGGGTGCGCCGGCCACGGTCCGGCCCGATCACGAGGTCATCGTGGTCGGGGCCGGGTTCGGCGGCATCGGCAGCGGTATCGCCCTGCAGCGCAGAGGCATCCACGATTTCGCCATCGTGGACAAGTGGGACCGCGTGGGCGGCACCTGGCATGCCAATACCTATCCCGGGGTCGCGGTCGACATTCCGTCGTTCATCTACAGCTTCTCCTACGAGCAGCGTGGTGACTGGTCGCGAATCTTCGCGCCGGGCACCGAATTGCGTGACTACGCCGAGAGCATGGTCGACAAGTACGGGCTGCGGGACAAGGTGGAGATTCGGCAGGAGGTGCACGACGAGTACTTCCAGCGGTGCCTGCGGCGGCAGGAGAAGAACTTCCTGTTCACCCCGGTCTGTGCGGGCTCCAACACCTACTACATCGACAATCACGGCGATTCGCCGTTCCGTCCGTCCACACACGGCGAGATGTATTGGCAGAAACGCCATTTCGATCTCGACGTGTACCGCTACACGGTGGGCGCTCCGGCGGCGTCGGAGGCGGTCGTGCTCTCCGAGGAGGTCTCGTGAAACTCAACAGTGTCGATCCGAAGCTGGTGGTCGTCACCGGCGCGGGCAGTGGGATCGGGCGGGCCACGGCGCTGCGGTTCGCGCGCATGGGATCCCGGGTGATCGTGTCCGACATCGACAAGGACGCGGCGCTGTCGACGGTGGCCGTCATCCAGTCGCAGGGGCAGCGGGCGGTCGCCATGCAGCTCGACGTCACCGACCCGCACGCGTGGGCCGCCTTCGCCCGGGACGTGCACGCCGATCACGGGGTGCCGGATGTGCTGGTCAACAATGCCGGAATCCTGGTCAGCGGAGCGTTTCTGGACCTCGAGCCAGAGGATTGGGAGCACCAGCTCAGCGTGAACCTGCTCGGTGTCGTGTTCGGCTGCCGGGCCTTCGGGCGGCTCATGATCGACGAGGGCAAGCGCGGGCACATCGTGAACATCGCCTCGGCGGCCGCGTTCACGCCGACGCCGGTCATGTCGGCGTACTCGGTGTCCAAGGCCGGAGTGAAGATGCTCACCGAGTGCCTGCGGCTGGAGCTCGCGCCCAAAGGCGTCGGGGTGAGCGCGATCTGCCCCGGCGTGATCAATACCGATATCGCCCGGCACGCGATCGCGGTGGGCGTCGATCCGCGGCTGCTGGAGCGCGGGCAGCAGCTCACCGCGCGGATTCAGGAACTGGCCGAGCGGCTCCCCTTCTCGCCGCTGAGCCCGGATCTGGTGGCGCGGGCCGTGGTGCGCGCCCTTCGTTACGACCTGGCGGTGGTTCCGGTGCGCGCCGAGGCGTGGCTGGGCTACTTCATGCTGCGTATTGCGCCGGGCATCAATCGCCGTATGACGCAACCGCTTTCGATGGAGCGCATCCAGTCCCTGGGGGAGCTGGCGTTCGGCAGGGGAGGGCCCCGTTGAACGCACGCGCCCACCGGCTGAAGGTGCGCGAAGTCATCAGCGAGACCGCCGACGCGGTCTCGCTGATCTTCGATATCCCCACCGACCTGACCCGCCGCTTCGCCTACGCACCGGGGCAATACCTCACCCTGCGCGTTCCCAGCGAGCACACCGGCTCGGTAGCCCGCTGCTACTCCCTGTCCAGCAGCCCGCACTGCGACGAGCGGCCCACCGTGACGGTCAAACGCACGCCGGGCGGTTATGGCTCGAACTGGCTGTGCGACAGCGTCTCCGGGGGCGACATCCTCACCGTTCTCGAACCGGCGGGCAATTTCGTGCCACGCGTGTGGGACCGCGATCTGCTGCTCTGCGCGGCGGGCAGCGGCATCACGCCCGTGATCTCCATCCTCAAATCGGCGCTCGCCATCGGGCGCGGCAATATCGCGCTGTTCTACGCCAACCGGGACCGGGAATCGATCATCTTCGCGAACCGGCTGCAGCAGCTGGCCCGTGGTTACCCGCGCCGCCTGACAGTGACCCACTGGCTCGAATCCGAGCGGGGGCTGCCGTCCGCGCGTGTCTTCGCATTATGGGCGCGTCCCTACCGGCGTCATGACGTCTACGTGTGCGGCCCGGCGGGTTTCGCGTCCTCGGTGGAGCAGGGCCTCGGTCAGCTCCGCATTCCCGGCGGGGCCGTCCACAAGGAGAACTACCGCTCGCTCACCGACAACCCGTTCGAAGTCAAGCAGGCCATGGCGACCGTCCGGGGCACCGCCGCCGCGGATGTCGCAACGGTCCGGGTCGACATCGACGGCGAAACCCACACCCTGCCGTGGCCGAGATCCGAGAAACTCCTGGATGTCCTGCTGAACCACGGCATCGACGCCCCCTACGTGTGCCGCGAATCAGCCTGCGCCACCTGCGTCTGCACCGTCAAACAGGGCCGCACCCGCATGCTCATGAACGAATCCCTGATCGAAGACGAACTGGCGCGGGGCCTGACGCTCGCCTGCCAGACCCTGCCCGAATCGGACGACCTCCACATCGCCTTCGACCAGTGAGTGCCCGACGCAAGCCGCGCGTCAGGTCGACGTCAGGTCGATGTCAGTCGCGCTGGCGACAGTGATCACATGAACACCACCGCCGATCTCGGACTGCGCTACCTGCGCGGCGATCACGTCTTCGCCCAGCTGATCCGCTTCGCCCTGGTCGGCGGCGCCAGCAATATCACCTACCTCCTACTGTTCCTGACCCTGAACAGCGCCGGCCCCCTGATCGCCAATATCGCCGGCTCGATCCTCAGCACCGTGATCGCCAACGAACTCCACCGCCACCTCACCTTCCGTGCCGCCGGCCGCGTCACCTGGCTCACCGCCCAATGGGAAGGCGGCGGGCTGGCCGTGATCGGCCTCCTGATCAGCACGGCCGCCCTCGCCGCCCTCGACTCCTGCGCGCCCGGCCTGAGCCCGCTCACCCGCGCGGCTGCCGTCATCGCCCTCACCGCGGCCATCGGCGGCCTCCGCTTCCTGGCCCTGCGCGGCTTCGTCTTCGGATCGCCGTCCCCCGAATCCCCCACGGAGCTCGAAGTGCAGCATTCCACGGAATCCGGAGACGCCCTTCGGTATTCGCGGCCCCGCGGCGACGTACGGCCGACCTTTCTGATGGGTCCGATAATGGCCTGAACCTGCAGAACCCTCCCTGTCGCCGGCTTTCAGGCGCGGGTGAGTTCGGCTCGGGTGGCGGTGAGCATGGTGGTGATGGCGGCGGGGAGGGCTTGGGCGGGGTCGGGGGCGAAGCGGGGGGAGTGGTTGGAGGGGAAGCGGGGTGGGAGGGCGCCCTCGGTGAGCATGTAGGCCTGGTCCTCCTCGGTGAAGCGGGCGGGGTCTATGCCGCCGATGTGCCAGAAGACGGAGGGGGCGTGGGCCGCGGTGCCGAAGGCGCCGAAGTCCTCGCTGCCGGTGATGGGGTGGTCCATGGGCATGACGGGGAGGCCGGCGGCGGTGAGGGTGGCCAGGACCCGTTCGGTGTCGCCAGGGGTGTTCTCGGTGACCGGGAAGTGGTCGTAGAACTCGACTTTCGGCTCCTGGGGTGCGCCGGCGGCGGCCGCCTCGGCTTCGGCCATGCGCTGGATGCCCTCGACCATGTGGTTGCGCGAACTGTCGGTGAAGGTGCGCAGGCTGAGCAGGACCTCGGAGGTGTCCGCGATGATGTTGGGGCGGGTGCCCGCGTGCAGGGCGCCGGCGGTGAGGACCGGGCCGGCGGCGGTGGCGGTCTGGCGGGCGGTGAGCGATTGCAGCCGCACCACCAGGGAGGCCGCCATGAGCAGCGGGTCGATGGCCGTATGCGGCTGAGAAGCGTGACCGCCCTTGCCCAGGAAGGTGACCCGGACCGAGTCGGAGGCGGCCATCAGGGTGCCGGGCCTGCTCAGGATGATGCCCGCGGGCAGCGGGCTCACATGCTGGCCGAGCACGATGCGCGGATGCGGAAAGCGTTCCAGCAGACCGTCATTGATCATGCCCTGCGCGCCCGCGCCGGTCTCCTCGGCGGGCTGGAACAGCGCCACCACCGTGCCGGGCAATGGATTCGCCGACAGTTCCGCGCAGGTGCCGAGCAGTGCCGTGACGTGCACGTCGTGGCCGCAGGCGTGCATGACCCCGGGGATCGTGGAGGCGTAGTCGAGCCCGGTCTCCTCCTGCACCGGCAGCGCGTCCATATCCGCGCGCAGCCACACCACCGGCCCGGGACCACTCTGCAGCACGCCGACAACACCGGTGCCACCAACGTTCTCGGTCACCTCCCAGCCGGGCAGGGCGCGCAGCTCATCGGCCACCAGCCGGGCGGTGGCATGCTCCTGGCCCGACAGCTCCGGGTGGGCGTGCATATGGCGGTAGACCTGCTGCCAGTGCTCGGTCATGTGAGACTCTCCTTCGTCGGGACGGTCGCCGCGGCGCGGCGGGCCAGCGTCGCCCGGAACGCGTCGGCAGTTTGCGGGACGACGGCCGCCGCCAGCAGCGCCAGCAGCGGTCCGAGGGACATGGCTTCGAAAGCCGTTGTGTACGAGACGTGATCGGTGATGACACCGAAGGTGAGCGGGCTCGCCACACCCGCCAGCTGCCCGCCGAAGATGATCACGCCGGTGGCCGCGCCGATATAGGCGCTCGGCAGCGATCGCAGCGGCACCGAGAACGCGGGCATGTAGGCCATACCGGCGACCAGGCTCATCAGGGTGCCCAGCAGCACGAACAGCGGGAAGGACTCGGCGCGCGGCAGGGCGAAGAGCATGGCGGCGGTGAAGGCCATGGCAGGCACCACGATCACCCGCGGCCGCCCGCCGATCCGATCGGAGAGCCGGGCGCCCAGCACCACCCCGGCCGCCGCGGCCAGCGTGGTCGGCACGGCGGCGATGGCGATGCCGCCCATGGAGATTCCGCGCTGCTCGTGCAGGAAGGTCGGCGTCCACGCGGTGACGCCCCACACCAGTACGTCATAGCCGAAGAAGATGACCCCGAAGCCGATCAGCGCGGGTGAGAACAGCACGGCGAGGCGTTCGGCCCTCGTGCCGGCGTTCACGACCGGAATCTCGTCCTGCACCAGCGGTTCCGGCATCCACCGCCGCCACACCAGGATGACCGCCACCCCCAGCACCGAGATGACCCCGAACATCACCCGCCACCCGACCGTGGGCAGCATGACCCCCGCGATCACCGCCGCCAGCAGCAGGCCGGCCGCGTTCGAGGAGTTCGTCCAGCCCGCCGCGGTCGTCCGCTGCTCGGGCAGACTGCGTTCCGCCAGCGCCTTGATGGCCGCCGCGGGAAAAATACCCTGCACCAAGCCGAACAGGAACCGGATGGCCAGCAGGACCGCGAAAGACCAGGCGACCGCTGTCAATCCGGTGAAGATGGACCAGGCCGTGAGACCCACGATGCCGACCTTCAGGGCCCCGAACCGATCCGCCAGCAAACCTCCGGGAACCTGGATGAGCGCGTACGCGATGAAGAACACCGACACCAGCAGACCCTGTTGTGTGTGGTCGAGACCCAGGTCGTCGCCGATCGAGGGCAGCGCGAAATTGATCACGGTCCGATCGATGTAATCGACCACCCACGCCGCGAACAGCAGCATGATGGTTATCCGGGTGGTGCGTGGCATCCAGGCCCCTTCGAAAGCGGGAGTAGTGGCTGGGTGCCACGTTCGTGCCGATGCCCGAGCATACGACGCAATTGCTGGGAGCCGCCATGTGAGGCGGTGACACCCTGATCGCGCGATTGGTGAACGCTCTGCAATTGACTGGAAGGGGGTTCGAGACGCGTGAGTCATGCCCGCACCCGTGGTGTGCGGCGTGGCGCTGGGCGTGTCGTAGTCTCGCGTTCGATGAGCGACATGACTATTCACGGGTATGTGGCCGACGGGTACGGGCGGGTTGCGGACGCCTTCCGGCGCAACTTCCAGCACGGGGAGATCGGCGCGGCCGTGGCGGTGTTCGATGGCGACACGCCCGTGGTGGACCTCTGGGGCGGCCGGCGGGATGCGGTCCGGCGGCTGCCGTGGGAGCGGGACACCATCGCCCCGGTGTTCTCGTCGACCAAAGGTGTTGCGGCGCTGTCGCTTGCCATGCTGGTGTCGCGCGGGCAGCTGGACTACGACGAGCCGGTGGCGCGGTACTGGCCCGAATTCGCGGCGCGTGGCAAGGCCGAGGTCACCGTCCGGCAGCTGATCGATCATCAGGTGGGCCTCCACATTCTGCGCGATACCCGGATGACCCTGGCCGACCTGTTCGATCTGGATCACGTCGCCGGTGTGCTGGCGGCACAGCGGCCGGGGTGGACGCCGGGTACGCGCCAGGGCTATCACCCGGTCAGCATCGGGCTGTACATCAATGAGCTGGTGCGCCGCGCCGATCCGGCCGGGCGCAGCATCCGGCAGTTCATCGCCGAGGAGATCTCCGGTCCGCTGGGCGTCGATTTCACGATCGGCCTGGGTGCGGATCTCGGGGGTGAGCGAATCGCCCGGCTGGTCCGCACCTCCGGGCTGGACCTGCGCCACGAGCGGAATCTGCCCTGGAATCAGGCGGTTCCGGCGCTGCTGCGCCGGGGCCCGCTCTTCCGGGCGCTGACGGTGCCGGACCTGGGCATGCCCGAGGACTTCGTGCGACCCGAGATCATGTCGGTGGAGCTGCCGGGCAGCAACGGCGTCGGCTCGGCGCGCGGCCTGGCGCGGATCTATGCGGCCGGGCTGACCGGTGAGCTGCCGATCGCGGGCGATGTGCGCGCGCGCATCGCCGGCCCGGGACCGGTGCCCGCACCCGATGCCGTGCTGAAGACCACGACTCGATTCCACCTCGGTTTCCGGAAGTCGTGCCCGACCTACCCGTTCGGTTCGCCCGGCCACCGCGCCTACGGCACACCCGGTATGGGCGGTTCGCTCGGGTTCGCCGATCCCGAAAGCGGGCTCTCCTTCGCCTACGTTCCCAACCGCCTCGGGCTCACTCTGAACGGCGACCGGCGTTGCCTCCGCCTGGCCCACGCGGCCTTCGGGAAGGCGACACGCCGATCGGGTACTCGCACTGAACCCCGGCAGGCCGCCGATCGTTGACTGGATAGACCGGCCCTACGCCGGTAGCCATCCAGATGCGGTCCGGTTCTCCCCCTGCGTCCGGACCGGGACCCCGCCGAGGTATCCCCGGCGGGGTCTTTGTGTGGCTAATTACGCTGCGCAACAGTAACTTCCGGCTTCGGTGTGACTTGGGACACGTTGATCGAGCTCGCTTCGGATGGATACCTTGTGTGCGATGTATCGCGGACAAGGCAATGTGAAACGGGGGATTGTGTTCGAGAGAAAACCCGAATTCCGAACCGTGGCCGACCTCATCGCCGAGCGGATCGCGGCACACACCGACCACGTATTCGGCGTGGGCGGCGCCAATATCGAGGACCTCTACGACGCCCTCCATCGGCACCCCGGCCTCACCGGCATCATCGCCAAACACGAATTCGGCGCGGCCACCATGGCGGACGGCTACGCCCGCGCCACCACCCGCCTCGGCGTGGTGGCGGCCACCTCCGGCGGCGGCGCCATGAATCTCCTCGCCGCCCTCACCGAATCCTTCGACTCCCGGGTCCCGGTCCTGGCCCTGGTCGGCCAGCCCCCGACCACCCTCGAGGGCCGCGGCGCCTTCCAGGACGCCAGTGGCCACCCCGGCCGCCTCGACGCCGAGCGCATCTTCACCGCGGTCTCCCGACACTGCGCCAAAGTCACTCGGCCCCAGGACATCTCCGCCGAACTGGACCGCGCCATCGCCGCCGCCCTGTCCGGCGGCCCAGCAGTCCTACTGCTCCCCAAGGACATTCAGGCAACCCTGATCTCGAGCGGCTCCACCCTGGCGGCCGGCCCGGGGTACGAGCCCACCCATGTGGGTCGGGATGAGCCGATTGCGAGCTCGGAGGAAACGCCGGCGGACATCGCGGCGCTGCTCGCCGCCGATAGGCCTGCCGGAAGCCGGGTGGTCGTCATCGCCGGACCCGAGGTAGCCGCGGCAGGTGCACGGGCCGAGCTGGCGGAGGTGGTGCGGGGGCTGGATGCGGCGGTGCTGGTCACCCCGGATGCCAAGGACGCCTTCTCGAATCGCGACGCCCGCTTTGCCGGGGTCGTCGGGGTCATGGGGCACCCCAATGCTGCCGGGCTGGTCGCGGAGGCGGAGCTGTGCTTGCTGGTGGGGGCGACGCTGTCGATGACCGCACGGGCCGGATTGGATGCGGCGCTGGCCGCCTGTCCGCGCGTGGTGTACCTGGGAGCGGAACAGCCGTTCGTGCCGGTCCATGCCGAGGCGCGAGGGCCGCTGGGTGCCCTGCTCGGGGAACTGCGTGCTTCCCTGGCGGAATCGGCCGTCCTGCCGGGACCCTCGGCGATGGCCGGTGGCACCGAGGTGGCCTCGGAATCGATTGGTGTGCACTCGAATCCGCGCGCACCGCACGAGCTGGCCGTCCCGCCCACGTCCGGGCCGGGTGTGCGATATCGGCCGGCCGTCGCCGCCATCGAGGCGGCGCTGGAGCCCGGCACCGATGTGGTCGCGGATGCCGGGAACACGGGCGCCGCGGTCGTGCACTACCTGCGGATCCCGGAGGACGGGCGGTTCCTCATCGCGCTCGGCATGGGCGGGATGGGGTACTCGTTCGGGGCGGGGATCGGGTGTGCGCTGGGGCGGGGGCGGCGGGCCGTGGTGATCGCCGGGGACGGCGCGTATTTCATGCACGGCCACGAGGTGCACACGGCCGTCGAGTACCGGGTGCCGGTGACCTTCGTGGTGTTCAACAACAACGCGCACGCCATGTGCGTGACGCGTGAGCAGGTCTTCTACTCCGGCGAGTACAGCTTCAATCGGTTCCGGGCGGCGGAGATCGGCGCGGGGGTCGCGGCCATGTTTCCCGAGCTGCCCGCCTGCACCGCGCGCACGCTGTCCGAATTCGAGAACGCACTGGACAGGACGCGGGCCGTACCGGGGCCCGCGTTCATCGAACTGCAGTGTGACCCAGACGAAATCCCACCGTTCGCCCCCTTCCTGAAGGAGTCCCTCGCATGACCGAGACCGTCACCGACGCGCCGATCGAAGTCCCGGAGCTGGATATCCCGGGCGTGTACCGCATCGAGACCATGGCCCTCAAGGAGGGCATGCCGCTGGTACTCGACATGACCCGCGCCGTGTACCCGCACGACGAGATCTACGGGGAGTACTGCACCGTCACCGAATTCATCGCCGCCCCGCCGGACGAGGTGTACGGATACCTGGCCGACACTCGCAGCCTGTGCGAATGGACATACAGTATGCGGGGTTTCGAGCGCACCGACGATCCCGAGATCTGGGTGTCGGACGACCGGATCGGCTCGCACACCCGCATTTACACCCGTACCGTCGCCAACCCCGACGCCCGCACCGTGGACTACCACTGCGCCTGGGACCAGGCCGACCACCTGTGGATGATCTATCTGATGCGGGTCGTGGACGCGCAACTCGTGCTGAACAAGCCGGGATCCGTTGTCACCTGGACCAATTGCCATCACCCGTTCTACGAGGACAACGGCTATCCCGAGACCGAGCCGGAGGGCCGCCCGGTCTGGGTGGGCGACTTCTGGCACCTCTTCGCGGCCGGGCACTTGCTGGAACTGCGCAATCTCAAAGCGATCTGTGAACACCGGCACGCCGCCGGGCAGCCGATCAAGCCGGAATGGATGGCCTGACCATGAGCACTGTCAGCCTGCTCGACGTCGCCGGATACCTGCCCGAGAACATCGTCCCCGCAGACTATTTCGCGCAGTACGCGGATCCGGACGAGGTCACCTCGAACCTCATGTTCAAGGCCCCCAAGTTCCGCCACCACGTCGCTCCCGGCGAGACGCCCGCCGATATGGCCGAGCGCGCCGTGGCCCCGATCCTGGCCCGGCAGGGCCGGGATGCGTTGCGCGACATCGATGTTCTCATCGTGCACACCCAGCTCCCGGACATCGGCATCGTGGGCAGCGGTGGCGACGTGGCCGCCCGCCTCGGCATCGCGCCGGAGTGGCTGATCGACCTGCACAACGGCGGCTGCGCGTCCTTCGTCTACGGCATGAAGCTGGCCCGCCAGATCCTGCTCTCCTCCGACGCCCGCTCCGCGCTGGTGGTGACCATCCAGAATGTCGCGGGCCAGGTCTTCACCCAGGAGCAGGTGCGCGGCAAGGCGCAGGCCGCCATTCCGGGCGACGGCGCGGGCGCGGGACTGCTGGTGAAGTCCGGCGTTTCGCCGATCCTGGATATCGAGACCCGGCACCTGCCGGAGTTCGCCGGGCAGATGACCGTGATCGCCGACCCGCCGCGCCGCTACTGGGAGGCCGGATCCGGCCAGATGCACGTGGGTTTCACCGAATCCAAGATCGCCAAGGTGCTGCAGCGCGGCAACCGGCTGGTGCCCGAGGTGGCGAACGCGGTGTGCGGTCGCATCGGGGTGTCGGCGCAGGAGCTGGATCTGCTGGTCACCAATCAGCCCAACCGTGCCTTCCTGCGCAACTGGCGCGATGCCCTGCAGTTGCCGCCCGAACGGCACCCGGACACCTTCGACGACTGCGGAAACCTGTTCGGCGCGGGCATTCCCGTCACCTTCGACCGGGCGGTCGACGAGGGCCGGGTGCCGGCCGGGTCGCTGGTGATGTTCGCGGGCTTCGCGCACGCGGGTGATTTCGCCGGGGCCGCCGCCGTCCGCTGGGGCGGGCGCTGAGGGGCCGGCCGCGATGAGTCCGCTGATCACGGCCGGACATCGGCTGCAGCTCAACGAGATTCCCTACGGACCGCCGCCCTCGGTCCAGCAGGCGCTGAGCGCCGCCCTGGCCTCGGCCAATCGCTATCCTGAATTCCTGCCGCAGCGGCTGCCGCGGCTGATCGCCGCTCGTCTCGGCTGCGACCCCGATCGCATCGTGGTGGGCGCGGGCGCGACCGGCGTGATCATGCACATCGTCCAGGAATTCGGTTCCGGCGCGGCCGAAGTCGTCATGGCGACGCCCACCTTCGACGGGTTCCCCATCCTGACCAGCATGGCGGGCGGGCGGCCCGTCACGGTGCCGCTCACCGGCGCGGGCCGCCAGGACCTGGCGGCGCTGGCCGCCGCGGTGACCGAGCGGACCCGGCTGCTGGTGGTCTGCAGCCCGCACAATCCGACCGGAACCCTGGTGCCGACAGGGGAATTCGAGGCCTTCCTGCACGAGATCCCGGCGGCGGTCACCGTCGTCCTGGACGAGGCCTACGTGGATTTCGTCGCCGAGGCGGACCGCATCGATGTCTTCGCCCTGCTGGAGCGACACCCGAATCTGCTCGTGCTGCGCACCTTTTCGAAGGCGTACGGCCTAGCGGCGCTGCGGGTCGGCTACGCGCTCGGTGCGCCGGAGCTCATCGAGCGCATCGCCCGCTGGCAGCTGCCGTTCGGCATGACCGCGCTGGCCGAGGTGGCGGTGCGGGCCTGCTACGAGGCGGAGGACGAGATCGCGGCGCGGGTGGCGGTGCTGGGCGAGCATCGGGCTCATCTCACCGCCGGGTTGCGCGAGCTCGGCCTGCGCGTTCCCGACAGCTACGCCAACTTCTCCTACCTCACCCTGCCCGGCGCCGAGGCCGATCGGGTGGCAACCGCATTGGCGGGCGCGGACATCCACGTCAAGACCTATCCCACCGGTATCCGCATCACGGTCGGCGATCGCGCGGCCACCGACGCCGTGCTCGCCACGGTCCGCAGTACAGTGCAGTAATGCACGAACATCCGCCTTCCGCACCCGACGGGCAACGGGCCGGAGCGGACGAGGAGATCGACTACGCACTGCTGTCGCTCAATGCCCAGCTGTGCTTCGCGCTGTACTCCACGTCGCGATCCATGACCGCCGCCTATCGGCCGTTCCTGGACGACATGAACCTGACCTACCCGCAGTATCTGGTGCTGCTGGCGCTGTGGGAACGGCCCGGTATCACCATGAAGGACCTCGGTGAACAGGTGCATCTCGACTACGGCACGCTCTCGCCCCTGGTGCAGCGACTCCAGTCGCGCGGCCTGGTCGAGAGCGTGCGCAGCGCCACCGACGGCCGGGCGGTGGTGCTGCACGCCACGGACGCCAGCCGCGAACTCCAGCACGGCGCACAGCAGATGATCCGCACCGTGGTGGACCTGGTCGGTGTCCCGATCGAGGACATCGAGACACTGCGCGACCAGGTCAAGGCCCTGGGCGCCCGCCTCGACGCGGCCGCGGCAGCCGCCCGCGGCCGCTGATCGCGGATCCCCGGACCGCCGACCCCGGCCGGTCACCACGCCGGTGATCGGCGACGGGTACGCGAGCGGTGCTTTCGGTCACGCGAATTTGGCCAGTGCGTCCGCCACGATGGCGTCCAGCCGTGCGTGGTGCGCGCCCTTCCAGTAGGTCTGGCCGCAGTCGGCGCACTGGGCGAAGGAGTCGTAGGTCTGGCCCGTGTTGTCGGGCAGGCGGTCGCGGACGGTCTCGCGGTCGGCGGGGCGCAGCGTGCCGTTGCAGGAGGTGCAGCGGGTCCACGGGGCCAGGCGCGGGGCGAAGCGGGACAGCACGTCATCCAGCTGCTCCGCCGGTTGGTGGCTGTAAACATAAGCGCCGGAATAGATTTCGCGGCGGCGCAGCAGGCCGCGATCGCGGGAGAGCAGCACCCGGCGCTCGGCCGCGGAGCGAGCCGCCAGCGCGGCGTCGCCGATATCCGGATTCTCGTATGCCGCATCGATTCCCAGCAGGCGCAACCGCCGGGCCAGGGTGCCCAGATGGATGTCGAGCAGGAAGCGCAGCGGTTCGGGGCTGGTCTGCGGGCGGGCCACCGCCGCCACCGTGACGCTCTCGCCGCCGCGTGGAATATGCCCGGCCGCAACCGGTTCCCCGTTCACCAGCAGGGCGCCCACCTCGGTGAGCGGCACACCCGATGACTCCACCACATGCCCCAGCGTCGAGGTGCCGTCCACCCGGACCCGCGAACCGTCGCGCTGACCGACGAACACGCGCAGTTCGGGCGCGAACTCGACGGTGATTTCCCCTGCGTTCACCAGCCCAGGATCCCAGAAACCGGGCGCCGGCGAGCAACTCCATTTCGATCCCGGACGGCCGGGCGGGCGGCGTGGAAAGTGAAATGGAGGCCAATTTCAGTGGTGCAGTGGCCTGAAGCACAGCCTAAAGGTGTGAGAACAGTTCGTTAACCAATTGTTTGCAAGCTGGGTGGTTGCGGAGTTGGAATGTTGATGTTTTTCTTGGTGCGCAGGTCGTTCGACCCACCGATGGACGAAGGGTATTTACCCATCGGGTGCCATTCTCGGCAGCGTCGCCGCCGCACCACCGGCCTGCCGCCCACAAGTCGCCGTTCTCGGCGCCTGTCCTGATGAAGGTGAAAGGAAATCGGGTCATGAGTGCACTCCGGTTCGGTCCCGCCCTCGCGGGCCTCGGTAGCGCCGCCACCGGTACCGGCGGCTCCACCGTCGCCGGAGTGGCCGGGGAACTCGCCGCCGGCAGCTCCGCCGTGGGCAGCCCGGCCGAGCTGATTCCCGGACCCGGTTCGGTGCTCGGACTGCTCGGCACCGGCTCCGGCGCGGTGAGTGGTTCGGCGCAGGCGGGCGGGGACGCCGCGCAGGCGCCGGGATCCGGCAGTGCCTGTGCCGGTGCGGGATCGTCCGCCGAATAGTGTCCCCGCGAGGACGATAGCTTCCAATTCGCCGGTTGGCCTATAAACCGTTTCGAACGCATTGATTTCGCGCACTGTGAGTGATTTGCGGAAATCGAACGGACACACCGACGCCGGCGGAATTCGATGAGGGAGACGGTCATGGATTACACCCACCTGTCCGAATTCGCCGTGCGCCCAGGCGCACTCACGCTGTGGCGGGCCGAACTGGCCGCCGGGTCCGAGTGGGCCGCCGACGACCGGCCCCTGGCCAGCGTGCACGTTCGTCACTGCCGGGAGACGGACGCCGCCGACCTGCGCCCGGGCCGAGGTCGCTGGATCGGAACCATTTTCGAGATGGACGCGCCCTTCGACGCCGAGCACTGGCGCGAGACCGCACGGCAGTGGCACGCCCGCCACGAGGGCCTGCGCACCACCCTGGCCCGCCACGACTCACCCGAGCCGGAGCGGCTGGTGTGCGCCGCCGCCGATATCGGCGTCACCGGGGAGCCGGTCCCCGGGGTCACCGGGTCGCGGGAGATCAACGAATACCTCACCGGCGCACTGGAATCGCGGCTGTCACCGCTGCAGTGGCCGCACTGCCTGCTGGCCACCGTGGAGCACGCCGACACCGGTGATTTCACCGTTCTGGTCGGCGCCGACCACTCCGTCATGGACGCCTACTCGCAGGCCATCGTCATCCTGGAACTGCGCACGCTGTACCGCTCGGTCGCCGGGGGCGGGCCGGTGCGCGAATCACCGACCTTCGGCAGCGCCGCGGATTTCGCGCAGTGGGAGCGCAGCACCGCGGCGGCCCTGACCACCGAGTGCGAGCCGGTGCGGTACTGGCGGCGATTCCTGGACGGCTCCGGCGGCATGCTGCCGCGCTTCGAGCCCGCCATCACCGCGGGCGGCGGCCCGGACGGCGAGCGGGTGCAGGCCAGCGTGTCGCGAAAGCTCTTGTCGCTCACCGAGCTCGAACGCGTCGAGCAGGCCGTCGCCCAGCGCGGGCACCGGCTCGCGGTCGCCGTCTTCGCCGCGCTGGCCGTCGCCTACCGCTGCACCTTCGGCTATGAGTCGCTGCGCGCCATCATGCCCATCGCCACCCGCCCCGACCTGCGCTGGCTGGAATCCATGGGCTGGTTCGTGAATGTCGTCCCCATCGACATCACCCTCGCCCCCGATCTGGATCCCGACAGCGCCCTGGAATCCACCCGCACCGTCCTGCGCCGTTCGCGCATCGCCAGCGACGCCCCCTGGACCCGAGTCCTGGAACTCCTCGACTGCGGCGATCGCCCCCGCTTCGGCATCTCCTTCCTCGACATCCGCGTCCTCCCCGACTACGAACTCGTCCGATCCCTGCGCGGCCACACCCTCCGCGCCGAGTCCTACTCCACCGACGAGGTCTTCTTCTGGATCGTCCGCGCCGCCGACGGCCTCCGACTCTCCACCCGCTTCCCCGCCTCCTTCCCCACCATCGAAATGGACAGCTTCCTCACCGAATTCACCCGCGCCATGCGCGAATTCGCCGCCGAGGCCCGGATGTCGGCCACCGTGCCGGACCTGTTCACGACCAGTCCAGCCGTCTCTTCGGCAGCGGCGGTCCTGTGCGGTGACACCGACGCCGCGCCGGCGCGGATCCCGGCCCCGGCCCCGGCTCAGGTGTGATCCATGCGCGCGCTGGGGCTGGATCGGATCGGGGGTTCGAGATGAAGGTGTTGCTCGCCTTCGCTGGTAGCCGGGGTGATGCGCAGCCGGGGGTGCTGCTCGGGCGGGAGCTGGCGGGTCGGGGGCACGAGGTGACCGTGGCCGTGTCGCCGAATCTGGTCGAGTTCGCTGAGCGGCACGGGGTTTCGGCCGTGCCGTTCGGAAACGACAGTGACGAGCTGTTGCGGGCTCAGCGGGATGACCGGCGCTTCCGGCACGTGAATCCGGTGCAGCGGGTGCGCGCGGTGCTGGAACTGCAGCGGCGGGGTTTCGCCGAGGCCGCGCATGATCTGCTCGCTCTCGCGGGGGACGACGAGGTCCTTGTGAGCGGGATGGCGTGCGAGGAGGTGGCCGCCGAGGTTGCTCGGCAGCACCGCATTCCGCTGGCGGCGATGCACTTCTTCCCTATCCGCCCGAATCGGTCGGTTGCGGTCCTTCCCACACCCGGAGGCGGTCATGTTCCGGCCGCGGTCAATCGTCTGGGCTGGAAGGCTCTGACCGCCGCTCGCGCCTGGGCGCTGGCCCCCGAAATCGCGGCCCTGCGCGACGACGCCGGGACCTCGGCGATGTCAGCCGGCTCTGGGGAAGTACCGGCGTACATGGCCATTCAGGCCTACGACCCGGCACTCTTTCCCGGTCTGGCCGATGAACTCGGGGCGGTGCCCTTCACCGGATTCCCGGTCGTGACCGACGGTGGCGCCGGGATCGGCGGGGAGCTGGGGGAGTGGCTGATCGCGGGGCCTGCGCCGGTGTACGCCGGATTCGGGTCGATGCCGGTGACCGATCCGGTCGCCACCGAGGCGATGGTGCGGGAGGCGTGCCGACGGCTCGGGCTGCGACTGCTGTTGGTGGGGAGGCAGTTCCGGGGACGGATCATCGGAGACCTCGCGGTGGTCGAGCAGGTCGATCACCGTGCGGTGCTGCCGCGGTGTGCCGCGGCGGTGCATCACGGCGGGGCGGGTACGACTGCGGCGGCGCTGCGGGCGGGGGTGCCGTCGGTGATCTGCTCGGTGCAGGCGGATCAGCCGTACTGGGGCAGGCAGGTGGAGGCGCTCGGGTTGGGAGCGACGGCGCAGTTCGCCGGGTTGAGTGCGAATCGGCTGGAGCGGTTGCTGATTCGGGCGACCGAGCCGGGGGTGGTGTTGCGGGCGGCCGCTCATGGGGCGCGCTTCCGCGACGACGGGATCCAGCGGGCCGCCGATGTCATCGAATCCCTTGCGCTGGAGCCGGAATCGCCTCCAGCGGGTGCAGTCGACGGTGTTTCGACAATGATCGGAGGTGTGCGGTGAGCACGGAGATCGCCATCGAAACGCGCGGGCTGGGTAAGAGTTTCGGGTCCATGACAGCGGTGGACGCGGTCGACCTGAGCGTCGCCGCGGGCACGGTGTTCGCGCTGCTCGGCCCGAACGGGGCGGGGAAGACGACCACCGTGCGCATGCTGGCCACGCTGCTGCGGCCGACCCGCGGCACGGCAACGGTTTTCGGCTACGACGTGGCCGGGCAGGCCACGGCGGTGCGGTCGATGATCGGGCTCACCGGGCAGTACGCGGCCGTGGACGAGAACCTCACCGCCTGGGAGAACCTGCGACTGTTCGGCCGGCTGCTCGGGCTGAGCCGGCGGGCGGCGCAGGATCGGGCGGCGCAACTGCTGGCGGAGTTCGAGCTGACCGAGGCCGCGCAGCGGCGGGTCGGGTCGTTCTCCGGGGGCATGCGACGGCGGCTGGATCTGGCGGCGACGCTGATCACGGTGCCGCCCTTGATCTTTCTGGACGAGCCCACCACCGGCCTGGACCCGCACACCCGGGAGCGCATGTGGTCTGTGGTCCGGGGGCTGGTCGGACGGGGCGCGACGATCCTGCTCACCACGCAGTACCTCGAGGAGGCCGACGCCCTCGCCGACCGGATCGCCGTCATCGATCACGGCACCGTGGTGGCCGAGGGCACGGCGGGTGAGCTGAAGTCCTCCATCGGTGCACAGATGCTGCGCATCGACCTGGCCGATCCGGGGCAACGGCCACTCGCCGACGCCACCGTCGAACGCCTCACCGGAACCACACCGCCGCACGGCGACAATCACGCCACCCTGACGGTGCCGCTCAGCGATATCGGCACCGCCGCCGACATCGTCACCGCATGCCGCGACAGCGGAATCCGCCTGCGCGGCTTCGGGGTCGAACGCCCCGACCTCAACTCGGTGTTCCTGGCGCTCACCCAGCGCCCGGCCCGCACCTCGCCTCCGGCCGAAAGGCGGACCGCATGACCGTCCTCTCCGACACCCCGGTGCTGCTGCACCCCACCGCCCGCATCGCCCGGCAGCCGCGCATCACCCATGTCGGTATCCGGGCCGCGCTGGTCCAATCCCTGGTGATGGCGCAGCGGGGTCTGCTGACCTTCCGGCACAGCCCCCAGCTGCTCTACGACGCGGTGCTGCTGCCCATCGTGGGCCCGCTGCTGTTCGGCAGTGTCTTCGGCAGGGCCATCGCGGGCAGCCTGGACGCCTACCTGCCCACGCTGATTCCCGGCGTGCTGGTGCAGATCGTGCTCACCTCGTCGGTGGCCATGGGGGTCCAGCTCTCCGAGGACATCCGCTCCGGCGTCTTCGACCGCTTGGTCTCCATGCCCATCGCGCGTTTCGCGCCGGTGGCCGGGGGACTGCTGGCGGGCGCGACCCGCTACGTGATCGCCGCCCTCATGGTGCTGCTGGTCGGCTTCGGCATGGGCTACCGCCCGGACCATCCGCTGGGCCTGATCCTGGGCGCGGCCCTGGTGGTGTTCGCCACCACGGCCATGAGCTGGCTGTTCGCCTTCATCGGCGTGACGGTGGCCGAACCCGCCGCGGTGCAGGGCATGTCGATGCTGGTGCTGACGTTCGCCAGCTTCGCCTCCAATGCCCTGGTGCCGGTGGCGGCCATGCCCGCCTGGCTGCGCCACGTCTCCGACTACAACCCCGTCTCGCATCTGGTGGCCGCCGTGCGCACCCTCGCGGACTCCGGCTCGGTCGGCGCCGACTTCGCCTGGTCGGTGGGCGCCGCGCTGGTCGTCGCGATCGTGTTCGCGCCCTTGACCGTTCGCACCCTGCGTGCCCGCTGATCCGGAGACCGTCATGACCGTCGTCCTGAACCGGCTCACCGCCGACGACGACCTGTTCCTGAAACTGCACGGCCTCTACGGCAACGCACTGGTCAATCAGCTGGCCTGGCGCTTCGACGAGGCGCTGGATCCGGCTGTGCTGGAACGGTTTCACGCCCACCTCGCACACGGATTCCTGGCTCGGCGGGTGATGACCACATCGGTGCCCTTCGCCCGGCCCCGGTGGGTGTCGGCGTGCACCGCGGAACCGCTCGCGGTGCAGGAAGATCCGGTTCCGGAAGCGGGCGTGCTGGATTGGTTCTCCGACCAGAGCCGCGTGGAGTTCGATCCGGTCACCGGGCGGGTGTGGCGGCTGTCGGCCGCCCCCACCACCACGGGCGGCACCCTGCTCTCCCTGGTCACCTCGCACGTGGGCGCGGACGGCGGCGCGGTGCTCTATGCGGTGGGCGACGCGCTCGAGCGCCTCGACGCCGAGGAAACGCCGAATACCGCCACCAGTTCGGGACGCTTCGTGGGATCGATTCCGCCGACCGGGCTGCTGCGCTCCCATCTAGCCGACGCCCTCGGCCAGCTGCGCGCGGCCGCTCGGGGCATCCGTGCCGCCGTCAAGTCCCGCAATGTCCGCGAGCCCGAGCGCAATCCGCGCCCGGCCGCACCCCTGCTGCCGCTGCCGGACCGCTACTCCGCCGCCGACCTGGTCGTGGAAGTCGATGCGGCCGAATGGAATTCCGTCGCGGCCGCGCACGACGGCACCGCCAACGGCCTTATGGTCGGCGTGGCGGTCGGCATTCTGGGCCGCAGCGGCCGGATCGCCGACGACTCGGCGGTCCGCGTCGACATCCCCCACTCCCTGCGCGGCATCGACGACCCCCGCGGCAATGCCACCACCGGCCTCCCGATCGCCGTGCCCTACCGCAAGGGCGAGCGCACCGACCTGCGCGGCGTGCGCGCGTCCATCAAACAGGCCGCCCGCGCTTACGCCGACCCGGCCACCACCCCGGCCCTTCAACACCTGCAGCCGGTCCAGATGATGCTGCCCAGAATCGTGCTCGCCCACTTCTCCCGCACCGCCAAGGCCCCGGAATGCCTGTGCACCAATCTGGGCGAGACCGGCCGGGCAGTCGCCACCATCGCCGGTGTCCGCGCCCGCTCGGTCCTCATGCGCCCGGTGGTCTGCACCGCCGAGACCGACCTCTTCCGCCGCCTCGAGGTGGGCCTCAACCTGTCCTGGTCCAGCGACGGCGACACCGTCACCCTGGCCGTCACCGGCGCCGACCCGGACCGCTTCCCGACCCGGGAAAGCCTGCGTGACCTGGTGGTCGATGAGTTCGAGGAGTGGGGTCTGCACCCGCGCTTCTGGTCGTAGCCGATCTCTTGTTGACGCCTTGCCAGCATAGGTGTAACGATGGGAAACAGATACTTAGGTCACTTCCCGAGAGGCTCTGACAATGACGTCAGCATCCGTGACGGCCGACGACCCTGCGGTCGCGCTTGCCCGGCAGTATGCCGAGAAGCTCATGCTGCTCTCGCAGGGCTCGGTCGACAAGAATTTCGATCCGTTCACCGATATCGACTGGGATCACCCCGATTTCGCGGTGAAGACCGACGACAAGCGGTGGATCCTGCCGGTTTCCGGCGATATGTTCGCCCGGCATCCGTGGTATCAGGCGCAGTCCGAGGCGCGCAAGATCGCCATCGGGCTGTGGCGGCAGGCCAATATCGCCAAGGTGGGGCTGCAGTTCGAGACGCTGCTCATCGGCGGCATGGTGCAGCACACCTTCAAACTGCCCAATGGCTCACCGGAGTTCCGGTACTGCACCCACGAGGTCATCGAGGAGTGCAACCACACCCTGATGTTCCAGGAGATGGTGAACCGCATCGGGATCGATGTGCCGGGCATGAATCCGGTACTCGAGCAGCTCACCTATCTGGTGCCGCCGCTGGCCTCGGTCTTCCCGAACCTGTTCTTCATGGCGGTGCTCTCCGGCGAGGAGCCGATCGACCACATTCAGAAGGCGATCCTGCGCGCGGGCGAGGACATTCATCCGATCATGCGCGGTGTCATGGCGATCCACATCGCCGAGGAGGCCCGGCACATCTCCTTCGCCCACGAGTTCCTGGAACATCATGTGCCGCAGGCGAATCCGATCGACCGCTTCGTGCTGTCGCTGGCCTTTCCGATCGTCCTGTGGATCGGCGGCCGGGCCATCCTCGTTCCGCCGCGCGCGTTCTTCCGGGAATTCGGAATTCCACGCTCGGTCCGCAAGGACGTCTTCTTCGGGCTGCCCGACTCCAAGGAGGCCTTCGCGGGCTTCTTCGGTGACGTGCGGTCGCTGGCCAAGAAGATCGGGCTGATGAATCCGGTGTCCAAGCAGGTGTGGAAGGCGCTGGGCATCGACGGCGCGACCACCCGCTATCGATCGGAACCGGATCGCCCGGGTCAGGTCCGCGCGGCCTGACCGGGGTGACGGGCGCGGACCGGGGACTTCGGTTCCCAGCTGCCCGCGACAGTAGACGTTACCGTAAATAACATGTAATACTCGGTGCGTCCGGACGCCGGTGTCCGGGCGCGACGAGAAGCGAGAACCTCAATGACGCGGCATGTCGACGTACTGATCATCGGGGCGGGTCTGTCCGGAATCGGCATGGCCTGCCATCTGACCCGCGAGCAGACCGGGCGCAGCTACCTGATTCTGGAGCGCCGGACCGCCATCGGCGGCACCTGGGACCTGTTCAAGTACCCCGGCATCCGCTCCGACTCGGACATGTACACCTTCGGCTACGGCTTCCGGCCCTGGCACGGCACCAAGGTGCTCGCCAACGGACCCCACATCCGCCAGTACATCGAGGACACCGCCGCCGAATACGGCGTCACCGACCACATTCGCTTCGGTCGCAAGGTCACCAAGACCGCCTGGTCCAGCGGCGAGGGCGCATGGACCGTCGAGGTGCTCGACGAGCGCACCGGCAAGACCGAGACCTACACCAGCAACTTCCTCGTCGGCTGCACCGGCTACTACGACTACGACAAGGGCTACCGGCCGCAGTTTCCCGGCGAGGAGAACTTCGGCGGGCAGATCGTGCACCCGCAGCACTGGCCCGAGAACCTCGACTACCGCGGTAAGCGCGTGGTCGTGATCGGCAGCGGCGCGACCGCCATCACCCTCATCCCGGCCATGAGCAATGACGCCGCGCACGTCACCATGCTGCAGCGCTCGCCCACCTACATCGCCGCGCTGCCCGCCGACGACCCGGTCGCGGTCGGCTTCAAGTTCGCGAGAGTGCCTGCCGCCATTGCCTACAGGGCGGGCCGGGCGCGCAATATCGCGCTGCAGCGGGCCAGCTACCAGCTCTCGCGCACCAACCCCAAGCTGTCGGCCAAGCTCATGCTGGCCGCGGTGCGCGCGCAGGTCGGGCCGGACATCGACATGAAGCACTTCACCCCGAGCTACAACCCGTGGGACCAGCGCCTGTGCGTGGTGCCCAACGGCGATCTGTTCCGGGTGCTGCGCAAGGGCGAGGCGTCCATCGTCACCGACACCATCGAGACCTTCACCGAGAAGGGCATCCGCCTGTCCTCGGGCGAGGAGCTCGAGGCCGACATCATCGTCAGCGCAACGGGTCTCACCGTGCAGATGCTCGGCGGCGCGGAGCTGGAGGTGGACGGCGAGGCGCTCGCCACCCGGGACCTGGTGGCCTACAAGGGCGCACTGCTCGGGACCGTCCCGAACATGATGGTGATCCTCGGCTACACCAACGCCTCCTGGACCCTCAAGGCCGATCTGGCCGCCGAGTACTTCTGCCGCCTGCTGAACCACATGCGCGACAACGGTTTCACCGAGGTCGTCGCCATCCCCGAGGAGGGCGACCGCTCCGAGGCGTCCCTCATGGGCGGCGCTCTGACCTCGGGCTACATCCAGCGCGGCGACGGCGTCATGCCCCGCCAGGGCACCCGCGGCCCGTGGCAGGTCATCAACAACTACTTCCGCGACCGCGCCATGCTCCGCAAGGCCCCGCTGGAGGACGGCGTCCTGCGCTTCCGCCGCGCCACCCGCCAGTCCACCCCGACCCCGGCCGAATCCCGTTCCGCCTGACCCCTTTCCCGCGTCGCCGGATTCACGATCAAGCCAGTGATCCGGCCGCTGGCCCTTTCGCGCACCGCCGGCGGGATCGCAGGATGGTGGAATGACCACCACTCCGCCTTCGTTCCCGGCCATGGTGCGCGAGGAGTTCGCGCCCACGACGACTTACCTGAATGCGGCCAGTTACGGCCTGCTACCGAAATCGGTTGTGGCGGAGGTGGTCACGGCCGAGGAGCAGCGTATGCACGGCGAGTTCGACATCCCCGGCGTGGACGCGCACGTCGATGCGTGCCGGGCCGCGTTCGGACGGCTCACCGGGTTCGAGGCGGCCCAGGTGGCGGCCGGCGCGCAGGTCTCGCAACTGGTCGGGCTGGTGGCGCAGAGTCTGCGGCCGGGCGCGAACGTGCTGGTGCCCGAGCACGAATTCAATTCGGTGCTCTGGCCTTTCCTGGTCCGGACCGACTTGAACGTGCGGGTGGTGCCGCCGGCGGACCTGCCGGACGCAATCCGGCCCGGCGACGATGTGGTGGCCGCCGCCCTGGTGCAGTCCGCCGACGGTGCGGTGCTGGATGTGGCGGCGACCGTGGCCGCCGCCCGTGCCCACGGCACGCGGGTGCTCTTCGACGTGAGCCAGGCCGTCGGCTGGCTGCCGGTGCACGATACCGGGGCCGATTGGATCGTGAGTGTCGGCTACAAGTGGCTGCTCGGTCCGAAGGGCACCGCGTTCCTCGCGGGAACGCCTGCGGCACTGGATGATCTGAGCCCCGTCGCCGCCGGCTGGTACGCCGGGTACAACCCCTGGGAGACCGTCTACGACGGTCCGTTGCGGCTGGCGGAGGATGCGCGCCGGTTCGATGTCGGGCCGGTGTGGCCCGCGTGGATCGGGCAGCGGCGGAGCCTGGAGCTGATCGAACGGGTCGGTATCGACGCCATTCACCGGCACGATGTGGCGCTGGCGGATCGGCTGCGCAAGGGACTCGGCCTGCCCGAGGGCAATTCGGCGATCGTGTCGATCGAGGTGCCGGAGCAGACCCTGGAGCGGGTGCGCGAGGCGCGCATCGTCGGCGCCCTGCGGGCCGGGCGACTGCGGCTGGCCTGCCACTTCTACAACACCGAGGCGGATATCGACCGGGCGCTCGACGTGCTCGCCGGGTAGGCCGGAGGTCAGATCGGCTGGAAGCCGCTGCCGACGCCCTTGCCGGCGTCGACGGCCGCGCGGACGATGTCGAAGGCCACGGCGATGACGGGGGTGTGGAGCGGGTTGTCGGCGTTGGCGCAGCTGAAGTGGATGACTCGGGTGTCGGCGATCAAGGGGGCGGAGACCATGCCGACTAGTTGGTCGCCGTTGGTGACGGGGCCGCCGGAGTCCCCATAGCTGGAGCAGGCCTGTTCGAGGAAGCCCACGGGACTGGAGGCCCAGACGACGCCGCAGGCGTGGCCACTGGTGCGGCCGTTCTGGCAGACGATACTCAGAGCCGGTGGTGCCGGGGCGAGGGCGGTGATGGTGCTGCCGTTGACGGCGCGCAGCGGGGTGACCACGGACGGATCGAATTCGATGACGGCATAGTCGAGTTGCTTGTCGGCGTCGCGGACCACGCCGACCACTCCGGCATCGGGGAACTGCTCACCGCGCACCTCGGTCCCCGCCGCGGCGCAGTGGCCGGCGGTGAAGCCGACCAGTCGCCCGGCGTCGTCGTAACCGATGGTGGTCAGGCTGCATTTGGTGGCGCGTCCCAGGACCAGACCGGAGCCGCCGCCTAGCGCGGCCTGCGTGTCACCGGGATCGGCGTGGGCGGCGGGCGCCGCGGACAGCCCCAGGGTCGCGGTCACCGCGACCGGTGCGATCCAGCGGTTCACCTGCATGCCTACCACCTATCCGACTCGACGCGTACGGTTTCCGGCTTTCGCTACACGGTAGCCTCCGGGGTCAGCGCAGCCAGATCGGACGCTGTGCGGCGAATGGATCGGACTGGACGTGCGGAGCATCGGACCAGATCATGGTCTCGCGCCGGTCGAGAGTGTAGCGGGGCCAGCCGCCACCCGGGTCCGCGTTGCTGACGAACGACACCCACGCCCGGTGCACGGCATCGGCCAGCGACTGCGGCGGATTGTCGCCCGCCACCGCGGTGACGCCCGGCGCCCCCAACAGGTCGAAGGCGAACGGCACGTCCAGGCAGTGGAACGACATGCCCTGGTACTTGGGCGCATTCGAGGCCCAGGTGAATTCGTAGAGCCAGGTCGGCTGGTTGCGCCCGGCGCGCATCTCCGCCACCCGGTAGGACGGCATCCGGATAACGGCGTCGCTCTGCGCCTGTCCCGCAAGCTGATTCGCGCTCATCCCCGGGTAGGCGAGGCCGAACGCACCGGTGGTGGCGGCGCCGAAACCGAGCGCGCCCAGCGCCGCCGGCAGCGTGGCGTCGGTGACCGGCGGCTGTTCGCCGCCGAGCGAGGCGCCGTTGAACTCCTGCGCGGTGAAGCCGATCATGAGCGGAATATCCTGGTCCGCACCGGATTTCAGGACGTCGGCGCTGGTCGCGGGAATCAGCGTGCCGTCCGCCCAGGGGGCCAGGCCGAGCAGGGTGGCGGTGGTGTTGTCCGGACCGGGTGCGCGCAGCGCGTCCTCCATGTCATGCAACTGCACCTTGCTGATGTCGCGCAGCGCGGCGGCGGTGGCGGGGACACCGGTGCGCTTGGTGAACAGCTGGGACATGGCCAGCGCGGTGGCGCGATCATTGGGTTGCGTGACCGCGCCGGACTCCGAAATGCCCGCGCGGAAAAGGCCTTTCGCAGACGGGGTGTTCATCAGCGCCCACACCGCACCGCCGCCGGCCGACTGGCCCGCGATGGTCACCCGGGCCGGGTCGCCGCCGAACTCGCCGATATTGTCGCGGACCCAGGTGAGCGCGGCGATCCAGTCCAGGACCCCGCGATTGTCGGGTGCGTCGTCCAGGTGCAGGAAGCCCTCGATACCGAGCCGATAGCCGGCCGACACCAGCACCACGCCGTCGCGATTGAAGGCCGCGCCGTCGTACCACGGACTGGCGGGGCTGCCCGCCACGAAGCCGCCGCCGTGAATCCACACCAGCACCGGCAGTTTCGCGGCCCGGTCCGGGTTCGGGGTGAAGACGTTGACGGTGAGGATGCCGTCGCCCGGGATGGAGGGCTCCGGGATGGCGGTCACCTCCGACAGCTGTTTGATCTGCGCGGTGGGGCCGTACTTCGTGCAGTCATGGGTCTCCACCCAGGGGACCGGGCTCTTGGGTGCGGCGAAGCGCAGATCGCCGATCGGCGGCTGGGCGAAGGGGATGCCGAGGAAGGCGACGCCGGTGTCGCGGCGCTCGCCGCGGACGGGCCCCGAGGTGGTGGTGACGGTGTCGGCCACGCGCGCCCGGTCCGATCCGGATTTCCCGCTCGAGCAGGCCGCGGTCAGGGCCAGTACCCCCGCCCCGAGCAGGAGGGTCCGTCGTCCGATCTGTTCCGCGGCCATGCCAACCTCTGATCCACTATTTACGTCAACACTTGAAATAATTAATCGACACCCTAGTCTCGACCCCGTGGATCCCGCACCCCCGCCCACCGACGCCGCCGCCATCCGCCGCCGCAATCTGGGCCTGGTCCTGCGTCACCTCGCCGACCACGGTCCCTGCCCTCGCACCGAGGTGGCCGCCGCCACCGGACTCGCCCACGGTTCCGTCACCGCCCTCGTCGCCGATCTCACCGACCGCGGCCTGCTCCGCGAGGACGACGTCCTCCGCTCCGGCACGCGCGGCCGCCCCGGCCGGCCGCTCCGCCTGGAACCGCGCCGCGCCGTCGTGGCCGCGATCCAGATCACCTCCGAACATCTCCGGGTCGCCGTCTCCGATCTCGTGGGCGGCGTCCTCCACCGCCAGGTCGTGCCGCACGACCTGGCCCCCGGAACGCCCGAGGCCATGGCGGACGCCGTCGCCACCGTCATCGCCCACATCGAGACGTCCTTACCCGGATTCGCCACCACCGAAACGGGCCCGCACCCCGCGCCGGTACTCGCGCGGATCGTGATCGCCATGGCCGGACCCGTGCGCGACGATGCGGCGCAAACCGTCGTGGTAGCACCGGATTTCGGTTGGATGGAACCGGTGCGCCTGCGCGCCCTGGTGGCCGCCCGGCTGCCCGCGCCTGCCGTCGGGATCGACGTGGTCAATGACGCGAACGCGGCCGCCCTGGCCGAGTTCCATGCCCTGCAGCACGTTTCGCGCGGCCTGGTCCTGATCGAGGCCGGTACCGGGATCGGCGGCGGCGTCGTCCTCGACGGCCGCATCCACACCGGCAGCCACGGCATCGCCGGCGAACCCGGGCACATCCCGGTCGCCATGGACGGCCCCATCTGCGTCTGCGGCGCCCGCGGCTGCTTGGTCTGCTTCGCGGGCCCGGAGGCGGTGTTCGAGGCCGCCGGACTCGGGGAACTGTTGCGTCACAAGGGTTCGCGGGCCGCCCAGGCCGAGCTGCTGGCCCTGCTGAGCCGGGCCGATACGCGCGCGGTGGCCGCGCTCGACACCGCCGCCCGGGCCCTCAGCACCGCGATCCTGTCCATCACCGCACTCCTCGACGCCGTCGAAGTGGTCCTGGGTGGCCTGCTGAGCGACTGGTTCCGCTGGCTGATCCCGGCCATCGAGTCCCGGCTGGCCGGCCGCCGGGCCCTCGCGCCCGCGCTGGCCCTGCGGGTCACCCCGACGGCCCTCGGCGAGAACGGCATTCTGACCGGCGCCCTCGGCTTCGCCCGCCGCGCAGTCCTTTCCGACCCCGCGGTGGTGCCGCCGCTGCCGGCGGCGGCCCGGGCGGGCGCCTGATCAGGCGGGGGCGGTCCCGAGTATCAGCCCGACCAGCACCACGCTGGTCGCGGCGGCGATCGAGCCGGTCGCCCAGCGGCTGAAATGCCGGTTGCCGGTGCGGATATTGGTGACGGTGAGCGCCCGGAACTCGCCGAACCGGTTCTCGTGACCGTCCGCGAACGCGGGATCGCCCAGGTGCAGGTCGGTGCCGAACAGCGGCAGGAAATGCAGAACCCAGTGGGCCCCCGCATCATCGGTGATACCGACCCGCATCCCGAGATACCGGCGTACCGGCGCACAGCGTCCGGCCAGCCGGGCCAGCGGCCCGATCCGGGGCCGGGCCGCCAGGTGAACGAGCAGGGCGGTGACGGCCACCCCTCCCGCCGTCACCGCCATCGCCGCCCGCGAAAGCGGGAGCATTCCCTCGCCGACCAGCGCCACCGCGGTGCCCACGAACCACAAGGGCTGCAGCGCAGGCATTTCCATCGGTCGCGGCGGCGAGGTGATCGTGCCGATCAGACTTGACCTCCGATACCCGGCCGTCGGCAGCGGCACCGCCGCGACCTGCCCGAGCGGCCGCCTGCAGCCCCGGCAGGCGCCGGCATCGTGCGCATTGGTCCAGCCGCAGCGCGAACATCGGAGGGTGGAATCGGTGGTCATGGAGATCTCCTCCCCGGGATCTCGAAAGGTGGTGCCGGTCAGCGGATTCGCTGATCAGCTGTGGAGCGGGGCCGCCGGGTGCGGCGGCGCCGGCGTGAATTCGGTGCGCAGGTCTGGCTGTGCGGACCGAACCCACAGCAGCACAACGACTTCGCGCAGGGTGAGGTCCAGCTCGGCGGCCAGCAGCTCGGCCACCGCAAGGGCCTGGTCGGGATCGTCCGGACTCGGATCGCTCAGGATCTCGTCGAGGACCAGGCCGCGGCAGGCCGCTTCGTGGGTGAGCAATCGATCCGGGAGCCAGGTGAGCACCCAGATATCGGTGGAAAGTGTTGTGCGAACGGCCATCTCGGGCGTCTTGTCGCTGCGGACGGTCCAGGGTGTGAATTCGAGGGCCATGAGGTCGGGAACCTCCTCGAAGAGTGGTTGTAGCACCAAGGATACTGGAGTGCTTCGATGGCACATAGCCAGAAGAATTGCTCAAGGCCGATACCGAAAAAGCAACTGTTGCTCAGAAATAAGCGTATCGGCGTACAAGTATCCCGAATATCGTAGATATCAAGCGTTTTGGATGCTGCAGCGCTGAGTGTTGCTGTATTCGAATCACAGATCTGCCGCCCAGCTGATATCCGCCATGGCCGTTTCGCCCGTTCAGCCTGACCTGTAAAAGAATCGGCAGACTCGTGCTGGATCTGCGATGGCGAAGATGACACATCGTGCTTAGGATGGGCTTCGCGTGACACGTCTGAGCAATGCGGATCATGATGGGAGACGAGCATGTCTGGCTCGGCCTCGGACGGCGAGCAGATCGGCGCGGCAGTCAAGCGACTCCGCCGGCAACGCAATCTCACCCAGGAGGCGCTGGCCGATCGGGTCGGTTGCTCGCGCAGTCTGATTCAACAGATCGAGAACGGCAGACGCGTTCCACCCCGCCCCCAGCGCGAAAAGCTGAGTGCGGCCCTGGGTGAACGCCTGCCCGGCCTCGACGACGAGACCGAAGCCGAGCGTGTCATCAGCGACCTGCGCATCCGTTTCGAGATCCTCTCGACCGAGAAGCCCGACCTGGCCGCCCGCATCCTCGCGCTCGCCCAGAGTCTGTCCAATCTCGACGACATGGGCGAACAGCTCGTGCCGCTCCGGGAGATCGCCGAGCGCCAGCTGGTCCGGGCCGAGGAGGTGCTGGTTCAGATTCCCTCCGGCAGTGTCGTTGTGCCGGAATGGAATACGGTCCTCGACTGGCTCACCGTGCTGGATCGCGCGCAGCAGCGGATCTGCGCGATCCACACCGCCGAACTGGGCGCGATCGGCGGCGATGTCGGCGTCGAATATCACCGGGCGATCCTCGCCAAGGCCCGATCCGGTGTGTCTGTGCAGCGTGTCTATGTGCTGGACGACGTTGTGAACGTGACGCCCTATGAGGACAAGCTCTGGCAACAGGTCAAGGCGAAGGTGGAAACCACCCTGGTGAACCGGGAGTTCGCTCCCAACGCACAGGGCATGCTCATCGTCGACGACAGTTACGTGCTGGCGGGCGACTATGATTTCCGCCGCCGCGAGCGTGACTCCAGCCGGTTCTCGTCACTGTGGCACGACGTCCAGACCGCCCACCGCAAGTTCAAGCACCTCCGCGATCTCAGGGCGGACGGAATGGCGCTCGTCGTCAACGATCTCGTGGAACGGACAGGATTGATTCGGTTCGAGCACCTGGACCAGGAGGACTGCCGCGACCGTTTCCGTGCGGCCCTGCGTGAGGCGTGGAACGACGGGCAGCCCGGATCTGAAGGCGCGCCCAGATGAGCCGAGGGTTCGCGGTGTCGCCGCCGCTGGACCCGGTCGACGTGGCGGACCGTTCCGACCAGCGCAAGCATCTCGCGCGGAACTACCTCGACAGCGAGAGCCGGTTCGCGGGGACGAACGGCCGGATCTATCGCGGGATCATCGACGCGTATCACGGTGAGACCGGCCTGCCCATGGACCGGAACGCCACGGCGGCCCTGAATTCCGCATGGGCCGAGGTGATGGCAGGTCATGGCGCGGCGGGCGGCGGACATCTCACCGACGGCCGGGACGGGTCACCCTACGCCAAGAAACAGCCGGAGGTCCTGCGCCGGTTGGCGGCCGAGCGGCTGTTCGCACGGATATCGCAACCGATCGACGGAATGCCGGGAGTCGACATCGATCCCGGCGAGGTGATCGTCAGTCCCTACTCGAGCACCGTGCTGCTGGAGGAGGCGATCGCCACACTGGCTCGGCCCGGTGGCGTCCTGGTCTGCCCGGAGGGCTACTACAAGAGCGTGGCCGGGCACATCGCCAAGTTCGGCATGCGGATGGCGATCAGCAGTGTGACCGCGGGCAGCGACTTCCGGATCGACCCGGTATCGCTCGATCGAACCCTGAAACAGCATGCGGCGCAGGGAAACCTGTGCGGGGTCCTGCTGACCCTGCCCGGCAACCCGGTGGTCGCCGACTACACCGTCGAGCAGTTGATCGAGATCGGCCGGGTACTCGTCGCCGCCGATGTGCCGGTGATCTGCGATATGTCGTTCGACCTACTGGTCGAGGGGCACATCCCGATTGCGTCGATCGTCGTCCAGACGGCCGGCGGTCCGGTGCGGCTGTATGACCGGGTGCTCAGCATCACCGGTAATTCCAAGGCGTTCAATGCCTTCGGGCCGTGCAAGCTGGGTGCGGCCTGTTCGGGAGACCAGCAGTGGCTGGCCCGGGTGCGCGAGCGGCTGCGCGTCGCATTCCAGCGTGAGACCACGCATCTGGCCCGTGCCACGATCGAGGGCACCTCGGACGGCTACCTGATCCGGAACCGAGTGCTGCTGCGGGAGCGGATGGATGCCGCGCGGCGGCTGGTGGCCGGGATCAATGCCGGATTCGGCGCCGAACTGCTGCGGCCCCTGGGCAGCCGGGACGGCATGTTCCTCACGATCGAATTCGATGCCGGGGTGATGTCGGCGGCGGCGGTGCGATCCAGCGCGGACCTGGAAGACCTGCTGTTGATGGCGGCCGGTATCGACTGCGTGGCGCTGGACCGCACCGGATCGCATCGAATGGGCGTGCGGCTCAATGTGACGACGCCCCGGCGCGCCACCGGCGAGGTGGGGCCGGACCTGGTCGTCGAATTGTTCGACCGCATCGAGCGGCTGCTCCAGCGGATCGACGCCGGCATGACGTATTCCGGCGCCCTGCTGGAACGACGGATTCCGGCTCGGTCCCCGCGTGTCTCCACCGTCGGCGTGCTGCGCGAAACGGCCGCCCACGAATTGCGTGTCGCCTCCACGCCGGATGATGTGACGGCGCTGGTTCGCAGCGGGCTGAAGGTAGTGGTGGAGCAGGATGCCGGGCGGTGGGCCCGGTTCGACGACGCCGACTATCGGGCCGCGGGCGCCTCGGTGGTGCCGGGACCCGAGTGTGTCTTCGCCGTCGCCGACCTGGTCGCCTGGGTGAAACCGCCTGCCTACGACCTGGATACGATGCCGACCCGGACCGGGCAGCTACTACTCGGATTCCAGGATCCGGTGAAACGCCGCCGGTCCATTCACCGGCTGAGCCAATACGGGGTGGAGTCGGTGGGCTTCGAGCACATGCCACCGGATCTCGAAACGGCTCACCTCGATCCGCTGACCGCCATGAGCCGGATCGCCGGTGAGGTGGCCTACCGCGAGGGGCGTGAGCGCCTACGCGAAAAGGATCCGGATTGTGCGGTGCGTGCGCTGATCATCGGCTGTGGACAGGCCGGGCTCGCCGCCATCGAGGCCGCGGTTCGCTGTGGTGATGCGTCGCCGGCCGCCATCGGTCGGCGTGCCGAGCAGCGGGCCGCCGCCTCGGCCCGTGGCGCGAATCGCTTTCTCCTCGATCCCGATCCGGGCCGGGTCGCGGACTACATCCGTTCCATCCGTCCGAATCTGGTGGTGTGCGCGGCCGGACGGCGCGGGACGGCCGCACCGGTGCTGCTGGACCGGTCGGGTCTGGCGGCGTTGCCGAACGGTGCGGTGGTGGTCGATCTGACCGCCAAGTCGGGTGGCAACTGCGTGGTGACCCGCGTGGACGGCACGGTGACGCTGGCCAACAACGTCACCGTGATACATCGCTCGAACTTCCCGTCCGTGCGTCCGGATGTCGCGAGTCGCGCGTACGGTGCGGCTGCGGCCACTGCGATCCTGGGGTACAGTGCGGCGCCCGGGTCAGGTGGAAGGGATGTCGTCCCAAGCGTTTTCGATGGCGGAGCGGAACAGGGTGCGGCAATCGCCGGTATCGAGATGAGCGAACTGTGACAGCGGCGGGGTCGCGATCAGTGCATTGATGCCGATGGCTCGGCCGCGCCGGTGCAGGGCTTCGAGCCGGTCGAAACGATCCAGCTGAAAGTCGATGTCGGGCTGGAGAGCCGAGAACCGGGTCGCCAAGCGACCCTCGCGGAAATTGTCGTATTCACCGGAAACGGTGAATTTCTCGTCCACCACCAGCAGGCCCTGGGCATTGGGCGCGTGCTCGCGCTTGACCACCAGGTTCGTGATTCCGGCCCGGGCCAGCCGCCACAGGCGATCGTCGTAGGGCCACAGGTCCGCGATCGAGTCGATGACATAGATCCGGCGCATATCGAGGGTGGCCGCCCCCGTCCGGGCCGCGAGCCGCAGCATCGCGGTGTGGTATTCGTCGCCCGCCTCCCCGCCGATCGCCGCGAATCCGGCGACATGCACCATCCGAACCGATCTGATCGCCTGCTCGAGCACGGTGCACCAGTCGGTGACGGTGTTCCATTCCGGCACCCGTGCGATACGCGAAGGCACCTGCGCCAGGATGTTTTCCGCGCGTTCCAGCTGCCGGCGGGCAATGGCCTGGAGGGCGGTCACCTCCGGACCGGCGGCAGCCGCCTCGACGAGACGCTGTGCGATGCGCAGGGCGTGTTCGGCCACCGCGGGATCCTGGCCCAGCAGCACATTGAATCGCATGCGCAGGGTGTCGGGGACGTGGTCGGCGGTCCCGGCCACGGAGCCCATTCGTCCGGCGGCGGGCAGGGCGACACCGAGGACGGCGCTCAGTCTCTCGCGCAGGGACAGCTGCGGGACGCGGGTGCCCTGTTCGATCTGCTGGATCAGGCTGCGTGAGCATTTGGCCTTGTCGGCCAGGGTTTTCTGGGTGAGGCCCCGTTCCTTGCGCAGCCTGCGGATCATGTCGCCGATCGGTTCTCCGATCGGATTCGCGCGCGTCATGCCGGGCCCCCTGCGCCGACCCCGATGCCCAGGGCGTGTCACGAAAGCCTAGTTCGTGGCCATGCCGGTGGCCAGCGATCCGATGATTACCGGCCACGCCTGCGACATGTCCGTTATCCACGGCAAAGAGCAAGGGCCAGTGGGCAGTTCGATGGATGACACCGAGCCGTACTCGCAGACTTTCGGTATCGCACCGGAATTCGAGACAGCGAGGACCACATGACCCTGCAGGTGACCGATCGGTCCATCACCAGCGACGTCACCCCCGAGATCGCGTACCACATCCCCGATCCGGGAGGCGGGAACTGGGTGCTGACCTGGCTGCCCGGACGACTGTTGACGCACGAGCAGGCTCTCGAGGGGATGCGGCTGGACGAGTTGCTCAGTGACCCGCTGGTGGACGGCACGGCGGCCCTGCGGTCCGCCGCGGAACGCGCGGCGGCGCTGGGGCTCGACCTCCCCGAGGTGGTGGTCAGGCTGGCCACGCGGATCGCGGAGCGGGATCGGTGGCGCGCCGCCCGGTCGCTCCACCGGCGAGAACACGGACCGCGCTGCGCGAAATGGATGGTGCCGCACCGGGTTCTGATCGGCTGCCTGTCGCTGTCCGCGGTGCTGGCGCGCACGCTGTACGCGGTGGCCACCCTGCCCTCGCTGTCATTGGTGGTGGCGGCGCTGGTGACCGCGCGACTGACCGGCAACGGGTGGTCGGTCACCGGCGTCTCGGTAGCGACGTCGGCGCTCATCTGCTCACTGACACTGGCGGGGAGTCATTGAGGCTGCGTGTCGCCGGAGATTCGCGGGATTCGGCTGCACTGTGGTCCCGGCGGTCGCGGCGTGGATCGGTCAGGCGCCGGGGAACGTCATACCGGTGAACTGCGCCCAGCACTGCTGGAGATAGAACTCCATGTCGATGGTCGGGTCGATGAGCCAGCGCGATTGCAGGCCGTCGGAAAGCGCCATGAACACGGTGGCCATCACCTCGGGGTCGACGGTTTCGGGGATGTTGCCCGCCCGCTTCATGCTGCGAAGGAGTTCGGCGAGGCCGGCGGTGCCGAGTTCGTAGCGCAGGCGCATGTATTCGTGGGCGGGGTGGCGCGGATCGGCGGCGGCCGCCTGCATGTGGGTGAACAGCTCGATGAGGCCGGGCACCTGGGTGTTCCGGCGAATGATCCGGATCAGCGCGTCGGGCGTGGGGTCGCCGATGGCGGCCGCGTCGATCTCGTCCCGCTTGCGCAGGACCGCGATGAACAGCTCCTCCTTGGAGCCGAAGTAGTGCAGCAGCCCGCTCTGGCTCAGGCCGACCGCCTCGGCGAGCTCCGCCACCGAGGTCGCCAGGAATCCGCGCTCGGCAATGGTGTGCAGTGCGGCTTCCAGGATCTGCTCTCGCCGTTCGATGCCTTTCCCGTAGGGTCCTCGTTTCGCCATCGGTCGAGTCTAAGCGGACTCCGAGAGTTTCTTGTCAGCCAAAACCGATCATTGTACGGTTTTCGGCATGCGATTCCGCCGCCAGCTGGGCGTGAAGGTGGACCGGATCGGCATCGAATGGGCGCGGGTTATCGGAGTCTCACCGACAACTATGAATGGGGTTCCTGCACACCGCGATTCGGCCTCTGCACGGTGGATGTGCTGACCGACCCCGCCCTCACCCGCCGCCCCACCGACGCGGTCCCGGCCTACACC
The DNA here is from genome assembly GCF_050942175.1 of Nocardia sp. CA-151230. NCBI lineage: Bacteria > Bacillati > Actinomycetota > Actinomycetes > Mycobacteriales > Nocardiaceae > Nocardia > Nocardia sp. CA-151230. The sequence goes on from NZ_CP192061.1 coordinate 1,482,039, forward strand.
GAGATCACCCGCGCGGGCGGCGTCCCCGCCGACTACCGCCCGATCCGCGAACCCAGGACCTGCTCGCTGGTCGACGCCCCCGTCAGCCGCACCGATCCGGTGACGCTGCCCCGCTGACCACCTGGCGGCTCGCCGGATCGGCCGTGCGACACCGTGTCAGGTGCTTCCCCTGACCGGCCCGGCCCGTGCATCGGCAGTCGACCAATCGGTCCGATCCGGCGATGCACCGCATGCCGCCCGCTGACGCGGACATCGGTGTCAGCGGGCGGTTTTCGGGTTCAACGCAGCGCGGGGACGACCTCGCGCTCGAAGAGCTCCAGGCCGGACGTGTCGTAGGCGGTCTCCGGGAAGTAGTGGATGGAGTAACCCAGCCCGAGATCCTTGACGTGCGAGAGCCGCTCGACGATCTGCTCGGGGGTGCCGACGGCGGGGGAGTCACGGAACAGATCCTTCACGTGCTGGGCCGCGCCCTCGGCCCCGATGAAGGGGGTCAGGCGGGCCTCCAGCTGGGTCAGGCGGTCCTGCACCTCGGCCTCGGTCGCGCCGACCAGGGTATTGAAGTTGGAGCTCCGGGTGATGGCGTCGAATTCGGTTCCGACCGCGGCACAGTGGGCGCGCAGCAGGTCCGACTTCTGGGTGAAGGTCTCCGGATCGCCCGCGAAATTGGTGTACTGCGCGTACTTCGCCGCGATGCGGAGCGTCACCTTCTCGCCGCCGCCCGCGATCCAGATCGGAATTCCGCCCTCCTGCAGGGGAAGCGGGCGCACGATCGCGCCGTCGACCTGGTAGTGCTTGCCGTCGAGAGTGGCCCTGCCGGTGGTCCACGCCTGCTTGAAGATCTGCACGCCCTCGTCCAGGCGGCCCAATCGCACACCGGCGGAGGGGAATCCATAACCGTAGGCGCGCCACTCGTGCTCGTACCAGCCGCCGCCGATGCCCATTTCCACCCGGCCGCCCGAGATGAGATCGACGGTGGCGGCGACCTTGGCGAGGTAGGCGGGGTCCCGGTAGCTCATGGCGGTGCACATCTGGCCCAGCCGGATGCGCGTGGTACTGGCCGCCAGCGCGGACATGAGCGACCACGCCTCGTGGGTGGCCTCCTCGGTGGGGACCGGCACGGTGTGGAAGTGGTCGTACACCCACAGCGACTCCCAGACGTCCCCCGAATCCGCGCGCTGTGCCAGGTCCCGCATCACTCCCCACTGTGCGGCGGGATCGATGCCGACCAGGTCGAGCCGCCAGCCCTGCGGGATGAAGATGCCGAAACGCACTAGATGTCTCCTCTGTTCGAATCCGGTGTGGTCACCTCGGCCGGGCCGAGCACCTTGCGCAATGCCGTTGCCACGGTCTCGAGTTCGGCCGGATCCAGTCTGCCCCCGAATCGCTGTTCGATGCCGGTCAGATAATGCGGCGCGGCCTCGCGGAAGCGGCGGCGGCCCGCATCGGTAATGCTCACGAACGCCGAGCGGCCGTCGTCCGGATTGGATTCACGCCGAACCAAACCGTGCGACTCCATCTCGGTCACCAGCCGGCTCACCCGGGTTCGGCTGAGCACCACGCGCTCGCCCAGGTCACTCATCCGGAGCCGGTGCGGCCCATCGAGTTCCAGCAGCACGTCGTACCAGCTCAGCGGCAGTCCGGTGGCGCGGCGCAGAGCGGCGTCGAGTTCGGGCACGAGTTTCGCGTGGACCTGCAGCAGGGCGGCCCAGGCGTGGACGGCCGGATGGGATCGGGAAGCGGACACCGGCCCATCATAACCAGTTGCGTGCGCGCGCACATAAGTAGTAGCGTGCACACGCACATATTTTTCTGAAAGGGAATTCCCATGACCGCACTCATCACACGCGACGAACTCGTGAAGGAGATCGAGGCCGGTTCGGTCGTCGTGCTCGACGCCCTCGGCGGCGAGTACTACGCCAAGGCCCACCTCCCCGGCGCGTTCGCGCTGGTCGAGGCCGAGGTGGAAAGCCGCGCGCCGCAACTGCTTCCGGATCGCGACGCGGCCATCGTCACCTACTGCTCCAACGCCGCCTGCCCCAACAGTCAGAACGTGGCCACCCGACTGGAGCGGCTGGGCTACACCAACGTCCGCAAGTACCGCGACGGCATTCAGGATTGGACAGAGGCGGGCCTGCCCGTCGAAAGCTGATCGCACGCACCGGAACTCGGCCGCCCCCCGTCGCGATGCGCGGCGGGGGAGCGGCACATTGTCCCAGACGCGCTACGATGCCCCGGTTAGTTCGATCTCCGACGGAGGGGGCTCATCGGTGAGCACGATCCAACTGACCACACCCGACGGCACCATCGACGCCTATGTCGCCACCCCGGCCGGAACCGGGCCCTGGCCCGGTGTCGTGGTGCTGCACGACATGGTGGGCGTCAACGACGACATGCGGACCATCGCCGGCCGCCTGGTCGACAACGGGTATCTCGCCATCGTCCCGAATCTCTTCGCGCGCGGCCGGGTTCGGTGCGTGCCGAGCGTGATCCGGGAACTGCTGTCCAATGGGAACGGCACCACCGTCCACGACATCCTCAGCGCCCGCGCCCATCTCATCGCCGATCCGAACTGCACCGGCCGGGTGGCCGTGGTCGGCTTCTGCCTCGGCGGCGGGTTCGCACTCCTGGCCGCCACCAAGGGTTTCGACGCCGCGGCGCCGTTCTATCCGTCCGGCCGCGGCAACTACGAGGACATCCTGCGCGGTTCCTGCCCCATCGTCGCCAGCTACGGCGCCCTCGACCCTGCCAATCCCGGCCGCGGTCCTAAACTCGAACGCGTCCTGACCGACTACGGCATCGACCACGATGTGAAGACCTACCCCGGCGTCACCCACGCCTTCGCCAACCTCACCCCCGCCGAGTCGGTCATCCGGGTCGCGGGCCTCGGCTACAACGAAGAGGCCACCGAGGACGCTTGGAATCGCATCTTCGCCTTCTTCGAGACTCACCTGCGCTGAGCCCGGTCCGGCTCCGACCGTTCAGTCCTTGACGGTGATCGAGAGTCGAGAGCGCGTGGGATTGTCGGGGGAGACGCGTTCCCAGACGGCGTCGAGCATGGGGGCCAGCAGGAGTTCGCCGAATTGGCGGAGTAGCACTGCGACTATCTGGGCGGATTCGGGCTTGTCGGTGGAGGCCTGACCGGCCTCCCGCAGGCGCCGGTCACCTCGCTGCGGGTCAGGTCGACGACCGCGTCCAGCAGGTGGATGCGGGTTTCGGAGGGTTCCAGCAGCGAGCGGCGGATGTAGTTCACGACCGCCGGGTTCTCCAATGGCACCCACTGCGATCTGCTGGTGATCGTGGCCGACGCGGAGGTGATACGACAGTGGCGGCGGCCCGAATTCGGGCCGCCGCCACTGTTTTCCGGAGTTTCGCCGCTCGGGTCAGGCTGCGCGGGCGCGGCTCACGATGCCCAGGCAGATCGCGCACCCGGCCGCGAGGACACCGAACATGGCCGGGTAGCCGATGCCGGTGCTGTCGTGACAGACCGCCATGACGGCAGGGACGCCGAAGCCGAGATAGCTGACCGCGTAGAACACCGCGGTCAGTCCCGCGAGGTCGTCGGGCCGGGCCATGCGCTCGATCTCGAGCAGGCCCGCGACCAGGCCGCTGCCGAAGCCCATGCCGAGCGCGATGGCGGTCAGCACCGTCAGCCACATGGTGAGGGTGGCGGAAGCCGCTGCGGCCAGGACCATTCCGGTGATCACCAGGCTCAGAGCCAGGACCGGCAGGCGCAGCGAGCCCGGCCGGTCGATGCGGCGGGCGACGGATTGGATGCCGAACCCGCAGCCCAGCGTGATGACGGTGATGAGGGCCGAGAAGGCGATGGGCGCGCCGTGCACCTTGGGCATCATGAGCGTCGGCATGATGGCGTAGGCCGCCGCCGACGAGGTGAACAGCCACAGGCACACCGGCAGCGCCACGGTGCGGAAGCGGTGGTGCGCGGCGGCGGGGACCTTCAGATCGTCCAGCAGCCGACCCGGATTCGCCTGCGGGGCAGTGGTTTCCGGGGCGCGGAACAGCAGCGCCGCCGCCAGCACGCACAGCGTCACATTGATCAGGTAGGCGAGGCTGTCCGGCCACGGCGCCCACTGGGCCAGCACCCCGGCCACGCCCGCGCCCACGCCGAAGCCGCCGGTGAGGCTCATGGCCGAGCGCCGCGCCCCGGTCCCCGAGGCGGTCTCGGCGGTGAACGGCGGCTGCGAGAGTTCCTTGAGCCAGCTGCTGCCCACCGCCATGGCCAGGCCCAGCGCGATGCCGCACAGCACGCGTCCGGCGGAGAGCATGGGGACGGAAGCGGATCCGAAGGCCAGCAGGGTCGAGCCGGCGGCCGCGATGAAGGGCGCGGGCCGCATGAGCGGGCGGCGGCCGTAGCGGTCGGAGAGCGGGCCGCCGATGAGCAGCGCGGGGACGATGCCCAGCACGTATTCGAACAGCAGCAGATCCACGGTGGTGACGGGCAGACCGTCCCGCTTGTACATGACCAGCAGCGGCGTGAATTCATTGCCACCCCAGGCGATCGCGAAGATCGCCGTGGCCACGCCGAGCCACGCTCTGGGATGGGTGCCGATACCGGTGGTGCGGGTGCCGACGGCTGTCAGCGTCGCCATCACAGTCCTCTCAGGGTCACGCCGTGCACGTCGGTGAGGTGCTCGGCGAGTGCTTCGGCGAAACCGGCGGCGTCGGCGGCTTCGATCAGGTCGGCGAGCCGGGTGTGCTGCTCGATGATCCGGTGCGGATGGGTCTCACCCCGGTGCAGTGCAACGCTGTTCATCCGGCGCTGGCGCTCGCGCAGCGAGTCGTAGAAGCCGATGAGCAGCGGATTGTCGGCGGCCACCACGTACTCGCGATGGAAATCGGCGTCCACGATGGCGAATTCGTCGAGGTTGCCCGCATCGGCGAGTTCACGCTGGCGGTCCAGGGATTCGCGCAGCCGGGGGATCAGCCCCGCGCGGGCGATGCGGGTGAGCGCGTCGACCGCGCCGGTTTCCACGATGTAGCGGGCGTGGATCACATGCTCGGCCTCGCGCGAGGGCACCGGCACCACCAGCGCGCCGCGCTTGGGGTAGAGCCGCATCCAGCCCTCGGTCTCGAGCCGGAGGAAGGCCTCGCGGACCGGGGTGCGGGAGGTGCCCAGCTCCCCGGCCATCTCGTTCTCGCTGACCAGTTCCCCGCCCGGCAGGTCGCCGCTCAGGATGCGTTCCTTGATTTCGCGGTAGGCCCGCTCGGCGGCGGAGAAGGTCTTGGACACGACTTGCATACTAGAGGCGTCATGGGATGATTTGCCCGAATGTGGCGGGTTTCACCCGGGGCTGAAAGAGTTGCGCCACAACCCTCTCACCCATAATGATTCACGTTGTTGGCAATACGTCAGTAAGTTGCCCTATTTCCGGGACGAGGAGGTCCGCATGGGGAACGATGCCCCGCCGCTGAACGAGGTCGTGAACGGTGGTCTGGAGTTCACGATTCCGATCGCGCACACGATGGGGGTGCGGGCCGCCGAGGTGCGCCCCGGTTTCGCCGCCACCACGGTGCCGGTCGAGGGCAATGGCAATCACTTCGGCGTCATGTACGCCGGCGTGCTGTTCACCGTCGCGGAGATCCTGGGCGGCGCGGTGGCCATCGCCAGCTTCGACACCGCCAAGTACTTCCCCCTGGTGAAGGATCTGCACATCTTCTTCCGCAAGCCCGCCGCCACCGATGTGCGCGCCGAGGCCACGCTGTCGGAGGAGGAGATCGCGCGCATCACCGAGGAGGCCGAGGCCAAGGGCAAGGCCGACTTCACCCTCAAGGCCGTGGTGACCGACGCGAATGGCGTGGTGGTGGCCGAGACCGAGGGTCTGTACCAGTTGCGCGCCCACGGCAAGTGAGCCGAAACGACCCGAGCCCCGGAGGAAAACCCCCGGGCTCGGTCGTTCTCGCGGGCGTGTCAGGCGATGATGATCCAGCCCTTGCAGCCGGTGCCGGCGCTGCCGGGCCACTCCGAGCCGGAGACCTCGAAGGGGATGACCCCGGGCATCGGGGTGCCCAGGTCGATCTGGGTGGTCTGGGCGGTGTAGGTGTCGGGCAGCGGGGTGCGCTGCCCGTTCATATCGATCTTGGCGTCGTCGGTGAAGTTGTTGGAGGTGGTGATCTCCAGCGTGGTCGGCGTGAACGAGTGGGCCAGCAGGGTGGTCTGGGCGCAGCGGCCCTTGGAGTAGTCGAGCGTGATCCGCTGCGGGGCCGCGTCGGCGGACGCGGGGGCGGCGAGGGCGCCGGAGGCGGCGCAGGCGAGCGTGGCCAGGGTGATACGGCGGAGGTACACGGTCTTCACGAACAGATCCCCTTTCCTATGGTCACGACGATGAATCCCCCCTCGATCGACGACGATCATGCCGTGACCGAGCCCCCGGCACGCGGCGGACGCGCGGAAGAATCCGCGCGGATCAGTGGATGCGCAGTGGCAGGCTGCGGTGGCGGCGCACGAAGATGCTCGGAAACCACTGCGGCGGGGCGTCTTCGACGAGGGTGAATCCGGTGGTGCGGTCGAGCAGCGCGGTCATGGCCGCGGTGGCCTCCAGTTTGGCCAGCGCCGAGCCGATGCAGAAGTGGATGCCGCGCCCGAAGGCGAGATTGTTGGCCCCGCTGCGGCGGTCCAGGTCGATGGCGTCGGGATGCTCGAAGCGGGCCGGATCCCGATTGGCCGCACCCCACAGCAGCAGCACATGGCTGCCCGCGGGAATCTCGCTGCCGCCCAGGACCGTATCGGCGGTGACATGCCGATGATGGCCCCGGAAGGGCGATTCCAGCCGCAGCGCCTCGTCGAGGAACGCAGGCAGCAGCGCGGGTTCGCGGCGCAGCTCGTCCTGGAGTTCGGGGCGGGTGGCGAGCAGCCGCGCGGCATTGGCGATCAGCCCGGCGGTGGATTCGCCGCCCGCGCCGACGAGTTGGACCAGGATGAGCACCGCCACCGCGTCGGTGATGTCGCCGGCCGCGCAGGCGCGGGCCAGTACACCGAGCAGGTCGTCGCCGGGATCCTGCCGGGCGGCGGCGAACCTGGTGTGCAGGTGGGCGGCCAGCTCGGTGGCGGCGGTGACCAGCTGCCCGAAACGTTCGGCCTCGACGACCCCGCCCAGCATCTCGGTGCTGTCGTAGGCCCACGTCAGCAGTTGCGGCACATCCGTGTCCGGTAGCCCGATGATGTCGGCGACCAGCGCCAGCGGTAGCCGGTCGGCCATGCCGGTCGCCCAGTCGATGCGATCGCCGTGCAGCTGCTCGGTCCACAACCGGTCCACCAGCTCGATGGCGGTGGATCCGAGGCCGCGAATCCGCTTGGCCAGCAAGGGCTGGACCAGCTTCCGCTGTGCCTGGTGGCTGGGATCGTCCCCGGTGGCCAGCACGTGGATGGCCTGGCCGCCGCCGTCCATATCGAAGGTGGCGGGCGGCTGCCCCTGCTGCCGCAGCAGCGCGCCGGTGAGGTGCGAGGAGAACTCTTCGGGCCGATTCACCGCCTCGGCCACCAGATCCCACGAGGTCACCAGGTAGAAGCCGGTGCCCGGGATGCGGTACACCGGCGATTCCTCGCGCAGTCGCCGGTACAGCGGATAGGGATCGTCGAGGTGCGCGGGGTCGAACAGGTCGAGGGTCTCGGGTGAGGTCCGGGTCATGCGCCCACGTTTTCCGGCCCTGAATCGACTGTCAACGGCCGTCTCGCCGTGAGACGGCCGCCGCGCGGTGACCCACTCGTACGCAGGGGTTTTGCGCGCGTCTCGAGACTTCGGGCCTCCGTACCGGGCAGCCGACTAGTATCGAACGATTACGCGATAACGCTGCTGGCCCAGGAGGCTCGGGTGATCGTGCGGTACCGGGAGTGGATGGGATGGGGAGCCGGGGCGGTGCTCTCGGTGGTCGCCCTGCTGGTGACGGTCTTCGCGGTGAACGGACCGGTGGCGCGGGCCCTACCGGCTGCCCCCGACACCGTCGCCATCGACAGCGGCACCCTGCACGGCGTGATCGCCCCTGACTACCGCCTCTTCAATGGAATCCCTTACGCCGCACCGCCGGTGGGCGCGCTGCGCTGGCGGCCGCCCGCACCGGTCGCGCCGTGGCAGGGCGTCCGCGAGGCCCGAGACGCCGGGCCGAAATGCGCGCAGGCTCTGGGCGTGGGCGGGCTGCGCTCGACCGATGAGGACTGCCTCTCCCTGAACGTCTGGACGCCGCGCACCCTGCCCGCCGACGGCCGCGACCTGCCGGTCATGGTGTGGATTCACGGCGGCGGCCTGCAGACTGGCACCGGAAGCATGTACGGTGCAGCGCCTCTGGTGTCGCAGCCCGACGGCGACAGCATCGTGGTCACCATCAACTACCGGCTCGGGGCGTTCGGCTTCCTGGCCGCCTCGGCACTGGACGAGGGCGCGGGCTCGGGGGACTACGGGCTGATGGATCAGCAGGCCGCGCTGCGCTGGGTGCAGCGCAATATCGCGGCGTTCGGCGGCGATCCGAACCGGGTGACGGTGGATGGTGAATCGGCGGGCGGGGTTTCGATCTGCGCGCAGCTGGCCACACCCTCCTCGGCCGGGCTGTTCCAGGCGGCCATGATGCAGAGCGGCCCGTGCGCCTCGCAAGCCCTCGCCGCCGCCGAGGCCGAGGGCGATGCCTGGGCGGCCGCAGTCGGATGCCCGGGAGCGGACGCGGCGTGTCTGCGTGGTCTCCCGGCGGACGTGCTCGTCGATCGCGCGCCGGAGTCCGCGAATCTGGTGTACGGCAACGACTTTCTTCCGCGTGATCCCATCGCCGTGCTGAAAGCCGGCGGGATGGCCCATGTTCCGACCTTCATCGGCTCCAACCATGACGAGATGGCGCTGTGGGTGTGGATGGATTACGGCATCCCGCTCGGCGCCAGGATGACCGCCGCGGACTATCCCGCCTTGCTCAGCACCCGGTTGAGCGGCATGGACCAGGCGCAGGTCGATCGGGTCATGGCGGAGTACCCCCTCGGCGACTACGCGCAGCCCGCGCTGGCGCTCACCCGGGCCTGGACCGACAAGTTCGTCTGCAAGCTGGCCGACCAGGTCGGCGACTTCGGCCGCCAGAACCCCACCTACGTCTACGAATTCGACGACCGGACCGCCCTGGCCCCGCCCAGCACCTTCCCGATGGGCGCCTACCACGCCGCGGAACTTCCCTCCCTCTTCGACCTGGTACAGGCCGGCCCGCTCCTGCACGGCGTCATGACCCCCGACCAGCGGCGCCTGCAGGACGAAATGCGCCGCTACTGGACCCGCTTCATCACCGCGGGTACCGGGGATCCGCAAGGATTGCCCACCATCCCCCAATACACCACGGCCGCACCGTCATTCCTCTCCCTCCGCCCCGGCGGCAACCAGTTCTCCGATGCCTTCTACACCGACCACCGCTGTGAGTTCTGGAGCGACCTGGTGCGGTAGGCGGGGCGCCGATCAGGCGGTGCCGTGCAGGTACATTCGAGGTGTGACGCTCGGTAAGGGGGAGCCGCGGGCGGGGCTGGGGCGGGTGGGTCCCGAGCCGTCGGCGCGGTGGGCGGGATTGGCCGCGCGGCTGCGGGCGGCGGTACTGGACGCGCACGCCGAGGCGGTGCGTGCGATGGACTCCGCGGAAGGCGCAGTGGCGCCGGGGAATCGGGACCTGATCGAACTGCTCGCCCTGCAACGCCGGATCGCCGTGATCGCCGAACAGCTGGATACGGATTCGGCGACCTCGGTTTCGCACAGCGAGGTGGCCTCCGCTTCGCTGCGCGAGGACGATTGGGCGTGGAGGTACCGCTCGCGGAGGGAAGGTAATGCGATGAGTGTCAGTTTGGCCAAAGGCGGCAATGTCTCGCTGTCGAAGCAGGCGCCGAATCTGACGAAGGTGGCCGTCGCCCTGGGATGGGACGTACGCAGCACCACCGGAGCCGATTTCGATCTCGATGCCAGTGCCCTCGCCTGCGGGCCGAATCAGCGTGTCGTCTCCGACAAGCATTTCGTGTTCTACAACAACCTGCGGTCCCCGGAGGGCACCATCGAGCACACCGGCGACAACCTCACCGGTGCGGGCGAGGGCGACGACGAGGTGATCACCGTGGATCTGGCGGCCATGCCGCCGAGCATCACCAATATCTTCTTCCCCGTATCGATCTACGAGGCCGAGATCCGGCGCCAGGCTTTCGGGCAGGTGCGCAATGCCTACATCCGGGTCGTGGACGCCGTCACCGGGTCGGAGCTGACCCGCTTCGACCTCACCGAGGACGCCTCGACCGAGACCGCCATGGTGTTCGGCGAGCTGTACCAGCACGGCGCCGAGTGGAAGTTCCGGGCCATCGGACAGGGCTACGCCTCCGGATTGGCCGGTATCGCACGGGATTACGGGGTCAACGTCTAGAGCCGCACCGGGAGCGGCACCGGACGCTTGGGCACCCGCCGGTCACCGGAGGAGATACCGCGCAGGCGGCGCATCACCCACGGCCCCAGCGCGGTTGCCGCCCACTGGAATTCGGCCGCGATCGAGCGCAACGCCCCGTGCTCGGGCAGATCCGGGAGCAGCGGACGGGTCCAGGCGTCGTTCGCGCCGGGCAAACGCAGGGCCTCGGCCACCGCGTCGGCGATGCGCTGGTGCCCGAGCGGGCTGGCGTGCAGCCGGTCCGCGTCCCACAGGCGGGGATCGGTCACCACGGCATGATGGCCGGTCTCGGCGACCAGCACGCCGTGCCGCTGGGCCGCCGCCCGCAGCCGGTCGTTGATCGCGGCGATCCGGCCGCGAATCGGCCGGGCCAGCGGAATCGTCTCGGCCACATCGGGAAAGGTCAGCGTCGCCACCACCGCGCCGGTCGCGGTGAGCGCGGCGAACATGGCCTCGACGTGGCCGGCGATCTCGTCCGGGTCGAAGTTCGGGCGCAGCAGATCGTTCATTCCGGCCAGCACGGTGGCCAGATCCGGGCGCAGCGCCAGCGCCGCGTCCAGCTGGTCGTCGCGGATCTGGTGGGCCAGCTTGCCGCGCACCGCCAGATTGGCATAGCACAGTTCGGGATTGGTGAGGGCGAGGCGCTCGGCCAGCCGGTCCGCCCACCCGCGCAGGCCGGTCAGGTCGTCGCCGTCGCCCACGCCCTCGGTCTGGCTGTCGCCCAGGGCGACGTATCGGGTGTACCTGCCATCGGTCATGGCGGATCGGCCTTTCGGTGACTGTGCGTGGATCATCCCAGGAAATCGGCCGGCACGGGGGCCGGACCGAACTCGTTCACGAGCCCGCCGCTTGGCGTTCGGCCGCTGCTGTCTCCCGTTCGATTTGCGCGACAGCCTCGGCCTGGATCCGCTCGAACTGCGCGGCCATCGCCTCGGCGAGCGCCTGCGCGCCGGAGAGCGGACGCACCATCACCATGAACTCGTCGATCCGGCCGTCGGCGTCGAAGTGCAGGAAGTCGCATCCGGTGATGCGCTTGCCCGCGACCGTGGTCTCGAAGACCAGCGCGTGATCACTGCTGTCCGCCGCGCCGATCTCCTTGATGTAGCGGAAGTCCTCGAACACCCGCATGACACCGCGCAGGATGGCCGCGGTGATGGCCTTGCCCGGGTAGGGCTTGAAGGCGACCGGGCTGGTGAACACCACGTTGTCGGCGAGCAGGGCCTCCATGGCCGCCTCGTCACGGGCCTCGACGGCCTTACGGAAGGGGTGCATGATTCCCTCGTTTCCTATAGTCAAATCATTGCCTACTACATTCGAACAGTAGTTGCAGCGCACTCGTATGTCCAGGTTGTCGATACTCAAGAAATTGACTATTGGGAAGCTGTTCGACCCACGCTCGCGGTGGCCGCGCATCACCGGGTCAATAGACTCTCCGGGTGCGACATAGGCAGGCCGATGGCTCCATGGACCTGACGCAGCTGCGGACCTTCCTGGCCGTCTACCGCGCCGGGTCGATCACCGCCGCCGCGGGTCAGGTCGGCCTCTCGCAGCCGACGGTGACCACCCAGCTGCAGGCGCTGGAACGCCGGGTGGGACGGCCACTGTTCGAGCGGCTGCCGCGCGGTGTCGCCCCGACCGCGGCCGCCCACGATCTGGCCGCGCGGGTGGCCGCGCCGCTGGACGCCCTGGAGTCGGTGATCGGCGACGGCTCCGATGAAGGCGTCGCAGCCGTGGAACCGCCGGTCCTGCTCGGCGGCCCGGCCGAATTGCTGGCCACGCTGGTCCTGCCCGCACTCGCACCGCTGGTCGCGGACGGCGTCCGGCTCGCGGTGAGCACCGGCCTGGCCGACGACCTGCTCGCGGATCTGCGACTCGGAAAACTCGACCTGGTCGTCTCGACCATTCGCCCGCGGGGCCGGACCGTCCTCGCGGAGACGCTCGCCGATGAGGAGTTCGTCCTGGTGGCCGCGCCCGAGGTGGCCGCCCGCACGGATCTGGAACGCCTGCGCGCCAATGACTTCGGCGCAGCGCCCCTGGTGACCTACGCCCCGGACCTGCCGATCGTCCGCCGCTACTGGCGGCACGTCTTCGACACCCGGTTGGAAGCCGACCCCGGCCTGGTGGTCCCGGACCTGCGCGCCGTCCTCGCCGCCGTGGTGGCGGGCGCGGGCGTCTCGGTGCTCCCGAGCTACCTGTGCACCCGCGAATTGGCCTCGGGCGCCATCGAAAAGCTCTGGGACCCGCAGGATGTGCCGATCAATACCGTCTTCCTGGCCCGCCGGGTGGGCGGTCCCGTCCGCCCGCACGTGGACCGGGTGCGTGCTCGCCTGCTCGCGGCCGCGCGCGAGTGGCACGACTGCCCGGACTGACGACAACGGCCCGGTCCCCAGGGAACCGGGCCGTGGTGGCACGTCGGACCGAATCCGTACCCCCTACTTCTCGATGAGACCGTACTGGGTGAGCAGTTCGCCGATCTCGTTGTTGCCGAGGCGCTTCGCCAGCGCGCGCCAGAGCAGGTCCGGGCCCGGGAGGTCGATGGGATCGCCGTCGCGGAGGCGGCTCATGGCGGCCAGCAGGGTGCGGACGTCGTAGGTGGAGTTGAAGACCTCCGGGACGCCGCGTTCGATATCGAGCAGCTGGTACGCCGCCTCCATACCGGTGCGCACCGAGTACTCGGTGGTGAAGATGCAGTCGCGGCTGGTCTCCGCGAACTGGCCGATGAAGGCGAAGTTGACCGAACCCTCCGGGACCACGTCCGGGCGGTCACCCGCCTTGCGGGGCATGAAGAAGGCGGTCACGTAGGGCATCATGACCGGCACGCACTTGGCGCCGCTCGCGGCCAGCTCGGGGATGTCCGCTTCGGGAACGCCCAGGTGGTACAGCCACTCCTGGGTGATCTCCTCGCCGGTGCACTCCTGCATGGTCTTCTTCACGTAGTCGCCGGGCTTGTCGACGAACAGCGAGTACACCCAGACCACGATCTGGTCCTCGGGCTGCTGCTTGAAGTGCGGCTGCCGGTTGACCGTCCAGCTCATCAGCCAGCTGGAGTCCTTCACGGTGACGATGCCCCCGGTGACGACCTTGCCGCTGAAGGGATCCCGCTTGCAGATCTTCTGAATGTATTCGGGGATGCGCTGATCCAACGTGGTGACGGTGGCCGACTCCCACTTGGTCTCGGGAATGTGCGAACCGAACACGTCCGGATGGCCGAAGGCCTTGTCCTTGGCGGCGATTCGGCGCCACAGATCCCACGCCGGGGCCGGGCCCTCGTCGACCTTGGCGGGCGTGTGGTGGTCGCCCTCGTCGGAGTTCTCGGTGAGCGAGCCGATGGTCATCAGCAGCAGATCGTCCGGCCCCAGGTCGACGCCGCCCTCGATGCCGTCCGAGATCCAGTGGATCCTGGTGGCCTGCTTGCGATCCGCGGTGAGGTCGAAGTCGACGTCGGTGACGGTGGTGTCGAACTTGAAGGTGACGCCCTGGTCCAACAGCCAGCGGTAGAGCGGCAGCACCAGTGACTCGTACTGGTTGTACTTGGTGAACTTCAGGGCCGAGAAGTCCGGCAGGCCGCCGATGTGGTGGATGAACCGCTGTAGGTACAGCTTCATCTCGAGCGCGCTGTGCCACTCCTCGAAGGCGAACATGGTGCGCCAGTACATCCAGAAGTTGCTCTCGAAGAAGTCCTTCGAGAACACCTCGTCGATGCGCTTGCCCTCCATCTCCTCACGGGTGGCGAGGAAGATCCTGGTGATGTCCTGCTGCGCCTTGTCGTTCAGCGTGAAGAGGTTCTTGGTCTGGGCGCTCTGACCCCGGTTGACGGTGGCGCGCTCGAGAGAGAAGTTCGGGTCGTCCTTGTTGAGCCAGTAGAACTCGTCGAGCACGCTCGCGTCCTCGACCTCCATGGACGGGATGGTCCGGAAGAGGTCCCAGAGGCATTCGAAGTGGTTCTCCATCTCGCGGCCCCCGCGAATGACGAAGCCCTTCTCGGGTTCCCGGATGCCGTCGAGTGCGCCGCCCGGCAACTTCAGCTCTTCCAGAATGGTGATCTTGCTACCAGGCATCTGGCCATCACGGATGAGGAAGGCCGCCCCGGAGAGCGAGGCCAGGCCCGACCCCACGAACCAGGCCGTCTTGCCCTCGACGCCCGCCGGCTTGCGTGGCCGCGCGAAGGCTTCGTAATTGCCACTGCTGTAGAACATAAGAACTCCTGTCCAAGAGATTGGTCTGGAAGGAAACCCAACTCGCGGAGGCTCTCAGGGGCCGACGCCCACGAAACCCCCTTCTCGAATCACGCCGTGTACTTGTAGAACCCCTCCCCGGTGGCGATGCCGAGCTTGCCCTGGTCGATGTAGTTCTCCTTGAGCCACTTGGCGATTCGCTGGGCGTCCTCGTCGCCGTGGGCCATGATGTTGTAGGGCGTGGTCAGGCCGATGATGTCGAGGATCTGGAAGGGTCCCGCCGGCGCGCCGGTGCCGATGCGCCAGGTCTTGTCCACCGCCTCGGGCTCGGCGTAGCCGCCTTCGGCCAGGTTCATGGCCGCGTTCAGCAGCGGCACCAGCAGCGAGTTCAGGACGTAGCCGGCCTTCTCCTTGTGCAGCTCGATGGGCACCATGCCGATGGCGGTGGCGAAGTCCACGACGGCCTGGAAGACAGCCGGATCGGTGTCGGCGGTGCCCATGATCTCGGCGGTGTTGAAGTGCCACACCTGATTCGCGAAGTGCAGCGCCAGGAACCGGTCCGGGCGCCCGGTGAAGTCCTTCATGGCGCTGGGCAGCAGCGTGGAGGAGTTGGTGGCGAAGATGGTGCGCTCGGGCGCGAGCTTGCCCAGCTTCTCGTAGGTGTCCTGCTTGATGGCGAGCACCTCGGGGATCGCCTCGATCACCAGGTCGGCGTCGGCGACCGCCGCGGCCAGATCGGAGCTCAGCGCGATGCCCGCCGCGGTCGTCTCGGCCTTGCCGTCGCCCGCGCCCGGCACCTGCTCGCGGTAGGTGGCGGCCAGCTTGTCGAAGCGGCCGCGTGCGGCGGTCAGCACCTCGTCGGTGATGTCGTACGCGGTGACGTCGAATCCGCGGAACGCGGTCTGGAACGCGATCTGGGAACCGAGAACCCCGGTGCCGAGCACGGTGACCTTGCGGATCTCGATGCTCATTGTCATTGCCTCCCTAGGGATGTGAAGAATCCAGTGATTATCTGTGCGATCTGCGCCCGCAGATCCGCCATGGCGTCGTGGCCGGGATGCGCCCCGGTGGACGGTTGCACCAGCGCCAGGTGCAGGACCGCGAAGATGCTGCGCCCCGCCAGCCTGGCCTGCTCTTCCCAACGCGCCGAGGTGTTTTCGAGCAGCCGCTCGGCGATCATGGACTCCAGCCGGGCCACCAGTGCCAGGCCCTCGGAGCGGTACTTGTCGGTCGGTGAGCCGAACAGCAGTTCACGCTGATAGGCGATGGTGTTCTCCGGCCGCTGCTCGGCCGCGCGCAGCAGCGGATCCAGCATGGCCGACACCGCCTCCACCGGGTCGGTCTGTGCCCGGGCCGCGGCGGCGCCGTCGTCCAGCGCGGCCCGCAGTTCCGCGTTGTAGACCATGAGCAGCAGTTCGCCCTTGGTGGCGGCGTACCGGAACAGCGTCCCGGCGGCGATATCCGCGCGATCGGAGATCTGTTGCGTGGTCACCCGGTCGAAGCCGCTTTCAGCAAACAATGCGGCGGCGGCATCGTAGATTCGCGACTGCTTGTCGTGCATCTTCCGCTGCCGTCGGCCGACGTGTGCCGATCGTGCCTGAACGGCCATTGGGCACCTCCAACCCTGCCTTCAGAACTGAGTGGACTCAAAAATGAGCGTACTCGCGGTTACTGAATGCGCAACCCGGAGCGTCCCCGGCCGGGCGTATGTTGGTCGAATGGCGACGCATCTCACCCACTGGGGCGTTTTCGAGGCGAGCAGCGACGGAGACCGGCTCACCACGGTGCGACCCTGGCGCGATGATCCGGAGCCCAGTCCGTTGATCGAGAATGTGGCCTCGGCGCAGCATCATCCGGCGCGCATCTCGCGGCCCCATGTGCGAAAGGGCTGGCTGGACAACGGTCCCGGACCAGCCGACCGCGGTGCGGACGAATTCGTGCCGGTGTCGTGGGAGACCGCGCTGGATCTGCTGTCCGGCGAATTGTCCAGGGTGTACAGCGAATTCGGTCCATCGGCGGTGTACGGGGGTTCCTACGGCTGGGGCAGCGCCGGGCGATTCCATCACGCGCAGAGCCAGATTCACCGCTTCCTGAACTGCCTCGGCGGTTACGTCTCACACCGCAACAGTTACAGCCTGGGCGCGTCGACCGTGCTACTGCCGCACATCCTCGCCGACATGGGCACGATCATGTCGCATGCCACGACGAAATCGGTGCTGGCCGAACACTCGAAGCTGGTGGTCTCGTTCGGCGGGCTGTCGCCGAAGAACGCCGCGGTGGCCCCGGGCGGAGTCTCCCGGCACAATGGCCGCGGCTGGATCGAGACGGCACGGGAGAACGGCTGCCGGTTCGTCACCGTCTCTCCGCTGCGTGATGACATTCCCGGCGAGGCGCAGGCCGAGTGGATCGCCGCCCGGCCCGGCAGCGACACCGCACTGATGCTCGCGCTCGCCCAGGTGCTGGACGCGGAAGGCTTGGCGGACAATGCTTTCCTCGACCATTACACCGTCGGCCACGAGCGCTTCGCCGACTACCTGCGCGGTGCGGTCGACGGTGTCGTGAAGGACCCGGAGTGGGCGGAGCCACTCACCGGCATTGCCGCGGAACGGATTCGGACGCTGGCCCGGGAAATGGCGGGTACGCGCACGCTGGTCACCGTGAGCTGGTCCCTGCAACGCGCCCGATACGGCGAGCAGCCGCTGTGGCTCGGCGTGGTCCTCGCCGCCATGCTCGGCCAGATCGGTCTGCCCGGTGGCGGATTCGGGCACGGCTATGGTTCGGCCGCGAATGTCGGCCTGGCCGTGCGACTCACGTCGCCGCCGCGCCTGCCGCAGGGCGTCAATGGCGTCGACGACTTCATTCCGGTCGCGCGGATCGCGGACATGCTGCTGAACCCCGGCGCGCCTTACGAGTACAACGGCGAGCACCGCACGTACCCGAATATCCGGCTGGTTTATTGGGCGGGCGGCAATCCCTTCCATCACCACCAGAATCTGGCCCGGCTGCGCACCGCGTTCGGCCGCCCGGACACCGTGGTGGTGCACGATCCGTTCTGGTCGGCCACGGCCCGGCACGCCGATATCGTGCTGCCCTCGACCATGACGATCGAACGCGACGACTACGGTTCCGGCGAGGGCGACCGCTTCCTCTTCCCGATGCCCGCCCTGACCCGCCCGCACGGCGAGGCCCGCGACGACTACTGGATGTTCGGCGAGCTGGCCGAAAGGCTGGGCGTGGGAAAGGAATTCACGGAGGGCCGGGCGACCCGGGAGTGGCTGCGCCACCTCTACGACGAGTGGCGGGAGCGGCTGGCCGGCCACGGCCACGACGTGCCGGACTACGACACGTTCTGGGCGGGCGAATCGCTCGAGCTGCCCCTCTCGGCCGAGGAGCACATCGCATTCGCGGATTTCCGGGCCGACCCGGCCGCGCATCCGCTGCGCACCCCGAGCGGCCGGATCGAGATCTTCTCCGAGACCATCGCGGGCTTCGGGTACGACGATTGCCCGGGGCACCCGGTCTGGCTCGAGCCCGACGAATGGCTGGGCAGTCCGCTGGCGGCGCGGTTCCCGCTCCAGCTGGTGGCCAATCAGCCCCGGACCAAGCTGCACAGCCAGCTGGATATCGGCGCGTACAGCCAGTCCACGAAAATCTCGGGCCGCGAACCGGTCCGGCTGCATCCGGACGATGCCGCCGCCCGCGGCCTCGCCCCGGGTGACATCGTCCGGATCTTCAATGACCGCGGCAGCTGCCTGGCCGGACTGGACGTCAGTGACGCGGTCCGGCCCGGCGTCGCGCAGCTGTCGACGGGAGCCTGGTACGACCCCGACCCCGCCGATCCGACCTTCTGCCGGCACGGAAACCCGAACGCGGTGACCAACGATCGCGGCAGCTCGCGCCTGAGCCAGGGCTGCACCGGTCAGCTGTCCCTGGTGGAGATCGAGCGCTACACCGGCTCGATCCCGCCGCTGACCGTCACCGGCCCGCCCGCGATCGCCGGTTCCTGAGCCTGCTGTCCGCGGTGAGGGCCTCGATCACGGTGCGGGCAGCATTGGACGGCGTGCGCGCGGCGGCGTGGCCGACGCACAGCTTCCAGGGCAGCGGCCGGGGTGCGAAGTCGGAGTAGGGCACACTGGGCGAGAGCAGCGCGACGGACTTCGGGATGAGGGCCACCCCGAAGTCCTTGGCAGCCAACTCGAGTGCGAAGGCCTGGTCGGCCACCTCGATCACGGGAACGCGGTCCGGAAAGAGCTCATCGGCGATGGTCCGGATGCCCCAGCCCGGCGGAAAGTCGATGTAGCGCACGCCGTCCAGGTCGGCGGCCCGAAAAGGACGCCCGGCCAGCGGATGGTCCGGCCCGGTGCACAGCACCAGGGTCTCCTCGGCGATGAGATGCGTGGTGATGCCCGGAAATTCGCTGCTCATGCCCGCGAGCAGTGCCAGTTCGAGCGAATTGTCGCGCAGCCCGGCCACATTGCCCGCCATGCCGGATATGCTCTGCCGCATCTGCAGCGTCACCGCCGGGAACCGCTGGTGCAGTTCGGCGATGATGCCCGCCAGGTCGAAATTGTGGATGTTCATGAGGTTGCCGATGACGACCTCGCCGCGGATCTCGCCGCGGGCGGCGCCGATGGCGTCCACGATGTCGCGCCGGGCGCGCAGCAGTATCCGGGCGGGAGCGACCATTGCCCGGCCCGCCTCGGTGAGCTCCAGGGTGCGCGGCGTGCGGTCGAACAGACGCACCCCGAGTTCGTGTTCGAGCTTGCCGACGCTGGTGGAGACCGCCGATTGGACCAGGTTGAGGGCGCGGGCCGCGGCGGTGAAGGACCGATGGTCGCAACAGGCGAGGAAGCATTCGATCTGACGCAACTCCATGCTCGGAGCGTACCGATGCCATCTATTTCAAAGATGGCAGTATCGAAAACCATCGCTTTTGTTGATCGCTCGGCGTACCCACCATGGACTGGTGACTGATTCGATGACCGTGGCCCCCGCCCGGCCCGCGCCCGAGACCGCGACAGCGCCCGGCGCGGCGCTGACCCGGACGACCGTGCTGGTGTTCGCGGTGACCGCGGGCTCCTCCGCGGCCGGCAACTACTATCTGCAACCCCTGCTGCACCAGGTCGCCGGGGATCTGAGCATCTCCACCGCGACCGCGGCCCTGCTGGTCAGCGCCGCGCAGATCGGCTATCTGTGCGGCCTGGCCCTGCTGGTGCCGCTGGGTGACTTCCTGCGCCGCCACCGCATGGTCCCGGTGCTGCTGCTGGCCTCGGTTGCGGCCCTGCTGGTTTCGGCCTTCGCGCCCAATTTCGCGGTGCTGTTCGCGGGGGTGGTGGCCACCGGTGTCGCGGCCTCGGCCGCGCAGGTGGTGGTGCCCTGGGCCTCGGCGCTGGCCGATCCGGCCCGGCGCGGGCAGGTGGTCGGCACGGTGATGAGCGGACTGCTGCTGGGAATCCTGTTGTCGCGGGTGCTGTCCGGTGCGGTGGCGCAGCTGGGCGGCTGGCGGGCGGTGCTGCTGGTGGCGGCCGGACTGCAGGTGGTGATGGCGGTGAGCG
The DNA here is from genome assembly GCF_050942175.1 of Nocardia sp. CA-151230. Taxonomy (NCBI): domain Bacteria; kingdom Bacillati; phylum Actinomycetota; class Actinomycetes; order Mycobacteriales; family Nocardiaceae; genus Nocardia; species Nocardia sp. CA-151230. The sequence goes on from NZ_CP192061.1 coordinate 1,502,161, forward strand.
TCTACCTGCTCGCACCCGCCACGCCGCGGGCGGCCACGGGCGAGAGCTACCCGCAGGTGCTGGCCTCGATCCTGCGTCTGATCCGCCGGCACGCGCTGCTGCGGCAGCGCATGCTGCTGGGCTTCATCCTCATGGCCTGCTTCTCGGCGGTGTGGACGGCCATCGCCTTCCTGCTGTCCGGGTCGCACGGAAGTGATTACCACTACGGCGAATTCACCATCGGCCTGTTCGGCCTGGCGGGCGTGGTGGGGGCGCTGGGTGCGCCGGTGGTCGGGCGGATGGCCGATCGCGGGCACCTGCGCCGCGTCACCACGCTGACCTGGCTGGTGCTGCTGGCGAGCTGGGCGCTGATGGCCTGGGGCGCGCACAGCGTGGTCGCGTTGATCGCCGCGCTGGTGATCTTCGACTTCGGCATCCAGGGCGCGCATCTGACCAATCAGAGCGCCATCTACACCCTCGATCCGGCCGCGCGCAGCCGCCTGACGACCGCGTACATGGTCACCTACTTCCTGGGCGGTGTGGCCGGTTCGGTGACCGCCGGGGTGGCCTACGAGGCGGGCGGCTGGGCGCTGGTGTGCGAGATCGGCGTCTTCGCAACCATATTGGGCCTGCTGCTGTGGGCGGCGTTCGCACTCCGCCCACAGCGCGCGGGGGTGCGTCAGCCCGTCATGTCGGCGGGCAGCTGACCGGACATGGCAATCGCCTCGGCGAGCAGATCAGCCGTCGAGAGCAGTTGCTGCCGAGTGTGTTCCGAGGTGATGAAGAAGCGGAGCCGCTCCTTGCCCACCGGGACCGCCGGGGCCGAAATGGCCCCGGCGTACACGCCGTGCTGGAGCAGGTGGGCCGAGACGAATCCGGCCCGGATCTCGCCCGGCACGATCACCGGCAGGATCGGGGTGCTCTGGGAGTCACCGAGATTCAGCTCCCGCTCCCGCAACGCGGTATCGAACAGGCGCGCGTTCTCCCACAGCCGGGTGACCCGCTCCGGCTCGGCCTCCAGCACCTCCAGCCCGGCCAGGGCCGCGGCGATCCCCGAGGGCACGGGCCCGCCGGTCAGCATGGCCACGCCGGGTGCGCTCGACTTCATCGCCCCGATGAGATCGGCGTCGGCGGCGATGAACCCGCCGACGCTGCCCAGAGCCTTGGACAGGGTGCCCATCCAGATGTCCACATCCGCGCCGGCCATGCCGTAGTGCTCGCGAATGCCGTGCCCGGTGGGTCCGAAGACACCGAGCGAATGCGCCTCGTCCACCATGACCGCACAGTCGAATTCGCGTGCGACGGCGGCCAGTTCGGCAACGCGGCCGACGGTGCCGTCCATGGAGTAGTGGCCCTCGATGACCACCAGCGCCCGGTCGAACCCGGAGCGTGACATCTTCAGCACCGACCGCAGCGAGTCCGGGTCATTGTGCCGGAAATTGATCCGGCGGCAACCCGCCCACTGTGTGCCCGACACCACGCTGCCGTGAATCAGGCTGTCGCAGAAGGCCACATCGCCCTCGCGCAGCAGGAAGCCGATCACCCCGGCATTGGTGAGATAGCCGCTGGTGGTCACCATGGCGTCGCCCACGTCGTAGATCCCGGCCAGCCGCTGTTCGAGTTCGCCGTAGAGCGGGATCTCGCCGGAGACGATCCGGCTGGCCGACGCGGACGCGCCGTACTGGTCGAGCGCGTCCTTGGCGGCCCGCACCACCCGGGGGTGGCTGGACAACCCCAGGTAGTTGTAGGCGCTGAAGTTCACCAGGTCGGTGTCCAGGGCCCGGATCACGGTGTCGTTCGGGCTGGTTCGCGGCAGGAACACCGGATTCGGCATCCCCGACTGACCGTAGAGGGCATCGATGGCTGCCCGCTTCACCACGGCCGCGGCGACGTCGGGGTGATCGGCGAACTGACGGCCGGGACCGCGCGGGGTGCGCGCGGCCGCGGTCCGGCCCAGTGGTGCGATCCCGGTGGACACCGGGTGCGCTGCTGCGGTACCCGTGCCCGTCGTCTCCTTGATCCCACTGCCCGCCAGGAGTTTCCGGGCCAGATCGCGTGCCGACTCGGTCATGCCGGCACCGCCTGGCCGGTCACGGCCGCGTCGCCGCCGACCAGGAGTTCGGCCGCGCGAGCGCCGGCCTGCTGGAGGGTGAAGGACCGGCCGACCTTCATGGACATCAGGTCCACGCCGAGCGTCTTGCTCACCAGCGCACCGAATTCCACCGCCATCAGCGAGTCCAGGCCCAGTTCCGGCACCGGCACCGTCAGATCGATGGAGTCGGCGTCGACGCCCATGACCACCGCCAGCTGTTCGGCCAGCATGTGCGCCACCACGTCGGCGCGTTTCTGCTCGTCGAGCTCGCGCAGCGCCGCCACCAGATGCGACGCGGCCGAATTGTCCTCGACCGCGGCGGCGACGCGCTCGGCGGTGCGCCCGGTCATGGCGTACCAGGACACCGTGGCGGCGACCCGCGACCAGTCGATGGGAATGATGGACGCCTGGTGGTGGATGCCGAGTTCCAGTGCCTTCTCCAGGTATTCGGCGCCCTCCTCCATGCTGATCGGATCGAATCCGGCGGTGCGCAGGTAGCGGGACACGTACTCGTCCTCGGCCATCCCGCCGCCGGACATGTGGCCCCAGCCGACCGACAGCGCGGTGCCGCCCTGCCGCGCCACCACGTCCGCGGTGGCATCGAGCGCGAGATTGGCCGCGGTGTAGGCGTATTGGCCGATGCTGCCGAAAATGGCGCTGCCGGAAGAGAACAGCACGAACATGTCGAGCTCGGCCCCGGCGGCCTCGATGCCGCGTCGCAACGCGATCACGCCCTCGGCCTTGGGCCGGTACACGGTGGCGAGGCTGTCCCGGCTCATATCGGGTACGCGCTTGTCGTCGAGGCTGCCCGCGGTGTGGAAGACGCCGCGCAGCGGGTGTTCGGCGGTGTGCGCCCGCGCGATCACCGCGGTCATCGCGTAGGCGTCGGTGACATCCACCCGCTCCTCGACCACCTCGACGCCCTGTTCCTGCCAGAGTGCGAGCTGGGTGCGGGCGGCCTCGGTCCGCGGGCCGCCGCGCCCGAGCAGGGTGAGCCGCCGGGCGCCCAGCCCGACCAGCCAGCGGCCCATGGCCAGGCCGAAGGCTCCGAAGCCGCCGGTGATCAGGTACTGCGCCGCCGGATCCACGGTGACCGCCGGAATCATCGGGCGCACCTGCGGCGCTGCGGATTCCAGGCTCACCGCGATGCGGCCGAAGTGCGCCGACCGGGCCACGTCCTCGAAGGCCTTGGCCACGTCGGCGGTGTCGTACAGCTCGTAGGGCAGGTACCGATAGATCCCGGCCGCCAGCTTCTCGTGCACGCCCTGCACGAGTTCTCCGGTGGGCCTGCGCTTGAACGCGAGCATGCGGTCCAGGTCGAAGGAGTGGTAGGAGAGGTTCTTGTCGAAGTACCCCAGGTCGAGCACGCCGCCGGTGTAGATGTCGGCCTTGCCGATCTCCACGATGCGCCCGAACTCGGCTACCGCCTTGAAGTTCCGGCGCAGGATCTCTCCGGGCGCGGTGCTGATCACCACATCCACGCCCCGGCCGTCGGTGAGGCCGAGGACGTCGTCGGCGAAGTTGAGCGAGCGAGAGTCCAGCGCGTGGTCCGCGCCCTGCGACAGGACGTAGGCCCGGCGCTCGTCACTGCCCGCGGTGCCGATCACGGTGGCCCCGTGCAGTTTCGCGATCTGCACCGCCGCCGAGCCGACGCCGCCCGCCGCGCCGTGCACCAGCACCACATCGCCGGCCCGCACCCGCGCCAGTTCCAGCAGCGAGTGCTCGGCGGTGGCGAACGCCACGGTGCTCGTGCACTGGCCGACCTCGGAGCTGTCGGCGACCCGGGTGATCAGGTCCGCGTCGGTGGTGTGGAAGCGGGAGATCATGGCCTTGGAGGTCAGGAACACCCGATCGCCGACAGCCACATTGTCGACGTCCGCACCGACGCGGACGACGACGGCGTCGGCCTCCATCCCGGGTTCGGTGCCGTAGAAGGTGCCCGCCATCTCGCGCTCGCCGAGTACGCCGATGACCTTGAGCGGGTCCTTGTAGCCCAGGCCGATGGCCAGGATCCGCACCTCGACCTCGGTCGGTCCCGGGGCGCGCCGGTCGCAGCGCCGCCACGCCATCCGGGACAGCACCCGCGACTTCGGCAGCTCCAGACGGAAATTCGCCTCCGGATCGGTGAGCGGTTCGGCCCGGTCCAGGGCTTCCAGCCGGTCGGGCAGGGTGGCCGCGACCACCGTCACCCAGCGCAGGCCGTTGCGCAGCACCACCTCGTCGGAGTGGTCGTAGGTGAAGGCGCCCACGATGGCGAGCTCAGCGGCCAGATCCGCCTCGGCCACCTCGGGATCCACGTCGATCAGCCGCCAGCGCAGCCGCGACTGCTCATTGAGCAGCACCCGGCGGGCGCCGGCGAGGGCGGCGTGGGCGGGGTCCGGCGCGGCATCCTCGTCCGGGTGCGCGAAGGCGCGCTCGGTGACCAGGGAGACGTGGATGGAACCGTCACCGGTCATGGGGATTTCGTCGCCGCGCTGCTGCAGCCAGTCCTCGAGGAAGCCCTCGACCGTCACCGCGATCCGGCGCAGCGTCCAGAGCGCGTCCAGGTCGGTGTATTCCGAACCCGCCACCAGAACGACGTGTGTGCGCTCGACGCCGCTCAGTGCCACGATCTGCTGAAGTCGTTCGCGCACCACGGCTTCCAGGTCCCTGCGGGTCGGATCGCCGACCGCGAGCACCTCACCGTGGGCCGTCGTGCCCGCGATGAAACCGGCGCGGGAACCGGCCTCGGCGGCGAGGTCGATGGCCAGCGTATACGCCGTCTCCGAGGACGGCAGCGCGCTGGTGTCCACGGGTTCCCGCATGTCCCAGCGGTCTTCGTAGAAGTAGTCCGTGAGCCGTTGCAGCGCACCGCGATCCGGGTTGATGGCCCCCAGACGCAGCCCGATGATCTGCATCACCACGTTCCGCTCGGCGTCGAGCAGGTCGTAATCGCAGGTCAGATTGTCACCGCTGTGCAGCCGCGCCACCACGGTCACCTGGTCGGGGATGGGCGCGAACACCCGCACCCCTTCCACCGCGACCGGAACCAGCGCGCCCCGTTCGGCATTCGGCGCGGCGGCGAGGACCGCGCCGAAGCACTGCACGGCCGCGTCGACGACAGCAGGGTGGGCGAGGTGGCCGCTGTCACGGGCGATGGCGCCGTCCAGGGTGGCGACCACGGTATTGCCGGACACCCGCAGCTCGGTGGCGCGGCGGAAAGCCGGGCCGTAGTCCAGGCCGCGTGCGGCGAAGGCGGTGTAGTAGGCGTCCGGGTCGATGGCGAGCATCTCCTCGAGCACCGGCAGGTCGGCCTTGGTCGGCTCGTACACGCCCTCGACCAGCCGGCCGGTGGCATTGATGGTCCAGTTGATGCTCGCGGGCTCGCGGGAGCGAATCGTGAACCGACGCGTGGATTCCTCCACGTGCAGCTCCACCACCGGCGCCATGCCCTCGTCCACCACCAGCGGCGCGAGGAAGCGGACATCCTCGACGGCCACCCGGGTGGACTCGGTGCGCAGCGCCGCCGCGCTCAGCGCCGCGTCCAGATAGGCCGCGCCGGGCAGGATCCGGGAGCCGCCCACCACATGGTCGGCCAGCCACGGCAGATCGCCCACGCTGAGCTGGATGCGCCAGGCCGTGGTCGGGTCCTCGAGCATCGGATCACCGAGCATGCGGTAGCCGCCGGGGGTGCCGTACCTGAGCTGTTGCAGGCCCGGCAGTTCGATGCGCAGCCGGGTGCGCTGCCACGGATAGCGCGGCAGGTCCACGTGCGGGGTGACGACCGAGCCGAAGAGGGCGTCGATATCGAGCACGCCCGCGGTGTAGAGGCCCGCGACGGTCTGCCGGATGCTCTCGTCGTCGGCCTGCTTGCGATTGAGGGTGGCGACGGTGGTGCCGGTCTCGCCCGCGCCGATGAGAATTTCGCGAATGTTGGCGCCCAGCACCGGATGCGGACCGACCTCCAGAAACACCCGGCTGCCCGCGCTCACCAGCTCGGTGACGGCGTCGGCGAAGCGCACCGGCTGCCGCACATTGGCGCACCAGTACTCGGCATCCCAGTCGCCCGCGCCGACGCGGGTCCCGGTCACGGTGGACCACAGGGGAATTCGCGGATCGGCGAGCGTCAGATCGGCCAGCGCCGTGCGCAGCTCGTCGAGGATGGGGTCCATCAGATAGCTGTGGTAGGGCACCTCGACCTGTAGTCGGCGCGCGAAAACGCCCTGCTCGGTGAGGGATTCGGCGATCTCGTCGAGCCGCTGCTCATTGCCGGCCAAGGTGACCGCACTCGGGCTGTTGATCGCCGCGATGCTGACCAGCTCGTCGCCCTCGATCAGCGCCAGGGCCGCGGCCGGCGGCAGGCCGATGGCGAGCATGCCGCCCGAACCGGCCGTGGTGGCCTGCAACCGCGCGCGGTGACAGCTGACCAGCAGCGCGTCCCGCAGCGAGAGCATCCCGGTGACATAGGCGGCCGACACCTCGCCGACACTGTGGCCGACGACGGCGGCGGGCCGGATGCCGAGCTCCTCGAGCAGCGCGACCAGTGCCACCTGGATCAGGAAGTTGGCGGGCTGGGCGACCGCGGTCGAGGTGACCCGCGAATCCTCCTCGGGCCGCAACAGTTCCTCGACGATGGACCAGCCCGAGATCTCCCGGAACACGGCGTCGATCCGCTCGGCCGCTTCGGCGAAAGCGCCACCGGCGGTGAGCAGTTCGCGTCCCATGGCCCACCACTGCGGTCCCATGCCGGTGAAGACGAAGACCGGCTCGGGCACCTTGCGGGCGATCACCTTCGCGGTACGGCCCTCGCCATTGGCGAAGTCCACCAGCGCCCGCACCAGCTCGGCGTCGTCACCGAAGGTGAGGCCGGCGCGCACCGGGTGGTGATGGCGGCGCGTCCACGCCGCCTCGGCCAGCCGGGCGGGGTCGGCGCCCGCCGCGATGAGCTCGGCGAAGCCGCGTGCCAGGGCGCGAGCGGCGGTGTCGTTGCGGGCCGAAATCGGCAGTACGCCATGGTGTCCGGGCACATGGGCGGGAGCCTCCGTCGGGATGTACTCCTGGAGGATGGCGTGCGCGTTGGTGCCGCCGTATCCGAAGCCGTTGACCGCGATGGTCATTCGCGTCTCCGGCGCGACCGGCTGGGCCTGCAGTTGCAGCGCCAGGCCGAGCTCCTCGAAGGGGATGTCGGGGTTGGGCTCGTCGAGCCAGCCCTGCGGGGCGATCGTGCGATGGGTGATGGCCAGCGCCGACTTGATGACGCTGGCGATGCCCGAGGCCGCCTCGGTGTGCCCGAGCTGCGCCTTCACCGAGCCCACGCCGAGCGGTCCGGTGCGCTCCCCGACCTGTCCGTAGGCGCGGCCGATGGCCCGCAGCTCGAGCGGATCGCCGACCGGCGTGCCGGTCCCGTGCGCCTCCACGTAGGTGACCTCGTGCGGCGCGATGCCCGCCCGCTCGGTCACCGACTTCGCCAGGGCCTCCTGCAGATCGGCATTGGGCACGGTGATGGCGGTGGTGCGCCCGTCCTGATTGGACCCGGTCGCCTTGACCACCGCGTAGATCCGGTCCCCGTCGCGCTCGGCGTCTTCGAGCCGCTTCAGGACCACCATGCCCGAGCCCTCGCCGCGCCCGTAGCCGTCCGCGCTCGCGTCGAAGGGCTTGCTGCGGCCGTCGGCGGCCAGGAAGCCGCCCTTGCACATGGACACGAACGTCTCGGGCAGCAGCATCAGGGTGACGCCGCCGGCCAGCGCCACGGTGCAGTCGCCGTTCTCCAGCGCCTGGCAGGCCAGGTGGAAGGCCACCAGCGACGACGAGCACGCGGTGTCCACCGTCAGGGCGGGACCGATCATGTTGAGCGCGTACGCGATCCGGTTGGAGATCATGGTGTACGACGCGCCCGCCGGGGTATGCATGTCCACCCAGGGCAGCGTCGCATTGGTCAGGGACGTGCCCATCTGGTCGAGGGTGAAGGCCCCGACGTAGACGCCGATCGGCGCACCCGAGACGCGACCGGCGATGCCCGCGTCGTCCAGTGCCTCCCAGGCGACCTCGAGCACCAGCCGCTGCTGGGGGTCCATGGCGGCGGCCTCGCGCGGTGAGATACCGAAGAATTCGGGGTCGAAGGCCCACGGATCGCCGGTCATGAAGGCGGCGCGCTTGGTGTACATGCGTCCCGGCGTGCGCTTGTCCGGGTCGTAGAAGCGGCGGTAGTCCCACCGATCCGACGGGATCTCCACGACCCCGTCGCCCTTGTTGATGATGAAGTCCCAGAACGATTCCGGTGAATCGATACCACCGGCGTAGCGGCACCCGATTCCGACAATGGCAATGTCAGACACTACGTCTCCTCGGCAAAACAAAAACGAACCTGGCGATCCCCCCGAGGCAATGCGGAGCCGCCCGGGTCGTGATCCACGATCCGGGCGTCCGCTGCCGACGTCAGCCGGCGCTGACGCGCGGCGGCGGGCGCAGCAGGAAGTTCAGGTCCGGACCACTACTCCCGATTCGGGTCCGGCCGACCTGCTCGAAATTGATCGTCTCGTAGTAGGCGACGTTCTCGTCCTTGCAGATTCCGCACAGCGCGCGGCCGTCCGCGTCGGATTCGGCGGTGAGCCGGGCCAGTAGCGCGCGGCCCACACCCGCCCGCTGCGCCTGCGGTTCCGCGCCCAGATAGACCAGATAGTTGTGCGGTTCGGCGGGCGCGGTGCGGGCGATGGCGGCATCCACCTCGATGCCGCGCCTGGTCGCGCCGACGCCCATGGCCCACAGCAGCTGGGGGCCCGAAATGGCTTCCCGCCATGCCGGATTGCGGTAGCCGTCCGGAATCCACAGCGACGCGCCGACGATTCGGTCGTCCACCTCCGCCACCAGCGCGGCGTCTGCGGGCAGGTAGCGGTGTTTGATCAGTACGCGAAGCATGCCGGGCGCGCGCCGACGGCGGACCGCGGGATCGGGGAAGACGTAGTCCTCGATCGGATCGTCGGACTCGAAGGCCAGGGCGAGCACCCGGACCATGTCCTCGATGTCGGCTTCGGTGGCGCGGCGAACGACCGGTGGATCCGACTGAACCAAAACAGTCCCTTACATTTTCATGCCCGTCGGCGCCCGACCCCGATGACGGACAGTCTGCTGGTGTCCAGTGGTGCCTGCGTGTCCCCCACCGGACGGTAGCCCCGCAGGCTACTGCTGAGTAGGGTACTCGTAACTTACTGAACATGCGACCGATTCGTGTTGTGGCATAAAATGATTCACCGGGGGATGGCCTGACGCTGTGACATGTCCTAAGGTTCGCGCGCGTAAAAGCGATATCGCTTCGTTTCGTCCGGGTGACCCATGGTTCCCATAAAGTGGGAGCGTGGCCGCACTTCTCACCCAAGGGCAGACCGGTGAACTGGGCGTCGCGGATGTCACCGTGACGGTGCACTTCAGCGCGGGTATCGACCTGGCCGCGCTGCTTCTCACCGATCGGGGCGCCGTCCGCGACGACAACGACCTGATCTTCTACAACCAACCCGCGGGCCCCGGCATCCAGCTGGTGCCCGGGCAGAACGCCGTCGCCGTCAGCCTGGCCTCGGTACCGCAGGGGGTGGCGCACATCCGCATCGTGGTCAGCCTGGACGACCGCGACGGCCGCCTCGGCGACTATCCCGCCCCGCACATCGGCATCGCCGACGAGCGCGGAATCCCGCTGTACGAGTACGTGATCGACGGCCTCGGCAACGAGTCGACGGTGGCGGCGGTGGATCTGGATCGCGGCGCCGACGGCTGGTACGCCCGGGCGGTCGGCTTCGGCCATCCCGGCGGCTTCGCGGCACTGCTCGCCGATCACGGCGTGTCGATCAGTACCTCCCCGCAGCCGGCGCGCTCGACCGCGCCCGTCATCGCGCCGGTGCTGCGGGTCGGCGACACCATCGCGCTGCGGCGGCAGGGCGCCGACCTGAGCTTCGTCAAGATGGGGCTGGGCTGGGATCCCGTCCACGTGCAGCACAGGTGGGGTTCGCGCCCGGTCGAGATCGATCTGGACGCTTCGGCCCTGGTGTACGCCGGGCACGATCTGGTGGACGCCGCGTACTACGGCCAGCTGGTGACCAAGGACGGCGCCATCCGGCACTCCGGCGACAACCTCACCGGTGAGGGCAAGGGCGACGACGAGGTCATCACGGTCGACCTGACCCGAGTCGGCTCGCATGTCACCGCCATCGTCTTCGTCATCACCTCCTACGCGGGGCACACCTTCGAGCGGGTGCGCAATGCCTTCTGGCGCTTGATCGACGGCACCAACAGTGCCGAGCTCACCCGGTCCAACCTGAGCTCGGGCGGCCCGCACACCGGCATGGTGGTGGCGAAAGTGCACCGCGAGGACGGTATCTGGAAGGTGCAGGCACTCGGTCACCCGATCCAGGCCGGGCATCCGGTCGAGGCGGCCACACAGGTCACCAAGTTCCTCTGAGTTCCGAACCCGGCCGGTTCATCCGGCCGGGTATTCCGGCGAGTCGCCGGTGTGCCGCGGGTGAACAGGTTCATCCGGGTCCGGCCGGATCCTGATTCCGGCCATACTGTCGTAGTTTCGTGGTTCCAATCTGTGCTGCTCTACCCCCTTCCATTGCTGAAACGAGGTAGCTCACATGTTGCGTATGTCACGACGGTTCGGAGTCACACCGAAATCCCTACTGCTACTGGTCTTCCTGGCCATTGTCGGGCTCGCCATCACCGCCTGCACGGGCGCGCAGGGCAGTTCGGTGGCCGCGGGCACGCTGGACACCGGGTTCGGTGACGGCGGCAAGGTCACCACCGATCTGGGGTCATCCGCCGATCACGCGAATGCCGTTGCGGTGCAGGCGGATGGCAAGATCGTCGTCGCCGGCAGCACCCAGGATCAGGTCCAGGGCGACAACTTCGCCGTGGTTCGGTACTCCTCGGACGGTAAGTTGGACAGCGCCTTCGGCGACGGCGGCAGGGTGGTCACCGACTTCGGCGGCAAATCGGACGTGGCGAGCGCAGTCGCGCTCCAGGCCGACGGCAAGATCGTCGCGGTGGGCACCAGTCACGGTACCGCTACGGGGGACAATATCGCCATCGCCCGCTATTCCGCTGATGGCAAGCTGGACAACGGTTTCGGCGCCAACGGCCAGGTGAGCGCCAATCTGGGCACCGCGGCCGACCACGGCAACGCGGTGGCGGTGCAGTCCGACGGCAAGATCGTGGTTGTCGGCAGCACGCGGGACCAGGTGCAGGGCGACAACTTCGTCGTGCTGCGATACACGCCGGATGGCAAGCTGGACAGCGGATTCGGCACCGACGGCAGGGTATCGACCGATTTCGGTGGTCGGTCCGACATTGCGAAATCCGTTGTCGTGGAATCGGATGGCAAGATCGTGGTCGCCGGGACCAGCAGCGGCACCGCCACCGGCGACAATATCGCCGTCGCGCGCTACACCTCCGACGGCAGGCCGGACTCCGGGTTCGGCGTCAACAGCCAGGTGAGCTCCGATCTGGGCACCGCCGCGGATCACGGCAATGCGGTGGCGGTGCAGGCCGACGGCAAGATCGTGGTGGTGGGCAGCACCAAGGATCCGGTGCAGGGCGACAACTTCCTGGTGGTGCGGTACACGCCGGATGGCAAGCCGGACAGTGGTTTCGGTGACAATGGCAAGGCCATCACGGACTTCGGCGGCAAGTCCGATGTGGCGGCCGCGGTCGCGCTGGCCCACGACGGCACGATCATCGCGGTCGGCACCAGCAGCGGGACCGGCGCCGGGGACAATATCGCGCTGGCTCGCTACACCTCCGGCGGCAAGCTCGACAGCGACTTCGGTGCGGACGGGAAGGTGAGCACCGACCTCGGGACGGCGGCCGATCACGGGAATGCCGTGGCGCTGCAGGCGAATGGCGGGATCGTGGTGGCAGGGACCACCAAGGATTCCGCGCAGGGCGACAACTTCGTGGTGCTGCGTTACGGCGCCTGATTCTCGGTTCGATTGGCGGCGGGGCGCGTCCGGTCCGGGCGCGCCCCGTTTTCGTCGGGCGTGGTGCTCTCAGGAGACGGTGATGAAGCGGCCCAGCTGCGGGACGGCCTCGCCCGGATGCTTGGCCTGGAAGCCCTCTCCGATGGCCTGCAGAGCCCACTCACCGTTCGCGCGGAACACCTTGGCCATGGCGATGGCCGTGAACGGCATGCCACCCGCCAGCGCGTATCGGGCCAGCTCGGCCTGTGTGGTGTCGTCCACCAGCCGGCAGTAGGCATTGCTGACCTGCTCGAAGGTGTGGCCCTGATACGAGGTGACGATGAACAGTAGCGTGTTCACCTGGCGTGGCACCCGGCTCAGGTCGACCAGGATCACCTCGTCGTCCCCGGCGGCGCCCTCGCCGGTCAGGTTGTCGCCCGAATGCCGGATGGAGCCGTCCTTGGAGGTCAGCTGCCCGTAGTAGGCCACGTCCACCAGGTGCCGGTCGGCGAACATGGCCACCCAGGCGTCCAGGTCGATGTTCACCGGTCGCCGGCCGAACAGACCGCCCTGCCGGGCGGGATCCCATCCGAGCCCCATCCGAATCCGGGTCAGCGCGACGCCGCCGTCCTTGCGCAGGGTGACGCGCTGGCCCTTGGACAGATTCACCGGACGCCCGCGTGAGAGCCCGCCGTCGCCGGTCGGCGGCGCGGAATTGGGGGGCGGCGGGACCTGATAGGCCGAATTCTGCTGGGGCTGAGTGGGATACGGTGAAGTCGGCGGCGGTGGAGTGCTGTATGGCGAGGTCGGCGGTGGCTGAGTGGGATATGGCGAGTTCGGCGTGACATAGGTCGGCTCGACCGGCGGCGGGTAGGCCGTGGGAGGGGGCGGCGGGGGAGCGGTGCGGGTCTCGACCGGCGGCGCTTCCTCGACGGTGACCCCGTGGTCGGTGACCAGGGCCGCGAAGCCACCCGCATAGCCCTGGCCGACCGCGCGCACCTTCCAGTTGCCGTAGCGCCGGTACAGCTCGACCGCGATCACGATCGATTCGCTCTGCAGATCCTCGATCTTGTACTCGTACAGCGGGTTCCCGTGCTGATCGGAGACCGCCGCGATCGGCGGCGCGATGCGGCCGAAGGTGGACCCCACCTCGTCGAGCGTGATCACCGCCCGGATCTGGGTGATGTCGGCGGGCACCTGGGTCAGCGCCACCGACAGTTCGGCGGGCTGCCCCGCCTCCCCGTTTCGCAGCCGTACCCCGGGCCCGGCCGGTTGGTTGTAGAACACGAAATCCGCGTCCGAGCGCACCTTCCCGTGCTCGGTCACCAACAGCGCGGACAGCGCGGCGGCCGCCGCGACCCGGACGGAAACCACCACCTCCGGCGCGGTGAGCGGTCCGTTCTGACCCTTCACAAGCGTTGTGGACAAGGCCGATCCTCCCGTATCGAGACGCCCACTTGCCACTGTAGGAGACCCGGGTGCCCTCAGCAGCCGAGCTGGTCGGCCAGGTCGAGGAAATCCACGGCATTGATATCGAATTCGTCCGAGAACTCCGTATCGCCGAGTTCGGGGTCGCCGTACTCCAGCGGACGCGTGATGAACGCCGTCCGGAATCCGAGCTCGCCGGCCGCCCGGATGTCGTACTTGTGGCTGGCCACCATCATGATCTCGGCGGGTTCCAGCCCCAGATACCGCGCCGCGAGCCGGTAGGTCCGCGGATCCGGCTTGAACACCCCGGCCATCTCCGCCGCGAACACGGCATGCCACGGCAGCCCCCCGTGCCGCGAAATCTCCACCACGGCACTGACATCCGCATTCGACAGCGTCGCCAGCGTGAACCGCCCGCGCAACCGCCGCAGCCCCGCCACCGTATCCGGCCACGGGTCGAGCCGAGCCCATGCCCGGGCCAGTTCGTCCCGCTCCGGCACCCCGATCGACATCCCCCTCGCCTCGAGCAGCGGGTCCAGCGTCTTCCGGTACACCGAGGCCACGCTCACCCAGGGCCCCTGATCCGGCCGTTGCGAAGTCTCCGCGAAATACGCGGCCCGCCACTCGTTCACGAACGCGCCCCAGTCCTCTTCCGGCCGCTCACCCCCGAGCGCGGCCTCGGCCGCCCGCCGGATGGTCGAATGGAAATCGGTAGCGGTCCCCTGCACATCGAACAACAGCGCCTTCGGGCTCAATACGTCCACAGCCGAAGACTAGGCGAGTTGTTTGTCATAGTTCCGACGGCCGGGGACGGTTCTAGGCTGAGCCCATGGAGACGGGTAGGGCGAGTAGGACGGCGTTGGCTACCGCGTATGCGCGGGCCCATCACCAGCTTTCGGGGGAGCCTCGGGTGTTCACCGATCCGCTGGCGGCGCGAATTCTGGGGATGACGGCGGATCGGATCGGGGATCTGGATACCGCGACTCTGGATCGGCCGGGCGGGAACGATCCGCGGCAGCGGGTGCGACGGTATTTCCTGGCGGCGCGGGCTCGGTTCGCCGAGGAGGTGGTGGCCGCGGCGGTGGCCGACGGGACCACGCAGGTGGTGATTCTGGGGGCGGGGCTGGATACGTTCGGGTATCGGAATCCGTATCCCGGTCTGCGGGTGTTCGAGGTCGACCATCCGGACACCCAGGAGTGGAAGCGTGAGATGCTCGCGCAGGCCGGGATCGAGATTCCGGGGTCGCTCACGTTCGTTCCGGTGGATTTCGAAACCGGCACGCTGGCAGGGGGATTGGCTGCCGCCGGGTTCGATCGGGAGCGGTCGGCGGTGTTCGTCTGGCTCGGTGTGGTCATGTATCTGACCCGGGCCGCCATCGATGAGACCCTGCGGTTCATCGCAGGTCAGGGGCAGCCGGTGCATGTGGTGCTCGACTACCTGAGCGGGGGGAACACGGACGAGGAGCGTGCGGCGGTGCGGGCGCGGGCCGAGCGGATCGCGGCGATCAACGAGCCGTGGCTGAGTTACTTCGAACCCGAGGAGATCGAGAACCTGCTGCGTTCAGTGGGTTTCGATGCGGTCGAGTTGCGTTCGCTGGCCGGATTGTTCGAGGAGTATCTCGGCGAACCGCTGGCCGATCTGCCGCCGGGGTACGGTCGCGCGCCGCTGCTGCACGCGGTCCGCGGGCCGGTCGGGGACTGAAGATTGCCTGAAGCTCCGCGCCCGGCCCGCTGAGCGGGCGCGGAGGCGCTCGATACTCGGGGGCATGGGCAAATCTGCGGAGTGGATGCGTACCGCGCGGGTGCTGCGCCGGACCGGGTTCGGGGCGACCGGGCCCGAGATCGACGCGGTCCCGGATGTAGCGGGCTACCTGCGCGCCGCGCTGACCGCCGACCCCGAGGCCGATCCGGGCGCCCGGGCCACCCCCGTGCCGGAGCTGGTCCCGCCCGCCCCGCTCGGCAAGGGTGCGACGACCGAGGCCCGCAAGCAGTACCGGGCGCAGATCACCGGTCAGCTGGACACGCTGACCTGGTGGTGGCTGCGGCGTATGGCCACCGTCCGGGTCCCGGTCCGGGAGAAGCTGACCCTGCTGTGGCACAACCACTTCGCCACCTCGGCCACCAAGGTGCGCAATGCCGCCGAGATGGCCGCGCAGAACCGGACGCTGCGGGCCGGCGGCGCGGGTGACTTCGCCGCGCTCGCCTACGCCATGCTCACCGATCCGGCCATGCTGCGCTGGCTGGACGGCGTCGCCAATACCGCGAAGGCGCCCAACGAGAACCTGTCCCGCGAGTTCATGGAGCTGTTCGCGCTCGGCCACGGCAATGGCTACACCGAGACCGATGTCCACGAGGGGGCCCGGGCCCTGACCGGTTGGACCATTACCGGCGGTGCGGCCGCTTTCGGCGCCGAGCGTCACGACCAGGGCTCGAAAACCGTGCTGGGCGTGACGGGTTCACTGGACGCCCGGTCGTTCTGCGATGCCGTACTCGCCCGCCCGGAGTCCCCGCGTTTCGTGGCCGGGCGACTGTGGCAGCAGCTGGCCTCCGACGATCCGCCCTCCGATGCCGCCCTGAACCGCCTCACCGCCGCCTACGGCCCCGGCCGGGACCTGTCCGCCCTGGTGACCGCCGTCTGCACCGATCCCGAATTCACCACCGCCCGAGACACCGTCGTCCACGGACCGGTGGAATGGCTGATCGCCGCCGTGCGGGCCTTCCAGATCCCGCTGACCGCGGACGCCGATACCCGCGCCCTCGCCGGGACGTTGCGCAAGCTCGGCCAGCTGCCCTTCTATCCGCCGACCGTCGGCGGCTGGCCGCGCGGGCAGGGCTGGATGTCGAGTGCCGCCGCGCAGATACGGCTCACGGCGGCAATGGATCTGATGAAGCAGGCCGACCTGTCGCCGATCACCCAGGCGGGCCGAGCCGACCGCCTGGACGCCACCGCCTACCTGCTCGGCGTCGGCTCCTGGTCCGACCGCAGCGCCGCGGTGCTCGCGACCGCCGTCGATCAGCCGCCCCGGCTGGCCGCGCTCGCCATCAATACGCCCGAATACCTCACCAGCTGAAAGCCACACCACCATGCCGCAATTCAGTCGCAGACAGTTCCTGGCCGGCACCGGCGTGCTGGGCGCGCTCGGTGTGGCCGGCGCCTCGGTGATCACCTGGGACGAGCTGCAGCAGCGCGCCGTCACCACCCCGCTGGCCGCAGGCTCCGGAATCCTGGTGGTGCTCACCCTCTACGGCGGCAATGACGGCATCAGCACCGTGATTCCCTACGCGGACAACGCCTATCACGACGCCCGCCCCGAGCTGTCCTACCGCCCCGAGGAAGTCCTGCACCTGGACGACCAACTGGGCCTCAACCCGGCCTTGAAGGGCCTGTCCGGCATGTGGCGCGATCGCACTCTCGCCATTGTGCGCGGAGTCGGGTATCCCGACCCCGATCACAGCCACTTCCGTTCCATGGACATCTGGCAGACGGCCTCGCCCGACGAGCCGGTGCAAACCGGATGGATCGGCCGTTGGCTGGACGCGACCGGTGACGATCCGGTCCGCGCGGTCAATATCGGGCCCGTCCTGCCCCAGCTCGCCATGGGGGCTGAACACACTGCGGCAGCGCTGGATCCCGCGTCCGCGCCGCTGTCCGGCGACCTCGCGGCAGCTCTGTCCGGTCTGGCCGCCGCCGACGCCTCCGACAGCCCGGCGCGGGCCCGGGTCTGCACCGGCTACCGGGCCGAACAAACTGTCCGGCAAACCTTTTCGTCTCTGAAGCCGCCGGGGAAGACGGCTGCGAACCCGCTGACCGCCCAGCTGGACCTGGTCTCCCAGTGCGTGAAGGCCGGTGTTCCCACCCGCGTCTATTCGGTCAGCCTGGGCGGTTTCGACACCCACGCCGACGAACGACACACCCAGGAACAGTTGCTGGGCCGCCTGGACGAGGCGGTCACCGCCTTCCTGAAGGACCTCTCCACGCATCCGCGCGGCCGCGATGTGGTGCTGATGGCCTACAGCGAATTCGGCCGCCGGGTGGCCGCCAATGCTTCGCAGGGCACCGATCACGGCACCGCCGGACCCGTCTTCCTGGCCGGGGCGTCTGTGACGGGCGGCTTCCACGGCGACGAGCCCAGCCTTACCGACCTCGACAATGGCGACCTGAAGATGACCGTCGACTTCCGCGACGTCTATCACGAACTGCTGCACCGGGTCCTCGCCACCGACCCTGGCCCGGTGGTCGGTTCCGGTCGCCGTGACCTCGGCCTGCTGTCCGCCTGACCGCGGCGTGCCCGGAATGTCGGCCCCGCGACACACGTAAGTGTTGCCGACCCGCCCGGAACGCGGTATTCAGTTCGCTCGTGTGGGAAGGCGAATCGAGGCTGAGAGTAGGGACCGGTGCGCGCCGATGTTTCTGCGGTGGGCCGGGCGAGAAACACGCATGGCCGCCGCCACCCACGGATCCGACTGCTGCCCCAGCTACTGGCCGCGGCGGCGGAGGGTAATCCGTCCGGGATCGCACTGCGCGCGGGCGCGCAGTCCCTGACCTATGCCGAGCTCGACGAGCGATCCGCCCGCCTGGCGCGGGTGCTGGTGGCGCGGGGGCTGGGTCCGGGCGACCGGGTGGTGCTGGCGCTGCCGCGTTCGCCCGAGGCGGTGGTCGCGGTCTGGGCGGTGGCCAAATCCGGGGCGGCCTTCGTGCCGGTCGACCCCGGCTATCCGCCGGATCGGGTGGCGCACATGCTCGCCGACGCGGGCGCGCGCTGCGGGCTCACCCTGGCCGCGCTCCGCGACCGGCTCGGCGCCGCCCTCGACTGGCTCGAACTCGACGCGCCCGACTGCGCCGCACTCGTCGCCGACGCCTCGGCGGAATCCATGGACTTCACCGAACGCACCCGCCGCCTGCACGGCCGGGACATCGCGTACGTCATCTACACCTCCGGCTCGACCGGGGTCCCGAAAGGTGTGGCCGTCACGCATTCCGGCCTTGCCGGGCTCTGCGCCGAGCAGTCCCGCCGGTTCGCCGTCACCGCCGAGTCCCGCACCCTGCACTTCGCCTCCCCGAGCTTCGACGCCGCCGTGCTCGAACTACTGCTGGCTGTCGGAGCCGGCGCGACCATGGTGCTCGCGCCCGCGGACTGCTACGGCGGTGGCGAACTCGCGGACCTGCTGCGCGCCGAGCGGGTGACGCACGCCTTCCTGACCCCGGCAGTCCTGGCGGGACTGGAGGCGAGCGGGCTGCCCGACCTGGCGGTGGTGGTCGCGGGCGGCGAGGAGTGCCCGCCGGATCTGGTCGCACGCTGGTCGCCGGGACGGTCCTTCTTCAATCTCTACGGCCCGACCGAAACCACCGTCGCCGCGACCATCAGCACCGCGCTGACCACCGCGGACACCGTCGATATCGGCGGACCGATCGCCGGGGTGACGGCTCTCGTCCTGGATGCCCGGCTACGGCCGGTGCCGACGGCGGTGGCCGGTGAGCTGTACCTGGCCGGGCCGGGCCTGGCACGCGGGTATCACGAGCGTCCCGGGCTGACCTCCGCCCGCTTCGTGGCGCACCCGAATGGCAAGGGGGAGCGCCTCTATCGGACCGGTGATGTGGTGCGGTGGATCAGCGGCCGCGCCGGTGTCCCGGTGCTGCAATACCTGGGCCGCAACGATTCGCAGGTGCAGATCCGGGGCATCCGGGTGCAGCTCGATGAGATCGACGCCGTCCTGTCCGCACACGAATCCGTATCCTTCGCGATCACTTTCGTGCGCCGCCTGCGCAGCGGGGCCCACGGTGTGGTGTCGTACGTGGTGCCCGCATCGGATGCGGTCGTGGATACCGTGAGCCTGGCCGAGTATGCGCGGCAACAGCTGCCACGCCACGCCGTTCCCGCCGCCCTCACCGTGATCGACGCGGTTCCACTGACTCCGTCCGGCAAGCTGGATCGGGCCGCCCTGCCCGAGCCCATCGTCGCCGCGCGCCCGTACCGGCCGTCGTCGACCGCCACCGAGCGTGCCGTGGCCGCCGCCTTCACCGAGCTGCTCGGGGTGGGCCGGGTCGGCGCGGCCGACGACTTCTTCGAGCTCGGCGGAAACTCCCTACTCGCCATCCGATTGGCCGGGCGCCTGGGTGCGGATCGGGGCACCCGGGTACCCGTGCAGTTGATCTTCGAGCATTCGACGGTGGCCGAGCTGGCGGCGGCCGTCGACGGGGTCGACGCCGGAGCCCGGCCACCGCTGACCGCGCGGTCGCACCGCGCGAGCCGGGCGCCGCTGTCGCCGGCACAGCAGCGCCTGTGGTTCCTGGCACGTCTGGAACCGGGATCGGCGACCTACAACATCCCGTTCGCACTGCGCCTGTCCGGCGAACTCCACACGGCGGCACTGGAACTCGCCGTGCGTGATCTGCTCGACCGGCACGAGGCGCTGCGGACCAGCTATCCCGAGCACCACGGCACCGGTTATCAGGACATCCGGCCCGCCGCCGCTGTCCAGTGGGATCCGGCACCGGTCGACATCGCGGAGTCCGAGGTACGGCCGCAGCTGATCGCGTTGGCGGGCACGGGATTCGACGTCACCACCGAGGTCCCGGTGCGTGTGCGGCTGTTCCGGACCGCCGACCGCGAGCATGTGCTGGCCGTCGTGATCCACCACCTGGCCGCGGACGGCTTCTCCATGGTCCCGCTGACCCGCGACCTCATGACCGCCTACACCGCCCGCACCCGCGGCACGGTCCCCGACTGGCCGCCACTGCGTGTGCAGTACGCCGACTACGCGATCTGGCAGCGCGAATTGCTGGGCGCGGCATCCGATCCCGGCTCATTGTTGGCGACGCAACTGCGGCACTGGCGCGAGGCGCTGGCGGGCCTGCCCCCACTGCTGGACCTGCCCATCGATCGCCCGCGCCCGCCGGTGGCGTCGCATCGCGGTGCGGCCCAGCACTTCCGGGTGGACGCCACCCTGCACCGGGCGCTGGAGGAGCTGGCCCGCGCACGCGGCGTCTCGGTGTTCATGCTGCTGCACGCGGCGCTGGCGGTCGTGCTGGCCAGGCTGGCCGGGACCACGGATGTGGCGGTGGGCGTGCCGGTCGCGGGCCGCGGCGAACCCGAACTCGACGATGTGGTCGGCATGTTCGTCAATACCCTGGTCCTGCGCACCCGCATCGACCCGGCGGAGAGCTTCGCCCGCCTGCTCGACCGGGTGCGCGACACCGACCTGGCCGCCCTCGCCAGTGCTGAACTGCCCTTCGAACGGCTGGTGGCCGACCTGGACCCGCCGCGCAGCCGGGCGCATCACCCGCTGTTCCAGGTGGCCCTGTCCTTCCAGGAATTCGGCGCTCAGGTGCTGAGGCTGCCCGGTCTGACGGTTACCGCGGCCGATCTCGGTGAGACGTTCTCGCCCGTCGATCTGCAACTGACCGTCGTCCCGCAGCGCGACGCCGAAGGCGCTGCGGGGCTGAACTGTTCGTGGCGATACGCCGTAGATCTGTTCGATGAGCCGACCATCGCCCGGCTCGGCCGGCGGTTGGCCGCGCTGCTCGCCGCGGTCGCCGCCGACCCCGAGCGGGCGGTCGGGGACCTGCCCCTGACCGAGGCCGCCGAACTCGCGACCTTCGCGACGGCCGGGCCGAATCACGCAGCGCCACACAGGTTCATGTTCGAGGCGTTCATGGACCGGGCCCAGCGCACCCCCGGCGCGATCGCGGTGACCGGAGACGGTGCCGCACTGACCTACCGCGAGCTTGCCGAGCGATCGAATCGCCTGGCACGCCGGCTGATCGGGCTGGGCGTCGGTCCCGGTGCCAGGGTCGCCGCGGCACTGGATCCCGGTCCCGATCTGGTGGCATGCCTCTATGCCATCGTGCAGGCCGGTGGCGCGTTCATGCCGATCGACCCGGGCCAGCCCGCCGATCGGATCGAGGCCATGCTGGCCGCGGCCGCACCCGTGTGCACGGTGACCGCCGATCTCCTGAATCCCGCTGAGCTGTCCGAGTTCTCCGCCGATCCGGTGACCGACACCGAACGGCTGCGGCCGCTGCGTGAACAGGACCTCGCCTATGTGATCTTCACATCCGGCTCCACCGGCCGCCCCAAGGCCGTCGGCGTCTCGCATGCCGCCCTGGCCGGCTACATCGCGTTCTTCACCGCCGAATACCAGCTGACCGAACGTGATACCTACCTTCAGCTGGTGCCCGCCACCTTCGACGCATCGCTCATCGGCGCCACCGTCCCACTCGCCGTGGGCGCGCACCTGGTGATCCCGTCGGGTCCGGGCCGCACCGATCCCGAGCACCTGGCCGATCTCATGGCCCGCCACCGGGTGTCGGCCTTCCTCGCCGTGCCGTCCCTGCTGCGCGCACTGCTGGACCATGCTCCGGCGGGATCCTTCGCGGCACTGCGTGTGGTGTGGGCCGGTGGTGAAGCCCTGCCCGCCGAGCTGATCCGGCGGTTCACCGCCGCCGGTCCGGCCCGGCTGCACAACCTGTACGGGCCCACCGAGGCCACCATCTCCGTGACCGGTGTCGAGGTCACGCACTGGGGCGACGCGCCGGTGTCCATCGGTGCGCCGCACTGGAATTCACGCGCCTACGTCCTCGATTCCCGCCTGCACCCCGTGCCGGTGGGCACACCTGGTGAGCTCTACGTCGCGGGTGCTCAACTCGCCCGCGGCTACCTCGGACAGGCCGGCACCACGGCGGATCACTTCGTGGCCGATCCCTTCACCGCCGCAGGGGAGCGTATGTATCGCACCGGCGACCTGGTCCGGCGTACCCACTGCGGCGGCCTGGAATACCTGGGCCGCACTGATTTCCAGCTCCAGCTGCACGGCCTGCGCATCGAACCCGGCGAGGTGGAGGCAGCACTGCGCGCGCACCCCGCCGTCGCCGAGGCCGTTGTGGCGATCCGCCGGGACCGGCTGGTGGGATACCTGCGCACCGGCGCGACCGAACCCGACCTCTCCGATGTGCTCGCGACAGTCCGAAAGCGGCTGCCCGGCTACATGATTCCGGCCCAGCTGACCGTGGTCCAAGCCTTCCCCCTCGGACCGACGGGCAAACTGGACCGGTCCGCGCTGCCCGATCCCGAACTCCCGGTGCGGGAATACCGGGTTCCGCAGACACCCGAAGAACTGGCCATCGCGGACGTGCTCAGTGCGGAACTGGGCATCGATCGGGTCGGCCGTGAGGACGACTTCTTCGCCCTGGGCGGAAACTCCCTGTCCGCCATCCGGGTTCGCGCCGCCCTGGCCGACCGGCTCGGCCTTCCCGTACCGCTCGCGCATCTCTTCGCCCATCCGCAGGTGCGGGAACTTGCCGCCGCGCTGCGGGCGGACTCGGCCCCGACCGGCGCCGAACCCGGCCCCTCGGCCGACACGGCCCTGGCCCCGGAAATCACCGCCGCGGGCCTCCCCGCGCCGCGCCCCGGCGAGCCCGCCGCCATTCTGCTCACCGGCGCAACAGGATTCCTCGGCGTCTTCCTGCTGCGGGAGCTGCTCGACCGAACCTCCGCGACCATCCACTGCCTGACACGCGCCCGCGATGTCTCCGCCGCACGCGACCGGATCTCCGCGAACGCCACCCGCTACGGCCTCGACATCTCCGCCGATATCCATCGAATCGCCGCTGTTCCCGGCGATCTCGCCCGACCCCGGCTCGGCCTGGCTCCGGCCGAGTTCACCGAACTGACCCTGCAGATCGACGTGATCTACCACGCCGCCGCCCTCGTCAACCACCTCGAGCCGTATGCGCGCATGCGCGACGCCAATGTCGGCGGCACGGTGGAGGTCCTGCGGCTGGCCACCACGGGTCGCTGCAAGCCGGTCCACTACATCTCGACCGCCTCGGTCGCCGACGCCCCGCTCCCGCACGGTCTGCCGGGCTACGTCACTACGAAATGGGTTGCCGAACACCTCGTCCGGACCGCCGCCGACCGCGGCCTGCCCGCTCGCGTCTACCGCCCCGGCCTGATCACGGGCGATTCCCGCACCGGCGCCGCCGGCACCGACGACGCCTGGTGGACCATGCTGCGCGCCATGCTGGTCCTCGGCCTCGCACCCGAGCTGCCGGACGCCGAGGTCGCCATGCTGCCGGTCGACCAAGCGGCCGCGGCCATCGTGGCCGCGGCAGCCGAGCCCTCAGGACGCGCCACCGTCGGCTTGCTGCCCGGAAGAACGTTGTCCCTCAAAGCTATTCGCGACGAACTGCTGGGCCGGGGCTATCGGGTCGACCTCGTCGACCCGGCGGAATTCGCGTCCGCGCTGCTGACCGCGGCCGAACAGCCCGGAGCCGACGACCTGCTGGTGCGAGCGGCCGCACTCACCGTCAACCATTCGGCCGAGGTGACCGGGGCCCCCAGCGATGCGGACTCCGCCTGTCCCGGCGCCGACCGAGTCACCCTGAAGCGCTACCTCGACTACTACGTCGCCACCGGCTTCCTCCCACCGCCGCCGCTGTGACCCGGATCGCGCTCTCGGAATCAAAGCCCGCCGCCTGCGTTGGCACTGATCATGACTGCGGCACTGCGGGCGATCCGCTTCTCCATCCTGGACCGCTCCCGGGTGCGCCTGGACCAGCCGCACCCGGAGGCCCTGCGCGAGACCGTCGAGTTCGCCCGTCTCGCCGAGGACTGGGGCTACCACCGCTTCTGGGTCTCCGAACACCACAGCGTGCCAGGCGTGGCCGGGTCCGCGCCGACGGTCCTGGCCGCCGCCATTGCCGCGGCCACCTCCCGCATCCGTGTCGGCACCGGCGGCGTCATGCTGCCCAACCATCAGCCGCTGATCGTCGCCGAGCAGTTCGGTGTCCTGGAATCGCTGTATCCCGGCCGCATCGATATGGGCCTGGGCCGCTCGGTCGGCTTCACCGGCGGCGTGCGCCGCGCCCTCGGCCACGACCGGCGCGACGCCGAGGACTTCGACGCCCAATTGTCCGAGCTGCTGGCCTATTTCGCGGGTGGTCGCCAGGGTGTGCACGCCTGGCCCGCGGAGGGCCTGCGGGTGCCCGCCTTCCTGCTCGCCACCGGTTCCGGGGCCGAGCGTGCCGCCCGTTTCGGCCTGCCCCTGGTCATTGCGCCCGTCACCGGCGAGGACGTCATGGCCGGGGCGATCGAGCGGTACCGCACCGGCTTCCGCCCGGGTCCCGGCGGCGACGAACCCTATGTCGTCCTGTCCGGCTCGGTCGTCGTCGCCGATACCACCGAGCAGGCGCACCGCCTGCTCCTGCCCGAGGCCTGGTCGGCGGCCTGGTCCCGCACCCGCGGCGAATTCCCGCCTCTGAGCCCGCCCGAGCTCATCGAGCGCGCACCCATGACCGACCGCCAGCGCGAGCTGTTCGGGGAAGCCCTGCGCGGACACATCCACGGCACCGCATCCGAGGTCCTCGCCGACCTCGACCGCCTGGTGCGCCGCACCGGTGCCGACGAATTCCTGGTCCACACCAGCACTTACGACCGCACCGCCCGCCTGGAGTCCCATCGCCGGCTCGCGGAGGCGGTAGGACTGCGCGCCGATGTGGAAGGACAGCGCGCCTCAGCGTGAGCCGTGCCAGACGCCGTCATGGTCGCGGTGGGTGGACAGGTAGGCGGTGTCGGTGAGCAGCGTGTCGTAGAAGTCCAGGTCGATGTGCTGGGCCTGGAGGTAGTTCATGATCCAGACCGTGGGCACCGTGCCCGGGAACTTCCCGAAGGTCTCATCGATGTAAGTCGCTTGGAGAGCGACGAATTCGCGGAAGCGGCGGTCCCACGGCGCGGCCGCGCCGCGGACGCCCGGGGTGTCGGCGAAGGGCCCAGGCGTCGCCGGGTGGTACGGCCCGCCCGGCCCGAACTTGCGCTCGGCCAGCGCCTCGACCGCGGCGGCCATGGACTCGTGGTGCGGCCGGCAGAACGCCTCGAACACCCCGGGCCGCCCGGTGGGATTGGGGAACGGCCAGTCCGGATCGGCGTCATAGCGGAACCCCAGGCCCGGGACCTCCGGATCGCCGGACGCCCCCAGCACGGTGAGCCGGTCGATACCGTCGAAGGTCCACCCGCCCAAACCCATGGCACCGAGCAGCAGGTGGCCGTTCACCACCGCCGCCATGAGTTCCGCGGTGGCCTCGGTCAGCGAGTACTGCTCGACGAAGCTGAGCGGAATCGGATCGGTGAAACGCAAACGGTCCCGGTACTTTTCGACGCCCGGGATCTCCCGCTTGTTGATGTCGTCATACAGCGCGAACCCGTTCTGGACGAAGAAGGCGATATTGGCCAGCAGCTGCTGGGCCACATCCGCGACCGGAATCACCAGCAGCGAGCCGGCGTGATTGGCGATCCAGGTGTTGTGGCCCTCCAGGTACGGCTCCTCGCGCGGAATGTGAATGC
Source organism: Nocardia sp. CA-151230 (assembly GCF_050942175.1). Taxonomy (NCBI): domain Bacteria; kingdom Bacillati; phylum Actinomycetota; class Actinomycetes; order Mycobacteriales; family Nocardiaceae; genus Nocardia; species Nocardia sp. CA-151230. The sequence continues at coordinate 1,527,918 of NZ_CP192061.1, forward strand.
GCTTGTCGGACAATCGGATCACCCGCGCCAGCAGCGCGTTCAGCTGGGCCTCGGCCGCACCGTCGCCCTCGGCGTAGACCGTCGTCGGCGCGGCGTCGCGGGTCGGCAGGAAGTAGGTCCCGGAGTCGTCGGTGAAGAAGAACTCGCTGGTGTGGAATCCGGCCGCCGAGGCGAAGGTGCGTCCCGTCGCCGACCCGCTGTAGTTCGGCCACGCGGGCGCGTATCCGGGATGGTGGCTGATCCCGAAATGCCAGCCGGTCCAGCCCGCGACGGTATTGAGCACCACCGCCCGCTCCAGCTCGCTCAGCGCGCGCGGCGCGTGCTTGCTGGTGAAGGCCAGCGGGCCCGCCGGAATGCTCCCGCCCAGCGGAAAGCGCCGGGAGCGCCGCCCGTAGATGGCATCCAGGAGTGGGAAGCGCGCCAGTTCGCGTAGCGCCTCCCGCTCGCCATCCCCGGGAGTCAAGGGCGGCAATCCCACGGAGCTCGAGTCCGACATTGTTCTCCTAGGTAAACGGAAGGTGAACGGAACTTGACCAAAAGGTCGGAGGTGAGCCATAATTGCCGATCTGTGCCTCGCAACCCGCGAGGTCTGTGCAATCGGTATTACGCCGGCGCAACTCCGGAAGGAGGGCTGTCATGGCTTTCATCAACTTCTCTCGTAACCCGCTGACCGTGCTCTCGGTCCTCGCAGAGCGTTCTCGCTCGGCGCTCACCGCTCAGGAACGGGCCAATCTGCGGTCCACCCGGGCTCGCGCCGCGATCTTCAGTGCCTCGCTCGGCGCCCACAGCACTCGCTGAGCCGGCTGACGCAGAGTCACGTACCACGCCCGCCGTCCCGAATCATCCGGGGCGGCGGGCTTTTTCACTGTTCTGCGCGTAGGTGCAGGCGGGTGTAACCGGAATCCGGTGCAGGAACGGCGCGGCGATCGGCGCCGTCGACGGCGACAGCTCGCGGCCCGTCGCCACATCATCGGCTGTCATAGCCGAAACGTATCAGTTCGCGCCCGGGGGCTTGTGATCGGGCTCACGCTTGAAACCGACGTAACGTCAGGTTTTAGCGTGGGTGGAGCACACCGAAAGGGAGGCGCGATGGGCGAGCGGACCTGGCGAGTCGGGGAATTGGCCCGGGAGATCGGGGTGACTGTGCGCACGCTGCATCACTACGACCGGCTCGGGCTGGTGACGGCGTCCTCGCGCACCGGTGGCGGGCATCGCTGCTACGGCGAGGCGGACGTGCGGCGGCTGCATCGCGTGATCGCGTTACGGGACTTCGGGTTCACGCTCGAGGAGATCGCGGGCGTGCTCGCCGACACCCCGGATCAGGATCCCCGCGACCTGGTCCGCCAGCAGCTCGAGGTGCTCGACCGCCGGATCGCACAGGCCCTGCGTCTGCGCGCCCGCCTGCTCGGTGTGCGCGACGGCCTCGACCGCGTGGCCGAGCCGTCGGCACTGGAGTTCCTGCGATTGATCGAGGAGATGGTGGCCATGAATCAGCCCATGACACTGGAGGAATTCACCCGGCTCGCCCGGCAGCGCGAGGCCCGCGTGCGGGAGCTCACCGAGGAGCAGCGCGCCGAGCTGTTCCAGCGCCGTGAGGCCGCATTCGCCGCCTTGAGCGCCGAGGAGGTCGAGCGAATGCAGGAGGAGCGCCGACGCTATCTGCCGCCCGGCTTCGAACCCGGTGGCGCGCAAGGGTAGTCGCGTCGGCGAGTGTGGCCCCGGTGTCCCGCCGGGGCCGCGCTCGTATCGGCGGGTGCACCGGCACGCCACCAGGGCGCCGCGCAGAGGACTGATCAGCGCAGAACCGTATTGATCAGCGGAGAGCGGCGCGGGCTCCGGCGGCCTCGAGTCTGATCCGGGCCGCCTCGGCGGCATCCTTGTCGACCTTCTCCAGGACCGCCTTGGGGGCCGCCTCGACCAGGTCCTTGGCCTCCTTGAGGCCGAGGCCGGGAATGATCTCCCGCATGGCCTTGATGACCTGAATCTTCTTGTCCCCGAAGGATTCCAGGACGAGGTCGAATTCGCTCTGCTCGTCCGCCGCCTCGGCCGGCGGCGCATCCGCCACGGCCTGGACGGCCACGGGCGGCGCGGCGGTGACACCGAACTCTTCCTCGAACGCCTTCAGGAACTCCGAAAGCTCCAGCAGCGTCATACCTTTGAAAACGTCGAGCAACTCGACAATGGTCATCTTGGCCATGATGTACCCCTTGCAACGCTGACCAGGCGATACGAACAAGTCTAAGCGTGCGGGGCCGCCAAGGTCATCAGATATTCGCGTTCTCCGCGTGTCAGCGGGCGTGGCGCGCCGTCGTCGATGGCGACCAGCGTGGAAGTGGCGGAGAGATACAGGTATTCGGCGTCGCGGACCTCGTGGGCCAGGGTGAACGAGGTGGTGCCGATGCGTTTCACGACCGAGGTGACGCTGACCGGCGCGGCCCGGAAGAGCAGCGGCATGCGATAGGACAGGCGCTGGCCCGCGACCACCACCCGCCACCGGGCGCTGCCGGATTCGTGGCTACCCGGCAGAGACTCGTGGCTACCCGCCAGAGACTCGTAGCGGCCCAGCAGATCCGAGCGGGCCTCGTCCAGGTACTGGGCGAACACCACATTGTTGAGGTGCTGCTGCGCGTCGATGTCGGTGCGGCGCAGCTGGATGTCGTAGGTGTGCATCAGGCTTCCAGATCCTTCAGCAGGTGGCGCTGATCCTCGGGCAGCGGGCGCGACCTCTGGGCGGTCTGGTCGAAGGCGACCATGGTGCACACGGCCGTGGAGTACACCACGTCCTCGTCCCGGATCTCCTGCTGCAGCGCGAACGACGAGGTGCCGATCTTGGTCACCCAGGTCTCCACCCGCACCGGCTGCTGGCGGTAGCGCAGCGGCGTCAGATAGTCGATGTCCATCTGCGCGACCACATTGGCGCCGCCGAAACCCCGCGTCCAGAACAGGTCGATGCGGGATTCCTCCAGGTAGCGCAGGTGCGCCGCATTGTGCACATGCCCGTCGGCGTCCATGTCGGACCACCGCAGGGGGCACAGGAAAAGGTGTCGGGCCACCCCGCATTCATATCAAGCGGGCCGGGGTGATTCAGCTCATGCCAGGTCGGTCGGCAACCTCCGGGCTAGTGCCGGATGGCCGGATCTGCAAGAGTCGTGTCATTGACGCCATCGGGGCGGAGACCGCAGGCTGAAGGCATGCGGGTGGTGTTGATAGTGGTCTTCGACGGGTTCCAGCTGACCGATCTCGCCGGGCCCGCCGACGTGTTCACCGGGGCGGCCGCGCTCGGCGCGACCCCGGGCTATCGGGTCGAACTGGCCGCCGCGCAGGCCGGTCCGGTGCGTTCCTCGTGCGGCATCGAGGTGACCGCGGCGCACGGGCTCGACACCTGGGACGGGCCGCTGGACACGCTGCTCGTGGTGGGCGGGCTGACCGTATGGGCCGCGGCCGGGGACGCCGATCTGGTGACCGGCATCCGGCGGCTGGCCGGCGGCTCGGATCGGGTGGGCTCGGTGTGCTCGGGCACCTTCCTGCTGGCCCGGGCCGGACTGCTGGACGGCCGCCGCGCCACCACGCACTGGGCGGGCGGTGAGCTGCTGGCCGAGCAGTTCCCGGCGATCACCACCGAACCCGACCGCATCTATGTGCGCGACGGGCCGATGTGGACCTCGGCCGGGGTGACCGCGGGCATCGACCTGGCGCTGGCCATCGTGGCCGCCGACCACGGGCCGGACCTGGCGCGCGAGGTGGCGCGCTGGATGGTGGTGTACCTGCACCGCCCCGGCGGGCAGAGCCAGTTCAGCGCGCCGCTCGCGGCCAACCCGCCGAAGCGGAATTCGCTACGGGCGCTGCAGGTCTGGATGGAGGAGAATCCGGAGGCGGATCTCTCGCTGTCCGCGCTGGCCGGGCGGGTCGGCATGAGCATCCGGCACTTCTCCCGCGTCTTCGCCGGCGAGACGGGGACCACCCCCGCCCGCTATGTCGAGCAGGTCCGCGTGGCCGCGGCCCGGCGCCTGCTGGAGACCACCGACCAGCCCATGGATCGGATCGCCGCTGCCGTCGGGCTCGGGAGCCCCGAGACCCTGTACCGAATCTTTCACCGCCAGCTGGGCATACCGCCGGGCGAGTACCGCGCCCGGTTCACCACATTCTGAAAGGGGGAGTGTCCCATGACATTCCAGATCGCCATCGTGCTCTACCCGGGCATGACCGTGCTCGACGCGATCGGTCCGTACGAGGTGCTGCGGATGATTCCGGACAGCGAATTGCGGTTCGTTTCCAATGAAGTCGGCCCGATCGTCTCCGACAGCGGAGTGCTGGCGCTGGGCGCGACCCACACCTTCGCCGAGACCCCCGCACCGGATCTGGTGCTGGTCGGTGGATCCGAGGCCGCGACCACCGAGGCCATGGCCAATCGCGAGCTCATCGACTGGTTGCGGGCCGTGCACCCGAACACGCAGTGGACCACCTCGGTCTGTTCCGGTGCATTGATCCTGGCCGCCGCCGACATCCTGCGCGGTCATCCCGCCACCACGCACTGGGCCGCTCAGCCCGCCCTGGCGGCGTTCGGGGCCGAGTCGCGCCCGCACGACCGGATCGTGCACAGCGGCAAGATCGTCACCGCCGCCGGGGTTTCCGCCGGAATCGACCTCGGGCTGTGGCTGGTGGGCCGGATCGCGGGGGAGCAGGTCGCGCAGATGACCCAGCTCTACATCGAATACGACCCGCACCCGCCGTTCGACACCGGCCACCCGGACAAGGCGCCCGCCGAGATCATGCGGAAGGCCCGCCTGACGATGACCAAACGGGCCGCCACACCCCGCCTTCCGGTCGACCTGGCCACGACCGCCTGGCGGCTGACCCTCAACCGCATGCGGGAACGCGCCGCCGCCAAGCGCTGACTTCCCGTACCGTCGGAAGGGTGACCGAGCTGCTCGGCGAGCACTTCTTCGCCAATCCGCATGCGTACTACCGGCTTTGGCGCGAGCAGGGCCCCGTCTACCGGGTGCATTTCGGCGACGGCGTGGACCGCTGGCTCATCATCGGCTACGAGGAGGCGCGCGCGGCGCTGGCGGATCCGCGGCTGTGCAAGGACATCGACCGGCTGGAAGCGGTGATCGAGCGCAAGTACGCCGGGACCTGGGCGGGGCCGCGCACTCACGACGGCCTGCGGCACATGCTCAATGCCGATCCGCCCACCCACACCCGGCTGCGCAAGGCGGTGTCCCAGGCGTTCACCGCGCGCCGGGTGGCCGCGCTGCAGCCGATCATCGAACGGACGGCGAACGACCTGCTCGACGCCATGGCCGGGCACGAGCAGGTGGATCTCCTGCAGGCCTTCGCGGTGCCGCTGCCGGTGGCGGTGATCTGTCACCTGCTGGATGTGGACATCGAGGACCACGGCACCTTCCGTGAGTGGACCAAGGCCCTCGTCGGCACCCTGGAGCCGGACGTGGACCGGGCCCGGGCGCACGACGAGATGGTGGCGTTCCTGCGGAAGATACTGCAGCGCAAGCGGGCCGAGCCCGGCGAGGATGTGCTCTCGGCGCTGGTCGCCGACGACGCCGAGCTCGACGAGGGCGAGCTCATCGGCATGGCACTGCTGCTGCTGGTCGCCGGGCACGAGACCACGGTGAACCTGGTCGGCAACGGCATGCTCGCCCTGCTGCGCGACCGTCCCTGGCTGGAACGGTTGCGCGACGACCCGGACCTGATCCCCGCCGCCGTCGAGGAATTCCTCCGCTTCGACGGCCCGGTCGACATGGCCACCCTGCGCTTCACCAGCGAACCGATCACCGTGGGCGGCACCGTCATTCCCGAGGGCGAAATGGTCCTGGTGGCTCTGGCCGCCGCCAATCGCGACCCGCGCCACTTCAGTGATCCGCACCGCGTCGACCCCACGGCCGACCGCACCGCCCACCTGGGCTTCGGCTACGGCATCCACTACTGTGTCGGTGCGCCCCTGGCCCGCCTCGAGGGCCGGGTGGCCTTCAGTGCGCTGCTGCAACGCTTTCCGGACATCACGCTGGCCGTCGACGACTCCGAGCTGCGGTGGTATCCGAATGCCGTGATCCACGGCATGAAGCGATTGCCCGTGCGTCTTTCCTGATCCGGCTCCGGGGTGCGGGGATCCGGGAATCGAAATTCCCCGGCGATAAGCGATGACTTTTCGTCGGCGCGGCGGTCTATATACATGAACTGATTTTCGAATTGTCCGTCGAGTCAAAAGAGTTGATCTTTCATGACCGTATTCGCCATCTACGGGGCCACCGGTCACACCGGTCGCCTGGTCGCCGCTGATCTCGCCGCACGGGGAAAAGAGGTGGTGGTGTCCGGGCGAGATCCGGATGCTCTGGCTGCCCTGGGCTGTTCGCGGGTGATGCCCGCCGCGCTGGATGATCCAGCGGCATTGCGGGCGCTGGCCGAGGCCGCCGACGTGATCATCCACTGCGCGGGGCCCTTCGCCACCACCGGACTGCCGGTCGCCACCGCCGCCGTCGAGGGCGGTTGCCACTATGTCGATCACGCGGTGGAGGTGCATCACGTGAAGCGGCTGTTCGACAGCTTCACCGAGCCCGCGCAGCGGGCCGGTATCACCATGCTGCCCAGCGTGAGTTTCTATGGGGGACTGGGTGATCTGCTGGCCGGCGCGGTCGCGCGCGGGATCCCCGACATCGACCGGATCACGGTGGCCTACAACGTCACCAACTGGATGATGACCCATGGCGCGGTGGAGACCGCGCGGCTGCTGTTCGCCGACACGGATCGCATCGGCTACGAGGACGGCGAGCAGCGGTACGGATTCGTGGAACCGCGACAGGCGATCTTCGCGTTCCCGCCGCCGGTCGGGCCGCGGCCCATGATCGCGCCGGTGCCGTTCCCGGAAGCGGTCACGGTGCCCCGGCACACCCGCACCAGGGCGGTGGAGGCGCAGCTGACCTCGCGCACGTTCGAGGAGGAGCAGGCCTTCGCCAGTGAGCAGGTGGACGCGGCCGCCCGCGCCGCGAGCGAATTCATGATCGCCGCACAGGTTCTCGCGCCCGGCGGCTCCGCGGCCGGGACGCTGACCGGCCGGGACCTGTGGTCGGCGGCCGCGCTGGCCTCGGTGGAAGCCGCGGTGCGGCTCGCCGAGGGCGGTGCGAAGAGCGGAGTCGCCAGTCCCGGTGAGGCTTTCGACGCCGTGGACTTCCTGAGCGGCCTCGCCGCGCGCGGGGCCTTCGAACTACGGTTGCCGGCGACGGCGTGAGGAGCAGAGCAATGGAACCGATTCTCGTCACCGGCGCGGCCGGTGGAAGCCAGGGCGGCACCGGCCGGCTGGTCGCCGAAACCCTGATGCGCGCGGGTCTGCCGGTGCGTGCCTTCGTGCACAGCGATGACGGCCGTGCGGCCGAGCTGAAGGATTCGGGCGCGGAGGTCGTCGTCGGCGATCTGCGCGAGATCACCGCCGTGACACCCGCCCTGCAGGGCGTGCGCCGGGCCTACTTCACCTATCCGGTGACCGCCGGAATGATCGACGCCACAGCGGTTCTCGCGGCCGTCGGCCGTCAGGCCGGGCTGCAGCGCGTGGTCGCGACCTCACAGCTCGGCTCCGATCCGCAGGCGGGCACCCCGCACATGCGGCGGCACTGGGTGGCCGAACAGGTGCTCGACACCGCCGGCATCGGCGCCGTGCACCTGCGCGCGGCGGTGTTCTACGAGAACCTGCGGGTGGCCATCGGCGACCGCGGGGAGCTGGCGCTGCCGCTCGGCTCGCCCGACACCGTGCTGCCGCTCATCGCGGGCGCGGATGTGGCGGGGGTCGGGGCGGGCGTGCTGCGCACCGAGGGCCCGGTGGATCCGGTGCTGTGGTTGGCGGGCGAGATCATGACCGTCGGCGAGGCCGCCGAACTGTTCGGCGTCCCCTACCGGAACGTCGATCCGGCGGAGTGGTCGGAGTGGGCCATGACCGTCTACCGCGACGCGGTGGCCGTCGAGCACCTGACCCACCTGTGGACCATGTTCGCCGCTATCGGATCCGGTCACGAGCTCTTCCGCGTGACCGAATCCATCGAGCGGTTCACCGGCCACTCGCCGATCACCCTGCGCGAGTTCGTCACTTCGGCGTGAGGAAGTCCTCCAGGAAGTTGCCCAGGCGTTCGGCGCGCGCGGCGATGCTGCGGTTGGACTGCACATAGTCGTCGATGCCCTGCTCCTGGGCGTCCTTCAGGTACCCGGGCAGCGGCTGCTGGATCTCGGTGTCGATGGCCTGCGCCAGCAGCTGTGCCATGGTGTCCCGCTGCGGATTTCCGGTCGCCGCCTGATTGTCGAGCTCCAGCCGGCCGTTCTCGGTGGAGTAGTCGTAGAGCTCGAACTCCTGCTCGGCCGACGCGTCGATCTGGATGCGGCCGTCCAGCCACTTCGAGTAGGACGCGAACTTGGCGTCGGCCGTGCGCACCATGGCCACGTGGCCGGGCGCGTTGTGGTCGAACAGGATCGCCGCCTCCTCGATGGTGGACTCGTCGGTGGTGTGCGCGATCCACGGGCGTCCGGCGGCGGAGGCATTGCGGCACAGGGCAGCCAGGTCCAGGCGGCCCCGCAGATGCTCGTAGCGGTCCCCGGCCCGCCAGTCCGAGCCGCCGGTGGCGATGGTCAGCAGTAGGGGCGTGAGGTCCACGCTGGAGGTGAGTTGCGTGCGGGCGCTGGTGGAATCGGTGGGGCTGAGGTATCCGCGCGGGTCGTGCACGTACAGCGGCACCCGGACCGCCTCGTCGTAGGCGCCGCCGCCCTTGCCGTGCAGCCCGTGCGATCCGGCGTAATCGCCGTGATCGGAGGTGAAGACGATGACCGTATTGGCGGCGACGTCCGGTCGCGAGTACAGCGTGTCGAGGACCCGGCCGATCTGCCCGTCGACCTGCTGCTGCAGCCATAGGTACAGGTTGCGCATGTCGATCCAGGCCTGGGTGGCCTCGGGCGTGCCGTAGGGTGCGAGCCCGAACGCCACCACCGACGCCTGCACCAGTGCCATCTGCAGCCGCGGCTTGGCCGAAAGCTGTTCCAGCGATTCGAAATTCCCGGGCAACTGGTCCATCCAGCGTGGAATGTCGAGGTTGGCCTGGTCGCGGCGGGTCCAGCGCGGCCAGTACTGGATGTCGTGCGGATTCACCAGTGACACCGTGGTGCACCACGGCGACCCGCCGGAATCGTGCTCGAACCAGTCCACGAAGTCGTCGACGATCTTCGGATCGGCCTGCAATCCCTGCCCCGGCGCGCCGTTCGGCGACGGGTAGGTGCCGCCGCCGAACCCGTAGGCGTCCAGCGCGCCCGGCGTGCGGTCCGGGTAGTGGCCCAGATGCCATTTGCCCCACCAGGTCGTCTCGTAGCCCTGCTCGCGCAGCATGGAGCCCCAGGTCGGGAAGCGCGGGGAGAGCGTGGATTCCGAGACCACCATGCAGCCGGTCTGATGGCTGTAGAGCCCGGTCACCAGCGCGCCGCGGGAGGCAGTGCAGTCGTTGGCGGCGGTGTAGTGCTGCTCGAACGAGACGCTGCCGTGCCGGATGCGGGCCAGATTGGGCAGCAGCTGATCCAGGGTCTGCTGATCGGGGAACCAGGCGGGCGCGCGCATCTCGTCGACGATGACGACGAGGATGTTCGGTTTGCCCGGGTCCACATCGGCTCGGGCCCGGGGTGCCGGTCCGGTCGTGGTGGCGGCCACCGCCGCCGTCACCGATGCCGCTGCTCCCGTCAGGAATCCACGTCTGCCGAACAAGGGGCCTCCTACTGCCGAAGTGGCGATTCCCGGGCAGCGTAGGACAGTTTCGCGAGCCGATCGTCACGCCTGCGCGGGACCCGGCATCCCCCGCCCGGGGGACAGGACGCAGAGGTAGTGCTCGACCTCGTGCTGGATCGCGGTCCGGCCGGGACCCAGATATCGGCGTGGGTCGGAGAGGTCCGGGTGTGTCGCGAGGGTCGACCGAACCGATTCGGCCAGTGCGATATTCAGGCGGGTCGCGATATTGATCTTCGCCATGCCGTGCCGGACGGCCGCGCCCAGGCCGGCGTCGGAGACGCCCGACGATCCGTGCAGTACCAGGGGGACCGGGAGTTTCGCGGCCAGGGCGGCGATCAACTCGGTGTCCAGCATGGCATCGCGGGTGCGCATGGCGTGGGCGGAGCCGACCGCCACGGCCAGCGCGTCCACCTCGGTCGACGAGACGAAGGCGACGGCCTCGTCGGGATCGGTACGCACACCGGGGGTGTGGGCACCGTCCTTGCCGCCGATCGCGCCCAGCTCGGCCTCCACGTGCACGCCCCGCTCGTGGCACCAGCGGGTGATGGCCGCGGTGGCCTCGACATTGGCGGTGTAGTCGAGGGCGGAGCCGTCGTACATGATCGAGGTGATGCCGAGTTCCACCGCCTGCGTGACCAATTCGCGAGACGTGGCGTGGTCCAGGTGGACCGCGAGGTCGGCGGGGCTGTCGGCGGCCAGGTCCAGGCAGGCGTGCGCGAGCGGCTTCAGGCCCCGGTGGTAGTGGACGGTGTTCTCCGAAATCTGGAGCACCGCAGGCCGATTCGCGGACTCGGCCGCGGCGGCGATGGCCTGCGCGTGCTCCAGGGTGATGACATTGAACGCGCCCAGCCCGCCGGGACGGGCGGCGGCGAGCAGCTCGGCGAGCGGGACCAGCGTCACGGGTGGGACTCCGGGATCAGTGCGGTGACGCTGACGGCGGGGGCGAGGCGGTCGCGGAGCGTCAGGTCGATCTCGCCCGCCACCGGGATCACCACGGCCGCCGCGGAAGTCGCGACGGCATCGGTGAGCAGGGCAGGCCAGTCCGGCTCGCTCTGGGCGGCCAGCGCGCGGATCACCGCGGCCGCGGCCGCATCGCCCGCGCCGGTCGGATTGCCGGCCAACGGTTCCGGCAGTGTCGCCGACCAGGCCCCCGACGCCGTCACCGCGACCACGCCGGCCGGGCCGCGGGTGGCGACGACGGCGCGGACACCGGCCGCCAGCAGTGAGCCGGCGGCGGCCGCCACGGCCCGCGGGGTATCGGCGACCACGCCGGTGAGACGTTCCAGCTCATCCTGATTGGGGGTGAGCACGACGCCGGGAACGGCGGCCGCGAGCTTCAGCGCCGGACCGTCGACATCGCACACGGCCGGTACGCCCGCCGCGACGGCCGTGCGCACCAGGTCGGCGGGCACGGCGTCGTCGACCCCGCCGGGCAGCGATCCGGAGATCACCAGCCCGCGCAGCTCGGGCAGCAGGAACGCGACGCGATCCAGCAGCCGGTCCACGGCGTGCGGCTCGTGCACGTACGCGCCCGGCTCCCACAGGCCGGTGGCGGTGCCGTCGCGGGATTCGCTGATCACCAGGGTGCGCCGGACCCATGGCAGGGCGGGCACGAAGTCGGCGGGAAATTCGGCGGCGGCCGCCGCGGCGAAGGTGTGGTCGGCGAATCCCGTTGCCCGCACACAACTTCCGAGCTGGCACAGGACGCGGGTGACATTGATGCCCTTGCCGCCCAGGCGCTGCTCGACCGAGAGCACCCGCTGGGCGCGTCCGCGTTCCAGGCGTTCGAGCCGGTAGGTCAGGTCGTAGGCGGGATTCATGGTGACGGTGAGGATCACGCCAGCCACCGTCCCCGCCGCAGCACCCGCCGCAGGTTGAGGTCGTCGTCGAGTACCACGGCGTCGGCGTACAGACCCGGCCGCAGGTCGCCGACCTGATCCAGCCCGGTGGCGTCGGCGGGGGTGGAGGTGACGGCCGCGACGGCGTCGTACAGCGGGACGCCGCACTCGCGGACCGCCCAGCGCAGGCAGTGCAGCAGTGTCGCGGTGCCGCCCGCCAGCGAGCCGCCCGGCACCCGGGCCACACCGTCGGTCACGGTGACCGGCCGGGGTCCCAGCCGGTACTGCCCGTCCGGCATGCCCGCGGCCTGCATGGCGTCGGTGACCAGCACCACACGGTCGGGGGCGGTGGCGAAAACCAGTGCGCCGAAACCGGAATCGACGTGCACGCCGTCTCCGATCACCTCCACGAAGGCCTGCCGCTGAGCCGCCGCGACCAGGCCCGCCGCCACCGGCCCGGGCGCCCGATGATGCAGCGGCGGCATGCCGTTGGCGAGATGGGTGACCAGGGTGGCGGACCCCTCCGGGCTCAGTGCCGCCCGGAAGCGGGCATAGCTCGAATCGCTGTGGCCGACGGCGACCACCACGCCAGCGTCGATCAATTGTTTTGCGGCGGTGTCGAATCCGGCACGTTCCGGGGCCAGGGTCATGACCCGCAGGCTGCCCTCGGTGGCCCGCAGCAGGCGGTCGATCAGCACGGGATCCGGATCGATGAGGCAGCCGAGATCGTGTGCCCCGCAGCGGGTCCGGGACAGGAACGGTCCCTCGACGTGGATACCGGCGATGGCCCCGTCGGCGGCCAGCCTCCGCAGCACGGCGGCCTGGGCCACCATGGTGTCGGGCGCCGCGGTCACCAGGCTGGCCAGCACGCTGGTCGAGCCGCGCCGGTGATGGAAGGCCGCGGCCGCGCGCGCCTCCGCCGGATCCTCGGTGTCGAAACGATGGCCGAAACCGCCGTGGGTGTGGATGTCCACCAGGCCGGGGACGATCGTGCCCGCGTATTCGGGCGGCAGTTCGCGGTGGGTCGTGGCCCATTCGGTGGCCGGTCGCACCGTGGCCACCCGCTCGCCTCGAATCGAGACGACACCGTCCTCCAGCACCCCCGCCCGGGTCACCACCCGGCCGCGCAATTCGAGTCCGCGCCGGCCGCTCATCGCAGTTCACCCGTCCGCGCCAGGTGGGCCGCGCCGATCAGACCGGCCCGAATACCGAACTCGCCCAGTGTGACCCGGGGGACGGGCGCCACCCGCAGCAGGGTGGCGAGCCGAGCGTGCAGGCCGTCGGTGAGGACCGCGCCCGCGCGGGCCAGGCCGCCGCCGAGCACGATCAGCTCGGGGCAGCTCGCGTGCACCACACCCAGCAGGCCCGCGGCCAGCGCGTCGATGGCATCGTCGATTACTGCCCGCGCCTGCGGATCGGTGTCGACGGCGGCGAAAACGGTTTCCGCGCCAGTGATTTCGCGGCCGGTGCTGGCGGCGTAGGCGCGGACGATGGCCGGTCCCGACGCGACCGTCTCGACGCAGCCGGTATTGCCGCACGGGCAGGGTAGCCCGTCGCGGTAGCGCACCGGGATGTGGCCGTATTCCCCGGCCTGTGCGAGGCCGAGCCGGCCGGCGGGGGCGCGCACCAGGCGGCCGCCCACCGACAGCGTGCCGCTGATGCCGGTGCCGAGGATCAGGACGCAGACATCGTCGAGGCCGCGGCCCGCGCCGAAACGCCATTCGGCCCAGCCCGCCACGGTCACGTCGTGGTCGATGAGCACCGGCAGGCCCCAGCCGTCGGCGAAACGATTGCCCACCTTCGCATTCCGCCAGCCGAGATTGCTGCTGAACACCGCGATGCCGCGGTCGGAGTCGACCAGCCCGGGCAGGACCACCGCCGCCCGCGCCACCCGCTGCCGGTGGCCCGGCGGCAGGGCCGCCAGCAGCTCGCCGCCGAGCCGTTCGATGGCATCGAAGGCAGCCTCGCCGCGCGGTGTCCCGACGGTTGCCCCGCATCGGACAGCGCCGCCCGCATCGGTGATCTCGGCCTTGGTGGTGCCGCCCCCGACGTCCACGGCGAGCACCAGATCCGTTGCTGCGTCAGCCATCACGGCACACCCATCAGCCCAGGATGACCGATCGCGTCAGGTTGCGCGGGTGATCGGGGTCCAAACCCAGGTCGGCGGCCCGCAGCAGGCACAGCAGGTGCACTCGCACCAGCTCGGCCAAGGGGTCGATGTCGCGCTGCTCGACATGTGCTCCGGTGGCGCGGATGTCGTCCGTGAGCCCGGGCGGCTGCGGGCCCAGCGCCCACACCGCGCGGCCGGGTCCGGCGATGCTGATGGGGCCGTGCCGGTACTCGGTGGACAGGTAGGACTCGGTCCAGGAGCGGCACGATTCGCGCAGCTTCAGCGCGGCCTCGTCGGCGATCGCGGCGGCGAAATCCATTCCCACGAAAGTGATCTGCTCGGCATCGCGGACACTGTTCAGCGCAGCGGGGTCGTGGTCGGCGAGCACGGCCCGGGCCTGTGCGATCACCGGGCGCAGATCCTCGCCGAGGTGCCAGCGCAGCAGCGCCAGCGTCGTTGTGGCGAACCGGGTTTGGACCACCGATCGCTCGTCCACCTCGTCGATGAGGATGGGGTCGGCCAGCTCGAGCACCGGCGTGCCGGGGCTGGAGCTGATGACCGTGCGCGGAATCTCCTCGGGCAGTGTGGAGATGGCGTCCAGCACCTCGGTGGTGGTGCCGGAGCGGCAGATCACCAGATAGCGGTCGTAGCCGCGGCCGATCCCCGCGAGATCGCGCAGGCGCGGATCGCCCGCCGGCCAGGCGTCGGTGAGCCCCTGCCCGGCGGATTCGCGCAGTGCCGCGAAGGCGCGGGCCATGAACAGCGAGGTGCCGCAGCCGAGTACGGCCACCCGTTCGCCCGAAACGGGCAGCAGGTGGCGGTGCGCGGCGGCGGTGGCTGCGGCGCGGGCCCAGTCGTCGGGCTGGGTTGAGACCTCACCCGCGAGATGGGATCCGGCGGCCGGATGGCTTGCGGGGATGGAGATTCGATTTGCCTCGGGCAGCACGTACCCAGGATCAACCCAGTGATCGTTCCTGTCAATTTTCCCGGCCAAACGATCACATTCGAGCAGACTTCGCGTTAGATTCGGACATACCGAATCGTTCGCTTCATTCATCATCCGCGATTCGCGTCGCAGGGTGTGCAGATTGAGGAGCCCTTGTCGTGAAACGTCCACTGCGCGGCGCACTTTCCTCGGTGGCGCTGCTGACCGGCCTGGTGCTGACGGTGTCCTCCTGCGGTTTCGGCGGGAGCAAATCCGACGACTCGGACCCCAATACGCTCACCTTCCTCGCGCCGACCTACAGCGACGGGACCAAGGCCGAGTGGGACGCCATCATCGCGGATTTCCAGAAGGCCAATCCGGACGTCAAGGTCAAACTCTCGATGGAGTCCTGGGATTCGATCAATGATGTTCTGCGCACCAAACTGCAGTCCAAGGGCACCACACCCGACATCCTGAACATCGACGCCTATTCGACCTACGCCACCGACGGCCAGCTGTACCCGGCCACCGATGTCGCCGACCCCGCGGTGATCGCCGACATCCAGCCCGGCTTCGCCAAGAACGCGTCCATCGACGGAACCCAGTGGGCGCTACCACTTTTCGCCTCCACCCGCACGCTGTTCTACAACACCGAACTCTTCGCCAAGGCGGGCATCGGCGCACCGCCCCGGACGTGGACGGAGCTCACCGACGACGCCAAGAAGATCCAGGCCCTCGGCGGCGTCTCCGGGTACGGGCTGCCGCTGGGCAGCGAGGAGGCCCAGGGCGAGACCTCCATCTGGACCTTCGGCGCGGGAGGCACCTGGTCCGACGGCGACAAGGTCACCGTCGACACCCCGCAGAACCTCGAGGGCGTGCGGGCCATGAAGGCCATCGCGGACGCCGGTGCGACCGAACCGAATCCGGGCGCCACCAACCGGCTCGACGTCATCAATGCGTTCATCCAGGGCAAGATCGGCATGATCGAGGGGCTGCCGCCCACCATCAGCCAGATCGCCGCCAAGAATCCGAGCCTGAAGTACGCCACCGCACCCTCGCCGACCAAGACCGGCGACCCGTCCACCCTCGGTGTGGCCGACCACCTGATGGCCTTCAAGAAGGACGGCACCAAGGCCGCGGCCATCAAGAAGTTCCTCAGCTACTTCTACTCCGCGGCCGTCTACGCCAAGTTCGTCAGCGGCGAGCACTTCATCCCCATTACCACCAGCGGTGCAGCGGCACTCACCGACGATCCCGTCACCAAGGCGTTCGCCGCCACCCTGCCGGTCGCGAAGTTCTATCCGAGCAACAACCCGAAATGGGGTGCCGCACAGGGCGCCATCCGGCAGCAGATGGGCACGATCGCGCAGGGCAGCGACCCGGCCTCGGTGCTGCAGAAGATTCAGCAGGCGGCGAGTTGAGGGGCGTCGCCTCCCATCGATCCACGGCCACGCTGCGCGCGTTGCCGTGGATCGGCCCTGTGCTGGTCCTGATCGCGGCGGTGGTGGCCTATCCGGCCGGGTACATGATCTGGACCTCGACCCGCGACCTGAGCGCCTACGGGACCGACCGCGGCCCGGCCGGATTCGCCAACTTCCGCAGGCTGTTCGCCATCGACGAACTGCCCGCGATCCTGGCGCACACCGTGGTGTGGGTGGTGGCGGTCGTGGTGATCACGCTGGTGCTCTCGGCGGGGCTGGCGCAGTTCCTGAACAAGGACTTCCCGGGGCGGACGGCGGTGCGGCTGGCCATCCTGGTGCCGTGGGCGGCGTCGGTGGTCATGACGACCACCATCTTCGACTACATGCTGGATCCGGATGTGGGGATCGCCAACCGGTTCCTGGTCGATATCGGAGTGCTGGATCGGGGTTTCGGATTCACCAAGCAGCCGGGGCCGGCGTTCCTGGTGGCCATCGGGGTGGCGGTGTTCGTGTCCGTGCCGTTCACGACCTACACGATTCTGGCGGGGCTGCAATCGATTCCGTCCGATATCGACGAGGCGGGGCGGGTCGACGGGGCGAGCTCCTGGCAGCGGTACCTGTATCTGACACTGCCGCAACTGCGTCCGGCCATGGCGGTGGCGACGGTCATCAACATCATCAACTCGTTCAACTCGCTGCCGATCCTGCAGGTGCTGACCGGCAGCATCGCGGGCTTCTCGGCGGACACCACGACCACGTTGACCTTCAAGCTGATTCGGCAGAATCAGCAGGTCGCCACGGCAGCCGCCATGAGCGTGCTGAACTTCGTGCTGATCCTGGTGATCATCGCGATCTATGTGAAGCTGATCCGGCCTGCCGGCGAGGAAGCCCGATGACCCGGCGCCGGTGGGGGCTCACGGCCGTCGGCGCGGTGCTGGCGGCGGTGTTCCTGCTGCCCTATCTGGTCATGGTGCTCGGGTCGCTCGAGCCGCGTTCGGAGATCCTGCGGATCCCGCCGGCCTACCTGCCGCGGCAGTGGCGTCCGGACAACTACGCCACCATGTGGCACACGCCGGAGACGCCGCTGCCGTTCAATCTGGTGAGCACCCTGGTGATCTCGGTGTTCGGGACGCTGCTGGTGCTGGTGGTGGCCATTCCGGCCGCGTATTACACCGCGCGGCGGCGGTTTCCGGGCAAGACGCTGTTCCTGGGTCTGGTGCTGGTCACCCAGATGCTGCAGCCGACCGTGCTGGTGACCGGCCTGCTGCGCGAGTTCTTCACCCTCGGTATCAACGACACCTGGCTCGCCATGATCCTGGTGAACGGCGCGTTCAATCTGTCGTTCGCGGTGTGGATCCTGCACAGCTTCTTCGCCGGGGTGCCGGTCGAGGTGGAGGAGGCCGCCCAGCTGGACGGGCTGAACCGCTGGCAGATCCTGACCCGGGTGAGCCTGCCGCTGGTATGGCCGGGCATCGTCACCGCCACCGTGTTCGCCTTCGTCTCGTGCTGGAACGAATTCGCCGCCAGCCTGGTCATTCTCACCACGCCGGAGAATCAGCCGCTGTCGGTGGCGCTCACCAAGTTCGTCGGGCAGTACGACGTGGCTTGGCAATATGTGTTCGCCATCTCTACCGTCGGCATCGTGCCCGTCGTGATTCTGTTCGCGCTCATCGAGAAGCGCCTGGTCGCCGGCCTGACCGCCGGCAGCGTCAAATGACCGCTCCCGCAGACCGTTCCCGGCGCTGGAATCGCCTGCTGGAACTGCTCGCCGACGCGGGCCGCCTCTCGGTCGAGGAGGCCGCCGCCCGCCTCGGTGCGTCCCCCGCCACCATCCGGCGCGACTTCACCGCGCTCGCCGACCAGGGTCTGGCCACCCGCACCCACGGCGGCATCGTCGCCACCGCCGTCGCCTACGACCTCCCCGCCCGCTACCGCGGCAGCGCCGACGAGTCCAAACAGCGCGTCGCCGAACACGTTGCGGCCCTGATCGATCCGGCCGAAGTGGTGGCGCTCAACGGCGGCACCACCACCACGGCCGTGGCCCGCGCCCTGGCCGCGCGCCCCGACCTCCCCACCTCCACCGACCATGAACTCACCATCGTCACCAACGCCCTCAATATCGCCGCCGAACTGGTCCTGCGCCCCCACCTGCGCACCATCTGCCTCGGCGGCCTGGCCCGCCGCGAGTCCTACGAACTCCACGGCCCCCTGGCCGCCCTGGCCCTGGCCGAATTACGCCTGGACACCGTGATTCTCGGCGTCGGCGCGATCTCCGCCGAGGGCGGCGCCCAATGCCGCCACCTCGACGAGGCGGGCATCAATGCCGAAATGGTCCGCCGCGCCCACCGCGTCATCGCGGTCGCCACCGCCGACAAACTGAACCGCACCGCTCTCGCCCGCATCTGCCCCATCGACGCCATCCACGTCCTGGTCATCGACCGCGACGCCGACCCCGCCGCCCTCACCCCCATCCGCGACGCCGGCGTCGAGGTGCATCTGGTCTGAGCGCGGCCGAATCAGTTCGGGCGCAGCACGACCAGGCCCGGGACCGTGGTGAGGTACTGGGTCAAGGGGGTGTCGACGACCTGGTTGTCGGCGGTCAGGGAGGAGGCGTTGCGGAACATCGGGCCGTTCGGGGTGCTGATGAAGACGCCCACGTGGGAGACGTCGAGGCCGGCGTCGGGGGTGTAGGCGCCGAGGTAGTCGCCGGTGTGGAGGGCGGTGATGACGGCGTTGTCGAAGGAGCCGCTGGGGATGTAGGTGATGTCGCGGTCCACCACCGGGATGCCCGGAAGATAGTTGCCGCCATCGGCTTTCGCGTTGAGGTGCTTGGTGACGGTGACCGCGGCGGGGGTGAGGGTGGGGGTGATGTCGGTGGCGGCGATGCGGTTGACGGCGGCCCAGTCGGTGAAGAAGTGCTTGCGGCTGGTGAATTCGACCCGGCCGTCGGCGTAGCGGGTGGCCACCAGGTTCTGGATGAAGTCTGCGCGGGTGGTGGAGCGGCTCAGGGCTTCCACGTAGTCGAGGTAGGTGAAGCAGTCGACGCGGCGGAAGTCGATGACCAGCTGTTCGGGCTGGGTGGCGGAGCCCATGAGCATGTTCGCGCCGTAGGGGGTGCCGAGGAAGCGGCTGGAGAGCTGGGCGATCGCGTCGGTCCGGGTGCCCGTGATCGAGTTGCGCAGGGCGAGCAGCACGTCCAGCTGCTGCGAGGTGGCCTCGTCGAGCGACGGGTCGGCGGGGATGGCCATGGCCTGGGAGGGCGCCAGGGCCAGCGCGGAGACCAGTGTGACCAGCATCAGCAGGATTCGGGTGAGTGTGCGCAAAACCCCTCCATCGGAACGAGACGTGCCTCTCGAACCTAACAGCTGATCGGTGAACTGCGGGTCAGCCGAGCAGGCCGCCGAACATGCCGCCCGACTGCCCGGCCTCCTGACCGCCGCCGGTCCCACCGATGAAACCGCCCGGCGGCAGCTCGGAGGGCTGCACGATGACGAAGCCGCGGCCCGAGAACGACAGGGTCAGGCCCTCGCCGGTGCTGCGGCCGATCAGGCGGCTGAAGCCGAAGGAGTCATTGCGCTTGATGCCGGTCTGCAGGCTGGACGACCAGGCCACCGCGGCCTGCGGATCGGCATAGGTCGGCTGGTCGACATTCAGGACCACGGGGGAGCCGTGGGTGGTGATGGCGATCCGGCCGCGACCGGTGAAGACGCAGTTGAAGAAGCCCGCATTGCTGGCGTAACCGGCCGCGCCCTGGACCCTTTGGATCTTGTAGGACAGCGTGGAGTCGAAGGCCAGCACGTTCGCGCCATTGATGGTCAGGCCGTCAGTGCCGTCCAGGTCCACGATGTGCACATCGGAGGCGGCATTGGCCAGGAACAGATCCCCGCGCCCCGACACCTGCATGAGCGGTACGCCCTCACCGGTGAGCCGCTGCTGGATCGCCCGCCCGATCCCACCCGACCCGAGCGCCTTGAACTGCAGATCGCCCTGATAGGCCACCATCGATCCGGCCCGCGCGAGGGTCTCCCCGTCGACCGCCACCCGGATCATCTTGCCGCCCTGCTTCTGAATGCCGTAGCCGCTGACCTCGGCATGATTCGGATGGAACAGCTCGCTCTGCACGGACGGAACTCCTTGTGGCGCGGAATGATTCGGGACGGGGGCCGCGGGCGGATAGGACGGCGGCGCGAAGGACTGCGGGGCCATGGGCATCTGCTGCGGCGCGGCGGGCGGCTGGAATTGCTGGGCAGGCAGGGTGGGCGGCAACGGCATCGGCTGCGCGGCGGGGTTGGGTTGTGTCGGCGGATATTGCGCAGGCTGGGGCGGCGCGGCCGGTTGCGCTGGGAGGCCCTGCGCCGGAAGCGTAGGGGCGGGTGCCGTTTGGGCCTGCACCGGCGGTTCGGGGTCGTCGTCGATGGTCACGCCGAAGGCCTCGGCCAGTCCGGCCAGGCCGTTGTCGTAGCCCTGGCCGACCGCGCGCACCTTCCACGCGTCGCCGCGGCGGTAGATTTCGACACAGACGACGGCTGCCTCGCTGGTCAGGCCGTTCATCGGGAAAGTCAGTGTGCCCGCAGGGGATCCGATGGCGGCGGTGAGCGTCCCGGCGGCGGCGAAGGTGGCGGGCCCGCTGCCGTCGAGGCTGGCGGTGATGGCGACCCGATCCACGTCGGCGGGCAGGGCGGAGGTCTGGATGTCCACCATGTCCCCGGCACCGCGGCCGTGCCGGTAGACCACGCCGGGACCGACTGGTTGGTTGAAGAAGATGAAGTCCCCGTCCGACCGCACCCGCCCGTTCGCGCCCAGGAGCAGCGCGGATACATCGACTGCGGCGGAGCAGGTTACGGTGACCGTCATCAGATCAGCGGGCGCGGGCCGATTCTCCCCGCGGGCGAGCGCCGTCACCGCGGCCTCTCGCGGTCGGTGCGGACCTGTTCGGGCGAAAGACGATTCACAGCATCCAGTCTCCCGAATGGCGGGATCAATGGCTATCCGGGTGTTCCCCCAGATGTTGCCGGATCAGTCACCCGGCTTCCGGAAGGCGGGCAGCGCCGGGATCAATGTCGCGGCGAAATCACGGATGCGCTGGGGTGGATAGGCTTCCGGATCGGCCAGAACCAGGCGGCCCGCCTCCCAGAACAGGGCGTACATGGTTCGCGCGGTGAGCTCGATGTCCACGGTGTCGAGCCGATCGGCCGGGATCGCCTCGCGCACGAAGACTTCCAGTGCCGCGATGAACGCCTGCCGTCCGCTCTCCAGGCGTTGACGGAACGTCGGGGTGCTGGCGTCGACCAGCAGGAAGACCGCGCGCCAGCGATCGGGCGCGGCCTGAATGGCGGACAGGAAGTGCTCGAGGCTGTCGGTCACGGCCGCGACCGGGTCGCCGGTGGACGCGAGCGGCACGGCGGTCGCCATCTGCATGAGGGCCGCGGTCTCCTCGCGATCCAGGGAAGCGCGCAGCAGGGCATTGGAGTCCTCGAACAGGCCGTAGATGACCGGCCGGCTCACCCCGGCCTCGCGAGCGACGGTGTCGATGGACACCTTGTGGATGCCCTGCTCGACGATGACGCGCAGCACCGCGTCGAGCAGTTGTTCCCGGCGCTGCTCGGGTGCCATTCGCGGGGCGTAAGCGCGGTTTCGACGCTCGGTCATGCTCACCGTCCACCTCTCTGATCAGGGGCCCGTCTTGACAACCGGCACCGCCGAGCAAATACTACACTCACTGTAGCTACACAGACTGTAGCTTTTCATCGGGAGGTCGCAATGGCGCGTCGGTACTGCATCATCGGGGCGGGATACACCGGGTTGGCGGTCGCGAAGGCATACACCGACCTCGGTCTGGACTACGACCACCTCGAGGCCACCGACGCCATTGGCGGCAACTGGTCGCACGGGGTGTACGACTCGACGTACCTGATCAGCTCCAAGGACGTCACCGAGTACCCGGACTACCCGATGCCCGCCGACTACCCGGACTTCCCGAGCGCCGCGCAGATGCGGGACTACCTGCGCGCCTTCGCCGCCGAATTCGGGCTCGATCACCGCATCGAATACGACGCCCCGGTCGCCGATGTCACGCCGCAGGACGAAACCGGGCTGGCCGGGTGGCGGGTGGTACTCGCGAACGGCGAGGTGCGCGCGTACGCCGGAGTCGTCGTCGCCAGCGGCCACTACTGGGACGTCAATATCCCTTCGTACCCGGGCGAATTCACCGGCAAGCGGATCCATTCCAAGAACTACAAGCGGCCCGCCGACCTGGACGGTCCGCGTGTCCTGGTGGTCGGCGCGGGCAACTCCGGCTGCGATTTGGCCGTGGAAGCCGCGGTGACCTTCGGCAATTCGGAGATCTCCCTGCGCCGCAGCTACTGGTTCATCCCGAAGTACGTGTTCGGCATTCCGAGCAGCAAGTTCGATGTCGGCTCGGTGCCGATCCCGAAGGTCGCGCAGGAGGCCGTCTTCCGGTCCATCGTCGCGCTGGGTATGGGCAGCTTCGGCAATTTCGGGCTGGCCAAGCCCGAACACCGCATCTTCGATCAGGACCTGGTGGTCAACCAGCAGCTGCCGTACTTCCTCAAGCACGGTCGCATCGCCGTGCGCCCCGAGATCGAGCGATTCGACGGGCGCACCGTGTATTTCGTCGACGGCACCAGCGGTGCCTACGACACCATCGTCTGGGCGACGGGATTCAAGACCACCTTCCCGTTCCTGCGCGACGGCCTGCTCGACTGGGAGCGCGGCCAGCCGCGGCTGGTGGCGCATACCTTCGCACCGGGCCTGGCCAATCTGTGCTTCGCCGGACTGGTCGCCCCGCGCTCGGGCGCGGGCATGCTGCTCATGAACTCCGCCCGCCTGCTCGCCGAGGCCGCACTGCTGCAACAGCGGATGCGCACCCCGGTCGGCGACCTCTACGCCCACATCGTGAAGCCGTCGGGCGAAATCCTCGCGGGCGGACCGGAATTGCGTTGGGAGGCGCTGCGGGGCCGGTTCCTGGTGCGCACCATGACCCAGCTGTCCACGCTGCGCGCACTGCTGTCCGGTGGGGCCGCACCGTCCGGGGCGAACGGATCGACCCTCG
Source organism: Nocardia sp. CA-151230 (assembly GCF_050942175.1). NCBI lineage: Bacteria > Bacillati > Actinomycetota > Actinomycetes > Mycobacteriales > Nocardiaceae > Nocardia > Nocardia sp. CA-151230. The sequence goes on from NZ_CP192061.1 coordinate 1,551,044, forward strand.
CGAACGACGCGAGTGCGGCCGAGCCCCAGCCCAATGCGGTCCGCGACCTCCCGCGCGCGGTCTTGCGCCCGATCCTCGCCCTCGCCCGCAATATCGCCTGACCTCCACACTCCCTCCCCGACACCAGGAGTCCCGCCCATGCCAGCCAAGACCCGCAAGCCGCGCACCGTCGCCGTCGACAGCCCCCTCACCCTGCCGTGCGGCATCACCCTGCCCAATCGGATTGCCAAGGCGGCCATGAGCGAACAGCTCGGCGAGCTCGACGGCGCGCCCAGCCAGACGCTGACCCGGCTGTACAGCGCCTGGGGGCGCGGCGGCGCGGGGTTGCTCATCACCGGCAATGTGATGATCGATCGCCGCGCCTACGTCGAGCCCCGCAATGTGACCCTCGAGGACGACCGGCATCTCGAAGCCGTCGGCAATTGGGCGCGGGCGGGCGCACGCGAGGGCTCGGTCACGGTCATGCAGATCAACCATCCGGGGCGGGTCGCGGTGGGACCGCTGCACCGGCGTCCGGTCGGCCCGTCGGCGCTGCGGCCACAGGCGGTCGGCTTCAATCTGCGCAGGCCGCGGGCCCTTTCGCTCGATGACCTCGCCGATCTGCGCCGCCGCTGTGCGCGGACCGCGGAACTGGCGGTGCGCGCGGGTTTCGCGGGTGTGCAGGTGCACGCCGCGCACGGATATCTGCTGTCGCAGTTCCTCTCGCCGCTGGCCAATCAGCGCACCGATGAGTACGGCGGGACGCCGGAGAACCGGCGGCGACTGTTGCTCGAGGTGGTGGCCGACGTGCGAAGGGCCATCGGGCCCACCGCGATTCTCTCGGTAAAGCTGAATTCGGCAGACTTCCAGCGCAGGGGGCTGGAAGAGGCCGAGTCTCTCGAAATCGCATTCGCCTTGGAGCAGGCCGGAATCGATCTGCTCGAGGTGTCGGGCGGCAACTACGAGACCCCCGCCATGACCGGTGCGGTCGCCGACAGCACCCGCGAACATGAGGCGTACTTCCTGCGCTACGCCGAGCAGCTGCGACAGCGTTCGGCGTTGCCGCTCATGCTCACCGGCGGCGTGCGGACCCTCGATTTCATGAACGATGTCCTGGCACACGGCGCGGTCGACGTGATCGGCCTGGGCCGCCCGTTCGCGGTCCAGCCCGACATCGCCGCCGACCTGCTGGCCGGAACTCGCGAGCCGGTGGCGCTGCCGACCGCGCCACGCCTACCGATTCCCGGTGCCACGCCGATCAATTCGTATCTGCAGCTGGCCTGGCACGCCGCCAACTTCCGACGCATCGCGGCGGGCGAGAAGCAGGTGAGCGGCCCGGGCGCGGTGCGCACCCTGGTCGCCGCCGGGATCACCGTGACCGCCCGCGCGCTCACCCAATTCTGACCGCCGAGGAGTACGCCATGAGCCTTCCCGAACCCACCGCCAGCAGCCGGGCCGTCGTCACCGGAGCCTCTTCGGGCATCGGCGTCGCGCTGGCAGAAGGTCTTGCCCGGCGCGGATATTCGCTGATCCTCGTCGCCCGTCGCGAGGACCGGCTGAAGGAGCTGGCCGACTCACTGTCGAATCGCTACGGCGTCGAGGCCGAGATCCGCGCCGTCGACCTGTCCGACCGCGAGCAGCGCGGCAAACTGTGCGTGGAGCTCGACGCCCGCGATATCGCCGTGCTCTGCAACAACGCCGGCTTCGCCACTTACGGTGAGTTCGCCAATGCCAACCGGACGCGCGAGCGCCAGCAGGTCGAGCTGAATGCTGTTGCGGTGCACGACCTCACGCTGGCTGTGCTGCCCGGCATGGTGGAGCGCGGTGTGGGCGCGATTCTGATCACCGGATCGACCGCCGGAAACCAGCCCGGCCCCGGCAATGCCGGCTACGCCGCCACCAAAGCCTTCGCCAACACCCTCGCCGAATCCCTGCACAGCGAGCTGACGGGGACCGGCCTGAGCTGCACGCTGCTCGCCCCAGGTCCCGTCCGCACCGAATACGCCGAAGTCGCCGAGGTCCCCAACCTGGACAAGCTGGTTCCGGGGCCGCTGTGGGTGAGCGCGGAACAGGCTGCCGAGGAGGCGATCGCGGGCATGGCCGCCGGTCGTCGCCGGGTCGTCCCGGGCGTTTTCGCCAAGGTGCAGACCGTGAGCGGCCAGTACACCCCGCGTGCGGTCATCGGTCCCGTGCTGCGCGCCGTCTATCGAAAGGTCAAATGACATGAACTGGGAACCGGCCCTCCGCACCGTGGGCCGCTCGCTCGGCGCGGACCTCGATCGCCTGTGGTCGATCGCCAATCCGCGCGGCAGCTTCTACCGCGACGCTCGCTACTTCTCCGCGACTGTCGAAGTCGATCCCGACAAGATGAAGCAGTGGCTGCCCGCCGGGCTGCGCCTGGCCGAACCGGCCCGCGCGGATGTGTTCACCGCCTACTTCCCGGACTACAACTACGGCACCGAGGGCTATCACGAGGCCGCGGTCTTCGCGCACGTGAAGACCTTGCAGGGCACGGGGATCCACTGTCCGTGGATGATCCTCGACGACGACGTCGCGCTGATCCTGGGCCGCGAGGGAGCCGGTTACCCCAAGAAGCTCGGCGAGATCGACTGGACGCTGGGCGATTCCGAGATCCGTGCCGAGGCGGGCCGCCGCGGTGCCAAACTGGTCAGCATGGGTGGACGACTCGGTGAGGTCATCGAGAACGCGCCGCCGTTCCTGGGCCGCCCGCACCGCAATGTCATGGGCCTGCTGGGGGTGGCGTTCCCGTCGTTCCTGGTCGGGTTCACCCCGCGCGAGGAGGTCGTCGAGGCCCGCCGGGTGGAAGACTTCACCCTCGAACTCGGTGGCTCCGAACGCGATCCAATCGACCAAATGGGTCTGGGCCGGGTCATCGAGGCCAGACTGCACCGGGTCGACCTGTTTGCCGCCGGTCTCCCGCCGATCCCGCTGCGACCGCTCAGCCCCCTGTTCGCCGCCAGTCACCTGCGGCCTCGGGTGCTCTGACACCGCGTCCCCGACCAGCATTTCCAGGAGGCTCCCATGAGCATCGCCGAACGCCTCGTCACCGAGCCGCTCGCCATTCCGCGCCCGGCCACCACCGCGCCGTTCGCCCGCATCGACACCTTCGACAAGGCGCTCACCGCGCCCGGTGGCTACGGTGCAAGGCTGCGGGCCTGCCGCACGGCCGCACTGGATTTCAAGCGTGAGTTCGCCGTCGGCGGGCGCCCGGATTCGGTGCGTACCCACGACCTGATCTCGCTTCCATACCCGACCCGGTACGGGCTGTTCCGGGCCGCGATCAGCCCGACACCGTTCGTCACCATCAGCAATCGCATGCTGATCGTGCGGTGGACCGACAGCGACGGCACCAAGCGGACGCTGCTGTTCGAGCCCAGTGATCACGAACTCGACTCCTACACACCGTATTTCGCGGAGCTCCAGAGGTACACGCCCGGGCCGCTGCGCAATCTGTTCGTCACCGCGCACACCGATGTCCTGTCGGCCTGCCGCGCGGCCGGGGTCGACCCGGCCGAGGTCGACTACCTCGCCTTCGATCACCTGCACACCCAGGACGTGCGCCGCTGGCTCGGCACCACCCGGCCGCAGGCCGACATCAGCCCGGAACGGGCTGTGTCCGCGGCCTTCCCGAACGCCAAGCTGCTCGCCCAGCGCGAAGAACTCGAGGCCATGGCGGACCTGCATCCGTTCCAGCGGCCCTGGTACCAGCCGGGCACCTTCGTGGATCTGCCTCCGGAGAAGATCCTGCCGCTGGACGGCAGCGTGCTGTTGGGTCCTGGCGTTGCGTTGATCTCGACACCCGGCCATGCCATGGGCAATCAGTCGCTGGTGCTCAATACCGACAGCGGCATCTGGGCGATCAGCGAAAACGCCATCGCCACCGAATGTCTCACACCGGAGCACTCGAAGATCCCGGGCCTGTCCGGTTCCACGCGGTCCTGGGGGCACGAGGTGGTGCTCAATGCGAACACCATCGAAACCACCTACGAGCAGTACAACTCGCTGGTCATCGAGAAGACCATCGTGGACGTGTCCCAGCAGGATTCGCGCTTCCTGCAGTTCTTCCCCTCCAGTGAGCTGACCGGGGCGCTGCTCAACCCCGGCACCTCGCCCACCTTCACCCATCGCGCGATCCGGCACGGCTGACCCGGGCGATATCCGTGACTACCGCACCCTCCCCGGCCACCCCGGGCTTTTTCGCCGGGCTGCTCGACCCGGCCAACCGTGCCGACCCCTACCCGCTCTACGACCGAATGCGCGAGCACGGGCCGGTCCGGCTCGGCGGCGGGCCGGTGGTGGTCCTCACCTCCTATCGGGACTGCGCGGCCGTGCTGCGGCATCCGGCCGCGGTAGTGGAGCGGCGGCACGCGTCACTGCCGCTGGGCCCGACCCCCACCCACGACCTGGCGGGCGAGCGGGCGGCGGAACTGACGGGAACCAACTCGTTCCTGTTCCGGGACGCGCCCGATCACACGCGGTTGCGGCGGCTGGTGGCCAAGGCGTTCACGCCGGCGGTGGTGCGGGGGATGACCCCGCGCATCACCGCGATCGCGGACGGCGCCCTCGACCGGGCCGCCGAGCGCGGGCGGCTGGATGTGGTGGCGGATCTGGCGTATCCGCTGCCGATCACGGTGATCTGTGAGTTGCTCGGCGTGCCCCTCGAGGACGAACCCCGTTTGCGGCAGTGGTCGAGCATGCTGGCGCGCACCCTCGACCCGGTTTCGGGGAAGTCGACCACCGGTCGCCCCGATCCGGTCGAGTTGGTGCGCGCCAACAACGAATTGCACGACTACTTCGAACAATTGGCGCGAGAACGGCGGCGGCGGCCCAGCGATGATCTGCTGTCCGCGCTCATCAGGGCCGAGGAGTCCGGTGATGCGCTGACTCACGAGGAGCTGATCGCCACCTGCGGGCTGCTACTCATCGCCGGCCACGAGACCACCGTCAACCTCATCGCCAACGCCACCCTGGCCCTGCTGGGCCACCGGCATCACCTGGCCATCCTGCGCACCGCGGGGGCCTTCGCGGCGCCGGTGATCGAGGAGACCCTGCGCTACGACCCGCCGGTGCAACTGGTTCCGCGCATCGCCCGCGACCCGATTGCCTTGCCGGGCATCGAGATCGCGGCGGGCGACATGATCGTCATGCTGCTCGCCGCCGCCAACCGAGATCCGGAGGTCTTCGCGGAGCCCGGCCGGTTCGACCCGGCCCGCGAGAACCGGCACCTGGCCTTCGGTCTCGGCCAGCACTTCTGCCTGGGCGCACCGCTGGCCCGGCTGGAGGCCGATATCGCCCTGACCCGATTCGCGCGGCGCGTGCGCGAACCCCGGCTCGACTGCGAGCGTCCGCCGTACCGGGAACACGTCACGCTGCGCGGGCCGGCCGCGATCCCGTTGTCCTACACCGGGATTCTTCCCGCTAGCGGCGATTCATGAGCGCACTGAGGGCATCGGTGCGGGTGGTGCGGGAACCGCCCGCGAAGGCCAGTCCGGCCAGCGAGCGTTCGGCCGCCTCGGCGTGGCCCGCACCGCAGGCGTCGGTCACCACGATGGGCAGGTAGCCGAGGTCGGTGGCGTGCCGCACCGTGGGTTCGATGCCGACCTCCATGGCGATGCCCGCCACCGCGAACGCGCCGATTCCCAAGTCCCGCAGGGCGATATCGAGTGGCGTCCCGGCGAACGCCGACATGGTGATCTTGTCGAAGACGACCTCGTCGGGACCCGGGGACAGCTCGGGCACCAACTGGTACTGCGGCGAGCCCTGTGCGAAGGCGGCCCGCACCTCGGCCGGATCGTCCACGTGCTGCCACTCCATGGCGGTGCGCAACTGCGAAATCCCCGCCGCCGCCGGAGGAATCGACATGTGCCGGGTATAGAAGACACGGAAACCGTTCGCCCGCGCCGCATCCCGCAACTGCACACAGGACTTCACGATGCTCTCGCCGTCGGGCAGCTGCCCCACGATGCCGACCTGCATGTCGTAGATCAGCAGCGCCATGCGCTCCGGGTGGCAGACGTCCTCGACGGTTTGCGGGATGGTCAGGCCGTAGGCTTGTCGCATGACGGCCTCACCGGGTGCGGTCGTAGGGTTCCGCGACATCCACCGAGGCGTCCATCAGCGCCTCGATCGGCAGCGGCGCCGTGACCGGCACATACGTCCACTCCAGGAAGCCCTTCTTGGTGAGCGGGAAGTCGTTCACGTACCGCTGCGCCTCCTCGACACTGTCGACCTCGAACACGATGACCACCCCCGGCTCGTCGGCGCGGGCATAGTTCTCCCGAACGATGCCCGCCTTCCACAGCCGCCACACATTGGCGACCTCCTCGGGCAGATACGGGGTGATGGTCTCCAGCGTGACGCCGGGCTTGAATCGATCGAATGTAATGACCTTCATGGGAATCCATGAAAGTCCCATGATTACAGTGTTACAAGAACGCACTTTTCGGTAAGTACCGGAGGCGAGATGCCGGCGAAGCGCTACCACTGCCCGGTCGAGGTGACCGTCGATCTGATCGGGGGCAAATGGAAGGCGGTCATTCTGGCGCACCTCAAGGAGGGGGTGCGGCGATACGGGGAGTTGCGGCGGCTCATGCCGGACACCAGCGAGAAGATGCTGGTTCAGCAGTTGCGGGAGTTGGAATCCGACGGCTTGGTGCGGCGCACGGTGTTTCCCGCTGTACCGCCGCAGGTGGAGTACGACCTCACCGACGAGGGGTGGAGCCTGGTCCCGGTGCTGACCGCACTCTACGAGTGGGGTGAGAAGCGGAGCGCGCGAACGGGTCTCGTCATCGAGAAGCCATGACGCGCCCCGCGTCCGGGTTCGTCAGGCGGCGCGGTCGGTGCGCTCCGTGTGGTCCGGTCCCCTTCCGTCCGCCTCGCACTGCGCCCGGTGCATGGCGCACCGGTACTTCGGCCCCGGCTTGATGAAGGCGGGATCCAACCGCTGGGCGAAGGTGAGGTTGTCACGCCGCCAGCAATCGATGCACACCGGCTCCTTCATGGCGTCCTCCTCGGTCATCGCTCGCGAAAGGTATGCGCGAGAGGGATTCCCATCCCCGGCCTGATTCGGATATACCCCCGGCAACTCTTCCATAACGGATGCGGCCAAATAGCCGACCGGTCGGATTGTCTATCCGCGATCGGGGGAGCGCCGGAGGCGGGCGATCAGGCCGCCCAGGATGACCACGTAGACGATGACATAGCAGTTCAGCAGGATCTGCGAGATCGGCCAGGACGGCGGGAACAGGAACCAGCCGACCACCACCCAGCGATCGGACCAGTGGTAGGCCCAGGCGCCGGTGGTCAGGTAGAGGAAGCCGGCCGCCGACCACCAATGCGGTTCCGACGCGGCACGGTTGACCAGGTAGACGAACAGCGGCAGGAACCAGACCCAGTGGTGGTTCCAGGAGAACGGGGAGACCGCGCACGAGGTCAGGCCCGCGGTGGTCACGGTGAGCAGCTTCTCACCGCGGCTGTAGAGCGCCGCCGCGAGCAGCAGTCCGCCGACCGCGACCGGGACTGCGATCAGCAGCCACAGCCACTGCGGCACCTGATGGCCCGAGAGATGGGCGATCGTGCCCCGCAGTGACTGATTGGCCGGCTGAATGTCGGGGGCGATGCGGTCGGACTGGAAGAACGTCCTGGTCCAGTACTGCTTCGAATCGGACGGGAGGACGGCGCCGGCGACCAGGATCGTCATGACGAAGGTGGTCGCGGCCACCACGGCCGCCCGCCACTGCCGCAGCACCAGGAACTGCGCCACGAAATACAGCGGCACCAGTTTGATGCCCGCGGCCAGCCCGACGCCCATGCCGCGCAATCGGCTGCCCTCCGGGCGCGAGAAATCCCACAGGATCAGCGCCATCAGGACGAGGTTGATCTGGCCGTAGTACAGCGTGGTGCGCACCGGCTCCAGGAACATGACCGTCGCGGCCAGCAGAGCACTGATCCCGGCGAGCCGCCAGGTGAGGCGGTGGCCGAGTACGCGCCAGCACAACAGGACACAGCCGTAGAGCACGCAAATGTTCAGTGCCAGCCAGGAATTCGTGACGTAACCCCACGGCACCATCAGGATCGGCAGGAACATCAGCGTGGAGAACGGCGTGTAGGTGAAGGACAGGCCGCGATGCGTCGTCTCGGTGTAGAGCGGATGGTCGTGGTAGATCTTCCACGCGCCGTCCCGGTACACGTGGACGTCGAAGCCACCCGCCAGAAAACCCACCTGGTCCAGCCACGGATCCACGGTCGTGAAGATCAGCACGAGCGACAGCACCGCACCGAAGGCCAGCACGATCAGCGTCGTTCTGCTCCATACCGGCGGTGGCCCACCGGAATCCGCAATGACAGCACTGTCGTTCGTCCTTGCACCGATCAACACCAGACCCACCTCGGATGTGCGATACACGCTGCCGGGCTCGAGAGATGCTGAACACGAACGCTTCAGCCCGCCCGCCTTGACGCTGCCGGCCATCGGCCGGCCGATCCGCGCTCTGCGTAGCGCGAATTCGGATTCTCAGCACCCTACCGTCCACGGCGGGCGGTGCGGTCACATGCCCGACCGCGTGGTCTGGAGTGATAGGCGGCGCGCATTGGCGATGATGGCGTCGGCCAGCGCCTGCTCGGGATCCGCGAGGCGGGTGCGGCGGTGCATGAGAACGAAATCCAGTTCCCCCAATTCGGGTAGCCGGGGGTCGGTGAGCGGGACCAGCCCATCGGGCAGCACACCCGCCGCGTGCGCGATCACCCCGAGCCCGGCCAGGGCCGCCGCCCGCAGTCCGAGCAGGCTGTCGCTGACACACGCGACCCGGCAGGTGCGGCCCGCGTGCTCGAGCGCGCGCAATGCCTGCTGCCGGGTCAGGCTCGGCTCCGGATAGGTGACCAAGGGCACAGGATCCTCGAATTCCGTTGTGGCCGAACGCCCTGCCCACGCCAGCCGGTCCCGCCACAGCAGGGTGCCGTGCCGCTCTCCCGGCAGCCGCTTGCCGAAGACCAGGTCGAGTTCGCCTGCGGCCATACGGGATTTGAGGGTCTCGCTCAGGCCGACGGTGAGCTCGAGATCCACGCCCGGGTGGGTGCGCTGGAACTCCACCAGGATGTCCGGGAGCGCGCGGGCCATCACATCGTCGGACGCGCCCAGCCGGACCAGGCCGGTGAGGGCGGAACCGGAGAAGTAGGCCTGGGCCTGGGCCTGCGCGTCGAGGATCGCGCGGGCGAAGCCGATCATGGCCGCGCCGTCGGCGGTGAGCGCCAGATTGCGGGTGTCGCGGCGGAACAGCTCCCGCCCGGCGGCCTGTTCCAACCGGGCGATATGGCCGCTCACGGTGGACTGGCGCAGGCCCAGCTCACGGCCCGCGGCGGTGAAGCCGCCGGCCCGCTCCACGGCCAGGAAGGTGCGTAGCAGTTCGGGTTCGAACATGCGGGTAATTATCGCGTATCGCGATGAGAGATATCGGATCGAACGACTATCGCGATCAGCATCCGCGCTCCTACCGTCGAAATGTGCAGCTCCTCGCCAAACTCCGCATCGACTCCTTCATGCTGGGCATCCTCGCCACCGTGGCGCTGGCCGCCCTGCTGCCCGCGCGCGGCGACGCGGCCGAGGTACTGGACTGGGCCACCAAGATCGCCATCGCGGTGCTGTTCCTGCTCTACGGCGCCCGCCTGGAACCCCGTGAGGCCCTGGCCGGACTACGGCACTGGCGACTCCACTCCGGAGTGCTGGCAGCCACTTTCGTGATCTTCCCGCTGCTGGGCCTGGCCCTGCGGGTGCTGGTGCCGAGCGTGCTCACCCCGGACCTCTACACCGGTGTGCTGTTCCTGTGCCTGGTGCCCTCGACGGTGCAGTCCTCCGTCGCCTTCACCTCGATGGCCCGGGGCAATGTGGCGGGCGCGGTGGTGAGCGCCTCGCTGTCGAATCTGATCGGCGTCTTCGCGACGCCGCTGCTCGTGATGGCCTGCATGAACACCACGGCGGGCGTGCATGTTTCACCGTCGGCGGTGCTCACCATCGTGGTCCAGCTGCTGCTGCCTTTCCTGGCCGGGCAGCTGCTGCGCCCCCGCCTGGGCTGGGTGCTGAGCCATCCGGCCGCCACCAAGACGGTGGACCGCGGCTCGGTCTACCTGGTCGTCTACGCGGCGTTCAGTGCCGGTGTGACAGCGGGCATCTGGCACGATCTGTCGGCCCGGGTGCTGGTGTCCACGGCGCTGGTATGTGCCGCCCTGCTGGCCACCGTGCTGGCGCTCACCTCGCTGGGTGGCCGCCTGCTCGGCTTCTCCCGCGCGGACCGCATCGTGCTGACCTTCTGCGGTTCCAAGAAGAGCCTCGCCACCGGCCTGCCCATGGCATCGGTGCTCTTCGCCGGGCATCCGGTCGGCCTGATCGTGTTGCCGCTCATGATCTTCCACCAGATCCAGCTCTTCACCTGTGCGGCCCTGGCCCAGTGCTATGCCCGCCGGGCGGACCCGGCGGAAGCCGAGTTGCCCAGCGGTGCAGTGGAACCGGTGTGATCGGTCAGTGCGCCTCGTTCACCGGTGTTCCGGTCTTGCTCGCACCCCAGTGATTGAAGAGCAGATTGAGCACGAAGACCACGATCACGGCCGAGGTGATCGGGCTGCCCGCGATCATCTGGAAGTCGGCCGGGAACTTGGTGTAGATGTTCGGGGCCACCGCCGGCAGCAGTGCCACCGACAGCGTGACCGCGATGATCAGCATATTGCTGGTGCCCTCGAACTGGACCTTGTGCAGCACTCGCAGCCCGACCGCGGTGACCATGGCGAACATGACCGTGGCCGCGCCGCCGATCACCGGACCCGGCAGTGCCGCGACCACACTGCCGACCTTGGGCACCAGCCCCAGCGCCACCAGCATGCCGCCGCAGGCCGCGACCACCCAGCGGCTGCGCACGCCGGTCAGCCCGACCAGCCCGACATTCTCGGCGAAGGCGGTGTCGGGGAAGGAGTTCATGAATCCGGCCAGCACCGCGGAGAGTCCGTCGGCGGCCAGGCCGCGTCCCAGATCCGCGGGCTCGAGCTGCTTGTCGACCATTTCGGCGACGGCGACCATATCGGCGGTGGACTCGGTGAAGGTCACCAGCATGACCACGCACATGGAGATGATCGCGCCGAGATGGAACTCGGGCGCGCCGAAGATGAACGGCCGCGAGATCGCGAACCAGCCCGAGGACCCGACCGCCGACATGTCGACCAGGTGCATGGGCACCGCCACCAGCGTGCCGATCGCGACACTGATCAGCACGGCCAGCTGGGCGATCAGCCCGCGGGCGAAACGGTGGATCACCACGATCAGCCCGATGACCAGACCGGCAAGCGCAATATGCGAAATCTGGCCGTAGTCGGCCGCTTTCGGGTCGTCGCCGGCGATCAGCCCGGCGTCCGCGCCGATCAGCGACAGCCCGATCACACAGATCACGCAGCCCGACACCAGCGGCGGGAAGAACCGCACCACCTTGGCGAAGAAGCGGGCGATGACCAGACCGAACACGCCCGACACCAGGATCGCGCCGTAGACGGTGGGCAGCCCGGCCTCGCCGCCGCCGAACTGCTGCGCGATCAGGATCATGGGCGAGACCACGGTGAAGGTCGCGCCCGCGACCACCGGCAGCCGGACACCGAGAATCCGGCCGATGCCGACCGACTGGATGATGGTGACGATGCCGGAGACCAGCAGATCGGCGTTCACCAGCAGGCCGATGGTGTGGGCCGGTAATTTCAGCGCTCCGCCGACGAGCAGCGGCACCGCGACCGCGCCCGCGTACATGATCGCCAGGTGCTGCAGGCCCAGCAGCGCCAATCGTGGGGGCGGCGGGATTTCGTCGACCGGATGCCGGGGCCGGACGACGCCGATATCGGGTTTACGGGAGGGGCGCGAAAAGCGCATTTGCATGATGCCTCCTGGAACGCGTGAACAACGGCCGGAACAGGCCGCGACCACGACCCGAATGATGGCGCAGGAAATACCTCTCCCGCAGCAGATTGTTCGATTGTCCAGCCGGTTCGGCGCGCCTCCCGGCCGCCTTCGTATTTTCCTACAGAATCCCACGGTCCGCGGCCCTTCGTGTTGACCGAATATCGTGCCGCGACGTAGGTTCGGTGCCTCGTAACCCGTGGTCACAGGCAGGAGGCGACCGGATGTCCACCAATTCCGACCTGCGTCGTCTCGCCCACCGCACGGTGTGGGTGCCCGGCCGCGTGGCGCACGGCTGCTGAGGTCCGCTTTCTCGACGAGCGGAATTAATCCGCGAACACTGGATAGTGCACTCGATGTAGAAGGCAGCCTGCAATGGCAATTTTCATGACGGTCAACGGGAAGACCACGACGATTTCTCCCGCCGCACCGCATACCTCTCTGCTGGACTTTCTCCGGGAGCTCGGGCTCACGGGGTGCAAGGAGGGTTGCGCGGAAGGCGAATGCGGCGCGTGTTCGGTGCTGGTGGCCCGGCCGGGAGTGGCCGAGCCGACCGAATGGGTGGCGATCAATGCCTGCCTGGTGCCCGCCGTCGCGCTGGACGGGCAGGAGATCGTCACCGCCGAGGGCCTGGGCGGCCCCGCGCGGCTGCATCCGGTGCAGCGCGAGATGGCGGTGCGCGGCGGATCGCAATGTGGTTACTGCACTCCGGGATTCGTGTGCAGCATGGCCGCCGAGTACTACCGGCCGGATCGGCGGGCGCTCGACGAGATCGCACCCGACTGCACCCGTGCCGAGACCGGGCCCAATGGCTTCGATCTGCACGCGCTCAGTGGCAATCTGTGCCGGTGCACCGGCTACCGGCCCATCCGCGATGCCGCCTTCGCGGTCGGCGCGCCCGCGGCCGATGACGAACTGGCCCGGCGGCTCGCCTCCGACCCGCCGGAACCGGTGGCGACCGACTTCAGTTCCGGCGGGCAGCGTTTCGTCCGGCCCGCGACCCTCGCCGACGCGCTCCGGCTGCTGCGCGAGCACCAGGACGCCACGGTGGTGGCGGGCAGCACCGACCTGGGCGTCGAGGTGAACCTCCGCGATCGGCGGGCAGAGTACACGCTGGCCGTCGATCAGTTGCCCGAACTGCGTGAGCTGACCATCGGCGCGGACCGGATCGAGCTGGGCGCGGCGCTCACCCTCACCGAGATCGAACGCCGGCTGTCCGGACGGGTGCCACTGCTGTCGGAGTTGTTCCCGCAGTTCGCCTCCCGGCTCATCCGCAATGCGGCCACCCTGGGCGGCAACCTCGGCACCGGCTCGCCCATCGGCGACGCGCCGCCGGTGCTGCTGGCGCTGGCGGCGTCGGTCGTGCTGGCCGATGCAGACGGTGAGCGCGAGGTCGCGCTGGCCGACTACTTCACCGGCTACCGGTGCTCGGTGCGGCGGCCGGACGAGCTCATCAAGTCCGTCCGGATCCCGCTGCCGCTGGCGCCGGTGACCGCCTTCCACAAGATCGCCAAGCGCCGATTCGACGACATCTCCAGCGTCGCAGTGGCTTTCGCGCTCGACATCGAGGACGGTCTGGTACGCACCGCGCGCATCGGGCTGGGTGGTGTGGCCGCCACCCCGGTGCGGGCCTACGACACCGAGGCGGCCCTCGCGGGCCGGCCCTGGACCGAATCGACCGTGATCGAGGCCGCACAGGTGCTGCGGGACGAGGGCACGCCGCTCGACGATCACCGCGCCAGCGCGCGGTATCGCAGCGCCATGCTCGGGGAGAGCCTGCGCAAACTGTTCGCCGACACCACCGAACCCGCGGGGGCGCTGTCATGAGCCACCTGTCGCAACGACCCGAGAACCCCGTGGTGGGTGTGGCGCTGCCGCACGAGAGCGCCGCCCAGCACGTCACCGGGGCCGCGCTCTACACCGACGACCTGGTGTACCGCACCAAGGATGTGTTGCATGCGTATCCGGTGCAGGTGTCGCACGCGCACGCGCGTATCACCGCCCTGCACACCGCGCCCGCGCTGCGAGTGCCCGGCGTGGTGCGGGTGCTCACCGCCGCGGACGTGCCCGGCATCAACGATGCCGGCGTCAAGCACGACGAGCCGCTGTTCCCCGACGAGGTCTGCTTCCACGGCCACGCCGTCTGCTGGGTGCTGGCCGAGACCCTGGAGGCCGCGCGGCTGGGCGCGGCGGCGGTCGAGGTGGAGGTGGAGCCGCTGCCCTCGCTGATCACGATCGAGGAAGCCGTGGCGGCCGGCAGCTTCCAGGGCGCGCATCCCCAGGTGCGGCGCGGCGACCTGGAAACCGGGTTCGCGGCCTCGGCGCACGTGTTCACCGGTGAAATCCACTTCTCCGATCAAGAACACTTCTACCTCGAAACCCATGCCGCCCTGGCGCATGTCGACGAGGGCGGACAGGTGTTCGTGCAGTCCAGCACCCAGCATCCGTCGGAGACCCAGGAGATCGTGGCCCACGTACTCGGGCTGCACAATCACGAGGTCACCGTGCAATGCCTGCGCATGGGCGGCGGATTCGGCGGCAAGGAGATGCAGCCGCACGGCTTCGCGGCCATCGCGGCGCTCGGCGCGACCCTCACCGGGCGTCCGGTCCGGTTGCGGCTCAACCGGACCCAGGACCTGACCATGTCCGGCAAGCGGCACGGATTCCACGCGCAGTGGCGGGTCGGATTCGACGCCGACGGGCACATTCAGGCCCTGGACACCACCCTGACCTCGGACGGCGGCTGGAGCCTGGACCTCTCGGAGCCGGTGCTCGCCCGCGCGCTCTGCCACATCGACAACCTCTACTGGATTCCCAACGCGCGCTTCAACGGTCGCATCGCCAAGACCAACAAGCCCTCCAATACCGCCTTCCGGGGCTTCGGCGGTCCGCAGGGCATGCTCGTCCTGGAGGACCTACTGGGCCGGTGCGCGCCGCTGCTCGGCCTGGACCCGATGGAGCTGCGCCGCCGGAACTTCTACCGCGCCGGGCAATCCACGCCCTACGGGCAGCTGGTGCGCCACCCCGAGCGCATCACCGCCACCTGGGACCAGGTGCTCGAACGCGGTGAGATCGCCACGCGCACACGGGAGATCGCGGCCTTCAACGCGACGCATCCGCACGTGAAGCGCGGGCTGGCCGTCACCGGCGTCAAGTTCGGCATCTCGTTCAATATGACGTCCTTCAACCAGGCCGGGGCGCTGGTGCTGATCTACAAGGACGGGTCGGTGCTGATCAATCACGGCGGCACCGAGATGGGGCAGGGCTTGCACACCAAGATGCTGCAGGTGGCGGCCACCACGCTGGGCATCCCACTGGACAGGGTGCGGCTCGCGCCGACGCGAACGGACAAGGTGCCCAACACCTCCGCGACCGCGGCGAGTTCGGGGGCCGACCTGAACGGCGCGGCCATCAAGAACGCCTGCGAGCAGTTGCGCGATCGCCTGCTGCAGGTGGCGGCGGCCCGGCTGGGGGTCAATGCCTCCGATGTCCGCATCGCCGACGGTGTCGCCCGCGCCCTGGGCCCCGGGGACGCGGTCGTCGAATGGAACGACCTGTGCCGGACGGCCTATCTGCAGCGAGTTCAGTTGTCGGCGGCCGGTTTCTACCGCACCGAGGGCCTGCACTGGGACGCGAAGACCATGCACGGCTCGCCGTTCAAGTACTTCGCCTACGGCGCGGCCGCCGCCGAGGTGGAGGTGGACGGCTTCACCGGCGCGTACCACATCCGCCGCGTCGACATCGTCCACGATGTCGGCGACAGCCTGTCCCCGCTCATCGACATCGGCCAGATCGAGGGCGGTTTCGTCCAGGGTGCGGGCTGGCTGACGCTGGAGGACATCCGCTGGGACACCGGTGACGGACCCGGCCGCGGGCGGCTGCTCACCCAGGCGGCGAGCACCTACAAGCTGCCCAGCTTCTCGGAGATGCCCGAGGTCTTCAATGTCACCCTGCTGCAGCACGCGCACGAGGAGGGCGTGGTGTACGGGTCCAAGGCGGTGGGGGAGCCGCCGCTCATGCTGGCGTTCTCGGTGCGCGAGGCGCTGCGCCAGGCTGCCGCGGCCTTCGGACCGGACGGGGTGAGCGTCGAGCTGGGCGCGCCCGCCACGCCGGAGGCGGTGTACTGGGCCCTCGACGCGGCCCGGCACGCCCGCGAATTCGCCACCGAGGAAAGCGTTTCCGCCCGTGCGTGACATGACCTGGGTGACCGCGGTCGCGCGACTGCGCGACCGGCGGGAACCCGGCGTCCTGGTGACGGTGGCGTCCGTGCGCGGCCACGCACCGCGGCGGGCGGGCGCGAAAATGGTGGTGGGACAGTCCGATATCTGGGGTTCGATCGGCGGTGGCAATGTCGAGGCCGTCGCGGTCGAGCGCGCCCGCGAGCTGATCGCGAAACCGCACGCCGAACCCGAGCTGATGGAATTCGCCCTCAACGACAAGGTTGTCGGTCAGCACGGCGTCCAATGTTGCGGCGGCACGGTGACCGTGTTGCTCGAGCCGCTGCCGGTGCGCCCGGCCGTGGCCATCTTCGGGGTCGGTCATGTCGGGCTGGAACTGGCCCGCATCCTGGCCCGTCAGGATGTCGACCTGCACCTGATCGACTCCCGGCCCGAGGTGCTCTCCGGGGAACGGCTCGCGCCGCTGGACGACGCCATCGCGCGCGTCCAGACGCACCACACGCCGCTGCTGCCGGAGCAGGTCCTCGACCGGCTGCCGCCCGGCACCCACATCCTGATCATGACCCACGATCACGCCGAGGACGCCGCCCTCTGCGACGCCGCCCTGCGCGCCGACGACCTCGGCACCATCGGCCTGATCGGATCCCCGGCCAAGTGGGCGCGGTTCCGGAAGCGGCTCACCACCGAGGGCGGCCATTCGCCGGAAGCCCTGGGCCGCATCAAGACTCCCATCGGGCTGGCCGATATCACCGGGAAGGAACCGGCCGTGATCGCGGTGAGCGTCGCGGCGGATCTGTTGCACACCTTCGAACTCGGAGCGCGCACCACCGACTGAAGCCGCCCCCGGCCGCCGGGGTCAGTGCGTGGCCGCCGGCTCCACGCTGTGGGTACCGGCGCGACGCCCCGAGAAGACGCAGTCGGCCAGGGACAGGCCGCTCACGTACGAGTTCGAGCACACCCCGACCGCGGCCCGGCCCGCCGCGAACAGACCCGGGATGGCCGCGCCGGATTCGGTGCGGACCGCGCCGGTCTCCTCGTCCACCAGCAGCCCGCCCAGGGTGAGCATGGGCATCGGGTAGGTCAGCCGGGACTTGAACGAGATGTCCAGCAGCGCAAAGGGTCCCGTGTGCAACGGGCGGCGGATGTCGTCGGGCTTGCCCATGGGGTCGGGCAGCTGCTGCTCGATGGCGCGATTGTGCGCGTCCACGGTCTTGCGCAGGGCCGCCGGGTCGATACCGGCCCGGGCCGCGACCTCCTCGACGGTCCGGCCGGTCACGCTGCCGAACCGCAGCAGCAGCTCGGCCTGCATGCGCTGGAACCACACCGACTGCTCACCGATCTGGCGGCGCGCCTCGGCGGCCAGCCGCGCATCGACCAGCAGCCAGGCCCGATGCCCCGGACCGGCGGCGATGGCCGCGCCCAGGGCCGCGCCGTAGCGGGACTCGTCGATCATGCGCTGCCCGTTGGCATCCACGGCGATCGAGCCGAAGTAGGCGCTCGGCGGGGCGATGAAACGCCAGGTGGAAAGTGCGTCCATACGACCGGTGGCCGCGCCCGCCGCCTGGGCCATGGCGATGCCGCTGCCGTCGTCACCGGCGGTGCCCAGCGGCAGCCCCTCGGCCCACGGATAGTCGGGTGCGTGCTCGGCGACCATCGCGCCATTGGCGATGAAGCCACCGGTGGTGAGGATGACCCCCGACCGCGCCTGGATGCGCACCGGCGTCCCGTAGCGCCGCTCGATGCGGGCCAGCAGGGCCTGCACCGCCTTGCGCAGACCCTGGTGATACACACCGGGTTTCGCCGATATCCGGGCCAGCGCGGCGAACCTGCGCTGCACCGCCGCGGGCGCGCCGCTGATCGTGGTCGCCTCGATGCCGACGACCCGGCCGTCCTCGACCACGAGTCGCGTTGCCCGGGTACCGGTTTGAACGCGCACTCCGTGCTTCGCCGCCGACTCGGCGAGCGGACCGAACAGCTTCGTGCCGGACACCCCGCGTCCGTGCGCCCGATGCCCGCGCTGCCGCGGCCGCGCCAATTCCCGGAAGCCGCCGGAGTTTTCGCTGCCCGAGTAGTACAGGTAGTAGTCGTCGGTGGGGTACGAGGTCTTGAAAGGGCACAGCGACGGCTGGAACGGCACCCCGTGCCCGGTCAGCCAATCGATCAGTGCGGGCGACTCCTCGCAGAACTTGCGCAGTGTCCGCTCGCTCACGGTGTCGCCGACCTCGGCGCGCAGATACGCGAGCATGTTCTCCACGTCGTCCTCGACCCCGGCCGCGCGCTGCACCCAGGTGCCACCGCCCGCGTACACGATTCCGCCGGACAGCGCGGTCGCCCCGCCGCCCAGGTAGCGGTCCAGGGCGAGCACGTCGGCGCCCGACTCCCGCGCGGCCAGCGCCGCCGCGACACCCGCGCCGCCGTATCCGACCACCACCACATCGGCCGAAGAGTCCCAGGTCCGCACCGTTGCGTCCACCTTCCCGAGTGAAGAGATCCCAGCGAGGTGAACTATAACGTGTTCTAGTTCGGTGTGTGGTTCGCGGCGAGCCGGTCGCGGATGACCCGACGGCCGGTTACCGTCGGACGGGTGGCCAGCAAGTCAGCCGCACCGGCGATCGAGGTGCCGGTCGGCGAACACACGGTGCGCGTGTCCAATCCTGATCGGGTGTACTTCCCGGAGACCGGGGCGACCAAGCTCGACCTGGTGCAGTACTACCTGAGCGTCGGCGACGGGATCGTCAACGCGCTGCGGGACCGGCCGTGCATGCTGCACCGCTTCCCGAAGGGCCTGCCCGGCGGCAAGGTCCACCAGAAACGCCTGCCCGGCGGTGCGCCGGACTGGATTCCGACTGTCCAGCTGTACTTCCCGCGCTACGGCCGCACCGCCGACGAACTCTGTGTCGAGAAGCTCGCCGACGTGATCTGGGCGGTGCAGATGTCGACGGTCGAGTTCCACCCCTGGAACTCGCGCCGCTTCGATACCGAGCAGCCCGACGAATGGCGCATCGACCTCGACCCCATGCCGGACTGCCCGTGGTCGCGAGTGCAGCAGGTGGCCGGGGTCGTGCACGAGGTGCTCGACGAGCTGGGTGCGGTCGGCTGGCCGAAAACCTCCGGCGGCAGAGGATTACACGTCTACGTCCGCATCGCGCCCCGCTTCGGATTCCAGGAGGTGCGCCGGGCCGCGCTGGCCTTCGCCCGCGAGGTGGAGCGGCGCGCGCCCGCGGACGTCACCACCGCCTGGTGGCGCAAGGATCGCGATCCGGCGCAGCTGTTCGTGGACTACAACCAGAACGCGCGCGACCACACCATCGCCGCGGCGTACTCGGTGCGCGGCGTGCCCGAGGCGACGGTGTCGACTCCGGTGCGCTGGAACGAGATTCCCGAGGTGCACCCCGGCGACTTCACCATGAAGACCGTGCCCGCGCGCTACGCCGAACTCGGCGATCTGCACGCGGGCATCGACGAGGCGGTGTTCGACATCGAACCGCTGCTGGAGTGGGCCGACCGCGACAAGATAGACGTCGACCTCGACGAGGACGGCGACTAGAGCTCGTCGGTGGTGATCAGGCCGTCGCGGATGGCGCGCGCCACCAGGGCCGCCTTGGTCGGGGCCGAGCGTCCGACCGCCGCGTACTTGGCGCGGATGCGTTCCAGGTACGTGTTGACCGTGCCGACGGTGATGTAGAGCTGCTGGGCGACAAGGGCTTTGGACTCGGTCTGGAACCAGGCCAGCAGCACCTCACGTTCCCGGCCCGACAGTCGCGGCCGGTCGTCGCCGTCGGCGCTCATGGCCCGGGCCATGGTCGGGCTCAGGTACGGCCGCACCTCGGCGGCGGCGTGCAGGGCGGCGATGAGATGTTCGCGCCCTTCGGTTTTCGACAGATAGGTGACCGCGCCCAGGTCCAGGCAGTCCCGGACCAGGTGGGGTTCGGTGTACTGGGAATAGACCACCACCCGGTGCCCGCGCGCGCAGATCGTGCCCAGCGCGCTCAGATCCGGTGCGCGCTGGTCGAATTGGAGATCCAGCACGATGGCGTCCAGGTCGCCGCGGTCCGGTCCGCCCGCGGCCAGGAAGGCCGCCGGATCCGGATGGTCGGCCGCCACCTCGATGCGCGGCTCGGCCGCGGCGCACCAGCCGCGCACGCCGTCGCGGATCAGCGGATGGTCGTCGACTATGGCGATACGGATCATCGGGCCCCCTCGACCTGGAAACGGTGATGCAGTCGGGCCCACAGTAATTCGCCCGCGGTGACCACCTCGGTGTGCACCGCCCCGGCGGCGGCGAGGGCGGTGCCGGACAGCGTGGAGAGGCGGTCCAGCGTGTCGGCCGGGCAGTCGCCCAGCGCGCTGACGGTACAGCCCGCGGCGTCCGCGGTCACCACCACCCGGGCACGGGAACGGCTGGCGTCCAGCATGATCCGGGTCGCGGCTACCAGATGGCCCCGGACGGCGTCGGGCAGGTCGCGGCCGGCGGGCCCGATGCCGCGACCGACATCGACCTCCGCCTCGACGGTCACCGCCACCCCGCGCCGTTCGGCGGCGTCGATACCGGTGCGCAGGTCGGACAGCAGCGGGTGGCCGAGACCGTCCTGCTGGGTGAACAGGCGGCGCAGGCGTGCGTACTCGGTGCGGGCGGCGGCCTGGACGGCCGGGTCCCCGGGATCCCGGGTGCCGTCGGCGAGACCCGCGAGCAGCGGGGTGAATTCGGTCAGCAGTTCGCGATAGCGGCGCAGGCACTCCTGCTCGGTCATGCGGCCGACGGCGTCGGCGGTGCGGTGCCGCAGGCGTTCCCGATGCAGGGCGGTGGCCTGCCGCGTGGCCCGATCGAGGGTGGCCGCGAACCAGGCGGTCAGCATCTGCAGGAAGAAGATGGCCGCGGTGTGATACCCCAGCACCGTGAGGGTCTCGACGCTCGGCGCGCGGGCCGGCACCAGTGCGCACACCAGGACCCACCAGACGCTCAGCGCGGACAGCGACAGCCGCGGCGGCAGCCGGAAGCCCAGCGCGACCACGGTCCAGCCGGACGCGCCGATCGACCAGTTCGCGCCCGCCAGTACGGCATCCGGCGGCAGCAGGGCGATGAGCACCAGCGAGGCGGCGATCGCCACGCCCATGAGCACCAGCGTCACCGATTCGCGGCGGCGCGGCGTCAGCGCCGCCAGGGCACAGGCCACGTTCACCGCGACCAGCAGCGCGTTCACCGCCGCCGGGGGCGTCGCCGCGGCGGCGGTGAGGGTCGACTGCAACAGGGTGTCGGCGATCGCGATGCCCACCATGCCGTACCCGAAACTGCGCCCGAGCCGGTCGATTCCGGAGACGGCCGCCGGTGCGCCGAACGAATGATCCTCGGCGGCAACCGGTGCGGCGACCGGCCAGCGCAGCCGGACCTCGGTGCCGTGCCCGGGGATGCCGGTTACCTCGGCGTCGCCGCCCACGGCCCGCAGGCGCTCGACGATCGAATGCCGGATGCCGTACCGGTCCTCGCCGGGCGTGCCGTCGAATCCGATGCCGTCGTCCGCGATCAGCAGAGTCCCGGGTCCGGCGCTGATCACCACGTTCGAGGCCTGGGCGTGCCGGTCGACATTGGTGAGCGCCTCCCGCGCGGCCGCGGTCACCGTCCATGCCAGCGCCCGGCGGATCGGCAGCGGACCCGGTGTGCGCAGAGTGACCTGGGCCGAGCATTCGATGCTCAACTCGCGCAACAATTCCGAGAGGTCGGCCGACGAATCATCGCCCGGCAGAGGGATTCCCGACTCCAGCACGGTGAGGTCGCGCGCGGCCTGGCGGGCGATGCGCTCGCGATCGGCGGCCGCGCCCTGACCCACCATCAGCAGGGTGGCCGCGGCGGTGTCGTGCATGACCGCCCACTGCTCGTGCTCGTAGCGCCGGCGGGCCGCGGCGACCTCACCGGCGATGCGGGAGTCGGCGGCCGCGGTCACGGTCTGGTCGTGCACGATGGCCGCGCGCAGCACCACCCGGCGCACCCCCACCGCCAGCAGCCACTCCACCAGCAGGTAGGCGACCGCCAGATCGGACAGGAAGCCCCACGGCGTCAGACCGGGCGTACCGCGGTTGGCCCAGTAGAGCGCGGCGAGGACCAGCACGGTCACCGCCGCCGATATCCGCACCCGCTCAGCGATACCCACCGAGATCACCGTTGCCGCCACGACCTTCACATCGATGAGGTCTCCGGTACCGACGCCGGACGCGGCCACACTGACCGTGCCCAACAGGTAGATCGCCACCACCGCGACATCGGCCGCGGTCCACCACGGCCCCAGGCGCCGCCCCCACAGCCGTCCCGCCGACCACATCGCCAGCAGCACGGTGACCGTCCGCCCCGTGCCCGGATCGACGGCCCCGCCGGCCAGGTACACCACGGTGAGCAGCAGGCAGGCGGCGTGCCGGAACCGAATGGCCAGCCACGTCGCCTCCTGTGCGACCGCGGCATGGGTCGGGTCGGCTTCACGCAGCACCCGGTCACGGTACCGAACCGGATTCGAGCCAGCATGGCATCCCGGCGGACGCCGCGGTGTCCGTCGAACATCCGACAGACAGACCCGTCGGGCTACGGAAGAGTGAACTGTGCAGTGGGGTGTGCGGGTCCGGCCCGCGCAGCGGCTGCGCCCGCGGCCGTTGGCGGGCGGGGAGTCAACGGCCGCCCGGGTCAGCGGACCCGGGCCGGTGCGCGCGGGGTGAGTACGCTTCCAAGTGGACGGACTTAGTGCCCGAGGTGACACGGCCGGCGCAGGAGGCGCGGGATGGAGTGGTTCATCGCACCGGAATACTGGTTCGCGCGGCAGGTGATCGAGCGCGGGATCGCGGCCATCTATCTGATCGCGTTCGTGGCGGCGGCCCGGCAGTTCCGGGCGCTGACCGGGGAACACGGCATGCTGCCGGTACCGCGTTTCGTGGCGCGGCGGCCGTTCCGGGTGGCGCCGAGCGTCTTTCAGTTGCACTACACCGACCGGTTCTTCGCGACGGTGGCCTGGGGCGGGGCGGCGGTGTCGGCCGCCCTGGTGGCCGGGGTCGCGGATCTGCTGCCGCTGTGGGCGGCCGTGGTGGTGTGGCTGCTGGTGTGGGTGCTGTACCTGTCGATCGTCAATGTGGGGCAGGTCTGGTATTCGTTCGGGTGGGAGTCGCTGCTGCTGGAGGCCGGTTTCCTGGTCGCGTTCCTCGGCAACGACCGGGTGGCCCCGCCGGTGCTGGTGGTGTGGCTGGCCCGGTGGCTGGTGTTCCGGGTGGAGTTCGGGGCGGGACTGATCAAACTGCGCGGTGATAGTTGCTGGCGGGATCTGACCTGCCTCTACTACCACCACGAGACCCAGCCCATGCCCGGTCCGCTGAGCTGGTTCTTCCACCAGCTGCCGCGGCCGCTGCACCGGATCGAGGCGGGGGCCAATCACGTGGCGCAATTGGTGGTGCCCTTCGGGCTCTTCGCGCCACAGCCGGTCGCGAGCGTGGCCGCCGGGATCATCATCGTCACGCAGCTGTGGCTGGTGCTGTCGGGCAACTTCGCCTTCCTCAACTGGCTGGTCATCGTGCTCGCCTGGTCCGCCGTCTCCGATTCCGCTGCGGCAAAGGTGTTTCCGATACCCGCGGCACCGGCACTGCCTGACTCGCCGCTCTGGTTCACGGTGCCGGTGTTCGTCTTCGCGGCCTGCACCGTGGTGCTCAGCTACCTGCCGGTTCGCAATATGCTGTCGAGCCATCAGCGAATGAATCAGTCCTACAATCCTTTCCATCTGATCAATACGTTCGGCGCGTTCGGCGTCGTCGACCGCATCCGCTACGAGGTGGTCGTCGAGGGCACCGACGAAGCCTCGCTCACCGCCCACACCCACTGGCGCGAATACGAGTTCAAGGGCAAGCCCGGCGACCCCCGTAGGTTGCCCCGCCAGTGGGCTCCGTACCACCTGCGCCTGGACTGGCTCATGTGGTTCGCGGCCCACTCGTCCAGCTATGCCCGGCCGTGGTTCGACGGCCTCCTCCAGCGCCTGCTGCGCAACGACCCCGCTACCCTGTGCCTGCTGCGCCGCAATCCCTTCCCGGACGTCCCGCCCCGCTACATCCGCGCCCGGCTCTACGAGTACCGCTTCACCAGTCCCCGTGAACTGCTGGAGACCCGCGCCTGGTGGGTTCGCACCCTGGTCGGCGAATACGCGCCGCCGATGTTCTCACCGCGCATCTCGCGCGTGACCCGGACATAATGCGGCATGGGTTTCTTCAGGCCGCGCTGCCCGGTGGGGGAGGTGGAACGGCTCTGGGTCGAGGAGATGCTGTCCTGGTGCGCCACCCAATTCGGCACCAGGACGCTGCGCACCCCCGTCATCCTCCCGACCTCCGACTACTTCCCGGACACCTACCCGGGCGCCGAACCGCAGGCGCTCGCGGTCGTGGAGCGGGTGGTCCGGTACATGGGAGTCGGGCGAAATCGCATTGTCGTGGAACTCGATTCGGCCGGTGCGGCGCCGCCCGACCAGCTCATGCAGCTGGAGGGCGCGGCTCGCGGAGAGGCCGGGCACTACCGGCTGGAGCACGGACAGGCGGTAGTGACGCTCGAACTGGCGCGCCTGCGCTCACCGATCACCCTGGTGGCGACCGTCGCCCACGAGCTCGCCCACGAGCGGCTGCTCGGTGAGCAGCGAATCGCCCCGGACCGGCACGACGGCGAACAACTCACCGATCTGGCCACGGTCTACCTCGGCCTCGGCGTCTTCAATGCCAATGCGGCGTTCCAATTCTCGCAGAACAGCCGCGGCTGGCGCTCCCAGCGCCTGGGCTACCTCTCCCAGCCCATGTACGGCTACGCCCTGGCCTGCTGGACGGTCATGCGCGGCGACCCCCGCCCCGCCTGGGCGGCCCACCTCGACACCAACCCCCGCGTCTACATGAAGCAGTCCCTCAAATACCTGCGAGCCAATCCCGACGCCCTCCCCGGCTGGCGCGCCGCGTCGTTCGAATCCTGAGGCCGGCCTTCGGATCCGGAAGTCCGGATCCGAAGGCCGTGCGGCCGCGACTACGCGGTGCCGCTCGCGCTGCCGTTCTCCAGGTGACCGGCGAAGTGCCTGCGCCAGTTGGGGTTTCCGGAGAGGCTGAGCGTCAGGTCGTACCAGCCCTGGTCGAGCGGGGCGGTGATGTCGCGTTTGGATCCGGCGTCGATCGTGGTCGAGGAACCACCGCCCACCTGGACCGTCAGTGCCGAACTGCCGGAATTGCTCACGGTGACAATGAAAGCGGGCTGATCGGCGGTGCCGCCGACGGCGGCGGTGGCGGTGAGGACCGCGGTGTCGGCGGTGCCCGCGGCCTCGACGAGGAACCCGTTGGGGGCGTGGATCGCGAAGTCGTAGGAGCCGCCGAGCTGGAATCGCTCCTGGGCGGTGCCGCCCGGGGCCACCACGGTCTGGCGGATCGAATTGTCGTGGTAGGCAAAGGTTTGGAACGGCATGGCCACCGTGCCCTGGTTGCCGTATCGGGCTGTCGCGGCGTTGCCGGCGACCTCCACCCAGGCGACCGGCTGATAGGGCAGCGGCCGGGCCTTGGCGCGGCCCGCGTCCTGGACCGGCATCTGCTGTCCGGCGGGGGAGGGCGGGGTCGGCTTGGGCAGGTTCTTCTGACCGGCCGCGCGGGCGCGCTCGGCATTGGCGTCGGGCAGGGTGGGAATGCTGGTGTCGCGCTTGCCGAAATCGAAGCAGCTGGTGAGGTCGCCGCACACCGCGCGCCGCCAGGCCGAGATATTGGGTTCGGCGACGCCGGTCCACTGCTCCAGGAAGCGCAGCACCGAGGTGTGGTCGAACACCTGGGAATTCACGTAGCCGCCGCGGCTCCACGGTGAGATGACCAGCATCGGCACCCGTGGTCCCAGGCCGATCGGCGACTGCCCGCCCAGCAGCGCCCCGGCCCGGCTGATCAGGGTGTCCATGGTCGCCGAGCCCGAGGCCAGCCCGAGCGTCGCCGAGCCGGAATTCAGGTCGGTGCCGGTGATCTCCAGCGACGGCAGGATCTCGTCGGGGGTGCCGGGCGGCGCGGTCGGCGGCACCACGTGGTCGAAGAAGCCGTCGTTCTCGTCGTAGTTGACGAGCAGGACCGTCGACTCCCACAGCTTCGGGTTGTCCCACAGGGCCCGCAGGACGCGCTGGATGTAGGCGGCGCCGTCGGCGGGACGGTAGGCGGGGTGCTCGGAGTAGCCGGCGGGTGCGACCACCCAGGACACCTGCGGCAGGGTGCCGGCGGCGCAATCGGAAATGAACTGCTGCAGCACGTAGTCGACATTGGTGCCGTCGGTGCCGGCCGGCGCGGGCGTCATGCCGGTGGTGGTCACCTTGGCGCGGTCGGCCAGCTGGCGGACTGCGGGATCGGACGAGGCCGCCGCGTCGTGATAGGCGCGGAACAGCCACAGCGGGTTGTCGCCGAAGTCGGCGAGGAAGTCGCCACCGCTGTGCGAGTCGGCGTACACCTGCCACGAGATCCCGGCCTGCTGCAGGCGTTCCGGATAGGTGGTCCAGCTGTAGACGGGCCGATAGTCCGGGGGATTGGACACGGCCGGGCCGCCCGCCCGCCCGGCGGCGTCGATGGTGCCGGTCCAGTGGAACAGTCGGTTCGGTGTGGTGGGTCCCTGGATCGAACAGAAGTAGTGATCGCAGATGGTGAACGCGGAGGCCAGTGCGCGATGGAACGGAATATCGGCCTCGGTGAAATAGCCCATGGTCATCTTGGACTTGGCCGCGATCCAGGAGTGGTAGGCGCCGTCGGCCCACGCCATGTGCGTGGTGTTCCAGTCGTGCGCCAGATCGCCGAGATCCTGTCCGTCCACCCGGCTGGTGTCGACGTGCCAGGGCAGCAGGAATCCGGTGCTGCTGAACGCATCCGGCTGATGGAACGCGTCCCGGTTGTCGCCGCCCGCCGACCCACTGCTGCTCCCGGTGCCCGATCCGCTGGCCGACCCGCTCGCCGATCCGCTGGCGCTCCCGGTGCCCGCCGACCCGCTGCCCAGATCGGTCCCGGGCCCGCCGGCGAGGGCGGTGTCCATCGCCGCCTGCAGGATCGGGTCGTAGCCGCCGGCGGGCAGCCGCAGGGCGCGCTTGTCACCGAAACCCCGCACGCCGCTCATGGTTCCGAAGTAGTGATCGAAGGATCGGTTCTCCTGCATGAGGATCACCACGTGCTGGACCTGATCCAGGGAGCCAGAGCGCCCCGGTTCGGCCAGTGCCTCCGCCATGCCCTCCGGCAGCCCGGCCACCCCCGCCGCGCCCGCGGCCAGCATCGACCCCAGCACCGTCCGCCGATTCGCGGTACCGAACCCACGACCCATCGAGAATCTCCATTCAGCCTGTCTGTCAGCACTTCCGGCCCACACCCCGCCGAGTGTCGCGTACGGCACAGCGGCGCGGCAGACGCTACCGGCTCAATTCCCACTTCGCATCGTTGGCAATTGGTGTCCGACGGACATCAATTGCGGGGCCGATAGACAACGAACGCTTTCGAATCCACTCGAAATTCTGGTTACTGTTCTACCGTGTTGTGCTCCAGCGTCTTCGAGCGGTGTCGGTGCGAAAACTGCTGGAACATATCGGAGTAGAGCCGAGGCGCTGCCGTCCGTGCGTTGATACGCCGCGACCTGGTTCGGGGCGGCGTCGACGATCGGCGCCGGCCGGATTCCGGGGCAACGGCAGCCGGCGCGCGCAGGCATCGGCGACAGTGGTGAAGTAGCGCAACTGCCGGGTATGCACCTCTATGGCCTGGATTCCAGAGGGTAATCCACCGTGCTCGATCGACAAGTTGTGCTTGTGAATCGGTCCGAAATTCGGATTTATTTTCGGAATGATTGCGCGATAGGATTTTTCAGCGCTGGTTCTAGCGAGAATCGAAGGAATATGCGCAAGAATCCGAGGCATATCACCGCTGCCGATCCGGCGCCGATCGGGGCGAGCATGACATGGACGGGCGACATCGGGGCGCTGATCACACGTGGTGTGATCCTGTTCCCGCACGAACCGCGATTCATGTTCGGTCCCGGTATCTTTCGCGAGACGGACGCGGCGGCCCTGGCTCGGACGACCGGGTGTCCGGTTCTCGCACGGCGTCGCCGGCGCGGGCCGGCGGCGGAGCGTGACCGGACGGCTCAGCTGACAGTTTCATACCGGGAACTGCTGACCATCGGCATCCAGACGAAGCGGATTCTGGTGGCGGGCCGGGCTACCCACGCGGGCCTCGTGATGGCACTGCTCGCGAACCTGCGGGAGGGCGGTCTCAGCCCGCCCGGG
This sequence comes from Nocardia sp. CA-151230, assembly GCF_050942175.1. Lineage (NCBI taxonomy): Bacteria > Bacillati > Actinomycetota > Actinomycetes > Mycobacteriales > Nocardiaceae > Nocardia > Nocardia sp. CA-151230. The sequence continues at coordinate 1,579,408 of NZ_CP192061.1, forward strand.
GCGACCGTGCTTCTCGCGCCGGAGCAGCCCAGCTCACCCGACGCCGCCCTCGAACACTTCCGCAGCGTGTCCGAGGCGGCAGCATTCATTCGCACCTACCTGCATTCCCTCGGAAGCAGGGAACAGGAATCGAGTTGACGACCACGTCGGCACCTCGGCGGCTCATGGATATCGACCGGCCGGAGTTGGTCCGGTGATCACCTGACGGTCATGCTGCAATGCCACCGTGGTCGGATGCGGATGGAGACGGAGGCGCGACCGGCCCGGGCGGTTCGCTGGTTCCACCTGGTGTGCGACCGGCTGGTTGCGTGGCTGCCCTTCGGGCTGGGGCGGCTGGTAGCGCCGACCTTCGCGGGCTATCTTCTGGTGAGCGGATGCACCTTCGCCGTGGATCTGGTGGTTCTCACCGCCTTGCACGGGGCGCTCGGGCTGGCGCTGCCGATCGCGGTGACCGTGGCCTATTGCGCCGCATTCGGATTGAGCTACCTGCTCAACCGCACGCTCAACTTCGAGTCGCACGCGGCAGTAGGCCCGCAGGTCGCGGTCTACGTCGTTGTGGTCGCGATCAATTACCTGGTGTTCATCCTCGGCGTGACCAGCGGCGTGGCAGCGCTCGGCCTCGACTACCGCGTGGCCCGGATACTCGGCGGACTCGGCGAGGGCATCTTCATGTACGCGGCGATGCGCTGGATCGTCTTTCGGACCTGGACTCTGCCCGGTCGGCGTCCGGGCAGGTAGCGCACCGCCACCACCGGTCACCGCTCGCGTGAGCAGGTGCCAATTGCACTCTGGCTTGATCATTTCGTACCGGGCCGGTGTCGGGAGCGTGACCAGCGATAACGAGTCGGTGTGCTGGACGGGGGTGGAGTGGACGGGCATGTAGGTATGGCTTACCTTGGCAGCCGTGAGTGTTGCCGAGGCTGTGCCGAATCTGCTGATCTGCCTGCGGGAGGGCCTGGAGGCGGGGCTCGTGGTGACCATCCTGCTGGCCGCCGTGCGCCGGCTGTCCACACCCGAACGCCCGCTCTCGACCACGCCGGTCTGGCTGGGCGTGCTCGGCGCGATCTCGGTGGCGGGGAGTTTCGCCGCCGTGCTGACGTATTCGACTGCCGCACTGACCAGTTCGGCCCGGGCCGCCGTCGCCGGCGTGCTGAGCGTGCTGGCCGTGGCCCTGGTCACCGCGATGATCTTCTGGATGCGGCGGACCGGGGCGTCGCTGTCGGGACAGCTGCGCGGCGAGGTCGCGCGGGCCGCCGGACTGGGCGCGGGCGTGCTCGCGGTGACGGCGTTCCTGGCCGTCGGGCGCGAGGGCCTGGAGACCACGCTGTTCGTGTGGACGGCCATCAAGGCGGCCGGGTCGACCGCGGCCCCGCTGGTCGGCGCGGCCCTCGGACTGGGCATCGCGATCGCGCTGTGCTGGTTGCTGTTCCGGCGTGCGGTGCGGCTCAACCTCGGCGTCTTCTTCAACCGGACCGCCGTGCTGCTCATCGTGATCGCCGCGGGCGTGCTCGCCTACGGCCTCGGTGACCTGCAGGAGGCGGGCTGGCTGCCGGGCGCGCGCTGGATCGCGTTCGACCTGACCGCGCACGTCGACCCGAATTCGTGGTGGGTCTCGATCATCACCGGCATCACCAACCTGTCGCCGAAGATGACGGTGCTGCAGGTGGTGGCGTGGATCGCCTACCTCGCCACCGTGATTCCGCTGTTCGTCCGGGCGGGTCGCACCCCCGCGACCGAGGCCGAGCCGGCGACGAAGTCGGAAGCCGTGTCCACCGAAAAGAGGCCGGAAACCGAACCCGCGCACGCGGATTGGTGGGAGCGGATCGCCGGTCCGCGTCCGGTGCTGGTCGGCGCGACCCTGGTGCTGGTCCCGGTGCTGGCCGCCGGCACCGCCATCGCCCTGCTGCCGTCCGGTGGTTCGAACAGCACGCGCGCGGTCACCGTGACCGCGGATGCCTGTGCGCCGGAATGGACCTCGGCGCACACCGGCACCCAGACCATCGCGGTGCACAACACGTCCGGCAAGTCCGGTGAGATCGATCTGGTCGACGCGGACGGTGCGGTGGCCGGTGAGATCGAGAACATCGGTCCCGGCACCACCGCCGAGCTGACCGCGACCCTGAATCCGGGCAGCTACACCATCGTCTGCCTGATGTCGGGCCGCCCGTCGCTGTCCTCGCCGCGCGTGCAGGCCACCGGTCCGCAGACCGACGCGCCCCCGGCCTTCAAACCCGCGCGCGCCAGCGAACTGCGTGGGCCGAACGAGGCCTACCAGGCGTACGTGCGGGGCGTGCTGACCCGTCTGACCGGTGCCGTCGGCACGGTCGGCCGGGATCTGCGGGCGCGCAATATCCCCGCCGCACAGGCCGATTGGCTGCTCGCGCTGCAGGAGTGGGAGCGGGTCGGCGCGTCGTACAACAGCTTCGGCGAGGCGGGGACCGCGGTCGACGGGCTGCCCGGCGGCCTGCCGGACGGCGTCAACGATCCAGGATTCACCGGTCTGCATCGCCTCGAGTACGGCCTCTGGCACGGCCAGGGCCCCGACCAGCTGCTGCCCGTGGTCGACAAGCTCACCGCGGATATCGCCGCGATCGGGGACAAGCTGACCAGTACCGATATCGCCGGAGATCCGGCCACCCTGCCGGTGCGCGCCCACGAGATCCTGGAAGACGCACTGCGCGACCACCTTTCGGGCCTGGACGATCAGGGCGCGGGCGCGGCCTATCCGGCGACGCTGGCCGATGTCGAGGTCACCCGCACCGTCCTGGATCAGCTCGCCGTCCCGCTGGACGAGCGTGATCCGCAGCTGCGCCCCGACCTCGGGACCAAGCTGGACCGGCTGCGCGCCGCCCTGCTGGCCACCCAGGACAACGGCCGCTGGCGCGCGCCCGCGCAGACGCCGCAGGCCGCCCGGCAGGCGGTGCTCGCCGCGATCGGCGCGGCCCTGGAAGCGCTGGACCGGGTGCCGCGGCTGCTGGAAACCAAAGCGAACTGACTCTCTACGAAGGACCGAGGCCATCACCATGACTGTCAGCCGCCGTCGTTTCCTCTCCGGCGCCGCCGCGGGCGCCGCCGGAACCGCCCTGACCGCGGGCGTTCTCGTCGAGGGCGCCCGCGTGGACGCCGCCGCGGGCGGGCAGGCCACGACCACACCGGCCTACCCGTTCCACGGCGCGCATCAGGCGGGCATTCTCACCCCGGCTCCGGCCGATCGCCAGAACGCCTCCTGCTTCGCCGCGTTCGACGTGACCGCCGCCAACCGGGCCGAACTCGCCGACCTGATGAAGACGCTCACCGAACGCGCCCGCGCCCTCACCGCCGGTGGCCCGCCGCCGGATCTGGGCCCGAGCCACCCGCCCGCCGACAGTGCCGTCCTCGGCCCCGATATCCCGGCCGACGGCCTGACCGTCACCACCGGTGTCGGTGCGAGCCTGTTCGATCAGCGGTACGGGCTGGCTTCCCAGAAGCCCGCGCACCTGACGCCGATGCGGATCTTCCCCGACGATTCGCCGGAACCGGCCTGGATGCACGGTGATCTGCTGCTGCAGCTGTGCGCCCACAACCCCGACACCATCCACCACGCCATCCGTGATCTCACCCGCCACACCCGCGGCGGGATCCAATTGCGCTGGAAGATCCAGGGTTACAACTCCCCGCCGCGGCCGTCCGGCACCGGCCGCAATCTGCTCGGCTTCAAGGACGGCACCGCCAACCCGACCGGCTCCGACGCCGCCGCCCTGATCTGGGCCGACAGCCCCGACGAGCCCGCGTGGACCCGGGGCGGCACCTACCAGGTGGTTCGCCTCATCCGCATGCTGGTGGAGTTCTGGGACCGCGTCTCGATCGCGGAGCAGGAGAACATGTTCGGCCGCCGCCGCGAATCCGGCGCACCCTTGGACGGCACCAAGGAATTCGACGTCCCCGACTACGCCGCCGATCCCGACGCCACCGTCACCCCCGTCACCGCCCACATCCGCCTGGCCAACCCCCGCACCCCCGACACCGCCGACCAGCAGCTGCTGCGCCGCTCCTACAACTACGACCTCGGCGTCGACCCGAACGGCAATCTCGCCACCGGGCACATCTTCACCTGCTTCCAGCAGGACATCCAGCGCCAGTTCGAAACCATCCAGACCCGCTTGGCCGGAGAGCCTTTGACCGACTACGTCCAGCCCTTCGGCGGCGGCTACTTCTTCGTCCTCCCGGGCGTCACCGATACCAAGGACTGGTACGCCCGCACCCTGCTGAGCTGATCCGCCGCCGCCCGATGCGGGTCGGCCCTTCCGGTCAGGCCGTCAGCACGGTATGGATTCGGTTGTCGGGGTCGATGGTTCGGCGCAGCGCGGCCAGGCGCGGGTAATTCTGTCCGTAATAGCGGCTCATCGGATCGCCGGGTTCGAGATAGTTCGCGTAGGCGCCCGCCGAGACCGGCGCGAAGAGCTTGTGGGCAGCGGTGACCCAGGCCAGCGCGGTGTCGTGTGGGATCGGCTGGTAGGCGCCCCATTCGACGAGGGCGGCGTGGTTGCGCCAGGGGAAGGCCGTCCCGGTGGGCCCGGTGTCGCGGATCGCACCGTCGAGGGTGTTGATCTGCACCCAGCCGGTGCCGCCCGCCTTCGAGAAGGTGGTGAGGGCTTCGATGATGCGGGCGATGGCGTCGGGGGTGAGCTCGGTGACGACATCGGAGCCGTTGGTGAAGGATGCCCGCGGTGAGGTGGGGTTGCCGCCCGCCAAGTACAGGATGGTGTCCATGTGATCGAGGGTCTGGGTGTCGACGCTCAGCGGCTGGATGCCGATCGCATCGGTCAGGTCGGCCGCGGCCTGCCCGCCGGACCCGGCCGCGCAGACCATCTGCATCCAGCAGTCCAGGCTGCCGTTGCCGTCGGCGTCGATGCTGACGTCGGCCCACTGGGAGCGGTCCGCGGACTGCAGCCAGGTGGACCATCCCGCGATCACGCGGTCCGCGCTGTCGCCCGGAAAGGTCAGGCGCACCAGGTCTTTCGCGGTCGCGGGGCAGGTGTCGTAGGTGAGCGAGGTGACCACCCCGCACAGTGACCCGCCGCCGCGCAGCGCCCAGAGCAGGTCCGGGCGGGAGGTTTCGGAGATCTCGGCGATGGTGCCGTCGAGCAGGACCAGCGTCGCCCCGGTGAGCCGGTCGCAGGTGACGCCGTAGGCACGGGATTCGAAGCCGAGGCCGCCGCCGAGAGTGAGCCCGGCGATGCCGACATCCGGGCACATACCGGTCGGGATGGTCAGATCCGAGCGGTCCAGTTCGCGGTACACCTCGTACAGGGTGTGGCCGGGTGCGACAACCGCCTGTCCCGCATCGACATTCACCCCGGTGAGTTGCCGGACGTCGATGATCACCGCGCCGGTCGCCGACGACACGCCCGCATAGGAGTGCCCGCCGGAACGCCCGGCCACGGGCAGCCGGTATTCGGCCGCGAAACTCATGGCGGCGACGACATCGGCGGTATTCGCGACCTGCACCACGGCCGTGGGTGATTCGGTGTCGAAGCGGGTGTTGAAAACCTGCTTCGCCGCCCCGTAGTCGGCATCGCCGACCCGGACCACGCGACCCCGGATCACCCGTTCCAGCCTGCTCCAATTCGGTTTCGCCGCACCGTGAGCGGAGGAGCTCGCGACCGGATCGGCATCGGAGTGACCGGTGAATCCCCACCCGGCCAATGCGATTCCCGCCGCACCGCAGAGGAACGCGCCTCGCGAGATCCCGGTGCCCGCGGCAGTTGAAGGCGAAATGGATTTCGCTCTGCGCATGTGCCCTCCAGGCTTGGTGCTAGCCGGAAAACCATGGCGGGCAACGGATGCACGCCTGCCCGGGAAGTCGACTATGTGTGGTTTGCCGCAATTTCCTGCGGATGATCAACAGCCGCTAGGTAATTGTGCCGACCACCCGGGTGGCGAGGCAGGACTTTCGATGGACGCGTAAACAACTCACAGGCAACCGTGACCGAACTGCCCGGGTGTCGCTCCGGGCCTACCCCTCACCCGTCCATGCCCCGTGCATCGAACTCTGAGGTGGGCGCCTCGCATCGATGCTGGGCCGCGCTCGCTGAGATAGCGCGCTTTATTGGCGAGACGGACTCGGCGACAGCACGTCGGGCTGTGTGACCAGGCCTATCGTTCCGCGCTGAACCCCGTGGCAATCGGTGCGATGTGGGTGCGCGCCAGCCGGGCGGCCGCCTCGGGATCGGTCGGATCGATGGCCAGGCTGGGTGCGGCCGCAGTGGCCCGTGCAGGGCACGGAGAGCGCGCCGACCCGGGTGGTGGGTGTCGACCGTCCGGGCAACAGCGGCCTCGAATCGGCGGTCGGCCTCGGGGCTCCGGTCCTGATGTATCCACTCCTGGAATCGGCCAACCGGCATCGCTCGGGGCGCGGTCCCAAGGAGCAGCTGCCGGCGGCGGGGCGCTGTGGTCGCGCTTCTCGGCGGTGGCCGCGGAGAACCCGAATGCCTGGCTGCCCCGGTACTTGCTTCCCGGTCGCCGTGCAGATCGCCGCCCGCGAACTCGGCCTCCCGCTGGATGATCCGGCACGGCCGCTGACGGTCACGGGCGGCCTGACCTTCGGTGGCGGTCCGGGTAACGCCTACGGTGGCCACGGCATCGCCACCCTGGTCGAGCGGCTGCGCAGTGATCCCCACGCGTGCGGACTGGCGACTTCGCTCGGCTGGTATCTGACCAAGCACGCGGCCGCGATATTGTCGGCCGTCCGCCCAGCGTGCCCTACCGATTCACGAAACCCGTTGTGCACCATCCGCCATCGCGCCCGGTGCTGGAGGACTACACCGGCCCGGCGGTGGTCGAGGCGTACACTGTTCCCTTCGACCGCACGGGATCCGAGCCGGAGGCCGGGGTCCTGAGCCCGCTGACGCCCGACGGCGCGCGAGTCTTGTTGCGTACCAGCAAACCCGGGATCGCGAGCGAGTTGCGCCCTGATCGCACTCGACCCGGATTCCGCTCTCGCCTTCGCCGAAAAGCACGGATTGCCAACCGAACCCGCGGCGCTGGCGGCGACCACCGCGGTCGGGGCCGCCGTCGAGGCGGCCGTTCGGCAGGCCGATGCCAAGCTCTCCCGTATCGAGCAGACCAAGAAATTCCGTATCGCCCCAGACTTCTGGCAGCCGGGCAGCGACGTCCACACCCCGACCATGAAGCTGCGGCGCAAGCCGACCGGCGAACGCTACACCGATCTGATCGAGGACATGTATCGGGAGCCTCAGAGATACGCCCCGCAGGATGGCCAGGCGCCCGGTCCTTCACTGGCGAGGATGCGTTCCGCGATGCGGATCTGTTCCTCGCGGCTGGCATCGGCGGGATTCCCCCAGCCGCCGTACGCCTTCCAGGTGCCCCAGCTGAATTGCAGACCGCCGTAGTAACCGTTCCCGGTGTCCGCCCCCCAATCCCCGCCCGCCTCGCACTGGACCACGGCGTCCCAGTCGTGCCATCTGGCGGCGAGTGCGGTCGCGGCCGGCCCGCAGGCCAGAGCCGTAATGCCAACCGCGAGAGCAAGAACGTGAACAGGTCTTCGAAACGAGTGCTGTCCGATCATGGCGTATCTCCGCCCTGGTAGCCGAACTCGCAGGAAAGACAACCAGTCGATCGTAGCTGAAAGTTTGCTAAGAGTCGATAAGTTAGTTCTGACCTCGGGATTGGCTAGTTTGCAGACGGAAGTCGGCCGGGTCGGGCTCGGACAGCATGGATTCCATGGTGGCGCGGTCGAAGGGGAGCAGGTCGATGCTGCCGCCTTCGGTGAAGTACCAGGAGTTGCAGCCGGTGTTCCAGACGGTGGGGCCCATGGCCTCGGCCACTTCGGATTCGAAGCGCGCGGTGGCATCCTCGGTGACCTCGACTGTGTCGAATTCGCCTGCGCTCCAGCGCTGGATCCAGCGGGTGATATAGCGGGCGGTCACCTCGGCCGCGTGGTGCAGCGGGATCGAGCCGGTGGGGGAGTGCGGGCCCAGCACCGTGAAGAAGTTGGGGAAGCCGGGGATGGCGGTCATGCGGTAGGCGCGGGGGCCCTGCGCCCAGGCCTCGTCGATCGAGATGTCGTCGCGGCCGGTCAGATTCATCGGGCGCATGTAGTCGTGGGCGCGGAAGCCGGTGGCCAGGACGATCATGTCGAGATCGTGGTGGCGGCCGTCGGCGGTGCGGATCCCGGTCGGCGTGACCTCCTCGATGGCAGTGGTGACCAGTTCGGCATTGCGGGCGCGCAGCGCGCGATAGTAGGTGCCGGACAGCACCTGTCGCTTGCACAGCGGCTCGTAGTCGGGGGTGAGCTGTTCGCGCAGCTCCGGCTGGAGGATCTGCGCACGCAGGCTCAGCCGGGCGTACTCCTGCACGGCGCGCCGCCGCCAGCTGGGCCGGGTGACCACATCGGTGAACAGCCTGGCCCCGGTCATACCCGCTCGGTAGAGCGCGCGATTCACCTGCGGCAGCCGGTTCAGTACCGCGCCCACCAGCGCCGGCTGCGGAATCTGCATCGGCGCCCAGATCACCCACTGCGGGCTGCGCACGAAATGCGTGACCCGCTCGGCCTCGGGCTGCAGCGCCGAAACCACCTGCACGCCGGTCGATCCCGTCCCGATGACGGCGATCCGCCGCCCGGCGGTTTCGACGCCGTCGTCCCAGCGCGCCGTGTGCAGGATGTCGCCGCCGAACCCGGACAATCCAGGCAGATCGGGCACGGCTGGATGGTGCAGCACCCCGGTGGCCGCGATGACGAAGTCGGCCTCGTAGCGGCTCCCGTCGCCGGTCTCGACGAGCCAACCGGACCCGGTGAACGTCGCCGCCACCACCTCGGAATTCAGCCGCAGACGCGGGCGCAGTCCGTACTGCTCGGCCACATCGGCGAGATATCGCTGGATCTCCGGGCCGGGCGCGAAGATGTGCGACCAGTCCGGCTTCGGCGCGAACCCGAACTGGTACAGCTGGGAGGGCACGTCGCAGGTCAGTCCGGGGTAGTGGTTCCAATGCCACACCCCGCCGACATCGGACCCCTTCTCCAGGATCACGAAGTCGTCGAACCCATTGCGCTGCAACGTGATCGCACTCGCGATGCCGGACACTCCGGCCCCGATGATCACGATGCGAGGCTGCCGCGCCGCACCCATCCCAACCTCCTTGTTGGATACTCCTGGAACTCGAATACCGACGGTATTTGGACCCGGTGGGTATGTCAATCGGACGGCAATGGGCGGCTGCTCAGCGCTGGACCTGCGCGGTTGCGTGTACGGGTCGGTCTCCGCTGCTTCGAGGGCGGGTCCGGTCCGGTCGCAGTTCGGAACCGGAACCCGCCCCGGAACGGGTCAGATGGTCTTGTGCGGCGTGGACGAGCCAGTGCTCAGCAGGCTCTTCAGTGCCGCGAGGATGGTGTCCAGCGAGAGGTTGGCCAGGGAACCCATTGTTTTCTCCTTCGATCCGGAATTGCTTGGAGTGCTCGTGCGCTCGTCGAAAACGTTATGGCACAAGGAGTTCGAAGAGAAATCACTGTTCGGGATCCATTGACAATGGTGAATTGTTGTTCGTCACGGCAGAATTCGGCCGAATTCCACGGGGGCAAGGGGTCGGGTCGTGCGCAATACCGCGATTATCCGTTCGAGGTCGGCCACCCGTCTGCGGAGTCTCTTGTTCTCCTTGGCCATGGCGGTGAAAAGGCTCTCCTCGGCCGTGCCGGTTGCGTTCTCGGCGCGGCCATCCATATGCTCCGCGTGGCGAATCCACAAGCGCAGCGCCTCGTGATGGACGCCGAGATCCGCTGCCATTCTTCGAAAAGTCGGTTTGGGATCCGATTCTCGGTAGAGTCGGATCGCGTGCGCCCGCAGCGCGTCCGGGTACTTCTTCGGTGGTGCCACGGGCGACCCCATTTCTCTTCGATCCCGAGAAATGTTAGTTCGCAATGGAACTGCGGGGAAATCACCTTTTTCGGATGATTGACAAGTCCGGGTTGTCAATCAGAGGTGCGGCGGCACCGTGCAATCCGTGAAGTCTGGTTCCTGCAGCTGGGCGACCAGGTCCGGACGGGTGTCGCGGATGCTGCGCGCGACCTCGACGAAGGAGCGGACCAGCGCCGATTCCTGCGCGCCGCGCCAGCCGACGGCCACCTCATTGGGCGTTACGTCGACGATGGGGAGTAGACGCACGCCCGGGAACGGAATCCACCGGGCGCAGGCCACGGTGAGGGTCACGCCGACGCCGGTCGCGACCTTGTGCAGTTCCTCGAGCAGTGAATTCGACCGGGACACCACCGGCGCCGGGGTGCCCGAGCGGTAGGCGTCCAACTCCCAGAACGCATTCCACACCGGATCGGTGGTGGCGGCGCCGAGCAGCGGCTCATCGAGCAATTCGTGGACGAAGACCTCGGTGCGCTCGGCCAGGTGATGACTCGTCGGCAGCATCACCATCAGTGGTTCGGCGAACAACGTCTCGAACTGGACGCCATCGTCGACGAACGGGCGGCGGGCGAATGCCACGTCCACCGATCCGGTGGCCAGACCGGCCGACGGATCCTCATAGGTGAAATGGCGCAACTCGACGGTGATGCCCGGATGGCGCTGGCGGAAGGTGGAGAGGATCGGTTCGGTCAGGGTCAGCGCCGCACCCTCCAGCGCGCCCAGGACCAGCCGGTCCTGGGCGCCGCGATGCACCGAGCGAGCCCGCTCGACCGCGGCGTCCAGACCTGTCAGCGCGCCGCGGATATCCTGCAGGAACACCGCGCCGGCGGCGGTCAGTTCGACATTGCGGGTGGTCCGGGAGAACAACACCACGTCCATCGCGTGCTCGAGCTGCTTGATCTGGGTGCTCAACCCCTGTTGCGAGACATGCAATCGCTGCGCCGCACGAGTGAAACTCAGCTCCTCCGCTACTGCGATGAAGTATTGCAACTGACGGGTGTGAACTTCCATGTCGCGCAGTCTAGGTGGACGAAAGTTCCGGACAGAACACTTCCCCGAAATGCGGACCGATTGACAAATCACGCTTGTGGACAGTCCACGAACAATGATTTCTCTTCGTCTGCCCGGTGCTCTAGCGTTTCCAGAGGCGTTCGTCGGGACCGGAACACCGGAAGTATTCGCATGCCGAGCCGCTCCGATAACGCGATAAACGTGCGAGCCCGCTTCCCACCAGGCTCGCACCGCCTCACGTGGTGCTGAGGCAATGTCGGCGCTGTCGGCGAACCGGAGCGTGGAGCCGCGACGCCGGCAGCGTCGATATCTTTTTGCATCGATATCGACCCCGGCGGCAGGAAATACGATGACGAATTGGAATGCCCTGGTGGGCAAGTTGTTCGCGCTGCAGCGCCGGGCCGCGGAGAGCTTCCGCGAGCCACGGCTGATGTCGGCTCCCAACCCGCCCGCCGCCGAGGACGCACTCGGCAAGACCATCGTGTCCTCCCGTTTCATCGTGATGCTGTTCCCGATCCAGCCGCAGGACGGTGCGAGCCCCTGCTGGGATTGCATGTCCGGCACGGATCTTCGCTATCCCAGCTTCGGCGCCTGGGCCGAGGACGAGGCGGCCGCGATCTCCTACGCGCTGCGTGAGGAGCTCGCGGACCGCCACTGTCTGCCTCGCGCCGGACAGCGCTGTCCGCATTGACTCGGACGGCGCTGTCCACCTCGGCTCAGACCAGCAGTTTCGCGCGCAGGGCGTCGATGGTGGCCTGATCGAGACCCAGCCCCTGCCGCACGTACTGGTCGACACTGCCGTAGAGCCGGTCGACCTCATTGAAAGCCGCTTCCAGCCAGGACAATTGGACTGCCTTCGGATCACCGAGCTCGGCATTGCTGGCCAGGTAATCGGCATTGACCACATCGCGCGGCACGCCGAGCAGGGTGAGCAGCACCGCGGTGGCCCAGCCGGTCCGGTCCTTGCCGGAGGTGCAGTGGTAAACCGTTGCGCCGCCGGTATTTCCGGCGATCGAGCGGAGCAGGGTGCCGAAAGCGACGTCCGAGCCGCGGAAGTTGACCATGAACGGATAGTCGATCGACTGGACCATGTCCGAGGAACCGTTGATCAGGCCGTCGATGACCGCGCGTCCCAGGGTGATCGGCGGGAGCTCATGGAAGGAGATGCCGCTGTCGAAGCTGATCACGTCGGCGACCTTGTATTGCGCGCCCGTCGGCACCCGATCGGGCGCGCTGCTGCGCTCGGAGCCACTGCGCAGGTCGACGTCCAGCGTCACGGTGGCGGCGCTCAGCTTGGTCAGGTCGGTATCGGCGAGCCCGGCGAGGCGGTTGGATCGGAAGGCCACGCCCGTGCGCACGGTGTGCCCGTCGGTGGTGCGGTAGCCGCCGATATCGCGGAAGTTGGTGGCGCCGTCGAGTTTGATGGCGGTGGTGGCCGGCGCGGGCAGGGTCGACACCGGATCGTTCGCCCCCGAGGAGCCGGAGTCGGAGGAGCCGGACGAACCGAAACCGCCTGAACCGGAAGCGGATCCGGAGGCGATATCGGCGGGCGCCGCGGTGGCCGGGGACGCGCTCAGTACCGCGCCGAGCGCGATCATTCCGGTGAGCGCCACCGCCGCGGTGCCGGCCCGGAGGGTTCTGCGTGAAGACATGGGAGGACCTGCTTACTGTGGGGGGAGAAAAGAATTCGAGTCCGTCAGGACTGCTTGATGGAATAGGCGCCGACGGTGTTCCCGATCAGCTGCCAGCCGCCGTCCACCTGGGTGAGGGTGAGGTCGGAAACATTGGTGGACTGCACATTCGGGCGTGCGCCTCCCGGATACCAGGCCTCGAGACGTCCGGTGCCGGAGCCGGCGAACCCGTTCGCGGTGACCGATGCCAGGCTGCCGGGCACGGCACGCGGATAGGCGCGGGACAGTGGCCGGGTATATCCGGCGGGCTGACCGAGCGAAGCATTCGACGGGCAGGCGACGCGGTTGAGATTGCCGGTCGGCTTGTTGGTGTTGCCGTCGCGAATCACATGCGGGTCACCGCAGGCTCCCTTCCACGCCCACCATGCGCCGCCGATTCGGTTGGCGTTCAACTGGTCCACGAATCGATCCACCTTGGCCGAATCGGAGTCCGCATCGCCGAACCAGCCCCACTCGCCGCTCCACACCGGCACCCTGTACTTCGCGGCCGTATCGAGCGCCAGCTTGAAGCCCAGCTCGATCGACGGGAAGGCGTTGACGATATTGATGGACTCGCTGTACAGATGCGGCGAGAACACCGCCAGCGGATCGGTGATGTAGTGCGCCGGTGGCGTGGCGTCGATGCCGATGGCCGACCAGATCGCGCTGGGCTCGAAGATCGCCAGGTGCGGCAGGCTGCCGCGCTCGGCCTGCCGGATGGCCGCGATTACCCGCTGGTAGTACTTGCCGAGCTGGTCCGCCGCCGAGAACGGGTCGCGCAGACCGGGATTGGGCTCGTTGATCAGGTCGTAGCCGGCGATGGCGGGCTCGTCCTTGAACTCCGCGGCCAGCTTCGCCCAGGTGTTGACCAGATGGCCCTGAATACCCTGGGCGTCGTCATAGAAGTTCTGGAATGCACGCGCCACCGCGGGTGCGGATTCGCGGACGCCGCCGAAGTTGCAGGTGGTCCAGCCGTCGGTGAGCGTCGCCCAGGCGGGCGCGCCGTCCCAGCCGATGCCGGGTTTCATGAAGATGGGGCAGCCCTGTCCCTTGGGTGTGCCCACGGCCTTGCCCCAGGCGTCCTGGTGCATGTCGAGCACCGTGTAGATCCCGTTCGCCTTGGCGTCGTCGACGGCGGTGTGGATGCGGGCCAGATAGGTCTGGTCGAAGGCCCCGGGAGTGGGTTCGAGCGCTGACCACGCCAGATTCAGCCGCACCACATTGAAGCCGAGCGCCGCCATCTGCGCGAAATCGGTGCGATCCAGCGGCTGCACGGTCGGCAGCGCGGGATCGTTCTGCGCATAGTCGTTGAGCTGGTTGACATTCGCCCCGCGCAGCAGCACTGTGCGCCCGGTGACATCGGTGATGGCGCCATTCGAGACCGTGAGCTGAGGCAGGGTCCAGCCGCCCGGTTCTGCCGCCGCGTTCGGCATCTGCTGCGCCGCGATACCGGCGAACAAGAGTGCCGCCGCGGCGGCGGGGGCCAGAACTCGGCCTCTCAGTAGCATGTCGAACCTCTCCGTGATGCGAAATCGGGAAGATTTCTCCGGACGCTCGGTGCCCAGCTGCCGAAGCTGGAACCGGTGCGTGCACGAAAAACCTAGTGGCCCACCGGGGCCGAGCGGAAACAGTAGTTCCCGGCTGATTGACAAGACCGGGTTGTCAATGGACCGCAAAATAGGATTTAAGTTCTCTTCCTTTGTGCTCTAGCGTTTCCCGGCGTGAGCGAAGGCTCGAATTCCACACCGGCTCACTGCTAATCGGTTCCGCGTTCTGCCGGAACTGCTGGAAGGAATCATGCGTAATACCCCCAAATTTGCCGCCGGAATTGCCGCGGCCGCATTGGTGATGTCGGGAGCGGGTGTCGCCCTCGGCACCGCGACCGCCACCGCCGACACGGCGCCCGCATCGTGCGTCCAGACACAGCACGTCGACTACAACCCCGGCATCAGCAGCTTCTGGATCACCCACACCTACGACAAGACCGTCGAAGCCACGACGGCCGCCGCCGGCACGCTGGTCACCTACAAGGTCGTGGTCGGAACCACCAGTATCGGCAATCCGTACGTCAACTCGATCACCGACTATCCGCCGCCGGGCTTCGACAAGCCGGTCAAGGCCGTGGTCACCGCGTACCACTTCGGTCAGGGCGAGCAGGCAGCCGACGTGACTCCGGAGCCGAGCAACGGTGGCTGGCGGGTCAGCAGTACCGGGTGGTTCGTCAACTCCGGGTATCCGGTGACCGCCGAGTTCACCTACAAGGTGCCGAGCTCCGTCACCGACGGCCAGCAGATCCTCAGCGGCGGCATCAGCGTCGGCGGCACGGTCGGCTCGGGCTCCGACCAGCCGGGCATGGGCGTGTGCTTCACCGCTCGCGGCGCGAATCCCGGTGAGGCCCTGCTGGGCAGCCTCGACCAGGGCGGGCTGGGCTCCTCGCAGAACCAGCTCAGCTCCACCGGTTCGGTCACCGACACCATCGCCAATGTGATCAAGCGCCTGATGGGCAGCTGACCAGCCGGTCCGATACTCCTGGACCGCGGCGTGCGCGCGGCCGCCGCGGCCCAGGACCCTTCTCATCACCGTTCCGAGGAGTCAGTCGTGTCGCCCAGGCGGACCATCGCGTCGCTCATCACGTCGTGCGTCGCAGCCACAGCTCTGCTCTATGTCGCACCGGGCGCGCTGCAGGCTTCGCACGCCGATGTCACCGCACATCTGGATCACATCGATCGCGCGGGACAGCGGCAGGAGATGTTCTATGTGTATTCGGCCGCCATGCAACGAACAATCCCGTTGCAGGTGCTCACGGCATCCGATTCGAGCGCGCCGCACCCGACTCTGTATCTGCTGAACGGCGCGAGCGGTGGCACCGATATCACCAACTGGTACAGCCGGACCGATATCGTGTCGTTCTTCTGGAACAAGAACGTGAACGTGGTGACTCCGGTCGGCGGCGAATTCTCCTATTACACCGATTGGCAGCAGGACGATCCGAAACTGGGACGCAATCGCTGGGAGACCTTCCTGACCCGGGAACTGCCGCCGATCATCGACGCGACCCTGCACACCTCGGGCGCCAATGCGATTGCGGGCGTATCCATGTCGGCCACCTCGGCACTGGATCTCGCGTCCGCCGCCCCCACGGTGTATTCCGCGGTCGCGGCGTACAGCGGCTGCGCCTCCACCTCGGACCCCGCCGGCCGTGCTTACATCCGGTTGGTGCTGGCTCGTGGTGACGCGGACCCCAAGAACATGTGGGGCCCCGACGACGATCCGGCCTGGCGGGCCCACGACGCGATCCTCAACGCGGACAGCCTGCGCGGCAAGGCGATCTACCTCTCCAGCGGCACCGGTCTGCCCGGACCGGCCGAGGCCCTGGGCGCACAGCCCACCGCCGACCAGATCATCACCAAGGCGAATCAGATGGTGCTGGGCGGCATGATCGAGGCCGCCACGAACGGGTGCACCCACCAGCTCGCCGATCGTCTGAGCGCCCTGAACATTCCCGCCCAGGTCGACTTCCGCCCCACCGGCACCCACACCTGGGCCTACTGGCAGGAAGACCTGCACCGGTCCTGGCCCCTGCTCGCCTCAGCGCTCGGCACGGAGTAGTCCGGGGCCGGGCCCACGAACGCGAGCTGCCCGACCGGCTCGCCGCCCCCCAACGACGTGGGGCTACCGCGGAAAGTCGGCACCGTCCGCGCCCGCCTCGAGCTCCGGACCGGCGGTGCCGACCCCACAGGCCTGAGCGCGACCCACCGCCGGAGCGCGACCCCAGAAGCAGGAGAGCATGGACACGACAATCGCCCACAGCACACGCCGGACCAGGTGGGTGACCCGATCGGTGGCCGCGGTGGCGGTAGTGGTGGGGTGTGCGCTGGCCGGATCGGTCCCGCCCGCCACGGCCGTGGCCGATGCCGTCTCACCGTTGCATATCGACGGTTCTCGCTTCGTCGACCAGTACGGACGGGTCGTCCTGCTGCACGGTGTCAACAGCGTCGGCAAGGAACCGCCCTACTTCGCGCCGGGAACCGTTCTCACGGCCCAGGACGCGGAGCGGCTGTCCCGGCACGGATTCAATACCGTACGGCTCGGCGTCAACTTCGACGGGCTCATGCCCACTCAGGGCGTGGTCGACACCGCGTATCTGGATCGAGTCGCGAGCGTCGTGGATACCTTGGCGCAGTACGGAATCCATACCGTGCTCGACAATCACCAGGACGGGCTCTCGAAGGTCTGGGGCGGCAACGGTTTCCCCGAATGGGCCATCCACTCCCGACCCGGAGCCGGTGAATCCAACCTCGGCTTTCCCCTCTTCTACCTGATGCCCAGCATGAACGCGGGCTGGGACGAGGTCTGGAACAACACCTACGGCGTACTCGACTATCTCGGTCAGGCGCTCGGCGCGCTCGCGGACAAGATGAACGGCAACCCCGGCGCGCTGGGCATCGAACTGCTGAACGAGCCCTGGCCGGGCTCGGCGTTCCTGTCCTGTTTTCCCAACGGCTGTTCGGGCTTCGACGCCAAATATCAAGCGGCCATGCAGAAGCTGACCGATGCGGTGCGCGGCCGCGACGGTGACCTCATGGTGCTGTGGGAACCCAATGTCACCTGGAACGAGACCATGCCCACCGACCTGGGCAAGAATCCGCCGATCAGCGCGCCCGGCATCGCCTTCGCCCCGCACGACTACTGCATTCCCAGTCAGATGGCCATCTACAACGGCCTGCCCACGTTCCTGCGCGGCCTGTGCCCGCTGCAGCAGGGCAAGACCTGGGGCAATATCGACGCCTTCACCCGCCGCACTGGAATCCCCACGCTGGTCACCGAATTCGGCGACGGCGACGCCACCGTGCTGAGCAATACGCTGATCAACGCCGACGACCGATTCATCGGCTGGCAGTACTGGCAATACGCCGCCGGGACCGACCCGTTCGCCGGCGACATCGGTAACCAGCTGGTGCGAACCTACCCGCAGGCCACCTCGGGCACCCCGGGCCGGATGATCTTCGACGCCGCCACCGGCGACTTCGCCTACCGCTACACCCCGCGCGCCACCGGCAAGCCGACCGAGATCTACGTCTCGGATCTCCACTACCCCAGCGGTTATCAGGTCCGCGTCGACGGCGGCACGGTGACCTCACCCGCCGGCGCGCGAGTGGTGACCGTGGAGGCGAACGCCTCGACGCCGGTGACGGTGTACATCAACCGGCCCGGATCGAAGGGCGCGACGGTGCCCGACGGTCCGGTGGGCACCGGGTCCGCATCGGGGTCGGCCTCGGGTTCCGCGTCGGGTTCCGGCCCGGGTTCGGGTTCGTGAGCAGATTCCTGCACCTGCCGGTAGCCGGTCATCCCACAATTCGGTTGATCGGCTTTCCGCACGCGGGGGGTGCGACGACGGCGTATTTCGCTCTGAGCCAGCGGTTTCCGCCGGACTGGGACGTGATGTTCCTCGAATACGCCGGTCGCGGACGACGCCATCGGGAGCGTCTGGCGACCTCCTTCGACGCGGTCGT
Source organism: Nocardia sp. CA-151230 (assembly GCF_050942175.1). Taxonomy (NCBI): domain Bacteria; kingdom Bacillati; phylum Actinomycetota; class Actinomycetes; order Mycobacteriales; family Nocardiaceae; genus Nocardia; species Nocardia sp. CA-151230. Next base: position 1,597,510 of record NZ_CP192061.1, read on the forward strand.
CGAGGACGCGCTGCAAGCTGTCGATCCGTGGACCGATGCGCCGTTCGCGCTCTTCGGCCACGGTTTCGGCGCCGCGGTGGCGCGTGCGGTCGCGCTCCGGCTACTCGAGCGCGGCTGCCGACCGCGCTGGGTCGGCTCGAGTGGCTTGACCCCCGGTCGCTCGCCGGTGCTCGACCGATTGGCCGGCATGGACGACGAGTTCATGGTCGATTGGATGATCGATGCGGGCGGGATACCCGAAATGGTCCGTACGACACCGGAGTTCGTGGCCCTGACCGCCCGCGTGCTCCGCGCCGACCTGCAGTGCCTGGACGGATCGGGCGAGCTGCCGCCACTGCCGGTACCGCTGGGCGTCTTCGGCGGCGACGCCGACCCGCTGGCGCCGGCAGCCGACCTGGCCCGCTGGGCCGCACACTGCGCCGCCGGATGCACTGTCACGACCTTCCCGGGCGGCCATTTCTATCTGTTCGGCGACCAGCTACCCGCGCTCGTCGCGGCGGTGACCGCCGCCGTCAGGTCCGCCCCCTGGTCGAGACCGGGCGCAGTTCCATGATCGTCTACGCGTCGAGCCGGGGGCGATCACCGAAATAGCCACGTTCGCAATCGCTTACACCTGCGGCTACGACGACACCGTCACCGGCGCCGATGTCGTGTCGGAGGGCGCCCAGAGCCGAGAACACGGCAGGCAGGGCATCTCGGAGGTCACGCAGTCATCGACGCTGACCGTCGCCGCACCGGTGACGGTCAGCTCGGTCGCCACCTCGCCGATCTGATCGGCGTGGCCCTGGTAGTCCAGAACCAGTGGACCCAATTCCACATGCAGGTGGAGAATTTGACTCGGCGCACTCATCGGCCCGCTCCCGATATCGAATCTCGGCGTCAGCTGAAGATTGACGCCGCCGGTGGCGGGTCTCAATCCATTCATGGGCGGTGTGAAGGACTTCCACACCCCGGTAGGGCGCAAATTGCCGGTTTGTCCGGCTGATACTGAAACCCTACTTACCGGATGGGATTTCAGGAAATCACTTGTTCTTGCCGATTGATGAAGTCTCGGTTGTCAATGGCTTTGTGTCGGGGCGGCAGGCGCTGCGCCCCGACAGTGGAAACGACTCGTGTAGATCCTGGCTGAGCTGCCCGAACGCATAAAGTGGCGCCGAGTCGGTGTGGAACGACTCGGCGCCACTGGGTCAATGCGCCCGGCGCAGGGCGGGATTGCTACTTGGTGCCGGCGGAACCGCTGAACAGCTTCTTGACCAGCTCCGAAACAAGAGCGTCGACAACGAGATTGGCCAAGGAACCCATTTTCTTCTCCTTCATGTGTTTCCGAATGAGCTTTCGCTCACCGCGAGAAACGTTATGACACAGAAGGAAAGAATTGAAATCAATTTTCACGGATGATCGACAACGAGTAATTGTGGATCACGGGAGTGGCGTCATCCGGCGAGATTCGGCAGGCGCCGACCGGGTCAAGACGGCATCGCGCCGGCGGCGCGGGCGTGTTCCCGATCGCGGCAGCGCGGCGCCTGGAGGCGGGCCAGCAGGCCGGGATTCGCATCACGGACTCGGCGCGCGACATCGATGAAGGAACGCACGAGGGCGTTTTCGTGCCCGGCGCGCCAGCTCACCGCGACCTCGTTCGGGGCCGCGTCGATCACGGGTACGAGCCGCACGCCGGGGAATTTGATCCAGGCCGCGCAGGGCACGGTCATCGCGATGGCCGCTCCGGTGGCCACCTGGTGCAGTTCCTCCAGCAGGGTCTTCGCGCGGCAGGCCACCGGCGCCGGGCGTCCGATACGGTGGGAGTCCAACTGCCAGAAGGCATTCCACACCGGATCTGCGGCGGCCGAGGAGAGGATCGGCTCGTCCAGCAGTTCCTCCGCCGCGACCTCGGTGCGGTCGGCCAGGCGATGATTCGCCGGCAGCATCACCATCAGTGGCTGCCGGAACAGCGGCTCGAATCGCAATCCGGCGTCCTCGAACGGTCGCCGCACGATGGCGACATCCACCTGTCCGCTCGCCAGGCCCGCCGACGGCGTCTCGTAGGTGAAGTGGGACAACTCGAGAGTGACCTCGGGATGGCGCTCCCGGAATGCGGCCAGAATCGGCTCGGTCAGGGTCAGCGCCGCCCCCTCCAGACAGCCCAGCACCAGCCGATCGTGTTCACCGCGATGCGCGGCGCGGGCCTCTTCGAGCCCGAAAGCCAAGCTGGACAATGCCTCTCGGACATATCGCAGGAACGCATTCCCGGCCGCCGTCAGCTCCACCTGTCGGGTGGTGCGTGAGAACAGCGTCACGTCCATATCCTGCTCGAGCTGCTTGATCTGCATGCTCAGACCCTGCTGCGAGACGTGGAGCCGCTGGGCGGCCCGGGTGAAACTCAACTCCTCCGCTACCGCGATGAAGTAGTGCAACTGCCGAGAATGAACTTCCACGAAGGGCAGTCTAAGCTGGTCAGACGTCCAAAATGTGTCGTTCCGCCAACTCTGGCCCTGAACGATCAGCAATTGTGCAGCAGTCATACAGGTCGGGGCGGAGATTCGTACTCACTCACCGCTCGACGTATCCGCACGGCCCCCGTCCCAGGTAGTCGATGTCCCGCTGAATGAGACCCGTTGGACTGTTTTCTGATTGGTTTCCGCCGGTTCATCCGGTCCACGTAGATCTGTCTGCGATCAATTGTGTGTCACGCGTTGTCGCAGATCAGGGGACGGGTGGCGCACACGAACAGGAGTCTGAGAGTTGTCTGTTTCGTGGCGTCGTAGCGCCGTCGTTGTCGCGCTGAGTGCTGGGCTGCTGGCAAGCCCGTTGCTCGGGAACGTAGTGGATGCGCAGCTGTCGGCGCTGCCGGCGGCGGCCGCCAAGCCGAAAACCGATCAGGCGGCAGATGCGCCCCGGCTCGCCAGTGTCGACAATTTCCGCGATGTCGCAGGCACCGGCGCCGGTTACGACGCGCAGGGAAGCCACCACGTCAACAAGGGGGTGTTCTACCGCTCGAATGCGCTGACCCCCAACGATTCCGACCTGGCCACGCTGAACGGGCTGCACCTGAGCGGCGTATTCGACCTGCGCAGCAGCAGCGAGATCGCCGCCAAGCAGGACCGTGTTCCGGCCGGCGCGGCGTACGTGAACATCCCGATTCTGGGCGGGGATCTGTCCAGCGCCGTGGCGAAGCTGAAGTCGCCCGATGACGCCGCCAACTTCATGCGGGACATCAACCGGCTCTTCGTCACCGGCGCGGACGAGCGCGCGGGATTCGCGAATCTGCTGACCCAGCTCGCCGGCCAGGACGGTCCCGCGGTCTTCCACTGCACCGCGGGCAAGGACCGCACCGGCTGGGCCGCCTACCTGCTGCTGAGCATCGCCGGCGTCGACTCCGACACCATCATGAACGACTACCTGCTCACCAATCAGTACTCGGCCGCCTCCATCGCCGCCACCCTCGCTCAGATCAAGGCCGCCAAGGGCGACGCGGCCGCCGCCCTTTACCAGCCGCTGCTCGGCGTGGACCGCAGCTACCTGCAGGCCGGAATCGACCAGCTCACCGCCACTTACGGTTCGGTCGACAAGTATCTGAAGGACGGCCTGGGTCTGAAGGGCCAGACCATCGAGCAGTTGAAGCACAAGCTGATCCAGTAGCCGCCCGGCGGCGGGCTGTCAGAAGTCGCCGGCGTCCAGCGGATGGAGTCGGCCCCGGGATCGGACGATCGGCACCTGGTGCTGCATCTGCCAGTTCTCCATGACCAGCGAGTACAGCCCGCCTCGAACCCGCAGGCGCGATTGCATATTCAGCGGCAGCGTGTACGTCACGGCCCCGGCTTCCCACATGGTCCGGAAGTCGGGGAATCGCTCCAGCCGTTCGTGGTATTCCCGGGCCCACGCGGTGTGGCCGTAGCGCCCCATGAATCCTCGATGGGTAGCGACGCCGATCCCCACCTGATCTTTCCAGTTGATCATGATTTCCCGAGCCTCGTCGGTGAACGACCACTCGAGCATGTACGTCCCCGGCCGATGCGTGGGGAAGGTGTCGTAGTAGGCCTGATTCGCCGTGATCAGCCGGCGCTGCGGCGCGTAGAAGGACACGAGATCGGCTGCCGCCTCGGTCATTTCGGTGGCCATGATCGATGTCACCGCGGTCTCGAACACCTCGAACTCCGGGATCTCCAGGGCCGGACCGATTCCGGTGATGGACGGGTAGGGCGAGGCGTAGCCGGCCAGATCGCAGATATAACGCCACTCGTCGTCGCTGGCCTGATAGGTCGTCGCCAGTACCCGCAAGATCCCGACGTCGACCTGTCCGACCTCGTCGCGCTCGACCTTGGTCAGGTAGCTGGCGGTGATATGTGCCTCGGCCGCGGCCTTTTCCCTGCTGAACTTCCGCGCCGCGGGAAGCTCGCCGGTCTCGTGCCTGTGGACCTCTTCGCGCTTGCGCAAAAACGTAAGATGCTGCCCCAACGACTGTTTCGTGGGCTCATTCACCACTCTCGGCGGATCCTCTCTGGGTACTGCATGCAACGCGATTGTATATACGGGCCGGGGATGTTCGGGCCGGGTCGTGCCGGACCCGCCCTGATACATTCCGAAACATGGGGTACGAGATCGGCTCTCCGGCAAACAATTTGGCGACCGAGGTCATCGAACTGACCGATAACTTCTTCGATGACCCGCACACGGTGTACGACCAGCTGCGGGGCAGGGGAGCGGTGCATCGGGTCCGCCTGCCGGATTCCGGGCTCGGATGGTTGATCACCGATTACGAGGTCGCCAAGGCCGCGTTCACCGATCCCGCCATCAGCAAGGTCCTCAAGTCCCCCGGTGCCAAGGCCACGGTCGCGGCGGAGGGCGGCGACCGGCATCTCGGCGGCAGCATGTTCGCGGACATGATGGTCTTCTACGACCCGCCGGAGCACACCCGCCTGCGCGGCCTGGTCAACCGGGCCTTCAGCGGACGGGCCATGGCCGAACTGTCGCCGCGGATCGGTGAACTCTCCGACGAGTTGCTCGCCGACTTGGCTTCCGACCGTGGCGAAGTCGTGGATCTGCTGGAACGCTTCGCCGTCCCGCTCGGCATGTCGGTGATCTGCGAACTACTCGGTGTCCCCAGCACGGACCGCGACGCCTTCCAGCGCTGGTCCACCTCCCTGTTGTCCAGCGAGGAAAGCAACGAGGACCGCGCCGCGGCAGTCATGGATTTCGTCCGCTACATCGACCAGCTGATCCGCACCAAGGACGCAACCCCCGGCCAGGATCTGCTCTCCGAACTCATCGCCGCCCGTGCGGACGACGACCGCCTCAGCCACCGCGAACTGATCAGCATGGTCTTCCTGCTCCTGGTCGCCGGCTTCGAAACCACGGTCAACCTCATCGGCAACGGTGTCGCGATCTTCCTGGCCGACAAGAACCTTCACAAAGCCCTGCTGGCCGACGCGGACCGAATCCCGGCCTTCATCGAGGAGGTCCTCCGCTTCGAAGCCCCCGCCACCGAAGCAACCTTCCGCTACACCACCGCCCCCACCACCCTCGGCGGCATGGAAATCCCCCAAGACCAACTCATCCTCATCTCCATGGCAGCCGCCGACCGCGACCCCACCCAATTCCCCGACGCCCACCGCTTCGACCCCGACCGCTCCCCCAACCACATAGCCTTCGGCCACGGCATCCACCGCTGCGTCGGCGCCCCGTTGGCCCGCACCGAAAGCGCCATCGCCCTCACCCGCCTCCTATCCGCCTACCCCAACCTCGAACTAGCCCCCGACGCCGACCTCCATTGGCGCAAAAGCCTCATCGTCCGAGGCCTGACTGCCCTCCCGGTCCGGTTGCGCTGACGCCCGAGCACAGACGGCGTTGGACCACCATGGGCACCGAGATCACCGAGATCGGTGACGCCGGTTCGAAAACTATCGCTGTTGGGGGACATAGCTTTACAGCCGGTCATCGGGCACCTCATCGAGGTCGTCTTCGCGCAGACCGAGGGTCGCAAGGGATTTCGGAGCTCCGGCGAGCTCACCCAGGCGGGCGAATGCGGCCGCACGGCCGAGGAGTTCACGAAGTTCGTCGAGGACGCGGGATTCGAACTCACCGATCACCGTCGGATCGGTGACAGCGACCGTGCCCTCCGCATCTACGTAGCCACGCTCCTCACTCGCTGACCTGTTCGGCGCTGCACGCCGGATCTCGGGAGTAGTTGGGGGCCGGAGTTCCCCTCCGAGCCCGGCCCCCAACACCAGGCCGCGGTCAATCCGCGATGATCCGTGGTGGGTTGACCTCCTTCATAACCATCACCTGACCTGTCTCTTGGTTGGGACAGAGCACACCGAGGGCGATGATCCGGCACTGGCGCACGGTGCTGGCGTCGCGGCTCCGGGACGGTCATTGAGGCCCCGAGCCCGCGGAGCCGGCCTGTGCGCGCCGGGCACATGATTTCTGGCAGATCCTCGACAACCGGGTTGCTGCAGGCACCCCGCTGTTGCGTGGATCGGCTGCATCGACGACTCGGTCTGCACAGCCGAGAGCAGAGCGGGCGCGGACAGCCGGCAATGCACGGTGGAGATTTCGACGAATTCGACCCGGCCCACCCTATGAGCGATGACCGGCGAATCACGGCGGCATGGCAGTGCCAGCCCTGAACCGTGTTGTGCACCGGTGCGGCCTTGGTTGCTCATTCGTCGTCTCACCTGCTGGTCGTATTGCGCAGCTCAGCAGGACAGACGGGTACACAGATACGCCGTGCCGTGCGCGAGCTTCTAACGTCCAGCTAGGGGAATGAGCCGCCCAGCTTGGCGACCAGCAAATCATGCTGGGTAGGGCTTGCGCAACCGACGTTCGGACGAATTCGGCGCGTGAGCCCGATCGCTCTCGGGATGGCAATCAGCGGCTTGGCGTGTTTGAGTGGCACGCATGGAATCGTCAAGTGCCGCGCTGCCTTTGGATGCGCTGCCGCATCCACCGGGTCGGCTTCCTATCCTCGGCGATGTGGCCAGTGTGGACCGCCACCGCCCGACACAGCACGAGCTGAAGCTTGCGCAGGGCGGGCTGGGCCCAATCTTCCAGCGCAAGCTGCTCGGCACGCAGTTGATCATCGTGACCGGGGGCCGGTTGGCGGCACAGTGCAACGACGAAACATCCTGGGGGCGTGTGCTTCTCGGGCCGCTGGCGAAGATTCGGCCGGTCGCCCCGCACGGCATGTTCACGGCCAGCTCGAAAGATCCCCTGTGGGGGCAGGCCCGCCGCATCCTCACGCCGGGGTTTACCCAAGCCGCCATGCGCACCTACCACGATGCGATGGCCTCGGTCGCCGATGACCTGGTGACCGAATGGGCCTCGGCCGGCGGGGCCGGTGTGGCTGTTCATTCGGCGATGACCCGCGCCACCCTCGAAGTGATCGCGCGGGCCGGGTTCGGCCGCGACCTGAGGCTGTTCGACCCCGTAGGGCAGGGGAGCGATTCGCACCGGTTCGTGCGGGAGCTGGGTCGCACGCTGCAGTGGGCCTCGGAATCCACCAACGACCTGCCCATCATCGGCGACGTGCGGGCCGCGCTGCGAGCGCCCGGCGTGCGCCGTGACATCGCCTCCCTGCAGTGCTACGTCGACGAACTGATCGCCGACCGGCAGCACGAAAACACCAGCGACGCAACCGATCTGCTCGGGCTGATGCTGACGGCCACGGACCCGGAGACCGGGGAGCGGCTGCCCGCGGACAACATCAGGGACCAGACACTCACGTTCTTGATCGCCGGGCACGAAACCACCGCCGCCCTGCTGGAAGTCGCGCTGTACCACCTGGCGCAGAACCTGGACTACCAAGACCGCGTGCGCGCCGAGATGCCCGCGCAGACAACCGATCTGGGCTACGACGACGTGGTGAAGATGCGATTCGCACGTCAGTTCCTCAATGAATGTCTCCGACTATGGCCGCCCGCGCCGGGCTACTTCCGGATCGCGCGCACCGACCAGAACCTCGGCGGCTATCGGATCCCGGCGGGGCGGGCAGTGTTCGTGCTTGCGCTGGCCGCACAGCGCGACTCTGATGTGTGGGGTCCAGGCGCCGCGGACTTCGACCCGGACCGCTTCGATTCCGCCGCGTTGCGCGCCTTCCCCGACCGGTTCTTCCAGCCGTGGGGCACGGGCCCGCGCTCGTGTATCGGCCGGGCGTTCGCGCTGCACGAGGCAACGCTGATGCTGGGCCGGCTGGTACACGCCTTCGACCTGGCCACGACCTCCACCGCGCCCCTGACTCTGCGCGAGCGCGGAACATTGCGCCCCGACCCGTTCGAATTGACCGCCCGCGGCCGCTCAGTGGCCACCACCAGGGGATAAGCGCTCTCGATGTCGTGGTTTCTCATTCAGGCCCTGGGGCCTCTGGACACCCCCGCAACCATCGTCGCCAAGGACGGCGAACGCCGCGATTGGGTGTCGCTGCGGTCGCTGCAGCGCAACGAAGGTGTCGATGTCACCGACACCATCGACTGGGTGCGCCGGTCCGGATCGGACTTCGATCAAGTGGTCTCCGGCCGCGGTGGTCACAGCCGCGTCCAAGCCCTGCCCATCCTCGGCCCCGACGACGAAGTGTATGCCGTCCACCTGTGGGTCGGGGCGCCGGACGAACCCATTCCCGCTCATCGCCGTGCCGCCGGAATCGCATGGTACGCAGGTGATCTGCAAGTTCAGCAACGCCTCGAGTCATGGATGATGTCCACAGATGATGCCGATGGATTCAAACGGGTTCGCTCGCCCGGTGAATTCTTCCGCAAGGTCGTGAAATTCGATGACGCCACCGCCTTGATAGCACTGGGCACCAACCCCCAACCCGGCGCGCAATTCAGCCAGCACATCGTGGTTCTGCACGACAATGGGCACCTGATGAACTGGCAGACGTTCGCGGTCGGCCGAACCGATTTGGAGCGGCCCGGCCTGCGCGGGTTGACACACGATGTCTCCGACGTGGATCCGGTTTCTCTGAGCCCGCACGAAGCGCTCGGCCTGACCGATGAACCCGGACCGGATGCACCCGCCGCCGCCCTGATCGCCTTCCCGCCCACCGGTGCCCCGCTCATCGCGCAATGGATCGGGCACGTACCCACCTGGATCGACTGGCAACGCGAGGGTGACGCCGAATTGATCCACCGCGACGACTGGGACGCGATCGCGAAAACAGCGGTCATGCTGCAGCCCGGACTGCTCGACTCCAAAACTGTCACCCCTGCGCGGATCCGCGCCCACACCCCCAGCGGCTGGCAACCGGTGATGATCACATCCCGCCGCTTCCCCGGGGAGGTCGGCAGCCGTCTGCACATCGTCAGGATCGCCCGCACCGACTAGCATGCTAGCCAGTCGGTATCAGTGATCTCGGCACCCGGACAAGCCCAGGCGCAGGCAGCGTGCGTACGCCGCACCAGCGCTGCAGCACTCACTCGGGGCCGGAATCGAACCCGAGTGTGGTGTCCGGGCCGTATCCGAGTTCGCGCAGACGCTCGGCGATATCGGCGTGGACGTGATCGATGCCGGCGGTATCCGACCACCAGAAGGTGCAGAGGAATCCGTCTCGATGGGCTCGGGAGCGAGATGCGTAGAGCCGTTCTCACGTACAGCCACGGCGTATTCGACTGCGGCACAGTAGGTAGCTCGGCTGCCGTTCTGTCGATGATCTGCCGACTGACCGTGATGCGGTCTGTACTCCGGAGCGGAGAGCAGTCCTCGAGAATCGACTCTTCATGAACGACGGCCCCGATCTGGAACGCCCCGGCTTGCTCATTGATTCATCAACGACTCCGAGTGGCAACTTTGCATCAGGACTTGGTTGTCTCGATGCGTTGGTGAAAGGTCCTATGGGGCGGTTCGTTTCGCTGGTGAGCTTCCTCACGGGTGCTGGTTCGCTGTTGGGGGACACAGCTTTACAGCCGGTCATCCGGATGCCATCCGGGCGTCACCGTTGTGGCACGGTCGATGGTTGAAACTGTTCTCGCACTCGGTGCCGGTCGACGAGCCTCCAATCGCCCGGTGTCCGCACTCGACGCGAATCCTCCGTTCATGCCTCGCGTCGGCCACGGGAACCCGCGGACACCCCTGGCACCGGGTGCACCCCTCGTCGCGCGCACGGAGGTTTCGATGTTCGAATCGTGTTGTTCCCCTTACGAATCGGCCCATGTGCTGAGAGCGCGCTACGGACTTCCGGTGGAGATGTACGCCGACCGCCCGCTCCTCACCGTCGGCGCCGCGGTCGAGGCGCTGGCGCTGCCGGAATCACTGGGTGGGCGGGTCCGCCTGCGGCTGTCCTGGCTGCCGTCCACGCCCGTGGTTGCCGACCCGCGCGACCGCTTCTGGACCTTCCTGGTCGCCCCGCCCCTCCCGTATCACCCTGTACCCCAGCGACTGCGAACCTTCTTGCAGGAGAACGGCGTAACCATGCCGGACCGCGGCAGCCACATCATGCTGCCGACCTCCGACCACGAGCCGGGCTGGCACTGGGCGAACGAGCCGGAGCCGGGCCGGCTCGGATTGCCGCACCGAGCAGTGGTGCTGGCCGCCATCCGGCTGTCTATTCTCCAGGGACCCGACCGCGTTCCGGCCTGATCGCCGGGCACGGCGGCGGGGAAGTGGCTGACGGCGGCTACTTGCCTCAGATCGCTGAGGTGAGCAGATCCCCGAGGTAGGTGGCAACCGCCGTTGTCGGTGTCGGGTGTTTCGCCTGCGAGTGAACCGGCGATGCTCCGCTCGACGGTCCAGGACAGCACTGCTGCGAACTGGGGAGCGGATGGGCTCTCGATCGCGAGCCCAGTCGCCCGATCGGACTCGATGACAGTCTCGAATCGTGTGATGAGGCTCGACATGGTGGCGCGCGGTAATGGCTGGAAGCGAGTCGCCGGGTCTCCAAGGGTGATGCGGCAGTCGCGCTGTGCTGGGGGCAGTCTGTCGTCTGCGGCGCGTCGGCCGGTCCCCCATGGGCAAGGTGTTGATTCATGTGTTTCCCGAGTGGCGGGCGCATCCGTAGCGCAATCCGTCCCATAGGGTGCTGCTGTTTCGAATTTCCGGTGGGTATCGGTTTGTGTCGCCACGAGCTCAAAGGAAACCATGCGAATCCTGCTTCTCTCGAGCGCATTCAACAGCCTCACCCAGCGCATCCACGCGGAATTGCGGCAGCGGGGGCACTGCGTGGGGGTCGAGTTGGCACTCGGCGACGACCAGTCACTACGGGCGGGTGTGGCGCGATTCCGGCCCGAGTTGATTCTTGCGCCGATGCTGACAGTCGCTGTGCCAGAGGATATCTGGTCGGAGAACACAGTGCTGATCGTGCATCCGGGTCCGAAGGGTGACCGAGGTCCGTCGGCGCTGGACTGGGCGATCAGTGCCGGCGCCACCGAGTGGGGCGTCACCATTCTGCAGGCCGTCGCGGAAATGGACGCGGGTCCGATCTGGGCCTCGGAGTCGTTTGTGATGCGGCCCTGTGGGAAAAGTGAGTTGTACCGGACCGAGGTCGCCGATGCCGCGATGTGCGCAGTATTACGGGCGGTTGACCAATTCGAGCAGGGGGGCTTCGAGCCCGAACCGCTCGACTATGACCGTCCCGATGTCCACGGACAGCAGCAGCCGTATCACAGGCAGGAGTTTCGACGTATCGATTGGTCCAGCGACAGCACGGAAATGGTGCTCCGCAAGCTGCGCGCGGCCGACTCCCAACCCGGCGTGTTGGACGAGCTGTACGGACGCCAGTACTTCGTACACGGCGGGCATCGCGAGGATCGGCTGCGCGGGGCGCCAGGCGCCGTTCTCGCTACCCGGGACGGTGCGATCTGCCGAGCCACCGTGGACGGCGCGGTCTGGCTACCGCAGCTGCGCAGCCGCCGGATACCCGGCGGCCCAGCAACTTTCAAACTGCCCGCGACCGCGGTGATAGACCGCGAGTATCTGGCCGGAGTACCGGACCTTCCCATTTCGGCAGCCGAGGCCGCAACCCGCGATACCTGGTCCGAGCTGCGGTATTACGAAGTCGAGAACGTCGGCCATCTCGAATTCTCTTTTGCCGGTGGAGCAATGAGCACGGACCAATGCCGGCGGCTACTCGACGCGTATCGGCAGGCGTGCGCTCGACCGACAACGGTGCTCGTGCTGGGGCCGGCGCGCGACTTCTTCTCCAACGGCATCCACCTCAACGTGATCGAAGCCGCCGCGGACCCCGCGGCCGAGTCCTGGCGCAATATCAACGCCATCGACGATCTGGTCGAGGCGATTCTCACGACCATGGACAAATTGGTGATCTCGGCGCTGGCCGGGCACGCGGCTGCGGGCGGGGTGATGCTGGCACTGGCCGCTGACGAGGTCTGGTGCCGGGAGTCCATCGTGCTCAACCCGCATTACCGGCTGATGGGTCTGTACGGGTCCGAGTATTGGACCTACACGTTGCCACGTCGGGTCGGTACACAGCAGGCCGATCGCCTGATGCGGGAAGCGCTGCCGGTCGGTGCACGCGCCGCCGAGGCTCTCGGCCTGGTGGACCGCGTGGTCCCGGGAGATGGCGGAGAGTTTCGCGCCTGGGTGAGGCGAGAAACCGCCGCATTGTCGGCGGCCGGGTCCACCACAGCAGGTCGACTGCTCGAGAAGAAGCGTCGGCGCGCAGTGGACGAGGCGGCAAAACCCTTGGCGGCGTATCGATCCGAGGAGCTCAGCCGGATGCGTCAACACCTCTACGGCGCGGGAGAGCCCTATCACCGGCTCCGCCGCGACTTCGTGACGAACGCTCGCCCCTCGGCCACACCCGCCCACATTCTCGGACAACTCACGCAAACGGAGCAGACCTGATGGTTATCGATCACGTCAGGATGCGCACCAGACCTCGGGAGGACTGTGGCACTAGCCCGGGACGTAGGAAACCGAAGAGTCGGGGTAGGCGCGCCACGCCCATGACAGCGAGTCCAGCAGGTTGCGTTTGAGCGTTCGCGCATCACGAGTGTCGCTGGGGCGTTGAACGAGCGCCTCGCGAATCATCTGCACGAACCGCCAGCGGGTGACGCCGAACGCGACCAGCAGTTCGCCGGCGCTGGCGCCGCCGGACGGGGCCCGTCGGATCGCGAACTCGACCACGGATCTCGCAGTTGTGTCGAGCGATTTGTTTGCCGCCAGAAAATCGCAGTGCGTCATCGACGAACGAACCCATCCCGGGTCGTGGGTGTCGTGTGCCGCGGGGGACATCGCCGACTGCGGGCTCTTCCGATCATTCGCGGGCGCGCTGTCGGGCGGGGTGCTGCCGTCCGAAGGCCATGGATCGGTGGTGTCGATGGTGAAGACCGGGAATCGGTCCTCGGGCGGGTCGGGTTCGTATCGGACACGGATCGGCCGGTCCGATGGTGGTGGGAGCTCACCGTCGATCGTGGAGTAGATCCAGGGGCCGTCGTCGAGTTCGACAATGGCGACCGTCGACTGCTCCCACGCCCCGGTGTTCGATGGGTGGTGCGCCACCTTCCACGACACGATCGACCCCGTGCCCGAGGAGGGTACCCAGTCCAGAGTCGTGGACCGGCACGATGAACAGGCGTTGGTCATTGGCGCGACCAACGTTGCACAGTTGGTGCAACGCCGAATCATCAAGGTCGCACCGCCGTAGCGCCCGGAGGGGGCGCCGAAGTGTCGTGGGTTCTCCTGCTTGTGGTCGAACATCGGAATCCTCGCCAGTTCTTGCCTGTGCTGTCACTGTCGAGACTGCATTGCGGACGGCCCTGCCCGCGACGGCAGAACTACCCACGACATACCTATTTTTGCCGCCCCCGCCCAGTAGGGGCACCGGGCAACCAGGGCCGGGAGACGCACATCGGTCCAGAAGAAAGGTGCAGATCAATAGCGTTAGCCACTGGTTAACCCTTGTGTGCGCGAGTGCACTCGTACACGCGGTCCGCCGGACGTGGCACGGGTGCCACGGATGTGTGCGCGAGGCGGGACTTGAACCCGCACGTCCTAGGACACCAGAACCTAAATCTGGCGCGTATGCCAATTTCGCCACTCGCGCTAACGGTACGACCGTCCAAACTTTACCGGGTCTAACGGGGATCGCGAAGCACCGGGAGTGCGTGCCGTACTGGTCGGTAACCTCACCAGGGATTATAACGATTTGATAAACCCCAATGTGAGGGAGCCTCACATTTCCTACACGGACGTAACCGAGTCCACCAGCGGCTTCAAACATGAGGGAGGGTCATGTTTCGCGCCATTCTGGTACGGACGTACGGAAAAACTGCTCGGTAGGAACCCGGTCGGTGACCAAACATGAGGAGATCCTCATGATTTTGTGCCATCCTCGGCTTCTACCAGGGCCTGCGGGCCGGAGGGATACCTGCGCACCGTGAGCGCGGCCCAGTCCTTGGAGGCTGGCCGCCAGGAGAAGGAAGTCGAACGTCTTGACGATCAACGAGAGCACCGGAACCGGATCGAAGGCCAGGGCGGCGGGGAAGTCACGGGAGAGTGGTGTCAGGTCGTCACTGCTGGACCGGTTGCTGGGGGGCGCGCCGTACGCTCTCGCATTCGGTGGGCAGGGCGCGCAGTGGCTTACCGAGCTCGAGGAGATCGGGCGGGATTCCGCCCTGGAGCCCGAGCTGACGGCGCTGGTCAACGAGGCCGCCACCACGCTGGAACCGATCGCGGCACAGCTGCTCGTGGTCCGGCCGGTCGGTTTCGACCCCATCGCATGGATGCTGGAAGAAGAGATCGCCGACCCGGAGCAGGGGGAGGTGTCGGGAGCGCCGTCAGCGCAGGTGTTGCGCTCCGCCGCCGTCTCGATGCCGGGTGTGTTCCTGACCCAGGTCGCCGCGCTGCGCGCGCTGCGTCTGCAGGGCCTCGATATCGTCGCGCACGCGCCCGCCGCCGTCATCGGCCACTCACAGGGCCGCATCGCGGCCGCCGCCGCCGAGGCGCACGGGCAGCGTGACGCCGAACTGCTGGCCATCGCCCAGATGATCGGCGCCGCAGCCGGCCTGGTCGCCCGCCGCCGCGGTCTGCTGCCGGTGGGGGAGAAGTCCCCCATGGTCGCCGTCTCGAATGTCGACCCCGAGGCCCTGGAAGCCGTTGTCGCCGAGGTCATGGCCGGTGTCGCGCCGGAGAAGGCCGCCGTGCTGTCCATTCGCAACGGCCGCCGCCGCGCCGTGCTGAGCGGCCCCGTCGGCCAGCTCGACCGCGTGCGCCAGCGTGCCGCCGAGATCAATGCCGAGCAGGCCGGCGAGCGCGACGCCAAGAAGCGCGGCGGCGCGGTCTTCGCCCCCGTCTTCGAGGACATCCCGGTCGAGGTGGCCTTCCACCACCCGGCGCTGGCCGAGACCGTCGACCTCGTCGAGGGCTGGGCCCAGCAGTGTGGCCTGGACACCGAGCTGGCCGCGCGCCTCGCCCGGGAAGTGCTCGTCGACCCGATCGACTGGGTCGGCACCGTCGACGACACCGTCTCGCGTGGTGCGCAGTGGATCCTGGACCTCGGTCCCGGCGACCTGCTGACCCGCCTCACCGCCGGCTCACTCAAGGGCACCGGCGTCGGCGTGCTCCCCGCCTCCACCCGCCCGGGCCAGCGCAGTCTGTTCACCCCCGGCGCGGCCCCCGAGGTCGCCGCGGCCTGGAGCGAATTCGCGCCCAAGCCGATCCGCCTGCCCAACGGCCGGATCGTGGTCGAGACCGCGTTCACCCGCCTCACCGGCCGCTCGCCCATCCTGCTGGCGGGCATGACCCCCACCACCGTCGACGCGAAAATCGTTGCGGCCGCGGCCAATGCGGGCCACTGGGCCGAGCTGGCCGGTGGCGGTCAGGTCACCGAGCAGATCTTCGCCGACCGTGTCGAGGAGCTGAAGCACCTGCTGCAGCCCGGCCGCGCGGTGCAGTTCAACTCGCTGTTCCTGGACCCGTACCTGTGGAAGCTGCAGCTGGGCGGCAAGCGCCTGGTGCAGCGCGCCCGCAGCGCCGGCGCCCCGCTGGACGGCGTCATCGTCACCGCCGGCATCCCGGAACTCGAAGAGGCCGTCGCCCTCATCGAGGAGCTGTCCGAGGTCGGCATCACCCACGTGGCCTTCAAGCCCGGCACCGTGGCCCAGATCCGCGCCGTGCTGCGCATCGCCGACGCCGTGCCGTCGTACCCGGTGATCATGCACATCGAGGGCGGCCGCGCCGGTGGCCACCACTCCTGGGAAGACCTCGACGACCTGCTGCTCGAGACCTACGCCGAACTGCGCAGCCGCGAGAACGTGATCGTCTGTGTCGGCGGCGGCATCGGCACCCCCGAGCGCGCCACCGAATACCTCACCGGCGAATGGTCGCAGCAGCACGGCTACCCGGCCATGCCGCTGGACGGCGTGCTGGTCGGCACCGCCGCCATGGCCACCCTCGAGGCCACCACCGCCCCCGAGGTGAAGCAGCTGCTGGTCGACACCCCCGGCACCCCCGACTGGGTCGGTGCGGGCACCGCCGTCGGCGGCATGGCTTCCGGCCGTAGCCAATTGGGCGCGGACATCCACGAGATCGACAACGCCGCCTCCCGCACGGGCCGCCTGCTGGACGAGGTCGCCGGTGACGCCGAGGCCGTGGCCGCCCGCCGCGCCGAGATCATCGAGGCCCTCGACGCCACCGCCAAGCCGTACTTCGGCGACATCGCCACCATGACCTACCTGGAGTGGCTGGAGCGCTACGTCGAGCTGGCAGCCTTTCTGCCCCGGACCCACCCTGACCTGGATCGCCGCAAGGACTTCGACTGCGGCGCCGACTTCTCCGACGCCATCGCCGACGCCACCCGCTCGGTGTGGCTGGACATCACCTGGCGCGACCGGTTCGCGGAGATGGTGCGCCGCACCGAATCTCGCCTCAACCCGGCCGACCGTGGTGAAATCGCATCCCTTTTCGCCGACGACTCCGCTTTCGAGACCCCGGTCCAGGCCATCTGCACCCTGAAGGAGCAGTACCCGGCCGCCGCCGGCACCGTGCTGCACCCGGCCGACGTCCCGTTCTTCGTCGCGCTGTGCAAGACCCCCGGCAAGCCGGTCAACTTCGTCCCGGTCGTCGACCAGGACGTGCGCCGCTGGTGGCGCTCGGATTCGCTGTGGCAGGCCCACGATCCGCGCTACACCGCCGACCAGGTCTGCATCATCCCCGGCACCGTCGCCGTCGCCGGCATCACCCGCGTCGACGAGCCGGTCGGTGAGCTGCTGGACCGCTTCGAGCAGAACACCGCGTACTCCCTGGTGCGCGCGGGCGTCGTCCCGGCCGCCGTGGACGGCCGCCGCCGCGCCGAGGTCGCCAACGGCCTGCTCGACATCGTGCTCGCCGCCCCCGACGTGCAGTGGGCCGGCCGCACCACCGTCAACCCCATCCACCGCCTGGGTGACCTGGACGAGTGGGAGATGAACGGCAAGGGCGCCAAGCACCCGCGCACCGGCTCCACCCTGTCCGCCACCGAGGGCCCCGAATCCGATTCCGCCTACGTGGAATTGACCGTCCCGCTGCTGGGCAAGGATGCCGTCCGCATTCGCATCACCGTCCCGGCCTCCGTGTACAGCGGTGGCGCGCCGGTCATTACGGAGACCGACGCCGAGGCCGCCATGTCGGCGCTGCTGGCCGTCGCCGCCGGCCAGTCGCTGCCCGAGGTCAAGGCCGTCGACGGCGCCCAGGTGGCGCACGTCAACCTGGCCTGGAGCCCGGACCTGATCGCCGACCACGCCGGCGTCACCGGCGCGGGCCTGCCCGACAACCTGAGTACCATCGGCCGCACCGCCCCCGACGTGCTCGTCGGCGCCTGCTGGCCCGCCGTTTTCGCGGTCCTGGGCGCCACCCGCACCGCGGACGCGCAGAGCGTCATCGAGGGCATGCTGGATCTGGTCCACCTGGACCACCAGATCGAGCTGCTGGGCGAGCTGCCCGCCGAGCACGCCGTGCTCGCCGTCCGCGCCGAATCCGCCGAGGTGCTCGACACCGACCTGGGCCGCGTGGTCGAGGTCAACGTCACCGTCGGCGTCATGCGCGACCACGGCCTGGAGACCCCGGCCGTCGCGAAACTGGTGGAGCGCTTCGCCATTCGCGGCCGCACCGGCGGGGCCGAGCTGGCCGACCCGCCGCGCGCCGCGGGCTCGCTGTCCGAGGACGCCTCCGACACCCCGCGTCGCCGCCGTCGCGACGTGGCCCTGGTCGCGCCGCGTGCCATGGGCGCCTTCGCGCAGGTGTCGGGCGACTTCAACCCGATCCACACCTCCGACAACGCCGCGAAGCTGGCCGGTCTGGGCAACCCGATCGTGCACGGCATGTGGCTGTCGGCCGCCGCGCAGCACGCCGTCTCGGCCATCGATCTGAGCGACAAGGTGCCGCCGCGCACCATCACCGCCTGGACCACCCGCTTCCTGGGCATGGTCCGGCTCGGCGCCAAGATCGATGTCCGCGTGGAACGCGTTGCGGTGGACCGGGGTTCGGAGATCGTCGAGGTCTCCTGCCGCATCGACGGCAACCTGGTGATGACCGCCACCGGCCGCATCGCGCCGCCGAAGACGGTCTACGCCTTCCCGGGACAGGGCATTCAGGCCAAGGGGATGGGTCTGGAAGCCCGGACGCGGTCCAAGGCCGCCAAGGAGATCTGGGATCGCGCCGACAAGCACACCCGCGAGGCCCTGGGCTTCTCGATTCTGGCTGTGGTGCGCGACAACCCGACCTACCTCAAGGCGCGCGGCGTGGAGTACCGCCACCCGCAGGGTGTGCTGCACCTGACCCAGTTCACCCAGGTGGCCATGGCCACGCTCGGTGTCGCGCAGGTCGCGGAGCTGCGCGAGGCCGGCGCCTTCATCGAGGGCGCCATGCTCGCCGGGCACTCGGTCGGTGAGTACAACGCCCTCGCCGCCGCCGCGGGCGTGCTGCCGCTGAACGCGGTCCTCGAGGTGGTGTTCCAGCGCGGCTCGGCCATGCACGAGCTGGTGCCCCGGGATGCCCAGGGCCGCAGCAACTACCGCATGGCGGCCATCCGGCCCTCGCAGATCGGCATCGCCGACGACCAGGTCATCGACTGGGTCAAGAACCTCGGCGAGCAGGCCGGGGAGTTCCTCGAGGTCGTCAACCTGAACCTGCGCGGCTCGCAGTACGCCATCGCGGGCACGGTCAAGGGCATGGAGGCGCTCGAGGACGAGATCGAGCGGCTGCGCGCCGTGACCGGCGGCAAGCGCGCGTTCGTGCTCATCCCGGGCATCGACGTGCCGTTCCACTCCACCGTGCTGCGCGCCGGCGTGCCGGAGTTCCGCACCAAGCTGCTGGATCTGCTGCCCACGGACCTGCAGCCGGAGCTGCTGATCGGCCGCTACGTTCCGAACCTGGTGCCCAAGCCGTTCAACCTGGAGCGCGAATTCGTCCAGGAGATCGCGGATCTGGTGCCGTCCGAGCCGCTGGCCGAGGTGCTGGCCGACTGGGACGAGTGGACCGCCAAGCCCGTCGAGCTGTGCCGCGTGGTCCTGGTCGAGCTGCTGGCCTGGCAGTTCGCCAGCCCGGTCCGCTGGATCGAGACCCAGGACCTGCTGTTCACCGATGTCGAGCACGGTGGCGTCGGCGTCGAGCGGTTCGTCGAAATCGGTTTGGCCGCAACGCCGACCGTCGCGAACCTGGCGTCCAACACGCTGAAGCTGCCGCAGTTCGGCAGCGCCGTGGTCGAGGTGCTGAACATCGAACGCGAGCGCGGCGTCGTCTACTCGACCGACACCGACCCCGCGCCGGTGGAGGAGCCCGAGGAGACCCCCGCCGAAACCGCCTCTGCCGCCCCGGCTCCCGCTGCTGCCGCCGCGCCGGCCCCCGTGGCCGTGCCGGCCGGTGGCCCCACCCCGGACGACATCGCGTTCTCCGCCGCCGACGCCACCCGCGTGCTCATCGCGCTGTGGACCAAGCTGCGCATGGACCAGATCGGCCCGGTGGACACCATCGAGGGCCTGTGCGACGGCGTGTCGTCGCGCCGCAACCAGCTGCTCGTCGACCTCGGCGCGGAGCTCTCGCTCGGTGCCATCGACGGTGCCGCCGACGCCGACATGGGCGCGCTGTCCGGCACGGTCGACCGCCTGGCCCGCACCTACAAGCCGTTCGGCTCGGTGCTCTCCGACGCCATCGGCGACCATCTGCGCAAGGTCTTCGGCCCCTCCGGCAAGCGGCCCGCCGCCATCGGCGACCGCGTCAAGAAGGTCTGGGGTCTGGGCGACGGCTGGGCCAGCCACGTCACCGCCGAGGTATCGCTCGGCACCCGTGAGGGCCAGTCGGTCCGCGGTGGCGACCTGGGCGGCCTGGTCTCGGGCGGCCTCTCCGATGGTGCGTCCGTGGATGCCGCCATCGACGCCGCCGTGCAGGCCGTGGCCCTGCGCCGCGGAGTCGCGGTCTCCATGCCGTCCGCCGGCGGTGGTGGCGGCGCGACCGTCGACGCGGCCGCGCTGGGCGAGTTCACCGAGCAGATCACCGGCCGCGACGGCGTGCTGGCGCAGGCCGCCCGGGTGATCCTGGAGTCCCTGGGCCACGCCGAGCAGGCGTCCGCGCCGGAGGCCACCGAGGACACCCTGGTGGATCTGGTCTCGGCCGAACTGGGTTCGGACTGGCCGCGACTGGTCGCGCCCGCCTTCGACGCCCGCAAGGCCGTCCTCATCGACGACAGGTGGGCCAGCGCCCGTGAGGATCTCGCCCGCCTGTGGTTCGGCAACGACGGCTCGCTGCCGGTCGAACCGGTGGTGGACGGCTACGTCGGAGCCGGTGAAGCCGTTGCCGCGCAGGCCACCTGGTGGCGCAACCGGGCCATGACAGAGGCCCGCTCGGTGCTGGCCGGTGTCTACGGCGCGATCGCCGAAGCCGCCCTCAGCAGCGAGGACCCCGGCGTCTGGTCCTCCGACATCGCCGTGATCACCGGCGCCAGTAGGGGTTCCATCGCGGCGGCGGCCACCGGTCGGCTGCTCGCGGGCGGCGCCACGGTCGTGGTCACCACCTCCAAGCTGGACGACGAGCGCCTGGGCTTCTACAAGCAGCTCTACCGCGAGAACGCCCGCAAGGGCGCCGCCCTGTGGGTGGTCCCGGCGAACATGGCCTCTTACACCGATATCGACGCGCTCATCGAGTGGGTCGGCAACGAGCAGGTCGACAATGCCGGTGGCGCGAAGATTCTCGTCAAGGAGGCGATGACCCCCAGCCTGCTGCTGCCCTTCGCCGCGCCCCGGGTGGCCGGTGACCTCTCCGACGCCGGCGCTCGCGCCGAAATGGAGATGCGGGTGCTGCTGTGGTCGGTGGAGCGTCTCATCGGCGGCCTGTCCAAGCTCGGCGCCGACCACGACGTGGACGCGAAACTGCATGTGGTGCTGCCGGGTTCGCCCAACCGCGGCATGTTCGGCGGGGACGGCGCCTACGGCGAGTCCAAGGCCGCCCTGGACGCCATCGTGGCCAAGTGGCGCGCGGAGAAGTCCTGGTCGGAGCGAGTCACCCTGGTGCACGCGCTGATCGGCTGGGTGCGCGGCACCGGCCTCATGGTCGGCAACGACCCGCTGGTCACGGCCGTCGAGAAGGCGGGCGTGCACACCTGGTCCACGCTGCAGATGGCCGACGAACTGCTCAAATGGTGCAGCTCGCGGGCCCGCGTGGTGACCGCCACCGGACCGCAGCAGATCGACCTGACCGGCGGTCTCGCCGGAGCCAAGCTGGATCTGCCGGAGCTGGCCCGTGAAGCCCGCGAGCAGGCCGAGGCCGCCGCCGACGAGTCGGAAGGCCTTGACGGCGCCAACACCATTGCGGCCCTGCCCGCCCCGCCGACCCTGAGCTCCAAGCTGCCCACCCCCGAATGGGGTTCGGTCACAGCCGATCTCGACGACATGGTCGTCATCGTCGGCGCCGGCGAGCTCGGCCCCTACGGTTCGGCGCGCACCCGGTTCGAGATCGAGGTCTCCGACCAGCTCTCCGCCGCGGGCGTGCTGGAGCTGGCCTGGACCACCGGCCTGGTCACCTGGGAGAACGACCCCAAGCCCGGCTGGTACGACGCCGAATCCGGTGAGTATGTCGAGGAATCCGAGCTGGCCGACCGCTACCACGACACCGTGGTGGAGCGTTGCGGCGTGCGCCGCTACGGCGACGACGGCGCCATGATCGACAATGCCGCCCCGCTGCTCACCTCGGTGTTCCTGGACAAGGACCTCACCTTCGTGGTCAACAGCGAGGCCGAGGCGCGCGCCTTCTTCGCCGCCAACCCGGAGCAGACGGTCGTCACCCCGGTCGCGGGCCAGGGTGGGTCCGAGGGCGCCGGCGCAGACTGGCAGGTGACCCGCAAGGCGGGCACCGAGATTCGCGTGCCGCGCAAGGCCAAGCTGTCGCGCACCGTCGGCGGTCAGATCCCGACCGGCTGGGATCCCACCAAGTGGGGCATCTCCGCCGATATGGCCGGCTCCATCGACCGGGTGGCGCTGTGGAACATCGTCTGCACCGTGGACGCCTTCCTGGGCTCGGGCTTCAGCCCGGCGGAGCTCATGAGCTGGGTGCACCCGGCCATGGTCGCCAACACCCAGGGCACCGGTATGGGTGGCATGTCGTCCATGCGCTCGCTCTACATCGACAACCTGCTCGGTGAGCCGCGGGCCAACGACATTCTCCAGGAGGCGCTGCCCAACGTCGCTCTGGCACACGTGGTTCAGAGCTACGTCGGCTCCTACGGCGGCATGATCCACCCGGTCGCGGCCTGCGCGACCGCGGCGGTCTCCGTCGAGGAGGGCGTGGACAAGATCCGGCTCGGCAAGGCCGATCTGGTGGTCGCGGGCGGCTATGACGACCTCGGCATCGAGGGCATCGTGGGCTTCGGCGACATGTCCGCCACCGCCGACTCGGCCGTCATGTCCGCCAAGGGCATCAGCGATCGCTACTTCTCCCGCGCCAACGACCGCCGCCGCGGCGGCTTCGTCGAATCGCAGGGTGGCGGAACGGTATTGCTGGCTCGCGGCTCGGTGGCGCTGGAGATGGGCCTGCCGGTGCTGGGTGTCGTCGCCTACGCGCAGTCCTTCGCCGACGGCGTGCACACCTCGATTCCGGCTCCGGGCCTGGGCGCCCTGGGCGCGGGTCGCGGTGGCCCGGAGTCCAAGCTGGCCAAGGAACTCGCCAAGCTCGGCGTCACCCCGGACGAGATCGCGGTGATCTCCAAGCACGACACCTCCACCGCGGCAAACGATCCCAACGAGTCCGAGCTGCACGAGCGTCTGGCCACCGCCATCGGCCGCTCGGAAGGCGCTCCGCTGTTCGTGATTTCGCAGAAGACCCTCACCGGTCACGCGAAGGGCGGCGCGGCGGCGTTCCAGATGATCGGCCTGTGCCAGGTGCTCGAGCAGGGTGTCATCCCGCCCAACCGCAGCCTCGACTGCGTGGACGAGAAGATGGCCCAGTACCCGCACCTGGTGTGGCTGCGCGAGCCGCTCGCGGTGGGAGATCGCTTCCCGCTCAAGGCCGGTCTGGTCACCTCGCTCGGCTTCGGCCACGTGTCGGGCCTGCTGGCCATCGTGCACCCGCAGGCGTTCGTCGAGGCCATCGCCGACACCGAGCAGCGGGAGGCGTACCAGCGCAAGGCCGAGGAGCGGCAGCTGGCCGGCCGTCAGCGCTTCGCCGAGGCCATGTGCGGCGGCGCCCCGCTGTACGAGCGGCCCGCCGACCGCCGCCTGGGCGGCGACGGCACCCCGGCCAAGCAGTCGCGGCAGCTGGAAGCCGACATGCTGCTGTCGCAGCAGGCCCGGCTCGGCGCCGATGCCGTCTACGTGGCGGTGCCGAAGGGACCGGCCTGCCAGTAGGCCACACAGACCGGCCTGTCGGTAAGTAGCTCCCGGCAGGTCTGACACAGCGGGCTCGCGTCGGCGCTCCTCGGAGTGCCGGCGCGAGCCCGCTGTTCCATGTCCGCGAGCGGACCAAATGGCAATGTCCGCGAGCGGACCAAATGGCAATGTCCGCGAGCGGACCAAATGGCACTGCGATGACCGGGACATGTGTTCGAGGGAGCCTACGGTGCCGTAGGTCCGCTGGTATGTTCGCAGCCAATTCGATTGCACGCACAAGGAATCTAGGAGTCCCGCACTGTGACGATCCTGGGTATCGGCCTGGACTTGGTCACCATCTCCGAGTTCGCCGAACAACTGGAACGCACCGGAACCACCATGCTCCGGGAGAGTTTCACCGCTGGGGAACGGCGCTACTGCCAAAGCAAGGGCACCGACCCGGCCCGGAGTTACGCCATCCGGTGGGCCGCCAAGGAGGCGGTCATCAAGGCGTGGGCGACCTCTCGCTTCGCCCGCAGCCCGCAGATCGGGGACAACCCGTACCCGTTGATCGAGGTCGTGAACGACGCCTGGGGACGGCCCAGCATCAAATTGCACGGGCTGGCAGCGGAATTCCTGCCCCGGGTGCGAGTTCACCTGTCGCTCACCCACGATGGCGACACCGCCGCCGCCATGGTAGTGCTGGAGGATCCGGGCGAACTGGCCGATCTGATGCGCGACTGATCCGCGGGGGAGGGTCGCGGTTACTCCGGATCGAAGGTGGTGCGCTGCCCGCCGGAGCGCGATTCCTTTTCCGCGATCAGCAGATACGCCACCATGAGGCGCTTGAGCTCGGCGACGGCGTCCTCATGGCTGAGCCCGTCCTGCACCGAGAAGTTCAGCATCGAGTACACGACGTGCACCAGCACCTGCGCCATCATGGAGCGGCGGCCGCGCGGGGTGCGCGGCATGAGCGGGCGCAGCATCTGCGAAACCGCTTCGGCGAACTCCTTTTCGTGGATCGCGCCGGTCGCGCGCGTGGACGGGGTGGACTGCATGGCCAGCCACACCTCGCGCCGCGACGGGTCGGTCATCCACAGATCGGCCAGGTGATCGACCAGCTGCGTCATGTGCCGCAGCCAGTCCATGGACGGGATCTCGCCGTGGAAATCGGCCAGTTCCTGCGAAACCGCCACCAGGTCTTGGCGATTCAGCTCGCAGACGATGACGTACTTGTTGGCGAAGAACTGGTAGAGGGTGCCGATCGGCACCTCCGCGCGGGCCGCGACCTCTTCGCAGGTGAACGATTCGAAGCCGACCTCGACGAGTAATTCCCGGGATGCCTGCAGCAGGGCGTCGAACTTGCGTTTTGATCGTTCCTGCGTCGGGCGGCGACGGGGCATCAGCTCCTGTGGATCGTCCTGCAGCTCCAACGCAGGGTCCGGTCGTCGCGTCGACCCGGTTCCCGTGCGTGCTTCCACAATGAACAGCCTACGGGTAGCGACACGCGCATGACACGCTGCGGTACTTCGTGTGTCATCGCATCCCACCCATCCACGCCGCGTTCGGCTCCGAAGACCCATCGCAGCTGCCTCCCAGCTGCGGATCTCTGCCGGCGCATATCGACTGTCCGTCCGCCAGTACGTCGACGTTGGAAGGCTGATTGTGGTTGCTCCTACCCCTGATCGTTCTGCGGTGACCATCGGCGTCGCCACCGAGCGCGGCACGGTGCGCGCCGTGGCCCTCACCGAAGACGGCGACAAGGTGTCCGAGCGCGTGGTGCTCGAGCGTGTCGAACCGATCACCGGAGATACGAAGGCCGACTTGGCGGTCGCGGTGGAGCTGGCGCTGGAGGACATCGCCGACCGGATCGGTACGGGCCGTGAGATTCTCGGCGCGGCGGTCGCCTACCGGGATACCGCCGAGCGCCGCGCGATCGTCACCAAGCTGGCCGCCGGCTCCTGGCGCGACGCCTCTCTGGTGTCGGCCAAGGCCGCGCATCTCGCGATGGCGCGCGCCATGACCTGGGTGGATGAATTCGAGGATCTCGCCATCTGCGAGGTGGTGCCCGGCTTCCAGGCCTTCTCGCTCATCTCGCCCGAGCGTAGCCGGGTGCTCGCGGCGGTGACGCTCACCGGTGGCGCGGCCACCGAGGAGGCCATGCGCACGGCCGTCACCGCCGCCTGGGACCAGTTCGACGCGGCGGGTGTGAAGCCGGACGCGGTGGTGCTGATCGGTTCGGCCGCAACCGAACCCGCGGTGGTGGCCGCTCTGGAGTCGGGCTTCGGCGCACCGGTCATCCCGTGCTCGGTGGCGGCGGCCGCACCGGCCATCGGCGCGGCCCTGGCCGCCCTGCCCGAGGCCGAGTTCGCGGGCGAGGCCGCCGACCGCATCCGCCGCGCCCGCGGTACCGCGGCCCTGTTCGCGGCGGCGAGCGTGCTCGCGGGTGGTCTGGTGGCGGCCGGGTTCTATACCTCGGGCAGTGATTCCAAGAAGGTTCCGGCCCCGGTGCTCATCGATTCCCGGGTCTCCGCCGACCCACGCAACGGTGCCGAGCATCCGGCCGGCGAGGCACCGGCGCCCGCCGCAACCGACCCCGGATCCGGCGGTCCCTTCGTCGACGGTCTTCCGGTCGGCCCGGTCGAGCCGACGGATGCGGTTACGCCGAACCACGGTCAGCCCGCGCCCGAACTGCAGCCCACCGATATGGTGACCGTCGATCCGGCCACGCTGAACTGGGGTCCGCGCGGCGACAACCCGCGGACCGGCGGAAAACCCAGGCCGCTGATCAAGGCCCGCCCGGAATCGGAGGTCGCCTCGAATCCGCGGTCGATCATCCCGGCCCCGACCCACGCGGTCGGCGCACCCACCGAATCCGGGCTGTTCCCGGGCGAACTCGCGCCCCCGCAGTTGGGGACGACCGAATTCTCCTCCTGGTGGGACAACCACTGGCGCATGCTGCTCCAGTGGGCCGCGCAGGCGATGCCGAAGGTGTAGCGACTTCCCATTCTCGAGACTCTCGCACGGAATCCCGGCCCGAATCAGGGCCGGGATTCCGGGTTTTCGCGGTCAGACCGACAGGTCGCGGCGCAACTTGGCGACGTGCCCGGTGGCCTTCACGTTGTACTGCGCGACCTCGATCTTCCCGTTCTCGTCGACCAGGAAGGTGGACCGAATAACGCCGGTGACCTTCTTGCCGTACATCATCTTCTCGCCGAACGCGCCGTAGGCGGACAGCACCTCCTTGTCCGGGTCGGACAGCAGCGGGAAGGTGAGCTGCTCGGTGTCGCGGAACTTGGCGAGCTTGGCGGGCTTGTCGGGGGAGATGCCGACGACCTCGAGGCCGGCGCCTTCGAGATCGGCCAGGTTGTCGCGGAAGTCGCAGGCCTGCTTGGTGCAGCCGGGCGTGCTCGCGGCCGGGTAGAAGTAGACGATCACCTTGCGCCCGCGGTAGTCCGACAGCGAGACGTCCTTGCCGTCGGCGTCGGGCAGGGTGAAGGCGGGCGCGGTGTCGCCGGGACTGAGTCGGTGATTCTCGGTCATGCCGCCACGCTAGTCGACGGGCTCGAGCCGGTGTTGGCGATACACTCCTGAACAGGTCGGCTCGCATGCGCCTGCGTCGCGCGAGCGGCCCCGAGACGACAATGCCGCCTTCCAGCGCGGTTTCCAGACAGGAGTGTGACGTGGCGAGAGATACCGAGGCGATCGAGCGGGAGATCGAGGCAGCACGCAACCGGCTCGCGAGCACCCTCGATGAACTCGCGGTCCGCACCGACCCCCAGCGGCTGGCTGACAATGCCAAGCGGTCGGTCATGGCGAAGCTGAACGAGCCCAAGATCAAGTACAGCCTCATCGGCGCCGGCGCCCTGGTCGCGACCCTCATCGTGGTCAAGATCTTCCGCCGCTGAGCAGCGCCGACTCCCGGACGCTCAGGGGTCACCCCTGAATTCCCGAACCCGAATATGGCCCGGTCCAACAGGACCGGGCCATATTCGTATCGCTGGGTCCCCCATGCCATGCGGCCCGGTCCGAAAGGACCGGGCCGCATTGGCTTTTGGGATTTCAGGGAGGTGTCCCTGAGAGCCCGAGAGTTGTCAGACGGTGGGGCAAGCCATTCCGGTGCCGTCCGGGTCCAGGTGCGGGCTGTAGCCGGGCTGACCGCGGAACAGCGGCGCCACGCCGGCCGCGCGGGCCTGGTCGCAGTTCTCGTAGACGGGTCCGCCGGCCGAACCGGTCTGGGACAGGCCCGCCGAGCCGGTAGCGGCGGAGCCGGTGTCGATGGCGGAGGAACCGGTGCCGGAGGAACCGGTGGGGACGTCGGCGAGGGCGACGGTCTGGGCTGCGATGGTCGTCAGTCCCGCAACGCTGGCGGTGACGAGAAGCCGGCGAACGTTCATGTATTCCTCAATGTCGGCGCAATAGGGGTGGCAACTGGCCCGGTTCGGCGCGGATGTGCCACCGCCGCCGCAAGCGGTTGCGGCGCGGTGACCGGTCCGGGCTCGGCGTCGAGTTTTCTGGCGCAACGTTGCATTGTCAACCGGATGGGCTATTCATCCAGGTGAATTAGGGGATTTGCCCCGAATGCCGGAACCTCTTCTGCCGGTGGGTGTCTCATTCGCCCTGGTCGGAAATGCGCTCGCGCATTGACGATTTCCGCCAGAACTACGCAAATTGGACGGTCAGTACTGTACGGCAGGACGCGGCCCGATGGCCGCGCGGATGCGCCGTGAAGTTCCTGAGTATCTTCTTGGTGTCCGTGTCAACTACTCGTCGATACTATGGATGCCATGACGCGCTGGCTGACCGATGCGGAACAGACGACCTGGCAGTCCTACATTCGCATGCGACAACGCCTGGACGCCGCCCTCGCCGCCGGGCTGGCCCAGGACGGACTGTCGACCTCCGACTACGAGGTACTGGTCGCGCTGTCCGCGGCCGGTGGCCAGCTGCGCGCCAAGGAACTCGGCGCGGAGATCTGCTGGGACAAGAGCCGCCTGTCCAAGCACCTGTCGCGAATGGCGACCCGCGGCCTGGTCGATCGCTGCCAGGCCGTCGACGACGCCCGCGGCCGGGAGGTGCGGCTGACCGATGCCGGGCGCCGGGCGCTCGAAGCCGCCGCCCCCAATCACGTGGAGCTGGTGCGGCGGCTGTTCGTCGACGAGATGACCGCCGAAGAGGCGGCCGCGCTGCGCTCGCTGGCCGAACGGGTCGTCGCCGAGGTCGAGCGCACCGACGTCGAGGGGATCGCCTAGTCCTCGGGCTGCTCGAACTGGGCACGCTTCCAATCGCCGAACGGTTCGTCGCGCTCGCGGACGGCCTCGCGGAAACCGGCGGTGGCCGAACGCAATTGGAAGGCGTAGCCCTCGCGGGTGTGCCGCGAGATGCCGTCGAACACGGTGCTGACCATGCCGGAGTTCGCCACGCCCTGATTGAGCAGCGCGCTGTTGAGCGCCAGCTTCGCCATCACCAGCTGATTGATCGGCACCCGCGAAATGCGTTCCAGCAGTTCCTCGGTGCGTTCGTCCAGCTCGGCGGCCGGCGGGGCCTCGATGGCCAGGCCCCACTCCAGCGCCTGCTTGCCACTGAGGCTGTCGCCGGTGAACAGCAGTCGCTTGGCGCGCTGGTCGCCGACCCGGTGCGCCCACATGCCGGCGGCCGGAATACCCCAGGTCCGGGTGGGCGGGTAGCCGAAACGGGCGTCCTCGGCGCAGATGATCTGGTCGGCGAACAGCGCGATATCGGTGCCGCCGGCGATGGCGAAGCCGTGCACCTTGGCGACGGTCGGCTTGTTGGCGTGCAGCAGGCTGGCGAAGCCGCGGTTGAAGCGCGACATCATGGCGTAGTCGACCATGGGATCCCAAGTGCCCCAGGGATTGTGATTGCGCGCCTGCACGACCGGGTCGAGCACGGTGCCCTCGGTCGGCTGGGCGCCCTGGGCCGGGGCAACGGTGCCGGCGTCGTGATTGTTCTCGGCGAAGATCGACAGGTCGTAGCCGCCGCAGAAGCCCTTGCCGCGCCCGCTCACCACGATGACGTGGACGCGCGGATCCAGATCGGCCCGCTCGACGGCGGCGGCCAGTTCGATCGGGGTGTCGGCGGTGATGGCATTGCCGCGCTCGGGCCGGTTGAAGGTGATGCGGGCGATGCGGCCGGTCACCTCGTAGGTCAGCGTGCGGCCGGTGTAGTCGTTCACCGGTTCGGGGCGGCCCGCGAACAGCGAGTCGTCACCGCCGGTCAGATCGTCGCGCCAGGCAGCCGGGCGGGTGCCGGAGTGGTTCTCGTAGTCGGGGGACACTCAAGCAGTGAACCCCGGTTCATTTCTTGCTGTCAAGGATTTCCGGGCGTTCCTACTCCCAGGGCTTGACCGGCGGTTTCACCCAGAGGATCTTCTCGTCCAGCCGCTCCCGGCGGGCCTGCGGATGTCCTGGATTGCGCTCGGCCCAGGCGTCCTTCTCGCCGAGCAGCCCGGCCACCACCTGCCAGGTCTCATCGGTGCTGGGCGGATTGGTGTCGGCCGCCCGCGCCAGCTTGCGCCGTTGCGCGGCGGGCAGTTCCAGCAATTCGGGTCCGCTGATGCCGCGCGCCCAGAGATAGGCCGCCAGCCGCCGGGCCTTCTCCTCCCGGCTGCGGCTGGCGTGATCGGAGTGTGCGTAGTCGGCCATATCTTTCCTCGAACTCCGCGCAACCCCGCAGGTCGCGGGCCATGTCTGCTCGACCCTACCGGAGCGCCGGGGCCGGCTCGCCGGGCCCTCCGCCGGGACGGAGGGCACGCCCGCCGTGTCCTCGAATCTCCGCGAGTCACAGAGCTTTTGCGGTTACCGTGGTCGCATGCCGGATGCCGTGCGTATCGATGGTCTGGTCATTGCCCGCGCCACCCCGGCGGAATGGGCCGCCGTGGTGGAGTGGGCCGCCGCCGAGGGGTGGAACCCGGGGCTGCGTGATGTCACCGCGTTCTTCGCGCAGGATCCCGACGGGTTCCTGCTGGGGCGGCTGAATGGGGAGCCCGCCACCGCGGTCTCGGTGGTCAACTACGGCGACGACTACGCGTTCCTGGGTTTCTATCTGGTGCGCCCGGACCTGCGCGGGCGCGGGTTCGGCCTGGCCACCTGGGAAGCCGGGCTGCAGCACGCGGGCGAGCGGGTCGTAGGGCTCGACGGAGTTCCCGCGCAGCAGGACAACTATCGGCGCAGCGGGTTCGAACTCGCCTACAGCAGTGCGCGATTCGTGGGTGTGCCGCGCCTGCCGCTGCCGGATGACACGGTCACCGCGCTCGCGCCGGCGGATTTCGCGGCGCTGCAACCGTACGACTCCGCGTGCTATCCCGCGGATCGGCCGGTATTCCTCAGCGCCTGGCTCACCGAGCCGGGGCATCGGACCTTCGCCCGCATTGTCGACGGCACGGTCACCGGCTACGCCACCCTGCGTCCGGCCAGGGATTCGCTACGGGTGGGCCCTCTGTTCGCCGACACCCCCGGCGACGCGCATCAGCTGCTGGCCGCACTCGCCGCCCATGCGGCGGGTATGCCGCTGGCGGTGGATGTTCCGCTCGACAACGACCCCGCGGTGCGGTTGATGGAGGCGGCCGGGTTGACCCCCAGCTTCGAGACCGCGCGCATGTACACCGGGCCCGTCCGCGCGTATCACCGGGAGCGGGTCTACGGGGCGACCTCCCTCGAACTCGGCTGAGCGGTAGTGGAATTCGTCACCAGGTCGAGGGGCGCACCCGGCCGGGCGTGACGACTCGCGCGAGGGCATTGCGCAGTTCGACCGTCGCCGCGAGTCCCAGCGTCGCGGCCCAGCGTTCGGTGAAGCGGGCCGCCGCGGCGTCGGCGGCGCGGGTGCACGCCCACCCGCGCTCGGTGAGCGTGACGAGCTTGGCGCGCGCGTCGTGCGGGTGTGGATTGCGTTGCGCGTAGCCCTTTTTGACGAGTTCCTCGACCAGCTGGCTGGCGGCCTGCTTGGTTACCCCCAGATGGTCGGCGATCTCGCCGACCGTCGCGCCGTTCGGCGCCATGCGCACGAAGGCGAAGCCGTGGGTCGGCCGGATGTCGGTGAATCCGGCCGCGACGCACCCGTCGTTGATGGCGTCGGTGACCTCCGCGGCGGCCGCGAGCAGTAGCAGCGGCAGGTCTTGTGCGTATCCGGGCATGTCTGGAATCTTGGCACTTGACAAAGAAGTCAACAAGCTTGACTATATAGTCAAGTCGCTTGACTAAAGGAGATGGCAATGCCTGTAATCCACGCCGCCGACGCCCAGTCCCACGAAATGCACGGCTCCCGCTTCACCCCGCTGGTCCGCCCCAGTACCGGCAGCAGCGAACTGTGCCTGTGGCGGCTGGAGATCGCGCCCGGCACCCAGGGTGTCCCGCACCGCGTGCACCGTGAGGAGGCCTTCGTCCTGCTCGCGGGCTCGATCACGCTGACCATCGACGGCGAGGCCGCGCGGCTGGCGCCCGGTGACGCGGCGGTGGCGCCGGCCGGATCCACCATCCGCCTGGACAATCCGGATGACCGGACCGCCGAGGTGCTCGTCAACGCGCCCGTCGGTTTCACCGGCGAGCTGCTCGACGGCACCGTCGTCAACCCGCCGTGGGTGAACTGATCACCCGCCGATTCCTCCCCGTGTGGTCCCGGTTTCTCGACTGACCGGGACTGCGGTCTTCCCTCGGGTTTCTGAAACGTGTTCTAATTCGGAGGCTCATCAACCGGTAGGGGAGACTCCATGGTCGCGTTCTTCACCCATGAGAACGGTCGCTTCACGGCGACCCGGATGGCGGTCAGCGCCTGGTCTCCAGCGCAGCTGGCCGGTACGGCCGTCTGCGGCCTGCTCGCGCATGAACTCGAAACGCACTGCCCCGGACCAGATTTCATCCCCGCCAGATTCACCGCCGACCTGTTCAGCCCGGTCCTCAACGAGCCCATCGAACTGCACAGCTCGATCGTCCGCGACGGCAATCGAATTCGCGTGGCCGATGCGTCCATCGTCCAGCACGGCCGCGTGCGCGCCCGCGCCACCGTGCAATTCCTGGTCGCCACCGCCGAGCCGCCGGGCGAGATCTGGCATCCGGCCCAGGAGCTCCCGACCCCGGAGACCCGGCTCGACGGGCCCGAGGGCAGCCCGCCCCTGTTCAAGTCCGGATCCTTCGACTGGACCCATGATTTCGCCTCCGGCGTCAACCCGCACCGGAAGGCCGCGTGGAACAATGTCCCGGCCCTCATCGACGGGGTGCCCATCACTGCGTTCGAACGTGCGGCCTTCGTCAGTGACTCCACCAACCTGGTCTGCAACTGGGGTACCGCGGGGGTCGGCTACATCAACACCGATGTCACCATGACGCTCTCGCGTCTGCCGGTGGGTGTGGAATTGGGTGTGCAGGCGCGAGACCATGTCTCCGCGAACGGCATCGCCGTCTCCACGGCAACTCTGTACGACCGCACCGGCGAGCTGGGGTTCTGCACGATCACGGCGCTGTCCAATGCTCGCCGCCAGGTCGATATGGCTGCCTTCGCCGAAGCTCAGTCTCTTCCCGCTTCGACCCGCTGACGCGCGCTCGCCTCCTCGCTCGTCGCCCTCGGCGGGTGCGCCATCGATTCGGCTGCAAGGAAATACGGCCCGGCGAACCGCCGGGCCCGAGGCCGTTTTCATGCAGGCGGCGTCTGTCGGTGATCGAGGCAGCTGCGGACGAAGTCCTGCACGACCGGATCGGTGTCCGCCGCGGGTCGCCAGGCGACGCCGGCCTGGCTCGGGCTCACGCCGCTGACCGGGCGGTAGACGATGCCGGGACGCGTGTAGAAGCGCGCCGCGGATTCGGGCGCGAGGGCGATCCCGTCACCGTTGGCGATGCAGATCAGCCAATCGTCGGGGTGTTCGGTGACCGCGCCGATCCGCGCCGGATGTCCGTCGCGCTCATCGGCCGCCAGCCAATAGTCGCGCCACGCACCGGTTTCCGACGGTGCCGCCACGAATCGCTCGTCCCACAGGTCACTGAACGGGATCACTTCGCGGGTGGCGAGCGGGTGCGAGGCGCGTACCGCGACCCAACGCGGTTCGGTCAGTAGCAACTCCACCCTGAACCGCTCCTGGCCGGGAAATGGCAGCCGCAGCAACGCGACATCGACATCCCCTGTGGCCAGCCCCGCAGTCGGGTTCGACCAGGCCGCCTGCCGCATCTCGATACGCCACTCCGGACGGCGGCGGACGAAATCCGCGATGATGAGCTGGGTGGTCTCATTGGCCCCGCCCGCGATGAACCCGACCCGAAGCACGCGCGCCGCCGCGCTCGCGGCGCTCATCGTCCCCGTGAGCGCCCGATCCCAGCTGGCCAGTACCTCCGGCACCCATTGCGCGAGCGCCCGCCCCGGTTCCGTCAGTGCCATACCGGATTTCGACCGCGTGAACAGCCGCACCCCGAGCTGGTCCTCCAACTGCTTGATCTGTTTCGTCAGCGCTGGCTGCGACACGAACAGCCCCTCCGCCGCGCGGGTCAGATTCCCTTCCCGGGCCACAGCCGCGAAATACCGCAGCAATCGCGTGTCCACATCCATGCCATCAGGTTATAGATGCAGGTATTGGACGTGGAAAGGCATGGTCGGACAGCATCGTTGGGTGTCCATCGCCTACCTGTCCCTCACCCTTGTCACCATCGCGATCAATGGCGGAATGGCCATCGCCGACTTCGCCCGAGCGAAGTTCGTCCTCGCCAACTCGGCCGAAGTGAACTTCCCCGCGACCTGGATCCCCCTGGCCGGCGCCGCCAAAGCCGGCGGAGCCCTCGGCCTTCTGCTCGGCCTCCTGGGCGCCCGTCCCCTCGGCATCGCCGCCGCAGTCGGCTTGATCCTCTACTTCACCGCCGCGCTCGTCGTCCACGTCCGCGCCCGCGTCTTCCACAACATCGCCTTCCCCGCAATGTACTTCGCGTTCGCCGTCGCCTCCTTGGCGTTCGCCCTCATGCGGTAGTGCCTGGTTCGCCCAATAGTTCGCGGGTCAGGAGAGTGGCCCCGGCGACGCCGCCCGGCATGAGGAATACCGCGACGAACGGCACCAGGAAGGCCACCCCGAGCGGAACACCGAAGCCCCACGCCAAACCTCTCCGGGCGCGCAGCAGAGCCAATTGCTCGCGCAGGTGAATGGCGCGTCGCTGCAGCGCGACCGCGGTGAGCTCCTGCGTGAGAAAGAACCCGGTGACGAAGATCGCGGCCACCGGAATCACCGTCTGCCCTATGACGGGTACGAACCCCAGCACGAACAACACCACCGCCCACACCATGGCCCGCACCAGAATCCGGACGCTGTCCCGAAGTGACACCCACAACTCCAGCCACCAGGCCAGCCCGGACTCCGGTGCGGTCCCATCGGCCGACATCGACCGATCGACCCGCTCCGAGATCACGTCATAGAACGGCGATCCGATCACCAACGTCACCGCAGTGAACGTGAGCACCGCCGCAAGCACCGCGAGCGCGATCAGAGCGATGTCCAACGCCCCGCGAAACAACCCCGCCCACGGGCTCGGCCAGTGATCGGCGAACGGCGTCACCGTCTCGGTCACATCCCCACCCCACGCAACCACCGCAACCAGGGCCGCCACATACAACACCAACGTCACCAACGCCGGCACGATCCCGACCCCGAACTCTCGAGGATTCCGCACTACCCACCGCTGCCCCCGGACAAAATAGGCAAACCCGACCCCGAAATCACGCATCCCCGAACCCTACTGGCACCCACTCACAGCCACCCGCCCGAAACGTGTGTTCACGTCACCGTTCGGCGATCTCTTCTTCGGTGCCGAGGACGGATCACGAAGTGAGGTTTCGGCACCGCTTCATGAGCATCCGAACCCAAAATTGTTGCACCATCATCGATCCGGATGCGGTCTGT
Source organism: Nocardia sp. CA-151230 (assembly GCF_050942175.1). Taxonomy (NCBI): domain Bacteria; kingdom Bacillati; phylum Actinomycetota; class Actinomycetes; order Mycobacteriales; family Nocardiaceae; genus Nocardia; species Nocardia sp. CA-151230. Next base: position 1,633,105 of record NZ_CP192061.1, read on the forward strand.
GCCGACGGGAGGGCCGGGATTGCGTGGTCGCTGCCGAGGCATCCCGGTACGCTTCGTCGGTGACCTTCACAACGAATGAGCAGCAGTTCCTCGCGGAAGCCGGGATCGGCCGGCTGGCCACGGTATCGCCCGACGGCGTTGTGCAGAACAACCCGACCAGCTATCGGGTGAACGCCGACGGCACCATCGACATCGGCGGTATGCGCATGCACAGCAGCCGTAAGTTCCGCAACGTCGCAGCGGGCAGTCGGGTTTCTTTCGTGGTCGACCAGCAGGTCTCGCTGGAGCCGTACGTTATTCGCGGCATCGAGGTGCGCGGTACGGCCGAAGCGCTCGACGACCAGGAGCCGCCGTTCCCTCCCCAGGAGCGCTCGATCATTCGGATCCATCCGGACCGGATCATCTCCTGGGGCATCGACGGCGGCTCCTTCGATTTCACCAGTCGCACGCCCGGCAACTGATCGTCTTCGGCGCTGCGGCGCAGCTTCATTCGCTCGCGAGGCGTGGTGCCGATGCCGAGGACCCATCGATTTCCCGTGTGATCAGTCCTCGAACAGACGTGGCCGAGATTCAGTGGGATGCAACCGGTACCGCTGCTCGCAGCGGACGTCGCCTCATGAAGCGAGAACTGCCCTGGCAGTGGGGCTGCCAGGGCAGTTCTTCTGTGCGCCATCAGGGACTCGAACCCCGAACCCGCTGATTAAGAGTCAGCTGCTCTGCCAATTGAGCTAATGGCGCGTGTTACTCCGTGGGGCTTGGGCTTTCGCCTGGCCGCTCTGCGGGGCGCGAAGAAGATTAGCAGGGATTGATTGCAAAACTGGAATCGGCGTAGACGTCGGTCAGCGTAGCTGCCGCAATCACCGTGCGGGACTTGCTGAACACCAGCACTGCGCCCACCTCGGGGGAAAGCGGCCGATCGGTTGCGGGCCGCGACCGGGGGCGGACCGCTCATCGGTGCACCACGTCGAGCTCGAGGAAGTGGGCCGAGCAGGAGATGCATGGATCGTAGTTGCGACGGTGCGTTCGCACAGGGTGGTCAGCGCCGCATTGTCCAGGTCGAGATGCTCGGACACCACGCGGCGTAGATCGTCCTCGATGGCAGTGCGGTTCTGGGAGGTCGGCGGAATGGTGGTGATGTTCAGCCATCGGCGCGGCGTCTACGAATCACTCCCCGGAGAACAATGAACCAAGCGCCACGAGAGAGGAGACCTGTCGTGCCCGACTCCAACGATCTGATGGCAGTAGTGCGGCAGTATGTCGACGCTTTCAACAACGGTGACGAGAAGGCGATGGCGGCATCATGCGCCGACCCGATGCAGATTCTCGACGGAATGTCGCCGCATGTGTGGCAGGGACCGACAGCCGCAGAGGACTGGTGGAGGGCCGCGCTTCTGGAAGCTGAGCACGTCGGGGCTTCCGGCTACCACATCGATCTCGGTGAGCCACGGCATGTCGATGTCACCGGCGACTACGGGTATGTCGTCGTTCCGGTGACCTTCTCGTACACCCTTCGGGGTGAGCCGGTCACGCAAACCGGCGCGGTCTTCACTGCGGCACTCGGCAAGGTCGGCGCCGACTGGCGCCTGACGGCCTGGGCCTGGGCCAAAGGCACCCACGCGGCTCAGTAGTGAGCGTTTCGCCGGATCCGACCATCGAGATTCCATGTATGCGCTGCTGCGCGCCGAACACACTGCGTCACAGCACGTTCGCACCATGGTGGCTGTTCAGGAACGCGCCCGGTCACATGATGCGCACCGCACAGCCACATGATGTGCACCGCACAGCACGACCTGACCGCCGGCGATCTCGGGCGACTCGCACGGCGTGTCGGTGTCGTGCCCGCCTGAGCCGCCTCGCGGCCGGGCTCAATGCCGAACGCGGAGAACCGCGCCCGGCCGTATCCGTTGTTGCCTTCGAGTCGAGTTCCTCCGCGTCGTCCGAACACCGTGTAGGCCTCCGGTCACCTGCACCCGGGGGCTTGATTCATGTTCGGGCGCAAGCGATGAGCTCGGGGCGACCTCGAACGCGCAGTTCTCGACCGTGTCCGCGGTCGAGGACCTACTGTCCCTGCACCACGACGTTTTCCGCCTGCGGGCCCTTTGCGCCCTGCACCACGTCGTACTCGACGCGGTCGTTTTCCTGCAACGTTTTGTAACCGGTGGACTGGATCGCGCTGAAGTGGACGAATACGTCCGGTCCACCGTCGTCCTGCGTGATGAACCCGAATCCTTTGTCGGCGTTGAAGAACTTCACAGTGCCTGTTGCCATTGGTGCCGCTCCCTTCCGATCGGACGAGTGGACCGCTCGAGCCTACCGGCCGATTGGTCTCCGGTCTGGCCGGACACGGCGGCTGGAGCGGGATCTGCTCGTGCCGGACTCGACGTCGGCGTTGTAACGGTTCGCCGGTGACCACCCAACAGTGAGGCAATTGTGGAACGGGCCGAGACTGTGCCCGTGGCCGCAGAGGAAGTCGCTTCGTGAAACGAGAAAAGCCCTGACAGTTGAACTGTCAGGGCGTTTGCTTTGTGCGCCATCAGGGACTCGAACCCCGAACCCGCTGATTAAGAGTCAGCTGCTCTGCCAATTGAGCTAATGGCGCGTGTCACTCCGCGGGGGGCTCGATCTTTCGCTCGGGCCGCTCTGCGGTGCGAGAAGAACATTAACAGGGTGGAGTGCGGAAAGTGAAATCGTGCGTCTGAGCTGCGGGTTTGTGGAGGGTTGGGGTGTTGTTAACGCGGTGGGGGCGATTACGGATGTTTCGGACGAAGCCCCTCTGGGCCGGACGCTTGGTTGGAAGCCGGGGTGGTTGTGACTGCCAGGGCGGGGGTCTCGGTCGGATGGGGTGGGCGTGGTGATCGAACAGGCGTAGTCGGGGCCGGGAGTAGTGCGGTGGCCGGTTGTGCACCGAGACGTGAAGCGGGGTTGCGATGAGTGAGGGTCGGGGCCGGCGACGGCTGCTGGGTATCGGGGCGGTGGTGTCCGTGCTGGCGTTGGCGCTGGTCGGGTGCTCGTCGGGGGGTAAGGGTCAATCCGCGACGGTGGCAATCGATTCCAATCCCATCGGCGAGCTCATGAAGCCGAAACTGATCGCGCCGGTCAAGGACGGCGACAAAGGGGTATCGCCGGGGGAATTGACGTTGAAGGTGGAGGACGGCCAGCTCACGACCGTGGCGCTCACTGGACCGGACGGCAAGCCGGTGCCGGGCGAGCTGGCGGCGGACGGCCGTTCGTGGCGGCTGACCGAGCAGTTGGGGTTCGGGCGCACCTACAGGTTGAGCGTCGACGCGATCGGCCTTGGTGGCGCGACCAATTCGACTATGAGTTTCACCACTATCTCGCCCAATAACCGTACCCACCCGTACCTGTTGCCGGCGGAGAACGACGTGGTCGGTATCGGCCAGCCGGTGGCCGTGCAGTTCGACGAGAACATTCCGGATCGCAGGGCCGCCCAGGCGGCGATCAAGATCACTACCACGCCCGCGGTGGAGGGTGCTTTCTACTGGGTCAACAATCGCGAGGTGCGCTGGCGGCCGCAGAACTTCTGGGCCCCGGGCACCAAGGTCGACATCGCGGTGAGCGCGTACGGCCGGGATCTCGGCAACGGCCTGGTCGGCGACAGCGACATCCACTCCAGCTTCACCGTCGGCGACGCCACGGTCTTCACCGCCGACGACAACACCAAGATGGTGACCGTCGAGCGCAACGGCGAGGTGATCAGGACCATGCCGACCTCGATGGGCAAGAACTCCACACCCACCGACAACGGCGTCTACATCGTGGGCGACAAGTTCGACAAGATCATCATGGATTCCTCCACCTACGGCGTCCCGGTGAACTCGCCGGCCGGCTATCGCACCCCGATCGACTGGGCGACGCGGATCTCCTACTCCGGCATCTTCTTCCACTCGGCCCCGTGGTCGGTGGGCGCGCAGGGCTCGGCCAACACCAGCCACGGCTGCCTGAATCTGAGCCCGGCCGACGCCAAGTGGGTGTACGACAACGTCAAGCGTGGTGACATCACCATCGTCAAGAACACCGTCGGCGGCACGCTGTCCGGCCTGGACGGGCTGGGCGACTGGAACATTCCGTGGGAGCAGTGGAAGGCCGGCAACGCCGACGACAACCGCTGATACCCGACGCCCGCTGCTGATCGCGGACGCGCCGAAGGGGCATCAGCGTGTTCGCCGATGCCCCTGGGGACGCGCTCGATCCAGGGTGTGGGGGGTCAGCCGATGGTCCCCGGCCCGATGCCGCCGCCGCCGTTGAGGTTGCCGCAGCCCAGTCCCGCGTAGCCCGCGAGCGCCGCGGCGCTGCCGGCGACGGTGCAGCCGTTCTTCGAGGAACCCGTGGTCGCCGAACCGGACGCGCCGCCGAGCTTGATGGCGGAGGACCCGAAATTGACATCCGACTCCATCGGGTTGCTGTCCGAGGTCGGGTCGGTCGTCGTGCCCGGAGTGGTGGTCGTGCCCGGGGTGGTCGTCGTGGTGCCGGGCGTGGTCGTGGTCGTGGTCTGCGAGGCGTCGGTGAGAACGATCTCCGCGGACGCGGCGGGCGCGGCGGGCAGAATGGCCGCAACGGCTAGCAAAGTGGTTACGGCATAGCGGTTCACGTGCGAAGTCCTTCGGATCGAGCATGGGTCGGGGCCCCGACTCCCCGGTGTCCAGAGAAGTGTACGAAGATCGCGTGACCCGCGCCGCAAAGTGCGACACACTGGTGTTTCTGTCACACTCCGAGACGTGCTGGGTCAGCCGCCGAGGCGTGCCACGGCACGCGCCGGAGCGCCGTCCGCACCGGGCAGATTGAGCGGGAACATCGACACCTCGACCCGCTGCCCGGCCTGCTGCGCCGCGAGCACCTCGCTCAATCCGGTCAGATTCTCGGCGATGACCGCGTGCGCCCCACACAGAATCCGGTGCACCGGGATCTCCTCGGCGGGCGTCGGGTCGACACTGAGCGCGTCGATCCCGACCGTTCGCACGCCCGTCTCGATCAGATACTCGGCCGCCTCCACGGTCAGATGCGGATGGTTCAGGTACGCGTGGGTACCCCAGTGCCGCGACCAGCCGGTGTCGATGAGCACTACCTGCCCCGCCGCCACCCGGTCCGCGAAGTACTCGCGCCCGATCACCCCGCCCGCCCCGGCCGCCCGTGCGTCGATGACCACACCCGGACCGGTGAACCGGTCCAGCGGCAGCTCGTCCAGCGCCGGCAGCGCGTCGTCGATATGTCGCGGCGCGTCCACGTGCGTGCCCGTCTGAGACCCGAGATCCAGGTGCAGCACGTTCACGCCGTCGACGGCCACGGTGAGCGCGGGCCGGATGGTGACCTCCGGATCGCCGGGATACACCTGCATACCGGACCGGATCGGTACCGAAAGATCGATGATGCGCACTTTCCGCCTGCCTCCCTGTGGATTTCACGCGATGATGACAGTCAGCAAGATCGAATACAGTCGCCGATGAGGAATTCGAGAATCGCTATGTCTGCCATACATATTGCCGTGTTGAACCGCAGTACCGTACTGACCGACGCGCAGGTTTCCGCCGTGGTCCCAGCATTGCAGACGCAGGTGCACCGGGATTGGGCCCCGGTGTGGGGGAGCGACGCCGACCTGAGTTTCGTGGCGACGGGCGCGCAGCCTCCGGCCGGCGCCTGGTGGCTGGTGGTCTCCGACGACTCCGATCAGGCCGGGGCGCTCGGCTATCACGACCTCACGAATGAGGGTCTGCCGATGGGAAAGGTGTTCGCGCGCAGCGACATCGGTGCCGGCCTGCAGTGGACGGTCACCGCCAGCCATGAGCTGCTGGAGATGCTCGGTGACCCCGATATCAACCTGGCCGCCTACGTGTTCTCCAGCGCCACGGCCGGACGCATCTACGCCTACGAGGTCGCCGACGCCTGTGAGGCCGACCAGTACGGGTATGCGATCAATGGAATCCAGGTGTCGGACTTCGTGTTTCCCGCCTGGTTCGAGAACTTCCGCAAGGCGGGCAGCACCCGGTTCGACTACGGCAATCACATCAGCGCTCCGTTCCAGCTGCTGCCCGGCGGATACATCGGCGTGTTCGACATCAACGGCGGCAGCGGCTGGCATCAGCTGACCGCGGAGAGCAAGCCCGCGCAGTACGCCATGCGTGCCCGGGTCGGCAGCCGCCGCGAGCGCCGCCGCACGCCCCGCGACCAGTGGCTGCTCAGCGAAGTGCGGTGAGATCCGCCAGTTTCCGTAGGTCCGGCCGCGGCAGCGAGCTGTCGCGACCGGTCAGCGAGCCCGGGCGTCGAGCAGCCAGCAGGCGGCGGTGAAGCGGGCCTCGTCGCCGTGCACGAAGGGTTCGAAGGCGGCCCGCACGGTCTCGATGACCCGCTGCCGGGTGGCTTCGTCCACCTCGAGCAGGGCCAGGCCGACCGGTCCCAGTCGCGAGAGGTAGCCGACGAGGGCCGGTTCGGGCATGACACAGTCGACATCGAGCGGGTGGATGTCGATATCGGCCCAGCCGCTCGCCGCCAGGATCCCGGCCACGTGATCGCGGTCGGCGAGGGCGAATTGGCCTGGTGAACCGGGGATTCGGGGTTCGAGATTCGACAGCAGCGGCGCCGCGGCGCGTTCGGCGGCGGTGAAGAACGGATTCGCCTCCGGATCGCGCCAGACGATGCAGCCGAGCCGGCCGCCGGACCGGGTGGCTCGGCGCAGGTTGGTGAAGGCGGCGACCGGATCGGCGAAGAACATCACCCCGAACCGGGAGGTGACGAGGTCGTAGGCGGCGGGTTCGAAGGGCTGGGTCTGGGCGTCGGCGCGAAGGAAGTCGACGGGCAGGCCTGCTCGCTCGGCGTTGGCGCGGGCGGCGGCGATCATCGGTTCGGCGATGTCGACGCCGGTGCAGTGCGCGCCGGTTTCCCGCGCGAGGGCGAGGGTGGTGCCGCCGGTGCCGCAGCCGACGTCGAGGACGTCCCGGGCTCCGGTGTCGCGCGCCAGCGTCACCAGGATGTCCTGGAGCGGTCGCATCACCTGGGCGATGAGGTCCTGGGCGTCGACCCAGGCATTGCCGGAAGCGCCGTTCCAGCGGGCGGATTGGTCATTGTCGAGCGGTGTCGTCATGGTCGCTGTCCTTCGTCGGTGGACGGGCCGGAGAGCTACACTGTCCCAATTCAAGTCGGCTTGAGGTCAAGCTCCGAGGTGATCCCGTGAGCAGTCTGGATATCGCCGAGGTCGTTCGCCGATCGGGCGTCCCGGCCTCGACATTGCGCTACTACGAAGAGCGGGGCCTGATCGCCTCGACCGGCCGCCGTGGGCTCCGCCGCCAATTCGACGAATCGGTGCTGGAACAGCTGGCCCTGATCGCGCTCGGCCGTACCGCCGGTTTCTCCCTCGACGACATTGTCGTCGCCTTCGGTCCCCCGGGCGACCTGCGCGTGGACCGTGCCGCGCTCCTCGGCAAGGCGGACGAATTGGACCGCACCATTACGCAATTGACCGCCGTGCGCGACGGCCTGCGGCACGCGGCCGCCTGCCCGGCCCCGAGTCACGCGGAATGCCCGACCTTCCGGCGCCTGCTGCGCGAGGTCATGGCGGGCCGGATCGCCACCATCGACGCGCTGACCCCGTGACAACCGCTGCGCCGCAGCGCATCTGAGCGATGGCGCGGCACGGCGGGGCGTCACTCCGTCCTGTAGCCCGGATGCACGCCCGGGGTCAGTCCATGGTCGGCGGCTATGCGGACCAGCAGCCCGGACAGCTGTGCTTGTTCCTCCGGCGTCAGTGACCGGCACATGTGCTCTTCGGCCTCGCGGGCGACCGCGCCCAGTTCGCCGAGAGTGGTTCGTCCCTTCGCGGTCAGGAACAGTGCGTGCTGCCGCCGATCGTCGGGATTGCGTTTGCGCTCGATGATTCCGCGTTCCTCGAGCTTGTCGGCGAATTGGACGAACCGGCTGGGCGGCATGCCCAGTTCGTCGGCGAGTTCGCGCTGGCTGCGGCCCGGCTGCACGATGAGCATCCGGAGCAGTCCGGCCTGCGCAGGCGTCAGGTCCAGGGTGGCCGTGCGCTCGGCGAATCGATTCGCCGCATAGGCGCCGACCTGGGCCAGCAGGAACCCGACGGCCGCCACGCCGCGCTGCGGCGCGACCTCGTCTTTCGCATTCATTTCGCAATAGTAGCAGCGGCATAATAATAGACGGTTGACAATCATTACATTCTGTAATCATTATTGGGGCGGCACGGTTCGCCCCGAGATTGAGGATCACCGCTGATGAGCACCACCATCGATCGCACCAACCCCGCCGTTCTCGCCCCCGTCGCCGCGTTCGCGGCGCTCACCATCGCCTACGTCGCCACCAATGCCCGCACCCCGCACCCGGACGCGAGCGGTGCGGACGTGCTGGCCTACACCACCGCGCATGCCGGGCTCATCGATGCCGGAGCGCTGCTGCTGGTGTTGTCCGCCGCGTCGCTGGCCATTGCCGCCGGGCTCATCCAGCGGGTGCTGCGCGGTCCGTCCATCGCCACCATCGGCGGTGCGCTCGCCGCCGGCGGGCTCACCTTCAGCGCCCTGTTCACCTGGTCCGGCGGTCGGCTGAACGGTGCTGCCGCACCGGAACTGGCCCGCGCGATCGCCGATCTGGGGTACCTGTCCGGCGGCCCCGCCTACGCGGCCGGCTTCGGGCTGCTGGCCGTCGGCATCGCGATTCCGGCGCTGCTGGAACGGAAGCTGCCGACCTGGCTGATCTGGTGCGGACTGGCCGTCGCCGCCGCGGCCGCGCTCTCGACGCTGGCACTGGTCGTCTCCGGGTTCGCCTTCCTACTGCCGGTGGTCCGCTTCGGTGGCCTGCTGTGGCTGATCGCCGTGGCGGTCGTGCTGTCCCGGCGCTGAGCCGCCACCCGTCCTGCCAATTCACCTGCCGCGCAACATGATTCACCTATAAAACCGCCGATCAAGCGGCGGTGGCCTACCCCGGGTCACCGTCGCTGAGTGTTTCCGGAGGCCGGTAACTTTCGGCGGGCATATCCCGTCATGCGGGTATGAACAGCGAAGACGGCGTTGAATTCCGCCAGCTCGCATTAGAAGTCGCCGCACACGTCCCGCATGATCAGCTCGATCTGGGTCGAGTGTCGGTCGGTGAACACGCGAACGGTGTCGTTTTCTGTCATAGCCCAATGGCAATATCGGGGTGTGCAGCTTCGATACAACTTCCGTCTGTACCCCACTGTGGGGCAACAGCAGTCGTTGGCGAGGGCGTTCGGGTGTGCGCGGGTGGTGTTCAACGACGCGCTCGCTGCTCGGGTGCAGGCGCACCGGTCGGGTCGGGGGTATCTGCCCGATCGCGAGCTGTCGAAACGGTTGACCGAGGTGAAGAAGGCGCCGGAGCGGGCCTGGTTGTCGGAGGTGTCGTCGGTGGTGCTGCAACAAGCGCTCGCCGATCTGAACACCGCGTACCGCAACTTCTTTGAGTCGATCACCGGCAAGCGCAAGGGACCGAGGATCGCGCCACCCCGGTTCCGGTCCCGCAAGGACAATCGGCAGTCAATTCGGTTCACGAAGAATTCGAGATTCGCGGTTAGGGCAGGCGGCAAGCTGCGGTTGCCGAAGATCGGAGACGTATCGGTGCGATGGTCGCGGGAGCTGCCGTCGGAGCCATCGTCGGTCACGGTCATCAAAGACGCCGCATGCCGGTATTTCGCGTCGTTCGTGGTGTGCACCGAAGACACACCGTTACCGATCTCGGATTCCGAGGTGGGGATCGACCTGGGACTGTCGACGTTCGCTGTCCTGTCGGACGGCAAACGTATCGATTCGCCGAGGTTTCTACGCCGAGCCGAACGCCGGTTGCGGAAAGCTCAGAAAGCGTTGTCCCGCAAGGCGAAGGGCTCCGCGAATCGGGCGAAAGCCCGCGTCAAGGTCGCCAAGGCTCACGCCAAGGTCGCCGACACGCGCCGGGACTGGGCGCACAAGCATTCGACACGGATCATCCGCGACAACCAAGCGGTGTTTGTGGAGGACTTGTGCGTGCAAGGTCTCGCGCGGACCAGGTTGGCGAAGTCGGTGCAGGACGCCGGGTGGGGCATGTTCACCGGCATGCTGGAGGAGAAAGCCGCCCGGAACGGGCGGTATTTCGCCAAGGTGGACCGCTGGCTCCCCTCGACCCGCATGTGTTCGCAGTGCGGGGCGATCACGGAGAAGAAACCCTTGCATGTTCGGGAGTGGACATGCGCGTGTGGCGCGGTCCACGACCGGGATTTCAACGCCGCGATCAACATCCTGGCCGCCGGACGGGCGGACAGGCTAAACGCCTGCGGAGGGACCGTAAGCCCAGCCACATAGCGGAAGGCAAGTCCCTGGGAAACAGGAACCCACCGAGAGCGCCCGCGAGGCCGCTGGTAGGAATCTTCGGCTTTGAGGCCGGAGAGGACGTCAAAACATCTACTACTGGCACGCACCGACCCGGAGAACGGCGAGTACTTCGTCGGCAGCGGCAGCTCGACGCGACAGCCCTGACCCGCCCGACTCCGTCCCGCCCGCGGGCTAGCGGATGGCGGCGACGGCTTCCTTGGCGAGGGCGGCGACCAGCGGATTGTCCGCTGCGGCAGCCTGATCCGGCTTGGTGGTCAGCACCAGGACCACCAGTGGCGCGGCGCCGCCCGCGGGCCAGGTGACCGCGATGTCGTTGGCGGTGCCGTAGTCGCCGCTGCCGGTCTTGTCGGCGGTCTTCCAGTCTGCCGGGAGCGCCGCGCGAATGCGGGCATCGCCGGTGGTGTTGGCGAGCAGCCACGCGGTCAGCTGCGTCCGTTCGGGTTCGGCCAGGGCGTCGCCGAGTACCAGTTTGCGGTAGTCGTCGGCCAGGGCGGCCGGGGTGCTGGTGTCGCGTTCGTCGCCGGGGATATTGGTGTTGAGCTCGGTTTCCCAGCGATCCATGCGGGTGGTCTGGTCGCCGATCGAGCGCAGGAAGGCGGTGACGGCCGGCGGCCCGCCGAGCAGTTCGAGGATCTGATTGCCCGCGGTGTTGTCACTGTGGGTGATGGCGGCCTGGCAGAGTTCGGCCACGGTCATGCCGGTATCGACGCGAGTGCTGGTGATCGGCGAGTTCGCCACCAGCTTGTCGGGGGTGAAATGGATGACCTGGTCGAAGAATCCGCTGTTGAGCGGATGCGCGTGCAGCAGTGCGCCGCAGGCGAGCGGTTTGAAGGTGGAGTCGAAGGCGAATCGTTCGTCCTGCCGATAGCCGATGGTCTTGCCGGTGCCGGTATCGATGGCGACAACGCCCGCCCGGGCCCCGTGCTGCTGTTCGAGCGCGCGCAGCGCCGCCTTGTCGGTGACCGCGCCGGAGGTGGTGGTCGGTCCGCTCACCACCGCTTCGGTTTTCGAGTCGCGGCCGCAGCCGCCGGCCAGCGGGGCGAGGAGCAGGAGGGAAACCAGTGCACCGTATTTCAGGGTCGACAAAACAAGCCTCTCAATCGTTTTCGAGTGCTGAAGGGGGTATTCGGCTCGCGCCGTGTGAAATTGGAAGTAGAGGAGGTCAGTGCGGGGCGCGCAGCATGCGGCCCGCGGCCTGCACGGCCGGCTCGGAACTGCCCGCGTCGCTGATGAAGACGGCGAGAGCCAGATCGCCGTCGATGCCGACGAACCAGCCGTGCGCGTGCTTGTCGTCGATGTATTCGGCGGTGCCGGTCTTGCCGAGCAGGCCGGGGATATCGCGCAGTTCGGTGGCGGTGCCGCCCGTGATCGTCTCGCGCATCATGGATTTCACCTGATCGGCGATACCCGGCGGTAGCGCGGGCGGCTGCCGGTCGGGCTTGCCGGGCTGCCCCTGGACGACGGTCGGCGGCTGGACCGTGCCCTGTGCGAGCGCGGCCGCCAGCCGTGCCATCCCGAACGGCGACGCGGTCACCTTGCCCTGCCCGATGCCCTCCTCCACCCGCAGCGCGGGCGTGTCGGCGGTGGGGACCTTGCCGGTGACGGTGGTCAGTCCGGGCGTCACATAGTCGATGCCGAGCCCGAGCTGGGCGGCGGCATTGGTCAGCCCGTCCGGTGCGAGCTGAACCGCCAGCCGGCCCATGGTGGTGTTGCAGGACTTGGCGAAGGCGGTGTGCAGCGGCACCTGGCCGAGGTCGAAATTGTTGTCATTGGGGATCTCCCGGCCCTCGATGTTCTCCTTGCCGGGGCAGGCGACCACGGAGTCGGGAGTGACCTGGCCTGCCTGCAGGGCGGCCGAGACGGTGACCGTCTTGAAGGTCGAGCCCGGCGGGTACAGCCCGGTCAGTCCGATCGGGCCCTGCGCGTCACCGGCGGCATTCTGTGCCATGGCCAGCACGTTTCCGGTCGACGGCTGTACGGCGACAATGGCCGCCGGGGTGGTGATCGGGGCCAGCGCGGCCTCGGCGGCCCGCTGCAAACCGATATCGAGAGTGGTGTGAATATCGGTGACCGGCTTGGGATCCGGGCCGCCCACGCGCTGGGTGCCGTCGCTGCCCTGGGCGCGCACGGCCCAGCCGGTGGCGGCGTCGGCGTGCTGTTGCCACAGGTCGGAGAGGCCCGAGAAGGTCGGGGAGGACAGGGCCTTGTCGACGGCCAGCAGCCGGGTCTGCTGGGCGGTGGTCACATTCGCGAGGTTCGTGAGGGCGGCTTGGACGGTGGCGTAATCGGATTCGCGCAGGGTGACCGCCGTGACCGGTTTGCCCTGGGCCGCGGCCAGATCCGATTGCAGGCCCGCGGCCGTGACATCGGCCGCGACCGGTCGCAGGGCTGCCGCGACGGCCGCGGTGTCGGCTCCGGGCGCGACGTTGACCAGTGTCACCACCTGCTGGGTGAGCAGATCACCGCCGGCGCTGTCGAGGACCTTGGCGGGGTCGGGGTAGACGAGGCTGTAGTACAGCGGGCCGACATTGAGGCCGGGCGCGACGGTCGCCGGATCCCACTGGATCTTCCAGTCGCCGCCGGACTGCGTGGCCCGGCCCGAGGTGGTGTACGTCCACTCGTTCTTGCCGTCCTTGCCCAGCTTCCAGGTGGCGGCCAGCGTGAACGTGCCGCCGTCGTCGGTCTTCTCGACCTTGCTCGCCTCGAAATGCACCTGCTTGCCCAGGCTGTCGTAGAGCGGGCCGAGCGCGGCGGAGGCCTTGGCCGGATCGCTGGTGGCGTTGGCGGCGGCGGGGACGTCGTCGCGGTTCAGGGCGTCCGCGAAACCGTCGACGGTCTTGGACAGTCCGGATGTGGCATCCGATCCGGAGCATGCCGTCGCCGTGACCAGCATCGCCGCGGCGCAGACACCGGTGAGGGCCTTCCTGCTGAACTCTGCCATGACAGCCACCCCAACATGGATCACCGGTGGCTGTCCAAGACCAACACGGATGAGAACCGATATAGAAATCGTTATCGTTGCAGCGTGCTGGGCATCGAGCGGTGGCGTCACGGGCGGTTGACGGGCCGATCGGGGCACCGGGAATGCTGAGGGAGTGGACGAGATCTTCCGGACGGCCGGTGTCGAGGGCCGGGTGCATGCCCGCTGTTTCGACTGTGACGGCGAATTCGGCTGGGCCGCAGACGAACCGGTGGTGTTGTCCTCGGTGGTGAAGGTGCCGCTGGTGCTGGAGTTCGCGCGGCAGGTGGCGGCGGGGCAGCTCGATCCCGCCGATCGGGTGCGGGCCACGGCCGCGGACCGGCTGGGCGGGGTCGGCACCGCGGGCTGCCATGACGATGTCGAATTCAGCCTGCGCGACGCCGCCTACTTCGCGCTCACCGTGAGCGACAATACCGCCGCCGACCTGCTGTTCGATCGGGTCGGCGTGGACAATGTGCGGTCGCTGGTGCGGGAGCTCGGGCTCACCGGCACCCGGATCATGGGCTCGCTGCGCGACATCCTCTACAGCATGGCAGAGGATATCGGTGCACGTGACCTGCACGAATTCGCCAGGCGCTACCCGGAATCCAGTGCGGCGGAGGTGTTCGGCTCGCGCGCGGTGGATCCGCTGCGCACCACGGCCGGGACCGCGCGCGATATGACGCGGCTGCTGTGGCTCATCGGCGAGGATCGCGCGGGTTCGCCCGAGGCGTGCCGGTTCGTGCGGGATCTGATGCGGCAGCAGGTGTACGGGCATCGGCTGCCGTCGGCGTTCCCGCCGGGCACGGACATCTGGTCCAAGACCGGGACGCTGCCCGGGATCCGCAATGAGATCGGGGTGGTCGGGTATCCGGATGGAAGCCGGTACGCGGTCGCGGTTTTCACCGTGTCACACAGCCTGGCCGGGCGGCAGCCCGCAGTGGACCGGGCCATCGGCGCGGCGGCGCGGCTGGCCGTCGAGCGCATCGATCACGGCAGTCCCGCGACCACATCCCACGGCCGGCGCTGCGGGGTGTCTTGAATCGGGGCCGGCCGGGACGCGCCGTCACCCTGCACGACCGTGACGATGAGGTCGGCGAGTTCCCGGACCAGCGGGTGCGGGGCGGCGGCGGGCCAGGTCAGGGCGAGCCGCCAGCTCAGCGTGCCCTCGGGCAGCGGCCGCCACACCACGCGCGGCTCCTTCTGTGCCACCAGGCCCTGGTCGAAGGCGACGCCGCGGCCGGAAAGCACCATGCCGAGCACGAATTCGGGATTGCGGGCGTGCTGCACCGAGGTGGGGCGGAAACCGTGCTCCCAGCAGGTGCGCAGGGTGGCGTCGTAGAGGCCGGGCGCGGCGGCGCGCGGGAAGATCACGAGTCCGTGTCCGGCCAGATCGGCCAGGGTGAGTGCGGCCCGCGCGGCCAGCGGGGAATCACGCGGCAGCACCACGCCCAGTGGAGTCTCCACCGCCGGGCCCGATTCCAGGCCGACCACATCCACCGGGTACTGCAGCAGCCCCGCGTCCAGCTGCCGATCGGCCAGCAGCCGCACCTGCTCGGCAGTGGTCAGCTCCTGGAGGTCCACCCGCACCTGGCGGCTCTCGAACGCGGTGAGGATGGCGGCCAGCACACGGCCCGCCAGTTCGGGCGGCACGCCCACCCGCAGTGCGTCGATCTCACCCCGGTGCGCCTTGCCGACCAGCGATTTCGCCCGCTCCCAGCGCGCGATCAGGTCCCGCGCCTCCACCAGCAGGATCTGCCCCGCCTCGGTGAGCTCCACCCGCCGGCTGTCGCGTTCCAGCAGCCGGGCCCCGATATCGCTCTCCAGCTTGCGGATTCGCTGGCTCAGCGCCGGCTGGGCGATCCGCAGCCGCTCGGCCGCCCGGCCGAAGTGCAACTCCTCGGCCACGGCGATGAAGTAGCGCAACTGACGCAGCGGATCCACCCGACCGACGATATCGGTTTCCTTATCGCCGGGTCAGGCCCGGGCGCGCACCTCGAGAATCTGCAGGCACCGCCCGATCGGCCCGCGCTCGTCGTGCAGCACGGTCGAGCACATCCCGACCCCGTCCGGCCCGATGGACGTCTGCACCGCCAGTCCGATCCACTCGCCCTCCGGCAGCCGGAACAGGTCGATCGTCAGATCGGTGTTCAGGAAGGTCCACCGATGCGGATCCAGCTGCGCCCCAATCCCATTGGCCACATCGGCCACCGAGAACACCCGCACCAGCGGTGAGATCTCCTCCCCTTCGACCACCTCGACCAGCGGCCGCACCCACACCCGCCGGGTGACGTCGTCACTCTCCACCGCCCGGATGTCCACCGACTTCACATACCCGACATCCCACCCGTCCGGCACGCCCCACCCGATCTCGGACGCCTCCGGTAGTGCCGCCAGTGGCGCGTCGGCCGTATGCACCACCGACGAACTGTCCGACGTGGCAATCCGCCATGCCGAAGCCTTCGCCACCGCCCGCCGGCTCCCATCCGCCTGCGTCGCCACCAACTCGGCCCCCACCAACTCGACCCGCTTCCCCGGCCGCTCCACCCACGCCCGCACCTCGACGTCCCCCACCGGCACCGGCCCCAAGATCTCCATCGTCAACCGGGCAACCCGCGCCCCCTCCCGAGGCGCACACCGCTCCACCGCCCGCGCCAGCAACGCCGAAGGCGGCGCCCCATGCTGCATGGAAGCCGCCCACACACTCACCGTCGACCCGGTAGCCCCATATCGCTCGAACCCCTCGTCACCCACCCCCTGCGCGACGTAATACGCCTTGGTCCCGGCCTCCTCCAAGGCCGCCCGCTCCACCGCTGTCACGTCATACATCTGGATCACCCAGCAAACGTATCAGCCCACGTCCAACCCACTAGACGGTGTACGACAAACGCTCGATTCGACCACAGATTCAGGGTCCTCGCTGCAAGGTCAGGATGTCGTGATGAATCCGGTCGACGATCGCCTCGGGACTCCAGCTCGCGTCGATGCGGGTCTCATCGGCGAAGGGCAGT
This sequence comes from Nocardia sp. CA-151230, assembly GCF_050942175.1. Lineage (NCBI taxonomy): Bacteria > Bacillati > Actinomycetota > Actinomycetes > Mycobacteriales > Nocardiaceae > Nocardia > Nocardia sp. CA-151230. Next base: position 1,649,415 of record NZ_CP192061.1, read on the forward strand.
GGCTGCCAGCCGTGGTACCACTCGGCCATCTGCTCCGGCGAGAAGTCCGCCGCCCGGGAGCTGCCGAGGTGCCGGGCGACGGTCTCCTCGAAGGTGAGGTCGAAGCAGTAGTGCAGAGCGTGATCTGCCGTGGCGGTGAGGCGCTCGAGCATCGAGCCGTACCGCCCGGCGTTCAGGATTCCCTCCACGATCACCACCAGTCCCCGAGCCAGACCGAATGTCGCAACGTGCTCCAGCAGTTCGATATTGGCAGCTCCGGCCGCATCAGGCTCCCGCAGCATCTGCCGGCGCACCACGTCCTGTGGCACGACGAGACATACGCCCCGCGCGAACCGTTGCTGCACCGCGAGGGCAGCGGTCGACTTCCCCGATGCCGAGTTGCCGCGAACAACGACCAACACGCTCATGCCGCTGCACGGTACCCGGGGCGAAGGAACCCCTGCACAACGTTCGGACACAGCGCAACCGGGTTGGATCCGAATCCGGGTCAGAGTTTGTAGCCGATGGCGCGGAGGAGGTGGTGGCGGTCGGTGCGGTCGGTCTCGGTTTCGATCCCGAGGGGCGGGGCGCCGTCGACGACGCCGATGATGCCGCGGCCGAGCGCGGTTTCGGCGATGAGGACCTCGACGGGGTTGGCGGTGGCGCAGAAGATGGTGCAGAGCTCGGGGATGTGGCGGATCGCGTTGAGGACGTTGACGGGGTACCCGTCGCGGAGGAAGACGATGAAGGAGTGGCCGGCGGCGAGGGCTGTCGCGTTCTTGGTGGCGAGGTCGACGAGCTCGTCGTCGTTTCCGGACCAGCGGATCAGGCGGGGGCCGGAGGCTTCGCAGAAGGCCAGCCCGAAGCGGAGTTGCGGGCCTGTGCCGACGAGGGCTTCGTGCATGTCCTCGACGGTCTTGATGAAGTGGGACTGCCCGATGATGACATTGAGCTCATCGGGATTCTCGATGGGCACCGCTGTCAGTTCCATCCGGCTATCGTCCCTCGTCACGCGGCCGTGGAACAAGATCAGGGAGCTGCCGGGGTGGGAATTCGGGCGAATTCCCACGGTGACAGCTCCCTGATCTTGTCGGGGCCGGGTCAGGACACGGGGTCGGGTTCGGGCGCGGCGATGGATTCGGCGGCGGGGGCCTGCTGCCTGCCGAGGATGGAGTGGCGGCGGCTGTAGGAGAAGTAGATGACGACGCCGAGGACCATCCAGATGACGAAGCGGAGCCAGGTTTCGATGGAGAGGTTCAGCATCAGCCAGAAGCAGGCCAGGGCGGCGAGGATGGGGATGACGGGGACGAGCGGGACTCGGAAGCCGCGCTTCAGGTCGGGGCGGGTGCGGCGGAGGATGGGGACGCCGAGGGAGACGAGGACGAAGGCCACGAGGGTGCCGATATTGACCATTTCCTCGAGGGTGCCGAAGTCGACGAAACCGGCCAGGAGGGCGCAGACGACGCCGACAATCACGGTCAGGCGGACGGGGGTGCCGTGCTTGCCGGTGTGGGCGAGGCCGCGGGGCAGCAGGCCGTCGCGGGCCATGGCGAACAGGACGCGGGTCTGGCCGAGGAACATGACCATGACGACCGTGGAGAGGCCCGCGAGCGCGCCGATGGAGATGATGTTCTTCACCCAGGTCGCACCGTGCAGGGCGAAAGCGGTTGCCAGGGTGGCGTTTCCGCTCGCGAGCTCGGTGTAGGGGACCATGCCGGTGAGGATCAGCGAGACGGCGACGTAGAGCACCGTCACGATGGCCAGCGAGCCGAAGATGCCGCGCGGGACATCACGCTGCGGGTTGCGGGTCTCCTCGGCGGTGGTGGCGACCACGTCGAAGCCGACGAAGGCGAAGAACACCAGCGAGGCCGCGGCCAGCAGGCCGTACCAGCCGAAATTCGTTCCGCCGGAACCGGTCAGGAAGGAGAACAGCGACTGGTGCACGCCACCGGCCTGCGCGGAGGGCTGCGACGGCGGGATGTAGGGGCTGAGGTTGGACGCCTTGAAGTACGTGGCGCCGACCACCAGCACCAGCGCGATCACGGCCAGCTTGATGGCCACCGCGACGGCCGAGACCCGCGAGGACAGTTTGGTGCCGGTGGCCAGCAGCACGCCGACGATGGCGATGATGACCACCGCGCCCCAGTCGAACGAGATGGATCCGACGTGCGCGACCGGATTCACCAGGCCGCCGAGCACCTCGCCGAGATACTGCGACCACCCCTTGGCGACCACCGAAACGGCAAGGGCGAACTCGAGAATGAGATCCCACCCGATGATCCAGGCGATGATCTCGCCGAAAGTGGCGTACGCGAACGTGTACGCACTGCCCGCCACCGGCACGGTCGAGGCGAATTCGGCGTAGCACAACGCCGTCAGCCCGCAGGCGATGGCCGCGAACACGAAGGCCAGCGAGACCGAGGGTCCCGCGACCGTGCCCGCGGTCCGGGCGGTGAGCGTGAAGATGCCCGCCCCGATGACCACCGCGACACCGAAGATGGTGAGATCCCTCGCCGTCAGATCCTTGCGTAGCTTGGAATCCGGCTCATCGGTATCCCGGATCGACTGCTCGACCGATTTGGTGCGGAACACTCCGCTCGCGAACGCCACTTGTCGTCTCCTCTCTGAAACTACGGTGCGGCGATCAGAGGGCCCGCGGGATGGCGTCGAGACGCCGCTCCGCGAACCTGTTGGCCGCCGCTCCGGTGCCGATTCCCTCGGCCTTGGATTCCGCGATGATGTCGCGGCAGCGGTCGAAGATGCCCCTCACCGCATCTTCGACCTCGGCCGACGCTGCCTGACGCAGCTCACCGGCCACCTGAACGAGCCCACCACCATTGGCCACGAAATCCGGGACCCAGGTGATGCCTCGCTCGTTCAGGGCGTATTCCACTGCGGGCGTGGCCAACTGGTTGTTGGCGGCGCCGCAGACGAGTTTCGCCTCGATGGCCTCGGCACTGGCCGCGGTGAGCGTGCCGCCGAGGGCGCAGGGGGCGTAGACGTCGACCGGAGCGGTGGACACGTTGCTCAACAGTCGAACCGACGGATTGTCCTTCGAAATGTGGTCCAGCGCCGCCTCGTTCACGTCGGTCGCGCAGACCTCCGCGCCGTCGGCGAGCAGCAGCTGGATGAGTTCGCGGCCGACCTTGCCGACACCCTCGACGCCGACCGTGCGGCCCGCCAGTGTGGGTGCGCCCCACACGGATTCGGCGCCGGCGCGCATGGCATTGAACACGCCCAGCGCGGTGAGCCGGGCGCTGTCGCCGGACCCGCCCGCCGCGGTGCTGCGGCCGGTGACATGGCTGGTATAGCGGCCGATGGCGTCCAGGTCATCGGTGTTGGTGCCCACATCGCCCGCGGTGATGTAGCGCCCGCCGAGGGATTCGACGAACCGCGCGTAGGCCGCGAACAGCTCCTCGCTCTTGTCGAGGGCCGGATCGCCGATGATGACGGCCTTGCCGCCGCCCAGGTTCAGGCCGGCGGCCGCCGCCTTGTAGGTCATGCCCCACGACAGTCGCAGCACATCGTCCAGCGCCGCCGCCTCCGAGGCGTACGGGTACATCCGGGTGCCGCCGAGCGCCGGGCCCAGCGTGGTCGAGTGAATCGCGATGATCGCCTTGAGTCCGCTCTTGTCGTCCTCGCAGAACACCACCTGCTCGTGGCGTCGAGCGCTCAACTCGTGCGAGCGGCCGAAAACCCCTGCGTCGGTGTGCATTGCGGTCACAATCGATTCCTTTCGTGGACGCCGCTTGTGGCGGCTGGGTGGTGGCCGCGTGGTGGGCGGCCGGGTGTCGTGCCCGGATTCCGGGCACAGGTCATCGCGGTACGGCGGCGGGAACGATGCCGCCGTACTGCGTCGGATGTGGAATTGGGAAGGGCGAGCGGCCCGCGTCAGCCGTCGAGGCCGAGCTCGCGGAGGCGGGCGCGGTAGAGCTCGACATTGCCGAGCTTCACGTCCTCGTAGCCGCGGACCAGGTCGGGCAGGGCGGCCGCCTCGGTGGCGGTGGCATAGCCGTCGGTGGTGAGGTCGGCCGCCAGGCGGCCGACCATGTCGGTGTAGTGGGACAGCAACTCCCGCTCCACCTTTCGGACATAGGCGTAGCCGAAGGGGTCGAGCTTGGTGCCGCGCAGGGACTTGCCCTTGGCGAGCAGCTTCAGGGCCACATGCGATTTGGGGGTGAGGCCGATCTTCTTCTTGCGGCCGAGGGCGCGGAGCACCGGGGGATGCAGCTTGTAGGTGAGGTTCTCGCCGCCGGGGACCTGAGCCCGCACCTCGTCGAGGAAGGCCGGGTCGACCAGCAGGCGGGCGACCTCGTACTCGTCCTTGTACGCGGTGAACTTGTACAGCCCGCGGGCCACGGCCTCGCTGAACTCGGTGCGCTCGGTGACCGCGCGCTCGGCGTTCCAGGCGGCCTGGACGGTGTCGATGTAGCGGCGGGCGACCTTGGCGTTCTGATAGCCGACCAGCTCGCCGGCACGCAGCTCCACCAGTCGCCGGACCTCGCCCTCGAAGCTGGTGCCCGCGAGCAGCTCGGCAGGGGCGATACGCGGAGTGCGCTGTGCCGCAGCGGTATCGGTGGCCGCCGCGAAGGCGGCCCGATCCGCTATGGCCACCCGACCCCAGCGGAATGCCGCGATATTGGCCGATACCGCAACCCCGTTGATGGTGATCGCCTCTTCGATCGCCGCGGCGGGCAGCCGCAGGCCGCCGGTCTGGAAGGCCGCGCCTACCATCAGGAAGTTGGCGGCGGCGGTGTTCCCGAACAGCTGCTGCGCGGCCGCCAGGGCATCGAAGCCGAACTGCGAATCAAACACCGCCGCGAGCCGATCCAGCAGCGAACCGGTTTCCGGGTAGGTGACCGACTTGTCGTAGACCATGTCCCCGGTCGGGGTCTGGCTGGTCGAGGCGACCACGACCGTCGCGGCCGGATTGCCGTACTGCAGGTTCTTGGGGTCGGCGGCGGTCAGCAGATCGATGGCCATGATGCAGTCCGCGCTGCCCGGGGTGAGCCGGTTGGACGGCTCCAATTCCGTTGTGGAGAACCGCAGGTGGGACAGTACCGGCCCGGCCTTCTGGCTGAGCCCGATCTGATCCAGGCTCTCGACCGCGTACCCGGCCCGCAGCGCGGCGGTGGCCAGCACCTGGTTGACCGTTACGATGCCGGTGCCGCCGATGCCCGCGATGAGCACGTTCTGCGTGCCCAGCGGCGCGCCGAGTCCCGGATCGGCCACCATGGGCGGCTCGGCCGCCTTGCTGCGCTTCGTAGCGGCCGACTTGGAACCCTTGCGCCCCTTGGCATCCGGGTTCAACTCCACCGTCACGAACGACGGGCAGTCCCCGTCCAGGCAGCTGTAGTCGGTATTGCAGGAGGTCTGGTCGATGCGCGTCTTGCGCCCGAACTCGGTCTCCACCGGCTGCACCGACAGGCAGTTCGACTTGGTGCCGCAGTCGCCGCAGCCCTCGCACACCGCCTCATTGATCACCACGCGGGTATTGCGCACCGGCAGCGTGCCGCGCTTGCGCTGGCGGCGGGCGTCGGCGGCGCAGTGCTGGTCGTAGATCAGGACGGTGACGCCCTCGATCTCGCGCAGCATCTTCTGCGCCTCGTCGAGCCGGTCGCGATGCCACAGCAGAGTGCCCTTGGCCAGCGCCTTCCGGTTGTGCCGCTTGGGATCGTCGGCGCAGATGACGATCTGCTTCACGCCCTCGACGGTCAGCTTGTGGGTGAGCTTCGCGACCGTCAGCCCGCCCTCCACATCCTGCGCGCCGGTCATGGCGACAACCTCGTTGTAGAGCAGCTTGTAGGTGATGTTCACCCCCGCTGCCACGCACGCCTGGATGGCCAGCTGCCCGGAGTGGAAGAACGTCCCGTCGCCGATGTTCTGGAACAGGTGCGGCACATCGGTGAACGGCGCCTGCCCAATCCACTGACTGCCCTCACCGCCCATCTGGGTCAGGCCGGTGACCGCGCTGTCGCTGCGCCCGGACAGGGTGACCAGGGTGTGGCAGCCGATGCCGCCACCACCGATCGAGCCCTCGGGCAGGGCGGTGGAGCGGTTGTGCGGGCAGCCGCTGCAGAAGTACGGGGTGCGCTTGGCGGACAGCACCTCCAGTGAGAGTGCCGGCGGCGGAGCCTTCTTCAGGTCGACCCGCTCGCGCAGCACCCGCCGCAGCGGGGCCAGCAGCCGGCCCGCGGTGAGCTCGCCGTCGAACGGCATGAGCGGCAGGCCGTTTCCGTCCAGCTTGCCGAGGATCTGCGGGGCATCGGCGGTGCCGTACAGGATTTCGCGAATCTGGGTCTCGATGAACGCGGTCTTGTCCTCGACCACGATCACCTGCTCCAGACCCCGGGCGAACTCGGTGACCCGATGTGCCCCAACCGGATACGGCATGCCGATCCGCAGCAGGCGAATGCCCGCCCGGTGCATGGCCGCCTCGTCCACACCCAGATCGACCAGCGCCTGGCGCACCGCGTCGAAGGTGGTGCCGGTGGCCGCGATGCCGATCCGCGCGTGCGCCGGATCCACCTCGATGACATCGAGATCATTGGCCGCCCCGAAGGCGCGCACGGTGGCCCAGCGCGGTCCGTACAGGTCGGCCTCGGCCAGCACACTGTCCGCGGGCGCCGCCATCGGCCGCTGCCGGTAGGCGAAAGTCTTTCCCTCCCACTGCACTTCGGGTACCGAGATGGGGAGCTCGGCGACCGAGGAATCCACCGTCCACGCGCCGTCGGCGACATCCGCCACGATCTTCAGGGCCACGATGCAGCCCGAGGCCCGCGACAGCGCCACCCCCTGCATTCCCATGGTGATGATCTCGCGGGCATTGCGCGGGAACAGCACCGGCACACCCATGGCCGCCAGTGACCGCTCGCTCACCGCGGGCACGGTCGAGGACTTCGAGGCCGGATCGTCACCCACCAGCAGCAGCACGCCGCCGCGCGGATTCACCCCGTACATATTGGCGTGCCGGATGGCGTCGGTGGCCCGGTCGACGCCGGGCCCCTTGCCGTACCACACACCGACGACGCCGTCGTGCGTCGCCGTTCCGGCGGGCAGATCCGCCTGGCTACCCCACACCGAGGTGGCCGCGAGTTCCTCGTTGAAGCCCGGCACGAAGGCAATGTCGTGTTCGGACAGCACATTCGGCATGCCCAACAGCATCTTGTCGACCCCGCCCAGCGGGCTGCCCTGATACCCGGACACGAAGGTCGCGACCCGGTGGCCGGCGCGCATATCGCTGACATGCTGTTCCACCAGCAGGCGGGCGATGGCCTGCACACCGGTCAGAAGGACCGGACCCGCGCCGGACCGGTAGCGGTCGGCGAGGTCGTAGGGCGTAGCCGGTTCGGCCTGTCGGACAGGCGCGCAGGCAACGTCGGTCATGAACAGTCACCACACTCTCCACAGCCCAGATCGTGAGCTGCAAACCAAGGGACCAAAGCGATCGGTGCAGCGAAATCTGCCGTGATGTGTGATCTGTGTCAACAGATGCGCGAAAACTTGATCAGACTGCTCAAAAGTGATCTGGAACACTGTGACGCACGCAGCATTTTGCTCGAGCGTCCACGCGGAAGTCCGCTCGAGTGTCCCCGGCCCATCTCCTCATGCGCCGGGGCTAGTGCGTGATTCGGCGGGCCGGCTCGTCAGATGCTCGACGAGCGGCAGCGACCGGTACTCGACCGGAGTCGCGAGGGCCAGCATGGTTTCGGTGTGCTTCACGCCGGGAATCGCGTGCACGCGCTGGATGATGGACAGCAGATCCGGCTGGGACCGGGCCGCGATCCGCACCAGCAGATCCCCGCGCCCGGTCGTCGCGTGCACCTCGAGCACATTCGGGAACTCCCGCAATGCCTCGACGATGTCGTTCATCTTGTTCTGGTTCAACTCGATGCCCAGGAACGCGTGCACCGCGAACCCGATGGCCTGCAGATCCACGTCCGGCGGATACCCCCGCACCGCGCCGGACGCCTCGAGCCGCTTCATCCGCGCCTGCACGGTGTTGCGCGCGATCCCCAGCCGCTGCGCCAACTCCAGAATCGGCACCCGCGGATCGGCCGCCAACTCCGCGAGCAGCGCGGAATCGAGGCCGTCGATCTTGATGCTCATGCCGCATTGTCGCACAGCCACGGGCCGGGGCCGGCGGGCCGGAACCGCCGCTCCGCCCCACCGGCCATGGCTCAGCTCAGGCCCGGGACCACGGCATTGCCGTCGTGATCGCCCGTCGAGGGCCTTTCGCTACTTGCGATCACACCGCGCAGGGAGGCGAGCAGCGCGGGGGACACGGGGACGATCAGGTCCACGGAGCGATCGCCCGGGGTGCCCGCGGAGTGCGGTCCGCCGACCCGGGTGGGCTCGTTGAACGACAGTTCGCGATGCCGGGACGCGAGGTCGAGCAGCTCCAGGGCCGGGCCGGGGCGTGCGGGGGCCCAGTGATCGATCATGGTGGAGCGGATGATCAGGTGATTCGAATCCTGCTGGGGGAGTGCCAGTTCCAGCAGACGGGTCTGGCAGGGCCATTCGCACAGGCCGGAGGTGAGTACGTGCCAGAATCCGCCCGCGGGGTCCTCCTGCGGATCGGGACGGTGGCGCGGGGTCACCTTGTTGCGGTGCTCGTGTCCGGCGATCCACAGCACCGCGTTGCCGAAGCGGTGCAGCAGCGCCTCCAGATCGGCTGCGAGGTAGCGGGTTTCGCCATCCGGGTCGGGTGTCGTGTTGGTCAGCATGTCCAGACCGTGGTGGGAGGCGATGATCACGGCGCTGTCCGGGTTCCCGGTCCGGACGATCGCGCCGTCCTCGCCGCGATACGACGAGTGCGCCGCGATCAGCTGGTAGACCAGCCAATCCCATTGGCGTGCACCGATACTGCCGGTGACGTGCCCGGCGGGGTGGGTGGAGTCCAGCACGATCATGCGCACGCCGGGGACCGCGTCGTAGCTGTAGTAGGTGGTGCCCTCGATCAGGTTCTGCTCGGTGAATCCGTGGCCGCGCGGCTCGGTGGGGCTGTCCAGGTGGGCGCGCACGTATTCGGCCGGGCTGATGACCCGGCGGTCGGCCCGGGCGGCGATCGGTACGGCCGGACCCTGCGACAAGACGGTCGGATCGGGCAGGTACCGCAGCATCGGATCGGCGGGCGGCTCGATGCCCAGCGCCGTGGGCGCACTGTCGCCGGTGACCAGCGCCTGGTACTCGGGGGTGACGGGCGCGCGGCCCTGGACCAGGCAGTCGTGGTTGCCGAAGCAGGCCAGCCAGGGCACGCCCAGGCCGCGGGTGCGGAAGGGGCGGGCGGCGGCCGCCAGCAGGCCCGGGACGTCGGGGAATCCGTGTTCGCGCTTGTAGACGTCGCGGGATTCCGGTTCCGGGTTGTAGAACTCGGCCGAGACGGTGTGCGCGGGTAGCGTTTTCGTCTCGGTCGCCCCGAAGTTCGGGTCGAGTACGGTGTCGCCGTCCAGCAGGGCGAACAGGGCCGACAGCTCGTTGGACTGCGCGCTGTCGATATTGTCGCCGGTGGTGACGACGAAATCGATGGTGCCCGTGCCGAGTTCGCGCAACGTGCGAACAGTGGCCTCGAAGGCATGCAACGCCACCGGTTCCTGCGGGCGGTAGGCCGGGAACATGTACTCCCACCCGGGCCGGCCCGCCAATCCGTGCAGGAAGGTGAGACGGCCGGGGGATGCGGGGTCGGCGATCTGGAAGTCGGTCAGCTGGACGAATCGCGCCACGGTCGCACCCGGGTCGAGGGTGGTGCCGGGGGCGAGTTCGGTACGGGCCGCACGCGGTTCGGCCGGACCGCGTTCCAGGCCCCGATACCGGCCGTCCGCGTCGATTGCCGCGCCCGGACGGATCGTGTGATCGGGAAGGGACACCGGTTCAGCCCACGGATTCCGGTGCGGCCGAACCGGATTGCGCCCGGCTGGAGCCGGAGATCTCCGCCGAGAGCTCTTCCAGTGTGCGGCCCTTGGTCTCCGGGGCCAGGGTGGCCGCGATGGTCAGGCCGATGACACTCGCGCCCACGAACAGCCACAGCACGTGGTGCAGGCCCCACGATTTGATCAGTGTGGGCAGCCACAGGGTGCCGATGATCGCGCCGATCCGCGACACCGCCGTGCCCAGGCCATTCGCGGTGGCGCGCACGGCGGTCGGGAAGACCTCGCTCGGATAGACCAGGTTCACGATGCCCGGGCCGGAATTGGCGAACAGCACCGCCGCGCCGAGCAGCACCACCAGGCCCGTCAACCCCGGGTTCTGCCACAGCGCCAGCACCGTCAGGGCGAGGAACATGCCGATGAAGCCGACGATCAGCAGCGGACGACGGCCCACCCGGTCCACCAGGGCGACGCCGGTGAACGCGCCTGCGATGCCGACCAGGGCGACGATCAGCGAACCCGTATAGGTGCCGGTCGTACTGGTGGTGACCTGCTGGAGGATCGTCGGCGTGTACAGCGTGATGCCGTAGTACGACAGCGTGTACATGAACCAGAAGCCGCAGCAGAAGAACGTGTAGCGCAGCAGCGGCATGGTCAGCAGCGTGCGCCACGGCGAATCATGCTGCGGTGCGGCGGGTCCGGACAGCCGTGCGGTGGCGTCGCCCAGTCCGGTGAGCACTGCGTTCGCCTCCGCGCCGCGGCCCTGGGCGGCCAGCCAGCGCGGGGATTCCGGGATGCTGCGCCGCATCCACAGCACGATCAGCGCGAATACCGCACCCAGGACCAGCATGACGCGCCACATGGCGGCGCCGAGCGGGAGCAGGGCCAGCGCGAAGGCGTAGGTCGTCGCCGCGCCCACGAACCAGGTGGCGCCGAGGCGGCACATCAGGCTGCCGCGGCGTGGGGCGGGCGCGTATTCCGCGAGCAGCGAGGTGGAGATGGTGTAGTCCGCTCCCAGGGCCAGACCCAGCAGGAAGCGACAGACCAGCAGTTGCCAGGCGTCCTGGGCCAGCGCGGCGACCAGGGCGAAGAAGACGAACCCGATGAGGTTCACCAGGTACATCTTCTTGCGGCCCAGCCGGTCGGTGAGGCGGCCGAAGACCAGAGCGCCCACGAACATTCCGACGACCGCGGCCGCGGAGAGCGCACCGGCCATGAAGGTGGACAGGTGCCACTGCTTGGTGACGGTCGGCAGCGCGACCGCGATCACCGTGATGTCGAAGCCGTCGAGGAACATGCCGGCAGCCGAGAGCACGGTCACCTTGCGGTGGAAGGCGGTCAGCTCGGTGGAGTCGAGGACTGAAAAGGCATCGCTGGGCACGATGGTCCTTCCTGGGGAGATCGAATTGCTCAATCGTTTTAGCAAAGGTAGAGGCGTTGAAGCGAGCATCCGCCCCGGACGTCGTCGAGAGTTCAGAGCGCGGTCATCCGAGTTCAGCCTCCGTTCGCTAGTGTTTCCCTCCGTGGTAGCCGGGAGCGAACCGATCACGCAGCGCGATGTGGCGATATCGCTCGGAGTCTCCATTTCGGCGGTCAGCCTGGCACTCGCCGGGCGGCCCGGCGTCAGCGACCGGCTGCGAGAGCGCATTCTCCAGCGCGCCACCGAACTCGGCTACCGGCCCAATGCCTCCGCGGTCGCCCTGCGCACCCGGCGCACCCGGGTACTGGGACTGCTCATCCGCAACCTGCGCAACCCGCACTTCCTCGATGTGATCGACGGCTTCGACGAAACCTGTTCCGCCGCGGGCTACGACGTCATGGTCGGCTCCTCGCGCTACGACGCCGGCCGGGAGCGCCAGCTGCTCGACGCCTTCCAGCATCGGGCCGTGGATGGGCTGGCCATCGCGCCCATCGGCACGAGTCCGCATGCGCGGGAATGGCATTCGGTCACCCGGCGGCCCGTGGTGCTGCTCGATACCGCCGACCGCGAGCATCCCGGGCTTACCATGAGCGTGCGTTCGGACCAGGAGACCTCGGTCGATCTCGCGGTGCGGCATCTGCTCGAACTGGGACACCGGCGGCTGGCCATGGTGGTGGCGCCACCGGAGAAATCTCCGGATCCCGAACGGCTGGAACGCTTCCGGCGGCTCGGCGCCGAACTCGGCTTCACCGCGCTCCCGGTGACCACCGAACTCTCCGCCGACGCGGCCCGCCCAGCCGTCACCGCGGCCCTGCGGGCGCACCCGGACGAGCGGCCCACCGCATTCATCACCAACAGCGACTACATCGCCCACACCGTCTACCTGTCCGCAGCCGACTGCGGGCTCCGTGTGCCCGAGGACGTCTCGGTCATCGGTCACGACGACCTCCCGACCTCCCCCTCCCTGTCCCCGGCCCTGACCACCCTGGCCGTGGACCGCCACGCCATCGGCTGCCGCGCCGCCACGCTCCTGATCGACGCCCTCCACTCCCGCCCGATCGACCAACCCAACATCGTCGTCCCGGTCCACCTCGAGGTCCGATCCTCAACCGCCCCATCACCCCGGACCACCTAGGGCGCGTCGCCACCCCGGCTCGACCGGCAGCCGCCGCTAACCCGGATCGGACGCGCATCCGCCCCGCGTCGGTTCGGGCCGCGCCGCTTTCGGATCGTCTGGACGCGCTACAGTGTCGGCTCCGCAGGGGGCCGCCGGTGAGCCGGATCGGCTAGGACGTGCCGTCGGCCTGGACCGCTCGAGTCGTGCCGCTGGTTCGGTTCTGCTCGACTCGGGTGGCGCAGTGGAGGAGTTGGGCTGTGTGGGTGGCCGGGGGTGATTGCCTGCGCCAGACGGCACGGAAGTTGCGGGTCAGTACCGCGTCGGCGACTGGAATCTCGATCAGGGTGCCGGTGCCGAGGTCGGTGTCGGCGAGGAGGCGGCTCAGGATGGCGGGGGCGACGCCGGTGCGGGCGGTGGCGAGAATCGCTGCCGTCGAACCGAGTTCGGCGGCGGGGCGGGCCGGATCGGAGTCGGTGGTGAGCACCTCCCAGACGGTGGCACGGGTGCCCGAGCCGGGTTCGCGCCACAGCAGCGGAGTGGCCGCCAGTTCGTGCACGGTGACCGGGGCGTGTCGGCGGGCCCACGGGTGATCGGGGCCGACGACCAGCACCAGATCGTCGGTGCCGAGTATCCGGGCGTCGAGTTCGGTCGGGGGATTGGGGCCCTCGACGAAGCCGAGATCGGCCTGCCCCAGCCGCACCCACGACTCGACCTGCCGCGAGTTGCCCACCTCCAAGGCCACCGTCACCTCCGGATGCGTCTCCCGGAGCGCGCCCAGCCACTGCGACATGCGATGGTCGGCAATGGTTTTCGACGCGGCGATGCGCAGGCGCGGCCGGTCCGGGGTGCGCAGGGCCGCGACGCCCGCGGCGAAGGCGTGCGCCGCGGACAGCATCGGCCGCGCATACTCGACCACCTTGCGGCCCGCCTCGGTCAGCGTGGACCCGGTCGGCCGGCGGTCCAGCAGCCGCAACCGCAACCGCCGCTCCAGCGCGGTGATCCGCTGACTGGCGGCCGGCTGGGTGATGCCGTGGCGGCGAGCGGCGGCGCCGAGACTGCCCAGTTCGGCCACCGACGTGAGCAGATCCAGCACCTCCAGGTCGGGGGTTCCCGGGGGAAGGGTCATAAGGTTCGATTATGCGGGGCCGGGCGGCCGCACATAAGCCCGGCTTATGAGGTGCTCGATATTCGACGGCTACCGGACCGTGCCCCCGACGGCCAGGGTGGAACCGTGCCCGCCCGTGACCGATCGGCCGCGGCATCGAATCCTCGGGAGACAACATGACTTTCGTCATCGGAGCCGACTGCGTCGACGTCCTGGACCGCGCCTGCGTCGAGGAATGCCCCCTCGACTGCATCTACATCGGCGACCGCATGGCCTACATCAACCCCGACGAATGCACCGACTGCGGCGCCTGCGAACCGGCCTGCCCGGTCGAGGCCATCTACTACGAGGACGATATGCCGGACGGGCAGGAGGTATTCGTCGCGGAGAACCGGCGGTTCTTCGACGAGCCACTGCCCGGCCGCACCGAGGCGCTCGGAGCGCCCGGCGGCGCCTTCCGATTCGGCAAGGCGGGCGTCGACACGCCGTTCGTGGCGGCGTATCAGAGGTAGGGTTGGGAGCAATCCGGCGAATCCCTTGTGGCAGAACGCGGTATCTGCCGACGGCATGCCGACGGCCCCCGTATCGGGACCCTGCCGCTAACGCGAGTTCCCGGCACCCCGATGATCTAGAGGTGACACGTGCGCGGCGGGATGCCATGAAGACCAGGTCAGTGGTCATTCTCGCGATGGGCGCTGCCCTCGCGGCGGTGGCCACCGGCTGCGGGACCACCACCTCAACGGGCCCGAGTTCGGCGGCCCCCACCTCGGCGGCGCCTACCTCGGCTCCCGCCGCCGAGCAGTCCGCCGCCCCGGCGGGCAGCGGCCACGGGCTCTGCCTCGACATCAATTCCGACCTGGCCCGGGAGGCCATCGCGCGGCTGTCGCCGCCGCCGGTCGGCGGGTGGAAGACGGGTCAGGCCGCCGATGATCAGATCTCCGCGGGTTGTGCCGGGGTGCTGTCCTGGATGACGGTGAATTCCGACACCAATCACCCGTACACCCACGTTCTGTTCTTCACCGACGGCACGTATCTGGGGACGGCCACCCCCCAGCCGTACATGTACACGATGGTGACCGGCAAGACTCGCACCTCGCTGTCGCTCACCTACCACTGGCTCAACGGCAACGACCCCATGTGCTGCCCCCAGGGCGGACCCAGCGTGGTCACCTTCACTCTCACCGGCAAAAATGTGAAGGCCGACGGCCAGCTCCCGCCGCACAATTGAACCTTCCCCCAGCCGAGGAGACGTCCGGCGTGCGAGTTGGAATCCTGTCGTTCGCGCTGGTCGTCACCACTGCCCTGCTGACCGCCGACACCGCGGCCGCGCCACCGCGTCCCGCCCCGATCGCGGCCGTCGGCGGCCGGCTCACCCCGCCCATGGGCTGGAATTCGTGGAATTCCGGAATTCCGTTGACCGAACAGAACATCCACGAGGTCATCGACACCATGGTCGGCTCCGGCATGCGCGACGCCGGATACCGCTACGTGAATCTGGATGCCGGATGGGCGGCGCCGAAACGCGACGCCGCCGGGAACCTGCGGGCCGATCCGCGGCGGTTCCCGCACGGCATGGCCGCGCTCGCCGACTACGCGCACGCGCGCGGCATGTACCTGGGCCTGTACTCGAGTCCCTACAACGAGACCTGCGGGCAGACGCCGGGCAATGCCGGCCGCGGGCACGAGACCGCGGATGCGCGGACCTTCGCGGACTGGGGCGTCGACTTCCTCAAATACGACTGGTGCCGGGCCGATACCGACCTCGCCGAGCAGGTGCCCGCCTTCACCGCCATGCGCGATGCCCTGCGCGGCAGCGGGCGCCGGATCGTCTACAGCATCAACCCGAACAGTTCCGGCAACCTGCACGCCGGCGGGGACTACGACTGGTCGACCATCTCGGATATGACCCGCAATACCGCGGATCTGATTCCGCTGTGGCACAACGGGTCGCCCGATCAGCACCTGGCCACCCGATCCGGGCGGGGCCTGATCGGTGTCACCGACGAGCTGGGGGCGGCCGAACCGCTGGCCACCCGCACCCGCCCCGGCTACTGGAACGACCCCGACATGATGGTGGTCGGACTGCCGCTGACCGAATTCATCAGCGCCCACCTGGCGGGCTATCCGGCCGATGTGCTGGCCGGGCGATTGACCACCCGCCAGATTCTGGAACTCGAGACGTCGTTCGATCTGTCGCCCGAGGTGATCGGCCACCTGCGTGATCCGCAGTTCAGCCTCGATCCCGACGAGCAGCGCGCGCACTTCTCGCTGTGGGCCATGCTCGCGGCGCCGCTGATCGCGGGAAACGATGTGCGCGCGATGTCCGAGCAGACCCGCGCCCTGCTGACCAACGCCGATGTCATTGCCGTCGATCAGGATTCGCGGGTAGCGCAGGCGACGCCGCTGCCGGGGGACGGGCGGATTCTGGTCAAGCCGCTCGCCGGCGGCGCGGTGGCGGTGGCAGTGTTCAATCCCGGCGATCGGGCGGCGACCATCGAAACCGGGCTGGCCGCAACCGGATTGCGGCCGGCGGAGTGCTACTCGGTGCGCAATCTGTGGACGCACACCGACACCACGACCACCGGTGCGCTCAGCGCCGCCGATATTCCGGCGCACGGCGTGGCCATGTACGAGGTCGGTTCCGGCTGCGCGGCAATTCCATTCGCAGAGTAGACAGTAGAACTATCCGATAGTTACGCTATCCATTATGGAAGCCAGCACCGAGCCCGAATCCGCCGCCGAACCCGGCCCCGCCTCGGGGGTCAGCAGACGGCGGCTCCTCACCACCACCGGAGTCGCCGCGACCCTCACCGCGGCGGCGGGCGCGGCCGGCGGCATCGCCCTCGTCCAGGGCGGAGCGCCGACCCCCGTGGTAAAGCCTTCCGGCGCACGGCGTTTCGAGCGGAAGGTGGTGCTGATCACCGGGGCCACCTCCGGCATCGGCCGCTCCGCCGCCCTGATGTTCGCCGCCGAGGGCGGGCACGTCGGATTCTGCGGCCGCAGAGAACAACTCGGCCGCCAGGTCGAACAGCAGATTCGGGCGGCGGGCGGGGAAGCCACCTACATCCGGGCCGATGTCCGGGTGGAATCCGATGTGCGCCAGTTCGTGGACGCGGTCGCCGACAAGTACGGCGGGCTCGACGTCTGCTTCAACAATGCGGGCATCACGCTGCAGAAAGCCTTGCACGAGTACAGCTCCGCCGAATGGGACGACGTCGTCGACACCGACCTGCGCGGCAACTTCCTGGCCCTGAAATACGAGATCCCGCACCTGATCTCCCGCGGCGGCGGGGTCGTGGTCGTCACCTCCTCGTCCAACGCCATCGCCACCACCGAGGGCCGGGCCGCCTACACCGCCGCCAAACGCGGGCTGGTCGGCATGGTCCAAGCGGCCGCCTACGACTACGCGGACAAGAACATTCGCATCAACACCCTCATCCCGGGCACCACCGACACCGAACTGGTCCGGCGCGCGGCCGGCGCGATGAACCTCCCCGACGAGGTATGGAAAACCATGACCGAGGTCTACGGCAAACAGCACGTCCCCGGCCTGCGCCGCATGGCCACCCCCGACGAGATAGCCGCCTTCGCCCTGGCCCTGGCCTCCGACGACTTCCCGTACATGACCGCCGCCCAGATGGTGATCGACGGCGGCAAAACCGCCTACGCGGGATAGCGGAGCGCGGCCCTGATCAATGGGTCTGTGCGATGCGGCTGTAGACCTCGGCGGCTACGGCGGTGTCTCCGCGGGGGGAGGGATGGAAGGGCAGGCCGACCAGGTTCACCTTCGGATCCAGCGCACCGAGGAGCCACGGATCGGTGGAACACAGGCCGTGTCCCGCGGTGGGCGTCCGGGCGTCGACGAAGTCGATCGAAAGCAATTGGGCCGCATCGCGTTCGGCATCGTCGATGCGGTTCCAGAGTTCGTTGATGGCTCCGCCCCGTGGCTGGACATAGTGGAAGACCCCGAGGACGTCGAGGCACCATGCGCTCGAGTTCTCCGGAGCCAGTTCGGGGTAGCCGACCAGCTCGATCTTCGCGTTCGGCGCGTAGTACTTCACGTAGTCGACGACTTTGCGAATGCGGTCGGCGTAGGCCGCTCCGGTGACGGTATCGAGGTCGGGCCACTGGCCCGGGACCACCGCGTCGGTGTCACAGCCCTGACGAATATTGAACGCGCAGGCCAACTGCGCGGGGGCGCCCGCGGTGGCAGTCGAATCGCGCGGCCACTCGTCGTTGGCTCCCAGCTGGATCGCCACCACCTGGGTACGAGGCCCGAACGCCCCGTTCTTCGCGGCCTTGGTCGCCAGCTGCGCCAGGGTGTAGCCGTCGCGACCCGGAACTTCCTGCCCGGTCGATGTCACCGGGCCGCTGTCGATCGACGCGTTGGTGCATGTGGCGTTCTCGAAATCCGCGGTCCCGGCGACGCCCATGAGCGCGCTCAACTGAACGGGCCAGGACGTGTCGCGGTGCAGGCATTCGTGTGATGCGGCGTCATTGTTGCCGTCGCACTTCACCAGCACCCCATCGCACGGCGGGTTCGCGGCGAACGAATCACCCATGACCACAAGGGTTTTGCCCTCGGCCGGAGCGGGTTCGTCGGCGGCAGCGGTGCCTATCGAGCCGGCGGCGGCGAGAACGGCGACGGCGGCGGCCAGCCTGAGCGGAAGGACGGCCCCGCTGCTGGTCCTGAAACTGATCAATGCAAATCCTCGATGATGTCGGCGCTCTCGCTCAAGAGGCCGGTGGGACAACCATATAGGTCAACTTCGGCCAGGCGACGGACATGGGCACCAGGGAATCGCGACAGATCCACACGGTCACGTGGTGATTCTGTCCGGCTATGCCGAGGGGGTTGTCCATCTGCAGTGCCGGTGTGGTGTGGGCGAAATTGGCAAGGAAGGCACGGTGTTCCGGGCCGTCATTGTAGCCGACGTACAGGATGGTCGTGGCCGAGTCCGGCGGTGGGCCCCACTCGGCGAAGCCGCGATTGGGGCTGTAGACCGGCGGGATCCATACGGACCGTCCATAGTGGTCGAGTGCGCCGGCTTCGTTGTAGGCCTCGGTGACGACCGCGGCACCGGCTTGTTCGACGGGCGGCAGACCGATCGCCACCTTGTGCACCGCGTCGGCCAGGTCCGCCCAGTCGTCGTTGCCGTAGTGCTGCAGGAATCCCCAGTAGCTGTTGTTCGGCACGTCGATCCAGCTCTTGGGATAGGGAAGCATCGCCAGGAAGGCGGTCAGCACCGCGGAGAGGACGGTGAGGCCGGTGAACAGCCGCCGCAGCACCTGGGCGCGGGTACCCGCGGTGTCCAGGAAGCCGGACAGTATCGCGGCGCCCGCGCCGAAGATCGCGGGAACGATCCCGGCGACGTAGTAGGACCGGCCGTGCCCGACGACGACCAGGACCACCATCACCGCGGCGGCGATCAGCACGAACCGGTACGGCCGCAGCTTCGGCTCCCGGGCCAGGCCGTGCAGGCCCAGCACGCCCAGCCCGCCGCCGAGGAATCCGGTGACGATCATGATCGCCACGATCGTCCCCAGCTGCCCGCCGTCGCTCCCCGCCGTTTCCTGGGCGATGGCACTGTTGGTCGCCAGCTGTGGCCAATGGCGGGAGGCCTGCCACAGCGCGGCGGGCGTCATGGCGGCCGCGAAGATCAGCAGGCCCACCCACAGTGCGGGACGGCGCAGGATCTCGCGGGGTCCGGCGGCGAGAACGCCGAGGGCCACACAGGCCCCCAGCATCAGCACCAGCCATTTGTCCTGCACGTCGATCGCCGCCGCCACACCCGCGAAGATGAGCAAGCGGTCCCGGCGCGTGCGCACCCAGCGGACCAGCAGCCAGATGATCAACGCCTGGAACGCCACGTCGAACGCGACGCTGTCCAGCACGGTGTAGGCGACGACGAACGGTGAGACGGCGTAGCCCGCCGCGGCCAGCATCTGATAGCGCGGCCGCGCACCGCATTCGTAGGCCACGGCGGCCGCCAGGATCGACACCGCGATCAGCAGGAGCAAACCGGGAATCCGCAGCGCGAGAACCGATCCGGGTGCGATCAGGTCGCACAGTCGAGCGATCAGGGGTATCGCCGGTCCATTGTCGACGTAGTCGACCGCCAGTCGCCGGCCACACGCCAGGTAGTACAGCTCGTCGCCGGCGAGCTGGAACCGTGCCGCGGAGACGCTCCAGACGAGCGTGATCAAGCCGGAGATCAGGATGACGCTCCGCCACGCGAATTCGGGTGGCGCGGAGGTCGATTCGGATTGAGGGGTGTACGTGAGCGTCATTGCTTCTCCGTTGGATACGCCACGGCGGCACTCGACCGGTCGGGCGGGGTGCGGCCGTGTCAGTGGGTCTGCGCCACGTGGCTGTAGACGGTGGCGGCCACGGCGGCGTCCCCGCGGGGTGAGGGATGGAACGGCAAGCCGGCCAGGTTGATCTGCGGATCCAGAAAGCCGTTGAACCACGGATCGGCAGAACACAATCCGTGCCCCGCGGTCGCCTGCTTCACATCGACGAAGTCGATCTGGAGAATCCCGGCCGCGTCGCGTTGCGCGTCCTGGAGCCGGTTCCAGAACTCGACCATGGCGCGAGCCCGCGGCTGCACCCAGCGGACGAGGCCGAGGAAGTCGAAGCACCACTCAGAGGCGTCCTCCGGCGCCACCTCGGGATAGCCGACCAGTTCGATCCTCGCGTTCGGCGCGTAGTACTTCACGTAGTCGACGACTTTGCGAATGCGGTCCGCGTAGGCGGCTCCGGTGATCGCATCGAGCGCCGGCCACCGGCCCTCGGCCACCGCGTTCTCGTCGCAGCCCTCGAGGACGTTGAACACACAGGTGAACACCCTCGTCGCGTCCGCGGTGATCGTGTCGTCCTTCGGCCACGCGTCGTTGAAGCCCAGCTGGATCGCCACCACCTGGGTACGCGGCCCGAACGCCCCGTCCTTGGCGGCTGCGAGCGCCTCCTGCGTCAGGGTGTACCCGTCCCGGCCGGGAACCTTCTCCCCGGTCGATGTCACCGGACCGGTGTCGATCGTCGCGCTCGAGCACGAATTGTTCTCGACGTCCTCGGCGGTGATGCCCATCAGCCCACTCAGTTGGACGGGCCATGACGTGGGGCCGTGCAGACAGGCCTGCAAACCGTTGCTGTTCGAGTCCGCGCACTTGACCAGCACCGCATCGCACGGCGGGTTCGCGGTGTACGAGTCACCGAGCACAACGAGCGCGCGGCCCGCCGCCGGTGCGGGTTCGGCGTCGGCCGTGCTCACCGACACGGCCGCGGCGAGCACGCCGACGGCGGTGCCCATCCGGAGCCGGAGCGCGGCCCGGCCTGTTGTCCAGGAACTGGTCAATGCAAATCCTCATCGAGCCACGGCCAGTCCGCTTAGGGTGTCGACCATGACGCAGGTCACAGCGTCTGACAGATAAAGCAAAGTATCGCCTTTTCACTTTCTCGGCAAGCAAGTGGTCGGCGTGGGCCGCTGGCCCGCCGGTCGGTTGCTCCGGCTCGGAGGGTGGGAGCGGGGGGCTGTCCGATTTCCGCCGGCATCTGGCGCCTGGGCGCGGTGCCGCACGTTCCGCGTCGCTGACGGAGATGCCAGTGGCCGGGATATCGATGCACACGAAATTTACTCAGAGGATATCTGATTCGAGTTTCGAGCTACGAATCTCGGGTACAGATACTGCTTTTCGCATTGCAGGCGGGCTGAGCAGGCCGAATGTCGTGGGTCATACCGGGTTATCGTGATCGTAAGTGGTTGACAGAGTGGCGAATTCGGACAATTTGCACATCGTTGGGGTCTCAGGATTGAGCACGAAAGCCCATGCGAAACTCGTGCCGATGATCACCTACTTGCAAGCCGCTGTTATCGGCGCTGTCCAGGGTGTCACCGAACTCTTCCCGATCTCGAGCCTCGGTCACTCGGGCAGGGATTCGCACATACGACAGGTTCGGATGGTCGCCGGCATTGCGCCGGCCGCCACCGCAATTGGGGCGCAGCAGCTCGTTCGCCAGGGCTGGATGGGGCTACCCGCAGATGGATTCGCTGGGATGCGCTGTCGGGAAGGATGACGGGCCTACGACCCGCAAACGCGCGCATCAGCCTCGACGCGCATCAGCCTCGAGTTGTATCCCAAGACGGTGGATGGCAATGCCGGGTGAGAAGTTGGAAAAGCTCGAGTAGCAGTTCGGCCCAGGCGAGAGAAAATTCTCCGGCCTGGGCCGATTGGGGTGGCTGACGGGACTCGAACCCGCGACACCCAGGATCACAACCTGGTGCTCTACCAGCTGAACTACAGCCACCATTGCCAGTAACTTCCGGCGCGGTAGAGCTTAACGTGTCCCCGCTGTGAGTACCTAATCGGCTGTTCAGGAGGGGTTTGCGGGGGGTTCGGCGGGGGTCGACAATTCGGCGGCCACGGCGGCGATCTCGGCGGTGGAGGGGCCGGGGGCGGGGACGAAGGCGGTGCGGCGGTAGTACTCGAGCTCGCGGATGGATTCCTTGATATCGGCGAGGGCGCGATGGGCGAGGCCCTTCTCCGGCTGGCCGAAGTAGATGCGCGGGTACCAGCGGCGGGCCAGTTCCTTGATGGAGCTGACGTCGATCATGCGGTAGTGCAGGTGGGCGTCGAGGGCCGGCATGTCGCGGGCGATGAAGCCGCGGTCGGTGGCGATGGAGTTGCCGGCCAGCGGGACAGTGCGCGCGGTCGGGACGTACTGCTTGATGTAGTCGAGGATCTGCTGCTCGGCCTCGGCGACGGAGACGGTGGAGCGGCGGACCTCCTCGGTGAGCCCGGAGCGGGCGTGCATCTCGGTCACCACCGGCGGCATGGCGGCCAGCGCGGCGTCGTCGGCGTGGATCACGATGTCCACGCCCTCGCCGAGAATATTGAGGTCACTGTCGGTCACGAGTGCGGCCACCTCGATCAGCTTGTCGCTGTCGAGCTGTAGGCCGGTCATCTCGCAGTCCATCCACACCACGTACTTGTCCACCCGCCAAACACTAACGCTTCGGCATTCCGCGACCCGGAGGCCCGGCCGCGTCGAGCCCGCTCGGCCGCCCGACCGGGCAGTATCGTTCACACAGTCCCCGCATAACGAGCGGTCGGCATGTTGGTTGGGCAGTTCCGAGGGCAGTAGTTCGCAGGGCAGTCGCAGTTGGCAGAGCAGACGGAGGATGCGCGATGACCACCCCGCAGGAGAGGGCAGCGGCGGCACGGAAGGCGGCGGAGGAAGCGGCGCGGATCGCGGCGGAGGCGGCGGCCGCCGCCGAGGCCGCGGAGAAGGAAGCCGCCGATCTGGAGGCGGCGGACAAGGCCGCGGAGACGGCTCCGGGGGGCGCCGGCAAAGCGAAAACCGCTGCCGCGGAATCTGATTCGGCCGCCAAGGACGAGGCCACCGCACAGGAGATCGCGGCGGGATACGCCATGGAGGGCCTGGCGCTGGAGCTGGGCGCCGTGATCGTCGGTGACACCGTGCATCCCGATGCGCGGGTGCGAATCCCGATGAAGACCATGAACCGCCACGGCCTGGTCGCGGGCGCCACCGGTACCGGTAAGACCAAGACCGTGCAGGGCATCGCCGAGCAGCTGTCGGCGGCGGGCGTGCCGGTGGTGCTGGCCGATATCAAGGGCGACCTGTCGGGTCTGGCGCAGCCGGGGCAGGCGAACGACAAACTGCTGGCCCGCGCCCAGGAGACCGGCGATCCGGACTGGAAGCCGCAGGGCTTCCCGTGTGAGTTCGCCTCCCTCGGCACCGGCGGGATCGGTGTGCCGATCCGCGCCACCATCACCTCGTTCGGCCCGATCCTGCTCAGTAAGGCGCTGGGGCTCAACGAAACCCAGGAATCCACCCTCGGCCTGATCTTCCACTGGTCGGACCAGAACGGCTTGGCGCTGCTGGATCTGAAGGATCTGCGCGCGGTCATCCAATACCTCACCAGCCCGGAGGGTAAGGAAGATCTCAAGGGCATCGGCGGCGTCTCCGCGCAGACCGCGGGTGTGATTCTGCGTGCACTGGTGAATCTGGAGGCAGACGGCGGCGACACCTTCTTCGGCGAGCCCGAGCTCGAGCCCGCCGATCTCATGCGCACCGCGGGTGGGCAGGGCGTCATCACCCTGTTCGAGCTGGGCGCGCAGGCCGCACGGCCGCAGATGTTCTCGACCTTCCTGATGTGGGTGCTGGCCAACCTGTTCCAGACGCTGCCCGAGGTCGGCGATATGGACAAGCCCAAGCTGGTGTTCATCTTCGACGAGGCGCACCTGCTGTTCAACGACGCCTCCAAGGCGTTCCTGAACCAGGTGGAGCAGACGGTGAAGCTGATCCGCTCCAAGGGCGTCGGCGTCTTCTTCTGCACCCAGCTGCCCACCGACATCCCGAATCCGGTGCTCTCGCAGCTGGGTGCGCGCATCCAGCACGCGCTGCGCGCGTTCACGCCGGAAGATCAAGCGGCACTGTCGAAGACGGTACGCACCTATCCCAAGACCGCCACCTACGATCTCGAAAAGGCGCTCACGTCACCGGGTATCGGTGAGGCCGTGGTGACGGTGCTGTCGGAGAAGGGCGCGCCCACCCCGGTCGCCTGGGCGCGCATGCAGCCGCCGCGCTCGCTCATGGACACCATCGGGGACGACGGAATCCGTTCCCGCGCACAGCAGTCCGCGCTGTACGGCAAGTACGGGACCACCATCGACGCGGAATCGGCCTACGAGATCCTGACCGCGAAGATTCAGGCGACCGCGCAGCGGCAGGCCGACGAGGCGGCGGCCAAGGGCTCGCGCGCGGCCAGGCCCGCCCCGCATGAGGATTCGATGGCCGAGAAGATCGTCAACAATCCCGCCTTCAAGAACTTCCTGCGATCGGCGGCCACCGCCGCCGGCCGCGAGATCAGCCGCAGCATCTTCGGCACCCGGAAGCGGTAGCTCGGCTCAGCGCCCGATATCGCGGCTGAGCAGATCGTCGATGGTTTCGCGGCGGATCAACTCCCGGCACCCGCCGTCGCGGACCGCGACGATCGGCGGGCGGCCGACGCCGTTGTAGGACGAGGCCAGGCTGTGGTGGTACGCCCCGGTGCACGGCATGGCCAGCACCTCGCCGGGCCGCAGGTCGGCGGGCAGCCGGACGTCGCGGGCCAGGATGTCGCCCGCCTCGCAGTAGCGTCCGGCGATGGTGGCGGTCATGTGTGGGCCGGTGGGATGCCGGTTGGCGACCACGGCGTCGTAGCGCGCGCCGTAGAGGGCGACCCGCGGGTTGTCGCTCATGCCGCCGTCCACGGTCACGTAGGTGTGGCCGTGCTCGACGTGTTTGACCGACAGCACGCGGTACAGCGTGATGCCCGCCCGTGCCACGATGGCGCGGCCGGGTTCGAGGGCGATGCGGGGCCGCGGGAAGCCGTGCCGGGCACAGGACGCGTCCAGTGAATCCTCGATGATGTCGGCCAGTTCGGCCAGGTTCATCTCGGCGTCGCCGCTGCGGTAGGCGACCGCGTGCCCGCCGCCGAGGTCCAGATCGGTCAGGGTGATGCCGAATTCGTCGCGGATGCGGGCCATCTCGGCGATCATGCGCCGCACCGCCTCGCCGTAGGGGAAGGTGTTGTAGATCTGCGACCCGATATGGCAGTGCAGCCCGGCCAGGGTCAGATTCGGTTGCCGCACAATGCGATCGACCGCCTCCATCACCGCCCGCCCGCCGATCGGGAAACCGAACTTCTGATCGGTGACTCCGGTGCGGACGGCCGGATGTCCGTCGATGTCGATATCGGGGGTGACGCGCAGCAGCACCCGCTGCGGCCGCGCGGCCAGCGCCGAGAGCAGCGTGATCTCGGTGAGCGAGTCGATCACGATGCGCCCGACCCCGCAGTTCACGGCCGTCTCCAGTTCGGCGAAGGGTTTCCCGTTGCCGTGCAGCACGATCCGCTCCGGATCGGCCCAGCTGGACAGCGCCACCGCCAGTTCCCCGGCCGAGCACACGTCCAGTGACAGCCCCTCGTCGGTGATCCATTCGGCCACCCCACGGGTGAGCAGGGCCTTGCCCGCATAGATGATCTCGGCGTCGGGGAACCGAGTGCGGTAGGCCTGACAGCGGGTGCGCACCTCGCCCTCGTCGAGCACATACGTCGGTGTGCCGTACTGATCGGCGATGTCGGCCAGCGCCACGCCGCCGACGGTGATGCGCCCGTCGGCGTCGTAGTGGGTTTCGCGTGGCCAGACCGCCGGATCGAGGCGGGGGACCATGCCCCCGTCGCGCAGCGACGGGAAGATCTCGAGCAGCGTCAAGACGTCTCCTGGTGAGAGCTCCCCGCTTTCTCTCATGCGGGGCCGACACCAGGACTACGCGCGATTCCGCGGTCCGGAATGTCCGGCAACGTCCCTTTTACGAGCACCCCGCCGATCTTGACGGTTTGCTGATCAGCTGCCGAGCTTCTTGTAGGCGGCGCCGGCCACCACCGAGGTGATCGAGCGCGGGCCGAACTGCCCGGCCAGGCTCATACCCTTGCTGATCAGGCCCGGGACCACGCGCATCTTGTTGCGGGCGAGCGCGTCGATGGTGATCTTGGCGGTGTGGGCGGCGGTGACCCAGATGAACTCCGGGATCTTGTTGCCCATCTCCTCCTGGTCCGGGTTGTCGGTGCGGACCGGGCCGGGAGCAAGCAGGGTGACATTGATGCCGGTGCCCTTGAGCTCACCGCGCAACGACTCGGAGAAGGTGTTCACGAACGCCTTGCTCGCGGAGTACGTGGTGTTGTTCGGAATCGGCATATTGCCCGCCGCCGACCCGGTGACGAGGATGCCGCCCGCGCGACGCTCCAGCATGCCTGGTAGTACGGCCAGCGTGAGATCGTGCACGGCAACGGCATTCAGTTCCATGATGTCGCGCTCGTAGTCCAGGTCCAGCTTGGCCAGCGGGCCGAAGGTGGAGACACCGGCGTTGTTGCAGAGGATGGCGATGTCCCGCGCGGCCAGCTCCTTGGCCAGCGGCGCGCGCTGGTCGCGGTCGGACAGGTCGACCGCGCGCACCTCGGCGGTGATGCCGTACCGCTCGGTCAGCCGCTGTGCCAGCTCGGCCAGCAGGTCGCCGCGGCGGGCGACGAGGATCAGTGAGTAGCCCCGCGAGGCAAGCTCTTCGGCGAGGGCGGTGCCGATCCCGGAGGAGGCTCCGGTGACGACGGCACGATTGTCGGCGGTGGGTACAGGCAGGCTCACGGGACCCGAGCCTACCGATGTTCGCGCGGATGGTGCGCTCGGCGTGCGGGTGGGGTGGACGAAAGGCGAACCACCCCACCCCCACGCCCGCGTTCACGCCGTTCAGCGCGTGTCCGGCGGGCGGATCAGGAAATGCCTGCCGAGATCAGGCGGTGCACTTCGAGATGAGGACGCTGGCCTGGGAGGGATCCGCGCTGCCCAGGCTCACCATCAGGGGGTTCGGGTCCGGGCCGCTGGCCGCGAGGGCATTGCGCTCGGCGGCGGCCAGGTTGTTGCCCAGGCCGGTGTACAGGCGGCCGTCGCGGTCCACGAGGGCGGCGCAGCCGTTGTTCCAGCGCAGCGCCACCACACAGTTGGAGTAGCCGCACTCGTCCATGGCGTCGGCGTCGGCGCGGCCCTGGTCGGGCGCGTTGTAGGCGTAGCCGATGGACCACTGGTCGCCGCGGTCGGCGACGGCGAAGGAGCCGTAGTAGTCGTAGGCGGCGTGCGCCGTTCCCATGCCGGTGCTCATCAGCGCGGCGGCGGCGGAGGCCACCGCACCGGCGGCGGCCTTACGAGACAGATGCATAGAGAATTTCTCCCCCAGGATCGTTGAAGCAAGTGCTCCGCGATCATGGCAGGGTGGTACGACATTCCCGACCATCTGAATCGGTTGGTGTATAGGTCATTTCGATTCCGGCCGGAAACGCCGTCCCGCGGCCGGTCAATTCCGGGGCTTGGGCTCCATGAAGGCGATGCCCCACTTCAGGTGACCGTGCCACACGCTGGCTATGCGCCCGCCCTGGACGGCGGGTTTGGGGTCGCCGATGGGGCCGCCCGCGGCGCGGACGGCGGCGACGGTGGCGTCCAGGTCGGGGGACAGGAAGGCGACGCCGGTCAGGGCGGGCGCGCGGCCGGAGGACACGGCCTCGATGAACGGTTCGCCGACCCGGTAGAAGGCCATCTCGGGGCCTTCCGGGCCGCGCGGGAAGAAGCGGCGGCGCGGCGGGATGCCCAGGACGGCGGTCAGATCGGTGACGGCGTCGTCCAGATCGGGCACCCAGTAGACGACGTGGTCGACGCTGGTCACGCCGTTCGGATGCGCGAGCGGGGAATCAGCTTCGGACGTAGTCGATTCCAGGTACGGGATGCCGAGTGATTCGGGGGCGGCATGGGTTTCGTCGAAGCCCCAGGCGGGCTCGCCCAGGGTGCAGGCGACGCGGCCGACCTGCACTCGGCCGCCGCTGATCGTGAAACCCAGCGCCGCCCAGGACTGCTCGTCTCCGGGCAGTCCCAGGCGGGTGAGGTTCGGCATTACAGGGCCGCAGCCAGGCGGGTGCCCTGATTGATGGCACGCTTGGCGTCGAGTTCGGCCGCCAGGTCGGCGCCGCCGATGAGGTGCACCTTCACGCCCGCGTTCTGCAGCGGCTCGTGCAGGTCGCGCACGGACTCCTGGCCCGCGCACAGGATCACGTTGTCGCACTCGATGACCTGCGGGCGCTGCCGCTTCTCGCCGAAGCTGATGTGCAGGCCGCGATCGTCGATGCGCTCGTAGTTGACGCCGCCGATCTGCTCGACGCCCTTGGCCTTGACCGCGGCCCGGTGCACCCAGCCGGTGGTCTTGCCCAGTCCCTTGCCGAAGGAGGACGATTTGCGTTGCAGCAGAACGACTTCCCGGGCGGCGGGGGAGGGCTTGGGGGTGGTGACGAAGCCGGGGACGGTGGGGTCGTCGGAGACGCCCCACTCTTCCTTCCACTCGTCGAGCTTGAGGCTGGGATGTCCTTCGATGGTGAGGAATTCGCTCACGTCGAAGCCGATGCCGCCGGCGCCGATGACCGCCACCTTCTTGCCCACGGGCTTGCCGTCGCGCACCAGCTCGGCGTAGGTGAGTACCTTCGGGTGGTCGATGCCGGGGATATTGGGGATTCGCGGCTTCACGCCGGTGGCCAGGATGACCTCGTCGTAGCCGCCCGCGATGAGCTGCTCGGCGGTGGCCCGGGTCTCGAGATGCACACGCACACCCGTGATTTCGAGCTGCCGGTTGTAGTAGCGCAGGGTCTCGTTGAACTCTTCCTTGCCCGGGATCCGGCGGGCGATGTCGAACTGCCCGCCGATCTTGTCGTCGGACTCGAACAGGTCCACGTGGTGCCCGCGCTGGGCCAGGCTGACCGCGGCCGATAGTCCGGCCGGACCCGCGCCCACGACGGCGAACTTCCGGGTCCGGCGGGTGGGCAGCAGCTTCAGTTCGGTCTCGTGCCCGGCGCGCGGATTCAGCAGGCAGGACACGGTTTTGGCCTGGAAGGCGTGGTCCAGGCAGGCCTGGTTGCAGGCGATGCAGGTATTGATCTCGTCCACCCGTGCGTCCTGGGCCTTGCGCGCCCAGTCCGGGTCGGCGAGCAGCGGGCGGGCCAGCGACACCAGGTCGGAGTCGCCGCGGGTGAGGATCTCCTCGGCGGTCTCGGGCATATTGATGCGGTTGGACGCGCACACCGGAATGGTCACGAGGTCCTTGACCTTCGCGGTCCACTCCACGAACGCCGCACGCGGCACCGAGGTGACGATGGTGGGCACCCGGGCCTCGTGCCAGCCGATGTCGGTATTGATGATGGTGGCGCCGGCGGCCTCCACATCCTGTGCGACGGCGGCGATTTCGTCCCAGGTCTGGCCCTTCTCCACGAAGTCGGCCATGGACAGCCGGAAGACGATGATGAAGTCCGGTCCGACCGCCTTGCGCACCCGGCGCACGATCTCGCCCGCGATGCGGCGGCGGTTCTCCGGCGAGCCGCCCCACTTGTCCTTGCGCTTGTTGGTGCGCTCGGCCAGGAACTGGTTGATGAAATAGCCTTCACCACCCATGATTTCGACGCCGTCGTACCCGGCGAACCTGGCCAGGTAGGCGCAGCGCGCGTAGTCGTCGATGGTCTCCTCGACGCCCTTGGACGAGAGCGCACGGGGTTTGAACGGGTTGATGGGGGCCTTGATGGCGGAGGCGGAGACGCTGGTCGGCATGTAGGAGTAGCGGCCCGCGTGCAGGATCTGCAGCGCGATCTTGCCTCCCTCGGCGTGCACCGCCTTGGTGATGGCGCGGTGCCGGTAGGCCTCGGTCTTGTTGGTCAGCTTGGCGCCGAAGGGCAGCAGCCAGCCGGTCCGGTTGGGGGCGTAGCCGCCCGTGATGATCAGCCCGACACCGCCTTTGGCCCGCTCGGCGAAGTAGGCGGCCAGCCGGTTGGTGTGCCAGGCCCGATCCTCGAGGCCGGTGTGCATGGAACCCATGACCACGCGATTGCGCAGCGTGGTGAATCCCAGGTCCAGGGGCTCGAACAGGTGCGGGTACGCGCTCATCGCTGAGAGCCTTTCGGTTCGGACGCCTGCGACCGGGCTGAGTCGCGCTTCAGGGCGTCGATTACTTCCTCGCACCAGTCGACGATTCCCTCCTCGACGCGGATGCCGCCGCGCAGGACGAGGTACTGGTGCAGCTTGGGGCCGGTGAGCTGATCCGGCGCGGGGTAATCCTTCTTCTCGAAGGTGCGGTACAGGTCGAGCCGGTGCGC
The DNA here is from genome assembly GCF_050942175.1 of Nocardia sp. CA-151230. Taxonomy (NCBI): domain Bacteria; kingdom Bacillati; phylum Actinomycetota; class Actinomycetes; order Mycobacteriales; family Nocardiaceae; genus Nocardia; species Nocardia sp. CA-151230. The sequence continues at coordinate 1,679,635 of NZ_CP192061.1, forward strand.
GTGCTGGTCGCGGTGGCGCTCCACCTCGGCGGTGAGCGCGTCGACATCGCCGAGGGAGGCGGCTCGCAGCTTCACGCCGAGTTCATTGCGCATGGGTTCCAGGTCGGCGGGTTCGGCGATCCAGCGGATCAGTTCGGCCCGGCCGGCGTCGGAGACGGTGTAGACCTTCTTGTCCGGGCGGCCCTCCTGGGGCACGGTCTCCGCGATGACCCAGCCATGCTCGTCCATGCGCTTGAGTACGCGATAGATCTGCTGGTGGGTAGCGGCCCAGAAGAATCCGATGGATTTGTCGAAACGGCGCGCCAGGTCGTATCCCGAGCTGGCACGTTCGGTCAGCGATACCAGCAGCGCGTGTTCGAGGGCCATGTGGCCAGGGTAACTGGGACGAGACGTACTATGCAATTCAGTGCATAATGTGTCGGCGTGGTGCGGACTCGTCGGTGTGTCGGTTAACGCGGCCGGTCACGAACCTGATTTCAGAGCGAATCACCCGCCCAGGGTGCTGGGCGGGGATGGAGTCAGGGGAGGAAACATGCGTTCGGCATTCACGACGGTGGGGGCCGCGATGCTCATCGCGACATCCGCGGTGCTGATGACGGCCTGCAATGGCAAGGACACCACCGGGGCCACGCCGACCCCGGTGAGCGCCGCGGCGCAGGGCGCCGGCCACCCGGGCGACGCAGTCGCCTCGGGTGGCACAGTCGAGCCCGGTGGCATGAACTCGCAGGCGACCGTGCGCACGATCGGTAAGACCGGCTGGTACGAGGGCTTCGAGATCACCGTCGACAAGGCCACCGTCACACCGGACGAATTCGGCGGCGCGAAGGTGCGGGTGGACATCACCTACAAGAACACCACCACGAAGGACCAGACGCTGAGCATCGTCCCCGGCGTGCAGGTCGACGGCGCACTCGATCCCGGGGCCGGATTCGACAATCCGGACGTGCCCGGAAATGGCTCGGCCGCAGGCGATGTCACCACCTCGGTGAAGAAGCTGGACAATGCCGAGCACCTGCTCGACACCATCACGATCGTCTACGGCACGTCCGCGGACAATCAGACCCTGATCCCGCTGAAGACCGACGCGAAGGCCGACAGCGTCGCTCCCAGGACGCCGAACGTCTCGGGCAAGCTGGTGCAGGACCAGACCACCGTCGAAATCACCGGCGGCACACTGACTCCCAGCTACACCAAGGGTGACCGCAACAAGATGGATCTCGCCCTGCACATCAAGCTGGTCGGCGGCTCCGGCATCGCCGCGGGCGGACTGAACGTCTTCTACGAGTACTTCAGCATCAAGACCCCGGATGGCCAGAACGTGGTCGCCGATATCCGCGGCCCCATCAACGAACTGCTCAACCGCAACCAAACCATCGACAAGGCAGACAATGTCGTCGTGTTCGTGGTCCCCGCACCGGCCACCGGCTCCTACGTGATCAGCTACGACGCGACCAAGGGCACGAGCCCTGCCCCCACCTTCTCCTTCACCGTCAGCTGAAAACCCCTGCGCGCCCGGTTCTCTCCGGATCGGGCAGCTACCCGGGCGCGCTTGTTCACCGTTGTCGTGCTCACAGCCCGGCGGCGAAGACCCGAGCCGCCTCGAGATCACCGGCGTCCGGCCGCCCCTTGTTGACGCCGCCGACCACTCGCAGCGGAGCCCAGGTGTCGAACGCGCGAACCGAGAAGGTGTCGACCACGTCGAACCCCGCGCGCCGGACCAGCCGCGCCATCGGCCATAGTTGCGGCGGAAACCCACTGGTGGCGAACACGAATGCCCTGCCGCGCTCCGCTTTCGGCAGCGACCGCACGAACCCGCGCATCCGGGGGTGGAACATCTGGTTGAAAATCCCCGACCCGAACCCCACCAGGTCGTACTCCCCGAGTGAGCTCACCTCGACCTGCTCGGGCTCCAGGACCGTGGCCTCCAGAACCTCGCCCATGGCCTCCGCCACCCGCCGTGTATTGCCATGTGACACCGAAACACACACGATCAGGGCCTTCATCACAATGCTCCTTCGCTATCCGCATCGATCGGACATGCCTGGAGACACCACCCGAGTCTCGACCGTGACCTCGAAGCGGTGTGTCGGCCGTCATAGGGCTGGCACTCTTGGGCCGGTGTCGGTGTGGTGACGGCCAATTCTCGTGGTCATGGTTCCGTCGATCACTTTGGAACTATGGCATTTCATATATGTCGGGATGTGAATTCGGAGCAGACCGCCGGTCGAGTGCACTGTCGAGTTGCTTCCCGTGCCAGGTGCGGAGCCCGTCGCCGCCGGCACGCGGGACGCTGCTGATCGGGGCGTTGCCGACCGGCTTGCACGAGTGTGACATGCTGGTAGCGAGCACGGGTTGTTGATGTGATCGCTCGGCTCGCAACAGGGAGAAATAAAAAAGTATGTCGCAAGGCAGTGTGAAGTGGTTTAACGGCGAAAAGGGCTTCGGGTTCATTGCGCAGGACGGCGGCGGCCCCGACGTTTTCGTCCACTACTCCGAGATTGCCGGCTCCGGTTTCAAGACCCTCGACGAGGGCCAGCGAGTCGAGTTCGAGATCGGCCAGGGCCAGAAGGGTCCGCAGGCGCAGAACGTCCGCGCCATCTAGGAGCCGACGCAACACCTAACCCGCGCCGACCGGCGCGGGTTTCGTGCTTTTCACACCCTTTCACTCGGCGCTCCCGGACGCCGTTGTGGTTCCGGAGGACCGCTTCCGCCCCCACTTCTCCGACGCGAAACTCCCTCTCGTTCAGCAGATTCCGGCGCAGGGCTGGGAAGAAATCCCAGGTGGGTCAGCGGGCGGCGCGGGTGGCCAGGGCCGCGGCGCCCACCATGGTGATGCTCTGGGCGAGGGCGGTGACGCCGACCGCGTGGGCGGCGGAGAAGCCGGTGGAATCGGCCAGGGTCAGGAAGACCGTGCCGAACGAGGCGACACCGATCACCACGCCGAGCTGGACGCAGGTGACGAGGATGCCGCTGGCGTCGGCGGCGAGGGCGAGGGGGATCTTGGCGGTGGCGCGCGCCATGAGGGGGCTGAAGGCGAGGCCGTAGCCGATGCCCATGACGGCGAAGACGATCAGTTCGGCGGGGCCGATGTCGTGGCCGTCGCGCAACTGCAGACCCATGACAAGGGTGGTCACGGCCGCGATCACCAGGCCCGTAGGGATCATGACGCGGTGGAAGCGCGCCGGGATGCGCGTCCAATTCAGGCTCACCAGACCGAAAGTCACGCCGTTGGGCAGGAACAGCAACCCGGCGTGCAGGGCGCTGTAGCCGAGGGTGGACTGGAGATGGATGGTGAGGACGAAGGTCCAGCCGCCGAAGGTGCACATGAGCAGGAACAGGGCGGCGGCGGTGAGGACCACGCCGGGTGCGCGCAGCACCCGGTCGGCGAAGAGAGGTTCGCCGCCGCGCCGGTGCGCCCGCCGTTCCACCAGGGCGAAACCCGCGAAACCGAAGGCCGACGCGCCCAGGGCGATTCGGGTCCACAGCGGCCAATCCTGCTCGTGACCCAGCACCAGCGGCACCACCAGCAGCAGCACCGCGGTGGCGAGGACCGTGAGGCCGGCCAGGTCCAGTTTGCGGTCCACCCGGACGGTGGCACCCGGTAGCACCCGGGGCGCGACGGCCAGCAGCACCAGGCCGATCGGGACGTTCACGAGAAACACGCCGCGCCAGCCGGTTCCGGCGATGTCGCCGTCGAGGATGAGTCCGCCCGCGAGCTGGCCCGCGACGAAGCCGCTGGAGATGACGGCCGCGTAGGTCGACAGGGCACGGGCGCGGGTGGCGCCGGTGAACTGCCGTTGGATCAAGGTCATCACCTGGGGGACCATCGCCGCGGATCCGACGCCCTGCAGGAAACGGAAGACGATGAGCGCCCCGGAGTTCCATGCCAGCCCGCAGGCCAGCGAGGCGAGGGTGAACAGCGCCAGCCCGGTGACGAACAGGGTGCGCTGCCCGAACCGGTCACCCAGCCGCGCGCCGGTGACCAGCAGCACCGCGTACGCGATGACATACCCGGAGACGATGAGCTGCAGCCCGGAACCGGTGGCGTGCAGGGAGGTTCGGATGGAGGGGATGGCGACATTCACGATGGAGGCGTCGAGTACGGCCATGAATTGGCCGAGCAGGATGACGGTCAGGACTGCGAGGGGACGTCGGACCGTTACCGGGGCGGGAGCCGCCGCGGGTGGAGACTGGGTCAGGCTCTGTGTCATGGGAATCAGCGTGCGCGGTGGCCGAACCGGCGGACAGGAGTCTGTTTATACGGGTACTGGCACCACCTGGATACCCCTAGCGAATACCGTCACCATGGAGTCATGGTGTCAGCCTCGGGTTTCAGCGGCGTCGAGACAATCACGGAAGCGGCCGTGCGCAATGGCAATTCGCGGTCGGTGCGCAAGGCCCGGCGTGAGGAGATGTCGACCTTCCTGAAGTCGCGGCGGGCACGCATCCGCCCGGAGGATGTCGGCCTGCCCGCGGGCGCGCGCCGGCGCACTCCGGGGCTGCGGCGCGAGGAGGTGGCGCAGCTGGCCGGGGTGGGAATCACCTGGTACACCTGGCTCGAGCAGGGACGCGACATCAATTGCAGTGTCCAGGTGCTGGATGCGATCGCCCGGGCGCTGTGCCTGGACGGCGCCGAGCACGCGCACCTGTACCGGCTCGCCGACGTTCCGACCGCGCCGACGCCGATCACCGAGGAGTTGGTGCCCGAGGAGGTGCAGATCATCCTCGACCATATGCATCCGCTGCCCGCCGCCCTGTTCAGCGCCAAATACGATGTGCTGGCCTGCAATACCGCCTACTCGACGATGTATCCGATGTTCATGCGCGGCTCCCGGAACGTGCTGCGCAAGGTCTTCCTGGCCGACGAGTGCTGCACGCCCTACCCGCCCCACTCGGAGCCGGACCACCTGGCCCGCATGGTCGGCTACCTGCGCGCCGCGTACGCCCGCAACCTCGGCGACCCCGAATGGGTGGAGTTCATCGACGACATGGTCTCGGCGAGCCCGCAATTCGCGGAACTCTGGGCGCGCAATGATGTCGCCCTCCCGCTGGGCCGCACCCGCATCATCCGCAACCTCGCCGTCGGCGAACTCGAGATGTACATGACCAGCATGTCCCTGCCCTCCATCGCCGGCGCGTGGATGCAGGTCTGGACGCCGTCCGACCCCGAAGCCTGGGACAAACTCCACGCCCTGCTGTCCATGACGACCGAAGAGCGCCATCGCCCCTGGTCCGAGCACATCGAGCAGGCCCACGGCCGAACCCTCACGATCGACGACGGAGCCTGGGCGTGAGCGGTTCTCGCATGTGCGTGACGCGCGGGGTGTGCGGATGTCGCGCGGGAGGGGAGTGGGTCGCCTAGTCTGCGCTGCATGAGCGAGCGCTCGGGAGACGTCACCGTGGGTCAGGCGACCGGGCGGGGGACGGTGCTGGCGTGGGGGTTCTGGGACTGGGCGGGCGCGGCGTTCAACGCGGTAATCCTGACCTTCGTGTTCTCGGTGTATCTGACCGACAAGGTGGGCAAGGATCTGCCGGGCGGGATCTCGCCCAGCGCCTGGCTCGGGTGGGCGCTGGGAGCCGCGGGGCTGGTGGTGGCGGTGACCGCGCCGGTGGCCGGGCAGTGGTTCGACGCCACCGCCAGACGCAAGCTGGCGCTGGGACTGCTGACCACGCTGACGGTGCTCGTGATGGCGGCCATGTTCTTCGTGCACGCCGACTACCACTACCTGTGGCTGGGATTGGCCCTGCTGGGCGTGGGCTCGGCGGCGTTCGAGCTCTCGCATGTGCCGTACTTCGCCATGCTGCGGCAGGTGTCAACGCGCGCCAATGTCGGGCGGGTGTCCGGGTTCGGCTGGGCCATGGGCTATTTCGGCGGGATCATCCTGCTGCTGATCAGCTACGTCGGCTTCATCGCCGGCAAGGGCGACTATCGCGGACTGCTCGGCGTGCCGATCGAGGACGGGCTGAACATCCGCCTGGTCGCGGTGCTGGCGGCGGTCTGGTTCGCCGGATTCGCGGTGCCGCTGTTCCTGTTCGTCCCCGAGGTCCCACGCACCACGGCCGATCCCGGTGCGGCGGTGCGAGGCCGGTCGTTCCTGCGCTCGTACGGGGTGCTCTTCCGCGACATCCGGGAACTGTGGCGCGTCGACCGGCGCACCGTGGCGTTCCTGCTGGCCAGCGCGGTGTTCCGGGACGGCCTGGCCGGGGTGTTCACCTTCGGTGCGATCCTGGCGGTGCGGGTGTACGGCATCGCGGACTCGGATGTGCTGCTGTTCGGCATTGCCGCGAATGTGGTTGCGGCCCTGGGCGCGCTCGTCGGCGGCCGATTCGACGATCGCACCGGCCCGAAGGCGGTGATCGTCACCTCGCTGGCGGGCATGATCGTGTGCGGAGCGTTCCTGCTGGTGCTGTCCGGTCCGCTCATGTTCTGGATCTTCGGCCTGGCGCTGACCGTATTCGTCGGCCCCGCACAGGCTTCCGCGCGCTCATTCCTGGCCCGGGTGTCTCCGCCGGGTCGCGAGGGTCAGATGTTCGGGCTCTACGCCACCACGGGTCGCGCCGTATCCTTTCTGGCCCCAACCCTTTTCGGCTTCTTCGCCTGGGCGTTCGACGCCGAGCGGGCGGGAATCGTTGGCCTGCTACTCGTCTTGATCGTCGGCCTGATGCTCTTGCTGCCGGTGCGCGGAGATGATGTGCGCGGCCGCTGATTTCAGAAACGGGCCACACCTATGAGGGCCGCCATGCGCCCATGCCGAGCGCGATGAGCCGCACCTGCAGCACCGCGCGCTCCACGGTCCGTACGCTCTCCCGGGATTCGGCCATCAGGTAGTCGGCGATCCGGTCGGCGACGGTGGACACGATGAGATCCGCGGCCAGCTCCAGATCGTCGGGCGACCACGCGTCCAGCGCTCGCACCCGGGACAGGTCGACCACCAATTCCCGTTCGATGAGCTGCATTTCGACCGCGATGGCCCCGCGCAGCGCGGCCGAGCCGCCGTGGCGTTCGCGAATCAGGAAGCCCCACAGGTCGCGCTTCCCGTCGACCTGCTCGAAGACGAAGCGCACGGTCTGCGCCAGCGTCGCGTGCGGGGTGCGCCGCATTTCCCGTAGCGCCAGGCGCAATTGGCGCACACCCTCCTCGACCAGGGTGGTGCCGAGTTCGTCGAGCGAGGCGAAGTGCCGGTAGAAGGCGGTGGGCACGATGCCGGCCGAGCGTGCGATCTCACGCAGGGACAGCGCCGCGAAGCCGCGGTCCGCGGCCAGGGCGAGGGTGCCGTCGAGTAGCGCCGCGCGGGTGCGCTCCTTGCGCTCGACTCGGGTAGCTGCCTGCTCGCTCATCTCGATCACCATACATGCGTTCACATTCGTTCCATTCGCAAGATGTCGTGTGGGTCACACGAACTGCCGGTTGAACTGGAGTGGCTTCGCCCGGCACACTATCTCAGTGTACAGATGTGCACCGAAATGACTCGGGGTTCGGTATGACATCGAGGTCACACCGGAGGCGCATCGACTGCGAAGAGGCGTCGCTCAGCCGGGCGACGCGACAGGAGGCTCACATGGTCGGACTACTCGACCTGGTGCAGAAGACAATGACCACCCCGCACCCGCTGGATCGCTATCTCGAGCTGGTGCGCCCGACCCTGACCCGGCGCACGATGCGCGCGGAGATCACCCACGTGCGGCGCAGCGCGGTCGGCTCGGTCACCCTCACCCTCGCGCCCGCCCGGCAGTGGTCCGGGCACATGGCGGGACAGTACGTGCAGATCGGCGTCGTGATCGACGGCGTCCGTCACACCCGCTGCTATTCACCGGTCAATGCCGAGGGGCGCCGCGACCGGCACATCGAACTCACCGTCAAGGCCCACCCGCACGGCCTGGTCTCGAACCACCTGCACGAGAACGCGATTCCCGGCATGGTGGTCGACCTCGAGCCCGCCGCCGGCGTGTTCCACCTGCCCGAGCCGCGGCCCGAGCAGATCGTGCTGATCAGCGGCGGCAGCGGCATCACGCCGGTGCTGTCCATGCTGCGCACCCTCGCGAACGAGGGCTACCGCGGCCGCATCCTGTTCCTGCATTACAACCGTTCTCCGGAATGGGTGCCGCATCGCCAGGAGCTCGAGGCGATCGCCATGCAGCACGGCAATGTCCGCATCGAATTCCGCTACCCCGAGAACCAGCGCGACGCCAAGTTCGGCTACGACGAGCTGGAGTCCCTCGCGCCCTGGTTCCCGTCCGCGCAGACCTACCTGTGCGGCCCGCCCGGCCTGATGGCCGCGGTGCGCACCGTCTACGAGGCCGAACAGCTCGGCGATCGGCTGCACAGCGAGGAGTTCACCCTCACCACCGCGGTCGTGGACCCGGCCGACGCCGAGGGCAAGGTGACCTTCTCGGGCAGCGGCGTGGTCGCCGAGAACACCGGGGAGAGCCTGCTCGAACAGGCCGAATCCGCGGGCCTGAGCCCGGAGTACGGCTGCCGCATGGGCATCTGCTTCTCCTGCACGGCCGTCAAGCGCAGCGGCTGCACCCGCAATCTGCGCACCGGGGAGCTCGACAGCGACCCGGATCAGCCCATCCAGATCTGCATCAACGCCCCCGTCGGGGACGTCGACCTCGCTCTCTGACTCATTTCCGCCATCTGAACAGGAGGGATCATGGCGATCCTCACCGAAACCACCGAGGGCCCGCTGGTGCTCAGCGTCGACCAGGTCGAGGAGATCGGCCGCGAGCTCGACGCACTGCGCGCCCGCATCACCGCGGACCTGGGCGACCGGGACCGCGAGTACATCTACAAGGTCATCAAGGCCCAGCGCGGCCTGGAGATCGCCGGCCGCGGCCTGCTCTACCTGGGCTTCCTGCCGCCGTTCTGGCTGGCCGGCGTGGCCGCACTGAGCGCGTCGAAGATTCTCGACAATATGGAGATCGGCCACAACGTCATGCACGGCCAGTGGGACTGGATGCGTGAGCCGACCCTGAATTCCCGTGTCTTCGAATGGGATACGGTCTGCCCGGGCGACCAGTGGCGGCACTCGCACAACTACATGCACCACACCTACACCAACATCCTCGACATGGACCGCGACATCGGTTACGGCATCCTGCGCGTGGACGAGGCGCAGAGCTGGAACGTGCTGCGGCTGGGCAACCCGCTCTACGCCTTCGCGCTCATGGTCGCGTTCGAGTGGGGCGTGATGGGCCACGACCTCGAGGTCGAGAACATCGTCCGGGGCAAGAAGTCCTGGCAGGAGGTCAAGACGCTGGTCAAGGGCCAGTGGCGCAAGGCCAGCCGGCAGGTGCTCAAGGACTACGTGGTCTTCCCGGCGCTGACCGGACCGCTGTTCCTGTCCACACTGGCGGCCAACTTCACCGCCAATATCGTGCGCAACCTGTGGACGTTCTCGATCATCTTCTGCGGCCACTTCCCGACCGGCGTACAGACGTTCACCCAGGAGGAGTGCGCCGAGGAGACCCAGGGCGAGTGGTACGTGCGCCAGATGCTGGGCTCGGCCAATATCAAGGGTGGCAAGCTCTTCCACATCATGTCCGGCAACCTGTCGCACCAGATCGAGCACCACCTGTTCCCGGATCTGCCGGCCAACCGGTACCCGGAAATCGCCCCCGAGGTGAAGGCGCTGTGCGAAAAGCACGGCCTGCCCTACAACACCGGACGCTTCTCCCGGCAGATCGGTTCGGTGTGGTCGAAGCTGTTCAAGCTGGCGCTGCCGCCGTTCCTGGTCAAGAATTCAGCACAGGCCGGTGTTATCGTGATGCGCCGGGGGCAGGCGAGCGAAGTGGGCGTGTAGATGATTTCCAAATTCGAGAGCAACAAGGATCTGATCCAGGAATTGACGTCGTCGGGAGCACGACACGTCGGCAATATCGCCTCGATCATCACCGGCACCGTCGCCGAGGTGACCCGCGAGATCGGTGACTGGATCACCGACGCCATCGAGATGCGCGAGGCCGCCGCCGCTGCAGCGCAGGACGCGGCCGCCCAGCGCGCCGCGAACCTGACCGACGACCTCGACGACGAGGTCGACGAGGCCCCGGAACCCGCACCCGCACAGGACAATTCGGCGACGAAGCCGGTCCGCAGCGAGCGCGTGACCGATTCCGAGGTCATCGACGCAGAGGTCATCGACCCGCGTTAGCTCCCGGGGGTCCGGGGGCGAAGCCCTCGAGAGCCCCTGGAGTCGGGTATCACCAGGTCGGAAGTCGCCGGCGATGCTGGGCGACCTCCGTGATCAGATCCCGATAGCCGTCGGCGAGTTCGGCGAGCCGGTACCACTGCAGGTGGGCCTCCGTGTCCACCCCGCGGCGGGGCCGGTCCTCGCTGATGCGATGCGCCACCGCGCGTCGTCGTGCTCGCCCGTCGGCTGCTTTCGGAGCCCGCACCGGCTCGGACTCGGTATTGCCCAGAGCCCGTTGTGCGGCAACCCATTTCGCGGCCATCCGGTCGATGACCGCGCCGAGGGTCTCGGTGTGCAACGAGGCCCCGGCGCGGTGCGGAATGTTCACCGCCACCCAGTCGTCGATGCGGGCCACCAGTTCGGTCCGGCGCTCGTCGATCCGGTCGACGTGGTGGGTGCTGTCGGCGACATCGTCGGGGGTGGCGTCGGCGGCATGTGCCGTGTCCAGGGCGCGATATCGATGCTCATGGCATCGCACCAGTTCGTGGGCTGATTCGAGGACGTCGCGATCGCGACGATCGGAGCTGACCGGTTCCCGGAATGCGCGCAACAGCGTTGATGGCGATGGGAGCTCGGCCCCGAAACCTGCTCCGGTGTAGTCGATTGCCATGATTCCCACCCTCGGCGTCGCATGCGTGGATGCGCCAGGGCCGAGGGGGTTTCGGGGAGGGGCTCCCCTCGGCTCCGGCGCAGCCCCGCACCCGGAACGCAACAGCCCACCACCAGCGACACGGTGAAGTAACCGGGAAATCCGCGACGATGCGATGAGAAGACTGTCCGATAATGCGGGACATATTCAGGAAAGCGCGATAGTCGGAGGGGCGCAACCATCCGGCGCGTGATCGGCGAAGCTGCCTGAAAATCGTTATACAGCATTACAAGACGGTCACATGGTCGCGGCGGTTGAAGGCCGATCGACACCTCTGCGGGCGGTGCGTGAGACAGGGTCGAGGGCTGGGCTCGACCGGGGCGAGGCTTCCCGTCGCAGGGTTCGGTTACCGAGGCTTATGAATAGCTATCTGTGCGGCGTGCCGGGGGCACGACGCGCCGTAGTCCGTTAGCCTCGATATTCGTGCCCGCCTATGCGTCATCGCCGGAACTGCGATTCGGTTTCATGTTCGCGCTGGAAGACCCCGAGCGAATTGCCGAAGTCGTCCGTAATCTGATTGTTCGCCGGACGGTGTCGGTGTTCCGTCTCGCGCATCTGTCCAGCGACAACGGACCGCCCGATCGGTTTGTCGTGAACTGGGGCGCGCTGCCACAGGTCTCCGTCACGACCGCGGCGCCGGACCCCGACGAATTACGTTCCAGCGGAACGATGCTGGTCAACGCGTTTCTGGGGGAGGACGGCGAGGTGAGCCTGTATTCGGCGGGCGCGGCACCGCCGCAGTAGGAACTGGACGGTCCTCTCTCTGTGACGGGTCGCACAGCTCGTCTCAGCGATCTCTCAGCTACTGGCAAGGTTCGCCTAAGTGTCCCTCGGCAGTGTGGGTCCGGTCGCCGAACGGAAATCCCGGGCGGCGGCGTCCACTAGAGAGAGGTTGAAACATGATCCCGGTTATCATCAACACTGGTTCCGCTGCGCTGAACGGCGTGCTGGACACCGGTAGTGCGGCCCTGGGTGGTCTTCTCAACACCCTGTGGACGGGATCCTTCGGCCGTTAATTCGCATTAGAGCGAAGGGTTTTCGGGCAATCGCCCCGGGTGCGTTCGCATCCGGGGCGATTTTTTGTCAGACGGCCAGGGCGGGAGCCCGGCGGGCCTGGAGGATCTGCTCGAGCAGGGCCACCAGGACGAGTTTCACCGATTCACGGTCGCGGGCATCGCAATCCATGAGGTGGATGGTGGGCGAGAGGTCCAGCGCCTCGCGGACCTCGTCGAGCGCGAAGCGCGGTCCGGCCTCGAAGCGGTTGACCGCCACCACGAACGGGGTGCCGCGCTGCTCGAAGAAGTCCAGCACCGGGTAGCAGTCCTCGACGCGACCGGTGTCGACCAGGATGACGCCGCCGAGCGCGCCGTCGAGCAGGTCGTCCCAGAGGAATTCGAACCGCTCCTGACCGGGGGTGCCGAACAGGTAGAGCACCAGGCTGGAGTCGAGGGTGATGCGGCCGAAGTCGAGGGCCACGGTGGTGGTGGTCTTGCCGGTGGCCAGGCCCGGATCGTCCAGTCCCACCGACACTTCGGTCATGGCGGCTTCGGTGGCGAGCGGCTCGATCTCGGAGATCGCTCCGATGAAAGTGGTCTTGCCGACGCCGAATCCGCCGCTGGTCACGATTTTCACCGAGGAGGCGAGCGGTACGGCGGCGGGGTCAGAGGTTCCGAACAAGGTCCCGGATCCTTTCCAGAGCAGCGGTGGAGAGTTCATCGGTCCGGCCGACCGAGACGTGTCCTTCGGATACCAGATCGCTCACCAGCACCCGTGCCACCCCGATCGGAACTCGCAGGGCCGCACCGATTTCGGCGATGGAATGCGGGCGCTGGCACAGTCGCACCACCCGTTCCAGCTCGAACCGCAGCGGTGCGGACAGCGCCGCGGGGGTGGCGCGCACCAGGGTTTCGATGCGCAGGCCGTCGACTACCGGCGTGGTGCGCCCCGAGGTCATCATGAACGGTCGCACCACCTGTTCCTCATCGTCGGCCAATCTCGTATCTCGCGTGGGTTTTTCGGACGCGGCGGCGCCGGACCAGCCGCGCGGGCGGCCGGGCGCGATCATGCGCGCGTCCGGCAGCCGATGCGAATCATTCATCGGCTCAAGGACTCTCGCAATTCGGTGATCAGGGCGGGGGTCAGCAGTGCTCCGGCGCGGTCGGCCAGCACGGCCATCTGATAGCCGACCAGGCCCACATCGGCGCCGTTGTCGGCGATCACGCCGATGCAGCTGCCGTTGCTCATGGCCGAGACCAGCAGGAATCCGCGCCCCATCTCGATCATGATCAGTCGCAGTCCGTCGAAATCGTAACTGCGCGAAGCGCTTCGGCCCAGGCTGGTGAGCCCGGAGACGATGGCGGCGAGCCGGTCACCCGCGGTCCGGTCCAGGCCCTGGGACATGGCCATGAGTAGCCCGTCGGAGGACACCGCCACGGCGTCGCGAACCCCGTCGGTGGTGCGTACGAAGTCGGCCAGCAGCCAGTTGAAAGTGTGCGGATCGGTGTCGGTGTAGTGGGTCGTCACCCGGTGTCCTCCTATGCTGTCGATCCGGGCCGCGGCGGTTCGCCGGTCTGCCCGCGCTGATGGCCGGACCGGAATCCGGCGAGCATGCTGCGTATCTCGTCGGGTGAGCGGTCCGCGACCGGCGGGGCGGCCGGCCGTGCGGCCGCCGGTTGGGCGCCGCCCGGTGCGACGCCCGGATTCTCGCGAGTCTTCCGGTTCCGCTTGACGAGACCGTTTCGCGTACGTTGCACCTCCGGGACAGCTCCCGAAACCTCGGTCGCCGCTTCCGGTGAGCTCGCCGGAACCGGGCCCGCCGGGGACCCCGCCGCCGGTATCCGAATCGCGAACGAACCCGTGGTCGGCCCCCCGAAGAGACGCTCGGCGGCGGTGGCGTGCGGTGGGGCCGCGAGGGTTTGCGGCGGAACGGCCGGGGTGGGGCCGGGCAGCGGAACGAGCTTGATCGAGTTCGGGCTCGCGGGTGCGCCGTTGGGGACGTCGTCGCGGACGGGTGTCGCACGCTGCGGGCGTTCCGTGTCGCCGGAGCCGGGGGTGTGTCCCGAGCTGTGGCGGCCCGGTTTCGGGTCCGGCATGGTGTCGACGACGGTCGGAAGCTGCGCGTCCGCTGCGTGTTTCGAATCCTCGGGCGGGGCGGGAAGTTCCGCGGCGGGGTCGCCGAGCAGGTCGCCCGGCAGCAGCAGCCGGGCCACCACGCCACTGGTCGGGGACACGGTGAGCTCGACCTCGATGCCCAGGCGCCGGGCCAGCCGGCCGACCACGTAGTGGCCCAGGAAGCGGGTGGGCGCGACGAGGAAGTCGGCTTCGCCGCACAGGCGGGCATTGGCGGTGGCGAGCTGATCCGGCGGCATGCCGACGCCGTGGTCGACGATGGCGAGCATGTAGCGCGAGCCGAGCCGGCGGCCGTAGATCTCCACCTCCAGATCGGGCGGGGAGAAGGACAGCCCGTTCTCGATGAGCTCGGCCAGCATGTGCGCGACCTCGCTGACATGCGCTCCCGCGATGGAGATCTCGTCCACCCGGCGCAGCACCACCCGCCGGTAGTCGTCGACCTCGGACAGGCCGGCGCGGATGACGTCGGTCAGCGGAATGGGTTTCGACCAGCGGCGCGGGCTGGACTCGCCGACCAGCACCAGCAGGCTCTCGGCATTGCGCCGCATGCGGGTGGCCAGGTGGTCGAGCTCGAAGAGGTTGGCCAGCGTGCCGGGGTCGAGCTCCTCCCGCTCGAACTCGCTGATCAGCCCGAGTTGGCGGCGCACCAGATTCTGATTGCGCCGCGCCAGGTTGGCCATGGATTCGGTGCTGTTGCGGCGTAGCCGCGCCTGCGCCGAGGCGAGTTCGTAGGCGGTGGTCTGCACCCGGTCCAAAGCCCGGGCCACGGACACGATCTCGGCGCCGGCGCTCTCGTCGGCGCGCACCGGATCGGGCGGGTCCGGGTCCGTGCCCTCGGAGCTCTGCCAGGCTTCGATGAGCTGCGGCAGTCGTTTACCGGCCACCTGGTCGGCCTCCTCGGCCAGCTCGGCCAGTGGCCGCACGATCGCCCGCACGGTGGCGACCACCAGCGCCACCTCGGCGGCGATGGCGAGCAGGGCGGCCAGCACGTAGAGGGACAGGCGCAGGGCGGCGTCGCGGCGCAGTTCGCTTGCCCGGGAGGTGATCTCGCCACCGATGTTGCGCTGGACGGTGCGTTCGCCGTCGATGATGGAGCTCATCTGGCGCCACCAGTCGGCGGGGTTGACCGATTCGGTGATCGGACCGCGCTCGGAGGCGAGGGCGATGGCCTCCGCGTCACCCGCCCGCGCCGACTCGTCGGTTCGCATCGCGGTGTAGAGCTGCGAACGCTGCGCGGGTGTGGCATCGCGTTCGAAAGCGGTCACCGCGGCCTGTCTGGCGGCTCGGATATCGAGGAACTTCACGTACTCGCCCGGTGCGAACGAGCCGGCTGCGAAGACACCGTTGAGGAACCCGCGTTCCTGACCGGTGAACTCCTTGACGTCGCCGAGCGCGTACAGGCTCTGCAACCCCCGCCACAGCCGGCTGTCGAGAGCGTGATCGAGGCCGGGCCGCGCCTGGTTCAGCGTGCCGATGGCGTTGGTATAGAAGGTGAATGAGGCCGACCGGTCGGCGCGCCCGGCATCCACATCGGCGCGCGTGGCGGTCACTCCGGAGAACTGCTGGAGCGCGGTGCGCACCAGATCGGCCCCCGGCGGCTGCTGGTTCAGCGTGGAGTTGAGCTCCTGCAACGCGCTGTCGGTGGCCAGGCGCTGATTGCCGAGCGCGGTACGGGACGCGGTGTCGCCGCCCAGAAGTCCATTGGTGAGACCGCGTTCGCGCTGCACCTCGTGGACCAGGTCCTGTACCGCCAGTGCGAGATGGACCGACCGGGCGGTGTCTCCGGTGTCGCGGTAGTCGTTCACCTCGCGGGTGATGACGATCGTCAGCAGACCCAGCACCAGCGCCACCGACACGATCAGAATGCGGCGCAGGCGCGCCCGGATAGTGCGTGGCCGGATCAATTCCGTTGGCGGCGTGAGCTTCACGTTACCCGTTGGCAACAGTTTCGCCGGACGCACTCTCACTCGGTCTCCCGTAAATCAGCTGTCGTGCCGACCCGGGCCGGGCACATGGAGAATAGTCAGCAACGTCGCACACTCGACCCCGGGCCGCAATTCGAAACCAGTCGATGTGGTGTGCGGAACTCGCAGTCGCGCGCGCTATTACAAATCTGGTCACAATGTGTGAGAAGCAGATGTGATCTTCGCGTCGCCGGGGAAACATTGGGGTGAACAACGGCTCACCGCTGTTCCGGCGGCAGTCGGAAGGAGGCCGCCGCGCTCGAGAGGAGTGACGGACATGCAGCCCAGTCCCGCTTATCCGGTGCGTGTGCGGGGAGACCTCGACCCGGGGTTGTCCCGCTGGATGTGGATAGTCAAGTGGATACTCGCTATTCCACACTATGTCGTGCTGATCTTCCTGAGCATCGCGTATCTCGTGGTGAGCATCATCGCTTTCTTCGCGATCCTCATAACCGGCTCGTATCCGAGAGGGCTCTTCGATTTCAATGTCGGCGTGCTGCGTTGGAGTTGGCGAGTGCGTTTCTACGCGCTCTCGCAGTTGGGAACCGACCGGTACCCCCCGTTCAGCCTGCAACCCGATCCGGACTACCCGGCCGATCTGGAAGTCGACTATCCCGAACAACTGAATCGCTGGATGGTCTTGATCAAGTGGTGGCTGCTGGCGATTCCGCAGTATCTGATCGTCGCCGCGTTCATGGGCGGCGGTCGCAATCAGCTGTCACTGCTGCCGATCCTGCTGATCGTCGCCGTCATCGGTCTGCTGTTCACCGGCGCGTATCCGCGGGGCCTGTACGACTTCGCCATGGGCGTCAACCGCTGGACGTTGCGGGTGCGTGCCTACGCGTCCCTGATGACCGACGCCTACCCGCCGTTCCGGCTCGATCAGGGCTCGAGGGAGCCCGACGCCGCGGCCTCGTAGAGGCGCCGCACCACGTCCTCGATGTCGGGTTCCTCGATCGACAGGTCGCGGACCTCGGCGCGCGCCGAGACGGCCGCGAGGAGCTGTGCGGCAGTGGTGATCTCGGCGTCGAAGGCCAGCCGCTGCCGCATGCCCGCGCCCTGACTGTCGAGCAGTTTGGCGCCGGGCAGGTCGGCCAGGTCGGGGGTGGGCTCGGCGAGATCGACGGTGAGCACCCGTTGCGCACCGACCGTCGCGCCGAGCCCGGTCAGCGAGCCGTCGTAGACCAGCCGGCCGTGGTCCACCACCAGCACCCGCTCGCACAGCCGCTCGATATCGCCCATATCGTGGGTGGTGAGCAGCAGGGTGGTGCCGCGCTGGGTGCGCTCGTAGCGTAGGAATTCGCGTAATCGCTGCTTGGACAGCACATCCAGGCCGATGGTCGGTTCATCGAGAATGACCAGTTCGGGCGAATGCAGCAGGGCCGCCGCGACTTCCGCGCGCATGCGCTGGCCCAGCGACAGCTGCCGGACCGGCGTGTCGAGCGTGCCGCCCATCTCCAGCTGCTCGACGAGCTCGGCGGTGCGGGTGCGCGCCGCAGCAGGGGTGAGCCGGTGGATGGCGGCCAGGATCGAGAACGATTCGCGCAGTGGCAGATCCCACCACAGCTGCGAGCGCTGCCCGAACACCACGCCGATCCGCCCGGCCAGCTCGCGGCGCTGCCGCACCGGGTCCAGCCCGCAGGTGCGCAGTCGCCCGGCCGAGGGGACCAGGATGCCGGTGATCATCTTGATGGTGGTGGACTTGCCGGCCCCGTTCGCGCCGATGTATCCAACCGCCGCGCCCGGCTCGACCCGGAAGCTCATGTCGTCCACCGCGGTCAGCACCTCGCGCCGGCGCCGCCAGCGGCCCTCCTTCTTGCTCAGCACGAAAGTCCTTGTCAGGCCCTCGATATCGATGATGGCACCGTTCACCCGCCGCCTCCTTGATAGTGCCTGGTCCCCAGTCGCCACAGAAACAGCGCGGCCGCCCACACCCACGCCGCCGCCACCGGCGCCGCCCAGGCCAGCCAGCTCGGCAGCAGGGCGGGCCCGGGTATCCCGAGCAGCGCGATGGCGGGCAGATACGAGGTGAAGGCGACCGGAACCAGAAATCCGAACACGAGTTTCATCGGTGCGGGGAACACCGAGGTGGGTTGCATGGACGCGTACGACCCGCCGTAGGTGAAGGCGTTGGTCAGCTCCGCGCCGTCGATGAGGAAGAACTGCGCCCCGGCCGCACACACGAAAAGCCCGGCGAAGATGGCGATTCCGGACAGCACCGTGACGGCGAACAGCACCAGGTGCGCTGCGGTCCACTGGATGTCGTTGCGCGCCAGGCCGAATGACAGCACGGTGGCGGCCACCGCGATGCGCGCCACTCGGCGCAGCTGGATATCGCTGGTCATGAGCTGCAGCAGCAGGGGTTGCGGCCGCAGGTAGAAGGCATCCAACTTGCCCATCCGGATGTAGGTGGGGAGCGTGTCGGCGTGCCCGACCACCATGTCGGCGATGGCGAAACAGGTGTTGCTCATGCCGAACAGCAGCAGCATGGCGTTCAGGTCCAGCCCGCCCAGCCGGGGCACATTGTGGAAGATCACCCACATCTCGGCGAATTCCACCAGCCCGATCAGGAAGGCGCTCACCACATCCGCGGCGAAGGACAGCGGGTAGGCGCGTTGCGCGCGCACCCGCGAACTCAGCACCGCACGGTAGGGCGTCAGCCGGGAGGGGCGTGCCTCATCCACCCTGCACCTCCAGTTTGCGGCGCCCGGCGCGCAGCAGAAGCTGCCCGGCGCCCACCAGCACCACCAACCAGAAGCATTGCACGACAACGATTTCCACCGCATCCCTGCCGGCCGTGCGACCGGACAGCACATCGATGGGCCACTGCAGCATGGACGGGAAGGGCGTGGCGTAGGCAATGTCGCGCAGCCAGCCCGGAAACAGGTGCACCGGCGCGAACAGCCCGGCCAGGAAGGTGCCCAGGATCATGTGCAGGGCGCGCAGCCCGCGGGTCTCGATGAGCCAGAACCCGGCCAGGCTGACCGCGAACATGGACAGGAACGACAGCGCCATGGCCAGCAGCAGGCTGAGAGCGCCCAGTACGTACGGTCCCGGCGTATCCGGGAACGCGAGCCCGAAGGTGAGCACGCCGACGAGAATGCTGGGTATGCCGCGCGGTAGCAGAGAGAACGCCGCCCGCCCCAGGTATTCGGCCAGGTGCGCGTACTGGATGTCGATGGGCCGCAGGAAGTCGATGACGACGTCCCCGGTGCGGATGCGCTCCACGATGTCGGGCAGCGTCCAGAAGGCGATGGTGCCCAGCAGTCCCTGCGACAGCCAGATGTAGGCGCCGATGGTCCCGCGGTCGTAGCCGCCGAATCCGCTGTTCACGCGCACGGCCGTCATGAGCACGGCCGCTCGCACGAAGCCGAACACGAGATTGGTGAGCAGGCCCGCCAGCATCGCGAGCCGGTAATGCGATTGCCTGCGAAACCCTGCCTTGACCAGCTGCCAGTAGACCCCCACGTCGCTGCGCACAAGAGGTTGACACTACGGATGCGGCCGTTGCCCTGCAATGGAGTTGCGTGGCCCCCTCGCTCGGGACAGAGTTATGCTCGATGCCGGTTTGTTGCGGTGTGCATCACGCGCGGAGCTTCCGGGTCCGATTCGCCGGAAAACGGTTTCACGGCTCGGTTCCTGTGATAGAAACATCAGCGTTTCACTTAGTTGCGACGCTAGGACCGCCGATGACCATTGCCGACACGAACGTTTTCGAGGCTCTCGAATCCAATGTGCGTGGTTACTGCCGTTCCTGGCCGACGGTGTTCGACACCGCCAGCGGCGCCTGGCTCACCGACGAGAACGGCAAGGAGTACCTCGACTTCTTCGCCGGCGCGGGCGCGCTCAACTACGGCCACAACAACCCGCTGCTCAAGCAGGCGCTGATCGACTACCTGCTCGGCGACGGCATCACCCACGCCCTGGACATGTCCACCGTCGCCAAGCGCCGGCTGCTCGAGGCCATGCGCGATCTGGTGCTCGTCCCGCGCGGGCTGGACTACAAGGTCCAGTTCCCCGGCCCGACCGGAGCCAATGCCGTCGAGGCCGCACTCAAGCTGGCGCGCAAGGTCACCGGCCGCACCACCGTCCTGAACTTCACCAACGCCTTCCACGGCATGACGCTGGGCGCGCTGTCGGTCACCGGCAATGCCGCCAAGCGCGCCGGCGCGGGCGTCCCGCTGGTGCACAGCGCCCCGATGCCCTATGACGGTTATCTGGACGAGCCCGAGGACTTCTCGTGGATGCGCCGTGCCCTCGACGACACCTCGTCGGGGCTGGACAAGCCCGCCGCGGTCATCGTCGAGACGGTGCAGGGCGAGGGCGGGATCAATGTGGCCCGCGCCGAATGGCTGCGGCAGCTGTCCGAATTGTGCTCGGCCCGTGGCATTCTGCTCATCGTCGACGACGTGCAGATGGGCTGCGGCCGCACCGGCCCGTTCTTCTCCTTCGAGGTCGCGGGCATCACCCCCGATATCGTCGCGCTCTCGAAGTCGATCGGCGGCTACGGCCTGCCCATGGCGCTGGTGCTCATGCGCCGGGACCTGGACCAGTGGGCGCCCGGTGAGCACAACGGGACCTTCCGCGGCAACAACGCGGCGTTCGTCACCGCCGAAGTCGCACTGCGCCACTACTGGTCCGACGACCGCCTGCAGCTCGCCACCCTGGCCAAGGGTGCGCGCGTGCACGAGCACCTGGTCGCGCTGACCGAATCCTTCACCGGCATCTCCACCCGCGGCCGCGGCCTGGTGCACGGCCTCGTCTTCGAGGACGCCTCGCAGGCCGAGAAGGTCTGCCAGGTCGCCTTCGAGCACGGCCTGCTGGTCGAAACCTCCGGCGCCAAAGACGAAGTCGTGAAGCTGCTCCCACCCCTGACCGTCAGCGATGACGAGATCACCCACGGCCTGGGCATTCTCACCCGCGCCGTGGAGATCGTCCGCGACGGCCACTAGACGTCGGCCACCGCCCACACCGGTGCCGACCCGGTGCCGGGTTCCCAGCTGCGGAGGGAACCCGGCACCACCTATTTCTCTGTCTTCCCATGTCGTGAAGTGCTGCTGGAACCAAGCGAGCGGGGCCGCGTCGTTCTCGGGTGAGTTGTGCCGGGATACTCGGCTGTCGACCCGGTGACCACCACGAACAGGCGCAGGTTCTCGTAGACCGTGCCCATGCCCCCGCGCCCGATCGGCCGGTCGAGCCGGTAGGGCCCGAATCGGGATCCGACGGTGAGCGGATGATTCGGACTGCCCACGGTCGTCCTCGGCTCCTCGTCGAGGATTCACTGTGGCAGCGGGGGCGGGGGCAAGCCCAGAATCACGCGGATTGCAACCGGTGACCGGGCGGGGCCGGACCGGCAGGGTCGGGGTGTGGCGGACGAAGGCCCGCGGCCGCCACCGTCCCCGTCCCCGTTCGCCCGAGGTGCTGTCGTGTCCGCAATTGCCGTGCAGGCCAGGCCCATTACCGGCCGGTCACGCCTGCCGAGCTTCTCCGTGCTGGCGCGCTTCGTCGCGCCGGTGCTGCTGGTGGTGGTCTGGCAGATCGCCAGTTCGACCGGCGTGCTGCCCGAGCGGCTGCTCGCCTCCCCGGTGACCGTCGTGCAGGCGGCCGTCGACCTGATCAGGGACGGCACGCTCACCAAGGCCGTGTCGGTGTCGCTGCAGCGAGCCGCGCTGGGCTTCGTCATCGGCACGGTGGCCGGCATCGGGCTGGCCCTGTCGGCCGGGCTCAGCCGGGCCGGGGAGTACCTGGTCGACCCGCTGATGCAGATGCTGCGGACGCTGCCGTTCTACGGCCTGATCCCGCTGTTCATCCTGTGGTTCGGGATCGGGGAGCTGCCCAAGATCGTGCTGGTCGCCTTCGGGGTGGCGATTCCCCTGTACCTCAACACCTTCGCGGGCATCCGCGGCGTGGACGGCAAGCTGGCCGAGCTGGCCCGGGTACAGCGGCTGAGCCGGGCGGGACTGATCCGGCACATCGTGCTGCCGGGCGCGCTGCCGCAGACGCTGGTCGGCCTGCGTCAGTCGCTGGGCGTGGCCTGGCTGGCGCTCATTGTCGCCGAGCAGGTCAATGCCGATGCGGGTCTGGGTTTCATGATCAACGACGCCCGCGAGTTCCTGCGCACCGACGTGATCGTGGTCGGCCTGCTCGTCTACAGCGTGCTCGGGCTGCTCACCGACGCGCTCGTTCGTTCCATCGAGAGGAGAGCGCTGTCATGGCGACGCGGCTTCCTGGCACCCTGACCGATTCGGTGATCGCGGCGACGCTGGCCGAACTGGAGGAGACGACGGCGGCCCCGGCCGCGTCGGATTCCCCGGTGGTGCGAATTCGAAATCTGGTCAAGGACTTCGGTGAACGACGGGTCCTGCACGGACTGGATCTCGACATCCGCCCCGGCGAATTCGTGGCCCTGCTCGGGCGCAGCGGCTCCGGCAAATCCACCCTGCTGCGGGCGCTGGCGGGCCTGGACGACGAGACCGGCGGCGAGCTCACCGTATCCGGCGAGGTCGCGGTCGCCTTCCAGGAACCGCGCCTGGTGCCGTGGAAACGCGTGCGCGACAACGTGACTCTCGGACTGCGCCACGAAAACCCCAGGGCCGCGGCCGCAGCCGCGCTGGCCGAGGTGGGCCTGGCCGCGCGCGGCGAAGCCTGGCCGCTGACCCTTTCCGGCGGTGAGGCGCAGCGGGCCTCACTGGCCCGCGCCCTGGTCCGGGAGCCGGATCTGCTGCTGCTCGACGAACCCTTCAGCGCCCTGGACGCCCTGACCCGCATCACGATTCACGGCCTGGTGCTGAACCTGTGGGCCCGGCATCGGCCCGGCGTGCTGCTGGTCACCCACGATGTGGACGAGGCGGTGCTGCTGGCCGATCGCGCCCTGGTGCTCGACGGCGGCCGCATCGCCCGCGAGATCCCCATCGAGCTGCCGCGCCCGCGCCGCCGCGACCATCCCGAATTCCTGGCCCTGCGTACGGCATTGCTCGCCGAGTTGGGTGTCACCCCGGAAGGAACCACCGAATGAGATCCAAGCGCCTGTTCGCCGCCCTGGCGGTCGCCACGGCCCTCGTCAGCGCGGCGTGCTCGTCCGGCAGCGACGACACCAAGGGCGTGAACGCGGACGGATCGGTGGATCTGTCGCAGGTGACCCTGCACATCGGCGATCAGAAAGGCCTTGCGCTGCAAGCCCTGCTGGAAGTCTCCGGCGAGGGCAAGGGGCTCCCGTACAAAGTCGAATGGTCCACCTTCACCGCCGGACCGCCCCTGCTCGAGGCCATCAACGCCGGATCCATCGACTTCGGCGGTGTCGGCGACGCCCCGCCGGTGTTCGCGGCGGCGGCCAAGTCCCAGATCAAGATTGTCGGGTCCTACGACTCCGGGGCGGCCGGGAACGGTCTGGTGGTGCCCAAGGACTCGTCGATCAAGGATCCGAAGGACCTGCGCGGCAAGAAGATCGCGGTCACCAAGGGCAGTTCCGCGCACTACCACCTGTTGTCGGTGCTGGCCAAGGCCGGGCTCACCTTCTCCGATATCGAGCCGCAGTACCTGCAACCCGCCGACGCGCTCGCCGCGCTGTCCACCGGCCGGGTGGATGCCTGGACGGTCTGGGATCCCTATGTGGCCCAGGCCGAACTGAGCGGCAATCGGGTGCTGGTGGACGGCACCGGCTACGTGAAGCCGGACAGCTTCTTCGTCACGGGCTCGAAGACGTTGCAGAACAAGGCGAATGCGGCCGCTGTCCGGGACCTGCTGGTGCGTATCCAGCGTGCGCACGTGTGGATCACCGGCCATCGCGAGGACTGGGCCAAACAGTCCGCCGCCATCACCGGGGTGCCCTACGACGTCACCCTCCTGGCCGTGAATCGCGCCAACTACCAGGATCACCCGCTCGATGACGCGACGATCGCCGCGGAACAGCAAGTGGCCGAAGGTTTCTCCGATGCCAAGCTGATTCCGGGCAAGGTCCGGATCGCCGACTTCATCGACACCCGCTACAACGACCGATTCACCTCCTAGGAGTCCGCGCATGAGCTTGTCGTTCCATTGGTTCCTGCCCACCTCCGGCGACTCCCGGGGCCTGGTGGCCGGCGGGCACGGCACCCCGATGTCGGGTGACCGCCCGGCTTCGCTGCACTACCTGAACCAGATCGCCGCGGCCGCCGAGACCAACGGCTTCGAGGCGGTGCTCACCCCCACCGGCTCCTGGTGCGAGGACGCCTGGCTGACCACCGCGATGCTGGTCGAGACCACCGAGACGCTGAAATTCCTGGTGGCCCTGCGCCCGGGCCTGATGAGCCCCACCCTGGCCGCGCAGATGGCGGGCACCTTCCAGCGGCATTCCGCAGGACGGCTCTTCATCAATGTGGTGACCGGCGGCGAACCGCTGGAGCAGGCGGCCTACGGCGACTTCGCCGACAAGGAGGCCCGGTACGCCCGGACCGGAGAGTTCCTGGATGTGGTGCGGTCGCTGTGGAACTCGCACGAGCCGGTCACGTTCCGCGGCGAGCACATTCACGTCGAGAACGCGCTGTTGAGCAATCGGCCCGATCCGGTGCCGCCGGTGTTCTTCGGCGGCTCCTCGGCCCCGGCGGGACCCGTCGCGGCCCGGTACGCCGACACCTATCTCACCTGGGGTGAACCGGTGCTGGCGGTCAGCCGCAAGCTCGACTGGATCCGCGGGCTGGCCGTGGACCACGGCCGCAAGCTGGATTACGGCCTGCGCATCCACGTCATCACCCGTGACACCTCCGAGGAGGCATGGGCGGTGGCCGACAAGCTGCTGGCCGGAATCGACCCGGCCGATATCGAGCGCGTCCAGAACGCCCTGGCCAAGAGCGAATCCGAGGGACAGCGCCGGATGTCGGAGCTGCACAACGGCAGCACCGACCGGCTCGAGATCGCCCCGAACCTGTGGGCGGGCGTGGGCCTGGTGCGCGGCGGCGCGGGCACCGCGCTGGTCGGCTCGCACGAGGAGGTGGCCGAACGCCTCATCGAATACTCGAAGGCCGGCATCTCCCACTTCGTGCTCTCCGGCTACCCGCACCTGGAGGAGGCCTACTGGTTCGGCGAGGGCGTCCTGCCGATTCTGGAGCGAAAGGGCCTGTGGCAGCACCCGATCCGCCGTCCTGTCATTCGCGCCGCGACCCCGTTCGCCAGCGCGTCCAGCAGCTAGACCCGAAGTAGCCGGGCCCGGCCGCCGCACCCCGAGGGTGCGGTGGCCGCTGAGTACGTGCCATGAGTAATTCGGCGGAAGCGGCAGCGGGACAGGTCTTCCTACGCTTCGGGCAGCACCCACCGCGGGTGACTCCGAGAGGAGGAGACCATGTCCTATATCCACATCAGTCACACGCCCGGTGTCGGCTTGCAGCGGTACCGGGAGGTGCACGAGGCGCTCGGACCCGAGCCCCTGGCGGGCAACCTGCTGCACATCGTCGGCGAGCTGGACGGCACCCTGCACATCGTGGACGTCTGGGAATCCGCTGCCGCGGCCGACAGATTCGCCGCCGAACGGCTCTTCCCGGCCTTCGAGCGCACCGGCATCGCACCTGGGCCGGACGCCACCATCGAGGCCTTCGAAGGCGAGATCACCGACCGGCGCGGGTAGCGGTCGGTGATCCGCATTCCGGGCGGAGAGGTGTGGCGTGCGAGTAACGTGCGGTCCGGAGGTACCCGTGTCGACCGAGTTCATCGGGCGCGAGCGCGAGCTCGCCGACCTGCGCCGGCGATGGGAGCAGGCGGCGCACGGCACGCCGCGGCTGGTCATCTGCCGCGGCGAGGCGGGCATCGGCAAGACCCGCCTGGCCACCGAACTCACGACCTGGGTCCGAACGCGGGGTGGCCGCACGCTCTGGGCACGGGCGCTCGAAGCCCGGGATGCGCCGCCGTTCGGGCTGTGGCGGCAGGCCTTCGACGCATCCGAGCCCGATATCGAGGATCCCGCGACCGGCCGGACGCGGCTCTTCGACGGGTTCGCGGACCGGCTCACCGGGGACGAGCCCGTTCTGCTGGTGCTCGACGACATCCACTGGGCCGACGAGCCGTCGCTGCTGGCGCTGCGGCACATCGTGCGGGGCTGGCGCGAGCAGCGAATCCTGGTGTGCGCCAACGCCCGTGATGCCTCCGCCGACGCCGAGTCGGGCTGGCGGGCGGTGGCGCCGGAACTGCTGCGGGAACCGGTGACCGACGTCCTGGACCTGACCGGCCTGTCCAAAGGCAGCTCCGCAGCCTGCTTGAGCGCGGCGGCCGAACGTGCCGTGCCCGAACGCATTACCGCCGCCGCCTACCGGATGAGCGGTGGAAACCCCTTCTATCTCAGGGAACTCGGGCGGGGCCTGCGCGGCGCCGCCGGCGGCGAGCTGCGCCTGCCCGCCACACTGCGGGAGGTGGTGCGCGGCCGCCTCGCCGCCGTGCCACCCCGCGCCCAGGAACTGTTGCGGGCGGCCGCCATCCTCGATGACGCCTTCCCCGTCGCGATCGCCGCGCGGCTGATCGGCCGTCCCGTGCTGGAATGCCTCCCCGCGCTGGACACGGCCGTCGCCTCCGGCCTGCTCGTCCTCGAATCACCGGGCGGGACAGTGCGATTCACACACGCTCTGGTGCGCGCGGCCCTCCACGACGGGCTGCCCCTGCAACAGCGGGTGCTGCTGCACGCGCGCGCCGCCCGCGCCATCGAGGAGTTGTATCCCGACGCCCTCGACCAGCACGCCGCCGCCCTGGCCCGTCACTACGCCGAATCCGCGCTCGCCGGTGACCGCGCGCCCGCCCTGCGGTGGGCCCGCCGCGCGGGCGACAATGCCCTGCGCGACCTGGCCTTCGAGGAAGCCGCCCGGCTGTACACCGTCGCCCTCGACCACACCGCCGACCGCCCGCCCGCCGACCGCGGCCGCCTCCTCCTGGCCCGCGCCGCCGCCCACTTCCGCGCCGGGAACCTCGAACCCGCCCGCGACGACTGCCTGACCGCCGGCGAACTGGCCCGCCGCATCGGCGACGCGAATCTACTCGCCGAGCGCGCCCTGATCCTGGAGCCCGTAGGAAATCATCTGTGGGACAGAGATATTCACGAATGGTGCATTGAAGCTCTGACGGCAGAAGCGTCAGTCGGAGACGGCTACCCAGCGGACGAGACCACGGTGGAGCGGGGCGGCAGCGGTCCGGCACGGGACAGCGATGCGGGGAGTCTGTTCGGCGCGGTGGATTTCGACGCGCGATCCGCAGCGAACTGCGCTGCCGGGCGGTTGCCGGAATCGTTGCGGGCACGGCTGCTGGCCCGCGCGACCGAGGCCGCGTCGTATCTGGGCCGGTGGGACGAGATCGGCGAGACCAGCGCGCAGGCACTGGCATTGGCCGATCGCAGTGGTGATGCCGAGGCGCTGGTGGCGGCGCTGCGGGCGCGGCAGCTGGCCTGCACCTGGCCGGAGGATCTCGCCGAACGGGTGCGGCTGGCGGCGCGGATGATCGACATCGGCGTACGGTCGCGGCGGCCCGCCACCGAGCTGTGGGGCCGGCTCTGGGCGATCGACAATCATTGGGAGAGCGGCGATCTGACCGCCGTCGAGACGGAGCTGTCGCGGCTGCGGTGGTGTGTGCGGCACATCGGGGGACCCATGGCCACCTGGCACGTGCTGCTCACCGAGGCCGCGCTGGCCCAGGCCCGGGGCCGGTTCGACGAAGCGCTGCGGGTGGCGGGGCAGGCGCGGGAACTGGCCGAATCCCTGGGCCATCCGGCCGGATTCGGCGCCTACCGAGCGCTGCTCGGCACCATCGGCCACCACCGCGGCTATCCGGACGAGGCGTTCGACATTCCGCCCGCCGCCCAGCGTGGCGAGGTCCGCAACCAGCTGTTCGCCGTGCTGGGTCCCGCGATCCCCCTGGCGGAGAGCGGACGTCTCGATGACGCGGCGGGGCTGTACCGCGGCCTCGGACCGCCACCGGAGTGGGACATTCCGCCGTTCTTCCGGCTGATCGTCATGACCGTCGGCGGATCCATCGCGCTGGCGCTCGGGTACACCGCCCATATCGCGTGGTTCGCCGACCAGCTGCGGCCGTATCGCGATCGGCATGTCATCAGCGGTGCGGGCAACGCGCACTATTTCGGCCCGGTGCCGCTCTGGCTCGGTAAATTCGCCGCCGCACTGGGTGATTCGGCAGCCGCGGAACGCGAGTTGCGGACCGCGCTGGAGATCTGCCGTGATATCGGCGTCCAGGGTTTCGTGGTCGAGTCGAGCACTGATCTGGCCGCGGTGCTGCTGGCGCGCGGGGCGAGCGAGGAGGCGCTGGCACTGGCGAAAGCCGCACTGCCGCAGGCCGAGTCGATCGGCATGCCGCCGTGGACGGACCGACTGCGGAGCATTGTCGCCGAGGCGTCCGCGCGGGCGGTGCTCTCCCCACGTGAGCGGGAGGTGGCCCAGCTGGTCGCCGCGGGGCTGAGCAATCGCGAGATCGCCACCGCCCTGGTGCTGTCCGAGCGCACCGCGCAGAACCACGTGCAGCACATCCTCACCAAACTCGGCTTCAGCAATCGCGCGCAGATCGTGGCCTGGGTGAATCACGCCGACCGTGGCCCGGGCGAGCAGACTGGACCGCGGCCTAGATGAACACGGCTCGGTAGCGCCGGAATTCACCCGGTCGTCGTGCGACCGTCGACCAGGTCTGCCACAGTCGACAGTTATGAACGGTCGGCGGCGTGTTCTGGGACTGTGCGCGGCGGTACTGAGTCTGGGCCTGGTGGCGGGCTGCGGCGGTGCGGACAACCCGACCCCCGCCACCTCGACCGCGGTGCCGCTGGTGTCGACCGGCGACCTGCCCAAGGCGCAACCGGGTGAAGTGCACCTGTTCGGGATCAACGACCTGCACGGGAATCTGCAACCGCCGGACGGCGCCAACGGCAAGGTGGGGACGTACACCGCCGGGGGAGCGGCGTACCTGGCCGCGCATCTGGCGCGGCTGAAGGCGGCCTATCCGGACAGCGCCATTCTGTCGGCCGGGGACAATATCGGGGCCAGCCCGCTCGTCTCCTCGCTGTTCCACGACGAGCCGACCATCGACTTCCTGAACTCGGTGGGTGTCGCGGCCTCCGCGGTCGGCAATCACGAATTCGACCACGGCGTCGCCGAATTGCGGCGACTCCAGCAGGGCGGATGCGCCGCCGACGGCTGCACGCCGGGCGAGCCGTTCACCGGGGCGAAGTTCCCGTACCTGGCCGCCAATGTCACCGACGGCAACGGCCAGCTGCCGCCGGGGCTGAAGGCGTGGACCATGCTCGAGCTGGGCGGCCACAAGATCGGCGTCATCGGCGTCGTCACCACCGACACCGAGCACATCGTCATGCCCGAGGGCATTCGCGGCTACCGTTTCGGTGACGAGGCCGACGCCATCGGCAAGTACGTGCCCGAGATGAAATCCGCGGGTGCGGAAACCGTGGTGGCGCTGCTGCACGACGGCGGCGCCCAGCAAACCCACGGCCGCCCGGTCGATTACAACGGCTGCGCCGGCATCTCACCCGATGTCCAGGCACTGGCCCACCGGACCGACGCCGCGGTGTCGGTGCTGCTCACCGCGCACAGCCACCAGGCCTACAACTGCACACTGGACGGCAAGGTGGTCACCCAGGCCGCCTCCTTCGGCCGCCTCGTCACCGACGTCACCCTGCGCTTCCACGACGGCAAGGTCGAGGCGAAGGCCGTCAACCGGGTCGTCACCCGCGATGTCACGCCCGCGCCCGCCGCCGCCCAGCTGGTGGATTACTTTGCCGGACAGGCGAAACCGCTGGCCGATCGGGTGATCGGCCAGGCCACCGCGCCCGTGCCCGCCGAGCCCGCTCCGGCCGGGGATTCCCCGCTCGGCGACGTCATCGCCGACGCCATGCTCGACGCCATGACCACCGTGCAGGCCGTGGCGGCCTTCATGAATCCGGGCGGGGTGCGCGCGGGGCTGACCGGCGGCAACATCACCTACGAGCAGGCATACACCGTGCAGCCCTTCGGCAATCAGGTGGTGGCGGTGGCGCTGACCGGACAGCAGATCCTGAATCTGCTGGAGCAGCAGTGGGACAACGTCAGCAAGCCCGGTGTGCTGTCGGTCGCGGGCATCACCTACACCTACTCCGACAGCGCGCCCAAGGGGCACAAGGTGGTCGACGGCAGCGTACAGGTGGCCGGGCAGCCGCTGAATCCCGTTGCGGTCTACCGTGTTTCGACCAACAACTTCCTGGCCTCCGGGGGCGACGGCTTCACCGTGTTCCAGCAGAGCCGCGAAACCCTGGTCGGCCCCATCGATCTCGACGCCCTGGAGACCTACCTGCGCGGCCGCGGGGCGGTCACCCCGCCCACGAGCCGCATCGAGAAGCACTAGCGCCGGAACTCCTCGACCGGGAGCCCGGAGTGCTATTGGCCCATCACGTATTTCACCGTCGGTCCGGCGGTCCAGCCGCCGTCCACCGCGAGTTCCGCGCCGGTGATGTAGGAGGACGCGTCCGAGAGCAGGAAGACGATGGCCGAGGCGATCTCATCGGCCTCGCCGACCCGGCCCATCGGGGTATTGGGATAGCCGCCCTCGCCCTGCCGGATGCCGACCGGTGCGGTCATCGGGGTGTAGGTCATGCCCGGGTGCACGGAGTTCACCCGAATCCGGTCGGTGCCGTTCTCGATGGCGGCCACCTTGGACATGCCGCGCACCGCCCACTTGGAGGCGCCGTAACTGCTGGTCATGGCCAGGCCCATGAGCCCGGCGGCGGAGGAGATATTGACGATCGAGCCGCCGCCCGCCTGCTTGAGCGCGGGGATGAAGGTCCGCATGCCCAGGAAGACGCCGACCAGATTGATGTCGATGACCTTGCGGAAATGCTCGACCGATTCATTGGCCAGCAGCTCTCCGGTAGAGATGCCGGCATTGTTCACCAGGCCGTGCACGCTGCCGCCGAAGGCGTCGCAGGCCGCGGCCAGCGCGGTGGTCCAGTCGAGTTCGGAGGTGACGTCGAGGTGCTGATAGACGGCCCGCGAGCCCAATTCGGCGGCCAGCGCCTTGCCCTCCTCGTCGAGCACGTCGGCGATCACGACATTCGCCCCGGCCCCGAGCGACTGCCTGGCGGCCGCGGCGCCGATACCCCGGGCCGCGCCGGTGATGAGAATCGTCTTGCCGCTCAGATCGTGCATGGGAGGCTCCTTCCAGAGGAACCGGCGCACAGGCGTGGTGACCCGTTCACCGGCCACACAGTTGGTTTGCTGAATAGTGTCCGATGCGTTCCGAATCGGGTCGGCGGCGGACCCGAGGCCATATTGTTGATATGTCAACTAGTTCAATCCGGGTGGCAGTGCGGGTATTCCCGTAGGGTGCGGGCGTGAACCGCGCGCCCATCGGCACCGTCGACGAACTCATGACCCTGCTGGCCGGCTGCGCGGATGCCTGGGACATGCCCGACCGCAGCGGCGATCCGGTCGACATCCTCGACCACGACCGGCAGTGCGCCGAGCTCCTGCGCCGCGACTTTCCCGGCGATGAGGAGCTCCAGGTGGCCGGGCTGGTGCACGATATCGGGCACGTGCTGGTGCCCGGCGACGACGCGGGACACGGAGTCCACGGCGGCGACGCGGTCCGGGCCCTGCTCGGCGCACGGGTCGCGCGGCTGGTCGAACTGCACGTGGTGGCCAAGCGGTATCTGGCGGCCACGGATTCGGTGCACGCCGAGGCGCTTTCGCCGTCGAGCCGGCGCACCCTGATCGCGCAGGGCGGTCCCATGACGCCCGCGGAGATCACGGCCTTCGAGCGCGATCCCGATTTCGCCGCGGCCCTCGCACTGCGCCGCGCCGACGATGCGGGCAAGGTGGTCGGCCTGACCGTCCATCCCCTCGAGACCTGGCGGCCGGTGCTCGAGCGGGTGGCCGGCGCCCGCTGAGCGCGGGTCGCCGGACCCGGCCGGGTGGCCTGCATAGACTCGCTCTGTGCCGTTGTCCCCGCGCGTCCCCGATCTGGCCGCCCTCGATCTGCTGTTGTCGGTGATCGAGCTGGGCAGTCTCGGGCGGGCGGCCAAGGCGCACGGCATCAGTCAGCCCTCCGCCAGCTCGCGCATCCGCTACCTCGAGCAGTTGGTGGGCGTGCCCGTGCTGGAGCGGACGACGCTCGGCTCGCGCCCGACGGCGGCGGGCTCGCTCATCGCCGAATGGGCTCGCACCGTCGTGGATGCGGCCGCGCGGCTGGACGCCGGAATCGACAGCCTGCGCGCCCAGCGGGATTCGCGGCTGCGGGTGGCGGCGAGTCAGACCGTCGCGGAGTACCTGTTCCCGAAATGGCTGGTGGGCCTGCGTGCCCGGATGCCGGACACCTCCATCGCCCTGGAATCGGGCAATTCGGCCGAGGTTGCCAAGGCGGTGCTCGAGGGCCGGGCCGGAATCGGGTTCGTGGAGAGCCCGCGCCTGCCGACCGAACTGGAAAGCGATGTGGTGGGCCGGGATCGGCTGGTCGTGGTGGTAGCGCCCGGTCACCCCTGGGCCCGCCGGGCCGAGATCGACGCGGCCGAACTGGCGCGCAGTCCGCTCATCTATCGCGAACCCGGATCGGGGACCCGGAACTCCTTCGAGCGCGCCATGTCCGCCGGAATGCCGGGCTGGGAGCCGAATGTCGCGCTGGAGCTGTCCTCGACCACGGCCATCAAGACCGCCGTCGCCGACGGCATCGCGCCGGCCGTGCTGAGTTCCCTGGCGGTGGCCACCGAACTGGCCGAGGGAATCCTGATGTCGCCCACGGTGACCGGTCTGGACCTGGAAAGACAGTTGCGTGCGGTATGGCCGATCGGACAGAAGCCGACCGGTCCGGCGCGTGATTTGTATGCCATTGCGCGCCGCCCACTCTGAATCGCCCGCGGGAGTTTTCGGGGGTGTCCAGGGGAGTTTTCGCGCCATTCCGGGGAGCTTTGTCCGAAGTGTTGACAGAGTGACGCCCATCACCATAGTGTTCCGGCGCGGGCCCACCGAATTTCCGAAGGGCCGACTCTGCCTGCACATTTCTCTCGCCAATACAATGGCTTCGCTGAATTCGCAGCCCGAAGACACAAGTGCGCCAACGCCTCCCCGCGGGCGTTATCAAAGGGTTATGGTCACGGCATGGTGCGAACCGCCGCCGCTGCTGCAGACCCGGATGAGCCAGACATTCCGGCCACTGCTTCGCGGCCAAAGCTAGAGGTTGTTCCCGAATCGCCTGACCCTGAAGCGCCACAGCCCCACTCCTTCGGCGCACACGTCCTGAGCCCGGCCGATATCGAGCGACTCCCGTCCTCGGCCCGGCACCGCATCGCAGCGTTCATCCACCTGCAGGTGGCAACTCTGGAGGAGTGGCCCGAGCCGATCCTGCCTCCCATTCCTGATCTCGACGATCTCTGACGGTCGCGCACCCCGGGTATTCCCCGAACCGGATTCGTCCAAACCTGTGTGGTGCGGTCCGATTTCATCCCACACCCTGCTGAGCTTCATCGAAAACGGCCGCAGCCCAGGTGCATCGGTGACGATGTGCAGGAACTGCGGCCGCGCCGTGGTTGATCAGCCGCCGATGGACTGGAAGATCTTGACGCCCACCAGGATCACCGCGAGGAGCAGGTAGCCGCGCAGGGCGAACATGCCCACCGTGCGCGCCGTCGAGAACGCCGGTCGCGCCAGGGTGTCGAGCGCGGGGGTGCGCCAGGTGTCGCGGTCCGCCTCCAGAATGGCCTTGCGCTCGGCCTTGGTGAGGCGAGTTGAGTCCAGCTCCTCCACCTGATCCGGATCCAGTCCGCCGAGCTCGGCCGCGGTCCGCTCGGCCTGGCGACGCCGGCCGCGCTGCCAGGCGATGAGCATGCCCGCCCCGCCCAGGACACCGACCAGCGCGCCCGCGCCGAAGCCGATCTCGAGGGTCGTGGTGGGGAGGTCCGGGAAGAAGGTGGCCGCGGTCAGCGCGAGCGACAGCAGCACCAGCGACCAGACGATGACCCCGGCGACAATGTTCTGCTTGACCGTGTTCACCCACGGGCCGAGCACGGCCTTGTCATTGCAGAGCAGGACCAGGAACACCGTCGCCGACGGCAGCAGCACCCCGGCCAGCGCCTGCACCCCCTGGGTCAGCAGGCCCAGCACGTGATCGGGGCTGAACGACACCGCGGCGGCGACACCGAGCAGGGCCGCGTATCCGATATAGAAGGCCGGCGCCTCGGAGACCTTCCAGTGCAGCGAGTGCCGCCGGCCCAGGGTGTCGCCGAGGGCGTAGGTGGTGGCCAGGCCGACGGCATTGGCGCCGATGAGCGAGGCGTCCAGCAGCAGGATGGCGAAGAGCGCGCCGGCGGTGGTGCCCACGTGGTCGTGCAGCGCGTGGGCGACGGCCCCGGCATCGGTGAAGCTGCCGGCCGCGGCCGTGCCCGCGAGGCCGAAGGTGGTCGCCGCCATGATGGCGACCGCGCCGACCATGACCACGACGATGCCGATCCACAGGTCGATGCGCTCGTAGCGGATCCAGCGGGGAGTGATGCGCTTGTCGACGATGTTGGACTGCTGGAAGAACAGCTGCCACGGCGCCACCGTGGTGCCCACGATGGACACGATGAGCAGCAGCAGCGTCGAGTTCAGCCCGCCCGGGAAGGACGGCAGAAATCCGTGAGCGACCTGGGATGCCTTGGGGTGCACCAGGAATGCCAGCGGGAACATGACGATGTTCAGTGCGATCAGCCCGAAAAGGAACCGCTCCCAGCGCCGGAACGAACCGCCGGCCACCATGGCGAACAGCGCGACCGCGGCCAGTGGCACGGCGACGCCCTTGGGCAGCCCGAAGTAGTTGAGCGCCATGGAGACACCGATGAACTCGGTGACGATGGTGAGCGCGTTCACGATGAACAGATCGCCGACACTGAACGCGCCCCAGAACTTGCCGAAGCGGTCGAAGATCAAGCGCGCGTGGCCGACTCCGGCGACCGCGCCGAGGCGGACCACCATCTCCTGGTTCACGTAGAGCACCGGGATCAGCAGCACCAGGGTCCAGACCAGCGCCATGCCGTAGTTCTGCCCGGCCTGCGCGTAGGTGGCCACGCCGCCGGCGTCGTTGTCGCCCACCATGACGATCAGGCCGGGCCCGATGATGGCCAGCAGCATGCGGAAACGCTGGAGGCGGGAACGGCCTTCGAGGGTGTCGTGCCGGCCGATGGAGCCGAGCGCGCCGACGATGTCGCCGACGTGCGCGCTGTCCATGACGGCGCCGGTGGGGTGGGTGTCGGGCCGGCCGGCTGCGGCGGGCACGGCGACGGTGGAGGTGCGGCGGCTGGGGCCGTTCGCGAAGAAGGCCATGGCCTGTCCCTCGCTTTCGATCATCAGGGGTGCGGGCGTGCGGAATACGCCCGGCCGCCGAGCGAGTTCGGGCACGGATCGACCGGCCCGGGGCACGCGCGGGCTACCGCCCGACGGTGGAGCGCCGGGAACGCCTGTGCGGGAAACGGGTCAGCCGGTGACCGGAATGCGGCAAGCCGGGGACGTCAGGAGAGTGAAATCCGTACTCGGATACGGACTATCGCCGGAACTCATTGTTCGTCCCTCACCTCCTTGCCGCCGGGACGTACGTGGACGTCGCTACATCGGGTATCGCATCGCGCACGGCAAGAGGGATCCGGGCCCCGCGCGACGGCGTGGACCCTGCACCCCTCTCGTCAGAGCTTCGGCACTGCACGACGTATCCGGAGGGCTCGCGGCCCGGGGAAGCCACTTCGGATCACCCCTTAATCCGGGGTGATCTGTCCTAACCCTGGGCGTCTCTCGACGTCGTCGGATCAGTGGCCTGTGTTCGTACAGGAGCCTCGCCTAGCGAGGTGCTGACTGGGCAATGGTGGGCCCGGTCGTACCGCTTGTCAAATCCGGGCCGGTCGGTTCCTCGTAATCCCTTGTGCCCCAACCCGGTCCGACCGCAGATACCCTGTGGCAACATTCATGGCTGCCCGGTCCGTCATGGCATCCGACGGTGGCCTCGCGAAGGGTATCGGCCAGGGCGAGGCCACCGGGTTGAAGGGGCCGGGCGCGACCTGTCCGGCCTCGACGATCGCATCGATCTGCGGGCAGCGCTGATGACGGCCGGTGCATGATCGGTCGGTGTCCGAACTCAACAAGCACAATGTCGTCTACTTCGAAAGCGCTACCATGCGAGGGCTCTACGCCGCCCTCGACGAATGGCAGCGGGCCAACAATCATCGGTTCCTGTCGCTCGGCATTCAGCAGGACGACGGGCTCTTCTGCTGCATTGCCCTGATCAATCCTGCCGAGGTGGTCATCACGAGCGCCGACGGCCACAATCACGCCGCTGTCAACCGATTCGGCCTACTTTCCGTCACCTCCGACTAGCCGATCGTTTCGGTTCAGTAGTTCAGTAGTTCAGTCCCGGATCGTGGCCGGGTGACCGGTCACGACTGGATTCCACGCCGCGCCTGCCACGAACTGACCTGCCGCGGACGCCACGCTCCACGGACCAGAGGGTTGTGCCCGTGCCGCCCGCCACGCTGCTCCCGTTTGAATTCGCGGAAGTATTCGAAGCGGATCATCAGCAAACCCGAGACGATGAGCACCGCGGTCGCGATCGCGCCCAGTATCGCCCAGCCGTGGTAGCCGGACGCAGCGGCCGTGAGTGTCATGCCGAGGCATGCGATGCCGAGCAGGCACAGCACCAGAGCTGGGCCTTCGCCCGGGTCCTCGATGGCGTCACCGGGATGCGGATGCCAGTGTTCTCCGTTCGGTTTGACCGCCGTCACCCTGACCATGTCCCTACCTCCCTCGAACCGAGAAAACTCCTTGCCTGTAGTCCAGAATGCACCCGGTGTTGTGGCTACGTGCGAGTAATGTCCTGAAATTTCGGAGAGAATGCCCGATTCTCAGGCGTCATTCCGGGAATCATCCCAGCAATTGACCCTCCGTCGGGATGTGGATACGCGGGAAAGGCTGTTCGGATTCGAGGAGATACGCCAGTTCGATAAGGGTTCGCTCGTCGCCGTGTGCACCGGAGAGTTGCACGCCGACCGGCAGTCCCGCGCTGGTTCGGCCCATGGGCAGCGATATAGCGGGGGTTCCGGCGACATTGTTCAACGGTGTATAGCCCACATAACCGGTGAGCCGCTCGATCAATTCGGGGAACGGAACCGTCGGCGAGACGAATCCGAGTTCCGGCGTGGTGTGCGAGAGGACCGGCGAGACGACCACTTCGTGCCGCGCGAACATCCGGGCGTAGGCGGCCGGCACCCGGCGTAGTCGCCGCAGCGCACCCGGGGTGCGGTGGAAGGTGCGGCGATGATGGTCCCGCAGGCCGCGGGTGAGGCCGTCGGCCTTGGCGGCGTCGAAGGACCGGTCCAGGATGATCTTCCCGGTGCTGACCGCGAGATCGGCGAGTAGCGCCCAGTACTGCACGAAGTCGGCCGCGAACTGCGCGGTGACCGGCAGCGTGATCGGTTCCACGATGTGACCGGCCCGCTCCAGCAGACTCGCGGTGTGCTCGACCGCCGTCCGGGTGGGCACGTCGACCTCGGCGCCGGTCACGCTGCGCATGATCAGCCCCACCCGCAGTCGGCGCTGGGCCGGGCCGTGCACCGCCCCGACCGGTGCGAGTCTCGGATTGCGCCACACATCCTCGGCGGCGGCCACGAACGCCGCGGTATCGCGGACAGTGCGTGTGACCACGCCCTCGGAAATCATGTGAACGGGAAGATGTTTCACCTGTTCACCATCCACGTGCCGGCCGCGGCTCGGCTTGAGCCCGACCAGTCCGCCGCACGCGGCCGGAATGCGAATGGATCCGCCGCCATCGTTCGCGTGCGCGATCGGGACGACACCGGCGGCGACGAGCGCGGCCGATCCGCCGGACGACGCGCCGATCGAATGGGCCAGGCTCCACGGGTTCCGCGCGGCCGGCTCGGTCATGTACTCGGTGGAGGCGTTGAAGCCGAACTCCGGCAGTCGCGACTTGCCGATCAGGGTGAGTCCGGTGCCGAGGAACTGGCGGGTGTAGGCCCCGTCCTTGGCGGCGGGCCGGGCCCGGAAGGCTTCGCTGCCATGGTTCGTCGGCAGGCCCGCGACATCGGTGTTGTCCTTCACGAACGTCGGCACTCCGTACAGCGCGCCGCCGGGCCGGGTGGCGTAGCGCGGGGAGTCGTAGAGCGGGCAGGCGACCGCGTGCAGCTCGGGGTCGACCGCGCGGGCCCGGTCGACGGCGGCTGCGGCGAGCTCCTGCGGGCTCACCTCGCCGGCGCGGACCAGATCGGCGAGGGCTACCGCGTCGTGTTCGCCGAGGGCATCGTCGCGAAAGGCGTGGAGGGGCGTCATGCCGAGCAAGCCTAGAAGAACTTACAGACTTTGCCCAGGGTAAATCTGTAAGGAATTACAGAGAGCGACTAGGGTGGGCGGCGTGACCGAACGTCGCCATCGCCCGAGCGCCCTGGCTCGGCGAGCAGCCCTGCTCAAAGCCGCAGTCGAGGTGGCGGCCGAGGTCGGCGTGGCCGGGGTGACCCATCGCGCGGTCACCGAGAAGGCCGGGCTGCCGCTGACCACCGTCGGCTACTTCTTCGACTCGATCGACGCGCTGACCGAGGAGGCGCTGCGCGTCTACACCGAAGAGGATGCCGACACCCAGATCGCGATCGCGGAGTCGCTCGCCGAGGCGCACGGTTCACCCGACGAGATCGCGGCCGCCTTCACCGCCGCCGCCACGCCGCGCACACCGGAAACCCTCGCGCTGTTCGAGGCCTACCTGCATGCGGCGCGTCGCCCGGAATCCCGTGACGCGGTCACCCGTGCGCTGACCGCCGCGCGCCGGGCCGCCGCCGCGGGCGCGCGGGCGGCCGGGGCCCCGGATCCGGATGCCATGGCGCCTGCCTTCACGGCGCTGGCGCACGGGCTCGCCCTGCACGAGATGTCTTCGCCGGGTGCGCTGCCGCCCGACACCGTGCACGCGGCCTTCCGTGCGATGTTCCTCGGATTCCTGCTCGACAGCGGGCATGTCGAGCTGGCCCTGCAACTCAGGCGGCGGCCGGCACCGCAGGAGTAGCGCTGTGACCGACCCCGCCGTGCGGCACCGGGACCGTGTGGACGCCCGGCTGGACCTGCCGATCATTCCGCCCGCCGTCCTGACCGGGGTCGCCGAGATCGGCCGGCGTGACGGCTGTGACGTCGAATCATGGTTCGCGGGAACAGGTTTGGATCCGGACGGCCTGGTCGCGGTGGATTCGGTGAAGGTGTCGTTCCAGGATGCCGCGACCGTCCTGCGCCGCGCGGTGGAGGCGCTGCCCGGCCGGCCGCTCGGCATGCGGGTGGGCATGCGCGACAGCCTGCTGTCGATGGGGATGCTGGGGGTCGCCATGCGCTCGTGCGCCACCGTCGGCGAGGCGCTGTCGGTCGGGATCGATCTGCACCAGGCATCGGGCACGCTGATGGATGTGGACGTCGAGCGCTCCGGCCAGGAGATCGCGCTGCGGCTGCACGAGCGCCGGCCCGAACCCCGGCTGCTCGCCTTCCTGTGCGAGGAAGTCCTGTGCAGTGTGCTGATTCTGATGCGCTCGGTGCTCGGCCCGGGCTGGTCGCCGACTCGGGTGGAACTCGCCTACCCACCCCCGCCGTATGCCGCCGAGTACCGCCGCTTCCTGCGCTGCCCGGTGGACTTCTCCGCCGGAGCCAACCGCGCGGTCATTCCGGTTGCCGCACTGGAGCTTCCGCTGCCAACCCACAGTGCGCCGACCCGGACCATCGCCATCGAGGCCTGCCGGCGGCTGCTGGATGCCGGCCATCCGGCCCCGGACATCGTGGTGGCCGTCGAGGCGGTGCTCGAGCGCGACCTCCGCCATCCGCCGACCATGGCCGAGGTCGCCACCCACCTGCATGTCACCGAGCGCACCCTGCGCCGCCAGCTCGCCGCCGCCGGTGCGAGTTTCAGTACGGTCCGGGACCGGGTCCGGGAGCGGCGCGCGATCTTCCTGCTCCGCCGATCCGATCTGCCGGTCGGCGTGGTTGCTCGCGAAGTCGGCTATAGCGATGTCCGGGAATTCCGTCGCGCGTATATCCGCTGGACGGGGCATCCGCCGAGTTCCGCACGGCAAGAACCGGAGTGAGCCCGGCGCCGTGCCGCGTGCTCAGGCCTGCACCTGCCGGACATCGCGGGCGGACCCGACCGCATCGAACATGCCCGGGGTGAGAGTCTGCCAGCCCAGGCGTTTGCGCAGGCTGCCCAGATAGCGGTGATACGCGCGGGCGTCGACGTAGGCGCGGTGGCGTGCGGTGGGCAGGAAGTTGATGCCACCGTTGAGCTTCGGATGATCGGTGGCGATCAAGCGGTCGAATGCCGCCGCCCGCGCTGGGGCATGGTCCTGATCGTGCAGGTACTGCGCCAGCACATTGCTGATGTGATCGAACAGGGTGTAGGCGCTCGAATTGACCTCGAGATAGCCCAGTCCGAACAGATTTCGATGCTCGCGGTTGAACGCGGACAGATACAGGTCCGGTCGTCCTTCGCTCCAGGTGAAATGCCGTTCGGCATAGGGGATCGCCCAGTCGTAGCCGGTGGCGTAGAGAACCAGGTCGACTTCTTCGCTGCTGCCGTCGGCGAACCGGACCCGATCGCCGTCCAGGCTCGCGATATCCGGCCGGATCGCCACATCGCCGTGCTGGAGGTAGTGGACGAGCTGACTGTTGAGCAGCGGATGCGATTCGAACAGCTTGTGATCCGGCTCGGGCAGGCCGTATTTGGTGAGATCGCCCTGAACGAGCCGGAGCAACGCGCGGAAGAACGGCCGCTCCAGCCAGAGCGGCAGCTGCGGCCCGGTATCGGCGAGCTCATCGCTCGGGATCCCGAGGACGTGTTTGGGAATCACGTGATAGCCGCGCCGGATGCTGACGAACGCGGCGGCCGCATTGGCCGCGGCATCACACGCGATATCGGCCCCCGAGTTGCCCAGCCCGACGATGAGCACTCGCTTGCCGCGGAACTCCAGCGGGCTGCGGTACTCCGAGGAGTGCCGGATCTCGCCGGCGAATTCGCCCGGATGCCGGGGTCGGCGGGGCGCCCAGGTGACGCCGGTGGCGCAGATGACGGCCCGGTAGCGATATTGCGTGCCGTCCGCGAGGGTCACCAGCCAGTCGCCGCCGTCCCTCTCGACATCGGCGACCTCGGTGTCGAACCGGACGGTCTCGCGCAACCCGTAGGCATCCGCGAAAGCCCGTGTGTATTCGAGGATCTGCCGATTGCCCGGGTAGTCGGGATAGGCGTCGGGCATGGGGAAGTCGAAGAATCCCGAGGTCTTCCGCGACGAAATGAAGTGCGCGGATTCGTACATCGGTGAACCCGGGTTGTCGAGATCCCAGATGCCGCCCACATCGGAATGCCGTTCGAACTGGTCATAGGCGATGCCCAGCCGCTTCAGGGCCCGCGCCGCGGACAGCCCGGCGGGACCGGCGCCGACGATGCAGACTCGCCGCTGTGCCGGTCGAGTTTCCTTGTCTGCCATGGACTCTCCATTCGCGTGCCGAAGAATGAGGGGATTCAACCCGCCCGGGCCGCGGATCCAGGAGGGCCGATCCGGCCAAAAGGGTGGGGAAACCGGACAACCGGCGACCGGATCGGCGCACTGCTGGAGAAGGTCTACGGCCGGCCGTTCGATGAGCTTCTTTCCCAGCAGCTGTGGCAGCCCGCCGGGATGGAGGCGTCCGCGGACATCATGACCGACCGCACCGGGGCCGCCGTCGCCTCGGAGGAACTGTTCGCCCGGCCACGGGATTTCGCGCGCTTCGGGGAACTCATGCGGAACGGGGGCAGCACTCCCGACGGCCGCCGGATCGTATCGGGGGAGTGGGTCACCACCGCCACCACCACGCTGCTGCCCGCCACGGACTCGGGTGACACCGAACCGGGCGGCTACGGCTACCAGTGGTGGAGTGGGGCGACCCCGGACGGCTTCCAGGCCAATGGTTTCCAGGGGCAGTACATTACCGTCAGCCCGGCGGGATGCCTGACGGGCGTGCGCCTCGCACATACCGTTCAGTTCAATGGTGCGGGGGACTTCGCCGGCCAGGGCAATGCGGAATGGCACACCCTCTACCGGGCGGTACTCCGACAGCTCGGCGGTTGTCGCTGACCACTGGTGGCGATCGGGCCCTGCCGATCTTTTTTCGCGGCCGTTGTCGATCTGTCGGGGAGGTCGTTCGACCTTCGTGTGAGAGGGTCGGACAGCGACCCGCGACAAGGAGGAATGATCCCGTGAAATACATGCTGATCTGGCGCGCCGGCGACGAGGGCAATGCGGCCATGGCCGAGGCCGATTTCGAGAAGGTGCTCGAATCCGTCGGGCGCTTCAACGACGAGCTGATCCGGGCCGGGGTCCTGCTCGCCGCCGAGGGTCTCGACAGTGCGGAAGAGGGTGTGGTGGTGGACTTCTCGTCGGAGCCGCCGCTGGTCACCGACGGACCCTACGGCGAGACCAAGGAGCTGTTCGGCGGCTTCTACATCCTGAACGTGGCCTCCAAGGAGGAGGCCGTCGAATGGGCCAGGCGAGCGCCGTCGTTCGGTCCCGGATTCAAGACCGAGATCCGGCGCGTCACCACCATCGACGAATTCCCGCAGGACAACGAGTGGATCCAGAAGGAACGCGCCTGGCGCGAGGCCACCGGGCAACTGTGAGCCGCTGAGCCATGGCCGACCCCACCGGTCGTGACGCCGTCGCCGCGGTGTGGCGCATCGAATCCGCGCGCATCGTGGGCGCCCTGGCCCGCTACACCGGCGACTTCACCCTGGCCGAAGACCTCGCCCAGGAGGCGCTGGCCGAGGCGCTGGTGACCTGGCCGCGCGACGGCGTGCCACGCAATCCCGCGGGCTGGCTGCTCACCGTCGGCCGGCGTCGCGCCATCGACGCCTTCCGCCGCCGCGCCACCCGTGACGACCGGTACCGCGCCCTCGCCCGCGACCTGGGCGAGGGCGGGGTCGCCACCGGCGGGACACCTGCGGAAACGCCAGGGGCGGAACCGCTCTGGGATCCCGATCAGATCGACGACGACGTGCTCGCGCTCATGTTCGTGTCGTGCCATCCGGTGCTGTCCCGCGAGGCACAGGTGGCGCTGACCCTGCGCGTGGTCGGCGGCCTGACCAGCGACGAGATCGCCAAGGCCTTCCTGGTGCCCACCGCGACGGTGCAGGCCCGCATCACCCGCGCCAAGAAAACCCTTGCGGCGGCGCAGGTTCCGTTCGCCATCCCCCCGGCCGACGAACGCGCCGCCCGGCTCGGTTCGGTCCTGAACGTGGTCTACGTGATCTTCACCGAAGGCTCCTCGGCCACTTCCGGCGCACACCTGATCCGCCTCGACCTCGCCGCCGAAGCCCAGCGCCTCGCCCGGGTCCTGGCCCGCCTCGTCCCCGAGGAACCCGAGGTCCATGGTTTGCTGGCCCTGCTGGAACTGACTGCCGCTCGCTTCCCCGCCCGCACCGACGCCACCGGCCGGCCGATCCTGCTCGAACACCAGAACCGAATGCGCTGGGACCGGGCGGCCATCCGCCGCGGCCGCGCCGCCCTCGACCAGGCGGCCCGCATCGGCCGCGGCCTCGGCGCCTACGGTCTGCAGGCCGCGATAGCCGAATGTCACGCCGTAGCCGACTCCGTCGAGGCCACCGACTGGCCCCGCATCGTCCTGCTCTACGAAGCCCTGGCCCGGCTCTCGCCGTCCCCGATCATCGACCTCAACCGGGCCGTCGCCGTCTCCATGGCCGAGGGTCCCGCCCCTGCCCTCGCCATCGTCGACGACCTCAGATCGGCTGCGGCCCTCCCGAATTCCCACCTGCTCCCGAGCGTCCGCGGGGAACTGCTCGCCAGACTGGGCCGGACAGCCGAAGCCCGAACCGAATTCGACCTGGCCATCGTCCTGTGCGGCAACGACCAGGAGCGCACTCTGCTCGAAGCCAAACTCGCCGAACTGGATTGACAGCTCCTCGGGTCGGGCTCGGGGATTTCCCCCATTCCGATTCTGGGGATGTGCCGGATTACGCCGGGGCGGTGGCGAAACTAGCGTTCAGCCATGACTTCGACTCTGCGCGGGCGCCTTTCGGTTGCCCTCTGTGCCGCCGCGTTGCTCGTCGCCGAGATGGCCTCCGCGGTCGCCCAGCCCG
Organism: Nocardia sp. CA-151230; assembly: GCF_050942175.1. Lineage (NCBI taxonomy): Bacteria > Bacillati > Actinomycetota > Actinomycetes > Mycobacteriales > Nocardiaceae > Nocardia > Nocardia sp. CA-151230. Next base: position 1,723,671 of record NZ_CP192061.1, read on the forward strand.
CCGGTCCCTCGCTCGCTGAACAGTTGCGCCAGGACACCGAAGCGATCCACGCCCTCGGTGTCAGCGGAGTGCAGGCCCGCGTCATCGCGCCCGACGGTGGGCAATCGGTCGCCACCGGCGGCACCGCCGACCTGAACACCGGCCTTCCGGTCCCCTCCGACGGCTACTTCCGCATGGCCAGCACCGCCAAGACCCTGGTCGCCACCGTGGTCCTCCAACTGGAGGCCGAGCACACGCTGACTCTCGACGACACGGTCGACCGCTGGCTGCCGGGAGTCGTGCAGGGCAACGGCAACAACGGCAGCCGGATCACCATTCGCCACCTGCTCCAGCACACCAGCGGTATTCACGACGACCTACCCGGATACACCACGCCGGAGGAGTACTACCAGCAGCGTTACGACCTCTACAGTCCCGAGGAGCTGGTGGCCCGTGCCATGGCCCAGGCGCCGGACTTCCCGCCCGGGCAGGGCTGGCAGTACTCCAATACCGGATATGTCCTGCTCGGCATGATCATTCAGCAAGCCACCGGTCGACCCGCCCACCAGGAAATCGAAGCCCGCATCCTCGGCCCGCTCGGGCTCGACCAGACCCGGTGGACCGGCGCCTCGCCCACGCTGCCCGAGCCGCACGCCCGGGCCTACCAATTCTTCGGTCCCGGCGCCGAGGTGGATGTCACCGATCAGATACCCGTTGAGCACGAGACCCTTTCGTGGGCCACTACCACCCGGGACGAGAACAGCTTCTTTCGCGCGCTGCTCGGCGGCCGGCTGCTCCCGGCCCGGCAGCTCACGGAGATGAAGCAGACCGTCCCGGTGAGTGCGGAGCTCCAGCAGATGTGGCCCGGTGGCCGATACGGGCTCGGTCTGGCCGAACGCCCCCTCAGCTGCGGAGGAACCTACTGGAGTCACGAGGGCGGGGACGGCGGCTACATCACCCTCAACGGCGTCACCGAGGACGGCACGCGAAGCGCGGTGGTGTCCATGTCCGAGGCCCGCGGCGACACCGCGGAACACGTCCTCGAGCAGGAGAACGTGGGCAGCGCCCTGATCGAGCACGCGCTGTGCGCCGGGAGCCGGTAGCGACGCAGCCGATCGTTGTGGAGTCCCAGCGAATCGCTGCGCGGTCCTGCGGCTTTCCGTTTGTGATTGAACTCGCCCACGACGGCGTCGAGACTGGATTCTCGACGTTTGCCGGAGGTGGTGCTGGTGGTTTGGCGAAGAGCCGTCGGACTGGTCGGTGTTCTGACAGTGGGCGTCGGAACGATGGTCGCAGCGGGCAATACACCGAAGGCCTCGGCAACCGGCTCGCACAGCGAGGAATTCACCAATCCGGTGCTGGCCGCCGGGGCCGACCCGAGCATGACCTACTACCAGGGCCGATTCCACCTGGTGCAGGGGGACTTCTACAACGACGACAACATCGTGATCCGCAGTTCGGACACGCTCGGGGGACTGGAGGAGAGCGAGCCGAAGGTGGTGTGGGAGCACCCCGACTGCCCCGCCCCCGCCTGCACCAAGATCTGGGCTCCGGAACTCGTGCACATCGGCGACCGGTGGTGGATCTACTTTGCGGGGCAGGAGGACGACCGCAACGAGACCCATCGGATGTACGCGCTGCGCTCCACCGGAAACGACCCGACCGGCCCCTACGAATACCTCGGACCCCTGAACCTGCCCGGCGGCTGGGCCATCGACGGCACCTATCAGCAGTACGCGGGCGCCGGCTATTTCTTCTGGTCGTGCCTGCGCGATCCCGATGACACACGCGTACAAGACATTTGCGTGGTCCGCATGTCGGATCCCATGACGCCGATCGGCGACCGCGTCAGCATCGCAACACCCACCGCCGCCTGGGAAACCGTCCCCAACGACGCGGATCTCCTCATCAACGAGGCCCCGCAACCCCTCATCGCACCCGACGGCCGCCTCTTCGCAACCTTCTCCGCCAATGCCAGTTTCGACGACACCTACTGCCTCGGCCTCCTCGAACTGGCGCGCGGCGGCGACCCCATGGACCCCGACGCCTGGACCAAATCGGGCGGCCCCGTACTCCCCGGCGGTCCCGGCGCCATCGCCCCCGGCCACAACGGATTCCTCACCATCGACGGCCGCCCCTGGATCACCTACCACGCCCGCCTCGAACCCGGCACCGGCTGGCCCGGCCGCAGCATCCGCGTTCAACCCATGTACTTCGCCGCAGACGGCCGCCCCCAATTCGGCATGGCCTTCGGCCCCGACGCCCCCATCGTGATCGACGGCGAGGACCGCAAGGCCCCGGGAACCCCGGTGACACCCGAGCCGCGGCGCTGAAGGTCAGGTCGCCTCGGCCGATGCCCGGGCGCGGCGCCACTGTGCGGGGCTGCAGCCGTGCTGTTTGCGGAACCACCGGGAGAAGTTTCCGGCGGCGGAGAAGCCGAGGAGTTCGGCGGTCTCGGTCAGGGAGCGGCGCGGGTTGGCGACCATGTGGCGGGCCAATTCGGCGCGGGTCGAATCCAGTAGCGAGCTGAAGGTCTCGCCTTCGGCGGCGAGGCGGCGGTGGACGGTGCGGCGGTCGACGCCCAGACTGCGGGCCACCTGCTCCACAGAACAGCGGCCGGTGGGGAGTAGCAGTTCGATGAGCTCGCGGACGCGGTCGGCGGTGGTCGCGGGACGGACCGGGTGGACGGGGTCCAGCAGCCGCTGGGTGTAGGCGCGCAGCTGTGGATCCGCCATCGCATTGGGTGCGTCGAGATCGCTTGTGTAGGTGAGAATTCCGTTGAAGTCCTGTTCGAAGGTCACCTGCGGTCCGAAGACCCGGTGATGGGCGCGCAGATCGGGCGGCGCGGGGTGGGTGAAGCGGACCTCCACCGGCTGCCACGGGGCGCCGAGGAAGCCGGCGAGCAGGCCGTGCAGCACGCCGATCGCGAGTTCGACGGATTGGCGGGTGTCGCCGGGCTGCCCGATATCGAGGGTCAGCCGGATGGTGGCGAGGCCGTTCTGTTCGGTGAGGCGGGTGTGCAGCGCCTCGTTGTACATGTCCTCGTGCCGCGACATCACGGTCAGAGCGCTGCGCACGTCGGGCTCCTCGCGGACCACCAGGCTCAGCGGACCCAGATTGGCGAAGCGGCGGCGCTCGGCCAGGCGCAGCCCGAAATCCGCGCAGTTCGTCGCGACGGACGAGTGCTCGAGCAGCTCGGCGATCGCGGCGGCGGGCACCCAGCGGTCCTGCAGGCTCAGACCGGCCGGGTCCAGGCCGGACGCGCGCAACAGCCCCACCGGGTCGATGCCCAGCGATCGGCACAGCTCCACGTATTCGTTCAGAGCCGCATAGCGCGCCAATGGTTTCACCGGTTCTCCGACGTCCCGAAATGATCAGCAGTCTGTCCCGTAATGATAAGCGAGGGGTCCCTGCGCTGCATACAGTGGGTTTCGTTCCAGCTACCGAAGCCAGACCGAAGGAAGGGACGACAACGTGGCCACAAGCAACGAGAATTGGTCCAGGCCAGCAGCGATGGCTATTCCCGAGACGGGATACTTTGAGTACGAACAGGGCCGGTACGGGCCGGTCTATCCGCGTACTCCAGCTAACTATGGGTTCTCCATCGTCGCGAAGGTGAAACCGGGCCATGAGGCGGCGATCCGCGAACATGGCAAGGTCATCCAGGCCGCGGTCGAACAGGACCCGAATGTGCTTGCGACACTGCGGCTGCACTACCTGCGCTGGGTGCTGTTCGATATCGGCGATGGCCTGACCTTCCAGTATCAGGGCATCTTCGACACCGACTTCGACAAGTACCTCGAGGACGCGCTCGACCTGTTCCTGTCCACGGGCATCACCACCGCCTTCGTGAATCTCGAAGGCTTCCCCGAGGATTGGCGCACCAATCGGGCCGCCGCCATCGAATTCTTCCGCAAGCACCAGTTCCCGAGCTTCCTCGAGTACGGCGAATACCCGTATGTGACCTCCGACGAGGTCAAGAAGGCCCTGCGGCTCAAAGCGGCGTTCTCCGACATGCTCGACGAGATGCAGTAGCGGGGGTCGCGATGCTCGAATTCGACGATATCCAGCACATCCTGCTGACCCGGGTGCCGGCGCTGACCGGACGCTACGAGTTCCTGTCCTTCACCGACGCGGCCGGTGCGCGCGCATGGCTCGCCGCCATGGCCGACCGTGTGCCCTCCGTCGCCGACTTGCAGGAGTCGGTGGACACCGACAAGCAGTGGGTGTCTGTGGCTTTCACCTGGACCGGACTGCGCGCCCTGGGCGTCCCGGCGGACGCACTGGCGAGCTTCCCCGAGGAATTCCGCCAGGGCATGGCCGCCCGGGCCGAAGTCCTGGGCGATACCGGGGCCAACCATCCCGACCATTGGATCGACGGCACCGCCGGTGACGATCTGCACGCGATCGTCATCCTCTTCGCCCGCGACGCTGCCGAACGCGACCGACGGGTGGCCGAACACAACGCACTCCTCGCCGCCTGCCCGGGTGTCACGGTGCTGTCGTCGCTGGATCTGGAGGCCGTACCGCCGTTCGGCTACGCGCACGACCACTTCGGCTATCGGGATCGCTTGTCGCAGCCGGTGATCGAAGGTGCGGGGGAAGAGCCCACGCCGGGCAGCGGCGCACCGCTGAAGGCCGGGGAGTTCATCCTCGGTTACGACGACGAGAGTGGACCGCCGCTGGATCTGCCGCAACCCGAGGTACTTTCGCGCAACGGCACCTTCATGGCCTATCGCCGGCTGCGCGAACATGTGGGTCGATTCCGTGACTTCATGGCCGAGCACGGCGACACCACCGAGGAACAGGAGCTGGTGGCGGCGAAACTGATGGGCCGCTGGCGCAGTGGCGCGCCGCTGGTCCTCGCCCCGGAGGCCGACGATCCGGAACTGGGTGCGGATATGAGCCGCAACAACGATTTCAACTACAAACAGATGGATCCGCACGGCTACGCGGTGCCGCTCGGGTCGCACATCCGGCGCATGAACCCACGTGATACGGGCGTGAACATGCAGCGCCGCCGCATGATTCGCCGCGGCGCGACCTATGGGCCGCATCTGCCGGAGGGAACACCCGACGACGGCGCCGACCGCGGCATCGCGGCCTTCGTGCTGTGCGCGAGCCTGGTGCGCCAGTTCGAGTTCGCGCAGAACGTGTGGGTCAACGACAAGTCGTTCCACGAACTGGGCAACGAGCGGGATCCGATCATCGGCAACCAGGACGGCACCCTGGAGTTCAAGATTCCGAAGCGTCCGATTCGCAAGACCATCACCGGAATTCCGGCGTTCACCAGCGTCCGAGGCGGCGCGTACTTCTTCCTGCCAGGGCTGCGCGCCCTGCGCTACCTGACCACTCTCACCGATATCGAGGCAGCAGCATGACATCGTTCACCCCGGCCCGCACCTACAACCAGGCCCACCTCGCCCGCCCCTACACCCCCGGCAAGCGGCGCATCAGCATCTACTGGTCGTGGAGCTACCCCTGGGAAGCGCAACGGGATACGGCCGAACTGGACAACCGCTTCTCCACCATGACCGAGGTGCGCCAGGCCACCTGGCCCGCCTACGAGACGCCCGAATACGACGCCGCGCACTTCCTGCAGGGCATCGCTGGCACACTCGAACTGTTCCACCGCTCCACCCTCGACTTCCAGCGGGTAGCCGGTGAAGTGACCGGGCATCCGGTGGCGGTGTTCCAGCGCATCGACCAGGCCGGATTCAAACAGCCCATCGACGAACGCATCCTCGCCGACACCGACACTCTCATGGTGTTCGGCCTCGATCACCTTCTCGCACAGGAGGAAGCGGCTCCCGAGGAGATCGCCGCAATCCAGCAGTGGCTGCAGCGCGAGGGCACCTGCCTGCTCCTCGCCCCGCACCACGACGTCGGCTTCACCGACGACCTGAAGCAGCGCCAGATCGAGTTCGAGCACCACGGTGATCCGCTGGTTCCGCGCCAGCAGCGGTTCGGCGCCTACACCCGCTCGCTGATGACCGCCCTGAACGTCCCGGTCCACAACGTCTACGGCTTGCGGCCCGCCGTCGTCGAAGGCACTCGCTCGATCGCGCCGCTCACCTCCTTCCGTGACCTCGACACCCCGCGCCTGCTCGACGACGTCACCACCTTCAATTTCCACCCGCACCTGCCCCACTACGAATTGACCGAGCCCGAAAGCGATTCGGTGCGCCTGCTCGCGCGTCAGCCCATCGAACTGTCCCGTCCCCACCCGTTCATCGAGGCGGGCAACACCGAATTCAATACGTTGCTGTGGCTGCCCCCCACCGTCGAACGCGCCGGCGACATCGTGATGGCCGACTCCACCAATTTCACCACCCTCTTCGGCGGCACCGACAGCCTCGCCAACTTCTGGCGCAACCTCGCGGCGATGAAATGACCCCGGCTGCAAACGGCGGCCCGATGCCGCAGAGGTGGGACCTGTGATCGGAGAGCTGCTGCCACTGGCCATAGGTGTTGCGCTGTCACCCATTCCGGTGGTGGCGGCCATCCTCATGCTGCTCTCCACCAACGCCGGCCGGGCGAGCGCGGGCTTCGCGCTCGGCTGGGTGGCGGGCATCCTGACGGTCACCGGGCTCGTGACAGCCGCGGCAGCATCCGGGCTGATGAGTTCGGCGGGCCAGCCCTCCGCTGCGGCCTCCGTCATCAAGATCGCAATGGGTCTCCTGCTGCTGTTCATCGCCTTCCGTCAGTGGGGCAGCCGCAAAGACGATTCGATACCGGGCTGGATGAAAGCCATCGACGAACTCGGAGTCGCCAAGGCTGCCGGCTTCGGCCTGCTGCTGTCGGTATTGAATCCGAAGAACCTGCTCCTGTGCATCACGGCGGGCGTCACGATCGGCACTTCGGGGCTGAACCCGGCCGGCACTGCCGCGGCCATCGCCGTATTCGTCCTTCTGGGCGCGGCATCGGTGGTTGTTCCGGTGGGCGGCTACGCCGTCGCGGCGAATCAACTGCGCAGTGCATTGGCGCGCCTGAAGAACTGGCTACAGGCGAACAACCACACGGTGATCGCCGTGGTGTTCATGGTGATGGGCACAACCGCCTTCGCCAAGGGCGTGAGCGGATTCTGACCAGGTACTGATCTCAGTGCGGCACACAGTGTTTCACCACCGTCCCGGGCCGCCGACGGAAGCTCGGCGGCCCGAGACGCTGGATGGATGAACGCTATCGGACACGGAACTCTCAGGAGCCGAGCCGAACCGCGCGGAGTGCGACGTAGAGTTCGGCGGCGGATCTGGGATCCGAGCAGCGACGGCCGGTGAGGGTCTCGATTCTGCGGAGACGGTAGTGAATGGTGTTGCGGTGGTAGTTCAGGCGCTGCGCGACCTCGGTGTTCGATCCGCCGCAGTCGAACCATAGATCGAGGGTGTCACGGTCCTCGTCGTCGAGTTCGAGGATCGGGCCGAGGATTTCGTCGGCGAGGCTGCGGGCGGCATCGGGCGCGCTGACCAGTACCAGCGGGAGCGGGGTGTGCCCGTAGACGGTGACGGCGTTCGAGCCGGGGTGGGTGCAGCGGGCGGACGATATCGGCCAGCGACGCGGCGCTCAGGACCGGCGGATCACCGCGATCGTGGCGATCACCCGTTCAGGCCCACCACGTTCGCCAGGCGCGTGCCCTGTCCGATCCTGGTGCAGGTCGGCACGAACGACAGTGTCGCGCCACCGAGCGCTGCCCTGCGCGTCGCTGCGAAAGTCGGTCCGCGGGCGCGTGTTCGCGAGTATCCCGTCGACCACTTCGACATCTATCAGGGCCCGTGGCAGCGGCGGGCGGTGACCGACCAGCTGGAGTTCCTCACCGCCGTGTTGCGGTGACCTCCAGGTCCGCGATCGGCAGGTCAGAACTGCGGCCCGCTCCCGCACTGCACCGGCACCGGCCGCCCCGGATCCAGCGCGTTCAGAATCATCGCGTCCACGCTCGGGTCGTACACCAAGCCGCTGTGCCCGACCGGATCGTCCGGGCACTGGTCCTGGACGACGAGGTCGGTGACGCCACCCTCGGCAATGGCCGCGGCGGCGGGCGGGGACACCATGGCGTCGTGCGCCGACACGATGGTGGTGTAGCGAATGCCGGTCCGGGCGATCGGGCCGTCGTGCAGCCGGGTCATCGCCCCCGAGCCGGGGGAGACGTCCTCACAGATCCCGCATACGCCCGCGACCAGCCCGCGTAGCCCGAGTTGTGTTGCGCCGCCGATAAGTCCGCTGGTGATTCCGTTCGTGGGCGGTGCCAGGGCGACGACCGCGTCGATCCGGTCAGCCGCTGCCGGGTCGGTCTTCGCGAGGTAGAGCGACACGAACGCGCCACCGGAATGCCCGACCAGGTCGACTTCGGCGGCGCCGGTCTCGGCCCGCACGCGGTCGATGAACGCGGATACCTGCGGCACGGACACCGACACCCCGTCGATGCCGCCGTCGAAGGCATTGGTCCCGCCGTAATTCAGGGAGTACACGCAGTACCCGGCATTCGCCAGCTTCGGCCCCAGATGCGCGAATCCGTTGTACTGATTGGCGGGAAAGCCGTGCACGAGCACCACCGGCCACGGATGCGCCGCCGACGGCGTGCACGGCACATTCACGCCGGGCGGCGACTGTGCGGGATCCTGCCCGGACACCACGAACCAGACTTCCCGGGCGACCATCTCCTCGAAAGTCGCCTCCGGTAGCGAATCAGCGGCAGCGGCCGTGCCGGGCGCAACGACGTTCGGTACCAAGGCAATCGCGGTGGTGGCCAGGACCGAACCAACGCATTCGCGCATGCCCATGTAGAGCTCCAAGAAACGAACGAACTTTTCTCTTAGTCTAGTCCTATAAATTCGTCGCAGGTGGAGGGGCGTTTCTGGAATTTCGATGTTGACGGTGGTTCGTCTGAACCCCCGTAGGAATCTCCAACCCGACGGGGAAACTCCGGACGCTTTGTTGGACTCCTCCCCGATTGATCGCACCGGTGCCGGAGGAGGACAGTCAACAGCACCGCTCACCCCCACTCGGATTGCGATACATGTCAGCAACACCCGCACATCGCACACAACGGACCCGCTACACCTCCGTCGGCGGAAAACAGGCCGCATGGCGCATGATCGGCAGCAGCATCGAGATCCTGGCCCTCACCGTCACGAACGCCGCCCGACCCCCCGACACCGCCGCCTTCGACGACAACACCTGCCACGACCTGTGCTGGGCCCGTGAACGTTTCACCAAATTCGCCGACCTATGGGACGCAATCCGCAGCGAATACTGGCAACTCCTATTCCACTCGGACGCCAACTTGACGTAGCCCAGCTCGATCGACCCGCCGACGATCAGTCCCGAAGTCGGTGCAGGGTAACCGTCAGCGCTGTCGTAGTCACGCCGAAAAATTGGAGTTCGCTGCCGACAACATCCGGTGCACGACGGGCACGGTCCTGCGTCTATGGGCCCCCGGTAGGAATTGAACCTGCGACCTGGGGATTAGAAGTTCCTACCCTCGAAAGCGTTGTGCGGGAGCGCGGTGTCGAGTTCATCGACGTGTGCCCGTTTTGTGTTGATTTGTAACGGATAGGGCTTGTCCCCAACCGATTTCATTTATCGAGAATCGAGCATTGCGCTGTGCCCGTGTGGTGCTGGACTGTCGGCTTCACGAAGTTGGTCGTATGGCTCAGAGGTACGCTGAATTTGCGACAGGTTTGTTGGCGGATTTCTGGGCACGATCCGCGCACTCGCACCGGTGGCGGGGCAGTGCCCGGCCGCGTACTTGCCGGCATGAGCATGGCTGGGAAAGGCGCGCCGACGATAGCGCCGACTCTCGACTGTCTGGCCTGGCTAAATCAACTAGTGTGGGCGACCCGCTCGCGGGCGGGGGTTGGAATGCAAGCAAGTACACCGTTTGCCAGTCGGGTGGTCACGGGACGGCGCAATGGATGACAAGTCGGTGGGTGGCGTGGACGCCACTTGGGGGCCAGCGGAGACGTTCGGACGCTATCGGCTGCTGTCGCTGCTCGGTCAGGGCGGCATGGGCCAGGTGTGGCGGGCGCATGATTCGCTGACCAACCGGGTGGTGGCGCTCAAGGTGTTGCCCGAGCGCTACGCCGATGACGAGCGGCTGCGCGAGCGGTTCCGCCGGGAGTGCCGGGCGGTCGCGCAGTTGACCGAGCCGCATGTGATCCCCATCCACGACTTCGGCGACATCGACGGTCGGCTCTATCTGAATATGCGGTTGATCGAGGGCACCAACCTGCGCAAGCTGATCACGCGAGAAGGGGCCTTGTCGCCGCAGCGGGCAGTGGCGATCATCACACAGGTGGCCGGCGCGCTGCAGGCGGCCCACGACGCCGGGCTGGTCCACCGCGATGTCAAACCCACCAACATCCTGCTAGGGGCCGATGAGTTCGCCTACCTGATCGACTTCGGGATCGCCCACGCCGCCGACGACCGTACGCTGACCGCGATCGGCGAGACCATCGGCACCGTCGCCTACATGGCGCCGGAGGAGATCAGCGCGGAGGTCAAGGCCGATGCCCGGGTGGACGTGTACGCGTTGACGTGCGTGCTGTACGAGTGCCTGACCGCCCGGCCGCCGTTTGCGAGTTCATTGGGGATAGAGGGTGTGATCGCCCATCACCTGCACACCCCACCCCCGCGTCCCAGCACCACTACACCTGATGTGCCTACTGCGTTCGATGCGGTCATCGCCAAGGGAATGGCCAAAAACCCCGACGATCGTTACCAGACCGCGCGCGAACTGGCCGCAGCGGCTCGCGCCGCGATGGACGATTCCGCGGTCAGCACCACCGGGGGCGTGGCTGCGGGCCATAGGCGGCGAATCAGATTGTCGCCCAAGACAGCGGGGCTGCTCGTGGCCGCAGTCGGGGTTACGGCGTTGGCCGGCGTAGCTGTCGTCATCAGCGTCCAACGAGGATCAGGCGGCGGTGGCAACTCGCCCGCTCCTATCGCCCCGGCCTACTCGGCACAGATTCCACTGCCGTTCACCGGCGTCAGCCTGCCCACCGGTGTGGCGGTCGACGCGGCGGGCAACGTATACGTCACCGACATGGGCAACGATCGGGTAGTGAAATTGGCGGCGGACGCGTCGACGCCGAGCCCGTTGCCGTTCGCCGGCCTGAAGAATCCCCAGGGTGTGGCGGTCGATACGGCGGGCAACGTGTACATCACCGACACGAGTAACAATCGTGTGGTGCGGTTGGCGCCGGGCGCGTCGGCACCGACCACGTTGCCGTTCACCGGGCTCAAAGATCCCCGGGGTGTGGCGGTCGACACGGCGGGAGACGTGTACGTCGCCGACCGGGCCAATGATCGGGTGGTGCGGTTGGCGCCGGGCGCGTCGACACCGACGACGCTGCCGTTCACGGGGCTCCAAGATCCCCATGGTGTGGCGGTCGACACCGCGGGCAACGTATACGTCACCGAGTTGGGTACCGATCGGGTGGTGAAATTGGCGGCGGGCGCGTCGGCGCCGACCACGTTGCCGTTCACCGGGCTCAAAGATCCCTGGGGTGTGGCGGTCGACAGGGCGGGAGACGTGTACGTCGTCGACTGGGGTAACGAATCGGTGGTGAGGTTGGCGGCGGGCGCGTCGACGCCGACCAGGTTGCCGTTCACCGGGCTCAAAAATCCCCAGGGTATGGCGGTCGACACGGCGGACAACGTATACGTCACCGACCTGGGCCCCGATGCGGTGATAAAACTCCCGGTCGGCTGAACCCCATTCCGCGTACTTGGATTTCAGACCATGGGGGTTGGATCCTGCTGATCCAAGTCTCGTGCGGATCTACTCGGATCCGCAACAGTAGTGGCATTCGCTGATGGTGAAGTGCGACAGCAGTTTTCGACCTGCATGCCTGGCGAACCGGTTGGCAGAGTGCTCGCGACCAGTGCGCAGTCTGCTCGCGTGCTCGGATAGCCGGCGCACTGTCCGGATCGCGCTGTCGCTCAACACGTTGCGCCTCCAGATCGACGGCGTCGAAGTTCCTGGGTGTTTGCGCCTCGTACGGGCTGGGTATTGGTGAACCTGACAGCGTTTACGCTGGTCAGGCACCCGATGCGCCCCCGGCAGGAATCGAACCTGCGACCTAGGGATTAGAAGGCCCTTGCTCTATCCAACTGAGCTACGGAGGCAGTGCGGGCATCGGCGGTGATGCGGGCTCCAAACACCTTGACCGAAATCGATCTCGGTGTCCAGCGCGTTAAGTATAGCGAGCGTCCAGATCAGCAAAGCTGGGCCGCGTAGCAACTGTTCGGCGCGTCGGGGCGGTTGTGCAGACCGGAGGACCGGAAACCCCAGGGGAGTCTGGACGGGCGCTCCGAACTACGCTGGGCCCATGTCGTCAGTGCAGGACCCGCCCGCAGGATCGGATGTTTCGGCGAATCGGTCGGGTTCGGGGGTGACGTTCGCGGCGATCACGGCACTGGGTGGAGCGGCGACCGCGCTGGTGGCGGCGCTGGTCGTGGCGTTGTCCGCGGCGCAGGCGCTGACCCTGCTGGGTATTCCGGATCCGGGACCGCTGACCACCTACGGGCTGCCGGCGGTGCGGGCGGTCGCGGATTTCTCGGCCGCGCTGACCGTCGGGTCGCTGCTGTTCGCCGCGTTCTTCGTGCCGCCGCAGAGCAGCGGGCTGCTCGACGTGGGCGGGTATCGGGCATTGCGGCGCGCCGGGAACGCAGCCCTGGCATGGGCGGTCGCGGCGGCGCTGCTGGTGCCGTTGACCCTGTCGGACACCACCGGGCAACCGCTACAGGATTCGCTGCGGCCCGAGGAGGTGTGGCGCGCCGCGGACAAGGTCGATGTGGCCGGGTCGTGGCGATTCACCGTGTTCATGGTGGTGGTGCTTGCCATCGGGTGCCGGGTGGCGCTGCGCTGGGGCTGGACGCCGGTGCTGCTGTGGCTGTCGGTGCTGTCGCTGCTGCCGGTTGCCCTGACCGGCCACTCCTCGTCGGGCGGCGCGCACGATCTGGCCACCAACAGCCTGATCCTGCACCTGGTTTCGGCCTGCTTCTGGGTGGGCGGCCTGTTCGCGGTGCTGGCCTACGCGCTGCGGGACGGCAAATACACCGCGCTCGCCGTGCGCAGGTTCTCGAAAGTGGCGACCGTCTCGTTCGTGGTCATCGCGATCAGCGGTGTGATCAACGCCTACGTCCGGGTGCCGCTGTCGGATCTGCTGAGTACTACCTACGGCAAACTCGTGCTGGCAAAGGCCGCCGCGCTGATCCTGCTCGGCGTCGTGGGGTTCCTGCAGCGGCAGCGTGCCATCCCGGACCTCGAAAAGGATCCGCAGGATCGCGCCGCGCTCATTCGCTTCGCGGGCGTCGAGGCGCTGATCTTCGCGGCCACGGTCGGCCTGGCCGTGGGCCTGGGCCGCACCCCACCGCCGGACCTGCGCACGGTGCCCACGCCGACCGAGGTGGAGATCGGCTACAACCTGGCCGGCCCGCCGAATATCGAGCGGCTGCTGTTCGACTGGCGTTTCGACCTCGTCTTCGGGACCCTCGCGCTCGTGCTGGCCGTGGTCTACGTGCTGGGCGTGCTGCGGCTGCGCAAGCGCGGCGACTCCTGGCCGGTCGGCCGGACCATTGCCTGGCTCGCGGGTTGCGCCACCCTGCTGATCGCCACCAGCTCCGGTGTCGGCCGCTATGCCCCGGCCATGTTCAGCGTGCACATGGCCCAGCACATGATGCTGTCCATGCTGGCCCCGATCCTGTTCGCGCTGGGCGGTCCGGTGCTGCTGGCGCTGCGGGCGATTCAACCGGCCGGTCGGGACGCACCGCCCGGGCCGCGCGAATGGATCCTGGCGGCCGTGCACAATCCGGTGTCGCGCTTCATGACGCAGCCCGTGGTGGCCGCGGTGTTCTTCGTGGCCGGTTTCTACGCGCTGTACCTGGGCGGCATCTTCGACAAGTTCGTCGGCACGCACGGCGCGCACCTGGTGATGAACGTGCACTTCCTGCTCAGCGGATACCTCTTCTACTGGGTGGTGATCGGTATCGATCCGAAGCCGCGCCCGGTGGAGCCGCTCACCAAGCTGGGCATGGTGTTCGGTTCACTGCCGTTCCATGCCTTCTTCGGTATCGCGCTGATGAGCATGGATACCGTGCTGGGCGGCTGGTTCTATCGTGGTTTGGGCCTGTCCTGGAATCATGATCTGCTCGCCGATCAGCACACCGGCGGTAGCCTCGCCTGGGCCAGTGGTGAAGTGCCGCTGGTGGTGGTGATGCTGGCGCTGCTCATCCAGTGGTCACGCAGCGACAAACGCCTGGCGAACCGGCTCGATCGCAAGGCCGAACGTGACGACGACGCGGACCTGACCGCGTACAACGCCATGTTCGCCGAGCTCGCCCGGCGTGACGGAGAGGTGCGCAAGTGAACGACGTCGCCATGGCGACCCGGAAAGTCAAGCGGCTCTACCGATCCGATGTGCGGCAGGCCCGCCGCCTGCTGCGCGGTCACACCCGCAAGACCCCCGTCTTCCACACCGACATCCTGGGCCCGCGCGGCCCGGTCCCGGTGACCCTCAAGCTGGAACACCTCCAGCACGGCGGCACCTTCAAGGTGCGCGGCTGTCTCAACGCGCTGTTGCAGGCGCGCCGCGACACGACCCATGTGGTGCTGGCCTCGGCCGGCAATGCCGGGATCGCGGCGGCACTGGCCAGCGCGTTGCGCGGAATGTCGTGCACCGTGGTGGTTCCCGAGTCGGCCTCGCACACCAAGGTGGCGGCCATGTGGTCGCACGGCGCCGAAGTGTTGTGGCACGGAACGACTTACGCCGAGGCGCATCGGTACGCCCGCCAGCTCGCCGCCGAGCGCGGTGCCATGCAGCTGCACGCCTACGATCTGCCCGAGATCGTGGCGGGCGCGGGTGTGGTCGGGCTCGAGATCGAGGAGCAGGTGCGGGGTAGACCGCCCGTACTGGTCGCGGTCGGTGGCGGCGGTCTGGTCGCCGGTGTCGCGGCGGCGCTGGGGCTGCGCGGCCGGGTGATCGGGGTCGAGCCGCAGGGCGCGCCGACCCTGCACTCGGCACTGGCGGCCGGGCACCCGGTGGATGTCGAGGTCTCCAGCGTGGCCTCGGATTCCCTGGGCGCGAACCGGATCGGCGATATCGCCATGGAGGTGGCGCAGCGCTACGCGGTGCGCTCCATCCTGGTCAGCGACGACGCCATCGTGATGGCGCGCGAGTATCTGTGGCGCGAGTTCCGCATCGTGGTGGAGCCGGCCGGTGCGACGGCGGTGGCGGCGATCCAGAGTGGCGCGTACATGCCGGCGCCGGGGGAGCGGCCGGTAATCGTATTGTGCGGGGCCAATACCGACCTGGCGACGCTGTAGCGCGGCGAACCTATCCACACCCCGCGAGTTGTCCACACTCGCCGATTCGGTCCTGTCGCGGCCCGCGCCCGCGCGGGAACCTTGAGGTCGACGGCAGACTCAGGCTCGAATCGACAAGGGGGAGTGCAATGTACGAGGCGAACACCGCGGTGATCGGCCGGATCGTCACCCATCCGGTGCGGCGCGCGCTGCAGAACGGTGAACAGCTGTTGAGTTTCCGGCTGGCCAGTACCGCCCGCCGCTACGATCAGGGCGCGGGGGACTGGGTGGACGGTGGCACTCTGTACCTCACCGTAAACTGTTGGCGACGGGGGATCATCGAAGGAGTCGAGGCGTCACTGCAGCGAGGTGATCCGATCATCGCGTACGGGCAGCTGCGCTCGAACGAGTACACCACCCGAGATGGCGCGGAGCGCACCGACCTCGAGATGCGGGCCCTGGCGTTGGGTCCCGACCTGGGTCGTTGCACCGCCCCGGTGGTGCGCAAAACCTTCGGTCGAACCGACCGGACCGAACCCGTGGAACGGCCGTCCGTGGATGCGGACACTGCCGGAGAACCCGCTACTACACACAGTTAGGCTTGCCGATATGGCTGAGTTCATTTACCAGATGGTGAAGGTGCGAAAGGCGCATGGCGACAAGGTCGTGCTCGACAATGTGACCTTGAACTTCCTTCCCGGCGCCAAGATCGGTGTCGTCGGCCCGAACGGCGCGGGTAAGTCCAGTGTGCTGAAGATCATGGCGGGACTGGACCAGCCGAACAACGGTGATGCCTGGCTCGCGCCGGGTGCGACGGTCGGCATCCTGCAGCAGGAGCCGCCGCTGAACGAAGAGAAGACCGTGCGCGGCAACGTCGAGGAGGGCCTCGGCGAGATCAAGGTGAAGCTGGACCGCTTCAACGAGATCGCCGAGCTCATGGCGACCGACTACTCCGATGAGCTGATGGAGGAGATGGGCAAGCTCCAGGAGGAGCTCGACCATGCCGACGCGTGGGATGTCGACTCCCAGCTCGAGCAGGCCATGGACGCGCTGCGCTGCCCGCCGCCGGACGAGCCGGTCACCAACCTCTCCGGTGGTGAGCGCCGTCGCGTCGCGCTGTGCAAGCTGCTGCTGAGCAAGCCCGACCTGCTGCTGCTCGACGAGCCCACCAACCACCTCGACGCCGAGTCGGTGCTGTGGCTCGAGCAGTTCCTCGCCTCCTACCCGGGCGCGGTGCTGGCCGTCACCCACGACCGGTACTTCCTCGACAATGTGGCGCAGTGGATCCTCGAGCTGGACCGCGGCCGCACCTTCCCCTACGAGGGCAACTACTCCACCTACCTGGAGAAGAAGGCCGAGCGCCTCGAGGTGCAGGGCAAGAAGGACCAGAAGCTGCAGAAGCGCCTGAAGGAGGAGCTGGCCTGGGTCCGCTCCGGCGCCAAGGCGCGGCAGGCCAAGAACAAGGCGCGTCTGGGCCGCTACGAGGAAATGGCCGCCGAGGCCGAGAAGATGCGCAAGTTGGACTTCGAGGAGATCCAGATCCCGGCCGGTCCGCGCCTGGGCAATGTGGTCGTCGAGGTCGAGCACCTGGACAAGGGTTTCGGCGACCGGCAGCTGATCAAGGATCTGTCGTTCACCCTGCCGCGCAACGGCATTGTCGGCGTCATCGGACCGAACGGTGTCGGTAAGTCGACGCTGTTCAAGACCATCGTCGGTCTGGAGCAGCCGGACAGCGGCGCGGTGCGGGTCGGCGAGACGGTCAAGCTGAGCTACGTCGACCAGGGCCGCTCGGGCATCGACCCGAACAAGACGGTGTGGCAGGTGGTCTCCGACGGGCTGGACTTCATCCAGGTCGGCAATCAGGAAATGCCTTCCCGCGCTTACGTTTCGGCGTTCGGCTTCAAGGGCCCGGATCAGCAGAAGCCGGCCGGTGTGCTCTCCGGTGGCGAGCGCAACCGCCTGAACCTGGCGCTGACCCTCAAGCAGGGCGGCAACCTGATCCTGCTCGACGAGCCCACCAACGACCTCGATGTCGAGACGCTGAGCTCGCTCGAGAACGCGCTGGAGAACTTCGCCGGCTGCTCGGTGGTCATCTCCCACGACCGCTGGTTCCTCGACCGCACCTGTACCCACATCCTGGCCTGGGAGGGCACCGAGGACAACCCGGCCTCCTGGTTCTGGTTCGAGGGCAACTTCGAGGCATACGAGGCCAACAAGATCGAGCGCATGGGTCCGGAGGCGGCGCGCCCGCACCGCGTCACCCACCGCAAGCTGACCCGCGGATAACGGGCCACCCCAACCGAATTCACCGCCGCCCTCACCCGCCGAACCGGGTGAGGTAGTCGGACCGCGCCCGTCATCGGTCCGCTTCCGAGCGCTGGATTCCGTACGGTCCATCGAAGAATGGTCGATTGATCACCATTTCGTCGGGCCGAAGACGTTCGCTGGACGGTTCGCGGCCCGCTGGATGGCGGGCCGTGACCGACCAGATGAACGGTTATCGAACGGCGAACTCAGCGGTTTCGCATTCGCAGTTGTGCGTGAAAACTGTTTTGGTGCAAGGTATGTCGTATGCGACCTGGCGATATCGGGCGAAGTCGGCGGCAGCCGAACCGTCCGGTTCGTCCGTATGATTAGACGCGGCGCGGCATTGAGAGGAATTCAGCCCGGCAGTTCTTGCGCCCAGCTACTCTCGCATCGGCGTCACTTTGTTACGGAACCGAATCCGAGGAGTTGGCGAAATGACGGTCTCGTCCGAATTGTCCAGCGCGGCCTGGGCTGCGAGTTTGCCCGCGTCTCTGCGGGGCAATCTGGTATCCCTCGAGGAGGCGTACTTCCGCCACGTCGACGCCGGCGATGCTGACTGCGCGATCCCCGCGACATCCACCCACATCTTCCGCTGCCATCTGGATCTCGGCATCCAGCGCACCCCCGGCACCGCGAATGTCCGTGTGTACCATGCGGATGACGAGGCCGGGCTCGGCGTCGCCATCCAGCTCGTGACCGATGACATGCCACTGCTGGTCGAATCCGTGACCTCCTCGCTGAGCCGGATCGGCGTCAGCGTCAGCGAGGTCGTGCACCCCATCTTCGAGGTGACCCGAGACGCCGCGGGCCGCCTGGAGACGGCGGTGCCGCACGAGGTCGACGCCAATGGCACCACGGGCCTGCCCGAGTCCTGGATGCACGTGCAACTGCACCCCGCCACCAGCCGAGCCCAGCTCGAGCGGATCGAAACAGCGCTGCCCGACGTGCTCACCGACGTGCGCCGGGTCATCGAGGACACCGAGGCCATGCGCGAGGCGCAGGAGCGGGTCGCCGCCGAGCTCGACACCGCGGCCACCGCGGGCAGATCCGCCTTTCCCGCAACGGATCTCATCGACTGCGCCAATCTGTTGCGTTGGCTGGCCGACGGCCACTTCACCGTGCTGGGCTACGCCCGCTACGAGCGCAGCACCGTGGACGGTCAGGCCAAGTCCATCATCGTGCCGGAGACCAGCCTCGGCGTGCTGCGCCCCAATGTCGGCACCGACTTCCGGGTCCCCGACAACAGCGGCGACCAGCCGCTGCTCATGCTGACCCAGGGCCTCGTCCCGGCCACCGTGCACCGCGCGGTCTACCCGTACTTCGTCGGCGTGGCCGAGATCGACGAATCCGGTGCCGTCACGGGCGAGCACCTCTTCATCGGCGTCTTCACCGTCACCGCCCTGCATGCGAACGTGCTCGACATCCCCGTCATCGACCGCCGGGTGCGCTCCATCATCGAGTCCAGCGGCTTCGACCTGGACTCCTTCTCCGGCCAGGAGATGCTGGAGGTCATCCAGGCATTCCCGCGCACCGAGCTGTTCTCCTCCGAAGGCGAGGCTCTGCGCCGCACCGCCAGCGCGGTGCTGAATGTCGGTATGCGCCGCCAGGTTCGGCTGTTCATGCGCATGGACGGCTACGGCCGCTTCGTGGCCTGCATGGTGTACCTGCCGCGTGACCGCTACACCACCCGCGTCCGCCTGGAGATGCAGGACATCCTGATGCACGAGCTGGGCGGTGCATCCATCGACTATTCGGCCCGCGTGTCCGAAAGTGACCTTGCCAGTGTGTATTTCACGGTCCGGCTGCCGGATCAGGGCGTCGTGGCCGACACCGGCGAGCCCAACCGGCTCCGCATCCAGCACCTGCTCGCCGAGGCCAGCCGAACCTGGGACGACCACCTGCGCGACGAGGTGGCCAACTCCACGGTGCTCGACCCGGCGGTGGCGCAGCGCTACGCCGAGTCGCTGCCGGAGAGCTACAAGGAGGACTTCGAGCCCACCCGTGCCGTGGCCGACATCCTGCGGTTGCAGCGGCTGCCCGACGGGGGCATCGACCAGCACCTGTACCGCTGGTCCGACTCGGAGCCGGGCTCTTGGCGTTTCACCCTGTACATCGGTGGTGGCGGCGGCATCTCGCTGAGCCAGGTGCTGCCGCTGCTGCAGAGCCTCGGCGTGGAGGTGATCGACGAGCGCCCGCACCACGTCGAGCGAGAGCAGGGCCCGGAGCAGTGGATCTACGACTTCGGCCTGCTGGCTCGTCCCGAGCTGCTGCGCAGCGCCCTGGATCGGAACATGGACGCCGAACTGGTGGAGTCCGTGAGCCGGCTCGACGTGCTCGACGCGCAGGTGCGCGGTTTACGCGAACGCTTCACCGAGGCGTTCGCAGCGCTCTGGTACGGCCGCGCCGAGGCCGACGGCCTCAATGAGCTGGTGCTGCGCGCCGGCCTGCACTGGCGCGGCGTTGCGATCCTGCGCGCCTACTCGAAGTACCTGCAGCAGGCCGGATTCCAGTACAGCCAGGCCGCCATCACGCGGGTGCTGCTGACCTTTCCGGAGGCGGCGAGCATGTTCGTCGAGCTGTTCACCGCGCTCTTCGATCCGGACTCGGCCAATCCCGACCATGCCACCGAGCTGGAGGCCGCGGTCCGCCACCGCATCGACGAGGTGGTGAGCATGGATGCCGACCGCATTCTGCGCGCCATTCTCGGCCTGATCAAGGCCACCCTGCGCACCAATTACTACGTCACCGACGCCGAGGGCACTGCGCGGGACTACCTGTCGTTCAAGGTGGAACCGCAGGAAATCATCGAATTGCCCAAGCCCAGGCCGCAATTCGAGATCTTCGTCTACTCCCCGCGGGTGGAGGGCGTGCACCTGCGCTTCGGTCCGGTGGCGCGCGGCGGCCTGCGCTGGTCGGACCGCCTGGAGGACTTCCGCACCGAGATCCTGGGCCTGGTCAAGGCGCAGGCGGTGAAGAACGCGGTGATCGTGCCGGTCGGCGCCAAGGGCGGCTTCGTGGTCAAGCAGCCGCCGGCCGCGACCGCCGATCCGGTCGCCGATCGGCAGGCGCTGCAGGCCGAGGGCATCGCCTGCTACCGCACCTTCATCTCCGGCCTGCTCGACGTCACCGACAACGTCGATCGCGCCACCGGCGCGGTGCTGCCGCCCGAGCGGGTGCGGCGCCGCGACGCCGACGACACCTATCTGGTGGTCGCCGCCGACAAGGGCACCGCGTCCTTCTCCGATATCGCCAATGATGTTGCCCTGCAGTATGGTTTCTGGCTCGGCGACGCCTTCGCCTCCGGCGGTTCGGTGGGCTACGACCACAAGGCCATGGGCATCACCGCCAGGGGCGCGTGGGAGAGCGTGAAGCGGCACTTCGCCGAGATGGACATCGACACCCAGTCGCAGGACTTCACGGTGGTCGGCATCGGCGACATGTCCGGTGACGTGTTCGGCAACGGGATGCTGCTCTCGCGGCACATCCGGCTGGTCGCGGCCTTCGACCACCGCCACATCTTCCTGGATCCGAATCCCGATGCCGCAACGTCTTTCGTCGAGCGTGAGCGCATGTTCGCACTGCCGCGCTCGTCGTGGGCCGACTACGACCGGTCCCTGATCAGCGAGGGCGGCGGGGTCTACGACCGCACGGTGAAGGCGATCCCGGTCAGCGACCAGGTCCGCGAGGTGCTCGGCCTGGCCGCCGACGTCGTCTCGCTGTCGCCGCCGGAGATGATCCGCGCCATCCTGCAGTCCCCGGTACAGCTGCTGTGGAACGGCGGTATCGGCACCTACATCAAGGCCAGCACCGAGACCAATGCCGAGGTGGGTGACAAGTCCAATGACGCGGTCCGGGTGAACGCGAATGCCCTGCGGGTCAAGGTGATCGGCGAGGGCGGCAACCTGGGCGTCACCGCCCTGGGCCGCATCGAGTTCTGCCGCCACGACGGCAAGATGAACACCGACGCGCTGGACAACTCCGCCGGTGTGGACTGCTCCGACCACGAGGTCAATATCAAGGTCCTGCTCGATGGCGTGGTCTCCTCCGGTGAGCTGCCCGAGGCCGAGCGCAACCCGCTGCTGGCCTCCATGACCGACGAGGTCTCCGCACTCGTGCTGCAGGACAACGTCTCCCAGAACATCCTCATGGGCATGTCCCGGGCCGAGGCCCCGCATATGCTCAATGTGCACCAGCGCGTCATCGAGGATCTTGAGGAACGCCGTGGCCTGGACCGCGAGCTCGAGGCGCTGCCGAGCGACGCACAGATGAAGTATCGCGCCGAGGAGGGCACCGGCCTCACCTCGCCGGAGCTGTCGAATCTCATGGCGCACGTCAAGCTTTCGTTCAAGGCCGACCTGCTGGCCAGCGATCTGCCCGATATGGTGTACTTCTCCGCACGGTTGCCGCTGTACTTCCCGACCCCGCTGCGCACCCGCTTCGGTGTGGCCATCAAGCGGCATCGCCTGCGCCGGGAGATCACCGCCACGATGCTGGTGAACGAGGTGGTCGATCTGGGCGGCATCACCTATGCCTTCCGCCTGGGCGAGGAGATCGGGGCCTCGGCCTCCGACGCGGTCCGCGCCTTCACCGCGGCGACCCAGATTTTCGATCTGCACTCGGTGTGGGGTCGTATTCGCGCCGCGGAGATCTCCACGGGGATGAAGGACGTGCTGGAGCTGGAGACCAAGCGCACCCTGGACCGGGCCTCGCGCTGGTTGCTCAACAACCGCCCGCAGCCGGTCGCGGTGGGCGCGGAGATCCATCGCTACGCACAGGGTGTGCGCACGCTCTCGCCCAAGGTGCCGGGCTGGCTGCGTGGTCACCACATCGACAGTCTCAATGCGCAGTCCCAGGCGATCGTCGAGCAGGGCGCGCCCTCGGAGCTGGCCACCGAGGTGTTCGGCCTGCTGAACCAGTTCCCGCTGCTGGATGTGCTCGATATCGCCGACATCACCGATCGCAGCGGTGAGGAGGTGGGCGCGCTGTACTACGCGCTCAACGATCACCTCAAGATCGATTGGCTGTTGCAGGCGGTCAGCCACCTGGAACGCGGTGATCGCTGGCATGCGCTGGCCCGGCTCGCGCTGCGCGACGACATGTACGGCTCGCTGCGCTCGCTCACCCTCGACGTGCTCTCCGGCGGTGACCCGGAGGAGACGGCCGAGGAGAAGATTGCATACTGGGAGTCCAAGAACCAGTCCCGATTGGGCCGTGCGCGCTCTGCCCTGTCGGAACTGTTCGAGTCCGGAACCCACGATCTGGCCACGCTGTCGGTTGCGGCGCGGCAGGTGCGCAGCATGGTGAGTGGGGTGGGTGCGCAATCGGAGGTACCGCGTTGACGAGTGTCGGTTCGCTGAACGGCCATGCGAAGACGGCAGCACCGATTCCGGGGGAGACCCCGGCCTCGGCCGAGCCGAAGCGTTTCCACACCACGGTGGAGGTGCGCTGGTCGGATATGGACGCCTTCCAGCACATCAACCATGCCCGCATGGTCACCCTGCTGGAGGAGGCCCGCATCCCGTGGCTGTTCCTGGATGAGCGACCGACGGTTGCGCTGCGGTCCGGCTGTGTGCTGGCCGATCTGCGAGTGCAGTACAAGGGCCAGCTCCGCCACGAGGATTCGCCGCTGGACGTGTCCATGTGGATCGACCGGCTGCGCGCGGTGGACTTCACCGTCGGCTACGAGGTGCGCGCCGCCGGCGCCGCCCCGGACTCGCCGCCGGCGGTGATCGCCTCCACCCAGCTGGCCGCCTTCGACATCGACACCCAGCGCCTACGCCGCCTCACCGCCGAGGAACGCGACTACCTCGCGCAGTGGCTGGCCGACTGACCGAGAACGACCGTTGTCGGGACAACTGACCCTGCACGTTCCGGATCCCGCGGAACGCGAGAACCTGGCCACCTTCATCGCGCACGCCATCCGACTCGACCCGGCGGCCGTCATCCGGCTGCGCCGGCGCGGGGACCGCTACGTCTCTGCCTGGGCGACCACCGGATTCGAGGCGCTGGCGGTGCGCACAGTGGTGGCCGACCTCGGGATGGACGATGTGTCCGTCGGCGCGGTCGCCGTCCTCGCCGGGCTGCACGGGCCGGATGCGGGCGCTGCGTTCGGACTCGGCTATGCCATGGATTCCGCTTGGCGCGCCGCGCTGCCGCCGGAGGCGGGCTTCGTCCACGTGGAGGACGTGCCCGCCCGCATGCTCGTCGAATTGGCCGAGCGCGGAGCCGAATTGGCGCAGGAGCACGGCAGCCAGCACGGCCCGCCGGCCGCCCTGCTGGATCAGACGGTGCTGACCGTGTCCGGTGGCGGCGAGCAGGTCGAGGTGCCCATGCGGGTGGTGTTCGCCCTCGCCGCCATGGATTTCATTCCGCACGGCGGCGAGAAGACCGACTCCCGCCGCATCCCGGTGGACGAGATCGTGCGGGTGCGCGCGGCTCGGACCTGGCTGCGCCTGGACGCCCGCTACGGTTCGGTGGCCCGCCGTCGCGGCCCCGCCCTGCCGCTGCTCGCGCACTGAGGCTCTGCCGCTGCTTGCGCACCGAGGCTCTGCCGCTTCCCGCACCCAGGCTCTGCCGCCCTTCCGGCACTGAGTCGCGCCCGAACCCGCCCCCAACGCACGGGGCACCGAATATCCTGGCTAGTAAGGTTTTTCGAGCCCGGATACGTTCGAGTCGGACCGAACGCAACCACAGGGAGGGGCCATCACCATGACGATCCTGAGGTGCATTCTCGCGGGTGTGGCGCTGGGCATCGCCCTGCTGGCTCCGGCCTTTGCGCCCGCCGTCGGCGGCTGAGGCGACGGCCGGTCCGCCGGCCATCGGAATCGCGATGGCCGACATAGTCGCAACGATTGGTCGCCCCGCCCCGTGCCGATTACCTTGGCGGCATGAGCGATGCCCCGATCGTGACCGAGTGGATCGACCTGAAGGTCGGCGATGCCGTGATGAGCGCCTACCTGGCTCGTCCGGCGGAACCGGGTGAGTATCCCGGAGTCGTTGTGGGACACGAGATCTACGGCCAGCACGCCACGGCGCGAGCGGCCGTAGACCGCCTGGCGTCCCTGGGCGTCGTCGCCGTCCTGCCGGACCTGTTCCACCGCGTCGCGCCGCGCGCCGAGCTGGAGTTGCACGTGGACCGGGAACGCGGTCTGGAACTGCTCCGCACCCTGACCCGTCCCGGGGTGGTCGACGATGTCTCGGCCTGTCTCGACGAATTCCGCGGCCGCGGCGCGGTGTCGCTGAACATGGTCGGCTTCAGCGCGGGCGGGCACGTCGCCTACTACGCCGCCACCCAGCTGCCGCTGGCCGCCACCGCCGCGTTCTACCCGGGCTGGCTCACCAATACCGATATCCCGCTGTCCACACCCGAACCCACCGTCGAAGCCACCCCCGGCATCACGGGCCGGGTCGTGTTGTTCTTCGGCGGTGAGGATCCGCTGATCGATGCCGAGTCTCGCGACGAACTCGAAGAGGCGCTGAGCACAAGCAATATCCAGCACGAGATCGTGGTTTACGACGACGCCCCGCACGGCTTCCTCTTCCCCGGCCGCGATTGGTACCGGCCCGAGGTCGCCGAGGATTCCTGGGCTCGGATCGCGGACCTGTTGCGCGGCTAGCGGATTCGGCACTCCGAGGATTCGATCCTCAGCAGTTACCGAGGATTCGATCCTCAGCACATACCGAGGATTCGATCCTCAGTGCACGCCGAGCATCCGCAGCCCCGCCGTGACCACTGCCGCGGAGAGGATCACTACCAGCAGCGGTGCGCGCTTCCACGCCAGCCCCGCCGCGACCAGCACGCCCGCGGGCAGCGCCCACCCGAATTGGCCGCTGCCCGTGGGCACCAGCGTGGTGACCGCCAGCGCGGTGAGCAACACGACCGACGCGATCTCCAGCAGCCGGATGGTGCGCGGCGAAATCTTGACCCGGCTCCGCAACAGCGGCCCGGCGAATCGGAATGCGAAGGTTCCGAAGGCCAGTGCCATGGCGCCCAGCAACAGTGTCTTGGTCATCGGCCCGTGCCCCGCGAGCCCGATCGGCGTACAGCGGCCGGCATCAGACGGTCCCGGCTGTGGCAGTGGTGGTTTCGATGCCTGCGGTGTGGCTCGCGGTCGTCTCGGCATCCGGCTTCCCGGCACGCCGGACAACCAGTAGGACCGCGGTCAGTGCGAGGAGCACCGGCAGCCCCGCGCCCAGGAACGGCGTGGTCGCCGCGGCGACCACCGCTCCGGCCAGAGCGGCTGTGCGGGTGACGGGTTCGCGCAGTGCGGGCAGCACCAGCGAGAACAGCACGGCCGGGAAAACGGCGTCCAGGCCGAACGCATTCGGATCCGGCACCACCGCGCCGAGAACGGCACCGATGGCCGCGCCCATCGGCCAGGCGGCCGCCACCGAGAGCCCGCACACCCAGTAGGCGGCGCGCCGCCGATCTCGATCCGGCTGGGCCAGGGCCATGGCCACCGATTCGTCGTTCATGACGTGGGTGCCCAGCAGCCGTCGCCAGCCGGTGCCGATCACATCGGGCACGGACAGTCCATAGGGCAGGTGCCGGGCGTTGACCAGCAGTCCCGCCAGCACGGCGGCGACCAGCCCGCCGCCGGCGGTGAGAATGCCGATGAAGACGAATTCCGAGCCGCCGGCCACGACGGCGACGCTCATGAGCACCGGCAGCCAGCCGGGCAGTCCGGAGGTCACCGCGGTAGCGCCGTAGGATACGCCGATCATGGCGACTGCCAGGCAGATCGCCGCGATACCTGTGAGCACACTCCGATCGAGTGTTCGCCATGCCGAACGCATGTTTTCTATAATGAACACAACCGGCCGGGTTCGTCAAAGGGACGTGCCGATATCCCGGTACTGTGAACGCCACCATGACCCAGCAGTCCGACCGCTCAGAGCCTGTGTCTGCCGAACAGGTGCCCGAGTCTGCCCCGCAGGCGCCCGCGTCGCCGCAGGAGGCGATCGCCGCCGCACTGCGCCGGGAGCGGGCTCGCTCCGGACTCTCGCTGACCGAGGTCGCCCGTCGCGCGGGGATCGCCAAATCCACGCTGTCCCAACTGGAATCGGGCTCCGGCAACCCCAGCATCGAAACGCTGTGGGCGCTCTGCCTCGCCCTCGACATTCAGTTCTCGCGGCTGCTGGATCCTCCGACCCCGCAGGTTCAGGTGATCCGCGCGGGTGAGGGTCCGGTCCTCGCCTCGGCGCGGTCCGAGTACCGGACCACCCTGCTCGCGGCCTCCCCGTCCGCGGCCCGCCGTGACGTCTATCGCATCACCGCCGAACCCGGCCATCCCCGCGACTCCGCCCCGCACGCCCGCGGCGTCGTCGAGCACATCGTGCTGTGCGTCGGTCGCGCCAAGGTCGGGCTCGCCGAGGATCCCGTGGAACTCGGGCCCGGCGACTACATCTGCTACCCCGGCGATCTGCCGCACGTCTTCGAGGCCCTCGAGCCGGGCACCTGGGCCCTGCTGGTCAGCGAATACAGCTGATCCGCGAATCCGGCTGCGGCGCGGCCGCTCTCACTGCCCGGCCATCCACCAGGCGGACAGCAGGTGCACGGCCGCCAATCCGACGCAGGTGGCCGCCATCGGCCAGTTGCGCCGTCCTGCACCGATGACCGCGTCGCCGATCTGAGCAAGTCCGGCGACCACCAGTATCGGCGCCAGTCCGCTGTGGGCCCCGATTGCGAGCAGGATCAGCATCACGATGCTCAGCGGCACCGCCCGCGCCCCGTACGCGTACGCGAAAAACAGTGTGCCCGTATTGATCTCGCCACCATCCGGCACCGCCATCGCGGGCCGCGCCATGCCCACCACGCTGGAGACTCCCGAGATCAAGGCGACCGCCGCGTTCGCGATGGCGATTCCGGTGTAAGCGTCCATTTCCTTCACTCCCTAAATCATTCAGAGTCTGAATGTTTCGAGGGAAGTATCATCTGACCCGTGAACGATGTCAAGAAGCCGACCGGGCTCCCGAAAACCGTCTCGTTCCGGCTGGGCACGGTGGGTTCGGTGGTCGCGGACCGCTTCGCCGCGCGCATCGAAACCCTCGATCTGAAGCCCAAGCACGCGGGGCTGATGACCGCGCTGAGCCACGGCGAGGCCGCGTCACAGCAGGAATTGGCGGGCCGGCTCGGCGTCGCGCCGAGTCTGGTGGTGGCGCTGGCCGATCATCTGGAACGACTCGGAGCGATCGAGCGCGTGCGCGATCCCGGGGACCGGCGCCGGCAGGTGCTGACGCTCACCGGGCACGGCTACGCGCTGCTGGTGGAATGCGAAAGGGCCGCGCGAGAACTCGACGACGAACTCACCGCCGGGTTGACCGCCAAGGAGCGCACGACCTTCCTGCGCGCGCTCGGCGTACTGGCCGCCGAAGCCGGTCTGCCCACGGGGGAGTGACGCGTCAGGCCGCGCCCTCGCCGAGGTACTGCAACCACGTCGGATCCAGTTCCGAGCTGGCCGACAGCAACCGCCAGTGCGGACCCTTCGGTGCGACCATCGGATGGTGCAGCGTCCAGCCCAGTTCGCTCAGGAGCTTGTCGGCCTTGCGGTGATTGCAGGGGGCGCAGGAGGCGACGCAGTTCTCCCACGAGTGGGCGCCGCCGCGGCTGCGCGGAATGACGTGATCGATGGTTTCGGCCTTGCCGCCGCAGTAGGCGCAGCGGTAACGGTCGCGATGCATGAGGGCGGCTCGGGTCATGGGTACCCGTGCCCGGTAGGGGACGCGCACGTAGTTGCGTAGTCGGATGACCGAGGGGAGCGCCACCGAGGTGCCGGCGGAATGCACGACCGGACCTTCCGGATTGTCGTGCACGGTGTCGGCCTTGTCGCAGATCAGCAGCACGATGGCGCGACGTGCGGACAGGGCGGTGAGCGGCTCGTACGTGGCGTTCAGCAGCAGCACGCGGCGTTTGGCCCAGGCGGGAACGGGTGCTGCGGTGGGCGGATGATGCGCGTGCTCGCGGTGGTCGCCCGGATGGGCGGGCTCGGGATGAGCGCCCAGGTGATGCTCGGAATGAGAATGTTCGGACAGCAAGTGCAGCGGAGTAGCCCCCGACCCACGATTGTGGACGTCGGCGGGCTGGAGTTGTCGGTGGGTCCGCGCCTCGTGTCGGGCGCCGTGCCGCTGCTTCATGGGCCATACCCCGGTTTCGTATTCGTCCGATTGTGTGGTATCTCGGCAGACTGCCACCCAGTTGACCATGACTCGCCGCACATTGCACGGTGATTTCGCACATTGTCGGGCACATTCGGATGAACGGGACGTGACAATCTTGCACGCGGGCCGGCCGGGTGTCGAGAAAGGCTGTTCCGAGCTGCGAACGCTGTGCTGAGGGGCGTCGATGGGCCGCATCGAGGGTGCACGCGGACGGGATGTCGCGGGAGTGGGCACAATGGGGACGTGACTTCCGGCGAGCAGACTGCAACCTCCTTCTATCAAGCCGTGGGCGGCGAGAAGACGTTCCATCGGATCGTCGCGGCGTTCTACCGCGAGGTGGCGCAGGACGAGGTGTTGCGGCCGCTGTATCCGGAGCAGGACCTGGGCCCGGCCGAGCGACGCCTGCGGATGTTCCTGGAGCAGTACTGGGGCGGGCCGCGGACCTACTCCGATGAGCGTGGGCATCCGCGCCTTCGGATGCGGCACATGCCGTTCAAGGTCGGGCCGATCGAGCGGGACGCGTGGCTGCAAGCCATGCGCATCGGGGTGGCGGAGATCGAGCCGGAGGTGCTCGACGATGCGCACCGGCAGCAGCTGCTCGACTACTTCGAGATGGCCGCTAATTCGCTGATCAACTCGCCTTTCTGAGTTCGATACGCAGAAATACCAGCGCCCCACAGTGTTTCCCGGCGCCCGCAGCTGCCCGCTGATCATTTGCTGAAACTGGACAAGTCCGTTCGACGCGCCCGCGAAAGTCACTGTGCTTTGGCACCATTACGGCTGTGACTGATTTTTCCGCCGGAGCCGGGGGCGGGGCCGATCCGGCCCCGTGGTGGCGATCGGCAGTGTTCTACCAGGTCTACCCGCGTTCCTTCGCCGATTCCGGCGGTGACGGTATCGGCGATCTGGGTGGAGTACGTGACCGCCTGGGCTATCTCGAGCTACTCGGGGTGGACGCGCTGTGGATCTGCCCGGTGATGCGCTCGCCCATGGCCGACGGCGGCTACGACGTGTCGGACCCGCGCGATATCGACCCGCTGTTCGGTGGCCTCGAGGCGCTCGACGAGATCATCGCCGAGGCGCACGACCGGGCCATGCGGGTGACCATGGACCTGGTGCCCAACCACACCAGCGATCAGCATCCGTGGTTCCGGGCGGCGCTGGCGGCGGGGCCGGGGAGTCCGGAGCGGGCGCGGTACCTCTTCCGCGACGGCCGCGGGCCGGACGGCGCTGTGCCGCCGAACAACTGGCCGAGCATCTTCGGCGGTCCGGCCTGGACCCGGGTGACCGAACCGGACGGTAGTCCGGGGCAGTGGTACCTGCACATCTTCGCCGCCGAACAACCCGACCTGAATTGGGAAAACCCCGAGGTCGCAGCCGATTTCGAACAAACCCTGCGGTTCTGGCTGGACCGCGGCGTGGATGGTTTCCGGATCGACGTGGCCCACGGCATGGCCAAACCCCCGGGCCTGCCCGATATGGAACGCGTCGACATGCGGATGCTCCACCTCGAGGACGACGATCCGCGCTTCAACAACCCCGGCGCGCACGACATCCACCGCCGGATCCGGAAGGTGATGGACGAGTATCCGCACGCGGTCGCCATCGGCGAGGTGTGGGTCGACGACAACACCCGCTTCGGCGAATACGTCCGGCCCGACGAACTGCACCTGGCCTTCAATTTCCGGCTCGCCCAGACGCCCTTCCGGCCGGATCGGATCCGCGCGGCCGTGGACAATTCGCTGCGCGCGGTGGCCGGGGTCGGCGCGACGCCCACCTGGACGCTGTCCAACCACGACATCGAGCGCGAGGTCACCCGCTATGGCGGCGGGCTCGTCGGGCAGGCGCGGGCGCGGGCCATGATCCTGCTGGAGCTGGCGCTGCCGGGCAGCGTATTCGTCTACAACGGAGCCGAATTGGGGCTGGCCAATGTGGACGACCTCCCCGAGTGGGCGCTGCAGGACCCCACCTGGGAGCGCTCCGGGCACACCGAGCGCGGCCGGGACGGGTGCCGGGTGCCGCTGCCGTGGGAGGGGGAGTCGCCGCCGTTCGGGTTCACGACAGGGGTGCCGTGGCTGCCCATGCCGCCGGAGTGGGTGGCGCTGACCGTGGAGGCGCAGCTGGAGCGACTGGATTCCATGCTGTCGCTGTACCGGATGGCGATCGAATTGCGGGCCGTCCGGCCGGAATTCGGGGGATTCGAGCTGGAGTGGTACTCGAGTCCGCCCGGCTGCCTCGCCTTCCGGCGCGAGGGCGGTCTGCTGTGCGTGCTCAATGCCACCGATGCGCCGATCCTGCTCCCCGCGGGCGAGGTGCTGCTGGCGAGCGCGGCGATCAATGCGCGGCGAGAACTTCCGGCGAACTCGACGGCCTGGCTGGTCTGAAAGAGGTTTGTCACGACACGGCCGCACTACCCCTTACCGGTCGTAGTAGTCACACGGGCATCGACTACCGTTGGCCCGTGAGCATTCTCCAGACAGTGCTGATCTACGTCGGCATCCCGGTCGCGATCTATCTGTTGATCGCCGGATTGTCGTTCCTCGGCAAGCCGCTGCCCGGCAAGAAGCCGGAACACTACGAACTCGGTGCGAAGTGGACCCAGCCCCCGGTGCTGTGGAGCGCGACCGACGAGGTGACCGGATCCGGCCACCACGACACTGCTGATTCGCATGGTGACCATGCGGCTATCGAATCCGCCCACGCGGAGCTGATCGGAGGCCGGGCAAGTGGCAAGTTCTAATTGGCCCGCGGTGGACGAGGCCGACCTACCCCACGGTTACGCGATCACCACGAGTGGACGTGTCTCCGGTGTGCACGAGGCCGGCGACGTCTTCAAGGAAGCGCCGTTCAGCGACCGCGAGCGGCTGCTCATGGACAATGCGCTCACCGACGCCACCCGCGCCACCAAGGTGCGCTTCAACATCTACATCGGTGACCTGGGCTCCGACTCGGCCGCCGGCGTGGACGCCCTGTTCCCCTCCACCCCCGACGCCGCCCGCTCGGTGCTCATC
This sequence comes from Nocardia sp. CA-151230, assembly GCF_050942175.1. Classification (NCBI taxonomy): domain Bacteria; kingdom Bacillati; phylum Actinomycetota; class Actinomycetes; order Mycobacteriales; family Nocardiaceae; genus Nocardia; species Nocardia sp. CA-151230. The sequence continues at coordinate 1,755,429 of NZ_CP192061.1, forward strand.
GCGGTGGACCCGAACACCAGCTCCGTCGAGGTACGCTCCGGCCGCGACGTCGCCGAACGCGCCAACGACCGCGTCTGCCAGCTCGGCGCCACCGCCGCCACCAGCTCCTTCCGTCAGGGCGAGCTGATCGACGGCCTGGTCTCGGCCGTGCGCGTGATGGCCGCCGCCATCGGGCGGGTCTAGCCGACTCTCGGCACTTCTCGGGGGCTTCGCCCCTGAAACCCCAAGGGACGTTTGGGGGCTCAGCCCCCGAACCCCGAGGGATGAAGGTCGCGCACCGACCCCCGCACGCCCCGCATTTCGCCCTGAGCAGATCGGGGCGCGGGGGCGGGGTGGGGGAATTTACGCTCGGGAGATGGCCGAGCATCCACGTTTGAAAGCAATTCCCGGTGGTCTCGACGGAGGGGCACGTGCGGTGCGTCCGGCGCCGGTACGCGAGCCGCTGTGGCGGGAGGCGCTCGGCGGTCAGTTGCGCTCGCTTCGGCTGGAGCGGGGGGAGAAGCTGACGGAAACCGCTGGGCGGGCCGGTATTTCGCCGCAGTACCTGTCCGAGGTCGAACGGGGGCGCAAGGAGCCTTCCAGCGAGATGATCGCGGCCTTGGCCGGGGCTCTGGGCACCAGCCTGGGTTCGCTCACACGGCAGGTGGCCGAGGACCTGCTTCGCGCCCGTCCCACCCCGGCCCGGCACCCGGCCATCTCGCCGCTGGCGATCTCCCCCGTCCTGCTGGCCGCCTGATCCACGAGCAGGCGTTGGCGCACCTGCCTTTTCGGCGTTGTGCGTGCACCAGCGCATGCTCGTGGGCGTTCAGGCGCGGGGGCCGAGGAGATGGTCGGCCAGGCCGTAGTCGAGCGCCGTTTGCGCGGTGAAGACCCGGTCCCGGTCGGTGTCGCGGCGCAGGGTTTCCGCGGACTGGCCGGTGTGGGTGGCGAGGATGGCTTCGATCTGGGCGCGCATGCGGACGATTTCGTCGGCCTGCAGGATCAGGTCGGGGATGGTGCCCTGACCTCGAATCGCGGGCTGGTGCAGGACGATTCGGGAGTGCGGGAGGACATTGCGGCGGCCCTTCGCGCCGCCGGCCAGCAGCACCGCGCCCACCGCGATCGCCTGGCCGACGCAGGTGGTCACCACGGGGGACTGGATGTGCTGCATGGTGTCGTAGACCGCGAGCATGGCAGGCAGGTCGCCGCCCTCGCAATTGATGTAGAGGTTGATGTCCTGGCCCGGGCTTTCCGCGTCCAGGTGGAGGAGCTGGGCGATCAGGGCATTGGCGACACCGGAGTCGATGGGCGTGCCGAGATAGACGATGCGTTCGGTGAGCAGATGCGAGTAAACGTCCATGATCCGCTCGCCGCGCGGGTCGCGGGCGATCACATTGGGAATCGTGTAGCTGCTCATGCCGAGATCCCCAGCTTCTGGCGCTGCGGGACGACCTGGTGGAAGGAGTCCACGATGCCGTCGATGAAGCCGTACTCGCGGGCCTGCGTCGCGGTGAACCAGCGGTCGTGCAGCGAGTCCTCGAAGACCTGGTCGTAGGGCTGGCCGGTGTCGGCGGCGATCAGGCCGAGCACCGTCTGCACGGTGTAGCGCAGGTCGTCGGCCTGCACCTCCACCTCGACGGCACTGCCGCCGATGCCCGCCGAACCCTGGTGCATGAGGATGCGGGCGTGCGGCAGGGCGTAGCGGTGCCCGGGTGTCCCCGCCGACAGCAGGAATTGTCCCGCGCTGCAGGCCAATCCGAGGGCCAGTGTGGACACCGTGCCCGGCACCAGCCGCATGACGTCGCGGATGGCGAGCATGGCGGGCACGGACCCGCCGGGCGAATGGATCCACAGCGAGATGTCGGCCTCGGGATCCTCGGCCGCCAGCGTGAGCAGCTGGGTCATGAGCAGCGTGCCGTTGTCGTCGTCGAGCGGTCCGTCCAGCACCAGCACCCGGCGGGCGAAGAGCTGTTCCCTGGTGTGCCAGTTGAACATCGGAGTTTTGTTCTCTGCCATGCCTTCACGGTGCCGGAGCGGACCGCCGGAAGTCCTGCCGCGCTGCTGTGGGCGGATCCGCCCACAGCAGCGTCTGCCGGGCTAGTGCCGGTGGCAGGTGTCGGCGACGCGGTCGAACTTGGCCCGCACGGGTTCGCTGCCGGGGGCGTGGTCGCGGCGGATGTGCTCGATGCGGTCCTCGACGTCGGGGTACTGGGACACGATGCGGAAGAAGGACTCGGGCCGGGCCTCGGGCGGCAGCTGGTACATCACCGCGAGCCCGGAGGTGAGTTCCAGGTGGCCGTCGATGAGCCGGGCCAGCACCGGATCCTGATCCTCGAGGGTGGCGTCGATCTGGGCCCAGCTGCAGGTGGAACGGGTGAGCGAGTCATCGTCGTCGGCGGCAGCCACCCCGGTGCCGGAAAGCACTGCGGCGGAGCAGATTCCGGTGACGGCGAGAGCGGCGGCGGCGTGACGGGTCCAGGATGTCATGGTGGATGGCCTCATTCGGTCGGGATGGCTTGCGGCACCGATCATGTCGGACTCCGGGCCTGGCAGACCCCGTCCGGCGGGGCTTCTTCAGCGACTCTTCAGTCGGCGGCCCCGGACAGCCGACAGCCCCTCCCGAACGGATTCGGGAGGGGCTGTGACGGTCGAAATATGCTGCCGTGCAGTGCTTTCTAGCTGCGGTCGAAGGCGCGGGCGCGCAGCGAGCGCTCGATGCCCGCCTTGCCCTCCACTACCAGGCGGCGCAGCGCCGGCGGGTGATCACCGGCGAGGAACTTGTCGGCCACCGCCACGGCCTCCTCGGTGACGGCCCAGTGCGGGTACAGCCCCACCACGACCGTCTGGGCGACCTCGCTGGACCGGCGCTCCCACACCGACGCGATCTCGGCGAAGTAGCGCTCCACGTACGGGGCCAGCAGCGCGGCCTGGCCCGCCGGGGCGAAACCGGTGACGATGGCGCGGGCGGTGATGTTCGGCACCGTGTCGTCGCCCATGACGGTGTCCCACGCCGATTTCTTGACCGCCGCCTGCGGGCGGGCGGTGGCCGCGGCGGCGGCCTGGCGGCGGCCCGCGGCGGTGTCGTCGCCCGCGAGTTCCGCGTCGATGAGCGGGGTTTCGATGCCGTCGGCGTCGATGGCCCCGGCGGCCGCGAGCGCCTGGGTGATGCGCCAGCGCAGGTCGGTGTCGACGGTCAGGCCAGGCAGGCCGACGCCCTCCGGGTCACCGGCGGGCAGCCGGCGCAGCACCTGGATGTGCTGCGGCGAGAGCAGCGCACCGGTCAGCGCGTTGACGAACGCCAGCTGGTGGTCCGATCCCGCACCGGCGGCACGGGCCAGTTCCAGCAGGCGGTCGGCGTAGGCGGGCCAGCCCTCGGCGCGCGCCCACTCGGGGTCGGCGTAGGCGCCGAGCGCGGTGCCGGCCTGCATGAGCAGCCGCTGGACGACACCGATCTCGGTTTCCGCGCCGACGCCGCGCTGCACCAGCGCCACGAAATCGCGGGCCTTCATCTCGGCCTGCCGGGTCATCTCCCAGGCGGCCGACCAGGCCAGCGTGCGGGGCAGCGGGTCGGCGATATCGGCGATGCGCGCCACCACCGTGTCGAGGGAGCCGGCGTCCAGGCGAACCGAGCAGTAGGTGAGGTCGTCGTCGTTGACCAGCACCAGCTTGCCCCGGCCGACGCCGACCAGCTCGGGCACCTCGGTGCGCTCGGCGGGATCGATGTCGAGCTCGACGCGCTTGGTGCGCACCAGCTTTCCGTCCTGGTCGTCGTAGACGCCGATGGCCAGGCGGTGCACGCGGCGCTCACCGGCGCCGGGCTCCGCGCCCTGCTGGACGACCGCGAAGGACGCGAAGTTGCCGTCCGTGTCCACGGTGAAGTCCGGGCGCAGGATGTTCAGGCCGGTGGTCTTGAGCCACTGCGCGCCCCAGTCGGACAGGTCGCGGCCGGACGCCTTCTCCAGCGCGCCCACCAGATCGTCGAATGTGGCGTTGCCGTAGGCGTGTTCGGTGAAGTAGTCGCGCAGACCGGCCAGGAACGGCTCCTCACCGACGTAGGCCACCAGCTGCTTGAGCACGGACGCGCCCTTGGCGTAGGTGATGCCGTCGAAGTTCACCTCGACCGCGGCCAGGTCCGGGATGTCGGCGGCGATCGGGTGGGTCGAGGGCAACTGGTCCTGCCGGTACGCCCACGACTTCTCGACATTGGCGAAAGTGGTCCAGGCATTGGTGTATTCGGTCGCGCCGACCTGGCACAGCACCGAGGCGAAGGTGGCGAACGACTCGTTCAGCCACAGGTCGTCCCACCACTTCATGGTGACCAGGTCGCCGAACCACATGTGCGCCATCTCGTGCAGCACCGTCTCGCAGCGGCGCTCGTAGGAGGCGCGAGTTACCTTGGAGCGGAAGACATAGTCCTCGAGGAAGGTGACCGCGCCCGCGTTCTCCATGGCGCCCGCATTGAATTCGGGCACGAACAGCTGGTCGTACTTGCCGAAGGCATAGGGCACACCGAAATTGGTGTGGTAGAAGCCGAAGCCCTGCTTGGTCTCGGTGAAAAGCCGTTCGGCGTCCATGAATTCGGCCAGCGAGGCGCGGCAGTAGATGCCGAGCGGGATCTCACCGTGCGAATCGCTGTACGAGTCGGTCCACTTCGCGTACGGACCGGCGATGAGCGCGACCAGGTAGGTGCTCATGCGCGGGGTGGTGGCGAAGGTGTGGCGGACCACGGTGCCGATGGTGTGGGTGTCGGTGACCGCGCCGTTGGAGATGACCTCCCAGTCCTCGGGCGCGGTGACGATCACGTCGTAGGTGGCCTTGAGGTCGGGCTGGTCGAAGCAGGCGAACATGCGCTTGCAGTCGGCGGTTTCGAACTGCGAGTACAGGTAGACCTTGTTGTCGGTGGGGTCGACGAAGCGGTGCAGGCCCTCACCGGTGTTCGAGTACTCGCCGTCGGCCTGGATGACGAGCTCGTTGTTCGCGGCCAGGTTCGGCAGGGTGAGGCCCTGCTCCTCGTCGTAGCCGCTCACATCCAGGGCCACGCCGTTGAGCACGGCCGAGCGCACACCCGCGCCCACGAAGTCGATGAAGGTCTGCGCACCCGGGGTCGCGGTGAAGGTCACCGTGGACTTCGAGTGGAAGGTCTCCCTGCGCGGCTCTTCGGCACCGGTGGGCTGTCCGGTCAGGTCCAGTTCGACCCGGTAGTTCTCCACCTGGACCGTCGCGGCGCGTTCGATCGCCTGCTCGCGGGTGAGATTCGGTGCGGACAAGGGGGCTCCTTAGCTCTCGGAGAACTTCTGCCGTGCAGGTGCACCCGGATCGCTGAGCGGTGCTGCCCAGGGCTCGGTGCGGGATGCGATGCGCCCGCGCGAGGTATCGAGCGGACCGAACAATTCTCCACTCACGACCCGGCGCGGATACGACGTTCCCCACAATGCCACGTCCCGCCGACCCGTGGCTCGGGCCCGCGCGCGGGCCGGTGGTTCCCGACCCGCGCGGGCCGGTGGTTCCGACCCGCGCGGTCCGGTTGCTCCAGGTCGAATGCGATCGGGCGTTCGACCGGGCGTCGAGGCGGACGGTGCCCGTCGGTAAGCTCTGCGGCGGCAGCAATCGCCCAGCACGAGGAGGACCGTTGAAGCACATCCACGCCGGTAAGGTGCGCGACCTGTACGAGGACGGCGATTCGCTGATCCTGGTCGCATCCGACCGGGTGTCGGTGTACGACGTGGTGCTGCCGACCCCGATTCCGGACAAGGGCGCGCTGCTCACCCAGCTGTCCAACTGGTGGTTCGGCTTCTTCTCCGATGTTCCCAACCACATTCTGTCCACCACCGACGTGCCCGCCGAGTTCGCGGGCCGCGGGGTGCGCGTCAAGCCGCTGAAGATGCTGAAGGTGGAGTGCATCGCGCGCGGCTACCTGACCGGCGGTGGCCTGGCCGAATACCAGCGCTCCGGCACCGTGTCCGGCATCGCGCTGCCGCCCGGCCTGCGTGACGGCGACAAGTTGCCCGAACCCATCTTCACCCCCACCACCAAGGCCGACGCCGGGCACGACGAGCCCATCAGCTTCGCGGACGTGGTGAACCAGGAGGGCAGGGAGGTCGCCGAGCAGTTGCGCGGCCTGACCCTCGAGATCTATGCCCGCGGTGCCGAGCACGCTGCCGCGCGCGGGGTCATCATCGCCGACACGAAGATCGAACTCGGTTGGGACGGAGACGTTCTCACCGTCGGCGACGAGGTGCTGACCTCGGACTCCTCCCGCTTCTGGCCCGCCGACGACTACGAGCCCGGCCGCCCGCAGAAGTCGTTCGACAAGCAGTTCGTCCGCGACTGGTCGACCTCCACCGGATGGAACAAGGAGTACCCGGGCCCGGAGATTCCGGCCGAGGTGATCGAGGTGACCCGCCAGAAGTACGTCGCGGCCTACGAGCTCATCACGGGCAATACCTGGAGCGGCGTTCAGGGCTAGGCCCGGGCTAGGCCGGAACCGGTTCGGCGGCAAGGAAGTCCGTGACGAATGCGTCGGCCCGGCGCTCCAGCTCGGAGTACTGGGCCACGCGTTCCGCGCCGACGGTGGCCGCGTCGATGAGGAGCTGCCCGTCGGCATCGAGGCGCTGGCGGCGCTCCTCCGCATCGGGGAGCAAGCCGACGGCGGAGTACGAGAATCCGCAGTAGTAGGCGATTCCCATGCTGAGCTGGCCCTCCAGTGCCTGCTGTATGAAGTCGACGGTCGGATCGCCCGCGGCGACCCCGCCCAGGCCGAGCCACAGCATGCGCTTGCCCGCGAGGCGAGGCTTGCTGCGGCCGTAGGCGAATCCGTAGTTCCACACCCGATCGATCCAGCCCTTGAGCAGCGCGGGGACGCTCGCCCAGTAGACCGGGAAGACGGCGATCACGACATCGGCGGCCAGGATGCGGTCCATGTGCAGATGGACCTCGGGGGAGTAGGTCTTCTCTCGATTACCCCAGTCGGGCTGGTCGGCCTCGGTCATGCGCGGGTCGAAGCCCTCGGCCCGCAGATCCAGCAGGTCGACGCGGTGTCCGGCGGACTCGAGCCGGGCGACGGTCCGGCGGGCGATGTGGGCGGTCAGGGAATCGGATCGGTGGTGAGCGATCACCACCAGGGCGTTATGCTGACGGGTATCATTGTGCGACAAGGGATTTCCTCCTGGATCGGGGCGATACTACGTTCCGGTGTTCCCAGTACACCCGTCTCCGCGTGGACGATCCATAGGCAAAGCGCTCTGCTGGATAGGAATTCGTCTACGCTCGTTCGAGTGGATCCCATGAGCAAGCTGCTGAGCGGTATTCGGGCCGAGGGTTCGGTGGTGACGCACGCCGTGATGCCTGCACCGTGGACCATCCGCTTTGCCGACCACGCTCCGCTGACCATGATCACGGTCCTGCGCGGCGGCGGCACCCTGCGCACACCCGACGGCGGCAGCAGGCCGCTCGCGGTCGGCGATACCGCGCTGGTGCGTGGACTGCAGACCTTCCACCTGGTATCGGACGGGTTCCGGACCCCGACGGACGCTGCGGACCTGAAGACTCACCAGGATTGCCGCGACGGGAAGCCCGCTGAGTACGAGATCTCCTGCTTCACCGGCGATTCCGCGTGCACCGCCGAGGAGCTGTCCGGAATCCATTGGGGCAGTGAGGCGAATGCCACCGCCCTGATGGTCGGTGCCTACCGCACCTCGGCCCGCCGGAACGAACGCCTGCTGCATTCGCTCCCGCCCGTCCTGGTGGTCACCGACGACTTCGACACGTGTGGCTGGATCGAATCCGCCGCGGCCTCCGCCGTCGATCAGAGCGCCGGTTCGCAGGCCATGGTGGACCGCCTCCTCGACTGGAGCCTGGTCTGCACCCTGCGCACCTGGTTCGACCAGGCCGGTCCCGCCGCCCCGGGCTGGTTCCGCGGACTGTCCGACCCGATCGTGGGCCCAGCCCTGACCGCCATCCACACCACCCCCGGCGCACCCTGGACCGTCGCCACCCTTGCCGCCGAATCCCGGGTCTCCCGTTCACTTTTCGCCAAGCGATTCACGGCCGTCGTGGGCCGGCCGCCGTTGGCCTACCTGACCGAATCCCGCATGCACGAGGCCGAGGAACTCCTCACCGCCACCGACCTCACCATCGCGCAGATCGCCAAATCCCTCGGCTACGCCGACCCGTTCGGCTTCTCCGCCGCCTTCAAACGCCACCGCGGCCAGAGCCCCACCGCCTTCCGCGCTACCGCTGCCTGACCTGTAGCGGTACCTGAACGCGGTGCGGCAGCCCTTCCAGCCATACCACCGCTGCGCAGCGAACGGTGATGGACCCGGGCGCATGCCGCGAGCGCGGCGCGATGGCGCGGAACAATCCGCGCCGCAATGAGAAACGTCGGCCGCACAACGACGGGCCGGTCACTGGCGGCGGAGGCGGGCGGCGCGGATGGTGAGGTAGTCGCGTTCGGGGAGGCTGGTGGTGTGGCGGGCGGCGGCGGTGTAGGCGGCGATGGCTTCGTCTGGTTCGCCGGCCATTTCGTGGAGGTGGCCGCGGACGGCGTCGAGGCGATGGTTGCCCGCGAGCGAGTCGGTGAGGGTGTCGGTGAGGTCCAGGCCCGCCTGGGGGCCGTGGACCATGGCGGTGGCGACCGCGCGGTTGAGGGTCACCATCGGGTTGGGGGACTGGCGTTCGAGGGCGTTGTACAGCAGCAGGATTCGGGGCCAGTCGGTGTCCTCGGGGCGCAGCGCCTGGGCGTGCAGGGCGGCGATGGCGGCCTGGATCTGGTACGGGCCGATGAGGCCGCTGCGCACCGACGCGGTCGCCAGTCGCACGCCCTCGATGATCATGTCGCGATCCCAGAGGGCGCGATCCTGTTCGGCGAGCGGGATGAGTTCGCCGCGACTTCCGGTGCGCGCCGCCCGCCGGGCATCGGTCAGCAGCAGCAATGCGAGCAACCCGGTGACCTCCGGATCATCCGGCAGGACGCGGGACAGGGCCCGCGTCAACCGAATCGCCTCGCTCGACAGATCGCCCCGCCGCAGTCGCTCGCCACCGCTGGTGTGCCCCTCGGTGTAGATCAGATAGAGCACCCGCAGCACACTGCCGAGTCGCTCATTCCATTCCTCCCGTTGCCCGTTCGAACCCGCGGGCATGGCGAAGGGTCGCTCCTCGGCAGCCAGGCGCTTCTTCGCTCGCGTAATCCGCTGCGCCATGGTCTTTTCCGGTAGCAGGAAGGCTCGCGCGATCTCCTCGGTGGTGAGCCCGCCCACCGCCCGCAGCGTCAGCGCGATCGCACTCGCGGGCGACAAGGCCGGATGGCAGCACAGGAAGAACAGCGTCAGCGTGTCGTCGCGATCTTCGATGACGGCGTCGGCCGCATCGGGGGCGGCGGCACCGAGTCGTTCGGGATCGCGGATGGCATTGGCGGCCTCGCGGTTTCGGCGGGCCGATTCCGCGCGGATGGTATCGATGAGACGCCGCGCGCCGACCTGGATGAGCCAGCCGCGCGGGTTGTCGGGCAGGCCGTCGGTGGGCCACTGGGTGGCGGCGGCGAGAAGGGCCTCCTGGAGGGCGTCCTCGGCGGCGTCGAAGTCGCCGTAGCGGCGGACGAGGGTGCCGAGGACCTGCGGCGCGAGGTCGCGCAACAGGTCCTCGATCGCGGTGCCCGGCATCAGAGATCGGCGGCGGGCGCGCTCATGATCGGGCGGATCTCGATGTACTCGCCGATCGGCTTGCCGCCGGGGCCGGGCGCGGCCGACGCCTTGGCCGCGATCTCGAGCGCGCGGTCCGGGCTGTCGACATCGACGATCCAGAACCCGGCCAGGAACTCCTTGGTCTCGGGGAAGGGCCCGTCGGTGACCACCGGCGCGGAACGGCCGTCGGACGTGACGGTGCGCGCCTGGCCCGGGTCGGCGAGGCCCTGGGCGTCGACGAGTTCGCCGGACTTGGCCAGCTCCTCGCCGAGGGCGCGCTGGAAGTCGATGTGGGCCTGGATCTCCTCGGGCGCCCACTCGTTGATCGGGGTGTCGCAGTAGGCGGCGGCGGAGTAGGTCTTGATCAGGATGTACTTCACGGTCGGCTCCTTTTGTCGGTGCGCCCCTGCGGGCGCTCTCGTCCGGAGGTCGGAGCCCAGTACGCCGGGACGACGTACTCCGCACTCCGGATCATGTGATGGTCGTCACAGCTCTTCGGGGTTCACGGCCTCGCCGCTCAGGATCAGCTGCTTGATCTTGTCCTGCACATCCCAGACATTCACGTTCATCCCGGCCAGCACCCGGTTTCCCGAGTTCAGCCAGTACGCCACGAACTCGCGCTTGCCGAGGTCGCCGCGTACCACCACGCGCGCCTGCCGGCTGGGCGCTACGTACCCGGTGTACTCCATCCCGAGGTCGTACTGATCGGTGAAGAAGTAGGGCAGCCGGTCGTACACGGCGGGCTTGCCCAGCATGGTCATAGCCGCCACCGCGGGCTGGTTGAGTGCATTCGCCCAGTGCTCCACCCGGATTCGCTGCCCCAGCACCGGATGCTGCTGATCGGCGATGTCACCGACCGCGACGATATCCGGGTCGCTGGTGGCCAGGCTCTCGTCGACCAGGACGCCGCTGCCGACCGCCAGCCCGGCATCGGCGGCCAGCTCGATATTGGGCCGCGCACCCACGGCGACCAGCACCGCGTCCGCCTCGATGTGGGTGCCGTCGTCGAGCCGCACGCCGGTGGCCCGGCCATCGGCGGTGGTGATCTCGCCGACCCTCACCCCGAGCCGCAGATCCACTCCGTGCGCGCGGTGCAGATCGGCGAACACCGCGCCCATCTCGGCCCCGAGTGCGGCCAGCAGCGGCACCGATTCCGCTTCCAGCGCAGTCACTTCCACGCCCGCGGCGCGAGCGGCGGCGGTCACCTCGAGCCCGATCCATCCCGCGCCGATGACGGCCAGCCGCCGCGCGGTGGCGAACATCGCGAGCAAGGCGTCGGACTCCTCGATGGTGCGCAGCATGTACACGCCCTCGGCGTCCGCGCCGGGCAGGCGCAGCAGCCGCGGCCGCGAACCGGTGGCCAGCGCCAGCTTGTCGTAGGGCAGTGTCGTACCGTCCGGCAGCGCAATGGTTTTGGTACCGCGATCCAGCGCGGTGACGGTGGTGCCGGGCATCATCTCGACATGATGGTCGCGATACCACTGCGCCGTATCCACGGTGAAGTCGCTGAGCGCCTTCTTGCCCAGCAGATGCTCCTTGGACAGCGGCGGCCGCTCGTACGGCAGATGATCCTCCGCGCTGACGAGCGTGACCGAACCATCGAAATCATTGGCCCGCAAGGCTTCCGCGAGCTTTGCGGCGGCCAGTCCACCGCCCGCGATGACGAACCTGGATGTGGTCATGCCGAAACCTCCCTGCTAGTACGGTCGGGACCGCCGTCGATGAGGCCGATAGTCCGACCCTAGCCCGGGTGTAGTCGGGTGGAGCGGAAATATCGGCAACAATCGGGGTTGTTGCGCATTGAGTACGGCCCTGCCCTCGGCCGTCGATCGACTGCGAAAGGATTTCCCTGTGAGCGACACCAAGAAGGACCGGGTCGACTTCTGGTTCGACCCGCTGTGCCCGTGGTGCTGGATCACCTCCCGCTGGATCCTCGAGGTCGAGCAGGTACGCGATATCGAGACGCACTTCCACGTGATGAGCCTGTCCGTGCTGAACGAAGGCCGCGAGGGCCTGCCCCCGCAGTACGAGGAGCTGCTCGCGACCGGTTGGGGCCCGGTGCGAGTCGCCATCGCGGCGGCCCAGGCGCACGGCGACAAGGTGCTGGCCCCGCTGTACACCGCCATGGGCACTCGCCTGCACAACCGCCGTGCCGAGTACGAGCGTGAGGACGTCTCCCGCGCGGATCTGCTCGCCCAGATCATCGCCGAGTCGCTGGCCGAGGTTGGCCTGCAGGCCGAGCTGGCCGAGGCCGCCAAGGGCACCGACTTCGACGAGGCGCTGCGCGCCTCGCACCACGCCGGCATGGACAAGGTCGGCCCGGATGTCGGCACGCCGACCATCCACATCAATGACGTCGCCTTCTTCGGGCCGGTGCTCTCGCGCATCCCGCGCGGGGAGGAGGCGGGCAAGCTGTGGGACGGCGCGGTCGCGCTGGCCGCCTACCCGCACTTCTTCGAGCTCAAGCGGACCCGCACCGAGGATCCCGTCTTCGACTGAGCTCCCCTGCCTCCCCGGGTCTTCAGCGCACGGATGAGAGCCGTTCACCGGCGGGCACGCGTGCCCGCGGTCGAACAGCAACCCGATTCCGGCCGTACCTGGGGAGGCACCCTCGTCTCACGAAATAAGTTGTTCCGTCACATATTTGGAGAATTCGCCCGATCTCGCTGTCGCGAGACGTCATTGCGGCCGGTACTCGTGATATGTGGTGGTATCGCCATATCCGGGCGGCGGACCGCCGTATCCGCCCGGGTGCGGCGGCTGGTACCCGCCATAGGGCGGGGCCGCGACCGGACGCTGCGGCGCGTCGGGGCGCCAGAACAGCTTGCCGTGGCGGCTGCGGTCGCGCAGCGCCCACATGCGCCAGGTCAAGACCGGATGACTGGACATGGCGTTCACGATCCAGACGAAGAAGCCCTTCTCCTGGGCCGCCCGGTCGGCCATCTCGTCGAAACCGACCAGATTGTTCAGGTACTTGCCGCCCGCCAGCGTCTGCATGGCCGGGGGCGCACCCTGCGGCCGGTTGCAGAAGCCGTGGTTGTCGGCGGTGTACTCCTGGGAGCGGATCAGCGAGCTGCCCAGGATCGGCAGGAACGGCACCATGAACATGCCCAGCTGCCGCCAGTACGAGACGTGCCCGGCGGCGATGTGCCCGACCTCATGGCCGACGATGAAGGCCAGCGCCTCGGGATTGCGTGCCGCGCCGCCGATTTCGAACAGATCGCTGTACACCACCACGTAGCGGCGGAAGCCGTGCCCGGAGGCGAACGCATTGATCTGGCCGTTGCCCAGCACCACGTAGGCGTCGGGCACCTTCGCCATGCCGAACCGGGCCGCGGCCTCCTGCACCATGCGATAGCCCTCGGGGAACTGCGTCGGCGACATCTTCACGCCGTTCACCCGCTGGCTCGCGTAGTTCAGACCACGGCCCAGGTAGACCAGCAGCGGCGCGAACACCAGGGCCAGCACGAGCTGACCGGTATGGCCGGACACCAGCAGCCGCAGCGCGAACAGATACGCCAGCACGGTTGCCACGATCACGATCACCAGCAGCGGGATCTCCCAGCTGTGCCGCGCCGGCATCCCGAACGGGGAAAGACCCCGGGTCTGCTGCACCACCGGCGGCGGGGGCACCGAATACGGTTGCTGCGGAGCCCATCCCGGCGGGCCCAGCCGCGGATCCCATCCGGTCATGCCGGTCACGGGATTCCAGGCCGGAGCGCTTCCGGTGGGCGGCGATCCCGGTAGACCGCCAGCGGATTGCCCCCCGTAGGCGTTCGGCGTTTGTGAACTGTCGTCGGACGTCATGCCTGGATAGTACGTTTCACCGGCGTCGAGGCGCGGTCGTCGCAGCAGGGCCGCTCACGCGACGAGCTGCCGGGGTGAGAGCCCCCTGCGGACCGGGGGCGGGCGTCCTGACAGAATCGCAGCCATGCGCGTATACCTGGGTGCCGACCATGCCGGCTTCGAACTGAAGAACCACGTCAAGGCTCACCTCGAGGGCCAGGGCCACGATGTCGTCGATTGCGGCGCGCTGGAATACGACGCCCTCGACGACTACCCGGCGTTCTGCATCGAGGCCGCCCGCCGCGTGGTCGCCGAGCCGGGATCGCTGGGCTTCGTCTTCGGCGGCTCCGGCAATGGCGAGCAGATCGCCGCCAACAAGGTGCCCGGCGCCCGCTGCGCCCTGGGCTGGAGTGTGGAGACCGCGCAGCTCGCGCGCCAGCACAACAACGCCCAGTTGCTCGGCATCGGCGGCCGCATGCACAGCACCGAGGAAGCCCTCGCCATCGTGGACGCCTTCATGACCACCCCGTGGTCCAACGAGGAGCGCCACCAGCGTCGCATCGACATTCTCGCCGAGTACGAGAAGACCGGCATTCCCCCGGCCCTCCCGAACTGACCTGTGCCCGAAGGTCATACGCTGCACCGCCTGGCGAAGCTGCACCACGAGCGCTTCGCCGGCGGTCAGGTCCGAGTCTCCAGCCCGCAGGGGCGATTCGCCGAGGGCGCGGCGCTGATCAACGGCCGGGTGCTGACCCGCGCCGAGGCGTGGGGCAAACACCTGCTCCACCACTATGATTCGGGCGTCACCCTGCACATCCACCTGGGGCTGTACGGCAAGTTCACCGAATCCGCTGTGCCCATGGACGATCCGATCGGCGAGGTCCGGATGCGCCTGATCGGTGGCGGCCGCACCGGCGACCTGCACGGCACCGACCTGCGCGGCCCCACCGCGTGCGAGATCCTGCTCGACCCGGAGGTCGAAGCGCTCACCTCGCGCCTGGGCCCCGACCCATTGCGCCCGGACGCCGAACCCGACCGCGCCTGGGACCGCATCCGCCGCTCCCAGCGGCCGATCGGCGCGCTGCTCATGGATCAGAAGATCCTGGCCGGGGTCGGTAACGTATACCGGGCGGAAGTCCTCTTCCGTCACGGCATCTCGCCCGATCGTCCGGGAACTCAGCTCTCGTACGAAGAGTGGCAGGCGATCTGGTCGGACCTCGTCGATCTGATGAGGGTCGGCGTCCGCCGCGGCAAGATCGTGGTGGTCCGCCCCGAAGATGACCACGGCGCACCGGCATACGCCAAGGACAAGCCCCGCACCTACGTCTACCGCCGCGCCGGCGACCCCTGCCGCCTCTGCGGCACCACCGTCCTGCACTCGGTGCTGGACGCCCGAAACCTGTTCTGGTGCCCCACCTGTCAGCCCCGCTGAACCCGTCGCGGACTGGAGCGGCACGACCGTCTCGGGCTGGATCCGAATCGGCGTTCCCGCAGGCGCACGCTCATGCCGAGATCCGCGCGGTTCGGGGTGGTTATGTGCGGACCGCCGGCGCGAGGATCTGCTCGCACCATTCGCGGAAGGTTGTCGGGCTCGCGGTTGCGGCGGTGCGGGGCACGGCGTCGTCGAGGCCGCTGTTCTTGGCGTGCATCATGTCGACGTAGGCGGTCGCGATCGGGTCGCCGATGCCGCGCGCGGTCAGTGTGGCGCGGAAGTCGTCGAGAGATCGCTGCTGGTAACGGATTCGGCGGCCGAATACCTCGGACATGGTGTGCGCCATCTCGTTCGGTGTCAGGTCCTGCGGGCCCAGTACCGGGACCTCACCCGTTCCCGTCCAGGAGCGGTCGAGCAGCAGGTGGGCGGCCGCCGCGGCGATATCGCGGGTGGCGACCATCCGCGTCGGGCGGTCGGCGGCCTCGGCGCCGGTGAACACGCCGTCGTCTCGGATCGAAACCGCCTGCCACAGTAGGTTGTCCATGAACGACGGGTTCGCCAGTGCGCGATAGGCCACGCCCGTGCTCGCGATGAGATCGTCCAGCGCCAGCGATGCCGTCACGTGCCCGGCTCGACCCGCGAGGGGAGTGCCCCGCCCGAGCGACGAGACGCCGACGACGTGCCCGACCCCATGGGTGGTGAACGCCTTCGCGGCGGCGTGGGTGAATCCGGCGAACACGTCGTCCAGGCTCGGCGCGTACAGGTCGGGCGGGACCAGCCAGAAGACCGCGTCCGCACCCGCGAAGGCCCGGTCCACGACATCGGCATCGCCGTGCGATCCGGTGACGATGTCGACGCGGGTGCGGATCGCCTCCGGGAGTTTCCCGGGATCGCGCACGATGACGCGCAATTCTTCACTGCGAGTGGATGTTTCGAGGAGTCGGTCCAGCAGCTGGCTGCCGATCTGACCGGTGGGGGAGGTGATGACGATCATGCTTCGAGTCTGGTGACGGTTCGTCGCGGCGTCCAAGACCCTTTCCGCAGATTGATACCGTGAGGGTATGGATATGGATCTGCGCAAGCTCCGCTACTTCGCCGCGGTGGCTGAGCATCGGCACTTCGGCCGGGCGGCGGAGAAGCTCTACATCGCCCAGCCCGTGCTGAGCCGTCAGATCAAGGCTTTCGAGCAGGAATTGGATTGCGCGCTGCTCGTGCGGACCACCCGCACCGTGGAGCTGACCGCTGCCGGACGGCAGCTCTACGAGGAGGCACAGGGGATTCTCGCCGCCGTCGACGCGGCGGTGCGGCGCGTACACGACGCCGACCGCGGCGTGCGACGCCTGGTGGTCGCCTTCTCGGCCGGTCTTTACGTCTCGGAGGCGATCCGGGAATTCGCGACACGTCACCCGGAGGTCGAAACCGATGTCGTGCCCGCCCGCTGGTGGGACCCGGACGCGCCGCTGCGGGACGGCCGGGCCCAGATCGGTTACCTCCGAAGGCCTTTCAACGAATCCGGACTGCGCACCATCCCCGTCGGCCACGACCCCAGGGTCGCCTGCATGCCCGCCACCCATCCGCTGGCCTCGCGCCGGGAACTCACCCTGGCCGACCTCGACGACGAGCGAATGCTCGACGCCCCGAAGCGCCGCACCGCCTCACTGGAGGAAAAGTTCGAGCTGATCGCCTCCGGCCACGGCCTGGCCCTGGTCCCCCGCAGCGTCGCCCGCGCCTACGTCCGCCCCGACCTCGTCCACCGCCCCGTCACCGACGCCCCCAGCGCCGAAACCTGCCTGGCAGTCGCCTCGGACCACCACGACAAGCTCCTCCGCGAATTCCTCGACATCGCCACCGCAACCCTGCGGTCCTGAACCACGCCGGAATCCGCATGCTGCGGGCCGCTGGAAAACGCGACCGCTCATGCCATCCGCAGCTCCGGTAGGTTCAGCGACCTGACCCGGGTCGGAAACATCGGCAGTGCATCCATTTTCGTCATCCTCGACGAGATGATGACCGAGGGCATGATCGAGCCGGCTGTGTATGGTGCCCGAATCCGACCGGTTCGCGGTCTCTTTCATGCATCCGACCGCGGTGTCGGCGCCTGGCGCCGGGCAGCGGCGGCTATGCGGTCCGGTCGAGGACGGCGCGGGCCCGCAGCCTGAGCAGCTGCCCGACACCGACGGCGAGCAGGGCCGCGGTGGCGATGATGTAGATGTCGCCGGGGATGTGCTGCCACCACGACCACGCGAGTTCCTGATGCTTGCCATTGGGGACGATGCCCGGGCCGATCAGGAAGAACAGCGCGAAGGCGCTGGTCACCGCGAACGGGGCGACACGTGGATTCGTAGTGGTCCAGGCGGCGGCCGTGATCAGCGCGGGCGCCACCCAGACCCAGTGATGGGTCCAGGACACCGGCGAGATCAGCAGCAGGACCGCGGCATTCACGAGCAGCGCGGTCACCGAGAGGATGGTCACCGGGCTCGCCGGACCGGCCGAGTCCGGGGTGCGGTGTTCGAGACCGACCAGGTGGTGCATCAGGGCGGCGCCCGCGCAGACCGCCACCACGGCCAGGCCCAGCCAGACCGCCGTGGCCGCGGGATTCGACAGGCCGAGGCGGAAGACCATGCCCTTGAGGGACTGGTTGCCGACATAGTCGGGGGAGCCGATGCGGTTGGTGTCGGCGATGGCGTGCAGCCAGTAGTCGCGGGATTCCCTGGGGAACAGTACGAATCCGGCGCCGATCACACCGGCCGCGGTGGCCGCCGCCGTGCCCGCGGCCTTCCAGTCGCGGCGGATGAGGAAGTACAGGACGAAGGCGGCGGGCGTCAGCTTGGTGACCGCGGCGACGCCGATCAGGACGCCGCGCGGCCAGCGCGGCTTCTCGGTCAGGCAGTCGAGGGCGACAGCGGCCATGAGAACGAGGTTGATCTGGCCGAACCACAGTGTGGTGCGGACGGGTTCGACCGCCAGCATGAGCACGACCGCGGTCACGCTGAGCGTGAGTTTCGTGCGCGGGTCCAGGTCCGGGCGGACGCGGGAGAGCACCAACCAGATCGTGACACCAAGGCAGGCCAGCGAACTGGCGGTCACCATGAGTTCGGCCAGCCACAGCGGCATGATGGCGAGCGGGATCATCAGCACCGCCGCGGACGGCGGGTAGGTGAAGGGCAGGTCGGTGTGACCCGCCACCGGCAGGGTCGGGCCGTACAGGGTGCCGTGCTCCAGCCAGCCCCGGGTGTCGACCCGGTACACCTGCAGATCGAGGAAGCCGTGCATGGCGGAGAAGATCGCCGTGATCGCCACCGACACCAGGATTCCGATCACGATCGGAATGCGGGGCAGGCCCGGGCGGCCCTCCGACTTGAGATTGCGCAGCAAGTTACGTTGCCCCGCCCGCGTAGTGATCATCAGGGAGACAGTAACCCTTTCGGCTGGTGCGCAAGATGTCCGGATTGCATTGGGGGGCTGGCTAATCGATGGCAAATCCATCGATCGGGGTTCGGCCGCCCCAGTGCGCCAACCGGCTGCCCGGACGCGCGAACCAGGTCGCGTAGAAGAGGAAGGATACGGCGGCCAGCGCGCCCAGCACGACGCCCCCTGCGGGTACCGGATACTCCGCCATGGTCGCCGCCAGGAAACGATAGGACAGCAATAATCCGGCGAGCACCGCCGCGCCGAGCGACACGATCCGGGCCCGGGACAGGTCCCACCCGCGCTCCGGATCCCGCAGCGCCGACTCCACCGTCAGGCACAGCACCGCGCCCGCCACCAGATCGCTGCCGTAGTGGTAGCCGAAGCCCAGCGTCGCGAGCAGCGTGCACACCAGCCAGAAGGCGCCGGCCCAGCGCAGCCAGCGCGGCGCGGTGCGGGAATGGATGAACAGGGCTGTGGCCCAGGCGGTGTGCATGGAGGGCATGCAGTTGCGGGCGGTCTCGGAGTCGAACAGCATCGGCTGTGGATCGTGGGTCAGCGCCGGCCAGACCTGCGGCCAGTCGCCGATTTCCAGGCCGTGGCCGAGCGGGCCGTAGGCGAACACCGGGCCGACGACGGGGAAGAGCACATAGCCCAGCGGCCCGATCACGCCCAGCACCAGGAAGGTTCGCACCAGGTGGTGCCGCGGCCATGCGCTCGTCGAGACGTTGCGCAGCTGCCAGACCGCGACGACCACCGCCGCCACCGGCAGCTGGATGTAGACCACGTGCAGTACGTGCGAGGGCACCGGGCCCAATGCCTCGAGCGCCCGGCCGACCAACCACGCCGGTTCGCCCAGCGCCTGGTCGGCCAGCTGGACGTACTGGTCGAGCACGCGGGGCCCGGTGACGATGCTGACCATCAGCCAGGTGTCGGCGAGCTTGGAGGCCATGACCAGCAGCACGCCGAAGGCGATGGCCTGCAGGGCGGTTCGCCGACGTTCGTCCTCCCAGCGGAGCACGACCACGGTCAGGGCGGTCAGGGCCAGCGTCGGTCCGGTGCCGATCGATATGTGCCAGCCGCAGGCCGCCTGCAGGGCCAAGGTCAGCAGGTCCAGCACCGCGGCGGCAACCAGGCTGACGACCCGGACCCGGGTGGGCACCCCGATGCACGCCAGCCCCAGTCCGGCCCATGACACGGCCGCCGACTGCGGGTTCGCGAAGTAGTCGTCGATCAGGCTGCGGAGCGGGCCCATCACCCCGTGCGCCGACGCCCACACCTGCGCGACGGTCAGCAACACCACCGCCACGCCCAGCCCGGCGGCCGGGAGGAGCCGAGAACGAGTCCCGGTGCCGGACAGCACCGAGTTGGAAACGTTCATCTTGTGGTCGACCAGCACGGTAAATCGATAACACAGCGCAAACGGAGGCACAACATCCGGTTACCGGAATCCCATTTTCGGGCGAGTCCGGCGTGTGAGATGTCATGGTGTCGCCCGCTGATCGCGCGTCGCGTGATCGGGGAGCTCGCCGCCGGGTCGGGCGACGCCACGGGTTGATCAGCAGGGACTGCCTATTCACCCGAGGTGGGACCGGATGCAACAGAATCGTGGATCGATCACCGGTGAACGCAGGCGGTGCCGACGCGCCGAGCGCGAGGACCGTAACGCACTGCGCCGCACGGCCATCGCCCGCGGTGCGCGGTGATACCCGAGGTGAGGCGAATCGAAAGATGGTCGGGGTGACAGGATTTGAACCTGCGACCCTCCGCTCCCAAAGCGGATGCGCTACCAAGCTGCGCTACACCCCGTTGCGCGTCGGACTCGACGCTCCCGCTGAACGGGAAAGAGCGGGTGACGGGAATCGAACCCGCACCATCAGCTTGGAAGGCTGAGGTTCTACCATTGAACTACACCCGCAGCGACCGCATCCATGGATGCTGTGTGCGTTGAGCACTGTACCGAACCTCACTCCTGGAATGCCAATCAGGTGCCGTTGCCGCACGTCGCGGCCGGTAGAACGAGTCGTTCGGCGAGTCGCCGAAAACCCGCCGAAGTTGGGTGTAACACCGGGGCCTCACCAGCGATGAGACATCCGATCGCCATTCGCGAGGCAGCGGGAACCTGTTCTGAATCAGGGGTTTTCGATGCCGGGTGGCTTGCTAGGATCCTTTTTGTCCGGACGGGGGTATCTGGAAAGGGGGCGGTGAGCATGCACCACTGGTGTGGCCGACCGCGTAGTAGTGAGTTCGATCCGAAGGGCGTGACCGGCGTGGCAGCCGGCCCTGGCATCTCGTGCGTCGGGTGAACGCGCATGTCCATCCGTCTCGACACCCGAACCTCCGCCGTTGTGGCGGTAACCATCCGCGAATGGGTGCGGGCCGTGCACCCCGGCGCGAGCAGCGCCGCGCTGGGCCAGGCGCCCGCGGTTCCCTCCGATGAACTCGAGCGCATCTTCGGCCGGATCATCGACGATCTGCTGGAATTGGCCGGGACCGAACCGTTTCCGGTGCGGGCCGCACGCCGCATCGGCCGCAGTCTGGCCGAATCGCCGTTCGACCGCACCCGCATGCTCGCCCCCGCCAGCCGCGCGCTGCTGGGGCTCTCGCCCGGCCAGCGCGGTTCGCTGATCGCCACCCGCTGGTCGTTCATCGCCAGCCAGGCCATCGACGCCTACGCCGAGGCGCTGCAGCAGCGCGCCCTCGCCCAGCAGGAACGCAGTCTCTCGGAGGCGGTGTCGGTGCGGGTGCAGGAGATCGCGGCACTGCAGACCCGGCTGCGCCACGAGGCCACGCACGACGCTCTCACCGATCTGGCCAATCGCTCACTGCTGCAGGAGCGGGTGCGGGTGATGTCCACCGATCCGGCGCGCGGGGTGGGTCTGCTGCTCATCGACCTGGACGACTTCAAGGTGATCAACGACACCTACGGCCACACGGTCGGCGACGAGGTGCTGGTCACCATCGCCCAGCGGCTGCGTTCGACCTGCCCGCCCGACACCGTGATCTCGCGCTACGGCGGCGATGAATTCGTGGTCGCCCTGCCGTCCCGCCGCAACACCCTGGGTGAGCTGGCCATGCGGGTGCTGGCCGCGCTGTGCGAGCCGGTGCCCACGGCGGGCGGTCCGGTCCCGGCGTCGGCGAGTGTGGGCACGGCGTTCTGTCCGCCCGGACGGGAGTGCGACTTCTCGGATCTGCTGCGCAGCGCCGACCGGGCCATGTATTCGGCGAAAACGGCGGGCAAACGTCAGTTCGCGGTGTCGGAGCTGGACGAAGAGGAGGCTGATCCAGGTCGCCGTGACTCGCATTTTGCCGCGGTGGCCGGATAATCCGAGCTTGCGGGAAGCTCACAACGAGTAGCAACAGTTCGGCGAATTCTGCCGCGTAGGCTGGTCGCGTGGCTACGGTCGTCGTTCTGCTCATTGTCATGGTGGTTGTCCTGCTTGCTGTGGTGGCGGTCAACCGTGCGCAGCAATCGCGTTCCAACACCCAGCTCGAGGATGCCAAGGCCGATGCGCGCCGGGTGATCGAGCGCCTCGGCGGGCAGGTCTACAACCTCGTCGGCACGGACGACGCGTCGAAGCAGGCCCTCGCCGATGCGGGGGAGCGGTTCAATGCCGCGGGCTCGCAGATCGAGCAGGCCACCACGCCCGCGCAGGCCCGGCTCGCGAAAGAGACGGCGCTCGAAGGGCTTTACTACGTGGGGGCGGCGCGGTCGGCCATGGGCATGGACCCCGGTCCGGCCGTTCCGGAACTCGACGGCCAGCGCAGTGCCGGCCGGGTCACCGAGGACCGCGCGATCGAATACGACGGCCGGCGCATCGAAGCGTCACCCACGCCGTCGGCCTCCACTCCGAACTATTACCCGGGCGGTCGCGTCGCCGGCCGCCCCGTTCCGGCCGGTTGGTACTCCGAGCCGTGGTGGAAGACCGCCCTGGTCGCCGGTGCCTGGGGCGTCGGCTCGGCGGTCCTGTTCAACGCCCTCTTCAGCGGCATGTCCGGGGTCGGGTACGACGCGGCTGCCTTCGAAAGCGGTTACGGCGACGGCTATCAGGCCGGTCTGGACGCCGCCGACGGCGGATATGCCGACGGCGGCTACGACCAGAACGCTGCCGACCCCGGCTACGACCAGGGTGGTTATGACCAGGGTGGCTACGACCCCGGGGCCGACCTGGGCGGCCAGGACTTCGGTGACTACGGCAGTTTCGGTGGCTTCGACGGATTCGACAGCGACTTCTGACGCCTCGGGACCGGAATCAGTGCCGGGTCTCGGTGCGGGTCGCGTCCAGGAAGACGCGGATCGCGCTGGTCAGCTGTTCGGGCTGATCCTCGGGGGAGTAGGTGCGCGAATCGTGGATCCATTCGATGCGGGCGTCGGGGAATTCGGCGGCCAGGCGTTCGGCGTAGCGGTCCGGGAAGAAGCGGTCGCCGGCCGACCAGGCCAGTAGCACCGGCTTCTTGAAATCGGCGAAAGTCTTTGCGGCGGCGAGGGTGTACTGACTGTCCAGGCCGCCGATGGCGCGGCGGACGTCCTCGCGGATGGCCTTGGTGCCGACCGGCAGGGCGTACGAGTCGCTGACCGCACGGTCGATCGGGCCACGGGCCAGCCAGCCGTAGGCGATGGGCAGGCGGCGAACGGCGCGGATGCGCAGACTCAGGGCCAGCGAGGTGAGCGCCCCCGGGGTGCGGGCAGCCAGGCCGATGTAGTCGAAGAACGGCGGCGGGAAGTTCTCGTAGGCGTCGCAGGAGGTCAGCACCAGGCGGGCGACGAGGTCCGGGCGGGCGGCCACGACCAGCTGGCTCACCGCGCCGCCGGAGTCGTTGCCCACCAGGGTGACCGGGCCGAGGTCGAGTTTCTCGATGGCCTGGATGACCAGCTGGGCCAGGCCGGGGGCGCTCAGGTCGGCGCCGGGCATAGCGGTCGTGTGTGAACCGAAGGGCAGATCGATTGCCACGCAGTGGAATTCGCTGGCGAGCGCCGGAACGACCCGACGCCACAGGTTGGCATTGACCAGCAGTCCGTGCACGAAGACGACGGGATCGCCGCTGCCGCTGTCGAAGACGGTCAGCGTGCCCTGCGGCACCGTGAGTTCGCGGCGGGCGCCGAGGGCGGGGTCGCGCCAGGCGGCGCGGGATTCGGGGGAGATGGTGTGCGTCATCTGGATGACTCCTCTAGGAGCAGTGACGGTGAAGACGATTTCAAACTAACAAACAGGCTGCCTGTTTTCAACGGTTTCGCGTTACGATCCAGGCACCGAGCAAGAAAGGTGTCGATGATCAGGCAAGCCGAACGATCCGAGTCGACCCGCGCGAATCTGATGGCCGCCGCGCGCGAACTTTTCGCCGAGCGCGGCTACGCGGCAGTCGGCACCCCCGAGATCGTGGAGCGCGCCGGCAGCTCCCGCGGCGCGCTGTATCACCAGTTCAAGGACAAGAAGGACCTGTTCCGCGCCGTCTACGAACAAGTGCAGCAGGAGATTCTCCAGCAGGTCGCCGAGACCATGGCCGAGGCGCCGCCGACCGACACCATGGCCGTTCTCGAGGCCGGACTGCACAACTTCCTGCTCTCCTGCGTCGACCCGGAACGTGTCCGCATCACTCTCATCGACGCGCCGTCGGTGCTCGGGTGGCAGGAGTGGCGCGCGGTCGACGAGAAGTACGGCCTGGGCCTGATCGTCGCGGGTCTCGAATCCGGTATCCAGGCCGGCACCCTGCGCGCCGACCTCGACGTCCGCCCGCTGGCCCTGATGATCCTCTCCGCCCTCGGCGAGGCCGCCATGTTCATCGCCAATGCCGATGACCCCGAATCCGCCCGCGCCCGAACCGAACCCGCGGTGCTGGCCTTGATCAACGGACTGCGGGTCTAGACGCCGAATCGCGCGACACGCCCCGGAATCCGAGCCGGCGGCCCCGGAATCGATGGGATGACGGACCTGGCGCTCACCCCGCAACGCCGAGCCGAATTGGTCGCCCTGCTCGGTGACGAGCCGCGCCTGCGCACCGAATTCCCCAGGGTCGCGACTATCTCGACGCCGCCATGTTCGTCGCCGGTGCCGGGCAGGCGGGAGGGCCCTCTCCCAGCGGCGCTCCCTCTGGCACCCCGTCGGCCCGCCACCCCTGTCGCGGCCGCCACCGCCGACCGCGACCACCACACCCTGCTCCTGTGCTGGCCCCGGGCTGGGGCAATCAGCTGGGGCAATCACATGGCGTCCACGGCCTCGCCGACTTCACGACCGCCGGCGGCACCCACCCGACAACCCCCGCGGTGGCAGCATTGGAGGCTGGTAGGGCTGGAATTGGGCCGCGCTGTTCCGAATCTTCGCCGTCGTAGGGCGGGCCGACGCTGTGCACGTCGAACCGCTGTGGGACCTGGATCCGACCGAAGGAGCGTCAGGAAGATGAGAACCATGCAGTCTGTCGTCGCCGACACGGTGGGCGAACCGTCCGAGGTTCTGCACCTGCGGACCCGTCCCATTCCGGAGCCCGGTCCCGGCGAGGTCCGGATCCGGGTGGCCGCTGCACCCGTTCATGCCAGCGACCTGCATACGGTCCGCGGCAGATACGGATTCGCCCCGGAGTTCCCTACCGTACCCGGCATCGAATCCGTCGGTGTGATCGACGAACTCGGTAGCGGCACAGACGGTCTGGCCCTCGGGCAGCGCGTCATCACGGTCGGGGTCAGGGGAACGTGGCAGGAATATGTCGTTGCCGATGCCGAGCGGGTCTTGCCTGTTCCCGTCGGCATGAGCAATTCCACGGCCGCCCAGATTCTCAGCAATCCGCTCACCGCCGTGATCCTGACCGGTGACGAACTCGATGTTCGACCGGGTGAATGGCTCTTGCAGACGGCGGCCGGTTCGACCGTGGGCCAGTCGGTCATCCAGCTCGGCGTGCACGTCGGCTTCAAGACCCTCAATGTGGTCCGCCGTCGATCCGCTGTCGAGGACATCCTCGCGTTGGGCGGCACCGCGGTGATCTGCACGGAGGATGAGGACCTGCGCGAACGGGTGGCCGACATAGCGGGCCACGACGGCGTGTCCAAGGCGATCGACTGTGTCAGCGGTCAGGTGGGTGCGGACGTGTCGCGCGCGCTGGCACCGCACGGTGAGCTGGTCGTCTTCGGTGCGCTGTCCACACACCGCCAAACCGATCCCGACAAACTCACCATCCCCGTCTTCGCGCGCTCGCTGATCTACGAAACCAAGACCGTTCGGGGATTCTGGCTGTTCCGCTGGTTCACCGAGACCCCGAAGGATCGGATGGCCGCAACGATCGACCGGACACTTCGACTGGCCGGCCAAGGCGCGTTGCGGGTGCCGGAGGGTCGTCCGATTCTCGTCGAAAAGTTCAGCGAAGCTGTCTATCTGGCCGAAGCTCCCGCACACGGCGGCAAACCGCTGCTGGTGTTCGAACCGTAGTTCACCCTTATCGCGTCTGCGTGTTCCTTCCACCCGCGCCGCCGCTGCGAGCTTCGATGGCCTTGATGGACTTCTCGAACGGCTTTCCCAGGACGCGGGTGCCGAAGAGTCCGAGCACTATCGCGAGCAGCCGTCCCCGGATGTTCTTGCCGTCGCGGACGACGACGGCGTCCACGTCGGTCATGCCCGTGGGCAGCTGCGTGATGGTGTAGGTGTGGCCCGAGGCGCCGCCCCACAGGTTGGAGTCGGTGGTCGTCATCACCACGTGATGGGGGTCGCTCCAGTCGTAGTGCAGACGTTCCCAGATGCCGGTCGAGCCCTCCGTGACATCAGCGTCATGGGGGCCTTCGTGATGCACCTCGAGGTAGCTGTCCGCACTGTTGCCGAAGAGTTCCTCCCGGCCCGGCCCGAAGTCGGTGAGGCCGGCCAGGAACTGCTCAGGCGTCGCGGTGGTCGTCTTGTGGAGATGGATCGTGGTCATGGCGCACGCCTTCCTTGACACTCGAATGATCCGCTCCGGTTCTGAAGACCGGGGTCGGTGACCCACATCCAGAACACCACTCGTTCGAGCGTCACGGAAGAGGTCTGCTCGACCTGAGATCTTGCGAGTCGGTCATCGCCTGACGCCACACCTGCGACCGACTGTTCCCCCGGGTGGCTGCAGTGCGATCGCGGGAAGCTTGGATAAGCCTGTGCCCCAGTCGCTCTCGAAGCGACTGCGAATTTGCGTCTTCGTCCGAAAGGTCTGATTTCGTGGTTCTTCTCGGCGACACCCGGTCCGAGAGACAAATGTCCTCAGCTTGCCGGTGGGTAGCCTGTGCCACATGTCCGATGAGCTGTGGGGTGTCGTACCGGACGAGCTGCGTGAACTGACGGCCTCGCGAGAACGCCTACACGATCTGGTCGAGGCTGTGTACACGGTGGTCTCGGACCTGGATGTGGATCTGGTGCTGCGCCAGCTGGTGACCGCGGCGGTCCGGCTGGTCGGTGCCCAGTACGGCGCGCTGGGTTTGCTGGAACCCGAGAACGGGAGCGGTGAACGGCAGCTGGCGCAATTCGTCCCGGTCGGTATGGACGAGGAGACGATTCGCCGGATCGGGCACTGGCCGCACGGCCGGGGCGTGCTCGGCGCGGTGTTGTCCGGGGAGCATCCGGTCCGGCTGGCCGACCTCACCAAGAGTCCCGCCTTCGAGGGCTGGCCCGACGGGCATCCGCCCATGCGCAGCTTCCTCGGGGTGCCCGTGCGTTATCGCGGCACGGTCCTCGGTGACCTCTACCTGACGAACAAGCGCGGCGGCGCGTTCAGCGACGAGGACGAACGGATCATCGAGGCGCTGGCCGCCATCGCGGCCGTGAAGATCGTCAATGTGCGTATGTACGACCAGGTGCAGCGCGACACCGTACTTCGCCGGCAGGACTCGGCCACGATCGCCGTGGTGGAGGAGCGCGATCGCATCGCCCGCGACCTGCACGACTCGGTGATCCAGCGCATCCACGCCTCGGGCCAGGCCCTGCAGGACGCGCTCCGGATGAACCCGGCGCCCGAGATCGGGGAGCGGCTCGCCCGCGTGGTGGCCGACCTGGACGACACCGTTCAAGGCATTCGCGCCACCCTCTTCGCGCTGCCCCCGACCACCGATGGGCAGGGTGGATTGCGCAGCGAGATCACCGAATTGGTGTCCACCGCCGCCCGCCACCTCGGCTGCACACCGAGCCTGCGGCAGGACGGTGCTCTCGACACCCTGGTGCCGTCGGACACCGGGCGGCAGGCGCTGGCCGTCCTGCGTGAGTCACTGTCGAATGTGGCGCGCCACGCCGAGGCCACCCGCATCGACGTGGACGTCACCGCCGCCCGGGGTGAGCTGCGAATCTCGGTGGCGGACAACGGTATCGGTGTGGGTGACGCGCCCCGGCTGGGCGGGCTGCGCAAGATCGCCGAACGCGCCACCGATCTTGCCGGCGCGCTCGAACTCGGGCCGGGTTTGGACGGGTACGGCACCACGCTGGTCTGGCGGGTGCCGATTCCACAGGTCTGAGCCGGCGGCCGCTTCCGGCCGGGCGCGTCAGTTACTCGGTTGCGCAGGCTGTTCCGCGGGCTGCGCAACCGCCGCCGGGGCCGTGGTCTTGTTCGCCCACTTGGTGGTGCCGTCGGCGGCCTGCAGGGTGGACAGCAGATCGATGCCCGAGACGATGAGGGTCGGGCCGCCGAGGACTATGGTGCCGATGATGCCCCCCGCCGCGGCGCCGGTGGTCAGGCCCGGGAGACAGCCCGCCACCAGGGTGACGATGCAGCCGATGGTCGCGCCGATGGCGGTGCCGACGAAGGTGCCGATGGTGGTGGCCAGGCTGAACTGGGTGGTGAAGCTGTTCAGTGCGCGGTCGTTCTCCGCCTGCGAGGCAACCGGTTTCACGACCAGCGGCTGCGACACCGATACCCCGGCCGGTTTGTCGGGAGTGAGGGCCAGCACGGTGCCGTCCTTCTGCACCTCGGACTCGACCGGAATGTCGATGGGTCCCAGATGGAATTTCAGCGGCAGCGTGAGCAGCACCCTGCCGTCGGCGTCCTTCACGTTCACCACGTCGGCGGGCTTGACCGCCGGGTCCGAATCGGGGGCCGCCGGCGCGGATTCCTCGGCCGCCTGCGACAGCTCGAAGGTGCCGCCCTTGAGCGTGGTGACGACGGTCTTGTCGACCAGCTTGGCCGAGTACACCAGGACGGGGGTGGCGGGCTCGGCGTTCGCCGGGCCGGTTGCCACCGACAGTGCGGCGGCCTGGGTCACGAGCGCGCCGATCACCAGGGTGGCAGTCGCGCAGGTGTTACGGAACTCCATGCGGTATCCAATCCGTCGACAGGTGTGGGCCGTCCGAACCCAGGAGCTTAATGGAATTCGATGCTGCCGAACAGGTTTCGGGCGCAAGACACCGCGCGGGAAATATTCGTCCGTTATCGGGAGAATATCCCTAACGTCCGGGTTGCCGCAGTGCCGCCACAGTAGCGCCCGCGGTGTGCGCTCGCGCGCCGATTCGGCAAACTCCTTGCCATGAGCCTCAGATTCAGCGCCGGAGTCCTGCTGTTCCGCCGCACCACCGGCCTCGAAGTGCTGATCGGGCACATGGGGGGACCGTTGTGGGCGAAGAAGGACGACGCCGCCTGGTCCATCCCCAAGGGCGAGTACGAGCCCACCGAGGAGCAGCCCCGGGACGCCGCCCGCCGCGAATTCGGCGAGGAACTCGGCCTGCCCGTGCCCGACGGCGAATGGATTCCGCTCGGCGACGTCCAGTACGGCAGCGGAAGCAGCAAGAAGCAGGTCACGGTGTGGGCCGTCGAGGGCGACCTGGATCCGGAACAGGTGGTGCCGGGCACGTTCGAAATGGAGTGGCCGCCACGATCCGGGCGAATCGCCGAATTCCCCGAAATCGACCGGGCCGCCTGGTTCGACCTCGACACCGCCCAGGAGAAACTCGGCAAGGGCCAGCGCCCCTACCTCGACCGCCTGCGCGAGCACCTTGCCGGCGCGTAGCCCGGGATACCGCGCTCGCGGTATCCCGAAAGTCCACGTCCGGACGACGACGGCCACCCGGCCCGGGGGCAGGGTGGTTGTTATCGCGAACCAGCGGATCGCCACCGTTCGGAAAGGACGTCGATGCCCCATACGCAGCTCGCCGGGAGCCAGCCCGTGGTCCGGACCTGTCCGTTCAGCCCGCCCGGGGAATACCGGGAATTGCGCGAGCAGGATCCGGTCGCGCACGTCACCCTGCCGGACGGCATCGACGGCTGGTTGATCACGCGATACGCCGACGTGCGGGCCGTGCTGTCGGACCCGCGTTTCAGTTCACGGCGCCGCGGTGTCACCGGCAATCACCTTGGCTCGCAAGAGATTCCGCCGCCTCCGCCGGGCTGGTTCATCTTCATGGATGCGCCGGAGCACCCCCGCCTGCGCAAGATGCTCACCGGCCGGTTCACCGTGCGGCGCATGCGCGAGCTGGCGCCGGCGGTGGAGCGGATCGTCGCCGATCACCTGGACGCCATGGCGGCGGCCACCGGCCCGGTCGACCTCGTACAGGACTTCGCACTGCCGATTCCCTCGCTGGTCATCTGCGAGCTGCTCGGGGTGCCCTACGCCGATCGTGCTGAGTTCCAGCACAATTCGGCCACACTGCTGCGGCTCGGCGCACCCGCCGAGGAGGTGGCGCAGGCCCAGCTGGAACTGAACCAGCTCATCCACCGCCTCGCCGTCCAGAAGCGGACCGAGCCCGCCGACGACATCCTCAGCGCCCTGGTCGGGGACGGGGACCTCACCGATGAGGAGCTGGCGGGCATCGGCGTGCTGCTGTTGGTCGCAGGGCACGAGACGACGGCCAACATGATCGCCCTGAGCACCCTGTGCCTGCTGCGTGATCCCGCCCAGTTGGCCCTGCTGCGCGCCGAGCCCGAGCATGCCGACGCCGTGGTGGAGGAGCTGCTGCGCTTCCTGAGTGTCATCCAATTCGGTATTCGCCGAACGGCTTTGGCGGATGTCGAGGTGGGCGGGCAGCTGATCCCGGCGGGCAGCACGGTGGTGGCGCACCTGCCCGCGGCCAACCGCGACCCGGAGCTGTTCCCCGACGATCCGGAAAGCCTGGACCTGCTGCGCCCCCACCGGCCGCACGTGGCGTTCGGCTTCGGCATCCATCAGTGCATCGGCCAGCAGCTGGCCCGGCTGGAGCTGCGCATCGCACTGACCTCCCTGTTCGAACGCTTCCCGGAGCTGCGGCTCGCGGTGCCGCTCGAGGCGGTTCCGATGCGCGACGAGATGGTCGTCTACGGCGTCCACGAGCTGCCCGTGACCTGGTAGGAGAGGGGAGAATATGAAGATCCACATCGACCGGAACAGGTGCTGCGGCAGCGGTCTGTGTGTGGTGGCCGCGCCGGAGGTGTTCGACCAACGTGACGAGGACGGCACTGTCGTCCTGCTCGATCCCGGCCCGGCCGAGGAACTGCTGCCGCGAGTGCTCGACGCCGCCGCGCGCTGCCCGGCCCTGGCCATCCGGGTAGAGCGGTAGTGCCCGGCCCCGATCACCTTGTGGTGGTGGCTGCTTCGGCCGCCGGCCCGAGCGCGGACGAGGCCCTGCGGCGCGAGGGCTCCACCGGCACGCTCACCCTGATCGGCGACGAGGGTCTCGCCGATGCGTGCCGCGGGTAGGTACCTTGACGACGTGCGAATGATCGCCCGGCTGCGGTGCCGGCTGCGAGTCCGGCCGTGGGCGGCCGACCTCGCGGTCGCGATCGGATGCTTCCTGGTCGCCACACCGGTGGCCGCGAGCATGGCGTATCTGCGGCACAGCCCGATGGACCGGGCGGTCAGCGGGCTCGCGCTCACCTGCGTCCCGCTGCTGGTCCGCAGCCGGTGGCCGATCCCGGTGGTCGCCGCCACCGTGCTGGTGGAAGTCGCTCGCTATCTGGTGATTCCGTACTCCACACCGCCGCCAGCGGCCACCGCGGTCGCGCTCTTCACGGTGGCGAACCGGATGGATCGGCGCACCGCCTGGCTGGCCGGCGTGTGTGCCGCGGTGCCGCTGGTCGCCGCCATCCTCATTTCGCATCCGAGTCCGCCGGATCTGCCCCAGGCGCTGTCCCAGATCGCCTGGACCCTGCTCGGCGTCGCCGCCGGTGATGCGGTGCACAGCCATCGGAAGCTGCTGGCGGCGGCCCTCGAACGGGCCGAAACCGCCGAACTCGACCGGGAAGCGGAGGCCGCCCGCCGGGTCGCCGAGGAACGCCTGCGGATCGCCCAGGAGCTGCACGACGTGGTCGCCCACCACATCACGCTGGTGAACGCGCAGGCCAGTGTCGCGCACCATCTGATGCGCACCGATCCGGACCACGCCTACCAGGCGCTGGAACGCATTCGCGACACCAGCCGGACCGCCCTCGACGATCTCCGGGCGACCGTCGGGGTGCTGCGCGCGGAAGACGATTCGGGGCATCCGCGCGCCCCCTCACCGGGCCTCGGGGAACTGCCCGAGCTGGTGGAGTCCTTCCGGCACGCCGGGCTGGACGTCACCGTCGAGCGTTCCGGGGAGCCGTTCGAGCTGTCGTCGCTGACCGACCTCACCGCCTACCGAA
This sequence comes from Nocardia sp. CA-151230, assembly GCF_050942175.1. Taxonomy (NCBI): domain Bacteria; kingdom Bacillati; phylum Actinomycetota; class Actinomycetes; order Mycobacteriales; family Nocardiaceae; genus Nocardia; species Nocardia sp. CA-151230. The sequence goes on from NZ_CP192061.1 coordinate 1,787,232, forward strand.
TCATTCAGGAGGCGTTGACCAATACCCACAAGCACGCCGGGGTGCGGACCGCACGCGTGCGGCTGGCCTATCGACCCGACCGGGTGCGGATCACCGTCGAGGACGACGGCCGCTGGCACGCGGCGACCGGCACCGGCTACGGGATGATCGGCATGCGGGAACGCGTGAAGGCCGTGGGCGGCACGCTCGATGCGGGCCCGGGCCCGCACGGTGGTTTCCGGGTGGACGCCGAACTGCCGCACCGCAACGGCCGAAAGGGCGGGTCATGACGATTCGGGTAGTCCTGGCCGACGACCAGGCGCTGCTGCGCGACACCTTCCGCATGCTCATCGACTCCACCGAGGACATGCGGGTGGTCGGCGAGGCCGCCACCGGCCGCGAAGCGGTCGAACTCGCCCGCGCCCACCGGGCCGACATCGTGCTGATGGACATTCGCATGCCCGAGCTGGACGGCCTGGCCGCGACCCGGCTGATCAGTGCGGACGAGGACCTCGCCGGCGTGAAGGTGCTGGTGCTCACCACCTTCGAGCACGAGGAGCACGTCGTGGAGGCCCTGCACGCCGGGGCGAGCGGATTCCTCGGCAAGGGCATGAACGCCGACGAACTGCTCGCCGCGATCCGCACGGTCGTCGCCGGCGACGCACTGCTGTCGCCCACCGCGACCAAGGCGCTGATCGGCCGCTTCCTGGCCCAGCCGGACCCGGCGCGCTGGGAGCCGCCGCCCGCACTGGCGGCGCTCACCCCGCGCGAACGCGAGGTGGTCACGCTGGTCGCGCTGGGCCTGTCCAACGACGAGATCGCCGAACGCCTCTTCGTCACCGCCCTCACCGCCAAGACCCACGTCAATCGCGCCATGGCCAAACTCGATGCGCGCGACCGGGCCCAGCTCGTCGTCATCGCCTACCGCACCGGCCTGGTCCGCCCCGACACTCCGAGCTGAACCGGGCGGCCTTCCGGGCGGTTACAGCCGAGGGTCGACCGGCTCGGTCTCCAGGGCCAGGATCGCGAACACCGCCTCGTGGACACGCCACAGCGGCTCCCGGGCCACGAAGCGGTCCAGGGCGTCCAGGCCCAGGGCGTACTCGCGCAGCGCCATGGAGCGCTTGCCGCCGAGGCCGCGGGAGCGCAGGCGGTGCAGCTGGCCGGGATGCAGGTACTCCGGGCCGTAGATGATCCGGAGGTATTCCGGGCCACGGCATTTCACGCCCGGCTGCACCGGCCGCCCGCTGCGGGTGCCGGTGCCGGACACCAGCGAGCCGAGCGGCTTCACCACCATGCCCTCGCCGCCGGCCGCGGTGAGCTCGGTCCACCAGGCCGTCGCGGCTGCCTCGGCCTCGGGGGAGGCGAGGTCGACCAGGCGGCGGCCGGTCGCGGTGAAGAACTCCGGGTCGGCGGCGACCAGGCGGTCGATGCGCTCCAGGTGCCAGTTGTGGTCGCGCACCGCGTAATTCGCGCCGGAGGCGGCCAGCAGCTGGAACGGGGCCAGGCGCACGCCGTCCAGGCCGTCGGTGGGCCAGCAGTAGCGGCCGTAGGCGGCAGTGAAGGCGTCGGCGTCGGTCCGGCGCGCGGCCGTGCGCGCGGCGAGATCGCCTGCGTCCAAACCCCGTTCGACCGCGGCTGCCAGCACCTCGGCGGCCCGGCCGAGCGAGGCCCGGGCCGCCGCGCCGACCGCGGCGTACTGGTTGCGCAGCAGCCCCAGCGCCTTGGCCGACCATGGCAGCAGTTCGGTGTCCAGCAGCAGCCAGTCGGTGCCCAGTTCCTGGAACAGCCCGGCGGTCTCGGCCGCCGCCCGTACCCGGGCCAGCAGCGATTCGGTGCGCGCCGGATCGTCGAAGAACGGGCGGCCGGTGCGGGTGTACATCGCGCCGGTGCTGCCGTCCTCGATGCCGAACCGGTCCCGCGCCGCCTCGGCCGACCGCGAAACCACCACGACCGCACGCGAACCCATGTGCTTCTCCTCGCACACCACGGTGTCCACGCCCTCGGAGCGGTAGTACTCGAAGGCCTGGGCCGGGTGCTCGAGATAGCCGTCCAGGGTGGAGGTGGCGCACGGCGACATGGTCGGCGGCAGGTACACCAGCCAGCGCGGGTCCACGGCGAAGCGGCTCATCACCTCGAGCGCGGCGCTCGCGGCGTCCTCCTGCACGGTGACCCGGCCGAGGTGGCGGGTCTCCACCACCCGCCGGCCCAGCACGTCGTCCAGGTCGAGCACGCCCGGATCCCGCTGCACCACCGCCTCGCCGGTGGCGAAGGTGGCGGCCGCGAGCGGGCGCACCGGCTCGAACCAGACCTGTTCGGCCGGTACCGACACCGGCTCCCGCTCCGGGTAGCGCAACGCGGTCAGGCGGCCGCCGAACACCGCGCCGGTATCCAGGCACAGGGTGTTGTTCACCCACACCAGTTCGGTCATCGGCGTGTGGCCGTAGAGCACCAGCGCCTTGCCGCGGTAGTCGTTGGCCCACGGGTACCGCACCGGCAGCCCGTATTCGTCGGTCTCGCCGGTGGATTCGCCGTACATGGCGAACTCGCGCACCCGGCCCGAGGTACGGCCCTGGTACTCCTCCTTCAGACCGGCGTGCGCGACCACCAGCTTGCCGCCGTCGAGTACATAGTGGCTGACCAGGCCGCGCATGAATTCCTGTGCGGTCTTGCGGAATTCGGCGTCTTCGGCTTCCAGCTGGACGAGCGACTCGGCCAGGCCGTGCGCCACCGTGACACGGCGGCCGTCGAGCGCGCGCACCAGCTTGAACTCGTGGTTTCCGGTGACGCACAGGGCGTTTCCGGATCCGGCCATGCCCATCACCAGCCGCAGCACGCCGGGGGTATCCGGCCCGCGATCCACCAGATCGCCGACGAACACCGCGGTGCGACCCTCGGGGTGCCGCGCGTCGACCGCCCGTCTCTCCGCGTCCCGGGCGATGACATAGCCGAGTTCGCCCAGCAGCGTCTCCAGCTCGCTCCGGCAGCCGTGCACATCACCGATCACATCGAAGGGCCCGGTGAGATCGGTCTTGTCGTTCCACAGGCGCTCGTCCGCGATGGTGGCGGCCTCGATCTCCTCGACGCCCCTCAGCACGTGCACCTTGCGGAAACCCTCGCGCTCCAGGAACTTCAGCGAGCGCCGCAGATCGCGCTGGTGGCGCCCCACCACATGCGGCCCCAGATCCGCGCGGTCCACCCGCAGCGCATTGCGCTGCACGCATACCGCTTCCGGCACGTCCAGCACGATCGCCACCGGCAGGACATCGTGCGCCCGCGCCAGCTCCACCAGCGCCTGCCTCGCCTTGGGCTGCACATTGGTGGCGTCGATGACGGTACGCAGCCCGCGTCGCAGGCGCACGCCCGCCACATGGTGCAGCAGCTCGAATGCCTCGGCCGTCACCGACTGATCGGCCTCGTCATCGCTCACCAGCCCCCGGTAGGCGTCCGACGAGAGCACCGCCGTCGACCGGAAGTGCTTGTGCGCGAACGTGGATTTCCCGGAGCCGCTGCTGCCGATCAACACGACCAGCGACAGCGCCGGAACCGACAGCTCTGCCATCACGCGACTCCTTTCTCATCGCCGTTCTTCCCATCCCGTTTGGTGAACACAGCCATCTGTGTCGACGCCCCCACTTCCGCATCCTCGGGCCCGATCGGCTCGAACCGCACGGCGTACCCGTACGTCCCACCGACCCGTTCCACCCAGTCCGCGAATTCTGCCCGGCTCCACTCGAATCGGTGATCCGAATGCCGGAATGCGCCCGCGTCGAGCCCGTCGTACCGCACGTTGTACTCGCTGTTCGGTGTGGTCACCACCACCGCGCCCGGAGCCGCCGCCCCGAACACCGCATGCTCCAGCGCCTTCAGCCGCGGCACGTCCACATGCTCGATCACCTCCATGAGCACCGCCGCGTCATAACCCCGCAAGGCGGCATCGGTATACGTCAGCGCGCCCTGCCGCAGCGTCACCCGCCGTGACTGCCACTCCGGCACCCGGCGCAGCCGCCGCGCAGCGATCTTCAACTCGCGCATCGACACATCGATCCCGACGATCTCCCCGAACGCCCGGTCCGCTACCAGCTCCAGCAGCAACGCCCCCTGCCCGCACCCGAGATCGAGCACCCGGCTCGCCCCTGCCTCCGACAGCGCTCGATGCACAGCAGCCCGCCGCAACACCGCCAGCGATGGCCCGCGTTCTCCGACCTCCGCGGCACCGGAAGCCTCCGCGCCCGGATCGGTCGCCGGGACCGGATCGCCGGTCCCACCGGAGGCCAGGCCGAGGTCGGTTGCCTGCGCTGATATCACTGTGCCCGCCCCGATGCGGGCGGCTCCGCTCGCCGAAGCGGGCTGACGCGCGGCATCCGAATTCTCGCCGGCCGGCGAACTCGCGGCCGCGAACTCCGTTGCGGTCGAGGAGACTTCGCGGCCGAGGTCCGGTGCGGACGACGTGGTCTCGATGCCGGCCCCCTCGTCGTCGAAATCGTGCTCGATCGCGCCGAGTTCCTCCGGGTCGGCGTCGTCCAGCTCGGCGAGGCGGGCGAGGGCGGCGCGGACCAGGGTGTGGCGGCGGGTCAGGTAGCGGCGCGTGATCCACTCGCGGTCCGGGTGGGTGGTGAGCCAGCCCTCGCCGAAGCGGAGGAGTTTGTCGACTTCGGCGGTGTCGAGCCAGTAGTGCTTGCCGCCGTCGAGGACGGGCAGCAGGACATAGAGGTGGGACAGCGCGTCGGCCAGGCGCAGTGTTCCGGTGAGTTCGAGTCGCAGGTAATGGGAATCGCCCCAGTCCGGAAAGGCCGGGTCCAGGGGGAGGGGAGTGGCCACGACGGTCCAGCCCAGGGGCGCGAAGACCCGCTCGGCGTACTCGGCCCCGCCCACGCAGGGGACGGCCGGGAGCTCGATGCGCAGCGGCAACGCAGTATCGGCCAGCTCGGGGCGCTGCTTGCAGCGGCCGTGCAGGGCGGTGCCGAACACCGTCGAAATGGCCACGGACACCAGCGAAGACGCCGCGTACGGGCGATCATTCACATACTGTCCCAGGCTGAATTCGGGGGTGCCCTTGGACTTTCCGCGCACCGCTCCGCCTCCCCGCACCAGCCGGACGGGATCGATCTCCAGCAGCAGCGCGGCCGTGCAGCGGTCGTCGCCCGCCTCCGGATAGAGGACGTGCGCGACACCGTAGGACTGCTCGAAAGTTTGTCTGCGCGAGGGATTCTTGTGCAGCAGGTACCCCAGATCGGAGGCCGCCCAGGCGGCACCCTCGGGTCGCGTACAAGAAATCGTCAACAGCATCCTGAGATGCTCCCGTAGGCCGAGAGCGCCCGCAAACACATTTCCGTCTCGACCTGCGCCGATATCAGCGACGGGCGCGGAACCCCTCAGTGTAGGGGGCTTGCCGGGCAATGCGATCGCGCTCACACTCGAAAACAGGTGTCCGGGGGAGGTTTTCGTGGGCGATCCGAGGGGCCGCGACGAAACGCCGGTCGGGCTCACCGTGATCGGAGAGCCGGGACCCGGGCGGGGAGCTGTGCGACAGGCGGTGGCGGCATGCACCGATTCGATTCGACCCGTCGGCGTGTTCACGCTGGATCGCTCGTGGCGGTCGCGGCGCTGGTCAGTGCCTGCGCGATCACCGGGGCACCACGGGCGGCGACGCCGCAAGTGGGGGCACTGGATCTCGGCGGCTACAGCGGGCGGCCGCTCGTCGCGCCGCGGGGGGCCGGGGAAACCTATGGGCGGCTGATGGAATCGGTGCGGATGGCGGACGCCGTCGTCGTGCCGCGCGCCGTCGATCCGGCCCTGGCGCAGACCTCGGCCATTCCGGTGCCGACACCGGAGGACGCCGTCGGTATCCTCGCCGACGCCACCCGCGCCACCCTGGCCGCACACGGCATGCTGGCCGGATTCAGCATCGGCGGCACCGACGATCCGACCGGCATCCCGGAGATCGGCACGGCCCGTTCGGTGCGCCTCACCGTCCTGCGCATGCGGGACAATATGGCGGCCATCGACGCGGCCCGCGAGATCGATGGGCGCGATTTCGACGTCAACCACGACAATGTCGTCGTACCGTTCGCCGAATACTTTGCGACACACGGTCATTGGCGCACCTATGTGCCGACGATGGCGGTCACCCTCGCGCACGGCCCGTTCGTGGTGACTTTGTTCGTCACCCATCCGGCCACGGATCGGGCGGCCCTGAAGAACCTGGCCGAGGCCACCTTCGACGCCGAACTGCCGAAGCTGGACGCCTTCACGCCGACACCGGCCGAGGAACTGTCCGCGCTCCCACTGGATCCCGGCGGCATGCTGAGCCGCCTGCTGCCCGCCGACCCCGGGAACTGGCCCTATCCCGAGCTCTTTCACGACGTGCAGCAACCCATCGCCGGTTGGGGCGGACACCGCAGCGCACGCGGCATCGTCTACGGCCCCGTCCTCGCCGATCTGTGGGTCAACAGGTCCGGCGCGGACGCTCGCATCCCGGTCGAGAGCATCGCCGTCACCGATTCGGCTCGGCTGCTGCGCTTCCCCGACGCAGTGGCCGCCCGGCACGCCCTGAACCGACTGTCCGAGCCCAGCGCCGACGGGTCCGTCGCGACCCCGCCGGACGGCGTCCCGGACGCGGTGTGCCTGCGGGTTCCCGGCTCGAATCCCGCAGCGCGCGAAGGCGAATACACCTGCCTGGTCCTGGACGGCCGCTACCTGGCGCAGGTCTCCGCCCCGACCGAGCAACTCGTCCACCGGATGGCCGCGGCACAGTACGCGCTGCTGGTCACCGATCGCTGACCACGCGAATCACCCGCAACCTGCTTTTGTTCACCCTCGGCCTGGTCGGCTGGACCCTGGCCGTGCCGCAATTGCGCCGGATGATCCTGGGCGCCGACCGCACCCTCGACGATCTGCGCCCGGCCGTCGCCGCGGCGGTGGAGACACTCTCGGCCGCGCCCTCCCCGGCGAAGACCGATCCCGGCGTGTAGGTTCGGCGCGGCGTCGCAATCCGTGCGGCAATCCGGACTGACGGACAGGAGCGGGAATGCGCTTGGTGGGCAAGGTCGGTGTGATCGGAGCGGTCGCGGCCGCCACGGTGCTGGCCGCGGGTTGCGGTAGCAGCAGTGACAACAAGGCGGCGTCGACCACCACGGCCAAGGTCACGACCAGCGCGGCCGCCGCCACCACGACCCAGAGCAAGGGCCGCGAGTGCACCGCCGACGACATCAAGGTCGACGGCGGCTTCGGCCAGGCTCCCAAGATCACCATCCCGGACGACTGCGACCCGCCCAAGCAGCTCATCGTCAAGGACCTGGTCGCGGGCAGCGGCCCCGCCGCCAAGGCCGGGGACGAGCTGACCATGAACTACACGCTGGTCACCTGGTCGGACAAGAAGGTCCTCGACAGTTCTTTCACCCGCGGCGAGCCCTTCGAGCTGCCGCTCGGCGCGGGCAAGGTCATCAAGGGCTGGGACCAGGGCCTGGTCGGCGTCCAGCAGGGCGCGCGCCGGCTGCTCATCGTCCCGCCGGACCTGGGCTACGGCGCGGGCGGCCGCGGCATGAAACCGTACGAGACGCTGGTCTTCGTCACCGACGCCGTCAAGGTCGGTAGCTGAGAGAACCCGCGGGCACCATCGCGACGCCGGTCGACCGACCGGCGTCGCGATGCCCCGTGGAGCGACCGGTTACACGGCCCGAGGGGCCGTCAACTAACCTGGTCGGGATGCGTTCGGGGGGAACCTAGACGTCAACCATGAACTACGAACAAGGAGCATGTCCGTGAAGAGCACCGTCGAGCAGCTGAGCCCGACTCGGGTCCGCATCAATGTCGAGGTGCCCTTCGAGGAGCTGAAGCCGGACTTCGATCGCGCGTACAAGGCTCTCGCGCAGCAGGTCCGGATCCCGGGCTTCCGTCCGGGCAAGGCGCCGGCCAAGCTTCTCGAGGCCCGTATCGGCCGCGGCGCCGTGCTGGAGCAGGTCGTCAACGACGTGCTGCCCAAGCGCTACAGCGAGGCTGTCATCGCCACCGAGGCCAAGGTCATCGGCCAGCCGGAAATCGAGATCACCAAGATCGAGGACGGAGAGGAGCTGGCCTTCACCGCCGAGGTCGACATCCGCCCGGAGATCACCCTGCCGGAGTTCTCCTCCATCGCCGTCTCGGTCGACCCGATCGAGATCACCGACGAGGACATCGACGAGCAGCTGCAGTCGCTGCGTCAGCGCTTCGGCACCCTGAAGTCGGTCGAGCGCGCCATCGAGAACGGTGACTTCGTCTCCATCGACCTGTCCGCCACCGTCGACGGCGAGACCGTCGAGGAGGCCTCCACCACCGGCCTGTCCCACGAGGTCGGCTCCGGCCAGCTCATCGAGGGCCTGGACGAGGCCCTGATCGGCCTGAAGGAGGGCGAGTCCAAGGACTTCACCTCCAAACTGGTCGCCGGTGAGCACGCCGACAAGGAAGCCGTCATCACCGTGACCGTACAGTCGGTCAAGGAGCGCGAGCTGCCCGAGGCCGACGACGAGTTCGCCCAGCTGGCAAGCGAATTCGACACCATCGACGAGCTGAAGGAAGACCTGAAGACCCGCGTCGAGCGCGTCAAGAAGGTCCAGCAGGCCGGCGAGATCCGCGACAAGGTGCTCGAGCAGCTGCTCGAGACCGTCGAGATCCCGCTGCCGGAGGGTGTCGTCAAGGCCGAGGTCGACGCCGTCGAGCACGACGCCGTCCACGGCTTCGACCACGACGAGGCCAAGCTGGCCGAGGCCCTCGAGGCCCAGGGCTCCTCCCTCGAGGAGTTCAAGAAGGACACCAAGGAAGCCGCCGAGAAGTCGGTCAAGACCCAGCTGCTGCTGGACGCGGTCGCCGAGGCCGAGAACACCCAGGTCGGCCAGGACGAGCTGTACGAGCGGATCATCTTCCAGGCGCAGCGCTACGGCATGTCGCCCGATCAGTTCATCCAGCAGATCCAGCAGGCCGGTCAGCTGGGCGCGGTCTTCGCCGACGTGCGCCGCGGCAAGGCTCTCGCCGGTGTCGTGGTCCAGGCCGCCGTCACCGACACCGCCGGCAACGTCGTGGACACCGCCGAGATGTTCGGCAACCCGGCCGCGGAGGCCGAGGAGGTTTCCGCCGAGGAGCTCGCCACCGTCGCCGACGCGACCGAGGCCGCCGAGGCCGAGGCCGAGTAATAGATGCCGACGCCCCGGTGTCCGGGGTCTCGGGTGACACCCCGAGAACCCCGGACGCGGGAACGTGAGGTGTTGACGTAAGTTTGCGCTGTGAGCGAAGCAGGGCGGTACCGGGAGTTCGGTGCCGCCCTGCTTCGTTAGGGTTTGTGTCAGCGAATCAGTAGGGGCTTGTTAACCGAGCCGTTGAGAGAGGGCAGGTATCCGTGACAATTCATCAGGCAGGGGTGCGCATGACATCCGCGACTGCTGGTCTGAACCTCAGTGATTCGGTGTACGAGCGCCTGCTGCGCGAGCGCATCATCTTCCTGGGCACTCAGGTCGACGACGACATCGCCAACAAGCTGTGCGCGCAGATCCTGCTGCTGTCGGCCGAGGACCCGACGAAGGACATCTCGCTGTACATCAACTCCCCGGGCGGTTCGGTGACGGCGGGCATGGCCATCTACGACACCATGCAGTTCGCCGAATGCGACGTCGCGACGTATGGCATGGGCCTGGCCGCCTCCATGGGCCAGTTCCTGCTCGCCGCCGGCGCCAAGGGCAAGCGGTACGCACTGCCGCACGCGCGGATCATGATGCACCAGCCCTCCGCCGGTCTGGGCGGTTCCGCCGCGGACATCGCCATCCAGGCCGAGCAGTTCGCCTACACCAAGCGGGAACTCAACGAGCTGCAGTCGCTGCACACCGGCAAGTCCGTCGAGCAGGTGACCGCCGACGCCGACCGCGACCGCTGGTTCACGGCCGCCGAGGCGCTCGACTACGGGTTCATCGACCACGTGATCACCCACGCGAGCCAGGCGAACGGCAGCAGCAGCAAATAGTTCCGCAGCCCATCACACAGACTTTGGAGTGACGCGTATGTCCAACATGATCGATCCGCGGGCCGCGGGCATCACCTTCGCTGCCGCCGGTAACCTGCCTCAGTCGCGCTACATCCTGCCGCAGTTCACCGAGCAGACCAGCTTCGGCCAGAAGGTCTCGGACCCGTACAACAAGCTCTTCGAGGAGCGGATCATCTTCCTGGGCAACCAGGTTGACGATGTCTCGGCCAACGACATCATGGCCCAGCTGCTGGTGCTCGAGTCGATGGACCCGGACCGCGACATCACCATGTACATCAACTCGCCCGGTGGTTCCTTCACCGCGCTGATGGCCATCTACGACACCATGCAGTACGTGCGCGCCGACGTCGCCACCGTCTGCCTGGGCCAGGCCGCCTCGGCCGCGGCCGTGCTGCTCGCCGCCGGCGCCCCCGGCAAGCGTGCCGCGCTGCCCAACGCCCGCGTCCTGATCCACCAGCCGTCCACCTCGGGCGGCATCCAGGGCCAGGTCTCCGACCTCGAGATCCAGGCCGCCGAGATCGAGCGCATGCGTCGCCTCATGGAGACCACGCTGGCGCGCCACACCGGCAAGGACGCGGACACCATCCGCAAGGACACCGACCGGGACAAGATCCTGACCGCCGACGAGGCGCAGGAGTACGGCATCGTCGACCAGGTTTTCCAGTACCGCAAGCTCAGCGCCCAGAAGTGAGCTGGGCGGGTGGCGGGGTTCTGTGTGTCCCAGGCGTCCCCGCCACCCCAGCAGGGGTGAGCCCACGCACATGTCCGGCGAGAAACGTGCCCAAGTTGTCGACCTCGGTCAGCCGAAGCGGGTACGGTCACTCTAGGGACCTTTGCTCGTGGTTGTCGGCTCTGCCTCTGCATCCAACACAGGTGCTTGTAACGCGCACCGTGGATACACACAGCCGAATTGCCGGATCCGCAAACTCAGGGGTCACGGCTTACGCTCGAAGAAGGCAGCTCGCCGGCAGCCGGGGACAGACGGTTGCACGCGGACAAGGAAGTAGGGACCCAGGAGATGGCGCGCATCGGTGATGGCGGCGATCTGTTGAAGTGCTCTTTCTGCGGAAAGAGCCAGAAGCAGGTCAAGAAGCTCATTGCGGGACCGGGGGTGTACATCTGCGACGAGTGCATCGACCTCTGCAATGAGATCATCGAGGAAGAGCTCGCCGAATCCAGCGAGGTCAAGCTCGACGAATTGCCCAAACCCGCGGAAATCCGGGATTTCCTGGAGCAGTACGTGATCGGGCAGGACGCCGCGAAACGAACCCTCGCAGTGGCGGTCTACAACCACTACAAGCGGATTCAGGCCGGCGACAAGGGCCGCGACTCCCGGGGCGAACCGGTCGAGCTGGCCAAGTCCAACATTCTCATGCTCGGCCCGACGGGCTGTGGCAAGACCTATCTGGCGCAGACGCTGGCCAAGATGCTGAACGTGCCGTTCGCCATCGCGGACGCCACCGCGCTCACCGAGGCCGGCTATGTCGGCGAGGATGTCGAGAACATCCTGCTGAAGCTGATCCAGGCCGCCGACTACGACGTGAAGCGCGCCGAGACCGGCATCATCTACATCGACGAGGTCGACAAGATCGCTCGCAAGTCGGAGAACCCGTCCATCACGCGTGACGTATCCGGTGAGGGCGTACAGCAGGCGCTGCTGAAGATCCTGGAGGGCACGCAGGCGTCGGTGCCGCCGCAGGGCGGCCGCAAGCACCCGCACCAGGAATTCATCCAGATCGACACCACCAATGTGCTGTTCATCGTGGCGGGTGCGTTCGCCGGTCTGGAGAAGATCGTCCAGGATCGAGTCGGCAAGCGCGGCATCGGTTTCGGCGCGGAGGTCCGGTCCAAGGCCGAGATCGACACCGCCGACCACTTCGCCGACGTGATGCCCGAGGATCTGATCAAGTTCGGTCTGATCCCCGAGTTCATCGGCCGCCTCCCCGTCGTCGCCTCGGTCACCAACTTGGACAAGGACTCGCTGGTCCGCATCCTCGGCGAGCCGAAGAACGCCCTGGTGAAGCAGTACGTGCGCCTGTTCGAAATGGACGGCGTGGATCTGGAGTTCACCCAGGACGCCCTGGAAGCCGTTGCGGATCAGGCGATCCTGCGCGGCACCGGCGCCCGCGGCCTGCGCGCCATCATGGAGGAGGTGCTCCTCCCGGTCATGTACGACATCCCCAGCCGCGACGATGTCGCCAAGGTGGTCGTCAATGCCGACACGGTGAACGACAACGTCCTCCCGACGATCGTCCCGCGCAAGCGCCAGGCCCAGGAGCGCCGCGAGAAGTCGGCCTGACCTGAACCCAATGACACCGGCTCCGCGAGAATCCCTCTCGCGGAGCCGGTTTCTTGCTGTCTGGGCGCCGGCGCTGTACGCGTGCATGCAGATTCGCATGCACGGTCGCCTTGCAGATTCGTTGATGTACCCGAGAAGCTATGAGAGACCGGTTGGTCGTGCTCGCGAAGGAGCGCGTGAGAGCGGGCTGGTCAGGCCGTTGCGGCACTGGAGTGGCTCGATCCGGAAGTCCCTTTGACGAGAGTCCTCGTACCGCGTATGCGGGAACCCCGTGACAACCTGACTGCGGACGACGCGGCCTCCGTAGCCGCTGCTGAAGCCTACGATTGTGTCCTTGTCACCGCTGATACGAGACTTGCGAATGCGCCAGGAATTCGCTGTCAAGTCCGGGTGATCGACCCCTGTTGATTGTCCTTGTGCCGTTGGAGTCGGTGACGGTCGGTGGAGCCGATCGCGCCCGTTGCGAGGATCACCGTTGATCCCCCGCGGTTCGCCGTTGAACCTTTACTCCGTTACTCCGTTACTCCAGAAATCGCTGTGGTCGGGTCACCTGTTACGACGGGGTGACGTCCCCGATTTCATCGGCATCGGGAAAGAGAATGTCGCGGCGGGTCAGCGGCGGGGGAATTTGAAGGTGAAGGGGGCGGGCTCGGGGACCGGGAAACGCTCGCGCGGAGCAACGATCAGAATGGCCAGGCCGAGGGCGGGCATGGCCAGTGCCGCCAGCAGTTCGAGGGTGAAGTTGAGTCCGGTCAGCGTCTCCGGGCGGTGGAAGGCGTGGTAGATGACATGTGGCACGCCGAAGACCAGCCACCCCAGCCCGGCGACGCGGGCGATGACACTGTCGCGGTAGTAGAGCGCGGCGCCGGAGATGGCGCCCAGGGCCAGGAAGAAGGCCCCCACGTCACCGGCCAGGTGATGGTTGTACGGACCGTCGGCGCGCACCCAGTGCAGGCCGAATCCGGGGAAGCTGGTGTAGAACGATTCGGGCGCCACGACGGCCCACAGGCCGGTGATCACCCCCGTGGCGGTGAGCACGCCGAGCATGATGAGCAGGGCGATCCAGCGCCGCCGGTTGATCTCCAGCCGCATGCTGACCCGCACCCCGTCACCGGTGCCGCGCAACGAGATCCGCACAGGCCCTCCCGCCCTCGCCGAATCACTGTGCTGACACCGTAATTCGGGGAGCGGGAGGGGACAACCCCGTGGGTCAGATCTGCTCCATCTTCATGTCGTCCGGACCCCAGTAGGCCTTCATGCTGATGATCTTGCCCTCGTCGTTCAGCTCCATCACGTCGATGGGCGAGAGGGTCATGCGGTGCCCGTTGGACACGGTGACGAGGGTGAAGGACGCCGCCACCTTGTTGCCCGCCACCTTGACGGTGTGCAGTTCGGTCTCGCGGTCGAGATTCTCCAGGGCCTTGTAGAGCTCGCCGATGGCCTCGTGGCCGCGGCGCTCCGGCGTCCCGATCGGATCCTCGATCACCGCGTCCTCGGCGTACAGGTCCACGATCGCCGACGTGGGCCCGGTGGCCACCAGCTTCACGTACTGCTCGACCACATCGCGGGGCTGCGCTGCCATGGATGACTCCCATCAAGAATTGAAACGTGTTCTATTGCGGAGCGTAACAGCCGGAACGTGCAGAAGAACCCCGCTGCCTCACCCTGTGGAACGGGCGGCGATCACATCGCCAGACGGTCCTCGCCGGTGTACACATTCATGGTTTCGCCGCGTAGGAAGCCGACCAGGGTGAGGCCGGCGTCGGCGGCGAGATCCACGGCCAGCGAGCTGGGGGCCGACACCGCGCCCATGACCGGGATGCCCGCCATGATGGCCTTCTGCACCAGCTCGAAGGAGGCGCGCCCGCTGACCATGAGGACGAGATCGTGTGCGGGGAGGCGGTTTTCGCGGATCGCCCAGCCGACCAGCTTGTCCACGGCATTGTGGCGGCCGATGTCCTCGCGCACGGCCAGCGCCTCGCCCTCGGGGGTGAACAGGCCCGCCGCGTGCAGCCCGCCGGTGGCGTCGAAAACCTGCTGGCGGGAGCGCAGTTCGTCGGGCAGCTTGGCGAGGGTGTGCACGTCGACGCGGGGTGAATCCGCGGGCATGGCGTGCCGGATCCGGGTGCGCACCTCGTCGAGGGCGGTCTTGCCGCACAATCCGCAGGAACTGTTGGTCAGGAAGGGCCTGGGCTGCACCGGGACCGGGGTCCGGAGCTGAATGTCCAGCACGTTGTAGGTGTTCTGCCCGTTCTCGTCGGTGCCGGCGCAGTAGCGGGCGCTGACGATGTCCTCGGCCGTGTCGATGATGCCCTCGGCGTACAGGAAGCCGTGCACGAGGTCGATATCCGCGCCGGGGGTGCGCATGGTGATCGTCAGCGACTGCCCGCCCGTGCGGATTTCGAGCGGTTCCTCCACGGCCAGGGTGTCGGGCCGGGTGACGGTGCCGCTGGGGGAGATGCGCAGGGTGCGGCGGCGCGCGGTGACCCTGCTCATGCGACCGTGTGGGTGTGGCGTTCCAGGCGGATGGTGACCGCCTTGGAGACGGGTGTATTGGAGCGCCGGGCGACGTGGTCCAGCGGAATCAGGGGGTTGGTCTCGGGGTAGTAGGCGGCGGCATTGCCGCGCGGGGTCGGGTAGGCGACCAAGCGGAAGCCGGTGACGCTGCGCTCGGTGCCGTCGTCGAACTCGGAGATGACATCCACCAGATCGTCCTCGGCGAAGCCGAGGGCGGCGATGTCCTCCGGATGGACCAGCACCACGCGCCGCCCGTTGTGGATGCCGCGGTAGCGGTCGTCCAGGCCGTAGATGGTGGTGTTGTACTGGTCGTGGCTGCGCAGGGTCTGCAGGATGAGCCGGCCCTCGGGGACCGGCAGCCAGTGCAGGTCGTTGACCGCGAAATTGGCCTTGCCGGTGGCGGTCCGGAATTCGCGGGCGTCGCGAGGCGGGTGTGGGAGCTGGAAGCCGTTGCGGCCGCGCACTCTCCGGTTGTAGTCGGTGCAGCCGGGTACCACCCGGGCGATGGCGTCGCGGATCTTGTCGTAGTCGCGCCGGAACTCGCTCCACGGCACGGAGTGTCCCGGACCGAACACGGCCTCGGCCAGCTCGCACACGATGGCGACCTCGCTGCGCAGCTGGTCGCTCACCGGGTCCAGTCGGCCGGTGGACAGGTGCACCATGGACATCGAGTCCTCGACCGAAACCTGCTGGCGCACACCGTCCTGCAGGTCCGTGTCGGTGCGGCCCAGGGTGGGCAGGATCAGGGCGGTGCGCCCGTGCACCACGTGGCTGCGGTTGAGTTTGGTCGACACCTGCACGGTCAGTGCGCAATTGCGCAGTGCGGCCTCGGTGACCTCGGTGTCGGGGGTGGCGGAGACGAAGTTGCCGCCCATGCCGAAGAACACCGTGCCGCGGCCGTCGCGCATGGCCCGGATGGCATTGACGGTGTCCCAGCCGTGTTCACGCGGGCTGATGATGCCGAATTCGCGGTCCAGGGCGTCGAGGAAGGCGTCGGGCATCTTCTCCCAGATGCCCATGGTGCGGTCGCCCTGGACGTTGGAGTGGCCGCGTACCGGGCACACGCCCGCGCCGGGCTTGCCGATCATGCCGCGCAGCAACAGCAGATTGGTGGCCTCCTCGATGGTGGCGACGCCGTGCACCTGCTGGGTGAGGCCCATGGCCCAGCAGACGATGGTGGCCTTCGATTCGGCCAGCAGCTTCGCGGTGCGGTCCAGGTCTGCGCGGCTGAGGCCGGTGGCCTGCTCGACGATGCCGAGATCGACCGCGCGCATGTGCTTTTCGTATTCGGCGAAGCTCGCGGTGTGCGTATCGACGAAGGCGCGGTCCACGACCGTGCCGGGCGCCCGGTCCTCGGCCTCGAACAGCAGCTTGGCCAGGCCCTGGAACAGGGCCATATCGCCGCCGAGGCGGATCTGCAGAAGATCGTCGGCGATGGTGATGCCGCCGGTGAAGCCCTTGACGGTCTGCGGGTCCTTGAAGCCGATGAGCCCGGTCTCCGGCAGCGGGTTGACCGCGATCACGGTGGCCCCGTGCGCCTTCGCCTCGCCGAGCGCGGACAGCATGCGCGGATGGTTGGTGCCGGGGTTCTGGCCGGCCACGATGATGAGGTCGGCCTTGGAGAAGTCGTCGATGGTGACCGAGCCCTTGCCGATGCCGATCGAGCCGGTGAGCGCGGTGCCCGAGGATTCGTGGCACATGTTGGAGCAGTCGGGCAGGTTGTTGGTGCCGAAGCTGCGGACCAGCAACTGGTAGAGGAACGCGGTCTCGTTGGCGGTGCGGCCGGAGGTGTAGAAGACGGCCTCGTCGGGGGAGTCCAGGCTGCGCAGGGTGCCGGCGATGAGGCGGTAGGCCTCGTCCCAGCCGATCGGGGAGTAGTGGGTGTCGCCCTCGCGCAGCACCATCGGGTGGGTGAGGCGGCCCTGTTGGCCGAGCCAGTAGCCGGACTTGCCGGCCAGGTCCTCGAGGGAGTGCTGGGCGAAGAACGCGGGGGTGACGGTGCGTAGGGTCGCCTCCTCGGCGACGGCCTTGGCGCCGTTCTCGCAGAACTCCGCGGGGCGACGCCGACCGGTCGGTTCCGGCCAGGCGCAGCCCGGACAGTCGAATCCGTGCCGTTGATTCACCCGCGCCAGCGTGCGCGCGGTGCGCACCACACCCATCTCCTCGACGGCGCGCTCCAGTGCGACGGTGACCGCCTTGACGCCCGCGGCCTCGGTCTTCGGTGCGGTGACGGTCAGCGCGGACTCGTCGATATCGCTCTTCGGCGCGGCACGATGCATGGTCCCGATTGTCCTCTCCGGCGCGGTGGGGCGTCCCAGTCGGTACCCGCATCGTAGGTCGCGAAACGCGCGAGCTTGCGGACTGGTCGGTCGCAGGTGTGAACGCGCGTGATCAGCACCGCGATAGACAGGGCGGCGGGGGCGTGGATGGCCTTACCATCGAACAAGCGAGGTCACGCCGAATGAAGAACTGTGCGCATTCTGCTCGGCGTGCCGGTGGGGACCGGCATGCGAAACTGGCCCGCGCGGTGAGACTTTCACCCCGGACCCTACACCTTGTCCTGCTGTTCGTGGCAGCCATCACGCTCGTGCTGCCGACCGGCATCGGCTGGGCGAATCCGGGTGTCACCCAGCCCGTTCCGCTCACCACCGTCTCCGTCCCGGCGCCGCAGGAGCGCGCACCGGTGAAAGTTCCTCCCACCACGGTGAATCCGCCACCGGTCACCACCCAGCCGCCGGGCAACGACTGCACCTACACCGATTGCACCGGCACCCACGACGGCCCGCCCAACCACGGCAACGGCAAGACGAATCCCGGCGGCCAGTGCGGCGACTCGTGCGACAGCGGCGGCGGCACCGGTTGCGGCCGGACCACCTGCACCCAGCCGCAGTACTGCCCGGACGGTTCGGTGAAACCCGCCAGCGGGGTGTGTCCCTCGGCTCAGCCCCAGTACTGTCCGGATGGCTCGCTCGAGCCTGCGAGTGGAGTCTGTCCCTCGGCCCAGCCGCGGTATTGCCCGGATGGTTCGGTGAAGCCTGCGAGCGGGGTCTGTCCGTCGGCCCAGCCGCAGTACTGCCCGGATGGTTCGGTGAAGCCTGCGAGTGGCGTGTGCCCGTCGGCGCAGCCACAGTACTGTCCCGACGGTTCGGTGAAACCCTCCAGTGGGGTGTGCCCGTCTGCGCAGGCGCAGTATTGCCCGGATGGTTCGGTAAAACCCGCGAGCGGAGTCTGTCCGTCCGCGCAGCCGCAGTACTGCCCGGACGGTTCGGTGAAACCCGCCAGTGGGGTGTGCCCGTCGGCACAGCCGCAGTATTGCCCGGACGGTTCGGTCAAGCCCGCGAACGGGACTTGCGTCACTGCCGTCATACCTCCTGGCACCACGCCGGGCGGGAATCAGCCGCAGCCGCAACCCAATCCGGTGCCGACCACGCCGGTGCTGACGACCGCCGCGCCGCCGCCGACCACCACCGCGCCGGTTCCGCCGAGTTCGGAAGCCAAGCCGCCCGCCTCGACCACTCCCGTTCCCGCCCAGACCTCCGGACTTTCCCTCGAGCCGCCCGCGGTGGCGCCCGGGGCGCCGGTGCAGGCCAGCGGCGCCGGCTGCGATCCAGGTGCGGCCGTGAAGCTGTCGATCGGCGGGACCACCGCCGCCGACACCACGGCTCGGGCCGACGGCGGCTTCGAGGCCACCCTCGCCACCGGCGGCACCGATATCGGCCAGCACGAGGTGACCGCCGAGTGCGGGCGAAAGCTGGCCGCGCCCTTGGACATCGTGCTGGTCAGCCAGGTCGGCGGCGGCGCGGCGACGATGACGGTGCTGCTGTTCTTCCTGCTCGTCGGCGGGTGGTTCTACGGCCACCGCCTGATCTCCCATCTCCCGGCACGGAGGCCCCGATGACCAGTGGTACGCCCGCGCCGCACCAGGTGCAGCCGCCCAGCTTGCCGGAATTCCGGTGCGCGAGTGACCGATGCGTCCGGTGGGAACTCGATACCGGCTGGGACGACGGCCGGCAGGCCGCCGAGCGACACGCCGAACCTGTTGGCGGCGAGAGTGAATCGCACAGGTCCGGACCGGTCACTCGTGCCCGCGGCTACCGGGCGATCGGCGGGACCGTGGTCGGCGCCCTGCTCATGGTCGCGCTCGTGGTCGCGGCGGTCGTCTTCGTGGCCGGACCCGCTCGCGCCGCCGCCGGGGTGAGCGCGACCGCGACCCTCGACGGCCGGGCCATTGCCGGTGCCGATGCGGGGAATCCGGTGCGCCTGGATCCGAAGCGGGTGGCGCAGGTCGTCGTCGAGGTGACCAATGGGACCGCGAATCCGGTATCGGTCCGGCGGGTCGATCTCGCCGGGCACGTGCTCGGCCTGAACTTCTATTCGTATTCCACGACAGTCGAATTGACGGTCGCGGCGGGCAAGACCGAGAAGCTCACGTACCGGTTGGATCCGGCCGGGCTGGACGGGCAGGCGACCGGGCTCATCGGCTCCGACCTCACGCTCATCGGCGCGGACGGCAAGCCGCTCACCGCGGTGCACACCGTCGTCGATGTGCGCGGTTCGCTCGCATCGGTGTACGGGCTGTTCGGAATCATCATCGCGGTCCTGACCGCGCTGGCCATTGTCGACGCGGCCCTGACCGTTGCGCGCCACCGCCTCTCGGTCAATCGCTGGCAGCGCGGCCTGCGCCTGCTCGCGCCCGGTCTCGGCATCGGCCTGATGATCGGGTTCACCGGTTCGGTGGCGCGCTGGTGGGTTCCCGGCACCGCCCTGTGGCTCGCCCTGGCGGGTGCCACCGCCGCCCTGTTCTTCGTGGCCGGGTACCTCTCGCCAACCCCGCGGCAGTCCGACGATCTCGGCCTCGACCCCGAAGATCTCGCCGCCGCGAAGGAACTCGATGCCAATGCCGCCGCGGCAGGCCCCAATCCGCCCTATGGCGGCACCTTCCGCGACCTCGGTGCGGTGGGAATCCCGGGCGGCACCTACCCGGACCTGGATATGCGTGCTCAATCAGACTCCGGCGCAACGGAGTTCGTGCCGTATCACCCGGCCGGCGGGCGGGGTCCGGGCGAGGCTGCGACACAGGTCGGCGCCGGTGGGGCCCCGGGCGCGATGCGGGTCTTCGGCGGACCCGCTTCCGGCCCGATTCCCGGCGGCTATCCGAGCGGTGAGACGACCCGGATCGCGGGTCCGGGAATCGGGGGCGGCAGGTATCCGGGCGGTGGGCCGCTGGCGTCGGCCATGCAGCCCGACACCGCTGAAAGTGCTACTGCGGCAACGGATTCGCCGGGATCGGGGAGTCTGCCCGGGACGCAGGCCGGAACCGGTCCCCATGCCACGGGGTCGGTCGGGCTGCCGACGGTCAGCGGACCGGGCGGCGAAGGATTCCGGTATTCGGCCGCGGGCGTCGATGATTCGACGGTCGGATATCCCGGCGGGGTGCAGCGGCCGCGGTCCGGGGCCGGGCTCGGGGAGACGACGATCGGGCGGGATCCCAGCGGTGGAAAGGACAATCCGGGACCGGGAGGCCAGGCGGATCCGGGGGACGAGCCGACACTGCGCAGCGGGCCCGGCGGACCGGGCTTCCGACCGGGGGGTGCGGGACGATGAGCGTGGCGAATACCGGCAACGCCGAGCTGGCCCGGGTGCGGGCGGCGCTGCCGGGGTACGAGGTCGGCGGGCAGATCGGGCGCGGCGGCTGCGGGGTGGTGCTGGCCGGCGTGCATCGCGGCTTGCACCGGCGGGTCGCCATCAAGCAGATTCCGCCCCAGTTCGCCGGCGATATGCAGGTGCGGCGGCGGTTCGTCGACGAGGCGCGGATGATGGCGGGACTCGACCACCCGCACGTGGTGCCGGTCTACGACTACATCGAGCACGACGACCTGTGCTTGCTGGTGCTGGAGTACCTGCCCGGCGGTACCGTCGAGAACCGTTTCATCACAGCGGGATTCGAGGCGACCGCAGCGGTGGCGGTGGCGCTGTCGTGCGCGGCCGGGCTCGACGCCGCGCATCGCAGCGGCATCCTGCATCGGGATGTGAAGCCGTCCAACCTCATGTTCGCGGCCAATGGCGCGCTCAAGCTGACGGATTTCGGGATCGCCAAGATCGTCGGCGGCGCGGACACGCTGGTGACGCGGGCGGGCGAGATCATCGGCACGCCCTCCTATATCGCGCCGGAACAGATACGCGGCCAAGGGCTTTCGCCCGCGACGGACGTCTATGCCCTGGCCACGATGCTCTACCAGCTGCTCTCCGGCGTGCTGCCCTTCCCGCCCGGCCCCGACGCCCTGTCCCTGCTGTTCGCCCACGCCTACGGCGACCCGATCCCCCTGACCGAGGTGGCCCCGTTCGTCCCCCAGCCCATCGCCGAGGCGGTCATGCGCGGCCTGGCCTCCGACCCCGCCGACCGCTACGACACCGCCGAAACCTTCGGCGTCGCCATCGCCGAGCCCGCCGCCTACTTCTGGGGCGCGAATTGGCTCACCCCCGTGGGTATCCCGGTCATCGGTGCGGACACCATCGTGGCCGCCGCCACCGGCAGCGCCCGCGGCCCGCGCACCCCCGGTCCCTTCACTCCGCAGACCCCACCTCCGAGACCCGGCCTGCACGATCCCTACACCCCGCCGCCCGGCGCGATGGCCCCGCCGCCCGGCGCGGTGACCCTCGACAGCGGCTCCGGGCCGATAACGCCTCCGCCGCAACCGATTCGCCCGCATCACCCGCCGAACGCGCCCACCGCCGATTCGGTGTCGCGGGAAGAGCTTCGCCGCACACCCGGCGGGTCCGCCACACCGTACGGATCGCCCTCGAGCCCGAGCACGGGGCAGGGTAGCGCTGCGCCGCCACTCGCCGACCCCCGCTCGGAACCGACACGGCGAGCCGACCGAGGCGTGCCAGGACCCGCCTCGCACGGCGGGCCCGCTGCGCCCCGGGGACAGGGTGGAGCCGGGATGCCCGCCGGACACGGGTTGGGCAGTGGCCCAGCCGGATTCGCGCACGGAAGCGGCTCTCGACCGGGCAGAGGCTCCGGACCGGGTCGAGCCTCCTCGCCGAGCGGAGGTCCCTGGCCGGGCGGAGGTTTCGGGCCGGGGGCGACTGCGACGATGGAGCGGATTCGGCCGCGCGAGCCGATTCGGCGTGGTGGGGCGCGGCCGGCGGAGGTGGATCGGGCGGAGCTGGTGCCGGTGCAGCGGGTGGTCACGCTGCCGTCGCCTCGGGTGCCGTTGCTGGCGGCGGCGTTGGTGGTGGTGGTGACCGGGGTGGCTGCGGTGTTCGGGGTGGGTGAGCCGGGGCGGAATGTGCCGCCTGCGGGGATGATTCGGATCGGCGGGGTGGATCCCGCGTCGGGGGTTGTAGATCTCGATCTGTCCAAGCCGGTGCCGATCTCTGTCAGCGGGGCGGACGCGGATGAGGCGAAGCTGTCGGTGGATGTGCTGGGTGTGCGGGCGGGGGGACAGGGCGCGGCTTTGCCCGGTGGGTCGGGGGAGTTGTCCGCGCCGGTGAACCAGTACGTGCTCGCGGGCCGGCTGACCGGTGAATTGTCGCTGTCCCGTGCGGGTTCCGAGACCGCCATCTATCGGTTCGGGGTGCGGACGCGGCAGCGGGCCACGACCACCGCGACGGCCGTCGGAATCCTGCTGCTCCTACTTTTCGCCGCCGCGTACGCCGAATCGAACGCCCGCACGCTGCGGCGCGGCAGTGCCCGCTTCGCCGCGACCGTCGGGCTGGCCATCAGTACAGGACTGCTCGGGATCGCGGCGGCCGGGGCGGCGTGGGTACTGCTCGGCCGCGAACCCACCCTGCCCGGCGTGGTCGTGTGCGCCGCAGGCGGTGTCGCGGCCGGACTGGCTCTGGCCGTCGGCTGCCGTCGGGTCGGCAAGCGGAACCGCTATCTGCGGGTGCAACTGCTGCGGGAGCGCGCCTGACCTCGAGGCAGCGCGACGGTAATGGTGAACCGGGATTCCGGCGATATACGCACGAGCGCAGCGAGATCGACGACTGCGCCGGGGAAGGGGCGGGAACATGGCGGGGCGGCCGGTCATCGAAATCCGGGAGTGGGGACGGCCTGCGCGGCGGCGCCTGCTGGACGGGCCCATCGTCTTCGGGCGCGACGGCAGTCACGAGGTGCTGGCCGACGGCGGGGTCTCGCGGCAGCACCTGCGGCTGGTGCCCACCCCGACGGCCCTGTCCGTGGTCGACCTGGGCAGCCGCAACGGCACCACCGTCAACGGCGTGGCCCTGATCGGTCGGCGGGAACTCGTCACAGGTGACGTGGTGCGCCTGGGCCGCAGCGAGATCCTGGTGCTGCACACCCCGACCGGCGAACCGGACGAGCACGACCCCTCGGAGACCGTGCTCGGGCCGTCGGGCGCGATACCCCGCCCGCCCGGCGGCGAGCCGACGCCCGCGCGCTGGGTGGCCCTCGCCAACCGGATCCTCGGCCTCGACCCGACCGGCGAGCGAAACCTGTTCCCCGCCTTCACCGAACTGCCGAGCCGGATACCGCTGCCGGTCTGGCAGACGGTGCGCTTCCTGAGCATCACCGCCTACCTGGCGCTCATCGTCACGCTGTTCGTGCGGCCCGCGGGCGGGCTGTTCGTCTTCTTCAAGATCGTCGTCCCGCTGCTGCCCGGACTGTTCCTCCTCGCACCGGGCCTGTGGCGCAACACCTGTCCGCTGGCCGCCACCAATCAGCTGCCGCGGCTGTTCCGCTTCACCCGCGCGCTCACGCCGCCGGCGTGGCTACAGCAGCGCGGCTATCTGATCGCGGTCGCCCTGTTCTTCGGCATCGCCGGATCGCGCCTCGCGGGCCTGGATCGCAGCGGCATCGCCACGGGCCTCGTGCTGTCCGCGGTTCTGCTGGCCGCATTCACCGGGGGTGTCGTGTTCAAGGGCAAGAGCGGCTGGTGCAGCAGCATCTGCCCGCTGTTCCCGCTGCAGCGCGCCTACGGGCAGACGCCGTTCGTCACCATCGCCAACAATCACTGCCGCCCGTGCGTGGGCTGCGCCAAGAACTGCTTCGACTTCAAGCCGCGCGCCGCCTACCAGGCCGATATGGCCGATCCGGATCGTGGCTGGAGCGCACCGCGCAAACTGTTCGCCGCCGCACTGCCCGGATTCGTGCTCGGGTTCATGGTGCTGGCCGGATATCCGGGAGTGCCGGTGCCGCAACGGTATCTGGCGCTCGGCCTCGCCCTGCTGGTCGCGGTGGGCGTGTACTTCGCCGTCGAGGCGCTGACCGGCGTGAGCCCGGCCATGCTGTCGGCGGTGTACGCGGTGGTGGCCCTCAACGGCTTCTACTGGTTCGCGGGACCGGTGCTGCTCGGCTCGTTCACCACGCTCACCGGTGTCGGTGGTGTGGCCTGGTTGCGCTGGCCGATCAGCTTTTTCGTGCTGGCGGCGACCCTGCTGTTCCTGGCCCGCACCCGGGTCAGCGAGCTCCAGTACGCGCTGAGCACCGGCGCCCGCACCGAACTCGTCCTGCTGCCCTTCCCACGCCCGCGCACCGGCGACGGCAATGCCGCGACCCCGGCGGCCGCGGTGGACTTCGACGGCCTGACCGTGGCTGCCGAACTCGGCGTGAGCCTGCTCGACCTCGCCGAGAAGGCGAATCTGCCACTGGAGTCGGGCTGCCGCATGGGCGTGTGCGGAGCGGATCCGGTCGCCGTCCTCGAGGGCGGCGAGAAGCTCTGCGAACCAACGGGCGATGAACGGAACACCCTGCGCCGGTTGGGATTCGCCGACAACACCCGGATGGCCTGCTGCGCGCGGGTGAACGCCGGCGGCGTCCGGGTCTCGCTCACCCCCGAGCCCGGGCGCGGCACTGGCGACCGCCCCGTCCGCTTCGACCGCTCCCTGATGAGCCTGGTCGTCATCGGCACCGGCATCGCGGGCGTCACCGCCGCCGACTTCCTGCGCCGCGGCCACCCCGACTGCGAAATCCACCTGGTCGGCCGGGAATCCCACGATTTCTACAACCGCATGGGCATCTCCCGCCTGATACCCGGCCGGTCCGCCATGCAGGGCCTGCACCTGCTGCCCGAACAGTGGTACGAGGACCACCGCATCACGCCGTGGCTCAATACCCTTGCCACACATCTGGATCCGCGGTCGCAGCGGGTCCACCTCGGCACCGGCGATGTCCTACCCTACGACCGACTCATCCTCGCGACGGGTGCGTCCGCTGCGCTGCCCGAGATCGCCGGACTGCACCGGCCCGGCAGCTTCGTGCTCCGCGAGGCGGGAGACGCCATGACCATCCGTGCCTACGCCCAGCAGCGGTCCTGCGTCCGCGCCGTGGTCGCGGGCGGCGGTCTGCTCGGTCTCGAGGCCGCATATGCCCTGCACCAGTTGGGATTACGGGTCACCGTGCTGGAACGCGGGCCGCGGCTGCTCGGCAAGCAGCTCGATCCGCGGGCGTCGGCCATCGTGCTGGACCACTTCACCCGGGCCGGGATCGAGGTCCGGCACCGGGCCGAGACCGCCGCGCTGACAGCCGATTCCAGAGCGGTCGCACCCGGCAGTCCGCGCGGGCCCGGCCGGGACTCCGATCCGGTCCGGTCCGTGGTTCTGAAGGACGGGACGGTCCTGCCGTGCGAGGTATTCCTCACCGCCACCGGCATCCGGCCCAATACCGACCTGGCCGCCCGCGCCGGAATCCCGGTCCGGCGGGGCATTCTCGTGGACGACCGCATGCGCACCTCCGCGCCGCATGTGTACGCGGCCGGAGACGTGGCCGAACATCGCGAGCGCGTGCTCGGCCTGTGGCCCATCGCCGCCGAACAGGCGCAGGCCGCAGCGGTGAATGCGCTCGGCGGCGATCAGGTGCTGACGGCGGAGACGCCCGCCACCATCCTCAAGGGAGTCGGCTTGGAGCTGTTCAGCATCGGGCAGGTCGAGCCGGGACAGCGCGACGAGGTGATCGTGGTGGACGAATCACCCCGGCGTTCCTATCGGCGCCTGGTCATATCCGGTGACCGCGCTGTCGGGGCGATCGTGCTCGGCCATCACCCCACCGATGTGGCCGCCGCCCAGCAGGCCGTCCGCGCCCGGAAGGCGATACCCGGGGCCGCCCGGCACGCCCTGCAGCGAGGCGACTGGTCCGCAATGCAGTAGCGCGGGATGTCGTCTGCGCAGTAGCCACCTGGTCGGCACTGCGACCTACTGGGCCGCCTGCGCCGTGCGATAGGTGAGAACCCGCTCGCCGATACGCAGACTCCACCCCGCCTTCAACTCCGTCGGCCGCTGCCCCACCCGAACCCAGTCCGCCGCACCGGGAGCCGCCACGAAGGTCCCGCCCGGCGTCCCCGCATCCCGCACGTACACCAGGCCGTTCTCGACGAAAACCCGCGCGTGCACCCGAGACACGTGCCGATCCCGCGCGATCACGATGGGCGAGGCCACCGCCCGCCGCACCGCCTCGTCGATCATCGGATCCCGCCCGATCACATACGGCCGATCCAGTGGATACACCGCGCCCTCGGTACTGGTGAGCGCCCCGCCCGCGGCGGCCATGGCAGAGGTCGCGGGCGGCTGCGGCCCGGCGGCGCGGGTTCCGGGCTCACCGATGTCTTCGGCGCCCGGGCTGTACGCCGCCGTCGGCGGTTGATCCTCCGGGGCTGGGCGATCCTTTCGCCTGGCCGGAGGGCCGGAATCGGGTCCGGAGTCGGCCTGTGCCTCGATCCGCACCCGCTTGTCGAGCGCCGGCGCGGGCTGATCAGAACCGGAGTCACCCGCGAGCCGCGAACCCGGCGCCGGAGTCGTGGCGGCATTGCGGGGATTCACGGGTTCGGCCGCGGGTTCCGGCGGAATCGGGGAAACCTGCGGCGGGGTCTCACCGGTGTGCGGGGCGGTCAGTCCCGAGACCGGGGCGTGCAGGACGAAACCGCCGCCCACCACGACTCCGGCCCGCAGATCGGTGTGTGGCAGTTCGTTGCCCGCGCCGTCGGCGACCACGGTGAGCCGCCGGATCGGAGCGCGCACGATTTCGTCGGCCCAGGTCATGGCGCGTTCCCCGGACAGCAGGCGGGCGCCCTCGGGCCCGTCGACCGCGGCCGTCACCGCGCCGCGCAGCAGGATCAGGATCCCGCCCGCGGTCGGCGCGACCACCCCGAAGGCCGGTGGCTGGGTGGAACTGCTGGTGAACACCGTCGCCGCCAGCCGCTGCGCGATCGCCACACCGGGATCCGCGGCGCTCGCCGCGGTCTCCACCGCACCGATAATCCGTTCCGTGGACGGACTTTCACCGTGCAGGAAAATGACCACATTCCCGAACCGCGCGACCAGTCCTGCCCCGGGTACCAACCCGACCGTCGTCGGAATCCGACCCATCCGCGCCTCCCTCTCCCGGCGCTCACAACATCGCAGCCAAGCATAGGACCGTTCCGCGGCCCGGGCATACGACCGATCCGACGGGGCGCCCGGCGACACGCGTCCACCGGTTTGCGGGAATGCCGCCCATGGCCGGGATCCGGGCGCGAGGATCGAGGCATCGTGCCGGTGCATACGGCTCCGGCGTCACCGATGAGGACCGAACCATGAGGGGCACGATCATCAGGACCATCACCGCCGCCGCGATCGGCTGCGCCACGTTCGCGACCATCGCCGGACTGGCCGCGCCCGCCGGTGCGACCGCGACCCGGGTCGGCATCGACCCGGGAATCAGCTTCGGCTCGGCCACCAACTACGGCACCGGCTGCAGCTACGCCATCGACGGCATCGTGGACGACCCGGTCACCCCGGTCGTCTTCTACGACAACGGGGTTCCCTTCGCCTACGCCACTCCCTCCGGCGCGCTGGCCCAGACCCGGTGGACGCCCGTCACGGCCGGACCGCACCGCTTGCAGGTCTGGCAACACCGCCCCGACTGGCAGGACGTCTTCCCGTACGTCGATGTCCAGGTCGGCACCGGCCTGCCGACCGGCTCCGGCTGCGGCGTCGCCAACTAGAGACCGTCGGGTTCCGTCAACCAACCGCTATCCGGAGTGGTGAACCGACTGCCTTCCGTGTGGTGAACCAGCCGCCGTCCCGTGTTGTCGACCAGTCGATTTCCGGTGTCGTCGACTATTCGATGTCCGGCGTTGGAGACCAGCCGCTACTCGAAGGCCGCCTTTGCGGCGGGCTCGGCCGCCTGCCGATCCGCAGCGACGAGGCCGATGCGAGTCCGGCGGTCGAGCAGGTCGGCGGTGTCGAGAGCGCCCTCATGCGCGACGGCGAAAGCGAATTCGGCAGCGGTGACATCCATGCCGGGTGCCACCTCCGTCGTCAAGCTCGGATGCTGGTCGGCCAGCGCGAGCACGGTGGCCGCCTCGCTGCCGTAGCGCTCGACCAGACGCGGCGGGGCCTGGATGGCATCGCGGGCCGCGCCGGACACCGCGCCCACCAGGGGCAGGCTGCGGGTGCGGCACGGGGCGGCGGCCAGGTGCGCGTGTGCGACCGCGGCGTCCACGGCGTCCTCGGCCATCTTCCGGTAGGTCGTGAGCTTGCCGCCCACCACGGTGACGACGCCGGTGGGGGAGGTGAGCACGGCGTGCTCGCGCGAGATGTCGGCGGTGCTGTCGTCGCCGGTGCGGAGCAGCGGCCGCAGGCCCGCGAAGCTGCCACGAATATCGCTGCGGCGTAACGGCTCCCGCAGCACCGTGTTCACGGTGTCGAGCAGGAAGTCGATCTCGCCGTCGGTGGCGTGCGGGACGTCCGGCACCGGGCCCGGCGCCTCCTCGTCGGTGAGACCCAGATACACCCGGTTGTGCGCGGCCGGGAACGCGAAGACGAAACGACTGGTGCTGCCCGGAATCGGCACGGTCAGCGAGGCGGTGAGACCACCGAACGCGGTGGCGTCGAACACCAGGTGCGTGCCGCGCGAGGGCCGCAGTTCGATGCTCGGATCCACCTGATCGGCCCACACCCCGGTGGCGTTCACGACCGAACGCGCTGTCACCTCCAGGGTTTCACCGGTCAGGGTATCGGTGAGCGTGGCCCGATCGCCGGTGACCTGCGTGGCCTCGACCCGGGTGAGCACCGTCGCGCCCTCCCGGGCGGCCGTGCGGGCGATGGCCACCACCAGCCGCGCATCGTCCACCAGTTGCCCGTCCCAGGCCAGCAGTCCGCCTCGCAGCCCGGCCCGGCGCACCGTCGGAGCCAGCCGCAGCGCCTCGGCCGCCGCCACCCGCCGCGACCGCGGCAGCACCGACGCCGACGTCCCCGCCGTCCGGCGCAGTACGTCCCCGGCCAGGAAGCCGGTCCGCACCAGCAGCTTCTGTGCCGCACCGATATTCGGCAGCAGCGGCACCACCTGCGGCAGCGCCCGGGTCAGATGCGGCGCGGTGCGGGTGAGCAGGATGTCACGCTCGACCGCGCTCTCGTGCGCGATCCCGACCCCGCCGCTGGCCAGATACCGCAGTCCGCCGTGCACCAGCTTGGAACTCCAGCGGCTGGTGCCGAACGCGAAGTCGTGCTTCTCCACCAGCACCGTCCGCAACCCGCGCGCGGCGGCGTCCAGCGCCACACCCACACCGGTGATGCCGCCACCGATCACCAGCACGTCGATGGTCGCGTCGTCACCGAGTGCCGACAGCTCTCGCCGCCGCCGTGCCGCGTTGAGCGACGAGTCGGGCCGAGCCGTATTCGAAGTCATGGGAGGGCCTTTCGATCAGTGCCGCTGTCGGTTGTCGAGAATGTGGAGCTACTCGGTGCCCTGCGAGGTGCCGGTGGGGGCCAGGTAGCCGTGCAGGGCGTGGGCGAGTTCGGTGTCGAGGCGGTCGCCGTCCAGAACCGGGGCGAAGGCGGTCGCCGACTGGACCGCGGACTGGGCCATCAGCAGCAGCATGGCGGCCAGCTGCCCGGGATCCCCGGCGCGAATCGAGTTGTCGGCCTGACCTTCTCGGATGGCGCCGGCGAACAGGTCGATGAGGGCGCGCTGATTGCGGCCCAGCCGCTCGAACACGTAGGTCAGCATGATGTCGGTGTCGGCGCGGAAGATCTTGGCGAACAGGGGATTCCGGCGCATCACCGCGCCGCCGCCGACGATGGCCCCGACCAGCCGCTCGCGCGCGCTGCCCGTGCTGGGCGCGGTGTCGGTGATGATCTCACGCAGTTCCCGCACCAGCAGGTCCGCCACCAGGGACCCGGTGTCGGGCCAGCGCCGGTACACCGTCGGTCGGCTGACGCCCGCGCGGCGGGCCACCTCGGTCAGGGTGGTGCGCCGGACGCCGAATTCGGCCACGCAGGCGCGTGCCGCGTCGAGGATGGCCCGATCGACGGCGGAGGATGGTTCGGTCGAACTCATGGTTGCCACCACCGGAGAGTAGTTGTCGTTACTGCTTGACATTCTATGTCAGACTGTAACGCATGGTCGACACACAAGCAGCTGCCGCGTCCACGGAAAACCCGGGCGAGCCGCAGGTTCGCGCGAGTATGGTGTGGGACGCCTGGGGCTCCCCGTCCGGACACAAACCACTGTCCGAGCAGATTCGGGGACTGCTCGCACAGGTTTTCGGGGTGTCCGGTGAGCCGGTGACCCGTCGCGATGAGGGCGACGTGCCGCTGCGCGCCTCGGCGCTGACGCCGGAACAGCACGCCGGGCTCGTCGCGGTGGTCGGAACCGAGCACCTGTCGATCGACCATCGCGACCGCCTGGTGCACGCCGGCGGCAAATCCACTCCCGACCTGTTGCGCCGCCGCGCCGACGGCGAGCAGGACGCGCCCGACGCCGTCGTCTTTCCCGCCGATCACGACCAGGTCCTCGCGCTGCTGAAGTACTGCTCCGCCAAGGGAATCGCGGTTGTGCCCTTCGGTGGCGGCACCAGCGTGGTCGGCGGCCTGGATCCCGCGCGCGGTGGCTTTCCGGCCGTCGTCGCCCTCGACCTGCGCCGCCTCGACACTCTCACCGACGTCGATCCGGTCAGCGGCACCGCCACCCTGGGCGCGGGCCTGTCCGGCCCGCAGGCCGAGGAACTGCTTGCCCGCCACGGCCTTTCGCTCGGACATTTCCCGCAGAGCTTCGAATACGCCACCATCGGCGGCTTCGCGGCCACCCGTTCCTCGGGCCAGGCCTCGGCCGGCTACGGCCGCTTCGACGACATGATCCAGCGGCTCCGGATCGCCACGCCCGCAGGCGATCTCGACCTCGGCCGCGCGCCCGCCTCGGCCGCCGGACCCGATCTGCGCGAACTGTTCTCCGGTTCGGAGGGCACCCTCGGCATCATCACCGGCGTCACCCTGCGCGTGCACCCGGTCCCGGAAACCACCGGCTACCAGGCCTGGTCGTTCCCCGACTTCGCCACCGGCGCCAACGCGCTGCGCACCGTCATCCAGGCCGGCGCCGCCCCCACCGTCATGCGCCTGTCCGACGAGGCCGAGACCGGCCTGAACCTGGCCCGCGCCGGGGACATCGGCGGTGCGCCCGTCGGCGGGTGCCTCGCGGTCACCACCTTCGAGGGCACGGCCGCGCACGTGGCCGCCCGCAGCGCCGAGGCCGCCGCCCTGCTGGCCGCCGCCGGCGGTACCGTGCTCGGCGAAACCCCCGCCCGGGAATGGGAACACGGCCGCTTCGCCGCCCCCTACCTGCGCGATGCGCTGCTGGACGTGGGCGTGCTCTGCGAGACCCTCGAAACCGCGACCAGCTGGGCCGATCTCGCCAACCTCAAGGCGAAGGTGACCGCGGCGCTGACCGATTCGCTCACCGCCCAGGGCACCCCCGCGCTGGTCATGTGCCACATCTCGCACACCTACCCGACCGGTGCGTCGCTGTACTTCACCGTCGTCGGCAAGCAGGCCGCGGACCCGATCGCGCAGTGGGCCGTCGCCAAGCGAGCGGCGGGCGACGCCATCGTGGCCGCGGGCGGCACCATCACCCACCACCACGCGGTGGGCGCCGACCATCGGCCGTGGATGACCGACGAGATCGGCGATCTGGGTGTGCAGGTGCTGCGCGCGGTGAAGAATGCCGTCGACCCCGCCGGAATCCTCAACCCTGGGAAGCTGATTCCGTGACAACGATCCGCTCCATCGCCCTGGTGACCAATCCGCTGTCCGGTCACGGCAAGGGCGCGCTGGTCGCCGTGGAGGCGGCCAACCGCTTCGCTGCCCACGGCGTCCAGGTCACCGAGATCCGCGGCGAGTCGGCCGCCGAGAGCGAACGGCTGGTGCGCAAGGCGCTGGCCGACCCGGACGCCCGCCCCGACGCCGTGGTGGCGGCGGGCGGCGACGGACTGGTCGGAGTGGTGCTGCAGGCCCTGGTCGGCACCGGCGTCCCCCTCGGCCTGATCCCCGGCGGCACCGGCAACGACCTCGCCCGCGAACTCGGTGTCCCCGACGACACCGATGCCGCGGTGGCCACGGTCGTGGGCGGGCGGACTCGCGCCATCGATCTGGGCACCGTGGAAACCGAGGAGTCGGGCCGCGCCCTCTGGTTCGCCACCGTCACCGGCACCGGCCTCGACGCGCGAGTCACCCTGCGCGCCAACGCTCTCCGCTGGCCCAACGGCCCGATGCGCTACACAGTCGCCGCCCTGCTCGAACTCGCGGGCAAGCTGGCCGTGCCCTATCGCATCGAACTGACCGGCTCACCCGACCATCCGGACGGCACCGTCCTGGAACTGGACGCGGTCATGGTCGCCGTCGGCAATACCCGCACCTACGGCGGCGGCATGCTCATCTGTCCCGACGCGCTCATCGACGACGGCCTGCTGGACCTGACCGTGGTCGGGGCCATGTCCCGGCTGGAGATGCTGCGCCTGCTCCCGACCCTGTCCTCCGGCAAGCGCATCGACCATCCCGCCGCGGTCCAGTACCAGGCCCGGGAGATCCGCCTGACCGCTCCCGGTGCGCCCGCCACCGCGGACGGCGACCCGGCCGGACTGCTCCCCGCGCACTTCCGCGCCGCCCGGGGCGCCCTGGACGTGCTGGTCCCCTGACGCTCGTCGTACCACCGGTCGATCCGGCAAAAGCGGTGCGCCCCATGTCTTTCGGCATGGGGCGCACCTGTTTTACGGGGTCGGAGGACGGTGGGCCGGATTTCTCACCAGACCTGAAAGATGCCCAGACCCTTCGGGCTCAGCAGCACGTCCACCGAGCCGTCGGGATGCGATGCGGCTTCACCGACGATCGCGGGCAGATCCGCGAACACGGCATTGCCGTCCTGAAGGAGAGTCGAATCGGGTTGCAGCCCCACGATCACGGCATTATGCGGCGCATACCGGTCGATCAGCGCCGGAATCGGGCTCTCGGCCAGGGCCTGCGTCTCACCGTGATCGAGCTCCACCCCCGCCGCGCCGATCTGCGGAATCACGAACGGGGTTGCGGCGGAAGCGGTTCCGGCCCCGGACAATCCGGCCAGACCGAGCCCCGCGCAGGCGGCCGCGGCTAGAGCAAAGGTTCGAACGCGCATGATGACTCGCTTTCCAGCGGCGGGAGAGATGTCCTGCGGAGCTGTATCGATTACTGCGGTGAACTGTGGCGGCTGGATCCAGCTGGATAGTCAGAACACATCACCGCAGGTGACCATGGCAAGGCTCGAGTGATCTATGCCACTTCGGCTTGCAAAAGTGATTCAGGTCACATTCACTGACCGGGCAAATGCGACAGGCGACCGGAGTGCCGACTAGGACGGGCGTGCGATGAACAAGTGTCCGGAAATCGGCTTCCGTGGCAGGTTCTGCTGATCAACCGTCAGCCCGGCCCGCTCCAGCGCATCCTTCACCTCGGCGACCGGGCGGAGGGTGAATCCGTATGGGGCGAAAGGCATTTTCGCCATGGCGTCCGGGTCGCCGATGCCGATCACCAAGCGGCCCTTGGGGGCGAGGACGCGTGCCAGCTCGGTACAGGCGCGATCCAGATCCGGCACGAAATAGATTGTGTTGCAGGTGATCACGACATCCAGGGCGGCGTCCGGGAACGGGAGCTCGGTGAGGGAGCCCTCGGCCAGGCGCAGGCGGCCGGACGAGACGTCCGCCGCGAACTCCGATCGGGCCCGCGCCAGCATGTCGGGGGAGAGCTCGACACCGGTCACCGTGCCGGACCCGATCCGGTCCAGTAGCAGGGTCAGGCCGATGCCTCCGCCGAATCCGATATCGGCAGCCGCGCCCCCGGCGGCCACCTCGGTGGCCGCCACCGCGGCCTCGATCATCGGCCGGTTACCGCGATTGAGGAGGAGCGCCACGCCCTTGCCCAGCACTCCGTGCGGATTTCCCAGCTGCCCGGCGACCGTCGACATCACCCGCGAGACAATCGGATTCATGCTCGACAGGCTACCCGCCGGTCGCTCCGCCGCGGCCTCGCAAGGCGCTTGTCACGACGCGAAAACAATGCGGCGGACGCAACGTCGTTGCAACGAAATGTGGTCTACCCTGGCCCATTTGGGTCAGAACCTGAGAATTGCCTTTGGATCCGGGAGCGGGGCCCGAAACGGCGGTAGGCTGACCATCGAGGGCGAGGCTTCCGGTGTCCCTCATCCGTCGGAAGCCTCGCCCTTCGGCTATCCATCGGAGCCTCTCCGGCGATAAAAGGCGCCCCTTCCGGCGGCAAATCGGGCCTAGGAAAAACCCGGTCGTTCGGCGATAATCCCAGCCCTTAGAATCGACCGGTGACCAGCGCAGCCTCTGAGAACCCGCGTAATCGTGCCGATGCCCTCCCCAAGAGCTGGAACCCCAGCGATGTCGAGGCCGACCTGTACGAGCGCTGGGTAGCCGCCGGTTACTTCACCGCCGACCCGGGCAGCGCCAAGCCCGCCTACTCGATCGTGCTGCCCCCGCCGAACGTCACCGGCACCCTGCACATGGGCCACGCCCTCGACCACACTCTCATGGACCTGCTCACCCGCCGCAAGCGCATGCAGGGCTTCGAGGTGCTGTGGCTGCCCGGCATGGACCACGCCGGCATCGCCACCCAGACCGTGGTGGAGAAGCAGCTCGCCGTCGACGGCAAGACCAAGGAAGATTTCGGCCGCGAACTGTTCGTCGACAAGGTCTGGGACTGGAAGCGCGAATCCGGCGGTCAGATCCAGGGCCAGATGCGCCGCCTCGGCGACGGTGTGGACTGGAGCCGCGACCGCTTCACCATGGACGACGGGCTCTCCCGCGCCGTGCAGACCATCTTCAAGCGCCTCTACGACGCGGGCCTCATCTACCGCGCCGAGCGTCTGGTGAACTGGTCGCCGGTGCTGCAGACCGGCATCTCCGACCTCGAGGTGGATCACAAGGAGGTCGAGGGCGAACTCGTCTCCCTGCGCTACGGCTCGCTGAACGACGATGAGCCGCACGTGATCGTTGCCACCACCCGGGTGGAGACGATGCTGGGTGACACGGCCGTCGCGGTGCATCCGGACGACGAGCGGTACCAGGCCCTCATCGGCACCACGGTCTACCACCCGATCACCGGCCGCCAGATCCCCATCGTCGCCGACGACTATGTGGACCCCGAATTCGGTTCCGGCGCGGTCAAGATCACCCCGGCGCACGACCCCAACGACTTCGAGCTCGGTCTGCGCCACAACCTGCCCATGCCCACCATCATGGACAAGACCGGCAAGATCGCCGACAGCGGAACCGAATTCGACGGCATGGACCGCTTCGAGGCCCGGCTCAAGATTCGCGAGCGGCTCGAGGCCGAGGGCCGCGTGGTCGGGCGCAAGTACCCCTACATCCACCAGGTCGGCCACTCCGAGCGCTCCGGCGAACCCATCGAACCCCGCCTGTCCATGCAGTGGTGGGTGAAGGTCGAGGGCATCGCCAAGGCCGCCGGTGACGCGGTCCGCAACGGCGACGTCAAGATCCACCCGGCCGGCCAGGAACCGCGCTGGTTCGAGTGGGTCGACAACATGCACGACTGGAACATCTCGCGCCAGCTGTGGTGGGGTCACCGCATCCCGATCTGGTACGGCCCCGAGGGCGAGATCGTCTGCGTCGGACCGGACGAGCAGGCCCCCGAGGGCTACGTCCAGGACCCGGACGTGCTCGACACCTGGTTCTCCTCGGGCCTGTGGCCCTTCTCCACCATGGGCTGGCCGGACGCGACGCCCGAGCTGAGCAAGTTCTATCCGACCAGCGTGCTGGTCACCGGCTACGACATCCTCTTCTTCTGGGTCGCCCGGATGATGATGTTCGGCATGTTCGTCTCCGACGACCCGGTGCTCACCGTCGGCAAGGATCCGAACCAGAAGCAGGTCCCGTTCCAGGATGTGTTCCTGCACGGCCTGATTCGCGACGAGTTCGGCAAGAAGATGTCCAAGTCGCGCGGCAACGGCATCGACCCGCTGGACTGGATCAACGAATACGGCGCCGACGCCACCCGATTCACCCTGGCCCGCGGCGCGCAGCCCGGCGGCGACCTCTCGGTCGGCACCCCGCACGTGACGGCCTCGCGCAGCTTCATCACCAAGCTGTTCAACGCCACCAAGTTCGCGCTCATGAACGGCGCGCAGCCGGGCGAACTGCCCGCGCGCGAGAGCCTCACCGACACCGACCGCTGGATCCTGGACCGCCTCGACGAGGTCGTCACCGAAGTCGATGCGGCCCTGGACCGTTACGAGTTCAGCAAGGCCCTCGAGGGTCTGTACCACTTCGCGTGGGACGAATTCTGCAGCTGGTATCTGGAATTGGCGAAGGTGCAGTTCGCCGAGTCCGAGGAGCGCGCCGCCGGCACCCGCCTGGTGCTCGGCACCGTCCTGGACGCCGTGCTGCGCCTGCTGCATCCGGCCGTCCCGTTCGTCACCGAGACGCTGTGGCAGGCCCTCACCGACGGCGCCGAGGGCGAGTCCATCGTCGTCTCGGCCTGGCCGGCGGTCTCCGGCGCCACCGCCGACGCGGTTGCGGCCCGCCGGGTTTCGGACACCCAGAAGCTGATCACCGAGATCCGCCGCTTCCGCTCCGACCAGGGCCTGGCCGACAGCCAGAAGGTGGCCGCCAAGCTCAACGGCATCGACACCGCCGACCTGCTCGCCCAGGAAGCGGGAATCGCCAATCTGGCCAAGCTCACCCCGGCCGGTGACGACTTCGCTGCCACCGCCTCGCTCGAGGTGCGCCTGAGCGCCGCCACGGTGACCGTCGAGATCGACACCTCCGGCACGGTCGACCTCGATGCCGAGCGCCGCCGCCTGGAGAAGGACCTCGCCGCCGCCCAGAAGGAGCTGGCCGGCACCACCGGCAAGCTCGGCAACGAGGCGTTCCTGGCCAAGGCCCCCGAGGACGTGGTCGCGAAGATCAAGGCGCGCAAGGAGATCGCCGAGGGCGACGTCGAGCGGATCACCGCCCGCCTCGCCGAGATCGCCAAGCTGGCGGCCCAGTGAACGACGAACCGGAGCGTCAGTACGCCGAAGGCGCCCCGCTGAGCAGCGGCACCTCGCCGGTGGACCTGGCCGAGATGGCGCTGGTCGAGGCCGAACTCGACCAGCGCTGGCCGGAAACCAAGATC
The DNA here is from genome assembly GCF_050942175.1 of Nocardia sp. CA-151230. Classification (NCBI taxonomy): domain Bacteria; kingdom Bacillati; phylum Actinomycetota; class Actinomycetes; order Mycobacteriales; family Nocardiaceae; genus Nocardia; species Nocardia sp. CA-151230. The sequence goes on from NZ_CP192061.1 coordinate 1,824,434, forward strand.
GAGCCGTCGCTCACCCGCATCGCGACGCTGATGGACCTGCTGGGCTCGCCCCAGCAGTCCTATCCGGCCATCCACGTCGCGGGCACCAACGGCAAGACCTCGGTCACCCGCATGATCGACTCGCTGCTCACCGCGCTGCATCGGCGCACCGGGCGCATCACCAGCCCGCACCTGCAGCTGGCCACCGAGCGCATCGCCATCGACAACGCGCCCATCACACCCGGACGCTATGTCGAGATCTACCGCGAACTGCTGCCGTACGTGGAGATGATCGACGCGCAGTCGAAAGCCGTAGGCGGCCCGGCCATGTCGAAGTTCGAGGTGCTCACCGGGATGGCCTACGCGGCCTTCGCCGAAGCGCCGGTGGACGTGGCCGTGGTGGAAACCGGGATGGGCGGTCGCTGGGACGCCACCAATGTGATCGACGGCGAGGTCGCCGTCATCACCCCGATCGGGTTGGACCACATCGACTATCTGGGCCCCGACCTCACCTCCATCGCGGGGGAGAAGGCCGGGATCATCAAGAAGGCCCCCGCCGACGAACTCGTCCCGCGCGACACCGTCGCCGTCATCGCCCAGCAGGAACCCGAGGCCATGGAGGTGCTGCTGCGCCGCGCGGTCGAGGTCGACGCGGCAGTCGCCCGCGAGGGCTCGGAGTTCCAGGTGCTGTCGCGCCGCGTCGCCATCGGCGGCCAGATGCTGGAGCTGCAAGGGCTCGGCGGCGTCTACGACGAGATCTTCCTGCCCATGCACGGCGAGCACCAGGCCCGCAACGCGGTGCTGGCGCTGGCCGCGGTCGAGGCGTTCTTCGGCGCGGGCGCGTCCCGGCAGCTCGATATCGACGCCGTACGAGCCGGATTCGCGGCCGCCGTCAGCCCCGGCCGGATGGAGCGCATGCGCAGCGCGCCCACCATCTTCATCGACGCCGCTCACAACCCGCACGGCGCCGCGGCGCTGGCGGCCACGCTGACCAGCGAATTCGACTTCCGCAAGCTGGTCGGCGTGATCGCGGTGCTGGGCGACAAGGACGCCGGCGGCATCCTCGACGCCCTGGAACCGGTCTTCGACGAGATCGTCGTCACCGAGAACGGCTCGCCGCGCGCCCTGCCCGTCGACGACCTGGCCAACCTCGCGGTCCAGCGCTTCGGCGACGAACGTGTCGCCGTCGCCCACGACCTGGCCGACGCCATCGAGACCGCCATCGCCCTCGCCGAGGGTGGGGAGGACGGCGAACTGGTCTCCGGTGCGGGCATAGTCATCACCGGCTCGGTCGTCACCGCCGGGGCCGCCCGCAGCCTGTTCGGAAAGGATCCCGCATGACCTCCGACGCCACGCCCGACGTCCCGCCGCCCGCCACCGACCCGTGGAAGGGCCTGCGCGGCGTCATGGCCGGCACCCTGGTCCTCGAGGCCATCACCGTGCTGCTGGCGCTGCCGGTGATCGGCGCGGTCGGCGGCGGCCTGCGCTGGTGGTCCATCCTCTACGTGGTCGGCCTGGCCGTGGTCATGTTCCTGGGCGCCGGCCTGCAGCGCCGGCCCTGGGCCATCCCGTTCAACCTGGCCCTGCAGGCTGCCCTGCTGCTCGGCGGCTTCATCCACCTGTCGATCCTGGTGATCGGCGTGGTCTTCGTCGCCGTCTGGGCCTTCATCCTGTTCCTGCGCTCGGATGTGCAGAAACGGATGAACGCGGGCCAGCTGCCCAGCCAGCGCATGTCCGGCGCGTGAGTTCTCGTTACCGCAGGTGACAACTGATTTCGTTGCGCCTGGGGTAACTCGTCGGGTAGGTCCAGAATTGCTTCGCATCCCGACCACGGGCACGCGAATAGGGCCGGTGACGGCTCCCGGCCGTGCGTTGGAGTTTCGGGGAGGCGGTACTGTTGCCGCGTGACTGAGCAGACGTTGGTACTCATCAAGCCCGACGGCGTGGCCCGCGGCCTCGTCGGGGAGATCATCACCCGGATCGAGCGCAAGGGTCTGAAGATCGCGGCGCTGAAGCTCGTGAACGTCTCGCCCGAGCTGGCCGCCGTGCACTACGCCGAGCATGCCGAGCGCCCGTTCTTCGGATCGCTCATCGAATTCATCACCTCCGCCCCGGTGGTCGCGGCCGTGCTCGAGGGCCCGCGCGCCATCACCGCGTTCCGTCAGATCGCGGGCGGCACCGACCCGGTCGAGAAGGCCGTCCCCGGCAGCATCCGCGGCGACTACGCCCTCGAGACCCAGTACAACCTCGTGCACGGCTCCGACTCGCCCGAGTCCGCCAAGCGCGAGATCTCGCTCTGGTTCCCGGAATTCGCGCTCTGAACCCGTGCGGGGCACCGCTCCCCGCGCACTCTCGATAGGTCTGGGGGAGACCCCGGAGGCAGAGGCAGCCGCCGCCCCTGCGCCCCGAAGGCAGGCGCGGGCGGGCGGCCCTCGGCCGCACACCGGTCGGATGCGGCGCGGTCCGCGTGAGACTCGCGAGGCCCACTCCGGGCCGCGCGGGCACGACGCCCCGGCGCGGTGTGGGATACTGGCTCTGGAAGTGACCGACGCCGGCCGTTTGCGGCCGGAGGCGTTCACCTTCGATTGACACCGCGGAGCGACGGACGATCATCGCTGCCGCCGGCGGCTTCCAAGACTCGGCCGCCGGGCAGGCACGCTGGATGAACGCTCGTGAAACGGCGTTGAGCCAACCAACCAGGCGCCACGTGACCTGTTAGCCCGAACGACGAGATACCGGTGATAACGGGGCACGCGGCGCGAAGACTTACGATCTCGCGCCCCCGGGCGTGAGGCCAACAAGACAGCGCCCCCGCGTCGGCCGCGTCACTCCTCGGAGGAACGCGCCCGGGGGCCCCGAGGAGATTTCGTGGCCGATCAAGAGCCGCTGGAAGCATCGCAGAGCAACGGTGAAGGGGAGGGCGCTCAGATCACCCCGGCTGCCGAACAATTGCCGGAACGGATCCGAGTGCACGCACTGGCGAAGCTGCTGGGCACCACCAGCAAACGTATTCTGGCCCACCTGACCGAGATGGGCGCGCAGGCGCGAAGCCCGCAATCGAGTCTGGACCGCACCGTCGCCGAAACCGTCCGCGACGCCTTCGGCCCGCGTGACGTCGAGATCGTCGAACCCGCCCCGGCCGGGCCCGAGCCGATCGCCGAGACCACCGTCGACGCGGCCATCGCCGCCGGTGACGACCGGGCGGCCGACGAGATCGCCGCCGAGGAGGTGGAGGCCGTCGAGGACACCGCGGCCGCCGCGCCCGCGGTCAAGCAGACCACCCTGTTCGCGAGCCCGTTCCAGACCGAGCCGCAGCTCGAGGAGACGGTCCAGTACCAGCCGTCCGCCATGGTGGCCGCGCCGCTGTTCCAGGCGCCGGACGCCGCGGCCGCCGAGGACGCCCGCCGCCAGCGCCGCGCCGAGCGCGCCGGTCGCAAGGCCCGTGCCGAGGACCGGCCCCACCCCGCTGAGCCTGCCGCCGAGGAGCAGGAGCTCGAGGCCAAGGCCGTCACCGAGGAAGCCGCGTCCGAGGACACCGAGGACGAGGGCGAGTGGGACGGCGACCAGCGCGGTGAAGGCACCTCGCGGCGTCGCCGCCGGGGTCGCCGGGGTCGCGGCCGCGGTCGTGGCGAACAGCACGGCGACAACGACACCGATGGGGCCGAGGGCGACGAGCAGCCCGAGGGCGAGGCCGACGAGTCGGCCGAATCCGCCGACACCGACGTCGCCGAGGACGAGGACGAGGGCGCGGCCGTGCCCGAGGGCTCGAGCAGCCGCCGCCGCCGTCGCCGGCGCCGCCGCAAGGGCGGGGACGACAACGAGCCCGAGGCCGCCGACGACGATCCGCCGAACACTGTCGTGCACGAGCGCGAGCCGCGCAGCAAGCGCCGCGCCGCGCAGGTGGACGAGGTGCAGGGCATCAGCGGTTCGACCCGCCTGGAGGCCAAGCGCCAGCGCCGCCGCGACGGTCGCGAGGCCGGCCGCCGGCGTCCGCCCATCCTGACCGAGTCGGAGTTCCTGGCCCGCCGCGAAGCGGTGGACCGGGTGATGGTGGTGCGCGAGAAGCACTTCTCCGAGCACCCCACCTCCACCACCCAGGTCGCGGTGCTCGAGGACAACATCCTGGTCGAGCACTTCGTGACCTCCACGGGTTCGGCGTCCATGGTCGGCAATGTGTACCTGGGCAAGGTGCAGAACGTGCTGCCGTCGATGGAGGCGGCGTTCGTCGACATCGGCCGCGGCCGCAACGGCGTGCTGTACGCGGGTGAGGTGAACTGGGAGGCCGCCGGTCTGGGCGGCAAGGAGCGCAAGATCGAGCAGGCGCTGCGGCCCGGCGACACCGTGCTGGTGCAGGTCTCGAAGGATCCGGTGGGCCACAAGGGTGCCCGCCTGACCACGCAGATCAGCCTGGCCGGTCGCTTCCTGGTGTACGTGCCGGGCGGCACCTCGACCGGTATCTCCCGCAAGCTGCCCGACACCGAGCGCAAGCGGCTCAAGGAGATCCTGCGCGACATCGTGCCGCAGGACGCGGGCGTCATCATCCGCACCGCGTCGGAGGGTGTCTCCGAGGCCGAGCTGGCCCGCGATGTGGAACGGCTGCAGGCGACCTGGCGCACCATCGAGGAGCAGTCCAAGAACGGCTCGGGCGCGCCCAAGACCCTGTACGAAGAGCCGGACCTGCTGGTCAAGGTGGTCCGCGACCTGTTCAACGAGGACTTCTCCAAGCTGGTCATCGAGGGCGAGCGCGCCTGGACCACCGTGGAGAACTACGTCCGCACGGTCGCCCCGGACATGCTGGCCAGGGTCGAGCACCACGAGAACAACGGCGTGGACGTGTTCGGTTCCCTGCGCATCGACGAGCAGCTGGCCAAGGCGCTCGACCGCAAGGTGTGGCTGCCCTCCGGCGGCACCCTGGTGATCGACCGCACCGAGGCCATGACCGTCATCGACGTCAACACCGGCAAGTTCACCGGGTCGGGCGGGTCGAATCTCGAAGAGACCGTGACCCGCAACAACCTGGAGGCGGCCGAGGAGATCGTGCGTCAGATGCGGCTGCGCGATATCGGCGGCATGATCGTCGTCGACTTCATCGACATGGTCCTGGAATCGAACCGGGATCTGGTGCTGCGCCGCCTCACCGAGGCGCTGGGCCGGGACCGTACCCGCCACCAGGTCTCCGAGGTCACCTCGCTGGGCCTGGTCCAGATGACCCGCAAGAAGCTGGGCACCGGCCTGGTCGAGGCGTTCTCCACCACCTGCGAGACCTGCCACGGCCGCGGCATCCTGGTGCACAACTACCCCGTCGAGGCGTCGGCTCCGGCCGGGGACGGTGGCGAGGGTGTGAGCCGTCGCGAGGGTTCGCGCCGTCGCCGCAAGGACCGCAGCGCGGCCGCCGCCGAGGCCCCGGCCGTCGAGCCGGTGGTCGAGGAGAAGGCCGAGAAGCACGAGGTCAAGGCCGAGCAGGCCGCGGCCAAGCGTGCCCACCCGGTCGCCATGGCCATGGCCGCGCACGCCGCCGAGGAGGCCGTGCACGCGGCGGACGAGGACGCCCTCGCGGCTGCCGATGCCGCGAATGCGGTGCTGGCCGAGGGTGAATCGGCGAGCGTGGCCGATGTCGCGGCCGCCGAGTCCGTCATCGTCCGCGAGGCCGAGAACGCCGCCGCCGAGGCCGCCCTGGCCGAGCGTGCGGTGACCGAGGTCGACACTGTCACCGAGGAGGCGGCGGTCGAGACCGCGCCGGCCACCAATGGCACCGCGCCGGCCACCAATGGCACCGCGCCCGCCGTGGACGCCATCGGGGTCGAGTCCGAGCCCGTGGCAACGGAATCGCCGATGGCCGAGGCCCATGCGGCCGTCGCCGCCGTGGCCGCCGCGGAAGCGCGGCCCGGTCGTCGTCCCACCCGTCGCCGGGTGGCGCGCACGGCCTCGGCTCCGGCCGCCGACAGCCAGGGCGCGGTGTTCGTGCTCTCCAGCGCGGATCAGTCCGACAAGCCGGGCTTCAACCTGGACGACCTGGCTCCGGCCACGGTGCCGCCGCGGGCCCGCCCGCGTCGCCGGGCCGCGGGCCGTCCCGCCGGTGCGCCGGAGGGCGAGAACTAGCCTGCTCCCGTCAGCCGACCGTGGCCCCGCCGAATTCCGGCGGGGCCACGGCCTTTTCGGGTGGTGACGAACACCATGCGGTGGTGGGCCGCGGCCCGGTTTGGAGGGGGTCGGCCGTGTCCTGTAGTCTTGGTCAGTCGCTGCCCCCTGCGACGGCACTCTGTTGTGACTAGTGCTGTGAGTGGGCCCGGTTCGGTTCGGTAGAACCAAAGGCCCGAGGCGGCGGTGAAAACCACCAGACCAGTCTGCGGCGGTTTCCGGTGCGAACCGGGCGACCGGCCGTGTGAGCAGAGTGCCGAGCACTTCGCGCACTCGAAGAGAAAGAAGGGCAGCCGACCGATGGCAACGTACGCGATCGTCAAGACCGGCGGAAAGCAGTACAAGGTCGCGGTCGGTGACCTGGTGAAGGTCGAGAAGATCGAGGGTGAGCCGGGCACTGCGGTGTCGCTGTCGCCGGTGCTGGTCGTTGACGGCGCCGAGCTGACCACCGATGCTGACAAGCTGGCGAAGGTTTCCGTGTCCGCCGAGGTCGTCGAACAGACCAAGGGCCCGAAGATCCGCATCCACAAGTTCAAGAACAAGACCGGCTACCACAAGCGTCAGGGCCACCGTCAGAAGCTGACGGTCCTGAAGGTCACCGGCATCAAGTAATCCGACTTGGGGTTCGCACCCCGGCACGAGGAGTTCTGAAATGGCACATAAGAAGGGTGCATCCAGCTCGCGCAACGGTCGCGATTCGAATGCCCAGCGGCTCGGTGTGAAGCGCTTCGGCGGTCAGACCGTCAAGGCCGGCGAGATCCTGGTTCGCCAGCGCGGCACGCACTTCCACCCCGGCGTCAACGTCGGCCGTGGCGGCGACGACACGCTGTTCGCCCTCGAGGCGGGCGCGGTGCAGTTCGGCACCAAGCGTGGTCGCAAGACCGTCAACATCGTGGTTCCGGAGCCGGTGAACGCCTGACCGGCGCACCGGAGTTCTCTCCACACACTTCCGAAGCGGGTCAGGGTTGCGAATGCCCTGGCCCGCTTTGCTGTTCGCGGGTAGCGCGAACAGTGAGATGCCGCTATCCCGAGTGGCGTTGAAAACGACTAGTCCTGAAGGAGGATGATCACCGATATGTCCAAATTCATCGACCGTGTTGTTTTGCACGTTCGCGCGGGCAAGGGTGGGCACGGGTGTGCCTCGGTGCGGCGTGAGAAGTTCATGCCCCTGGGCGGCCCGGACGGCGGCAATGGCGGCAATGGCGGGGATGTGATCCTCGAGGTCGACCCGAATGTCCACACCCTGCTGGATTTCCATTTCCATCCGCATGCCAAGGGCGGCAACGGCAAACCCGGTGAGGGTGGTAACCGCAATGGCAAGCAGGGCGAGGGGCTGCTGCTGAAGGTGCCGGACGGCACCGTCGTCATGAGCACCGACGGGGAGATCCTGGCCGACCTGATCGGGGTGGGTTCGACGTACGTGGCGGCGCAGGGCGGCCGCGGCGGGCTGGGCAATGCCGCGCTGGTGTCCAAGTCGCGCAAGGCGCCCGGTTTCGCGCTGCTCGGCGAGGACGGCCAGGAGCGCGATCTGGTGCTCGAGCTGAAGTCGGTGGCGGATGTGGGCCTGGTGGGCTTCCCGTCGGCCGGTAAGTCGTCGCTGGTGTCGGTGCTGTCGGCGGCCAAGCCGAAGATCGCGGACTACCCGTTCACCACGCTGGTGCCGAATCTCGGTGTGGTGCTGTCGGGTGACACCACTTTCACCGTGGCCGATGTGCCCGGTCTGATTCCGGGCGCGAGCGAGGGCCGCGGCCTGGGCCTGGATTTCCTGCGGCATCTGGAGCGTTGCGCGGTGCTGGCCCATGTGGTGGACTGCGCGACGCTGGAGCCGGGCCGTGACCCGGTGTCGGATGTGGACGCGCTGGAGGCCGAGCTGGCCGCGTACCAGCCCGCGCTGGTGGGCGACGCCGGTCTGGGTGATCTGGCCGATCGCCCGCGCGTGGTCATCCTGAACAAGGCCGATATCCCGGACGCCGACGAGCTGGCCGAGTTCGTGCTGCCGGAGTTCGAGAAGCGCGGCTGGCCGGTCTTCAAGATCTCGGCGGTGAGCCGGGAAGGCTTGCGGCCGTTGACCTTCGCGCTCGCCGAGATGGTCGCCCAGTATCGGGCGGCGCATCCGAAGGCGGAGCCGAAGCGGCAGATCATCCGCCCGGTCGCCAAGGGCGACAGCGGTTTCCGGGTCATCCAGGATCCCGAGGTCGAGGGCGGCTTCATCGTCATCGGCGAGCGGCCCGAGCGGTGGGTGCACCAGACCCAGTTCGACAATGACGAGGCCGTGGGCTACCTGGCCGACCGGCTGGCCCGCCTCGGCGTCGAGGACGAGTTGGTCAAGCTCGGTGCGGAGCCGGGTGCGTCGGTCACCATCGCGGATTACTGCTTCGATTGGGAGCCTTCGATTTCCGCCGGTGTGGAGACCCTGATGACCCGCCGCGGCGTGGACCCGCGCCTGGATCAGACCGAACGCATCGGCGCCGCCGAGCGCAAGCACGCCTCGCGTGTGCGCCGCGGCCTGGTGACCGAGGACGACGAGTAAGACAGTCCCGCAGGGCCGTTCGCGACGAAGCGGGCGGCCGGTGCGGGTGGGTAACTGATTCGGGTGCGACGGCGCTGCGGCGCCGCGGGCGAATTGAGGTGTGGTGCAAGTGGGTTCGAGCGGCACTCAGGCAACGGAACAGGGCGCTGGACTCGGGGAGCTCAGTGCTGGATCCGGAGAGCTCAGTGCGGCGCGGCAGGCGATCGCGTCGGCGCGCAGTGTGGTGGTGAAGATCGGCTCGTCGGCGCTGACCTCCCTGGAGGGCGGCCTGGATACCGGTCGGCTGGACCGGCTGGCCGATGCGGTCGAGGCCCGCATGCGCGCGGGATCGGATCTGGTGGTGGTGTCCTCGGGCGCCATCGGCGCGGGCATGGCCCCGCTCGGATTGTCCAAGCGCCCAAGGGATCTCGCCACCAAACAGGCCGCCGCGAGTGTCGGGCAGCTGGCGCTGGCGCACGCCTGGGGCACCTCCTTCGCCCGCTACGATCGCGTCGTCGGCCAGGTGCTGTTGAGTGCGGGCGACTTCGGCCGCCGTGAGCCGCACCGCAATGCCCAGCGCACCCTCGACCGCCTGCGTTCACTGCACGCCATCGCGGTGGTGAACGAGAACGACACGGTCGCAACGGAAGAGATCCGGTTCGGCGACAATGACCGGCTGGCGGCGCTGGTGGCCCATCTGGTCGGCGCCGATGCCCTGATCCTGCTGTCGGATGTCGACGGCCTCTACGACGGCGATCCGCGTAAGGGTGCGGCGAACTTCATTCCCGAGGTACGCAGCAGCGCCGATCTGGACGGCGTCATCGCCGGATCCGGTGGCGCGCTGGGTACCGGCGGTATGGCCTCGAAGCTGTCGGCCGCCCGCCTGGCAGCGGATGCAGGCGTGCCGGTGCTGCTGGCCGCGGCTTCGGATGCGGCAGCGGCGCTTTCGGGCGCGACCGTGGGCACCGCCTTCGCGGCACGTCCGGTGCGGCTCTCGGCTCGCAAGTTCTGGGTCCGGCACGCCGCCGACGCCCGGGGTGCGGTGCATCTGGACGCGGGCGCGGTCGCGGCCGTGTCGGAGCGCCGTCGCTCGCTGCTGGCGGCGGGCATCACCGAGGTGGCGGGTCACTTCTATGCCGGTGATGTCATCGATCTGATCGCGCCCGATGGCCGGCTCGTCGCCCGCGGTGTGGCCGCCTATGACAGCGACGAACTGGAGACCATGAAGGGCCGTTCCACCACCGCCCTCCCCGACAGCATGCAGCGTCCGGTCGTGCATGCCGACGACCTGGTGAAGGTCTAGCCACGGTCCTGGTGAAGGTCTGGTTTCGCCCGCGGCACGCGAAGGCGAAGTGCCGGTTACGAGCGAATTGCATTGGGGGAGAGGCGAAGTAACGTCACGAACCGGTCGGTTGGTCGCTCGGGCGAGGGGCAGGGGGAGGGCGGGGGAAGGGCAGTGGGCGGGACGGGCCGGAGGTTCATGCTTGAGGAGCACCCGGTGCCGCATCGAGATGTGCCCTTCGCCGATAGCGGTCGCCTGGATCCGGCGCGGTCCGCCCTTGCCGCGCCGGGCTCGCGGTCCGGTGATCGCCCGCGGCTCCGGGTGCGCCGCACCGCCCGTGGAGGTAGGTATGTATGTACCGCAACCTGATAGCACACAGCTGTGGCGGGCGAGCGGACGCGACACGAGTTTCGAGGAGAGGTTCGCGGAACGCCCACTACTGCCCGATTGGCATGAACTGCTGGCCGCCTTCTGCGGCCACATCGGTGATCAGCCCGAGGACCACGCGGTCACCCGCTGGGCCCGGGCGCTGGCCGAACTGCACCTGCACCGGCGGGAACAGTCCGGCGATGCGGGCGGGATCGACGAGCTGCGCGCTCAGCTGGTCTCGTTCATCGACGAGTGGGTGACGAGCCGGGCGCTGCCGAGGGGTGCAGCGCGGGCCGAATCCCTCGGGGCCGTGGTGGATGCCATGGCTGCCGCCCATGTGCGCGCCGTGCATCTGCTCCGAACGGCCGAGAAGGTATCGGACGAACAAGTACACGCCGCCTGGTTCCTGCTGGCGCAGATGGCGGACGGCTGGACCGATCGGGCCGCAGGGGTTGTCGGCCCGAGAATCCGCCGCTCCGCCTGATGCGTCGGCGCGGCAACGGCATCCAGGTGGCGGGAGGCCTGCGCCGGGCGTGTGATCCTGTGCCGCACACGCCCCGCGGGCGCCTCACCATCGGGCAGGCCGGCCCGATCACCACGCCGGATGGGCCTCGATCACGCAGTGGGGGGCGGCGGTCGCGGTCACTCCGGTGAGCACGAATCCGCTGCGGGAGAGCAGGTTTCCGAATTCGGTCTGGGTACGTTCCCGGCCGCCCCGGGTCTGGATCAGCATCTCCAGGTCGATGATCTTGCCCGGGTGGGGGCGGTGGTGTTGCGGCATGACCATTTCGATGATGAGCAGGCGCGCCTCGGATTCCATGGCGGCGCGGACGGTACGCAGGATGCGTTCGGCATCCTCGTCCGACCAGTCGTGCAGGATGTGTTTGAGCAGGTAGGCGTCGGCGCCCTTGGGGACCGAGTCGAAGAAGCTGCCCGGCTCGAAGGTCAGGCGGCCGCTCAGGCCCGGCCCCCGGAGCTCTTCCTCGAGGCCTTCCTGCACGCGGGGCAGGTCGAAGACGGTGCCGCGCATGGAGGGATGGCGTTGCAGGATGTCGACGAGCAGGCTGCCGCGCCCGCCGCCGACGTCCACGATCGAGCCGAAGCGGCCGAAGTCGAAGGCGGCCTGCAACGGTTCGTTGGACAGACTGCTGACGCTGGTCATGGCGCGGTCGAAGATCTCCGCGGCCTCGGGGTGCTTGTCGGCGAACTCGAAGAACTCCATGCCTTCCAGCTCGGGCCAGAGTGATCCGCCGGACCGGACCGAGCCGCTGAGGTGCGTCCAGTGCTTGCGATGCAGGTCGGCCCCGAAGAACAGGAGCAGATCCCGCAGCGTGACCGGCGCATCCGAGCGCAGCGCCTGCGAGATGCCGGTCAGCTCGTACGCGCCGTCGCGGCGCTGGGCGAACACGCCCGCACTGATCAGCAGGCGCATGAGCCGCCGCAGTGCGTCCTCGTTCGCGCCGACGGCCGCTGCGAGGTCGGCCGGCTGTCTGGGGCCCTCGGCGAGCGCGTCGGCGATGCCCAGTTCGGCCGCCGCGCAGGTGGCCTGACTGACATATCCGGCTGTGGTCAGTTCCAGGAGCGCGATGTGCCCGGGAACCATCCGCCGATGCAGGGCGTACATGCCGTCGCGGAGCCAGGTGATGGCGCGCAGGAACGGCAACGGTGGAGCTTTGGGTGGTGCGGACGCCATGATGAACTCCCCGGGATCGTTCGGCGACTGCGGGATTTGCCTGAGCCTACGCGCTGCGTCCCTGGTGGGCAGTGGTTTCCGCGACGGCAGGGCAACCAGCCCGGCGTGGCGCCGGTCAGGCGGCGGTGAAGGCGGCGGCGTTCTCGCGGGCCCACTGCGCGAAGGTGCGGCCCGGGACGCCCAGCAGGGTGCCGGTGGTGTCGGCCGGGGTCTCGGGCTGCTCGGTGGTGAGCGCCCAAATGGTCAGCAGGGCGTCCACGATGTACGGCGGCATGGTTTGCGACAGCTGTGCCTGCGCCTGCTCCGGGGTGATGGTGACGATCGGGACCTCACGGCCGATGGCCTCCGACAGCGCGGCGATCTGCGCGCGGAAGCTGATCGCCTCGGGGCCGGTGAGACTGACTGTGCGGCCGCGCAATTCGGGGCTGGTGAGGGCGGCGACGGCGATATCGGCGATATCGAGCGGGTGGATCATGGCCAGGGCGGCGTCCGGGTAGGCGTGCTCGATGGGCTGCCCTGCCGAGACGGCCGGGATCCAGCCGAAGGCATTGCTGTCGAATCCGCCCGGTCTCAGGATGGTGGTGGCGAGAGTCGAAGCGGCGAGCGCTTTTTCGACCGCCAGGTGGCTGGCGCCGATGGGATTGGACGCGGCGTCGGGGGAATCGACCGCGGAGGACGACAGCAGAACGACGTGCTCGACTCCGGCCTGCTCGGCGGCCCGCACGAAGGTGGTCGCGGTACCGGGATCGGCGTAGAGGAAGACCTGGCGCACGTTTTCCAGTGCGGCGGTGAGGCTTTCGGGATCGTCGCCGCGCAGTGCGACGGCCTCGATCCCGGCGGGGAGGTCCAGAGCGGACGGGTCCTTGCTGGCCGCGCGGACGGGCAGGCCCCGGGCGTGCAGGGTGGTGAGGACGGCGCGGCCGATCTGGCCGCGGGCGCCGGTGACGAGGATGGTCATGGCGTACTCCGATCGAGTGAGAATCCATGCAGATGGACAAATGCATGCTGTCATGCACACATTTGCCAGTCAACACATATGTTCCAGAATGCATGCAGATACGATGTGCCCATGGCCCAGGACGACCGCACCCCCGACGAGCTGCTCGATGCCATCGGACCGGCATTCGGCAAGCTCCGCCGCGGTGTCCTGCAGGAGGTCGAAAACCCCATCAGCACCAAGGATTCGACCCGGGCCCTGCTGCTGGGCATGGTGCTCGGCTGCCCTCAGGGCCCCGGCCAGGACCCCCTCGACCCCGGGCAGGAGATGACGGTCGGCGGCATCGCCGCGGGCATGTGCGTCGATCCGTCGGTGGCCAGCCGCATGGTCACCGACAGCATCAAGGCGGGCTATCTGCGGCGGGTCCCCTCCCAGCTGGACGGCCGCCGGGCAGTCCTCGAGCTGAGCGAACAGGGCCTCGAGTTCATGCGCACCTTCCGTCGTAGGCAACGCGCCGCCTACGAATACATCACCGCCGAATGGCCCGAACAGGACCGCCTCGAATTCGCGCGCCTCATGCTCCGCTACGTCGACGCCATCGACGACCTCAAGAACCGCCGCCCACCCGCCGACGCCTGAGGGCGGGCGATCAGGACGGGGTAGCCAGGGCGAAGGGGAGGACGGCGGCGGCGCCCGCGGCGCGGAGCGTGCGGGCGGCCATGGTGAAGGTCCAGCCGGTGTCGGTCAGGGTGTCGACCAGCAGGATGGGGCCGTCGACCGCACTGAGATCCGGTGTCTCCCAGGCATTGTGGAGGGCGGCTACCCGGTGGGCCGAGTTGGCGGCGGAGACCGGAGGCAGGTCGGGGCGGAGGTGGAGGACGCCGAGGTCCGATAGGCGGCCGACCTCCGCGAGGCGGGCGGCCAGTGAGCGGGTCAGGATCGGGTGGGCGCCGGAGTCCAGGGCCATGACGGCGGTGGGGCGCTGTGCCCAATTCCATTCGCGCAGCACGGTGGTGCAGGCGCGGAAGACCTCGTCGGGGATCGGGGCGTCGGGGCCGTCGAGCAGTGGGCGCAGGCGCTGACCCCAGCCGAGGTTGCTGAGGCGGCCCAGGACGCGGCCGGTCTCCGGGCCGTCGGTGATCTTGCCGGACAACGGGATTCCGAGTTTGGCCAGGCCGGTGGGCCACTGCTTGCGGGGCGCGAGGTCGATGCCGGGGCGGTCCAGGCGGGTGCGGATATCGGCCAGGTCGGCGGCGTCGACCGCGATGTCCGGGCGGGTGTCGGTGCAGTTGTCGCAGCGGCCGCAGCGGGCGTCCGCCGCGAGGCCGGGATCGTCGAGTTGCCTGCGCAGGAACGTCATCCGGCACTCGGCGGTGGACTCGTAGTCGATCATGGCCTGCTGCTCGGCCTCCCGCGCCACACTGAGCCGTTCATAGCGTTCGGTGTCGTAGACCCAGGGCTGACCGGTGCCCAGCCAGCCGCCGCGCACCCGATGCACCGCACCGTCCACATCCAGCACCTTGAGCACCATCTCCAGGCGGGAGCGGTTGAGCTCCACCAGCGGTTCCAGGGCGGCGGTGGACAGCGGCCGATCGGTGTCGAGGGCGGCGAGCACCGAGCGCACGATGTGCTCGCGCGGGAAGGCCACCGACGCGAAGTAACTCCAGATCTGGCGGTCCTCGTGGCCGGGCAGCAGCACCACCTCGGCCCGCTCGGTGCCACGGCCCGCACGGCCCACCTGCTGGTAGTAGGAGATGGGGGAGGAGGGCGCGCCGAGATGCACGACGAAGCCGAGATCCGGTTTGTCGAAACCCATACCGAGCGCGGACGTGGCGATGAGCGCCTTCACCTCGTTGTTCAGCAGCGCGGCCTCGAGGGCTTCCCGTTCGGTGGGGTCGGTTTGCCCGGTGTAGGCGGCGACTTGGTGTCCGTGCGAGTTGAGAACGTCGGCGAGGTCGTGGGCCGCGGCCACCGTGAGCGTGTAGACGATGCCGGAGCCCGGCAGTTCGTGCAGCCGCCGGCTGAGCCAGGCCGTGCGCTGCACCGCGTCGGGGATGCGCACCACCGACAGATGCAGGGACTCCCGGTCCAGGCTGCCGCGCAAAACCAATGTGTCCGTGCCGATCTGGGTCGCCACGTCGGTCACCACCCGGTCATTGGCGGTGGCCGTGGTCGCCAGTACCGGCACCTCGGACCCGAGATCGGCGATGAGCGTGCGGATCCGCCGGTAGTCCGGCCGGAAGTCGTGACCCCAGTCCGAGACACAGTGCGCCTCGTCGATCACCACCAGCCCCGCGTCCGCCGCCAGCTTGGGCAGCACCGAATCGCGGAAGTCCGGATTGTTCAAGCGCTCCGGACTCACCAGCAGCACATCGACATCCCCGGCCGCCACTCGCGCATGGATCTCGTCCCACTCGGTGACATTCCCCGAATTGATGGTCGCCGCAACGACTCCCGCGCGTTCGGCCGCCGCAACCTGGTTGCGCATCAGGGCCAGCAGCGGCGACACGATCACGGTCGGTCCCCGCCCCTGCGCTCGCAGCAGCTTCGCGGAGATGAAGTACACCGCCGACTTGCCCCACCCCGTGCGCTGCACCACCAGGGCCCGCCGCCGCTGCACCACGAGCGCCTCGATCGCGATCCACTGATCCTCGCGCATCCGCGCCTGCGGCCCGGCCAGCTCCCGCAGCAGCGACTCGGCGTCCTCCCGCAGGCCGCTCGCGCGAACCGGCTCCGATGCCGCCGCGTGGGGGTCGGTGGTTTCGGGCGACGGCCGGGACGTGCCGGTCGCCGCCGATGCCGAAGGGTCGGTACCGGGCGAGGTGGCAGGGTCGGTCGAGGTCACGCGCTCCATCGTGCCCCACCGCACCGACACCACCTGCCCGCCGCCCGGATTTTCGGCCGACTTCGCACCCCTTCGCGCGCCCGCCCGCGCGGGCGACCTGCGCTGTCGCCGGGGCGCACCCCGATCAGCGCCCGGCGGCCAGGTGGGCGTCGACCAGTGTGCCGACCAGGCGATCGAGGGAAGCCAGGGGAAGCTGGGCCGGTCCTGACGCAGCGTGATGAGGGCGGTGAGCAGGGCGTCGCGGAGTTCGGCGAAGCGCACCGTGTAGACGGCGGTCAGGAATTCGCGTTTGTCGGCGAAGTACAGGTACACGCTCTGCGGGGCCGACGCCGGCCGCCCATGGACGCGGTCGAGGCCGCCGATCTGGCCCGCGTCCTGCGTCCGCGGGTGGCCGTCCCGATCCACTACGCCTTCTCGAGCGGACCGATCGGCAACCCCTCATGACCAAGGGTGATCGGAACGGGCCGAGCATTTCCGAGCCGCCGCAGCGGATCTCGCCCCGCAGACAACAGTGCAAATACTCCGAACCGGACAAATCTCTGCCCTGTAAAACACCGGCGGAGACCGCCTTGGTTGCGGTGGGGTCAAGATCGCGCGGAATCCCGTGCGCGGACGGACAATAGGGGTCCGGGCACGAAGGGCGTCCGGGGTGCGCAGGGAGACGCAGATGCCGGAGAAGTTTCCGTCGCCCGCGGGGTGGACTCCGCCGGGTACAGAGTTTCGCAGTAGTGGAGGTGTTTCGCGGACGGTGACCGGCACGCTGGCGGGGTTGATCCTGACCCCCGTCGGCATCGTCCTCGCCGCCCGCGGCGCGGCCGGGACCAGGCAGTGGACGATCCTCGGGGACTTCGCCGACCGCGTCGGCTCCACCGTCGAGATTCTCGTTGCCGCAGTGGTTTTCCTGCTGGTGGCGGCCCTGGCCGCCTATTCGCCGGCGGGCACCATCATCGCCGGGCTGGTGTGGGGGGTGCTGCCCGGGATCATCCATTTCATCTTCCCGGACGACACCTTCCGCCTGATCGGCGATCTGCCGGTGTCCGACGACATGCACATCGCGCTGTTCCAGTGGCTGCAAACGGGATTCCCGCTCATCGTGGGCATCCTGCTGGTGGGTGCGGGTGCAGCGGCGACCTTCCGCCGCCGCTGACCCCGGTCAACCCTTCACGCACAGCACCTGCCGCAGCGTGGCGACAATGTCGACCAGGTCGGACTGGGCCGCGATGACCTGGTCGATGTCCTTGTAGGCCGCGGGGATCTCGTCGATCACCCCGGCGTCCTTGCGGGACTCCACGCCCTCGGTCTGCGCGACCAGGTCGGCCACGGTGAACTGGCGCTTGGCCGCATTGCGGCTCATCCGCCGGCCCGCGCCGTGTGACGCCGACTGGAACGAGGCCGGATTCCCCTTGCCTCGCACCACATACGAGCGTGTGCCCATCGATCCCGGAATCAGCGCCAGGTCGCCCGCGCCCGCGCGCACCGCGCCCTTGCGGGTGACCAGCATGGGGATCCCGTCGATGACCTCCTCCGCCACATAGTTGTGGTGACAGGAGATGGGATCGTCGAATCGCACGTCCAGACCGTGGAATTCGTCGCGCACGGCCTTGCAGACGAGGGCGAGCATGACGGCGCGGTTGCGCGCCGCGTACTCCTGTGCCCAGGTCAGGTCATGGCGGTAGGCATCCATTTCCGGTGTCCCGGACAGGAATACCGCCAGATCGCGATCCGGCAGATCCGCATTGTGCGGCAGGGCGCGGGCCACGGTCATGTGCCGCTCGGCGAGTTCCTTGCCGATATTGCGGCTTCCGGAGTGCAGCAGGATCCACACGCGCTGCTCGGTGTCGATGCACAGCTCCTGGAAGTGGTTGCCGCCGCCCAGGGTTCCCATCTGCTTGTGTGCCTTGGACTCGCGTGCCTGCACCGCCGGATCCAGCGAATCGAACGCCTTCCAGAAGCGCTCCCACCCCGCGCGCAGGGTGGTGCCGGCCGCGCGCTGACCGAATACCTCTGCGTTCAACCGGTTCACGTTCACCGGGTCGTGGTGGGCGGCGAACCCCACCGGCAACACCGACTCGATCCGTGAGCGTAGCGAGTGCAGGTTGTCGGGCAGGTCGGCCGCGGTCAGCGAGGTCAGCACGGCCTCCATCCCGCAACCGATGTCCACCCCGACCGCCGCGGGCGCGACCGCGTCCTTCATGGCGATGACCGAGCCGACCGTCGCACCCTTGCCCAGGTGCACGTCCGGCATCACCCGTACCCCGTACACCCATTCCAGTTGCGCGATATTCCGCAGCTGCTGCAGCGCGGCCGGCTCGACCTCGTGCTCGTGGGCCCACATGAGCGTCTGCGCCCGAGTACCGCGCAGCTCGACGGGAAACATGGGACTTTCCTTCCTCTCGACTGCCGTCCACGGTAGGTCCACCGCCCGTCCCGGTGCACCGTATTTATCCGGCGGTCAGGGTTCGACGAAATCCGCCGCCAGGCCGCACAGCTTCCAGGCGCCGTTGCGTCGGACCATGGTGCCGGTGTAGTCGATGTCCTTGAAGTAGCTGTGGTATTTCTCGGGGACGTTTGTGAAGGTTTCGTGGAATGCGAAGGTGGCGGAGTTCGGGTCGTTTTGGGTGACTCCGGTGACGGTGTTCGTGTAGCCGGCGTTCTTCACTTCCGCACCGAATGATTTGTCGAATTGCGGGGTGTATTGAAAGACGATCTGGTCGATGGTGTCGGCGGTTTCGGGGCAGACGAGGGAGCGGAAGCCCTCCCAGTCGCGGGCATTGGAGGTGGCGGCGACGGCCGTGGCGGCATTCACCAATTCCGGGTCGAGGGTGGTCGGATCGCCGGGAGTGACCGTTTTGTCCGGCGCATTGAACACCACCGGCGCGGGCAGTGGTGTGTATCCACTTGCGGTGAGATCGGCGTCCATGGCGCGCCGCCAGCTGCCGTCGTCGATCATCATGCGGATGACCGTGGTGATGCGGCTCTGCAATTCGAGATCGCCCTTGCGCACGCCGACCCCGTAGCGCTCGCGGGTGAAGCGGTGCCCGACCACGCGCAACACGCCCGGGTGTTCATGGGCGTATCCGGCCAGAATGACGTCGTCGGTGGTGACGGCGTCGATGGTGCCCGCGATCAGGTCGGCGACGCACTCCGCGTAGGTGTCGCGGATGGCGAGCTTCACGTTCTGGGCGAAGCTGCGCCGGATCTTGTCCGCGGAGGTCGAGCCGTCGGCGGTGCAGACGGTGCGTCCGTTCAGGTCCTCGGGCTGGTCGATGGCGCGTTCGCTCTGCCGCACCAGCAGGTCCTGCCCGGCCAGCAGGTAGGGCCCGGCGAAGGAGACCAGCTGCTGGCGGGCGGCGGTGATGGAGTAGGAGGCGACGATGAAATCGACTGCGCCCGAGTTCAACAGGTCCTCGCGCTGATCGGTGCGGGCCTCGCGCCAGGTGATGTGGTCGGGGGTGACGCCGAGCTTGTCGGCGATGTAGACGGCGGTGTCGACATCGAACCCGTAGGGTTCGCCGTCGGGTCCCTTGACCGACAGCCCGGGTTGATCGAATTTGATGCCGATTGTCAGCGTCCGCGGTGGTGCCGACAGCGGCGCGTCGTCGGGTTTCGGGGTGTTGCCGCAGGCTGCGAGTGTCAGTCCAGTCATAACCGCGACGGCGCGGATCGCACGCTTCATCGAATCCGATCTCCTGTCGTCAACTCGTGCGGATGAAAGTCGAAGAACAGCCCCGGGCCGAGGTGCTGAAGACGCAACCGGTCAGCACATGGTGCATCAAAGCATCCGAGTTGAGAAAACGTGCGGACATCGCCGAACTGGACGCGCGATTCGCCCGCGCTCCAGTTGATTCCGCAATATTTCAGCGATTATTGCCCCGGGTTTGCGAGCGGCCGGACAGGCTGGTCTCCGTTTGTTCCGGCCGGTCAGCGCGAGGTGCGCAATCCGTCGGCGATCACGGCGAAGGTGCGCTCGCGCAGTCCCGGGGTCGCGCCCGTGTCGTGTGCGGCGAGGAAGATGCCCTTGATGATGGTGAGCAGGTCGCCGACGCTGATGTCGGGCCGTACCGCTCCCGCCTGCTGGGCGCGCGAGAGCAGGGTCCCCAGTGCTGCTTCGAGGTCGCGCGAGACCGTCCGCGGGTATTCACCGCCGTTGGCGCGCAACGCGTCCGCGAGGTCACGCTTGAGGCCGCCCTGCAGGATCAGCTTCTCCAGGAATTCGAAGAACGCCGTCCCCGGATCGTCGGCGGTGGTCAGGTCGCGGGCGTGCGCGGTGATCTTCTCGACCTGATCCAGGATGGCGGCCTCGAAAAGCGCCTCCTTGGTGGGGAAGTGGCGGTACACCGTGCCCGCACCGACGCCGGCTCGCCGGGCGATCTCGTCGAGTGGCACTGAAAGTCCTTCGGCGGCAAAGGCTTCCTGGGCGGCGGCCAGCACCCGCTCGCGATTGCGGCGCGCGTCGGCGCGCAGGGGTCGATCCGTCACTCCGACAGCCTACCCACCCGTTGACAAACGGGGCGTGCGCCCCGAATATTAACCGGGTCCAACGTTCCGTTTTTGGAGGCAGTCATGTCCACTTCCGTCGAAACCCCTCGTGACCTGGTTGAGCAACTGTTCCAGAGCCTGCCCTCACGTGATGCCGACGGCTTCATCGCGCGGTTCGATCCGGAGGCCGTGTTCGAGATTCCGTTCCTGATTCCCGGCGAGCCCACCCGGATCGAGGGGCGGGAGGCGATCCGGGAGTACCTGGCCTCCCGCTGGTCGGGCATGCCCGGCCTGGAGCTGCACGGCATTCGTCCGGTCATTCACGAGACCGCCGATCCGGAGCTCTACATCACCGAGGTCGACATCGACATCACCCGCCCCGGTCAGCCGCGGGCCTGGGTTCGAAGCTCCGTCAATGTGATTCGGGTGCGCAACGGCCTGGTCACGCTGTTCCGTGACTACATGGACACCGGCCGGATCCTCACCATGCGACAGGCGATGCAGGCGGAGGTGTGACGCTGATTACCCACTCGGTCGTCGACGAACAGTTAGTGCATTAACTATTATTGCCCTAACCAAGACGATCGAGGAGGGCTGACCGGTGGAGTTGGAGGTCGAGGACCCGCTGCGGCTGGACCGGCAGGTGTGCTTCGCGCTGGCGGTGGCCAATCGGGCGGTGTTGGCGGTATATCGGCCGCTGCTCGAGCCCATGGGTCTGACTCATCCGCAGTATCTGGTGATGCTGGCGCTGTGGGGTGAGGCGCCGATGTCGGTCAAGGACATCGGCGAGGCCATCCAGCTCGATTCGCCCACGCTCTCGCCGCTGCTCAAGCGGCTGGAGACCGCGGGGCTCATCACCCGCCGGCGCGATGCGCACGACGAACGCAACCTCGTCGTGGATCTCACCGAGGCCGGACGGGAACTGCGCGACGAGGCGGAGAAGATCCCGCCGGCGGTGGTGGCGAGGCTGGGGGTGAGTCTCGCGGATCTCGAGGAGTTGCGCGATGTCCTCAATCGGGTCAACGCGGCGGCGCGGAGGTCGGTCGCGTCGGATGGCGAGCAGGCCGGATCAACGAAGGGAAACCGGAAATGAAGCGCCCCAACCCTGTTCAGTGGCTCGGCTATTCGTGGGGGCGGGTGCTGCCCGAGGATCTGCACGAGTGGGTGCGCAACGACCTCACCGGACCGTGGGCGGTGCCGCGGCACATCGTGCGGCAATTGGTGCCGCTGATCCCGGTGTTCGCGCTGGCGTTCCTGCTGCCGGGTGAGCTGTGGCTGAAGCTGGCGGTGATCCTGCTGGGCCTGCTGCTGGCGCTGTTCTACATCGTGGCCTACATGCCGATGAACCGGGCGCACCGCCTGGTGAAGCATGGCTTCCCCGAGGACCTGGAGAATCCGGCGCGGGCGGCCCGCCGGGCCGCCGAACGCGCGGCCTACGAGGCCCAGTACCCGCACTGAGCCTCGAAAACCGTTGTTACTGCCCGCTTTCGGTGCAGGTACCGGCAACGACGTGGGCGGCGCGGGGCTGCGCGCTGCCCACGTCGGGGAACGGGGGAGCGCTCTGGCCGAGCCCGTTCACGGCGTTCTGTTCGGCCTCGTCGAGGCTCGCGCCCTGGGCCCAGCCCCAGGTGCCGTCCGCGCCCTGGGCGACCACGCCGCAGCCGCCGGTGAAGCGGAGCACGATCTCGCAGTCGTAGTTGGCGCAGTCGCGGATGGCGGCGGCGTCGGCGGTCACCTTGCTGGTGCCGATGTCGGCGACCGCGGTGTTCTTCAACCGGGACAGGGCCAGCGTGCCGAAGGACTGGGGTGCGGCCCCGGCGGATCCCGCCAGGGCCGCGGTGAGGGTGATGGCCGCGGTGAGAGCGGCTGCCCCCGTGGCGAATCGGGCATGATTCGTCGCCGAGGGGATGAGGCGTGCGACCGGCAAGAGAATTCCTGACGTTTCAGATATGTGAACGCAGGTGATGCTAACCGGTCGGCCCGTGAACCCACGGGGAATTTCAGACGACGGGTGTGCGGGCCAGCGCCCGGCGCAGCGCGGTGAACGCGGTCGCATTGGCGCGCTGGGTTTCCCGCAGATGGAAGGCCATCGACATGAACCCGTGCACGGTGCCGTTCCAGCGGTGGATCTCGGTCTCGACGCCCGCCTCGCGCAGCCGCTGCCCGTATGCCTCGCCCTCGTCGCGCAGCGGATCGAATTCGGCGGTGGCGATGTGGGCGGGCGGGAGTCCGGTCAGGTCCGCGATGGTGGGATTGGCGTAGGGGTCGGACTTCTGGGCGTCCGAGGACAGATACTGCTCCCAGTACCACCGAATGTGGGCCGCGGTGGTGAAGTAGCCCTCGGCGTTCTCGGTGTGCGACGGTCGGTCGCAGTTCGGGTCCAGCAGCGGGTACATGAGCAGCTGGAAGGCGATGTCGGGCCCGCCTTTGTCGCGCGCGGTGATGGCGGCGACGGTGGCCAGATTGCCGCCCGCGCTGTCCCCGGCCACCGCGATGCGATCGGGATCCCCGCCCAGTGATTCGGCGTGGTCGGCGACCCAGCGCAGGACGGCGTAGGCGTCGTCGGCCGCGGCCGGGAAGCGGGCCTCCGGGGCGCGGCGGTAGTCGACCGAGACAACGATGACCCCGGCCTCATTGGCCATGGTGCGGCAGAACCGATCGTGGGAGTCCAGGCTGCACAGCACGAATCCGCCGCCGTGGTAGAAGACCGCCACGGCCGGAACGGGTTCGGCGTCCAGCGGCCGGTACAGGCGCACGGGTACCTCCGGCGCGTTCTCGGGCCCCGGCACCAGCCATTCCTCCACTCCCGCAACGGGAATCGGCTCGACGGCGGCGGCGGGGCGGGCGGCAAGGAAGGCCCGCGCTTCGGCGGCGTCGAGCACCTCGGTGCCCAGCGCCGGGAACGCCGCGGTGGCGACGTCGACGAAGGTCTGCCATTCGGGGGACAGGGTCATTGCGGGCCTTCCTGAATCGCGCTGTCTTACTGCATGTTCCGCGGGATGAACTTGCCCGCGGCGAGACCGCCGTCGACGGTCACCTCGGCGCCGGTGATGTAGGCGGAAGCATCGGAGGCGAGGAAGGCGACCAGTTCGGCGACCTCCTCGGGCAGGCCGGTGCGCTCCAGCGGCAGGGTCGGGAAGCTGCCGGGGCCGGTGGTCAGGTACGGCACCATCGGGGTGGCGATCGGGCCGGGATGCACGGAGTTGACCCGGATCTGGGCCGGGCCCAGCTCCAGGGCGGCGATCTTGGACAGGCCGCGCAGACCCCACTTGGAGGAGCCGTAGGCGCTGTGGTTCATCAGGCCCTCGAGCCCGGCCTGCGAGGAGATGTTCACGATGGAGCCGCCGCCGGCCGCGGTCATGGCGGGCAGCACGGCCTTGATGCCGTGGAAGGCTCCGATCAGGTTGACCTTCAGGATGCGTTCCAGCTCTTCGGCGCTGGTCTCGATGAGCGGCTTCATGATGTAGATGGCCGCATTGTTCACCAGCACGTCCAGCTTGCCGAAGGTGTCCACGGCGACCTTGACCGCGGCGTCCCAGCTCTCGGCGTCGGTGACGTCGTGGCGCACGAAACGTGCGGCGTCGCCGAGGGATTCGGCGAGCTCCTTGCCCTCGGTCTCGAGCACGTCGGTGATGACCACCTTGGCGCCGCGTTCCACGAACAGTCGCGCCTCGGCCGCACCCTGGCCGCGGGCGGCGCCGGTGATCAGGGCGACTTTGCCTGTCAGATCAGCCATTTCGACTTCTTTCTGTGTCATCTACTTGGTCGGTCGTCTATTGGTCACGGAAGTGGGGGATGACCTTCTCGCCCCACTGGCGAATGGTTTCCAGGCACGCGTCCTGGGGCACGGTGCCCATCTGGATCAGGCACAGGATCTCGTCGGCCCCGGCCGCCTGCAGCCGCTCGACATAGGCGATGGCGTCGTCGGCGGTGCCGTAGGCGTGCTCGGTATTGAAGATGGCGGTGGATCCGGTCTTGACCGGGATCTTGGCCTCGTGCAGGTAGGCGACGTGTTCGTCGGCGACCTGCTTCATCTTGGCGATCTCGTCGACGGCCGGGTCCACGGCCTCGTCGGGGACCGGGCCGGCGCCGTAGTAGTACTTGATGGACTGGGCGAAGAAGCGCTGGCCGCGCGCGCCGATCTGCTGCGCCTTCTCCCGATCGTCGAGGACGATGGTCGGGCACAGCGCCGCGAAATGATCGTTGACCACGGTGGAGACGAAGCGTTCGCCGGTGCGGGCCGCGATGGCCTCGTCGTAGATGCCGCGCAGTTCGGCGATCTCCTCGATGCCCGCGAAACCCAGGACCAGCGCGCCGATTCCGTACTCGGCGGCCAGCTTCAGGGTGTCCTTCTTGGTGCAGGCCATGAACAGCGGCGGATGCGGGCGCTGCACCGGGCGCGGCAGCAGATGGTGGGGGTCGATGTCGAGAAGCTCACCGTGGTACTCGAATTCGCTCTCGGGGTCCTGCCAGGCGGCCGCGATCATGCGCAGCGATTCCTCGACCTCCTGATAGGTGCGGTCGGGATCGACTCCGCACATGGAGGTTTCGACGGCGGTCGCGCCGCGGCCCGCGCCCAGCTCGAGGCGGCCGCCGGAGAGCACGTCGAGCATGGCGGCGCGTTCGGCCGTGCGCACCGGATGATTGAAGCCGAACGGCATGCAGACGACGCCGTGCCCGATGCGTACTCGCGAGGTCTGCGCGGCCACCCAGGTCAGGAAGATCTCCGGCGCGCTCATGTGGGCGTACCACTTGAGCCCGTGATGCTCGACCGCCCACACCGCGTCGAAGCCGACGCGGTCGGCCAGCACGGCCTGTTCGACGCAGTCGCGCAGCACCTGGGCCTCGTGCGCGGCGGTGGGATCGGTCATCTGCGCCTCGAAGATCATCGAGAACTTCATCCGGAGCTCCTTGCCGCGACGCTTTCCCACCCGTCCGGGCGCTTATGCCTAACCGGAATACAACTGCACCCATAGCCTCAGGTCATGGGTCTGTCTCAGTGGCCGGGACCACATCGTGCCGGGTTTCCGTATCGGGACTTAGCGTCGGTTGACGAGCAGAGGAAGGGATGGAATCGGTGGGACAGCTGGACGGCAAGGTGGCGCTGGTGACGGGTGGCGCCCGGGGCATGGGAGCGGAGCACGTGCGCCGCTTCGTGGCCGAGGGCGCCAAGGTCGTGTTCGGTGATGTGCTGGACGACGAGGGCAAGGCGCTGGCCGCCGAGCTGGGCGACGCCGTCCACTACGTGCACCACGACATCACCAGCGAAAGCGACTGGCAGGCAGCGGTTTCCGCGGCCACCACCACGTTCGGCAAGCTGGATGTGCTCATCAACAATGCCGGCATCCTGCGGTTCAAGCGCATCGTGGACATGAGCCTGGACGAGTTCAACCTGATCATGAACATCAACGTCACCGGCGCTTTCCTCGGCATCAAGACGGCCGCGCCCGCGCTCACCAGCGCCGGCGGCGGGTCCATCGTGAACGTCTCCTCGGTCGAGGGCTTCGTCGGTGCGGCCGGTCTCTCCGCCTACAGCGCGAGCAAATTCGCGCTGCGCGGTCTCACCAAGTCCGCCGCCCGGGAACTGGGGCACTCGGGTATCCGGGTGAACTCGATTCATCCCGGCGGCATCGCCACCCCCATGACCGCGTCCGTGGCGGGCGCGTCCGGGGTGGACGGCAACACCTTCTTCTCCGAATTGCCCATTCCGCGCTGGGGTCAGCCGGTCGAGGTCTCCGAGGTGGCGTTGTTCCTGGCCTCGGACGCCTCGAGCTATTGCACCGGAGGCGAATTCGTCGTCGACGGCGGCATGCTGACCAGCTGCGGCTACTAAGGAACGAGATTCATGGAATTCGAATTCGACGTCGTCGTGGTGGGTTCGGGCGCGGCGGGCATGACCGCCGCGCTGACCGCCGCCTACCGGGGCCTGTCGGTCACCCTGATCGAGAAGAGCAGCCTGTTCGGCGGGTCCACCGCGCGTTCGGGCGGCGGCATCTGGGTGCCGAACAACCCGGTGCTGCAGGCCGAGGGTGTGCCGGACAGCCCGGAGATGGCCCGCACCTACCTGAAAGCCGTTGTCGGCGACCGGGTTCCGGAAGCCAAGCAGCGCGCCTTCCTGGAGCAGGGCCCGGAGATGTTCCGCTACATCGGGGCTCGCTCCAAGCACTGGGCGTTCGCCTATGACCGCGGCTACTCCGACTACCACCCGGAGTTCCCGGGCGGTCTGGCGCAGGGCCGCAGCATCGAGCCCAAGCCGATCGACGGCCGCCTGCTCGGCGCGGATCTGGACAAGATCAACCGCCCGACCATGTCCGCGCCCAAGGGCATCGCCATCACGGTCAAGGACTTCCACGACCTGAACATGATCGCCCGCACCTGGGCCGGCAAGAAGACCGCCATGAAGGTCGGTGCGCAGACCGCGCTCAACATGATCAGGGGCGCCAAGCCGCTCAGCCTGGGCAAGGCGCTGGCCGCCCGGCTGTGGCTGTCGCTGCGGGACGCGGGCGTGCCAGTGTGGCTGAACACGCCGCTCACCGACCTGGTCATCGAGGGCGGCACGGTGGTCGGCGTCCGCGCCGAGCACGAGGGCCGGCAGGTCACCATCAAGGCCCGGCGGGGCGTGGTGCTGGCCGCGGGCGGCTTCGAGCACAACCTGGAGATGCGCAAGCAGTACATCGACGGGCCGCAGAACACCGGCTGGACCGTGGGCGCGACCGAGAATGTCGGCGAGGGCATCGTCGCGGGCCAGAAGGCCGGCGCCGCAGTCGATCTCATGGACGACGCCTGGTGGGGTCCGTCCGTGCGCAACCCCGACGGCCCGCCGTTCTTCATGCTCGCCGAGCGCTCGCAGCCGGGCGCGATCGTGGTCAATGCCAAGGGCGACCGCTTCGTCAACGAGTCCGCGCCGTACGTGAACGTCGTGCACACCATGTACGAGGAGGAGGAGAAGGTGCCGGGGAGCATTCCCGCGCACTTCATCTTCGACCAGAACTTCCGCGACCGGTACCTGTTCCTGGGCAACTTCCCCAAGCGGCCGCTGCCCCAGAAGTACTTCGACGCCGGCATCATCAAGCAGGCCGACACCCTGGCCGAGCTGGCCGACAAGCTGGGTATTCCGGCGAACAAGCTGGCCGCGACCGTGGAGCGCTTCAACGTCTTCGCGCGCAATGGACGCGATGAGGACTTCCAGCGTGGGGACTCGGCCTATGACCGCTACTACGGCGACCCGACCGTCAAGCCCAACCCGACCCTGGCCCCGCTCGAGCGCGGCCCGTTCTACGCGGTCGAGATGGTGCCGGGTGACTTGGGCACCAAGGGCGGCCTGGTCACCGACGAGCACGCCCGCGTGCTGAACGACCAGGGCGAGGTCATCCCGGGTCTGTACGCGGCGGGCAACAACTCCGCCGCTGTCATGGGCAACGACTACGCCGGCGCGGGCGCCACCATCGGACCCGCCATGGTGTTCGGCTACATCGCGGCGAACCATCTGGCCGACGCGGAATCCGCAGCAGCGCAGGAGAACTGACATGGGACGGGTTGATTCGAAGGTCGTCATCGTCACCGGCGGCGCGCGCGGCATGGGGGCGGCCTTCGCCCGCAAGCTCGCGGCCGAGGGCGCGAAGGTGGTGATCACCGACGTGCTCACCGACGCCGGGCAGGCCGTCGCGGCCGAAATCGGTGACGCCGCACGGTTTCTCCCGCTCGACGTCACCGACGAGGCGGCCTGGAACGACGTGGTCGCGCAGACCGAGGCGGCCTTCGGGCCGATCTCGGGCCTGGTCAACAATGCCGGCATCGTGCACGTCGACCCGATCGAGAAGCTCTCGGAGGCCGACTACCGCAAGGTGATCGACGTCAACCAGGTCGGCGTGTTCCTGGGCATGAAGGCCGTCATCGGCTCCATGCGCCGGGCCGGGGTCGGTTCCATCGTGAACATCTCCTCGACCGGCGGCCTGATCGGCTACTCGAACATCCTCGGCTACGTGGCTTCGAAGTGGGCCGTGCGCGGCATGAGTAAAACGGCCGCACAGGAATTCGCGGCCGACAATGTCCGCGTCAACTCCGTGCACCCTGGCATCGTCGCCACCGAGATGGTCGCGGCCTCCGAGCGGTCGGCGAACATCGCGGCCAATCAGCCCATCGCCCGCCCGGCCACCCCGGAGGAACTCGCCAATATGGTGCTGTTCCTCATCTCCGACGACTCCTCCTACAGCACCGGCGCGGAATTCATCGCCGACGGCGGCTTCACCACCCAGTAAGGCTCCGGCCACCCAGACTCGTCGGGGTTCTCAGGGGATGTCCCCGAGAACCCCGCGAGAGTAATCGCGAAGCGAGACAAGGAAACACCCATGAAGGACTTCCACGGCAAAGTCGCTGTGATCACCGGTGCGGGCGCGGGCATCGGCCGGGCCCTGGCCCTCGAGCTGGCCCGCAACGGCGCGCAGCTGGCGCTGTCGGGGCGCAATCTCGACAATGTCGCCGAGACTGTGGCGCTGTGCGAGAAGGAGGGCGTCAAGGCCCGCGCCTACAAGCTGGACGTGACCGACCGCGCCGCCGTCTACGCGCACGCCGACGACGTGGTGGCCGATTTCGGCAAGGTCAACATGGTGATCAACAACGCCGGCGTCTCGCTGACCGCCAATATCGAGGAAGTCTCCTGGGAAGACCTGGAGTGGATCTTCGGCATCAACTACTGGGGCACCCTGCACGGCGTGAAGGCGTTCCTGCCGCACGTGATCGCCTCCGGTGACGGCCATATCGCCAATGTCTCCAGCATGTTCGGCCTGGTGGCCTGCCCCAGCCAGGGCGGCTACAGCTCCTCCAAGTACGCCATGCACGCCATCAGCGACGCACTGCGCCAAGAGATGATCATCGCCGGCCACAACGTGGGCGTCTCCAGCATCCACCCCGGCATGATCAAGACCGAGATCGCCTGGAAGGCCCGCGCCGCCGCCACCCGCGACCGCGACGACCTGGCCGCCAACTTCGATCGCCTGGCCCAGACCAGCCCCGAGGACTGCGCCAAGACCATCGTCAACGGCATCCGGAAGAACAAGCCGCTCATCCTGATCGGCAAGGACGCCAAGGCCATGAACCTCATGCGCCGGCTGCTCGGCTCGGGCTACATGAAGCCCCTGACCGCGCAGATGCGCAAGGAGATCTGAGGTAGCTCTCGCGGCTCCCGTGCCCCGGTGCGTTCCGCACCGGGGCACGGACAGAGCGAAGTAGTGCCCTGGCGGTCCCGCTTGTCTTGTCGCGCCCGCTTCAGCCCTGCACCGTATGGTGTGGGGCCTGCTGTCGTTGCGTGAATTGACCGCCGTGACCTGGGATTTCGTGGGTCTCGGTGACCGGGACCGGGGCAATTTGTGACCCCGCTAACACGCCACGATCGAGGGGTGGCCCAGTGGCGGGTCGTACCCGGAAGGACGGAGGCGGTCGATGCGCATCGGCATGCTCATGCCATATCTCGAGGGTCTGGTGACCTCGGGCGGATTTCTGCGGGAGTTCGCGGCGGCGGCGGAGGAATGCGGGCTGGATTCGATCTGGACCGTGGAACACGTTGTGGTGGCAAAGGATTACGAGCCGCTGTACCCTTATTCGCCCGACGGGCGGATGCCGGGCGGGGATCTCGGGGTGCCGATGACGGATCCGCTGGAGACGCTGGCGTTCGTGGCGGCGGCGTCGAGCACCCTGAAGCTGGGCACCGCCATGGTGGTGGCGCCGCTGCACAGCCCGGTGGTGCTGGCCAAGCGGGCCGCCACCATCGATCGGCAGTCGGGCGGACGGATGCTGCTGGGGCTCGGAATCGGCTGGCAGAAAGAGGAATACGCGGCGATCGGGGTGCCGTTCGAGGATCGCGGCGGACGCCTGGACGACTGCATCGGGGCCATGCGGGCGCTGTGGACGGAGTCTCCGGCGACCTATCAGGGCAAGCATGTGTCGTTCGAGAAGCAGTTCTGCCTGCCGCAGCCCGAACGGTCGATCCCGATCGTGCTGGGCGGCAACAGCGCTCCGGCGGTGCGGCGCGCGGCGCGGGTCGGGGACGGCTGGTTCCCGTACACCATCTCGTCCGAGGATTTCGCGCGCGGCGCGGATCGGATTCGTGAGTTGTCGCGGGAGGCAGGACGTGCCGAGGACGCGGTCGAGATGACCATCTGGCCGGGCTCCTTCGATTTCACGCGCGAGTTCGACCCCGGCTACGTGCGCCCCTATGTCACGGCGGGCGCGAGCCGCGTCGTGCTCACCCCGCCCATGTTCGGCCCGGAGTCCCTGCTCAACGGCGTGGAAAACCTTGCGGCCTACGTGGATCGGTATCGCAACGAGGTGGAGGCGAAGCTGTGAATCCCGCGACGCCTGTCCGCGTTGTCGACCGCATCGTCCTGCCCGCCGACCGTGCCGAGGACTGGCTGACCCGCTGGCGCAGCGAGTATCTGCCCGGAGCCACCGCGCGCGGACTGCGTTCGCCCCAGGTGCTGCACGAGCACACCGGCGCGGATTCGGTTGCCGTGCAGATCATCTGGGAACTGCCCGGCATCTACGACTTCTACGGCATGCGGGGCGCGGCCGCCGCCGATCCCGCCGTCTCGGCCTTCTGGTCGGACACCGACGCCGTCGCGCTGACGCGGGAGCGGCACGTCCTGGCGGTACAGGAGGAATTGTCATGAGCCGCTGGGTGATTCTCACCGCCCCGCCCGCCGGAGACGACGCGGACGGGCAGCTCGCCGCGCAGGCCACGGCGGCGACCGTGACACCCGGGGTCACGCACTGCTCGGCCGGTGTCGATCTGCCCGGCAGCACGGGCGGACTCGGCGCGGTCTGGGATCTGGCCGCCGACTCGGCGCCCGCGACGGTCCTGCCCGGCCTGCCCGCCACCGCCGATGTGGTGCCACTGGCCCCGGTGAACGCCCGCCTGGTACGGCTGGACTCGTCGCGCCGCATCAAGCGCACCCTGCTGCTCACCGTGCGGTCCGGCACGGCTCCGGATACGGTGGCGCGCTTCGAATCCGATCTGATGGCCATGCCCGCGCACATCTCGGCCATCCGGTCCTGGTCGCTGAGCCGGGTACCGGGCCACGGGCGCTGGACCCACGTGTGGGAGCAGGAGTTCGCCGATCCGGACGGGCTCAACGGCGACTACCTGCTGCATCCCTACCACTGGACGCACGTGGATCGCTGGTTCGACGGCGAGATCCCGGATTCCATCGTGGAACCGGCGATCGCGCACCTGTACCGCTGGGCCGACGGCCCGGTGCTGGGGAATTGAGCGAGCGGTGCTGCCGAACTGATCAGCTGGGGTCGCGCAGCTGCTGTTTGAGCACCTTGCCACCGGCATTGCGCGGGAGGTCGTCGACGAAGACGATCTCCCGCGGCACCTTGTAGCCGGCCAGGCGCGAGCGCGACCACTCGATCAGGGTGGCCGGATCGCTGACGGCCCCGTCGGCGGGCACCACGACGGCGCGGCCGACCTCGCCGAGCCGCTCGTCGGGGATACCGACCACCGCGACATCGCGAATATCCGGGTGCTGCAGCAGGACTCGCTCGATCTCGGCCGGGTAGGCGTTGAAGCCGCCGACGATGAACATGTCCTTGAGCCGGTCGGTGATGCGCAGATAGCCGTCGTGGTCGAGGGTGCCCACATCGCCGGTGTGCAGATAGCCGTCCGCGTCGATGGCGGCGGCGGTGGCCTCGGGGTCGTCGAGGTAGCCGAGCATGACATTCGGGCCCTTGACGGTGATCTCGCCGGGCTCGCCCGGCGCCACCGGTGTGCCGTCGCGATCGAGGATGCGGATCTCACTGCCGGACAGGGTCTTTCCAACGGTGCCCGCGACCAGTTCGGTGGGGGCGTCGGGCGGGCAGATGGAGACGAC
Organism: Nocardia sp. CA-151230; assembly: GCF_050942175.1. NCBI lineage: Bacteria > Bacillati > Actinomycetota > Actinomycetes > Mycobacteriales > Nocardiaceae > Nocardia > Nocardia sp. CA-151230. The sequence continues at coordinate 1,856,532 of NZ_CP192061.1, forward strand.
GCCGATGGATTCGGTGAGGCCGTAGGCCGTGAAGACGTAGGGGACGCGCAGATCCTCGCGAATGCGCCGCACCAGTTCGGTGGGGATGGTAGTGCCGCCGGTCCCGGCCAGGCGCAGCGAGCCCAGCAGGTAGTGATCGTGATCGGCGGCCAGGAGGTCGGTGAAAAGCGTCGGCGGCCCGGACAGCACGGTGATCCGCTCGCTCTCGATGAGCTGCAGCGCCCGGGGGGCGTCGAAGCGCTCCATCGGGACCATGGTGGCGGTGCGCAGCAGGCAGGCCAGGATGCCGGCCTTGTACCCGAAGGTGTGCGAGAACGGGTTCACCAGCAGATACCGGTCGCGCGGGCGCAGCGTCACCGCATCGGCCCACTGCGCGAACACCTCCAGGGTCTGCCGGTGCGTGGCGAGCACACCCTTGGGCGCGCCGGTGGTGCCGGAGGTGAACAGGATGTCGGACACCGACTCCGGATCCACCCGGGCGGTGCGCTCGATCGCGGACTGCGGCTCGATCACGGTGCCGGGGGCCAGGAATCCCGCCCAGGAGCTGATGTCCCAGTCGGCCGCGTTCTCGCCGCGGGCGTCGTCGAGCAGGATGACATGTTCCAGATCCGGTAGGGGACGGCCGGATTCGGCCAGCATGGCCGGATAGTCCGCGCCCAGGAACTCCTGGACCGTGCACACCGCCTTGGCGTGGCTGCGGGCCAGCACCTCAGCGGTCTCCGCGCCGCGCAGCCGGGTGCTGATCGGCACCAGAGTCGCTCCCGCACCGAGCATTCCGAGCGCGGTCACGATCCAGCGCACGCTGTTCGGGGCCCACATGCCCACCCGGTCACCGGGTTCGAGTCCCGACGCCATGGCCGCCCGGGTCACCGCGGCGACATCCTCGGCGAGTTCGGCGAACGTCAGCCGCCCCGCCGGCCCGGCAATGGCCACCGCCTCCGGATAGCGCCGCGCCCGGTCCGCGACCAGCGCCGGAATGGTCGTCACGGGCCCGACCGCGGAGCTGCCGCCCGAGTGCCGCCGATCCATCCGCCCATCCTGCCCCACGCCCAGCCCTCGAAGGCCTGTTTTCAGCGTGCCATCCCGCTGACCGGGCGTGCCGTGACCTTCGTGGGCCGCACCGTTGCCCAACGCGACAACTGATTTCGCGCCGGCCGGGGTAACTTCCCGGGTACGCCCAAAATCGGCGCCGCTCCTAGCCGCCGGCACGCATGCGAAACCGGCAACGGCTCCTAGGCCGTGCGCTGAAGTCTCGGGGAGGCGGAACGGCTCGTTCATTCCGCTGATCGGGATGGGAGTTGGGTGTGGGCGCGCTCACCCGGCACGCTCGTTGCAGTGGTCCCGTAGGGGGGACGGGATGGATATTGCCCGGCAGGCCGCTCGAGCAGCGGTGGAGCGCTGGAGTGCGAATGAATCCAGGACCTCGAAGGAGTGACATGACGGCCGGAACGGAGCTTGCGCAGCGTCTGGACCTTGCGGCGGGCGCGACCGTTGTCGAACTCGACGGCGCGTGCGGACTGTCGCGAGAGAAGATCGGCGGCAAGGCGTGGAGCATCGACCACATGCGGGCCCTCGGCCTGCCGGTGCCGCCCGCGTTCGTCATCACCACCGACGGCTGGGCCGACTACACGCGGCGCGGCGCCATCGCCGATGAGATCTGGGCGCAGGTGCTCGACGGCATCGCCATGATCGAGCGCGGCACCGGCCGTCGCTTCGGGTCGGCGGAGCGCCCGCTGCTGGTGTCGGTGCGTTCGGGGGCGGCCATCTCCATGCCCGGCATGATGGACACCGTCCTGAACCTCGGCATGACCGACGCGGTGCAGCAGGCGCTGGCCGTGGAGACCAGCAATCCGACCTACGCGCAGGACACCCGGCAGCGCTTCGTGCACCAGTACCGCGAGACCGTGCTCGGTGACGCGAACGGCGTGGTCCCGGCCGATCCGTGGGACCAGCTGCGCGGTGCGATCGAGGCCGTGTTCCGGTCCTGGGATTCCGCGCGCGCCAAGACCTATCGCGCCAACCGCGGCGTGCCCGACACCCTGGGCACCGCGGTCACCGTGCAGGCCATGGTGTTCGGCAACCTCGACGAATTGTCCGGCACCGGTGTGCTTTTCAGCCGCAACCCCAATACCGGCGACGGCCCCGTCTACGGCGAGTGGCTGGTCGGCGGGCAGGGCGAGGACGTGGTGTCCGGCCGCCTGACCCCGCGCCCGCTCGACGAGCTGGCCGCCACCCAGCCCGCGGTGCACGAGCGTCTGATCGCCGCCGCCCAGCTGCTCGAGCACGACGGCCGCGATCTGCAGGACGTGGAGTTCACCGTCGAATCCGGCACGCTGTGGCTGCTGCAGTCGCGTCCGGCCAAGCGTTCGGCGCGGGCCGCGGTGCGCACCGCGGTCGCCATGGTCGAGGAGGGGCTGATCAGCGCCGACGAGGCGCTGGACCGGGTCACCGCCGACCAGGTGCGCGAGGTGCTGCGCCCCGCCTCCGGCGACACCGGCGGTCAGGAGCCCCTCGCCCGCGGCGAATCCGCCTGTCCCGGACTGGCTTCCGGCGTCGTCGTGATCGATCCCGACGAGGCCGAGGCGCGCGCCGAGGCGGGCGAGGACGTCATCCTGGTGCGTCCCACCACCAGCCCCGACGATCTGCACGGCATGATCGCCGCGCGGGCCATCGTCACCGAATTGGGCGGCACCACTTCGCATGCCGCGCTGGTCAGCCGGGAACTCGGCCGCCCCTGCGTGGTCGGCTGCGGCCCCGGCGTGGTCGCCGCGCTGACCGGCAAGTCCGTCACCGTCGACGGCGGGGCCGGGCTGGTGCTGCCCGGCGAGATCGTCGCCAAGCCGGTCGAGCAGGCTGTCCTCGACGATGTTCATCAGCTCGCCCAGTGGGCGGGCGTTGCCGGTGAGCAGCTGGCCAACCGGCTCGAAAACCGTTCTGTCGCATCGGAAGACGCCGAGGCCGCGGCCGAGAACGCCGAGCAGGAAGAGGTTTCCGTGAACGTTCCCGTCACCGAGCTGGCCGTGCTGCGGCTGGTCGGCATCAAGGGCCGGGTGAACGCCGACAATCTGGCCGCCAGCCTGTTCGCCGACACCGCCGAGATCGCCTCCTGCTGTGAAGGTCTGGTGACCGCCGGCTACTGCGCCACCACCCCGGCCGGTTTCCGTATCACCCCCGAGGGCCGCCCGCGCCTGGAGCAGCTGCTGGCCGAGGAGCGCGCGACCGTCGACGCGGCCGCCATGACCGCCGCCTACGACGAGTTCTGCGTTTTCAACGGCGACCTCAAGGTCATCATCACCGACTGGCAGATGAAGGACCCGGCCACCGTCAACGATCACGCCGACGCCGAGTACGACGCCTCGGTGCTGGGCCGGCTCAACGAGACTCACCAGCGCCTGCGCCCGCTCATCGGCCGCCTGGGCGGGCTCGCCCCGCGCCTGTCCCGCTACCTGGACCGCCTCGACCGCGCCGTCGAGCGCATCGCCGAGGGCGACCACACCTACGTGGCCCGGCCCATCATGGACAGCTACCACACCGTCTGGTTCGAGCTGCACGAAGACCTGATCGGTCTGTGCGGCCTGACCCGTGCGGAAGAGGCGGCGGCCGGTCGTGCCCACTGAGCCTGTCGTGACCACTGATTCCATGCCCACCCGCTGGATCGACTTCGCCCAGATCGACAATGTGCGCGACCTGGGCGGGCTCCCCGTAACCGGCGGCGGCACCACACGTTTCGGCATCGTCCTGCGCTCCTCCACGCTGCAGCAGGCGACCTGCGACGACCTGTCGCACCTGGTCGAGAAGCTGGGCCTGCGCACGGTCATCGACCTGCGCCTGCCCGATGAGGTGGAGCGCGAGGGCTACGGGCTGATCGCCGACTCCGGTCTGCGCATCGCCAACCTGCCGATCCGCAAGTCGCCGCAATCCTCGCTTGCCGCACGGGATCTGGTCCCCGACAAGACCCGCGTCGACCTGACCGAGCTGTACGGTCAGCTGCTCGGCGGCAGTGGCGAGCACATCGTCGAGGCGGTTCGCCTCATCGTCGATCCGGACCGCCACTCGGTGCTGTTCCATTGCGCCGCAGGCAAAGACCGCACCGGCGTGCTCGCCGCGGTCCTGCTGGACGCGGTCGGGGTCCCTGCCGAGGCGATCGCCCACGACTACGCTCTCACCAACGAGCGCATCCAGAAGGTCCGCGACCGACTCGACGCGCTCCCGTCCTACGAGGGCCTGCCGCAGACCAATACGGGCATCCTGGCCGTTTCCCCGGAGGTCATGCTCGGCTTCCTGAAGAACCTGCATGCCGAGCACGGCGGGGCCGCCAACTGGCTACTCGCCAACGGACTTTCGGAGCCCGAACTGCAGCGGCTCCGCGAGGTCCTGGTCGTCGCCTAGGCCTCAGGGCCTGGTCGCTACCTCAGGTCCCCGGTCGTTCCAGCCTCCGGCAGCAGCGACCGGACCCCCGCCGGGAGGCCACCGCCAGCGGCGGCCTCCCGGACGAAACTCTCCAGCGTCGCCCGGAACGCCCCGGCGGCGTGCGTGGGTGTGACGTCCTTGCGGTGAGCGAGCGCGACCGTCCGGTGCAGCCCGTGGGACTCGCGCCCGCCGTCGCCCGACAGCGGAATCCCGCGCAGCCCAGGCCGTCCGGTCAGCACCGTGGACGGGACGACCGCGATCCCGAGCCCCACCTCCACGAACCGCAGCACGGCATCCATCTCGCCGCCCTCGACCGCGAAGCGGGGTTCGAACCCCGCCTCCCGGCAGGCCCCGATCGTCGCCTCCCGCAGGTCGTAGCCCGGCCGGAACATCACCAGCGGCCGATCCCGCAGATCCGTGATGCGCAGGTGCGAACGCTGGGGCAGCGAACTGTCGTCGACCCTGGCGGTGACCACCAGATCCTCGCGCAGGATCGGCGTGGTGGCCAGCGGTGTGTCCTCGCCCAGCGGCAGGATCACCAGCGCCGAATCGAGTGCGCCCCTCGTCAATTGCCGCACCAGATCCCGTGACCCACCCTCCTCCACCAGCAGCCTGATCCCCGGATACGCGTCGTGATACCGCCGCAGCGCATCGGCCAGCAGCCCTGAACACAGCGACGGCGTCGCCCCGAGCCGAACCCGCCCCCGCCGCAGCCCCGCAAGCTCCTGCACCTCCAGCCGCGCGGTATCCACATCGGCGAGAATCCGGGTGGCCAGTGGCAACAACGCCTCACCCGCCGGAGTCAGCGCGATATTCCCCCGCGCCCGGCTGAACAACGAAGCCCCGAGCTCAGCTTCCAGTGTCCGGATCTGCTTGGACAGCGAGGGCTGGGCGACGCCCAGCGCATCAGCGGCCCTGGTGAAGTGCCTGGCCTGCGCCACAGCCAGAAAGTACGACAACTGCTGCAACTGCACAGTCGATATCCTAGGACTATGAACTCCGCCATTCCGATTCCGAGTCGATGATCACACCCGGCTGCGGGGTCCCCGTGTGACGCCCTCCGCTGAAGTCACGATCGGCGACTTGCCGGAGGTCGATCGTTTTCCGGACGATGACCTGTCCTGCAGGCCTTCGCAACACCTCGAATACTCTTCCGGCGATTCTTGATTCGAATAACCGCTGATGTGGGAGGGTGCGGCCCATGCTGATCGAATACGGGGTGTGGGTTACGCGATTGGCGCTCGCCGTGGTGTTCGGGTTGTCGGCCTGGGGGAAACTGGCCGATCGCGCCGGTACGCGGCAGGCGGTGGGGGAGTTCGAGGTGCCGGTGCGGTGGGTGCCCGCCGTGGCGTGGGGACTGCCGGTCGCCGAGGCGGTGCTGGCGGTCGGTGTCGTCCTGTCGTGGACGGCCGTCGCGGCGGCAGTGGGCGCGCTGCTCCTGTTAGCGGTCTTCACGGTGGTCATGGTCGGCTTGTTGCGGCGCGGCAAGCGCCCCTCGTGCTCATGCTTCGGAGCGGCGAGTACGACGCCGATCGGCGCACGCAGCGTCGTGCGCAACGGTGTGCTGATGGTGCTCGCGGCGTCGGTCGTGTGGGGCGCGTTGGCCCATCCCTCGGTGCCCGCCGGACTGGCTGCCGATGCCGCGACCGGGCTCGCGCTCGGTGCGCTGCTGTGCGGGGTCCTGGCGTGGCTGGTCGGCCAGGTCGGCGTGCTGCGGCGTCGGCTGGACGAGCAGGCGCTCTCGACGCTGGGCGCCGAGGGCTTGCCGGTCGGCTCGGTCGCGCCCGAGTTCGAGTTGCTCGACATCGCGGGCGCCCGCACGAACCTCGCGGACCTGCTCTCGGGGGGCCGGGCGGTGCTGCTGGTGTTCGTGCACCCGGGCTGTGAGATATGCGCCGCGCTGGCCCGTGAGCTGCCGCGGTGGCGGGCGCGCACGGCCATGACCATGGTCGTCGTCGGCAACGGCGACGCCGATGAGCAGGCCGTTTGGGGTGCCGAACAGGGGCTGGGCGAGATCCCGTCGCTGGTGCAGCAGGGCAACGAGGCGGCGCTGCGATATCGCGTCCGCGGTACGCCGTCGGCTGTGCTGATCGACGCCGGGGGCCGGGTCGGCGCGCCCGTTGCACGGGGCGCTATCGCGATCCGTGAGTTGATTTTCGCTGGGAGATCGATCCGAGCCCAGCTTTCCTCTCGAAGCAACGGCCACCACGCCGCTAACCAGGGCCGGAACTGACCCCTCGGTCCGGTTACCTCCGTCGGAAACCGGATGGAAGTCCAAATCAATTGTCGCACAGAGAAATTCGTGTACAGCAGCGCTCTGGCGCCGATACGATGCTGAGTGCATCGATGCAGAACCGCGTACGAATCCCATCCACTACTTCTGGCAGGGAGATGTCATGGCGGACTTCGCATTCACCGATTACTCCGGCAAGGAATTCATTATCCGGCTCAATGACGAGCAGCGCATCGCGGAAGCGCGTCGGATCCTGTCCGGCGAGGAGAAGATGTCGATCCATGTCATGGGACGCATCAGGAAACGGGTGGCCGACTACAACCCGGGTTGGAGCTTCCACCTCGATCCGGACACGATCAGCTTCTTCACCGTGGCGATCGAGGTCTGCGACTCGGCTATCTCCTACGTCGAGGAAAACCTGGACGAGGCCTGCGGCGCTTTCCTGCCGGGCTGTTTCTGGTGTCCGTGGTCGTCTCGGCTCACCCGAGAGATCCGCTGATCGCGACGCCGTCGGAGGCGGACCCCGGCCGAGTGCCTTCGGCCGGGGTCCGCTGTTCGAGAACCTGCGCGACCGCAACTTCCCACCCGGGCGGCCCCGTCCACGCCGTACTCTCGAATGGCATTGCCTCATGAGCGAGAAACCCACCGGTTACGAATTCAGGAGGTCGATATGCAAACCCAGGACAAGATCAGCACGGGAATGTTCCGTATCGATCTGGGCAGAATCTTCGTGGAGCAGGCTCGCAGAGTGGTGTCGGGTCTCGGCGATGGACGGGATGACCAGCAGCCGGAGGCCGAGCGGCGTGAGGTGACCATCACCCGGAGCTCGGACAAGAGCGAAGTATTCGACCGCTGGATCCGGCAGTCGCTGAAGGACCCCCACGGCGCGAGAGCGACCATCACGATCACCGAGCTGGACCACCATGGAAAGCCCGTCCAGGCGATCAGTCTGATAGACGCTTGGACTCGCTCGTGGAGCGTTCCCTCGCTCGAGGCGGGCAACGCGGGACCGGCGAATGAGACCGTCACTCTCTCCTGCGACAGGATGAAAATCGAGCAGCTCTAGCCTGCGGCATACCCACCGTCGCACGAGTTGTGCGAGCGATCCCCGCTCCGAGGACATGAACTCGACGATCGGATCCCAGCCGGCGGGCTCGACCTCCACGAGGTCGCCGAGCTGGGCTTCGAAGTCGCGGCACGTTGGTTCGGTGCGACCTCGTTCTGGGGCACGGTCAGGGTAATGGTGCGGTTGTTGCTGGTGGTTCGAATCGCTCGACAGGGGACAGGCGTCGCCGTGTGACATCCTTCACGGGCCGGATTCACTACTCGCAGTAGTAATTCCGGTTGCAGCTCGGTGCATAGGCCAGGGTCATGGTGACCAGAGCGTTGGGGACTTGGACCGGGGGCGCGGAGCGGACGTAGTTTCCGCTGGTGGCTGTCGTAATACCTGAGCTCTACCGGACGACGGTGGGCAAGAAGGCCGTGATGGCGGTGACCGGGGGCATTCTGGTGCTTTTCCTCATCGCCCACATGGCCGGGAATCTCAAAGTGTTTCTGGGGGCGTCGGATTTCAATCACTATGCCGAATGGTTGCGGACGGTTGGTGAGCCCGCGGTGCCTCGGCGGGGGTTGTTGTCGGCTGTGGAGGTCGTGCTCGCGGTCAGCGTGATTCTGCACATGTGGTCGGCGGTCTCGCTCGCCCGGACCGCGCACCGGGCCAGGCCGGTCGGGTACGCGGCGAAGAAGAAGTCGCATGCCCAGGGTTATGCCGTTCACACCATGCGGTGGGGCGGTGTGATCATCGCGCTGTATCTCGTCTGGCATCTGCTGGATCTGACTTTCGGCGCGGTGAATCCCCTGGGCCACAACGCGACTCCGTACGAGAAGGTCGTCGCCGACTTCGCGCCGTCCCACTGGTACGTCACGCTCTTCTACGTTGTCGCCGTCGTCATGGTGGGTCTGCACCTGCGGCACGGCATTCGCAGTGCCGCCCGGACCCTGGGTCTGGCCGGCGCCCGCGGTTACGACCTGCTCGCGGCCGCCGTTTCGATCCTGCTGGTCGCCGGTTTCCTGGCCGTCCCGATCGCTGTCTCCTTCGGATGGGTGAAATAGCCATGAATGACAGTCTTTTCCGCATCGGCGAGCCGATCGCCGACACCAGAGCGCCGGGCGGGCCGATCGCTGAGCGCTGGACCACCCGTAAATTCGAGGCCAAGCTGGTCAATCCCGCGAACAAGCGCAAGAAGACGGTCATCGTCATCGGCACCGGGCTGGCCGGCGGCTCGGCGGGGGCCACGCTGGGGGAGCAGGGCTATCGCGTGATCCAGTTCTGTTTCCAGGATTCGCCGCGGCGGGCGCACTCGATCGCCGCGCAGGGCGGGATCAATGCCGCCAAGAACTACCGCAATGACGGCGACAGCGTGCACCGGCTGTTCTACGACACGGTCAAGGGCGGCGACTATCGGTCCCGCGAGTCGAATGTGCACCGGCTGGCGGAGATCTCGACGCAGATCATCGATCAGTGTGTGGCGCAGGGCGTTCCGTTCGCGCGGGAGTACGGCGGCCTGCTCGACAATCGGTCGTTCGGCGGCGCGCAGGTCTCGCGCACCTTCTATGCCCGCGGGCAGACGGGCCAGCAGTTGCTGCTGGGCGCGTATCAGGCGCTGCTGCGACAGGTCGATGCGGGCACCGTGGAACTGCATGCGCGGCACGAGATGCTCGACCTGATCATGGTGGACGGGGTGGCGCGGGGCGTGGTCGTGCGCGACCTGGTCACCGGCGTGATCCGGTCCTGCACGGCCGACGCCGTGGTGCTGGCCTCCGGCGGGTACGGCAACGTCTACTTCCTGTCGACCAATGCCATGGGCTCGAATGTCACGGCCTCGTGGCGGGCGCACAAGCACGGCGCGTACTTCGCCAATCCCTGCTTCACGCAGATCCATCCGACCTGCATCCCGGTCTCGGGTGAGCACCAGTCGAAGCTGACGCTCATGTCGGAGTCGCTGCGCAACGACGGCCGGGTGTGGGTGCCCAAAAATGTTGGGGACCAACGCAAGCCCGGCGATGTGCCCGAGCACGAGCGCGATTACTACCTGGAACGCATCTATCCGGCATTCGGCAATCTGGTGCCGCGCGACATCGCCTCCCGCGCGGCCAAGAACGTCTGCGACGAGGGGCGTGGGGTCGGGCCGGGTGGGCTCGGCGTCTATCTCGATTTCGCCGACGCGATCGGGCGGCTCGGCGTCGAGGCGGTGGAAGCCAAGTACGGCAACCTTTTCACGATGTACGAGCGGATCACGGGCGAGAACCCGTACGAGATGCCCATGCGCATCTACCCCGCCGTGCACTACACCATGGGCGGGCTGTGGGTGGACTACGACCTGCAATCCACCATTCCGGGACTGTTCGTGATCGGGGAGGCCAACTTCTCCGACCACGGCGCCAACCGGCTCGGGGCCTCCGCGCTCATGCAGGGCCTGGCCGACGGATATTTCGTCCTGCCGGCCACCCTCGGCGACTATCTCGCCCGCGGTCCGGTCGGGGAGGTGCCGGCCGCCGCGATCGCGGCCGCCGAGGCCAGGGTCACCACGATGATCGACAGGCTCCTGTCCATCCGGGGCGACCGCACCGTCGACTCCTTCCACCGCGAGCTCGGCCACCTCATGTGGGAGTACTGCGGCATGGAACGGACCGAGGCGGGACTGCGCAAGGCGCTGGCCCTGATTCCCGCACTGCGCGCGGAGTTCTGGGCGCGCGTCAACGTGCCGGGCTCCGGGGATGACCTCAACCAGTCGCTGGAGCGTGCGGGCCGGGTGGCCGACTTCCTCGAGTTGGCCGAGCTCATGGTCATCGACGCCCTGCATCGCACCGAATCGGCGGGCGGCCACTTCCGGGCCGAGTCGCAGACCGAGGACGGTGAGGCCCGCCGCGACGACGCGAACTTCTCCTATGTCGCCGCGTGGGAATGGAATCAGGACCAGCCACCGACGCTGCACCGGGAAGCGCTGAGCTACGAGTACGCCCAGCCCAGCACGCGGTCCTACAAGTAAGAGGGGAATCGAGAATGAAACTCACCCTGCGTATCTGGCGGCAGCGGAACTCCCGCGACAAGGGCGGGATGGTCGACTACGGCGTGGAGGTCTCGCCCGACGCGTCGTTCCTGGAAATGCTCGACGTCCTCAACGAACGGCTCACCGGCGCCGGCGAGGAGCCCATCGCCTTCGACCACGACTGCCGCGAGGGCATCTGCGGCGCGTGCTCACTCGTCATCGACGGCACCCCGCACGGTCCGGAGCAGGCCACCACCACCTGCCAGCTCCACATGCGGAAGTTCTCCGACGGCGACACGATCACCGTGGAACCGTGGCGGGCCAAGGCTTTTCCGGTCATCAAGGACCTGATGGTCGACCGCTCGGCCTTCGACCGGATCATCCGGGCGGGCGGCTACATCACCGCGCCGACCGGCGCCGCACCCGAGGCCCACTCGATCCCGGTGCCGAAACCCGACGCCGACCTGGCCTTCCAGGCCGCCGAATGCATCGGCTGCGGCGCGTGCGTGGCCGCCTGCCCCAATGGTTCGGCCATGCTCTTCACCGCCGCCAAGGTCACCCACCTCGGCCTCCTGCCGCAGGGACAGCCCGAGCGCCACTCCCGCGTCGTCGGCATGCTCGAAGCCCACGACGAGGCGGGCTTCGGCGGCTGCACCAACACCGGCGAATGCACCCTCGCCTGCCCGAAGGAAATCCCACAGGACGTGATCGGCCGCCTGAACAAGGACTTCCTCCGCGCCGCGAGAAAGGCCCGCTGACCCCGAGGCGGCCGCGCAGGAGCGAGCTCCGATCAGCGCGTTTCGATCATGACCTTGCCTGCTTCACCGGGTACGACGAGCGGGAGCAGGCGTTCGGCCTCGTCGCGGACAGCGGCCTCGGTGGCACGGGTGAGGGGATGCCAGGGCGTGATCCGAATCGTGGAACCGTCCAGACCCCAACGGCCGTGGACGAACCCGTCGACCAGGTACATGGGCACGCCGCCCGAGGCGATCTTGGCGATGCGGGCGCGGTCGGCGTCGCTGATGATGCGGCTGCGGTCGCGATGGCCGAGGCAGGAATTGTCGAAGGCGGGCAGGAAACGGACGGGGACGGGGAGTTCGGGGTCGGCGATCGGGGCGTCCGGGAGGTCGAAGAGTTCGCGGCCCGAGTCATCGTGCAGGACACGCAGTTCCGGGCGCAGGCGGGCGATCACCGCTGCCAGTCGCGTGACTCCCGCGAACTCCTGGATGTCGGCGGCGGTAGCGGGGCCGTAGGCGGCCAGATAGCGGCGGATGAGGGTTTCCGGGCGTGGGCCGTCGGCCAGGGGCGCGCCGATCGCCTCCCCGGCCGGCGATACCGAGACCGAGCGGCCGCGCCACGCGCCCCACACACCCGCAGCGGGATCGTGCACCAGCGGGTGGATGATGCCGAGCGCGTGGACCAGGGCGCGCGGTTCACGGCCCGGGAAGCGTTCGGACAGCCGCTTGCCGAGGTCGCGGCGGGAAATGGTGGTGCCGGTGAGCAGTTCTGTTCCGGCCGAGGCCAATTCGGCGATATCGAGGCCCTCGACCGCATCCCGGAGGTAGACCGAGCGGAGCGTGGGCTCGATCGCCGGGCGGACCGTCGGGTGGAGCCAGCGGTAGTCCTGGGCGTCCGTCAGGTGGACTGTCCGGCGAATCGTGGTGGCGCGCACCACGGTTCGATCACGCAGCAGGACCGTCAGATCCTCATGGCGGAAATCGGTGAGGCGCGACCACAGCCCCACATACGGCCAGTTCGGTTCCTGCGCCTGCACCGCGACCAGATGCCGGACCAGCTCGGCGGCGGGCATGGCGACCCGTTCGTTCAACTTCTGACGCAGCAGCAGTGTGCGGTTTAGGGTTCGCAGCGAGAGTTCCGGCATGGGTCCATTGTCGAATGGAATTAGGACAGTTCAGGTCCTATATGGAGGACGGGTATGGGCACGGTGACGGCGGGGGAGTTTCGGCACATCTACGACCCCAGCGAGCCGGATCAGTGCTGGTACATCAACGATCACACCCTGATCCAGGACGACGGCGGGCGCTGGCACCTGTTCGGCATCACCCATCCCGAGCCCGCCGACCCCTTCGACGAGACCGAGTTCGCGCACGCCACCGCCGGCGACCCGCACGGCCCGTGGACCAAGCATCCCGCCGCCCTGACGGTGGACCGTGAGCGCGGCGAGACCCACCTGTGGGCCCCCTTCGTGGTGCGCGACGGCGCCACCTACTTCATGTTCTACGACGGCGGCGGAACCGACCGCACCGCAACGGGTATGGGCCTGGCCACCTCCGCCGATCTGTTCCACTGGACCCGCCATCCGGGCGGCCCGGTCTTCCGCGACGGCTACGACGCCCGCGACCCCATGGTGCTGCGGGTGGCCGGGCAGTGGGTCATGTACTACTGCGCGACCAGCGTCCCCGCCGGCGGCAACCACGTCGTCGCCTACCGCACCAGTCCGGACCTGCTGCACTGGGGCGAGCGTCACATCGCCTACACCGACCCGGCGACCGGAACCGGTGCGGGTAATACCGAATCGCCGTTCGTGCTCCGCCACGCCGGCACCTGGTATCTGCTGATCGGTCCGCGCCCCGGCTATGTCGGCACCGAGATCTTCCGCGGCGACAACCCTTTTCACTTCGACGCGTCCGACCGCGTGGGGCACGTGCCCGCCCACGCGGCCGAGGTGATCACCCACGAGGACGCCCTCTGGATCACCCACGCGGGCTGGGCGCAGGGCGGAGTCGCGCTGGCTCGCTTGCACTTCCCACACTGAGACAGCCAGGCCCGCGTTCACCCCGAAAATCCGATTTCGGGCGTGGCGTGCGGCCTGAACTGGAATTCTGAACGGAGTCGAGAGTCCACCCAGTGCGGGGAGGCAGGCAGTATGGCCCGAATCGGCGTGATCAGTCTTTCCGACGGCCGCGACTACGTGCACGGCGGCATCGTCGGATTCATCCGGACCGCGGAGGATCGGCTCGTCACCGAGCTGACCGCGGCCGGGCACACCGTGATTCGCGGTGTGCAACCCATCGGCGGCAATGACCAGGCGGTGAGGGTGGCCCGGCAGGTGGAGGCGGCCGGGGTGGACCTGACCGTGCTGCACTATGCGGTGTGGGCGTTCCCGCACTTCACCATGCTGGCCGCGGGCGCGCTGCGCGGGCCGCTGCTGCTGCTGTCCAATATCGACCCGGTGCAGCCGGGCATGGTGGGCATGCTGGCGGCGGGCGGCGCGCTGGATCAGATCGGCCGCGCACACGCCCGGCTGTGGGGCGATCCCGCCGACCCGGACCTGATCGCGGCCATCGGGGAACGCGCCCGCGGCGCGGCGGCGGTGGCCGGCCTGCGCGGTAGCACCTTCGGGCGCATCGGCGGGCGGCCCATGGGCATGAACACCGCGGTCGCCAATACCGATCAGTGGCAGCGGGTATTCGGCATCGATGTCGAGGAGATCGACCAGTGGGAGATCGTGCGCCGGGCCGAACTCGCCGACGCCGGTGAGGCCCGGGCGGCGCGAGAATGGCTGGAGCGCAATGCCGCCGGGGTCCACTACGACGGCGGCAAGCTGACGCCGGAGCTGCTGGAGCGGCAGCTGCGCTCGTACCTGGCCATGCGGGATCTGATCGCGGAATGGCGGCTGGACTTCTCCGGCATCAAGGGACAGCCGGAGCTCACCCAGTACTTCGCCACCATGGACATCACCGAGGCGTTCCTCAACGACCCCTACGACTGGAACGGGCCCAAACAGCCCCACGTGTGCGCCACCGAGGCGGACATGGACGGGGCGCTCACCATGCAGCTGCTCAAGCAGATCGCGGGCACACCGGTGCTCTTCGCCGATGTCCGGCACTATCACGCCGACCGCGACATCTGGGATCTGTGCAATTCCGGCCAGCACGCCACCTGGTACGCGGCGCGCAGCGACGATCCGGCCGAGAATCTGGCCCGGGTGCACCTGTATCCGGAGGTGTTCTTCTTCCCGGCCGGCGGGGCGTCGGTGCATCACCTGGCCGCGCCCGGGCAGATGACCCTGGCCCGGCTCACCCGCCGCGACGGCGCCTACCGCATGCAGCTGATGCTCGGCGAGTTCGAGACCTACGACCCGGCCACCAACGAATCGCTCATGAAACAGTCCACCTGGGAGTGGCCGCACGCCTTCGCCCGCCTGGACGCCGACGCCGGGGACTTCCTGTCCCGCTTCGGCGCCAATCACATTCACGCCGTGCCGGGCGACCAGCGCGCCACCGTCCGCGCGGCTTGCGAACTGCTGGATGTGACGCTCGACGAATTCAGCCGGGCGAGCTGACATGCTCCTCGGCATCGATATCGGCACCTCCGGATCCAAGGGCGTCCTGGTCGACCACGCGGGCACGGTCGCGATGAGAGCCGAACGACCGCACCGGGTTTCGACACCGCGCCCGGGCTGGGTGGAGCACGACGCGGAGACGGTGTGGTGGGCCGACTTCGCGGCCATCGCCCGCGAACTGGTGTCCGCCGCCGACGGCGAACCTCTCGAGGGGCTCGCGGTGAGCGGCATCGGGCCGTGCCTGCTGCCCGCCGACGCCGCGGGCCGGCCCTTGCGGCCGGCCATCCTCTACGGGGTCGACACGCGCGCCGGCGACGAAATCGAGGAACTGAACGCGGAACTGGGCGCGCAGACCGTGCTGGAGCGGTGCGGCTCGCCGCTCACCAGTCAGGCGGTCGGGCCGAAGCTGCGCTGGCTCATCCGCCACGAGCCGCAGGTGTGGCGGGCCACCCGGATGCTGTTGATGGCGAGCTCGTTTCTGGTCCATCGCCTCACCGGCCGCTACGTCCTGGACCATCAATCCGCCAGCCAGTGCGTGCCCATGTACGACCTGATGGCCCGCGAATGGGCCGTGGACTGGGCCGAATCCGTCGCACCCGGCCTGCGACTGCCCGAATTGGCCTGGCCCACCGAGATAGTCGGCCGGGTCACCTCCGAGGCCGCCGCGGCCACCGGCCTGCCCGCCGGGCTGCCGGTCACCACCGGCACCATCGACGCCTGGGCCGAGGCCGCCGGTGTCGGCGTCCGCGCCCCCGGCGACTGCATGATCATGTACGGCACCACCATGTTCCTCACCCAGGTGCTGACCGACCCCCGCCCCCAGCCCGGCCTGTGGACCACCTGCGGAACCTGGCCCGGCACTTACACGTCCGCCGCCGGCATGGCCACCTCCGGCGCGATCACCGACTGGCTACGCACCCTCACCGGCAGCGATTTCTCCGAACTCATCGACGAGGCAGCCCACGTTCCGCCGGGCAGCCGCGGGCTGCTGGTGCTGCCCTACTTCGCCGGCGAGCGCACGCCCCTGTTCGATCCGGACGCCCGCGGCGTGATCGCCGGTCTCACCGTCACTCACCAGCGCGCCGACCTGTACCGCGCGGTCCTCGAGGGCATCGGCTACGGCGTGCGCCACAACCTCGAGGCCATGGCCGCCGCGGGCGCTCCCGCCACCCGGCTGGTGGCCGTGGGCGGCGGTACCAAGGGCGGACTGTGGACCCGCATCGTCTCCGACATCACCGGCCTGCCCCAGCAGCTTCCGGCCGACACGGTCGGTGCGGCCCTGGGCGACGCCCTGCTCGCCGCCGAATCGCTGGGCCTGGACACCGCCGCCTGGAACCCGATCATCACCACGGTCGAACCCGACCCGTCGGTCACCGCCCACTATGCCCCGTACTACCGCCACTACCGATCCCTTTACGACGCAACCAGAGCCACCGCCCACTTCCTCGCCCGGGAGCAACACCGCGCCGCCCCGTGACATCCGCTAGGGTCCGGCGGGGAAGGGCAGGTGGATGACTCGATATCACCGCATCGCGGCACAGGACCTCGGCCGCCTCGGGGCGCTCAGCGACGGAATCTTCGCTGTGGCAATGACATTGCTGGTACTGGATCTGCACGTGCCCGCGGGCGAGGCGTGGCACGAGCGCTCGCTGTGGAGTGCGGGCGCGGTCTCCGACGAGCAGCCGGTCTGGCATGCGCTCACCCATGTGGGCCCGCAGTTCCTCATCTGCCTGCTGGGTTTCCTCACCCTCGGCATGTTCTGGATCGGCCAGCAGACCCAGCTCAACCTCATGGACCGGGCGGACCGCTCGCTGACGTGGATCCATCTCATGTTCCTGTTCGGAATCTGCCTGGTGCCCTTCGCCACCGCGCTGCTTGCCGCCTTCCCCCAGTCCCGCCTGGCCCTGCTCGTCTACTGGGCCGACCTGCTGTACCTGGGTCTGGTCCAGCTCGCCGCGCTCCGCTACGCGCGCCGCGCCGGTCTGCTCGCCGAGCACACCGGACCCGAGGACGTGACGGCCATCCGCCGCCGCATCGGCATCGTGCAACTGCTGTATGCGGCGGCGGTGGCCCTCTGCCCGATCAGCACCTACTTGAGCATCGGCGTGATCATCGCCCTTCAGGTGAATTCGGCTGTCTCCCCGCCGATTCGCCCGCTCGATCGTTTCTGAGGGCTACTGCGCGGCGGCGAATCCGGCGCGCAGGTCGGCGAGGATGTCGTCGATGCCCTCGATCCCCACGGCCAGACGGACCAGGCCGGGGGTGACGCCCGCCGCGAGCTGCTCCTCGGGAGTCAGCTGGGAGTGGGTGGTGGAGGCCGGATGGATGACGAGGGAGCGGACGTCGCCGATATTGGCGACATGGCTGTGCAGGGTGAGGGCTTCGACGAAGCGCTTGCCCGCGTCGACCCCGCCGGCCAGCTCGAAGCCGATGATGGCGCCGACGCCCTTGGGGGCCAGCTGCTTTCCGCGTTCATACCACGGTGACGACGGCAGGCCCGCATAGGAGACGGCCGTGACCTCGGGCCGCTCGGTGAGGAATTCGGCCACCGCCCGGGCATTGGCGACATGCCGCTCGAGGCGCAGGCTGAGGGTCTCCAGGCCCTGGCTGATGAGGAAGGCGTTGAACGGCGAGATGGCCGAGCCCAGATCACGCAGCAGCTGCACCCGCGCCTTGAGCGCGTAGGCGGGTGCGCCGAGATCGGCGTAGACCACACCGTGGTAGCTCGGGTCGGGCTCGGTGAATCCGGGGAAACGTCCACTGCGCCAATCGAAGGCGCCGCCGTCGACGATCACGCCCGCGATGGCCGCGCCGTGCCCGCCCAGGTACTTGGTGGCCGAGTGCACGACGATGTCCGCGCCGTGGGCCAACGGCTGGATGAGATACGGGGTGGCGACTGTGTTGTCGACGATGAGCGGGATCCCGGAACCGTGCGCGACCTCCGCGATGCCGGGAATGTCGAGAATATGGTTCTGCGGGTTGGACACCGTCTCGCCGTAGAAAGCCGTGGTGTTCGGGCGGATTGCCGCCCGCCACTGGTCGAGGTCGTCCGGATCCTCGACGAAGCTCACCTCGATGCCGAGCCGCGGCAGGGTGTACCGGAACAGGTTGTAGGTGCCGCCGTACAGCCGCGGGCTGGACACGATGTGGTCCCCGGCCCCCGCGAGGTTCAGGATCGCGAAAGTCTCCGCCGCCTGACCCGAGGCCAGCAGCAGCGCGGCCACACCGCCCTCCAGCGCGGCGATCCGCTGCTCCACCGCATCCTGGGTGGGATTCATGATGCGGGTGTAGATGTTTCCCGGCTCGGCCAGTCCGAACAGCGCGGCGGCGTGATCGGTGTCGCGGAAGACGTAGGAGGTGGTCTGGTAGATCGGCAGCGCGCGGGCGCCGGTCGCGCCGTCGGGCGTCTGCCCCACGTGGACCTGCTTGGTCTCGAAACTCCAGGCGGCGGTGGGGTCTTCGGGCAGAGCGGATGTGGTCATCGGGGCCTCCGGTGGGTTGGGGACGTGTTCCTACTGGGTGACGAGGGTGGTCTCGACCGGGGTCCGGCCGGTGGTGAGATCCAGGACGGGGCAGTGCTCGTCGACCGCCCGCTGCAATTCGGCATAGCGCTCGGCGGACTCGGGTCCGCTGATCCGCACGGTCACGCGCACCGCCTGGAATCCGGGGCGGACAGTGTCGTCGAGTCCGAAGAAGCCGCGCACATCGAGATCGCCCTCGGCGTCGACGGCCAGCTCCTCGATGGTCACGCCGAGCCGCTGCGCCCAGAACCGATACGTCACCACCTGGCAGGCGATCAGCGAGGCCAGATACACCTCGACGGGATTCGGCGCGGACCCCGCACCGCCGAGTGACGGCGGCTCGTCCACTCGAACCGTGTACCGCCCCAGGGCGATCGCGCTCCCGACGGTGCCCTCCGGTGTCCCTGCGGCCCGGAACACCACCGTGGCCTGCGCGGGATCCGCGGCCACGGCCCGGCCGGTCGCCTCGACGATATCGTTCAACGGAGTGCTCAGCTCGGTTGTCATACCGCGTGAAGCTACGACCCGGCCACCGGTACCGACGATGGTTACGCTCGCCGTGAGCGCAATCGCGGCTCGTCGCACGGCCCCGGAGCTACCCGCCGGTCATGTGATGGTTACCAACTGGTCAACCGTTTGGCAGACAGGATTGCGCGGGGGTGGTATGAATTCGCGGTGGCATGGACTTTGCGGCTCAGCGAGGACGAAGAAGCTGCGCTGAGTGCGCAGGCGGCGATGGAAGGGCGGTCGAAACACGACATTGCCCGGGACGCCATCCGGACCTACATCACCCGGCACCGGACCTGGGACGACTATCTGTCCGACGGTCCGGTCGTCTATGGATAGTAGGTGTCGCGTATCTCGGTGTAGCGCTGGCGAATAGCGGCGCCGATCCCCACTGCCAGAGCGTGGAATTCGGTGGCCGCGGGGGTGGGCCAGCGGGGTGGGCGGGGCCCGCCGCGCAGGGCCCACGCGGCCTGGCGGGCCGCGCCGAGGGCGACGTATTCGCTCGGATTGGGCACCGTGACGGTGCGGCCGAAGATGGTGGCGGCGGCGTGCGCGATGAGCCGGGACCGGGATGCCCCGCCGATCAACAGGATTCGATGCGGCACCGTCGGCAGGCGGTCCAGGGCCTCGGCGATATTGCAGAGCATGCCCTCGATGGCGGCGCGGGCGAGATGGTGCGGGCGCATGGTGTGCGGGCGCAGGCCGTGCAGACTGCCGGTGGCGTACGGCAGATTCGGGGTCCGCTCACCCGCGAGATAGGGGAGCAGGGTGAGACCGTCCGCGCCCGCGGGCGACTGCGCGGCCAGCACCTCCAGGCCGGACACATCGGTGCCCAGCAGAACCGCGGTCGCGTCCAGCACCCGGGCGGCATTGAGCGTGCACACCAGCGGCAGGAACGCCCCGGTGGCGTCGGCGAACCCGTTCACCGCGCCGGAGGGGTCGGCGCTGGGGTGCGCGGCGCGGGTGAAGACGGTGCCGCTGGTCCCCAGCGAGACCACCACATCCCCGTCCGCGATGCCCAAACCCAGTGCGGCGGCGGCATTGTCGCCGGTGCCGGCCGCCACCAGCCGCCCGCCCGGCGTGTGCCCGGCGATCTCGGCGGGCGCCAGCACCCGCGGCAGCGCGGGACTGCGACCGCGGAAGGCCAGCGCCAGCAGATCCGGCCGGTAGGCGCCCGCGGCCGGTGACCAGTACCCGGTGCCGGAGGCGTCACCCCGATCGGTGGTCGGCTCGGTGGCCGGGTCACCGCCGCGCAGCTGCCAGGTCAGATAGTCGTGCGGCAGCAGGACCCGGACCGTCCGGTCGGCCAGCTCGGGTTCGTGATCGGCGAACCAGCGCAGCTTGGCCACCGTGTGCGCGGCCAGCGGCACACTCCCCACCGCGTCCGCCCACGCCTGCGGCCCGCCCAGCTCGTCCACCAGCTGTCTCGCCGCCTCCGCGGACCGGGTGTCGTTCCACAGCAAGGCATCCCGTACCGGATGCCCCGCCGCGTCCAGCGCGACCAGCCCGTGCTGCTGGCCGGCCACCGCGATGGCCTCCACATCGCGCATCATGCGATCGCACGCCGCCCGCAACGCCTCCCACCACATGAGCGGCGGCACCTCGGTCCCGTCGTAGTGCGGAATCTGGCGGTGCCGCAATATCGTTCCGGTATCGGCATCGCACACCACGATCTTGCAGGACTGAGTGGACGAGTCCACTCCGGCAACGACCGTCATTGGTCAGCCACCACCCTCTATCGTGCCGCCGCCCGTCCGGGATGCAGCTGGATCTTGCGTCCGGTGCCCGCGCGGAAGGTCCGCAGGGCGTCGTCGAATTCGTCGAGCGCGAAGTCGTGGGTGATCACGGTGTCGGCGTCGATCACGCCCTCGCCGAGCAGGTCCACGGCCCGTCCGAAACTGTGCAGCACCGCCATGGAGCCGACGATGGTGATCTCGTCGTTGTAGACGCGGAACGGCGAGATGCTCGCCCGCGCCGCCGCCGGCGCCACCCCGAACTGCTGATAGGTGCCGCCGCGCCGCACCCGGGACAGCCCGTCCTCGATCGCGGCCACCGTTCCGCTGCAATCGATCACGATCTCCCAGCCCTCGGGCCGGTCCATGTCCTCGGCGGACACGGTGGCCGCGTCCGCGCCGAGCGTGCGCGCGGTGGCCAGCCGGTCGGCATTGGTGTCCACCATCGACACCGACGCCGCGCCGGCCGCGATGGCCAGCTGCAGCATGAGCAGCCCCATGGTGCCCGCGCCGTAGATCAGGTAGTGCGACCCGAGGCGCCGTGGCAGCACATCGAATCCGTGTACCGCGCACGAAAGTGGTTCCACCAGTGCGCCGTGCGCGGACGGCACATGCCCGGGCAGCCGATAACAGTTGGCGGCGGGTACTTTCACGTACTCGGCCATGGCGCCGTCCACGGTGTCGCCGATGGCGCCCCAGTTCTCGCAGAGATTGCCGCGCCCGATCGCGCAGTAGTGACAGCGCCCGCAGAACAGCGAGGGATCCACCGCCACCCGGTCACCGGCCCGCACCCCGGCCGCGTCCGCGCCGAGCGCGACCACCTCCCCCGCGAATTCGTGGCCCGGCACGATCGGATAGGGCGTGGGCGGGAATTCGCCCTCCACGATATGGATATCGGTACCGCATATCCCGACCGCGTCCACCCGGATCACCACCTCACCGGTGCCCGGAGTGGGATCCGGCACGGATTCGACCGAGAACTGTCCGGGCTTCTCGACCACCAAGGCGCGCATAGCAATAACCATGCACCCGCGTGCCACCCGCTCGATGCGTTTTACGCAATAGCAATCGCAATCATTCTGTTTTCCTGCAATCGTTACGGGGACACGCGGGGGATCAGGGGAGGGCGTGATACCAGAAGGCCGTGGAGGCCACATGCGCCTGGTCCAGCGGTAGGTAGTGGCCGTCCGCGCGCCAGCCCAGCGCCTGCACGGTGGCGCACAGGCCGTGGTCGAAACAGATGGGGTCGGGAATGTGCCAGCGGTACATGCCGAATCGCTGGTGCGGTTCGTAGATTCGATGCGGCGGCAACACCTGCGGCATGCCCAGATAGGGGGTGGAGTAGGGTCGATAAGCGCCGTCGAGGTCGAAATTCCAGGCCCCGCCGAAATAGTCCTCGGTGCCGGTCCCGCACAGGGTGGGGAATTCGGTGTCGTCGTCGAGATAGAACTTCAGCTCGCCCTCGCCCCACCAGCCCGCCGCCCGCGGCTGCACGGCCAGATACGTCCCGGCATACCGTCCTGGGCCGCCGTCGATCTCGACGATCGGATGCTCCGCCGGGGTGCCCAGCGGATCGGAGCAGCGCCACCGGGCGTGCAGATACCCGGCGGCGCCGGGTAACTCCTCCTCCAGATAGGTGATCTGGTAGTACACCGGCGCGGCCCGCTCGGACCCGTTGTGCAGGGTGATGAGCGCGCGAGTGTGGAAGGGCATGGGCCAGTAGCTGTTCAGCCCGCCGGCGGGCGCGACCACCACCATGGCGGAATTGATCAGCGCCAGCTGATCCCAGCCGTTGCAGAAGAAGTCGCCCAGCGGCACCGCGACGCCCGGTTCGGGTGAATCGTCCCAATACATCTGGAGGGTGAAGTCGCGCAGCAGCGCACGATCGGTGGTGAGCCACAGGTGCCGGATCACGCCGGGCCCCGAAAGGTCGGCGAGCGTGGCGGTTTCGCCGGGCGGCAGGTCGATGGACGGCGACACCTTCCACCCGCGTCCCAGCCCCGCCGCCGCGAAGGCCCCGGTTCCGGAGATGGCGCGCCCGCCCCCGCCGGCCTCGCCGGTGGGGTTCTCCGCGCTCACCGAGCGGGTGCGCCGCCCGTCCAGCTGCCAGATCTCGTGCACCATGCGAATTTTCGCATGTCGATCACGAATGTGAAGCGGACATGGGGCGGACATGCGAATGCCGACGCCGTCCCATGTCCGCCTCCCCGGGCCCACGGCGCCGGCATTCCGGAACTGCTTACTTACCGACCAGCTTGGACTTCAGCGCGGCGACGGTCGCGTCGTCGACGCCCAGGCCCTGCGACAGGAAGTTGTCGAAGGAACCATAGGTCTGCTGGACCGCGTCGAAGGAGGAGTCCAGGTAGTCACGGTCCACGCCGAGCACCGGCTCGAACAGCGACGGGTCGGTCACCAGACCCTTGGCGACCAGGCCGTCCAGGGTTGCCTTGTTGGCGGCGGCCAGGTTGTCGTTGGAGGCCAGGTAGTCGTTGTAGATCTGACCCTTCGGCGCGCCCAGGGCGCTCAGCAGGATGGCCGACATCCAGCCGGTGCGGTCCTTACCGGCGGTGCAGTGGTACAGGACCGGGCCGTTGGCGTTCGCGATCTCCTTCAGTGCGGCGCTGAACTGCGAGCGCGAGGTCGCGTCGGTGACCAGCCACTTGTAGTAGTCGACCATGTACTGGTGGCCCTTGCCGTCACCGAGCAGCTCCTGCTGCACGGTCGGGCCGCCCTGCACGGCCTTGGCGAAGAACAGGTAGAAATCGTTGCTCGGGTCGTAGACCGGCATCGACTTCACCGGGATGGAGGCCGGCAGCTTGTCCGGGTTCTGACCGCGCTCGGTCGGGCTGCGGAAGTCGATGATCTCGGCGATGCCGGCCGACACCAGCTGCTGCTGCTCGGCGTCGCTGAGCTTGTTCAGCGCGTCGGAGCGGAAGACCGAACCGTCCTTGACCTTGCCCCCGCCGCCCTGGGTCGGGATGCCGCTCAGATCGCGGGCATTCGGCGCGGACGGCAGGTTCAGCGAGGCGCCCTTGGGGGTCTGCAGCACCGGGACCGGCGCGGCGACCGCCGGGGTGACGGCGATCGGCGTGATGGCGATGAGCGCGGCGGCTACACCGGTCAGAGTGCCGCGTACGGCGCGCGAGATCGTCACTAGGGATTTCCTTTCGATCACGGACCAGGGGGTGGGGTATCCCGGTCCGGGCTTGTAGCGCGGACCCCGGCGCCCAGGCGGTTCCTGGGGCCCGCGGGTCCGGGCATGACCGACCGCGCCTCGGGCGCGAGCGCGGGAGCGCCCGAGGCACGGTGCGGTTGCCGGCCGGGCTATTCCGCGTCGGCCAGCAGCGTGATGGTTCCGGCGGCGCCGTCGACCCGGACGCGCTGGCCGTCCCGGAGCGCCGTGCTGGCGGTCTTGGTGTCGACGACGCAGGGAACGCCGAATTCGCGGGCCACGATGGCGGCATGCGAGGCCGAGCCGCCGATATCGGTGACCACCGCGCCCGCGTAGCCGAACATGGCGGTGTGGCCGGTGTCGGTCACCGCGGCCACCAGGATGTCGCCCGGCTCGATGTCGTCGTCGAGGGTCAGCACACGCTTGACGGTGCCCTCCACCACGCCGGGGCTCACGCCCAGGCCGGAGATGGTGTCGCCGACCGCGATCGCGCCGGAGATCTCCTCCGGCTCCCATGGGCCGTTGACCACATCGGGCATCCGGATGGCCTGGAAGCGGGTGCGCTCGGCGCGGCGGCGCGCCACCCGTTCCTGCAGATCGGCCGGGGCCCAGAGGATTTCGTCGAGGTTCAGGAACGCCGAATCCTCGATCACGGTGAGCTTGCCCGCGTGCACCAGGCGCGCGGCCCGCTCCTGGGTGGCCAGGCGCAGGCAGTTGGTGACCCGCACGACGGCGTCGCGGGCGCGCTCGCGGTAGACGGTCGCGCCGACAGCCATCTTGGCGGTGCGGCTGGTCGGCTCCGGCACCGGTTCGCGGTGCGGCGCGGGCATTTCCGCGGCCCGCCCGGCGGCGGTGACCAGCAGTTCGGGGCGGTCGCCGAAGGTGGCGTTGATGAGTTCGCACTCGCCCGGGCCGCGGTGGCCGATCCGGGCCAGCTCCTGGTCGAGGGCCTGCGAGAACTCCGGCGACTTCTCGCGGGCGGCCGCCACGTCACCGGTCTTGGCCAGCGCCTGCAGTCCGGCGTCCTTGCGGCACAGGGCCGCCAGCCGCTCCACGGCCAGCATGGTCTTGGCCGACTCCAGGCGGTTCAGGTCGATCTTGACCTCACCCTTGTGGGCGGCGGTGGCCGCGCCGGTCATCATGACGCCGATGGAGGCCGCCTGCCACGCCTGGTTGAGGCGGTCGCGCCAGAGCAGGGCGCGGGCGTGCAGCTGCTCGTCGGTGAGCTCCGAGATCTGGTCGCGGGTCAGCGCTTCCGCGTGCGAGGAGGCATTGATGTGCTCGGCGGTCTTGCTGTAGCCGAGCGCGGTGGCCGCGACCCGGCCCATGGCCTTGAAGGTGCCGGCGCGGGCGGCCAGGCCGGTCGGCATGGCCGGGCGGCCCTTGGGATGCAGCTCGACATCGCCGATGGTGCCGTAGACGTCGCGGCGCACGCTCTCCTCGTCCCAGCCGGGCATGTTCTGCGCGGAGAAGACGCCGATGGAGGCGTTGATGTACACGCTGTGGCCGAGCACGCTGGTCACGCGGGACACCCAGTGCTCCAGCGCGATTCCCTCGATGGCGATCATGTGGCCCATGGCCTCGTTGCCGAGCCGGATGGCGCCCGCCTGCAAATCGATGGTCAGCGGGGTGAGCGGGCCGGGCAGCGCCTCGGAGGTATTGGTGGCGGTGTACACCGGGATGCGGTCGTCGACCATGTCGTCGAACTCGCCCTGCAGACCTTCGGGCGCAGCGGATTTCAGCGCGTAGCCGTCGGAGGTCGGGGCGTTCTGGGGCACCACGTGGGTGGGCAACGGAATCGCGCCGCGGCGATCGCGGATACCGGAGCCGCCGCTCTTGCGGCCGTGCAGGGCGCGCGCCACGTCGGCGATCACCTCGGTGGCGGTCCAGCCGTAGCGGAAGCCCCAGTCCTCGCGGGCGGCGCTCGCGTCCACCGGGGTCTGCGACGCCGACGACTTCGGCAGCCACGCACCGTATTTCACGCCCGCGTCGGCGAGGATGCGCTTCACCTCGGCGCTCGACACGTTGCCGGGCGCGGCCAGCTCGACCACGCCGCCGCGCTGCGACGGCGCCGCCAGCACCAGGAAGCGCTCCAGGTCGTCGTAGTGCAGCACCTGGATGCTGCCCTTGCCGCCGCCGGTCAGGCTCTCCAGCGCGCGCCAGCTGCCGCGGTCGATGCGCCGGCCGGTCACCAGCGCGGTGCGCACGATGAGCGCGTCCGCGCCGGAGCCGGTCACGATCTTCTCGACACTCGAATCGCCGCCCGCCGCAACGGGAACCACGAGGCGCGCACCGGAGTCCTTGGCCGCCTGGGCGATCGCCGCCACCGCCGGACCCGCCAGGTGCACGATCGCGTCCACCCCGGCCACGGCCCGCGCGCAGACCTGGGCGTCGGACAGATCGCCGACGATCACCTCGACCCGCGGGTCCACGTAGCGGTGCCGCTGCCGGTCCAGGCCGACCACCTCGTGGCCGGCCGCCAGCAGCATGCGCGCCACGGCACGGCCGCTCGGCTCGGTGACACCGGTGACCAGAATCCGCATTGACTCTCCTCCTCGTGCAGGCATCCCCAACCACAGTGACGCCGTTCACACACCATCCCCAGTGCAACGGGTGGTGACGGGTCACAGTCCCGGTCAACGGGATCGGTGAATCGCTCAGCAAGATGGGGCGCTAAGTGACGGCGGTCGGAGCGGGCACCGTCGAGGCATGACAGTGCGGAATCCGGTCACGCCGCGGGCGGCCGGCGAGGTGAGCCACTACGACATCGAGACCGATGTGCTGGTCGTCGGGTACGGCGCGGCGGGCGCCTCGGCGGCCTACGAGGCCGCCTACGCGGGCGCCCGGGTGCTGGTGGTGGACCGGTCCGGCGGTCCGGGCGGCGCGTCGGCCATGTCGGGCGGCGAGATCTATCTGGGCGGAGGCACCCCGATCCAGGTGGCCTGCGGCTACGACGACACCCCCGAGGCGATGGCGGCCTTCCTGAAGGCGGCGCTCGGCGCGGGCGCGGACGCGGCCAAGATCGACGAGTACTGCGCGGGCAGCGTCGAGCACTTCCACTGGCTGGTCGACCGCGGCGTGCCGTTCAAGCCGACCATGTGGGACGCCCCCACCTGGGTGCCGCCCACCGACGACGGGCTCATGTGGCTGGGCGAGAACAGCTGGCCCTTCAGCGAACTGGCGTGCCCGGCCCCGCGCGGGCACCGGCCGACCGCCAATGACTTCGGCGGCAAGCTGCTCATGGAGTGCCTGGCCGGCGCGGCCGAATCCGCCGGCGCCACCGCACTGTTCGACACCCACGTCGGCACCCTGATCGTCGACGGCGACGGTGCCGTGGTCGGAGCGGTCGCGCGGCAGTACGGCAAGGAGATCACCATCCGCGCCCGGCGCGGCATCGTGCTCACCACCGGCGGTTTCGTCGACAACGACGACATGCTCGCCGCCCACGCGCCGCAACTGCTCGGCCACACCAAGGTCAGCGCGGGCACCGACGACGGTTCCGGCATCCGCATGGCCCAGGCCGTCGGCGCGGCCGTGCGCCACATGTCCGCCGGTCAGGTCGGCATGTCCCTCATTCCCGGGCTGGCCGCGCGCGGCCTGGTGGTCAATGCCCTCGGCCGCCGCTTCATCAACGAGGACACCTACCCCGGCCGCATCGGCCAGCACGCGCTCTACCGACAGAACATGGGCGGCAGCTGGGCGGGCGACGACACCGCGGTCTGGGTCGTCGTCGACGAGGACGGTTTCGAGGACGTCCCCGAGCCGCAGCGCTGGGGCGTGCGGCCCACCCATGTCGCCGAGACCCCCGCCGAACTGGAAGAGCTGACCGGCCTGCCCGTGGGCTCGCTGACCGCGGCCATCACCCGCTACAACGAATTCGCCCGGCAGGGAACCGATCTCGACCATCACAAGTCGCCCCGCTGGCTGCGTGAACTGACGCCGCCGTTCGCCGCCATCGACGTCAAGGCCGGCGTGCGCCCGCCGTCGGAGGCCGGTGACCGCCGCGGCACCGGCGCGTCCGTCTTCACCCTCGGCGGCCTCCACACCGACCTCGACGGCCACGTCCTCGACCTCGACGGCCGCCCCATCTCCGGCCTCTACGCCGCGGGTCGGGCCGCCAACGGCCTGCACGGCTTCGGCTACATCTCCGGCACCTCGCTCGGCGACGGCACCTTCTTCGGCCGCCGCGCGGGCACCGCGGCTGCCCGCCGCGCATAGCCCCGCCCTCTGTCCCTACTCTCGGGCCGGCGGCAGGGTCTGGAAGCCGCCGCGGAACAGGGTTTCGGCGGTGACGGCTCGCGCCGGGTCGAGGGCCATGGCTGCCGCCGCGCCGGCACCGCTGCCGCCCGGTGCGTGCTCGGTGCCCGTTGTCCGCAGTGGCGATTCCGTGGCCGGGTTGCTGCCGCGTCCGGTGAGTTGGGGTGGCCGATGGCCATTTTGCTAACGAGAACAGGTTCTAGACTCGCCCGCTATGGAAATTCACACGCGGCAGCTGCGGTATTTCGTTGCGGTGGCGGAGGAGCTGAGCTTCACACGCGCCGCGCAGCGGTTGCATGTGGCGCAGCAGGGGCTGAGCGCGCAGATCCGGCAGCTGGAGAAGGCGCTGGATCTGGTGCTGTTCACGCGGACCACCCGCAGCGTCGAGCTCACCGCGGCGGGGGCGGCCCTGCTGGAAGGTGTCCGAAGTGCTTTGACCACACTGGAAATGGCGGTCGAGGGGGCGCGGGTGGCGCAGCGGCGGGAGTCGGATCGGCTGGTGCTCGGGTATCTGGAGGGCGCGGCGCTGACCCTCACCGAGCCGATCCTCGCCGCCTTCCGTGAACAGCACCCGGGGGTGACGGTCGACATGCGGCAGTTCACCTACGAGGAGCCGGCGGCCGGACTGGAGAGCGGGAGCGTCGACGTGGCGTTCGTGCGACTCCCGTTCCGCGCGCAGGGAATCCGCTTCGAGCCCCTGTTCGCCGAGCCGCTGGTGGCGCTGGTGCCCGCCGCGCACCGGCTGGCGGAACTGCCCGAGGTGCGGGTGCGGGATCTGCTCGACGAGCCGCTGCTCGGGGCGGCCACCACCGATCCGGAGTGGAATGCCTTCTGGGAGTTGCACGATCACCGCGACGGCCGGCCCGCCCCCGTGGTGTCCCGGTCGAGTTCGCTGCTCGAGGAGTTGCACAAGGTCGCGGTGGGTGTCGGTGTCGTGCTGACGGTGGCGTCGGCGCGGTGGATGCCCTTTCCGCGGGTCCGGTTGCTGCCGGTTGCCGATGCCCCGCGCAACGAGGTGACGGTGGGCTGGAGGGCCGACCGCGAGACCTCGCTGGTGCGCTCGTTCGTGAAGATCGCCCGCGATGTCCGCGACGCCAACCCCGACCTGGTCGCCTGCCTGGAAAGCCCCGACTTCGAGGATTGCACGCTGCCGCTGCACATGTGATCGACAACCCCGGCTTGTCAATGGCCGAGGAATTGCTGTTTCCCGTTGCTCTCTTTGCCCCCTAATGTTTTCCGCGTGGGCGATCAACGCGGGGATTGCGGCGTCCACACGTGAACCCGCCCAAGGTTCGCGCCGGCCTCATTCACCCGATGAGGCGATCTCGGATAGCCGGCACCGCCGGACACCGGCCTGAGCCCCCGGTCGTCCCGGCGGTGCCGGCGCTGGTCCGCACGCGTGTCGCAGCCGGTCGGGCGCGCCCGGACGACCAGACTCGGGGGCATGACGGCGGAAGATCAGCGGGGCGACGAGCACGGGGATGGCGACCGCGACGCGGAGGCCGGGCGCGGCTCAGCGACCGAGCCTCAGGCTGCGACCGAGCCTCAGGCTGCGATCGTCTCTCGAACCGCCATCGAGCCCGGTGAGACGACCGAGCCCGGTGAGACGACCGAACGGGATGAGACGACCGCGCGCGAAGAGGTGACCGCGACCGGTAAGTCGACCGACACGGGTGAGGCGGACGGCCGGGCCGCAGGCGACGCAGGGCCTGCGTCGCTGCGTTCACGTGTGTGGGCGGTCCTGGATCGGGCGGAGCGAGCCGTCAATCCGAGCTATCCAGGGCTGGTGGTGGCCTGGATCTTCTTCCTCTGGGCGGTGTCGCCCTCACTGCTGCCACGCACCTGGCTGTTCGAGGGTCTGGTGTGCGGGATCAGCGCGGCCATCGGATACGGCGTGGGCGGCGTGCTGGAGTGGGCCTTCAAGAAGTGGGTGCGGCCCCGGCTGCCGGAGTCGGCGGAGGGCCTGGCCAAGCTGTGGCATCCGAGCGAGACGACGCGGGCGGTCGGCAAGGTCGTGATCCTGGTCGGGACCATCGTCGGCGCGGCCCTGGTGCTGGCCCGGTCGGCGCGCTGGCAGCGCGATCTCGAAGTGCTGATGGGGATGACGCCCACCACCACCTCGAGCTACCTGCGTGCCGAACTGGTGGCGGCGGCGACCCTCGCGCTGGTGATCGTGACCTATCGCCTGGTGCGGTGGCTGATCCGGCTGATCGTTCGGCTGCTCAACATCGAATGGCGGGTGCCGCGGAACCTCGCCTATCCGGGTGCGGTGATCGTGGTCGCGGTGATCGCGGTGCTGCTGTTCCAGGGTGTGCTGGCGAAAGCCTTCTTCTCCGTGGCGAATTCGGCGTTCAGCCTGCGCAACGGCAAGACCTCGCCGAGTGCCGTCCAGCCGCAGCTGCCCGAAAGGTCCGGCAGCCCACAGTCACTGGCGCCGTGGGACACGCTCGGGTCGGAGGGCCGCTGGTTCGTCTCCACCGCGCCGACCGCCGACCGGATCGCCCAGGTCACGGGAAGGCCCGCGCGCGAACCGATTCGGGTGTACGCGGGCCTGGACTCGGCGAATACGCAGCAGGACATCGCCGATCTGGTGGTGCGGGAACTGGATCGCACCCACGCCTTCGAGCGCAGAGTGCTGGTGGTGGTCACCACTACCGGAACCGGCTGGGTGGACTCCACCACCGCCGAGTCCATCGAGTACATGTACGGCGGTGACACCGCCATCGCCGCCACCCAGTACTCCTACCTGCCGAGCGTGCTGTCGTTCCTGTCCGACCGCCAGAAGGCCACCGAGTCCGGGAATGCGGTGATCCACGCCGTCCATGAGCGCTGGGCGCAGCTGCCGCCGGGACAGCGCCCGAAACTGCTGGTGTACGGGGAGAGTCTGGGCTCGCAGGGCTCCGAGGGCGCCTTCACCGGGCTCGACGACATCCGCACCATGGTCGACGGCGTGCTGTGGGTCGGCCCGCCCAACTCCAACCGGATCTGGAGTCAGCTCGTGCAGCGCCGCGATCCGGGAACGCCGGAGATCCTGCCCGTCTACGCCGACGGCCTGATCGTCCGCTTCGCCGCCACCGCACCGGAACTGGGCCGCCCGGACCGGGCGTGGTACGACCCGCGCGTGGTGTATCTGCAGCACGCCTCCGACCCGATCGTCTGGTGGTCGCCGGATCTGCTGTTCACCCAACCGGATTGGCTGAAGGAGTCGCGTGGCGTGGACGTATCCAAATCCATCCGCTGGTGGCCGATCGTCACCTTCTGGCAGATCAGCGCGGACCTGGCCAACGCCCAGGGCGTCCCGTCGGGCCACGGCCACCGCTACGGCGACCTGCCCCTGGACGGCTGGGTCGCGGTCGCCCAGCCGCAGGACTGGAACCCGGACCTGGAACGCAATATCCGCAAGGCCCTCGACGAGGACATCACCTGGGAGTACGCGCACAAGTAGCCACGCCCCGGCCCGGGTCCGTATCCAGCGGAACCTGGATTCCGATCATTGGGACTATTTCGGTTCGAAACAGTGTGTTGGCCATAGCTTCGAGGGCAGGAAACTCTGGCACGAGGAGGAACGCCCGCATGACTAACAAGGTGCTCGATCGGGTCCGCGATCTGCTGCCCGCGATCCGGGAACGCGCGGTTCAGGCCGAGGAGCAGCGGCGGGTGCCCGACGCCAGCATTGCCGAGCTCACCGAGGCCGGCGTGTTCCGCATGCTCCAGCCGGCCCGCTTCGGCGGCCTGGAGGAGTCGCCGGTCTCCTTCTACGAGGTGATCCGCACCATCGCCACCGTCTGCCCGTCCACCGCCTGGGTGTCCTCGGTGCTGGGCGCGCACCCGTGGCAGCTGGCCCTGTTCGAGGACCAGGCGCAGCAGGATGTGTGGGCCGAGAACGCCGACACGCTGGTGTCGTCCTCCTACGCGCCGACCGGCAAGCTGACCGTGGTCGACGGCGGCTACGAGCTGTCGGGCCGCTGGCAGTTCTCCTCCGGCTGCGATCACGGCGAGTGGGTGTTCCTGGGCGCGCTGGTGCCGACCGCGACCGGCATGGACTACTACACGGTCCTGGTGCCGCGCACCGATTACCGCATCGAGGACACCTGGAACGTGTCGGGCCTGGCGGGCACCGGGTCCAACGACATCGTCATCGAGAAGGCGTTCGTGCCGGGCTACCGCGCCTACTCGGCCGCGGATCAGGCCAACCTGATCGGCCCCGGCCAGCAGGTGAACACCAATCCGCTGTACAAGATCTCGTTCGGCGCGCTGTTCTCCAACACCATCACCGCCCCGATCATCGGCGCGGCCCAGGGCGCGTACGACGCGCACATCGAGCGTCAGCGCGAGCGCGTGCGGCTGTCCTACGGCGGCCAGAAGGTCTCCGAGGATCCCTTCGCCCACGTCCGGATCGCCCGTGCCGCTTCGGAAATCGATGCCGCCGTGCTCCAGATGGAGCGCAACATGGGCGAGCAGCTGCGCTACGCGCAGGCCGGTGAGGAGATCCCGTTCGAGCTGCGCCTGGCCACTCGCCGCGATCAGGTGCGCGGCACCGAGCGCGCGCTCGAGGCGATCGACCTGCTGTTCAAGAACTCCGGCGGCCACGCCATCCGTCAGCCGAACATCATCGAGCGCAACTGGCGCGACGCGCATGCCGGCAGCGTGCACGTGATCAACGACGTGGAGCGGGCGCTGGCCATGTACGGCAAGGGCGCCATGGGCCTCGAGGTCGCGGATCGGATGCTCTGATGACCCTCACAGCGGAGAACACCACTCGATGGGTGACGGTCGACGGCCACAAGCTCCGCTATCACGAGGCGGGCGAGGGCCCGGCGCTGGTGCTGCTGCACGGCTCCGGCGCGGGCGTGTCCGGCTGGGCCAACTTCGGTGACAACCTGCCGGTGCTGGCGCAGCAGTTCCGCTGCCTGATCCTGGATCAGCCGGGCTTCGGCGAGAGCGGCCGCCCCGAGGTGTACGAGCGCAACTACCTGCGCATCGCCGCCGACGCGGTGATCGGTCTGCTGGACGAGCTGGGCATCGAGAAGGCGCACGTGCTCGGCAATTCCATGGGCGGCACGGTCGCGACCCTGCTCGCGCTCGAGCACCCGGGCCGCGTCGATCGTGTGGTGCTCATGGCGCCGGGCGGTGTCGGGGTGAACGTGCTCGGACCCGAACCGTCCGAGGGCATCACGCGGCTCATGGAGTTCAACGCCAACCCGTCCGACGAGAAGGCCATGGGCTTCCTGCGGGCCATGGTCTCCAACCCGGCGACCCTCACCGAGGAACTGGTGGCCAAGCGGCTGAAGGCCGCGGCCGACCCCAAGGGCCAGGCCGCCCTGCGCGACGCCTACGCCACCTTCTACAACCCGAAGCTGGCCGAACCGGTTCCGCTGTGGGCGCGGTTGAAGGGGATCAAGCAGGAAGTGCTGATCCTGTGGGGTCGTGACGACCGGGTCACCCCGGTGGAGGGCTCGCTCTTCGCGGCCCGGCAGCTGCCGAACGCGGATCTGCGCACCTTCGCCCGCTGCGGCCACTGGGTCATGGTGGAGCGCAAGGACGCCTTCGAGCGGTCCGTCATCGACTTCCTGAACAACGGTCTGTAGCAAGCGGTTTCCCGTGATTCGGGGGGGTGGGACTTCCCACCCCCCCGAATTCGTTTTCCCGGGTTCCGGCCCGGCGCTACAGTCCGAGCATGACGTGGACCGCTCCGGAAGCACCCCGTTCATCTCAGCTGCTCGTCGGTGACGAGCGCGCCATGCTGCACTCCCTGCTCACCCGCGGCCGCGAGATCCTGCTGTGGAAGTGCCAGGGGCTCACCGGCGCCCAGCTCGCGACCCGCAGCGTGGCGCCGTCCACCATGTCCCTGCTGGGCCTGATCCGGCACATGACCGAGGTGGAACGCGGCTGGTTCCGCAAGCGGGCCGCGGGGGAGCCGGTCGGCTACCTCTACTCCAGCGATACGGGCCAGGACGCCGACTTCGACGACACCATTCCCGAGCAGGCCGAGGCCGACTACGCCCGTTTCCTCGAGGAAATCGTCGTGTGCGACAAGGCCATAGCCGATCTTCCCCTCGACCACACCGTCACCCATCCGCGCACCGGCACCGACCTCTCCCTGCGCTGGATCTACCTGCACATGATCGAGGAGTACGGCCGCCACGACGGTCACGCCGACCTGCTGCGCGAACGCATCGATGGGGCCACCGGCTACCAGTAGCCCGCTGCTCCCCGACACGCGCCCGATCCGAATGTGCCTTCGGCCGTGACAGATTCGGGTCGCGCGTAGTCGGCGGATCTACAGGTTGTGTTCGTGTGCCCAGGCGGCCAGCTGCGTGCGGGAGGTGAGCCCGAGCTTGGTGAGGATGTGCTCGACGTGGGTCTCGGCCGTCCGGACCGAGATGACCAGGTCGGCGGCGATGCGCTTGTTGCTGTGACCGGCCGCGACCAGGCGGGCGACGTCCTTCTGACGGCGGGTCAGCACACTGGTTTCGGACAGGGTCGTGGTGGCCGCGCGCGGAGCCCGCTTCAGAGCGGGCGGCGGCGCAACGGGTTCCGGCTCGGCGGCGGTGCGGCCGAGGGCGTAGTCGATGGCCTCCTCCAGCGGCAGGCTCGCGCCCGCGCCGAACGCGGTGCGGAACGCCTCCTCGCCCAGCGCCTCCCGGACCTTGAGCCGCTCCTTCTCGCCGACCGCGACGGTGATGGTGTGGGCCAGCCGAATCGTGCTGCGCTGCAGGGATTCCGCCGCGCCCAGCAGGCGGGCGGCCCGCTCGTGGTCGCCGTCCGCGGAGACCGTCCAGGCCAGCCCCTCGAAGGCCGAGGACAGCCAGATGCAGCGCTCGAACAGGGCCAGCTCCTCGATGGCGCGGCCGTGGAATTCGGCGGCGGCCTCGAGTTCGCCGCGCCGCCAGTGGTCGATCCCGACCGTCCACAGCGCAAGCCCGCCCAGCAGGTGCGAACCGCTGTCGGTGGTGAGTTTCAGGAAACGCTCGGCCAATTCGGTGCGGCCGGGCGCCTCCAGCACCATGGCCGCCATGAAAGAGAAGGCATATGAGTCCATTTCGATGGCGGGCTGTCCGGTGGCGGCCGCCAGCTCGATGGCGCTGCGGCCCAGTTCCAGCGAGCGCTCGCGTTCGCTGGCGGAGAAGGCCAGCAGCGACCGGTCCAGGGCCACCTCGGCCCTGATATCGGTATCGCTCAGGGCGGCAGCCAATTCCATGCATTCGGTTACGAGGCGTGCCGCGGATTCCTGATCGCCGAGCAGCGCGGCCAGTGAGGCCGCCGACGACAGCGCCTTGGCCCGTTCGGGGGTCCGCTCCGGGTTGCGGGCCAGCGAGTCGGTGAGCCAGCGGTAGCCCTCGGACAGGAAGCGGTTGTGCTCCCAGAACGGCCGCAGCACGGTCACCGTACCCATGGTGCGGAGCGGTTCGTCCTCGAGGCCGGAGCGCAGGGCGGCACGGAGATTCGCGTGCTCGCGGCTCAGTTCCCGGAACCATTCCACGTCCTCGGCGGTCCAGTACGCGGTCCGCCCGCGCATGGCCAGCTGCCGGTAGTGCTCGCGGTGGCGGGCTCGAACCTCCTGCGCCGTACCGCGTTCGGCGAGCCGATCCGCGGCGAACTGGCGGATCGGCTCCAGCATCGAGTAGCGGGCGACATCTCCCTCGAAGCGCAGCATCACCACCGACTTGTCCACCAGCCCGGTGAGCGCCTCGATCAGTGACGCGGACCCGAGCTCGCACACCGCCTCCGCGGCGTCGATGTCGAATCCGCCGGCGAACACCGAAAGCTGTTCCCACAGCGCCTGTTCCGCCGACGTACACAGGTCGTAGCTCCAGCGGATCGCGCCCTCGATGGTCTGCTGGCGCTGCGGCGCGGTGCGCGGCCCGGCGCTGAGCAGCCCGATGGTGTCGTCGAGGCGGTCCAGGATCTGCTCCGGCGTGAACATGCGTAACCGCAGCGCCGCCAGTTCCAGCGCGAGCGGCATGCCCTCGAGGCGGCGGCAGATCTCCGCCAGCACCGGCCGGTTGGCGGGGGTGGCCTGGAAGCCGGGGTTGGCGGCGCTGGCGCGTTCGATGAACAGCTGCAGCGCGTCGCTGTCACCGCCGGCGGTTTCGGGGACGGTCAGTGGCGGCACCGGCATGACCTGTTCGCCGGGGATTCCGAGTACCTCGCGGCTGGTTGCCAGCACCCGCACATCCGGTGTGGTGGCGATGATGCGGCCGACCAGCGCCGCGCCCGCCTCGACCAGATGCTCACAGTTGTCCAGGATCAGCAGCAGTCGCTTGTCGGCCAGGAACTCGGTGAGCCGGGGCAGCGGCGCGGTGGATTCGTCGCGCAGGTTCAACGCCTCGGCGACGCTCAGCGTGACGAGGGCGGGGTCCTGCACATCGGCCAGCTCGACCAGCCACACGCCGTCCGGGAACGCGCGCGCGACGAGGTGCCCGATCTGTCGTGACAGGCGGGTCTTCCCCATGCCGCCTGGGCCCAGCAGGGTGAGTACCCGGGTGGTCGGCAGCAGTCGCTTCGCAGTAGCCAGGTCATCGCGGCGGCCGACGAAGCTAGTCACCTCCTCGGGGAGGTTTCCATTGACACGCCGCGCCATGCCGTCCAACCTATGTGATTTGCCGCATTCAGTGCCAGCGACCTTACATAAACGCTGCTCGCGACCCTTCGCAGTGTGTCCGGCGATACACTCGACCGGATGCCGAGCCGAACGCGCCGAGCCCGCCTCGCGGACGTCCACGAGTTGGCGACCGGAATGCCGCACGTGACCATCGAACGCGGGCCCGCGGGCAACCCGGTCTACCAGGTCGGCCGCAAATCCTTCGTGTTCTTCCGGACGCCGCGCCCGGACGCCTTCGATCCCGAGACGGGGGAGCGGTACGACGACGTCATCGTCTTCTGGGTGCCGTCGGAGGACGACAAACTGGCCCTGACCCAGGACCCGGATACACCGTTCTTCACGACGCAGCATTTCCAGGGGCATCTCTCGGTTCTGGTGCGCGGCAGCCGAATTCCCGAACTGAGCCTGCAGGAACTCACCGAGGTCGTGCAGGACGCCTGGCTTTCGCGCGCCTCGACCACCCGGGCACGGCGGTGGCTGGCCGAAAACGGGTCCGGCGCAGGGAAATCCGGCTGAGGCTAGGCCGGAGATGATGCCGGGGCCAGCGCGCCGTGCAGGGCGTCGATGATGAGCTTGCGCGCCCGCTGGCCTTCGGGCGTCGGCGTCAGGGGGTAGACGTGGACCAGTTCGGGAGCCTCGTGATAGTCGACCTCGACCCCGGCGGCCCGAGCCTTGTCCACCATGATCCGGGTGTCGGGCACGAGGATGTCGCGGGTGCCGCAGAAAACGGTGAGCGGGCCGAGGCCGGTGAAGTCCGCGAACAGTGGGCTGACCTGCGGGTCGGTGATCGAGAGCGGGCCGCGCCAGTGGTCTCCGAGGACCAGGCCGCCATCGCGTCCGAGCCAGGGATCCTCGGCCTGGACGGTGAGGATCTCCGGATTGCTCAGGCTCAGGTCCAGGGCAGGAGAAATCAGCACTGTCCGAGGCACAGCCGGTTGCTCCTCGTCGCGGAGCAGGACCGCCGTCGACAACGCGATCTGGCCGCCCGCCGAATCTCCCGCCAGGCAGACCGTGCCGTACTGGTCTCGATTGGCACGAACAAGATTCGCGAAGGCGGGGATCACCTGATCGGCGGTGCCGTAGGGGATGAGCGGATAGATCGGCAACGTGACCGTCGTGCCCGCCTCGGCCGCGATATCGGCGGCCAGCTGCCAATGCTGCCGGGCGACCTCATTGACCCAGCCGCCGCCGTGGCAGTACACGACATTGCCTCGTGCGCGGCCGGATCGGGGCGTGAGGGTGTAGATCGGCCAGCCGGCCTCCCGGCGCACCTCGATGGTCACATCCGAGCGCAACAGGCGCGGCGGGCCGTACGCCTGGGGCCGGAGGCTGCGCTCCCGAATATGCTCGCGCGCACCCTCGGCGGTGATGAACGGCCGATTGGCCCGGACGACCCGCAGATACGCGGGCACCGCCCGACTGAGCAAGCTGGGCATCAGCGCCTCCCGTCCGGTAGTCCGTCTGCGGCCTCGACCATACCGAATCGGACCGATGCCCTAGCGGTGTTCGATGACCGCGCCGGTCAGGAAGGCGGACATGGCGGCGGCGACGGCATCCGGCTGGTCCAGCATCGACAGGACGTAGGCGTCGTCGATCTCCACCAGGCGCGCCTTGGGAATGAGCTCGGCCAGGCGGCGGCCATGCTCGCGCGGCATCACCTTGCCGGCCGACGACCACAGGATCAGGGCCTCGCCCCGGAAGTCGCGCAGCGCTTCGGTATTCGCGATGAGCTCGGCCTTGTCGCGGCGGGATCGGGCGTAGGCGAGCAGATCACGCCGAATCCGCTTGTCCCGCAGGCCGGGATCGGTCCAGCCGCGGATGATCTCGTCGCTGAGCGGATAGCGCGCCATCCAGCCGAACAGCAGGGGTGAGGAGCGCAGCCACGGGACGCGTAACTGCTTGAGCGCCAGGGTGATTCCACCGGGCAGCGCCGCGCCCACAATGGCGGTCTTGCCCGGCAGGCCGGGCGGGAAGTTGGCGAAGGCCTCGCAGGGCAGCACGATCAACCGGCCGACGCGCTCGTCGAGGCCGTAGGCGGTGAGGAAGAGCCCGCCGCCCCAGTCGCTGTGCACCAGGGTGACGTCGCGCAGGTCCAGGGCGGCAAGGAAATCCGCGATCAGCTGATTGAGCCCGCGCAAGGTGAGGTCCGTGCCCTCGCGCAAGGGCTCCGGATGCGACCCCAGCGGCAGATCCGGCAATACGTACCGGAAGCCCTCGGGCAGCTTGCCGATCACCTCGTCCCACACCGTGTGGTTCATCAGCAGCCCGTGCAGCAGCACCACCGGTGGCCCCTCACCCCGCTCGGCGTAGTGCACCCGTCCCGCACTCAGCTCGACAGTCGGCATGATATCTCCCCTCTAGAGCACACGCTCTAGTGCGTTTGCTCTAGTCTGGACGGGTGAGCGAGAAGCTGTCAACCACCACCCGGGATCGCCTGGTCACCGCCGTCGCCGAACTCATGCGCGTCCAGGGCTACAGCGCGATCACCGTCAAACAGATCACCTCGGCGTCGGGCGCCCCGATGGGCTCGCTCTACCACCACTTCCCCGCCGGAAAGTCGGCCATCGCCGCCGAAGCCCTCCGCGTCTCGGGCGCTGCCTACATCCAGCTGCTGCCGCTCCTGATGGACGCCCACGACGACCTCCGCGAAGCCGTCCCGGCCGCCTTCACCGCCGCCGCGGAAACCATCGAGCAGGCCGGCTGGATGAACATGTGCCCGGTCGGCACCGTGGCCGGGGAAGTGGCCGACAGCGAACCCGGAATTCGTGACGTGGCAGCGGAAGTCATGAACTCCTGGATCGACGAGGGCACAGGCTATTTCATCCGTCGTGGCCTGGAAGCGGCCGATGCCCGGGAGCTGATGATTGCGATTCTCGGTGCGCTGGAAGGAGCTTTCATTCTCAGTCGAACCCTGCGATCGACAGAACCGCTTTTGGCTGCCGGTAGAACAATGGGTGCCCGTGTCTCGGAAATTATGAAAAGGCAAGGGATACTGGACATTTCGGGTTCCTA
The DNA here is from genome assembly GCF_050942175.1 of Nocardia sp. CA-151230. Classification (NCBI taxonomy): domain Bacteria; kingdom Bacillati; phylum Actinomycetota; class Actinomycetes; order Mycobacteriales; family Nocardiaceae; genus Nocardia; species Nocardia sp. CA-151230. Next base: position 1,896,337 of record NZ_CP192061.1, read on the forward strand.
GCATCTCCATTCGGCGGTAAAATCGAAGCATGAATTCGACGGGGGTGACACTCGACGCATGCGGTATCGCCGAATTGGCGGCCGCTGTCGAAACCCTGTCGACTTCTGTCCTCCACGGCAACCTGAACCGGTTCTCCGACGGTGATGGCGTGGAATTGATGCAGCGCCTGGAAACCTGCAAACGACAACTGTCCGCGTTGGATTCACGCCTGATCATCGAAGCCTGCCACCGTTCGCTGCCCGAAGGCAGTGGGGCCAGGGATGTGGTGCCGTTCCTGCGGCAGACGTTGGGATTGTCGAGGTACGACGCGTCGGTGCGGGTGAAGATCACCCGCCAGTGCGGAGAATTCTTCGAACCCACCGGACACCTGCGCCCGGCCACCTTGGCCGAGACCGCTGAAGCCTTTGAAGCAGGCGATATCTCGCGTGATCATGTCCGCAACATCATCGACGTCATGAACCACCTGCCCACCGACATCCCCACCGAGACGCGCGCCGAGGCCGAGGACATCCTGGTCGGCCACTCCCGTATCGGGTGGCCCGACGATCTGCCGAGGATCGGCCGCGACATCCTCGCTCGTGTCGACCCGGACGGGAAGGTTGTCTCCGACGCCGACCGTCGTCGTCGCCGGGGTCTGATCCTGGGTCGTCCCGGGGTGGACGGGATGTCGTGGATCGAGGGCTGGATCACTCCTGAGTTGCGGGCGTTGTTGGATGCGGTGTTCGCCAAGCTGGCCCGCCCGGGCATGTGCAACATCGACGATGCCGACAGTGTTGCCGGCACGGTCAAGGTGGTCGATTCGACGGTGCTCGAGGCCGCGGCGCGTCGTGACCGTCGCGATGCCGGGCAGCGCACCCACGACGCCTTGTTCGCTCTGGTGCAGCCCGGCGTCGACCCGGCCAAGCTCGGCTCCCACCGGGGTCTGCCGGTGCAGGCGATCCTGACCATGTCCATCGTGGACCTCGAGCGTGGGGCCGGGGTCGCGACCACCGCTTCGGGCGGCCACGTCTCGATCAACGAGGCGTTGAAGATGGCCGAGGGCACCCGGCCGGTGTTGGCGGTCCTCGACGCGAACGGGTTGCCGCTGTACCTGGGTCGCTGCGAGCGCCTGGCCACTCCCGCCCAGCGGTTGGCGTTGATCGCCCGCGACAAGGGCTGCACCCGCCCCGGATGCGATGCACCCGCGAGCATGTGCGCGGTGCACCACGTCACCGACTGGGCCAAGGGTGGACCCACCGACCTGACCAACCTGACGTTGGTGTGCGATCACTGCCACGCGCTGGTGAACGACAGTGCCGAGGGGTGGAGAACCGTTGTTATGGGCAAGGATTCCCCGTATCGGGGGCGGACGGGTTGGATTGCTCCGAAACGTCTTGACCCGACCGGCATTCCTCGGGTGAACGATCGACATCACGTGGGGCAGTGGGTCGCCGCTGCCATCGATTTCAGTTGCCGGAGGTGGGGTTCACGGGCAGCCTGATTCCCGGCTGCTCGTGCCCCGCTGGTGTGCGCAGGGACGGGGAGGTGTGGTTGCGTCGCCTGCCCTACCGGACTTGGGCTGACGCCGAGTTCGGGAACCGTCTCCCGCCGATCCCGGCCCACGGACTGCACGCATCACCTTCTACAGACAACCCCACCGCAAAGCTCCCCGCTGATCCCCGAACCCCCACGCCCACAGCAATATTCCTGCCACCGTCGCGCTCGGTACGGCCATCGCCCCTACAGCCACCATTTGGACCGCAATTACCGCGGCGACCGTGACCGCCCGCAACTACCTCCGGTCCCCGCCGGCTCACTTGTCATTGCCGAATCCAGCACGCCTGCACCGAGTTTCCCGTCAGTGTGATTGTGACCTGCATGTGCCATGGGTATCTCAGCGATCGCCGCGACCGTGGCTGCCTGCGACGACCCCTGGCGGCCGCTGGCTCACCTGCTATCTTCGAATCCAGCACGCCTGCACCGAGTTTCCCGTCAGTGGGACTGTGACCTACATGTGCCACGGGCATCTCAGCCACCGCCGCGACCATGACCCCCGCAACCAGCCCCGCGCCCCCGCTGGCCCACCGGGTATCTCCGATCCGCAAACGCCCACACCGAAATTCCTGCCACTGCCCCTGCCCCCGCGACCACCGCCGCCACTGCTTCTCCGATCCCAACCGCCACTGCCGGCACCACACCGCCGACAACCATCATGTGCCGACCCCAACCCCGTGATCTGAAGGAATACCTCCTGCGGCAACCCCACATGCGGCTTCAAAGGCGAGGGGGCCGGTGGGCGCAGGCGCGGACGTCAGCCCGGCCCCTTCCCTTCTCCAGGCGTCTTTTGGTTTTTGGGTTTTGTCTCTTCGGGCTTGACCTGAACCTTGGTTGAGGTTGGAGAGTGAGGTCATGCCGACCGAAACCACACTCAGTGCCGCCCCTTTCGATGCCACTACGATCGACACCCTCGCGCAGTCACTGTCAGCCGCGACCGTGGTCGGGATCGGCGAGTCGACGCGTTTCGCCCAGGAGACGTTCGCGCTTCGCGACGAGCTGTTCCGGAATCTGGTCGCGCACCACGGATTCCGTACGCTCGCCATCCAGGACAGCGCCGATGTCGGTGAGACCCTGGATGCCCACGTGCGGCAGGGCAGGGGGACGGCGGCGTCGGCTCTCGAGCTGGCCTGGCGTCCCTGGCGCACAGCGGAGATGGCTGCGGCACTGACCTGGATTCGTGAGTTCAACGAGGCCCATCCCGGCGATGAAGTGCGCATCATCGGCGTCAAGCCGGCCCAGGCCAAGCCGGAGGATTACGACGCCGTCCTCGATGCGGTGCGAATCCAGGCCCCGAATCGTGCGGCCGATCTCGCTGCTCACCTGGAGCCCATCCGCACTGCCCACACGCTGGACGAGCACGTCCAACGCGCCCGAGGCGTCCACCCGGGCCGCCCGTTCCTCGACCACGCCCGCGACGCCTCGACGCTCCTCGCATCCATCCCGAACATCAGCGAAACCGTCCGGGCCCGAATGGCCCTGATCGAGGACTTCCACCGCCACAGCGTCGCGGGTCGCGGCAGCTACGCGGGTGAAGCCGAACTGTGGGCCTCCTCGATCATCGGCCACTACCAGCGCACCGGACTGCGAACCGTGTACTGGGACGGCATATCGCATATCTCCGCCGATGATGCGGCCCTGGGTCTGGCCCGGGACCAGGTCTCCAAATCCAGTGTGGGCAGCGTTCTCCGTGAGCATTTCGGCCGCGACTATGCCGCGGTAGCCATCGGCTTCCACCACGGCGATCTCGGTGTGGCCGAGGTCCCCGCCCCCGCACCGGACTTCCTGGACGCGGCGCTGGGTGAGCTGGGCCTTCCGCGACTCTGGCTGGACATGCGCACCGCCCCGATCGCGGCTCCGGCCAATATGCGCGTGATCAGCGGCGTCTACGACCCGGTCCGGGATGCGGACGAGCACTTGGCGATTCGCAACCTGTCGAGGGCCTTCGACATTCTCGTCCATATCCGGGAGGTGACCCCGGTCCACTGGCTGCCGTGAATCCCACGGCCATCCGATGCGTCCCCGTCACATACGCTGCCGCGATGAGCGAAGACCTTGGCGAAGAGATCCGGCATCCGACGGAAGAGCAACGGCGGCAACGCAATGCGGAGGCCAACCAGTGGTGGGCGCGGAACTACGGGCGCCGCGTGGAACTCGGTAGCTTCGGTCAGGCCGTATCGGTATTGCTGGCCGCCGAACTCGATACCTGGTCCCGGACCGAGATCGACGGCGTCTACGCGAAATTGGGGTGGGAATCGACCGGCGACGCAGCTGCGCTGACTGCGGAGGGCGCGGCGCTCGTCGCGGTCGAGACCCCGCGCTCGATCACCGCACCGGGCTTCGGATACGGGGAGATCAAACAACTCCTGCTGTCGTACCCCTGTCCGCCCGCGCTCGTCGATCATGTGTTCACGACCGCGCTGGCCGAGTGCATCGGCGTCCTGGGCGAACCGGACCTGGTGGGCGGTCCCGGCGCCCTGGCGATCTGGCTGCGCCCCGACGATATCGTGACGCTGGGCCGATCGATCCGCCCGATCGAGGTGAGCCTGCGGATCGAGCCGCGCGGGCCGCGGACGGTCGAGCGCGAATTCGACTGGGAGTACGACGAAGACCACCGGCCTGCCGAATGCTGGCTGGCCTGGCCGGACGAGTCGCGCCGCACGGAGGTCGGCGCCCTCGGCTACAAGAGGCCCGACGCACTGACCCTCGACGAACTCGACGACCACATCGACCGGCTGTTCCTCTCCCTGGCGGTGGATCTCCCGGTCCTGCATCCCCTGGTGCCGCACGCGATCTGGGTTCTCACCCTGGCCGACGAGCCGGAGTGGGTGGCGCAGGGCTTCTTCGCCTCCAACGCCCAGTCCCGGCTGGAGGTGCGCGAGGACGGCGGGGTGCGCGGCCAGATGTTCAACCACGGTGTCGCCTCGGCGCGGCAGATCGCGGCGGAGACGAAGGCCGCCATCCGCCGATCGGGTGCGAAATATCCGTCGGACTTACGGTTTCAGGCGTGGCTGTCGCCCTCGAAGCCCGGCTTGCAGGCCTTCCGGCTCGGACTGCAGTGGGACGAGCGGGAACCGGAGGACACCTGACGCGCGTGCTACCCCCGGGATGTGGCTACCCGACCGCGGGGATATGGGGGAGCTGGTGGCTCATCCGATCGCGCTTGGTGGCGAGGTAGTGCACATTGTGCTCGGTCGGCTGGGTCTGCAGCGGGATCCGCGCGTGCACCGCAATGCCGTTGGCCTCGAGGCTGGACTGCTTCGCCGGGTTGTTGCTCAGCAGGCGCACCGACCGCACACCCAGATCGGCGAGGATCCGGGCGGCGGCGCCGTAGTCGCGGGCGTCGATGGGCAGGCCCAGGCGGACGTTCGCGTCCACGGTGTCCGCGCCCGCGTCCTGGAGTTCGTAGGCGCGGAGCTTGTTGAGCAGGCCGATGCCCCGCCCCTCCTGGCCGCGCAGGTAGACGATGACGCCGCGCCCGGCCTCGGCGACGGCCTCCAGGGCGGCGTCGAGTTGTTCGCCGCAGTCGCAGCGCAGCGAGCCGAAGGCGTCGCCGGTGAGGCATTCGGAATGCACTCGGGCGAGCGTGTTCTCGCCCGACGGGTCGCCATGGACGAGGGCGAGGTGTTCCGCGCCGGTGTGGGCGTCGGAGTAGCCGTAGACACGGAAGTCGCCGAATCGGGTGGGCAGCCGGGTCTCGACCTCGCGGATGATGCCGTGCTCCAACTGCTTCCGATGCGCGATCAGGTCGGCGATGGAGACCAGCGGGATACCCCATTCCCGCGCCATGACCAGCAGCTCGGGCAGCCGCGCCATGCCGCCGTCGTCATTGACGACCTCGGCGATGACACCGGCCGGACGCAGCCCGGCCAGGCGCATCAGGTCGACGGCGGCCTCGGTGTGGCCCGGACGGCCCAGCACGCCACGGGGATTCGCACGCAGCGGGAACACGTGCCCGGGCCGGGAGAGCTGGGCCGCGGTGGTGCGCGGGTCGGCCAGCAGTCGCATGGTGCAGGCGCGGTCGGCGGCCGAAATGCCGGTGCTGACACCGGAAACGGCGTCCACCGAGACGGTGTAGGCGGTGCCCTTGGGGTCCTCGTTGATTGAGGTCATCGGCGGCAGCTGGAGGCGGTCGCAGTCCTCGCCGGCCATGGGCACGCAGAGCACCCCGCTGGTGTGCCGCACCAGGAACGCGATGTTCTCCGCGGTCGCATGCTCGGCTGCCAGGATCAGATCGCCCTCGTTCTCGCGGTTCTCGTCGTCCACGACCAGCACCATGCCGCCGCGGGCCACCGCCGCCACCGCGGCCGCGATCGAGTCGAGTTCACCGGTCATCGTCGACCACCTCCTCCGGCCGCACGGGCTGGCGACCTATTTCCAATCGAAATATGACGAGTGCGGAACAACGAGGTGAGGTCCCGCTCAGCGGTCAGGAAAGTGCGGTGAGCGCGCGTCGCGAGCCATAGTGGTGACGGAGTTTTCCAGTGCGCCACAACGGCCCGGAGGCGAATCGCCTCCGGGCCGTTGTTCATTCGATTGTCAGTGCTTCACGCGGAGGGGGTCAGTGCGCGGCACCACCGGTGGCCGGGGTCCGGCCGTGCTTCATGAAGAACGCTCCGATCAGCGCCACCGTGGCGGAGATCGCCACGAAGTAGAAGCCCATCTCGTATCCCTTGTCGGCGTACAGCAGCGGGATGTCCTTGGTGACCGGCGGCTGACCTGCCACCGTCACCACGGCCTGGACCGGGTTGGCGACCAGGAACGCGGTCGCGACCGCGAGGCCGATGCCCGCGCCCATGGCCTGCATGACACCCAGCATGCCGGCGCTGATGCCCTGCTGTTGTGCCGGAACGCCTTCCACGATGAGGTTCGGCGTGGACGCGTAGTACAGCGCGAAGGCCGCACCGTACACCGCGCTGATCAGCGCCTGCGTCTGCCAGCCGTGCGAGAGGGCCGCATAGGCCAGGCCGCTGCCGCCGAAGATGACCAGTGCCGTCACCAGTGGCCAGCGGGCGCCGGAGCGCCGGATCCACAGGCCGCCGAGGAAGCCGAACACCATGGCGATCAAGGACTGCGCGAGGGTCACGTGGGTGGCGAACTTCAGCAGCGAGAAGTTGTCACCGTAGCTGTAGCCGGGGTTCAGATCGACCTTGACCATGTCCGGCGGCAAGTGCTGGTACACCTGCTCCGGCGGCACCTGCGCGTTGACGACCTCCGGGGTCACCTGCGCATTCACCTTGTCGGTCAACATCTTGACCACATCCGGCGGCAGGTCCATGCCCGGCGGCATCGCAGCCTTGGCCTGTGCCTCGGCCGCGGCGAGACCCTGGGCCCGCGCCTGCGTGAGTGCCGTGGCTTGCGCCTGGCTCAGCGCCCCGGCCTTCACCTGATCCCAGGTGGCGTCCTTGACCTGCTGGACCACCTCGGCGGACGGCGGCGACTGGGTCATGTAGCCGGTCGCGTAGGACTGGTAGCCGATCATGAACGAGGCCAGCAGACCGATGAACAGCACCACGCTGACTCGCGGGTTGAACAGCAGCTTCATGTCCATGATCGGGTGCTTCGCCCGCATCTCCACGATCGGGAACAGCGCGAGCAGCACCAGGCCGGCGATCAGCCAGACCAGGGTGGAGGGCTTGGTCCAGCCCCAATCCTGACCCTTGTCCAGGTACAGCAGGGTGAGGGTCGCGCCCGCGCCGAGCAGCACCGCGCCGATGATGTCCAGGCGCTGCGGGGTGCGCAGCTTCGATTCCGGCACAAAAATGATCAGCAGCGGAAGCATGATCACGGTGAAGACGAACAGGAACCAGAACAGTCCACGCCAGGAGTAGTGATCGGTGATGTAGCCGCCGATCAGCGGACCGGCGAGGGCGGATACGCCCAGACCCGTGGAGGCGATGCCGAGACCGATGGGAACCATCCGGCGCGGCATCAGGTCCCGGATCAGGCCGTAGGACACCACGGTGGTCGCGATGGCCGTCGCCTCCAGCGCGCGGCCCACGAGGAAGACCGCCCAGTTGCTGGTGATGGCACACATGACCGTGCCGATCATGAACAGCACGCTGCAGACCAGGAACATCCGCTTCTTACCGTAGATGTCGCTGAGCTTGCCGATCAGCGGGGACACGGCGGCGCCGAAGATGCCGAAGACGATGATGGCCCAGTTGATGTTCGCGCCCTGGTCGGGGAACGTGGGCGCGATCTGCCGCAATGCGGACGCGACCATCACGTACTGCATCGGGGAGACCTCGGTGAACAGCACGATGATCGCGAGGACCGACCAGATCCTCAGCTGCGATGCGCCGTCGAGGCGACCGGAATCGTCAGGCGCAGTTCCGGGCGGCACCGCGGTGTCGACGGAGGTGGACATGTGGCGTCCTCCAGGGTGGGTAGTAACACGATCGTGTGAACCGTGTCACGGCCACCGGGCGTCGACTATCACCAAGTCCGTTCAGTGGGAATCGCTGGAATTCTGCTTCTTCGCAGGCTTCCGACGGCTACGCTGTCTCGCCAATTTGTCCAAATCCGCCAGCAGATCCTCGGCGAATTCCTTTTCGGCCTCGTAATGCTTGACGCACCAACGCAATACCGCGCTGGGATATGCCCAGTCCGGATTCACATCCGCGCCCTCGGCGTCGGCCTGTGCGCGCCGCCGCATGGTCTCGGTGTATTCGATGTGCTGGGTGAGGATCTCGCGCATGCGCTCGGGCTCGGCCAGGTGCCCCAGCCAGGCCCGCAACATCACGCTGTGCTTGAGGACGGGAGCCTCGACGGGGGAGTGGTTGACCCAGTTCGAGGCCGCTTCGCGCCCGCTCTCGGTTATCGCGTACATGCGCTTGCCGCGCATGCCGTCCTCGGACACCACGGTCCGGGAGATCGCGTAGCCGTGCTTTTCCAAACGCTTGAGCTCGGCGTAGATCTGGCTGAACGACGGACTCCAGTAAAAGAACTGCAGACTCCAGTCGGCCCATTTCTTCAGGTCGTATCCGGACAGTTCTTCGGCGTGCGAGAGCATTCCGAGAACCGCCCACGCCGTTGTGGGAAGTTCCGGAATCGCCTGCGCCTCTTCGGCGGGCACGCCATCGGTCATGATCGAACTGTATCGCCCCCGCATGCCCTGGCTCCGCTCAACGCCAGTGGGCGCGACGCGGGAACAGGGTGCGGCCGGCCTCGTGCGCGACCTCGAGCACGACGCGGGCCAGCCGGTCGTAGCTCATGCCGTCGGCGCGGCCGGACAGCGACAGCGCGGCGGGCGCGGTGCCGCGGCCCCGCAGCGGCGCTGCGACACAGGCGATTCCGGCGACGGCCTCCTCGCGGTCGATGGCCACGCCCTGCCGCATGCGGATCTGCTGCAGCTCGCGCGAGAGCGCCTCGGGCTCGCAGATGGTGCGCGGGGTCAGGCGCGGCAGCCGGGTGCGCAGCGCGGCGTCGGCGATGTTCGGCTCCAGGCAGGCGAGCATGGCCTTGCCGAGCGCGGTGGCGTGCGCGGGCATCCGGCCACCCAGGCGGGTGGGCAGGCTGGCGGCGAAGCGGCCGCCGGCCTTGTCCAGGTAGACCACGTCGCGGCCGTCGAGGACGGCCAGGTGTCCGACCATGCCGGTGCGCTGGCTCAGCTCGTGCAGCAGCGGGGACACGGCATCGCGAATCTCGTTGTGGTCGGCGGTGAGTCCGCCGAGCTCGAGTGCGCGCATGCCCAGCCGGTAGCCGCCCGAGGTGTGGGCCAGCCAGCGCAGCTTGATCATCTGGTCGAGGATCCGGTGCACGGTGGACCGCGGCAGCCCGGTGCGCTCGACCAGGCCGAGCAGCGTGAGGGTTGGGGTGGATGCGTCGAAAGCGTCCAGGATCAAGGTCATCCGCTCGATCATCGAGACGGGAACCTCAGCGCTGGCGCGAGATTCCTTGGCGCGCATGGGGTTGTGTGGGTGTCGAGTCTCCGCCGGGGGCAGCATGGTGACGGACATATGTACCTCCGTTGGTTCATATCCAGTCTAGGACTATTCCGATTAGGCATGTACCTAGTTCGGAGCTTGTGCTACCCATCACAGTGCCTTGTGCCACAACCTGCGGAATCGGGAGAACTACGTAAAACCTACGCATCCGTGTCCCGATCACCGAACCACGGAGTTGACGCCTCCTGCGCGCGACCTGCTGTCATGACTGCTAGCTATATTTCGGATCGAAATAAGGAGGCGCCGGTGCTTACTGGTGTCAATGTGCCCGGCGGCCGGACACCGGCCATCGACGCGACGGCATTCAAGACCGTTCTCGGCAGGTTCTGCTCGGGAGTCACCGTGATCACCGCCCTTGACGAGGACGAACCCCTCGGCTTCGCGTGCCAGTCGTTCGCATCGCTGTCCATCGACCCGCCGCTGGTGAGCTTCTTCCCGGCGCGGACCTCGAGCACCTGGCCTAGGATCCGTGAGGTGGGCCGGTTCTGCGTGAACATCCTGGCCGACGATCAGGCCGAGATCTGCCGTCAGCTCGGGCGTCCGGGCGCCGACAAGTTCGCGGGCGTGGAGTGGACCGCCTCGGAGAACGGCTCGCCCCTGCTCGCCGGGGCCATGGCCTCCATCGACTGCGAGCTGTACGACGAAGCCGACGGCGGCGACCACACCATCGTCATCGGCCGCGTGACCTGCTTGAATGAGCATTCCGAGGCGAAGCCGCTGCTGTTCTATCGCGCGGCGTTCGGTCGTCTCGACACGCAGTAGGCACGGTCGTCCCGAGCATCAGTGGGCGTAGTCGTCCCGGCCATCGGCCGGCGCGGTCGTCTCGTCCATCAGTAGTCACAGCCCGGCCAGTGAGACTGCGCTGTCGTCGCCGTCACATCGGCCGCAACCATCGAAGCAAGGCAAGGGAGAGGAATTCACATGACCACCATGGACGGTGAGGTGCGGGTCATCGACGCGGGCAAGCCCCCGGCGCGATTCGCGCGCGGCTGGCACTGCCTGGGCCTGGCCGACTCCTTCCGCGATGGAAAGCCGCACACCGTCAAGGCCTTCGGTACCGAGATCGTGGTGTTCGCGGCCGAGGACGGCACCCTCAACGTGCTCAACGCGTACTGCCCCCACATGGGCGGCAACCTGGCCGACGGCACCGTCAAGGGCGACTCCATCGCCTGCCCGTTCCACGACTGGCGCTGGAACGGCAAGGGCAAGTGCACCGGCATCCCGTACGCGCGTCGCGTGCCCCCGCTGGCCCGCACCAAGGCGTGGCCGACCATGGTCGAGAACAAGATGCTGTTCGTCTGGAACGACCCGGAGGGCAAGCAGCCGCCGGCCGAGCTGGCGATCCCGCGCATCGACGCCGCCTTCGACGACGAGTGGACCGACTGGACCTGGAACTCGATGATCGTCGACGCCAACTGCCGCGAGGTCGTCGACAACGTCGTGGACATGGCGCACTTCTTCTACGTGCACTACGGCTTCCCGACCTTCTTCAAGAACGTCTTCGAGGGCCACACCGCCAGCCAGTACATGACCTCCGTGTCGCGCGAGGACATGATGGGCGAGACCGCCAAGGCGCTGGGCGGCAAGAACATCCTGCAGTCGGAGGCCTCCTACTACGGGCCCTCCTACATGATCGACTACCTCGAGAGCGAGAGCCCGAACGGGCTGGTCGTCGAGGGCTACCTGATCAACTGCCACTATCCGATCGACGAGGACCAGTTCGTGCTCATGTACGGCGCGATCGCCAAGAGGCCGGAGGGCGTGCCCGCCGAGCAGGCGCAGGAGATCGCCGAGAAGTTCGTGGGCGGCCTGGGCAAGGGCTTCGAGCAGGACGCGGCCATCTGGAAGCGCAAGTCGCGCATCAACAATCCGCTGCTGTGCGAGGAGGACGGGCCGGTCTACCAGCTGCGTCGCTGGTACGAGCAGTTCTACGTGGACACGGCCGAGGTCAAGGACGAGATGACCGACCGCTTCGAGTACGAGGTGGACACCACCCGCGCGGTCACCGCGTGGGAAGCCGAGGTCGCCGACAATATCGCCAAGCGCGAAGCCGCCGTTGCGAGCACCGCCTCCGACGCAGTGGCACAGGGCTGAGAGACGCTGCCATGGACAAGGTTTCGTGCCGCTCCTGCGGGACCTGCGTGCTGGTGGAGAAGTACAGCGACCAGCACACCAGCGTGCAGTGGAACAGGGACGCGCAGGCCGCCTGCACGGAACTCGCGGACACCGGGCTGCGAGCTCACACCTGCCCGGCGCTGCGGGCCAGCATCGACGAGGCCGTCGCCTCGGGTGCGTTGACCGTCAGCACGCGTGACGTGGACGTGCGCACTCGCGGGCGAACTCTGGCCTGAGTGGGGTCGCCGGCTGCGGTCGGCGACCTCCGGGTGGGCCTCCCGACATCGTCGGCGGTCGGCCCCGAGTAGCGGATACCCCTCCGGGACGGGGTCGAAACTGACAGCACAGGAATGGAACTGGTGGAACGGATGACGGTCACGGACTTCGAGGTGGACGCGGCTGTGGAAGCCGCGCAGGTGAGCGGGATCACATCGGTGCGGATCGTGCGCGTGGTGCGCGAGACGGCCGACGCGGTGTCGCTCGAGCTGGCGCCGGACGCCGCGCACGCCGACCGGTTCTCGTATCGTCCGGGACAGTTCCTGACCCTGCGCATCCCGAGCGATCTCACCGGGTCGGTGAGCCGCTGCTACTCGCTGTCGAGCGCGCCGCACGAGGGCGGTCCGCTGAAGGTCACCGTCAAGCGGACCGTCGACGGCTACGGCTCGAACTGGCTGTGCGACAACGCCACCGAGGGCCTGACCCTGGACGTGCTGCCGCCCGCCGGCATCTTCACCCCGGAGTCGCTGGACACCGACCTGCTGCTGTTCGCCGGCGGCAGCGGTGTCACACCGGTGCTGTCCATCCTGAAATCCGTACTGGCGCAGGGCTCCGGCCACTGCACGCTGATTTACGCCAACCAGCACGAGAATTCGGTGATCTTCGCCGAGGAACTCGCGGAACTGGCTGCCGCGCAGCCGGATCGGCTCCTGGTGCTGCACTGGCTGCAGTCGGTGCAGGGCTTGCCGAGCGTGGCCGGCCTGGCCGCGATGGCGCGTCCATGGGCGGGCCGGGAGGTTTTCGTCTGCGGTCCCGGTCCGTTCATGGACGCGGTCGCGGCGGCCATGGCCGAGCTCGGCGCGGACCGCAAGCGCGTCCACTCGGAGAAGTTCGTCTCGCTGTCCGGCAACCCGTTCGAGATCGACACGGCCGCAACCGAGGTGGTGGCCGACGACGGTGACGCCGCCCTCGCGCGGGTCGAGCTCGACGGCGAGAACCACGAGCTGACCTGGCCGCGGCAGCAGACCCTGCTCGACACCATGCTGGCCAAGGGTCTGGACGCCCCGTACTCGTGCAAGGAGGGCGCGTGCAGCGCCTGCGTGTGCCGGGTGGTCTCCGGCGAGGTGAGCATGCGCCGCAATGAAATTCTGGAGGAGGAGGACATCGCCGACGGCTATGTGCTCGCCTGCCAGGCCGTTCCGATCACCGACGACGTCACCGTCACCTATTCCTGATATCCCGAATCTCCCGAGGAGTATCACCATGGCTGCCTTCGCCTCGCTCGGCTACGTGCGCGCCCAGATCGCCGATGTGGACGCCTGGCGCGCATTCGCCTTCGACACCATCGGTTTCGCCGAGGGCTCCGGCCCGAACGCCGATTCGGTGTACCTGCGCGTCGACGAGCACACCTACCGGCTCGAACTGGTGCCCGGCGACCGGGACGCGGTCATCGCCGTCGGCTGGCAGGTCGCCGACCGGCGCTCGCTGGAGCTGGTGCGCGAGATCCTGGAGAAGGCCGGCGTCGCGGTCACCGCGCTGACGCTCGCCGAGGCCGCCAACCGGCACGTCGAGGAGGCCATCGCCTTCGTCGATCCGTCCGGGTTCACCATCGAGGTCTTCCACGGCCCGCTGCTGGACCACAGCCCGGTGGTCGGCAAGTTCGGCAACCGGTTCGTCACCGGGGACCTGGGTCTGGGCCACGTGGTGCTGCCGGTGCGCGACATCGAAGAGGCGCGCAAGTTCTACACCGAGGTGCTGGGCTTCGCCTCCCGCGGCTCGTTCCGGGTGGGTCCGCCCGAGCACCCGATCTGGATCCGCTTCATGGGCGTCAATGCCCGCCACCACAGCCTGGCGCTCATTCCGGGCTCGCGGCCGGATGGCCCGGGCATCGTGCACGTCATGGTCGAGGTGGATTCGCTCGACGATGTGGGCCGCGCCCTGGACCGTGTGAACAAGGCGGGCTACCACGTGTCCTCCACGCTGGGCCGCCACACCAACGACAAGATGATCTCCTTCTACGTCCGCACCCCGGGCAACTGGGATCTCGAATTCGGTTGCGAGGGAATGCTCGTCGGCGACGACTACGTCGCCGAGGAGATGACCGCCGACAGCTACTGGGGCCACGAGTGGGCTAGGGGCTGACCCGCCCGCTCCCGCGCTCCCGGCACAGAAGGACAGTGACATGCGTGCGGTAGTCATGCGGAATCGGAAGCTCGTGGTCGACGAGGTACCCGAACCGGTCCCCGGACCCGGGCAGGTGCTGGTCGAGACCATCGCCTGCGGGATCTGCGGATCCGACAAGCAGGCGCTCGACCACACCGACGAGTTCCTGCAGGCCTCGCGCGACAGCGGCGTGCCGACCTTTCTGTTCGATCCGCACCGGGACCTGGTGCTGGGTCACGAACTGGCGGCCCGGGTCATCGGCGCCGGAACGGACACACCGTTCGTGGAGGGGCAGCACGTGGTCGCGCTGCCCTGGGCGCTGGACGCCGCCGGCGGGATCCACGGAGTCGGATACTCCAACGAGTTCCCGGGCGGCTTCGGCGAGCGCATGGTGTTGCAGGCCATGGCGCTCGAGCCCATTCCCGATCATGTGCCGCCGCACGTCGCGGCCCTGACCGAGCCGCTGGCGGTCGGGTTCGGCAATGTGGCGCGCACCGGCATCGGGCCGGACGGGACCGGGATCGTGATCGGTTGCGGGCCTGTCGGTCTGGGCGCGGTGGCCGCGCTGGACGAGCGCGGCGTCGCACCCATCGTGGCCTCGGATCCATCGAAGCTGCGCCGGGAGGCCGCGCTGCGGCTGGGCGCGCACCGGGTGGTGGATCCGGCCGTCGAGGATCCGGTCGAGGTGTGGCAGGAGCTGTCCGCGCCGGGGCAGAAGCTGCACGTGTGGGTGTGCGCCTCGGTGCCGGGACTGCTCAACGACCTCATGTACAAGGTCCCGCGCGAGACGGCCATCCTGCAGATCGGCGCGGTCATGACCGACGATGTCATCCGGCCCATCGTCGGCATCTACAAGGACATCTCGCTGCAGATGTGCATGGTGTACCCGCACGAGGAGTACGCGAAGACCCTGCGCCGCATCGCCGATGGCACCGTGGACGCCGCCTCGCTCATCACCGATCAGGTGGGGCTGGACGGGGTCGCGGGTGCCATCGAGTCACTGCGCAATCCCGACGATCACATTCAGATCCTGGTCCGTCCCGGAATGTGAGCGCGCACCAGTCGGCAGAAGTCGACCGGCCGCAGGCCGTCCGCGCGCTGCCAGAGGGCGGCGTCGACCGCGGTGTGCTGCGAAATGTGTTCGGCCACACCGAAACCGTGCCGGTCGAGCAGCGCGGTCACGGACTCGGGTGAGAAGAAGCTGAGCATCGGCTCACCCTGTTCCGCGGTGGCGGCGAGCGCGAATTCGGCGAAGACACAACCGGATTCGTCGCGCAGCTCCGGCAGCAGCGCGTACTCCATCACCAATTCGGTGCCGGGCGCCCAGCCCGACAGCGTGTCCAGGGTGGCGCCGATCGCCGATTCGGTCAGATACATGGTGACGCCCAGCCAGCTCACCAGTGCGGGCCGATTCGGGTCGAAGCCGTATGCGGTCAATTCCGCGGCCAGGTTGTCGCGTTCGAAATCGACGCCGACGAATTCGACCGTGGAGAAGCCGATTCCGGCGGCGGCGAGCAATTCCCGCTTCCACGCCTGGGTGGCGGGATGGTCCACCTCGTAGACCGCGACCCGCCCCGCCAGGGGTGAGCGGTAGGCGAAGGAGTCCAGGCCCGCGCCCAGGATCACGTACTGCTCGAACTCGCCGGCCGCAAGCCGGGCCTCGGTGTAGTGGCTGCGGGCGCTGACCTGGGATCTGGTGCCGCTGAGCACCGGGTGATCGCCGGACTCCCGGTGATAGGAGATGAGTTCGGCGGCCCGCTCGCCCAGCAGCGTCTCGGCCACGGTGTCCTGGAACAGATGCGGTGGGCGATCCACGATCAGATGCGCGGCGCGACCGGCCGCCGCCATCATCGCGGTCCGGCTCGGGCCCCTGTTGTCCGTCGAGCCGTTGTCCATCGAATTCTCCCTCCACGTAAGGATGCGCGGCAGCCCGATATCGGTAATCGCTACCGCGAGATCCGATGGTAGACAGGAGAATTCGCTTTCGCTTTCACCATATCACACGGAAATAAATTTCCGATTACGGTGAAATGCCCTCGGACTATCGATCGGTGAAGGTGATCCGGACCGTCACCGGATCGCTCTCCAGCGCCGCGAAGACGCCACGGGTGAACGGGGCCAGCGCCGGATGTGGAGCGAAGGTGCGGGCACGGGCCACCACATCGTCGTCGGGGAGCAGCGCGGCGGTGCCGGTGCGCCAGTCATCACCCTGGCGGACACGGACATTCGGATTGGCCGTGAGGTTCAGGCCCCAGCCCGACCGCAGGCCGTGCTGGCAGATGGCCCACGCGCCCTCATCGTCGAACAGCTGCGACACCGGCACGCGGCGTGGCTGCCCGGACTTGCGGCCGACGGTTTCGATCTCGCTGGCGAAGGCGGTGCGGATGCCGATCCGGTCCAGGGCGCGGACGGTCGGGTTCATCACATAGCGGCCCATGGCGCGCTCGGTGCGGAACTTGCGGGCCGCCCGGTCGGCGGTGGTGCGCGGGGCGGCGGACCGCTTGCTGCGGAAGGCGTCGAAGCCGTTGCGGCGCAGCATGGTCACCGCCGTCAGCCAGGGCGAGCGGTCCGGATCGGGGTCCTTCCCCGCGCCGAGCCGGTGCAGCTGGTCGGTGTGCCATTGCAGGTCGAGCGCGCCGTCGAAGGACTTCAGGCCGCCATTGGCGGCCAGGCGCGGGGGCAGGCCCAGCGAGATGTGCGGCGGGCGCAGCGCGTCGGTACGATCGGTGAGCAGATCGGTTGCGGCGCTGGGGATCACGGCCGCGGGGCGGCCCAGGCCGACCAGATCGCAGGTGCCGCCGGCCAGTGCGTCGGACATGGCGGCGCGGGAGCGGAAGCCGCCGGTCACCGCGATCGGGACCGCGCCCGCGGCCTGCCGGGCGGTCTCGGCGTAGTCCAGGAAGTACGCCTCGCGGGCGCGAGTGCCTTCCGAGGCCGTGCGCGGCCGGCCCATCATGGCCGGGGATTCGTAACTGCCGCCACTGATTTCGAACAGGTCCACCTGCTCGCCGGACAGTTCCTCGATGACCGTGCGCGACTCGTCCTCGGTGAAACCGCCGCGCTGAAAGTCGGCCGAATTGAGTTTGATGCCCAGCCCGAAGCCCGGGCTCACCGCCGCGCGAATGCTGCGCGCCACCTCGACCACGAATTGCCGCCGGCGCTCGGCGTCGCCGCCCCAGGCATCGGTGCGCTGATTCGACAGCGGGGACAGGAACTGCGAGACCAGATAGCCGTGCGCGCCGTGGATCTGGACGCCGTCGAATCCGGCGGCCTCGGCGACCCGGGCGGCGCGGCCGAAGCGGGCGATGATGTCGAGGATCTCGTCCTCGGTCAGCTCGCGCGGGGCGGGCACGCCGGGGATGCCCATGGCAATGGCCGAGGGTGCGACCGCGCGGGTCCGGGTGACGATCGGATTGGCCTGCCGCCCGGGATGATTCAGCTGCACCCAGACCTTGGCGCCGCCGTCCTTGGCGACCTCGGCCCAGCGGGTGAGGGCCTCCAGATGCCGTTCGTCCTCGATGGCCACATTCCCGGGTTCGCCGCAGTGGCGGCGGTCGACCATGACATTGCCGGTGACAATGAGGCCGTAGCCGCCGCGGCTCCAGCGGTCGTACAGTCGTTCCAGCCGCGCGTCGGGTGCATTGTCGCCCTTCGCCAGCCCTTCGCTCAGGGCGGATTTCATGATCCGATTGCGTAGCACCTGACCGCTGGCCAGTGGCAGGGGATCGTGCAGTGTCGACTGTCGCGCGGTGGATGCTGACGGCATGGTGTGGGCCCCGATTCCTCGTCGAAGAGTAGAGCGGCGGACTACACTGAGGTAGACCAATCGGTATATCCGAAAACGGTAGTACACCGATCGGTATAGAGCAAGGAGGAATCGTCCATGGGTGCCCGCGACCGCCTCATCGACAGCGCCATCGCCCTGATGCGGTGCAATGGCATCGCCGGGACCGGCATCGCGCAGCTGCTCGAGCACAGCGGCATCTCCCGCCGGTCGATCTACCTGAACTTCCCGGGCGGGAAATCCGAACTGGTCGCCGAGGCCACCCGGACCGCCGGGCAGGCCACCAGTGCACTCATGCGAACCGTCACCGCCGGCACCGATCTGGCCGGCGCCATCGCCGCCTTCCCGGCCCTGTGGCGGGACGTGCTGGTCTCGAGTGACTTCACCGCGGGCTGCCCGATCGTGGCCGCGGCGCTCGGCCGATCGGAATCGCCCGAGGCGGCCGACGTGGCGGGGGAGACCTTCGGCGAGTGGGAGGGCATCCTGGCCGACCGGCTCGAGGCCGAGGCCGTGGAACCCGACACCGCCCGCTCCCTCGCGACCACCATCATCGCGGCGGTCGAGGGCGCGGTCGTCATGTCGCTGGCGACCCGCTCGACCGCACCCCTGGAGCGGGCCGGCCGGCAGATGGCCGACCTGGTCGCCCTGCACACGGGCAAGACGACCTCGGTCGGCTGAGCCTCAGATCAGGCTCAGGCCGCCGTCGATGGTGACGATGGTGCCGGTGGTGTAGCCGGACCGGTCCGAGGCGAGAAACGCTGCCGTATCGGCGATTTCACGCGGATGGGCCGGGCGGCCGAACGGGAAGTTCGCCGCCATCTCGGCGAAGCGGGCATTGGTCTCGATGAGTGTGGTGATGCGCGAGGTGGCCACCGGGCCCGGATTGATGCCGACCACCCGAATGCCGTCGCGCCAGCTGCGGCTGCCCAGCGCGCGGGTGAACGCCATGAGCGCAGCGTTGCCGGTGCTGCCCGCGATGTACTCCGCATCGGGCCGCTCGCCCGCCGAGCCGATGACGTTCACGATGACGCCGCCGCCGCGCCGCTTCATTTCCGCGTAGACGCGGCGGCTCAGGTCGATGTATCCGAAGACCTTGAGTTCCCATGCGTGCCGCCAGGTTTCGGCGTCGACGGCCCCCAGGGTTCCGGCCGGAATGTCACCGGCATTGTTGACCAGGATGTCCGGCGCACCGACCGCGTCCGCCAGCCCGGTGAGATCCTCGGTCGATCGCAGGTCCACCGGGTGGGAGCGCACGTGCACCCCGTGTTCGGCGCGCAGCTGCTCGCCGATTTCGTCCAGCCGCTCCTTGTTGCGGGCGGCCAGATGCAGGTGGCAGCCCTCCGCGGCGAGTACCCGCGCGATCTCCGCGCCGATGCCCGCCGACGCGCCGGTCACGAGCGCGGTTCTGCCGCCCAGTCTCAAATCCATTGGCCCATCTCCTGAATCTCGTGTCCTATGTCGATGTCGAACGGTGCGGACATTCGTCGGGTTCAACTTTTTGGTCGAATGTCCACGTTGATGGAAAGGCGGATCACCGCCATCTGTTCCCGGTGCCCGCTACGCCGTCGCGGTGGCGGTGAGCGCGATGCCCGACAGGCCGAGCGCGCGCTGGAATACCCTGTCGCGCAGCCTCGCCGGGAGACGGGACAACAAGACCGCGAGTCGTGCATCGGATCCCGCTACATAGAACGCCTTCGGCTTGCGTGCCTCGACCGCGCGGGTGATGGCGGAAACCGCCACATCGACCGGCGCGTAGCGCTGCCCGGCCGCGGCCCGCTCGAAGGCGGTGAGCTGGCGATCGTACAGTCCGGCGGTCCGCGGATCCGCCTGTGCCAGTGCGGCTTCGGCTGCGGCAGCGGACTTGGCGAAGATCTCCGTGCGCATGGCTCCGAGCTGTACGACCGATACCGGTATGCGCCACGGGGCCAGTTCGACGCGCAGTGATTCCGAATACGACTCCAGCGCGGCCTTACTCGCGCCGATGGGGCCGAGGAAGGGGAAAGCGACCCGGGCGCTGGCCGCGCTGATGTTCACGATCCGGCCGCCGCCCTCCCGTAGCAGGGGCAGGAAGGTCTGGATGACGCGCACCGGACCGTGCACATTGACCTCGAATTGCCGGTGCCACTCGGGGATCGGCACCAGTTCGGTCGGGCCCTGGACGAGTACGCCCGCATTGTTGATCAGGGCGTGGAGCCGCTGTCCGTCTTGGTATTTCGCCACCTGTTCGGCGGCTTCCGCGACGCTTGCGGAATCGGTGACATCGAGCGTGAGCTGGGTGATGCCGGTGGCGTCCAGGTCCGGTGTCGGGGTGCGGACCCCGGCGTAGACGTGGAATCCCCTGGCGGCCAGGGCCAGTGCGCAGGCGCGGCCGATGCCGCCGCCCGCGCCGGTGAGCAGGATCGCGTGTGCGTTGGTGGCTGTTGTCATGTGAAGCCTCGGATCGAATCGCGGTTGATACGCATACCCGGGTACATGAACAAGAGTACATGTCCCAAGGTACATGTCAACGGTCGCGAGTATCCCGATCGATTCGAATCCCGGTGCGGCCTAGGTGTTTACCGATCCTCGTCGATCTCGTCGCGCGCCCATTCGGCCCATTCGGCCAGCGCCTCGTACAACCGGATGCCCGCCTCGACCGCGATCCGCTTGGACCTGTCGTGCGGATCGGTGCCGAACTCGCCGCGGTCCTTGGCCAGGGCCAGTTCGCGGTACATGGCCGCGGTATCGCTGAAGAACCTCCCCTCGCGATCCAGGTGCTCGCCCAGATCCTTCGGCTCCATCAGCCAGAAGAAGAACGACCGCAGCAGCGGTTCCAACCGCAGGGTGTGATCGACCTCGTCCTCGACCAGCCACCGCCGCACCTCGGCCAGCCCGGCCTCGGTGATCCGGTACGCCTTGCGCCCCCGCGCCCCTTCGCTGTCCAGTTCGATCATTCCGGCCTCCGCCAGCCGCCCGAGCTCGGCGTAGATCTTCGGATGCCGCGCCGGCCACACCGGCCCCAGCGCCTCCTGGAACCGCTGGGCCAGGTCGTACCCGCTGGCCGGCCCCTCCGCCAGTAACCCCAGCAACCCGTGCCGCAGCGACATGCCACACCCTTTCGTAGACCCTCACCACATCATCACACCCGGCTATCGCGCCCCGACCCCGCGAGCACGCGCTCGACCTCCGCCGACTCCGGAATCGAGGCACTGGCACCCAGTTTCGTCGTGGCCAGCGCCCCCGCGGTACAGGCCCAGGCCAGGGCGGTGGCGGGGCCTTCGTGCCAGTGGGCGGCCAGCGCCCCGGTGAAGGCATCGCCCGCACCGGTGGTGTCCACGACCGCTACCCGCACGCCGGGGTGGGTCATCGCGAGACCGTCCGGCCCGCGATAGGACGCGCCCGCGGCGCCGAGGGTGGTGATGACGTGCGGGACGGCCGCGAGCGCGGAGGCCAGCCGCGCCGACTCACCCTCGTTGACCACCGCGACGTCCACCTCGGCCCAGATCTCGGCCGGAAGGTCCTGTACCGGTGAGGGATTCAGCAGTACCACGGTGTTGTTGGCCCGGGCGTGGCGGGCCGCGGCGAGCACCGTCGACACCGGAATCTCCAACTGGCACATGAGCACATCCGCGGCGGCGATCGTATCCAGGTCCGCCGCAGTCAGTTCCGTCATCCGACCGTTGGCGCCCGCCACCACGATGATGGTGTTCTCCCCGGCCCCATCCACCACGATGGTCGCGATCCCGCTGGCACCCTCGACCTCCCGCAGCCGCGACACCCCGACCCCGCTCTCCCGCAACACCGTTCGCAGGGCCTCGGCGAACATATCCCCGCCGACCGCCCCCACGAACTCGACCTCGGCCCCCGCCCGCCGCGCGGCGATCGCCTGATTCGACCCCTTCCCGCCCGGAACCAGCGCGAACCCGTCCCCGGCCACCGTCTCCCCGGCCTCCGGCCGCCGCACCACGGTCGTCACCAGATCCATATTGGTACTGCCCACCACCGCGATTCGCGCCATGGTTCGGACCGTAGTTCAGGCGGCTCAGCCGAGGGCGGATTCGACGATGGACGTGGCCTCCGGGGCGACGGGGTCGAGGATGTCGTCGAAGTCGTGGTGCTTTTCGACGTAGGCCTTGACGAAGGGGCAGATGGGGACGATGCGTTTGCCGGCGGCTCGGGTGGCGGTGAGGGCGGCGCTGATGAGTTTCGAGGCCAGGCCCTGACCGGCGAAGGCCTCGTCGATCTCGGTGTGGAAGAAGATGCGCTGGCGGCCGTGATCGACGTAGGCGGTCAGGCCGGCGCGGGTGTCGCCGACCTTGATGGCGAAGTACTGGGGGACGGTGTCGGTGGCCTGGGTGATGGTCGGCTCGGGCGCGGTCATGCGGGCTCGCTTTCGGTAGGGGCGGTGTGGTGGTCGGGTTCGAGGGGCGGGCTGGCGACGGCGGAGAAGGTGCGGCATTCCGGTTCACACGAGGGCGGGGCGGTGCGGAGGGCGTCGTCGCGGACGGTGAAGAAGGCCAGGGCGGCGGCCACGATCATCAGAATGGCGCAGGTGAGGATGGCCAGGTGGAAGCCGTGGGCGAAATCGGGCGGATTGGTGTATGCCGCGCCGGTGAGTCCGGCCAGGGGCGGGATGGCCGCCACGCCCAGCAGGCCCGCGGCGCGGGCGACCGCATTGTTGACGCCGCTGGCCACGCCCGCATGGCGTTCGTCGGCGGTGGCGAGGACGGTCGCGGTCAACGGCGCCACCGCCAGCGTCAGGCCGACGCCGAAAACCAGTGCGGCAGGCAGCACATCGACCAGGTAGGAGGTGTGGATGCCGATGCGGGTCATCAGCAGCATGCCCGTCGCGGCGAGCAGCACACCGGCGGTGATCGGCCGGCGTGGTCCGATGCGCTGGGCCAGCGCGCCGGAGCGGGCCGAGAACAGCAGCATCAGAACGGTGACCGGCAGCATGGCCGTGCCCGCGGCGATCGGAGTGAATCCGGCCACCACCTGCAGGGTCAGTACCAGCAGGAAGAAGACCACGCTCATGGCCCCGTACATGACGAAGGTGACCACGTTGATCGCGGTGAACTGCTTGGAGGCGAACACGGCGACGGGCAGCATCGCCGCGGGATCCTGGCCGTCGCGCGACCGCCGCCGCTCCACCACCACGAATCCCGTACCCGCGGCGACGCCCGCGATCGCGCTGCCCCACACCAGGATTCGACTCGTATCGTGCTCGGGCGCCATGGTCAGGGCGTAGGTGATCCCGGCCAGGCACAGGGCCGCCAGCACCGCCCCGAGCACATCGAACCTCCCGTGCGCCTCGGCATCGCGGGTCTCGGGCACATGCCGGACCGTCACCGCCACCACCACCGCGGCCAGCGGAATATTGAGCAGGAACACCCACCGCCAGCCGGCCGCCTCCACCAGCCAGCCGCCCAGGAACGGCCCGATGGCGCCGGCCACGCCACCCAGCCCGGACCAGGCCCCGACCGCGCGCGCCCGCTCCTCGGGCCGGAACGAGGCCTGAATGATGGCAAGGGAGCCGGGCGTCAGCAGCGCACCGCCCACACCCTGCAGGGCCCGTGCCGCGATGAGCATCGAAACGTCTTGCGCCGCACCGCACAATGCGGAGGCGACGGCGAACCACACCACCCCGATCAGGAACACCCGCCGCCGCCCGTACCGGTCGCCCAGCGACCCACCCAGCATGATCAATCCGGCCAGCGTCAGCGTGTACGCATTGACCGTCCACTGCAGTCCCGCCATCGATGCGCCGAACTCGTCACCGATCCGCGGCAGCGCCACATTCACGACGGTCGCGTCCAGCATAGCCATCCCCGAACCGAGGACGGTGGCCAGTAGAACCCATCGGCCGGTGCCCGAGGACAACCGGATGCTCGCGGTCATGCGCCCACGGTAACAACCTGCCCCCGACCGGCGGCGGATCGTCATCAGTAATCTGTCCTTATGACTGCTCCCACGACCACAGATCGGGACGCCGTCCGCGAGGTGGTGCACGACTCGGCGCGCCGGGCTCGGGTGGCGTCGCGGACGCTCGCTCAGCTCACCACCGCGCAGAAGGACGCCGCGCTGCACGCCGCGGCCGACGCGCTGCTCGCGGCCAAGGACGCGGTCCTCGCCGCCAACGCCGAGGACATCGAGATCGCCCGGGCGGGCGGCACCGCCGAGTCGCTGCTGGATCGGCTGCGGCTGACCGAGGCCCGCGTCGACGGCATCGCCTCGGGGCTGCGGCAGGTGGCCGGGCTCCCGGATCCGGTCGGCGACGTGGTGCGCGGGTCGACGCTGCCCAACGGTCTCGAAATCCGCCAGGTGCGGGTGCCGCTGGGCGTGGTGGGCATGGTGTACGAGGCGCGGCCGAATGTCACCGTCGACGCCTTCGGGCTGGCGCTGAAGTCGGGCAATGCGGCGCTGCTGCGCGGTTCGTCCTCGGCGGCGAAGTCCAATGCGGCATTGGTCGAGGTGTTGAGGGAAGCGCTTGCAGCGCAGGGGCTTCCGGCCGACGCGGTGCAGCTGCTCCCGGCGGAGGACCGCTCCAGCGTCACCCACCTGATCCAGGCGCGCGGCCTGGTGGACGTGGTGATCCCGCGCGGCGGCGCGGGCCTGATCAATGCGGTGGTGCGCGACGCGCTGGTGCCGACCATCGAGACCGGCACCGGCAACTGCCACGTATTCGTCCACCGGGACGCCGATCTGGACATGGCCGAGTCCATCCTGATCAACGCCAAGACCCGCCGGCCCTCGGTGTGCAACACCGCCGAGACGGTGCTCATCGACCGGGCCATCGCCGAGACCGCGGTGCCGCGCATGATCAAGGCCCTCGAAGACAAGGGCGTCACCATCCACGGCGACCTGCCGGGCCTGGTGCCCGCCACCGACACCGACTGGGCCGACGAATACCTGTCCCTGGATATCGCTTTGAAGGTCGTCGACGATCTCGACGCGGCCGTCGAGCACATCAACGAGTGGGGCACCGGCCACACCGAGGCCATCGTGACCGCCGACCTGAAGGCCGCCCGCGAGTTCACCGCTCGCGTCGACGCCGCCGCCGTCATGGTCAACGCCTCGACCGCCTTCACCGACGGCGAGCAGTTCGGATTCGGTGCGGAGATCGGCATTTCGACCCAGAAGCTGCACGCCCGCGGACCCATGGGTCTGCCCGAACTAACCTCCACCAAGTGGATTGTGTGGGGCGACGGGCAGATTCGCCCCGTCTAGCACCCGCTGGATACGAAAGGACCGCCGTGGCTCCCACCACCGCACCCAACCAGGAGCCGATCTTCTCGTCGGTCGACGATGTGATCGAGCGGCTGGCCCGCACCGGCTACCTGGCCGACAAGGCCACCGCCACTTCGGTTTTCCTCGCCGACCGGCTCGGCAAGCCGCTGCTCATCGAGGGGCCGGCCGGTGTCGGCAAGACCGAGCTGTCCAAGGCCGTCGCGCAGGTCGCGGGTGCGGAACTGGTGCGGCTGCAGTGCTACGAGGGCGTGGACGAGGCGCGGGCGCTCTACGAGTGGAACCACGCCAAGCAGATCCTGCGCATCCAGGCCTCCTCGGAGAACGACTGGGCCGAAACCAAGGCCGACGTCTTCACCGAGGAGTTCCTGCTGGAACGACCGCTGCTCACCGCCATCCGCCGCGACGAGCCGACCGTGCTGCTCATCGACGAGACCGACAAGGCCGACGTCGAGATCGAGGGCCTGCTGCTGGAGGTGCTGAGCGACTTCTCGGTCACCGTGCCGGAACTGGGCACCATCAGCGCGACCCGCAGGCCGTTCGTGGTGCTCACCTCCAATGCCACCCGCGAGCTGTCCGAGGCGCTCAAGCGTCGCTGCCTCTATCTGCACATCGATTTCCCTGACGAGGAGCTCGAGCGTCGCATCCTGGCCAGCCGGGTGCCGGAGCTGAAGCCCGCGGTGGCGGCGCAGCTGGTGCGGATCGTGCACGTGCTGCGCGGCATGCAGCTCAAGAAGCTGCCGTCGGTCGCCGAGTCCATCGACTGGGCGCGCACGCTCTTGGCCCTGGGCGCAAAGGATCTCGACGACAAGACCGTGCGGGCCACGCTCGGAGTGGTGCTGAAGCACCAGGCCGATCACGTGCGTGCGCAGTCCGAGCTGAAGCTGGCCTGATCGTGGCCGGGGCGTCGGAGCCCTCGAAGGGCAAAGAGAACTCGCCGCGCGGGCTGGTTGCCGCCGCCATGCGGGCCATTTCGGGCGGGACGCCCGTGATGGGCACAGGGGGCGGGACGCCCGTGATGGGCGCAGGGGGCGGGACGCCCGTGATGGGCACAGGGGGCGGGACGCCGGCCAAGCCGGTGCAGGTGCCGGGACCGACGGCCGAACACGGTCTGCCCGGGCATCTGGTCGGCTTCGTGGAGGCGTTGCGCGGCCGGGGAATTCCGGTCGGGCCGTCCGAAACCGTGGACGCCGGACAGGTTCTCACCGTCCTGGACCTCATGGACCGGGAGGCGCTGCGCGAGGGCCTGGCCTGCGCGCTGCTGCGCCGCACCACCCAGCGCGCCACCTTCGACGGCATGTTCGACCTGTGGTTCCCGGCCGCGCTGGGGGAGCGGGCCGGGGCCGAGGAGGTGGAGCTGCCGATCAAGCCGGACGGCTCGGTCGACATCCTCGAACTGCGGAAGATGCTGGCGGAGTTGCTGATCCAGGACCCGTCGGGCGAGCAGGCGCAGCAGCTGCAGGCGCTGGCAGCGCAGATGGTCGACCA
Organism: Nocardia sp. CA-151230; assembly: GCF_050942175.1. Lineage (NCBI taxonomy): Bacteria > Bacillati > Actinomycetota > Actinomycetes > Mycobacteriales > Nocardiaceae > Nocardia > Nocardia sp. CA-151230. The sequence goes on from NZ_CP192061.1 coordinate 1,922,810, forward strand.
GATGGGTCAGTACCAGGCGGCCGGCGGGCCGTCCTTCTCCGCCTACCAGACGCTGAAGGATCTCCAGCCGGAACTGCTGGTGAGCAGGATTCTCGCCGGTCTCGCCCAGGGCATGGACAATTCCGACTTCGACAGCGAGGTCGCCCGCCGCACGGCCCGCGGCCGCATCAAGGACTTCCGCAGCACCGTCGAAGCCGAGACCCGCCGCCGGGTGGCCGAGCGCATCGGCCGCGAGCGCGTCGCCACCTACGGCGTCGCCCGGCAGGCCGAGGACGCCGACTTCCTGCGCATCTCCCAGGCCGAACTCGACGAACTGCGCCGCAGCAGCCAGCGCCTGGCCCGGGTCCTGGCCTCCCGTCTGGCCGCGCGCCGTCGTCGAGCCCGCCGCGGCGAGATCGATCTGCGCAAGACCATGCGCAAATCCATGTCCACTGGTGGCGTCCCGGTGAACCTCGTCACCCGCAAGCCGCGTCCCGGCCGCCCCGATCTCGTCCTGCTGTGCGATATCTCGGGCTCGGTCGCGGGTTTCTCCAGCTTCACCATGCTGCTGGTGAACGCACTGCGCGAGCAGTTCTCCCGGGTCCGCATCTTCGCCTTCGTGGACCGCGTCGACGAGGTCACCCGGCTCTTCGACGCGGCCACCCCGCTGGATCAGCTGACCCGCCGCATCTTCACCGAAGCCGAGGTCGTCGGCATCGAGGGCCACTCCGACTACGGCTCGGCCCTGGAGGGTTTCGCCGAGCGGTTCCCCGACGCCGTCACCAGCCGCACCTCCCTGCTCATTCTCGGCGACGCCCGCACCAACTACCGCGATCCGGCGCTGGACACCCTCCGGCAGCTGGTCGACACCGCCAAGCACGCCTACTGGCTCAACCCGGAGGCCGAGAAGATGTGGGGCACCGGCGATTCCGCCGCCGACCGCTACGCCGACATCATCGAGATGCACGAATGCCGTTCGGCCCGCCAGCTGACCGCCCTCGTGGGCCGTCTGTTGCCGGTCTGAATCCGGATCACGGGTCGGCTGAGCCCCGCCGGTGCGGGGGCGGCGCAATCGCCCCCGGTAAGCTCGCTTTTCGTGCATACGAACGGCCGCCGCAAGCTGGGCGTGATGGGCGGCACCTTCGACCCCATCCACCATGGGCACCTGGTCGCGGCCAGTGAGGTCGCGAATCGGTTCGACCTGGACGAGGTGATTTTCGTACCGACCGGTCAGCCGTGGCAGAAGGGTGATCGCGCGGTCAGCCCGGCCGAGGACCGGTATCTGATGACGGTCATCGCGACCGCGTCCAATCCGCGGTTCCAGGTGAGCCGCGTCGACGTGGACCGCGGCAAGGAGACCTACACCGTCGACACCCTGCGCGACCTGGCCGAACTCCACCCGGACGCGGATCTGTACTTCATCACCGGAGCAGACGCGCTGGCCAGCATCCTGACGTGGCAGGATTGGTCGGAACTGTTCGAGCTGGCGAAATTCGTCGGCGTGACCCGTCCGGGTTACGAATTGAATATCGACCATCTCGCCGATCACCTCCGCGACTACCCGGAGGGCACGGTCACGATGATCGAGATTCCGGCCCTGGCCATCTCGTCGAGCGAATGCCGGCGGCGGGCGGGGGAGGGCCGGCCGGTGTGGTACCTCGTCCCGGACGGGGTCGTCCAATACATATCGAAACGGCACCTGTACGTGCCGCAAGACAGTGCATGGTGAAAGTGCGCAGGGAAGAGGTAGCAGGGTGACAGCATCGGCAGAAGCGGTCTCGATGGCGACGGTGGCCGCGCGGGCCGCCGACGAGAAACTGGCCGCCGACGTGGTCGTGCTGGATGTCTCCGAGCAGCTGGTCATCACCGACTGCTTCGTCATCGCGTCCGCGCCCAACGAGCGCCAGGTCAACGCGATCGTCGACAATATCGAGGACAAGCTGCGCGAGGCCGGATACAAGCCGGTGCGCCGCGAGGGCACCCGCGAGGGCCGCTGGGCGCTGCTCGACTACGTCGAGATCGTGGTCCACGTCCAGCACGAGGACGAACGCGATTTCTACGGCCTCGAGCGCCTATGGAAGGACTGCCCGACGGTGCCGGTCGACGGCATCGGCGATCCGCGCGCGACGACCGAGCAAGACAAGGGCGGGGACGACGAGTGAGCAAGATGGCCGGCGTCCGCCGGTTGATTCTGCTGCGGCACGGACAGACCGAATGGAACGCCGGAGACCGAATGCAGGGCCAGATCGACACCGACCTCGATGACATCGGCAGACGCCAGGCCAAGGACTGCGCGCCCGACATGGCGACCAGCGACCTGATCGCCATCGTCTCCTCCGATCTCAGGCGCGCCCACGACACCGCGCTCGCCGTCGCCGAATGCGCGGCCATGCCGGTCGTCACCGACGAGCGCCTGCGCGAGACCAACCTCGGCGACTGGGAGGGCCTGGACCACCACCAGGTCGACGCCGAGTACCCGGGCGCCCGCAAGGCGTGGCGGCTCGATGCCCGCTTCACCCCGCCCGGCGGCGAATCCAAGCTCCAGGTGGGCGCGCGAGCGCTGCCGGTGGTGAAGGAACTCTTCGCCGCGCGGGAGGACTGGCCCGGCCGTACCATCATGCTGGTTGCGCACGGCGGGCTGATCGCGGCGCTGACCGCGGCCCTGCTCGACCTGCCCGAGGCGAACTGGCCGGCCCTGGGCGGCCTGGCCAATACCAGCTGGGTGCAGCTGACCAGCCACGGTCCCGGCATCGACAGGCCCGGCTGGCGCCTGGACGTGTGGAACGCGGTCGCGAAGGTAGCCCCTGATGTCCTCTGAGAGTTCGAACGCCCAACCGGCGCAGGACGGTTCGCCGCAGCGCAAGGTGCTGGTGGTGGTCGCGGACTCGCTGTCCTACTTCGGGCCCAAGGGCGGGCTGCCCGCCGACCATCCCGGCATCTGGCCCAATCTCGTTGCCGCCGAGCTGGACTGGGACGTCGAACTGGTGGCCCGCATCGGCTGGACCTGCCGTGACGCCTACTGGGCGCTGATCGGTGACCCGCGCATCTGGGCCGCGGTGCCGCGGGCCGGGGCCGTGGTGTTCGCGACCGGCGGCATGGACTCGCTGCCCTCGCCGCTGCCGACCGCGCTGCGCGAGCTGATCCGCTATGTGCGGCCGTCCTCGGTGCGCCGGCGGGTGCGCGAGGCCTACAACTGGCTGCAGCCCAGGCTGTCCCCGCTGGGCTGGCCGGTGGCGCTGCCGCCCGCGGTGAGCGTGGACTACCTGGAGCAGTCCCGGCACTCGCTGGCCCAGCTGCGGCCCGAGCTGCCGTTCGTGGCGGTACTGCCCTCGGTGCACAAGTGCGAGGCCTATGCCGAGGTGCACACCGGGCGCGAGCCCATGGTGCGGGCCGTGACGGCCTGGGCCGCCGAGCACGCGGTGCCGCTGGTGGATCTCGGGGACGCCGTGCGCGACAACGTGTTCAACGGCCCCGCCAACCCGGACGGCATCCACTGGGGCTGGGAGGGCCACAGCGCGGTCGCGCGGGCCATGGTGAAGGTGCTGACCGCGGCCACGGCCGACGAGGTACACACTGCATGACCGTGGTGGTGGTGACCGACTCGTCGGCCAGCCTGCCGGCCGGCCTCACGGCTGATCTTGGTGTGCTGTCCGTGCCGCTGCACGTGCTGGTCGACGATCGCGAGATTCGGGAGGGGATCGACGACTGCGACATCGACTATGGCTCCTCCCAGGTCACCACCTCGGCCGCCTCGCCGGGTGATCTGCGCAGCGTCTACGAGCAGGCGCTGGAGCTGTCCGACGGCGACGGCGTGGTGGCCGTGCACATCTCGCGGCAGCTGTCGGGCACCTGGGAGGCCGGGCGACAGGCGGTGCGGGACATGGATGCCGCCGATCGGATCCGGCTGGTGGACTCGCTGAGCGCCGGGCTGGGTACCGGGCTGCCGGTGCTGGCGGCGGCGCGCCGGGCACGAGCGGGCGAGCCGCTCGATGTCGTTTACGACTCGGCGGTGGCGGCGGCCAGCCGCGGGCGCGCGTTCATCGTCGTCAACCGGACCGAGCAGCTGCGGCGCGGCGGGCGGTTGAGCACGGCCGCGGCGTTCTTCGGCACCGAGCTGGTCACCAAGCCGATCATCCAGATCGTGAACGGGCGGCTGGAACTGCGCGAGAAGGCCCGCACGCGCTCCAAGGCGTTCACCAAACTCGTTGCGGCCGTGGTGGATGCGGCCGGCGAGGACGGGGCGGCGGTCGCAGTCCAGCATCTGGGGGCCGAGGAGGCCGCCAACACCATCGCAGGTCAGCTGCGGGATCTGATCCCCGGTATCCGGGAGGTCATCATCGCCGAATTCGGCCCCACCCTGGGGGTGCACCTGGGAGTGGGCGCGGTCGGCGCGCTGGTAGTGCCGGGCGGCTGCGGCTAGCGGAAACCGCGTTGTCCACAACGTAATTCGCTATCCACAGGTCTGCCGAAAGCCCAGGTCGCGTGGCCGGCGGGGGTCGTCGTCGCTCCTACCGTGAGCTGCATGCCACGACTCGACGAACGCACCCCGCTGCAGCGCCTCAACGCCCGCGCCACCGACCCACGCTCCGGTCCGGCCGAGGTCACCGGCGACCCGGCGGAATTCGCCTCCGGCCGTCCACATCCCGGCCGCTGGGACGAGGACTCGCTCGACCAGCTCGTCGAACCCGAGCACCGGGCTGATCGTCACCCCGGCGGATCCTCGCCCGACTGGCTGTCCGAGCCCTGCGGCAGCGTGTCGCTGTGGCACGAACGCCTGGTCCCCGAACGTTTCCGCGGCACCCGCTGGGATCCGGGCCCGCGCGGTGTCCTCGTCATCGCCGCGCTCGGCGTCCTGGCCATTCTCTTCGCCGGGTACGTCACCCTGCGCGAAAAGCCTGTCTCCCAACCGGTCCCACCGATCGCCGCGCTCAGCGAAACCGCGCCCGCCGACCAGGACGGTGCCGCACCCGAAGCCGCCGCCTCCGCCGCGACGGTCACAGTCACGCCCGCGCCGGGTGCGGCCCAGCCGCCCACATCGCGGCCCGCCTCCTCGCAGGCAGATCGAATCCCGCTCGCTACCACGGCAACCGGCGCGCCGGGCGGCTCCGTCACCCCCGGCGAACTCGTCGTCAGCGTCGTCGGTCTCGTCGAGCACGGCGGGCTCCGCCGCTTCCCCACGGGGTCCCGGGTAGCCGACGCCCTCCGCGTCGCCGCTCCCCGCCCCGAAGCCGACCTCTCCACCCTCAATCTCGCCCAGCCCCTCATCGACGGCGATCAGATCATCGTCGGCCGCACCACACCCCGCCCCACCACGCAGCAGGTCGGCACCACCATCGTGAATTCGGCCCACCCTCCGGCGAACTCACCCGCACCCTCCGGCCAACCCCGCTCCACCGCCGTCCCTGCGAAGGTGAACCTCAACACCGCCACCGAGTCCGACCTCGACACCCTCCCCGGCGTAGGCCCCGTCACCGCCCGCGCAATCCTCACCTGGCGTACCCGCCACGGCCGCTTCACCTCCATCGACCAACTCTCCGAAATCGAGGGCATAGGCCACTCCCGCCTCAACCGCCTCCGCGACCGGGTGACGATATGACCACCGTGAAATTCCCTGCCGCACAGCCGAAGACCCGGCCGCTCGTTACCCGAGCCCGGAGCTCGCACGCTGGCAGTGCGGAATGGCCGGTGGCGGGTCGGCGTGTCGAAGGGGGATGGCGACAATGACGGCGGAGCAGGCTACGGAGGGCGGCAGGGAGGACCGTGGGCCGGTCGAGGTGCCCGAGGTGCTGGATGCGCGGTTGGTGCCGGCGGCGGTGTGTTGCTGGGGCGCAACGGTTGCAGCGCTGGTGCCGGGGTGGCGGGTCGGGCTCGGGGTGGCGGCCGGGTGTGGGCTGGTGGGGATGTGTGTGGCGGCGTCGGTGATTCGGCGGGTGCGGGCAGGGCGGGGGAGTGGGGTGGCGTGGGTGGTGCTGGGGGCCTTGGTGATCGGGGCGGGGTTCGGGGTGGCGGGGGCGTGGCACGCGCATCGGGTGCAGACGCATCCGTTGCGAGCGGTGCGGGCCGGGCAGCGGCTGGTGGCGGTGGTGGAGCTGACCGATGATCCGAAGCGGGTGTCCGCCAGGCCTTTCGGCGGGCCGAAGGTGATGGTGCGGGCCGGGCTGGTGGATTACCGATTGGGGGGACGGATCGTGCATTCCGGCGGATCGGTGCTGGTGATGGCGCCGGCGGCGGGGTGGCGGACCCTGCTGCCCGGCCAGCGGGTCGAATTCCGTGCCCGCGTGGCCCGTCCGTGGCGCCCGGACATGACGGTCGCCATCCTGCGGGCGGAGGCCGCTCCCACCTCGGTGAGCACCCCGCCCTGGTGGCAGCGCCTCGCCGGGCAGGTGCGCGGCGACTTCGCGGCCTCCGCCCACCGCGCGCTCTCCGACGATGCCGCCGGCCTGCTCCCGGGCCTGGTCATCGGCGACACCTCGACTCTCACCGACCACGTTCAGGAGAACTTCCGTGAGTCCGATCTGACGCATTTGACAGCTGTCAGCGGGGCGAATGTGACGATTTTGCTCGGGGTCGTGCTGGTTTCGATGCGCACCCTCACGGTGGATCCCCGGGTCGGCGCGGTGGCCGCGGGTGCGGCTCTGGTCATGTTCGTGATCCTGGCCCGCCCTTCGCCCAGTGTCCTGCGTGCGGCCGTCATGGGAGCCATTGCGCTACTGGCTCTCTGCACCGGCCGCCGTAAGCAGGCCCTACCCGCCCTGTGCGCCGCCATCATCGGATTGCTCGCCTGGTCACCGGGTCTCGCGGTGGACGCCGGATTCGCCCTGTCGGTGCTGGCCACCGCCGGACTGATCGTGATCGCCCCGGGCTGGTCGGATTGGCTTCGCGCCCATGGCTGGTGGCGGATCCCCGCCGACTCCTTCGCGGTGGCGGCCGCGGCCTTCGTGGTCACCACACCACTGGTCATCGCCATGACCGGTCACCTCAGCCTGGTCGCGATCGTGGTGAACATGCTGGTCGAGCCGGTGATCGCGCCCATCACCATCATCGGCGCGCTGGGTGCGCTGCTCGCCTGCGTGTGGTCTCCCCTCGCCGCGGCGGTCATGCACTGCACCGCACCGCCACTGTGGTGGCTGCTCACGGTCTCCGACCGAGCCGCCGCCCTCGGAGCCTCGGTCTCACTACCCACCGGTCTGCGTTCAGGTCTGGTCGCAACGGTGGTGTGCGCCTTGGTGATCGCGGCTCTGCACCCTGGCCGCTCGCGGGCGGATCCGGACGCCGTGACGGGATCGGTGCCGCCTGGGCCGGGTCGAGGCGAGGGCTCACCGTCCGGCTAGAGGGAGCTCAGGAAGTCGTTGACGGCATCGGCGAAACCGGCGGGGTCGCCGGCGTAGACGAAGTGGTCGGTATCGAGTTCGACCATGCGGGTGCCCGGGCGCCGGTCGCGCATGGCCTCGGCCATATCGGCGGGGATGACGCCGTGCGCGGCACGGATGAGCAGGGCCGGGCAGGTCCCGGCGATCCAGTCCGACCAGTGGTCGCCGTGCACCAGGTCCTCGGAGACGACGATGTCGAGGGGGTGGAAGGGCAGGCTCCAGGAGCCGTCGGCACGCTCGCGAACCAGCGCCCCGAAGTGCGCGGCCATCGGACCCATGGCCTCGACCAGCTGCTCGCGCGTCGCCGCCTCGTAGGGGAGGCCGGCCACGAAGCTCAGCGGGTTGTGGCCGTCGAGGCCGAGCGCGGCGGGTGCGTCGATATCGATGATCGCCGCCACTCGCTCCGGATGGCGGGCCGCGAACTGGTAGGCGTTGATGCCACCGAGTGAATGACCCAGCAGCACAGCGCGTTCCAGGCCGAGATGGTCGAGCAGGGCCAGGATGTCGGCGAGGTAGCCGTCGCGGGTGTAGTCGGCGGCGCGATCGGAGTGGCCGTGGCCGCGCTGGTCGAGCGCGACGAGCCGCCACCCCGCGGACAGCCGCGCCGCCAGATCGGTGAAGCTCTCGCCGTCGGACATGTGCCCGTGCAGCGCGATGACGGTCCGGCCGCTACCCCCGAAATCCACGTAGGACAGTCCGCGGCCGTCGATGTCGAAGCTGGTGCGGGTGGCGGTGCGTGCGGTCATTGTCTGCTCCGATGCTTATTCCGGTGTGCTGGTCTCGACCCTAACCGATTGTTAGACATTTGTGCAAGACAAATGAATAAGACTTATGTGTCACACGTTTGTGTGCCAGAGCTGACCGGGTGCGGGATGTAGGGGTTGTCGGAGCGGGCTCGTAGGATCGGGGCGTGAACCAGCGACCCGCGCCCCTGCATCTCGTGCTCGGTGAAGAGGAATTGCTGATCGAGCGGGCGGTGGCGGGAATTACCGCGCAGGCCCGGGCCGGCTCGGTGGACGCGGCTGCGCTGCCGGTGGATCGGCTCCGGGCGGGGGATGCCAGCACGGCGGAATTGGCTGAGCTGCTGAGTCCTTCGCTGTTCGCCGAGGACCGGGTGATCGTGCTGGAGTCGGCGGCCGAGGCGGGCAAGGACGCGGTCGCGGTCATCCAGGATGCGGCGTCCGCACCGCCCGAGGGCGTGGTGCTGGTGGTGCTGCACAGCGGGGGCGGGCGCGCCAAGGCCTTGGCGCCGGCCCTGCAGAAGCTGGGCGCGGTGGTGCACGACTGCGCGAAGCTGACCAAGGCGGGGGAGCGGGTCGAGTTCGTGCGCAACGAGTTCCGGGCCGCCAATGTGCGGGTGCCGGCGGACGTGGTGCAGGCCATCATCGAGGCCGTGGGCTCGGACCTGCGCGAACTCGCAGCCGCCAGTTCGCAATTGGCGGCCGACACCGGCGGCAAGGTGGATCTCGCGGCGGTGCGGCAGTACTACTCGGGCAAGGCCGAGGTGACCGGGTTCGATGTCGCCGATCTGGCCGTGTCGGGGGATCGGCCCGCCGCCATGGAGGCGCTGCGCTGGGCCATCGATCGTGGTGTCCCGGCGGTCCTGCTCGCGGACGCTCTCGCGGATTCGGTGCACACCATCGCCCGCGTCGGTTCGGCCGGGCGTGGCGACCCGTTCAAGATGGCGGGTGATCTGGGGATGCCGCCGTGGAAGGTGAAGAAGGCGCAGGGTCAGGCGCGCGGCTGGACCGGCGCGTCCATCGGGGCGGCACTGCAGGTGGTGGCCGCGCTCAATGCCGACGTCAAGGGTCAGGCGGCCGACGCGGATTATGCGCTGGAGCACGCACTCTCGCGCATTCTGGACCTGCGCGAGAGCGCCTCGTAGCGGGAATGCCCGGGACTACTCCGGCTTCCAGGTGATCTTGCCCCCCTGGAACTCCTGGGCCTTGCCGCCCTGGTAGTCGTATTCGTCGCTGGTCGGGTAGCCGTAGCGGCCGTTCTCCGCGCCACTGCGCACCCACTCGTCGCGGATCGAGCCCCACACGACGTGGGTCCCGGTCTTCTGGGTGGAGTAGACGGCCCCACCCTCGAACAGCTGCTCGTGGGTGGTGGCGCTGTTGGTCTTGTTCTCATCGGCGATGGGGAAGCCCAGCGGGCTGCTCTCCCAGCCGACCGAGGAGTACTTGTCGCGGATCACGCCGCTCACCACATGGGTGCCGGCACCCACCGACCAGTAGATCGAGCCGCCCTGGAAGTGCTGGAAGCGACCGGGTTTCGAGGTCTGGCCCTCGTCCACCGCCGGGTACTTCAGCGCGCCCGACTCCGCGCCCGCGCCCTTCCACTTGTCGCGGATGGCGCCGCCGATGGCGTGCGCGTCGGTGGCCGGGGTCCAGTAGATGGAGACGTTGTTGACGAAGTCCTGCTTCTTGCCGCCGCCCGCGGCGTCGGTCTCCGGAGTGGCGGGATCACCGAAGAAGTCCGGTCCGCCCGCCCCGTCGTATTCGACCTCGATGGCCCCGCCCACCTCGAACGGGCCGATGGGGCGCGCGGCCGCCACACCCATTCCGGTGGTCAGCGCGACCGCGGCCACGCTGACGGCCAGCGTGCCCCGGGTCCAGGACGAACGGTTGTCACGACGCAGCGTTGCCAAGAGATCTCTCCCAGTCCAGGTTTACAGGTAGCCCCCGACGGTTCGCGGCCATCCTGCTGCCAACTGCGCGCCCGCGCAAGTCACCAGCTCCGGACACGACAAAAGCCGCCGTGGTCTTCGTGGCCACGGCGGCTGTGAGAAGCATGATGCCGGTCGGTGTACCGGACAGAATCAGCCGAGCTTGTTGAAAGCCAGCGACAGGGCCGACTTCTTGTTGGCGGCCTGGTTGGCGTGGATGACGCCCTTGGAGGCGGCCTTGTCCAGGCTCTTGCTCGCGGACTGCATCAGCTCGAGCGCCTTGTCCTTCTCGCCCGCCGCAGCGGCCTCGCGGAACTTGCGGATCGAGGTGCGCAGCGCGGACTTCACCGACTGGTTGCGCTGGCGCGCAAGCTCGTTGGTGCGGATCCGCTTCATCTGGGACTTGATGTTGGCCACGCCGGTTTCCTCGTGTTCCTTCACTTGGTGGTGTATGCGGGATGCAAAGTCTTCGGGCGCGCACTACGAGAGGGGCAGTTGCAGCACCGACAGTCGAGGCTACCAGGCGACGCGGCGAGGTATGAAATCGAGTCTGTCCGCCATCTGGCCGAAACCAGAAATTTATCGTCGTCCAACTGCGTGTTGCCCCTGCGTGATGGACTATTTTTGCATGACCCCCGCCGCACCCGCACCGGGTCTCTCCAGAGTAGACAGATCCACCGCGTCAGCCTCCGCCGCGCTCGCTCCTTCCGGACTGGAACGCGAAAAATCGGATAAATCAGGCGTCTTTGCGGGGTATCAACCGGGCCGCTACGACCGTGCCTATGACGAGATGTTCGATTCCGCGGGCCGCCCGCGAGCGCCGTACCGGGGGATATTCAATGCCCTGGCCACCATCGACGCCGAGGATCTGGCCGCCCGCGCCGAGGCGCTGGACCGCGCATTCGTCGATCAGGGCATCACCTTCTCACTCTCCGGCCAGGAGCGGCCTTTCCCGCTCGACCTGGTGCCGCGGGTGATCGCCGCCGGCGAATGGACCAAACTCGAACGCGGCATCAGGCAGCGGGTGCGCGCGCTCGAGGCCTTCCTCGCCGACGTCTACGGCGAGCAGACCATCCTGCGCGACCGCGTGATTCCGAAACGGCTGGTGACCTCCTGCGCGCACTTCCACCGCGAGGCCGCCGGGCTGGTGCCGCCCAATGGTGTGCGCATCCACGTGGCCGGGATCGACCTGGTGCGCGACGAGCACGGGGATTTCCGTGTGCTGGAAGACAACCTGCGCTCGCCCTCGGGTGTGTCCTACGTCATGGAGAACCGGCGCACCATGGCGCGGGTGTTCCCCGACCTGTTCGCCTCGCACCGGGTGCGCGCCGTCGGCGACTATCCGACCCACCTGCTGCGCGCCCTGCGCGCCGCCGCCGCGCCCAACGAGGCCGACCCGACCGTGGTGGTGCTCACCCCCGGTGTCCACAACTCCGCCTACTTCGAGCATTCGCTGCTGGCCCGGCAGATGGGGGTGGAACTGGTCGAGGGCCGGGACCTGTTCTGCCGCGACAATGTCGTCTATATGCGCACCACCGCGGGGGAGCGGCAGGTGGACGTCATCTACCGGCGCATCGACGACGACTTCCTCGATCCGATGCAGTTCCGGCCGGACTCCATGCTCGGGGTCGCCGGGATCCTGAACGCGGCCCGCGCGGGCACGGTGGTGCTGGCCAATGCGGTCGGCAACGGGGTCGGCGACGACAAGCTCGTCTATACCTATGTGCCCGCGTTCATCGAGTACTACCTGGGTGAGAAACCGATCCTGCCCAATGTGGACTCCTATCGCTGCTGGGAACCGGCCGAACGCGACGAGGTGCTGGACCGGGTGGCGGAACTGGTGGTCAAGCCGGTGGAGGGGTCCGGCGGCTACGGCATCGTGATCGGCCCGGCGGCCGGCACCCGGGAGCTGGAGGCGACCCGGCGCAAGGTGCGGGCCAATCCGCGCGGCTGGATCGCGCAGCCGGTGGTGCAGCTGTCGACGGTGCCGAGCAAGATCGACGGGCGGCTCGCGCCCCGGCACGTGGACCTGCGGCCGTTCGCGGTCAACGACGGCGACGACATCTGGGTACTGCCGGGCGGGCTGACCCGGGTGGCGCTGCCCGCGAACTCGCTGGTGGTGAATTCCAGTCAAGGGGGCGGGAGCAAGGACACCTGGGTGCTCGCACCGAGAACCTCTGTGGCGCAACGGGAATTGGCGGGTTCGCAGCTGGTCGGCGAACTGCAGATCGCCCCGGACAGAGACCAGTCGAGAGAGCCCTCGCCGATGCGGGCCAACCAACAACAGCAGTAACAACAACAAACAGCATCCGTTGAGGCTCAACTCTTTTGGTTCGCGGCCCGTCTCGTTCTGGACTGACGTAGCGGGGGAGCGAAGCGGAGGAGCGAAGGACGGAAGAACGAGACCCTCGGGGCCGCGAACCCGCCGGAGCGAAGCGGAGGCAGATAGGTCAGAGCATCATGTTGGCGCGCAATGCCGAATCCCTCTTCTGGATCGGGCGCTACGTCGAGCGAGCCGAATACACGGCGCGCATTCTCGATGTCGCGGTCCATCAGCTGTTGGAGGACGCCACGGTCGATCCGGACCGAACCTCGCGGGTACTGCTGCGGGTACTGGGCATCGAGCCGCCCGAAGAGGACCAGGAACTGGATGTGTGGTCGGTGACCGAGCTGGTGGCCTTCGGGCGCGACGGCGGCTCCATCGTCGATTCCATCAGCCGGGCGCGTGAGAATGCCCGGGGCGCACGGGAAGTCACCTCCACCGAGATGTGGGAGTGCCTCAATGCCACCTTCAACGGGCTGGCGGCGGCCGAGCGGGCGGCGCGGGCGCTGGGGCCGCACGAGTTCTGCCACTACATCACCGATCGGGCCGCCATGTTCGCCGGACTCTCCGATTCCACCCTGAGCCGCGACGACGGTTATCGGTTCCTGCTGCTGGGCAGATCCATCGAACGCGTGGATATGACTGTGCGCCTGTTGCATTCGCGTGCCGGTGACCGCACCTCCTCGCCGGCCTGGGTAACGGTGCTGCGTTCGGCGGGGGCGCACGACCCGTATCTGCGCACCCATCGCGGCGTGCTCGACGCCAATCAGATCGCGGAATTCATCCTGCTCGACCGCCTGTTCCCGCGCTCGGTATTCCATTCGCTGCGGGTGGCCGAAACCTGCCTGCAGGAATTGGATCAGCGCCCCAACAGCCGGTTCGCGGCGCGTCACGAAGCGCATCGCCTGCTCGGCCGGGCGCGCAGCGAACTGGAATTCCTGCCCTCGGCGGTGCTGCTGGAGGATCTGCCCAGCCGGCTGCTGTGGCTGCAGCAGACCTGCCGCGAGGTGGGGGAGGCCGTGGCGCTGCAGTACTTCCACGCCGAATCGTGGGTGGCGTGGACGGGGCTGCACGGTCGCGTCGCGGATCGGGTCGAGGAGATGGCGTGAACAGTCAGGCCTGGAGGCGCCGCTCCACCCCCCTGCGCTTGCGCAGTGTAACCACGGAAGGCCCTGTTCACGCCGAGGAGGGCACAGCGTGAGCTGGCGGATGCGGGTGGTGCACACCACCGGATATGTGTACGACGCGCCGGTCACCCGGTCGTTCAACGAGGCCCGGCTCACTCCGCGCGCGGACAGCCGGCAGACCGTGATCCTCAATCGGGTCGACACCGTGCCGTCCACCCGGTCCTACCGCTACATCGACTACTGGGGAACGGCGGTGACCGCCTTCGACCTGCACGCCCCGCACACCGAGCTGGAGATCACCAGCGCCTCGGTCGTCGAGACCGAGCCGTTCGCCGGGCCGCCCGAGGAGCTGGCCTGGGAGGAGTTACGCGCCGACGCCATTGCCGACCGCTTCGACGAACTGCTCGAGCCCACTGTCTACGTCCCGCGTGAGAAGCGGCGGCTGGCTCCGGCGGCCCGGCAGCTGGCGCGCGGCGTGTCGCCGGCGAAAGCGGTTGTCCGGGCTTCGGAATGGGTGCACCGGGAGATGAACTACCTGGCCGGGACCACCTCGGTACACACCTCGGCGGTGCAGGCCTTCGCCGAACGGCAAGGCGTGTGCCAGGATTACGCGCACCTCACGCTGCTGCTGTTGCGCGGCATGGGGATTCCCAGCCGCTACGTCTCCGGCTACCTGCATCCGGATCCGTCCGCCGAGGTCGGCCACACCGTCGCGGGCCAGATGCACGCCTGGGTGGAGGCCTGGACCGGGCAGTGGTGGGGCTACGACCCGACCAACAACATCCCGGTCACCGAGCAACACGTATCGGTGGGTGTGGGTCGTGATTACGCGGATGTGCCCCCTCTCAAAGGTATCTTCAGCGGGAGCGGCTCGACCGATCTCGAGGTCGTAGTGGAGATAACTCGCCTGGCCTGAGGCGTTTTCGGCTCGCGCCGCCGGTTCCTGTCGGTGCGTTGTCCATGCCAGCGGAAGGTAGCCGATGTCCCCTACAGCTCAGGAAGTCGCCGAGGATCAGGTCGAGCCGCAACCGCCCGCCCTCGGGCGCAAGGCATACGCCGAGACGTTGGGCACCTTCGTGCTGGTCCTCGGTGGCGTCGGCACCGCGGTACTGGCGGGCAGCCGGGTCGGTCCGCTCGGCGTGGCGGTGGCTTTCGGCCTGACGTTGCTGTTCCTGGTGTACTCGATCGGGCCGATCTCGGGTTGCCACGTGAATCCCGCGGTCACGGTGGGTCATCTGCTCCTGGGACGGATCACCATCGTTGTCGCGGCGGTCTATTGGATCGCGCAGTTCATCGGCGGCCTGCTCGCGGGCGTGGTCATCTACGCCGTCGCCAAGAACCTGCCCTCCTACGACCGGGCCAAAGACGGTCTGGGAGCGAACGGTTGGGGCGAGCACTCCCCGTCGAAGCTGGTGCTCGGCGACGTCACCACCAATGGGTACGGCCTGGCGGCGGCCATCACGGTCGAGGTGATCCTGACCGCACTACTGGTCTTCGTGGTGCTGGCCTCCACCGACCAGCTGTCGGACATCCCGTTCGCCGGGCTCTCGATCGGCTTCACGCTGGCCGTTGTGCACCTGGTCTCGATCCCGGTCGACAACACCTCGGTCAATCCGGCCCGCAGCCTGGCCGTCGCGTTCTATCAGGACGGCGCGCCCGCGCAACTGTGGGTGTTCATCGTGTTCCCGCTGATCGGCGGCGTTCTCGGGTCCCTGGTCTATGGGACGCTGTACGGCCGTTCCCGCAATATGGAGAGCTGACGACGCTCGATCCCGGCCCCTGCTCCGTCCCGGAGCGGGGGCCGGTCGTATCGGGAAGGCGCTAGTGCCAGTGGTATTCGGCGCAGAGCCGGTGCGCCACCAGGTCGAATGTCTTGCGGGGGAGGATCGCACCCTCGCGGCGAATGCCCATCTCCGGGACGTCCAGGACACGATCCAGCCGCACCCAGCTGTCGCGCTCGGCGCTGTCCCACGGGCCGGAGCCGATGCCCACCCAGTTGGGATGGTGCGCGTGTTCGGAATTCGAGGACAGCATGAGCCCGAGCAGCGTGTCGCCCTCGCGGCCGACCACCAGCACCGGGCGGTCCTTGCCGTTGTCCGGGTCCTCCTCGTAGGGGACCCAGGTCCACACGATCTCGCCGGGATCGGCCCGGCCGTCGAGCTGCGGGCTGTAGACGATGCGGCGCGCGCGTTCGTGCGACGGCACTCCCGCCGACGATGTCGGCCGGACATTGACGCCCGGACCCTTGCGCGGCGTCCCCACCGCCTTCAGCGCACGGTCCCACATCGTCGACTGCCGCACCCGCCCGATCAACTTCGGGGCCTGCTGCGTGACGAGCTGAGTCCCCTGCTCCTTAGCCACGATCCCCAACTGCTTCCCCAGAGCGTTCCACCTGCCGGCCATGTCCGGCAGCCTAACGGCGCACAACCGGAATCTCACCTGTACCAAATTCGCCTGCCACTGAAGGTAGCTCACCTGCATGTTCGCGGCCGTCTCGATTCTGGACTGCGCCCCGCCTCCCCGCTTTCGGAGCGGAACCGGGAGCGAAGCGGAGGAGCGGAGGAGGGAAGGATCGAGACCTGGGGGCCGCGAACTCTCCGGAGCGGAGCGGAGGCCAAGAATGGAGCACCGTAGACTTTCGGGTTGACATGCCGCTGTTTCGCCATGCCGAGGAGTGACTCCGATTAGCAGCTTCGCCGACAAGACGTTCACCGATCCCAGCCGGATCAGGAACTTCTGCATCATCGCGCACATCGACCACGGGAAATCGACGCTGGCCGACCGCATGCTGCAACTCACCGGAGTGGTCGAGGAGCGGGCCATGCGCGCCCAGTACCTGGACCGCATGGATATCGAGCGTGAGCGCGGCATCACCATCAAGGCTCAGAACGTGCGGCTGCCGTGGCAGGTCGACGGCGAGGACTACGTCCTGCACCTGATCGACACCCCGGGACACGTCGACTTCACCTACGAGGTGTCGCGCGCGCTGGAGGCGTGTGAGGGCGCGATCCTGCTCGTCGACGCGGCGCAGGGCATCGAGGCGCAGACCCTGGCCAACCTGTACCTGGCCATGGAACGCGATCTCACCATCATCCCGGTGCTCAACAAGATCGATCTCCCGGCCGCGGACCCGGACCGCTACGCCGCCGAGCTCGCCCACATCGTGGGCTGTGAGCCGGAGGACGTGCTCCGGGTGTCGGGCAAGACCGGTGTCGGCGTGCCTGAGCTGCTGAACAAGGTGATCGCGGAGATCCCGCCGCCGGTCGGCGATGCCGACGCGCCCGCCCGCGCCCTCATCTTCGACTCGGTCTACGACACCTACCGCGGTGTCGTCACCTACGTGCGCGTGGTGGACGGCAAGCTGACCCCGCGCCAGAAGATCAAGATGATGTCCACCGGCGCGACGCACGAACTGCTCGAGATCGGCATCGTCTCGCCCGAGCCCAAGCCCACCGCGGGCCTCGGCGTCGGCGAGGTGGGCTACCTCATCACCGGTGTGAAGGATGTCCGGCAGTCGAAGGTCGGTGACACCGTCACCTCCGCGCGCGACGGCGCGACCGAGGCCTTGGCCGGGTACCAGGAACCGCGGCCGATGGTGTACTCGGGTCTCTACCCGGTCGACGGCTCCGACTATCCGGACCTGCGCGACGCCCTGGACAAGCTGCAGCTCAACGACGCCGCGCTGACGTACGTGCCGGAAACCTCTGTGGCCCTGGGCTTCGGCTTCCGATGTGGCTTCCTCGGACTGCTGCACATGGAGATCACCCGCGAGCGCCTGCAGCGCGAATTCGGGCTCGACCTGATCTCCACCGCGCCCAACGTGATCTACCGCGTGGTCATGGAGGACGGCAGCGAGCACGTGGTCACCAACCCGTCGTTCTGGCCCGAGGGCAAGGTGCGGGAGATCTACGAGCCGATCACCAAGTGCACGGTGATCGCGCCCAGCGAATTCATCGGCACCATCATGGAACTGTGCCAGGCCCGGCGCGGCGAGCTGCTCGGTATGGACTACCTGTCCGAGACCCGCGTGGAGATGCGGTACACGCTGCCCATGGCGGAGATCATCTTCGACTTCTTCGACTCGCTGAAGTCGCGCACCCGCGGCTACGCCTCGCTCGACTACGAGGAGGCCGGCGAGCAGCAGGCGGATCTGGTCAAGGTGGACATCCTGTTGCAGGGCGAGGCCGTCGACGCGTTCTCGGCCATCGTGCACCGGGACGCCGCCCAGGCCTACGGACACAAGATGACCACCAAGCTGCGCGAGCTCATTCCCCGGCAGCAGTTCGAGGTGCCGATCCAGGCGGCCATCGGCTCGAAGATCATTGCGCGCGAGAACATCCGGGCGATCCGCAAGGACGTGCTCGCCAAGTGCTACGGCGGTGACATCAGCCGTAAGCGCAAGCTGCTCGAGAAGCAGAAGGAAGGCAAGAAGCGCATGAAGACGATCGGTCGTGTCGACGTGCCGCAGGAAGCCTTCGTGGCCGCGTTGTCCACGGATTCCGCGACGGACAAGAAGAAGTAGCAGAGTCCCGGTCGTCCGGTCGGGTGCAAGGTTCGGTATGCAGCTGGAAAATGGGTCTTCCGTACTGATATGCCGGGTGACAAGCTATGTGACGCACCGCTGAGCACACCGCCTCTCACCTGGTGGATGTGACAGACCGGTTATCCGGAAATAGGGTGTGAAACGAGTTCGGTTCGGCGGCCCGCGCGGCGGGTCGCCGAAGCCCTGAGAGCGGAGCCCACATGACGCGTGATCTGCCCTTCGACGACGCTGCCGCCGCCGGTGACGACGGCGGAGACGCCGCCTACCGCATTGCCAACGGAGTCGCGCGCGTGGCCAGGGCGGGCGCGTACGTCACCGGTGGCGCGCTCATCGCCGCCGGCGGCAATCACGGCGGCACCCCGGCCATCAACCACGACAGCAAGAACGTGGGCTGGTCGGAGGTCGAGGACCCGCAGCCGAATGTGCCGAGCCCGACCATCACCTTCCCCGACCTGACCGCGGATTCGGTGCTCCCGCACCATGGTCCGGCGGCCGCCGCGCCGGTGAACGGGCACTTCGGCCCGCTCGGCGACTACCAGCACGGCACCGACGCGGGACTGTTCCCGTCGCTCGACGCGATCCCGGCCAACGATCCGGCGATCTCCGGCTTCCACGGCCTCGGCCTGCCCGACACCGACACCGGCGTGTCCGGCCTGCCGACCTACGGCCCGCGTCCCGGCTGGGGTCTGCCGCTCGACAATTCCACTGACCAGCAGGCGGATTCGGCTCCGGCCCAGCCGCATCTGCCGACCCTCGACCAGCAGCAGCCGAACTTCCTGCAGGGTCTGCCCGGCTTCCAGCAGGGCCTGCCCGGTTTCGGGCTGCCCGGCGCCACCGGGATGCACCTGCCCGGTATGAACGGCGCGTCCTTCGCGCCCGGCGCCGACACCGGTCTCGCGGACCACTCCGGGCCGTTCGACGGCGTCGGCGGCACGGCAGGCCAGGGCGCCGGTGTCTTCGTCGGCACCGACTGGTCGTTCGACGCCCATGTCGGGCTGGATGGCGCGTGGGTCCACTCGAATCTGTCGGTGAACGTGGGCGCCGGTGCGGTCGGGCACCAGCTCGATGCCTACGGTCAGCAACTGGGACAGGGGATTTCGCACATCCCGGCGAATACGACGCTGCCGAACAACGGTGGCGCGCCGAGCCTGCCGGGCGCCTCGACGCCCAACAATCTGGGGCAGCCCTTCCCGTCTCAGGGCTCGACCACGCCCGCTGCCGCGAATTCCGTTCCGGGCCAGGGCATGTCCGAGGCGCCGACCGGTTCCGCGCCCACTTCCGCTGTGCCGGGCGCGAATTCGCCCGGTGCGGCGAGCGGCTCGCCGCTGAATCTGTCCGGCTCGCCGGTCGGTGCGCCGAGCACCGCCGCGCCGTCGGGTCCGCTGTCCCTCGGGACCACCCCGGTCGCGCCGTCGGCGCCGGCCGCGCCCGTGACGTTCACGCCGGCGCCCGCGCCGGTCGCCGCGCCCGTGTCGCCCGCCGCCGTCGCCCCGGTCGTGGTCTCGCCGGTCGCGGTGGCGCAGCCGGTCGCGGTGACGCCGTTGCAGACCACCATCCAGCCCGATGCCGCCAACCAGCCGATCGCGAATCTGCTGTCGACACACGGCGGTCCGTCGCCGCTGACCGCGCCCGCGGCCGTGGCCCCCGCACTGTTCGATCATGGTCGCCAGCCGGTACTGGCCAGTGGCGAGCCCACCGCGCCCGTCCACCCGGCGCCGCTGGTGGACAAGCCGGTGCAGCCGGCGGCCACGCCGACGCCCGCTCCGCACGTCAGCGTGCCGGCCAAGACCGATCCCGTGCCGGTGCTCACCACCGTGCCGCCGATTCCGACCACCAAGATCCCGGGCCTGGACCCCGATCTCACCAAGGGCGGCAGCACCCCGGTGGTGACTCCGCCGGTGACCTCCGGTGGCGACACCGACATCACCGTCAAGCCGCAGAAGCCGGTCGACGATTCCGGCACCCACGGCAGCACGCCGACCGTCACGGTGCCGACCGACGCGCCCGTGCCGACCCATCAGCCGACCGTCACCAACCCGCCGCACCCGACCGCCCCGACGGCGCAGCCGACCGTGCCCGATCACAGTGGGCAGCCCAGTGTTTCGGTCGCACCCGTGCCGACCGTCGCCCCGGTGCCGACCGTGCAGCAGCCGATCACCACGCCGCCGCACATCGACCCGCCGCAGCCGGTGAAACCCATAGCGGACCAGTTCGATTCGGGTAATCACGTGCTGCCGATCACCGACGACGCCGCGCTGCACCCGCTCTCGGTGCACGACGGCGGTCTGCTGGCGCACGATGCCGGGCTGTTCTCCGGCCTCGGTCCCGATGCCTCGTTCGTCGACGCCCACTACCCGGTGCAGGGTCCGGGCGATCACATGCTGCTGCTGTGAGCGCCGCCGGTCATCAGGTAGCGGTGAAGAATCCCGATGCGCTGGGTCCACTGGTCGATCTGCTCGACCGCTTGCTCGAACTGACCCACGCCTCCGGCCGTCTCGATCTGTCCGGGCGGCTGGGCATCGCGCGTGCGCGCCTGGCCGACCCGCGGGTGCGGCTGGTCGTGGTGGGCGAATCCAAGAGTGGGATGAGCACGCTGGTCAACAGCCTGGTCGGGGCCGCGGTGAGCGCCACCGAGGGCCAGGCCAGCGTCCCGGTGATCGCCGAGTACGGTCCGCAGCCCAGTGCCACCCTGGTGAAGGCGAGCCCGGGCGGCACCGCCCAGCGCACCGCCGTGGATCCGCACGCGGCGCTGGCCGAGCTGGATTCCGGTGACGTCATCCGGGCCGAGTTCACCCAGCCCAGCCCGCTGCTGGCGGAGGGCTTCGTGGTGCTGGACGCGCCCGGCGCGCCCGCCGAGGCGCCGGCCACCTGGTCGCTGATCGCCGCCGCGGACGCGGTGCTGTACGTGGCCGATGCCCGGGCGCCGTTCACCCCGGCGCAGATCGAGCAGCTGCAGCGGATTCAGCAGGTGTGCCCGACGGTCGTCTGCGTGCTCAACAAGATCGACCAGTATCCGCAGTGGCCGCAGGTGCAGCAGCACGACCGGCAGCTGCTCGACGACGCCGGGCTGGCCTTCGCGGTGGCCCCGGCCTCGGCGCGGCTGCACGAGCACGCCGCCGCCTCGGGGGACGGACAGCTGGATCTGGAATCCGGTGTGCCGCAACTGCTCGACCATCTGCGCTCCTATGTGCTGGGCCGCGCGGACGCCGTCGCGGTGGAGGCCGCGGTGCGCGATATCCGGCTCATCACCGACCATCTGTCGCTGGCCCTGCGCAGCGAGGCCGAGACGCTGCGGGATCCGCGCCGGCTGACCGTCATCACCGAGCAGTTGCGCCGCACCCGCGAGGAGGCCGAGCAGCTCCGCCAGCGCTCGGCCAACTGGCAGGTCACCCTGGCCGACGGCGCGGGCGAGCTGATGGCCGACACCGAACACGATCTGCGGCACCGGCTGCGCAGCCTGATCCGCGACGCCGAGGCCGACATCATGAAGGGCGATCCGGTCCGGCGCTGGGCGGATTTCGGTGCGGATCTGGACGCCAAGATCTGTGAGGCGGTGGAGGAGAACTTCGTCATCGCCCACTACCGGTCGGTGGAGCTGGCCGAGCAGGTGGCGGCGAAGTTCCCCGACAGTGGCATCCCCACCCCGGATCTCAAGCTCGACAATCCGGGTGATGTCGGCGCGGTGCTGGAACCTGTTGCCGCGCTGGACAATCTGGACAGCGCCAAGCACGGCATCACCCAGCAGGTGCTGACCGCCCTGCGCGGCTCCTACGGCGGCCTGCTCATGGTCGGCCTGATCACCAGCCTGCTGCACATGTCGCTGGTCAACTGGTACTCCGGCGGCGCGGCGGTGCTGCTGGGCGTGAACGCGCTGTGGGACGACCGCAAGGCCCGCCGCCAGCGCCGCCAGGCCGAGGCCAAGATGGCGGTGGCCCGGCTCATGGACGATGTGATCTTCCAGGTGAGCAAGGAGTCCCGCTATCGGCTGCGCGCGGTGCAGCGCAGCCTGCGCGATCACTTCACCGAGATCGCCACGGCCACACTGCGTTCGGTGGACGCCTCGCTGCGCGCCGCCGAGGAGGCGGCCACCGTGCACTCGGGTGCGGGGCGGGAGGCGCGGCTGACCGAGATCGAGCGCTCGCTGGTCCGGTTGCGCGATATCCGCGAGCACGCCGACGCGATCGGCGAGAACCCCTCGTACTGACGAGAACCCCTGGTACCGAGAGGAATCGGCCGCGAGAGCGGCCGATTCCTTTTTCCCGGTCGTCTTTCAGCGCCCAGGGTGCGCCGGATGGAACTGGCCCACGTGATGGGATTCCTCGGCCCGGATCACGTGCATGACCGCGTTGATCAGCGCCAGGTGGGTGAAGGCCTGCGGGAAGTTGCCCAGGTGCCGTCCGGTCCGAGAGTCGATTTCCTCGGCGTACAGCTTGAGCGGGCTGGCATAGCCGAGCAGCCGCTCGCACAGCTGCCGGGCGCGGTGCAGCTCACCGATTTCCACCAGCGCCGACACCAGCCAGAACGAGCAGATGGTGAACGAACCTTCCTCGCCCGACAGGCCATCGTCGGTGGTCTCGGTGCGGTAGCGCAGCACCAGGCCGTTCTCGGTCAGGTCGTCGGCGATGGCCAGCACGGTGGCCCGCACCCGGTGATCGGTGGGCGGCAGGAAGCGGAGCAGCACCACCAGCAACAGTGAGGCATCCAGGGTGTCGCTGCCGTAGCTCTGGGTGAACACGCCATCGGAGTTGACGCCGTTGTCGAGGATGTCGGCGCGGATCTCCTCGCCGATCTCGTGCCACTTCCGGGCATAGTCGAATTCCCCGTGCAGCTCGGCCAGTTTCGCGCCGCGGTCCAACGCCACCCAGCACATGACCTTCGAGGAGGTGAAGTGCTGCGGCTCGCCGCGGACCTCCCAGATTCCGCGATCGGGACTGCGCCAGTTCTCGATTGCCGCCTGCACCTGTCGTTCGAGCATGGGCCACAACGTTTCCGGCACCTGCTGACGCGACTTCACGTGCAGGTACACGGAATCCAGGATGGTGCCCCAGATGTCGTGCTGCTCCTGGTTGTAGGCGCCGTTGCCGATGCGCACCGGCCGCGCGCCGTCGTAACCGGACAGGTGGGGGAGTTCGGACTCGGTGATCTGGCGTTCCCCGCCGATGCCGTAGAGCACCTGCAGCGACACCGGTTTGCCGTTGTCGTCGGTCGCGACATCGTGCAGGAAGGCGAAGAAGTCGTCGGCCTCCCGATCCAGGCCGAGGGTGTACAGACCCCACAGGGCGAAGGTGGAGTCGCGCACCCAGGTGTAGCGGTAGTCCCAGTTGCGTTCGCCGCCGGGGGTTTCCGGCAGCGAGGTGGTGGCCGCCGCCAGCAGCGCGCCGGTGGGCGCGTAGGTGAGGCCCTTCAGGGTCAGCGCGCTGCGCTGCAGGTAGCCGCGCCACGGGTGATCGGGGAAGCGCCCCAGCGTGATCCACTGCCGCCAGCACTCGGTGGTCTGCCACATCTTCTCCGCCGCCTCGGCGAAAGTGCGCGGCGGCGGCAGGTCCGACCAGGACAGGGCCACGAACACCTCGTCGCCCTCTTTCATGCGGGTGCGGGCGCGGGCCTCGCGGCCCTCGATTCCCAGCCGCAGATCCGTGGTCAGCGTGAGGCTCGGGGCGCCCTCGATCTCGCAGGTGGCACTGGCCCTTTCGTACACGTCGCCGCTGTAGTGCCAGGTGGCCGGGCCGCGGTGGTAGTCGAAGGCGGGCTCGCAGCTCATCTCCAGCTCGACCACGCCGTTCACACACTTCACCGTGCGCAGCAGCATGTGCTCGGCGTCCCAGTCCATGGGCGTGCGCTTGTGGCTGCGGCTGCGGGACCGGTTGTTGTGCCACGGACCCAGCACCAGCGCGTCACGCACGATGAGCCAGCCGGTCTCGGTCTGCCAGGTGGTCTCCACGATCAGCCCGCCGGGCAGATACCGGCGGGCGGCCGGCACCTTGCGGCCGTAGGGGCCGATGCGGAAGTGGCCCGCGCTGCGGTCCAGCATGGCCCCGAAGAGGCTCGGGGAGTCCGGCCGCGGGATGCACATCCACTCCACCGAGCCATTGCGGGCGATGAGGCAGTTGGTCTCACAGTCGGACAGGAAGGCGTAGTCGTCGATGGGGGGAAACACGGAATGATGCATCCCGCCGGTCGCGGTGGGCAGGAAGGCGTCCGCCAGGGCGGGGTCCGCGGGCGAGAGCGGGTCGCGCGGGGCGTCTACCTCGGACGGATCGTCATAGCCCTCGTTGGGATCGATGTCCTCGTTGGGATCGATGCCTGTCTCGCTGCCGAGCGGACGGTCGGCGGATTCCGGTTCGTCGTACGCATCCATACCACCATGATCGGTCTGAACGGCCCGAATCGTCCACCGCTCACCAGTCGGCCTAGGCTGGGGTCGTGCATGCGATCGCAGGATGGTGGGACGGCGTCGAACTCTGGGTGGCCGGCCTGCCCTTCGTTCCCCAGTTCGCGGTGGTGCTGGCCGCCATGGTCCCGGTCTGCCTGGCCATCGCCTACCTGCTCGACCGGACGCTGCGGGTGGTGTTGCACGTGCTCGGCCGTGATCGGATCGCCGCCCGGGAGGCCACGATCCCCGCCACGTCGCCACGCCGCATCCGGAAGGAAGCCGCCTGAGATGCCTCGCTCTCGTGTCCAGCTCGCCCTGATCGCACTTCTTGTTCTCGTAGTCGTCGCCTGGTTGTTCACTCGCTGAGCGAGTTTCGGTACCGCCCGGGCGAATTCTCGGCGTACTGTGCAGACCCATGTCAACCGATGAAGGCCTGGAACTGGTGCTGTCCGAAGAAGACTTCGAGGACGAGCCCCGTCTGATCGCCACCCACTACTGCGGCCCCGACGAGGCCATCGACATGGTGAAGGCCGCCCAGCTGCTGGGTCTGGGCGTGCGTCTCACCAACCGCATCCGCCCCGACGAGGAGGATGCCGAGAGCGCCACCGAGGAGTGGATCCTCGACATCCTCGAGACCCCGCCCGTGGTCGAGGGCGACGAGTAACCCTTCGGGCTACCGAGCTTCGACTCGAATGGGGGTGCGGGGGCCTGGCCCCCCCACCCCCATTTCCTTGTCAGTCGTCGGATCCGCGGATTCGCTTGCCCAGCTTCGACAGTGTGTCGCTGACTTCCTGGCCCACCGTGCCGACCGCGGCCCCGACATCGCGGCCGAGGTTGCGCACGGTGCGGATCAGCGGGTCCTCGGACTGGTCGAAGTTCTCCCGGTAGGACCGGGCGGCGTGTTTGATCTCCTCGCTGATACGGGCGTTCTTGTCCTGATCCCGGCGCGGGTACTGGCCGTCGAGGATCCGGTCGTAGTCGCCGCTCGCGATCCAGCGTCGCAGCTCGGCCGCCCGCAGCACCGAGAACGGGTGGGTCTGCAGCTCCAGATTGAGGAGTTTGAGCACGCCGTCGCGCAGGTCGCCGGCCCGGTCGTAGTCATCGGCCTGGGCCAGGAAGGCGGCATGGCTCATCTGGTCCACCCGCGATCCGCCCGCCAGCTTCATGTGCACCCGGACCGACGCTTCCACGTCCTGTCCGACCAGCAGCCCGGCCCGGTCGCCGGACAGTTCGGACTTGCGGCTCCACTCCAGCAGCGCCGCCACGATGGCGCGTAAAGCCCAGCCGCCCACCGGCATCCAGCCGACATTGGCCGCCAGCCGCATCAGGTGCATGAGCATGGTCCGGTAGACCGCGTGTCCCGACAGGGCGTGCCCGAGTTCGTGGCCGACCACGAACCGCAGTTCCTCGTGATCGAGCAGATCCAGCAGCCCGGTGGTCAGCACGATGAACGGCCGGTCCATGCCGATGGTGAAGGCATTGGCCTCCGGCTGCTGCAACACGAACATCTCCGGCGTGCGCTGCGCGTCGAGGATCTTGACCGCGTCCTCGCGCAGCTGATGGATGTTCTTGAACTGCCGCTCGTCGACCCGCACCGCGGTCGCCAGGTACATGAGCCGGTGCTGCCGCTCCTGCAACAACCCGGACAGCGTCCGCAGCAGGGTGTCGAATCCACTCAGCTGCCGCAGCCCGACCAGTGCGGTGCGGTCGGCGGGATGCTCCCAGGCGCGAGTGGAGATGCCGGGGAACTCCCGGCGGAGACGAGCGGGTGTGGTCATCGATTCCCCCGTGTGTGTTCAGCAGGCGATGCGTTATCGGGTCGCTCGATACAGTCTGCCGCGTCCGTCCAGGGTTGTGCTCGAGTCGATTCCAACCGCCGTCCGAAATTCGCCACCTGACGTGCTGCTCTGCTAAAGTCGCCGGGTGTCTTCGAGTGCTCTGCCCCTGGTCCGCCATGAATTGGCGTTGATCGCTGTGGGTTGCCTCGCGGTCGCGGACATTCACTGTCGTTGATGGCCGATCGGGCACTGCTGCACGTCTGAGTAGACTTGGCGCGCGCATTTTTCGCAGTTCGTGTTCGTCCCCCGGCGGCCCTCGGGCCGAAGCGCCACCGTCGCGACATTCCCACGCGACGGGTCTACGGCAGTACGTCCATTCCCGCCGGTCGACGTCCCACCGGTGGGTGCCCCGAAAGGTCCACGCCGATGTCGCGCAATATTCGCCTCTCCCGCCGATCTACCTTCGCCGTCGCCCTCACCGCGGTCGCGGCCACCGTGCTGACCGCCTGCAGCGGCGGCGCGAGCGACACCAAGGACAGCGGCCCGGCCGGCGGAGGCGGCGGCAATATCAACCTCTACGCCTACTCGGTGGCGAAGGCCGCCTACGACAAGGTGATTCCGGTCTTCAACAAGACCGACGCCGGTAAGGGCACCCAGTTCCAGGCCTCCTACGGTCCCTCCGGCGATCAGTCCCGCAAGGTGAAGGACGGCGCCGAGGCGGATGTGGTGAGCTTCTCCGTCGAGCCCGACATCACTCGCCTGGTGGACTCCGGTCAGATCGACGCGGGCTGGAACTCCGACGCCAACAAGGGTGTTCCGTTCGGTTCGGTGGTGGCCATCGCGGTCCGCAAGGGCAATCCGAAGGGCATCAAGAACTGGGACGACCTGCTCAAGCCGGGCATCGAGGTGGTCACCCCCAACCCGTTCAGCTCGGGCTCGGCCAAGTGGAACCTGCTCGCCCCGTACGCCGCCAAGAGCGAGGGCGGCAAGAACCCGCAGGCCGGTCTGGACTACCTGAGCCAGCTGCTCACCCACGTGCACGTGCAGCCGAAGTCGGGCCGCGAGGCCACCGACGCCTTCCTGCAGGGCACCGGTGACGTGCTGATCAGCTACGAGAACGAGGCCATCTTCTCCGAGACCAAGGGCGATCCGATCGAGCACGTCGTGCCCGACACCACCTTCCGGATCGACAACCCGGTGGCGGTGCTGAAGAACGCCAAGAACCTCAAGCAGGCCATCGCCTTCCGCGACTTCCTCTACACCAAGGACGCGCAGCAGGCGTTCGCCGGGGCGGGCTTCCGCCCGGTCGATCCGCAGGTGCGCGCGGACCACGCCAAGGACTTCCCGACCCCGCAGAAGCTGTACACCATCGACGATCTGGGTGGCTGGAAGGTCGTGGACAAGGAGCTGTTCACGCCGAACACCGGTTCGGTGGCCCAGATCTACGACAAGGCCACCAAGTAGCCGGGTGACCTGCGACACAAGCGATACTCGAAACCGTGAGTGACAGCAGTTCGAACGCCGGGATCGATCATGATCCCGGCGTTTCGGTAGACGACAACCCGCGTCGGGCGGCGGGTCCGGGCCGGATCCGTTCCTGGTTCCGGGTCAGCGGGTCGGTGGGCCCGCTCGGCATCGGCACCTCCGTGCTGTGGCTCAGCATCATCGTGCTGCTGCCGCTGGCGGCGCTGACCGTCAAGTCCTTCGAGAACGGCTGGTCCGGGTTCTGGGACGCGGTCACCGCGCCCGGTGCGGTGGACGCCCTGAAGGTGACCGTCCTCGTGTCGGTCGTCGTGACGCTGATCAATGTGGTGATGGGCACGCTCATCGCCTGGGTGCTGGTGCGGGACGAGTTCCCGGGCAAGGGGTTCGTGAACGGCCTCATCGACCTGCCGTTCGCCCTGCCCACCATCGTGGCCAGCATCGTGCTGCTGGCGCTGTACGGGCCGCAGTCGCCGTTCGACATCCACCTCAACGCCACCCAGCCGGGTCTGGTGGTGGCGCTGGCGTTCGTGACGCTGCCGTTCGTGGTGCGGTCGGTGCAGCCGGTGCTCATCGAAGCCGACCAGGATGTGGAGCAGGCGGCCGCGTCGCTGGGCGCGGACAACTGGACCACTTTCCGGACCATCATCCTGCCGACGCTGGCCCCCGCCATCGTGAGCGGCTCGGGCCTGGCGTTCGCGCGCGCCATCGGCGAGTACGGCTCGGTGGTGCTGATCGGCGGCGGCATCCCGAAGAAGACGCAGATGGCCTCGCAGTACATCCAGCAGCAGATCGAGGTGGACCGCCCGGTGAACGCCGCCGCGGTCTCCGTGGCGCTGCTGGCCATCTCGCTGGTCACCCTGTTCGTCCTGCGGGTCACCTCGGACCGCTTGGCGCGCAAGGAACGGGAGGCGTAGATGAAACTCGGTTTCTGGACCAGGATCTCGCTGCGCACGGTGGCGCTGGCGTATCTGTTCGTACTGTTGCTGGTGCCGCTGGGCATCATCCTGTGGCGCACCTTCGAACGCGGTTTCGGCGCGTTCTACGAGTCGATCTCGACACCCGCGGCGATCTCGGCGTTCAACCTGACCCTGACGATCGTGGCGATCGTGGTGCCGGTGAATGTGATCTTCGGTGTGATCATCGCGCTCGCCCTGGTGCGCGGGAAGTTCCCCGGCCGCAATCTGCTGCAGGCCGTGGTGGATCTGCCGATGGCGACTTCGCCGGTGGTGGTGGGTGTTTCGCTGATCCTGCTGTGGGGCGCCAACGGCTGGTTCGGCGGGCTGGACCACCACGGGTTGAAGGTCATCTTCAATCTGCCGGGCATGGTGATCGCCACCATCTTCGTGACGCTGCCGTTCGTGGTGCGCGAGGTGGAGCCGGTGCTGCACGAGATCGGTGACGATCAGGAGCAGGCTGCGGCCACCCTGGGCGCGTCGGGCTGGCAGACGTTCTGGCGCATCACGCTGCCGGCCATCCGCTGGGGCCTGACCTACGGCGTCGTGCTGACCGTGGCGCGGGCACTGGGCGAATTCGGTGCGGTGATCATGGTGTCCACGGGCCTGCCCGGAAAGTCACAGACCCTCACCCTGCTGGTGAACGGGCGATACGTGAACGATCACAACACCTTCGGCGCGTACTGCGCGGCGACCCTGCTCATGGGCATCGCCCTCGTTGTTCTTCTGCTCATGACCCTCCTCGAACGCAAGCGGGGCACTGCCAAATGATCACCGTGACCAATGCGAACAAGCGGTACGGCACCTTCGCCGCCCTCGACGATGTCAGCATCGACATCCCGTCGGGGGAGCTGACCGCGCTGCTGGGCCCGTCCGGTTCGGGCAAGTCGACGCTGCTGCGCTCGATCGCGGGACTGGAGACGCTCGACAACGGCCTGGTCACCATCGCGGGCCGCGATGTCACCAATGTGTCGCCGCAGAAGCGCGATATCGGCTTCGTCTTCCAGCATTACGCCGCGTTCAAGCACATGACCGTGCGCGACAATGTGGCCTTCGGGCTCAAGATCCGCAAGCGGCCCAAGGCCGAGATCAAGAAGAAGGTCGACGATCTGCTCGAGATCGTCGGCCTGGACGGCTTCCAGCACCGGTATCCGGCTCAGCTGTCGGGTGGTCAGCGCCAGCGCATGGCCCTGGCCCGGGCGCTGGCGGTGGACCCGCAGGTGCTGCTGCTGGACGAGCCGTTCGGCGCGTTGGACGCGAAAGTCCGTGCGGACCTGCGCACCTGGCTGCGGCGGCTGCACGAGGAGGTGCACGTCACCACCGTGCTGGTCACCCACGACCAGGAGGAGGCCCTGGATGTGGCCGACCGCATCGCGGTCATGAACAAGGGCCGCATCGAGCAGGTCGGCACTCCGGAGGACGTGTACGACCGGCCCGCCAATGAATTCGTCATGTCGTTCCTGGGCGCGGTGGCCAAGCTGAACGGGCATCTGGTCCGGCCGCACGATATTCGTGTCGGCCGGGATCCGAGCATGGCGCTGGCCGCGCACGAGGGCACCGCGCAATCCGCCGGTGTCACCCGCGCGACGGTGGAGCGGGTCGTGCAGCTCGGGTTCGAGGTGCGGGTGGAACTGCGCAACGCGGCCACCGGTGATCTGTTCACCGCGCAGGTGACGCGCGGTGACGCCGCCGCGTTGCACCTGGCGGAGGGCGAGACCGTGTACGCCCGTGCCACCCGGATCCCGGAGCTTCCGGTCTCGTAAACGAGTCCCGTTTAAGCGATTTCGGTGAGAAGTCACGACACGCCCAATTGATCCATCGTTTGGCGAGTTGCCCCGACGCAGGTACGCCGGATCTCGCGCTGCCGTAGCGTGAGCCTCGAAACGTGCAGGTCCAGAGGGGAACAGCGGACGTGACGAGTACGGGTGGAAAACGAGCGGGGATCATCGGGGCCGGTATCGCGGGGCTGGTCACCGCGAAAGTGCTGCGGGACGACGGATTCGAGGTCGTCATCTTCGACAAGGAGGGCGCAGCGGGCGGGGTGTGGATCGAGGCACGGACCTATCCGGGCCTGCGCACCAACAACTCCCGCGATACCTACGCCTACTCCGATCACCCGTATCCGGAGTCGGCCGAGGTGTTTCCGACGGCCGCGCAGGTGCGGGAGTACCTGGCGTCCTATGTGGAGCGCTTCGGGCTGTCGCCGCTGCTGCGGCTGTCGACCGAGGTGATCCGGGTGTCCGAGGTGGACGGGGGCTTCGAGCTGAAGGTCTGCGGCCCGAACGGGGTCGAGGAGCTGCGGTTCGACTTCGTGGTGGTGTGCGCGGGCGTGTTCTCCACCCCGCGGCTGCCGGTCATCGAGGGCGAGGAAGAGTTCGGGGGCGTGCGGCTGCATTCCAGCCGGGCCACCGATCCGAGGCTGTTCGCCGGCCGGCGGGTGGTGGTGGTCGGGGCCGGGAAGTCGGCGCTGGACTGCGCGGCCTGGGCGGGGGAGCACGCGCGGCAGTGCACGCTGGTGTTCCGCCGGGCCCATCCGATGCTGCCGCGGTTTCTGCCGGGCGGGGTGCCCTCGGACCGGCTCGTCCTGAACCGCAGCACCGAAGCGTTCTTCCGCTATCACCGGCAGACCCTGATCGAGCGGTTCCTGCACGGGCCGGGCAAGAAGTTCGCGGAACGGTATTGGCGGGCGGTCTCGGCCTCGATGCGGTTGCTGCTGCGGTCGCCGAAGGCCATGGTGCCGGACGCGCCGCTGCCGGCGGGGATCGAGAACCTGGGTGTCAGCGACGAGTTCTTCCGGATGGCCCGGCGTGGGCGAATCGCCTTGCGTCGCGACACCATCGCTGCCTTCTCCGGCGGAACCGCGGTCCAACTGGCCGGGGGTGATCGGCTCGACGCCGATGTCGTCGTCTTCGCCACCGGCTGGCGGCAGGAGCTGGAATTCCTGGCGCCCGAGCTGGCCAAGACCGTCCGGGTCGAGGGCCGGTTCCAGCTCTACCGGCACATTCTGCCGCCCACGCTGCCGCGGCTCGGTTTCATCGGATACGGCTCCTCCGACGCCTGCCAGCTCACCGCGGAGGTGTCCGCGCACTGGCTGTCCCAGCATTTCCTGGGTGAGCTCGCCCTGCCGGGCGTCGACGACATGCACAGGGAGATAGCACGTGTCGGGACGTGGCTGGGCGAGGTCATGCCGGAACGCCCGGAGGGCTACTACCTCGGCCCGTACCTGACGCACCATATCGACGAGCTGATGGGCGACATGGGCCTGCCCACCCGGCGCACCGACAACTTCGTCACCGAGTACTTCGACACCCTGCTACCCGGCCGGTACGCCGATCTCACCGAGGAACGCCTGCGGGCCCGGATGTCCGGGTCGCCGCGTCGCCGGTATGTGAGCGCCGGCGGTTCCCTCGGCGGAGTCGCGGCGCTCACCATGGCCTATGCCTGCTACCGGAGGATCCGGGGCCAGTGGGTGTAGCGGTGCCGATTCACAGCGTGGAGTCCTCTCAGCGCAGGGTCCGTACCCAGCGGCGGGTGTCGGCCGGGTCGATGACGTCGTCGAGTTCGAGAACCGTTGCGGCGGTGAGGGCCTTGCCGCTGTCGTAGGCCGCCTGGACCAGTGCGTCGAAGGCGGCCTGCCGCTGCGCCGGATCCTCGATGGCGGCCAGCTCCTTGGCGAAGCCCAGGCGGACCGCGCCTTCCAGGCCCATGCCGCCGATCTCGCCGGTGGGCCAGGCGATCACGAAGCGGGGTGCGCGGAAGGAGCCCGCCGCCATGGCCTGCGCGCCCAGGCCGTAGCCCTTGCGCAGGATGACGGTGCCGAAGGGCACGTCGAGGGCGGCGGCGTCGATGAACAGGCGGCTGAACTTGGTGACGGTGGCGTGCTCCTCGGCCTCGGGGCCGACCATGAAACCCGGTGTGTCGCAGAGGGCCACGATCGGCAGGCCGCGGGCGCCGCAGAGCTGCAGGAAGGCGGACAGTTTGTCGGCCGCCGGTGCGTCGATGGCGCCGCCCAGGTGGTGGCAGTCGTTGGCGATGAGGCCGTAGGGGCGGCCCTCGACCCGGACCAGGGCGGTGACGATGCCGACGCCCCAGTCCCGGCGCAGTTCCAGCACCGACCCGACATCCACGATGGCGTCGATGGCGGCGCGAATGTCGAAGGCGCGCAGCCGGTTCTCGGGCACCACGTGCCGGGCCAGGCGCGGGTCGGGTGCTTCCCACTCCGCGTCCGCCCCTTGGAAGTACGACAGGTAGCGGCGGGCGAGATCGACCGCCTCGGCCTCGTCGGCGGCGACGATGTGGACCACGCCATTGCGGCGCTGCACCTCGATCGGGCCGATGTCCTCGGGTGCGTACACGCCCAGTCCGCCGCCCTCGATCATGGCGGGGCCGCCCATGCCGATATTGGCGTCGGGGTGGCGATCACGACATCACACATGCCCAGCAGGGCGGCATTACCGGCGAAGCAGCGGCCGGAGGCGATGCCGATGAGCGGTACGGTGCCCGACAGCGCGCCCATGGCGCGGAAGGTGGTGACGTCCAGGCCGGAGATGCCGCCGTGGTCGGTGTCGCCGGGGCGGCCGCCGCCGCCCTCGGTGAAGAAGACCACCGGAAGCCGTTGCTCACGAGCCAGTTCCAGCATGCGGTCGGTCTTGGCGTGATTGCGCATGCCCTGGGTGCCGGCGAGCACGGTGTAGTCGTAGGACATGACCAGCGCGCGGGTGCGGTCCGGGCCGAAACGGCCGGCATTGATGGTCACCAGGCCCGCGATCAGACCGTCGGCGGGCGTGTTGGCGATCAGGTCCTCGAGGCTGCGGCGGCTGCGCTGGGCGGCGACCGCCAGCGCGCCGTATTCGACGAAGCTGTCGGGGTCGACCAGGTCGGTGATGTTCTCGCGGGCGGTGCGGCGGCCCAGCCGATGCCGCTTGGCGACCGCGGTCTCGCGCCGGGCGTCGAGGGTGGTGTGGTGGCGGTCCAGCACCTCGGCGAGGTCGGCGCGCACCGAATCCAGGTCCACCACGGTCGATTCCGCGGCCGGGCCGTCGTGATCGGCGGCCACCCAGGTGACCAGGATGGCGTGCGGGTCGACCACGTCACCCGGTCCGACCGCGTGCCGCAGCACCCGCAGCGGTTCGGTCGCGCGCAGCACGTGCTGCATCTTCATGGCCTCCAGGACCGCGACCTCGGCTCCGGCGGCGAGAACCGTTCCGGGCTCGGCCAGCGAGACGACGGTGGCGCCCATCGGGGAGCGCAGGGCCTGTTCGCCCTCGTCCAGATCGAGCGCGGCGGCAGCGGCCTGCCGTACCGGCTGCGGCCCGGTCGGATCCTCGAAACCCTCTGCCCGGGAGCGCAGGTCGTCGAGGCGCTGTTCGAACCAGGCCGTGGTCACCGGGCCCGTCTCGCCGAGTTCGGCGAGTACGGCGCGCAGCAGGTGCAGGTTGGTGTCGACTCCGCTGATCACGGTCTCGGCCAGCGCGTCCGAACACCGTCGCAGCGCGGCGGGGTACGACGGCGCGGACGCAATGATCTTCGCGAGCAGCGAATCGAACTGCACCCCCTGCCGCATCCCCACCTGGGCGGCGGTGTCGACCCGCACGCCAGTTCCGGTCGGGGCGTCGAAGCGGCCGATCACGCCGGTGCTGGGCAGCACCGTGCCATCGGCCGCGAGCAGTTCGGCATTGACCCGCGCCTGCACTGCGTAACCGCGGGTCTCGTTCTTGGGCAGGTCGAGTTCGGCCAGTGTGCGGCCCTGTGCCAGGTCCAGTTGCAGCGCGACCAGATCCACGCCGGTCACCGCCTCGGTCACGGTGTGCTCGACCTGCAGGCGCGGATTCACCTCCAGGAACCAGACATTCGTGCCGTCCACCAGGAACTCCACGGTGATGACGCCCCGGCAGCCCACCGCCTCGGCGATCAGCACCGCCTCCCGCTGCACCCGATCCCGCACGGCCGCGGGCAGTTCCGGCGCGGGCGCGATCTCGATGAGCTTCTGCCGTCGCCGCTGCACACTGCAATCGCGGTCGCCCAGCGCCACCGCGCCGAGCCCATCGGCCACCACCTGCACCTCGATGTGCCGCGCCCGGTCGACCAGGGCTTCGGCATAGACGCTGTCGTCGCCGAATCCGGCGAGGGCCTCGGCCCGGCAGCGTTCGACGGCCTCCGCCAGCAGCGCCGCCTCGGCCACGGGCCGCATGCCGCGGCCGCCGCCGCCCGCGGCCGCCTTCACCATGACGCCGCCGGGATGTTCGGCGAGCAGCGCGGCGATCTCGTCCGTTCCGGCTCCGGCCCGGGTCGCGGGCAGCACCGCCGCCCCGGCCCGTTCGGCCGCCTCGCGCGCCGCGATCTTGTCCCCGAAGGTCCGCAGCGTGTCCGGTGCGGGCCCGACGAAGGTCAGCCCCGCCGCCGCGCAGGCCGCCGCGAACTCCGCACTCTCGCTGAGGAATCCGTACCCCGGGTGCACGAGCGCGCCCGGTCCGCAGGCGGCCGCGGCCCGCACCACGGATTCGACATCGAGGTATCCCGCCGCACCGCTGCCCGGCAGCACGAGCGCCCGATCGGCCAGCCGGACCGCCAGACTGCCGCTGTCCTCGGCGGTGTGCAGCACTTCCGTCACATACCCGAGCTCCCGGGCCGTCCGCACCACCCGGACCGCGACCTCACCACGATTCGCCACCACAACTCGCACGCCGCCAGGCTCCACAACTCGCACGCCGCCAGGCTATGGCACGAATCACCCGAAACGGGCGGAACTTCGTGACGTAGCAGTCGTAGTTGCGTTGTTCGACGATCGATCCGTCCCGGATGGTGAGAAAGGCGGCGATCTCCGCCCGCATCTCCGAACTCGCGGCGAGCGCGCCCACCGACATGGCGAGCACCCGATCCAGGTGACCGCCAGCGGGCCACCTGATCGCCGGTGGCGGTGGCGTGGTGGAACTCGAACCGCTGCGGCCGGGGCCGCTCCGGTGGCGCAGGCCGCGACGGCTCGGTGATAGCGAACGGCCAGCTCGATATTCGGATGGTCGGGCATATCACTCACGCAGCCAGTCGAACACGGCGGCGGGTGCGGCGGGGGCTATGTTCGGAGCATGCATTGGGATCAGATGACGGCCACGCCGGGTGCGCTGCGGACGGCCGCGGCGCGGCTGCGGCGCGGGGTGGGGCAGCTGGAAATCCTGGCGGCCATCATCGAGGCGGCGGACGGGCCGTGGCTGGGGGCCATGGATTCCGATGGGCGGGGGACCGCCGAGCTGCGCATGCATCTGGCGGGGAAGTACCGGTTCACCGCGGTGGTGACCAGTGCCGGGAAACTGTCCCTGGCGGAACTGAATTCGCCCGGGCGCGGGAAGCGGGCGGAGCTGGTGCTGTCCACCAAGGCCGCGCAGCGCAAGGGCTGGGACGCGCCCAAGGACATGCCCAGGCCGCAGGAGTGGGTGGACTACGTGGTCGGCTGGGTTCAGGCCGCCAGCGCCGCCGTCGGCCGGCGGGACGTGGTGCAGTGGCTGCTCAGGGGCGCCGACCAGCGGCTGGCCGCCATGAACGACAGTGTCGAGACCATGCGGGCCGCCCTCGCCGAACGTGAGCAGATGCGGGACGAGCTGGCGGCCGAGGTCGCGGAGCTGCGGGCGGAACTCGAGGCGGAATCAGCCCTCGCCGACAAGCGCGTCGTCGTCGGCGACGTAGCGCCAGACGGGGAGGAGGGCATGGTCGTCGAGGGGGTCGCCGGCGAGATGGGCGGTGGCGCGCAGGCGGGCGGTGACGTCGCCGGCGTCGAGGCCGGAGCCGATGAGGACCAGGTTGCTGACCCGGGGTTCGTGGCGGGTCCAGGCGGTGGGCTCGATGGTGATGTGGCGGCCGACCATGTGCAGCACGAACTTTCGCGGGTCGTCGGGGACTGCGAAGGCCAGCACACCCTTGGCGCGGAACAGGCCGGCGGGCGGATCCTCCAGTAGCGCAATGAGTTCGCGCGGATTCAGGTCCGTGTCGGAGGTGAAGGAGACGCTGTCGTAGGCGTCGTGCAGGTGCCGGTGGTCGCGGCAGTCCCCGCGGTGTTCGTGGCAGTGGTCTCGGTGCTGGTGGCGGTCTTCGTGCCCGTCATCCGTGTGCTCGTCGAGCAGTAGCTCGTCGAAGCTGAGCTGTTCGCCGACGCGCGGCCGGTGCGGTTCGCGGGTGGGGACGTCGAACAGCAGGCCCGGGTCGACGCGCCCGTGGCTGGTCGGATACACCGGGACCTGACCGACCAGGCCGGTGATCTCCGACCGCAGCCGGTCCAGCGCGGCCGGCTCGACGCGGTCGGCCTTGTTGAGCACCACCAGATCCGCCATGCGCAGGTGCGTCGCGAGTTCCGGGTGCAGTTCGCGGCTCGCGGGGAAGTGCTCGGCGTCGACCACCTCGACCAGCCCGCCGTAGCGAATGCGCGGATTGTCGCTGTTCACCACCATGCGAATGAGATTGCGCGGCTCCGCCAGTCCGCTGGCCTCCACCACGATGACGTCGATCTTCTGCCTGGGATGCGCCAGCCGGTCGAACAGGTCGTCCAGTTCGCTGACATCCACCGCGCAGCACACGCACCCGTTGCCCAGCGAGACCATGGCGTCGACCTGCCCGGCCACCAGCATGGCGTCGATATTGACCGCGCCGAAGTCGTTGACCACCGCCCCGATTCGCGTGCTCCGGGTCCGCAGCAGCCGGTTGAGCAGCGTCGTCTTCCCGGCACCGAGGAATCCGGCCACGATCAGGACTGGGATGCGGCGGCTCACGGCGACCACCCTACCGACCGGCTGTGAGCACGCCGCAGCACGCCGGAAACCGCATGGAAATAACAGCCTCCTACCGTGACGGACTATCCGGACCGACCACGGGAGGTGCGCTGTGCGGGTGCGCGACATTCTCGATGCGCCGCAGTTGCGGATGCGGCTGCTGCACGGGGACGCGGGGGAACTGGATCGGCCGGTCGCCAGGGTCTGTGCGACGGATATGCCCGACCCCCGGCCCTTCGTGACACCGGGTGCGCTGGTGTGTACCGGACTGGTGTGGCGGCAGCAGGAGACGGATGCGGACCGCTATGTGGGCCTGCTGGCGGGAGCCGGGGTCGCCGGCGTGGTGGCCGGGCAGGCGCTGCACGGGCACGTGCCCGAGGATGTGGTGGAGGCCTGCCGCCGGCACGGATTGCCGCTGCTGTCCGCGCCTCAGAGCGTGCCGTTCAGCCGGATCATCGAATACCTGGCCGAGCAGGCGGCCGAGGTGCGCTGGCGGCGGGTGCAATCGCGCGCCGACCGGCAGCGCAGGCTGCTGACCGCGGTCGCCGCCGGGACGGGCATCGAGACCCTGGTCGCGGATTTCGCGGCGGAACAGCGGGTTTCGGCCTGGATCCTGACCTCGACCGGGACGGTCATCGCAGGCACCGAGGACATGGCCGAGCCGGACATCGATCGCATCGTCGCCACCGCGCTCACCGCGCCGCGCCTGCCCGCGGTCACCGCCGGCGCGATGCGAGTCGTCCAGGTCGGTGCGGGCGACCGCCTTACCGCCTGGTACCTGGTGATCCGCCCGTCGGCCCCGGAACTCGACCCGTTCGGCGCGGATCTGGCGGCCGTGGCGGAACTGTATCGGCAGCGTCGCGCCGACCGGCAGCACCTGGATTGGGAACTGGCCGACCGTTTCCCGGTGCCGTTCGCCGAACGGGCGGACCGGTGCGAGGTGGCCCTCGTCTGCGAGGTCCACGCCGCCGACGGGCCGACCGGCCCGGGACGGAAACCGGACGCGTCGCAGCGCCGATCGCTGTCCGGGGGTGTCGCGGGCGCTATCGAACGGGCGGGAGCACCGGCTCACGGTGCGGGACCTGTGGCACCGCAGCAGTTTTCGAGCTGGGCCGATTCGTCCGCCGGACTTCTGGCCGTACGCGCGGCCCTGCACGACGCCCTGCCGGATATCGCCACGTCGATCGACCGCGAAGGCAGGCTGGTCGGCGTGACGGCCGGAACCCAGGACGGAACCGCGGCCGTGGTGGTCCGCCGTCTCGGGCGAATCGCACCGGCGCTCACCGAGATTCGGCTCGCGGTCGGCGTGAGCGCCCGGCAGCCGGAGGAGACCCTGGCGGGTGCGATCGGCGCGGCGGCCGCCGCCGCCACCGCGGCCCGCGACGACACGGCCCCGGTCAGCCTGCGGGTGGCCGATATCGATTCGGCCGTCGGCCTGCTCACCGCGGTGCCCGGTGGCCTCCAGCGGCGATTCGCCGAACGTGTACTGGGTCCGGTGCTGGAGTACGACCGGCGGCACGGGGCCGGACTGCTGGAGACGCTGGAGGTGTTTCTCGGGTGCGAAGGCTCGTGGCGGCAGGCGGCCGATCGAATGCACCTGCACCTCAATACCGTTCGCTACCGGATCGGCCGGATCGAGGAGCTCACCGGGCGCGATCTCGGGCGGCTCGACGATCGGCTGGATCTGTACCTGGCGGTGCGAACGCTGGCCGGTCAGACCGCGCCGGTGTAGGGATCCCAGGCGGTTCCGGCGTCCGGGGCGCCCTCGCGCAGCACACTCGCCTGGATCAGGCCGTAGGGGCGGTCGTCGGCGTGGAAGACCTCGCCCTGGTTCGGGACGCCGAAACGGTCTGTGTCATAGGCGAAGTGGTGCTTGTTGGGGGCCGACATCCGGATCTCCGCCAGGCACGGATACGCCACCAGCGCGGCCCGGCCCATCTCGAACAGGGTCTGCTGCAGGGCCTTCGAGTGCACGGTCGCGAAGGTCTCGACCATGGCGGCGCGGATCCCGTGGTAGGCGGCATCCCAGTCCTCGGGCGGGGCGGCGAAGCGCCAGCGTGCGATCAGGCTGGTGGCCAGGATCCGGTCGTAGGCGGGCTCGAGCACGGTGAACGGGTCTTCGAGGAAACCCGCGAACTCCGAACCCGTGGACTTGAGGATCACCAGATCCTTGACGCCCCCGATCACCCACTCGCGGCGGTCCGTACCGGTCCCGCTCACGGTGATCGCCGCGATCCGCACCTCCGGCCCCACCCGTGTCCAGGTGTGGTCGTGCCCGCTGCCGCCGACCGGAACCCGTTGCCACGCGTACTCTTCGATCTCGAGGCGTGCCGAATCCACGGGCTCGATGTCGTCGACGAAATGCCGGGCCAGTGCCAGCCCGTACTCCTCGATGCTGCCGTCGCCGTGGCTCTTGGCGTAGGTGTAGATGGTCTGCTTCTGCGAATCCGTCGGCAGCACCGTGCCCTGATCGCCGATGGTGTGCGCCTCGTCGAACGCGCCGCGCAGGCACGAGGACACGTTCAGGTCCCGGATCTCGTGCCGGGCGGTGTCGCGGTAGATGCGCACCACCCGGTTCTCGGCCTTGCCGTACTGGTGTGGGCCGAGCACGATCCGGCCGCCGGCTTCGCTCATGGTCGCCTCCCGTCGTCGCTGATCACTGTGCCCCACTGTGACGTACGGGAGCCGCCGCACACGCTGGTTCCGAGGACAAAACGCCGTACTCCGCCACCGCGACGTTTGGGCGAATCGGACAAAGCCCCGCCGCTATGTGACAGCGGTCAGCGGTGCGATTCTGGTTGTCCTGGGCCTGGTTCCGCGTTTCGGCGCGCTGGTCGCCGCCGTCCCCCAGCCGGTCGTCGGTGGTGTCGGCCTGGTGTTGTTCGCGACCATCGCGGTGATCGGCGTGGACACCCTGCGCAAGGCCGACCTCTCGGATCGCGTGAACCGCGGCTTCGGTTCGTCGGCCGGATCACCCGCAGGCGTTGACCCATTCCGAGAGGCCGTCGGTGAACATCTGACGCTTCCAGATGGGGACCTCGTGCTTGATGCGGTCGACCAGTTCGGCGCAGGTGGTGAAGGCTTCGGCGCGGTGGGGCGCGGCGACGGCGACGACGATCGCGAGGTCTCCGATGGCCAGGGGGCCGACGCGGTGCACGGCCGCCACCGCGAGTCCGGAGGACTCGGCGACCTCCGTGCACACCTTGCGCAGGAACGCCTCGGCCTGCGGGTGCGCCGAGTACTCCAGCGCCGAAACCGATTGCCCGCCATCGTGATCGCGCACCTTGCCGGTGAACACCACGATGCCGCCGTGCTCCGGCCCGCTCACCGCCTGCTCCACCTCGGCCGGATCCAACGGCTGATCGCTGATCCGGGCCAGCAGTTCACTCATGGCTGCCTCCTCCGGCCACCTGGGCCAGCAGATGTTCGAGAAGCGGTGTCAGCACGGCCATGCCGTCCTTCACCCCACCCGGCGAACCGGGCAGATTGACGATCACGGTGCGTCCGGTCAGGCCGGCCACGCCCCGGCTGAGCGCGGCGAGCGGGAACTTGGCGGTGCCCGCCTGACGGATGGCGTCGGCCACGCCCGGCAGCTCCCGATCGAGCAGGGCCAGCGTCGCCTCCGGGGTGGCGTCGGTGGGGGAGGCCCCGGTGCCGCCGGTGCTGATCACCAGATCCGGCTCGGTGGACAGTGCATCCGCGAGGCCGAAGGCGATATCCGCGTCCGCGAACACCAGCGGCCCCCGCACCGAGAAGCCCTGCGCGCCCAGCCATTCGGTCAGGACCGGGCCGGTGGTGTCCTCGCGGCTACCGGCGGCGACCCCGGTCGAAGCGACCACGACGGTGGCCGTCCGGCCCGCGCCCGCGAGCGGAGTCGTTGCGGCAGTGGTCTTTTCGTGCTTCTCGTGCCGGTGGTGGTGCTCGCCGTGGTCCTCGGCCTCCGGCCGAACCCAATGTCCGTGCTTCCCACCCTCTTTGGTGATCAGCCGCACCCCGTTCAGGGTGGCGGCCGGATCCACCGCCTTCACCATGTCGTGCAGCGTGAGGCCCGCGACCGCGACCGCGGTCAGCGCCTCCATCTCGACGCCGGTCGGCCCCTTGGTCTTGGCGCTCGCCTCGATGGTGATGGTGGTGTCGGTGAAGCCGAAGTTCACGGTCACCGACGACAGCGCCAGCTGATGGCACAGCGGAATCAGCTCGGAGGTCTTCTTCGCGCCGTTGATGCCGGCGATGCGCGCGGTGCTGAGCACATCGGCCTTGGGCATGTCGTCGGCACGGACCAGCCGGATGACCTCGGCGGTGGTCTGCAGTTCGCCCGCGGCGACCGCGATACGCGCGGTGTCGGCCTTCGCGCTCACATCGACCATGCGGGCGCGACCTTCACGGTCGACATGCGACAGCTCACTCATGACAACCACCTTGGCACAGGGAAAGCGGGGCATTCACAGCGGCCGGACCTCGACAATCGTGCCCGCCGGCAGCTCGGTCGCGGTGGCCGGAACATCGATGAGGACATCGGCGTGGGCCATGGCGGCGATCAGATGCGAGCCCTGGCCCGACACCAGCGCCACCCCGCCCTCGGCGAGCTTGCCGCGCAGGAACTGCCGCTTCCCGGCGGGGGAGCGGACCGGTTCCAGCAGTGGCAGTTCGGAAGTCGGCAGCGCGGGCAGGCCCGCCAGTTCGCGCAGGATGGGCCGGGCGAAGACCTCGAAGGACACCATGGTGCTCACCGGATTGCCCGGGAAGCTCAGCACCGGTACCCCGTCCACCATGCTCAGCCCCTGCGGGCCGCCGGGTTGCATTGCCACCGAGCCGAATTCGCCGCCCCGCGCGGACAGCACCTCCTTGACGACCTCGAAGTCGCCCATGGAGACGCCGCCGGAGGTGAACACCACATCGGCCTGCGCCACGGCCTCGGCCAGCCGGGCCCGGAACTCCTCGTGGTCGTCGGTCGAATGCGCCACCGACACCACCTCGACACCGTTGTCGGTGAGAGCCGCGGCCAGTGCGATGCCGTTCGAGTTGAAGATCTGGCCGGGCAGCAGGGTCGCCCCGGCGGGCCGCAGTTCGTCACCGGTGGTGAGGACCGCCGCGTACACCGGACGCTGCACCGACAGCTCGCCCAGCCCGACCGCCGCCAGCGCCGCGATGTGCCGGGGCCGCAGCAGGGTGCCCGCGGCCGCCAGCAGCTGCCCGGCGCGCACGTCGGTGCCCGGCTCGCGCACGAAATCGCCACTGGCACGGCTGGTTCGGATCGTCACGGTGACGCCGTCGGACTCGGTGTGCTCCACCGGCACCACGCAGTCCGCCCCGGGCGGCACGGGTGCGCCGGTCATCACCTTGACGGCGCTGCCCGCGGGCAGCGTCAGCTGCTCGGTGTTCCCGGCCGCGACCACGCCGACCAGCGGCAGGGTCGCGGGGACGATGGCCACCGACTCCGCGAGCACCGCGTACCCGTCCATGGCCGAGTTCCGGAACACCGGCAGATCCAGGGGTGCGTACACATCCACCGCCAGCCGGCGCCCCAGCGCCCGGTCCATCGGAACCGTCTCGGCGACCCGTCCGGCCAGCGGCCGGAGCACATCCTCGATGCGTCGGCGGTGGTCGTCGACGGGTCGGGCCGGGGCTAGCGCGTGCCGGGAACTCATGCCGGTGAGCCTATACGCGGGTGGATCCTCCAGGCCGTGAGCGGCTGTTCGCCGGGCTCGGCTCGTAGGAATCTACAAACACTTGCGGTCCCGGCAATAATGGTGCAATGACCGTGGTCGCGATGGGTATGCCCGCTGTGCGAACCGGGCGGCCCGCGATGGACGGACGCCCGGACACGCCCCTGCTGCTGGACCGCTTCGGCCGGGTTGCGCGGGACCTGCGGGTATCCATCACCGAGAAGTGCTCGCTGCGCTGTACCTACTGCATGCCGGAGGAGGGCCTGCCGCCCATCCCCGCCGACGAACTGCTCTCCACCGAGGAGATCGTGCGGCTGGTGACGCTCGCGGTCCGCGAACTGGGCGTGCACGAGGTGCGATTCACCGGCGGTGAACCGCTCATGCGGCGCGATCTGGAAAGCATCATCGCCGGTTGCCATGCGGCGCTGCCGGATACGCCGCT
The DNA here is from genome assembly GCF_050942175.1 of Nocardia sp. CA-151230. Taxonomy (NCBI): domain Bacteria; kingdom Bacillati; phylum Actinomycetota; class Actinomycetes; order Mycobacteriales; family Nocardiaceae; genus Nocardia; species Nocardia sp. CA-151230. The sequence continues at coordinate 1,966,270 of NZ_CP192061.1, forward strand.
CGCCATGACCACCAATGGCGTCGGGCTCGAGCATCGGGCGCGCGGACTGGCCGCGGCCGGGCTGCGGCGCATCAATGTCTCGCTCGACACCGTGGACCGCGACGGCTTCCACCGGCTCACCCGCCGGGATCGCCTCGATTCGGTGCTGGCCGGGATCCGCGCCGCCATCGCGGCCGGGCTCACCCCGCTCAAGGTGAACGCGGTGCTCATGCGCGAAACCCTGGACGGCGCGGCCGATCTGCTGCAGTGGTGCCTGGACGCGGGCGCGGAGCTGCGGTTCATCGAGGAGATGCCGCTGGACGCCGACCACGAGTGGGCGCGCGCCAATATGATCACCGCCGCCGAACTCCTCGACGTGCTCGGCACCCGCTTCGACCTGACCGAGACCGGCCGCGAGGATCCTTCCGCGCCCGCCGAACGCTGGCTGGTCGACGGCGGCCCGGCCACCGTCGGCATCATCGCCTCGGTGACCCGCAAATTCTGCGGCGACTGCGACCGCACCCGCCTGACCGCCGACGGCCGGATCCGCTCCTGCCTGTTCAGCGATCAGGAGTACGACATTCGCGACGCGCTGCGGTCCGGCGCGACCGACGCCGATATCGCCGGACTGTGGCGCGGCGCCATGTGGAACAAATCGGCCGGACACGGCATCGACACCGCCGGCTTCGTCCCGCCCGAACGAACGATGGGAGCCATCGGTGGTTGAGGTCCGCTATTTCGCCGCGATCGCCGATGCGGTCGGCAAGGAGAAGGAAACCCTGGACCTGCCGTCCGGGGCCACCGTCGCCGACCTGCGCACCACCCTGTCGGCGGTCTACGGCCCGAAGCTGGACCCCATGCTGAAGGTCTGCGCCTACCTCATCGGCGACGAACTCACCCGCGACGCGACCACCCCGCTGTCCCCGCGTGTGGACGTGCTGCCCCCGTTCGCGGGCGGCTGACCCGCAGCTCAGCGCCGCGCCACCGCGAATTTCACTGCGGGACGCTAACATTCGCCGGTCCCCGCACGCCCTCGCCAGGAGACCGATCCGAATGACGCACGCCCCCCGGTCCTCGCACCCCGCCGTCGCGAAAGTGCGGCAGGAACGTGCCGCCAGTTTCCAGCTGCGCGTGGCCGACTGGATCACGAAGTTCGCGGGCTCGATGCCGTTCGTCTACATTCACGCGATCGGCTTCGCGGTGTGGATGATCTTCCTCGAGAAGAGCCCCTGGCCCACTCTGACCCTGGTGGTCTCCCTGGAGGCGATCTTCCTGTCCACCTTCGTCATGATCGGCCAGAACCGCCAGGCCGATTTTCAACAGGCCAAGGCCGATCACGACTTCCAGGAGCAGGAGCTCGAGCTCAAGACCAATACCGAACTGACCCGGGCCATTCACGCCATGACGGCGGAGCTGCACCGCCGCCTCATCGAGGACGCGGATCAGCAGAAGTAGCGGGCTACTTCCACCAGGTGTCGAGCGGGGTGACCGGGACGGTGCGCTTGTGGCGGGTGTTCCGGAAGATGGTCTCGACCCGCTCGGAGACCTCGGGACCGACGGGCTTGCCCTCGAGGTAATCGTCGATCTGGGAGTACGCGAGGCCCAAGGCTTCCTCGTCGGGAAGGGAGGGACGGTCGTCCTCGAGGTCGGCGGTCGGGACCTTCTGCCAGACGCTCGGCGGCGCGCCGAGTTCCTGCAGCAGCGCCGCGCCCTGACGCTTGGTGAGACCGGTCAGCGGGGTGATGTCGACGCCGCCGTCGCCGTACTTGGTGAAGAAGCCGGTGACTGCCTCGGCGGCGTGGTCGGTGCCGACGACCAGCATATTGAGCTGGCCCGCGATGGCGTATTGCAGCAGCATGCGCTCGCGGGCTTTGATATTGCCGCGCACGAAGTCTCGCAGGCGGGGCTCCTCGTGCAGTTCCACGATGCCGAGGGCGGCCTCTCCGGCGGCGGCGTCCGCGCTGGGCTTGACGTTCACCACGACCGACCGGTCGGGCTGAATGAACCGCAGGGCGATCTGGGCGTCTTCCTCGTCGAACTGGACACCGTAGGGCAGGCGCGCGGCCACGAAGGTGGCGTCGTGGCCCTCGGCGCGCAGTTCCTCGGCGGCGAGCTGGCACAGGCGGCCGGTGAGAGTGGAGTCCTGGCCACCGCTGATGCCGAGCACGAAACCGGTCGCGGGGGTGGAGCGCAGATAATCCTTGAGGAAGTCGATGCGCCGCCGCACTTCGGTTTTCGGTTCGATGTCCGGCAGGACGCCCAATTCGGCGATGATCTGTGCGCGCAGGTTCCCCATGGCGCCACACTCTACTGAAGGGTCGGCGACTCTATTGACCGACGGGAGCGGTCACCTGCCGGACCAGGTGTTCCCAGTGATCGCCCACCTGGTCCAGGGTGTAGCGCAGTTCGCGGATCTGGTGCAGCACCAGCCCGGCGTCCAGGCTGGCCAGCAGCGTGTCGGCGGTCAGCGAGATGTCGCCGGGCGCGCCGGCCTGCCGGAGCAGCAGGGCGACATGGGTTTTCGCGATGTTGTAGGGCGGGCCGGAGTACTGTCCGCCGATGTCGGCGTTCTTGCGCACGTCGCCCTCCACCTCGACCAGGGCCAGGCGTGCCCGCCCGAAGGCGATCAGCCGCTCTACGGGTGCCGCGCCCGGGCCCAGCGGCGGCGGCCCGAACATGTAGGCCCACTGGAGTTTCTGATCGGATTGGTCGAGCAGCGCCAGCATGAGCCCGGCCCGATTGCCGAAGCGCCGGAACACCGTGCCCTTGCCGACGCCGGCCAGCTTGGCGACCGCGTCCATGGTGACGCCGTCCGCACCGCACTGGCGGACCAACTGTTCGGCGGCATCGAGCAGTAGCTGCCGGTTGCGAGCGGCGTCGCTGCGCTCGTGGCTGCTGCCGGGCATGAGCAGCGGCACCGAGTGCGCGGGGGGCCGCTGCGTGCCGACGGGTTCGATCGGCAGCGCGATGCTCGGCAGGGCCGGAACGACCTCATCCGATGAGGTGTCGCGTGTCACAGGCTGTCTGCTCCTACCCGGGAATGTAAGCGGACTGAGGTCCGGTTACAGTCTATCGAAAGTTCCGCTGCTGAATCGGTAACCCCTGGAGTGATCATCATGTCGCAGACCCGCATTCTCGTTCTGGTCGGCAGCCTCCGCGCCGCGTCGATCAACCGCCGCCTCGCCGAGGCCGCCGTGAAGGCCGCCCCGGAGGGTGTCGAGCTCGCGATCTACGAGGGCCTCGGTGAGATTCCTTTCTACAACGAGGACATCGACGCCGAGGGCAAGGTCCCGGCCACCGCGCAGGCGCTGCGTGACGCTGTCACCGCCGCCGACGCCCTGCTGCTGGTGACCCCGGAATACAACGGCACCCTGCCGGCCGTGCTGAAGAACGCCATCGACTGGGCGTCCCGTCCGTACGGCGCGGGTGCGCTCAAGGATTTCCCGGTCGCGGTCGTCTCCGCGTCCATCAGCCCGAACGCCGCCAAGTGGTCGCACGACGACGCCGTCAAGGCGCTCGGTGTGGCCGGTGCGAAGGTGGTCGAGGAGGCGTCGCTGAACTTCGGCGTCATCGGCCAGCGCTTCGGTGAGACCCACCCGGCCGACGACGCGGAGGCCCTGACCCAACTGGCCGCCACCGTGCACCTGCTGGCGGAGACCGCCACTGCGCGGGCGAACGTCTGACGGCTCGGGCGAACTCCCGGCACACGCAGTGATTATTCGCTGAATTAAGCGCAAGGCCACGGCTTTTGAGTCGTGGCCTATAGCTTTTCCCGGACAAATCGGGCTACGGTCACACCATGAAGCTATCAACGGGCAACACTTTGTTAGGCCGTTGTTTCATGGCGGTCACCCTGGCTGTCTCCGCCGCCTCGGTGGTGGTCAATGCGGCCGATGCGGCGGCCGAGTCGTATGTCCGTCTCTATCTGGGCAACTGGGCCGGGTACGTGGTGAAGGGGGATTTCCGGGAGGTCAGCGCCACCTGGGTGCAGCCGCGGGTGGACTGTCTCAATCCGGGCATCCTGCAGCGCGTGGTGCCCTGGGTGGGATTGAACGGCGCCGCCGGGCTCGACGGCCAGGTCGCCCTCCCGCTCATGCAGACCGGCGTCGAATCCCTGTGCGCCAGCGACGCGGCCGTGTACGCGGCGCTGCCGGGCCTGCAGGTCGAATCCGCCGCCGCGGGCCTGGCGTACGCCGATCCGGACCTGGCGGGGACGGTCATGAACGCCGGGGGCAAGCTGTCCGACCTGCTGGGCGCGGCCGCGGACGGCCTGTGCTCGCTCGGCCTCTTCGGCGGTATGTGCACCCCCGACACGCAGGTCGACGGCTGGTGGGAGAGCTACCCCGCCGCGCCGGTGAGCTACGACGACGTGGTGGTCCGGCCGGGCGACACCATGCATTCGGTGGTCAGGTGGGACGGCGGGCGCTACGTCATGACGCTGGAGAACCGCACCGCGAACTGGTCTCGCACCACGATCGCCGCCTCCCCGGTGCCCGCCCGCACCGCGGAGATCATCGTCGAGGGTCATCTCAGCGGCGCGCTGCCCGGTTTCGAGCCGATCACCTTCACCGACATCACCATCGACGGTCTGCCGCTGGCGGCCTATGACGCCGATGCCTACGGGATCGCGGCCACCAATCGGTTGCTGACGCCCGGTCCGATCGATGGCGCGTCCTTCACGATCCGGTAGATCGGGCGCAAACGCCGCGACACGCCGAGCGGAGCGGGGGACCCTGAATTGGGGGCAGGGCTCGGCCGGGTGGCAAACCGGGTGGTCGCTCGAGTCTGCTGTGACTTGTGGGGTGGGTGTTGATCAGCGGTGATGGTGTGTTTGCTGGAAATGAACTGAATGTCGAAATTGTGATGCGTGTCGCAGTCGTGTCGAGTTGCGAATCGAGTGTCCAGGTACTTACGACACCGGAATTTCACCTATGTGAGTCGCAACATGTCGTGTTGTATGAATCTGTCGGCCACTAGGTGTAGTGTCTTGGGAGCTGGAAGGCCACTCGGTGAAGACCTCGAAGTTCACCGAGCGACCAGGGGCTTCGGTTCCACTTCCAGGGGTTTGCGCACTTACTACGTGGATCTTGTTTGAGCCGTGCACTGCAGACAGATCAAAGGCTAAGGAGAAGGGGATACCAATGACCATCACCGTTTACACCAAGCCCGCTTGTGTCCAGTGCAACGCCACGTACCGCGCCCTCGACAAGGCTGGTGTCGACTACAGCGTCATCGACATCTCCGAGAACCACGAAGCCCGCGACTACGTCATGGCCCTGGGCTACCTGCAGGCCCCCGTCGTCGTCGCCGGTGACGATCACTGGTCCGGCTTCCGCCCGGACCGCATCAAGGCTCTGGTCGACATCGTCGCCGTCGCCTGACGCCGCGCCGCCGGTCAGGGCCGGCGGCCTCCTGCAGGTTCGTCCGAATCGAAAGGAGGGGAGATGACCGAGATGTCCAGCGCGACACCGAATCTGGTCTACTTCTCGAGCGCTTCGGAGAACACGCACCGCTTCGTCGAACGACTGGGCCTGCCCGCCGTTCGCATACCGCTCCACACCGCCGACTCGCTTCGCGTCGACCAACCCTTCGTGCTGATCGTCCCCACCTACGGGGGTGGTCGGCACGTTTTGGGTGGGCAGCGATCCGACAAGGAATTCGTGCCCCGCCAGGTGGCCAAGTTCCTCAACGACCCGCACAACCGCGCCCTGCTGCGCGGCGTGATCGCGAGCGGCAACACGAACTTCGGCGATACGTACTGCTATGCGGGAGAAGTGATCTCACGTAAGGCAGGGGTCCCGTACCTGTATCGCTTCGAACTCATGGGAACTGCCGAGGACGTCGAGCGCGTCCGAGAGGGATTGGGATTGTTTTGGCAACGACAACAGCACCGGTCGGAAAGACTGCCCGCGTAGAGCGCCCGGTCAGCGGCGACTCCGCGGCCGAGGGACTCGACTATCACGCCCTCAACGCGATGCTGAACCTGTACGGCCCCAACGGCGAGATCCAGTTCGACAAGGACCGGGAAGCCGCGCATCAGTACTTCCTGCAGCACGTCAACCAGAACACGGTCTTCTTCCACAATCTGGAGGAGAAGCTCGACTACCTGGTGCGCGAGAACTACTACGAGACCGAGGTGCTCGACCAGTACTCCCGTGAGTTCGTCAAGGGGCTGTTCAAGCAGGCGTACGCCAAGAAGTTCCGGTTCCCGACCTTCCTCGGTGCGTTCAAGTACTACACCTCGTACACGCTGAAGACCTTCGACGGTAAGCGCTACCTGGAGCGTTTCGAGGACCGCGTGTGCATGGTGGCCCTGGCCCTGGCCGCCGGTGACGAGACCCTGGCGCGCGAGCTGGTCGAGGAGATCATGGACGGCCGCTTCCAGCCGGCCACCCCCACCTTCCTCAACTCGGGCAAGCAACAGCGCGGCGAGCCGGTGTCCTGCTTCCTGCTCCGCATCGAAGACAATATGGAGTCGATCGGCCGCTCCATCAACTCCGCTCTGCAGCTGTCCAAGCGCGGCGGCGGTGTTGCCCTGTTGCTCAGCAATATTCGTGAGGCCGGCGCGCCGATCAAGAAGATCGAGAACCAGTCCTCCGGTGTCATCCCGATCATGAAGCTGCTGGAGGACTCGTTCTCCTACGCCAACCAGCTGGGTGCGCGGCAGGGCGCGGGTGCGGTGTACCTGCACGCGCACCACCCCGACATCTACCGGTTCCTGGACACCAAGCGGGAGAACGCGGACGAGAAGATCCGCATCAAGACGCTGTCGCTGGGTGTGGTGATTCCGGACATCACCTTCGAGCTGGCGAAGAAGAACGAGGACATGTACCTGTTCTCGCCGTACGACGTGGAACGCATCTACGGCGTGCCGTTCGCCGACATCAATGTGACCGAGAAGTACTACGAGATGGTCGACGACAAGCGGATCCGCAAGTCCAAGATCAAGGCTCGCGAGTTCTTCCAGACCATCGCCGAGCTGCAGTTCGAGTCGGGCTACCCGTACATCATGTACGAGGACACCGTGAACCGGGCCAACCCGATCGCGGGCAAGATCACCCACTCCAACCTGTGCTCGGAGATCCTGCAGGTCTCCACCGCGTCGGAGTTCAACGACGATCTGTCCTACGCCAAGGTGGGCAAGGACATCTCGTGCAACCTGGGTTCGCTGAACATCGCCAAGACCATGGACTCGCCGGACCTCGGCAAGTCGGTCGAGGTCGCGATTCGCGCGCTGACCGCGGTGTCGGACCAGACGCACATCTATTCGGTGCCCTCGATCGAGCAGGGCAACAACGAGTCCCACGCCATCGGCCTGGGCCAGATGAACCTGCACGGCTACCTGGCACGCGAGCGGGTCCACTACGGCTCCGAAGAGGGCGTGGACTTCACCAACATCTACTTCTACACGATCGCCTACCACGCGATCCGCGCCTCGAATCTGATTGCGATGGAGCGGGGTTCGGCGTTCGGCGGCTTCGCCGACTCGAAGTACGCCACCGGCGAGTTCTTCGACAAGTACACCGACCAGGCGTGGGAGCCCAAGACCGACCGCGTCGCCCAGATCTTCGCCGACGCCGGCGTCCGCATCCCCACCCAGGACGACTGGCGTGCGCTGAAGGCGTCGGTCATGGAGCACGGCATCTACAACCAGAACCTGCAGGCGGTGCCGCCGACCGGCTCGATCTCCTACATCAACCACTCCACCAGCTCCATCCACCCGGTGGCGTCCAAGATCGAGATCCGCAAGGAAGGCAAGATCGGCCGCGTCTACTACCCGGCCCCCTACCTGACCAACGACAACCTCGAATACTTCGAGGACGCCTACGACATCGGCTACGAGAAGATCATCGACACCTACGCCGCGGCGACGCAGCACGTCGACCAGGGCCTGTCCCTGACCCTGTTCTTCAAGGACAGCGCCACCACTCGCGATGTCAACCGGGCCCAGATCTACGCCTGGCGCAAGGGCATCAAGACGCTGTACTACATCCGCATCCGCCAGATGGCCCTGGAAGGAACCGAAGTAGAGGGCTGCGTGAGCTGCATGCTCTGACAGGTGCTATCGATAAGGGCGTCCCGGCTACTGCCGCGGACGCCCTTTTTCGTGAAAGCCGATGTGGGGGAGGCAGGATGGAAACCGCCGATCGATACCGGGCATTCGCCGAGAACGAGGTACGGGGCTACTCGCCCTGCTACGAGCGCTGGTGCCTCGGAATCGCCGGGGACGCAGAGCTTCTGGCCCTCATCGACACCCTGCCCGTGCACAAGCGCCAGCCCAACCTGATCCTCGGCGCCGCCCGCTACCTGGGCGTGACGGCGGGGCCATTCGAGGAGTTCAAGGACTTCCTGATCACCAACTGGCCCGGAGTCCGGGATGTCGCCACGACCCGTCGCACCCAGACCAACGAGGTGGGCCGGACCGCGACCCTGCTCCCGCTGCTCGCCCGGCACGGCTCGGATCCGGTGGCGCTCATAGAATTCGGTGCCTCCGCCGGACTGTGCCTGTATCCCGACCGATACAGCTACACCTACGACGAGGGCCCCACCCTCGATCCCCGAGACGGGCGCTCCACCGTCGTCCTGCCGTGCGCCACCACCGGCAACCCGCCACTGCCGGCTGAACTACCGAACGTCGTGCACCGCGCGGGTATCGACCTCAATCCGCTCGATGTCCGGGATACCGAGGACATGCGCTGGCTGGAGTCTCTGGTCTGGCCCGAACAGCGAAACCGCCTGGACCGCTTGCGCAATGCCGCCGCCATCGCCCGGGAGAATCCGCCGCTTCTGGTGCGGGGCGATCTCAGCAATGCGCTGGCGGACCTGGTCCACGAGGCTCCCTCCGACCTACCCGTCATCGTTTTCGGTAGTGCTGTGCTGCTCTATCTGGCCCGCGCCGATCGTGCGGCCTTCCCGGCCATGATGCGGGAGCTTCCGTGTGAGTGGATCACCAATGAACCCCCGGGAGTGGTCGATTTCGGCACCGATGCCCTCCCTGCCGGACCAGCGGACGTACATCTCGTACTTGCGTCGAACGGGGTTCCGATGGCGTACACGCGCCCGCACGGGCAGAGCCTCGACTGGTTCGGGGAGTGCTGAAAGACAAAGGATCAGAGGACAAAAGCAGGCTGGCCACCACCGCCATCGGCAGCTGGGGCACGGCGATCAGCGTCAGACCGAAGGCTCGAGCATTGCCGCACCGCCCACGGCGGTGAGGGGAAGCGATCGCAGGGAGAGTGTGCCGGAGTCGCGGCCTCGGGCTATGTCCTTGACCTTCAGCGCAATTCCGGAGCCGCCCATGACCGTGACGAGGTAGGGAATGGGCGCGGCGTGATGAACGCCCACACCGTCGAAGCGTGTAGGAGGCTACGCAGCAGCCGCGTGATTTTCCTCTCGATCGCACCGAATCCGGTTCGGATATACCGCTTGATGGTCTGGACCAAACAATCCGGTACGGACCCAGCCTGGTGGCAATGTGCTGGTCAACGTGATTCTCGAGGTGAAAACGGCTGGTTGACAACGCGTTTCGGGGGATTGACGAGCAGGCGACGCGGCAGGAACAACCGCTGCTGTGGTCGATCCCACGACCGCGCCGCCCACTGTTGTGAACTCTCCAGAAGGTGGCTCGCGCCCTGCCGATCACCGTTCGGGTCTGGTTAGGCTCGCTGCGATTCGGGTATCGAATCACCGAAGTGCGCGGTCGATGCCGGAATCGGAATCGCATCAGGACTCCCGTTTTGGAGGTGAGTAAGAAGTCCTCTCCTGCCCCCGCATGCCGAGGACTGCTTGTTCGAGACATGTACTGCCGGTGCAGTCCCCACTGCACTCCCATCGGATGAAGACCCACCGAGCGGCCAACCTCGCACCCGCTCGGTGGGTTCTTCGGATATCACGCCCGGCGTGAGGAGTTAGCTTGTCGCACGACATGATTCAGACGAATCCCGATACGGGAGCAGAGTCGTGAGGTCCCGGGCTGCCGCCGGGGTCGCGGTGGCGCTGGCGATGCTCACGTGCCCGCCGCTGGGCGTGACCGCCCATGCCGGAATGCCGTACCGGGCCGCGTCCCCGGCCGATGTGACCCGGGTGGATCGGTTCGGCCCGAACTGGGAGCGGGTCGAGGTCACCTCCGCCGCTATGGGCCGCACCGTCACCCTCGATGTGCTGCACGGCTCCGGCGCGGGTCCCCGGCCCACCCTCTATCTCCTGGACGGGGTGGACGCCGAGGGTGTGTCCGACTGGCTGACCAAGGGGCACGCGGCGGAATTCTTCGCGGACAAGCCCGTTGACGTGGTCCTGCCCGCGGGCGCCACCGGCAGCATGTACACCGACTGGCAGCATGCCGACGCCGCGCTCGGCTGGAACCGCTGGGAGACCTTCCTGACCGCCGAGCTACCCGGCGCCATCGAGCCCTATCTGCATTCCGACGGCCGCCGGGCCATTGCGGGCGTCTCCATGGGCGCGCAGGGCGCGATGATGCTCGCCCATCGCCACCCCGGCTTCTACCGCGCCGTCGCCGGATTGAGCGGCTGCTACTCGACCATCGACCCCTCCGGCAGTGCGATCACCGCGCTCACCGTCGCCTCGCGCGGCGGCAACATCATGAACCTGTGGGGCCCGCCCGGCACCTTCGACTGGCTGATCCACGACAGCACCGTCTGGGCGGAAGCCCTGCGCGGCACCGTGATCTATCTGGCGGCCGCTTCAGGTCTCCCGGGTCTGCCCGATCTGACCCAGGTGCTGAAGTCGCCCGACATCCCGGCCGCTCTGGAGGCCGCCGGGGGCGGTGTGGTGCTGGAGGCCGGCGCCCGCGTATGCACAGAGCATTTCGCGAAACGACTGAGCGACTTGGGGATTCCCGCCACTGTGCACTACGAGCCGACCGGAATTCACGCCTGGGAGGACTTCTCCGCCGAGCTGGGCCCGGCCTGGGATACCCTGGCCGCCGCGTTCGCTCCGGCCTCGGGGCGGTAGGCGCACTGCGCGAATGCGGTTGGGGTACTCGGTATTTCAGTGCCGAAATCCGTAGCGGGGCAGTCGGCGCAGCCCCGGCCGGATCCGGCTGTCCACAGTGACGGCCAATCCGGCGTGCACGGCCGCCACGGTGAAGTCCGACGCCTCTTTCCAGGTGGCCGCGTATTCCATGGTGAGCTCGGCCCCTTCGTCGGGCCCGCCCAGGTACACGGTGACGCGATGGGTGAGCGCCTCCCCGACGCTGTCGAACAGAACCTTGCCTTCGGTGATGCCGGCCATGCGTGCTGCTCCTCGAATAGTGGCGGGGGAGACGCGCGAGCCGACCCCTGCGGCGGCTGCGCGTCTCTGTAACCGAAAGTAACTGGATTGTCCTGCACGGGAACGTGTTCCGGTTCGAGCTTGGAAATGTCACAAGCGACGCGTGAGTGTAGTTGTTACGCGTCGGAACAGAAATGTTGGCGCCCCAGACTGGACGCGCGCTCACAAACCATCACCGAGTCATTGTGACTATTCGGAAGGTTCGTCCTCCGCACTGGTCCGGCACACCGTACCTTCCTACGCTGCCCGGCATGAGGATTCGCGTTCCCATCGCGGCGATCGGCGCGCTGCTGCTGACCTTCGCCGCGGGATCGGCTGTCGCACAGCCACTTCTCGCCGCGCCCGATCCGGACCCCTTCCACCCCCACTGATCTGGCCGACCACCAGCCCGGCGACCTCACCGCCGCCGTCCTCGGTCTCCCGCCCGCGCTCGCCTGGCTGGATGCCCGCCTGCGCGGCGATCCGGCACCGACCAACTACTGAACCCGCCGCCGATTGCCGGCGGGCCGGCCGCCGCGAGTCAGCCCGCCGCCTGATAGGTGCGGGCCACCAGCGCCGAGCGCAGGTACCACAGCCCCGACGCCTGGGTGGGATCGAACCCGGTCAGCTGCCCGATCCGCTTGAGCCGGTAGTCCACGGTATTGGTGTGCACGTGCAGCATGCGCGCCGTGCGCTGCCGGTTCAGGTTGTTGCTGATGTGCGACTGCAGCGTCTCCAGCAGCTCGGCGTGCTCGTCGAGCGGATCCAGCAGCGACCCCAGATGATCGCGGCCCGGCCCCGGCCGGGTGAGCTGATATTCCAGTGCCAGTTCGTCGAAGCGGAACAGCCCGCGCACCAGCCGCAGTCGGTGCACGATGTCGAGCAGCTCGTGCGCTTGGTCGGCGGCATCCGGAATCTGTTGCGGCGCAGCGGAAACCAGTGTCGCGGTGATCGGCACCCGGGCCGCCCGCGACAGCTGTTCGACCAGTTCGTCCAGCTGCTCGTCCGCGAGCGCCGTGACCGGCACCAGTAGCGTGCCGCCGTCCACGCTCAGCAGCGACAGCACCCGGTCGGGGTACCGGTGGGCCAGCTCGGCCTGCACCCGGCGCAGCTTGCGCCGCGCCACCACCGCACCGTCCACGGAGGGGGAGTGCTCCTCGGGATGTTCTGGAATCGCCAGCGCCAGCACGTGATACGTCTCGGCGATCTCGATCCCGCATTCGCGCGCCATGGTGGAGGTGCTGTGCCCGCCCAGCAGCGCGGAGGTGAGTGTGTGCACGGCCGTGTGGTGTTCGCCCACCACCGACCGCAGCTCCCGCACATAGGCCATGGCCACCGCCGAGGTCATCCGGTCCAGCAGCTCCACCACGAGCTTGGTCCCGCCCATGATGCTGTCCATGTCGGCGGCCGCGATGATCAGCGTGACATCGCCGTCGTCGTCCTCGTGCCGCACGTGCCCGGCCATGGCGTTGGCCATCACCAGCTCCGACCCGATCTTGAAGCCCTCGTGGATGGCGTGGTGGATGGTGTCGATCGGAATGCCCTCCCGCGCCCACTGCGCGGCGGCCTCCTCCAGGCGCTTGGTCTTCTCCGGAATGTCGCGCCCGTCCAGCATGCCCACCGCCAGCTCCAGGCAGGTGCGGGTGATGGTGGTGACGTCGCCGTGAATGGCGTCGCCGGGCAGCGTCCCGCACGGCGCGACGGTTTCGACGAAATGCCCCACCATGTGCTGCGCGAGCCCGCGCACATCCTTGAGTGGCGACGATATCGGGTTGCCCGACACAGTGAGCCCCGCCCGGGCCGGAATTCCCACGGACATCCGTGACTCCCTTCCACCCCCGGGTTGTGCCCCTTCCGGGACCTGAAACGCTAATGCATGCCGCGGGTACCAGCGGCCGGATCGATCTCTCCTGTGAGGCACAGTAATGCGCTTTCGGGGCTCTTGTGACTTCTCACATGCGCCAGGCCGGCCCCGCATGACAGCCGGGCGGCGTCCACGCGGGGCAATTCGCGTGGGCACGCGGGTGAAACAGGCGCACACCCGAGGCGCGAGAGCGCCACCGGGGTGATCTATCCGACTCCACCTCGGCACGGAATCCTGTCAGCCCGGGTGGACATACCCGAGGCGATGATCAGCCCAGGTGGCTCGCGTCGTCGTACGCGGTGAGCCGCATACCCGAATCGCCTCGCTCCCAACGGGTTATGGACGCATTGCGGACCTGGGCGCTGGTCTGGGCGCTGATCTCGGCCTCGTTCAGATCCCCGAAGATGTAGCGGGTCAGCACGATTGCGATGTCATGGGTGAAAACCAGTACATGGCCGTGCAATTCGCGGAGCACGGCCCGCAGCCGCAGCGCGACGTCGGGCCAGGATTCGCCGCCCGGCGGGCGATGGTAGAAGCCGCCCGAGCGCTGCATCTCCCGGTATTCGTCCGGGTAGCGGCGCTGAATGCCGACTCTGGTGAGCCCGAACAGCACTCCGGGCTCCCGGTCCCGGATCCGCTCGTCGAAGTGCACGGGCAGCGTCGACAGGAAACCGAGCGCGATGCGGGCGGTCTCGCGGGTGCGCAGGTACGGCGAGCAGAGCACCAGGTCGAAGCCCGGATCGAACCCGGCCAGTCGTCTCCCGGCGGCCGCCGCCTGCACCGCGCCCAGCTCGGTCAGCGGCACATCGGCATCCCGTGTCCCCGTGATGAATTCCTCCGCCCCGGTGTACGGCGCCGCGTTGACGGTGCTCTGGCCGTGCCGCACCATGGTCAGTGATTCCAGTCCCGCTGCCGTCGCGTCCACCCATATATCGTGCGCGCAACCATGGCTGTCCGCCCGGCGAAATGTTAAGTGTGGGCAATGACCACATTCGGTGACGCCAGCGACGCCCGGACCGGTCCGCCCGTGCGGCTGGACGAACGGCCGCTGGGCCCCGTGCACTACAAGCTGGTCGCCCTGGTCGGCATGGGCCTGTTCTTCGACCTCTACGAGCTGTTCCTGGCCGGCACCGTCACCGGCGTGCTGCGGCAGCAGCTGCACCTGTCCACCTACCAGCTCAGCGGCATCCTGGCCTCGGCATTCGCGGGTCAGTTCCTGGGCGCGCTGGTGATCGGGCGGCTCTCGGACGTGTTCGGCCGCCGGCGGATGTTCATGGTGAACATCGGTCTGTACGCGGGATTCACGCTGCTGGGCGCGTTCAGCCCGAACGTGTGGTTCCTGATGGCCACCCGGGTGCTGGCCGGTCTCGGCATCGGCGCGGAGATGACGGTCTCCGACACCTACCTGTCGGAGACCATGCCCGCCCGGGTGCGCGGGCGGATGATCGCCACCGCCTACACCCTCGGCTTCCTAGCGGTCCCGGCCGTCGGCTTCCTGGCCCGCTGGCTGGTGCCGCTGCAGCCGCTGGGAATCGACGGATGGCGCTGGTTGTTCGTGCTCGGTGGCCTCGGCGCGGCGCTGGTGTTCGTGGCGCGGCGGCACATGCCGGAGTCACCGCACTGGGAGGCGGGCCGGACCCGGCAGCGTGTGTCCCTCACCGAGATCCTGCGCAAGCCCTTCCGGGGCCGCACCACCCTGTTCTCCACGGTGATGATCCTGCAGGTCTTCGGCTACTACGGGTTCGGCACCCTCGCGGTCCTGGTGTTGCAGCACAAGGGATTCACGGTGGTGAACTCCCTCGGATACCTGGCCATCACCTATCTCGGCTATCCGCTGGGCTCGCTGCTGGCTATTCCCCTGATGGAGCGCGTGGAACGGAAATACCTGGTGATGGGCAGCGCCGCCCTGATGGCGGTGTTCGGCCTGGTCTTCGGTTTCGCCACCGCGGTGCCGCTGATCCTGGTGTCGGGCGGGTTGTTCACGCTGGCCAGCAATGTGTTCTCCGACGCCATCCACACCTATCTGCCGGAGTCCTTCCCGACCAGCGTGCGCGGCACCGCGTCGGGCGCCACCTATTCACTGTCCAAGCTGAGCACGGCCGTGCAGCCGTTCCTGCTGCTGCCGCTGCTGGACCGTCGCGGGCCGGGCGCGGTGTTCACGATCATCACCGTGGCCCTGGTGATCATGGTCGTGCTCATCGGCCGCTGGGGTCCGATCAGCGGCCGCAGGCCGCTCGACGCGGAGTGAACCCCGGCCGCGCACCGGGTCTCGCTACCGGTGCGCGGCGACCGGACTGCCCACGGTGATGTCGGCGGGCGGCAGCCACAGCGTGGCGATGGTGCCGCCGCCGACCGCGGGCTCGATGGAGGCGTTGCCGCCGTGCGCCTGCGCCACCCAGGCGACCAGCGCCAGCCCGATGCCATTGCGCCCGCTGCGCCCGGCCGCGCCGCGATTGAACGGGCTGGCCGACATGACCGGATCGACGCCCGGACCGTGGTCGCGAATGCTGACCCGCCCCTCGGCCACGTGCACCTCGACCGGCGCGGCCCGGTTCACCGCGCCGTGGGTCAGCCCGTTCTCCAGCATGTTCCGGATCGCCAGGCTCAGCAGCTGCGGATCGCCCACCACCACGCTCGGATGCGCGGTCACCACGATGCGCTCGTCGGCGGCCTCCTCGGCCACCGCCTCGGCCAGCTGGTCCAGCCGCAGCAGGGTGCGCTCGGGTTCGGCGATGCCGGACTGCATGCGGGCGCGGGCCAGCAGCCCGGTCACCAGGCGCGCCATCCGATCCGCGAGCCGGCGCGCCTCGGCCAGCGTCTGCTGCACCTCCTCGGGCTTGGGCCGGGATTCGGTGAGCAGTTTCAATGTGGTGAGCGGCGTACGCAATTCGTGTGCGGCATCGCCGAGGAACTGCTCGTGCTCGTCCAGCATGCGCAACGCCTGGCGCTGACTGCGCCCCGACAGCAGGAAGGTGGCCGCCGCCGAGAGCAGGACCAGCACCGCACCGCCGCTGATCAACTCCCACAACAGGATTCGATGCGCCCCGGCGTCGGCCATGGACTCGGTTCCGGCCAGGATGACCACGATGCTGTCCCAGTCGTTCCAGAACACCGGGGCGCCCGCCACCGTCACCGAGCGGCCGGTGATGTCGGTGCCCGCGAACCGGCTGCCCTGATAGAGCAGACCGTCGGCGTGATCCTCGGTTTGCGTTGCGAGCGTGGAGATCTGGGTGTCATCGGGCATGAGCGAACGCTGATAGGTGTGCGCCTGCTTCCACGGCTCGCCCGGTGTGCGCACCGCCACCACGACCGCCGTCGACCCCTTGGCCAGCTCGTCGTCGATGACGGTGGACAGGTCCAGCACCTGTTTATCGTCGTGCTGAATGGCCCGGGCCAGCCCGCCCGCCACCTGCTCGGCCTGATCCTGTGCCCGGGTCTGGCGCGCGTGCGCGTCGATGGAGGCGGCCACGAAGCCGAACACCAGCACGGCCGCCGCGGTGATCACGGTGACCAGCGCGGTCATGATCCAGCGGGCCCGTTTCAGCCGGGCCACGGCGGGGGAGCGGTGTGCGCTCACGAGATCCCGCCGCCGATGAGGAATCCCGTACCCCGCACGGTCTCGATCACGCTCGGCTCCCCGAGCTTGCGGCGCAGCTTCGCCACCACCGCGTCCACCACATTCGAGGCGGGCTCGGCCATTTCGTCCCAGCAGCACTCGATGAGATCGGTACGGGTCACCACGCTGCCGCGCCGGGTCGCCATGAGCTCGAGTACCGCGAACTCCTTGGGGGTGAGCATCAGCATGATGCCGGCGCGGGTGACCCGGCGGCGCATCAGGTCGATATCGATGTCCGCCACCGCGATTCGCGAGGCGGTGGGCTGTTCGCGGCGGCGGCACAGCGCCCGCACCCGCATCACCAGCTCCGGCAACGCGAAGGGTTTGGTCAGGTAGTCGTCGGCGCCGTGCTCGAAGCCGGCCAGCCGATCGTCGAGTCCGTCGCGGCCGGTGAGCATGAGCGCGGGCACCGTGTGCCCGGCGCTGCGCGCCCCGGCGACCAGGTCCAGGCCGTCGCCGTCGGGCAGGCCGCGATCCACCACCAGGCAGTCGTAGCGATTGATGGCGATCTTGAAATCCGCGTCGGCGATGCTCTGGGCGAGGTCCACCGCGAAGCCGGCCGAGCGCAACCCATCGGTCACCTCACGGCAGAGCTGGTGGTCGTCCTCTAGCACCAAAACACGCACAGAGGCAGAGAGTAGGGCATCCCGGACGCGTGCCCAACGGCTGCGGCGACCGGATCGGCGAAAAATGATCGGAAAATGATCCGATGGCAAACCGGCTCGCTACCAACGGCTTCAGACCCTCTCACGGAACCCCCCGCCAGGTCGAGGGTCGCGGGCCACCCGCTGTATCCTGAACACGGTTGTTTCTGTCAGTGGCTACCGAGAGGGGGTGAGGTGCATGCGCGGCGAACCTCCCAGTCGAAGGCCGTGTGGCATCGCCCCCCGAATCCGTCGGTAACTGCTCCGGCGGCGGTGGGTGCGGTGCCCGCGGTGTGCCCCGGTGCCTCCTGTTCACGCTCTTACTCGCCATCCGGCCGAGGACTCCGCCATGACGCAGACCGACCTGCACCCTGTCGTCTCCGATGTGCGCCGCCCCGAAGGGGATTCGCTGTGCGACATCGTCGACCGCCGCCACCTCACCCCCGCCGTGGAGTGGCTCGACAACCATCCGCCGCACGTCATCGCCGAGCAGCTGGCCCGCATGGACGCGGTCACCGCCGGCATGGCCTTCCGGCTGCTCGACAAGGACCGCGCGCTCGCCGTGTTCGAGGAACTCGAGCCCGTCGACCAGCAGCAGATCCTGTCCGGCCTGCGCGATCAGAGCTTCCGGGACCTCGTCGAGGACATGGACCCCGATGACCGCGCCCGCATGCTGCGCGAGGCGCCGGCCAAGGTGGCCAAGAAGGTACTGGCCGGGCTCAGCCCGCGCGAACGGCGCATGACCGCCACGCTGCTCGGCTATCCGGAGGGGTCGGTCGGGTTCTACATGACGCCGGAAGTCGTTGCGCTGCCGCGGAATCTGCCCGTCACCGAGGCGCTGCAGACCGTCCGGGCCAAGGGCAGCACCGCCGAGACCGTCTACACGCTGCCGGTCGTGGACGCGGGCCGCCGCCTGATCGGCGTGGTCGAACTGCGCGATCTGGTGCTCGGCTCACCGGACGCCATGATCGCGGATCTGGTTGCGGCCGAACCGGTCTCGGTGCGCGCCACCGACTCGGCGGAGCGGGCGGCCCGGCTCATGCAGGGCGCCAACCTGATCAATCTGCCGGTGGTGGACAGCGAGGACCGCCTGGTGGGCCTGCTCACCATCGACGACGCCGTCGAGGTCATCGAGGCCGCCGACTCCGAGGACATGGCCCGGCAGGCCGGCACCACCCCGTGGTCCGGGCACTACATGGCCGCGGGCGTGTTCCAGCTGGCCCGCTACCGCGCCCTGTGGCTGATGCTGCTGCTGGTCGCCGCAACCCTGACCGTCACCGTCACCAACTTCTTCGAGCCGACCCTCGAGCAGGCCGCGCATCTGGCGCTGTTCATCCCCCTGCTCATCGGTTCCGGCGGCAATGCGGGCGCCCAGGCCGCGACCACCTGCGTGCGCGCGCTGGCGGTCGGCGAGGTCCGGGTCTCGGACCTGTTCGCCGTGATCTGGCGGGAATGCCGGGTCGGCCTGCTGCTGGGCTGCATGCTGGCCGCGGTCGGCATGGTGATCGGCACGCTGTTCGTGGGCGTGAAGATCGCCATGGTGGTGGGCATCGCGCTGGTGATCATCTGCGCCTGGGCGGCGACCATCGGCGGAACCATGCCGCTGCTGGCCAAGAAACTGCGCATCGACCCGGCCGTCATCTCCGCGCCCATGGTGACCACGCTGGTGGACGCCACCGGGCTGGTCATCTACTTCACGACCGCGAAAGTGGTGCTCGGGATCTGACACGGTGGTGCTCGGCATCTGCACGGTGGTGGTGGGCAGCTGATCGGCAAACCCGGGGCGGGTACGGACACGCCGACCCCGGGTCGTTGTGACGGATTGCACCGCTGTAATTTTCTGCAGTCGGTGGCGTGCTTGCCCATCCCCGTTTCGCATTCTCGCAGGACAGCGCGAGGACACGTGAATACACAACTTCTTGTGCTGCATGGGGATGTCACCTACCAGTAGTAGTGTTCAGGGTAAGGGAATTCCGCAGGGTCCGGTGAGCTGAGAAGGGTGTGTGAGCGGGCGTGAAACTGATCGATCGGGTGACGGCGATCAACTGGAACCGCGTGCAGGACGAGAAGGATGCCGAGGTCTGGGATCGGCTCACCGGCAACTTCTGGTTGCCGGAAAAGGTCCCGGTCTCCAATGACATCCCGTCCTGGAACACGTTGACCGCCAATGAGAAGCAACTCACCATGCGGGTCTTCACCGGCCTCACCCTGCTCGACACCATCCAGGGCACGGTCGGCGCGGTCAGCCTCATCCCGGACGCGCTGACCCCGCACGAGGAGGCGGTGCTCACCAATATCGCCTTCATGGAGTCGGTGCACGCCAAGAGCTACAGCTCGATCTTCTCCACGCTGTGCTCCACCCGCGAGATCGACGAGGCCTTCCGCTGGTCCGAGGAGAACCGGAACCTGCAGCGCAAGGCCGAGATCGTGCTGGCGTACTACAACGGCGAGGACCCGCTCAAGCGCAAGGTCGCCTCCACCCTGCTGGAGTCGTTCCTCTTCTACTCCGGCTTCTACCTGCCCATGCACTGGTCCTCGCGGGCCAAGCTCACCAATACCGCCGACATGATCCGCCTGATCATTCGCGACGAGGCCGTGCACGGCTACTACATCGGCTACAAGTACCAGAAGGGCCTCGAGCTGGTCTCCGAGGCCGAGCGCGAGGAACTCAAGGCCTACACCTTCGAGCTGCTGTTCGAGCTGTACGAGAACGAGGTCGAGTACACCCAGGACCTCTACGACGAGGTCGGCCTCACCGAGGACGTCAAGAAGTTCCTGCGCTACAACGCCAACAAGGCCCTGATGAATCTCGGCTACGAGGGCCTGTTCCCCAAGGACGAGTGCGACGTCAACCCGGCCATCCTCTCGGCCCTCTCGCCCAACGCCGACGAGAACCACGACTTCTTCTCCGGCTCCGGCTCCAGCTACGTCATCGGCAAGGCCGTCAACACCGAAGACGAGGACTGGGAGTTCTAACCCGTTTCCCCGAGCCTTCAGCGCACCTGACCTGAAAGGCAACGGCCCCGAGCAGATTCGCTCGGGGCCGTTTGCCAAACGTGACAACTGATTTCGCAACGTTCGGGGTAACTCGTCGGGTACCCCTGAAATCGGGTTGCTCCTCACCGCCGGCACGCGTGCCCGGCTTCCACGGCTCTCAGCTGTGCGCTGAAGGCCCGGGGAGGCGGGGAGCTCAGTCCGTGACGTATCCGTTGAGGTTGTTGCGGACGTCGTCGAGCAGGGCCCGGGCGGCGGTGATGCCGCTGCCGTGCCAGATGGTGTCGTCGACGGCGAACTCGCGGCGGTCGCTCACGGCGGCGAGCTGTTTCCAGTTGTCGCCCTGCATGATCGACTTGCCGTAGTCGAGGCCGTCCTTGCCGTCGAACATGAGGAAGATGAGGTCGCCCTCGATCCGGTTGCGGGCGTCCTGGGTGCTCAGGCTGGTCACGTCGAAGGAGTCCCCGCGCTGCGGCTGCGGCCGCTGCACGCCCGCGTCGCCCAGCACCTGCGCGGCGAAGCTGTTGTCGCCCTGCACCTGAATGGCATTGGGCTCGAAGCGGATCACCGACGCCTGCGTGAGGGCGGCATTGGCGGCGACGCCCGCGTCCTTGGCGGCCGTGCGGTAGTCGTCGAGCGCCTTGACCCCGGCGGTCTTGCGGTTCATGGCCTCCGCGAAACCGGTGAAGGTGGCCTGCCAGCCGTTCTCCGCACCGACCAGCACCGTAGGGGCGATGCCCTTCAGCGCGTCATAGCCTGAGCTGTCGGCGGCCGGGCCGATGATCAGATCCGGCTTCAGCTCCGCGATCTTCGCCGGATCCGGGTGGCCCACCAGGCCGACCGAAGGAATATCGACGACGCCGGTGCCCAGGTAGCCGGGCTGCGGTGCGGGACCGGCGAGCGTGGTCGCGCCGACCACGCGCTCCCACAGCCCCAGCGCACAGGTGGCGTCCAGCGCGGACGTGGAGAGCACCACGATGCGCTTGGGGTCGGCCGGCACCTCCGAGGTGCCCGCGGCATGGGCGACGGACTTCGTGCCCGCGGCCGAGTCCGGGCTGGACGGCAGCGGGCACGCCTTGGAGGTGTCGCGCTCGATCCCGACCACGCCCGCGCCCGCGATATTCGTGGTGGTGCGCACGATCGAGGCGGAGTTGTCATCGGTCTTGCTGCACCCCGCGACCAGGCCCACCGTCACCAGCGTGGCCGCCGAGACCAATCCCACACTGCGCAAATGCCGCAAAGATCGCCAAAAGGGAGCGACCGCGGAGGAGGTGGAGGCGAACGTATTTCTGGTGGAAGGCGTCTCGCGCACCGGCATGCGGGGCAGCCTACAGCCGTGTCCGTCGACTCCCAATTACGACACCGGCGCCGCCGAAATACGACACAGAGTAGGACCCGGAGCGAGCGTCATCCGAACACGGTTTACGATCTGTCACAGCGCAAGCCACCGTCGTTCGTCATGTGCCGAACCGGACGCCGGAAGCAGCGTACGAACGATGGCATACCTGTGGAGGTTTCGTGACTGCCGTAGAACCGCGGCCGGCCAGCCTTGTGGAGGCGGCTCGGCCCTATCCTCAAAGGACGGGTCCGAAGGGATCGTTCATCTACAAGATGGTCACCACGACGGACCCGAAGGTTCTCGGCGTCATGTACCTGGTGACGGCCATGTCCTTCTTCATGGTCGGCGGCATCATGGCGCTGCTCATGCGCGCCGAGCTGGCCCGCCCGGGCATGCAGTTCCTGTCGCCGGAGCAGTTCAACCAGCTGTTCACCATGCACGGCACGATCATGCTGCTCTTCTACGCGACCGCGATCGTGTTCGGCTTCGCCAACATCATCCTGCCGCTGCAGATCGGCGCCCCTGACGTCGCCTTCCCGCGTCTGAACGCGTTCAGCTACTGGCTGTACCTGTTCGGCGGCACCATGGCGACCGCCGGCTTCATCACCCCCGGTGGCGCGGCCGACTTCGGCTGGACCGCCTACGCCCCGCTGTCGGACATCGTCCACTCCCCGGGCGTCGGCGGCGACCTGTGGATCCTGGGTCTGGCCGTCTCCGGTCTGGGCACCATCCTCGGTGGCGTCAACATGCTCACCACCGTGGTCTGCCTGCGCTGCCCGGGTATGACCATGTTCCGGATGCCGATCTTCACCTGGAACATCGCCGTCACCTCGGTGCTGGTGCTGCTGGCCTTCCCGCTGCTCACCGCGGCCCTGTTCGGCCTGGCCTACGACCGCCACCTGGGCGGCCACATCTACGACCCGGCCAACGGCGGCGTGCTGCTCTACCAGCACCTGTTCTGGTACTTCGGCCACCCCGAGGTCTACATCATCGCGCTGCCGTTCTTCGGCATCGTGTCGGAGATCTTCCCGGTCTTCAGCCGTAAGCCGATCTTCGGTTACACCACGCTGGTCTACGCGACGCTGGGTATCGCGGCGCTGTCCATCGCGGTGTGGGCGCACCACATGTACGCCACCGGTGCCGTTCTGCTGCCGTACTTCTCGTTCATGACGTTCCTCATCGCGGTGCCGACCGGTGTGAAGTTCTTCAACTGGATCGGCACCATGTGGCGCGGTCAGCTCACCTTCGAGACCCCGATGCTCTGGTCGGTCGGCTTCCTGGTGACCTTCCTCTTCGGTGGTCTGTCCGGCGTCATCCTGGCCTCGCCGCCGCTGGACTTCCACGTGTCCGACACCTACTTCGTGGTCGCGCACTTCCACTACGTGCTCTTCGGCACCATCGTGTTCGCCACCTTCGCGGGCATCTACTTCTGGTTCCCGAAGATGACCGGCCGCATGATGGACGAGCGCCTCGGCAAGTGGCACTTCTGGGCCACCTTCGTGGGCTTCCACACCACGTTCCTGGTGCAGCACTGGCTGGGCAACATGGGTATGCCGCGTCGCTACGCCGACTACCTGCCCTCGGACGGCTTCACCACGCTGAACACCATCTCCACGATCGGTGCCTTCATCCTGGGTTCGTCGATGCTGCCGTTCATCTGGAACGTCTTCAAGTCCTACCGCTACGGCGAGGTCGTGACCGTGGACGACCCGTGGGGCTACGGCAACTCGCTGGAGTGGGCGACCTCCTGCCCGCCGCCGCGGCACAACTTCTACGAGCTGCCGCGCATCCGTTCCGAGCGTCCCGCGTTCGAGCTGCACTACCCGCACATGGTCGAGCGCATGCGCGCCGAGGCCCATGTCGGCTGGGGCTCCAAGTCCCACACCGTCAAGGAGCTGGACAAGGTTTCCAGCTAGTCGCCTGACAGCCTGAACAACACTGCGGCACCCGTCTCACGACGGGTGCCGCAGTGTTTTGCGGGGTGATCGGTCGCACTCGTTTCGTATAGCTGCCGGTGACGGGCCCGCCCGGCTTTCCCTCGACAAGCGCACTGTGCAACAGTTGTCATATGCATGATTTAGTGGTTCGGGAGCGGCCGGGAACGAGCGCGGCGGCGTGGCGCGATGTCGGTCATCTGGCCGACTTCACCGCGACCCCGCGAATGCTGTTCATCGCGGCCCTCGCCGTGCCCATCGGAGCGCTCGGCGCCTGCGCGGCCTGGGCGCTCTCCCATCTCATCGCGCTGATCACCAATCTGGTCTGGTACCAACGGCTCAGCGCCGATCCGGTGTCCGCCGGCGCGACGCACCACAATCCGCTGCTGATTCTCGGCGCGCCTGTGCTGGGCGGCCTGATCGTCGGGCTCATGGCCCGCTACGGGTCGGAGAAGATCCGCGGCCACGGCATGCCCGAAACCATCGAGGCGATCCTGCTGGGCGGCAGCAAGGTCGCGCCCCGGGTCGCCGCGCTCAAGCCGGTGTCGGCCGCGGTCTCGATCGGCAGCGGCGGACCCTTCGGCGCGGAGGGACCGATCATCATGACGGGCGGCGCGCTCGGCTCGCTGCTCGCGCAGTTCCTGCACCTGACCGCGGACGAGCGCAAGGCGCTGCTGGTCTCCGGCGCGGCCGCGGGCATGGCCGCCACCTTCAATACGCCGTTCGCGGCGCTGTTGCTGGCGGTCGAACTACTGCTGTTCGAGTGGCGGCCACGCAGTTTCGTGCCGGTCGCGACCGCGGTGTCGGTGGCGGCGGTGCTGCGCCCGGCACTGCTCGGCTCGGGCGCGCTGTTCCCGGCGGCGGGCACGCTGCACATCACCGCGCTCACCTGCGCGCTGTGCGTGGTCTCCGGCATAGCGTGCGGCCTGCTGGCCGTGGTGGCGACCCGGTTGGTCTATGCCTCCGAGGACGGCTTCCGGCGGCTGCCTGTGCACTGGATGTGGTGGCCCGCCCTGGGCGGGGTGATCATCGGCGTCGGCGGGCTGTTCGTGCCGCAGGCCCTCGGCGTCGGCTACGACGTGATCGGGGCCGAACTCGACGGGTCGATCGGACTGGGCCTGGTGGTCGGCATCCTGATCGTGAAGACCCTGATCTGGTCGCTGTCGCTGGGATCCGGCACCTCGGGCGGCGTGCTCGCGCCCATGTTCATGATCGGCGGCGCGCTCGGCGCGCTGGAGGCGCACGTGTTTCCCGCCGTGGGCCCGGGCTTCTGGGCCCTGATCGCACTGGCCGGGGTGCTCGGCGGCGTGATGCGCTCACCCATCACCGGGGTGGTGTTCGCCGTCGAGCTGACCCACCGCTTCGACACACTGCTGCCGCTCATCATCGGCGCGTGCACGGGCGTACGCGTTCTTGGTGCTGGTGCTCGAGCGGTCGGTGCTGACCGAGAAGATCGCCCGCCGCGGCTTCCACCTGTCCCGCGAATACAACGTCGACCCGCTGGAGATCCTGTTCGTCGGCGAGGTCATGCAGCGCGATGTGCGGGCCTTCGTCGGCGACGTCACCGCCGGGGCCGCGCTGACCGCCATCTCCGGCCACGATCCCGCCGAGCTGGTGGGCCGGCGGCAGATGCTCTACCCGGTCCTGGACGTCGACGGCCGCCTGCTCGGCGTCGTCACCCGCACCGCCCTCGAAACCGTCGTGCACGATGGCGAATCCGGCCTGACCCTCGGCCGGCTGTGCATCCCCGCCACGGTCACCCACCCCGACGAGACCCTGCGCGCGGCCGCAATGACCATGGCCGCCAACGACATCGACCGCCTCCCGGTTGTGGATCGCAACAATCCGGACATTGTGCTCGGCATGGTCAGCCTCACGATGTTGCTCGCCGGCCGGGTCCGTGACCACCACGAGGAACATGCCGCCCAGCGCATTCTGCGCCTGCCGACGATCCGGCCCTCCCGCGTCGAGGTCGGCGCGACGGCCTAGCGCCATGATCGATGTGCTGCTATTGGCTGATGGAGGATCCGGGAGCGATGTCGGAAACAGGACTGTCCACGGAGTGGTCGCGTGCGCTGGGGCTGCGGCTGCCGGTGGTGAACGCGCCGATGGGCGGGGTGGCCGGCGGCAGGCTGGCGGCCGCGGTCGCGGCGACGGGTGGCCTGGGCATGATCGGGATGGGGAGTGCGGGGTCGGTGGAGGCCCTCGAGCGGGAACTGCCGCATGTCGCCGACGCTGCCGGTCCTGTCGGGATCGGTCTGGTGGATTGGGTGGTGGCCGCTCGTCCCGGGCTGTTCGAGCTCGCCCTCTCGGCCGCACCCGCGCTGCTGTCGGTGAGCTTCGGGTCCGACCTGTCGTGGGCCGACCGGGCTCGCGCCGCCGGAATCTGCACGGCGACACAGGTTTACACCGTCGACGATGCCCGGCGTGCGCACGATGCCGGCATCGATGTCCTGGTGGCACGCGGTCTGGAGGGCGGCGGGCACGGCGCTCCCGAACTGGCGACCCTACCGCTGCTGGAGGCCGTGCTCGACGCCGTGCCGGGTCCGGTACTGGCCGCCGGTGGGATCGGCTCGGCGCGCGGGGTCGCCGCGATGCTGGCCGCCGGAGCCTCGGGCGTGTGGCTGGGGACCGCCCTGGCCGCCTGTGCCGAATCGCTGCTGTCGCCGGGCGGCCGGCGGGCCCTGCTCGCGGCCGAGGACACCGACACCA
Source organism: Nocardia sp. CA-151230 (assembly GCF_050942175.1). Lineage (NCBI taxonomy): Bacteria > Bacillati > Actinomycetota > Actinomycetes > Mycobacteriales > Nocardiaceae > Nocardia > Nocardia sp. CA-151230. The sequence continues at coordinate 1,992,620 of NZ_CP192061.1, forward strand.
TCGTGACGCGGACCTTCGACGTCGGCATGGAACTGCCCTGGCCGCAGCGCTTTCCGGCCCGGGTGCTGCGCAACGACTTCACCGCGCGCTGGCACGACCACCTCGCCGAGCTGGCCGCTGACTCCGCCGCGCGGTCCGAGCTGACCACCGCCGGTGCCGCCGACGACCCGCGTATCGCCCCGGTCGACGCGGGCCAGGGCGTCGGCCTGGTCACCGCGGTGCGCCCGGTCGCCGGCGTGCTGACCGAAATGTGTTCGGGCGCCGCGCGCCTGCTCGGGCGCTGACACATCGACCCTCGGTCAGCTGTCGCCCTGGCCTCCGGCGGTCCGGTCGCTGACCTCGGGCGGCGTGATGCCCGCCACCGTCGGCGGCGGTCGGCGCGGTCCCGTTCGCTCCGACCTGACAGAATGAGCTGCCGCCGCATGTCGGGCGGGACAGGCAATCACATGGAACGGAGTTATCGATTGAGTGCAAGCGCGGGGAGGCGGAGCGCTGACACGACGGTTCTGGTCACGGTCACCGGACCCGACAAGCCGGGCGTCACATCGGTACTTCTGGCCGCGCTGGCCAACAGCGCGGTCAGCCTGCTGGATGTGGAGCAGGTCGTGATTCGCGGCCGGCTCACCCTGGGCGTGCTGGTGTCGTGTCCCACCGATCCCGAAGCGTTGCAGGATCAGCTCGAGGACGCCATGGCCTCCATCGGCATGGATGTCGATGTGGAGATCGGGGCGAGCGCCGTCTCGGGCGCGAAGCTGTCCACCCACGCGGTCGTGGTGCTGGGTTCGCCGGTCACCGCCCGCGCCTTCAGCGGCATCGCGCGCAAGCTGGCCGCGCAGCGGGTGAACATCGACTCAATTCGCGGCATCGCCGACTATCCGGTCACCGGCCTGGAACTCATGGTCACCGTCCCCACCGCCGACGCGGACGCCGAGACCGAGCTGCGCACCGCGCTGGCCACGGTCGCCGCCAAGGAGAGCGTGGACGTCGCCGTCGAGAGGGCGGGTCTGGCGCGACGGGCCAAGCGGCTCATCGTGTTCGATGTGGACTCCACCCTCATCCAGGGCGAGGTCATCGAGATGCTGGCCGCGCACGCCGGTGTCGAGGAGGAGGTCCGCAAGGTCACCGAGGCGGCCATGCGCGGCGAGATCGACTTCTCCGAATCCCTGCGTCAGCGGGTGGCCACCCTGGCCGGGCTGGACGCCTCGGTCATCGACGAGGTCGCCGAGCGGATCGAGCTCACCCCCGGCGCCCGCACCACCATTCGCACCCTGCGCCGCCTGGGTTTCCGCTGCGGCGTGGTGTCCGGCGGTTTCCGTCAGGTCATCGAGCCGCTGGCGCACGAACTGGAACTGGACTTCGTGCAGGCCAACACCCTCGAGATCCGCGACGGCAAGCTGACCGGCGCGGTGGTCGGGGAGATCGTGGACCGGGAGGCGAAAGCCGTTGCGCTGCGCCGGTTCGCGGCCGAGACCGGGGTGGCCATGGATCAGACCGTCGCGGTCGGCGACGGCGCCAATGACATCGACATGCTCAATGCCGCCGGGCTGGGCATCGCGTTCAATGCCAAGCCCGCGCTCCGTGAGGTCGCCGACGCGGCGCTGTCGCATCCGTTCCTGGACGCGGTGCTGTTCATCCTGGGCGTCACCCGCGACGAGGTCGAGGCGGCCGATGCCCGCGACGGCGGCATCCGCCGGGTGCCGCTGCCGCGCTGAGGCTTGTGGGCGCTGCCGCGCTCAGGTGTGTAGGCGCCCTGCCGCGGGGCCCGCAACCCGTCCAATTCGGTTGCGGCACTCGCAGCTCCGCTCTCGGTACCGTGGTCGGGGGAGTCCGGCCACGATCGAAGGAGAGTCCGTGCGCGTGCGTATGCCGCTGGCAGTGGTGATGGCCGCGCTGGCGCTTGCCGGCTGCGGCAGTTCGACCCCGTCCGAGCACGCGGCGATGCGGGTCGGCGCGGACTCCGACGGCAAGGACGTGAGTCTCGTGGTCGGTCAGGAACTGATCATTACCCTCGAGGCCAACCCGACCACCGGATACGCCTGGATGCTGGGCGGTCTGGATCAGAACGTGGTGAAGCAGAACGGCTCGCCGGAATACGAACAGGACCCGAATCCGGACGGCAAGGTCGGGGTCGGCGGCAAATCGGTGTCGAATTTCGTCGCGGTCGCGGCGGGTTCCACGCGTTTGAGCCTGGAATACAAGCGAGCCTGGGAACAGGGTGTCGAGCCGGCCGAGAGCTTCACCCTGAACCTGACGGTTCATTAGCGGGAACGGTTGTGTAGGAGTGGTTGTGTCGAGCGTCGGATCCACCATCGATGCCGGTTTCGTGGCCAGGCACGCGGAATTGGCGCGGGGATATGGCGGCGGAGGCGATCCGGCGGACCCGGCGCTGGTGCAGGCCATGCAGATGGTGCTGCACATTCCGAAGAACGATCCACCGGCGCGCAGCGCACTTCTGGCAGCCGCCGCCTCGGCGGTGGTGGCGCTGTGCCTCGACGAGCGGGTCGGGCCCGATGGGGAGTGGGAGGAGCGCTATCTGACCTGGAAACGCTCGCGTATTCGCAAGGTGGCGCGGCGGGCGCGCGGGGCGCAATGGCTGGCGGCGCAGGAAGTCGACGGTGTCACAGTCGATTTCGCGGGTGCGCAGGCGCGGGCGCTGGTGCCGGGACCGGTCGGCGAGGTGGATCCGCGCATCCGGCGTCTCCAGATCAGCGGCACCGAACTGCCGGTGCAGGAGGAGATCGCAATCGATCCGGAATTTCCGGTGCTATGGGTGAACGCGGAACTGGGTATGACTGTAGGGAAAGCTGCGGCGCAGGTAGGGCATGCCAGTATGTTGCTGGCAGGCGCTCTGCCGGTGCAGCGGGCGTATGCATGGGCCGCGCAGGGATTCCGGTGCACCGTCGCGGAGGCCGATCCGGGCCGCTGGGCGGAGTTGCAGCGGCGGGTGGCCGAGGGCAGCGCGGTCGCGGTGCGCGATGCCGGTTTCACCGAGGTGGCACCGGGGTCGACGACCGTGATCGCGGTGGCGTAGTGCGGATGTCGCACTAGCGAAACCGGACGGTCGGCGCACTGACCCATATGGGCAGTGCATATCGACTTCCCCGGACGGGTGGGCAAGGATCGATTCACGTTTCCTCGAAAGGAAACCACCGAAATGACAACACTGCTGGTTGTTCTCATCGTGTGGGCGGCGCTCTCGGTCCCGGCGGCACTCATTCTGGCGCGCATGTTCCGGTCCACGCGGGCGGATGCCCGGGACCGCGGGTTGGCGGGCCCGGAGCGCGAACCATCGGAATTCGATGGCGGCGCACACGAAATCGCTTATCGCCATCGCAATTCCGGAGAGGACACGCACCGAGTTTTCCCACCACGTTGACGAGCGGCCAGGGCGGTGGGCCAAGATGGACCCCGTGCCGCAACCGGATCCCGATCTGCTCATCGATTTCAGCGACGTCACCGTCCGACGTTCCGGACGTACCCTGGTCGGTCCGGTCACCTGGCAGGTGGAGCTGGACGAACGCTGGGTCGTGCTCGGCCCCAACGGCGCCGGCAAGACCTCGCTGCTGCGCATGGCCGCCGCCGAGATGCACCCCACCTCCGGGGTCGCCAACCTGCTCGGCGAGACCCTGGGCCGGGTCGACATCAACGAGCTACGCCCGCGCATCGGCCTGTCCTCGGCCGCCATCGCCAGCCGGGTCCCGCTCGACGAGAAGGTCGCCGACCTGGTGGTCTCGGCCGGCTACGCGGTGATGGGCCGCTGGCGGGAGAACTATGACGACATGGACACCGACCGGGCCGTCGACATTCTGGAAAGCCTGGGCGCGGAACACCTTTCCGATCGCGCCTACGGGACGCTGTCGGAGGGGGAGCGCAAGCGGGTGCTCATCGCCCGGGCGCTCATGACCGATCCGGAGCTGCTGCTGCTCGACGAACCGGCCGCCGGACTGGATCTGGGCGGGCGTGAGGAGCTGGTCGAGCGGCTCGGCGATCTCGCCGCCGATCCGGATGCGCCCGCCACCGTGCTGGTCACCCACCACGTGGAGGAGATTCCGCCGGGCTTCACCCACGGCATGCTCCTCAATGAGGGGAGTGTGGTCGCGCAGGGTTTGCTCACCGATGTGCTGACCTCCGAGAACCTGAGTGACGCGTTCCGCCAGTCGATTCAGCTGGACCGTATCGAGGGGCGCTACTTCGCGCGCCGCAGCCAGCGTTTCGGGCGGCACCGCAACCGCTGAAAGCTGCCTCCCGCAACCTGTCTCGCGAACCGCGGCGCGCTGCGATTGCATCCGCCGCCACCGCCGGGCAAACTATCCGCAACTGCCGCGGATGGAGGGAGCTGGCTGTGGGCCGGAGCATCGGCGCCATCACGATTCTGGCCATCGCGGTGGTCGCCACCGGATGCGTGGCCGATCCACCGGCCGCCCAGCGGGTTTCGAATTCGCACGCGGCGGAGACCCTGGGCAGGGCCACGGTCCCGTCGGACCTGGACGGTAGGACGGTGCAGCTCCGCTATGACAGCGGCTCGGGCGGCACCATTGTCTTCTCGGCGGACGGGCGCACCCTGACCTACACCGCGGCCGACACCGGACGCCGGTCGACCACGCCGGTCGCGGTCGCGTCCATCGAGGCCGGCATCTTCCTGGTTACCTGGACCGACGACACCGGCGCGGTGGTCAGCCAGGTGCAGGACTATCGGACCGGCAAGGTGGAGGGCACCTGGACCCGGCGCGATGACGCCGGTCGGGCCGTCATCGAAACCCGCATCGGATCAATTCATGTGACCGACTGATCATCGGTCCATGTGATCGACTGACCGGCGAACCCGCAGCACGTGGTATCGCTTAGCGGGGGCAACGGTTATGGTGCGAAAGGTGAGCGAAGCAATGGCCCAGTCCGAATCCCAGCCCGCGGCCGCGCCCGACAAGGCTGTGCCTGTCAAAGACGCGTCCACGGTCATGCTGGTGCGCGACGGTGCGCACGGGCCCGAGGTGTTCCTGCAGCGTCGAGTGGGTGGCATGGCCTTCGCGGCCGGCATGACCGTCTTCCCGGGCGGCGGCGTCGACCCCTCCGACGCGTCCATCGCACTCGACTGGGCCGGACCCGAACCCGCCTGGTGGGCAGAGCGATTCGGCATCGACGCCGGCCGCGCCCAGGCGCTGGTCTGCGCGGCGGTGCGCGAGACCTTCGAGGAGTGCGGAGTGCTGCTCGCGGGACCGACCGCCGACAGCGTCGTCAGCGACACCGCGGTCTACGCCGAAGCGCGCGGGCAGCTGGAACGCCGCGAGTTGTCCTTCGCCGAATTCCTCACCCGCGAGAACCTGGTGCTGCGCGCCGACCTGCTGCGCCCGTGGGACAACTGGATCACCCCCGTGATCGAGCCGCGCCGCTACGACACCCGCTTCTTCGTCGCGGTGCTGCCGGAGGGGCAGCTCGCCGACGGCGCCACCTCCGAGGCCGAGGTGGTCGCCTGGTGCACCCCCGCCGAGGCCATCGACCGTTGGCGCGAGGGTGTGGACGTGCTGCTGCCGCCGACCTGGACCCAGCTCGCGGCGCTGAACGAATTCGCCTCCACCGCCGAGATTCTCGCGGTCAGCAGGGACATCACCCCGATCATGCCGGTGTACGACCCATCGGGTGGCGGTCCGGCGCTGGCCTTCCCGCACGCCGACCGCTATTTCGCCGAGCTACCCGACAATTCGCGCATCCGCGGTTCGCAGCGACCCGAGTAGCGCCCGCCCGGGCGGGGCGTCCCGGTGCCCGGGGCCCGAAGTAGGGTGATCGGCTGTGGCCGAATTCGTGACCGTGGACCGGGGAGTGGCGGAGCATGTCGCCGTGCTCCGCATCGCACGCCCGCCGATGAATCTGATCGATCTCCAGGTGGCGCTGGAGGTGGCGGCGGCCGCCGAGGAGATCGCGGCCGACGCGTCGATCGCGGCCGTGGTGGTCTACGGCGACGAGCGGGTGTTCTCCGCCGGTGACGAACTGGCCGAACTGGCCCGGCTCACCCCCGAGCAGGCGCAGGCCATGGCCGGCGATTTCCAGTCGGCGCTGGGCTGCCTGGCCCGGCTGCCGCAGCCGACCGTGGCCGCCATCAGCGGATACGCCCTCGGCGCGGGGCTGGAGCTGGCCCTGGCCGCGGACCGCCGCATCATCGGCGACAACGTGAAACTGGGTCTGCCGCAGATCAAGGCCGGGCTGATTCCGCTGGCCGGTATCCGCTGGTTGAGTCTGCTGATCGGCCCCTCGCACGCCAAGGACCTGGTGTACAGCGGCCGGTTCGTGGATCCGGAGGAGGCCGCGGCGCTCGGGCTGGTCGACGAGGTGGTCGCGCCCGACGAGGTGTTCGCCGCGGCCCTGCGGTGGGCGAAGCAGTTCACCGACGGTCCGCGGGCGGCTCTGGCCGCCGCCAAGCGGGTGTTCGAGGCGGGCACGCACGGCCACGATCGGGCCCGTCGTGAATGGGCAGATCTGTTCGGCACCCAAGATCAGCAGGTTGGAACACGTTCTTATTTGGTCGACGGTCCGGATGCGACCCGGTTCACCGGGCGTTAAGCAGCCCGATAACACCGTTCACCGGGGTATTCATTAGGCTGCCCTGCATGACAGTTGGTCCTGAAGACCCCGCGCCGAACCCGCACGCCACCGAGGCGGAGGTCCAGGCCGCGTATAGCGACAACAAGCTCGCCCAGGTCCTGTATCACGACTGGGAAGCCGAGACCTACGACGACAAGTGGTCCATCTCGTACGACGAACGCTGCATCGAGTACGCGCGCGGCCGCTTCGACGCCGTCGCCCCGAGCGCCGAGCTGCCCTACGACCGGGCCCTCGAACTCGGCTGCGGCACCGGCTTCTTCCTGCTGAACCTGATGCAGGCGGGTGTCGCCAAGCGCGGCTCGGTCACCGACCTGTCTCCGGGCATGGTCAAGGTCGCCACCCGCAACGGTCAGAACCTGGGTCTGGACGTGGATGGCCGGGTCGCCGACGCCGAGACCATCCCCTACGAGGACGACACCTTCGACCTCGTCGTGGGCCACGCCGTGCTGCACCACATCCCGGATGTGGAGCTGGCGCTCAAGGAGTGCCTGCGCGTGCTGAAGCCGGGTGGCCGGTTCGTGTTCGCGGGTGAGCCGACCACCATCGGCAACCTCTACGCCCGCAAGCTGGGCCAGGTCACCTGGAAGATCACCACCGAGATCACCAAGCTGCCGTTCCTCAGCGACTGGCGTCGCCCGCAGGAGGAGCTCGACGAGTCCTCCCGCGCCGCCGCCCTCGAGGCCGTCGTCGACCTGCACACCTTCGACCCGTCCGACCTCGAGCGCATGGCCCGCAGCGCCGGCGCCGTCGAGGTGCAGGCCAAGACCGAGGAATTCGCCGCCGCCCTGTGGGGCTGGCCGGTGCGCACCTTCGAGGCCGCCGTGCCGGACGAGAAGCTGACCTGGCGCTACCGCATGGCCCAGTACAAGGCGTGGCTGGCGTTCTCGGCCCTCGACGAGAAGGTGCTGCGCCACGTGGTGCCCCGCCAGTTCTTCTACAACGCCATGATCACCGGCGTGAAGCCCGGCGCCTCCGCCAAGTAGGCCGGTCCACGAATCCCCGTGGGCTACGCCTTCTCTCGCGCTGATATCGCCTACCTCGCCAGTCCGGCCGGCGCGGCCGCCCTGGCCGGGGCAGGCGATTTCGCGCTCACCCCCGCCTCGCTCCTCAAGGACCTGGAGCGCATCCGCCGCGACCACGGCGACCATGCCCCCGCCCTCGTGGAAACGGTCCGCCTGCGCCGCCGCGCCGCCGCCAAACTCGAGGGCGCGGGCGAGTGGCTGTTCACCGACGACGCCCTCCAGCAGGCCACCCCGTCACCCGTGGCCCGCCACCGCGCCCGACGCCTCGCGGGCCGCACCGTTCACGACGTCACCTGCTCCATCGGCGCCGAACTCACGGCCCTCGCCGACGTCTGCCCCGGGGTCATCGGCAGCGACCTCGATGACATCCGCCTCGCCATGGCGGCACACAATATCGCCGCGCGACGAAATGTATTGCTGGTCAAGGCGGATGCGCTGGTGCCGTGCAGTACCGCTGAGGTCGTGATCGCCGATCCGGCGCGGCGGGCGGATGGGCGGCGGACGCACGATCCGGCGAAGCTGCAGCCGCCGCTGCCGGATCTGCTGGCGGCCTACACCGGGCGGGACCTGGCCGTGAAGTGTGCTCCCGGACTGGATTTCGACAAACTCGGGTGGGAGGGGGAGATCGAGGTCGTCTCGCTCGACGGGGCGGTGCGGGAAGCCTGCCTCTGGTCACCGGGTTTGGCGGAGCCGGGTGTGACCCGTCGTGCGACCGTGCTCTCGTCCACCGGCGCGCCCTGGACACTCACCGATGCCGATCCCGACGATATCCCCGAGCGTGGGCCGGGGGAGTGGATCATCGACCCGGACGGGGCGGTCGTCCGTGCGGGGCTGGTGCGGCACTACGCCGCGAAACACGGGCTGTGGCAGCTGGATCCGCGCATTGCCTACCTGACCGGTGACCGGGTTCCGGAGGGTGTGCGGGGGTTCCGGGTGCTCGATCGGATGGAATTCCGGGAGAAGCCGCTACGGGCCGAGTTGCATCGGCGCGACTGCGGTCCACTGGAGATCCTCGCGCGCGGCGTCGATATCGACCCGGACGCGCTCCGTGCCCGGCTCAAACCGCGAGGCTCCCAGCCGCATACGCTGGTCGTCACCCGAATCGGCCGGGCGGCAACGGTTTTCCTCTGCGCCACGCCCTAGCGCGGCGTCTCCGCCCCGGCAGCTCGCCCTGTTTCAGCCCTGATAGCTGACGTGGGTGGGCCGCATGACGAGGACGACGCGGTGCGGATGGTCGCCGACCGGCTTGTCGTAGGCCAGGCCATACCGCTGCGCCAGCACGTCGAAGAACTCGCCCTGGCGGTCGGCGTCGATGCGTTCGATGACGCCGCGTACCTCGAGGTAGCGGTAGGGAGCTTCGGGATCGTTGATGCTCACCGCCACGTGCGGGTCGCGAGACGTATTGCGATGCTTGGCGCGAGTGGTGGTCGTGGTGAAGCGCAGGTACTCACCGTCCCAGATCTGCCAGACCGGGGTGACCTGCGGGGTGCCGTCCGGATTCAGGGTGGCCAGGTGCGCGAACAGCGGACGGGTCAGCAGGTCGGTGTACTTCTCGGGGATGACGGGGTGGGTCACGGTGTGCTCCTTCAGAGTTGGGAGATCTCGACGATGCGGAAGCCGGCGGGGACGCCGTCGCCGTAGGGGCCGTTCTTGTCGAACTGGGAGACCGTGACCAGCGCGTGGCCGACGGTGTGCACGATCGAAGTGGGGATGTCGAGCGCGGGGTCGGTGACCCGGTGCTGCAGTTCGGCTTTCGCGCCGTCGTCGCCGAGCCGCCAGCGGGACACGGCGTTCCCCTTGTTGTGCACCACCCACAGGGTGTCGCCGCGCAGTTCCAGGCCATCGCCGTCGAGTGCGTCGCCGCCGGTGCGGGCGACCCGTTGCACGGTCGGCTGCGGTCCGGTCGAGACCCGGTAGAGGTCGCCGTTGGTCATGTCGACCACGATCAGGTACCGGCCCGCGTCGTCGGCGGCAATGCCGTTGAGGGTCATGGGATTCCGTGCGGCCGGGTCCTTGGCGGCGCCGAGGTCGAGGTGGACCCGCAGTTCGCCGCCGTGACCGCCGTGCGCGAGCGCGTCGGCGAGCTGGTCCGGTCCGATGCGGTAGACCACGTTCCGCACGCTGTCGGTGACATAGACGCTGCCGTCCGGGGTGATGGCCAGATCGTTGACGAACGGCTGCCCGGCGGCCGGCACGTCGAAGCGGGCGAGCAGAGCGCGAGTCCCGGTGTCGTACACCGTGATTCCCGCGGTGTGGTCGATCACCCAGAGCCGCCCGGCGGCATCGACCTGCACGCCGTTGGCGGTCCGGCGTCCGTCCGCGCCCGCGGCCAGGAAGGTCTCGGCCGCGGTCGTGCCCGGCGTGGCCCGGTAGATCGCGCCGGTGAGGAACGAGCTGGCGTACACGTCGCCGGTGCGCGGATCGACGGTGATGCTCTCCGGATACGCGCGCTCGGGCAGGTCGTACGCGGTGGTGATGCGGTCGGGCGCCGGGGTGTCGTGGTCGGGCGCGGCGCCCGGCGCCGCCGCGTCGCCGGTACTGCACGCCGCCGACGCCAGCAGCAGCGCCGCCGTCACCGCGGGCGCGGCCCAGCGGCGAATCGGGTGGGACATAGATCGTGCCTTTCGATCCCGGTGGGTAGAGATGACATTTGAGTGCGAGAGCGAAGATAGATTAGAACTCTAATGATCGTCAAGGCTCGAACAACTGCGTGAGCTATCATGCCCGGGTGACGTCGATGCCGGTCGAAGAACGCCTGGGGACCTTCATCAAGCGCGCCGAACAGGCGCTGATGGGTGCGAAGAACGCCGCCCTCAAACCCGCGGGCGTGACGATCCCGCAGTACGCGGCCCTCTACGTGCTGAGTGAGAACCCGGGCATTTCGGCGGCCGAGCTGGCGCGGCGCTGCGGCGTCACGCCGCCCACCATGAACACGGTGCTCACCAATCTGCGCGAGCGCGGCCTCATCGAGCGCACGCCGCACGCCTGGCATCGCAATGTGCTCGAGACCCGGCTCACCGAGGAGGGCCGCACCGTCATGCACGCCGCCGACAAGCGGGCGGTCCCGGTCGAGCGCGCGCTGGCCGCGGAGTTCAGCGATGCCGAGCGGGAGGCGCTCGTGTCCATGCTCGAACGCGCGGCCACCCTGCTCGATTCGGTGCGGCCGGACTGATCCCTAACGGTCGCTGACGGCGCCGAAGTCGGCGACGAATCTGGTGAGCAGCCGGGCGAATTCGGTGCGGTCCCGCTCGCCCCAGGCCGCGGTCGCCTCGGCGAAGACGGCCTGCCGGTTGGCGTGGGCGCGGTTCAGTGCGGTCTGCGCGGCCGGCGTCAGGTGCAGGTGGATGCGTCGTGCGTCGTGCTGGTCGGCACGGCGTTCCAGCATGCCTTCGCTGACCGCGCGTGCCACCAGGCGGCTGGCGCGGGGCTGATCCACGCCCAGCGCGGTCGCGATATCGGTGACGGTGGCCTCGCCGTCGCGCGCCTCGACCGCGTCGAGCACGCCGAAGATGGTCGGATCGACGGCCGGTCCGCCCCCGCGGGCCGCGAATCTACTGAGCGCACGCCGGGTCTGGCTGCGCCGGATCGCCACCATGGCGCGCTCGATGGCGACGATCGCGGGGTCGTTGTCCTTCACGCTTGTCATCGTACAATTACTTGCTAAAGTACATGTATATGTAATGTGACAACTGATTGGACACGCTCATGACCGACACCCCGAAGCCGATCGGCTACTGGTTCAAGCACATCGACAAGACCCTCGAAGAGAACTTCGCCGCCCTGCTGGCCACCGAAGGGCTGGTGCGCCGCCACTGGCAGATCCTGCACACCCTCTCCGGCGGCCCGCTCGACCCCGCCGGACTCGATGTGGCGCTCGCGCCGTTCCTGAACGCCCAGGACCCCACGGCCGCACCGTATCTCGGCGCACTGGCGGGCCGAGGCTGGATCGTGCTCGATGACGCGGGCAGCCACGCCCTCACCCCGGAAGGCATCGACGTGCACGCAGAACTGTTCCGGCGCATCCAGATTCAACGGCGGGCCGTCACCGAGGGCCTCAGCGACGACGACTACCGCACCCTGCTGGATCTGCTGCGGCGCGTCTCCGCGAATGTCGACGCGTTCGCGCTGACCCTGCGGTAGCGGGGGCCGTCACGGCCGAGGTGGCACCCGCTCGACCCGGGTCCAGCCCTTCCAGCCCCGCTCGGCCAGGATCGCCATGAGCCGTTCGACGACCGGTGAGGTCTCGAGCATGGTCGTATCCAGCAGGTCGACGAAATGATCGTCCATCACTTCGATGTGGAGCGGGGCAGCATCTTCGCGCTGCTCGGCGCATCGAAGTCCACGCCGCTCAGCACTTCGAGCTGTCCGTACGACTTCTCGAGACCCCGCACCCGGATGGCCGGGGCGTTGTCCGTTTCGGTCGTTGTCATCGTCCTTCGCCATCCCGGAGCTGTTCCGGTCGTTCCGGGAGACTCCCGGCACCAGGATGGAGGGTCGACCCAGCGTCAGGGTCAAGCCGGAGGCGGTGTCACTTCTCGGGTTTGAACACGAACAGCTCACCGATGCGGGTGGTCACCACGACCTCGCCCTGATCGCCCACGGCGGTGGCCACGGTCGTGCCCTGCGCGCCGGGCAGCTCGTTCGACTGCACCGTGGCGCCGGTCTTCGTGTCGAAGGTGACCAGCGTCAGCTTGTCGCCGATCGGCGCGACCGTGTACCCGGTCCCGCCCGCCGTCTGGACCGGCCGCCCGCGCAGCTCCAGATCCTTGCGTTCCCAGGCGATCTCGGCGCTGCCACCCTTGTCTCGCAGCGCGACCAGATGACCCTCGTCGCCGGCGGGGACCAGCAGTCCGTCGGCCACCGAGATGCCGCCGCGGGCCGGGAAACCCAGATCCTGCACCCATTTGGTGTGCCCGGTGGCGGCGTCCACGGCCAGCAGCCGGTTGGTGTTGTCGCCGACATACACCGTGGACCCGTCGGCCGACAGCGCCGGGCTGGTGGCGCTGCCCTGCTCGAGCAGCTGCGCGGTCCAGTCGACGTGAATGTCCTTGCCGCCGTAGGTGAGTGCGATCAGCGCGGCCGCCTTGTCGCCCGGCTTCCACACGGTCGCGTAGAAACGCCCCGACTTCTGGTCCACCGCCGACACATTCGCGATCGGGCACTGCGGTCCGCCGGTCGCGCAGTCCTCCAGGCCCTGACCGTCCGGTGGCCGGCTCAGTGACGGGTTGGTCAGGAAGTCGGGCTCGCCGAGCAGCTGGAAGGTGGACACCTGCCGATCGCCGGTCTGCCGGCTGAGCACGTCCACCTGTCCGGACTGGGTCACCGACAAGACATTTCCGTCACCGGTGAACTGCACCGATACCGGTGTCCCGGCGGCCGGGGTGCGCCAGCGCGGCTGCCCGAGATTGTTGAACGAGTTCACCGCGCCGTCGTCGCCGACGTACACATTGCCGATGCCGTCCACCGCGGAGCCGCCGTCGACGGCGCTGGGACCCATCGGATTGCAGAACCGCTTGCGCCCGGTCGGCATCTGGAACGAGAGAATATTGCAGGCGTTGGCGCGGGTGGTGACGTACAGCTGCCCGTCGCCGCCGATGGTCACCGGCTGCGCGACCGGACCGCCCACGGGGCGAGACCAATTCAGCGCCAGCTTCCGCGACCCGGTAACCGGACTCGACCCGCTGTTGTGCGCGTCGCGGAAGGCCAGCGGCCACCCCTTGCCCGGGCCCACGCCGATATCGTCGACCTTGGTGCTGCCGTACGCGCACGCGGTCAGTGTGAACAGCCCGGCGCTCGCCAGGGCCAGCACCTTCGCCCCGGTGCGGGTGCGTCGTTCACGTCCGGTCCGCCGCCTGCCGTTTCGCACCTGCTGGTGTCCCTTCTGCCAGTACGGAAGTCTGTAGTTTCTCGCCGGGCCGCTACAGCCGGAGCACAGCCTACTTTCACGCCCTGTGAAGGGGGCGGATACCCTCGTTGAAACGACCGGTGAACACAGGGAGTAGTTCGTGACGAGCATGTGGGGCGCACCGTTGCGCTCGCGTTGGCGGGGGTCGCGCCGCCGTGATCCGGAGCAGGCGCGTTTCCTCACCCCGGCGTCGCTCAAGTGGGTTCTCGCCAATCGCGCCTACACGCCCTGGTATCTGGTGCGCTACTACCGGCTGTTCAAGTTCAAGATGGCCAATCCGCACGTGGTGTTGCGCGGCATGGTCTTCCTGGGCCGCAGGGTCGAAATCCACGCCACCCCGGAGCTGGGCCGGCTGGAGATCGGCCGCTGGGTGCACATCGGCGACGGTAATGCCATTCGCTGCCACGAGGGTTCGCTGCGCATCGGCGACAAGGTGGTGTTCGGTAAGGACAATGTCGTCAACACCTACCTCGATATCGAGATCGGCGAATCCACCCTGGTCGCCGACTGGTGCTACATCTGCGACTTCGACCATGTCACCGACGACATCAACCTGCCCATCAAGGACCAGGGCATCGTGAAGTCCCCGGTGCGCATCGGCCCCGACACCTGGATCGCCGCCAAGGTCACCGTGCTGCGCTCCACCCGGGTCGGCCGCGGCTGCGTGCTCGGCGCCCACGCCGTGGTCAAGGGCGACGTCCCCGACTACTCCATCGCCGTCGGCGCCCCCGCCAAGGTGGTCAAGAACCGCAAGGACGCCTGGGACTCCGCCGCCGAGAAGCGCGCCGCCCACCTGGCCGCCCTCGCGGACATCGAGCGCAAGAAGAGCGGCGCCACCGCTTCCTGACACGTCACCGCACAGAGGCCGGGCCGCGATGCCCGGCCTCTGTCATGCCTGCCCGGTACGTTCAGGCGCATGCACCGCTACGCCGCCTTCCTGCGCGGGATCATGCCCACCAACCCCAATATGCGCAGTGAGAAACTGCGCGGCGTCTTCGAGGGTCTCGGTTTCGAGAAGGTGAGCACCCTGCTCACCAGTGGCAATGTCGTCTTCCGGTCCGCGGACTCGGATGTCCCCGCCCTGGAATCGAAGATCCAGCAGACCCTCAACTCCGAACTGGGCATCCCCGGCGGCACCCTGATCCGCACCCACGCCCAGCTCCAGGCCCTCGTGGACTCCGACCCCTTCGCCGGCCTCACCCACGGCCGCGAGACCTACCTGACGGTCACCTTCGTCCGCGAGATCCCGAAGTCCCTCCCCGAATTCCCCGAAGGCGAATCCACCGTCCGCCTCGTCCGCTTCGACGAGCCCTGCCACGCGCTGCTCTCGGTCATCGACAACACCGACCCCAGCACCACGGGCTTCATGGCCGTCGTCGAGAAGGCCTACGGCAAGGACATCACGACCCGCACCTTCCTGACGGTCCAGAAGGCCCTCAAAAAGATGGACGCCTAACGCATTTCGCTGTGCCGGGCGGGCCTGATCCACGGCTGCCGGGTGGCGGTCACGTTCAGGACGGCGCTCCCCGGTCCCCGGTGCGCGGGTTTTCGCGTCGGCCTGCGGGCCGTCGTGGGGCGCGATACCGTGGGCCGGTGACTCTCGGATTCCGAGCTGTGCTGACCGGTGTGGCGTCTGTCGCGCTGGTGGGATCGCTCGCCGCGAATGCTCATGCGACGCCGTCCACCGGCATCAGTGCGGTGATCCTCTCCCAGACCACCATCGGCGGTATGGACTACATTCTGCGCGAAATCACCGTGGCGCCAGGCGGTTCCACCGGGTGGCATTACCACGATGGGACGTTGTACGCGCTGGTGCGGCAGGGGGAGCTGAGCCATTACGGGTCGGACTGCGCGGTGGATCAGACCGGCGGGCCGGGTACCACGTTCGTGGAGCGGGCCGGGGCGGGGAACGTGCATCTCGAACGGAATCCGGGCACCGAGCCCCAGGTTCTCGACGTGCTGTATGTCCTGCCCGCGGGCAGTCCGCTGTCCGAGGATGCGCCGAATCCGGGATGCCCGTTCGACTGACCGTCTGCCGGGGTCGAGCGTCTGCTGACCCCGAATTAGAACTCGTTCCAATTCGGGGCGCAGGGATGTACCAGGCGAATCCGAGCCGAGAGGCTCAGTACGGCTGGTTCGGGTCGCGTTCGGGGAGTGGGCGTTCCGCGATGACCGGGCGGCCCAGGGGAGTGCGGACGCGGCGCTTGGCGGATTGGTAGACGAGGGCGGTTTCCTCGGCAACGACATCCCAGGCGAAGTCGGCGGTCAACCGTTCGCGAGCGGACCAGGCGCGATCCTGAGCGGCAGCCGGATCGTCGAGCACCGAAATCACCGCGTCCGCAACGCCGTTCACGTCGGCCGGTTCGAAGGAGGCGCCGGTGACGCCGTCGGTGACCAGGTCGCCGAGCCCACCGGCGGTGGAGGTGACCAGCGGGGTGCCCGCGGCCGCCGCCTCCAGCGCGACGATGCCGAAGGGCTCGTAGCGGCTGGGCAGCACGATGGCGTCGGCGCTGTGCAGCCAGCCGAGCAGGTCGGTGTGGTCGAGCTTGCCCACGAAGTTGACCGCCCGCGCCACCCGATGCGCGCGGGCCCGCTCACGCAGCCAATCGAATTGGGTGCCGATACCGGCCACCGTCAGGGTCGTGCCCGGGTGCGCCTTGCGGATCCGCGGCAGCGCGGCAATCGCGTCCTGGATGCCCTTCTCGTATTCCAGCCGGCCCACGTACAGCAGCCGCGGCGGACCGGAGCGGGGCGCGCGCTCACGGAAGGTCCACGCGCCCACGTCGATACCGTTGCGGATCACCGTCATCGGCACCCGCTCGGCGCCGTAGAGCCGGTGCACCTCGTCCTTCATCGACTCCGAACAGGTGATGAGCGCGTCGGATTCGTGCGCCAGCCACCACTCCACCGAGTGCACCTGCCGATTCACCCGTCCCGACACCCAGCCGCTGTGCCGGCCCGCCTCGGTGGCGTGAATGGTGGAAACCAGTGGCACGTCGTAGTACTCGGCCAGCGTGATGGCCGGGTGCGCGACCAGCCAGTCGTGCGCGTGCACCACGTCCGGTGTCCAGCCCTCGCCGATGCCGGGCTTGTTCAGCGCGATGCCGGCTCGCACCATGGCGTGGCCCATGGCCAGCGTCCAGGCCAGCATGTCCTCGCCGAAATCGAAGGACGGCGGATCCTCGGCGACCGCCACCACCAGCACGCCCTCCTCGATGAAGGAGTGCGTCGGGTGGGTGGTGGCGTCGGTGCCCATCGGACGGCGCGCCAGCACGACGACTTCGTGCCCGGCGGCGGCCAGTTCGACGGCGAGGTGATGCACGTGGCGGCCCAGCCCACCGACTACGACGGGTGGGTACTCCCACGACACCATCAAGATCTTCATGCGGGTCCTTCTGAAGAGGGGCCGAGCCTGCGCGCATCGAGCGCGGGGAAGAGTCCGTCGGCCGCGTACCATCCTGCCGCCAACTGCCCCGCTTTGGCGAGTTGCCCGGCCGCCACCGCCGCGGCGATCTCGCGCACGGCGTGGGCGTGCTCATGGGCGCGGTCACGCGCGTATCCGGCCGCGGAATCCTTGGACACCATGAATGCCCAGTCGCTGGAAACGGCGAGGATCGCCTCGCGCAGCAGCTGGTCGGCAACCGTGTCGCGGAGCCCGAATCGGTCGTTCTGTATCGATCCGGCGTTCACCCGCATCTTGTCGAGGGTGTCCAGGGCCAGCCGCACCACCTCGGCGTTGAGCTCGACCAGATCGGCGACCTGGTCTCCGGCCCACACCCGCCAGTCCTTGCCCGAACCCCAGGAGGAGTCGGCCAATTCGACGTGTTCGCCCACGTAACCACGGGCCCGCGCATCGGCGAGTGTGCCGACGGTGACCCCCGCCTCGGGCAGTGCGCGCAGCACCTGTTCGAGCCACTGCGGGCCCTCGTGCCACCAGTGCCCGAACAGTTCGGTGTCGAACGCGGCCACCACCAGGGCCGGGCGACCGATCCGTTCCGACTCCGAGATCAGCCGCTCCCGCACGGTCGCCACGAAGTCCGCGACGTCCTTCTCGATGGCCGCGGCCGCGAGTTCGGGATCATAGGGGGCCTTGTCGGGACCCGCGACCGTCTTGCCGGTGACGCGCGCCGGTTTCAGTCCGGTGGCGTGATCGTAGTGATGGAAATCACGGTAGTAGGGCTGCCCCGGGTACCCGGATTTCGGCGACCACACCCGGTAGCTGACCGCCAGGTCGCGCCCGAAGGCCACCACATCCGAATCCCACACCGGCCGCCCGAGCGTGGTGTCACCGCGCAGCGCGGGACCGTCGACCATGAAGTGCGAGATGCCGACCTTGTCGTAGGTCCGTTCCATCCCGGGCGTGAACCCGCACTCGGGGGCCCAGATGCCGGAGGGCGTGTGCCCCCATCGGGCGCGCGCGTCCGCCAGTCCCTCGGTCAGTTCGTACTCGCGCAGCCGCGGATCCAGCAGCGGCTGGAACGGATGCGACAGCGGCCCGCCCAGCAATTCGATCGCCTCGGCGTCGATGAGCTCGCGCCACACCGGCGAGGCCCCGTGCATCCAGCGCGTCTCGAAATCGTCGAGAGCGGTTGCGGCGAGCCGGTGTTCGTGCCCGCCGAGCGCGGTATTGCCCGCCATGGACGCCTCGTCGGCGCGGAGCCGCCAGTTGCCCAGCCAGTGGTGCATGCCCTTCAAACAGTGCGGATCATCCAGCTGCGCCGCCAGCACCGGCGTGATCCCCAGGCTGATCAGGTGCGAACGGCCTTCGGCCGCAAGGGTTCTCAGCACCTTCGCCACAGGCAGGTAGGACGCCGCCCACGACTGGTACAGCCACTCCTCGCCGACGGGCCAGCGCCCGTGATGGGCCAGCCACGGCAGATGTGAGTGCAGGACCAGCGTGAACTGGCCCGGCACCGCGGAAAGCTTGTCCGTCACGGCTTCACCGCGATGGCCAGCAGATCCAGGCTGGCGTCGATATCCCGCTCGGTGTCGGCGACCAGTTCGAAATCGTCGATGCGCACGGCGGCCACGTCGGCCGCCAGCTCCGCCGGCCACGGCTCGCCCGCCAGCGCCCGCTCGATCTGCGCGTCGATGATCGACCCGCCCCACTTCGCGTCCAGCGCCACCAGTTCGGGCCCGTGGAAGATGCCGGCCATCAGCTCCACGGTGAAACCGGCCTCGACGAGAAGCTCGGTCATCTCGGCGGCATTCAGCTCACGCGTGTGGAAAGGGTTGAGCGGCGTATCGCGCCCGGGGGAGAAGGTGATCCGGTTGGGGGTGGAGATCAGCAGCTTGCCGCCGGGCCGCAGCACCCGCAGGCATTCGCGCAGGAACTGCGCCTGGTCCCAAAGGTGCTCGATCACTTGGAAGTTCACCACGATGTCGACCGAGGCGTCGTCGAGCGGCAGCTCGGCCAGATTGCCCTGCACCATCCGCACCCGCGGGTACTTGGCGCGCACGTGCGCTACCGCGCTGTCGTCGTAGTCCAGGCCGGTGACCTGCGCGGCGACGTCGGCGATCATATTGGCGCCGTAGCCTTCTCCGCTGCCGGCCTCGAGCACGACCTTGCCCGCGCAGTGCTCCAGCATGCGCACGTAGGCGATTTCGTGCCGCCGGAACCAGTAGTTCTCCTCGGCGATGCCGGGCACCGTCCGCTCACCGGTCAAAGGCAAGGGATCGGTGGGGTTTTCAACAGGACTCACGGCCTCGCTCATTGCTCCGACGTTAGCGGTTGTCCATATCACACCCGCGACCGGATCATCCGATGCAGAAAGTCACACGCTAAGTTACCCACGAGTAACTTAACGTAGGGTAATCTCCCGGACGAGCTACTTGTGGACGTACGTGACGAACTCGTGCGACCGCCATACCCAGTGCCACCAGAACAGGAGGTCGACGAAGACCAATGCCGAACATCGTCGTACTGATCAAGCAGGTTCCCGACACCTGGTCCGAGCGCAAGCTGACCAGCGGTGACTACACCCTCGACCGCGAGGCCGCCGACGCCATCCTCGATGAGATCAACGAGCGCGCCGTCGAGGAGGCGCTGTTGATCAAGGAGGCGCAGGGCGGCGAGGTCACCGTGCTGGCCGCAGGCCCCGACCGGGCCACCGAGGCCATCCGCAAGGCTCTCTCCATGGGCGCGGACAAGGCCATCCACATCAACGACCCGGCCATCCACGGCTCGGACGCCGTGCAGACCGCCTACATCCTGGCCGCCGCGCTGGGCCAGATCGAGGGCATCGAGCTGGTCATCGCGGGCAACGAGGCCACCGACGGTCGCGCCGGCGCCGTTCCGGCCATCATCGCCGAGTACCTGGGCCTGCCGCAGCTGACCCACCTGCGCAAGCTGACCGTCGACGGCGAGCGCATCGCCGGCGAGCGGGAGACCGACGAGGGCGTGTTCAAGCTCGAGGCCAGTCTTCCGGCCATCGTCTCGGTCACCGAGAAGATCAACGAGCCGCGCTTCCCGTCCTTCAAGGGCATCATGGCCGCCAAGAAGAAGGAAGTTCAGACCTTCACCCTGGCGGATCTGGGCGTCGACCCGGAGACCGTGGGCGTTGCGAACGCCGGCACCCAGGTGACCGGTGTGACCCCGAAGCCGGCGCGCACGGCGGGCGAGAAGATCGTCGACGAGGGCGAGGGCGGCAACCAGATCGCCACCTACCTGGTCGGTCAGAAGATCATCTAAAGCCCCCGAGCCCAACGACTTTCAGGAGATAGAAAAAATGGCAGAAGTTCTGGTGCTCGTGGAGCACGCTGACGGTGCGCCCAAGAAGGTGACCACCGAACTCCTCACCGCCGCCCGCGCGCTCGGCACCCCGGCCGCCGTCGTGGTGGGCCCGGCCGGCACCGCCGACAAGCTGGGTGACGCCCTGGCCGCCGCCGGCGCCGAGAAGATCTACGTCGCCGAGGGCGACGACGCCGAGGGCTTCCTCGTCACCCCCAAGGTCGACGTGCTCGCCGGCCTGTCCGAGTCCGCCGCCCCGGCCGCGATCCTGGTCGCCGCCACCGCGGAGGGCAAGGAGGTGTCGGGTCGCCTGGCCGCCCGCATCGGTTCCGGTCTGCTCATCGACGCCATCACCGTGAACGGTGACGGCTCGGTGCAGCACTCCATCTTCGGTGGCGCGTTCACCGTGGACGCCAAGGCCACCGGCGACGTGCCGGTGATCTCGGTGCGCCCGGGTGCCATCGAGGCCGCCCCGCAGGCCGCCGCCGGTGAGAAGGTCGCCGTCGAGCTGCCCGCGCAGGAAGAGGGCGTCGTCAAGGTCGTCTCGCGTGAGCCGAACGTGGGCGGCGACCGCCCCGAGCTCACCGAGGCCGCGATCGTGGTCTCCGGTGGCCGTGGTGTCGGTTCGGCCGACAACTTCGGCAAGGTCGTCGAGCCGCTGGCCGACGCCCTCGGTGCCGCCGTCGGTGCCTCCCGTGCCGCCGTCGACTCCGGCTACTACCCGGGTCAGTTCCAGGTCGGTCAGACCGGTAAGACGGTCTCCCCGCAGCTGTACGTCGCCCTCGGCATCTCCGGCGCCATCCAGCACCGCGCCGGCATGCAGACCTCGAAGACCATCGTGGCCGTCAACAAGGACGAAGAGGCCCCGATCTTCGAGATCTCGGACTACGGCATCGTCGGCGACCTGTTCAACGTCGCCCCGCAGCTGACCGAGGCGGTCAAGGCCCACAAGGGCTGAAATCCCTCGCGCTGAGCGCAAACTGATTGGCCCCCGGTCGGAAACGACCGGGGGCCAATCGTGTTCGAAGGTGATGACACATGGTGAAGGCTGGACGCTGGGTTGCCGGTGTACCCGGAGTCGGGGAGGCTCGGGCGGTGCTCGGGCGATTCGATCCACGGCGTCGGCAGGCGGAACCCGGTGCTGCCGAGCGAGTCGGCGAGGCGGCCGATGTCGAACTGAGCGACATCGTCGCAGCCCTGCATTTCGACCTCGCCGAATGGCTGGGGACCGATGCGCCGCCGAAGGTGTTCGACCGGATCTCCGGGGCGTTGGACGAACAGTTCACCTCGGTTGTGACCACCGGGCAGTCGGTGGACCGGGAGACGTTCCTGTCGGGCCTGTGGGGTGCGCGGAATGCGGTGGCGGGCGTGGAGATCGAGGTCTCCGAGATTCGCGAGCTGGCCCGGAGCGGAAATCTCATCGTCGTCAGGTTCGCGGCGGAGAACCGGATCGGTGGCACCGGGACGCGGCGGACGGTGACGGCGGTCCTGGTCACCGATGGACGCACCCACCTCTGGGAGACCGTCCACGAAACCGCGACGCCGGATTCCGAAAGTCCAGCTCCCGCAGCGGAATAACCCGACGATCGGCCGGGCCCACGGAATTCGGGGCAGCGGGTTTCGGGCGTGTTTCGCGCGCTGCACGCCTGTCCGACGGATGGGTCGCCGCCCTGGCTCGGCTAGCTCGGCGGCCTCGGCATCCGGGTAGGGAACCGTCGCGGTCACGGGTGGCCGATGGCGGTTCCGGGCGAGGTCGGGCAGGGTGGGGGAATGCCGAATCCATTGCCTTCGCTACCCCGGGACGTTGCCGAGACCGTCGCGGGGAGTTTCGGGGAGCGGGGGCTGGAGTGGCTCGCGGCGCTGCCCGGGGTCGTGGAGCAGCGGTGTGCGGCTTGGGGGTTGGAGGTCATCGGGAAGACCTTCGGGGGTGGCACGCATTCGTGGGTTGCGCCGGTGCGGCGGGCCGACGGGTCGGTGGCGGTGTTGAAGGTGCCGGTCGTCGACGAGGAGAACTGCGGGGAGCCGACCGGGCTGCACTGCTACGGCGGAGATGGCGCGGTTCGGTTGTACGAATTCGATTCGGCTACTGGCGCGATGCTGCTCGAGTGGGCGCGGCCGGGGACGGAACTGCTGTATCAGCCCGGGTTTCCGAGCCTCGAGGGGCGGGCGGAGAACATCGCGAAGATCGAGCAGGCGTGCCGGTCGTATCGGCGGCTGCGCCGGGAGCCGGTCACGGTGCCGGACGGGTTCCCGGAATTGCCCACGGCTGCGGGGATGGTGGCGGAGTGGGAGGCGATGTTCCGCACGCCGAAATCCGATGTCGCCGAAGTTATTCCGGCGCGGCTGCGGGATCGGGCCGCCGAGCGATGCATGGAGTTGGGGGTGCCCGACGGTCCGCTGCTGGTCGTCAACCGTGACACCCATCTGGGCAATATCGTTGCGGCGGAACGGGAGCCGTGGCTGCTCATCGATCCGAAGGCGTATCTGGGAGAGGCGGCGTTCGATGCCGGGTTCCTGGTGATGATCCAGGTGCAGAGCGATCCGACGCCGGAGCACGCCCGGGCGGTCGTCGAGCGGACCGCGGCGGGATTGGAAGTCCGCGCCGATCGCGCGCACGCCTGGGCGTTCATGCGGTCGATGGAGGAGATCGTATGGGCCGTCGAGGACGAGGAGCCCGAAGATCTGCGATTGCACCTCGCGGTCGCGGCAGCCCTGGCCTGACCGTCGGAAACTCCTGCGGGCCAGACCACCTATCGCGTCCGGTACCGTTCGCGGGCCGCCCGCCGCCGCTGTGCGTCGCGCTGGACCACCATGCCGATGGAGGTGGGGATGAGCAGGGCGAGTCCCCACGGCACCGCCACCCAGATCGGCCAGAAGTAGCCCATCCCGGTGGCTACCCAGATCACCACGCACATCAGATTCACGAAAACCCACGGCGCCCAGATGATCTTGACCCAGACCGGCACGCTGCCGCCGTCGTCGAGACGGCCCACGCGTCCCGGACCCCGTGGAACCGGTAGGTCGGACATGATCGGCGCCAGTTCCCCGTAGGTCCGGGCCGAGTACACCTGCTGCAATCGTTCGTCGAACTCGTGCAGCGTGATCCGGCCCTCGCCCATGGCCACGCGCAGCCGGTCGGCGATCTGTTCGCGGTCCCGGTCGGAGGCCCGCATGTTCTCCTGCCCCACGATGCCAGGGTAATTCGGTTCCGCCGGGTGTGTCGGCGGTATTCGGGCGGGCGGGCGCGACCTTCGCGCCGCGGTCAGGTGTCGGCGGGTAGTCCGGCGAGGCCCGCCACCAGTACCCGGGCGTCGGCGCGGGCGGCCGCGGCCCACGGCGCGCTCGGTTTGTGGATGCGCAGGGAGGCCACCCCGTGCACAGCGCACCAGATGCGCAGGGCGGTGGCGCGGCCGGCCTGCGGGTCGGTGCCGGGCAGCAGCCGGGCGAGGCGGTCGAGCAGATCCATGCCGGGGCCTTCGCCCTCGGTGTCGAGCGGATCGGGCCGCTCGAACAGCAATTGGTATGCGCCCGGGTGGTTTTCGGCCCAGGACAGGTAGGCCCCCAGCAGGGCGTCGAGTCGTTCGGCGGGGCTCGCGGCTTCCGGGTCGGCGGCGTCGAGGTCGGCGCGCAGCCGGCCGAACAGCTCGGCGATCACCGCGTAGTTCAGCGCGTCCTGGGAGGCGAAGTGCATGTAGACGGCGCTGGGTGCGACGCCGCAGGCACGGGCGATGGCGCGCAGTGACGGTGCGGGCAGCGGCTGTGGTTCGAGCAGCAGGTCGATGGCCGCGGCGACGAGTTCGGCACGCAGCCGCTCGCCTTCGCCGCGGGTTCGGCGCTGTCGGGTACCCGGCACGAAGTCCTCCTTGACAGAGATGACTGAACAGCTGTTAAGTATACATAGCTGAACATCTGTTCACTTAGGAGGAGAAATGACCGAGTGGTATCCGGCGACCGCGGTTGTCACCGGCGCGAGCAGCGGCATCGGCGCGGCCTTCGCCACCGCCCTGGCCGCCCGCGGCTGCGATCTGGTCCTGGTTGCCCGGCGCGAGCCGCGGCTGCGGGACCTGGCGAAGGAATTGGAAGCCGCGCACGGGGTTTCGGTGCGCGTACTCGCCGCGGACCTCGCGGATCCGGCCGGTGTGGCCCGGGTCGCCGAGGTCTGCGCCGATCCGCGGCATCCCGTCGGCATCCTGATCAACAACGCGGGTTTCGCCACCCACGGCGCGCTGGCCGACCATGCGGCCGGGAAGGTCCGCGAGGAGATCGCGGTGAATGTGGCCGCGCTGGCCGAGCTGACCCACGCCGCACTGCCGGGAATGGTGACCCGCGATCGCGGGGTGATCGTCAATATCGCCTCGACCGCGGCCTTCCAGCCGATTCCGTTCATGGCCGTCTACGGCGCGACCAAGGCCTTCGTGCTCTCCTTCACCGAGGCGCTGTGGGGCGAACTGGAGGGGTCGGGCGTCACCGCGCTGGCGGTCTGCCCGGGCGCGACCGACACCGAATTCTTCGATGTGGCAGGCGAAGCGGCGAGTGTCGGCAGCCGGCAGACGCCGCAGCAGGTGGTGGCCACCGCCCTGCGGGCCCTGGATCGCCGCAACCCGCCGCCGAGCACCGTGTCCGGCACCGCCAATGCGGTCTCGTCGGGTCTGCCGCGAATCCTGCCCCGCCGCACCACCATCCGCGTGACCAGGCGTCTGGTGGGGTCGAAATGATGTTCGCACTGCGCCCGAGCGAACTGGGCGACATCGATGCCATGCGCCTGCACCTGCACAGCGAGCGCACGGTGGCGGCCTCGGCGGCGCGCACCTTCGAGATCCTCGCCGCCGGGGAGGGGCAGGCCGAGTGGGCGACCGGCTATCGCGCCACCACCTGGTACTCGAATGCCCGTGCCGCGGGCGTGATCCGCGATATCCACCTGCGCTGGATCACCGTGCGGGAACGCTTCCTGGCCTGGGAACCGGCCGCGCGCTTCACCTTCGGCGCGGACGCCATGTCGATTCCCCTGGCCCGCCGCATGATCGAGGACATCTCGTTCACGCCGATCGACGCCGGGCACTGCACGCTGACCTGGCAGGTCCATCTGGATCCGGCCCCGGCGCTCGCGCCGGTCGAGGCGCGATTCGCGCGGTCGATGCTCACTCCGATGTTCGAGTCCTTCGCGGCCGGTCTCGCCGAGTTCGCCGCCGCGCATCCCGGTTAGGCGCGGTGCGTCAGGCGCAGTGCAGCGCGGCCAGCAGGGTGGTCACGATGGGGGAGGTGCGGCCCTCGCTGCGGGTGACGGCCGAGACCGGGATGCGCAGCGGGTGGCCCGTGAGCCGCAGGGTGGCGATGCCCTCGGTCTGGCTGTCGGCGTAGAGGATGGTCCAGGCGTCGGGACGGTTGATGAGTTCCATGGTCGCGGTGTGGTCCGGCGGGATGGGCGGGCCGAAGACCGGCCCGGTGGGGAGGTCGGCGAAGGCGGCGCGCACCACATTGTGGAGCAGGACCTGTTCCGACTCGGGTGGGAGCAGCAGCGGATAGGCCCCCAATTCCGCGAGGGTGACATCGCCGCCGCGCACGACGAGCGGGTGCGCGGTGGAGGTGGCGATGACCGGATCCTCGTCCCAGAGCTTCTCTACGGTCAGCCCCGGCTGGTCCACACTGCCTCGGATGAGAGCGAGATCACAGTCGCCGTCGGCCACCGCCTGGATGCGCTGCCGGAAGGGCTTGATGACGAATTCGATCTCCGCGCCCGGATGCGCCTCGCGTGCGCCCGCGATCGCGGACAGTGATCTAGTTGCAAAGCTCATATTGGCCGCCAAGCGAATGCGCGGCCCGGAGGCCCGCACAGCTGCGCGAATGGCCGATTCCAGGCTCAGCATTTGTTTCGCAAGGGGAAGTAGCCGAGTGGTCGCGTCGGTCGGGACGACCGAGCGTGTGGACCGTTCGAAGAGGTTCACGCCGAGGTCGCGTTCCAGCCGGGCGATCTGATGACTGATAGCCGACTGCGAGATGAAGCATCGGCTCGCGGCCCGGCTGAAGCTCAGCTCCTCACAGACCGCCACGAAGTAGGCCAGTTGGCGCAGCTCCACGGCATTCTCCAATTCATGATCAACGTAGATAAGAGTCATCTTGATTATGCGCCCTGACGCGTGGAACAACCGCGTTCCGAATCACGGTTAGTCATGACGGAAGGGAGCAGTCATGCAGTACGTGGAGGCGGGTATCGAAACCGCCGATGTCGTCATCGTCGGATCGGGCTTCGGTGGTCTCGCCGCTGCGAAGCAGTTGAACAAGTCGGGTGTTCGTTACGTCCTGATCTCGGGTACGCCCGAGCATCTCTTCCAGCCACTCCTCTATCAGGTAGCAACGGGTGTGCTGGCATCGGACGAGATCGCGCCTCCCATGGCCAATATCCTGCGCAACCACAAGAACGGCGAGGTGCGGCTGGGCAAGGTCACCGCCATCGACGCCTCCAATGCGGTCCTCACCTACGAGACATCCGAGGGTCCGCGCCGGATCCGGTACGGCAAGCTCATCGCCGCCACCGGCGCCAGCCAGTCGTACTTCGGCCGCGACGACTTCGCGGACAAGACGTTCTCGCTCAAGACCATCGACGACGCCCGCAACCTGCGCGCGCAGATCCAGCGCGTCTTCGAGCAGGCCAAGGGCGCCGACCCGGAGACCCGCCGCCGGTTGCTGAGCTTCGTGGTGGTCGGCGCGGGCGCGACCGGCGTCGAGGTCGCCGGTCAGCTCAAGGAACTCGCGAAGAGGTATTACCACCAGGAGGACACCGTCACCCTGGTGGAGGGCGCGGGCGTGGTGCTGCCGCCCTTCGGCGGCGGGCTGTCGGCATATGCCAAGGAGTCGCTGGAACGCAGCGGCGTCGAGGTGCTGGTCGACACCTTCGTGACCGACATCGAGGACGGCAAGGTCACCGTCAAGAGCAAGGACGGCGTGGAGCGCCGCATCGCCGCCGAGACCGTGGTGTGGTCGGCGGGCGTGCAGGCCGGCGGCTTCGCCCAGGTGCTGGCCGAGGCCACCGGCTGCGAGACCGACCGTGCCGGACGTCTGCTCATCAACCCCGACTGCACGGTGGGCGGCCACGCCGACATCTTCGCCATCGGTGACATGACCTACCTGAACGGCTATCCCGGCCAGTCGCCGGTGGCCATGCAGGAGGGCCGCCACGTCGCCGACATCATCCGTGGCAAGAAGCCCGCGGCCACCCCGTTCAACTACTGGGACAAGGGCTCGATGGCGGTGATCAGCCGCTTCAGCGCGGTCACCAAGCTGAACGACAAGGTCAAGTTCACCGGCCTCATCGCCTGGGTGGCCTGGCTCGCGGTGCACATCTACTACCTGGTCGGCTTCCGCAACCGCTTCGCCGCGGTGCTGTCGTGGCTGGTCGCCTTCATCGGCAGCGGCCGGCCCGGCTTCAACGAGGTCGAAAAGGCCTCGGCCGCAAAGACTCCGGAGAAGTCACCGGTAGCGGCCTGACCGCACGAACGACACGAGCCGCCCGGCGCCGGCGCCGGGCGGCTCGTTCCCGTTGTGGGGCAAGGTTAACCTGCGACTATGGCTGTTCCTACAACTCGACTGCTGGTGCTGGCGGTGGTGCGCCTGCTCCAGCCCGTGCACGGCTACGACGTGCGCCGCGAATTGCTGTCCTGGCATGCCGACGACTGGGCCAACGTGAAGCCCGGCTCGGTGTACGGGGCGCTGAACACGCTGGAGCGGGACGGTCTCATCTCGGTGGAGGGTGTCGGGCAGGAGGGGGCGCGGCCGGAGCGGCGCACGTATCGGCTGACTCCGGAGGGGGAGAAGGAGTTCGGGGAGATGCTGCGTGAGTCGCTGTTCGCGGCCGACCAGCTCAAGCATCCGTATTTCGCGACGGTGTCGCTGTTTCCGCACGCGCCGAAGGTGGATGTGATTGCGGCGCTGCGCAGCCGGATCCTGCAGTTCGAGTCGAATCTGGTCTATCTCGAGCGTGAGGAGGAGCGGATTCTCGCCGGGAGCGGAGATCCGCGGGAGGCGGAGCCGCACCACGTGGCCGACGCGATCAATCTTGCTGCGGCGCATGTGCGCGCGGATCTGGAGTGGTCGCGCCGGACCCTGCAGCGGATCGAGAGCGGAGAGCTGGATGCCTGGTCGGGGACCATGGGCGGCGCCCCGGTCCCGCCTCCGGTGAAGTAGTGTCGCCGCTCCCGGCAAAGTAATCAAGTTTTAATAGTCAAGCTTGACTATGCGGGTGGGTCGTTTCTACCGTTGAGGCGTGGAAACGACATCACCCGTCCGCGGCGCACCCACCGACCCGGTCATCCGGGTCCGTGGATTGGCCCGGACCTTCAAGACCAAAACCGGTGACGTGCAAGCGGTCACGGGTATCGACTTCGACGTGCGCTACGGCGAGATCATCGGACTGCTCGGCCCCAACGGGGCGGGCAAGACCACCACCCTGCGGATGATCTCGACGCTGCTGGCGCCCACCGCGGGTGAGGCCACCGTGGTCGGTGCCGACCTGCGCGCCGAGCCGCGGACGGTGCGCTCCCGCATCGGCTATGTGCCGCAGGGCGGATCGACCAACGAGACCGAACTGGTCGAGGACGAATTGATCCTGCAGGCAAGGCTTTTCGGGCTGTCCAAGGCCGAGGCCAGGCGCAATGCCGCCGACCTGGCCAAGGCGCTCGAATTCGACGGGTTGGAACGTCGCCGGTGCGGGCAGCTCTCCGGCGGGCAGCGTCGGCGGGTGGATATCGGGCTCGGTCTCGTGCACCGGCCCACGCTCATCTACCTCGACGAACCCACCACCGGGCTGGATCCGCAGAGTCGGGCCAACCTGTGGGACCACATCCGGCGGCTGCGCGACGAGGGCACCACCGTCGTGCTCACCACCCACTATCTGGAGGAGGCGGACGCGCTCTGCGATCGCATCCTGGTGATGGATCACGGCGCCATCGTCGCCGAAGGCACCCCCGACGAGCTGAAGCGGCGCATCTCCGGCGACGTGATAAGCCTCGAAATCGAGTCCGGCAGTGCCGATCTGGCCCTGGAGGTCGCCGCCGAGGCGCTCGAACTGCGCTCCCGGCTACGCACCGAGGGGCACGAGAACGGCCATGCCGGAAAGAGTCTCGTGCATCTCACCGTCGAACACGGTGACGCCGCGGTGGTTCCGCTGCTGAGGGCGCTCGGCGACAAGGGCATCACGCCCGGCGCGCTCACGGTCAAGCGTCCCAGCCTCGACGATGTGTTCCTCACGCTCACCGGGCGTTCACTCCGGGAAGGAGACCGGTCATGACATTCCTGCGCGACACCGGACTGATCTACTGGTCCCAGATCCGGGCCAATCTGCGCAATCCGGTCTGGGTGATCATCGGCCTGATGCAGCCGATCATCTACCTGGTCCTGTTCGGCCCCCTGGTGAAGGGCATCGCCCCGTCGCTGGGCCCGGGCGCGGATCCGTGGAAGATCCTCACCCCGGCGCTGGTCATCCAGATCGGTTTGTTCGGAGCATTGTTCGTCGGCTTCGGCATCGTGGCGGAATGGCGCGCGGGCGTCATCGAACGGCAGCGGGTGACTCCCGCATCGCGCGGCGCGCTGCTGCTGGGCCGGGTGCTCAAGGATATGACGGTGCTGCTGGTGCAGGCCCTGGTGCTGGTCGGGGTGGCCACGGCGGTCTTCGGGCTGCGGCCGAATCCGGGCGGCCTGGTGCTGTCGCTGCTGCTGATCGCGGTCATGGGTGCGGGTCTGGCGTCCGCGTCCTATGCGCTGGGCCTGTGGGCGCGCTCGGAGGACACCCTGGCCTCGCTGCTGAACTCGGTGTCGGTGCCGATCATGCTGCTGTCGGGCATCCTGCTGCCGATGACGGTGGGGCCGAAGTGGCTGCAGGACATCGCGAAGGTGAATCCGTTCTCGCACACCGTGGACGCGGCGCGGGCGCTGTTCCGCGGTGACTTCGGGGCGCACGAGGTCTATGTCGGCACCGCCGTCACCATCGTGGTCTCGCTGCTGCTGATCCTGGTCGCCTCCCGCAGCTTCGCTCGGGAGAACGCCTGACCCGGGCGGCTCTTCGCTGCCGGAGAAATGTTGTTGACCTGAACAGAGGTTCAGGTTTCACGATGGCTGTATGCCTGAAAACACGAAAAGGGCCCTGATCACCGGGGCGTCGGCGGGCTTCGGCCGGGCGGTCGCGCTCGCGCTCGCCGAACGGGATTGGGAGCTGATCCTCGTCGCTCGCGGCGCGGATCGGCTCGACAGGGTGCGGGCCGCGACCGGCGCGCACGCCATCGCGGGAGATGTCGCCGACCCGGCGGTGCGCGAGCGCATCGCCGAGGCCGTCGGCTCCGGCCGGCTGGATCTGGTGCTCAACAATGCCAGCGCACTGGGTCCGAGCCCGCTCCCGACCCTGGACCGCTACCCGCTGGACGAACTCGCCACCGTCCTCGACACCAATGTGATTGCACCCCTGGCGATTCTGCAGCTCACCCTGACCGCACTCCGGGCCTCCGACGGCGTGGTGGTGGACATCAGCTCCGACGCCGCCGTCGGCGGCTACGAGGGCTGGGGCGGCTACGGCGCCTCCAAGGCCGCACTGGACCAGCTCACCAACGTGCTCGCCGCCGAGAATCCCCAGCTGCGCATCTACAGTTTCGATCCCGGCGACATGCGCACCGAGATGCACCAGGCCGCCTTCCCTGGAGAGGACATCTCCGACCGTCCGGAACCGGAAACCGTCGTCCCCGCCCTGCTGCGCCTTCTCGAGTCACGCCCGCCGAGTGGCCGCTACCTCGCGTCCGAACTGTCGGTGGCGTCATGACCCTCGGCATGGAGGAACTCGCGTTCACCCTGCCCGACGAGCTGTCGGCGACCAGCCCGCCCGAGGCGCGCGGCCTGGCGCGTGACGAGGTCCGGATGCTGGTATGCGACGCCGGGACGGTCACCCACGCGCGGTTCCGGGAGCTGCCGAGGTTCCTGCGCGCCGGAGACCTTGTGGTGGTGAACAATTCGGCCATGCTCAGCGCCGCGGTGGACGCACGGTACGGCGATGCGGCCGCGGTGCTGCACTTCTCGACCTGGCTCGACGACGGCCGCTGGGTGGTCGAACTGCGCGACCCCGCGGGCGTGCCGTGGCGTGGGCCGGCGCTGAAACCGGGTGCGCGCATTACCCTTCCGCCCGGGCACATCGCCACCGTGCGCACCCGTTGGCTGCGCGGCAGCGACCGCCTGTGGGCCGCGGACGTCGAGACCGCGTCCGATCATGATGCCGTCGGGAATCCGGCTGCCGTCGGGGTCCGGGGCGCTGCCGATGCGGGCCGCGGTGACGGGGCCGAGAGAGCTGGGGCGGATGTGCGGGCACTGCTTGCCCGGTACGGCCGCCCGATCTCCTACTCCTACCTCGCGGGGCGGTGGTCGGCCGCCTACTATCGGACGGTCTTCGGGCTCGAGCCGGGCAGTGCCGAAATGCCCAGTGCGGGGCGGCCTTTCACCGAGGCGCTGGTGACCGAGCTGGTGGCGGGCGGGGTGGGGTTCGCGCCGATCACGCTGCACACCGGGGTGTCCTCACCGGAGTCCGGGGAGCCGCCGAGCCCGGAGCGGTTCGCGGTGCCCGAGATGACGGCGCGGCTGGTCAATGCCACGCATGCGGCGGGCGGCCGGGTGGTGGCGGTGGGGACCACGGTTACCCGGGCGCTCGAAACCGCCACCGCCGCAGACGGTCTGGTACGTCCGATGACGGGCTGGACCGAGTTGGTGCTCGACGGGAATCGTCCCGCACGGGCGGTGGACGGGCTGATCACCGGGTGGCACGCGCCGGGGGCTTCGCATCTGCATCTGCTCGAATCCGTAGCGGGCGGGGCGGTGGTGCGGGAGGCGTACCGGGTGGGGCTCGACTCCGGCTATCTCTGGCACGAATTCGGCGATTCCGCCCTGCTCTTCCGGAACTGACCCGCCGTCGTTCCGGACAGGACCCCCGCGATGCAAGGCTCGCCCGGGGGGCGTAGGCTGATTTCTTCCGCGTTGCCGACCGCTCGCGGACGCGGGTCCGGGCTCGCCGCAACGTCTTCCGGGCTCGCCGCGCGGCCTTCCGGAGCCGCCGGTACCCCGCCGGGATACGAGCATTTGTCCTGGTAGAGAACGTTGCGAGGCGGTCGGATGAACTCCCGGTGCGGTCTGCGCCGCGTTCACCGGACTGGCATCGGCAGGTAATCCGGCGGTCGCTCCAGCGCAGTCTGGGACTGGCTTGATCAAGCCTATGACCACCATGGCAGCGTCGAATTCCAGCCTGCTGGCAGCCGCGTCGAAGCCCGCCCCGGAAGCACCCCGCACCACCGGACGGTCCCAGTACTCCCTGGTCGTCTCCTCCGATGCCGAGCACCGCGAGGCCGCACAGCGGCTGCGCTACCAGGTGTTCGCCAATGAGCCGGGCTTCACCATCCCCGACAACGGAACCGGCCTGGACGCCGACCGTTTCGACGATCACTGCGATCACCTGCTGGTGCGCGACGAGCTCACCGAGCAGTTCGTCGGCTGCTACCGCATGCTGCCCCCGGACAAGGTGACCGCCGCCGGCGGCTACTACACCGCCACCGAATTCGACTTGGCCGCCCTGGATCCCGTCGGTCACCGGATCGTGGAGATGGGCCGCGCCTGCGTGGTGCCCGATCACCGCAACGGTTCGGTGCTGACGCTGATGTGGGCGGGCATCCTGCACTACATCCAGCTCACCGGATACGACTGGGTGATGGGCTGCGTGTCGGTGCCGATGCGGATGACGCCCGAGGACGAGCCCGGCGTGAACGTGCGCGGCGTGCGCGACATGCTGCTGCGCAAGCACGCGCTGGAGACGGAACGCCATGTGCGGCCGTACAACCCGGTGGTCGTGGACGGCCGCACCCTCGACGAGCTGGCAGCGCCCGCCCGCCCCAAGCTGCCCCCGCTGCTGAGCGGCTACCTACGCCTGGGCGCGCAGATCTGCGGCGAGCCCGCCCACGACCCGGACTTCGCGGTGGCCGACTTCGTCGCGCTGCTCGGCCTCGAGACCATCAACACCCGCTACCTGGAGCGCCTGCAGGGCGCGGCCAACAGCCTGGATGCCCGGTGATGCCCCATGATGCCCGCACTGCTCTCCCCCGAGACCGGATCGCTCTCGTGCCCGCCGGCCGAGGCCTCCGCCCACGCCTGGATGCCCCACAGCCCTTGCGGCGCTTCGTGTGTCGACGCTCCCACTGAGGCGGGCACGCTGCGGGTGGCAGCCCGGATCGCCGGCATCGCCGGGGTCCTGCTGAGCTTCCCCATCGCGCACTACGCCACCCCGCGCCGCCGCCGCGCCGGGCTGCAGCGCCGCTATGCGCGAGCCCTGCTGGCCTGCTGCGGAATTCGCGTCCGCATCGTCGACAACCGCACCCCCGAGGACCGTCGCGAGGGCGGTGTGCTGATCGCGGCCCGCCACATCGGCTGGACCGACATCGTGGCCCTCACCGCCCTCGAGCCCATGTCCTTCGTGGCCCGCGCCGACCTGGTCGAGTGGCCGATGCTCGGCGATGTCGCCAAGCGGGTCCGCGTCATCCCGATCGAGCGCGAACGCCTGCGGCAGCTGCCGTCGGTCATCGCGACCATGGCCGACCGCCTGCGCGCAGGCGAGCGCGTCACCTTCTTCCCCGAGGGCACCACCTGGTGCGGCCGCGCCCACGGCAGCCTGCGTCCCGCCCTGTTCCAGGCCGCCATCGACTCCGAGACGCCGGTGCAGCCCATCCGCCTCCGTTACCTCGACCGCGCCGGCGAACTGTCCACCATCCCCGGCTTTGTCGGCATCGACTCGCTGGCGGACTCGTTCCGCCGTGTTCTGCGCTCCAAGGGCGTCGTCGCCGAGATCGCCCTGCAGCCGCAGCTGCTCCCCGACACCGACCGCCACGAGCTGGCCCGCCGCTGCGAACAGACCCTGGAGGGCGACACCGTCGCCCGCGCCTTCACCGACGTCATCCACGGCTCCGAACACCTCGAGGCCGTCGGCACGGGCGCGGTTCGACGTGCGGAGGCACCGCGGGCAACCGTCGGGAAGTGACTCGCCCGCGAGTGGCCCGGGACTGATCAGGAATCGAGAAGCGCTGGTCAGTGCAGCGACCGTAGCGTTGCCGGCATGACTTCCATCGAGAACATCACCCTCGACGTCGCGGACATCGACGCCGCGGCCACCTTCTACTCCACCGCGTTCGGGCTGGACTCGCAGCTGCTGGGCTTCCGGGCCACCGCGGAGCCCAGCACCGGATTCCGCGGGTACACGCTGTCGCTGACGGTGGCCCAGCCGGCCGACGCCGACGCCTATCTGGATGCGTCGCTGGCGGCGGGCGCGACCTCGCTCAAGCCCGCGGCCAAGTCGATGTGGGGTTACGGTGGCGTGGTCCAGGCCCCGGACGGCGCGATCTGGAAGGTCGCGACCTCGTCGAAGAAGAACAGCGGTCCGGCGGCCAAGCGCTTCGACTCCATGGTGTTGCTGCTGGGCGTGGAGAACATCGGTGCGAGCAAGCGCTTCTATGTCGAGCAGGGGCTGCCGGTGGCCAAGAGCTTCGGGCCCATGTACGTGGAGTTCGACACCGGCTCGAGCCCGGTGAAGCTGGCCCTGTACAAGCGTCGCGCCCTGGCCAAGGACGCCGGGGTCTCCTCCGAAGGCAGCGGGTCCCACCGCCTCGTGGTCGGCGGCGCTGCGACCTTCACCGATCCGGACGGATTCGCCTGGGAGACCGCGTCCCAGCATGCCGCCCGCTGACTCGTCACCGTTTCCACGGGCGGTTGCCCGCCCCACCGGAACGCCGTCGGCATGTTCGGTGAAGCGGAGCAAATTAGGGGCTTCGGGTGAGGACTCGGTGCATTAGGGGCTTGGGCAGGCGTCCAGTTTCAAATGCGCCTGAATCGGCATAGTTCGCGCGGTCAGGGGCGATTTGTCGGTAACACACCAACCCGTCTGTTCGACGGGAAGGCAACCGAACAACAACGTCTGGAAGCGAATTCGAAAATGTCGGCTAGGACATTCCCGGTCATGGTGGTAGCAGCGGCCGCAGTCGCACTATGGGCGCCGCTGGCCGGCGCGGACCCGACCGCCACGACACAGCCCGCCCCGGGCGCCGGCCTCGGTGTGGACGTCGGCATCGGACCCGGAGGGGTGAACGTGGGCGTCGACGTGCAAGGCGGAGTCGGCGGCAATGCCGGTGCGTCCGTGCAGCCGAGCGCCGGCGCGAATGCCGGCGGCGGTGTGCAGGTCGGCGGTGGCGCGCAGGCCGGTGGCAACACGGGCGGCGGCGTGCAGGTCGGAGGGGGTGTGCAGACCGGCGGCAATGCCGGTGGTGGCGTGCAGGTCGGCGGCGGTACGCAGACCGGCGGTGATGCGAATGGTGGCGTGCAGGTCGGCGGGGGTGTGCAGACCGGTGGCAATGCCGGTGGTGGCGTGCAGGTCGGCGGCGGTACGCAGACCGGCGGAGATGCGAATGGCGGTGTACAGATCGGCGGCGGCACCCAGGTCGGCGGCGATGCCAATGGTGGCGTGCAGATCGGCGGTGGCACCCAGGTCGGCGGTGACGCGAATGGTGGCGTGCAGGTCGGAGGAGGCGTCCAGACCGGTGGCAATGCCAACGGTGGCGTGCAGATCGGCGGCGGCACCCAGGTCGGCGGTGACGCGAATGGTGGCGTGCAGATCGGCGGCGGTACGCAGATCGGTGGCAATGCCGGTGGTGGCGTACAGGTCGGCGGCGGTACCCAGATCGGTGGAAACGCCGGTGGCGGAGTACAGGCCGGCGGGAACACCGACATCGGCGGTAGCGCACTGGGCGGCATCGACCTGGTGACGGCCGGCGCGGCGGCGGCAGGTGCGGACACCGTGTACGGCATGGCGATTCCGGTGGGTGCGACCACCGGCATCCCGGGCGGCACAGCGGTCACCGATCAGGTTCCGCCGGGTGGCTACGTGATTCCCAAGGGCGCGCCCGAAACCGGCGCGGGCGGCATGGCCGCCCAGGTGAGCGCGCAGTGAGCACCGCGAACGGAAACGCTTTGGGCGCGTTGAGAATCCGTCGACCACTACGTGGTGCGCTCGTCGCCGTGGTGGCGATCATCCTGGCCCTGGTGACCGGTTGTTCGTCCTCCGGCACGACCCATTCGGCCGCGAGCACGACCACCGCGGCCGCGTCCGCCTCCGGGGTGAAGACGGCGGCCGCGATCAGCCGGTCCACTCCGGTATCGTTCGACATCGCCTCGATCAAGGCCTCGGGGTCGCTGATCGCGGTGGGGCTCAATGCCGATGGCTCGGTCCAGGTGCCTTCCGACTACCTGCAGGCCGGCTGGTATCAGCAGGGTCCCGCGCCGGGGGAGCAGGGCTCGGCGGTCATCCTCGGCCACGTCGACTCCTACAAGGGCACCGGCGTCTTCTTCTATCTGAAGAAGGTGAAGCCGGGCGACATGATCGACGTGAAGCGCGCGGACGGCAAGACCGCGCACTTCAAGGTCACCGATGTCCGCATGTACCTGAAATCGCAGTTCCCCGACCAGCTCGTCTTCGGTCCCCGCGGCGGCGCGACGCTGCAGGTGGTCACGTGTGGCGGCCAGTTCGACCAGGCTGCCAAGAGTTACGAGTCCAACGTGGTGGTCTTCTCGTCCCTCGATTCGGTGACCTAGCCGGCGCTCCGGGCGCGCGGCGGTCCTGTGAGTCTGCTGTGGCCCTGATTGTCCGAATCTCGGCGTGTCGCGCTGTCGCGGCCGCTGTGCCTCGGCAATGTTGCTGGCAGAGAACATGTTTCGGTGCATCCGAGGGTGGCTGATCACGCCACACCGGATTTGCCCGTGGTGACAGGGATTGGCTACGTTCCCGTGCGCACCATTCGGATCGACCGGCAGAGGTGGGACATGCAGAAATTCGCGCAGAACCTCGGAACGATCGGCTACGACGCATTGTCGATCGGGCAGGGAATGCTCGTGATGCTCACCGACATCATCGGTATGGGTGGCAGCGGCAACGCCGGCGCCGGTCAGTACCCGCTCGGCTGATCGAGCAGTGGCCGAACCGTCCCGCAGGTCTTCGTCGGCTGCGGGGCGGTGAGGCGCACCGGGGTCAGTACTCGCCCTTGATGACGAAGTACGAGCCGCGAATGGTGCCGGCCAGCTTCGACTTCTGCCGCGCGAACTTGAACTGCGAGGCGAGCTCCGCGGGGACTTCCATACCGTCGGAGAGCTTGAACCCGACCGCTCGTTTCTTGGCGTCGTCGATGGTGTACATCACGTTGATCGACAGGCCGTTCCGATAGAACACGTAGGCGATTCGAATGTCGTCGACCTGGAAGGCCGTCGCCTCGAGGGGCTTCGAGGAGATGACGAGGGACCGCTCCTCCGCGAGGATCCGGTTCACCCAGTCGATGGTCTGCTGGGCGTTCTCCGCGGGCTCCACCGTGAAGACATG
The DNA here is from genome assembly GCF_050942175.1 of Nocardia sp. CA-151230. Classification (NCBI taxonomy): domain Bacteria; kingdom Bacillati; phylum Actinomycetota; class Actinomycetes; order Mycobacteriales; family Nocardiaceae; genus Nocardia; species Nocardia sp. CA-151230. Next base: position 2,030,290 of record NZ_CP192061.1, read on the forward strand.
GTCGTACTTGTTCTTGAAGTACCGGGCCTCGTTCGCCCGCAATCCGGCGAGCGCGGGCGCGACCGGCGACGATTCGAGTCCCTCGGTCGAGACGTTCACGAAGTCGACAACATACGGCATGGCGAATTCCTTCACACGAATGTCCGATCAGGTCGGACGGTGCTCTCGAACAGGCCGCCGTAATCCTAGCCGCGCCCGCCCGGCCGATCAGTAACCCGAAGGCGTCACGGGCGTTTCGCGGATGCCTCCCATTCGAAGCCATCCGGGTCGACGAACGAGGTGGTGGCGCCGCCGACCACCGGTCGAGGTCATCGGCCGGCCATCACCTGGCCTTGGTCGCGGACGGGGTGGTGGTCGGCACATCGATCACATCCGGTATCTGGCCGCCGCCGAAAACTGGTACCGAGGTCGTCGAAGTCGGCGGGGTGAGCGGACTGCTGTGGTGGCTGCCGCAGCCCGCGAGGGCCACCACCGACAGCGCAATCGACGCCACTGTGATCAGGTGCTTGGGCACGTATCGACCTTCCGTATGGGATCGGTCGCGGCCGCGCCCCACACCACCCCATTGCCCATGTCTCGGTGCGTGTGCGGTCGACCGCGTTGAAAACCAGGGCCGGTCCGCGAGTCGGTGTCGGCCGCACCGAATTCTGGTGCACCCGGTCCGGCGCTGCACCACCGGTGTCCGAGATCGGCACGTGTGGTCCGCAGTCTGGCACGATCGGAACCCCGGGATGGGGGCGGCGGGAACGTGTTCGGTGTGGTCGATCCGGGTGCGGGCTACGCGGCCGGATCGCGCGGTGCGGTGCTCCGGATCAGGTGGACGACGTCGTACGGGCGCATCGGCCGGGTCGGCCGCAAGGATCGGTAGGTATACCGATCGACCGTGCCCTGCTTCAGGTTTCGCACCAGCAGCGCGTCGCCGTCGTGTTCGTCCTCGACGGGGTCGGTGGCGAAGAATCGTTTGAAGTCCTTCGGCGATCGGGAACAGCAGGTGTCGAAGATCTCGTCGAGGCGCTGCTGCGGAACAATGCCGGGACCCATGACCCGTAGGGCATGGATCACGCGAACGGCGACATCGCGCCAGTTGACCAGCAGTTCTCGCGCGGGCTCGGTCATGATCCATTCGACCAGATTGACCGGGCGGGCCGGACCGAGGTCGGCCGGCGTCAAGCTCGGAATCAGTTGGCGCGCGGGTTCGTTGGCGGCGACGACATCCAAATGGGGGAATCTGATGAAAAAGGCGGGCCCGGAGAACGACTCGAGATGAGCGAGATCCTCGCTGCCGATGGTCCGGGGCCAGGGTTCCGTGCGCAGCGTATCCATGTCACCGAGCGCCAGCGACATGATCCGGCGCAACATCCAATCCGGTGGATTCAGCGCGCGGCACCAGGCCGCCAGACCTTCGGTGCTCGGATTGCGCAGACCCGCCTCCCACTTCCGCAGCGACGACAGCGTGGTCGATGCGGCCAGGGCCACTTCTTCCTGGGTCAGTCCCAGCGCCTCGCGCTGCCGGCGGAGATAGCCCCCGATCTCGGGTCGCTCGCAGACCCACGAGAGCCGGCCGACGTCGCGGTGGACCTGGGTGGGTGGGATCGGGGGAAACGCCGACTGGCCGTGGTGGGGGAGCGAAGGTGCGGCGATCTGCACGGCCAGCCTCTCTATCGAACGTCCTGCGAAGCCTTGCGCGGCCGAGCGGTGTGAATCGGATTCGCTGAAGAACTTTTACCCGACAGGCCGAAATGGCGCACTGTCGGAAAGATCACAGCGTTTGCAACATGAATATTCGCTGATGCCAACGGTTTTCCGACACCTGTCATGCACCGTTTGTTCATTGAAGTTTGGGTAATGGGGCAAAATCGTGAACAGAGCTCCAAAGCTCATAAATTGTGCTGCCTCGGTTGTACGGGCGATGAGCGTGGGCGCCCGGACGGAAGGTGTGACAATTTGTGTCGCTCGGTCAATCGCTCAGCTCACGTTCTGGTGTCGCATTCGGTGCGAAACATGTTTGAGCACAACGGATTCAGTGATATTCCGCGAGGGGGTCAGGGTGGCGACGCGCCGCGGCTGATCGGTGGTAGCTGACTTTTTCCCGTCGGCGGGTGCAGTGGCGTCCTTCGCTGCACCGATCGGCTGATCCAATGCGCCGGTAGTGCTCGATTCTCTTGTTGCGCAGAGATTTTGCTTGATCTCGGGCATATTGTCGCTGCTGTGTTGCGGAGTGCTGGCGAGTGGTGGTGTGCGGTGCGGCGCTGAGTTGCGTGCTGTCCGAGCGCATTGCACAGTCTTGGTCGCCAGAAAGCCCTTTCATAACGAGTTTTGAATTTCCGGCCCCGGTGGCCATCCAGTTCGTCCTCCGCACGGGCGCTGGTGCGGCGACTTATCGCGGAGAAAGAATCCACAGTGGGGACAGCCTTGGACAGCAACGAACCCGATCGGGACGAATCGGACAAATCCGAACCGACCGTCGAGCCGAACGCCGATGCCGTCGATCCGGCGCCGACCGAATTCATCGAGGCCCCGGGGGAACTCGCCGAGGCCCCGGGGAAATGGCAGCTGATGGCTCGCCTGATCGCGTCGCGTCCCGTCCGCCGCCATCTGCCCAAGGTGGCGGCCGGCGCCGCGCTGGCGAGTCTCGTCGTCGGTGTGGTCGCCGCGGCCGAAACGCGGAGCACAGATCAGGCGGCGACGAGTGCCACGTCGACCGAAACGGCGAAGGCATCGGATTCGCAGAGCTACGCCGATCTGACCGCCGGGCAGTCCGGCTCCACCACACCGGAGATCGGTCTCGCCGACAGCTCACTGACCCCGAGCGACGTTCCGGTCCCCACCGACGGCTACACACCCGACGCCGCGGGCGACCCGGTCGCCTCGACCGATCCGGGCACCGACCCCGCATCCGCGACAACGGATCCCGCCCAGGCGACCACCCCGGATACGACCACCAGCGTCCCCGTCACGACCACGGATACTCCGGTCACGACCACGGATACGCCGACCGCGACCGCCGCGCCGAGCGTCTCCATCGACGCGAGCGCGACCCTCTCGTTCCAGGCGGATCAGTCTTCCGATCCGGGCCAAACCGTTCCGCAGTCGGTGACTCCCACATCGGACGCTGCCACCACCACAACGACCGTCACGGTGACCACCGACCCCTCGACGACGACCACTACCGTCCCGTCCACCACCACAATTCCGGTCACCACGACAGCTCCGGTCACCACACCACCGTCGGCAACGACGACGATTCCGGTGGCCACCACGACCCCGGCACCGACGACGACATCGCCGGTGACGACCACGGTTCCCGTGACGACCACGGTGGCGGTGACCCCCGCCCCGGTGACGACGACCGCCCCGCCGCCGACCTCGCCCCACTGCGTCGCAACGCCGCCGCGGAATCAGATGCAGCCACTGGCATCCGCAACCCTCGCGCATCCGCCGACCGCGAAGCCGCAGCCCGCGCCGCCGGCCACCCCGGCGCCGAAGCCGCCCGTGCCCGCGACCTCGAAGCCCCCCGTGCCCCCGACCTCGAAGCCCCCCGTGCCCGCGACCCCGAAGCCGGCCACGCCCTCGACGTCCAAGGCGCCGACGGCCCCGCCTGCCCCTCGTCCGTGCGGCTAGAGGTCCGGAACGAAACCTTGTTCGCACCAGTGAATTTCGCGGAACCATGACGAATTCGTACGTGCCCGGCACGGGTGGCCGGGCAATGGGCGGGGCTCGGTTGCCCCTGTTCATCGCCGCGATCGCGCTCACCGTGGCCGGGTGTGCCGGCGGGCCGGGCCGGGCTCCGGAACCCGCTCCTCCGGGCTTCGGCGGCGCGATCCCGAAAATCCGGCTCGATGCGATGGACAACAAGCTCGACCAGCTTCGCGAGTGGGCTCGCCCGCGGGCCGACAAGGACGGCATCCCGCTCCGCGCGCTGGAGGCGTACGGATACGCCACGGTCGTGCTGGCGAAAGCCCAGCCCGGCTGCCACCTCGGCTGGACCACACTGGCGGGGATCGCCCGGGTGGAAAGCGATCACGCCCGTTTCGGCGGCGCCACCATTGCGGCCGACGGCCTGGTGCAGCCGCCGATTCGCGGTGTGGCCCTCAACGGCACGGGCGGCAATGCCGTCATCCTCGATCCCGCCTCGACCGCGCGGGCCGGACGCACTGTCTACGCCCGCGCCATGGGCCCGTTCCAGTTCATCCCGGACACCTGGAAGCACTGGGGTGTTCGCGCCGGTGCCGACTACCGCGCTCTCGCCGATGCGCTCGAGGCCGCCAAACCCGTTGCCACCGGCGACCTGTCGGGCAACCCGGACAATATCGACGACGCCGCGCTGGCCGCGGGCCGCTACCTGTGTGCCGCCGGCGGCGATCTGGCCACCGCCGCGGGTTGGCGGCAGGCCATCCTCGCCTACAACCACTCCTCGGTCTATGTCGGCCAAGTACGCGCTGCCGCAACAGGGTACGACGCCTGATCGCAGCCTCTCGAGTCCACTTCATTCGCAATAACGCCGTGACACAAGAGTTCTGTGTCACGTGATCAGGAGGAATCCATGTCCCGCAAGAGCATTCGGGTCGCCGCTGCCGCCGGTGCGGTGGCGCTGGTCTGTACCGGTGCCGGTATCGCCCATGCCGCCCCCGGCGGCAAGACCGGTCAGGGCAAGGACGCCGACCATGTGCTGCTGATCTCGATCGACGGGATGCACCAGGCGGACCTGGCGTGGTACGTCAAGCAGCACCCGAACTCCGCGCTGGCCTCGCTGGCGAACAACGGCGCCGAGTACACCAACGCGCAGACCACCAACCCGTCGGACTCCTTCCCCGGCATGGTCGCGCAGTTCACCGGCGCCACCGCGGGACAGTCGGGCGTCTACTACGACGACACCTTCAATCACGACCTGCTGCCCGCCGGTACCACCGACTGCGCCCACACCCCGAAGGGCGCCGAGGTTGCGATGACCGAGGCGATGGACAAGAACCAGAACTCGATCGACGCCGGCCAAGGCCTGGCCGGCCTGCCGGGCAGCGTCCTGGGCATGACGGGCAACCCGGCGACCCTGCTCAACCAGGCGGCCATGCCGGTCGACCCGGCCACCTGCAAGCCGGTCTACCCGAGCCAGTACCTCCAGGTGAACTCGGTCTTCGATGTCCTGCACGCGGCGGGCAAGCTGACCGCCTGGTCGGACAAGCACCCCGCCTACTCGATCCTCGAGGGCAGGGCCGGCAACGCCATCGACGACCTCTTCACCCCGGAGATCAACTCCAATTCCCCGATCGCGGGCCAGGACTGGACCAAGGACGACAAGTCCACCCAGCAGTACGACGGCTACAAGGTGCAGGCCGTACTCAACGAGATCGACGGCTACGACCACAGCCATACCAAGCAGGTCGGTGAGCCGGCCGTCTTCGGCATGAACTTCCAGACCGTCTCCGTCGCGCAGAAGCTGCCGACCTCCGACGGTATGACCGGTGGCTACCAGGCCGACGGCGTGACCCCCGGTGCGCTGCTGTCCGGTGCGCTCGACTACGTCGACGGCCAGCTGGGCAAGCTGCTCGGCGAACTGAAGACCAAGGGCGAGGACAAGAACACCACCGTCATCGTCTCCGCCAAGCACGGCCAGTCGCCCACCAAGCCGAGCGACCTGACCCGCATCGACGACGGCCCGATCATGACCGCCCTGAACGCCGCCTGGAAGGCCAAGCACCCCGAGGCCACCAAGGACCTGGTCGCGTTCAGCGTGAACGACGACGCCATGCTGCTGTGGCTGAACGACCGTTCGCAGGCCGCCGCCGATTTCGCGAAGCAGTGGCTGCTGGCCAACAACGGCACGGGCAACGACATCAGCGGAAACCCGAAGGCGTACACCAAGTCCGGTCTGACCGAGGTGCACGCCGGCGCCGACGCCGCCTCGTACCTCGGTGCCCCGGAGAACGACCCGCGCCACCCCGACCTGGTCGGCGTCGCACAGGTCGGCACCGTCTACACCGGTGGCAAGGGCAAGATCGCCGAGCACGGCGGCGCGAACCCGGCCGACCGCAATGTCCCGCTGCTGGTCTCCGGCCCGGGCGCCAAGAAGGCCGTCGTGACCGACGCCGTGCAGACCACCCAGATCGCCCCGACCATCCTGAAGCTGCTGGACGAGAACCCGCAGAAGCTGGATGCCGCCAAGGCCCACGGCGTGCGCGAGCTGCCGAACCTGGGCTGATCCCGATTCGTACAACGCGACTACGACGGCCCGCCGGTCCGATCCGGCGGGCGGTTTCGCAACCGGCCGCACCGGTCGGCCGACGGACCGGCAGGGATGCGGGCGAACCCGGCCCGCCGCCGATTCGTGGCCTTCATGGAGGACTCGAGCGGGGTGGCCGGCGACGCGAGGCCGGCGCCGGGAGCGGAGGCGGAGCGTGCGGGCGCGGTGGTCGCGACGATGGGGGCGGGAGCTGCTGCGGGCATGGCGGGAATATCGTCTCGACGGTGGCGGCTATCCTTGGACGGTCATGAAGTCGGCTTTCCCGGGTCCGGTCGGTGCCCAGACGGTCTACCTCGATCACGCGGCCACGACACCCATGTTCCCGGTCGCCGTCGAGGCGATGTGCGCTGCGCTGGGGATGACGGGGAACGCGTCGTCTTTGCACGGGTCCGGGCGGGCCGCCCGGCGGGTGCTGGAGGAGGCGCGGGAGTCGATCGCGGCGGGGCTGGGGGCGCGGCCGTCGGAAGTGATCTTCACCTCGGGTGGGACCGAGAGCGACAATCTCGCCGTCAAGGGCATCTACTGGGCGCGGCGTGATGCCGATCCGCGGCGGAACCGGATCCTGGTGAGCGCGGTGGAGCATCACGCGGTGCTGGACACCGTGGAGTGGCTCGAGCAGCACGAGGGCGCGCGCATCACGTGGCTGGAGTGCGATGCCCAGGGCATCGTCTCGCCGCGCACGCTGCGCGACGCGCTGGCCGAGTACGCCGCCGAGACGGCGCTGGTGAGCGTCATGTGGGCCAACAACGAGGTCGGCACCATCCAGCCGATCGAAGAATTGGCCGCGGTGGCACAGGAATTCGACGTGCCCATGCACAGCGACGCGGTGCAGGCCGCGGCGCAGCTGCCCATCGACTTCGCCGCCAGCGGGCTGGCCGCGGCCAGTTTCGCCGGGCACAAGGTCGGCGGGCCGCACGGCGCGGGCGTGCTGCTGCTGGGGCGGCAGGTGCCGGCGGTGCCGCTGCTGCACGGCGGCGGGCACGAGCGGGATCTGCGCTCGGGCACCTCGGACGTACCCGCGGCGGCCGGCCTGGCCGCAGCGATTCGTGAGACCGTGGCCGGCCTGGCCGTGCGCGCGGTGGACCTGGAGCGGCTGCGGGACCGGCTCATCGAGGGCGTGCGCGCCGTCGTGCCGGAGGCGGTGCTCAACGGGGCGACCGGCGCGCAGCGCATGCCGGGCAACGCCCACTTCACGTTCCCCGGCTGCGAGGGCGATTCGCTGCTCATGCTGCTGGACGCCGCCGGGATCGAATGCTCGACCGGATCCGCGTGCAATGCCGGTGTGGCCGGACCCTCCCATGTGCTGCTGGCCATGGGCGTGGAACCGGCGCTGGCGCGCGGATCCCTGCGATTCTCATTGGGACACAATTCGACCGACGCCGATATCGATGCCCTGCTGGCCGTGCTGCCGCAGGTGGTGGAACGGGCGAAGGCGGCCGGACTGGCCGGAGCGAAGGGAGGCTTCTAGATGCGAGTACTTGCCGCGATGAGTGGTGGCGTGGATTCCGCCGTGGCGGCCGCCCGCGCAGTGGACGCCGGACACGAGGTGGTCGGCGTGCACCTGGCGCTGTCGGCGAACCCGGGCACGCTACGCACCGGATCGCGCGGCTGCTGCTCCAAGGAGGACGCCGGTGATGCCCGGCGGGCGGCCGATGTGCTCGGAATCCCGTTCTACGTCTGGGATTTCGCCGACCGGTTCAAGGAGGACGTGATCGACGACTTCGTCGCCGCGTACGCCGCCGGTGAGACCCCCAACCCGTGCCTGCGCTGCAACGAGAAGATCAAGTTCTCGGCGCTGGCCGACCGCGCGGTGGCGCTGGGCTTCGACGCCGTCGTCACCGGGCACTACGCGCGGCTCGCGGACGGCGTGCTGCGCCGGGCCGTGGACGAGGACAAGGACCAGTCCTATGTGCTGGCCGTCCTCACCGCCGAACAGCTTTCGCGCGCCATGTTCCCGGTCGGCGACACCCCGAAGCCACAGATCCGCGCCGAGGCCGCGGAGCGCGGGCTGGCGGTGGCCGGCAAGCCCGACAGCCACGACATCTGCTTCATCCCCTCCGGCGACACCCAGGCCTTCCTGGGCGCGAAGATCGGCATCCGCCCCGGCGCGGTGCTCGACGCCGACGGCACCAAGCTCGCCGACCACGAGGGCGTGCACGGCTTCACCATCGGCCAGCGCAAGGGCCTGGGCCTGCCCGGCCCGGCCGCCGACGGCAAGCCGCGCTACGTGACCGACATCGACCCGGACACCGGCACCGTGCACGTGGGCTCGGCCAAGGACCTCGAGGTGTGGACGGTGCGTGCCGATCGCGCCGTCTGGACCTCGGGTGAAAGTCCTTCCGGCCCGGTGGAATGCGTGGCCCAGGTGCGCGCCCACGGCGGCATCGCCCCGGCCGTCGCCGAGGCCGTGGACGGCGGCCTGGTGGTGCGACTGCGCGCACCGCTCACCGGTGTGGCCCGCGGCCAGGCCGTGGTCCTCTACCGCCCCGACCCGGCGGGGGACGAGGTGCTGGGCAGCGGCACCATCTCCGGTACTGAGCGCGAACCTCATTCGTACGCAAGCGAACTGGTCTCGGATAGCGCCCGGTGAGCAGCCGTCATTCGCGCAGTGGCGCGAAGTCATATGTGGCGCAACAGGTCCGGCCGAAATTCGGGGGACGCATCGTGTGGCGCATCGGCCTGGCGCAACCGGCGAAGCTGCGCCCGCGGCGCGGTCCGGGCAAGGCCCGCCTCGGCAGGGGCGGCGCAGCCAATCGGACCGCCGCCGAACAGGCGGGCCATCCCGCCCGGACCGACACCGGTGAATTCCTGCCGGGTGAGGCACAGCCGGGCCCGGAGGGTCCGCACGACGCGGCGGCGGGGAGCGTCGGCGAACGCACCGACCACGCGGGCCGCAAGCGCCAGGTGGTCCGGGTCGCCCCCTATGCCGAGCGCGGCGGCCGGGCCACCACCGGCCCGGTGCTGCCCGGCGAGGGCACCGAGCGCGCGGGCAAGACCTGGGACTGGTTCGTGAACACGACCTGCTGGGACTGGTATGCCAATTCGAGTGGCCGGGCCGATCGCGGCGATGCCGACGAGTAGTCGCACCCCGCGTGGTGCCGAGTTCGGTGATGGGCCGGGTTTTCCGGAATCGTACGGCCGAGTGATTCGGGGTGGCTGGGATGACTGACGACACGAAGACCCAGGTGCTGCACGGCGGCATCGCGACCGGGGTCGGCTCGTGGCCCGGGACCGATCCTCGGGAGGCGGCGGCGACCGTGGTGGGGGAGCTGGGGCAGCTGCCGCACCTCGTCGAACTGCCCGGCCGCGGCGTTGGCGCCGACATGATCGGACGGGTGTCGGGGCTGCTGGTCGACATGCAGTTCGACAGCACCACGCGCGGGTATCGGCTGGCGGCGCGGCCGGGCGCGGTCGCGCGGCGGGCCCGCGATCTGCTGCGCACCGATCTGGACGCGCTCGAAGAAGCCTGGGAGACGGGCGGTTTCGCGGGCTCCGGCCATCCGGTGAAGGTGCAGGTGGCCGGGCCGCTGTCGGTGGCCGCGGAGGTGGAGCTGCCGGGCGGGCATCGCGTCCTGACCGATTCCGGCGCGCTGCGCGATCTTTCGGAGTCGCTGGCCGAAGGCATCGCGAATCATGTGGCGGAGGTGGGCAAGCGGCTGGGCGCGCAGGTCGTGCTCCAGATCGACGAGCCGCAGCTGACGGCCGTGCTGACCGGCGCGCTGAAGGGTGTGAGCGTCCTGAACACCGTGCGCGCCATGCCCGAGCCCGAGGCACTGCACATCCTGGACATCGTCGCGGCCGGCCAGTCCGTGCCGGTGCTGGTGCACACCTGCGCCGACCGGCCCGCGCTGGGGTTCCTGCGCAAGAGCGGGGCCGCCGCGGTCGGCTTCGACATGGCCGCCGTCGGCACCCCCGACCTCGACCGGATCGGCGAATTGCTGGACAGCGGAAAGCACCTGGTGCTCGGGCTGGTGCCCACCACCGCGCCGGCCGCACCCGTCACCTGGCGCGATATCGCGGAACCCGGTGTGCGCCTGATGGATCGGCTCGGTTTTCCGCGTCGCCTGCTGGCCGAGCAGATTCTGGTCGCTCCGGCCTGCGGCCTCGCCGGAGCCCCGCTGTCCTGGGCGCGCCGCGCGCTGAGCCTGGCCGCCGAGACCGCGCGTGCCTACGCCGAGGAGCCGGAGTCGCTCACCTTCGAGTGACGCCGTGTGGCAGCGTGAACCCGGTGCCGCAGGGTGTTTCGGCGGGCGCGGCTCACATCCGGGTCAGGATGTCCAGCGCGATCGCCACCGACGCCTGGTTGCTCTCCTCGTCGGAGAGCTCCAGATCGCCCATCATGGACAGGCTCCAGCTGATGGCCAGCAGCGCCTGCCGGGCGTGAAAGGTGGCCAGCGGCTCCGTGCTGGGCGCGGTCATGAGGTCGGCCAGCACCCGGAACTGGTAGCGCAGGCTGGTGCCGAAGCCGAGGTCCCGGAAGGCGGGCTGGTTCTCGTGCCAGAACCGGATCATGTCCTTGCCGAGGCTGTGCAACAGCGCGCCGTACCGAATCACGATCTCGCGGGCCCGATCCGGCCCCGGCGGCGTGGCCTCGGCCCACTGCACGATCTCGTCGACGCCGCCGCGCAGATCCTCCGACAGGCTGGCGACGATGTCTTCCTTGGTCCGGAAGTGGTAGTAGAGCGCGGCTTTCGTGACGCCCAGGCGCTCGGCGATCTCGCGCAGCGAGGTCTTCTCATAGCCGCGTTCGGAGAACAGCTCCATGGCGACGGACCGAATCCGCTCCCGCGTATCACTGCGACGCCCGTCCATCGAGTCCTTCCCTCGGTACCCCGCCCTTGTTTCCTTGACGACGGCCTTTTTTGCTTGACGACCGGCAAGGTGAAGCCTAGCTGCTCCATTGCCGACAGATACCTAGCCGGTCGGCAAGTTATTTTGCCTGGTGAGGAGCAAGACATGACCGACACTGCAGCGACAGTGTCGGTCGACGGCGTGCCATCCGCCGTTCAGCGCGAGGTCGTCGGGCCTGTGCCCGGCGTGCGGTCCGGAACGGGAACCGAGGTCCCTTCAGCCCTGGTTCTTGGGGCGTTTGGAGCCGAAGTAGGGGCGGGCGCCGGGGTGGTCGAGTTGCCATTTATCGGGCTTGCCGGAGGGGTAGGTGACGGGGATCTGGTCACCGATGGAGGGCCAGTTGTTCACGTCCCAGGCGAAGCGGCCGTAGACCTCGTGGGCGAACACGGTGGGGCCGGAGATGCTGCCGGAGATGGTGACGTACTGCTCGCCGAGGTCGTCGGGGCGGGGGCTGACGCCGGTGACGTGGAGGGTGCCGGATTCGAGTCCGGCGGGGGAGGCGTTCCAGGAGGCGGCGAGCGGGTCGCCGGGGAAGGCTCGTGAGCCGCCGCCGTTGCCGCGACGGTAGTACACCAGGGCCGCGGCCAGTGCGCCGCCGATCAGCAGGACGAACATGAGCTGCAGGAGCATGAACTCCATGCTAGGCGGCGTGGAGTTCATGCCCGGCCGGGGCCGCGTGACGACCGGTGCGGCTAGTGGGCGGTGAGTTCGGAGATGCCGTTGTGGCGGCGCAGCTGCCAGACCGTGGTGCGCTTGGACTGGGAGCGGCCGTTGCCGCGGTCGATGAGGGTGCGGTTGGCGGTGGTGAAGACCAATTGCGCGCCCTGGGTATTGGTTTCGGGATTCTGGAACAGCTGGATGAGGCTGTCGGCCGTCTCGGGGGTGAGGGCGGCGTCGATATCGTCCACCGCCAGCACGCCGCCGGTGTCGAGGGCATCGAGCATCGGCGGCAGCAGGCGCAGCATGGCCAGGGTGGCGCTGGACTCGTCGGTGATGTCGAAGGCGGTTTCGATGCCCTCGTGGGTCAGGCCCAGACCGACGCCGCGGCGGGCCACCATGCGGGAGTACAGGGCGTCCCGCGCGGCGTAGAGGTTGGCCAGTTCGCGTTGCAGCAGGGTGACGGTGATGCCGTGCTCGAGGAACATCTCCTCGGCGTAGTTCGCCGAGATGGTGCAGGACTCGATTTCCTTTGTGGTGGAGGCGATATCGGTGTCCAGATCACGCAGGTAGTCGGCGTACATGGGGTCGTCGGACGGCAGCAGCAGATCGGTGATGCCGAGGTCGGCGGCGCGCAGCAGCGTCAGCAGTCGCACCGCGTGGTCGGTCGAGCGGGAGATGTGCGAGCCCACCCGGTGCGCGACCTCCTGCGGATCCGGCTGCCCGCACTGCACTTCCAGCAGTGACTGGAACCAGCGGTAGGCCGGGACCAGCGGCTCGGCGTACAGCTGCCCGGACAAGCTGAGCAGCAAGGCATTCGGGCGCACCAGCGGCACCACGGCACCCAGCCCGTACCGCGCGGCCTCGAACATGGGCCCGATGCGGATGTCGTCGCCGGCACGCTCGAACACCACGCGCTTGCGATTGTGCGGGTGCGAGTGCAGCCATTCCGCGGCCACGTCGGCATTGTCGAGCCGGAACCCGTAGGTGTAAGGGCACCCCTCGGCGACGAAGTTCGCCACGAATTCCGAAGGGCGATCGGAGAATCCGAGGTGCGGCGTCCGCACCGGACCGGAGTAGGGATCCCATCCGGTGACCGAATTCAGTACGGCGTCGCGCATGCGATCGAGCGCGTCGATGAGGCCCGTCTTGCCGGTGGCGGCCGTCCCGTAGACGGCGGTGACCGGTGTGGCGACCGGCCCGCTACCCCGGGTCAGCCGCAGTTCCTGCGGTTCGGCGAGGGACCGATGATTCGACACCTGAAAACTACGCAACACCCTGGACATCCTGCCGGTCGCGGGTCGGAAATGCGACTCACCTTATTCGGGCATTCGGTGAGGGCGGCACTCGGAGGGCAACTTTCGCGATACCCGGGTTCGAAACCGGGGCGACCGGCACGGCCTGCGTCGCGGCCGAATGCCGGTGCGCGCGAACCTCAGCGGAGCAGACCGTAGGCGCGGGCGGGAGTGAGACGGACGACGGCGCGCCGGTCGGCGACCATGGCGCGGCGGTAGTCGTCCCAGTCGGGGTGCTCGCCGCTGAGGGCGCGGTAATAGGCGACCAATTCGTCGACCGTGGCGTCGCCGGGATCGGCGGCGACGGGGGAGACCTCGACCTCGCCTTCGATGACCGCGTAGGACCAGAAGTCGTCACTGCTCATGTGCAGCGCGGCCCACGGGTCCCGGACCAGATTGTGGTACTTGGCACGGTCGGCGGTGATGGAGATCCGGATGATGCCGTCCTCGCCGGCCCAGTGCAGCACATTGGACAGCTGCGGACGGGTGTCGCGGCGAATCGTGGTGAGCACCGACTTGCGGTGGGAGCGCGCGAAATCGACTGCCTTGGCGAGGTCCATACCGAGTGGAACCCGGCCGGTTGCGGGCGTGTTCCCGGGGCCGGAAAATCCTCGCATCAGGGGTGCGACGTGCGGGAATGGTGATCAGACCTGTCGGTGGGGCGGGATAGAGTGCCTGGTGTGAGCGAATCGGGCATGGAGATCACCGCGGCGAGTGGGGACGAGCGCGTCGAGTGGCAGCGGCTGGCGGAGGAGGTTCGCGGCCACCAGTTCCGCTACTACGTGCGGGACGCGCCGATCATTACCGATGGCGAATTCGACGAGCTGTTCAACCGGCTGGTGGCGCTCGAGGAGGCGCATCCGGATCTGCGCACCCCGGATTCGCCCACCCAGCTGGTCGGCGGTGGCTTCACCACCGAGTTCCAGCCCGTGGATCACCTGGAGCGGATGTACTCGCTGGACAACGTCTTCAACGAGGACGAGATGCGGCAGTGGATCGCCAAGGTCGAGGCCGACGCCGGCACCGATCTGCACTACGTGTGCGAGGTGAAGATCGACGGCGTCGCCCTCAATCTCGTCTACGAGGACGGCAAGCTGGTGCGCGGCGCCACCCGCGGCGACGGCCGCACAGGTGAGGACGTCACCCTCAATGCCCGCACCATCGAGGACATTCCGCACGAGCTCATCCACAGCGACGAGTTCCCGGTGCCGAAGCTCCTGGAGGTACGCGGCGAGGCATTCATGACGCTGGCCGACTTCGAAGCGCTCAACGCCGCCATCGTCGCGGAAGGCAAAGCGCCGTACGCGAATCCGCGCAATACCGCCGCCGGGTCACTGCGGCAGAAGGACCCCGCGGTGACGGCGCGGCGGCGGCTGCGCATGATCTGCCACGGCTTCGGCCGGCTGGAGGGCTTCGCGCCGGAATCGCAGTTCGAGGCCTACCGCGCGCTGGCCTCCTGGGGTCTGCCGGTGTCGGCGCACACGATCCGGGTGCAGGGCGCGGACGCCGTGGTCGAGCGCATCAACTACTGGGGCGAGCACCGCCACGACATCGAGCACGAGATCGACGGCCAGGTCATCAAGGTCGACGAGTTCAGCCTGCAGCGCCGCCTGGGCTCCACCTCGCGCGCGCCGCGCTGGGCCATCGCCTACAAGTACCCGCCGGAGGAGGCCACCACCAAGCTGCTCGACATCCAGGTGAATGTCGGTCGCACCGGCCGGGTTACGCCGTTCGCGGTCATGCAGCCGGTCACTGTGGCGGGCTCCACCGTCGCCATGGCCACCCTGCACAATGCCTCCGAGGTGCAGCGCAAGGGCGTGCTCATCGGTGACACCGTCACCATCCGCAAGGCCGGGGACGTGATTCCCGAGGTGCTGGGCCCGGTGGTGGACGCCCGCGACGGCAGCGAGCGGGAATTCGTGATGCCCACGCACTGCCCCGAGTGCGGCACCGAGCTGGCCCCGGCCAAGGAGGGCGACGCCGATATCCGCTGCCCCAACCAGCAGTACTGTCCGGCGCAGCTGCGGGAGCGGGTATTCCACGTGGCAGGGCGTGGCGCGTTCGATATCGAGGCGCTGGGTTACGAGGCCGCCATCGACCTGTTGAAGTCGGGCGCGATCGCCGACGAGGGCGACCTGTTCTCCCTCGACGAGGACAGGCTGCTCACCACCACGCTGTTCACCAACAAGAGCGGCACCCTGTCGGCGAATGGCAAACGCCTGCTGGAGAACCTGGAGTCCGCGAAGGACCGCCCGCTGTGGCGCGTGCTGGTCGCTCTCTCCATCCGCCATGCCGGTCCCACCGCGGCCCGCGCCCTGGCCACCGCGTTCGGCAGCATGGACCGCATCCGGGAGGCCTCGGCCGAGGAACTGGCCGCCACCGACGGCGTCGGCCCCACCATTGCCGCCGCGGTCACCGAATGGTTCACCGTGCCCTGGCATCTCGAGATCGTCGACAAGTGGACCGCCGCCGGCGTCCGGATGGAGGACGAGCGCGACGAGTCCATCGAGCGCAACCTGGAGGGCCTGTCCATCGTGGTGACCGGCTCGCTGGAGGGCTTCACCCGCGACGGCGCGAAGGAGGCCATCCTCATCCGTGGCGGCAAGGCGGCCGGATCCGTCTCCAAGAAGACGGCTTTCGTCGTGATCGGCGACGCGCCCGGCTCGAAGGCCGCCAAGGCCGAGGAACTGGGCGTCCCCATCCTCGACGAGGCAGGCTTCGTGAAACTGCTCGAGGGTGGCCCTGAGGCGGTAACGGAAATCCCGGAACCGGAGTCCGAAAGCCCGGAGGCGGTGTCCTAGAGATCGATTCGCACCGGCCCGGCGCACCGCGCCCGCGCTCGGTGCGAGGCGATCGGGGGTGGCCATCGGCGACTCGACTGTCGAGGTGTTCGTCGGTGAAGGACAGGTGAATCCGCAAAGCCCTGCGTCGAGGTGCACGCCGGCACCGCCACCCGTGCGGGGCGACCGGCGCGGCAATCGCGTGAGGCGGAGCGGGGTTGAGGATGGAGTTGTGGTGATGAATATGCGCACTGAGCGGTCACGGGACGGCCGCGTGGAGATTCGGGTGGCCGAGCCCGGGGATTACCCGGCCATCGGTGAGCTGACCGTCGAGGTGTATGTCGGTGAGGGGCACGTGAATCCGCGCAGCCCCTATGTCGAGGAGCTCGCCGACACGGCCACCCGGGCGGCCGCGGCCGAGATTCTGGTGGCGGTCCGCGACGGCGAGCTCCTGGGCTCGCTGACCATGGCCCGGCCCGGCACGCCGTTCGCGGATATCGCCCGGCCGGGGGAGCTGGAGTTCCGGATGCTCGCGGTGTCCAAAGGGGCCCGCGGGCTGGGAATCGGGACCGCCCTCATGAGGCGGGTGATCGATACCGCCCGCGCCGAAGGGTTCGGCGCGGTGGTGCTCACCACCATGCCGACCATGCAGGACGCCCGCCGCATGTACGACCGGCTGGGCTTCGCCCATGCCCCGGAACGAGATTGGCGTACCGATACGGGCCTGCAGCTCACGGTGATGCGCCTGGAGATCGCTGCGGCACGCTGACCCGGCCGGGCCGGCCGGGTCAGCATCGTCGAATGGGCAGCATCGTCGAACGGGCACAGGGCGGACTCACCGACCGGCCGCGGCGGACCGGCGCGACCGTCACGCGGTCGAACCGGCCAACCTCGCGGGCCCGCGACGGGTTCGCGGGCGATGCCCCGGGGATGCGGCGACGGAAGTTCGGTCTGTCATCCCGGCATGTTCGGGCCGTGATCTCGGACGGTGGATTTCGTCCGAGAACGGGTGCGGGGTCAGCAGTAGCTGGCCAGCGGGCGGCAGACGGTGTAGCCGGAGCCGTCGGCGTTCCAGGACGGCGTCCAGACGGACGGGTTGCCCGCCCGGTTGTCGAACGGCTGCGGCGAAGGGGCGGGGACCTTGCCCGGGGAGCGCGGATGCTGGTTCTGCAGAACGGGATTCATGTCCGAGTGGCGGTAGCCGAAGGGGTCGCTCGCATGCAGGCCGGTGGGGTCGTCACCGTGGGTGATGATGCCCGAACCGCCGCCGGATCGGGGTCCGGCCGAATCGGAGGCGCCGGGTGAAATGGTGCCGCGGGACTGGGATTCGGCGGTGGCGGGCCCGGCTGCGAGCATGGCTGCGGCCAGTCCGGCCACGGGGGCCAGGACGAGGGTTGCTCGTCGGAGGGCCGGGCGTGATCGGTGGGCTTGCGGCATGGCGTCCTGCCTCTCTGCATGGCGTCATTGCTGATCTGCTTGCCGGTTCTGGTCACGTCGGTGACTTATCTACTAAGTAAGACCGTAGATCATCTACGTAGATGAATAGTAGGTATATCCTGTGAATCTACTGAGTTCGTACGTAGATACGGCACGGTGAACAGCGGCCGGGCAGACGAGAACGCCCCCACCGGATCTCCGGCGGGGACGTGAAGCGCTGTGCGAGAAACGTGGTGCGGCTCAGCCGAGCACGGTGGCGACGATGCCGGCCAGGTAGCCGAGCCGCGCGACCTCCGACGGCCGGAAATCCGGACCACCCGGGCGGCCCAGCAGCAGCACCTTGCCGGTATTGCCGAGCGGCGCGGCAGCCAGCTTGGTGTCCATGTCCTTCCACAGCTGCGGCAGCCAGTCGGCCTCACTGTCGAGGACCGTCGGCTTCTCCAGCGGCATCCACGGCGCCGACGCCGCCTGGGTCGACGGGGCGCTCTGCGAGCCCACCACGCGATACGCGCCCTGCGGGCCCATGTCGATCACGGTCGACCAGCCCACCCGCAGCACCCGCGGCACGCCGTCGACGAGCACCTGCAAACGATCGTCGCGCGCATTGGCGACCTGATCGATGAGCTCGAGTTCGCGGTGGGTGTCCAGCATCCCGGAGTACGGGCGCAGCGAATCGACCTGCACATCGTGCAGGGATTCGGCCGCGGTGATGAGGGTGTCGGGCAGTGCGCCCGAGGGCACCTCCACCACGATGTCGTCGATCGCGAAGCCGTCGCCGCGTTCGACGACATCCAGCGAGAGGATGTCCGCGCCGACGGAACCCAGCGCCAAGGCCAGCGATCCGAGACTCCCTGGGCGATCCGGAAGTTGCACGCGAAGCAGATAAGACACGTGCCTTCCTTTCTTTACTGTGCGACCGAAACTTTCGGACGGGTACCCGAGTCCCGCAATACTTACACCCTCGAGAGCTGGTTATCGAATCGAACCATTCCCTGTGACGCGGGCCACTTACCCATCGGTTACACATTGATGGTGCCAGGTCTGGCGCACACCTGCGACCGGTGGCTCGAGGCGACCCACTAGGCTGTCGAATGGCCAATCACCAAGCTCGAACCATGCCGAAAGGGGTCCCGCGGTGCCCGCCATCTCCAGGGACGAGGTCGCTCACCTCGCCCGGCTGTCCCGGCTCGCTTTGACGGACGACGAACTCGATCTGTACGCCGGTCAGCTGGATTCCATCCTGACCCACGTCGCACAGATCTCGCAGGTCGCCGCCGCGGACGTGCCCGCCACCGCATCCCCGAATCCGGAGACCAATGTGACGCGCCCGGATGTGGAGCAGCCCTGCCTGGCTCCGGAGCAGGCGCTCGCCATGGCGCCGGCCGTCGACGAGCAGCGGTTCATGGTTCCGCAGATTCTGGGAGAGGGCGAATGACGGACCTGACCAAACTGTCCGCGGCCGAACTCGCGGGCAAGATCCACGCGCGCGAGGTGTCCTCGGTCGAGGTCACCGAGGCCCACATCCAGCGCATCGCCGAGGTCGACGGGGAGATCAACGCCTTCCTGCACGTGGCCGGCGAGCAGGCGCTGCTGACCGCCGCCGAGGTGGACCGTCAGGTCGCCGGCGGCAAGGTCGTCTCC
Source organism: Nocardia sp. CA-151230 (assembly GCF_050942175.1). Taxonomy (NCBI): domain Bacteria; kingdom Bacillati; phylum Actinomycetota; class Actinomycetes; order Mycobacteriales; family Nocardiaceae; genus Nocardia; species Nocardia sp. CA-151230. Next base: position 2,049,189 of record NZ_CP192061.1, read on the forward strand.
GCGCTGGCCGGTGTTCCCTTGGCGCTCAAGGACGTTTTCACCACCACGGACATGCCGACCACCTGCGGGTCGAAGATCCTCGAGGGCTGGGTGTCGCCGTACGACGCGACGCTCACCACCAAGCTGCGCGAGGCGGGCATCCCGATCCTCGGCAAGACGAACATGGACGAGTTCGCCATGGGTTCGTCCACCGAGAACTCGGCGTACGGCCCGACCCGCAATCCCTGGGACACCGACCGGATTCCGGGCGGCTCGGGTGGTGGCTCCGCCGCGGCGCTCGCCTCGTATCAGGCGCCGCTGGCCATCGGCACCGACACCGGCGGTTCCATCCGCCAGCCCGCCGCGGTCACCGCGACCGTCGGCACCAAGCCGACCTACGGCACCGTGTCCCGTTTCGGCCTGGTCGCCTGCGCGTCCTCGCTGGACCAGGGCGGCCCGTGTGGCCGCACCGTGCTCGACACCGCGCTGCTGCACGAGGTGATCGCGGGCTACGACCCGAAGGACTCCACCTCCCGCAATGTGCCGGTGCCGCCGGTGGTCGCCGCTGCCCGCGCGGGTGCCAAGGGTGACCTGACGGGCGTGAAAGTCGGTGTGGTGAAGGAACTTCACTCCGACAGCTACCAGCCGGGCGTCATCGCCTCCTTCGACGCCGCGGTCGCGCAGCTGAAGGAGCTGGGCGCCGAGGTGATCGAGGTGTCCTGCCCGCACTTCGAATTCGCGCTGCCCGCCTACTACCTGATCCTGCCGTCGGAGGTGTCGTCGAACCTGGCGCGCTTCGACGCCATGCGGTACGGCCTGCGCGTCGGCGACGACGGCTCGCACTCGGCCGAGCAGGTCATGTCCATGACCCGTGAGGCCGGGCTGGGCCCGGAGGTCAAGCGCCGCATCATGATCGGCACCTACGCGCTGTCGGCCGGGTACTACGACGCCTACTACGGTCAGGCGAACAAGGTCCGCAACCTGATCGCGCAGGACTTCGACAAGGCCTACCGGTCCGTCGACGTGCTGGTCTCGCCGACCAGCCCGTTCACCCCGTGGAAGCTGGGCGAGAAGGTCAACGACCCGCTGGCCATGTACCTCTCGGACCTGTGCACGCTGCCCACCAACCTGGCCGGGCACTGCGCAATGTCGGTGCCGTCCGGGCTGAGCGCTGACGACGGCATGCCGGTCGGTCTGCAGATCATGGCCCCGGCCCTGGCCGACGACCGGCTCTACCGGGTCGGCGCGGCGTACGAGGCGGCCCGCGGGCCCATCGCCTGAGCGCGAAGGCCAGGAAGGGAGCCTGATCGAGGCCATGGCGACAGCCTGATCGAGGCGGTCCGCAAGCGAATTCGGCCCCCGCCGGTATCCACCGGCGGGGGCCGACCCTGTCCACCGGCAGGGGCCCTGCGCTATCCGTCCGGGTTGCCTGATTCCTGCCGCCCGGCTTGTCTGGTTCCGCCCGATCGGCGTCCGGCCGATCGGGCAATGCCTGCGGCGTGTCGGTCCAGACCGGTAGGCTGGCAGCGGTTCGGCGTGTGTGAAGGGTTTTCTTGGGGATGTTGCGACGCGGCGAAGTCTTCGCGGGCTACGTGATCGAGCGCGAAGTGGGCCGTGGCGGAATGGGTTCGGTCTACGCTGCCCGCCACCCTCGGCTCCCGCGGCTCATCGCGCTCAAACTGCTGCACCGGGAGATGTTCGGCGAGAACGAGACTCGACTCCGGTTCGAACGCGAGGCCGATGTCATCGCCCAGCTCGACCATCCCAACATCATCACCGTCTACGACCGCGGCGATGACGACCAGCAGCTCTGGATCGCCATGCAGTACGTGGACGGGGTCGACTGCGCCTCCATCGACCCCTACGACCTCAGCCCCGACCGGGCGGTCGAGATCATCGTGCAGACCGCGGCCGCACTGGATTACGCGCACGGGCGCGGCGTACTGCACCGGGATGTGAAGCCCGCCAATATCCTGCTGTCCCGCTCCGGCGGCATCGGCGCCGGATTCGCCGAGCGGGCGCTGCTCAGCGACTTCGGCATCGCCCGGGTGCTGGACGACACCGCGCATCTGACCCGCACCGGCATGCTCAATGCCACCCTGGCCTACGCCTCCCCGGAACAGCTCACCTCGGCGCCCATGGGGCCGCGCTCGGACCAGTATTCCCTGGCGTGCACGCTGTTTCGGCTGCTCATCGGGCGCGGGCCGTTCGATGCGCCGAATATCGCGACCGTCATGCTCGGGCATCTGCAATCGCCGCCGCCCGACGTGAGCCTGCTGCGGCCCGAGCTGCCGGTGGAACTGGACGCGGTGCTGCGGAAGGCGCTGTCCAAGGATCCGCGGGACCGCTACGAGACCTGCTTCGAATTCGCGCAGACCGCCTGGGAGACGGTGGCCGAACCGGTGTCGCTGGTGCGGCGGCCGCGCGGGCAGGTCGCGGACCGGCTGCCGCGTCCGGACACCGTGCTCGGCTGCCTGTTCGGCGGGGCCGTCGGAGACGCGCTGGGCGCGCCGATCGAGACCATGCTGCTGCCGAACATCCAGCAGCGCTACGGGATCCAGGGCGTCACCGGCGAGGGCAGCGGCTATCGGGGCCGCATCTCCGACGAGACGCAGCTGGCACTGTTCACCATGGAGGCGCTCATCCGCAGCGCGCGGGCGCGCGAGCGCGGCACCGCCGCCGCGGTGGGCATGATCCAGGAGAACCTGCTGGTGTGGCTGCGCGGGCAGGGACAGGCGGCGGTGCCGGAACAGCCGGTGCCGTTGCAGAGCGGTCTGACCGGATACCCGGAGCTGATGACCTATCGGGGCCCGACACAGACGACCATCTCGGCCATGTTGCGGGCGGCGGCGCGGCAGCAGCCCGGAATTCCGCTGGGCACCCGGGATCATCCGATCAACGACTCCAAAGGCTGTGCGGCCACCGTGCGATCCGCACCGTGTGGGTTCATGCCCTCGCTGGAGTTCGCCTTCGAATTGGCCTGTGACGCGGCGGCACTCACCCACGGCAATCCGAGCGGCTGGCTGCCGGCGGGCGCGTTCGCGGCCATCGTGTACGGGCTGTGCGGGGGACTGGACGTGCGGGCGGCGGTGGATCAGGCTCGGGCCCAGCTGGTTCGCAACCGCGATCACGAGGAGACCACCCAGGCACTCGACGCGGCCGTGCGGCTGGCCGACACCGTGGCCTTCCGCGGAGGGCCCATGCCGGCGCCCGGACTGCTGGAACCGCTGGGCACCGGCGTCATCGGGTCCGAGGCGCTGGCGCTGGGGGTGTGCGCGGCGGTGTGCGCCGAAAACGTAGGCGGCACACCGGAACAGATCTTCCGCAACGGCGTGCTGCTGTCGGTGAATCATTCCGGGGACAGCGACTCGACCGGGGCCGTCTGCGGTGCGCTGCTCGGGGCCCGGCTCGGGGTGCACGCGATCCCGGCGCCGTGGCGCGCCGGCCTCGACGCGGCGGCCGCCATCGAACGGCTGGCCGCCGACTTCACCCGCGAATTCCGCGGCGCCGCTCAGCAGCCCGGCATGACCGTGCCCTGGTCGGCGCCGTAGCGGTGACCATGACCGGGCGGGGCGTCGAGCGCGCCCAGCAGGTCGGCGGTGGTCTGCAGGAAGCTGATCACCGGAAGCCACTGCGGGACCGGCGCGTCCGGTCGGGTGGCGGTGAGATCCGGTGCGCGCCACAGCAGCGCCGGCGACCAGTGCACCACCGGATCGGAGGCATTGGCCAGCACCGTCGCGCGGCCGTGCTGCACCTGCCCGGCGGGCGGGCCCGCCCAGAGCGCGCCGCAGACGCGGCGGTCCTGGTCGGCCGCATCGGTGAACACGGCGCTGCCGCCCAGCGCGCCCAGGCTCTGACCGTAGATATAGAGCTTCGGCGGATTCGGTAGCGCCGCGATCCGTTGCTCCACGGCCCGGAACAGGGCGCGGGCGGATTGCTGGGCGGCGCTGCGGCCGAAGACGAAGGTGACCCAGCTCGGGGTGTCGGAGTACTGCAGACCGACCAGGGCGACATCGCCGCCGAAGCGGGCGTCGAGACCCTTGGCCGCATCGCTGTCGATCCAGCCCGAACCGGTCGGCACCGTCACCACCAGATTGCGGCGCTGCAGTCCGCCGGTGCGCTCCAGCTCCCGAATCGCCAGCGCCACCCGGGAATCCAGATCCGGCGCGGAGTTCAACCCGACATACACCCGTACGGTCTGCGCCGGAGCCCCCGCCACGAACCGGCGACCCTGCGCCCCCAGAGACGGCCAGCTCGCCATCGACACCGGACTGCCCGACCGCGTCGGCGAATCCGGTTGCACCAACTCCGGATCCACATACGAATTGGCCGCCGCATAGGCCGCCCGCCGCCACTCCACCACCGTCGGCACGATCACCAGCTGCCCCGCCACCAGCAGCGCCGCCCCCGCCGCGATACTGCGTATCCGCCCCAATCTCCGCACCACCCAGCCCACCCCGCGCGCCAGGGCGACCACGGCGACGACGAGTGGCACGGTCCACGCCAGCCACTGCACCCAGTACCAGGGTCCCGTACCCGCGACTCCCATGGCGGCGCGCAAGGTGTTCTGCCAATGTTCGGCGTAGCCCATCGCGGCCCCGACCAGCACCATGCCCGCGATCAGGGCCGGAACTCGGCCGCGTGTCAGATGCTCGATCCCGAACCGCATCCATCGCAGTACCATTCGGATGATCGCCGCCAGCCCCAATCCGATCAGCACCAAAAGTGCGGTCAGGATCGCCTGCGCCGACGGTGTCCGCGGTAGCAGCCCGGGTGCCAGCGAGATCATGGTCCCGCCCGCCACCGCGGCACTGGTCCCCACTCGGGGGACATGGAATTTCGCCCGCCCGAGCCACATTCGAGGCCCACTCCGGATCACGGCAGCGGCGCCTCCCGCCCGAGGTCCGGTCGGCTCCCCGTCCGCAGTGAGGACCACCCCAGCACGCACGCCGCCGCTCGGGCCCTCTCGACCCTGACCGTGGGGTGGGAGGTCGGCAGTAGGAATTGCCGCATCCACCACAGGAGCCGGGTTGAATCCGAGTTGATCTGCCGCGGTGCGTGGTTCGGCCCGGTGTCCCGGCGGGAGGGAGAGCTCGGCCTCGCGCGCGCCGGTGGTCTCGGGCGGGCGGGTCACAGTGCCACCGCCATGCCATCGAGTGTGTCGGGACCGCGCAATTGCGCGAGGGTGATCCGGCGGTTGCTCGTGCGGCGCACGAGAATGGTTGTCGCCGTGGCCAGCCCGGCGGCGAGTCCGAGGCCCGCGAGGGTGAGGGTGGCGGGGGAGGGGGCGTCGCCGGAGTGCTCGAAGAAGGGCTCGTAGATGGGGTTGCCGTAGTCCTGGCGGATCGAATTCAGGTCCACGGCGGTAGTGGCCACGCTGGCCATGACCTGACATTGAGCGCGCGAGATCGGGTTCTCGCGGGCGTCGCACGCCGCATGCATGCGTCGTTCCAGGGTGGCGTCCACGGTTTGCCGGGCCCACGGGCCGAGCGTCTGGCCGTGGGCGGCCGCGTAGCGCAGCAGGTCGTAGCCGAGATCGTGGGATTTGCAGGCCAGATCGAATTCGGCGGGCAGTGGGACGGGGGAGGAGCAGTCACCCCTCGGGTTGATGAGCATGCCCGACTCGATGACCGGGCGGTACCCGGCTTCGGTGACGAAGTCCTCGGGGATGACCGTCGGGTCCGGTTGCGCGGCAACCGCTTGCAGGATTCCGGTGCGGGCGGCGGCGTTCTCGGGCGTGCCCGGCCCGCTGATCACGGCCCCCGCGCCGGGGGCGAAAGCCATACCGGCCGAGCACATCACCGTCGCGGCCGCCGCGAGCGCACCATATCGGCGCTGCCGGGCCCGGCGGTCGTGGCCCGACACCGCAGGGCCAGCGGACATGGCGCTCATCGAGTCGTCGGCCGGCAGTACATCGGCGGTCGTGGCTCGCGAGGTCTCTCGCATGGTGTCCGCTGCGCGGCCGGCAGCCGCGACGGGCGCGGTGGAACGGGTCGAGATCCGGCGGGAAGTCGGGAACGCTCTCATGGGTCTCGACGCTAGGAATCGGGCGCCGACCGGGGCCTCAGCCTGCGGGGCGGTTCCGCGGTGGGCGAGGCGGGGGAGGCGTGCCGACGTCTCGTACCCGGGTAGGGGGTGGGAGATCACTCAGGGGTATGAGGTCGGGGCGGCGCGGAGTCTCTACGGTCGAGGGCATGGTCGGAAATATGTCTGGGCAGGCCCGTGTCGCACGGGCACGGCAGGTGTTCGACGGGTTCACCGTCCTGCTCGCGATCGTCTTCATCGCGGTGGCCTGGCCGACGCTGCATCTGACGCACAAGGTTCCGGCGGCGGCCGCGCCGTTCATCGCGGGCTTCGCCGCGTTCCCGATTCTGCTGCTGCGGGTGAATCCGCCACTGGGATGGGCGGTTTCGGCCGGTTCGGCGCTGATGATCGCGCTCGCGGTGCCGCATCAGCCGGGCAATTCGATCCCGTTCCAGGTGGTGCACATCCTGGTGCTGTTCGCCCTGGTGTTCGCGGTGGCCGTGCGCGCCCCCATCCGGATCGTGGCCGTGGTGTGGGTGGCGACCTCGCTGCTGTTCGCCACCGCCATGGCCCAGACCGGAGACAGCTTTGCCGAATCCGGGTTCGGCTGGCCGCTGGCCATCACCGGCCTGGTGGTGTTCGGCCTGCTCATCCGGTGGGTGGTGCTGTCGCGGCAGGCGCTGCTCAAGTCGGAGGAGGAGACCGAGCTGGAGCGGGCCCGCCGCGCCATCCTGGAGGAGAAGGCGCGCATCGCCCGCGACCTGCACGATGTGGTGGCGCACCACATGTCGATGGTGGTGGTGCAGGCGCAGACCGCGCCGTATCGGATCAGCGGGCTGTCGGCCGATGCCCGAGCCGAATTCGAGTCCATCGGCGCCGGCGCGCGGGCGGCGCTCAACGAGATCCGCGGCATGCTCGGCGTCCTGCGCAGTGACGGGCAGCTGCCCGAGCACGCGCCGCAGCCCTCGGCCGCCGACGTCCCGGGTCTGCTCGAGGGCGCGCAGCGCGCCGGGGTGCCGCTCACCTGGACCGTCGACGGCAGTCTCGACGCCGTGCCCGAGACTACTGGCCTGGCGCTCTACCGGATCGTGCAGGAGTCGCTGGCCAATGCGTCCCGGCACGCGCCCGGGGCGGCGGTGCGCGTGGACCTCGTCTGCGCGGGCGAGCTGACCCTGATCGTCGCCAATGATCGGCCGATCGCGGTGCGGCCGGGTGATCATTCGGGTACGTCCGGCAGCGGTATCGCCGGCATGCAGACCCGTGCGGCCGCGGTCGGCGGCGTGCTCACCGCCGGGCCCCGGCCGGACGGCGGGTTCGAGGTGCAGGCCCGGCTGCCGCTGGCGCCCGCGCTGAGTGCCGCGGGTCTCGCGGAGGCGCAGGGCTCCGGCCACTGAGTCCCGGGTTCGGGTCACCGAGCGGGGTCCGGCCGGGCCGTGCGATGGCCGGGGTGCGAAGTCGTCGTCACGCGGGCCGTTCCGGTCGGGGCATGGCAAACTCGGTGTCGTGCGTGAGGTGGGACTGTGGCGATAACCGTGTTGATCGCCGACGATCAGGCGATGGTGCGGCAGGGGTTCGGGGCGTTGCTCGCGGCGCAGCCCGACATCAGCGTGGTCGGGGACGCGGCGGACGGGAAAATCGCTGTGGCCGAGGCGAAACGGCTGCGCCCCGACGTGGTGCTGATGGATGTGCGCATGCCGGAGATGAACGGGCTCGACGCCGCCCGCTCGATTCTCTCCGCCGGGTTCGAACCGCCGGTGCGGGTGCTCATGCTCACCACCTTCGATATCGACGACTATGTGTACGAGGCCCTGGGCATCGGGGCCAGCGGGTTCCTGCTCAAGGACGCGCCCGCCGAGGAACTGGTGCGCGCGGTACGGGTGGTGGCCGCCGGCGACGCGCTGCTCGCGCCGACCGTGACGCGTCGGCTCATCGCCGATGTCACGCGTCGCCGGGCCCGGCGCGCGCCCGCGCCGCAGCTGTCGGTGCTCACCCCGCGGGAACGTGAGGTGCTGGAGCTGGTGGCGCGCGGCATGTCCAATGCCGAGATCGCCGAAAGCCTTTTTGTCGCAGAACAAACGGTGAAGACGCACGTGTCGAAGGTCTTCACCAAACTGAATCTGCGCGATCGGGCGCAGGCGGTGGTGCTGGCCTACGAATCCGGACTGGTGACCCCGGGCTGACCTGCCCGGACAGGGTCTCGACGGGTAGGCTCACGGACTTGTACGTCACCGGAAGGGGGTCGTAGCCAGTGCTGAATAGCGGTGACGTGTTCGCCGGGTTCACCATCGAACGACTGCTCGGACAGGGCGGGATGGGCTCGGTCTATCTCGCCCGGCATCCCCGCCTGGGCAAGTTGACGGCACTGAAGCTGCTGAACCGGGAACTGTACGCGGACAGGGAGATTCGCGCCCGGTTCGAGCGCGAGGCGGATCTGGTCGCGCGGCTGGACCACCCCAATATCGTCGAGGTGTACGACCGCGGCACCGAGGACGAGATGCTGTGGATCTCCATGCAGTACGTGGACGGGGTGGACGCCGCCGGCATCAATGTCGCCACGTTGCCGCCCGAGCGGGCCGTACAGGTGATCGAAGGGGTGGCCAGCGCCCTCGACTACGCGCACGGCATGGGGGTGCTGCACCGGGATGTGAAGCCCGCCAACATCATTCTGGCCCGAGCCGTCGCCGGTCACGGTGAGCGCGTCTTCCTCACCGACTTCGGCATCGCCCGCCTGCGCGAGGACTCCACCCACCTCACCCAGGCCGGCATGTTCACCGCCACCCTCGCCTACGCCTCGCCCGAGCAGATGACCGGCGCCCACCTGGACCCCACCACCGACCAGTACTCCCTGGCCTGCGCCCTCTACTGGCTCCTGATCGGCGCCGGCCCCTACGACTCACCCCACCCCGCCGAACTCATCCGCGGCCACCTCCAGCTCCTCCCGCCTCCCGTCTCCCTGCGCCGCCCCGGCCTCTCGCCCGCCATGGACGCCGTCCTCACCAAGGCCATGGCCAAACGCCCCGCCGACCGCTTCCCCACCTGCACCGATTTCGCCAAGGCCGCCCGCCGCGCCCTGTCCGGCCCCCCGGCCCAGCACCCCGTCCACCAGCACCCCACCTACTCCAATCTCCCCGCCCCCCAACCCAACTACGCCGCCCCCCAGCCCTACCCCGCCCCGGCGTACCCCGTTCCACCCCCGGCCTACCCGGCCACCGTCATCCCGCCCGGGTCCTACCCTCCACCCCCACCCGCGCCCAATTACCCCGCGCCGCAACCACAGTCCGGGCCCTCAGGCAGCCAGCAGCCCGCCGCCCCTGCCTACCCGGCGCTCCCGCAGCAGCCCGCCGCACCGTCCGGCTATCCCGCGCCGCCGCAACCCCGGCCCGCCGACGGCTCCGGTTACCCGAATCCGCAACCAGGCGCCGCCATGCCGCCGTCACCACAGGACACTGATCGGGTCGGCTCCGGACCAACCGCGCGCCCCTATGCCCCGACCCAGGAATCCGCGCCTGCGGGTTACTCCGCACCACCGCAGCAGCCGAACCCGATGGGGCATGTCGGCTCCGGACCGGTCGTTCGCGAGTTTCCGCAGGCAGGCCAATCCGTGGCGGGCGCCGGCTACCCTGCGCCGCAAGGGCAGCCGACGGCGCCGGACGATGTGTCGCAGCGGCCGACGGATATCGTGCCGCAGCCTGTGGTTTCGGCGCCGCAGCCGGATGAATCCTCGACCGAGGACACCGATGGGCGCGAGTCCGGGCACGAGGTATCGGGTCCAGACCTGCCGGAGTCTGCGGGATCGTCAGTGGCGGCGGAGGATTCGTCGAACTCGGCCGGACTCGTTTCGCCAGGGGAGCCGGATTCCGGCGAGGCGGACATCGCGAAGCCGGGTGCCGGCGGGACTTCCGGGGCGCTCGGCGTCGAGGAGATCATCGCCGAGCCGGTGACGGCGCTTGCGCGTCCGGTCGCGGCGCCGCCGGCTACGCCCGGTGGGTCGGCAGCCGAGTCGACAGCGGTTGTGGCGGAAGAGGAGTCGGGCTCGGCGCGAGCGGAACCCGGTGCTGATGAGAGCCTGCGGTCGGATGCCACTGCTGCGGTGGAGTCCAGCGCCTCCGGCGCAGAGGCGGAGTCCGGTGCTGCCCCCGCGGTGGCGGATTCTGGTGGTGCCGAGGATGAATCGGGTGGGGTGTCGCGGCATCCGGATTCGGGGGCGTTCGTGCCCGGTGGGACCGAGCTCGCCGGTGGGCCGGATGGCCTTGGCGGGCTGACATTCGAGTCGGCTGCGCCGGATTTCGCTGTGTCCGAGCCGGTTTCGGGAGGAATGGCTGAAATGCCTGGTTCCGGGGCGCCAATGACCGGGATGCCGGGGTATGCGAGTTATGGGGGCGTGGCGCCGGGCGGGCCTGGGTATGGTGGACCGCCCTATCCGGGGAATCCGGTGCAGCCCGGGCTGATTCCGGCGTCGCAGCGAGCGGAGTCATCGCAGCTCACCGCAATGGTGGTGCTGGGGCTGGCGGTGGTGGCGCTGGTGCTGCTGGTGGTTGTCGCGGTACTGGTGGTATCGGGCTAGGCGCCGGGGTACGGGTTGGCTCGGGGGCCGAGGACCATTTGGCCCTTGTCGACCAGGATTTGGCGGGCGCGGCGGCGCACAAGGCAGTTGTCCACGGTGCAGAACTTGTGGATCTGCATGGCTTGATGGGCCTGGGTCAGGGCCAGGTCGCCGGGGTCCATCGTGCAGTCGAACAGATACATCATGGTGTCCACCGGAGGGCAGCGCAGGGGACTGGACAGTTCACGGTCCGGCGCTGGTGCTCGGCATGCGGCGCATCCGCGCCGGGCCCCGTCAAGCCTATCGAGATTCATGGGGCGCCACGCCGCATTCGATCGCTTGTCACGCATGGTCATGCCGAGCGACCGCGGAGCGGTCGGGGAGGGATCGGGTGCGCCCGGCTCGGGGACGAGTGGGTCCAGAGATATCAGGGCTCCGGTTTCTCACCGGGCGCGACTCCAGTCCAGCACCGTTTCGGCGAACCGACAATCGCGGCCCCGGCGTGATGGGAAACTTTCCTGAAGCGCCAGGTCAGCATTCATATCGCGTGGGAGCATCATTCGCAGTGACCGAAAACCGTCTTCGTGGGGGAGGACTCGATGTCGGAGCATGGTTCGACTCTGCCGCGTCGTCAACTGGGGCGATACCTGCGGGAGGGCCGGATGCAGTGCAATATGACGATCGCCGAGGCGGCGGCGCTGATGGAGTGGAGCGAATCGAAGCTGCAGCGGCTGGAAACCGGTAATGCCGAGAAGATTCGGGTCCTCGATGTCCGGGAACTGTGCCGAATCTACGACTTCGACGACGAGTTCGGCTCGGCTCTCACCGGCCTCGCGCAACAGGCCGGCGTCAAGTCCTGGTGGCACGAATACGACGATCTGATTCCTGAGGGTTTCAATATGTATGTGGGCCTGGAGGCTTCGGCCCGCGCCCTCATCTGCTATCAGCCGGAGATCATCCCGGGACTGTTCCAGACCGCCGAGTACGCACGGGTTCTCATCAATGATTACTGGCCGGATGCTGCACACGCCGAACTGGACCGTCGCGTGCAGTTGAAGACGCGCCGTCAAAGCCTTTTGACGCGCAAGCGAAGTCCGGCCTCCTTCGATGTCGTGGTGCACGAAACCGCATTACGTCGCGTTGTCGGCGGCCCGCACGTGATGGCCGCTCAACTGCGGCGCGTCGCGGACATGTCGACATTGCCGACGATCGCGGTTCGTGTACTACCTTTCTCGGCGGGCGTACCGATCGGCCATACCGTCGGCCCGTTCGTGATCCTGGATTTCGGCCGGGACGCGGGCAACAGGCCTGTCGAACCTACGGTCGTCTATCTGGAGAACTTCCTCGGCGACCTCTACCTGGAGAAGCAGGCCGCGGTCGACCGATACCGCGAGGCATACCAAGCGATCCAGCGCGCCGCGTTGGACGAGACGACCAGCAGAGACCTGCTACGGAGGGCAGCGAAGGAGTATGTGGCGTGAGCGTGGAACCCGGCGTCCGGTGGTTCAAGAGCGCCCGCAGCACCAGCGCGAAGGAATGCGTGGAAGTCGCCTTCCTCTCCGGTGGCGTCGGGGTCCGGGACAGTAAGAACCCCGGTGGTCCGGCGTTGATCTTCCCGCCGGCGGACTGGGATCGATTCACCGCCGCCCTGGCCGCCGGGCGGTTCGACGACTGAACCTCGGCCCGGCGGAATCCGGTGGCGGCACCTGGAATCAGGCCGTGTGGGCGGTGGCGGCACGGGCGGAGTTGAGGGTGATCGCGGCGGCGTTCCAGATGGCGTAGGCGCTCACCGAGTAGGGCACCCAGGTCGGGTGGTGGATGACGAGCAGCACGATGGTGGCGACGGCCAGCGCCACCGCGCGGATGACGATGCCGTTGTGGAGCAGGCTGCGCAGCACCTGCGCGTCGACGAGGCTGGTGGTCTTGACGGCGTTCATGATTCCGACCTTAAGGATTCGCGCGGGGTCCCCGAGGGGGCCGATCGCGCCAGGAATGGGACAGATTACGCGGCGGGCCAGTCGTTTTCGGTCTCGCCGACCTTGTTGACGTAGTTGGTCAGGGTCTGCAGGGCGACCAGGGCGACGATTTCGAGCACCTGCTCCTGCGTCCACCCCGCGGCCAGTGCGGCGGCCGGATCGGCCTTGCCCCGGCTCTCGGTCAGTTCGCGGGCGAAGGCAACGGCCGCAGCCTCTTTCGGGTCCGCGGAGGTGCCGCCCTTGGCCGCCTCCACCTCGGCGTCGCTCAGCTTGGCGACCCGCTTGCCGGTGAAGGTGTGCGCCGCGACGCAGTAACCGCAGTCGTTGGCCGCGCCGACGGTGAGCGCGATGCGCTCGGAGGTCGGGGCCGGCAGCGCGCCCTTCTTCAGCGCGCCGGACAGCCCGAGGTAACCCTCCAGTACCACGGGCGCGTTGGCCATCACCTTGGTCATGTTCGGCACCCGGCCCATCCGCTTCTTGACCTCGTCCAGCAGGGGTGCGTTGTCGATCGGGGAGATCATGGCGTCCTCATCTTTCTAACGGAAGATCGTGCTTTCACACGTTAGAACATCATGGAATGAAAGCGCAATACCCGTTAGAATGTGGACATGGTCGATCCCTTGGCACTCCGTTTGGCGAACACCATCCGCGCCACCAGCCGTGGCCTCACGGACGCCTTCGGTACCCCCGAATCCACCCGTGAGTGGCTGGTCGCCAATGCCGCGAATGTCGGTGTGTACCTGGACCTCGAGGCGTACCTGCCCACCGAGGACGAGCGCGCCGCCCTGGTGGACCTGCGGCAGAACGTGCGCGCGCTGTTCGCGGAATACGTTGCGCCGCAGCCGCCCAGCTCCGCCGACGCCGCGGTGCTGCCGGCCTTCCCGGACGCGCTGGCCGCCATCAATCGCGCGGCCGCCCCCGCGCTACAGCTGCTGGCGTGGGACGACACGGGACCGCACACCGAGCACCGGCTGCTGACCTCGGACGACCTGGCCACCGTCATGGCCGGACTGGCCGACGCCACCATCGAGTTCTTCTCCGGCGCCCAGGCCGCCCAGATCCGCGCCTGCCCGGCCCCGCGCTGCGTGCGCTATTTCCTGAAATCGCATCCGCGCCAGGAGTGGTGCTCGGTGGCATGCGGCAACCGCGCCCGCGCCGCCCGCCACTACGCCCAGCACCGCGATTGAGCCGAGCGTCGCGACCGAGCCGAGCGCCACGGCCGAGTTCAGCGCCGCGACCGAGGCCAGCGCCGCTGCTGGGTCGAGTGCCGCGACCGAGTCCGGGGCCGCGGTTGATCCGTCTCCCGCAACGTGAAACGGCCCTCGCGCCGACAGGTGCGAGGGCCGTATGCCGCAGTGTGTTTCGACTCGGAGCGAGTCGGCTCAGCCGAAGAAGGCGGCCGCCTCCCGGTACCGTTCCTGCGGCACCAGCTTGAGCTGCTTGGTGGCCTCCGACAGCGGCACCAGTTCGACTTCGGTGCCGCGCAGGGCCACCATCTGCCCGAATTGCCCGGCGTGCACGGCTTCCGCGGCGTGCACGCCGAAACGTGTTGCCAGCACGCGGTCGTACGCGGTCGGGGTGCCGCCGCGCTGCACGTGCCCGAGCACCGTCACCCGGACCTCCTTGCCGATGCGCCGCTCGATCTCCGGCGCCAGCTGCTGGGCCACGCCGGTGAACCGCACATGCCCGAATTCGTCGATGCCGCCGTCGCGCAGGGTCATGGACGTGGGGTCGGGGTGCGCGCCCTCGGCCACCACGCAGATGAAGTGCGAATCCCCGCGCTGGAAGCGGCGTTTCACCATGGCGCAGACCTCGTCCACATCGAACGGCACCTCGGGCACCAGCGTCAGGTGCGCGCCGGAGGCGATGCCGGAGTTGATGGCGATCCAGCCGGCGTGCCGCCCCATCACCTCGACCAGCATGACGCGCTGGTGGGATTCGGCGGTGGTGTGGATCCGGTCGATGGCTTCGGTGGCGATGGAGACGGCGGTGTCGTGGCCGAAGGTGGTGTCGGTGCAGTCGATGTCGTTGTCGATGGTCTTGGGGACGCCCACCACGGGCACGCCCTCGTCGGCCAGCCAGGAGGCGGCGGTCAGCGTGCCCTCGCCGCCGATCGGGATGAGCGCGTCGATCCCGTTGTCGTCGAGGGTCTGCTTGATGCGGGGGAGTCCGGCGTGCAGTACGTCCGGATTGGTGCGCGCGGTGCCCAGAATGGTGCCGCCCTTGGTGAGCAGCCGATCGGTGCGGTCATTGTTGAGGATCTGGATCTTGCGATCCTCGAGTAGGCCACGCCAGCCGTCCTGGAAGCCGACGATCGCATCCCCCCAGCGGCCATTCGCGGTACGAACGACAGCACGGATCACGGCATTCAGGCCTGGGCAGTCTCCGCCTCCGGTCAAGACTCCGATGCGCATGGTCCCCATCTTGCCCTGAGATCGGCGGTCTGTGATCCCCGCCCCCGTGAACCGCGGGTTACGGTTTCCGCTACCCGGCGGTGCAGGTACCGCCCTTGAGTTCGTCGAGGTGCTTGCCGATCAGGGTGGCGACCTTGGTGAGGATGGCGGTGCCCTCCTCGAAGGAGCCGGAATTGGGCTGGGTGGCAACCGCGATGGCGATCTGGCCGCCGTCCACGGGGATCAGCCCGAATTGCCGGACCAGGTAGTTACCGCTGGGATCGGGTCCCCAGCCGCCCTTGAAGATCGCGCCGTCCAGATTGCCCAGTCCCCAGCGCTGGGTGGAGCTGATCTTGCCCATCAGCGAGGTGACATCGTCGGATTGCGCCAGGCAGGGGAGTTTGGCGGCGAATTTCAGCTGATTCGCCAGCGACCATTCGGCCTGGCCGAAGGCGGAGTAGTCGGCCCGGGCGCGGGCGGCGGGCACCGTGGTCTCGGTGTCACCACCCTCGCGTAGCACGTCCTGGACGGTCTGGGCCGCGACCTCGGGGGTCCCCAGCGCCTGCCAGAGGGTGTCGGCGGCGCTGTTGTCGGAGTATTCGATGGCGTTGACCGCCGCCACCTGATTGCCCGAACTCTTGCGCAGCGCCGCCAGGGTCAGCGGGACCTTCATGGTCGACCAGCCGGGCCCGGAGCTCCAATCGCCCAGAGCCAGCACACGATCGGTGCCCACCGGCATCACGGCCAGCCCTACCTTACCGGCCAGCGACGGCTTCAGGTCATTGGTGAAATCCCAGGCCAACGAGCCCGGCATCGCCATGACGGTGGTGGAGCCCGCGGCGCTGGGCGCGGCCGCTGCCACGGTGGTCTTGTCCGGGACCAGCACCGGCTTGCTGCTGCACGCGGTCAGGGCCCCGACCAGCACGGCCAGCGCTCCGCATCCCCGCGCGAGCCGCCGTCCGCGCCAACGGGATCCGTACCCCGTATCGCGTGTGCTGTCCAGTGCGTCGCGCTGGTCAGCGTTCCGCGAATACGGTGCGTGCACCCCGTAACCTCCATCTGCCCCGGTGTCCGGTGCGTTCCCTGTTCCTAGCGGACGCACCTGGACCCGTCAATCGCAAGGATTGTTGTGGTTCGGGACACCGGCGGTCAAACGCGGTGGGTATGGACGTTTTTCACCGGCTCACGCCCGATTCGGGGTGCACGCTGGGCATTTTGAAACGGATACGCACCGAATGTGTTAGCGCGAGCAGAGTCCGCCGTGCAGGTCGGGCAGATGGTCGCCGACCAGCAGCGCGAGCTTGTCCATCATGTCCGTGGCGTCGTCGAAACTGCCCGAGGTGGGCTCGGCCGCCAGCGCCACCGCCACCGGCCCGTTCAGCGTCGGGACCAGCCCGAACTGGCGGACGGTGTACTTGCCGGTGTCGTCGTCGGGACCCCAGCCGCCCTTGAACTCCGCGCCGATGAGCCGGCCCAGGCCCCAGCTCTGGCTGGGGGTGATCTCACTCATGAGCGAGACCACGGAATTGGCGCGCGGCAGGCAGGGCAGCCGGGAGGCGAAGTGCACCTGATCGGCCAGCGACCAGTCGGTGGCGCCGAAGGCGAGCAGATCGTCGGACTCCAGCGCGGCCAGCTTGGTGTGGCGCGCGGCGACGTCGGTGGTGGCGTCGCCGGCTTCGCGCAGCACCGCCTCGACCGCGTCCGCCGCCTCGCTGCCGGTGCCCAGGGAGTTCCAGAGGGTCTGTGCCGCATCGTTGTCGGAGAAGGTGATGGCGGCCTCGGCGGTGGAGCGCATGCCCACCGGATCGTGGCGCAGCGCGGCGAGCGCCAGCGGCACCTTGATGGTGGACCAGGCGATGCCGGTGCTCCACTCACCCAGCTGGATCATGTCGCCGCCGCCGACGGGCATGACCGCCACGCCGACCCGGCCGTCCAGGGTGGCCTTCAGGTCATTGAAATCCGCTGCCAAGGCGACGGATTTCGGCAGCCCGAACAGCTCCGGCAAATCCGGTCCGATCATGCTCGGGACCGGTAACGCGGAACTGTCGCCGACCGGTTTGATCTCATCCGACTGCGCCGAATGACGCTGTACAGCACCGAGACTCGGGCTACAAGCGGAGACGGCCAGGGCAGCCGCCAGTGCCAGCCCGCGCACAAACCCCTTGCGACAGGCCGGAATTGGATCAATAGACATACACCACCGCGTTCTCACCACCGACGCAGGTCACCAATTTGCCTGCGGCCGTGCAGTTCATCGTGTAAGACCGGCCGGTCACCGGGCTCACTGCCACCACACTAACTGCCGAAGCCGGCCGACCAGAAGCGGCGTCGGCATAGGCTCGCCGCACCTCCTCCGCGAAAGGGCAGGTCGTGACCGTGTTTCCGATCGCGGAAGTGGCGTAACCGCCGAGCGCCGCATACACCGGTGGACACGACGTCGCTCCCGCCGGCAGTTGCACAGTGGTGGGAGCCGAGGTCGTCGCCGCCGGGCCCGGCTGCTGCGAGCGCGGGGCGGTGGTGCCCGGAACACCCTGTGCTGCCGTCGTTATGGGTGCTTCGTTGCCGGGGCGGTCCAGGACTTGCCAGCCCACCGCACCGGCAACGGCGGCCACCGCGACCACCAGCACACCGATCGACAGCGGCGCCGCGATCGACTTGCCCTTGCTCCGTTTTCCGGGCTCGCGGGGCGGCGGCTGGACGATGGGGTGATCCGCGGTGGGGTACAGCGAGGGATCGGGCGCCGGCGCGTACGGGAAGTCCCGCTGCTGCGCCTGGGCATGGCCCCAGATCGCCTGCTGCTGGGCGTCGGCCGGCAGCGGCGTGTAGTGGAAATCGCTGACCCGCACCCGGGTCGGATCCGACGGCAGGACGACCGGCAGATCCCCTGTGGGCGAAGGTTCCTCGGCGGCCGGGAAGGATCCGGTGATGTAGGCCGGGATCGCCCCGGTATTCAGCCCGAGTCCGGAACCGGGTTGCCGCACAGTGGGATCGGATTGCCGCACAGTGGGATCGGCATTCCGGCCTGTCGGCCGGCCCGCGGCGGGCGTCCCGCCCGGCATGACCGTGGTCGGCGGTCCGGCGGGAGCGCCGGTCGGCAGCACCGTCGTCGGTGGTGGGCCGACCGGCGGACCCGGCGGCACGGTCCGGCCCGGCGCCGGCTGCCCGGCGGGCGCGGGCACCGGCTGACCACCGGCCAGCGCCGCCCGCGCGGCCCGGGCGAATTCGCCCGCGGTGAAGAACCGGTCGTTCGGGTCCTTGGCCAGCGCCTTGGCCACCACGGCATCCAGCGCGGGCGGAATCCCGCTGCGCAGCATGCTCGTCAGCGGTGGCGGCTCAGACAGATGCGCGCGGATCAGCACGCTCATGTTGTGCGCCGGGAAGGGCTTGTCGCCGGTGAGGCACTCGTGCAGCACACAGCCCAGCGAGTAGATGTCGGCGCGCCCGGAGTCCGGCCCGGCGTCGAAGCGCTCGGGGGCCATGTAGGCGTAGGAGCCCACGGCCGTGCCGGTCATGGTGATGGTGGAATCGCCCTCGGCGCGCGCGATGCCGAAATCCGCGAGATATGCGAAATCTGCATCAGTCACAAGGATGTTCGCGGGTTTGACGTCCCGGTGCACCAGCCCCGAGTAGTGCGCGGCGTCCAGCGCCGCCGCGATCTGCTCGATGATCCCGATGACCCGCAGCGGCGGCAGCGCGCCGTACTGGTCCAGCAGCGATCGCAGGTCCTGTCCGCGCACCAGCCGCATATCGATGTAGAGCACACCGTCGATCTCGCCCCAGTCGTGGATGGGGATGATGTGCGGCTCCGCCAGCCGTGCCGCCGCCTGGGATTCCCGGCGGAAACGCTCCTGGTACGAGGGGTCCTTCGCGAGTTCTTCCGGTAGCAGCTTGAGGGCGACGACCCGATCCTTCGAGGTGTCGTAGGCCTCGTAGACCTCTCCCATACCGCCCCTGCCCAGCAGCGAGCGCAACTCGTACGGCCCGAATCTGCTTCCGGCCCGCGATGGCGGTGTATCCACCCCGTCCAACCTCCAACTCTCGGGAGGGAAGCAGACGAGGACCCGCGACCCACCCCTCTAGGAGGTGGATTCTCCAGGTGCCACTACGCCGTGGTCAAACGCAAAGACGATGGCCGCCGCCCGGTCGCGTAACCCGAGCTTCCCGAAGATATGTCCCACGTGGCTCTTCACCGTTACCTCCGAGATACCGAGTGTGCGCGCGATCTCAGCATTGAGGCGGCCGCGGCCGATGAGCTCGAGCACCTCGAGTTCGCGAACGGTCAGCTCGGACAGGCGATCGCCGCCGGGTGCCGGCGTGGGACGGGCCGAGCGATAGGTGGTCAGCACTCGCGGCGTGACCGTCGGGTCCAGCCAGGAGCCGCCGGTGGCGACGGTCCGCACCGCGCGGATCAGATCCTCGGCGGGGGAGTCCTTGAGGATGAACCCGGCCGCGCCCGCCCGTAGCGCGCCCGACAGCAGCTGGTCGTCGTCGAAGGTGGTGAGCACCAGCACCGGCGGCGCGTCCACGACCATCCGCAGCGTCCGGGTGGCCTCGATGCCGCCGATCCGCTTCATGCGCAGATCCATCAGCACCACGTCCGGGCGGTGCGCGGTGACGGCCGCGGGCACCTCGTCCCCGTCCGCGCACTCGCTCACCGTGAAACCGTCGCGGCGGCGCAGGATTCGGCGCAGCCCGCCGCGCACCAGCTCCTGATCGTCGACGACGAGCACGCCGATCGGCTCGTCGTCGGATCGGTCGATCACATGCCCTCCTGCGGGGTCCTCTGGGTCATGGACAGTAGTACGGACCGCAGGTTCTGCTCCGCCGCGGCGATACAGGGCATGTGCCCGGTCGTCGGGATCCGCGCGGACACCTGCCAGCCGTCGTCGTGGGGTCCCGCGGTCAGGGTGCCGCCGAGGACGGCCAGGCGCTGGCGCATGCCCGAGATGCCCATGCCGCGACCGGGCCGCAGCAGTGCCCCAGGGGGCAGGGTATTCGTGATGGTGACATCAATATGTCTGGCGCAGACCATGATTCGAACCTGAGCCTGTGCGCCCGGGGCGTGCTTGGCGATATTGGCGAGGGATTCCTGGCAGATCCGGTACAGCGCCAGCCCCAGGGCGGCCGAGACCTGCCCGCGATCGCCTTCCGAGCGGAAGTCGATCGCCATGCCCGCGCGGAGGAAGTCCGACACCAGATCCTCGATGTCATCGAGGCCGGGTTCGGGTGTCTGGGGCGCATGGTGCCCGTCCAGCAGCCCGACCGTCCGGCGGATGTCGGCCATCGCCTGCCTGCCCAGCCGCTCGGCGTCGGCGAGCGCGTCGATCGCCTCGTCCACATCGCGATCGGTCTGCAGCGCGTGCCGGGCGGCGGTCACGTGTAGCAGCGTGACGCTCAGTGAGTGCGCGATGACATCGTGCACCTCACGGGCGATGCGCCGGCGCTCCTCGCCGGCGGCCTGCAGAGCGCGGACCTCCTGATAATCGCGTTCCTGGTACAGGTAGCGACGCTGGTAGTTCAGCAGCTGTCCGGTGAACCAGCCGAAGAGGATGCCGAGCGTGAACCAGGTCAGTCCGTCGATGTGCCCCACGTATCCGAAGAACATGATCTCCGCGATCATGCCCAGGCCGATGACCGCGCTCACGGACGTCCGGGTGATGGCCGCGACCTCGCCGGTCACGACGATCAGGATGAGCGGTGCGACATCCAGCGGCACCGGCTGCATCAGGAACAGGGCTACCCCGGCCATGGTCAGCGAAGCGAGCAGGACCGGGCGCGGCGGGAGGTTGAGTACCACGCACGGCGGCCCGGTCAGATAGATGATGAGCAGCGCGGCCAGGGCGAGGAAGCCGGGGAAATAGCCCGCTGCCACTCGCTGGGCGAAGGCGATCGTGCTGAACGTGTACAGCATCACGTCCACCAGCACGACCATCGAGACCGGGTAGTCGAAACCGGTCTCCTCCACCCAGCGCCGGTATTCGCGGACCGGGTTGCGCACGAACCGCCGGGACCGGACACCGGCTTCGTGCAGCCACTCCCGTAACTGCTGCAACGCCTGCCCGACCGCCTCGGGGGTGGCGCTGGTCACGTTCATTCTGCAAGGCTATCCGTCTGAGCAGACCGCGTACATCGTCCGGCGGCAGGGGCACGTCTCCTACCGGAGTAGGAGGTCAAGTCGCGTCCGCGGCACGAAGACAGGGGTATCGGAGCGATCGTAGTTTTGGGGCAACGGCACACGCGCCCGCCCACAGAAGCCCGGGTGCACACAACGCTGTAACCCAGTTCAACGAAAGGTTGGCGCCATGTCCTGGGCAGACGTCCACGCTCGTACCGACATTCTGCACACCGTTCTCGATCGGGCGGCGCGAAATCCCGCTGATCCCAAGCTGTTCGACAATCTCCCGGAGCTGAAGCGCCTGTTCGGCGACCCTGACGGAGTGCTGCTCGCGCTGCGCAATCGCTGGGAGAACCATATGACCGTGAAGATGGAAAACGCAATGGAGAAGGGCGTTTTGGCGATCGAGGTGTACGCGGAGCTGTGCGCCGAACAGCCGGCCCTGCGCGCGATCCTCGACACCTACGACACCGATCGGCTGTATTTCGGCCGTCCGCGTGCGCGAGCGCTGGCCAGCTGATAGACACCGGCTGGTATTGATCTGCAGAGGGGAACGACCAATGCTGGAATTGACCGACGTCACCAAGGAATACCGGGTGGGCGAGCAGACCGTGCGCGCGCTGGACGGGATCAGCCTGCGGATCGATGCGGGGGAGTTCACCGCCATCGTCGGTCCCTCCGGTTCGGGCAAGAGCACCCTGCTGCACCTGCTCGGCGCGCTGGACTCCCCGGACACCGGGTCGATTCGATTCCAGGACAAGGAGATCGGCGACCTGGACGACGACCGTCAGTCCGAATTCCGCAGGCACCGCGTCGGTTTCGTCTTCCAGTTCTTCAACCTGCTGCCCACGCTGACCGCCTGGGAGAACGTCGCCATCCCGAAGCTGCTGGACGGCACCGGATTGCGCAAGGCCAAGCCGCGCGCGCTGGAGTTGCTCGACCTGGTCGGGCTCAGCGAGCGCGCCGAGCACCGGCCGGCCGAACTGTCCGGCGGCCAGATGCAGCGGGTCGCGGTGGCGCGGGCGCTCATCATGGATCCGCCGCTGATCCTGGCCGACGAACCGACCGGCAACCTGGACTCCAAGACCGGCGCCTCGATCCTGCAGCTGCTCGCCGACATCACCAAGGAGGGCAACTCCGTGGTCATGGTGACCCACGACATGGGTGCGGTGCGCTACTGCGACCGGGTGATCAACCTGCGCGACGGGCAGATCGGGTCCATCGACCGGGTCGAGCGCGGCGATGACGGCGAGGTGCGGAACGTTCCCGAGCCGGGCCGCAACGGTTCGGCGCCCGCCGCCGGCGGTGACGTCCCCGCCGACGACGCCGGGGCGGTGCACGCATGATCCGCGCCGCGCTGGATCGGCTACGTCTGTTCAATATCGGTGAGCTCTTCGCCCACCGCGGCCGCACCACCATGGCCATGGTGGTGATGGGAGTGTCCGCGGGACTACTGGTTTCGGTGTTCAGCATCTCCGGCTCCATCACCGGCTCGGTGGACAAGCTCACCCACAGCCTGGGCGGCAAGGCGGTGCTGGAGGTCAGCGGCATCACCGACGCGGGCTTCGATCAGCAACTGCTGCAACAGATCCGGTCCGTGCCCGGGGTCGGCACGGCGGTGCCGATGGTGCGGCAGTCCATCGGGGCCGACGACAAACGGGCCCTGCTGGTCGGCGCGGACCCCTCCGCCGCCCAGCTGGGCAGCGACCTCGGCGGCACGGTGACCGCTCAGGCGAGCAAACTGCTCACGGTCGGCAACGGTGTCCTGGTCGGCTCGGCCATGGGCTATCAGGAGGGCGACAAGTTCCAGCTCGGCGCCGTGACGGCCACCGTCGCGGGCGTCATCGACGACTCCACCGCTGCCAAGATCAATGGCGGCCACATCGCGATCGCGCTGCTGCCGGTGGCGCAGAAGATCACCGGGCGGGAGGGCCGGCTGGACTCGGTCCAGATCATCGCCGCACCGAATACCGATGTGGGCCAACTGCGTTCGGACCTCACCGAGGCGATCGCCGGCCGGGCCGTGGTCGCCGATCCGGATCTGCGGACCGCGCAGGCCGGCGGCGCGGTGATGCTGGTGCGCTACTCGACGCTGGCCTCCTCGGCCTCGGCGCTCATCGTGTCCTCGTTCCTCATCTACAACGCCATGAGTATGGCCGTGGCGCAACGCCGCCCGACTCTCTCGCTGCTGCGTGCCATGGGCGGCAAGCGCGGCCCCGTGGTGCGCGATCTGCTCGTCGAGGCCGCGATCCTCGGCCTGTTCGGCGCCATCAGCGGATCCATCATCGGAATCTTCATGGGCCGCACCGCCATCCGGCAGCTGCCCGCCGCCATCGTGAACTCCGTCGAGTCCCGCACCGAGTACGAGGTGCCCGGTTACGCGGTGCCGGTGGCGATTCTGGCCTGCGTGCTGGCCAGCGTCGCGGCGGCGGCGATCGCCGCGCGCCAGGTGTACAAGGTGGCGCCGATCGAGGCGCTGGCCCCCGTCGGCGTCGGCGCGGCCGACGCCGTGAAGCCGGTGATCCGCTGGGCCGCAGCGATTCTCGGTCTGATCATCGTGTCGGGCGCCGTGGTCGTGGCCGAGGCGGACCTGGGCCGGCTCTCGATCGGGGCGATCTCGCTGTCCATCGCCGGTGCGGTCGTGCTGTGCTTCGCCGCCACCGAGCCCATCGTGCGCGCGGTCGCCGCGGTGGCCCGGCTCTTCGGCGCGCCCGGCGCCCTGGGCGCGACCACCATCGAACGCGCGCCGCGCCGGGTCTGGGCCACCGTCATGACCGTCATGATCGGCGTGACCGCCATCGTCGCCATCGGCAATGCCAGCCGGAACATGGTCAGCGCCGCGACCGACAGTTTCGAGGGCCTGGCCCGCACCGACGTGTTCGTCAGCCCGACCGCCATGGAGCAGTTCCCCACCGGCCCGCTGCTGCCGTCGGACCTGAAACAGAAACTGAGCGCCATCCCCGGCGTCGGCGGAGTCGGTTCCGCCCAAATGGCTTTCGCGACCCTGGGCCGCGGCCGTGTCATGCTGCAGGCCTTCGAGGGCGGCGTGGCCCGGAGCTCCGTGCTGGACAGCGTGAGTGAGGCCGACCAGGCGCGCATGGCCGCCGGTGCGGGCGTCGTCATCTCCCGGGATGTGGCCCGCTCGCTCGGCGTGCACGAGGGGTCCGACCTGACCCTGCCCACCCCGACCGGTGAGCACCGGGTGCAGGTGCTGAAGGTGGTGCCCTACTTCTCCGCCATCGCGGGCGTGGTGGCGCTGGACCTGAACATCATGCGCGAGTGGTATCAGCGGCCGGGCGAGACCATCATCGGCATCGAGTTCGCGCCCGGCGCGGACCATGCCGCGGTGATGGCGGCCGTGCGCGCCGCCGTCCCGGCCGATATCCACGTCAGCACCGGACGCGATGCGGTGACCGCGATTTCGTCCAGTGTCCGGCAGGGCACCTCGATCAGCGCGGCCATCCTCTGGATCGTGGTCGTGGTCTCGGCGGTCGCGCTGCTCAATACGTTGATGCTGTCGGTGCTGGACCGCCGCCGTGAACTCGGGGTGCTGCGGGCCATGGGCACCAGCCGCCGCTTTCTGCTGCGCACCGTGCTCACCGAGGCCGCCGGTATCGGAGTGACGGGCGCGGCACTCGGATTGGCGGTGGGCTCGGCCGTGCACTACCTGGCCACCATCGCGCTCGGGCACGCCATCGCCATGGACATCCGCTATCAGGCCAGCCCACTGCTGGTGGCCTACGCCGTCATCGCGCTCGGACTGTCCCTGCTCGGGGCCATCCCGCCCGCCCTGCGCGCGGCGCGGCTGCCCATCGTGGAGGCCATCGCCGTGGACTGATCGGCGAGTAAATAGGATGGAGCGCATGAGCGCAGCGACCGTGGACTTGATGGACTACTCCGATGTCATCGACCGGTACGAACCGGTGCTCGGCATGGAGGTACACGTCGAGCTGGGCACCGCGACCAAGATGTTCTGCGGCTGCCCGACCGAATTCGGCGCCGAGCCCAACACCCAGGTGTGCCCCGTGTGCCTGGGCCTGCCGGGCTCGCTGCCGGTGGTGAACGAGAAGGCCGTCGAGTCCGCCATTCGCATCGGGCTGGCGCTGAACTGCTCCATCACCCCGTGGGGCCGGTTCGCGCGGAAGAACTACTTCTACCCGGACCAGCCCAAGAACTACCAGATCAGCCAGTACGACGAGCCGATCGCCACCAACGGCCACCTGGATGTGGTGCTCGATGACGGCTCGATCTTCCGGGTCGAGATCGAGCGGGCCCACATGGAGGAGGACACCGGCAAGTCGCTGCACGTCGGTGGCGCGACCGGCCGCATCCACGGCGCCTCGCACTCGCTGCTGGACTACAACCGCGCCGGTGTGCCGCTCATCGAGATCGTCACCAAGCCCATCGAGGGCGCGGGTGAACGTGCCCCCGAGGTGGCCCGCGCGTACGTGACGGCGCTGCGCGAGGTGCTCAAGTCCCTGGCCGTCTCGGACGTGAAGATGGAGCAGGGCTCGCTGCGCTGCGACGCCAACGTCTCTCTGATGCCCAAGGGCGCCAAGGAATTCGGCACCCGCACCGAGACCAAGAACGTGAACTCGCTCAAGAGCGTCGAGGTCGCGGTGCGCTTCGAGATGCGCCGCCAGGGCGCGGTGCTGGCCTCCGGCGCCTCGGTGCTGATGGAGACCCGCCACTTCCACGAGACCGACGGCACCACCTCGCCCGGCCGCATCAAGGAGACCGCCGAGGACTACCGCTACTTCCCGGAGCCGGACCTCGAGCCCATCGCACCCGACGCCGCCTGGGTCGAGGAGCTGCGCGGCACCATCCCGGAGTACCCGTGGCTGCGCCGCGCCCGCATCCAGTCCGACTGGGGCCTGTCCGCCGAGGTGTTCCGCGACCTGGTCAATGCCGGTGCGCTGGACCTGATCATCGCGACCGTCGACGCGGGCTCGTCCGTGGATGCCGCCCGTTCCTGGTGGGTCGCCTACCTCACCGAGAAGGCCAAGGAGCGCGAGGTCGCGCTCGAGGACCTGCCCATCACCCCGAAGCAGGTCGCCGAGGTGGCCGGGCTGGTCGAGGCCAAGACCATCAACAACAAGGTGGCCAAGCAGGTCGTCGACTTCGTCCTCGCCGGTGAGGGCGAGCCGGGTCAGATCGTCGAGGCCAAGGGCCTGGGCATGGTCTCCGACGACTCCGCGCTGCAGGCCGAGGTCGAGAAGGCCCTCGCCGCCAGCCCGGACATCGCGGAGAAGATCCGCTCCGGCAAGGTGCAGGCCGCGGGCAAGGTCGTCGGTGACGTCATGAAGGCCACCCGTGGTCAGGCCGACGCCGCCCGCGTCCGCGAACTGGTCCTCGCGGCCTGCGGCGTCGAAGGCTGACACACCCGAAACGCCCTGTGGCGCACGACCGATCTCGTGCACCACAGTTCTGACTCCCACCCACCACCTTCTCGAATCGGGGCGCGCGGCACCAGCCGCGCGCCCCGATCTCTCGAGTGATCATGGGCTTGACCCTCACACCGTGTGAGGTCCTAAACCTGGAGGGGTCATGTTCAGTATCGGAGACTTCGCCAGGTTCGGATCGGTGTCGGTGCGAATGCTGCGCCACTACGACGAGATCGGACTGCTGCCGCCGTCCGAGGTGGATCCGTGCAGCGGCTATCGGTTCTATTCGGCCGAACAGCTCGCACGGCTCAACCGGATCGTCGCGTTGAAGGAACTCGGCTTCACCCTGAACCAGGTGGCCGAGCTCCTCGACGGGCAGCTGTCCGCGGAGCGGTTGCACGGCATGCTGCAACTGCGTCGCGCACAGCTGGCCAATCAGGTGGCCGCGGACACCGCACGGCTCGCGAGCGTCGAGGCGAGGCTCCTGCGTATCGAGAAGGAGGGTGTCATGCCCGAGCAGGAAATCATCGTGAAACCGCTGTCCGCCACGCTCGTCGCCGAAATGAGCGAGGTTGCCGCCGAATCCGGGGAGGCCGCGGTCGGGCCCATCATCGAGCGGATCTACGCCCGGCTCGGGAAACTGATTCCGGAGGCCGGGCTCACCATCACCGGCGCGCCCGTCGTGTACTACGAAGAACTCGAAGAAGGTCTGCGCGTGCACGTCGCGCATCAGGTCGCGGGGACCGCCGCGCCGGGCAGCAGCCTCGACCTGCACCTGCTGCCGGAGATTCCACAGGCCGCGACCCTGGTTCATCGCGGGAAGCTGGCCGAACTGTGCGTGTCCTTCGAGGCCATGGGGCGCTGGGCCGACGAGAACCGTTACGCCCCCAATGCTCCCATCCGCGAGGTCTACCTCAACGCGCCCGAGGATCCGACCTCGGACGGGTGGGTCGTGGAACTGCAAATGCCGGTCACCCCTGCCGTGTGAACGGCTCGGCCCCGACCGGCATCCGGTGTCCTGTCGACTACGCTCTCCCCGAAAAACACTGCGGCGCACAACTGTTGCTGTGCGCCGCAGTGAAAGCCGGTGGCTAGTCCGGTCCGTTGCCCTGGCCCGCGGACGGCGGCGGGATCCGCACCACGCGGTCGTCGTACTGGTTGGGATTGCCGTCGGGCTTGTTCACGGTGCCGACCCAGATATTGCCGTCGCCGCCCAGCGTGGCGCCGTCGAGGCGGCCGTACTTGTCCTGGGCCAGCAGCGAGGGCGCCGCGGTGACGGCGTGCGTGTTCTTGTCGGCCGTGGCGAGAGCCAGGGCCCGCTGGTTGGTCAGCGAGATCGCGACCCCGTCCGAGGCGGCGGCACAGCCCGCCACGCCGGGGTGATCGGGCCAGGTCCAGGCCTTCACCGCGACACCGTCGGGGCCGACCCGCTGCAACCGGTCCTCGGTGGCGGTGCGGTCGGTGATCCAGATGGAATCCTTACCGTCCGAACACACCCCGCCCGCCACGCCGATACCGGTCACCACCACATCGGCGGAGGCGCCGGGTGCGGGGGAGCTGATGCTGAGCAGCTTGCCGGCCATCGAGTTGGTGTCGGCCGCCAGCGACGGGTTGCCGGCGTCACCGGTGAGCACCAGCATGCGGTTCTGCGAGGCGAAATCGATGGACCCGCGATTGCCGTTGACCCCCTTCGGAATTCCGGTCAGGATCGGCTTGGGCGCGCCGCCGTCGGTGGAGATGCGCACCACTCGGTTGTCGCCCCCGGTGGTCACGTACGCGTAGATCAGACCGTCCTCGGTGAAGGTGGGCGACAGCGCCAGGCCGGTGAGACCGCCGTCCCCGGCCGGATCCACATCCAGCCGGGCGATCTCGATGGGCGCGGGCGGTTCGCCCTCGTCGGTGGCGACCACCTTCAGAACGCGCCCCGTGGTCCGTTCGGCCACCAGCGCGCTCCCGCCGTCCGGCAGCGCGACCAGGCCGGCGGTGGTGTCCAGGCACGAGACCACCACGGCCAGATCAGGATCCACGCACGGTAGATCGGGGCGCTTGGCATTGGTCGGCGGCACCTTCGGCGTGGTGGTGCTGGGCTCGGCGTCCTGCCAGGTCGGCTCCGTGGTGAACGGGCTCGAGGCACGATCATCGAAGCGGGCGCAGCCGGACAGCAGCACGGCGCCGAGCGTCACGCCCAGCACAACTCTCCGCGCACCCACCCCGGCACGGCCAGCGGCAACCAAACTCATGGTTGAGACGTTACGGAAAACCTGCCGCCCACGCTCGGACGGGGTGTCCCATTCCCCGGCGTGGCGCGAATCGGACGGTGGACACGCCCGTGTTCTGCTGTGTGCCGAGCGGGTCCGGCTAATACTCTGACCCGGGTGACAGACAAGCCGAACGAGCCGTCCGCCGTGGCGGGCGACCTGCCGCCCGCTGCTCCGCGACCGGCCGGTGGACCGGTCCGCAGCCCCTTCGATTCGCCGACCGAACAGTTCCCCGCAATGTCCGGCGTCCAGACCACCGAGAAACTGCCCCGCACCGACGAGGAACTAGGTCTCGACCCCGAGGTCCCGCTCTACAACCAGGTCAAGAACGCCATCCCCGGCGCGGCCGACACCACCACCGAGCCGTCCCCGACCTACTCGTTCGCCAGCATCCCGCCGGCGCCGCCCAGCCCCGCCGACAGCAACGGCCGCGTCCGCCGCCGCGACGACCGCCGCGGCACCGTAGACCTCGGACTCCTGTTGCTGCGCTTGGTAATCGGCGGCACCTTCATCTACCACGGCCTGCAGAAGGCCGCGGGCTGGTTCCACGGCCCCGGATACGACGGCATCAAGACCTCCATGGAGAGCGGCGGCTGGAAACACGTCGACATCGCCGCCCCGCTCCTCATCACCGGCGAACTCGGCGGTGGCATCCTGGTCGTCCTCGGCGTTGCCACCCCCCTCGCCGCCGGAGCCCTGCTCGCCGTCATCCTCGACGCCTGGATGTGGAAACAGGGCATGGTCCCCGGCTTCCAATACTCCGCCAAGGGCAACTCGGTAGAACTCGATTCCGTACTGGTAGGAATCACCACAGCCCTCATCCTCACCGGCCCCGGCCGCCTCTCCTTCGACCGCGACCGCGGCTGGGCAACCAGACCCGCCTGGGGCTCTCTCGCCGCCTTCGCTGCCGCCATAGCCGCCGCCCTCCTCACCTACATCTATCTCCATGGCGGCAACCCCCTCACCGGCGTAGCCGGCTTCGCCTGACCCGCCCCACCCCGAACACAGAGCGGCCGGAGCGATCCCAACGGATCGATCCGGCCGCTTCGATATTCAGAATGTCCAGGGCCCTCGGAATCGGGCTGCACGGAAATTCCGCATGCATTCCTTCCGCGCGTGGTCGATGTTCTGCGGGACCTTCGGACGTGGGAATGGCCCGCGAGACCTTCAGGCGTGCGGGATGTCGTCCCGCGAGACCTTCGGATGTGCGGGATGTCCCGCGAGTCGCTTCGGGGGTGTGGGGCTTGCCCCCCACAAATCCTCTCCGGGGGTGGTGGGGGGTTTGCCCCCACCACCTTTCACCACTGACGCGTGGTCCAGGATTCCCATTCCTGGAAGGTCTCCTGGTGGAGCTGGAGGACCCGGCCGGACTTGATGTCGATCTCCTGGTGCAGCATCGCCCGGTGCTGGTTGATCCGCACCTGCTCGTCCGGCGTCGCCATGAACTCGGCGTGGTCGAGTTCCCGGACCTCGGCGGCCAGCTCCTCGGCCTCGGCGAGCAGCGCTTTGGCTTCGGCATTGCGGGCGTCCGAGCGCTGGAGCATGGCCGTGTAGTCGGCAAGCATGGAGTCGGCCTTGCCGATGTATTCGATTGTCATTCCCTTGCTTTCTTGATTACGGCACGCGCCGGACGGCACCCTTGTCGGCGGAGGTGGCGAGCGCGGCGTAGGCACGCAGTGCGGTCGTCACCGGGCGCTCGCGGTTCACGGGCTGCCAAGGCCGTTCGGACGCTTCCATTTTCACGCGGCGGTCCGCGAGGACGTCTTCGGGGACCAGCAATTCGAGCGCGCGGGTGTGCACGTCGATGCGGATGCGGTCACCGTTCTCGATGAGGCCGATGGACCCGCCGCTGGCCGCCTCCGGGGAGATGTGGCCGATGGACAGGCCCGAGGTGCCGCCGGAGAAGCGGCCGTCGGTGATGAGCGCGCAGACCTTGCCCAGGCCGACGCCCTTCAGGAACGAGGTGGGGTGCAGCATCTCCTGCATGCCCGGGCCGCCGGAGGGACCCTCGTAGCGGACCACGACCACGTCGCCGGGCTGGATCTCCTTGCCCAGGATCTTCGAGACCGCCTCCTCCTGGGATTCGACCACCACGGCCGGGCCTTCGAAGGTGAACAGGTCCTCGTCGATACCGGCGGTCTTCAGGATCGCGCCGTCCGGGGCGATATTGCCGCGCAGCACGCACAGCCCGCCCTCGACGGTGTAGGCGTGCTCCTTGTCGCGGATGCAGCCGCCCTCGGCGTCGGTGTCGAGCGAGGACCAGCGGTTCTCGGTGGAGAACGGCACGGTGGTGCGCACCCCGCCGGGCGCGGCGTGGAACAGTTCGACGGCTTCCTCGGAAGCCTTGCCGGAGCGGATGTCCCAGGTGTCGAGCCACTCGTCGAAGGACACGGTGTGCACCGTGGTCACGTCGGTCTCGAGCAGGTCGGCGCGGCGCAGCTCGCCCAGGATGGCGGGGATGCCACCGGCGCGGTGGACGTCCTCCATGTGGTAGTCGGAGTTCGGCGACACCTTCGACAGGCAGGGCACGCGACGCGAGATCTCGTCGATGGTCTGCAGATCGAACTCGATCTCACCCTCCTGCGCGGCGGCGAGGGTGTGCAGCACGGTGTTGGTGGAACCGCCCATGGCCACATCGAGCGCCATGGCATTGCGGAAGGCCTTGGCATTGGCCACGTTCCGCGGCAGCACCGAGGCGTCATCGTCGCGGTACCAGCGGGTGGCGATATCGACGATGACCCGCCCGGCCTTCTCGAACAACGCCCGGCGCGCGGCGTGGGTGGCCAGCGTGGAGCCGTTGCCCGGCAGCGCCAGGCCCAGCGCCTCGGTGAGGCAGTTCATGGAGTTGGCGGTGAACATGCCCGAGCAGGAGCCGCAGGTCGGGCAGGCGGAGCGCTCGACCTCGGTGAGCCCGTCCTCGGTGACGTTCGGCGAGGCGCTGGCGGAGATGGCGGTGATCAGGTCGGTCGGGGCCTGGGCCACGCCGCCGACGACCACGGCCTTACCGGCCTCCATCGGACCGCCGGAGACGAACACGGCCGGGATGTTGAGCCGCATGGCGGCGTTCAGCATGCCGGGAGTGATCTTGTCGCAGTTGGAGATACACACGAGCGCGTCCGCGGTGTGCGCGTTGGCCATGTATTCCACGGAGTCCGCGATGATCTCGCGCGAGGGCAGCGAGTACAGCATGCCGCCGTGACCCATGGCGATGCCGTCGTCCACGGCAATGGTGTGGAATTCGCGCGGCACGCCGCCGGCCGCCCGGACCGCCTCGGCCACGATCTCGCCGACGTCCTTCAGGTGCACGTGGCCGGGGACGAACTGGGTGTAGGAGTTCGCGATGGCGACGATCGGCTTCCCGAAGTCGGAGTCGGTGAGACCGGTCGCGCGCCAGAGGGCGCGAGCGCCCGCGGCATTGCGGCCGGCGGTGGTGGTGCGTGAGCGAAGCGGTGGCATTGGTCAGGTCCTCGGGTCGTGTCGCAGTGGGCTGTTGAGCGACTCTCCAGAAGTACGTCTCGCGACGTTCTCCGGCGGGCCTCAACGTTACTCCCGCGCCATGACCTCGATCACCGCCGGTAAGAACTCTGCAACCCCGAAACGCCTACGACTTGCCGGAATCGGCCTCGTGCTCGGTGGATTCGGCCGCCGGCTCGTTGGGTTCGGCCTCGCGCGCCGTGGTTTCGGACACAGCCTCGCTGGATTCGGACCCAGCCTCGGTGGTTTCGGCCGCAGCTTCACCGGCTTTGTCCTCTTCCTCCTCTTCCTCGGGCTCCACGAATTCCTCGGGCTCCACGAACGGATCCGGGATGCGTCCACCCGAGGCGGCGACGAGATCCGCCAGCCGGTTGTACCCCACCGCGGGCAGCGTCACATCGGAGTCGTCGGCCAGATGCAGCTGTAGATACCCCCGCTTGGGGATGCGCAGCCCGCGCACGTCGGCCCAGTCGATGTGCCGCCCGCCGAACAGGGTGCGCGTGTCGACGCCATTGTCCGAGACGGTCGTTCGGGTCCGCTCGATCCACACCACCACGGCGGCCGGGATGGCGAACAGGATCCACAGCACCTGCGGCCACCCGAAGAACGCGAAGGCCACGCAGAACAGCAGGATGAACACCCCGAGGTGAGCGAGCCGGGGGATGCGGATCACGCGACCCGCATCCGATTCGGACTCGGGCGTGTGGGACGATCGAGCAGGTGGCACGGACTGATGCTGTGAGGACACACCCCCATCCTTGCATCACGGAGAACGGACCCGATCAACCGCACTGTCTCACATAATGAGACCCAATAGGTCAGCTGTTTGACCGGACGACTCACGCGCGCATACCGTCGAGCGCGTGAATCGAACCGAGTTGCTCGTAATCGGCCGGCGCGTCCAGCGCTGAGCCGACGACTGTAGGTCATTTACGTCAGCTCGCAGCTGCGACGCGCCACCCTCGAACAGCCACTGGCTGTCGGGGGCTTTTTTGTGTTCAGGCAAGTCCCACGGACTGGAACTACAAGTAAGGAACCAAGACGGTGAGCGCACCTACCGCCCGGCCCGGGCCCTCGGCCCGCAGGCCCGCGCCTTCGGCCACTCAGCCGACCGCGGCTCCGGCCGCAACCCCGAACCGCCGCCAGGTCCCGCCCGAGCGGGTCACCGGCGCGCAGTCGGTCGTCCGTTCCCTCGAGGAGCTCGGCGTCGACACGGTATTCGGAATTCCGGGCGGTGCGATTCTTCCTGTCTACGACCCGCTGTTCGATTCCACCAAGGTCCGCCACGTGCTGGTCCGCCACGAGCAGGGCGCGGGTCACGCCGCGACCGGCTACGCGCAGGCGACCGGCAAGGTGGGTGTGTGCATGGCCACGTCCGGTCCGGGCGCGACCAACCTGGTCACCCCGATCGCGGACGCGCAGATGGACTCGGTGCCGCTGGTGGCCATCACCGGTCAGGTCGGCCGCTCGCTGATCGGCACCGATGCCTTCCAGGAAGCCGACATCTCCGGCATCACCATGGCGTGCACCAAGCACAACTTCCTGGTCACCGACCCGATCGACATCCCGCGGATGATCGCCGAGGCGTTCCACCTGGCCTCCACCGGCCGCCCGGGCGCGGTGCTGGTCGACATCCCGAAGGATGTGCTGCAGGCGCAGACCACCTTCTCCTGGCCGCCGGAGATGAAGCTGCCCGGCTACCGTCCGGTCACCAAGCCGCACGGCAAGCAGGTGCGCGAGGCCGCCCGGATGATCATGGATGCCAAGGCTCCGGTGCTGTACGTCGGCGGCGGCGTCATCAAGGCCGACGCCAACGAGGAACTGCTGGAACTGGCCGAGCTGACCGGCATTCCGGTGGTCACCACCCTGATGGCGCGCGGCGCGTTCCCCGACACCCACACCCTGAACATGGGCATGCCGGGTATGCACGGCACCGTGGGAGCCGTTGCGGCACTGCAGCGTTCGGATCTGCTGATCACCCTGGGCGCGCGTTTCGACGACCGCGTCACCGGCCAGCTGGACTCGTTCGCGCCGAACGCCAAGGTGATCCACGCCGACATCGACCCGGCCGAGATCGGTAAGAACCGCCACGCCGACGTGCCGATCGTGGGCGACTGCCGCGAGGTCATCACCGAGCTGATCGAGACCCTCAAGGCCGACCCGGCCGCCGCGGGCAAGGCTCCGCTGCTGGATCTGACCGAGTGGTGGAACTACCTGAGCGGTGTCCGCGACAGCTACCCGCTGGGCTGGAAGACCCCGTCCGACGGTTCGCTGTCGCCGGAGTTCGTGATCGAGAAGCTGGGCCAGATGGCCGGTCCCGACGCCATCTACTGTGCCGGCGTCGGCCAGCACCAGATGTGGGCCGCGCAGTTCATCAAGTACGAGAAGCCGCGCACCTGGCTGAACTCCGGTGGTCTGGGCACCATGGGTTACGCCGTGCCGGCCGCCATGGGCGCCAAGATGGGCATGCCGGACCGCGAGGTCTGGGCCATCGACGGTGACGGCTGCTTCCAGATGACCAATCAGGAGCTGGCCACCTGTGCCGTCGAGGGCGTGCCGATCAAGGTAGCGCTGATCAACAACGGCAACCTGGGCATGGTCCGGCAGTGGCAGACCCTGTTCTACGAGCAGCGCTACTCCAACACCGACCTGGGCACCCACACCCTGCGCATCCCCGACTTCGTGAAGCTGGCGGAAGCCCTGGGCTGCCACGGCATTCGCGTGGAGAAGGAAGAGGACGTGGAGGCCGCGATCCGCGAGGCGCAGTCGATCAACGACCGGCCCGTGGTGATCGACTTCATCGTCGGCAAGGACGCGCAGGTGTGGCCGATGGTCGCCGCCGGCACCTCCAACGACGAAATCATGGCCGCGCGCGGTATCCGCCCGCTGTTCGACGACGACGAGTCGGCGTCCGAGCCCGCCGTGATCCACGAGGCGATGTCACACGAGAAGGCTTCGCTGGCCGCCCATGAGCGTGCCTCCCAGAAGGGGACCGAGGAATGACCACCACCCACACCCTGTCCGTGCTGGTGGAGGACAAGCCGGGCGTGCTGGCCCGTGTGGCCAGCCTGTTCTCCCGGCGTGGCTTCAATATCCAGTCGCTCGCGGTGGGCGGCACCGAGATCCCGGAGATCTCGCGCATGACCATCGTCGTCACGGTCGAGGATCTGCCGCTGGAGCAGGTCACCAAGCAGCTGAACAAGCTGGTCAATGTCATCAAGATCGTCGAGCAGGACACGGACAGCTCCGTGGCCCGCGAGCTGATCCTGGTGAAGGTGCGCGCCGACGCCAGCGTGCGCACCCAGGTGATCGAGGCCGTCAACCTGTTCCGCGCGAAGGTGATCGACGTGTCGCCCGACGCGCTGACCATCGAGGCCACCGGCACCCGCTCCAAGCTCGACGCGCTGCTGCGCATGATGGAGCCCTACGGGATCCGTGAGATCGTGCAGTCCGGAGTTGTCGCGGTGGGTCGAGGACCCAAGTCCATCACCGCGACTCGCTAGTAACCGGCCGCCGCGGCGGCCATCCGCCCGCCATCCCGGCATGCTTTCGGCCGGGATCCACCACGCTTAATCACAGAATCCAAGAAGGAGCACCCAAAGTGGCAGTCGAGATGTTCTACGACGACGATGCCGATCTGTCGATCATCCAGGGCAAGAAGGTCGCGGTCATCGGCTACGGCAGCCAGGGCCACGCCCACTCGCTGAGCCTGCGCGACTCCGGCGTCGACGTGCGCATCGGCCTCAAGGAGGGCTCGAAGTCCCGTGCCAAGGCCGAAGAGGCCGGCCTGACCGTCGGCACCCCGGCCGAGGTCGCCGAGTGGGCCGACGTGATCATGGTTCTCGCGCCCGACACCGCGCAGGCCTCGATCTTCACCAACGACATCGAGCCGCACCTGAAGGATGGCGACGCGCTGTTCTTCGGCCACGGCCTGAACATCCACTTCGGTCTGATCAAGGCTCCGGCCAACGTCACCGTCGGCATGGTCGCCCCGAAGGGCCCGGGCCACCTGGTGCGTCGTCAGTTCGTCGACGGCAAGGGCGTTCCGGCCCTGATCGCCATCGACCAGGACCCGACCGGCACCGGCCAGGCGCTGGCGCTGTCCTACGCCAAGGGCATCGGCGGCACCCGCGCGGGCGTCATCAAGACCACCTTCAAGGAAGAGACCGAGACCGACCTCTTCGGTGAGCAGGCCGTGCTCTGCGGTGGCACCGAGGAACTGGTCAAGACCGGTTTCGAGGTCATGGTCGAGGCCGGCTACGCGCCGGAGATGGCCTACTTCGAGGTCCTGCACGAGCTCAAGCTGATCGTCGACCTGATGTACGAGGGCGGCATCGCCCGCATGAACTACTCGGTCTCCGACACCGCCGAGTTCGGTGGCTACCTGTCGGGTCCACGCGTCATCGACGCCGGCACCAAGGAGCGCATGAAGGCGATCCTGACCGACATCCAGGACGGCACCTTCGTCAAGCGCCTGGTCGCCAACGTCGAGGGCGGCAACAAGGAGCTCGAGGCCCTGCGCAAGGCCAACGCCGAGCACCCCATCGAGGTCACCGGCGCCAAGCTCCGCGGCCTGATGAGCTGGGTCGACCGCCCGATCACCGAAACCGCCTAAGGGTTTCGCGACTTCGGACGACCCGCCGGACCCCGTGTCCGGCGGGTCGTTTCATGTCACCAGGTCGTTGGCGTGCAGCGGACTACGACGGCGATGTCCTCGGTATTCATTGGCTTGATCTGAGAGGTGCCGGTGACCGTATCGCCCGCAGATGAGAGCCGGTATCTGACGGCCGAGGAGTTTCTCGCCGCCGAACCGGATGCGTTCGGCGAGACCGCCGGTGACATCGAGATCGTGGACGGTCGGCTCGTCAGACCGATGTCCCAGAGTGGCGCGCACAGCCGAGTGGTGCGTCGACTGGCATCTACGATCGAAGCCGCGCGACACCCGTCCGGACCGTGCCTCGTGGTGGATTCCGATGTCGCGGTTCGACTTCCGGACTCCGAAGATCAGCGTGCCGAACGTCGGCTGAATGTCCGGTACCCCGACATGATGGTCTGTGACTGCGAGCCATACGACGTCAACACCGTGCGAGAACACATCCAGCTCGTGATCGAGGTGGCCTCGAAGGACACCGTCGATACGGATATCGGCATCAAACGAAGGCCCGCCAGGATTCCTTCTGGCGGGCCTTCGCTGTTCGCGCGTGAGGGGGGACCGCGCGAGGTGTCGTCGTGTCTCGGGTTTACCAGCTGCCGAAGCTGTCCGGCAGCGCATTGCGCCACCACCAGCCATCGTTGTCGTGACGCCAGCCCCGGTTCCAGTCGTCGCGGTCGTGGTCCCAGTCGTCACGGTCGTGGCGGTGGCGCCAATCGTCGCGATCCCACCAGCCGTCCTGGTGGTGCGGCCACGCCACATCGCTGGGCGCGTTGTCCAGGGGAACGTCCGCCGAGGCCGGAATGGTCACTGCTGCAAGGGGAACCAAGGCGATTGCACCGGCGACAGCCACGCGGGCTGCGATCCGGTGCAGAGATGTCGACTTCATGGTCAGCAACTGTGCCCGAATCGTGCCTGTTTGTGAATCCGAATCCCTGTGAATTCAGGGCCGAATGGTCCTCATGTATGACACGAGACCCTGAGCGACCCCGAAACCCGGTGCACGGCAACGGCCCCGCAGGAATTCTCCCGCAGGGCCGTTCGCAACTGCGATTCGATTCGATTCTGTGGGTGTCGAACCGAGTGCTGAAAGGTCAGTAGTGCGTGCCGCCGTCGATCCGAATTTCGGTGCCGGTAATGAACGCGCCGTCATCCGACGCCAGCATCGCGACCACGCCCGCCACGGTATCCGGCGAGGCGAAGCCCTGCCCGATACCCGGCGCAAGCTTCATGAACAGGCTCAGATCGGCATCCGCCGGCAGACCCGGGCCACGCCCGGAGGTCATATCACTCGAAATCGACCCCGGCGCAACGGCAACCACGCGCAGACCCTGCTTGGAGTACTCCGCGGCGAGCGCGTGCGTCATGGACATGATGCCGCCCTTGGACGCGGCATACGCGGACATGTACGGGTGCGCGAAGAACGCGGAAGTCGAAGTGAAGTTGACGATCACGCCCTTGTCCGAGGCAAGCAGCTGCGGCAGCGCCTCCCGAATCATCAGGAACGTACCGGTCAGGTTGATAGCAATGATCTTGTTGAAATCAGCCAGCGGCATCTCATGCGTATGCGCCGACCGCAGAATCCCCGCCGCATTGATCAGCGCATCGATCCCACCCAGCGCCTCGACCGCGTTCGCAACCCCAGCCTTCACCGACGCCTCATCGGCGATATCCACCACCAGCGTGGTCAGCCGATCCCCATTCCCGTTCTCCGCCGCCTGCTTGGCAGTCTCCGCCAGCCCGGCCTCGTTCACATCAGCCCCGACAACCTGCCCACCCTCGGCCAGGATCCGATGCACAGTAGCCCGCCCAATCCCCGACCCCGCCCCGGTGATCACTACTCGACGGCCGTCAAAACGCTCCATTGCGGTTCTCCTTACGTAGGTTCTCAGCCTCCACTGACACGCTACGCCTGTGTGGCACGTCATGCCATCGTGGCATCCCGTCAACTAGGATTGTCCCAACGAGCCCGCCCGAAGGAGGTGAAAATGTCCGCCCAACCCCTCCCGCGCCCCACCCTCGCGGAACGCCGCAAACAAGAAACCCGCATGGACATAGCCCGAACCGCAGCCCGCTTGTTCGCAGCTCACGGCACCTCCGAGGTAACCGCCGACCAAATAGCCTCCGAATCCGGCGTAGCCCTCCGCACCTTCTACCGCTACTCGCGGACCAAGGAAGAAGCAGTCGAGCCGATGCTCGCGGCGGGCGCCCAACGGTGGTTGGAGATCGTCGCCTCGGGCCCGCGACGTCTGCCCACCCTGCCGGAACTCGAGGCGGCGGCCCGATCGTCCCTGACGTTCGAAGGTGCTCCCGAAGACCTCGAAATCACGCGCGGACTCATCCACGCAATGGATGACGACCCGACTCTCCGCACGGTTTGGCACCGCATCAACCTCGAAGGCGAACGCGAATTGCTCCGTGTGCTGACCGATCTGGCAGACGGTGAAGCAGATCCTTTGCGCCTCCGCCTTCTTGCCGCGGCCGCCGCCGGTGCGATCCGAATCGCGATCGAGCAGTGGGCATCCGATAATGGACCGACCAGTGGGGATGGATCCCCCGCCGACCTCGCCGTCCATGCGCTCCACGCCCTCGCCGGCGGAATCGGTCACTGAATCGGTCACTCTCGGTCGATCCGTAACGCTCCCGGGCCCTCCGCGAATCTCTGGCTAGAGTTCTCGTCGGCGTTCTCGAGCAGGGGTGATCATGGCGGAAGAGTGGAAGTTCGATGTCCCCACCGCTGGGACGAAGCATCTTCCGCCGGACCCCCGCTACATGGAGGCCCTCACCAGCCAGGGTTACGGATTCGAGGCTGCCGTAGCCGATTTGGTCGACAACTCGATCGACGCCGGTGCCAGTGATGTTGTCATCCACTTCCTGCGAGACGGCGATCGCCTGACCAGTCTGCTGATCATCGACAACGGCAGCGGGATGACCGAGAGCGAGCTCGATGTCGCAATGACGGTGGGCGGCCGCCGAAACTATCGCCAGGGCGCGCTCGGCATGTTCGGGACCGGCTTGAAGTCGGCCTCGCTCAGCCACGCTGCCGCGGTGACGGTGGTCAGTCGCACCAAGACGAGCCGTCCGGCCGGTCGACGCTGGATGATGGAGCATGCGAAAGACGGCTTTCAATGCGACATTGTGGAACCCGGGTACGCCCAGTCGCTCATCGACCGTTATTCCGGTGGTCAGCCGATCGAATGGAATGGCACCGTAGTTCGCTGGGACGGGGTCAAGGATTTCCCACGCAACGGCGGACCTGAACAGACCGAACGCTACCTCGCTCGCACCGTCAGCAAGCTGGGTATGCATCTGGGTTTGCAGTTGCACCGGTTCCTGGCGCGCGGTGATTTCAACATCACCATCGCAGTCGAGGACATCGCCACCGGCATGGTGGTGATGAATTATGGTGTGCTGCCGGTGGACCCGTTCGGTTACCCGGTGACGGGCAACCCCGAGTACCCGCGCACCTTCAAGGTCGAGGTGCCGTCGGTAGGCGTCGTGCCGCTCCAGACGCATATCTGGCCACCCAAGTCCACCGTGGCCCAGTTCCGCGGAATCGGATCATTGCTGGATACCCAGGGTTTCTACCTGTATCGCAACGATCGCCTCGTGCAGGCGGGCGGCTGGAACAATTTCCGTCAGCCCGAACAGCATCTGGCCTTGGCGCGTGTGGCGGTGGAACTGCCCCCGGTGTCCAGTGACGTATTCCGACTCACCGTCAAGAAGGACGGCGTCGATATCTCGCCGGAGTTCATTGCGGCACTGGAGAATACGACCGACGACACTGGTCGCACCTTCGCCGGCTACCTGACTGCCGCGGACAACACCTACCGGGAGGCGCGGCGCCGCACGGGCGTCGAGCGCAAGCCTGTGATTCCGGCGGGGAAGGGTCTCGATCCCACTGTGCGGGAGGTACTTTCGGAGGAACTACCGACCTTGCCGGGGGAGGACCCCATCAGCATCCGCTGGGACGTGGTCGAGGGTGACACCTTTTTCGAACTGGATCGCGAAGGTCGCCGAATCCTGTTGAACCAGCGCTATCGCCCGGCTGTTCTGGGCGGGCGCCGCGGCGGGGTGAACGACGCCCCGATGATCAAATCGATGCTCTACCTGATGGTCAACGAGGTGTTCCAACGGGAACGAATCGGCCCTCGGGACAGGGACAAACTGCAGCTGTGGCAGTCGGTATTGGTGGTCGCTGCGCGGGCGGAAATGGATAGCCTCAGCGATCGGGATGGGGAATGACCGTGCATACACCGGATGCCGCGCCGCGTATCGCCCTACACCATGCAGTGCTCGCCGACCTTTCAGGCAGTAAGCCGAAGCGGCTGGTGCGTGCGATGGAATATCAAGCTGAAGACCTTTCGGGCACCGCACAGTATGCCTTCGAGGCGGACTTCCAGCAGGCGCTGCGTGCCGCGGAGGCCGGTGATCAGCTGGTTGAAATGTGGCGAAAGCAGTTGGTGCAGTGGGATTTCACGGAGAACCCACTGTGGTCGGCTGCTTCGCCCCGGACAGAAGAACGACGCGCCGACATCTACCGTGAGCTTGCCGTCGAGGAAGAGACGGCAAAGCTGCTGGACACCGTCTGCCCGGTGCCCCTGGTCCCCGGGCCGGTCGTGATCAGCAAAGACTTCAAGGCTTGGCGCACAGTCGAATCCAAGCACGGGCGGGAATGGTATTGGCCGCGGTACAGCGCACTGTTGTCGAAGAAGGGCTGGTCGGAGGAAGCAGTCGCCGGCGTCGATCTCGCCGCCGATAGTGTGGTCGAGCGACTTGCCGATCCCACCCGCCCGGACGCCTATCAGTCGAAGGGGTTGGTTGTCGGCTACGTCCAATCCGGCAAGACCGCCAACTTCACCGGCGTTATCGCAAAAGCGATGGATGCTGGTTACCGCCTGATCATCGTGCTCGGCGGAACGCTGAACCTCTTGCGCGACCAGACCCAACGTCGCCTCGACAAGGAGTTGGTGGGGCGCGAGAACATCATGGGCGGCGGCAGCGAATACGACTCCGACTACTACGACGACCCAGAGTGGCTGCAGCGCAAGTTCGTCGAATTCGGCGACCGTCCATCGGCTCTGGGCGGCTTCGACATCGTGCGCCTGACCACCCGTCACGATGACTACAAGGCGTTGTTGCAAGGCATCACTGCGCTGGAGTTCGAGAAGCAGGAACCGGCGGTCCCGCTCTACGACGCCCGCAACCTGCACCGGTCCGCCGCACGGTTGATGGTGGTGAAGAAGAACAAGTCCGTGCTCGGCAAACTGGTCAAGGATCTCAAGAAGATTCGCACGCCATTGTCGGAGATCCCGGTCCTCATCATCGATGACGAATCCGACGAAGCCTCGGTCAATACCTCCCGCCCGAAGCCCGACGCCGACCGCACAGCGATCAATCAAAAGATCTCCGAACTTCTCACCCTGCTCCCGCGGGCCCAGTACGTCGGCTACACGGCCACCCCGTACGCCAACGTCTTCATCGACCCCAGCGACACCGCCGATATCTTCCCCAAAGACTTCATCATCTCCCTACCCCGACCCGAGGGGTACATGGGCGCCAGCGACTTCCACGACTTCGATTCCGACGACCCGGATGAGCAGCGCACCTATGCGACCTCCAACGAGATGGCCCATGTCCGGGACGTCGTGGTC
Source organism: Nocardia sp. CA-151230 (assembly GCF_050942175.1). Taxonomy (NCBI): domain Bacteria; kingdom Bacillati; phylum Actinomycetota; class Actinomycetes; order Mycobacteriales; family Nocardiaceae; genus Nocardia; species Nocardia sp. CA-151230. The sequence goes on from NZ_CP192061.1 coordinate 2,091,640, forward strand.
AGCGATGAGGACGACACCGAGCCACTCGAGCGCGCGATCGACATGTACGTCCTGACCGCGGCGATGAAACTCTTCCGCCGGGACCGAGATGTATTGGGCGAAGACTACTTCCGCCACCACACCATGCTCATCCACGAATCCAACTGGGTCGAGTCCCATCGCGAACTCCTCAGCCGTATCACCAAATTGTGGTGGCAGGCAGGCTATTCCAGCTCCCCGGGGCACGCTCGCCTCCGCACACTCTTCGAATCGGACATCGCTCCGGTCTCCGCGGTTCGCGCCGCCGGCTATGGAATACCCGACACTTATGACCAGCTGATGCCCTACGTGGGCCCCGCTGTCATGAACATCAGCGCGGATCAGAAGCCCATCATCGTTGTGAACGGCGACAAGGACATCGAAACCGGCGAAGCCGACTTCGACCGCCGTCCGATCTGGAAGATCCTGATCGGCGGCCAGAAACTCTCCCGCGGCTTCACCGTCGAGGGCCTGACGGTCTCCTACTTCCGCCGCCGTTCGACCAATGCCTCGGCATTGATGCAGATGGGCCGCTGGTTCGGCTTCCGCGAGGGCTATCGAGATCTGGTACGGCTGTATATCGGCCGCGAAGAGGAGCACGGCAAGCAGGACATCGACCTGTACAAAGCCTTCGAGTCCGTATGCATGGATGAGGAATCGTTCCGCCGCGAGCTCGAGCAGTACGCGGTCATGGTCGACGGCGTTCCACAGGTCACCCCTGCCCAGGTGCCGCCTTTGGTCTCTCAACACCTACCTCTGCTGAAACCGACCAGCGCGAACAAGATGTACAACGCCCGACTCGTTGAAATCCGCTCTCCCGGACTATGGCGTGAACCGTTCGGCTACCCGAGCCGATCCGTTGATCTCCGACACAACACCAACCTCTGGAGCCCAATCTTCGATCGACTATCCACTGCCACAACCGATTACGCATACCACTTTCCAGAGAAGGGCATCGTCCACCGAGTCACCGCCCTGACCGGCCGGCTCGAACCCGCGGAGTTTCTCGACATCATCCGAGAGATGCGCTGGCTCACCCTGGGACAATTCGACCCTCACATCGAGTACCTCACTGCCATCACCCGCGGCCCCGCAGCCGCTGTCGACGAGTGGATCGTCCTGGCCCCGCAAACAATGCGCGGCGCAACTAGAGAGGTTGCCCTCGGCGCCACCGGCCGCAGCTTCACCCGCTGGGAACGAGTCCGCCGCCGCGACCCTCTCTTCGGCGCCATCAGTACCAGCCGCCATCGCAGCATCGCGATGCGTGTAGCAGGCGGTCTCCCGGACTCCGGCGACCTCAACACTGAATCCCTGGCAGCCGACGGCCGCGGCACTGTCATGCTCTACCCGGTAGTCGAACCACGCTACAGCGCAGACATTTCCCCCGAGGGCCACATCGACCCGGGCAAGCTGGTCATTGGCTTCGGCTTCGTCGCGCCCGCATCAGCCCGCGGCTACGACGATCGCATAATTCGGTTCAGGACCATCGACTCCACGGACGCGGTCATTGTCGATGTTCCTCACGACGAGAATGATTGAACACGGATTAGTCGCCCCGTCGTCACCGCGTGAGTGCGGAGGCCGCTCGAACTGTCCATGGACACGATCGGCGCTGCCTTCCGGGTCATAGCTCCGTACTCTCAACGCTAGCGAACCGCGGCTAGCTTGCGGCCTCGAATTCTGCGAACCTGACAGCCAGGCGGTCGGAACTGGGTTTGTCCTTGCCTCTCGCTGGCGTAAACAGCTGTCGGCCGTTCATTTCTTGTAGGCCATGACGGAGCATCGGACCGTCGATCTCGTCCATGAGAGATTGGTTGATACGTATCTGGTAACCAGGTGTAATCCCGAGGAAGTTCTCGTCATATGCCGCGTGGTGGATCTTGCACAGACTCAATCCGTTGTCGACGGTCGGGGTGCCGTTCGGCTTGCCGTCGGCGATGATGTGGGCGGCATCGAGGAGCTTGGCGTGCTTGAGATGGCAGACGGCGCAGCGGCATTCGTAGGCGCGGAGGACTCGGCCTCGGAACTCGGGTTGGTGCAGTCGCTGTTTGGTCACCCGTTCGACGTATTCGCGTTCCAGGGGCTGGAGTTCGAGAGGGTTCTCGACCAAGCGGAGGCTGTCATGAAGGGCGATCAGAAACTGTCGGTTCTCCTGGTCGTCGGCGACGACGTATACACGCGGCACGGGGACGAAGACGCCGTCGGCGATCTTCCGGAGTAGTAGGAGCGGTAGGTCGAGGTCTAGAGCAGCCCGGAGTTTCTTGTTGTCGCCGTTCACGCTGCCCTCGCGGTAGGCGTAGGCGAAGAGTGAGTCTTGTAGTTCTTCGTCGGCATACTTGCCCTTGGGATCGGACAGGATCGACAAAGTGGCCAGCATGTCCTTTGGGTTGCGGATGCCGCGGTTGCGGTCGATGAGGCGGTGAGTCGCACCGTTCAGAGTGAAGTCCCACAGTTGTTCGCGGGTAACGACTCCGGTGTCACCGACCAACTCCTCCAGGTGTAGGAAGATCTCCTCGCGGAGGATGGCCTCGGCATCCCTGTCCATGGAGAAAGTCTGTCATGGACTGAACCCGAAGAGATGATCTTCAACGGATGCGTTTCAGTGCGCCGTGTCTGCTGTGCTGGCTGAGATCCTGGCCAGGGCTTGCGTGCCGTGGTGAAGGATCGTGGCGAGAGTCGCTGCGTCCAGGCAGATCTCGAACTCTCGGTGGGTGTCGCCGAGGATGAGGGTGACGCGGTGGTCTTGGGGGTTGAGGACGAAACGGACTGGGCAGTCGGCGGTGGTGATTACCCAGGCTCCGATGGTGAGTTGGTCGAACATGGTGGGCTCCTTGGTGTTGGGATGGGTTATGTAGAAAGTGCATCACTCGAGTGGGTGGGTGGTTACCCTGAACTGGGTAAACCAGTGACTTCTTGTCGAAAGCCCTGGACCGCTGGCAGTTTGGGCGTCCGCGTCACCCAGTACGGGTGCATGTTTATGAGGAAGCACGGCATGTCGGAGACTGGCTCGACCTTGCCCAGGCGGCAGCTCGGGCGGTTTTTGCGGGAGGCGCGGAGCGCGCTGGGGATGTCGCAGGATCGGGTGGCGAAGGCTGCGGATGTCAGTACCTCGGTGTTGCAGCGACTGGAGAGCGGGATACCTACCAGGCTGAAAGTTCGTGATCTGCAAGCAATTTGCGAAGTTCTGGAGATAGCCGGCGACACCGCAGAGGCCATGGTCGGGTTGCTTCGTCAGGCGGCGGAGACCAGTTGGTGGCATGAGTACGGCAGCGTGATACCGGCCAACTTCGACGTGTATGTCGGACTCGAGACCGCGGCTCGGAAGTTGACGACCTACCAGCCGGCGCTTGTTCCTGGGCTGCTGCAGATCCCCGAGTACGCTCGCGCGCTCATTCGAGCTGTGAAGCCCGATGAGACGGCTGTGGAGCATGAGCGTCGAGTCGAGCTACGGATGCGGCGGCAGGCGACGGTATCTCGGAGGTATCAGCCCTTATCGCTCGACGTCGTTCTCCACGAGGCAGCGCTGCGGTGCAACGTGGGCGGTCCGGTGGTGATGGCTGCTCAATTGAGGCGTCTCGCCGAGATTGGCAAGTTGCCGAGCGTTTCGGTCCGAGTGCTGTCGTTCAAGGCAGGAGCGCCGGTCGGTGATCCCGTGGGGCAGTTCGCGATTCTCGAGTTCGAAGAAGATGGCGGAGGCGAACGCGTATGGCCTCCCGTGGTGTATCTGGAGACCTTCATCGGGTGTATGTACCTGGAGAAGGACGGCGATGTGCGGCGGTACTATCGGGTTCTCGATAGCCTGCAACAGGCAGCGCTGGACGAGGCGGCCAGTCGTAACCTGCTGCGGCAGGTGGCAAAGGAGTTTTCAGCGTGACTGACGACCTTTCCGGGGCCGAATGGATCAAGAGCAGCTATAGCGGCGACAAGGCTGACTGTGTCGAGACAGCACATCTGCGAGACGGTTCGGTCGGGGTTCGTGATTCGAAGAACGCCAGCGGTCCCGCGCTGATCTTCACACCGGGGCAGTGGGACGCGTTTGTTGCAGGTGTCGTGCGCGGAAAGCTGACTTTGAAGCAGGCTTAGGTCGACTTCCACGATTTGGCGCGCCGGGCGCGTTAGCGTGGGCTATGGCTGCTGATCAGGATCCGCCCGTTATCCCTGGTGTTCGTCGGAGCTTTGTCGAGGCTCGGGGGGTTCGATTCCATGTGACGGAGGCGGGGGAGGGGGTGCCTGTGCTGGCGTTGCATGGGTGGCCGCAGCATCACTACACGTATCGGGATCTGCTGGCCGATCCGCCGGAGGGCTTGCGGATCATTGCGCCGGATCTGCCGGGGTATGGGTGGTCGGGGGCGGCGCCGCATCGGTGGGCCAAGGATGATGTTGCCTCTGATCTCCTTGCGCTGATGGACGCGATGGGCCTCGACAAGGACGTGCTGTTGGTAGGGCATGACTGGGGTGGGTTTGTCGGGTATCGGATGGTGCTTCGGGAGCCTGAGAGGTTCAGGGGATTTCTGGTGCTGAACATGGCGCATCCTTGGGCGCCGAAACGGGATGTGGCTCGGCAGGCTTGGCGGTTGTTGGCTTATCAGCCGTTGATGGCGAGTGTGGGGGTGCCGTTGCAGCGGCGGACTCGGTTCCTGGAGTGGCTGTTCGGGGCTGCCACCTCGGAGGGGCATGCGATGGATGCGGGCACCATCAAGGTCTTCGCGGACAGGTACCGGGATCCGGTGGTGGCTCGGACTGCTACTGACACCTATCGGACGTTCCTGCTGAAGGAGGTGCCGGCGTCGGTGCGGAATCCGGAGACTCGGCGGGCCACTGTGCCGGTTCGGGCGCTGTTCGGGAAGGACGACTCGGCGGTGCACTACTCGCTCGCCGCGGCGGAGACGGCTCGGGCGGATGACTACACGCTGGAGTTGGTCGAGGGGTGTGGGCATTTCATCGTTGATGAGCGGCCTGAATTGGTGCGGGCGCGGTTGATCGGGTTGGCGGGGGAGACCGGGTAGGTGCGGGGACTGGCATGAGCTCGCACAAGTGGGTGGAATTCGATCGGAATGATGGTGTGTGGTGGGGAAAGTGCGGGGTTATGCCGGATCAGTGTCTGCGTCGTTTGATCACGGCTGCCGCCTCGTTCGCACAGCTGTCGACGGATTGATACACATCCGCGGCCGCGTACCTCAGCACCAGCCATCCTCCGAGCAGCAGTTCGTTCTGGCGACGGCGGTCTCTGCGGAATGCGCTCGACTCGCTGTGGAACTCGCGACCGTCGATCTCGATGACGGTATGCGAGCGTTCGTCGACGAAGTCGCAGCGGTAGGGGCCGATCGGGTGGTTGCAGAGTAGGCGGATGCCTCGGCGGTTCATGGCTCGCGCGAACAGGCGTTCCGGTTCCGAAGCCGCGTGGATCGCGGCTTCGCGCAGTTGTTTACGGATGGTCGCGGAACCGCGGAGGTGGGATTCGCACAGGTCGAGCAAGGCCTGTCCGGCCACCCGGCGTCCCACCTACAGGTCGATCAGCGCATCGGCCTCCGGCTCGGGAAGGACAGAGGCGCAGTCGAACACGGTCAAGGCCGCGGTTGTGAGTGGGAGGTCGTAGCGTTCGTCGATCCAGTCGGGGCGGAGTTGCCGGCGGTAGAGCCGCAGCCATGCGGGGGTGGTGCGGTCGGCGCCTCTCGGGATGGTCGCCTCGACGCTGGCCGGCTCATCAGGGAGGAATCCGTGCAGCCAGGCCGCGGTTCGGTGGCTGAGGACCGCGCGGGGCTGCCACCTGACCACGGCATGGCATCGGTCGAGAGTCGTTGGAGTGCCGAGGGAATACACGCCCGGGAGCAGTCGCGTGTAGACGCCGCGTCGGGATCGGTCGTTGATCGTGCTGGCGGGGACGCCTTCCGCGAGGAGTTCAGCGTGCGAACGAATCATCCAGTAAGGATGCCGAGTAGCCGGGACCGCGCCGTGTGGTCGAGCTGGGGATATGCCGAGTCTGTGGATGCCTGCCAGGCTGTGGAGAATCAGCACGTCCCTGCGGCGGTGGTCGGGAACGCTGCGGCAGGCGACCGCGAGAACACAGTGGAGTGGGTGGAAGGGGCTGTGTTGGTTCGGGAGCGGTGATCGCGCCGGATCGGGGAGACCCGCCGAGGTTTCAACCGCGCAAACTCTTTGGGCGGGCCCGCTGACGCCGCGGGTTGCTGGGGGTGAAGAAAACGAGGGTGACCTGGGGATATCGGTGTGTGCGGCAAGCGAGATGCCACAGGTGGCGATAGGGTGGCGGGCGCGGGTCGGCCCCAATGGCTAGAAATTGGTCAAGTGACCGACTAGTCTGCGGGAAACCTGAAATGGAACAGGTTCACTCTTTGGCGGGTGCGGGCTGGTTCGCATTGTCGCGGGTGTGGAAGTGAGGATGCGATGACTCTGTCCCGGCGGGCTGTGCTGGTGGGTGCTGCGGTGGGCGGCGTGGGGGCCAGTGCGGCTTTTGGTGCGAATATGGTTGGGGCGCAACCTGTTCGGCATCGGGATGCGGGGCAGGGTTATCTTGTCGGCGTTGGGATCGCGGACATCACCGGGGCCCCGGCGGGGCAGGGGATGATGGGGTACTCCGAGGCTGATCAGGTTACGACGGGGCTGCTGTCGCGGTGCTATGCGCGGGCCTACATCGTGGTGGATCAGGCTACGGGGGATCGGGTTGCGTTCGTGAATACGGACAACGCCTGCTTGTTCCAGTCGGTGCATCTGGTGGTGATGCAGCAACTCCAGCAGCGGTTCGGAGATCTGTATACCGAGCGGAACGTCAATCTCAATGCGACGCACAACCACAACTCGTGTGGTGGGACCGCGCGGGAGTATGCGTATTCGCTTGCGGCCATGGGGTTTCAGCAGAACTCGCATGATGCCGAGGTGAACGGGATCGTGAAGGCGATCGTCGCGGCGCACGCGAATCTCGGGCCGGGGTCGATCATGCTCGGGCGGGGGGAGTTGCACGACGCCAGTGTGAATCGATCGCGGGTGGCGTTCGAGGCCAATCCGGACGAGGACAAGGCGGCGTTCCCGGACGCCATCGATCCGCAGGTCACGGTGCTGCGATTCCGGCAGGGCGGCAAGGACGTCGGGGCGATCACCTGGTTCGCCACGCACGGCACCTCGCTGACCGACCGCAACACCCTCATCTCTGCGGACAACAAGGGCTACGCCAGCTACCGCTGGGAGCACGACGAGATGGGGGTGCGGCACCTGGACGGCGCGCCGTCGTTCGTGGCCGCCTTCCCGCAGACCAATGCGGGCGACATGACGCCCAACCTGTGGATCCGGCCCATGCATCCGTCGGGGCCCACCGAGGACAATCGCACCAACTGCGCCATCATCGGCGAGCGCCAATATCAGGCGGGCCGAAAGGCTTTCGACGCCGCGGCGGCCATGGGCAGCACGGGCGTGGACTCGGTGCTGCACTACGTGAACCTGTCCGATGTCGCCATCGACGGCGACTACACGCCGGACGGCAAGCCGGCCCGCACCTCTCCCGCCATGATGGGCGCCGCGGCCATGGCGACCAGCACCGAGGACAACTGGAACTCGCAGCTGTCGTTCCTGCAGGAGGGTGACTCCAACCCGATGGTGGCCGCGCTCGGCGGCATCAATTCGCCGATCGAGCAGTGGATGCGAGATGTGCAGGCGCCCAAGATGATTCTGGCACCGCTCGGGATTCTGCCGCCCCGGCCGTGGTGTCCGCAGATCGTGCCGCTGCAGCTGATGCGGATCGGCGATCTGGTGCTGGCCTCGGGGCCGTCGGAGTACACGGTGGTGTCGGGGCTGCGGATTCGGAGACTGGTGGCGCGGGCGCTGAACGTGCCGATGGAGAACGTGCTGCTGCAGGGTTATGCCAATGGCTACTGCGGATATGTCACCACTCCCGAGGAGTACGTCACTCAGCAGTACGAAGGTGGTGAAACCCTGTACGGACGTTGGACGCTCTCCGCCCACATGCAGGAATTCGACCGGCTGGCAAAGGCTTTGGCGGCGCGCATCGACCTCGGTCGCGGCCCCGCCCCGCTCGACTGGGCCTTCGGATTTCAGCCGAATCTGCTGCCGCCGGTCCCGGCCGACCTGCCGCACGCCGGTCGCGCCTACGGTGATGTCCTCACCCAGCCGGACGCGAACTACGGTGCGGGACAGACTGTCTCGGTGGAGTTCGTCGGAGCCCACCCCAACAACAACTTCCGCCTGGACGGCACCTACTTCGAGGTCCAGCAGGGCTCCGGCGCCGACTGGCAGCGCGTCTACGACGACAACGACTGGTGCACCGAACTGCACTGGGCTCGTCCGGACGGGCAGCCCGCCGCCTCCACCATCACCATCCAGTGGACGGTGCCGGACAGTGCGCCCTCGGGCCGGTATCGAATCCAGTACACCGGCGACAGTCGCGACGGCGCCGGAACGATCAACGAATTCACTGGAACATCAGCGGAATTCGTGATCGGCTGAGGCCATGGTGTTTGTCCGGCCGGCCGACCTGTCCGACGAGAAGTTCCTGTGGGCCATGCTGTTCGAGGCGTCGCACGCCCGTGACCGTGGCCTGACCTCGCCCGAACAGCTGATGGATCAGTCGAACGTGGCGCGCTACGTCCAAGGCTGGGGCGTTGCAGGCGATCTCGGTATGGTCGGCGGGACCGACGGGGTGCTGTTGGGCGCGGCCTGGCTGCGCAGGTTCGCCGCCGAGAACGCCGCCTTCGGCTATGTCGATGACGACACTCCGGAGCTGGCAATCGGTGTCGCGCCCGAGAGCCGTGGCACAGGACTCGGGACGAAGCTGATGACCGCGCTCCTCGATGCGGCCCGTGAGCAGTACGACGCCGTGAGTCTGAGTGTCCGCTTGGAGAATCCGGCCCGGCGGCTCTACGAACGCCTCGGGTTCGTCGACGTTCCGGGATCGGGGCAGACCAATCCGGCCGGAACCACCAGCATCACAATGCTCCTCCGCTTCCGCTGATTCCCCCGCTCCTCACGCGGTGTGCCAGGTGACCACCTGATCGAGCGCGGCGCGAGTTGTCCGGAAACTGTTGGCGGCGTGCTCGGTATCCGGGTACCCGAACGACACCCCGGCGATCACTTGGCGATTCGCCGGCAGGTCGAAGTACTCCCGCAGGAACGGCGAGTAGGTCGCGAGCGCGGCCTGCGGCGCCGTCGCCACTCCGAGGCTCTGCGCCGCCAGCAGGAACGACGTCAGATACAGCCCGCAGTCGACCGCGCCGTAGGTGCCGAGATCCGCCTCGGTGGTCAGGATCGCGACGTGCGGTGCGTCGAAAAGTTCGTAATTGCGGAGCATTTGGCGCATGCTGCCCGTGTGGTCGCCGCGTGCGACGCCGACCGCGGTGTAGAGCGCCCCGCCGCACTCCCGGCGGCGGTCGCGGTAGACACCGTGATAGCCCGCCGGGAACGGGATGTCGGTCGCGATCGGCGCGCCGTCGATGTGATCGACCAGCGCCTTGCGGAATCGGTCGGTGGCGGCTGGATCGTCGGTGATGACCAGCTGCCAGGGCTGGGTATTGCACCAGGACGGTGTGCGCTGGGCCAGGCGCAGGATCGATTCGATATCGGCGCGCGGGACCGGGTCGGGGCGGAAGGCCCGGCAGGTATGGCGGTCGGCCAGCAGTGATTCCAGAGCGGAGTAGCGATCGGGCATGGGTCACCTTTCGTATTTGGTTCCATTTCGAGACCAGTTCAAGGCAGTCTCATATTAGGACCAGATAGGTAGGATTGGAAGATGCGGTACGAGGAACTGGCCGAAGAGCCCTGCTCGATCACGCGGTCGCTGGTCGTCTTCGGCGACCGGTGGACGCTGCTGATCCTCAAGGCGGCCTTCTCCGGGGTACGCCGGTTCAATGGCTTCCAGGCATACCTGGGCATCTCCCGGGGACGGCTGCAGGATCGGCTGGACCGCCTGGTGGAACACGGGATCCTGGAGAAGCAGCCGACGGAGACCGGAACCTACGAGGAATACCGGCTCACCACCAAGGGGCACGACGTGTACCCGATCCTCATGGCATTCCGCGACTGGGGCGACACGCACATGGCTCCCGCCGGTCCGCCGGTGTACTACCGGCATGGCGACTGCTCGGGGGAGGCCCACGTGCATCTCGAATGTGATTCGTGCGGAAAGGAACTCACCGCGCGCGATGTCGCTCCCGAAGCCGGACCGGGAATGACGGCCTGACCCGGTTCGGCGGTCGGCCGCCGAATCCGATTGCGGCGATCAGGATTTCGCGAGGTCGAAGGCGAGCCGCCCCGGCGCGAGGTAATCGTCGCGGTCCAGCAGCATCCGCACCTCCGGCCGCTCGCCCTCGGGGATGCGGGCCAGCTCCTCGTGCAGCGGCGTCCGGAACGCCTCGCCCCGGGCGGTGATCAACGGCAGCCAGTTGTCGTGATGGTTGGGCACGAACACCTTCGGCCGCAGCGCCTCGATATAGCTGCGCGGGTCACGCAGGCCGTTGGTGAACTGGTTGTAGCCCTGCACCGCGCCGATATGCACGTCCGAGGCGGGCAGCGTGCGCAGCACATCCAGGACATGCGGTGCCTTGTCCAGCAGCGGGCCGGAGGAATCGTGCCAGGTGAGCACGAAATCGCCCAGCCTGAACTGATACAGCAGCACGCCACCTTCCGGCGCGAGCAGATTGCGCGCCAGATGGCCGGCATCGGCCAGTCCCGGTGGGTAGGTGCGGATATCGCACAGACAGGGCTTGGGCCGCACCGGCTCGGACGCATCCGGCCCTTCGTGCCGCGGAGTCCGCGCCGAATGCAGGTGGCGCACCGCGGTCACCGAAAGCCCCGGCGCGAGCTCGAAGTCGTAGCGGTCGCCCGGCGCCGACCTGCTGGAACCCAGTTCCTGGCAGGCCAATTCGGCCCCGCCGACCTGCTTGCGCGCCGTCGCGCAATGCTCGGCGGTCCCGTGCACCACCGCCCCGCTCGACCGCGCGATGGCCCCCGCATCGGCCGCGTGATCGAAATGCCCGTGCCCGATGAAGATCGCCGCCGGATCCAGCGCCGCGACCTCCGCCGGCCCGGTCGGCACATATCCGGAGGTCGCCCCGCGCGGTACCCACGCGTCCAGCAGAAACACCACGCCGCCCATGGCCACCGCGAAACTGGCGCACCCGAACCAGGACACCAGCACCTGATCCTCCCGCACCGACCCGCTGACCGGATCCACCGCCTCGATGCCGAAGAACCGCTGACGTGCGGCAATGGTCTTACTATTCGGCACCCGGAACCCCTTTGTCTCGCGTCGCGGCGGCATCGCCCGCCCGCATTCTGCCCGGATCCGCCCGCACTGTCACCCGCCGGCGAGCGATGCCCGGCCCGCCGGCCACACGTGACCGGTCACGCTGCCGACTGTCGGCCCGGCCTCGCGGTGGCCCGATCGCAGAGCCAGGACACGCCACGCTCCAGGGGACCACGGCCGGCAGCGAGCACCCACAGCACCGACATCGCCACGGTGATCGCGAGGAACACCGCCAGCAGGGTATTACCGGGCGTCTCGGTGACATGGTTGTCGAGCAGCCATATCGCCACGATGTGTGCCGAATACACCGTCAGCGGCAAGGCGCCAACGGCGGCGAGCGGGAAAAGTAAGGGGTGGAATCGATCTGCGATCAGCAGGAAGAGTGCGATCACCGTCACCGCGAATCCCAGCGATCCGGCGATCTCGAATGTGCTGCCGGAGTGCGGTTCCGCCGTGCGGAGCTGGGTCCAATCCGACACGGCCGAGCCGCCCATCCGGCTCAGCAACCACGCGCCGCCGTATCCGAGCACCATCAGCGGCACTCCCGCGGTCAGCATCCGCGTCCGGGTCGCGGCGGCCCCCAGATCGCAGCGCCCCAGCGCGAGTCCGGTGAGCGCGAAGGTGATCCAGACCAGGCCCGGATAGGTGCCGGTCACCGCCAGATCGGTGAGCTGCGCCCCCGAACAGTCGTCGGCCGCGCAGCTCGGCGCAATCAGGTGCGAGAGCCACACCGTCAGCGGCGGGGCGGCCACCGCCCACCCGGTGGCCGATATCAGCAGCCGACGTGGTGACCAGCTGAGGAAGGGCAGGCAGCACGCGAACAGCAGTGCATAGGTTTGCAGGATTACCGGGATCCCGGTGTCCAGCATGGTCAGCACGCTGCCGAGCGCGAACAACACCAAGGCCCGCACCAGGATTCGCAGGCGCACGGCCACCAGCTCCGGACCGCTCGGCGGTCGCTGCCGTCCACTGAGCAGCGCGATGGACAGCCCGGCGAGCGTCGCGAACAGAATCGAGGAGCGGCCCGACGCGACTGCCGGCCAGGTCCCCGGGTCGTGCCATGCGGGCGAGCGCAGCACGCCGACGTGCGCGGTGATCATGCCCAGCACCGCGATGCCGCGCGCGGCGTCGATCGCCTGAATTCGGGAACCGGGCGCGCGCGGGATCGCCGGCGCCGCGGTAGGTGCGGTCGTCATGGTCGTATGGTGCCGACGCGATCATGAGGACATCGTGAGGCTGTGCGAGAAGGCGCCCCGCGGCGGGATACCAAACGGCGCTTGCACACTCGCGGAGGTAACCGAGACCTTGCCGTTGCCGTGGGCTATCGGTTGGTGAATCCTGGAATCACACCGTGACTAAGCGGTCGGTAAATGTTCAGCCTGCTGTTAATCAATCGGCGTTGCATCGAATTCAGAGGTAGCTGAACGAAGGCTGCCGATAGGGCAATGGGGGCCTTGACATGTATCCGGAAGTGCGTGTGGGTGCGCATGATCGCGACGACCACAAGTACACGATGCGCATCAGCCGGCTGGCGATCGACAAACTCGGTATCCGGCTCTACGACAGGGTCTCGGCGGTTCTGGCCGAACTCATCGCCAATTCCTACGATGCCGACGCCACCGAGGTCGAGGTCGTGCTGCCGTGGGGTGCGATGCTGGCCGGAACCATCAGGGCCGCAGACGAACCGGCATACGAGATCGTGGTCTCGGACAACGGGCACGGGATGACCGCCGAGGAGATCAACGAGCACTACCTGATGGTCGGGTCCGACCGGCGCGTGCGGACCGGGTCCGATCTGTCCCGGGAGCGACGGCGACCGGTCATGGGGCGCAAGGGAATCGGCAAGCTGGCCGCCTTCGGCATCTGCCGCACCATCGAGGTGATCACGGCCGGCAGCCAGGACGAGGACCGAACACCTCTGGGCTGGATCGTCTCCCACATCGTGATGGACCTCGACGACATGCTCTCCGACACCGAGAGCGATTACTTCCCCCGCCCGGGCCGCCTGGACGGCACCTTCACCTCCCAACGGGGCACCACCATCATCCTGCGGAATTTCTTTCGCAAGCGCGTGAATTCGGGGACGGAGCTGAACCGGCAGCTGGCGGCCCGTTTCGGCATCGAGCGCACGGACTGGCGCGTGGAGGTGCGCAATGCCATCGGCCCGGAGAGCTTCATTCTCAGCCAGCTGCCGATAGACGTCATGGAGGAGACCCGGATCGACGCCGGCCGGGTGCCGGTGCGATTCGGGCGGCACTTCCTGCCGGTGACGGGCTGGATCGCCTACTCGAAACAGCCGTACCGCGACGAGGCGATGGCCGGGGTCCGCATTTACGCGCGCGGCAAAATCGTCGCGCAGACACGAGATTTCGGTATCTCCTCCGGATTCACCGGCGAATTCAAACTGCGCTCCTATCTGGTCGGCGCCATCCACGTCGACTGGCTCGACGATGACGACGATCTCGTCCGCTCCGACCGCCAGGACATCATGTGGAACTCCCCGCGCGGCGAGGCGCTCGCGCAGTGGGGCCGGGCGCTGATCAAGGAGATCGGCAGGCTCGGCGAGAAATCCATCCGCCGCCGGGTCTGGGAGGAGTTCGTCGAGCGCTCCCGCATCCACGAGACCCTCGACGCCATCGCGCCCGGCGACCGCGTGTTCCGCGACTCCATCCTCGATGCGGCGCGAATCCTGGTGGCGCACAAGGATCGTGCCTCGATGGACGATCCCGCGCACATCGAGAACATGCTGCGGCTGGCGCTGTCGCTGGGCCCGCAGCGCAGCCTGCTCGACACCCTCAAGGAGATCGCCGAGGACGCCGACCCCGCACTGGACGTGGTGGTCGCGCTGTTCGAGCGGGCCCGGGTGGCCGAGATCTACTCGCTGGGCCAGATCGCCAGTGAGCGTGTCGCCGTGGTGAACCGGCTGCGCTCGCTCATCGACGACCGCCGCTCCCTGGAACGACCCTTCCAGGAGCTCATCGAATCCGCCCCCTGGCTGCTCGCCCCCGAGTGGACCCCGCTGGGCATGAACGAATCCCTCAAACGCGTGCGCGCCAGCTTCGAACGCTGGTACGCACAGAAATTCGGCACCCCGCTGGTGACCACGTCCATCGGCAGCGAGAAGCGCGAGCCCGACTTCGTCCTGCTGCACGACTCCGGCGAACTCTGGATCGTCGAGATCAAGCGCATGGACTACCACCTCACCGACGAGGAGTACAACCGCGCCGTCAACTATCTCTACGAGCTCGACCACTTCCTCGACGAGAACCCCCGCATCGGCGCCCAATTCCCGCGCCGACGACTCACTTTCATCGTCGACCACATCGACAGGCTCGGCCCCGCGTCCCTCTCCTCCCTGGTCAGCGACCAGCGAGTGGACCGCCGCACCTGGCGCGAACTCCTCGACGCCACCCTCCGAGCCCACCGCGACTTCCTCGAACGCGTCTACGCCATGCGAGATCCCGAAGCCGACGAGGACACCCCACCCCGAAACATGCGCGCCGGCTGAGGAAACCAAGATCAGGGAGCCCTCCTCGAGGAGATTCGCCCGGATCACCTCCAGCAGAGGTCCCTGATCTCCAGCGACCCCGGGGTGGGGCCACCCGCGCCGCATCGTCAGCGCCGGGCCGGAGGGGCACGGCCCGCGTGACGCGGCAATGCGTGACGCGGGGGCGCGGTGCCCGGGCCGAAGAAGGGCCGGCCCGGGCACCTGCGGCGAGTCCTGGTTGGGAAGTGGCTGCGGTGGTGTGCGGATTCGAGGTGAAACGGGATGCGCGGGAACGTTGTTGGCCAGGGGGCTCGGCGCAGAGAGAAGCGGCGGGTGAGTGATACATGGGGGCAGGGAAATTCGATGGGGGAGGTAGGGCCGTGCGGGCTGGTCGTGGCTGCGGCGGGCGTGGCGGCCGACCGTGTGGGCCGCAGGCGTGACACCATGGACGCGGCACGCGCGGGGGCGTGGGAGTCCGGTCGGATCGAGAAGGTTTGGTAATGGTGCACGGCACGGTGAAGTGGTTCGACAGCGAAAAGGGGTTCGGGTTCCTGAGCCCGGACGGTGGCGGGCCGGACGTGTTCGTGGAGTACACCGCGGTGGAGGGCGAGGGCTTCCGGTCGCTCGTGGAGGGGCAGCGGGTCGAGTTCGAGGTGCGGCGCACCAAGCCGGGGCCCGAGGCGCTGGTCGTGCGGGTCATCGCGGGAGCCGACTACTGAGACGCGGCCTCACGCCGAACACGTATCGCGGCGGCCGTCCCGAGGTGATCGGGGCGGCCGCCGCTGTGTGATGCTCGGGATTCCTTCAGCCGTGCAGCCGACGCCGGAAGAATTCCGCGGACAGAGCCTGTGCATGTTTCCGGTGGGCCGGGTCGTCCCCGGCGAATTCCGCGGCGGCTCGCTCGAACTCGGCGGAGATGAACGTCGTGATCGGTTCGGGCACGCTACCGGTGCCCATTTCCCGGGTGCGGGATTTCAATTCCGTCAGTTCTTTCACCGCTGTAGTGAAATCGTCGGGTAGATCGCATTCGTCGAGCAGGGTCGGCAAATGCATCGGCGCCACCGCTCTATCCGGATATTCGTGCAGCCAGCGCAATGCCATGGCCGGACGAAGCGAATAGAACACCTTTTTCAACGAACGATTCGTGTCGAAGAGACGCCATTGCCTGCGGCCGAGATGCAGGTAGTGCCGGGCCACCCGGTTGCGGTCGGCGACTTCGTCGGCCAGTGCGCGCAATTCGTCCCGGAATTGCGTATCACCGCGGTAGGCGATCGGCGACATCAGCCATTCGATGAGGACCGCGTTCCCGTTCACCAGCAGCCGCAGCGCCTTCACGAGATCCCAGCCGTTGACATCGAGTAAGCCCACCAAAGGGGTCTCGATGACGTCGCGACCGGGCCAGGGGGTGAGGTAGTCGTCCAGCGGCCGGAGGTAGACGAAGCGGCAGTCGTAGTCCGAGTCGGGCGACGGGAAGCCCCAGGCGCGGCTGCCACTCTCGATGGCGAGCAGCACGTCGACGCGGTGTTCGCGCACGATTCGGTCCAGTTCGCCGTCGATCGTGGCGACCACCGCCGGGTCCATGGAAGCGGGGATCGAGCGCAGGGTCATGGCGGTCGACGTTAGCGCTCCGGGATCCCGCTGGTCCACGCGTTTTCCGTGCGCCGATGCCCCCGGAAATAGGGGCGTGATATCCACGTTATATGGCGGGAATTCGACACTCATATGAATGGGGCCACAGAATACGGATTGCGTGACGCCGGTCACACAACGTAAATCCCCCGTAACGGGCCGTGAAACCGCCCCGATAGGCTCCACGTCAGAAAGTTCGTACGGAATTCAGAAGAGGTATTTTCATGATCCCCGTTATCATCGACACCGGTTCCGCTGCTCTCAATGGCCTGCTCGACACCGGTTCGGCCGCGCTGCACGGCATCCTTTCCACCCTGTGGACCGGCTCCTTCGGCCGCTAGGAACTGCTGACGTCGATTACTCGACTTTCGAAAGCCCGGCCTTGGACTCCGTAGCTCCGAAGCCGGGCTTTCGGCTATCCGTGAAGGGTGTCTCGACGCCCTGAATTGTGCCTCCAGAGCGCGCGAGTCCGTCGAAGTCAGCCGAAAGTCGAGGTCGCACTTTCGCTGAGACGCCTTCCCGGCAATGCCCTACCTTCGGCTATGCCGTGGCCGACATCACGATCGCCGCCGCGGACCGGGCCGCCGACACTCCGGCCTGCTGGGACGCCGACCTACCGGCCGCCGGGGGAACCCGCAGGCGAGAACCGACGCACCGGAAAGATCCACGCGAGAAGCGGTATCGGGGCTGCCACTGTGAATATCGAAGCGCTGCAGTCACTGGCGCAGATCTGGACCGCGGCCGACGGCGCGGTGGCGGATCCGATGCTGACGGCCGAAGTTGCCGCCCGAGTCGTGCTCCCGGAGGCCGGTTCCGGGCTCTCCGACACGCACTTCGGGTAAACCTGCAGTTCACAGCTTTGATGGCAGTTGCCTACCAGGCGGTAAAACCCCCCGGATCCCAGCCGATTAAGCTGACGCCCGTAAATCCCGGAACCCTTCCTCAGGAGTACCCCACCGTGAGCCAAGCAGGCCGTCCTGTTGTTCTGATCGCCGACAAGCTCGCCCAGTCGACCGTCGACGCGCTCGGCGACGGTGTCGAGGTGCGCTGGGTCGATGGCCCCAACCGCCCCGAGCTGCTCGCGGCCGTGCCGGAAGCCGATGCGCTGCTGGTCCGTTCGGCCACCACCGTCGATGCCGAGGTGCTCGAGGCCGGCAAGAACCTCAAGATCGTCGCCCGCGCCGGCGTCGGCCTCGACAATGTCGACGTGCCCGCGGCCACCGAGCGCGGCGTCATGGTCGTCAACGCGCCGACCTCCAACATCCACACCGCCGCCGAGCACGCCGTCACCCTGCTGCTCTCGGCCGCCCGCCAGATCCCGGCCGCCGACGCCACCCTGCGCGAGCACACCTGGCAGCGCAGCAAGTTCAACGGTGTCGAGATCTTCGGCAAGACCGTCGGCGTCATCGGCCTGGGCCGCATCGGCCAGCTGTTCGCGCAGCGTCTCGCCGCCTTCGAGACCAAGGTCGTCGCGTACGACCCCTACACCTCCCCGGCCCGCGCCGCCCAGCTGGGCATCGAGCTGCTGACCCTGGACGAGGTGCTCGAGCGCGCCGACTTCATCTCCATTCACCTGCCCAAGACTCCTGAGACCAAGGGCATGCTGAACAAGGAGACGCTCGCCAAGACCAAGAAGGGCGTCATCATCGTGAACGCCGCCCGCGGTGGTCTGATCGACGAGCAGGCCCTGGCCGACGCCATCACCTCCGGCCACGTGCGCGCCGCCGGTATCGACGTCTTCGAGACCGAGCCGTCCACCGACAGCCCGCTGTTCAATCTGCCGCAGGTCGTGGTGACCCCGCACCTGGGCGCCTCCACCGCCGAGGCCCAGGACCGCGCCGGCACCGATGTCGCCAAGTCCGTGCAGCTCGCCCTCGCCGGCGAGTTCGTGCCCGGCGCGGTGAACGTCACCGGTGGCGCGGTCAACGAGATCGTCGCCCCGTGGCTGGACATCGTCCGCAAGCAGGGCGCGCTGCTGGGCGCCCTTGCCGACGAGCTGCCGGTCTCCATCGAGGTCCAGGTGCGCGGCGAGCTGTCCTCGGAAGACGTTGCGGTGTTCGAGCTCTCGGCTCTGCGCGGCGTGTTCTCGGCCCTCATCGAGGACTCGGTGACCTTCGTCAACGCCCCGTCGCTGGCCAAGGAGCGCGGCCTCGAGGCCTCGGTCACCACCCACAGCGAGAGCCCGACCCACCGCAGCCTGGTCGACCTGCGCGCCGTGTTCGGCGACGGCCGCACCCTGAACGTGGCCGGCACCCTGACCGAGCCCGCCCAGGTCGAGAAGATCGTCAACATCAACGGCCGCAACTACGACATGCGCGCCGAGGGCCTGAACCTGGCCGTCCTCGCCTACGAGGACAAGCCCGGTCAGCTCGGCCGCCTGGCCACCAAGCTCGGCGACGCGGGCATCGACATCCTCGCCGCCCAGCTCACCCAGGACCTCGACCAGGAGGGCGCCACCGTCGTCCTCCGCGTCAACAAGGAGGTCCCGGCCGACGTTCAGACCGCGATCGCCGAGGCCGTCGGCGCGGCCAAGGTCGCCCTGGTCAGCCTGGACTGAGATAGCTCTCGCGCAACGCGACAAGGGCCCCTGCCACGGACAGTGGAAGGGGCCCGATGCGTTCGAGGGGAAGTATTCAGCGACCGGTCCGACGATCCCGGGCTTCGACCGCGTCCCGTGCCTCGGCCAGGTCGGCGGTCGGGTCCAGGTCCCGGTACAGCTTGATGGCCTGGATCTTCTTGCCGCGCTGCAGGAGATCGTCGATCGCGCTGTAGTCGACGATGCTGCCCGGATCGTCGATACCCAGGTGCTCGATGATGAGATCGATCTTGCGTTCCAAGCGATGAAGTTTGCGCTCGAGTCGGAGATTGTCGAACATCCACCGAACACTACCGACGCCGCCATGATTGACGAATGCGAGGAAAGACGCCGCCGACGGAGCCGTTGTCCGCGCGGGAACGGCGGAATCTGGTGATCGGGAGCATCGCCGTGGTCGCGCTGCTTGTGATCGGGGTGGTGGCGTGGGCGGTGTTCGATCATCGGCCGGATTACTCTCGCTCCGAGAATGGTTGTGTCGCAGTGCTTTCCGCCGGGACAATGGGTGGTCAGCAGCAGCGGGCGTGTGGCACGCAGGCGCAGGAGTGGTGCCGGACGGTGGCGGGGCAGCAGGACGATCTCTCCCTGCGCGTGCAGCAGGAGTGCCGCCGCGCGGGAATCGGGCCCTAGCCCGCGTGCCGCCGTAGCCTGCCGGCGTGACCCGGTGCGAGCGGCCGGTGATCCCACTGGTTGGGAGCGATTCGCCCTGGTGAAAGGGGTTGCGGGCGTACCCGCTATGGTGGCCGGTGACTCTCCTGCCAGCGCGGAGAGGATCACCCGCGCCTTATCGAACGGAGCATGGATTTCATGAAACTGGCTGTCATTCCGGGCGACGGTATCGGTCCCGAGGTCATCGCCGAAGCCCTCAAGGTGCTCGACGTGGTGGTGCCCGGTGTCGAGAAGACCGAATACGACCTGGGAGCCAAGCGGTTCCATGCCACTGGAGAGATCCTTCCGGACAATGTCATCCCGGAGCTCAAGCAGCACGACGCCATCCTGCTGGGCGCCATCGGCGACCCGTCGGTGCAGAGCGGCCTGCTCGAGCGCGGCCTGCTGCTGCGCACCCGGTTCGAGCTGGACCACCACGTGAACCTGCGCCCGTCCAAGCTGTACCCGGGCGTCACCAGTCCGCTTGCGGCCAACCCGGACATCGACTTCGTGGTCGTGCGCGAGGGCACCGAGGGCCCCTACACCGGCACCGGCGGCGCGATCCGCGTCAACACCCCGCACGAGGTGGCCACCGAGGTCTCCACCAACACCCGCTTCGGCGTCGAGCGCGTGGTCCGTTACGCCTTCGAGACCGCCCGCAAGCGCCGCAAGCACCTGACCCTGGTGCACAAGAACAATGTGCTGGCCTTCGCCGGTTCGCTGTGGTCGCGCACGGTCGCCGAGGTCGGCGCGGAGTACCCGGACATCGAAACCGCCTACCAGCACATCGATGCCGCCACCATCCACATGGTCACCGACCCGGGCCGCTTCGACGTGATCGTCACCGACAACCTGTTCGGCGACATCATCACCGACCTGGCCGCCGCCGTCTCCGGCGGCATCGGCCTGGCCGCCTCCGGCAATATCGACGCCTCGGGCACCAACCCGTCCATGTTCGAGCCGGTGCACGGTTCGGCCCCGGACATCGCGGGCCAGTCCAAGGCCGACCCGACCGCCGCGATCCTCTCGGTGTCCCTGCTGTTGAACCACCTCGGCAAGGCCGAGGAGGCCGCCCGCATCGAGGCCGCCGTCGCCAAGGATCTGGCGTCGCGCTCGGGTGCCGCCTCGACCGTCGAGGTCGGCGACCGGATCGCCGCCTCGCTCTAGCGTTCCACGGTCGAGCCCCCGTTCCCGCGACCGCGGGAACGGGGGCTTTTCCTTGTTCATGGCCGGATATCGAGCCCGGCAAGGTGATTCGCTGGTCCGTACCACCCGGCGAATCGTCGAAAGCCGACTACTTCACACTGTTCGCCCGTTCCCTCTCCGTCGCCGAAATGCAATCCTGAGAGGGGTTTGGTTGAAACCTCCTGGGCCAGTGAGGCATATCGCACATTTTTATTCGGATGCGAAAACTTAACGGGCACAGCTCTTCCTGATTTGCCGGCGATCAGCCGGTCACCGGGAACCCCTGGGCACCAACGGGACTGCCGCCAGCGCCACCACCGCCGCCAGCAGGTAGGTGATCGGAAAACCGGCCGCGGTGATCAATGCGCCGAAGGCCGGGGCGATCACGGCCGCCGCCAGATTCTGGCCCGTGTTCTGGATACCCAGCCCGCGACCCGACCAATAAGGACCGGCGATCTCGGCCACCGCCGTGAAGGCCAGGCCGTTGTCGGCCACCGTGATGACCGAGGCCGCGACCAGAATCGGGACGGCCGCCCACCACTGGTGCGTCCAGGCCGCTACGGCCAAGGCGGACATGGAGATTACGGCCGCGATCGCCACCGTGCGCAGCGGCCGCAACCGGCTGCCCACCCGGTCCGACCAGATCCCCGCGCCGATTCGCCCTCCCGCGCCCAGGATTTGGGTGGCCGTGACCAGCGCGCCCGCCGCCGGCAGCGACATGCCGACATCCCGGTGCAGCCACAGCAGGCCGAAGGTCCAGATGGTGGCCTGCGGAATCACCAAAAGAATCGACACCCCGTGAATGCGCCACAGCGTGGAGTCGCCGCGGTACGGGTTGGCGGGACGCCCTGCGCCCCCGGCGGATTCGGGCCGCGGCGGATCCACAATCCCGAACAGGCAGCCGACCGCCGCCGCGCCCGCCATCACCGCGGGCACCAGCACCGCCGCCGAGAACCCGTGTGCCGCAGCGACGGCCGGAATGGTCAGCGCGCCGACCGCCACGCCCAGCGGCTGCGCCGTCTGCCGGATCCCCATGGCCAGCCCGCGCTGATCCGGCGGGAACCAGCCCACGATGACGCGGCCGCTGGCTCCATTGGTACTGCCCGCCCCGGCCCCGGCCAGGAACAACAAGGCCCCCAGCGCACTGTAGTTGGAGACGGCCGCCGCGGCCGCGCCCGCCACGAACATCAGCGCGGGACCGGCCACCAGCGCCTTGCGCTCGCCCACATGATCGACGATCCAGCCCCACGCGATCAGCGTGCAGACCAGCCCCACCATGGGCATCGCTACCAGCAGACCGGCCGTGGCCAGCGACAATCCGCGCTGGGTCAGCGCCGGCAGCAAGAAGGCGGTGCCGTGCACCAGGACCGCGCTCGAGCTCTGCGCGAAGACGCCGAGGGCCAGCATGGTCCACCGCCGAGTCGTCCTCATCTCTGTCACGGTGGCCATGACCTCACCTCATTTCTCACTATGTGGAATAGATATCTTACTCTGTGAACATCGAGCCTTACGGTACACCTGATGCGCAAGACGATTTCCGGGGCGAGCTGTCTGTTTGCTCACACGTGCGAGGTGATCTTGTGAGCTCACCGGCCGGACCCGAGTTCGCTTGCGTATAAGGGCTTTCCACATTCGGATCGGGGTGATGCGGGCCGGGATGCCACCGGCTCCCGCGGCCCCGGCGGACACCCCGCCCGCCGCCGGCCCGCGCTCCCGTCCCGCGCCGCGGTCGGGCGCGTTCGGGCAGGTCGAGGCCGGTCGATAGGATGCCAACCATGCGCCTAGGTCGAGTTGCCAGCCCAGATGGAGTCGCTTTCGTCAGCATCGAAGGGGACGGTTCCGACGCCGTCGTCCGGGAGATCGCCGAACACCCGTTCGGTACCCCGACCTTCACCGGTCGCAGCTGGCCGCTGGCCGACGTGCGCCTGCTGGCCCCGATCCTCGCCAGCAAGGTGATCTGCATCGGCAAGAACTACGCCGCGCACGCCGAGGAAATGGGCGGCCCGGCCCCGGCCGACCCGGTCATCTTCATGAAGCCGAGCACCTCGATCCAGAGCCCCAACGCCCCGATCATCCTGCCGCCCAGCTCTTCTCAGGTCGACTACGAGGGCGAACTGGCGATCGTCATCGGCCGCCCCTGCAAGGACGTGCCCGCCGCCCGCGCCAACGAGGTGATCCTGGGCTACACCGTCGCCAATGACGTCACCGCCCGCGACCAGCAGCGTCACGACGGCCAGTGGACCCGCGCCAAGGGCTACGACACCTTCTGCCCGCTCGGCCCGTGGATCGAGACCGCGCTGGACCCTTCGGATCTGGAGATCGTCACCGAGGTCGACGGCCAGGTGAAGCAGCGCAGCCGCACTTCACTTCTGCTGCACGATATTCCGAAGCTGATCGAGTGGGTCACCGCCGTAATGACCTTGCTCCCGGGCGATGTCATCCTCACCGGCACCCCGGAGGGCGTCGGCCCGCTGCAGGCCGGCCAGACCGTGTCGGTGACCGTCTCCGGCATCGGCACCCTGTCCAATCCCGTTGCCGCCAAACGCTGAACGAAAGAGAGCCATGACTGACGTCCGGGTTCGTTTCTGCCCGTCACCCACCGGCACACCGCATGTGGGTCTGGTCCGTACCGCCCTGTTCAACTGGGCCTACGCGCGCCACCACGGCGGCACCTTCGTCTTCCGCATCGAAGACACCGACGCCGCACGCGATTCCGAGGAGTCTTACAACGCCATCCTCGACGCCCTGCGCTGGCTCGGCCTCACCTGGGACGAGGGCCCCGAGGTCGGCGGCCCGTACGGCCCGTACCGGCAGTCGCAGCGGCGTGACATTCATCTCGATGTGGTGCAGCGCCTGCTGGCGGCGGGGGAGGCCTACGAATCCTTCTCCGCCCCTGAGGAAGTCGAGGCCCGGCACAAGGCCGCCGGTCGCGATCCCAAGCTCGGCTACGACAACTTCGACCGTGACCTGACCGCCGAGCAGATCGCCGCCTACAAGGCCGAGGGCCGCCCGGCGGTGGTCCGCCTGCGCATGCCCGACCAGGACCTCACCTGGAACGACCTGGTGCGCGGCGAGACCACCTTCCGTGCGGGCGTGGTCCCCGATTTCGCGCTCACCCGCGGTAATGGCGATCCGCTCTATACGCTGGTCAACCCGGTCGACGACGCCATGATGAAGATCACCCACGTTTTGCGCGGCGAGGATCTGCTGTCCTCCACACCGCGGCAGCTCGCGCTCTACGAGTCGCTGAAACGAATCGGCGTCGCGGAGTTCACCCCGGAGTTCGGTCACCTGCCCTTCGTGATGGGCCAGGGCAACAAGAAGTTGTCCAAGCGTGATCCGGAGTCGAATCTCTTCCATCACCGCGACCGCGGGTTCATTCCCGAAGGTTTGCTGAATTATCTGGCACTGCTCGGCTGGAGCATCGCCGATGATCATGACGTGTTCTCCATGGCAGAGATGGTGGAAGCCTTCGATATCTCGAAGGTGAATTCGAATCCGGCTCGATTCGACCAGAAGAAGGCCGATGCGCTGAACGCCGAACATATTCGGAAGCTGACGCCCGGTGATTTTGCTCACCGGCTGCGCGAGTTCCTTACCGGACACGGCCATATCGGCGCCGAGATCGACGAGAAGCTGTTCGAAACCGCAGCCGATCTGGTGCAGACCCGGATCAAGGTGCTCGGCGAGGCCTGGGATCTGCTGAAGTTCCTCTTCATCAAGCCCGAAGAGTTCGCCATCGACCCTGCCGCGGAGAAAAAGAATCTGGGCCCCGAGGCCGCTCCGGTGCTGCAGGCGGCGGTGAAAGCCCTCGAAGGCGTTTCGGAATGGAGCGTCGCGCCCCTGGAAGAGGCGCTCAAAGCCGCGCTCATCGACGAGCTGGGCCTCAAGCCGAACAAGGCTTTCGCGCCCGTGCGTGTCGCGGTGACCGGATCCCACATCAGCCCGCCGCTGTTCGAGTCGCTGGAACTGCTGGGCCGCGAGCTCACCATGAACCGCATGCGGTCCGCGCTCGCCGGGATCGCCTGAGATCGGTTCCGGGAAGGCCCCGAGTAATCCGAAAAGATGCACAAACCGGCCTCTGACCAGCCGGTTTGTGTATCTACCGGGGGATGCTGCTAATCTTCTTCTCGGCCGGAAAGCGGTCGGGAGCTTCCCCCGGGAGGGACCCGAAAGCCCAGGTCATTGGGGTATGGTGTAATTGGCAACACAGCTGATTCTGGTTCAGCCATTCTAGGTTCGAGTCCTGGTACCCCAGCTGCGAGAGCTTCGGCTCTCGAATTCGAGAAGCTTCGGCGGACCGTAAAGTCTGCCGAAATCTCATCCTGGTCCCGTCGTCTAGCGGCCTAGGACGCCGCCCTCTCAAGGCGGTAGCGCGGGTTCAAATCCCGTCGGGACTACAAGGCGAAGGCCCCCAGCCAACCGGCTGGGGGCCTTCGCTTTTCTGTATGACTGCGGTGCGACCCGCGGCGTCCATGGTCGCTGACCGGCGGTACCTATGGTCGCTGACCAGCGGTGCTGCCGCCCAGCGGCATGGCGGGCAGGCCGAGTTTGCGGTGATCCCAGCTGCGGGTGCGCTCGGGCACCACGCGTACGGCCACCCGCTTGTTCAGCATGGCCTCCACGAACGGCTTGGCCTCGTCGCTGTACGGCCCGGTGTAGCGCTCCCAGACGCTGATTCCCACCTTGAACAGCGCTTCGGGGTCGTCGATGACCTCCGCGCGGCCCTCGATGGAAATGCCGCGCAGCTGGTCGTAGGTGTCGCCGGCCTCGAGCATCACGGTGATGCGCGGATCGCGGCGCAGGTTCACCGTCTTCTGGGCCTTGGCCTTGGTCTCGAACCAGATCTCGCCGTCGATCACCGCGTACCACATGGCGACCAGATGCGGTGCGCCCGTGGCGCCCAGCGTGGCCATGGTGGCGATGCGGCTGCGCTCGATGAATTCGGTGATCTCCTGGTCGGACATCACGATCTGCGCGCGTTGATTAACTCCCATGGGCCGACTGTAATTTACGGCGTATGAGCGCAGTCACAGTGGCCATTTCCTGTCACCTCGCTCACAGCCGGAGCGGCCGATCCGGCCCTGGGAAGGGCGCATCCGGGCCCGGAGGCCAGCGCAGCCCCCGCCGGAATCCGGCGAGGGCTGCGGTCGGGAAGTCGAGCAACTGCGGTCGGGTGGCTGAGCGACCCGTGGGGCTGTCGTGACGGCAGTGGCCACCCCGGGGGTTGCCCCGGGCCCGCAAAGTCCGTCAGAGGCGCTTGTGGAGGGCGTCGGCGGCGGCCACCAGATCGGCGGCCCAGCGTGCGCCCGGCCGGCGGCCCATGCGGTCGATGGGTCCGGATACCGAGACGGCCGCGACCACACCGCCCGCGGCGTCGCGCACGGGCGCGGACACGCTGGCCACGCCGGCCGCGCGCTCGGCCGCGCTCTGCGCCCAGCCGCGGCGGCGCACCTCGGCCAGGGCCCGCTCGCCGAAGACGGCCTCGGGCAGGACCGTGCGCTGCATCTCGGGATCGGCCCAGGCCAGTAGCACTTTGGCGGCCGAGCCCGCGGTGAGCGGCAGGCGTGCCCCGATCGGCACGGTGTCGCGCAGGCCCGCGGCGGGTTCCATGGCGGCCACGCAGATGCGGGCATTGCCGTCGCGCCGGTAGAGCTGCACGCTCTCGCCGGTGATCTCCCGCAGGCGCGGCAGGATGGTGGCGGCGGCGTCGAGGAGCGGGTCGCTGGCGGTTGTCGCCAGCTCCGACAGGGCCGGGCCGGGCCGCCACAGACCCTGGCTGTCACGGGCCAGCATGCGGTGGGTTTCCAGGCCCACGGCCAGGCGGTGCGCGGTGGCGCGGGGCAGGCCGGTGCGGGCGCAGAGCTCGTTGAGGCCGCAGGGTTGCTCGGCTACGGCGTGCAGGACGGCCATCGCTTTGTCCAGAACCCCGATACCGCTATGCTGTCTCATAGAACGATATTAGCGTCTCGCATGTTGGGAAATGCAAACCAGCCGCTCCCAGCTCGGACGCCAGCCCCCGCGTCCCCAGCCCGGGCGTGGGTATGTCAATCGAGAGGTGAGCAGTTATGGCCGACCGGCCACGCACTCTGGCGGAGAAGGTCTGGGACCAGCACGTCGTCGTCCGCGGCGCGGGCGAGGGCGCGAATCGCGAACCCGACCTCATCTACATCGACCTGCACCTGGTGCACGAGGTCACCAGCCCGCAGGCGTTCGACGGACTGCGCGCCGCGGGTCGCCCGGTGCGCCGCCCGGATCTCACCATCGCCACCGAGGACCACAACGTCCCGACCATCGACATCGACAAGCCGATCGCGGATCCGGTGTCGCGCCTGCAGGTCGAGACGCTGCGCAAGAACTGCGAGGAATTCGGTGTGCGCCTGCATCCGATGGGCGATCTCGATCAGGGCATCGTCCACGTGGTGGGCCCGCAGCTGGGCCTGACCCAGCCGGGAACCACGGTGGTGTGCGGTGATTCGCACACCTCCACCCACGGTGCGTTCGGCGCGCTGGCCATGGGCATCGGCACCTCGGAAGTGGAACACGTGCTGGCGACGCAGACTTTGTCGCTGCGCCCGTTCAAGACCATGGCCATCAATATCGACGGGCAGCTGCCCGCGGGCGTCACCTCCAAGGACGTGATCCTGGCGGTCATCGCGCAGATCGGCACCGGCGGCGGCCAGGGCTACGTGCTGGAGTACCGCGGCGAGGCGGTGCGCGGCATGTCCATGGAGGCCCGGATGACCATGTGCAACATGTCGATCGAGGCCGGCGCCCGCGCGGGCATGGTCGCGCCCGACGAGGTCACCTACGAGTTCCTGAAGGGCCGCCCGCACGCCCCCGAGGGCGCGGACTGGGAGGCCGCCGTGGCCGCCTGGGACGCCCTGAAGACCGATGAGGGCGCGGTTTTCGACGCGGAGGTCCACATCGACGCGTCCGCGCTGACCCCCTTCGTCACCTGGGGCACCAACCCGGGACAGGGTGCGCCGCTGGGCGACTCGGTACCGGATCCGGAGCAGATCTTCGACGAGAACGAGCGCGCGGCCGCCGAGAAGGCGCTGCAGTACATGGACCTGCGGCCGGGCACTCCGCTGCGGGATGTCGCCGTGGACACGGTTTTCGTGGGTTCGTGCACCAATGGCCGGATCGAGGATTTGCGCGCGGTCGCAGACATTCTGACGGGCCGAAAGGTCGCGGACGGTGTACGCATGTTGATCGTGCCGGGCTCGATGCGGGTGCGGCTGCAGGCGGAAAAAGAGGGTCTGGGCGAGATTTTCACCGCCGCGGGCGCGGAATGGCGCCAGCCCGGATGCTCGATGTGCCTGGGTATGAACCCGGATCAGCTTTCCCCCGGTCAGCGCTGCGCCGCCACCTCGAACCGGAACTTCGAAGGGCGACAGGGCAAGGGCGGTCGCACGCACCTGGTCTCGCCGCTGGTCGCCGCGGCCACCGCAGTGCGCGGAACCCTGTCCTCACCTGCGGATCTGAACTGATCACATTCCGGTAGCGGCCCAGATACCGCTGCCCCCACAGACTCAGGAGAATCACCGATGGAAGCCTTCAAGGTCCACAAAGGGATCGGCGTTCCGTTGCGCCGATCCAATGTCGACACCGACCAGATCATCCCGGCGGTGTATCTGAAGCGCGTTACCCGAACGGGTTTCGAGGACGGCCTGTTCGCGGCATGGCGGGCGGATCCGGACTTCATTCTGAACACTGAACCCTTCAACCGGGGTAGTGTGCTGGTCGCTGGTCCGGATTTTGGTACCGGATCCTCACGTGAGCACGCCGTTTGGGCCTTGAAGGACTACGGGTTCCGGGTGGTGATCTCGTCTCGCTTCGCCGACATCTTCCGCGGGAACGCGGGCAAGGACGGGCTTCTGACGGCCCGGATGGCGCAGAGCGATGTGGAATTGCTCTGGAAGTTGCTCGAGGAACAGCCGGGTTTGGAATTGGCGGTGGACCTCGAGGCGCGAACCGTGTCGGCCGGAACGGTCGTGTTGCCGTTCGATATTGACGACTACACCCGGTGGCGTCTGCTGGAAGGGCTGGACGACATCGGCCTCACTCTGCGGCACAGTGATGAGATCGACCGGTTCGAAAACGCAAGGCCGACTTGGAAACCCGCAACCATTCCGGCCCGTATTTCGCAGACGTAATCATTGATGGGCGTTAGCTGAACCCCCTCAAACCAGGTAGCTGAGCGTGTGCCATGCGTCATGTATTTCCGCGTGGCACATAGACTCTTGCCCGGAAAGGGTTTACCGTGGTACCTAGTCGGTCCGACGACGGGCCATTAGTCTGCGGAGGATTCAATGAACAAGGCGGAACTGATCGATGTTCTGACCGAGAAGTTGGGTACTGACAGGCGCACCGCTACCGCTGCAGTCGAGCAGATGGTCGACACGATCGTGCGTGCTGTGAACAAAGGTCAGAGCGTCACCATCACCGGATTCGGTGTCTTCGAACAGCGTAAGCGGGCCGCCCGGGTCGCTCGTAACCCGCGCACCGGCGAAACCGTCAAGGTGAAGCCGACTTCGGTGCCGGCGTTCCGCCCCGGCGCTCAGTTCAAGGCGATCATTGCCGGCAAGCAGAAGATCGCTTCGAGCGGCCCGGCCGTGAAGCGCGGTGTGGCCGCCCCGGTTTCGGGCAAGGCGACCGCCAAGAAGACCACCGCCAAGAAGACGGCCAAGAAGGCCGCCACCAAGGCGCCGGCGAAGACCACGGCCAAGAAGGCCGCCTCGAAGGCGCCCGCCAAGAAGGCCACGGCCAAGAAGGTGGCGGCGAAGAAGACGGTCGCGAAGAAGACTGCGGTCAAGGCCACTGTTGCCAAGAAGACCGCGGTCGCCAAGAAGGCCACCAAGGCCACCGCTGCGAAGGCCACTGCCAAGAAGACGGCCAAGAAGGCTCCCGCCAAGAAGACCGCGGCAAAGCGCACCGCTCGCCGGTAGCAGGGCCACAACCCGTCGCTGACGGGGGTTTTCGAGCAGGACGACACGTGAAACGGCCCGGCATCGCCGGGCCGTTTCGCATGTGTGGGGGCGGGTTGTGTGGGGGTGGGTCGAGGGTTCGATCGGGGGCTGGAATCGGCAGTACACCCGGCGGAAATCGGCAGGGCGCCGGATGGATTCGGCCGGACAGGGGCCGGTACGGCGGCGTTCCAAGGGTTCTCGCCGGGCCGGGCCGTCGGCCGGCGGGGAAAAACGCCCGCCGACGGGCCGGAAAGCCGTCAGCCCCGGGGGAGATCGGTCGGGGTGAGAGCGCGGTCGAGATGGTCGGCCGCGATCAGCCGGCCGTCGTGGAAGGACAGCACCCAGACGCTGCCCTTGCGGTTGCGGGCCGGTGGCAGGCTGATTCCGTCGGTGGTGGCCCACCACTCCAGCAGATCCGGAATCACCTTGCCCTGACTGGAGATCACCCGCACAGTGTCGGCGGAGACCAGGTCGCGGGCGCGTTTGCGGGCGGCATCGGGTGCTGCCGCATAACCGGATTCGGAGAACAGCGGCTCGAGTTCCACGTCCACGCCCAGCTTTTCCGCCAGCGGGGTCACGGTTTGGACACAGCGGGCCGGTGGGGCGGAGAGGATTTCGGCCGCGCCGAAGGCGAGCAGGTTCGCCACCAGGGCGCGAGCCTGTGCGCGACCGGCCTTTTCGAGCGGCCGCAGATCGTCGTCACCGGCGAAACGGTCGCTGCGACCGGCCTTGGCGTGCCGCACCAGCAGCAGGGTGGCGGTTTCGGCGGGCTGGCGCAGGAAGTTCCGGACGATGCTGCGGTCCATGGGATAGGACAGGGCGTCCATCACGGTGTCGAGACGGCGCCAGTCCAGGGCGTCGACCTCGAGATTGGATTCGAACTCCCCGTCCAGGACCCGGGCGGCCCAGTAGTCCACCCGCTTGAGCTTGCGATGCCCGGTCACCGGATACGTCACGTGGCCCAGATAGCGGCCCAGGCGCGAATTCAGGCCCGTTTCCTCGGCCACCTCGCGCAGGGCCGTGACCACCGGCGTCTCGCCGGGATCCAATTTCCCCTTGGGCAACGACCAGTCGTCGTATTTGGGCCGGTGCACCAGGGCGATTTCGAGGGCGCCATCCGCCGCCGGCCGCCACAGCACCGCGCCGGCCGCCAGAATATTGGCGGCTACGCGGGGATCGGCGAAATCGGTGACAGGGTCGAAGCGGGCGGGGCTCACTGGTGCACCGGACGTCGCAGCCGCATCAGGTGCTCCTGGTGATCGCGGATCTGGTCGCCGGGGACATCGGGGCCGGGCTGGGCGGCCCAGCTGCCGTCGGCCTGCAGCACCCAGCAGCGGGTGGCCGGGTGCAGCGCGGAGTCGAACACCTGGCCCAGTTGCTCGGTCAGCTTCGGATCCTTCACCTGCGCCAGCACTTCCACGCGCCGGTCCAGGTTGCGGTGCATCATGTCGGCGCTGCCGATCCAGTACTCGTTCTGCGCCTGGAAGTGCAGAACACGTGAATGTTCCAGGAAGCGGCCGAGAATCGAGCGCACCCGGATGTTCTCGCTCATACCCGCCACCCCGGGCCGCAGCCCGCAGATGCCGCGCACCACGATGTCGACCGACACCCCCGCCTGGGAGGCGCGGTAGAGGGCGTCGATGATCTGCTCGTCGACGATGGCGTTGGCCTTCAGTCGGATTCGCGCCTGTTCGCCCTGGGCGGCCAGCTCGACCTCGCGCTCGATGCGTTCGATGATGCCGGCGCGCACGCCGGTCGGGGCGACCAGCAGGTTGCGGTAGTTGGCTTTTCGCGAGTAGCCGGTCAGCGAGTTGAACAGGTCGGTGAGGTCCGCGCCGATCTCCGGTGCGGCCGTGAGCAATCCGACGTCCTCGTACAGGCGTGCGGTCTTGGGATTGTAATTACCGGTGCCGATGTGGCAGTAGCGACGGATGGTGGCACCCTCGCGTCGCACCACCAGACAGGTCTTGCAGTGGGTCTTGAGCCCGACCAGGCCGTAGACCACGTGCACGCCGGCCTGCTCCAGCGCCCGCGCCCATTTGATATTGGCCTGCTCGTCGAAACGGGCCTTGATCTCGACCAGCGCGACCACCTGCTTGCCCGCCTCGGCCGCGTCTATGAGCGCGTTGACGATGGGGGAGTCACCCGAGGTGCGGTACAGGGTCTGCTTGATGGCCAGCACCTGCGGGTCGGCGGCGGCCTGCTCGATGAACCGCTGCACGCTGGTGGAGAAGGAGTCGTAGGGGTGGTGCACCAGCACGTCACTCTCGCGCAGGGCGGCGAAAACGTTTCGGGGCGTTTCACGTTCGCCGAACGCCGGCGGGGTGGCCGGGACGTAGGGGGCGTCCTTGAGGTTGGGGCGGTCCACACCGTAGACCTGCCACAGGCAGGACAGGTCGAGCAGGCCGGGCACCTGGATGACGTCGGCCGGGTCCACGTCGAGTTCGCGCAGCAGCAGATCGAGCATGTGCTCGGTCATGTCGTCGGAGACTTCCAGCCGCACCGGGGATCCGAAGCGGCGGCGGGCGAGTTCGCGCTCCAGAGCCTGCAGCAGGTCCTCGTCGCGGTCTTCCTCGACCTCCAGGTCGGCATTGCGGGTGATCCGGAACGAATGCTGTTCCACCACTTCCATTCCCGGGAACAGCTGATCCAGGTGCGCCGCGATCAGCTCCTCCATGGGGAGGAAGGCGGCCGTGGAGGAGCCTTGTGCCGCAGCGGAATCACGGCCCGGGGCGGCATTGCCGGCCGCGACCCGGCGGACCCGGACGAAGCGATCCACATTGTCGGGCACCTTGACCCGGGCGAAGTGCTCACCGCCGGTGATCGAATCCTTCACCGTCACGGCGAGATTCAGGCTCAGGCCACTGATGTAGGGGAACGGGTGGGCCGGGTCGACCGCCAGTGGGGTCAGCACCGGGAAGACCTGATCCTGGAAATATCCGGACAGGCGCTGCCGTTCGGTGTCCTCCAGGTCGGCCCAGCGGATGATGGCGATGCCCTCGGCGGTCAGCGCGGGCAGCACCTGGTCCAGGAAGACGCGGGCGTGGCGCTCGCCGATCTCCTGGGTGCGCACGGCGATCATCTCGAGCTGCTCGGTGGGGGACAGGCCGTCGGCGGACCGCACCGACAGTCCGGTTTCCGCGCGGCGCTTCAGACCGGCCACCCGGACCATGTAGAACTCGTCCAGATTCGACGCGAAAATGGCGAGGAATTTGGCGCGCTCGAGCAGCGGCTGGGATTGGTCCTCGGCGAGGGCGAGGACGCGGGCGTTGAAATCGAGCCAGCTGAGTTCCCGATTGACATACCGGTCCGCCGGGAGCGGCGCTATGACAGTGGGCGGTGGGGTTGCCGCGGGCGGCGCCGCCGGTAGTAGCGGCGATTGCTTGACGGTATCCGTATCGCTCACTCTCACGATCATTCCTTATGTCGCGGGTGGGGTGCCGAACTGACACCGTCCATTGCAGCGCAGATCACGCCGCGTCAGCACAGTGAGGACCCGGCTCGGTAGATATCTTCGATTCCTCGACACGCCTGCGACACGCCGATTTCACGCAGCAGCGTGCGGGTGGCTCGCCCGACCCCGAGCGCGGCGGCGCGTTCGAGATCCGCGGCGGTGTCGACGTCCTGCCGTAGTCCGGGCCACTTGCCCAGCAACTCCACTGCGCCGTCGGCGATGTGACGGCGGGCGGAGTCCGGACCGAAAAGCGGGTTCAGCGCGGCGGATCCGCCGCGCACCAGCAGGGCGACGGTGCCACTGCCCTCGTGATCGGCGACCACCGAGCGCTGATGCCCGGTGCTCGCCAGCATGTCGCACAGTTCGGCCGGGCTCAGCGCGGGCAGATCCGCTTGCAGGGCAAGCAGATCGACCGGGCCGTGGGCCTTCCGCACCGCGGCCGCGCCCGCGGCCAGGGCGGCGTTCAGTCCGCTGGTGTTCGGCGGGATCGAGGCGGGTTCGGGATGGACCGTCGCGCCCAGGCCGCGAACCAGATCGGCGACCGTCGGATCCGGGGTCACCACCGTCACCGAGGCCACCCCGCGGGCGGCGGCCGCGGCGGTGACGGTGTCCGACAGCATGGCCAGCACCAGGCGCGGCCGCTGATGCGCGGGCAGCCCATCGGACAACCGACTCTTGGCGAGTCCGAGACTCTTGACCGCGATGACCGCGTGCACGGACGGACGCATGTCCGAATCCTCCCACTCCTGGATGACGGCCGTGTGGCCGACCACCGATCGAGACAAATCCCGAGGGTTCGCGGCCGTCTCGATTCTGTACCGCGGCTTGACAGACCTCCGCCTGGGAGCGACGGAGCGAAGCGGAGGAGCCGAGGAGGCGAAGAATCGAGACGGCGAATAATTGAGACCTCGGGGCCGCGAACCCTGCCGGGAGCGAAGCGAAGGGCGAATTATATTTGTCTGAT
The DNA here is from genome assembly GCF_050942175.1 of Nocardia sp. CA-151230. NCBI lineage: Bacteria > Bacillati > Actinomycetota > Actinomycetes > Mycobacteriales > Nocardiaceae > Nocardia > Nocardia sp. CA-151230. Next base: position 2,125,856 of record NZ_CP192061.1, read on the forward strand.
GGTAAGGGCAGCGGTGTTGGGCGCGGGGTCGTGGGGGACCGCGTTCGCGAAGGTGTTGGCGGAGGCGGGAACCGAGACCACCATGTGGGCTCGACGGCCGGAGGTGGCCAAAGTGCTTGCCACCGAGCATCGCAATCCCTGGTATCTGCCGGATGTGGCGTTGCCGCCGATGGCCGCGACCGATGATCCCGCGCTCGCGCTGGACGGTGCCGACATCGTGGTGCTGGCGGTGCCCTCGCAGTCGCTGCGTGCCAATCTCACGGCCTGGAAGGACCTGATTCCGGCCGATGCCACGCTGCTGAGTCTGGCCAAGGGCATCGAGACCGGGACCCTGTTGCGGATGAGCCAGGTCGTGGCGGAGGTCAGCGGCGCGGATCCGAACCGGATCGCGGTGCTGTCGGGCCCGAACCTGTCGCACGAGATCGCCGCCGGCCAGCCCGCCGCGACCGTGGTGGCCTGCCCGGACGTGGCGCGGGCCGAGGCGGTCCAGCACGCCTGTGCCACCGGCTATTTCCGGCCGTACACCAATTCCGACGTGATCGGCTGCGAGATCGGCGGCGCCTGCAAGAACGTCATCGCGCTGGCCTGCGGCATCGCCTCGGGGATGGGGTTGGGTGACAACTCGATCGCCACCCTCATCACCCGCGGGCTGGCCGAGATCATCCGGCTCGGGGTGGCCGTGGGCGCGGAGCCGGTCACCTTCGCGGGGCTGGCGGGTGTCGGCGATCTGGTGGCCACCTGCACCTCGCCGTTGTCGCGCAATCGCTCCTTCGGGCACGCGCTGGGTGCGGGCGGCACCATGGAGACGGCGCTGGACGCCACTCATGGCCAGGTCGTGGAGGGTGTGAAGTCCTGCACATCGGTGCGGGCGCTGGCCGCGGCGCACGGGGTGGAAATGCCGCTCACCAATGCCGTGCACCAGGTGTGCCACGAGGGGCTGTCGGCGGCCGAGGCGGTCGGGCAGTTGCAGGGTCGCCGCCTGAAATCGGAGTGACCTGCCCCTGGTCGGGACGACCGTGTAACACTGCCGCCATATTCGACCGGGTACGGTTCGGGGCATGACCAACAGGACCAGGGTGGCGGTGGTGTTCGGTGGCCGCAGCAACGAGCACGGGGTGTCGTGTGTCTCGGCACGCACCGTGCTGGCGAGCCTCGATCCCGATCGGTACGAGGCGGTTCCGATCGGCATCACGCGCGACGGCACCTGGGTGCTCGGCGACGCGGATCCGCGGGCGCTGTCCGCGCAGGATCGGGCGCTACCCGCGGTCGACGAGCAGGGCACCGCGCTGGCGCTGACCGCCGATCCCTCGCGCGGTGGCGCGCTGGTGCCGCTGGACGGCGCCGACACCGTGCTGGGTGCCGTGGATGTGGTGTTCCCGGTGCTGCACGGCGCCTTCGGTGAGGACGGCACCGTGCAGGGTCTGCTGGAGCTGGCCGAGCTGCCCTATGTGGGTCCGGGCGTACTGGCCAGCGCGGCCGGGATGGACAAGGAGTTCACCAAGAAACTCCTTGCGGCCGAAGGTCTTCCGATCGGTGTGCAGGTGGTGCTGCGGCCCGGCGTGGCGACGGTCGCCGCCGCCGACCGGGCCCGCCTGGCGCTGCCGGTCTTCGTGAAGCCCGCCCGCGGCGGGTCGTCCATCGGCATCACCAAGGTGGACAGCTGGGACGAGCTCGACGCCGCCATCGAGATCGCGCGCCGCCACGACCCGAAGGTGATCGTGGAGGCCGGCATCGTCGGCCGCGAAGTCGAGTGCGGTGTCCTGGAATTCCCGGACGGCCGAGTGGAAGCCAGTGTGGTGGCCGAGATCCGGATGCCCGAGGACGACGCCGAGGCGCCCGACTTCTACGACTTCGACACCAAGTACCTCGACGACGTCTGCGAGTTCGACGTCCCCGCCAAGCTGGACGACGATGTGTCCCAGCAGATCCGGGAGCTGGCGGTACAGGCCTTCCGGGCGCTGGACTGCCAGGGCCTGGCCCGCGTCGACTTCTTCGTGACCGCCGACGGGCCGGTCATCAACGAGATCAACACCATGCCCGGGTTCACCGCCATCTCCATGTACCCGCGCATGTGGGAGGCCACCGGCATCGACAATCGGACGCTGGTGAGCACCCTCATCGAGACGGCTCGCGCGCGCGGCACCGGCCTGCGCTGACCGCATCTGCGGCGGCCCGGTTCATCAATTCGGATGAGGAGCCGGGCCGTTCGCATGCGACCTGCGGGCGACGGCAGCCGCCTCGGGCCGGGCGTAGCCTCGATCAGGTGATCGTGGCTCTGACGATTCCCGGCCTGGCACTGCTGATCATCGCGGTGGCCTTCGCCGATGTGGCCTACCGCAGGGTGACCGGGCGGACCGCGCTGCCGTGGATGCGGGCCGAGGACGGTGACCGCAGCGCGGCGGCCATCGGCCTGGAGCAGTTCGACGCGGCATTCAACTCTGCCAAGCGGCACGAGATGGAGCAGCGGCAGTCGGTGCTCATGCACCGGGAGAACCCGGGCGACGGGGACGAGGGCGTGGGGATCGACCTCACGGCCGGGAAGGCCACGCTCCGCAAGCTCTGACGAAGAGCGCAGGCACCGACAGATATATGTCTGTCGGACCGGCTGCCGTCAGTTCGGGATCGGGTTCGGGTCGATCGGCTTCTGCGGGATCGTCTGCTGGATGGCCGCCGAAATGTCCTGCAGCGGAGCGGGTCCGGCATTGTCGGGCATGGTCAGCGCGATATAGACGCCACGGTCCACCGCCCAGTAGGTGCCGGAGGTGACACCGCTGGTCTGGTCACGCACCTCGAACCAGTTGACGCCCGAGTCTCCATTGACCGCTTTGCTGGTCTGGATCTGGTTCATGCTCGAGGACTTGACGAATTCCAGCGGCCGATCCAGGCCGCAGCGCACCACGATGGGGTCGCCGCCGTCCGGCAGCTGCCAGGCGTGTGTGGCGGGCGGTGCGGGCTGCACCAGCTCGGAGGTGGTGTAGTCACCGATCTTGTCGGGCAGCGCGGGCATCAGGGCGGCGCACTCCGGGCCGGACGCGGTGGGCGCGGGCACGGCCCCCAGAATCAGCGGGTCGCGGCTGTGATGACGGTTGGCCAGCACACCCATGACGAGCAGCCCGACGACCAGCGCGACCGGGAGGGCGACGGCGGTGGCGATGAGAGCCGGCGAGCGGCGGACCTCGTAGTCCTCGTCCGAGTCCTGGCTCGCGGCAGCCTCTTCAACGGTGTCCGAGTCCTTCGACTCCGCGGCGTCCGAGTCCTTCGACTCGGCGGCGTCCGAGTCCTTCGACTCGGCGGCGTCCGAGTCCTTCGACTTCGGGTCCTTCGACTCCAAGCCCTCCGACTTCGCGGCGTCTGCGGCCTCCGCCGCCGTGGCGTCGGCGGCCTTCGCCGCGTCGGCTTCGGTCGCGTCGGTGCGCTCCGGTGTGGTGTCCGGTTCGGTGCCGCGGGTGTCGTTGCTCATCCGGTCGTCGGTCCCCGATCGTGGCGTGCCGGGCACGCGTCCCGGCTGCTGGTCGTCGATTGCGGGTTCGAGGGTACCGTCGAGCGATCAGGCGTCCGCATCACACTCGTCCCGAAGGAGACCGCCATCACCACCAGCAGCAGGCCGCAGTCCGTTCCGGCCGCCCGCACCGTGGGCGAGCTCGGGGAATTCGGGCTCATCGCGCTGGTGAACCAGGGGCGGACGCAGACGCCGGGGGTGCTGCTCGGCCCGGGTGACGACGCGGCGGTGATCGCCGCGCCCGAGGGCCGGTTCGTGGTGACCACCGACATGCTCGTCCAGGACCGGCACTTCCGCACCGACTGGTCGAGCGCGCACGATATCGGCCGCAAGGCCATTGCCCAGAACGCCGCGGACGTGGTCGCCATGGGCGCGGTGCCCAGCGCCTTCGTGGTGGGCCTGGGCTGCCCGTCGGACACCCCGGTCGAATTCGTGCGCGCGCTGGCGGACGGCCTGTGGGCCGAGGCCGGCCGGGCCGGTGCCTCGATCGCGGGCGGCGACATGGTGCGCAGCCCGCTGCTGATCATTTCGGTGACGGCGTTCGGGGATCCACGCCACGCGCCCATCAAGCTGTCGGGGGCGCGGCCGGGCGACGTGGTGGCGGTGGCCGGGCGGCTGGGCTGGTCGGCCGCGGGGCTGGCGGTGCTGACGGCCGCGGTCGACGCTGCCGAGTTCGCGGAAGCTGTTGCCGCGCACCGGGTTCCGCAGCCGCTCTACGAGGCGGTGCTGGAGTTGCCGGACACCGCGGAGATCACCGCGCTGACCGATGTGTCGGACGGGCTGCTCGCCAATCTCGGGCATATCGCCGAATCCTCCGGTGTGGCCATCGATCTGGCGGCGGCGGCGCTGGCCGATCCCGGGCTGGAGGCGGTGGGGAAGGCGCTGGGCGTCAACCCCCTCGACTGGATTCTGGCGGGCGGCGAAGACCACGCATTCGCAGCGACTTTCGCCGATTCGGGCGATTTGCCGGAGGGCTGGGTGCGCATCGGACAGGTCCGCGCAGGCGCGGGCGTCACTGTCGACGGCGCCCTCCGGTCCGGACCGGCCGGTTGGGAATCCTTCGCATAGCCGGGTCCGGTACCGAGATGAAACTCGACACGATAAGTTTTCCCGACATGGGTGCGAAACCACTGTCGGAAGTCATCGATACGGGCTGGGCCGAGGCCCTCGAGCCGGTGACCGACCGCATTGCCGCGATGGGTGAATTCCTGCGAACCGAAAATGCCGAGGGGCGTGGCTATCTCCCGAAGGGAGAGAACGTGCTGCGGGCCTTCCAGCGGCCGTTCGACAAGGTGCGGGTCCTCATCGTCGGCCAGGATCCGTATCCGACCCCGGGCCATCCGGTGGGGCTGAGTTTCTCGGTGGCCCCGGATGTTTCGCCCATCCCGCGCAGCCTGTCGAACATCTACTCGGAGTACTCCAAGGATCTCGGCTTCCCGACGCCGTCCAACGGTGATCTGTCGCCGTGGTGCGATCAGGGCGTGCTGATGCTGAACCGAGTGCTGACGGTGCAGCCGGGCCAGCCGGCCTCGCATCGCGGCAAGGGCTGGGAAGCGGTGACCGAGCAGGCAATTCGGGCGCTCGTGGCCCGGGACCAGCCGCTGGTGGCGATTCTGTGGGGCCGCGACGCCTCGACGTTGAAGCCGATGCTGGGCAGCACTCCGTACATCGAATCGGCCCATCCCTCACCGCTGTCGGCTTCGCGAGGATTCTTCGGTTCTCGGCCTTTCTCCCGAACCAACGAATTGCTGGGTACCCTAGGGGCCGCGCCGGTGGACTGGCGTCTGCCGTAGCGCTGATCCGTTACCTGATTCAGGAGCATGTGTATGCAGAAGAAGACTGCCCGTGGTGTTTTCGTCGCGCTGGCGGCGGGTGCGGCGCTGGCCGCGGCCCCGGCCGCCGCGAACGCCGAGCCGTTGACGCTGGACCCGTACGTTCCCGACGCGAAGACCACCACGGTCACCCCGGTCGGCAGCCTGCTCGACACCAATAGCGTGAGCGGCCTGTCGTCGAACGTGACCTCGCGCCTGGCGTGCGTGGTGCAGTCGATCAGCCAGCAGGTGGACTGCATCAACGGCGCGGCGTGATCCCGGGCGTCGGGCGCCGGTCCTCGTCGCGCGGCGCCCGACGCACCATCCGCACTTGCATTGCGGGACTGAAGGCTTCGACTCGGCGTTCCCCGTCGAGTTCGAAGCCGTACTTCTTGTAGAAGGCGTGCGCGCGCGGGTTCTCCTCGAACACCCAGAGTGAGGTGTCGGCGTCGTCCGACAGCACCGTGCGCATCAGATCGTCGGCGAGGCCGGTGCCGTAGTAGGCGGCACGCACGTACAGGGCATTGAGTTCCCGTGGCGTGGGCGAGTTCTCCTCGGCCGCGGGGCCGGCGGCCGCGAATCCGACGACGGTGTCGTCGACGACGGCGACCCACACGTGCCCCGGATACTTCACCCGGACCCGGTCCCAGGCCGCGGCGCGCTGATCCACATCGAAGGCGTCCAGCACGTGCTCGGGGATCAGGCCCCGATACGCCTCACGCCAGCAGGCGACATGGCAGGCGCCGAGACTGTGGGCATGCTCGGCCCCGAGCGGGACCACCCGCCATTCGCTCATGCGTCCTCCCATTGCAAACAAAAGCCCCGGATCACCCAATTCTGGGTGCCGGGGCTTCTGTGGAAAAGCTGATTCAGCCGCGAACGACCTTGCCCGCCTTCAGGCAGGAGGTGCAGACGTTCATGCGGCGGGTGTTGCCGGGGGCAACCTGGGCGCGAACGGTCTGGATGTTCGGGTTCCAGCGACGGTTGGTGCGCCGGTGCGAGTGCGAAACCGACTTACCGAAGCCGGGGCCCTTGGCGCAGACGTCACAGACGGCAGCCATAGTCGCGAGCTCCTTCATGTCATAGAGGGACGCGCTGCACGGTGCACAGCGTGTCCGAAAGCCTAATGTCTTGGACGTACCTACCAGCGAATCGCTGGTGAACGCGGGCCGATACCTGAGAGGGCAGGACCGTGCCTGCGTGAGGCAACCGCACAAGAGTAGCCAACCCCGCCCGGGCGTGTCCAATCAGCCCCCGGGCACGGTTCCGTATGCGGCGTACGAATGCCAGGTGGCGGCGTGGTGTCGGTTGCCCCGACTAGGCTGGCGGCCGGGATTCCACGACGTGAGAGGACGGTGACGGTGCCCGGGGTAGCGGACGCGCTCGACGGTCACGAGGGCCTGGATGGAACCGCCCTGCTGTGCTGGGGCCGGCTCACCCTCGCCGCCCTGGAACGCCACCGGGACGAGATCAACGCCCTCAATGTCTTCCCCGTCGCCGACTCCGATACCGGCACCAACCTCCTCAGCACCATGCGGGCAGCCGTTCGCGGCGCGGAGACCGCCGCGGGAGAAGGGTCCGTCGTCACGGGTTCGGGACTGCCCGTCGTGGCCGACCTCGGACCGCACACGGACAGCAGCCGCGACCAGGTCGCTGCGGCTGGAGAGCCGGAAGGTCTCGACGCATCGGGTGTGGTGTCGCCGGCCGCCGCGATGGAGGCCCCGGACCGGGGACTGAATCGTGCGAGTGGGCCGAGTGCTCGGGAGGTCGGCGCCGCGATGGCGCGTGCCGCGACCATCGGGGCACGCGGGAATTCGGGGATCATCCTGTCGCAGGTGCTACGCGGGATAGCGGATGCGGTGACCGAGGGGCCGTTGACGGAGCAGGCGCTGCGGGTTGCGTTGCGGCGGGCCGCGCGGCTGGTGCGCGAGGCGCTGAGTTCGCCGGTCGAGGGGACCATGCTCACGGTGCTGGACCGAGCCGCCGAACGGGCGGCCGACTGTCCGGAGCGGGATCTGGTCGCGGTGGCGCTGGCGGCGGCCGATGGAGCGGCCAAGGCGTTGGGGGAGACGCCCACCCAACTGGGTGTGCTGCGCGAGGCCGGGGTGGTGGACGCCGGGGCGCGCGGTCTGCTGGTACTGCTGGACGAATTGGTGGCGGCGGCCGGGGGGAGCGCGCCGCCGCGACCGGCTTACCGGCGCGGCGCACCGGAACTGCACGGGGTGAGCGCCACGGGCGAACGCGGCGCGGACGCTGCGGGCGCGGGGCCGGGGACAGCTGCCGGATTGGCATCGAATCCGGTTGTCGCGGTAGCGAATTCGGCTACGAACGGATCGTTCGGCCGGGCGGGGGTGGCCGCGCCGCACTACGAGGTCATGTTCCTGGTGCGCGCGACCGACGAGGAGCGGATCGCCGCCCTACGGGATCGGCTCGGTGCGCTGGGGGATTCGGTGGTCGTCGTGGGGGACGGGTCGCAGACCTGGTCCGCGCACGTGCACTGCGCCGATGCGGGGGCGGCGGTCGAGGCCGGGCTCGAGACGGGGGCGCTGAGTGGGATTCGCATCGAGACGCTGACCATGTCCACCCACACTCACGGCGGGACGGACCGGGCGATTCTGGCGGTGGCGGCCGGGGCGGGCGCGGTGCGGCTGTTCGAGGACGCGGGCGCCGTGGTGCTCGAGGGCGAGGTGACGGCGGACGTGCTGCTCGAAGCGATTCGCGTGGTCCGGCAGCGGGAGGTACTGGTGCTGCCGAACGGGGCACTGCCCGCGCACGAGCTGGTGGCCGTGAGTGTGGCGGCGCGGGACGGGCAGCGGGAGGTGCTGATGCTGCCGTGCGGGTCCATGGTGCAGGGGCTGGCGGCGCTGGCCATGCACGATACGGGGCGGGCCGCGGCCGACGACGCCTTCGCCATGTCGGAGGCGGCGGCCGGGACACGGTGGGGGGCTTTGCGAATGGCGCCGGAGCGGGCGCTGACCATGGTGGGGATGTGCGAGGCGGGGGACGGGCTCGGGCTGGTGGGCCACGATGTGGTGGTGATCGATTCGGATGTCCGGGCGGCTGGGCGCACGTTGCTGGACCGGATGCTCGGGCTGGGAGGGGAATTGGTGACCATGCTCATCGGATGTGATGCGCCGGAAGGGCTTTCCGCTGATCTGGCCGGGCATGTGGCGGCGGGTTTCCCGGGTGTGGAAGTGGTGGTGTACCCGGGCGGGCAGGCCGGTGACCTGGTGCAGATCGGGGTGGAATAGATGGCGACACTGGCGGATCGGCTCGACCACGTGCTCGGGGTGAAGGCGGCCGAGGGGCTGCAGGAGCACTTCGACATGCAGACGGTGGAGGACCTGCTGCGGCACTATCCGCTGCGCTACGCCACCCAGGGGCAGCCGCTCACCGAGGAGGCGCCCGAGGAGGGCCAGCACATCACGGTGATGGGCCGGGTCACCAAGACCGAGCTGCGGCCCATGAAGAACCGGCGCGGCAGCCTGCTCAAGGTGAACCTGGACACCGGCGGCGCGCGCCCGGTGGAGATCACCTTCTTCAATGGCGACAAGGTGCGCTATCTGGTGAAAGAGGGTGTGCGGGCGATGATGTCGGGCACCGTGCACTGGTGGCGGCCCGACCGCTGGAACCTCTCGCATCCGGACTATCTGATCCTGCCGGAAAAGGGTGACGGATCGATCGAGAGCCTCACCACCGTGCGCGGCGGCGGCGCGCTGCGCGGCCTGGCGCAGAGCGCGAAAGGCGCGGGGGGAGTGGATGTCTCGTTCTTCGAGCGCGAGTTCATCCCGGTGTACCCGTCGACCGCCAAGGTGCAGAGCTGGGATCTGCTGCGCTGCATCCGCCAGGTGCTCGACCAGCTCGACCCCATCGACGATCCGCTGCCGGAAGCGCTGCGGACCGAGCACGCGCTGCTGCCGGTCTCCGACGCGCTGCGCCTGATCCACCTGCCCGAGCACAAGGCCGATATCGAAGCCGCCCGCGGCCGTTTGCGTTTCGACGAGGCCATGGCCCTGCAGCTGGTGCTGGCCGAGCGCCGCCATCAGGTGGAGGGCCGGGCGGCCAAGTCGTGCCCGCCGCGCACCGACGGCATCGCGGCCGCCTTCGACAAGCGGCTGCCGTTCGAGCTGACCGAGGGTCAGCGCACGGTCATCGACGAGATCTCCGCCGACCTGTCGCGCAGCCATCCCATGCACCGGCTACTACAGGGTGAGGTGGGCTCGGGCAAGACCATCGTCGCTCTGCACGCCATGCTGCAGGTGGTGGACAACGGCCAGCAGTGCGCACTGCTCGCACCGACGGAAGTTCTTGCGGCGCAGCACTATCGCTCCTTGACGAAGATGCTCGGCGATCTCGGTAACGCGGGGGAGCTGGGTGCGGCCGACCAGGCCACCAAGGTGGTGCTGGTGACCGGCTCCATGTCGGCGGGCCAGAAGAAGGCGGCCCTGCTGGACGCGGTCACCGGCGAGGCGGGCCTGGTGATCGGCACGCACGCCCTGATCCAGGACAATGTGGAGTTCTTCGATCTGGGCATGGTGGTCGTCGACGAGCAGCACCGCTTCGGCGTGGAGCAGCGGGATGCGTTGCGCGCCAAGGCCAAGGACACTGCCAGCCCGCACCTGCTGGTCATGACGGCGACCCCGATTCCGCGCACCATCGCCATGACCACGCTGGGCGATCTGGAAACCTCTGTGCTGACCCAGCTTCCGCGCGGCCGCTCCCCCATCACTTCGAAAGTCGTTCCCGCCAAGGTGAAACCGGCGTGGGTGGATCGGGCCTGGGAGCGCATCGGCGAGGAGGTGGCGCAGGGGCGTCAGGCCTATGTGGTGTGCTCGCGCATCGGCGACGAAGAGGAGAACGGAAAGGCCAAGGGCCGCAAGGCGAAAGCCGAGGAGGAGAAGGAGGGGCCCACTACCCACTCGGCGGTCGACATGTACGAGATGCTCGGCTCCGGGGCCTTCAAGGATCTGCGGGTGGGCCTGCTGCACGGTCGGCTGCCGGCCGATGAGAAGGACCGCGTCATGCGGGCCTTCAATGATGCCGAGATCGATGTGCTGGTGTGCACCACGGTGGTCGAGGTGGGTGTCGACGTCCCGAATGCCACGGTCATGGTGATCGTGGACGCGGATCGTTTCGGCGTGAGCCAGCTGCATCAGCTGCGCGGCCGCGTCGGCCGGGGCAAGCATGCGGGCCTGTGCCTGCTCATCACCGAGACAAATCCGATGGGAACGGCCATGGCCCGGTTGGAGGCGGTCGCGGGCACCACCGACGGTTTCGAACTGGCGGTGCTGGATCTGCGGCAGCGCCGCGAGGGCGATGTGCTGGGCTCGGCGCAGTCGGGCACGGCCCGCAGCCTGCGCCTGCTGTCGCTGCTCGACGACCTCGAAGTCATCACGGCCGCACAGCAGCTGGCGCGCGAGATCGTCGAGTCCGACCCGGGTCTGCGGAACCATCCCGGCCTGGCGAGCATGATGCGCGCGGCCGTGGCCGCCGAACGCCTGGAGTATCTGGCCAAGTCCTGACGGCTCAGCCGTCCGTGGGCTACGGGGTCAGCTGCGCCAGTTCGTTCCACCGGGCGAGTTCTTCGTCGTGCGAACCCGTGAGCGTGGCCTCGGTGACGTCGACCGCGGCCGCGTCATCGCTGTCGCCGTCGCGGGTGAGCAGCAGCAGCGGCCAGGTGGGCCGACCGGGTTCGGCCCCGTCGAACGGCTGCCAGGTCCAGGGTCCGCCGAAGCGCCACGCGCGCCCGCCGGCGTCGGCGACCTCGTCGCCGATCTCCAGGAATGCGTAGGGGCGGAACCGTAATTCGACGCGCCGGGGGATGTCGTCCTCGGGGTCGAACGCGGCGCCCTGATCGTCGAGCTCCGGATCGAAGGACTGTCCCGCGCGCAGGTAGACGACCTCCCTCCGTGGCCGCGGCAGCCACCCTGTCACGCGCGGCGGATCGAAGTGCCGCACGGCGACGACGTGGACGACGGTCAGCGGAATCCCGATGCGGCAGCCGGCCTCGGCGGTGAGTTCTGCGGCCGCGGGCTGAATCCGGAACACTTCCCGTTCCCACCCGGGCGTGGCCGGTCCGGCCGCCACCGCCACCACACCGTTCCACCGCAGTCCGTCACTCGCCGGATCCACGGCCCACCACGGCCATTCGACGAGGACTTCGTCCGCCGTCACCTCGGATACCCGCGCCTCGGTGAACGGACAGGACAGCTCGAGGATGTCGCCAACCCGGTATTCGAACGCCACAGCCACCGAACCTAACCCGTCCCCACCCCCGCCGTCGCATTCCGCGGGACCGGCCGGTCTCGAGTACCGATGGCGGACAGGTGGGTGCGGCGCGTCCGGAAAGTCAGCCGGCGGCCGGGAATTCGTCGGCCTTCACGCCCTGGATGAAGGCTTCCCACTCCCGGACCGTGAAGAGCAGCACCGCGCCGTTGCTGCCTTCCTTGCTGTGGGCGACCACGATGCCGCGGCCGGGCCAGTAGCCGACCTGGACGCAGCTGCCGTGGGGGCCGCCGGCCGCGCTCGTCCGCAGTTGAAGTCCTGCGGGCAGATCTGCCTGGGTGATCATGGGGGCGGTTCCTTTCGTCCTTTCACAGGTCGGGTCGGACGCGAGGCGAGGAAGAGCAGCCGGGGTCCACGATGCGGGACAGCGCCGTCTGGCATCGGCTGAACGAATGCGAACACGGCTCCGGAGACGGCCGGATGACCGATTGTTCGACGCTGTTCACACTACCGGGTAGCCGCTGGGTGCGCGCCCGATCGATTGCAAATCGGTGACCCGTCATGGGGATTCAAGATCGAAGGCTCACTACGGGCACGGACACGTTCGCCCGCACGGAATTCGGCGATGCCGTCCGTACTGGCGAACAGGGATGCTGCCGGGCGGTTTCTCACACTTCGACGTCCTCCTCGATGCCCTCGAGGCGGTGGCGGGCCATGGCCGGGTTGGCGCGGCCGCGGTCCAGCGCGAGATAGAGGAACAGGCCCTTGGATTTACGGCCGGTCATCGGCCGGATGACGTGGTGCTGGCCGCTGAGGGTGATGAGGATGTCCTCGATGTCCTCGTTGATGCCCAGCTGATCGATAGTGCGCATCTTGGCTCTGACCACCTCGGTATTGCCGGCCGCTGGCGACCTGGAATCTCAGCGGGGCATACGGGGATACGGCAGATCCGAACTGGTGTGCTCGCTGATCGCCAGCGGCCGTCCGATCTGCGGAAAGGCGCGCTGGGCGCAGCCGGGGCGCTCGCACACCTTGCAGCCCGCGCCGATGGGCGCGGCCGCGGCCGGATCGTCCAGCTCCAGGCTGCGCGAATACACCAGCCGGTCGGCGTATTCGATGTCGCAACCCAGCCCGATGGCGAATTCCTTTCCGGCCGTGCCGAATCCGGTCGGAGTGGGCGCGGTGGTGCGGGCCACCCACAGATAGCGCCGCCCGTCGGGCATGGCGGCGATCTGGGACAGCATGCGGCCGGGATGGTTGAACGCCTCGTGCACCACCCACAGCGGGCAGCTGCCACCCACCCGGGAGAAGTGGAAGGCGGTGGCGGACTGGCGTTTCGAGATATTGCCCGCGCGATCGGTGCGGATCAGGAAGAACGGCACCCCGCGCTGGCCCTGCCGCTGCAGGGTGCTGAGCCGATGGCAGACGGTTTCGAAGCCGACCTCGAAGCGCAGGCTCAGCAGGTCGATGTCGTAGTGCAGCTCCTCGGCCGAGCGCAGGAACTTGCTGTACGGCAGGACGAGCGCGCCGGCGAAGTAGTTGGCCAGCCCGATCCGGGCCAGGGTGCGGGATTCGCCGGTGAGCGCGGGACTTTCGTCGAGAACCTCGTCGAGCAGGCCGCCGTGCAGCAGGAAGGCCAGGGTGGTGGCGATCTGGAAGGCGCGCTGCCCGGGCCGCAGCCGCCGGGCCAGGGTGAGGGTGCGGGTCTCGGGCTCGTAGTGGCGCTTGGGGATGTTCGGATCGGCGCCGTCGCCGCGGACCAGGACGGTGACCCCGGCGCGTTCCTCGGCGACCCGGGCCAGCTGCCGGTCGAGGGAGCCGATGGTGAGCCCGCTCTCCTCGAACAGCCGCTCGGCCGCGAGATCCAGCTGGGCGATGTGATTGTGGTGATCGTAGAAGAAGTCGCGCACGTCCTCGTAGGGCATGGGGACGCCGGGCGCGCCGGTGGGGGTGGCCACCTTGGAGGACAAGAGGTCCAACTGGTCGGTCGCGGCACGTAGTCGGCGGTGCATGGCCACAACGATTTTCGCGACCTCGGGCATGCGGGTGGCCAGGTCCTCGACCTCGGCCACCGGCGCGGCATTGCCGCCGGCGGCCTCCACCAGGATCTCGTGCAGGTCCGAGACCAGCCGCGCGTCGGAATCCGCGGCGAAGAACTGCACATCGAGGTCGAAGGTGGAGTTCAGTTTCAGCAGCACGGGAATGGTGAGCGGCCGCTGATCACGCTCGAGCTGGTTGAGGTAGCTGGGAGACAGGTCCAGGGATTTGGCCAAGGCCGCCTGGGTCATCCGCCGTTCCTCGCGCAACCGCCGTAGTCGGGCGCCCGCATACATCTTGCGCACGTGCAGGATGGTACCGATTCGGCTTCGCAAACATCGCAATTTGAGGAGACTCGCCGCAACTTCGCCGACTCTGCGTGGCACTTCGCCATGGCGGACGACCTGCGTAGCATGCGAATTCGGTGCTACGTGTGGTTTTGCGCGCGAGTCCCCATCGTACGACCAACCCGACGCCGCCGAGGGTGAACGAGGTCCGGAATGTATGCCGAAATCAGCGGGCTCACCCCAAAATCAGGTGAACCTGGAGTTCGCCGACCAGAAACCCGAGCACCGCGCCGATGGCCACCAGCTTCCATTCGTCTTGTTTGAACGCCGGTCGCAGCAGACCCTCGTACTCGTCGTCGGTGAGTTGCTTCGTCTTCTCGATGACGAGGTTGCGCACATCCAGGGCCTCCATGGCGTGCTGATCGAAACCGGAGTGCGCGGCGGCCTTGACGTGATCGAGCACGAAGGTGACCGCATCGCGTTCCAGGGCGGTGTAGCTGTCGCGCGCGACCATCATCATGAGCGGGCGGGCCGGGCCGGTCTGCAGTTCGAGGAACTCGCTGACGTGCCGGCTCAGTAGAGATGCCAACCGGTCGGCACGCTCGCCATTGAGGACGGCCTCGAGAATGCGTGCGGGGGTGAGGATCTCGGTGGCGATGAGATCGCCGTAGTCGGTGCAGACCTGCTCCCGGCGCTTGTGGAACAGGCCCTGCCACTTGAACGGTCCGATACCGACCGGACGGATCGGACGGAAGATCATCTGCAGCGCCAGCCAGTCGGTGATCAACCCGGTGAAGCCGCCGAAGGCGGGCATGAGCAGCGGGGAGTGGGTGAGCGCCCAGGTGATCATCTGCACGAAGCCCAGCACCGTGCCGAAGATCAGGCCCGAGCGCACGATGAAGCGCAGCTCGTTGCGGCCCACCCGGCGCACCATCTCCACCAGCAGCGACTTGTCGTCCACCAGCGCGCTGATGGCCATGCCGCGCAGATCCATCACCTGGTCGATATTGGTGCGCAGGTCGTAGACGATGTCCTCGATCAGCTGCGGCAGATCCCGTTGCGCGCGTTCGATGATGGCGCGCTGGGCGGCATCGGGCATGTTCACCCAGAGCCGGGGCTGATGCTTCATCATCATGGCGCGGACCATGTAATCGACACCGGCGTCGAGGGGTTCGCGCAGCCGCGTGGTCAGCTCGGCGACATCGATGCGGGCGATGATGTCCTGCGGATCGATGAGCTTGCCGAACATGAGGTCCACCGCGATGGTGGCCATGCGCGGCGCGGAGCGTGGAATGACGCCCTGCCAGCCCAGCCACGGTGGGATGCCCTTGAATTCGAGCGGATACATCAGCATCTGCACGGCGACGATCTTGGTCACCCAGCCGATGAGGGCGGCGACGAGCGGGATGGAGCAGTACAGCAGCCAGTGGTCGGCGAAATCCGCGATCACGACCCGATCGGCCCCTGTGTCCCAGTGGTTGCCATGCCCTGCTCCTCGGTGCAATTATTCGTATTCAGCCGTGCGGCTATTTGTGCCGCGGCTCAGGCTAGGAGACCCGCGTGCCCACTGGCAAGACCGAGAGCTCACCGCCCACCCAGCGCGTGATCTCCATCGTGGAATTGCTCGCCGCGCAACGTGACTCGCTCACCTCGGCCGAGATCGCCGACAGCCTGGACCTGAACCGCTCCACCACCGGAGCGATCCTGGCCGCACTGGCCGAACGCGGCTGGGTACGCCGGCTCCCCGATCTGAGCTATGAACTCGGCGTGCGGCTCGCCGCCGTCGGGGCGCGGGCCGCCGCGGGCCAGCAGGATCGCGCCTGGCTGGACCGGGAATTGGCGCGGCTGGCCGATCGCGTCGACTGCGGCGCGGCGCTGACCGCGCTCAGCGGGGGTCACCTGAAGTTCGTCGCCGTCACCCGCGACCGCCTCACCGTGGGAATGGAGTCGGGGGTGCGGATTCCACTGCTCGCGCCGGCCGGGGCCGCGATCATCGCCCACACCGGCGCGGCCCGCCAACGGGATTGGCTCGACACCCGAGGGACCGAGCGGCGTGACGAATATCGCGCCGTCCTCGACACCCTGCGGACCGCCGGCTACTGCGCCTGGCGGCTGGAAGCCGACAGCCTGCCCGGTGTCCGGGTGCTCTCCGAGGTCGCCGACCACCTCGCCGAACATCCGGGGAGCAAGGACCTGCGGGGAAAGGTGCTGGCGCAGCTGGCGACCTTCGGCGGAAGCGCCTACGACCAACAGACATTCGACAGCGACGTCACACTGCCGCTGAGCTATATGAGCGCCCCGGTCTTCGATACCCGTGGCCGGGCGGTCATGGAATTGCAGATCGGCCCCCTGCGCGAGGACGTCACCCGCGCCGAACGCCGCCACTACCTCACGGAGTTGTCCGCCGCCGCGCGCCGCATCGGCGACGGACTGGAGTCCGTCAGCTCTCGCCCCACACCACCGCCTGCGCGGCGATGACGGAAGTGCCGTCGAACGTCACCGCGGGCGAGCCGTGCAGCCGGTAACCCTCGTCCAGCAGTGCACTGATCCGCTCGCAGAAGGTCGCGTCGTCGGGCCCGGTGATCAGTCGGTAGCGCAGTCGCGATTGCTCGGTCATGGCGTCAGCCCAGGGCGGCCGGCGCGATGACCCGACGATCGGGCACTCACTGCATCTCGCGGGTGATCGCGATGAGGAACTGGATGGTGTCCTGCACCTTCTGATCCGTCATCCGCAGCGGCACCGAACTCGTCGTGGCGATCTTGTCGTCGATGGCGAGCATGCCCTCCCAGGTGCCGACCCGGGTCAGGTAGCTGTCGTCGGGGGTCCGCCAGACGTCCTCGCCGAAGCCGTCCAGGCGCTGGTAGCGGTCACCGGTCGGGTCGGTGTGGTCGGGCTTGCGCATATTGCGCACCGTCAACCAGGCCACGTAGGGGGCGCGTCGCTGCAGGTTCAGATAGCAGGATCCGGTCGTGGCGATCGTCGCGTCGATCGTGCCCTGGCTGAGTTCGGCCACCTGTGCCTCGGGAACACCGAGCGTGTTGTGGAAGAAGTCGGTCATCCGCGTGCACAGGTCCCGATTCGAGCGCGCGGAAGTCGTTGCGCTGGAGCTTGTTTGGGATGTGGGGGGCGACCCGCATCCCGTGAGCGCCAGCACGGCCACGATCAGCAGGCATCGGAGCCCCCACTGCTTTCCGATCACCTCGACCTCCTGTTCCGGCGGAGCCTAACAGGACCGAAGTGTCCGGCCAACCGCCGTGGCGCAACTGCGCCGGGCCGCCCTTTCACCCCTGTGGCAGAACCGGTTTCGGCGCGGGTCGGCTCAGAGCACCTTCACGATTGCGGGCACGACCTTCTGGACCAGAACGTCGGGGGAGCGGTCGGTCCAGGTCTGGAAGGACTGGACGGTGGCGGGATCGTCGACGATCACCAGCCTGGCGTGGGAGAGGCTGGAGGAGAGGAAGCTGCTGGGCAGGCCGCGCAGGCCGCCGTTGCCCGCCTGCCGGTCGGTGCGCACGACGATCACGATGTCGACGTCGGGGATCGAGACGTCGGAGGGCGACAGTGGGCGCGGCGACGCCTCGTCGGGCTGGGCGCGGTAGTCGGTGCTGTAGCGAAAGCCGATGTCCACCAGGAACTTCGCCTGATCGCTGGTGTCCAGGTCAGCGGAGAGGCTGCCGTCGCCGAAGTTGAACGCGGCGACGGTCTTGTTCTGGAAGGTGGGATGGGCGGAGCGAACCTGATCCAGCGCATCGGTGTGCACGGTGGGGGTCGCGCCGGTCGAGCCGCCGGACTCGTGGTCGGTGGCCACGAAGGCGGTGATGACCGAAATACCGAGTAGCACAACGATTGCCGCGATGGCCGAAGCGAGCCACCGCCGTCGGCGCGGCTCGGCGACGACCGATGCGGCGGACGGCATCCGGCCCTGCAGTGCCAGCGCCGCGTCACGGGTGAAGTCGTGGCAGGTGGCGTAGCGGTGGTCCGGATCCTTGGCCAGCACCTTGGCGATGACCGCGTCCAGCGCCGGCGGCAGATCCGGGCGCAGCGGGCTCAGCGCGGGCGGCGGCTCCTGGAGGTGACCCAGGGTGGCCTGGGCCAGCGAGGTCACCGGGAACGGGGTGCGGCCGGTGAGCAGTTTCACGAACGCGCAGCCCAGGCTGTAGATGTCGCCGCGATGGTCGAGCGGCCCGGCGACCAGGCGTTCGGGCGGCGCGTAGGCCAGCGTCGCCATCAGGCTGTCGGTGGCGGTGAGCTCGCGGCCGTCGGTGATCGATTTGGCCACACCGAAATCGGTGAGCAGCACCCGCTCCTCGCTGCCGGGCTCGTCGTCCGGTTCACCCGGCGAGAGCAGGAAGTTCGCGGGCTTCACATCCCGGTGCAGCAGCCCGCGCCGGTGCGCGTGGTCGAGGGCCTTGCCGACCTCGGTGATGATGCGCAGCGCCCGCTGCGGTGTCATGCCGGCGGGGTTCTTCTTCAATTCCACGGCGGCGTCGGTGCCGGGCACGTACTGCATGGCGATCCACAGCCGGCCGTCCTCCTCGCCGCGCGCATAGACCGTGACGATATTCGGATGATCCAGTTCCGCCGCGAGATTCGCCTCGCGCTCGAACCGCGCCCGGTAGTGCTCGTCGTGGGACAGATCGGCGCTGAGCACCTTCAACGCGTCGAGCCGCCGCGGGAACATCGGATCCTGCACCAGATACACGGTGCCCATCCCGCCACTGCCGAGCACTCGGATCACCCGGTGGCCGCCCACGATCGTGCCGGGCCGCAACGGCATGGACATCCTCCCTCAGCACTGCCGGGATCCCTACATGCAACGAATGTAGCAACGATCGTCACACCCGGCCCGGCATCAGATGTGCCCGTAGGCCAGTAGCTCGTACTGTGCCGAAAGTCGTTGGCGCAGATCCTGGGACTGGTCGGCGAACACCTCGGCGACAAAGTGGTCGTAGGGCAGATAGCACATGAATTTCGCTCCGGCGGCGTTCTTCTCGTCCTTCAGCTGCAGGCACCGGGCGGTCGCCAGGCCGGGCGGCGGGTCGATGGGCTTGTACCGGTCGCCCAGCTCGTCTACGAAGGCGCCGGTGAGCCGTTGCGCGCCGGCCGCGTCCCGGGCCCGGTAGACGCCGGAGAGCGCATGTGCCACCAGGTCCACCCCGGCCTCGTCGAAGGCGCGCCGGGTGGCCGCCGGCCGATCGTCGAGGGTCAGGGCGGCGTGGGGACCGTACAGTCCCTCGGTCGCCCAGATCTGGCCTTTGCCCGGCGGCAGGGTGCGGCCGAGCAGATCCTCGGGATCGGCGGCCAGTCCGGCGAGCTGATCCAGCGGGGTGGGCCGGTAGTCCCGCATGGCCTCGATCGTCTTGTCCAGCACCAGTTTCGCCGTGTCCAGCAGCGCCTCCGGACCGTCGGGCACCGTGAGGTCGTCCTCGATATAGAGCCAGTAGAGGTAGTCGTCCTGCACGTAGGTGGCCTTCACCCATTCGAGCGAGGTCAGCGCCGCCTTGGCGGTGGGGTACCCGGGAAGCTGTAGCGGCCCCTTGTCCGGATTATCCGGACTGGCCAGTCCGACAAGGAAATTCCCGGCCGCAGCCGCCTGCTCGGGCTTCGCGAACCGCAGCACCGTGATGTCCACGTTCAGCCCGAGCGTGGTGTCGGACCGATGCCGCCCGCCCGACTCCCAGCCCGAGATCAGGCCCGGCGCTTTGTCATTGAAATTGTCGACGCTGATCGGCGGGTAGTCCGCCGTGATCGCGTGTGCGGAATTGTTGAACACCAGGCGGTTGTCGATATCCAGCGCCAGCGGCACGTGCTCGGCCATCCGGATCGACTCCTGCAGCAGATCGCCCACCGTGATGTCGGGCTTCTGGCTGGTGATCGTGCGCGGTACGACCGGGTAGTTGCCCGGATCCAGTTGGGAAGCATCGACGATCGCGGCCTTCGAGGCGGGTGCCGCGGGATCACGATGGTCCGAGCCGCACGACGCCACGAGGACGGCCGCCAACGCCAGCAGGGCCAGGCGGCCGGGCAGAGTGCTGGTGCGCGCGGTGGTCATGACTGTCCGCTCTTGGCCAGCATCGAATACTGCGCCGACACCCGTTGCGGGAACGAGGCCGGTGCGCCGCCGCTGAACCGCGCCTCCGCCCCGATCACCGCGACATACCGGCCGTACACGACCGCGCAGATGTAGGTGTACTGGCGAATCGGCTCGGGTTCATCGAGCTGGATGCAGTGCGCGTCGGTGATGCCGGGCGGATTGGGGAATTCGTCGTCGTCGCGGCCCAGGGTGGTGAGCGCGGCCTGTAAACCGAAGGCGGCCGCCAGGTCCCGGGTGCGGTAGACGGTCGCGGCATTGCGGGCGACCAGATCCACCCCGGCCGCGGCGAATGCCTTGCGGGCGGCGGCGCCGTCGCGTTCGTAGTGCAGGGCGGCCGCCGGGGTGTAGACCCCGCCGTAATTCCATCCGAACTGGTCGGCGTCGGAGGTGTCGTACTTGTTCGGCAGCGTCAGTCCCAGGATGTTGCCGGGGTTGATCGGCAGATCGGGGAGGTCCTCCAGCGGCGTCGGCGTCAGATCGGACATCCGGGCGAGCTGGGCCTGCACCATGGCCCGCAGTCGCACCCCCAGCGCGGCCGGATCGGCCTGCGGGATCACGGCGTGGCCGACGATCGCGTACACGCCGTGCACCGCGAAGACCTGGCCCTTGGCATCGCTGATCGACGAGGCCCGCGCGTCGACGCCGTCGATCGGAATCGGGTGCAGCCCAGGGGCGGCCAGCGCATCGGCGAACCCGTCGATCGCGGCCCGGGCGGCCGGCTCGGTCGGAAACCGCATGACCGCCAGCGTGATGTGCTTGCGTGCCCGGACACTGGTGTTGTTGCGCCAGATGTACGCGCCCGCGATCATTCGATTGCTCTGGGCGACCGCCTGCCATGCCTTGGGGAAGGGGCCGTCGGCGTCGTCGAAGTTCGCGTCGGAAGTGTCCAGCACCCGGGCCCCGCCCAGATACGTGACGTCGGGATCGATTTCGTCCGGACCGACCAGATAGGTCATCATGCGGCGCGACTCGATCTGGTACGCGTCGGTGGCGACCGAGTACGCCGGGGCGTACTCGATCGGGGCCGAAGGATACGGTCCGACAATGAGTTTCGAGAAGTCCGCCGGTGTCATGCCGGGGATCGGGCGACCCGGAACCGTCGACGACGCCACCGCGATGCCGAACGCCAGGACGGCCGTCACCACCATCACGATCGTCAGAACCATTCGCGGCCTGCGGAATTCGCGGATTCGCCTCATGCCGTCACCTGCTCGTCACCAGCACGTACTCGGCCGAGGTCTTCTGATACAGCTCCGGCACGTTCATGGCACCGACCTGCACGGTGTACCGGTCCACATGGAAGTTGCACTGGTTGGCGACCGCATTTCCGTGGTCCAGCACCGCGAAACAGCCGATGTCGCCGGGGAAACCCGGTGGCGGGGCGATGCTCCGGCGATCGCCGGAGGTGTCCGTGGACGGATTCCACCGTTCCCACAGCGCGCGGGCCGCCGTCCCGGTCCGGCTGTGGAACACCAGCGCGTCGCCGTAGCCGACCAGGTCGATGTCGCCGACCGTCAGGAAATCGAGGTCGTTGTCGGTCAGGCTCTGCAGCGCGCCGCGGCCCGTGTACACCCCGTCCGGATCCGGCCGCATGGGCTCTTCGGGATTCGTCGGCAGGGTGCGGCCGAGAATGCCGTCCGGATCGAGCGGCAGGTGCTCGAACCGGTCCGCAGGTGTGGGCTGGAACCGGTCCAGCAGCGGTAGCGCCACGTCCAGCATCCGTTCGGTGCGGGCGGTCAGGTCGGCCAGATCGGGTGCTGCGGCCAGCTCGTCGACCACCTTGATGAACACCACGTAGCGGTCGTGCACGGTCCAGGAACCGATCGAGGCCACGTTCGGACGCCAATGCGCCTTGCTGTCAGGGTATTTCGGCAGGGCGACGGCCCGGTTGTCGACGTTGTAGGTGAAGTCGTCGTGTTCGAGCGCGGGGCCGGCCGCCGCGGCGCGCCCGGCGTCCGGCAGCTCCAGCACCGCGATGCTCAGCCTGCGGTGCTTGTCGTCGGAATCGGATCCGGTGCACCAGGTATCGACCCAGCCGCCGCGCAGATCGTGGGCGACCTCGTCGAAGGTGTCGTTGATGAGGATGTCGCCCAGACCCTTGTGATTGGTGACGATGTGCGGGCGGACGTCATTGGAGCACTCGTAGGCGTAGTCCCGGTCGGCCTCGAACGGCAGCGCCACGTAGTCCGACAGCCGCTGTGACTCGCGGATGCGGGATTGCTTGTCGGTCTTGGCATTTCCCACCACGCGCGGTGCGATCTGATAGTTGCCGACCTCGAGGCCGGCCGGATCGGTCTGCTGCCGTACCGGTTGCCCGGAAACGCTGGTCGTACAGCCGGTCGCGGCGGCGAGCACGACCGCGACACCGCACAGCAGCGGCGCGCGCGACGTGAACGATCTCACCGTCCCCTCCTCGCGCCGGATGTTACCGGCGCGCAAGTCTTCTCGCGCGGCTTTGGCGGTCGGCGGTGTGGTCTCGGACACGATCGCGCGGCAATCCGGGCACCGGGATGTCTCGGCGCGCGCCCGCGCCGCGGCGGGCCGCGGGGGCGCAATCCTTAGCATGACGGCGAATTCAGTGGTCGGAGCGTCGCAACCCTCACCGACAGGGATGTATCGCGGTGATTAACACAAATTCGCAAGCGGGAGGTGCGTCCTGTGAAGATTGCACCGAACGGGACTTCGATGCCCGATCCGTATCCCCGGGCAGGTACCTTCTACCCATGTTCTCCAAAGTCCTGGTCGCCAACCGCGGCGAGATCGCCATTCGCGCCTTCCGCGCGGCCTACGAACTCGGCATCGGTACCGTCGCGGTTTTTCCGTACGAGGACCGCAACTCCGTGCACCGGCTCAAGGCCGACGAGGCCTACCAGATCGGTGAGCCCGGCCACCCCGTGCGGGCGTACCTGTCGATCGAGGAGATCATCAAGGCCGCCAAGAGCGCCGGTGCGGACGCCATCTACCCGGGCTACGGCTTCCTGTCGGAGAACCCGGACCTGGCGGCCGCCTGCGCCCGCGAGGGCATCACCTTCATCGGCCCGTCCGCGCAGGTCCTCGAACTGACCGGTAACAAGGCCCGCGCCATCGCCGCCGCCAAGGCCGCCGGACTGCCGGTGCTGCGCTCGAGTGAACCGTCCGCCGATGTGGACGCGCTCATGAAGGCCGCGGAGTCCATGGAGTTCCCGCTGTTCGTCAAGGCCGTGGCCGGGGGCGGCGGGCGCGGCATGCGCCGGGTCACCGATCCGGCCCAGCTGCGCGAATCCATCGAGGCCGCCGCGCGCGAGGCCGAATCCGCCTTCGGCGACGCGACCGTGTTCCTCGAGCAGGCGGTGGTCAACCCCCGCCACATCGAGGTGCAGATCCTGGCCGACCAGCAGGGCAATGTCATCCACCTCTTCGAGCGCGACTGCTCGCTGCAGCGCCGCCACCAGAAGGTGATCGAGCTCGCCCCCGCCCCGAATCTGGATCCCGAACTCCGCGACCGCATTTGCGCCGACGCGGTGGCCTTCGCCCGCCAGATCGGCTACTCCTGCGCGGGCACCGTGGAGTTCCTGCTCGACGAGCGCGGCAATCACGTGTTCATCGAGATGAACCCGCGAATCCAGGTGGAGCACACGGTGACCGAGGAGATCACCGATGTCGACCTGGTCCAGTCGCAGCTGCGCATCGCCGCCGGGGAGACCCTGGCGGACCTGGGCCTGAACCAGGACGGCATCCAGATCCGGGGCGCGGCGCTGCAGTGCCGCATCACCACCGAGGACCCGGCCAACGGCTTCCGGCCCGACACCGGCCGCATCACCGGCTACCGCTCGCCCGGCGGTGCGGGCGTCCGCCTGGACGGCGGCGCGAATGTCGGCGCGGAGGTCGGGGCCTACTTCGACTCCATGCTGGTCAAGCTCACCTGCCGCGGGCGCGATTTCGCCACCGCGGTGGCGCGCGCCCGGCGCGCGGTCGCCGAATTCCGCATCCGCGGCGTGACGACGAACATCCCGTTCCTGCTCGCGGTGCTGGACGATCCGGACTTCCGCGCGGGCCGGGTGACCACCTCGTTCATCGACGAGCGGCCGCAGCTGCTCACCCTCAAGAGCTCCGCCGACCGCGGCACCAAGATCCTGCAGTACCTGGCCGACGTCACCGTGAACAAGCCGCACGGCTCGCGGCCGACCAAGGTGTACCCGCACGACAAGCTGCCCGCCCTCGACATGACCGTGCCGCCCCCGCCCGGCACCCGGCAGCGGCTGCTCGAGCTGGGACCCGAGGGCTTCGCGCAGTGGCTGCGCAACCGCGAGGGGGTGGCCGTCACCGACACCACCTTCCGCGACGCGCACCAATCGCTGCTGGCCACCCGGGTCCGCACCAACGGCCTGCTCGATGTGGCCGGGCACGTGGCGCGCATGACTCCCGAGCTGCTGTCCATCGAATGCTGGGGCGGCGCAACCTATGACGTGGCGTTGCGCTTCCTCTACGAGGACCCGTGGGAGCGGCTCGCGGCGCTGCGCGAGGCGGTGCCGAACATCAACCTGCAGATGCTGCTGCGCGGCCGCAACACCGTCGGCTACACGCCGTACCCCGAAAAGGTCACGCGCGCTTTCGTTTCCGAGGCCACCGCCACCGGCATCGACATCTTCCGCATCTTCGACGCGCTCAACAATGTCGACCAGATGCGCCCGGCCATCGACGCCGTCCGCGAAACCGGCACGGCCCTGGCCGAAGTCGCGCTCAGCTACACCGGCGACCTGTCGAACCCGAGCGAGGACCTCTACACCCTCGACTACTACCTCAAGCTCGCCGAGCAGATCGTCGAGGCCGGGGCGCACGTCATCGGCATCAAGGACATGGCCGGACTGCTGCGCGCGCCCGCCGCGCACACCCTGGTCACCGCGCTGCGCCGGGAATTCGACCTGCCCGTGCACGTGCACACCCACGACACCCCGGGCGGCCAGCTGGCCACCTACCTGGCGGCCTGGCAGGCCGGCGCGGACGCCGTCGACGGCGCGTCGGCGCCCATGGCGGGCACCACGTCTCAGCCCGCGCTCTCGGCCATCGTTGCGGCAGCGGCGAATTCGCCCCACGACACCGGACTCGACCTGCAGAACGTGTGCGACCTGGAGCCGTACTGGGAGGCGCTGCGAAAGGTATACGCGCCCTTCGAATCCGGGCTGCCGGGGCCGACCGGCCGCGTCTACCACCACGAGATTCCCGGCGGTCAGCTGTCGAACCTGCGCCAGCAGGCCATCGCGCTCGGCCTGGGCGACCAGTTCGAGCAGGTCGAGGCCAAATACGCTGCGGCCGACCGGATGCTGGGCCGGCTGGTCAAGGTCACCCCGTCCTCCAAGGTGGTCGGCGATCTGGCGCTGGCACTGGTCGGCACCGGCGTCGACGTCGAGGACTTCGCCGCCGACCCGGGCCGCTACGACATCCCGGACTCGGTCATCGGCTTCCTGCGCGGCGAACTCGGCACCCCGGCCGGCGGCTGGCCCGAGCCCTTCCGCAGCCGCGCCCTCGTCGGCCGCGGCCCCGCCAAGCCGGAAACCCAGCTGACCGCGGCCGACGAGGCCGGGCTGAACGGGACCTCGGACGAGCGCCGGGCCACCCTCAACCGCCTGCTGTTCCCCGGCCCCACCGCCGAATTCGTCGCCCACCGCGAGAAGTTCGGCGACACCACCGGGCTGTCGGCCAACCAGTTCTTCTACGGCCTGCGCCACGACGAAGAACATCACGTCCAGCTCGACAAGGGCGTCACCCTGCTCATCGGCCTGGAGGCCATCTCCGAGCCCGACGAGCGCGGCATGCGCACGGTCATGTGCATCCTCAACGGGCAGCTGCGCCCCATCACGGTGCGCGACCGCTCCATCGCCAGCGAGATCCCCGCCGCCGAGAAGGCCGACAAGACCAATGCCGGCCACATCGCCGCGCCCTTCGCCGGCGTGGTGACCCTGGCTGTCTCCGAAGGCGATTCGGTCGCGGCGGGCGACACCATCGGCACCATCGAGGCCATGAAGATGGAGGCCGCCATCACCGCCCCGCGCGCCGGCGTGGTCCGCCGCGTGGCCATCGCCAAGGTGCAGCAGGTGGAGGGCGGCGACCTGCTCGTCGACGTGAACCTCACCGAGGCCGCCGCCGAATGACCCGCATCGTGGCGGGCACCGCCGGGGGCCGACGCCTGCGCGTTCCCCCGGCGGGTACCCGCCCCACCTCCGACCGCGTGCGCGAGGCGCTGTTCAGCCTCCTGCACGCCCGCTTGGATTTCGACGGCCTGCACGTCCTCGACCTCTACGCGGGCTCGGGGGCGCTGGCCCTGGAGGCGCTGTCCCGCGGCGCCTCCCACGCGCTGCTCATCGAAGCGGACCGCAAGGCCGCCGCCGTCATTCGCGGCAATATCGGCGACCTCGGACTGCCGGGCGCGGAGCTGCGCCAGAACTCGGTCACCAGCGTCCTGTCGGGTGCGCCGCCGGAACGCTACGACCTGGTCTTCTCCGACCCGCCCTACGACCTCGACGTCGCCGACGTGCAGGCCGACCTCCGCGCGCTTGCCGCCAACGGCTGGCTCCACGACGACGCCCTCATCGTCGTGGAACGCTCCACCCGCTCGCCCGAGGTGTCCTGGCCCGACGGCTACGCACCCCTGAAATCGCGCACCTACGGCGAGACGCGCATCGATCTCGCCGAATTCGAGGGCTGACACCCGACGGATTTCCCGGCTCCCGCCGGTCTGAATACCGACAGGAACAGACCGGAGTAGGGAGTACGTGATGTCGGATTCGATACGGACAGCCGTGGTCACCGGCGCGAGCCGGGGATTCGGGCGGGCGATCGCCGCCTCACTCGTCGCGTCGGGCGCGCGGGTGATCGGCGTGGCGCGGGACGAGCGGGCATTGCAGGACGTCCGTGCGGAGCTCGGGGAGAGGTTCGTGCCGGTGGCGGCCGACGCTACCGAGGAAGCCGTGGCGCAGGAGGTGATTCGCGGGTACCGGCCGGAGTTGCTGGTGCTCAATGCCGGGGCCACTCCGCCCCTGGCCCCCGTGCACGAGCAGACCTGGGAAACCTTCAGCCGCAACTGGGAGACCGATACCAAGCAGGCATTCGTCTGGATCGGGGCCGCCCTGCGGGAGCCACTGCCCCCGGGGAGCGCGGTGATCGCCATGTCGAGCGGGGCCGCACTGGCCGGGTCACCGCTCAGCGGGGGATACGCGGGAGCCAAGTCCACCATCCGGTTCATTCGGACATATGCCGCCGAGGAATCGGAGCGTGCCGGGCTCGGCATTCGGTTCGTGGCGCTGCTGCCCAGGCTGACACCGGCCACCGGGCTCGGTCAGCAGGCGGTCGCGGGGTATGCCGCCCGGCAGGGCATCGACGTGGAGACCTATCTCGCCGGGATGGCGCCGGTACTCACGCCCGAACAGGTCGGCAAGGCGGTCGTCGAACTCGCCGATGATGCCGGCAGTGCGGCGGAATACTTGGTGAGCGGCGCCGGGCTGAAGCAGATCGGCTGAGGGGTCGCGACCATGACGACCAGCGCACCTCCGGGAGTAGCGGCCATGCCCTCCGACACCGAACGGCCCGCGGTCACCACACCGCCCACCGAGCGCGAATTCGCTGCTCTCACACAGCAATTCCGGCCGGAGCTGCTCGCGCACTGCTATCGCATGCTGGGGTCGGTGCACGATGCCGAGGACCTGGTGCAGGAGACCTACCTGCGGGCCTGGCGGGGGTTCGGCGGGTTCGAAGGCCGGTCGTCGCTGCGGCACTGGCTGTACAAGATCGCAACCATGGCCTGCCTGACCGCGCTGGAAGGGCGTTCGCGCCGGCCGCTGCCGTCGGGGCTGGGTGCGCCGGAGGACGATCACCGGGTGGCGATGGCGGCCCGGGAGCCCGAGGCGGTGTGGTTGCAGCCCGCGCCGGACTCGCTGTTCGGGTTCGATGATCCGGCTGCCATCGTGGCCGGGCGGACGGGGGTGCGGCTGGCTTTCATCGCGGCACTGCAGCTGCTGCCCGCCCGGCAGCGCGCGGTGCTCACGCTGCGCGACGTGCTGGCCTTCCGGACCGCGGAGGTCGCCGCCATGCTGGACACCACGCCGACCGCCGTGGACAGTGCGCTGCGGCGGGCGCGGAGCCGATTGGCGCAGGCCGGGCCGGTGGAGGCGGACCTGGCCGAGCCGGACGAACTCGCCCAGCGGCGGCTGCTCGACGGCTATGTCGACGCGTTCACCCGCGCCGACCACGCCGCCCTTCTCGAACTCCTGCGTGCCGACGTGGAGATGGAAATGCCCCCCACGCCAACGTGGTTCACCGGACGCGATGCGGTCCTCGGGTTCCTGCGCAGCCGCATCCTGCGGCCGGGCCTGTGGCGTTTCACGCCGACCCGCGCGAATGGCCAGCCCGCCTTCATCGTTCACAAACGCATCGACGACCATCACTACGAGGCCTACGGGATTCACGTCCTGACGCTGATCGGGGCCAGGATCGGGCGCATCACCGCGTTCAACGACCCGTCCCTGGTCCGCACCTTCGGCGCGCAGGCCGCGCTCGAACTCTGAGGCCCGGCCCGTCGCGAGATCGGAAGCGGGAGAGGCGGATACGGCGATGCCCGCCGTGTGCGACACGGCGGGCATCGTCAGGAGTGTCCGAGAACGTCAGTTCTGGAACAGGTCCCGCAGCGATTCGGGAGCCTTGTACTGGCAGGTGTTGGCCAGGCAGCCCAGGTCCCACATCTGCTCGATGGCGGACAGCACCGAGTAGTGGTCGGCGAGGTCGGTGGACGTCTTGTGGTGCGGCTGGGGCTTGCCCTTCTCGCCCTGCTCCTTGTGCACCTTGTCGGAGTTGATCACCAGCAGCGGGGCGTCGCCGCCACCGAGCACGGTGCCATTGGCGCCGACCGGGCTGCCCGGGCCGCCGGAGAAGCCGGAGTAGTCGTTCTCGTCCCAGGCGATCACGATGCTGGAGCGGGTCTTCTTCCAGACGTCCGAGTTCGTGATCTTGGTGATGGTGTCCTTCAGGTAGTCGTCACCCAGGTGGATCGGGCCGTGCGCCACGCCGGAGGCCGGCTCTTCACAGGTCGGCTTGTTGATCAGCGTCGCGGCGGCGTGGGAGAGGCCGTGCATGTCCGAGCACTGGTCGGGGCTGATCCAGGTGAAGGCCGGCACGTTGCCGCTCTTCAGGTCGGCGTCGAAGTTGTTCTCGAACGGCACGACCTTCTGCAGGCGGGAGTTGCCGGGGGAGTTGACGTCCGAGAAGTACATGAACGGATTGTGCTTCTGGGCGTACAACTTGACCGTGGTGCCGTTGACGTTGCCCGGCGCGTACTCGCCCTGGAAGCCGGCCGAGGGCATGCCGCCCATGTAGGCCTTCCAGGACTTGCCCTTGCCCTCGAGCTCGTCGACCAGGTTCTTGCCGGCGAACATGTGCGGCTTGGCGGTCGCGCTGGCGATCTGCGCCGGGGTCAGCGCGGCGCCGGAAGTGCCGTCACCGGAGTTGGGAACGAATTCCTCAGGGGCGCAGGTGGAGTCGGCACCGGCCTTGCAGTCGTCCCAGATGCCCTGGAAATCACCCGAGAACATGGAGAGGTAATTGGGCAGCGACGGGTGGGTCACGCCGTGGAAGCCGGTGGACACGCCGTTGTCGTTCGCCAGCTGGTTGATGAAGGGCGCGTCGGCGGTATTGCCGAGGATGTCGTCGTCGCCCTGGTTCTCCATCATGATGTAGAAGATGTGCTCCGGGGCCGCCCCCTGGCCGTTACCCGGATCGGCGGACGCGGTCGCGCCCACCAGGCCGCCGAACGCGCTCACTGTCGCAGCCACGGTGACTGCGATCTTCCGACCCAACGATGCCCTTGCCATATGCCTGTACTACTTCCTCATCGAGCGTAATTGCCGATGCAGCTTCGCAATTGGCCGAGCAAACGATCAACGCGAGCAAACCGAACAGTACGCAAACAGGGGAAGGCCAGATTCTGGGTTGTAAAACCATAGCTGACCAGGCATGACCGATTTGCGAAGTTCGGGGCGCCGCCGGTCGGCGCCCCGCCATGCGGTAGCGTTCGGCCATGGCTGGAGCACTGTGCCCCGGGTCGTTCGACCCCGTGACCAATGGACATCTCGATGTGATCGCGCGCGCCGCCGAGCAATTCGACGAGGTCGTCGTGACCGTCGTGGTGAACCCCAACAAACAGGGCATGTTCACCGTCGAGGAGCGGATGGACCTGATCCGCGAGGTCACCGCCCACCTGCCCAATGTGCGGGTGGAATCCTGGCGCGGCCTGCTGGTCGACTTCGCCAAGCAGCAGGGCATCACTGCCATCGTCAAGGGCCTGCGCGATGCCACCGACTTCGGCTACGAGCTCCAGATGGCCCAGATGAACCGCAAGCTCACCGGTGTCGACACCTACTTCATCGCCACCAACCCGGCCTACGGCTTCGTCTCCAGCTCCCTGGTCAAGGAGGTCGCCGCCTATGGCGGTGACGTCGCCGACCTGCTCCCGCCGATCGTCCACAAGCGCCTGCTCGCCCGCATCGCCGAACGCCGGGCCTGATCACCGCCGCAGGGGCGCAACCACTTCCGCCCCTGCGGAATCCGGCCCGGTTCGGAGTGCGCGGATCGCGGTATCACAGTGCGCGGACCGTCAGGCCGCGCGGTTCGGGCGCCGGGGCCGGCTCGATCCGGCCGTCCGGGCGGCGTCGGCGGGTGGCCAGGGCGGACCGCAGGTGCCGGGCCGGCCGCCCCCTGACCAGGTCGTCCCACGTCCAGCGGACCACGTCGAAACCGAGGGCGCGCAGATAGGTTTCGCGGGTCCGCTCGCGCTGCACGGCGGCCGCGAGGTCCTGACCCGGCCGCAACAGCCGGCCGTACTCGGTGGGCCCGTCGAATTCGCAGAGGACACCGGCGGATTCGTAATAGAAGTCGACCCGGCCGACGAACCGGCCGTCCGGAGTCAGCACATTGCCCTGCGATCGGGGCAGAGGTAGCGCGTGCTGATGGATCATGGTGCGGCTGAGGGACTCGCCGATGCTCCGACTGCGGCCGTCGAGCATCGCGATCACCTGCTTCGCCTGCCCGATCCCGTAGCGGCCCTTGGCCCGGGCGAGCTCCTCGCCCAGTTCGGCCGCTTCCAGCCCGAACAGGCCCGCCAGCGCGTCGCCCGCCACGACGGCCGCGTCGAACGGCAGGGTCAGGGCCAGATCCACCACCGTCCGCGCCGGGGTGGTGACCAGCAGCCCGTCGAGCTCCGCCGCCGAATCCACCGGCGAACCATGGACTTTCGTGCAGGGCCTGGTCCGGCCGCCGCCGCGGCGGTTGCGGGTGACGCACACGCGGTCCAGGGGAGTGCGCCACAGCGTGGTGCCATAGAGCACGGCCGCCGACTGGTGACTCACCACGGTGTCCGCCGCCATGTCCGGCAGCACGGCCCGGATCAACTGCCGATGCTGTTCCCGCCGGTCCAGGGTCGGCGCGAGCCCGTGCTGCCCAGGTCCTCGCTGCTGTCCCAGGCTCCACTGCTGCCTGTGCGCCCGCTGCTGTCCGAGGCTCCGCTGTGCGCCGCACCCCTCGAGCAGCGCCTGCCGGAATCCGCCTGTCCCGCACCGCCGTCCGCCGCTCCCGGCCGTCCCCTCGGCGCT
This sequence comes from Nocardia sp. CA-151230, assembly GCF_050942175.1. NCBI lineage: Bacteria > Bacillati > Actinomycetota > Actinomycetes > Mycobacteriales > Nocardiaceae > Nocardia > Nocardia sp. CA-151230. The sequence continues at coordinate 2,157,422 of NZ_CP192061.1, forward strand.
GGTGGCGATCGTCTCGGCCGTGGTGCCCGTCGCCGCGGCGGCAGCCGTGGTCCGGGTGGTCATTCGCCCTCCCGGCGGGGCGGCTGCGGGCGCCGGTGCCGCACGCACGACCCACGGACCCGCCCCGTCGGCCGCTGTGGTCGCGGCCCGGCCGTATCCCGCCGTCCCCCAAGGCATCCGCGCCAACGGTCCATGTCGGAACCCCTTTCGTCGTCGATGCTGTCTTGGACGCGGACGGGCCGAAAAGGGTTCCCGCACATGCGGAGAACAAGGAGTGGCTGGGGCTCAGAACACCCAGAGCCGCAGGGTGAGGAAGCGCATGGTGCCGACCGCGGCGGTGATACCCAGCACCGCAATGGCTTCGGTGAGGCCGCCGATGCCCGGCTCGGTGACCTCGAGAATGGCCAGCCCGCCCGAGGTGATGGCCAGTCCGGCAAGCGCGAGCGCGCCGCCCTCCAATTGCGCTGTGTACCAGCGCACCCGGTCGGCAGCCTGGAAGGTGAGTCGCCGGTGCATCTCGTTGGCCAGCGCGGTGCTCACGATGGAGCCGGTCAGATTGGCCAGCTGCGGGCCGCCGCCGTAGAACGCGAGGAACAGCAGGATGTAGCCGACATTGCTGAGGCCGCCCACCAGGGCGAAGCGAATCAACTGCGCGAAGACCGCGTCGCCGCGGAGCCATACCCCGAGCCGGCCCAGCCAGCGCGAGCCCGTCGCGTGCAGGGCTTCGGTGCCGTAGGCCAGGGCCTCGGTGCCGTAGGTATAGGTGTTCACCAGCCCGGTCACGGGCATCGTCGCCCGTTCCGGAATCTCGTGGACAGCCATCGTCTTCCCCATCCGAACACATCGGTGTCGGCCGGGCGGTCCGGAGTTCTTCCGGGCCGCTGCCATTGGCCGACACGTTCTCGCCCTTCCACGGTAACACCAAGTGGAGTGGTTTCCTCCACTTGTTTTTGTGGTCTGTGAAACAGGCCATGTTCCGGAAAACCAGCGACACGCCGTGTCGGACCTTGTTGACAGCGCTGAGATTGGCAGACTGGCTGCAGCGGAGAGTCTCGCCGTGAGTCCTGGCAGGAGAGTGGGGTAGCACATGTACCGGGTATTCGAAGCGCTCGACGAACTGGTGGCCATCATCGAAGAGGCCCGTGGCATCCCGCCGACCCGCAACTGCATCGTGCCGCGCGGTGAGGTGCTGGAACTTCTGGATGATGTCCGCGAGGCCCTGCCCGGCGAACTCGACGACGCCCAGGACGTGCTCGATCACCGCGACAAGATCGTCACCGACGCACGTACCGGCGCCGAGACCACGGTCAAGACCGCCAATGAGCAAGCGCACCACACGGTTACCTCCGCGCGCGACGAGGCCGACCGCATTCTCGCCGACGCCAAGGCGCACGCCGATCGCATGGTCGCCGAGGCCCGCGCCCACGCCGAGCACCTGGTCGGCTCGGCGGAGGAGGAGGCCGAGCGCACCGTCGCCGACGGCCAGAAGGAATACGACACCCTCACCGCCCGCGCCCGCGCCGAGGCCGACCGCCTGGCCGTCGCCGGTCAGGCCTCCTACGACCGCTCGGTCGCCGAGGGCAAGGCCGAGCAGGACCGCCTGGTCTCGCAGACCGAGGTGGTTCGCGCCGCCCACGCCGAATCCGCCCGGCTCATCGACACTGCCCAGGCCGACTCCGACCGCCTCCGCCAGGAATGCGACGACTACGTCGACGGCAAGCTCGCCGACTTCGAGGAAACCCTGCACAACACGCTGCGCATCCTCGGCCGCGGCCGCCACCAGGTCCGCCCGGGCAGCTCCGTCCCCGACTACGCCTCCGAGTTCCGCCGCTGAGCAGAATGCCGAAAGGTTCGCGGCCCGGCTCGATCCTGGACCGACGGAGCGGGGGAGCGAAGCGGAGGAGCGGAAGGATCGAGCTTGCAGGGCCGTGAACCCTGCCCGGAGCGAGGCGGAGGGCCAAAGGCCCTGTATTGTTGGGTGGTTGCCCATCCCACACCTAGCGTGAGTGAGTTCAGAGATGCCCGCCGATTCCGGTCATGCTTCGCGTCATCGTCACAAGACGACCGACGCGGGCTTCGTGCTGGACGTACGCAGTCTCGGACGCGCCCCCGGATCCATGCGCGAGCTGCATCGCACCCTGACGACCGCCGAGAAGCTCGGCCTCGATCTGATCGGCATTCCGGCCGGTGCGCAGGTCGAGCTGGATCTCACGCTGCAGTCGGTCTCCGAGGGTGTGCTCGTCACCGGCACGGTGTCCGCTCCCATCGAGGGTGAATGCTCGCGTTGCCTCGAATCGTTCACCGACGAAATCGAATTGCAGCTCACCGAACTGTTCGCCTACCCGGACAGCGCCACCGAGCAGACCACCGAGGAAGACGAGATCCCGCGCCTGGTCGACGATTTCATCGACCTGGAACCGGTGATCATCGACGCCGTCGGCCTGGAGCTGCCGCTGCAGCCGCTGTGCGAGCCGGACTGCGCCGGATTGTGCCCGGAATGCGGCGTCAAGATGGCGATTGCGGGTTCCGGCCACGGTCATGAGATACTTGACCCTCGCTGGGCCGGACTCGCCAAGTTCTCTGACAAAGAACACAGCAACGCTGAGTCCACCGACGCGGAGACCGTGTCGGACCCATCAACCGATTCCACCCTTGCGGGACACAACGGTGCCGCAAGTAAGAAGACAGAGGAGAGCTAGTCGTGGCCGTTCCGAAGCGCCGGATGTCCCGTGCCAACACCCACGCGCGTCGCAGCCAGTGGAAGGCCGCCGCGCCGACCCTGATCACCTGCCCGAACCGCGCCTGCGGCCAGAAGACCCTGCCGCACATCGCGTGCCCGAGCTGCGGCACCTACAAGGGCCGTCAGGTCACCTCCGCGATCTGATTCGCGTTCAGCCGACCGTGACCGCCAGCAAGGATGCGGCGGATATTCCCGCCGTAGGTGATGCAGCCGACCATGCCAGTCTGCTCGAGGCACTCGGCGTGGACGTACAACCGGAGCTTCTGCGCCTAGCGCTGACGCACCGGTCGTACGCCTACGAGAACGGTGGCTTGCCGACCAACGAGCGCCTGGAGTTCCTGGGCGATTCGGTGCTCGGCCTGAGCATTACCGAGCGCCTCTATCTGGAGCACCCGGACAAGTCCGAGGGCGAGCTGGCGAAGCTGCGCGCGAGCGTGGTGAACATGCACGCGCTGGCCGAGGTGGCCCGCTGTCTCGGTGAGGGCGGTCTCGGCCGCCATCTCCTCCTCGGTAAGGGCGAGGAGCTGACCGGTGGCCGCGACAAGCCGAGCATTCTGGCCGACGGCATGGAGTCGCTGCTGGGTGCGGTGCACCTGCAGCACGGCATCGATGTGGCACGCACCGTCGTGCTGCGGCTGTTCGCCGAACTGCTCGAGCGCGGTCCCCGCATGGGGGCCGGACTCGACTGGAAGACCAGCCTGCAGGAGCTGACCGCGGAGCGCGGCATCGGTGTGCCCAGTTACGAGATCACCTCCACCGGGCCCGACCACGACAAGGAGTTCACCGCCACCGCGGTGATCGGTGGTCAGGGTTACGGCCAGGGGGTGGGCCGCTCCAAGAAGGAAGCGGAACAGAAGGCCGCGGGCGCGGCCTACAAGGCGTTGAACGCCGAGAACGCGCCCGAGGGTTCGGCCGACGGCTCGCAGAGCTAGATGCCCGAACTTCCCGAGGTCGAAGTCGTCCGGCGCGGGCTCACCGAGCATGTGGTGGGCCGCGTCCTGGACCGGGTGACGGTCAAGCATCCGCGTTCGGTGCGCCGGCACGAGCTGGGCGGGGACGATCTCGCAGCCCGACTGACAGGTCTGCGCGTCGAGAACGCGCAGCGGCGGGGCAAATTCCTGTGGCTCACCTTCGATGAGCCGGACACTTCTCTGGTCGTGCATCTCGGCATGTCCGGGCAGATGCTGGTGCAGCCCGCGACCGCGCCGCTGGAGAAGCACGCGCACATCATCGCCGCCCTCGACGACGGGAACGAACTGCGGTTCGTGGACCAGCGCACCTTCGGCGGCTGGATGCTCTCGGATCTGGTCGAGGTGGACGGGACCTGGGTGCCCGAGTCCGCCGCGCACATCGCGCGCGACCCGCTGGATCCGCTCTTCGACGCCGATGCCGTGGTGAAGACCCTGCGCGGCAAGCAGTCCGAGATCAAACGGCTGCTGCTGGATCAGACCGTGGTGTCCGGGGTCGGCAATATCTATGCCGACGAGGCGCTCTGGCGGGCCAAGATCCACGGTGAGCGCTCGGCGGCCAAACTGAGCGGGCCCGCGCTGCACACCCTGCTCGGCGAGACCCGGAACGTCATGGACGAGGCGCTGGGGGCCGGGGGCACCTCCTTCGACGCCCTCTACGTGAACGTCAACGGCCAGTCCGGGTACTTCGAGCGGTCGCTCAATGCCTATGGGCGCGAGGACGAGCCGTGCCGTCGCTGCGGTGCGATCATGCGCCGGGAGAAGTTCATGAACCGTTCGTCTTTCTCCTGCCCCCGCTGCCAACCCCGCCCGCGCGGCTGAGACCAGCGGGTATTCTTCGCTTCAAGGTCATTCCAGTGTGGCCGAGCCTCCCTGTCCCGTCTGTCGAGGCGCTACCTTTTTCACTAGCGGCATGCCTTGTGCCGGCTGGAGGAAACAAATGCGCAAACTGACCTATTACGTCGCGGCCACCATCGACGGATTCATCGCCACCGATGCGGGCTCGGTCGACTTCTTCCCGGTCGGGGGTGACCACGGCCCGGCGATCATCGCGCAGTATCCCGAGACCCTCCCGACCAAGGTTCGTCAGGTGCTGGGCGTCGACAAACCCTGCCAGAACTTCGACACCGTGATCATGGGCCGCAAGACGCACGATTTCGGCGTCCGGACCGGCACTTCCAGCCCGTACGCCCATCTGCGGCAGTTCGTGGTGTCCAGCACGCTGCCGGAGAATCCCGCCCCCGATGTGGAGTTGATCGCCGAGAACCCGATCGAGCGGGTGCGCGAACTCAAGCGCGAGAAGGGGCTCGGCATCTGGCTGTGCGGCGGCGGTGAGCTCGCCCAGACCCTGCTGCCCGAGATCGACCAGGTGTTCCTGAAGCTCTATCCGATGGTGCTGGGCCACGGCCGCCCGCTCTTCGGCACGGCCGGTCACCTGCCCGAACCCGCCCGGTTCCGGGTGCTCACCAGCCGCATCTTCGAGGACGGCGTGGCCTTCATCAAGTACAGCCGGGTGCGCTGACCGGCCGCTATGCCAGGTCGTGGTCGAGCGCGTAGATCGCGGCCTGGGTCCGATCCCGGACGCCCAGCCGGGTCAGGATGTTCGAGACGTGGTTCTTCACCGTGCCCTCGCTGACATACAGGGCGCGAGCGATCTCGCGGTTGGACGCGCCGGTCGCCAGCAGGCGCAGGATCTCCGACTCCCGTCTGGTCAGGTCGGCGGCGGGTCGCGGGCCGGTGCCGCGGCCCGGGTCGCGCAGCATGCCGAGCACGCGGGCGGACACGGTCGCCGAGTACTGATCGACACCGGCGTGCACGAGTCGCACCGCCGCGGCGAGATCGGCCGCCGGGAGATCCTTGAGCAGGTAGCCGCGCGCGCCCGCACGCAGGGCCCGGATGACGTACTCGTCGTCGTCGAAGGTGGTGAGCATGAGGACCTTCGTGCGGTCGCGCAGTGCCGCCGCCGCGGCCAGGCCGTCCAGCACCGGCATCCGGACGTCCATCAGCACCACGTCGGGTTCGCGTTCGAGGGCGAGATCGACCGCGGCCGAACCGTTCTCGGCGGTGCCGACCACCCGCACCCCGGCCTGGAGCGCCAGCAGGGAGGCGATGCCCTCGCGGACCAGCGGTTGATCGTCGGCGATGAGGACGGTGGTCGCGGTGGTCATCGCGAACCCCGGGGGAGTCGCGCCCGCAGTCGGGTACCGTGCGGCCCGGTATCCACCCGGAGTTCTCCGCCCAGGAGTGCGAGCCGTTCGCGCATGCCGGTCAGGCCGTGGCCCTCCACCGCGCCCGGATCGAAACCCCTTCCACCGTCGGAGATTTCGAGGAGGCTGTGCGCGGTCCGGTGCTCCACGCGAACCGTCGCGGTCGGCGCCCCGGAATGGCGGAACGCATTGGTGAGACCCTCCTGCGCGGCCAGATACAGGGCGAACGCCGTGGATTCGCCGGGCTCGTCGGCGCCGTCGATGTCGACCCGCACCGGAAATCCGCTGCCGTCCAAGCGGTTCGCCAGCGTCGTCAGTGCGGCGGCGAGCGTGAAGCCGCCGGTGTCGGCGCGCAGGGTTCCCACGGCGGTGCGGACCTGATCCAGTGCGGCACGTGCGGAATTGCGCGCGTCGGCGAGGGCCTGATCCGAGGCGGCGGCATCCCGGCTCCGGTACGCGGCCGCCTTTTCCAGCTGGATCGCGACCACCGCCAAGTGGTGTCCTGCGGTGTCGTGGATATCGCGCGCCACCCGCGCGCGCTCGGCGGCAGCGGCCAGCGACGCCGCCTGATCGGCGTACTCCCGCAGGCGCGCATGTGATTCCGACAACTCCGCCAGCAACCGCTCGGCCCGCCGCTGGCCGTTCTCGGCCCGCACCGCCAGCGCCCCGAGAGCCACGGCGAACACCACCCCGATCGAGAACATCACGAACTCGGCCGGCCGCGCGGTGCCGGTGTGGTTGTGAGCTCGCAGCGCGACGGCGGTGGCCACCACGCCGAGGATCGTCCCCGCCACCCCGATCGCGGCCCGGCGGCCCAGCGTCACAAAGGCTTCGAACGGCAACAGCACGAACAAGACCTTGGCATTGCCCGAAACGTCGGCCGCCGCTGCCACCGCGAACATCACAGCATGCCCGCTGACCCCCACCACGGCCATGATCCACCCGGCCCGCCACGGCTCCGGCGCTGCGGTCACACCCGGTGCCCCGGAAGGAACCGCTGCGCAGGCTGATTCGGCCGCGTCTGCGCTTTCGCGCCGGTTCGGCTCGTCCGGCGGGCACGAGGTGATCCTCGGGATCGAATCGGGAGTCCATCGGCGGCGTCGTGGCGCGGGCCACTCCGGGGCGGCCGCCAGGTGCCGGGAGGTGGCCGCGGTCCGGCTGGTGACCCGGGAGGACCGGTCGGAGCGCAGGTCCAGGGCCACGAGTGCGAGCAGGGTGAGGGTGAGGGTGGTGAGGCGGAGCGGAGTGGCGGGGGTGGTGGCGGAGAGGGCCGCGAACCAGGCGGCGCCCAGGACCGAGGCGTAGGTGAAGCACGTTACCCAGGTGAGTGCGCGCGGCCGGGACATGCGATCAAGCGTAGGGAGGCGGTACGAGCGGGGCGAGGGACCGGGGCGGAAATAGGTCGAAGGTCATGGTTTCGTCACCGGTCACCGTGCCACGGGTCATCGGCCGCGCGGCACTTATCCGCCGGAGTGCCGGTTCGTACCGTTCGGGAGGTACGACTTCGTCTGCCCCGGAAGGGAATTGCGTAATGAACGGTCGATTGTTGTTCCGGCTAGCCGCCGTCGCCGGTGTGGTGTGCGGTGCGGCCACCGCCCTCGCTGGTGTCCTGGAAACCATTGCCGGGCAGAAGTTTCCGGTGACCGAGGTGCTCAATGGCGGGGCGGTGCCGTTCGGGATCGCGTTCGCGGCGGGGCTCTATCTGGCGCAGTACGAGCGGATGGGGCGGTTCGGCGGATTGGCGTTCGCCGTGCACTTCCTGAGCTTCGGATACTTCGCGGGCATCGCGTACACCATGAACTTCGTTCTGGTGCACCTGGATCCGGCGGTGGTCGACCACTTGCTCGAGGGGCCCGCGCGCTGGGCGTTTCTCGCGACAGCGGCGCTCACCCTGCTCGGGACCTGGCTGTTCTCGGCGGCACTGTGGCGTGCGCGCGTGGTGCCGCCCGCGGCCGTCGGGTGCTACGTCGCCGGACTGACGGCGCTGTCGCTGACGTTCCTGCTGCCCGCGCCGATCGTGCGGGTGGGCCACGTGTTCGTGGGCGCCGGCATGATATGGCTGGCCACGTGGCTGTGGGCGGCGGCCGGGCGCGCCGCCGACCGGCTGCCGCAGTACAGCTAGCCGGGCCTCAGAGAATGGCGACCGCCACCACCAGGCCGATGGCGATGTGCGCGGCGGACACCACCACGGACTCGGTCCTGAACTCCGGATTCTTCAGCACCGCACCGATATCGATGCCGAGCACGTACTCCAGGCTGCGCATGGCGATCACCTGGGCCACGATGCCGACCAGTCCGTAGATCGTGGTGGCGATCAGGCCCTCGGCGAGCTTGCCCGCCTGCGCGTAGATGGCCAGCACCACGATGAACGCGGTGCTGAGCATGGCCGCGGAGCTGACGGTCACGGCGTTCGGCAACCCGCGCGCCACCATGGAGCGCAGGGGGCCCGGGGTGGTCCAGTCCACGGCCTGGAAGCCGATGAGCAGCAGTGCCAGGCCCAGCAGGGCGTAGCACAGGATCGCGCCGACGCCGCGGCCCAGGGAGTGCCAGTACCCGGCTTCGAGTGCGAGAGCGGTGGTCATCGGGATCCTCCGGGTCGGGGTGAATCGGGCGGTGGCTACTGCGGTGTGTGGTGGTTACTGCGGTATGCGGTGCGGGACGAAGGTGGAGCTGTCGTCGGTGATCAGGCCGACAGTCTCCCGGATACCCAGTCCCGCGGAGGTGTCGCCCACGATCCAAGCACCCAGCACCGGTCGCATGCCGTCGAATTCGGGGAGCGGGTCCAGCATTTGGTAGACGTACCCCTCGGCCCCGTAGACGCCGCCGGTGGCGGTTTCCAGGCCCGCTCCGACGATGGTCATGTTCGCGCCCTCGCGGCCCAGCTTCGGCTTGCGGATGTACTCGGTGAGTTCGTGCGGGTCGTCGAGGTAGGCGGGTAGCAGGTTGGGGTGGCCAGGGTACATCTCCCACAGCACCGCCAGGATCGCCTTGTTGGACAGCAGGGACTTCCAGAGCGGTTCGATCCACATGGTTTCCGGCAGGGACTCCACCACGCGGCGGCCGAAATCGTCGTCGAGGGCCCATTCCCACGGGTAGAGCTTGAAGATGGCCTCGATGGGGGCCTCGGCCAGATCCACGAAACGGTGCAGCTCCGTGTCGAATCCGACGTCCTCGATGGGCAGGGCGACGGTGTCGAATCCGGCCTCGGCGGCGGTCTCCTGCATGTAGGCGGTGGTGACATTGTCCTCGCCGGAGGAGTCCGCGCCCGACCAGCTGAAGTGCAGCTGCGAGCCCGGCAGGGTCTCGCGCATCTCACCCCAGCGCTCGACCAGCTTCTCGTGCAGCGAATTCCACTGGTCGTCGTCCGGGTGGGTGTCGGTGAGCCAGTGCCACTGCACGATTGCCGCCTCCAGCAGGGAGGTGGGCGTATCGGCGTTGTACTCCAGCAGTTTCGCCGGACCGCGGCCGTCGTAGCGCATGTCGAAGCGGCCGTAGATGTGCGGGTCGGAACGGTGCCAGGACTTGGTGATGGGTTCCCAACTCCATTGCGGCAGACCGAAATCGGCGAATCGGTCGGTCAGCACCACCTGTTCGACGGCATGCAGGCACATGGAGTGCAGCACCTCGACCTGCGCCTCCATGGCCAGGATCTCGTCCATGTCGAACTCGTAGTGCACCGACTCGTCCCAGTAGGGCCGGGGTTGCCCGTTCGGGTATTGCCCCGGAGAGCCGTAGACCAGACCCTGACCTTCGATGATCCGCTGCCAGCCCGGCCGCGGAGTGCTGCGTACCCGCCGCACTAGGAACCTCCACCGTGGATCTTCGCGCCGAGTCCGCCGCGTTGAATCGTGCTGCCGCTCTTGGTCTTCACCGTCGAACCCTTCGGGGCCGTCGTGCTGCCGCCCGAAGGCGCGTGCCCGATGGTGCCGCTGCCGCCGTAGTAGTAGCGGTAGGAGTGCCCCGCCAGGAAGAAGAAGCCGGGGTTGATCCCGCCGTTCCCATGATCCTGCGCATCGGAGCAGTAGTTGTCGGGAACGACGATCTCCTGATTGTCCTGTGTCGCAGTGACACTTTGCCCCTGCCCGATGGGCACGGTCTCGCCCTTGTTGGCCACCACCGTGCAATAGGCGGTCACCTCGGGTCCGTTCCACGCCGACGCCACCAGATACCCGCCGCCGACCAGTGCCGCGATCCCCACCACGGCCGCACCGCCGATGAGTAGTCGCTTCTTCTTGCGCTGCTTGGCTTCCGCGGCCTCTGCCTCGGCCCGCTCCTGCGCCTCGGCTCGCTTCCTGGCCTTCTCCCGCGCCCGCGCCTCCGCGACCGTGGGCGGCCGCGGCTGGGTGATCCCCGCCTCCTGGGTGGTGATGCTGCCACGTCGCGGCGCCGCGGCCGGCTCGTCGACCGTTGCCGGCAAGGCCGGCTCCTCCGGCTCCAGCACCGGCCCGGGCAGGACGAACCCGGCGTTGCCCAGCAGCGGCCCCGGCGCGGCGGTCGGGCCACCGGCCCCCGGCCGTCCGAAAGCTCCGGGCCCGCCATGGAATTCCCCCGCGAGGTGATGCGGCCCGTGCTGCTCGCCGCCGTGCTCCGCCCCGAAATCCGCCGGCATCGGCAGCGTCGGCTGATTCCCGGCCGGTCGATCAGCACCGGGCTCGCCGAAACCGCCCGAGCCGCTCCGAGATTCACCGAATCCGGATTCATTCGGCAGCGCGAGCGTCGGCTCGTAGCCGCCCGGGCGGCCCGGGCCCGGCTCGCCGGATTGTTCGGACTTGCCGCCCGCACCTTCTGCGCCGGATTCGGCGGGCAGCGCGAGAGTTGGCTCCTCGCCGCGTGGTCGACCCGGTGCGGGTACTCCGGGCGAACCAGGTGCGGAGTCCGAACCCCGCGCGGTCTCCGGTGTGAATCGGACGGTCGGGTCGGTGCGGCCGGTGGGCGCGCCCTGGTCGGCGTCCGGGTCGGCGGGGAGCGGGTAGTGCTCGTGGCCGGGGTGGGCGGGATCGGCTGGGGCGGTATGGGATTCGGCGGGGTGTGCGGGGTCGGGGGTGGGGCGGTCCGGGGTTTCCGGACTACCGGGACGGTCTGTGGACATTGGTCGACTCCGTGGGCTTGCCGCTCGCTAGCGTTCTTCGAATCCTGTCATGTCGCCCGCGGCGGCACTCCAGTCTTCCACCACCAGGTTTACCCGACCCGGTGTAGTACCGGAACGTAGCAGGTCGAGCAGGGTTTCGCAGCGATCGCGGGGCCCTTCGGCCACGACGTGCACGCGGCCGTCGCGGTGATTGCGGGCGTAGCCGGTCAGGCCCAGTTCCAGGGCGCGCGAGCGCGTCCACCAGCGGAAGCCGACTCCCTGGACCAGACCGTGTACCCAGGCGCTGAGGCGGACCGACTCACCGCTCATTCGTCGACGCGGAAGGTCAGGTTGACTGTGGTGCCCGCCTTGAGGGTGCGGCCGACCGTGCAGACCTTGTCGACGGCGCGCTGCGCGGCGACCAGCAGGCGCTCGCGGGTTTCGGCGTCGAGTTCGCTGAGGTCGAGCTCGAACTCCTCGTTGAGCTCCGGGTACACCTCGTTCTCGCGGTCGGCGTCGCCGGAGACGTGCACGGTGGCGTCGAACGTCTCGCCCAGCCGGCGCGCGAGGGTGAAGTCGGCGCTCAGGCCGGTGCAGCCCGCCAGCGCGATCTTCAGCAGCTCACCCGGGGTGAACGCGCCCGGCACGCCCGCGGACGCGATGAGCACCTCGCCACCGCGGTTGTTGCGGCCGGTGTAGGCGCGGGTGCCGGTGCGTTCGGCCCACAGCTTGACCGGCTCGGCGGCCGGGTCGGTGGTGGCGGTCTGCGGTGCGGCGGTCTGTTCGGACATAAGGAAGATCCTCCCATTGGGTCACCCGGGACAACCATCTGGTTGCCGCTCGTTCGGAACGCCGAGGTGGTCAGCGGAATTCCGCCATCAGCTCCGGGGTGAGCTCTTTCAAGCTGTCCGCGACGTATGCCGCCAGCGCGATGGCGTCCACGGCGGGCGGGTACTTGGGATGCGGAACGGCGATGACCGTCATGCCCGCGGCATGGGCGGCGCGCAGGCCGTTGCTGGAGTCCTCGATGGCCACACATGCGTCGGGGGCGATGCCCAGCCGCGCGGCGGCCTCCAGGTAGCCGTCGGGCGCGGGCTTGCCGCGCGCCACCTCCTCGGTCGACACGGTGGCGGCGAACAGGTCGGAGACGCCCATGTGATCGAGCACCACGTCGATCAGCCGGCGCGGGGACGAGCTGGCCAACCCGAGGGTGCAGATCTCGGCCAGCCGGCGCACGGTGTCGACCGCGTCCGGCATGAGCGGCAGGTGGTCGGCGTAGCGGGCGGCCATCCGGGCGATGACGTCCTCGGCGACCTCGTCGGGCGTGCGGCGGCCGTCGAACAGCTCCTCGCTCAGGTACCGCGACCATTCGGCCGTGCTCATTCCCATGAGCCGGTCCTGGGTGTCGGGCAGCCAGCGGCCGCGCATCTCCTCGACGTACGCGCGCCGCACTTCCTCCCAGATGGGTTCGGTGTCGATGAGCACACCGTCCATGTCGAACACGATCGCAACAGACATGTCCTCCATGGTGGTTCATCACTGTCCGGGTACCCGGCATCGGGGGCGCATGCGGCGCGTCCACTGACTGGGATCGCGGTGCGGAACCGCGCCGCCCGCTCGCACGCGGCGTTAGCGTCCGAAGCGAAAGACGCATACCCGCAAGCGAATACCGAGGTGGGCCGTGGGCACGGTCATGGACATCTACGATCCGGAGCTCTATGTGTCCGGGCCGATCCACGAGATCTTCGCCGATCTGCGGCGCACGGACCCGGTGCACTGGCAGGAGATGCCGGGCGAACCCGGCTACTGGGCGATCCTCAAGCACGCGGACGTGGCGCACGTGGCCCGTAATCCGGAACTGTTCTCCGCCGAGCGGGAGGGCGTGATCCTGGAGAACCAGCCGCCCGAACGCCTCGAGCAGACCCGCAACATGCTGCTCATGATGGATCCGCCGCGGCACACCGACTATCGCAGGCCGCTGGCCGAGCACTTCAAGGCGCGGGTCATCGGCGAGCTGGAGGACCGGGTCCGCGAGCTGACCCGGAACCTGCTCGAAAGCGTCGACGGCGATGTCGAATTCGTGCACGACGTGGCGGGCGTGCTGCCCAGCCAGGTGGTGGGCGGTCTGTTCGGGATTCCGGTCGCGGACTGGCCGAGCATCCGGCACTGGGCCGAACAGTCCACCAGCCAGCAGGATCCGGACCTGGTCGGTGATTTCGACGTGACGGCCGAGCTCACCAATATGGCCATCTACGCCATCCAGTTCTCCATGGCGCGGCGGGCCGAGCCGCCGCGGGCGGATCTGACCTCGCTCATCCTCGGCGGGTCCTACGGTGGAAACCCCATGTCGGACCTGGAGTTCGGCAGCTTCTTCACCCAGCTGGTGACCGCGGGCAACGACACCACCAAGACCATGCTGTCCTCGGGTCTGGAACTGCTGCTGCGGCATCCCGAGCAACTAGCGGCACTGCGCGCGGATCCGGCGCTGATTCCCGGTGCGGTGGAGGAGATCCTGCGATACGCCAACCCGCTGCACTACTTCCGGCGCACCGCCACCGCCGACACCGAGATCCGCGGGGTTCCCATCAAGGCCGGGGACAAGGTGGCCATGTGGTACACCTCGGCCAATCGGGACGAGGACGTCTTCGACGACGCGCAGGGCTTCGACATCCGCCGAAATCCCAACCCGCACCTGTCCTTCGGGCTGGCCCAGCACTTCTGCCTGGGCGTGCACCTGGCCCGGCTGGAGGGGCGGGTGTTCTTCGAGGAGCTGCTGACCCGCTTCCCGACAGTCGAGCAGATCGGCGAATCCCGGCGGATCCGTTCGAACCTGAACAACGGCCTCAAGTCGCTGCCGCTCCGCCTGACGCGGTAAGTTCGCGCGTCCCTCACCGCGGCGACGCCCGGCCGTTACCCGCACCCGCGACTCTGTCGGAATCTCGGCGCACCCGTTCGGGTGACCGGAGGTGAGGAGACGGAATTGAGTCAGGTGCGTGGACTGGGCTACCGGCTGGCGGCGGCCGGGGCGTGCGGGGTGCTGGGGCTGACGGTCGCCGGGTGCGGGAGCGACGGGGACTCGGCGCGGCACGATCAGCATGTGCTGCTGCTGTCGATCGACGGCATGCACCAGTCGGATCTCGCCGGGTATGTTGCGGCACATCAGGATTCGGCGCTGGCCAAGCTGGTCGCCCGCGGCGCGCAGTACACCGGCGCGCAGGTCCTGGCCCCGGCCGACTCCTTCCCGGGCACCTTGGCGATGATCACCGGCGGCAGCCCGAGGACCACGGGCGTCTACTACGACGACACCTGGGCCCGGGACCTGTTCCCCGCCGGCACCAAGGACTGCGCCACCGCCAAGAAGGGTGCGCAGGTCCCGCTGACCGAGGAGATCGACAAGAACACCGACGAGCTCGACGGCGGCCAGGGCCTGACCGGTCTGCCGGACGGCATCACGGCCATGACCGGCGACCCGGTCTCGGTGCTGGATCCGGCCAGGCTGCCGGTGGATCCGGCTACCTGCAAGCCGATTTCACCGTCGGACTATCTGAAGGTGAACACCGTCTTCTCGGTGGTGCACGATGCCGGGCGGCGCACCGCCTGGTCGGACAAGCACCCCGCGTACCAGATCATGAACGGCAAGGGTGGCCGCTCGATCGACGACCTGTTCACCCCGGAGATCGACAGCAAGTCCCCGAAAGGTGATCCCTGGACCAAGGACTCGGACCAGACCAGGCGTTACGACACCTACAAGGCCGACGCGGTCGTCAACGAGATCAATGGCAAGGACCACTCCGGTGCCCAGCAGGCCGGTGTGCCCGCGGTGTTCGGCATGAACTTCCAGGCGGTGTCGGTCACCCAGAAGCTGCCCGCGTCGAAGGGCTACTCCGCCGACGGGAAACCCGGTGCGCTGCTGTCGGCTTCGCTCGATTTCGTGGACCAGCAGATCGGCCGGTTCGTCGCCGCCCTGGACAAGGCGGGTCTGACCGGCAAGACCACCATCGTGCTGACCGCCAAGCACGGGCAGTCGCCGATCGATCCGAACGCGCTGACCCGGGTCGACGACAAGCCGATCATCGATGCGGTGAACAAGGAGTGGGCGGCCACCCACCCGGAGACCCCGAAGCTGATCGTGCACTCCATCGACGACGCCGCCATCCTCTGGTGGCTGGCCGACCGGTCACCCGAGGCCACCGCCTTCGCGAAGCGAAAGCTGCTGGAGGCCAACGGAACCGGCACCGACATCAACGGCAACCCGAAGCCGTTCACCGCGTCGGGCGTGGACACCGGCCAGGTGTACGCCGGAGCGGACGCCGTCAAGTACTTCGGCGCGGACGCCGATGACACCCGCGTGCCCGACCTCTTCGCCGGCACCAACGGCACGGTCTACACCGCCGGCAAGTCCAAGATCGCCGAGCACGGTGGCACCAGCCCCGACGACCGCCACGTCCCGCTGGTGGTCGTGGGCTCGGGCATCTCGAAACACGATGTCCCCGAACAGGTTTCCCTCACCCAGGTCGCTCCCACCATCCTGGCCCGCCTCGGCCTGGACCCCCGTGGACTCGACGCCGTGAAATCCGAACACACGGCGACCCTGCCGAGCTAGGGGGGTCCATACGAGATCAGGGAGCTCTCAGCGCGGAATTCTGTCCGATACCGCGCGGTGAGAGCTCCCTGATCGCTGTCCGGGGGGATTTACGACTGGAAGCGGTAGCCCATGCCCGCCTCGGTGAGGAGGTGTTTGGGCTGGGAGGGGTCGTCCTCGAGTTTGCGGCGCAGCTGGGCGAGATAGACACGCAGGTAATGGGTTTCGGTCGCGTAGGACGGGCCCCAAACCTCGCGCAGGAGCTCGCGACGGCCGACGAGCTTGCCGCGATTGCGGACCAGCATCTCCAGCACGCCCCACTCGGTGGGGGTCAGGTGCACGTCATGGCCGTGGCGGGTCACCTTCTTGGCCGCGAGATCGACGGTGAAGGAGGCAGTTTCGATGACCGGCTCGGCGGTGTCGGCGGTACTGGCCGAGCGGCGGACGGCGGCGCGCAGGCGCGCCAGCAGTTCGTCCATGCCGAAGGGCTTGGTGACGTAGTCGTCGGCGCCGGCGTCGAGGGCCTCCACCTTGTCGGAGGAGTCGGTGCGGGCGGAGAGCACGATGACCGGGGCGGTCGACCAGCCGCGCAGGCCGGCCAGCACCTCGATGCCGTCCATATCGGGCAGGCCGAGGTCGAGAATTATGACGTCAGGGTGCTTCTCGGCGGCCGCGCGCAGGGCCGCGGCCCCATTGGACGCGGTGGTCACCTCGTAGCCGCGGACCGACAGATTGATGCGCAGGGCACGCAGGATCTGTGGTTCGTCGTCGACCACGAGCACTTTGATCGGCGCTGCCGCCGCCGCGTTCGTCACCCGTTCTCCTCTTCGGTGTTCGCGGGGTCGTCCCCCGCGGGCAGATCGATCACCATGGTCAAACCGCCGCCCGGGGTGGGCTCCGCGTGCACGGTGCCGCCCATGGCGTCCACGAAACCGCGCACCACCGACAGGCCCAGGCCCACACCGGTGGAGGTGTCGCGGTCGCCGAGCCGCTGGAAGGGCTCGAACAGCTGGTCCTCCAGGCCGGTCGGGACACCCGGACCGGTATCGACCACCGTAACGGCCACCCGCTTCCCGACCTGCTCTGCCGCCACCCGCACCATCGAATCCCTAGGGGTGTAGCGGGCGGCATTGTCGATCAGATTGGCCAGGACCCGTTCCAGCAGACCGGGATCGGCGCGCACCGAGACGGTGTCGACGTCCACCTTCACCCGGTCCATGGTTGCGCGGCGCATGCCGCGGGTGCCCATGCCCATGAGCGCGTGATGCACCACCTCGTCGAGGTAGACCTTGCGCACCTGCGGCTTGATCACGCCGACCGCCAGACGCGAGGAGTCCAGCAGGTTGCCGACCAGTGCGGTCAGCTGATCCACGGATTCCTCGATGGTCTCCAGCAGTTCGGCGGTGTCCTCGGGGGAGAACTCCACATCGTCACTGCGCAGGCTCGACACCGCCGCCTTGGCCGCGGCCAGCGGGGTGCGCAGGTCGTGGCTGACCGCCGACAGCAGGGCGCGGCGCAGCTTGTCGGCCTCCATCACCGCCTGCGCGGCGCTGGCCTCCTCCTGCAGCTGCTTCTGTTGCACCAGTCCCGCCGCCTGATTCGCGACCGCGCCCAGCACCAGGCGGTCCCTGGAGGTCACGGGACGTCCTCGCAACAGCAGCCAGTGCATGTCATCGCCTGCCTCCAGAGCGGTTTCGGCATCGCTGACCTTCGTCGGCGGCTTCTCGCCCACCGACGCGATGACCTCGTCGTCGGTCACCAGGCTGACGGCGTCCTGGCCGTAGGTCTCGCGGGCGCGTTCGAGCAGATCCTGGAGATCCGCTCCGTGCAGCACCGAGCCCGCGAACAGCGTCAGCAGCTCGGCCTGGCGAGAGGCCTTGCGCGCCTCCAGGGTTCGCTTGGCGGCCACATCCACCAGCGCCGCGACCGCGACCGCCACGAACAGCAGCACCACGATGGTGAGGAAGTTGTCGAGCTGGTCGATGGTGAGGCTGTAGCGGGGTTCGGTGAAGAACCAGTTCAGCAGCACGCCCGACAGCAGCGCCGACAGCGCCGCCGGGGCCACACCGCCGAGCAGTGCGACCGCGATGACGCCGATGAAGAACAGGGCGCTCTCACCGCTGAGGTCCAGCAGCCGATCGAGCCAGAAGTAGATGACCGCGCAGATCACCGAGGGCACGATGAACGCGGCCGACCAGGAGCCGACCTTGCGCTCGCGCCGGGTCAGCGAGGACCAGCGGAAGCCGCCCTTGTTGGATTCCTCGTGGGTCACCATGTGTACGTCGATCTTGCCCGACTCCTGGACCACCGTGGCGCCGATACCCTCGTCGAGCATGCGCGCCCAGCGGGAGCGGCGGGAGGTGCCCAGCACCAGCTGCGTCGCGTTGACCTGACGCGCGAAATCCAGCAGCGCCGTGGGCACGTCCTCGCCGGTGACGGTGTGCAGGCTGGCGTCGAGACTCGTGGCCAGGTCGCGCAGGCGCTCGAGCCGCTTCGCCGACACGCCGGCCAGGCCGTCACCGCGCACGATGTGCACCACGATCAGCTCGGCGCTGGACTTGGCGGCGATGCGGCTGGCACGCCGCACGATGGTCTCCGATTCCGGGCCGCCGGTCACGGCCACCACGACGCGTTCGCGCGCCTCCCAGGTGGTGGTGATCTTGTGGTCGGCACGGTATTTGGCGAGCGCGGCATCGACCTGATCGGCCAGCCACAGCAGCGCCAGCTCGCGCAGCGCGGTCAGATTGCCCGGGCGGAAGTAGTTGCGCAGGGCCGCGTCGACCTTCTCGGCGGCGTAGACATTGCCGTGGGACATGCGGCGGCGCAGGGCTTCCGGCGTGATGTCCACCAGCTCCACCTGGTCGGCGGAGCGAACCACCCAGTCCGGCACGGTTTCCCGCTGCACCACGCCCGTGATCTGCTCGACCACGTCGTTGAGGCTCTCCAGGTGCTGCACGTTCACCGTGGACACCACGTCGATGCCCGCGTTCAGCAGGTCCTGTACGTCCTGCCAGCGCTTCTCGTGCTTGCTGCCCGGGACATTGGTGTGCGCCAGCTCGTCGACCAGCACCACCGCCGGGTGCCGGCGCAGCACGGCGTCCACATCCAGTTCGGGCATGGTGGTTCCCCGGTACTCGATCATCTTCGGTGGGATGCGCTCGATTCCGGCCAGCAACTCTGCGGTCTTGCTGCGGCCGTGGGTCTCGACGACGGCGGCCACCACATCGCGCCCACGCTCGAGCCGCCGATGCGCTTCGGCGAGCATCGAGAAGGTCTTGCCTACGCCGGGGGCCGCGCCCAGGTAGATACGTAGTTGGCCGCGTTTCAACGTAAAACAACCTTTCGTGTCGCTCGTGACGGTCCGCGCAGTGATCTACCTCCGAGTCAGTTTGGACACGTCCGGCGCAGGTCTGGCAGTCGAACGCCAGCTCGAGCACTGTAAGTGAATCGCTGCGGCTCGGGACTGGTCCATATGTGAAATTTATACGGAAAAGCCGGTCTCGGCCTTCGCCAAGGCTGAGAAACGCCCAGCGTATGACCGTATGGTCGAGGACTATCGCGTCGGCCGTTTTAACGCTCTCATTACGTGGGACCTCGACAGACTGACCCGTCGGCCCCGCCGGCTCGAGGACCGGATCGACGCCGCCGAGGTTGAAGGGCTGCGCCGTGCTCGGCCGTGCGCCACCGCTGCTCATCCCTCTGCTTGTGCCGCCCATGCGCTCGTTTCGGAGCGATACCCTTGAGCAGGAGGTCTGGTGGAGAGGAGATGATGTGGGGCAACTACGGTACGAGGTCGCATCGCGCGTAGCCGCCGTGTGATCGCCCGGGGCTGATCTCGAGCTGCCGATGCACGAGCCGATCGATCTGGTCGATTCAGCTGAACGAACCCGCACAGCGCTTGCCACTGTCGTGGCACTGTTTTCAGAGGCTTGGGCGACCGGGTTCCCACCCGACCTGTCGGCATACCTACCCTGTGAACCGGTTGATCGGCGGACGATATTGATCGAACTGATCAAGATCGACCTCGAATACCGCTGGCTTCGTCATCACTTTCCCAAACGACTGACCGAATATCGTGCGGAATTCGCAGAGCTGCAGAATGGTCCGCTGCCGGCCGAGCTGGTCTACGAGGAATACCACGCCATGCGCCGCGGTTGCCCCGCCGCCGATGCGGCTGCCACGTTTGCTGAGGCCGCTTCCACGGCCGGCCCTGAACCGGCATGGCTCAACAGTGATTACCGCAGCACGATGATTGCTCGTCCCCGTGCCCAAGTCGTTCTCGACGCCATCGATGTCGGCGACCATATCGACGATTTCGATCTCCTGATGAGGATCGGATCCGGTGCCTTCGCCCAGGTGTATCTCGCTCGGCAGCAATCGATGCAGCGACTGGTCGCGGTCAAGATTTCCCACAACCACGGCATCGAGCCGCAGACCCTCGCCCAGCTGGACCACGACTACATCGTGCGCATCTACGACCAGCGACTCATCGCCGATGGCGAGCTGAAGCTGCTCTACATGCAGTACCTACCCGGAGGAACACTGCTCGATGTGCTGCGCTCACAGCGCGCTACGCCCGCGGAACACCGCAGTGGGCAATTGCTGCTCGATGCCATCGACGAGGTACTCGCGGAGAAGGGCGAGGTTCGGCCCACCGAATCTGCGGTCCGGAGCCGGACCGCCGCGCTGACGTGGCCGGAGACCGTCGCCTGGCTGGGCCGCCGACTCGCGGACGCGCTTCAGCATGCGGCCGAACGAGGGGTGTTGCATCGAGACATCAAACCCGCGAACGTGCTGCTGAGCGCCGAGGGAATCCCCAAGTTGGCCGACTTCAACGTCAGCTCCAGCAACCGCATCAAGGGCACGAGCCCTCTGGCGTACTTCGGCGGTTCACTGGCGTACATGTCGCCCGAACAGCTCGAGGCCTGCCATCCGGACTTGCCGACGACCGCCGCCGACCTCGACACTCGAAGCGACATCTTCGCGCTGGGTGTCATGCTGTGGGAGCTTCTCACGGGCCGCCGCCCATTCGCGGACGAAGTGTCCGCCGGCGAGTCGGAGACGTCGCTGGCCCGCATGCTCGAGCTGCGGCGCAGACCGATCGAGCCGGAGTTCCTGTCGGAGCTTCCGCCGGATTGCCCGATGGCGCTGCGCCGAGTGCTGTTGAAGTGTCTGTCGCCCAACCGCGAAGACCGCTACTCGTGCGGCACGGAATTGGCTCAGCAGCTCGACTTGTGCCTCGAGGACAGGGCCCGTGACCTGGTCTACCCGCCGCCGAACAGTTGGCGGGCACGACTTTCACGACGGCCCACCCTCATCCTGTGGTCGTCTTCGCTGGTCGGTGTCGGCCTAGCTCATATCTACGGGGGCGTACACATGCGGGGACTGCTCGCCGACCGCCTGACCGATGCCACCATCCTGCAGCTCCTCAGGGGCGTCATCGTTTTCGAGCTCTGTGCCTTGCCCTTGTCCGTCCTCGTCTACGCATACATGTCGCGCGATTTGCTCGCGGTTCCGCGCGGCTTGCGCCATGGCAGACGCTACGACGAGGTAAAGCTCGCGCGGGTGCGGTCGCGAACACTATTTTGGGGCGACTTGTGTGCGATGAACACTCTTCTGTTCGCGGTTCTCGGGACCGTGACAGGGGTGATGCTGCTTGTCCGGTTTACCGACCTCCCGGCGCGGATGGTGGTCCATGCGGTAACGACCGTTCTGGTGATGGGCACCGTCTCGGTTGCCTACACCTTCTTCCTTTCGACGTTCTACGTCGTCCGCTGTGTCTATCCCATCTATTTGCGCCACGGCCGCACCACTGCGGACGACTCTGCCGATCTTCGCGCTCTGCGTCGCAGAACCACGGTCTTTCTCGCGGTAACGGCGTCAGTGCCGCTGGTCGGGGTGCTGGCCGGATTCACGACCCTCGAACCCGAGGAGCTTCCGCTCGTGCGCGATTCGGTTCTGGGGTTGTGCGCGGCCTCCGGGCTCGCATTCGTTGCCGTCTACTGGTTGTTCCGCAAGCTGGACGCAGACCTGCGCGCGCTCGAGCGGGTGGTCTAGCAAATCAGCCGCGGCCTGCCCGCTTCTACCTGCGCCGCCTCCTCCACACTCCATCGGCAGAAGCATCGCGCTATCCGGGACTCATCTCACAAGGAGGTGCTCGGCGTTGAAGCTACGCCGCGTTTCATTCGTCGCTCATCGCGCGGGGTGCGCGGAAGCCCGGCTGTGCCGTGCGGATGGATTCGCGAGTGCCTTCGGTGGCGGCCAGGACACGCAGTATCAGCGCGCAACCGAGGAACCCGAAGATCACCATCAGGGTGACGGCGATGTGCGGCACGGCTTCTCCTTTATGTCGGGGGTTTGCGCCCGGCGCGCGTGCGCGCGTACGGGTTCCCACTTCATACCTCCGATGCTGGTCAGGTCGCTGATCCTGACGGTTTCTTTACGGTGGTGTCTCGCGTCGTTGACAGGATCCGAGCGGGCTCGGAAAGGCCGACCGGTACGAGATCGAGCTGGATGCCGCGTCCGGGAGTCGCTCGGCGAAGCACCGCACCGATGGCAACAAGTTGGCAAACACTGTGCCGGCGTCGAAGTCGGAGCCTCTCCGCATGATGTGCGGTTTGCCGGTGGTGCGATGTGACCTATGGCCAAATGATGTGGTTTGCGACACACTTTTCTGCATCACGCAGTTACTGTGTAGCTATCATTCTTGACGTACGTGTCCGATAACCAGCGGTCAGGGGAGCTGTTCCAAGTCGAATCCAGCGAGAGGGCGGTCGCATGACACGTCGGTGTGGAGAATCCAAGACCAGCGCGTCGCGACGCGCCCTGCTGCCGATCGTCGGCGCGATACCACTGGCCGTCGCAGTGACCTGCTCCATCGCCACGGGCGATGCCGCGGCGCAGGCCGGCGTCCCGGCTCCCGCGGCTGTCGAGCAGCTCGGGACGAGTCCGGCACAGCCCGGTGCGTTCGGCATCCCGGCACTGCAGAGCGTCCCCGACTCCATGCTCGATCAAGCGAAAAACGCTGCAGCCGCTGCCAATGCCGCCATCGGCGGCGGGCTGCACTCGGTCGACAACAACTACCAGGACAGAGTCACCAACCTGAACGTGGGAAGCGGCGCCGCCGGGCTCGCCATCGGCGCGGTTGTGGGGGCTGTACCGACCGCAGTGATCGGAGCCGTGCCGGGAGCGGTTATCGGGGGTGCGGTCGGTGCGATTGCCGGCGGGATCGCGGGCGGCCTCGTCATGGCCATTCCGACTGTGGGGGTGGGCGCGCCCTTGGGAGCCGCAGGCGGCGCTCTCGCGGGGGCCGTGGTAGGTGCTGTGGTAGGTGCAGTGGTCTCCGGGGTGATAGCCGGTGTCACCGGTGGCATCGTGGGCGCAGCCGTCGGTTACGAGCTCGGCGCGGCCACCGGGACCGGCAACGGTTTGCAGGGCACTTAGCCTGAATTCGCCGGGCTCGAAAAGACTGACCGGCACTAGATCTCGCGTGGGCAGTGTGGGAACCCTAAGCTGTCGTCCGTGGATTCCGGGCGGGCAATGGTCGACGGGCGTTTCGAGTTGATCGAACCACTCGGCAGCGGTGGCATGGGCACGGTGTGGCGCGCATACGACATCGCGCTGCACCGTGAGGTGGCGTTGAAAGAGGTGCGGGCCGAAGGCGACGCGGGCTCGGCGGAGGTGCAGCGGGAACGGGTGCTGCGCGAGGCACGCGCGCTGGCGCGCATCACGCACCCGAATGTGGTTGCCATCCACCACATCGTGGACACACCGGCCGAGAAGCATCCGTGGATCGTGATGGAACTGGTCGCGTGCGGCTCGCTCGCGGACCGGCTGGACGAGGGGCCGATGTCGCCGGGCCAGGCCGCCTGGGTCGGTCGCGGCATTCTGGCCGGCCTCCGCGCCGCGCATGCGGTGGGCGTCCTGCACCGCGATGTGAAACCCCCGAATGTGTTGCTGCGCACCGACGGTTCGCCCGTCCTCACCGATTTCGGCATCGCCGCAGTGAACGACCTCACCGGTCTCACCTCCACCGGCAGCGTCGTCGGCTCCCTTCCGTACGTCGCCCCCGAACGCCTCCAGGGCCACGAGGGCAACCCCGCCTCCGACCTCTGGTCCCTCGGCCTGGTCCTGTTCGCCGCCGTCGAGGGCTACCAGCCCATGCGCCGCGACACCGACGTGGCCACCCTCGCCGCCGTCCTGATGGGCGCGGTCCCGCCCCCGCGCCAGGCGGGCCAGCTGACCCCGGTCCTGCAAGCCCTCCTGGTCCCCAACCCCGGCCACCGGCCGCCGGCCGACCAGGTCGACCAGATGCTCGCCCAGGTCACCCAGGACTTCACGCCGCCGTCGCAGAGTTTCGCGCCGTCGTCCCAGGGTGTCGCGCCGTCGTCCCAGGGTTTCGCGCCGCCGTCCGATGGCTTCACGCCGTCGCCCCAGGGCTTCTCGACGGCGTCCGGACCCCAGGACGCGCCGTTGTCACAGGGCTTCCCGGCAACGCCCCCGCCTCGAGGGTTTTCGACCGCACCGCAGCAGCAGGGCTTCCCGACCTCGCCACCGCCGACGGGATATCCGACAGTCCAGCAGCCTCACGGATTCACCGCATCCCACCCGTTCCCACCAGGCTCGCCGAACCCTGTCCACACTGCGCCGCAACGCAATTCGCGCCCTGTGATCCTCGCCGGCGTCGGTGTCGTCCTGGCTGTCGCCGCGGTGGCCGCCATCGCCCTGTGGCCCTCCTCCTCCGGCGGCGGCCAAGGCCAATCGGGTCAGCCGAACGTCCCCACCCAACCCACGGGCATCCCCCTGAGCGGCATCATCCCGCCCACCGTGATCGCCCCCACCACCGCCAAGGGCGACGCGACCACCGATCTGCTCACCCCGGACGGCGTCCGCAAGGCTGTCGCTGTCCTCGAAAAGGTCACGGGCGGTAAGCAATTCACCGAAACCACGATCTACCCGACCTACATCAGCACGGGCGCCCCGGTCCAGGGCCAGCCCAAGCTCTACGACCAGTTCTCCTACCGCAACGGCACCGCCAAACGCGACGGCCCCGGCAGTGAGCTGACCGAGCCCACCATCGACCTCGGCTCCATCAACTGGGACCTCCTCCCCACCCTCCTCACAGCCGCCGCCCAGCAACTCAACGTCCCCAAACCCACCAGTCGCTACATCATCGTCAATCCCGCCTGGACCTTCAACGACGACCAGCCCAGCCTGCTGGTCTACCTCTCGGACGACTACGGCGGCGCCTACCTGGCAGCCGGCCTCGACGGCACCATCGTCAAGACCTACCCCCGCAAGTAACCCCGCCGTTCAAGCCACGGTCGAGGACGGCACGGTCGGCTGGTGGGCATGGGTGTCGCCAATGCCTGTCGCTCGCGGCCACTGCCACCGATCGGCTGCCGATGCATCAGGCGGGGGTCGGCGCGGGCATCTACAACACCGCCCCGCAGGTGGGCCTGGTGCTCGGTCGTGCCGGGATCGGCGCGCTGATTCCGGCTCGGCTCGCCACGCACGGCATTCCGTCGGTCGGCGAGGGCTCCAGCGGACCACAGCGCAATCCGCGTTCAGCGTCGCGCCGGCGCGGTCGATGCAGGCCCGGAGAGCATCGCTCTCCGGGGCTTCTCCGCGTCCGGATTCGGCCGAAGTGCCAGGTCCTGACGGTTTCTTGATGGAAATGGGCGGTATGTCGACGACATCTCTGCGACACGCGGCGCGACCCTGTAAGCGGAGCGTCAATCCGACCCGCTGGGACGCTAAGAAGGCGTAAAGGACCTCGAAGTTGGGCTATCCGGGCGCTTGACTCACTCCGGCGCGTCTCAGGACGTGCCCGTAAGCAGAGAGGTTTCGAGACATGTCTGTCGTGGTGTTCACGGTGCTGACGGTGGCGATCTTCGCCCTGTTCGGCTTGATCCAACGCGGGGTGGAACGGCTGTGACGCAGAACATTATCGGTCTGGTCCTGGCCGTCGGTATCGCCATCTATCTGGTGGCGGCGCTGCTGTATCCGGAGAGGTTCTGAGTGAGCACGACAACAGCGGGGATCCTGTTCGCGGTATCCCTGGTCATCGCGCTGGCCGCGGTGCATGTGCCCCTGGGCGACTACATGTATCGGGTTTACAGCAGCGACAAGCATTCTCGGGCCGAGAAGGGCATCTATCGACTGATCGGCGTGCAGCCGGGCGTCGAGATGACCTGGGCCGTCTACGCGCGCAGCGTGCTGGCCTTCTCGGCCATCAGCGTGCTGCTCCTGTTCTTCCTGCAGCTGATTCAGGGCAAACTGCCGTTGCACCTGTGCGATCCGGGCACCAAGATGACCGCGGATCTGGCGTGGAACACCGCCATCAGCTTCGTCACGAACACGAACTGGCAGAACTATGCCGGTGAATCGACGATGGGTCACGTCGTTCAGGCCGTGGGCCTGAGCGTGCAGAACTTCGTCTCGGCGGCCGTCGGTATGGCCGTGGCGGTCGCGCTGGTGCGCGGCTTCGCCCGCCGGCGGACCGGCGACCTCGGCAACTTCTGGGTGGATCTGGTGAGGGGAACCACCCGTATTCTGTTGCCGCTGGCCGTGTTCTTCGCCATCGTGCTCGTCGCGGGCGGCGTCATCCAGAACCTGCACGTGTACG
Organism: Nocardia sp. CA-151230; assembly: GCF_050942175.1. Taxonomy (NCBI): domain Bacteria; kingdom Bacillati; phylum Actinomycetota; class Actinomycetes; order Mycobacteriales; family Nocardiaceae; genus Nocardia; species Nocardia sp. CA-151230. The sequence continues at coordinate 2,183,614 of NZ_CP192061.1, forward strand.
ACCAGATCGCCCAGACGGTGGGCAACACCGGTTCGCAAACCCTGCCGGGCGGACCTGTTGCCGGCCAGGAGGCGATCAAGCTGCTCGGCACCAACGGTGGCGGCTTCTTCAACGTGAACTCGGCGCACCCGTTCGAGAACCCGACCGCGTGGACCAACTGGGTCGAGATCTTCATGCTGCTGGTGATCAGCTTCTCGCTGCCGCGGACCTTCGGACGCATGATCGGTTCCAAGAAGCAGGGTGTGGCCATCGCCGCCGTCATGGCGACCCTGGCCATCCTCAGCGTCACCGCGATGAATCTCTTCCAGCTGCAGCACCACGGCACGGTGCCGTCCGCCATCGGCGCGTCCATGGAGGGTGTGGAAACCCGTTTCGGCGTCTCGAATTCGGCGACCTTCGCCACCGCGACCACGCTCACCTCGACCGGTGCGGTGGACTCGGCGCACGACTCCTACACCAGCCTCGGCGGCATGATGACCATGTTCAATATGCAGCTCGGTGAGGTCGCGCCCGGTGGTACCGGTTCGGGTCTGTACGGCATGCTCATCCTCGCGGTGATCACCGTGTTCGTCGCCGGTCTGATGGTCGGCCGCACCCCGGAGTACCTGGGCAAGAAGATCACCCCGAAGGAGATCAAGCTCGCCGCTTCGTATTTCCTCGTCACCCCGCTGATCGTGCTGACCGGCACCGCCGTCGCCATGGCCCTGCCGGGCGAGCGCGCGGGCATGGCCAACTCGGGTCCGCACGGGCTCTCGGAGGTGTTGTACGCCTTCACATCCGCGGCCAACAACAATGGTTCGGCCTTCGCCGGTCTGTCCGGCAACACGGTGTGGTGGAACACCGCACTCGGTCTCGCCATGGTCTTCGGCCGCTTCATTCCCATGATCTTCGTGCTGGCACTGGCCGGTTCGCTGGCGGCGCAGGGTCACACCCCCGCCTCCGAGGGCACGCTGCCCACGCATCGGCCGCAGTTCGTCGGCATGGTCGCGGGCGTCACCGTCATCCTGGTCGCGCTCACCTTCCTGCCGATGCTGGCGCTCGGCCCGCTCGCTGAAGGAATCCACTCATGAGCACTCCCACCCTCGATTCCGCGCCGGCGGAACAGGCGCACGGCAAGCCGAAACGCGGTGTCTCGGCGGGGTTGTTCGACCCCAAGATGCTGGTGAAGTCCCTGCCGGACGCGGTCAAGAAGCTGGATCCGCGCATCATGTGGCGCAATCCGGTGATGCTGATCGTCGAGATCGGCGCGGTCTGGTCCACCATTCTCGCGCTGGTACATCCGACGTTCTTCGCCTGGGCGATCGTCGTATGGCTCTGGTTGACAGTGATTTTCGCCAACCTGGCCGAGGCCGTCGCCGAGGGCCGCGGCAAGGCACAGGCCGACACCCTGCGAAAGGCCAAGACCGACACCATCGCTCGCCGCCTGGTCGACTGGTCCCCGGGCGCGCGGGTGGTCGAGGAGAAGGTCGCGGCCCCCGAACTGCAGCGTGGCGACTATGTGGTCGTCGAGGCCGGCCAGGTCATTCCGGGTGACGGCGATGTCGTGGAAGGCATTGCCTCCGTGGACGAGTCGGCCATCACCGGTGAGTCCGCGCCGGTGATCCGCGAGTCCGGCGGTGACCGCTCCGCGGTCACCGGCGGCACCACGGTGCTGTCGGACCGGATCGTCGTCAAGATCACCCAGGAGCCGGGCGGCTCGTTCATCGACAAGATGATCGCGCTCGTCGAGGGCGCCTCGCGGCAGAAGACGCCGAACGAGATCGCGCTGAACATCCTGCTGGCCGCGCTGACCATCATCTTCGTGTTCGCGGTGGCGACCCTGCAGCCGCCGGCCATCTTCTCCAAGGCCAACAACCCTGGTGTGCCGGACAATCTGGCGCTGGACCTCAACGGTGTCACCGGCATCGTGATGGTCTCGCTGCTGGTGTGTCTCATCCCGACCACCATCGGCGCGCTGCTGTCGGCCATCGGCATCGCCGGCATGGACCGGCTGGTGCAGCGCAATGTGCTGGCCATGTCCGGGCGCGCCGTCGAGGCTGCCGGTGACGTGAACACGCTGCTGCTGGACAAGACCGGCACCATCACCCTGGGCAACCGCCAGGCTTCGGACTTCGTGCCGATGCCGGGCATCACCGCCGACGAATTGGCAGACGCCGCACAGCTTTCCAGCCTCGCGGACGAGACCCCGGAGGGCCGCTCGATCGTGGTGTACGCCAAGCAGGCGTACAACAAGCGCGAGCGCACCCCCGGTGAGCTGACCGGCGCCCACTGGGCGGAGTTCACCGCCCAGACCCGCATGTCGGGTGTGGACCTGGCCGACGGCCACCAGCTGCGCAAGGGCGCGGCCAGCGCCGTCACCGAATGGGTCCGCTCCCACGGCGGTCAGGTGCCGAACGAGGTCGGCGTGACCGTCGACGGCATCTCGGCGTCCGGCGGTACCCCGCTGGTGGTGGCCGAGATCAAGAAGGGCACCGCCACGCTGCTCGGCGTCATCCACCTCAAGGACGTGGTGAAGCAGGGCATGCGGGAGCGCTTCGACGAGATGCGCCGCATGGGCATCCGCACCGTCATGATCACCGGCGACAATCCGTTGACCGCCAAGGCCATTGCCGACGAGGCGGGCGTGGACGACTTCCTGGCGGAGGCGACTCCGGAGGACAAGCTCGCGCTCATCAAGAAGGAGCAGGCCGGTGGCCGCATGGTCGCCATGACCGGTGACGGCACCAATGACGCGCCCGCGCTCGCGCAGGCCGACGTGGGTGTCGCCATGAACACCGGAACGTCGGCGGCCAAGGAAGCCGGCAATATGGTCGACCTGGATTCCGACCCGACCAAGCTGATCGAGATCGTGGAGATCGGCAAGCAGTTGCTGATCACCCGTGGTGCGCTCACCACGTTCTCGATCGCCAACGACATCGCCAAGTACTTCGCGATCATTCCCGCGATGTTCGTGGTGCTGTTCCCGGGCCTGGACGTCCTGAACATCATGCGGCTGCACTCGCCGCAGTCGGCGATCCTGTCGGCGGTCATCTTCAACGCGCTCGTGATCGTGGGCCTGATCCCGCTGGCGCTGCGCGGTGTGAACTACCGGCCGTCGAGCGCGTCGAAACTGCTGAGCCGCAACCTGTACATCTACGGCCTCGGTGGCATCATCGCGCCGTTCATCGGGATCAAGCTCATCGACCTTGTCATTCAATTCTTCCCGGGGATGTCCTAATGCGTATGTCAGCCTGGATCCGGCAACACATCGCGGCGCTGCGCGCGCTGCTGGTGCTCACGGTGATCACCGGGATCATCTATCCCGCAGTGGTGCTGGGTATCTCGCAGATACCCGGCCTGAAGGACAAGGCGGACGGGTCGCTGATCACCAAGGACGGAAAGCTGGTGGGCTCCAGCCTGATCGGGCAGGCGTTCACCGACGGCAAGGGCAACGCGCTGGTGCAGTACTTCCAGACGCGGCCGTCCAACTCCGCCCCGACCGACGGCAGCATTCCCGACGGCTACGACCCGACCAACACCGCGTTCGGCAATATGGGTCCGGAGTCGGTGGTCGACACCCTCGACGCCGACCCGAAGAAGGACAAGCTGAGCCTGCTCAGCACCGTGTGCTCGCGTAGCGCGGCGGTCGGCCGGCTGGAGGGTGTGGATGGCAGCCGTCCGTACTGCACCTCCGGTGGCGTCGGCTCGGTGCTGGCGGTCATGGGTGACCGTGACTCGCACGGTCTGGTCACCCACCCGACCCAGGTGATCAGCGTCAACGAGGTCTGCTCGACCGATCCGAAGAACCCGACGACGCCGTTCATGCAGGCGTACGAGGGCGTCGAGGTGGAGTGCGCCAAGCGTGGCGAGGACTACTCGGCCGGTCGGATCGTGCCGATCCGCGGTGACGCGTCCTCCGACACCCCGGTGCCGACCGACGCGGTCACCGCCTCCGGCTCCGGCCTCGACCCGCAGATCTCCCCGGAATACGCCGCCATCCAGGTGGCAAGGGTTGCCAAGGCGCGCCACGTCTCCGAGGATCAGATCAAGGCCCTCGTCGATGCCCACAGGAGCGGCCGGGCCCTGGGCTTCATGGGTGAGCCCACGGTCAATGTCGTCGAGCTGAACTACGACCTGGACAGCAGGTACCCGTCCAAGGGCTGATCAGCCGACCCCTGGGGTCCGGTCGCTTCGCTCACGAAGGCGACCGGGCCCCTTCGCCATGTCGGCTAGCGGTCCGGTGAACACGTGGTGGGGTTGGGCAGCTCACCGCACGGCGTGTTGCCGTAGGACCGCAGCACATCCTTGCCGGTCCCGCCGGTGAGGAAGCGCAGGAACGCCGCGGCGAGTGAGTCGGCGGGGAGTTCGCCGTTGCTGTAGGCGTATTCGACGCTCCAGAACGGATAGGTGTGGTCGAGCACCTGGTCGCGGGTGGGGGAGTGACCGTCGATGGTCAGCATCTTCACGCCGGAAGTTTGTGCGGCGTCGGAGAATTCGCTGTAGCCGATCGAACCCGGCAGGTCGGCAATGGTTTTCAGCATGTCGGTGGTGACCGGGACCTCGCAGAAAGCGGGGCTCGGCGGGTTGGTGACCGCGACGGTGCGGCAGGACGTGGCGGCCGGCGTCGGCGCCTGGTCGTCGCCGAGCACATGCTTGCGGAACGCCTCCCGGCTGCCCGAGCCCAGCACCCGATTCACCACGCGCACCGGCAGATCCGGGCCGCCGACCTGCTGCCAGTTGTTCACGCGCCCGGCGTAGATGTCGCGGATCTGCTGTGTGGACAGATCGCGCACGCCGACCGGCGGGTTGACGATCATCGTGAACAGCGACATCACCAGCGAACGCGGGACCAGGCTCGGATAGCCGACCCCCTTCGGCCCGTCACTGATGGCGAGCAGCCCGGGATTGTTCCTGCCCTCCTCATCCACCCGGCTCAAACCCCGGTCGCTGCTGTCGAATTCGAAATCGAACTGCGCCGTCGAACAGTGCTCGGCGTAGGCGGTCGCGGCATTGCGCATGGCGGGCTCGAAGGCGGTGGAGCCGGCCAGCGTCAGTCTTCCCGAAATACAGTCCGCCGCATCGTTGTTCGGCTTGCTGTCACCCATGCCCATGACGAACTGCACGGCAATGACGGCGACCAGGAAACCGATGAGCGCCAGCAGTCTCGGCGACGCGCCTACGCGGCTGCGGGTCTCCGACACCCGCCCGCCCTTGAGCTTGGCTCGCACCACCGGCGGCGGATACTCGCCCGCCCCGGCCGTCCGCTGCAGGATGGCGAGGATCTTGTAGTGGTCGCCCCGGTCCATCGGCACCTTGGGCAGGTCGATGATGCCGACCCGATGCTGGGTGTCCTCGCGGCTGCCGATCCCGGTGTCCGGTTTCAGGCTGTCGCCCATGGCGTCATCGGACAATTCAGTCACGGCCATGCCGATCACGCGGCGGTGCGGAAAGTGGATGTGCAGCCCGACGCGATCGCTCTGCGGCGACGCGTAATCCGTGCTGTCCACATCGGTGATGCCGTTGTTCTCGATCCGGACCAGCACCACCGACAAATCCTGCAGATCCGGTGCGGCTCCATCACCCTCCGGCCGCAATTGGGGTAGCACTCCCGGAAAGACGGACTCGATCTCACCGGTGACGGGCGTGTCCATCTGCACCCGGTACCCCAGCCGCTTCCGCCCCACCAGCACGAATTCCCAGACGAAGGCCACGATCGGCACCGCGATACCGATGATGGCCAGCACGATGTCGAGCGGAAAACCGTTCACCGCAACCCCGAATTCTGTTGTCCTCCAGCCTTGCCGGTAGACAGTAGAGCTGTAAATGATCGATAAAGAAGCCGGGGCGTTGCGAACAGGTGCCGTCAAGATCGGCGGTCCAGTACGAACCGCGCTCTAACGTCGATCCCATGAACGACCGGGCGGATGAGCTGTCCGTATTGCGCCATGTGGTGAACCATCGGGGCGCGGTGGAACTATTGGATCTCCTCGCGCAGCAGCCGTGCACGGTGCGCGAGTTGCGCGCCGCGCTGGGCCTGCGCCGACCCGGGGTCTCCAGGGTGCTGCGCGTGGTCGTGGCCTACGGCCTGGTGACTGCCGAAGGAGTCGGCAGCTGGGATGACGCAATCACCGGCCTCATCGCGTTGACCGGACGCGGCTGGCGCACAGTCGAATTGCTGTCCAGCTTCGCGGTCTGGGAAGCCCTCTACGAGCACCCGGATTCAATACGTCACCACTGATCCCCACCGTGGGCCGACACGGCGACCGTGTGGCCCATGTGAAGTAGCGAATCGATGCATGTGCGGTGTTGGGGCCTACTGAACCGAGGCCGGTTCGACCGCCGGCGGATCGTGGGCTGGGGCTACCACCAGTCCAGGATGGGCTCGAGTTCGCGGGCGAGTTCGGAGGCCATGGACCGTGAATAGCTTGCGGTCAAATGGTGTTCGTCGTGGTAGATGAGGATGTTGCCCTCCACGACCGGGCAGATGTCGGGTTCGCAGAGCGCGTCGTTGGGGTCGATGAGGTGCATGTTCGGGAAGGCGGCGGCGGGCGCGGCGGCCGGGTTCTCCGTGCTGAGGGCCTCGGCGCGCGGGATGCCGCAGCTGAGGCGATCGCCGCCGCCGGCCAGGCAGTCGATGGCGCGGTAGCGAATGCCGTTGCGGCGCAGCCACGGAGTGTCACGGATGCCGATGAGCTGGAGGCCGCGGTCGGAGAGCGCCGACCAGACGTCGACGTAGTCCTGCGGGGTCTCGTCGCCGCCATTGTCGCTGGGGCGGGTGGCGGTGGTGAAGACGTAGTCGGGGCGCTCCACGCCGAGCCGGTCGATCACCTCGGACGACCAGTCGCGGCAGTCCGGATTCTGCTGGCCCTTGTACACGGGGTCCTCGGCGACCGTGAGCGGGCAGCCCATCTTCAGGTAGACGACGACCCGGAAACGATACTGCTCGCCCAGAATCTGCAAGGCCGGAATCCAGTGCTCGGCATGCGAATTGCCCACCACCGCCAGGGTGCGGTGCGCGTCGCGATCACCGTAGGTGCAGGTGGTGACCGCGCGGGTGTCGAAGTCGGAGATGCAGCCGTCGCGCGTGGGGTAGGGGATATCGGCGGGGGCTTCCTCGGTGGTGGGGCGCATCGGGGCGCGTGGCACCAGCGCGTGATCGGTGAGGGCCTCCGCGCCCGGATATTTGGCGGGATCCAGCTCGCCGACCGCGTGCGCCTTCGCACCCATGCTCCACTGCCAGGTGAGGGTCGAGCCGACCAGCAGCACCCCGACCGTGGAGACCGCCACCCCGGCGAGAACACGGCCGTACGCGGGGGTCGCGGCGGGCCGCGAGCGCAGCCGCAGCGGCTCCTCGACCAGATGATGGGTCACGAAGGCCAGCAGCAGCGAGATCAGGATGATGACCAGTCCACCCAGCCACCCGGCCCGGCGCTGATGCAGTTCACCCAGATAGAAGATGAGCATCGGCCAGTGCCACAGATACAGCGCGTAGGCGAACCCGCCGAGCTGCACCGCCGGTCCGGTGGCCAGCAGGCGATTCACCAGCGGCTGATCGGCGGTGTCGCGGCCCGCGCCCGCGAGAATCAGCGCGGCCGTGGCCAGGACCGGAATCAGTGCGGCCGGGCCGGGGAAGACCAGGGAGCCGTTCACCATCCAGCCACAGCAGGCGATGGCCGCGATTCCGGTCCAGGCGAACACTTCCCGCGTCGGTCTGGGCAGCCGGATCAGCGGCGCGGCCAGGGCGAGCAGACCGCCCACGAGCGGTTCCCAGGCGCGAGCGAAGGTGTCGTAATAGTTCCAGCCCTGCTGGGTCGAAACGCCCTCACCGGCATAGCGGAACGAGATGATGGCGGCGGCGGCGAATATCACCGCGAGCGCCAGCCGCAACACGCCGTCCTGTCCGGCGCGGCGCACCAGCGGGTACTCGACGGCCAGTTTCCACGCCCCCGCCCGGACCACGCGACGCAACACCCAGGCCACAGCGGCGACCGTCAGCAGCAGCGCCATATACATCTGCCCCTGTACCGACATCGACCACAGATGCTGCAGCGGGCTCACCGAGGGATCCGCGGCCAGATAGTCCGACCAGGACAGCGCTAGGTACCAGTTCTGGTAGTAGAACAGCGAGGCCAGCGTCTGGCCCGCGATATTCGACCAGCGTGTGTGGGGGAGCAGCACCACCGTGGCGGCGACGACCGCCGCCAGCACCACCACCATGGCGGGCAGCAGCCGGCGCAGCGTGCGCCGGATGGTGGTCATCACCCCCACCGATCCGCCGCCGGCGCGGCGCACCAGCATGCCGGTGAAGAAGAAGCCGGACAGTACCAGGAACACGTCCACACCGCCGGATACGCGTCCGGCCCAGATGTGGAAGGCGACCACCAGCGCGATAGCTACGCCACGCAATCCGTCCAGATCGCGTCGGTAGGCCCCGGGCCTGGTGGGGGCGGCCGGTGCGTCCTGTCGGTCGCTGCCCGGCGCGGTCGGGTGATCGGTGCTGGATATGGACATGGCGGCTGCCATTGTCGGTCAGGGGTCGCGGAAATTACCAATCGCCACACAGAAGAGGTCCGTGTTGGGCCGTTTGTCGCTGGTCAGGCAAATGCGAAATAGCGTAGCCACAGATATGGCGCGGCCACTGCAATCGTGACCGCAGTCACCGGAATGCCCTTCCGGGTGAATTCCCAGAACGAGATCGGATGGTCCGAGCGGCGTGCGATGCCGAGCATCACCACATTCGCGCTGGCCCCGACTGCTGTGAGATTGCCACCGAAATCCGCGCCCAGTGCCAGCGCCCACCACAGGGCGTTCGCCTGGGCCGGGTGATCGACGTGCTCCACCAGCTGGGCCACCAGTGGACTCATGGTCGCCACGTACGGGATGTTGTCGATGACCCCCGACAGCACCGCCGAGACCACGAGTATCAGCATGGTTGCCACGAGCGCGTCACCGCCGGTGAGTTCGGTCGCGGATTTCGCCAGACGGGCGATCACACCGGTTTTCACCAGCGCCCCGATCATCACGAACAGACCGGCGAAGAACAGCAGCGTTTCCCATTCCACCGCGGACAGGTAATCCCGTTGTGGCAGACCGGAAATCAGCACCAGTGCGCCCGCGCCGAGCAATGCCACCAACGAGGGTTGGAGGTGGAAGATCGGGTGGCCGAAGAATCCCGCGAACACGGCGGCGAGCACAATTCCGCACTTGATCAGCAGCTTCGGATCGCGAATCGCCTCGCGCTCGTTCAGCTGCATGATGTCGGCGGCGCGTTCGGGATCGACATCGAACGAGCCCTTGAACAGGCGCGGCAGCAGCAGGGTGAACACGGCCAGCGTGATCAGCACGATCGGTGTCAGATTCAGGAAGAAGTCGTTGAACGACAGCCCCGCCCGGCTGCCGATGATGATGTTGGGCGGGTCGCCGACGAGGGTCGCGGCGCCGCCGATATTGGAGGCCAGCACCTCGGCGATGAGGAACGGCGCCGGCGGCACCTCGAGGCGCTCGCACACCAGCAGGGTGACCGGGGCGATGAGCAGCACGGTGGTGACATTGTCCAGGAAGCCGGACGCGGTGGCGGTGATGAACACCAGCAGGATCATCACCCGCAGCGCGGATCCCTTGGCGCGCTTGGCCGCCCAGATCGCGACGTACTCGAAGATGCCGGTCTGCCGCAGTACCCCGACGATGATCATCATGCCGAGCAGCAGGTAGATGACGTTCCAGTCGATGCCGGTCTCGTGCGAGTAGAAGACGTCGTCGGAGTCGAGGATGCCGATGCCGATGACCACGCCCCCACCGACCAGTGCCGCGATGGTCTTGTGCACCCGCTCCGAGGCGATGAGAACGTAGGCGACGACAAAAACGGCGATGGCGACAGCGGTCACGACGGCCGTCCCGGCGGGCTCAGTTCGCCAGCGCCACCTCGAGCAGCCGCGAGGACGTGATCACGCCGAGCAGCGTCTCGCCGTCCTGCACCGCCACCAGCGGCGACTTGTACTTCGCCATCAGCGCGGCCACCTCGACGATATTGTCGTCGGCCTTCGCGGCCGGAATCTTGGTGAGCCGCTCCGGAATCACATCCCGAACCTTCTTGCCCCGCAGCCGCTTCACCACCTGTCCGCACATGGACTCGTTCAGCACCCCCGCCAGCGACGGATCGTCCTGCACGTACTTCGGCACGATGAACAGCACCACCTGCGACGCCGGCAACACCGAATGCGGCGCCCCCTTGGCATCGGTCACCAGAATCCCGGGTAGTCGATGCTCGGCCAGCAACTTCGCCGCGTCGATCGCGTCGGAGTCCAGATCGATCACGGGATAGTCCTCGGCCATCTGAGCGGCATGCATATGTGCAGGATACGACGAATAGCCGAGCGTTCACGGCAGCAGAATACGTCAAGATCGAAAACGGATACCGCATCGAAACTCCCAGGTCGGACCGTGCGGCCCGAGGTTTCGGACCGGCCGACCAGACTTCCCGGCACGCCGTCTGTAGAGATTTCGTCAACGGTACCGCGAACGGGTTTACCTGTCGCCCGGGTGGCTCAGCTCATACACCCGGCAGGCGGCCCGGATGACCGGATGGGAGACGTTGCGGACCTCGACACCGCCAGCGGTGCGGCCGAATTCGGTGCCGCCGTGGGCGTGGCCGTGGATGGCGAGGGCGGCGCCGGCCGCGTCCACCGCCTCGGCGAGATCGTGACAGCCCAGGCCCGGGTAGATCTTCGGGGGCTCACCGGCCAGGGTGTCGACGACGGGGGAGAAGTGCATGAGGGCGATGCGGAGGTCGGTGTCGAGGGACTCCAGGGCGGCGCGCAGGCGAGTGGCGTCGGCGGGGCCGCGGCGGAACCGGGCGCGGTGTTCGACACTGCCCTCGGCGGGATTGCCCGGGTGGCCGGGGAAGCCGCCGCTGCCGCCCATCACCCCGGCGATGCCCAGGCGAATCCCGTTGACGGGCAGGGTGATCGCGGTTCCATCGAGCATGTGGACGCCGATCTCGCTGAGCCGCACCGAGATCCGGAAGCCGAGCCGGCGGTCGTGATCGTGATTGCCCAGGACGGCGACGACCGGGACCGGCAGCTCCTCGATCTCGGCGCACAGCGCGTCGGTGTCGCGCAGGGTGCCGCCGTTGGTCAGATCACCGGCCAGCAGCAGCACATCCGCGCGTTCACCCAGTTCCACCAGGGCGGGCCGGAATCGGCCGCGCATGCTCTCGCGCATGTGCAGATCGCCCACTGCCGCGATCCGGACGCGTCCGGAATCGCTCTCACCACCGCCCATACCGTCAGCCAGCCACAGAACCTTCTCGGCTGTCAACGCTATTCGGGCTGTGGCCGATGCGGGCCTACTCGCCCAGGGGCTCCAGCCGCAGCGGGACGCCGATCCGGTTCCACAGATTGATCTGCGCGGTCACCGCGACCAGACCCGCCCGCTGGCCCTCGTCGAAGTGCTTCTCCACGCCCGCCCAGATCTCGTCGCTCACCCCGTGCGAGCCGAGTTGCGTCGCGGCCTCGGCGTATTCCAGCGCGGCCTGCTCGGCCGGGGTGAAGAGCTCCGACTCCCGCCAGGCGTTGAGGTGCCACAGCCGCCGCTCGGTCTCGCCCTCCTTGCGGGCCTCGGTGGAGTGCATGTCGATGCAGAACAGGCAGCCGTTGATCTGTGAGACCCGGATCTTGACCAGTTCCCGCACGGTGGCGTCGAGGGGTCCGCGACGGATCGCGGTCTCGGCGGCGATCCAGGCCTTGTAGACCTCGGGGGCTGCCTGCTGCATGTTCAATCGCGACATGGTGTCGTCCTTCCTCCGGTTCGTTTCCACACCAAGGACGAGACAGGGCCCGCGGACGTGACGGGTGGGCTGCTGTGGCCTCGATCACACCGGAATGGCGCTGGTCGCGGCCGCAATTGCCGCCGGGTTCCCGGACCAGGTTCCAGGTGGACCGGTCGGCTCGTTCGGTCCGGAGGGTGGCGTTTGCCGTAATTGTGCGAAATGCGGCGCGGCGGACAATAATCCGCACGTGGGAACAGTTCTGCTGATCGCGCTGGGTCTGCTGTGCTTCGTCACCGGACCCGCATTGGCGCTGGTTGTCGTGCTCGCCGTGCGAGGGTCGGCGCGGGCCGCCGCCGCGCCCCGGTCCGGACGCCGTGATGCCGGACGGATACCCGTCGGCGTCGGCCAGGGCAATCGCCGGTAGCCACGGGATCGCCTGCGCGACGGCCGGGTTCCGGTGGATCCCCCCGGCGATCCACCGGAACCCGGCCGGACACCGGATCACCCCTGAACCGGTGCGCGGGAACCGCTACGGCCGCGTCATTGCGGCATAGCGGGCGATGTGCTGGTCGGTGGTGCCGAACTCGTACTGCACGGCGGTCAGGCGCTTGAAGAAGTGGCCGATGGCCAGCTCCTCGGTCATGCCCATGGCGCCGTGCAGCTGCACCGACTCCTGGCCGATGCGCCGGGCGGCGCGGCCGATGGTGGCCTTGGCGGCCGAGGCCGCGCGGGCCCGCTCCGGTGCGGGGGCGTCCAGCTTCAGCGTCACCAGATACGTTGCGGCCACGGCCTGTTCGAGCTCCAGCAGCATGTCCACCATGCGGTGCTGCAGCGCCTGGAAACTGGCGATCGGGACGCCGAACTGCTGGCGCTGCTTGGTGTAGGCGACGGTGTCGGCGACGACCTTGCGCATGGCTCCGACCGCCTCCGCGCACACCGCCGCGATGGCCTCGTCCAGGGTGGCGGCAATGGCCTCGCCCGCGTCCGCGAGCACCAGGGCGTCGGCGGGCACGCGCAGGGCCTCGAAGGTCAGGTCCGCGGCCTGACGTTCGTCGATGGTGCGGTACGGGCGTGCGGTGAGCCCGGCGGGCGGATGGGCGGCGTCGAAATCGACCACGAACAGCGCGATGCCGCCGTCCAGTCGCGCGGTCACCAGCAGGTGGGTGGCCAGCGGTGCGGCGGTCACCACCGTCTTCTCACCGGTCAGCACCCAGTCGTCACCGTTGCGGACCGCGGTGGTCGCGACAGCGGTGTAGTCGTAGCCGGATTGCGGTTCCAGCGCGGCGAATCCGGTGACCACGTCGCCGGCGGCGATGCCGGTCAGCAGATCCTCGGCCCGCTTGCCGTCGGCGCGCCGCAGCAGGCCGCCGCCGACCACCACGGTGTCCACGTACGGCTCCAGCACGAGTGCCGCGCCCAGCGCCTCGGCGATGATCATGGTCTCTACCGGGCCGCCCCCGATGCCGCCCACCGACTCCGGCAGGCTCGCCCCGAGAATCCCGACCTCCTCGGCCAGCCCGCGCCACACCTCCGGTTGCCAGCCCGCCCCGGTGCGCGCCGCCGCGCGGCTGGGCTCGAGCGGATAGCGCGCCGCGAGGAACTCGGTGACGGTGTCGCGGAGCAGTTCTTGTTCGGCGGTGAAGGAGAAGTCCATGGCTACAGTCCCAGGGTGGCTTTGGCGATGATGTTGCGCTGAATCTCGTTGCTGCCGGCATAGATCGAGCCGGCGCGGTCGTTGAAGTACCGCAGCGGGGCGACCGCCTGCCAGTCCGCGCCGACGACGAAACCGTCGGCGGGCGGGGTGAAATCGGCGATCGGGCCGCCCGGCATGGTGGCGTGCGGCTGATAGGCGCGACCGCGCGGACCCGCAGCCTCCAGCGCGAGCTCGGTGAGCGCCTGACTCAGCTCGGTGCCGAGGATCTTGATGGTGGACGCGGCGGGGCCCGGATCCTTGCCGCTGGAAACCAGTGCGAGGGTGCGGTATTCGAGGATCTCCAGCACGTCCGCGCGCAGGCGGGCATCGGCCAGCTTGGCGGCGAAGGCGGGGTCGTCGATGAGCGCGCCGCCGCTCGGGGCGACCTGCTGCGTGGCCGCCTGGGCGAGCTCCTCGGCCATGACCTGCAGGGCCGGGGCCGCCGCGCCGCCGCCGCGCTCGAAGTTGAGCAGGTACTTGGCGACGGTCCAGCCGTCGTCGATGGCGCCCAGCACGTTCGCCTGCGGCACCCGCACCTGGTCGAAGAACACCTGGTTCTGCACCTGCTCGCCGGAGGTCATGACCAGCGGGCGGATCTCGATGCCCGGGGTGCGCATATCGATGAGCACGAAGGTGATGCCCTGCTGCTTCTTGGCCTGCCGGGAGGTGCGGACCAGGGCGAAGATCCAGTTGGCCTCGGTGGCGTGCGTGGTCCAGATCTTCGAGCCGGTGACGACCAGGTCCTCGCCGTCGGGCACCGCGGCCATGGTCAGCGAGGCCAGGTCCGAGCCCGCTTCGGGCTCCGAATAGCCCTGGCAGAAGAAGACCTCGCCGGTGAGGATGCGGGGCAGGAAGAAGTCCTTCTGCTCCGGGGTGCCGAAGGCCATGATGGCGTGCGCGACCATGCGAATTCCCATGGGGGACAGGTTCGGTGCGCCGGCCAGGGTGCATTCGCGGCCGAAGATGTAGTGCTGGGTCAGGCTCCAGTCGCAGCCGCCGTACTTCACCGGCCATGCCGGGGCGGCCCAGCCGCGCTCGTGCAGGATGGCCTGCCATTGCATGCTGGCCTCGTGGTCCGGGTAGACGCTCGTCGCCAACCGTCCCGCACGGCGAAGATCGTTGGTTAACTTTTCGTCGAGGAAGCTGCGCACTTCATCACGAAATGCCAGATCGGCAGGCGACCAGTCGAGGTCCACGATGACTCCTTGTCCGAGAACTAGCACTAACCATCTCATCGCATCACCCGTGCTGGCAAATGTGCTGGCACCTGCCCTCACTTCAATCCCTTGACATTCCATTGTGGAGGTTTATCCTTGATTTATGTTCCACTGTGGAACATATGAAGCGTCCGACCGAGAGGATCGACATGGACATCACCACCGGCACCCGCGCCTCCGACGCCGAGCGCGCCCAGATCGCCGACCTTCTCGGCCGCCACGTCTCCGACGGCCGCCTCGACCTGGCCGAATACAACGAGCGCCTCACCCGGGTCTACGCCACGGCCACCCGCGAGGACCTCCAACTGGTCCTCCAGGACCTCCCCAAACTGCCAAAGACCGTTGCGCCGCAGTCCATCTCCCGCACCCGATTCCCCATCTGGCAGCAGATCGAAGGCAGCGCCTGGCTCGGCGCCAGCCTCCTCTGCCTCGTCATCTGGGCCGCAATCTCCCTCACCGCAGGCGAATTCACCTACCCCTGGCCGGTCTGGGTCATCGTCCCCTGGGGAGCGGTCCTCGTCTTCCGTGTCGTCATGGGCTGGGAATCCGCCGCCTGGAACCGCTACCGCACCCGCTGACCCCGCCGCTCACCCAGCGTGCCGCACCTCCGATGCAGGAGTGCGGCATGCTATTCGGCTGTGGGCGTCGGCAGTCGCTTCAGCGCTGAGTGATTCGGGCGCGGAGGGCTGAGGCGAACCAGTCGAAAGTGGGGCCGAGGTCGGGGAGCGCGGGCCAGGCGTTGATGGTGGCCACCAGTCGCCAATAGCGTTCTACACGTGGGTCGTTGGCGATTTCCAGGCGGTTCAGGATCCATGCTCGGAGATTGCGGTCGTCCGGCTTGGCGAAGGTTTCGGCGTAGCGGGCTGTCAGGGTGTCGAGGACAGGTGCTGCGGCGGGGCTTTCGGGGGCGATGCCATCGGTCAGGGCTCGGCCGACTTCGATGCGGACGGCCTCGGTGAGATCGTGGTGGAGGCCAGTGTCGTCGCCGGCGGCGCGTTCCTCGGCCTGGTAGTCCGCCATGCGGCGGACGGCGGCTCGAAATTCCTTGTCCCGCACCAGTTCCACCAGGTCCATCCAGGCGCCGACCTGGTCGGGGGTGGGGTCGTCGGGGAGTTCCGGCGTGGTCGAGCGGAGCAGCTCCAGGACGGCGGGGTTGCCGTCCACGGCGCCGAAGGTGTCGTCGACGAAGTCGTGAATGATGCGGGCGCGTTCGGCTTCGGACAATTGCACCAGTTTGTGCATGAATCCCATCTCCTTGTCATCCGATCCCCGGTTGGCCACCGCGCGGAGCACTGCGCGCCGGAGCCGCAGTACGCGGATCTGTACGTCCACCGCCTCGGCGTGCGCGGTCGCGACCTCGGTCAGGGAGGTTTCGCGGGACAGCACGCGCCGCACGGTCGCCAGGTCCATGCCCAGTTCGCGCAGGGTGCGTACCAGTTCCAGGCGTGCCACGGCCTCGATGTCGTACAGCCGGTAACCGCCGGGGCTGTACATGGTCGCCGGAACGATCCCCTTGTCGGAGTAGAACCGAATGGTCTTGACCGTCAGGCCGGTGCGTTCGGCCAGCGCCCCGATCGTGTAGAGCGTTTCGTCGTCCATGCGTCAACCCTGGTGCTTCCCCTTGGTGGAGACTCAAGTCCTCGTGTTCGGCATACTCGGGGCAATCCTGGCGGAGCGGGTAGTCTGAGCCGCTGTGCACCTGAAGAGTCTGACGCTGAAGGGGTTCAAGTCCTTCGCGTCCGCGACGACGTTGCGATTCGAACCGGGGATCACCTGCGTGGTCGGGCCCAACGGGTCGGGGAAATCGAACGTCGTCGACGCGCTCACCTGGGTGATGGGTGAGCAGGGCGCCAAAGCGCTGCGAGGCGGGAAGATGCAGGACGTCATCTTCGCCGGCACCGCGGGCCGCGCCCCGCTGGGTCGTGCCGAAGTCACGCTGACCATCGACAACTCCGACGGCGTGCTGCCCATCGAGTACTCCGAAGTGTCCATTACCCGCCGCATGTTCCGCGACGGCGCGGGCGAGTACGAGATCAATGGAAACTCCTGCCGGCTCATGGATGTCCAGGAGCTGCTCAGCGACTCCGGCATCGGCCGGGAAATGCACGTCATCGTCGGCCAGGGCCAGCTGTCGGCGATTCTGGAATCGCGGCCGGAGGACCGGCGGGCCTTCATCGAGGAGGCCGCGGGCGTGCTCAAGCACCGGCGGCGCAAGGAGAAGGCCGTCCGCAAGCTGGACGCCATGCAGGCCAACCTGGCCCGTCTCACCGACCTCACCACCGAATTGCGCAGGCAGTTGAAGCCGCTGGGCCGGCAGGCCGAGGTGGCCCGCCGCGCCGCGACCGTACAGTCCGAACTCCGCGACGCCCGCTTGCGCCTGGCCGCCGACGATCTGGTGAGCCGCCGCCGCGAACTGGAAAGCCAGCAGAGCAAGGAGGCCTACGCCCGCGAGCAGCAGGTCAATATGCAGGCCGAGCTGGACGCCGCCAATGCCGCCCTGGCCCAGCAGGAATTCGAGCTGTCCAAGCTCACCCCCAGCGCCGAGGCCGCCGCCCAGACCTGGTTCCAGCTCTCCGCCCTCACCGAACGCGTCAATGCCACTATCCGCATTGCCCGTGATCGCGCCCGCAACCTCACCATCGAGCAACCCGCCGGCGCCGGCCGCGACCCCGAACAGCTGGAGCGCGAGGCGGATCGGGTCGAGGCCGAAGAGGCCGAACTGCGCGAAGCGGTCGAAATCGCCACCGAGACGCTGGAATCCGCCCGCGAACAACTCTACGAACGCGAACAGGCCGCCAAGGCCGCCGAACAGGCCCACCTCGCCGCCGTCCGCGCCATCGCCGACCGCCGCGAGGGCCTGGCCCGCCTGTCCGGCCAGGTCGATACCCTGCGCATCCGGGCCCAGTCGGTGGACAGCGAGATCGCCCGCATGTCCACCGGCATCGCCGAGGCCCGCCGCCGCGGCGAGGACGCCAATGTCGAATTCGAGGCCGTCCAGAGCGAATTGAGCGAACTCGACGCCGGCGAGGAGGGCCTGGACCACGCCTACGAGCACGCCGCCCAGGCCCTGGCCCTGGCCGACCAGCGCGTCACCGAACTGCGCGAGAAGGACCGCGAGGCCGGTAAGCGCGTCGCCTCGCTGAGCGCCCGCATCGAGGCCCTCACCATGGGCCTGCGCCGCAAGGACGGCGCGGCCTGGCTGCTCGAGCACCGCACCGACGGCCTGCTCGGCCCGCTGTCCGGCCTGATCCGAGTGCTCGGCGGATTCGAATCCGCGGTCGCCGCCGCCCTGGGCCCGCTGGCCGACGCCGTCGCCGCCGACACCGGTCCCGCCGCGCACGCCGCCGTGCGCGCCCTCAAGGAATCCGACGGCGGCCGCGCCGCCCTCGTCTACGCCGCCGATCACCCTGTGGCACAGGCAGATTCGCGACTACCGGTCGGTGCGCGCTGGCTCATCGAGGTGGTGGACTGCCCCGCCGATCTACGCGGTGCCATCGCCGCCCTCACCATCGGCATCGCGGTCACCGACGATCTCGCCACGGCCGCCCGGGTCATCGCCGAACGCCCGGAACTGCGCGTGGTCACCCGCGACGGCGACCTCACCGGCAGCGGCTGGCTGCTCGGCGGCTCCGACCGCGCCCCCAGCCAGCTCGAGGTGCAGGCCGACATCGATGCCGCCCAGGACGAATTGGTGTCCTGGCAGCGTCAGGCCGAGGAACTCGAGGCGGCGCTCGCGGGCGCGCTGGCCGAACAGTCCGACCGCAAGGAGGCGGTCGACCATGCGCTGCTCGCCCTGCACGAATCCGATCAGGCTCTCGTCGCCATCTACGAACGCCTGGGCCGCCTCGGCCACGCCGCCCGCACCGCCCAGGGCGAATGCGACCGCCTGCTGGCCCAGCGCGACGACGCCGAAGCCGGCCGCGAGGACACGCTTTCCAAACTGGCCGAACTCGAGGATCGGCTGCGCAACGCCGAACTCGAACAGGCCGAGATGGATCCGGAGGCCGCCGGCACCGAGACCGCCGGCTACGCCCGCGAGGAGGCCGCCGCCGCCCTCGCGGAGGCCCGCACCATGGAGGTCGAGGCCCGCCTGGCCGTCCGCACCGCCGAGGAACGCGCGGAATCGGTGCGCGGCAAAGCGGATTCGCTGCGCCGCGCCGCCCGCGCCGAGCGCGAGACCCGCGCCCGCGCCGAACGCGCCCAGGCCGCCCGCCGCCGGGCCGCCGCCGTCGCCGCCGTGGTCGCCGAGTCCGCGGAACGGGTGGCCGCCGAACTCGAGCAGGTGGTCGGCCAGGCCGCCACCCGCCGTGACGAATTGGTGCGCCGCCGTAGCGAATTCGCGGCCCAGGTGGAGCAGACCAAGGAACGCTGCCGGGCCCTCACCACCCAGCTCACCCAGCTCACCGACGCCGTGCACCGCGACGAGGTCGCCCGTGCCCAGGCCGCGCTGCGCATCGAACAGGTCGAGACCACCATCTCCGAACAGTTCGGCATCAGCCTCGACGACCTCATCGCCGAATACGGCCCGGACGTCCCCATGCCGCCCACCGCGCTGGAGGTGATGGAGTACGAGCAGGCCCGCGACCGCGGCGAAGCCGTCAGCGCACCCCAGCCCATGCCCTACGATCGCGCCACCCAGGAGCGCCGTGCCAAGCGCGCCGAGAAGGACCTCACCACCCTCGGCAAGGTGAATCCCCTGGCGCTGGAGGAGTTCGCGGCCCTCGAGGAGCGCTACACCTTCCTCAACACCCAGCTCGAGGACGTCAAGAAGGCCCGCCAGGATCTGCTCGACGTGGTCGCCGAGGTGGATGAGCGCATCCTGCAGGTCTTCACCGAGGCCTACGAGGACGTCGAACGCGAATTCACCGGCGTCTTCGGTCGCCTGTTCCCCGGCGGTGAGGGGCGGCTGCTGCTCACCGATCCCAGCGACATGCTCGCCACCGGCGTCGAGGTCGAGGCCCGCCCGCCGGGCAAGAAGGTCAAGCGGCTGTCGCTGCTCTCCGGCGGCGAGAAGTCCCTTGCGGCAGTGGCTTTCCTGGTGTCGATCTTCCGGGCCCGCCCCTCCCCGTTCTATGTCATGGACGAGGTCGAGGCGGCGCTGGACGACACCAACCTGCGCCGGCTCATCGGCCTGTTCGAGCAGCTGCGCGAGAAGAGCCAGCTCATCGTCATCACCCACCAGAAGCCGACCATGGAGATCGCCGACGCGCTGTACGGCGTCAGCATGCGCGGCGACGGCATCACGCAGGTGATCTCGCAGCGCATGCGCGGGGAGAATTTGGTCGGCGCGACACCGTGACCCGGTGACGAGCCCGGCGCCGTCGTCCCGGTGAGCGGGATTGCGGTGCGGGGCAAAGTGAAACGCCTGCGCGTCGCACGGGCGAGGCGTTAGCGTCCGGCCCCATGAGACGCTCCATCGCAGTACTGGCCGCCGGCATCGCCGCCGGCCTGGTCGCCCCGCTCCCGGTCGCCCTGGCCGACTCCGGATCCTCCGCACTCGGATCCGGATCGGCCTCGGGCTCGGGCACCGGCTCTCTGTCCGGTTCCGGCGGCAGCAACAGCAACCTGCCGCCCTACAGCCAGTGGATCGGCGACATCACCCCGATCGCCGCCGACGCGCAGACCTACCTCACCACCGCGCTGCCCGGAACCACCAAGCCCGCCATCGTCTTCGACGTCGACAACACCGTGCTCGAGACTACCTACCATCCGGGCCCGATCACTGCGGCCATCCAGCCGATCCTGAAGCTGGCGCAGTGGGCGAAAAGCCAAGGCGCGTCCATCATCTTCGTCACCGGCCGGCCCGCGCTCATGAACGTCTACACCCAGATCAACCTGACCACCGTCGGCTACCCGGTGGACGGGCTCTACGGCGGCGGCCTCACCACCGGATCCAGCGGCGCGGGCGCCCTCGCCGACTACAAGACCGCCACTCGCGCCTCCATCGAGGCCCAGGGCTACACCATCGTCGCCAATATCGGCAACAGCGCCTCCGACCTGTCCGGCGGCCACGCCCTGAAGACCTTCAAGCTGCCGGACTACAACGGCGCCCTGCAGTGACCTACCGAGTCCCCTGACCGCGGGCGAGGAGGCTCCGGTCCTCCTCGCCCGCGGTTCTCACCCGTCCAGCAGCGACTTCAGCCGTGCCGCACCGGTTTCGGCCAGCCACATGTCGAAAGTCCGCAAGCCGGGATGGATTTCGCGCAGCGCGGGAATGTCGGCGTGCCAGCCCTGGCCCTGCCGCGACAGGCGCCAGACCGCTCCGACCTCGGGTCCCATGGCCTCGGCCTCGGCCTCGGTGCCCTCCAGGTAGCGCACCGCGTGCCCGGTGGCGGCCGTGATGGCAGCGGCCGCGGCGGGCATGGTCGGATCGTCACCGGCCAATTCCAGGACCTGGCCGTGGAATCGGGCCGGATCCTCGAAGGCCAGCTGGGCGAACACGGCGATATCGTCGAGGGCGATGGACTGCACCGGCCGGTCCGCCGGGAACAGATGCTTGTGTACACCATCGTTGATGCCGTCCACCGGGAAGCCCTGCATGAGGTAGTTCTCCATGAAGCGGGCCGGGCGCAGGATCGTCCAGTGCAGACCACTGGACTGCAACGCCTCCTCCACCCGCCGCTTGCCCTGCGCACCCCACCTGCCGTCCTCGGTGTAGGAGGCGACAGTGGTGAACACGATGAACTCCACCCCGGCGGCGCGTGCCGCCGCGATGAACCGCGTGCCGCGCTCGACCTCCAATTCGGTGTCCCAGCCGTTCGGGCCGAAGGTCGCGGGCGGCACCAGGAAGGCCGCGCCCACGCCGGACAGCGCCGGGGCGAGGGACTCGGGAGCGTCGAAGTCCCCGACGGCCAGTTGTGCGCCCGCCACCGCGAGTTCCTGTGCCGCAGGCGATTCCGGATCACGCACCAGTACCCGGACCGCCCGGCCGGAGGCGAGCAGCCGGCGCGTGGTGGCCCCGCCCTGCTTGCCGGTCGCCCCGGTCACCAGCACCAGATCATTACGAGAAGACATGGTCACCCGTTCGTTCGGTAGTATTCGGGTCGGTCGACCCGAATACGGACGCTAGGACCGCCCGTTTCCATTGACCACCACCGGAAAGGACCCGCGTAACGAAATGTCCGCGCCCACCCTGTCCTACACAGAGCCGGCCCTGCCTCGCGACAAGCCCGCCCTGAACACCCGGTCGGACGCGCGCCGCAATCGCGCCCTGGTGCTGGCCGCGGCGCAGCGGGCCCTCGCCGAGGGCGGCGTCGCGGTGTCGCTGGCCGAGGTGGCCCGCCGCGCGGGCGTCGGCGCGGGCACCGTCTACCGGCATTTCCCCACCAAAACCGCACTGCTGGAAGCGGTCATGCAGCAGCGCATCGACCGCCTCACCGCTCTCGCGCACCGCCTGCGGGACGCGCCCGAACCGGGCCGGGCCTTCTTCTCCTTCTGTACCGAGGTCATCGTCTCGTCCCATCGCAACCAGGCCGTCTGTGACCTGGCCGGCAATGACGGCTGGCCCCGCGAACTGGTGCAGGACGCGGGCGCCCGCTTCCACACCGCCCTCGACGATCTGCTGGTCGCCGCGCAGCGCGCGGGTGCGGTCCGCCCGGACCTCGCGCTCTCCGACGTGCTGGCGCTGTTCACGGGATGTGTTGCCATCCAACGCCTCAGCCCGGGTCGCGAACTGTCCCGCCCCGCCGCCCTGGTCCTGGACTCCATGCGTGCCCGGCCCGTGTCGGGCACCGTAGCGAAACTCCGGAACCCGCCCGCGCAGCGTGACGAAACCATGGCGCGTGACGAAACACCCCACTGCCCGATCTGCGCGGCCCCGATTCACCCGCCCGGCACCGGCCGCCCGGCCCGATACTGCTCCGCCGCCTGCCGTCAGAAGGCGCATCGCCGCCGCCACGCCACCCCCCAATGAGCCCTGATCGACCCCTCCCCGAAAGCCGTTGGGGCACTTCGTGACCTGGGTGTGTCCGAACGGATGCGAAGGTGTGACGAGACGGGTGTGGAGGCGAAAAATACTGGTAGAAGGCCATATTTGGCCTCTTCGTATGGACCCCCAACGGGCCGATGGAGCAGTACGCTCCCTGCGTGGTTTGGGTGTCGGCCGCGACGTTCGGTGTCGCATGGTGGCTCGGTTTGTATCTACTGGCGCGGGATCCGCGAAAGCCGTTGTTACGCAGGGCTGCCATCGGGTTGCTGGCATTCGCCGCGGCCGTGGTGGCGGATCGGATGGCCGGCGGCAACTCCTGGTTCGACGGTCCCCGGATCGTGCTGGTGTGCGCGCCGGTGCTGGCCTTCAGTGGAGTCTTCGTGCGGCTGCTGCCCCTCGGCGCAGTCGAGCGCGTGGACCGCTGGTGGCGGCTCGGGCTGCTGCCGCTGTGCGCCATGCTGGCCATGCCCGCCGCGGGCGGCTTCCTGCCCGCCGGGTACCTGCTCGGCGCGCTCACCCTGCTGGCGCTGCTCGGCACCATGCTCGGGATGCTGGGGCAGCACGCCGAATGGTCCGAGGATTCGCGGCGGTCGGCGGCGGGCCTGCTCACCATCGGCGCGCTGCTGCTCGGGCTCAGCGCGGCCCTGATCCTGTTGGGGCTCAACGTCCTGCCGCGCACGGCCATGCTGTCGGTGATCGCGGCCGACCTGGTGGTGCTCGGCCTGGGCATCGCCGTGGTGGACGCCTACGACGAGGGCGAGGCGCTGCGCGCCGACATGACCCACTCGCTGGTGCTCTCGGCCGCCACCGCGGCCGTGTTCGGCGGTCAGGCCGCGCTCGCCCTCACCCTGGCCGGTGAGCGTCCCGCCCTGATCGCCCTGTTCTTCGGCGCCGTCGCCGGCTCCATCACCCTGCAGGTCCTCCATGGCCCCCTGCAGGCCGGCGCCGACCGCGTGGCCTTCGCCTCCGACCCGCAGCTGTGCGCGGCCCGCGTCGAATTGCGCAGCGCCACAGAGGCATTGCTGCGCAGGGGTAGCGACAACGGGCTGCACACCGGCGGATGAGCCGACTGCGGCAGGGTCTCAGAGCAGGTCGCTGACGTCGTCGGGGACGTCGACGGCGTACTTGCGCAGGGTTTCCATGGGCACCACCTCGAGGGCATTCTCGTGGGTGGCCGCCAGCACCACCGGCGCGGCCACCCCGTCCTCGTGGGCGTGCAGCCAGCGCACGGCCACCACGCACCACCTGTCGCCCGGTTGCAGGCCCGGGAAGTTGTTCTCGGGCCGCGGAGTGACGAGGTCGTTGCCGATCGACTTCTGGTGCTCTAGGAATTCCGCCGTCACCACGGTGCAGACGGTGTGGCTGCCCAAATCCTCGGGACCGGTGCTGCAGCATCCGTCCCGGTAGAAGCCGGTGAGAGGATCGGTGCCACACTCCTCCAGCGGTCCCCCAAGCACATTTCGATCGGTCACGTCGCCGATCCTATTGTCTCGGTGTCGCATTCGCCGCTCCTTCCGCACTGTGGCACGTTCTCGAGCAGACCGGTTGGTAGTTGCTGGGATTTCCAGGCCCCACCCCGGCGTGTCTCCGCATCGCACGGCACAGCTGTGTGATAGACGACACTGCCCTCCGACGCGTCGGTAGGTAGGTGAATCCGGCAATGCAAGTGCCTCTGAAAGGATGGGGGCGTGACGACTGCTGAACTGTGGATTCTCATCGCCGCGATCGCGGTGGTGCTGCTCGTGGCGCTGGTTGCCGGCTACGCCCTGAACAAGCGCCGCCGGATCTCGCTGACCCCGGAGGTCACCGAGACCAAGGAGGTGACCGACCGGTCGGGCGGATATCAGGCCTCGAGCGGATTCAACTTCAGCCAGGGCAGCGGCACCGCCGAGCGCGAGCAGGCGCCCGCCGCCAAACCCAAGCCGCTGCCGCTCCCGCCCGAGCGCACCGACGACGAGGGTCAGCCGCACGTCGGCGACGACGCCGCCGTCCCGCGCGACGCCGCCAGGCGCAGCATCACCAATGTCCGCCTCCCCGAACCGGTCCAGGGCCCCGAGCTCGCTCCGGCCGCCGAGCCCGTCACGCCCACTGAGCCCGTCACGCCCGCCGAGCCCGTCACGCCCGCCGAGCCCGTCGCCACCGAATCCGCCCTGGCCGCCGAGGCTGCCGACGCGGCTGCACAGTCGCCCGAGAACGCCGAGGACAGCGCCCGAGCCGCGGCTGTCGAGGCCGCCGAGCAGGCCGGTGAGACCGCGGCCGGCACCGCCGCCGGGGATGTCGTCGAGCACCCAGCCTCGGAAGAGGCCGCCGCCGAAGAGGCCGCCGAGGCCGCCGTCGCCGCCGCGGAGGTGGCCGCTGCCGCCGAGGCCGCCATCGCGGCGCACGCGGGCGCGCCTGCCGCACCCGAAACCGCGCCCCCCGCCGAGGCCGCCGCCCCGGCGATCGCCGAGATCGAGCCCACCGCGGGCCGGCTGACCCGGCTGCGCGGTCGCCTTTCCCGCTCCCAGAACGCGGTCGGCAAGTCGCTGCTCGGCCTGCTGGGCGGTGGTGATCTGGACGAGGACTCCTGGGAGGAGATCGAGGACACCCTGGTCATGGCCGACCTGGGCACCGCAAGTACCGCCGCCATCGTGGATCGGCTGCGCCAGGAGATGGCCGCCCGCAGCATCCGCACCGCCGGCGATGCGCGCGCCCTGCTGCGCGAGGTGCTCGTCGACGCGCTGCGACCCGAGCTGGATCGCTCCATCCGTGCCCTACCGCACGCCGATCACCCGTCGATCCTGCTGGTGGTGGGTGTGAACGGCACCGGAAAGACCACCACCACCGGCAAACTGGCGCGCGTGCTGGTGGCCGACGGCCGTCGCGTGCTGCTGGGCGCGGCCGACACTTTCCGCGCCGCGGCCGCCGATCAGCTGCAGACCTGGGGTGAGCGCGTGGGCGCGGAGACCGTGCGCGGCAAGGAGGGCGCGGATCCCGCGGCCGTCGCTTTCGACGCGGTGTCGGCCGGTATCGATCGCGGTGTGGACGTGGTGCTCATCGACACCGCCGGTCGCCTGCACACCAAGACCGGCCTGATGGACGAGCTGGGCAAGGTCAAGCGGGTGGTGGAGAAGAAGGCCGCGGTGGACGAGGTCATCCTGGTGCTCGACTCCACGGTCGGCCAGAACGGCCTGATGCAGGCGCGGGTCTTCGCCGACGTCGTGGACATCACCGGTGTCGCGCTGACCAAGCTGGACGGAACCGCCAAGGGCGGCATCGTCTTCCAGGTGCAGCATGAGCTGGGCGTTCCAGTCAAACTGGTCGGTTTGGGAGAGGGTGCCGACGACCTCGCGCCCTTCGAACCGGGCGCCTTCGTCGACGCCCTGCTCGGTTAACCGCTACTGAACTGCATCGATATCGAAATCAACATCATCCTCACCCGGTCGCCGTAACAGCGGTGCGGTTTCGGAAACGCGACCGCAACACTGCAAGCTCACCCGTTCACCTAGGCGAAACGCCGCAGGATCACGGCTGAAACACCGACTGGTGAATCTCATTGCAGGCTTATTCGCAGGTTGCTGCGGGGCCAGAGATGAGGAGGACAAAGGTGGCGTACCCCATCGTTGATTTGCCGAACACCGGCGACACAGCCTGGATGTTGGCGAGTTCGGCATTGGTGCTTTTGATGACCCCGGGGCTCGCGTTCTTCTACGGCGGCATGGTCCGTAGCAAGAACGTGCTCAACATGATCATGATGAGCATCAGTGCCATGGGCATCGTCGGCGTGCTATGGGCAATCTTCGGATTCTCGGCATCGTTCGGCAACAACAAGTTCGGACTGATCGGCAATCCGAAGCAGTTCTTCGGGCTCAAGGGCCTGATCGGTCCCGACTCGGTCGCGGATTCCGATCCGACCAAGGTCGTCGGGATCCCGCTGGCCGGTAACACCCACATTCCGATGACCGTGTTCGTGGCGTTCCAGCTGATGTTCGCGATCATTACCGTCGCCCTGATCTCGGGCGCGGTCGCGGACCGCCTGAAGTTCGGCGCCTGGGCGCTGTTCGCCGCGGTCTGGGCCACGATCGTCTACTTCCCGGTCGCGCACTGGGTCTTCGACTTCAACGCCACCGACTCCGACGGCAATGTCATTCACGAGGGCGGCTGGATCGCCAACAAGCTGCACGTGATCGACTTCGCCGGTGGTACCGCGGTCCACATCAACGCCGGTGCCGCGGGCCTGGCCCTCTGCCTCGTCCTGGGCAAGCGCAAGGGCTGGCCGAAGACCCCGATGCGTCCGCACAACCTGCCCTTCGTCATGCTCGGCGCCGGTCTGCTGTGGTTCGGCTGGTTCGGATTCAACGCCGGTTCGGCGCTGTCCTCCAACGGCACCGCGGGTTCCACCTTCCTGACCACCACCTTCGCCACCTGCTCCGCCATGCTCGGCTGGCTGCTCGTGGAGAAGCTGCGTGACGGTCACGCCACCTCGCTGGGCGCCGCGTCCGGCATCGTCGCGGGTCTGGTCGCCATCACCCCGTCCTGCTCCTCGGTGAACGTCCTGGGCGCGCTGGCCATCGGCGCGGTCGCCGGCGTGGCCTGTGCCCTGGCCGTCGGCCTCAAGTTCAAGCTGGGCTTCGACGACTCGCTCGACGTGGTGGGCGTCCACCTGGTCGGCGGTATCATCGGCACCCTGATGGTCGGCCTGGTGGCCACCAAGGAGGCGCCGGCCGGTGTCACGGGTCTGTTCTACGGCGGCGGTTTCAACCAGCTGTGGCGTCAGGCCGTGGGAGCCGGTGTGGTGCTTGCCTTCTCGTTCATCGTGACGCTGATCATCGCGTTCGCCATCAAGTTCACGATCGGCCTCCGCGCTACGGAGGAAGACGAGTTCGTGGGCATGGACGAGTCGGATCACGCTGAAACGGCATACGATTTCGCTGCTGTGGGTGGTGCGGCGCGCACCGCCGCCGTCAAGGAGGCATGACGAAAATGAAACTGATCAC
The DNA here is from genome assembly GCF_050942175.1 of Nocardia sp. CA-151230. Lineage (NCBI taxonomy): Bacteria > Bacillati > Actinomycetota > Actinomycetes > Mycobacteriales > Nocardiaceae > Nocardia > Nocardia sp. CA-151230. The sequence goes on from NZ_CP192061.1 coordinate 2,211,173, forward strand.
TGCGATCGTGAAGCCGTTCACCCTGGAGGACGTGAAGACCGGCCTGGAGCAGGCGGGCGTGCTCGGCATGACCGTCAGCGAGGTTCAGGGTTACGGCCGTCAGAAGGGCCACACCGAGGTCTACCGCGGTGCCGAGTACTCCGTCGACTTCGTCCCGAAGGTTCGGGTCGAGGTGGTCGTGGACGACGCCTCCGTCGACAAGGTCGTCGAGGTCATCGTGGAGGCGGCCCGCACCGGCAAGATCGGTGACGGCAAGGTCTGGGTGACCCCGGTCGACGCCATCATCCGGGTGCGCACCGGCGAACGCGGTTCCGACGCTCTGTAAGCGGTAACCCGAGCAGCGGAACCAGTGGCGGCCCCGGCCACCGTCGGTGTCGAACCGGCGGCGGCGGGGCCGCCCCCATGTGCGGCGACAAACTGAATTCAGAGGGGTTGGTTGGTGTGGGTTTCCAGCAGGAACGCGACGACAAGACCGAGGGTGAGAAGGTTTCCGACGGAGCCTCGGACCTGGTCCGGGCCCGCAACCAACTGCTCGCGGAGCACAGCGCCAACGGCCGCTCGGCCCGTCTGGACCCCGAGGCGCTGCGGGAAGCGCTGGTGGATCTCTACGAGCTGTGGCTGACCACCAAGGGCCACGAGGTCGGCATCACCGCCGACAGCGGGCTCGCCCTCGTCGCCGTGGGCGGACTGGGCCGCCGGGAAATGCTGCCCTACTCCGATCTGGATCTGGTGCTGCTCTACGACGACGTCGACCCGCAGCGGGTCGCCGAGGTCGCCGATCAGCTCTGGTATCCGCTGTGGGACGCCCACATCAAGCTCGATCACAGCGTGCGCACCGTCCCGCAGGCGCTGCGCGTGGCCGCCGACGATCTCACCGCCGCCCTCGGCATGCTCGAGGCCCGGCACATCGTGGGCGACGACGGTCTGAGCAACCTGCTCATCAGCGGCGTGCGCCGGGACTGGCGCGCCGGAATCCGGTCCCGCTTCGACGCCCTGATCGAACAGGCCCAAACCCGCTGGCGCAGAAGCGGAGACGTCGCGCACCGCGCCGAGCCCGATATCAAGAACGGGCGCGGCGGGCTGCGGGATATCCAGCTGCTGGACGCACTCGCCATCGCACAACTGACCGACGCCATGCCGGGGCTCGGTCCGGATGTGCCCGGTGGCGGGTTGCAGCAGGCGCATCGCCGCCTGCTGGATGTCCGCACCGAGCTGCACCGGGTGGCGGGCCGGGCCCGCGACCAGTTGCGGGCCCAGGACGCCGACGAGATCGGGGCGGCCCTGCGCATCGGGGATCGCTTCGATCTGGCCCGCACGCTCAGTGATGCGGCCCGCACGGTGAGCTACTCCACCGACGTCGGGCTGCGGACCGCGGGGAACGCGCTGCCTCGGCGCGGGCTCGCGCGCTTGCGTCGCGCCCCGGTGCGCCGACCACTCGATGAGGGGGTGGTCGAACACTCCGGGGAGGTGGTGCTCGCCCGCGATGCCCGGCCGCAGCGCGATCCCGGGCTGATCCTGCGGGTGGCCGCGGCCTCGGCGCAGACCGGGCTGCCGATGTCGGCGACCACGCTCAACCGGCTCGGCGAGGACGCGCCCGAGCTACGCGAGCCGTGGCCCAAGGAAGCCCTCAACGACCTACTGGTCCTGCTGGGCACGGGCCGCGGCGCCGTCGACGCCGTGGAGGCGCTGGACCGGACGGGCCTGTGGGGCAGGCTCTTTCCGGAATGGGGCGTGGTGCGCGACCTGCCGCCGCGCGATGCCATGCACACCTGGACCGTGGACCGTCACCTCATGGAGACCGTCGCCCGGGCCGGGGCGCTGTCCACCCGGGTCGCCCGCCCGGACCTGCTGCTGCTGGGCGCGCTGCTGCACGATATCGGCAAGGGCCGCACCGAGGATCACAGCGTGGTCGGTGCGGAGCTGGCCGTCTCCATCGGAAATCGCCTGGGGCTGTGGCCTTCCGACGTGCAGACGCTCGCGGGTGTGGTGCGCCACCACCTGCTGCTGCCCGACACGGCCACGCGGCGCGACATCACCGATTCCGACACCGTGAAGATGGTGATCGACGCCCTCGACGGTGACCCGCAGCTGCTGGAGCTGCTGCACGCCCTGGCCGAGGCCGACGCGCTGGCCACCGGGCCCGGCGTGTGGAACGACTGGAAGGCCTCGCTCATCGGCGATCTCGTGCGCAACTGCCGCACGGCCATGGCGGGCGACGCCCTGCCCGAGCCCACCCCGATTCCCGACGAGCTGCGCGCCCGCGCGGAATCCGGTGGCGTGCACGTGGATCTGAAGCCGGGGGAGGGCCGCTTCCACCATGTGGTCACCGTGGTCGCGCCCGACAATCCGGGTCTGCTCTCCGATGCGGCGGGCGTGCTGGCAGTGCACTCGCTGCGGGTGCTGTCGGCCGAACTCGCCAGTGTGGGCGCCTCGGCCATCGATACCTTCGTCGTGGCACCGCGTTTCGGTGATCCGCCGGACCCGGGCCTGCTGCGTCAGGAACTGATTCGCGCCATCAACGGCGATCTGGATCTTGCCTCGGTGCTGGCCCGCAAGGAGCGCGATGCGGGCGGCGCCCAGCCGAGGCCGTTCGCGCAGGCACGGCCGCGGGTGTTCTGGCACGAGACCGCCGATCCGGGCCGGGTGCTGCTGGAATTGCGTGCCGAGGATCGTATCGGGTTGCTGAGCCGGTTGGCCGCGGCGCTGGCCGAGGCCGGGGTGAATGTCTGCTGGGCGAAGGTGGTGACCATGGGTTCGGCGGTCATCGACTCGTTCTGCCTGGATCTGGGCGATACCGACACGCCGGGGCGGCGCGCGGATATCGAGGCGGCGGTGCTGGCGGTGGTGCCGCCGCAACAACCGAAGAAACCTCTCGAATCGGACAGCTGAATCGGATCTTCCAGCCGTTTCCCCATTATTCGCCAGGAACCGGGATCAACTGGCAAACCGCATGTCTGCCGGTTAATCAGAATGTTGCAGGAGATTTGCTGTAATACCGATCGAGTGATCGGAGTCACACCCTAATATTCGCGTGCAAGGTCGATCCGGAGATCCCAAGCTGTCGCGAGCATGAGGGGAGCAGGTCGGTGGCAATCGAAGTCGTATCCGCGTCGATGATGACCAGCGATTTGACCGCACACATCGCCCGCTGCGTCGGCGGTGATCGCTGGGTGGTCTCCTGGCTGCCGGGGCGCACCCTGAGCGGCCAGCAGGCGGTGACCGCGATGACCATCGCGTCCACCGTCGCCGACCAGGGGCCCTCCGACGCCGAATGGGCGTTGCTCGACGGGCTGGCCCTCGAACTGGGCCTCACCGCCCGCGAGGCGGTCGGCATGGTCGCCATCGAGAACCACGATCTGCGCCGGCCCGGCCCGCGCCCACGGTCGCTGGAATAGCCCCTGGAACCGCTTGGTGCGCCGCCTCGTTCGCGCAGGTCCGAGCCTGGCGCAACGGCATCACGCGGATCCCACTACCCTGGTATCTCGAGTGACGTCCCTCGAGATCAGGAGCATCGGTGTTCGAATCCCTTTCCGACCGGTTGGCCGGTGCCCTCAAGGATCTGCGTGGCAAGGGACGCCTGTCGCCGGCGGACATCGACGCGACCGCCCGTGAGATCCGGCTGGCGCTGCTCGAAGCCGACGTGGCGCTGCCCGTGGTCCGCGGCTTCATCGCCAAGATCAAGGAGCGGGCCAAGGGCTCCGAGGTCTCCGCCGCCCTGAATCCGGCGCAGCAGGTCGTCAAGATCGTCAACGAGGAACTCATCAATATCCTCGGCGGCGAGACCCGGCGGGTGCGGCTGGCCAAGAACCCGCCGACCGTCATCATGCTGGCCGGTCTGCAGGGTGCCGGTAAGACCACCCTCGCGGGCAAGCTCGCCAAATGGCTGAAGGGACAGGGACATACGCCGCTGCTGGTGGCCTGTGACCTCCAGCGTCCCGGCGCGGTCACCCAGCTGCAGGTGGTCGGCGAGCGGGCCGGGGTGCCGGTCTTCGCGCCGCATCCCGGCACCTCCATCGGCGGCGGCGAGAACCCGCTGGGCGTCTCGGCCTCCGACCCGATCGATGTGGCGCGCGCCGGTATCGAAGAGGCGAAGGCCAAGCAGTACGACGTGGTCATCGTCGACACCGCCGGTCGCCTCGGCATCGACGAGGAGCTCATGCGGCAGGCCGCGGGCATCCGCGACGCCGTCAACCCCGACGAGACCCTGTTCGTCCTCGACGCCATGATCGGTCAGGACGCGGTCGCCACAGCCGAGGCGTTCCGCGACGGCGTCGGCTTCACCGGTGTCGTGCTCACCAAGCTCGACGGCGACGCCCGTGGTGGTGCGGCGCTGTCGGTGCGTGAAATCACCGGCCAGCCCATCCTTTTCGCCTCCACCGGCGAGAAGCTCGAGGACTTCGACGTCTTCCACCCCGACCGCATGGCCAGCCGCATCCTCGGCATGGGTGACCTGCTCACCCTGATCGAGCAGGCCGAACAGGTCTACGACGCCAAGCAGGCCGAGGAGGCCGCCCGCAAGATCGGCTCGGGTGAGCTCACCCTCGAGGACTTCCTCGAGCAGATGCTGGCCATCCGCAAGATGGGCCCGATCGGCAACCTGCTGGGCATGCTGCCCGGCGCGGGGCAGATGAAGGACGTGCTGGCCCAGGTCGACGACAAGCAGCTCGACCGGGTGCAGGCCATCATCCGCGGCATGACCCCCGCCGAGCGCGCCAACCCCAAGATCATCAACGCCTCCCGCCGCCTGCGCATCGCCAACGGCTCGGGCGTCTCGGTATCCGACGTCAATCAGCTGGTCGACCGGTTCTTCGAGGCCAGGAAGATGATGGGCGCGATGTCCCGGCAGTTCGGCCTGCCCGGCGCGGGCCGTGGCGGCAAGAACGTCAAGAAGGGCAAGAAGGGCAAGAAGGGCGGGCGCGGCCCGACCCCGCCGAAGGTGCGCGGCGGCTTCCCCGGCATGCCCGGGCTCCCGGGCGGTATGCCCGCCGGTATGCCCGACCTCTCCAACCTCCCCGCCGGTCTCAACGAACTCCCGCCGGGCCTGGACGGTTTCGACCTCTCGAAGCTGAAGTTCCCCAAGAACTGATCCGCGCGAACCTGATTCGGCCCCGCCCCACCCGGGCGGGGCCGAATTGCGTTCCGGGCCAATGGTCATCGTGCTTTCCCGGCCCGGGGTGATGCGGGTGGGTGCTCAGTCGTGCGTGGGATCGGGTCCGAGGGCTCGGGTCACGTATCGGGCCAGACGGTCGAGGTAGTCGGCGTCGGCGGGTTCGCGGGTGAGCATGGCGCGGAAGTGGATCGGTGCGATGAGCAGTTCGAGGGCCATGCGCGCGTCGGTGCCGGGCGGGAGTTCGCCGCGCTCGGCGGCGCGGGCGAGGATCGGTTCCACGAGGCGATAGCGCTCGGCCCAGAAGGCGTGTCGCGCCTCGGTGATGGATTCGGTGTCGGTGACATACGCCAGGGCCCGGGCCACGCCGTGGCCCAGGGGAGTGGCGAGGTAGGCGGCCAGTTCGGTGGCGAAGGCCGTCAGGTCGCCGCGCAGGGTGCCGGTGTCGGGGGTCGGCAGGACCTGCTCGCTGTAGCCGAGCAGGGCGTCCAGGACGAGGTTTTCGCGCGTGCCCCAGCGGCGGTAGAGGGAGCTGTCGCGGACTCCGGCGCGGCGGGCGATGTCGGGGATGCCGATCTGGTCGACCCCGTGTTCGGCGACCGCGTCGAGGACGGCCCGGTGGACGGCCTCCTTCACCCGTGCCGAGCGCCCGCCCGGTCGGCGCTGTGGCGCGTCGGCTGTCGTGTCGCGGTCCTCGTTGCTGGTCGTCACTCCAACATGCTAAAGCAGAAGTTATTGCTTTTGTGATGCCGGTCTCTCTATCCTCTACTAAGGCAGATATTTCTGCGTTACCAAGGCAGCTGGATGGAAGGCTCTCCAATGACGTCGTTGCCGGAACTCGCCGAGCGGATCTTCATCAGCGCATGCGCGCTCACCCACACCACCGAACGGATGACCCGCCGATTCGGTCCCGCCCCATTTCTTCCCGCGCTGTTCGCCGACCGGTTCACCCATCTGGGCGGGATGCCGGGCGCGGAATTCCGCGCCCAGCTGGCCGGATGTCGCTCCTTCGAGGACGGTCGCTGGGCCGGTTACTGGCAGAGCTTCGCCCGGCAGCACCTGGAGCGCGCCGATACCGCGCTCGCCCGCCTCGGCGGCCCCGCGACCCCGGAACTGTTCGATCCCACCGCCACGGTCGCCTCGGATGAACTCGGCAAGCTGCTGGCACCGGCCGTGACGATTCTCGCCGACCGCGGTCCGATCGCGAATCCCGATGCGGTGCACCATTTCCGCACCGCCAACCCCGAGGCCGCCGACGCCGCGATCGCACTGGACGCTCTGATCAAGGCGATGGTGTACGAGTTCGTCGCCGCCTGGCCGGGCTGGAGCCCGCGTCGGCTGGAAGCCTACGAACGGTCGCACCGGCTGACCGAAATCCTGCTCACCGCACTGGCTCCCACGATGGGGGTGACCATCGAATCGGTGCGGATCCCGCTCGGCGACGGGGACGCGGTGCGCGGTTACCTCATCCTCCCGCAGGGTGTCACGACCGTGCCGCTGGTGCTCGTCGCCAATGGGCTCGAGGGCACGCTGGCGGAGGTGACGCTCCCGCTGCTGGCGAATCGCCATGCGGGTGTGGGGTTCTTCATCATGGAGATGCCCGGCACGTACTCCTACCGCGAACCCTTGTCCCCGGCCGCGGAGCGCGTCTACTCGACCGTGCTCGACGTGCTGGCCGCCGATCCGCGGGTGGACGCCGATCGAATCGGCATGCTGGGCTTCAGCTTCGGGGCGTACTGGGCGACGCGGATGGCGGCGGTCGAGCCCCGGCTGCGGGTGGCGGTCGCCAATGGCGCTCCGGCTCACCACTCCTTCGGCCCGGGCGGCTCCCTCGGCGTGCCGGAGGTCATCGTGTCCACGCTGCGCCATGCCACCGGCGCGACCAATCTCGCGGATCTGTCCCGCAGGTTGCGCGGCATGTCCCTGGAAAACCACTACCGGCGCATCGAGATTCCGCTGCTGGTGGTCAACGGCGCCAACGACACCCTGATCAGCACCCGGGATTCGATCGACATCGCCATCGGTGCCCCCAATGCCCAACTGGTCCTGTACGCGAACGACGACCACTGCGCCATGGGTCATGCCGTGCAGTGGTCGGAATTATCGGTACGGTTCCTGCGTGACCACTTGGTGTCCTCCGACGCGGCAGAACCGGTGATGCGATGACCGAACCCACTCCGTTCCCGCGCCTGCGCCGCACCCTCGACCGCGGCCGTCGGCGTATCCTCCGCCAGGTCGACACCGGTGGCGGGTGGACGACGGTCGGCGAATCCGATGGCGGTGCGGCCGATCTCGTGCCGTCGGCCTGGACCGAGGAGTTCGAGCTGGCCCGCTACGAGCGCCTGGACCTCGCCGACGGGGCCACGGTACTGCCGGTGTGCCCGGCCTCGTTCCGGGACTTCATGCTCTACGAGAAGCATGCCGTCGACGCCGCGCGCGGGATGGCCCGCCGGTTCCTGCCCGCCGGATACCGGCTCGGGCAGGCGTTCGAGACGCTGACCCGCCGGACGTTCCCGGCCTACCGGCCGCACCGGCTCTGGTACGCCCAGCCCATCTACTACCTGTCCAATGCGTTGACCATCGTGCCCTCGGGTGTCCCGATCGCGCCGCCCGCCTACAGTCGCGCACTGGATTTCGAGCTCGAACTCGGGGTGGTGCTGGGCGCTCCGCTGCGCGACGCCTCGCCGGAGCAGGCACTGGCCGCGATCGCGGCGGTGGTGGTCGTCAACGACTTCTCGGCGCGGGATGTGCAATTGGCCGAAATGCGGTCGGGTTTCGGCCCGCAGAAGTCCAAACATTTCGTCAGCTCGATGTCCGGAACGGCGGTCGCCGGTGCGGCGGTGGCCGACCGCCTCGATCGGCTCACGGCCACGGTGGCGATCAATGGGGAAACGGTGTCCCGCACCGGGACCGGGGGGATGCGCTTCTCGCTCGGTGAGGCCATCGCGCATGTCTCGCGCTCCGAGCAGCTGTATCCCGGTGAGCTGCTGGCCACCGGCACCCTGCCCGGGGGCAGCGGTATGGAAGTGGGCCGATGGCTGGCTCCCGGCGACGAACTGCGCCTGGAGATCGACGGCATCGGCGTGATCGACCACCGAATCCAGCCGTGATCGACCACCGAATCCAACACTGAGGACAGGTACGTGAAAATCGACCAGGTTTCCGATTCCGTCTACGTCGTCGCGGGCACGAACGTCAACTGGGCGTTGGTCAGTGACGAGCGCGGTGTGACCGTCGTGGACGCCGGATATCCCGCCGACACCGGGTCGCTGCTGAGCTCGGTGCGCCAGATCGGGCACGAGCTCGGCGATATCGCCGCGGTCCTGCTGACGCATGCGCACCTCGATCACATCGGTGCGATTCCGACCCTGGTCGAACGCCTGGGCGTGCCGGTCTACACCGGCGCCGAGGAGGTCCGGCACGCCAAACGGGATTACCTGCAGCAGATCACGCCCGTGGACATGGTGCGGCAGTTGCGGACTCGGCGCGGGGCGGTCTGGGTGGCGCAGACCCTGCGCGCCTGCGTCGGTCACATCGGGATGACCGTACCGACGGCCCAAGCCGCCGACGCCGACACCCTGGCGGCGCTGCCCGGCGGTTTCGTGGAGGTGCCGACGCCCGGTCACACCAACGGTCACACCGCGTATCTGATGCCGTCCGAGGGGGTGCTGTTCTCCGGCGACGCCCTGGTCACCGGTCACCCCCTCGCGCTCGGGACCGGTCTGCAACTTCTTCCGAGCGTGTTCAACCACGATGAGGCGGGGACGCTCGCCAGCGCCCGCGCGCTCTGCACGCTGGAGGCCGGGATTCTGGTTCCCGGGCACGGGCTGCCGGTCCGGCACGACCTGTCGAGCCTGCTGGGTGATTTCGGCCGGCCGTGATCGGCGGGCCGGGCCGCCGCGGGCCACAGGTTCCGGCGGCGGCCAGGGACCGGCGGTGAGGTCAGATCGGCAGGCAGGGGTTGTCGTTGCCGGGCGTGACCTTGGTGCTGCCGGTGCTCAACCCGATACTGCAGAGGATCACGGCCACGATCGAGATGGGTGCCGCGGCCGAGGCGGTGATCATGCCCGGATCCCAATCGACTCCGAAGGCGCTGGACCCCGAACTGGTCGCTACAGGGGCGGCGGTGGTGTCCGGGGACGGCTGGTCGAGGGAGACGGGCGCGGCCTGTGCGGTGGCGCCGACCGCGGTGACGGTCGCACCGATCGCGAGCGCTGCGACCGTCAGGCGGATTCGATTGCGGGCGAACAACAATGACATGGATGGGCCTCCAGCGAAGTGATGTGTGACCCGATCGTAAACGGGTACTGAAACTCACGTTCTTCAAATTTTGAAGGCCGCGGGGACAGGTGCATGCGCAGGACGCCACAGGCGCAGCGGGTGTAGCTGACGATGCCCTCGGAGGTGCGGTGGCGCGAAAGGACTTGGAAGGGTTGGGCTGTGGGCCAGCCGCAGTGGTGACACTGTCGGTCCGATTCGGTCAGGGGGCCAGTCTTCGCGGGGGCGGTAGTCTCGGTCCATCGAAAGTTTTCGTAGCGAATCGTTCGGAATTGCCACATGATCGATCCTCGGTTGCAGACCCTGCGGGTATTGCGTGAGCACGGCACGGTGACCGCGGTCGCGGCGGCGCTGCATCTGACGCCGTCCACGGTGTCGCAGCAGCTGCGTGGTCTGGCCAGGGAGCTGGATGTCGAACTGCTCGAGCAGGTGGGGCGCAGGGTGCAGTTGACGGCGGCGGGCCACGCGCTGCTGCGGCACGCGGATCTGCTTGTGGCACAGGCGGAGAGCGCGCGGGCAGAGCTGGCGGCACACCGGGCGGGCATCGCGGGGGTGCTGCGGATCAGTGCGATGCCGACGGCCCTCGCGGCCCTGGTGGCGCCGGCCGCCGCCCGGCTGCGGGACGCGAATCCGGGGCTGACCGTGGAACTTATCGAGGACGAGAGCGCGCACTGCTTCGAAACCCTGCTGGTCGGCGACAGCGATATCGGGATAGTGCTGCCCGCGCCCGGCAGCCCCGCGCCGGACGACTTGCGTTTCGAACAACGCCCGCTACTGGCCGAGCCGTTGGATCTGCTTGTGCCCGTGGGCCATTCACTCGCCGGGCGCGACAGCGTCGCCCTGACCGAGGCGGCGACCGAGCCGTGGATCACCGGGCGTGCGCGCATCACCCATCGCCTGGTGGTGTCGGCTGCCTGCGCCGCCGCCGGGTTCACACCCCGGATCGCCGGGCAGGCGGTCGATTTCCCGGGCGTGGCGGCCATGGTGGCGCACGGGTTCGGGGTGAGTCTGGTGCCCCGGCTCGCGTTCCTGCCGCCGGAGCTGGCGGTGGTGCGCGTTCCGCTGCACGACGATCCGGTCCCGGTCCGCCGTCATCTGTCCGCGGTGCGGCGGGGCAGTGCCGAGCATCCGGTGATCGCGGCCGGGCTGGATGCCATTCGCGGGCTTTGCCGGGAGCGCACCGATATCACGGTGCTCGACGACTGATGCGATAGTGGTCCCGGATTCGTGTCGAGACATACGTCCCAGGCGAGGAGGTCGGCATGCGGTGGCATTTCCGCGGCGTGGTCCTACCCGATGACGAGGTCCGCGACCTCTGGGTGCGCGACGGCCGGATCTCCGCCGAGCCGATTCCCGACGCCGACACCGTGCACGCCTCCGGCTGGATCGTGCCCGGCCTGGTCGACGCCCACTGCCATGTCGGCATCAAATACGGTGGCGGACACGAGGATTCGGCGGGCGCGATCGCCCAGGCCGAGATCGAGCGTGACGCGGGTGCCTTGCTGCTGCGTGATGCGGGCTCGCCCATCGACACCCGTTTCATCGACGAGCGCGAGGATCTGCCGCGCATCATCCGCGCGGGCCGCCACATCGCCCGCCCTCGGCGCTACGTCCGTGAACTCGGCATCGAACTCGACGACGAGCGCGACCTGCCCGAGATCGTCGCCGAGCAGGCCCGCCGCGGCGACGGGTGGGTCAAGATCGTCGGCGATTGGATCGACCGCGCGATCGGCGACCTCGCCCCACTGTGGTCCGACGACATCCTGAAGGCCGCCATCGACGCCGCCCACAGCGAGGGCGCCCGCGTCACCGCCCACGTCTTCGGCGAGGACGCCCTGCCCGGCCTGCTGAACGCCGGCATCGACTGCATCGAGCACGGCACCGGGCTCACCGACGACACCATCGCCCTGATGGCCGCTCACGGCACCGCTCTCGTCCCCACCCTCGTCAATATCGACACCTTCCCCGGGATCGCCGACAGCGCAACCAAATTCCCCGTCTACGCCGCCCACATGCGAGACCTGCACCGCCGCTCGCGCGCCACCGTCGCCAAGGCCCACGAGGCCGGCGTCCCCATCTACACCGGCACCGACGCCGGCGGCTCCATCCGCCACGGCCGCATCGCCGACGAGATCGCCGCCCTCGCCGGCGCAGGCTTCACCCCCCACAACGCCCTCGGCGCCTCGTCCTGGCACGCCCGCACCTGGCTCGGCCGCCCGGGCATCGAACCCGGCGCCCCCGCCGATTTCGTTGTGTACCAGGAAGACCCACGCGAGAACCTGGCCGCGCTCACCACCCCCGCCTGGGTGGTATTACGCGGCCGCGTCTACGACCGCCGCGATCCGGTCACCAGCCACCGCTGAGCTCGAGGCGACCCGCCAAGTTCTGCGGCTACCGGTTGGGCGAATCCGGGTATCGCCGGGAGATCTATTCGGCGGCCGGGGAGACGGTGTCGCCTCCCTCCCCGGTCCCGGTCGAGGCGGCAACCGCCGAGCTGTGCCGAGGAAGACTCGCCCATTCCCTCGGAATCGGTAACCGTATCCGTCACTCCGGCGCCACGATCTGTATGCACCGCAGGTGAGGGCCCGGTCGAACGGGTCTGGCGATTCGGCTGCGCAACCAAAGTGAATCGGTCATGCTTCAGACGTTTGTTGTTCGACTCGATGAGGAGATGACCGTGGGGTCTATCGAAACCCTGGCCATTGGCGTGTTGGCCGGTTTGATCGTGAAGCTGCTGACGTCAGGGAGCTCCGGGCCCGGCCCGGTTCAGCCGTAGGCTCTTCGTGATACACAGCCCATCGGGGTCGTACCCGGTGGGCTGTGGTGTTTCCGGGGCCGGGTCGGGGCGATTTCTCCGGGCCGCCGGTGCTCTGGCAGAATGGACGACCGTCCTCATCGAGGACAGTGTCAGCCCGTCTCCGGTTCCGTACCGCGCGGCGGTCACAGCACTTGACGCAAAACCGGGTCCACCTCGTGTGGGCTGCTGAATTGCGACGTGACCAACCATTTGAAAGGCATCAGCTCATGGCTGTTCGTATCAAGCTGACCCGTATGGGCAAGATCCGCAACCCGCAGTACCGCGTCGTCATCGCCGACGCCCGTACTCGTCGTGACGGCCGCGCCATCGAGTCCATCGGCAAGTACCACCCGAAGGAAGAGCCGTCGCTCATCGAGATCGACTCGGAGCGCGCTCAGTACTGGCTGGGTGTCGGCGCGCAGCCGACCGAGCCGGTGAAGCGTCTGCTGGAGATCACCGGCGACTGGCAGAAGTTCAAGGGCCTGCCGGGCGCCGAGGGCACCCTGAAGACCAAGGCCCCGAAGCCGTCCAAGCTGGACCTGTTCAACGCCGCGCTGGCCGCCGCCGAGAACGAGCCGGTCGCCGAGGCCGTCACCCCGAAGAAGAAGGCCGCCAAGAAGGACGAGGCCGCCGAGGCCGAGGCCGAGGCCACCACCGAAGCCGCCGAGTAATGTCCGCCGTTGTCGCCGATGCCGTCGAGCACCTGGTGCGCGGCATCGTCGCCAATCCCGACGACGTCCACGTCGAGCTGATCACCAGCCGACGTGGCCGGACCGTCGAGGTGCATGTGCACCCGGATGATCTGGGCAAGGTGATCGGTCGTGGCGGTCGTACCGCGACCGCCCTGCGCACCCTGGTCGCCGGGATCGGCGGTAAGGGCATTCGCGTCGACGTGGTCGACACGGATCAGTAGATGGAACTGGTCGTCGGGCGGGTCGCCAAGTCACACGGTGTGCGTGGCGAACTCGTCGTAGAAGTCCGCACCGACGAGCCGGAACTGCGGTTCGCGCCCGGCAGCGTCCTGAAGGGGAAGCTGCCGCGCGCCGAGCGGACGCAGGAATTCGAAGTGGAGTCGGTCCGGGAGCACTCGGGCCGGCTTCTCCTGCGTCTGGACGGCGTCGCCGACCGCACGGCCGCGGATGCGTTGCGGGGCATGCTCTTCGTGGTGGACTCCGCGGATCTGCCGCCGTCGCAGGACCCGGACGAGTACTACGATCACGAACTCGAGGGCCTGCGCGTCGAACTCGGCGACGGCACCCAGGTCGGCACCGTCAACGAGGTGCTGCATTCCGCTGCGGGAGAACTGCTTTCGATCAAGGCCGGGGACGCGTTCCCGCCCGCGGGCCGGGAGATCCTGGTGCCGTTCGTGCTCGCCATGGTGCCCACGGTGTCGGTCGCCGACGGCCTGATCGTCATCGACCCGCCCGAGGGCCTGCTGGACCCGGAGTAGCGGCGTGCGAATCGACGTGGTCACGATCTTCCCCGAATACCTCGAGCCGATGCGAGCGGCCTTGCTGGGCAAGGCGATCGACAAGGGTCTGCTCCAGGTGGAGGTGCACGACCTGCGCCGCTGGACCCACGACGTCCACAAGTCGGTGGACGACACCCCCTACGGCGGTGGGCCGGGCATGGTCATGAAGCCGACCGTGTGGGGCGACGCCCTCGACGAGGTGTGCCCGGACGACGCGCTGCTGGTGGTGCCGACTCCGGCGGGCGTCCCGTTCACGCAGGAGACCGCGCAACGGTGGTCCGCCGAACAGCACATCGTGTTCGCCTGCGGTCGCTACGAGGGCATCGACCAGCGTGTCTTCGACGATGCCGCGCGCCGGGTGCGTGTCGAAGAGGTCAGCATCGGCGACTACGTGCTCATCGGCGGCGAGGCCGCCGTGCTGGTCATGACCGAGGCGTTCGTCCGGCTGATCCCGGGCGTCCTCGGCAATCAGCAATCCCACGAACAGGATTCGTTCTCCGACGGTCTCCTGGAAGGCCCCTCCTACACCCGGCCGGTGTCCTGGCGCGGCCTCGACGTCCCCGAAATCCTGTTGTCCGGAAACCATGCCAAGATCGCCGGGTGGCGGCACGAACAATCGCTGCGCCGCACGGCCGAACGCAGGCCCGACCTCCTACCGGATAACTTGGGCCATGCGTGAAGGAGAGTCGATCATGCGTGAAACCAGAGGATTTCTCAGCGCGGCGTTGGCCGGGCTGGCCCTGTTCGCCGCGATGTTCGGCGGCGGCAAGGCGGTCGCGGACAACCTCGATGTGCTCTTCCTGAGTCACCTGGGCGACCAGACGGTCGCCTCGCCCGGCTACGAGGACACCGAGGACGGGCAGCGCTTGATCGCCGAGGGCAAGGACATCTGCGCCCGCCTGCACGCGGGCACCCCGGTTGTAGCGACCGACCAGTGGGGATTCGGGGAAAGGCTCGCCCGCGCGGCCGTCTCGGTGTACTGCCCCGAATTCAAGGCGTCCCCAAGAGATTTCGGCTGATGATGAAATTCGGTACGTAACAACTGATTTCGCGCGGATCGGGGTGACTCCCCGGGTACGCCCGGACTTGTTTCGGCGCCCGGCACAGGCACGCATGCGTCACGGGTGACGGCTCTCAACGGGGGCGCTGAAGTCTCGGAGAGGCAGGGCCGTGACCGAATCCTGTGTGGGCCTTGCACGCACTGTCGGGTGGCGGCGGTAGTGTCTGCGGGCGTGACGACAGCCTCCGAAACCGTCAGCGCAGCATCCGCAGGTGCCGCATCCACGGGTGCAGCGAGCACCGAGAGCACCGTCCGCCTCGCCAGCGTCGGCCGGCGTATCGCCGACGAGCTGGGGGTGCGCGAGGAGCAGGTGCGCTCCGCCGTCGAACTACTGGACGCCGGGTCGACCGTTCCGTTCATCGCCCGCTATCGCAAGGAAGTCACCGGCGGGCTCGACGACGCCCAGCTACGCACCCTCGACGAGCGCCTGAGCTACCTGCGTGAACTCGACGAGCGCCGGGGCTCGATCATCGAATCCATTCGTGGCCAGGGCAAATTGGATGAGGCGCTGCACGCGCAGATCATGCTCGCCGACACCAA
Source organism: Nocardia sp. CA-151230 (assembly GCF_050942175.1). NCBI lineage: Bacteria > Bacillati > Actinomycetota > Actinomycetes > Mycobacteriales > Nocardiaceae > Nocardia > Nocardia sp. CA-151230. The sequence goes on from NZ_CP192061.1 coordinate 2,226,426, forward strand.
GGCCCGCCTCGAGGACATCTACCTGCCCTACAAGCCCAAGCGGCGCACCAAGGCCCAGATCGCGCGCGAGGCCGGGCACGAGCCCGTGGCCGACGCGCTACTGACCGACCCGACCACCGATCCCGCGCAGTACAACGCCGAACAGCTCGACGGCGCGCGGGCCATCCTGGTGGAGCGTTTCGCCGAGGACGCCGACCTGGTCGGTGAACTGCGCGAGCTCATGTGGGAGCGCGGACAGGTCACCTCGTCCGTGCGCGCCGGCAAGGAGGAGGCGGGCGCGAAGTTCGCCGACTACTTCGAATTCTCCGAGCCCTTCAGCAAGCTGCCCTCGCACCGCATCCTGGCGCTGCTGCGCGGCGAGAAGGAAGAAGTGCTCAACCTGCACCTCGAACCCGACACCGAGGAGCTCGAGGACGGGCAGCGCTCGATCTACGAGGGCCGCATCGCCGTCAAGTTCGGTATCGCCGATCAGGGCCGCGCCGCCGACTCCTGGCTGCTGGACACCGTACGCTGGGCGTGGCGGACCAAGCTGCAGGTCAGCATGGGCATCGATACCCGAATGCGGTTGCGGCAGTCCGCCGAACGCGATGCCGTCGACGTGTTCGCGGCCAATCTGCGCGACCTGCTGCTCGCGGCGCCCGCCGGCACCCGCTCGACCATGGGCCTGGACCCGGGCTACCGGACGGGTGTGAAGGTCGCCGTCGTGGACGCCACCGGCAAGGTGGTCGCCACCGAGGTCATCTACCCGCACAAGCCGCAGGGGCAGACCGAGAAGTCCCTGGCCGTGCTGGGCGCACTGGTCGCCCGCTTCAATGTCGAGCTCATCGCTATCGGCAACGGCACCGCCTCCCGCGAGACCGACGCCCTTGCCGCCGAACTGATCTCGCGCATCCCCGAGAACAGACCGACCAAGATCGTGGTCTCCGAGGCGGGCGCGTCGGTGTACTCGGCTTCCGCATACGCCTCGCAGGAACTGCCCGATATGGACGTGTCGCTGCGCGGCGCCGTCTCCATCGCCCGCCGGCTCCAGGATCCGCTGGCCGAATTGGTGAAGATCGACCCGAAGTCCATCGGCGTCGGCCAGTACCAGCACGACGTCTCCGAAACCCTGCTGGCCCGCTCGCTGGGCGCGGTCGTCGAGGACGCGGTGAACGCCGTCGGCGTCGACGTGAACATCGCCTCCGTCCCGCTCCTGTCCCGGGTCTCGGGCATCTCCAACTCGATCGCGGAAAGCATTGTGGCGCACCGCGATGCCAACGGCCCGTTCCGCAGTCGCGGCGCACTCAAGGATGTCCCGCGCCTGGGCCCCAAGGCGTTCGAACAGTGCGCGGGCTTCCTCCGCATCCGCGAGGGCGACGACCCGCTGGACACCTCCGGTGTGCACCCGGAGGCATACCCCGTGGTCCGGCGCATCCTCGATGCCAGCGGTAAGGGCGTGAAGGAGATCATCGGCAACACGTCCGCCCTGCGCGCCCTGCGGCCGGCCGACTTCACCGATGAGCGGTTCGGTGTCCCGACCGTCACCGACATCATCGCCGAACTCGAGAAGCCCGGCCGCGACCCTCGCCCCGAATTCAAGACCGCCGAATTCGCCGCCGGCATCGAGAAGGTCGCCGACCTGAAGCCCGGCATGGTGCTCGAGGGCGTAGTCACCAATGTGGCCGCGTTCGGCGCCTTCGTCGACATCGGCGTCCACCAGGACGGCCTGGTCCACGTCTCGGCCATGTCCCACAACTTCGTCAAGGACCCCCGCGAGGTCGTGAAGTCCGGTGACGTCGTGAAGGTCAAGGTCCTCGAGGTCGACGTCCAGCGTCAGCGCATCGGCCTGTCCCTGCGCCTCGACGACGAGCCCGGAAACGCCAAGCCCGACCGCGCCGACCGCGGCCCCCGCAACAACCAGGGCGGCGGTCAGCGCGGCGGCAACCGTGACAACCGCCAGGGCGGCCAAGGTGGCCAGCGCCAGGGCGGACAGCGTCAGGGCGGCGGCAACCGCAACCAGCCCGCCCCCAGCGGTTCGATGGCCGATGCCCTCCGCCGCGCCGGCTTCGGCCGCTGACCAGCTGGTTCCGAACCACCCGTCCGGCCGCACCCACATCCGGGTCCGGCCGGACGGCCGTTTCCGAACCCGGACCGACACGGCTAGCTCAGTGGGGAGCCGACCCGGTGCAGGGTGCCGTCGGGGTCGACGTAGCCGAATTCCCTCAGGCCGTAATCGGTGTCGACCGGGCTGGTGAGGCGCCCGGGCAGGTCTGCGGCGGCCCACTCCGCGTGCAGCGCGTCGGCGTCGGAGACGTAGAGGTAGACGGCTGCGGCGGTTCGTAACGAGTCGTGTTCGTCCCACTCGGTGAGGTGCAGGGATACGCGGCCGCGGTCGGCGAAGCCGTAGCGGGCGTCGCCCTCGTAGGCGTGGACGCTGAACCCGAGGCGGCGATAGCGGGCCAGGGCGGCGTCGAGGTCGAGGACCGGGATCACGGGGGCGACGCGATCGAAGGTGATGTCGTCCGGCATGGAAGCTCCGAAAATGAAGACGCCGAGGCGGTTCCGGTTCGGGGGCGCCTCGGCGGTTTCGTGGTGGGTTACTCGACGCCGAGGGAGACCTCGGTCGATTTGATGAGGACCTTGACGGGCTTGCCGTCGGCGAGACCCAGGTCGTCGGCAGCGTCGCGGGTGATGGAGGAGGTGATCTCGTCACCGCCCGCGAGGCGGACGCGTACCACCGCCATGGCCTCGCCGCGGGTGACCTGGGTGACTGTTCCATCGAGTTGGTTTCGTGTGCTCAGTCGCATGATGGTGAGCCTAGTCACCGGTGGCCGCCATTTCGATGTTGGCTGGACGGTTGCTATATCACGTCACAACCGCATGTGATCTTTCCGTCCGGGTCGGCGGCGCGGGTAGCGTGGCGGGGGTTGGCGTTCGCACGAGGGTTTCGGAGGCGACACGGGCATGCACGTGCACCGGTGGTGGGAAGATGTCGTGGTGGCACACGGCAGATTGCCATTGGCATGCCTGCTTCTGGGATTCATCGTGGGATTCCTGCTGATCCGAATCAGCGTGCGGCTCATCCGTAAACAGGTGCGCTGGTGGCCGGGCAATGTGCGGGCCGGGGACGTGCACATCCACCACATGGTGTTCGGGGTGATCCTGGTGCTCGGCTCCGGCGTCGGATTCGTGACGCTCTATCGGAGCGGCGTCGGCGTGATCAGCGCGCTGGCCGCGGTCTTCGGGCTCGGCGCGGCGCTGGTGCTCGACGAGTTCGCGCTCATCTACTACCTGCGCGACGTGTACTGGGAGGAGCAGGGCCGTACCTCGGTCGATGCGGTGTTCGTGGCCCTTGCCGTGACCGGGCTGCTGCTGCTCGGTTTCCATCCGCTGTGGTTGCTGGACATCGGCAATATCCGTGATCTCCGGACCGATCAGAATGTGCCCGAGCGGCTGTTCACGATCGGGTTCGCGTTCGGGAATCTGCTGCTGGCGGCCATTGTCATTGCCAAGGGCAAGATTTGGACAGGTCTGTTCGGAATGTTCTTCCCGCCGCTGCTGTTCATCGGCGCGCTGCGGCTGAGCCGCCCGGGCGCACCCTGGGCGCGCTGGCGCTACGCCTCCGGCTCGGGCCTCATGCGGCGTGCGGTGCGGCGCGAGCGCCGCTATCGCCGCCCGATGATCCGGGCCAAGATCTTCGTGCAGGACCTGCTGGCGGGCAAGCCCGATGCCGCGCACGTGCTCCGCGCAGCCGAGGAGGAGCTGGCTCGGACCGTGGTCCCGGCCCCGCCCGCGCCGCCCTCGGCCCACCCGCACCTCATGCACGGGCGCAAGCATGTGGATCGGCCCTTCGAGCCCGGGTCCGCGGAGCTTCCCCCGGAATCAGTCGATAGCCAATGAGTTGCTGACTGTCGGTCGGCGTGCCAGTGTTGAGCCATGGGCTACGTCGTCGGCGACTATCTGCTCGATCGGCTCCGGGAACTCGGCGTCACGGAAATCTTCGGCGTTCCCGGCGATTTCAATCTGCAGTTCCTCGACCATGTCATCGCCCACCCCGACATCCGCTGGATCGGCAGCGCCAACGAGCTGAACGCCGGCTACGCCGCCGACGGCTACGCCCGCCTGCGTGGCATCGGTGCGGTCGTCACCACCTACGGTGTGGGCGAGCTGAGCGCGGTCAACGCCATCGCGGGCAGCTACGCCGAGCATGTGCCCGTGGTGCACATCGTCGGCGTGCCCGCCAAGGACATCCAGGCCGGTCACCGCGTCATCCACCACACCCTCGGCGACGGCGACTTCCACCACTTCCGCCGGATCGCCGCCGAAGTCACCTGTGCGCAGGCCGATCTCGGCGCGGCCGACGCCTGCCAGGAGATCGACCGGGTGCTGAATTCGGTTCGCGTGCACCGCCGTCCGGGGTATCTCATGCTGGCCACCGATACCGCGCGGGTGGAGGTGTCCCCGCCCGCGACGCCGCTGGCGCCGCCCGCCGACTTCTCGAGTGCGGGCGCGCGGGCAGCCTTCGCAGAGGCGGCAGGTGAATTCCTCGGCGGCCGGCGGGTGACCGTCCTCGCCGACATCTTCGTCGACCGGGTCGGAGCGACCGACCGGTTGCGCACCCTGGTCGGCCCGACCCCGGGACTCCCGCACGCCACCCTGGCCTGGGGCAAGACCGTGGTCGACGAATCCGCCCCGAACTTCCTGGGCGTCTACACCGGCGCGGCCTCCCCGCCGCAGGTACGCGCCGCCGTCGAGGACGCCGAGCGCCTGGTGACCATCGGAGTCCAGTACACCGACAGCATCACCGCGGGATTCAGCCACCGCATCGACACGCACCGCACCCTCGATATCGGTCCCGAGCGCACGGTGATCGGGGGAGTCGACGCCTTCGCGCCGCTGTCGCTCACCGCGGCCCTGGAGATCCTCACCGAGCTCGCCCCCGAATTCGCCGCTCCCGCACCGACTCCCGCCCCGGCGGCCGCCGTACCGGACGCTCCGCCCGCCGTGGACGCACCACTCACCCAGGCCGCCCTCTGGCCCCTGGTGGCGGCAGCCCTGGGCAACAACAACATTGTCGTGGCCGACCAGGGCTCGGCCTTCTTCGGCCTGGCGACGCTGCGCATGCCGACCGGCATCACCTTTCTCGGCCAGCCGCTGTGGGGCTCGATCGGCTATGCCCTCCCGGCCGCCCTCGGCGCGGGCATCGCCTGCCCCGACCGTCGCGCGGTCCTCGTCATCGGCGATGGCGCGGCGCAGCTTTCGATCCAAGAGCTGGGCACTTGGATCCGCGAGCAGCTGAACGGCGTGATCATCCTGGTCGACAACAACGGCTATGCCATCGAACGCGCCATCCACGGTCCGGCCGCCCCTTACAACGACATCGCCCCGTGGCGCTGGCCCGAACTCCCGCACGCCTTCGGCGGCGATGCCGAGTCCGTCCTCACCCTCCGCGCGACCACGGTCGGCGAGCTGCAACACTGTCTGAAAACCGCGACGGACGAGCAGGACCGACTGGTTTTTCTGCATGTGATGACCGGTACCACCGACTACCCGCCGCTGGTCTCGGACATCGCCGCCGCCCTCACCCGCGCGAATACCCGCACGTAGGGGTCGATTAACCGCGCGATCCCGGCGTCTGGCACAATGCTCAGGTTGCTTTGGGTGCTCTGTGCCCGGGCACCGCCCAAATATCCGGAGCACGAACCGGTAGAGCATCCTCCCCGGGTAGCCGCCAGGTTCCTCTGTTCGCGCGAACTCCAATAAGGACGGACATGAACACCCTCGACTTCGTCGACGCAAGCTCGCTGCGCAGCGACATCCCGGACTTCCGCCCGGGTGACACGGTCAACGTGCACGTGAAGGTTATCGAAGGCAACAAGGAGCGCATCCAGGTCTTCAAGGGCGTCGTCATCCGCCGCCAGAACGGTGGCATCCGCGAGACCTTCACCGTGCGCAAGGTTTCGTTCGGTGTCGGCGTGGAGCGCACCTTCCCGGTGCACAGCCCCAACCTGGACAAGATCGAGGTCGTGACCCGCGGTGACGTGCGTCGCGCCAAGCTGTACTACCTGCGCGATCTGCGCGGCAAGGCCGCCAAGATCAAGGAAAAGCGCTGAAGTAGTCGCAGCTCCCGCTGAGCCCGTGATCGGCTCGGCGCATGATCGACAGTCGGCTCGCCGACAACGAGTAGCCCGGCACCGCATGGTTCTTCGCGGTGCCGGGCTACTCTGTTCCGGTGGCAGACGAGAGCGAGTCGGTGACGAAGTCCGGGTCGGGCAACCGCAATGGGGCGAAGACGCCCGAGGCGCCCGAGACACCCCAGCCGAAGTCGAAGAAGAAGCAGCGACCGTTCTGGCAGGAGCTGCCCATCCTGATCGGTTTCGCGGCGCTGATCGTGGCGCTGCTGGTGACCTTCATCGGCCGGCCCTATGTCATTCCCTCGCAGTCCATGGAACCCACTCTGCACGGCTGTGCGGGCTGCACCGGTGACCGCATCTATGTCGAGAAGCTGAGCTACTACTTCGGCGATCCCGAGCCGGGCGACGTGGTGGTGTTCGTCGGCCCGACCAGCTCGTGGAACAGCCACTACAAGTCGATCCGCTCGTCCAACACCGTGGTGCGCGGGGTGCAGAACTTCCTGTCCTTCTTCGGCCTGGTGCCGCCGGACGAGAACGATCTGGTGAAGCGGGTCATCGCCACGGGTGGGCAATCGGTCAAATGCTGTGACGCGCAAGGCCGGATCCTGGTCAAGGAGGACAGCCCCGGCGCCGACTGGAAGCCGCTCGACGAGCCGTACGTGAAGTTCAACAACCCCTTCGACCCCCAGCGCCCGGACGTCCAGTTCAACGCGGGCGGTCGCGCCTTCCCCGAGATCAAGGTGCCCGCCGGCAACCTGTGGGTGATGGGTGACAACCGCGCCGAGTCCGCCGACTCCCGCTACCACATGAAGGACGAGCTGCAGGGCACCGTTCCGGTGAAGGATGTGCGCGGCAAGGCCGTGTTCAAGATCTGGCCGCCGAGCCGGATGGGTCCGGTTCGGGCGCAGGACCCGCAGTAGAAGCGAGAATCGCGGGATAATCGACCGGTGGGGAAGATGGCGAGGGCCGCCGAGTCCGGCGTGCGCCGGAAGGCGAGCGGCGGCAAGAAGATTCAGCGGATCGACCGCGGTGACTGGCCGCCGCGCGTGGTCATGCGGCAGGCCGGCGGGCTACGCACCCTGGAAGCCGCGCTGATCCGCAGCGGCCTCGGGCCGGTCGCGGGTGTCGACGAGGCCGGGCGCGGCTGCGCTGCGGGCCCGCTGGTGGTGGCCTCCTGCCTGCTGCCACCCAAGGCCTACGCCTCCCTCGCCGGTCTCGACGACTCGAAGAAGCTCACCGAGAACGCCCGCGAACAGCTGTTCCCGATCATCAAGCGGCTCGCGCTGGCCTGGGAGGTGGTGGTCATCCCGGCCTGGGAGATCGACGCCATCGGCATCCACGTGGCCAATATCGAGGGCATGCGGCGTGCGGTGGCCGGGCTGGATCCGGTGCCCGGCTACGTGCTCACCGATGGCTTCCGGGTGCCGGGTATCCCGGTGCCGTCGCTGCCGGTGATCGGCGGTGACGCCTCGGCGGCCTGCATCGCCGCGGCCAGCGTGCTGGCCAAGGTGACCCGTGACCGCATGATGGTGGAGATGGACGAGCAATATCCGGGCTACGGGTTCGCCGCCCACAAGGGCTACAACACCCCCGAGCACAATGAGGCGCTGACCCGTCTCGGCATCACCCCCGAGCACCGCCGTTCGTGGCGAAACGTCCGGGAGACCGGCCGACTGGCTACCGACACGGCGTATGCGGGATGATGTCTCTACACCCAGTTGGGCGACAAGGAGGACGTTCCACCCGATGAGCGCCGAGGACCTCGAGAAGTACGAAACCGAGATGGAGCTATCCCTGTACCGCGAGTACAAGGACATCGTCGGGCAATTCTCGTACGTGGTGGAAACCGAACGTCGCTTCTACCTCGCCAATTCCGTCGAACTGCGGCCGCAGAACGCCGATGGCGAGGTGTACTTCGAGGTACGGATGTCGGATGCATGGGTGTGGGACATGTACCGGCCGGCGCGCTTCGTGAAGCACGTTCGCGTGATCACCTTCAAAGACGTGAATATCGAGGAGCTGGAGAAGACCGACCTGCGGCTTCCCGACTAGTCCACAGGCCGCAGGTTATCCACAGGCTCACTGTTTTCCCAGTTCGGCATGGCCGGGTCCGTCATGGGCCCGGCCATGCTGGCTGAATGGCACAGCATCTGGCGCTGGGAGCGCAGGGGGAGGAACTGGCGGCGCGGTACCTGGCCGAGGCCGGGATGGAAATTGTCGCCCGCAATTGGCGATGCCGCTTCGGCGAACTCGACGTCATCGCTCGTGAGGGCGAGGTGACCGCCTTCGTTGAGGTCAAAACCCGCCGCGGCCTTGCCTGCGGCCCACCCGAGGAGGCAGTCACCTACCTCAAACAGCAGCGCATCCGCGCCGTCGCGCAGCACTGGCTGCGTGAGCAGCGGGGGCCGTGGCAGCGCGTCCGCTTCGACGTCGTCGCTGTCCTCCTGCGCCCCGGCCGCCCTCCCGAAATCCGTCACCTCAAGGCGGTGTTCTGAAATGCCTTTGGGCAGAGCCTATTCCGTCGCGGTGAGCGGGGTAGAAGGTCAGCTTGTAGAGATTGAAGCCGACATTGGCCAGGGACTGCCCTCGGTTCAGCTGGTCGGCCACCCTGACGGCACTCTGCAGGAATCCAGGGATCGGGTCCGCGCCGCGGTCACCAATACAGGCGAGAAGTGGCCCGACGGCCGCGTCATCCTGGCCTTGTCCCCGGCCGCCCTGCCCAAGGCCGGAAGCATTTATGACCTGGCACTGGCCGCTGCCGTGCTGGACGCGGCGGGGGCAGTCCCATCGAACAGGCTCTCGGAGTCGGTGCTGCTGGGTGAACTGGCTCTCGACGGGCGTGTGCGCCGGGTTCGTGGCATTCTCCCGGCGGTACTGGCGGCGCGGAGCGCCGGTCGGCGCACCGTCGTCGTTCCGACCGCCGCGCTGCCGGAGGCGGGCCTGGTCGACGGCCTTTACGTCCTTGGGGCATCGACCCTGCTCGAATTGCTGGATTGGCTGCGAGGAGGAGGTGAGCTCACGCCGCCTGAACCAGTCCGGCCGGCGCCCGAGTCATCGATCGGGGACCTGCGCGAGGTGGTAGGGCAGGACGAGGCGCGCTGGGCACTGGAGGTGGCCGCGGCGGGTGGGCATCACCTGCTGCTCACCGGCCCGCCCGGCATCGGGAAAACCATGTTGGCGCAACGACTTCCCGGATTGCTGCCGCCACTGTGCGAACGGGATTCCCTGGAGGTGACCGCGATTCACTCGGTGGCGGGCACACTCTCCGATGATGCGCCGCTGATCACCGCACCGCCGTTCGTGGCGCCCCATCATTCGTCGTCGGTCACGGCGATGGTCGGTGGCGGTTCGGGTTCCGCGCGGCCCGGCGCGGTGAGTTGTGCTCATCGGGGCGTTCTGTTCCTGGACGAGTGTGCCGAGATCGGCACCAAGGTTCTCGAAGCACTGCGAACTCCCTTGGAAGAAGGCGAAGTTCGCATTGCGCGCCGGGACGGAGTGTCCCGTTTCCCGGCCCGCTTCCAACTCGTTCTGGGTTGTACATAGTCGGTCAGTGACCACAGAATCTCGCGGTGCCTGAATCACGTTGGTGGGTAAGGTTCGCGAGCGATCAGCTCGACCGCCCGAGCAATCCGTTGCCGTTCGTCGAGGAGTTACCGCAGTGGGAGCCCGGGTGGCTAGCGCGTGAGGGGGTAGCGGCGGGGACGCCGTTCCTGTTGTCGCCGGCGTTCGAGTACGACGTCGAGTTGAACGCGTATTTCACGAACTACCTGGTGACCAGCGCGGTGAAGACGCAGGAGGCCAGCGCGCGGGATCTGGCGGGGTTCTTGACGTTTCTGTGGCGGGCGCGGGAAGGGCGGTCGTGGCGGGACGCGACCGAGGACGATCACCGCGCCTATCTGGTCTGGCGGCGCCGCGATCCACGCGGCCCGCGGGTGTCGGGGGCGACGTGGGATCGTGAGGTGGCCACGGTCAACCAGTTCTATTGGTGGGCATTGCGAGCCGGATACGTTGTGTCACATCCGATTCCGCAGCGGATGAGCCGTCACCGGCCGGTCGGTGGCGATTGGAGTATGCGCCGAGCCCGCGACGAGTTGCGCCCGGCGACCTACTCACACGACGCCAATTCCGAGCGCATCGTCTGGCTGCCACCGGCGGCCTATCGACGCTGGCGTGATATCGGGATTCGCGGGTTCGGCGCGGATGACCTTCCCCGCGAAGGGTTTCGGGGCCGCTGGGCGGCCCGCAACGCCACCTACTGCGATCTGATGGTGCGCACCGGTTTGCGGGTGTCGGAGCAGTCGGCGTTGTCAGTGTTCGAGGTTCCCCGCGACCGCGGATTGGGCGGGTTCCGCCGGTTCTGGTTGCCGATGTCGATCGCCAAGGGCCGTTCGGCGCGATGGATTTACGTTCCGCCGTCGTTGCTGCCGGAGTTGAACGCCTACGCCGATTTCGACCGGCCGGAGGTGATCGAGGCGGCGCGCGCAGCGGGCCGCTACAGCTGGCGGCGGCCCTGGGTGGTGGAGGATCCGCAGGTCCCGACCGCGGTGATGCGCATCGATGGGCTGGTGCACACCGTCGAGGTCGCCGAGATGGACGCTGGTCAGCGGAAACAGCTGCTGGTCGAGAGCGCGGGCGGCGTCGAACCGGCCGCGTTCTGGCTCGGCGAAACCGGCATGCCGATGTCGGTGTCGGCCTGGAAACAGATCTTCCGCGACGCCAACACCCGCTGCCGCCACGCAGGAGTCGAGGTCACATGCCATCCGCATGCGCTGCGGCACACCTTCGCGGTCGTGACCCTGGAACAGCTCCAGCGCGGTCATATCGACGCGCTGGCCAGCCTCAATCCCGAGCAGCGCCGCCACTACACCCGCATCTTCGGTGATCCGCTGGACTGGGTCCGTCGCCGACTCGGACACCGTTCGGTGACCACGACGATGATCTATCTGCACGCCCTGGCCGAACTCGAGATGCACACGCGGATGAAGCTGGTCCCCGACGATTGGGACGATGTCCGCGCCGAGCTCGCCGAGGCCGAGGCGGTGGTCGAGTGAGCACCGATCGCCGGGGCAGCACGCATCCGGGTCGGCCGGCGCCATTGCCGGAAGGCTCGTATTCACCCTCAGATGACCCGCTGACCGTCGATCGCCTCGGCCCGGCGGGTCTGGTGATCGCGTTCCGAGGAGAGGACAGACGCGCGCGCTCGTTCGACATCGGTTCGCTGCCGCTGCCGGGCTGGCACGAACCTCTCGCGCAGGCATGGGCGACACGCATCGGCCCCGCCGGGTCGGTCCGGACCCTGGCGTCGGCCCTGCACCCCTGGGGCGTGGTGGTCCGGTTCATGCGTTTCCTCGACACCCGCCCGCGGCCGCCAGCGACGCCCGATCGTCTCACAGCGGCGGACGTCGAGGCGTTCTACAACTTCCTGGCCCAGCGCAGACGGCACGGCTGGAACGAGATTCGTTCACTGGCTTCGATTTTCGAGGTCTCGCCGCTTCGGGAGGTGATTGCTTCGGCGGTCACCGATTACATGCGCATGCCGACGCCGAGCACCCAGAATCGCGGCAAGCCCGGCTATTCCGATGGCGAGTTGCGGCGCATCGTGTCCGCGGCGCGCGCCGACGCGGCCGCGATCCGAGACCGGATCCGGCGCGGGCGCGCGCTGGTCGAGCGCTGGCACAGCGACCGCGATGGTTTGTCCGGCGCGGACGCTGTCCTGGCCGAACAACTGGCCGGGATCGCCGCGACCGGAGTGGTCCCGTCCGAGATGAAAATCGGGCTCGCACGGCTGTTCACGGCCCGGCTCGAGCTGGCCAGGCATTTGTTCGTGACCAAGCAGGACCTGACGCCGCTGATGCTGCTGGTCGTCGCGGTCACCGGCCTCAATGCCGAATCGGTCAAGGAGTTGCCCGCCGAGCACCGGGTGCTCGAGGGCCAGGCGGTCGAACTCCGGTCGGTCAAGCGTCGCGCTGGTCCTCATCGCTGGACCAGCGCGGTCAGCTGGGAGATCGGGCCGCCGGGGCGCGAATTGCACACGCCGGGAGGGCTTTATCTGCTGCTGCACGAGTTGATGGCGCACAGCCGGGCACTGAGTTCGTCGGAGACGTTGTGGTCGGTTTGGCGAAACGGCCACCGCGCCAAGGTTATCGGCGAGGTCGGTGAGCACTACAGCCCGTTCGCCACGGGCCTGCAAACCATGGTCGAGAAGCCGCAGCTCTGGGCGGCGCGGCGGGGACTCCTCGCGGACGGGGATCCACCGCGGCCGCTGGTGGTCACCATGCAGCGGTTGCGGACCACGATGGAGATCCGGCGGACCAAGCAGATGGGCGGGCACCTGCCCTCGGCGGCGCGGACCAACACCATCCACACCTTGTTCCAGGACTACCTGCGCGATGATCCGGTCGTTCTGGACTGGGCCGGTGATGTCGTCGCCGACGCGCTGGCCGAAGCCGAGCGGGCCGCGCTCGACGCGCACCGCCGCGCGCTGGTCGCGGCCGGTGGTGTTCTCGACGTCATCACCGAGGAGTCCACCGTCGTCGACGGTCAGGACACCGCCTGGAGCACCTGCAAGCAACCCGAGCGGCATCCGGTCACCGAAAAACCGTGTCGGGCCTCATTTCTGGACTGTTTCCATTGCCAGAACTGCCTGATCACCCCGGCGCACCTGCCGAGACTGCTGGCGCTGATGCAGGCGTTGGCACAGCGGCGCGAACTGCTCGACCAAGACCAATGGTGGTTGCGCTACGGCCACGCCTGGGCCGCGATCCGCAACGACGTCCTGTCCCGGTTCACCCCCGCTCAGATCGAAGCGGCGCGCGCCGATCAACCCGCCGACGCACTGCTCGATCTGGTCGAAGCACCCTGGGAGAAGCCATGATCGGCTCAGCCGCTACTACCGCAGCGCGGCGCGGCGACGACCTCGACGCCACGCTGGTTCTGCACGCTCGGCCGCTGCGCCCCGGCGTCGACCTCGCCGACACCTCGCGCTTCGGCGACGAGAATTGGATCCTCGGCCCGGCCCAGCTGCAAAGCCATATCCAGCAATTGAAGCTCAACTTCGCTGCCCTGCCCGAAGACTATCGGCTGCTGGCCAAGCACCTGTTCTACTCGATGCTGTCGGGCGAGCTGCCCCCGGGCGAGAAGCGGCCCAGCATCACCGCGATCCGGTCGACCATGATCGAGGTCAAGCGGTTGTTCTGCTGGCTGGCCGACCGCTCTGCCGAGCGCGGCGGTCAACCGCTGGCCCTGGCCGAGCTGACACCAGCCGACCTGGCCACCTATCGGGAATACCTGCACGCCACCGGAAGTCCGAGCCGCCGCAGCATCGCTTGCGCAGGCGTTCGCTGCTTCTGGCGATACCGTCGAGTCCTGCCCGACCACCTGAGTTTCGATCCGCTGCAGGAGGTCGACGACTGGTCCATCCCTCACCACGCCAGAGCGAACGAGAACAAGACCGACCGCATCCCCGAGCAGATCCTGGGCCCGCTGATCACCTGGGCCTTGCGGTTCATCGACGATTTCGCCCCCGACATCCTTGCCGCACAGCAGATATGGACGCTGGCCCGCGACCCGAACAGGATCAAGCCCGACCGCCACACCGAACCGACGGCGCTGTTCGACCTGCTCGACAGCTACATCCGCCGCGGCCGGCCGCTGCCGGGCTGGGGCGGAGCGGTCAACATCAAATTCCTCTCCGACCTCACCGGGATGAGCCGCACAAGGATCTATAACCACCGTCACCACGTCGACCGCGCCGCCGAGATCGTCGGCATCGCCGAGGACACCGATTACGACATCGACATCACCGGCCGCCTCGACGGCGAGCCATGGATCGAGGCCATCACCACCGACCACTACGCCTCCAACAGCCTGGCCGCGTTGACGCGGATGCTTCAAATCTCCTGCTACACAGTGATTTCCTTCTTCTCCGGAATGCGCGACAGCGAAGTCAAACATCTGCGCCGCGGATGCGTTCACGCCCAGCACGACGCCGACGGCATTCCCTATCGTTGGCGGATCACCAGCACGGCGTTCAAGGGCGAGAACGCCGAAGGCGTCACCGCCAACTGGGTCGTCTCACCGCCGGCCGCGCGAGCGGTCGCGGTCATAGAACAGCTGGCCACCATCGAAAACTGCTGGCTGTTCTCACGACTGCCGAACTCCCCCGGGGCAAAGCACAAGTCCGACGGCAAAGCGCAAACCACCAGCTCAACCAACACCCAGCTCAACGAGTTCCGCGATTGGATCAACGACTACTGCGCCAGTCGGTCGCGCAAGGATCCGATCCCGCTGGTCGACGGCCGCCCCTGGACGCTGAAGACCAGCCTGTTCCGGCGGACGCTGGCCTGGTTCATCGCCCGTCAGCCCGGCGGGTCGATCGCTGGCGCGATCCAATACCGTCACATGAGCATTCAAATGTTCGAGGGCTACGCCGGAACCTCGGATTCCGGATTTCGGGCCGAAGTCGAGGCCGAACGCGCGCTCGCCCGCGGCGAACATCTGCTCGCCACCATCGAGGCCCACCAGCACACCGACTACACCGGACCCGCCGCCGACGAAGCCGCCCGCAGACTCGACGACTTCGGCGACCACGCCGCATTCACCGGCACGGTCATCACCGACCCCCGCAGGCTCGCCCGCCTCATGAAAAAACATGATCCGGCCATCTATCCCGGCCGCTACGCCACCTGCGTCTTCAACCCGGACAAGGCGCTCTGCGCCCGCACCACTGATCTCAGCGGGGCATCGCGGCCCGCCCTCGGCGACTGCAAACCCCTCGACTGCAACAACGTTGCCCTCACCAGCGACAACCTCGCCGCGCTCGACGCCGAACGCGCAAGCCTGCTCGACCAACTCACCGCGCGGCCCGCTCTTCCCCCGATGCTGCACCAGCGGGTCACCGCCCGCGCCGAAACCATCGCCGACTACCTCACCCGTCACGACAACAGGAGCTGACCTTGGCCCGCCCCCAACCCGACCGGGCAACCGTCCTGGCCGAACTCACCGAACTGCGCGCCCACGCCCAGACCACCGGCACACGGATCTCGGTCCTGGCGCTCGCTCGGCGAGTTGGCCTGGCCAACACCACCTTCCGCCGTCGATTCCCCGACATCACCGCCGAACTCACCGCCGAGCAACAAGCGACACAGCCGCCGCCTCCGGCGGCGGCCACCGACGACACCACGAAGCTGAGACAGCGCAACCGAGACCTTCGGGAAAACCTCGACCTCGCGGTCGCACAGATTCAACGACTCACCTTGGAGAACAAGAGACTTCGCCAGGAACTGGAAACCGCTAGCTCGGTCACCCACCTCCGACCCCCGAAGACACCCACCCTCAGCCGGTCAACGGTCAGGAACTGAACCCTATCCATAACCTCGCGGCGAATCCGTGCCCGTGTGCCCCCGCCCGCGATATCGACTGCATCTGCGCGCCCCTGGCTCGCCGCCGCTACCTCGGCAAACTTTCCGGACCGCTGATGGATCGCATCGATCTCTCGGTGCAGATGCATGCCCAGGCCGCCGGAGCCTTCACCGGCGACGAGGTCGAGAGCAGTGAGGAGGTCCGCACCCGCGTGACGGCGGCGCGGAACGCGGCCGCCGACCGATGGGTCGAACTCGGTATGACCACCAATGCGGAGGTGCCCGGACACGTGCTCCGCCAACGCTTCCGGTTGCCCCGCGAGGCGCTCGCCCCGGTCGAGAACGCGCTACAGCACGGCCGCATGTCCGCCCGCGGCGCCGACCGCGCGATCAGAGTTGCCTGGACTGTCTGTGACTTGCGTGGTGGTGACGTGCCCAGCGCCCAGGACGTCCTGCAGGCATTGAGCTTTCGACAGCGAGGTGGAGCATGAGCGAGACGGACAACCACAGCTCGACTCGGCCGACCGGTGAGCGCCACGAATCCGCTTCGGCCTCAGCGGATGTGGCGACGAGTGGCCCGACGGTGTCGGTCGCGCGAAGCGCCGCAAGGGTAACCGACACCGTGCAGGTCGGCGAGCCTGGTTCTGCCGGCGCAACAGCGTCCGGGTCGCGCCGCCCCGCGCCCGATTGCGGCAGCGAGTTCGGGCGCGGCTCCGGGTGGACCGGAGCGATGCATGGGGTGAAGGCATCTGGCGGCGAAGCGATCGGGGGTGGGAGTGCGGATGAGCGGCGGTTGGCTTGGGTATATCTGTCCCGGGTGGTGGAGGGGCCCTGTGCGGCGTTGTCCGCGTTGATCGGGTCGGTGGGGGTGGTGGAGGCGGCGCGGGCGGTGCGGGAGTGCGCATTGCCCGAGGTGTTGCGGGGGCCTACCGAGCTGCGGCGGGGGATCGACCGGGCGGAAAGGGATTTGGCGCATATCGAGCGGCTGGGTGGGCGGGTGGTGACGCCGGATGATGCGGAGTGGCCGGCCTGGCGGATGCTCGGGCTGGGGCAGTTGGATCCGGCGCAGGATGCGGATGCGGCTGTGCCGCTGGTGTTGTGGGTGCGGGGGCCGCGGTCACTGCTGGAGACCACCGAGCGGGCGATCGCGGTGGTGGGGGCGCGGTGCAGCACCGGGTACGGGAATCATGCGACCGGCGAGATTGCCGGTGAGCTCGCGGCGCACGGGTGGACGATCGTGTCCGGTGCGGCATTCGGGATCGACGGGATGGCACACCGGGCCGCGCTGGCCGTGGGCGGCATGACGATCGCCGTGCTCGCCTGCGGTCCGGATCGGCCGTATCCGGTGCAGCACGATCAGCTGCTGGCCGAGATCGTCGATACGGGCCTGGTCGTCACCGAGTACCCACCCGGCACCTCGCCGCACAAACACCATTTTCTGGCCCGCAATCGGCTGATAGCGGCCTTCGCGGAGGGTGTCGTGGTGGTGGAGGCCGGAATGCGCAGCGGGGCGCGCAACACGGTGAAATGGTGCCGCCGGCTGGGCCGACCCGCGATGGCCGTTCCCGGCCCGGTCACCTCGGCCGCGTCGGTCGGCTGCCACCGCATGATCCGCGAGGGCGAAGCCTTCATCGTCACCCGCGCCGAGGACATCCTCGACGAAGCGGGCCCGCTGCGCCTGTCCCTGCCGGCCACGGTCCCACCCAGCCCGGAGGACAACCTCTCCGGCGATGAGGCCCTGGTCTTCGCCGCCCTCCCCGCCACCGGTTCCCGGCTGCCCCGCGGCGTGGCAACCGACACCGGCCTGCCCCTGCCCGCAGTCCGTGCAACCCTGTCCGCCTTGGAGATCGCGGGCTTGGTCGCCTGCGACGCCAACGGCTGGTACCGCATCACCACTCGCCCGACCTCGGCCACCGCCGCCATAGTCGCCGCCCACGAACGACATCGCTGACCAGCCTGCCCGCCGCCACCCGACTGCGGCAGACGGCCATTGCGGGGCACCGCATTACGACATGCCGCACTGGATTCCGGATACATCGATGCCGCCGAGTTCGATCGTATCGTCGATCCAGCGGCGGTGAACGGCACGACCGGCCGGCCGACCGCGCGCGTGGACGGTCATATCGAGCGGAGTTGAGGATAGGTCAGATCGGGCTATCGGGAGGTCTTCGTGGCATTGGTTGCTCGCGGTTTTGCCTGGGTCGGCCTGTATCTTGCGGTGGCCGCCGTTCCGCTGGTGTTCGCCGTCGTCGGTCTGAATTCGCCGGGTCGAGGGTTCTGGACGGAATTCTCGATCGCTCTGGGATTTGTCGGGATGTCGATGCTGGGAATGCAGTTCGCGCTGGTGGCACGATTTCAGGCGGTAGCCGCACCGTTCGGTGAGGACGCCCTGATTCAGTTCCACCGGCAGATTTCCTACGTGGCGCTCGTATTCATCCTCACGCACCCGATCCTGCTGCAACTGGCCGGCACCGACATTGTCGGTCTCCTCAATCTGGCCCAGGCACCTCTTCGTGCCCGCTTCGCGGTCGCTTCCACCGTGTTGCTGCTGGTCCTCGTCGCAACCTCGGTGTGGCGTCGTCGCCTGCGGATCAACTATGAGGTATGGCAGATCACCCACGGGCTACTCTCGGTTCTGGTTGTCGCGTTCGCCCTGGCCCACATGCTGCTGGTCGGGTACTACCTCGACCAATTCTGGAAAAAATGGCTGTGGGCGGTCATGACCGCCGCGCTGGTCGGGCTGCTTCTGTGGGTACGCGTGATCAAGCCGCTGATCCGGCTGCGACGGCCATGGCAGATCACCGAGGTCACGGCCGAACGCGGCCGTGCCTACACGTTGACCTTGCGGCCCGTCGGGCATTCCGGATTCAGCTTCGCACCGGGGCAGTTCGGATGGCTGGTCGTCGATCGATCGCCTTTCGCGATCACCTCGCACCCGTTCTCCTTTTCCTCCAGCGCCGAATACACCGACACCGTCCAGATGACGATCAGAGAACTCGGCGACTTCACCTCCCGAGTCGGCCAGATCCGGCCGGGCACCCGCGCCTACCTCGACGGGCCGCACGGAGTGTTCAGCCCGGATCGCAACGAAGGGCCCGGGTTCGTACTGATCGCCGGAGGCGTGGGAATCACACCCATGATCAGCATCCTGCGCACGATGGCCGACCGCGGCGATAGCAGACCGGTGCTCTTGCTGTACGCGAGCCACTCGCTCGCGGAGGCCACCTTCTACGACGAACTCGAAGACCTGGAACGCATGCTAGTGCTGACCACCGTTCTGATTCCCGAGAACGCTGATCCGGACTGGACCGGCGAGCGAGGATTCATCGACGCGCCCATGCTCTCCCGCCATCTGTCCGCGCAGTACGTGCGCCGGCAATACTTCATCTGCGGCCCTGCGCCGATGGTTGCCGCTGTGGAGGACGCGCTTGCGTCGGCGCGAGTACCGGCAGAGCGAATTCACACCGAGCGCTTCAACTTCGCCTGAGAGGCCGACATCATGCGCCACACCTACACCACACGCGGTGTTGTCGTGATCAGCCTGATCCTGCTCGCCGCGTGCACTTGGTTCGCTCTAGCGGTCGGCTAGCGTCGACTCGGCCGATCCAGCACCCCCGTCGACCGCAGGTCGGCCTGCCCGGGCCACTGCCGATCGCCCGCGAGGCGTTCGCGACGGAAGGTCGCACCGGCGTGCGCTTCAGCGCTGGTGAACCGATCAGCGCGGAGCGGCCGGCACCTGGTCGTGGTTGCAGTGGAACCGGCTGCTGGTTGCGCACATCCGCAACTCTTGGGCGAAGCTCCGGCACCAGCAGAAGACTGTGAAGCTCAGCATCACGACTGGACCTGACGTGGAAGAGGTGGGCAATCGCCGGCGGGCAGGTGTGACGAGCGCGGGCGTCGGGTGCTTGATATTCGGGGGGATTCGGGTGAGCGTGGACGAATGAGTGAGCTGCCCGAGGATTTGGAGGCGTTGCTGGCCGAGTATGGGCGGCACTTGCGGTTGGGGCGGAATCGGTCGGAGCATACGGCGCGGGCGTATGTGGGCGATGCGCGCGGATTGCTGGAGCATTTGCTGGGGCGGGCGGTGGATTCCGGTGTGGGGGAGGTGGATCTGGCGTTGCTGCGGTCGTGGCTGGCGGCGCAGGCGGCGGGGGGCGCGGCGCGGACCACCATGGCGCGGCGGGCCTCGTCGGCTCGGACGTTCACGGCTTGGCTGACGCACACGGGGCGGCTGGCGGTGGATCCGGGGCCGCGGCTGGGGTCGGCGCGGGCGCATCGGGTGCTGCCGTCGGTGCTGGGGCGCGAGCAGGCGCAGGCGGCCATGGCGGCGGCGGAATCGGGTGCGGCGCAGCATGATCCGATGGCCTTGCGGGATCGGCTGATTGTCGAGATGCTGTACGCGACCGGGATCCGGGTGAGCGAGCTGTGCGGGCTCGACATCGAGGACGTGGATCGGGAACGGCGGCTGGTGCGCGTGCTGGGCAAGGGGAACAAGGAGCGGGCGGTGCCGTTCGGCGTGCCCGCCGAGCAGGCTCTGGACGGCTGGCTGCGGTTCGGGCGGGCCGCCTTCGCCACCCCGGAGTCGGGGCGCGCGCTGCTGCTGGGCCGCCGGGGCCGACGCATCGATCAGCGGCAGGCCAGAACGGTTGTGCACGAGGTGGTTTCCGCCATTCCCGGCGCACCCGATATGGGCCCGCACGGTTTCCGTCACACTGCCGCGACCCATCTGCTCGAGGGCGGGGCCGATCTGCGGGTGGTGCAGGAGATCCTGGGTCACGCCAGCATGGCCACCACGCAGCTGTACACCCATGTGTCGATCGATCGGCTCAAGAAGGTGCACGACCAAGCCCACCCGCGCGCCTGACCGTCATGCGAATCCCCGACTCGGCCGAATTGCTGCCCGGTGCCGCCGATTCGCCTGTGGTGCTGCATATTCCGCACTCCGCGCGCACGATTCCCGCCGCTGTCCGTGCGGAACTGCTGCTCGATGACGGGGCGCTCGACCGTGAGCTCGACGCCATCACCGACGCCCATACCGCGCGGCTGGCCGACGCGGCCGCACGCCTGTCGCCCACCCGGCCATGGCAATTCGTGAACCGGCTGTCCCGGCTGGTCGTCGACCCGGAGCGCTTCCCGGACGAGCGGGAGGAGATGCTCGCCGTCGGCATGGGCGCGGTGTACACCGCCACCACGGACCGGATGCCGTTGCGGGCAGCCGATTTCGATCCCGCGCCGCTCCTGGACCGCTACTTCCACCCCTATGCGCAGGCCATGACGGACCTGGTTGCCGATCGCCTGTCGGCGACCGGCCGTGCGGTGATCATCGACGTCCACTCCTATCCGGCTCAGCCCCTGCCCTATGAGCTGCACGGTGACCTACCACGTCCGCCGATCTGCCTGGGCGCGGACGCCTTTCACACGCCGCACGAACTGCTCACCCGTGCGGCCGGGGCCTTCGTGGACTTCGGTGGCGTCGGCGTCAACAGCCCGTTCGCGGGAACCTATGTGCCACTGGACTTCTACGGCACCGAACCCCGCGTCACCGCGTTGATGGTGGAG
Organism: Nocardia sp. CA-151230; assembly: GCF_050942175.1. Classification (NCBI taxonomy): domain Bacteria; kingdom Bacillati; phylum Actinomycetota; class Actinomycetes; order Mycobacteriales; family Nocardiaceae; genus Nocardia; species Nocardia sp. CA-151230. The sequence continues at coordinate 2,247,457 of NZ_CP192061.1, forward strand.
ATCCGCCGCGACCTGTACGTGTCCGAACCCGGCGGCCCGCCCGGCCCCGGGATCGATCGCCTGGCCGCCGCCCTGGCCGCGCTCATATCCGATATCCATTGAACAACGGCCTATCGAAATACTATCGACGACCTATCGGAATTCGTGCTAGCGTCACTTAGGTAATCCTAAGTATGGAGGTTTCCTTTGGCACGCACACGCATCACGCTGGTGGTCCAGAACACGATCCGACTGACCGATCACCTGATCCGGGTCCGGCTGGGCGGCCCCGGCTTCGCGTCCTTCCACCCCAACGACCGCACCGACGCCTACGTCAAACTGGTCTTCCCCGGTGCGGACGGTGACACCGTGCGCACCTACACCGTGCGCGAGGTGGATCGCGCTGCGCAGGAGCTCGCCATCGACTTCGTCTACCACGGTGACGAGGGCGTCGCCGGACCGTGGGCCGCCGCGGCCCAGCCGGGCGACACCATCGACCTGATGGGCCCGGGCGGCGCCTACGCTCCGCGTTCCGACGCCGATTGGCATCTGCTGGCCGGCGACGAATCCGCACTCCCCGCCATTGCCGCGGCCTGCGAGTCGCTGCCCGCCGATGCGGTCGGGCAAGTATTCGTGGAGGTCGCGGATCCCGCCGACGAACTCGCCTTCGCACACCCGGAGGGCGTGGAGCTGACCTGGATTCACCGCGGCGCGGACGAACCGGGAGAGCGCCTCGCCACCGCGGTCCGCTCCGCCCCCTGGCGCGACGGCCAAGTGCAGGTCTTCATCCACGGTGAAGCACAGGCCGTCATGCACGACCTCCGCCCCTACATCCGCAAGGACCGCGCCGTCCCCGCCGAATGGGCATCCATCTCCGGCTACTGGCGGCGCGGCCGCACCGAAGAGGGCTTCCGCCGCTGGAAGTCCGAACTCGCCGAACGCGAAAAGGCCACACCCGCAGCCATTTAGCCAGTCACTCCTCTCAGCCAGGTGCTCCCCGTGGCCCGCCGCATGCATCTGCGGCGGGCCCCTCGGGCCCATCCCGAGCGTTCCCCGCGGCACAAGATCGAGATCAGCAATGCCGCTGTCGCGAAACGCACAGCACGACGATGCATTGCTCGCTGCGGGAGGAGTCAGGCGAATCCAGCGTCGACGAGGTCGAATCCGTTGGGGCGGACCATATGGCGCTGCCCGGACCCGCCGATCCGGGTCGAATTCGCGTAATCGTCAGGCAGTTCGATCGATCGTGGAGGATGTCCGACCAGACTCGGCACCTGGTCCCAATCGCCGGCCCGGGCAGCATCGGCGATGGTGTCCGTATGCCCGATCACATCCTCGGACAGGCCTTTTCGGTCCCGGACCCCACCACTCCAAACCCCATACCCGAAACCCGAGCGGGTAGCGTCGATGATCATGACGAACCCATCCTCCCTGCGTGAACGTCTGCGTGCCGCGCTTCCTGTGGCGATGAAGGCCCGCGACCGGAGTGCCACCGCGGCGCTTCGTTCGGCTCTGGGCGCTATCGACAATGCCGAAGCTGTGGACGGTTCCGATGTTCGTGCCGGGGCCGTCGAATCCAGTGCCGTGGGGCTGGGTGCGGCTGAACGTGCCCGGCGCGACCTCACCGAGTCCGATATCGCCGGTATCGTGCGTGCCGAGATCGACGACCGTCTCAGTGCCGCAGCGGAATACGATGCGCTCTTCGGTGGGGCGGACCGCGCTGCCTCGCTCCGCGCCGAGGCCGCCGCTCTCTCCGCTCACCTCGCGGACGACTGAGGCCGCACGCCTCAGCGTGGCCGGATGGTTCCTATGTATCGGTGTGCGAACCAGCGCTGAATGAGCCGCACGATCGGTCCGCCGAGCCGCGTGTACCACGCGGCCGGTTTCGAGAACGCGGCAATGACCCCGTGGACCGAGCCGTCGGCGGGGTCGTATTCGACGCAGAACAACTCCTCACCGCTCTCGGGATGGCCGGGGAGCGTCCCGTAGGCGAACCCGCGCCGATCCGGCTCGTCGAGGACGTAGACGACCCGGCACGGCGCACTCACCCCGATCGGTCCCAGTCCGAGCCGCACCGTCAGCTCGGTCCCCGGCTCGGCTACCGGCGTGGTCGCATCCTGGAAGATCCCGGTGCCGCGCTGCATCCCGTACCCGAGAATGTGTTCCGCCGCCTGCTCGAACAGCGCTCGGCCCGAACCGATGTGCCTGCGTAGCCGGAAATGGTCGTAGCCAGGCGGGAATTCACCCGCGGTCGCGCCGACATCGGAGTAGGTGAAGGGTGCGGGTTTCGGCGACATGGTCACCATCCTCGCTCGGTTTCGAAGTTCACGCCCATGCGGCCGGGACGGACCGGGATGTCGCCGGTGAGGGGCTTGAGCCGGATCGGAGTGCGGTGGAGCAGCCCGAGCGGATCGACGTACTCGCCGTCCCGCCGCGCTCCCCAGTGCAGGCATGGAGAGCAGGGTGGGTGTCCGGCCTCCAACAGCCCGATCGGCGTGCCGCGAGTCAGCCTGCGGCCCACGGGAATTGCCGCGGTGACCGGCTCGTAGGTGGTCCGGAGCCCGCCCGGATGGTCGATGGAGACAACCGGTTTGTCGGCCACGATTCCCGCGAAGACGACGATGCCGTCCCCGGCCGCGAGCACCACCTGCCCCCGATCGCCCGCCAAATCCACCCCGCGATGCCCGGGCAGCCAATCGTGTTCGGGTTTGTCGAAGGCGCGCACCACCCCTGGCCGCGGCCGCAGCGGCCAGGCGAAATCGCCGCCGAGCGCTGGTGAACCGCCGGCAGCGGGCATGGCAGCGCACAGCCCGATCAGGCCCGCCGCGCACGTTCCGGCCAGGACCCGGACGACTGTGCCGCCGGAACCATGCCCACGCGACGCGAGGCGAAATCTGCTGTGCAGTTCTGGGGAAACGCCTACGCCCACGGCATTCGAAGCCGTCGTGGACGGCACGGCTGAGACGCCGGTGTGCCGGGCGGGAGGCAGTGGATCGTGTGGGGGTGAGGGCATGGGAATCAGCCTGCGCCGCGGCGGGACGGTGGGCGAGAGGGTGCGCGGCGAGTGTGGATGACACGACCGGTTGTGGACAGTGCGAATGTCAGTTGCTGGGTCGAGTCAGGGCGTAGTGGATCATCGGGCCGAGTACGCCCTGGACGGTCTCGTAGGGACGCATTCCCAGGCGCTCGACGACGGCTCGTGACGCGGTGTTGCCTTCGTCGATTTCGGCGACGACTCGATCCGATCCGAGCGTGTCGAAGGCGTAGTCCAGGACCGCGGCTACGGCCTCGCCTGCCAGGCCTCGACCCCGGCGGGCCGGGGCCAGGCTGTAGACGATTTCCAGGTCGGGGCCGCCGTCGAGCTCACGCAATCCAGCTGTGCCGAGTAGTGGCCCGCCGCTGCTTTCTCGGAGCGCCCAGAGCCCGAAATTCGCGGTCGCGAAACTTTTTTCGGAATTTGTGATGATCCGCGTGACCTCATCGAGGGAGAGCATTTCGCCGTCGAAGAGGAATTCGCGGACGAGCGGGTTGCGCCACAGCGCCACGAGCTCGTCGCGATCGCTCGCGCGCACCGGTGTGAGCGCCAGTCGCCCGGTTCGGAGCATTGCCCCACCGTAGGCTGCTGACCTGCGATTGCGCACCCGAGTAACGCACACCCCCCGGGCCCGATTTCGGTCTGGCGCCTTCGCTGCGTAAACTGGTCCAGCGGTTTGCGTGAACGCAGACCGACTTCGCGCGCCCACAGTGAGTGTCGCCGGCTGGTCCCCCTGATTCGTTTTCGGAGGGTTCCGGTGGCCGTGAGCGCCAGGGCAGGGATCGCCGATTCCTGTGTCAACCAGCAACGAGAGGAAGTTACGGAGCCATGGCTGTCGTAACAATGAAGCAGCTGCTCGATAGCGGCGCGCACTTCGGTCACCAGACCCGCCGGTGGAACCCGAAGATGAAGCGGTTCATCTTCACCGACCGCAACGGCATCTACATCATCGACCTGCAGCAGACGCTGACCTACATCGACAAGGCCTACGAGTTCGTCAAGGAGACCGTTGCCCACGGCGGCACCGTTCTCTTCGTCGGTACCAAGAAGCAGGCCCAGGAGTCGATCGCCTCCGAGGCGACCCGCGTCGGCATGCCCTACGTGAACCAGCGCTGGCTGGGCGGCATGCTCACCAACTTCTCGACCGTCCACAAGCGGCTGCAGCGCCTGAAGGAGCTGGAGTCGATGGAGCAGACCGGCGGTTTCGAGGGTCGCACCAAGAAGGAAATCCTCATGCTGACGCGTGAGAAGAACAAGCTGGAGCGCACCCTGGGCGGCATCCGGGACATGGCCAAGGTTCCCTCGGCCATCTGGGTTGTCGACACCAACAAGGAGCACATCGCCGTCGGTGAGGCTCGCAAGCTGAACATCCCGGTCATCGCGATCCTGGACACCAACTGCGACCCCGACCTGGTCGACTACCCGATCCCGGGCAACGACGACGCGATCCGCTCGGCCGCGCTGCTGACCAAGGTCGTCGCCTCCGCCGTCGCCGAGGGCGTGCAGGCTCGTGCCGCGCGTGCCACCGGCGATGCGAAGCCCGAGGCCGGCGCCGGCGAGCCGCTCGCCGAGTGGGAGCAGGAGCTGCTGGCTCAGGCCACCCCGGCCGCCGAGCCGGAGACCGCGGCCGAGGCCGAGGTGAAGGACGAGCCGGCCCCCAAGACCCCGGCCGACTTCTGATTTCCAGCCGCGAGGCATCTGTTCACCTTGCCGACCGCTCATGTTCCATGACGGTCGGCAAGGTGTGACCCCCACAGACTTTCACTCACAAAGGGAGGCTCGCCCGAGATGGCGAACTACACCGCCGCCGATGTGAAGCGGCTCCGCGAGCTCACCGGCTCCGGCATGATGGACTGCAAGAAGGCGCTCGAGGAGAACGCGGGCGACTTCGACAAGGCCGTCGAGTTCCTGCGTATCAAGGGTGCCAAGGATGTCGGCAAGCGCGCCGAGCGCGCCACCGCCGAGGGCCTGGTCGTCGCGCAGGACGGCGTCCTGATCGAGATCAACTCCGAGACCGACTTCGTGGCCAAGAACCAGGAGTTCCAGGACGTCGCGAACGCCATCGTGGCCGCCGCCGCGAAGGCCCGCCCGGCCGACCTGGACGCCCTGAAGGCCGTTGAGCTGGACGGCAAGACCGCCGACCAGGTGCTGCAGGAGCTGGCCGCCAAGATCGGCGAGAAGCTCGAGCTGCGCCGCGTCGCCACCTTCGACGGCACCACCACCGTCTACCTGCACAAGCGCGCCACCGACCTGCCGCCCGCCGTCGGCGTTCTGGTCGAGTACACCGGCACCGACGCCGACGCCGCCCGTGCGGCCGGCATGCAGGTCGCGGCCCTCAAGGCCAAGTACCTGACCCGCGAGGATGTCCCGGCCGAGCTCGTCGCCAAGGAGCGCGAGATCGCCGAGGCGACCGCCAAGGAGGAGGGCAAGCCGGAGGCCGCCCTGCCGAAGATCGTCGAGGGTCGCGTCAACGGCTTCTACAAGGACGTCGTCCTGCTGGATCAGGCGTCGGTCACCGACTCCAAGAAGACCGTCAAGCAGCAGCTGGACGACGCCGGTGTCACCATCACCCGCTTCGCCCGCTTCGAGGTCGGCCAGGCGTAATCGCCTGACACACTCGAAAAGGCCCTTCGCCCATCGTCATTCGATGAGCGAAGGGCCTTTCTCGTACCTGGATCCGAGGTCTGACGTCAGTGGGACTCGCACCACGGATTGCCGCTCGAGGGTGACGCGGGCATGCCGTTGTCGAGGCTGATGGGGTCGGCGGGTGCGAGGGGTACCTCGGCCGAGGCCTGGCCCGCGCCGCCGATGACGCCCATCGCGAGTGCGAGGGCCGCGAATCCTGTTCGGGCAGTACGGTTTCTGATCACGACGCGCACCCTGCGCCCATGTACCAGGTCCCGGTCGTCAGGCTCATCAGCAGCGCGACCGTGCTGGCGAGGACGCTGTTCGTGTGTGGGCTGGACAGGCTGGAGCACGGGACGTAGTCCAGGGCTTTCAGGATCGTCTCCGCGACCGTGCTGTTGCCCATCGGTGCCGAACTGAAGGGGTTGACGAGCTGCTGGCTTCCGGTCGCCGAACCGGAGGCCGAACCGGAACCGGCTCCGCCACCGGTGCCGTCCTCCCGCTGGGCGCTGCCCGATGCGGGGTTGCCGCTGCCGGTCGACGTACCGGCGATATCGGACGGGCTCGACGAGGAGGGCGGCACGAGGGGGATGTCGGCGGCAGCGGGGCCTGCGACGGTCGTGAGGGTGGCGGCGAGAGCGAGGGCGGCCAGTCCGGTCCGGAGCGTGCGGTTCTTGGTGTTCACGCGCCGAAGGTATGTGAAACATCTTTGTTTGAAACGGGATTGGGCGCCCCCTGTTTCCTGGGCAATGCTTCCCGGGGCCGGGGGCGTCAGGTGGGTCGGTTCTGTAGCGCCGTCAGCTGGTGGATGTCGTGCTTCAGCCGTAGCTCGGAGATAGCCTCCGTGGTTGCCGAACCGGACAGGAGCAGGTCGCTCAACTCGGCGAGGTACTTCTCGTGCCCGGCCGGGGTGACCATGAAAAGCATTCTGGCGGTGGTGGTTCCGGGGTTGTGAAAGGCATGCGGGCAGCCCGCGGGCACGTACATGAAGCTGCCCGGGCCGCCGCGGTAGACGGGCGTGCTGTCGGCGGCCTGCCAGGTGAGCCAGTCGCCCACGGCCTCGGCCTCGGGGTGGAAGGCCAGCAGGTCGAGTTCGCCGTCGACGATGTAGAAGATCTCCTCGGCGTGCCCGTGCCAGTGCGCGCCGACGTCGAAACCGGGCGGGACCTCGGCCTCGAAGGCGGACCAGGCATCGGAGTGGTCGGCCCCGACCTTGAGGGTCATGGTGGGCTGCACCTTCTCACCCACACCGGGTGGCAGCAGCAGGCCGTCGGCGGCCAGTAATCCGTCGGTCATGGTGTGCTCCTCAGAGGGGCCAGTCGGTGGCGGTCAGCCAGGCGTCGAGGGTCATCAGGTCGGGGAGGGCCGCGCGCAGGCCGGGCACGTCGATGGCCGGGGCGGGGCGGGAGTTGAAGAAGGCGAACATCTTTCCCACCTGCTCGTCGAAGGCACGGATCTGCTCGACGGGGACCTGGACGGCGCGCGGGAGCAATCCGGCTGCGCGCGCGAGGGTTTCGGCGATCCGCGTGGGCGTCGGGATGTCGCCGGCGAGGGCCAGGGTGCGGCCCAGGAACTCGTCGGGGCGGTCGAAGGCCAGGGCGGCGAAGCGGCCGATATCGCGGATCGCGATGAGCGGCATGGGCAGGTCCGGCGGCACCGGCAGGGCGAGGACCAGGTGATCTCCGTCGCGGGCCGGCCGGTTGTAGGTGGCGAAATTGTCCATGAACGACACCGGCCGCAGCACGGTCGCGGGCAGTCCGAGGGCACGGATGTGGTCCTCGATGTGCTCCTTGGCGTCGTAGTACTCGATGCCGGAGCCCGCTCCGACCCCGTGCAGCGAGCTGTAGACCAGGTGCGCGACGCCGGCCTTGGCGGCCAGGTCGGCCACCGCTTTCCCGCGCCGCTCCTCGTCGGCGACGGCGGCCAGGCTGATGTGGACGCCGTCCATCATGGTCAGCATGAGGAAGACGCCGTGCGCGCCGTCCATGGCCGTCCGCAGCGATTCCTCGCCGTCCAGGTCGCCGACGGTGAGCTCGGCCCCCGCATCCCGCAGCCGGCGGGCCTGCGGTGCGTCCGGATTCCGGACGAAGGCCCGGACCGATCGGCCCCGCTCCAGTAGTGCGGCGGCGGTGGCGGTGCCCTGCCGCCCGGTTGCTCCGATGACCAGTACCGGTCCGTTGTCCGCGCTCATCTCCAGCTCCCATCGCGTCGATCTCGATTCGACGGTAGGAAGCCGCGCGCGGGCCTGTCCTGGTGGCGATAATGCTAGGCAGGTCTCTGTACAGGGGGGCGGCCGAATGGTAAGCGGCAACGGCACTTCCGGCTCGCATCATGTCTCCGCCCGGCACGCGCAGCTCGGCGAGTTCCTGCGGGCTCAGCGGGCCCGTTTGCAGCCGGGGGACGTGGGCCTGGTGCCGTACGGCGATCCCGCGCGGCGGCGCACCCCCGGATTGCGGCGGGAGGAGGTCGCCGAGCTGTCGGGGGTGGGGGTGACCTGGTACACGTGGCTGGAGCAGGGGCGCGAGGTGGCGGCCAGTCGGCAGGTCATCGACGCCCTGGCCCGCACCCTCCGGCTGGATCCCGATCAGCATCGTCACCTGCGATTTCTGGCCGGTCTCGCGGAGCCGGAGGACACCGAGCCCGAGGCCGACCGGTCTCGGCTGCAGCGCCTGGTGGACGCCGTCATGCCCAGTCCGGCCAGCGTGTACGACGCCGGATTCGACTATCTGGTCTGGAATCGGGCCTATGTACTGGTCCGCGACGATCCCCTCGCCCTGCCGCCGGAACGCCGCAATCTGCTCTGGATGATGTTCACCGAGAACGCGAATCGCATGCGCATGGCCCATTGGGAGCGTGCGGCGCGCGCGGTGGTCAGTCAGGTGCGCGATGCCGTGGGCCGTCGCCCCGACGATCCCCGCCTGGCTGCCCTGGCGTCGGAATTGTCTGTTGTGAGCCCGGACTTCCGCCGCTGGTGGTCGGAGTATCCGGTGCGCCGATTCCGGCCCGCCACCATTACCGTGCGCCATCCGCGGGCCGGGCCGATCGAACTCGAAGTATTCCAATTGCGCCCGGTCGAGTACCCGAACCTGCTGATGGTGGTGCAGGCCGCCGCCACCGCGGTCGCCGCCGGGCGAATCGCCGAGGTCCTGGCGGCCGGGCAAATCGGGTAAATGTCTCGAATAGGGAGGCCGAATCGAGGGTCGGGTCACGCTCGCCGCTGGTCGTGAGGCAGGATGGATGGAGCTTTCAAGCCGTCCCGTGCAATTAGTCGGCCGGGATGGTCTTTTCATGTGCGTGCGCACGCTCGACCGCCGAGACAAGGAGACCGATGACGGACCCGGATACCGCCCCCGATCGCAAGGGCTACCGCCGAGTGCTCCTCAAGCTCGGTGGCGAGATGTTCGGCGGCGGTCGGGTGGGTCTCGATCCCGATGTGGTGCAGGCGGTCGCGGAGCAGATCGCCGAGGTCGTCGAGACCGGTGTCCAGGTGGCGGTCGTCATCGGCGGCGGCAACTTCTTCCGTGGCGCCGAGCTCGAGGAGCGCGGCATGGAGCGGGCCCGCTCGGACTACATGGGCATGCTCGGTACCGTCATGAATTCCCTTGCGCTGCAGGACTTCCTGCAGAAGCAGGGCATCGACACCCGGGTGCAGACCGCCATCACCATGGGTCAGGTCGCCGAGCCGTACCTGCCGCTGCGCGCCAAGCGGCACCTGGAGAAGGGCCGCGTCGTGATCTTCGGCGCGGGCATGGGCATGCCCTACTTCTCCACCGACACCACCGCCGCCCAGCGTGCGCTGGAGATCGGTGCCGAGGTGGTCCTGATGGCCAAGGCCGTGGACGGCGTCTTCACCGCGGATCCGCGGGAGGACCCCGACGCCACCATGTTCACCGAGATCACCCACAAGGAGGCGCTGGAACGCGGCCTGAAGGTCGCCGATGCCACCGCTTTCAGCCTGTGTATGGACAACCAGATGCCCATGCTGGTGTTCAATCTGTTGACCAAGGGAAATATCGCCCGCGCGGTCGCCGGTGAGAAGATCGGCACGCTGGTCCGGTCATGACCGAGACAAGAACGATGACGCAGTGGAGGAATCGCCGTGATTGAAGAAGCGCTCTTCGACGCCGAGGAAAAAATGGAGAAGGCCGTCTCGGTGGTGAAGGACGATCTGGGCTCCATTCGGACCGGACGTGCGAATCCCAGCATGTTCTCGCGAGTGGTGGTCGACTACTACGGTTCGCCGACGCCGATCACCCAGATGGCCTCCATCACGGTGCCCGAGCCGCGCATGCTCGTCATCAAGCCCTACGAGCAGTCCCAGCTGCAGCCGATCGAGACCGCGATCCGCAACTCGGACCTCGGGGTGAACCCGACCAACAATGGCGACATCATTCGCGTCAGCGTCCCGCAGCTCACCGAGGAGCGCCGCCGGGAAATGGTCAAGCAGGCCAAGTCCAAGGGCGAGGACGCCAAGATCTCGATCCGCAATGTCCGCCGCAAGGCGATGGACGAGCTCGGCCGCATCCAGAAGGACGGTGAGGCCGGCGAGGACGAGGTCGGCCGCGCCGAGAAGGAACTCGACAAGACCACGCAGAAGTACGTCGCGCACGTCGACGAACTGGTGAAGCACAAGGAAGCTGAGCTGCTCGAGGTCTAGGACGGCCGACGCCGGCCGGGGGCAGGGACGAACGGACGACAAGTGAGCGACGGGACAATCGTGGCCGAAGAGACTGCCGCCACCGGCGAGATGCCGGAGGACGCCGCCACACCGCCGGTGGCGGGCGCGGAGTCGGCAGGGCCGGGAAATGACGAGGGGAAGCCGCCCGCGTCGAAGGCGGGCCGCAACCTGCCGGCGGCGCTGGCGGTCGGATTCGGGCTGGGGTTGTCCCTCATCGCGATTCTGCTGTGGGCGCCCAAGGTGCTGATCGGCGTGATCGCGGTGGCGATCGCGGTGGCCACCTGGGAGGTGGCCAAGCGGCTGCGCGAGGCCGATGTGCTGGTGCCCCGGATTCCGCTGCTGGTCGGCGGGCAGGCGGTGGTGTGGCTGGCCTGGCCGTCCGGGCCGCAGGGGGTGCTGGGCGCGTTCGGCGCGACCGCGCTGACGATTATGGTGTGGCGGCTGTTCGACCACGGCCTGCGGGCCACGCCGCGAAACTACCTGCGCGACACCGCCATCGCGGTGTTCGTGCTGGCCTGGATTCCGCTGCTGGCGGCCTTCGCGGTGCTGATGCTGCAGGAGGACAACGGCAACCTGCGGGTGCTCACCTTCATGATCCTGGTGGTCTGCTCGGACGTGGGCGGCTATGTGGCCGGCGTGCTGTTCGGCAAGCACCCGATGGTGCCGCACATCAGCCCGAAGAAGTCCTGGGAGGGCTTCGGCGGATCGCTGGTGTTCTGCGTGATCGGCGGCCTGCTCACGGTGACGCTGCTGCTGCAGGCGAACTCGATGATCGGCGTGCTGCTCGGGGTGGGCCTGGTGCTGGTGGCGACCAGCGGGGACCTGATCGAATCGCAGGTCAAGCGGGAGCTCGGCATCAAGGACATGGGCACGCTGCTGCCCGGCCACGGCGGGATCATGGATCGCCTGGATTCCATGCTGCCGTCGGCCTTCGTGGCCTGGCTGGTGCTCACCGCGCTGCTCTGACGCGTTGAAACGGTTGCCGCTCAGAATGTTTCGGTGGTTCAATGCAGGGGCGCTGACGCGGCAGCGGTGACAGGGGGCGACATCAAGTAGATCGAGCTGCCCGACAGCACGGTCATCAACGCCCGGGTTCGCGGGCGAGCGTTTTCCCTTACCGCGCAAGCCCGCACGCCTTTCCGAGGTGATCCCGTGGAACGGTCCCGGGCATGTGCTGCTGACGTCGAACGCCCGCGATTGGGATGGAACCGCAGCCGATCACGGTGCCGCGCGGCAGCGCGAGCGGTATCCGGAGGAGCACGTGTGGTCCAGCGATCTGCTGGCCGCCTGCATGCGCACGTCGGGGGACTGGACCGGAGCGGTCGAGGTCAACGAGGAGTCGTTCCGGTGGGCGCGAGATCATCTGGGCGACAGTCATATCGAGACCATTCGCGCCGAGCACAATCTGGCCGTGGCCTACCGGATGGTCGGCCGCTTCGCCGATGCCATGGACGCCGATGTCGCGAACTACGACCGGTTCCGCAACGATCCGCTGCTGGCCTCGGAAGCGGTCCTGAAGTTGCACTGCGTCAACAATGTTGCGCGCAACCACCGCGAACTGGGTGACGTCGAGGCGTCCGTGGTGCTGCAGGAGCAGGTGCTGCGGGATTTCGTCGAGCTGTTCGAGAATCCGCGGCAGCAGCACATTCTGCGGGCTCGCAAGAATCTCGCCGTGTCCTACCGCAAGTCCGGGCGGTACGCGCAGGCGCTGGAGATGCGGCATTGGCCGACCATGTCGAGGTGTACGGGGAGGAGCATCCCGAATCCGTCGCCGCCCGAACGAATGTCGCCAATGACTACCGGATGACCGGGGATCTCGGTGCGGCGCTGCGGTATGCGGCCGCCGCGTACCGGATCTGCCGGGCGGTGCGGCCGGATCATCCGTACACCGCCGCGTGCGCGGTCAACCACGCAGCGGCGCTACGGGCGCTCGGGCGGCACGACGAAGCGCTGCAGGCGGATCTGGACGGGGTTCGCCTCTTCCAGGACCGGCTGGGACCCGATCATCCGTACACCCTCGCCGCCCAGACCGACGTGGCCTCGGATCTGGCCGGACTGGGACGCACGGCCGAGACCGCCGAACTCGGGGCCGACACCCTGGCCCGGCTGCGACGGGCGCGCGGCGGCTGACATCCCTACACCCTGCAGTGCGCGCTCAACCTCAGCCTGGATTGGCGCACGCTCGGTCGCATCGAGGCAGCCGACGACCTGGAACAGGACACCCTGGAGGCCTACGCGGCCACGCTCGGCCCCGATCATCCGGAATCGCAGGCGTCCGCCGCCCGGATGCGGGGCACCTGTGACGTGGAGCCGCCACCCATGTGACGGCGCTTACTGTGAGGAACGCGATTCCCCCGGGCGGCGTCGGCCCGCCGGGGGATGGGACACTGGAACGGTTATGACTACCCCCTTGCCCCTCGTTTTCGACGCCCCTCGTCGCGGTATGCCGCCGCGGCATCTCGCCGACCTCGATTCGCAGGAGCGCAAGACGGTGGTCGAGGAGCTCGGCCTGCCGAAGTTCCGCGCCGATCAGATCGCGCGCCAGTACTACGGACGGCTGGTCGCCGACCCGGCCCAGATGACCGACCTGCCGGAGGCCATGCGGTCCACCGTCGCCGAGGCGCTGTTCCCGCCGCTGCTCACCGAGGTCCGGCACATCGAATGTGACGACGGGACCACCCGGAAGTCTCTGTGGCGGGCGAACGACGGCACGCTGCTCGAGTCGGTGCTGATGCGCTATCCCGACCGCAACACCCTGTGCATCTCGTCGCAGGCGGGTTGCGGCATGGCCTGCCCCTTCTGCGCCACCGGCCAGGGCGGCCTGAACCGCAACCTGTCCACCGCCGAAATCGTCGACCAGGTCCGCGCCGCCGCTGCCGCCCTGCGCGACGGCGAGGTCGCCGGTGGCCCCGGCCGCCTGTCCAACATCGTGTTCATGGGCATGGGTGAGCCGCTGGCGAACTATAAGCGTGTGGTGAACGCGGTTCGCCGTATCACTTCTCCCGCGCCGGACGGCCTCGGCATTTCCCAGCGCAATGTGGTGGTCTCGACCGTCGGTCTGGCCCCGGCCATCCGCAAGCTCGCCGATGAGGATCTGTCGGTGACGTTGGCTGTTTCGCTGCATACCCCCGATGACGAACTGCGGGATACGTTGGTGCCGGTCAACAATCGCTGGTCGGTCGCTGAAGTTCTCGATGCCGCACGGTATTACGCGGACAAGTCGGGTCGGCGGGTGTCGATCGAGTACGCGTTGATCCGTGACGTGAATGATCAGCCCTGGCGTGCCGACATGCTCGGCAAGAAGCTGCACAGGGTGTTGGGTTCGCGTGTTCACGTGAACCTCATCCCGCTCAATCCGACCCCTGGCAGTAAGTGGGATGCGAGCCCCAAACCTGTTGAGCGCGAATTCGTTCGGCGCGTCGAGGCTCAGGGCGTCCCCTGCACCGTGCGCGACACCCGCGGCCAGGAGATCGCGGCGGCCTGCGGTCAGCTGGCCGCCGAAGGGCGAGCCCCTCGGCCTGTTCTTCCGGATCCCCGCGACGCCGACCACGTCGTTTCCGATGGCTCCGGCTCGGGTCGACCCGAAGAATAATTGCTGTATCCATGCTGGTTGCGGCGGCGTAGCGTCATGGGCGGGGCGGCTGATCGACAAAGGTGAGCGCCATGACGAAATTTGTACAAACGATCGAGTTCACGACCACGCGGCTCGACGAATTCAACAAGAATCTCGATGAGTGGCTCACGGCGACGCAGGGGAAGCGGGCCGCGACCCACAGCATGGAGACCCGGGATCGGGATCGGGACAATACGTATCTGCAGATCGTGGAGTTCCCGTCCTACGAACAGGCCATGGCGAACTCCGCCATGCCCGAGACCACCGGGTTCGCCGAATCGCTCGCCGAACTCTGCGACGGGCCCGCGCTGTTCCGCAACCTCGACCTGGTTCGCGAGGACGACATGCTCCCGCATGAAGAGTTGAGCTTGCAGGTCAGAAGCTTCGACTCACCTGACGAAACACGACTGTTCGAGTCGGGCGGCGGCCGATTCGAAGTCATCGAAGCAGGATCCGGATCGGTCGGCCGTGGTGTCTTCGAGCCCGGCTGGCGCTGGTCCACCCACGTCAAGCCGATCGCTGGCACGGACAGCTGCCAGGCGTCCCACGTCGGGTACTGCGTGTCCGGACGGATGCGCATCCGGATGGACGACGGCACCGAACGTGAGATCGGCGCGGGCGATTTCATGATCTGCCGACCCGGACACGACGCCTGGACCGTCGGTGATGAGCCATGCGTCCTCGTCGACTGGGCAGCAGCCGCAGACTACGCGCGCCATCACTGACCCACACATACCCGCCCCCGCTCGGCATTCCGGCGGGGGCGGAATCGCGGGCTGATCCGACGCAACGCGAAGGCCCGATGGCCGAGGGCATTCGGCACGAGCCCGGGAATTCCTCCGGATTGTCGCGGCGCCGATACGGCGACTCCGGATAGGTTGGCGCGGTGCGGAATTGGGGGGGTCGAACCACCGGGGGTGCGAAGTCGCCGAACCGCCGCGCTGCCGCATGGGCCGTCCCCACCATTGACGACCATGACAACGAAGCGGAATCGAAGTGCCTCGGCGGCAACGCCCTTGAAGCGCGCGGCCGCGGCCGCGCGGTTGAACATCGCGGTCGGGGACCTGCCGGAACTGGGTTGCGGCTGGACCGTCGGGGAGGTGCTGCGGCTGCGGCGGGAACGGCCCGACTGGCTGACCGATGCGCGGCGCAGATTCATGCGGCCCGAGATCGGCGCGCGGTGGCGGTGATCGGCTTATGCTCGGGGTGACTGGCTCGTTCTCGTATCGGGGTCGCTGTGCCGCATGTCGATCCGTTTTCCACGCGCCGCGAAGAGAACCTCGGGTTCGCGGCGGAACTGGCGGCTGCCGGGTTCGGGGACGCGCTCGAGGTGGGGCGCGGGGGATTCGGCGTGGTGTACCGCTGCTTTCAGCACGCGCTGGGGCGAACCGTCGCCATCAAGGTACTGACCGCGGATCTGGAATCCGACAGCCTGGAACGGTTTGTGCGCGAGCAGCTCGCCATGGGGAAGCTGTCGGGGCATCCGAACATCGTGACGGTGTTCGAGGTCGGGTCCACCGACACCGGGCGGCCGTACATCGTGATGCCGTTCCACGCGCACGGGTCGCTCGATACCCGGATACAGCAGGGCGGGCCGGTCGAGTGGCCGGAGGTGCTGCATCTCGGGGTGCGGCTGTCGGGGGCATTGGAGACTGCGCATCGGCGGGGACTGCTGCACCGGGATGTGAAGCCCGGGAACATCCTGCTCACCGAGTACGGGGAGCCGCAGCTGGCCGATTTCGGAATCGCGCGGCTGACAGGCGGATTCGAGACCGCGGCGGGCACGATCACCGGGTCGCCCGCCTACACCGCGCCGGAGGTGCTGCAGGGGCAGGCCCCGGATGTGACCGCCGATGTCTACAGTCTGGCGGCGACCCTGTTCTGCGCGGCCACCGGGCACGCGGTGTTCGAACGGCGCAGCGGGGAACAGCTGGTCGCGCAGTTCGTGCGGATCACCAGGCATCCGATGCCGGACCTGACCGGCGAGGGCCTGCCCGCCGACCTCACCGGGGCGATCGAGGCGGCCATGTCGCGCGAGCGCTCCCAACGCCCCGGCTCCGCCGCCGAATTCGGTGCGGCGCTGCGGGATATCCAGCAACGGCACGGGCTGCCACCCGACGACATACCGATTCCGGCGCCTGCCGCGGAACCGCCACCGCCGACGGACCGGGCCCGGGCCGTCGGCCGCACCACCCCGCCCCAGGCCGGGCGCCGGCGCTCCCGCACCACCACCGCCACGCCGCCGGTCCCGGCCACCCGGCTGCGCCCGCCCACCCTCACCCGGGCCCTGGTGCCCCGCCCGCGCCTGCTCGACGCGCTGCGCTCGGGTAGCGACCGCCGGCTCGCGGTCGTCCACGGCCCCACCGGTTTCGGTAAGACCACCCTCGCCGCGCAATGGTGCGCGGCGGTCACCGCGGCCGGGGGATCGGTGGCCTGGCTGACCGTCGACAGCGACGACGACAATGTGGTGTGGTTCCTCTCCCACCTGATCGAAGCGGTGCGCGCGGTCCGGCCGGCCCTGGCACGTGAACTGGGCGAACTGCTCGAGGAACACGGCGACGAGGCCGGGCGCTTCGTGCTGACCTCGCTCATCAACGACATCGACCAGCGCGGCGAGCCGCTGACCGTGGTCATCGACGACTGGCATCGCGTGAGCGACCCGAATACCCAGGCCGCGCTGCGCTTCCTGATCGAGAGCTGCAGTCCGGTGCTGCGCATGCTGGTGACCAGCCGCCACCAGACCGGCCTGCCCATGAGCGCCATGCGCGCCCGCGACGAACTGGTGGAAATCGACACCGCCGCACTGCGGTTCACCGCCGGCGAGGCCTATGCCCTGCTGGTCGAGCTGGGCGGGCTGGAACTGGACCGCGACGACGCGGCCGACCTCACCGAATCCACCGGCGGCTGGGTCGCGGCACTGCAACTGGCGGCGCTGTCGCTGCGCAGCAGTGACGATCCCGGGCAGCTGATCGGGCAACTCACCGGACGCCACCACGCCATCGGCGAATTCCTCGCCGAGAACGTGCTGGAAACCCTCGAACCCGGCGTGCTCGACTTCATGGTGGCGACCTCGGTCACCGAACGCACCTGCGGCGAGCTGGCCGCGGCGCTCACCGGCGTGCCCGACGTGCAGGCGCTGCTGGAACGGATCGAGCAGCAGGACCTGTTCCTGCGCCGCGTCGACGGCGGCCCGTGGTTCCGCTATCACCAGCTGTTCCAGGACTTTCTGCGGCAGCGGCTCGAACACGATCGGCCCGAGGAGATCGACCGCCTGCATCGCGCGGCCTCGGAGTGGTTCGCCGGGCACCGGCACGTGAGCGAGGCGGTCGACCACGCCCTGCTGGCCGGAGACGAGCAGCGCGCGGTCGAAATCGTGGAGAGCGACGGCATGTCGCTGCTCGAATACGGCCAGATGGCCAGCCTCATCGGCCTGGTGAACAAGCTCCCCCCGGTCGTCATCGAATCCCATCCGCGGCTGCAACTGGATCTGGCGTGGGCGAACATCCTGCTGCACCGGGCCGGTCCGGCCGAACGTGCGCTGTCCCTGGCGGAACAGACGCTCGAGCGCGGCGACCTCGACCCGCGGACCACGGCCCGGCTGTGTGCCGAAGCGGGTGTGGTGCACGCGGTGGTGACAGTCCGCGCGGATGTGCTGACCGGTGTGGAGGATTGGCTCGCACCGTGTTTCGCCATGGCCGACGAGCTCTCCCCGTACGTGGTGGCCATCGGCGCCAACTGTGCGAGTTTCGCCGCGGGCTACCGCTACGACTTCGAGGAGGCGACACGCATCCAGGAGTGGTCTGCCCCGTACATGCGCCGGAACAAGGGCTACTACAACAATGTTCACGGCCTGTGCTTCCTCGGCCTGGCCGCCAGCCTGCAACTCGACATCCCGCGCGCCGAGGAGTACTTCCGCAGCGCCCTGAAGATCGCCAAGCAATCCGGCGGCAGTCACTCCTACGGGGCCCGTCTGGCCGGATCGCTGCTCGGTGAACTGCTCTACGAGCGTGGCGAGGTCGCCGAGGCGGAGCGCCTGCTCGACGAGGGCTACAAACTCGGCGCCGACGCCGGCGTCGTCGACTTCAAACTGGCCCGCTACGTGGTCGGCGCCCGGGTGAAGGCGCTGCGCGGCGACCGCGCCGCCGCCATCCGCCGCCTGAACGAGGGTGCGCGCGTGGCCGATTCGATGTCGCTGCCCCGCCTGCGTGCCGAGGTCGAGAACGAGCGGCTGCGCCTGGGCCTGCCGCCGCACCCCGACTTCGGCCCGCTCGCGGTGGTCGACCACGCCCATCGCCGCACCCCGATCGACCCCATCGACGAATTCACGGTCCTCTACGAGGAATTCACCGCCATCCGCCTGCTGCTGACCGAATCCGCCACCGAATCCCGGGAACTGGCCCGCACCTGGGCCCAGGAATGGGTCGACGAGCTCGAAGCCGTCCGCCGCCCCCGCGAGCTCCTGAAGGCCCGCCGCCTGCTGGTCGCCTGCCTCGCCGCCACCGGCCGTACCGACGCCGCCAAGGCCCTGCTCGCCACCGTCACCGCCCAGTGCGCCGAACACGGCTCCGTCCGCTACATCCTCGACGGCGGCCCCCACGTCGTCGCGACCCTCGCCGTACTCGCCGCCGACCAGGCCGCCGGCCACTGGCGCCCCGACTGGCCCGAGGTCCCACCCGCCTTCCTCCGAGCCCTGGCGGAAGCCGATGCCGCCCAGACGATCTAGAGTGAATCCGCTGGATGTGGAGCTAGGCAGGGATTTACGGGTGTGACTGAACCTCTACACGAGGCGCACGAGCGGGCCAGTTGGGCCGAGTTGTTCTTCGATCTGGTGCTGGTGTTCGCGGTGACGCAGGCCGCGCACGTGGCGGTGGCGGGGCAGAGCTGGGGCGCGGTCGGGCAGACGGTGCTGCTGCTGGGAATCATGTGGTGGTCGTGGGTGGGGACCACGCTGGCCGTGCACGGGGTGGAGGATTCGAACCAGCAGCGGATATTCCTGTTCGCCGGCGGATTGTGCATGTTCGTCATCGCGATCACCGCGCCGCACGCGTTCACCGGGCACGCGCAGCCGCTGCTGCTGGCCGGCGCGCACCTGGCGCTGCGGCTGCTGCTGTGGGGCGAGATGCAGCACAAGCGGGCGTTCTCGTCGGCGGGGACCTTCGGGAACTGGCTCAATCCGTTCACGGTGACCCTGGCGGCGGCGGTGCTCCTGGTGGCGGCCGCGCTCGCGCCCGCGGGCGGAATGCGCAACGGGCTCTGGATCATCGCGGTGGCGCTGGCCTTCGGCGGTCCGGCGCTGCTGGCGCGGCGCCTGGAGAAGGTCCAGTTCGGTGCGACCCATCTGCCCGAACGCTTCGCCACCTTCGTCATCATCGCGCTCGGCGAGACCGTCGCCTCGGTGGGTTCCCAAGCGGCGGAAGCACACCTGGGCGTGGTGGCCTGGATCGCGGTGGTGCTGATCTTCGTGCTCGGTTGCGGCCTGTGGTGGCTGTACTTCGCCTACGGCTTCGCCGCGGTCGAGCATTCGCTGCGTACCAACCAGGTGCGCGGCACGGTCGTGCGGGATGTGCTCAGCTACGGGCACCTGCTGCTGGTGATCGGCCTGGTGCTGGTGGCGGTGGGCGCGCGCACCATGGTCGAGCATCCGATCGCGGTGGCGCACAGCGTGACCGGATATCTGCTGCCGCTGGGCGCCACCCTGTATGTGACCACCTTCCTGTTCACCCGCTGGCGCATGTTCGGTGCGGCCACCCTCGGCCGGTTCGTCACCGCGCTGGTGCTGGCGGTCCTGACCGCCGCGGCGACGCTGCTGCCGCAGATCGCGACCCTGGCGGCGGTGACCGCGATCCTGGCCGGCCTCAACGCTTTCGAGTACTGGGTGGTGTCGACGGGAAGGCCGCTGCTGCTCATGCGCCGCTCCCGGGTGAGCTAGCCGACCGGCACGATGGTGGCGTCGATGGCGTGGATGAGACCGTCGCGGATGACGAAGGTTTCGGTGATGTCCACCGTCACCAGCCGCACCCCCGCGACACCGGAATCCAACAGGTAGCGCGCCGTCACCACATCGCCCGACTCGGTGAAGCGCAGGTGGTAGAAGCGCTGGACCAGCGCATACTGCGGCCCGTGCTCGAGGTCGTCGGTGAGCTGCGGCCCCGAGAACCCGGTCTGCAGCCCGGCCTCGACCCGCGTCGCGTCCGGCGCGAACGGTACCGCCGACGCGTCGTGGCTGATCAGCGCGTCGAGGTAGGCCATCGCGATGGCAGTGTCGCGGGTGAGGAGCGGCGCCGCGCCCGCGGCACCGGACGCGATTCCGACCCCGGCCGCCGCCACTGCCGCCACCACCGCAACATGTCTCATTTTCATCTGCTGATGCTGGCTCGAGACGCGATGCCGCGCAAGCATTTCCAGCCGTTCGCCAGGCGATCGCGCAGCCCGTGCGGGAGGGGCGGCGCGCCGACCCAGTCGGCGATGTCGCTGATCACCGCCGGATCGACATGCTGCGGTCGCAGGTAGCTGCTCGGTGTCGACGGTCCGGTGCCGGAGAAGAGCATGTGGTCGACCGTGGGGTGGACACGAATGGTGACCCCGGGGCGTCCGGCCAGCCCGGCCTCCCAGAGCGGGAGATCCTCGTCGGCGGTGACCTGATAGTCGCGACCGCCCTGGAGGAGGAGTATCGGTCGGCCCAGTGCGGCCGCGGTGGCGACCTGGTCGTAGTCGCGCAGGTCCAGCCAGTACGACGCGGGCCAGCCGAACAACAGGTCCGCCGCCGGGGTTTCGATCGACAGCGTGGGACTTTCGGTCCGGGTCGCCCGCTCGCTCATGCTCTCCCTCAGCGCGCCGATGTCCTGATCGGGCTCGACCGCGGCGATGTGCCGCAGCGCGCGCAGGATCGAGCGCGGCAGCGGCACGGTATCACCGGCCAGTATCGCCACCCCGGCGATGCCCGGGTCGGCGGCCGCGATGCGCGGCGCCGCCTTGCCGCCGCCGCTGTGCCCGGCCACGAAGATCCGGTCCGGATCGACACCCGGCTCCCGGCGCAGCACTTCGACCGCTGCCAGGGCATGCGGCAGGTACTCATCGACCATGGTGAACCCCGCCGCACTCTCGAATACGCTGTGCGCGTTGGTGAGTTTGTCGAAACGCAACACCGCGACACCGCGGCCGGCGAGTCCCCACGCCAGGTCCTTGAACGGTTTGTTCGGACCGGTGGTGAGGTCGCGGTCGGCGGGCCCGGAGGCGACCAGCACGACAGCGGGCCGCGATCCCGTCCCGACCGGCAGGGTCAGCGTGGCCGCCACCGCTGCATCGCCCTCGCCGAGAGTGATGTCCCGTTCGGCGATCCGGTGTGGCATCGCGTAATCCGGTGGCGTCCAGCCGGATTCGGCCGGTGCGGCCAGCCGCAGCCCGTGCAGTCCGCCCGCCGCGTCTACCGCCAGATGCACCGCGAGCGCACCTCTTTCGCAGGTGACCGGCACCTGCACGGCCGTCAGCCCGTCGGCGGCGGGGTGGGCGCCCGCCGCGCCGACCGACCGGACGTCGCCGATTCTGGCGATCTCGCCGGTCCATGCGCCGCGGACGGTCTCCGCGGACACCACGGCCGCCAGTCGCGGCGCGAACAGGTCCGCCAGTTCGTCGAATCGTTCGTTCCGCAGCAGGTCGGCCACGGTGGCGGCCACGGTCTCGGGATCTATGTCGATGGTCATGTCCCGAACCTTTCTCAAGCGGTGAAACCATTCTTATGATTGAGAAAAGTAGCAGTCTATGAGAAGGTTGGGAAGTGGAAACCTTCGAGCTGCTGGCACATCCGGCCAGGCTGCGCATCGTGCACGCCCTGCGCGGCGACCGCACCCTGACCACCGGCGACCTCTGCGCCCGCCTGCCGGACACCTCGAAAGCGACTGTGTACCGCCACGTCGACGCCCTCACCGCCGCCGGCATTCTCGAGGTCGCCGAGGAGCGGCGGGTGCGCGGCGCGGTCGAGCGCCGCTACCGGCTGCGTCAGGAGAACGCGGCCATCAGCGCCGAGGCCGCCGCCGCACTCCCGGCCGATGGCTACCGTCCGGTCTTCGCCCTCGCGATGGCCGTGCTCGTCGCCGAATTCAACGCCTACCTCGACGGCGAGAACGCGGATCCGGTAGCCGATCTCGTCGGTTTCCGCCAGCACGCGCTCTGGCTCGACCGTGACGAACTCGAGCAGCTGATCGCGGAGCTGCGCGCGGTGATCCTGCCGCGCCTGGCCAACCAGCCCGCCGCCGGCCGCGACCAATACCTGTTGAGCCCCATCCTTTTTCCGATCGAACAGGCGCCGACCGACCCGGCCGGCTGAATCAGCCGCCGACCTCGCCGAGCCGGCGGCGCAGGTAGGCGCGTTCGGCGTCATTCACGGTGAGATCGAGCGCGGTCCGGTACTCGCGTGCCGCGGCATCATCGCGGCCCGAGCGGCGCAGCAGATCGGCGCGCGCGGCTGCGACCAGGCGGGCCAGGTCGGAACCGGGTGCGGCGGCCACCGTGTCGAGCAGTTCGAGCCCGGCGTCGGGGCCGGAGCGCATGCCGACGGCGATGGCACGGTTCAAAGCGACCGTGGGGGAGGGGGTTCGGAGCATCAGCGCGTCGTACAGCTCGGCAATGCGCGCCCAGTCCGTGTCCTCCGGTCCCGCCGCCGTCACATGGCACGCGACGATCATCGCTTGCAACTGGTACGGGCCCAGCCGATCCCGGCGGGCCGTGCGGCGCAGCTCGGCCAGCCCGGCCCCGATCAGCTGCCGATCCCAGCGGCCGCGCTCCTGCTCCTCGAGCGGAACCAGCGTCCCCCCGGCCCCGGTCCGCGCGGCCGCACGCGATTGCTGCAGCAGGACAAGGGCATTCAGCCCGCCCGCCTCCGGATCGTCGGGCATGAGCTCGACCACCAGCGCGGCCAGCCGCTGCGCCTCCGCGGCCAGATCGGGGCGTTGCAGATCGGGCCCCGCCCCGGCCAGATAGCCCTCGTTGAACAGCAGATAGATCACGCCCAGCACGGCGCGCGTGCGCTCCGGCAGCAGGTGCGCGGGCGGCACCCGATACGGAATCCCGGCAGCGCGGATCTTCTGTTTGGCCCGCACCAGCCGTTTGGCCATGGTCGGCTCGGGAACGCCGAAGGCCCGGGCGATCTCGGCGGTGGTGAGGCCGGTCAGCGTGCGCAACGCCAGCGTGACCTGCGCCTCGAAGGCCAGCGCGGGATGGCAGCAGGTGAAGATCAGCCGCAGCCGGTCGTCGGGAATGTCGGTGCCGGACACGGGTTCTCCGGAATCGGGGGTGTCGATGAGGGCCAGCGCACGCAGCTTCGCGGCCCCGACACGTTCGCGGCGCAGCCGGTCGACCGCGCGGCGGCGGGCAGCGGTGAGCAGCCACGCACCGGGCCGCTCGGGCACACCGTCCCGGGGCCAGGTACGCCAGGCCAGCGCGAACGCCTCCTGCGCGCACTCCTCGGCCAGATCCCAGTCGCCCAGCCCGCCGATGAGCGTGGCCACCAGCCGCGCCCACTCGGTGCGGAAGGCGGCGGTGAGGGCGGCGTCGACCGCGGTCACGGCGTCCGGACCGGGCGAATCTCGATCTGCCCGAAGCGACTCGCAGGATGTCCGGCCGCCACCTCGATGGCCGCGTCCAGATCCGCCACCTCGATGAGCGCGAAGCCGCCGATCTGATCCTTGGCCTCGATGAACGGCCCGTCGGTCAGCAGCACCTCGTCGCCGCGCACCCGGACGGTGGTGGCGGTGTGGCTGGGGTGCAGGCCCTCGTGGGCGGTGAGTATGCCGCGGGCGAGCAGATCGTCCAGCCACGCCCGGAACTCGCGCAGGCCGTCCTCGTCGACGACGTCGTCGACCCGGCTCTCATCGGCACTGATCAGCAAGAGGTATCGCATGGTCGTCACTCCCTATCTCCCGCACGACGGACGGGACTCATCTACCCGACGAACAGGACCGACGCGGATGGACACCACTATGCCGAGCCGGGGTGTCCAGAACCGGGATTCCCGTTCGTCGTCCCGGTATCGACCCCTGACCACGGAGAAGACCATGCCCAGAGTGATTTCTGCCGACGGCACCACGATCGCCTACCACCGCGCCGGTTCCGGCCCGGCCCTCGTCTTCCTGCCCGGCGCCTTCAACGACAGCGGCACCTGCGCGCCCCTGGCCGAGCAGCTGAGTGACCGCTACACGGTGGTCCGCCCGGACCGCCGCGGCCGGGGCGAGAGCACCGACGCCATCGCTCCGGCCGGCGCCCGGGCCTACGAGGTTCAGCGCGAGATCGAGGATCTCGACGCCGTCATTGCCGATATCGGCGGCGCCGCAGCGGTTTTCGGCTTCTCCTCCGGCGGCATCCTCGCCCTGCGGGCCGCGGTCGCCGGCTCGCGCATCACCCGCCTGGCCCTCTACGAACCGCCGTTCGCGCTGGGCGGCCTGTCCGGCCATACCCCGCAGCGACTGCCGGAACGCCTCGCCGACCTCATCGCCCGCGATGAACCCGGCGCGGCCGTGGAACTGATGCAGCTCGAGGGCATCGGCCTGTTGCCGGATGTGGTCGAGCAGGTGAAGCACTCACCGGTCTGGCCGCACCTGGAAGCCATCGCTCAGACCGTGGTCTACGACGCCGCCATCTGCCGCCCACCCAATCTGCCGACCCCCGCCATGGCCCGCCTCGACCTCGCGACCCTGGTGATCAGCAGCCCCGAATCCTGGCCCGGCGTTCGCTCCGCCTCCCGGGCGCTGCCCGCCGAACTCGCCCGGGCCCGCTATGTGGAGGTGCCGGGCGGTGCGGATCACGGCATCCCCGCCGAGGCCACCGCGAAGGTTCTCGACGCCTTCCTCGCCGAGGATCCGGCGAGCCGAGTGCGCTGACCCGCGCCGGCCGGAGCCGGTCACCGGCCTGTCCGAGTGCTCACACTGTGCTGCTATTGCAGTTATTACGCAATAACTTGGAGGGGTGGCTTCCGAAGAGCAGACCGAACTCGACTACCGATTCACCCTCGCGAACGAACGCACCTTCCTGGCCTGGATCCGCACCGCGCTGGGCCTGCTCGCGGGCGGCGTCGCCGTCCACACGCTGGTCGAAGGCTTCCGAATCCACGGCGTGCGCGCGGCGATCGCCATGTCGGCCATCGTGCTGGCGGTGGTGCTCGCGGTCGGGGCGTACGCGCAGTGGCGCAGGGTGGAACGGGCCATGCAGGCGGGCGAACGGCTGCCGGGCAATGTGCTGATCCCGGTACTCGCGGCCGGTGTCGCGGTGATCTCAGCGATCGCCGTGGTCGGCGTGCTCAGCCTGTGAGCGCGCCGGCTATCGCCCGCGACCCCGGACTGGCGACCGAGCGCACCGCGCTGGCCTGGCGGCGCACCGCCATCTCCGCCATCGCCAGTGCCACGCTCTTCACCAAGGTGGCCGCCGAGGGCGGGATCGGCTGGCGGCCGACCGGTCTGCTGCCGCTGGGCGCGGCCGTGCTCATGATGCTGGTGGCGGCAATCGCGTTGGCGCGCAGCCGAAGTCTGCACCGCGGCGCGCATCGCGGCACCGCGCCGCTGCTGCTCCTGGTGTCCGCGGGTGTGGCGGCGGTGGGGCTCGCCGCGATGGCGATGGTCCTCGTGCATCGAGCCTAGCGGGATTCGGCCATCGAAACCGGCTGAGCCAGGCATGCTCACCGGCCCGGAGTGAGCGAATCGCGGGTGAGGGAACGCGGCCGCCGACCTCCCGGATCGATAGCGTGATGATTGCTAATCTGGCGCCATGAGTGCTGGTCAGCGGCTGGACGGATCTCGGTCCACCGGATCCCGATGAGGATCCGGGGCGGCCGCGACGTCATCGATGCGGGCACCGCGTTCCTGGCGGCGCTCATCGCCGGGCTGTCGCTCATGGTGCCCATCGACTTCGCGTGGACCTCGCGCAGTTCGGCGCTGCACTTGGAACTGCTGGTCTTCAGCATGCCGCAGGCGATTGCGGCGGGGGCGCTGGTCGCGATCGTGATCGCGGTGATGTCCACCGCGCTGGGCGGGCAGAGCCTGCGCTGGGGTGTGGCGCTGGGCGGGGCGGCGCTGCTGTTCGTCGACCACCTGCTGGGGCGGCATGCCGTGCTCGGCACCTCGCTGGCCACCCTGAACTTCCTGGATTCCATTGCCGGCGGGCTCATTCTCGGCGGTTCGGGGGCCGGGGTACTGTCCCGCTCCCGCGTCGAATCCCGGTATACCTGGGCGACGTCGGCGTGGCTGCTGGGCGCGATCGGCGGCGTGGTCGCGCATGAATTCATCCCGGAAGCCCAGGCCAAGCTGGCCGATCCGCACTTCCCGCAGAACTGGCCCGCCATCGACGCGCCCCCGCTGTGGCTGATCGCGCTGGCCCTGCTCGTCATCGGACTCCGGTTCCTGCGCGAGCCGGGCGGGCATCCAGTGGAAACACCTACGACCCAGCTGCCCATCGTCCCGATCATCGCGGGCGCGTTCATGATCGGCGTCAGCCTGGTCGGGTGTGGGGTGCTGGCCCGCCACGGCGACAGCCCGCTCGCGATCGCGGTAACGGCCGCGGCCACGGCGGCCGGGGCCCTGCTCACCGCGTTCATGCTGCCCAGGCGGGACGGCGTCCAGGTGCTGCTCGCGGTGGCGCTCGTCGGGGCGGGCAGCGCTGTCCTCGTGGCAAGCCTTCGGGGATGGTCGATCCCGGGCCTCGTGGTGCTGGTCGCCGGCGGGCTGGTCGCGGGGATCCGCTGGCCCGGTGCGCGGGTCGCCGCGGTCGGCATCATCGGCCTGTCCGGCTACGCGGTGCTGACGGTCGCGGTCGGGCATCCCGTCGCCCTCACCGTGCTCGGACACGCGCTGCTCGCCCTGCTGACCGGCTACTGCTTCGGCGCGGTCACCCCGCGCTACGCCTCCACCCGGGTGCTGGGCATCGCCCTGATCTACGTGCCCTCACCGGTGCTCGCGCTGCGCGACTACACCCGGCGCGGGCACTGCCTGCTGATCGACCCCGGAAAGCCGTGCACCATCGCCGATTTCACCTCGTTCGCACCCGGCTGGGCAGCCCTCGCGCTCGCGGTGGGCTGCGCGCTGGGCCTGTGGGCCCTGCTGCGGCGGCGACCCGAGCAGGCCCGGGCGGCGGCACCCGCGAGCTGAGCGTCCCGAGCACCCGGGTCGAGCGCCCTGGGTACCGTGGCGGACATGAACTCGCTGCTGCACCGGATATTGGATATCGCGCCGATCTGGGTGTACCTGGTCGTCACCCTGCTGGTGTTCGCCGAGGACGCGATCTTCGTCGGCTTCGTGATCCCCGGTGAGACGGCGGCGGTGCTCGGCGGTGTGGCGGCCAGTCAGGGGCATGTGCTGCTGTGGCTGATGATCCTGCTGGTGGTGGCCGCCGCCATCCTCGGCGACAGCGTCGGCTACGAGGTAGGCAAGCACGTGGGCCCGCGGCTGCTGCAGGCCTCGATGCTGGACCGGCATCGCGGCCGCCTCGACCGCGCCCAGGACTATCTGGCCCGGCGTGGCGGCTGGGCGGTGTTCCTCGGCCGGTTCACCGCGTTCTTCCGGGCCATGATGCCGGCGCTGGCGGGCACCTCGCGCATGCCCTATCGGCGCTTCCTGCTGTTCAATGCCGCCGGTGGAATCGTCTGGGGCACCACGTTCGTGGTGCTCGGCTTCGTGGCCGGGCAGTCCTACGAGGTGGTGGCCAAGACGGTCGGCCGGGATCTGGCCATCGGTGTCGTCGTCATCGTCGTGGTCGCGCTGATCGTGTGGAAGCTGCGCGAACGTCGCCGCGAGCGGGCCTTCGAGACCGAGTACGAGGCGACCCACCAGGGACTGTTGACGCCCGAAACCGATTGAGCCCAACCGGTTTCGGGCGCCGCCCGGCTCAGACCGAGGCCAATTCGCGCTGCGGCTGCGGCTCGCTGTCCTCCTGCGGCCCTTCGATATTCAGCGTCGGCAGCACCCGATCGAGGCGGCGCGGCAGCCACCACGCACGGCGGCCGAGCAGGGCCAGGACGGCGGGGACCAGTGTCAGCCGGACGGCGAACGCGTCCACCAGCACACCCACCGCCAGGGCGAAGGCGATCGGCTTGATCATGGCGTCGTCGGTGGGGACGAAGGAGGCGAAGACCGCCACCATGATCGTCGCCGCGGCCGTCACCACCCGGGCGTTGTGGCGGGTGCCCTCGATGATCGACGCCCCGGCGTCGCGGCGGTGCAGCCACTGTTCGCGAATCCCGGACACCAGGAACACCTCGTAGTCCATGGCCAGCCCGAACAGCACGCCCACCAGGATGATCGGCAGGAAGCTCACCACCGGCCCGACCTTCGAGACGCCGAGGAGGTCCGCGGCCCAACCCCATTGGAAGACCGCGACCGTGGTGCCCAGCGCCGCCGCGACCGACAGCAGGAAGGTGACTGCCGCCTTCACCGGTACCGCGATCGACCGGAACACCAGGACCAGCAGCACCAGGCTCAGGCCGACCACGATGCCCAGGAAGGGCACCAGGGACGCGGAAAGCCGTTGCGAGACATCGATGGTGACCGCGGTATCGCCGGTGACGGCCACGTCGGCCCCGGGGACCGCACCGGGCGCCCGATCGCGGATGGCGTGGACCAGATCGGTGGTCTGCTGCGACTCCGGCGCGCTGGCCGGAATCACCATGATCAGCGACTGGCCTGTCCGCTGGGTGGGCTGCGGCGGTGCGACATACGCGACGTCGGGCAGTCCGCGCACCGTGTCGGCGACCGTCGCGGCGGCCCGGGTGTCGCCGTTCGGCCCGTCCACGACCACCACCAGCGGGCCGTTGACGCCGGGGCCGAACTTCTCGGCAATGGTGTCGTAGGCCTGCCGCTGACCCGTCGCCGCGGCGGCGGAACCATTGTCGGGCAGGGCCATTCGGAGCGAGGCGGCGGGCAGGGCCAGCAGGATCAGCGCCCCGGCCACGGCCACCACGGTGACGAGCGGCCGCGCGGTGACCAGCCGTGCCCAGCGCGCGCCCATGCTGTCGGCTCCGGTTGCGGTGGCCCGCCGGT
This sequence comes from Nocardia sp. CA-151230, assembly GCF_050942175.1. Classification (NCBI taxonomy): domain Bacteria; kingdom Bacillati; phylum Actinomycetota; class Actinomycetes; order Mycobacteriales; family Nocardiaceae; genus Nocardia; species Nocardia sp. CA-151230. The sequence continues at coordinate 2,276,400 of NZ_CP192061.1, forward strand.
GGGCGCGCGAGCCCGCCCGCGGCGTCAGCCGGGCGCCGGCGAATCCGGCCAGCGCGGGCAGCAGCGTGAGCGCCACTGCCACCGCGATCAGTACCGCGCCGGAGGCGGCCAGCCCCATGACGGTCAGGAACGGAATGCCGATCACGCTCAGCGCGGCCAGCGCGATGATCACCGTCGTGCCCGCGAAAACGACTGCGCTGCCCGCGGTCTCATTGGCCCGTCGCGCCGATTCCCGTGGCGTCAGCCCGGCGGCCAGCTGGGACCGGTGCCGGGACAGGATGAACAGCGCGTAGTCGATCCCGACCGCCAGGCCCAGCATGAGCGCCAGCGTCAGGGCGGTCGACGACACCGGCACCGCCGCGCTCAGGGCCGACAGTCCGCCCACCGTGACCGCGATGCCGAAAACCGCTGACAGGATCGGCATTCCGGCCGCCACCAGCGATCCGAACGTGATCAGCAGGACCAGCACCGCCACTGCGAGCCCGAGGATTTCGGTGACGCCCGGCTTCATCTGCCCGGCCCCGTACGCGGAGCCGCCGACCGACACGTCCAGCCCGGCCTCGCGCGCGATGTCGCCGGACCGTTCGACCGCGTCCCTCGCGGCGCTGGTCACCTTGGACCGGTCGCCGGCGAAGTGCACGACGCCGATTGCGGTGCGCTGGTCCCCGGAGACGGCTCCCGCCTGCTGGGGCGTGGTCACCCCTATCGCTCCCGGCGCGGTTCCGGCGACCTCGAGGGTGTGCTGGATCGCCGTGCGATAGGGCGCCTCGGTGACGAGGTGGCCCTCGGGTGCGGTGAAGACCAGTTGCGCGTTGGCTCCCGCCGCGTCGGGCGCGGTCTCGGACAGGGTGTCCAGCGCCCGCTGGGACTCGGCCCCGGGCACGGTGAAGCGGTCGTCGAGGCGGCCGCCCGCGAGCGCGGCGCCGCCGACGACGGCGATCAGCAGGATGGCCCAGATCGAGACGACCAGGCCACGGCGCCGGAAGGCGAAGTCTCCGATCCGGCCCAGTAATGCGCTCATCGGTGATTCCTCTCGGAGGCGTGCGGATTGATGTTGACGGGCGTGAACTTTATGGGTGTTAACTTGCCTCGCGATCTGTACAGGTGTCAACATCAATGTCGTGGACATCACCGACGATGTGGCGAAGAAGCCCGCACGCGAGGGTCCCTACCACCACGGGGACCTGCGCAATGCCCTGGTGAGCGCCTCCGCGCAGCTGGCCGAGATCGGCGGGCCCGCCGCGGTCACCGTCCGTGCCGCCGCGCGTGCGGTCGGCGTCACCGCCACCGCCGCCTACCGCCACTTCAACGGTCACGAGGAACTGCTCGCCGCGGTGCGCGAGCAGGCCGAGGAAGCCCTGTTCGAGGCCCTCGACGGCGCGATGAAAAACGTTCCGGCGCAAGCTGATCCGACCGCGACCGCGATCGCCCGGCTGGCCACCGCCGGGCGCGCGTACATCGAATACGCCGAGCGGGAGCGCGGCCTGTTCCGGACCGCGTTCTGCGGCGCCGATGTCGATGTCCACAAAGAGGTGCTCGAGGACCCCATCTTCCATCTCATCGGGACCGGAATCGACGCCCTGGTCGCGGCGGGATTCATGGATCCGCGTCAGCGTCCCGGCGCGGAGTTCACCGCGTGGGCGGCCGTACACGGGCTGGCGAGCCTGATCGTCGACGGCCCGTTGGCCGACGCCGAGCCCGCCGATCGCGAGGCGGCCATCGACCACGCCGTCGCCACCGTGCTGCGCGGCTTCGCCACCGGCACGCGCGCCGAGCCGTACCGCTCGACCGACCCGCACATCGCGCTGCCCGCCTGATTCGGACGATTCGCCGCGCGAATTGTGCTGTGTTCACCGCCATGTCGCGAGTCCGTAAGCTTGCGGCGTTTTGATGACCGCGCAAACGGACTCACGGTGACAAGGTTTTCTCGATGCTGAATCCCCTCGGTACGGTGCCCCGCACGGGCATTCCGGCACAGCTCGCCGCGCAGATGACGATGGACGAGCAATTCGATTGGCACCGTTCGTATCTGAAACGGCATCGGGTGAGCAGGCGCAGCTTCCTGCGGGGCAGCGCCGCCGCGGCCATGGCCGCCGGACTCGGCTCCGCCTTCGGCGGCCGCGGGGTCGCCTACGCCGACGACGCCCCGCTGACCGTCGGCGGCCGCCGCGTCGGGTACGGCCCGGACGCGGCCGGCCAGCTCCGCTTCTCCGCCCAGCTGTCGCGAAACCCGGGCGCCACCAAGGTCTTCCTCGATCACGGCCCGACCCCGGCACTGGGCGGCACACTCGAGGCCGAGGTCCGCAACCTGGTCACCCAGCTCCCGCGCACCGACGGGGGAGTGCTGTCGGCCGAACAGTTCTATGTTCACGCCCCCGTCGACGGACTGCCCGGCCGCCTGCCGCACTTCTACCGCTGGCGCACCGCCGACGGCTACAGCAGCGACGTGCTCTCCGCGAGCACCGCCATGCCGAGCTCGCGCGCGGCGCTGCTGCCGTTCCGCTTCACCATGATGGGCGACCAGGGCGTCGACGACACCCCGGCACTGCCCGCGGGCATGCCGGCGGGCGCCTACCGCAACAAGTACGGCGAGGGTGACGCTCCCAGCTCCCGCAATGCCGAGAACATCCAGCGCCAGATCGTCGCCAGCAACCCGGAATTCCACATTCTGGCCGGCGACATCTGCTACGCCGACACCTCCCACGGTGGCGGTCCGGACTGGTTCGTGCCCAACGGCAAGGCCGACACCGACGCCATCGACGCCTACAACCCATTCGTGTGGGACACCTACCTGCAGGCCATCGAGAGCAGCGCCGGCCGCGTGCCCTGGATGTTCGCCACCGGCAACCACGACATGGAAGCCGTCTACGGCAATCACGGCTACGGCGGCCTGATGGCGCGCATGGACTTTCCGGACAACGGGCCCGCGGGCTGCCCGTCGGTGTACTCCTTCACCTACGGCAATGTGGCGGTGCTGTCGCTGGACGCCAACGAGGTGAGCTGGCAGGTCCGCGCCAATCTCGGCTATTCCGGTGGCGCACAGAACAGTTGGGTGGAATCCACCCTGGCCGGTTACCGCGCGAACCCGAGCATCGACTTCATCGTCTGCTTCTTCCACGAGTGCGCCTACGCCACCGGTATCGGCGGCGCCAGCGACGGCGGCGTGCGCGGGGCCTGGGCCGACCTGTTCGACAAGTACCGGGTCGATCTGGTGTTGCAGGGCCACAATCACAACTTCGAGCGCACCGACCCGATGCGCGGCGGGCGGCCGACCAAGGCCGCACCAGACAACTCGATCGTCTATCCGGACACCGACGGCACCGTCTACTACGTGGTCGGGGGAGGCGGCGCGGCGCACGGCACCTTCGCCGCGGGCGACACCTACCGCGGCAACGAGCAGCCCGACACCTTCGTGCCGGAGAGCACCCTGTGGGGCTCCGACGGCAAGGAGGGCAAGGAGGCCGTCGCCTGGTCGCGGGTGCGGTTCAGCCGCTACTCGTTCATTCGCGTGGACGTGCGGCCCGGCGTTTTCTCCAGCGAGATGGACGTGGTCGCGGTCGACGAGCACGGGCGCGAATTCGACACCGTGACCTACCGTCGCCTGGTCTCCCGCTAGCCGCGCACTGCCTTCCCGGGAGCCGTGCCGTCCCCCGCGGCGGCACGGCGCATACTGGGTCCCGTGCTACAGACCCGAACACCGCTGCAGCTGAGCAGTGTGGTGAGCTCCTGGCAGTGGGACACCTCGACCGTGCTGGTCATCGCACTCCTGGGACTCGCGTACGCGGCCTGCTTCCTCAAGGGGAGACAGCGCGGCGAACAGCTTCCGGTGAGTCGGGCCCTCTACTTCGGGCTGGCCGGACTGGGCGTGTGGCTGTACACCGGCGTCGGCATGATCGGTGTCTACTCCGACACCCTGTTCTGGGTGCGCGCGCTGCAGGTGCTCCTGCTGCTCTACCTGGTGCCCTTCGCACTCGCGGCCGGTGCGCCGTTCACCGTGCTGCGCGCGGCGCTGGGCCCGGCGGGCCGGAAACGCCTGGACGCCATGCTCTCCGGCAGTGCCGCCCGGCTGCTCACCCACCCGGCCACCGCCTCGATGCTGATCCTGCTGCTGCCCTGGGCGCTGTTCCTCTCGCCCTGGTACGAGTCGGTGCTGCGGCACGGGGGCGTCGACGCGGTCACCCGAATCATCGTGGTGGCCATCGGGTTCCTGTACTTCTACTCGCGCCTGCAGATCGATCCGGTGCCCAAGCACTTCACGCAGGGGCTGTCGCTGCTCATCACCATCGCGGAGTCCCTGGCCGACGGCATCCTCGGCATCGTGCTGTGGCTGGGGCCGCTGGTCGCCGCCGGCTACTACGGTTCGCTCGGCCGCACCTGGGGTCCGGACGCGCGCCTGGACCAGACCATCGGCGCGGGCATCCTGTGGCTGCTCGGCGATTTCCTCGGGCTGATCTACTCGCTGGTCGTCATGCGGGCCTTCGCCGCCGACGAGAAGCGCAGGGCCGGGGAGATCGATGCCGAGCTGGATGCCGCCGAGGCGGCGCGGGCGCGGCGGAAGGCGGTGTCGCGCACCGCGACCCGGGCCGCGGAGGCGGACGACGAGCCGGTGTCCACCGGACTGTGGTGGGAGAACGACCCGCAGCTGCGCGACCGCTTCCGCCGCTGATCCACTGAAAGGTGACCTGGCGCCCCGGTGGGGGTGTGAGCCGGGCCTCTTCATCTGCCGAAAGGTTGCCTGGGTCACTCATAAACGGCTCAGCGAACGCTGTCTTTACGCAAAACATACTTCAAGGAGTGTTTTCGCTACGGTTTGGCAACAAGTAGGCAACATTTGCTGACTTATCTTGATCCGGGTGCTCGATGAGGACCTCGCTCCCAGGAGGGAAGCGCCCGATCAAGAAAGCGACGAGAAGTATGCGTTTCACGAAGTTTGCCGCCACCTCGGCCCTGGCCATCACGGCGGTCGGTATCTCCGCAGGTACCGCCTATGCCGATCCCGCGGCCGCCGCTCCCGGGATCCACTGGGACACCAGGATCGACGGCGCTTCGGTGGTGCTGAAGACCGATGCGGGCTCGCTGACCACCCAGGACGGCCAGTTCCAGGTGCGTGACAACAACGGTGGCCTGGTCACCCAGTTCCCGCTCAATATCATCACCGGTGACGTCGCCCACCCGGTCGCCGCCGAGATCGACGGCAACACCGCCACCTTCACCCCGAACATGGACCCGGCCGCCGGCTTCCCGGCTCCGGCTCTCCCGGCCCCCGTGGTCAAGGACGTGGCCAGCCAGGCCGACCAGGACGCCGCGTTCGGCGCCGCGGTCAACCAGTTCGGCATCGCCAGCTCCATGGGCACCCTGATGGGCACCCTCATCGGCGGTGTGGCCGGCTGCGCCATCGGCGCGCTGGGCGGCGCCATCGCCGGTGTCGTGATCATGTCGGTTCCGACCGGCATCGCGGGCTGTGTCGCCGGCGCCGCGATCGGCATCCCGCTGGGCGCCGCGGCCGGTCTGGTCGGTGTCGGCGGGCCCGCCGCCATCGCGGTCGGCATCGGCCTGTTCAATCGCCTGAACGCGCCGGACTCCACCCCGGCCAGCTAGCCGGTGAACGACTGCCGGACCGGGGCCACCACGGTCCGGCCGGGGCGCGGCAGCGGCGCGCCCGCCGCGGCGAGCAGCAGTGCCGGTGCAGGAGGCATTGCGTGACAGCAGAATTCGGGCCGGATCGCTCGGGGGCGATCCGGCCCGAATTCGTCGGTGCTGCCGAAAGGGTCCGGCAAAACCCGAATGCCCCACGGACGTTGTCCGTGGGGCAAGGGATTCCGTTTCGAACTAGCGCGGGCGGCGCGACACGATGGAGTCGCGGATCAGCACGAAGGCGATACCGACCGCGAACAGCACCAGGAAGATGTAACCGACATTGCCGGTGCCCGAGGAGCTGCCCTGCTGGTTCTCGAACAGCATGGCCAGCAGGATCACGACGACGACCCAGCCGGCGGCGCGAGCGGCACGGCGCGACTCGCCGCTCCAGCCCCACGCGGCGGACGGAACCTCGGCGGTGTCGACCTTGGTGACAACCTCAGAGGGGTGCGCGGGTTCCAGTTCCGTGGCGGCCACTGTGGCTCCTTTACGGCTCGAATCGATTGCTGGCCAATATCGTGACATACGACCCAGCGTCGTAGCGAGCAGGGGGCAGGGGACAATGGATCCGTGTCCGACGTTGTGAGAGTTCTGCTGCTGGGCAGCACCGGTTCGATTGGTACGCAGGCACTGGAGGTGATCGCCGCCAACCCCGACCGCTTCGAGGTGGTGGGTCTCGCGGCGCGCGGGGGCAATGCGGACCTGCTGGCACAGCAGATCGCCGCCACCGGGACCGGCAACGTGGCGGTGGCCGATCAGGCGGCGGCCGCGAAACTCGGTGTGGCGCTGTCGGGTCCGGACGCCGTGACCGAACTGGTGCGGCGCACCGACGCGGACGTGGTGCTCAACGCGCTGGTCGGCTCGCTCGGGCTGGAACCCACCCTCGCCGCGCTGGAATCGGGGCGGCGACTCGCCCTGGCCAACAAGGAATCTCTGGTGGCGGGCGGCTCGCTGGTGACCCGGGCGGCCAGGCCGGGACAGATCGTGCCGGTGGACTCCGAACATTCGGCGCTGGCCCAGTGCCTGCGCGGCGGCAGCGCCGACGAGGTCGCCAAACTGGTGCTCACCGCCTCCGGCGGACCCTTCCGCGGCTGGACCACCGAGATGCTGGAGTCGGTGAATCCGGCCGAGGCCAAGACCCATCCGACCTGGTCCATGGGACCGATGAACACGCTGAACTCGGCGTCGCTGGTGAACAAGGGCCTCGAGCTGATCGAGACGCACCTGCTGTTCGGCATCGACTACGACCGCATCGACGTCACCGTGCACCCGCAGTCCATCGTGCACTCCATGGTCACCTTCACCGACGGCTCGACCCTGGCCCAGGCCAGCCCGCCCGATATGAAGCTGCCCATCGCGCTCGCCCTGGGCTGGCCGGACCGCGTTCCCGGCGCGGCCGCCGCGTGTGACTTCTCCACCGCCTCCACCTGGACTTTCGAGCCGGTCGACAACACGGTCTTCCCGGCCGTCGAGCTGGCCCGCCAGGCCGGTAAGGCCGGCGGCTGCGTGACCGCGGTCTACAACGCGGCCAACGAGATCGCCGTGCAGGCATTCCTCGACGGGCTCATCCGATTCCCCGATATCGTGCGCACCGTCGCGCGCGTCGTGGAGTCCGCCGACCGTTGGAGCGCCGAACCCGGTAGCTTGGACGAGGTGCTCGCGGCCGATACGTGGGCGCGCGACACCGCACGCACGATCGTGCGCGGCTGACAGCAGGAGGGCTCGGAACCGGATGGTCTACGCGATCGGCTTCGTACTGTTCGCCCTCGGGATCACGGCCTCGGTCGCCCTGCACGAATGCGGCCACATGTGGACCGCGCAGGCCACGGGCATGAAGGTGCGGCGCTACTTCATCGGTTTCGGGCCCAAGGTCTTCTCGTGGCGGCGCGGCGAGACCGAATACGGTCTCAAGGCGCTGCCGCTGGGTGGGTTCTGCGATATCGCGGGCATGACCGCCCTCGACGAGCTCGAACCCGAGGAGCTCGACCGGGCCATGTACCGGCAGGCCACCTGGAAGCGGCTGCTGGTGATGTCCGGCGGCATCCTGATGAACTTCCTCATCGGCTACCTGCTCATCGTGCTGCTCGCGGTGGGCTGGGGGCTGCCGCGTTTCGACCAGCCGCCGGCCACCCAGCTCGGGGCGATGAGCTGTGTGGCCAATATGGGCCCGGACCAGAAGGCGCTGCCCTGCACCGGCGACGGTCCTGCGCAGCTGGCCGGATTGCAGCGCGGCGACCGGGTGACCGCGGTCAACGACGTCAAGATCAAGACGTGGAACGAATTCCGCGCCGAGACGGAGAAGCAGACCGGCCCCTTCACCTACACCGTCGAGCGTGACGGCCGGACCCTCCAGATCCCGGTCACCCCGCAGATGGCCGTGGTCTACCCGGAGAAGAACGGCACCCCGAAGACGGTCGCCAAGGTCGGTGTCGGCCAGGACTATTACGCGCCGGTGCAGCACAACATCCTGTCCGCCATCCCCGCAGCGGGCGCGTTCACCGGCCAGATCGCGGTGCGCACCGTGGAGTCCCTGGCCCAGATGCCGTCCAAGGTGGTCGACCTGTGGCACGCCGTCACCGGCGGCACCCGCGACCCGGAGACCCCCGTCAGCGTCTACGGCGCCTCCAAGATCGGCGGCGAGACCGCCGAACACGGCCTCTGGTCGATGTTCGTCCTGACCCTGGCCAGCCTGAACTTCTTCCTCGGCGCCTTCAACCTGCTCCCGCTGCTCCCCCTCGACGGCGGCCACATGGCCGTGGTCATCTACGAGAAGCTCCGCAACCTCTTCCGCAACCGCAAGGGCCTCCCCGACGGCGCCCCGGTCGACTACCTGAAGCTGCTCCCGGCAACCTACGTCGTGGTCGTCATCGGCGGCGCCTACATGATCCTCACCCTGGTCGCCGACATCGTGAACCCGGTCAAGCTGTTCCCCTGATCCTGAAAACGGCTGGCTTCCAACGGAACCGGCGTCGGTTGACCTGAGCGGTCCGCGGCTGGGTGTCGGTGCGGCTGGGTAGTCTGTCTCGCCAAGGCCGCAACTGGGCTCGGGTGCGGATCGGAAATCCAAAGTTCCTGGCGCAGAGCGCGGCTCGGAATCGACTGCGCACGAGGAACGGGGTCTGGGTCGTGGAGTTGGCGCGTGGTGCAAATGCGCTCGTGGCCGCGTCGGCGGTATCGCTGGTGGTGGAATGGGATGGCGATCGGGAAGTCGACCCGCATGCTCTGCTGCTGGCCACGACGGGGAAGATCCGATCCGACGATGATTTCGTCTTCTTCAATGCGCCCCGCCATCCGTCCGGTGCCGTTGTGCTGGAACAGATCACGACCGGGCGGGCCGGACTGGCGGTGCACCTGAGCGAGATCGATCCCGGGGTGGACCGCGTGGTGATCGCGGGATCCGTCGCGACCGGTTCCCTCCAGGATGTTCCAGCGCTGAAGATCAGCGTTCAGGATGCCGGCCGCCGGCTGTTCGACTACCGCGTTTCGAGCCCGGAATCGGTGCAGGCCATGGTGTTCGGTGAGTTCTATCGCCGTGACGGCGGCTGGAAGTTCCGCGCGGTCGGGCAGGGCTGGTCGAGCGGATTACGTGGCCTCGCCGAGGAGTTCGGCGTTGCGGTGGACGACGATCAGCCGCCGCCATCGCCACCGGCCGTTCCAGCGGTAACGCCTCCCACGGCAGCGGCCCCGGAGCCCGCGCCCGCCATGGCGCCCGGCTGGTACGTGGCGCCGCAGCACCCGGGCCAGGTGCAGTGGTGGAACGGGGTGGCCTGGACCGAGGACCGCCGTCCGCAGCATTCGCCGCACGATCCAGCGACCTGCGGGCGCTGTGGTCGGCCGAGAGCGGTGCGTCGAATGGGCGGTGCGCCGCCGTGTCAATGGTGCCTGCGCGAGGTCCACCAGCTGATGGAGACCTGGCGGGGCCGGGCCTGGCAGGTGTTGACCGCGGACGGGCCCCGAGGGCGGCGCTGGGACGAACTGTGGGTGATGCTTCGGTTCCACATGGTCAGCGAGGACACCGGGCGCGAGGCGTTGCGGCCGCTGGCCATTGCCCACCTGGAGCGGATGGTCGCCTTCGCTTTCGCCGACGACCAGATAGACCAGGAGGAGCTGGACGAGTTCGACCGGACCGTCTCGGAGTTGCAGGCCGCCGCCGATCTGTCCGCCGCGGGATCGCTCATCCACGGTTTGCGGCAACGGATGCTCCGCGGCCGGTCGCTCACTCAGGTGCGGGCCGGGGATCTACCTCGGGTGAGTCGGCCCGATCTGCATATCGAGATGGACGAGCTGCTGCACGTGGACGTCGACGCGGAGCAGATCAGATACCTGGCCAGCGGTCCGAAACAGAGCTCGGGGCGGTTGATCGGCAGCAGCCGGAAGCTGCGTTTCATCGGCGCCGGTGCGGGGAGCGAACTGGCGTGGGCCAAGATCGTGTCCGTTCGGCACGAGTACGACACGGTGGTGATCGATGCGACGACGGCCCGGGGTGGCGGTCGCTACCGCGTGCGGGATGCCGAGTACGTCGCCGCCGTGCTGGAGGGCTCGCTGCGTGTCGCCAAACGTCTGGTGCTCGCGCCGGGACAACGCGACTCCCGTGCGATTCCGCAGGACGTGAAGTCACAGGTCTGGCAGCGTGACGGCGGGAAGTGTGCCGAATGCGGCGCCCAGGAGTACCTCGAGTTCGACCACGTCATTCCCTGGAGCCGAGGCGGTGCGACAAGTGTCGACAACCTCCAGATCCTGTGCCGGGGCTGCAACCTGGCCAAGGGCGCACGCATGTGACGGTGCCCCGCGCCTCAATGCCGTGAAGTTGTTCCGGTAGCGGAGATTTCGCGGAGGAGCCGGCGGCAGAGATGATCGGCGCGGCGTGTGGTTTCGGGCTGTCGGAATTCGGGGGTCAACGAGAGGACCTCGCTACAGGCGGTATCCAGGTCGATCAGGTGACCGACCGAGACGTAGACCGGTTTGACGTCGGTGCGGGTGCGCAGGGCGCGGCCGACCGGGTCGCCGTCGATGGTGATGACGCTGGAGGCGCCACGTTCGCGGGCGGGCTCCTCGAACTCGCCCCAGGCGTTCTTGGCGACCCCGATGGTCGGCACGCCGGTCAGCAGGCCGAGGTGGCAGGCGAAGCCGAAACGCCGCGGGTGGGCCAGGCCCTGTGAATCACAGACGAGCAGATCCGGTGTGACGGTGAGGTTTTCGAGGGCGGCCAGGGTGGTGGGGAGCTCCCGGAAGGCGAGCAGGCCCGGCACGTACGGGAAATCGGTGGTGCCGCGCGCGGTGGCGGTCTCGACGGTCTCGAGCGTGGTGGCGTGCAGCACCACAATGGCGGCCGCCACATTGCCGTCGTCGTCATAGGCCGAGTCGAGCCCCGCGATCGTCCGGAATTCCGGTGGCCGGGGGTTGGCGGCGATCACCCGCGCGCGCAGCCGATCTTGCAGTGCCACGGCCTCTTCCGGCGTCGCCGGCCACGGATCTGGATTCGCTACCTTCACTTTTCGGAGCGTAAACCCCGGCGTCGATTGCAACGAATATGAACCGTAGGCCCAGGGCCGATTCCGAGTCCCGCAGCCCGCGCGGGTACCCTTGTCGCCGCCGTCACAGGGCGACCGGTATTCGAGTCTCGGTAAGCTCGGAGCCGGTAAGGGTGAGGACTTAGTCGAAAGTAGGCAGCCGATCGTGAGCAGTGCCATCGCTTTGGGGATGCCGGCCGCACCGGCGGCCGTCCTCGCACCGCGGCGCAAGACGCGCCAGCTGATGGTGGGCAATGTCGGAGTGGGGAGCGAGTTCCCCGTCTCGGTCCAATCGATGACCACCACCAAGACCCATGACGTCAATGCCACCCTGCAGCAGATCGCGGAGCTGACCGCGTCCGGCTGCGACATCGTGCGCGTGGCCTGCCCGCGTCAGGAGGACGCGGACGCGCTGGCGACCATCGCCCGCAAGTCGCAGATCCCGGTGATCGCCGACATCCACTTCCAGCCGCGCTACATCTTCGCCGCCATCGACGCGGGCTGTGCCGCGGTGCGCGTGAACCCGGGCAACATCAAGGAGTTCGACGGCCGCGTCAAGGAGGTCGCCAAGGCGGCCGGTGACGCGGGCATTCCGATCCGCATCGGCGTCAACGCCGGCTCCCTCGACAAGCGGATGCTCGAGAAGTACGGCAAGGCCACCCCCGAGGCGCTGGTCGAGTCCGCGCTGTGGGAGGCGGGCCTGTTCGAGGAGCACGGCTTCGGCAATATCAAGATCTCGGTCAAGCACAACGACCCGGTGATCATGGTCGAGGCCTACCGCCAGCTCGCCGCGCAGTGCGACTACCCGCTGCACCTGGGTGTGACCGAGGCCGGCCCGGCCTTCCAGGGCACCATCAAGTCGGCCGTCGCCTTCGGCTCCCTGTTGAGCGAGGGCATCGGCGACACCATCCGCGTCTCCCTCTCCGCACCGCCCGCCGAGGAGATCAAGGTCGGCACCCAGATCCTGCAGTCGCTCAACCTGCGCCCCCGCAAGCTGGAGATCGTCTCCTGCCCGTCCTGCGGTCGCGCTCAGGTCGACGTCTACACCCTGGCCAACGAGGTCACCGCGGGCCTCGAGGGCATGGAGGTCCCCCTGCGCGTCGCCGTCATGGGCTGCGTCGTGAACGGCCCCGGTGAGGCCCGCGAGGCCGACCTCGGCGTCGCCTCGGGCAACGGCAAGGGTCAGATCTTCGTCAAGGGCGAGGTCATCAAGACCGTTCCCGAGCACCTCATCGTCGAGACCCTCATCGAGGAGGCCATGCGCCTCGCCGAGGAAATGGGCGACACCACCGAATCCGGCGCCCCGGTCGTGACCACCGGCTAGCCACACCCCGGCCCGGCCCGGTCCGCTCCGGCATCACTGCCGCTGCCGTCCGGGCCGTTCGTCGTTCACGCCTCGGCCCGGGATCCGTACCGGCCGCCGTGTGCGGTGGTGTGGGGCGGATGTGTACCGAGGGGTTGGATTGGGTTGGGGGGTTTGGGCTTTTGCCTGATGGGTCGGCGGTTGGGGACAATCGTGCGGCGCGGGGCGGGAAGTTCTGGCAGGCTGTCAGCGTGCGGAGTGTGCTGGAGCCGACTCGCAGGGGCCGGGCGTCCGGGGTCCGTCAGCTCGCGAACCGCGATCTGACGCAGGTCTTGCGTGTGCTCGACACCGATCCGGTGGCGACCTGTATGGTCGCCGCGCGTCTGCAGGAGTACGGGCTGGACCCGCGCGGGGTGTACGGCGAACTGTGGACCCGGGGCGGGCCGGCGGAGTCGCTGTGCTTCTCGGGCGCGAATCTCGTTCCGCTGCGCGGTGGTCTCGACGACATGAAGGCCTTCGCGGAGCGTGCGATCAAGGGGCCGCGCCTGTGCTCGTCGGTGGTGGGGCGGCGCGAGCTGGCTCTGCCGCTGTGGGAGTTGCTGGCCGAGCACTGGGGGACGCCGCGGGAGGTTCGCGAGGATCAGCCGCTGCTCGCGCTGGAACGGCCCGCGAGTATTGCGCCGGATTTGCGGGTGCGCCGAGTGCGGCCCGAGGAGATCGACCGGTATCTGGTCGCGGCGGTCGCCATGTTCACCGAGGAGATCGGGATCGACCCGCGCACGGGCGACGGCGGGCGCAGTTATCGCCGCCGGGTGTCGGGGCTCATCGAATCCGGCCGGGCCTGGGCGCGATTCGAGGACGGTGAGGTCGTCTTCAAGGCGGAAGTCGGCGCGTTGTCGCGACGCACCGGACAAATTCAGGGCGTATGGGTCCATCCGGACAAGCGCGGCCAGGGCTACGGCACCGCGGGGACCGCGGCCGTGGCCAATGTGGTGGTCTCCTCCGGGCGCACGGCCAGCCTGTATGTCAACTGCTACAACACAATTGCGCGCCGCGCGTACAGCAAGGTGGGCTTCCGTCAGGTTGCCACCTTTGCGACAGTGCTGCTGGATTGAGTTTAAAACCGCGCGCGGGGGGCGGAGCGGGATGTCAGCGTGAAATCCGTTCCGGTGCAGTGTGTCGCGCCGGTTTGCCGATAGTTGGCTCTAGCATCTGACTTGATGTCAACACGGGTCTTCACCACGCTGATCGCCGCCGCGGTCGCCCTCCCTGTCACCGTCGCCGCGGCCGGTTGCTCGTCGGGTCCGCAGGGTCCCGCGCAGGCAGCCGAGGCCTTCGTCTCCGCCTTCGCCGACCATGAGGTGCAGGCGGCGGCCGACCGCACCAGCCAACCCGAAAAGGCCGGTGCCGCACTGGCTTCGGCGTGGGACCAGCTACAGGCGGAGAAGCTGGTGGCCACCACCGGCGCCGCCCGCGTCACCGGCGACACCGCCATCGTCGACTACACCTACGAATGGCATCTGCCCAAGGACCGCGTCTGGAAATACCAGGGCCAGCTGCAGATGGGCCGCGCCAACGGGCAGTGGCAGGTGCGCTGGTCCTCCGCCGACATCCACCCGCAACTGGGCAATACCCAGACGCTGCAGCTGCGTTCGAATCCCGCGCCCCGGGCGCGGGTGAACGAACGCTCGGGCAGTGACGTGATGGTGCCGGGCTCGCTGTACCGGGTGCTGTTCAAACCGTCGGCATCGGCCGACCCGGCCAGGGTCTCCGCGGCGCTGGCCAACGCCCTGCACCGCTTCGACGAACACCTCACCCCGGACTCGCTGTTGCGCGCGGCCCGCAAGGACGACGGCGCCTACACCGCGGCGCTGCTCTCGGAATGGGAGTTCGGCGAGGTGAATTCGCAGCTGCTGGGGCTGTCCGGGGTCACCTTCAGCAAGGAATTCGATCTGGTCCCCACCGACCGCCGCTTCGCCCCCGACCTCATGACCCAGGTCCGCAAGACCGTCATCGACGAGGTGGACGGCAAGGCGGGCTGGAGTGTGGTGACCGTGAATGCCAATGGCGTCGACACCGATGTGCTGCAGGAGGTCGATCCCCAGACCTCCCCGTCGTTCTCGCTCAGCGTCGACCGCTACATCCAGAACGCCGCCCAGAGCGCGGTGGATGCCCGCACCGAGCAGACCATGATGGTGGTGCTGCAACCCTCCACCGGCGCGGTGCTGGCCATCGCCCAGAACGAGGCGGCCGATGCCGACGGCCCGGTCGCGGCGATCGGCCTCTATCCGCCGGGCTCGACCTTCAAGACGGTGACCGCGGCCGCGACCATGACCGCCGGCCACGCCACCCCGGACACCGTGGTGCCGTGCCCGAGTCGGATCGTGGTGGGGGAGCGCACGATTCCCAACTACGACCTGTTCAGCGTCGGCAATGTGGCCATGGCGACCGCCTACGAGCGTTCCTGCAACACCTCGTTCGCCAAGCTCGCCTCGGAGCTCGGCGGCCAGGATCTGCGTACGGCCGCGGCGGCGCTGGGGCTGGGCCCGGACTACACGGTGGCGGGCCTGCCGACGGTGTCGGGTTCGGTGCCCTCCGACGATGATCCGGTGCAGCGCGCCGAGGACGGCATCGGTCAGGGCAAGGTGCTGGCCAGCCCGTTCGGCATGGCGATGGTGGCGGCAACGGTGGCGCACGGTTCGACGCCTGTGCCGTATCTGATCGCGGGCCATCCGACCCAGGTGTCGGGTGATCGGCCGCAGCTGAAGCCCGGGGTCATCGACGGGTTGCGGTTGATGATGCGCAAGGTGGTGCTCGGCGGCACGGCCGAGCGCATCGTCGATCAGGGCGAGGTCTACGGGAAGACCGGTGAGGCCGAGGTGGACGGCGGTTCGCACTCGTGGTTCATCGGCTACCGCGGCGATCTGGCCTGGGCGACCCTGCTGGTGCGCGGTGGCAGTTCGGACAATGCGGTGGCGGTGACGCGGGACATGCTCGTGGCCCTGCCTCCGGGCTACTGAGGACCATCGCCCGGCAGGGTCAGCGCTCGCTGTAGGTGTCGAGTCGCGAGCAGGCGACGGGATGGATCACGCCGACGTTGTCGGTCACGAAGCGCTGGTCGGCAAGGGCTTGCACGGGTGGTCCGGCACTGGACGCGTCGCCGAGGATCTCGGTGACGCCGGCGCCGGCGAGGATCATGCCTGCGGTGGTGATCAGCAGAAGGGCCGAGCGCTTCATGTCCCTCTCCCTTGTTTGGGGATGAGTTGGGAGACCCGAACGTTCGCCTCCAGCGGCGAACACGGTGGTGATCCGGTGCTCATTAAGGGTTGGCTGATTATTTGCCAATGGAAGAAACGGTAATCGGTCACTTATGCCGAGGCAACCCTCAAATGTGCTGCCGCACTCCGGTTATCCGGAGATGCGGCAGGTCACGGGCGAGGTTGGAACGCGAAGTTCAGTGTCAGTTCGCACGCTGCATGGTCGCCGCGAGGTGGTGGGTCAGCGGTTGCTCGACCGCGGCCATGCGCAGCGAGTACTCGAGGGTGTCGCCCGCGACGGTGATGCTGCGGCCCAGCGCGGTTACCGATTTCGCGGTGCTGCTCAGGCCGATGGCGGTGGAGTCGAGTTCCAGGCGCAGTTCGCCGTCCTCGGTCACCAGGGTCCCCTCGCAGATCTCGGTGATGCCGGTCGGGTGGGCCAGGATCAGCTCGACGCGGTCGGGGCTGATGGCCCGCAGATAACCCGCCTCGCTGTGCATGGGCCGGCTGCCGTCGGCCGCGCGGGTGCGCTGCCGGTAGGTGAGGAAGGGCCGGCCGACGTGGCCGAAGTGCACTTCCTCCAGGTACTCGAACGGTTCGATGGTCGGGTATTCGCCACGGCCGCGGCCGCGCCAGGTGCCCAGCAGCGGGGCGAGGTGGGCGATATCGGGGTGGGGCGCGACGGCGGTTTCGGGTTCGAGCACGGCGGACAGCTTAATCCGCTCGGCGCGCGGTGGCGGGAGGTCCACCCGTCCGAGCGCCGACATTCCCGGTAAGGGGTATTGATCTCAGCGCCGGCTGGCCCGGCGGTAGCCGTAGGCCGCGGGGATCGCGAACACGACGATCAGGCCGACGGTCCAGGCCAGGGTCTGGACGAGTGGGCGCGCCACCGGGCCGCCCTCCGACAGCGCGCGCATGGTGTCGACGGCCACCGACATGGGCTGATTCCGCACCACCGGTTGAATCCACTTCGGATAGGCCACGAGGGGCACGAATCCGGTGCTGAAGAACATGAGCAGTGAGGACAGCAGCGCGACGGCCTCGACGAGCGTGGACTTGGCGGTGAACACGGCGATGGCGGTGACCATGGTCGCGAACGCCAGCCCGAACAGCACCGGAATCCACAGGTAGGCGAACGTCTGCAGCGATCCCTGGCGGAAACGGAAGCCGAGGGCCATACCGAACAGGATGATCACGACGGTCCCCGCGAAGATGCGGCAGCCCTCGGCGATGATGCGGGCGGCGAGCCCGGAGGCGCGGTGCACCGGCAGCACCCAGAAGCGCGACAGGATGCCCGCCTCGCGTTCCCGCCCGAGCATGATCCCGCTGGCCACGGTTCCCGACAGCGCGCCGACGAGAGTCACCATGGGCGTGGATCCGTAGAGCGCGCTGTGCCCGGAGAACTTCTGGATCTGCGAGCCGACCACGATGTTGAGCATGAGCAGCAGCAGGCACGGCACGACCAGGGTTTCGAGCAGCGTGACGGGGTCGCGGACCCAGCGCAGCAGCAGCCGCTGGGTCTGAATCCAGGTGTGCCGCAGCAGGGCCGGGGCCGAGGCTTCGGCGAAGACGAGAGTGTCGGCGGTGCCGGGGCGTTGGAGGGTGGCCATGTCATGACCTCTTCAGGTTCTGCCGGGCGAGGAAGTAGCAGGACACCGCGGTGCTGCCCACGAGCCACAGCACCGTCGGCGTCATGAGCGACCAGGTCACGGGACTGGCCTTGCCGAGGGTGTCGCTGCCGAGGGCGCGCAGCCCCTCCGCGTATTGGGAGACGGGCTGGTTGCGCACGAAAGGCTGGACCCAGTGCGGGAATTGGTGCGCGGGGGCGAGGCCGGTGGAGAGCATGCCGAGGATGAGGGGTGGCAGCACCAGCATCTGGCTGGTGGCTTCGGGGCTGCGTGTGGCGGTGCCGATGGCGTCCGCGCCGAGGCAGAAGGAGGCGCCGATGAGCAGTCCGAGGGCCAGGAATCCGAGGGTGTGCGCGGTGCCGCCGACGAAGCGGAACCCGATCACGTGGGTGCTGATCACGGCCGAGACGAGCCCGATGAGCAGCCGGAAGATGTTGGAGGACATGCGCGCCGCGGCCGGGACGAGCGGGTGCATGGGCATGGCGTCGAAGCGCCGGTCGAGGCCGGAGACCGCGTCGGCGGCGGCGCGGAAGGCGGCGGAGACCGCGGTGAAGGCGCACGCCTGCAGGATGACGATGGGCGCCATGAACTGCGCGTAGCTGCTGAATCCCAGTCCGGCGAAGGACATCACGCGGTTGAGCGGGATGTAGAAGCTGGCGGTGAAGGTGATGGGTGCCAGGACTGCGGTGATGATTTCGCCGGTTTTGACCGAGGGCACGATGAGCCGCACCGTGAGCACCCACCACTGGGCGAGGGTGGCGGGGGTGGCGCGGACGTTGGTGAGCCACCCGGCGGGTGCGGCCTCGACGGCGGTCATGACCGGGTCCGATCCTCGGCGCTGAAGCGACCGTCCGGCGTCCGGAACCGGACGGACGGCGAATCGTCTTCGGCTTCTTCGGATTTGGCGATGTGCCCGGTGAGTTCGAGGAAGACGTCGTCGAGGGAGGGCCGCCGCAGCGCGATGTCGACGAGTTCCATTCCGGCCGTGTCGAGCCGGCGCAGCGCCTCGGCGAGGGTCTTGGCGCCCTCCGGTGCGGGGATGGCGATCCGGTCCGAATCCCCGGTCAGCGCTTCACGATTGGCGGCGGGCAGCAGGTCGCCGAGGGCGCGGGCGATGGCGGGCAGGTCCTCGATGCGCAGCGGCACGATCTCGCAGTAGCTGCCGCCGGTCCGGGCCTTGAGTTCGTCGGCGGTGCCGTCGGCGATGACCAGGCCGTGGTCGATGA
Source organism: Nocardia sp. CA-151230 (assembly GCF_050942175.1). Taxonomy (NCBI): domain Bacteria; kingdom Bacillati; phylum Actinomycetota; class Actinomycetes; order Mycobacteriales; family Nocardiaceae; genus Nocardia; species Nocardia sp. CA-151230. The sequence goes on from NZ_CP192061.1 coordinate 2,294,961, forward strand.
CGATGATGCGGTCGCAGAGCGCGTCGGCCTCTTCGAGGTACTGCGTGGTGAGCAGGGTGGTGATGCCCTGCTTGCGGAATCCGCCGACCAGGTCCCAGACGCCCTGGCGGCTGCGCGGATCCAGGCCGGTGGTGGGTTCGTCGAGGAAGACCACCTCGGGCCGCACCACGAGTCCGCAGGCGATGTCGATGCGCCGTCGCATGCCGCCGGAGTAGGTGCCGACGCGGCGTCCGGCGGCCTGCACCAGGTCGAATTCCTCGACGAGTTCGTCGGCGCGGGCGCGGGCGGCGCGTTTGCGCAGGCCCATGAGGCGGCCGAACATGACGAGGTTCTCGTACCCGGACAGGGCGTCGTCGAGCGCGGCGAACTGCCCGGTCAGCATGATGGATCGGCGGACCGCGGCGGCGTCGGCGACGACGTCGTACCCGGCGACCAGGGCGCGCCCGCTGTCGGGGGCGATGAGGGTGGACAGGATATTGACCATGGTCGTCTTGCCCGCGCCATTGGGTCCGAGGATGCCGAGTACCTCGCCGGGCGCGGCCTTGAAGGTGACGCCGCGCAACGCGCGGACCGTGCCGAAGGATTTCTCGACGTTTTCGACGACCACGCCGTCGACGCCGGTGTGCACGCTGCTCGGGGGTGCGACCGTCCTGGTTTCCACGTTTGTTGTATCGGGTTTGCCACTGTCGGTGTTCACGGCGTCCCTCCCAGATGTGCGTCGAGAATGCGTGCGATGGCCGCGAGCGCGTGCGGTGCGGTGAGTTCGTCGTGGCTGACGTCGATGTCGTGGTTGCTGATGGTCCCGGTGATCCAGGGTCGCCAGCCGGCGGGCCCGAAGATGTCGGAGGTGTGCACGGTGGCGCTGAAATACAGTGCGTCGCCGTGGAATACGGGCCGCTGGTAGCCGGTGCGGGTGGCGGCGGAGGCGTTGTAGGAGGCGGCCATGCGTTCCAGGGTCTGGGCGTCGACCAGGCTGACGCCGCCCATGCGGTCGCGGATCACGGCCGCGGCCTGTTCGGCGCTGGTGTCGGCGGGAATGTCGGTGATCCCGAAGACCGAGCCGAAGGCCGCGACGAAGGAGCCGGCGGTGAGTGTGTCGATGCTGTCACCGTCGATATCGGTGCTGTCCGCGTCGAGCAGGGCCAGGGTGCCGACCTCGTCTCCGGTTGCCTCCAGCTGGGCGGCCATTGCGTGTGCGATCAGGCCGCCGAAGGACCATCCGAGCAGATGATAGGGGCCGTGCGGTTGCAGTCGGCGAATTTCGGCCACGTAGCGCGCGGCGAAGTCGGCGATGCTGCGGGCGTGCGGTTCGCCGGACAGGTCGGGGGCCTGCAGGCCGTAGATGGGACGGCCGGGGTTCAACGTGTCGGCGAGGCCGAGGTAGGTCCACGCGATGCCGGAGGACGGATGGATGCAGAACAGGGCGGGCTCGTCACCGCCGGGCCGGATCGGCAGCACCACGTCCAGGCCGAGGCCCGGCGGCGAATCCGCCCGGATGGCAGCGAGTTCGGCCGCGGCCTGCTGGTCGCGCAGATACTGGCGTTCGGCCTCGGCGGCGAGCTCGGCGGCCGGCGAGGTGGCGAAATAGGCTGCGGCGGCGAGCGCGTCGGTCCACAGGTGGGCCAGCATGGAGATCTCGTGGCGGGGCAGCAGGGTTTCGGGGAAGGTGAAGGCGGCCTGCAGGCGGTCCCCGACCACGACGGCATTGATCTCGATCTCGGCGGTGACGGGCACATCGGCGTGCTCGGTGGCGTGCAGGTCGCCGAACTCGTCGGTGGGCAGCCAGCCGAGATCTTCGAGCCCGGCCGGAATGTCGGCGGTGGCGTAGCGGCCGAGGTAGTTGAAGCCGATGCGGCCGGGCACCCGGTCGGGCAGGTCGGCGGCGGTCTCGGGGTTGAGGTAGCGCAGCATGCCGTAGCCGATGCCCTTGTCCGGCACGGACATCAGCTGGTGTTTGACCGCCCGGATGGCCGTACCCATGGCCGGTCCGCCGGCGAAGGCGTCGCGAATCGGGATGTCGGACAGGGCGAGTCGCACCGGGTACACGGTGGTGAACCAGCCGATGGTGCGGGACAGATCGGTTCCCGGAACGACTTCCTGCTGTCGCCCGTGCCCTTCGAGGCGGATCAGCACCGCGTCTCCGGGTTCCACGCGCCAGCGCATGACGGCCAGGGTGAGCGTGGCCAGCAGGGTGTCCTCGACGGTGCCGTCGAACAGTGCGGGCAGGGTGGTGAGCAGGGCTGTGGTGACGTCCGTATCGAGCTCGACCTCGACGGTGCGGACGGCCGGCACCCGGTCGACGGCGGGATCGAGCGCGCGCGGCCCGATCGGCGGGTCGGGGGTGGCGGCCACCTCGCGCCAGTAATCCAGTTCGGCCGTGCGGGTTTCGCGTTGCGCGGCTTCCTCGAGCGCGTGCGCCCAGCGGCGCAGGGAGGTGCCGGTCTCCGGCAGGATCGGTGGCGTGTCCGCGCTGATCTGCGCCCAGGCGGCGATCAGGTCGGGGATGAGGATGCGCCAGGATACGCCGTCGATGACCAGGTGGTGGGCCACCAGGATGAGGCGGCCGCGGCGGTCGGCGGGGCTGCCCGGGGCCGGGTCCAGCCACACCAGCTGCAGCACGGTCCCGGTGGCCGGATCGAGGCGGCCGAGCGCGGAATCCAGTTCGGTAACGGCGTATTCGCGCAGTTCGACGGCGTCGGCGGTGTCGAATTCGATGCGATGCAGGAGCGTGTCGACATCGATCGCGCCGGGTTCGCGGATGCTCATTCGCCAGTCGCCGTCCGCGTAGGCGAGCTGGGCGCGCAGTGCGTCGTGGTGGTCCACGACGGCGGTGACGGTGGCGACGAGCTGGTCGCGCCCGATGCCCTGCGGCAGTTCCAGCACCGCGGTCTGCGCGAATCTGCGGTGGTCGCCGCCGCGTTCGAGCATCCAGCGCACGATGGGGGTGAGCGGCAGCTCGCCGACTCCGCCGCCGGGCAGCTCCTCGAGGACGACGGTCTCGCCCGCGGCCGCCGCGAACGCGGCCAGCGCCGCGACGGTGCGATGCTCGAAGATCTGCAAGGGCGTGAGTTCGATGCCGCGCAGCCGGGCGCGGGAGACCAGCTGGATGGCGAGGATGCTGTCGCCGCCGAGAGCGAAGAACGAGTCGTGCACGCCGACCCGGTCGCGGCCGAGCAGTTCGGCGACGAGCTCGGCGAGCACGGTTTCCAGCTCGGTGCTCGGTGCCCGGTATTCGGTCGCGGCCTCGAACACGGGCGCCGGCAGCGCCTTCCGGTCGAGCTTGCCGACGGCATTGAGCGGGATGGCGTCGAGCACCACGAACGCGGTCGGCACCATATAACCGGGCAGCCGGTCGGCGGCGTGGGCGCGCACGGCGGCCAGATCGATCTCGCGCCCCGGCTCCGGCAGCAGATACGCCGCCAGCGCGGTGGCGCCGCCGGGTCCGGGAACGCCCAGGGTGACGGCGAATTCGACGCCCTCGGCGGCGGACAGCGCGGCATCGATCTCGCCGAGTTCGATGCGCTGGCCGCGTACCTTGACCTGGAAGTCGGTGCGGCCCAGGTACTCCAGGCGCGGCTTGTCGAGGTAGCCGGTCCAGCGCACCAGATCGCCGGTGCGGTAGAGCCGTTCACCGGGCCGCCCGTACGGGTCGGCGACGAAGCGGGCCGCGGTGAGACCCGGGCGCGCCTGATAGCCGCGGGCCAGGGCCGGTCCGGCCAGGTACAGCTCCCCGGCGACGCCCATCGGCACCGGGCGCAGGTGGTCGTCGAGGACGAGGGCGCCCGCACCGCGAATCGGAGTGCCGATGGTGACCGGCTGCCCGGCGGTCAGGGGTTCGGAAGCCGTTGCCCAGATGGTGAATTCGGTGGGCCCGTAGAGGTTGACCAGCGTGCGCCCGCTCGACCACCGGGCCACCAGGTCCGGGCCGATGGCCTCGCCCGCCACGGCCAGCACCCGCACGCTGGACACCGCCTCCGGGTCCAGGGTCGCCAGCGCGGAGGGCGTGATGACCAGGTGTGTGACGCCCTGTGCCGCAATGAGATCCGACAGCGGCGCGCCGCCGAAGACATCGGGCGGGGCGACCACGGCGGTGCCGCCGGAACCGAAGGCCATGAGCGCCTCGAAGGCCGACGCGTCGAAACTCGGTGAGGCGACCTGGAGTACGCGGCAGTGCTCACCGAGGCCCAGCAGTTCCCGCTGGGCCCGCACGAGGTCGGCGATGCCGCGATGGGAGACGGAGACGCCCTTGGGTGTGCCGGTGGACCCGGAGGTGTAGATGAGCCATGCGGGCTGATCCGGGTACGTGGTCATGGCGCGGATCCGGCCCTGCCCCACTGTGATCCGCACGCTGGAGGCGGCGGGATCGTCGAGCACCAGCCAGCCGACGGTGTCGGGCAGCAGCGGCCGGTGGGTGCTCGTGGTGAGCCCGAGCACCGCGCGTGAGTCGGTCAGCATGTGATCGATGCGGTCCAGGGGGTGACGCGGGTCGATCGGCAGGAAGGCCGCCCCGGCCTTGGCGCAGGCCCAGATCGCGGTGATCAGCTCGACGCCGCGTGAGAGGGCCAGTGCCACAATCGTTTCCGATCCGGCTCCGGCGGCCGAGAGCTGCATGGCCAGACGCTGGGAGGCGGTGTCCAGCTCGCGGTAGGACACCGCGCGCCCGTCGACGATGATGGCCGGGCACATGCGGTGGGCGGTGGCGGCGTCCCGGAAGACCTGGGCGAGTGTCGTGATCCGTACGTGCCCCGGGCCGCGCAGCGGCACCAGCGCGGTCCGTTCGGCGGCGTCGAGCAGGTCGATATCCGACAGCCGGACCGCGGGGTCGGCGGTGGCTGCGGTGAGGATCCGCTGCCACCTGGTCGCCAGCCGCGCGGCGGTGGCCTCGTCGAACAGGTCGGTGGCGAAGGTGAGTGTGCCCTCGAGTCCGGCTGCCTCGGTGCCGGGCAGCGGGGTGCGCAGGTCGAAGGTCAGGTCGAACTGCGACGCGTCCCGCTCGATGGGTTCCACCGTCACTCGCAACCCGGGGAATTCGACGGTCGGTGGCTGGAAGTTCTGCAGCGACAACGACACCTGGAACAGCGGATGCTGGGCCGTCGACCGCGGCGGGTCCAGGACCTGCACCAGCCGCTCGAACGGCACCTCCGCGTGCGCGAAGGCATCCAGATCGGTGGCCCGCACCTGTGCCAGGAACTCCCGGAACCCCATGGCGGGATCCACGGGTGTGCGCAGGGCGAGCGTGTTCACGAACATGCCGACCAGGTCGTCGAGGGCCGCCTCGCCGCGCCCGGCCACGGCGGTCCCGATCACAATGTCGGGCGTGCCGGACAGCCGCGACAGCAGCACCGCCAGCGCCGCGTGCAACACCATGAACAGGCTGGTGTCGGTCGCGGCCGCCAATTCGGTGAGTGCACTGTGCAATCCGGCGTCGAGCCGGAACTCCAGATCCGTGCTGCGCAGGCTCTGCACGGCCGGTCGCGGCCGGTCGGTCGGCAGCTCCAGCACGTCGGGCGTCGCCGCCAGCCGGTCCTTCCAGTACCGAATCTGCTGCGCGGCACGGGATTCCGCATCCGTCTCGTCGCCCAGCAGTTCCCGCTGCCAGATCGAATAATCGGCGTACTGCACCCGCAACGGCGGCCGCTCACCCTCCGCGCCGCCACTGCGCGCGAGATACGCCGTCACCAGGTCGGTGGCCAGCGGTGCCATGGAGGCCCCGTCCGCACTGATGTGGTGCACCACCAGCACCACCACGTGGACCTCGGCCGGGTCGATCAGCCGGAGCACGCGGACCCGCAGCGGGGCTTCGCGGGTGAGATCGAAACCCGCCCCGGTGCTTTCGGCAATGGCCGCGCGCAGGTCCGGGCCGTCGTCCGTCTCGGCGAAGCTGATCTGCGGCGCGGCCGCTTCGGCGCCGAGCACCACTTGGCGGGGGCCGTCGGCGTCTGCGGGGTAGATGGTGCGCAGCGATTCGTGCCGGGCGACCACGTCGGCGACCGCCGCGCGCAGGGCCTCCATATCCAGCTCGCCGGTCAGGCGCAGGGCCGCGGTGATGTTGTAGGCGGCGGAGGCCGGGTCCAAGCGGTTGAGGACCCACATCCGTTGCTGTGCCGGGGACAACGGGATTCGGTCCGGGCGGATGCGAGGGGCCAGTGCCGGCAGACCGTGAGCCTCGGTGCCGGGCACGATGCGGGACGACAGTTGCGCGACGGTGGGCGCGTCGAAGAGGTCGCGCAGGGCGATGGTGGCGCCGAGGGCGGCGTTCACCCGGGCCACCACGCGGGTGGCGGTGAGCGAGTTGCCGCCGAGGTCGAAGAACGAGCGGTCGATGCTGACGCGCTCGGCGTCGAGGACGTCGGCGAAGACCTGGGCGACGGCCGTTTCGACGGCGGTGCGCGGGGCCAGGTAGCGCTGGTCGAGGGTCGCGAAATCCGGTGCGGGCAGCGCATTCCGGTCGAGCTTGCCGACCGGGGTCAGCGGCACGTCGTCGAGTGCGATCAGGAAGCTCGGCACCATGTAGCCCGGCAGCGCGGCGGCGACGCGAGTGCGCAGCAGTTCGGTGTCGAGGGTGTGCCCGGCCGCGGGGACCACATAGGAGACCAGCACCGTCTGCCCGCCCGGGCCGGGGCAGCCCAGGGTGGCGGCGTAGTCGACCTGCTCGTCGGCGGCCAGCACCGCGTCGATCTCGCCGAGTTCGATGCGCAGGCCGCGGATCTTGACCTGGAAATCGCTGCGGCCCAGGTATTCCAGCTCCAGCTGTGCGCCGTCGGGTGTCTTGACCTCCACCCAGCGCACCATGTCCCCGGTGCGGTACATGCGCGCGCCGGGCGCGGTGTGCGGGTTGGCGACGAAACGGGCGGCGGTGAGCCCGAATCGGTTGAAGTAGCCGCGGGCCAGTGCGGGCCCGGCCAGATACAGCTCCCCGGTCACCCCGATGGGCACCGGCCGCAGCCAGCCGTCGAGCACCAGGGCGGCCGCGCCGCGAATGGGCGCGCCGATGGTGATCGGTTCCCCCGCCAGCAGCTCACCCGGTCCGGTGGCCCACACGCTGAATTCGGTAGGGCCGTACAGATTCACCAGGCGCCGCCCGGTGGACCAGGCGGCCACCAGTTCGGGCCCGGCCGCTTCGCCGGCCACCGACAGGCAGCCGAGTTCGTCGAGTCCCGCCGGATTCATGGTGGCCAGCACCGACGGCGTGATGACCGCGTGTGTCACCCCTTCGGTGCGCAGCAGTTCCTCGAGTGCGCTGCCGCCGTACACATCCGGCGGCGAGATGACCAGCCGCCCGCCCGCGCCATGTGCCATGAGCAGTTCGTGCACCGAGGCGTCGAAGCTGGGCGAGGCCACCTGCAGGGTACTGGAGGTCTCGTCCAGGTCCAGCAGACTCTGCTGCGACGCAACGAGATTGGCGAGCCCGCGATGGCTCAGCAGCACCGCCTTGGGCTTGCCGGTCGAGCCGGAGGTGTAGATGAGGTAGGCGGTCTGGGCGAGGTTGATGGGCCCGCCGCGTTCGGCGTCGGTGATGTGCGCGTCGGACACCGTCATGACCCGCCGGATGGTGTTGAGGTCGTCGAGCAGCAGCCAGTCGATGCTGCCGGGCAGGGTGTCGCCGACCGCGCACACCGTCACCCCGATGGGCGCGCGGGAGTCGCTCAGGATGTGCTCGATGCGCTCGACCGGATAGCTGGGGTCCAGCGGCAGGAACGCCGCCCCGGTCTTGGCCAGCGCCCACACCGCCACCACGGATTCCACCGACCGGGTCAGGGCCAGCACCACGAAGCTCTCGCGGCCGACCCCGCGCCGCAACAGGACTCGCGCGAAGCGGTTGGACCAGGCGTCGAGGTCGCGGTAGGTCATGCTGAGGGCGCCGGAGCCGAGGGCGATACCGTCCGGATTGATACGCGCGCCCGCGGCCAGGATGTCGGGCAGGGTGCGCAGGGGGGTGGGCGGGCCGCCGCGGACGGGCAGCAGCTGGGTGCGTTCGATCGGATCGCAGTGCTGTAGTTGCGCGGTGCGGCGCCCGGGATGGTCGGCGATCTGGTCGAGCAGCAGTACGAACCGGTCGAGCAGCCGGCGCGCGGCGGCCTCGGGCAGTTCGTCGGCCATGAATTTGACGGTGATGGTGAGGCTTTCGCTGCCGTCTGCGGCGCGCTGCGGGATCACCATGAGGTTCAGCGGGTAGGGGGTGGCGTCGGTGCCGGATACGTCCAGGATCCGCATGCCCGCGATATCCAGTGCGCGCGAGAGGGTTTCGCGATCGATGGGATAGGACTCGAAGACGGTGAGGGTGTCGAACAGCTCGGGCAGCCCGACCGCCCGGTGGATGGCGGCCAGCCCGACGTGCTGGTGGTCCAGCAGTCGCGCCTGCTCGGCCTGCACCCGCGCCAGCAGATCGCCCACACGCTCACCGGGATCCAGCCGCACCCGCACCGGCAGGGTGTTGATGAACAGCCCGACCATCTCCTCGACGCCGGCCAGCTGCGGCGGCCGCCCGGAGACGGTGCCGCCGAACACCACATCGGTGCGGCCGGTGAGCATGGTCAGCAGCAGCGCCCACGCGGCCTGCACGGCGGTGTTCACCGTGGCCCCGGCGGTGCGCACGGTGTCGGTCAGCCGTTCCAGTCGCGCCGCGCTGAATTCGGCCGAGACCATGCCGGATTCGGTCGAGGTGATGCCCGCGAGGGTGGGCACCGCGCGGGTCGGCGCGTCGACCCCGGCCAGCGCCTCGGTCCAGGCCGCCAGGGACGCGGCATCGTCCTGCTGGTCGAGCCAGGCCAGGAATTCGCGATACGAGTGTGCCGGAGCCTGCGCGATCTCGTGCCCGGTGACCGCGGCCAGATACCCGGCCAGCAGCTCGCGCACCACCAGCGGCGTGGACCAGCCGTCCAGGGCCAGATGGTGATTGGTCATGAGCAGCGTGTACGCCTCGGGTTCGGTGCGTATGAGGCTGAAGCGCAGCAGCGGCGGCCGGGCGAGGTCGAAGCGGGTGCCCGCGTCCACGGCGATCAGCCGGGCCAGTTCCCGCTGCCGCTCGGCCGGTTCCTCGATGGTGGTGAGATCGATGTCCTGCCAGGGGATCTCGGTCTCGCCGAGCACCAGTTGCCGGGGGCCGTCGGTGGTCTCGACATAGGCCACCCGCAGCACCTCGTGCCGAGCCGTCAGCGCTGCCGCGGCGGTGCGCAGCCGCCCGGCGTCGACCCGTCCGGCCAGCGACAGCCGGGTCTGGACGGTGTACCCGTCGGCGGTGTCGGTGTCGTAGCGGGCGTGGAAGAGCAGTCCGTACTGCAGCGGCGACAGTGGCCAGACCTCGGTGAGGTCCGGGTACTCCCGCTCCCAGGCGTCGATCTGCGCCTGATCCACCGTGACCAGCGGGAAGTCCGAGGGCGTGTGCCCGCCGGCTCCGGCGTGCCGGGCATGGGTCACCAGCGCGGTGACCGCCCGCCCCCACAGCTGCGCGAACTCCCGCACCTGCCCGGGGGTGAGCACCCGCGAGGCGTAGGCCCACGTCACCTCGAGCCCGGCGGCGGTGTGGAAGGCATTGATGTCGACGACCGCCGCCAGCGGTGCGCGATCGTCCTGGGTGGCCGCGAATCTGACCGGCACCCACGGGGTTTCCGCGCCGCCCGGATGCTCCACCCCCGCGCCCGTGCGGCCGAGGTAGTTGAAGCTGATCTGCGGCGTGGGCGAATCGTCGAGTCGGCCGGGTCCCGTGCCGAGGTAGCGCAGCATGCCGAAGCCCACGCCCTTGTCGGGAATCGCCCGCAGCTGTTCCTTCACCGCCTTCAGTGCCGCGCCCGCCGCGGGCCCGCCCCGGAAGGCGTCGTCGAGGTCGAGGTCGCCGAGGTCGAGTGCCACCGGGAACACGCTGGTGAACCAGCCGATGGTGCGCGAGATGTCCGCACCGGGCAGCACCGATTCCTCGCGCCCGTGCCCCTCCACGGTGAGCAGGGTCCGGCGGGTGCGTCGCCAGCGGCTCGCCGCCAGGGCCAGTGCGGTGAGCAGGGCGTCGTCGAGTCCGCAGTGGAAGCGCGCCGGAATGAGTTCCTGTGCGGCCGTGGCGGTATCGCTGTCGATGACGGTCCGCAGCTGCCCCATGGTGGCCACGGTGTCGAGCTCCGGATCCAGGGCCCGGGTGCCCAGCCGCGGGTCCGGTGTGGTGAGGATCCGCTGCCACCGCGAGATCTCCGCCGCGCGTGCCGGGGTCTGCTCGACCTGTCCGTGCGCCCAGCGCCGGAACGAGGTCGCCACCGGCGCGAGCGGCTCGCCCGCCCAGGCCGTGGCCAGGTCCGGTAGCAGGATCCGCCAGGACACGCCGTCGGTGACCAGGTGGTGCAGCACCACCCACAGCAGTGGCAGGGCGTCCTCGCGGTCGATGAGCACGAAGCGCGCCACGATCCCGGCGGCGGGATCCAGCAGGTCGGCCGCGCGCTGGAGTTCGTCCTCGCCGTCGCTGCCGGGTGCGGCGGTCACGATATCGATGAGGGCCCCGGCCTCGATCGTGCCGGGCGCGCCGACCCGCCACTCCCACGGGCGTCCGCCGTTCGCGGGCCGGTGGGTGAGGGTGCTGCGCAGCAGGTCGTGCCGGTCGAGCAGGGCCTGCACCGCGACCGTGAGCCGGGATCGGCCGGCTTCGCCGCGGGCGAAAGTGTCCGCTTCGCCGGAGGCGAAAGTGTCCCGTGCGCCGGAGGCGAAAAAGTCCTCACTGCGGGGGAGTGGAATCAGCACGGCCTGACCGAATCTGGGCCAGGTCTTGCCCTGCTCGAGCATGGCGTGCACGATCGGCGTGAGCGGCACCGGGCCCACCGCGCCGCCGGGCAGTTCCTGGACCACCGGGGCGGTCACCTCGGTGGCGACGACGGCCAGCGCCGCGACCGTCTTGTGCTCGAACACATCCCGGGCCCGCAGCCCGAGTCCGGCCGCCTTGGCGCGCGCCACCAGCTGGATGGCCACGATGCTGTCGCCGCCGAGGGCGAAGAAATTGTCGTCCGCCGCAACCGATTCCACCCCGAGCACCGCGGCGAAGACCTCCGCGAGCACGCGTTCCCGCTCGGTGGCGGGCGCGCGACCGGCGCGGGGGCCGGATCCGAAATCGGGTCTGGGCAGCGCGCGGCGATCCACCTTGCCCGCCGGGGTGAGCGGCAGCGAGTGCAGCACCATCACGACCGACGGCACCATGTGCGCCGGAAGCGACTGGGCCACAGTGGCTTTCACCTCCTCTGGCGCGACCACCGAATCGGACGCCAGCACGTAGGACACCAGCGCGGTCGCACCGCCGGGCGTGGTCGCGCCCACCGTGACCGCCATCTCGACCCCCGGATACCGCGCCACCGCGGCGTCCACCTCGCCGAGTTCGATACGGAACCCGCGCACCTTCACCTGGGTGTCGCCGCGGCCCAGGTACTCCAGTTCCCAGCGGCCGCCGCGCGGGCGCCACCGCACCAGGTCCCCGGTGCGGTACATGCGCGCGCCCGAGGCGACCGGGCTGGCCACGAAACGCTCGGCGGTCAGGCCGATGCGCTGGTGGTAGCCGCGCGCCAGACCCGGCCCGCACAAATACAGTTCACCTGTCACGCCCGGCGGCACCGGACGCAGCCACGGATCGAGCACGATCGCCCCCATGCCCCGCGAGGGCGCGCCGATAGTAATGGGATCGCCCGGGGCGAGCGGAGCGCTCAGGGTCGCGGTGACGGTGGCCTCGGTCGGGCCGTAGCCATTGATGACACACCGCCCGGCCCAGCGGACCGGCAGCTCGGGCGGGCAGGAGTCGCCGCCCACCACCACGGTGCGCAGCCGCGGCAGCGTGTCCGGTTCCAGCGAACCCGCGACGGCCGGCGTCACATTCAGGTGGGTGACCTCCAGGTGCCGCAGCACCCGCGCCAGCTCTTCGCCCGCGTAGGCGGCCGGCGGCACCACGGCCACTGTCGCGCCGACCGCGAGGGCGACCAGCAGCTCCTCCACCGAGATGTCGAAACTCGGCGAAACCGCGTGCGCCACCACGGCATCCGCGCCGACGCCGAACGCGGCCCCGGAACCGGTGACCAGATTCGTCAGGCCGCGATGGGTGACGGCGACGCCCTTGGGCAGCCCGGTCGAGCCGGAGGTGTAGATGAGGTAGGCGACCTGGTCCAGGTGCAGGGGCGCGCGGTCGGCGTCGGTGATCGGACCGGAATCGCTTGCGGCGATGAGCTTCTCGGTCGCCGGGTCGTCCAGCACCAGCCACTCGACCCGATCCGGCAGGGCCGCCCGGGAACCCGCCACCGTTACGCCCGCGACCACGCCGCTGTCGGTGAGCATGTGCTCGATGCGGTCGATCGGATAGCCGGGGTCGACGGGCACGAACGCCGCGCCGGTCTGGGCGACCGCGCACATGGCCAGCACCGACTCCGCGGAACGCGGGATCGAGATCGCCACCGTGCGCTCCGGTCCGGCCCCCGCCGCGATCAGCACCCGGGCCAGCCGATCGGCGAACTCGGTGAGCTCACGGTAGGTGAACGCGGTCCCGTCCACCCGCAGAGCGATGGCCGACGGGTCCCGGCCCGCCCCCGCCGCGAGGATCTCGGGCAGCGTGCGGGGACCGGTGCCGTCGCGGCCCCGCGCGGGGGCCAGTTCGGCGCGTTCCGTGCCGGAGAGCGCGGTCACCGCCGCCAGCGGCTGCTCGGCGCCTTCGGCCAGGAAGCGGTGCAGGAACTCCAGGAAGCGTGCGTGCAGCACCGCGAGCTCGGGCTCGTCGTAGCGGTTCGGATTGGCCTGGAAGTCGATGTGCGTGTGTTCCCCGCCGCCGCCCGGATAGACGTTCACGAACAGGTCGTCGATGAGGCCCGAGGTCAGCACGTGCAGCTGCCCGGTGACCCCGCCCAGGCGGATGCGGGTGTCGGCGAGCATGAGATTGACCGTCGGGCCGAAGCCCGCCACCTCGTCCATGGCCCAGCCGAGATCGCGGATGATGTCCTCCTGCCGGTACCGCTGGCGGCGCAGCGCGGCGGTGAGCTCACCCTGGGTGGCGCGGACGAGATCGCCGACCGTGGCGGTGGGGGAGGGACGCAGCCGCAGCGGCACCACATTGGCGACCATGCCGCCGGAGCGGCGCAGGACGGCGGTGGTGCGGCCGGACACCGGCAGGCTCAGCACGATCTCGCCCGCCCCGGTCATGGCGCCGACATAGGCGGCGAACGCGGCCACCACGACCGGCGCCGGACTGGTGGACAGGGCGGTGGTGAGCGAATCCAGCAGGGCCGCCGTGGAATCCGGCAGCGTACCGCTGAGCAGGCGGGGGTGGGCGTCGACCGCGCCGGTGCGCTTGCCCAGCTGCGCCGGTTCGGGCAGGCCCGCCAGATGCGCGCGCCAGTACTCCCGGTCGGCCTGGAGCTTGTCCGAATCCCGGTATGCCGCATCGGCTTCCACGATGCGCTGCAGGGGCTCGGCCCGGCCGGGCGGAATCTCGTGCCCGGCGGCGGCCTCGTTGTAGATCTCGGAGGTGCGCTGCAGCATGGTGAGCGCGCCGACGCCGTCGATCAGGATGTGGTGGAACCGCGAGTACCAGTACCAGTGGTCCGGGCCCAGGCGCAGCATGGCGACCAGGCACAGCCGGTCGCGGGTCAGGTCCAGAGGCGCGGTGTACTCGGCGTGCATCCACGCCCGCGCGGCGGCCACCGGATCGGGCGCGCCGCTCAGGTCGACGGTGTCGATCGCGTCGTCGAGCGAGGTGTCCACGAGCTGCCAGGGCAGCTCGTCGATTTCGATCAGGCGCAGGTAGCCGGTGCCGAACTCGCGCCCGGCGCGGCGGACCGCGTCGGCCAGCAGTTGCACGTCGACGGGGCCGGTGAGCTCTACGTACTGGGCGATCGATACGGGCGTGTCACCCGCCAGCTGCTGGGCGAACCAGATGCCGCGCTGGGCCGCGGAGAGGGCGAAGGCCGCGGACGAATCAGGGGTGGATGAGGACAGGGTGCTGAAAACCATTCTGAAACATCCTGCGGGCGATGATGATTCGGTACGGTCAGGCTGCAACCTCCCGTGCCGGTTGCAGTTCCGCCGCGGTGAGCGGGGCGTCCGAGCCGGTGAGGTACTGCACCAGCGTGGAGCGGTCGTCGAGCACCAGCCAGCGGCTCGGATCGGTGATCAGCTCCCGGCCGTCCTTGGTGGTGACGCCGAAATCTGCTCGGGCCACCGTGGTCTCGGTGGTGAGCGGCACCGGAATCGCGCCGATCTTGGTGATGGCCAGACGGGACACCGCGGCCTCCAGCTGCGGGGTCTCCGCGATCGCGATGCGGGCGCCGGGGTGGGCTCCGAGCCGCAGCAGCATGCGCGCGAGGCGGTTGCTCCAGCGATCCAGTTCGGCGTAGCTCAGTTCGCAGTCGGCGGCGGTCATCGCGATGGCGGCGGGCGATTCGACCGGCTTGCACATCGAACATCATCCTCTCGGAGGGGCGCTTGCGGTGGCGTTCGGTATGTATCTACTGTCGCCGCCGCGTGCCGTGGCCGATAGCGACCACAGTGCTGCCGGAACCCGCTCCGAGGGTGCGGATGAACCCACCCTGGGGTGGGTGGAAGATCAGCCGCCCAGGCCCTCCATGGTCTGGGAGATCATGGCGATGGAGTCGCGCGGGCTCAGCGCCATGGCCCGGAGCTGATCGAACATCACGCCGTAGCGGCGCACCTCCGGGTGGCCCTCGATGAGCTCGTCGCTGGCGATGCCCTCCACGTAGACCAGCTCCGGGTCCGCGGGGTCCGGGAAGTCCAGCAGTGTGAACGAGCCCAGCATGCCCGGGTGCGCGCCGGCGTCGAAGGGCAGGATCTGCAGGATCACATTGCGCTTCTCGGTGTGCTCCAGCAGCAGGGTGAACTGCTGGAACATCACCTCCGGGCCGCCCACCAGGCGGCGGATGACGGCCTCGTCCAGTACCACCCACAGCTCCAGCGGATCGTCCTTGGTGAGTACCTTGGCCCGCTCCTGGCGTGCCCGGATGCGTTGCTCGATAACCTGATCCGAGATCTTGGGCATGGTGGTCTGGTAGACCGCGTTGGCGTACGCCTCGGTCTGCAGCAGGCCGGGGATATAGGTGGACTGGAAGAACCGAGCCGAGAGCGCCTCGGCTTCGAAGTTGATGTAGGCGCCGTAGACCTCCGACACCGCATCCTCGAAGGACCGTGCCATGCCTGGGCGGAGCGCATCCACCAGCAACTGCAAGGCATCTGAACGTTGCGGCTCGCCGATGCCGTAGAGGTCCAGCATGGCCGTCAGGGTGCGACGCTGGGGCCTGGCCTGAGCGGTTTCGATGCGGTAGAGGGTGGTCACGTTGATGCCGGTCTTGGCGCTGACCACTTCTTTGCTGAGTTGCGCGTTCTCGCGCATCTCGTGCAGCATCGCGGCGAGCCGCCGCAAACGGACGGTGAGCACGGTGCGCTTGCCTGCCATGACAACCCTTTCCCTTGTCGCACTTGCAAGAACGCAGTATTGCGTTCTTGCATTTGTAAGAGCATGATCCAGCTAGCCTATTCGTGAACAACCGATCCGATGACCGGTATAGCTGAATCCGGAGACCAATCATGTTGGTGCGATTAGTGATGCTGTCGGGTGCGTATAGGGAGTCTCGATGACCATGTCGATAGCCGGCGTCCTTCCGACCGCTCCGCAATTGCTCTGTGCCTTCCAGGGGAGGCGATTTCAAGATCGAGTGTTGCTACGGTCGGCGCACGCTCTCGCCGAACTGCACGAACGTCGCGGCCAGCTACGGGATCCCATGATGGTCAGCGAGATCGATTGTCGCCGCAGTGAACTCGTTGACGATATCAATGATTGGGTGGGACAGGAACTGCCGCAACACCGCAACGGCGCCACGCTGCACACCGAGAGCCTGGGCGCGGTCGTCGACCGCATGGCCAGGAGCTGGGTGGAGGCCAATCAGGTGATCGATCACGAGGGCGCGGCCAGTGACAACACCCATAAACACTGGTACCACCTGGCCGAACTGGTGGACGGCTACACTGATCTCGTAATCGACGTGGCCGGTGGCCGCCGCCGTTTACCAGAACAATGATTCCAAATGCATTGACACAATTGATGTATTGCCACCGAATCGTTGATCGTCAGCGGTGACGTCAGCCGAGTCGTGCCATCGGACCAATAGGTCGCTCGAACCGCAGGACGTCGCCCGCCCGAGACGGCGGGCGCAACGGGGCGCCCCGCCCGGCGTGCCGCGTGGTCGACTGGCGCGGCACGCTCGCCCGGGATAAATCGCGGAGCGCCCCAGAACCATCCGCGCGGTTTTTTATTAACGCCATTTTTCATTCACATGGCGGCGGATTCACAACAGTGCGGGTGTAATACGGCGTTTCACAATTCGAGGGAGGGAGTTCGTCATGAACACGGGCGAGGGCACGGTCGCCGAGCTCTATCGGCGGGCCCAGGACGGCACGTTCCGCCTGGAGGTGGGGGCGGCGCGCACCTGTGCCGCACACTTCCTGCGGTTCGCAGACACACTGGACCCGCAAATCGAGCGCAGCCGCGATGCCCACACCCTCACCGGCTTCGGGGATTTCGACTCCGCCCACCAACTCCGGCGCGGTTTCGAACACAAGGGTCGCCAGTTCACCGCGGCCCTGACCGCCCTGCAGCACTCCGCCCTCGACATGGCCGCCGCCTACCTGTTGGCCGCCGGCCTGATCGAGGCCACCGACGCCACCTACTCGCGCACCCTGCTGGCCGCCACCGCCGGCCTCTGAGACTTCGGGTCTTGTTGATCCCTCACCCGGAGAAGGTTGGGCCGGTATCCGCCAAACGGGTACCGGCCCAATTCTTGTCGTCCGGACCCGGCGCTGTCGGCGGAGCGCCGACCCGTTCAGCCGCAGCCGATCTCAACCGACAACACCGCCGCCCGCCGCCCCAGCACCAACGCCCGCCCCACCGCGAACATCACATTGGGCCCCGGAATCACAATCAGGATCACCGCCGCCACCCCGAATGCCACCACATGCGACACAGGCACCATCACCCCAGGGTAACGGCCCGCAACGGTCGTGAGTGTCGAAAACCGTTGGCCCGCTGATGATCTATCCCGAGCGGCACGGGGCATCCCGAGCTCACCGATTGAGATGGGTTGGGGTCAGCGGGTTTTCCAGTAGTTGTCGGGGCCTACCAGGTTGAGGATGGTTCGGGAGGGGGCCTCGAGGTTGGGTTCGAGGGAGGAGTCGACTGCGAGGTTGATGTAGAGGGAGTAGGACTCGTAGAGGTAGCGGTATTCCTGGCTGCCCCAGCTGGAGTAGGTGGCCTTGAAGAGGGTGTCGGTGTTGGCCTGGCAGACGCTGGAGCCGACGCCCTGGGTGGGGCACCAGACGTCCCAGATCTGGTCCTGGCCCTTGAGACCGTTGTAAAGGGTCTCGGCCTCGGTGTTGGAGGGGAAGGCGAAGACCTCGATGGAGGTCAGGATCTTCTCGGAGGAGTCGAGGTAGACGCCGGTCATCATCTGCTGGCACTTGTTGTTCTGCAGCGCCGTCTTCACGTTCTGCGACATATTGCTGGACACGCAGTCCTTGGGCCCGAAGGAGCGGCGGGTGAACATCACGCCCTTGCTGTCGGTGAAGCTCTGCGGCAGAAGGGCGTCCGCGGTGAACGGGGTCTTGTCGGTGGACTGCTTGTTGAGGGTGTTCTTGTCGAAGCCCGCGGTGGTGCTGGTCGGCGGGGCCGTGGTGGTCGTGGTCGTCGTGGAGGTGCCGGCGGCCGAGTTCTTGTCGGAGTCCTTGCCGGTGAGCACCACCGCACCCACCGCTATGGCGATGACCAGCACCACCAGCAGGACGCCGAGGATCACCTTGAGTGCCGTGTTAGCCGAATTGGACTGCGGTGCAGTCGAATACGCTGCCGGCTGCTGCGGGGCGGACCAACCTGCCGGTGGACCCGGCGTGGTCGGCGAGCCGAACGCCACCGTCGGAATGGCGGGCGCACTGGCCTGCTGCCCGGCGTGCCGATCCAGCACCGCCAGCGCCTCGGGCACATAGTTCGCACCGTCGGGCGTCAGATACACCGCCCGCAGCGTGTCACTCCACTCCGTCGCGGAGGGCCGGGCGTCCGGCCCGAATCCGCCATTGCCGAAGGCCCGGTCGAACAGCGCCCGCACCCGCGGATCGAGATCGGCGGGCACCCCGGACGGCTGCCACGGCTGACCGGGCGCCCCCGCCCCGGCATCCGGCAGCAGCGTCCGATACACCAGCACCGCCAGGTCGTACCGATCCTTGAACCGCTCGTAGGCCGCGTCGAGCGTCGTCGGCCCGGCCGTGTCGATGAGGTACGCCAGCGGCGCGGCCGGCTGCCACAGCACGTTCTTGGCGGACAGGTCCCCGTGCACGAATTGCCGCTCCTCGAGCACCCGCGCGATGTCGCTCAGCCGGATCGCCAGTCCGGCCCGGAAATACGACGCCACCTGCCCGGGCGCGGCCCACAGCTGATCCAGCGTGCGCGGCCGCCCGTCCTGCTGCAGGAAATCCATGGGAATCAACGGCAGCACGGTCCCGGCCAGCACCCCCTCGTGCAACACCAGATCGATCGGCCAGTTCACCGCCTGGGCGGCGTCCCCGGTGGATCCGCCGGCGGCCTCGGCGGCGAGGACGGTCTGCCGCCCGAAGAGCATGGCCTGCCTGGCCGATTCGATGGCGTCGGGACCGGTGACCGGAGTCCGGTACAGCTTGTAGAGCCGCTGCTGCCCACGCGGATCCCGGCACAGGTACTGCACCGACCGGCTGCCCGCGGCATAGAACGGTTCGTTGTCCACGTCATAGGACTCACCGGACAACCCTGCTACGACCACCAACGAACTACCCCCACCCGAGCAGTGACTCCGACAACGCGAACGAACCCGACGATGCGGCGAGCCTAACCGTTCAACTGTCCGCCACGCCCGGCAATAAACGCAAGACACCGCTGACCGTCCCCTCATTGGCAGCGGTCAGCGGTGTGGTGCGGTCGACCCGAAGGCTGACCCGGCGGTCAGCGAAGCGCCGCACGACCTTTCAAGCGGCCCAGGATCACCAGGGCGAGGAGGGTGACCAGCACCAGCAGCGTGGTGCTGGCCGCGGCATCGAAGACCGCGCCGCGGTCGGTGGCCGCGAAAATGGCCACCGGCAAGGTTTTCCAGGTCGCGGGATAGACCATGATGGTCGCCCCCAGCTCACCCATGGACAGTGCGATGGCCAGCCCCGCCGCCGCGCCGAGCGCGGGCAGCAGCAACGGCAGGGTGATCCGGAACAGGACCCGCGCCGGCCCGGCGCCGAGCGATTCGGCGGCCTGCCGGTAGCCGGGGTCGAGCCGGTCCAGCGCCGCGGAGACCCCGCTGAAGGCGTACGCCAGCACGAGCACAGTATGCGCCAGGATCACGATCCATTTGGTCCCGCCCAGCAGCAGCGGCCGCTCGTTGAAGGTGATGAGCACACCCAGGCCGATCGCCACCGACGGCACCGCGACCGGCACATGGAACACCGCGTCGGTGATCCGCCGCAGCCACCCGGGCGCCTCCATCGACGCCAGCGGCGCCCAGGTGCCCAGCGTCAACGAGAGCAGTCCCGCCAGCAGCGCGGTCTGCAGGCTCACCGACAGGCTCGCGGACTGCTCGCCCGACAGCGCCCGGGAGAAGTTCGCGAACCCCAGCTGCGAGGGCAGCGGGCCGTTCCAGCGTCCGGCCAGTGCCGCCGCCACCACGGTCGCGATGGGCGCGACGAACACCACGGTGACCACGACCCCGAACACGGCGAGCACCGCGGCCCGCCCGCGCCTGGTCCACACCAGCATGGTTCAGCTCTCCTTCCGCGCACCGGTGAGGCGCGCGAACAGCAGTCGGTATCCGAGGTACAGGCCGAGCGACAGCAGCACCTGCACCGAGGCCAGCACCGCGGCTCCCGGCAGATCGAAGGTGACGATGCCGCGCGTGTAGATCAGCGCGGGCAGCGTGATGACACCCTTGGCCCCGGTGAACAGCACGATGCCGAATTCGTTGAGGGTCAACAGCAGCGTGAGGCTGCCGCCCGCCGCCAGCGCGGGCCACGCCTCCGGCATCACCACCTGCGCCAGCACCCGCCAGGGCGAGGCGCCCAGGCTGGAGGCCACGTCCAGTTGTTCGCGCGGCAGCTGCGCGAACGCGGCCAGCAGCGGCCGCACCACGAACGGCGTGAAGAAGGTGACCTCGGCGAGGATCACACCCCAGGGCGTGCTGAGGAAGTTCACCACCGGCCGCGTACCACCGGTGATCTGGTTGATGAGCGCGTTCACCGCCCCCGCTGTCCCGTACAGGAACGTGAAGGCCAGTGTCACGAGAAAGGACGGCAGTGTCAGCACCGAGTCGATGAGCCGACCCACCAGCTGCGAACCCGGAAACGGCACGAATGCCAGCACGATCGCCAGGAATGTCCCGAGCAGCAGACAGCCGATGGTCGAGCTGACCGCGATGGTCACGGTGCGCATCAGCGCATTCCGGAACGACTCTTCGGCCAGCACCGCCGACCAGGTCCCGACCCCTCGCCCGGACTTGGTCTCGGTCGACTCCAGCAGCACCCGCACGATCGGATACACCGCGATCAGCAGCACCGTCAGCACCGGTGGCAGTGTCCACAGCACCGGCCGCCACGACCGTCCCGGCTCGCGCGTCCCGGGAGCCTCTGCCGCGGAGGGAGATTCGAGCAGCGCGGTCACGACGGCCTCCCGTCCCGCGGCCCGGTCGCCCCGGCGAACAGGCCGGACCCCTCGTCGGCGGCCACCGCGCGCCGTCGCGGCACCGTCCGCCGTTCCTCCCGCAGCGGGCTCGATGTCACTGCGGCGTAGGCGAATTCACCCGTGGCTCGACGGGTCGGGGAGGCGGTCATGCGCGGACCTCGCCGTCGGCGGCGGAGTCGGTGCCGATGCCCGGCGGGATGAGCACCCCGGCCGGGTCGGGGAAGCGCACGCCGATGTGGTCGCCGGGCGCGATCTCGGTGTGGCCCAGGACATCCGCGGTGAGCTCGGCGGGGATGCCCGCCACATCGAGGTGCAACCGGGTCGAAGCGCCCTTCCAGACGCTGGTGATCACGGTGGCGCGCAGCGCATCTCGTTCGGTGAGCGGCACGATGCGCACGGTGTGCGGCCGGACGCACAACTGGGCGTCGGCATTCGGGGCCCAGTCCGGGCGTCCCACACCGGGCGGCGGCGCGTCGGCGCGCAGTGTGTGTTCGCCGACGGTCACCAGCGCCGCGGTGCCGGAGACGTGTTTGACCGCGCAGGCCAGCAGATTCGCGCCGCCCAGGAAGGAGGCGGTGAATTCGGTGGCCGGCTGCTGCCACAGTTTGTGCGCGGTATCGATGTCGACCAGCCGCGCGTCGCGCATGACCGCGATGCGGTCGGCCAGCGCGAGCGCCTCGGCCTGATCGTGGGTCACGTACAGCATCGCCGTGTCCGGCAAGGCCTTTCGCAACTCTTGCAGCTCGCCGAGCATGTTCTGGCGCAGCTGCGCGTCCAGCGCCGCGAGGGGCTCGTCGAGCAGCAGCACCCGGGGGCGGATGGCCAGCGCCCGCGCGATCGCGACGCGCTGCTGCTGCCCACCGGACAGCTCGCGCGGCAGCCGTTTGGCGTAGGCGCCCATGCCGACCATGTCCAGGGCCTCGGTCACCCGGGCTCCGATCTCGCTGCGCGACACGTGATGTGCCTTCAGTCCGAAGGCCACATTGTCGTGCACCCGCATGTGCGGGAACAGTGCGTAGGACTGCACCACCACCCCGATGCCGCGCTTGGCGGGGGAGAGGTCGGTGACGTCGCGGCCGGCCAGCCGCACCGCGCCCGAGGTGGGCCGGACGAACCCGGCCAGCGCCTTGAGCGCGGTGGACTTGCCGGAACCGCTGGGCCCCAGGAGCGCGACCGTTTCCCCCGCGGCCACCCGCAGGTTGAAATCGGCCAGTGCCACAGTGGATTTACGGCCGCGGCCGTAGGTGACTCCGACTCGGTCGAACACGATGGCCGGTTCGTCGGTGGTCGCGCCGGCCACCGTGGATGTCGTCAACGCGGAGGACATGGTTGCTGCTCCTGGGGCTGGTATCGGACTGACGCCGTGCGCTAGCTACCGGTGGCCTTGGTGTAGGCGGCCACGTCGGCGTCGAGGTTGTCGAGCACGGAGGTCCAGTCGGGGTGCAGGACGGTCACGTCCTTGATGGTCGAGGCCGGGGACGGACCGTTGCCGGTGGCCGGGGCGCTCGCCAGATCCGTGCGCGACGGGATGGCGAAGGTGTCGGGCAGCGACTTCTGCACATCGGCCGAGAGCAGGAACTCCATCAGCTTCTTGGCCGCGTCCGAATGCGGCGCGCCCTTGGCCATGCCCATCAGGTAGGGGAGCGAGACGGTCGACTTCTTGCCGTCGGCGGACGCCGGGAAGAAGACGTTGAACTTGGAGCCGTTCTTGACGCTCTGCAGGTTCATCTGCACATCGCCGTTGGCGATGAGGATCTCGCCCTTGTCCACCTTGGCCTGCAGCTTGCCGGTGGAGGAGGACGGGCCGACATTGTTGGCCTGCAGTTTGGACAGGTAGTCGAGCGCGCCCTGCTTGCCCATGAGCTGCTGCAGCAGCACCAGCACCGCGGTGCCGTCACCGGCCTGGCCGGGGGTGGAGTACTGCAGCTTGCCCTGGTAGTCGGGCTTGAGCAGGTCGTCCCAGGTCAGCTTGGCGGCGTCGACCGACGGGTTGGCGATGAAGCACAGGTAGTTGCCCGCCAGGGAAACCCACTTGCCGTTGGCGTCCTTGTCGGCGGCGGCGACCGCGCCGGTGTCCACGCCGCTGGCCTGCAGCAGCCCGGACTTGTCGGCCTTCTGCATGAACGGCGGCAGGGTGACGACGACGTCGGCCTGCGGGTTGGACTGTTCCTTCTCCACCCGGCTGACGACCTCGCCGGAGCCGGCCTCCACCTCGTTGACCGTGATGCCGGTCTGCGCCTTGAACTTCTCGAAGACGGGCTTGTACCAGTCGCCGAGGCCATCGACGGAGTAGACGGTGACCGTCTTGCCGTCCTTCGAGTCGCTGCCGGTGCCGCCGCAGGCGGTCAGGCTGAAGGCGACCGCGGTGGCGGAGGTCAGGATGAGAGCGGTGCGGGCGATGTTGCGTGCGAGGCGGTTGTTCGAAATACGCACGGTGACTGCACTTTCAGTTCAGGGGACGGTCGAGTCGAAGACTGGGTGGAATTGAAGGGATGGGGGTACTCCGCCGCCCGGGCAAGGCGCGCCCGGGCGGCGGAATTCTCTAGCCGCGCTCGGCCAGCAACAGCTGCGCGAATTCGGTGACCGATGGCACCACGTGGGTCGCTCCCGCGGCCCGCAGCTGCTCCTCGGTGTGCGCGCCGGTCAGCGTGCCCGCGACGATGCGCGCGCCCGCGGCCAGGCCGGTGGCGATATCGCTGGACGTATCACCCAGCACCGCAACGCGATCCACGGCGTCGGCCTCCAGCCGCAGCACGGCGGTGAGCACCATGTCGGGGTAGGGGCGGCCGCGCCCGGCGTCGGAGGGGACCAGGGCCAGATCGGCGATGTCGTTCCAGCCCAGCGCTGTCAGCAGCTTGTCCTGGGTCTCGCGGCTGAACCCGGTGGTCAGCGCCACCTTGATGCCCGCCGCCCGGAGCGCCGAAATGGCCTCGGCGGCACCGGGAATCGGGTTCACGCCCGCCTCGGCGAATTCCGCGTAGGCGGCCTCGAAGGCGCGGTTGGCCAGCTGGGCGCGGTCCTCGTCGCCGAGCAGGGTGCGGAAGCACCAGATCTTGGACTGGCCCATGGTGTCCTGCACGAACGTGCGGGCCGCCTCGCGTTCCGGACCCTCGGCGGGCACGCCCGCGGCGGTGATGGCCGCCTCGAACGCCCGCTCGACCAGCCCGTCGTCGGCGACGGTGGTGCCCGCCATATCGAGGACGGCGAGTTCGATCTGCTTGTCGGACACGGTGATTCCTTTGATCGAGGAGGTCTCGGATGATCGAGGAGGTCTCAGAGCGAGAGGAGGTCGGCGGTCTCTTCGCCGAGGGCGGGGCCGAGTGTCATGCCGCGGCCACCCGGACCGGTGACGACCCAGACGTCGTCGGACGCCTGCGCGCGGGTGACGATGGTGCCCGGATCGATGGACTGGCTGTACACGCCCGCCCAGCGCCGCACGATCGGCGGCAGCTTGCGGCCCAGCAGCTCCTCCATCACGCCGGTGAGGTGCTCGTAGGGGGCCTCGTCCACGTCGAAGGTGAACGGCTCGTCGTACTCGTGGGTGTCGCCGATGGTGAGTCCGCCGTGCAGGCGCTGCACGGCCAGCAGCTGCATCTTGTGCTGGGCGGCCGTGAACGGCTGCGCCTCTTCACGATTGAGCCGGTCCAGTTCCGGGCCGGCGAAGGCCGGGTAGTAGCGGAAGCTGTCGCCGTCGGCGATGGCGGTGGTGAGCGGTTCGCCCAGGGGAGCGGTCTGCATCATCTGCAGCCGCACCCGGCGCACCGGAATGTCGCCCACCAGTTCGCGGGTCAGGCCGGTGTGCGCGGCGCCCGGGCAGACCAGCACCAGATCGCCCTCGTGGCGGCGGCCGCGGTCGTCGATCACGGTGGTGCCGGTGACGGCGCGGGCCTCGGTGCCGGCGACGAAGGCGTAGCGTTCACTGGCCTCCATGTAGCGGCGCAGCGCGGGCAGCGCCTGCCGGGACTCCACGGCGGCATCGGTCGAACAGTGCAGGCCCGCAAGGAATTTGCCGCGCAGCGCGGGGTTCAGCGCGCGCACCCGATCGACGTCGAGCAGTTCGAAGCCGCGTTCGGCGGCCGACGGGTGGGCCGCGGCGGCCTCGGCCACCGCGAGCTCGTTCTCCGAGCGCACCAGCGTGAGGGAACCCGCCGGGCGGAAGCCGACGCCGGGGACCTGGCCGCCGATCTCCTCCCACAGCTGCCGCGAGCGCAGGGTGAGCTCCAATTCGTGTGCGCTGCGCCCCGATACCCACACCAGACCGAAGTTGCGCACGGTCGCGCCGCGGGCTTCGACCTCGCGTTCCAGGTGGATGACGTGGTGGCCGCGCCGGATGGCGGCCAGAGCGTGGGCGGTACCGAGGATCCCTCCGCCGATGATGACCAATCGCATGGGAATCATCCTGAGCAATGGTCTAGACCTACGAGTGTTTCGTGTGGAAACGGTAGGTTAATAATTGGTATAGACCAATTCTGTGTAGGCTGGGGCCATGGACACGAGGGAGGCTGCCGGGGTGGGAGACCAGGTGGAGCCAGGCCGTTCGCTGGGCGAAATGCCCGGCGCTGGAACCGATTCCGCGTCGAATGCGCGACTGCCGAAGTCGTACCGCGTGCGCGCCGAACTCGAGGCGCTGCTCAGCGAACTCTCCGAGGGCGACCCGCTGCCCTCGGAACGCGAACTGGCTCTGCGCTGCGGCGTCGCCCGCGAAACCGTGCGTCAGGCCGTGCGAGAACTCTTGGTGGAAGGCCGTATTCGCCGTCAGGGCCGCGGCACGGTGGTCTCACGCCCGAAGATGGTGCAGCCCCTGTCGCTGCGCTCCTACACCGAGGGCGCGATCAAGTTCGGCCGCAAACCCGGGCGTCTGCTCGTCGAATGGACCGATATCCCGGCGGACAAGGACACCGCCCGGGACCTCGCGCTCGAGCCCGGCACGCCGGTCATGCATCTGGAGCGCATCCTGCTCGCCGACGGCGAGCGCATCGGTCTGGAGAGCACCTGGATGCCGCTGGACCGCTTCGCCGTGCTGCGCGAGTTCTACAACCCGGAGACCTCGCTCTACGCCGCCACCCGCGGCATGGGCGTGGTCTACGCGGTCGCCACCGAGCGCATCGAAACCGTCCTCGCCTCACCGCGCGAGGCCGCCCTGCTGGAATGCACGACGGCCCTGCCGATGCTGCTGCTGCACCGCCGCAGCGTGGACGGTGAAGGCGTGCCCATCGAACGCGTGCGCTCGCTCTACCGCGGCGACCGGATCGCCTTCCAGGCCAAGCTCACCGACTACTGACGCCGATCATCCGAGCTGCGGGGCCACCTTTCCGCCCAGC
The DNA here is from genome assembly GCF_050942175.1 of Nocardia sp. CA-151230. Taxonomy (NCBI): domain Bacteria; kingdom Bacillati; phylum Actinomycetota; class Actinomycetes; order Mycobacteriales; family Nocardiaceae; genus Nocardia; species Nocardia sp. CA-151230. Next base: position 2,320,971 of record NZ_CP192061.1, read on the forward strand.
AGCTCGATGGTGTGCAGCACCTTCTCGTGCGGCAGCGTGCCCACGCTGGCGTGCAGCATGAACCGGTCCAGCCCGAGCGTGTCGCGGACGCCGGCGATCTTTTCCGCGACATGGTCCGGCGTGCCCACGAACAGCGAACCGCTCTGCGAGCGCAGCGCATCGAACTGCTGCCGGGTCATCGGACCCCAGCCGCGCTCGCGCCCGATCCCGGACATGGCCCGGGCGTACGGCGCGTAGAAGTCCTCGACGGCTTCCTCGTCGGTGTCGGCGACGTACCCGTGCGCGTGCACCGCCACCGGCTGCGGCTCGTGCCCGCCTTCCTCCAGCGCCCGGTGATACAGATCCACCAGCGGCTTGAACCGCGCCGGCTGCCCGCCGATGATGGCGATGGCCAGCGGCAGGCCCAGAAGCCCCGCGCGCACGACGGATTCGGGGCTGCCGCCCACCGCGATCCATACCGGCAGCGGCCGATTCTCGGTGCGCGGGTAGACGATCGCGTCGGTCAGCGGTGCGCGGAACCTGCCGGACCAGGTGACCGGCTCCTCCTCGCGGATCTTCAGCAGCAGCGCGAGTTTCTCCTCGAAGAGCTCGTCGTAGTCGCTGAGGTCGTACCCGAACAGCGGGAACGATTCGATGAACGACCCACGCCCGGCCATCAATTCGGCCCGCCCGTTCGAAATCCCGTCCAGCGTCGAGAAGTCCTGGAAGGCCCGCACCGGGTCGGCGGAGCTCAGCACGGTCACCGCGCTGGTGAGCTGGATCCGTTCGGTGCGAGACGCGATGGCCGCCAGCACGACGGCCGGCGAGGACGCGGCGAAGTCCTTGCGGTGATGCTCGCCGACGCCGTAGACGTCCAGCCCGGCCTGCTCGGTGGCCACTGCCTCCTCGACCACCTGCCGCAACCGCTCGCCCGCGGTCGGCACCGGCCCGTCGCCGCCGACGGGATGAGTTTCCGCGAATGTCGTCAGTCCCAGTTCCACGGCCGGAACCCCTCTCGAGTCTTGTTTCCAAGTCAACCGAGAGCATAAACGGACCACGGTCCGGAAGAATTCCCCCGTACCCCGGACCTGGGGATCTCGCGATCCGGACCGGCAGATAGTCTGGTACCCATGTCTGTGCGCACCCGCAAGCCCCTCGTTCCCGGCACGCAGTCGCCCATTCGCGAGGTCCCGAATAACATCGAGCGACCCGAGTATGTCTGGAAGAAGACCGCCAAGGAGGGGCACGAGCCCTGGGTGCAGACCCCGGAGACCATCGAGAAGATGCGGATCGCGGGCAAGATCGCGGCCCAGGCCCTGGAAGAGGCCGGCAAGGCCGTCGCGCCCGGCGTCACCACCGATGAGCTCGACCGGATCGCGCACGAGTACATGCTCGACCACGGTGCGTACCCGTCGACCCTGGGCTACAAGGGATTTCCCAAGTCCTGCTGCACCTCGCTGAACGAGGTCATCTGCCACGGCATCCCGGACTCGACCGTGATCGAGGACGGCGACATCGTCAATATCGACGTGACCGCCTTCATCGACGGCGTGCACGGCGACACCAACAAGACCTTCCTCGCCGGTGATGTGGACGAGGAGGTGCGCCTGCTGGTCGAGCGGACCGAGGAGGCCACCATGCGGGCCATCAAGGCGGTCAAGCCCGGCCGCGCGCTCAATGTCATCGGCCGCGTCATCGAGGCCTACGCGAACCGTTTCGGCTACGGCGTGGTCCGCGACTTCACCGGCCACGGCGTCGGCCCGACCTTCCACTCCGGCCTGGTCATCCTGCACTACGACCAGCCCGCCGTGGAGTCGGTCATCGAGCCGGGCATGACCTTCACCATCGAGCCCATGATCAACCTGGGCGGCATCGACTACGAGATCTGGGACGACGGCTGGACCGTGGTCACCAAGGACCGCAAGTGGACCGCCCAGTTCGAGCACACCCTCGTCGTCACCGACGACGGCGCCGAGATCCTCACGCTCCCGTGAGAGTCGCGATGCCCCAGCGGGGTACCAGAACTCGGGCGATCGGCTCCCGCGGCCCGCGGCGGCAGAATTCGCGGGTCCTCCCGCCCAACCCCCGCGACGAGGGCCTGGGCGCGCTCCGCGCCACCATGCGACGCCACGTCGAACTCGCCGCGGGACGGCAGGTGCCGGAAGCGGACGACGTCCTCGGCGAGCAGCCCGGCGTCGAAGTGACCAGCGGCGCGGACACCGAAGCGGACGACGGCCGCGACGTCTACACGAGCCGGGACGCCTACACGAGTAGCGGCCGCGACTCGTACAGCAGCCGGGACGCCTACACCAGCGGTGCGCGAGCGGGGAACAGCCCGCGGTGACGGGTGCGCCGCCGGTCGCTGATGCCGCCTCGCATGTCGGGAAAGGCGTTGTGGTGGCTGGGTTTTGCCGCCTGCTCACGCGGCGGGGAGCGCGGAAGGGATCCGGCGACTCCATCCTCGCCCGCAGCTGCCCGGAGAGCGCTGGATGGCAGGGGTGAAGGGCGCTCTGCTGGTGGCGGGCACCACCTCCGACGCGGGAAAGAGCGTTGTGGTTGCGGGGCTCTGCCGCATGCTGGCGCGGCGCGGGGTGCGGGTCGCACCGTTCAAGGCGCAGAACATGTCGAACAACTCCGTCGTCACCTTGGACGGCGGGGAGATCGGCCGGGCGCAGGCGCTACAGGCCCGGGCGTGCGGGCTGGAGCCGAGCGTGCGGTTCAACCCGGTGCTGTTGAAGCCGGGGAGTGACCGGCGCTCGCAACTCGTGGTGCGGGGCAAGGCCGTCGATACCGTCGGAGCGAAGGACTACTTCCGCCATCGCCGGCAGCTGCGGGCGATCGTTGCCGAGGAATTGGCTTCGCTGCGAGCCGAATTCGATGTGGTGATCTGTGAGGGCGCCGGATCGCCCGCCGAGATCAACCTGCGGGCAACGGATCTGGCGAACATGGGATTGGCGCGGGCCGCGGAGCTGCCGGTGCTGCTGGTCGGGGACATCGATCGCGGAGGTGTGCTGGCGCACCTGTTCGGGACCGTCGCGATCCTGGAACCCGAAGACCAGCACCTGATTTCCGGGTTCGTCATCAACAAGTTCCGTGGCGACGTGGACCTGCTGCGGCCCGGGCTGGACCAGCTCATCGAGCTCACCGGCCGCCCCACCCTCGGCGTCATCCCGTTCGCCGAGGACCTCTGGATCGATGCCGAGGACTCCCTGGGCACCGTCGCGGACGCACCGGTGGGCCGCTCCAGGCCGCCGCTGGGCGGAGACTGGCTGACCGTGGCCGCCATCCGGCTGCCACGCATCTCCAACTCCACCGATGTCGAGGCCCTGGCCTGCGAACCGGGCGTCGCCGTCCGCTGGGTGAGTGACCCGTCCCGGCTGGCCGGCGCCGACCTGGTGGTCGTTCCGGGCAGCAAGTCCACCGTGAGCGATCTGGAGTGGTTGCGCCGCACCGGAATCGGTGATGCCCTCACCGCCCGCGCGGCCGCGGGCGCCCCCATCCTCGGCATCTGCGGCGGCTACCAGATGCTGGCCCGCACCATCGTCGACCCGGTCGAATCCGCTGCGGGCACCGTCCCCGGCCTGGGCCTGCTGGACCTGGAGATCGAATTCGCCGACCCCAAGGTGCTGCGCCGTTCCAGCGGCCGTGTCCCGAATCATGGTGTGCCGGGCCGCGACAGCGATCTCCCGGTGCACGGCTATGAGATCCACCACGGCCGCGTCACCCGGCAGGGCGACGACCCATGGTTCGAACTCGACGGCGCTCCCGAAGGGAGTGTGCGCGAGGCGATCTGGGGTACCCATCTGCACGGAGCCCTGGAGTCGGACGAGTTTCGCCGCGCCTGGCTGCGGGTGGTCGCCGCGCGGGCGCGTCGCACCGATTTCGTTGTCTCCGACTCCGTTTCGGTCGCCGAGGTGCGTTCCGCCCAGCTGGATCTGCTGGCGGACCTCATGGAGAAGCACCTCGACCAGGACGCCCTCGAACAGCTCATCACCGCTGGTGCGCCCACGGATCTCCCGATTCTGACCGTAAATAAGTGACCGGCGTCACAATAATCCGCCAGACTCGCGTTCGGCTCCTCCGGCGCTCCTGTAGCGTGATCGAACATGGAATCTCGGCGGATCACGGTCGGTGACCGCGAGTGGGCGGTGCGAGTCGGCGGACCCGAAACCAGGCACCACGTCCTGCTGCTACCCGATGCGGGCGATCCGGCCGACATTTACGACCAGGTCTGTGCACGGTTGCAGACCTCGGACCTGCACACCATCGCGATCGAATCGATCGACGGCCTCGACGCCACCACCGTTTTCGCCATCCTCGACCAGCTGAAGGTCCCGTGGGCCAACCTGGTCGGCAGCGGCGCGGGCGCGGACCTGGCCTGGCAACTGGCCGCCCGCGGCTTCGGCCGCTTCATGAGCCTCATCGTGGCCGGCGGCGGTCACCCGGCCGCGCCGGGCGCGGACGGCGCCGTCAAGGACCCTTCCTGCCCGCCGGTGGAGATCCCCACCACCCTGCTGGCCACCAAGCGCCTGCCGCGCCCGGTAGCCGAGGGTTCCAGCCGGTTCGTCTACGGCGAATTCCGGCTGGTCCCCATGGATGTCACCGATGTGGCCGCCGAAGCGGGCCACGAGCTGGCCACCGAAGTGGTGCTACGCACCAGCTTCTGGTGAGTCGGCCAGCCACTTCAGCCAGGAATCCAGCTCCCAGAACGCCTGGGAGCGCGGCGTCTCCGACGACAGGAACACGTCGTGCCGCGCACCCTCGATGGGCACGATATTGGTGCGCTCGCCCAGGCAGCCCGACCAGCGCTGGATCTGCTTGACGTCGAGTACCAGATCCGCCAGTTCGGCGGCGGGCCCGTACTTGCTCATGAACTTGGTGGCCTTCGACCGCAGGATCAGCGCGGGCACACCGATGTCCAGGCCCTTGTGCAGCCGGAGCTGACCGCGGCGAATGGCCCGCAGCCAGCCGGCGTGAACCGCGTAGCCGCTCAACGGTTTCCAGTCCAGGTTGTAATCCCACTCGCCGGAGACGCTGTGGTGCAGGCTGTCACCGTACGCGGTGGAGACACCGAGTGGCAGCTTCGCGAACCCCCGCAACCGGCCCAGGCCCTCCAGCAGCGGCGTGCCCACCGAGCGGTAGTAGCCGGGTCCCTGCAGGTCGAACCAGGGGCTGTTGAGCACCAGGCCCGTGATGCCCCGCGCGCGAGCGCCGCCGGTGGCCTGCAATCGATTCAGCCACAGCGAGGTCACCAGGCCACCGGTGGAGTGCGCCATGATCAGCACCGGCAGTTCGGTCTCCTCACGGATGACCTGCAGCGACCGGTTCAGCTCCGTGTCGTAGAGCGCCAGGTCGCTCACGTAGTGCGGGGTCTGGCCGGCCCGCTGCGAGCGCCCGCATTTGCGCAGATCCAGCGCGTAGAAGGCGTAGCCCTGGGCGGCCAGGTGCTGGGCCAGGTGCTCCTGGAAGAAGTAGTCGGTGAACCCGTGCACGTACAGCACGGCCCGGGTGGCGACCGGGGCGTCGGCCGGGGCGTAACGGACCAGGGTGGCGACCACGTCGCCCTCACCGTCCGGATCCGGACCCATCGGGATGGTCAGCTGCTGATAGTCGGCACCCAGCACATCGGGCTGCCAGGCGGTGGTCAACGACGTGGTGGATGACGTTTCGGAGGTCACACGCCCAACATAGACCGCGTCCCGACGATGTCCATTTGGGAGGGATCTCTCACATTCGGGGATTTCGAAGCAGGATTCGGGAATGGTCAGGGGCAGAATTGAGTCCAAGTGAACGACGGGTAACCTAACCCCCACCTGGTGACCCACAAATGACAAGGAAGTCGATCAACGCCGTGTCGAACGCTGCCACGATTGAAAAGACCGATGTAGTACTCATCGGTGCCGGCATCATGAGTGCCACCCTCGGTGCCTTGCTTCGACAGGTGCAGCCGGACTGGTCGATCACCGTCTTCGAACGCCTGGAGGCCGCGGCCGCCGAGAGCAGCGACCCTTGGAACAACGCCGGCACGGGCCACTCCGCCCTGTGCGAGCTGAACTACACGCCGCAGAACGCCGACGGCTCGGTGGAGATCACCAAGGCCATCGACATCAACGAGCGCTTCCAGGTCTCGCGCCAGTTCTGGTCCTACTCGGTCGAGAACGGCGTGCTCGCCAACCCGTCGAACTTCATCAACCCCATCCCGCACGTGAGCTTCACCCACGGCCCGGACGGCGTGGAGTACCTGCGCAAGCGCCACGAGGCGCTGTCCAAGCACCCGCTGTTCGAGGGCATGGAATTCATCGACGACGCAGCCGAATTCAGCCGTCGCCTGCCCCTGATGGCCAAGGGCCGCGACTTCTCCGACCCGGTCGCCCTGAACTGGACGGACTCGGGCACCGATATCGACTTCGGTGAGCTCACCAAGGAACTGCTGGCCTACCTGGGTGCGTCCGGCGCGGACATCGCCTTCGGCCACGACGTGCTGAACCTGACCAAGCAGTCCGACGGCTCCTGGCTGGTCAAGGTGCGCAACCTGCGCAGCAACAAGGTGCGGGTCATCAATGCCAAATTCGTGTTCGTGGGCGCGGGCGGCGGCGCGCTGCCGCTGCTGCAGAAGTCGGGCATCAAGGAGATCCGCGGCTTCGGAGGCTTCCCGGTGTCGGGCCTGTTCCTGCGCTGCACCAACCCGGACCTGATCGCCCAGCACGAGGCCAAGGTGTACGGCCAGGCGTCGGTCGGCGCGCCGCCGATGTCGGTGCCGCACTTGGACACTCGCGTCATCAACGGTGAGAAGGGCCTGCTGTTCGGCCCCTACGCCGGCTGGACGCCGAAGTTCCTCAAGGACGGCAAGCTGACCGACCTCATCAAGTCGGTCAAGCCGAACAACCTGTTCTCCATGCTGGGCGTGGGCGTCACGGAGATGGGCCTGGTCAACTACCTGGTCTCCGAGCTGCTCAAGTCGCAGAACGGCCGCATCGGCGCCATGGAGGAGTTCATCCCGCGCGCCGACAGCGACGACTGGGAGCTGATCATCGCAGGTCAGCGCGTGCAGATGATCCGCCGCAAGGGCATCGGCGGCGTGCTGGAGCTGGGCACCGCGGTCGTCTCGGCCGAGGACGGCACCATCGCCGGTCTGCTCGGCGCGTCCCCCGGCGCGTCCACCTGTGTGAGCGCCATGCTGGATGTCATGAAGAAGTGCTTCCCGCGCGAATTCTCCACGTGGGAGCCGAAACTCAAGGAAATGGTGCCGTCGCTGGGCGTCAAGCTCTCCGAGAACCAGGCCCTGTACCGCGAGGTCTGGGACTGGTCCACCAAGGCTCTGCAGCTGGATTCGGTGGAATCGGACAACACGCCCACACCCGTCGGTGTCGCTTCTCACGCCTAGATGTGATAGCAAGACGCGATGATGTCAACGGTTGCTCTCAAACGGTCGTGGTCCCAAGACCTGGACACCGCGACGCTGTACAAGCTGTTGAAACTTCGCGTCGAGGTGTTCGTCGTCGAGCAGAAGTGCGCGTACCCGGAACTGGACGGGTTCGACCTGCTGCCGGAAACCCGGCACTTCTGGCTCGACGATGAGGGCGAGGTCATCTGCACCCTGCGCCTCATGGAGGAGCACGACGAGGGCGTGAAGTCCTTCCGCATCGGCCGCCTCTGCACCACCCCCGAGGCCCGCGGCCACGGCTACACCACCCGCCTGCTGCAGGCCGCCCTGGCCGAGGCCGGCTCGGCGACCGTCCGCCTGAATGCTCAGACCTACCTGCTCGACATGTACACCAAGCACGGCTTCAAGCCCGACGGCGAGGAGTACATCGAAGACGGCATTCCGCACATCCCGATGCGCCGCGGCTGACCCCGCACCCACCGAACAACCCCGCGCCCGCTGTGAAACCCACAGCGGGCGCGGCTGTTTCATCCAGTGGCCCGGGTCGGCCGGCGCGACCGGGAAGGGGTGCTCGGGGTGGGGGACGGTGGCGCGCTTAGAGTTGGGGTCGTGTCCATTTCTCCTGTGGCTTACTCCGAGAGTGTTCGTGCGGCCGGTGATGAGGCCGGGTTTCCGTTCTCCGCGGTGGTGGGGCAGGAGCGGTTGCAGCTGGCGCTGATCCTGTGCGCGGTGCATCCGGGGATCGGCGGGGTGCTGGTGCGCGGGGAGAAGGGCACCGCGAAATCGACCGTGGTGCGGGCACTGGCGCAGTTGCTGCCGCCGGTGGTGGACGAGTCCGGGGCGCGGCCCGCGCGCCTGGTGGAGCTGCCGGTGGGCGCCACCGAGGACCGGGTGGTCGGGTCGCTGGATCTGGAGCGGGTGCTGCGGGACGGGGAGCAGGCGTTCAAGCCGGGGCTGCTGGCCGCCGCACATCACGGCGTGCTCTACGTCGACGAGGTGAATCTGCTGCACGACCATCTGGTGGATGTGCTGCTCGACGCGGCTGCCATGGGGCGGGTGCACATCGAGCGCGATGGTGTCTCGCACACACATCCGGCGCGATTCGTCCTGGTGGGCACCATGAATCCGGAGGAGGGCGAGCTGCGGCCGCAGCTGCTGGACCGGTTCGGGCTCACCGTGGACGTGGTCGCCTCCCGGGATGTGGACGTGCGGATGGCCGTCGTGCGCCGCCGCCTGGACTACGAGGCGGACCCCGGCGCCTTCGCCGGCCGCTATGCCGCCGCGGATCGTGAAGTCGCCGAACGCATTCTGACCGCCCGCGACAAGCTCGCCGACGTCGGTCTCGACAATGTCGAGCTGCGCCGCATCGCCGCCCTGTGCGCGAGCTTCGATGTCGACGGCATGCGCGCCGACCTGGTGGTGGCGCGCACCGCGACGGCCCATGCGGCCTGGCGCGGAGCGACCGCGGTCACCGAGTCCGATGTGCGCGTGGCCGCCGAACTGGCGCTGCCGCACCGCCGTCGCCGTGATCCCTTCGACGAACCCGGCATCAGCGAGGAGCAGCTCGACGATGCCATGCGGAACGCGGCCGAGGAAGCGGCCCGCGCCGAGGAGGACGACAGCCTGGGAAAAGGTGAAGCGGTCCCGCCGAACAACGGTGCGGGACCGCAGGATCCGGTGGACGGGGCCGAGGATTCCGGCCTGAACCCGGAACACACCGATTTACCTGGCGTCGAACCGGACTCGCACGATGGCGGTCCTGGGTCGTGCGATGGCTCGGACCCTTTGCCGAGTGACTCCGATTCCCCGGGTAGCGGCCCGGATCTCTCTGGGGGAGGCCAGAATCCACCGGGTGACCCGCGCCCGGACGACGATCGGAGGGACCGGAACGACCCGGCCGGCCGTCCCGGACGTGAGGGCCGTGTCGCCGCCCCCACCGCCGCGCTGCCCAAGCCCCCGCGCTGGGAGGTCCCCGGCGTCGGCGAGGGCGCGCCCGGCCGCCGCTCCCGTGCCCGTACCCGCCAGGGCCGCGTCGTGCGCACCACGGACGACACCTCCACCGGCCTGCACCTGCTGGGCACCATCTTCGCCGCGGCCCCGCGCCAGTTCGAGCGTGGCCGCCTGTCGGGCCCCCTCGCCTTCGCCCCCGACGACCTGCGGGGCGCGTATCGCGAAGGCCGCGAAGGCAACCTGGTCGTCTTCGTCGTCGACACCTCCGGCTCCATGGCCGCCCGCGACCGTCTCGCCGCCGTCACCAACGCGGTGGTGGCGCTGCTCCGCGACGCCTACCAGCGCCGCGACAAGGTCGCCGTCATCACCATGCGCGGCCAGGACGCGGAGCTGGTCCTCCCGCCCACCTCGTCGGTCGACATCGCCGTCCGCCGCCTCGCCGACCTCCGCACCGGCGGCAAAACCCCACTCGCGCACGGCCTCCTGAAGGCCCGCGACCTCATCCGCCGCGAACGCACCCGAGACCCCCACCGCCGCCCCCTCCTCGTCCTCCTCACCGACGGCCGGGCCACCGGCGGCACCGACCCGCTGCCGCGCGCCCGAACCGCCGCCCGCATGCTCGCCGACGACGCCGTCACCGCCATGGTCATCGACTGCGAACGCGGCATGATCCGCCTGAACCTCGCCCGCGACATAGCCACCGCCCTCCGCGCCGGTTACCTCCAATTGACCGCCCTCACCGGCGATTCCGTGGCCGGCATCATCCGCGCCACCCGAGCCGCCTGACCACCCACCCGTTCCTCCGCCGCCGGTTGCGGCCGGTGGACCAACCGCGAGGCCATGACCACAACCGGTGACCGGTCGTCGCGCTGGACCGGGGCGCGGATCGGCGTGCCGGGTGCGTATGGCACCGTGATTCACCGACGAGTCGGTGTGGAAGGAGCTGGAGACGATGCCGAAGGGTGTGCCGCTGCCGGAGAGCATTCCGGATGACGGGCTGACGACGCGGCAGCGTCGGAATCTGCCTGTGCTCGCGGTGCACACCGGGCCCGGGAAGGGGAAGTCGACGGCGGCATTCGGGATGGCGCTGCGGGCCTGGAATCAGGGGTTCGATGTCGCGGTGTTCCAGTTCGTGAAGAGCGCGAAGTGGAAGGTGGGGGAGGAGGCCGCGTTCCGGACGCTCGGGAAGCTGCACGACGAGACCGGGGTCGGTGGGGCCGTGGAGTGGCACAAGATGGGGGAGGGCTGGTCGTGGACGCGGAAGCAGGGGTCCGATGAGGATCATGCGGCCGCGGCGCTGGCGGGATGGCAGGAGATTCGCCGCCGCCTGGAGGCTGAGCAGCATCGGTTCTATGTGCTGGACGAGTTCACCTACCCGCTCAAGTGGGGCTGGGTCGACGTGGACGAGGTCGTCGAGACGCTGCGCAACCGGCCGGGCAACCAGCACGTGGTGATCACCGGCCGCGACGCACCGCAGGCGCTGATCGAGGCCGCGGACCTGGTCACCGAGATGACCAAGGTGAAGCACCCGATGGACGCGGGCCGCAAGGGCCAGCGCGGCATCGAATGGTGAACACGCCCGCGGTCGTCATCGCCGCGCCCGCGTCGGGAAGCGGGAAGACAACCGTCGCCACCGGTTTGATCGGGGCACTGCGCCGGGCCGGGCACCGGGTCGCGCCGTTCAAGGTGGGCCCGGACTACATCGACCCGGGATATCACGGGCTGGCGGCCGGACGGCCCGGGCGGAACCTGGATCCGGTGCTGGTCGGGGCCGACCGCGTGGTGCCGTTGTACCGGCACGGGAGCCAGGGCTGCGATCTGGCGGTCGTCGAGGGCGTCATGGGCCTGTTCGACGGACGCATCGACGAGCACCACACCGAACCCGTCGCCGAGGGCTCGACCGCCCAGATCGCCGCCATGCTGGGCGCGCCGGTCATCCTGGTGGTCGACGCGCGCGGGCACAGCCAGAGCCTGGCGGCCCTGCTGCACGGATTCGCGACCTACGACAGCGGAATCCGGCTCGGCGGAGTGATTCTCAACCGGGTCGGCAGCGAACGCCACGAGCAGGTGCTGCGTGCGGCCTGCGCCCGCGTCGGGCTGCCGGTACTGGGCGCACTGCCGCGACTGGCCGAATTGGCGGTGCCGTCACGGCATCTCGGCCTGATTCCGGCGGTGGAGCACGGCTCGGCGGCCCAGGCCGCCGTGGATGCCATGACGGATCTCGTTGCGGCACATATCGATCTCGCGGCGGTGGCCGCCTTGGCCGCGTCGAGCGCACAGGGGCAGGACTGGGATCCCGCCGCCGAGGTGACGGCGGCGGAATCCGGGCCGGTGGTGGCGATGGCGGGCGGACCGGCCTTCACCTTCGGGTACGCCGAACATCGCGAGCTGCTGGCGGCGGCGGGCGCTCAGGTGCGAGTCTTCGACCCGCTGCGCGACGAATTGCCGTCCGGTGCAGCCGGGCTGGTTCTTCCGGGCGGCTTCCCCGAAGAGCACGCAGCCGAACTCGCCGCCAACACGGGCCTGCTCGCCGCCATCGCCGAACAGGCCGGCCGCGGTCTCCCGATCCACGCCGAATGCGCGGGCCTGCTCTACCTGACCCGCACCCTCGACGGCCACCGAATGGCCGGGGTCATCGACGCCGACGCCGAATTCGGCCCGCGCCTCACCCTCGGCTACCGGGATGCGGTGGCGCTCACCGATACTCCGCTCTGGAGCGCGGGCGAACGCGTGCGCGGCCACGAATTCCACCGCACCCACCTGGTCACCCCCGGGTCCGCCGCCGCTGCCTGGGCCTGGCGCGCTCCCTCCGGAGAGACCGTCCGCGAGGGCGCGGCAGTGCATCGCGTCCACGCGTCCTACCTGCACACCCACCCCGCCGGCAATCCGACGGCTGTCGGCCGATTCGTCACCACCGCCGCTGATTTCGCCCGCACCCATGCCCCGGCCTGAATTGGCTGTCGGGGTCGGACTACGCCCTGGAACGACCGCCGACGCCATCCTGGTCGCGATTCGGAACGCGGTCGGCGACAGGGCGATTCGCTGCTTGGCGACCGTCGAGCGGCGCATCGCAGAGCCGGGGATCAGGTCGGCTGCCGACCAGCTGGGCATTGAGCTGGTGGGATTCACGCTCACGGAGTTGGGGGCCGTTTCCGTACCCAATCCGTCGGAGCGGGTCGCGCTCGCTGTGGGGAGCGCGAGCGTTGCCGAGGCGGCTGCTGTGCTGGCCAGCGATGGCGGGAATTTGGTTATCGCCAAAACTGTTTTCGCTGAGGTCGTTATCGCTGCGGCAGAAGTAAATTCGTAGTCATAAATGTGAAAAGGTAAGGGATACTGGACATTTCGGGTTCCTGACATCTCCAATCGGCGGTAAAATCAAAGCATGAATTCGACGGGGGTGACACTCAACGCATGCGGTATCGCCGAATTGGCGGCCGCTGTCGAAACCCTGTCGGCTTCTGTCCTGCACGGCAGCCTGAACCGGTTCTCCGACGGTGATGTCGTGGAATTGATGCAGCGCCTGGAAACCTGCAAACGGCAACTGTCCGCGCTGGATTCACGCCTGATCATCGAAGCCTGTAATCGCTCGCTGCCCGAAGGCAGTGGGGCCAAGGATGTGGTGCCGTTCCTGCGGCAGACGTTGGGATTGTCGAGGTACGACGCGTCGGTGCGAGTGAAGATCACCCGCCAGTGCGGAGAATTCTTCGAACCCACCGGACACCTGCGCCCAGCGACGTTGGCCAAGACCGCTGAAGCCTATGAGACGGGCGATATCTCGCGTGATCATGTCCGCAACATCGTCGATGTCATGAACCACCTGCCCGCCGATATCCCCGCCGGGACGCGCGCCGAGGCCGAGGACATCCTGGTCGGCCATTCCCGTATCGGGTGGCCCGACGATCTGCCCAAGATCGGTCGCGACATCCTCGCTCGTGTCGACCCGGACGGCAAGGTCGTCTCCGACGCCGACCGCCGTCGCAAGCGCGGAATCATGCTGTGCCGACCCGGCATCGATGGCATGTCCTGGATCGAGGGCTGGATCACCCCCGAACTGCGGGCCCTGCTCGATGCCGTCTTCGCCAAGTTCGCGCGTCCGGGCATGTGCAACATCGAAGACCCCGAAAGCCCCACCGCGACTGGCGGTGTCGTTGATTCGAAGGTGTTGGAGGCCGCCGCCCGTCGCGACCGTCGCGATGCCGGTCAGCGCACCCACGACGCCTTGTTCGCGTTGCTGCAGCCCGGCGTCGACCCCGCCAAGCTCGGCTCCCACCGGGGTCTGCCGGTACAGGCCATCCTCACCATGAACCTCGCCGACCTCGAGCGCGGGGCCGGAGTCGCAACCACCGCCTCCGGCGGCCACGTCTCGATCAACGAGGCATTGAAGCTGGCCGAGGGCACCCGCCCGGTGCTGGCCGTCCTCGACGCCAACGGGCTGCCGCTGTACCTGGGTCGCTGCGAGCGCCTGGCCACTCCCGCCCAGCGGTTGGCGTTGATCGCCCGCGACAAGGGCTGCACCCGACCAGGATGTGATGCGCCCGCGTCGATGTGCGCGGTCCACCACGTCACCGACTGGGCCACAGGCGGACCCACCGATCTGACCAACCTGACCTTGGCATGTGATCACTGTCATGCGCTGGTCAACGATAGTGCCGACGGTTGGAAAACCGTGGTCATGGGCAAGGATTCCCCCTATCGGGGGCGGACCGGGTGGATTGCCCCGAAACGTCTCGACCCCACGGGCACCCCACACGTGAACGACAGACATCACGTCGGGCAGTGGGTCGCGGCTGCCATCGATTTCAGTTGCCGGAGGTGGGGTTCACGGGCGGCGTGATTCCCGGCTGCTCGTGTGCTGCTGGTGTGGGCAGGGACGGGGAGGTGTGGTTGCGTCGCCTGCCCTGCCGGACTTGGGCTGACGCCGAGTTCGGGAGCCGTCTCCCGCCGATCCCGGCCCACGGACTGCACGCATCACCTTCTACAGACACACCCACCGCAAACTCCCCGCTGATCCCCGAACCCCAACGCCCACAGTGACATTCCTGCCACCGCCACTGCCTCCGCGACCACCGCCGCCACTGCCACTGCCACTGCTTCGCCGATCCCAACCGCCACCGCCGCCACCACGACGCCGACAACCACGATGTGCCGACCCCAACCCCGTGATCTGAAGGATTACCTCCTGCAGCAACCCCACATGCGGCTTCAAAGGCGAGGGGGCTGGTAGGTGCAGGCGCGGACGTCAGCCCGGCCCCTCCCTTCTCCAGGCATCTTTGATCCTTTGGTCTTTTGTCTTTTGCGTTTTGTTCTTTATCTTTTGCCTTGTGGCCTATCCCACCCTGGTACCCGACGGCTGGCGCACCTTCCTTATATGGTGGCGTTTCTGGGGCACCGTGGGCCTCTGCGCCACAGCTTTCCTGTCCTTCCTCATCATCAGAGACCTGGACGGCATCCCAGAGTTCTGCGGCTGGCGGCACCCTTGCCCACCTCAGATCATCCTGGGCCTGGGCGCATTCCCTCTGTACACCTGGGCAGCCGGTGGAGCCGTCTCCTGGCTGCTCGGTCGCATAGCCCTACGCCACGGCTGGCGTCCGACCTGGGGAATCGCGATCGGTGCCCTGATCTTCATCGCAGGCTTCCTACTCAGCCTCTACATGGTCGCCAACTACTGGTGGCCCTCCACCTGACCGCTCCCTCGGCTGTCTGAGGGAGACCCGTCGCCGGGAAAGAGAATCGGGCTGAGGAGGTATGGTCTGCGGCCCGGCCCCGGCTTGTTCGCAACCAGTGGAGCGACGAGCTCGCGAAGTCCGGTGAGCATGGTGGCGAGCTCTTCCGGACTCAACCACAGCGTCCCCTGCCGATAGCTCACCGAATCGGCGTACGGTTCGGCATCCGGCCGGTCCAGGTAGGCGTTGAACTCGGCGATCAAAACGGCCATGGCAGCGGCGAATCCGGCGCGATGATCGTCGACCGTCATCGCTTTCCCGGCTTCGGGTGCGATGGTGCGCCGGTCGGCCCGCAGCCGATACGACCGCTCGACCGCGCCTCGCACGCGCCGCTCGTCGCCGATCTCGAGCATGCCGCCGTCCACGAGCAGCCCGAGCTGGCGGTAGATGCTGGTTCGTGGCACGTCGGGCAGCCGATCACACAGCTCGCTCGCGTTGCGCAGTTGCCCGCCGGACAGGGCGTGCACGATGCGCAGTCGCACCGGATGGAGTAGCAGCTCAGTGGGATCCATGGTCCAACTATCCCATTTCTGGTACCGTTCCCAAAGTTGGGATCGTTAGGGAGGTGGTCATGATGCGGAACATGGCGGGGAAACGACTGTCATTGCACGGCAACGAGATCTACGTCGAAGAGTCCGGTTCCGGCGACACCGCGGTGGTGTTCGAGTCCGGTGCGGGCGCCGGCCGCACGCTGTGGGATGCGGTGGTGCCGCTGCTGGGGGATGTCGCGACAACCGTCGCCTACGACCGGGCCGGCCGCGGACGCAGCGGTCGTGCCGAGCCACCGCAGCGCATCGACGACATGGCGGACACCCTCGTCGCCCTGATCGAGGCGCTGGCGCCGAACCGCGTGATCCTGGTGGCGCACAGCATGGGTGGCCTGATCGTGCGTCGTGCCGCCGATAAGCTGGCGCCGAGCCTGGCGGGGCTGGTGCTGATCGACCCGACGCCGGAGACGGCGCCGAACTACGACGACTGGGCACCGACGGCGCGCAAGACCGATCGAATTCTCGCGGTGCAGCAGTTCCTCGCCCGCAGCCGCCCGCTCATGCGCGTGCTGACCCGCTCCTACGGCCGCATGTTCGCCCCCGCCACCTACGACACCATGCTGCGCGAGGATTTCACTCCCGCCGGCCTCACGCATACCCGGCACGAAATCCGGGCCGTCGCGTCCGCGATCACCGAATTCCGCAGCAGGCCACCGGAATTGCCCACGTGCGACGTCACTCTGATCACCTCGTCGCGAGCGAACCGGCTGCAGTCCCGGAATCACGACATCATCCGTGAATACCAACGCCGCTACGGCGAGTCCGTCGGCGCGCACATCGAGGACGCGGATTCCGAACACATCGTGCCGGCCGAGCGACCCGAGCAGGTCGCCGCCGCGGTCCGGCGGCTACTGGGCGGCTGAGACCCACACGCCGCAGCCCCCGCCGGGTGGTTGGATACCGGCGAGGGCTGCGGCTGTGCGCGATCAGGGTGCGACAGAACCCCAATCGGCGAATCCGGTCGGATCGTGGCGACCCATGGTGCCGTGCTCGAACAGTCCCCAGCCCTCGGCGTCGCCGCAGCGCGCCTTGCCGACGTGATCGATGACGCCGAACGGAATGCGTCCGGCAATGGCCGGGTCGGTCAGGTCGTAGAGCTTGCTCTCGGACCAGCCGCGGCCCTTCCATTGGCCGTGCTGCCAATCGGGGTCGCCGCCATAGCCGCAACCGACATTGAGGGCCATGAAGGTTCCGGCCTCGACCTCGACCTCGAGCGGCTTGCCGTCGGGCGTGGTGAGATCCAGGCGCACCCGCGTCGGGATGCGCGTGCCGGACTTGTACGTCAGATGCACACGGGGCCAGCCCAGTTGCTCGACTCGCCCGTCCTTCCAGATCCGGGTGGCGTCGTTGAGCGTGCGGAACCCGTTGGGCTCCTCCTGCACGATGACGATGATGGAGAACTCGTCGAACAGCAGCGGCACGTACAGCCACCAGAAGCCTTCGGACGGTTCGGCCGCCAACCGGCCGGGGTGATCGGATTCGCCGACCGGGCGGATCCCCCAGGAGCGGTCGCGGGTGCCGCACCATGCGGACGGGTCAACGCTGATATCCGTGCCGTCGACATGCAGTGTGCCCGACCAGGTTCCGACCTGGGCGAAGCGCTGCGCGTCGATGATGGGCCGGTGCACGCCGGTGAGGATGGTGTGCGGCTGCTCGGCCATGGCCGGGAAGGAACCCTCCCAGGTCAGGTCGAAGGACAGGTCCTCGTGTTCGCAGAGCACGCGGATCTTCTGCAGCGGTTCGGCGATCTCGATCCGGTAGCCGCCGACCTTGGGCTCGAGGCTGCGCTCGGCCAGGGCGTCGGAGAACCGCACGGCCCGTTGGGTGTCGCCGCGGCGCACGGTCGCGAACGCGTCGGTCACGCCCAGGTTCGGGTACACGCCGAAACCGGTGACCAGGAAGGTGTCACTGCCGGTGTCGAGGGCGTTGAAGTAGTTGCGGTCGTAGAAGTTCCGATCGCTGGTCCCGACCCGCGACATGGACAGCGGGGTCTGATGGATCGGATATTCGTCGAGCGAGTTGATCTGATTCTGCGTCATCTCTCAATCCCACGAGTAGGTGCCGTCGAGCATGGCTTCCAGCAGATGCCGGTGCATCACGTAGTCGTCGCGATCGTCGTTGTCGGCTGCCTCACCGAAGTGGATCATCCGCCGCCGGATGCGGGCCATCACGATGCCGTGCCGCAGCGCGGCGTACATGAGGTACCAGTCCAGGTCGCGCACGGCGTGCCCGCTGGCCTCCTCGTAGAGCTTCTCCACATCGGAACGCCGCATGTAGTCGGCCAGGCCCGGCTGGTCGAACCGCGTGGCGATATCCTGGAAGAACCGGTGGATGAGAATCGTCCAGGCCACGTCGAGTTCCCGCGGGCCGATGGCGGCCATCTCCCAGTCCAGTACCGCGACCGGATCGAAATCGTCGAACATGACATTGCCCGGCCGGGCGTCGCCCCAGCTCAGCACGTCGGATCCGGTATCGGTGGGGAAGTTCTCCTCGAGCCAGTCGAAGGTGCGCTCCAGCAGCGGGATTCGGAAGCCGTCGCGGGCGAGCGCCCAGTCGTACCACGCCCGCTGGGCCTCGAAGTGCCGCCGCAGCGCCGAGCCCTCGCCCGCCAGCATCGGGAACCGCTGCTCCGGATCGGGAATCGAGTGCACCCTGGCGATGATCTCGATGGTCCGGCGGGTCACCTGATAGCGCTGCTCCGGGGTGGCCTCGTGCAGCCAGCCGACGAACACGTACGGCGGATTGTCCTCGGGCACACGACCGTTCACGCGTCGCATGACGAAGAACGGTGCGCCGAGCACATTGTCGGAGCCGGTTTCCAGCCAGCACAGCGGCGGCACCGGCAGGTCGGTGGCCTCGGCGACACCGGCCATGACCGCGAACTGCGTTGCCAGGTCGTAGTTCTCGAATACCGGGAAGGAACTCTGATCGGGCGCGAGCCGCGCCACGAAGGATCCGCCGGCCGCCTGCCCCTGCTCGGTCCACTCGGCGTCGAAGAGCAGCGTGGTGCTGGACATGCCGCCGGCCTGCGGCCGGGTGATCGAGGTGACCTGCGGCGGCTCGTCGGCCTCGACCTTGGTCCCGAGCCACTGCGCGAGTTCGGTCGCGAGTTCGTCGAGGTTCTGGTCGGAGACGGTGAGTTCCATCCGCTGGTTGGGATCGGCGTGGGCCGAAGTCATGGGGTCCTCCCTGCGCGGGTGTAGCGGAGTGCCTGGGGCTACCGGATGCGGCCGAGTCGCCGCTGTGGTAAGTCCGGTCGGCACGTTGGGTGAAATGTAACGCGTTCTAAATAGCTCCGGAAGGGGATCGGCGAGACCCGTTTCACCAGTACCGGTGAACGGGATGTGGCTTGGTCGCCGCGTCGTGGTCGTGCTGACACGTACTCCTCGAGAAGTAGTTCCTATCAGGCATATTCCGGGTCGGCTCAGGGTGATTCCGGAAGCGTGCGGGCCGCCGGACCGCCTACCGTCGAAGCTTCCGAATGGAAGCGAGGGACGGGGCATGAGCGTGCAGACAATCGATACCGCGATCGATCGGGAGGGGAGGGACACCGAACCCGCACGGTCCTGGAATCCGATCGGACGCATTCTTTTCCGCTTCGGATTCCTGTACTTCGGGCTCTTCTGCGTCTTCTACCCGCAAATGTTGATCGACTTCGTGGGACCGCTGCAACGCTGGCTCCCGGACGACTGGCCCCGCCTCTGGATGAGCGTGTCCCTGCCCGTGGTGAAGTGGGTGGGCCACACCGTCTTCGGGACCGATGTGGCGCTGCACACCTCGGGCAGCGGTGACCAGGCGGTCTTCTGGATCCTGGTGTTCTGCCTGCTCGTGATCGCGGCGGTCGGGACCGTGCTCTGGACGATGCTGGACCGCACCCGGACCGGGTACCACCGCCTGTCCGCGTGGTTCCTGTTCTTCATCCGGTTGTGCCTGGCCGGTCAGATGCTCGGATACGGGTTCGCCAAGACGATTCCGACGCAGATGCCCGAGCCCGCGCTCACCACGCTGCTGACCCCGTACGGCGACTTCGCGCCCATGAGTGTGCTGTGGAGTCAGGTCGGCGTGTCACCGGTGTACGAAAGCCTGCTGGGTACCGCCGAGGTGCTGGGCGGTGTGCTCCTGCTGCTGCCGCGCACCCGGTTGGCGGGTGTGCTGCTGAGCCTGGTGAGCATGGCGCAGGTGTGGGTGCTGAACATGACCTTCGATGTGCCGGTGAAGCTGCTGTCGTTCCATCTGATGCTGCTCTGCCTGGTCCTGCTGGTGCCCGAGGCGCCGCGGCTCACCGCGCTGCTGTCCGGCCGGGCCGCCGGTCCGGCCGCCACCCCAGAGCCGTTCCGCACTCGCCGGACGCTGCGCTGGGCGGCCGCCGCGCAGGTGCTGCTGATCATGTGGTTGTCGGCCGGCTACGCCTGGATGGGGGCGGACAACTGGCACGAATACGGCGGTGGCAGCCCGAAATCCGAGCTGTACGGCATCTGGACGGTCACCGACTTCACCCGCGACGGCCAGCCGGTGCCGCCGCTGCTGACCGATGAGAGCCGCTGGCGGCGAGTGGTTTTCGACCAGCCCACGATGGCCGTCGTGCAGCGCATGGACGATGAGTTGATGCCGCTCGGCGCGCAGATCGACACCGGTGCACACCGGTTGGTGCTCCGCGGCGCGCAGGCGACCACGGACCTGGCCGATCTCGGCTACGAGCAACCGACGCCGAACCGGCTGGTGCTCGACGGCCGGCTGGACGGCCACCCGGTCACCATCACGCTCGATCAGGTCGACCTCGGCCAGCTGCCGCTCCGGAAAGGCCGTGGCCTGCACCTGATTCAGGAAGACGCGAACTTCGGCAAGGTCATGGGGTAGTGATGTCGCTGATCTGGTTGGTCCACAGCGGATTCGGGGCGAGGAATTCGCCGGATCCGGCCGCGAACGCCCGCTGGGCGTCGGCCCTGCCGAGCAGCCGGGCGACCAGCCAGGCGGTGGGATAGCCGAGATAGCCGGAGACGCCGGAGGTGCACGGCCAGGAGGCGTCGGCGCAATCCGGTTGGCCCTGAACATCATTGTGATTCGGGCCGACCAGGGTGCCCCACGCCTTCTGGACACCGGCGGGCACCGCGTCGTAGAAGGCTCGTAGTGATTGCAGGCCGACGGCCATCGGCGGCAAGGTCTGCTCGGAGGGTGAGATGACGGTGTCGGCCGAACCGTTCACGAAGAACACCGAGCCGCCGGCCAGTCCGTGGGTATCGGGGCACGAGACCAGCAAGCACGACAGTTGGACGGGCAGTTCGATCGGCACCGCGGTCTTGATCCGGCCGCCCGAACGCATCATGGCATTGAGGACGCCCGTCGCCCCCTGCGAATGCCCCACCGCGCCGATCGCTTCCGGGTCGAGCCGGTCGTGGAAGACGCTGCCCGGGTCCGCGGCCAGGGACAGCAGCGTGTCGACCGCCCCCGCGATGTCGATCCCCGACCCGGTGGCCGAATTCTCGGTGGCGATCACCACGAACCCCCAGGACGCGAAATGCCGCAGCAGATACGCGTATTGGTTCGGATGCGCGTTGGTCCCGTCGCCCCAGGTGATGATCGGATGCCGGAACCCGTTGGCCCCCAGTTCGGTCGGATACCAGATGTCGTAGGCCGCCCCGGTGGAGTCGCAACAGGTGAAGGCGCGCTGTTCGGTCACCGCCCAGGACCCCGGCTGCGCATAGACGGCCTCCACCGGCGGGTCCGCGTGACCGATTCCGAAGGGAATGCCGAGCACCACCAGTGCGGCGAGCAGGCAACAGCGAACAAGCACGGCGGCACTGCGTGTCATAGCTATCGAGCATAGAAATGACCGGCGCGTTCGAGGCGCACGATGACCGCGACCGTTGTGAACTCTGTATCGATTGCCCCCCGGACGCCGGGCGATTGTCGTGCGCCGCCGCCCACGCCGTACCCTGAATCCTTGTGCAGAACCCCGTAGCCACCCCCGATGACCAGCCGGTTCCCGAGTCCCGGGTCGACACTGGCGATCCGAACTACCTGGTCGGCCTCGATCTGAACGGTCGCCGCGTGGTCGTGGTCGGCGGCGGCACGGTGGCGCAGCGGCGGCTCGGGCTGCTCATCGCCTCCGGCGCGGATGTGCACGTGATCAGCCGTGAGGCCACGCCCGCGGTCGAGGGCATGGCCACCTCGGGACAGCTGACCCTGGAGTTGCGCGCCTACGCCGACGGCGATCTCGACGGCGCCTGGTACGCCATGGCCTGCACCGACGAGCCCGAAACCAATGCGGCCGTGGTCGCCGAGGCCACCCGCCGCCGTGTGTTCTGCGTTCGCGCCGACACCGCACGGCTGGGCACCGCGGTCACTCCGGCTACCGCGCGCTACAACGGCATGACGCTGGGCGTGCTGGCCGGCGGTCAGCACCGCCGCTCGGCCGCGGTGCGCAACGCGCTGCTGGAAGCCCTGCAATCCGGTGTGGTGACCGATGATTCGGCCCCCGTAACCCCGGGCGTGGCGCTGGTCGGCGGCGGCCCCGGCGATCCGGATCTCATCACCGTGCGCGGCCGCCGCCTGCTGGCCCGCGCGAATCTCGTTGTCGCCGACCGGCTCGCGCCGCCGGAGCTGCTGGCCGAGCTCGGGCCGGAGGTGGAGGTCATCGACGCGGCCAAGATTCCCTACGGCCGGGCCATGGCGCAGGAGGCCATCAATGCCGCGCTCATCGAGGGCGCGAAGGCGGGCAAGTTCGTGGTGCGGCTCAAGGGCGGCGACAACTATGTCTTCGGGCGCGGCTACGAGGAACTCGAAGCCTGCGTCGACGCCGGTATCCCGGTGACCGTGGTTCCCGGTGTCACCAGCGCGATTTCGGTGCCCGCCCTGGCCGGTATCCCGGTCACCCACCGCGGTGTCACCCACGAGTTCGTGGTCGTCAGCGGCCATGTCGCCCCCGACCACCCGGATTCG
The DNA here is from genome assembly GCF_050942175.1 of Nocardia sp. CA-151230. Taxonomy (NCBI): domain Bacteria; kingdom Bacillati; phylum Actinomycetota; class Actinomycetes; order Mycobacteriales; family Nocardiaceae; genus Nocardia; species Nocardia sp. CA-151230. The sequence goes on from NZ_CP192061.1 coordinate 2,343,494, forward strand.
CTGGTCGACTGGCCCGCGCTGGCCCGGCTGCGCGGCACCATCGTGCTGCTGATGGCGGTGGAGCGGATCGAGAAGTTCGCCGACGCGCTGATCTCGGGTGGCCGTGCCGCCGATACCCCGGTCACCGTCATCCAGGAGGGCAGCCTGCGCACCCAGCGCATCCTGCGCGCCGATCTGGCAACCGTCGCCGAACGGGTGCGGGCCGAGGGCATTCGCCCACCGGCCATCATCGTCATCGGCCCGACCGCAGGCTTCACGGCGGGCGCGCCGCACCAGGACAACTCCTGACGGCGCGTCATGAGTTCGGTTCGCCGGATAGCGCATCCATTACAGTGGGCGGGTGCTCGATAACCCCGCTGCGACGATGCAGTATCCGGTGACCAAGCGGGCGTTCGGGCTCGCAATTCTCGTCCTCAGCGGGCTTCAGCTGATGGTCGTGCTGGACGGCACCGTCATGATCCTGGCGCTGCCGCGACTACAGGAACAGCTCGGCCTGTCCAGCGCGGGCAGTGCGTGGACGGTCACGGCCTACGGTCTTCCGTTCGCGGGCCTCATGCTCCTGGGTGGGCGTCTCGGCGACTCGTTCGGCCGCAAGCGCATGCTCATCCTCGGCGTCGCGCTGTTCACCGTCGCCTCGGCGCTGTGCGGCACCGCACAGAACGAGGCCTGGCTGATCGCGGCCCGCGCCCTGCAGGGCACGGGCGCGGCCATTGCCGCGCCGACCGCCTTCGCGCTGGTGGCGAGCACCTACGCGCCCGGCCCGGCCCGCAATCAGGCGATCGCCATCTTCGGATCCATGGTCGGTGTCGGCTCGGTCGGCGGTCTGGTCATCGGCGGCGCGCTGACCCAGGTCGACTGGCGCTGGATCTTCTGGATCAATGTGCCGATCGGCATTCTCATCGTCTGGGGCGCGATCTACCAGCTGCGCGACACCGCGCACCACCGCATGTCCATGGATGTGCGCGGCGCCATCCTGGGCACGCTGGCCTGTGTGTCGATCGTCTTCGGCGCGACCGAGGGACCTGAAATGGGTTGGGGCAGCCCGGTCATCCTGGGCGCGGTGATCGGCGGCCTGATCCTGCTGGTGGTGTTCGTCTTCGCCGAGCGCGATGTGGCGAACCCGCTGCTGCCGTGGTCGCTGTTCAAGAGCCGCGATCGCGTGATCACCTTCGCGGCCATCTTCCTGACCTCCGGCGTGCTCGGCGCGACCACCTTCTTCGTGGCGCAGTTCCTGCAGAACGTGTTGCGCTACAACCCCTTGCACGCGGGTCTGGCCAGCATCCCGTTCACCCTCGGCGCGGGCGTCGGCACCGCGGTCGCCTCCAAGGCGTGCATGTATGTTCGGGCGCGCTGGCTGCTGCTGGCGGCGGCGGTGGTGCTGGCGGGCGCGCTGTATTTCGGGTCGACGCTGGACAGTTCGGCCGACTACTTCCCGACGCTGCTGGTCATGATGTCGGTCGTCGGCTTCTGTGTCGGCACCGCCATCGTGATCCTGCCGTTGTGCGTGCTGGTCGGCGTGGACATGGCCCACATCGGCCCGCTGTCCGCGGTGGGGCAGATGTTCATGAACATGGGTACGCCGTTCGCGGTCGGCATTCTGAGCCCGGTAGCCCTGTCGCGCACGCTGTCGCTGGACAAGGGCGCCACGGGCAAGGTGAGCGAGATGTCGCAGCACCAGATCGACGCGCTCGGCAGCGGGTACACCTTCGTCCTGCTGGTGTGCGCCATCGGCACGGCCGTCATGGGCCTGCTTGCGTTGACGTTGCGGTACACGCCGACGCAGCTGGCCCAGGCGCAGCACGCGCAGGACGAGGCTCAGAAGAACTAGGGCACCGCGGTGACCGCGATCGCTGATTCGCTCAGGCTGCCGAGGTAGATCACCCCGTCCTGTTCGGCGACCCCGGTGACCATGGCGTAGTCGGTGCCCTCGCGCTGCAGGTCGTGGACGAGATTCCCGTCGAAGTCGAAAGCCTGCACCCACACGGTGCGCGCCGGTTTCGGTTGCAGCGCTTCGGGAATCGCCCACACCAGCCGGCGCAGTACGCCGGGCAGCGGAAGCAGTATGTCCAGCAGCGGATTTCGCGGCGACACCAGCGCCACCCAGGCCAGCCCGTCGCTGCCGAGGCCCATATTGTCGGGGAAGGCGGGCAGGTTCTCGGCGAAGTAGTCGTGGGTGCCCGCCTTCGGCCCGGTCAGCCAGTAGCGGGTGATGCTGTAGCCGCCGGTCTCGGCGACCAGCACGCACGAGCGGTCCGGGGCGAGCACGATGCCGTTCGCGAATTTCAGCCCGTCGACGAGGGTTTCGACACTGCCGTCGGGATTGCGGCGCAGCAGCCGACCGGTCTCGGAGTGCTCGAGCATGTCGCCCATGTATTCCCCGAGCGACCAGTGCCGGGTGGATTCGGAGAAGTAGACGGTGTCGCCGTCGGCGACCACATTGCTGGTGAAGTTCAGCGGCACGCCGTCGACCTCGGACACCAGCACCTCGACCTGCCCGCCCGGCTTGTCCAGGCGCAACAGCCCACGGTTGGCATCGCAGATCAGCAGCGAGCCATCGGGGTTGGCGTGCAGTCCCAGCGGCCGCCCGCCGGTGTGCCCGATCCGCTCGACCGTGCCGTCGGCCGGGTCGACCGCCACCAGGGTGCCGTCCGCGAGTCCCGCGACGACTCTGCCGTCCGGGGCGATCACCACATCCTCGGGCCCGTCTCCGGGCACCTCGAGTCGCCGCACGGGCGGCATGGGTGGCGCACTGTGGTTTTCGTGGGCGCGGGCCGTCGCCTTGGGCGGCGTCCAGCGCTTGGGCTGCATCGACATGGCTCACTGTAACCCGGCCCTTGGTAGTCAACAGTTGTTGGCCTACACTTGTGGGCATGACTGTGGAGACGGGTCCGCGGCGGTCGGATGCGACCCGCGCGGCGATTCTGGAGGCGGCGCGTCGCCGCTTCGCCGAGGACGGCTACCGGAAGGCGACCATTCGGGCGATCGCGGCCGACGCCGGGATCGACCCGTCGATGGTGATGCGCTACTACGGCAACAAGGACGGATTGTTCGACGCCGCACTGGATATCGACCTGGAGCTGCCGGATCTCGGTGCGGCCGAGCCGGATTCGCTGGGCGCCCTGCTGGCCGCGCGTTTCCTGGAGCTGTGGGAACAGCCGCCGACCAGCGAGATCCTGCTCACCCTCATCCGTTCGTCGCTGACCGACGAGGACGTCGTGGAACGCACCCGGCGCATCTTCGCCCAGCAGCTCATGCCGGCCGTGCTGCGATTCGGTGATCCGGCCGACGCACCGCATCGCGCAGGCCTGATCGCCACCCAGATCCTGGGACTCGCCCTGTGCCGCTACGTCTTACGACTGGAGCCGGTGGTGGCGCTGAGCTCGGAGCAGATCGTCGCCGACATCGGACCCACCATTCAGCGCTACCTCACGCTCGGGAACGCTTGACCTTATGTGCCAGTGGTGAAAACCACGCTGCCGGAGGGGTTTTCACCGGACCGAAGATTGGGCACACTGCCCGGATGGGGATGAGCCTGGACGCGGATCTGCTGGACCGCTGGACGAAATTGGCCGGGCCGCAGGCGCGCGCGGTGGGGGAGGACCTGGTCCGCCGCTACCGTGAGCCGCACCGCCGCTATCACACCGCCGAGCACCTGGCCGCCATGCTGGCGGTCATCGACGATCTCGCCGCCGACGCGGAGGATCTGGACGCGGTGCGCTACGCCGCCTTCTTCCACGACGCGGTCTACGCCGTCGACGGCACCGACAACGAGGAGGCCAGCGCCCGCCTGGCCGAAACCGCCCTGCCCGCACTGGGAGTCGGCGCGGACACGGTGGCGGAGGCCGCTCGGCTGGTCCGGCTGACCGGCGGCCACCACCCGGACCCGTCGGACCGCAACGGCGCGGTGCTCTGTGATGCCGATCTGGCGATCCTCGCGGCCGACGCGGCCGCCTACGCCGCCTACACCGCCGCCGTCCGCGCCGAGTACGCCCACGTCCCCGACCCGCTCTTCCGCTCGGGCCGGGCGGCCGTGCTGGCTGCGCTCGCCGGGCAGCCCGCCCTCTTCCGCACGCCCACCGCCCGGGCCCGCTACGAGTCCGCGGCGCGCGCCAACCTCGCGGCCGAACTCGCCACGCTCACCGCAGAGCCGCCGGCGGGCGCACCCGGAGCCGAGTGAGGGTTCGCGCGCCGGTCAGCGGGTGCCGTACTTGTAGGTCTGCTTTCGCAGCTTGAGGTACACCATGATCTCGGCGTGCCGGACCCCGGCCAGCCCGCGAATCCGGTTGGACACCAGGTCGAGCAGGGCTTCGTCGTCCGGGCACACGGCCTCGCAGAGGATGTCGTAGCGGCCGGCGCACACCACGACATAGTTGATTTCCTCGATGGCTGCCAAGGTGTCGGCCACCTGCTGCACCGGCCCGTCGACGGTGATGGCGATCATGGCCTGCCGGAACAGCCCGACCTGCAGGGGGTCGGTGACCGCCACGATCTGGATCACTCCGGCATCGGCCAGCTTCTGCACGCGCTGGCGGACGGCGGCCTCGGAGAGACCGACGGCCTTGCCGATGGTGGCGTACGCGCGTCGCCCGTCTTCCTGGAGCTGGGCGATGATCCGCTTGGAGATGTCGTCGAGGATCGGCGCTCCCCGGCCGGAGTTCTGGTCGATCACGAGATCATCCTTCCTCATCGCGGCTGGTCGGGCGAACAGCCGACCGGCGGTCGCGAGCGCGCGGGTATGTTGGGATCGGTCGCCGGGTCCGGCGGTTTTCGGTCCGACAAGGATGATCTCCCGTGAAGTACGTTCCGCGCGCGGTTCTGTTCCTCGGCATTCCCGCGCTCCTGTTCGCCCTCCCCTGGTGGCTGCTGGTCTACACGACGATGTCCGGGACAAGGTTCTGGCTCGGGTCGGCGGTGTTCCTGCTCGGCTATCTGGCGCTGCCCGCGGGCATGCTGCTCGGGCACGGCCCGCGGCAGTCCGACGCGGCGTCGCTGGTGGGCGACACCATGCTGGGCGTCATGTGGGTGGTGTTCACCTGGTCGGTGATCGGCGCCGCGGTCCGGGGCGTGCTCGCGGTCGCCGGGGTGGACGATCCGGTGCGCTCGCGCGTGGTGGCCGCCGGGGTGCTGGCGGTGTCGGTCGTGCTGTCCGCCTGGGCGATATACGAGGCGCGCCGGGTGCCCCGCGTGCGCACGGTCGAGGTCGAGATCCCCGGTCTCGGTGCGGGTTTGGACGGTTTCCGGCTCGTGGTCGTCACCGACACCCACTACGCCGCGACCGATCGGTTGCGCTGGTCGGAGCGGGTGGTCGAGGAGGTCAACGCGCTACATCCCGATATCGCCTGTCACGCGGGCGATCTCGCCGACGGCTCGGTGGAGAAGCGGAGGGCGCAGGTCGATCCGCTGGGCAAGGTCGTGGCCGAGTTCGGCCGCTTCTACATCACCGGCAATCACGAATACTTCGGCGACGCCCCGGGCTGGATCGACTACATGTCCGGCCTGGGCTGGCAGCCGCTGCGCAACCAGCACGAGGTCATCACCCGGGAGGGCGACAGCCTCGTGCTGGCGGGCATCGACGACCCCACCGGTAGCGGCCTGCCCGGCCACGGCCCCGATATCACCGCGGCCCTCGCCGGCGCCGATCCGGCACTGCCGGTCGTCCTGCTGGCGCATCAGCCCAAACAGGTCACCGATGCGGTGTCGGCCGGTGTGGCCCTGCAGATTTCGGGCCACACCCACGGCGGGCAGATCTGGCCCTTCCGGTATCTGGTTCGCCTGGATCAGCCCGTGGTGGCCGGGCTCAGCCGCCACGGCGAGCGCACCCAGCTCTACACCAGCCGGGGCACCGGCTTCTGGGGTCCGCAGCTGCGCCTGTTCGCGCCGAGCGAGATCACCGTGCTGATCCTGCGCCGGCCCAACTGATCCCGGCTGCTCAGCTGTCGAAGCCCAGGCCGGTGTAGTCGAGGGTCTTCAGCCACAGATTGCGGCGTCCCTGGTGCGCGTCCGCGCGGGCCAGGGACCAGCGGGTGAGGTGAATTCCCGCGGAACGCAACGGTTCCGGTGGCAGCGGCAGCGGCCGGGAGCGGACCATGCGCAGGCGGGTCCGCTCGGTGTCGCGGCCCCACAGCTGGTCGAGCATGACCTCCGCTCCGAAGCGGGTCGCGCCCACACCGAGCCCGGTGTAGCCGGCGGCGTAGACCAGCCGGCCCTTGTAGGCGGAGCCGAAGAAGGCGCAGAACCGGCCGCAGGTGTCGATGACCCCGCCCCAGCGGTGGGTGAAGCGCAGGCCGTCGAGCTGCGGGAAGATCTGGAAGAAGTGCTGGGCGAGGGTTTCGAAGGTGGCCTCGTTGTATTCCAGGGCGGGGGCGATGCGATTGCCGAAGTGGTAGATGGCGTCGTAGCCGCCGAAGAGGATGCGGTTGTCGCTGGTCAGGCGGTAGTAGTGGAAGCGGTAGGAGGCGTCGCCCAGACCCATGCGGGTGCCCCAGCCGATGCTGTCGAGCTGTTCGGCGGTGAGCGGCTCGGTCATGAGCGCGTAGTCGTAGACCGGCACGACATGGCGTGACACCTTGGGCACCGGGCCCGCGAAAGCGCTGGTGCACAGGGCGACCCGGGGCGCGCGGACCTCACCGTGCGGGGTGTGCAGGGTCAGCGTGCGGCCGTGGGATTTCGAAAGACGTTGCACCGGAGTGCCTTCGAAGATGCGGACGCCGGAATCCAGGCAGGCGCGCCGTAGTCCCCAGGCCAGCCGGGCCGGATCGAGCATGGCGACGCCGTCGCGGTCCCACCAGCCGCCGAGATAGGTGGGAGAGTGCACCATGCCCTGTACCTGGCCGGCGTCGAGCAGTTCGGTGCGGTAGCCGAGGGCTTCGGCGGCATCGTGGCTTTCCTGCAGCCACTCGATCTCGTGGGGCGCGGTGGCGACCTCCATTTCGCCGGTGCGCTCGAAGTCGCAGTCGATGCCGTACCGGAGGATGGCCTTCTCGATGTCGTCCAGGTTGGAGCGGCCGAGGCGTTCGAGCTGGCCGATCTCGTCGGGGAAGCGTTCCATGCCATTGGCCAGGCCGTGGGTCAGGCTGGCGGAGCAGAATCCGCCATTGCGGCCCGAGGCCGCGTGTCCGCAGAGACCGGACTCCAGCAACACCACATCGATGCCGGGATCACGTTCCTTGGCCAGCAGAGCGGTCCAGAGTCCGCTGTAGCCGCCGCCGATGACGGCCAGATCCGCGGTGGTGGCGGTGGTGAGGGGATCGGTGGGGGTCGGCCGCTCGGGCCGGTCGGTCCAGTACGGCGTCGGCGCTGCATCGATGAGTGCCGACGCCCACAGTTTGCTTCCTTTGGCCGACATGGCCGATCAACTCCTTCTCTCTCGTGCCGATACGGCGAACGTTCGCGCCTGCGTGCTCGGGGTACGTGGAAGCCGCCGATGGTCACCCGTGAGGACGGGGACCAGTCGGCGGCTTTCGAGAGAGTCAGCTGGTGGCGGCGCGATCCTCGGAGCGGCGGGGCATGCGCACGGTGGACCGCAATACCTGCGTCGGCGACGTCGGCCGGTCCATTTCCGCCTCCTCCTGTGTCATGAGGATAGCCCAGAAATTCGCGGGCGGGCCCGTTCGGAGCCCGCCCGCGTGATTTAGCTGCCGTTTACCCGGCCCGGAAGATGATGTCGTGCCAGGGCTTGTGCGCCGTGCCGGTGATATCCGACATGACGTGCTTGATATTCGTGTACTCCTCGAATGCGTAGGCGGACATGTCCTTTCCGAATCCGGAGGACTTGTACCCGCCGTGCGGCATTTCGCTGATGATCGGAATATGGTCGTTGATCCACACGCAGCCGGCCTGAATTTCCCGGCTCGCCCGCTGGGTGCGGAACACATCGCGGGACCAGGCGGAGGCGGCCAGCCCGTAGACGGTGTCATTGGCCAGGGCGATGGCCTCGTCGTCGGAGTCGAAGGGCAGCACGACGAGCACCGGGCCGAAGATCTCGTGCTGCACGATCTCGGAGTCCTGGGCCGCGCCGGTGATCAGGGTCGGCTCGAAGTAGGAGCCCGCCGTCGAGGTGTGTTCCGGAATTCGGCCGCCGCGTACGATTTTCGCGCCGGATTCGCGGGCGCGTTCCACCATGCCCAGCACTTTGTCGCGGTGCGCACGCGAAATGAGCGGTCCCATATCGGTTTCCGGGTTCTCGACCGGACCGAGCACCACCCGGTCCATGAGATCGGCTACGCGGCCGACGAATTCCTCGAACAGCGGGCGTTGCACATAGGCGCGGGTGGCGGCCGTGCAATCCTGGCCGGTATTGATGAGCGCGCCCGCGACCGCGCCCCGCGCCGCGGCTTCCGGGTCGGCGTCGTCGAAGACGACGAAGGGGGCCTTGCCGCCGAGTTCGAGATGGACCCGCTTGACCGCACCGGCGGCGGTGGCGGCCACCCGCTTGCCGACCCCGGTGGAGCCGGTGAACGACACCATGGCCACGGCCGGATGCTCCACCAGCGCCTGTCCCGCCTCGCCGCCGGTGCCGGTGAGCACATTGATGACGCCCGGCGGCACGCCCGCGTCGGCGGCGGCCTCCGCGAACAACAGAGAGGACAGCGGGGTCAGCTCGGAAGGCTTGAGCACCACCGTGTTTCCCGCGGCCACAGCGGGCAGGATCTTCCAGGCCGCCATTTGCAGCGGATAGTTCCAGGGCGCGATGGACCCGATGACCCCATGGGGTTCCCGCCGGATCGACGAGGTGTGGTCACCGGAGTATTCGGCCGCCGCCTTGCCTTCCAGGTGCCGGGCGGCGCCGGCGAAGAAGGCCGTGTTGTCGATGGTGCCGGGCACGTCGAATTCCGCGGCGAGGCGAATCGGCTTGCCCGCGTTGACACTTTCGATCGCGGCGAGGTCCCCGGCACGGACACGCAGGATCCGCGCCCATTCGTGCATGAGGTCCGACCGGGCGCCCGGGGTGAGCCCGGCCCAGCCGGGGAAGGCCGCCCGGGCCGCGGTCACCGCCGACTCGACGTCGGCCGCGTTCGCGCCGGCGCCCGAGGCGATGACCGCGCCCGTGGCCGGCGCGATGATCGACAGCCGCGCACCCGACCCGGATCGTCGTGCGCCGCCGATGAATTGCAGTTGTTCCTGACCCACCGCGCTCCTCGCGTTCTCGAAAGTCACCGTCTCCGGGTCACACGGTATGGGCGTCGGCCACCGTGAGCGCCTGGTCGAGGATGGCGAGTCCCTCCTTGGCCTCGGCCTCGCTGATGGTGCAGGGCGGGACCACGTGCAGGCGGTTGAAGTTCACGAACAGCAGCAGTCCGGCGGCCTTGGCGGCGGCGACCGTCTCGTTCATGGCCGGGCTGGTGCCGCCGTAGGGCGCCAGGGGTTCGCGGGTGGCGCGGTCGCGGACCAGTTCCACGGCCCAGAACACGCCGAGTCCGCGGACCTCGCCGACGCTCGGGTGCCGCTCGGCCAGTTCCCGCAGGCCCGGGCCGATGACGCGCTCGCCCATGTCGGCGGCGTTCTCGACGATGCCCTCCTCGCGCATGGCGGTGATGGTCGCGACGGCCGCGGCCGTGGCCAGCGGATGCCCGGAGTAGGTGAGCCCGCCCGGATAGGCGCGGTCGTCGAAGGTGGCCGCGATGTGCGGTGCGATGGCGACACCGCCCAGCGGCACGTAGCCGGAGTTGACGCCCTTGGCGAAGGTGAGCAGGTCCGGCGCCACGTCGAAATGGTCGATGGCGAACCATTCTCCGGTGCGGCCGAAGCCCGCCATCACCTCGTCGGCGATGAACACGATGCCGTACTTGTCGCACAGTTCTCGCACGCCGGCCAGGTATCCCGGGGGCGGCACCATGATTCCGGCCGTGCCCGGCACCGATTCCAGGATGACGGCCGCGATGGTGCTCGGCCCCTCGAACGCGATGGTCTGCTCGAGGTGCTGCAACGCCCGTTCGGTCTCCTCGGCCTCGGTCGTGGCGTGGAACTGCGAGCGGTACAGGAACGGTCCGAAGAAGTGCACGACCCCCGCATTGCCGTGGTCGTTCGGCCAGCGCCGCGGGTCACCGGTCAGATTGACCGCGGTCTCGGTGCCGCCGTGATAGGACCGGTAGCGCGCGAGCACCTTGTACCGCCCGGTGTGCAGCCGGGCCATGCGCACCGCGTGCTCGACCGCGTCCGCGCCGCCATTGGTGAAGAAGATCCGGTTCAACTCACCGGGGGTGCGTTCGGCGATGAGCCGCGCCGCCTCCGAGCGGGCGTCGTTCACGTACGCCGGGCCGATGGTGCACAGCGTGGCCGCCTGCTCCTGGATGGCGGCCACCACCTTCGGATGCTGGTGTCCGATATTGGTGTTCACCATCTGCGAGGAGAAGTCGAGCAGCCGGTTGCCGTCGCCGTCCCACACGTAGCAGCCCTGGGCGGCGGTGATCACCATGGGATCCAGTGACTTCTGTGCGGACCAGGAGTGGAAGACGTGCTCGCGGTCCAATTCGTAGGCGCGGGCGGCTTTTTCGCGGGCCGCCTCCGGGGTCAGCCCATTGGGCAGGGTCATCGCGGACTCCGTTCAGTGGTTCTGGGGGAAGCCGAGGTTCAGGCCGCCGTGGCTGGGATCGAGCCAGCGGGTGGTGACGGCCTTGGTGCGGGTGAAGAAGTGCACGCCGTCGGTGCCGTGCGCATGCGAATCGCCGAACAGGGAGTTCTTCCAGCCTCCGAAACTGTAGTAGGCCATGGGGACCGGAATGGGGACGTTGATGCCGACCATGCCGACCTCGACCTCGTTGTGGAAGCGCCGGGCCGCGCCGCCGTCATTGGTGAACAGGGCGGTGCCGTTGCCGTAGGGGTTGGCGTTGATGAGGGCCAGCGCCTCGTCGTAGCTGTCCACGCGGACCACCGACAGCACCGGGCCGAAGATCTCGTCGGTGTAGACGCTCATGTCGGTGGTGACGTGGTCGAGAATGGTGGGGCCCAGCCAGAATCCGTCGGCAGCGCCGTCGGCGGCCACCACGCGGCCGTCGAGAACCACAGTGGCGCCGGAGGATTCGCCCGCCGCGATGTAGGCGGCCACCTTGTCGCGGTGCGTCTCGGTCACCAGCGGGCCCATATCGGTGCCGCGGGTGCCGTCGCCGGTGCGAATGGTCTTGGCACGCTTGGTGATCCGCGCCACCAGATCGTCGGCGATGTCGCCCACCGCCACCAGCGCGCTGATGGCCATGCAGCGTTCACCGGCCGAGCCGAAGCCCGCGTTCACGGCGGCGTCGGCGGCCAGGTCCAGGTCCGCGTCGGGCAGCACCACCATGTGGTTCTTGGCCCCGCCGAGCGCCTGCACGCGTTTGCCGGCGGCGGTGCCGTGCTCGTAGACGTACTTGGCGATCGGGGTGGAGCCGACGAACGACACCGCCTTGATGGCGGGGTTCGCCAGCAGTTCGTCCACCGCCACCTTGTCGCCCTGGACCACATTGAAGACCCCGTCGGGCAGCCCGGCCTCGCGCCACAGCTCGGCCAGCCACAGCGAGGGCGAGGGGTCCTTCTCGCTCGGCTTGAGCACCACGGTGTTGCCGGCCGCGATGGCGACGGGGAAGAACCACATGGGCACCATGGCCGGGAAATTGAACGGCGAGATGATGGCCACCGGGCCCAGTGCCTGCCGCACGGAGAAGATGTCGACCTTGGTGGAGGCGTTCTCGGTGTAGCCGCCCTTGAGTAGATGCGGTATGCCGCAGGCGAATTCGACGACCTCGAGCCCGCGGGTGACCTCGCCCAGCGCGTCGGCGAGCACCTTGCCGTGTTCGCTGGTGATGAGGGCGGCCAGCTCCTCCTTGCGCTCGTTGAGCAGTTCGCGGAAGCGGAACAGCACCTGGGTGCGCTTGGCCAGTGAGGCGTCGCGCCAGGCGGGGAACGCGGCCGCGGCGGATTCGATCACGGTGCGAACGTCGGCCGCGGAGGCCAGGGTGACCTGCCCGGTCACCACGCCGGTCGCGGGGTTGGTGACCGGTGCGGTCGCTGTGCTGGAACCGGTGAAGGACTTGCCGTCGAGCCAGTGTGCGATGGTCTGCATATCTCCTCGATTCCGTGAGTGTCCGTCCCTACTCTGCGCCATTACCCGCCGGTTGATTCCCGACGTTGTGTATCCATTTTCCAACTTCGTATTACGATTCGTCGGTGCTCCTCTCCGTTGCTGATGTGCTGGCCATGCCGGTCGTGCGGGCCGGGCAGCCGCAGGTCGTGGGCGGCGGTCCGCTGGATCGGCCGGTGCGGTGGGTGCACGTGAGCGAACTGCTGGACGTGGCGAAACTTCTGGTGGGACGGGAATTGATTCTCACCACCGGACAGGCGCTGGCCGGTAGCGACGCGGCCACCGTGGCCTACCTGGAATCGCTGGCCGCGGCCGGGGTGTCCGGGCTGGTCATCGAATTGGGCACCTACGTGCGGGAATTGTCGCCGGTGGTGGCCGAGACCGCCGACCGGGTGGGGTTGCCGATCGTGGCGCTGCACCGGGTGGTGCGGTTCGTGGAGGTCACCGAGGCGGTGCACCGGGTCATCGTGGCCGACCAGTACGCGGAGCTGGAATTCGCGCGCACGGTGCACGAGACGTTCACGGCGCTGAGTGTGCGGCGGGCGTCGCTGGCCGAGATCGTGAAGACGGCTGCCGGGATGCTGGACGCCTCGGTCGTGCTCGAGGACCTGGCGCATCGCGTGCTGGCCCTGACCGCGCGCCACACGGGCACCTCGGCCCTGCTCGAGCACTGGGAGGCCACCTCCCGGCTGCTGCCCGACACCGATCCGAATGTGGTTCCGGTGGGCCCGCATACACAGCGCTGGGGCCGGCTCATCCTGCGTTCCAGCCGGGTGCCCACCACCCGCGCGCGTATGGTGCTCGAACGCGCCGCGCAGACGCTGACCCTGCACCGGATGATCGAGCGCGACCGTTTCGGGCTGCACCGGCAGGCCCAGACCGGGCTCATCGACGATATGGTCAACGGCCGCCTCACCGACGAGCGTGACGCCGTGGCCCTGGCGGCGGCGCTCGGGCTGGCCCGCCGCGCTCGCTATGTCCCGCTCGCGGTGGAGGTCGCGGCGGCGGCCGAAGCGGATCCGGTGGCGCAGCAACGCCGTACGGCCGCACTGCTGGACGCGGCGCTGCACGGGGTGGCGCTGGCCAAGGCCACCGCGCTGGCCGCGCCCGACCACGGCAATCGGGTCACCATCGTGCTGGCTGTCTCCCGGAGCGGCGACCTGGACAGCGCGCTCACCGCGATCTGCTCGGCCATGCTCGCCGAGATCCGCCGCGTGGCGGGTGTGGAGCGCGCGGTCATCGGCGCCGGCGGTGAATCGGACTCCCTCCTCGACACCGCGCGCGAGCTGGCCCAGGCCGCGCACGTCGCCGAAGTCGCTCTCTCCCTGGACCCGTCGGTCCCGCGCCCCTTCTATCGCAGCGGCGACGTCCGGCTGCGCGGCCTGCTGTCGCTGATCCGCGACGAGCCGGGCGTCCAGCGCTTCGCCGAGACCGAGCTGAGCGCCCTGCTCCGGCACGACATCCGCAATGCCACCGACCTCGCCCGCACCCTGCGCCAATTCCTCGACCTGGCGGGCAACAAGACCGAACTCGCCAAGCGCCTCAATATCAGCCGGCCCACCCTCTACGATCGCCTGTCCCGCATCGAACGCATCCTCGACGTCGATCTCGACAACGGCGAGACCCGCACCTCCCTCCACGCCGCCCTGCTCATCCGGGACCTGGTCGCTGCTCCCGAATCCCGCTGACCGCAGCTCGCACGGGATCTCCGACGTGTATTCCGGGTGCGGGCCGAGCCCGAGAAGCACTGTGCGCCAGCACATTCTCAAATGCGGCGATCCGGATCGCCACACCGGATCGCCGCCCCTCATCCAGGTATGCCGTCGCCCGGGCTTCGAGCTGGCGATGCTTCCGGCGGCGGTCGGTGGAGTCCGGACCGAGCGCACCGGAATGACCGGGAGTGGCACAGGTCCGCGCGTTGGGAGCCAGGCTTGGCCAAGGGCATACTGGCCGCGTGGAGTTCGGGATCTTGGGTCCGATCGAGGCGCGGCGGGCCGATGGGGGCCCGTTTCCGATCGGGGGTCCGCAGGTGCGGGCATTGCTGGCGGTGTTGGCGTTGGATGCCGGGCGGGTGGTCGGGCGGGAGCGGCTGATCGACGACCTGTACGGGTCGGAGCCACCGGGGGAGGTGGGACATGCGTTGCAGTCGCAGGTGTCGCGGCTGCGGCGGGCGCTGCGCACCGGTGTCGGGGACGGCGAGTTCGTCGAGTCGGCCGGGGCTGGTTATCGATTGGCGGTCGACCCGGAATCGGTGGATGCGCTCCGATTCGCGCGGCTTGCCGAGCAGGGGCGGAAAGCCCTGCGGGACAGGGATTCCGGCGCGGCGATGACGCTGCTCGACGAGGCGCTCGGATTGTGGCGTGGTCCGGCGCTGGCCGATGTGCGGGACGCGCCCTTCGCCGAGAGTCAGGGCGCGCGGCTGGACGAGGCGCGGCTGGCCGCCGAGGAGGATCGGGCCGAGGCGGCGCTGGCGGTGGGGGATCCGCAGGCGGTGGTGGCGACACTGTCGGAATTGGTTGCGGCACATCCCCTCCGGGAGCGGGCGCGCGCTCTGCTCATGCGTGCCCTGTACGCGGCGGGCCGACAGGCCGAGGCGCTGGAATCCTTCGAAGCGGGACGGCGGCTGCTCGCCGACGAGCTCGGGGCCGATCCCTCGGCCGAGCTCATGGACGCCCACCTGGCGATCCTGCGCGCGGATGAGGTTGCGGCCGTGTCGAATCGGCGGCTGCCCACCCCGCTCACCAGTTTCGTCGGCCGGGAGGACGAACTCGCGCGGCTGGTGCCACTGGTCGCCCAGACCCGCCTCGTCACCCTGATCGGCCCCGGCGGCACCGGGAAGACGCGCCTGGCGCTGGCGGCGGGCAACCGGGTTCGCGGCGACGTCTGTTTCGTCGAACTGGCGCCGCTGGTGGACGGTGTGCAGGCGGCCCAGGCGATCGCGAGCGCCCTGGGCTGTCGCGACCTGTCGGCGCATGCGGCCCCCGGACCACGCGATTTCGAGTCGCAGCTGGTCGCCGTGCTCACCGATCGTCCGCTGCTGCTCATCCTCGACAATTGCGAGCACGTCGTCCTCGATATCGCCCGCCTCGCGCACCGCCTGCTGGTCGCGTGCCCGGGCCTGCGCATTCTCGCCACCAGCCGCGAGGCGCTGCGGGTCACGGGCGAAACGCTGTTCCCCGTCCCCCAATTGCCCATGGCCCCACCGGATTCGGCGCTCGCCGACCAGCTGGCCGCCCCGGCCGTGCGCCTGTTCGCCGACCGGGCCGCCGCGGTCCGTCCCGGCTTCCTCCCGGATGCGGGCAGCATCGCCCTGGTCGCCCGCATCTGCCGCCGCCTCGACGGCCTCCCGCTCGCCATCGAGCTCGCGGCCGCCCGCCTGCGCAGCCTCGATCTCCCCGAGATCGACGCCCGCCTCACCGACCGCTTCCGCCTGCTGGCCCGCGGCGACCGCACCGCCGAACCCCGCCACCAAACCCTGCAGGCCGTAGTGGCCTGGAGCTGGGAACTCCTCGACCACGCCGAACAGCAACTGGCCCAGCGCTTCTCGGTCTTCACGGGCGGCGCGACCGCGGAACAGGCCCGCCGGGTGTGCGACATCGACGATATCGACGACCTCCTCGCCGACCTCACCGACAAATCCCTCCTGGACATCGCCGCCGGCCGCTACCGCATGCTCGAAACCATCCGCGAATTCGCCCGCGCCCGCGCCATCGAATCCGGCGAGCACGAGAAAACCCAACGGGCCCACGCCGAATACTTCGCCGACACAGCCGAGACCACAGACCCCCTGCTCCGCACCGCCACCCAACTACAGCACCTGGCCCGCCTCGCCACCGACCACGACAACCTCCAGTCCGCCCTGCACTGGTCCACCACCGCCGACCCCGCCCTCGCCGCCCGCCTCATCGCCGCCCAAGCCTGGTACTGGTGGCTCACCGGCCACTCCGGCGACGGCCCCGCCCTGGCCAACCGACTGCTCTCCGAACTGTCCCGGCCCGAGTCGCCGATTGCCGTGGACGCCGAGCAATACGCGGTGGCGGTGGCGGTGGCGGCGCGCGGGCGGGATGATCTCGCGACCGAGGTCGAGCGGGCGGCGGCGAGGGTTGCGGCACAGGAGCATCCGATGCGGCAGCCGCATCTGATCTTTCTGCTCGCGCTCGCCGGCGGGATGCTGCCCGGGGAGCCGGCGGAGTTGCGCCGGCTGTTCGGGGCGGATGACTGGTCGCAGGCGTTTCTGCGGCTGGGGGACGGGATGGGGTTGTTCATGTCCGGGCGGATCGACGAGTCCGAGCCGGAGTTCGCGGCGGCGCTGGCGGGGTTCCGGCGGATCGGGGACCGGTGGGCGATCGCGGCCGCATTGGACAAGCTGGCGGCGGTGGCCGAGCGGCGCGGCGATCGGGCCGGCTCGCTGGCTCTGATCGATGAGGCGATCGCGGTGAACACCGAATTGGGTTGGGCCGCGGACACTGCCGACCTCTTGACCCGTCGCGGCGACATCCATCTGGGCGGGGTGGCGGAGCGGGATGCCGAAGCGGCCCGCGCGGATTATCAACGGGCAGTCGAGCTGTCGCGGACCCACGGCGCGATCGACATGTACGCCGGTGCACTTCGCGGCCTGGGGGATATCGCTCGTGCCGAGGACCCGGCCGCAGCGCGGAACCTCTACCGGGCGGTGCTGGAGATCCCGGCAGGTGGCTCGATCGCCGTCACCGAGGCGCACGAGCGGGCGCGGGAGGGTCTCGCACTGTTGGCCGACGCCTGAAATCGCAGGTCAGGGTGTTGGTGAGGGCCGGTGAGCCGACGGTGAGGGGTTGGTGAGCGCCCCGGCCGAAGCTTTGTGACATGACCAGCACACAGCAGTTCGCGAACAAGACCGTCCTCATCTCCGGCGCCAGCGTCGCCGGCCCGGCCCTCGCCTTCTGGCTGAAGAAGTACGGCTTCACCGTCACCGTCGTGGAGCAGGCCCCGGCCCTGCGCGAGGGCGGGTACAAGGTCGATATCCGCGGCGTGGCAATGGAAGTCGTGGAGCGGATGGGGCTCACCGACGAGATCCGCAAGGCCTCCACCGATATGCGCGGCGGTGCGTGGGTGGACGCGACCGGCAAGGCGATCGCCACCCTCGGACCCGACCTGATCGGCATGCGTTCGCCCGGCGACGACGAGGTGCTGCGCGGCGACCTGGCGCGAATCCTGTTCGACGCCGGCAAGAGCGGCGTCGACTACCGGTTCGGCGACGCCATCACCGAGCTGATCGAGCACGCCGACGGCGTCGAGGTGCACTTCCGTCACGCCGCTCCCCAGGTGTTCGACCTGGTGATCGGCGCGGACGGCATGCATTCCACGGTGCGCCGCAGCGTCTTCGGCGCGGAGGAGCAGTTCGCCCGCCACACCGGCATGGCCGCCTGCGTCATCTCGGTGCCGAACCACCTGGACCTCGATCACTGGGAGCTCATCCACGCCGCGCCCGGCAAGGTCGTGCAGGTGTACAGCACGCAGCGCTCGGCGGCCAAGGCGCAGTTCATCTTTCCCGCCCCCGAGCAGCTGCCCGACCGCCGCGACACCGCCGCACAGCAGCGGCTGGTGGCCGATGTCTTCGCCGGCAGCGGCTGGGAGACCTCGACCCTGCTCGACGCCATGCCGGACTCGCCGGACTTCTATTTCGACACGGTGAGCCAGATCCACCTGGAGCGCTGGTCCTCGGGCCGCGTCGCACTGGTCGGCGACGCCGCCTACTGCCCGTCTCCGTTGTCCGGCCAGGGCACCAGCATGGCCCTGGTCGGGGCGTACGTGCTGGCCGGTGAGCTGCGTGCCGCCGCCGGCGACCACCGCGTCGCCTTCGCGGCCTACCAGGAGCGCATGCGCGAGTACGTCGACGAGAATCTGACCCTCGGCTGGAACAACGCCACCCAGATGGTCGCCGCCGACGCCCGCGCCCTGCGCATGCAGATGACCATGATGCGCATGCTGCGCTGGATGCCGTGGAAGGGCATGGCCATGCGCCCGATCATGAAGCCGATCGAGAAGGCCGCCAATGCCATTCGACTCGAGCGGTACTGATGGGGACGCGGTGTCGGCATCGAGTCTGATCCGGGACGGTCAGGGTTCATTCTCCGGGTGGATCCCTGATGCGGGCCGATCCCGTTTGATGGTTATCTCGAACCGGAAGGGAGTCCGACGTGACCATCGCCGTGTACACCACCTGGGCGTGGATGGCATTCGAGATCGCGCTGCGGGTGCGGGATCGCATGCGCGGCACCGGCTCCACCGCCGGAGACGGCCACACCAGGCTCCTCATCTTCGTGCTGGTGGCCGCTGCCATGACGGTCGCCAGCTTCGCCGGCATCCTGCTCCCCGCCGACAGCCCGCTGCGTTTTCCCGGCCCGGTCCTGCCGTGGCAGATCCTCGGCGTCGCCCTCATGTGGCTGGGCCTGGTCGTGCGTGCCTGGGCGATCGCGGTGCTGGGCAAGCACTTTCGCACCACCGTCGAGGTGGACCGAGACCAGCCGGTCATCAGCACCGGCCCCTACCGGTGGATCCGGCACCCCTCCTACACCGGCATCCTGCTGCTGACGTTGGGCTTCGGCCTGGCCGCCGGTAACTACGTGTCCCTGCTGCTCACCACCGTGGTCCCGGTCTACGCGTTCCTGCGCCGGATCACGCTCGAGGAGAAGACGCTGGTGGCGACCCTGGGCGCGCCCTACGAGACCTATCGGCACACGACCAAGCGCCTGGTCCCCGGCGTCTGGTGACCTCAGACGGGATCCGCGCCCATCGGGTTCGGGTAGGGGACCTCGCCGCTGCGGACCACGGCGCGGGCGGCGGGGGTGAGGGCGGACAGCATGTCGAGGATGCCCGGGACGCCGCGGTAGGCGGTCATGGCCAGGGCGTCGGTGCGGGCCTCGAGGTGCGCGCGCAGGGCGCGCCCGGCCTCGGTGATGCCGTCGGCGTTGAGCAGGCCGCGGTCGGTGAGCCGCTCTCGCGCTGCCTTCCAATCGGTTTCGCTCCAGCCGCGATTGTCGCGCCACAGCTGCGCGGGGGTGCCGGTGGACGCCGAGAACAGCACGTGCGCCTCGCAGCCGTCGATGCCCTCGCTCAGCAGGCACGCCACATGGCCGTCGCCGCGGTGTTCGCGCAGCGCCGTGACCGCCTGCCAGAGGGCGTGGACGGAGTCGTCCGGGGTGGGCAGGTCGCGATTGGCGGCGAAGAGCGGGCGGCCCGCCGCCGGCGCGGTGGCGATGGCCTGCTGCAGGCGCGGGACGGCGCGGGTGGCGATGGCGGCGATATCGGGCACGACGGTGCGCAGGACCGCGGCCGCGGCGATGGTGCGGGTGGCGATGATCGCGTCCGGTGCGGCGAATCCCCAGGCGTCCGGAATGGCCCGCCGGACCATGGCCGGATGGAAGTTGTAGAAGGTCGCCTCCACGACCGACGGTCCGACCGCGCCGAGCGGGGCGGAGCGCGACGCGAAGTAGCCCATCCAGAAGCCGCGCAGGCCAACAGCTTTGTTGGCGGCGATGCAGTCGGCGGCGAAATAGGTGACGGCGTGCAGAGGCTCCAGCACGCGCCACACCTCGCGGGCGAGGTCGTTGTCCATGCACCCACCCTAGTGGCTGAATTTAGCGAACTGAAGCTAGATTGTGACGCGACCCGCTGCGGTGCGAATCAAAATGGCTGTGCGCCATACGATCCGTAAAGCGCTGGGCCGTGTTTCCGGCTGACTGTAAGAATAGTGACCTGAGTCACTCCTTTGGTTTCTGCCGGTAACTCCGTTTCATATCGAGGCAACATTCCAGCCCGAACATTCCTCGCAGGTCAGTCGACCAAGATTGAGGAGCTTCACCATGGAATCGAGTGCACCAACCGTACTTTCAGGGGGATCGGACACATCCGCAACGGGGGTGTCGCGGCTCAAACCCAATGTGGTCGGTCTGCTCGGCGTGGTGTTCATGGCCGTCGCGACGGCCGCGCCCATCACCGCCATGACCGGCAATGTGCCGTTCATGATGTCGGCCGGCAGTGGAATCGGCACGCCCGCGGCGTTTTTGATCGCCATGGTGGTGCTGGCCATCTTCACCGTCGGCTACACCACTATGGCCGAGCACATCACCACCACCGGCGCGTTCTACGGATTCATCTCCTACGGCCTGGGCCGCACCGCGGGCCTGTCGGCCGGGTTGCTGGCCACCTTCGCCTACATGGTGTTCGAGCCGTCGCTGATCGGCATCTTCTCCAGTTTCGCGCACAACACCGTCTCCGATCAGGTGGGCGTGAACATTCCGTGGTGGGTGTTCGCCATCCTGATGCTGGCGATCAACGGCCTGGGTACCTGGTTCGGCGTCGCCGTGGCCGAGCGGCTGCTCATCGTGCTGCTGGTCACCGAGGTGACCGTGCTGACGGTCATGGGCCTGTCGGTACTGCTGCACGGCGGCGGCCCGGACGGGTTGTCGCTGGCCCCGATCAATCCGGTCAACGCCTTCCACGGCGCGTCCGCGGGCCTGGGACTGTTCTTCGCTTTCTGGTCGTGGGTCGGGTTCGAATCCACCGCCATATACGGTGAGGAATCCAAGGATCCGAAGCGAATCATCCCGCGCGCCACCATGATCGCCGTTCTCGGTGTCGGCGTGTTCTACCTGTTCATCTCCTGGATGACGATCTCCGGCAACGGGCAGGGCAAGGCCATGGAACTGGCCGCCTCCGACAATCCGATGAATCTCTTCTTCGCGCCCACCGAACGCTATGTCGGGCACTGGGCCGTGGACACCATGCAGTGGCTCATGGTCACCGGTTCGCTGGCCTGCGGCATGGCCTTCCACAACTGCGCCTCCCGCTACCTCTACGCGCTCGGCCGCGAGGACGTGATTCCGGCGTTGAAGCGGACGATCGGAAAGACCCACCCGCAGAACGGATCCCCGTACATCGCAGGTCTGGTGCAGACCGTCTTCTCGGCCGTGCTGGTGCTGGCCTTCGGCCTCGCGGGCAAGGACCCCTACGCGAGCCTCTACACACTGATGGCGGTGCTCGGCACCATGGCGATCCTGATCGTGCAGGCCGTGTGCTCCTTCGCGGTCATCGCCTACTTCCGCAACCACCACCCCGAAACCCGGCACTGGTTCCGCACTCTGGTGGCCCCGCTGGTGGGCGGCGTGGCCATGATCGGAGTGGTGCTGCTGCTGGTCCTCAATATGGACACCGCCGCCGGAAGCGAGGCCGGATCGCTGATTCTGAAGGCGACGCCGTACCTGGTGGCCGCGGTGGCCATCGCCGGTATCGGCTACGCCCTGTACCTGAAGCGCACCGATCCCGGCCGGTACGCGCTGCTGGGCCGGACCGTGCTGGAAGAATCCCACGAGCGCTGAGAGGCCGAAAGCCATGACCGACACCGAGATTCGTCCCGCCTACGGCGACCGCGTGATGGCCGTCGAGCCCGGCGGCGACGACTACATCCCCGAGGATGCCCGGCACGGTACGCCGCGAAAACTGTTCTGGACGTGGATGTCTCCGAACATGGAGTTCGCCACCGTCTTCGTGGGCGTGCTCGCCGTCACCGCGTACGGCATGAACTTCTGGCAGGCGAGCCTGGGCATCGCTGTGGGTACCGGGCTGGGCGCGGCCGCCCACTACCTGCTGTCGGCGCGCGGGCCCCTGCACGGCGTCCCGCAAATGGTGCTGGGGCGAACGGCCTTCGGCTATCGCGGCAACACCCTGCCCGCCGCGTTCATGTCGGTCATGTGCGGGGTCGGCTGGTTCGCCACCAACTCCGTGAGCGGCGCGTTCGCGCTGAATTCCCTGACCGGCATGCCGAAGCCGACCGCGCTGCTGGTGATCGTGGTGGTGCAGACCGCCTTCGCGTTCTTCGGCCACAACCTGGTGCAGGCGGTGGAACGCATCGCCTTCCCGCTGCTGGCCATCGTATTCGCCATCGTCACCGTGGTGATCTTCAGCAAAGCCTCGCTGGGCGCGCCCGCACCGGCCGGGGGCGTGGGCGGCATGGGCGGATTCCTGCTCACCGTCGGCACCGCCTTCGGTTACGGCGCGGGCTGGAATCCCTACGCGGCGGACTACTCCCGCTATCTGCCCGCGACGGTGTCACGGGCCGCGACCGGTGCGTACGCCTCGGCGGGCCTGTTCATTTCCTGTGTCTGGCTGGAGATGGTCGGCGCGGCCTCGGCGACCGTGGCGAGCACCGCGCAGGGCAGCCCCACCGATGTGTTCACCGCCAACCTGCCCAAGCTGCTGGCGGACCTGACCCTGCTGGCCATCGCGGTGGGTGCGGTGGCAGCCAATGCGCTCAATGTCTACTCGGGCGCAATGGCTTTCGTGACCATGGGCTTCACGTTCTCGGTGCGCACGCAGCGGGCGCTGGTGTCGGCGGCCTTCGGCGTGATCGGGTTCCTGGTCGCCTGGTGGGCGCTGCCGGACGCGGCTGCCAGCTACGAGGGCTTCCTGCTCATCGTCGCGTACTGGATCGGACCGTGGCTGGGTGTGGTGTTCGCCGACGAGTACCTGCGTCGCGGTCAGCGCATCGATCATCTGCTCTACGACCGCGACCACCGCAACTGGGCCGGCGTGGCGGCGTTCCTGGCCGGGCTGGTGGTGTCGGTGCTGCTGTTCTCCAATCAGGAGAAGTTCGTCGGCTTCGTCGCCAAGTCGGTGCCGCAGCTGGGCGACATCACCTTCTTCGTCGGCTTCGTGCTCTCCGGCGCTGCCTATCTGATCGTCAACCGGTCCCGGATCCCACGCGCCGCGGTGGCAGCATGATCGGCATGATCAACGCACAGGATCTGCTGGTCACCGCCTACGAAGAGGCGCAACTCGGGCTACGGGAAGGTGGGATTCCCATCGGGGCGGCCCTGTTCGACAGCGCCGGCAACCTGCTCGGCCGCGGCCACAACCGCCGCGTCCAGAACGACGACCCCAGCGTGCACGCCGAGACCGACGCCTTCCGCAATGCCGGCCGCCGCCGCGACTACCGCGACACCATCATGGTCACCACCCTGTCCCCGTGCTGGTACTGCAGCGGCCTGGTCCGCCAGTTCGGCATCGGCGCGGTCATCGTGGGGGAGTCGCGCACCTTCACCGGCGGCCACGACTGGCTTGCCGCACACGGGGTTTCCATCACCGTGCTCGACGACCAGGCCTGCGTGGACATGATGACCCGCTTCATCGCGGAACGGCCCGAACTCTGGAACGAGGACATAGGAGTAGCGGAATGACCCCTATCGCGACCGTCGACCTGGACCGCTGGCACGAAGGCGGCGAGGCCGCGGCCACGGTGCTGCGCGAGGTGGATGCGGGCATGCAGCGCGCCGGATTCCTCCTGGTGCGCGGACACGGTGTGCCGCACGGGCTTCCGGCCGACCTGCGGGCGGCCGCCCGGCGCTTCTTCGCGCTCCCGCCCGAGGTGAAACAGCGGTACGCGGTCTCCGTCGGCGGGCGTGGCTGGATCGGTCCGGGCCTCGAGGCCAACGGCTACGCCGAGGGCACCGAGACCCCGCCCGATCTCAAGGAGACCTTCGCGATCGGCGCGGACACCCGTACCGGCGACGCCCTGATCGACACCGTGTGGTTCCTCGACAACGTCTGGCCCGAGGAGGTGGGCGAACTGCGCGAGCTGTTCCTCGCCTACACCGCGGCCATGCGCACCCTCTCCGATGAACTGCTCGCCCTCTTCGCCGCCGCACTCGACCTGCCGCACAACCCCTTCGAGGGTCTGGCGAGCCGCCCGACCTGGACCTACAATATCAACCGTTACCCGCCGCTGGCCGAGCTCGGCCCGCCCGAACCCGGCCAGTTCCGGATCGGTCCGCACACCGACTTCGGCACCGTCACCGTCCTCGACCGCGAACCCGGTGCGGGCGGATTGCAGGTCTACACCGAGGACGGCGGCTGGGCGGACGCGCCCTACGACCCGTCCGCCCTGACCGTGAACATCGGTGACCTGCTGGCCTATTGGAGCGGTCAGCGCTGGCCCGCGGGCCGCCACCGCGTCCTCCCGCCCCAGGCATCCGCACCCGACGAGGACCTGGTGTCGCTCATCTACTTCTACGAACTCGACCACGATGCCCGGGTGACACCCCTCGAGCCGCCCATCGGCCGGGTCTCCGGCCTGGCGCCGGTCGTCTCCGCCGAGTTCCTGCGCACCCGCCTCGACGCCATCACCCTCGGTTGAGACCACCCGGCGAGCTCCCACGGCCGTCGCGTGCCGGCGGCCGTGGGTGCGACCTGGACCCGCCCACGCGATGACCGTCGGCGGAACTCGCGGGAACATTGCCCGCAGCGACCGCGTTACCAGCGGGCATGACGACGCTCGGATTGATCGGAAGCGGAAATATCGGCGGCACCCTGGCCCGGCTGGCCGTGGCCGCAGGGATCGATGTGGTGCTGAGCAATTCACGAGGGCCGGAGAGCCTGACTGAGCTGGTGGCCGAACTGGGGGAGCGGGCCCGTGCCGCGACCCCGGTCGAGGCGGCCGCCGCGGGAGACATCGTGGTGGTGACGGTACCGCTGAAGGCGTATCAGCAGGTACCGGCCGATCCGCTGGTCGGCAAGGTGGTCATCGATACCAACAACTATTACCCAGGCCGTGACGGCGAATTCGCCGATCTGGACGCGGGTGTGGCCACCAGTTCCGAACTGCTGCAACGGCATCTGCCGCGCTCACGGGTCGTGAAGGCGTTCAACAACATCCTGTTCAAGCATCTGGCCGTGCTGGCCCGCCCCGCCGGTGCGGCCGATCGCACCGCGCTGCCCATCGCCGGTGACGATACCGCGGCGAAAGCCGCTGCGGCGGAACTGATCAGCAGGATCGGCTACGACACCGTCGACATCGGCTCGCTCGCCGACAGCTGGCGCACGCAACCCGACACCCCGGTCTACGGCACGCCCTACGCCGTCGCCGCGCCGTTCTGGGAGAACGAGGCGGCCCCGGCCGATGCGGAGACGGTGCGCAAGGCGGTCGAAGCCGCCGAACGCTGAAGCCCCCGGAAGGGGCTCCAGCGCAAGGACTCCGGGGCCGGCCGACCATGTCAGGGCGGTCGTCCGGCCCCGGTGGTTCAGTCGTTGCAGATGGCCGTGCGCACCAGGTAGGAGTCGGAGTACCACTTGGCGGAGTTCTCGGCGTCGGCCGGCGTCGCGCCGTAGCCGCCGGTGTACTTGTTCATCGAATCCGAGAAGGCCACCGCGCCACAGCCGGTGAAGGTGGTGACGGTAGAGCAGCTCGCCTTGGCGCACTTGTCGACGGCGGCCTGGCTCGCCGAGCCCTCGGTGTCGTAGTTCCAGGACCAGCCCAGGTCGCCGTAGTCGGACACCGCGATCGCGCCCCAGGAGCCGGAGGCGGCCTGTGCCGGGGCCGCGGGCAGCACCGCGGCGGCGGTGGCGAAGGCGAGGCCGGACAGGGCGAACAGAGTCTTGCGCATGTTGTTCCTTGTGTTGATCGAACCGGCGCGCGCATCCCGTGGGTCGGGTGCGCGCGCCACTGTCGAATCAAGATCGGCGATCCTCGAAAGCGCGTTAACCGGCAAGTGATTGGGACACAGCATGTCCGGGGTCACGTCGCATTCGGTCGCGGACTGCGGGCTCACCGAGGATCAGTGAGGTCCGATGCTTCGTCACGCCGACACGATTTCGAAAACCGGATGGGTGCAGGCGTTGTCGAGGAATTGCTGCGGTGACGAGTCCACATCCACATCCAGGTAGGGCAGGACGAAGAACCGCCGATACAGCGCCACAATGGATTTGGGAACGTGTGGCGGCCCCGCCACCAGCGCTGCGTGGAACACCTCGGCCGCTTGATCGGTGGGCAACTCGACGGCCCTCACAGACTCGAGGTGCCGGCCCTGGCGCAGAGACGCCTTCCCCTGCGCCGCACGCAGGTTACGCACCCAGTTCACCGTTCCATAGGACGCGACAAGATATCGCCGGCCGTCTTGTTCGAACACCGCCAGCGGCGTCTGGATGGCGCGGCCGGTGCGCCGTCCGGGCACAGTGAGGACACGGAAGGTCCACATCGGCAACCCGGCGCGTATCACGGTGCGCGTCCACGCGTTGGATGCCCTGACACCCCACCCCGCTCGATACGGCTTGGCCATGATTCCGAGGGTTCACCTGTCCGCGGGTGAAGGCAAGGGCCCGAGAGCAGCCTCGACGAAGTCGGATCGGCCAGACGGGTCGGTCGTCGAGGGCAGCGTCGACGAAACGACTGGACCCCCATCCGGACACCGGATGAGGGCTCACCAGAGTCTCTACCAGCAGCGATACATACACTTCCCTACCTCTTCGCAGACGCTGATCCGCTTCGGACTCACCCGCTCGACTTCAAGCAGGCGTTCTGGGATGTGCAGGCAACCGACAAGATCGGCGCGCGCAACCTGGCCACGCAACTCGAGCACGTGTCCGATGATGTCAAGCTGGTGCTGGCCGGTATTCCGGAGGACGCCGCGCTCAGGGATATTCTCCAGAACTACCAGGTGGACGCGACGAAGTCCGAGATCGTTGTTTGGCCCGACTCGACCCTGCTGAACCTGATCAGGATGTATAAGCCCGACATGCAGCCGGTAGAGATGACGGTCGAGGAAAAGGCCGCGATGGATGAGCTCTGCAACCCGCTCCACGGCGGTAATCCGCTGAACTACATGAAGTTCAACGACATCAAGGAAGAGGCGGAAGAGTTCGGGAAGAACAACAAGTACACCGCGGTGAATCCGGACTCGAAGGATGACGGTCATGGGGACGCGGCCCGGCATGCCTACTGGAACGCGCGTATGACCCAGGAGTTCGGTGCCGACTGGGCGAAGCAGTACGCCACCGCTCATGAGGGCGTCGGCGGAAACGGTCCGCAGCGAGAGGCGATGGACCTCAAGGGAGTGATCAGTTGACGCGGCGCTAGGAGACTGCTGAATAAGCCCGGTTTGGTGGGTGGGCGCGCGTAGCGCGGCCACCCACCACTGGTTTCTGGTGATGGAGTGAGTGGGGCTCTCGGGGGGCTGGGGTGTGCCCTTCGGGAGGGTGTCCGGCCGAGTCTGTCGGGGTCGTGGGCCGGGTCAGGCGATGGCCCAGGTTCCGGCGGTGTTGGTGAGGCCGAGGTTGAGCAGTCGTCGCAGGTTCAGTGCGGCCATGCGCCGATGGAGCCAGTGATCGTTGGCGGATGTGCCGCGGTAGCGCAGTTTTCGGCAGCGGCCTTTCGGGCCGACGAGCCAGGAAATCGATCGCTCGACCATGGGCCGGTGCTGCCGGTAGGTTTCGACCAACTCCGGCTGCTCGTGCCAGTCGCGTCGGGCGTGGCGCAGCAATCGGTGGTGTCGATGCAGGTTCAGGGTGCGGCCGGACTTGCTGGCGGTGCATCGCGCTCGCAGCGGGCAGTCGCGGCACGCGATGCCGAAGACGACTTTGTATTTGGCGGTGATCGAGCGGGTGACCCCGTTCGGGCAGGTCACGGTCGCATCGTTGTGGAAGGTGAACTCGTCGAGAGTGAATCCGCCCTCGACAGCAGGACGCAGCGGGGCGGGTTTGATGATCGCGGTATGGCCGCGCTGGGATAATTCGGCGCGCAGGTCTCCGGTGCCGTATGCGTTGTCGCCCAACACTTCTCGAGGGCCATCCTCGCTCGCGAGCAAACGCAGGCCGACGACGGCTTCGTGGTTGTCGCCGCCCGCGCCCCGGGTGAGGCTGCCATCGGTGAAAAGGCCGGTGTCGGGTTCGACCGCGACGTGGGCCTTGTAGCCGTCCTGGCGGTTGTGCACAGTCTTGTGGACATGGCGGGCCTCGGGATCGACCACCGAGATCACCCGATCCTCGGCGACGCGGCGCGCGATGCGCCAGCGCCCGTCGGTGCCGTCGGAACCCTCGGCCGGTTCCACATCCTGCCCGGCGACCAACGCCAGCAGCGCCAGCGCCTGCGACGCCTTCTCGGCCACTGCGTCGTCGAATCCGGTGCCGGCCAACGCATTCACGACCGCCGTCGCATCGTTGACCAACGCCGACACCAGTGCTTCCCGCGCGGTGGTGTCGTCCCAGGCGATCGCCGGTTTACCGGGATCGTCGTAGTCGTGGGCATGGCATTGCGCGGCGATGACCGCCGCCGCGCCGGGCACCTCGCGGCGCACCCGCCGGATCGCGGCGATCAACTGGGTCACCGTGTCCTGAGTGGCGACCGCGTCGTCGAGCACCACCGAATCCAACGCGCGCCGCGTTTTACCTTGCAGCACACCAGTTTCGGCGACCACGGCGCGGACCGCGTCGAAGATCCGGTTCGGGTTCTGCGATCGCGCCAGCCGCCGACGCCAATAGGTCAGCGTCGACGCATCGAACCCGGCGTCGTCCAACGCCAGCCCGCACGCCACCTTCCACCGCAGGTCACACCGCAACGCGGCCACCGTTTCCCGATCCGACAAATCGTGCAACGCCTGCAACACCATCACCGATGCCGCGACCTCGCCCGGCAGACTCGGCCGCCCGGTCCTGCTCGGAAACAGATCCTCGAACATCGCAGCCGGGAACACCTCCCGGCGATGCTCTGCCAGAAACGCGAACACACTGCCCGCCGGAACCAGATGCCCCACCAGCGCCGCCGCGTCCATCAACTCCGGATTCGACCCACACTCACCCTGCACCCCAATAATTCGTGTCGGCCCGGTCCTTCGGACCGGGCCGACACGCCACGTTATTCAGCAGTCTCCTAGCGGATCTCCAATTGATAGGTGATCTCGACCCAGAAGCCGCCGGGCTCATATTCGCCACCGAAGGTGAGGACGTAGTCGCCAGGCGCGAGATCCTCGAGACGGACCCACAGGCCCCAAGCTTTGGCCTTGAACCGGCCGGTGTGACCGAAGGGACCGCCCGCTGCCGCCGTGATCCGGAATGCCTTGTCGTTGGTCACTGCTCGCACCGGCAGTGGGACTCCGTTCAATGCGGCGTGACCGGACGCCGCGGGCGCAACCGGCACCTCGCCACGCGCGAACAATCCGTCCGGAACCTTCTGGAACATGTTGAAAGCCGGGAAGAAGATCGGCCGGCCGTGCGGAATCGTGCACCGCCGCTCGACTCGTCCACCGAAAGTGCCTGCCAGGAACCAGATATCCGTCGGCTGATCGATCGCGGCGAACTCTCCGGTCTTGTCCACTACCGGATTCTTGGCATTCGGCACCGACATCGCCCACTGCCACCAACGAGCTGCCAGCTCGACGTCGCTACTCGCCATCTCTACCTCATACAAACCATCGACGCGAAGAAGAGCGCGAGCCACGCCGGATCGCCCTCTTCCGAAGTGGACTCGGAGGACGATATACGAACCGACGGGTTTGCGCCGCTGCACGCCACCCAGGTGACGGCTACAGCATCAACCCTTTCCAGACGCGGCAGCAGCCGCTCGTAGCCAACACACTCTCTTGCCGCATACCGCGCTGACCAAAGCGGGCGGTCCGCGCGGGCCTCGGAAGTTCAACCGGCCGTGCCCGATCCGCGGCCCAAGCCGGTTGGGTCGACTACCTCGCAGCTGAGGTTTTCGAAAGTCCTGGTTACGCCGGGTCTTGATCTGAAATCGACGATCAGTGACCCATGCCCATTTCTGATCTTGTACGGTGACCAACCGAGGCCCACATCGACTCGGGGGAATTATCTTGGAACACAGGGGTTTACGACGGCGCACCCTGGCCGTCGCCGTAGCATCGGTGGCGGCCACAGCTGCCGCCGGCGTCGTGGAAGCGAGCCCCGGCGCACCCGCTGATCCGGCTGTCACGATCGCATTGCCCGCTCCGACCGGGCCCGATCCGGTCGGCGTCACCGAATGGCATCTCGTCGATGCCAATCGCGCCGATCCGTGGGATCCCGGCCACCGACGCGAACTGATGGTGCAGATCTGGTATCCAGCTGACGACGCCGGTACCTCGCCCCTGGCACCGTGGATGGCACCGGGCGCCCGAGAAGAACAGCGCGCCGGCCTGACCCAGGCCGGTGTCGCTTCGGACAGTTGGGCGCTCGCGCCGAGTCATGGCCGCAGCGACGAGCCGGCCCGAGTCGGCGGCGGGCGGTTTCCGATCCTGCTGAACTCGCCAGGATTGGACGACACCGCCGGGCTGAACACCTTTCAAGCCGAGGACCTCGCCAGCCACGGCTACGTCGTGGTCGCCGTCAACCACACTCACGAGGCATTCGCGGTTCAATTCCCCGATGGGCACACCGAACACAGTGCGGTGCCGGTGGATTCGCCGCCGAGCGTCCTGTCCGACCAGTTGCTTCCGACCCGAGTCGCCGATATGCGTTTCGTTCTCGACCAGCTCGCCGCCGCGGCCGGACATTCCACCGATGCGGCTGCTGCGCTACCGCAACACCTCGCCGATGAGCTGGACCTGACGAAGGTCGGCATGTTCGGACACTCTCTCGGCGGGTCGACCACCGCTCAAACCATGCACGACGACGCGCGCATAGCCGCCGGCGTCAATCTGGACGGCCCCGTACTCGGCTCCGCTGCCACCGACGGTCTCGATCGTCCGTTGCTGATGCTTGCCAGCGACACCTCGCCGTGGTTCGGGCACGCGGGGTGGGAACCGTATTGGGCAACCAACACCGGACTGAAGCTGCCCCTGTGCGTCGCAGGCACCCGCCACATGTCCTTCACCGACGAACAGGTGATCGTCGCAGGAGTAGCCGCAGCGGGCCTTCTCCCCGAAGACGTGAAGAACCTTGCGATCGGCTCGATCGATCCAAGCCGCTCGGTCGACCTCCAACGCTCCTACCTGCTGGCCTACTTCGACGCTGTTTTCGGTCGCAGCGATACGAACCCTGCGGAAACCATCAACCGACTCGCGCAGCCCGAAATGCTTCCACATCTGTGACCCTCTGCCATTCGTGTCTCGACAACCGTTGCCCCACTCCGTGACCGGACCGCGCTGCAAGCCCCCATCACCATCGCGCCGGAATACTGCACGACACTAGTTCGATAAACATCGAACGTCCTGAAATGCCGCATATCCGTCGCCGTGCTGGTCGAGAGGGCGGCGGAAGCCGGTGTGTTATGTCATTTGCTGGAGCCGATGCCGCCGAGGAGGGAGCTGAGGCTGTCCAGGAGGGAGCCGAGGCCGCCGGTGCCACTGCCGGTGGTGGTGCTGCCGCCGGGGGTGATCTGGTTGCAGGAGGAACTGCGCAGCCGCCGGCTTCGTGGCGAGCAGCTTGAATCCGCGGGCGATCCCCTCGGGGTGGATCTCACACACGGCGTCGTACACCTAGTGGCCGCGAATCATCGGATAGGCCAATCGAATTCGCCTTCGTCGTGACTGGAGCCATGCCAGTGAGGCGGCCGAAGGCGGGGTAACCCCGGTGCGTCTGGGCAGCGGGCGCGCGATCAGCTCTCGTGCCGGGTCGCGTCCGCGATCCACGCCGCGATCTGGGCGCGAGAGGTGAACCCGAGCTTGGCCAGGATGTGCTCGACGTGGGCATCTGCGGTGCGCTGGGAGATCACCAGCCGGGATGCTATCTGCTTGTTGGTGAGCCCTTCGGCGACCAGGTCCGCGACCTGGCCTTCACGTTTGGTCAATGTCGTCGGGCCGGCGGGTGGTCTGGCGGCCGGTTGTTCTTCGTTCAGCGCGTAGGCGACCGCGGTGTTGATGCCCATGGCCAGGCCGCGTCGCCACGCCGCATCGAAGCGCGGTTCACCGAGCGCGCGACGCACGACTCTCTCAGAGTGGAGGTGGGCCTCGACCATCTGCGGGAAGTAGACCTCTGTCCCGGGGGCGGTCTGCATCATGTTTGCCGCAGCGCCCATCAGTACGGCGGCTCGCTGGTCGTCGGTGCCGGCCGCGGTCCACGCCAGTACTTCCAGATTGATGCCCGCGGCGATCGGGCTGCGTAGGCGTCGGCTGAGCCGCAGCGATTCCCGCAGCAATTCCTGTGCGCGGGAGCTCTCACCCTGAGCCCACGCCGCGATCGCGGTCCCCCACAGTGCGGCCGACCGGAAGGAGGACTCACCGCACGCCTCGGTGATGGACAGGATCCGCTGATAACACTCGAGAGCCGGTCCGATGTCGCCGTGTCGTGCATATGCCAAACCGAGCCCCACCAGCGCAGAAATGTGCAGGCCGGTGCGTGGGTCGGAGCTCAGCAACTCGACGGCCCGACTGGCATACGACACCGCACGCGCGGGCTGGTCGAGGTAGAGAGCCAGATGCCCCTCCGAGTAGGCGATCAACGCTTGATTGATGGGAGTGGGGTCCTGCTCGGCGAGGGCACGCCCCTGCGAGAGCAGGATGGCTGCCGATCGTAGGTCCCGCTGCACGGCGGAGATGAAGGTGTCGGCGTGCAGTGCCCGGAGGCGGTCGGTTGTCGAGCGTGCGTGGGGGTGGGCCAGGGCGAGGTCGAGCCAGCGGCGGCCTTCACCGAACAGGCCACGGAAATTCCAGTACAGAAGAAGGGCGGCGCAGATGTGGAGTCCGGTTTCGGCCGAGGGCTGGGTCGGGTCGGATATGCAGAATTCGAGCGCTGCACGGATGTTCGGCTGCTCGCGGTCGAGTCGGGCCATCCAGTCGAGTTGCCGGTCGCTGATCCAGTCGGCCTCGGCGTCGAGCACCAGCCGTCGGTAGAAGTCCCGGTGCCGACGCTGCAGATCCTCGCCCGCACCGGCCTCGCGCAGCTTGTCCTGCCCGTAGTCCCGTACGGTGTCGAGCATCCGGAAGCGGACCGCGCCCTCGGGTTCTTCCCTGATCACCACCGATTTGTCCACCAGCCCCGACAGCACATCGAGCAGATGTGCGGCCTCGGTATCGGAATCGGTACCGCATACCGCCTCGAGGGCGTCGAGTTCGAAACCACCGGCGAACACCGACAACCGGGCCCACAGCCGCTGCTCGGCCGGGGTGCACAGCTGATAGCTCCAGTCGATGCAATACCGCAGGGCCTGCTGCCGGGTCGGCGCGGTGCGGTGACCCCGGGTGAGCAGCGCGAACCGGTCGGTGAGCCGCTGCAGAATCTGGTCCGGCGACATGCTGCGCATTCGAGCGGCCGCGAGTTCGATCGCCAGTGGCAATCCGTCCAGCTCGGAACAAATCGCGACCACTGCGGCTTTGTTCTCCTCGGTCAGCGCGAAGCCGGGTACGACTGCCGCAGCGCGATCCGCGAACAAGGTCACCGCATCGTATTTGCGTAGTTCTCGCAGCGTCGGCACGCGGCCGGCGGCAGGAACGCTCAACGGCGACAGCCGCCGCACCGCTTCCCCGCCGATATCCAGCGGCTCGCGACTGGTGACCAGGATCCGCAACCTTGGACACGCCGGCAACAACGTTTCGGCCAGGCTTGCCATCGACTGGGCAACCTGCTCGCAGTTGTCCACGACGAGCAGGGTTTCGCGGGACCGCAGAAACTCGACCAGTACCTCGTGGACCGGTCGCCCCGACTCGTTACGCATTCCCAGCGCGGCCGCGACGAGGGGGGCGACCAGCGACGGATCATGCACGTCGGCCAGATCGATCGCCCACACTCCATCGGCGAAGTCGCGTCGAGCAGCCGGGGCCGCTTGCCTCGCCAGTCGGGTCTTGCCCACGCCGCCCATCCCGGCCAGCGTCACCAGCCTCGACTCGGTCAGCAGATTTTTGAGTTCGGTCAGCTCGGCATGCCTGCCCACGAAACTGGTCAGCCCGGTGGGAAGGCTGTCATCTGCGGCGGTTCGTGGCCCGGCCTTGTGCATCATCTGCCGCTCGCGGGCCGCTGCCGGATCGGCCCGCAGTGCAGGCCCGCCCACCGGATTCCCGCGGCGTTGTTGCACCTGCCCGATGGCGGCCCTCAGCTCGGCGGCCGAAGGCCGTTGCTGCGGGTCGCGGTGCATCGCCGATTCCACGATGGCGCACACGTCCGCAGGGATGCCGTGCTCGCGCAGGTCGGGCACCGGCTCTCGGCTGATCCGCACGAACTGGGCCACCAGTTGCTCGCCGCTGCGCCGCTCGTAGGCGGCGTGCCCGGACAACGCGCAGAACAGGGTGGCACCGAGCCCGTAGACATCCGCGGCCGGGGACGGAGTGCGGCCCTCGAGCACCTCCGGCGCGGTGAACGCCGGCGACGCGGTCACGACGCCCGTGGTCGTTTCGAACCCGCCGGGGACGCGCGCGATTCCGAAGTCGGTCAAGGCCGGTTCACCGTGATCGGTGAAGAGAATGTTGCCCGGTTTCACGTCGCGGTGCAGGATGCCCAGCCGATGGGCGGACTCGAGTGCCCTGGCGATTCCGGCCCCGATCCGCAGCACGTCATCCACCGCAAGCGGACCGTGCTGCCGGATCCGCGCATCCAGTGAGTCCGAGGGGTAGTACGGCATGACCAGATAGGGCCGCCCGCCACTGGTGACACCGGCCTCCAGCACGGTG
Organism: Nocardia sp. CA-151230; assembly: GCF_050942175.1. Lineage (NCBI taxonomy): Bacteria > Bacillati > Actinomycetota > Actinomycetes > Mycobacteriales > Nocardiaceae > Nocardia > Nocardia sp. CA-151230. The sequence continues at coordinate 2,377,883 of NZ_CP192061.1, forward strand.
GCGATATTGGGATGCCCGGTCAGCCGGCCCATCGCCTGCTGCTCGCGCACGAACCGCGCCCGGTTCTCCTCGTCCAATTCCCCGGTCAGGACCTTCACCGCCACTACGCGGTCCAGCTCCGCCTGCCGGCAGCGATACACCGCGCCGAAACCGCCATGCCCGATCTCTTCGATCTCCTCGAAGCCGAGCGCACGCAACTCCTCCGCTACCGTCAGGCTCACGTCACGGCGGGCACGGTTCGCGGCGTCGTCGATCATCAGCCGCGCGCAATCCTTATGGGATTGCTGTGAGCATCGGACATGATCGACTCACCTTTCGACAATGCTTGCCCAGCCTATCGCCCATGACGAGCGGACATCCAGCTATTCGACGGGTGCGGCACAGCTGCCCACGGGTGCCTCCACACCGACCGCGAACACCGGCAAGCAATCCCATGACGTCGATATCCGAGGCCCTCACTACCGACCTGGTACATCGCGACCACGACCGGTAGATGACGCGGTGGCCACCGACGTCGGCATGGCCGTATTCCGCACAACGGCCCTGAACGTCCGCTATTGCCGCATACCGCGCTGACCGAACCGGCCAGCGGTGGTGCGTGGAAGATCAACGGGCAGGAGGCATCTGAGCCCACAACCGGATGTCGCCAGTGCACGCTTAAGTAGGCGAATTTCGTGCGAATGCGCCGCGCCGGTAAGCCGCCAACAGCGCACCGACAGTGACGTCGGCTCGGGCATGTCCAGCAACACGAATTGTCGAACATATGTTCTATGTTGGGGTAGGCTAGCTCGGGTGACCATACATTCGACAGCGCTGGCGCCGGATGCTCCAGCACCAGGATGGCCGGAACTGGCCGATGTCGACTTGCTGCGCACCCTCGTCGAAACCGAACGCCGCAGGAGACGACTGGATGCTGCCATGCGCGCGGCCGTCGCCGAAGCCGAACGTCGTGGACTCGCCGCAGACACCGGCTATCGGGACACCGTGGAGCTACTGACCGATCTGCTGCGGATCAGTGCCCACGAAGCGCGTCGGCGAATCGAATACGCGGCTCCGCAGGCCCGCTCGCGTTCCAGAAAGGTGTGGAGAGTGCTGGCGGCAGCCAGTTGAGGCCGATCCCGGGTGCCTCGACCTCTCGGAGGGCCGCGAGGACCGACTGTCCGTTCAGCGTGTAACCGCCAGCGCGGGCCGCGTCCACTGCGGCTCGTTTCGAATGGCGCTGTATTGCCGGTGGCGGCCGGTTCGAAACGCCCACGCGGCACGACTGAAAGTTCAACGAGCCGAGCTCATCTCGACCGGACGAACGCACTGATCTGCCGAGTTTCGTACACGAATCTTCGGGTTTGGAGCCGCTACACCGTTGCGTTGGGTGGCAGGTAGGGTGCCGCCATGGTGGAGTTCGTAGATGATGAAATGGCAAGCCCTTCAAGATCCCTCGCTCTTGGTTGATCCCATTCGGGGTCTCAGGTCGAAGATCGGCCGCCAGCTCACTCTTCAGCCGCAGAATCCCAGCAGGGTTCATCCAGGCGAGGAGTTGGTCTATGCAGGTCTGGTGATCCTCAACTCCGGCAGTGAACCAGTTGGGAGAGAGACTGTCAGAATTACTGTGCCAGAGACAGTGTCGCTGCATACGCCCGTTGCGAGCAGGTGGCTTTGGGACGACCTGGCCGGGGGTGGGTGCCAGGGAGTGCTGTCGGATGATCGGCTCACCTGGATCGGCGAGGTGAATCTCAATGTTTCGCCAGGTGGGTTGAAACTGTTCTCCACGGGAATCAGCGTCGCCGACGACGCAGCGCCGGGACTGGTCGAAATCATCGTGGAGGTGGGAGCGCCGGCCTTCGCTGAGGGTTTGGCGTTTGTCGAGATTGCCGCTGGCTCAGGCGCCTAATCGCGACCGTTTTCCCCGCTCGTATCAGCCGATAGCCACCGCAGCGGGAAACGCACGCTATTGCCGCATGTCGCGCTGGCCGATTCGGCCAGCGCGGGGCATCGGAAGATCAACTGGCCGTGTCGATCCGAGGCCGGCGAAACGTCCGCTGTTGCCGATTTCAGGGCGATCGACGCTTGACCGCAATGTGTTTCAGTTGCTGGCTTGGCCACAGATGCCACTGCCGCGGCCATCCCGCCTCGCGCCGCGCCACCGCAAGGCTGGAACCGTCGACGTCGTGGGTGCTGACGGCGAGGCCCTTCGGGCCGAGGACAACTCCTGCATCGCGGTCCAGCGAGGATGACCGCAAAGGAAGGATCGAGGGAGTTCACGCCTGGCATGCGTAGCCCGTTTCGCATGCCTCAATCCGTGCGACGGTCACTCTGAAATGAGTGTCGGTCACTCGCGATAGTCTGCGCCAGTCCCCTTGATACATGGGGATTTTCGACCGCTGGAGAAGGAAGTATGAACATGTCGGTCCTTGCTCGTTCGACCGTCGGTATCGCCGCAGCTGCGGCGATGGGGGTGGCCACCATCGTCTCGGCTACGACCGCATCAGCAGCCATGACCATTCAACCGTCGCAAGCCTATTGCGTCGGCACGGCGTACACGATCACCATTCCAGCCGCTGACGCGGCAGCGTTGGAGACGGACCCTTCGTACAACACAATCAATTTCAACTACGAGCTTCCGTCCGGCAGCAATCCTTCGGCCGGTGCCATCGGCATTGTGCCCTGGACCAGCGGCAAGGACGTGACAGTGCAATGGACGCCCTCGCAGGCAGTGCCGACGTCCATCAGGGCCGTTAACTTCAATGGGACCTACCCGGGCAACGCGCAGCTGACCACGGCGCCGATCAACATTGTCGCGAGCGCTCCAGCTGGCGCGAGCTGCACGCCCACTCCGGCTTCTCCGGCGGGAACCGGTAGTGCGAGTTCCATTCCGGTGATCGGCGGTCTCCTCAGCAGCCTCTCGGCTCAGAAGTAGTACAACCCTGCCGAAAGCCCTGGCGTGCCAGGGTTTTCGGCAGTTTTCAGCGTCCGTACTAGTTCAACTTGATCACGAATCGAAGGGACGAACTTCACTTGAAGACGAATCGAATCCGTCGGGTGGGCTCGGCAATGGCCGGATTCGCAGTCGCCGCCGCTAGCTGCGCACTCGTCGCGCCTGGCGCATCGGCGGATATCACCGGCACCACGTGGACACCCGGTGTCGGCGGCGATCCGAATGTCTACACGCTCTCGGCAACGGTCACCGACGCGAACGCCAACGTCTATTTCTATGACTACCAGTTGGATGGCGGGACTACTACGCCCTACATCCTCGTCGGCGGTGGCCCGCGGACCGTCAGCGGTGGTACCGCCCAGGTGAGCTTCTACCCGACCACCACCGGCCAGCATTTCATCTACGTTGTGGAGCGGTCGGCGACGGGCGAGTTCATCACAGCGGGCGGTGGGCCCGCGATTCAGGTCTCGACCTTGCCGAAGTCACCGGGCCCCGCCCCCTGCGAGCCCACCGGCGGCAGTCTGTCCAATGGCGAGATGTCGATCAACAGCCAGGTGCCCCACCCGAACTCCACATACACGTTGACGTTCACACTGGGCTCCGACCAGTCTGCGTTCGCTGGCAACGACGTCTATATCGAAGAGAGCACGGGCGGCTTCCAGGGCACCGTCATCGGTAAGACGACGTTCACCAACGGCGTGGCGACCGTTCAGTACACCCCCAAGAGCTCCGGGCAGTTCGATCTGCGGGCCCACACCGGCGCTCCCGACGGCATGATCTTGGGGCACAAGCAGTTCCTGGTCCAGATCAGCAGCGCGCCGACCGGCCCAAGCGGCTGTGCCACCGGAGGCGGAACCGGCAGCGCGGACGGTATCCCGTTGGTCGGCGGCGTGCTGAAGGCCCTCGGCATCTGAACTCCCGACTGAGGGAAGTCTTTCAGCTCGAGCAGGCACCCCTCTGATCGGCCAAACGCGCGGGCGCAGGGTCTTAAGAAATCGATACCCGGCGCCCGTGCGGATCCCGCTGTGCGAGCTCCAATCCATTGAGATTGTCGGTGTACGCGCCGTGACGACTCCCTCCACCGCACGTTACAAGAGCTGGTTCGCTTCTTCGGATACACCGTCTCGAACAATCCACGGCAACCCAAAACCTGCGCTTACCAACGCACTGTCAAGCCGCATACCGCGCTGACCGACGCGGCCAGCGCGGGGCGCCGACGGCTAGAACCCGTTGCGGTGCAGAACGTCTATGCCGATGAGCGTGCTGTTCGCTTCAGTCACTTCCGGTTCGCGCACTCGGGGCCTGCCGGCGCCGGGCGGTATCGACGTGGTGATGGCAGGCTGTGGCGGTGAGCATGCCGGAGGATGTCAGCGGGTCCCAGTCGGAACCGACCGAGGACGCAATCGAGGTGAGCTTCGTCGTGCGTCAGGATTCGTTGCGGATCAAGTATTGGGCGGACGACAGCACGAGCGACATCCTGTGGGATGACCTCAGTACTCGCACAAAGCGTTTGGGCAATGGCGCGTTCATCGATGACGATATGGGACTGACCGGACCGCCGGAACCGGTCATGGAACTCACCGCGCTGGTGCTCGGGACCCTGGGGGCAGGCGGGGCGGTCAAGATGCTGGTGGAAATCCTGCGGGATTGGGTTGCCCGCTACCGGATCAAGGGTCTCCTCGTCGATCTACCCGACGGCACCAGGATCCAGATGGCCGACACGTCAATAGAATCGGTGGAGCGCTTTCTTGCCGCGATCGATGCCCATCGTGACGAGACGGCCACGCCGGCGCCGCTCTCGGCGCCAGACACTGCTCGTGAGGTGGTAGATGGCGGCGAAGCAGCATCTAGCGAATGATCCTGCGCGCCCTGCTTCGACACGTGGGTCGAAGTGGCACAGGCGTCCGAAGGTGGACAGACCAGAGTCATCGTGGTTGTCGTGCCTTCGGGAGTGCCCGCTGTTGCCGTGGACCGCGCTGACCGAACTGGTCGGCGCGGTCGACGGCGGAAGATCAACCGGCCGTGCCGATTCGAGGCTGACGCAACGCACTATCCTGCCGAGTTGAGCGTGGTCCGAACTGGTCACGCCGCGGCCGGACATCCGCGCCGATAACCGGTATCGGGCCGCATGCGTTGCGGGGGCAGGTGGCTCTCTGTTCTCGGTCCTGCTCGGTTATCCGAACGTCTTGTGCGGCACGCCGGCAATCAGCCCGCCGTCGATGACGTGTTCGGCACCTGTGGTGTAACTGGATTCGTCGCTCGCCAGGTAGACGATGAGGTTCGCGACTTCGTCGGAGTCGGCGGCACGTCCGAGCGGGATCTGCAGGAAGTCCTCGGGGATGCCCTGTGTCATCGGTGTTCGCACCATGCCGGGATGGACCGAGTTCACCCGAATGTTGTGCGGGGCCAGTTCAAGTGCGGCTGATTTGGTCAGGCCTCGCACGGCGAACTTGGTGGCGGTGTAGCCGTGCAGTCCAGGGCTTCCACGCAGGCCTTCCACCGAGGATATATTGATGATCGAGCCGACGCCGGCGTCCATCATCGCCTTGGCCGACGCCTGAATGCCGAGGAAAGTGCCGGTCAGGTTGACGTCGACGATCTGTCGCCAGGCCGCGAGTTCGTAGTCGATGATGGTGTTGCCGTTGACGATTCCGGCATTGTTCACGAGGACCGTCAGCGAACCGAACTCCTCGACGGCCGCGCCTACAGCCTGCTTCCAGCTGCTGGGATCGGTCACATCGAGATGCGCGAAGCGGGCCGCCGAACCCAGTTCGCCTGCCAGCGCCTTCCCTTCGGCTTCCAGTAGATCGGCGATCACCACACTGGCGCCGTGCTCGACCAGCGCACGGGCGTGTGCTGCGCCCATTCCGCGCGCGCCACCGCTGATGAGAGCAACTTTGCCGGCTACTCGCTTGTTCATGCTCGGACCTCCGGGAGAGTGGTGATGATCAGGCAACGGTTCGGCTGCCGCTGGGACGTCTCATGGGCGCAATTCGAACGCACGGAAAACGCGTCATGGGTCTCGGTCGGCAACAAGCCTCCTGCCGCGGTGAGCGATCGAACGCGGGTGTCCGACGAGAGTTTCTCGGTCATGGGAGCAGTTAACCATGCTTTCAATCACTGATTGAATCATTGTTTGAATCAATAGCGGGGGCGCGACCGGCTCCGGCGTCGCCGCCGTCAATGCCCGGCAGCACCCACCGCAAGGGGGCGGCCATGCCTCGTGCGGGGGATGGGAGACGGTGTCACCCTCGCCGTGTCGGCACCGATGAGAACACCAGGTCGTAGCCACAGTCTGCGAAGACCTGGGGGTGGGAACGGCGCTGGTCCAGAGGTCGCCGGGCGGCCCGATTCGGTCACCACCGCGGGCCCGCGGTTCAGGGGTCGCGATTGTGCTGGCTTACTTCTGAATGCGACCTTCGGCACAGTCGAGGGGTGTGCGTGACGGGCCTCACTCGGGCAAGCTGCGAATGTTCGCGTAATCGGATTCGAGGACTTGATTCATGACCAATGCTGTTGATCTGCAGGCGCTGGCCGCGCAGGTGGCCGGGAAGCTGACCGGGCCGGGTGGGCCGTTCGAGATGGCGGTCGAGCCGGTGCTGGGTGTGTCGTTGCCGGTGTTCAAGCATCGTCACGGTTCGCTGCTGGAGTTGCTGGAAGCCTCCCGTGAGCTGGGCGATCTCGAGTATCTGGTGTCGGCGCGGACCCGCTACAGCTTCGCCGAGCACTACGCCGCCGCGGGCGCGCTGGCCGCGGCTTTGGCCGAACGCTATGGCGTGGGCAAGGGTGACCGGATCGGGATTCTGGCCGCGAACGCTCCGGAGTGGGTGTTGACGTTCTGGGCCGCGCAGCGGCTGGGTGCGATCCCGGTCGGCTACAACGCGTGGTGGGTGCCGCGTGAGATCGCCTACGGTCTCGAGCATTCGGCTCCGAAGGTGGTGATCGCCGACGCCAAACGGGCTGGGCTGGCCGCGGAGACCGGCACCGACATCCCGGTGCTGACCATGGAAACCGACCTGCCCGCGTTGATCGCGGAATTCGCCGGCGGTAACCCGAGTGTGGAGGTGGGCGAGGACGATCCGGCGATCATCCTCTACACCTCCGGGACCACGGGTCGTCCGAAGGGTGTGGTGCACACCCAGCAGAACATGGTCGCGGTGGCCGACTATCACCGGTTCATGGACGCCCTGGCTGCCGGTTTCCGTGGCCAGGGGTGGGACGGCTCCCCGGCGGGCCGCCGCTATCTGGCGACGATGCCGTTGTTCCATATCGCGAGCCTGCACAACCTGTCGGTCCCGCGTTTGGCCACCGGTGACGCGGTGGTGTTCCCGACCTCGGGTGAGTTCGACGCCGAATCGCTGTTGAGGTTGGTCGAGACGGAGAAGGTCACCAATTGGGCGGCGGTGCCGACGTTGGCCAGTCGCATTCTGGGCGTGGATATCTCGAAGTACGATCTGTCGTCGTTGACGGCGTTCTCGCTCAATTCCGCGCCGTCGTCGCCGGTTCTGGTGCAGCGGCTGCGTGAGCGGTTCCCGGTCGCGTTGCAGGGCCTGACCACCAGTTACGGGTGCACCGAGTCCGGTACGGCCGCGACCGTGGCGACCCCGCCGGAACTGGCCGCCGACAACGAAACCGTGGGCCGGGCCGTGGTCGGTGTCTCGATCGAGGTCCGCGGCCCCGACGGCAAGCCGGTGCCCGACGGTGAAGAGGGCGAGATCTGTATCCGCAGCCCGTACGTGATGCTCGGCTACTGGAACAACGAGGACGCCACCAATGCCGCCATCGACGAGAATCGTTGGCTGCGCACCGGCGACTACGGCACCCTGCGCGGTGGCAAGCTCTACATCTGCGGTCGTCGTTCGGATCTGATCCTGCGTGGCGGGGAGAACGTCTACCCGCAGGAGATCGAGAACGTCCTCGACGAGCACCCGCTGGTGCGGGAGTCGGCCGTGATCGGTGTCCCGCACGAGGACCTCGGCCAGGAAGTCGCCGCGATCGTGGTGGTCGACGACCCGGAGTCGTTGTCGGAGGACGAGTTGCGTGATCACGTGGCCAAGCAGCTGGCCTACTTCAAGGTGCCCGCCCGCTGGCTGGTCACCGCGGATCCCTTGCCGCGCAATGCCACCGGCAAGGTGCTGCGCCGCGACCTCTCCCTGGGAAAGATAACCGCCTGAGCCCGCACCGCTGACCGCGCTGACCGATCCGGCCAGCGCGGCACCTCGAAAGATCCACGGGCCGTAGGCATCCCGGACGGCTGCGTCATCGGATGCTCGTCCGGGGGATTTCGCCGTCCACGATCCCGATGGCATTGGCGAGGTGGAGTGCGAGCTCGGTTGCCGAGCGGCGCTCTCCAACCGGTCTGCCGATCGCGAGTTCCGCTTGTCCGGCCCTGCGACGACCAGGGCCGGCTGGTCGGCGAGGACGTGTGGGAGATCGACGAATCCCAGCGCGAGATCATCATGCTGGATCCCGCGGAGGTCCTCACCGCCGAGCGTTCGGGAGAACTGCTCGCCCCGCCCATCGAGCCGCTGCCGCCCCGCCCTTCTGATCGCCTCCGGCAGGCGATGCCGCGCCCTCGGCCGGTGCGGACTGCGTCAGCCCTGCTGGGGTTCGGCGGCCGGGGCCCAGCGGTTGGCGGTGAGGGCGTAGCCGGGCAGCGCGTCGGTGGACATCTTGGATTCGTAGATGCGCTGGTAGCCGGTGCTCGCGATGCGCCAGACGCCGTCCTCGCGGCGGTAGGTGTCGTGGTAGTAGGCCGCGCCGCGGATCAGCAGGCCGTAGTCGGCGGCGATCACGGTGTCCTCCAGACACCAACTGCCGGAAGCGGTATCGCCGTCGACCGTGATTTCCGGGTGGTTGGCGACGTGCACGGTGATGATGTTCCCGCTGAGCGCGCCGCGCATGAAATCCACGATCTGGTCGCGGCTGGTGAACTGGGCCGGCAGTCCGCCCGACGGCGATCCGTAGGACCCGACGATGTCCGCGCAGAGCGTGTCCCCGAACTCGTCCCACTGCTTCAGGTCCAACGTGCGCAGGTAGCGATACTTGAGTGCGCGAATCGATTCGAGAGCTGCAAAATCCATACCGCAATGTAGCCGAATCGGACATCTACCTACCAAGCATTTGCTACGTTTCGGACATGATTTCCACCCTGGTCTGGGGCACGGGCAATGTCGGCCGTGCCGCCATCCGGGCCGTTGCGGCGCATCCCGGCCTGGAGCTGACCGGCGTCCTGGTCCACAACCCGGCCAAGGTCGGCCGCGACGCCGGTGATCTGGCCGGGCTGGACACCGCGGTAGGGATCGCGGCGACCGCCGATGTCGACGCCGCGCTCGCGGCCGGACCCCGCGCCATCGTGTACGCCGCCTCCGGCGACATCCGTCCCGACGACGCCCTCGCCGATATCGAACGCGCCCTGCGCACCGGGGCCGTGGTGGTCACGCCCGCGCTCTACGCGCTCTACGACCACCGCAGCGCCCCGATCGAACTGCAGGACCGGGTGTCGGCGGCCATCGCGGAGGGTGGCGGCGCCCTGTTCGTCTCCGGCATCGACCCCGGCTGGGGCAACGATGTCCTGCCGCTGCTCATGAGCGGCCTCGGCAGCAGCGTGGATGTGCTGCGCTGCCAGGAGATCTTCGACTACTCCACCTACGACCAGCCCGACTCGGTGCGCTACCTGGTCGGCATGGGCCAGCCTCTGGACTATCAGCCACCGATGCTCGCGCCCACCATCCCGACCATGGTGTGGGGCGGTCAGATTCGGATGATCGCGCGCGGACTGGGCGTGGCGCTCACCGACATTCGCGAGGTGGTGGAGCGGCGCGCGCTGGACGAGACCGTCGAAACCGAGCGCATGGGCAAATTCGAGGCGGGCACCCAGGGCGCGGTGCGCTTCGAGGTGCAGGGCATCGTCGACGGCAGCCCACGGATCGTCATCGAGCACATCACCCGCATCCATGCGAGCTGCGCCCCCGACTGGCCGCACCCGCCCAGCGGTGCGGGCGCGCACCGCGTGCTCATCGAGGGCCGCCCGCGCATCGAGATCACCGTCCAGGCCACCGACGAGGACGGCAACCACTCGGCGGGCGGAAACGCCACCGCCGTGGGCAGATTGGTGAACGCCATCCCGTGGCTGGCCGACGCCGAGCCCGGCCTCTACGACGCCCTCGACGTCCCGCTGCCGTTCGGCACTCTCGGAAGGAACCCATCGGCATGATCATCGACATTCCCGAGGGCAAGGACCCCATCGGCTACGTGTGGGGCGAAATGGTGCCCGGCATCGGCGTGGCGGCCTCCAACTTCTCCCTCGCCGTCTACTCGCACAGCACCCTGGGACTGCGCGAATTCGAGGCCGCGCGGTTGCGCATCGCCCAGATCAACGGCTGCCTGTTCTGCCTGGACTGGCGCACCGATCGCAATGGCGAGAAGGTCGAGGAGTCCTTCGCCGACGACGTGACCGAGTGGCGCACCACCGAATCCTTCGACGACCGCACCCGGATGGCCGCCGAGTACGCCGAGCGCTACGCCCTCGACCACCACAACCTCGACGACGAGTTCTTCGAGCGGATGAAGACGCTCTACTCCGACGCCGAGATCGTCGAGTTGTCGATGTGCCTCGGCTCCTGGCTGGCCTTCGGCCGCCTCAATCACGTGCTCGGCCTCGACGCCGTCTGCGTGCTGCCGGGACATACCGCGCAGCAGTAGCGCAACGGCCGGGGTGCTGCCCGCCCCTGCTCGGCAGCACCCCGGCCGGCGGCCGCGTCAGTTCCTCCGGTTGAACACGTCGGTTCCGAAGCGCGGCAGACCCGGTGCGGCGGCATAGCCCAGATACGGCAGGCCGAATCGATCCTCGATGCTCGCCAGCAGCGAATAGTGGTTGTACGGCGTGTCACTGAAGGTGCCCGGCGTCACCGACTTGGGTGAGATGACCAGGGCGCCGACCCGGCCGCCGCCCAGGCCGGCGATACCCGGCAGGGCACTGTTCGGGCCGGGACCCTCGCCACAGCACGCCGAGGAATCCTGTTGCGGCCCATCGGATTCGTCGAAGGTGATGATCAGGATCCCGTTCTGCTGGAAGGCCGGCGCCGAGGTGATCACCGGAACCCACTCCCGCAGCCAGAGATCCGCCGATGCAAGCCCGCCCGGAGCGCCTGTGACGCAGGGGGAGTCGTGCCCGTCGTCGCACAGGTCCGGGGTGATGTAGGCGAAGTTCGGCGTCGTATCCGGCTGTGCCAGATCGCTCTTCAGCGCACCGAGATCGACCACCTGCTGCTGGCAGGCGGGCGAGTCGATGATCTCGTGGAAGTACACGAACGGGTTGTGCCGGGCCGCGTACTGGCTCGCGACGCTCGCCTTCTGGGTGGTGTCCTGGCTGTTCAGGGCCGGATGGCGGCAGGGCGTGCCCATATCCTCCATGTAGCCCTTCCAGCTGCGGCCCGCCCCCGTCAGCTGCCCGGCGAGCGTCGGCACCGACGCGGGGTACACGCAGCCCTGACCGACCGCCTGGCCGGGCGGAACCGTTCCGGCGCCGGCGAAGTCGCTGTAGATCTGGCAGTCGGCCTGCGTCTCGGCATTCGGTCCCTGACCGGACAGCTGGGCGATGTAATTGTCCAGACTGTTGTGCCCGATGCCGTAGTACTGGCTCAGCAGCACCCCCTCCGACCGCAGGGTCTTGCTCAGATACGGTGCGGCCGACGCCGGTCCCCAGGTCTCGTCGTATCCCTTGTTCTCCAGCTGGATCACGAAGATGTGCGGCGCGCCGGGATCAGCGGTCGCGTGCGGGCCGTAGCCGACGGCCAGCGCGGCGATCGTGAACACCAGCACCACGATGAGTTGGCCGAGCCGGCGCATCACAGACTCCATCCCGTCGATGCGGCCACGGCGCGCAGGGTATTCCACTGCTCGAAGTCGGCGACCACGGCCGGGGCGCACACTCCCGGCGGCGCGGGCGGCACATTCCATTGCGGCGCAGCGAGATTCGGGGCGCTGCCGAAGTCGAGCACCTCGGCGATATTGCGTGCGGCGGCGTCGCGCGGGGTGAGGGACGGCAGCCCCCATCGCCATTCGATCGCCTTGAGCACCGAGGTGTGGTCGTAGACCTCGTGGGCCACGTGCCCGCGCCGCGCCAGCGGCGAGATCACCAGGCACGGCACCCGGAATCCGCGCAGCCCCCAGTCCGGGTTGGCATCCGGCGCGACCTGCGGCGGCACGTGGTCGAAGAAGCCGCCCCACTCGTCGTAGTTGATGATCAGCAGGGTGCGCGACCAGGCCGGGCTGTTGGCGACGGCCTGATAGACCTGGTTCAGGAACGCCTGTCCGGCACGGATATCGGCGTGCGGATGATCGTCGGCCGAGGTGCCGGTGTCCTCGTCGAGGAACTTGGGATCGACGAAGGAGACCGCGGGCAGCGTCCCGGCCGCGCAATCGGTCAGGAAGGTCGCGAACGGTCGCGAGATGGACAGGTACTTGCTGCCCCACAGCGCCAGGAACGGTGCGTCGTAGAAGTAGTAGCGGCCCTGAATACCGGCCGCCGCCAGGCGATCCCAGATGGTCGGCAGGGTCGAGATGGTCGTCGAATTGTGAATGCGGTCCGTTTGCGCGGCATGCTGATAGAAGCGGTTCGGATAGGTTTCGGCCATGATCGCCGAGAAGTAGTTGTCGCACACCGTCCACGCGGGCGCGGCATTTCCGTAGAAGCCGAGATCGCCCCGCTCGTAATAGCCGATCGAGAATTCGTCGTTGGTTCCCGCGCGCAGCCAGCCGTCGCACTTGCCGTCGTTGTACTCGACGCGGCCGCCCTCGAAGGAGTGGTCGGGATCGTTGTACTGGCAGCCCTGCGTGGTCGCCAGGTGGAAGGTGTTGTGTGCCACCCCGTTACGGTCGGTGAAGGTCAACCCGGCCTGCCTGCCGTTCGCTCCGGGCAGCCAGCCCAGGTAGTGGTCGAACGAGCGGTTCTCCATCATCACCACGATGATGTGGTCGATACCGGAATCCGCGGGCGCGGGCAGCGGGGCGGCGGAGGCGCGTGGGGCCGTCGATCCGAGGGCCGCGCCGACCGCGAGGGCTCCCGCTCCGGCGAGGACCGTTCGGCGGCTGGTGGTACTTCGAAGAAAATCTGTCACGGTTATGCATCGCGCGGGGGATTACCGGTGAGTAACCAGTGTGGCGAAATTGAATGAGAAATAGATGAACGCGTCAACTATTGGACGTGCGACCAATTGAGCACGGCATGTCCGGCATTTTCTGCTCGTCCCACATTCCGTCCTTGCTGGGCCGTTGGCGGGGGAGTACTCTGGCCAGAGTAAGCAATACTCTGATCAGAGTAATCGGGGTGAGTATGGCCGGGACGCGGGCGTTCCGACGGGTCAATCCCCTGGCGCTGGCCGTACTCGTGCAGCTCTGGGAGCGGCCGATGCACCCGTATCAGATCTCGCAGACCCTCAAACAGCGCGGCAAGGACGGCAGCGTGCGGATCAATTACGGCGCGCTGTACCCGGTGGTCGAATCGCTGCTGAACCAAGGCTTCCTCGAGGTCGTGGGCGCCGAACAGGACGGCAACCGGCCCGCGCGGACCGTGTACCGCATCACCCCCGACGGTGTCGTCGAGATGCGGAACTGGTTGCGCGCCTGGATATCCGAACCCGAGAAGGAATACCCGCGGTTCATGGCCGCGCTGTCGTTCCTGCCCGCGCTCGGACCCGACGAGGCCGCGGCCCTGCTGCGGCGGCGAGTCGCGGTGCTGGACAAGCAGATCGCCGAGATCCGCGCCGCCACCGACGCCGTCGTCTCCTGGCTGCCCGAAGTGCTGCTCATCGAGGGCAACTACGAGATGTACATGCTCACCGCCGACCGCGACTTCACCGCCGCCCTGGCCGCCCGCATCGAATCCGATGACCTGGGCGGCATCGAGGGCTGGCGCACCATGGCCGACCTGGCCGCCCGATACCCCGCCGGCCGGGTGCCCCCGGACATCGGCGACAAGCTGCTCGAGGAATGGGGGTTGCCGACACCGCCGACGTGAGCCGGGCAATCGGCCCGGTAACAACGACGGCCCGGGTGCGCCAACACCCGAGCCGTCGCCGAATCCGAACGACCGACGGCGAACCGCCGGATGCTCGAACCGCATTCCCAGCATATCCACCGGTCCCGTGGTCGTTCGCCACACCTGACGAGGAACGAACAACCATGTCCGTCACACCCATGCCCTCGGCCGCGGTCGAGGTGCACGACCTGGTCAAAACCTATCCCGGCGGCCGCCGCAGGCCCGATGTGCGGGCCCTCGACGGCCTGAGTTTCAGCATTGCCGCCGGCACCGTCTACGGCATGCTCGGCCCCAACGGGGCGGGCAAGTCCACCACCACCAAGATCTGCACCACCCTGTCGCGGGCCGATTCCGGGACCGCGCGGGTGGCCGGATTCGATGTCACCGCGGACGCGGCCGCCATCCGGCATCGCATCGGCTACGTCTCGCAGGGCTCGGGCGCCGACCCGCGGCAGACGCCCTTCGAGAATCTGGTCATGGCCGCGCGCCTGCACGGCCTGACCCGCCACGACGCGGTGACCCGGGCCAACGGGCTGCTCGATCAGTTCCAGCTCACCGAGGCGCGAAACCGCAAGGTGTCCAAGCTCTCCGGCGGCATGCGGCGCAAACTCGACGTCGCCGTTGGACTGGTGCACACGCCGTCGGTGCTGTTCCTGGACGAGCCGACCACCGGCCTGGACCCGCAGGCCCGGGCCGAGATGTGGTCGGAGATCCGGCGATTGTCCACCGAGGCGGCCCTCACCGTGGTGCTCACCACCCACTATCTGGAGGAGGCCGACGAACTGGCCGATCGCCTGGTCATCATCGATCACGGGCGCGCGGTCATCGAAGGCACACCGGCGCAACTGAAGTCGACTCTCGACGGCGACACCCTCACCGTCGAACTCATCGCGCCGGATGTGGCCGCCGTGCGCGCGATCGGGGAATCCATTCCGGCACTGCGGGATATCGTCGTCGAGCGGGACGGGCCCAACGGCAAGCTCATCGCCCGCACCGACGACCCCTCCGGTATCGTCGGCCGGGTCATCTCCGAATTCGATGCCGCCGCCATCGGTTTCGGCGCGGTCTCCATCTCCCGGCCCACCCTCGACGATGTGTACCTGCACTACGCGGGCCGCTCGTACCGGGCCGACAACAACCGCGACCGGGCGGAGGTGGCGGCATGACCGCGCTCACCTGCGATCTGCCGCTCACCCGCGAAAACCCCACGGCTGCTTGGCCGGTGGCGGCCGGGCAGATCTTCCGGCGCTGGATGGTGAACACCCTGCGGGAATCCTGGGGCGTGTTCGCGGCGCTGCTGCAGCCCATCGTGTGGATCCTGCTGTTCGGGCAGGTCTTCGAATCCGTCGGCGACATCCCGGGATTCGGGGCGGCCAACTACATCACCTTCCTGGCGCCCGGCGTGCTCATGATGACCGTGCTCTACTCGGGCGTCTGGGCGGGGACCGGATACATCGAGGACATCGACAACGGCGTGATGAATCAGCTGCTCACCGCACCGATTTCGCGCAGTGCGGTGGTGGCGGGCCAGCTCGGCGTGCAGCTCACCATCGGCCTGGTCCAGTCCGCGCTGGTCCTGCTCATCGGATTCGCCGGCGGCGCACGCTATCCCGGCGGCGTGACCGGCATCGCGCTGGCACTGATCGCGGCCACCCTGCTGGCGGCCGTCTTCTGCGCGGGCTCGGTGGCCCTGGCCCTGATCTCCCGCAGCCAGATCGCCCTGATCGGAATGTCCCAGCTCATCATCCTGCCCCTGACCTTCCTGTCCTCGGGCATGATGGCCACCTCCCTCATGCCGGGCTGGGTCCAGGCCATCTCCAAGTTCAACCCGGTGACCTGGGCGGTCGACATCGGCCGCACCGGCCTGGCGGGCACCGCCGACGCAGGCTTCGTGACCGCCCACCTCGGCTACCTGACCGCCCTGGCAGCGCTCGCCTTCCTCTGGGCGCTGTCGGCCTTCCGCACTTACCAGCGGACCCAGTAACGGGTCGGAACCCGCGAGAGTCCGGCCTGCGTCGCGAACTTGTCCGCAGGCCGGACGTCGCGCCTTCGAAGGGGTTCGGGGGCGGAGCCCCCGAAATTCTCCTGGTGGTTCGGGGCGAAGCCCCTGAGAGCTACGAGAGTTGGTTCGAACTACTTGTCGAACAGCGCCAGATACTTGGTCTGCCCGAACATCTCGGCCGCGTCGCGCGCGGACGGGCTGCCCGCGTTCGGATCGGCCCCGGCGGCGAGCAGGGCCTGGACGATCTCGTCCGAGCCCTTGAACACCGCGCCGGACAAGGGGGTCTGGCCCTTGTCGTTGCCGAAGTTCGGGTCCGCCTTGCGTTCCAGCAGGGCGTTCACCGCCTCCGGGTGCGAGTAGTAGGCGGCCAGCATGAGCAGCGTGTCGCCATTGTCGTTGGTCAGGTTCACCGGCACCCCGGCGTCGAGGTAGGCGCCCAGGGTGGCGGCATCGCCGCTGCGGGCCAGATCGAAGATCTTGCTCGCCAGCTCGAGCACTTCCGGATCCAGGTCTTTGGGTTCCACCAGGCCACTCTAGCCAGCGGGACCGCCGCGGCCGAGCGAAGTCCCGGATAGGAAAGCGGGGTACTCAGGAGGTGATGATGAGCAGCTCGGTCGGCGAGGCGATCTCGGTGCGCAGCCCGGACTTCTCGGCCACCCGGGCCAGCCCGTCGATATCCGACGGCTCCGACCTCGACAGCACCAGCGCCCGCGCCAGCAGGCCCTTGTGGTGTTTGTTGAAGTGGCTCACCACGGTTCGCTTCCCGTCCGGACGCTCGGTCAGCACCGTCGCGGTGACCGCGCCCGGGACCCGGCCCAGATTCTGATAGGTGCCCGACCGCAGATCCACCACCAGATGCCCGGCCGCCTCCGCGCGCAGCGCCGCCGGCAGCACCGCCTTCCACAGCGACTGCAGCGTCGGCAGACCCGGCAGCTTCGACCCGCCCGAAAGCCGGTAGGCCGGAATCGGATCGCCCGCGCGGATCACTCCGAACAGCGCCGAGCCGATGCCCAGGCGCGCCTCGGCCTTGGCGCGCTGGGCCTTGGTGAACCGGGCCGCGTCGAGCGCGTCGTAGAGCACGCCGGTGTAGCGGTCCAGGGCCGGGCGGGTGGCGGAGGTGCGCAGGGCGGCATTGCGTGCGATCTCCGCGTCAGCCCCCTTGCCCAGTGCTAACGCGGCACGCGAGGCGTCGGGATCGGCGGCCAGCGCGATCACCTCGGTGACGAGTTTGTCGCGCACGGCCGTGAGCTGCGGCATCGCGAGGGAATCCAGGTCCAGGGGACCGCCCGAACCACCGTCGGACTTGGTTTCTGAGGGAGGCAGCAGCACCAGCACGAGCCAACACGGTAATGCCTTGTGAACTGTCCGCGAGCAGGGGCTACTGTGTTGAGCCGTGATCACCCGTCTCTCCCAGCTGTTCCTGCGCACCCTGCGCGACGACCCCGCCGACGCCGAGGTACCCAGCCACAAGCTGCTGGTGCGTGCCGGTTACGTGCGTCGCATCGCGCCAGGCGTCTACTCGTGGCTGCCGCTCGGCCTGCGCACGCTGCGCAAGGTCGAGGATGTCGTCCGGTCGGAGATGAACGCGATCGGGGCCCAGGAGATCTCGCTGCCGGCGCTGCTGCCGCGCGAACCGTACGAAACCACCAACCGCTGGACCGAGTACGGCGACGGCCTGTTCCGCCTCAAGGACCGCAAGGGTCAGGACTACCTGCTCGGCCCCACCCACGAGGAGCTGTTCGCCCTCACCGTGAAGGGCGAGTACAGCTCCTACAAGGATCTGCCGGTCACGCTGTACCAGATCCAGACCAAGTACCGCGACGAAGGCCGTCCGCGCGCGGGCATCCTGCGCGGGCGCGAGTTCATCATGAAGGACTCGTACTCCTTCGACCTCGACGAGGACGGGCTGAAGAACAGCTACAACGCTCACCGCGAGGCCTACCAGAAGATCTTCGACCGCCTGGGCGTCAAATACGTCATCGTGGCCGCCACCTCCGGCGCCATGGGCGGCTCGGCGTCGGAGGAGTTCCTGGCCGACAGCCCCGTCGGCGAGGACACCTACGTCATCTGCCGCGAATCCGGTTACGCCGCAAATGTGGAGGCCGTGGTCACCGCCGCGCCCGCGGCGATCCCGCTGGAGGGCCAGGCCGACGCCGTCGTCCACGAAACCCCCGGCACGCCGACCATCGCGACGCTGGTCGACTGGGCCAACGCCGCCGACGTGCTGGGTCGCGAGGTGACCGCCGCCGACACCCTCAAGAACGTCATGGTCAAGCTGCGCTACCCCGACGGCAAGACCGAGATCCTCGGCGTCGGCATCCCCGGCGACCGTGAGGTCGACGACAAGCGCCTCGGGGCGTCCGTCGAGCCGGCCGAGGTGGAAATGCTCGACGAGACCGACTTCAAGGCCAACCCGTTCCTGGTGAAGGGCTACATCGGCCCGAAGGCCCTGCAGGCCAACGGCATCCGCTACCTCGTCGACCCGCGCGTGGTCTCCGGCACCGGCTGGATCACCGGCGCCGACGAGCAGGGCAAGCACTACGTCGGCCTGGTCGCCGGACGCGACTTCACCCCCGACGGCACCATCGAGGCCGCCGAGGTCCGCGACGGCGATCCCTCGCCCGACGGCCGCGGCGTCCTGGAGGCCGCTCGCGGCATCGAGATCGGCCACATCTTCCAGCTGGGCCAGAAGTACACCGACGCGTTCGAGGTCGACGTGCTGGGCGAGAACGGCAAGCCGGTCCGTCTCACCATGGGTTCCTACGGCGTCGGCGTGTCCCGCATGGTCGCCGTGCTCGCCGAGCAGATGCACGACGACAAGGGCCTGCGCTGGCCCCGCGAGGTCGCACCCTTCGACGTCCATGTCGTCATCGCGAACAAGGACGAGGGCGCCCGCGCCGGCGCCGAACAGGTTGCCGCCGAACTCGATTCCCTCGGCTTCGAGGTCCTCCTCGACGACCGCACCGCCTCGCCGGGCGTGAAGTTCAAGGACGCCGAACTCCTCGGCATGCCCTACATCGTGGTCGTCGGCCGCGGCTGGGCCGAGGGCAAGATCGAACTCCGCGACCGCTTCGCCGGCACCGCCGAGGAACTCCCGGCCGAGACCGCCGTGACCTCGGTCGCGGCCAAGATCCGCGGCTGACACCGCAGTCGCGAAACTGTAAGTGGCGCATCACCGTCCGGTGATGCGCCACTTTTTTCACCGAGCCCGGCCGGTGTCCGCTCGCCAGATGTTCCAGCCGAGACCAGGCCCGCGAACCATCGCCTGGACGGCGCGCTCATAAGACTTCTTCGCCGCACAGTCGTCCACGCACGCCCGATGCCGATCGAGTCCGCTCTTCGCCTCGGCGAGCGTGGCGGGCCGCCGATAGGGTGCCCGATGCCGATTACGGATCACACGTGCCACAACCGGGCTCCATTCGACTCGCCGGAAACCGAATGACCGTCGCGGACTCGATCTTCTCCGCGTCGGTCTTGATGATCTGCCGCGCCGCCATTCTTCCGCTCGCACATCGCGGTCAGGCAATCCTGATGCAACACAAGCGATTCCATCGCCTCCGCTGACGTCATCGCCGGTTCCCGCTCCCCGACATCGCAATTTTCCAGCCGTTCGTAGATGTCCACGACCCATTCACCTCCCGGTGCTCGCCAATTTGCTTGCGTCCGCGTCGGTGACGGCCACGGCCTCTATTTCCGTACCGACCGGAATTTCTTATATCCTCGCCCAGGCGGGCGATGAAGACACCTGCCTCAACGATCGTCAAGAGCATCAAAGCCCAAGCATCCCAAGCCATTTCGACTCCTGTTGCTTTCGGATTCATTCCACTACGGCGGGTCCGACCCGGTCGCCGTCAGGTGCCATGCACTAAGCATGCGCCGAAAAGTGCTGCGGTAATACGTGCATGGCATACAGTCGCGTGAAATAAGATTGAGGTGCGGAACGCACATGTGCGTAGAGAACGTTTCCCAGATAGCGAGGCTAACGAAATGGCCGGTTTGACGGTCTCTCGCATGGATTTCGGAAACTTCATGAAATCTGTGCGATCAAAAGCACCTCGTACGGCCCTGTCGACCGCGGCGGCCCACCTCGAGGTCACACGATTTGTCCTGATGCGAATGGAGGATGGCTCGCCGACCAAGCTCACCAGGCCGCAGATCAAGGACCTGCTCGAGTACTACCACGCTTCCCCGGAGGACCAGGCCAAGGCGCTCAGGCTTCTGGAAGAGGTTCGAGCACAGGACAATGCGGCCAAGGCGCAGGGGAACTCGAAAGGGTTCTGGCAGCCGTACAGCGACCAAGTCGCGCCGAACTTCGAGAAGCTCCTCCGGCTCGAAGGAGTGGCAGATCGGATCATTACCTACCAACCGGTAATCGTGCCCGGCTTGCTGCAGACCGCTGACTACCGGCGGGAAATCGTCCGCGTCACCCTGCCGCGCCTGTCCGCAGTGGACGTAGAACGACGGGTCGAGCTCACTCAAAAGCGGCAAACACGGTTGGACGATGCCGGTTTTCGGTTGGAGGCGTTCATATCCGAAGCGGTTTTGTGGAACAGGCCCGGACTGCCGGAGGTCATGTCAGCGCAACTGCGGTGGCTCGCCGAAGTTGGCGATCGGGACAATGTCGAGATCCGGGCGCTACCGTTCGCTCTCGGCCCACACCCAGGGCTTGTCATACAGCAGTTCATCCTGCTCCATCTGCCCAAAGGCACGAGTGGGATGACTTTGCCGCCAGTGGTATACGCAGAAGGCGCCATCGGCAGCGTTCTCCACGAGCACGACGAAGAGGTCGACGAATATCGTGAAGCAATCGCCGGTCTTCGGGCTGTAGCGTTGACAGCGCAGGACACCAGGGACTTGCTGGTGCGAATCGCAAAGGAGCACACGGCATGAAGAAGCCGGTAATGAGCGAGTGGTACAAGTCGAGCTTCTCCGATGCTGGCAAAGAGTGTGTCGAGGTTCGGCACGACCCAGCTGTCACGCTGGTGCGCGACACGAAGGACAACGGCCGGGGTCCGATCTTGGCGTTCCCCGCCGACGTGTGGGCTAATTTCATCGACAGCGGCATCTGGCAGCGCTGACGACGTAGCAGAGCAACGAAAGCCCCGGTGGACAACGTGATCCAGCCGGGGGCTTCTCTTCGGTCCTGCCGGGTGAAGCCGGCCTCTCGACCAGCGGCTCCGATCGGATTTTTAAACCTGTTGTGGCCCAACGGCCCTGACGCATCAGGCTCCGAACGCGGTCATCCGCTGCGGAACGACGCGCACGATCCATCGTTCTACTTCCGCGGGCTCGGGCGGCGGCAGCTCTCCTGCGTACTTCCGGGACAACCGCACGGGAAGTTGTTTGTCCGGATCCGCCACCAGCTCGGCAGTCCCCGCGATGTCGATCGTCCGGTAGGGATCTCGGGAGTCCAGCACGGTCACGCTGACCCGCGGATCACGTGCAAGGTTGCGCCCTTTCCGACGCTGCGCGGTCGTCGATAAGACCAGAGCGTCATCATCTCGATCCACCCAGACCACCGATGTATGCGGTGACCCATCCTCGTCGACGGTGGTAACCACGGCAAAGTTCTTGCCATCCAACATGTTCCGCATGTGCTCATGAAGTTCGGTCACCATGCGGAAGCTACCCACCCGGGGTATCCGGGTGAATGGCTCAAAAGCTCATCCCTATATCCCAATTACTCATCGGGCCGGTCCGCCGATCGACAGAGATGGCTATTTTCCGCTGTTGATCACCTGAGTAAAATCCGGTTGAGGGCGATCGGACATGGGGGTATCTCATGGACGGCGTCGCCGGACAAGTGCAGACCGGGCTTACTCGGATTTGCCCGCCGAAGCGGCTTTCACAGTGACACCATCGACCGCGCCGCAACCCCGGATGGTCACGACGACGTAGTCGTTTATCGAACAAGACGTGCGAGGTGACGAAATCGATCAGGCGTAGCAGTCGGTTCACCGAGTCCGGGAAAGGCAACGATGATGACCAACGAGACCTACCGAAGTGCCACACGTCAGCTGTTCACCACGTTCGTGCTGGCTGGGGTGGTGATGGCGGTACCCGCGACGGCGGCGGTTCCGGCCCTGGCCGCGCCGAGTGCAGCACCCGGCGTGGTGCAGGTCGATCGGCCCTGGGGGTGGGCTGGTAATGCCGCCGAGCCGGTTCCGCCTCCGCCTGTCCCGCCCCATGGTTGCGACAACGAAAGCTGCGGGGAGAGCGGTGGGGGCGACAACACCTGCACCGACCCCAGCGAGACCGGGGACGGCTGCAGCGACCACGGCGAGACCGGCGGGACCGGAGGTGGGCCAGGCGTGGCCGAAGCCCGCGGAATCCACGACACCACGGCCACGTCCCAAGTGATCGAGCGGTAGCGTCGGCGTCCAGCAGCCGCTCAACTGTGAACCCGAGCAGACTGGCTTGCAACCGCGAGCCGTTCGGGTAGTGGTGCGAGCGTGTAGTTCTGCCAGACGTAGTCGTCCATTTGATGCTGGTCACCGGAGAGGTTCACCACCCGGTCGACCCTGCCGTCGATGTTGAAGTGCCATACCAGCGCCCAGATGGTGTCCACCTTGCCTGTGCCGGCGGTGGAGTAGCCGCGGTGGATGTCCACGACGTATTCGTCGTTGGCCTCGAGGAAGAAGGTCTCCGCCTTCATACCCGCCTTGGCCAGCTGATCGAAGAACGCGACGACCTCGTCGATGCCGTGTTTGGTGCCGGACAGTGCGTGACGGCCCGGAATGGTCCAGGCGATGTCCTCGGTGAGTACGGCGCGCATGCCGTCCACGTCGTAGCGGGCGTAAGCGTCGAAGAAGGCGGCGATGGCGGCGACTTTCGAATCGCGGTCGTTCACAGTGCACCTTCCTGGTTGCGGGAAAACGGGATTCGGGTCAGGTCGGTCGTGGATTCGAGGAGCGCGTGCGAGTCCTCGGCCAGCCACTCCGGGAGCAGGACGGTGAATGCCACGACGTCCGCAAGCGCCATATGGATGTCGACCGCAGCCTGGTCGGCGTAGCGCTCCCGGATGAGATAACGGCCAGGCTGGGCCGGATCACGCCAGAAGCCGTATTCGAGCACGCCGGGTTCGGTGGTCGCGGCCTTGGCGAGGGCGGTGATCGTGGACTCGAAAGCGACGGTGTGCGCGGGGGCGATGTCCAGCACCGCGGTCAGCTGGATTGTCATATGTGCAGGTTAGGGCCGCGCGCACGGTCGAGGGAAAGATCGATTCGGGATAGACTCGGAACGGATCGTTATCGATCGGCAGGGGGACGCATGGCTCCGGACACGGTGAGCCTGCGGTACTTTCCGGTACTCGCGCAGGAATTGAATTTCACGCGAGCGGCCGAGCGGATCGGTATCGCGCAGCCGGCGCTCAGCGGCCGCCGCTGGGATCACTCGCGGTGAACAGCCAAGGCATGGCGTGCGCCGGTTTCCCTTGCGGCGTGAGCGGATCGGGGTCCAACTGGCCACAGACCATCCGCTCGCCGCCGAGGCGGAGATCGAGATCGACGCGGCCGCAACATATCCCGTCCGAATGCACGATCGCGACGCCAACCCGGCCGTCCATGACCAACTGACGGCGCTGCTACGCGCCGCCGGCCGAGAACCTCGATTCCACACGCCGGCACTCTCTTTCGACATCGTCCAACGAGACCTGCGTGACCGAGCCACGGTGTCTCTCGCCGGTGCGGCGGCCCTGTCGACCCCGGTGGCCGGCCTCACCCGGCGACCTCTGCGCGGCACACCCGCCCTGACGATCTATCTGGTGCTGCCACGCGAGCAGTCACCGCTACACCGCCGCATCCGGTCCGCCGCCAAAGACCTCGCCCACGAACTCGGATGGCTCCGATAGGGCTGCGCGAACGCTGCCCCCAGTTTTGGGGGCCGCCACTGCTGCTAACGGTATCCGAGGATCATCCGACGAATGGATGTGAGTCCGAAAAGGCGCAAGGTTCAACAGTTCTCGGCGCGAGCCGGTGTCCTGGCGGCAGTTGCGATCGCGACGCCGGCCGGGGCCGGCGGACCCACCGCCATTACGTCATCAATGCCACGAACGGCGTGATCGCCGGCAAGGGCACTGCGGCTACCACCCGCGGCTGACGGCACCCCGCCCGGCCGAACCGATTTCGACCCTGACAGGAGATCGATACGCTATGACGCGAATTCTGAACTCGCCCAAGGCAAAACGTATCGTCGCGGGTGCTGCCGCACTCGGCGTCGCCGCGAGCGTGACCGCACTGACCGCGCCGTCGGCCTCGGCGACCGTCACCAGCATCGCGATCGCACCCGCCTTCACCCTCGGCACCCACACGTACGGAACGACCTGTTCGTACACCGTCACCGTCGCGGTGGATGACAACAGCCAGACCGTCTACTTCTTCGAGGAGGGCCAGGGCCCCAGCGGATTCGCCGAGGCGAAGCCTTCCAACGGCGTAGCGAAGGCGACCTGGACCCCGTCGTCGACGAAGATCACCTACATCTACGCCGTCCAGCCGAACGCGACAGCTCAAATCCGGCAGCCGGTCGATGTCGGCACCGGCATCAACCTCGGATCCGCCTGCGTAGCAGCCTGATCCGCCACCACCCCGACCTCGTCTCGTCCCCACCCCATGCTTTGAGGAGTTTCACATGCTCGCACGCCGCGGAATCTCCGCCGCCCTCCTGATCGGCGCCGCAACCCTGTCCGCCGCCGGCACCGCCACAGCCAACCCCCTCCCGCTCGAATCGCCCACGCCGACATCGACCGAACCCGTCGCCGGCGGCCTGTGCAACGCCGATCCCCTTCTCGCCCTGTGGTGCTTGATCGCCAGCCCCTCTGCCTAACCGTCGTGACGCGTCGCGACCGGTGACGGCTAGCTCAGTGTCCTCAGTGCCGCCGCGTCGTACGGCTTCAGCTCGTCGATCCGCCCCGCCAGGACCTTGGACGCCCACTCCGGGTCCTGGAGCAAGGCTCGGCCGACGGCGACCAGATCGAATTCGTCACGCTCCAGCCGATCGAGGAGGTTGTCGAGGCTGCCGAGTTCGGCGCCCTCGCCGGTGAACGCACGCAGGAAGTCGCCGTCGAGGCCGACCGAGCCGACGGTGATGGTGGGCTTGCCGGTGAGCTTCTTGGTCCAGCCGGCCAGGTTCAGGTCCGAGCCCTCGAATTCCGGGAGCCAATAGCGGCGGGTGGAGGCATGGAAGGCATCGACGCCGGCCGCGGCGAGCGGGGCCAGGATCGCTTCCAGCTCCTGCGGGGTCTCGACGAGCCGCGCGTCGTAGGCCTCCTGCTTCCACTGGGAGTAGCGGAAGATCACCGGGAACCCGGGTGAGACGACCGCCCGGATCGCCGCCACGATCTCGGCCGCGAACTTCGTCCGGGCCACGGAATCGCCACCATAGGCATCGGTTCGGCGGTTCGTCCGTTCCCACAGGAACTGGTCGAGGAGATAGCCGTGGGCGCCGTGCACCTCGACGCCGTCGAAGCCGATGCGCTCGGCGGCCGCGGCGGCATCCGCGAAGGCACCGATGACGTCATCCAGGTCACGCTGGGTCATCGCCTTGCCGGTGCCCTCGGTGCCGTCGACGCGAATACCGGACGGGCCGACGGCAGGCGCATCGGCGTAGGGTTCGTCGCCATGGTTGCGGACCATGCCGATGTGCCACAGCTGCGGCACGATCGTGCCGCCTGCGGCGTGCACGTCCTCAGCCACCTTCGCCCATCCCGCCAACTGCTCCTCACCGTGGAATCGCGGCACCCGATCACTCTGCCCGGCCGAATCGTGGCCGACGTAGGTCCCCTCGGTGACGATGAGCCCTACGCCGGCGGCAGCGCGGCGGGCGTAGTAGGCGCGCACGTCCTCACCGGGAACGCCGCCGGGGGAGAACATGCGCGTCATCGGCGCCATCACGATGCGGTTCGGAACGGTCAGTCCGTTCAGCGTGACGGGCCTTGACAGAACCTGAGCCGTGCGGGCGGTATCGGACGCGGTGACGGTCACTGGACACTCCTCATAGTTACTTGCCAACCTAGATGGTTGAGAACTTCAAGCAATGTGGCAAACGCTAGTGGTGAATATTTGAGGTAGTCAAGTTTCTGTGGATAGGCTGGTTCATATGGCAGAAGCTCCCCACGTCGACACCGCTCAGCTCATGGAGCTGCTCTCGTTCTCGCTCGGCGCCTACTACGGGGACTTCACACTCGCGGCGGCGAGTGAGAACCTCACGGCGAGTCAGGGCAAGGCACTGACCGTGCTGCGCCGAGGCCCCAGTGCGATGCGCGGCCTGGCCGAGACCATGGCCTGCGACGCCTCCAACGTGACCGGGATTATCGACCGGCTGGAGAAGCGCGGCCTCGTACGCCGCGAGGCCAGCGCATCCGACCGGCGCGTCACTAACCTGGTCATCACGGCCGAGGGTGAGCGGGTCACCGACGCCATCCGGGCGAAGATGCACACCACTCGAGATGGCCTGAACAGACTCGGCGCCGAGGACCGGGACCACCTGTACGCCCTGCTGGAACGAGTCTTCGTTTCCCGGCCGGAGTGACCCACGACGGTCACCGGCCGATATCCCTCGAGGCTGATCGAATCAGCCGACTCGTGCGGTGGCGAGGATTCCGGCGAGAATGACGCGCACCCCGTGGTCGAACTCCGCGTCCGGATCCGCGGTGAAGGTATCGGCCACCATGCGAGCGGTGCGCGGATAGCGGTCGGAGTCGATCTCCAGGCCGATATGTTCGAGCTCGTAGGGATTACCGTCGACGTACTCCGCGCCGGTGCGCGACTGTTCCTCGATGACGAAACCGACGGTGTAGTGCAGCAGGATCGGGAAGACCCGGCCGGCTTCGGGTAGCGCGAAGCCGGCATCTTCCAAGGTGCGCAGCGTCAATTCGACCGTGCGCCACATGGATTCGTCGCTCACATAGGTGCCCGCGAGGACCTTCGCCCCGTCGCGGTAGCGCAGCATCGACCGCCGCAGCCGCCCGGCCACCGCGGCCACCCAGTCCTGCCAGCTCTCGCCCTGCCGTGGCGCTTCGACATCGGTGACGGCGGAGGCGAATACGGAACGCGCCATGACATCGAGCAATTCGCGCTTGTTCTTGACATGCCAGTACAGCGCGGGCGCTTGCACATCCAGCGCCGCGGCCACCTTGCGCATGGTCAGGCCGTCGAGACCCAGCTCGTCGAGCAATCCGAGTGCAGCCTCGGCGATCACGTCGGCGTCGAGCTTCTTCATTGACCACCTCTTTCGTCCGATTCCCTTGACAGCTTAACAACGTTCTGTTCTCCTTAACATCGTTAAACGATTTAACGTTGTTAAGGAGAGCCTCATGGAAACCACCGAGGTAGTCATCGCCGGATCCGGGCCGACCGGGCTCATGCTGGCCGCCGAACTGAGGCTCGCGGGTGTCGATGTCGTTCTGGTCGACGGACTTCCGGCGCGTACCGGCGAATCACGGGCCGGTGGTATCCACGCCCGCAGCATGGAGATCCTCGATCAGCGCGGACTGCTCGATCGGCTGCTGCCGCAGGGCCGCATCATGCAGGCCGGGCACTTCGGGGGACTGTCGCTGAGCTTCAGCGACTTCCACACCCGCCGCCCCTACATGCTCGCCATCCTCCAGTCCATTATCGAACGCGAACTCGACACGCACGCTACGGAATTGGGTGCGGCCACACAGTGGGGTTCGCCGATCACCGGATTCCGCCAGGACGGCGCGGGCGTCGAGGTCGAGACCGGCGGAGCCAACCCCCGCCGGATTCACGCGGCCTACCTCGTCGGTTGCGACGGTGGCCGCAGCGCGGTACGCAAGCTGGCGGGCATCGCCTTCACCGGGACGGATGCGACCGTGACCGGAATGATCGCGGATGTCGAGCTGGCGGACCCGCCGGCGCAGCCCTTCTTCGCCCACCGCAGCGCCTCGGGCGATTTCTCGGCGGTGCAGTTGCAGCCCGGCTGGTATCGGTTGGTCGTCCAGCGGCACGACATGGTCCTGGAACGCGGCGACGAGTTGACCTTCGAAGCCTTCCGCGAGCACTTCATGGAGCTCGCGGGCACAGATTTCGGCATGCACAGCCCGCGCTGGGTGACGCACTACGGCGATGCCGCCCGCCAGGCCGAGCAGTACCGCGCCGGGCGGGTATTCCTCGCCGGGGACGCCGCCCACATCCACTACCCGGCCGGAGGTCAGGGCCAGAACCTCGGCATCCAGGACGCGGTCAACCTCGGGTGGAAGCTGGCAGCGGTGTTGCGCGGCAACGCATCCGACGAACTGCTCGACACCTACGAGACCGAGCGCCACCCCATCGCGGCCCGCGTCCTGCACAACACCCGCGCCCAGACCGCCCTCATGCGCCCGGGTGCGCACACCGACGCACTGCGCGACATCTTGAGCGATCTGATCGACATGGACGTGGTCCGCACGCGCCTCGGCCTCATGATCACCGGATTGGACATCCGCTACGACACCAAGGGCGACCACCCGCTGGCCGGACGCCGCGTACCCGACGCCGACCTCACCACCGCGGACGGCGACACCAGGCTCCACCGGTTGCTACAGCAGGCTCGCCCGGTCCTGTTGGTGCTCAACGGGAATGCCGTCCCCGACGTGGAGCGGTGGCAGAACCGACTCGAGATAGTCACTGCCGAAACCCACGCCGAGCAGTGGGCCGTCCCCGCAGTCGGAACCGTCCCGGCCCCGGCCGCCGTCCTCATTCGCCCCGACGGCTATGTCGCGTGGGCGACCGATGAGTCGAGCACGGCCCACCTGACCGAGGCCCTGACGACCTGGGTCGGCGAACCGGCCTGAATGCCACTGAGGCAATGCCGAGCCGACCGGGCGGAAGATCAACGGGCAGAGCGTCGTACGACCACCGGCAGTGCGCGCTCATGCCGAAAGCGGTATGGCGCGGCCATTCCGCGGCGCACGAAATGTTTGTGGCCTCAACGGGTCTGCGTGGTGCGCTGACCCGTTGAGGCCACGCCGAATTGAGCGTTTCTGACCGGCCCTCCGGTGATGGGTCAGTCAGACGCAAAGATCTCTTCTACCGAATTGTTGGCATTCTTCAGCGCTGCGCCGGGGACGGTGAGTAAATGTGTCCGGCAAATTCGGCGAGTTGATTGTCAGGCAGATGCCTGGCCAGATCCGCCTCGCTGATCATGCCGACCATCCTCTTGTTCTCGATCACGGGGAGCCGCCGGATCCGATGGCTCACCATCTCGTGCAGTACGTCCGCCACGTCAGCATCGGCATCGATCCACCGTGGCGTGCCCTCACACAGGTCAGCGCAGCGAGTCTTCGCTGGATCACGATTGTCGGCAGTACATTTCACGACGATGTCGCGATCTGTAATGATGCCGATCATCCGCTCGTCCTTGTCGCCGATCGGCAAAGCTCCGACGCCGAGTTGGCGCATCAGCTGCGCAGCGCGCTGGACAGTATCCGTGCTGGTCAGCCAATGTGCGCCCGGGTGCATGATGTCGCGGGCAGTAGTCATGTGGCACCTCCAGATAGGGGAGCTAGGGACCTCTCCCACGGTAATGATCCTGTGGTCGGAGGCGCAGCAGAACCGATCATTCCCGTGTCCACTCACGCCGATTGCAGGACATTTATCCGTAGTAATTCGTTGCTATTCATCAACATTTATCCGACGGTGACAGTGCGACACTTCAGGGTCGCGCCATGAAAGGGGCCGGAGGAAAGGGCTTCGTTACCGCCGAAGACGGAACATCGCATGAGAACGAGGTCGGTGTACCCCAGCGCGATCGACCAAACGGTCGGCCATCGGTCATGATCGCGACCCGACAGCGCGGCGCGGTCAACATCCGGAACTACCGCTTCCCGCGCTGACCGAATCGGTCGGCGCGGGGCGGCGAAAGATCAACTGGCCGTGCCCACCCGTAGCCGGCCGCTCGCCCATCATGCCGAGTTCGGAACAACCGGTGTAATCGCGCACTATTGGCTGTATATCGCCCGAATTTCGCGAATTCGTCAGTGGTGGTGCGTGTTCAGACCGGATCGACGTCGGTATCCGTACCGGCCGGTGCATAGCCGCCACTGACCTGCCGCAGCGCGCGCCGATCAAGGCAGCCACGCGACCAGGATTGAAGACAGACGGCCAGTGGTGAACTCGGGCAGATTCAGTGCACGCTCATGCCGGGTTCGAGGCGATTGCGGGAGTGTGGGCATGATCTCGGCTGCGCCGATGACTTTCGGGTGAATCTGTCGTCGATACCTCTGGGTATACCGACAGACAGGAGTCCAGGCATGACGAGACGGTTTCGATGGGGCATGACCTCGGTGCGGGCGAACGGTGTGGATCTCGGCATCGAGAGCTTCGGCCGCGAGGACGATCCGCTGGTGCTGCTGGTCGGCGGCACAACGATGTTGTCCTGGCCCGACGCGCTGTGCGAGCGGCTGGCGTCGGGCGGGCGGCGCGTGGTCCGCTACGACCTGCGCGACTCCGGCGCGTCGACGACCCTCGACCCGGAGAATCCGGCCTACGACCTGCGGGATCTCGTCGCGGACGCGGCCGCGCTGGTCGAGGTGCTCGGTGCCGGGACCGCCCATCTCGGTGGAGTCGGCGTCGGTGGGATGGTCGCTCAGGTCGCCGCGCTGGACCACCCGGACGTGTTCTCCGCACTGACCCTCGTCGGCACTCGGCCGGTGGCGCCGGGCCCGGTCGACGAGGACCTGCCGGACCACGACCTCGCGGTCATGGGCGCGCTGTTCTCCCGCCCGCTGCCGGACTGGACCGACCGGGACGCTGTCGCGGCGTTCGCCGCCTCGGGGGCCGAGCCGATGGGCAACGATCCGAAGGAGGCCTGGGCGACGGCGGCCCGAATCTGGGACCGGACGCCGTCGGCCGATCCCGCGGTGCACCAGGCGAACCAGCTCGGGATGGTGTTCTCCCGGATCGACTGCGCCCCGCGCTGGAGGGGCCGGCTCGATGAGCTCGACGTGCCCACGCTCGTGGTACACGGTCGCGCCAACCCGTTCTTCCCGGTGGGCAACGGCGAGGTCCTCGCCGCCGAAATCCCTGGGGCGCGACTGCTCGTCCTCGACGACACGGGTACCGCCCTGGGCCACGCCGCGGCCGACCAGGTCGCTGCCGCCATGCTCGCCCTGTAACCGCCCGGCTGACAGGCATCCTGAGCGGGTGGAACGCGGCAGACCGATCCGATCGATAACCGAAACGTCCGCTCTTGCCCCATCCCGCGCTGACCGAACCGGCCGGCGCGGGTGAGCGAAGGTCAACTGGCCGTGCCGATCCGGGGTTGGCCAACACCCGCACACATGCCGATGAGCGTCTTTGGAAGACGCGGTCACAGGTGATCGGCGGCTTTCAGATCCTCCCGGTGAGTGTCGCTTCTTCAGACCTGCCGTTATACCTGAAATGAGATATCGTTTTAAGTATGAGCGAAGAGGAGGTGACCCAGTCGCCGGGCGAGGAATCTCTCCCGGTGCTGCCCGGATTCCGGGAGATGGCGTTACGGAAGATGTCGGAGGATCGCGCGCGGCTGATTGCCGAACTGGCGGAGCGCCGGCGGGCAGCGGGGTTGTCGCAGACCGAAGTTGCAGCCCGTATGGGCACGTCGCAGTCAGCGGTGGCGCGGTTGGAGACCGAGAACGTCGATGTGCGGACCTCGACGCTGCAGCGATACGCCGCTGCGGTCGGCAGCCGCATCACCATGCAAGTGACGTATACGACGACCGAGTCGAATCGGATCGGAGAACAGCCTTGAGAATCGAGACGAGCACATCCACTTCCCAGTGGCAGCCATGGCCGCGGGAGTTTCCGAACTACTATCCGGCGAAACCTGAAGCACCGCAGTCTGTTCCGGCCCCACCGCCGCCGACGCAGATATGGATCGATCACCACCCGAGCGGGCCGCCGGAAGCGTCGCTCATGCAGCGGACGGTTATCGTGCACGGGAAGATGCACGCTGCGGCTGCTACCGAGCTGTGCGCACGTTTGCTGACGCTGGACGCCGAAAGCGCCCGACCGATCCGGCTCGAAATGTACGGGCTGGAAGCGGATCTGCCCGATGCCGGCACTGTCACCGATGTGCTGGACATCCTTCGAGCACCGGTGAGCGCCTACGTGAGCGGCACGCTCGGTGGTGCAGCGCTGGGAATTCTCGCAGCGTGCGACCACCGCTACGGCTACAAAAGTGCCCAATTCGTGTTGCGGGAGCCGTCGGTGCGTCTGGATGGCGAGCTCAGTCGTGTCGAACCGCGACTCGAACACGCGCGAGCCATGTATGACACATTGCTTGCTCGACTTGCGGAACTCACCGGTCGCGCCACAGCCCAGATCCGTCACGACCTCCAACAGCAACGGATACTCACCACCTCGGCTGCGGCCGAGTACGGGT
This sequence comes from Nocardia sp. CA-151230, assembly GCF_050942175.1. NCBI lineage: Bacteria > Bacillati > Actinomycetota > Actinomycetes > Mycobacteriales > Nocardiaceae > Nocardia > Nocardia sp. CA-151230. The sequence goes on from NZ_CP192061.1 coordinate 2,410,214, forward strand.
TGATCGAGGGCCCCGCAACCCGCGAATCACCGCGCTGAACGAACAAGCCGGTCAGCTTCCCGACCCGCGAACGGGCATTCACCAAGATCAGCCGGTGCTCGTTCGCCGTCGGTGGCACAACAGACCGATCGAGCGTCCGCTCATAGCCGCATCCCGCGCTGACCGAACCGGCCGGCGCGAGGCGCCAGAGGTTGATGCTCGGCGCAGTACCGATCAACGGGTCTCGAATCGGACCCCGGCAGTCAGGCGGTTCGGCCCGGTGAGGGGTGGACCTTCGGCCCTGCCACGAGGTGGTCCCGAAGACGACGATGTGAAGAAGGGGGGTCCGGCCATGAGCCGGACATCGAGGCTGAGCCGCGGGAACGGAGAGGACGCGGTCTGCCGGACAGCGCAGTGGAGGCGGTGAACGAAATGACGCAGCAACCGACGACATCGACAGAGCAGATCGACGTCAAGGGCGGCCACCTCGTGGAGAGGGTCAAGGAATTGGTCCACGAGGGCAACGTTCGTCGGATCATCATCAAGGACTCCGACGGCAAGACTGTGATGGAGGTACCCGTGACGGTTGGTGTGGTCGGCTTCCTCCTCGCGCCCTCGGTGGCCGCGATCGGAGCGCTCGCCGCGCTCGCCGCGGACTACTCGATCGAAGTCGAACGAGAGACTCCCGAGACCGGCATCACTGCGCCGGCGTAGGTAATGCGGGCGGTGACTGGAGGTGGATGATGCCGACGATGAAGGAAGCGGCTTCTGCGTTCCTTGCGAACAAGCGAATCGCGGTGACGGGTGTATCGCGGAAACCCAAGGAGCACGGATCCAACGTCGTGTACAAGCGTCTGCGCGACCGCGGGTATGAGGTGTTCGCCGTCAATCCCAATGCCGACGAGGTCGAGGGTGCGCGCAGCTATCACGACTTGAAGAGCATCCCCGGAGGGGTCGACGCCGTCGTCATCGCTACCGCGCCCGGCAAGGCCGACAGCGCGATGCGCGAGTGCGCCGAACTCGGGATCAAACACGTATGGATGCACCGGTCCTACGGCGCGGGCAGCGTCAGCGACACGGCCACGGCCTATGGGCGTGGACACGGCATCACTGTGATCGACGGAGGATGCCCGCTGATGTTCGAACCGACAGCCGACCTCGGCCACAAGGTCATGCGTGTGATCTACCGGAGTCACATCCCGAAAACCGTGTGACCACTGCGTGTGACCACCAGGCGCCCTCTCGACGGCGGGGTCTTGGAGAATCTCCTCGAGCTCGAAGAGCGGATGGGCGAGACGTCGGCCGTCTCTTCGTTCCTGTAGGGATTCGAACGAACGGCAACGGTCCCACACCCTCGGTCGGAACGATCGCACCCGATGTCGATGACGGGAGGAGTTATGGGACATCTGGAACTGCATGCACATCTGAAGATCCGTCCAGGTCAACTGGAAGGGTTCAAGGCTCAAGCGGCCGAGATCATGCGGCTGACCAGTGAGAAGGACACGCAGACCCTTCGCTACGACTGGTTCATCAGCGAGGACGGAACGGAGTGCGAGGTCCACGAGGCGTACCCGAGCGGACAAGGGCTGATCGAGCACAACACTCACGTCATGCACGCGCGGGCGATCCTCTTCGAGAAGTACGCATACGACCACCGCATGACCGCCTTCGGCGAGGTCTCCCAGGAGCTCAGGGAACTCGCACACAAGCACGCCGGAGGAATCGCTGTTTACTCGTTCCTCCAAGGCCTCGGAACCGCGGCGGCTGTCTAGGCCACGAGGAATGGACGTGAGGTCATGGCCGAGACTCGTCTGCTGGAACGGGTGACCGCATCGGACCTGTTCCTGCTGCTCTGGGACGACTACGGCTGGTCCACCGACATCGGCGGGCTTGCCATCCTCGACGGCACGAGCCTGCTCGACGAGGACGGCGGCGTCCGACTCGACGCGGTCCGGCGACACCTCGAGCCGAGAATGCACCTGGTGCCTCGCTTCAGGCAGCTGCTGTGCCGGCCTCGGCTCGGGCTGGGCTGGCCGCTGTGGATCGACGCGCCCTCCTTCGACCTCGCTGAGCACATCCACGTCCTGGCGCTTGCCGCGCCCGGCGACCAGGACCAGTTGCTGCAGACATGCCGGCAACTGGCCCGGCGACCGTTCGATCCCGCCCGGCCGCTGTGGGAGCTGTGGCTGCTGCCCGGCCTGCCGGACCAACGGGTCGGCGCGTTCTTGAGGCTGCATCACGTCCTCGCCGATGGCCCGGCCGCGATGGCCGCCTTCGGGGCGCTGCTCGACCGGACCGCCGACGCGCCCGTCGAGGGTGCACCGCCGTGGACGCCGACACCCACCCCGTCCACCGGTGAACTGCTCCGCGACAACCTGCGACGCCGCCGACACGAAGTAGGGCTCGGGTGGTCGGGCCTTGTCCATCCGAGCAGAACACTGCGCCTTGCGCGCCGTGCGTTACCGGCCTGGCGGGAGGTGCTCACCGAAAAGCCTGCCCCACGAACCAGCCTCAACCACCCCGTAGGCTCCGAGCGCCGACTGGCCATTGTCCGTGGCCGCCTCGACGCCATCAAACTCGTCGCCCATGTCCATCACGCCACGGTCAACGACGTGGTGCTGACCGCGGTTGCCGGTGGCCTGCGCCGGCTGCTGGCAAGCCGCGGCGAGGATGTCCAGGGGCTCGTCCAGCGCGCGATGGTGACCATCTCCCACCACGAAGCGCGGCCCGGGGAAGCGCAAGGCAACACGCCCGGATGGATGATGGTGCCGCTGCCGGTCGGTGAGCCGGACTCGTTGTGCCGGCTCACCTTGATCGCCGCAGAGACAAGCGCACGGAAGGACAAGCCTCGCCCCGAGGCGGGCAGCGGGATCTTCAGATTCGTTGCCGGCCAGCGCATCTGGTACCGGCTGTTTCCGCGGCAGCGGTCGGTGAACCTGGTCGTGAGCAACGTCCCGGGTCCGCCGATGCAGCTGTATCTCGCCGGCGCGCCGCTGCTGGAGGTGTTCCCCGTGCTGCCGCCCATGGGCAACCTGACACTTGTCGTCGCCGCCCTGTCGTATGCCGGCCAGCTCAACTTCACTGCCGCCGCTGACCAGGACAGCTGCCCGGACGTGGAGGTGTTCGCCCGCGGGGTGCGCGATGCACTCGATGACCTCACGCAACCGATCCTGGGGTCTGAGACGGGCGGTCGGGCCGGTGCCACGGAGTCGGTACCGACGCCTGACGCACCGGTTACACCGCGTCGGTCACCGCGGTGACCGATCCCGGCGCCACCGGCCGGAACCTGGTGCGGTGCAGAACGTTCCCGGTATTCCAGAACGTGTACAGCAGCTGCGCCACATGGACTTCCTGTGCGGCCTGATCGGCGCCGAGCCCGTCATCGATGTGCACCGCCCGCGGTACGACCAGGTCGCCGGAACGGTCGACGGGGCCGACCGGGCGCGGTGCCTGCGTCGAGCAGGCAGCGAGAATCAGTGTGGCACAAACGAAAAGAGCGATCTTCACGCCAGTCTCCCGCCGCCGTCGACATGCAGGGTGGCGCCGGTGAGGAACGGGTTGGTCAGTGCCAGCAGTGCCGCGGAGGAGATGTCGGCCGCCGTCCCGACCCGGCGTGCCGGATTGCGATCGGCGACGGTCTGGAAGAACGCCTCCTTGCCGGGACCATCCCATACACCCGAGTCGACGATGCCGGGTGAGATCGCGTTGACGCGCACCGGGGCCAGCTCGACCGCCAGGGCCTCGGCCAGAGCGGCGGCAGCGGCGTTGGTGGTGGCCATCACCGCCCGACCCGGTGTCGGCCGCCAGGCCGCGACGCCGGAGAACAGCAGGATCGCACCACCTGTGCGGAATCGAGGAGCGAAGTGTTTGCCGAGCAGGATCGGTCCGATCACCTTGGCGTCGAAGGCCCGGTGCACGGCGTCGTGCTCCAGTTCGGTGACCGCGCCGTTGGCGTGGTCGGCGGCCAGCGACACCAGGTAGTCCAACTCGCCGACGCGCTCGGCCAAGGCGTGCACAGTTCCCTCATCGGCCAGGTCGACCTCGGGCCTTCCTACTGAAATCACTTGCGCGCCCAGGGCTGTGGCGTCGTCTGCGATACGGCGGCCGATGCCCGATCCGGCGCCGATGATGACCATCGTTTTGTCCTGCAGTGTTGTCATGCCCGATTCAGCATCCCGTCGGAAACGAATAATCCCTTCGCGAACTGAATGTTTTCGATCAATGCCATAAGATCTTCGAATGCCAACCCTGCGGGCCCTGGAATGCCTGATCGCCGTCCTGGACGCCGGGTCGATCACCGACGCCGCCGCGGTGCTGCACATGTCTCAACCGGCACTGTCGCATCAACTCGCGGCGCTCGAACGCGAGATCGGCGCACCGGTCCTCGAACGACTGCCGCGCGGGGTGCGTGCCACCGCCATCGGCCGCGCCGTCGAGGCCGACGCCCGTGCGGCGTTGACGGCGGCTGCGCGTGTCGTCGATGGCGGCAGAGCCGCGGCCAGAGGCGAAGGCGGCCAGTTGCGGCTGGCATGCGCGGAAAGCCTGACCGCGAGTCTGCTGGCTCCGGTGCTTCGTACCTGGTTCCGCCGCAACCCCTCGGTACGAATGGTGCTCACCGAAGCCACGAGCGCCGACGACCTCGTCCACCACATCGAATCCGGAACGGCCGACCTGGCCCTCGGTCCCCGACCGACTCGCTGGACCGGCGCGTCCGAACTCATCGGCACCGAGGAGATCGTGGCCGTCCTCCCCGCCGATCACCCCTTGTCCCAACGTGATCGGCTGAGCTTCGAGGACCTACACGATCAACCACTGGTGCACTACCACCCCGATAACGGCCTTGCCGGCTGGCTCGACGCCCAAGCCGCCGTTCACGGCGTCACGCTCAGCCCCGTCATGCGCACCCGGCAGGCAACCACCGCAGCGCAACTCGCTGCGGCCGGACTCGGGATCGCACTGGTCCCCGCCACCGCCCTCGGCCCCGGCCGAGCGGCCACCCTGAAACACCTGCACCCCATCGTGTCCCGCGAACTCATCTGCCTCATCGGCACCCCCGCCGACCCCCTTCTCCGCCGCTTCGTCTCCGACATCGTCGAACGCGGAGTACCCATGAACCCTTCAGCCAGAACAAAACTCACCTGACCCCAGACACCATTCCGCACATCCCCCGCGAACGTGCCGGGCATCAGGACATGCCGCGCGAGCGTTCGGATCGCTGCATTTCAGGCTTGCATTCGGTACTCAGGTACAGGCTTACCGTGGGTTCATGACGATCAACACTGGTTCCACGGACTGGGTGCCTGACTCGTGCACCCTGCCGACTGCCGCTCGGCCGATGCGGGTGACGGAGTTCGATCAGTTCTTCGCCGACGCGGTGCAGCACACTGAACGACCCGACCGCACACGCCTGGATTTGTTTATCGACGCCGACGCGGAACCCCTCGGGCGGGACCTGGCGGACCGGGAAACGGGATGCTGCTCGTTCTTCACCTTTACCTTCGAACCGGCCGATGCCGGCGTGGTGATGCACATCGATGTTCCCGCCGCCCACGTGGGGGTTCTCGATGCCCTCGAAACCCGGGCCGGAGCCGTGTCGCGATGAGCGCGGGTTTGCGTACCGGCGAGGTCGCCGCGGCGGCGGGGGTGAACATCCAGACCCTGCGCTACTACGAACGCCGCGGATTGCTCGCCGAACCGAACCGGTCCCTGGGCGGGCATCGGCTCTATCCCGAGCAGGCGGTGACGACCTTGCGGATCATCAAGGCCGCCCAACGTCTCGGATTCACCCTCGACGAAGTCGCCGGCCTTCTGGAAGCCACCCAGGCCCACGGCCGCCCCGATGCCGGTTTGCATGCGCGGGCGGTCACCAAACTCGCCGAGGTCGACACCAAACTCGCGGAGCTGACCGCCGTGCGTGACACCCTGCGAGCAGCCCTGGCCGCCGGCTGCGACGACTTGCTCGCGTGCAGTGAAAGCCCCTGCTGCCCACTGCCATTCGCTGGAGACATTACCTCCACGCCCGCGGTGGGAGGCGACTGTGGCTGCTGAACCGAACACGACTCGACGGTGGTGGGCGCCGATCGGGCTCGGGGCGGTGCTGTGCGTGGCCTGCTGCCTGGCCCCGCTCCTGGCCGCGGCGGGCCTGGCGGCCGGTGGCGGGACCCTCCTGAGCCTGTCATGGCTGGAGCCGCTGGGATACGGCCTGATCGTCGTGGGAGTCCTCGGGCTGATCTGGTCCCGGACCCGTGGTCGGGGTAAGCGCTGCGGCGGGGGCAGCGCGTGTGGGTCGAGCACCAGCGATGTCGGCGCTGGATGCGGATGCGCATCCTCCGCTGCCCGATGATCAGGATCTTCCAGCTCCATCGTGCTGTTCGCCCTGGCGGCAGTCGCCGAAATCGGTGGGGCATGGCCGATCTGGCAGGGCGGACGCGAAAACCGGGGCTTCGCACTGGATCGGGGCCGGCATCATCGCCCCGGGCCTGTACGGGTTCATCGCCACCCTGCAACCGATGCCAACTTCGGCGCCCTCGCCGCCTACGGTGGCGTAGTTCGCCGCCGGGAGTCGAGATGACTCGGTATCGGCGCGGACCTGTGAGTGTCCATGCCTCGTACTGCGGATCTGCTGGAACGCAGATGCTCGCTCGGCGGCCCCGTGTGCAGCGAACCGTCATGCGCTGAGGCCGATCCGCGTACCTGGCGGCGCGCGAGAATGATCCCCCCGAGCTTGCTCTCGGCTGAGGTGAGAGTTCTGGATGCCTCGACGACGAAACCGGCATCCTCGAGCCATGTATGCATTTGGCTGTGCTGGCGACGATGGACATGGAGGTTCATTTGGTGCCCGCCATAGCCGTTGGTTACCAACTGCGACTCGTCTCCGACATGGAAGCCGAGTAGCAGCGGGCCGTCGGGCCGAAGCACTCGCTGGAAGTGTGCGAAGACCGAACTGATCTCATCGTCGGGGATGTGGATCAGCGAGTACCACGCGACCAGGCCGGCCATCGAGACGTCCGCGAGAGCGAGGCTCGTCATGGAGCCAAGATCGAACCGTAGGCCGGGGTGATCGCGCCGAGCCACCCCGATCATTCCGGGCGACAGGTCGATTCCGAACACGTCCGTGCCCAGTTGACGCAGGTGAGCCGTGATTCTCCCCGTCCCGCATCCCACATCCGCAACTGGCCCCCCACCCTGGGCCCGCACCAGATCGGCGAACAATGCCAGGGCAGCGCGCTCTTCGGGTGTTTCATCCAGAAGGTGACGCGTCAGGTCTGCATAACTAGCAGCGACGGTGTCGTACGACGCCCGGGTGTCTTCCAGCCAGTCAGTGTTCGGCCCCATTCCCACGACCGCAGGTTACCCTCCAGCCCGAACGGGACGACGCTTTGTTAAGCGAAGCCGAGATCGACTGCACCACAGTCGATCCTGTCTGCAGATGCCGCCGGATGTGCAATCGGTACTGCAGGATCCGCGGCCGCACACGACATCCACTTGTCAGCGTAAGTCGTTATGTATCAAGCGGTTTGGTCAGCTGCTCCCAGGTCATGTATTCCGGCAGATCGGGTCGCTCGACGGGCGGGGTCGGCATATCGGTCATGTTACCGGGCCGTCCGCCTCACTCCGCCCATTGCTCGCAGCGCATCAGCATCCCCCTGACGCTTCGTTCGACTCGTCCCAGAGGAGTTCGGACAGGGTTCGTCGCCGGATGGAACCGGGCCAGGTTGGCGGTTCTCCGGAGGGCCGCGCAACTCCTTTCGGGTGCTGCGCGGCCGAGCATCCACTACGCCGAATCGGACCTCGGGCCAGATCGTCAGAGGCTGGTCGACGCCGTGGCGAACTCGCCGGCGCTCGCCAGGGCGATGTCCTCGTCGACCTCGTGCCGGGTCAAGCGCCGGCCGCTGGGGCCGAGGCCGAATCCGGCCAGTAGTGCTGCCACCGCGAAGAAGGCCGCGCCGGTGACGAAGGCGATGCGGTAGGCGCCTTCGGCGGGAAGGGCCACGACCGCACCGTTGGGCAGGGCGTGGCGCAGGGTGTCGCTGGTGAGGATCGTGACGACCAGTGCGCTGCCGATGGCGCCGCCCACGGTGCGCATGATCGAGTTGATCGAGTTGGCGATTCCGGTCTCGTGCGGTGCGACATTGGCGACCAGCAGGGCGGGCATGGCGGCGTAGGCGATCGCGATCGCGGCATTCGCGACGACCAGTGCGACAACGACTTCCGCGCTCGTCGTATGGAGCAACGCGAGGGCGGTGAGAGCGCACAGGCCGATGACGCTGGCGAGCAGCAGAACATAGCGCGGGCCGATCCGCCCGACCAGGCGCCCGGCGAGCGGACCCATCACCACCGACACCACGGCGCCCGGCAGCATGAAGGCCACACTCGTGCGCAGCACCGAGGCGTCGAAACCGAACCCCGCCAGCGCCCGCGGCGTCGCCACGAAATAGGTCGCCCCCAGGAACACGCTGAACATCGCGAAACCGACGCAGAAACTCGCCAGGTTGGTCACCGCGACCGGCCGATGCGCCAGCAGCGAGGTCGCGACCAGCGGGTCACGCAGCTTGGACTGCAACAGTAGGAACCCGGCCAGCACGATCGCCGCGGCCACGAACAACCCGATCACTCGCGCACTGCCCCAACCCCATTCGTGTCCTTGCGAGATCGGCAGCAACAGGCAGACCAGACCGGTGCCGAGGACCGCGGCACCCACGTAATCGACACGGCCACCCTGCCCCGCGCGGCGCGGCAGCGTCACGAACGCCAGCACCAGCACCACCGCCGTCAGCACGACGCACAGCCAGAAGATGCGGCGGTAGTCCGCACCGCCCTGCGTCAGCAGACCCGTCGCCACCAGCGCGACACCGCTACCCACGCCCAGGGTCGATGCGGTGACGGCCAGCGCCCCGGTCAGTCGCTCGGCGGGAAGTTCGTGACGCAGCACGCTGATCGCCAGCGGGAACAGGCCGAAACTGGCTCCCTGCAAGGCCCGTCCGACGATGAGCAGATCGATGCTGTGCGCCGACGCGGCGAGCAGGCTGCCGGCCAGCGTGACCACGAGCGTCGCCAGCACGACCGGTTTGTGCCCGTAGACATCACCCAGTCGCCCGAGCAGCGGCGTCAGCGCCGAGGCGGCCAGCATCGTCGCCGTCGTCACCCATCCGACGGTCGTCGCCGAGACGCCGAGCTGCAGACCGATCTGCGGCAGCGCGGGCACGGGCAGTGTCTGAGCCATGGCCAGCAGAAACACGGTGCTGGCCATGGTCAGCACGATCGCGGTCGGCGATGAGGCACGCCGGAGCTCGAGCGTTGAGGTCATTGCTGGCACGCTACGCTGGAATCGACATAGTGTCGATTATGATAGACGCCACGTCGATTACCGGCATGTAAACCGCTCTAGGGTGGGGTCATGGCGCAGAAGGGCGGACACGGAGTGAACCAGACCCAGGACACGACCGAAGGTCTCCGCCGCCGCGGCACCATGTCCAAAGGTGACCAGCGCGAGGCCCAGATCCTCGCCGCGACCCGTCACCTGCTGGCGAAGAAGCCGATGGCCAACCTGACCGTCGACGACATCACCAACGCGACCGGCATCTCACGCACCAGCTTCTACTTCTATTTCCCCTCCAAGCAGGCGGTCTTCGCCCGCCTCATGGAGGACGTGAGCGACCGCTACGCGCAAACCCACGTCTGGCTGCCGTCCACCGGCCCGCAGCGAGATCTCCTGCGCACCCAGCTCCGCGGAGCAGCCGAGATCTGGCACGACAACAGCGCGATCCTCGTCTGCTCGCTCGAGGGCTACGACAGCAGCTACCCCCCGCTGACCGAATTCATCGCCGGCATCCAGGCACGATTCACCACCGGGCTCGCGGCCAAGATCGACCGCGACCGCGCGGCCGGGCTCGCTCCCGAGGGGATCGACTCGGCAACGCTCGCGGGCCTGGTCGCGCTCATGCGCGACGGGCGGCTCTCCCAGTTGTCCGCGGCACCCCAGGATGAAATGCCCAGCAGCATCGACGACCTCGCCGAGGCGATTCTGCGCGTGATCTACGGCCGACTCGATTGACATCGCCACGCTGTGCCCGGGACGCGGCCGGGATCTGCGGCTGATTCGCGAATCTGTCAGGCTATGAACGCGATCCGGGCCGGACACCCGATGGTGTCCGGCCCGGATCGGCTGTGTCGTGCCGTCGCTCAGTTGTAGGACTTGGCGACGCCGTCGAGCAGGTGTTCGAGGGTGTCGTAATCGGGTGGGCTGACCTGGTTGACGAGGTTCACGTCGACCGGGACCTGGTGGGCGGCGGTGGCATTCGTGAACAGGGTCACGTCGGTGGGGCGGAAGCCGTGTTCGGCGGCCAGGCGCTGCAGGTCGGGGTCGGTGGTGAGGAGCTTGCCGATCCGGTCGCCCTTGTCGTCGAGGGGGACCACGGTGTGCTGGGACATGACCGTCGGCTTCGGGTACATCAGGACCATGCCGGGCTTGAGCTGGTTGTGCACGGCCGCGTCGACGTACTGTGCCTCGTAGATCCAGGCCATGGGGACCGTGCCCATGCCGTTGGACAGGTAGTCCTTGAAGGGGCCGTCGCTGCTGGACTCGGTGAATCCCTGCCGGGTGAACAGGCGTGAAACGCGGGACACCGCAAAGTCTTCCGCCTTGGCACCACGCACGATGGTGTTGTCATTGGCGACGTAGGCGGTCACCGCCAGGTACATGGCCGCCGAGTTGGAGGTACGCGGATCGGTCGTGGAGACCAGCACGTTCTTCGGCACCGAATAGGTCGAATTGCCCTCCAGCTGGTTCCACTGGACGCCCTTCTCCGCCAGCGACAGGTACTTGTCGACGTCGAAAGTCGTTGTCGCGCCGGGCTGCACGATCCCGGCCGGGGTCAGCAGGTCGGCGATCGGCTTGAAGGTGGCGATGGCCATGGGGGAGGAGAACGGCACGTACTTGCCGGTCACTCCGCTCTTGCGCTGAACCAGCTCCGCGGCGGCCGAACTGGAGGGGAAGGCGAAGTCGTACTTGCCCAGATCCACCGAGGTGGCGATCTGCCGGGACCCCGCGGGCTCCACGTCCACCTTGAACCCGTGCTTGGCCAATGCGTCGGCCACCTTGGGATCGTCGAAGAACGCCGACTTCTCCGAGCCGGCCACACCGTGCACGGTGGTCAGGGCCGGCGCGGCGGTGGTTCCCGACGACGAATCCGGTTGCCGCACAGCCATGATCACCGCGAACGCCAGCACCACCACGACACCGGCCGCGACCACGCTCAGCGCGCGCTTGTTCTCGACCAGCCGAGCCGGTACGAATCGCCCTGCGACAGCGGCGAATACGTCCGTGGTCTCCGCCGGATGCCCATCCGGCGAACCCTCCTCGCCGACCGCCGCCTTGGTCAGATCCACCTCCGTGGCAGCATTCATGGACCGCTTCGGATCCAATTCCCGCCGCGCAATCCGCTCGACGAGAATCGGTACGAACTCGCGCACCGAATGCCCCTCGAACCGCTTGCGCACCGCGCCTACCACGGCCTCGACCTGCTCTGCCGGATGCGCCTCGCCATAGTCCTCGACCAGGCGATTCGTCACCTCCCGCAGTGCCTTCTCTTCCCGCGCAGCATCGACCGCCACAGCATCTCCTCGACCTCACACCGAATTCCGTTGCACGGCAGGAAATTGCGACAAGCCGCGCCGACCGGACCCTATCGGCGGAGGGTGCCGATCCGTGATCGAAAACGGAAACGGCAAGTGCGGGTCCGGCGAATTCCCGGTGACCTCGGCGGCGGAATACGGTGCGACCCGCTACCCACGCGGCGCAGCGATGGACCGCCGCGGCCTCAGGCTCGGCCGGGGAAGGCGACGGTGGCCGGGCTGGTGCCCAGGATCGAATTCCAAGTGGCAAGGCGCACAGCGCATTCGGTGAGCGCCTCGATACCGGTGCGACGGAGATCGGGGTTCCCGGCGCGTTCGACCACCGAGCGCCAGGCCGCCGCCGCGTCCGATTCGACGGTGATCGCCAGCTTGGCGGCCGGGATCGGGTCGTTCACCGGGATGGGGGAGGTGTAGGCGGCGGCGGGCTCGGGAACCGTTGCGCCGGAAGCCTTCAGGGTGTCGATGGTGGCGTCGCGGCGGGCACGGTGGGACGCCGTGTACTCGGCGACGAGTTTGTCGCGGTCGTGGTTGGCGTAGGCCGCGATCACGCCGTAGGCGTAGACAGCGGCGTATTCGGCGCTCAACGCATCGATGAGTGCCTGCTGGTCGGTTGTGGTCATGCCAGGAGAACCCCCGCGTGGGTAGCGCACGACGCGCTGATCGAAGAGAGGAGACCGGCGCGATAGCCGGAGAGCTGGGCCGACAGGTCGGCTGCCGAGCGCTGGGACTGCTGGAGCTGGGTACGCAGGACGGCGACGCCCGGGGGCGGCACGGGCGCGGTCGGGGTGACCGGCGGGGTGCGGCGGCTGGGGGTGCTGCCGTCGCCGTAAACGCCTATGGCGCGGTCGATTTCGGTGCGCAGTGCATCGGCGTGCGCGGTGCGCTGGGTGGCGATGGTCTGCAGCGCACCGGCCTTGTCGGGAGAGGTCGCGATGGCGGCGGTCGCGGCGGCCGCGTCGGTACGGGCCGAGGTCTCCTGCGCGATCAGCGGATCCGGAGCGGCAGGGGTGTCGTTCCTGGTGCAGGCGGCCAGCGCGCCCACCGCCGCCACCGCCAGCGCGCCGCCACCGGCCAGCCGCAGCGCGCTGCGGCGGTTCACGGCGGGGAGGGGAGGTTCGGGGGTAGGGGAGGACCCGGTTCGGTCCGGCGGGACCGTGAGACCGACGACACCGGCCGGAAGGCCGCTCTGACTGCTGGGCACGGCATACATGGTGCCAGCCGTCGCGGACAGCTTGCTGCGTGAGGGCCGTCGGATAGGCTGTGATCTGGAACGACGGGGAACCGTCATGGGCGCGTCGTGCTGGACACGCCGTCAGCACTACAGCGCCGACCATGCCGAACTCGAGCTAGTTGGCTGGTCCTCTACACTCTTTCCGCGCGTTACGCTAGACCTTCGGCACGGCATTTCGCCGAATCCTCCCTCCCGAGGGTGGAGACGGGTCTGCCGACCGTGCCCGACCAGTATCGATACCGACAACTCAACCCGTGACAACTGAACCAGGAGCCGCCCCACATGCCGATGCCGACCGAGGAAAGGGTGAGCCAGCTAGTTGCTGAGCTCGTCGAACGCCGAGGATTCGACCTCGAAGGCGTCGCGATTTCGGCTGCCGGTACAGCGCAGGCCAAGCTCAAGGTCACCGTCGACAGCGACGAATCCCCCGACCTGGACGCGGTCGCGGAACTCAGCTCGGAGATCTCGCAGGCCCTCGACGACGCCGATGACTTCGGCGAGACCGCCTACCTGCTCGAGATCACCACCCCCGGCATCGACCGGCCCCTCACCTCCCCGCGCCACTGGCGGCGCGCCCAGGGCCGCAAGGTGAAGATCGTGCTGCGCCCCGGCGCCGAATCACCGGAGGAGAAGGGCAAAGCCACGTTCGAGGCCCGCGCCGGCGTCGTCACCGACACTGACGTCGCCCTGGTCCTCGGCGGCAAGCGGAAGCCACACCGGGTGACGGTGCCGCTCGCCGATATCCAATCCGCCGTCGTGCAGGTGGAATTCAGTCCACCCGGCGTGGCCGAACTGGAACTCGCGGGGGGAGTAGCGCCGGGCCGTCCCCAGCCCGGTGCGCAGGAGGGATCCGAAAACGAAGCAGCAGAGTCCGATTCACTGACCGAAGGGATCGTGGAATGAACATCGAAATCGAAGCCCTGCGCGCGATTGTCGCCGACAAGGGGATCTCGATGGAGACGGTGATCTCCGCGATCGAGTCCGCCTTGCTCACCGCCTACCGGCACACCGAGGGCCACCAGCCCACCGCCCGCATCGACATCAACCAGAAGACCGGTGTCGTGCGCGTGATGGCCCGCGAGCTCGACACCGACGGGAATGTCATCTCCGAATGGGACGACACCCCCGAAGGTTTCGGCCGCATCGCCGCCACCACCGCCCGTCAGGTCGTGCTTCAGCGGCTGCGCGACGCCGAGAACGAGAAGTCCTTCGGCGAGTTCTCCACCCACGAGGGCGACATCGTCGGCGGTGTGGTGCAGCGCGATGCCCGCATGAACGCCCGCGGCACCGTCGTGGTCCGCATCGGCTCGGAAGCCCATGGCGCGGAGGGCGTCATTCCGCCCGCCGAGCAGGTGCCGGGCGAGACCTACGAGCACGGCGACCGCATCAAGTGCTACGTGGTCGGCGTCTCCCGCGGCCCGCGCGGCCCGCAGATCACCCTCTCGCGCACCCACCCCAACCTGGTGCGCCGACTGTTCGCGCTGGAGGTCCCCGAGATCGCCGACGGCTCGGTGGAGATCGTTGCCGTGGCCCGCGAGGCCGGGCACCGCTCCAAGATCGCCGTGCGTTCGACGGTCCCCGGCGTCAACGCCAAGGGCGCCTGCATCGGCCCGATGGGCCAGCGTGTGCGCAACGTGATGAGCGAGCTGGCCGGCGAGAAGATCGACATCATCGACTACGCCGAGGACCCGGCCACCTTCGTCGGGAATGCGCTGTCCCCGTCGAAAGTTGTATCCGTCACCATCGTGGACCCCGAGGCCCGCGCTGCGCGGGTGGTGGTTCCGGACTTCCAGCTCTCCCTCGCCATCGGCAAGGAGGGTCAGAACGCCCGCCTGGCGGCCCGGCTCACCGGCTGGCGCATCGACATTCGTTCCGATGCGGCGCCCGAGGTCCAGGGGGGTGTGCGTCCCGCGGCGGCGGCCGGCGGTGGCGAGGCCCACCGGGGTTGATCTTGCCGGATCCATCCGGCCCGGTCGGTCCCGAGATTTGTGAAACAGACCCCTGGGATGACAGGTTGGTAACTTCCAAGGGGTACGGATGCGGAGATCGGGACGTGACAGCGGTAGAGTGGACGCAGGCTCAGCGCGAGTCTTCGGCTTCTCTGCGCGCCGAGCGGGTGTCAGCAAGATCGGCACCCGTCCGGACCTGCATCGGATGTCGCAGACGCGAGCTGGCCGCCGATCTGATGCGGGTCGTGGCGCAAGGGTCTGCCTCCGGGCAGGACGTTGTGGTCATTCCGGATCCGCGGCACAGACTTCCCGGAAGGGGTGCCTGGTTGCACCCCTCTTCGGCTTGTCTGAGCCAAGCAGTTCGGCGCCGAGCATTCGGCAGAGCACTACGAGTGTCCGGACATCTGGATATCTCAGCCCTGGAGCATTACGTAGAGAACAGGCACGAGCACTCATGAGCAAACCGTGAAGTCCCAGAAATGATCGGCCTTCGAAATTAGTCGAGGTCGTGCGCGCGTCCCGTCGTGAAACGGGCTGCTGCGCTCGACCTCTGAGTGAGGAGAGCAGTGGCAGGCAAGGCCCGCGTGCACGAGTTGGCTAAAGAACTCGGTGTCACGAGCAAAGAACTACTCGCGCGGCTCAAGGAGCAGGGCGAGTTCGTGAAGTCGGCGAGCTCGACGGTGGAAGCACCCGTCGCGCGCCGGCTGCGGGAGTCGCTCGCACCCAAGAGCGCCCCGTCCAATGGGACCGCCAAATCGGCGACCCCCAAGCCCAGTGGTGACGGCACCCCGCGTCCGGCTGCCAAGCCGGCCACCCCCGGTGCCGGTCCCCGTCCGGGCCCCCGCCCGACGCCGCAGGCTCCGGCCCCCGCGCCGCAGGCTCCGGCCCCGGCTCCGCAGGTGGCCCCGGCTGCCCGCGCCGAGTCGGTCGAGGCTCCGGCTGCCCGTCCGGCGGCCCCGGGAAGGCCCGGAGAGGCGGCGGCCGTCAAGCCCGCTGCTCGCGAAAGCGTTGCTCCCGCAGCGGCTTCCGCGTCGGCTACCCCGTCCGCTCCGGCCCCGCAGGCCCCGCGTCCGAACGCGCCGCGTCCGGGTGCCCCGGCCCCGCGTCCGGCTCAGCAGGGCAGCTCCCCGGCTGCTCAGCAGGGCGCCCCGCGTCCGGCCGGACCCAAGCCGGGTCCGAAGCCGCCGCGGGTCGGTAACAACCCGTTCTCCTCGGCTCCGGAGCGTCCGGCGCCGCGTCCGGCTCCCCGTCCGGGCCAGCAGCCGCAGGGCGGCCCGCGTCCGGGTCAGCATCAGGGCGGCCCCCGTCCGGGTCCGGCCCAGGGTGGTCCGCGTCCGGGTCAGCATCAGGGCGGTCCCCGTCCGGGTCCGGGCCAGGGTGGTCCGCGTCCGGGTCCCGGTCAGGGCGGTCCGCGCCCCGGCCCGGGTCAGGGTGGTCCGCGTCCGGCCGCGGCCGGTCAGGGCGGCCCCCGTCCCGGTGGTCCGCGTCCCAGCCCCGGCTCGATGCCGCCTCGGCCCAACCCGGGTGCCATGCCCGCGCGCGCTCAGCGCCCGGCCGGTCCGGGTGGCGCAGGCCGTCCGGCGCGTCCGGGTGGTCCGGGCGCCGGTGGTGGTCGTCCCGGTGGCGGCGGTGGCGGTGGCTACCGCGGCGGCGGCGCTCCCGGTGGCGGTCAGGGTGCCGGCGCCGGTGCCGGTACCGGTGGTGCTCCCGGTGGTTTCCGTGGTCGTCCCGGTGGTGGTGGCGGCGGTGGCCGTCCCGGTTCCGGTGGTGGTCGCGGCGGTGCCGCGGGTGCCTTCGGACGTCCGGGTGGCGCTCCCCGCAAGGGTCGTAAGTCGAAGCGGGCGAAGCGCGCCGAGTACGAGAACCAGCAGGCGCCCATCGCCGGTGGCGTGCGGCTGCCGCGCGGCAACGGCGAGATCGTTCGCCTCGCCCGTGGCGCGTCGCTGTCCGACTTCGCCGAGAAGATCGGCGCCAACCCGGCCTCGCTGGTGCAGGCGTTGTTCAACCTCGGTGAGATGGTCACCGCAACCCAGTCGGTGAACGAGGAGACCCTCGAGCTGCTGGGTTCGGAGATGAACTACGTCGTGCACGTGGTCTCTCCGGAGGACGAGGACCGCGAGCTGCTCGCCAACTTCGACCTCACCTACGGCGAGGACGACGGCGACGAGGAGGACCTGCAGGTCCGTCCGCCGGTCGTGACCGTCATGGGTCACGTCGACCACGGTAAGACCCGACTGCTGGACACCATCCGTAAGGCCAACGTCCGTGAGGGCGAGGCCGGCGGCATCACCCAGCACATCGGCGCCTACCAGGTGCTGGCCGAGGTCAACGGCGACGACCGTCTCATCACCTTCATCGACACCCCCGGTCACGAGGCGTTCACCGCCATGCGTGCCCGTGGTGCGAAGGCCACCGACATCGCGATCCTCGTGGTCGCGGCCGACGACGGCGTCATGCCGCAGACGGTGGAGGCCATCAACCACGCGCAGGCCGCGGACGTGCCGATCGTGGTGGCGGTCAACAAGATCGACAAGGAAGGCGCGAACCCGCAGAAGATTCGCCAGCAGCTGACCGAATACGGTCTGGTCGCCGAGGAATACGGTGGCGAGACCATGTTCGTGGACATCTCGGCGAAGCAGGGCACCAACATCGAGTCGCTGCTCGAGGCGGTTGTCCTGACCGCGGACGCGGCCCTCGATCTGCGGGCGAACCCGAACATGGACGCGCAGGGTGTGGCCATCGAAGCCCACCTCGACCGCGGTCGTGGTCCGGTGGCCACCGTGCTCATCCAGCGCGGCACGCTGCGCGTCGGCGACTCGATCGTGGCGGGTGACGCCTACGGTCGCGTCCGCCGCATGGTCGACGAGCACGGCGACGACGTCGAGGCGGCCATGCCGTCGCGGCCCGTCCAGGTCATCGGTTTCACCTCGGTGCCGGGCGCGGGTGACAACCTGCTCGTGGTCGAGGAAGACCGCATCGCGCGTCAGATCGCCGACCGCCGCAACGCTCGCAAGCGCAACGCCCTGGCCGCGCGCAGCCGCAAGCGGATCTCCCTGGAAGATCTGGATGCCGCTCTGAAGGAGACCTCGGAGCTGAACCTGATCCTCAAGGGCGACAACTCCGGTACCGTCGAGGCCCTCGAAGAGGCGCTGCTCGGTATCGATGTGGGCGACGAGGTGCGGCTGCGCGTCATCGACCGCGGTGTCGGTGGCGTCACCGAGACCAACGTCAACCTGGCGTCGGCGTCGAACGCGATCATCATCGGGTTCAACGTCCGGGCCGAGGGCAAGGCGACCGAGCTCGCGAACCGCGAAGGCGTGGACATTCGCTACTACTCGGTCATCTACCAGGCGATCGACGAGATCGAGAAGGCCCTCAAGGGTCTGCTCAAGCCGATCTACGAGGAGCACGAGCTGGGTCGGGCGGAGATCCGCCAGATCTTCCGGTCCTCCAAGTTCGGCAATATCGCGGGTTGCTGGGTGCTCTCGGGCTCGGTCAAGCGCAACGCCAAGGCGCGCCTGATCCGCGACAACGTGGTGGTCGCCGAGACCACCATCCAGTCGCTGCGTCGCGAGAAGGACGACGTCACCGAGGTTCGCGAAGGCTACGAGTGCGGTATGACCGTGGGCTTCAACGACATCAAGGATGGCGACATCATCGAGGCCTACGAGCTGCGGGAGAAGCCGCGCGACTAGGAAGCAGTACACGATCCCGCCGGGCCTCCGGGTCCGGCGGGGTTGTGCCCCTTACCTTTCCGGGTAACCGTGCGCGCATTCCCCGGGGCGCGTTCATATGACTGAAAAGATGTTCTTCGGAGCGCTCGAGTTCGATATCTTGCTCGGTGATGTGCATTCACTGAAAGAGAAGCGCTCTGTCATCCGCCCCATCCTCGCCGACCTGAAGCGGTTCGAGGTGAGTGTCACCGAGGGCGGAGATCATGACCGGTATCGCCGGGCATTGCTCGGTGTGGCAATGGTCAGCTACGGCATGAATCATCTGACCGAGGTGCTGGACAAGTGTGAACGGCACGTCGCCAATCGTCCGGAGTTACAGTTGCTGGCGGTACGCCGTCGCGTCTTCGGACCCGAAGACTGAAGAAGTGAGGAGGGCTCGGCATGGCTGATCAGGCTCGAGCACGCCGACTCGCGAAGCGCATCTCGTCCATCGTCGCCACGGCGATCGAATACGAGATCAAGGATCCGCGACTGCGGTTCGTCACCATTACCGACGCCAAGGTGACCGGTGATCTGCGCGAGGCGACCATCTACTACACCGTCATGGGCGAAACCATCGACGCCGAACCCGATTACGCGGAAGCCGCCTCCGGCCTGGCGAAGGCCGCGGGCATTCTGCGGTCCAAGGTCGGTGCGGGCACCGGGGTGAAGTTCACCCCGACGCTGGCGTTCAAACTCGACACCGTGCCCGACGCGGCCCGCGAGATGGAGGAGCTGCTGGCCAAGGCCCGCGCCTCCGACGCGCGCGTGGCGCAGGTGGCGGTCGGCGCGAACTACGCCGGTGAGGCGGACCCGTACAAGTCGGACGAGGACGAGGAAGACGACGAAGCCTGACCACGCCGTGACCCCCGTCGATGTCACCCCGGCCGTCGAGGTTCTCGAGGCCGCGAAATCGGTGACGATTCTCTGCCACATCCAGCCCGATGCCGATACCGTCGGCAGCGGGCTGGCCTTGGCGCAGGTACTGCGCCGGCGCGGGGTCCCGGTCGTCGTCTGCTTCGCCGAACCGGCCGAACTGCCGGTCTCCATGCGGTCGCTGCCCGGCACGGAGTTGCTGGTCCGCGCCGACCAGGTGCCCCGCGAGGTCGATGTGCTGGTGTCCGTGGACTGCGGCAGTGCCGGACGGCTCGGCTCGCTGCGTGACCGATTGGACAGTGCCGCAACGACTTTGGTCATCGACCACCATCGGTCCAACACTCGCTTCGGTCAGGTCAATGTCGTGGACGAGGCCGCCGAATCCACTGCGGGCGTCATCGCCCACATCCTGGAGGCTTGGGGCGAGCCCATCGATCGCGATATCGCGCACTGCCTCTACGCCGGATTGGTCACCGACACCGGCTCTTTCAAATGGGTGCGCCCCGGCTCCCACACCCTGGCCGAACGCCTCCTGGCGACCGGCATCGACGGCGCGGCCATCACCCGCACCCTGATGGACACCCATCCTTTCGCCTGGCTCCCCATGCTGTCCCGAGTCCTGGCCTCCGCCCAGCTGATTCCGGATGCCGCCGCCGGCGCGGGCCTGGTCTACGCGGTCGTCCGCCGCGAGGACGCCGAAGCCGTCCGCTCGGAAGAGGTCGAGAGCATCATCGACCTCATCCGCACCACCGCCGAAGCCCAGGTCGCCGCCGTCTTCAAGGAATCCCGCACCGACCCGGACCACTGGACGGTCTCCCTGCGCTCACACGACGCCGCCGACGGCTCACCCGGCCTGGACGTCGCCCGCGTCGCCACCGCCCTCGGCGGCGGCGGACACCGCTATGCCGCAGGCTATTCCACCACCGGCCACGCCCCGGACCTGCTGGCGAACCTCCTGCGCGAACTCGGCTGACCCGAGTCCCGGTGTCCCTCAGTTCAATTCATCGCCGCGTTCCGTGTTCGACCGAATCACGGATCCGCCGCCGGACAATCCCGCCCGCATGCGCGCCCACCCGGGCCGGGAATGGCTCGTCCGGCACCGCGATCCTCATGTTCGGCAACCGCCGCTTCCGCGTCGAGACCCACCAGGCGGCCGAATTCCCCACGATGATGCCGCACGCCATCGGCGCCGAGGGCAAACCGTGCGAGATCCTCGGGATCTTCGACCGCGCCGCCCACCGCGGGCACCGGCCGGACGACAATGGCGCCGCCGGGTGATGGGCCGGGTCAGTCCGGCAGGCCGAAAATGGTGACGCCCTTGGGGGCTTCGAATCGGTAGCCGAGGGTGATGACCGTCCGGTCCTGCGGCCCGAGGTCGCGTTTCCAGGTGAGGATGCCGAGGTCGTCGCGCTCGGTCGGGGGCGGTTTCAGGACCGTGTCGCGGACGGTGACAGTGGTGTCGCGGGCGACCGGCAGGCGGTCGAGGACAGTCACGGTGGTGGGGCGGGCGCCGTGGTTGGTGACGGTGATCGTGTACTCCATTTCGACGCGGCGGGCCGAGCCGAGGGTCGCCTTGGAGGCATTGCGGCGCACCAGTTCTCGTTCGACGCGGATGCGATCGTCCACGCCGAGGGCGAGTTCGCGTTCCTCGCCGGGGGCCCAGAGGTCGAGATCGGTGGCGCCGACGTATTCGGTGTCGTTGAACAGGGACGCGCGGCCCTTGGGGAAGGTGTGCTCGGAGGTGTTGCGCGCGGTGGCGCGCAGGATCGCCTCGGGCGAGCGGATCGGCGCGGTCACGTGATCCAGATCGGCCTCGAGGTCGAGGGCGATGATCAGCGTGCGGTGTTCGGTGCCGTCGGCGGCGATGGCGACCGGGCGCTGCGGGGAGTAGGTCGCGGCGGTGGCCCCGTGCTCGACGGTCGTGACCGCTTCTCGGACCGGGGGCGGCGGCGGTGGCGGGAGCGCACCGGCGGGCGCGGGCGCGGCCGGGGCGAGCATGGGGTTCGCGCCGTCGTGGTCCCCGGGCCGGGAAGCGCGCCGCCTGGCCAAGAGTTTCGGCTCGGGTGGCGTGGTGCTGAGGTACCACGGGTCCAGTTCGGGCACGTCGAGGGCGACCGCCGGGCGGGCGGTCGACAATTCGAGGCGGCATTCGGGCCAGTCCTCGCCGGTCTGCTGGCGCACCAGTCCGAACCAGCGCAGGCTCAGGCCCCTGTCGTCGAGGCGCAGATCGTAGGTACTGGTCCAGCGCGCGCCGGGCACCACGTAGGACAGTTCCAGTTCGGCGGTGGCCGGCTGGGCGGCGTCGACGGTGATGACCGCGGCCCGGACGTCGGGGCGGTTCTTGCGGCCCAGGTCCGCCAGCCGCCGCTCGATCGCCCGCTTGTCCAGAATGTGCTCCTGCCGCAGGCGTTCTCGGTCGCGGCGTCCGGCATGCACGGCCCCGTATTGCGCCTCGAGACTGTCGCCGAAGGCGATGACCCGCTCGTCGGTCGTCTTGGCCAGGTGCCCGGCGGACTTGTGGACCAGGCGCTGCAGGAATTCGATGCGGGCGTCGGCGGCCCGGTCGGCGTCGGCGAGTTCGGCCAGCGCGGCATCCAGTTCGTTTCTGCGGGAGGTGAGCTCGGCGATCTGTTCGTCGTCCGGCTCGGGCTGCCGTTCGGTGATGATGTCCACCCCGAGGACCGTCACGTCGCCCCGGCCCGCGACGCGGATCGAGTCGCGCAGCAGTTCCAGCGGCAGCGGTGACACACGGATGCGATGTTCGCCCGCGTCCAGTGTCGCCTTGCCGGACCGGGTGACTCGGGCCCGATCCGGATAGACCGTCACCGCCGCGATTGTTGTCTCGAGATCCACCATGCCGCCCAGCCTGCCCGAGGAGCCGTCGCGAGTCGACGGGAATACGCGCGGCGATACGACCGTGCCGGGGAGGGCGCCGCGAATAGTGGTCTGCCGGAGTCGAATTCGCAGGTGCGAGTTGTCCGGGGCGGCCGAGGAATTGGTGGCGAACCTGGTCCGCTGACTCGGCCGGAGCCGACCGGCGACAACGCCGCTGGTGAGTCGGATGCGGACACGGACATATATTTGCTCGGCTATGGATTCCGATCGGTGGCCGGCGGCACGGTCTCGCCGCTTGCGGGATCTGGAAAAGCGGTGGTGACAGGCGGATCGGCGGGTTCGAAGGCGGGGAGGCGGGGCGGTACGGCCGGGTAGGGGTGCCGGGGTGGTGTGGGATGGTGGGCGGATGAGCAGTGCTGGCATGGTGGATGGCGGCGGGGAGGACCCTGCATTCGTGGCCGCGGCGGCGGAGGACGTCGCGGCGGTGCGGGGCGCTGAGGCTGCGGCGGCCGGGCCGCGGCGGATTCTCGGGATCGCGGTGCCGACGCTGGGGGTGCTGGTCGCTGAGCCGATCTATCTGCTGTTCGATATGGCTGTGGTGGGGCGGCTGGGGGCCTTGGCGTTGGCCGGGCTGGCCGTCGGGGGATTGATTCTGGCGCAGGTCAGTTCGCAGTTGACGTTCCTGAGTTATGGGACGACGGCTCGGGCTGCGCGGCGGCATGGGGCTGGGGACGAGCGGGCGGCTGTTGTCGAGGGGGTGCAGGCCAACTGGATCGCGGTGGGGGTGGGGATGGCGATCGTGCTGGTGGTGCAGATCTTTGCGGGGCCGATCACGCGGGCCGTCGCGGGTGGGGATGACATCGCGCGGGCGGCGGAGTCCTGGGTGCGGATCGCGTTGTTCGGGGTGCCGTTGATCCTGTTGTCGATGGCGGGGAACGGGTGGATGCGCGGGGTGCAGCAGACTCGGCGGCCGCTGATGTATGTGGTTGCGGGGCTGGTGGTTTCGGGGGTGCTGTGCCCGACGCTGGTGCACGGGCTGCTGGGGGCGCCGCGAATGGAGCTGGAGGGGTCGGCGGTCGCGAATCTGGCGGGGCAGTCGATTTCCGGTGCGCTGTTCGTGAGTGCGCTGTGGCGGGCGAAGGCGCCGCTCGCACCGCATCTCGAGATCATGAAGGCGCAGCTGGTGCTGGGGCGGGATCTGATCGTGCGGAGCCTGGCCTTCCAGGCGTCGTTCGTGTCGGCCGCGGCGGTGGCTTCGCGGTTCGGGGCGGCATCGGTGGCGGCGCATCAGCTGGTGCTGCAGATCTGGAATTTCCTTGCGCTGACCCTGGATTCACTGGCGATCGCGGCGCAGACCCTGGTGGGCGCGGCGCTCGGGGCCGGAAACGCGCGCGGCGCACAGGGTCTGGCGCGGCGGATCACCGGCTGGTCCACGGTCTTCTCGGTGCTGCTGGCGGCGGTGTTCGCGGCCGGATACTCGGTGATCCCCCGGTTGTTCACCGTCGATCCGCCGGTGCTGGATCGCACCCACGTGGTGTGGTGGTTCTTCGTCGCGATGATCCCGGTGGCAGGTGTGGTGTTCGCGCTCGACGGCGTGCTGCTCGGCGCCGGCGATGCCGCGTTCCTGCGCAATGCCACACTGGGGTCGGCGCTGCTGGGGTTCCTGCCGATGATCTGGCTGTCGCTGGCCTGCGACTGGGGGATCGGCGGAATCTGGACCGGGCTGGTCGCTTTCATGCTGCTGCGCCTGGTCGCCGTCGGCCGGCGGGCGTTGTCCGGGCGTTGGGCGCGGGTCGGGATCGAGGTTCCGCGCCGCACCGCCTAGGAGAGATGCCTTCGGTGGCAGTTGGAACGGCGGCCGAGGCGGCGAACGCGCCCCGGCCGCCGTCGAGCTAGTCGGCCGCGCCGTTCGCCTGGGCGGCGGCCTGCCTTTCGAGGTTCTCGGCGACCTCGGCCTGCCAATTCTCGTTGGCGTGCGTGGTGTCGACCTCGTATTCGAACCGGTCGGTCATCTCCGGCTTCACGTCGGCGACATCGACATAGAACTGCTCGTACCACCGCCGATGCTGGTAGACCGGCCCGTCCTCCTGCGTCAGCAGCGGATTGTCGATGCGGGTCTTGTGTTTCCAGATCTCCACGTCCTGCAGGAATCCGACGCCGAAGCTCTTGCCGAACGCCTTGGCCAGCTTCTCCGACTTCTCCGGCGGCAGGCCCTCGATGCGCTGCACGCTCACACCCCACTGCAGGACGAAGGAATTGTGCGTCACCGGGTAGTGGCAGTTGATGAGCACCACCTCGACGGTGTTGTCGCCGAAGTCGTTGTGCAGGGTATTGATCATGTAGGACGGCCCGTAATACGAAGCCTCCGAACGCAACAGCGACATCTCCTGCGAGTAGTTCGACTTCGCGTGCACGTCCGGCCGCCCCTTGGAGTGCAGGAACTGTGTCGCGACGTGCCCTTCGAACACATTCTTGAAGTACACCGGGTACGCGTAGTGGATGTAGAAGAAGTGCGCCATATCGACGTTGTTGTCGATGATTTCGCGGCAGTGCGCGCCCTCGATGAGCAGGGTGTTCCAGTCCCAGTCGCTCCACTGGTCGGTGTCGATGCCCTCGATGTGCGGGATCGCGACCTCGGGCGGCGGGGGATTGCCCTCGGGATCGTTCCACACGAAGAACTGCCCGTTCTCCTCGCAGGTGATCCAGGATCTGGTGCGCGCCAAGGGCGGAACGCGGCGGGCATAGGGGATGGCGGCGCACTTGCCGTCGCCGCGCCAGCGCCAATCGTGGAAGGGGCAGGCGATATTGTCGTCCTTGACGCTGCCGTAGGCGAGGTCCGCGCCCATGTGCCGGCAGTACCCGTCGAGGGCGTGCAGTTCGCCCCTGCTGTCGGACCAGATCACCAGTTTGGTGCCGAAGGCGTTGACCGAGTGGGGTTTTCCGTCCCGGAAGCTCTCGGCCAGCCCGAGACAGTGCCAGCCCCGGGCGAATCGGGTCATCGGCTCGCCGACATCGATGCTGCGATACTGCTGTTTCATGGGCGTCCTCCGCGCTCTCTCATGTGCGTCCTCCGCGATTGATGATCGGCGCCATCACGTCGGGCAGGAGCCTGTTGAGCCCGATGATGAGGCGGTTGTAGGCGGGAAAACTGATGTACTGCTTGTTCTTCGAGACGCCGTCGAGAATCGCGTCGGCGGCGGCCAGCGGCTTCACCTTGGCGAAGGGCAGCTTGTCGATGGAGGCGCGGTAGTCGTAGCCGGGCAGGTTCACGGCACTGTCGAAGATGCCGGTGTCGACCACGCCCGGCAGCACCACGCTGACCTTGATGCCGTGTTCGGCGGCCTCGGCGCGCAGCGCGGTGCTCAGGCCGACCACGGCGTGCTTGGTGGCGGTGTACGCGACCGACCGCGCCACCGGCAGCACGCCCGCGCTGCTGGCGGTGTTGACGATGTGCCCGGCGCCCTGGTCGAGCATGCGCGCGTAGGCGAGGTGGGTGCCGTGCACGACGCCCCAGAAGTTGACGTCGACGATCTGGTTCCAGGCGATGTCGGTCATCTTGGCGAAATCGCCGCCGACCACGATGCCGGCATTGTTGAACATGAAGTCGAGCCGCCCGTGCTCGGCGACGGCGCGCTCGACCACGTCGGCGAGGGCCTCGCGGTCGGTGACGTCGGCGACCATGGTGGTGAGGTCGCCGGCGCTGCTCGCCGCCAGGGAGTCCAGGCCCGCCACCGCGCGGTCGACGGCATAGACGCACGCGCCACGTTGCAGTAACCGGGTCACGAGCGCCTTCCCCATACCGGAGGCGGCACCCGTGACGATCGCGGTGGCGGCGGAATAGGTCATGAGCCCGAGGTTAAGCACTCGTGCTTACTGGAACAAGTGTCAGTTTCGGGCGGCGGGGCCCGGTCAGGCCCTGCGATACCGGCGCACAACGACTTTCGCGGGCCGGATGGACCGATCTCCTATCGTCAGCCCCGGCTGTATGACCGACTCCACGGTCCGGTCGGCGGCCGGATCATCGGTGTCCCTGAGCTCGGCGGCCTCCATGGTGTCCGGATCGAAGTCCGTGCCCCGGAACGGCGTGACCAGCTTGCCGCCCCGCTCGGCCAGCATGCGTTCGACCCGGCGGCTCATGGTCTCGAAGCCCTGGCGGTCCGGTTCCGATTCGGTGGTGGAGGCGAAGGTCTGGGCCAGGCCGTGCAGGGCGAACAGGTCGCGGATCAGGGGAGCGTCGGCTTCGCCGCGCTCGTCGCGGATCTTCAGTTTCGCCTCGTCGGCCAGTCGCTCGATGGTGGCGGCCTGCCGGGCGATGACGCGAGCCAGGTCGTCGATGCGTTCGGTGATGCGGTCGAGTGTCGTGGCCGCTAGGTCTATCGGGGCGGGCAGGGCCGGGAGGGTGGCCGCCGGGGCTGGATCGGTCATGCTCGAACGATAGACCCGGCAGTCGGTCCCGGCTGCTACCATCGCCGTCGTGGGGGTCTATGGAATCGATCTGGGCACAACGAATTCGGCAATTGCGACAATTGACGCGGACGGCCGGCCCGAGGTGCTGATCGGGCTCAATGGGGAACCGACTGTCCCATCAGTTGTCTTGTTCGCCTCCGCCACCGACCATGTGGTGGGGGAGGGCGCGCGCCGGCAGGCCCGCCTGGATCCCGATCACGTGTGCACGCTGGTGAAACGCCGCATGGGAGATGCGGAGTGGAGGTTCGGCGCGCACGGGCAGCTGTGGTCGGCGCCCGCGGTCTCCTCTCTCATTCTGAAAAGCCTTGCCGCCGATGCCGAATTCGCGGGCGGCGAACCGGTGCGGCGGGTGGTGATCACGGTGCCCGCCTACTTCGGCGACGAGGAGCGCCGGGCCACCATCCAGGCCGGCACCTACGCCGGATTCGAGGTGGCGGGCGTGCTGTCCGAGCCCATCGCGGCGGCGCTGTCCTACGGATTCGGGCGGCTGGACGGCGGCATCGAGATCGGCGCGTCGCCGGCGCGCGAGACCGTGCTGGTCTACGACCTCGGCGGCGGTACCTTCGACGCCACCGTCATCGAACTGGCCGATCGGCGTATCTCGGTGCTGGCCGTGGAGGGCGATCATCAGCTCGGCGGCGCGGACTGGGACGAGCGGCTGGCGCTGCACCTGTCCCAGCGGTTCTGCGCCGCCAATCCGGATGCCGAAGACCCCCTGGACGATTCGGTCGGCTCGCAGCTGCTGGTGCTGGCGGCCGAGCAGGCCAAACGCGAGCTCACCACCGCCGACAGCACCGAGGTGGTGATCGCGCACGACGGTGAACGGGCGGTGATCCCGCTGACCCGTGACGAGCTCGAGGCCATGACCGCCTCGCTCATGCGGCGCACGGTGGATCTCACCAAGGCGGTGCTGGCCGCGGCCGGGCAGCGCGGGGTCCGGCAGGTGGATCGGCTGCTGCTGGTGGGCGGCTCGTCGCGGATGCCGATGGTGGCCGAGCAGCTGCGCAAGGAATTCGGGCTGACCGGTGAGCTGCGCGATCCGGATCTGTCGGTGGCGCGCGGGGCCGCGCTCTACGGCGAGAAGCTGGAGATGGAGCGGCTGGTGGCCGCGGATCTGGTGACCCGCGGGCGACTACGCGACGGCGCCGGGCTGAGCGAGGCGGATCCCAGTGATCTGGAGGCCTCGCTGGCGCGGGTGGCCGATTCGTTCGGGCAGCCGGTGAGCCTGGTGCGGCGCATGATCGAGATCCAGGTGGACACGGTGGTGTCGCGTGGCTTCGGGGTGCTGGCGCTGGATCCGTTCAACGGGCTGGCGGCCAGCTGGCTGGTGCATCGCAATCAGACCCTGCCCATTCGTGTGCGGCGGTCCTATGGGACGGTGCGCGCGGACCAGGATCAGATCGAGCTGACCATTGTGGAGCAGCAGGGGCAGGCGGCGTCCACGCGGCCCGAGGACACGAAGGTGTTGGTGGAGGGCAGGATTCGCGACATTCCACCCGGGTATCCGGAGGGTAGTGAAGTCCGGGTGACCTTCGAGATGGGATTCGACGGCGTGCTGCACGTGACCGCCTACCATGTGGATGCCGATCTGCCGCTGACGCTTTCGGTGCAGACCGGGGCCACCCTGTCGCAGGCGGATGTGGAGCGCGAACTGGATCAGTTGCAGCGCACCCGCCGCCGCAACTCCTGACCGGTATACGCTGTCCGACGACAAGCCATGCATGCCTTCGATTCCAATGACTACCGCAAGCGCGTCCTCGCCGCCGTCGAACGCCGGGGCGGGCTCGGTGAGTCGGATGCCTTCGAGCTGTACGACATTCCGCTCGCGGAGGCCGCGCGGCTGAGCGACGCCGAGGTGGCGGCGCGGGTCGGGGCGGTGTGGGCGTTCTGGCAGAAGCTGCGCGACCATCCCAAGTACCGGGTGCTGGCCGGGCTGCTGGTGGACGCGCACGCCGAGCTCTCGGAACCCTTGCTGCACACCGGTTCCCGGCTCGTCGAGGCGGATCGGGTGACGCAGCTGCGGGCCCGGCGGGAGGCCGAGCGCTACGAGATGCTCGACGCCGCCATCGAGCGGCTGGTGGCACGGCACGGCGGCATTCCCGCCGCCAAGATCCCCGGCCTCGAGGACATCGGCCGCATGGGCGGGCTGACCGTGGCCGAGATCGCCGCCCGGGTGCGCCGCCACCGCATCATCGACGAGGCGCGCGCACCGGAATCGCCATCCGCCGCGCCCGCCCTGAGTTCCGAACGCCGCCGGCAGATCCGCGCGCTCCTCGCCGAATACGAGCGCCTGCTTCCCGGCGATCCGGTCCCCACCCTGCTGGCTCTGCTCGGCATGGAATTCGCCGCCGCTCACCACACCAACGAGATCCGCCTGCGCGCCGGCGCCCTGCGCGCCCGCACCCGCGAACTGCCGCCCGGCCGGATCCGCGTGGTCCTCGACGAACTCCTCATCCATATCGGCGACATCCTCGAGCCCGGCGGCGCCACGGTCGACGCCTACCTTCTCGCCATCACCGAGACGATCACCGACCAGCTCCGTCCCCAGGTCCGCGCCGCCGTGCTCGTCGAAGACCTCCTGGTGGCAGCAGATTTCGACTACCTTCTCGGCGTGGCCATCGCTGCCGGCCTCGACCGCGCCGCCGCCGAACGCATCCTCATCACCCTCACCGACGAACTCGGCACCACCGTCGAAGGCCGCGAACACCTGGCCGCCCCGTCCCGCCCCGGTGGGCCCGCACGGACCAGCCCCGGCACCACGACTTCGACCCGCTCGGCGGGGAATGGTGCTCCGTCAGGGACCGGCGCGGCCGCCGGAAGCGAATTCGGCCGCGATCGCGCGAGCAACCCCCGGGGTCGGGGTCCGGCCGCTTCGGACGCCGGCGACTCGTCGGGCGGCACATCGGGAAGCCGTGGTGCGCAGGGTGATTCGCGGACCGGCGGGGCCGCGCGGATCGACCGTGCAGCTGGTCCCGTCGGCTCGGCGGATGGCTTCGGCCCGGACCGCGATGCGGCGACCGCTGCCGGAAGCGCGGGCGGCTCATCGGGAGCCGATGGCGGGCAATGGAATTCGGGCGGCGGCGCACCTGCTCGAGGTCGTGGAGAGGCGCCGGAGGCGGCGCAGTGGCAGCGGACGCCCTACACGGGCGAGGCGGCCGGGGCGGGTGCGGGGCGGCCGTGGGAGGCGGCGTTGCGGGCGGCGCGGGCCTCGTTGCGGGCGGGACGACCCAGGGAGGCGGCGGGATTCGTCACCGATGCGCGGCGCGGGGTCGGGGACGACGGTCTGGGAGCGCGGTCGGTGCGGGCGGTGGGGGAAGAGGTCGAGCGGGTGCTGGCGGAGGCGGCCGTGCACTGGCGGGCGGCCGTGTCCTGCTGCGCGGGGCGGCGGTTCGTGGAGGCGCTGGGCGAGCATCTGGATTTTCTGGATCGGCGGGCGGCGGATGTGCCCAATCCCGATCCGCGGGGAGCGGGCCGGGAGCTGCTGATCGGGCGGGCGCGGGCCGCGGTGATGGAGGCGAGGCGGCTGTTCGAGGCGCTGCCGTCGGATCCGGGACTGCGCATGCAGGCCGTGCGGGCCGTGCTCGAGGTGTGCGCCGACCATGCCGAGGCGCTGGCGGTGCTGGCCGAATTGCAGGTGGGCGCGCCGGGAACGGTGACGACGAGCCGCAAGCCGGACGGGACGGTGGTGATCACCTGGCTCCCGTCGCGGACCACGCAGGTGGAGTACCGGGTCACGCGGCTGCTGGCCGATGGATCGTGGCGGGTGGTGGGTCGCACCCGCGGCACCGCGCTGGAGGACGGCGGGGCGCTGACCGGGCCGGTGCCGGTGTACGGGGTGGTTGCGTCGGTCTCCGGCCGGGCCTCCGAAATGGCCCGGTCCGATGGGGATTCGGACCGTGATGCGGCCCAGGGTGGCGAGCCGGATGCCGCAGATGGCGGGCCCGATGCCGACGGGCCGAGTGGTATGCCCACCGTGCGCAGCCTGACCGAACAGCGCGGGCTGCTGGTCTTCGAATGGCCGATCGGCATCACCGAGGTGATGGTGGTGGCCCGCCCCGACGCCCCGCCGGTGGATCCCGAGGATCCCCGGGCGCGACGGTGGAAGGTCACCAATATGCGCTACGAGATCGACGGCGGGGTGCGGATCCCGTCCGAGATCCCGCGGCCGTGTCACGTGGCCGTGGCTTCCTGCCGGCGCGATGCCACCGGAATTCTCACCGTCGCCGCTGGATTCGGCCCGAACGCCCGGATTCGCTGGGTGCGCTGAGAGCCGCTGTGGCCCCGCATGGGAATCTGGTGGGCGCCGGGTCTGTTGCTGCGAGGACCGGTCGTGAACAGAGAGGCGGAGCTGGGTGATTCCGAAGTTGATGGCGGTGAGCGACATCCATGTCGGTCATCAGGGCAACAAACCGGTGGTCGAGGCGATCCGCGCGGATTCCCCCGAGGACTGGCTCATCCTGGCCGGTGACGTCGGCGAGAAGACCGATGACATCCGCTGGGCACTGGAGACCCTGCGCGGCCGCTTCGCCAAGGTCATCTGGGTGCCCGGCAATCACGAATTGTGGACCACCGCAAAGGATCCCGTGCAGATGCACGGCGCGGCCCGCTACGACTACCTGGTCTCGCTGTGCCGCGATGTGGACGTCGTCACACCGGAGGACCCGTTCCCGGTGTGGGAGGGCGCGGGCGCGGAGGAGTTCGGCGGCTCGGTCACCCTGGCCCCGCTGTTCATGCTCTACGACTATTCCTGGCTGCCGGAGGGCGCGAAGACCAAGGCCGAGGGCCTGGCCATCGCCAAGGACCGCAATGTGGTGGCCACCGACGAGTTCCTGCTCTCGGCCGAGCCGTACCTGACGCGCGACGCCTGGTGCCACGCCCGCGTCCAGTACACCCAGCGCCGCCTCGACGCCCTGCCCGCCGACACCCCGCTGGTGCTGATCAACCACTTCCCGCTGCTGCGCAAGCCGGTCGACATGATGTGGTACCCGGAGTTCTCCCTGTGGTGCGGCACCGACCTCACCTCCGACTGGCACACCAGCTACAACGTGGTCTGCGCCGTCTACGGACACCTCCACATCCCCCGCACCACCTGGTACGACGGCGTCCGCTTCGAAGAGGTCTCCCTCGGCTACCCCCGGGAATGGCAGCGCCGCGGCCTCCCCGACAAACTCCTGCGCCAGATCCTCCCCGTCCCCGACTACGGCGACACCCTCAACGAGTGGGGCGGCCACTTCAAGATCACCCCCGAAATGCAGGCCGCCGCCCTGAAGATGAAAGAGGCCGCCGAGCGCCGCCGCGGCCTGGTCTGACACCCGCGCCGCGGCGGCGGGGCCGTGGTGACGCTTCGGCGATCGGGGCGTGGGTCGGCCGCTTGCCGCGGCGGCCGACCCGATTCACCTGTGAGACACCGGTTTTCAGAGCAGGTGTTCGATGCGCACCGGGAACTCGCGGATGTGTTTGCCGGTGGCGTGCGCGATCGCGTTCACGATGGCGGCGGCCGCACCGATCATGCCGAGCTCGCCGAGCCCCTTCACCCCCAGCGGGTTGACGATCGCGTCGTTGACCTCCACGAAGGAGATGTCGACCTCCGGCGCGTCGGCATTGACGGGCAGCAGATATTCCAGCAGTGACGGATTGGACCACGCGCCGGTGCGCGCATCCGGCAGCGTCGCCTCCAGCAGCGCCTGCGACAGCCCCCAGTTCATGCCGCCCAGCACCTGGCTGCGCGCCAGCTTGGCATTGAGCACCCGCCCGGGCGCGAAGGTCCCCACCATGCGCCGCACCCGGACCAGCCCGAGCTCCGGATCCACCGCCACTTCGGCGAACTGCGCGCCGAAACTGATGCGCCCGAACGGCAGATCGCCGGTGGGCGGGTGCCAGGTGCCGATGGTCTCCAGGTCGGTGAGATGGTGGCGGGTCAGCAGCGCCGAATACGTCTCGCCGACAGCGGGATTGAAGCGCACCCGCAGCCGCCCGCCGCGCGCCTCGATCTCCGGGGCGATCCGCCCGTGCAGCGGCGACTCCGGATCGCCGACCGCGAGCGCGATCAACTGCCCGCGCAGATCGGTGCACGCGGTGTGCACGGCCGCGCTGATCATGCCCGCACCCATCGATCCGACGGCCGCCGCGATGTTCGGGTAGTCGGTGTCGCCGATATCGACTCGGATGCGGTCGAATTCGACGCCCAGGGTGTCCCCGGCGACCTGCGCCATGGCGGTGGCCACGCCGGTGCCGAAGTCCTGGGTACCCGCCTGCACGATCAGCGCCCCGTCGGCGAGCAGCCGCACATGGGCGCGCTGCGGCTGTCCCGGCTCGTACACCGGGTATCCGGCGGTGGCCATGCCCCAGCCCAGCAGCCAGTGGCCGTCGGCGCGCGGGGCGCCGCGCCCGGTCCCGATGGACCAGCCGAAGCGTTCGGCGGCGGTGCGCACGCATTCGGCGTACCCGTCGGAACTCCACGGATGCCCGCTCGCCGGGTCGATGGTGGCGTGATTGTGCAGCCGTAATGCCAGGGGGTCCATGCCGATGTCGGCGGCCAGCTCGTCGACGGCGCACTCCATGGCGAGCATGCCGGAGGCCTCGCCGGGCCCGCGCATGAACGTCGGCGACATGAGGTTGCCGCGAACGAGGCGATACTGCCCGTCCCAGTGCGGAATCGCGTACGCCTGCCCGGCCACGCCCAGCGACACCTCGGCCCAGTCGTCGAACGGTGAGGTGACGGACAGCTTGTGATGCCGCAGCCCGGTGAAGGTCCCCTTGCCGTCGCAGGTCAGCGTCACCCGCTGCTCCTGTTCCTCCCGCAATCCGGTGCCGTAGAACATCTGCTCGCGGGTGAGCACCACCTTGACCGGGCGTCCCAGTTCCCGGGCGAGCATGGGCGCGAGCGTGACATGCGGCCAGATCAGGGCCTTGCCGCCGAAGCCGCCGCCCACGTAGTGCGCGACCACTCGCACATTGGCGGGCGAGATGCCCAGGTACGCGGCCACCGTGGCCTGGGTGGCGCTCACGCCCTGGGTGGCGTCGTACACGGTGACGGTGTCGCCGTCCCAGCTCGCCGCGGTGGCCGAGCACTCGATGGGATTGTGGTGGTTGGCGGCGAAATGGTAAGTGGCGTCGACGGTGTGGACCGCGGTGTCGGCGG
The DNA here is from genome assembly GCF_050942175.1 of Nocardia sp. CA-151230. Classification (NCBI taxonomy): domain Bacteria; kingdom Bacillati; phylum Actinomycetota; class Actinomycetes; order Mycobacteriales; family Nocardiaceae; genus Nocardia; species Nocardia sp. CA-151230. Next base: position 2,444,039 of record NZ_CP192061.1, read on the forward strand.
CCACCTCGAAGTCCCCGCGCGACTGTACGGCCGGGACGAGACCGCAGAACACCGTCTTCGGCTGATACTGCGCGTCGCGTCCGTCCTCGAGCCGGATGACCGGCTGCTGCGCGTCGTAGCCGGCCGTCACGAGCTCGGCGGCGTGCTGGGCGCACTCGAAGGTATCCGCGACCACCACGGCGATCGGCTGGCCGTAGTAGTGAATCGTGGTGTCCTGCAAGGGGAAGAAGGTCTGCCCGGGCGCGGGCCCGCCGAAGCCGGACGGCCACTGCGACGGGATGGCCGCCACCTTCGGCAGGTTCTCGTGCGTGTACACCGCGACCGCCCCCGCCGCGAGCGCGGGCCCGCTGTCGATGGAAAGCACTGTGCCGCTGCCGATCCGCGCGCCCACGATCACCGCGTGCGCCAGGCCGGGCAGCGGCACCTCGGCGGTGTACTGCGCCGCCCCGGTGACCTTGGCGCGCCCGTCGACCCGGTCGAATCCTTGCCCGATCAGTGGCCGGGCCGCGGTGGCGGTCATCGAGTTGCTCCCGAATGTGGTTGCGGTGACACCGTTTCCAGCGCCCGCACCAGCGTCCGCCGCGCCAGTTCCGCCTTGAACGCGTTCATCGGGTGCGAGGTGTCCGCGCCCTGCAGTTCGGTTGCCGCGGCCCTGTCGAAGTTCTCGCGGGTCGCGGACACCCCGATCAGCAACTGCTCGGCGATCCGGGCCCGCCACGGCTTGGTCGCGATACCGCCCAGCCCGATCCGCACATCCAGCACCGTGCCGTCGGCGACGCTCAGCGCGACCGCCGCCGAGGCGAGCGCGAACTCGTAGGACTCCCGGTCGCGCACCTTCAGATAGTGCGAGTTGCGGGCGAACGGCAGTGCGGGCACATCGATGTGGGTGATCAGTTCGTCGGGGGCGATCGGATGCTCGAGCTGCGGGGTGCGGCCGGGCAGCAGGAAGAAGTCGTCGAAGGCGATCGTGCGTTCCCCGCGCGGACCCCACACGGTGACCGTCGCCTCCAGGGCCGTCAACGGGACCGCCACATCCGAGGGATGGGTGGCGAAGCACCGCTGTCCGGTCCCGAGCACCGCGTGCCCCCGGTGCAACCCGTCGATCGCATCGCAGCCCGACCCGGGATCGCGCTTGTCGCAGGCGCTGGCGGGATCCCGGAAATACGAGCACCGCACCTTCTGCATGAGGTTGCCGCCCATCGTCGCCATGTTCCGCAACTGCGCCGACGCCCCCTGTCGCAGCGCCTGTGACAGGAACGGATAGCGTTCGGCCACACCCGATTCCGCCGCCACCTCGGTCATGGTGGCGAGCGCGCCGATGCGGAGCCCGCCGTCGGCGGTGTGCTGGATTCCGCCCAGCGGCAGCCAGGTGATGTCCACGACATTGTCCGGTTCCAGCGCGCCGGTGCGCAGCAGGTCCACCAGTGTGGTGCCGCCCGCCAGGAAAACCGTTGCGGGCCTGGATGTCACGGTGCTCACCGCCTGTTCGACGGTGGTCGGCCGGGCGTAGGAGATGGGTTTCACGGCAGCTCACCGTCCTCGCGCCGCAGGGCGTCCCGGCCCTGGCAGACGGCCTCCCGGATGTTCTGATAGGCCGCGCACCGGCAGATATTGCCGCTCATCCACTCCGCGATCTCGGCCTCGGATTCGGCGTGGCCCTCCTCGATGCATTTGATGGCCGACATGATCTGGCCGGGAGTGCAGTAGCCGCACTGGAATCCGTCGGCCGCCAGGAACGCCCGCTGCACCGGATGCAGCCGATCCCCGTCGGCCACGCCCTCGATGGTGGTGATCTCGCGGCCCTCGGCGGCCAGCGCCAGGGTCAGGCAGGCCAGCACCCGCCGATTGTCGATCCACACCGTGCAGGCCCCGCAGGCGCCCTGGTCGCAGCCCTTCTTGGTGCCGGTCAGGTGCAGATGCTCGCGCAGCGCGTCCAGCAGGCTGGTGCGGGGTTCGAGCACCGGGTAGTGGTCGTGGCCGTTGACGCGCAGGGTGGTCATGGTGCGGGTGGGCCCGATGAATCCGGCCGGCGCGGGGCCGATCCGTTTCGATGGCTCGACGGTCATATCGCGCCTCCTGCCTCGCGGACTCGCCGGGAGAGCCGCGATGGTTGCGGACTGCGGATTGGATATGAGCTGGCAAAAGCCTAGCAACGGACCCGTGGCGGTGTCCGGCGAAGAGTGCTCCCGGATGACCGGCGGAGCGGCCCGCGCCTGCCCGGTAGGCTCGATTCGGCAGTGCCGGAAGCGAGCAGGAGGCGGGTCATCGAGGAGCGGGCAGTCGCGGCGACGGAGTCGGCGCGCATACTCGGCAGGATTCTGCCCAACGGGGTCGCTGCGGCCGAACTGACGGCGTACCCGGAGGACCTGAAACCGCACCCCGGCGAGGAGCACCTGATTGCCCGTGCGGTCGAGAAGCGGCGCCGGGACTTCATCGGCGCGCGCTACTGCGCCCGGCAGGCGCTGGCCCAGCTGGGGGAGCCCGCCGTCGCCATCGGCAAGGGCGGCACCGGTGAACCGGTGTTCCCGCGCGGCATCGTCGGCAGTCTCACCCACTGCGACGGCTACCGGGCCGCCGCGCTCGGCCACAAACTGCGCTTCCGGTCCATCGGCATCGATGCCGAACCGCACGGTCAGCTGCCGGACGGTGTCCTGGACTCGGTGAGCCTGGCGCCCGAGCGGCAGTGGTTGCGGACCGTGCTGCCGGGCACCGATCTGCATCTGGACCGGCTGCTGTTCTGTGCCAAGGAGGCCACCTACAAGGCGTGGTTCCCGCTCACCGGCCGGTGGCTGGGTTTCGAGGACGCGCACATCACCTTCACCGTGGACGAGGAGTCCGCGGGTAGCGGCGCGGGTACCTTCCACACCGAGCTGCTCGTCCCCGGCTCGGTCACCGACGGCGGCAGCCCGCTGACCTCGTTCGACGGCCGCTGGCTGATCAGCGACGGCCTCATCCTGACCGCGATCGTGGAGGCCTGATGGGTGCGGTGCAGGCCAGACGCGAGAAGCTGCCGCCGCTGGTCGACGCCTTCGGCGGCCTGCTGATCGTCGACAAGGACGGCGGCTGGACCAGCCACGACGTGGTCGCCAAGAGCCGAAGGCTGTTGCGCACCAAGAAGGTCGGGCACGCCGGCACCCTCGACCCGATGGCCACCGGCGTGCTGGTGCTGGGTGTGGAACGGGCCACCAAACTGCTGGGGCAGCTGATCCTGACCACCAAGGCGTACACCGCCACCATCCGGCTCGGGCAGTCCACCGTGACCGACGACGCGGAGGGCGAGGTCACCGCGACCACCGCGGCCGGGCATCTCACCGACGCCGAGATCGCCTCGCACATCGCCACATTGACCGGCGACATCCAGCAGGTGCCCGCCACCGTCAGCGCCATCAAGGTCAATGGCGAGCGCGCCTACGCCCGCGCCCGCGCCGGTGAGGACGTGGAGCTGGCCGCGCGCCCCGTCACCGTCAGCCGCTTCGACGTCCTCGCCCGCCGCGATATCGACACCGGCACAACCCGATTCGTCGATCTCGACGTCGAGGTGGAGTGCTCCTCCGGCACCTACATCCGTGCGCTGGCCCGCGACCTCGGCGAAAAGCTCGGTGTCGGCGGCCATCTCACCGCGCTGCGCCGCACCCGCGTCGGCCCCTTCACCCTCGAGCACGCCCGCACCCTGGACCAGCTGGCCGCGGCCGCCGAGGCGGGCGAACCGCTGCTGAGCCTGGACATCGACACCGCCGTGCGCACCGCCTTCCCGGTCCGCGACATCACCGCCGCCCAGGCCGAAGACCTGCGCAACGGCCGCTGGCTGGACCCGATAGGCCTGCCCGGCGTCTACGCCGCTGTCGATCCCGACGGCCACGCGATCGCGCTGCTCCAGGAATCGGGCAAACGCGCCTCCTCGGTCATGGTGGTCCGCCCCGCGAATCTCTGAGGCGGCCCGTTCTTCTGGCGTGGCATCGACCGATCTCTGCCGGCGTGGTGCTGCCCGATCGCCGAGACCGCGCTGCCCAATCCCGCACGCCGCGTGGGCGACCGGGCGCACCATGGAGAGGGCCGCCCGGCCGCGCAGAGGAGGCGAAGATGCCCACCGACCTCTCCCTCGAATCCATGAAGCAGTTCGTCGCCGACCATTTCGAGGAGTTCGTGAACCGGCGCAATGCCGCTGTCATCCACCGCAATATGACCCCCGACTTCCTCGACCACGACGGCCCCAGCGGCCGCCCCACCGACCTGACCGGCGACGAGAAGATGATGCTCGGCATGTACGAGGCCATGCCCGACCTGCACGTCACGGTGGTGGAGATGCTCGCCGAGGGCGACCGGGTGATGTGCCGCAACATCTGGCGCTGGACCGACCGCGCCACCGGCCGGCCGCTCAGCTTCCAGGGCTTCGTGCTGTGGCGCTTCCAGGGTCGCCGCATCGCCGAACGCTGGGCCACCGTCACCTCCCCCTCCCCGAGCCCGGGCTGGGCGTAGATCCCTCGAATTCCGAGGCGATTCCGGTGCCCGGCGGGTTGTCCGCGCACCCGGGCGGCCGCCTACTCTTCAAGGGTGGAATTGCGGCAGTTGCGGTATTTCGTGGCGGTGGCGGAGGAGTTGCATTTCCGGCGCGCGGCGGAGCGGTTGTTCATCTCCACTCCGACGTTGAGCCAGCAGATCCGCGCCATCGAACGTGAGGTCGGCGGGCCGTTGCTGATCCGCGGCAGTCATGGCGTGGAGCTGACGGCCGCGGGTGAGGTGCTGTTGAAGACGGCCCGGAATGTGCTGGAGGCGGCCGAGACCGCGCTGCGCGAGACCCGGGCGGTCGCCCAGCCCGGCAATGCGGTGTTCCGCCTCGGCATCGTGAACGGCGCGCCCGCCTGGCTGCCGGGGCGGCTCGAGGCGCTGCTCAAGGCCCGCCAGCCGGGGGTGCGCATCGCGCTGTCCACCGGTACCAGCGGCGACCAGGCGCGGTTGCTGGATCGGGAGGAGGTCGACCTGGCCGTGCTGCGCATGCCGGTCCGGCTGGCCGACCATCTCACCTGCACCCCCATCGCCGACGAGGAGCTCGGCATCGTCATGTCCCGCGAACACCCGCTCGCGGCAGCGGTTTCGGTGGAGCCGGCCCACCTCGGCGACCACGAGCTCATCATGTTCGCCCGCGACGCCGCCCCCGAGGTCCACGACTCGGTGCTGTCGCAACTGCGTGAGCGGGGTGCGACCGTCGTCCTCAGCGACAGCGCCATGAGCCACGCCCAGATGCTGCAGTTGCTTCCGCTCCGGCCCGGGGCCATCGGCGTCGGCTCCGCCCGCACCGCGACGGTCCCCGGCCTGGTCTGGCGGCCGCTGCAACCCCGCCCCCTGGTCATCACCTACGCCGCCGCCTGGCGGACCGCCACCCGAAACCCCTTGCTGCACACCATGGCCGACGCCCTCGCCGGCGGCCTCCGCCTCGGTTCCGGCTGACCGGTTCCCGCCCGGGCCTTCGACTTTGAGAGTGATGCAAATCACATTCCTAACTGTGTTAGGTGGAACTGCACGCGACACCGTCGATCCCGTGCGCGGGATGGGTCCCTCGGGCATCCACGGCACCCACCTGCCCCCGGCCCGGGGCCTGAACGAGCGGCTGTTCGACCTGACGGCCACCGCGCCGGAGGTGCCCGCGTTCGTCGGCCCGGACCAGCGCGCGGTGGAGGCCATGCTCGCGGCGTTCCAGCCCTGACGCATGCGGCCGGCCTGCGGTGTTAGCCCCGGCCTCACAGCTGTTCGATCGCGCGTCGTGGACGAGGGGTGCGTGCCGCCGGTTTGCTGAATGGCATGACAGACAAGGGATTCGGAACACAGGTCGGACGTGCGGTCGTGGTGGGCGGCGGCTCCGGTATGGGCCAGGCGATCGCCGACGCCTTGCTGGCGGCGGGCAACGAGGTGATCATCGTCGGCCGGTCGGAGCAGCGGCTGGCCGACGCGGTGCGGGAGCTCGGGGATGGGAAGGTGAGTGCCGTCGTCGCGGATGTCGCTGACGAGGAACAGGTTTCGCGGTTGTTCGAGACCGTCGGGACCGTCGATCACGTGATCACCACCGCCGCCGATCCGACCGGGGCGTACGGACCCGTCGCCACCTTCGATTTCGAGCACGGGCGCGGTTTTCTCGAGACGAAGCTGATCGGGTCGATGCTGCTGGCCAAGCACGCGCGCCTGACCGAGAACGGCTCGCTCACCTTCATTTCCGGAATCGCCGCCTACCGCCCGGCGGTGGGCGGGGCGATGGTGGCGGCGGTGAACGCCGCCCTCGCGGGGTTGGCGCGGGCGCTCGCGATCGAACTGAGCCCGATCCGAGTGAACGTGGTCTCGCCCGGCTGGGTGCTGACCGACATCTGGGAGTCCATGCCCTGGGAGGACAAGCAGGAGCGGTTGGCGGCCATGGCGGAGAAGCTGCCCGCCAGGCGGTTGGGGCGACCGGACGACATTGCGGCCGCCGTGCTCTCGATCATCGGCAACGGTTTCGTCACCGGCACCGTCCTGCACGTGGACGGTGGGCACCGCCTCGTCTGACGCCGGCGGCGGTGGTTCTCCGGATGCTCCCTGCAGGCCGACCCGCGGATTCGAGTAGCCGAGTACTCATGCCCCTCGGTTCGGACCGGCTCACCCTGTAGAGGGGCGAAACGGGCCCATCCATTACCGGCCTCGGGGGGTGAGGAGGCTGTGGCTACTCGCGGCCTCCGAATTCATTCTCCGGCTGGGTCATTCGATGATCCCGCAGCTTCGACCCTGCTGGAAACACCCGAAGAGGAGACCACCGCAATGAGCGCATCACGCGAGAACGAGAACTACGTGGTCGGATCCGGCCCGGCCGAAATGGCCGGCGTCGAGGCCGGCGAAGAATACTGGACGCCCGAACGCCGAGCCGCCGCCATCCCGGTTCCGCTGCCGCGGGAGCGTGAGGCCGCACAGCCCCGGCAGGCGATCGCACCGCGGCCGTCCGGAAAGGCCGGGCATACTCCGGCGGGTCACAACGGAACCGGACGCGCACACCGAGAGTCGGGCCGTGGTGGCACCAGCGACGCCGACCCGGTACTGAACCCGCTGGCCTACCCGTACACCACCTGCGGCAAGCTGTTCTTCACCCAGAACAACAACAACTTCGCCGGATCGGCGTCGTTCATCGCGCCGAACGTCCTGCTCACCGCCGGCCACTGTGTCTTCGGCAACGGCAACTGGTCCACCAATCTGGCGTTCTTCCCGTCCTATCCCAGTCGCGCCACCTCGGACCCGGCGTACCGCTTCAACTACACCTTTGCCGCGGCCTGGACGGCGTGGACCCAACGCGGGGACCGTGCCTTCGACTACGGAATGATCTGGTTCGACAGCGCCCCGGGAAATCAGGTGGGCTGGCTGGGTCTGTTGTGGAACGCCGCCACCGCGGGGCGGGTCTGGGATGCGGTCGGCTACCCCGCGACACCCAGCCCGCCCTTCGACGGCAACAAGATGGACGAGGCCCTGGGCACGGTGCAATCCAGTTCGACCGCCGGCACCATCGGGCTGAGCAACGACAATATGGAGCACGGCAGCAGCGGCGGACCGTGGATCACCGATTTCAACGGCTCGGCGCGCCAATATGCGAACGGGCTGCAGAGTTTTCACATCAACGACGGCGACACGGTGGAATTCGGGCCGTACTTCACCCAGGACGTCAAGGGCTTGCTCGACTGGATCTCCGATCCGGCGAACCGCAGCCTCGTTCGCGCCTGAGAACCAAGGGGGAGACATCATGAGAAGGCATTCGCTCGCCTGCATTCTGCCGCCCGACCTGCTGGTCTCGCTGGCCAGGGAAGCGACGCACGAGCAGCGGTTGGCGGTCTTGACGGCCTTGGACATGGACAGTTCGTTCCGGCAGGCTCGTGCCGAGGTCGCCGCCCGGCTCGTCGCGCCCGTCCGGCTCGCGCTGGCCGCCACCGGCGGCACCCCGCACCGCTGGATCTACGACCAGCGGCACTCGCAGGACCCGGGTCCGGGGACGCTGGTCCGGCGCGAGGGCGACCCGCCGTCCGGGGACGCCTCCGCCGACGCGGCGTATGTCGGCTTCGGCGCCACATACTCGCTGTATTGGGATGTGTTTCAACGAGATTCGATCGACGGCCAGGGTATGCCGATCGCCGGGCTGGTGCATTACGGCTCCGCCTTCGACAACGCGTTCTGGGATGGTCAGGGGCACATGTTCTTCGGCGACGGTGACGGCCAGATCCTGACCGACACCACCCAGGGAATCGACGTGATCGGCCATGAGCTGACCCACGGCGTCACCCAACACGAAGCGAACCTGATCTATTCGGGCGAGTCGGGTGCGTTGAACGAGTCGATCTCCGACGTGTTCGGGTCGCTGGTCAAGCAGTACCACCTGGGCCAGACCGCCGCGCAGGCGGACTGGCTCATCGGCGCCGACATCGTGGGGCCATTGCTGAAACCGGCGCTGCGGTCGATGAAAGCACCGGGCACCGCCAACAAGCATGACAATCAGCCGGCGGACATGGCCCACTTCGTGCAGACCACCTCGGACAACGGGGGTGTCCACATCAACTCCGGAATCCCCAACCGCGCGTTCGCCGTCACCGCCATCACGATCGGCGGATCGGCATGGCAGGCGCCGGGCACGATCTGGTACGAAACCCTCAACGACCCGAGGCTCAAGCCCAACAGCACCTTCACCGGCTTCGCGACCCTCACGCTGAAGAACGCGCGCACCCGCTTCGGTGCCACGAGTAGCGAAGCCGACGCGGTGCGGGCCGGCTGGGACGCGGTGAAGGTTCCGGTGCAGTGATCACATCGGGACTACGCTCGTTCGTATGTCGCCGATACGCATCGCATATCGACGGTCGGGTGGGCTGGCCGGTCTGGACTTGACCGCCGAGGTCGACGCCGCCGACCTGCCGCCCGGCGATGCCACGATCGCGGCGGGGCTGCTCACCAGCGACCCCGCCGGATCGGCCGGGACCGGTGTTCCCGATGGGTTCAGCTACGAGCTCACCGTCAGCGACGGAACCCGGACTCGGACGCATCGGTGGAGTCAGCCGTACGTGCCTGCCGAGGTCTCCTCGCTGCTCGCGGCCCTCACCTCCCGGGCGACTCCGGCCGCGCCCGCCTGACCACGGTGTTCGATCGCACCGGCCGCCGCCACGTTCGGGCAGCGGAAAATCCCGGGTGACGGGGTTGCCGGGCCGCCCGTTCAGTGCGCTTCGCTGAGCCAGATCGCTTCGGCCGCAATGCTTCCGAGGTCGATCGTGCGTTCCTCGACCTGCACCGCGATGGTGCCCGCGAAATCGCGCCGCTCCACCACGGCGATGGGTGTGTCCAGCGCGATGCCGAGCGAATCGAAATAGCGCAGCATGGCCGGATCGGAATCGGAGATCCGTGCCACCCGGCCGGATTCGCCGGCGTCGAAATCACTGAGCTGACGGGCCGGGGGAGTGGGCACCGCGCCGTCCACCGAGGGAATCGGGTCCCCGTGCGGATCCCGGTCGGGGTGGCCGAGTTTGGCGTCGATGCGATCCATGAGCGTCTCCGAGACGGCGTGCTCGAGCACCTCGGCCTCGTCGTGCACCTCGTCCCAGCCGTAGCCGAGTTCATTGACCAGGAAGGTCTCGATCAGCCGGTGCCGGCGCACCATGGCGATCGCGGCGCGGCGGCCGTCCTCGGTGAGCGTGATGGCCCCGTAGCGGGCGTGTTCGACCAGCCCCTGGTCGGCGAGCTTGCGGACGGCCTCGGACACCGTGGACGCGGAGACGCCGATCTTCTCGGCGAGCAGCTTGGTCGACACCTTCTCCTGCGACCACTCCTGCGCCGTCCAGATCACTTTCAGGTAGTCCTGGGCGACCGAGGACAGCACCGGGGCGACGGTCGTGGTCTTGCTGTGGGGTTCGGAAGGTGCGGACGGATCGGCCAGCTCGCGGCGGGTGGCGATGTCTCGTTTTCCGGGCACGTACCCGAGCTTAGGCACACCTCGCGCGGTTTCACACATCGGCGCGCTCGCTGGTAGGGAGCACGGTACGGCACGAGGGTCCGCTATCGCGTGACGTGGATCGGCACACTGTGGACCGCGTTTGCCCCGTACCCCAACCGATTCCATACGGGCTCGTCGGGCTGGGTGTGGCCGGCCGCATCCGTCGCCCTCACCCGCACGGTCGTCGGTCCGGGGGCATCGACAGAGGTGACGAGATCCCAGTCGCGCCAGCTGTCCGGCAATTGCTTCCCCCGCAATCGAGCCCGCTGCCAGCTCCCTTCGCCGATCGAGACCTCGACGCTGGTGATCGGGGCAGGCCCGGACCAGGCGACACCCTGGATGGTGAGCGACCCGGGGCGCACGACGGCGTTCGACGCGGGAACCGTGATCACGGACCGTACGTGCTGCAGGCGCACCGGCTCGGTGACGACCTGCCCTCCGCGCTCCCACTCGTAGCAGTACTTTTCGGTCTGGAAGTACCCGGCGAACCGATGGTCGAGGACCTCGATGTCGGTGAGCCACTTCACCGATGCCACCCCGTACCAGCCCGGAACGACCAGCCGTAGCGGACGGCCGTGGAGGGCCGACAGCGGTTCACCGTTCATGGCGTAGGCGAGCAACGCCCCGCTGTGCTGGGCATCGGTCAGGTCGAGGCTGCGCTCGAAGCGGATCGTTCCCGAATGCCGGTCGACAGGCCCGCTGTCCGCACCGCGGAATACGACCTCGCATGCTCCGGGCGCGGCACCCGCCTGCGTGAGCACCTCGATCAGGGGCACTCCGGTCCATTCCGCGGTGCCGACCGCGCCGGGTCCCCACTGTTCTCCCGGCGTCGGCGGGTCCAGGGCCGATCGGCCGTTGCCGGCGCACTCGAGGGTGACAATCCGTGTCCGCGACGGCATTCGGAGCAGGTCCGGCATAGTCCATGCCGACGGATGTGTGACACGGCCGGTGACCCGAAGCCGCCAGTCGGCCGGGTCGAGATCCGGAATCCGGAAATGATTCCGCTTGTAGAACCGCGCGTTCGGAGTGATACCGCCCCCCAGGTCGGAAACCGGCGTCTCGGCATTGAGCGGGTCGCGGCACATCACGACCAGGCCCGCCGCTACGGCTTGTCGATGGGCCGACCGAGGGCTGATCCAGGGTGTGACCGGGTCGGTGGTCCAGGTCATCGAGGCGCACTCCTGACCTTCGGTTTCAACTCCCGCAGGCTCCAACCTACCGGCGCCGGAACGATCCGGATGTCGAAATCGCGGCCTTCGAACGTCGATGACCGACGGCGTTGCCCGCGATCACGCCGCGGCGGCAGGGGCCAGGTGTCTGGCCGGGTCGAACGGTTCGAACGCGGCTCTCGCGACGACGAATACGCCGCGTTGCGGCAGCCAGAAGTCGCCGAGCTTCTGCTGCTGTGGCAGCGGAGCGGGCGCGCCGAGATCGGCCCCGCGCAACCGCGCCCGGCCGGCGGAGACGAGCCACATCCGCAGCGGTCCGGCCGCGAAGTGCTGCCCGTTCGGGACGGTTCCGCTCATGCGGATACGCCCGACCTGCAGCATCGGGCCTGCGCCCTTGGCCATGATCCGATGGAAACGGTCGCTGCGCCATACCGCGGCCGGGGTGTGACGTCCCACGGCACTCAGCAGGCGGGTACGGCCGGTGGCTTCCAGGTCGATCCGCCACGCGAGAATGCCGGGAATCCGGACCTCCAAGGAGTACGGGCCGACCCACTCGATATCGATCGGGGTGCGGACCGTGGTGGCCGAGCCGCCGTCGGAGAAGTACCGGGCACAGCTGAGTTCCGGCGCCACGTCGGAGTAGAAGGTCCATTCGCCTGCCGGGTTCCGGTGCCACACAGCGCGATAGCCCGGACCGATCGACGTGGCGGCGAAATGCCGGAGTGCCAGGTAGTCCCCGGTTTCGAACGGCATACCCATCACGCCGTAACCGGCGAGCCGTTCGTCTGTACCGGGCCAGAGGGCCGGTTGGTCGATCGTCGCCTGCGCCGCGGTTCTGGGGTTCTTGATGGTCGCCATGGAACGATCGTCGTCGGGACGGCCCGGGTGATCATGAGGCATTCGCCCCCTTTTCCGGTTCACAGTGACGCGGGGACGACCATGCCGTGCTGCGTCGCGAACAGGCTCGCCCCGACCCGATTCGTGACGCCGATCTTGCTGTAGATGTGTTCGACGTGATTACGGATCGTCTTCTCCGAAACGCCGAGGGCCTTCGCGATCTCCCGATTCGATCGACCCCGGGCCACGTTGATCAGTACCTCGGTTTCCCTGGGGGTCAGACCGGACGGGCGTGCGGGTCGCCTGGACCGCCGGTGTCCCGCGGCTTCCAGCACTGTCTCGACCGCGGTCGGTTCGAGTTTCCCGGCAGCGGCGTCGCGGCGCAGCCGGCGAGCAGCCTGATCGGGGTCGAGGGCCACCCGATACGGTCGCGGTTCCCGCGAGCTGTGGTACTTCACCGCCGCTGCGAGCAGCCGGTCGTTCACGGAGAGAGCGCCGCCGGTGAGACCGTTCGGGTACCCCGAGCCGTCCAGGTGTTCATGATGCCGTTCCGCGACGGTTCGGACCGCCTCGAGACCGCCCACGCGGCTCAGGATCCGGCCGGTCAGGTAGGGGTGCATCTGCGCCCGTTCCCATTCGGAGGCGGTGAGCGGGGCCGGTTTCTCCCAGATGTGGTTGGACACGCCGATGCGGCCGAGGTCGTGGACATACCCTGCCCGGCGCATCAGGTCCGCATCCGCCGGGCCCAGTCCGGCGCAGCCCGCCGCGGCATGCGCCAGGTCGGCCACCCCACGCGAATGACCAAGGGTGAAAGGACATTTCAGGTCGACGAAGTCGCCGAGTGCCTGCAGCAGCGTATCGAGTTCGGCACCGGTGACAATTCGATCCGGATCGGGCAGTGAAGCCGCGGCAGCCGACCACGCGTCGTCCGGCAGGCCGAGCATGTCACCTGCCGAGCCGACGAGGACGGACACCAGTTGCGGGTCGAGCTGTCCGCCGCTTCGGCTGCGGGCAACCGTGATCGCCGCTTCGACGCCGTTGGCGCGATGGGGCACCTCGACGACATCGGCGAGCTGGACGACCCGCATCACGATCGGGATGTCGGTGCCCGCAACTCCGTTCGGCAGTCCACGTCCGTCCCAGCGTTCGAAGGCGAAGCGCAGCGCGGAGGCGACCTCCTGGCCCAGGCCGAACTGCTCGGCCAGCAGCGATGCGGAAGCGCAGTGCGAGCGCACGAGTTTGCCGAGGTTGCCCCTGGCGTCCTTGATCAACGTCGCGCCGATCTGCGCCCGCTTGCCCAACGGCAACCCGCGTCCGACATTGCGGAGCAGGAAGCGGAGATACGGTAGTCCCGACCAATCCACCGCGAAGCTGTCGTGGCGAACAGTGATGTCGTCGCCGAACCAGTGCGCGTACTCGTGCGAATCGGCATGGCATCCGATCCACATCAGCAGAGACGTATGGAAGACGGCCGACCGCTCCTCCTCGGTCAGGCGCAGCAGATCGGCAAGCCGGGTCCCGATGACCGCGGACCGCAGCATGTGCTCCATCGGCTGGCCCAAGCCCAGATCGATCGCAATCGACAGTGCCGCCAGGACCTCTCTTCTGGAAACGAACGGTGCCACGATCGTCTCCTGTCGTCGCGCCTACTCACGCTACGCCGACGCCGTTCCGGATACGACGCTCCGCCCCCACCGGTGCCACTCCCGAAAATGGGACAAATTCCTCATGTTCGACCGTTGCGGCGCGACTCTACTTGGTGCTGAAGGGCTTACCACTTGGTGCTGAGGGCCTGATCGGAGCGGCCTCCACCGGGGAGACGGAGAGGAGTCTCGATGACCTGCATCCATACCGGGCGCGATGCCGCCGATCTGACCCGGTTCGCCGGGGACGTGGACGCCCTGGTCCACGACAACCGTGACGAGCACCGGCTCACGGCTCTGGTGGCCGACCGGCTTCGGGCGCTGTTGGCCTCGGAGGTCACTCTGCCGTCCGAATTCACGCAGCCGCATGCGGACCACTACGTGGTGTACCCGCTCCATGTCGCGACCGATGGATCGTTCAGCATCGTGTCGGCGGTGTGGGACGTCGGTCAGACCACGCCCGTCCACGGACACGAGACCTGGGGAGTGGTCGGGATCTACTCCGGTGTCGAACACGAGACCCGCTACGTCAAACCGGCGGCCCCGGACATCCCGCTCGTGGCGACCGTGGAACACGACTGGCATCGCGGTCAGGTGACGATCTGCTGCACCACCGACGACGACGTCCATCGAGTCAACTGCGGGAGCCAGACCCCTTGCGTCGGCATCCATGTCTACGGAGCCGACGTCGGGAGGCTTCCGCGCCGATGGTACGAACCCGATACCGGCCGCCAGCACTGGTTCATCTCCGGGTGGGCCACGCCGGCCGGCGGACCGGAGTGGTGAACGCAGGGTGACGGACATGCTTCCGGCCGTGAAGATCCGCACCGCCGAATATTGTCTGTGACGCGCTTTGCGTAGGCTTCCCGTGTGCAGAGATGGCGAAGTCTCGAGGAGATGCCCGCGGACTGGGGCCGGTGTGTCCTCACCATCGGGGTATTCGACGGCGTGCATCGCGGTCACGCCCAGCTCATCAGCCGTGCGGTGAAATCCGCTGCGGTGCGGGGCGTTCCGTCGGTGCTGATGACGTTCGACCCGCACCCGGTCGACGTGGTGCGGCCCGGTGCGCATCCGGCGCAGCTGTCCACCCTGGACCGGCGCGCGGAACTGGTCGAGGAACTCGGCATCGACGTGTTCGTGGTGATGCCCTTCACCCGTGACTTCATGAAGCTCACCCCCGAGGAGTACGTCGAGGAACTGCTCGTGGACCGGCTGCACGTGGCCGAGGTCGTGGTGGGCGACAACTTCACCTTCGGCAAGCAGGCCGCCGGCACCGTCGACACCATGCGCGAGCTCGGCAGCCGCTACGGCTTCGACGTCGACGGCGTGCAGCTGCTCGGCGAGCACGCCGTCACCTTCTCCTCCACCTACATTCGCGGCTGCCTGGCCGAGGGCAATGTGGGCGCGGCCGCCGAGGCGCTGGGCCGTCCGCATCGCGTCGAGGGCGTGGTCGTGCACGGCGACGGCCGTGGCAAGGGCCTGGGTTTCCCGACCGCCAATGTGGCCCCGACCATGCACGCGGCCATCCCCGCCGACGGGGTGTACGCGGGCTGGTTCACCGTCCTCGAACCCGGCGACCCGCTGGTGGGCGAGCGCCACATGGCCGCCATCTCGGTCGGCACCAACCCGACCTTCGACGGCCGTAACCGCACCGTCGAGCCCCATGTCCTCGATTTCGACGAAGACCTCTACGGCAAGCACGTCGCCGTGGACTTCGTCGAGCAGCTGCGTGGCATGCGGAAGTTCGGGTCCATCGAGGAGCTGGTCGAGGCCATCGGCAAGGACGTCGACCAGGCCCGCAAGGTCCTCGGCGACGGCACCGACGAGGAGTAGGGCTCCCGGGGCCGATTTCCGCCACAACCGGAGACTCCGGTAAGGTGTCACGTCGGGTTTGCTGCGGTCCGCGGCGGCGCCCAACCGGATTCGTCCGGTCCCTCGAGCGCGGACTGAAACAAGGAGTATCTGTGGCTCTCACCACTGAGCAGAAGGCGGCGATCCTCGCCGAGTACGGCGTGCACGAGAAGGACACCGGTTCCCCGGAGGCGCAGATCGCGCTGCTGTCCAAGCGGATCGCCGACATCACCGAGCACCTCAAGAAGCACAAGCACGACCACCACACCCGCCACGGCCTGATGGCGCTGATCGGTCGTCGCAAGCGGCTCTCGAAGTACCTGCAGGACAAGGACATCGAGCGTTACCGTTCGCTGATCGAGCGTCTCGGCCTGCGTCGCTGACCCAAGCCGCGGACCCTCGGCGCGGCGAGGTGACACACCTCGTCGGCAGAGGTAGTTGACGAACCGGCCAACGAGGAGGCATAGAATCTCCTCGTTGGCCTTTCGTATATGTGGCCGTGGATCCCCACGAGGGGGAGGATCGGCCGGGTATACGCCAACACGAGCCGTATGCACCCGTCGCGTGGCGTCGGTCTTCGGTAGTGGCTTTTCGGGGCGCGAAGTGAGATGAACCATGCGCGCCCGGAGGGCTTCGATCGATGACCGCCTCCGCGTCGCCGTATCCAAGGGGATAGGGCCGGGTGTGCGCGCTGTGGCCAGGAGGGCTGCCGCGCGCCCATGCCGGGTACGGCTCATGAGCCGGGTCGCACGTGATCGATACGTGCTGGACCCGGCGAAGACGAGAGGTTGAGATAACAAAGATGTCCGACACCCAGACCAGTTCCGCCGCCGAGGTCGAGCCCGGCGTTTTCGAGTCCGTCGCCCTGATCGACAACGGCAGCTACGGCACTCGCACCATTCGTTTCGAGACCGGCCGCCTGGCCAAGCAGGCCGCCGGTTCCGTCGTCGCCTACCTCGACGACGAGACCATGCTGCTGTCGGCCACCACGGCCTCCAAGCAGCCCAAGGACCAGTTCGACTTCTTCCCGCTGACGGTGGACGTCGAGGAGCGCATGTACGCCGCCGGCCGTATCCCCGGCTCGTTCTTCCGTCGTGAGGGGCGCCCTTCGACCGACGCCATCCTGACCTGCCGCCTGATCGACCGGCCGCTGCGCCCGTCCTTCGTCGACGGCCTGCGCAACGAGATCCAGGTCGTCGTCACCGTCATGTCGCTGGATCCGAAGGATCTGTACGACGTGGTCGCGATCAACGCCGCCTCGGCGTCCACCCAGATCGCGGGCCTGCCGTTCTCCGGCCCGGTCGGCGGCGTGCGCGTCGCGCTGATCGAGGGCCAGTGGGTCGCCTTCCCGACCGTGGAGCAGCTCGAGGGCGCCGTGTTCGACATGGTCGTCGCGGGCCGCGTGGTCGACGGTGACGTCGCCATCATGATGGTCGAGGCCGAGGCCACCGACAATGTGCTCGCCCTGATCGCCGACGGCGCCTCCGCGCCGACGGAAACCGTTGTGGCCGAGGGCCTCGAGGCCGCCAAGCCGTTCATCGCCCGCCTGTGCAAGGCCCAGTCGGACCTGGCCGCCCTGGCGGCCAAGCCGACCGAAGAGTTCCCGATCTTCCTGCCGTACCAGCCCGACGCCTACGAGGCCGTCGAGGGCACCGCCAAGCGTGAGCTGAACGAGGCGCTGTCCATCGCGGGCAAGCAGGAGCGCGAGGAGAAGATCGACGAGATCAAGCTCTCCGTGCTCTCCGAGCTGGCCGAGTCCTTCGAGGGTCGCGAGAAGGAACTGGGCGCCGCCTTCCGCTCGGTCACCAAGAAGCTTGTGCGCCAGCGCATCCTGACCGACAGCTTCCGCATCGACGGCCGTGGCCTGGCCGACATCCGCGCGCTGTCCGCCGAGGTCGCCGTGGTGCCGCGCGCCCACGGTTCGGCGCTGTTCGAGCGTGGCGAGACCCAGATCCTGGGTGTCACCACCCTGGACATGGTGAAGATGGCGCAGCAGGTCGACTCGCTCGGCCCGGAGACCTCCAAGCGCTACATGCACCACTACAACTTCCCGCCGTTCTCCACCGGTGAGACCGGTCGCGTGGGCTCGCCCAAGCGTCGCGAGATCGGCCACGGCGCGCTCGCCGAGCGTGCGCTGGTGCCGGTGCTGCCGTCGCAGGAGGAGTTCCCGTACGCCATCCGTCAGGTCTCGGAGGCGTTGGGCTCCAACGGTTCCACCTCGATGGGTTCGGTCTGCGCCTCGACCCTGTCGCTGCTGAACGCCGGTGTGCCGCTGAAGGCCCCGGTCGCCGGTATCGCCATGGGCCTGGTGTCGGACACCGTGAAGAACGACAAGGGTGAGGACGAGGTCCGCTACGTGGCCCTCACCGACATCCTGGGCGCCGAGGATGCCTTCGGCGACATGGACTTCAAGGTCGCCGGTACCCGCGAGTTCGTCACCGCCCTGCAGCTCGACACCAAGCTCGACGGCATCCCGTCGAAGGTGCTGGCCGGTGCGCTGAACCAGGCCAAGGACGCGCGCCACACCATCCTGGACGTGATGGCCGAGGCCATCGCCACCCCGGACGAGATGAGCCCCTACGCTCCGCGCGTCACCGCCATCAAGATCCCGGTGGACAAGATCGGCGAGGTGATCGGACCCAAGGGCAAGGTCATCAACCAGATCACCGAGGACACCGGCGCCAACATCTCCATCGAGGACGACGGCACCGTGTTCGTCGGCGCGACCGACGGCCCGTCGGCGCAGGCCGCGATCGACGCGATCAACGCCATCGCCAACCCGCAGCTGCCGAAGGTCGGCGAGCGCTTCCTGGGCACCGTCGTCAAGACCACTGCCTTCGGCGCGTTCGTCTCGCTGCTGCCGGGCCGCGACGGTCTGGTCCACATCTCGAAGCTGGGCAACGGCAAGCGCGTCGCCAAGGTCGAGGACGTGGTCAACGTGGGTGACAAGATCCGCGTGGAGATCGCCGACATCGACAACCGCGGCAAGATCTCGCTGGTGCCGATCGACGAGGATTCGGACAACTCCGAAGCCTCTGCTGCGGCCGACGCGAACGCAGAGTAATTATTTCTCTGTGACGAAGAAGCAGTCCACGGTGCGCGTGGGTTCCGCGCGCGCCGCGACAGACACGGCCCCCTTGCTCCGCAATCTGGAGCAGGGGGGCTCTTCACTGGTGGTTGCCCAGAATCAAGCGCCCGCAACGGATATCGGCGTGCGCCGCACCGTGCTGCCCGGCGGTCTACGGGTGGTCACCGAGCATGTGCCGGGCGTGCGCTCGGCGTCGATCGGCGTGTGGGTCGGGGTCGGCTCACGCGACGAGGGCCCGACGGTGGCCGGCGCCGCGCACTTCCTCGAGCATCTGCTGTTCAAGGCCACGCCCTCGCGCTCGGCGCTGGATATCGCGGAGGCCATGGACGCGGTCGGCGGTGAGCTGAACGCCTTCACCGCCAAGGAGCAGACCTGCTATTACGCGCACGTGCTGGACGAGGATCTGCCGCTGGCGGTGGACCTGGTCACCGACGTGGTGATGAACGGGCTGTGCCGCGCCGAGGACGTATCGGTGGAACGGCAGGTCGTGCTGGAGGAGATCTCCATGCGCGACGACGATCCCGAGGACATCGTCGGTGACACCTTCCTCACCGCGCTGTTCGGTGATCATCCGATCGGCCGCCCGGTGATCGGCAGTGTCGACACCATCGAGGCCATGCAGGCCCAGCAGCTGCGCTCGTTCCACCAGCGCCGCTACCGGCCCGACCGCATGGTGGTGGCGGTGGCCGGCAATATCGAGCACGAGCACACCGTCGAACTGGTGTACCGCGCCTTCGGGAATCGGCTCGAATCCGGGCTGGAACCCGCTCCCCGGCGGGAGGGCCGGTTCCGGCCGCGTGGCAATCCGGAGCTGTTGCGCATCCAGCGCGACAGCGAGCAGGCGCATCTGGTGTTCGGTACCCGCGCCTTCGGCCGGCACGAGGGCGAGAAGCGCTGGCCGCTGTCGGTGCTCAACACGGTGCTCGGCGGCGGGCTGAGTTCGCGGCTGTTCCAGCGCATTCGGGAGGAGCGCGGCCTGGCGTACTCGGTGTACTCCAGCGTCGACACCTTCGCCGACACCGGCGCGTTCTCGGTCTACCTCGGCTGCCAGCCCGAAAACCTGGGCCGCGTAGCGGGTTTGGCGCGCGGGGTGCTCGAGGAGGTGGCCGCCGACGGCATCACCGACGCCGAGTGCGCCCGTGCCAAGGGTTCGCTGCGGGGCGGTCTGGTGCTGGGGCTGGAGGATTCCGGCTCGCGCATGAACCGGATCGGCCGCTCGGAACTCAGCTACGGCAACCACCGCAGCGTGTCCGAAACCCTCGCTCGCATAGACGAAGTCACCACCGACGAGGTCTCCAGGATCGCGGCCGCCCTGCTCGCTCGCCCCTTCGGCGTCGCGGTGGCCGGACCCTACCGCCGCACCCGCGACCTGCCCGCCGCCGTGCGTCATCTCGTGGACTGAGATCGCTACTCGGCAGTAGTCCCGCCTGGCCGGTGAGGTATGCCCGTTTGTGGCTATGATCACCTCGCCGGAATGGGAGGGGTTGTGCTTTCTCCAGGTGAGAACTTCGCCGGGTACGTGATCGAGCGAGAGCTGGGGCGCGGCGGGATGGGCGCGGTGTACCTGGCCCGGCATCCACGCCTGCCCCGGTGGATCGCGCTGAAGGTGCTGAACTCGGAGTACCACGGCGACAACGAGACTCACACCCGCTTCGAACGCGAGGCCGACCTCGCCGCGCGGCTCAATCACCCGGGCGTGGTCACGGTCTACGACCGGGGCATGGAGCACGGGCGACTCTGGATCGCCATGCAGTACGTCGACGGTATCGAGGCCGAGGCGGTGACCGACATGTCGCCCGAGCAGGCCGTGCAGATCGTCGCCGCCACCGCGGACGCCCTCGACTACGCGCACCGGGTGGGCGTGCTGCATCGAGATGTGAAGCCCGCCAACATCCTGCTGGCCCGCGAGACCCGGGAACAGCAGGCGGGCGTGCTGCTCACCGACTTCGGCATCGCACGGCTGCAGGGGGAGACCGGGCGCCTCACCGGGTCCGGCTCGGTGATGGCGACGCTGGCCTACGCGGCGCCGGAGCAGCTCCAGAGTCTGCAGGTGGACCACCGCTCGGACCAATATTCGCTGGCCTGCACCCTGTTTCGGCTGTTGACCGGGGCGCCACTGTTCCTCGCCGCCGATCTCGGCGCGATCGTCAAATCGCATCTGTACGACAGCCCGCCGCCGATCGCGACCCGGCGGCCGGGCCTGCCCGCGACACTGGATCCGGTGCTGGCCCGGGCATTGGCGAAGAATCCGGATGAGCGCTACCCATCGTGTACGGAGTTCGCGGCGGCGGCGCAGCGGGCGCTGGCGGCCGGAGGTGCGTCGGGGGCGCAGCAGGACCACGGCCCGGAAATGCCTGCGCGCCGCGGAAATTCACCCGCCGCGCGCCGGGGCAAGCAGGGCGCTGGTCCGCACCCCGCATCGGTGGCCACGCCGGCCCAGCGACGTGCGGTGCAGTCGGATACCGGGGCGCGGCGGGTGTCGCAATCGGATACGGGAGCGCGGCGGGTGCCACGGTCGGATACCGGGGCGCAGCGCCGGGTGTCGCAATCGGATACGGGAGCGCGGCGGGTGCCGCAGTTGGATACCGGGGCGCGGCGGGTGCCGCGGTCGGATACCGGGGCGCAGCGCCGGGCGGTGCAGTCCTCGGTGGCCGTGCGCTCGGGACGCTTGACCGATATCCAGGATGCGTTCGGGCCGCCCACCGGGCGATATCTGAATTCGCCTGCGGTGAAGACGAATTCGTCGCGACAGCCGCGCCGACGGCTGATCGGTGTGCGGATGGTGGTGCTGCTCGGCACCTGCCTGGCGGCCGCGCTGGGGCTGACGGTCTTCCTGTTCACGCCGTCGGGCAACTCGGAGAAGCCGAACCAGCCCGCCGCCGAGATCGGCGAGATCAGTAAGCAATTCCCGGGGCTGGTTCCGCAGAAGCCCGGACTCGGAGGGGGTTTCGCCGCCGCGAGTTGCCGGGTGGTGGATCACGACACCAAGGATTTCCAGCCGCCGTGGGCCTTCGAGGGCTGGTCGGCGGCGTGGGACTGCCAGTACTCGGCCGACCGCGATGTCCGCGAGTACGTCGTGTTCGCCTACGGCTCGGGCGCCGCGGCCCGTTCGGTGGCGAACCGAATTCGCCCGGCGGGCAGTACCATCGAGGAACTGTCCTTCAAGGAGTACTGCGGCGCAAAGCAATACACCAATCTGCGCTTCGATTCCGATCCGGACGTGCCCTCCACCGCCTTCGCCACCACCTTCTTCGACGATCCCGCGCGGGAGAAGTTCCTGCTGTACACCCGGGGCAATCCGGCCACGCCGAGTGGTGTGGTCGACTGGTGGAAGTCCCTGCCGCTCACCCGGTCCTGATCGGGGCGACGAGCGCCACACCCCGCGGGCCTCGGACCAGCCCGAACGTACTGATAGGTTCGATCGCGGGACAGCGGAAGGACGCGCCATGTCGAATCGGTACGCGCGGATCGCCTTCTCGGCGGCGGCACGGGAACGTCAGAAACTCGCGGGGAGCTATCGGGACTACGGCGCCCAGCTCGAGAGCGGGAGCGACGAGCCGCAACCGCTCGAACCCCGCGAGATGGGGTTCATCCGCGCGGCAGACTCCTTCTTCCTCGGCACCGCTACCCCCGAGGGCTGGCCCTACATCCAGCATCGCGGCGGGCCCAAGGGTTTCGTCCAGGTCCTCGACGATCGCACCCTCGCGTTCGCCGATCTGTCGGGCAATGGCCAGTACGTCACCGTGGGCAACCTCACCGGGAACGATCGTGTCGCGCTCTTCTTCATCGACTACCCGGTGCGCGAGCGGCTGAAGGTCTACGGCCGCGCCCGCATGGTCGAGCGCACCGAGGACCCGGAGCTGGTCGACCGGGTGGCCGGGGCCTACAACGGCGCGATCCAGAAGATCGCCGAGCGTGCGATCGTCATCACCGTCGAGGCCTGCAACTGGAACTGCGTCAAATACATCCGCCCCCGCTTCACCAAGGAGCGTCTCGACGAGGCGATCGCCCTGGAGCGCCGTGACGCCATGGCCGAACGACAGCGCCTGACCGCCGAGCTCGACGACCTGCGCCGCGAAAACGACGCGCTGCGCGCACAATTGGCTGCCGCCCGGATCGCGGCGGGCTGAACCGCCACGGGTGGAGGGCATGCCGGTCAGCGGCGACTCCGGCTCGGCTCGTCGTCGCCCGATGTGGCGTCCTGATCCGCCCGGAATGCGGAGTGGTCGATCAGGGGAGCGTCGCCTGACGTGGCGGCGAACTGCTCTCGGGCGGCGACTCCGGCTCGCGTATCGACCGCAGCGTCACCGCATTCCCGATTCGCGGCGGCCAGCACTGCCGCGAGCAGGCCGGGGAGGGCGGTGTCCAGGTCTGCGGAGCGCAGGCGGAGGTGGGTATTGCCGTCGATGGTGACGCGATCGGTGACGCCGGCCTCGCGCAGGATCTTGAAGTGGTGGGCGGCCGTCGATTTGCTGATGCCGTCGTAGGTCAGGCTGCAGCGCAGCGGGGTGCCGGCATTGGCCAGGCGCCGCACGACCTCGAGGCGGATCGGGTCCTGAAGTGCGCCGAGCACCGCAGGTAGCGGGGCCACCGCGGGCGACGCTTCGGTGTCGGACATGAGCTACCTCACTCGGATACCTAGTTTGATAATCGTCGAACCCGGCGTAGGGTTTGGTTCGATCACAATCAAACTTACCTGATGGAGGGTTCGATGGCATCGGCAACGGTGGTTGCGACTCGAGCCGAACAGGGCAGCCAGACCTGGGCGTACGCGCTCGTCCTCGCGGCCAGCGGTGTGGCGCTGGGCGTTTCGGGCGCGCCCGCCCCGCTGTACGGGATCTATCAGCAGAGCTGGCATTTCTCCCCGCTCACCACGACCTTCGTCTTCGCCGCCTACGCGGTGGCGGCGCTGGGTGCGGTGCTGGTGTCGGGGCGGATCTCGGATGTGGTGGGCCGCAAGCCGGTCCTGCTGGGTGCGTTCGCGCTCATGATCGTGGGCCTGGTGGTGTTCCTGCTCGCCGACAATGTGGCCATGCTGCTGCTGGCCCGGGCGCTGCACGGGGCCGCGGTCGGCGCGACCGTGGTGGCGGGCGCGGCGGCACTGCTGGATCTGCGGCCGCAGCAGGGTGCGCGGTCCGGGCAGCTGTCCGGGGTGGCGTTCAATGTCGGTATGGCCGTGGCGATTCTGGGCTCGGCCGTGCTGGCCCAGTACGCGCCGCACCCGCTGCGCACGCCGTATGTCGTGATCACGCTGGTGTGCGCGCTCATCGCGGCGGGCGTGCTGGCGCTGCGGGAGCCGCACGGGGCGCGGCAGAAGCAGCGCATCACCATTGCCAAACCGGCTGTGCCGCAGGAGATCCGCGGTGACTTCTGGTTCTCGGCGCTGGGCGTGATGGCGGCCTGGTCGGTGCTGGGCGTGCTGCTGTCGCTGTATCCGTCGCTGGCCTCCGCCGAGACGGGCATCCACAATCTGGTCTTCGGCGGGGCGGTGGTGGCTTCGACAGCGACCGCGGGTGCGATCGCGCAGGCCATCGCGGGCGGGATTCCGGCACGCCGCGCGGCCATCGCCGGCGATATCGGCATGGCGATCGCGCTGGTGGTCACGATTCCGGCGCTGAACACCCACAACTGGGTGCTGGTGCTGCTGGCCGGGTTCGCCCTCGGCGGCACCTTCGGGCTCGGCTTCGGCGGATCGCTGCGGCACCTGTCCAATGTTGTCCCGCAGCACAAGCGGGGCGAGACCATGTCGGCCTACTACCTGCTCGCCTACTCGGCCATGGCGGTGCCGACCGTGGTGGCGGGGTGGGCGGCCACCACCTGGGGGCTGAGCACGGTGTTCCCGTGGTTCGTGGTGGTGGTGGCGCTGGCGTGCCTGGGTGCCGCCGGTATCGGGCTGCGCCGCAATGCGGAGGCCGCGGAGGTCGACGAGCCCGCGGAGGCTGCGACGGCCGCCTGATTTCCCGAATGGTCTTACCTGCGTCCGCCCGGCGACCCTGTGTCGCAGGGCGGACGCGTCATTCGGCACCAGGAGATACGGCGCTGCTGCAGCACAGGCACACCACGTTGTGAAACGGTTTGGTGTGTCCCGATTTTCGGATGCGCGAAGCCGGGACGGAATTGCCGCATCCGATGCGTGACGGGGCCGGGGTCGCTATTCTTCGGCTATGCGGCGGTGGAGGTTCGGTGGGGTGGTGAGCCGGACGGTACACCGGTCGGGTCTGATGGTGTCGGCACTGGTGGCCGTGCTCGGCGGGCTCGCGGTCGCGGGCGTCACCTGGTGGATGCTGTGGCACTTCCTGGGCGCGCGGGCCGAGACGCCGAATCAGCTGGATCTGAGCAAGATTTCGCTCGCCGTGACGGCGGGTGTCTTCGGGGCGGTCGCCCTGGTGGTGGCCTACCGGCGGCAGCGCGATGCCGAGCGTGGGCGCTTCGCCGATGTCTTCGGAGCCGCGGCCCGCCAGCTCGGAGATCCCGATGTGGCGGTGCGCATCGCCGGGGTCTACGCCATGGCCGGGGTGGCCGACGAGTTCTCCGCCCGCTGGCGGCGGCAGCAGTGCGTGGATGTGCTGTGCGGATACCTGCGGCTGCCGTATCAACCGGAGGAGGGCGCCAGCCACCTGGTCTCCAGATCGCAGCGCATCGAGGATCACGGCACGGCCGTGGAGCGGGTGTACACCTATCGGCAGAACGATCGGCAGGTCCGCGACACCATCGTGCGGGTGATCGCCGAGCATCTGCGGCCCGCTGCCCAAACATCATGGTGCGGCTGTGATTTCGACTTCTCGGACGCCGTGTTCGAGGATGCCGACTTCCGGCACGCCGTCTTCGCCGGCCGCAATACCCGCTTCACCAACGCCATGTTCCTCAGCGGCCGCACCGTATCCTTCGAACAGACGCGGTTCCTGGGGGAGCGGGTCACCTTCCGCGGGGCCATCTTCCGCAGCATGGCCGTCTTCGACCGGGCGGTCTTCGCGCACACCGAGGTCGACCGGACCGATCGCGAGAATGCCGGAGCCACCTTCACCGAGGCGACTTTCGGCGGCGGCGTGAGTTTCGAGGGCGCGCAATTCCGCGGCGCGCGAACGGCATTCGACCGCGCCACCTTCGCGGGCGAGCAGGCCGTCTTCGCCGAGGCCGGCTTCGGCGCCGCCCTGACAACCTTCGACCGCGCCCTTTTCGACGGCGACCGGGTCAGCTTCGCCGGTGCCGAATTCACCGGCGCGCGGATTACTTTCGCCGATTCCCGCTTCTACTCCGATTCCGGTTCCTTCGACGGCACCCGGCTGGGTGCGCGGGTGCGATGGCGCACCGGCCGCACCCAGGAGGTGTCCTTCGCCCGGGCCGAGTACCACGGGAAGGTCTCCTTCGCCGATGCCGTGTTCTCGGGACGGTCGGTGATCTTCGCGGGTGGCGACTTCTTCGGCGACATCTCCTTCCGTCGCGTCTCCTTCGACGCCCGCGCCATCACCTTCGAACAGCCCCGGGCGTGGGTCGGCGTCCACTTCGACTGGGACGCCGGACCCGCCACCAAACCGGCCAATATCACCCCGACGGCCTGGCCGCCCGCGCTCGCCGAGTCCACCCCCGAACTCGCCTCCTGAGCCCGTCGCGGGCTGTTCGCCGGTTTTGCCCGAAGCTCACCGGTGGGATAGCTTGCAGACGAGTTGAGTTGAGACAGGGGATTGTGTGGTGGGGAGCCACGGCGTCGGTTGGGCTGCCGGTGTGGCGGTGCTGCTGCTCTGCCTCGCGGCGATGGTCGCGAGCCGGGCGCGGCGGGCACCACATCGAGCGATCGGCCGCGGGACGCGCGCGGTGACAGCGGGCTCGGCCCTGGTCGGCTGGGTGCTGGTCTTCGGCGCGATGACCGCCGTGATCTCGCCGCTGCCCCGGGACACCGTCGCGGGCAAGGCGATTGCCGCGCCACCGGAACTCGTGCAGGCCGGGCTGCCGACCACCTCCGCCAAGCCCGACGCCCCCGATCCCATGGCCGCGCTGAAGGCGGGGGACTGCGTCGAGGTGCCCATCCAGCAGGCCAAGGACGCCACCGGCGCTCCGAGTTGGAAGGCCGGCTCGCCGGAGCCGTCGGACTGCAACTCGGTGGACGCGAACTACCGGGTGCTGCAGATGGGTCCGGACCCGTGCTCGGGCCCGCTGTACACGCTGGAATCCGCGCCCAAGGACAAGAGCGGCAAGGCTCGCTACCACCTGTGCCTGACCTTCGACTGGCGGACCGGGGTCTGCTACGACACCGCCGATATGGATGTCCCGTCCAAGGTCGCCTGCGGGACTCCGGGTGACCACATCGTCCAGGCGACCGCGGTGCTCGAGGGCACCACCTCGGGTGCGGGCTGTCCGCGCGACGGCCGTGGCGCGGTCTGGGTGGTCTGGAACAAACTCGAGCTCACCGTGTGCTTCCGCGGTGGCGACGACCCGGGGAAGTGACCGCGATCACCGTCCGTGACGTCCGACGGTGATGACGTCGGGGATCAGCCACGACGGCAGCGGCCGGGTGATCTTGCGCTGATCGACGACCTCGAATCCGGCGTCCTGCAGCAGTTTCCGGGTTTCGCGCGGCGAGGGCGCGTGAGCCGGGAAGCGCGGGCTGCGGGTGAGCCGCTGAATGGGCCGGGAGGTCGGGCCGGAGGGATGCATGGTCGCGATGGCGACGAGCCCGCCGGGGGCCAGCACCCGATGGAATTCGCGCAGCGCGACCGGATGATCGAAGAAGTGGAAGGCGCTGGTGCTCACGACCGCATCCAGTTCGCCCGCGGCGAAGGGCAGATGCTCGGCGGCGGCCTGCCGCCACTGCACGGCGGCGGAGCGGGCGCGGGCCTGGGCCAGCATGCCCGGCGAGGCGTCCACGCCGTAGACGACCTCGGGGCGCAGCTCGCGCTGGATGCGGGCGGTGAGAATGCCGGTGCCGCAGCCGATGTCGGCGATGCGGCGCGATCCGGCGGTGCGGAGTTCGGCGAGGACCTGATCCTGCGGCGGGCGGTAGACGACCTGCTGCAGGGCGGCGGTGTCGTAGGCGCGGGCGATGTTGCCGAAGAACTGCGTCACCACATGGTTGAAGGCTCGATTGCCGGTGGTCAGCGATGTGCTCATGATGCTCCTGTCCGGCCTCCATGGAAGCAGATTTCGCACTGTCTGGGAAGGTGCGATGGAGTAGCGTCGGGCGCATGAGGATTCGTGGTGCCGTCCTGGAACGTATCGGGGCCCAGACGCCCTTCGCCGACTCGAAGCCGATCACCATCAGCGAGCTGGAGCTGGGTGAACCCGGCCCCGGCGAACTGCTCGTCAAGATCGAGGCGGCCGGGCTGTGCCACTCGGATCTGTCCGTGGTCGACGGCAACCGGGTGCGGCCGGTGCCGATGCTGCTGGGCCACGAGGCATCCGGCCGCATCGAGGCGGTCGGCCCCGGCGAGAGCGACCTGCGCGTCGGCCAGCGGGTCGTCATGACCTTCCTGCCCCGCTGCGGCGAGTGCGCCGGATGTGCCACCGACGGCCGCACCCCCTGCGAACCCGGCAGCCTCGCCAACAACGCGGGCGAATTGCTCGCCGGCGGAAGGCGATTGCTGCGCGAAGGCGCGGAAGTCCATCACCACCTTGGTGTTTCGGCCTTCGCCACGCACGCCGTCGTGGACCGCCGCTCGGTGGTCCCGGTCGACGACGACGTCCCACCCGAGGTGGCCGCCGTCCTCGGCTGCGCCGTCCTCACCGGCGGTGGCGCCCTGCTGAATTCGGCCAAGCCCGGTCCCTCGGACCGCATCATGGTCGTCGGCCTCGGCGGCGTCGGCATGGCCGCGGTGCTCGTGGCCGCGGCGCTGCGGGCCGGCACCGACCGCGAGGTCATCGCTGTCGACACCGTCCCCGACAAACTGAAGACCGCCATGGAACTCGGCGCCACCGCCGCCTACACCCCTCAGGAAATCGCCGCCGACAACATCCGGGCCGAGGCGGTCATCGAGGCCGCAGGCAACATCCGAGCCTTCGAAACCGCCGTAGCCGCAACAGCTCCCGGCGGCGTCACCGTCACCGTAGGACTCCCCGCCCCCGACGCCCGCGCCTCCATCTCCCCCCTCGCCCTGGTAGCCCAGGGCCGCGCCATCATCGGCAGCTACCTCGGCTCCGCCGTCCCCGCCCGCGACATCCCCGAATTCGTCCGCATGTGGCGCGAAGGCCGCCTCCCCGTCGAACGCCTGGTCTCCTCCCACATCCGCCTCGAGGACATCAACCGAGCCATGGACGAACTGGCCGCCGGCCACGCCCTTCGCCAGGTGATCCTCTTCGACTGACCCGCCCGACCACGGCACCGCGCCGTCACCGCGAACCGATGCCGGCGTGGCGAGTCGATGAGAAAGAGTTCAGGGTTCGGGCTGTTCGGCGGCCCAGGCCGCGATCTGTGTGCGCGAGGTGAACCCCAGCTTGGTCAGGATGTGTTCCACGTGTCCATTGACGGTGCGCGGTGAAATCGTCAGCCGGGCCGCGATCGCCCTGTTGGTCAGGCCGTGCGCAACGAGATCGGCCACCTGGCGCTCACGCTTGGTCAGTTTTCCTCCGGAAAGCAGGGGCGGCGCGGTCGCTTCGGCTTGCTCGCCGAGCGCGAAGCTCGCTGCGGCATCGAAACTCATTGCGGCGCCTTCCTGATGGGCCGCCTCGAATGCGCGCGCGCCGAGCATCTCGCGACTGCGGCGGGTGAATTCCTCGTGGTAGACGAGCGCATTGGGCAACATCGAGATGGAGCTGCCACCGATGTGGCTCAGCGTTTCGGCGGCGCCCAGCAGGGTAGCGGCGCGGCTGACATCGCGTTGCTCGGACGCGATCCAGGCCAGTGCCTCCATACAGCTGGTGGCGACGACCGGATCGGACACCAGCCGGGCCGCTCGAATTCCCTCCTGCAACAGAGATACGGCGCGATCGGGCTCACCCGTTCGCCACACGGCGAATCCCATTGCCCACAGCACCCACGACCGAAGCACCGTTTCGCCGGCGGATTCGGTGATCGCGAGCGCCTTCTCGAGGCCCGCGAGAGCCCGCGCGGTGTCGCCCTGTTGCGCGTAGGCCCAGCCGAGCGAAATCCGGGCGTCCAGCTGCGATTCGAGGTCACCGGATGCCTCGTAGGTGTCGATGGCATCGGCCAGCAGGGTGGTACCCGCACCAGCCGGATGATCAGCACCGCCGGTGGTGAAATAATTCCCCTCGGCGTGGGCGAGCAGGGCCGCGACCAGTGGGTCTGTCGTCTGCTCGGCCAGGGCCTCGAGCTGCGCCACGTGCTCGGCGGCGGCCGGTAGGTCACCCTGCAGGACGGCCATCGTGGCGGCCCCGCAGCGAGCCCTGGCCCGAACCAGCGGCTCGGCATCGGTGGATTGGGCCAGCGCGCGCTCATACCAGCGACGTCCCTCGCTGAGCCGCCCACGCAATGTCCAGAACATATACAGGGCGGTGACGATCCGCAGCGCGGTGTCGCCCGACTCGGACAGGCTGGATTCCAGCGCATTTCGCAGATTCGGCAGCTCCCGCTCCAGCCGGGCAATCCACTGCAGCTGGTGCGGACCGATCCATTCCGCCTCTACCTGGAGTACCAGCCGCTCGCACCAATCCCGATGCCGCCGAACGTATTCCGGGTACATCCCGCTGTCCTCGGCTTGCTCCCGGCCGTATTCCTGAACGGTCTCGAGCATCCGGAAGCGGACCGTGCCCTCGGTTTCCTCGCGGATCAGGATCGATTTGTCCACCAGCGCGGACAATGTGTCGAGCAATTGCGTCTCGGTCAGATCGGTGCCGCACACCTGCTCGGCCGCATCGAGCTCGAAAGTGCCTGCGAACACCGACAGCTGGTCCCACAATCGCTGCTCGGCCGGTGTGCACAGGTCATAGCTCCAGCCGATGCACCACCGCAGGGTCTGCTGCCGCATCGGGGCACCACGGCTCCCGCGAGTCAACAGGGCATAGCGGTCGTCGAGCCGGGTCAGGATCTGCTCGGGCGACATCGTACGCAGCCGGGCCGCGGCCAGCTCGATCGCCAACGGTAGCCCGTCGAGTCGAGTGCAGATCCCGGCCACGCTGAGCATGGAGTCATCGGTCACCTCGAAGCCCGGCACGGCCGCGGCGGCTCGCTCGGCGAACAATGTGACCGCGTCGTGGCGGGTCACCCCGCGCAGCCCCGGTTTGCTCGCCATATCGGGAATCCCCAGCGGGGGCACGACGAACACCGATTCCCCGCCGACGCCGAGTGCCTCTCGACTGGTCGCCAGAATCCGCACCTGCGGGCAGGTCCGTAGCAGCGATTCGGTCAGCGTCGCGACCGCTTCGATCACCTGCTCGCAGTTGTCCAGCACCAGCAGCAGATCGCGCTCGGACAAGAACTCCAAGAGCACCTCGAGCGTTGGCCGGGCACCCTGGTTTCGCAGACCGAGGGCAGTGGCCACGACGTCGACCAACAATGTTTCATCGTGCAGATCACTCAACTCGACCAGCTGCACGCCGTCGGCGAAATTTCGCTGCACCTTGTCGGCGACGTGCAGCGCGAGCCGTGACTTGCCGACCCCGCCCATACCGGTCAGCGTCACCAGACGTGACGCCGCCAGCAGGTTCTTGATTTCGGTCAGCTGGATCCGCCGGTCGACGAAGCTGGACAGCTCGATCGGCAGGTTTCCAGTACGATTCCCCGCCGCGGGCGCCGACGTGACAACCGATGCGTGCTCGGCTCCTGGTTCGGTCGGCAGCGTCATCGCGTCGACCCGGAAACCGTGATCGCGTTCTGTCCGGCGCAGTTGCTCACCCAACTCCGCGGCGGTGGGGCGGCCGCGTGGTTCGCGTGACATCGCCGTCTCGATCAGCGCGCAGACATCGTCGGGAATTCCTTGCTCGCGCAAATCCGGCACCGGTTGCTGGGTGATCCGCAGAAATTGCGCGACGACCTCCTCGCCGCTGCGGCGTTCGAAAGGCGCGTGCCCGGTCAGCGCACAGAACAATGTGGCTCCCAGCCCGTACACATCCGAGGCCCGGCTCGGGGGGTCACCACCGAGGACCTCCGGTGCGGTGAACGCCGGTGATCCGGTGATCGTGCCGGTCGCGGTTTCGAATCCACCGGTGATATGGGCGATCCCGAAGTCGGTCAACGCGGGCTCACCGTAGTCGGTGAGCAGGATGTTTCCCGGCTTGATATCGCGGTGCAGCACCTCGGCTCGATGCGCGGTTTCCAGCGCCCCGGCGATCTTCACCCCCAGGTGCAGCGCCTCTGCCAGTGACAACGGACCGTCGCGGCGCAGACGCGCATCCAGGGACCCGCGAGCGTAATAGGGCATGACCAGGTACGGGTGACCACCTGCGGTCTCACCGACCTCGAGCAGGTCGACGATATTCGGGTGCCCGGTCAGCCGCCCCATCGCGCGTTGCTCGCGAAAGAAACGCTCCCGATTCTCATCCAGCTCGCCGGTCAGTACCTTCACCGCGACCGTGCGACCCGCAGCCGGCTGGGTGCAGCGGAACACCTGCCCGAAACCGCCCCGCCCGATCTCCTCGGCCTCCTCGAAACCTGCAGCACGCAACTCCGTGACGACATCGACACCGACATCACGCTGCGTCATGAACAGATCTCTCTCGACCATCGGCCACTCGTGATCTCCCCACCGGGCACCAGCCACAATATCCCGACCGGTCCCTTCGCCGCACGCCGTTCGCGCTCTGGCCGGGGCGGCCGATGGCCGCGGCCGGGGCCGGCTGCGGCCGAGGCTCACGGGAAGCTCCCGGCGGGCTCACAGGGTTCATTGGACTCGAGGGCGCTGAATGGTCAGCGTGACCACATCACTCCAGGACAACCCGCCAGTGGTTCCGCCGCCGCCGGCGGCTCCTCGTGAGGCCGGACGGTTCGACGGCAGGACCGTCGAACGTGCCGGTCTGGCCGCGCTACTTATCGCGACGGCGGTGATGTATCTGTGGAACATCACCATCAATGGGATGGGCAATCAGTTCTACGCCGGGGCCGCGTGGGCCGGGTCGAAGAACTGGGAAGCACTGCTGTTCGGATCGCTGGATCCGGCGAATTTCATCACTGTCGACAAGCCGCCGGTGTCGCAGTGGGTGATGGGGCTGTCCGGGCAGATCTTCGGATTCTCGAGTGCCGGCATGCTGATTCCGCAGGCGTTGATGGCGGTGGCCGCGGTGGGGCTGCTGTACGGCGCGGCGCGGCGGCTGACGGGTAGCCATTACACCGGCCTGCTCGCCGGAGCCGCGCTGGCGTTGACGCCGGTCGCGGCGTTGATGTTCCGGTTCAACAACCCGGACGCGGTCATGGTGCTGCTCATGATGGCCGGTGCCTACGCCACTGTCCGCGCTCTCGAACGCGCCTCGACCACGTGGATTCTGCTCGCCGGTGTGGCGCTGGGGTTCGCGTTCCTGGCGAAGATGCTCGAGGGCCTGATGGTGCTGCCCGCGCTGGGGCTGGTCTATCTCATCGCCGCGCCGAATCCGATCCGCGCCCGCATCGTGCAGCTGGTCGGGGCGCTCGTCGCGCTGATGGTGTCGAGCGGGTGGTACGTGCTGGTCACACTGCTGTGGCCGGCGTCGAGCCACCCGTATCTGGCCGGGTCGACCGACAACAACTTCATGAATCTGGTGCTGGGCTACAACGGCTTCGCACGCGTGCTCGGCCGCAACCACCGTGGTGCTCCGGGCGGCGGCGCGCCACACGACCCGACTGCCGGGGCACCCGATCCGGCCGCCGCGGCGGACACGGCCGCGCAGCCCGGTCCGGGCGGACACGGCGGCGGCGGTGGATTCGGCGGCTTCGGCGGGCAGGTCCGCGGCGTGGGACGGCTGTTCACCGGCGAATTCGGCTTCGAGATCGGCTGGCTGTTGCCTGCCGCGCTGCTGGCCATGGTGCTGGTGCTGGTCTCGCGGGGCCGGGCGCCGCGCACCGACCTGGTGCGGGCGGCCGCGATCCTGTTCGGGCTGTGGATCCTCATCGACGGCGGCGTGCTCAGCTATATGAGCGGCACCGTGCACCCGTACTACTGCCTGTCGATCGCACCGGCGGTGGCCGGCATGTTCGCGATCGGCATCCGCGAGATGTGGACCAGGCGGGACACCATCCTCGGCGGCTTCGGCCTGGCCGCGCTGGTGGCGACCACCGGGGTGTGGAGTTTCGTACTGCTGCACCGCAACAGCGGCTGGTATCCAGAACTGCGCTGGGCGATCCTGGCGCTGACCGTCGTGGCGACCGTGCTGCTCGTGCTGCCGTGGGTCCGGGACAACCGCCGCCTTGCCGCAGCGGCACTCGCGCTCGGCCTGATCGCGAGCCTGTCCGGCGCGACCGCCTACTCGATCGCCACCATCGCCGCCCCGCACAGTGGTGGTGGTCCGACCGTCGGCCCGGCGAGTGCCGCGGGCGGCCGGGGCGGCGGCTTCGGTGAGTCCCAGCCCAACCAGCAGCTGGCGGCCCTGCTGAAGACGTCCGACTCGACGTGGGCGGCCGCGATCAACGGCTCCTCCGCCGCGGCGGGCCTGGAGTTGCAGACCGGCAAGGCGGTCATGGCGATCGGCGGCTTCTCCGGCAGCGATCCGACCCCGACCCTGGCGGAGTTCCAAGCCGATGTGAAGGCCGGCAAGATCGGCTACTACATCGTGCAGAACAACAACGACCGTGGCGGCAACGGAAACGGCAACGGCGACAACGGGAACGGCAACCGTGAGCCCGGCGCCCCCGCCGCCGGAGGCGAGCGCAACCGGCAGCAGGGCGGCGGCCAGAACCCCGCCGATCAGCCGAACCGCCAAGGCGCCCAGGCCGAGCAGGGCGGCCCGGGCAACCAGGGTGGCTTCGGTCGCAACCAGCACACCGACATCACGGACTGGGTGACCGCGACCTTCACACCCCAGCAGATCGGCAACACCACGGTCTACAAGCTGACCGGCTACACCGGCTAGCCCACCGCCCCGAAATGCCGGGCGCACAATGGATTCCATTGCGCACCCGGCCTTTCCCATGAATCCGACGCCGCTCGCCATCGGGGTGCGGTCAGTCACCGAACTTGCCCCGGCATGGTCTCGATGAAGTTCCCTGTCACCCATGAGCCGCCATGCCGTCGCCGACCGTGCCGTCGCCGCCGCCTCGCGCGCCCCCGCGCCGGAGCGTGTCGCGTTCCGGCCGACCCGTGACGACCGCCAGCCCTGCGTTCCGGCGTGTCGCCGACCCGATAGGCTCGACCCGTTGCTGATTGGGCGGAGTGAAGGAGACCAGGTGACCACGAACCGGATCCGGGTGGGTGTGCTCGGGGCGCGCGGCAAGGTCGGGCAGGCCATCTGTGCGGGGGTCGAGGCGGCCGCGGATCTGGAGCTGGTGGCGCAGGTCGACAAGGACGACTCGCTGGAGGCGTTCACGGCCGCCGGAACCGAGGTCGTGGTCGACTTCACGCACCCGGATGTGGTGATGCCCAATCTGAAGTGGCTGGTGGAGAACGGGATTCACGCCGTGGTCGGCACCACCGGCTTCGATGCCGAGCGGCTGGAGCAGGTGAAGGGCTGGCTGGCGGCCAAGCCGGAGGTCGGGGTGCTGATCGCGCCGAACTTCGCCATCGGCGCCGTGCTGAGCATGCGGTTCGCCGAGCAGGCCGCGCGCTTCTTCGACTCGGTCGAGGTCATCGAGCTGCACCACCCGAA
This sequence comes from Nocardia sp. CA-151230, assembly GCF_050942175.1. Lineage (NCBI taxonomy): Bacteria > Bacillati > Actinomycetota > Actinomycetes > Mycobacteriales > Nocardiaceae > Nocardia > Nocardia sp. CA-151230. The sequence goes on from NZ_CP192061.1 coordinate 2,479,256, forward strand.
CAAGGCGGACGCGCCGTCGGGCACCGCCTACCGAACCGCCGCGCTCATCGCCGCGGCCCGGGAGAAGGCGGGTGTGGGCCGCAGCCCCGATGCCACCAGCCAGGAGCTGGAGGGTGCGCGCGGCGCGGACGTGGACGGCGTGCGGGTGCACTCGGTGCGGCTGGCCGGACTGGTCGCGCATCAGGAGGTGCTGTTCGGCACGCAGGGTGAGACGCTCACCATCCGCCACGACTCGCTCGACCGCACCTCCTTCGTGCCCGGTGTGCTGCTGGGTGTACGCAAGACGCCGCTGCGCCCCGGCCTCACCGTGGGCATCGACCCGCTGCTCGACCTGTGAGCACGCCCGCCGAGAATCCTGCCGACGGCAATGGCCGCGAGGTCTTCAAGCGGGTCGGTTTCATCGCGGCCCTGGTGGTGGTGCTCGGGTTCTACTTCGTGCTGCTGGGCCGGATCGGGATCGACCTGATCGCCACCGGTAAGCCGGCCGCGGTGGGCCTGGGCATCGGCGTGTTCATCCTGCCGGTGCTGGGCGTGTGGATCGTGGCGACCAGTGTCCGCGCCGCCTTCGCCCACCAGCGCCTGGCCCGCCGCATGCACGAGGAGGGCGGCGAGCTGGATGTCTCCGATCTGCCGCGCCGCCCGTCCGGACGTATCGAGAAGGACGCTGCCGACGCGCTTTTCGAGCAGGTGAAGCAGGAGTTCGAGGCGGACCCGCAGAACTGGCGCACCAACTACCGCGCTGCCCGCGCCTACGACTACGCCGGCGACCGTACCCGCGCACGCGAAATGATGAAGCGCGCAGTGGAATTGGAGCGCGGGGACCGCCCCGGCGCGCGGTAGCCGCGATTTCGCAGGAAACCTGCCAGTAGGTTGCGGCCGGGGTAAAGTCCGCCCGGTGAGGTTCAAGGTGGGTTATGCGCTGGCGATAGCCTGCGCGACGATGGGGTCGCCTGCGGTGGGGTCGGCGATGGCACGCGCGGACGACGCGCCGTCCTGCATCGAGTCGGAGAACGGCTACAAACTCGAGTGGCAGGTCAGCTGGTCGATCTATCGGGCCGAGCAGCAGAATCCGGACGACGGCCGATCGGTGACGGAGGTGGATCTGCCCGTCACCATCGACGCACCGCTGGACAAGGTGTGGGACATCTACTCCGATGTCCGCAACGGTATCGGTCGCCACTCGTTCCTCAAGGACATCATCGTCCACAGCACCTGCGACGACGGCGACACGCACACCACGGATTTCACCGCGCTCGAGGACATTCCGACGGGCCCGGTCATCTTCCCCGGCCACACTCAGGCCGAGCAGATCCTGCACCCGGACGAGCACTACTACACCAGCGACAGCTGGGACGTCCCCAACGTGACCACCCACCAGGTGATCACCTTCGCCGACAACGGTGACGGCACGACCACCGTCAACGAGCATCTGACCTTCATCGCCGACGCGGCCCTGCTCGATTTCACCGTCAGCAACGGGGTGGCCGCGCACCAGGCGACCCAGGAGGGCATCAAGCGCGACATCGAAAGCGGAAAGCTCTGAGGCGGTTTCGATGTCGCAGACACAAACACGGCCCGGAACCTGATGGTTCCGGGCCGTATTCGTGGTTCCGCCGGCGCGTCCGGCCCTATCGCACACCGCGGAGGATGAACCGGGCACCCGTGACGGGCGGGTACCCGGTCGAGAGTGGCGTGCGAACCCGGCCGCACCGGCGTTCCCGTGCCGGGGTGATCGCGCAATCACCCCGGGTCACAGTGGTTTTCGGAGCTCGCGGCCGTCAGGACACGGGATGCACCGTGCGCCAGTGCTCGGCGATGTCGATGCGCCGCGCCAGCCACACCTTCTCGTGTGACTGCACGTAGTCCAGGAAGCGCTCCAGCGCCTTGGCCCGCGCCGGCTTGCCGATGATGCGGCAGTGCAGGCCGACCGACAGCATCTTCGGCGCACCCGCCGCGCCCTCGGCGTAGAGCACGTCGAAGGCGTCCTTCAGGTAGGTGAAGAACTCCTCGCCGTTGGCGAATCCGGCGGGGGAGGAGAAGCGCATGTCATTGGATTCGAGCGTGTACGGCAGGACGAGGTGATCCTGGCCGGCGACCTTCACCCAGTAGGGCAGATCATCGGCGTAGGAATCGGAGTCGTACACGAAGCCGCCGTGCTCCACCACCAGCTCGCGGGTCTGCGGCGAATCGCGGCCGGTGTACCAGCCCTTGGGCGCCTCACCGAAGAGCTTGGTGATGATGCGCACCGCCTCTTCCATGTGCGCGCGCTCGGTCTCGGCATCCACCATCTGGTAGGAGATCCAGCGCAGACCGTGCGAGCAGATGTCGTAGCCGTTGCGCTTGAACGCCGCGACGGCCTCCGGATTGCGCTCCAGCGCCCGCGCCACCCCGAAGACGGTCAGCGGAATATCGCGGGATTCGAACAGCCGCAGCACCCGCCAGAGTCCGGCGCGGGAGCCGTACTCGTAGATGGTCTCCATCGACATGTGCCGGTTCGGGAACGCCGCTGCCGGAACGATATCCGACAGGAACGTCTCCGAGGCCTCGTCGCCGTCGAGGACATTGTTCTCGCCGCCCTCCTCGTAGTTGAGGACGAAGTTGACCGCGATGTTCGCCTCACCCGGCCACCGCGGGTGCGGCGGGTTGGGGCCGTAGCCCACCATGTCCCGCGGGTAGTTCAGATCGAAATCGCTCATGGCTGCATATCCTTTCGGCGCGCTCGGGAGCCCTCCGTGGTTACGCGAGCAAGCGCGGGGAGGCGGGGCGGCGCCTCCGGGCCCTGACCGATCACGCCGGTTCATTTTCCAGCTCGGCGCGCAGTCGCGCCCGGGCTTCGCCGGTCAGGGTGCCGAAGAGCCGCAGCCGGGCCAGGCCGCCGTCGGGGAAGGCATCCAGACGCACCTGCACGACCGCCGCGTCCGCGTCGATCAGGAAGCGGTGGCGGGTGTCGGGCTGCAGGCGGGTGCGGCCCAGCAGTTCGACCTCGGTGCCGTCGGCGCGAATGCCGGTGAGGGCGCCCGCGCCCGGGCTGTTGAACAGGAAGTACGAGGTGTCGATCTCGACGGCGGTGATCACGCCCTCGGCGGCCAGCTGCACCAGCACCCAATCGTTGGTGTTCTTGTCGCGGCGGCGCGCGGTCTCCCAGCCGTCGCCCATGCTGCGGGCGCGGCCCGGCATGAGCACGTTCTGCGGGTGCGAGTAGAAGCGGTTGGAGCAGTCGGCGACCAGGCCGCCGTTCTCCACCGCGGCCAGGTCGAACGGGCCGGACTCCAGCCAGGCCAGGTCGGGCTTGGCGACGCCGTGCACGCGCAGGCGGGCGATGCCGCCGTCGGGGAACATGCGCAGCCGCACGTGGGTCCAGCGCTTGGGGGAGTCCACCGCGAACGGGTTCTGCGAATCGCCGGACACCTTGGCGCGCTCGACGACGGTGGTCCAGCCCTCGGCGGCGACCAGCTCGTCGACCGACGGATTGCCTTCCACCGCAATGGCTTCCACCGACACCTCGGGCGGGTAGTTGCCCTTGAACCAGGCGGTGTCCACCACGACGCCCTTGATCACGCCGGGCACGCCCAGGCGGACGATCGTGGTGTCGCAGTCGTCGCCGGCCGGGTGGTCGCCCTCGGCGCTGCGGCGGCGGCGGGTCTCCCAGCCGTCGTACACCTGGCCCTTGTGACCGAAGGTGGCGGGGGAGTAGGTGGCCTGCTCGGGCCGGATCAGGTTCTCCTTCTCGGCGAAGGCCTCGTCGTTCGCCCACAGCACGGCGCCACCCAGGGTGCGCACGGCCAGATCGGGAAGCAGTGTGAAATCAACGTCGCTCATAGCGCCGGAATCTTCCTCTCTCGCAATTGATGCAATACCTCGACAGTGGCTCTGGGGGCGATCGCGGTGACCTCGGCGGGTTCGAATGCGCCGCACTCCAATCCGCGCAGCACCACGGTCGCCAGCGCCTGCGCGGTGGCCGGTTCGTCCATCACCGCGCCGCCCTGGCGATCCAGGTAGCGGCCGATGCGCGGGGCGGCGATGCCCAGGCCCTCGCGGAAGAACGCGAAGGTGGCCAGCCAGCGGGTGACCAGGTGGCCCGCGCCCATGTCCCAGCCCTGGTAGTAGCCGCGCTCGAGCGAGCGTGTGACCAGGCGGAAGTGCCGCGACACCGCCGCGCGCACCTCCGCGTCGGTGCCGATCGGCAGCACCTGGGTGGAGCCGTCGCACACCCACACCCCGGTGGTGGCGGCCGCGGCCTGCATGACCGCCTTGGCGTGGTCGGCGACCGGGTGCTCCAGCGACTGGAACTTCGGAGCGATACCGCAGGCGGCGCTGTAATCGTAAGTGCCGTAGTGCAATCCGGTGCAGCGTCCGGCCGAGCGCTGGATCAGCTGGGCGACCGGGGCGGTGCCGTCGGCGGCGATGATGGCCTGCGGGCTCTCGATCTGCAGCTCGAACCGCAGCGATCCGGCGGCCAGCCCGTGGGCCGATTCGAGGGCCTCGCACAGCTGCACGGTGAGATCGGCCTGCTCGACATGGCGGATCTTCGGCACGGTGAACACGAAACCCTCGGGCACGCCGCCCGCGCCCTCGAGGACCTTCTCCAGGGTGCGCACGGCGCGCGCCCACTCCACGGTGGTGAGGCCCTTCATGCGGATGCCGCGCGAGAACACTTCGGCCGGAAGGGCTTTCAGCACCGCGCCGGCGTGCAGGGCGTCGCGGTCCTCGACCTCGTCGCCGCGGGTGCCGTAGCCGTCCTCGAAGTCCAGGCGCAGGTCCTGGATGGGGCGCTCGCTCAGGGTCCGGAAGACCCGCTCGACGACATCCTCGCCGGCCAGCTCGACCAGCAGGTCCCGCTGTTCCGCCGCGAGTTCCAGTGCGGCCGCGCCCCATCGGGCGGGCAGGTCGATCGAGGCGTCCGCGCCGGAGGCGTACGCGGTGTGCACCGGCTGCCCCGGGCGGTCGCCCGGGTAGAGCCGCAGCAGCTCCGAATCCACAGCCCGCAAACGGGATTCGATCCCGTTCCATGTCTCCGGTGGCAGCGTCACGCCTGAGCCTCCTGTTCTTCGATGCCGAAATCGGCGAGCAATCCCACATACGTCTTCGGCAGTGGGGCCGCGAATTCCCCGCGGCCGGACTTACGCAACTTCATGGTGACCAGCGACTGCACGGTCAGCGTGGCGGCGGCGACGCCGTCCACCACGGGCACCCCGACCTCCTCGGTCAGGTACTCGCACAGATCCGCCATCCCCGCGCAGCCGAGCACGACGGCGTCCGAGTTGTCGGCCAGCACGGCCTCCCGGCAGGCGTCGGCGATGATCTTGCGCGCCTCGGGATCCTCGAGTTCGAGCACCGGGATCTCGCAGGCGTGCACGTTCGCGCAGAACCGTTCCATCCCATAGCGTTCCGTCAGCTCCCAGGCCCGGCCGGCGGTGCGGCCGAGAGTGGTGACGACACTGAATTTCCGGCCCAGATGGCTGGCCGCCTGCATGGCCGCCTCGGCGATGCCGATCACCGGGCCGCGCGCCAGCTCGCGCGCGGCGTCCAGGCCGGGATCGCCGAAACACGCGATGACGTAGCCGTCCACGCCCTCGGCCTCGCCGCGCGCGATCTCGGCCAGCAGGCCGGGCACGGCCAGCGCCTCGTCGTAGTGGCTCTCGATGGAGGCCGGGCCCATGTCGGGGTTGACGGCGTCGACCACCGTGCCGGGCGCGGCGACCAGGCGCGCGCTGTCCCCGATGAGCGCCGTCATCGCGGCGGTGGTGTTGGGATTGATGACCCGAATCCGCATGGATCCACGCTATCGAACAGAAATGGCTCCGGCGTTGCTTGAACCGTATATGTTCGAAAGCCCCAGGCTCAGGGGTTATATATCTTCTTCACCTGGGGGTTCGGCGAACAAACCGGTGTCGGTTGGCAGATGCGAGAGTACGCCGTTCAAGCGTGTGTGATGCCCCTCGGTGGCCGTCAGCAATGCTTCAGCATCCCTCGCCAGGAAGGCCTGCAGCTGCTTGCTGTGGTCGGCGTGCAGCACCACGCGATCCATGGTCGACACATGCACCATGGGCTGCACGGGTTCGGTGATGTTCCAGGCGTATTCGAGCATGTGCACCACGCGCGGCATGCCCGACGGGCGCACCAGGGCCAGGTGGAAGTTGCGGGTCTCGCGGTGATAGGCGACCGCGTTCTCGGTGAGCACCGCCTGCTCGAGGCGGGCGTGGATCTCGCGGGCCAGCTGATGATCGGCCTCGGTGGCATTGTGCACGGCCGCGGCCAGCGCGGCGGACTCCAGGCGCTCGCGCACGATGTACAGCTCGCGCAGCTCGTCGGCGGTCAGCATGGTGACCTGGTAGCCGAAGTTGGGCCGGTGCTCGACCAGGCCCTCGCCGATCAGGGTCTGCAGCGACTCGCGCACCGGGATGGCGCTCACGGTGAATTCGCGTGCGATCTCGCCCAGGGGCAAACCGGTACCGGGCGGCAGGTTTCCCTCCAGGATCAGCCGGCGCAATTCGCCGAGAATCTCCTGCTGGGAATAGCCGCGGCGGGCATCCAGCGGCGGGTTGAGCTGAGGCAAACGGGGTAGGCGGGGGCGAGAAGGCACGGACCCAACCCTAGCCCTACGCGTAACCGGGTTCACAGCCCTCGCCGGTTGTGAGCCACTTCGCTGCGGTTGCCCGGCCGCGTGTGGGTCAGCTCTCGTCGGTGTCGTAGCCCAGGGCCTTGAGCGAAAGCCGGTGCAGGGTATCCCTTTCCGCCGGGGTCAGGCGGGCGAGCAGCACATCGGTGGCGGCGGCGATCTTCGCGTCGGTCTCCGCGCGGACCCGATTGCCGGCGGCGGTGATAGCCAGACGGTATTTCCGGCGGTCGTGTGGATCGCGGCTGCGGGTGACCAGACCGGCCTTCTCGAGGCTGTCGATCAGCCGCACCACTTCGCTGCGGTCGATCTCGAGGACGTTGGCCATCTCCTGCTGGGAGATCTCACTGCTCTCGGCGAGGTAGGTGAGCACCCAGTGCTCGCGCAGGGGTGTCCCGAGGTGGGAGTGCATCGCCTTGTGCAGCTTGCCCAGTGCGTAGGTCGGGTGGCGCAGCAGGCTCGGGGGATGGGCCTCGGCCGGGACGGGAGGTTCTTCGGGCACCCGCTGATTATATCTATTGTTGAGTTGCTCAATCATTGATACTGTCTGCAATTGAGTTGCTCATCAACTATTGAAGGAGAGGTCCGATGACGCAAATGCGTTCGGACACCAGGACATCCGGTGCCGGGGGAACTCCCGCCCGGGCTCCCGTACCCACCGATTCCGGCAAGATCCCCGCGCATGTCTGGCGCACCGCCGGTGTGGTGGTGTTCGGCGCGGTCATGGGCATGCTGGACACTTCGCTGGTCAATATCGGGCTGCACACCATCGGCGCGGATCTGGGCGCGTCGCTGGCCACGATCCAGTGGGTGGCCAGCGGATACCTGCTGGCCCTCGGTGTTTCGCTCACCATGTGCGGCTGGCTGGCGCGGCGGGTCGGCGTGACCCGGCTGTGGATGGCAGCGCTGGTCGCTTTCACCCTGACCTCGGTGGCGTGCGCCTTCGCGCCGACCGCGGGGTGGCTGATCGGAATGCGCGTCCTGCAAGGACTTGCGGCGGGGCTCATGATCCCGGCCGGGCAGACCATCCTGGGTCAGGCGGCCGGGCCGCAGCGTATGGGCCGGGTCATGGGTGTGGTCGGCATCGCGGTGGTGGGCGCGCCCGCCATCGGGCCCACCATCGGCGGGCTCATGCTGGCGCACTGGAGCTGGGAGTGGTTGTTCCTCATCAACATTCCGTTCGGACTGGCCGGATTGGCGCTGGGGTTGCGGTATCTGCCACGGACCAGCGGGGTGGCGACACAGCCGCTCGACGTGATCGGACTGGTGCTCGCGGGTGGCGGCGTATCCGCGGTGGTGTACGGGTTGTCCGAGGTCGGGACCACGGGATCGGTGACCTCGCGGTCGGTGTGGCTGCCCGTCGTGCTCGGGCTCGCGGGCCTGGCCGGATTCATCGCCCGTGCGCTGCGCGGTGAACGGCCGCTGCTGGACATCCGGATGTTCGGCAACCACGCCTTCCGGGCCGCCACCGGCGCCAGCTTCTTCGCGGGCGGCGCCATGTTCGGCGTCATGGTGTTGCTGCCCTTGTACTTCCAGGTGCTGCACGGCACCGGGCTCATCCGCACCGGCGTCGATCTGCTCAGCTACGGCCTGGGCGGCATCATCATGCTGCCGCTGGGCGGGCGGCTGACCGACCGGTTCAGCGGCGGCCGGGTCGCGGTGCTCGGCAACCTCGCCATCGCCTGCGCCGTACTGCCGCTCGCGTTCCTGCCGGTCGGCGCGAACGGAATCCTCATCCAATTCCTGCTCTTCGCGGCGGGTATGGCCACCGGCGTCGGCGCCATGCCGCTGGTTTCGGCGGCGTATGCGGCCGTCCGGCACGAGCAGCTGCCCGACGCCACGGCCTTCGTGAACATCCTGCAGCGGGTGGGCGGCGCCGTCGCCGTGGCGCTGGTCGCCGTAATCCTCTCCCGGGCAACATCATCCGGCTGGGCGCCGGTGTCCGGCTACCACCTCGCCTTCGGGGTCCTCGCCGCCCTCTCGGTGGCGGCCTCCGCGGGGTCGCTCGTCCTGTACCGGCTGCAGCGGCGGGCGAAAGCGGCTGCCGCCGAACCGGTTCGCGCGCGACAATGAACGGGTGAACGAGCCGGAATCCCTCGCATCCCGCAGGAACCGCGTCGAGCGGTTCCTGCGGGATCGCGGCACGGAGACCATCGACCATCCCGGCGGGACACTGCTCGCCCACCTGGGCCGGGTCTCCGACACGCTCGCGGCGTGGGGACATGACGGCGACCTCCAGCTCGCCGGCCTGGCCCACGCGGTGTACGGCACCGACGGATTCGGCGTCTCGCTCGTCGAATTATCCGATCGCGCAACGGTTGTCGAGTTGGTCGGCGCTCGGGCCGAGGGGTGGATCTATCAGTACGCCGCCTGTGATCGCGGAACGGTCTATCCCCGTCTCGACGCGGATCCCGTGCGGTTCCGGGACCGCTTCACCGGCGGCGAATTCGAACCCTCCGAGCCCGATTTCCGGGCCTTTCTGGAGCTGACGGTCGCCAACGAGCTGGACGTGCTGGCGCAAAATGCCGAACTGGCAGCGAAATACAGCGCGGGGCTCTACGAGCTCTTCGCGCGTGTCCGCCCCCACCTCTCGCCGGCCGCCTGGTCCGCCTGCGAAGGTCGGCTGGCACCTTTCCCCGGCCCAGGGCGGTCGCACCAGCTAGATTCGAGTTAATCGAGGCGGCTGTCATCGAACCCCGATCCGAAGGAGTGGCATGCGAGCAGCGATTGTCTTCTCGGCACTGGCTGCCCTGTTTCTCACCGCGTGCGGCGCCGCCTCCGACACGACCGCGTCAAAGGCGGACTCTCCCGGGACGCTGGTCTCACAGCGATCGCTGGGCAATCTCGATCCCGCCTTGACGGCCGCGATGTCCTCGGCCACCTATATCCGCTATCGATCCACCTCCCCGGCAGGGAAATCGATCGAGGTATCGGGCGCGGTCTTCCTCCCCACCGGTGACGCCCCCGCGGGCGGCTGGCCCGTCATCGCCTTCGCCCACGGCACCTCCGGAGTCGTCAGCGCCTGCGCCCCCACCAATTCGCCCACCCTCTTCGGCTCCGCCGCGACGGTGGCCGGACTCCTGGCCGGGCACCGAGCCGTGGTGATGACCAACTATCAGGGTCTCGACGGCCCCGGCAACGCCCCGTACCTGGACTCCCGGTCCTCCGGCTACGACGTCCTCGACTCGATCCGCGCCGCCCGCTCCGCGGGTCTCCACCTGTCCTCCGACACCGTGCTCCTCGGCGTCTCCCAGGGCGGCCGCGCCGCCGAATCAGCCGCCGAAACCGCGAAAGCCTATGCGCCCGGCCTGAATCTGCACGGTGTCGTCCTGCTGTCACCCGCCCTGGAACTCCAGCTCGTCGACACCGTCCGCACCGGAACCCTCAACGCTCCCGACCAATATCTGATCATTCCGTATCTCGTTGCCGCAGTACGTGACACCACCCCCGACTACCGCTACGACCAGGTTCTGCACGGCGACCTGCTCACCGCCGCACCCCATCTCGAATCCGCCTGCGCCGGCACCCTCACCCCTGCCGACCTCGCCCTCGGCCACGCCGCGACCCCCGCCGAGGTCGCCTTCACCGACGACGCCGCAGCCCGCCCGTTCACCGACTTCCAATCCCGCACGAACCTCCCGCACTCCGCCACGCCACTCCCCACCTACATAGCCCGCGGCGACGCCGACAAACTGGTCGACACCGCCTGGTCCACCGCCGCGATCTCCAAGATGTGCACCCTGGGCACCCCGGTCCACGACCTCACTGTCCCCGGCGGCCACGACGCCCCCGCCGGCGTCATACCCCAGTGGTCGTCCTGGATCGAAGACCTGTTCGCGAACAAGCCTTTCCAATCCACCTGCCCCCATTGATCCACCGCGCTCGTCCCACACTAGGAACCGGCCCAGCTCAGCAGTTCGTCGAGTGGCCAGGTGTTGATGATGCGGTCGGCGGGGACGCCATTGTCGAGGGCGCGCTGGGCGCCGTAGCCGAGGAAGTCGAGCTGACCGGGGGCGTGGGCGTCGGTGTCGATGGAGAAGTGGCAGCCCAGGCCGAGGGCCAGGTTCAGCAGGCGGGTGGGCGGGTCTCGGCGTTCGGGGCGGGAGTTGATCTCGACGGCCACGCCGTGGTCACGGCAGGCGGAAAAGACCTGTCCGGCATCGAATTTCGATTCCGCGCGGGTGCCGCGGTTGCCTTCGACGAGGCGGCCGGTGCAGTGGCCGAGGACCGTGGCCCGGCCGCCGGATACGGCGCGCACCATGCGGCGGGTCATGGCGGCGGCGTCCATCTTCAGCTTGGAATGGACGCTGGCGACCACGATGTCGAGGCGGTCGAGCAGTTCGGGTTCCTGGTCGAGCGTGCCGTCGTCGAGGATGTCGACCTCGATGCCGGTGAGAATGCGCATGGGCGCGAACCGGTCGCGGAGTTCGTCGATGACATCCAATTGCTGCCGTAACCGATCCGGTGAGAGCCCGCTGGCGACGGTCAGGCGGGGTGAGTGGTCGGTGAGTGCGCAGTATTCGTGCCCCAGCGCCCGCGCGGTGGCCATCATCTCCGTGATGGACGCCGATCCGTCCGACCAGTTCGAATGCACGTGCAGGTCGCCCTTCAGCGCGGCCCGCAACTCGCCGCCTCCGAGATCCTTTGCGGCGGTCCGCAATTGGATCAGCGTGTCCGGCTCCCGCCCGGCCCACGCCTGCGCGATCACCGCCGCCGTCTTCGGCCCGATCCCCGGCAGCGACTGCCAGTCACCGGCCCGGCCCAGCCGTTCCCGCTCGGTATCGTCGAGCCCCTCCACGATGTCGGCGGCATTGCGATAGGCCATCACCCGCCGGGAATCCTCCCGGGCCCGGTCCTTGAAGAACGCGATCATCCGCAACGCGACGACAGGATCCATGCCCTTCAGTGTGCCCGCGGAACCCGGCGAAGCGGTCGCGGTTACGGGCGTGTGGCGCGGCGCAGCAGGACCGCTGAACCCGCCGCGACCACCAGACCGCCGGCGATGAGGAATCTGTCCGTCGAATCGCGCAGGGACCGTTGCTCGTTGAAGGTCCTGACCACCGGCCGGCCCTTGGCGGTGTCGTGGCATTCCTGCCCGGGTTCGAGGGTGTGGCCGGAGCATTCCAGGGGCAGGAACAGCCGGACGATTCCGGCGATCAGCAGCGCCAGGCCGACGGCGATTCCGATGGTGTGGGCGATTCTGAGTGAGCGCCGGGTGGGCCGCATGGCATTCCTCGAGCATGGACACTGCGTTCCGCAGCGCGTGGATCAGGCTTCCGGAAGCGTAGAGGGCGTGGTCGCCAGGCGCAGCCAGGTGCCGGAGAGCCATCGCTCGTAACCGTCCGGATCCATGCCGAGCGTGCGGGCCATCAGGTTGTAGGTGTCGGCCTGGCCGAGTGGACCGACGGTGGCGATGATCCAGTCCAGATCGGCGTCGGGATGCAACAGGCCGTCGGCGTGCATTCGACGCCAGATGTCGGCGATGTGCTGCTGCGTGGCGGCGCGCCCGGCCTGGGCGGCCTCGGCGATCAGCGGTTCGCTGGCCTCGGCGGCCACCGCGGCGGCGATGACCGGGGCGGCACGCTCCATCAACTCGCGGGCTCCGCGCGCGTAGGCGGTGACCCGTTCGTCCAGTGTGGGCGCGGTGGCGGCCCGGATGTGCCAGTCGCGGTGTGCCACATCGATGTCCTGCATATCGCCGACGATCGCCACGTCGATTGTCCGTTTGAGCAGCTCCGCCTTTGACCCGAAGCGCAGGTAGACGGTTCGCGAGCCCACCTCGGCGGCCTCGGCGACCGCGGCCAGGGAGGTCGCCGCGTACCCGTCGGCTATGAACAGCCGCCGCGCCGCGTCGAGGATCTTCCGTTCCGTCTCGGCCTTGCGCGCGTCCCACAGCGGGGATGTCTTCTTGACACCGGAGCTCATTCGCTGCATCCTTACTGCATCACTACAGCGATGCTGCATCATTACACTGGTACTGCAAAGGATAGCAGCGATGATCCCCACACTCGCCGGGGTGCATCACCTCAAACTCCCCGTGTCGGATCTGGCACGGTCCATCGACTGGTACCGCACCCGCCTCGCCTACAAAGTCGGCGTCGAATTCCGTGAGCAGGGCGACCTGAGGGGTGTCGCCCTGCATCACCCGGCAGGCGGCCCCATGCTGGGCCTCCGCCTCGATCCCGAAAAGGCAGCCGCCGCAGCCGGATTCGACTACTTCTCGATCGGTGTCCCCGACCGCACCGCCATGGAGGCGCTGGCCATGCACCTGACCGCCCTGGGCGAATCCCACGCCGGCGTCCATTTCGCCACCATCGGCTGGATCCTCCCCGAACTACACGACCCGGACGGCCACGAAGTCCGCTTCTACACCGTCGAATCCCACACCGACCTGGGCGACGAAGCGCTGACGGTCGACAACGCCCGCGAAACCGCGGAAGCCCTGGAACGCAACGAGACTCACTAGCCGGATTCGCTGCCGGTGGACAGCCGACCGCGGTCACACCGGGACGAGCCCGAGGTCGGCGCAGCCGTGGAGGAGGGCGTCGAATCCGAACGCTTCGACGGGGCCGACCACCCCTGCGTCACGGAATCGGTTCGTGGCGAGTTGCTGTGCGGCCCAGGCGATCAGCTCACCGGTGAGGGCGTAGATGCTGGGGCCCTCGAGGTGGATCTCGGCCACGGTGCCGTTCTCGTCGGAGGCGACCGCGACGACATGGGTGCCGGTGCGGGCGCGTTCGGCGGCGTCGGGACCACCCGGCGGGCCGATCACCGGCCGCGTCAGGCCGTCGATCACGCTGCGGCCGCCGGGAATTCGCGTCGCGATCCCGGCGAACGCCGACAACAACACGGCCGCGCGGCTCAGGCCGGGAAACCAGCCGTTGTAGACGGTGACCGCGTCGAGTTCGGGGAAAGTCACCGGGAGACAGAGCACTTCGGTCCCCGACACCAGAAAGGCATTCCGGCGGCGACCGCGGACGGTGAACCCGTGCACCCGCGACGCGGTGCGCTCCTCGATCAGCCGCCGCCCCCGCCACCGCGCCGACGGCAGGGTCACGCCGTCCCGCATCGTGGTGCGGGTGCCCCGGCTGAGCCCGCGCCACAGCGGACCGGTGGCGAAGTAGCCGATGTCGACCGCACGCACCGCGGGCCCGCCCTGCATCGCGGCGAGGGTCCCAGCGAGAATGCCGGGCACATAGTCGTATCCGAACGCGGGCAGCATGACCGCGTCGGCGGCGTAGGCCCGGGTGTGCAGTCGTCGCCGCAGCTCGCGCACGAATCCCACCTCGCCGGTGGAGTCGATGTAGTGGGCGCCGACGGCCGCGGCCGCCTCCGCGACCGGGTAGCCGAACCGTTCGAACGGGCCGACGGTAGTGATGAGAACGTCGCCGCGACCGGCCAGATCGGCGATGCTCGCCGGATCGGTGACATCGGCGAAGGCGTAGTTCAGGCCGCCGGCGCGTTCGGCGCGTTCCCGGACGGCCGCGCGATTGCGTCCGGCCAGAACCGGTTCGATGCCCCGGCGCAGCAGCGACTCCAGGACGAGGTCGCCGGTGTAGCCGGTTGCCCCGAGCAGCACGGTGCGTCCGGTCATGCCTGCGTTTTCCCTTCGGCGCCGAGCGGGACACGGCGGCGCAGGAAGTCGAGCTGATCGGCGACGACGCGCTCGAAGGCCGCATCTCGATAGATGTCGAAATGTCCGTCGGCGTAGGTGCGGACCTCCCCGCGCGGCGCCCGGGCCGCATAGCGCAGCGTCGGCTTCGCCGGTGCGACGGAATCGGTTTCGCACACCGAGAACAGGATCGGCACCTCGATGCGGTCGGTCAACCGGCCCGGCCGATCGGTCAGGATATCGAAGACGACGCGGGCCGCGGCCTCGTTGCGGAAGTCCGCGCCGGGCGGAACCAGTGCGAGATAACCGGATTCGGCATCGGGCGCGGTCATCAGCGCGGTGCCGTCCACGGGCCCGGCGGTCGTGATCATATGCGGCGCACGGCCCAGCAGTGCCCCGGCGACGTCACGCACACCGGCGAGGGTGGCCTTGACCGAGTTGACCGGCGGAATGGCCAGGGTGGAGGCGATGCCGTCGGTGAAGGGGCACTGGGCGATGGCCGCGACCAGTCCGGCCGGGCGCTGGGCCGCGGTGTAGATGGCGTGCCCGCCGCCGAAAGAGGTGCCCCAGGCCACGATTCGGTCGCCGTCCACCTGCGGCAGGTGCCCGGCGAAGGAGATCGCGGCAGCCCAGTCGGCGCGTTGCCTGCGGGTCGACAGCAGATACCGCGGCATGCCCTCGCTGTCGCCGAAATGGCGGTAGTCGAAGACCAGGCAGGCATATCCGGCGGCGGTGAAACGCTCGGCGTAGGCGGACAGGCCCATGGCGCGGATCGCGCCGAGCCCGTACGCCATGACGATCACCGGCGGCCGGGACCCGGGCCGGTGCTCGGGCAGATAGAGGGTCGCCGCACAGTGCGACCCGCCCTCGGACGGGAATCGCACATCGTGTTCGCTTGCGCCCGTGGTGTTCTCGCTCATCACGCGATCGCCTCGGCGTCGCGGGTACGGCGGGCGGCGACACTCGCGGTCGGTCGATCGACGGGATGGATCCCGCCCGGCCGTTGCGCCCCGCGGCGGCGCTCCAGCCGCAGATCGCGCATGTAGTCGTCGAAGTCGACCTGGATGGTGTGGCGCTTGGACGCCACGTACCGGCGCTGGATACCACGCTGGTGCGCGGTGATCTCCCGGTCCATCTCGGCCGGTCCGGGCAGGTGGTAGCGGCCCTGCAGGTGGTCGGCGATGAGGTGGGCCTGGCGTTCGGCGATCGGCATGATCGCACCCAGCGGCTGCACCAGCCCGACGAAGTACAGGCCCGGCACCTCCGGGTGGAAGACGCGGCGGTACAGGCGCATTCGATTGTCACCCGACGGATCCAGGAACCCGGAGTCGAAAAACGGGAAACTGATCTTGTAGCCGGTGCAGAACACCACCAGATCCGCGGCCACCCGGCGGCCGTCGGCGAACACCACCTCGTCGCCCTCGAAGCGATCGATGGTCGGCATCGGCGTGATCGCCCCGTGCGCGAGCCGATCCAGGATCCGGCTGGACATGGTCGGATGCGCCTGGGCGAACTTGTGATCCGGCGCGGGCAGCCCGTAGCGGGTCATCGGCCCGGTCGCCGCGGACATCAGCTTGCGGGCCAATGGCCAGCGCAGGAACGACGGAAACCATTCGGCCGCTCCGATCCGGTCATACGGGCGGCCCCACACGTACTTCGGGATCACGTGCACCCCGCTGCGCGCCGAAAGATAGGTCTCGGCGGCGTGATACGAGGCGTCGACGGCGATGTCCATCGCGGAATTACCCATGCCCAGCACCACGACCCGCTTGCCGGTCAGCTGCGCTTCCTCGGTGTAGGCGTGCGAGTGCATGATCTCGCCGCGGAATTCGCCCGCGCCGGGGAACATCGGCTCGGGCAGGCGGGGATCCCAGTGGTGGCCGTTGGCGACGAGGACCGCGTCGTAGACCACGGTCTCGCCGGTCGACAGCGTGACGTCGAAGGTGCCGTCGGGCCGCGGCTGCACGTGGTCGACCCCGGTGCGGAACCGGATGCGGTCGCCGAACCCGAAATGCCGTACGTACGCATCGAAGTAATCGGCGATCTGATCGTGGCGGGCGAAGTCGGGCAGGTGCGCGGGCATGGGGAAGTCGCTGAACTCCATGCGCTGCCGCGAGGTGTTGATGTGCAGCGACCGGTACGCCGCCGACACCCCGTTGCTGTTACCCCACACCCAGTTGCCGCCGACCCGGTCGGACAGCTCGTAGCAGTGCACATCGATGCCGCGTTCGGCCAGCACCTTCACCGCGGTGATACCGGCGGAGCCCGCGCCGATGACGCAGACCCTGGGTTGGTTGGAATTGTTGGACATGACTCGGACTCCTTTATGACCAGTGGTCATATGACCACTGGTCACTGTAGGATGTAATCCGTCGCACAGTCAATAGCCCGCGGGCAGAGGAGATCGGTGATGCCGACAGGAACATGGGACCGGCTCCCCGCGCCGCGCCGGGCCGCCGTGGTGGCCGCCGCCGAGGCCGAATTCGCCGCCCGCGGGTTCAGCGGCGGCAGCCTCAACACCATCTGCCGCGAGGCCGGCGTCTCCAAGGGCAGCCTGTTCCAGTACTTCGCCGACAAGGCCGACATGTACGTCTACCTGGCGGAACTGTCCAGCGAACGGATCCGCTCGTCCATGGAGGCGACCGCGAGCAAGCTGGACTGGGAGAGTGACTTCCACGGCTCCCTCGACGTCCTCCTCGAAGCCTGGATCCGCTACTTCTACGATCACCCCCTCGAGCGCGCGATGACCGCCGCCGCCAATCTCGAACCCGACCCCGTGGCCCGCACCGCCGTCCGGGAATCCGTCAACCGCCACTACGTGGCCGTGCTGCAACCCCTCTTCGACACGGCGACCGCAGTGGGTGCCCTGCGCGCCGGTGCCGACACCCAGGCCCTGCTCTCCCTACTGCTCCTCATGCTGCCCCACCTGGCCCTCGCCCCCCACGTCCCCGGCCTGGATCCGCTGCTCGGTCTGGCCGCGGGCGACGCCGACCACGCCGTCGCCACCGCCCACCGCTTGGTCACCACCGTGTTCGACCCCTACCGCGCCGACAGCTGACCCGGCGCCGGAAGGGGTCTCACCATCGCGCGCTCATCCGGCTGTCTCGCGGCGATCGGTAGGATCGGGTCATGGCCGAGCGCAAGCCGCCCGGGCTCTCCTTCGAATCATGGATCGACAAACAGGTCCGCGAGGCAACGGAGCGGGGCGAATTCGACAACCTGAAGGGTGCGGGTCAACCCATCCCGCCCGGCGCCGCCGACGAAGACTGGTGGCTCCGCAACTATCTGAAGCGCGAGGGCCTGGGCGGCGACGCCCTCCTCCCCGAATCGATCATCCTGCGCCGGGAACGCGAACGCATCCAGGAAACCGTCCGGAACATGTTCTCCGAGAGGGATGTCCGCGCCACGGTGGCCTCCCTCAACGACCGCATAGTCCACTACCTCCGGATGCCAACCGGCCCCCACGTCCCGATCGGCCCCCTGAAGGTCGACGACGTCGTCGAAACCTGGCGCGCCGAACGCAAATCCGCCCGCCCGCCCCGCACCCCCGCCCCGTCCCCGGCCGCCCCCATCGAACGGTCATGGTGGCGAAGACTTTTCAGAGGCTGAGCCGCCCGTGGACGGACGGCTGGTCCTGGTGAGCGGCCTCCCGGGCGCAGGCGGGCCACCCTGGGCGCCGCCCTCGCCCGCTGCGGACGTGGCCGGGTGTCGTTGTCGCCGTTGGGATTCCGTTATGAGTGAAGGTGGCCGCGGCTACTGGAGTTCGCGGCCGGAGTCGTGGCCTGCGATGGCGCTGCGGCGGAGGAATCCCGCGATGAGCTGGAGTTGGTCGGTCGTGTAGTCGGCGCAGATCTCGTCCAGTGAGCTGTTCATGCCCGAGAGTAGGTGGTAGAGCTCGCCGAGGCGGTCGGGGAGGGTGCGGACCACGACCGAGCGCCGGTCGGCCGCGGCGCGTTCGCGGACGATCCAGCCTCCGCGCTCCAGCCGGTCGAGGATGCCGGTGAGGGTGGCGGGGTGCAGTCCCGCGGCGCGGGCCAGTGCGGTGGGGCTGATGGGGCCCTGGCTGTTGATCACGTCGAGGCAGTCGACGTCGACGTCGCGCAGTTCCAGGCGGACTCCGACCTGACGGTTGAGCATGGCCAGATTGCTCCGCAGCCCGCGCATCGCGCCCTTGATGTCGCCTGCTGCGCGCCGGCGCAGTCGGGCTTCCTCGCGATCCGCCGCAGCACTCACCACGCCTCCCATCGGCTCGTATGAGGTTCGTACTTTACGTCACCCGTAGTTAGCCCTGGATGAGCCTCGACCTGCGAATGTGCTGCGGAGTGGGTGATCTGTCTCACCTTGTAATACGAAACTCATAGCATCTAATATTTGAATTATACGAGATCCGTACAAAGATAGGGGTTCACGATGATCGTCATCACCGGTGCGACGGGAGTCGTCGGCCGCGAAACCATCCAGCTCCTACTGGAATCCGGGCAGCAGGTGACCGCCGTCAGCCGGAACCCGCAGCGGGCGGCGCTGCCCGCGGGCGTGAGCGTGGTCGGTGGGGATCCCTCTGACCCGCGCTCGCTGGGTCCGGTGTGGGACGGCGCGGAAGCAGTGCTGATCAGCCCGCGCGCGGTCGGAGCGGCGGTCGCCGACCTACTGGCCGCGGCCGCTGCGGCCGGCGTGCGCCGCGCCGTGGTCGTCTCGGCGCTGACGGTGCAATACCCGGCGGGAGAACCACGCTTCGCCGACGGATTCCGGGCCGCGGAACAGGCCGCGCAGAATTCCGGCCTGGACTGGACGGCCTTGCGCTGCGCGGACTTCGACGCCAACACGCTGGCCTGGGCCCCGCAGATTCGCGCCACCGGAACCGTCCGCGGCGCGTACGCCGAGGCCGCCACCTCGCCGATCCACCAGCGCGATATTGCCGCCGTCGCGGTTCGCGCGCTCACCGAATCAGGCCATGGCGGACGCGCTTACGTCCTCACCGGCCCGGAGTCACTCGACCAACGCGACAAGGTGCATATTCTGGGCAAGGCCCTGGGCGCCGACCTGTCGTTTGTTGAAGTCGCACCGGACCAGGTGCGGGCCGCGCTGCTGGCCCAGGGGCTACCCGAGGAAGTTCCGGCCCGGCTGCTCGGCTCTCTCGCCGACTATGCCCGCACCCCCGGCCCCACCACCGGCACCGTCGCGGAATTGCTGGGCCGGCCCGCGCTCACCTTCGCGCAGTGGGCCGACGAGAACACTTCCGCATTCCAGAACTGAAGGGATCCACCGATGTCCGTCGACTTCCCATTGAATTCCGAACCCATCGACTTCACTCCGATGTATGCCACTCACAATGCTTTTCGCCGCGATCTGGGGCGTTTGCGCGAAGCCGTCGACGCAGGTCGGATGGACGCTCCCGGCGTGCGGGCGGGCTGGGCGAACTTCAAACGCCAACTCGACGTGCATCATTCGGTCGAGGACGCGGTGCTGTGGCCCTCGCTGCTCCGCGCGATGGCCGACCGGCCCGTCGAACTCGCGCTCATCGCCGACATGCAGGCAGAGCACGCGCACTTGGATCCGCTGCTGGCCGTCGTGGACGAGGCCATCGCGCGCCGAGGCGCGAATCTCGGTGCGTGCGTGCGGGAACTGACCGAAGTCCTCGGCGATCACATGCAGCACGAGGAGGTTGCCGTCTTGCCGCTCATCCAGCAGGAACTGACGGCCGCGGACTGGGCAGCCTTCCGCTCCGCGATGGCCCGGCGTCAGGGCCCCTCCGGCGCCGCCGTCTACATCCCGTGGATCCTCGACGACGTCACCCCCGAGGAGAGCCGCGCGTTCCTGGGTGCCATGCCCGCCCCGGTCGGCATCCTGAATCGCGTGGCGTTCCAACCTCTTTACCGCCGCAGCCGCCTGTGGCGATAGCCGATTCTCACGGGGTCGGGACGGCCAGCGGCAGGGCAGGCGGGAAGATCACCGGAACCGCGGCGGGTGCGCGGTGGAACGCGCTCGGCCGCCATTCGAGTTGGTCTGCGGGGATTGCCAATTCGATCTCGGGTAGAACGTCGAGCAGTTGGTCCAGTGCCTCCTGCACGATGACCAGGGTGACGGATTGGGCCGGGCACGACCGTGATCCAGCGCCCCAGGCCAGATGCGAGCGGTTGCCGATGCGGTCGCCGGCCACCGCCGGATCGGAATTGCATCCGGTCGAACTGATGATTACCGGGTGGTCGGCCGGCACCCACTCATTCTCGACCAGCTGCGGCTGACGGGGAAAGCGGGTGCAGGAGTTGGCCAGCGGAGGATTGACGAACAGCACCTCGTCGATCGCGTCCCGCACGGTCAACGCACCGGCGAGCAGATCATCGTGGAACTGCTTGTCCGTCAACATCAACAGCACCGTGTTGACGATCAGATTCCAGGTGGGCTCGCTGCCGCGGGCATAGAGGACCGCGAGCTGCGCCACGATCTCGGCGTCGTCGAGCCCGGCCGGGTGCGAGATGAGCCGCGAGATCACGTCCGTGCCGAGTTCGCTCCGCTTGGCGGAGACCGCCTCCAGCAGGTCCCCGGTCAGGCGCTGGTTATAGCGGTCCGAAGTTTCCTCGTCGGGGGCGTCGCGCAGGACGGCCATTGCGTCGAACACCCGCTCGCCGACCTCCTGGGACAGGCCGAGCAGATTGTTGACCACCCGCACGGTCAGCGGCACCGCGAACTGGTCGAGCAGGTCGGCCTTTCCCGCACTACAGAATTCGTTGATCAACGGCACCGCGGCGGCCTCGACCTCGCGCCGCAGTGTGAACAGGTCGACGGCGCGCAGCGTCTCGAGGTAGGCGGGCCGATAGCGCGTGCGGTGTTCCTCCTCCGCGCCGGAACCGATCGTCCCCCACTCCATGATCGGCAGGACGGGACAGTTCTCCGGAAGACTCGACTCCCAGGCTCTCGGATCGGCGGGAAAGCGATCGGGATCACTCAAAATACGCAGTGCCGCACGGTATCCGATCACCAGCGTCGCCGAAACTCCCGCCGCCACTTCGACCGGGACGAGGTGGCCGTGCTCGCTCCGCATCCGGTCGTACGCGGTGCGGGGATCGGCGGTGAACTCGGGCGAATACAGCTTCATGCGGCCTCGAACATGTCAGTTGCCAAGGTGTAGCTCCCATGGACGGATGGTGCGACCAGTTCCACGACCCTCGGTGCAACGATCACACAGGATCGAGAACGGTCGGTTTTGCTGCTGGAATGCTGGTGGCGCGTATCCACTTGCCGGGCAATCGGATACATCGATGCCGTCTTCAGTTCGCCAGCAGCACTCCCGCTTCGAGTCAATGATCAGCGTTCACTTCCCGGACACATTCACCCGCGAGATGTGTTTCGCTGGAACGCGTTTCGGTGATGTGCAAATCCTACCGCAAACCTCGATGAAGTCGCAGCGAACACTGAGGTGGAGGGTTGCGTCCGTCATCGCCCCCGGTCACGGCCGCAGCCATGGTCAATTGCCGAGGCCAGGGAACATCGAGTCCGATACCTGTTCGGCCGCAACGGCTCAGGCGTTCAGACCGATGTTGCAGCACGTTCACCACTGTGTGAATTACGAACTCTCGCGGCATCGACCGACGGGCGGATCGGGGCGCCATGGGAGTTCGCGAGCGGATTCTGCAGGCCGCGCTGGAGTGCTTCGGCGAGGACGGCTACGAACACACGACGATCGCCCGGATCCGGGAGCGGAGCGGCGTATCCAACGGATTGTTGTTCCATCATTTCTCCAGCAAGGAATCCATCGCGGGCGCGCTGTACGCCGACACCATCTCGTCGATCCACGACGGCTACCGGCAGGTGCTCGCCGCCGGGCCGGGCACGCTGAGTGACGTTGTGGGCGGCTTCATCCGGTATCAGCTGCGGTGGATCGAGTCGGATCCCGTACGCGCACGATTCCTGTACTCGCAGGGCCGGCTGGAGTGGTCGTCCGATGACGGCCGCCGAGTGCGGTCGATGAACGGCGACATCGCCGAGGCGTATCGCGAATGGCTGGCTCCGCTCATCGCCCGCGGCGAGGTGCGTGATCTGCCGATGGCGGTGATGGTCGCCATCGTCACCGGCCCCGCGCACGCGCTGGCCACCCAGTGGCTGGCAGGCCAGCTGCCGGGCGCTGTCGTCGACTACGCCGACGATCTCATCGATGCCGCCGTCGCGGGCCTCAGCGGCAGCCCGGCACCGGAACGAGCCCCACGCCGCACCGAAGCACGAGTGCGCGTTCAACTACTCGATGCTCAGGGCGGCGTCCTCGCCGAAACCGAGGTCGGCACGACGCTCAACCCATCGACGTGATGAGCGGCGAGCGCACGTCAGTAGGCTCGGGATGTGCCGACTCTGTTGATCATTCATCACACGCCGTCGCCGTTCATGCAGGAGATGTTCGAGGCGGTGGTGGCGGGTGCGACGGATCCCGAGATCGAAGGGGTCGACGTCGTCCGGAGGGCGGCCCTGGGCGTGACGGCGAGTGATGTACTCGCGGCGGACGGGTACCTGCTGGGGACACCGGCGAATCTCGGATACATGAGCGGAGCGCTCAAGCACGCGTTCGACACCTTCTATTACCCGTGCCTGGATTCGACCAAGGGGCGGCCGTACGGGCTGTACATCCACGGCAATCAAGGAACCGAGGGCGCCGAGCGGAGTGTCGAGAGCGCGACGACCGGACTCGGCTGGGAGAAAGCCGCCGCGCCGGTGATCGTGTTGGGGAAGCCGGAGAAGGCGGAGATCGAGCGCTGCTGGGAATTGGGGGCCACCGTCGCGGCACAGTTGATGGAGTGAGCCCCCGATTTCTGGTGGCTGACACATTCGGTGGCTCGCCGGTCATACTCGAGGGGGCGTTCTCGGGGAACGTCACTTGGGAGTGTGGGAAGAGGTGACGGCCGCCGTGGAGGCGCAAGAGTCGGGGATACGCCGCATCGGGCTGGTCGAGGACCATGAGTCGGTGGCGATCGGGTTGTCGGCCATGCTGGCCCCGGAAGCCGATCTGGAGTTGGTGATCACGGCGGGGACCGTGGCGGAATTGCTGTCGGCGGGGCCGCGATTGGATCTGGTGGTGCTGGATCTGCGGCTCGCGGACGGGTCCTCGCCCGATGACAATGTGCGGGCGCTGCGGGCGCGGGGGATCGAGGTGCTGGTGTTCACCGGGGCGGACAATCCGTTCCTGGTCCGGTCGGCCGCCCGGGCGGGCGTGCTGGGTGTGGTGCGCAAGTCCGAGGACATGCCGACGGTGGTCGCGGCGGTGCGCCGGGCCGCGCACGGCGAACAGGTGGTGACCACCGACTGGGCCGCCGCCATCGACGGCGACCCCCAGCTGTCCGATGTCGGGTTGAGCCCGCGCCAGCAGCAGGTGCTGCAGCTGTACGCGTCCGGGGAAAAGGCCTCGCGGGTCGCCCGCATGACCGGCCTGTCCGAGCAGACCGTCAACGACTATCTGGGCCGCATCCGGCAGAAGTACGCCGACGCCGGCCGCCCGGCCCCCACCAAGACCGATCTGTACAAGCGGGCCGTCGAGGACGGGTGGCTGCCCGTTCCCGAGCGGAATCCGCGGACATGACGGCCTCGGGCACCCTGGAATCCACGGCCGCACCCCGGCCGATGCCGTCCCTGGCGGCATTGACCCAGCGCCTGCGCGGCCGCCTCAGCATGCGGGAGGACCCGGCCACCGCCGCCTACGACCGCATCATGCGGCGGCTGGGCATCTCCATCGGCATCGCCGGCATCATCGTCGGCGGCGTCGAACTGCCGGAGGTGGCCGAGCAGGGCCGCTACGCGCCGGACTGGTGGACGGTGACCGCGGTGGTGCTGGCCTTCGGCTGGTATCCGATCATCGCCGTGGTGTCGGCGGTGTCGGGTCCGCGGGCCATCCGCTTCGTCTGCGGCTGTGCGGCACTGAGTTTCCTGGGCGCCCTGGCCTCCATCCCGTTCGGGCTGGAAATTCACACCGTGGACGCGACCACGGTGTGGCCGTACCGGGTGACCGCGCTGGCGGTCACCGCGGCGGTGCTGGCCTGGTCCAGCCGGGTGACCGTGATCTATCTGCTGGCCGCCGCGACCTCGGCGGCGCTGGCCACCGTGTACACGCTCAGCACGGTCACTCCGCAGCATGTGACCGAGAACTTCCTGCGCTCAGCGGGTTTGGCAGCCCTGTTCGTCTGGTGCGGCACCGCCGCCACCGGCGCCGCGGCCCGGGTCGACCGCGAATCCGCCATCACCAGCCGCCGCGCCGCCGCCCAGGCCGCCGCCCAGTCCCGTGACCGGGAGCGTGCCCGCTTCGCCGCCCTCATCCACGACGCCGTGCTCTCCACCCTGCTCGAGGCGTCCCGGGCCGGCACCAGATCCGACGTGCTGCAACGCCAGGCCGAACGCACCCTGGAGCAGCTCGACGAATGCCGCGGCGCGCAGCGCGATCCCGACCTGCTCGACGCCCGCTCCGCGGTGCTGTTCCTGCGCGGCGCGGTGCAGGAGATCAATCCGAGCATCCGCTTCGCCACCCGTACCTGGCCCGGCTACGACGACCTGCGCATGCCCGTGCACTCGGCCAGCACCATTGCCGCCGCGCTCACCGAGGCGGTGCGAAACAGCCTGCGCCACGCCGCCGTTCCCGGCCGGGAGGTGCGCCGCACCGTCACCGCCACGGTCAGCGCGGGCAGCATTCGCATCGTGTTCAGCGATGACGGCGCGGGTTTCGACCTGGCCGCCGTCTCCGCCGATCGCCTCGGCATCTCCATGAGCATCCTGGGCCGCATGCGCCAGCTGGCCGGCGGCTCGGCGTTCGTGGAATCCCAGCTGGGCGAGGGCACCACCGTGACCCTGGTATGGGGTGGCGATGGCTCACGCTGACAGCTCCGGTATCGACCTGGAACCCCGGTTCGGGCTGCGGGATCTGCTCGGGCTGCGCGGCAGCACCGCCTGGCTGTTCCTGCTCATTCTCGAGGCCGTCATCGCGCTGTACATGATGCGCAATTTCGGCCAGTCACCGCCGTGGGCGGCCTTCGCCAGCTTGGTGCTCATGCTCAGCGCGGGCGCGCTGGTCACCGCGATTCCGGTGGACCCGCTGCCGATTCCGGTGGCGTTGTACGCGGCCGCCGCACCGCCGGTCGCCACCGCTCTGACGGTCATGACCCCCACCCACGATCTGCCGAACGAGTCGGTGTGGTCGGCCTTCGCCTCGTCCTATGTCCTCGCGGTCCTGGTGCTGCGCGGGCGGATTCGCACCGCGTGGGCCGGCGTCATCGCCGTCGCGACGGTGCTCGTGGTCCTCGGCCTGGGCTCGCATCTGCAGCCCGGCACCCTGGTCGGCTCGATGGTCCCAGTCGGTACCGTCACCGCGATCTCGGTCTTCACCGCGGTCATGCGCCCCATGCAGCGGTCACTGCGCATCCTGCGCGAGGACGCCATGATGCGGGCGGCGGCCGAGGCCACCATGGCCGCCGCGGACAGTGAGCGCACGCGTCAGCTCGCCCGCCTGGACCGGGTGGCCCGGCCGATCCTGGAACGCATCGCCGACGGCGCGGAGCTGACCGCCACCGAACGTGAGGAATGCCGGCTGCTGGAAGCCGAACTCCGTGACGGCCTGCGCGCACCGCAGCTGGTCACCGACGAGCTCAGCGGCGCGGCCCGGGGTGCGCGGGCACGCGGCGTGGAGGTCGTGCTCCTCGACGACGGTGGTTTCGCGGGCGTCCCCGAATGGGTGCGCAAGCGCGTGATCGATGCCGCCACAAAGGAACTCGACGCCATCAACGCCGGCCGGATCACCGTCCGGGTGCTGCCGCTGGGCCGTCACGTACTGGCCACGGTGCTGGCGACGGCCCCCGACGAGGACCGCCGCACCGAGATCGACACCGACGGCAAGGTCACGACCATCACCGATTGATCGGTTACGGAGCGTCGCAGCTTGATCGGTCACGGAGCGTCGCAGCTTGATCGGTCACGGAGCGTCGCAGCGGCCCGGGCCGCCTCGCTTCATCTGGTCGCGCAGCGCGGACTGAACAGTGGTCGACAGCCACGAGTTCAGCGACTGCCCACTCTGCGCGGCCGCCTCCTCGGCACGGGCCTTGATCTGTTCCACCAGCCGCAGCGTCACCCGGCTGATGTCACCGGTGACCTCGTCGAAGGTGGGGTGTTCCTCCTCGCCCGCGGTCTTGCGCACATCGATATGGGCGTCGGTCCCGTCGACCGACACGTGCACCGTGCGGTCGGGGATAGTCGTGCTCACCTCGGCGGCCAGTTCCGAGAGCGCGGCCAGCAGGACCAGCCGGGCGGAGTTCTCGGTGGCGGCGGCCAGGGCGGCGGCCGTAGCCTGGGTTTTCTCATCGCCGAGCGCGGCGGCGGCAATCAGGTTCTCGCGCAGCTGGGCGGTGTATTTGTTGAGATCCATGACACCAGTGTGACGTCTTCATTGACGTCATTCAAGGAAACTTCTGGCGCCAGAAGTGGGCGCTTGACGCGAATCACCATCGCGCTGGGCACGGTTCGGGTATAACGATGCAAAACCCGTTCCGGCGAGGCTGTAGCCTTCTGACTATGACGAACGGTGAATCGACGCGAACCGAGCTGCACGCGTCCGGCACAGTAGGTGTCGCGATGGTGACCCCCTTTACCGCCGAAGGCAAGCTCGACGTCGATGCCGGTGTCGCGCTGGCCGCCCGCCTGATCGACAGTGGCGTCGATCTGCTCGCCATCTCCGGCACCACCGGGGAATCGCCGACCACCACCGAGTCCGAGAAGTTCGATCTGCTGCGCGCCGTCGTGGATGCCGTGGGCGACCGTGCCACCGTCATCGCGGGCGCCGGCACCTACGACACCGCGCACAGCATCGAACTGGCCCGCAACGCGCAGCGCGCGGGCGCGCACGGCCTGCTGGTCGTCACCCCGTATTACTCGCGTCCCAGCCAGGACGGCCTGTTCGCCCACTTCACCGCCGTCGCGGACGCGACCGACCTGCCGGTCACCCTCTACGACATTCCGCCGCGCTCGGTGGTTCCCATTGCCACCGACACCATTCGCCGGCTCGCCGAACACCCGCGCATCGTCGCGGTCAAGGACGCCAAGGGCGACCTGGGCGCCGGCGCCGAGCTGATCGCGGAGACCGGGCTCTCCTTCTACTCCGGCGACGACGTGCTCAACCTGCCGTGGCTGTCGGTCGGCGCGACCGGATTCATCAGCGTCATAGGCCATCTCGTGCCGGACCGCCTGCGCGCCCTGATCGACGCCTACCGCGCCGGCGACGTGGTGCGGGCACAGGAGATCAATGTGAGCATGGCCCCGCTGAACCGGGCCATGGCCCGCCTCGGCGGCGTCGCCATGACCAAGGGTTCGCTGCGCCTGCTCGGCGTCGAGACCGGGGAACCACGGTTGCCACAACTCATGCCGACCCAGGATCAACTCGACGAACTCGCGGTGGACCTGCGCGCGGCCGGGGTGCTTGCATGACCGGCCCCGCTCGTCGCCCCCGCCGCACCGCCAGCCGCGCCGCCGGTGCGCCCACCCCGGCTCCGGAGACTCCCGTGCAGCCCGCGCCGGCTCCGGCCCAAGCGGAACCCGCCGCCCAGGCGAGTACCGCTGCCGCGCCGCAGGAATCGGTGAAAGCCGCCGCCCCGCGCACGGAATCGGCTGCGGCCGAACCGGTTCGGGAGCGTGGCAGCCGTGGCGGCCGCGGCGGTGACCGCAGCCGGCGCGGCGGCGGCCGGTCCCGGCAGGGCGGCCGCGATCGCGAGCCGGCCCCGGCCCCGCGCGACCCGCACGCGATGGGCACCCCACCCAAGGCGCCCAAGGGCGGCCTGCGGGTGTTCGCGCTCGGCGGCATCGGTGAAATCGGCCGCAACATGACCGTTTTCGAGTACGACGGCAAGCTGCTGATCGTCGACTGCGGCGTGCTGTTCCCGGAGGATCAGCAGCCCGGCGTCGACCTGATCCTGCCCGACTTCGGTCCGATCGAGAACCGCATGGACGATATCGCCGCGGTCATCCTCACCCACGGTCACGAGGACCACATCGGCGCGGTGCCGTTCCTGCTGCGCCTGCGGCGCGACATTCCGGTCATCGGCGCGAAGTTCACCCTTGCGCTGGTTGCGGCCAAGTGCCGTGAACATCGGTTGCAGCCCAACCTGATCGAGGTCACCGAGGGCGAGCGCACCCAGCACGGCGGGTTCGACTGCGAGTACTTCGCGGTCAACCACTCGATCCCGGACGCCATCGCGGTGGCCATCCGCACGCCCGCGGGCATCGCGCTGCACACCGGTGACATCAAGCTCGATCAGCTGCCGCTCGACGGCCGCCTCACCGACCTGGCCGGTTTCTCCCGTCTCGGCGACGAGGGCGTCGACCTGTTCCTGGTCGACTCCACCAATGCCGAGGTGCCGGGCTTCGTCACGCCCGAGCGCGAGATCGGCCCGGTGCTCGACAATGTGATCGGCAAGGCCAAGGGCCGGGTCATCGTGGCCTCCTTCGCCTCTCACGTGCACCGCATCCAGCAGGTGGTGGACGTGGCGCAGCGCTACGACCGCCGGGTGTGCTTCGTGGGCCGGTCCATGGTCCGCAATATGCAGATCGCGCAGGACCTCGGTTACCTGGACATCCCGGACGGCCTGGTGGTCGATCTGGATCAGGCCGCCAACCTGCCGGTGCACAAGCTGGTGCTGATCTCCACCGGTTCGCAAGGCGAGCCGCTGTCGGCGCTGTCGCGCATGGCGCGCGGCGACCACCGCCAGATCAATATCCGCCCGGACGATCTGGTGGTGCTGGCCTCCTCGCTGATCCCCGGCAACGAGAACGCGGTTTTCGCGGTCGTGAACGGCCTGGCCCGCCTGGGCGCCACGGTCGTCACTCAGCAGAACGCGAAGGTCCATGTCTCCGGCCACGCTTCGGCGGGCGAGCTGCTCTACCTCTACAACGCGGTCCGTCCCACCAACGCCATGCCCGTGCACGGCGAGTGGCGGCACCTGCGCGCCAACGGCGCGCTCGCGGTGGCCACCGGCGTGCCCGAGGAGCGGGTCATCCTGGCGGAGAACGGCGTGGTGGTGGACCTGGTGGACGGCATCGCCTCCATCTCCGGCCGCGTCCCGGTCGGCCAGGTCTACGTGGACGGCCTCTCGGTCGGCGACGTCGGCGAGTCCACCCTCTCCGACCGCCTGGTCCTGGGCGAGGGCGGCTTCATCTCCATCAATGTCGCGGTCGACTCGGCCACCGGAAAGGCTGTCAGCACACCGGAGGTCAGCGGCCGCGGCTTCTCCGACGACCCCGAGGCGCTCTCCGGCGCTCAGGAACTCGTCGAGAACGAACTACACCGCCTGGCGGTCGAGGGTGTCACCGACACCCACCGCATCGCCCAGTCCGTCCGCCGCGTGGTGGGCCGCTGGGTGGCCGAGACCTACCGCCGCCGCCCCATGATCGTCCCCACGGTCATCGGCGTCTGACCCGGCGCGCAACCGAAAACCCAACCGCCCGAGCAGCATCCCGCTGCTCGGGCGGTTTCCTTTGTCGCACAGCCGAATCCGCTGCGAACACAGCTCCGCCCCCGACGGAGCTGCTGTCGGGGGCGGCAAAACTGGGCGGGTCTCCCGCCGGGGGGGTCCTCCGCCGGGGCGGGGAACTACAAGAGTTGCTACTTGTCCTGGCAGGCGGCCGAATCGAGCTTCGCGGCCTTGACGATGCTGCAGGCGTAGTTGTGGTCGATCTTCCAGTCGCTGCCGTCGACGACGAAGGAGACCGTGGCGTTCTGGACCGGCTTGCCGTCGATGGTGACGTCGGCGTCGGCCTTGAGCTTGCCGTTCGCCGGGTCGCCGACGTTGGTGATCTTGATGGTGACGTTGTTGGCCTTGGCGGCGTCGACCAGCTTCTGGGCCAGCTGCGGGTCGAGGGCGGCGTCCTCGATCCAGTCGGTCTTGGTCTTGGAGTCGATCGACGGGTCGAACGCCTTGGTGACCTTGTCGTTCAGTTCCTGCACGCTCGGCTTGGGCAGATCCGCGACCGTGGTGGGGGCGGGGGCCGCGCCGGTGATCTTGCCGTCGCCCTCGGTGCTGCCGTCGAACTTGCCGGCCGGGGCGGCCGCGGAGGTGGTGGACGCGGCCTTGGCGCTGTCATCGGACTTGCTGCAGGCCACCAGGCCGAAGGCCGAGGTGGCCAGCATCAGCGCGGCGGTGGCGCGAAAGATGGTGTGCTTCAACGAAATTCTCCCCGTTGTTTTGGAATGGCGCCGTCGGATTACAGCTGGTAGCCGGTGGTGCAGTTCCAGTGAATGATGGTGGCGTCGCCGGAGTTCCGGCCCAGCGCCTGGCTCTTGGCCGCGCTGCGCGAGGAGGCGGCGCCGAAGGTGTAGTAGCCGTCGCGCGACGAGTAGGCGATCGCGCCACAGCCGTTCGCGAAGCGCGCCACGATGTGGCAGTCGGCCTGGGGGCACGAGCTCATGGCGGCGTTCTGTGCCGAGGGGCTGTCGGAATAGTCGTAGGAGTAGCCGATATGACCGGTGGACGGCGACAGCGCGATGGCGCCGTAGTAGTAGTCCTGGTAGGCATTGGCCGGAGCCGCGGTCGCGGCCAGCAGGGAGCCTGCGGCCGCGACCATCACGGCTGCGCCGCTGACAATCTTCTTCAAAGTGTTGCCCTTCTTGTGCTTTCGGATCCACGACCCTATGGACCGAGGGATCAAGCTACCGATACGGAAAGGTTGACGCCAACCCGGATCTGTGTTTTGTGCGGTGTCCTCGAGCGGGGCGTCGCGGCCGGCCGCACTGCCACAACCGGAAGCCGCGATCATGATCAACTCCCGTCCTTATGGAGGACCGGGTGGTTCGCTTAACGCCGCCGTGCGCATTCGGACATCCCCGACTAAGGTTCCCCTTATGACTTTGGCTCAACGGGAGCGCCAGGCCCTGGTTCAGGCGATGGCCGAGGCCGGCCCGGACGCGCCCACCCTGTGCGGTGACTGGACGGCCCGAGACCTGGCCGCGCACTTGGTCGTCCGGGAGCGCCGCCCCGACGCCGCCCCCGGCATTCTGCTGAAGCCCTTCGCCTCCTATCTGGACAGCGTGCAGCGCAAGGTCACCCAGCGCCCGTTCGCCGACCTGCTCGACGAGGTGCGCAGCGGCCCGCCGCTTCTCCTGCGCCCGGTCGACTCGCTGATGAACACCACCGAGATGTTCGTCCACCACGAGGACGTCCGCCGCGCCGCGCCCGGCTGGGAGCCGCGAACGCTGTCCGCCGCCGATGAGAACCAGCTCTGGAAGGTGCTGACGGGCTTGGCGCGCATGGCATATCGCAAATCGCCGGTTACTGTCGCGCTCTCCACGCCCGACGGCCGCCGGACCGTCGCCCGCCAGGTCGGTGACCGCACCGTGGTGCTGGCCGGGCAGCCGTCCGAGCTGCTGCTGCACGCCTTCGGCCGCAATGCCGTTCGGCTCGAGGCCACCGGGGCCCCGGACGACGTGGCACTGGTGCACGCCCTCGACCGCAGCGTCTGACCTGCCCGCCGTCGCGACCGCCCGCCCGGCGGGAGTGGCAGCACGCCCACCGGTCATGAAACGATCACGCGTCGAGCGGTAGCTTGCGTCCTCGGCAGCGGCCCGTGTGTGATGAGGTGGTAGGCAATGTCTTGGCAACTGGCGGTTCTCGGACCGGTCGAGTTGACGGCCGATGGCGTGCCGATTCCGCCCATGCCGCCCAAACAGCAGGCGGCGCTGGCCATGCTGGCGTGTGCGCGCGGGCGCACGGTCTCGGTCGAAGAACTGGTGGACGGCATCTGGGGTGCCGAACGGCCGAGTTCGGCGGTGGGGGCGCTCCGGAATTACGCGTGGGCGCTGCGCAAGCATCTGGCCGCGCAGCAGTCCGTGCTGCTGTCCTCGGAAGCCCGCGGGTATCGCCTGGACGGGCCGCTGCACCTGGATGTCGACCGTATCGACCGGTTGCGCGGCGAGGCGGCCGAGGCGCGCGCCGCCGGCTGCCTGGAGACCGCCGACGCCGCGCTGCGTGACGCGCTGGGTGCCTGGCGCGGTGATCCGCTGACCGGCGTGCCCGGGCCGTGGGCCGCGGCGGAACGCGCACGGCTGCGGCGGCTGCATCGTGTCCTCACCGAGGATCTCCTCGAGCTCACCGTGCAGCGCGGCGACTTCTCGCACGCCATGGCCGAATTGGCCGCGCTCATCACCGGTGATCCGCACAGCGAGCGGCTGCGCGGGCTCATGATGACCGCGCTCTACCGGGCGGGCCGACGCACCGAGGCGCTCGAGGAATACCAGCGCATTCGCAGGCTGCTGGTGGCCGAGCAGGGCATCGAGCCGGGTCCGGCGCTGGCGGAGCTGCACCGCCAGATCCTGGCCGACGAGCTGCCCACCGTGGCGGCGGAGAGCGCGCCGATCGCCGTCATCGCACCCCGTCCGGCCCAATTGCCACCCGACACAGCCGATTTCACCGGCCGTCACGATCTGGTGCGGGAGTTGTGCGCCGTGCTCGGCGCGACCCGCCCGATCGTGGCCATCTCCGGGATGGGCGGGGTCGGCAAGACGGCGCTGGCTCTGCATGTGGCACACCGGATCCGGGACCTGTACCCGGACGGCCAGCTGTACGTGGATCTGTTCGGCGCGGGCGCGACGCCGGCCGAACCGGAGCACGTGCTGGGCGCTTTCCTGCGCGCGCTGGGCGTGGCGCAGAAGGAGATTCCGGTCGGCGTCGCCGAGCGGGCCGCGCTGTTCCGGTCCGCCAGTAGCGGCCGCCGCCTGCTGATCGTGCTCGACAATGCCTGCGACGCAGCGCAAGTCGCGCCGCTGCTGCCGGGGGAGCCCGGCTGCGCGGTGCTGGTGACGGCGCGCCGCCCGCTCACCGCCCTGCCCGGCGTGCGGTCCGCGGCCCTGACGGTGCTCGAACCCGAGGAGGCCGTCACCCTGTTCACCCGCATCGTCGGCGCGGTGCGAGTGGCGGCCGAACCCGACGCGGTGCGCCGCATCGTGGAACTGTGCGGTCTGCTGCCCATGGCGGTGCGCATCGTGGCCGCGCGGGTGGCGGCCCGGCCGCAGTGGACGGTGGTCTCCGAGGCGGACCGGCTCGCGGCCGAACGCCATGACCTGGACCGCTTCCGGGCCGGGGACCTGGCGCTGACGGCCGCCTTCCACGCGGGCTACGAGCAGTTGCCGCCGGACACGGCGCGCGCCTTCCGGCTGCTCGCCGTCGCCGATCTGCCCGAGCTCTCGCTGGCCGCCACCGCCGCGGTCCTCGACACCGTCGAATCGGTGGCCGAGGACCTGTGCGAGGAGCTGGTGGACCGCGGAATGCTGGAATCGGTCGGCCGGGGCCGCTACCACTATCACGATCTGATGCGCCTGTTCGCGCTCGGCCGTCCCGACCGCGAGCGCGAACTCGATGTCACCGCCCGCCTGCTCGACTACTACCTGGCCACCATGAAAACGGTACTGCGCGTGCGGCATCCGGGTCTGCGGCTGCGTCTCGCGCCCACCGGGCACCCCGGCACCCGCCTGGGTGATCTGGACTCGACCCGCGACTTCCTCACCATCGAGCGCCGCAATCTGGCCGCGGTCTATCGGCTGGCGGTCGCGGGGACGCCCCGGCATCGGGTGCTGGCGGCGGACCTGGCGCTGACCGTCGCCGAGACGGGGCTGGCCTGTGACGCCACCGTCGACCTGGTCAAGGTCCTCGAAGAGCTGGTGCAGGCCATCACCTCCGACGGCGACATCGTGGCCGCCCGCCGGGCCCGGCTGGCGCTGGTCTTCGCGCTGGCCGCGGAACTCGAAGAGCCGCACGGTGCGGCTGTGCACGTGCGCGGGCTGCTCGCCGACGATGATCCGGATATCGATCCCTGGACCTCCGGCGCGATTCAGGGGTTCGCGGGTGTGCTCGCCCTGCACGGCGGCGACCCGGCCCGCGCCACAACGCATTTCGCGACCGCCCTCACCTACTACCGTCGCGCCGACAGCTCCGAGTGCGTCCGCGTCGCGTATTCGCTGCTCGCCCGGGCCTATTCGGCGGCCGGCCGCAACCGCGACTCACTGGCCGCCGCGGCCCGCGCGGTGGTCGGCGACAACGAGTCCGGGGTGCGCCGCAATGTGGTGTGGGGCCTGACCGAGGCCGCCTGGATTCTCAGCAGCGAGGGCGATACCGACCGCGGCGCCCGTCTCTTCGACGCCGCCCTGGTCACCGCCCGCCGCTTCGGCAACACCCGCTTCGAGTCAGTGATCCACGCCCGGGCCGCGCGCGCCGACCTGGCCGCCGGCCGCTATGCCCAGGCCGCCGAGCACGCCGAACGCGCCGAAGCCACCCGGATCTCGGCCGGCGGAGCCGCCCACACCCACAATCTCCTGGTCCGCTACACGGCTCTGCGCCGCCTGGGCCGCACCCTCGACGCCGCCGAGTGCTACCGCACCGCCAGCACCCAGATCCCGGACTTCGACACCGCCCTCACCAGCTGGACCACCCTCCCCGCGACCCGCTGATCCAGCTCCCGCTGCAGGCCGTGGCGGTTTTCGGACGGGCGAATGCGCCGGTACAGCCGGGGACCGACGTAGTGTGACGGGTGGTTTCGTACCGCTTCGAGGCGGGTGATCCCGCCGTCGGCGCGGGTTTTCGGTTGTGAGCGCCACAGTTTCTGATTCGGGTGGGCCGGGTGTTGCGGATGGTCCGGGTGGTGCTGTTGCGGCTAGCCTGGGACGCATGGCAGGTAAGGCCCGCACCGGAACGTCACGTTCGCGAGCGGGGGCTACGCGGGGGCAGACTCCTGCACAGGCCCGCGCTCGCAGCCCACGCACCCCCGCGAAGGGGCGCGGGGGAGCGGGACGGAAGGCGCCGGCGCGGCGGCCCGCTCCGCGGCGTGGGTCGAATACCGCACCGCTCGCGGTGGTTCGGCGGGGCGTCACCAGCGGCTGGACCATGATGGCGCGGGGGCTGGGCGCGACGACGCGGGCGGTCAGCCGGGCCGGAGAGATCGAGCACGGGCATCGGCGCGACGGGATCGCGCTGGGGCTGGTGGCTTTCGCCTTCGTGATCGCGGCGGCCGTGTGGATGTCGGCCGGCGGTCCGGTCGGGCACTGGGTGGATGCCGTGGTGCGCGGGGTGGCCGGATCCGCCTCGGCGGCACTGCCGTTCGTGGCGGTGGCCATCGCGGTGATTCTGATGCGGACCGAGCCGCAGCCGGAGATCCGGCCCCGGCTGGTGCTGGGCGGTCTGCTGGCCGGGCTGCCGGTGCTGGGTCTGTGGCATCTGGCGGCGGGTTCGCCGTCCGACGCGCACGGTCGCGCGCATGCCGCCGGATTCGTCGGATATGTGGTCGGCGGTCCGCTGGGTGAGGGGCTGAGCGCCTTCCTGGCGGTGCCATTGCTCATGCTGGCCATAGGTTTCGGGCTGTTGCTGCTCACCGGCACCCAGGTGCGGGATGTGCCCGCCCGGCTGCGGGAGATCTTCGGCACCGGCGCGGGCGGCGACGAATACGAGAGCTACTCCGAGGAACACGGCCTCTACGACCCCGACAGCTATGACGCCGACGGCTTCCCGATGCACCGTCCCGAGGTGCGCAAGCGCCGCGGCCGCACCCCGTCGGAGAACTATCCGACCGACGAGTTCGCAGGTTCCGAGGCGACCACCGAGATCATCGGCGAGCCGCCGCTGCAGGACGCCAAGGACATCGCCGCGCCGGAGGAGAAGCCGAAGCCCAAGCCGCGCAAGGCCATCGCGAAGGTCGTCGACCAGACTCCGCCGCCGCCGGAGCCGCAGCAGCTGGAGTTCGTCACCGACCGCGAGGTGGACGGCGACTACACGCTGCCGTCGCTGTCGCTGCTCACCGACGGCGATCCGCCGAAGAAGCGCAGTGCGGCCAACGAATCCATGATCGAGGCCATCACCGAGGTGCTGGTCCAGTTCAAGATCGATGCCGCGGTCACCGGTTTCGTGCGCGGCCCGACGGTCACCCGCTACGAGGTGGAGCTGGGTCCCGGCGTGAAGGTCGAGAAGATCACCGCCCTGGCCCGCAATATCGCCTATGCGGTGGCGACCGAGAATGTCCGTCTGCTGGCGCCGATTCCGGGCAAGTCGGCCGTCGGCATCGAGGTGCCGAACGCGGACCGCGAACTGGTGCGCCTGGCCGACGTGCTGAAGGCCTCGAGCACCCGCAACGACCACCATCCGCTGGTGATCGGTCTGGGCAAGAACATCGAGGGCGAGTTCGTGGTGGCCAACCTGGCCAAGATGCCGCACCTGCTGGTGGCCGGTTCGACCGGTTCGGGTAAGTCCAGCTTCGTGAACTCCATGCTGGTCTCGCTGCTGTGCCGGGCCACCCCCGATGAGGTCCGCATGATTCTCATCGACCCCAAGATGGTGGAACTGACGCCCTACGAGGGCATTCCGCACCTGATCACCCCCATCATCACCCAGCCCAAGAAGGCCGCGGCGGCGCTGGCCTGGCTGGTGGAGGAGATGGAGCAGCGGTATCAGGACATGCAGGCCAGCAAGGTCCGCCATATCGACGACTTCAACCGGAAGGTGAAGTCCGGCCAGATCACCGCGCCGCTGGGCAGCGAAAGGGTCTACCGCCCTTACCCGTACATCCTGGCCATCGTCGACGAGCTGGCCGACCTCATGATGACCGCGCCGCGTGACGTCGAGGACGCCATCGTCCGCATCACCCAGAAGGCCCGTGCCGCAGGCATTCACCTGGTGCTGGCGACCCAGCGCCCGTCGGTGGACGTGGTCACCGGTCTGATCAAGACGAATGTCCCGTCCCGCCTGGCGTTCGCGACCTCCTCGCTGACCGACTCTCGCGTCATCCTGGACCAGCCGGGCGCGGAGAAGCTCATCGGTATGGGTGACGGCCTGTTCCTGCCCATGGGCGCGAGCAAGCCGACCCGTCTGCAGGGTGCGTTCATCTCCGACGAGGAGATCGCCGCCGTCGTCGACTTCGCGAAAACCCAAGCCGAACCGGATTATCAGGAGGGCGTCACCGCCGCCAAGGCCGGCGAGAAGAAGGACGTCGACCCCGATATCGGCGACGACCTGGACCTGCTGCTGCAGGCCATCGAATTGGTCGTCACCTCCCAATTCGGCTCCACCTCCATGCTGCAACGCAAACTCCGCGTCGGCTTCGCCAAGGCCGGCCGCCTCATGGATCTGATGGAGACCAGAGGGGTCGTCGGCCCCTCCGAAGGCTCCAAGGCCCGAGACGTCCTCATCAAACCCGACGAACTCGACGGCCTCCTCTGGACCATCCGAGGCGGCGACGGCGCGCCGCCCGCCTCGGATGACGCTGAGCTCGAAGGCCTTTAGCCGCTCACCCCTCGAGCGTGAGGGCCTGGCGGATGGTGAGGCGGCCCTGCGTCTGCATGAGCGAGCGGCGGTGGATCCGATGGGCGATGGCCACCGTGCCGTGCGCGGCACAGGCCATGATCGCCAGCGCGATCACCGGTTCCCGCCAGGCGGCGGTGCCGCGGCCAGGCGGCCGGACATGGCTACCGCCGAGACCAGGGGGTGAAGGATGGGATGCGGAGCGCGGTGCCGGAGAGGAAGATTCCGGCGGTGCGGTGTAGGGTGGCGGCTGATTCGATCACGCCCAGGGGGAGGGGCACAGTGATGGGTGGAGTGCGTTCGGCACGCTGGTTGCGGACGGCCGCCGTGGCCGCTTGCGGAGTGATGGCCACGGGGATCGCGCCGGTGGCGGCCGCCGATCCGGGCGGCGAATTGCTGTGGGGGCCTTGCCCGGTCGAGGCCAAGGCGGGGGAGGCCGAGTGTGCGAGCCTGTCGGTGCCGATGGATTACGCGGTGCCGGATGGGCGGCGTATCGACATCACGATCAGCCGGATTCCGGCGAGCGATCCGGTGCACAAGCGCGGGGTGCTGTTCGCTGGCCAGGGCGGGCCGGGTGCGGACGCGCCAGGTTTCTGGGCGCCACGGAACGTAACAGTGCCCGAACTGCATCGCGAGTTCGACGAGATCGCGGTGCAGCCGCGCGGGTTGCGGTGGGCGGCGCCACTGCAGTGCAAGACGACCACGGCGGTGATCATCCCGGTGACCGATCGATCCGCGTGTGAGAGTGCCGATCCCGGTTATCCGCGCACCATTACGACCGAGACCCTGGCACGGGACCTGGACCAGGCGCGGCAGGCGCTCGGTGTCGATCGGATCGACTTCTATGGTGGTTCGTACGGCACGTTCCTGGGGGCCGCGTACGCGACTCTGTTCGGCCCGCATGTCGATCACATGGTGCTGGATGGGAATGTGAATCCGCAGTGGGATTGGCGGGAGCAGTTCGCGCAGGGCTGGCAGGCACGGGAGGCGGGGTTCACCGAACTATTCGATTGGATCGCCGCCAACGACGCCGTCTACGGGTTGGGTGAAACCCGCAATGCTGTTGCCGCCGAATGGGTTCGGCAGGTTGATGCGCAGGGCGGCGGTTGGCTG
This sequence comes from Nocardia sp. CA-151230, assembly GCF_050942175.1. Classification (NCBI taxonomy): domain Bacteria; kingdom Bacillati; phylum Actinomycetota; class Actinomycetes; order Mycobacteriales; family Nocardiaceae; genus Nocardia; species Nocardia sp. CA-151230. Next base: position 2,517,873 of record NZ_CP192061.1, read on the forward strand.
GCCCGGCTCGATCCGGCGCTCGGCGGTGCGGGCGGTGCGCTCACCGCGCCGGGGCAGACACCTGGAACCGACGAAGTATCGGGGCGGATCGCGAATCTGGTGCAGACCGTGCGGCATCCGAGTGGCACGACCAGTCCGACCTATGCGGCTGCCTCGGCCGCGGTGTACTCGCGCAACCTGTGGCCGTACATGGCCGAGGGGATGCGACGGTACCGTGCCGACCCGCAGCACACCGAATTCCTCACCTATCTGACCAAGCGGACCGCCTTGGATCCGACCGGTCAGTGGATGTACGACGCGATCACCTGCAATGAGGACTCCGGCGCCCCGGATCCGGCCGCTGTCCCGGCCGCGATCGGTGACTTCGTCTCCGGCGCCGGCATTTTCGCGTTCTTCTCCCGGTTGCAGGCCGCGGGCGCATTCTGCGGAGCCTGGCCATCCTCGTCCGATCGAGTTCGCATCGACGGCGCCGGCCTCTCGACCCGCCCGCTGATCCTGCAGAGCACCCGCGACACCGCCACCCCCGCCGCCGGCGGCCCCGCCATGGCCGCCGCCCTGAACGGCACCCTGGTCTGGGTCGACGGCACCGACCACGGTTCGTTCGGCCGGGGCAACCCGCCTGTCGACGACGCGGTCGTCCGCTATCTCGAATCCGGCGACGTCACCGTCGCGTCGGCTCCGGCCGCCACCATCGCCACCCCCAACCCGCCCACGAAAGTCCCGGGCTGAGCTCCGCCACGCGCCAAGTAGAACGTGTTCTATATTCGGGGTAACCCTTTCCGGCGAGCCCTCGGGAGTTCACTACATGTACCAGTGGTCCGACGAAGACCTGATGTTCCGCGACGCCCTGCGCGGATTCATCGACAAGGAGATCAAACCCAACGTCGAGCAGCTGGAAAGTGGTGCGCTGCCGCCCTTCGACACCATCCGCAAGCTGTACGCGACCTTCGGCCTGGACGAGCTCGCCAAGGAGGGCCTGGAGAAGGCCTTTGCCAGGGAAGAGGGCAGCGCCGGGAACAAGCCGGGCAAGGCCGGCGGCGGGTTCAGCGGATCGGGCAGCATGGGAGTGATCCTCAACAGCGAGCTGGCCGGCATCAGCCTCGGCCTGGTCGCCTCGATGGGTGTGAGCCTCGGCCTCACCGTCGGCACCATTCGCAGCCGCGGCACCCTGGCGCAGAAGAAGCGCTGGCTGCCGGAGCTGGTCACCTTCGAGAAGGTCGGCGCCTGGGCGATCACCGAACCCGATTCGGGCTCCGACGCTTTCGGCGGCATGAAGTCCTACGTCCGCCGTGACGGCGAGGACTACATCCTCAACGGCCAGAAGACCTTCATCACCAACGGCCCCTACGCCGATGTCACCGTCGTCTACGCCAAGCTGGACGAGGAGGACGGCACCGACCGCCGTGACCGCAAGGTGCTGACCTTCGTGCTGGACAAGGGCATGCCGGGCTTCACCCAGAGCAAGCCGTTCAAGAAGATGGGCATGAACTCCTCGCCTACCGGCGAACTGTTCTTCGACAATGTCCGCATCACCCCCGACCGGCTGCTCGGCGAAACCGAGAATCCGGCCAAGGGCGACGGAAAGGACAGTGCCAAGGAGTCTTTCGCCGCCGAGCGCATCGGCATCGCCTCGCTGGCGTTGGGCATCATCAACGAATGCCACCGGCTCAGTGTCGATTACGCCAAGTCACGCAAGTTGTGGGGCAAGGAGATCGCCCAGTTCCAGCTCATCCAGCTCAAGCTGGCCGAGATGGAGATCGCGCGAATCAATGTGCAGAACATGGTGTTCAACGCCATCGAGCGCACCGCGGCGGGCGAGAAGGTCTCCCTCGCCGAGGCCTCGGCCATGAAGCTGTACTCCTCGCGCGCGGCCACCGAGGTCGCCATGGAGGCCGTGCAGCTCTTCGGCGGCAACGGCTACATGGCCGAGTACAAGGTGGAGCAGCTCGCCCGCGACGCCAAGTCGCTCATGATCTACGCGGGCAGCAACGAAATTCAGGTCACCCACATCGCCAAGGGCCTGCTCGGCGGGTAACCCCGCGCTCAGGACAGCGGGCCCACCACGGATTCGGCGCCGGCCAGCAACTCGCCCGAGGCCGCCAGCTGCACGACCGCTTCGATCTCCGGCGCCAGGTAGCGGTCGGCGCCCGGTCCCTCGACCACCTCGCGAATCCGGTCGCGGACCGCGCCGGTCGCGGGGGACGGTTCCAGCGGAGCCCGCAGATCCAGGGCGCGGGCCGCGGTGAGGGCCTCGATGGCCAGCACCCGGGTCAGGCCGTCGATGGCGCGGCGCAGCTTGCGAGCCGCCGACCAGCCCATCGACACGTGGTCCTCCTGCATCGCCGAGGAGGGGATCGAGTCCACGCTGGCGGGCGCGGCCAGGCGCTTGAGCTCGGAGACGATCGCGGCCTGCGTGTACTGGGCGATCATGTGGCCGCTGTCGACGCCGGGATCGTCGGCCAGGAACGGCGGCAGGCCGTGGTTGCGGGCCCGGTCCAGGAAACGGTCGGTGCGGCGCTCGCTGATGCTGGCCACATCGGCGACCACGATGGCCAGGAAGTCCAGCACGTAGGCCACCGGCGCGCCGTGGAAGTTGCCGTTGGACTCCACCCGGCCGTCGAGGGTGACCACCGGATTGTCCACGGCGCTGGACAGTTCGTAGGACGCGATCCGTTCGGCATGCGCGAGGGTGTCGCGCGCGCCGCCCGCGACCTGCGGGGCGCAGCGCAGCGAGTAGGCGTCCTGCACCACCGTGCAGTCGGGGGTGGCGTGGCTGGCCACGATGCCCGAATCCTGCAGCAGCCGAACCATATTCGAGGCGGCGAGCGCCTGACCCGGCTGCGGGCGCAGGGCCTGCAGGTCGGCGGCGAACACCTTGTCGGTGCCCATCAGGCCCTCGACGCTCATCGACGCGGTCACATCGGCCAGACGGAGCAGCCCGCGCAGGTCGTGGCAGGCCAGCACGAGCATGCCGAGCATGCCGTCGGTGCCGTTGATCAGCGCCAGGCCCTCCTTCTCGGCGAAGACCACCGGCTCGAGGCCGGCCGCGGCCAGCGCCTGCGCGGCGGGCATGAGCGTGCCGTCCGCATCGCGGACCATGCCCTCACCCATCACCGCGAGGGCGACGTGCGCCAGCGGCGCCAGGTCGCCGGAACAGCCGAGGCTGCCGTACTCGTGCACGACCGGCGTGATCCCCGCCGACAGCAGCGCCGCGTACGCCTGGGCGACCTCCACACGCACGCCGGTCCGGCCGGTCGCCAGCGTGGACAGCCGCAGCAGCATCAGCGCGCGAATCACCTCACGCTCGACCTCGGCCCCGGAGCCGGCCGCGTGGGAGCGAACCAGGCTGCGCTGCAACTGAGTTCGCAGTTCCAGTGGAATGTGGCGGGTGGCGAGCGCCCCGAAACCGGTCGATACGCCGTAGACCGGCTTCGGGTCCGCCGCCAGCGCCTCGATCCGGGTCCGGCTCGCGGCGATCACGGTGAGCGCATCCTCCGACAGCCGCACGGTGGCATTGCCACGGGCGACCCGGACCACGTCCTCGGGGGTGAGGGCGCCGACGCCGACTTCGACGTCGCCTGCTGCCGAGGTGTGCTCTTCGGAAAGCCGGAGGGTGTTCGAGCTCATCGCGATGTTGTCCAATCTGCGGTTGATAGAGGTCTGCGGTCAGAGAAGGTCTGTGGCCAGTGCGGGGTTGATCCCCGGCGCCTGGTCCGCGGGGGCCACCGGGGCGGGTTCGGTTGCGGGCCGGCACCACAGCCGGTAGGCCGCGGCGAGCAGAGCCAGCCACACGGCTCCGACGACGAGCGCCACCCGGGTGTCGGCGTCGAAGGCGAGCAGGGCGATCACGAAGGTCAGGCCCGCGATGGCGAAGATCGGCAGGTAGGGCCACAGCGGCACCGGGAACTTCAGCTCGGCCGCCTCTTCCGCGCTCATCTGCCGGCGCGAGCGGAAGTGGGACACCAGGATCATCAGCCAGACGAAGACCGTGGCGAAGGTGGCGATGGAGGCGATGACCACGAAGACCCGGTCCGGGATCAGGTAGTTGAGCATCACGCCGACCAGCAGCGCCGACACCATGATCACGACCGTCATCCACGGCACACCGTTGCGCGAGACCCGCCGCATCGCGGCCGGGGCCTGCCCGCGCAGGGCCATTCCGTACATCATCCGGCCCGCGCCGAAGATATTGCTGTTGATGGCCGACAGCGCGGCCGTGATCACCACGACGTTCAGCACGGTCGCCGCGGACCCCAGGCCCAGGCTCTTGAAGATCTGCACGAACGGGCTGCCCTCGTCGCCGATCTGGTTCCACGGTGTGACGGCCATGATGACGGTCAGGGTCAGGACGTAGAACAGCATGATCCGTGCGGGGACGGTGTTGATCGCCCGCGGAATCGTCCGCTCGGGATCCTCCGCCTCACCCGCGGTGACGCCGATGATCTCCGAACCGCCGAACGCGAACATGACGATCGCGAAGCACCCGAGGAAGCCGCCCACGCCGTTGGCGAAGAATCCGCCGCCGGTGTGCAGGTTGGACAGGCCGGTGCTGGTGTCATGGATGCCGAATCCCCAGATCAGCACGGCGGTTCCGCCCGCGATCATGGCGATGATCGCGACCACCTTGATCAGGCTGAACCAGAACTCGAGCTCGCCGAACACCTTGACATTGAGCAGGTTGATCGCGCCGATGAAGAAGACGATCGACAGCACCCAGATCCACCGGGGGACATCCGGGAACCAGAACCCCATGTAGACCCCGAAGGCGGTGGTGTCGGCCAGCAGCACGATGACCATCTCGAAGATGTAGGTCCAGCCGGTCATGAATCCGGCCAGTGGACCGATGTGCTGGCTGGCGTACTCGCCGAACGAACCGGACACCGGGTTGCGGACCGCCATTTCGCCCAGCGCCCGCAGCACGATGAAGATCACTGCGCCGCCGATCAGGTAGGCCAGCAGCACCGAAGGGCCGGCCTGTTTGATCGCCTCGGCCGATCCGTAGAAGAGGCCGGTGCCGATGGCCGAACCGAGTGCGATGAATCGGATGTGGCGGGCGGTGAGACCCCGGGTCAGGGTCGAGGAGATGTCTTTCACGGATCGGACTCCCTGGTGTTGTTCATAACGCAGCCCGACAGGGATTGTGAGTGCGTTCACATATGTATAGGGCTGTCTATACAACTGTGTCAAGAGTGTCTAGTTACACAACGGCAACTAATCTAGTCGGCCGTCGCGCCGAGTCACGATCCGGTGGATCAGCCGAGCGGCGGTGCGCGCGGTCCGGTGGTCGATATCGAGCTCCGGATTCAGCTCCGCCACATCCAGCAGTGCCAGCTTGCCGCTGCTCGCGACCAGGTCACACACCCGCTCGATCACCTCGAGCGGCACACCGTACGCGGCCGGAGCGCTGACGCCCGGCGCGACCGGTGCGGGCAGCACATCCAGGTCAATGGTCAGATACACGACATCGACGGTGGCCAGGAACTCCTCGACGAAACCCCGCACGCCGGTCATATCCACCGCGGTGCAGTCCTCGTCGAGCCGATAGCGCACTCCCAGCGCCGCGGCCGTGTCGAACAGTGCCACGGTGTTGCTCGGCTGCGAGATGCCGAGCACCGCATAGTTGAGCACCCGCCCGGCTGCCGCCTCGTCCTCGGCCATCTGCCGGAACGGTGTCCCGGAACTGGGCGTCGGGTCGGCGCGTAGATCGAAATGGGCATCGAGGTTGAGCACGCCCAGTCGCGCCCCGTGCGCGACCGCGGCCGCGGAGGCGATGCCGAGATAGCTGGCGTAGGCGACCTCGTGCCCACCTGCGAGCACCGTCACGAAATGCCCGCCGTCGAGCAATTCGGTGACCACCGCGCCCAGACGCCGCTGCCCGGATTCGAGATCCCCGTCCTCGACCGTGACGTCACCGGCGTCCATGACGCGTGCCGGGCGGGGTAGCGCCATGGACGACAGTGCCTGCCTCAGGGCGGCCGGGCCGGCGGCAGCTCCGGTCCGCCCCTTGTTGCGACGGACCCCCTCATCGCTGCGGAAGCCGACCAGAACGCTTGCCCCGGGCGGGATTCCGGGGGTGAACGGGGATATCGCGCTGTGCCAGCGCAGATGTGCTGGGCCCGGGCCGTCGTCGCGACCGGACCAGGGGGCGGGCGGATGATCGACAGCGGTCACAGCCGGTGTCCGTCCTTCCAGATCTCGCGCACCAGCGCCACCCCCGGCCGGTATGCCAGGTACAGGTGCGAGGGTGCGTCCAGTGCGATCAGATCGGCGCGCGCGCCGACCCCGATGTGCCCGATATCGTTGCGCCGCAAGGCCGCCGCGCCGCCCGCGGTCGCCGCCCACACGGCTTCGTCCGGGCTCATGTGCATTTCGCGTACGGCCAGCGCGATGCAGAACGGGATGCTCGTGGTGTAGCAGGTGCCCGGATTGCAGTCGGCGGCGAGCGCGACGGTCACCCCGGCGTCGATCAGCGCCCGCGCGTCGGGATATTTGTTGCGCGTGGAGAAGTCGGCTCCCGGCAGCAGGGTGGCGACCGTGCTGCTCGCCGCCAGCGCCTCGATGTCCTCGCCGGTGGTGTAGGTGACGTGATCGACCGAGGCCGCGCCCAGCTCGGCCGCCAGCTGGACGCCGGCGCCGTAGCTGAGCTGGTTGCCGTGCACCCGCGGCGTGAGCCCCGCCGCGATGCCGGCCTCGAGCACGGCACGCGACTGGTCGGCGTCGAAGGCGCCCTCCTCGCAGAAGACGTCGATCCAGGCGGCGTGCGAGGCGCAGGCGGGAATCATCTCGTCGATGATCAGCCGCACGTAATCGTCGGTGCGCCCGGCGAATTCCGGCGGCGTGACATGCGCTGCCAGCAGGGTCGTCTCCGACGTGTGCCGGGCGGCGATCTCGAGGCTCCGCAACTCGTCGGCAACGGTCTGCCCGTAGCCCGACTTCGTCTCGATCGTGGTGGTTCCGGTCCGCAGGGCCTCGGTGACCAGACGGGCGACATTGGCGCTCAGCGCCGTGTCGGTGGCGGCCCGGGTCGCGGCGATGGTCGTCCGGATGCCGCCCGCGCTGTAGGGCGCGCCCGTCATACGGGCCGCGAATTCCTCCGACCGCTCACCGCCGAACACCAGATGCGCGTGGCTGTCGACGAATCCGGGCAGGGCGGCGCGACCTTCCAGGTCCACGCGGGTGCCGGCGCTGCCCTCGGGCAGGCGCGACCGCGGGCCGACCCACTGGATCAGGCCGTCGCCGAGTACCACCGCGGCATCCCGGATCACGCCGAGCGGGCCCGCGCCGATCTCGGGATCATTGGTCACCAGGGCGCCGATATTGTCGATGACCGTCCACTGCCCGGATTCGTTCCGCATGTGAGTTCAGTTCTCCTGCATCGGGATTCGGACGCCGCGCGTGGCGGCGACATCGGCCGCGTGCTGGTAGCCGGCATCGACGTGGCGGATCACGCCCATGGCGGGATCGTTGGACAGCACCCGCTCGAGCTTGCGGGCGGCCAGTTCGGTGCCATCGGCGATGCACACCTGCCCGGCGTGGATGGAACGGCCCATGCCCACTCCGCCGCCGTGGTGGATCGACACCCATGATGCCCCGGACGCGGTGTTGACCAGGGCATTGAGCAGCGGCCAGTCGGCGATGGCGTCGGAGCCGTCGGCCATGGCCTCGGTCTCGCGGTAGGGGGAGGCCACCGAACCGGAGTCCAGGTGGTCACGGCCGATGGCGACCGGCGCGGACAGTTCCCCGGAGGCGACCATCTCGTTGAACTTCAGTCCCGCCCGGTGGCGTTCGCCGTAGCCGAGCCAGCAGATGCGGGCGGGCAGGCCCTCGAAGTGGACCTTCTCCCCGGCCATGGTGATCCAGCGCGCGAGGTGCTCGTTCTCCGGGAACAACTCGAGGATGGCCTTGTCGGTGGCGGCGATGTCCTTCGGGTCGCCGGACAGGGCGGCCCAGCGGAACGGGCCCAGGCCCTCTTCGAACAGCGGCCGGATGTAGGCGGGCACGAATCCCGGGAATTCGAAGGCCCGCTCGTAACCGCCCTTGCGGGCCTCGTCGCGGATGGAGTTGCCGTAGTCGAACACCTCGGCGCCGGCGTCCTGGAAGCCGACCATGGCCTCGACGTGGGCGGCCATGGACTTGCGGGCCTCGGTGGTGAACCAGGCGGGATCCTCGGCGGCCCGGCGGTGCCAGTCGGCCACGTCGACGCCGATCGGCAGGTAGGACAGCGGGTCGTGGGCCGAGGTCTGGTCGGTCACGATGTCGATCGGCGCGCCCATGGCGAGCAGGCGCGGGAAGATCTCCGCGGCATTGCCGACCACGCCGATGGACAGCGGTTCCCGCGCGTCGCGCTTCTGGACGGCCAGTTCCAGTGCGGCTTCGAGGCTTTCGGCCTTGGTGTCGAGGTAGCCGTGCGCGATGCGGCGATCGATGCGGGTGACGTCGACGTCGACGCACAGCGCCACGCCGTCGTTCATGGTCACCGCGAGCGGCTGCGCGCCGCCCATGCCGCCAACGCCGGCGGTCAGGGTGATGGTGCCGGCGAGGGTACCGCCGAACCGCTTGCGCGCCACCGCGCCGAAGGTCTCGTAGGTGCCCTGGAGGATGCCCTGGCTGCCGATGTAGATCCACGAGCCCGCGGTCATCTGGCCGTACATCATGAGGCCCTCGGCCTCGAGCTTGCGGAACTGCTCCCAGTTGGCCCAGTCGCCGACGAGGTTGGAGTTGGCCAGCAGGACGCGCGGCGCCCATTCGCTGGTGCGCATCACGCCGACCGGCTTGCCGGACTGAACCAGCAGCGTCTCATCGTCTTTCAGGGTGGTCAGCGTGCGCACGATGGCGTCGTAGGCATCCCAGCTGCGGGCGGCGCGGCCGGTGCCGCCGTAGACGACCAGATCGTCGGGTCGCTCGGCGACCTCGGGGTCGAGGTTGTTCATCAGCATGCGCAGGGCGCCCTCCTGCTGCCAGCCGAGGCAGTTCAGTTCGGTGCCGCGCGGCGCACGGACCGGGCGGGGGCCGGACGTGGGTTTGGTGGTCATCGGGACTCCTGTGTATGGGCTGATCGTGACGCCCATAACACCCCGGATTCGACGCCTGGAACAGCGTCGGCGCGAGAGATTCTCGGATCCGAGACACCTCGCCGATGCGGGGCGGCGCCGGAGCGCCGATACACTTGGGCCCGAACGGGCGGGTGTCCACCGACGGGCAGGATGTGGAACAGGTGACGAATGTGGCGATGGACGAGGTGGATATCGCGTCGCTGTATCGGGCTCGCGGCCGTGGAGCAGCCCCGGCGTATCAGCGCGTCAAGGATCTGATCACCGAGCAGATCGTCTCGGGGCGCTGGCGGGAAGGCGAGCTGCTGCCGTCGGAGAATCAGCTGGTCGGTGCGCTGGGATTGTCTCGCATGACGATCAATCGCGCGCTGCGGGAGCTGAGCGCGGACGGTCTGGTGGTCCGGCTGACCGGTGTCGGCACGTTCGTGGCCGAGCGGAAGGTCAGTTCGGCGCTGGTCGAGGTGCGCAATATCGCCGACGAGATCGGGGACCGGGGCCACCGGCATCGGGCCGAGGTGGTGTCGCTGGAGCAGCGCCCGGCGGATTCGGTGATCGCGCAGGATCTCGGCGTCGCCGAGGGCAGCCCCGTATTCCATTCGAAGCTGGTGCATTTCGAGGACGGACTGCCGATCCAGCTGGAGGATCGCTTCGTGAATCCCGAGTTCGCGCCGCGCTATCTCGAGCAGGATTTCACGACCACGACGCCCAACACGTACCTGGTGTCGGTGGCTCCGCTCGGTCGTGGCGAGCATGTGGTGGAGGCGGTGCTGCCGACCCCCGACGAGTGCGCCCTGCTCGGGCTGACCGAGTCGGAGCCGTGTCTGCTGATCCGCCGTCGCACGTGGTCGGAGGATCGGCTGGTCAGTTCGGCGCGGCTGCTGCATCCCGGTTCCCGCTACCGGCTCGCGGGAACCTTCGACGCGCAGACGTCCTGAGGAATTACCCCGTGCGGACCAGGCCGCGGATCTGACGCACCGCCACGGACATGGCGGCGACGTCGGCCGCCGGACCCTCGAGGATTTCGGTGAGGGTGGCGCTGGTCCGGTGGATCCGGGTGGCGTTGCGGGTCGCCCACCGGGCGATGGTGTCGGCGGGCGGCTCGGCGGGGTCGGGCCGGTCCGCCAGCAGCGCCAGGCACAGCAGGCGCAGGGATCCGTACAGGTCGTCGCGCAGGGCCAGGCGGGCCATCGAACCCCAGCGGTCCTCGGTGGACAGTCGCGAAACCGATTGCAGCAGGCGCACTGTGCCCAGATGCTGGCTCAGCGCGTAGTACAGCCCGGCCACGTCGGCCACCTCGTGACCGCCCGCGTCGGCGACCTCGATGATGTCGAGCAGCCCGAACTGGTCGAGCAGCAGGTGCACCCGAGCTGCCAGCTCGTGCGGTACCCCGGCGTCGATCGAGTCCGCGATCCGGCCGTGCAGGTCCGCCAGTTCACGGTCGCGCAGCCATTCCGGGACCAGATGTGCGTGTGCCGCCAGCCGCGGGGCGAATCTGCCCGCCTCGGTGGCGATGTCGAGCGGCTGGGGGCGGTTGGCCAGCAGCCAGCGCACCGCCCGGTCGAGCACCCGCTGCGTGGTGCGGACGAGTCCATTGGTCACCGCCGCCGGCAGTCCACTGGTGGCGATGTCGTCCCAGAGGCGGTGCAGTCCGAAGACCCGGGTGGCGACGAGATAGGCGCGCACCACATCCGCCCCGCCGGCGGCGGAGTCTTCGGCCAGCCGGAAGACGACACTGATTCCGCCATGGTCGATCACATCGTTGGCGAGCTGTGTCGCCACGATCTCGCGGTGCAGCGGGTGCTCGGACACGCTGTCGCCGAAGCGTTCTCGCAGTGAGGCGGGAAAGTAGGCGAGCAGGTGATCGTGCAGCGCGGGGTCGTCGGGCAGGTCGCCGGCGAGCAGTTCGTCCTTGATCGCGAGTTTGGCGTGCGCCAGCAGGGTCGCCAGTTCCGGGGAGGTCAGACCGCGGCCGCTGTCGGCGCGCCGGGTGAGCTCGTTCTCGTCGGGCAGTGCCTCCAGGGCCCGGACCAGTCCGCGCCGGGCCTCCAGCTGCGCGATCATGCGGGCGTGCACGCCGATGCGGGCGGCCGCGTCGGCGCGGCTCACGCCCAGGACCCGGTTCTGGGAACGATTGTCCCGCAGGACGATCCGGCCCACCTCGCCGGTCATATCGGCCAGCAGCCGGTCGCGTTCGGCCCGGTCCACCCGGCCCGCCGACATCATGCCGTCCAGCAGAATCTTGATGTTCACTTCATGGTCGGAGCAGTCGACCCCGGCCGAATTGTCCAGGGCGTCGGTGTTGATTCTGCCTCCGCCGCAGGCGTATTCGATGCGGCCGCGCGCGGTGAATCCGAGGTTGCCGCCCTCGCCGACCACGGTGGCCCGCACGTCGGCGGCGTTCACCCGCACGCCGTCGTTGGCCTTGTCGCCGACGTCGGCGTGCGATTCGGCGGCGGCCTTGACGTAGGTACCTACGCCGCCGTTCCACAGCAGGTCGACGGGTGCGCGCAGGATCGCGCGGATCACCTCGTTCGGTGGCGCCGCCGTCACCGACTCCGGAAGCCCCAGCGCCGCACGGGCTTCGGGACCGAGCGGCACCGATTTCGCCGATCGCGGCCACACCCCGCCGCCGGCGCTGATGAGGGTGGGATCGTAGTCCGCCCATGACGAGCGGGGCAGTTCGAACAGGCGCCGGCGTTCGCCGTAGGAGAGCGCTGCCCGCGGCTGCGGGTCGAGGAAGATGTGCCGGTGGTCGAACGCGGCGACCAGCCTGATGTGCTCGCTGAGCAGCATGCCGTTGCCGAAGACATCGCCGCTCATGTCGCCGATCCCGGCCACCGTGAAATCGGCGGTGCTCGTGTCGCGGCCCATTTCGTGGAAGTGGCGTTCGACGCTCTCCCACGCGCCGCGGGCGGTGATGCCCATCGCCTTGTGGTCGTAGCCGACCGATCCGCCCGAGGCGAACGCGTCGCCGAGCCAGAAGCCGTAGCCCGCCGCGACATCGTTGGCGATATCGGAGAAGGTCGCGGTGCCCTTGTCCGCGGCCACGACCAGGTAGGTGTCGTCGCCGTCGTGGCGGACGACGTCGCGGGCCGGGAGCACGGCTCCCGTGGCCGCGTCGATATTGTCGGTGACGTCGAGCAGGCCGGCGATGAACTGCCGGTAGCAGGCGATGCCCTCGGTCAGGTGGGCGGTACGGTCGGCCGTGTCGTCGCCGGTGGGCCGCGGGGGTTGTTTGACGACGAATCCGCCCTTGGCGCCGACCGGCACGATGACGGCGTTCTTCACCGCCTGCGCCTTGACCAGTCCGAGGACTTCGGTGCGCAGGTCCTCCTTGCGGTCCGACCAGCGCAGGCCGCCGCGCGCCACGGCGCCGAACCGCAGATGCACGCCCTCGACCCGGGGCGAGTAGACGAAGATCTCGAATCGTGGCCTGGGATGAGGGAGTTCGTCGATACGCTGCGGGTCCAGCTTGATCGACAGTGCCGTCGCATTGCCGTCGCGCACGAAGTAGTTGGTGCGCAGTGTGTTTCGCACCAGCGTGGTGAGGGCGCGCAGAATGCGGTCCGCTTCGAGCCCGACGACCCGGCCGATGGCGTCGTTCAGCCGGTCGGTCACGTCGGCCTCGGCGGCCGCGGTGTTCCCGTCCGGCGCGAACCGCGCGTGGAACAGGTCCGTCAGCAGCCGCGCGGATTCGGGATGTGCGGCAAGGACTTCCGCGATCCGCTCCGGGCTGTACGGGAATCCGCTCTGCCGCAGGTACTTCGCGTACGCCCGCAGTACCGACACCGGACGCCAGGCCAATCCCGCGCCCAGCACCAGGCGGTTGAAGGTGTCGCTCTCGGCGTCGCCCCGCCAGGCGGCGGCGAAGGCTTCGGTGAAGCGGGTGTGCGTGCCGTCGTCGGAGGCCGGTTCGCTGTCGAAGGCCAGGCCGAAGTCGTATATCCAGCATTGGTTTCCGGCCGAATCGTCGACCGGGTAGGTGCGTTCGTCCAGGACTTCCACGCCGAGGGACTGGATGACCGGCAGGATGCGGCTGAGCGACACGGCCGCACCGGCGATGTAGAGCGTGAGTCGCAACCGTCCGCGCGCCCGTCCGGTGGGTGGGTGCAGGGCCACGTCGCACGAGTCGGGGTGCAGCGTTTCGATGCGGGCGATGTCGGCGGCGGCCCGGCCGGGGTCGAAGTCGTGTTTGTACCACTCGGGCAGGGACCGGGAGTACGCCTTCGCCAGGGTGTGATCTGCCATGCGTGCGTAGAGGTCGTCGTCCCAGTCCTGCGTCATTGTCGGAAATCTCCCCATTGCGGCGGTTGTATATACAACAACATACAACCACTGTGAGGGGTCTCACAAGCGGGGTGCAGAGTCACCGCGCTATCGGTGCCTGACCCGCGATTCGTGAGGTCAGACGCTCCGCGCCCCACCGCAGGGCCTGCCCCACCACCTCCGGCTCGGGATAGGACAGCGTGCGCCATGTGGTGCTGAGGGCCGCGACCGGACGGCTGTTGTGGTCGAACACCGCCGTGCCGACCGACCGCAGGCCCGCCGTCACCAGTTCCACCTCCTCGGCCCAGCCGCGGGCGCGGATCTGTTCCAGGTCTCGGCGCAGCTCGGTCAGGGTCCGGGGCCCGCGCCCCGTGCGGGTGATGAAGTCGGAACGCTTGGCGTACAACGCTTTTACCTGGGCATCCGGCAGCGAGGCGAGAATCGCCCGCCCGTTCGCGGTCAGATGCGACGGCAGCCGAACCCCGATGTCGGTGATCAGCGAGACCTCCGCGGCCGGACCGGAGCCGGGGCGTTCCTTGAGCAGATAGACGGTCTCGTTGCCGTGCAGAATGCCCAGATGCACGGCCTGCCCGAGTTGTCTGGCCAGCTGGTGCAGAATCGGCTGAGCCAGCCGTTCCAGCGGTTCGTGGCGCAGGTAGGCCGAACCGATCTCGAAGGACGTCACGCCCAGTCCGTAGGCCTGCTCGCCCGGCACGTACACCACGAATCCGCGGTCCACCAGCACCGACAGGATGTGGTAGACCGACGAGCGCGGCAGCCCCAGGTCGCGGGCGAGTGCCGCGGCCCGGACCGGGCCCGGACCCTGGGCCAATCGGACGAGGATGTCGAGCGCCCGACCGACCGCCGGCGACGTGGTCGAAACCGAAGACTGGGCCATGCTCCGGATTCTGCCAGCGATGCCGAATCGGCAGTGGCGTCGGCGAAGTGGGTCTCCGGCAATCCGCTCCGATCGCGACAGTGAAGCGTTATCGTTTCTCATTGCTCACGCTGTCGTGAGCGATACGTGAGGAGCACCATCATGAAGAATTCCCGCCGAGCCGGAATCGGCGCGACGGCGTTCGGCGCCGCGGCCGCCGTCGCCGCCCTGACCGCCCCCGATGCGAGCGCGCTGGTCACCGGAATCACCGTCAGCGGCAGCCAGGTCTGCGTCAACCAGGCCACCACCGTCACCGTCGCCGTCACCGCGACCTCGTTCCTGTTCGATGTGTCGCTGACCGACAACGACACCCAGGTCGGCAACTCCAAGGTGTCCAACAGTCAGGCCACCTTCAGCTGGACGCCCACCACCACCGGTTCCCACACCCTCAAGGCGACTCAGGAGGTGGTCAGCACCAAGACCACCACCGTGAACGTCGTCGACTGCACCCCGGCGGGCGGCGGCTCCGGCTCCTCGGCGTCCAACCCCCTCGCGGGACTCCTCAGCAGCCTCTCGGCCCACTGAGCCGATAGCGCGAACCGGGCGAAAGCCACTGCCGGGCAGCGGGTTTCGCCTGGCGATGCGATCTCAGATACCGTTGAGCCGGGCCAGGATGTCGAATGCGCATTCCGCGGTCCGGCGCTCCAGCTCGATCTCCGCGGCCGTCGCCGTCGTCAGTGCGGGATTCGCGAGGGCGAGTCCGTTGGCGAAGATCGTCACATTGGCCCCGAGGTCGGCGGCGACCAGCAGCGGCTTGGTGGCGACTCCCTGGCCGAGCACCTGATCGAGTCCTTCGCCGAAGAAGTAGAACCGCCACAGCGGGCCCATGTTCGCGCGGTAGATCCGATCGGTCCGCTCGGTGATGACATCGCCGGTCTGGGCGATGCTGGCCACGATCTTGAAGTAGTCGCCGGCGTCGGCCGGTGTCGATCCGGCCTCGGCGACCGCCCGCGGCAGATCGACGATCAGGTGTGCGTTGTAGCCGGCGAGCGCGACCCGGCCGGGCGAGGCCGCGCAGTCCGCGGCGAGCGCGAAGTAGTCGGCCCAGTGCGGTTCCGGTGTGCCGCCGCTGAACTCGGCATGCACATTGTCGAGGAACCGGCGCAGCAGATCGAAGCTGACCCGGTGCGCGTACTCCCGGTCGGCGAACGCCTGCGGATCGCGCTGCAGCGGCAGCACCGACTGCTGCTCGACGACGTCCAGACCGGTGGCGAAGGTGCCCCGGCGATCCGCGTGCTGCTCGAGGATCCGGGTGATCAGATGGTCGCGGGACACGGCG
Source organism: Nocardia sp. CA-151230 (assembly GCF_050942175.1). Lineage (NCBI taxonomy): Bacteria > Bacillati > Actinomycetota > Actinomycetes > Mycobacteriales > Nocardiaceae > Nocardia > Nocardia sp. CA-151230. The sequence continues at coordinate 2,533,405 of NZ_CP192061.1, forward strand.
TCCTCGAGCCGTGCGAGTTCGTCGTCGCCGGCGAGCGTGCCGGTATCGGCGAGCCGGGTGATCTCGTCGTTCTCGGCGGGAGACAGGGTGGTCGCGCATTCCGGCGTGGAGGGTGGTGCGGCGAGTGCGGTCGCGGGTGCGACCACTGCGGTGGCGGAGACGGACAGTGCGGCAACGAAATGCCAAAATGCATCGGGCACGATGGGGTTCATAGCAGTGACGGCCCGCGAGCGCCCGGCGGACACGCCGAGCAGGCGCCGGAAAGTTGACGGGATACATTTGCGCGGTCCGGATTCCTCTGTGAAAGGGTTACCGCCATGTCGATCGCCGCTGACAAGGTTGTCTCCATCGAATACACGCTGAAGGCCGATGACGGCGAGGTGCTGGACACTTCCGTCGGTGAGGCGCCGCTGGTGTACCTGCACGGCGCGGACAACATCGTGCCGGGTCTGGAGCAGGCCCTCGAGGGCAAGAACACCGGCGACGAGCTGGTCGTCGTGGTGGAGCCCGAGGACGCCTACGGCGAGTACCAGGCCGAGCTGATCAGCGCCGTGCCCCGCGACATGTTCGAGGGCGTGGACGAGGTCGAGCCCGGAATGGAGTTCCACGCCGAGGCGCCGGACGGCGATTCGCAGATCGTCACCGTCCGCCAGGTCGATGGCGACGAGGTGACCATCGACGCCAACCACCCGCTGGCCGGTCAGCGCTTGCACTTCACCGTCAAGGTCATCGACATCCGCGACGCCAGCGAGGACGAACTCGCCCACGGCCACCCGCACGGCGAGGACGACCACGACCACTGACCCGCGGGTCCAGTTCGCCTACCGGTCACCGCGGTCGGTTGCGAGGCGCCTCAGCCGACCACACCCAGGTGCCCGGACGAAGGGCTTTGGCGCGGTGAACGGCGACCATTCGAGGTCGGCGCTGGGGCGCCGGTGCGGACGAAGCTCAGCCACGCGGCACGCGTCTGGCGTCCGATGGTGTCGAGCTCGCGTCGATCCGCTCCGGCGAGCATCGGCGCGTGGGTCCAGGCGGCGTCGCTGCCGAGAATGAACGGCAGTTCGACGCAGTGTGTGGCACCGAAGCCGGAATCCTTTGCGCGGTAGTCGAATCGGTACATCCAACGACCACTCGAATGTAAGTCACAGGGCCCCGAGGCTTCTCGCTGGTTCTTCGCCGAGTGGATAATGCTGCTCCCGGGGGATGAGGCGCTTGGCGCGGTCGGCCCGCCCCTCGCGCAGATGTGCGGAGATCCGGTGTACGAGGGGAGTGCAATCGCGTATCTCTACGGTCCCACCGGTACGGACCGACATCGCCGTCAGTGGGCAGAGGCACGCGCCGCATCGCGGCGGCCGGCGGGAGGCCGGTCCGGGCTGTCGGAGCGCGTGTGCCGGGCGACGGCGTCCAGGTGCTGGAGGGCCTGGCTGTAGGAGGTCAGCAGGGAGGTCTCGGCGTAGGGGATGGCGCGTTCGGCGCAGAACGCTCGGACCAGGGGTTGGGCGGTGCGGAGGGCCGGGCGGGGCATGGAGGGGAACAGGTGGTGCTCGATCTGGTAGTTGAGTCCGCCCAGCGCGAGGTCGGTCAGCGGTCCGCCGCGAACGTTGCGGGCGGTCAGGACCTGACGGCGGAGGAAGTCGGTGTTGTCGCCCGCGGGAAGAACCGTCATGCCTTTGTGATTGGGCGCGAAGGTGCAGCCCATGTAGAAGCCGAACAGGCCCTGCTGCACCGCGATGAAGATCAGCGCCCTACCCGGGGACAGCGCCAGGAAGACCGCGGCCGAGTAGGCGATCGCGTGCGCGGCGAGGAACGCGCCCTCCCGGACACGGTGTGGAATGGGCCAATTCACCACGGCGCGCACGCTCGAGTAGTGCAGACTGCCCGCCTCGAGGAGCAGCATCGGGAAGAAGAGCCAGGCCTGGTAGCGGAAGACGAAGCGCCGCCAGCCTTTTCCGCGGGCCGCCCGTTCGCCGGAGTGCGCCAGGATTCCCGCGACGTCGGGGTCGTCGTCCTCGGTATTGGGGTGCGCGTGATGACGGTTGTGATTGCTGGTCCACCAGCCGATGCTCACCCCGGTGGCGAGATTGCCGACGATGAGCCCATACCAGTGATTGGCCCGCCCTGTCCGGAAGATCTGCTTGTGCCCGGCATCATGTCCGAGGAACGCGAGCTGCGCGAAGACCGCGGCCAGGAAGACCGCGGTCCCCAGCTGCCACCACGAGTCGCCGAATACCCATAACGCCGCCCACCCCGCCGCGAAAGCCATTGCGGTGAAACCGGTTTTCCACCCGTAGTAGCGCGTCCGCCGTTGGAGCAGACCAGCCTGCCGGACGCGCCGCAACAGGGCCGCGTACTCGCTACCGCGCATCGGCGCGGATTCGGCCACAACCGGTGGCGGGATCTCCTGCACCGCCGACCGGGGTCGTACCGTCTCGATAACCAAAGGTTCTGCACATCCTGCTGTCGTGGTGTCACCCGCCTTCAGCGTGTCGCGCCGCGGCCACCATCAGGTGAACATACATGCGAAGCGGCAACACAACTGCATGACGATTGCGCGACCGTCCCCCGCCGTCCCTCCGAATGCGTTGCCGTTGAGACGGTTCGGCTCTTGCTGAGCTCATCGCTGATGGATTTCCGGCCGCCTACACTCGATCCACAGCAAGGCCCCGGGGTGAATCGACGTGCTCAGCAGAACGATCTCGCATCCCCACAGCAGCCACGACAGCAGGTGCTGCGGAGTGGCGTTCACCGCCGCCGGCAGATCTACCAGCGCCATGAACCGTGACTCGTCATCGACTGGAGCAGGCCAGACCGCTACGGGATGCGGTGGGGTCGCCATGTTCGCCTACCTGCGCTCGAGGGCCCCAAGGCTTCTGGCTAGTTCTTCGCCGAGTGGATAGTGCTGCTCCGGGGGCATGAGGCGCTTGGCGCGGTCGGCCCGCCCCTCGCGCATATATGCGGAGATCCGGTGCACCAGGGGAGTGCAATCGCGTATCTCTACGGTCCAGTCGCTGACGTAGCGTTCGACGATGTTCCGTGACAAGCCGACCTGAATGCTGCGGTGGTCGAGCTTCGCCCCGTGGATCGAGTACTCCGGATCCCATTGGACATGGACGAGCGCGTGTTCGAACATCGCCCGCCACTGTGCGGCATCAGCGTAGACGCGCCGCTCGGGACTGGTGAGGACTGCGTGAGTGAGGGCCTCTTCCCATCCCGTCCGGGTGATCCGGACGGCGAGAATGCGTTCCTGACCGGGCTTCCGGGCCCAGTTGCTGCGTTGCATGAGCCATCGGAAAGACGGCTTGATCCACGTCATGCGGTTGAGTGAGAAGGGCTCGACCAAGCGCTGCGCTGCGACAGCGGCGGAGGCGATGGCGTCGTTGAAGGCCTGGTAGACGACGATCGTGTCGCGGTCGAAGTCTGCGCGGATCTCGTACTGATTCATAACGAACGCAGAGTATGGCGGTGCCCGCCGTGGTTGCCACTGCTTTACCCGCAGGACTGGCGTTCGCGAACTCAGTCGCTATCGCGTGTAATCGATTCCGCCGCTCCGCGCGGGAGCATGATCATCAGTGTTCGTCGTAGTGCCCGTTGTGAGGTGCGTGCCGGTGCCCATCGTGGATGTAGTCGACGTGGTCGCCGTGGGGCACCGCGGTGTGGCCGCAGCCCTCGCCGTGGACATGATCGTGGCTTTCGTGCGCGGTGTGCGCGGCCGGTTCGCACTCGTCGTAGTGATCGCCGTGTGCGCGGTGCAGGTGACCGTCGTGCACGTAGTCGGTGTGGCCGTTGTGTGGAACAGCTACATGTCCGCAACCTTCGCCGTGATGGTGGTCGTGCTCGGTGTGTGCCGCATGCTCGGGTGTGGTCATGATCCTCGTTCCTTTCTCGTGCCTCTCTCTGTCCGCTTCACCTCGGCTGTCATTTCACATCATAATGTGCGCATCCTTTTGGGTATGCGCTGATAGATAGCTATTTCTCAAGTGGCCTGATGTGCTCGGCAGCTTACTGATCGCATGGATGACCGGTTCGGATTCGGCTTGGAAATGGGGTGGAATGGCTGTCACGTTGCTGGTGACGATTTTGGATCTCGAGATCTCGTGCAGGTTGCAAGATTGCCGGTCTGGTTTTCAGCAAACGTGCGATGGTGGCGGCCGCGTGCGTGGTGGCGCTGGCGGGGGTAGCGATGGCACGTCGTCGAAGTCGTCGGAATCGTCGAGCAGCAAGCTCGAGGTGGTGGGGCCCTGCTGGGCCTGCGCCACGAAACCGACCGGGGATTCGCCAGGTGTGACGAGGCATGTCGCGTTCGAGGCGCACGAATTCGTTCGCGCGAACCGGGCCACCTGCTCGACTCGGGTCCCTCGCGGTGCTGCGCGGACACCAACCGGCCAACTCCGCCTCACTGTGCTCTGAAACGGGTTCCTGGGCGGCCGCTTTCGAGTACTTTCGCAACATGTTCCAGTTTCGTCGGTGACTCGCGGCGAGACCTGTGCGGACAGAAGGGCTGGTCATGGCGGCGACGGACTACATCATCATCGGTTCCGGGAGCGCCGGGGCCATTATTGCTCGCAGGCTGGCCGATACCGGCGCCGCCGTCACGCTGATCGAGGCCGGCCGCCGTGACAACAGCCGGCTGGTGCGCAAGCCCGGCATGATCGGCCCGATGCACAGCGTGCCGCAGCTGAAGAAGCGGATCGACTGGGGCCACTACACCGTCGAGCAGAAGCATGCCCTGGGCCGTACCATCCCGCAGACGCACGGCAAGGTGGTCGGGGGTTCGAGCTCGGTCAACGGCATGGTGTTCGTGCGCGGCAACCGGCGGAACTTCGACGACTGGGCCGGCGAGGGCAACAACGGCTGGTCGTATGAGGACGTGCTGCCGAGCTTCAAGAAATTCGAGTCGTTCGAGGACGGCGCGAGCGAGTTCCGCGGTGGCGCAGGTCCGATCAAGGTGATCCGGGCGCGCGATCTGACGCCCGCGTCCGAGTCGTTCATGGAGGCGCTGGCCGAAACCACCGACCTGCCGCGCAACCCCGACTACAACGGCGCCGAGCAGGAAGGCGTCTCGATCTTCCAACAGAGCAACAGCAGCGGGTTGCGCTACAGCACCTCGGTCGGGTACCTCGACGATCGCCCGAAAAACCTTACGGTGCTACTGAATACGCACGTGACGCGCATCGTGATCGAGAGTGGCCGGGCCACCGGTGTGGAATACCGGACCGCGCGGGGCATCGAAGTGCTGCGGGCCGAGCGCGAGATCATCGTCAGCGCGGGCACATTCGGATCCCCACAGCTGCTCATGCTCTCGGGCATCGGACCGGCCGACCATCTCCGCGCCCTCGGCATCGACGTCGTCGCCGACCTCCCGGTGGGCGACAACCTGCACGACCACCTGTTCGTGCCGATGACCTTCGCCATGCCGACCGCCGTGCGCCGTTCGTCGGCGGGCTATTTCGCCCGTGCGTTTCTACGGGAGTCGTTGCGCAACAACAGCACCTGGCTGGCGCGCAGCGTGTTCGAAGTCGTCGCGTTCCTGCGTACCCCGCATGCGGCCGGGGCGCCCGATCTGCAACTGCACGTGCTGCCGTGGAGCTATCCCGGCCCCAATCAGGATGCCCCGATCCGCCACACCCCCGATCCGCGCCGGTCGCTGACCGTCCTGGTGACGATGATCTACCCGCAGAGCCGGGGCACGCTGCGACTGACGTCGGCCGACCCCACCGCGGCGCCCGCCATCGACCCCAACTATCTCGCCGAGCAGCGCGACGTGGACACACTGGTACACGGCATGGAGCTGACCCGAGAGGTCATGGCCGCGAAGTCGATCAATAGCGCGGTGGACACCGAGATCTCTCCGGGTCCGCAGTACCCCGGCCGCACGGAGCTGGCCGCCGAAGTCCCCAACCGCGCAACCACCGTCTATCACCCCGTCGGCACCTGCCGCATGGGTGTGGACGAGCGCGCGGTCGTGGACCCGACACTTCGGGTGCGCGGAGTGGACGGACTGCGCGTCGCCGACGCCTCGATCATGCCGAGCATCGTCGGCGGCAACACCAACGCGGCCACCATGATGATCGGCGAACACGCCGCCTCGATCATCCTGGCCTGAGCCCGTGCGGAATTCAGCGGATCTGCGTGGCTTGGGACCAGACCACCTGCCACCGGCCGTCGAGGAATTCGTTTCGCGGTCATCTTCGGACCCAATGATCCGACCACGTGCACGTTCCCCTACTGCTGGTGATGGCTGATCCTCGGTCTCTACCAGGGCAGCGTTCCGGAGGCGTCGAAATAGCCTCCGGTTGGCCCGTTTCGGGGCACCCGGGCCATCCGTACGATGATCTCGGCGCCCTCCTCGACGGTCTGCCTGCCCGCGTGGCCGTTGAGGTCGGTCGCGGTGTATCCGGGCTCCACCGCGTTGATCCGAATATCCGGGAACGCTTTCGCGTATTGCACGGTGATTCTGTTCAGCGCGGTTTTCGATGCGGGATAGGACAATCCGGGATAGGCGTAGGTATGGGTGCCCGGGGTGGTGCCGCGTGCCATCGAGGCCAGCGAGCTGCTGACATTGACGATGACCGGTGCGGTGGATTGCCGTAGCAGCGGCAGGAACGCGTGCACGACGCGCACGACGCCGAAAACATTGGTGTCGAACACCGTCCGCATCATGTCGGCGGTGACATCCGCGAGGTCGACGGTGCCATTGCCCTCGATATCGATGCCAGCGTTGTTGACCAGGACGTCGAGTCCGCCGTCCGCCTCGATGATCTTCGCCGCCGCGGTGACCGAGGCGTCGTCGGTGACATCCAGCTGGACGGAGCGTGCCCCGATTTCCGCCGCGGCGAGCCGCCCACGTTCGCCGTCGCGGCTGCCGACATACACCGTGTGCCCCGCCGCGACGAGCTGACGGGCGGTCTCGAAACCCAGCCCCTTGTTGGCGCCGGTAATGAGCGTTGTTGTCATGTCCTCAGATTCGCGCCGCCCGCCGGCATCAGCCAGTCGCCTGATCTTCCTGGGACTGTCGATACCAGGCGGGGACGGTCGATACCGGGCAATACGCCGACGGTGAGCGGATCGGCAGAACGGGCAGAATGAATCCCATGGCCACAGCGGAATTCGGAGTAGCGGTACGGCGCTGGCGTGATCAGGTATCGCCCGATGCCGTGGGGCTGTCGACGAATGGCGCGCGCCGAGCGCCCGGCCTGCGCCGTGAGGAACTGGCGCTGCTGGCCGGTATTTCCGCCGACTACGTCACCCGGCTCGAACAGGGCCGGGCATCCAACCCCTCGCCCCAGGTGGTCGAGGCGCTGGCGCGGGCCTTGCGCTTGTCGGCCGACGAGCGTGCGCACCTGTACCGGCTGGCCGGACTGGTACTGCCCGAGCCCGGAACCGTCCCGACCGCCATCCCGCCGGCCGTCCAGCGCATGCTGGATCGGCTGGTCGGCATCCCGGTCGCCGTCTTCGACGCGTCCTGGACACTGTTGCAAGCGAATCCGGCATGCGCGGCACTGCTGGGCGATTCCGCGACCTGGCAGGGCAACGAACGCAATCGGGTGTGGCGGCACTTCATCGGCCCCGGCTCCGTCGGCCGCTACGCACCGGACACCCTCGAATCCCTAGAAACCGCACTGGTATCCGACCTGCGCGCCGCCGAGGCCCGCTACCCCGCCGACCAGCGCCTACGCCACCTCATCGCCGATCTGCGTACCTACAGCCCCCGCTTCGCCTCACTCTGGGAGTCCGGCGCCGTCGCCGGCTACGACATCACGGTCAAGACCATCGACCACCCGACAGCAGGCGCCCTGACCCTGGACTGCGCCGTCCTCACGGTGGCGGGCTGCGACCTGCGAATCATGATCGACACTGCCGAGCCCGGCAGCGCAGACGCCGAACGCCTTTCCCTGCTCACCGCCCTCGGAACCCGAACCGCCATCGGCTGATCATCCGGGTCCGACGGGTCGGCCTACGTCACCCGAACTCGTCCTGACCGACAGTGATTACGTCATCCGACGCTCGCCGCGGCATTCCCGCGAAACCTATCGTCCTCGACGCGGACGCTCGCGCCGTCCCACCTCTCCACCGCCGGATGACGCCTACGTCATGGTCGGCGTCAGTCGACAGATGTGGCGGTGGGGCAGCGGAAACCAGAGTGGAAGCCGCACAACGTGCTTCACCTCGAAAGGACAATGACATGGTCGACATTCGACACCCCCGGATGCGGCGCGCGGGCCGGGCGATCGCGGCGGTCACGGCGGCGGTGGCGGCCGGTAGCCTCGCCGTCGCGTGCACCGCCGGCACCACCACTCATGCCGGACCGACCGAGGACGCGCCGAAGCCGACCATCGTGCTGGTGCACGGCGCGTTCGCGGACGGATCGAGCTGGAACGACGTCATCGACAAACTCCGCAAGGACCACTATCCGGTTGTCGCGGCAGCCGATCCGCTGCGCGGGCCCGCCGCCGACGCCATCACCCTGCGGGGGTTGATCAGCCACATCAACGGACCCGTCGTGCTGGTCGGGCACTCCTACGGCGGATCGGTCATCAGCGCAGCCGCGGCCGGCAGCGATCAGGTCAAGGCCCTGGTCTACGTGGCGGCGTTCCTGCCCGCACCCGGCGAGACCGCGCTCGAGCTGACCAACAAGTTCCCCGGGTCCACCCTGCCGGGCACGCTCGACCCGGTCCCGTTCACCAATCCCGATGGCAGCACCGGCACCGACCTGTACATCCAGCAGGCCAAGTTCCACGACCAGTTCGCCGCCGACGTCCCCGCCGAGCGCGCCGCCCTGGCCGCCGCTGCCCAGCGTCCGATCCTGCAGGCCGCGCTCGAGGAGAAGGCCACCGTCGCCGCCTGGACCGACAAGCCCAGCTGGGACGTGATCACCACCCAGGACCTCAACATCCCCGTTGCGGCACAACGGTTCATGGCCGAGCGGGCGCGCGCGCAGGTCACCGAGATCGCGGCCTCGCACTCGGTGGCCGTCTCGCACCCCGATCGGGTGGCCGAGGTGATCGAGCAGGCCGCCAAGAATTCCGCCCACTGACAATCGCGAAAGACTTTCGAGGAGAACACGAATCATGGACATGAAACTGGAAGTCGTCGTCCTGCCCGTCGCCGACGTCGACCGCGCCAAGGCCTTCTACGCCGAGCGCCTCGGCTTCCGTCTCGACGCTGATTTTCCCGTGGACGACGGTTATCGCGTCGTGCAGGTCACCCCGCCCGGCTCGGAGTGCTCGATCATCTTCGGCACCGGTGTCACCGCGGCCGAGCCCGGATCCCTGCGGGGTCTGCATCTGATCGTCACCGATATCGAGAAGGCCGTCGCGGAGTTGACCGTACGCGGGATCGCCGTGGACGGACCGTTCCGCGATGCCACCGGCGTATTCCACCACGCCGGAACCGAAAGCCGGGTCCCCGGAGCGGATCCGCAGCGCCGCAGCTACGGATCGTTCGCCGCGTTCACCGATCCGGACGGCAACGACTGGTTCCTGCAGGAAATCACGCAGCGCGCACCCGGCCGCTGACTCGGCCATCGAAGGGAACATCATGTCCGACAAGGAAGTTCGTACCTTCGACGTCGTGGTTGTCGGGGCCGGGCCGGTCGGCGAGAATGTCGCCGACCGCACCCGCGCCGCCGGGTTGAGCACCGTGATCGTCGAATCCGAACTGGTGGGCGGCGAGTGCTCGTACTGGGCATGCGAACCCAGCAAGGCGTTGCTGCGCCCTGCGCTGCTGTACCGCGAGGCCGCTCGCTTCCCCGGTGTCGGGGAAGCGGTCACCGGACCCCTCGACGCGGCCGCGGTGCTGAAGCATCGAGACCGGATGGTGGCCGACTGGGACGACCGGGACCAGCTCGACTGGCTCGCCTCGGTCGATGTCGAACTCGTCCGCGGCCACGGCCGGCTCGAGGGATCCCGGCGGGTGACGGTCGAGACGCCCGAGGGCGAGACCGTGCGGCTCGCGGCCCGGTACGCGGTGGCCGTGTGCACCGGCACGTCGGCCGCCCTGCCGCCACTGCCGGGCCTGGATGCCGTGCGGCCGTGGACGAGTCGCGAAGCCACCAGCGCCCGGGAGGTACCGGACCGGCTCGCCATTCTCGGAGCCGGAGTCGTCGCCACCGAAATGGCCGCCGCCTGGCAGGCATTGGGCGCGCGGGTCACCCTCGTCGCCCGCGAATCCCGGCTGCTGGGCCGCGTCGAAGCCTTCGCCGCTGACCTGGTCGCCGAGCGGCTCCGGGAAGCCGGAGTGGACCTGCGGTTCGGTACCACCATCACCGCCGCCGAGCGCGCGGGCGGACCCGACGACAGCATCCACCTCACCCTCGCCGACGGCGCCCGGCTGGTCGCCGACGAACTCCTGCTCGCGACCGGACGCGCACCTCGCACCCGTGACCTCGGCCTCGACACGATCGGCCTGACACCCGGCCAGTGGCTCACCACCGACGACACCTTCACCGTGACCGCGGTCGACGGGGAGTGGTTGTACGCGGTCGGTGACGTGAATCATCGTGCGCTGCTGACCCATCAGGGCAAGTACCAGGCCCGGATCGCCGGTACGGTCATCGCCGCCCGCGCACGCGGGCTGGCACTGGACACCGGACGCTGGGGCCGCCACGCGGGGACCGCCGACCTCGAAGCGGTGCCGCAGGTGGTGTTCACCGACCCGGAGATCGCGGCGGTGGGTCTCACCACCGAGGACGCCGCGCACGCCGGGCGCGACGTGGACGTCGTCGACTACGACATCGGCCGGGTCGCCGGTGCGATCCAACACGATCCCGGCTATCGGGGACGTGCCCGCGTCCTGATCGACCCGGATCGCCGGGTCATCGTCGGCGCGACCTTCGCCGGCCCGGGCGTCGCCGAACTGCTGCACTCGGCCACCATCGCCATCGCCGGCGAGGTCCCTCTCGACCGCCTCTGGCATGCGGTGCCGTCGTTCCCCACCATCAGCGAAGTCTGGCTCCGACTGCTGGAAACCTATCGCGACCAACAGAATTCGCTGATTTCAGGAGAATCCAGATGATCACCTATGACCGCCTCTACATCGGCGGTTCCTGGATCGAACCCAGCGAACCGGCACTGCTGGAGATCCTCTCGCCGCACGATCGATCGGTCATCGGCCGGGCGGCGCAGGCGCAACCCGCCGATGTGGACCGTGCGGTGGCGGCGGCGGACGCGGCCTTCGAGGGCCGCGTCTGGCGCGATACCCCGCCTGCCGAGCGAATCGCGGCGCTGCGACTGTTCGACAAGCTGCGCGAGGAGCAGGCCGACCGGATCGCCGAACTCATCACCGACGAAAACGGTTCCGCCGCATGGTTCACCAAGGCCGGCCAGGCCGGTCTGACCCGGCAGTCGAATGCCTACCTCGCGGCCGCCGAGAATCTCGACTGGGAGCACATGCTCACCCCGTCGGGCCCGGATGCCGGTGTGCGCAGCGTGGTCCGGCGCGAACCGGTCGGCGTGGTGGCCGCGGTGATCCCGTGGAATTCGCCCTTCTCCTCGGCGACGTCGAAGATCCTGCCCGCCCTGCTCGCCGGAAACTCGGTGGTGCTGAAGGTGTCTCCGGAGAACTCACTGAGCATGGGTCTGCTGGCCGAGCTGGTGGATCGAATCGGCCTGCCGGAAGGCGTGATCAGCGTGCTGCCCGCGGATCGGGAAACGAGCGAGTACCTGATCTCCCATCCGCGCGTGGACAAGATCGCGTTCACCGGCTCGACCGGGGCCGGTCGCCGGATCGCGTCCATCGCCGGCACCCAGCTCAAACGGGTGAGTCTCGAACTGGGCGGCAAATCGCCGGCGGTGATCCTGCCCGATGCGGATCTGACGGCGGTGATGAACGGCCTGAAATTCGGTTCGCTGCTGAACAATGGAGAGTCCTGCGTCGCCCAGACGCGGATCCTCGCCCCGCGCTCCCGCTACGAGGAGGTGGTAGCAGCGCTGACCGCGCTGGTCGAGTCCTTGCCGGTCGGCGATCCGCGCGACCCGGAAACCTTCATCGGGCCCATGGTGCGCGGCGATCAGCAGCAGCGGGTCCGCGACTACATCGAGCTCGGTATTGCCGAAGGCGCGCGCCTGGTATGCGGCGGTCCGCAGGTCCCACCCGGTCTGCGGGACGGCTTCTATGTCACCCCAACTGTTTTCGCCGACGTCACACCGGCCATGCGCATCGCCCGTGAGGAGATCTTCGGCCCGGTCCTGGTCGTGCTCGCCTACGACGACATAAACGACGCGGTGCGCATCGCCAACGACTCCGACTACGGACTCTCCGGTGGCGTCTGGTCGGCGGACGAGGCCGCGGCGCTGGCCGTCGCCCGCCGCATCCGGACCGGCACGGTCACCATCAACGGTGCGCCGATCGGATTCGACGGCCCCTTCGGCGGATTCAAGACCAGCGGGATCGGCCGCGAATACGGCGCCGTGGGTCTCGGCCAGTACACCGAGTATCAGACGATCACCGTCTGACGCCCCCGCGGAGACGACCGCGCGTGCTATGCCGGCTCGTCCGCGGTCGGCAGCAGCGCCGCGAGGTCACCGCGCGAACTGATCCCGAGCTTCGGGAAGATGCGATGCAGGTGGGTGCTGACGGTCCGGTGCGACAGGTACAGCCGCTGCCCGATCTCCCGATTGGTCAGCCCCTGCGCCGCCAGCTGTGCGATGCTCAGCTCGTGCGGGGTGAGCCGCTCGCGGGCATCCGGGTCGCGGTTCGGGCTCGATTCGCCCGCACTGCGCAGTTCCAGGCGGGCCCGCTCGCTCCATGCCGTGAAGCCGAGAGCATCGAAAGTCTCTCGGGCCGTGCGCAAATGGGTGCGGGATTCGACGACCCGGCGCTGCCGCCGCAGCCACTCCCCGTAGGCGAGATGCAGGCGGCCGCGCTCGGCGGGCCACCCGGTGAGATCCGCCTCCAGCGCGGCGGTGAACAGCTTGCCGGCCGAGTCACCGGCGAGCACCGCTCGGGCATACCGCATTCCGATGTGCAGGGCGGGCGACGACGTGGACTCCGCCACCGGTTCCAATTCGCGCAACAGTTCCGCCGCGGCGTCGGTCTGCCCGGCCCGGACCGCGGCCTCGGCGAGTTCGGTGAGGAAACACGCGCGCAGCGCCGGCGAATACGACGGATCGCGCGGATCGTGGATGCGGGCCAGATCGGTGAAGGCGTCGTCGAATCGGCCCTCACCGAGCGCGATCAGCCCCCGGGTGAGCTGCACGGTGGCCAGCACGGGCCGCGCACCGGCGGCCAGTCCGGTCCGTTCGGCATCGGCCGTGAGCTCGGCGGCCTGCGGATAGTCCCCACGCAGAGCGGCGATTTCGGCCTGTACCGCAATGACCACCGCATGCATGAAGGGCGCGCCGGTCTCCCGGGCGAAGGCCGCGGCCTCGGCCGCGATGGGCGCGGCGGCGGCGAGATCACCGAGCCGGGCCAGGCTCCAGGCCTCAATCGCGAGGGCCCGGGTCAGCAGCCCCAGCCGTCCGGCGGAACGGAATCCGGGCGCGGCGGCGCCGGCGAACTGCGCCGCGAGGTCGAAGGCCCCGACCTGGTATGCCGCGCTGCTGAGAAAGTGATCGACCTCCGGATCACGGCCCGTGGCCGCGGCCAGCGCCCGCAGGTGGTGCAGCACCTGCTCGCCGCGTTCGAACGGGGCCACGATCGAGTCGATCGCCAGCTTGCGCGGGTCACCGTCGGGAATGCCGAAGGTGTCGGCGACCGCGACGACCGCGCGCCGGGTCTCGGGCCCGGGTTCGGACCAGAAGCATCGCATGGCCGCACCCCACAGGATCCGCAGCGCGGGATCCGGATACCCGTCGGCGGCGACGGAGGCCGCGAGCGCGGCCAGTTCGCCGATGCGCGAGGGACTTTCGCGCATGCCGTCCTCGAATCCGCTGAGCAGCCATTTCGCGGTGGCCTCCTGCGCGGGGGTGAGGGGGAGGGTGCGCGCGGTGTCGACCAGTCGGTCGGCCGTGTCGCGGTGACCGGAGTCGACGGCCAGTTCGGCCGCGCGCAGCAGGCGATCCGCGCGCCGGCCGGGGGTGGCGCTGAGCGCGGCGGCCCGCTCCAGCGCCACGACCGCACCGCCGCGGTGCCGGGACCGTTCGGCGGCGTCCTCGAGCGCCGCGGCCACCTCCTCATCGGCTCCGGCCGTGCCCGCCGCCCGATGCCACACCTGGCGATCCGGAGACCCGGTCAGCAGGTCGGCGAGCGCCAGGTGCGCGCGGCGGCGCTCCTCGGCCGTCGCCGCCGCCACGATGGCCGAGCGGACCAGCGGATGGCGGAAAGTCACTGTGCCGGAACCGATGTCGATCAACCGGGCCGCCATCGCGGGGACGAGAATGTCGGTCCCCACCTCGGACTGCAGGAGAATCCCTGCGGCGGCGAGTGTTTCGGTGACCGAATCGCCGTCGTCGAGCGCCGCGACCAGCAATGCCGACCGGGTGCGCTCGGGCAGTGCCGCACTGCGCGCCGAGAACGCTCGTTCGAGGCGTTCGGTCAACGGGAGGGTCGGCGCCGGTTCGGCGAGATCCCCGACGGCCGTGGGCAGTTCGGTCAGGGCCAGCGGGTTGCCGTGCGCCTCGGCGAGCACCCGGCGGCGGACCTGGGCGGAAAGCTCCGGTGCGGTGCTGTCGAGGACGGCGTTCGCGTCCTCCTCGGACAGTGGGCCGAGCCGCATGGCGGTCAGCTCGGCCTCGCGCAGCGGTGAGTTCGTGCCGTCGCGCACGGTAGCGACCATGGCGACGGGTTCGGAGTCGATGCGGCGCGCGACGAAGGCGAGGACCTCGGCGCTGGCGGGATCGAGCCAGTGCACGTCCTCGGCGACGACCAGCAGCGGCCGTTCGGCCGCCAGATCGGCCAGCAGCGTCAGGGCGGCGAGCCCCACCAGGTGCGGGCTCGGCTCGCCGACGGCATCCGACATGCCCAAGGCGGTTGTCAGCGACTCGAACTGGCGCGCCGGCAGGGCATCGAACGCGCGGCGCAGCGGGTACAGCAGCCGCTGCAGCCCGGCGTAGTCGAGGCCGTGTTCGGCTTCCGCACCCGCGGTCCGCAGCACCCGCAGTCCCGCGGCGGCCGCGAGGGCGACCGTCTCCTCGACGAGCGACGACTTGCCGATTCCGGGTTCCCCCTCGATCAGGATGCCGCTCCGGTCGCCGGGACCGTCCACGAGTGCGGCCAGGACTTTCAGCTCGGTGTCTCGTCCGACCATCGGCATGGGTGGCGCTCTCCTCCTGGACCCGTGACGACGTACGGGACCGGCCGCGACCTTACCGAAACAGGATTACGTCACCTCAACGTCAACTGACAGATTCGGCCGACTGCCCGCGGCGGCGAAGGTATTTCCATGGCTACGGTACGTTTTCATCTCCTGTCCACACTGACTCCCGCCGAGGTCGTGCGGGTGCTCACCGACTTCGGACCCACCCGCACCGAGGCGTGGCCGAGCATCGACGCCGAGCATTTCGTCGTCCACGACCGCGGCGAGACCTGGGCCGAGGTCACCGAGGGCACGGCCGCCGCCTGGGAACGCGCCCGCTACCAGTGGGATCCGGATGGCGACACCGTCACCGTCACCACGCTGGATTCCAAGCTCTTCGGCGCGGGCGGCGGCTGGGTCTTCCGGGCCACGCCGGAATCGGGCGGCACCCGGATCGATGTCGAACTGACCCGGACTCCGCAGGCTTTCAAGGGCAAGCTGCTGGCGGCGCTGCTGCCGCTGGTCGGCCCGTCCTCGCTGCGCAAGTCGTTCGCCGGCCCGCTGCGGGCGGTGTGATGTCCGCGCCGCACTCGCGAGCGGTACGGCCTTGCGCTGCACCGGTCCGAACTGCACGAGGTGCTGAGGCCTTCGAAGCGATGCAGGCGATTTCGAATGATGAACAGACCCTCGCGGTCGCGCGCGGCATCCTGCCGTCCTGTTTCGCCGACTACTGGGGCGACGAACCGCGATGGGGCGCCCTCTTACCCAAGGAGTGATCGATATGTCCCCGTTTCGTGCGTTCCGCTGGGGCGAGCAGGTCAGTGCGGCAAGGGTTTTCGCTGGTCCGGCGATGCTCTGGAGCTGGGCCGAGCTCGCGGTACTGCACGGGCGGGGACCCACCGTACGGGATCTCATCGGCTAGCGAACCCGCTGTCTGTCTTGGTCCACCGATCGAATGAAAGAGTCTCCATGAACACCACTGCGGTACAGCCTGTTTCGATATCCGGGCGCTCGTCGCTGATCCGCCTGTCCCTGGTCCGCGGCCTCCTGGCCATCGCGTGGGCCCTCGCCTTCGCCGCTGCCCACGACCCCCTGAACGCCGTCGCGCTCACCCTGCTGATCGCCTACCCCCTCATCGACGCGGTGTCCTCCGCCATCGACTGGCTCGCGGTACCGGAGGGCTCCGAGCGCCGCGTGACCGCCCTCAACGGCGCCCTGAGCACTCTGGCCGCCATCGCCCTGGGCATTGCTGGAGCCGCCGGCGGCGTGGCCGCCGTCCTGGCCGTATTCGGCATCTGGGCAACGATATCCGGCGCGGCCCAACTCGCAGTCGGCCTCTACCGCCGCGGCCCCACCCTGGGCAAACAATGGCCCACTCTCATCTCCGGCGGCCTGTCCTTCCTGGTCGGCGCCGTCTACGTCGCCCAGGCCACCGGCCCCTCCCCATCCCTGGATGTCCTGTCCGTCTACGCCACCGGCGGCGGCATCTTCTTCATTGCCCAAGCCGCACTGCTGGTCTGGAAGTCGCGCTCCCAGCCAACGACCGGGCAGGTGTAGTACTGACGGCGAGAGCTGAAGCGCCACAGCGTCATATCGGTGACCGGCGTCCTCGTCACGGGGGCGCCGCTCGGCGTGACCGCTGTCGTCGCGGTCGTACTCGGCGGGCGGCAGTCGGCACGGCGCGGCCAGGTCTCACCACGCCGACCAGCGTCGGCGGCACATCTGAAATGTGCGATCGGCGGCCCCGGCGCGCCGCTGTGACATAGCGCTCGCCGGTATGCGAATAGCGGTTTTGACTTTGAACGAGTCTTTGACTAGGTTCCCTGTTGCACCTCGATAGGCGAGGCTCCTGTACGAACACAGGCCACTGATCTGACGACGTCGAGAGACGCCCAAGGTTAGGACAGATTTCTCCGGATCAAGGGGTAATCCAAAGTGGCTTTCCGATTCGGAACACGTCGTGCAGTGCCAAAACTCTGACGAGAGGGGTGTGCGCCCGCCCCGAGAGTTCCGGGCGACCTCCCCCGTGCGTTGACGAATCGCGTTCTACCAGTGAGGAGGTCGGGTAGCAAGATGGCACCCGATGATGACCCGGGATCTCCGGGCCGGCCCCTCCGCCTCGGTCCGGGCCGCTAGCCAGCACACCAACACCGCGTCGATATCTCGACGCGCGTAATTCTCCGATACCCCGATGCCGCCCGCGCGGCACCGGATTATTCGCATGCACATTTCACGAATGAATTCGGAGATTCGCATATATCCGACCCGTCGGCACCACCGTGCCCGGCGGTATTCGATGCTGCCCGTAAACCGATGCGGGCAGCGGTATCCCGAGGGGAAACATCCCGATGAGAATTCGCTTGCTCGCATTCGCCACCGCGGCGCTGACCACCGCCGGACTGGTCGCCCCTGCCGCCGTTTCGGCCGCGGCACCCGGACCGGATATCCGGCCCGCCGACGCTCTGACCGCGGTTCGGGCCGTGTCCGGCGACGCCCGGATCGTGGACCGATCGGTGGTGCTGCGCACCGACCTCGGCACGTTCCGGACCACCACCGACCAGCTGCAGATCCTCGACGCGCAGGGCGTGGTGGTGGGGGCGATCCCGCTGACCATCACGAAGCAGGACACGACGTACCCGATCGACGCCCGCATCGACGGCGACAGCGCCACCCTCACCCCGCGCCCGGATCGGGCCCGACCGGTCAGCACCGAGGAACGACGCATCGCCGCGGAGTTGCACGCCGCCGCGGAGGCGCAGGCCGAAGGTCCTGCGGCACAGCAGATTGCCGATCCCGACAGCTTCGAGGATCGGATGAATATCGTCTTCCAGAATGTCAACAACGAGCTCACCGTGGCCCTGGCGGTGGGCACGCTGCTGGGTGCCGTCATCGGTGCGCCGCTGGGCTGCGTCCTGCTGGGCGCGGGCCAGGGTCTCGCGGTCGGCGCATTGACGTTGGGCACGTTGGCGATTCCCGGCGCCGTCACCGGCTGTCTGGAGGGCGCGGTGGCCGGGGCCGGGATAGGCGTCGTGGTTTTCAACCTGCTCATCGGCGCACCGGCGGTGCTGGCCTCGGCCGTGCACGCCTACAACGTCATGACCGCACCGCCCGCGGTCGCCGCCGAATCGACCAACTGAGTTGCGACGACGCCACCCGGCGCGAGGTGAACAGCAATGACTCTCGAATTGGCAATTCCGGGCCGCCCCAAGACGACTCCCGAGGTGCCGCGGGTACGCGGCCGGCTCCGAGCGGTGGACTACCTGATCATCGGCGCGGGCGTGCTGCTGATCCTGCTGGTGCTGCAGCTGTTTCGGGACATGTCGGTGCCCTGGACACCGGATACCGGAACCGAGACCGCATCAACGGATCCCGCGAACCTGCCGTATTACGCGGCACGCACCACGCTGCGCATGTTCATCGGCCTGGCGGCATCCATCCTCTTCACACTGATCGTCGGCCAGTGGGCGGCGCGCTCGCGGCGGGC
Source organism: Nocardia sp. CA-151230 (assembly GCF_050942175.1). Taxonomy (NCBI): domain Bacteria; kingdom Bacillati; phylum Actinomycetota; class Actinomycetes; order Mycobacteriales; family Nocardiaceae; genus Nocardia; species Nocardia sp. CA-151230. The sequence goes on from NZ_CP192061.1 coordinate 2,552,061, forward strand.
CGAGAAGGTGCTCATCCCCGCGCTCGACGTGCTGCAGTCGGTGCCGGTGCTGGCCCTGGTCTCGATCACGGTCACCGCGTTCGTGGGCCTGTTCCACGGCTCGTATCTGGGCGCGGAGGCGGCGTGCATCTTCGCCATCTTCACCGCGCAGGCCTGGAACATGACCTTCGCCTATTACCAGGCATTGCGCAATATGCCCCGGGAGCTGGATGATGCGGCCCGCATGATGCGGCTCACCCGCTGGCAGCGGTTGTGGCAGCTGGAGGTGCCGACGGCCATGGTGCCGATGATCTGGAACGGCATGATGAGCTTCGGAGGCGCGTGGTTCATGCTCGCGGCCTCGGAGGTGATCACGGTGTCCGGCCGGGACGAGGCGCTGCCCGGCATGGGTAGCTTCATCGCGGCGGCCACCTCCGAGGCCCAGGTCGGCAACCTCATAGTGGGTGCGCTGGTCATGGTGCTCACCATCGTCTTGGTGAACGTGGTGTTCTGGCGCCCACTCACGGCGTGGTCGGAGCGATTCCGGGTGGAGCACACCGAAAGTGCGCAGGCGCCACGGAGTCTGGTGCTCGACCTGCTACGGCACAGCACGGTGCCGGGCCGGCTGGCTCGGGTGCTACGGCCGGTCGGTGAGCGAGTCGATCGCCTCATGCGGGTCTTCGGGCGCAGCACCCGCTCCGCCTACGACGAGCGCGCGGGCAGCCGCCTCGGCGATGTGCTCTTCTACGGACTGCTCTTCGCCGTGCTCGCCTGGGGCACCTGGGCACTCGCCTCCTACTTCGAAAGAACCGTGGGCCTGGCCGAATTCGGGCCGACCTCGCTGATGGGGCTGGCCAGCCTCGGCCGTGTGACAGTGCTGCTGGTGGTCTCCACCGTCGTGTGGGTGCCGGTCGGCGTGTGGATCGGGATGAATCCGCGCATCTGCCGGTTCGCTCAGCCGGTGGTGCAGGTGCTGGCCAGTTTCCCGGCCCAATTCTTGTTCATCTTCGTCATCGCGGCGCTCACCTACACCGGCATCTCATTGAATATCGGCGGCATCGCGCTGATGGCGCTGGGTGCGCAGTGGTACGTGCTCTTCAATGTGATCGCGGCGGCCGGGCAGATCCCGACGGACCTGCGCGAGGCCATGGACGACCTCGGCGTGCACGGTTGGCAGCGCTGGAAGTCGTTGATACTGCCCGCGATCGCACCCGGATACGTGGTCGGCGCGATCACCGCGTTCGGCGGCGCGTGGAACGCCACGCTGGTCGGCGAGGTCGTGGAGGCCGGGAACACGCATATGGAGGCCTACGGCCTGGGCGCGTACATCACCAATGCCACCACCGACGACGTCTTCGCCAAGGTCCTGCTCGGCACCGTGGTGATGAGCGTGGTCACGGTGACCATCAACCGCCTGCTGTGGCGGCGCCTGCAGCGCACCGCCGAACGGCGATTCTCGCTGAGCTGAAACACTTTTCGAAAGGAGGACACACCGTGTCGACCCCCATCGTCACCGTCGATCGTGTCACCAAGAACTTCACCAACCCCTCCGGCGAGCAGCTGCCGGTTCTCTCGGATGTCTGCCTCGAGTTGCAGGAGGGTGAAATCGTTGCGCTGCTGGGCAAATCCGGCTCCGGCAAGTCCACGCTGCTGCGGATCATCGCGGGCCTGGTGCCCCCCTCTGCGGGGTCCGCGCGCATCCGGCAGACCGAGATCACCGAGCCGAATGCCGATACCGCCATGGTGTTCCAGACCTTCGCGTTGCTGCCGTGGCTGACCGTGCGCCAGAACGTCGAACTCGGCCTTCGCGCCCAAGGGATTTCGGCCTGGGAGCGCGGCGAGCGGGTAACCGACGCCATCGACATGATCGGCCTGGACGGCTTCGAGAACGCCTATCCCAAGGAGCTTTCCGGTGGTATGCGCCAGCGCGTGGGATTCGCCCGCGCCCTGGTGGTGCAGCCGGAGGTGCTGCTCATGGACGAGCCGTTCTCGGCGCTGGACGTCTTGACCGCCGAGAACCTGCGCGGCGAGCTCATGCGACTGTGGGCGGAGGCCGCCTTCCCGACCAAGACCATGCTGATGGTCACCCACAACATCGAGGAGGCGGTGCAGCTGGCCGACCGAATCCTGGTGCTGGACAACAATCCCGGGCGAATAAAGGGCGAGATCCAGGTGCGTCTCCCGCAGCCGCGCGACCCGCGCGGCGCGGGGTTCCAGGCGCTGGTGGACCAGGCCTATCGGATGCTCACCGACGCCACCTTCGATGGCGGCTGGCCGAGCATCACCCCCACCCCCGCCACCCGGCCGCTGCCCGATGCCGGGGTGGACGGAATCGGCGGCATGCTGGATTTTGTGGCCGCCCAGGGCGGGCGGGCCGACCTGCCGGATCTGGCGGGCGGGTTGCGCTTCGAGGTCGACGATCTGATGCCGCTGGTCGATGCCGCCACCATGCTGGGGCTGGCCACCACCGCCGACGGGGATATCGAGCTCACCCTCGACGGCACCCTGTTCGCCGAGGCCGATATCGACAGTGCCAAGGCCATTTTCGCGCGGCTGGCGCGAGCCAATGCGCCCCTGGTCGCGGCGATCGACCACGCGCTGACCAGTGCGCGCAACCAGCGGCTGCGCGACGGCTTCTTCCTCGACCTGCTGCGGCGGGGCTTCACCGAGGACGCCGCGCGGCGACAACTGCGGATCGCCATCGACTGGGGACGCTATGCCGAACTCTACGAGTACGACGCCGCCGAGCGGCTGCTCACGCGGTATCCGGACGAGGCCTGAGGCGTCAGCCGTTGCGGCGAGCCCGGGCAGGGTGCTCGCCCTCGCGCATGTCCCGCACCCGGGCCACCGGGATGGTGTGGCCCTGACCACCGGCCCGCGTGGTCGTCGTCATGACCGTCCCGGGTCGAGCCGGGCGCGGTCGGCGGCCACTCGGCCGGCGTCCCAGCCTGCGGCGCTGCGGATCGTGATCCCACGATTCCGGGCTTGTGGAAACAGGGTGTCGAATGCCGCGTCGACCGCGATCTGGTGCGAAGCCAGGACCGGCAGCAGCCGTTCCGGCTCAGCCGATTCCGCGATGGTGGCCGCGGTGGCCGCCTCCAAGCGCTCCCCGATACGGGTGGCATAGGCGACGAGGAACGACTTCCGGAACGTCCGGCTGCGCGCTTCGTCGCTTCGGGAAGCTTTGTCGCCGTTCGCGATCATTGCCCTGGTGGCCTGCACGAGCAGCGAGGTGGACAACAACTCCACCGCGTCGAGATCCGCGTCGTCGCCGACGATGGTCATGAAATCCCACGCCGCGGAAAAGACGGCGCGGCATCGATTGGCCTTGGCGACCACGTCGATCAGCAGGGCCTTCGCGTCGGTGTACGGGGTATCGAGCCACATTCGCCGTGCCCCCGGCAGATCCGGGACGGCGGTGTCGGCGTCGACGAGCACCCGATCGAGCGCGTACTTGGTCATCAGCTCCTGCGCCTTGGCAGACAGGGTCTCGGCCTCTTCGGGGAAGGACGTGGACTCGGCCTTGGCGAGCAGTCCGCGAACGCGGCCGAGCACCTTCTCGTCGACATGATGGGGGACAGCGGCCGTCGGACGTGCGGTACCGGGCAAGGGTCTGATGAGTTCCAGTTTCGGCAGCAGTATCAGCAGTGCGAGGGACTCGATCACGGTGGTGAGCGCTTCGGTGGTGGTCAGCATGTGCTTCGCCGCCCACTGGCCGAAATGCGGCGCCGAATCCGACCACCAGACGTCCGCCGCCAACTCACCGAGCTGAGCGACCCAGGTTTCGTCGACCGTCGCGGGCGCGAATGGCCGCACAGCGTCCGCCATGGTGTCGATCAGAAAGCTGACCGCGAAGTCGTCGACCCGCCGGCGCGCCGCCTGATGAATGTCCGCCGGCAACCAGCCATTCCGGAAGACCCGCGTCATGAGGTGCTGCCCCGACAGGTGCACACCCCGCTCCATCTCGTGAACGACCGGGTCGTCAGCGGCGAGCCGGCCGGCGAACACGACAACCGGATCACGCTGTACCGATCCACCCCGAGCCCCACGCTGGGCCGATTCCATGGCGGCCGCCAGGATCGCATTACCGATCTCCTCAGCGGTCGGCGGCCGCCCCTCGGCCTCGGCGTGTATGCCCGGAAAGTCGGCTCCGCCGTATCGCGCACGCTGCTTGGCTGCTCGATGCTTCCGATTCGGCTTACCCATGATCGACTCCACCGACCCTCGAATCGCCATGACCTGTCACAACCCCGACCGTATTTCACCGCTGCACCGCTCCCGCATTCGCCTCCGGCCGCTCCGATCGACCTCCCCCGATCGGTCGCCCTGCACAACCAGCGCCGTGAAGGCACGGTCGAGGCGGTCGCCGACCGCCTCGGCGCAGCCCGAACCCGATTCGCCGACCGACCGCATCGGTGCGCGGACATCGGGAACCATGCGGGCCAGGCACGGCCAAAACTTCAGAATGGAAACAAAATCGGGCTCGGCTCCGACGAACAACACAACGCCAATCGGAAGGGTCTTCATGAAAAGGTCGTTGAGTGTCGCCGCACGGGTTGCGATCGCGGGTATTTCGGGTTTGGGTTTCGCAGTCGTCGTCGGATCGGGTACCGCGCAGGCCGCGCCGCAGGACTGCACCGTGACGAAGGGGCTGTTCGACGCGTCGGCGGTCTGCCGGCCCGACGGCGGATCCAACTATGTACTCCACCTCGACTGCGTCGGCCTCTATGCCAGCGGGCCGTTCCCGCTGTACGCCGTCGGTCCCTACAAGGTGCTCAGCTATCCCTTCACCCCGTCGGGTGACCGTATTACGGCGGCCTGCACCGGGACCGGACCCGGCGTCTTCGCCGTCGCCACCAACGCCTACGTGGAAATCTACAACCCGTAGGCGACCGTCCTGGAGTGACAGCCGGCGCGTCAGGCGTCCCCGATATCGGTCGCCGCACCCCCTCGGCGGATCGGCACCACGGTATCGGGGACCTGCCCTCGGTGTTCGGGGGTTGAGCGCGAATCAGGTTCTGCGTCAGTGGATTCGCACGTCTTACTGTGCGCGCATCGTCGGGGGAGGTGTTGGAATGACGGTGGCAGCCGAGTTCTGAAGTGGTAAAACGATTTTCGGCCTGGGGATGCGACGGGACGATGCCGGTGCGTCAGTGCACGGGAACGTGCACCGTGATTTCCCCGCCGAGGTGATAGCCGTCGGCCAAACGCAGATTGTCGCCACTCCAAAACCTGCCCGGGTCATACCAGTTCGGACGCTTCTCCGGCAGCAGACCCATGGCCTGATAAGTCATGGCGACGATCTCGGCACAGTACGCGTTCTCCAGACCGGCGTCGGCTTCACGCGTTCCCGATCGCTTCGGCAGCGCTACCCGGCCCCGTAACCACCGCCCCGCGAGCGCGCTGGTGGAAGGAAAGGGCATGCCGTCCAGCCGCGCGACCGTCCGCAGCGCGGCATCCTCCATCTCATGGGTAACCGGCCGATCCAGCTGGCGAATCCACGCTTGCTGCCCGTAATCGTTGGCCCAGCGCATGATCGCGGCCCGCAGGTCGTGCAGCTGTGCACCGCGATGGTGGTTGCCCGACCAGACGTCCGGCAGTGCCCGGCCGAGCTCGGCATGCCAGATCAGGGCCGGGAGGTCATCGATGACCACCGCCATGCCGACATGGTTGACCGGGCTGTTGGTCAGCCCCCGGATCGCGCGGTCGGCACCGGTATGACCGCGGAACAGCCACAGATCGCCGGTCCGCGTGAGCTCGACCGCGTCATCCAAACCGATACTCGAGAGCGCTTCAGGTGGCACGGCGACTAGCCTAGGCGCATGCGTTGGTGGAAGGTGCTCGGCTTGGCAGGGGCCGCGGGTGTCGCGGCGACCGGAGTGGTCATCGTGCGGTCCGAACGCAAACGCCGCGCCTACACCCCGGACCAGATCCGAGACCGGCTACACGCCCGTCTCGGCGATCAGCCCGGGCCCATCGAGCCCATCGGCGACGGCAAACGCTGATTGGGCCGCGAAAGCGTTCACCCATCGGCCCACCGTGGGCTCGATGGCTGTCCGCCCAGAGCGCGCCGCGACGTGATCGGCCTGCGGGATCCGTTTTGCGACAACGAATCTCGGCATGCTCGTGTTCGCAGTGCGCCGTGCGCTGCCGAATGCCGGATGCTTGTCCGGCCTGGATATCGGTCGGGCGAACTCGGGACAGCGTTCTGGGACTGGAACATTCGCCGCAGTGTCAGCTTTCCTGTGCTGCCAGTGCGGCCGTCGTCAGGGTGAGGTGTCGGGTCAGTAGGTCGGCGGCGGTGTCGGGGTCACGGGCCAGCGCCGCCTCCTCCAATCGGCGATGCTCGTCGATGCCGTCGCGGTCGGGATTGCGGTGTGTCGACCAGCGGCGGGCCAGCTCGCTCGCGACCCACATCCGGTCGAAGGTCTCCAGCAACACCGGGTTGCCGCATCCTTCCAAGAGGGTGCGATGGAACACCCGATGGGCCTCGGCCCATGCCTCGCTGTAGTACTCGCCGTCCTCCGGGGTGAAAGGCGGTGTGCGCGCCAAGCGGTGGTGGGCGGCTCGGACATCGCCCTCCCAATCGACGTCACCACGTTCGATCGACATGCGTAGCAGGACCGGCTCGATGGCCCGGCGGGCCTCGCCGATCTGCTGCCAGCGGTGATCGGAAAAGGCCGGGACCGCGAAGCCGCGATTGGTCAGCCGTTCGGCCAGGCCCTCACCGACCAGCCGCACCAGCGCCTCACGCACCACAGCCAGGCTCACGCCGTTTTGCTTGGCCAGATCCTGCGGTTTGAGCGCGTCGCCGGGCGCGTACTCGCCGCGCATGATCGCGTGCCGCAGGTGTGCGTAGACCTGCTCGGACAGCATCTGCTTCTCCGGCGAGGTCGGGGTGTGGGCTGCCCGAGTCATGATCCGATGATAGACGATCTTCAAAATAATCGATTATTTCTGATATCGTCGATCTTGCTTGTCCGGCACGACCCGAAAGGCACGACACGATGAGCGCAAACAATCCCTTCGCCCGGCTCCCCGAGGCGGCCCTGTTCACGGTCACCAGCACCACGGTGAGCGACGGCGCCGCCTGGCAACCCGCACAGTGGTCCTCCGGCGCCCCCGGCGGCAAAGACGTTTCCCCGCAACTGAGTTGGAGTGGAGCCCCGGCGGGCACCAAGAGTTACGCCGTGACCGTGTACGACCCCGACGCCCCCACCGGCTCCGGCTTCTGGCACTGGGCTGTCGCCAATATCCCGGCCACGACCACGAGCCTTCCCGAGGGCGCCGGAGGCGACGCGGGCCTCGGGTTGCCGGCCGGTTCCTTCCAATTGCCGAACGACGCGCGCCTGCCTCGATACATCGGTGCGGCGCCGCCGGCCGGGCACGGTGAGCACCGCTATTTCGTCACCGTGCACGCTCTGGATGTCGACGACATCGGCATCGCCGCCGACTCCACCCCGGCTCTGCTCGGATTCACCATCGCCGGCCACATTCTGGGCCGAGCGACGCTCGTCGCCACGGCGGAGGCGACGCCATCGTCCGCTGCCTGACCGCCACATCGGTCGGCATGCGGACCAGGAAGTGAGACTGCAAGGAAAGGCTATGAGCGACAACAACATCGACCGCATGGCTGATCGCATTGTGCTGATCACGGGCGCGACGGACGGCCTCGGCCGTGAACTCGCGGTGCGTCTCGGCGCAGCGGGCGCCCGGCTGATTCTGCACGGCCGCAACCCCGATCGGGCCGCAGCGGTTGCGGCCGAGGTGACGGCTACGAGCGGACATGTTCCGCGGATCATCCTGGCCGACCTGTCACGACTTGCAGAGGTGGAACGGCTGGCCGACGAGATCATCGCCCGCACTTCACGATTGGATGTGCTGGTGAACAATGCGGGCACCGGCGGCGGGCCCGGCGGGAAACGCGAACTCAGCGCCGACGGCAACGAATTACTGTGGGCGGTCAACCATCTGGCCCCGTATCGGCTGACGCGGCGCCTGCTTCCGCTGCTGCGGGCCTCGGCGCCGGCGCGGGTGGTGAACGTGGCCTCCGCCGGGCAGCAGGAGATCAACCTCGACGATCCGACCCCCGAGCACGACTACGACGTGTACACCGCCTACTGCCGCGCCAAACTGGCGATGATCATGGCGACCATCGAGTACGCCGAGGAACTCGACGGAACCGGTGTCACCGTGAACGCCCTGCACCCGGCCACCCTCATGGCGACGACCATGGTGCTGGAATCCGGCATCACGCCGGTCAGCACCGTCGCCGAAGGCGCGGCCGCGACCCTCCGGCTGATCTGCGATCCGGACCTGTCACAGACGACAGGCCGGTATTTCAACGGTACCGGGCAGACCCGTCCGCACGTGCAGGCCTTCGACCCGAAGGCGCGCCGTCGCCTGCTCGAAATCAGCAACGCCGCAGTCGTTTCGGCACTGGGCTGAGGTGGCGGGCGGGTTGGCCGCGCGATGCGTGGACCTACCCGCCCACTACCCCCGAATCCGCATCGAACGTGCCGTCTGAGCGGCCTGCATGCCGGAGCTGTCCGGTTCCCTCGAGGTGACACGTTCGGCATCCGAAACCAATCCGGAGCGTGATGAACTTCGGATCTCCGCCGAATTCGCGATCGATCGGCGGCGCTTCCGTCGCGCAGTTAGAGTAGGCGTTCGAATTAGAAGCGATTGCGCTTCACTTGTTCCCGCAACGGATCGATAAGAGGTACACGGCTAGTGAAGAGTTCGGCTCGGTTGCGGTTGCTTGCGGCGTCCACGGTCTGCGGCACCGCAGCGGTGCTCGCCGCGATGGCGCCGCCGACCACGGCGGAGACCCCCAGCGGCAGAACCCTCGTGGTGATCGGCGATTCCTTCTCCGCCAACGGTGAAATCCTCGACCTGCTGAACGCAGGCGGGGATCCCGGCTGCAAGCACGTGCCTACCTCATGGCCGACGCAGCTGACGCAACACTTGGGCTTGTCGCAAGACGACGTCGAGGACACCTCGTGCCAGGGCGGCACGATCGACACCTCGGGCTGGACCCTGACGCACCAGGTGAAACGGGCCATGTCCGATAACGCGTTCGGACCGCGTACCCGCACCGTGACGATCCAGCTCGGTATGAACGACGCGTGGGGAACCGATAACCCGGTCGCTCTGTCTCGTGCCTTCACGTGTCTGACAGACCTGATCGATGGTTGCGGTCCGGAAGCCGCAGCGCAGGGCCGCGCCCCCGACCCCGACACCATCACCGGTCAGGCCTACGCCGACCGAGTCCGCCAAGCGGTGACCTATATCCGTTACTACGCTCCGAACGCGCGGATCGTTTTCGTGGGATACCCGGAGATCCACACTCCCGGCCGAGACTCCGCATGCGCGGGCATCCTCGGCATCGATGCGGTCCAGCCCCGAGCCGGCGCGGTCACCGGGTTTCTGGACCGGATCGACACGGCCCAGCGCGAGGCCGCCGACATTCTGAACGTGAACTTCCTCGACACCCGAGCGGTAACCGCCGGGCACGGCGCCTGCACTGCGGATCCCTGGGTGGACGGAGCGCTCGACCCGCGCACCGAACTGTTCGGGTTTCCCTGGCACCCCACCGCGCACGGCGACTCGATGGTCGCAGCCGCCATGCAACAGTGGATCGCCCGAGGCTGAAATAGCGGGCTCGTACACGCGGCTCGGAGCAGCCACCGGCGGCTGAGCCCGACCGTGTCGTCAGGGGTCGGGGGAACTCGGTGAACGGAGGCCGCGGATTGCTGTTCAGGCAATCAACGTCCGGCGAGCTCAGCGACGACCGGAGCGAACCTGTCGGCGAAGTCGGCGCCGAAGACGAAATAGGAGAAGCCGATCTCCTCCCGTCGCCGCTGGATTTCCTCGGCGGCGGCGGCCGGGTCGTCCGGAAGTACGGTCAGTGCGTCCGCCGCGCGAAGCGCGGCAGCGTCGGTGTCGGGGCGTGCCATGTGTGGCGCGACAGTATCGCCGATAACCGGTATGGCGAGCGCGAGCTCGGCGTCGCTGGTGGCGCGGAAATCCCGTGCCAGCCGCGCGACTTCGCTCCGAGGCTGATCCCCCAGCACGAAGGTGACCGTGTCCGCGACCTCGGCCGCCAACGCCCGGGCCTTCGGACCGAATACGGCCATCGCCACAGGCGTGTGACGATCGGGGCCGTCGAGATCTCGCAGCGTCTCGACGGTCTCACGTACCTGCGACAGCCGCTCGTACGGCGGCGGCACGGCGGGCATTCCCTTGTCGCGCAGCTCGTCCTCGATTCCCGGTCTGCCGGTACCGATGCCCATCTCGAAGCGACCCTCGGTCAGCAGCGACAGCGAGTGCGCTTCCCACGCCGTCAGCCAGGCCGGGCGTAGCGGAGAGGCGTACACCCAGGTGCCCACACGCAGATCGGTCAGGGCCGCGACTGTGGCCAGCATGGGACCGGGCGCCGGTTGCATCTGCGGGAAGTCGGGCACCAACAGCGTCGAGTAGCCGCTGTCGGCGATGCGGCGCACACGATCTCGCCATGTCGGCACATCGGATCTGAGCGGGGCAACGACCCCGAATCGAAACGGTCTCGTCATGTCTGGACTCCTGTCTGTCGGTCTCTCCAGAGGAGTCGACGACGGATCCACACGAAATTCATCGGTGCAGCCGATATCGTGTACCACCGATTCAACTCCGCCGGACAACCTCGCATGATCCGAAGGGATTCGACGGGGCCTGAAAGACTGTGAACGGTGGGGGGCGGCTTACCGCGCTTCATCGAAAGTTGGTGTGCCCGGAAGGATTCGAACCTTCGACCTCCTGCTTCGTAGGCAGGCGCTCTCTCCGCTGAGCTACGGGCACCAGGCCCCGCGCGGATGTCGCCGTTGACATCTACTCCGCGTTGAGGTGCGCGGGGCGTGAAAGTTGGGTTCCCTCGGTGAGATTCGAACTCACACTTGACGGCACCTGAGACCGTTGCCTCTACCTTTGGGCTACGAGGGAATGGGGGTGGGGCGAGGGGATATGGGAAAGGGCCGCTCTCCGTGGCGTTTTGCCCGGAAGCGGCCCCGGCGGGTCGGTGATGCCGAGGCCGCTAGGAGACGCTCCGTACGCCGAGTCGGACACGGAGCGGGCGGGCGAGGTCGAACGTGGTTGCGGGCTGAATCAGCTCGGTCATGGGGCCGCCTTTCCGGTGTCGTCGGGTGGAGGTATCGAAAACACGGTAGCAACGGGTTCCGAAGCGGTAAAACGATTTTCGGAGTGGGGGTGGGGGTCCGGCGGTCAGCTTCCGGCGCGGGGGAGTTGCCCGATGCGGCTGAGTTGGGCGGGTGGCGCGAGGTTGAAGCGCCGGCAGTCCGCGCATCGCCGTGATGTCGCGGTCGAGGTGGCCGTGTGATGGAGTACGGCCAGGGTCGGCGCGATCTCGAGGGTGTAGTCCCGCAGGGTGGCGTGGCCGTCGATGATGAGGGCGTGACCATCCGAGGTGGATGGTGGCCACAGCAGGGTGACCGCCGGGTTGGCGGTGATATTGCGACAGGTCACGGGTCCGGGTGCCGTGATGGTGAAGCTGCGGCCGGTGAGGGTGGGGTGCTGCGGCGTGGTGTGCGGTCCGAGGTCGCCGATGCTGACCAGGAAGGCGAACTCGTACCGGCCGATCAGATCGACCAGTTCCGCTGGGAGTTCCGGCACGTTCATTCACCAAGCGTAGGCGAATGTGCGGTGCCGGAGAGGCGATTCTTCCGCGGATGAGGTTCTACCGGCCCCGATGCACCGCAAGTGCGATTCTCGGATATCGGAGGTGACTGCTTCGGACCAGGTCGGCGAGTTCAGTAGACGTCGCGGACGTAGCGCTTGTCCGCGGCGAGCTTCTTGATGTAGGCATCGGCGTCGCCGGCATCCATGTCGCCGTGATGAGCGACGATCTCCCGCAGCGCGGTGTCGATGTCCTTGGCCATGCGCGCGGCGTCGCCACAGACATAGAAATGGGCTCCGGAATCCAGCCAGCTCCATACCTGGGCCCCGTGCTCGCGCATACGGTCCTGAACGTAGATCTTGGTGCGCTGATCACGAGAGAAGGCGACGTCGAGCCGGGTGAGGACGCTTCCCCGGAGGTTTTCGAGTTCCTCGCGGTAGTAGAAGTCGGTGGCCCGGTGCTGTTCGCCGAAGAACAGCCAGTTGGGCGCTTGGTCGCCCCGCGCTCGCCGGTGTTCGAGGAACCCGACGAAGGGTGCGACGCCGGTGCCGGGGCCGATCATGATCGCGGCGGTGGCCGGATCGTCGGGCGGCCGGAAGTGCGGTGAGCGCTGAATGTGCAGGGCCAGCGGTTGATCGGTGTCCGCGTCGGCGAGGTAGGTGGAGCAGAGGCCGCCGCGGGGGCGTCCGGTCGGGCCCGGATACCGGACGACCGAGACGGTGGTACGCACGATGCCGGGGTCGGCCAGCGGGCTCGAGGAGATCGAATACAGCCGCGGTTGAATGCGTTTGAGCATGTCGGCCCAGCCTTGCGGGTCGGCCAGCCGGGGATGCTCGGCGGCGATGTCGACCAGTTGGCGGCCCCACAGCCATTTCGCGAGTTCGCCCTTGTTGTCCTGGCGCAGCAGGGTTCTCAGATACGGGGTGGCGCTGCGCTCGGCCAGGTAGCGCAGCAGCTCCGGTATCACCTTGGTCAGGTCGAGATGGTCTTCGAGCGCGACCGACAGCGGAAGTGACCCGACCTTGGGGACTTCGACGATGGCGGCGGGGTCGAGTCCGGTGGTGGCGAGGAACTCCCACACCAGGCCCAGATCGTTGGCCGGTCGCACACCCAGTGCGTCCCCGACCTCGTACTGCAGCCCGGTGCCGGTGAGATCGAAACTGAACTGCCGCACCTCCTTCTGCGCGCCGGGCAGGCTGAGCAGCCGGTTGCCCACCAGTCGTCCGCGGGGCTTGCCCGTCTCGACTCGCGCGGCAGTCGGTGCCGGCACGCTGACAGCCTGCGCTGACGTCGCCGAGGCGCCGGTGGTGAGCGCGGCCGGTGCGGGTTCCGCTGTCGGAGTGACGGGTTCGATGGATGTCGCGGACGATTCGGCGAGTGCGGTCCGCAGCTCGTCGAGCCAGGCGGTGGCGGTGTCGTGGTAGTCGGGCTCGCAGTCCGCTCTCGAGATCAGTCGTGCGGCGCCCAGTTCGCCGAGGCGCTGATCGAGACGTTTGCCGTGCCCGCAGAAGGCGTCGTAGTTCGAGTCGCCGAAGGCCAGCACCGCGAATCGGGTGTCGGTGAGCGCTGATTCGGGCAGGGCGGTGAGGGTGTCCCAGAATCCTGTCCCATTGTCGGGGGCGTCGCCGTCGCCGAACGTGCTGCTCACGACGATCAGATCGGCGGCGCGCGGCAGGTCGGTGGCGGACACCGCGTCCATGGCGTGCACAAGGGGCGCCCGGCCCGGCGTGGTGAGCGCCGCGGCGAGGGTTTCGGTGGCGAACTCCTCGGCATTGCCGGTCTGTGATGCCCACAGGATCACCAGCGGGCGTGCCGGTGCCGAGGGCGCGACGGCGGTGAGCGTCGATGTCTGCGCGGATGGCATTGCGGCGGAGGCGATGTGGGCTCGCGGGTGTGGTGTGAACATCCCCGCCAACAGGCCGTCGACCCACGCCGCGGTGGTGGCCCGCAACGGATTCGCCGCGGGAACGGCGGGCAGTAGGCCGTCCTCGCCGGTGCGCTGCACACCGGCGAGAAATCCGGCCAGATAGGCCGATTCGGCTTCGGTGAGGGTGGGTGCCGAGAGGTCGGTGATGCCCAGGACGGCGGCGGCCGCTGCCGCACGACCGTCCGCCGCCGGCGCTATCGGACCCGGGGAGGCCGCAACGCTCGCCGTGGCCAGTGGTTCGGTGCTCGAGACGGGTTCCGGCGCGGGCCGGATCGGTGCGGCGACCTTCGCGAGAGTGACAGCACACACCTTGAATTCGGGCTGATGCGAGATCGGGTCGACGGCGTCGTTGGTGACGGCATTGACGGCGAGATACTCGCCGAACAGGTCGTTCCAGTGGAACGGTGCGAACGCGGTGCCCGGCCGGACCCGATCGGTGACCACCGCGGGCAGGACGGCGCGGCCGCGCCGGGACGCCACCTCGACCCAATCACCCTCGGCGACATCGAGTTTCGACGCGTCATCAGGATGGACCTCCAGGAACGGCCCGGGATTGAGCTTGTTGAGCTTGGCCACCCTGCCGGTCTTGGTCAGGGTGTGCCACTGATGCTGGACCCGTCCGGTATTGAGGATGAACGGGTAGTCGTCATCGGGCAGTTCGGCGGCGGGCAGATGCGGGCGCGGGAAGAACACCGCACGACCGGACGCGGTGGGGAACCGCAGTCGCGGTGTGGTGGCGTCGTCGCGGTAGCGGATCGGGTTGCGGGCGGGGCCTTCCGGTGCGATCGGCCACTGCAGCGGTCCTTCCCGGAGCCGATCGTAGGTGGCTCCGCGCAGGTCGTAACCGGTCTTCGGATTCCACGCGCCTTTGATCTCCTCGAAGATCTGCTCGGCGTCGGTGTAGGTGAAGGCATCGGAATAGCCCAAGGCGCAGGCGATTCGGGCGATCAGCTGCCAATCCGGGATGGCCTCACCGGCTGCCGGAATCGACTTGCGGACGAGCGTGAGATTGCGCTCGGAATTGATCATCACACCTTCGCCTTCGACCCACAGCGTGGCCGGCAGCGTGATGTCGGCGTAGGCATTGGTTTCGGTGTCGGCGAACACGTCCTGGGTGATCACCAGTTCCGCGGCCTCCAGTCCCGCCAGCACGGTCTTGCGGTTCGCCACGGTGGCGACGGGATTGGTGCAGATGATCCAGCAGGCTTTGATCTGCCCGGCCGCCATCTTCGCGAACATGTCGATGGTTCCGGTGCCGGCTTCGGTGCGCAGGGTCCCCGGCGGCACCTGCCACAGCCGTTCGATGAACTCCCGATCGGCATCGACCAGGACCGACCGCTGGCCGGGCAGTCCCGGTCCCATATAGCCCATTTCCCGGCCGCCCATGGCGTTCGGCTGGCCGGTCAGGGAGAACGGTCCGCTGCCGGTGCGGCAGATGGCCCCGGTCGCCAGGTGCAGGTTGATCAGGGCGTTGGTGTTCCACGTGCCGTGGGTGGACTGGTTGAGACCCATTGTCCAACAGCTCATCCACTCGCCCGCGGTGCCGATCAGCTCGGCCGCCCGGCGGATGTCTGCGGCCGCGAGCCCGGTGATCTCGGCGACGGCCTCGGGTGGATAGTCCTGCGCGAACTCGGGCATCGCCTCCCAGCCCTCGGTGAACTCGGCGATGAAATCCGGTGCGGTGTGGCCATTTTCGATCAGGAGATGCAGCAGGCCGTTCAGCAGCGCGAGATCGGTGCCCGGTTCGATCTGCAGAAACAGATCGGCCTTGTCGGCGGTGGCATTGCGGCGCGGGTCCACCACGATCAGCTTCGCCCCGGACTTGACCCGATCCATCATGCGCAGGAACAGGATCGGATGGCAGTCGGCCATGTTCGCGCCGATCACGAAGAAGACGTCGGCGTGGTCGAAGTCGTCGTAGGAGCCGGGCGGTCCGTCCGCGCCGAGAGAGAGCTTGTAGCCGCTGCCCGCGCTGGCCATGCACAGCCGCGAATTCGACTCGATCTGATTGGTGCCGATGAATCCCTTGGCCAGCTTGTTCGCCAGATACTGGGCTTCCAGCGTCATCTGGCCGGAGACATAGAAGGCGACCGCGTCGGGACCGTGTTCGTCGATGAGCGCGCGCAGGCGTCGAGCGGCATCGGTGATCGCGGCATCGAGGGCAGCCGGTTGTGGTGCCGCCCCGCGCTCGGCGCGGACCAGCGCGGTGGTCAAACGGCCGTCGGCCGCCATCATGTCGGCGTGGCTGCCGCCCTTGGTGCACAGCCGGCCACCATTGGCGGGATGCGCCTTGTCACCGGTCGCCTTGCGGATCCGGGGTCCGGCGGGACCGGTGTCGAGTTCGACGGTGATCCCGCATCCCACTCCGCAGTACGAGCACACCGTCCGCACTGGGCCCGCGTCCGCTCCGGAATCGGTTGCCGCCACTGCACATTCCTCCCCGCTCGCGTCTGCGTGTTCGTGGGTCCTCACCGCCACGCTAGGAACGGCCTGTTACCGGATGGTCACATGCGCGGTTACGTTCACCTCTCCGTGCGGTTGGGGCGCCCGTGCGTTCCTACGGCCCGCACAGCGAACCGCAAATGCGGGTGAGTTGCCAGAAATGCTTCGGCAACTACGGAGAAAGTCCGGTGAAATCTCCGTGTCCGAGGATTCGTGGATATCTGTCGAATCATTCCGAAGGACGTGATGCGTGAGCGCGGTACAGGCCCGATCCGCCAAGCCGGCAACCGGACCGGAGGTGACCGTGGCGGAGATCGACGCGGTGCTGCGCCCGGTCTTGCCGGCGATCCCCGCGCGCTACGCGGCTCTGTCCGAAGCGCTCGGCGCGACCTTGGCCGAGCCGTTGACCGCGAGGGCGGCGCTTCCGGCCGCGGACACCGCGGCCATGGACGGATTCGCGGTCAGCGGCCACGGGCCGCGCTGGCGGATGCTCATCGGATCATGTACCGCGGGAAGGCAATCGGGTATCTCGCTCGCTGACGGCGAGGCGGTGCGGATCGCGACCGGCGCTCTGACCCCGGCCGGGACCACGGCGGTCGTGCGCTCGGAACATGTGCACGTCGAACGGTCCGGCGGGCAGGCGGCGATCGTGCTCGCCCCCGGCGTTCCGCGCCGCAACGATATTCGCCGCCGGGGCGAATCCTGGTCCAGTGGCGAAGAATTGACGCCGGCCGGTGTCCGCGTGAACGCCGCCGTCATCTCCGTCGCGCAGAGCGCCGAGACACCTATCGCCATGGTCCGGGGCCCGCTGCGCGCCGACCTGCTCCTCACCGGAGACGAGATCCGCGCCACCGGAACCCTGCGGCCCGGTCAGGTCCGCGACGCGCTCGGCTCCGCGTTGCCGCACTATCTGAGCCACTGCGATATCGGTGTCCGAAACCTGACCCGGCTGCCGGACGACCGCGCACGGCTGCGGTCCTGGTTCGACCGTGACACCGACGCGGAACTGGCCATCACCGTCGGAGCCACCGGGCGCGGCGCCGCCGACCGGCTGCGCGACGTCCTCGACGAAATCGGCGCCCGCATCCTGATCGACGGTGTTCGCATGCGTCCGGGCGGTTCCCACCTGGTTGCGCGCCTGCCCGGCGGCCGCATCCTGCTCGCACTGCCGGGCAACCCCCTGGCCGCCGTCGCCGCGACACTGGTGACCGGCCGGGTCTTGGCGAACATCCTCACCGGCCGCCACGACTCGGCGGTGTCCTGGGGCCGCATCGCCGACGCGGCGACCCCGGACCGCGACCGCACCCGCATCGTGCCCGTCCGGCAGGTCGAAGGCGGAGTGTGGCGGGCCATCGGCGCCGTCGGCACCCCACACCTGGCCAACCTCCTGAACGCCCACGCCCTGGCACTCCTCCCTCCGGAAACCGGCCGCGGCACCCTGGTCGAATTGCTGCCGCTGCCACGATGACCCGTTCAGCACTCGATCCGCGGACCCGCTTCGGCGCCACGGCCGGGAATGCCGGCTCGCCCGCGGGGTTACAGAGGCGGGAGGGATCGGTTGCGGAGGTGAGCGGTGGCAGTGAGCGAAGCGGGTGTTATCGGGTCACCGCTGCCGAGCCGAGCGAACTGCTGATCTGGGAGATGCACACGACCTTCGCCTGATCGCCGTGCGATCGCCGGTCAGGGATCGGGCCTGACCAACGCCTCGGATCTCGACCTCGGGCCGCAGATTGCGTACCGGGAAATGCGCTCTTGATCGCCCGGAACCGAGCGGGCGAAACGGTCGCGGCGGGACTGAGGGAGAATGGGGTCGTGGGCGACGCAATGAAGAAGAAGTTCGGAGATCGGCTCGGCGTACGGGCGGTCGTGGCGGGAGCGGGTGCCGCGGCACCCGTCGGCGGCTAGGTCGATGTCGGATCGGGAAGTACCGGGACGTGGATCCCTGCCGGGACCCGGCGGGAGCAGGTTCGATGCGGTGGAACGGCTACGCAGGCAGCTGGAGGCATTGAAGGCCGCCGAGCGCGGCAACGCCGACGCCGAGGATGGCTCGTCGAAGATCACCAGGCTGCCGCGTCGCCCGCGGCGCAAGAACGAAGAAGCCGTCGAGCGTCCCCACCAGCCGTGGCGTCCGGAAGGCGGCTCGGTCTACGATCCGGCGCCGACCAGGCCCGTGCTGCGATCCGAGCTGCAGCGCGAGACCGGGTGGTGGCCGGTCGATCCCGGCCCGGGGCCATACCCCGCTCCGGTCAACGATTCGGGTGGTGCCGAGCAGGATGGGAGTGTCATCGATCTCGGCGCCGCGCGGCGCAAGCGAGCCGGTGACGATGCCCCGGCCACGGGTATTCGGCCCGTGGCTCGACCACGCAGAATCGGACCGGCTGCAAGTGAGGGATCCGCACGGGACAGCGGCAGCGACCCTGATCTTCCACCGCCGGACGGGCCCGCTCGGCGGCCCTGACTTTCCACGGCGCGGCTCACCCGCAGATGCCGCCTGCGTAGGCAGCTGCTGCGGGTGGCAATCATCCGGCTCAGTCGTCGAGGCGTACGCGAAGAACGTCACCGCGGCCGGTGGCAACCATGAGGTCGCGTTCGGAGCCGGGGACCATCGCCACCGCGGCCAGCGGGTCCCTGGTCAAGAGCGAGCAGCTGGTGTGGGTGCCGGGGTCGACGCGGAGCAGGGTGCCCGACGTCGTGGCGGTGTAGAGGAATCCGCCGGGGCCGACCGCCAGGTCGTCGGCGAGTGCGGTGTCCGCAGTGGTGCTCTGGCGGGACGGGTCGGCGATCGGGATCTGTACGAGCCGGCCCTGCGGGGTGAGGTAGACCGTCGTGTAGATCGAATCACCGTGGACGGCAATGCCGTTGACGCCGAATATCTTCGCCTGTGCCGACCACTCGGCGTCGACGGTGCCATCGCGCCGGACCCGGACCACTCCGGACCCGGTATCGGCGACGTACAGGTTGCCCTCGGTGTCGAAGGCCGCGCCATTGGCCATGCTCAGGCCGCCGACGAAGGTCTCGGGAACCGGTGCGGCGGCAGTCGGGTCGAAACGGACGACACCGCTGTCGTGACGGCCGGGCAGCAGGTTCGCCGAGTTGTCGCCGTAGACGACATACAGCAGCTGATCGGGTCCGAGCCGGATCGCACCGGGCGAGCTGACCGGGACGGTCGCGGTGACCCGGCCCGCACTGTCGTAGCGCTGCACTTCATTCCGGTACAGCCGCGCGACCCACAGGTTGCCCTGCGCGTCGAATCCGAGGTTCTCGGCCCAGTCGACGAACGGGATCACGGCGGTGGTAACGGTCGATACGGTGACAGCAGGGCATGAAACCGGTTGGGACCGAGCGGTTCCCGGTGCGGCGAGACCGGCGGCCGCCACCGCGAGCAGGGTCGCGCCCGCTGCGGCGATCCGATGCGGCCGAGTGTGCGTGTGGGGGAATGGCTTCACGGTCGGTGATGGTAGGCACCGGAACCGAGCGGTTGCCTGGGTGCGTTATGCCCAGGCTTGCGCAGCACCCAGACGAGCCAGGCGCGCGGCGGTCGGGCTGCCGGGCTCGGCCTGATAGACCATCAGCCGCCGGCCCGCGGCGCCGCGCACATCGAAGGACTCGTAGGTCAGGAACAGCCGGCCGACCTCGGGGTGGCAGAACTCCCGGGGCTCGGTCGTCGCGGTGCACAGTGTGTAGGAATGCCACAGTTCGGCGAATTCGGTACTGGCTGTGGTGAGTTCGGCGATCACGTGACGCAGGCGTGGGTCGTCCGGATACAACGCCCCCGCCTGCCGGAAGCCCGCGACCATGGCCTGACAGGTCCACGTCCAGTCGACGCAGAACCGGCGAGCGGCCGGTTCGAGGAACGTCATGCGGGCCAGATTGTCGACGCACGGGAATCCGGAGAAGAACGCGCGGGCGATGGCATTGGCGGCGAGGATGTCCATGGCCGGGTTCAGCACCAGGGCCGGTGCGGCCGGATAGCCGTCGACGATCCGGCGCAGCGTGGGGCTGACCGTCTCGTCCGGGCTCGGTTGTCGCGCGGGCGGGGCCACCCCCGCGATGCGGTAGAGGTGTTCGCGCACAGCCTCGTTCAGCCGCAGCGCACCGCTCAGCGCCTCCAGCATCTGCGCCGACGGGTGGCGCTCCCGCCCCTGTTCGAGGCGGGTGTAGTAGTCGCTGTTCATTCTGGCGAGCTCGGCGACCTCCTCGCGGCGCAGCCCCGCCACCCGGCGGCGGCCGTGCGAGATCAGCCCGATGTCCTCGGGACGCAGTGCCGCGCGGCGGGCGCGCAGAAAATCGCCGAGCTCGTTGCCGGTCATGCCGACCACGCTATGTGCTCGCCGCAGCCGGTTGCCCGGCGGCGGCCCCTACGGCGTCAGTAGGTGTAGAAGCCGCGGCCGGTCTTGCGGCCGAGGTAGCCCGCGTCGACCATGCGGCGCAGCAGCACCGGGGGCGCGTACTGCGGCTCGCCGAATTCGGCGTAGAGGGATTCGGCGACCGCGAGGGTGACGTCGAGGCCCACGGTGTCGGTGAGGCGGAGCGGGCCCATGGGGTGGGCGCAGCCGCTGACCATGCCCTCGTCGATGTCCTCGGCGCTGGCGAAGCCGGTCTCGAACATGCGGATCGCGCTGCAGAGGTACGGGATCAGCAGGGCGTTGACGATGAAGCCGGCCTGATCCTTGGACTCGATGGTGCGCTTGCCGAGGATGTCGCGGGCGTAGGCGGTGACCTTGTCGACGACCTCGCGGTCGGTCTTGAGGGTCACCACGACCTCGACCAGCGGCAGCACCGGGACCGGGTTGAAGAAGTGCACACCCACGACGCGGCCCGGGTTCGCGGTGACATTGGCCAGCCGGATGACCGGGATGGACGAGGTGTTGGTGGCCAGGATGGTCTCGGGGGAGACGATGGCGTCCAGCTTGGCGAAGAACTCGGTCTTCAGCGTCTCGATCTCGGGGGCCGCCTCGATGACCAGCTCGCGGTCGGCGAAGTCGTCGATCGAGGTGGTGAGGGTGATGCGGGCGCGGGCCTCGTCGGCCGCGGCCTGCTCGAGGCGGCCGGACTTGACCGCGCGGGCCAGGGACTTCTCGATGCGTGAGACGGCGGCGTCGGCCGCCGCGGTGTCGCGCTCGAGAACCAGGACCGACCCGCCTGCGCGGGCGGCTACCTCGGCGATGCCGGCACCCATGGTGCCGCCGCCGATCACGCCGATGCGTTGCACTTACTTCTCCTTGTACCTCGGGGAAATCGCCACCTATCTTGCTCGACCACCCGTGACCGCCCTCCGGCGGGCGGCAGCGGCAACAGCCACTGGACAGTGTGCGTGTCTCAGGCCACAGCTCCGGATCGGCGGCACTCCGGGCCGGTACTGTCCAGAGCCGTCAAACATGCTGAGCGATCATCATGGGCGATTACCCCCGAGCGAGCCCCGAGCCGACGCAGACCGGTCCGGGGCTCGATCGGTCACGTTGGCCGTCCGGCCCATCGTTTTCCAGCCGTCGGCGGCTCGTGCCGAGCCAGGTACCGCCGATGTTCGACAGTGATCCAGCCGACGCCGACGATCAGTCCGATCGCGGCCGCGGCGGCCCACAGATCGGTCCAGCTGCTACCGGGCGTCATGGCCAGCGCGATGACACCGACCAGCAGCAGGGCGAAGCCGGGCCACGACACACCGTCCAGCAGGGTCGGCACCGTGGCGCCCGCGGGTGGCTCACGGACCGTTTCGGGGTGGAGATTGCTTGGCATGGGAGCGCGCTCCTTCCGGTTCGGACACACCCTGTCCATCGGGTTCCCGATTGCGCGCTCCCGAAACAGGTTACGTCGGCCGTGCCCACCACGTGCGGCTCGAAATATGTTGTGTACGAACAGAAATACGCAAAATAACGTGCATCCGCCGATTTGGCGAACGTGCCCGTGTCGAGCGCCTTCCCGCCGGAGTCAGTCCCAGGCGCCGCTGTCGACGACCCAGATGCCGTGGCTGCCCTGTGTCACCGGCTGACTGAGCTGCAGCGTGAGTTTGCTGCCGTCCTGATCGGTGACCACAACGCCGGTCGGACCGTCCGCGGCGGCCTGAACAGTGGCCCATCCGAATCGCTGCTGCACGAAGGCCTTTGCGACCTGGACACGATCCAGCCGCCACGGCTGGTGCCCGCCGTCCACACCCTGCTGCAGGTCACGGGCTTGCTGAGCAGTGAGGCCCTCGCCGGGAAACGTCGTCCCGGCCTGCGGCGCGGTGCTCGACTCCGGCTGCTTCGACGGAGTCCGAGTCGGCACGACCGGGGATTCGGCCACCGATGACGTAGCCGGCGCGAGGGTTGTTTCGGATACCGAGCCCGGGACGGTTGCCGTCGCCGTGGCGGTAGCCGTCGCCGATGGCCGACTGGTGGGCGAGACCGTCGACGTCGTCGTGCAGCCCGCAACCGCCGCCGCACAGGTGAGGACGCCGAGAACGGCCACTCCCGCCCGACGCCCCACCAGCTCGAACGCGCTCGACCGAAGGATGACATGTGTGCTGCGCATAGGTCTCCCCTGACCTTGAACCCGAATCACCCCGACCGCGACCCACAACGGATCCGCTGCCCTGATGTCGTCCCGCCGAACCCGATCGTTAACCGCCAAAACCATTCTGGCGCAGACCTTCCGAACCCCGTCGGCGATCACCCCGAATCCAACGCGAAACATCGCCACCCGACCGGGCGGTATTTGTTGGTGCGGTGCGCGGGATTCAGCGGCTGACTGTGGTTTCCTGCGCGATGCGTGACAGCTTCTCCGGGTTGCGCACGAAGTAGAGTCCGTCGTCGATCCGGACCGCCACGACTCCGTCGATCTGTCCGTCGAGTCGGATGACCAGCGCGGGCCAGCCGTTGACCAGTGCGGGTTCGGCGGAGGCGTCGCCGCCCATCCAGCGTGATCCGCCGGATAGCAGGTGAGCCACGTGATCCACACCCACAACGGGATGCAACAGCGCCTGCTTGATTCCGCCGCCGTCGCCGAGGAAAACGATGTCGGGTGCCAGTAAGTCGGGCAGGCCCTGCAGGTCGCCGGTGTCGATGGCCCGTTGGAACGCCCCCAACGCCGCGCGGGCCTCGACCGCGGAAACGACCCCGCGCGGGCGGCGCGCCGCCACGTGTGACCGTGCGCGGTGGGCGATTTGGCGGACTGCGGCCGGGTCTTCTCGACCGCCGCGGCGATCTCGTCGTAGTCCGGGCCGAACACCTCACGCAGCACGAACACCGCGCGCTCGGTAGGCGTGAGAGTTTCCAGGACCAGCAGCATCGCCATCGACACGTGCTCGGCCAGTTCGACGTCCTCGGCCACATCGGGCGTGGTGAGCAGTGGTTCGGGCAGCCACGGGCCGACGTAGGACTCCTTGCGGCGGCCGAGCGTGCGCAGCCGTCGGATGGCCTGGCGGGTGGTGATCCGAACCAGGAAGGCCCGCTGGTCCCGCACGGTGTCCAGATCGACGCCCATCCACTGCAGCCAGGTCTCCACTGTCGTACGCCAGAGGTAGGTTCGCCGATATGCAGCCTGCTACCGCCATGGTCGCGGATGTCGTCGCGGCGATCACGCCCTTCGACGAACTCGAACGGCAGCACCGCGCAACCACATTGGAGTGGCTCGCGTCGACCGACGACATCTTCCGGCGTGTCAAACCCGCCACGCCGTCACCGCACCTTGTCTCCTATGTGGTGCTGGTCGATCCCCGCGAGCGCGGGATCTTCCTCGGCCGGCATCGGATGGCGGGCCTGCACCTGCCGATGGGCGGCCACGTCGAGGCCGGCGAGCATCCACGGGATACCGCCCGACGCGAGGCGGGAGAGGAACTCGGCATCGACCCGGTCTTCGATCTGGTCGGGGAGCATCCGCTGTTCCTCACCCGGACAACGACAGTGGGGCGGACGGCGGGCCATATCGATGTGTCGCTCTGGTACGTGATTCGCGGAGAACGCACCCGCGACTATCCGCTCGACCCGACCGAGTTCGACGGCGGTCGGTGGTGGGACCTCGAGCCGGACGGCCTGCCCGCCACTGATCCTCATCTGCCGCGATTCATTCGAAAGCTCGATGGCTGTCAGCGGGGTGCGGTGGTCACGTCGGCTTGATTGCCGTCGACCTGGGTTGTGCGGGCCCTGGTAGGGTGGCCGGATGCTCATCGAGGTCGACAGACTCTAGCCGCCTACTCGAAGGCGGCGTTGCGATCACACCTGCTACTCGGCGTTCCGAATCGGGAATGGGCCGTTGATTTCTGGTGTGTGTCGGCGGCGTCGGTAATCCCATGAGCAGGAAGAGTCTGTCGACACATGTCTTCATCCATGCACGCAGCGATCACGCTGCAGAATCTGTCATTCGAATGGCCCGACGGGACCGTCGCTCTCGCGGGGGTCGATGGCGTGTTGACCACCGGGCGCACCGGTTTGGTGGGGCGTAACGGCGCGGGGAAGTCCACGCTGCTGCGTCTGATCGCCGGCATCCTGACCCCGACCTCGGGGCGGGTGGAAACCAGCGGCGAGGTGGGGTATCTCCCGCAGCACCTCACGCTCGCCCAGAGCGACACCATCGCGCAATTGCTCGGCATCGCAGGCACACTCGCGGCCCTGCAGGCGATCGAGGCCGGCGACACCGACGAGCAACACTTCGAGACGATCGGCGACGACTGGGACATCGAAGCCCGCGCCGACGAAATGCTGCACGAGATCGGTTTCAGCGCAGCAGATCTCGATCGCAGGGTCGGCGAGATCTCCGGCGGTGAGGCCGTTCTCATCGCCGTCACCGGGCTGCGAATCAGGCGCACCCCGATCACGCTGCTCGACGAGCCCACCAACAACCTCGATCGCGAAACCCGCGCCAAGCTGGCGGAATTCGTGGATTCCTGGCCGGGCACGCTCGTGGTGGTGAGCCACGATCTGGAACTGCTGGAGCGCATGGACGCCACCGCGGAACTGCACGGCGCGACCCTGGAGGTGTACGGCGGTCCCTACAGCGCCTGGCAGGAGCACGTCGAGCGGGAACAGGCCGCGGCCCAGCAGGCGGCGCGAACCGCCGAGCAGGCGTTGAAGGTCGAGAAGCGCCAGCGCATCGAGGCCGAGACCAAACTGGCCCGGCGCGAGCGCACCGCGCGTGCGACGCAGCGGGACGGCGGCATTCCACGCATCCTCGCGGGCAACCGGGCCAGCCGGGCGCAGGGCTCGGCCGCGGCCATGCGCACCACGCTCGACGCCAAAGTCCGTGCCGCCCAGGATGTCCTGGACGCCGCGGCCGCGCGGGTCCGTCGCGACGAGCACATCCATCTCGACCTGCCCGACCCCGACGTGCCGCGCAGCCGCCGCATCGCGGAACTCGGCGACGGCGAGCGCACCATCGTCATCCAGGGGCCGGAACGGGTCGCCCTGATCGGGCCCAATGGCGCGGGCAAGTCGACGCTGATCGAGCACCTGCTCAGCGGCCGCCACCCCGAACGCGGCACCCTGCTCACCGACCGGGTGGGCTACCTGCCGCAACGCCTGGACAATCTCGACGAGCAAGCCGGCGCGCTCGACAATGTGCACGCGGTGGCCACCACCACCGCACCGGCCACGATCCGTAATCAGCTGGCCCGCTTGCTGCTTCGCGGCAGCAGTGTCGAACGCCCGGTCTCGACGCTGTCGGGCGGTGAACGCTTCCGGGTGTCGCTGGCACGCCTGCTCCTGGCCGATCCACCGGCACAGCTGCTGATCCTCGACGAGCCGACCAACAACCTCGATATCGCCAGCGTCGATCAACTGGTCGAGGCGCTGGCCGAGTATCGCGGCGCGATCCTGGTGGTCAGCCACGACTATCCGTTCCTGCACCGGATCGGCATCGATACCGTCGTCGAGCTCGACCGTGCGGGGAACATGCGGCAACGCGGCTCCCTGTAACCGCCTCCGGCGCCTGGCCTCACGATGGCCCGGCGCCGGAATCGGTGGTGCAGCTGCGGATTCCGCGACTCTTGTTCAGGACGCCGAGTCGCCGGTGGCCTGTACCTGCGAATCTTGTTGATCACGATAGGTTTCCAGCAGTCGCAGCCAGATCTCACTGATCGTGGGGTACGAGGGCACCGCATGCCAGAGCCGGTCGATGGGGACCTCGCCGGTGATGGCGATGGTCGCCGAATGCAGGAGCTCGGCCACCCCGGGCCCGGCGAACGTGGCCCCGACCAGCACCCGGCGCTCGGGATCGACGAGAACCCGCGCCCGGCCGCGATAGTCCGGATCGAATTGCACCGCACCGGCGACCCGGCCGAGGTCGTAGTCGACGATATCGACGGCCCGGCCCTGGCGCGCGGCCTCCGCAGCGGTGAGCCCGACCGCCGCGACCTCCGGATCGGTGAACACCACCTGCGGCACGGCGACCAGATCGGCTGTGCCCGAATGCCGTCCGAACGGACCCGTCTCGAGCGTGCGGCCGCAGGCCCGGTCGGCGATCACCGCGCCCGCGATGCGCGCCTGATACTTGCCCTGATGGGTGAGCAGCGCCCGATGATTGACATCGCCTGCGGCGTACAGCCATTCGCCGTCGACGGAGGTCACCGTGTAGGTGTCGTCGGTGGCCAGCCACGCGCCCGGGTCCAGTCCGACGGTGTCGAGCCCGATGTCCGCGGTGCGCGGCGCGCGGCCGGTCGCGAACAGCAGTTCATCCGCGACGATCCGCGCGCCGTCGTCGAGGGTGAGCCGGATGCTGTCATCGGGCCCACCCGCCCGCTCGGCCGTCGCGATGGTCCGTCCGAACCGCAGGTCGACACCCGCCGCCCGGAGCCGGTCGGCGACCAGGTCGGCCGCGAACGGTTCCATCCGGTCCAGCAGGTGTGTTCCCCGCGCGATCAGCGTGACCTGCGAGCCGAGTGCCCGCCAGGCTGTGGCCATTTCGGTCGCCACCACCCCGGCGCCCACAATGGCCAGCCGCCCCGGAACCTCGGACGCGCTGGTGGCCTCCCGGCTCGTCCACGGCCGCAGCGCATCCAGTCCCGGCAGCGGCGGCAGTGCCGCGCGGGTGCCCGTGCAGATCGCGACCGCGTGCCGGGCCTGCAATCGCACCGTGTCGCCGTCGGGGGTCAGCACCGTCACCTGCCGCACCCCGTCGAGCCGGCCGTGGCCGCGCAGGAGTGAGATGCCGGCCGTGCCGACCCATTCGACCTGGCTGTGGTCGTTCCAGTCGGAGGCCATGCGGTTGCGGTGTTCGAGCACCGCGCGGGTGTCGAGCGGCCCGGTGACCGTGGCGCCGACCCCGGGGAAGCGCACCGCCTCGCCGTACAGCAGCGCCGGGCGCAACAGCGCCTTACTGGGTTGGCAAGCCCAGTAGGAGCATTCGCCGCCGACCAGCTCCGACTCGACGATGATCGTGTCGAGCCCGGCCGCGGCGGTGCGGTCGGCGACATTCTCGCCGACCGGTCCGGCCCCGATGACAATGACGTCGCAAGTCTGGGTGTTCACACCGGACATGGTGTGCCTTCACGCCGCGCGCTCGGCAGCCGGGGGTCCGCCCGTCCTGGGAGAGGCGGTCGTGATGTCAGCTCGGCCGGCGCACCGGCAGACCGGCCACCTGCTAGACGGCATCGATGACCCTCATGTTCGTGCTGGCTTCGGCGGACGTGGTGAGGATCGGCTCGCCCCGCAGCACCGCCCCCCGCGAAGGCGTCGAGCCGATAGTCCTACGACGCGCGACGCCCGGATTGCCGCAGGCTGCGGCCATGCCGCGCGCCGACAACTCGGTGTGGTTCGCCTACATCACGGTGCCGGCCTGCTGCTATGTGCCGCTCCACATCCTGACGAGCGGCTGCGTCATCAGGCGTACGACCAGCCGCGCACCGAGTCGACCGCGATCCGAATGATCGGCCCCGCGGGCGGATCTGCTTGATACTGCGGATATTTGGCGACCAGCCAGCCGAGCGGCAGCTCACGGTCCACCGTGTCGTCGAGGATGTCGGCGGAGCCGTCGAGACGCGTCCACCACAGCTGGGTCCAGTCCTCGTCGTAGTGATCGGCGAGAAGGGAGACGCGAGGGTTGGCGGCGATATTGCGGAGGCGGCGGAGATCGGTGGTGGTCTTCGGTTTGCTGTCGATCGCGATCACCACCAGCAGCGGTGAATCGGCGGGGGAGACCGCGAACGTGACGGGAACCAGGTGCGGCGCGCCGGTGGCATCGGCGGTGGCCAGCCGGGCCACCCGGGCGGCGCGGAACCTGGCCAGGGCCGTGGCATCATCGGATCGCACGAGATCGACGGTAGACCGCCGGTCGTGTTGCGCCACCGCCGGACCGGTGGTCACCGGCGTACGGACAGCCCGTCCAGCACGACGCGCAGCGTGCGCTGCCATTGATCCGGGGCCGCCCGCAGGCCGACGGTGTGATCGGCGGTGCCGACCCCGGCCAACGCGAAAGCCACGTCCTCCCAGGCGATATCGGCCCGCATCGAGCCGTTCCGCTGTGCCCTGCCGACCAATTCGCGCAGCCGGTCGCGCAGATCGACGATGCAGCGGTCCACCTCGCCGCTGCCCGCGCCGCCCAGGGCGTCGTTGACCCCGCAGCTCTCCGCCCGCAAACCCACGTACGCGCCGGCGAATTCGGTGAATCCCTGCCATGGGTCCGGCTGGGCGAGGGCGCGGTCGGCGGCGGCGATGCCCTCGTCGAGGACCTCCTCCAGTACCGCGGTCAGCAGCACGTCGAGCGAGGGCACCCGGCGATAGAAGGTCCCCTTGCCCACCCCGGCCCGCTGCGCGATCTCCTGCGCAGTGACCGCTACCCCGACCTCCGCCACCGCCGCCCGCGCGGCCGTGACCAGCCGTTCGAGATTGCGGCGGGCATCGGCGCGGGGAGTCGGCGCGGCATCCCGGGCCAGCAGGCGATCGACGGCGGTCATGCCCGGACTCTAGCAAAAGTGGACTTTCCGAGTCCGTTTGACTAGCGTCCAAAACGGACGCATCGAGTCCGCTTGATGGAGGAGTAAGTGATGTCGGACCGCATCCGAGTGGGAATCATCGGCGCGAACCCGGACCGTGGCTGGGCCACCCGCGCCCACATCCCGGCCCTGCGCGCCCTGCCGGACTACGAGCTGACCGCGGTCGGCACCAGCCGCCGCGAGAGCGCCGAACGCGCCGCCCGCCGCTTCGGCGCGGACCACGCTTTCACCGACGCGCGCGAGCTCGCCGAGCATCCCGATGTCGACCTGGTCGTCATCACCGTGAAGGTCCCCGCGCACGCCGAACTGATCCGCGCCGCCCTGGCCGCGGGCAAGCACGTCTACTCCGAATGGCCGCTCACCCGGACCACCGCCGAAGCCGAGGCCATCGTGGCCGCGGCCGCCGCGACTCCCGGACTGCACGTCGTCGGACTGCAGGCCGGTCTCGCCCCCGCCGTCCAGCGAGCCGGTGCACTGATGGTCAACAGTCGCTATGTGGGCAGGGTGGTTTCGGTCACGGTCTACGCGGCCCGCGGCAAGGGCGCGGGCGGCCGCATCCCGCAGTGGGCGGCCTACACCCTGGACCAGGAAAACGGCGCGGGCATGCTGGAGGTCGCGGGCGGCCACACCCTCGCGACGGTCGAATCCCTGGTCGGCCCGCTCACCGAGGTCTCGGCCGAACTCGCCATCCGCCACCCGCTCAGCGTCATCGACGAAACCGGCGAGCGGATATCCGCCACCAGCCCCGACCACCTGCTGCTGACCGGCCGCACCGACACCGGCGTACCGGTATCGGCCCACATCCACGACGGCAAGGTCACCGACGGCCGCACCCGCATCGAAATCTCCGGCACCGACGGCGATCTGGTGATCGTCAGCGACGGTCCCTCGGGAGTGGGCGGCATCCAGATGAGCGACCTGCGCCTGCTGGGATCCGACGGCCCGGGCGGCGCGTGGCAGGACCTGACCCCCGAGGAGACCGGACCCTTCGCGACGCTGCCGATCGAATCCCGCAACGTGGCAAGGTTTTACGACCGTCTGGCGGGCGATCTCCGCCGCAATCTCCACCTGGTCCCGTCCTTCGAGACCGGCCTGCACATGCATCGCGTCCTGGAAGCCATCCGCCGCAGTGCCGACTCCGGCAGGCGCGAGACGGTCGAAGCCTGATCAGGACACGAACGCGCCCATGGTCGGCTGCCATTCGACGATGCGCTTGTCGGTCAGCAGACCCTCGCGGTTGAACGGGTCGTTCTCGAACAGCGTGGTCACCGCCTCCAGGTCGTCGGCCCGGACCAGGATCAGCGCGCCCGACCCGTCCGGGTACGGACCGCTGGTGAGCACGGTGCCCGCGTCGACCAGGCTGTTGAGCCAGGCCCGGTGGTCGGGCCGGTGGATGTCGCGGCCGGGGACGGTGGCCTCGGAGTAGACGTAGTGGACGGCGAAGACGGCCATGGGCTCTCGCTCCTGATCGAAGTCGGTACGGATACGGAGAAGGTCAGAGCGTCAACAGCATTCGGGTATTCCCGAGCGTATTCGGCTTGACGTAGGACAGATCCAGGAACTCGGCGACACCGGTGTCGTAGGACCGGCACATCTCGGCGTACACCTCCGCGGTCACCGGCGTGCCCTCGATCTCCGCGAACCCGTGCCGGGCGAAGAAATCCACCTCGAAGGTCAGCACGAACACCCGCTTCAGCTCCAGCTCGCGCGCGACCGCGATGAGCTGCTCCACGATCAGCCGCCCCGCGCCCGTGCCCTTGATGTCCGGATGCACCGCGACCGTGCGCACCTCGCCGAGGTCGGCCCACAGCACGTGCAGCGCGCCGCAGCCGAGGATCTGGCCGTCGCGCTCGACCACCCAGAATTCCTGGACCGCCTCGTACAGCGTCACCAGGTTCTTCTCGAGCAGGATCCGGCCGGCGTAGATGTCGATGAGGCTCTTGATCTCGGGCACGTCAGAGGTTCGCGCTCGGCGGACGATCGGCGCCACCGCCGCATGCCCGCCGATCGAACCACTGTCAGGTGCCCGTGTTGTCATGGGGTGCACAGTAGTCGGCCCGCGTACCGATAGGCTTGTCGGTGTGTCGCACATCCAGCCCTCCCACATACCGGCATGGTCCGGAAACCATGGCCGGTGTCTCGGCCGGTGGGGGCGCTGGTGACCGTGCAACGTGACGAGTTGGAGGGTCACTGGACCGATGCCGGTCCCGCGGCGCGTCCCGGCTTCGCCCCCGTGCCCCGTCCGGAGGCGGCGGAACCGCCGGCCGTGCCACTGCTGAACATCGCCAATGTGCTGACGGTGCTGCGCATCCTGATCGTGCCGCTGTTCCTGCTGGCGTTGTTCGCCCACGGCGGGCACGACACCGAGTGGCGCTGGATCGCGGCCGGGCTGTTCGGCGTCGCCGCCATCACCGACCGCATCGATGGGCAACTGGCTCGCAAATACGGCCTGGTCACCGACTTCGGCAAGCTGGCCGACCCGATCGCGGACAAGGCGCTCATCGGGGCCGCGCTCGTCGGATTGTCGATGCTCCACGATCTGCCCTGGTGGATCACGATCGTCATCGTGGCCCGCGAACTGGGCGTGACCCTGCTGCGACTGGCCGTGGTCCGGCGCGGGGTGATTCCCGCGGGCCGGGGCGGCAAGCTCAAGACGCTGGTCCAGTCCGTTGCCATCGCCGTGCTGTTGCTGCCGCTCTCCGGCGGATTCGCTTCGGCCGGAATGGGCTTGATGTACGTGGCCGTCGTGCTGACGGTCGTCACCGGTCTCGACTACGTCGTGCAAGCGGCCCGCCTCTGGTTCGGGTCGCCGGGCGGCAGCCGTGCGGCGTGACGTGCGGCCCGACGTCGAGACCGCGCTGTCCCGCGTAGCGACCGCTCCGCCCGTTCCGCCCGACCCGCTCGTCGCCTCGGCGCCCGCCGCCGAGCTGGTGGCCGCGCTCGCCGCCGCCGGCCAGACCGTGGCCACCGCGGAATCACTGACCGCGGGACTGCTCAGCGCCACCATCGCGGGAATTCCGGGCGCCAGCACGGTGTTGCGGGGTGGACTGATCGTCTACGCCACCGACCTCAAACAGTCGCTCGCCGGTGTGAGTGCCGACACCCTGGCCGCCGACGGACCGGTAGCCGCGACCACCGCCGAACAGCTCGCCGTCGGGGCCCGTCACCGCTGCGGAGCCGACTGGGGAATCGGGCTCACCGGAGTCGCCGGACCCGAACCACAGGACGGGCGAGCGGTCGGCACGGTATTCCTTGGTATAGCGGGTCCGGAGTCCACCGAGGTACTTCGGTTGAAGTTGTCGGGGGACCGGTGGACGATCAGGGTGGGCGCGGTTCGCGCCGCGGTCACCGAGCTCGTCCGCATCGTCAGGGACGAGTGACGAGGCCGGGAACGCGCGGCCGACGCCGGACGTTGTCCAGTCAAACGCTGGGTCCGGCGAGACGAGTGTGAGGAGAACGAGATGACGCTGCTGCGAGAAGCCATCGGGGAAAGCCTGCGGCGCGCTCGGGTTGCCCAGAGCCGGACGCTGCGTGAGGTCTCGACCTCCGCGCGCGTGAGTCTGGGGTACCTGTCCGAGGTCGAGCGCGGCCGCAAGGAGGCGTCCAGTGAACTGCTGGCCGCCATCTGCCAGGCGCTGGACGTGCCACTGGCGCAGGTGCTCTTCGACGTGAGTTCCACCATGGCCGACGCCGACAAGGCCACCGCGCTGGCCGGCGACAAGGCCACCGCGGGTGTGGGAGCCGGCAAAGTGCCCGCCAAAGCCGGGCTCGCCAAGGTGGCCGCGAAGGCCACCCCGCGGGGTGGCGACGGCGACGTGGCCCTGGCCGCGGATGGAACTTTCGGCCCCCGCATTGTGATTCCGGCCCCGAAGTCGGATCGTCTGGTGCTGGTGGCTGCCAAGTGATCACTGTGCTGTGGAGCCGAAAGGGATAAATTCTCTGTAGGCTTCGTGCCGGAGGCGTCGTGCTGTTGCCGAAATCTCCGGAACGGCCGTTGCACAGTGGAGATAGGGACAACAGGGGTGCGCGACGGTCGCGCACTACTTGTCGCGCTACGGGGCGCGGCACGTCATATGGAGGCGGGATCAATCGATGGCTAATCCGTTCGTGAAGGCCTGGAAGTACCTGATGGCCCTCTTCGATTCGAAGATCGAGGAGCATGCGGATCCGAAGGTTCAGATCCAGCAGGCCATCGAGGAAGCCCAGCGCCAGCATCAGGCCCTGTCGCAGCAGGCCGCGTCGGTGATCGGCAACCAGCGCCAGCTGGAGATGAAGCTCAACCGCCAGCTGGACGAGGTCGAGAAGCTCAATGCCAATGCGCGCCAGGCGGTTATGCTGGCCGACCAGGCCAGCGGTGCCGGTGACACCGAGAAGGCCATCCAATACACCAATGCCGCTGAGGCTTTCGCCGCCCAGCTGGTGACCGCCGAACAGTCCGTCGAGGACCTGAAGGTGCTGCACGACCAGTCGCTGCAGGCCGCCGCGCAGGCCAAGAAGGCCGTCGAGCAGAACGCCATGCTGCTGCAGCAGAAGGTCGCCGAGCGCACCAAGCTGCTTTCGCAGCTGGAGCAGGCCAAGATGCAGGAGCAGGTCTCGGCCTCGCTGCAGCAGATGGACTCCACCCTGTCGGCCCCCGGCGCCGTCCCGAGCCTGGACGCGGTGCGCGAGAAGATCGAACGCCGCTACGCCAACGCGCTCGGTGCCGCCGAGCTGGCGGGCAACTCGGTCCAGGGCCGCATGCTCGAGGTCCAGCAGGCCAGCGTGCAGATGGCGGGCCACAACCGCCTCGAGCAGATCCGCGCCTCCATGCGCGGCGACTCGCTGCCCGCCGGTGGCAACCAGCAGCAGATCCCGCAGGGCCAGCCCGCGCAGCCGGCCGCACAGCCCAACTTCAACAAGGGCCAGGCCGCCCAGCAGTAACTGCTGCGCGAAAGGTAGTGCACGATGGGGAGATCGCGGGCCGACAACAGCCCCGCGACCTCCCCTGCCCGTTTTCTGCGCCGCACCCGCACCAGAAACGCCGACCCGATCCCGGGTTTCCCCTCCCCGTTCCCGCCGCCCGCAACCGCTCAGCCTCCTGCGCACTCCGAAACCGCCGGGCCTGAAACGGCTTCCGCACCGGCAGCGAGTATTTCGTCAGCGCCGGAGCACCACCCGCCCCATCCGGTCGCGTTCACTGATCACTCGGCATCCGCTACGCCGGTGCCGCAGCCATCCACGCCGCCGCTGATCGAGCGCGGATCGCCACTGGGTGCTGGTCACGCGCCGCGTGAATCGATGGTGCAGCCACCGGTTCACGCGCAGCCCGTGTCCGGACGCGGCGCCCGCGCAGGCGACCCCGCCGTTGCTGCGGGTGGCGGCCGGCGGAAGCGGGCGCGGCGGGAGCGGGCCACCGAGGCGGTACGAGAAGTGCTGGCGCCCACCGGGTTCGAGCCCGAGGAGTTGGCGCAGCGGCTGCCGGATACGTTGCGGGGTGTGGGGGAACAGGCGTTGGTGGCCGTGCGGAAGTGGGCGGATCCGCGGGAACGGGAGCTGCGGAAGCGGCGTCGGGCCCGGCGCCGGAGTTTCCGGCTGGGAACGGCGTCGGGGTTGACGACGGCCGGAACCGTTGGACTGGTCCTGATTTCGGCACCGGCCTGGGCGGTGGTCGTGGTCGGTGGTGGTGCGGTCGCACTCGTCACCGGGACCGCGGTGACGGCCCGGCGGTATCTGGAGATGCGCCGGGAGCCGTTGCCGCAGGCCGCTTTCGTGCCTCGGAAGCTGCCGCCGATCCGGTCCGCGGCGCGAGCGTCGATCGCCCGATTGGTCCGGGCCGAGCGGGCGCTGCACGGGCTGCACTCGCAGATCGCGCGGACGGGCCGGCTTCTCGAGGACGATCTCAACGACACCCTGGAAACAGCCGCGTCCGGGGCCGCCGCGTTGCACGCGCTGGCACAGGATGTGGTCGCGATGGAGCGGGCCGCCGGTGCGCTCGGTGCGAATTCGCCACTGGGCGAGCATGTTCAGGCCGTTTCCATCAGGCTCGACGGCGGAGTCGTCGAATACGAGGGCATGGTCGCGGCCGCGGCCCGGCTGCTGGCGGTCCCCGAGAGCGCGGCCATCGCCGATGACCTGGGCTGGGCCATGGTCGGCCTGCGCGACGCCGCCGACCGTCTCGACGGCTGGGCCCAGGCCCTCACCGATCTGGCCGACCAGCGTTTCCGCGCCAATCCCTGACCTGTCCGCTCCGCTGCGAACCGGACCTTCCCGGAGCGGGGCCCGGGCTGTCGCAGGTCGGCGGGCTGCCGGCTCGGCGAACCCGGCCCGGTGCCCCGGTCGGGCGACTCGGGGAGAACCCTGATCTGTCCCGGATTTCGTTGTTGACCTGGTGATTTTCTCAGGCGGGCGACGCAGTATGGATGGTGTCGGATCGCGCGGACGGCGGTTCGGAGACTAGGGAGGTCAGTAATGTTCTGGAAGATTCTCGGCGTCGTCGTCCTCGTGTGGATCGCCTTCGCGGTGCTCGGGTGGCTGATCAAGGCACTGTTCCCGATTCTGCTGGTGAGCGCCATCATCTTCGGTCTGTACGTGCTGTACAAGGCGGTGTCGGGCTCGAAGGACAAGTCGCCGCTGAGCAAGTTCTGATCGGGCGAAACTTTCGGACCGTCCACCCCGGGTAGCGGGGGCGGGCGGTCCTTTTTTCGTATGATCGCGGCATGGCTACTGCTGTCGTTGCCACCGCTTACGGTGGACCGGAAGTTTTGTCGCTGGTCGAGGTCGAGGTGCCCGAGCCGGGGCCGGGTGAGGTCAGCATCGCGGTGCGGGCCGCCGGGGTGAATCCCTTCGACTACAAGCTCTACAGCGGTGCGTTCGGCACCGATCCCAGCAAGCTGCCGATCCGGCTGGGCCTGGAGGTGGCCGGGGTGGTCACCGCCGTGGGTCCCGGCGCCGAGGGGCCGGCCGGGCCGATCTCGGTCGGCGACGAGGTGATCGCGACGGTGGGTGGCGGCTACGCCACCGCCGTCACCGTGCCGGCCGCCCGGGTCGTGCCCAAACCCGCCGATGTGGACTGGAAGCATGCGGCCGGCGTGCTCAGTGTCGGCGGGACCGCGGTGCATCTGCTCTCCGCGACCGGCGTCGGGCCGGGGGACGTCGTGCTGATCCACGGTGCCGCGGGCAGTGTCGGCGCGCTGGCCGCCCAATTGGCGGTGGCGCGGGGCGCGCGGGTGATCGGCACGGCCTCGCCGAGCCGGCATGAACGCTTGCGCGCCTACGGGGTCGAGCCGGTCGCGTACGGCCCCGGACTGGCTGATCGCGTCAGGGCGTTGGCCCCCAACGGAATCGATGCGGCCCTCGACACGGTGGCCACCGAGGAGGCCATCGACGTCTCTTTGGAACTGGTGGCCGACCGGAGCAGGATCGCGACCATCGTGGCGTTCGATCGGGCGGCCGCGGAGGGGTTCAAGGCTCTCGGTATGGGTCCCGGCGCCGATCCGGGCACCGAGATCCGCGGCAATGCCTGGCGTGAGTTGCTGCCGCTATTGTCCACGGGCAAGCTGGATCTGGCGATCGCCAAGACGTTCCCGTTGTCGGAGGTGGCCGCGGCGCACGAGTTCGTCAGCGAGGGGCACGCGGGTGGAAAGGTGATCCTGCTGCCCTGAACCGGGCCGCATCGATTTGGCGAAACGTCCCATACGAGTGACTCACACGGCATATGTTGTTGCCCACAACATATGCCGTGTGTGCGGTCGCAACCCAGTGACCGCCGCGTGAAAGGTCACCCTGATGAGGACGAAAAGCGCGCTCCCGCCGACGAAGTCCGGACGCCGACGGTGTTATGCCGCCGCCGCGCTCGCACTGTCCGGCCTGCTCACCCTCACCGCCTGCGGATCCAATTCCAGCAGCACGACCTCCTCGTCGAGCGCGCCGTCGGGCGGCGGCGCCAATGGGACGGTCGGGGTCATCCTCCCCGAGACCGCCACCTCGGCCCGCTGGGAATCCTTCGACAAGCCGCTACTGCAGAAAGCCTTGAACGAGGCCGGATTCGACGCCGACGTGCAGAACGCGCAGGGCGATGTCCAGAAGTTCTCCACCCTCGCCGACGGCATGATCGCCAAGGGCGTGAAGGTGCTGCTCATCGCCTCGATCAACAGCGAGGTCGGCAGCGCGGTCGCGGCCAAGGCCAAGCAGGCCGGGATCCCGACCATCGACTACGACCGCCTCAACCTCGGCGGATCCTCCGACTACTACGTGTCTTTCGACAATGTGAAGGTCGGCGCCCTGCAGGGCCAGGGACTGGCCACCGCGCTGAAGGACAAGCCGGGCGCGCAGGTCGTCGAGATCGAGGGCGCGCCGACCGACAACAACGCGACCCTGTTCCACCAGGGCCAGGAGCAGGTGCTGCAGCCCCTGTACGACTCGGGCGCACTGAAACTCGTGCGCAGCCAGGCCATCGACGACTGGAACAACCAGAAGGGCGGCACCACCTTCGAGCAGATCCTCACCGGCGCCAGCGGCAAGGTCGACGGCGTGGTCGCGGCCAATGACGGCCTGGCCGGTGCGGTGATCACGGTGCTGAAGAAGAACGGCCTCAACGGCAAGGTGCCGGTGACCGGTCAGGACGCCACCGTGGACGGCCTCAAGGCGGTGCTGCGCGGGGACCAGTACATGACCGTGTTCAAGCCCATCAAGGAGGAGGCCGAGAACGCCGCGAAACTCGCTGTGGCCCTCGCCAAGGGCGACAAGGCGGCCGCGGATGCGCTGGCGCAGGGCGTGAGTCAGGATCCCAAGGGCAAGCGGGACGTGAAATCGGTGCTGCTGCAACCGCAGTTGATCACCAGGGCCGAGGTCAAGCAGGTGGTGGACTCGGGCTTCGTGAAGGGCTCCGACGTCTGCTCGGGCGACGTGAAGTCCGCCTGCACCGAACTCGGCATCGCCTGAGGATCGAGAGACATGAGTGAGCCGCTGCTCCAGATCACCGGACTGAACAAGAGTTTCGGACCGGTGCACGTGCTGCACGACGTGGACCTCACCGTGCCGGCGGGAGAGGTCACCGCACTCGTCGGGGACAATGGCGCGGGCAAATCCACGCTGGTGAAATGTGTTGCCGGAATCCACGCCGCCGACTCCGGCGAGGTGCGATTCCGGGGCGAACCCGTACACCTGCGTGGCGCCAAGGACGCGGCGGCGCTCGGCATCGAGGTCGTCTACCAGGACCTGGCCCTGGCCGACAACCTCGACATCGTGGCCAATATGTTCCTCGGCCGGGAGCGCGGCAAGCCGTGGCTGCTGGACGAGGCGAGCATGGAGGAGGCGGCGCGGCGCACCCTGGCCTCGTTGGGGGTGCGCACCGTGAAATCGGTGCGCACCCCGGTCGCAGCCCTGTCCGGCGGGCAACGCCAGACCGTGGCCATCGCGAAAGCCGTGCTGTGGAACAGCAATCTGGTGCTGCTGGACGAACCCACCGCGGCACTCGGGGTGGCGCAGACCCGGCAGGTGCTGGATCTGGTGCGGCGGTTGGCCGAACAGGGGCTGGGGGTGGTGCTGATCAGCCACAACCTGGCCGACGTGTTCGAGGTCGCCGATCGGATCGCGGTGCTGTACCTGGGCCGGATGGCCGCGCAGGTGCGGACCGCCGATGTCACCACCGGCCAGGTGGTGGAGTTGATCACCGCCGGGCGTTCCGGCGATCTGGGCTTGGCGCGG
This sequence comes from Nocardia sp. CA-151230, assembly GCF_050942175.1. NCBI lineage: Bacteria > Bacillati > Actinomycetota > Actinomycetes > Mycobacteriales > Nocardiaceae > Nocardia > Nocardia sp. CA-151230. Next base: position 2,590,665 of record NZ_CP192061.1, read on the forward strand.
CCGGAAGCCGCGGTGCTGTGAGGAAGCCACTGCTATGACCAATGTTTCGGAATCGGCGGCGGCCGAACCGGGTACCGCCATCACCGACTTCGGGATCGACACCACGACGCGGTCGACGCGAGAAGCCCTGCGTGACTACGGGACCCGGCTGCGTGCCGGGGATATCGGGTCGCTGCCCGCGATCCTGGGCCTGATCGCGCTGGTGGTCTTGTTCTCGCTGATGTCGGATGTGTTCTTCTCGCTCAACAATATTGCGAACCTGCTGGCGCAGGGGGCGGGGCAGACCATCATCGCCATCGGGATCGTGTTCGTGCTGCTGATCGGGGAGATCGATCTGTCGGCGGGCACGGCGTCCGGGGTGGCGGGGGCGGTGCTGGCCATGCACTACGTCGACAACGGGAACCTGTTGACCGGCATGGGATCCACGGTGTTCTTCGTGTTCAACGCCATGCTGGTGCTGGCCGCGATCCTGGCGGGGCTGCTGCGGATCTGGCCGGGGGTGGCGTTCTCGGTGCTGGGGATCGTGCTGACGGTCATCGGGTTTCAGGCGAATCCGTGGATCGAGATGCTGCTCGCGGTGTGTGTGGGCGCGGCCATCGGATGTATCACCGGGTTCCTGATCGCGAAGATCGGGATGCCGTCGTTCGTGGTGACGCTGGCGCTGTTCCTGGCGTGGCAGGGGGTGATCCTGCAGCTCATCGGCGAGGGCGGAGTGCTGGGGATCAGTTCCTCGCACGTGCTCAATGCGGTGGCGAACGGGAATCTGTCCACGGCCGGGAGCTGGGTCCTGTGCGTGGTGGCGGCCGGTGGCTATGCGGCGGTCGCGCTGGGCGGGCATCTGCGGCGCCGGCGTCGCGGGCTGGTCACGTCCCCGACGCCGCTGGTGGTCGCGAAAGTGGTGGCGCTCAGCGGGTTCGCGATCGTGGTGACGGCGCTGCTCACCGTGAATCGTTCACCCAGCAAGCTGATCGTGATCTCCGGTGTGCCGTATGTGGTCCCGATCGTGCTGGTGCTGCTGGTCGCGGGGACCTATGTGCTGTCCCGCACCACCTACGGCCGTCACATCTATGCCGTCGGCGGGAATCTGGAGGCGGCCCGGCGCGCGGGCATCAACGTAACCCAGTTGCGGGCAAGCGTTTTCGTCATCTGCTCGGCCTGCGCGGCGGTCGGCGCCATCGTCTACTCCTCGAAGGTCGGCTCGGTCGATCCGCAGGCGGGCGGGCTCAATACCCTGCTGTTCGCGGTCGGCGCGGCCGTGATCGGCGGCACCTCCCTGTTCGGCGGCCGGGGCCGGGTGGCCGACGCCGTGACCGGCGGCGCGGTGCTGGCCGTGGTCTCGAACGGCCTGGGGCTGCTGCGGCAGCCCGCGGCCGTGGTGTCCATCGTGACCGGGCTGGTGCTGCTGCTCGCCGCGACCGTCGACGCGCTCTCGAGACGCCGCGTGGCGATAACGGGCCGTTGAGCGTGGCGATTACAGATTGTTGAGCCGCGCAATGGTATTACCGAGTCCATGACCGTCGCCCGACCGGACGAGGTGCGCCGGTTCAACCGGTCGAGCCTCCTGCGGCTGCTACACATCGGAGGCCCCGCCACCCGGGCGGCGCTGGCGGTCGAACTCGGGCTCAATCGGTCCACCATCAAGATACTCGTCGACGGGCTCGCCGAGGACGGGGTGGTGGAGGAGAAGGTGCCGCGGCTGGCGCGCGGCGCCGGACGGCCCTCGCTGCTGGTGCTGCCGCAACCACAGGCGGCGGTGGTGCTGGCGGTCGATGTGCAGGTCGAGCACGTGGGAATCGCGCTGGTCGGCTTCGGTGGGCAGGTGATGGGGCGCAACAGCTGGAATCTCCGTGGGCGGCAACGGGAACCGGACGAGGTGATCACCCACGTCGCGGAATCGGCGGCCATGCTCGCGGAGGATCTGGGCCTGCGGCCGGTGGCGGCCGGCGTGTGCGTTCCCGGCGTGGTGCGGCGCGCGGACGGCCTGGTGCACAATGCCGCCAACCTGCGCTGGGGTGAGGTGGCGCTGGGACAGCGGCTGCATGCGGTGCTGGACGTACCCGTCACCGTCGGCAACGACGCCGAATTCGGTGCGCTCGCAGAGCATGTCAGAGGTGTCGGGCGCGCGGCCGCCGATGCGGTCTTCGTCTCGGCCGATGTCGGGGTCGGTGGTGGGCTCATCGCCCAGCGCGCGCTGCTGCGCGGATCCGCGGGGTATCTCGGCGAGATCGGCCACATGACGGTGCGGCCCGGCGGGCGTAAGTGCTACTGCGGCAACGAAGGCTGCTGGGAGACCGAGGTGGGTGAGGCCGCCCTGTGCCGTGCCCTCGGCATGCCCGAGCACGGCCCGCGCGGGGCGATCGTCGCCGAACTCCGTGAACTGCAGGGTGATTGGGAAACCCGGCTCGCCGATTACCTCGATTGGATGACACTGGGTCTGGTCAATGTCGTCAATATCCTCGGGCCCGAACTGGTGGTGCTCGGCGGCCTCTTCACCGCGCTCCCCGAACCGGCCATCGCGCGGGTGCGCGACCAGGTCCACCGCCGCAGCATGGTGAGCCGTGCCTTCGGCGGGGTTCGCATCGAAAAGTCCTGTCTGGGCCCGGATCTGAAGCTGCTCGGGGCGGCGGAAGCGGCCTTCGAAGGCGTACTCGCCATGCTGTGACGCCCCGGCGTGGCGGTGGGGTGCGAAGTTCGCGTCGGCCGTGTGTGGGCGGTGGCAGCTGGTGTTGAATGCAGGATATGGAGCAGCTTCCGGAGGACTGGCAGCGCGGGATCGTCATTGCCGCGCATCCCGATGACATCGAATACGGTGCGGCCGCCGCGGTCGCGCGCTGGACCAGGCAGGGCAAGGACATTCGCTACGTGCTGGTCAGCAGTGGCGAGGCGGGGATCGCGGGGTTGCCGCCGGCCGAGTGCGGGCCGCTGCGCGAGGACGAGGAGCGGGCCTCGGCCAAGATCGTCGGCGTCAGCGAGGTGGAATTCCTCGGGCACCCGGATGGACGGATCGAGGAATCCCTGGCCCTGCGCCGGGATCTGGCCGCCGCCATCCGCCGCCACCGCCCGGACATGGTGGTGCTGTTCAACTTCGGCGACACCTGGGCCCGCGGCTACGCCAACTCCGCCGACCACCGTGCCGTCGGCCGCGCCGCCCTGGACGCCGTGTCCGACGCCGGCAACGAATGGATCCACCCCGAGCTCGCCGACCTGCCCGCCTGGTCGCCACGCTGGGCCGCCGTCTACGGCGTCCCGGACGGCAGCCACGGGCTCGACGTCACCGACACCTTCGAGACCGCCGTCGAATCCCTCACCGCCCACCGCCGCTACCTCGAGGCCCTCGGCCCCGATACGGCCGAAACCCAGGCCCGCGCCGTCCTGGAAATGACCGCCGGCCCCAAGGAAGGCGTCCCCGGTGCCCACGCCCTGACCTTCGAGCTCTACCACTTCGCAGGCTGAGCGGCCGGTCCCCACGCCGATCCAACGCCGCGCGTGGCGGTGTGGGTCGCGTGACACGGACCACCACAGTGGGTGAAGGTGACGGGAGCGTCGGTGCGGTGTGGCACCCTGGGGCCGTGCGAGTAGCGGTGGTGGCCGGGCCTGATCCGGGGCATGCGTTTCCGGCGATGGCGTTGTGTCAGCGATTGCTTGCCGCGGGCGATGAGCCGGTGCTGTTCACCAGCCCGCGGTGGTTCGACGCGGCCCGGGAGGCCGGGATCGGGGTGCGGCGGCTCAAGGGCCTCGCACCCCGGGCCGAGGACGACGACAGTGACGCGGGCGCCAGGATTCATCAGAGGGCCGCGCACATTTCGACCGAGATCCTGCCCGACCTGAGCGCCATGCTGCCGGAACTGGTGGTGTCGGACGTCCTCACCGTCGGGGGCGGGATGGCGGCGGAGCGGCTGCGGCTGCCCTGGGTGGAGCTGTCGCCGCACCCGCTGTACCTGCCGTCGAAAGGCTTGCCGCCCATCGGGAGTGGGCTCGCCGCGGGAGAGGGCATGCGCGGGCGCGCCCGGGACTCGGTCCTGCGCGGGCTGACGTCGCGGGCCATCCGGCGCGGGGAACTGCAACGTGAGCAGGCGCGCGCCAGTATCGGCCTGCCACCGGAGGACCCGGGCCCGACCGCCCGCCTGGTCGCCACCCTGCCCGCCCTCGAGGTGCCGCGCCCCGACTGGCCGGACAATGCGCACCTCGTCGGCCCGCTGCTCTGGGAGCCCACCGACCACATCCTGGACCTGGCGCCCGGTGACACCCCCTTGGTCATGGTCGCCCCCTCGACCGCCCAGACCGGCACCGCGGGCCTGGCCGACATCGCCCTCGAGGCACTCGAGGGCGCGGGCGTCCGGGTCGCCGTCTCCATGCTCGACACCCCGCCCGCCGACCTCCCGTCCTGGGCCACAGCCGGTTTGGGCCGCCAGGACGAGATCCTGCGCCACGCCTCGGTCGTGATCGGCGGCGGCGGCCACGGCCTGCTCGCCAAATCCCTGCTGGCCGGCGTCCCCATCGTCACCGTCCCCGGCGGCGGCGACCAGTGGGAACTCGCCAATCGCGCCGCCCGCCAGGGCAGTTCGATCGTGGTCCGCCCCGTCACCCCCGAAGCGGTCCGGGACGCCGTCAAACGCATCCTCGACGACCCCGCCTACACCACCGCCGCCCACTCCGCCGCCACCGGCATCACCGTGGTCACCGACCCGGTCGAAATCTGCCACGCCGCCGTCGAATCCCCACCCGCCACCTGACAGCGCCTCCGCTGTCCGACCCGCCGAAGTTGCCTGGGACAGAATCGACTTGATGATCGGCATGCCGAGCTCCTCATCCACCCCACCGGTGCACAGCAGCATGCCCGCGCTCGATCCGGTGGCAGCGCGCCCGATGTCGCCCGGCTGCGTGGTCGGAGGCGGTGGCCGGGCACGGCTGGGTTTGGCCCGGGTGTGGGGCGGTGGCGTAGGCTCGCGGCCGTGCGGTTGACGGAGTTCCAGGAGCTGTTGCATACCGAGTTCGGGACGGCGCGGGGAGACGTGCTGCTGACCGATCACGTACTGCCGTCCATGGGGCGGACGGGGGCCCAGGCCATCGAGGCGGGGGTGGATCCCCGCGACGTGTGGCGGGCGCTGTGCGCGGAATTCGACGTCCCGAAGTCGCGATGGTGACCAGATCCGCGTGAGGCTGCGGCTGCCTCCGCGCGTGGCGGAGTTGCTCGGGCCGAACCCAGCGTGGTCGGACGATCACGAGGGACGCAGTGGCGGGGTCGTCCGGGCCAATGGAACGTATTGGGTCAAGCATGGTGCGGTCGCGGTGGCGGAGTTTCCGCGGTATCGATGGCTGGGGGAGCGGTCGATGACGGTGCCGGAGATCGCGGTCTTCGAGGACGACATGCTGGTGCTCGTCGATGCGGGAGTGCCGAGTGTGGCCTCGGTGCAGCCGGATTCGCCGGGCGCGTTGATGGGCGAGACATTGCGGCGGTTGCACGCACTGCCGGTGGCGGGCTGTCCGTTCGACGGCCGGCTCGACATCACGCTGGCGCAGGCGTATCGGCGGGTTGTCGAAGGTCTGGTCGACGTCGACGATTTCGATGAGGACAATCTCGGGCGGACGGCAGAGCAGGTGTACGCACAGCTGGTCGCCGAACGGCCCCAGGCCGAGGATCTCGTTGTGGCACACGGTGATTACACGCCGCCGAATGTGCTGGCGGGCGGGATCCTCATCGATGTGGGCCGGCTGGGCGTCGCGGACCGCTACCGCGATCTGGCGTTGGCCGCGCGGGATCTCGCCGACGATTTCGGAGTCGGCGAGGTGGAGGCCTTCTTCGCCGCCTACGGCCTGCCCGAACCCGATCCGGCGCGGCTGTCCTACTACCGCCTGCTCGACGAAATGTTCTGAGCCGCAGCGGGTTCGCCTACTCCGCCTGCGTCTTCTTCGCGTAGTGCCGGGTGGCCTTGGCACGGTTGCCGCAGGCCGCCATGGAATGCCAGCGGCGGGTGCTGTTCTTCGAGGTGTCCAGGAAGAACAGGATGCACTGCGGGTGCGCACACTGCTTGATGCGGTCCGGGGTGCTCGCCAGCAGGTGGAGGAGGTTGTCGGCGGCGAGCCAGCCGGGTAGCCAGGCCGGATCGGCGACCTCGGGGAGCGCGGCCGGGCCGTCCGGGGTGAGGGCACGGCGGATGCGGCCGTGCGCGAGGACGGTATTGAGGTCGTCGGCGGTCTCGCCACGGACCGCGCGCAGGATCGCCTCCCGGGTCGTCACGAGCGCGTGCAGCGTCGCCTCGTCGGCGGGCAGGTCGAGGTCGTTGTCGATCAGCCACTCCCGCAGCCCGGACACGTCGGTGAGCAGGTCCTGGGGTCCCGTCGCCGCGATCCAGCGGGTGTTGAGCAGGTCCAGGGCGAGCGGTTCACCGAGGTGGGGGCGTGGTTCTGGCACGCCTGAGGGTAACCGCCGTAGTGCGCTCATCGGCCCGACGACTCCTTTCTAACCGGCAAAACAAACTATAGGGGTTGACTGCAGGTGTGCACCGTCGCTAGCTTCTAACCTGTCAAACAAACTATGATGGTTACATCTTCCGAAGGGGTTTCCCATGACCGCACCTGTTCTCGCCACCGGGCACATCGGCCTCAATGTCACCGACCTCGACCGCTCGGTGGACTTCTATCGCCGCGCCCTCGGTTTCGAACAGCTCGGCGCCGGCGGCGAGGGCGCCCAGCGCTTCGCCTTCCTCGGCCGCGACGGCAAACTCCAGGTCACCCTCTGGCAGCAGAGTGACGGCGAGTTCTCCGCCGAAACCCCCGGCCTGCACCACCTCTCGTTCCAGGTCGACACCATCGATCAGGTCCGTGAAGTGGAATCCGCCCTGAAGGCCCTGAGCGTCGCCTTCGCCCACGACGGCGTGGTCGCCCACGGTGAGGGCGCCTCCTCCGGCGGCATCTTCTTCATCGACCCCGACGGCATCCGCCTCGAGATCTACGCCCCCACCGGCGCCGACCACGCTCCCGCACCCTCCGGCGCCGCCCCCACCTGCGGCTTCTTCTGATCCGGAATGCCGCCACCAGCACCAGAATTCATCCGAGAAGACCGGTCACCTCCGCAGGCGGCCCGATGGGAGCTCACATGAACGCCGTCTCGACACACGATGCGCACAACGGCGGCAAGGCATGGGTCAGCGGCTATCACCCCGGGGAATTGGCCGTGCAGCGGCGCATGGGGCAGGAGGATATTGCTCAGCGGGTCGGGCGGATGATTCGCGCTGATATTCCGGCCGCGGCGGCGGCATTCCTGGCGGAGCAGCCGATGATCGTGGTGGCTGCCGCGGATGACGGTGGGCGGATGTGGGCGGGGCAGTTGGTAGGGCCGCCCGGGTTCGTGCATGCGTCCGGGGAGCGGGCGATCGAGGTCGAGGCGCGGCCGAAGGCCGGTGATCCGCTCGCCGAATCGCTGCGCGGCACACGGCATGTCGGCATCATCGCGTTGCAGCCGCAATTGCGGCGGCGAATGCGCGTCAATGGTGTGATCGCACCCACCACGACCGGGCTGCACATCGATACCGAGCAGGTGTATTCGAACTGCCCGAAGTACATCTCCCGACGCGGCATCGAGGAGTGGGCGACGGGCGAGTCTCCGACTGTGCGCCGGACCACCGCGCTGGACGAACCTCAGCGGCAGCTCATCGCCCGCGCCGACGCGTTCTTCGTCGCATCCGCCGATGTCGACGGCAATGCCGACGCCTCCCATCGGGGCGGCAATCCCGGCTTCCTGCAGGTGCTTTCCCCGACCCGCCTGCGCTGGCCCGATTACCGTGGCAACTCGATGTTCATGACCCTCGGCAATATCGCCGCCGACCCGCGCTGCGGCCTCCTGATTCCCGATTGGCGCACCGGCACCACCCTGCAGCTCACCGGTACCGCCGAGATCACCTGGGAGCAAGCCGCTTTCACGGCCGGTGCCCAATGTGCCATCGACTTCACCCTCATCGAAGTCGTCGAAATCACGAACGCCACACCCTTGCGCTGGAGCGAACCCGAGCTGTCCCCGGCCAACCCGTAGCCAATACCGTGCGCGGCCCTCACGCCGTGCCGTGCACCGGCAAGGCGCCCAGCCCCGCCCGCACCGAATCGAAAGGTCTCCTTCATGCGTCCTCCGCTGCCTCCCTTCGACCTCGAATCTGCCAAGCTCAAAGTCCGCGCTGCGGAAAACGCCTGGAACACGCGCGATCCCGAGACGGTCGCCCAGGCGTACACCGAGGACTCCGTCTGGCGCAACCGCGACGAATTCCTCACCGGCCGCGCCGAAATCGTCGATTTCCTGAAGCGCAAGTGGGCCAAGGAGAACGGCTACGCCCTGCGCAAGGACCTGTGGTCCTTCACCGATAACCGCATCGCCGTCCGCTTCCAATACGAATGGCACGATGACGAGGGCCAGTGGCACCGCAGTTACGGCAACGAACTCTGGGAATTCGCCCGCGACGGCCGCATGTCCCGCCGCGAGGCCAGCATCAACGACGTCCCCATCGCCGAGTCCGATCGCCGCATCTTCGGTCCCCGCACCCCCGACGAGGACGCCCTGGGCTTCCCCCTCCGGTGACAACAAGATGAGGGAGCTCTCACTGCGGGGAATTCGGGCGAATTCCCGCAGTGAGAGCTCCCTCATCCTGGTTGCCGGGTCAGGCGACCGTCAGGGCCTCGGGCGGGGCGAGGGCGGGGGTCTCGGCGGCGGGGCGGGAGGCGCGGGCGTAAAGGGCGAAAACCGCTGCGGCTGCGATGATTCCGAAGGCACCTGCGGTGAGCGTCGCCGCGTTCAGGCCGTCCACGAAGCCGTGAGTCATCGGGTGCGCATCGCTCGCGTTGCGGAAGACGGTGCCCAGCACCGCGACTCCCAGCGCCAGGCCGAGCTGCCGCGCGGTGTTGATCGCACCGGCGGCGGTGCCGCTCTGGCGTGGCGGGACCGCGGCCATGCCTACCGCCATCAGCGGCGGAGCCATCACACCGACGCCGGCACCGATCACCAGGAAGCCGGGAATGGCGGCGGTCCAGGAGGATCCGGAGTCGATGAGGGTCAGCAGGGAGCTGCCCGCGCCGATCGCCAGCAGGCCGCCGCCGATCGTCCACTTCGGCGCCACCTCGTGCAGGAACCGGCCGAAGATGCCCGAGGTCAGGAAGGCGCACACCGACATCGGCAGCATCGACAGCCCGGCCCGCAGTGGGGTCAGGTGCAGGTACTGCTGCAGCCACAGCGACACCAGCGGGCTGGACGCGAAGGCGGCGAAGCTCATGCCGACCGCGGCGATCAGCGTCGCGGTGAAGCCCGCGCTGCGCAGCAGGGGTAGCGGCAACATCGGTGCCGCACTGCGGGATTCGAGCAGGATGAACCCGATCAGCGACAACGTGCCGACGATCAGCGCCACCGCCGCCCCGCGATCACCCCAGCCGTGCTCGCCGCCCCGGATGATGCCGTAGGTGACGGCTGTCGCCGCGACGGTGAAGCTCAGCATCCCGCCGACGTCGATGCGCCGGTCCGCGTGCCGCGGCGACGGCCCGAACGCCAAGGCGGACAACACGATCGCGACCGCGGCGATCGGCAGGTTGACGAAGAAGATCCACCGCCACGACAGCAGATCGGTCAGCACGCCGCCCAGCACCACGCCGATACCGGCCGCCGCGCCCGACACCGCGCCCCACGCGCTGAAGGCGATGCCGCGATCACGACCGGTATAGGTGGCGTGCAGCAGCGACAGCGTGGTGGCCAGCATGGCCGCGCCGCCGATGCCCTGCGCCGCGCGCGCCGCCACCAGCACGCCCGCCGACCCCGCGACACCGCAGGCCAGGCTGGCGGCCGCGAACAGGGCCAGGCCGATCAGATAGGTGGGTTTCGCGCCGAACCGGTCGGCGAGGGAGCCGAGCATGAGCAGCAGTGCGGCCAGCGCCAGCGCGTAGCCGTCGATGACCCATTGCAGCCCGGACAGACCGGTGCCCAGGTCGGCGGCGATGTCCGGCAGTGCCACATTCACGATGGTGACGTCGATGAGCAGCATCAGTGAGCCCAGGCACGCGGCGAAGAGGGGCAACCACTTCCGCATGAGAACCTCCAGAGAACGAACGATTTCGTCTCCAAGCATGGGATAGGCGCTTGTATCCACCTAGTGATCCGGTTCAATGCGGTAGATTCCTCCTATGTTCGAGGAAGAGCTGGATGATTCCTCCGTCCTGGATGTGCTCGACAAACAGATCGTGCACGGTCTGGTCACCGACGCGCGCATCCCGTTCGCGCGGCTGGGGGCGATCCTCGGCGTCTCCGAACAGACGGTGGCGCGGCGGTATCGATCACTGCGGTCGCGCGGCATGATTCATGTGGCGGGCCAGGTGAACACGGTGCCGCTGGGGCAGCCGCGCTGGGTCATGCGCATCACCTCGACGCCCGCCAAGACCGTCGCCCTGGCCGAATCCCTCGCGCGGGTACCGGAATTGAGCTGGGTGTCGCTGCTGACCAGTGGTTTCGAGATCATGTGCGCGGGCCGCACGCGGTCGATCGAGCGGCGGGACGAGTTGCTGCTGCGCGTGATTCCGCGCGCCAGTTCGGTGGTCGGGCTGACGGTGCACGAGGTGATGCGGCAGTTTCCGTTCCCCGAGGAGTGGCCCCGCTACGACCGGTTCTTCACCGCGGAGCAGCTGCGCGAGCTCGGCCCGCGACCGCCGATGTGGGAGCCTCCGGGTCCGGAAACCCAGGTCACGCTGTCGCGCGAGGACGAGGCGATGATGGCCATCCTGGCTCGCGACGGGCGCGCGCCCTACGCGCGGCTGGCGGCCGCCACCGGCTGGAGCCCGACGCGGGTGGCCCGGCGGATGAGCGAGCTCGTCGAGTCCGGCGTGCTCTACTTCGACCTCGATTTCGCTTTGCAGCTCATGGGTTACACGTGTCGCGCGGTGCTGTGGATGCGGGTGGATCCGGCGCGGCTGGAGGAGGTGGGCAAGGCCATCTCGGAGCATTCGGAGGTCGCCTACCTGGCGGCGATCACCGGGCCGACCAATCTGACCGCGTCGCTGGTCTGCCGGGACAATGCCCATCTGTACCGCTACGTGACCGAACGTCTCGGCGCGTTGCCGGGCATCCGGGATATCGAGGTGACGACGGCGTTGCGGGTGTTCAAGCAGTCGCAGACGCTGGTCGATGCGCAGAAGCTCGCGGTGCTGCCCTGATTGCCGAGTGCTTGCCATCAGGTGTTTCGCGTGTCGCCCAGCGCGTCGCTTGCATCGAACACCTGTTCGTCTAAGCTCGTCGTCGGAACTTGTCGGTGCCGCCCTCTAACGTGGGCGCCAACCACAGCATGAGACACACCCGTTGAGAAGGGGATCAGACGATGGCACCACAGGCTTTCGATCGTGACAAGGCGCTCGAGCTCGCGCTCGCGCAGGTGGAGAAGAGCTTCGGCAAGGGCGCGGTCATGCGTCTGGGCGAAGAGGCGCGTCAGCCCATTTCGGTGATTCCGACCGGCTCCATCGCGCTGGATGTGGCGCTGGGCCTGGGTGGCCTGCCGCGCGGCCGCATCGTCGAGATCTACGGTCCGGAATCCTCGGGTAAGACCACCGTCGCCCTGCACGCGGTCGCCAACGCGCAGGCCGCCGGCGGTGTCGCCGCCTTCATCGACGCCGAGCACGCGCTGGATCCCGACTACGCCCGCAAGCTGGGTGTCGACACCGACGCGCTGCTGGTCTCCCAGCCGGACACCGGTGAGCAGGCTCTCGAAATCGCCGACATGCTGGTGCGTTCCGGCGCCATCGACATCATCGTCATCGACTCCGTCGCCGCCCTGGTGCCGCGCGCCGAGATCGAAGGCGAGATGGGTGACAGCCACGTCGGTCTGCAGGCCCGCCTGATGAGCCAGGCGCTGCGCAAGATGACCAGCGCGCTCAACAACTCCGGCACCACCGCCATCTTCATCAACCAGCTGCGCGAGAAGATCGGCGTCATGTTCGGCTCCCCCGAGACCACCACCGGTGGTAAGGCGCTGAAGTTCTACGCCTCGGTCCGCCTGGACGTCCGCCGCATCGAGACCCTCAAGGACGGTTCGGACGCGGTCGGTAACCGCACCCGCGTGAAGGTCGTCAAGAACAAGGTGAGCCCGCCGTTCAAGCAGGCCGAGTTCGACATCCTCTACGGCATCGGCATCTCCAAGGAGGGCTCGATCATCGACATGGGTGTCGATCAGGGCTTCATCCGCAAGTCCGGCTCCTGGTACACCTACGAGGGCGACCAGCTCGGTCAGGGCAAGGAGAACGCCCGCAAGTTCCTCCTCGAGAACACCGATGTCCGCGACGAGATCGAGAAGAAGATCAAGGAGAAGCTCGGCATCGGCGCGGACGTCACCGCCGAAGAGGCCCCCGCCGACTTCTGATCCATGACCCCTCGGGAACCCGAAGGGCCCCGGCCTGATTCGCCGGGGCCCGCTCGCCTGGAAGCAGTGGAGCGCCTCCGCCGCCAACTGGAGTCCTCCGCCGCCCGCAACGCCGGCCGCCGCACCGCTCCCAGGCCCCGAACCCCCGAGTCCGGCCACGACCTCTTCGGCCCCGCCGACCCGTACACCTCCGGCATAGGCACCTGGAACCACGGCCCCTCCTCCTACCACCCTGTCCCCGAAGACAATTCGCCGGACGAACGCTCCACTTGGCGCACAACAGACGACGCGACCACCTCGGCCGACCCATCCCCGTCGGACCGATCAGAGCTGTCCGAGCCATCGCGGCCGCAACCTCCCGACGCAAGCCGCGATCAAGAGCCGCCGATCCATTCACCCGGCAACCCCGCCGCCGGCGCACCCCACCCCGAGCGCGACGCCGACGAAGTCGCAACCTCACCCGCCTCAACCCGCCCATCCGCAGAACCGATCTCGACTGATGTCGACGTTGACGCTGCCGGTGCACCGCAGCCCGGTGCCGCGACCTCACCCGATTCAACCCGCGCAGCCGCGGAACCGATCTCGGCTGTCGCCGAGGCTGGATCCGCCGGGGCGAGTGTCGGACGTATCGGCCGGGTGGCCCATCGTGGGGCTCGGCCCGAGGGCCTCGACACTGAGCCGGATTCGGGTCGACGCGAGGCAGATGGCAGTGCGGCCGCGGCTGTGGGCGGGGTTGCCGGTAGAGCGGCACAGAATTCGGCCGGGGGAGCTCCGGGGGACAGGCTGGCGGCGGCGCGGGCGGCACTGGCCGAGGCGAATGCGGTGGTGGCTGCGAAAGCGGCGGAGGGTGGGGCGGGCGCGGAGAAGCGTGGTCGTCGGAACTCTCGCGTGTCCGGTTCGGCTCCGGTCGAGCAGGCGTCTGCGGGCTTCGGCGACGAGTCGAGTAGATCCGATGAGCTCTCGGGGTGGGGGAGCGGGGAACTCGGTGCGGATCGTGCAGCAGATTCATCGGAACACAGTGGCGCGCAATCGGATCGGCCCGCTCGCCGGGCCAGGCGGCGCCGCTGGGACGAGTCGACGGACGAGGACGAGTCGAGGGGCAGCGGTGAGTCGAGAGGCCGGGGTGAGCCGATGGGCCGGGGCGAAGACGGTCGTGGGTCTTGGGCCGATGCCGGTTCGGATGTCCCGGGCGATCGGGAGGACTCTGGGCGGGGTAGGCGGCGGCGTGGGCGTTCCGAATCCGGCGGCGAGTCGGCGGGATCCGGTGGTGTCGGGGGAGGGACCGAGGCGCAGGCGAAGGATGTTTGTCTGCGGTTGCTGACCGATCGGGCTCGCAGTCGGGCCGAGTTGGCGGATCGGTTGGCGGATCGGGGGTTCAGTGCCGCGGTGGCGAAGCGGGTGCTGGATCGGCTGACCGAGGTCGGGTTGATCGATGATGCGGTGTTCGCGCAACAGTGGGTGCGGTCGCGGCACACCTACTCGGGTAAGGGCAAGAAGGTTCTCGCCGAGGAATTGCGGCGCAAGGGCATTGCGCCGGAGGACGCCGAACCGGCGCTCGAGTCGGTGACCGCCGAGGATGAGAATGCCCGCGCCGGGGAGCTGGTGCGCCGGAAACTGACCACGCTGTCCCCGGACCTGGACCGCGACAAGGCGATCAGTCGCCTGGTCGCCATGCTGGCGCGCCGCGGCTACACCCCGGGCACCGCCTACGAGGTGGTGACGGGCGAACTGGCCGCGCTCGCGACGCGACGCGCCCAGGAACAGCCACCCGATACCCGGACCTCGTCCGCGCCCGCCCCGTCGGCCCCTGCACGGCGTGCGACGCCCACCGCATCTCGCCGCGAATCCCCTTCGGATGACGCGGATTCCGCGGCCGAGCTGGTCCGAGCGAAGCTGCGCACCCTGTCCCCGGGTCTCGACCGCGAGACGGCCGCCCGCCGCCTGGTCGGCATGCTGGCCAGGCGCGGCTACAACTCCGGCACCGCCTACCAGGTGGTGGCGGCGGAGCTCGCCTCCCACAGCTTCGAGCGCGGACCTCTCGAATCCGTGGACGAGTCGCCGGAGCCCGGCGCAGACGATGACGAGCAGACGCGCGCCGCTGAACTGGTCCGTGCCAAGTTGCGCACCCTGCCCCAGGGGCTGGCCCGGGACAAGGCCGTCTCCCGCTTGGTCGGCCTCCTGGCCCGCCGCGGCTTCAGCCAATCCATCGCCTACTCGGTGGTGAAATCCGAACTGGCCGCCCACGGATTCGGCGCCTGAAGCAAGACGTCCCGGGCCTGTCGGCGGCTCCACGTACGGTACGCACGAGACTGTTCCGCGCATTCGAGCGTCACCAGGTGGACCCTGAGTCATCGGCCGCTTTCGCCCGCGCCCGCGACCTGGTGTCCGCGTACAGCGGCACCTGAGGCTCATCAAGCTACCGGGCAGACGGCACCTATGTCGACCACTTGATGACCAGGGTGATCACCGCGGCCGCCACGCCGAGGCAGAGTGCGGCGGCACCCCACAGCGCGCCGCGCCGCGCCCACGGCCGGTTGTGATCGAGCGAGATTCGGCCCGGTCCGGCGATAGCGATCGTCAACGCCGCAGCGGCGAACAGCAGGGCGCTCTCGTAGCCCATCAGCCCGTGATGCCAGGTCACATTCATCGCGTTGATCATGGTGCCGATGGCGATCGCGGCCGCGAGCGGCGTGAACAGCCCGAGGAACAGCAGCGCGCCGCCGGTGAATTCACACAGTCCTGCCAGTGTGCCGAACACCCGGCCAGGGTGATATCCGAGCTTTTCGAACCCTGCGGTGGTCTCGTGCCAGCCCGCGCCATTGAACCACCCGAACAGTTTCTGGCTGCCGTGCACGAACAACAACCCACCGAAGAACACCCGTAACACCAGCAGCCCCACATCGACCGCGATGGAATCGATATTCTTGCCCGGATCCCTGACGCTCTTATCGGTGACGTTGGTGGTCATGACTTCCCACTTCGTGTGATGAAGCTGGTTAATGAAACAACCTGTCTTCCCGTCCCACCGAGGGATACGCGCCGGACCCTGAACCGGTTCAATAACGCGCCGCGTGAGGTTACTCGCCCGCACGAGCGAGTCCCGAGCCGAATCGACACCGCCCCGCACTCACGCCCCCACATGTGTGGTCACTGTGACCTGAAACCACCATCGACCCACTCGGTGAATACAGCGAAGTCCTTGCGCCGCAGCCCTGTCCGAGGGTCCACGTGGTACAGGAGAGCCGAACTGCCGTGCTGCGCTGCCACCCACTCCCGGTCGTGGTCCCGAATCTCGTCGTCGACCCAGATAAAAGGCCGCCCCGCCGCCCACTCGACCACCGTCCGCGTCTTCCAGTGCAATCCGAACCACTCGTCGACCTGCTCATCCGCCTCTTCCGGCCATTCCACCACCGCCAGGTCCGGCAATCCCAGCAGCGGACCGACAACCCGGTTGGCCTCGTGAGTCCACGTCGTCGCCCACACCAACTCGCAGGGGAGCGCGGACAGCAGCGGTCCGAGTGCCGGATCGACTCGAGTCACCAGCGGGTTGGCCCCGTCCTGCGCGACCGGTGCGTCATTCCCGGGCGGTCCGCCGAACGTCAGCAGAGGTCCGTCGATGTCGAGAAAGAGGATTGGGTGATGCGGCACGACTAAAGACATGAGGGGTATCCGTGGGCGAAAACAACTGGCTTCGGGATGGGACTCCGGTCGAGGATGCCGTGGTGGGTGTTGATTGTTCTTCATCTTCGAATGACGCCGAGTCGGTGCTGGATCATCCTGTCCGGGCTCAGCAGCTTGACCTTGACTCCCAGAGGTCTTCACGCTCGAACCACGCTGTGACACCGGCTATGCCCGGGTGGCCGCGCCGCGGGTCGCCCTGCTCAATGGGCGCATCGCCCGCCTGACCGAGCTCCGGGACCGACTGATTACCCGAATGCCATGGCCGGCTGACTGATTCGGCGCGATGGACGGTCCGCGTTCAGTGCAGCACGCCGCCCGGGCGACGGGTGGAGAGGGCCCGGCGGGTGTGGCGGTGGTTGGTGTGGCGGAGGGCGCGGGGGGTGGCCATGTGGGGTGCGGATGGGCGGGGCGGTTTGCCGCGGCGGGCGGCGCGGAGGCGGCCTGCGGCCTCGTGGACGGCGAGCGCTCCGATGACGGCGGCGAAGGCGGTGACGCCGGCGAGGAGGGGGGTGACGATGGTGGTCAGGAACAGCCCGAAGACGAATTCTCTTCGAGCGCTGTCGTCTTCGTTCATGAAGACCAGTATGCGAGCTGGATGGAGCAATTGTCCCGGGGTCGGCTGAGCATTCCCGGAATGCCCGGTCCCGGTTCGGGAGTGACGGCTCCCGAACCGGGGTCCGAAATCAGCTCCCCGCCCGCGCGTCGCCGATCACGCCGGGAGCGGACTGGTCCGCCATGACGACATCCATGCCCGGGGGAGGGGTGACGGTCCCGGCAGCGAGCACGGCCCGGGAGCCGCGCTTACGGGTGCGCAGCCACTTCTCCACGCGGGTGGCGATTACCGTCAGCGCGTAGTTGATGACGATCATGATGATGGCCACCACGATCAGCGACGGGATCGGATTCTTCTCCGCCGCACCGAGCTGCGTGCCTCTGCGCACGATTTCCAGATAGGTGATCTGGTAGGCCAGCGCGGAGTCCTTGAGCGCCACCACCATCTGCGAGATGAGCGCCGGCAGCATGGCGGTGACGGCCTGCGGCAGCAGGATCGTCACCATCACCTGGGTTTTGCGCATGCCCAGGGCGACGGCGGCCTCGGTCTGTCCCCGGGGCAGCGCGCGGATGCCCGAGCGCACGATCTCGGCGATGACCGATCCGTTGTAGACGGTCAGCGCCGCCACCGCGGCCGCGAGCGCCAGCTGGTCGGAGGGGAAGACGTTCTGCTGGGCGAACAGGGTGAACAGGAACAGCATCAGGATCAGCACGGGAATGGCCCGCGAGATCTCCACCACCACACCGGCGAACCACCGCACCGCGCGATGGTCCGACAGTCGCAGGATGCCGAACACCATCCCGAGGATCAGCGCCAGCACGATCGACAGCGCCGCCGCCTCGAGTGTTCCGCGCAGACCCGGCAGGAGGTAGGTGCGCCAGGTATCGCCCTCGGTGAAGGGCTTCCACTTGTCGGCGGTGAACTGCCCCTTGTCGGCCAGCCCGTGATAGACGAACCAGACCGCCGCCACCGCGGCCGCGATGACGACGACCGAGTAGATGCGGTAGCGCAACCGCGCGCGGGGTCCCGGCGCGTCGTAGAGCACGGACGCGGTCATCGCGCCACCTCGAATCGCTTGGCCAGCCAACCGAAGAACAGACCGGTCGGCAATGTCAGGATCACGAACCCGAGCGCGAAGATGGCGCCGACACTCAGCGGCGCCGCCTCGTTCTCGTTCATCTCCGACATCAGCAGCGCGGCCTCACCGACGCCGATGGCCGAGGCGATGGTCGAGTTCTTGGTCAGGGCGATGAACACACTGCCCAGCGGTGCGATGACCGCCCGGAACGCCTGCGGCAGCACCACGAGCCGCAGATTCTGCCCGAAGGTGAGCCCCAGCGAACGCCCCGCCTCCGACTGCCCGAACGGCACCGTATTGATGCCCGCCCGCAGCGACTCGCACACGAAAGCCGCTGTGTAGACGCTCAATCCGACGATGGCGAAGCGAAAACTGTTCTCCGCGATGCTGCTCGGCCCCTCGGCCGCCAGCCGCCACCCGAGGGTCTGGTACAGGCCCAGCGAGCAGAACACGATGATCAGCGTGAGCGGCGTGTTGCGAATGATGTTGACGTACATCGCGCCGATCCAGCGTGCGATCGGAATCGGTGACACCCGCATGGCCGCCACGATGGTGCCGAGAATCAGCGCGAAGAACGCCGAATACAGCGTCAGTTTGATCGTCACCCAGAACGCGTCGAGCAGTTTGGTGTGATAGTTGGAGATCAAGTCGAACACGACTGCCCCATTCCTCCGATCGGAAGACGAAGCACGCCGGGTGATTTCGCGAGGCGTGAAATCACCCGGCGCGCCCGCGAATCAGTACCGGTCGACCTTGGGCGGTTCCGGGATCTGGAAGCCGGTGCTGCCGAATTCCTTCTCCAGCGCCGCCTTCCACGCGCCGGAGGTGATCATGGCGTCGATGGCGTCGTTGATCTTGCCGCGCGATTCGGTGTCGCCCTTCTTCACACCGATGCCGTAGTTCTCGACGGAGAAGGTCTTACCGACCACCTTCAGCGCGCCCGGCGACTGCGCCGCGTAACCGCGCAGGATGATGTCATCGGTGGTGACCGCGTCCACCGCGCCCGACTTCAGCGCCTCCACGCACAGCGAGTAGGTGTCGTACTCCTGCAGCTGAACTTCCTTGGCGTACTTGTCCTTCACGTTCTGCGCCGGGGTGGAGCCCTTGACCGAGCACAGCTTCTTGTTGCCGGTCAGCGATTCCGGCCCGGTGACGTCGGTGTTGTCCGACCGCACCAGCAGCGACTGCCCGGTCACGAAGTACGGGCCCGCGAAGTCGACCTTCTGCTTGCGGGCGTCGGTGATGGAGTAGGTGGCGACGATGAAGTCGACCTGCCCGTTCTGGATCAGCGTCTCGCGCTGCGCCGACGGCGATTCCTTGAAGGTGATGTTCTCCGGCTTCACGCCCATCTTGTCGGCCACGTACTTGGCGACGTCGACGTCGAAACCGCTGTAGCTGCCGTCCTTGTTGAGCAGTCCAAGGCCCGGCTGGTCGAATTTGATGCCGATGGTGAGCTTGCCGTCGGCCGCGTGCTGGCTGGCGGTCTTGTTGCTGCCGCCGCCGCATGCGGTGACGGCGAGCGCCAGGGCAGCCACTCCGGCGGCGATCCGGATTGCGTGGTTGATCCTCATCGAACGTCCTGTTCTCTCGTGGAGTGCGGGAGTGTTCCCTAGTGGAGTGGAGTCAGTGGGAGAGGATCTTGCCCAGGAAGTCCCTGGCGCGATCCGATTTCGGTGCGGTGAAGAAGGATTCGGGCTCGGTGTCCTCGACGATCTGGCCGTCGGCCATGAACAGCACCCGATTGCCCGCACGCCGCGCGAAGCCCATCTCGTGGGTGACGACGAGCATGGTCATGCCGTCCTTGGCCAGCCCGACCATGACCTCGAGCACCTCGGACACCATCTCCGGGTCGAGCGCGGAGGTCGGCTCGTCGAACAGCATCACCTTGGGGTTCATGGCCAGCGCCCGCGCGATGGCCACGCGCTGCTGCTGACCGCCCGACAGCTGCGCCGGATATTTGTCGGCCTGATTCGCGATGCCGACCCGGTCGAGCAGCTCCAGTGCCCGGGCGCGCGCCTTGGTCTTGTCGACGCGCCGCACCTTCACCGGCGCCAGCATCACGTTCTCGAGAATCGTCTTGTGCGCGAAGAGGTTGAACTGCTGGAACACCATCCCCACATCGGCGCGCAGCTTCGCGAGGGCCTTGCCCTCGTCGGGCAGTTTCACGCCGTCGACGGCGATCTCACCGGAGTCGATGGTTTCGAGCCGGTTGATGGTTCGGCACAGGGTCGACTTGCCGGAGCCGGAGGGCCCCACCACGATCACGACCTGCCCTTTGGGCACTTCGAGATTGATGTCACGCAACACGTGCAGCGAGCCGAAGTGCTTGTCCACATTCCGCATCGAGATCATCGGCGCGGGAGTGCTGATGGAATCGGCCACGTCGGTCATGACCAGTGACCCTAATCATGTCCTGCCCGAAATGCTCGTCTTTGCCAGGGCAGCTCGAACTCTGCCGGGACTCGACACCCCCGCGTAACCAGCGATTGATGCTGCTGAGACCACTACCGCCCGGTCGGACGATGATTCGCCGACAATTCCACGACCATCCGTCCGGGCGTACACCCGGCCGCCGCGAGACCCGGGGCACCGGGCACGGACGGGGTTTACGGCCTGCGCCGGGCACCTATTACCCTGGTTGGGTGAATTCCCCGGCCCGGACCTACGAGGTACGCACTTACGGCTGCCAGATGAACGTGCACGACTCCGAGCGGCTCTCGGGTCTGCTCGAGGATGCCGGTTACGTCAAGGCCGTGGCCGGCGATACCGCTGACCTGGTCGTCTTCAATACCTGCGCGGTGCGCGAGAACGCCGACAACAAGCTGTACGGCACCCTCGGACACCTCGCGCCCATCAAGGCCGACCGCCCGGGCATGCAGATCGCCGTCGGCGGCTGCCTGGCGCAGAAGGACCGCGACACCGTGGTCAAGAAGGCGCCCTGGGTGGATGTGGTGTTCGGCACCCACAACATCGGCTCGCTGCCGGTGCTGCTGGAGCGGGCCCGCCACAACGAGCAGGCCCAGGTCGAGATCATCGAATCGCTGGAGGCGTTCCCGTCGACGCTGCCCGCCAAGCGCGAGTCGGCGTACGCGGGCTGGGTGTCGATCTCGGTGGGCTGCAACAACACCTGCACGTTCTGCATCGTTCCGGCGCTGCGCGGCAAGGAGGTCGACCGGCGTCCGGGCGACGTGCTCGCCGAGGTGCAGGCGCTGGTCGAGCAGGGCGTGCTCGAGGTGACGCTGCTGGGCCAGAACGTCAACTCCTACGGCGTCTCCTTCGCCGATCCGGAGGAGCCCCGAGACCGCGGCGCCTTCGCGAAACTACTGCGCGCCACCGGAAATATCGAGGGTCTCGAGCGGGTGCGCTTCACCTCCCCGCATCCGGCCGAGTTCACCGACGACGTCATCGAGGCCATGGCCGAGACGCCGAATGTCTGCCCGCAGCTGCACATGCCGCTGCAGTCCGGTTCGGACCGCGTGCTCAAGGCCATGCGCCGCTCGTATCGCAGCGCCAAGTTCCTCGGCATCATCGAGAAGGTGCGCGCGGCCATGCCGCACGCCGCCATCACCACCGACATCATCGTCGGCTTCCCGGGCGAGACCGAGGAGGACTTCCAGGCCACCCTGGATGTGGTGCGGCAGGCGCGTTTCACCAGCGCCTTCACCTTCCAGTACTCCATCCGGCCCGGCACGCCCGCGGCGACCATGCCCGATCAGCTGCCGAAGGAGGTCGTGCAGGAACGCTACGACCGGCTCATCGAGCTGCAGGAGCAGATTTCGCTGGAGGGCAACCAGGCGCTGATCGGCTCGACCGTCGAGTTGCTGGTGGCCGAGGGCGCGGGCAAGAAGAACGACAAGACCGCGCGCATGTCCGGTCGCGCGCGCGACGGCCGGCTCGTGCACTTCCGCCCGCCCGTGGATCCGGCTCCCGGCAACGAGATTCGGCCCGGCGATGTGATCACCGTCGACGTGACCGGTGCGGCACCGCACTACCTGATCGCCGACGGCGAGGTGCTCACCCACCGCCGCACCCGTGCCGGAGACGCGCACGAGCGTGGCGTCACCCCCAAGACCGCGCCCATCGGGGTCGGCCTCGGCCTGCCGAGCATCGGTGCGCCGGTCGTGGTGGAGACCGCGGCCGCGGGCTGCGGCCCGGCCTGCGGCGAGTAGTCCGGCCCGCGGCGACCGAGCCGGTCGGCGCGACCTCGCGCGGCGTATGGTGGGGTCGCTGTCAACTACACAGCGTCATAGGGCAGGATCGCTGGGGTACGTGCGAGGGATCGACCCGTCACGGGTACTCCTCGCACACCGCCCGACCACATCCCCGGCGCGGGAGCGCTAGCCGTCAGCAAGGATCTCGAGTGGTATGACCGAGCAGCAGCCCACCGGCCCGGACGAGCCTCGTGACCGGCCGGAGCATCCGGAAGACGAAGCAGCACAATCGGAACCGGCGTCGGAACCGACGCCCGAGGCTAACGAGGAGAGTATGCAGGCCGCCGAGAACAGTCAGGACTTCGAGCAGTTCCGCGCGGACCTCGAGGCCGTCGAACGCAAGATCGCCGGCGAGATCGACCCGGGCGTGCGCGCCATGGTCGTGGCCGGTTCGGTGTTCGTGCTGCTCGCCTCGCTGGTGCTGCCGCACGCGGGCAAGACCCGCGGCTTCGATGTGCTGCTGTACGACACGGTCGCCCAGGCCGACCACATCGGCCTGCCCTCGCGGGTCTTCGTCTGGTTCGTGGTGGTGTTCGGCATCGGGTTCTCGATGCTGGCGCTCATCACCCGCCGCTGGCTGCTGGCCTGGATCGCGGTCGCGGGGTCGGCCATCGGCAGCGTGTTCGGCGTGCTGTCCATCTGGCACCGCCAGACCCCGGGGCTCGGCAACTACCACGGTGCGGGGCCGGGCATCGGCCTGATCGTGGCCACCATCGCCATCGTCGTGCTGACCTTCCACTGGGTCCGGGTGGTGTGGGCGCGCACCTCGGTGCAGCTGGCCGCCGAGGAACAGCGCCGCCTGGCCGAGGCCAAGGCCGAGGAACAGCAGCGCCGCCGCCTCTTCGGCGAGGACTGAGCAATCGATCCGGGCCCGGTGACAACCGAATGTGGTTGTCACCGGGCCTTTTTCGTACCGCAGGCGTGGTCAGGCGGCGGCGCGGTCGGGGCGGTAGGCGAGCCCGGCGACCATGGCGGCCAGGCCCGCCGCCACCATGTACAGCCAGCCTGCGCGGAACTCGGCCATGGTGTGGTGGGTGGCGTCGCCGAGGATGGCGGTCAGGATGGCGACGCCGAGAGCGGAACTGGTCTGACGGGCCATCATCAGGGTGCCGGAGCCGAGCGAGATCTGGTCGGCCGGCAGCAGGGTCGAGGCGCCGAACAGCGGCGGTTGCAGCAGCGCAGTGCTGGCCCCGGCGAGGATCGCGCCCGGAATCATCACCACCGCATAGGAATGCGAGAAGCCGCTGGCCAGCACCCACCAGGCGCAGCCCAGTGCGATGGCCGCCCCGCCCAGCGCCGCCGAGGCGCGCGCCCCGACCAGCGCGACGAAGCGGCCGGACAGCGGCGACAGCAGCAGGCAGCTGATCGGCATGGCCGCCACACCGAGGCTGGCGCGCAGGGTCGAATACCGCCATTCCTCGGTCATGAACAGCGTGGCCTCCAGGATCATGGCGGCGAAGGCCAGGTAGTAGCAGAAGACGCCGAGGGTGGCGGTGCGGAACAGGCGGTGCCGCAAGACGATCGGGCTCACCACCGGGTCGGGGTGGCGGCGGACGTGGCGGACGAACAGGGCCGTCAGGGCGAGGGCGGCGACCAGGCAGCCCAGGGTGCCCGGGGCGGTGTAGCCCCAGTCGGTGGCCTGCACGAACACCGTGGTGAGGGCGGCGGTGGCCCCGAGGATCAGCGCCGCGCCCAGCAGGTCCAGCCGCCGGTTGGCGCGCTGCTGGATATCGGGTAGCACGCGCAGCCCGAAGGCGAAGGCCACCACCGTGAACGGCACGTTCAGCAGGAAGATCCAGCGCCAGCCGGCCTGCAGCAGCAGTCCGCCGATGACCGGGCCGCTCGCGCCGCCCGCCGCGGCGATCGCGGTCCAGATGCCCATGACCGTGGCGTGCTCGCGCTTCGGGAACACCGGCAGCACCAGGCCGAGCCCGGTCGGGATGAGCAGGGCGGCGGCCGCGGCCTGCAGCACGCGGGCCACGATCAGGACGGCCAGGTTCGGAGCGAGGCCGCACGCGATGGACGCCAGCCCGAAAAGCGCTATGCCGAGCAGGAATCCGCGCTTGCGGCCGGTGTCGTCGGCGAACCGGCCGGCCGGAACCAGCAGGGCGGCCATGACGATGGTGTACGCGTTCAACGTCCACGACACCGCGCCGGTCGAGGCGTGGCCGAAGGACTGCTGCAGCGCCGGGAAGGCGACGATGACCGCGAACAGATCCAGGATGGCCAGGTACTGGGCGATCGCGGCAATCGCGAGCACCCGCCATCGGCGCGGGTCGGGAGCCGTATCAGGTTGGGGGAGTGCGGTTGTGGCGTCGGTCGTCGTGGTCATGTCTTCGACTATGCGAAGCGGCGGCACGATCGACGAGTGGCAGGAATGCCACACTACGCTAGATTTCTGACATGTTGCGGCGTTAGATTCGACCCATGGAATCGACCGGTCCCGGAACCCTGGCCGTCGCCGTCGCGCCCGGCATGCCGATCTTCGAGGTGGCCATCCCGTACCAGGTCTTCTACGAGCCGCCCCTCGGCGTCGACTCCGCCGCCTGGTACGACTTCCAGCTCTGCGGCCCGCGCGACACCCAGCACGCCACGCTGCGAGATCCCTTCGTGGCCTTGACCGATCGCGACTACGACGACCTGATCCGCGCCGACACCGTGATCGTCCCGTCCACCCCGAACGTCCGCGAGGACCCGCCCGCCGACCTGGTCGAGGCGGTCCGCGCCGCCTACGACCGCGGCGCGCGCATCGCCTCCCTGTGCACCGGCGCCTTCGTGCTGGCCGCCGCGGGCCTGCTCGACGGCCGCCGCATGACCACCCACTGGCGGCACATCGCCGCCCTGCGCGAGCGCCACCCCCACCTCGACATCGACCCCGGCGTCCTCTACATCGACGACGGCCGCATCCTCACCAGCGCCGGCACCATGGCCGGCATGGACCTGTGCATCCACCTGATCCGCAAGGACCTCGGCTCCCAGGCCGCCAATGCCGCCGCCCGCTACCTGGTCGTGTCCCCGCACCGCGCCGGCGGCCAGGCGCAGTACCTGCAGTCTCCGGTCCCCGCCCAGCCCGCCGACTCCGGCCTCGCCACCACCCTCGAATGGGCTCTCACCAATCTCGAACACCCGCTGACCGTCGCGGACCTCGCCGGCCACGCCAACCTCAGCGAACGCACCCTGGCCCGCCGTTTCCACGCCGAACTCGGCGGCACCCCGCTGCAGTGGCTCCTCACCCAACGCCTGATCCGAGCCCGCGAACTCCTCGAACTCACCGACCTCCCCGTCGACGTCGTCGCTGCCCGCTGCGGCCTCGGCACCGCCGCCAACCTCCGCACCCACTTCAACCGTGAAGTAGGACTCCCCCCGAGCGAATACCGCCGCTCCCACCGCCGCACCCGCCACGAGATCATCACCGAACCCGCCCCGGCCCAGCTCAACTGAGGGCGGCAATCGGTCCCGGCGAGAATGGCGATGCCACCGCACCAACCATGGTCGGCCACAACCAGATATGGCATCGGCTCGCCGGAGGGCGTTCAGGGTCGGGCGATCCGACCGGACATGCCGGTGGCCACCTGGTGCGCGATCAGCGCTTCCGACTCGGTCTCATACACCGAGCCTGATCAGGACAGCGCACCCGAGTGCTGATCGCCTGGGCCACAAGGGAACCCAGGCGATCGGGCTCAGCGCTGGCTGACCGCGCCCTCGGCGGCCTCGGCCCACTCGCGCCACTGCTTGGCCTGCTCCAGGGCCTTCTCGGCGTCGCGGGTCTTGCCCGCGGCCTGGGCCTTGGCAGCCTGCTCCTCGAACTGGACGACGCGCTCGCGGAATTGGGCGGCGCGGGCCATGGCCTCGGGGTCGGTGCGGCGCCACTGGGCGTCGACGGCCTCGCGGACCTTCTTCTCGATGGTGCGCAGCCGCGATTCCAGATCGTGCATGCGCTCGCGCGGGACCTTGCCGATGGCGTCCCACTTCTCCTGCAGCTCGCGCAGGGCGCTGCGGGCGGCGTCCAGGTCGGCATCGGGGTTGATGTGCTCGTAGGCGTGCAACAGCGCTTCCTTGGCGGACGCGTTCTCCTCGAACTCGTGGTCGCGTTCGCTGGCGGCGGCATTGCGGGCGGCGAAGAAGACGTCCTGCGCGGCCTTGAACCGACGCCACAGCTGCTCGTCGGCCTCGCGCGGGGCGCGGCCGGCGGCCTTCCACTCGGTCAGCAGGTCGCGGAAGACGGCCGCGGTGCCGGACCAGTCGGTCGAACCCGACAGCTCCTCGGCGCGGACGCAGAGCTCTTCCTTGCGGCTCTTGGCGGCGGCACGTTCCCGGTCGAGTTCGGCGAAGTGAGCCCCGCGGCGGCGGTTGAAGGCCTCGCGGGCCTTGGAGAAGCGCCGCCACAGCGCGTCGTCGACCTTGCGGTCCACGCCGCGGATGGTCTTCCACTCGTCCAGGATCTCCCGCAGCCGGTCACCGGCGACCTTCCACTGGGTGGAGTCGTTGGCGATCTGCTCGGCCTCGGCGGCCAGGGCTTCTTTGCGCTCGGTTTGCTCGTGCCGGGTGCGTTCCTTCTCTTCCTTGGCGTGCGCGGCCGCCTCGTCGGAGTGTTCCATGATGGCCTGCAGCCGGGCCGTCAATCCATCGATATCGCCGATGACCGCCGCCGTCGGCAACGTTTCGGCAATCGCAGTGGCGGCGGTCTTGGTCTTGCGGGCATCGGTGCCGGCGGCGAGCCGGGCCTCGAGCAACGCGACCTCGGTGGCCAGATCGTCGTAGCGGCGGCCGAAGTGGGCCAGACCCTCGGCGGCGTCACCGGCCTGCCAGGAGCCGATGACGCGTTCGCCCTCGGCGGTCTTGACCCAGGCCGTGCCGTCGTCGTCGACCCGTCCCCACTGGCTGGGGTCGCTCACGCTCGGTACGACGACCGGATGTGGATGGTGTGCCGCCGCGCCGGGCGCGGGCTTGACGGCATGGGGTTTGGGGGATTCGGTTTTGCGGCGCGGGCCCCCAGGACGGGGTGCGGCGGCGGCCGCTGGTGATGATGGCTTGGCGCTCCCGCTCGGGGTGGGCATCGGCGCGCCGGGCTTGGGCGTCGGGGTCGACTCCGGGTGGGTAGCGTTCTCGTTTCCGTTGTTGTCGGTCATTGCTCCTCGTCCCTGCCGCGCGTCACGGCTGCCTGGTTACGCCCTAGCTCATCGGTCTAGCTCATCCCATTCAACCAGGCTGAGATGGGAAATGCTGTCTTTGCGCCCGCTTCGGCGGCGCGGCGATCGGTGGGGGTGGGGCTGGTGAGGTGCGTTAGCGCTACGGTTGTCGGCGTGTTCTGTGTTGCGTCACTGGTCCCTTCGCCGCCCGTGCTGGTGCCCGAACTCGGGGGTGCGGCCGGTGCGTCGGCCGAAGGAACGGTCGCGGAGCTGCGAGCTGCGGTGTTGCGGGCCGCGGGGGAGTTGGCGGCCCGCGCGTCGCGGTGGATCGTGGTCGGCGTGGCGGAGCCGGAGGAGGGTTCCGGTGGCGGCGATTCCGGCCGCGTGATCGGCACCGATGCGGTGGGCACATTCCGGGGATACGGAGTGGATCTGCGTGTCGGTTTGTCTGGGGTGGTTGCCGAGCGTGTCGCGGACCCGATGCTGCCGCTGCCGGCGCTGATCGCGGGCTGGCTGCGCGAGCAGGTCGCGCCCGAGGTCACCGCCGAATGTCGTCTGATCTCGGCCGATGCCTCCGCCGGCGAGAGCCTGACCTTCGGCCGGCAGCTGCGGGCCGACCTCGACGCCGAGCCGGAATCGATCGCTGTGCTGGTCGTCGGCGACGGCGCGGCAACCCTGTCGCTCAAGGCTCCCCGCTATCTGGACGAGCGCTCCGCGGGTGTGCAGGAGGCCATCGACCGGGCGCTGAGCACGGGGGACCGGCAGGCCCTGGCCGCCCTGGACACGCGCCTGTGCGCCGAGATCGAGGTGCAGGGCCGTCCCGCCTACCAGGTGCTGGCCGGGCTGTTCGCCACCGATCCCGCCGACCCCGACGTCGAAACCCTCTACGCGGCAGCCCCGTTCGGCGTCGCGTACCACGTCAGCGTGTGGAGTCCGCGTGAGCGCGGCGGAGCCGTCACATGACCCGGCCCATCGCCGTGGTCGGCCCCACCGCCACCGGGAAATCCGATCTGGCCCTGGATCTGGCGCAGCGGCTCGACGGCGAGATCGTCAATATCGACGCCATGCAGCTCTACCGCGGCATGGACATCGGCACCGCCAAATTGCCGGTCTCCGAACGCCGCGGCATCCCGCACCACCAGCTCGACGTCCTCGACATCACCGAAACCGCCACCGTCGCCTCGTATCAGACGGCGGCCCGCGCCGACGTGGAGGCCATCATGGCGCGCGGGCGCACCCCGGTCATCGTCGGCGGCTCCATGATGTATGTCCAAGCGCTGCTGGACGATTGGGATTTCCCGGCCACCGACCCGGAGATCCGCGCCAAATGGGAAGCGGTGCTGGCCGATCGCGGCACGGTCGCCGTGCACGAGGCATTGAAGCGGGCCGATCCCGTGGCCGCGCAGACGATCCTGTCCACCGACGGCCGCCGCATGGTGCGCGCGCTGGAGGTGGTGGAGCTGACCGGTCAGCCGTTCGCCGCCTCGGCGCCCCAGATCGGTGAACCACGGTGGAGGACGGTCATCATCGGCGTCGATCGCGACACCGCCGAATTGGATGCCCGCATCGAGGTGCGCACCGCGACCATGTTCGAATCCGGTCTCGTCGAAGAGGTCGAGGGCCTCATCGCGCTGGGCCTGCGCCACGGCCGAACCGCCCGGCGCGCCATCGGTTACGCGCAAGTCCTCGATTTCCTGGACAACGAATACGAGCTGAACGAAGCTCAGGAGCGCACCTTCATCGGCACCCGGCGCTATGTCCGGCGACAACGTTCGTGGTTCCGTCGAGACCAGCGGGTGCGATGGGTGGACGGCGCGGATCCCGCCTTGGCGGACACCGCGCTGGCCCTCGTCAGCTCCTCACCGATGAGGGATGAACAGGAACCCCAGTGACGCGTCGCGCGAACACTCGCAGCGCGGCGGTTCAGGTGTGGCAGGCCTACCTGACCACCCGTGCCGCCCGGATCCGGGACGATCGATTCCTGGTGCAGGGCATGCGGCCCATCAGCCGCGCCCTCGAATGCGGTTGGCCGCTGGAGACTCTCGTGTACCGGCTGCCCGAGCCGTCGCCGTGGGCCCGGCAGGTGCTCGATTCCAGTGGCGTGCCCAGCGTCGGGCTGGTGCCGGAGGTGATGGCCGGGCTGGCCGAACCCGGTGAGCCGGTGCCGGAACTGGTGGCGGTGGCGGTGACCCAGCGGCCCGAGCTGGAGGATTTCGCCCCGGGCACGCCAGAGGATCCCGCCACGGTGGTGGTCATCGACCGGCCCGCGTCGGCGATCCGGCTGGGGGCGCTCATCCGTTCGGCGGCGGCGTTCGGGGTGGGCGGGGTGATCGTGACCGGTTCCGGCGTCGACCACTACGACCCGCAGAGCGTGCGCGCCTCCGACGGCGCGCTGTTCGCCGTCCCCGTGCTGCGCGCCTCGGGTCCGGCGCAGGTGGGCGCGTTCCGGGACCGGCAGCGGGCCCGCGGCGTCGCCACCCGTATCGTCGGCAGTGACGACCACGGCGGCCTCGCCCTCGACGACGCCGGGTTCGATGGCGGCACCGTCCTGGTCCTGGGTGACGAGAGCGAATCGCTCGCCCCCGCCTGGCGGCAGGTGTGCGACGAGCTGATCTGCATCCCGGCCGCCGGCACCCTCGGTGCGCCCTCGGCGGCCGCGGTGGCCCTCTACGAAATATCCCGGCAGCGCCGGGCGCTACGGTGAGGACTATGACGAGCGAGAACAGCGCCGCTGATGTCGAATTCAGCAAGGGCCACGGCACCCAGAACGATTTCGTGGTGCTGCCCGATCCGGACGCATGGCTGGAGCTCACGCCGTCCCGGGTCGCCGCGCTGTGCGACCGGCAGCGCGGGCTCGGCGCGGACGGGGTGCTGCGGGTCGCGCGCGCGGGTGCGCTGATCGAGACGGGTGTGCTCGCCGGGCTGCCCGAGGGCGTCAGCGCCGGGGACTGGTTCATGGACTACCGCAATGCGGACGGATCCATCGCCGAGATGTGCGGCAACGGGGTGCGGGTTTTCGCGCATTACCTGGTGGCGACCGGGATGGAGAAGAGCGCGGAATTCGTGGTCGGTTCGCGCGCGGGCGCACGCCCGGTGGTGGTGCACCACGCCGATCCCGTGCACGGCGAGGTGACCGTGGCCATGGGCCGGGTGATGACGCTCGGCGTGTCGACCGCGACCGTGAGCGAACGCGAATTCACCGGCCTCGGCATCGATGTCGGCAATCCGCACCTGGCCTGCGTGGACCCGGAGCTGACCCCGGCCTCGCTCGCCGAACTGAACCTGGAGCAGCTGCCGGGCTTCGACCACACCCTGTTCCCGAACGGCGTGAACGTCGAGATCCTCACCGCGCTGACCGTCGGCTCCGACGGTGAGCGGGGCGTCGACATGCGCGTCTACGAGCGCGGCGTCGGCGAAACCCGCTCCTGCGGAACGGGAACCGTCGCCGCGGCGGCCGCCGCGCTGGCCCGCGACGGCTTCGACCTGGCCTCCGATGTCGGGCATGTGAAGGTCCGCATTCCCGGCGGCGTGGTGACCGTCGGCATCGAGAACGGGACGGCCTGGCTGCGCGGCCCGTCGGAGCTGGTGGCGACAGGCCGCATTGCGGCCAAGTGGTGGCAGGACGCCTGACCCGCTGATCACGCCGCAGTGGTGCTGAGCGCCGCGTCGGCAGCGGATTCGAGTGCCGGGTAGTCGGTGTACCCCTCGGCGCCGCCGACATACATCAGGTGTGCGTCGCGCACCGGGTTGAGGGGCGCACCGATCCGCAGGCGGTCCACCAGGTCCGGATTGGCCAGGAACGACCGGCCCAGCGACACCAGGTCCGCGCCCGCCGCCAGCAGCGCGCGGGCCGCGGCGGCGCCGCCGTCGGCGGGCAGCGGGACACCCCAGCCGAGGTTCGGGTTGGCGATCAGCGTCGTCGGCCACAGGCTCCGAATCCGCTGGAAGAGTACGCTTTCCGGGTCCGCGAACACGACGTGCAGGTAGGCCGGCTGCCGCTGTGCCAGCGCCGCGACCAGTGCCGGGTACAGCTCGCCGGTATCGGTCTCGGCGATGCCGTTGACGGTGACGCCGGGTGCGATCCGTACCCCGACCCGCTCCGCGCCGATGGCCGCGATCACCGCGTCCACCACCTCGAGGGTGAACCGGATCCGGTTCTCGATCGAGCCGCCGTACGCGTCGGTGCGGTGGTTGGTATTGCCCGACAGGAACTGGTGCAGCAGATACCCATTGGCGCTGTGGATCTCGACGCCCTCGAAGCCGGCGGCCACGGCCTTGCGCGCGGCCGTCGCGAAATCGGCGATGGTGTCCTGGATTTCGTCGTCGGTGAGCTCGTGCGGAGTCACCGCCTCCTGCTGGCCGGACGGTGTGTGGACGGTCTCCGGCAGTGGGATCGGCGAGGGCGCGACCGGGGTCAGTCCGCTGTTGTCCGGGTGCCCGACCCGCCCGCCGTGCTGGAGTTGCAGGAACATCCGCCCGCCCGCGGCCCGCACCGAGTCGGTGACCCGCCGCCAGCCGGCGAGGTGCGAATCGGTGTAGAGGGCGGGGATGTTCGGGTAGGTCAGCCCGACCGGATTCGGGGTGGCCGCCTCGGCGATGATCAGACCCGCGCCCGCGCGCTGCGTGTAGTAGGTCGTCATGAGCTCGGTGGGGGTCCCGTCGGCGGCGGCGCGATTGCGGGTCATGGGCGCCATGACCAGCCGGTTCGGGAGTTCCAGCCGGCCGATCCGGCCGGTGCTGAAGAGGTCCGTGTTCGTCATGCCCGTAAGGTAGAACCTGACATCGATGTGAGGTGCAAGCCTCGGAATCCGGAGTGCCGCATGCGAATCGGTGAGCTGGCCAGACGCACCGGCGTGAGCGAACGATCGCTGCGCTACTACGAGGAGCAGGGACTGCTCGTCGCCGCCCGCACCCCGGGCGGCCAGCGCGACTATCCGGACCTGGCCGTCGACCGCGTCATCCACATCCAGGAGCTCTTCGCCGCCGGCCTCAACAGCAAGAAGATCTTCGAGATCCTGCCGTGCATGCGCGACACCGACGGCGGCGCCAACGAACGCGCCACGCCCGAGCTCGTCGACGAGCTGCGTGCCGAACGCGACCGCATCGACCGCACCGTCGCCGACCTTCTGCGCTCCCGCGAAGTCCTCGACGATGTCATCTCCCGAGCCGGGGAACGCTTCGCCGTGAAATAACCGAATGCGGTCGTTCGTTGGGACGTGGGAACATGGAGGTGTATGAGTAAGTCAGAAACGTATGAGTTCACTCCCGCCGAAGACCTCGACGAGGAGATCAACGACGCCACCGAGACCGGCCGCAACGGCTGGTCGGCCGCGCCGACGGTAGGTGAACTGCAGCTCGAGGACCGCAGCGCCCTGCGCCGTGTCGCGGGTCTGTCCACCGAACTCACCGACGTCACCGAGGTCGAGTACCGGCAGCTGCGCCTGGAGCGGGTGGTGCTGGTCGGCGTCTGGACCGAGGGTACGGCCACGCAGGCCGAGGCGAGCATGGCCGAGCTGGCCGCGCTGGCCGAGACCGCCGGTTCGGAGGTGCTCGACGCGATGATCCAGCGTCGCGACCGCCCCGACAAGTCCACCTACATCGGCTCCGGCAAGGCCGAGGAGCTACGCGCCATCGTTCTCGAGTCCGGCGCCGACACCGTCATCTGTGACGGTGAACTGACCCCCGCGCAGCTGACCGCGCTGGAGAAGGTCGTGAAGGTGAAGGTCATCGACCGCACCGCGCTGATCCTGGACATCTTCGCCCAGCATGCCACCTCGCGCGAAGGCAAGGCGCAGGTCTCGCTCGCGCAGATGGAGTACATGCTGCCGCGGCTGCGCGGCTGGGGTGAGTCCATGTCCCGGCAGGCCGGTGGTCGTGCCGGCAGCAATGGCGGTGTGGGTCTGCGTGGTCCCGGTGAGACCAAGATCGAGACCGACCGTCGCCGCATTCGTGAGCGAATGGCCAAGCTGCGCCGCGAGATTCGCGAGATGAAGACCGCCCGTGACACCAAGCGCGCCAAGCGTTCGGAGAGCGGCATCCCGCAGGTGGCCATTGTCGGCTACACCAACGCGGGCAAGTCGTCGCTGATGAACGCGCTGACCGATGCCGGAATCCTGGTGCAGGACGCCCTGTTCGCCACCCTGGATCCGACCACCCGCCGCGCCGCCCTGGAGGACGGCCGTGAAGTGGTGTTCACCGACACCGTCGGTTTCGTGCGCCACCTGCCCACCCAGCTGGTCGAGGCGTTCAGGTCCACCCTGGAAGAGGTGACGGGCGCCGATCTGCTGCTGCACGTGGTCGACGGCTCCGACCCGCTGCCGGATCAGCAGATCAAGGCGGTCCGTGAGGTCATCACCGACGTGCTGCGTGAGTCCAAGCTGCCCGCGCCGCCGGAGTTCCTGGTGGTCAACAAGATCGACGCCCTCGATCCGCTGGAGCTGACCCAGCTGCGCGGCTGGCTGCCGGACGCGGCCTTCGTCTCTGCCCGTACCGGCGAGGGTCTCGACCAGCTTCGCGACCTCCTGGGGCAGATCCTCGGCGGTCTGGATGTCGAGGTCAGCGTCCTGCTGCCGTACACCCGCGGCGATCTGCTCGCCCGCATCCACGCCGACGGCAAGATCCTCAGCTCCGAACACGAGGAATCCGGCACCCGTGTCCACGCCCGTGTCCCGGACGCCCTCGCCGGCCAGCTGACCCAGTTCGCCCACGCGGGCGGCTCGCCCGACGGCTCGCAACACTGACCCGCCCGGCCGGAGGTATCGATGACCACCTCCGGCTGTGGCGTGTCCGGCGTCATCGCTGGGCTCAGTTCCGCATCTGTCGTCGCTCCGCGCGATGCCGCCCCGCCCGTGCGCGGCGAGCGGAGCTCCTGATGTCTTCGACAAGGCAAGCGGCGAGCAATATTCCGCCCAAAACGGTCATCAGCGACAAAACCCAAGCATCCCAAGGCATTACGACTCCCACTGTTTCTTCGGTTTGCGAATGAACCTGCGGTCGAATCTGATTTGCTGAACGCTCTGTGTTAAGTAGACATCCAAAGGCGTTGCTGGAGTGAGTCCCTCGCGGACATTTCACGAAATACGATGAAAGTCCGTCGCGGCAGTGTCCGCGGCGGACATTTCCCTGATAGCGAGGCTACGAAATGACTGAATTGACGGTCTCTCGCATGAATTTCGGGAATTTCATGCGCGGAGTACGTGAAGACGCACATCAGACGCTCCTTGCGGCCGCGGCGGGCCTCGAAGTGTCCCGACAGGTCATCATGCGAATGGAGGAGGGGAGTCCCACCAAGCTCACCGGGACCCTGATCAAACTCCTGCTCGCCAACTACGGGGCACCGGCCGAGATTCGTGACGAGGCGCTCCTGCTGTGGTCCGAGCTCGCCGAACAGGACAAAATGGCCAAAGCGCAAGGGAATTCGAAGGGCTTGTGGAAGGCCTACACCGATCAGGTGGCCCCGTCCTTTCCCCGATTCCTCCGCCTGGAGGGTGCGGCGAATCGAATCCTCGTCCATCAGCCGGTGATCGTGCCCGGCCTACTGCAAACTCCCGACTACCGGCGCGCGATCATCCGGATCGACGAACCGGATATGTCGGCCGTGAATGTCGAACGCCTGCTGGAACTCACCGCGCGCCGGCAAGTTCGCCTGAGCGAGCCCGGCTTTCGTCTCGACGCACTGATCTCCGAGGCCGTTCTGCGTCACTGCCCGGCCACCCCGGCGGCAATGGCGGCCCAGCTGCGCTGGCTCGCCGAGATCGGCGGCCGGGAGAACATCAGCATTCGCGCCATCCCGTGGTCGGCCGGCCCGCATCGCGGCCTCACGATCCAGCCCTTCACGCTGCTCGAATTTCCGCACGGTTCGAGCGGAACAGCCTTGCCCACAGTTGTTTTCGTCGAGGGCGCGATCAGCAGTCACTACCACGATCGCGCTGCGGAGATCGACCGATATCGGCGCTCGATCGCATCCATGCGGGCGGTAGCGTTGACGGAGACGGACACCAGAGAGCTGATGCTCGGACTCGCGAAGGAGTACGCGCTGTGACGAAGCTCCCGCCGACCGGCACGTGGTACAAGTCGAGTAGGTCGGACGCCGCCAAACAGTGCGTCGAGGTTTTTCTGGGCGATGGAAAGGTGGGCGTCCGCGACTCGAAGGCCGGCGGCCGTGGCCCGGAACTCTGGTTCCCGGAGCAGGCGTGGCGGTCCTTCATCGACAGCCGGGTGTGGGATCGCTGATATCCGCAGGCCGTACGGGCTCAGGCCCTACTCGACGCGTCCTGCGCGCCGTCGACGCGGACATTCGATGCAGCGACTCGTGCCAGACTCACGACAACTCCGGCGACTCCGGCCCCCACACCCCATCCGGCCACCACATCGGTCGCCCAGTGCGCACCCAGATAAACCATCGCGACGCCGATCGATACCAGCGGCGCGGCAAGCAGTCCCGCCACCCAGCCCCGCCGTTTCGCCGGCCAGGGCAGCGCCAGATACGAAGCGACTGCGACGGCCGCCGTCATCGCGGCAACGGTCGACGGCATCGAAAACGCACCAACCTGGACAACCGTCAGATCCCCCGACGGACGCCCCCGCTGGATCATCTGCTTCAGCGCCCTGGCCGCCGCCTGCGCCGCCACCACCGACACGCCAACCGTAATCCCTTGCCACCACCAGCGTTTCATGACCACAACGACCAGCCCGGCCGCGCCGACCGCAACCACGACCGGCCCGCTCATCCCGGCATCCATGACCCACCGTGCCACCGTCGTCAACACCGGTGTCCGGTGCTGAGAAACCCACTGCTGGATTTCCAAATCCAGACCTACCACGCACGTCCTCCTCTGCCCCGCAACCACTGCCGCCCGAGCCGCACTACGAACACCCCGTCCACCGCACTGCCCAGCGCGACCGGACAAGCATCCACTCTTGCTGATTACCAGTGCCGCGCTCCACGCTCCGTACTCGGCCGCTCCCCGCGGCCTCACCTGGTGGGCCGATCCCAGCCACACCCTCGAGGGTGAGATCAATACCAATGACGGTGGGCGCGGCCTGTATCGGAACGACCCCGACGGCCATGGGCTGGAGATCATCACGGTGCCCTACGGCGGCTTCCGCTGGCGACCGGTCGACCGTCGGAGTTGCGGTGGCAACCTGCCGGAGTGGACGCTCTCGCTACTGTGTGGCTCGCGCGGAGATCTGCCGGGGCGTGAGGACGTGACCGTCCGCTCCGGAGGCTGCGATGGCGATCATGGCGCGACCGATTTCGCGATTGTCGTTGAATGCGTTCGGCGCCATCCGCTTCAGCAGCGGGATCAGTGGCCCTGTGACTGCATACGCGGTGCGGTACAGCGGGGTCTTGGAGACCACGCCGTCCATGGGCTGTACGAATCCGGGGCGGAACATGTACGCCTGGAAGGGAAGTGCGAGCAGGTCGTTCTCGGTCTTTCCCTTCACCCGCGCCCACATCGAGCGGCCCTTCTCGCTGGTGTCGGTGCCCTGGCCGGAGACGTAGATGAAGGTCAGCTTCGGATTCGCGGCCGCCAGCGTGCGACCGACCTTCAGGGTCAGGTCGTAGGTGATCCGGCGGTAGTCCTCCTCTTTCATGCCGACGGAGGAAACACCGAGGCAGAAGAAGCAGGCGTCGAACTGCGGCAGCTCACCGGCGATCGCGGCGAGATCGGTCGGGTCGGGCTGGACCAGCTCGCGCAGCTTGGGGTTCTCGATACCGAGCGAGTTGCGCCCGACGGCGAGGACCTGCTCGACCCGATCGTCCCGCAGGCACTCATTGAGAACCCCGTGCCCGATCATGCCGGTCGCTCCGAAGAGAATCACCTTCATGCCAGGCATCCTGCCCCAGCGGCAACTCGATCGTGTGGACGTGCCACCGACGGTTGATGAGGCGGGGGCGTGTAGGGCGCGTTGCAGGGGGCGGCCGGTGCTGGCAGCCTGCCCGAACATCGGTGCCCGGCGACTCAGGGCAGCACCACGACTTTGCCGGTGGCCTGGTTGTTTTCCATGTACCAATGGGCGGCGGCGATCTCGTCGAGGCGGAAGATGCGATCGATGGTGGGGCGGTAGGCACCGGATTCGATGTCGTGGATGATCCGTTGCAGCACAGGTTTTCCCGCGTCGCCCTCGCGGTTCTTGCTGTGGAATGCCGTGAGTCGGGTGCCGGAGGGGATCATTGCGATCGGTTCGAAATCGAAGATGAGCCATCCGCTGAGCGAGCCCGACACACAGACCGTGCCACCGCGCCGGACCAGGTGGAGCGAGTCCACCGCGGTGCGGGCGCCGACCAGGTCCAGGACGTAGTCCGGGCCGTCGGGCCAGATCGCATGGATGCGCGCGGCCAGGGATTCGCCGTCGTCGACGAGGACATGGTCCACGCCGGTCGCACGCAGGGCGTCGATCCTGTCGGGCTGCCGCGTCGTTGTCGCGGTCTCGATGCCGTGGCCGACGGCGATCGACGCGGCGGCCATGCCCACCGAGGAGGTTCCGCCGCGAATCAGCAACCGGCCCTTGGTATCCGGCTCGATTCCCAGTGCGTCGAGCGAACCCTGGGCGGTCAGGTAGGACTCGGGGAGGGCGGCCAGGATCTCCCACGGCAGGGTGGTGGTGATCGGCATGAGGAGCGAGTTCGGCAAGAGGGTGTACTCGGCGTAGCCGCCGTCGAAATCGCGGCCCATCTCGCCCATGACCGCGGCGACGGTCGTGCCCTCCGGGAGCGCGGGATCGGTAGAGGTGGCGATGATTCCGACGCATTCGATGCCGAGTACCCGCGGGAAGCGCACGCTGGGCGAATGTCCCTGGCGGGTCCGCAGTTCCGACCGGTTCAGGCCCGCGCCCTTCACCTGCACCAGGCTCCAGCCCTCCCGGACCTCGGGGATCGGCAGCTCGTGGACTTCCAGGACCTCGGGATCACCGGCCCGGCCGCAGATCGCCGCTCGCATAGTCGTATTCACTCGCGTCGTCGTGTTCATGCATTCACTGTCGACGACCGGCAGGCCGGCGGGCTACCGATAGAATGCCACGCTATGCCTGATGGCCGCCAACCTCTCGAGTCGCGGCTGTGGTCGTCCGGAGGAGCCCACCTCTGGTCGTCGGGGGCGGCGAGTTCGGCCGATTCCCATTCGCGTGGGCATCTGGTGTACGCGGCGCATGGCGTGCTGTCGGTGCACACCGAACGCGGCACCTCGATCGTCCCGGCCAATCGAATCGCCTGGACGCCGGCGGGATTCACGCATCACCACCGCGCGCACGGCCACACCGACATGCGGATCGTCTTTCTGCCGCCCGCGCTCGCCGGGCTGATACCGGACCACCCCGCCGTGTTCCTGGCCTCCGACCTGGCCCGCGAAGTCGTGCTCGCGCTCACCGGCACCCGCGAGTACGACCGCGCCGCGCGTGCCCGCCTGCATCGCGTCCTCGTCGACGAACTGCGCGAAGCGCGCGAGCAGCCTCTGCAACTGCCGGAACCCCGGGATGATCGGTTGCAGGCCCTTGCGCGGACGCTATACGAAAACCCCGGGGACAACAGCTCATTGGCGGATCTCGGCCGGGCGGTCGGAGCCGGCTCCCGCACCCTGAGCCGGCTGTTCCGCAATGAACTCGGCATGACCTTCTACGAGTGGCGCACCCAGGTGCGGGTCTATCACGCGCTCGTCCTGCTCGCCGACGGCCATGACACGACGCAGGTCGCGCACGCGTGCGGGTGGTCGAATCCCAGCGGCTTCATCACCGCTTTCACGGCCCTCGTCGGTACCACCCCCGGCCGCTATCGAATCGCCCACCAGCAGAAGGCCGCTCGATAGCCGGCGGGCTCATCGATAGCCGGCGGGCTCAGACGTCCAGGCCGGCGGTGAAGGTGGCCGGGTCGGGGCCGATCCGGTTGCCCCGGTCGAGGCCGTCGATGCGAGCCAGCTGGCCGGGCGTCAGCTCGAAGGAGAAGACATCGAGGTTCTCCCGGATGCGGGACGGGGTCACCGATTTCGGGATCACCACATTGCCGAGCTGCAGATGCCAGCGGATGATCACCTGCGCCGGTGTCCGGCCGGTTTCCTCGGCGATCTCGGCGATGGTCGGATCCTTCAGGTCCGCGCCCCGACCGAGCGGACTCCACGCCTCGGTCGTGATGTGGTGCCGGGCGTGGAAGGCTCGCAGCTCGGTCTGCGCCAGGTGCGGGTGCAGTTCGATCTGGTTCACCACCGGGGTTTCGCCGGTCTCGCCGATGATGCGCTCGAGGTGATCGCGGTTGAAGTTCGAGACGCCGATCGACCGGATCCGGCCCTGGGATTTCAGGGTCTGGAAGGCCCGGAACGTATCGACGTACCGACCGGCCTGCCCCACCGGCCAGTGAATGAGATACAGGTCCAGATAGTCCGTTCCGAGCCGCGCCATACTGGCGTCGAAGGCGCGCAGAGTGGAGTCGTAGCCCTGTTCGGAGTTCCACAGTTTGGTGGTGAGGTAGACCTGGTCGCGCGGCAGCCCGGACTCACGGATGGCGCGGCCCACCTCGACCTCGTTGCCGTAGATCGCGGCGGTATCGATACTGCGGTAACCGATTTCGAGTGCCGCGGTGACAGCGTCGAACGCCTCCTCGTCGGCGACCTGGAACACTCCGAAACCGAGTGCCGGAATCACGTTTCCGTCGTTCAGGGCGATCGACGGCACTGTGCTGCTGCCGCTTTGGAAGGTCATGCCCATCGACTATAGGGCTCGATCGGTCAGGGCTGCGGGCGCACGGTCAGGATCTGCTGGGCGTAACCGACCGCGCCGCGGACGTCGTGGAGAACGGTGCTGGTCAGCCCTTGCCCGGTGTGGCCGAAGGTGACCGTCGTATCGAGGCCGGTCCACTCGCCCTCCGGCTGCCGGTAGAGGTGGATGGTCAGGTCCACGTTCGGGAACATCCACTTGGTGGGCTCCTGCCGGACCGCGATGCCGTTGGCGGTATCGACCAGTGCGATGTAGGAGGCGAGAGCCTCGGACCGCTCGCCCGCGACCACGTCCAGGGAGGTGGTGATCCAGGCCGTGGTGCGGCCGGGCTGCGGGATACCGACCGGCCGGGTGTCGATGGAGGCGATGTAGCCGCCCGACCAGAGCGAACCGAGCTCCCAGGAGTCCAGCTCATCGGGCGCGGGCAGCCGATCCGGTTCGCCGCCCGCGACGCTGTCGGTGCCCTGGACGCCCAGGAACCAGGCCCGGGCGCTCACCACGCTGCGGCCGCCGATGGTGACCGTGGCCTGCACCAGCTCGATGGTGCGGCCGGGCCGCACGGTCTCGGCGCGAATCTCGAACTCCTCGAACCCGATCCGGCCGAGGATGTCGAAGCTGATGCGGCTCAACAGCAGACCCGGGCGATCGGCGCGGGCGCGCAGGATCTCGTGCACGATCAGGCCACCGACCGGGCTGAAGTGCTGTTCGTCGTCGGCCCACGCGCCGCCCGCATGGCGGGTGGGGACGAACCGGTGTTCGCCGACTCGCCGGAAGTAGCTGGACTCGGGTGCGCTAATCTCCGTCACGATTCCCAACCTACGGGTCGAATTTTGATCCCGCTAGTCGGTAGACCATCTTTGTGGTCGGAACAACCGACCCGAGCGCCGCCTATGATCGAGCGATGACTTCGACCGTGGACGAGGACGCCGCCCCCGCCGGGCGCGCGGCCCGCCGGCGTGACCGCCGCAAGGCGGAGATGATCGCGACCGCGCTGCAGATCCTGTCCAGCAGCGGCTATCAGGGCATGCGGTTCGAGGACGTCGCCGAGCGCACCGACATCGCCAAAGCCACGCTCTACCACTACTTTCCGAGCAAGGACGCCCTGGTCTCCGCGGCCCTCGAGAAGCTCACCGCCGATGTCCTGACCAGCCTCCGCGAGGCCCTGGACACCGCCGCCGACGCGCCGCCGGCCGAGCAGCTGCGGGTCCTGATCGCGGCCCAGCTGCATGTGCTGACCGTGCTGTATCCCGAGGTCGGCAAGCTCTTCTCGTTTCCCGCCCCCTGGCCGAGCGAGCACTCCGAGGCCATCAAGACCATGCGCCGCCGCCACGACCGCCTCTTCCGCGAGGTCATCGACCGCGGAATCGATTCCGGCTCCTTCGACTGCCCCGACCCCTCGGTGGCCCTGCACTGCCTGCACGGCATCCTCAACCACGCCTCCATCTGGCTGCGCCCCGAGGCCGATCCGGACCACCGCACCCGCGATGCGGTGGTCGACGAATCGCTGCGGCTGTTCCTTCGCGCCTGACCCCTAAGCGTTGTCCCGTCCCACTCAGTCGGATGGTTCGACCGATTCGTGGCGAATTCGGCCGAGCGGTTGCGAGTCTGAGGGGATATCCCATCAGAGTGGAGGGAGCAGCGGGATGGAGCCTGCGCCGACCCCGAACCCGCTGCGACTGTCCGAGCTCGGCGCTGATTCGACCGCGGTATTGCGCGTCATCGCGCACTTCGACGATTTCGACGAGTCCGCCGCCAATGCCGACACGGTCGTGCGAGCCGCCGCACTGCTGGCCGAGTGCCCGGTCGGGGCGAGCTGGCCGTCCGGGACCATGATCCGCTACGACGCCGCGGGCCGCCTGCTGCCCGCCGCGGGCATGCCCGCCGACGCGGTCGGGACCGATCCCGCCGTCTGGCTGGAGCGGCAGGTGGGGCCGGATGCGGCCGCCGCACGGGAACCCGACCGGCCGCGGCGCAACGGCACGACACCGGCCGGACCGCGAAATCGGCAGCGGGACAGCGCGATCGCCGCGCCACCGGGTCCGCACGGGCAACAGTCGTCGGCCGCGGCGCATCCGCTGGACGGCGTGGTGCTGGATCGGCTACGGCATTGTCTGCGCGTGGTGTCGGTGCGGCAGGCGGCCAATCCCTTGCGGATGGACGACCCGGCGCTGCTCGAAGTGGTCCTGTCGGAGAAGGAGCGGCGCGAGGACCGGGTGCGGGCCATGCGGCTGCTCGGACTGGATCCGGCGCGGGCGACGCGGGTGATGGCGGTGGCGGGGCCGGGGGCGGCAGCCGCGGTGCGGGTCATCGGGGAGTACGTACCGATCCTGCGGCAGGCCGTGATCGGGGCGACGACGGCGGTGCTCGTGCAGGACTTCGCGCCACCCGGATTCCCGGCCGACTCGACCGACATGAGCCCGTCGTCGCGTCGATCGACGGCCGTTCCCGACGCGATCGGGCACCGTCAGGGTGCCGGCGCTGAGGCGACCGCTACGCGGTCGGCCGTTTCGGAGCGTTCCGCGCGTGCGGCCGGCAACGCGGCGGTGCCGCCCCTCACCGGTCCGGGGCGTCCATCGATGGTCGATCGGGGGCTTTCGGATGTCTTGAATGCTGCTGTAGTACAGGCATTTCCGGCGTCGCAGGCGGGAACCGGCGGGCCGTGGATCGGCGTGGGGGAGCGGTTGCCGGCCTTCGCGGCGGCCACCTCGTGGGAGCAGGCGCGCCGCGCGATGCGGTTCGCGTCGTCGACCTGGCACGGGCGGCGGGTTATCGCGTTCGAGCGGCTGGGGGCGCTGGAGCTGCTGGCGGATCTGCCGGTGCAGCGGCTGCTGGGGACGGCGGATGTCATGCGGATCAACGAGTTCGCCGCCACCGAGGCGGGAGCGCTGGCCGTCGACACCATCGAGGCGTTCTGCGTCTTCGGCACCCTGCGGCGCACCGCGACCGAACTGCATCTGCATCACAGCACGGTGGCCGCGCGGATAGCGCAGGTCGAGGCGGTGATGGGCTGGGATGTGGACGAGGCGCTGGACCGGTTCACCGCCACCCTGGTGCTGACGGTCCGGCGCATGACCCTGTCTTCCGCGCAGTTGGCGGGCCGCATGCAGCCCGACCCGACAGGTGTCGGGTGAGGGCGGTGATACCCGCGACGGGCGGCGGGTGATACGGGTCACGTCGGTCGGCGACGATCGGTGGGCACAACCGGTGCGGGAGAAGGAGATTCACACCATGGCGATTGTCGATCCGGCCAAGACCTGGGAGCTGCTCGAGCAGCGGCTGGCCCTCACCACCAACGAGCGCCACCGCCAGGTGCTCGGCATCGTCATCGAGCACATGAAGGCCGAGGCCGCCCCCGACCTGGACGGTCTCATGCGCACGCTGGTCGCGGAACCTGACTACCACTTCTGGAACGCCGGCCAGGACGTCGGCCCGAAGGGGTGGGACACCGTGCACGCGTACTACTCGGCCTTCGTCGAGAGCAAGTCCAACATCCTGGAGTTCGAGCTGGATCGCCTGCTGGTGGACGACGACTGCGTGGTCACCGAGGGCTTCCTCAAGCAGATCTACCCCGGCGCCTACGCCGCCCAGATCGGCATCCCCGTCGACGATCCCGCCGCCGACTACCTGATCACCTTCCGTCAGCTGCTGCTGTGGCCGGTCGACGCGAACGGCCTGATCGTCGGCGAGGACTCCTACCACTCGGGCCCGGTGGAGATCCGCAAGCTGTCCTTCGACGAGCTGCCCAGGGAATACGTCGAACTGGTGCACCCGGCCGTCTGACAGCGGCGAGACTCGGCATATGGAAGGCGAATCGGACATGACGGACCTATCAGTGGCACCCCCGGCTGTATCGGCGGAGACCCCGGCGGTGTCGCCGGAGCAACCCCAGCGTCGCGCGGACATCGCGACCATGCTGCTCGACCGCCTCGGCGACGAGCGGCTCGGAGTGCGAACCCGCGACCGGGATTGGACCTGGGACGCGGTGGTGCGGGAGTCGGCGGCGCGCGCCGAACTGGCCCGGGAACTGCGGCGCGACGGGCCCTTCCACATCGGAGTGCTGCTGGACAATGTGCCCGACTTCGTCTTCTGGCTGGGCGCCGCCGCACTGGCGGGCGCGACCCTGGTGGGCATCAACCCGACGCGCGGAAACGCCCAGCTGGAGGCCGATATTCGCTATGTCGACTGCCAGCTGATCGTGACCGACGCGGCCGGGATGGCCCGTCTGCGTGGGCTGGATCTCGGTCTGGAACCCGAGCGGTTCCTGCTGGTCGACGATCCGGCCTATGCCGAGCGGATCGGCGCGCACCGGGTCGAGGCCGCCGCCCACGCGGGCCCGGAAGCCCTGCTGCTGTTGCTGTTCACCTCCGGCACCACCGGCACCTCCAAGGCGGTCAAGTGCACGCAGCGCCGCCTGGCGGTGATCGCGTACGCGGCCACCGACAAGTTCGGTCACGTGCGCGAGGATGTCGACTACTGCTGTATGCCGCTGTTCCACGGCAATGCCATCATGGCGCTGTGGGCTCCGGCCCTGGCCAACGGCGCGACCGTCTGCCTCACCCCGAAGTTCTCGGCCTCCGGATTCCTCTCGGACGTGCGGTATTTCGGCGCGACCTTCTTCACCTATGTGGGCAAGGCGCTCGGCTACCTGCTGGCCACCCCGGCGAGTCCGA
Source organism: Nocardia sp. CA-151230 (assembly GCF_050942175.1). Classification (NCBI taxonomy): domain Bacteria; kingdom Bacillati; phylum Actinomycetota; class Actinomycetes; order Mycobacteriales; family Nocardiaceae; genus Nocardia; species Nocardia sp. CA-151230. The sequence continues at coordinate 2,635,063 of NZ_CP192061.1, forward strand.
AGGACGCCGACAACACCCTGGACCGTGGTTTCGGCACCGAGGCGTCGGTGGCCGACCAGGCCGAGTTCCGCCGCCGCTTCGGGGCCGAGCTCTTCGAGGGCTACGGCTCCAGCGAGGGCCCGGTCCTGGCCGCCATCGACCCGGCGGCGCCGGCCGCGGCGCTCGGCCGTCCGGCCCACCCGGGCGTGGCGGTGGTGAATCCGGAGACCCTCGCCGATTGCGCGCGAGCGGAATTGGATGAATACGGTCGTGTATTGAATCCGGACGAATCGGTCGGCGAGATGATCGACAAGGCGGGTGCGCTCGTCTTCGAGGGCTATTACAAAAACGATGTCGCGGATGCCGAACGTTTGCGGAACGGTTGGTATTGGACCGGCGATCTCGGATATATCGACGCGGACGGATTCCTCTATTTCGCCGGACGCAAAGGCGACTGGCTTCGTGTCGACGGCGAGAACACCTCGACCCTGCTGATCGAACAGGTGATCCGACGGCATCCCGCGGTCATCGCCGCCGCGGTCTACGGCGTCCCCGACGCCCGCTCGGGCGACCAGGTGATGGCCGCCATCGAGGTGGCCGACCCGGCCGCGTTCGATGCCGCCGAGTTCGCCGAATTCCTCAGCGCCCAGGACGATCTCGGCAGCAAGGGCGCGCCCCGGCTGCTGCGGGTGTCGGGAAATCTTCCCGTCACCGGCTCCAACAAGGTGCTCAAACGCGAACTCCAGGAACAGCGTTGGCACACCGCCGAGCCGATCTATCGCTGGGCCGGTCGCGGCAAGCCGGAGTACGACCTCTTCACCGATTCCGGCAAATTGGAACTCGAAGCCGAGTTCGTCTCATTCGGGCGCTCGAACCTGTTCTAACCCTGATTCGGTGACCTGCGCGGACTTTCGTTACGATGCCGTTATCGACGGTTCTTGCAGGGAGGGTTTGTCTTGTCTCGTCATGACGATCAATGGTCCGACACCGAAACGCCCAGGGGGCTGACCGACGGCGCGCCGCTGCACATCGATCTCACCGATGCCGATCGCCGCATCATCGATCTGCTCGTCGCCCCCTCGCGGGCCTGGTTCAGCCCGCGCTTCTACGGGATGGAGAACTTCCCGGAGCAGGGCCCGGTGCTGCTCGTCGGCAATCACAGCCTGGCGGGCGGCACCGACGCCCCGCTGCTCGCGCACGAGATTCTGGTGCAGCACGATCGGCTGGTGCGGGGGCTCGCCGAGAATGTGCTCATCGATGTGCCGGGGCTGCGAGATGTGTTGCACCGCTGGGGAATCGTGCGCGGCAACCGCCACAACTGCACCACGCTGCTGGAGCAGGGCGAGGCCGTGGCGGTGTTCCCGGGCGGCGGCCGTGAGGCCATGCGTGGCAAGGGGCAGAAGTACCAGCTGCTGTGGGAGGGCCGCACCGGCTTCGCGAAGATGGCCATCGCGACCGGCGCGCCCATCGTCCCGATCGCCATGATCGGCGGCGACGACATCTACGACATCGTCTTCGACGGCGATCACCCGGTCATGCTGCCGCTGCGCAAGGCCGTCGAGGGTCTGGGCCTGCGCTCGAATCTGACGCCGCCGCTGATCCGCGGCCTCGGTCCGACGCTGGTGCCCAAGCCCGAGCGCTTCTACTACGCCCTCGGCACCCCGATCGACACCAGCCCCTGGCGTGACGCCGAGGATCTCGAGGCCGCCGCCACCGAGCTGCAGACCGTGGTGAAGAAGGCCCTGGAAGGTGAACTGGACTTCCTGCTGGCCGAGCGCGACCGGGACCGCGGTCGCAGTCTGCTGGGCCGCACCCTGGGCCGCTTCGGCCTCTGAGCACCACCCTGATTTTCCGGTAGGTTTACCGGGGTTCAGCAGCTCCGTTCCGCGACGTCAAAGGCGACTGTCGCAGTTCGGACCACTTTCTTCTCCCGTGAAGTTAACCTCCGTTCGACTTTCGAGTACGGTAATGAGCACAGGCGATGGTGCCGATGTGGTCACTGTAGGAGGTTGGCGTGGAGCGCACTCTTTTCGAACCCGAACACGAGCTGTTCCGGGAGTCGTTCCGGAAGTTTCTCGATCAGCATGTGGCTTCCCAGCACGAGCAGTGGGAGCACGACGGCATCGTCGATCGCTCGGTCTGGTTGGAGGCCGGCAAACAGGGGTTCCTCGGCATGGCCGTGCCGGAGGAGTACGGCGGCGGGGGCGTGCTGGATTTCCGCTACAACGCCATCGTGACCGAGGAGGTCACCAAGGGCTTCTACTCCGGCCTGGGTTTCGGTCTGCACAACGATGTGATCGCGCCCTACCTGCTGGAGCTGGCCAACGAGGAGCAGAAGCGGCGCTGGCTGCCGGGCTTCTGCTCCGGTGAGATCATCACCGCCATCGCCATGACCGAGCCCGGCACCGGCTCGGACCTGCAGGGCATCAAGACCCGCGCGGTCAAGGACGGCGACGACTGGATTCTCAACGGCGCCAAGACCTTCATCACCAACGGCATCAATGCCGACATCGTGATCGTGGTCGCCCAGACCGACCCGTCGAAGGGCGCGATGGGCTTCTCGCTGCTCGTCGTCGAGCGCGGCATGCCCGGCTTCGAGCGCGGCCGCAATCTGGACAAGATCGGCCTCAAGGCGCAGGACACCGCCGAGCTGTCCTTCACCGACGTTCGTGTCCCCGGCAAGAACCTGCTGGGCACCGAGGGGCAGGGCTTCATCCACCTGATGCAGAACCTGCCGCAGGAGCGCCTGTCCATCGCCGTCATGGCCGCCGCCGCCATGGAGGCATGCCTGGACCTGACCTGCCAGTACGTGCGCGACCGCAAGGCGTTCGGCAAGCCGATCGGCGCCCAGCAGAACACCCGCTTCGTGCTCGCCGAGCTGGCCACCAAGACCACCGCCGTGCGCGTGTTCGTGGATCGCTGCATCGAGCTGCTCAACGACCAGAAGCTGACCGTCGAGGAGGCCGCCATGGCCAAGTGGTGGTCCAGCGAGGAGCAGGTCGACCTCATCACCAAGTGCCTGCAGCTGCACGGCGGCTACGGCTACATGCGCGAGTACCCGATTGCCAAGGCGTACATGGACGCCCGCGTCCAGACCATCTACGGCGGCACCACCGAGATCATGAAGGAGATCATCGGGCGCAGCCTGAAACTTGCCTGATCGGAGGCGGTTTCGCGGCTCAGGAAGCAGCGGCGCTCCCGTCTCAGCTCTGAAACTTGCTCGTTTTCAAGGGGTACTCCTCTGGCGTATCGCCTTCTGGGCGGCTCTGGTCAAGGCGGCAGCGCGGTACCGGGTGCGGGTGAGTTCGTGGACGCGGCCGGCTGCCCGGTGGGTGATCTTCCCCTGCTCGAGCAAGGTCGCGTGGCTATCGTGCCTGCGGGATGGCGGCGGTCAGGTCGGCCAGCGCGTCGACCAGCGAGGTCAGTCGCCGAAGTTCTTCCAGGTGCGTGGCGCTGAGCAGGGTGAGGGTTTGCTGGCCCGCTTCGGTCAGGGTGAGGCGGACGACGCGGCGGTCCTTGCCCTCCTCCCGGTTGCGGGCGACGAGCCCGAGTTGCTCGGTGCGATCGATCAGCTGCACCACGCTGTGGTGGCGGGCGCACAGATATTCCGCGATTTCTCCGACGCTGGGCCCGCCCGGATCGAGATGGCCTCGAATCGCCAGCAGTAGTTGATGCTGGGCGCCGGTGAGTCCCACGTCGGTCGCCCGGTGCTCGCTCCAGCGCAGGAACCGGCGCAGTTCGGTGCGGAATGCCAGCAGTCTCGAGTACTCCTGGTCGGTGAGGGACTCGGACTGCGACATCGACCCATGCGTCATAAAGTGATATTATCACATTATGACGTAAGGACCGGCGGTGATTCGGATCGGTTGCATGTCCCTGTCGTCTCAGCCGTCCGGTTCGAGCGCCTTCATTGCAAGTCCGAAGGGTGGTGGAAGCCATGGCTACTGAGGCCATGAACATGCACCTGCATCCCGACATCGTGGAGTTGCGGGCCAAGCATGAGAAGTACGAACTCGCCGCGGAGAAGCCGACCGCCCAAGCGGCCACCGGCCTGATGTTCCTGACCGGGCTCTACACCGCGATCTCCGCCTGGGTTGTCGGATTCACCCGGTTCCCGACCTTGACGGTGAACAACCTGATCGTCGGGCTCGCACTGGCGGTGCTGGCGCTGGGGTTCGCCTCGATGTACGGGCGCATCCACGGCATCGGCTGGGTCGCGCCGCTGCTCGGTGTATGGATGATCATCAGCCCCTGGGTTGTCAGCGGCGATGCCGCCCATACCGCGACGATCTGGAGCAACGTGGTGGCCGGTACGGTCGCCCTGCTGCTCGGGCTGGGCTCGATGGCGCTCGGCATGCGCCGGAACCGTTCGAACCGCCCGTCGTAGTGCGAACCGGGCTGTCACCGGGTCCGGCCTGCACCTCACACCCACGCGGACGAGGTAAACGCCTCCCGCGGCGATAACGGCCGGTCAAACCAGGCCGCGCGCTCTGAATCGATGTCGTCGTGGGCACGCCGGTGTGACCTCTTCGCGGACAACGAAGTCCAGAAGGAGGCGATGACAATGATGTCGGCCACCAGTCGGCCCACGACCCTGCCCCCGGTGAAAGCCCTGCACACCGGGTCCGGCGAGCCCCTTCTACTGCTGCACGGGTTCATGATGTCCCCCCGCTGCTGGGAGCCGGTCGCGGCGCGGCTCTCCGACACGTGTGAAGTGTTCGCCCCGGCTCTGATCGGCCATTGGGGTGGACCCGGGCTACGAGGCGGATACCTGGATGTGGCGGCACTCGCCGACGAGATCGAAAGCCAGCTCGACGAATTGGGTTGGCGCACCTGCCATATCGCCGGCAATTCGCTCGGTGCCTGGGTCGGTTTCGAACTGGCCCACCGGGGCCGAGCTCGTACGCTCACCGCGATCGCACCGGCCGGCGGCTGGGGTTGCCCGTCGCTGCTGCAACTGCGTGTGGGGCTGAAGTTCCTGGCGCTGGTACCGATCGTGGCGCTCGGTAAGCGCGTCGGTCCGGCGCTGCGATTCAGTGGTCCCGCCCGCCGGCTCGCGTTGGCAGCGCTCAGCGGAGACCCCTCGGCGGTGCCGGCGCCCGCGGTGACCACGGCGATCACCGCGGCATTGCACTGCCCGGCCATGCTGCCGCTGCTGATCGGCGGCCTGCGCATGCCCGGACCGGGCCACCTGTCGACGCTGAAAACCCCGGTACGCCTGCTGATCTGCGAACGCGACCGGGTGACACCCAACCTCGCCTACGCCGAGCATTTCCTGCGCGAGTTGCCCGACTCGGCCGACCGCATCCTGGTGCACGGTGCCGGACACGTCCCCATGCTGGAGGCGCCCGACCGCATCGCCGCCCTGATCGCCGAACACATCCACACACACGCCGGATCCGACCGCGCCGACCCCGACCCCAGGATTCCCGGCGAGGCCGCGGCCTTACCGGCCTCGGCCCAACTCACGGGGCGCCCCCGCGAAACCCGGTGCGGAATCAGCACCACATACGTTTGCCCGCGGTGGACGCATTGATCGAGGCGGTCGGTGCCGATGGCTCGGCTATAAGTTGTCCGATCCCCCACCAGGCACACGTCCGCGGCTCAGCCGGTGATCGACAGTGTCGGCGCACAGGTAGCTGTCGACAATTTCACGGCTGATGCCGAATTCCGGGGCCGGACACGGTCAACTGCTCGGTGGCGCGCGCGTTGTCGGTCATCGGCGAACGCTGGTCGTTGCTGATCGTGCGTGAGGCGCTCGACGGCGCCAGTCGCTTCGGCGAATTCCGGGACCGGCTGGGCATCGCGAGCAACCTGCTCACCACCCGCCTGGATGGTCTGGTGGAAGCTGCACTCTTGGAGTGGGGCGACAAGTACTTGGCCGACCCGGATGGGCCGTCGGTGCAGCGGATGGCCTCGGAGAGGTCATCAAATGCCCGGTACCACAACAGGAATCGACGTCGGGCTGTGGTAATCCGCAGCGTCAGGGTTCGCGAATGTATCCCAGTGTGTATGACGCGTCGTCGAGTCGCGGGGAGATCGATTCCCCGCCGAGTGCCTGCCGCGTAACGGCTTGTTCGTCCTGAATGACGTGCATGACGGCGTTGATCAGAGCGAGGTGGGTGAACGCCTGGGGGAAATTGCCCCAGTGCCGACCGGTTCGGGGGTTGATCTCCTCGGCGTAGAGGCCGAGGGGGCTGGCGTAGGCGAGCAGTTTCTCGCACAGCTGTTTGGCTCGCTTCTTTTCGCCGATCTCCGACAACGCCGAGACCAGCCAGAACGAGCAGATCGTGAAGGCGCCTTCTTCCCCCGCGCATCCATCGTCGGTTTCACCGACGCGGTACCGCAATACGAGGCCGTCCTCGGTCAATTCGTCGGCGATGGCCAACACCGTGTTGCATACCCGCTCGTCGTCGGGTGGCAGGAAACGAACCAGCGGAATGAGCAGGGCCGAAGCATCCAGCGCCGTACTGCCGTAGTACTGGGTGAACACCTGCCGGGAGTCGACGGCATGAGCGCATATGTCGGCGTGGATTTCGTCTGCGGCCTGTTGCCAGCGATGCGCGCGTTCGAAGTCCTGGTGGATGCGGGCCAGCCGGGCACCGCGGTCGGCGGCAACCCAGCACATCACCTTGCTGGAGGTGAAGTGTTGGGGCTTCCCGCGCACTTCCCAGATGCCATGGTCGGGCTCGCGCCAGTAGGTGAGGGCGCTCTTGACCGCCCGGCCCAGCACCGGCCAGGCGCGCGCGTCGATTCGGTCCTGGTTGCGCGCGTAGAGGTAGACCGCGTCCAGCGCAGCGCCCCACACATCGTGCTGGCGTTGCCGGTACGCGTCGTTGCCGATGCGCACGGGGCTGGCGTTTTCGTAGCCGCGCAGGTGGGTGAGGGTCTGCTCGGTGAGGTCGCTTTCGCCGCCGATGCCGTAGACGATCTGCATGTCGCGGACGCCTTCGGTCAAGTTCGTGATGTAGGAGAAGAAGTCGTTCGCCTCCCAGCTGAAGCCCAGTGTGTACAGGCCCCACAGCGCGAAGGCGGAGTCACGTATCCACGAGTAGCGATAGTCCCAATTGCGTTGTCCGCCTGGTGTTTCGGGTAGTGAAGTGGTGGCAGCGGCGCTGATGGCGCCGGTGGGTGCGAAGGTCAGCCCCTTGAGGGTCAGCGCGCTGCGGGTCAGCTGGGCGGCCCACGGATGGTCCGGAAACCGCCCGCCGGCGAGCCAGTGCCGCCAGTGGTGGATCGTCCGCAGTAGCCGTTCTTCGGCCTCGTCGACGGCGCGGGGCGCATTGCGACTACCCCAGGAGAGCGCGCAGAAGCGGGTGTCGCCCGCCTTCAGCAGGGTGCGCGCCAGCGCGTGCGTACCCTCCAGCCCCAAGCGCATGTCGGTGCTGAGTGTCAGCTCCAGGTCGGTCCCGTCGGCTCTGGCCTGCGCGAGGTAGTAACTGTCGAGGTACTCCCAATGGGCATGGTGCCTGCCGTAGTCGAAGGACGGCTGACAGTCGAGCCCGAACTGGATTTGCCCGGTCTCACAGCGCACGGTCCGCAGCAATATGTGCTCGGCGTCGTAGTCGGTCGGGGTTCGACGATGGGCGCTGTGGCCGGGTGTCTGATGCCGCCAGGGCCCGACCAGCAGCGCATCGCGAACCGTCGCCCACCCTTCGCCACTGCGCCAACTCGTCTCCATGACCATCGTCCCCGGGACGTAGCGGCGATCGGTGGGCACCATGAATTCGACCGGGGCGAACCGAAACGAACCGGCGGAGCGATCCAGGATGGCTGCGAAGACACTGGGGGAGTCGATGCGAGGCAGACACATCCACTCGATGGCTCCGCTGGGGGCGATAAGCGCGGTGACCTCGCAGTCGGAGATGAAACCGTAGTCGTCGATGCGCGGGAAAGCCGTGAGGCGCGGCGTGCGTTCGAACTCGTCGTCCATGTGCTGCTCCCTCAATGTCTCGGCGCTGAAATCAGGCCGGCCAGCGGGTCAACTCCACAACGTCACATGTACTTTCGGGCGGAACCGGGTGACACCGACCCCGGACCCGCGGATCATCGCCTGGATGCATCGCGGGGTGGCGATGAACCGCAGCAGTTCCGACACCGCGGGTTGTCGGGTGTCGGGCGGCAGAGTGGTCGCGCACCACTCATCGGATACCTGGAGGCCGGCTCCCTTGATGCGGGTCAAACGACCGGCCGCGAGGTCGGAGGAGACGGCGAAGCCGATCACGAGGGTGATGCCCCCGACCCGGCGGACCTCTTCGAGGGCGGCGGCGTCACTCTGGAAGATCCGCTGGTGTGATTCGGGAATCGCCAACTCGCGCAGCATCGTCGCGATACGCCCGTCGACGCTACCGGCGCCCGGGCCCAGCATCCACTGCTGCTCCCGCAGCAGCGCCGGATACGGTACGACGTCCGCAAGCGGGCTGTCGGGGCGCGCGACGGCAATGATCTGATACTTCAGGAACGGCCGGGTGGTGATGGTCGTGTCGGTGTCGTTCTGCCCGGGCCCCAGCGCGATGTCCACCGCACGGGTCTCGATCAAGCTGCGGAACTGGCTGGTGGGATGAACACTCAGCTCGACCGACAGATCCTTCGCCCGCGCCGCGAACAGGTCGATGAGGCCGGGCGCGGCATGTTCGGCGAACGCGTTCGAGGCCGCGATGCGGAGCAGCCGTCGGCCGTGCGCCGCTTCGCTCACCTCGATGGCGGTCTGGCGTTGTAGTCCGAGAATCTCGATCGCCCGGCTGGCCAGGCGCAACCCACCGGGTGTGAAGGCCAGACCGGCCGCCGTGCGAGTGAACAGCGGGTCGTCGAGCTCTCTACGCAGTTGGGCGATGTGCGTCGAGACACCGGCGTCGGATATCCCCAGCTCTCTGGCCGCCGCGTGGACGGAGCCGAGCCGCACCACCGTCGAGTAGGCCCGAAGCTGGGCGGGCGTCACAATCCGAGTCTAGTTTGGAGGTGGACGCGGTGCCTACAGCCGCATCGCGCCCGGAGGACGCACCATGCAGGACGTGCTCACGGATCTGATGACAACCTGGAACGCCGGGGGCACGGCTGGGGTCGCGACGGTCGTGCGGACCTTCCGTTCGGCGCCACGACCGCCCGGCGCGGCCATGGTCGTCGCCTCGGATGGGACGGTCGGCGGTTCGGTCTCCGGTGGCTGCGTCGAAGGCGCGGTCTACGAACTCGCCACCGACGTCATCCGGACCGGTCGTCCGGTGCTGGAGCGGTTCGGCATCTCCGACGACGACGCATTCGCCGTCGGTCTCACCTGCGGCGGCATCATCGACATCTTCGTCGAGGCGATCTCGCGGGAAACGTTTCCGGAACTCGGCGAGGTCGCCGCGGAGATCGCCGCCGACCGGCCGGTCGCGATCGCGACCGTCATCGAGCACCCCGACGCCGCCAGGATAGGGCGACGGCTGATGATCCGGCCGGACACCGCGCACGGCACCCTGGGGTCGGCGCGCGCCGATGATGCGGTGATCGATGACGCACGCGGGCTGCTCGCGGCAGGCCGCAGCGAGGTGCTGTCCTACGGTCCGGACGGGCAGCGCCGCGGCGAGGGCATGGCGGTCTTCGTCGCCAGTTATGCCCGGCAGCCGCGGATGCTGGTGTTCGGGGCGATCGATTTCGCAGCCGCCCTCGCACAGCAGGGATCGTTCCTCGGGTACCGGGTGACGGTGTGCGACGCGCGGCCGGTCTTCGCCACCTCCGCCCGGTTTCCGACCGCCGACGAGGTCGTCGTCGACTGGCCGCACCGCTACCTGGCCGCGCAGATCGCGGCCGGTGCGATCGATTCGCAGACCGTCGTCTGCGTGCTGACCCACGATCCCAAGTTCGACGTTCCACTGCTCGAGGTGGCCCTGGGCGCGCCGGAGATCGGCTATGTCGGCGCCATGGGGTCGCGCCGCACGCACGACGAGCGGCTGACCCGGCTGCGACAGGCAGGTCTCACCGACGAGCAACTCGCCCGGCTCGCCAGCCCGATCGGGCTGGATCTGGGCGGCCGGACACCCGAAGAGACGGCGGTGTCCATCGCGGCGGAGATCATCGCGCGCCGCTGGGGCGGGCACGGTCGCTCCCTGACCCGGACCGGCGGCCGCATTCACCACAAGGCGGAAACAGCCAGTTAAGCGATTGCTTAATTCGGTCTTGACGACCACATCAGCAGGGCAGAGGCTGAGCTTCTTCCCAAGGATGTGAGGTAGATCACGTGCAAGTTCCTGGGCCATTCGAATATGAGCGCGCAACGGGTGTGGATCACGCCATCGGACTACTGGACCGGCTCGGCGACGAGGCGCGCATCGTGGCGGGCGGGCACAGCCTGCTACCGATGATGAAGCTGCGGCTGGCCAATCCGGAATATCTCATCGACATCAACGACCTGGCTGCCGAACTGGGCTACATCGTCACCGATCCGACCCTGGTGCGCATCGGTGCGATGGTCCGGCATCGGCATCTGCTCGAGTCCGACGATCTCGCCGCGGTGTGCCCGATCTTTCGTGACGCCGAGCGCGTGATCGCAGATCCGGTCGTGCGCAATCGCGGCACGATCGGCGGCTCGCTGTGCCAGGCCGATCCCGCCGAAGATCTCAGCACGGTCTGCACGGTCCTCGGCGCCACGTGCCTGGTGCGCGGACCGTCCGGCGACCGGGAGATCGCCATGGACGACTTCCTGGTCGGTCCGTACGAAACCGCCATGTCGCACAACGAGCTTCTGATCGAGATCCGAATTCCGGTGCGGCATCGGACCTCGAGTGCTTACGCGAAGGTGGAGCGCCGGGTCGGCGACTGGGCGATCACGGCGGCAGGGGCGACCGTGACACTGCGCGGCGAGACGATAGCGGCCGCACGGATCGGCCTGACGGCGGTCAACGCCGATCCGGCGGCGCTCGCCGGCGCGGTCGACGCACTCATCGGTGGGCCGCCCACCGAAGACGCTTTCGCGGAGGCGGGCCGCCGCGCGAGCGCAGCGTGCTCACCTGTCTCCGATGCGCGCGGCAGTGCGGACTACAAGCGCCATCTCGCATCCGAACTGACGATTCGTGTGCTGCGTACCGCGGTCGAGCGCGCACTGAACGAGTCTGTGCTGGAAGGGAATTAGCCATGCAGGTAACCATGACCGTCAACGGCGAGACGGTGTCCGCGGAGGTCGAGCCACGCATCCTGCTCGTGCATTTCCTACGAGATCAGTTGCGGCTCACCGGAACCCACTGGGGGTGTGACACCAGCAACTGCGGCACCTGCGTGGTAGAGGTCGACGGCGAGCCGGTGAAGTCGTGCACGATGCTGGCCGTCATGGCCGACGGCCATGCGGTGCGCACTGTCGAGGGGCTCGAGGTGGACGGCCAACTCGATCCCGTGCAGGAGGGCTTCATGCAGTGCCATGGGTTGCAGTGCGGCTTCTGCACGCCCGGAATGATGATCACCGCCCGCGCCCTGCTCGACCGCAATCCGAATCCCGACGAGCAGACCATTCGGGAGGCGATCTCGGGCCAGATCTGCCGCTGCACCGGATACACGACCATCGTGCGGTCGATCCAGTGGGCCGCGGCGAAGCAACGAGGCGAAGCGGTGGAGCCCGAACCCGCCGCCACGCCGACGCCGGTAGGGAGCACGTCATGACCGCCGTCGAGCCCCGGCCCGAAGACAGGGTCGACAACGATCGCAAGCCGTGCGGTCACGGCAGGATGCTCCGCAAAGAAGATCCGCGGTTCATTCGCGGGCGCGGCAACTACGTCGACGACGTGCAGCTGCCCGGCATGCTGCATATGGCGATACTGCGTTCCCCGTTCGCGCACGCGCGGATCGTGAGCGTCGATGTCTCGGCGGCACAGGCACATCCGAAGGTCAAGGCGGTCGTCACCGGCGCGGACCTCGCGGCGAAGGGACTGGCCTGGATGCCGACGCTGTCCAACGATGTGCAGGCGGTGCTGGCGACGGACAAGGTCCGATTCCAGGGCCAGGAGGTGGCCTTCGTCGTCGCCGAGGATCGCTACTCCGCGCGTGATGCGTTGGAGCTCATCAATGTCGAGTACGAGATGCTCGATCCGGTGATCGACGCCCGGACCGCACTGGCGCCCGAGACACCGGTGATCCGCGACGATCTCGAAGGCAAGCGGGACAACCACTGCTTCGACTGGGAGACCGGCGATGCCGCCGCGACCGAGGCGGTGTTCGCGCGCGCCGATGTCGTCGTCAGGCAGGAGATCGTCTATCCGCGAGTGCATCCCGCCCCGATGGAAACCTGCGGCGCTGTCGCCGATCTCGATCCCGTGACGGGGAAGCTCACGCTGTGGTCGACGAGCCAAGCGCCGCATGCCCACCGCACGATCTACGCGATGGTGGCCGGACTGCCCGAACACAAGATCCGGGTGATCTCACCCGATATCGGCGGCGGGTTCGGCAACAAGGTGCCGATCTATCCGGGATACGTCTGCGCCATCGTCGGGTCGCTGTTGCTGGGCAAACCGGTGAAATGGATGGAGGATCGCAGCGAGAACCTCACCAGCACCGGATTCGCCCGCGACTACATCATGGTCGGCGAGATCGCCGCCACCACCGACGGCAAGATCCTGGCCATCCGGTCGACCGTGCTCGCCGATCACGGCGCCTTCAACGGCACGGCCGCGCCGCTGAAGTATCCGGCGGGCTTCTTCGGCGTCTTCACCGGCAGCTATGACATCGAGGCCGCCTACTGCAAGATGACCGCGGTCTACACCAACAAGGCCCCCGGCGGCGTCGCCTACGCGTGCTCGTTCCGGGTCACCGAGGCCGTCTACTTCGTCGAGCGGTTGGTGGATTGCCTCGCCTACGAACTGAAGATGGATCCGGCCGAGCTGCGGCTGCGGAATCTTCTTCGCGCCGAACAGTTCCCGTACCGGACCAAGACCGGCTGGGTCTACGACTCCGGCGACTACGAGAAGACCATGCGTCTGGCGATGGACATGATCGGCTACGACGCCTTGCGCGAAGAGCAGCGGGACCGGCGCGCCCGCGGCGAGTTGATGGGCATCGGGATGTCCTTCTTCACCGAGGCCGCGGGCGCGGGTCCGCGCAAGGATATGGACATCCTCGGTCTCGGGATGGCCGACGGGTGCGAGCTGCGCGTCCACCCGACCGGCAAAGCCGTTGTGCGGCTGTCGGTTCAGACCCAGGGGCAGGGGCACGAGACGACGTTCGCCCAGATCGTCGCCGAGGAGCTCGGCATCCCGCCCGACGACATCGACGTTGTGCACGGCGACACCGATCAGACACCGTTCGGCCTCGGCACCTACGGCAGCCGGTCGACACCGGTCTCGGGCGCCGCTGCCGCACTGGTGGCGCGGAAGGTGCGCGACAAGGCGCGAATCATCGCGTCGGGCATGCTCGAGGTCTCCGTCGCCGACCTCGAGTGGGAGAAGGGCTCCTTCCACGTCAAGGGCGATCCGTCCGCGGCCGTGACGATCCAGCAGATCGCGATGCGCGCACACGGCGCGGGTGATCTGCCCGAGGGGATCGAGGGCGGACTCGATGCGCAGATCTGTTACAACCCGGAGAATCTCACCTTCCCCTACGGTGCGTACTTCTGCGTCGTCGATATCGACCCGGGGACGGCCGTGGTGAAGGTGCGGCGCTTCCTCGCCGTCGACGACTGCGGCACCCGGATCAATCCGATGATCATCGAGGGGCAGGTGCACGGCGGCATCACCGACGGTATCGGCATGGCGCTGATGGAGATCATGGCCTTCGACGAGGACGGTAACTGCCTCGGCGGATCCCTGATGGACTACCTCATCCCGACGGCGCTCGAGGTTCCGCATTTCGAGACCGGGTACACGGTCACGCCGTCGCCGCATCATCCGATCGGCGCGAAGGGCATCGGCGAATCGGCCACGGTCGGATCGCCCGCGGCGGTGGTCAACGCGGTGGTGGACGCGCTGGCGCCGTTCGGGGTTCGGCACGCCGACATGCCGTTGACGCCGTCGCGGGTGTGGGACGCGATGCAGGGCCGGGCCACACCGCCCATCTGAGTGGGGTCCGAGCCATGGGGTCACCGATGAAGATGAACGAGCGTGCACAGGAGCTGGTCCGCACCCGGACCCCGTTCGTGCACGCGACCGTCGTGCGCGCCCAGCAGCCGACCTCGGCGCACGCCGGGGACGAGGCGATCCTGTTGCAGGACGGGACGATCGAAGGATTCGTCGGCGGCCAGTGCGCCCAGAACTCGGTCCGCAAGGCGGCGCTGGGTGCCCTGCAGTCGCACGAGAGTGTACTGCTGCGCGTACTGCCCGACGGCGATCTGCATTTCCCCGAAGCGCCCGGCGCGGCGGTGGTGGTGAATCCCTGTTTGTCCGGCGGAGCGCTGGAGATCTTCCTGGAGCCGCAGATCCCGGCGCCGCTGGTGCGCATCTGCGGCGCGACACCCATCGCGGATGCCCTGGCCGACATGTGCGAACTGGTGGGTTTCGGAGTGCGGCGCAGTACTGCCGAAGCCGGCTCGCTGGATTCGCTGGCCGATACGACGGTGGTGGTGATCGCCAGCCACGGTGGCCCGGAGGCCGAGATGATCCGCGTCGCGCTCGACGCGGGTGTGGGGTACATCGGGTTGGTGGCCAGCACGATTCGGGGCGCGTCGATCCTCGACGAACTCGAATTGACCGACGCCGAACGGGCTCGCGTCCGCACCCCGGTGGGTTTGCCGATCGGCGCCAAGACGTCCGCGGAGATAGCGGTCTCGATTGTCGCGGAAGTGATCCAGGCGATCCGTAAAGGTGGCCTGGCCGTCACGCCCCGCGTGGCGAATGTCGCGATCGAGGTGCTCGATCCGGTGTGCGGCATGACCGTGACCGTCGGGCCGGACACACCGCATCTCACTGTCGACGGTGTCGACCACTGGTTCTGCAGCTCCGGCTGCCGCACCTCCTTCGCAGCGACGAGGACAGGCTCATGACGAACGGGGTCGTCACCGGAGTGGTGCTCGCGGCAGGAACCTCACAGCGTCTCGGCACGGCGAAACAGCTACTGCCGTACCGGAATACGACGGTTCTCGGCGCCACTCTCGACATGGTGCGGTCCTGCGCGTTCGATCAGATCATCGTAACGCTCGGCGGCGCGGCGGCGGCGGTGGCCCAGCAGGTCGATCTCACCGGGGTGGAGGTTGTCCTGGCCGAAAGTTTCGCTTCGGGCTGTTCGTCGTCGTTGCGTTCGGCCCTGAACCTGGTGCATCCGCGGGCCGCCGGAATCGTGCTGATGCTCGGTGATCAACCGGGTCTGTCGGCGGCGACCGTCGAGCGGCTGATCGCCGAGGGAACGTCCGCCGCGATCACGGTCTGCCGCTACCGCGACGGTGTCGGGCATCCATTTTGGCTGAGTCGCAGCATATTCGGCGAGTTGGCGCGATTGCGCGGCGACAAGGCCGTGTGGAAGATCATCGAGTCGGGCCGCGTCCCGGTGTCGCAACTCGACGTCGACGCACCGGTGCCCTTGGACGTCGACACCTGGGACGACTACCAGCGTCTGCGCGCCGCGACGTCGCCATGATGTCGCCGTTCGGCGATATCGAGGACGTGGTGCGGCGATTCGACGCCGACGACTACCTGCTCGATACCGGAACCGCCGCCGCCTTCTATCTGGCCACCACGCTGGGTCGGCCACTGCTGCTGGAAGGTGAACCGGGAGTGGGCAAGACGACGGCGGCGAAGACCCTGGCCACCGTGCTGGGTGCACCGCTGATCCGCCTGCAGTGCTACGAGGGCCTCACCGTGAGCGAAGCGCTGTACGACTGGAACTACCAGCGTCAGCTGCTCAGCATCCGGCTCGCCGAGGCGCGCGGCGCCGACCTCACCGAAGCCGACCTGTTCACCGAGGCATATCTGGTCGACCGCCCGATCCTGCGCTGTGTGCGATATCGCGGCCCGACGCCCCCGGTGCTGCTGATCGACGAAATCGACCGTGCCGACGACGAATTCGAAGCGCTGCTGCTCGAATTCCTCGGTGAGGCCACGGTGACCGTTCCCGAACTCGGGACGTTCGTCACCGAACACCCGCCGCTCGCTGTGCTGACCTCCAACCGCAGTCGCGACCTGCACGACGCGCTGCGGCGGCGTTGCCTCTACCACTGGATCGACTACCCGGAACCGGCCCGCGCGGTCGCGATCGTGCGACGCACCGTGCCCGGGGCAACCGACGCGCTGATCGAGCAGGCCACCCAATTCGTGGGCCGCGCTCGCGATCTCGATCTCGACAAGCCGCCCGGCGTCGCCGAGACCATCGACTGGATCGCCGCGCTGGTGACGCTCGACGTCGCCGATCTCACCGCGCCGGAGACGGTCGCCGCGCTCAGCGCACTGGCGAAAACACCCGACGACCGCACCACGGTCCACGAGGCATTCGTCGAATACACCCGAAGCCTGGCTACCGGATGAGAGAGATACTCCGATGAAGATCGCCAATGAGTTCACCGTCCACGCACCCCTCGAGCAGGCATGGGCGGTGCTGACCGACCTCGAACAGGTGGTTCCGCTCATGCCCGGGGCACAGCTCGTCGGCTGGGAGGGCGAGGACTTCCTCGGCAAACTGAAGGTCAAAGTCGGCCCGGTGACCAGTGAATTCACCGGGAAGGCGAATTTCGTCGAGCGCGACGAACACGACCATCGCGCCGTCATCAACGGCAGCGGCCGGGACTCACGCGGATCCGGAAACGCGGCGGCGACCATCACCACGCAACTGCGCGAAGACGGCGACCGGACCCGCGTCACCGTGGACACCGACCTCAAGATCGTCGGCAAGCTCGCCCAGTTCGGCAGTGGGATGCTGCAGCAGGTGTCGGAGAAGATGATCGGTCAATTCGTCGCATCTCTGGAAGAGAAACTCGCGGAGGGCGATTCGGCCGCCGCAGCAGCGACGGCCGCGCCGGACGGCCGAGAGGCGCGACCACAACCGGTCGCGCAAACCGAGCCGGCGCCGCTCGATCTCGTCGAGCTCGTCGGGCCCGCGATGATCAAGAAGTACGCGCCCGCGATCGCGTTCGTGCTCGCGGCCGTGCTCGGAATCATCCTGGTACGCAGGCGGATGCGCGGGAAGCGATGACGCGAGCGGCACTGCTGCGCGTCGATCTGGCCGCATTCGCTGTCGCGGTGGTCGCGCGGCTGCGGCGTGGTGGCGTCGCGGTGGCGCCGAGCGGGCCCGCGCTGTTCGTGCAGGCCTTGCGTCGCATGGCGCCGCGGTCGCGCACCGAACTCTACTGGGCCGCGCGACTCACGCTCGTCGATCGCATGCAGGATCTCGCCGCCTTCGACGCGGTCTTCGAGACGGTGTTCGCCGACGCGGTACTGGGTGTGGACCCGCCGAGCCGGACGCACGGGCTGCCGGCCGAACGCGCGTCGGCGCCGGGCACGGGCGGTCGGGGGCAGTCTCGGCAAGACGGTGAAGTCCCTTGGGCGACACTGCAATCGGCGACTGGTGCCGACCGATCGACCGACCGGGGCGTGGCGCTGCCGGACGTGCTGCCGAGCCGGTTCGCGGCACGGGAACAGGAACCGTTCGCCCGCTTCGATCCGGACGACCTGCGGACGGTCGGCGCCTGGCTGGAGCAGGCGTCGGCGCTGTGGCCGCAGCGCCGGAGCAGGCGCTACGCACACCATCCGCACGGCAAGCGGATCGACTTCCGCGCGACGATGAACAACTCCCGCCGCACCGGCTGGGAGTCGGCGGTGCTGGTCCGCACCCGTCCCCGACGCCGCCCGCGCCGAATCGTCATGATCTGCGACGTCAGCCGCTCGATGCAGCCGTATTCGACGATCTACCTGCACCTGATGCGGGCAGCGATGCAGCGCCGTTCGCCCGATCGCCCCGAGGTGTTCGCCTTCTCCACCTCGCTGACCAGGCTGACCTCGGTGCTGGCGCACCGTTCCCCGGATATCGCGGTGGCCCGGGCCAACGACAAGGTGGTCGACCGCTACGGCGGCACGCATATCGGCCGGTGCCTCGGTACGTTGCTCGCAACTCCGTCCGGCAACGCTGTGCGCGGCGCCGTCGTCGTCATCGCGTCGGACGGCTGGGACAGCGACACGCCCGATGTCCTCGCCCGCGCGATGGCCCGGATCCGGCGCCGGGCCTGGCGCGTCATCTGGCTGAATCCCCGTGCCGGCGACTCCCGATTCCAGCCGACCGCCGGTGCGATGGCGGCGGCGCTGCCGTACTGCGACATCATGATGCCGGCGCACACGCTGGCGGGCATATACGCATTCCTGCAAGCCCTGGCATCGACGATTGTCACCTGATGGCAAATGTGCGCGGGACTCGTCGGAACAGGGTTTTGTGCGGTTCGGCATGCGAAGCCACCTCCGATCGGCAGTGCGCGAGCCCACCCGAACTCATGAAGGAGATCATCGGCCGTAGCCTGAAGCCGGACTGAGACAGTCGAGTTCGATATCCGGCCGATGGCGTGCGCGTCGGCGGCCGGAATCGGTCTAGGGAAAGGCAATTCTCATGAGCGCTGAGCTCGTGCTCCGGACGGTCGAGGATGGCATCGCCACGCTGACCCTGAACCGCCCCGAGAAGTTGAACGCGTTGACGGCGGCCTCGTTCGAGGAATTGGCGGCGCATCTGGACGCGCTGGCCGGCGCGGACGTCCGGTGCGTGATCCTGACCGGCGCGGGCCGATCCTTCTGTGCCGGGCACGATCTGGAGTCGCTCGCCGCAGGAGACGCGCTGGCGTCCCGCTACCACGAGGCGGAGACCATTGCCCGGCTCGAGGCGTTTCCGGCGCCGGTGATCGGCAAGATCCGCGGGCACTGCTTCACCGGCGGACTCGAATTGGCCCTGGCCTGCGACCTGCTGGTCGCGGGGGAGAACGCGCAATTCGGGGACACGCACAGCCAGTGGGGGCTGGCCCCGCTGTGGGGCATGTCGGTGCGACTGCCGGAGCGGGTGGGCATGGCCCGGGCCAAGGAACTCAGCTTCACCGCCCGGCGGTTCAGCGGTGTCGAGGCCGCGGACATGGGCCTGGTGAACCACGCGGTGCCCGACGAGGGGCTGGACGAGTTCGTGGCGCACCTGGCCGCGCAGATCACCGCCAACTCGGCCGGTTCGAATCGAATCTACAAGTCGCTCTATGCGAATTCGCGGGAACTCGGACGCGCGGAGGCGTTGAAGGCGGAGACGGACATGCAGTTCGGGCTGCCGGACGACTCGGTGGAGCGACTGACCAAGCGCTGAGCTCGATACACGGCTAGCACCCGGCCGGGTCGGGTCCGCAGGGTCGGACTCGGTGCGTCGAGTCAGGCAGGGCGTGCCGCCTCGGCGCGGGCGACGAGGAACTCGCGTTCGGTGTCGTTGCGGGCATGGGCGATCGCGGCGCGGTATGCCTGTGCGGCTTCGGCATTCCGGCCGAGGCGGTGCAGGAGATCGGCACGGACGGCATGGAAGAGATGCTGGTCGTCGAGGTCCAACTGGTCCAGTTCGGCCAGTGCGGCTGCGGGTCCGGCGACCTCGGCGACGGCCACCGCGCGGTTGAGCCGCACCACCGGGCTCGGTGTGCAGGTGAGGAGCTGGTCGTAGAGCTGGAGGATCTGCGGCCAGTCGGTGTCGGCGGCGGTGCGGGCGTCGGTGTGCACGGCGTTGATCGCGGCCTGGATCTGATACGGGCCGGGCTGGTTGCGGCGCAGGCATTCCCGGACCAGGGCGTGACCCTCGGTGATCAGGGCCGTGTCCCAGAGACGTCGATCCTGCTCCGGCAGGGGCACCAGCTCGCCGGTCCCGGAGGTGCGTGCGGCACTGCGTGATTCGCTGAGCAGCAGCAGCGCGAGCAAGCCGTGCACCTCGGGTTCGTCCGGCATGAGCTCGGCGAGCACCCGCGTCAGCCGGATGGCCTCGGCGCAGAGGTCGGCGCGGGTCAGTCGCTCGCCGGCGGTGGCGGTGTGACCCTCGGTGTAGATCAGGTAGACGACCGCCAGCACGGCGTCGAGCCGGGCGGGCAGCTCGGCGTCGGACGGCACCCGATACGGGATCCGGGCATCGCGAATCTTGCCCTTGGCGCGGGTGAGGCGTTGTGCCATGGTCGTTTCCGGAACCAGGAAGGCCCGGGCGACCTCCGTCGTGGACAGCCCGCCCAGCAGGCGAAGGGTCAGCGCCACCTGAGCCTGGCGGGACAGCGCGGGATGACAGCAGGTGAATATCAAGCGCAGCCGGTCGTCGCGCACCGCGCCCTCCTCGATCGGTTCGCCGTCTGCTCGGAGCAGCGCGGCCTGGGCGTATTTGTCCGCGCGGGCGGCCTCGCGGCGCAGCCGGTCCACCGCGCGGTTGCGGGCCGTGGTGATGATCCAGCCGGGGGGACTCGGCGGCGGCCCTTCGCGCGGCCAGCGCTGCACGGCGGTGGCGAAGGCGTCCTGCACCGCGTCTTCGGCGATATCGACATCGCCGAAGACGCGGATCAGGGAGGCCACCGCGCGGCCGTAGTGCTCGGCGAAGACGGCCGCGACATCGACTGTGCCGGAAGACATGTCAGCTGTCCTGGATGGGCCGGACCTCGATCGGCAGCCCGATGACGCGCGCCATGCGGCGACCCCAGCCCAGCGCCTCGTCCAGGTCGGCGGCGCGGATGACGGTGAAACCGCCTATGTGCTCTTTGCTTTCGGCAAAGGGCCCGTCGGTGACGAGCACTTCCGAGCCCTGCGCGCGCAGCACGGTGGCGGTACTCGGCGCATGCAGCCCGGCCGCGAACACCCATGCCCCGGACTCCCGCAGCTCCGCATTGAGTGCCGCCAGCTCGCTCATGATCTCGTCGAGGTTGTCAGGCGGCGTGGTGTCGTCGGGCTGGTAGATGCTGAGCAGGTACTCGGTCAACGCGACTCCTCTCCGGCGGGACGATAGGTGGCCATGAGGACACCGGTCGTCGTGGTGACGCTGTCGGTCAGCCGCAGCGGGCCCACGTCGGCGCCGTCGAACAGGCGCGCGCCGGGACCGACCGTCAACGGGTGTATCGAGAGCAGATACTCGTCGATCATGCCCGCGCGCATGAGGGAGCGCAGCAACTCGCCGCTGCCGAGGACCACCAGATCCAGGTCCGGCCGCCCGGCGCACAGCGCGCGCACGGCCGCGACCCCGTCGCCGGGCAGCAGGGTCGAGTTCTGCCACGGCAACGGTTCGGCGAGGGTGCGGGAGCAGACGAACTTCTCCGCCTTGTCCAGCACCTCGGTGAACGGGTTGTCGGTCCGGTGCGGCCAGAATCCGAAGAAGTCCTCGTAGGTGCGGCGGCCGAACAGCAGGCCGCCGTCGCTGTGCGCGGCCATGTGCGCGCCCATGACGCGGCCCTGGACCGGGTCCGCGTACCGGTGCGCCCAGCCGCCGCCGGTGAATCCGTTCCGGGTGTCCTCGTCGGCCCGGCCCGGCGCCTGCATGACGCCGTCGAGGGTGAGGTTGACGACCGCGGTGATCGTGCCCATGTTCGCTCCTTGGCTGCGGCCCGGCCAGATTGCCGGGTTCACGCTCTACACGAACGGGCTGCCGCGATCACGACACCGCCGCGGAAATTTCGGACGGTTCAGACCTCGAGGTTCTCCTCGATGTCGACTGATGCGATCAGTTGGACCTGTCCGGGCCCGAATAAACCTGCGGGCGCTGCCGTTTCCGGCAGCGCCCGCAGACCCGCTACATCCGCGGCTCAGCTCAGCCGCACAGGCTCCCCGGCGCGGTGGCCGCGTCGAGGAACAGCACGGCCTCCTCCTTCTCGGCCGCCCCACCCGGAAGCTGTTCGGACAGCTGCTCCTTGGTCATGCCCGAGGCGATCGCCGCGCAGTCGGCCTTGCCGACATCGATGGCCGCGAGCTGCTGATCCTGATCGGTCAGGAGCTCACCGCGCTCCTGCAGGTAGCTCACGAACACCTGCTCCGGCGCGGTCAGTGCGCGCTCCGCTCCGGCCACCCCCGTCGCCGCCCCCAGCACCGCGACCCCTGCAGCCACCACTCCGAAACCCGAAGCGAGACGGCTCTTTTTACCCACGAACTCTCCTTCAACATCGAACGAACCCGGCGAGCCTACCCCGGGCCGACCCCGGCCATGCGCGAAGTCGGCCGGGCCTCTGGCCGGGGAATTCGGGTCAGTCGCGTTCCAGAATGCTGGTCACCAGCATGGTGTGATCCTCGAGCCGCCGCCGCACCGTCCAGCCGAGTTCGGCGAAGGCCTGCTCGTACTCCTGACGCGTCCACAGTCGCACGCCGGTGACCGCGTGATAGATCTCGTAGGTGGGCGAGAACCATGGCTGCTGTGTCCAATACGGGGCCTCCAGCAGATAGCCGTCGCCGATCACCAGCCGCCGCAGGTTGGGGAACCAGTCCATCCAGCCGCGCAGCACCGCGGCGATGCCGTCACCATCGCTGGCCAATTGGTGCAGCAGGAAGAACGACATGGCGGTGGTGACGGCATCGCGGTCGACGGCGGCCAGCCAGGCGGGCGGTTCCGGTTCGGGCTGCACCGAACCGGCGAGCAGGGTGATGCGGTCGCCGAGTCCGCGCGCGGTGAGTTCGGCGGTGGCCGAGGCGATCACCCCGTCCTCGATGTCCACGCCGAGGAACCGTTCCCGCTCGGCGATCCCGGCCAGCGCGAGCACCCGCCCGGCGTCGGCGCAGCCGAGATCGATGGTGCAGCCGGGTGTTCCGGCCGCGATGGCGTGCCCGATGGCCTCGAAGATCTCCGGCCGCCGCCGTGCGATATCGGTGCAGCCGCGAGCCACCTCTCCGGGTTCGGTGGCGGCGGGAATGTATTCGCGGTGCGGGCTGTCCGACAGCTGCCGGAAGGTGGGTTCCCACCCGCGCACCGCCACCCGCACGAAGCCGCGGTTCTTGCCGACGTCGTGGCCGGTGTGGGTGAGCTGGTAGCGGTGCCCGCGCCGCAGCAGGAAGCCGGCGCGCACCAGCCCCTCGGCGACGGTCTGCTGGATGCCGGTGGTGGGCGCGACGGTGTCGCCGCCCAGCAGGGTGACCCACCAGCCCCAGTCGTCGGCGGCGACGATGAGCTGGCCGGCGGTCTGGCCCTCGATGACGTCTCGGATGGTGAAATCGCCGAGGGCGGACTGCGGTTGGACGAGCGGGGTGACTGCGGTCATGATCGATCTTCCTGAGCGGTGGCGACGGCGATCGCCTGGATTTCGATGAGCAGCCCGTCGATGGGCAGGGTGGTGACGGTGGTGATCCGCGCCGGTGCGGCCGTCGGGAAATGCGTGCGGAAGGCGGAGTTCCAGCCGGGGAACCAGCGGCGATCGGACAGGTAGCAGTCCAGCCGCAGCACGTGCGCGCGCCCACTGCCCGCCGCGGTGAGTGCGGCGTCGAGCTGCCGGAAGACCTCGGCGGTCTGGCCCTCGAAGGATGCGGTGGTGACGGTCAGGGTGTCCGGGTCGACGGCGGCCAGACCGGAGGTGAACACGAGCCCGGACGCGGTGCGGGCCAAGGGGAATGCGCTCACGGGGCGGCTCGCATGATCCGGGTGACGTCGATCTCGGCGAGGGTGGCCGCGCCGGACAGGATCATCAGGGTGCGCAGCTCCTCGGTGAGCAGCTCCAGCACCCGATCCACTCCGGCCTCCCCGGCCGCGGCCAGGCCGTAGATGGCCGCGCGGCCCAGGATCACCGCGTCCGCGCCCAGTGCGAGCGCCAGGTACACATCGCTGCCGGTGCGGATGCCGCTGTCCAGCAGGATGGGTGTCTCCGGGCCCACCGCCGCGCGGATGCGCGGCAGCATGTCCAGGCTGGCCGGGGCCGGATCCACCTGGCGGCCACCGTGATTGGAGACGACCAGGGCGCTCGCGCCGATGGCCAGGGCGCGTTCGGCCGCGGCGGGGGTGAGCACGCCCTTGGCGATCCACGGCAGCCCGAATCCGGTGGCGGCGCCGGCCAGCTCGGACCAATCCCACACCATGCCACCGCGTTTGAGCAGCTGCCCGAAGATCTCCGCCACTCCGGGAGCGCCGTCCTCGCCGGTCAGATTCCCGGCGAAGTGCCGCTGATCGGGGTCGAAGCGATTGGCCATATTGCGGGTACGGAAGCCGCCGACCGGGCAGTCGAGGGTGACGCACAGCGCGTCGTAGCCCAGTCGCGCCACCCGGTCCGCTACCGCGGCGGCGTGCCCGAAGGGGTGCACCTGCGCGATCCGGGCGGCGCGCGGTGCGGCGGCACGGACCCGCTGATAGGAGAAGCTGCCCGCCTCCGGCACGACGGACAGCGCTCCCCGGGCCTGGGCGGCCCGGGCCACGGCCGGATGCCCGTCCGGATGGAACAGCGCGTCACCGCCGAAAGGCGCGGTGAGAAGCGGTGTCTCCAGGGGCATTCCGAGGAATTCGGTGCGGGTGGAGGGCGCGCCCACCCCGCTCATCGGTGCGGGCAGGATACGCCAGCGGTCGAAGGCGAGCCGGTTCTCCCGCAGGGTGATCTCCTTACCCGCGCCGCCCTCCACGAAATCCAGGACGTCGGCGGGCAGCGCGGTCGCGGCCGCGTGACGGATCTCGTCGAGGGTGCCGAAGTCGACGCGGGTCGGATAGAAGCTGTCGAGCTGCGCAGTCACGCGGCACCTCCGGTGGCCACCGTCGCGGTAGTGGTCAGTGCGCTCGAATCGGCCGTCGCCGGGGTGGGATCGAGCACCTGGGTCGGATCGAGCGCAGTGGCGGTGGGGCCGGGGACCGTGGTCGCGTGGCTGCGGCCGTAGAACAGATACAGCGCGACTCCGGCCGCACTCCAGATCACGAACCGCAACCAGGTCAGCGCCTCGAATGTGGTTGCCAGCCAGACGCATCCGGCGATGGCGCAGACGGCCACCGCGGGCAGGAACGGTACCCGGAACGGACGCGGTCGGTCGGGTGCGGTGCGGCGCAGGACGAGCACGCCGACGGCCACGATCACGAAGGCGAACAGCGCGCCGATATTGACCAGCTCCGCCACCGTGCCGATGGGGAGCAGCCCGGCCACCGCGGCCACGACCGTACCGAGCAGCAGACTCAGCCGGACGGGCGTGCCCCGGGAGCCGGTGCGGCACAGCGCCTTCGGAACCATGCCGTCCCGGCTCATGGCGAACACCAGGCGGGTCGGGCCGTAACACACCATGAGCAGTCCCTTGGTGAGCGCGACCACCGAGGCCACCAGGATCACCTTGCCGATCCACCCGGCGCCGACGGCGGCCAGCGCGGTCGCCACCGGCGCGGCATTGCCGAGGGTGGAATACGGTGCGACACCGGTCAATACGGCGCTCACGGCCACGTAGAGGGCGGTGGCGACGACGACCGAGCCGATGATGCCCCACGGCAGATCGCGGCGCGGATCGCGGGTCTCCTCTGCGGAGGTGGCGACGACATCGAAACCGAGATACGCGAAGAACGCCAGCGCCGCGCCGGCCGCGATACCGTGCACGCCGAAAGGCAGGAACGGCGACCAGTTGCCGGGATGCAGATGGGGCGCGCCCACCGCGATCACCAGGATGAGGACGCCGATGGTCAAGGCCACCAGAGTTTTCACCACAACGGCAGTGAGTCGGACCTCGAACACGAGTACACCGATCAGCGCGGCGACAATGAGGACCGCCGGAAGATTGATGACGCCGCCGTCGCTGGGGCCCGCGGAAATAGCCTTGGGCAGAGTCACGCCGAACAAGGAATTCAGAGCGGCCCCGAACAATCCGGACCAGCCGATGGCGATGGCCGATGCCGCCACCGCGTATTCGAGCAGCAGATTCCAGCCGACCAGGAACGCGGGCACCTCGCCCAGCGTGCCCCGGGTGTAGGTGTAGGCGCTCCCGGACAGCGGCGTCATGGCCGCGAGTTCGCTGTAGCACAGCGCCACCAGCGCGCAGATGGCCCCGGCCAGCACGAACGACAGGACGATGGCCGGTCCCGCCTTGGTCGCGGCGGCAATGCCGGTGGTGACGAAGATGCCCGCGCCCACGATGGTGCCGACGCCCATGGCGATGAGGTCCACCCGGCCGAGACTGCGGGTGAGCGTTCCGTCGGCGGCCGGGGTTGCCGGAGTCGTGCCGGCTCGAGTTTGTGCTGCCATTTCTGGAATCCATTCGGAGAGAATGTCTTTGGAGCTGATGTATTCCAGTGAAACGGCCGCACTTTATGTGGCGGTGAACTCGCGTAACGACTTCGTTTCGTCGAATTCTGGAATATTCGGCAATGTAAAGTATTGCGGGCATGCGGAATTGCGCGCGATCGGAATTCGCGCGCGATAAATTGTGCCGTTCCATTCGATGTGTCGAATATGGCGGCGGAGCAATTATGCGGTTGTCGAGATCTGCGGAGTGGGAACGGAGTTCGTGGCGCGCGCCGTTGCACGCCGGCGGACGACGGCGGTGGTCGTGGCCACCAGAACGAGCACGACCGCGGCGGCGAGCACCGCGTCGCGCATGGACGCCACGGTCGCGATGGCTCCGAAGCCCACCGTCGCGCCCGCCGCGCACGCGTAGGCCACGCCCGCGAAGCGTGCGGCGGCCCGGGCGTGCTGATCGGGAGGTGTTGCGGCACTGACGATCCGGAGTCCGGAGCGATAGGCGATGCCCTGCCCGAAGCCGGCCACCGCGCCGCCGCACAGCAGCAGCGCCAGGCTGGGCATCCAGGACACGGCCGCCGCCAGCACGACTCCGGCGATGATGATCCACTGCGCCGCAACGGGTTCGGCGGCGAGTCCGCCGGGCGCGATCAGGCGTTGCGCCAACCAGGCGCTCACCAGATACAGCGTCACGGGCAGCGCCAGCAGGGCGAGATTCTTCGTGCCCAGCAGCTCCGCACCGTAACTCGGCAGCAGGGCGACGACCAGTCCCGCCGACACCCAGGCGGCAATGCCGCTGAGATATCCGGCGATTCGCGGTTCGATGGTCTCGGGAGCCGCGGCAGCGCGACCGGCGATTGCCGCCGGGCGGGCCGCACGATCGCTCAGCACCGCCATCGCGGTCACCGCGAGCAGGGCAGCGTGGCCCACATAGACGGTCGCCCCGGGTGCGGGCAGATACTGCGCCACGACCGCGGCCGCGATCGTCCCCAGTGCCGAGCCGAGCACGGTCGCCACCGCCATGGCCGTGCGCCCGCGTTCGCCCTTGCGTTCCAGGATCAATCCGGCCAGCGAGCCGGTCACCAATCCCACCGACAGCCCCGCGCCGATCCGCGCGGCGGCCACCGGCCACGGCGAATGTGCCACGGCCATGGCCACATCCGCGGCGATGCCGAACCCGCTGCCCACCCCGATGCGCCACCACCAGCCCCGCCGGGTGGACGGCGTGCCCACCAGTGCGAGCGCCGGGGTCAGCGCGAACAGGTAGGCGGCGAAGATCACGGTGATGAGCAGGGGCGCGAGCGCCCAGGCATGCCGGTAGTACGGCATCATCCCGGTCGCCATATTCGGCTGCGCCATGATCAGCACCAGCAGCGCCCCCGGTGCGGTTGCCCGCATCCCGCCTCCTAAATGAGGAGATCTTCTCTGTTAGAGAATACGAAACTGAGAAGAACTTCTCTACTCGAGTGCCGTGTGCTGATACCGCGTCGCGCTCGCGCAGGATGGAGGCGTGCCCGTGAACACCCGCAGTGACGCCCAGCGCAGCCGCGTGCTGCTGGTCGACGCGGTCCAGAGCCTGCTGGAGGCAGGCCGGATCGGTTTCTCCATACCGGAACTCGCTGCCGCGGCGGGTGTCGGCGTGGCCACCGCGTACCGGCATTTCCCGACCCCGCAGGACGCCCTGCAGGCGTTCCACCGCCGCGCCATCGAGCATCTGGTGCAGGCGCTGGCCGCCGTCGACGCCGGGCCCGATCCGGTGGACCGCTTCCATCGCTGCTGCCGCACCTGGGTGGATCAGGCCGGGCAGTGGGGCCCGGCCGTGCGCTACATCCGCAGCTCCCGGGGCTTCATCGAACGGCTGGCCGATGGCGACGAATCCATCACCGCCCTGCACGACATGCTCGCCGAGGTGCTCAACGCCCTTGCGCTGCAGGGCAAGACCGCCGAATACGACCTCACCTACGCGGTGCTGCTGTGGATCACCATCTTCGACGAGCGCGTCGTCTACGACCTCACCGAACACCGCCACTGGAGCCCGGCCCAGGTGACCGACCACCTCACCCGTGCGGTCGCCGGGGCGCTCGGCATCACCGTCTGACGCATGTCAGCCGACCGGCCAGCCCGCCAGCGCCGCGGCCACCCCGAGCGCACCCGCGCCCAGCAGCGCGCTCACCACACCGCGCCGCGCCGCCAGCAGCCACACCGCGGCGGCCGCGAGCACCGCGAACTGCCAGAGATGGTGCAGCGCAAGGGCGAGCGGGATCGCGGAGCCCGCGATCGCTCCGATGACCGCAGGTCCGGCACCGGTGAAGAATGCCTGCACGCGCCGGTCGGCCCGCAACCGGTCGAAGTACTTGCCGCCGGCCAGCACGAAGGCGAACGACGGCGCGAAAGCGACCACGGCGGCCAGCAATCCGCCCGGCACGCCCGCGGCCGCGTACCCGACCACCGCCACCGTCTGCACCACCGGGCCCGGCGTGATCTGGCCGAGTGCAACGGCATTCAGGAATTGCGCTCCGGTCATCCAGCCGTAGCGGTCGACCGCATCGGCCTGCATGAGCGGAATGATGACGAAGCCCCCGCCGTAGGACAGCGCGCCCACCTTGAAGGCCACCCAGCACAGCGCTGCCAGGCCGCCGGTGGCCAGCCCGGCCGCCGGTGCCAGCGGCCACGCGGATACCCGGCGCGAGGACAGGCCGCCGCGTATCCCCACCTCGAGCAACCCGGCCCCGATCAAGACCAGCACCAGCCACGGTCCCAGGACGGCGGCCGAGACGATTCCCAGTGCGGCATAGGCGATCCAGCGGGCCCGGGCGGCCCGGCCGTTGCCCGCGCGTCCCCAGCCGGCCGGAAGCAGGCCCGCCGCAGCATGCACCGCGACGGCGGCGACCGCCGCGCCCGCCCCGGCCGCGGCGCCTCGCACCCACACCGGGCTGCCCGCCGCCAGGAAGACCGCGGCCAGGACCAGGATCAGTGCCAAACCCGGTGCGATGAAACAGCATCCGCCGACGAGCGCCCCCGCGGTGCCGCGCAGTCGCCAGGCCGTGTAGATCGCCAGCTGGGTCGAGGCCGGTCCGGGGAGCAGGTTGGTCGCGGCGATGGCGTCCTCGAACTCCGCCGCGTCGAGCCAGCCGCGCCTCCGCACGCACAGGTCCCGGAGCAGGGCGATGTGTGCGGGTGGCCCGCCGAAGCCGAGGCAGCCGATGCGCCCCCACTCGCGGGCGATCGTCCACAGCGTGACCACTCCGGCTCCTTCTCCGTCACCTGAATCCGACGGCCGACCCTAACCCTCGGTCGGTGAAGATGCTCGGTACGGCCGCGACGGGCTCACTTCAGGGTGGCGTGCAGCAGGGTCACCCCGGCGGTGAGGGCCGCGCCCGCCACCGACCAGCTGGTGCCCGCGGGCTGGGTGGAGAGCACCACGACGGCGTAGCGGTAGGGCTGATCCGGGGAGGGGGAGACCAGGCCGGTGGTGTCCAGGGTGGTCGAGGAGTCCAGATCCATCCAGCCCTGTTTGACCGCCCAGGTCGCACCGGTGAGGGCATCGGGTATGCCGAAGTACTGGTCGGTGCCGTCCGCGGCGGTCTGGGACGCGTTGTGCAGCGCGCCGACGATCAGGTCCCGGGCCGGGGCCGGGATCGTGGTGGTGATGTAGTGGAAGACGGCGATGACATCCCGTGGTGTGGTGAGGGTTTCGCCCCACTGCGCGGTGTCGTCCGGTGCGGTGGTCGCGGACAGTCCGATGGCGGTGACCATGCGGTCGATGATGGCGTTGTTGCCGCCGTTGTCCCACATCACGTCGGCGATGTCGTCGTCACTGGTGGACAGCATCTGGG
This sequence comes from Nocardia sp. CA-151230, assembly GCF_050942175.1. Classification (NCBI taxonomy): domain Bacteria; kingdom Bacillati; phylum Actinomycetota; class Actinomycetes; order Mycobacteriales; family Nocardiaceae; genus Nocardia; species Nocardia sp. CA-151230. Next base: position 2,664,889 of record NZ_CP192061.1, read on the forward strand.
TGAGCTGGGTCGTGGTGTCCGGATCCGGTTGCCAGTTCTGGGTTTTCAACGCGTCCAGGGCGATGAGCAGCTTGACCACCGAGGCGGTGTAGAACTGCTCGTCGGCATTGAGACTGGCGATAGCCGCCCCGGTGGTGGTGTCCACCACGTCGATGCCGACGCTGGTGCCGGGCGAAGCCGCCTGGATGGCGGTCTGCATCTGCTGCGCGATGGCCGTCACCGAGATGGGGTGCGGAGCAAGCACAGTCGTGCTGGGTGCCGTGATCTCGGGTACCTGGCCGACACCGGCCTGATCGTGAGACGTGGCGAGCGCAGTGGGAGCGCTGAGGGCTGCCAGGGAGATCACGGCGACGAAACTGCCGGCCGCGATCCAGAACCACCGTGCGTGCGGTGAAGGGGCCTGAATCGAGGTCATGGACAATTACATCGACACGAACCTCGAGACATTTCCAGCAGAAAGCTGTCAATTTCCTGTTAACTGCGGCGCGATCGGATCTCGGTTCGGAGACGGTTCTGACCGGCTATTTCACCGCGAACTAAGATCAAATCTGGGTCGGGATTCGTCCCCCTGGAGAAAGTGATGGGTACCAGCCGCGAGATTGTTCGAAACGCCCTCGTGAAAAGCCTCGCCCCCCTTGGTTTCGGGGTGCTGGTCATGGTCGTCCCGGTCCTCGTCCACGCCGATGCGGACTATGGCAACGGATGTGTTCTGTTCTCCGACAACACATCAGCAACTGTGGACTCGCTCCGGTTCAGATGTTTGCTCGAACAGCTGGACGCGATCTATGGCGACGCCCCGAGTGGTGACGTGCCGGTCGGCACGAAGGACGGCTGGGTGGCCGCGCCGCACGAGATGCAGTCCTGGGCACCGCTGCTCTGGATCGGCAAGGACTTCTACACCGGGCCCGATGGCGGCTATGTGATGAACCGTCTCACCCGAGCCGGGATGGAGGCGTGGCCCGCCATCGTCTATGCCGGCCCATCCGTGATGGACGGCGGCGAGACCTGGATCCTCGACTACGCGCCGTCGCCGACCCCGCCGGTCTACGACGAGATCCGGGAGGTCACACCCGGTGTCTGGCTCGGCTACTCCTGGATCCGCGCGGGTGGCGAGTTCATCCCGCAGTTGAGTTTCGTCCTGGCCTGAGCACACCGAAGTCGTTGCGCTCGTGGACGGCCGGGCGGCAGCTGTCCGCTCGAGCGGGCGCGCGCCCGGTCACACGCCGCGGTAGACCTTGCGAGCGGTTGTGATCAGCGGAATCTGGAGCGGGAGGCGCAGCAGCGCGCCGATTTTCAGCGGCAGGGGGCGATTGCTGCCCAGCCAGTCGGCCGCCATCTGCACATTGCCGGGGAAGACCGCGACGAATATCAGCGTGGCCAGGCGTGCGCCCAGGCCGCGGGTGCGGGGGACCACGAGCAGTGTGCCGGAGACCAGCTCGGCCACGCCCGAAACCTGGGTGTAGGTGCGGGGTTTGCCCGGGAGCTGGGGCGGGATCAGGGTGTCGTAGGGCTTGGGCGCGAGGAAGTGCAGGGCGCCCGAGCCGAGCAGCAGGGCGGCCAGCGCGAGGGCGCGGGCCTGAATGCGATTGGAGCCGACCGGTTGTATTGCCGCGGGGGAGTGCGACAGATCTGCTGTCATCGCTGCAGCATAACCGGTCGGTATGTATTGCCCGGCGGGTAACCGGGTTCGGCATTTCTGCTCGGAGTGTCGTCGCGGCGAGTGGCCGATCGCCAAGGGATAACGCACAATTAGGCGGCTATCCGGCTCGAGCAGGGGAAGTTATGAAGGCGCACAAAGGGCTTGCGATGGCCCTGCTGGTCCTGGGTTTGACGGTCGCTTGTTCGAAGGGGGAGGCCACCCATCCGGCCAACGCACCGGCACAAGCGGTTCCGCAGCCCGCGCCCAAGGAGAAGGAGGGCACCATTCCGGTCGGCCCCGGTCCCCAGGGCACGTACACGGTGGCGGCCCAGCCCGCGCCGGGCAGCTGCCACTACCGCAAGACCTCCGACGGCCAGCCGCTGCCCGACCCGAACTGCACGCCGGGCGCGACGAATCCCAAAGTGACAGCGGCGAATCTGGCCGACACCATCTGTAAGTCGGGCTATACCGCCTCGATTCGGCCCAACACGTCGATCACGAATCCGGAGAAGGCCGCCAATATCAAGTCCTACGACTACACCGGCGACCCCCGCGATGCCGAGTACGACCACCTGATCTCGCTGGAGTTGGGCGGCGACCCCAACGATCCGCGCAATATCTGGGTCGAACCGCCGTCACCGGGGCACCAGGCCGGCGCCGGGCCGAACAATCCCAAGGACGGCGTGGAGACCAAGCTGCACACCCTGATCTGCAATGGCAAGGTGGCGCTGGTCGATGCCCAGGTGGCGATCGTCACCGACTGGACCACCGCGCTGGCGAAGGTCGGCTTCCCCGGTAGCTAGGGGCGCGTCGCGCCCGGCGTGCCGGGCCGAATCCGCCGCTGGACTCGAACCCGCGGGCCTACGATCGAACGATGTCAGCGCCGCAGGAGCCCTCGACGATGATCGAGGGCCGGGTCGTGCACAAGGTGAGCAACGCACTGAAGATCACCTTCAGTGCCGGCCCCGGTGACCCGCTGGCCACCGGGGTACAGGGCGCGGGCAATGGCCTCGCGGCCAAGGCCGCCATCCTGTTCGGCTTCAAGAACGGCGGCACCGGCAAGCACCGCATCACCTATGCCGACGGGTCGGTGGTGTGGGTGGAGTCCAAGGACTCCGCGCCCACCGTGCTCAGCCGGGGCGACGGGACCTCGCTGGCCACCGTTCAGCGCGCCGACACCTCGACCGCCGTGGGATCCACGGCGGGAACGCTTTTCCACTTCGTACCCGATCCGGAGGAGGCCCGTACCCCGGAACTCTTCCGCATCGTGGTGCTCGACCGCATGGGACAGGAGACCGGTCGCCTCGACGTGGTGCGCACGGTCGGCGGCTGGACCCTGCGCCGTATCGCGAACGATCTCTACAACGAGTCCTTCTGGTGGGACCGGGCCGGGCAGCCGCTTCCCGTACCGATCCTGGGCACCAGGCTCTGGCTCCGGCACCCGCTCGACCCGGTGGAGCGGGACGTGCTGCTGGGCGTCTGCGTGGACATCGCCCTGGGATTGCGGCCGTACATCGCGGTCATGAAGTAGGAGAAGGGCTTCCGGGACTTCCGTACGCCTGCACGGGAGTCCCGGAGGTCCGGGGTCGGTCGTCAGTCGGAGACCTTGATGACCAGCTTGCCGAGATTCTTGCCGGTGAGCAGACCCTGGAACGCGGCGACGGCATGGTCGAGGCCGTCGACCACATCCTCGAGGTAGACCAGCTTGCCCTCCGAGATCCACTGCGCCGCCGCCGGGTAGAACTCACCGGCCTGGCCCGCGAACTCGGACACGATGAAGCCGCGCACGGTCAGGCTCCGGCGCAGGATGCTCGACATGAGCAGCGGCAGCCGGTCGGGGCCCGGAGGCAGGTCGGTGTCGTTGTAGTTGGCGATCAAGCCGCACACCGGAATTCGGGCGAATTGATTGAGCCGGGGCAGGACGGCGTCGAAGACCGCGCCGCCGACGTTCTCGAAGTAGACGTCGATGCCGTCCGGGGTGGCGGCGGCCAGCTGCTCGGCGAAGTCGGGAGCGCGGTGGTCGACGGCGGCGTCGAAGCCGAAGCGCTCCCGCAACAGTGCGACCTTCTCCGGGCCGCCCGCGATGCCGACGGCTCGCGCGCCCTTGATCTTCGCGATCTGGCCGACGGTCGAACCGACCGGTCCGGTGGCGGCGGCGACCACCACGGTCTCGCCCGGCTTCGGCTGCCCGATGGTGAGCAGACCGGAATACGCGGTCAGACCCGGCATGCCCAGCACGCCGAGGGCGGTGGTGAGCGGCGCGGCGTTCGGGTCCAGTTTTTGCAGAGCCCGCACATTCTCGACCGAGTGCGTCTGCCAGCCGCCCCAGCCCAGCACGATATCGCCGGGCCGCAGCACGGGATCGGTGGATTCGAGGACGCGGGACACGGTCGCGCCGCACATGGTCTCGTCGATCTCGACCGGCGGGGCGTAGGAGGGCGCGTCGCTCATGCGGCCGCGCATGTACGGGTCCAGCGACAGATACAGCGTCTGCAGCAGCGCCTCGCCCGGCTGCGGCGGGTCCAGTTCGACCGTCTCGGTCCGGAAATTCTCCGGCTGCGGCATACCGGTCGGGCGCGAGGCCAGGACTATACGGGTGGACTTCATCGTCGGAACGACCTTTCGATGGGCAACCCCCTCATTCTGGACATTGTGGACCCGCGTCAGGTCTGTTCCGCGCGCCAGGTATCGAAACTCGTCCGGATGTGACGCGGACGGTCGCCCTCTCCGGCACCAGGCCCGACTTCCAGCCGGTCCGTGATCGCGGACATCTCTTCCGGGCCGACGTTATCGAGGTCGCGGTCGGTCATGGCAGGTCTCCCACTGTCCGAACTCGGCGGCCTCCGGGGGTTGTGCTCAGGTGTGGCCCTCGGCGTGAACGGTGTTGCCGTAGAAGCCTTCGGGTTGTCGGGCCAGGAGGGGCGGGAGTTGGCGGGTGATGGCGGCTACCGGTTCGGAGCGGGTGGTTGCGTCGTGGGCGGGCTTGTTGATCCAGAGTTGGGTGAGCCAGATCGTGTCGGGGTCGTCGGGGGCTGTGTTGATGGTGTAGGTGAGTAGGCCGCTGGTGGGGCCGCCGGCGCGGAATCCGTTCAGGAGCAAGGCGATCAGGTCGTCGCGGCGGCCGGGGAGGGCGGTCATCAGGCCGTAGACGCTGAACATGGTGTCGTCGGACATCGGGTCACCCTTTCGGTTGGGCGGTGCGTGGTCGAGCCTACGTTGGAACCCGTTGCACAGGTTGGTGGTTGGGTGTGCGGCACTCGACGGCGGCGGCCGTGGTGAATCAGGTTGGGTGACTGGGCGCGTGATTTGAATGGGGGGTTACGTCTGGCGGTGAGTCGAGGGTTTGGGGTGGCGGGGGTGGGGTGGGGGCAGGAGAATTTCGGGGTCGGGCCGGGGTGCGCGGTCGGGGAGAAAGAGGACCGCCATGGCGGGACGGCGACTGGTAGGGACGGCGCTGGTCGAGCGGGTGCGGGCGAAGGTGGCCGAGGATGGGCTGCTGTCGGTGTTGCGGGACATCGGGTTCGTCAGTCTCGGGAAGTACGGGCAGTTCCTGGTGACCGCGGTGACCGTGCCGTTGACCGCGCGGACGCTCGGGGTGAGCGGGGTCGGGCTGCTGGCCATCGGGATGTCGGCGTACTTTCTGGGCTCGCTGCTGGTGGACCTCGGCATCAATACGTTTCTGGCCGCGCTGCTGAACGAGGCGGGGCTCGACGAGCTGCGGGGGAGTTACCTCGCGGTGCGGGGTGCGGGGCTGAGCATCATCATGGTGGCGCTCGTGGCCGGGCTCGCCGTCGGCGTCGGCCCGCACCCGCGCATGATCCTGTTGGGGCTGTTCGTGGGCGGATTCCTGTCCATGTCCGAGGACTGGCTGCTGGTGGGACAGGCCAGATTCGGGGCCTCGATGACCTATCAGATCGCCGGCCGCGTGGTGTACCTCGTGCTGCTGGTCGCGGTGCTGCCGCGACTTCCGCACGCCGAGGTGGTGCTGCTGTGCCTGCTGCTGTCCTCTGTGGTCACCGTTGCGCTGACCTGGCGGGACGCCCACACCCGGTTCGGCCGCCTGGGGCGTCCCACCAAGGTCGCGATGATCCTGCGCACCGGTGCACCCGTGCTCGCGTCACGGCTGCTGGTGACCAGCTACGGGCAGGGCACCGCCACCGTCTACTCCTCGGTGCTGGACGCCGCCTCACTCGGGTTGTATTCGGCGAGTGACAAACTCGTGCGCGCGGTGCAGTCGCTGCTCGATCCGATCGGGCTGGCGCTGCTGCCCCGCATGGCTCGCGAGCGCACCCATCCGGGTTTCTGGCGGCACGAGATGCGCGCCCTGGCCGCGTGCGTGATCGTGGCGGCCGTTGCGGTGGCGGGGATCTGGGTGACCGCCCCGTTCGCTGTGCAGCTCATCTACGCCGACGATTTCCGCGCCGTGGTACCGATCGTGCGCGTTGAGGTCTGCATCCTGGTCGCCACCGCCACCACCTCGTTCGTCACCACCGCCATCCTGCCGGTGCGTCAGGACACCGTCGGCATCATGATCGGCGCGGTGATCGGGACAGCAGTGGCGGCCACCGCGCTGCTCCTCACCCTGCGCACCCACTCGGTGTGGACGCTGGTGTGGGGCACGGTGGCCGCCGAATTCTGTGTCGCGGCCTGGTATCTCGCGCGGACCGCTCAGCTGGCCGCGCGCGAGCGGGTTCAGGCGCTACCGGCCAGCCACTGATCCCAGCTCAACGTCCAGTCGCCGTTCTGCCACACCTCGAGCGGCGCACCGCCGGTGTTGTGCACCTCCACCACGTCGCCGGGCTGCGCGAAGTTGAAGAACCATTGCGCGTTCTCGGCATTGAGGTTGAGGCACCCGTGCGAGGTGTCGGTATTGCCCTGCGCCCACACCGTGGAATCCAGCTGGTGCAGATAGATGCCGTCGGTGCTGATGCGCGTGGCCCAGCCGATGGCCTCCTTGTACCCGAGCCGTGAATTGACGGGCAGGCCGTAGGTGGAGGAGTCCATGATGACCGGGTTGGCCTTGTCCATGACGGTGTACGTGCCCGGCATGGTCCAGAACGTGAAGGTCTTGCCGGCGATGGTCTCGCTGCCGCCGCGGCCCATGGAGGTGGGCATGGTGCGGATCAGCTGACCGTTCTCGAACACCTGCACCTGATGGGTGTTGTCGTCGGCGATCGACACGTGCGACGGGCCGATGACGAAGTTGGCCTTGGAGTCCTCCTGGCCGAACAGGCCGTTGCCGACCTCGACTCCGTAGAGGTTGGCCGCCACGCTCACCTTGGTGCCGGTCTTCCAGTACTCCTTGGGCCGCCAGTGCGCGTTGCGGTTGTCCATCCAGTACCAGGCGCCGTCGACCGGCGGATCGGTGGTGACGACCAGACGCTTCTGGGCCGCGGCCCGATCGGGGATGTCCTCGTCGAAGTGCGCGACGATGACCATGCCCACGCCGTAGCTGTTGCCGTCGACGATCGCCTGCCCGCCCGTGGTGTTCAGATACACCTTGGTCTGGTTCTTCGGGGCGATGGTCGTGAAGCTGGAGGTGACCGGACCGGTGGGTCCGGTCACGTCCATACCCGAGGCCTTCAGTGTGTACGTGCGGCTGTAGCCCAGCTGATCGTTCGGCTTCCATGCCGTCTTGTCCGGCGTGTAGGTGCCCTCGATGACCTTGCCGTCCTCATTGGTGAGCGACACATCGGTCAGCACGCCGCTGGAGGTGCTCACCTTCACCGGCGCCGACGGATCCACCTTCTCCGTGCCCTGTGCGGGGGTGATGGTGATGGACTGCACGGCCGGTGTGCGCGGACCCACATTCCCGCCCGGGAGATTGGACGAGCAGGCCGCCAGCACCAGCGCCAATACGATCAATACGCTCGCTGCGGCGTTCGTCCGAAAACGGCGGGGTGGCATAGCTTCCCTCCTGTAATCGCCGTGCGCCGCACTGCTGCACAGCATCTTGTTACTGCCCAGCGTAGTAGATTACCCTCCGCTGTCGATCTTCCATCGCCAGGTCATGCTGACGAAATGACAACGATGTGAGACCTGCGCGCGACACGCCGTTGGGCAGTGGTCATTTCAGCGATTGTTCTTTGATAGCGAGTTGCTGTTGACCCTTCTGATACGTGACTTCGCGGATACCGAGGGCGTCGTGCAGCTTGCCCGCGGGCAGCGTCACCGGCTTGGGTGCGGGCCCGTCACCGGGTTTCGGCAGCGGATACGCCGTGGTGGTGCCGCTGTAGAACGTCACATTGCCCTCGGTCTTCGTGAACAGTTGGTGCACATGGCCATTGAGGCAGGTCACCGAGGAGAACCGCTTCATATAGCTGAGCGCCTGGGTGGCATCGTCTGTGCCCCAACCCCATTGGGGGTACATGGCGAACAGCGGAATGTGGCTGAACACGATGATCGGTGTGTCACTGGACAATCCGGCCACGTCCTTCTGCACGAAGTCCAGCTGGTCCTGCCCGAGGTGTCCGAGATCCTTGAGATTGAGCGTATTCACCAGTCCGATCACGTGGACGCCGGCGATATCGAAGCTGTACCAGCCGTCCCCGCGCGTGCCGTTCCCGAACGTCGACCGGTATCGGGAACCGCCGTCGTCACTCGAATCGTGTTCTCCCGGAACGGTGAACACGTGCGGGGTCTTGATCCCCTGCATCATCTGATGGACCTGATCGAACTGCTCGGCCGTGGCCAGATGCGTGAGATCGCCGGTGTGGATGGCGAAGTCGGGCTCGTAACCCAGTGAATTCACCTGCGAGATGGCCTCGGTGAAGGTGTCGGTCACGCTGGTGTTGGCGGTACCGGTGAAACCGATGTGACTGTCACTGACCTGTGCGAACCGCAGTGTGGGCCGGGCGGGCGCGGCCAGCGCGGTGCCGGCCACGTGCGAGACCACCTCTCCGCCCACCACCGCCAGGCCCACGGCCGCGCCGAACCAGGCGGAGTGCCGCATGAGCTGGCGGCGGGTCATCTTCTGCGGATCGCGGGCCGCGTCCTCGTCCTCGAAGTCCGCGTATCGGTCGTCCGGGTTGCGAGTGTTCATCGGGTCACCACCACGGTCGCGTGCATGAAGGGATGAATCGAGCAGACATAGGCGAAGCTGCCCGCTTTCGAGAAGGTGAAGGTGTAGGTCGCGTTGTTGCCCAGCGTCGGCGAGCGGAAGCTGCCGTCGTCGGCGACCACGGTGTGCGGTTCCTCGTCGCGATTGGTCCAGGTCACCGTGGTGCCAACCTTGACGGTCAGCGAGCTGGGCCCGAACGCGAAATTGTCGATGGTGACGGCATTGGGTCCGGCCGGTGCCGCTGGGACCCCGGCGGCGGACGTGACCGCCCCGGGTGTCGTCATGCCGGGCATGGCCGGACCCGCGCCGTCCGGCACCATGCCGGGCGTAGCGGTGCCGGAAGCGAAGGTGAAGCCGGGGGCGGCATTGTCCGTGGCTGTGCCGCCGCCGTTCGAGCTGCACGCGCTCGCCGTCAGCAGGGCTGCCGCGGCGACGGTGACGGCGACGGCTGCGCGCCGCCGGCTGCGGGTGGGTGTCATGGGGTCCGGGCCTCCATCCGGGATGGTTCCGTTCGCTGCTGCGAACCGGTCATCCACAGATAGGGGCGGGGGTTACATGGGACGGAAACCGCTGTGCACGAGCACTTTTGGGTCCTAAGCGGGTTCGGTGGGCGCGAAAACCTCGATGGCGCCGTTGTTCTCGCGGACCTGGACGGTGGGCAATGGCGCGGGCGCCACCGGCAGTTGATGTGTGACCACCTCGCCCTGGATGGAGAAGGAGGTGGAGTGGCACGGGCAGCGCAGGCGCTCGGCCGGGGCGTCGAGCCACAGCTTGCAGCCCTGATGCGTGCACACGCCGGAAACCGCGACCGGATTTCCCTTGTCGCGGCGCACGAATCCATTGACGGTGCCGACATCGAAGGCGATCGTGGCGCCCTCCGGCAGATCCGTGGAGCGGGCGATCGGCAGCCACGCGCCCGTATTGGGAGACAGCGGGGCCTGCTCGGCGGCGGGCGGGGAACCCGGCTGCCCGTGCCCGATCAGGGTCCGATCCACCACCGCGCCGACCGTGGCGGCGGCCGCGGCCGCGGAGGTGCCGATCAGCAGGTTCCGGCGGCGGTAACCGTTCGCCGGGTGCGAGGGGGTCGGCTCGTCGTCCATCTCGGCCGCGAGCCGGCGCTGCAGACTGCTCAGGAACTCCTCGCTGGGCGCGTCGCTGCCCAGGCGCGCGGCACGCAGTTCGATGGCCGTGCGCATCTCCTCGGCCTCGGCCTCATCGGGCCGGAAGCCCGTGGACTTTTTGCCGGCCAGTAGTTCGTCGACGAACCGTCGCACTTCCCGCCCGCTCACCGCACACCTCGCTCGTTCAGCTGGGACGCCATCTGCAACGCCCGATGCTGCAACACCTTCGCATTCGCCACCGTCACACCGAGGCTCTGCGCCGACTCCCGGACCGAAAGCCCCTGGAGAAAGCGCAGTTCCAGAATGCGGCGGTAGCGGTCCGGGAGTTCGGCCAGCACCGCCTTGGCGCGGGCCTCCGCCCCGGAGTCGTGGAACTCCTCGGGCGGGTCATCGGGGATATCGCCCTCGATGGTGGTGATCTCCCGGCCCATCCGCGCCTTCCAGTGCGCGGCCAGCACCGTGCGCGCGGTGGCGCGCAGGTAGGCCCGCACCTCCGGTGCGCTCGCCGTGATGCGCAGCGGTTTGAGCGCTGCCGTGAACACCTCGGCGGTGAGATCCTCGGCGTCGGCCCGGTTGCCGACCTTGCCGAACATCAACGCGTACACCCAGGTGACATTGTCCCGATACACCGCTTCCCAGCTGGCGTAGCTGTCACCGGACACCAGCCGCAACTCCCGACCCGAGCTCGAGCTCGTGACCGGCTGCGTCCGGTGCTCGGATTCGACCCGTCGCACCATGAACCGCCGCTTCCTGCATCCAACGAATACATCGACGCGTGTTCACGTCTGTCAGTAGATAGCGCTCGGGGTTACAGCGGGGATGTTTCGTTGGTATCGCAACGAATTCGTCCCGGGCGGATCCGGTCGGATCCACCCGGGACGTGCGCCGATCGCGCTCTCAGCGAACGGGTCGCAGCAGATCGCCCCGCAGCACGCCGTGCACGGTCTTGGCGGCGACCACGGCCCAGGCGGCGACCAGCAGGGCGTACAGGCCCACGGCGGTGACGGCGAACAGGTCGGCGCCGGTGTGCTGGTAGAGGGCGGTGCTGCCGGTGACGCAGCAGCCGAGCGGGAAGGTGAAGCCCCACCAGGTGAGGTTGAACGGCATGGAGGTGCGGGCGTGCCGGGTGACGGCAATGGCGAGCGCCAGCCACAGCATGGCGAATCCCCAGGTGGGAACGCCGTAGAGGACAGCGAAGACATCGAGACCGGCGGCAGTGCGGTCATCCACGACACCGGCGGCGACATTGGCCAGGCTGCCCGCGGCGGTCACCGATTGGCCCAGGGGACCGAGCACCAGCCAGACGGTGGCGACCATCCCGGCCGGCAGCAGGCCGTGATGCAGCAGCCGCGACCAGATCAAGGTAATGGTGACCAGCGAGGCGATCAGGCTCAGTCCGAACATGGCCAGACAGGCCACGAACATGGTCAGCCGCAGCTGCCCGGCCGGAGTGTGCGGCACCAGCAGTGCGCCCAGCGCGGCGGACACCATCGGCGGCACCACGGGCATCAACCAGCCGCCGAAGGCCGAATCGGGATCGAAAGTGTGCCGGGTGATCATCCGGTAGGGGATGGCGGCGGCGGTCATCAGCCCGAAAACCGTTCCGGCCGACCACAACACCCAGTCGATGGTCACCGCGGCGGTTGAGCCGATGACGTCCTTGCCGAGCAGCAGGGTGCCCGCGCCCACGGTCAGCAGGGCCATCGGCAGCGCGCCGTAGAACTGCATCATGATCGGGTGCAGCCCGTGTGCCCGCGCCTCCTGCGGATACCGCCGCCAGTGCAGGACCCAGGCCCCGGCCAGCACGATCAGCAGCAGCGCGGCCAGCGCCCATACCAGGGTGGCGACGCCCTTCAATCCGGGGAACTGCATCGGCAGGGTGGCGGCGGCATTGGCGATGATGCCGGTGCCCATCACCACGGCGAACCAGTTCGGCGCCAGGTACCGCAGCGGCTGCCACCCCTCGTCCCCGCCCGCCGCCGTCGGGGTGCTCACCTGTGCGGCGGGAGCAGCGGCAGCGGTTCGGCGGAAGGCTACGGTGGTCATGCCTCAACCCTCGCGGACCGGCACTTCCCCCGGTAGCGCTCACAATTCGATGGATGCATAGATCGCTTCTATGCCCCACCCCGGTCCTGTTCTATGCCGCCACGATGTGCTGTTTTGTCAGGTGGTGGGCGGAGCGGATTTGCGCAGCACGTCGAGGAATGCGCGCATCCACTGCGGATGGTCGGGCCAGGCGCGCCCGGTGATCAGATTGCCGTCGACATGGTCCGGGCTGTCGACCCACTGCCCTCCGGCCGCCACCACATCGGGTTCGAGCGCCGGGTAGCTGCTCGAGGACCGGTCCCGCAGCACGCCCGCGGCGGCCAGGATCAGCGGTCCGTGACACAGCGCCGCGATCGGCTTGTCCGTTTCCGCGAAGTGCTGGACGATCCGCCGGCAGTCCTGATCTCCACGCAGATACTCCGGCGCCCGCCCACCCGGAATCACCAGCGCCGCATACCGACTCGGATCAACCTCCGCGAACGCCAGATCAGCCGGCCAGGTCCGCCCCAGCTTCTCGGTATAGGTGTCGAACCCCTCGGTGAAGTCATGGACCACGAACTGCAACTTTTTCCGAGTCGGAGCCGCGATATCGACCTCGTACCCCTCTTCCAGCAATCGCTGATAGGGATACATCACCTCGAGGTCCTCGGCAGCATCCCCGGTGATCAAGAGCACCTTCGTCATGGCGCACCTCCCAGAAAATGGTATCGAGACCGCTCATCACCCACTCCCTTTTCGGAACACCTGATCGCGCGACCCGGTGCCGTATCGGCACGACGCCGACACCGGATGACAAGACGGTCGTCACCCCCGACGTCGGCGGAGCCCCGTGGTGTCGCCGAGGAGTTCAGCCGACTATCGAGGCACGGCGATCCGGCGGGGCCGGGCGCAGGTGACGAACGACGGCCAGGTCGGTGGGCTGGGCGTGGCGGGTGTCGTAGCGGTCGAAGACTGCGGCCAATTCCGGTGACCAGCGCGCGAATTCGGCTCGGATGGGCCCCTCGGTCTCCAATTGGCAGACCACACCGAGCGCGGTCAGGAAGCAGCGCGCGAAGGGGGTGAAGTAGGCGGGCATGTCCAGTTGCCGATGGACATTGGACAACCGCGGCGCCAGTACCGAGCGGACGTGCCCGCACAGCCAGGCGGTGGTGAGCCGGAACGTGGGCACGGTGAGCGGTTCGCCGACCGCGTCGAGCCCCTCGGCCAGAGCGGCCACGTCGTAGCTGCGTCCGGGCCGCACGAAGCCGTGCCGCCGCACCGCAGCGTCCAATTCCGGTATGCCGCCATTGAACGCGGCCTCCATCACCTCGCCCACCAGCGCCTCGAAGCCCGGGGGCGGCCAGGGCGTGCAGGCCCCGAAATCCACCACGCCCAGCCGCCCGTCGGGCAGCACCCGGAAATTGCCCGGGTGCGGGTCGCAGTACAGCAGGCCGGTGCGCGACCAGGTCGACAGCAGGAATCGGATGATGAGCATCCCGACCCGGCTGCGCTCCGCGGGCGCACCGGATTCGATGATCCGCGAAACCGGTGTGCCGGTGAGCCATTCGGTCACGATCAAATCGCCGCGCTGCGTGATCACGCCGGGCACCACGAAATCCGGATCGTCGGCGTACGCCTCGGCGAAGCGCCGCTGATGGTCGGCCTCGGCCGCGTAGTCGAGTTCGTCGGCCACACATGTGCAGATCGCCTCGGTCAGCGCGGGCACGTCCGCGCCGGGCGCGAACACCGTGGCGAGCACCGAGAGTCGGCGCAGCTGTTCCAGATCGGCGAGCACCGCCTGGTGCGCGCCCGGATACATGACCTTGACCGCCACCGGCCGCCCGTCGCGCCACACCGCGCGATGCACCTGTCCGATGGAGGCCGCGGCGGCGCGCCGATCGTCGAATTCGGTGAAGTGCCAGCGCCAGTTCTCGCCCATGCCCGCGGCCATGGCCTCGTGCACGGTGCCGGGCAGCATGGTGGGCACCGCATCCTGCAGCTGGGTGAGTGCGGTCCGGTACGGCGACGCGATCTCCGGGGGCAGCGCGAGTTCGTAGAGCGAGAGCAATTGCCCGAGTTTGGTAGCGCAGCCCTTCAATTCGCCGAGCACCTCGAAAATGTGCTGGGCGGTGCGCATCCGGATCTCGAAGTCCACCTCGGCCGCCGATCGGCCGAGGGCCCGCTTGCCGACCCCGGCGGCTTGCCGTCCCGCGAATGCGACCGGAAGACTGGCGATTCGCGCATTGCGGACCGCGCCGCGAACCGGCGGCCTACCCCCGTCGTCCCCCGACCGTTCCCCGATACGCCGAATCGACATTGCTCACCTCGTCGTGTGCGCGGCACCGCGCCGGCGTCCGGTGTGGCCCTCACCAGGTCCGATGAGTGGCCCGCCACGGCGCATGCACGTGCAGTTTGGCACACGGAAGTCTAAACTGTCTGGGACGTATCCGAAAGTTGTCGAAAGGTGACAGGATGGGTGCCCAGACGGTCGTGTCCGATGTCGCGGACGAGCTCGCTCGCCGCGTCGCGACCGGTGAGTACGCGCCCGGTGATCTGATGCCGTCGGTCCGCCAGGTCGCCGACGAATTCGATATGAACCGGGCCACAGCGCAATTGGTGCTGGGCCGCCTGGAGTCCTACGGCTTCGTGGATGCGCATCGCGGCCGCGGTTTCACCGTCCGGGATGTGCGCCGCACAGGCGGGATGGATGTGTATCGGCGGCTGTTCCGGCTGTCCATGCACGCGCCCGAGGTGGCCGCGGAGATGTTCGGCAATATCGTGGCGGCCGAGCGTGCCACCGTGCTGGAGGCATTGCTCGACTACACCGCCGCCGAGCGCGGCATCGAGCCCGCGGTGCTGACCGCCGCGGTCGACGAACTCGAAACCGAGGCCCGCAGCTCCGAACCCGATCGCACCCGGATGCTCGAGCTCGAGGTCGGCCTGGTGCGCCTGGTGCTCACCGATCTGGGCCACACCATGCAGCGTGCGGTGCTCAATTCGGTGGGGGAGATGCTGTTCGAGGTGCCGGAGGCGGTGGAGGCGTACTTCGCGGCCTCCGCCGATCTGCACGTCCTGGTGTGGCGGGCGCTGCTGGCGGTGTGGGAATCCACGGCCGGTCCGTCCCAGGCCCAGCTGGCGCTTTTCGAGGATCTGTTCGCCATGTACCACGAGAAGGTGCTGGCCAGATTCGACGAACTGCTCGGTATGGGCCTGGGTTCCGCGGTGCACCGGCAGAGCGCGTCCGCCTGATCAGACGGCGGTCGCCATGGCCGCCGCCACGAGCGCGCCGATGATGGCCAGCGCTAGTACCGCCAGGATCACCCGGTTGCCTCTGGTGGGTGGCTCGGCGGGCGGGTGGACGGTCATGGATCTGTCTCCTCGTCGATATGGGTGGTGGAGGCCATCGTATTCCGGGGGCTCCCAATATGTTTGGTGTCCTCGATGTTGGGGCGTTATCCAGGCCGCTTTCCGGGCCACGCCGAGGAAACCGGGGTGGCCGATGATGAAACGCGCCACCCGCTCGACCTCAGGTCCGCTCGTCACCCGTATGAGGGCCCGGCTGGTGCGGGGGAAGGTGCGGGTGAGCCGGTAGGCCGGCCAGGATTCGGCGCGCAGCGGCGGCAGGGCGAGATCGCGGCGACGATAAGGCGGCCGTGGATGATCGCAGTGAGATCGACGTCCGCGATCCGGTGTAGATCGGCGGGCCGTACGTCGAAGAACGGCCCGCCGACCACGATTCCGGCATTGTCGACCACCACGTCCGGCACGCTGTCGCGAGTTTCGAGTGGAAGGGTTTCATGCTGCTCCTCCGGTGGAGACACCGGAGGGTAAATTGTCTGGGACAATTACGCCAGTCGAAATGCTGCGGCCCGCAGCATCGAGCGCGGTCGGTGGTTCTCGTGCTCAGTAGCGGCCGAACAACACCGCGGCATTGTGGCCGCCGAAACCGAACGAATTGTTCAGTGCGAAGCCGATATCGGTGTGGCGCGGCTTGGTGTGCACCACATCCAGATCCACCTCCGGATCCTGGTTCTCCAGGTTCAGCGTCGGTGGGATCACCTGGTCGCGCAGGGTCAGCACCGAGATGATGGCCTCCAGCGCGCCGACCGCGCCCACCGAATGTCCCAGCGCGGATTTGGGCGCGTACACCGACGGGTGGGTGCCGACGGCGGCGGCGATGCCCTTGGCCTCGGCCAGATCTCCGATGGTGGTGCCGGTGGCGTGCGCGTTCACATGGTCGACCTCGGCCGGGCTCACCCCGGCGGATTCGATGGCGCGGCGCATGGCGCGGGCGCAGCCCAGGCCCTCCGGATCCGGAGCGACCATGTGGTAGCCGTCGGCGGTGAGCCCCACCCCGAGCAACCGGGCCAGCGGTTTCGCGCCGCGCGCGAGCGCGTGGTCCTCGGACTCGACCAGCAGCAGGGCGGCGGCTTCGCCGAAGACGAACCCGTCACGATCCCGATCGAAGGGACGGGAGGCCCGCTCGGGCTCGTCGAGGCGGGTGCTGAGGGCGCGTGCCATGGAGAATCCGGCAATGGCAACGGGATTGATGTAGCCCTCCACGCCGCCCGCCACGATCATGTCGGCCTCACCCAGCACGATGGATCGCCACGCGTGCACGAGCGCCTCGTTGCCGGACGCACACGCCGACACCGGCGTGACCAGACTGGCACGCGCCCCCAGCTCCAGCCCGACCACGCCGGAGACACCATTGGGCATGGACATGGGCACCGCGAACGGCGACACCTTGCGGTAGCCGTGGTCGCGCATGGCGTCATTGGCCTCCACGATGCTGTCGGCGCCACCGAGCCCGGTGCCGATGCAGACGCCCAGCCGGTCCTTGTCGACAACGGGCTCGCCCGCGGTGGCCCACAGTCGTTTTCCCATCACATACGACATCTGCTGCACATAACACATGCGGCGCTTCTTGATCCGATCGAGTTCGTCGGTCGGATCGGCGATGAGCTTGCCGCCGATGGTGACCGGAAGATCGAGCTCGACGATGTCCGGGTCGGTGAGAGTCCTGATGCCGCTGGCGCCGGACAGTAGTCCTTGCCAGGTCCCTTCCGTGTCGGGCGCGATCGAGGTGGTCATCTCGACCGCGGTCACCACGACACTGCGGAATCCGCCGTTGCGGGTGGAGAAGTCTGCGAGGCTATTCACTTTTCGTATCCTTTTCGGCCAATTGGCAAGTCCTGCAGAGAGCTCGCGAGCGCTCTGCGAGGCTAACCCGAGAAGCGCGGTAGAAGGGGACGACACTCACATGCGAGATGCCAATCCGTGCAGCGCGAAAGGAATCGAGATTCTGGTGCCGGTCACGGTGAGGCGTTCGCCCGGCGCCATCGTGACGACTTTTTCCGCACAGGCGAACAGCCGTGCGGACGCGGATCACGCATCACCAGGTATATTGTCTCAGACGGAAATTCGAGCGAGGAGAACGATCGTATGACCGAGGCGCTGCCCGACCGGCCGACCGTGACCAGCCCGCCCCTGCTCGCTCGCCGCTGGACCATCGACGACATCCCGGACCAGACCGGCCGGACCGCCGTGGTCACCGGCGCCAACAGCGGACTCGGCCTGCGCACCGCGGAGGCCCTGGCCGTCAAGGGCGCGCACGTCCTGCTCGCCTGCCGCAACGAGCTCAAGGCCGCGGCCGCGCTGGAACAGGTGAGTGCGGCGGCCACCGGCCCCGAACCCGAAGTGCTGCCGGTGGATCTGGCCGACCTGACCTCCATCCGCCGCGCCGCCGACCACCTCGACGTGCGTGGCACACCCATCGACATCCTGGTCAACAATGCGGGCGTGATGGCCCTGCCGCGGCATCAGCGCACCGCCGACGGTTTCGACGCGCAGTTCGGCACCAATCACCTGGGCCACTACGCATTGACCGGACTACTGCTGCCCCGGTTGCTGCGTGCACCCGAAGCGCGCGTGGTGACCGTGTCGTCCATCGCCGCCTGGGGCGGCCTGATCAACTGGCTGGATCCGAATTGGCGTGTGGTGTACAGCCGTTGGCTGGCCTACAGCCAATCCAAACTCGCCAATCTCCTGTTCACCGCCGAGCTGCAGCGAAGGGCCCGCGCCGCTGGGTCGACGCTGACGGCCGTGGCCGCGCATCCGGGACTGTCGGCGACGAATCTCTACGATTCCGGCCCGGAGAAAGGCGTGGCGGCGGCCTTCGCGGCCGTCCAGCAGCGAATGCTGTTCTCGCTGGCGCAATCCGACGCCAAGGGCGCGCTGCCGCAACTGTATGCGGCGACCATGCCCGGCCTGGCCGGCAACTCCTACTGCGGCCCGGCCTTCGAGGCCTTCGGATATCCCCGCCGCACCCTCCGAAATCCCCTCGCCTACAGCCGATTCCAGGCCCGCAAGCTCTGGGAGCTCAGCGCGGAGCTGACCGGCGTCGACTACCGGTGGGCCTGACCGGCGGCCGGAGCTGGGACGGGTAGACCGCGATCTCGATGAGATTCCCGTCGAGATCGCGGCAGTAGTGCGAGACCATCTCACCCAGCGCGCCGATCTTGACCACCGGGCCGTTGACGATCTCGACTCCGCACCCGGTCAGGTGCTCCGCGACCGCCTCGGGCGCGGCCGTGGTCACGAAGCAGAGGTCCTGTGCCCCAGCGGCTTCGGTGGCCCCGGTGGTCCAGTTCGGGTCGGTGTCCAGCGCGCCGACCGGCCGGAGATTGATCTTCTGATTCCCGAAGGTGAGCGCGAGCCGCCCGGCGGGGCCGAACCGCTCCACGCTCATGCCCAGCACGCGGGCGTACCAGTCGGCTGTCGCCACCGGGTCGAGACAGTTGATGACCACGTGATCGAAACGGTCCACGGTGAATGCCATGTCCGCATTCTCCGTGGGTCCCGCAGCAGGATCAACGGCGGCGCAACAGCATTCCGCGGATGTAGGCTGCCTGGCCGGAATGCTGGATGTCGTCGTCGACCACGCTGATCAGGCGGACTCCCAGGGTGACCGGCGGATCCCAGCGGGTGTCGACGATGCGGGGGAGATCGGCGTCGGTGAGCGCGGACACGTACCCGGTGGTCTGGTCGTGTACCGCGTCGAAGTAGCCGAGCAGCAGGTCGGCGGAAACGCCGTCCAGCCGCGCCACTTCGGCCGAACTGTGCGCGTATCCGGTGGCGGAATCGTCGAAGGGCAGGTCGAATCGCTTCACCCAGCCCTGGGCCGTCCACACCTGTTCGAGGCCCGCCACATCCGCGATGTGATCGTCCTGCACGCGGGTCAGATGCCAGATCAGCCAGGCGATGGAATTGGAATCCAAGTCCGGCCGCTCGGCCAGTTCCGCCGGGGTGAGCCCGGCCACCGCGCCGTGCACGTTCTCCTTGATCCGCCCGAATGCGTCCACCAGCAAGTCAGCGCTCGTCATGCCCTCATCCAATCACCACGGGCCGGAGGTTATTCCGAGGCGCGCGCCCAATCCGGAACCCAGGTGCCGGGACGGTCCACGACCGCGCCGCTCAGATGGCCGTGCAGCGCGGCCAGCGTGGGATGGGGGTCCGCGGCGCGCTGGAGCAGGGAGTGCGGGTAGACGGGCGTGGGGTCACGCAACGGCACCCGCCGCAGACCGTAGGTGTCGGGCCAGAGGAAGCGGGTGTCCTCGCCGACCAGCGTCGCGACCTCCGGGGAATCGGCGACGGCGTCCAGGAGCGGCTCCAGGCCGAAATTCGGGCCGACCGAATCGATGGTCAGATCGAAGGCCGCGGCGAGTGCCGCGTAATAGGCGGACCATTCGGTACCGCTCACCAGGCTCGGCATCCAGATGCGATGGCCGGCCAGATCTTTCGGCGACAATGTCCGCGCCTTGGCCAGCCGGTGGGCCGGGCCGACGAGCAGCTCCAGCGGCTCGTCGAAGATCGGCGTCGCCTGCAGGCCCTCGGGCAGCACGTGCCCCGGCGCCGGCACACAGCGGAACGCGGCGTCGACCGAGCCCTCCAGCAGCGCCTCCATGGCCGCGCCCGCGTGCGGGAGCCGCACCACGTCCAGTTCGAAAGCGGGATGGGCGCGGTGGAAGTCGCGCAGCAGCCCGGCCGGGGCGAGCTGGCGACCCACCACATCCACGCGCAGCGCTCGCCGACCCGGGCTCACCGAGGCCAGGGCGCGTTCAGCGGTGTGGAGCAGAGCGCGGGCATGGGGGAGGAAGGCCTGCCCGTCGAGGGTCAGGCGGGCGCCGCGCGCCGTGCGGGTGAACAACCGGGCGCCCAACGTCTTCTCCAGGGCCGCAATGCGTTTCGAGACCGCCTGCTGGCTGATGGACAGATCCGTGGCGGCGTCCTGGAAACGTTCCGCGTCCGCCACCGCGACGAAGGTGCGCACGGCCTCGAGATCCATGCGACGAGAGTATGCGCACAACGTCCGGTTGTGGCTCGCGGGCGGCTCGGTTGTTTGATCCCGAGGTCGCGGGTCTGCTTCGATCTTGCCGGACAACGACGGCGGGACAGCACGAGGCGGGCGGTATGACGGGCAGGCGGTCACTGGGACGCGGGTTCGGCTGGTTGTGGACGGCCTTCGCGGTGAGCACGGCGGGATCGTGGCTGGCCTTCGACGCCTTCCCCTTGATCGCGGTGCTGGTCCTGCACGCCGGGCCCGGGCAGGTGTCGTTGCTGGCGGCCGCCGGACTGGCGATGGGCGCGGTGGTGGCGATACCGCTGGGACCGTGGATGGAATTCCGGCGCAAACGGCCGGTCATGATCGCCACCGATGTGGCGCGCTTCGCGGTGGTGCTGAGCGTGCCGCTGGCATTCGCGGCGGGCGTGCTGAGTTTCGCGCAGCTGGTCGTGGTTTCGGTGATCGTCGCGGCCTCGGACATCGCATTCCGGGCAGCGTCGGGGGCATACCTGAAAACCCTGCTGCCCAAGGAGGACCTGCTCCTGGCGAACGGGCGATTCGAATCGACCATGTGGACGGCGTCCGTGCTGGGCCCGCCGCTCGGGGGCTCGGCGATCGGGATCTTCGGACCGGTGGTCACCGTGGCGGCCAATGCCGTCAGCTTCCTGTTGTCCGCCTTGGGAATTCGGGCCATCGGCGGCGGCGAGCCGCAGCCCGCGCCGAGCGGGAACGGCGGCTTCCGGATGGGCGACCTGGTCGAGGGCTGGCGCTACATCCTGACCCACCGCGCGCTGCGGCCGCTGTTCGTCAACACGATCCTGGTCAACGGCCTGATCATGGCGACCCAACCGCTGCTGGCCGTCGTCATGCTGCGCGATCTCGGCTTCGCGCCCTGGCAGTACGGGCTCGCGTTCGGTATTCCGTGCCTCGGCGGCCTGATCGGCTCGCGGCTGGCGACACCGCTGGTGGGCCGGTTCGGTCAGCGCCGGGTGCTCGTCGCCGCCGGGATGCTGCGCGCCTGCTGGGTGCCCGCCCTCGCCTGCATCGGTCCCGGCCTCGCCGGCCTGCTGGTGGTGATCGTGGTGGAATTCGGCCTCATCACCTGCTGCGGAGTCTTCAATCCGGTCTACGCGACCTTCCGTCTCGAACGCGCCGCACCCGACCGCACCACCCGCATGCTCTCCGCCTGGTCCATCACCAGCAACATGAATACCGCGGCAATGACGGCCCTCTGGGGCCTCCTCGCCGCCGTCACCGGCCCCCGTACCGCCATCGCGGTCGCCGGACTGCTCATGCTCGCCACGATTCCGCTGTTGCGCCCCAACAGCTTTCCCGACCTCCCCGCCGCCGAGCCCGTGGCCGCCGTTACAGACTGAAGGCGATCGCGCGCAGCACGATCACCGCGATGAACACCACGGTGAAGGCGAGGTCGATCGAGACGCCGCCGAGCCGGACCGGTTTCAGGACCTTGCGCACCGGCGCGATCACCGGCTCGGTGAGGCGATGGACGACATCGCGAGCCTTCCGCAGCGCCGGCGGGGTGTCGCCGAGCACGCCGATCCAGTCGATGATGAGCCGGGCCAGCAGCAGCAGCATGAACAGCGTCAGGGCGAGCCCGAGCAGGGAACCGAGGAATGACATGGCGAACTCCTTCGTAGTGGCCGCCCTCAGGCTGATCAACGCCCCAACGCCGTCGAAAGTGCCCTCATCGTCGACCATGCTCGTCAGGTTCGGCGGCGGGCTCGCCGCAGCCGTGCGAGAATCTGGGCTGCTGTTCGCCCAGCTCACCTCGAGATCGCACAAGGAGTCGCCGTGAGCAAGAAGTATCTGGTCGGCCTGCCCCTGGCCGTCGCCGCCATGTCACCGGCCCTGGCGTCCGTCGATGCCGCTACCGCCCAGGCCGCCGTTCCGACCTACACCTGTACCGCGCAGACGTGGGCGGGAGAGCAGTTGCCCGCGGTGACGGTCGAGGCCAAACACGGGAAGTATCAGGCCCAGGGCGTCGCGCAGACCAGGTGGGGCGGGGTCGCCAAGTTCGCGACCATCGACTGCAAGATCGAAAACTGATACTGCGGGATCGGTAACCGATTCCGGGCCGCGCTCAGATGGCGCGGCGATGGTTCAGATAGGCGAAGGAGGCGAGGCCCAGCGGGATCTGGCACCAGAAGGTGAGGAGCCGGAATCCCAGGGCCGCGCCGACCGCCACCCCGCCGGTCAGGCCCGCGACGGCGGTGAGGCCGGCTGCGATGGTGATCTCCTTGGTGGCGACCCCGTTCGGAGAGGGCAGCAGCGGGGCCAGGGCCACGGTCACCAGTTCCACCACGAACGTGTCGGGCAGGCTGAGGTTCGCGCCGACCGCGTGCAGCACCGCCCACAGCGCCACCACCATGAGCAGCGGCTGGATCAGGGCACAGATCCAGAGGGCGGCCGCGCGGCGCGGACGGACGGCGGTGGCGGCCACCGATTTCCAGGCCAGTTCGGCATCCGAGCGCGCGTGCCGCATGCGGGCTGGCAGCTGCCGCCAGCCGCCGTGCGCCTGCACCCGGCGGTTCATGGCCCGGCTCGCCACCGCCAGGACGATGCCTCCCACGAGCACGGCGATGATCATGATCGCGGCTGTGTTCCAGAGATTTCCGCCGATCAGGTGGTGCCACCACGCCGAAGCGCGGGTGCCCAGGTCGTGCCACGGGGGTTGCGCGCCATTGCGGCTCATCAGGCCCGGTGCGGCCAGCGCCGCGATCACCACCAGCGGAACCCGCACCATCAGCGCGGCGAACCCCATCAGCGCGATGGACGCCACCGCGCCGGTATGACTGAGTCCGGTGCGGCGTAGGAACCGCATCCGCAGCAGCAGTGAGGCCGCGGGCACCAAGCCGATGGCGGGTACCGCGAGCTGGAGCGCGAACAGCTGCCGGGCGGAGGTGTCGGCGGGTATCGAACCGCGCAGCATGAAAACCGAGGTGGGCCAGAGGGCGAGGGTGGCGAGTGCGGCCAGGAGCAGCCAGCGCGGGTCGGCTCCGGCGAGGGCGTGGACTCCGGTCAGGACCGCATCCCGCTGCCAGAACGCCGCAGCCACCACCAGCACGGTGAAGGCGATGGTGGGTAGTGCCTTTCTCGCAGATGCGGGAACGGCCGCCATCTGCCCTCCTCGGTATCGCAGCTGTCTTTTTCGCCGGTGAATCGCATTTGCGCAGATCAACATTAACGAGGTCGGTGGCGCATGGACTCGTGTCGCCCGATTGGACCGCGGCGTGTTGCCGCCGACCCGCCTGCTGATCACGGCGCTGCCGGACCCGGCGTTTCCTATCGGACTGGTTGTTCTGCTGGCGTTGGGTGTAGCCGGCATCTGGCGGGCGAGGACTACCTGGTCCGGACCGCGGTCGCGGACCCATCGGTGATTCGAACCGAAGGCAATGGGATTGCCGGGTTCATTGAACACGATTTGAAGATCGAAAACGAGTGCCGAGTTGCCGACGGAGAAAATCTCGACTGCCCACCGGGATCGATCACCGGATTCCGGCATATCGACAGAACGGTCGTCTTCCAAGAGCGCCAGGGCGATTCGCCGCCGATCCGGGTAGGCTCGCTGACAATGGGGAGTGCCGAGATCAAGTCGTAGGGCAGGGACACGACGTGGCGAATTCCATGACCGCGAGCGCAGTGCTTGCCGAACTCGAACCGGTGGCGGAAGCGAATCTGAACCGGCACCTCTCGGTGGCCAAGGAATGGCATCCGCACGACTACGTGCCCTGGGACGAGGGCCGCAACTTCGCCGCCCTGGGCGGAATCGACTGGGACCCCCGGCAATCCCGGCTCAGCGAGCCGGCGCGGGCCGCGATGATCACCAACCTGCTCACCGAGGACAATCTGCCCTCCTACCACCGGCTCATCTCCGAATCGTTCACCCGCGAGGGCGCCTGGGGCACCTGGGTGGACCGCTGGACCGCCGAGGAGAACCGGCACGGGATCGCCATGCGCGACTACCTGGTGGTCACCCGCGGCGTCGATCCGGTGGCGCTCGAGCACGCCCGCATGATCTGCGTCGGGACCGGCATCGACGACCCCACCGGCACCGGTGACCACGCCGTTTTGCACGGCGTCGCCTACGTGACGTTCCAGGAGCTGGCCACCCGTGTCTCGCACCGCAATACGGGCAAGGCCTGCCACGATCCGGTCGCCGACCGCCTGCTCGCCCGTATCGCCACCGACGAGAACCTGCACATGGTCTTCTACCGCAATATCTGTGGCGCGGCCCTGGACCTGGTCCCCGACGACGCCCTCGCGGCGATCACCGCGGTCATCGAGAACTTCCGCATGCCCGGCGCCGGCATGCCCGACTTCCGCCGCAACAGTGTCCTCATCGCCAAGCACGGCATCTACGATCTGCGCCAGCATCTCGACGAGGTGATCCTCCCGGTGCTACGCAAGTGGAACATCTTCGAGCGCACCGACTTCACCGCGCGCGGCGAGAAGATCCGTGACAGCCTGGCCACGTACCTGGACAAACTCGGCAAGGATGTGGTCCGTTTCGAGGAGCAGCGCGACCGTGCGCTGGCCCGCGATGCCGCCCGGCGGGCCGCCGCGGCTACCTGAACCCCCCGATGTGAACAGCCACCGCGCTGTCCACAGCCCCCGCTTTTCGCCGAGCCCTCCCGTCCCGCCGCCGCTAGGGTGTGGTCCACACGAAGGGGGAGGCATGACAGACATGCTGCGCGCCGACATCACGGCGCTTCGAATCATGGCGGCGGGCATCCACTCCGAAGCCGCGGCCATCTCGGCCATCGACCCGGTCGACCTGATCGCGAAAGTCGGTCGGGCCATGCCGAATTCCGCGATCGGCGCAGCCGCCGTCACCGTCGGCGACCCACTCCTCGCCGCCCTTCGCAGGCTGGCGACCCACCTCCACACCTTCGCCGATACCACCGCCCACACCGCAACCACCTATGAGGCCAACCAGCTAGCTCTCGAAACCCGGCTGGACGGCTACCTGCACGGCGTTTCCTGACCGGCCGCCGGTTCGGCGCCCGCACGAACGACGAACTCGCCTCCTGCTGAACGGTATTCGCCGTTGGCGCCTACCGATGCGGCGTTCCGCGCCGCGGGTGACCAGTGGCGCGCTAAACAGGTCGGGTGCCCAGCGTGGGGACGCTTGCGCCCGGCGGCAGTACGGATCTTTCGAATCGGATGGGGTTGCGTGGGGAGGTGCGATGGTGCGAGCGGGGTTTTCGCAAGTGCGGGGCTGGGAGCCGGGAGCTGCGATCCGCGCCAGTTCGGGTGTGGCGGTGGCTGATTCGGCGTTCTCGGGGGTCATGACACGGGTGGGACGCCTGGCCGATGTCACGGTCGCCGGGTGGCAGGGGGCGGCGGGGACGGCGGCCGCGCTGCGGGCATGGGAGTCGCAGCTGGCGGCGAACCACATCGGTGCGGCACTGCTCGACGTCGCCGACGCGTTCGCCGAGGCGGGCGCGCTCGAGCGGGTGTGCGTGCTGGTCGGGCAGCTCGCGGACGAGGCCCGGGCCACCGGCTGCCGGATCGCGGAGGACGGCACGGTCCGCGGTCCGCGCTCCGATACCGGGAACTCGGCGCTGGACCTGATCTTCCAGGCGGGCTTCGATGCGAAGGCGAAGCAGGTGCAGGCCCGGCTGGTGCCCCTGCTGGATCTCGCGGGGGAGATCGACGAGCGAGTCGGGGCCCGCCTCGGCGCGGTGGCGGAGGCGCTGGCGGGGTTGACCGTGGATCCGACGGGTGGCGGGCCGAGCACTCGGGTCGCCGGGATTCTCGACGGGACCGCGAGACTTCCGGAAGATCCCAAAGTGCTCTGCGCGTTGTGGAAGTCGCTCACGCCCGCGGATCAGGACGCGTTGTTCGCGGCCGATCCGCTGCTCGGGGACCGCGATGGGATGCCGGCATTGGCCCGCGACCACTACAACCGGATCGCCTTACGGCGGTTGCGGGCCGAGGCCGAGATGGAGGATCGGCGGCTGGCCGACCGGCACCGGGACTGGACGCGGCACGAGAACCTGCCGACCACCAGCGCGGGCTGGATTCGGTTGCGGGAGTGGGAAACCGCGCGGGAGGAGGCGCAGACGCGCGATGCCGGGTACGCGGCGCTCTCGAATCAGGCCGGCGATGCGGGCTCGGGCCGATTGGTGCTGGCGGTGGACCGGAACGGGCACGGCGTGATCGCACTGAACAATCCGGATCTCGCGGTCAACGTCGCGACCTTCGTTCCCGGTACCGGATCGTCGCTGACCGGCATCGGTGTCGGGGTCGACCGCGCGCGGGCACTGCTCGACGCGGCCGAGCGAGCCGATCCGGCCGCGCGGACGTCGGTCATCGCGTGGTACGGGTACGACGCGCCGCCGGATCTGGCTGAAGCGGCGCGCGATCGCCGGGCTCGGGCGGGCGCGCCCGCGCTGGATCGGTTCGAGAGTGGCCTGCGGGCCGGCCATCCGGGGCTCGCCGCCCATCAGACGGTCGTCGGGCACAGCTACGGGAGCGCCGTGATCGGAGCGGCGGCCAGTGGAGCGAGCTCTCTGGCGGCCGACGATGTGGTGTTCGTGGGAAGTCCTGGGGTAGGTGTTGATGATGTTTCGCAATTGCGTTTGACGGGTATCCCTGCGGGCCACAACGGTGCGCATGTCTATGCCACTGCCGACCCCGCTGATCCGGTGCCCAAGTTCGGACAGTTTCTCCATGGGGTCGATCCGGTCGATCGCGAATTTCGCGCAACGACTTTCACTTCTTCCGGGGCCACTATCGACCTTCCCGTGTTGCGGGCCCTGCCGTTCGATGTCGTGTCACATGGAAACTACTGGGAGCCTGCGAATCCGGGCCTGCGGCACCAGGGGGAAATCATCGCCGGACGCTATGGCCAATGATCCCGAACGGGCGGTTCGTTGCGTCGCGATAGCCGTAACTGCTGGTTGCGGATTAGTTGCGGGAGTGCCCGTATCACGGCTCTGGGCGGCCGACCAAACTGGTTTGAAACGGTCGGGTTCATGCTAGGGTTCCGTCAGGTTGGAATGGGAAGTCGGAGACAAATGCGCACTGAGAACATCAATAGAA
This sequence comes from Nocardia sp. CA-151230, assembly GCF_050942175.1. Lineage (NCBI taxonomy): Bacteria > Bacillati > Actinomycetota > Actinomycetes > Mycobacteriales > Nocardiaceae > Nocardia > Nocardia sp. CA-151230. The sequence continues at coordinate 2,692,146 of NZ_CP192061.1, forward strand.
AGTTCAAACTGCACGACGAGCGCAGGATCGCCGCCCAACTTCCAGAGCAACTTCTTGGTTTAGATGTCGTGGGTTTTGGGAAGTTAGAAGAGTTTCCGGGTGAGTTGCTGAGCTCCTTCGGGGAATTCGCGAACGGTTCCGTACCTCCGCAGTCCCGCATCTATCGCAATGCTCAGCCGAATCTGATCGACGCCTGGCTGCTGGAGCTGCTGCGCGGTGCGCGCATCGGCGACCGCTTCTACCTACGTACCGGGCTGGAGTACTTCCCCTGGGCCGACTGCCGCGTCCTCGACCACCGCTGGCTGGAGTCGCTACGCCGCGTCATGGGCACCAACCAGGGATACATTGCGCACGACAAGAACTCGGCCGTCATGACCATCGGTACGCAGTACGAGGTCCTCGGCTTCGTCGCCGGCTCCGGCCTGCCGAGCGGGGCCGAGGCCGCGCCGGTCGAGGACGTCCCGACCCGCCGTATCGTCCAGGCCTCCGCCGGATCGCCCGATCAGGTGACCACGGCGCTCAGCGACGACCTGCGGGCCCGCCGCCTGGCCGCGCTGAACTCCGACGCGCCCGCCGCCCGCGACCCTGACCCGGCCGCCGTGCTGGCCTCCATGCCGGACCTCCCCGCGACGCCGGCCCAGGAGAAGCCGGCTCCCCAGATCGTGGATGTGCTCCCGGTTCCCGCGCCGGAGGCGGCCGCCGCCCCCGAGCCCGCGGCGCTCGAGCCTGCCGCGTCCGTGGCGTCCGAGACCGTCGCCCCGAAGGGCGCCGCGCCGGTCGCCGGCCAGCCGATGCCCGGACGCGACGAGGCGCCCACCCAGCTCATCTCCCGCATCGTGGTGCCCACCGAAACCGACTGACTGCTCACGCGACCCACGGTCCCGATCCGAACTCGCCGGACGACCGTGGGTCCGAACCGAACCGGCCGGGCCCGGCTTACGTTGTTCTGATACGCCGGGCTTCGTTCGCCGAGTTCGAAAGAGCCGATATATGTCGACATTCAATGGGCTGCCCGCCCATGTCCTGCTGGTGCACGTGATTGTCGTGCTGGTCCCGCTGACCGCGGGGCTGCTGATCCTGTGCGCACTGTGGCCCGCGGCCCGCAGCCGGTTGATCTGGCCGACCGCCGTCCTGGCGGTGCTGGTGACGGCATTGACGCCGGTGACTGTGAAGGCGGGGGAGTGGTTCCAGCGGCAGCTCGGTAATCCCCCGGTGGTGGACGAGCACGCGCGGCTCGGTCATCAGATGCTGTATTTCGTTGCGCCGCTACTGGTTTCGGCCGTGCTTCTGGTCTTCGTGCACCTGCGGCGCGGGCGTGGGAAGTCGCTGGGCCGGGCGGCGGTCGCGGTGATCGCGCTGCTGGTGATCGCGAGCGGCGCGGCGGCCGGGTGGCAGACCTACCGGGTCGGGGACTCGGGGGCGCACGCGGTGTGGAACGGCGTGCTCAACCACTGACGGAGATGACTGTCGTGACCCGGCGGCCGGTCTGCGGGGCGGTCGCCGGGCCACGGCAGTGCGGGCACGGTCAGATCTTGCGGATGACCGTGACGACCTTGCCGAGAATCTGGGCGTCATTGCCCGGAATCGGCTCGAACAGGGGGTTGTGCGGCATCAGCCATACCTGGGATCCGGTGCGCTTGAAGGTCTTCACGGTGGCCTCGCCGTCGATCATGGCGGCCACGATGTCCCCGTTGTCGGCCACGTTCTGCTGACGCACGACCACCCAGTCACCGTCGCAGATGGCGGCGTCGATCATGGACTGGCCGACGACCTTCAAAAGGAACAGCGAACCCTCACCGACCAGTTCGCGCGGCAGCGGAAAGACATCCTCCACCGCCTGCTCGGCCAGGATCGGGCCACCGGCGGCGATCCGGCCCAGCACCGGGACGTAGGTCGGGACGGGGTGTTCGTCGGAGGCGTCGGCCTCGGTATTGACCGCGCGCAGCTGCGACACGCCGGCGGTGGCGCGCACCGCGGTCTCATCCAGGCCCCGGACGTCCACGGCGCGTGGGCGATTGGGGTCGCGGCGCAGATAGCCCTTGCGCTCGAGTGCCCGGAGCTGGTGTGCCACCGAGGAAGTCGAGGTGAGGCCGACGGCATCGCCGATCTCGCGGATGCTGGGCGGATAGCCGCGGTCGTGCACCGAGGTGCGGATGACCTCCAGCACCTTGCGCTGGCGCACGGTCAGATCGGCGCCGACACCGGACGATTCGGACAGGGGGCCGCCACCGTCGGGACCAAGGGGTCCGTTCTCACCATCCGCGCCGCCGTGTTCGCTCACCGCCGCCGTCCTCCGTTCACTGCTGTCGCTCACCGGAATTCGTTCCCGGATGCGGTTCATCGTGCGTCCGGGGAACTCGTGTCTCGACTGTAGTCCGTGTGACGCGTGTGATCAAACATCTGTTCGACGCATGTCGGGGAAATCAGTGACATTGTCGGTGGGCCGTGGTAGAAATTCGAACATCAGTTCTTCGAACACATGATCGAGTCAGTTGTCCAGCATCATTCGGTCCGCCCTACTTTGGAGGTTTCTTCGATGCGCGCCGTGGTCAGCGAAATCGACACTCTGGGAAGCGATCTGGGATTCGACAGCATCCCCTGGGAGCTGCGTTCGGATCGGTTCCGGACCCGGACGTCCGCGGCTGCGGGCCGTCCCGCCGTGGACCGCCGCCCCTGCCGCGCGCGGGTCCGCACCGTTGCCGGCGCAGGTGTTCGACGCGACCATGTCGTCGTGCGACACGCGGCCCGGCGCGCCCGTGGCGCGCATCCGCTGGATCGGGTGCAGCGCGCCCAGGTCGGTCTCGCGGCCCTTGCCATCGCCGCGTTGATGAGCGCGCTGGCCGTGGCCGCTCTGATCGGCCTGGCCCATTTGCGGTCCGGCGACTTCGATTCGCAGACCACCCCGTCCTCGGTCCAGCTGGTCCAGGCGCCGGTGCGATAGCGGGCCCGCTGCTGCGGTAGTTGCCCGGTCATAGCCGTTATTCGGGGTAGAGCTCGACGGCCATGGGTGTGGCCGAAAATGCAGATTGAAAACTGAAACGTGTTGCTAGCGTCCCCCTGGATGTGACAGAGGCTACATTCGCGCGGTCCGTGCTCCGGCCCGTGCGCACAGCGACAGGGGGCGTCAATGCCGAGAGTTCGAGGGCTGATCCGGGTGGCCGGTGTCCTCACCTGCCTGACGATCGGGCTGGTGATCACACCGGCCGTGCATGCGGAGTCCGCCTATGCCGCGTATCTGGATCTGCCGACGGTCAATGGTGACGGCGCGGGCGGCGGCGGTTTGAATCCCGCACTGTCCCTGGATCCGGATACCCTGCGGGCCGCCCTCGACGACGCGCGCGCCGCGGGCGTCGAGCCGCGGCACTACGCGACTCTGCTGCATCAGTACTGGCTGGTCACCGCGACCCGGAATGCCGATATCGACCTGGCGGCCTGGGATCCCGGGCGCGGCGTCGCGGCGAATACCCGCACCTTCACCCAGGTTTACGTGAACTACCTGCGGCTCAACAACGCTCACCCGGACTACTGGTGGACGGGTCTGGCCGGGCTCGCCGGCGGGTCGTTCGCGTCGGGCTTCTTCGACATGGGTGATGTGTCGGCCATTCTCTCCGTGCCGGGCACCCATCAACTCGGTGACTCGGTGGCCGATCTCCTGCGCGGCACCCCGCCGCAGCTGCTGGACATCCTGCCCGCCGATATCCGGACCCTCGGCACCGCGGGCGAGCGGCTCACCGCCGACGATCTGGCCTGGTACCAGACCCGGCTGATGATCATGCAGAAGCACATCTTCATCGACCAGGTGCCCATGCACGAGGCCTACGCGGCCGCGGGCCTGGCCGGTGTCGAGGAGATGTACCGGGCCGGCGTGCTGGACGAGAACGCCATCACCGCCTGGCGTGAAATCGACGCCGGCACCCCCGACGGCCTGGCAGACGCCGCGCTGCGCATGACCGACCGGGAACAGAACCAGATCATCGCCGACCAGTGGGATGTCACCTCGCACGGCCGTGGCGACCTGGGCCGGGTCATGACCTATGTGAGCACGATCGCGGGCAAGGCCGCCGTTCCCGGCGTCCGTGCGCCCGGCGTCTTCGCGCCCACCACCCTGACCGCGGGCGCGATGTCGCTGCGCGCCCCGCTGCCCGACTTCAACTGGGCCGACCGCGACACGCGGTGGAACTACATCACCCACGATCTGCTGCCGCGCTACCTGGAACTGTGCGCGAATCCGGCCGCCGCGAGACCGGTTCTGGCCGTGCCGTTCCCGGTCATGCTGACCAATGGGCGGCTGGTGCAGCGATTGCCGGATCTGCTCGCCGACCTGACCTCGCAGTGGCAGGTGACCACCTGATTCGGGCCTGTGGACACGGGCGGACGCCGCCGATCGGGTCCGTCACGGTATCCTCGAGATTGCTCGAGGTTGCTGTGGAAGCCCAGGCATCGACGAAGGATCCCGGATGCATTGCCCGTACTGTCGTCATCCCGATTCGAGGGTGGTCGACTCGCGTGAGGCCGAGGAAGGCACCGCCATCAGGAGGCGACGTGCCTGCCCGGAGTGTGGGCGCAGGTTCACCACGGTCGAAACCGCGATCCTGTCGGTCGTGAAGCGCAGCGGTGTCACCGAGCCGTTCAGCCGCGAGAAGGTCATCCGCGGCGTCAGCCGCGCCTGCCAGGGCCGCGAGGTCGATTCCGATGCGCTGAACCTGCTCGCGCAGCAGGTGGAGGATGCGGTGCGCGCCAAGGGTTCTCCCGAGGTGCCCAGTCACGAGGTCGGCCTCGCCATTCTCGGCCCGCTGCGTGATCTCGACGAGGTCGCCTACCTCCGCTTCGCCTCGGTCTACCGATCCTTCAGCTCCGCCGAGGATTTCGAACGCGAGATCGCCGACCTGCGCAAGCACCGTGCCGACCACACCGTGGGCGCGGCGACCGAGTAGACGGGCGCGACCGCTACCGGTCACCTCCACATCGATTCCCGGTCCGGCCCCGAGCAATTCGGGGCCGGACCGCTTCATTTCCCGGCATCCCATGCCCGGCGGAGGGGCGATGCGCCGGCCCGCCACCGGTTTCCGAGAAGGCAAGTGCGCCAGTGCATGGCCGTGGTGTTGCGCGGGAGATCGCGCCCCGTCAGCGCTTTTGCTGCGGTGGGCGGCGGGCGATGTCGATCGCCTTCTCGATGCGCTTCGCCGACACGGGATAGGGGGTCCCGAGTTGCTGGGCGAAGAGGCTGACGCGGAGTTCCTCGATCATCCACCAGATTTCGACGATGTCGCGGCCACCCCGGCGCGCCTCGGGGAGATTGCCGACGAGGCGGTCGTAGGCGGCGTGGACGCGGTCGAGTTCGGCCAGGCCGGCGCGGTCGCGGTTGGCGGAGGCGGGGAGCGCCTCCAGGCGCAGGCGGGCGGCTTCCAGATAGCGGGGGAGTTCCCGCAGCCGGGCGCTGCCCCATTCGGCGATGAAACCGGGGAAGATCAGATCATCGAGCTGATGCGTGACATCGTCGGTGGCGTCGCGGTCGCGGGATTCGGCGAGGACGGCGCGCAGCCGGTGCGCCTCGGCGAGGACCGGGACGACCGAGCGGACGATGGTTGCGACGGCCGTGGTGAACTGCGGACGGACCTTCTCCACCAGCGCCTGGAATTGCTCGGGGCTGCGCACCGGTCCGCCGTTGGCGGCGATGAGTTCGTCGGCGGCGCAGGCGCGGCAGTCCTCGACCAGGGCGTCGAGGGTGCCGTACGGATTCTGGCTCAGCGCAAGGCGATCGGTGGGCGGCAGGCCCGCGGTGACAGCGCGGGTATTGGTGGTGATCGCGCCCAGCAGCAGCGCGCGGGTGCCCGTGCGCATGGCGGTGGCCTGGGCGGCGGGGGAGCTGAGGACGCGTACCGCCACGCCGTCCGTTTCGGCGACCAGGGCCGGATAGCCGGTAATGGTCTGGCCGCTGACCTGGCGCTTCACCGAGGATGGCAGGGTGCCCAGGGATTCTGAGGTCCACACCGTGGACGGGGCCCGCTCGGCGGCGTTGTTGGCACGCGCTACCGACTTCGAGACCTGTTCCGCCAGGGTGGATTTCAGTTCGGCCAGGCTCTTGCTGCGGGCCACGACGGCACCGGTCGGGTCGGTGGCGGCGAAGGTCATGCGCAGGTGGTCGGGCAGGCCCGCCGGATCGAGCATGGCGGCGGCGATGGTCACCGAGCCGAGCTGCGACAGCTCCCGGGCCAGCCCGGTGCGCAGTGGTTCGGCGCGCGGGGTGAGGCGGTCCAGGGCGGCCTTGGCGAAGTCGGGTGCGGGAACCACGGTGCGGCGCAGCTGTTTCGGCAGCGTCTTGATGAACGCGGCGGCCAGCTCCTCACGCATGCCGGGGACCAGCCAGTCGAAGCCGACCGAGCGCACGTGCGCGAGCTGGGCGATCGGGATGTGCACGGTGACACCGTCGTCGGCCTGACCGGGCTCGAACTGGTAGGTGAGCGGGAAGGTCAGCTCGCCCTGCCGCCAGCTGTCGGGGTAGGCGGTCGGATCCAGCAGTGCCGCATCCTCGTTCACCACCGTGGAGGCGGTGAAGTCCAGCAGGTTCGGATCGGCGCGCTGGGTCTTGCGCCACCAGCTGTCGAAGTGCCGCACCGACACGATGTCCGACGGAATGCGCTGGTCGTAGAAGTCGAACAGCACCTGATCGTCGACCAGGATGTCGCGCCGTCGCGCCCGATGCTCCAGATCCGCGACGTCGTCGAGCAATTCGCGGTTCCGTGCGAAGAAGTCGTGCTTGGTCTGCCACTCGCCCTGCACCAGCGCGTGCCGGATGAACAGCTCCCGCGACAACTCCGGATCGATCCGCCCGAAGTCCACCCGCCGCTGCGTCACCAGCGGAATGCCGTACAGCGTCACCCGCTCGTAGGCCGCCGCCGCACCCCGTTTCGCCGACCAATGCGGTTCGGAGTACGTGCGTTTCACCAGGTCCCCGGCCAGCCGCTCGGCCCACTCGGGTTCGATCCGGGCCGCCGTCCGCCCCCACAACCGCGAGGTTTCCACCAGCTCGGCCGCCATCACCCACCGCGGCGGCTTCTTGGCCAGCGACGATCCCGGGAAGATCATGAACTTGGCGTTGCGAGCCCCCAGGAACTCCCGGGTCTCCGCCTCCCGCACACCGATATGCGAGAGCATGCCCGCCAGCAGCGCCTGGTGGATGGACGTCACATCCCAGGGCAGCGAGTCGTTGTCCAGCCCCGCTTTCGCCGCGAGGGTCTCGGCCAACTCCGCCCTGTTGCTGTCCGATGCCGCGCCTCTCGTGCTTCCGCGCCCACTCTGGGATCGGCTCGCGCGGCCCGGGTCGTTGGCGTGCGCACCGCCGCTCCCGCGCCGGTTTCGTCCGGTATGGCTGTCGCGAGCGTCATTGGTGGCCAGGTGTTCGCCGGATCCGGTTTCGGATCTGCTCTCGCCGCGATCCGCGCGGCTCGTGCTCCGGCCGCGGCGGTTGCGCGGGGCGCCGTCGGTGTCGGAAGGCGTTGCGGTGCGGTCGAATTGGGCGTCCGAGCCTGCGGTGTTCCACCCGAGGCCGCGGGTGATGGTGCGGAGTTGGCCGTGCAGGTCCTGCCATTCGCGAATCCGGAGGTAGTGCAGGAACTCGTCGCGGCACAGGCGGCGGAACTGGTTGGAGGAGAGGGCGTTCCGCTGTTCGCGGAGGTAGTCCCAGAGGCGCAGGTAGGCCAGGAAGTCGGAGCCCTCGACCGTGAAGCGCGCGTGTTTGGTGTCGGCGGCCTGCTGGTGTTCGACGGGGCGTTCGCGGACATCCTGGATGGACAGGGCCGCGACGATGATGAGGACCTCGGCGAGGCAGCCGCCGCGGTTGGCCTCGACCAGCATGCGGGCCATGCGCGGATCGACCGGGATCTGCGCCATTTCGCGGCCGATGGGGGTGAGGATCAGACCGGCGTCCGGAATGTCCTTGCGCGCACCGGCTTCGGCCTCCGCCCGGCCCAGCGCGCCGAGCTCCTCGAGCAGCGCGATGCCGTCGCGAATGGCACGCGCGTCGGGGGCCTCGACAAAGGGGAAGCTCTCGATATCGCCGAGCCCGAGCGCGGTCATCTGGAGAATGACGGCGGCCAGGTTGGTGCGCAGGATCTCGGGTTCGGTGAACTGCGGCCGGGATTCGAAGTCGTCCTCGGAGTACAGCCGGATGGCGATACCGTCCGCGACACGGCCGCAGCGACCGGACCGCTGCCGCGCCGATGCCTGCGAGATGGACTCGATGGGCAGCCGCTGCACCTTCGTGCGCATGGAGTAGCGCGAAATGCGTGCGGTGCCAGGGTCGATGACGTAGCGGATGCCCGGCACCGTGAGCGAGGTCTCGGCCACATTGGTGGCGAGCACCACGCGCCTGCCGGTGTGCGATTCGAATACCCGGTGCTGCTCGGCCGCCGACAGCCGCGCGTACAGCGGCAGAATCTCGGTGCGCGGCAGCCGCATATCCCGCAGCGAGTCCGCGGTATCGCGGATCTCGCGTTCGCCGGAGAGGAAGACCAGGATGTCCCCGTCGCCCTCGGACTGCAGTTCCCGCACCGCGTCGCCGATGGCGTCGGTGGGGTCGCGGTCGACGATCCGGGTGTCCTCGTCGTCGGGGTCCTCGGAGGTGACCGGAAGCTCCAGCGACAGCGGCCGGTATCGGACCTCCACGGGATACGACCGTCCCGACACCTCGACAATCGGTGCGGGCGTGCCGTTCTCGTCACCGAAATGCCGCGCGAACAGCTCCGGGTCGATGGTCGCGGAGGTGATGACGATCTTCAGATCCGGGCGCTTGGGCAGCAGCTGCTTGAGATACCCGAGCAGGAAGTCGATATTGAGGCTGCGCTCGTGCGCCTCGTCGATGATGATGGTGTCGTAGCGGCGCAGCAGCCGGTCGCGCTGGATCTCGGCGAGCAGGATGCCGTCGGTCATGAGTTTGACCAGCGTGCGGTCCGACGCCTGATCGGTGAAGCGGACCGTGTAGCCGACCACGTCGCCCAGTTCGGTGCCGAGTTCCTCGGCGATGCGCTCGGCCACGGTGCGGGCGGCCAGTCGCCGCGGCTGGGTGTGGCCGATGGTGCCGCGGACCCCGCGCCCGAGCTCGAGGCAGATCTTGGGGATCTGGGTGGTCTTGCCGGAGCCGGTCTCGCCGGCCACGATCACGACCTGATGTGCGGCGATGGCCGCCGCGATGTCGTCGCGGCAAGCGGAAACCGGTAGCTGCTCCGGATACCGGATGGTCGGGACGACGGCGCGGCGGGCGTCCACCCGGCGTTGCGCGGCGTCGATATCTGCTTCGAGGTCGGTGAGATCGCCACCGCGGGCCTTGTCGAGCCTGCGACGCAACCGGTGCTCGTCGCGGATCGAGAGATCGGCCAGGCGGGAACGAAGCTCGCGAGAGGTGGCGGCGGTCCTGGTCATTGCATCGTCAACGATAGCGAAGAGTCGGTCCGGGCCGGTCGGCGCGGTGTCCGGTGGCCCGATCTCGCGCTTGCCGGAAGTGTGCCGCACCGGCGTATCGTCCCCGTTCGGGCGGTTCGGCGTGCGACCATCGGGCCATGGCCGTCAGAGGTGGAACGCCCGCGTGGATCCGGGTGCTGCGCATCGTTTTCGGAATCGTGGGCTTGGTGGCGCTGGTCTGGATTCCGCTGCGCAATGTGGGCAACCCGAATTATTCGTATCTCAACTTCTTCAGCTACTTCACCATCCAGTCCAACATCCTGGGCATCATCGTGCTGCTGGTCGGCGGGCTGCGTGACCCGGCCGGCCGGCGCTGGCAGGTGTTTCGCGGCGCGGCCACCCTCTACCTGACCATCACCCTCGTCATCTACGCCGTGCTGCTGGCCGACATCGATGTGCAGCTGACCGAGCGGTGGATCAACGACACCCTGCATCGGGTGATTCCGATCGTGCTGATCGCGGACTGGTTGCTGGTGACCGCCGGTCTGAAGCCGACCGTCCGGCTCATCCTGGGCTGGCTGGCCTACCCGCTGGCCTACGGCTCCTACACGCTGTTGCGCGGGCCGTTCGTCGACTGGTACCCCTACCCGTTCATCGACCCCCGCGACCAGGGCTACGCCCAGCTGTCCGCCGGGTTGGTGACCATGGCCGTGATCTTCGCCATCCTGGGCGTGATCGCGGCGGCGCTGAACGGGCTGGTACCCAGGGCCGTCAGCCGCTGACTCCGGCTCAGAGTGCCCGGGTCATGAAGACGCTGTGCGGGTCCGCCGCGTACTCCGCGAACGCCCCGCACTCTTCGAACCCGTGCCGCTCGTACAACCGCACCGCAGGCAGATAGAACTCCGACGCCCCGGTCTCGAGGCTCAACCGCTCGTATCCGCGCGCGGCGGCCTCGGCGAGGATATGCCGCAGCAACTGTGACGCCACCCCGCGCCCCCGTTGGCTCGCCGCGGTTCGCATGGACTTGATCTCGCCGTGCACCGGATCCAGCTCCTTGAGCGCCCCGCACCCGGCCAGTTCCGTGCCCTCCCATGCCGACCAGAAGGTGATCTCCGGCTTGCGCAGCGCCGCCACATCGAGCGCGTGCATGCTGTCCTCGGGTGAGTTCGCCAGCATCTCGGCAACGTGGGCCTCGAGCAGTCCGATCACCTCGTCCCCGCTCAGATCGTCGATCACAATGCGCATGCCGCCAGGCTATCCGCCGAGCTCGAGAGCCTGACCGCATGGGCCGCGCCGCCGGTCCGGGGTACTGACCGGCCGCGCCAACCCGCCGACCTACCGTGCCGTCCGTTCCAGTGTGGTGCATGTGTACTCGTGCGACCGGTGAGACTCGGTGTGGCCGGACGGGTTTCGTGATCATTTCGGGTTATCCGGTTCGGCTGTTCGGGCCGTCGTGGGGCGAACCGCAGTGGCACGGTTCCGAGGGTGCTACCGCGGGGCGTCGGATACGTGCACGCCGACTCGAAGCTGAAGACGGCCCGGAAGCCGCAAGGCTCCGGGCCGTCGCCACGCTGCCGGACCCCGATCAGGGAGGTCAGCGTTCGTGGGTTTCCGCCAGGACGGTCCGGCCGACCCGCGCGTACCGGGCGGGGGAGCGACGTTTCAGATATTCGGCGAAACCGAAGCCGCCCAGGGCGATTGCGGCGACCAGCCACGGGGTGGCCTTCAGGACCAGGGAGCTGGATTCGGCGCCCGCGGCGGTACCCATGTTCAGGACCAGCAACCCGACCACGCCGGCCATGGCGAGGCCGCCCAGCAGCGGAGCCAGCACGGTGCGGAACCAGTGCCGGCTCTCGGGGTGATGGGTACGGAAGTAATTGAGCACCGCGAAGGAACAGGCCGCCTGGACCACCAGGATGGCCATGGTGCCGAGAATCGCCAGCAACGTGTAGGTGCCGGAATAGGGATCCTTGCCCGCGATTCCGAAGCCCGCGACCAGCGCGCAGGCGATGACCGTCTGGACCACGCCCGCGATGTGCGGTGACCCGTGCCGGGGATGGGTGCGGCCGACGGTGCGCTCGAGCACGGGGAAGACGCCCTCCCGGCCGAGCGCGTAGAGGTAGCGGGCGGCGCAGTTGTGGAATGCCATGCCGCAGGCCAGGGATCCGGTCATCATGAGCCACTGCATGGCGCTCACCGCCCAATGCCCGACATAGGTCTGGGTGGGGTGGAAGAACAGGTCCATCGGGTTGTCGGAGGCCGCCAGCGCCGCCGATTCCCCGATGCCGTTGCCGGACATTGCCATCCACGACACCAGCACATAGAACACCCCGACACCGATGACCGCGATCATGGTGGCCTTGGGGATGATCCGCTTGGGATCACGGGATTCCTCGCCGTACATGGCCGTCGACTCGAATCCGACCCACGACCAGAACGCGAAGAACAGGCCCAGCCCCGCCGACGGCCCGGTGAAGGCATTGACCGGATTCAGCGGCGCGAACGAGAATCCGTGCGGCCCACCGCCGTGCAGCGCCACCGCGATACCCATGATGGCCAGTACCGCGCACTCGGTGCCCAGCAGCACGACCAGGAACTTCTCCGCGACGGCCACCCCGAACCAGGTGCCCAGGGCATTGATCGCCAGCATGACGATCGCGAACACCCACCAGGGCACGTGCACGCCGAACTGTGCCGCAACGGTATTCGTGCCGAAGCTCGAGAAGATCCCGACCAGCGAGCCCTCGAACACCATGTAGGCGAAGGTGGCCAGCAGTCCCGCCGCCAGCCCGGCCGAACGGCCCAGTCCGAACGAGATGAACCCGTAGAACGCGCCGGTCGCGGTGATGTGCTTGGACATGGTGGTGAAGCCCACCGAGAACACCGCGAGCACCACCATGGCGATCAGGAACGCGGCGGGCGTGCCCGTCCCGGTCCCGGCCGAGATCATGAACGGCACATTGCCGGTCATGGCGGTGATCGGCGCGGCGGTGGCGATGGCCATGAACACCACCCCGAGCAAACCTACGGCATTGGCCTTGAGGCGGTGCACCCCGTCGGGCGGATTGGCGCCGGGCGGCGCGGCGGTGGCGCGTTCGATCTGCTGCGTCATGGATCCGTCTCTCTGCTGCGCCCGCCCCGGAATCACCGGGTGGCGGGGTCTTTTCCGATGGCGCGGAACGCTATAGACGGTCTGTAACAGCGGCGGGTGTGTGACGGTGACCGTCGGCGGGAAAGGCGCAAGATTTTTCTCTCGCCTCGAGACAAGCGGATGTTACGTGTGTTTACGCCCGTGCAATACGGATCGGCGACGCTGTGGCAACCCATTGTCGGTGAACCGGTCCAGAGAGAGGCGCGCATATGAGATCGGCTGCGCCGAGTCGGCCCCCGGTGTCCGGACGTTCACCCGTGCGCGGATTGACCAGGCGCGAACTGCCTTTCGTGCCGGTGTTCGCACAGTCGGTCGCGGCCATCGCGCCGTCGGGGACGGCCGTGGTCACCCCGGCGTTCGTGATCGGCGCGGCCGGGGGCGGGGCGAGTGTGGCCGCGTTCCTGGCGGCGGCGCTGCTGGCCTGGGGGGTGGCGCTGGTGATCCGGCCGATGGCGCAGCGGCTGGCGGTGACCGGCGGGCTGTACACGTATGTGGCCAAGGGGCTCGGCCCCGCGGTGGCCGTACCGGTCGGCTGGTCGGCGATCGCCGGGTACGCGAGCGTCAGCGTGGCGGGCCTGATCGCGGTCGGCACGTATCTGGACCAGGTCGCGGTGACCGCCGGACTCGCCGGATTCGGCGGGACCGCAACGATTGTCGCGCTGCTGCTGATCGCGGCTTCGGCGGCGGCGGTGCTCATGGTGCGGGGGATCCGGCTGTCCGCCTCGGTGACCCTGCTGATCGAATGCGTCTCGGTGGTGACGGTCCTGGCCCTGATGGGCTACCTGCTGACCCGCGACGGTGTCGGCGCGCAGGCCGGCCGCGCCTTCGAATGGCACGGTGGCACCGGTGGTCTCGCCATGAGTGCGGTGGTGGCCATCAGCGCGTTCGTCGGGTTCGAGAGTGCGACAACGTTGTCCGCCGAGGCCTACCGGCCCTTCCGGTCGGTGCCGCGCACGCTGGCGTGGACGCCGGTCGCCGCGGCGGTCATCTATCTGATCACGGTGTCCGCGCAGGCGGTGGCGCTGGCCGCCGCGCCGCCCGGCCTGGCAGCCGGTTCCACACCGGTGACGGACCTTGTGTTGCAGGACAATTCGCGATTCCTGAGCGCGGTGTTGGACCTCGGGGTGGCGGCGTCGTTCTTCGCGTGCACGGTCGCCTCGATCAATGCCCTGGTCCGAGTGCTGTTCACGATGGGCCGCGAGGGCATCGCCCCGGCCGCGGCCGGTCGCACGCACGCGCGTTTCCACACGCCCGCACCCGGGATCGTCGCGGCGGTCGGCGCGGTGACCGCCTGCGCGGTCTGGTACCTGCTGTCGGGAGCCGAACCGCAGGACGGGATTCGGAGCTTTCTCACCCTGAGCGCGCTCGGCTACCTGGGCTCGTATCTGCCCGCCTGCCTGGCCACTCCCGCGCTGCTGCGCCGCATCGGCGAACCCAGCCGTGGCATGGCGCTGCTCGGCACGGTCACCGCGACTCTGCTCGGAATCCTCATGGTCGCCGCCGCGGTATCGGCCCGCAATGACAATGTCACCGTGGTGATCGCCTACACCGCGGTGCTGACGGCCGCCGCGCTCTTCACCATCGCGCTGCGGGTCTGTGCGCCGGATCGCTTGCGCGGCCTCGGCATCTACGACGAACCTCAGCGCGCGGACCTGCTGCCCACCGCGACCTTCCGGTAGGCGCGATGAAGGACTCCCGCCGCACCACCACCGTCACCAACTCCATCGCCATTCTCGAGGCGGTCGCCGACTGCGGGGTGGGCGTCACCGCCAAGGAGATCGCCGAACGCCTCGGCATCGCCCCCGCCACCACCTACCGGCTGCTGAATTCCCTTGTCGCCGACGAGTATCTGGTCCGCACCGCCGATCTGCGCGGCTTCGCGCTGGGTGCGCGGCTGCACGGGTTCGCAGCCGCCATCCGGATACCGGTGGTGCCGGCCGCCGCGGGTGGTCTGCTCGGCGAATTCCGTGCGTCCACCCGATTCGCGGTGCACCTCATGAACTTCCGCCCGGCCGCGGTACAGGTGCTCAGTGAGGACCCGGACCATCCGATTCCGGGTGAGCGGGAGTTGTCGCGGCATCTGCACGCCTCCGCCGCGGGTAAACTGCTGCTCGCCGCCCGGACCGAATGGCGCACGCTCGTCGCGCACCCGGTGCGAATCGCGGCGCGCACCAAGGTCGATCACGCCGCTCTCGCCGAGGATCTGCGGACCGTCCGCGAGTCCGGATATGCCAGGGCCGCAGACGAACTCGTGCCCGGCGTCGCCTGTCTGGCCCTGCCCATCTACAATGCCGTGGGCAGTCTCGCGGGTGCGCTGTGCCTGAGCGGCCCGAGCAACCGGCTGCCGGCGCTCGAGACCCACCGCGACCCGGCCCGTGACTGCGCCGCCCGCCTGGGCCCGTTGCTCTACTGACTCGACCCGCTGCTCATCGACGTCGTCCCGCGCCGAAAATCATTGGCCGCCCTCGGGTGTGCGCTCCTAACCTGGGTCCACATCCGGCCTGAAAGGACGATTTGGAAGCGACTGTCACGGTGACTCCGGACCAGTTGCCGGAGCTGCTGCTGCACGTCGCGGTGGTGCGTCCGGTATTTCTGTGGGGAGCGCCCGGAATCGGTAAGAGCTCGCTGGTGCGCGGTTTCGCCGAGGCCCTCGGCCTGGACTGCGTCACCCTGCTGGGCACGCAGCTGGCCCCCGAGGACCTCATCGGCGTGCCGCAGATCGTCGAGAACCGCAGCCGGTTCGCGCCGCCGGAGATGATCGCCCGCGAGCAGCCGTACTGCCTGTTCCTCGATGAACTCAATGCCGCGCCCGCCGAAGTCCAGAAGTCGTTCTACTCACTGATTCTCGACCGGCGCGTGGGCGCCTACGAGCTGCCCGCCGGATCGGTCGTGATCGGTGCGGGCAACCGCGCCACCGACAACGCCCTCGCCCGCCCCATGGCCTCCGCGCTGGTCAATCGCATGGTGCACGTGCACTTACGCGCCGACCTCGACGACTGGCTAAAATGGGCCGCCGGCAATGACATTCATCCCTGGGTGATCGAGTACGTCATGCAACGGCCCGACCACCTGTGGGCGCAGCCGCCCAAGACCGAACAGCCCTTCTCCACCCCGCGCGGCTGGCACATGCTCTCCGACGCCCTGCACTCCTACGGCGATGACATCGACGACACCACCCTGGCGGTGCTGTCGTCCGGAATCCTCACCGCCGCACACGCTTCCGGCTTCCGCGCCTTCGTCAAGACCGTGCGGCACGCCTACGACCTGGACGCGGTCGTCAAGGGTGAGGCGGGATGGCCCCGCAATCCAGCCGACCGCGACCTGCTGTACTTCCTGTCGGAGGTGTTCCGGGCCCGGCTCGTCAAGGAGCTCCCCGCATCCCGCGAGCACGCATCGCCCGGGGTGAAACGATTCTCCCTGCGTGCCAAGACCATGCTCACCGAACTGGCCGAGATCTCGGTCGAGTGTGCGCAGCTGGTCATCGCCGCGGACGACGATGGGCTGCCGGTCCTGCCGTCCTGGTTCCTGGTCGAGGTCACCCGCGATCTGCCGCGGCTGGCGGCGCGGCGATAGCCCGTGGCCGGACGCTCGAATCGCAAGCGCGGCAAGGTGATCGACCCGTGGCGCGAGAATCTCGACACCGGATGGCGGCAGGTGTGTCAGCATCCGATGTTCCGGCGGATCCAGAACGGGTCCATCGACATCGACGGCCGCCTGCCCGAAGATGTGTGGGCCGTCGTATCACCATGGGGCACTGTCTATTACGACTCGAAGCGGCATGGCTCCGCCGAGGAATGGGCGTGGATCTTCGCGCATCTGCTACTGCATGCGGGGTTCGGCCACCTCGACCCACGCGGCCTGCCGGAGCACGCTCTGGCGCCGAATGTCTACGCGCGCACCTGGATCACCGCGTCGAGTCGGCCCCATCCGGTCTACCGAGCCGCCTGCTGCGCGGTGGTCGACCAGTATCTGCTGACCCTGAAGATCGGCCGCCCGCCGCACGAGTTGCCGCCCCCGCCCGGCGGGTCGGATGAACGTGGCCTGGCCGAGCGCTGGCGGCAGTCGAGCGTCCCGGAGCCATACCGCCGCACCGAGTTCCCGGACTTCTTCGTCGACACGGCCGAGACGGCCGGCAAGCGGGATCATCAGTCGCGCTTCGCCGCCGGTATCGGTGAGGCGGCCCGGGAGGCGCTGGCCGAGGCCGGCCGCGATGTCACGCGCGGACAGGCCACGAGCCTGCGGGTCTGGGACCGGGCGCTCAACTGGTTCGTCTCGTCCTATCCACTGCTGGGCGCGCTGGCCGCGGGTATGAAGATCGTCGCCGACGCCGATCTCGCTCGCGGCTGGGACATTTCGATCGCCGCGGTCAATGCCGAGGCGGCCGAGATCTACATCAATCCGTTCGCGGTGTTGTCCGATGAAGAGTGGCGCTTCGTCCTCGCGCACGAAATGCTGCACGCGGCTCTGCGGCACGGTGACCGCGCGGGCCGGCGTGACCACTACCTGTTCAATGTCGCCTGCGATTACGTGATCAACGGCTGGCTCGTCGAGATGGGCGTGGGGGAGCTGCCCGAGGGGCTGCTGTACGACCCGCAGCTGAAAGGCCTTTCGGCCGAACAGGTCTACGACCGCATCGCGACCGACATGCGCCGCCTGCGCAAGATCGCCACCCTGCGCGGGCGCGGCAAGAGCGACATCCTCGGAGAACCGCTGCCGCACAGCCACACTCCGGGCCGCTACCTGGACCTGGACGAGTACTACCGCAATGCCCTGCACACCGGTCTGGCCTACCACCAGTCCAGCGGCCGCGGACTGCTACCTGCCGGACTGGAACAGGAGATCCGCGCGCTCGATCAGCCGCCGCTGCCCTGGGATGCCCAACTGGCGCAATGGTTCGACGAGCACGTCCCGGCCGTCGAGAAGCGCCGCAGCTACGCCCGCGCCTCACGCCGCCAGTCCGCGACCCCCGACATTCCGCGCCCGGCCTGGGCGCGGCCGGATGAATCGGTGCGGCTGCCCACCTTCGGCGTGGTACTCGATACCTCGGGCTCGATGTCGGGGGAGCTGATGGGCAAGGGGCTGGGCGCCATCGCGTCCTACGCCCTCGCTCGCGACGTGCCGCGTGCCCGAGTCGTGTTCTGCGACGCGGCCGCCCACGATGCCGGATACCTGCCGGTCGACGAGATCGCCTCCAGCGTTCGCGTCCGAGGTCGCGGCGGCACCGTGCTGCAACCGGGCATCCGGCTGCTCGAACGCGCCGACGACTTCCCGGCCGACGGACCGATTCTGGTCATCACCGACGGCATGATCGATGTCCTGCGCATCCGCCACGAACACGCCTTCCTGATCCCCGCCGGCGCCACGCTGCCGTTCCGCCCCCGGGGACCGGTGTTCCGGATTCGCTGACCCCCAACCCTTCTCGAATCGGCTCCGGGCTTCAGAAGGTGAACTGATCGCCGTAGGCGGTGGTCTGCACCACTCCCTGCGCGGTACTCACCGTGGTCGTGACGAAGGGGACGGCCGACACCGGCGAGGCGCATTGGGCGACGTTCAACGCGGCGTTGTTGAAACTGATGCGGTACGGGAACACGGTGGTGTTGTCCAGGGCCGACGTCGCCGTTGTCGCGATGGTGACCTGGCCGGGCCCCAGGGTGGCCGTCAAGACTTCGGTGATGCCCAGCGCCCCGCCGACACTGGGTCCGAGGTCGATGCTGGGTGGGCTGGCAGTGGTTGTGGTGGTAGTGGTTTCGGTGGTCGGGGTGGTCGTCTCGGTGGTCGGGGTGGTCGTCTCGGTGGTTGGGGTGGTCGGCGTGGTCTCGGGGGTAGTGGCGCTGGCTGGGGTGGTTGGGGTGGTTGGGGTGGTAGTGGCGCTGGTTGGGGTGGTAGTGGCGCTGGTTGGGGTGGTAGTGGCGCTGGTTGGGGTGGTAGTGGCGCTGGATGGGCTCGTAGTGGTTATGGCGGCCCTGGCTGGGCTGGTAAGGGGTGTGCGGGCAATGGGTGTAATGGCGCTGGGTGTGACGACGGAGGCGTTGGACGTCGGCATGGGAGTGGCCGTCGCAAGCGGCGCGCTGACGGCGCTCGCAGTGCTCGCAGGGCTCACTGTCGGGGCAAGGGCGCCGACCCAGCCTTGGTTGGGCTCGATTCCGACGGTGAAGCCGCCGGCCACACTGATCCCGCAGCCGAGGATGAACCCCGCGACGGCCTGACCCGACGTGATCGGGTCACCCTCCACATTGACCGAGTAATCGCCGGACATTTGTGCGGCATGCGAGAACGTCATGAGGAAGTTCGGAGTCCGGTTGCCGGGCGCATTCACCCCGACCCTGTCGACCGATGCCGTCACGTGAACTCCCGAACCGGTTACATCCGAGCCGGGCGGCTGGGCTTGGCCCACGTCGGTACCCCAGGCCCACACGCCCAGGACGCCCAGAGTTGCCACGGCCGTGCCCGCCGCGGCGACGATTATGAGACGCCGCAAACCTGGATCCTTTCTCGAAGATGTGCGCTAGCGTTTCTTCCAGAGTCCGATATCACAGGAACAGCCGCTATTGGCTGGCAATTAAGCCTATCGGAGACATCGGGCCGGGCAGCGAATGCGGCGATAAGGCGTGTCGACCAGGGAATTCCTGCGGACCGTCCGATGTCGGCCACGAAATACCCTGCTGGAAAACAGGTTTCGAGGCGCACTGATTCTTGTTCGCTGCTGGGTCGCCGAGACCGGCCTCGAGGGTGCTCAGCCGCGCGTCGAAGCTCCGCATCTCGTGGAGGATTCCTTTCATCGCCTCGGTCATCCGCTCGACCGAACAGCGCAGCAGGTACAGGTTCGCGCGCAGATCGGCGATCGGATCCACCGGGTCGTCGGTTCGGCTCGGACGCATGGGTGCTCCTCTGTTCGATCACTCGATACGAACGATTCAGGGGTGTGAGGAGTGAATCGGCCGGGTAATCGGTCACCCAGTGGCGGTGCCCGGGCGGGGGATTCGGCAGGGGAAAGGCGGGGGAGCCGGGGCCGGACGGTGTCAGCATGGAAGGGGAGCCGGTCGCCGCGGTGAGAGGTGGTGGGGTGTGGGGTTGATCGTCGAGCAGTACGGGGTGGTGCGGTGGGTCGCGGTGATGGCCTTCTGCCTGGCCGCCGCCCTGGTGGCCGCCAGGCTCGGCACGGTGCGCCCGGGCTCGTGCGCCTGGTTGCGCGTGGATCGGGAGTCGGATGCCGCACACCTGGTGATGTGCCTGGTAATGCTGGGAATGTTGGTGTTTCCGACGGTCGCCGACCCGCACGCGGTGCGCGGGGTGCTGACGGCCATGGTGGTCGTGTACACGCTGTTGCTGGGAGATCGGATACTGCGGTGGCGCAGCGCGTTTTCGGACGCGGGCACCGGGGGAGGGATGGCCGGCGCGTTCGCGTATCACGTTCTGGCGGCCGCGGCGATGCTGTACGCGATGAGCGGGCACGGGCCGCACGAACACGGCGGGCACGGGCACGTGGGGCCCGCACCCGGTCCGGTGCTGGTGCTGGCGGCGCTGTTCGTGGCGGACGCGGCGGTCATGGCGGTGCCGGCGCTGCGCCACCGGTTGCCACGGGTGTTCCCGCATCCCATGGGCGCGGCCGGATCGCTGGCCGTGGTGCCGCACCTGGTGATGGATCTCGGCACCGCCTACATGCTCGTCGCCGCCGCGGCCGGGTGACCCGGGGGCCATTCGACCTGTTCACCGTCGTGATGGTGAGATGGTGAAGAAAGACCGGTTCGCCCGGATGGGCGTGGCCGGTATCGGGTGATGGAGGTGCTCTGGATGGGTTCGCTGTGGCATGGCTTCGCCGATATGGGTGCGGTCGAGCGGGACGGGGCGTTCGTGGTGGCGCGCGGCGAGGGCGCGTACATCTGGGACGAGGGTGGGACACAGTACCTCGATGCCACCGGCGGCCTCTGGTTCGCCAATATCGGACACGGCCGCCGCGAGATCGCCGACGCGGTCGCCGCGCAGCTGACCCAGGTCGCGCACTACTCCAACTTCGGCGATCTGGCCTCACCGGTGACCCGTGATCTGGCCGAGCGACTCTCCGCCCTGGCGCCGGTGCCCGGCAGCAAGATCTTCTTCACCTCCGGCGGCTCCGACGGCATCGACACCGCCGCCAAGCTGGCCCGCCGATACTGGCAGGAGCTGGGCCGCCCGGAGAAGACCATCCTGGTGGGCCGTCAGAAGGCGTACCACGGCATGCATGTCGGCGGCACCGCGCTGGCCGGCATCCCGGTCAATGGCGAGGGCTACACCGGCGTCTTCATGCCCGACACCCGCACCATCGAATGGGATCAGGCCAAGGCGCTGACCGCCCTCATCGAGGAGGTCGGCGCGGACCGGATCGCGGCGTTCTTCGCCGAGCCCATCATCGGCGCGGGCGGGGTGTACCTGCCGCCGGAGGGCTACCTCAACGAGGTCCGGCGGATCTGCCGCGACAACGACATCCTCTTCGTCGCCGACGAGGTCGTCACCGGCTTCGGCCGCATCGGCGGATCCTGGTTCGCCTCCTCGCGTTTCGGCCTGGAACCCGACCTCATGACCACCGCCAAGGGCCTCACCTCCGGGTACGTCCCCATGGGCGCGGTCTTCGTCGCGCCCCGCGTCGCCGAGCCGTTCTTCGCCGGCGGCGTCTGGTGGCGGCACGGCTACACCTACGGCGGTCACGCCGGCGCGGCCGCCGCGGCCATGGCCAACCTCGACATCGTCGAGCGCGAGCACCTGCTGGATGCCAGCAAGAACCTGGAATCCCTACTGCACCAGTACTTCTCGCTGCTGGCCGAGCACCCGCGGGTCGCCGAGGTGCGCAGCGGCCTGGGTGCGGTCGCCGCGGTCCAGCTGGCCGACCCGGCCGAGGCCCTCGCCATGGTGAAAACCCTTCGCGCCCACGGTGTCTCGACACGCGCCGCCGGTCAGGGTGCCCTGCAGATCTCGCCGTCGTTCGTCATCACCGAGGCCCAGGTCGCGGAGATGGCCGACCGCTTCGCGCGCGCCCTGGGCTGAGCCGGACCGGGCGGAGTGTCCGAACGCTAGTGCCCGTGCCCGCCGGAGAGTTCACCGGCGGGCACGTGGCGTAGCTTGGCCACGGCCAGCACACCCACGAGGAGCGCGCCCACCGCCGCGACTCCCGCCGTGATGTGCACACCGTGGATGAAGGCCGCGCGGGCCGCGGTCAGGACCGCGGAACCCATATCGCCGGGGAGCGTGGCGGCCACCTGGACCGCCTCGCCCAGTGTTTCGCGCACCGCGTCCGCGCTCGGCAGATCGCGCGGCAGCGCGTCGGCGAGATCGGCGCGGTAGATGGCCAGGCTGATGCTGCCCAGGATCGAGATGCCCAGGGCGCCACCGAGTTCCGCGCCGGTCTCGGACACGCCCGAGGCGGCCCCCGCCTGCTCCGGCGGGGCGGAGCCGACGATGAGCTCGGTGGTGATGCCGAAGACCGGCGCCAGCCCCAGGGCGATGAGCAGCGAGGCGATCACGGCCAGGACCGGACCGCCGTGCGCCGACAGCTGGGTGAGCATGACCAATCCGACTGCGGCCAGCATCATTCCGGCGCCGATCAGGTAGGCGGGCCGCACGACCCGCACGATGCGCGGGGCCGCCTGCGAACCGATGATGAAGCCGACACTGGACGGCGCCATGGCCGCACCGGCCTGCATGGGCGTCATCTCCAGGACCAGCTGGAAGTACTGGGCCACGAACAGGAAATAGCCGAACGCCACGAAAATGGCGATCACATTGATGCCCAGCGCGGTGCGGAACGCGCCCAGCCGGAACAGTCGCAGATCCAGCATGGGATCGGGACAGGTGAGCTGACGGTGCGCGAACAGCGCGCCCGCGAGCAGCCCGGCCACCGCGGCCACCAGCGGCACCGTCCCCGGCCCATCCTGCGCGAGCTTCTTCATGGCCAGTACCAGCGCCACCATGGTGACCACACTCAGTGCGGCACTGGCCGGATCGAGCCGCCCGGCTTCCGGGTCACGGAACTCCGGCAGCACCCGCGGCCCGAGCACCAGTAGCAGCGCCATGACCGGTACGGCCAGCAGGAACACCGAACCCCACCAGAAATGCTCCAGCAGTACGCCGCCCAGCAGTGGGCCGACCACGCCGCCCGCGGAGAACGCGCTCACCCAGGTGCCCACGGCCAGCGACCGCTGCCGGGGATCGCGAAACATGTTGAAGATCAACGACAGTGTCGACGGCGCGATGGTGGCGCCCGCGATGCCCAGCAGCGCCCGGCACCCGATCAGGAATTCGGCGGTGGGGGAGAAGGCCGCTACCACCGACACCACTCCGAACAACGCCCCGCCGAGCAGTAGTAGCCGCCGTCGCCCGATGCGATCGCCGAGTGTGCCCATGGTGATGAGCAGACCGGCCAGCATGAACCCGTAGACGTCGATGATCCACAGCAGTGCGGTGCTGCTCGGATGCAGTGTCGCGCTGATCTGTGGCACGGCCAGGTGCAGCACGGTCAGATCCATCGCATAGACCAGGCAGGCCAGTGCCAGCACCCCGAGGCCGATCCACTCGCGCCGTCCCGCCCGATCGGACCGCTCAGGGGCGGTCGGTGACTCGACGGGGGTGTCCACGGCGAAACGTCCTTTCCAGGTGCTGATCGGCTGCGGCCGATGACTGCGGCGCGCCCCCAACCATCTCACCGCCCACCGACAGCCGCGCAACCGAATTTGCCGCCGCACCGGCGGTATGCTGCGGCAATGGCCGAGTTCGAGAGCTACCGCGCCAACCTCGAGGTGGCCGACCTCACGCCCACCGTCGACTTCCTGCGCGATGTGCTGGGGTTCGTGGTCGAGGTTCACGAGCCAGCGATGGGGCTGGCCCTACTGCGCCGCGGCGGGGTGGGACTGGGCATCGTGCGCACGCCCCACCCGGCCGTCAACGAGACCACCGCCGGATACGTCGGCGTGGACGATGTGGACGCGCTCTACGCGCACTGCGAGCGCCACGGCGGCGAGATCGCCACCGAGCTCACCGAACACCCGTGGGGGCTGCGGGATTTCGTGCTGCGCATCCCGGGCGGCCATCGGCTCGCCTTCGGACAGCGCATCGGCCCGGCGGCCTAGGCCGTCCGCCCGATCGGGTCATGGTGTGCGGAAAGGGTTTTGCCGCTAGATGAGGATCGGGTGATCGGCGACCACGCGGCCGCCGACCCGGGCCCAGCCGTCGGAATCCCATTCGGTGAAGATCTGCGAGCCCTCGCCCTGCGTGATGTGCAGGCCGCGGGTGAGCAGGGCGGTCAGCGCGATGGCGGCCGCGCCCGTGGCCTGGTCCTCGGGAACTCCCATGGCCGGGGCGAACATTCGCGCGCGGACCGCGCCGCGCGGCTCGTCGGTCCAGGCCCAGCAGTAGTGCTGGCCTGCCGGGAAATCGGCCGGATCCAGGGTGGCGATCTCGGCCGGATCCTCGAACTGGTGGAATTCGAACGTCGGGGCCCATTCGGCCCGGGCCCGGGCCCAGGTCAGGCCCTCGGAGAGCGTCACCTCGACCGGCCCGGCGGGTACGTCGATGATTTTCACGGGTTGCCGCTGGTCATTGAACCACCACGCGGTGCCGACCGTGGGGTGCCCGGCGAAGGGCAGCTCGGTGGCGGGGGTGTAGATACGCATTTTCACTCGCCCGTCGACCGGGTCGTCGACCACCACGGTCTCGCTGTAGCCGACGCGGGCCGCCAGCGCCTGATGGTCGGCATTCTCGACGGCGGAGCGGCGGACGATGCCGAGCAGATTGCCGAAACGCCCGGCCGCGTCGGTGAACACGCGCACGACCTCCATTTGAGCGCCATCACTTTCCGGAACGGTCATGTCAAGCGAGCTTACCGACAGTTATCGATTCGCGGGAGGCCCGCATACGCCGGGCATATTGGCCAGGGCGCTTTCCGGGCCGAACGACGACCGTATTGCAGCAATCGATAAGCAAATACGCGTAAGGGCTGTACACCCGCAGGTGTACAGCCCTTACGGCTGGACTCGACTAGACGGTGGCGGTGACCAGCGCCTCGGTCGACGCCACGGCCTGGCCCACGCCCGCCACGATCGCGGCGGCGCGCAGCGCCTCGAAGATCACCTCGCGCGAGACGCCCGCCTCACGCAGCGTGTGCTCGTGCGCCTCCAGGCAGTGCTGGCAGCCGTTGATCGATGACACCGCGAACGACCACAGCTCGAAGTCGGCCTTGTCCACGCCGGGCGAGCCGATGATCTGCATGCGCAGGCCCGCGCGCAGATCGTCGTAGCGGCCCTCCAGGAACGCCTTGCCGCGGTAGAACACATTGTTCATGCCCATGATCGACGCGGCGCCCAGCGCGGCGTTGTACGCCTCGGCGGACAGCACGTCGGCCGCCTCGTCGGCGATCTCGCGCAGCGTGGTCGCCGAGCGGGTGGCCGCGGCCGAGGCCAGCAGGGTGCCCCACAGCTGCTGCTCGTTGAGCACGGTGGTCCGCGACAGCGAGGACAGGTTGAGCTTCAGATCCTTGGCGTACTCGGGAAGCGAGTTCTTGAGATTTTCGATGGTCATGACGAATTCCCTTGCGAGCCTTTACTACACCGACGCGGTCATGAGCTCGCCGGCCTGGATGGTCGGGTCGCCCTTCTTCCAGTTGCAGGCGCACAGCTCGTCGGACTGCAGCGCGTCCAGCACCCGCAGCACCTCGTCGACATTGCGGCCCACCGAACCCGCGGTGACGGACACGAACTGGATCTCGTTGTTCGGGTCGACGATGAAGGTGGCGCGGTCGGCGACGCCGTCGGCATTGAGAACGCCGGTGGCGGCGGCCAGTTCGCGCTTGAGGTCGCTCAGCATCGGGAACGGGAGGGTCTTGAGGTCCTCGTGCTGGGCGCGCCACTGGAAGTGGACGAACTCGTTGTCGACCGATGCGCCCAGCACCTGCGCGTCGCGATCGGCGAACTCGTCGTTCAGCTTGCCGAAGGCGGCGATCTCGGTCGGGCACACGAAGGTGAAGTCCTTGGGCCAGAAGAAGACGATGCGCCACTTGCCGGCGTAGTCGTCGCTCGAGATCTGGGTGAAGTAGTCGTCGGGCTGCTGAGCGTTCACCTTCGAGAGATCGCCGCCGATGACAGCCTTCAGGTTGTAGGCGGGGAACTGATCGCCGATGGTCAGCAGGGCCATGCTTGCTCTCCTCATATGTAGTCGTGTCGATTGTGTCGAGACGTATATACGATCTTTGCCGAACTGCGGTGAGAGGTAAACGTGATCGATGGCACTACACTGATAGGCGTGACTGATCAAACTTATCAGCCCACCCTGTCACAGCTGCGTGCGTTCGCTGCCATCGCGGAATACCGGCACTTCGGCACCGCGGCGACGCGGCTCGGCGTGAGCCAGCCCACGCTATCGCAGGCACTGGCATCACTGGAAAACGGACTGGGGCTCCAGCTGATCGAGCGCAGTACGCGCCGGGTACTGGTCACCGCCGACGGCAAACGGCTACTGCCGCAAGCCATTGCCACCCTCGAGGCCGCTGACCGATTTGTCGCCTCCGCTGCTGGTGAGGGGCTGCGCGGCACCCTGCGGCTCGGCATCATCCCGACCATCGCGCCGTACGTGCTGCCCCGGCTGCTGCCCGAATTGCGTTCACGGGTGCCCGCTCTGGTGCCGCACGTCGTCGAGGACCAGACCGCCCGGCTGCTCGACGGGCTGCGTTCGGGCGTCCTGGACGTGGCGCTGCTGGCGCTGCCCACCGATGTCGCCGGACTGGTAGAGATACCGCTCTACACCGAGGAGTTCGTGCTGGTGCTGCCGCGCGAGCACGAACTGGCCGGGCGCACCGACCTCACACCGGCCGACCTGGACGCGCAGCCGCTGCTGCTCCTCGACGAAGGCCACTGCCTGCGCGACCAGACCCTGGATCTGTGCCGGGCACACGACGCCCAGCCGGGTGCGGTCGGCGACACCCGCGCGGCCTCGCTGGCCACGGTGGTGCAGTGCGTCGCGGGCGATCTCGGCGTCACGCTGATCCCGGCCATGGCGGTGGCCGCCGAAACCGCGCGCGGCACTTTGGACATCGCGACCTTCGCCGCGCCGGCGCCGGGCCGCACGGTCGGACTGGCGTTCCGCTCCTCCACCGCCCGGGGCGACGACTACGACCAGCTCGCCGAGATCATCCGGGAATGCCGGCCGCGCTGACCCCTCGTGCAGCGCACGGCGGCGACCCCTCGTGCGGTGCACGGCGGCGACCTCTCGTGCGGTGCACGGCGGCGACCTCTCGTGCGGTGCACGGCGGCGACCCCGATCATTCCGGCAACCTGCGCGGTTGCGTCACCACAGGGTGTCTGAAACGCTCGGGCCTATGCGGATTCACCACCTGAACTGCGGCACCATGGGATTCGGCCTGATCGATCACTGCCTGCTCATCGAGACCCGGGACGCGCTCGTGCTCGTCGACACCGGGTTCGGGCTGGAGGCCGTGCGGCAGCCCGGCAAGATGGTGGGTGCCAGCCGTTTCCTGCTGGGGGCGAAGCCGACCGAGGCCGAGACGGCGGTGCGCCAGATCCAGCGCCTGGGCTATGACCCGCGCGATGTCCGCCACGTCATCCTGACCCATCTCGACCTGGACCACTCGGGCGGTCTGTCGGATTTCCCCGAGGCCACCGTGCACGTGCACGGACCCGAATTCCGCGCCGCCACCGCCACACCCACCCTGTCCGAGCGGTTGCGCTACCGGGCCGCGCAGTGGGCGCACGGGCCCAAATGGATGGTGAACGAAGTCGAGGGTGGCGAGGACTGGTTCGGGTTCACCGCGGTGCGCGACCTGCCCGGGCTGCCACCGGAAATCCTGGTGGTGCCGCTGGCGGGCCACACCCGCGGGCACGCCGGGGTCGCGATCGACCACGGCAACGGGTGGCTGCTGCACGCGGGTGACTCGTTCTTCGCGGAGTCCAGCATCCATCCCGAGGAGCCGTTCACGCCGTTCTGGTGGAAGGTGTACGAGACCGGAGCCATTGCGGGCGAGGCGTATCGGGCCAATCAGCGGCGGCTGCGGGAACTCAGAAAGCTGCACGGTCACCAGGTGACCATCATCAACTCGCACGACGCGGGCACTTTCGCCCGTACGGCCGGCAGATGACCAGCCCCGGCTCTCGGGAACTCCCCGCTCCGCCGCCCCGCGGTTCGCGGTGGAGCCGATCGCGGTTGCCGGGGGTGGGTGAGCCCCTGTTCGTCTACGGGACTCTGCAATTCGGCCCGGTGCTGACCGAATTGATCGGGCGGGTACCGGCGATGGAACCCGCGCGCTCGATCGGGCGGCGGGCGGCCGCGCTGCCCGGCCGCGCGTATCCGGGACTGGTGACCGCGACCGGCTCCGTGACCGAGGGATACCTGCTCACCGGGCTCACCGCCGACGAGTGGCGGGTGCTCGACGCTTTCGAGGACGACGAATACGATCTGCTGCCGGTGTCGGTGCACGCGGGGGAGCGGGTCGGCTACGCGTGGACCTATGCCTGGACCGCCGAGGTCGAGGACCACGAGTGGTCGCCGGCGGCGTTCGCCTCCGAGCACCTGCCGCGTTATGTGGGGAAATGCGCTGCGTGGCGGCGAAATCTGGTCCTGCTCAGCGAGACTGTATGACGCCGGACACATTCGTGCGGTAGAAGTTGATCGCATGGATGCAGAGGGCACTGAGTCAACAGTGGCGGGCGCGCGGTCGCAGGCGCTCGGAGATCTCCTGCGGCGCAGCGCCGCGCGGGTTCCGGACAAGACCGCGCTGGTCTGGCGGGACCGGCGGGAGAGCTACGCCGATCTCGACGCGGCGGTGAACCGGGTCGCGCACAGCCTGGCCGATCGCGGTGTGACGCAGGGCGATCGGGTCGCGATCTATTCGCACAACTGCCGTGAGTTCGTGCTCGTGTACTTCGCGCTGGCGCGGCTGGGCGCGATCTCGGTGCCGATCAACTTCATGCTCACCGCCGACGAAGTGTCATTCATCCTCGAACACTCCGGGGCTGTCGCGCTGATCACCGAGGACGGACTGGCCGGGGAGGCCGAGGCCGCGGTGAAACAGCTGGGCGACAGCGAGATCCGGCTGTTCGGCTGGATCGGGCTGGGCGGGCTGCCCGCGACGGCCGGGTGGGAGGACGTGAGCGCGTGGGAGCATCACCCCGACGCCTCGGCGCCGCAGGTGTTCGTCGGCGACGACGATCCCATCCAGATCATGTACACCTCCGGCACCGAGTCCCGCCCCAAGGGCGCGGTGCTGTCCAGCCGCGGGCTCATCGCGCAGTACACCAGTGTGGTGGTGGATGGGCGCATGAGCGCCGACGACATCGAGGTGCACGCGCTGCCGCTGTACCACTGCGCCCAGCTGCACTGCTTCCTCACGCCCGACCTGTGGCTCGGCGCGACCAGTATCCTGCTGCCGGGCCCCGATGCCACGACGATCCTGCGCACCATCGAGACCGAGCGCGCCACCAAACTGTTCTGCCCGCCGACGGTGTGGGTCTCGCTTCTGCGGCATCCCGACTTCGACAGTTATGACTTGTCGTCCCTGCGCAAGGGCTACTACGGCGCCAGCATCATGCCCGTCGAGGTGCTGGTCGAACTCTCCGAGCGGCTACCCGGGGTGGGGCTCACCAACTTCTACGGCCAGACCGAACTCGCGCCGCTGGCCACGGTCCTCGCACCCGAGGACCAGCTGACCAAGCCCGGTTCGGCGGGGCGGCCGGCGCTCAATGTCGAGACCCGCGTGGTCGATGACGACGACATCCCGGTGGGTGTCGGCGTGGTCGGCGAGATCGTGCACCGCTCTCCGCAGGCCATGCTCGGCTACTGGAACGATCCCGCGAAAACCGCGGAAGCCTTCCGCAACGGCTGGTTCCACAGCGGCGACCTCGGCGTGCTGGACGCCGACGGCTATCTCAGCGTCGTCGACCGCAAGAAGGACATGATCAAGACCGGCGGCGAGAACGTCGCCAGCCGCGAGGTCGAAGAGGTCCTCTACGAGCACCCCGAGATATCCGAAGCCGCCGTGGTGGGCATCCCGCACCCGCACTGGATCGAAGCCGTCACCGCGATCGTGGTGGCCCGCAATGGAACCGACCCCGACGCCGCCACCGTCATCGCCCACTGCAAGCAACGGCTCGCCGGCTACAAGGTCCCCAAGTACGTGACGTTCGTCGAGGCTCTCCCCAAGAACCCCAGCGGCAAGATCCTCAAACGCGAACTACGTACCGCCCACGCCCATCTCGCCACCGAGGCCTGATCACCGGATCCCGTCCACGTGAGCGACGTTCGCGCGATCGCCGGGGTCCGCACTGGCGGCCCCGGCGAACCAGGCATCCAGAATCTCGGTCAGCTGCGCCCGGGAGGTGAGCCGCAGACTCAACGCCAGCACATTGGCGTCATTCCACTTCCGTGCTCCCTCAGCGGTATACGCGTCCACACAGAGTGCCGCTCGCACCCCCGGCACCTTGTTCGCCGCAATGGAAGCGCCGGTTCCGGTCCAGCAGCACACCACTGCCTGCTCGGCCCGTCCCTCCGCGACATCCCGCGCCGCAGCCTCACTGGCCCACGCCCAGTCGTCGCGCTCCTCCGCCTCCAGCGCCCCGTGCACGGTGACTTCGTGCCCACGCCGCCGCAGCTCCTCGACCACATCCCCCGCCACCCCGGTGTCCTCGTCAGCAGCTACCGAAATCCGCATGTGGCTCACGAGAACACATCGGCGACATCGTCGGCGGCCACAGCTCGCAGGGGCCATGTTCGAAGAAGGTCCAGGTCGTCACACGTTTCTACACGGCTTCGGGTCGGAGGCTCGAAGCCACGAGCCTCGGCCGCCAGTTTCCGAAACATGTCGCTCGAGTATTCGCGGTGTGGTGCCGTGGTCATCAATGCCTCCAGGGAAGATTTGGCCGCACCGTTGAGCTGGGAAAAACGAAGTCGAGGCAAATCCTAGCGCGCTCGGATCCGGTGCTGTCAGGGTTCTTACACCTCGAGCACGACCGCTGCTACCTGCTTGTTGCCGGTCGACAAGACGACGACACGGTCGGCTCGATACTCGGTTGGATTCGTGTCGGTGAGGTCGGCGCGAGCGGTCTCTGCTCGCTGGTAGGCCGGCAGTCTCACGCCGAGAGTGGTCAGAAGGCCGGCTGCCGGTTCGGGTTGGTTTTCGAAGAGCTCCAGCAGCTTTTCGCGTACCGGTGAGGGTTTGGCTCGACGGTAGGGTGCACTGCGAAATACGTTGGTGTGTCTCGCATTTCTGTCCGGCTTGTCTGTGTTTCGTCGCGCGGCGCCGGGTGTCGGTCGCAAATCCCATGGGCCGGACAAGGTTTGAGGTTGGAGGTGTCGTCGCTGTGGCTAGATGCCGAGGCCCTGGGCGAGGGTGGGCCAGGAATCGTGGAGGGGTTGTTGCCAGTAGGGCCAGGAGTGGGTGCCGAAGGGGTAGTAGGTCACGGTGGCGGGGACGCCTTGGAGGTGCAGTTGAGTGTCGAGGGTTTTTGTGCAGGTGAGTGAGCCGGTTTCGAGGGTGGTGGCCTCGGCGGCGGTGCCGGGCCAGGACCAGGTCGGGTCGAAGCCGATATCGTCGGGGCGCGGGATGCCGCTCCCGACCGAGAGGAAGACGGGTTTGCCCGCGAAGCCGGCGGCGTGCAGGCTCGGGTCGTGGGCGTCCCACTGCGGGTCGAGTTCGGTGCCCCACATATTGTCGGCATTGCCGCCGCGTTGGGCGACCGCAGCGCGGACGACCGTCTGGCCGAATGTCGCGGTGTACATACACCCGCTGTAGGCGGCGACCGCCCGGTACAACGAGGGATTGCGGAAGGTCAGGGCCATGGCCGCCATTCCGCCCATCGAAACACCGGCGGCGGCATTGCGGCCATTGCCGTGGAAGGTCGCATCGATCAGCGGCGGAAGTTCCTGGGCGAAGAAGGTCTCGAACCTGATGTGCCCCAGGCCCGGATCGTCACGCTCCCAGTCGGTGTAGAAGGTGCCGCCGCCACCGACCGCCAGCACGACGTTGACCGGCTTGTCGGCGAAGAAGTTCACCGCATCTGTCCGCATGGTCCAGGTGCTCTGCCCCTCGGATACATCGGACCCATTGCCGTCGTACACGTACAGCGACGGATGCGGGGTGGCGGTGTCACTCGGCAGCAGCACATCGACCTGCACGATCCGTTGCATCGCAGGCGAATTCACGAAGACCTGCACCCACCGCGGCGTGCGGTAGGTCATGTGGTCGATGGTCGCCTGTGCGTGTGCGGCGGGCGCGGCCACCAACATCGAACCGATCAGGCCCAGCGCGGCGAGGAGTAGCAACCTGCCCCGGATTCCGCCGCGTCCGTTGCGCGCCCGCCAGAAATCGAACCACATGGTGAACCCCATCTCGCCACCCGAAACCGACAGTTCCGCCACGGTAGGTCGAAGTGCCGCCTGCGCAAGGTGAAATGGCAGATTCAGCTATCGTCCGGTGGCGCGGGCCAGACCTTCCGGATAGCGGGCGCCGGCGATGGCCTCGGCGGGCGCGGCCGCTTCGATTCGGGTCAAATCCTCAGGGGTCAGCGTGATCTCGGTGGCCGCCACGTTCTGTTCCAGATAGGCGCGGCGCTTCGTGCCCGGGATCGGCACCACGTCATCGCCCCGGGACTGGACCCAGGCCAGCGCCAATTGACCGGGGGTGACGCCCTTTTCGCCGGCGAGGCTGCGCAGCGCCGCGACGATGGCGAGGTTGGCGTCGAAGTTGCCGTCGGCGAAACGGGGGAGGCGGCGGCGCATATCGTCGGCGGGGAGGTCGGCGGTGGAGGTGATCGCGCCGGTGAGGAAGCCGCGGCCGAGGGGGGAGAAGGGGACGATGCCGATGCCGAGTTCGCGGCAGGCGGGGAGGATCTCGGCCTCGATGTCGCGGGTCCACAGCGACCATTCGCTCTGGAGGGCGGTCACCGGGTGGACGGCGTGGGCGCGGCGGATGCTGTCCACCGATGCTTCGGAGATGCCGAGGTAACGGACCTTGCCCGCCTGGACCAGTTCCGACAGGGCGCCCCAGGTCTCCTCGACGGGGACGTTCGGGTCGACGCGGTGCTGGTAGTAGAGGTCGATGTGGTCGACGCCCAGGCGGGTCAGGGATTCGTCGCAGGACTGCTTGACGTAGGCGGCGTCTCCGCGAGCGCCCATCACGCCCTCCTCACCCCAGACGATGCCGAACTTGGTGGCGAGGACGACCTCGTCGCGGCGGTCGGCGATGGCACGGCCGACCAGGCGCTCGTTGGTCTCGGGGCCGTACACGTTGGCGGTGTCGAGCAGGGTGACGCCGAGGTCCAGGGCGCGGTGGATGGTGGCGATGGATTCGGTGTCATTGTCGTGCACGCCGTAGGCGCTGCTCATGCCCATGCAGCCGAGGCCCTGCGCGCTGACGGTCAGTTCGCCGAGCTTCCTGGTCGCGATCATGCGGTGAATCCTCCTCGGTAGGACTGGAATTCGCGGCGGGTGCCGCGCACGGACACGACGCTACGACCTGGAGTGTGCTCCAGGTCAACCTGGAAACCGCGAAGTTCGCGCACTCACCGGCGGTTCGGCATGTGGTGGTGGAGCAGGACGGTGAGCTGGGTGCCCGCGTCGGTGAAGGGCAGGGCGGATTTCAGTGCCCGGCTCTGCACGATCGCGCCCTCGATCACCGACAGCGCGAAACCCGACAGCGAGCACGCTGTCGCCCGCTCGACCCCGGCTGCCACCAATCCGTCGGCCAGCCGCGCGGTCCATTCCGAGAACGCCTGCCCGGCCGCCGACTGCAGTGTCGGGTCGAGTTCGTCGAGAGCGGCGGCCATCATGAACGAGCCCGCCCGGAACTCGCTGGTCTCCAGCTGGCCGCGCCAGAAGCCGAGTAGTTCGTCCACCCACGCCTCCAGTGAGGGCGCGCTCGGTAGCGCGTCGGACATGCGGCTCACGTGCGAGTAGACCATGCGGGACACGATGCGGGCGGCGGTCGCCACCAATTCGCTCTTGCCGGACGGGAAGTGCTGGTAGAGCGAGTTTCGGGAGGCATTGCTGCGCTTGAGCAGCTCGTTCAGCCCGGCCGCGTGCACGCCGTGCTCCTGGACGGTGGTGATGGTGCTCGCGATCAATCGGGCGCGCGGTCCCGCCGTCATTGCAAATCCCTCCAGCCCTTGTGTGAACCGATCGGTCCATGTTAAACCTTTCCCATGTGGACCGATCGGTTCATATGGGAAAAGAGGAATTCCGCGCATGCCAGCCCAGATCGCCACCGCCACCCCGGTCGCCCACGCCGCGTTGCTCGGCCTGGGTGTGTACCGACCACGCCGGGTGGTCCCCAACGCCGAGATCGTCGACCGCATCAACTCCTCGGACGAATGGATCCGGACCCGCTCCGGCATCGAGGCCCGCCACTGGGCCGAAGCGGACGAGACCATCGTCAGCATGAGCACCGCCGCCGCCGTCGACGCGCTCGAGGCCGCGGGCGTCACCGCACAGCAGATCGACGCGGTCATCCTGGCCACGTCCTCCCAGATGGTGCTGGGACCGTCGGCCGGTGCCGTGGTCGCCACCGAACTCGGCATGCACGACACTGCCGCCTTCGACGTCTCGGCCGGTTGCGCCGGCTTCTGCTACGCGCTGGCCAATGCCGCCAACCTGGTGCGCGCCGGACAGGCCCGGCATGTGCTGGTGATCGGCGTGGAACGGCTCTCGGACCTGCTCGACCAGGAAGACCGCACCTGCGCGTTCATCTTCGCCGACGGCGCGGGCGCGGTCGTGGTGGGACCGTCGGAGGCCGAGGGCATCGGCCCGGTGGCCTGGGGTTCGGACGGCAGTCAGACCGCGGCGATCAAGCAGGACAAGGACTTTCAGCAGTACTTCGCCGAGGTGGCCGAGGCCGAGGCGACCGGCGGCACCACGGTGCGGCCGTACATCCGGATGAACGGCACCGCCGTATTCCGTTGGGCCGTCACGTTCTTGGAGAAGGCGTGCCGCGACGCGCTGGATCAGGCGGGAGTCACCGTCGAGGATCTGGACGCGTTCGTGCCGCATCAGGCCAACAGCCGCATCACCGATGCGCTGGTGCGCACCCTGCACATGCCCGAAAGCATCGCTGTCGCAAGGGATATCGCGGAAACCGGTAACACCAGCGCCGCCTCGATCCCGATGGCCATGGAGCAGCTGCTGCGCTCCGGCGCGTCCCGGCCGGGCGACACCGCGCTGCTGCTGGGCTTCGGTGCGGGCCTGGCCTACGCCGGTCAGGTGGTCAAACTCCCCGCCATCGCCTGACGATCGGCCCGCAGACAACGAAATCCGTTGTATGAAACGACGGAAACCGTAGCAATGAGAAGCGCCCCCGCACGGAAGTCCGTGCGGGGGCGCTTCGCGGTGGAGCTGATCGACTAGACGCTCACGCCCACACGCAGTGCGTGCGGCTCGATCGCGCCGCGGACCAGGGCCTGCGCGTCGATGGTCTCGGCCCGGTAGGGCAGCGTCGCCAGGGTGGCGGTCATCTTGGCCACCGGATCCGCGATCGCCTTCGGGGTGCCGAAGATGAAGGTCCACTCGTGCTCGTCGCTGACGTAGGGCACGACGGTCTCGAACAGGTTGTGGAACCGGGTCCAGGAACGCTTCAGGGTCTCGTTGCGCCACATGGTCTGACAGCCGGCCTGCGCGGCGAGCACGCCGCCCTCGGCCAGCAGCGCCTTGCAGCGGTTGAGGAAGTCGTCCTCGTAGAGGCGGTTGTGCTGCGCGTCCTCGACCCGCTCGTCCGGCAGGTCGATGCAGATCATGTCGTAGCGCACGCCCGCGGCCTCGGCCTTGGCCAGGAAGTCCCAGCCGTCGGCGTAGTGCATCTTGATCGGGCCGGTCTGCGCGACCGCCTCGGCCAGATCGGCCTGGCTGTAGCCGTAGGGGAGGTGCTCGGCGCACAGCTCCACCTCCAGCTGGTCGATGTCGACGTGGTCGACGAGCGAGGCGCCCGCGGCCACCGACATCTGCGAGGCGACACCCTCACCGGAACCGATGATCAGCACCTTGTCCAGCTTCTCGGCCAGCGCGTAACCCGGGACCAGCATGGCCTCGTGGTAGGTGAGCTGCGAGAACTCGGTGGACTGGCGGTCGTCGTCGGAGAACAGGGAGATGCCCTGCTCGGTGCGCGCGATCACCATGTGCTGGAACGGGGTGTTGGTGTCCACGACGGTTTCCGTCGTGTTCCACACCCGGGTCAGGCCCTCGCCGACCGGCTCGTGGATCCGGCGGGCGGTGTGGCCGCGCTGGATGACCTCGATGTTCACCGAACCCGGAGACAGCTCCTGCTGCAGCAGTTCGACGGCCTTGGTGGCGCCGGAACCGATACTGCCGCAAGTGAATACGTCGACGAAGATGTCGCCGGACTCAGGGTAGGTGTGGATCGAGGCATGCGACTCGGCCAGGAGGGCCAGGATGGTGACACCCTGCGGCTCGAACTTCTTGCTCACGACATCGCAGATGGTCACCCCCGCGGCGACCAACGATTTTCGAAGCGCGGTTTCGAGTCGTTCGAGGTCGTCGCAGAGGCTGGCGTCGACACCACCGAACTCGGCCAGCACGTGCCAGCCGGTGAATTCTGCCGTGATCATGGCTAAAACTCACTCTCGCTCAGCGCCAGTGACATGGACAGTCAAAGGCGGAAAACCGTTGAAGGACACCGACGAATAGCTCGCCGTATAGGCGCCGGTCTCGAGGATCCGAACAGGATCACCGGCTCGCAACGTGGTCGGAAGGAGGACACGCGTGCGTTGATAGAGTACATCGTCGCCATCACACGTAGGACCGGCCACCACAGCTTCGTCCTTCGGATCCGCGTCCCGATCGGTTTGGAATCGGTAGGCGATGTACTCGTTCTCGGTCTCGGCCATGCCGTTGTAGCGGCCGACGTCGAGGTATACCCAGCGCCGCCCGTCCGGCGCTACACGAACATTCACCACTTCGGCGTGAATCACACCGGTGTTGCCCACCAGGGCGCGACCGGGTTCCACGACGAGTTCGGTGTGTTCCGGGAGATAGCGGCTCGCCGCCTCGGCGATGGCCGCGCCCAGCTCCGCGAGTCCGGGAGCCGGATCGGCGTACGAAATCGGAAGTCCCCCACCGATATTCACCGCCGTGACTGGAATGTCCTTGACCGCCAGCGCTTCCGCGATGGCGCCCGCCTGCTCGATGCCGATGCCCCAGGCCTTCGAGTCGAGCTGCTGTGAGCCGACGTGGAAATAGGGGCCGACCACGATCAGCCCGAGATCGTGCGCGCGCACCAGCAGCCGCTTGGCCTCACCGGGAGCGCAGCCGAACTTGGTCCCGAACGGGGTCTGCGACTGCGGGGCCGACGACAGGAACCGGCACTCGACCTCGGAACCCGGCGCGTGCTCGGCGATGCGTTCCAGGTCGTCCTCGGTGTCGAAGGCGTAGCGCCGCACGCCCGCTGCGAAGGCGGTGGCGATCTGGGAAGCCTTCTTGATCGGGTTGCCGTAGCACATGACGGCCGGATCGACGCCTTGCGCCAGGCAGAGTTCGATCTCACCGACGCTGGCGACGTCGAACTCCGCGCCCTCGTCGTTCAGCAGCCGGATGATCTCCGGCACGGGACTCGCCTTGACGGCGAAGCGAATTCGTGCCGCGGGAAGTGCGGCGTGCAGTGCGCGGTAGTTCGCGCGGACCTTGTCGAGGTCGATGACCAGACAGGGTGACTCGGGCAGGTTTCGACCGGGCAATCTAAGGGAACTCTTTTCTGTCGGCCGCAACGGCAGGGACTCAGGCAACCTGCGAGACGATACACGCGTTGGGCCTCGAAAAACGAACCGGTGGACGATCGATTACGTCACTCTAACGCCGGGATTCGTTCGGCTGCCTCGGGCGACGTCTTACGGGAGTGTGACCTCGGACCGCCGGGAGCGGCCCGCCGCTCGTCCCGCGGTCACCGACAGTCAGCCCGCGGTGACCGAAAGGTCGTCGAACACCACTTCACCCGCGGCATCGGACTCGGCCAGATCCACGATGGCGTCGATGGACCAGCCGTGGTCGCCGTTGGGGTCGTCGAGCACCTGCCGGACATCCCAGAATCCCGGCCGCTGCTCGACCCGGAACAGCTGTGGTCCACGGGCGTTCGGACCGGTCCCGATGGTCTCGTATTCGTCGAAGTAGGGGCCGAGTTCGGCCGCCCAGTCCAGTTCGTCGCCCAGCTCGGCCAGCGCGTCCCAGCGCCGCAGCGCGGCCAGGTCCACCCGCCGGAACATGGCATTGCGCACCAGCACCCGGAACGCGCGCTCATTGGCGGTGATCGGCCGTACGGTCTCGGCCCCGAACGCCACCTGCTGATCGTCGGACTCCGCACCGGGATTGGTGAGCTGCTCCCACTCGTCGAGCAGGCTGGAGTCGACCTGCCGGATGAGTTCGCCGAGCCATTCGGTGATGTCGTCGAGTTCCTCGGTGCGCGCCTGTTCGGGCACGGTCCGCCGCAGCGCGCGATACGCGTCGGCCAGATACCTCAGCACCACGCCCTCGGAGCGAGCCAGCTCGTATCCCGACACCAGTTCGGCGAAGGTCATGGACCGCTCGACCATCTCGCGCACCACGGATTTGGGGGAGGGCTCGAACTCCGACACCCAGGGGTGCCCGGCCTTGTAGGTCTCGAACGCGGGCTCGATGAGTTCGGCGGCCAGGGGCTTGGGCCAGGTGACTTCTTCGAGGAGTTCCATGCGTTCCTCGTATTCGATCCCGTCGGCCTTCATCTCCGCGACCGCCTCGCCGCGCGCCCGGTGCTGCTGGGCCATGAGCAGCTGGCGCGGATCCTCCAGAGTGGACTCGATCAGTGAGATCACATCGAGGGTGTAGGCCGGCGACTCCTTGTCGAGCAGTTCCAGCGCCGCCAGCGCGAACGGAGAGAGCGGTTGGTCGAGCGCGAAATCGCGCTGCAGGTCGACCATGAGCCGGGCATGGCGTCCGTACCGGTCGGGTTCATCGAGCTGCTGGACCACGCCCGCGTCCCGCAGCGCCCGGTACAGCCGGATCGCCTTGAGGATGTGCTTGCGCTGTGCGGCCCGCGGCTCATGGTTCTCCTCCAGCAGGTGTCGCATGGCGTAGAAGCAATTGCCTTTGCGCGCAATCACATTCAGCAGCATGGAGTTGGTCACGTTGAACCGCGACACCATGGGCTCGGGCGAGGCCGCCACCAGCCGGTCGAAGGTGTCCTCCGACCAGGACACGAAACCCTCGGGCGGCTTCTTCTTCTGGACCTTCTTCAGCTTCTTGGGATCGTCGCCCGCCTTGGCGATGAGCCGCGCGTTCTCCACCTCGTGCTCGGGGGCCTGCACGACGACCGTGCCCATGGTGTCGTAGCCCGCGCGCCCCGCCCGGCCCGCGATCTGATGGAACTCGCGGGCATTGAGCCGGCGCGTGCGCACGCCGTCGAACTTGGTGAGTCCGGTCAGCATCACGGTGCGGATCGGCACATTGATGCCGACACCGAGGGTGTCGGTGCCGCACACCACCTTCAGCAGCCCATCCTGGGCGAGCTTCTCGACCAGTCGCCGGTACTTGGGCAGCATGCCCGCGTGGTGCACGCCGATGCCGTGGCGGATGAACCGCGACAGCGTCTTGCCGAAGCCGGTGGCGAAGCGGAACTCGCCGATGGCCGCGGCGATGGCCTCCTTCTCGGCCTTGGACGAGACATTGACGCTCATCAGCGCCTGCGCCCGCTCCATGGCCGCGGCCTGGGTGAAGTGCACGACGTACACCGGCGCGAGGCTGGTGGTCACCAAATCCTCGAGCGTCTCGGTGATGGGTGTGCGCACATACGAAAAGCTCAGCGGCACCGGCCGTTCCGATCCGGACACCACGGCGGTCTCGCGTCCCGTGCGCCGGGTCAGATCCTCGGCGAAGAAGTCGACCTCGCCGAGCGTGGCCGACATGAGCAGGAACTGTGCGCCGGGCAGTTCGATCAGCGGCACCTGCCACGCCCAGCCGCGATCGGGGTCGGCGTAGTAGTGGAACTCGTCCATGATCACCTGGCCGATATCGGCGGAAGCGCCCTCGCGCAGCGCCAGATTCGCCAGGATCTCGGCGGTGGCGCAGATGATCGGCGCCTCCGGGTTCACCGCGGCGTCGCCGGTCACCATGCCCACCCGGTCGGCCCCGAAGACGTCGCACAGCGCGAAGAACTTCTCGCTCACCAGCGCCTTGATCGGCGCGGTGTAGTAGCTGCGCTGGCCTCGGTTGAGCGCGGCGAAGTGCGCGCCGAGCGCGACCAGCGACTTCCCGGACCCGGTCGGGGTGTTCAGGATGACGTTCGACCCGGTGACCAGCTCCAGCAGCGCTTCTTCCTGCGCCGGATACAGATTCAGGCCGGCCGAGCTCGCCCAGTCGGCGAAGGTCTCGTACAACCAGTCCGGGTCCACGTCGGATACGGCACGGTCGGGAACCAATTCGGACAGCTGCACGCCGCCCAACGTTACCGGTCGCCCCCGAGGCCGCCGGTAGCGACCACTACCGCAGCGGCGGGTTCTCCGGTCCGTCGCCGTCGGCGTAGCCGGCCTGCTCGGCCAGGAAGCGCTCGAACTCCGCGCCCAGCTCGTCACCGGTGGGTAGGTCGTTCTCGCTGGCCAGCAGGCTGGACTGGCGTTCCTGGGCGGTGACGAAGCTGTCGTACTGGCGTTCCAGCGCCGCCACCACGGTCTCCACCTCGGAGTTGCCGGCGATCTGCTCGTTGACCTGTTCGCGCACCCGCGCGGCGGCATCGGTGAGCGCGGCCAGCGGGAGCTCGAGGCCCGCGTTCTCGGCGACGTTCTCCAGCAGCGTCTGCGCGGCCTCCGGGTAGGCGGTCTGGGTCAGATAGTGCGGCACGTGGACCGAGAAACCGACCGAC
Source organism: Nocardia sp. CA-151230 (assembly GCF_050942175.1). Taxonomy (NCBI): domain Bacteria; kingdom Bacillati; phylum Actinomycetota; class Actinomycetes; order Mycobacteriales; family Nocardiaceae; genus Nocardia; species Nocardia sp. CA-151230. The sequence goes on from NZ_CP192061.1 coordinate 2,732,546, forward strand.
TCGTGCCCGTGCTGGGCCATCCGGAACTCCAGCAGCGAGGACGCGCTGCCCGGTACCTGCAGCTCACCCGGCCAGCGCTGGTGATCGCCGATCAGATCGGAGTCGGAGGCGTGCGCCGTGACGCCGAGGGGACGGGTGTGCGGAATCGCCATCGGAATCGCGCTCAGGCCGATGGTCCGGCGCACGCCCAGTTGCTCGGCGAGCAGGCGCACCGCGGTGACGAACCGCTCCCAGCGCAGGTCCGGTTCCAGCCCGGCCAGCAGCAGGAACGGCGTACCGGCGGTGTCCTTGAGCGCCCACAGGCTCAGTTCCGGCTCGGTGTAGTCGGAGAAATGGTCGGTCTTGAAGGTCATCAGCGGTCGCCGCGAGCGGTAGTCGAGCAGCTCGTCCATGTCGAACGAGGCGACCAGTTCGTGCTCGAGGCTTTCCTTCAGATGCGTGGTGGCGAGGCGTACCGCGTGCCCGGCATCGGTGAAACCCTCGAGACCGTGCACCAGCACCGGACCCGAGCCGTCGTCGGACGACAGCTGCGGAGCCGGGAACTCCAGCTCGTACATTCGCGACTCGTAGTCCATCGCGTACTCCTTCCTGCGTGGCCCACTTTCGCGACCAACCCACATTGTCCCTCATGCGCATGACAGGTGTGCACCACCCGCACTGGGTGTGCAACACGCAGGGCCCGGACACGCATTCCCGGGAGTGTGCCGCGCGGCGTGGCATTCGGTGTGAACAGCCGATTTTCGGCATAGTGGGCGGGGTGATCGCGCCCTTTCGCACCCCCGCACGCAGCAGCCTCCGGACCGCGCGCACCGTGGGGATCGTGGCGCTGGGCGGGTTGCTCGCCGCATGCGGGAACACGGTTTCCGGTCATCCGATCGCCGCCCGCAATCCGGTGCCGGCGGCAACCTCCGACGCCGGTCTGACCAAGCTGCTGCCGGATCCCTCGCAATTCCCGTCGCGGTACACCGCGATCGTGCTGCCCGCCGAGGCCGCGAGCCAGGCCGCCAATGATCTCGAGGGTTACCTGCCGGGGGCACAGGTGGATCCGAACACCTGCGCACCGGTCACGCCCACCGCGGGCCCGGCCGTGGCGGTCGGCACCGACGACACCACCCGCGCCACCCTCACCGTGGCGCTCACCCGGTCGGCTGAACCGCTGTCGGCACTGCGAGATCAGTTGCAGCGCTGCGGAACCGTGCGCGTCGGGCACTCCGGTGTCACCTCGGTGGTGACCACGCAGCTGGATCCGCCGCCGCCGGTCAATGCCGACGACTCACTCGCGCTGCGCCGCACGGTCGGCACCGACAAGAGTGCGACCGGTCTCACCCGGACCATGCAGACGCTGGTGGGTCAGATCGGCGATGTGCGAATCGCGGTGACGTACATGACCTCCGGGTCCACCTCCGACAGCGAGGCCCTCGACGCCCTGTTCACCACCGCGGTACGCGAGGTTCGCAAGGGCTGAGAACCCCAAGGCGAGAGCTGCGGAACCCGGGAAGGGGAGCCGACCCCTGCCTTGTTTCGGCTCCCGGGCCCGATCAGCAGATGGGCAGCGGGGTGGCCGACCCCGACGCGGAACCGCTGCCCGCCGAACCCGTTCCGGCCGAACCGCTTCCGCCCGAGCCGCTGCCCGCGGAACCGGAGCCCGCCGAACCGCTGCTCGACGAACCCGGGAAGAACGAGGAGATCGGCGGGCAGGCGCTGCCGCCCGTGCCCACGACGTAGAAGGTGGTCACGCTGGAGAACCCCTGGCGGACGCCGATGGTGTAGGTAGCGTCGGCATCCGGGTGCCAGGGCATGTTCGCGACGGCGCCGCCCCAGGAGAGGGTCGGCGTGACAGTCCCGATGACCGTGCCGTTCACCAGGAAGTCGACCGGGGTCAGCGCGTCGGAGCCCGTCAGGCGGGCCTGGATGGTGCAACCGTCGGCGACAGAGCACGGCTTGCCGCTGGCGAGGCCGGCGACGCTGACATTGTCGATGGACGCGTTGGCCGGGCCGGCCAGCATCGAGCCGGCGACGACGGCGAGCGCGACAGCCGCGCTCACACCGGCGGCCGGCCGTCGGAGGTCTCGGTGGAGCTTGTTTCTCATCAGGAGGATCCTTTCGGCGCGTTGAAGGGGTCGCGCCGAGCGGACTGTAACAGTGAAGAACATCAAATGTCGCGAAATCGCTTGTGCTGCAATGTGATTCGGTTATTGCATGACCGGCCGTCGCTTACCGCCCGGTAGTCCGGTAGCGCTGCACCAGCTCGGCGCCCAGCCGGGCGAGTTCGGCGCGCACCGACTCCGGCTCGACCACCTCGAGGGCCGCGCCCCAGCCCGCCAGCTGCTGGGCGATCATGAGCGGCGTCGGCGCGGTGACCCGGGCCCGGACCCGTCCGTCGTCGGTCGTGCCGTCCAGAACGCAGTGCCGCCCTTGCTGTTTGCGCAGCACCGGCGCGAGCGCGGCCTGGATCAGCACGGTGGCCGAGAGGGCGGAGCGCTGCCGTTCGACCTCCTCGACCACCTCCGACCAGGCCGTCGACAGGTCGAAATCCTCCGGCCGGTGGGCGATCTCGTCGGTGATCGCCAGGGTGGCGATCCGGTCCACGCGGAAGGTCCGCTGCCCGTGCTCGGTTCCGGCCACCAGGTACCAGTTGCCGTCCTTGTCCACCAGGCCCCACGGATCGACCACTCGCTCGGTCCGCCGCCCGGCCCGGTCGTAGGCGAACCGGACCCGGCGGCGGCGCACCACCGCTCGCTGCAACTCGTCCACCAGCGTGGGCGGCCGCTCGTCCGATTCGCCCCAGCGGGCCGGGTCCACCACGATCGCGCCCGCCGCCGCCTCGGCCTCGGTACGGAAGGGCTGCGGCAAGGCGCGCAACAATTTCCGCAGGGCCGACTTGGTAGCGGGGGTTGCCGTCGCCACCGGGCCCAGCAACAGGAACAGGGCCTGGGCCTCGGCGGCGGTGAGGCCGCTGAGATCCGTGCGTGCGCCGCCCACCAGGGCCCAGCCGCCGCCGCGTCCGGGCTGCGGATAGATCGGAATCCCGGCCGTGGACAGGGCCTCCAGGTCCCGGCGCGCGGTCGCCACCGACACCTCGAGCTCGGCCGCGACCTCGGCCGCGGTCACCCGTCCCCGGGTCTGCAGGAACAGCAGGGTGGCCACCAGTCGATCCGCGCGCATATCCGGAATTCTGCCCGGTAAAGTGCTCATTCGGTGAGCACTTTGAGCGCGATGATGGATTCATACCGAGAATCACCCCCGACTCAGGAGGACGACCATGCTGCGTGGAATGGCCACCGTCAACTACTTCGCCGACGATCTGGAGGCGGCCAAGGACTGGTACAGCGAACTGCTCGGTGCCGCACCGTATTTCACCGTGCCGGGCGGGTACTACGAGTTCCGCATCGGCGACTACCAGGCCGAGCTCGGGATCATCAACAGGAAGTTCGCGCCGTCGCACCCGGATGTCCCGGGCGGCCAGATCGTGAACTGGCATGTCGACGATGTGGCGGCCACCTTCCAGCGGCTGCTCGGCATGGGAGCCACCGTCTACGAGCCGATCATCGAACGCGGCGAGGGGACCGGGTTCGTGACGGCCTCGGTGGTGGACCCGTTCGGCAATGTCCTGGGCATCATGTCCAATCCGCACTACCTGGAGATCCTGGGCGAGTCCCGGCCGTGATGACGCGTGCTCGGCATGGCGCGATACTCCTTCCGGCACTGTGCAGGACCAGTGCCGATGCGGACTGTAACAGCGTGACCGCGCCCGTTCGGCCAAAATGAAACGAATCCATTTCAAGTTCAGGTCCGGCGGTCCGGGCGCACGGTAGCAGCGGGCACCGACAGCTCGCGGCCGTACCCGCCCCGGGCGCGCCGAGTAGTCCACGGCGCGCCGAAATTTCCACAGCCTCAGTGAAACCCGAGGTCGGCCGCCCGGGGCGGCCTGCGGTGCGGCGCACTCTCGACGGCATGAACGCACCCGACGAACCCACGCCACCCAACGAGCCCATGCCACCCGTCGAGCCGGAGCCGGCCGTCGAGCCCGAGCCACCGGATCGACCCGAACCTGCTGCCGATCCTCCGCTCGAAGATCCCGCCGACCCCGGGGCGCGGCTGCGGGCGCCCGGCGATCTGATCGCGGCCGTCCCGGCCATGCTCGGGTTCATGCCCGCACGGTCGCTGGTGGTGACGGTGTTGCGTGCGGATCAGGCGTCGCCGGATATCGCGGCGGTCGAGGTGGTGACCCGGATGGATCTGGACAATCCCGGGCGGTGTGCGATGGGGATGCTGGTCGAGCGGGTCGCGGGTATCTGCGTACGGCACCGGGCCGTCGCGGCGCTCGCGCTCATCGTCGACGACCGGGCCACGGTGCCGACCCGCAAGCATCGGGGTGTGCGGGCGCGCAAGCACCACGATCTCGTTGCGGCGCTGGAACATCGGCTCGATGTGGACGCCGTGCCGCTGGCCGGGGCCTGGGCGGTGCAGGCCATCGGTGCCGAACTGCCGTGGTGGACACTGTCCGGACCGTGGTCGCGCGGACTGCAGCCGGATCCGGCGGCCTCGATGGTGACGCTGCGGCATGTGCTGGAGGGCCGGCCGTTGCGCGGTTCCCGGCGGGAGCTGACCGATATCCTCGCGGTCGATCCGGTGGCGCGCGACGCCACCGCCGACGCCCTGGAGGTGGCGGTCGCCGCCGCGGTCCGGCGGCTGGCCCGGGTTGTGCAGCACGGCGATCCACGCGTGCAGTTGCGGCTGGAGGTGTGCCGGGTGCTGCGCTACCTGGAACGCGTCGAGGCCGGTGCCCGGCTCACGCCGGCCGAGATGGCGGATGTGGCCGTGGCGCTGCGGGATTCGGCACTGCGCGACATCATGTTCGGGCTCGCCCCGGGCCCGCGCGCCGACGGTGCGGAGGTGTTGTGGCTGCAGCTGGCGCGGGCGCTGCCGGATCCGGATCGCGCCGAAGCGGCGGCGCTGCTGGGCTATTGCGCCTACACGCGCGGGGACGGCCCGCTCGCGGGTGTGGCACTGAACGCCGCGCTGGCCGCCGATCCGAAACACCGCATGGCGATGCTGCTGGACCTCGGCTTACAGACGGGTCTGCGACCGGAGCGGCTGGGCCGCCTCGCGGACTCGGGCCGGGAGGCGGCGGCCGAACTCGGCATCCACCTCGGGCCGGAGCCGCGATGACCGTGCGGCCCGCGCCGCGGACTCAGCGCGCGCTGTGCGCGCGGTCGCCCAGCGAGCGCAGGAAATCCCAGGCGTCGGAAACGATCTCGTCGAGATCGGTGTGCTCGGGCTGCCAGCCGAGTTCGGCGATGGCCTTGGCGCTGGAGGCGATCAGCACGGCGGGGTCACCGGCACGACGAGGCGCGTCCACTGCATTGATCGGCAGGCCGGTCACCCGCGCGCACGCCGAAATGACCTCGCGCACCGAGAAACCGGTGCCACTGCCCAGATTGAAGATGCGGTGCACGCCCGGCTGCGACTGCGCCAGTGCCCGCAGGTGCGCCTGCGCCAGATCGCGAATGTGGATGTAGTCGCGCACCGCGGTGCCGTCCGGCGTCGGGTAGTCGGTGCCGAACACCGAGATCGACTCACGATGACCCAGTGCGGTCTGCAACACCAGGGGGATGAGATGGGTTTCCACCACACGGTTCTCGCCGAGCCCGGCGTACGCGCCGGCCACATTGAAGTAGCGCAGGCTGGTCGCGGCCAGGCCGTGCGCCGCCGCGTACGAGGTGATGGCGTAGTCGATGGACAGCTTGGAGGCGCCGTAGGGGTTGGTCGGCTGCTTGGGTGCGTCCTCGACGATCGGCACCTGCTCCGGCTCGCCGTACACGGCCGCGGTGGAGGAGAACACCAGCCGCGGGGTGCCCGCGTCGCGCATGGCCTCGAGCAGCGCGAGGGTCTTCACCACATTGCCGTGCCAGTACTTCTCCGGCGCCACCACCGATTCGCCGACCAGCGACTGGGCCGCGAAATGCAGCACACCGTCGAAGGATTCGGCCGCGATGAGCTCGGCGCCCGCGGTGGCGATATCGCCCTCGACGAACTTGGCACCGGCCGGGACGCCGTCGGCATTGCCGGTGGACAGATCGTCGACGACCACGACCTCGTGGCCGTCCTCGAGCAGAACCTGCGCGCAGACGCCACCGACGTAGCCGGCGCCTCCGGTAACCAGAAGCTTCACGTATCAGACCAACTTCACTTGGACGGCGTGCGCCATCTCGTCGGACAGTTCGAATCCCTCATGGCCGGGCACCGAGATGATCACCGCACCCGGTTTGGTTTCCACGGTCACGCGGGCATCGGGCACCACGCCCGCCTCCCGGAGCTGATTGATGGTCTCCGGATCGGTCTGGATGTGCTCCGAGAGCCGGCGCACCACCACGGCCTGTGCCTGCCCGGTCGGCAGATCGCTGAGCCGGACCAGCTTCTCGTCGGCGGAGGCATTGGCCTGCAGGCCCAGTTCGTCCAGGCCCGGAATGGGATTGCCGTAGGGGGAGGTGGTGGGGTGGTTGAGCACCTCGACCAGGCGGCGCTCGACCTCCTCGCTCATCACGTGCTCCCAGCGGCACGCCTCGGCGTGCACGTTCTCCCACTCCAGCCCGATGATGTCGACCAGCAATCGCTCGGCGAGCCGGTGCTTGCGCATCACGGCGACCGCCATGGCGCGGCCCTTCTCGGTCAGTTCGAGGTGGCGATCACCGGCGACGTTCAGCAGGCCGTCGCGCTCCATCCGCGCGACCGTCTGGCTCACTGTCGGGCCGCTCTGCTCGAGACGTTCGGCGATGCGCGCGCGCAGCGGCGTGACACCCTCCTCCTCGAGGTCGTAGATGGTACGGAGATACATCTCCGTGGTGTCGACCAGATCCTTCACCTGTTAAACCCCTTCGTCGGCACGAATTCTACCCATGCACGGCGGCTGCACCGGGCGACAGCTTATTTCGCGAACTCACTGTCAACACCCAGGACGGGCAGCGTGTTCCCTGCAGGTTCTTCGAGCGCACAGCGTCGGAGACACCCTGCCATCCCGGTACGACAGCATTGCGGTGTCCAAAGCCTACGAACTCGTGCGACGCATTAGCGTGGCAGGTATGCCTGGCCGAGCTCGTGGTGACGGAACCCCTATCGGCGATGGAACCGCCGCCGGCGATGGAACCATCGTCTGGTCCGATCGGTTCCTCGATTACACCTGGACCCCGGAGCATCCCATGCGGCCGGTGCGGCTGCAGTTCACCATGGCGCTCGCCGAGGGTCTCGGACTGCTCGACGGAGTGGAGCGGATCACACCCGGGGCGGCCGCGGAATCGGAACTGCTGCGGGTGCACACCCACGACTACATCGAGGCGGTGAAGCACGCACAGCAACCTCCCGGACCCGCTCCGACCGCACCGCCCTACGGACTCGGCTCGGCCGACAATCCGGTCTTCCCGCACATGCACGAGGCGGCGTCGGTGATCGTGGGCGGCACCCTGGCCGCGGCGCAGGAGATCGCGGCCGGGCGCACCCGGCGGGCGGTGAGCATCGGTGGTGGCATGCATCACGCCATGCCGGCCTCGGCAGCGGGGTTCTGTGTGTACAACGATGTAGCGGTGGCGATTTCGTGGTTGCTGGACAACGGGTTCGACCGCATCGCCTATGTCGATGTGGATGTGCACCACGGTGACGGTGTGCAGCGGGTGTTCTACGGTGACCCACGCGTGCTGACCATTTCGGTGCATCAGCACCCGGCGACGCTGTGGCCCAACACCGGATGGCCGGAGGAGACGGGCTCGGGTCCGGCCGAGGGGACAGCCATCAATCTGCCGATCATGCCCGGTACCCGGGACCCGTTGTGGCTGCGCGGTTTCCATGCCGTGGTGCCGGGCGCGCTGGCGGCGTTCCGGCCACAGATCGTGATCAGCCAGTGCGGGGTCGACACCCATCGCGAGGATCCTCTGGCGGATCTGGAACTCACGGTGGACGGTCAACGCGCGGCCTTCATCGCCATGCGCGATCTGGCCGACCGGTACGCCGAGGGCCGCTGGCTGGCGGTCGGCGGTGGCGGGTACGGGCTGATCCGGGTGGTGCCTCGGGCCTGGACCCATCTGCTGGCAACGGCTCTGGACCGCACCATCGATCCCGCCACCCCGACACCGCCGCAGTGGCGTGAGCAGGTGGGGGCCTACGCGCCCATGGTCGCCGTGCCCGAGAGCATGGGCGACGGCGCGGATATCGGCTTCGCGCGCTGGGACGGCCCCGGGGGCGGCCGCGACACCGGCGACGAGCGCACCGACCGCGCCCGCCGGGCTCTCGACACATCCGTATTGGCTACGCGCCGGGCGAGTTTCGGCCTGCTCGGCCTGGATCCGGAGGATCCCCGTGACTGAACCCGTCGCCCCGCCGCTGCCGTCGGACACGCCCGGCACACCGGTGAATCCGCCTCCGCCGCCGGAGCATTGGTTCGCCGACGTGCTGGCCTCCGACGGCGGCGTGGTGAGATTGCGGCCGATCACCCCCGACGACGCGGAAGCGCTGGAGCGTTTCCACGAGGGGTTGTCGGACCGCACCCGGTATCTGCGGTACTTCGGTCCGTACCCGCGCATGACGCCGAAGGATCTGTACCGGACCACGCACGTCGACTATCGGGACCGGGTCGGGCTGGTGACCGAGCTCGGCGACGAGATCATCGCGGTGGGCCGCTACGAGTACCTGGCCGATCGGCCGGGACCCCGTGCGGCCGAGGTGGCCTTCGTGGTCGCCGACGGCCATCAGGGGCGTGGGCTGGGTTCGATTCTGCTCGAGCATCTGGCGGGCGCGGCGGCCGAGAACGATTTCGAGATCTTCGTGGCCGAGGTGCTGGCCGAGAACAATGCCATGGTGCAGGTGTTCCGGGACGCCGGATATCAGGTGCAGCGCAGCCGCGACGGATCGGTGCTGCATCTGGAGTTCGCCATCGACCCCACCGAGGCGCTGCTGTCGGTGCGGGATTCACGGGAGCGCGCCTCGGAGGCGCGCAGTGTCGGGAACCTGTTGTCGCCCAGGTCCATCGCGGTGATCGGGGCCACGCCGTCGACCAGCCGGGTGGGCGGCGCGGTGCTGGCCAACCTGCTGTCGGGGGGCTACCAGGGGCCGGTGTTCCCGGTGAACCGCAATCGCACGGCCGTGCGTGGGGTGCGGGCGTATTCGACGGTGCGCGACATTCCCGACGAGGTCGATCTGGCGGTGATCGCGGTGCCCGCCACCGAGATCGGGTCGGTGCTCGACGACTGCATGGCCAAGGGCGTCAAGGGTCTGGTGGTGCTGACCGCCGGATTCTCCGAGACCGGTCCGTACGGCTATCAGGCCGAGCGGGAGCTGGTCGACGCCGCGCGGGCGCACGGTATGCGGGTGGTGGGGCCGAGCGCGCTCGGTATCGCCAATACCGATCCGCGGATCGCCCTGAACGCCACTCTCGCATCGGTGCTGCCCGGGCGCGGGCGCATCGGATTCTTCTGCCAGTCCGGACCATTGGGCGCGGCCATTCTCGGTGAGGCGGCGGCGCGGCAGCTGGGACTGTCCACCTTCGTCTCCGCCGGCAACCGCGCCGACGTCTCCGGCAACGATCTGCTCCAGTACTGGGACAGCGATCCGGACACCGATGTGGTGCTGCTGTACCTGGAGACCTTCGGCAATCCGCGCAAGTTCTCCCGCATCGCGCGGCGGGTCGCGCACACCAAACCCATTGTGGCCGTGAACAGCGGCCGCAATGCCGCGCGGGTGGACGGGGACCGCGACCTGGATCGGTCGCTGGTGCGCAATCTGTTCGCACAGGCCGGGATCATCCAGGTCGATTCCATCACCGAGCTTTTCGACTGCGCCATGCTGCTGGCCTATCAGCCGCTGCCCGCGGGGCCGCGCCTGGCGGTGATCGGCAACAGCGCCGCGCTGAGCTGGCTGGCGGTCGACGCGGCGCGCGGTGAGGGACTGGAGGTCGATGAGCCCACCGACCTCGGGCCGCAGGCGAGTCCGGCGGACTACCTGACCGCCGTCGCCGCGGCCGTCACCGACCGGTCCGTGGACGCGGTCATCGTCATCTATTCGCCGCCGGTGCCGGCGGCGGTCGTCTCCTACGCCGAGGCCATTCGCTCCGGCGCCCAATCCGATCCCGCCACACCGGTTCTCACCACCTTTGTCGCCGACCAGGGCATGCCCAACCTGCTCGCCACGCGCGGGCTGGGCGGAATTCTCGAGCGCGGTTCCATTCCCTCCTACGGGGATCCGGAACGGGCCGCGCGGGCGCTGGCCCGGGCGCGCCGCTACGCCGACTGGCGTACCAGACCGCTGTCGCCGGTGGTCCGTCCGGGCGGCGTCGACACCGCGCGGGCACGGGAACTGGTGGCGGAGTGGATGGACGCGGACTCGGCGCACTGGCTCACCGACCTGCAGGCGGCGGAACTGCTGGGCTGCTATGGAATTCGCGTGGTGGAGTTCCGCGAGGTGCTCGACGCCGACGCCGCGGTGGATGCGGCCGAGGAGCTGGGGTTCCCGGTGGCGGCCAAGGCGACCGGCGAAATGTGGCGCAATCGGCCGGATCTCACCGGGGTGCGGCTGGATCTGTGGCGTCCGGACGCGGTGCGGCGCGCGTTCACCGACCTGAGCGAGATCTCGGGCAATCCGGTGCACATTCAGCGCATGGCGACCAAGGGTGTGGGCTGCACCTTCCGGGTGCAGGACGACCCGTCGTTCGGTTCGGTCATCAGTTTCGGGCTCTCGGGCACCATCATCGATCTGCTCGGCGACCGCGTCTACCGGGCGCTGCCGCTGACCGAGGCGGAGTCGGCCGAACTCATCGACGCGCCCCGCGCCGCTCCGCTGCTGTCGGGCACCGTGGGCGGCCGCGATATCGGCAAACCGGTGGACAAGGGCGCGCTGGCCGAACTGGCGCAACGGATCTCGGCGCTGTGCGACGACCTGCCGGAGGTGCGGGAGCTGCAGTGCGAACCGGTACTGGCCTCGCCGGAGGGCGCGGCCGTGCTGTACGGACGGGTGCGGATCGGGCCGGAACCCAACAGGTTCGACATCGGTCCGCGCCGGATGGGTTGAGCGGCCGCCCCGAGCGGCCCGGGACACCAGAAGCAGTGCTTCGGAGAGGTGAACGTAGTGCAGGCAAACCAGATCGAGACAGCGACCGCGCCACTGCGCGACGACATCCGGTTCCTCGGCGGCATCCTCGGTGACACCATTCGCGACCACGAGGGTGCGGAGATCTTCGACCTGATCGAGCGGGTCCGGGTGGAGGCCTTCCGGATTCGCCGCTCCGAGGTGGAGCGCAGCGCGGTGGCCGACATGCTGCGCGATGTCGACATCCGCACCGCCATCCCGGTGATCCGTGCTTTCAGCCACTTCCTGCTGCTGGCCAATCTGGCCGAGGACCTGCAACGGGATCGGCGGCGCGCGGTGCACGAGGCGGCGGGGGAGCCGCCTCAGGATTCCAGCCTGGCCGCCACCTATCGCAAGCTCGACGTCACCGGACCGGATGGGGACATGGTGGCAGACCTGCTCGCCGACGCCCTGGTGTCGCCGGTCATCACCGCGCATCCGACCGAGACCCGGCGCCGCACCATCTTCGATGTGCAGGCCCGGATCACCGAGTTCATGCGGCAGCGGCAGCGCTACAACAAATACGAGCCGGAGTTCGCCGAGCTCGAGGTCGACATCCGCCGGCAGGTACTGCAGCTGTGGCGGGCGGCGCTGATCCGGCTGGCGCGCCTGCGGATTCAGGACGAGATCGAGGTCGGGCTGCGCTACTACGACCTGACGCTGTTCGATGTCATCCCGCGCATCAACGATCAGGTGCGGGCCGCGATGCGATCGCGGTGGCCCGGACACGAACTGCTGGCGCGCCCGATCCTGCGGCCCGGCTCGTGGATCGGCGGCGACCGGGACGGCAATCCCTTCGTCACCGCCGACGTGGTGCACCGGGCCACCCACCGCGCGGGTGCGGTCGCGTTCGACCGGTACCTGAAATCGCTGCTGGAACTGGAGAAGACGCTGTCGCAGTCCGCGCGACTGGTGCCGGTGACCCCGGAGCTGTCGGCCCTCGCGGACGCCGGATTCGACGATTCACCGCAGCGCGCCGACGAGCCGTACCGCCGTGCTCTCCGTGGCATCCGTGCGCGGCTGAGCGCCACCGCGTGCCGGGCGCTGGGGGAGATCCCCACGGACGGTATCGATGTCGACGCGCAGCCGTACGCCGGGCCCGCGGAGCTGCTGGTCGATCTGGGCGTGGTCGACGCGTCCATGCGCGCATCCGGCGACGGGCTGCTGGCCGATGACCAGCTGGCCACGCTGCGGTCCGCGGTGCAGACCTTCGGGTTTCATCTGCAGGGCCTGGACATGCGCCAGAATTCCGAAACCCACGAGCAGGTCGTGACCGAGCTGTTCGCCTGGGCCGGAGTGCATTCCGACTACGCCTCCCTCGACGAGGCGCGGCGGGTCGAGCTGCTGTCCGCCGAATTGACCACGCGCCGGCCGCTGGTCGGCCCCAATGCGGCGCTGAGCGAACTCGCCGCCAAGGAACTCGGAGTGGTACGCGCCGCCAAGGCCGCGCTCGACGATCTGGGCCCGGACACCGTGCCCAACTACATCATCAGCATGTGCACCTCGGTCAGCGACATGCTCGAAGCCGCCCTGCTCCTGAAGGAGGCCGGCATTCTCGATCCGGGTGACGCGGAGACTCCGCCGTCCAGTCCGGTCGGGGTGGTGCCGCTGTTCGAGACCATCGACGACCTGCGCGATGGCGCCGAAATCCTCGGCGCCGCACTGGAAGTGCCCGCGTATCAGCGGCTGGTGGCCGCGCGCGGCATGCAGCAGGAGGTCATGCTCGGCTACTCCGACTCCAACAAGGACGGCGGGTATCTGGCCGCCAACTGGGCGCTGTATCGCGCCGAGCTGAACCTGGTGGAGGTGGCCCGCAAGACCGGAATCCGCCTGCGGCTCTTCCACGGTCGCGGCGGCACCGTCGGCCGCGGCGGTGGCCGCAGCTACGACGCCATCCTGGCGCAGCCCGCCGGCGCGGTGCGCGGTGCGCTCCGCCTGACCGAGCAGGGCGAGGTCATCTCCACCAAGTACGCCGATCCCGGCACCGCCTACCGCAATCTGGAAGCGCTCGTCGCGGGCACCCTGGAGTCCACCCTGCTCGATGTCGAGGGCCTGGGCCCGGATGCCGAACCCGCCTACGAAATACTGGACGAGCTGGCCGAATCGGCCCGCGCGGCGTACTCGAAGCTGGTCCACGAGACCCCCGGTTTCGTCGACTACTTCCGGGCCTCCACCCCGATCGCGGAGGTCGCCGACCTGAACCTGGGCAGCCGCCCCGCCTCCCGCAAGCCCACCAACTCCGTCTACGACCTGCGCGCCATCCCGTGGGTCATGGCCTGGAGCCAGTCCCGTGTCATGCTCCCCGGCTGGTACGGCACCGGCACCGCGTTCGAACAGTGGATCGGCGCCGACCCGGCCCGCCTGGCCACCCTCTCCGACCTCTACCGCCGCTGGCCCTTCTTCCGCACCGTCCTCTCCAACCTGGCCCAGGTGATGGCCAAGGCGGACATGGACATCGCCGCCTCCTACGCCGACCTGGTTCCCGATAAAGCCTTGCGCGACACCGTCTTCCACATGATCTGCGACGAGTTCACCCGTACCGCCCGCATGCACGCCGCCATCACCGGCACCGACGAACTCCTCGCCGACAACCCGGCACTGGCCGAGTCCATCCACAACCGGTTCCCGTACCTCGAACCCCTCAACCAGCTCCAGGTCGATCTGCTACGCCGCCGCCGGGCCGGCGACACTTCCGAACTCGTAGAGCGCGGCATCCTGCTCACCATGAACGGCCTGGCCACCGCACTCCGCAACTCCGGCTAGCCGCAACCGGCCGTGACTCGCCCCCGAAGAGACTCGGCTGCCCCGGAAAGCTGGGGCAGTCGAGATAAGTGGAATCTAGGTATTTCACACTCTGCGAACGTTAGTGTTCGTCGACCCCGTCGGCGGGGTCGACGAACAGGAGTTTCGCATGAGTACGAGTAGGACGCTCCGTCGCCGAATTGGCTGGGGCGCAGCGGGTTTGATGGCCGGGGCTGCTGTGGTCGGAATGACCGCGGCGACCGCGTCGGCTGCTGGCCTGCTGCAGATGAAGATCATCCCACCGTCCGGTGGCTTCGTGGTCGGCGAGACCGCGGGTATCCAGGCGATGGCCGGTGGTTCGCTGTTCCCGACCGCGAGTTCGCGGGTGATCTTCCGTGACAACGGGGTTTGCTTCTACGCCTTCTATCCTGGGATGGACGAGGCCGGGTTCGGCGCCGACTGGACACCGACGACCGCGGGCACCCACACGGTCACGCTTTCGCAGGGTTCGGATTCGGTGACGCAGACCGTGGTGGTCGCTCCGGCGCCCGCCGGTGCCCCGGTCCCGAGCCCCTCGACCACGGGTTGTGGCGGTGGTGGCGGCAGTATCGGCACCGGCAGTCTCGGGTTCTGAGTTCCGGCGTTTCATTTCGATGGCCACGGTGTCCGGCTCCGTGGCCATCTTTCGGTCAATTGGGTAGGAAAAGCCCTACGGTTGACAGGTAGGTGGTTTCCTACCTAATGTGTGGTCATGCCGTACCGCTTGAAGTCCGGGACCGCCGATCGGGTGTTCGGGGCGCTGGCCAATCCCACCCGGCGCGACATTCTCGAGCTGCTGCTCGAAGGAGAGCAGTCGGTGCAGGTGATCGCGGAGCGCTTCGATATGGCGCGGCCCAGTGTGTCGGAGCATTTGAAGGTGCTACGGGATGCGGGGCTGGTGGCCGAGGACAAGCGCGGCAGGCAGCGGTTCTACCGGGTGGAACCGGAACCGCTGCACGACCTGCAGTCCTGGCTCGATCCGTTCGAACGGTTCTGGCGGGCCCGGCTGCGCGACCTGGGCGCGGTGCTGGATGCCATGCCCGACGATCCCGAGGAGAAGGACCGATGATGACCGACGACATCACCACGATCGAACTCGATCACTATTACCCGCACCCGCCGGAAAAGGTGTGGCGCGCGCTCACCACGCCGGAACTCATGGCGCAGTGGATGATGCGGCCCATCGGTTTCGAACCGGTGGTGGGCACGGTCTTCGAGATGAGGACCCAGCCGATGCCCGGTCAGAACTTCTCCGGCGAGATTCGCGGCGAGGTGCTGGAAGTCGTTGCGCCGCAGCTGCTCAGCATCAGCTGGAACGACGCGAAGTCCGAGCGGGACAGTGGCTGGGTGATCAGCTGGACTCTGCGTCCGGAGGGGCACGGCACCCGAATCCTGTTCAGCCACCGCGGTTTCGATCCGGAGGATCCGGTCATGCAGCGGGCGCGCAGCATCATGGGCGGCGGCTGGAAGGGCATGCTGGACCGGCTGGAGTCCGTCCTCGCGGACGCCGAGCCGGTCCAGCAGACCCCGGAGTAGGCCCGCGAACGGCCGGGGCGGGATCGTCAGGCCGTGAAGGCGTCCGCGTGGTCGCGAACCCAGTCGGCGTAGCCGCGCGGCGCGCGGCCGAGCACCCGCTCGACATCGCCGGTGATGATGGCGTTCGCGCCCGCGGCGACGTAAGCCTGACCGGCCAGCGCGCCGGCCGCGAATTCCTCGGACATGCCCGCCCCCAGCATGAACTCGCGTGCCGCGTCGTGCGGAATGTCGGTGACCTCGATCGGGCTGCCGAGTGTGGCGGCGAGGATGTCGGCCTGCTCGCGCGTGGTCAGCCACGCCGGGCCGGTGAGCGTGAGCACCCGGCCCGAATGCGCGTCGGAGAGCAGCGCTTCCACCGCCACCGCCGCGACGTCACGCGGATCGACCACGCCCTGCGCACCGGTCCCGGTCATATTCGGCACCGGCTGCCCCGCCTTGATCGCTGCGCTCCAGCTCAGGGTGTTCGACGCGAAACTGCTGGGCCGCAGGATGGTCCAGGCCACGCCGCTGTCCCGGACCGCCCGCTCGCCCGACGCGTGCCAGGTGCCGACCCGGCCCAGATCGGGGTCGCCGGTGCCGATGGCGGACAGCTTCACCAGGCGCTGAACGCCCGCGTCGCGGGCCGCCTCGACCAGCGCGCGATCCAGTTCGACATAGTCGGGTCCGAGCAGCCCGACCAGGAATGCGGCTTCGGCCCCGCTGAAGGCCGCCGCCATCGACGCGGTATCGGCGTAGTCGCCGCGCACCACCTCGACGCCGCCGGGGACCTGGGCGCTCTCCGGATTCCGGGTCACCGCGCGCACTTTCACCCCGCGCGCCGCCAGCTGCCGGACGACTTCACTTCCGATGGTGCCTGTGGCACCGGTGATAACGATCATGGGAATCACCCTGCCGACCCACCCCCGTCCAGCTATAGGAAAAACCGGCACACCCGCGACCGCCGAAGCTGCCTAGAGTTGATCGGGTGACCACTGCGCAAACCCTGGCTCCCGTCGTGACCGCCGAGGACCTCGAACGCCGCCTGACCCCGCCTGCCGCGCTGCGTCCGTGGATCACCGAGATCGCCCACATACCGACCGTCAGCCCCGGGTCCGCCGCCTTCACCCACATTCCGCAGGCGGTCACCTCGATCGTGCTGCGCACCGAGGAATCCGGCCGCCGGGACGCGTGGGTGCTGGGCCCGCGCACCCGCGCTACCTATTCCAGCCCGGACGCGGCCGCGGGCTGCACCCGAATCCGCCTGGCTCCCGGTGCCTCCCAGTCGCTGCTGGGCATTGCGGCCGCCGAGCTGACCGATCGGATCGCCGTGCTGTCGGACCTGCCCGGCCCGGTCGCCGATCTCGCCGATCGGCTGCTCGAGCTCGATCCCGACGAGGTCGCGCCCTTCCTGGAAGCCGTGCTTCCGCACCGCCTCTCGGAGGATTCGGTTCGCCGCGACCACCGCCGGCTGCTGGATTCGGCGGTCGCCGCCATGGACACCGCCGGCCCGGTCACCGCACTGGCCGCGGACCTGGCCGTCTCCGAACGCCAGTTGCGCAATCTGTTCGCCGCCGGAATCGGCGTGTCGCCCAAGCACTATGCCCGCATCACCCGGGTGCGTCAGGTCCTGGCCGCCGCGGGCAATACGCCGTGGTCACACGTGGCCACGGCCTCCGGCTACTACGACCAATCCCATATGACCGCCGATTTCCGCTCCCTCATGGGCGTTCCGCCCACCGCCTACTTCCGCGGCGACATTCCGGCCCCCAGCCCCTGCCAATCCCTGACCCGGCTCTGACCATGGGCCGCTGGGGATGCGGAAGCCGCTGCCCGGCAATCACACTCGCATCGGAGGACCCGGACATGGATACGCCGGCCGATTCTGCGCGCCCGGAAGGGGACGGTCAGGCAGCGGAATCGGCCGGCGGAATCGGGCCAGCCCTCGAAAGTGGCCCGACGATCAGTGGGTGCGGAGCCGGTCAGGGGGACCGGCTCCACGGGTGTGAACTAGCTGGCGTAGGCGCGCAGGCGGTCGGCGCGCTCGCCCTTGCGGAGCTTGGACATGACCTCGCGCTCGATCTGGCGGACGCGCTCGCGGGACAGGCCGAAGAGCTTGCCGATCTGGTCGAGGGTGCGCGGCTGACCGTCGTCGAGGCCGTAGCGCAGGCGGATGACCTGCTGTTCGCGCTCATCGAGGGTGGCCAGCACGCTGCGCACGTCGCGGTGCAGCAGACCGGCGATGACGGCGCTCTCGGCGGAGGTCGCCTCGGAGTCCTCGATGAAGTCGCCCAGCGGGGCCTCTTCGTCATTGCCGACCGGCATATCCAGGGATACCGGGTCGCGGCTGTGGTCGAGCAGGTCGGCGATCTTGTCGACCGGGATGCCCGACTCGTTGGCCAGTTCCGCGTCGGTAGCCTCCCGCCCGAGCTGCTGGTGCAGTTCCCGCTTGATGCGGGCGAGCTTGTTCACCTGCTCGACCAGGTGGACGGGGAGGCGGATGGTGCGGGACTGATCGGCCATGCCACGGGTGATGGCCTGACGGATCCACCAGGTGGCGTAGGTCGAGAACTTGAAGCCCTTGGTGTAGTCGAACTTCTCCATGGCGCGGATGAGACCCAGGTTGCCCTCCTGGATCAGGTCCAGCAGCGGCATGCCACGGCCGGTGTAGCGCTTGGCGAGGGAGACCACGAGGCGGAGGTTCGCTTCCAGCAGGTGCTGGCGGGCGGCCTGACCTTCGCGAACCAGGATCGCCAGATCCTTCTTCTTCGCGGCGGACAGACGCTTGCTCGTCTCCAGCAGGTGCTGAGCGTAGAGGCCCGCCTCGATGCGCTTGGCCAGCTCGACCTCGTCGGCCGCCGTCAGCAGCGCCGTCTTACCGATCCCGTTCAGGTACACGCGTACCAGGTCGGCGGCGGGGCTCTGGGCGTCGAGGTCTTGTTCGCTGGTGCGCACGTCAGTGGTGGCGGGGCTTGTCATGACTTGCCTCCTGTCGGTGGTGTCTCGCTCCGTTCAACGGACCCGACTTCAGGAAAGTTCCCCGCCGGAACGCCGGTAAACCGCACCTGAGCTGCGGTTTTCAGGGCGCACGGCTGAGAAGTTCCTGAGAAGCGCGCATCACCGGGAACGCGCGCCACCGGCGGACAGCCCTCGGTGACCGGGTGGTTGCCCACCGCCGCGCCCGAACTTCCTGACGCGACAAGCGAATACGTGTGTACGGGCCTTGCCCGGACGTCGTGATTCGAGCACGTAGTTGAACGAATCGCGGCTCGGGCGCATTCCCGCCCCCGTCCGTATCGGTATCTGCGCGACATGTGATCGTGACGGACCTCACCGCCCGTCAGCGGCGGTTTCCAGCGGAAATACCGACGGCCACCGGGGCAGGCCCGGCGGCCGTCGGCGGGAAGCGCCTTCGCTCAGCGCGGGTGAACGAGACCGTGCCGGACCAGTCCCGCCACCACGGTCATCGCCGCGCTCTCGAAGTCGGGGGTCGCCGCGTCGCCGGTTTCGCTGAAGGCCAGCAGTTCGAGCAGTTCGCGCAGGGGCAGGCCATCGGGGCGCATCCCGGCCAGCAGCGCCGCGGTGGTGTCGTCGACCTCGTGCTGCCAGCGCGGGCCGTCGCCCCGGTGCAGCCGCGCCACCGCCTGCGCCCAGCCCGCGTCGCCGGGAAGGTAGACGCGTTCGAGCGCGGTGGCCGGATCGACCTGGTAGCGCGAATCGAGGATGAGGTCGGGATCGGCGGCCGCGGCGCGCAGCCAGGCCGAGCGCTCGAAGTAGGCGAGGGCCTCCGGGCCGAGCGGGTCGTCGAAGCCGTGGGTGAGGTCCTCGGCGAGCAGTTCGGTCGGACCGTCGGTGGCGCGCAGGTACACGAAACCGAAGCCGATGCCCTCGACCTCGGCGTCACGGAAGGCGTCGAGCCAGCGTTCGGCGCGGGCCTGGGCGGCACCCTCGCGCGGATCCAACCCGGCGTCGCGCAGCCAGGTACCGACATAGAGGGCCGGATCGGCGATATCGCGCTGCACGATCCAGGCGTCGATACCGTGGTCGGGCAGCCAGCTCGCGACACGGCTGCGCCAGTCCTGGCCGTCGAGGTGCACCCAGGAGGCGAGCAGTGCCGCGGTGCCGCCCGGGTTCAGCAGCTCCGGGATGCCGGAGATGACGAGTTCGCTCGCGCCGTCGAGGGCGAGGCCGGAGTCGCGGTAGGTGTGCTCGATGCGGGCCGGGCCGACCACGAACGGGGGATTGGCCACCACCTGGTCGAAGCGGCGGCCGGCCACCGGTTCGAACCAGGAGCCTTCCAGCAGTTCGATATCGAGGTCGTTGAGCGCGGCGGTGGCCTCGGCCAGCCAGAGGGCGCGCTTGTTCACGTCGGTGCCGGTGACCGTGCGGCCGTAGGCGGCGGCGTGCACGGCCTGTACGCCGCAGCCGGTGCCCAGGTCCAGGACGGTGCCGACCGGGCGGGTGGGGGTGGCGCGCAGCAGCGACAGTGAGGCGTGGCCGACGCCGAGCACGTGGTCGGCGTCGATGCTGCGGCGGCGCATGGATTCGTCGAGGTCGGACAGCACCCAGCGGGTGCCCTCCCCGAGATCGAGGGGACGCAGATCCAGCGCGGCGCGGACCTCGTCGCCGTCGCGCTCCAGCAGCCCCGCCGCGGTGGCGCGGTCGATGCTCACCGGCGAAAGGGCCGCTGCCGCTTCACGTTCGGGGACCGGATCGCCGAGCAGCAGCAGGCGCACCAGGGTGCCGAGCTCGCCGAGGTCGGCGGCGGCCCGGCGGACGGGCACCGGTTCGCCGCGGCCGAGGGCGGCGTGGGTGGTGTCGCCCAGCGCCTCGAGCAGGGTGTCCGCGTTGTAGCGGACGCGGGTCAGCGCCGCGCGTAGGTCGGGCGCGAGGTCGGCGAGCAGGGACGAGGTGGTCGTCGAGCCCGGGACGACGGAGCGATTCGTCGGCATGACATCGAACTCTGCCACCGCTACCGATGGGCATCCGGCACCGGGCCCGGTTCGCCCGGTCGGATCGCCTGGAAACCGGTTGGTAGCTGGCCGCTGGAGCCCATGATTTTCGGCTCACTTATCGATGTATTTGCGATCTCACCTGCGGTTATTCGACCCGCCCGCGACCACCTTCGTTGCTACTGTGACCGGGATCACCAGGAGGTATCGCAGTTGACAACTGAATCCCAGACCGAATCCCAGACCGGCCGTCCGGATCCCGACTGGATCGAGGTCTACGACAGCCCCGAGTTCCAGCGCCTGCGGCATCGCTTCCGGCGCTTCGTCTTCCCCATGACCGCTCTGTTCCTGGCCTGGTACGCGCTGTACGTGCTGCTCGCCGACTACGCGCACGGCTTCATGTCGCACAGGGTGGGCGGGAACATCACCGTCGGGCTGATCTTCGGCCTGCTGCAGTTCCTTTCGACCTTCGTCATCACCGGTCTCTACGTGCGCTACGCCGACCGCACCCTCGACCCGATGGCCGAGCAGATCCGCGCCGAACTGGAAGGACCGACCCGATGACCGTGTATCTGGCAGCGGCCGTGGAGGGCAGCCGGCCCGGGCTCAACATCACCATCTTCGCGATCTTCGTGGTCATCACGCTGGGCATCGTGGTGTGGGCCAGCCGCGACAACCGCACGGCCGCGGACTATTACGCCGCCGGGCGGGCCTTCTCGGGGCCGCAGAACGGGATCGCCATCTCCGGCGACTATCTGTCGGCCGCCAGCTTCCTGGGCATCGCCGGGGCCATCGCGGTGTACGGCTACGACGGCTTCCTCTATTCCATCGGGTTCCTGGTGGCCTGGCTGCTGGCGCTGCTGCTGGTGGCCGAATTACTCCGCAATACCGGCAAATTCACCCTCGGTGACGTGCTGGCCTTCCGCATGCGGCAGCGGCCGGTGCGGGCGGCGGCGGCCACCTCCACGCTGGCGGTGAGCCTGTTCTATCTGCTCGCGCAGATGGCCGGAGCGGGCGTGCTGATCTCGCTGCTGCTGGGCGTATCCGGTTCGGCGGGACAGAATCTGGTGATCGCCGTCGTCGGCGCGATCATGATCGTCTACGTGCTCGTCGGCGGTATGAAGGGCACCACCTGGGTGCAGATCGTCAAGGCGGTGCTGCTGATCGGCGCGGCCGCGGCCATGACGGTGTGGGTGCTGGGGCGCTACGACTTCAATTTCTCGAGCCTGCTGCACGACGCGGTGAACCATGGCGGCAAGACCGGCGCGAAACTGCTCGAGCCGGGCTTCAAGTACGGCAAGAACGGCACCAGCAAGCTCGACTTCCTTTCCCTGGCGCTGGCTCTGGTGCTGGGGACGGCCGGGCTGCCGCACGTGCTGATGCGGTTCTATACGGTGCCGACGGCCAAGGAGGCGCGCAGATCGGTGGTGTGGGCGATCGGCCTGATCGGTGTCTTCTATCTGTTCACGCTGGTGCTCGGGTACGGCGCCGGCGCGCTGGTGGGACCGGAGAAGATCGCCAAGGCGCCGGGTAAGGAGAACGCGGCCGCGCCGCTGCTGGCCCTGGAACTGGGTGGGCCGGTGCTGCTGGGATTCGTTGCGGCCGTGGCGTTCGCGACGATTCTGGCGGTGGTCGCGGGCCTGACCATCACGGCGTCGGCGTCCTTCGCCCATGACGTGTACGCCAACGTCATCAAGCGCGGGAACGGCGACAGCAAGGACGGCGAGGTGCGGGTCGCGCGGATCACCGCGGTGGTGATCGGGGCGCTGGCCATCGTGGGCGGCATTCTGGCAAAGAATCAGAATGTGGCGTTCCTGGTGGCGCTGGCATTCGCGGTGGCGGCCTCGGCAAACCTACCGACCATTCTGTATTCGCTGTTCTGGCGGCGTTTCAACACGGCGGGCGCACTGTGGAGCATCTATGGCGGACTGGCCGTCACGATCGTGTTGATCGTGTTCTCCCCGGCGGTCTCCGGAGCGCCCACCGCGATGATCAAATCCCATGACTTCCACTGGTTCCCGCTCGCGAACCCGGGGCTGGTGTCCATCCCGGTTTCGTTCGCTCTGGGCTGGCTGGGAACCACGCTGTCGAGGCAACGTGACGACGCCAAGTATGCCGAGATGCAGGTGCGGTCGCTGACCGGCACCGGAGCGGAAAAGGCTGTGCAACACTGATGTCCGAATTAAGTGGCGGAAAGTTCGCTGAAAAGCGTTTCAGAATTTCAAGATCAACAATTTGAAGATCAAAAATACTGCCCCGCAACGAGGTTGGGCTGTGTATGCTACTGATCATGCACGGCCCCACTACGAGGTGGGATGACGGCGAGGCGGTGTCGTATTGGACCTCAACAGGCTGCGGATGCGTAGAGCGAGTGCTATTGCAATCGCTTTCGGCATACTGGCATTGATGGTCACAGGGGCGTTCGATCGATTGTTGCTGGGTGTTTTCATGGCCACCGGCCTGACACTCGGCTGGGTGAACGCCCGGCTTACCTGGATGTCCATCGTGCGTATCACGGATGCGGAAACACCCAGCAAACAGAAATTGGCGCTGTCCTCGGCGTCGCGGTTGCTCATTCTGACCGCGTTGTCGATTGTGGTGGCATTCCTGACCCGGCCCTACGGCGTCGGAATCTTCTTCGGGCTGGCGGCCTTTCAGCTGATTCTGGTACTCCATACCGCTCTGCCCGAGGTGAAAGGGCTTCGACAGCAGTCATGAGCATTCCCGTCGCTTCCCTCGCCCATTCGTCGGCGCCGGCGCTGCTGGCCGCCGAGGATTCCTCGGGGGAGTCCAAGATCCATGTCGGCGACCACGCCCAGGCGCATCTGCTGGGCATGATCTTCAATGTGGACACCATCGTGTCCACGGGGGTGGCCGCGCTGATCGTGCTGGGCCTGGCCTTCTACCTGCGTGTGAAGATCACCTCCGGGGTGCCCAACGGGGTGCAGCTGTTCTTCGAGACCATCACGGTCCAGATGCGCAGCCAGGTGGAGACGGCCATCGGCATGAAGGTCGCGCCGTTCGTGCTGCCGCTGGCGGTCACGCTGTTCACCTTCATCCTGCTCTCGAACTGGTTGTCCGTCTTGCCCGTTCAGTACGGTTCGGGGGAATTGATCGCGCCGCCGGCGTCCGATTTCAATTTCACGCTGTCGCTCGCGCTGTTCGTGTTCCTGCTCTATCACGCCGCGGGCGCGTGGCGGCGCGGCCCGGGCGGGCACGTGAAACAGTTGCTGAAGGGCCACACCGGTTGGGGCCCCATGGTTTTCATCAATGTGGTCGAGGAAATCGCCAAACCGTTGTCGCTCTCGTTGCGACTTTTCGGCAACATGTTCGCGGGCGGCGTCATGGTTTCGGTGATCACGTTGTTCCCCTTCTGGATCAGCTGGGGTCCGAATGCCATCTGGAAGCTCTTCGACCTGTTCGTCGGAGCCATTCAGGCATTCATCTTCGCTCTGCTTACCATCCTCTACTTCAGCCAGTCGATGTCGCTGGAGAGTGAAAACCACTGAGCGGCTTCAGCTGTTCAGGGCTATAACCCTTTGTCAAAGGAAGTGAAAAATGGCAGACCCAGCAACCGCGAGTATTGTCCAGGGCGCTCTCATCGGCGGCGGCATCATTCTGGCGGGCGGTGCCATCGGCGCGGGTATCGGTGACGGTCTGGCCGGCGCCGCTCTGATCAACGGTGTCACCCGGCAGCCGGAGGCGGAGGGCCGCCTGCGCGTGAACTTCTTCCTGACCGTGGGTCTGGTCGAAGCGGCATACTTCATCAATCTAGCGTTCATGGCATTGTTCGTATTCGCTACTCCCGGTAAGTAGACGTCATCATGTCTCCCAGAACGGATGTGGAGGCCGCGGGGAACTTCCTGGTTCCCAACGGCACCTTCTTCGCTGAGTTGTTGATCTTCCTGATCGTGCTCGGAGTCATCTGGTTCTTCGTGGTTCCGCCCATACGAAAGGTGCTGGCGGAGCGGGAGGCACGTGTCGAGGTCACGACGGCGACCGCCAAGGAAGCCAGCGAAACCTTCGCCGAAGCCGAGGCGCGCTACGAATCCGCGCTCGAGAAAGCCCGTACGGAAGCGGCCGACATCCGCAACCAGGCCCGGGCCCAAGGGCGCGCGATCCTCGAGGAAATGCGCGGCGAGGCACAGAAAGAGGCCGACCAGATCGTGGCCGAGTCCACGGCGCACCTCCGCGCCGAGGCCGACCAGGTCGCCGCCGAACTACGCGAAGCCGTCGAACCACTCGCTCAGGACCTGGCCGGCCGGGTCCTGGGTGGGAACGATCGTGCCCGGACCAGCGCGGGCCAGCAGAGAGGACGGGGGTCTGCATGATCCTCACCGATACCCATCTCGCCGAGGGTATTTACAACATCACCTTCGATTGGCCCGTCTTCTTCAGCCAGCTGTTCGGCTTCGCTGTCATCGTGTGGTTCTTCGTGAAATACGTTGTGCCACCGGTGAAGAGGATCATGAACAACGCTCAGGACCAGATCCGGCGGCAACTCGAGGAGAGCGAGGCGGCGGCGCAACGACTGGCCACCGCCAAGGCTGCCTACGACAATGCCGTCGCCGAGGCGCAGGCCGAACTCGACCGCATGCGCGAAGAGGCCCGGGCCGACGCCGACCGCATCATCCAGCAGATGCGCGAGGCCGCCGCGGCCGAGGTCGAGCGGGTGCGCAAGCAGGGCCGCGATCAGATCCTGCAGTACCGCAGGCAGATGATCCGCGACCTGGAGCAGGACCTGGCCGCCGCCATGCTCGCTCTCACCGAGGAGAAGGTGCGCGAGCAGATCGGTGCGCCGCAGGCGCGGGCCGACAGCATCGAGAAGTTCCTCGAGGACCTCGAGGCGCTGGCCAACTCCGGCGAAGCGGCACGCCGCCAGCCCCAGACCGAGCGCAAGTAGCAAAACCCGCTCTACGTCGAAGCCCCTGCGTGCTTCCCGGCTCCGAGGAGCCTCGAAGCACGCAGGGGCTTCGGCGATCCCGCGCCTCAGGCAGGCCGGCGGCCGGTCAGGCAGTAGGGCTGGCCGGCGGGGTCCGTCATGACGATCCAGTGTTTGCCGAGTTCGGCGCGGTGTGCGCCCAGCCGCTCGTGCCAGGCCGCCGTGGCCTCGATGTCGGTGCAGGCGATGTCCGGATGCGCCGACGTGGGGCGATCGTCGCCGAGACGTTGCAGCAGCAGGTCGATCGGGAGGCCGGGACGCGCGGAGAGGCGGGCGAACTCCGGCAGGGTGCTGGGGCGCCAGGACCATTCGGTCAGGTCGGTCCAGAAGCGGGCCTCGATCTCGTAGTCGCTCGCGCCGATGTCGAGGCAGATCTGGTCGAGCCGGCTGCGGTCACCGGCGGGGCCGGTCACGGTCGGGGTGAGCGGACCCGCGGAATCGCGGAAAGGCGTGAAGCAGAATGGCATTCCGGCGGGGGAGTGCAGGACGGCGTAGCCGATGCGCGAGGTGAGGATGTAGTCCGCGGCGAGGGTGGCGCCCAGCTGCTGGGCACGCTCGGTGGCGGCGCCGACATCGTCGACGTCGAGGTCCAGATGCACGCGCGCGGGGCCGTCGATCGCCTGCATCTTGACCGTCGCGGCCCCGGAATCCGGTAGCAGCGTGACGAATTCGTCGCGTTCGCCCCGTGGCGCCGAGAGCTCGGTGCCGGTGACCGTGGTCCAGAACCGGGCGCTGTCGTCGAATTGTGCGGCGGGACGGTCCAGGAAGGCCCACATCCAGCGAATCGTCATGCTGTCTCCAGGGTTTCGCGCTTGCGGAAGGTCTTGCGGTAGGTCAGCGGCGGCACGCCCAGCTCCAGGCGCATGTGGTGGCGCAGCGAGGCGGAGGTGCCCAAGCCCGCGCTGCGCGCCACCTCGTCGACGGTCAGGTCGGTGGTCTCCAGCAGGTGCCGGGCCTGCCGGACCCGCTGCTGCAGGATCCACGCGCCCGGAGCCATGCCGGTCTCGGCCTTGAACCGGCGGGTGAAGGTGCGCACGCTCATATGAGCATGCGCGGCAAGGGAGTTCAGGTCCAGCTCCCGGTCCAGGCGGTCCAGCGCCCAGCGGCGGGTGGGCGCGGTGCCCTCGCTGCCCGATTCCGGGACCTGCCGCTCGATGAACTGCGACTGCCCGCCGTCACGCCAGGGCGGCACCACGCAGTAGCGGGCCGCGCCATTGGCGGCGGCGCTGCCGTGATCGGTGCGGATCAGATCCAGGCACAGGTCGATTCCCGCCGCCAATCCGGCTGAGGACCAGACGTTCCCGTCCTGCACGAACAGCAGGTTCTCGTCGAGGAGGACCTTCGGGTAGAGAGCGCGGAACCGGTCGGCGAACTGCCAGTGGGTGGTGGCGCGGCGGCCGTCGAGCAGGCCCGCCGCGCCGAGCACGAACGCGCCGGTGCAGATGGAGACGATGCGGGCGTCCGGCCGGATGGTGGCCAGCGCCTCGGCCACCCGGGGCGGCAGTGTGCCCTCCTGCCGCGGCTGGGTGATACGGGTGCCGGGCACGATCACGGTGTCGGCACGGGCCAGCAACTCGGGGCCGAATTCCGGGACGACGGTGTATCCGCCGGTGGCAGCGACACCGCCGGTGTCGACGCCGCAGGTGTGCACCTCGTAGAGCGGGTTGCCGTCGTCGTCGACGGCGGCTCCGAGCACCACGGGCGGGATCGACATGTCGAAACCGACGGTCGGTTCCAGGACCAGGACGGCGACCAGATGGGGTGTCGGCACGATGCTCCTCTCGTGATGGCTGGATCTTGACGCATTGTGGCATTCTGGCCACTCGTGGCGGAAGAGCTTTTCGGTCACGCTCGATCGGGTGAGCGAACTGAAGGACGATCTCGGCCGGGAATCATCCGGTGGCACAACCCCGTTGGACGCCGGCGCGGACGGCTCGGCCACGAGCAGCGCAGCGCGGCCCTACGCACCCGCGACCAGGCGGCCGGGGCCGCATCCGGCGTGGATCGTGGCGGTGGTGGGCTTCATCGCGCTGCTGGGCGCGGCCGGCTTCCGCTCGGTGCCCGGGGTGCTCATGGACCCGCTGCACGAGGAGTTCGGTTGGTCGCACGGCACCATCGGCGCGGCGGTGTCGGTGAACGTGCTGCTGTACGGGCTGATCTCGCCGTTCGCGGCGGCGCTCATGGATCGCTTCGGTATTCGCCGGGTGGTGGCGTGCGCGCTGGTGCTGATCGCGGCGGGCAGCGGACTGACGGTGTTCATGACCCGGCCGTGGCAGCTCATGGCGACCTGGGGCCTGCTGGTGGGCGTCGGCGTGGGCTCGATGTCCATGCCGTTCGTGGCCACCATCACCGGGCGCTGGTTCGTGAAGCATCGCGGCCTGGTGACCGGCGTGCTCACCGCCGCGGGCGCGACCGGGCAGCTGGTCTTCCTGCCGCTGATCGCGAGCCTGGCCCGCGATCACGGTTGGCGCACACCGTCTCTCGTGGTGTCGGCGACGGCGCTGGCGGTGGTGCCGCTGGTGCTGCTGTTCATTCGCGACTTCCCCAGCGACGCCGGGGTGCGGGCCTACGGCGCCGAACCGGGCAGCGAGGTCGGAGTGCGCACCTCGGCGCCCGGTGGCGCGGCCCGCGCGGTGACGGTGCTGGCGACCATTGTCCGCAAGCCCGTGTTCTGGCTGCTGGCAGGTGGTTTCGCCATCTGCGGGGCATCCACCAACGGGCTGATCGGCACGCACTTCGTGAGTGCCGCCCACGATCACGGCATGCCCGCCACCACCGCGGCCGGATTGCTGGCGACGGTCGGCATCTTCGATGTCGCCGGCACCATCGCCTCGGGCTGGCTCACCGACCGCGTGGACTCCCGCTACCTGCTGGTCGCCTACTACTCGCTGCGCGGCATCTCACTGCTGTTCCTGCCGATCCTCTTCGGGCCCGATGTACACCCGAGCATGTGGGCCTTCATCATCTTCTACGGCCTCGACTGGATCGCCACCGTCCCGCCCACGGTCGCCCTGTGCCGCGCCCACTTCGGCGCGGACGGACCGGTCGCCTTCGGCTGGGTCTTCGCCTCCCACCAGATCGGCGCCGCCCTGGCCGCTTTCGGCGCGGGCGTCATCCGCGACGCGCAGGGCAGCTACACCATGGCCTGGTTCATCGCGGGCGGGTTGTGCGGGCTGGCGGCCCTGCTGTCAGCGGGGATTCGTCCGCGCTAACCGTCGATCGACCTGTGCGGCTGCGATTCCAGCGCCGCCTGATCGCGTCGTCCGTCCCAGCGGCTGGGCTCGTCCTTGGTGCGTGGCGGGCGGTCGTTGGCGATGAGGACCGCGATCCACGGCAGCGGGATGGAGACGCCGATGATCAGCAGCGAGAGCCACCAGCTGTGCCACGCGCTGTAGGCGACGGCCGCGCCGATCAGGCACGGGATGCGCAAGGACATGATGGTGATGTACCGCCGCACCCGGTCGCGATGCTGCTGCTCGAGCGAGGGCGCGGCCTCGGTGATCAACGCCGGATGCTGTTTCTCCTCGCCCGGGAAGTAGCCCTGCGACTGGCGTGGTGGTTTCGGGATGGAACCGGCGGGATGGAACTCGACGTCCGGGCGATCCTCACCGCTCATGCCGTCGGCCTGGGATTCGCCGTCACGCTGCATACCCCGAGTCTTCCACTACCGCGCGTCGGATGCACACGCCGCCCGCCCCGCGACAGGCCGACCTGGCATGATTGAACGGTGAGCGCAGACACCCTGGTCCGTCCGGACGAGACCACAGACGAGTCGACCGACAACGACACTCCCAAGGTCTTCCACTACGTCAAGAAGGAAAAGATCACCGAGTCCGCCGTCATGGGCACCCACGTGGTCGCCCTCTGCGGCGAGGTCTTCCCGGTCACCCGTTCCGCCAAGCCCGGTTCCCCGGTCTGCCCGGACTGCAAGCGAATCTACGAAATGATGAAGAAGGACTGACCGGTTCGGTCCACAGGCATCCCGTGAACGGCTGGGCGCGATGACCACGGCACGTGAGGTTCCCGATCCGTGGTCAGGCTCGCGCAGCACTCCGCACTGGGTTCCCGCCCGCGGATTGGCCAATGGGCTGAATTCACATTCCTGGGCGGTCCTCGCCGACTTGGCCGAGGCACAGGTCTACCGAGTGCTCTTCGCTCTGATCGACGCGGGAATCGCGGCCTATGTACTGCCGGTGCGCACGACCGTGCTGGAGCGCGGCGATCCGGAGGTCGTGTGGCGGCTCTGGGTCGACATCCCGCGGTATCGCGCGGCGGAGGATTTGTTGATGGAGTTGCTGCGCTACGGCCGCCCTCGTCGCCGGCCGAAACCGGTGCAGGGCCGTCGTCGGCGCCCGCGAGTGCCTCTGGTTCGCAAGCCGCAGTGAGCCCCCGAGGCGGCACGTAGAGCATCCACACGCGCCAGTCCGTCGCGTGTGCGGTGCGCGATTCCGACAGGCGTGTTCAGGCCGCGGTGTCGGTGTGCGGCAGTGCGTCGAGGGCGGGCAGGGGACGCCCGCAGATCTCGTGCGCGTCGTCTGCGGAGAGTCCGAACATGCGCAGTAGGTCTTCGGTGACCTGATCCGTCGCTTCGGCGTCGTCGCGTTCGGGTTGCTCGTGCAGGAGCTGGCCGAGGCAGATGGCGGCGCCGGTGACGATGGTCATGGTCAGCTCGGTATCGCGGACGTCGAATCGTCCGGCGCGGACACCGGCTTCTATATCGCGGTGGGCGCGGGGTGCGAGGCCCTTCTCGGAGCGCGCCAGCTGTAGGCCGTTGTTGATCAGGACCTTGCTGAGCATCGGGTTCCGGCGGTGCAGGCGCCCGGTGAGCCGGAAGCTCTGGGCGAAGACCTGCGCGGGGTCCTCCAGGTTTTCGCAGAGGGTGTCGAGCGCGATGCCGTACACATCGAGCGCTTCCTCGACAGCGGCCTCGAACAGTTCTTCGCGGGTTTGGAAGTGGTTGTAGAACGAGCCCATCCCGACGTCCGCGGCCTGGGTGATCTCCAAGATCGGCACGCTGAGCTTGCCCGCCGCGAGGAACGATTGCGCCGCCCTCACGAGCGCCGCGCGGGTGCGCGCCTTCCGGCGCTCCAGGCGATTGGGTTGCCCGGATTGCGTGACCATCGCTGTCCACCTCTTCCCTGACACCGTAGGTCGCCCAGCATAACTCCCCGGGTCAGTTCTGACGAAATTTTCAGAAGGTCTTGACTGACTATTGGTTCGCGAGTGACGATATCGTCAGAACCTGAAGGGAGCGGTCGATGAGCAGACATCACGACGTGCACAACGGCCTGCACAGTGAGCAGGGCGCAGTGCGGGGTGAGCACCCCGGCCGCGCCCGCAATCCCGTGGTGCAGGTGCTCGATCTGGCCTGGCTGGAATTCGAGAAGCCCGACCTGGAGCGTGCCGAGATCTTCTCTCGCGCTTTCGGTTTCGCCACCGCCATGCGGACATCCGAGGAATTGCACCTGCGCGGAACCGACGCCGGGTCGCCCTGTGTGCTGGTGCGGCGCGGTGACCGTTCCCGCTTCGTGGGCCCGGCCTTCCGGGCCGCCGACACCGGCGATCTGCTGCGTCTGGGCGAGGAAACCGGTCTGCGGCCGCAGCCGCTGCCGGAGTTGCTCGGCGGGCTGGGTCTCGATCTGGTGGATCCGAGTGGGCTGCGGGTCCGGGTCGTCGCCGAAACCCACGAACTGCCCGGGCTGCCCGCGCAGCAGACGCAGGTCTTCAACAGCGGGCACGAGGTACCGCGTGTCAATGTCACCCAGCGGCCGCCCCGGGCTCCGGCGCAGGTGCAGCGGCTCGGCCATGTCGTCGTGCAGACCACCAGGTACCGGGAGACTCTCGACTGGTACCTGCGCTATCTGGGCCTGATCGTCAGCGACTTCCTCTTCTACCCGGGACAGCGGGAACGGGGGCCGGTGATGAGCTTCATTCGCTGCGATCGCGGCGCGACTCCGACCGACCATCACACGCTGGCGCTCACCCTCGGGCCGTCCAACCGGTATGTGCACTCCGCCTATCAGGTCGCTGATCTGGATGCGCTCGCCGCCGGCGGCGAGTACCTCCTCGACCACGGTTATCAGCGGTCGTGGGGGATCGGACGCCACATTCAGGGCAGCCAGATCTTCGACTACTGGCGGGATCCCGACGGTTTCATGGTCGAGCATTTCAGCGACGGCGACATGTTCGACTGCACCCTCGAACCGGGCTGGGCGCCGATGAGCGCGTCGGGTCTGGCGCAATGGGGGCCGTCCGCCACCAAGGATTTCCTGGGTCTCTCCCCTGGGCGGGAATCGCTCAGGGAAGCGCGCTCGATCCTCGACGCACTGCGCGAGGACAACGAATTCGATCTCCGCCGCCTGCGCGGCCTGCTGAAAGTAGCCAACTCATGAGCATTTCCGTTCTCCGTACCGAGGACGCCTGGTGGGTCCGGACACCCGCCGGTGCGGCGCGCATCGATACGGTCGCGACCACGACGCGCGAACTGCTGGCGGATCGGGCAGCGATCGCCGCGGCCGCCGCGAGCTCGGATCTTGTTCCGGTCGACGATCTTTCGCTGATCTCGCCGGTGACCGCACCGTGTCGAGTCGTCGCGCAGATGACGAACTTCACATCCCACGTGAAGGACTCGGGGATGAACCCCGAGACCGTGCCGCTGACCTTCTTCCGCAAGAGCTCCGGATCGATCAGCGGTCCCTACGACGAGGTGATCCGGCCCTCACATGTGAAGCTGCTGGACTACGAGGTGGAGATCGGCCTGGTGTTCGGCCGCGAGATGCCGGTCGGCGCCGAGATCGACGATGACTCCCTCGGCGACTACATCGCGGGTCTGGTCGTGACGAACGACGTGTCGGCCCGGGACGTGCAGCTGCCGAAAACTCAGTTCTACGAGGCGAAGTCGTACCCGACCTTCACGCCCGTCGGCCCCGCGCTGGTGCTGCTGGACGCCGATGAAACCAAGCGGTTCACCGATCTGCGCCTGCGGTTGTGGGTGAACGGCCGAGTGCGCCAGGACATGACGGTCGCCGACATGATCTACCGGCCGGTCGAGACGCTGCGGGCATTGAGCCGGTTCCAGCGCATGGATGCCGGAGACCTGCTGCTGACCGGAACTCCGATCGGCACCGCGCTCAGCGCTCCGCCGAAGCCGGTCGAGATCATCGCGTCGCTACTGCCGCCCAAGGTGAAGTGGAAGCTGTTCTTCGAGGGCCAGGCCAAGAATCCGAAGTACCTGCAGGACGGCGATGTGGTCGAGGCGACCATCGGCACCGATGATGGTGTCCTCGATCTGGGCCGCCAGCGCACGGTCGTGAGGTACGCGCGGTGACCGGGAACACTATCCTCGAGACCGATGCCGAAGCCCTGCTGTGGCCGCGCTACACCGGTCCGGAGGACCTGAGCGCGATCGAATCGGTACCCCTGGTCGAGCGCGGGCTGCCCGAGTCGACCTACGCACTGCTGGTGCGCGCCGCGAGGCGGTGGCCGGACCGTACGGCCGTCACCGTGCTGTCCGATGCTTCGAGTTGGCGGGAACCGGTGCGGCGCACCTACTCCCAGTTGCTCGCCGAGGTACATCGCTATGCCAACCTGCTGCACACGCTCGGTGTGCGCCGCGGCGACGCGGTCGCCCTGATCGCACCCAACTGCGCCGAGTTGATTCCCGCCACCCTGGCCGCACAGCTGGCGGGTATCGCCGCACCGATCAACGGCGGCCTGTCGCAGGCGCATATCGCGGAGCTCCTGCACCGCTCGGGCGCTCGGGTGTTGATCGCCGCCGGCCCGGAACTCGCCGCCGACATCTGGGAGTCGGTATCCGAACTCGCGTCCCAGGGCCTGCTGGATGCGGTGCTGGTGCTACAGCCGACCGCTGCCGCAGCGGAGACCGAGCCACTGCCCATCGTCGACGGTGTGCACATCGGCTATCTCGATACCCTTGCAAACGACCAGGATTCGGCCGCCTTTGCCGGGAAGCCGCCCGCGGCAACGGATCTGGCGGCCCTGTTCCACACCGGCGGCACCACCGGTGTGCCGAAGCTGGCCGCGCATCGGCAGTCCGGTGAGGTTGCCAACGCGTGGATGATCGCGGCCAACTCCCTGCTCGACGAGGATTCGGTGGTCTTCGCCGCGCTGCCGCTGTTCCATGTCAACGCGCTCGTCGTGACGCTGCTCGCGCCCTTGTTCCGCGGTCAGTCGGTGGTATGGGCCGGGCCGCTCGGATACCGGGACTTCGCTCTCTACGGGGAGTTCTGGAATATCGTGGCGCACTACCGGATCGCGGCCATGAGCGCGGTGCCGACGGTGTACGCGGTGCTGGCCCAGTGCCCGATCGGCGCGGACATCTCGAGTCTCCGGTACGCGATGGTCGGTGCGTCCCCGCTGCCGGCCGCCGTGCGCGAGAACTTCCAGGCGCACACCGGGGTCACGTTGGTCGAAGGCTATGGCCTCACCGAGGCGACATGCGCGACCGCCCGCAGTTTCCCGGATCTGCCGCGTCCCGGCTCGGTCGGACAGCGCATGCCCTATCAGCAGGTCAAGGTTGTTCGCACGCCCGAGGACGGGGTCTGGACCGAACTCCCCGCGGGTGAGACCGGGATATTGGTGATCGGCGGACCCACGGTTTTCGCTGGTTACGTGACCGGCCGCACCGAGCACGGGCACCTGCTGGACGGGCTCGGTGCCGTGGTCGACGGGTGGTTGAGCACGGGCGATCTCGCGCACGTCGAGGCCGACGGGTTCATTCATCTACACGGTCGCGCGAAGGATCTCATCATTCGTGGCGGGCACAATCTCGATCCGGCGGTCATCGAGGACGCGCTCCTGTCCCACCCGCAGGTGACCTCGGCGGGCGCGGTCGGCCGCCCGGACGTGCACGCCGGGGAAGTACCCGTCGCCTATGTGACCCTGGTGCCCGGTGCGGAGGTGAGCGAGGCGGAGCTCGTCGCCTGGGCGGGGGAGCGAGTGCCCGAACGCGCCGCCGTGCCGAAAACCGTGACGGTGCTGGATGTCCTGCCGGTGACCGACGTCGGCAAGCCGTACAAACTCGGCCTGCGCGCCGACGCCACTCGTCGCGAGGTAGTGGACGCGCTGGTCGGCGTCGAGGCCGTACTCGGTGTCACCGCGCAGGTCGAGGACGGCGCGATCGTAACCGTCGTCGAGCTCGGCCCCGGGGCCGCCGAGAGGGCCGTCGAGGCGATCCTCGGTCGCTACGCGATCAAGTGGAAGGTCGAGGGGCCCCGATGAAAATCGTGTCGACCGCGCTGGCCGCGGTGCTCACCGTGGAGTTCCTGTCGTTCGGTGCGGCCAAGACACTCGCCCTCGCGCCGATGCGGGAACGCGCCGCGCGTCTGGGCTACTCCACCGCCGCCTACCGGGGCATCGGAGCGCTCGAAATCGCCGGCGCGAGTGGGCTGCTGATCGGTCTGGCCCGGCCGCCGATCGGGATCGCCGCGGCTATCGGTCTGGCGCTGTTGATGATCGGTGCGGTGTTCGCACATGTCCGCAACGGCGACGGCGTGGCGGAGTACGCGCCTGCGGTGGTCACCGGACTGGTCGCACTCGGCTATCTGGCTGCGCTGGCGGGGGTTTCGCCGTGAGCACCGAGATGATCCCGGTGGTGATCGTCGGCGCGGGCCCGGCCGGTATCACCGCGGCCACGTTGCTCGCGCACTATGGGATCGACACTCTCGTACTGGAGCGGTGGACGGATGTCTATCCACAACCGCGGGCGGTACACCTCGACGGCGAGATCCGCCGGATCCTGGAACGTCTGGGAGTCGGCAGGGAATTCGACGGGATCTCCCGGCCCGCCCTGGGGCTGCGGCTCATCGATCCGAGCGGGCGGGTGCTGGCCCAGTTCGATCGCGACCCGGCCGGTGGGCACAGCGGGTACCCGGAGGCGAACCTGTTCGATCAGCCGGAACTGGAGGCGATCCTACGGGCCAACCTGAAGCGGTATCCGCGGGTGACCTTGCGCGGTGACGCCGAAGTCACCGCCATCACCGAGGAATCCGGCTGTGTCCGAGTGGATTTCACCGATCGCGTGACCGGTAAGGCCGAATCAGTGCGTGCGCGTTACGTATTGGGCTGCGATGGCGCGAACAGTGTGGTCCGCGGCGCGATCGGCGCACGCATGCGGAATCTGCGATTCGAGCAGCGCTGGCTTGTGGTGGACGTCGCCACGCCGTGGGATCTGGGGCAGTGGGAAGGCGTGCACCAGGTGTGCGATCCGATGCGCGCTGCCACGTTCATGCGCATCGGAAAAACCCGCTACCGCTGGGAATTCCGGCTCCGGCCCGGCGAGACCGCCACCGACTTCGACGACCCGGGGCGGCTGCGCCCATTGCTCGACCCGTGGCTCGGCGGTCTTCCGGCGGCGGATCTCGAACTGGTCCGCGTCGCGGAATACACCTTCCGCGCCCAGCTGGCCGACCGCTGGCGCCGGGGCCGGGTGTTCCTGCTCGGCGATGCCGCGCATCTGACCCCGCCGTTCATCGGCCAGGGCATGGGCGCGGGCCTGCGCGACGCGACCAACCTCGCGTGGAAGCTGGCGGGCGTGCTGCGCGGGGAACTCCCGGAAGACGTGCTCGATACCTACGAGACGGAGCGGAAACCACACGCGCGGACCATGATCCGGCTGGCCAAGCTCACCGGCGTCACCATGACCGCCGGTGGTGAACTGGGCAACCGGCTGCGAAGTCTGCTGGCACCGCGCATGCACCGGATTCCCGGCCTCACCCAGATACTCACCAGCGGCGAATCCCCGCCCCTGCACCTGTCGGGTCCCGGGCGCGGGGCGCGCCTGCGCCCGCGGTTGGCGGGCCGGCTGGTTCCCAACACGCGGCTCGCCGACGGCCGCCGCCTCGACGAGGCCATGAACGGGCGCTACGCCGTCATCACCGTGTGCGAGCCCGCGCCGCAGTGCCGACTCGCCGTCGAGCAGCGCGGCGGGTTCGTCGTCGTCGCGGAGCCGGGCACCGAACTGCATCGTTGGGTGCGGCAGGGTCGCGCCGTCGCGGCTCTGGTCCGCCCGGACGGCACCGTCCAGTCCTGCGGAGATGTGCAGTCGTTGTGCGCGGCATCGCCTTCTTTTCAGCCGGGCACACAGGCGTGACGGTGACGAGCCAGTTGCTGACCATTGCAACGTTTATGAGGAAATCATCATCTGGCGTGTTACCGTACCGATAGGCCTCGCCGCCTGATCTATTCATTCAAATATGACGAGCCAATCAATTGGCCGTGGATGATGCCAGGGCGCCGGTCGGCAGTGCCGTGACGCTCGTAACGTGTGAGGCATGGGCGAACGCGTGGTGATCATCGGCGGGGATGCTGCGGGAATGGCGGCGGCGTCACAGGCGCGCAGGTTGAAGCGCGCGGGGGAGCTCGAGATCGTCGTTTTCGAGCGGGGGCACTTCACCTCGTACTCGGCGTGCGGGATTCCGTACTGGGTGGGCGGGGACGTCGGTGCGCTGGACGATCTCATCGCGCGGACGCCCGCCGAGCATCGGGCGCGGGACATCGATCTGCGGCTGGGAACCGAGGTCGTGGAGATCGATGTCGCCGGGCGGCGGGTGAGGTCTCGCGAGCTCGGCACCGGTCGGGAGAGCTGGACCGGCTACGACAAACTCGTGATCGCCACCGGCGCGACGCCGATCCGGCCCGCGCTGCCCGGAATCGACGCGGCCGGGGTGCACGGGGTGCAGACGCTCGATGATGGGCAAGCCCTCATCGCCACCCTCGAGTCGATCGCGGGCCGGCGGGCGGTGGTGGTGGGTGCGGGGTACATCGGTGTGGAGATGGCGGAGGCGCTACTCCACCGGGGATTCCAGGTCACCATGCTCAATCGCAGCGCCGAGCCCATGTCCACCCTCGATCCGGATATGGGTGTGCTGATCCGGAAGGCCATGCAGGGCATGGGGATTCAGGTCGTCGACAATGCGGAGCTGATGGCCGTCCACACCGATGCGCAGGGCCGGGTCACCGGCGTCGCCACCGCTGATGCCGAATACCCCGCCGATGTGGTGGTTCTCGGTATCGGCGTTCGCCCCGCCACCGACCTCGCCCGCGCGGCCGGTCTCCCGCTGGGAGAGTCCGGCGGTCTGCTCACCGATCTCGCCATGCGGGTGCGCGGACACGAGAACATCTGGGCCGGAGGCGATTGCGTCGAGGTGCTCGACCTGGTCTCCGGCTCCGAACGCCACATTCCCCTCGGCACGCACGCCAACAAGCACGGCCAGATCATCGGTTCCGGCGTCGGCGGCGACTACGCCACCTTCCCCGGCGTGGTGGGCACCGCGGTCAGCAAGGTGTGCGACCTGGAGGTCGCCCGCACCGGCCTGCGCGAGC
The DNA here is from genome assembly GCF_050942175.1 of Nocardia sp. CA-151230. NCBI lineage: Bacteria > Bacillati > Actinomycetota > Actinomycetes > Mycobacteriales > Nocardiaceae > Nocardia > Nocardia sp. CA-151230. Next base: position 2,770,184 of record NZ_CP192061.1, read on the forward strand.
GCGACGCCCGCGCGGTCGGCCTGCAATTCGTCACCGTCACCATCGAATCCACCAGCCGCTCCGGCTATTTCCCCGGCACCGCACCCATGACGGTGAAGATGCTCGCCGAACGCCGCACCGGCCGCCTGCTCGGTGTCCAGATCGTCGGCCGCGAAGGAGCGGGCAAGCGCATCGACATCGCCGCCGTGGCCCTCACCGCCCGCCTCACCGTCGACCAGATCGTCGCCCTCGACCTCGGCTACGCCCCACCCTTCTCCCCGGTCTGGGATCCCGTCCAAGTCGCCGCCCGCAAGGCCGTCACGGCGGTCCGCCGCGACGCCATGGAGAGGGATCGAACGAAGTAACCCGAACTCTCCGCCCCGAACCTGCTCTCGCGCCGATGTCCTGATCGGTCACCAGGATTCGATGAGCGGGGCGCCATGCTCCTGCCGATGCCATTCCCCCGTGAGGCGAGTGAGTCGGTCCGGGGTGGCGATGCCGCGCACGGTTGCGATCCTGTCGTCACGGATCTCCAGGATCGTGACGCCCACGACCCGGTTGTCGAGCATGACGACCATGGCCGGGCAGTGGTTGACCACGGCGGCATGGATCGAGGGTGAGCCACCGGCGAGTCTGCGCTTGGTCGCAGAGGATTTGAAGCCGGCTCGCACCGCGCCGGCGATCCGCTCCGGGTTCGCGTACCGGATCAGCTTCCGGGCCAACCCGAGCCCGGCGCCGTCGGAGATGCCGGTCGCATCGTCGGTCAGCAGCGCGACCAGCTGTTCGGTCCGGCCCGAGGAAGCGGCCTCGACGAACGCCTCGACGATTCGACGCGCGGTGGCATGGTCGAGGTGAGTTCCATTGCCGGCAGCGGTGATTCGCCGCCGGGCTCGGTGGGCGTGTTGCTGACTCCCGGACTCGGTGATGCCGAGGATCTCGGCGATCTCGGCGTGGCTGTACGAAAACGCCTCGCGCAGAACGTACACGGCGCGTTCGACAGGAGAGAGCCGCTCCATGAGCGTGAGCACCGCCAGCGTCACCGATTCGCGCTGCTCGACGGTGTCGGCCGGGCCCAGCATCGGGTCGCCGTCCAGGAGCGGTCCGGGCATCCAGGCGCCGACCGCGCGTTCGCGCCGCGCCTGCGCCGAACGGAGCCGGTCGAGAGCAAGGTTGGTGACGATCTTGGTCAGCCAGGCCTCGGGCACCTCGACGTACTCCCGGTCGGCGGCCTGCCACCGCAGGAAGGCGTCCTGCACCGTGTCCTCGGCGTCGGCGGCCGACCCGAGCAGACGGTAGGCGATCGAGGCCAGCCGATTTCGGCTGGCCTCGAATCGCGCCACGGTGGCGGTGTCCATGGGCGCGACCTTATCGAGCGACCAGCTCGGGCGAGAGCTCCCGGGCGGCGTCCGAACGGTAGTTGTGACTCGGCTTTCCGAGGGTCGGGTGGCTGATGGCCCAGCCGCTGGTTGCCACGATCGCCGACTTGACTCGTGCCGCTGACCGGCCGCACAGGGCTCCGGGCCGCGAGCGAGCGTCATCGTCGACCAACTGGAAGATCGCGTCCTTGCGGCCGAGGCTGATGTGGTTGCCGAAATAGGTCAGAGCGGTCGCCCTTATCGTGCGCCCGGTCCGGTCCCCGATGATCGTGGCCGCCACCTGCCTGCCGGTGTATCCCGCGGACGCGCAGGACATCGGAAGAGGGTGGCCGTTCTCGCCGATGACGAAGGCGCTGTCGCCGGCGGCGTAGACCTCCGGGTGCGAGACCGACCGCATGTGACGGTCGACCGTGATCTGACCATTGGCTTCCACCGCGAGTCCACTGGCGGCGGCGATCGGGTGGACGGCGAAGCCGGCGGCCCACACGGTCGCGTCGGAGGCGAGAACGGTGCCGTCGGCGGCGACCACCGCGGTCTGCTCGACGCGCTCGATAGTGGTGTGCTCATGGATCGTGATGCTGAACCGGTCGAACGCGCGCAGCAGGTGGCGACGGGCCGTCGGGCCCAGCCAGCCGCCCAGTTCGCTGCTGGTGGCGAGGTCGACCCGAAGTCCCGGACGGGCTTCTGCGATCTCGGTCGCGGCCTCGATCGCGGTCAAGTTGCCGCCGACGATCAGCACCCTTCCGTCCTCGCCCAGCTCCTCCAGCCGTGCACGCAGGCGCAGTGCGGATGGCCGCGCGGCCACGTGGCAGGCGTACTGATCGACGCCGGGAACGCCGTGGTCGGCGGCGGTGCTGCCGAGCGTGTAGAGCAGGGTGTCGTATCCGAGTCGTTCGATGCCCTCGCCGTCGGCGATCGTGACGGTCCGGTGCTCTGCGTCGACGTCGGTCACCCGCGCCACTCGCAGCCGGATGCCGGTGCCCGCGAACACTTCCGCCAGCGGCCGGTGACGGAGATCGTGCCCGGCGGCGAGCTGATGCAGGCGCATCCGCTCGACGAAATCGGGTTCGGCATTGACGACGGTGATCTCGAAGTCGTCGGAATGGAGTTGGCGGGCCAGGTATCCGGCGGAGAAGGCCCCGGCGTATCCGGCTCCGAGTACGACGATTCGGTGCTGCATGGTTCGCTCCTGTCTGGTTCGCGTGCTCCCTGAACGAGACGGCTCGCGAATTCCTGACAGCATCGATCGGTGACGTGGATCACCTCGCGGACCGCGTCCGCACGTCGAACAGACCATCAAGGCAACGGGACAGCGATGCTCGGGTTCCTGTGGAACGAGCATTACGCCTCACTCTCGGGCGTGGGCACCGCCGCCATGGCGCAATTGCCCACCGCCGAGTTCCCGTAGCTCGCTGAGACTGCCGCGCAGGCTCGGGCGCTGTCGGCGGACGACGAGTTTCGCGGTGGTGTCGAGCTTCTCGTACTCGGAGTCGCCGTGCAGGCGGGTCAGCCGTAGAGCTGGACGAAGCGGTCGAGGGAGCGTTCGACGTCGCCGCGGAGGGCACGGGCCACGGCCGAGCCGATGGGGCCGAAGAGGGGTGCGCCGCCGAGGGTGAAGTCGGCGGTGACCCTGGAGCCGGTGGGGCTGGGGGAGACGCGGAGTTCGATGGCGAATTTGGTGCCGCCGATGCCGGAACCGTTGAGGACCAGGCGGTTCGGGGGTTCGGCGGTTTCGACGGTCCAGGTGACGCGATTGCGGAAGCCTTTGACGGTGGCTACGCCGATCAGGCGGGTCCCGGGGGTGAGCGCATCCGGGACCGGGCCGCGCCAGCCCTCGTGGAGGGTGAGCCATTTGTCGAGTTCGGGCAGGTCGGAGGCGTGCGACCAGGCCCGCTCGGGCGGGATCGGGACGTCTACGGAGACCTTCAGCTTAGCCACGAACCAGATGGTATCTGTTACATGATGTAGCCCTAACGGTGGCGTCCTGGAAGCCTGTGGACCGGATGGGCGAGGTCGACCACGCTCGGAAGCAGCCGGGCGTTTCGTTACCCCTGCCAGTGGCACCGCCGGCCAATGGGGACCGGCTCGGTGGTACCACGGTGAGGCCGCGCACATGACCGGGGTATTCGGGCAGTTGCCAAGCGCCACTGCAGATTCGATATTCGAGTTGTGAAGTCGAGGTGGCCGGTGGCAGGGGGAAATTCGTGAGCAAGTTCGTCATCGCGGCGATGGGTACCCGCGGCGATGTGGCGCCGTTGCTGGATGTCGGGGTGCGTCTGCGCGATGCGGGGCACGATGTGGTGGTGGCCGCGCATTGTCTGTTCCGCGGTCTGATCACCGAGTCCGGGCTCGAATTCCGGCTCATGGGAGCCGATGTCGGAATTGATATGTCCGATCCGTACGGAGTCGACCTGAGCGGTCACGACAGTTTGGTGGACGCGGACAAACTCGCCTGGCCGGAGGGCCAGCGGTTTCTGGGGAACGGTCTGCTCGAAGCCCTCGTCGACGAACCTGCCGATGCCCTGTTGCTCAGTCCCATCACCGAATTCGCGGGGCTGCAACTCGCCGAGGCGAAGGGCGTACCGGCCATCGGGTTACGGTTGTTCCCGCTGTCGGCGACGGCTCAGCATGCGCCGAGTTTGTTCGGCGGCAAGGACTTCGGGGGTTTCGGCAACCGTGTGTCGGCCGAGTTCGGGGCGTGGTTGTTCGACACCGTCTATCGCGAACCCGTCGCGGGCTTTCGGCGCGACCTGGGCCTGCCGAAGGTGTCCGCCAGGGAATTGCGCCGCCGCCGAACCGCGTCGGAATGGCTTGTGCTGCATGGATATTCGCAGGCTGTTTCGCCACGTCCGGTGGACTGGAGGGCGGGTCTCGAGGTCACCGGCTACTGGTGGCCGCCGCGACCCGTCGGCTGGGAGCCGCCGGCCGAGCTGGTCGAGTTCCTCGAGGCCGGACCGCCCCCGGTGTTCGTCGGATTCGGTAGCACCACCGAAGGCATGTCGCGGCGGGCGGAATTCTCGGAGATCGTGAACGAGGCGCTGCGGCAGTACGGCGGGCGGGCGCTGGTGCAGGCGGGCTGGCTGCAACTGGCCGTCGGTGGCGACAATGTCCTGACCATCGGCAGCGTGCCCTACGATTGGCTCTTCCCCCGGATCGCGGCCGCCGTCCACCACGCCGGTGCCGGAACAACTTCCGCCGGCCTGCGCGCGGGCGTTCCGTTCGCAGCGGTACCCGGCCAGGCGGATCAGGGTTTCTGGGCGCACCGGATGCGAGTACTCGGTGTCAGTCCGGCGACCATCCCACTCCAGAAGCTGTCGGTGGACGGCTTGGTCACCGCCCTGCACGCACTGACCGGTGACAACACCTACCGCGAGAATGCCGCTCGGCTGGCGGCCCGCATCGCGGGAGAGGACGGTGCGGGCGCGGCGGTCGAAGCGATCGAGGCGCATCTCGGCACACGGTGATGTCGCCGATGAAGAAGGATCAGCCCCGGGCCGCCTCGCCCTCGCCGACTCCGCCGGGCTCTTCGTCGCCCAGCAACTCGTCCTGGATCGCCTCGAGCATGCAGGTGTTGTTGTCGAGCAGACCCAGGATCTCGTCCAACCGGTCGTTCTTCATACGGCGATCGTCACCCGACCTCGCCCCGGGGGCAACCTCGAGCCGGTGCCTTTGCTCGTTGGTGCTGTGAAACCTTGGCTGTCAATGGCATCCGATTTCTTGAGTTGTCACTCAGTAAATGGTTATCCTGAGTCGGAACTCAGGAAAGGTTGGTCCGATGGCGAATCCGCTGTTGCTGGCTACACACATCACCATTGCGCTCGCGCTGACGATCCTCGTCGGGGTGCAGTGCACCGAGTTGGCGCGAATCCGGCTGGAGCCCAGCGGGGTTCGGGTTGACGGGGCCGTTCGGGCCGTGCGGCTCACGCTGTTGTCGGTTCCGGTGTTCACGCTGTTGACCGCGGTCACGGGGTTCGCGGTTCTGGCGGATGGGGCGAAGGGTGGCCCGTGGATCGGAGCAGGGCTGGTGTCGACCGCTGTTATCGGGGCGAGCTCGGGGTGGACCCGGCGGCGATTGGCCGGGCCGGGGTCACACCGGGCCGGCCATGGTGCGGGGGTGCTGGCTGCCGTCCAATGGGGCGTTCCCACGCAGGCGTTGGCCGCGGCCTTCCTGATGGCCGACCGGCCCGACAATCCCGCCATCGCCTTCGCACCTGTCCTGGTCGCGATCGCCATCACGGCTGCCGCGTATTTCTCGGCGCGTCGCACCGAGGGTGAGTCGGTCGAACCGGGCCTACGGGCTGGGTCGCAGTGACCGCGACTCGGCCGCGGGCGGCGGGTCCTCCGGTTTCGGTGCGGTGGGCGCCGGGTCCGCCGGCCGGGACCGTTTGCGGGTGTTCCACCAGTGGCGGAACTGAGCCAGCCGGGTGGCGCGGGCGGGCCAGAATTCCTCGACGCTGGCATTGAATTCGGCGCCGAGGATGATGGCGAAACCCAGGAAGAACGTGAACAGCAGGAAGGCGATGGGGGTCGCCAGCGCGCCGTAGGAGATGCCGGTCCGGGTCACCCAGGCCAGGTAGCGGCGCAGACCCTCGCTGGCGGTCATGAAGAACACGCCGGCGACCAGCGCGCCGCCGAAGAGCCGATGCCAGGGGAGAGTGCGGTGGAGGGCGGTCTTGTAGAGGAACGTGAGGCCGACGATCAGCAGCAGACTGGTGCCGGGGTAGTAGAAGGCGTCGATGAGCCGCAGGCCCGGCTCGCGCCAGGTGTGGGGGAGGACCCGTCCGATGAGGGTGGGGCCCAGAGCGATCAGCGGCAGGATGAGCACCGCGATCACGAGGAAGCCGACGTAGAGCAGCAGCGCGAATATTCGCTGCCAGACCGGATGCCGCGCGGTGGCCTGGCCGTGCGCGGCAGTGATGGCGTCGACGAAGGTGGCCATGGCCGAGGAACCGGCCCACAGCGACAGCACGAAGCCGACGGACACCACCCCGCCGTGGCCGCGCTGCAGCACGTCGTTGACGGTCGGCTGGACCAGACTGTCGACCACGCTGGGGCTGAACGCCTTCCGCGCGAAGCTGACGATCTTGGACTGCACGATGTTCACCGTGTTCGGGCCGAACCAGTGCCCGACATAGCCGAGGCTGCCGAGCAGTCCCAGCAGCAGCGGGGCCAGCGAGAGCGTCTGCCAGAAGGCCGCCGCCGCGGATTTGGCGAAGATCGCGTCGTTCCATGCCTTCATCGCGACGTGGACGACGAGTTGCCGGATTCGGCCCCAGCGGGTGGCGGCGAGCACAACGGACGCCGTCGGCGCCGACACTTCGGCGTGTTGCGGAGATTCGTCGTGCGCGTTCATCGTGGCCTAAGCATTGCCTACCAGCGCTTCGAATGGGACCGGACCCGGGATGTGGCGTGTGGCACTCCGCGGGGCTGTGTCGGATTGGAAAGCTGTCGGGTTCGATCGCTAATCTCTACCGAGTGACTTCGGGTGGTGGCGGTTCGTTACGTGCATGGCAGCGCAGGGCACTCACGAAGTATCTGACGACCAAGCCACGCGACTTCCTTGCCGTCGCCACCCCCGGCGCGGGTAAGACCACGTTCGCGCTGCGTGTGGCGGCCGAGCTGCTCAACGATCGCACGGTCGACCAGGTCACGGTGGTCGCACCCACCGAGCACCTCAAGCATCAGTGGGCTGCGTCGGCCGCGCGCAACGGGATTCAGCTGGATTCGAACTTCTCCAACTCGACCGGTTCCACCTCGTCGGACTACCACGGCGTGGTGGTCACCTACGCGCAGATCGCCTCGCATCCGTTCAAGCACCGGGTACGCACCGAGAACCGCCGCACGCTGGTGATCATGGACGAGATCCACCACGCCGGTGACGCCAAGAGCTGGGGTGAGGCGGTCGAGGAGGCGTTCGGTGACGCCACCCGCCGGCTGGCGCTGACCGGTACCCCGTTCCGCAGCGACGACTCCAAGATCCCGTTCATCACCTACGAGCCCGACGAGTCCGGTTTCGAGAAGTCGCGGGCCGACCACACCTACGGCTACTCCGAGGCGCTCGCCGACGGCGTGGTCAGACCCGTGGTCTTCCTCGCCTACTCCGGTGAGGCGCACTGGCGGGACAGCGCGGGCGAGGAGTACTCGGCCCGTCTCGGCGAGCCCCTCAACGCCGAGCAGACCGCCCGCGCCTGGCGCACCGCCCTCGACCCGGCCGGCGACTGGATGTCGAAGGTGCTCACTGCCGCCGACACCCGCCTGCGCCAGCTGCGCGCCACCGGCATGCCCGACGCGGGCGGCCTGGTGATCGCCACCGACCAGGAGAAGGCACGCGACTACGCCGAACTGCTGGAACACATTTCGGGCACCAAGCCGACCATCGTGCTGTCCGACGATCCGGACTCCTCCGACCGCATCGGCGAGTTCAGCGAGAGCACCGACCCGTGGATGGTCGCGGTGCGCATGGTGTCCGAGGGCGTCGACGTGCCGCGCCTCGCGGTCGGCGTGTATGCCACCAGCGCCTCGACCCCGCTGTACTTCGCGCAGGCCATCGGCCGTTTCGTGCGTGCCCGCAAGACCGGTGAGACCGCCAGCGTCTTCCTGCCCTCGGTGCCGGTGCTGCTGGATCTGGCCGCTCAGCTGGAACTGCAGCGCGACCATGTCATCGGCAAGCCGCACCGCGAGGCGAACGCGCTCGAGGACGAACTGCTCATCGACGCCAACCGGCAGAAGGACGAGCCGGGCGAGGAGGAGAAGAAGTTCGTCGCCCTGGCCGCCGACGCCGAGCTCGACCAGGTCATCTACGACGGCGACTCCTTCGGCACCGCCACCTTCTCGGGCAGCGACGAGGAGGCCGACTACCTCGGCATCCCCGGCCTGCTCGACGCCGACCAGATGCGCGCCCTGCTGCGCGAACGCCAGTCCCGTCAGCTCCAGGAACGCAGCGCCGCCGCCGAGGCTCGCCCCTCGGGTGCCGGCGTGGAGGCCGCGGTCGAGCGTGCCGCCACCTCGGACCGCCTGTCCGAGCTGCGCCGCGAACTGAACAGCCTGGTCGCCATGCACCACCACCGCACCGGCAAACCGCACGGCGTCATCCACGGCGACCTGCGCCGCGAATGCGGCGGTCCCCCAACCGCTCTCGCCACCGCCGACCAGCTCTCCCAGCGCATCGCGGCCCTGCGTCGGATCTGACCAGCGCGGACTACACCACCTGCAGCTCGACCTCGACCGGGTCGCCCGCGCTCAACCCCTCGGCGACGCGGACGGCCTTCTTCACCGGCAGCACATAGGTTCCGCGTTTGCCGTCGGGAAAGATCGAGGTCGACCATCGGCTGCCGCCGACCGCGACTTTCACCTTCACCGAGCCGAATCCGGAGGCGGTGTGCCCGAAGCGCTCCTCGATCTCGTCGGCGACCGACTCGGGCAGACTCACGAAATGCCAGGAGGCCTGTGCTTCCCATTCCCAGAGTTCGGCGGTGAACGCGTACGTGGAGATCGCCATGGGCCGACGGTAGCCGCCGGGTCCGACAAGGCCGGCCGGGGTCAGCGGGTGAAGTAGCGGGCCGGGGAGACGCCCACCTCGCGGTGGAACGCGGCGATGTAGGCGCTCGGGGTGGCATAGCCGACGCGGGGGGCGATGCGGGCGACCGGCAGTCCGGAAGCGAGCAGTGGGAGCGAGGCGGCCAGGCGTACCTGGGTTCGCCACTGGCCGAAGGTGATTCCCGTCTCGGCGAGGAACCCGCGGGCCAGGGTGCGCGGGCTGATGGCGACCGCGGCGGCCAGCTCGGCGAGAGTGCGCTGGTCGGACGGGTCGGCCTGCAGTATGTCCGCGACGCGGCGGGTGCGTGGCCCGCCGGGGCTCGGCGCGCCGATGGGGATGACTTCGACCGGATCGAGCAGGTCGAAGACGACCGCCTCCGCCCGCTCCCGTCCTGCGTCGGTGGTGGTGTCCGCGGTCAGGTGCAGGAGCAGTTCGTGCATGAGCCGATCCACCCGCAGCATGGTCGGAGCGGGATACGTGACCGGTGTCCGCTCCGGATCCAGGTAGATGCCGTGCATGATCGCGCCGTCGAGGGTGCCGGTGCGATGCGTGGTCCCGCCCGGAATCCACAGCGCGCGTGTGGGCGGCAGCACCCAGTGGCCGCCCATGGTCTCGACGGTGAGGACTCCCCGTGCCGCCCAGGCGATTTGATGCTGCGGATGCTCGTGCTCGTCGAACCAGTGCCCGGCCGGCAGCGTGCCCGCACCGAACACCATGGCCGTCGGACCGGATGGCGCGGCAAGTACCCGAGATTGACCGTCTGGCGACACAATCTGTCACTGTAGTCTCTCGCGGTCATCGCGGCGACGGCCTAGCGTTCCAGGCATGGGGATGAACTACTTTCACCAGCTGCTGTGCCGCTCGAGCATGTGGGAGCGCACCAGCGCCACCCGCATCGTCCCGTGGGCACTGCACGGACTCGACCTCGGCGATCAGGCGCTGGAGGTCGGCCCCGGCTTCGGCGCGAACGTCCGCACCCTGCGCGCCCGCGTCCCGGCGCTCACCGGCCTGGAGATCGATCCTGCGCTCGCCGCTCGCCTGCGCGACCGCCAATCCGGTCGACTGCGCGTCATCGAGGGCGACGGCACCGCGATGCCCTTGCCCGGCAACGAATTCAGCTCGGTCGTCTGCTTCACCATGCTGCATCACGTCCCGTCGCCCGCCCAGCAGGACGACCTGTTCGCCGAGGCCTTCCGCGTCCTGCGCCCCGGCGGCGTCTTCGCCGGCAGCGACGGCCTGGACCGCCTCGTCTTCCGCCTCATGCACCTCGGCGACACCTGCGTCCCGGTCCCGCCCGACACCTTGATGGACCGCCTCACCCGCGCGGGTTTCGCCGATATCGAGATCGAGACCGGCGCAACCATGTTCCGCTTCCGAGCCCGGCGCCTCAGCTGAGGTGGGCGTGCAGGTCCGATCGAACCCGGGCAAGCGCGCCTCGACATCCACGACCTTCGACCGAACCGGGTCCGCCCGCGCCGGCGCGTGGAGGTAGCTCGCGCCGACGCGCTCGGAACCAACGCGGCCCGTATCCGCGTCGGTGGCAGCGGCTGTCAGCCGAAGTAGACCGCCGGATCGAGGGCGTCGATAGGCGTCCAGCGGGGGACCGACACCGGCGTGTCCGTGTCCGTGGCAGGCGGAGCGCTCCGGTAGCCCTGGAGATCCAAGGCGAGCCAGGGATTTTCGTCGATCAGGCGGACCACCGCATAGCAGGTCGCGAGCATGTGGAGGCAGCGGGTGTTGCGGGCGCGGCAGGAGCAGTCGGTGCCCGCGAGGATCGGGGTCACCGAGATCCCCGCGCCGACGACCGCGGCGTGCAGGTCGTCGCCGAGGGTGAGGGCATCGGCGGGCACCACGGCGGCGATGGCGTCGATGGTGGCGCGCGGGAAGGACGTCAGCTCCAGGTGCGTCACCGACGCCTCCGACCCGCGATGAATGTGCGCCCGCACCACGGTGCCCTCGATCTCGGTCCGGACCCCGTTGTTGCGGGCGATGCTGCGCGCGCGGGGGAGCAGCGGCTCGGGTTTGATCAGGCTGAGCGGTTCCGCGAGCCGCACCCAGTCCTTGCCCCACGACGTGTACCCGAATTCGTTGTCCGCCATCAGTTTCCCCGCTTCCGGCGCAGCAGCTCCAGCAGTCGTTCGTCGTCCAGTCGCGCCAGTTCCGCGACTCCGGCCGCATCGCTGAGGTCGGTGAGCGCAGACTTGCGGTCGTGCATGCCCGCGATGTGTTCCTCGATGGTGGTGCCCGAGGTCAGTGTGGTGACGGTGACGGTGCGGGTCTGCCCGATGCGATGCGCGCGATCGGACGCCTGCGCCTCGACCGCCGGATTCCACCAGCGGTCGAAGTGGATGACGTCGGCGGCCCGCGTGAGGGTCAGCCCGGTACCCGCTGCCCGCAGGCTGAGCACCAATATGGGTGGGCCGTCCGGTGATTGGAAGGCCGCGACGATTTCCCCGCGCTGCTGCTGGTTCAGCCCGCCGTGGAAGAACGGCACCCGCACCCCGAACTCCTCGGCACAGTGTCGGACCAGCAGCTCACCGGTCTTGCGGTACTGGGTGAACACCAGTGTGGGCGCGTCCACGTCGAGGTTGTTGGCCAGGATGTCGGAGCAGACGTCGAATTTCCCGGAGCGCCCGGACAGTTCGTCCAGCTCCCCGGTGATCAGCCCCGGGTGGTTGCACACCTGCTTGAGCTCGGTCAGCACCGCCAGCACCCGCGTGTGCCGCTGCGCCCCGGTCCCGAACCCGGCCGCCTCGGCCCGATCGAGCAGCCGGTCGTAGAGCTGCTCCTGTTCGGCGCTCAGATCGCACACCAGATCGCAGTGGATCTTGGCCGGCAGCGCGGCGGCCACCTGGGATTTGCGGCGGCCCAGCACGATCGGCTCGACGGCGTCCCGCAGCCGCAGCACCGCGCTCGCCGATCCCTCGCTGATCGGCCGCACGAACCGCCGCCGGAACTGCGCCCGGTGCGTGAACTCCTGCGGCGCGATCAGATTCAGCAGCGCCCACAGCTCGTCGAGGTGATTCTCCACCGGCGTCCCGGTCAGGGCGATCCGCGCCTCGGCCGGAATTGCCCGCGCCGCCTTCGCCACCTGCGTGTGCGGATTCTTCAGTACCTGCGCCTCGTCGAAAATCACCGTGGCCCACCGCTGTCCCTCCAGCGCGGCGCCGTGCCCGCGCAGGGTGGGATACCCGGTCACCACAATCGCTCCCGGCTCGGCCTCCGGCGCCGGCCCGCCCCGCCAGGCCACCGCGCGCAGTCCGGGCGCGAATCGCTCGATCTCGTGTGCCCAGTTGCCCACGAGTGAGGTTGGACACACTACGAGTTGTGGCCCGTCTCCGGCCTTCCCGAGCAGGTACCCGATGGCCTGCACGGTCTTGCCCAGGCCCATCTCGTCGGCCAGCACCGCACCGCCGTGCACGGCGGTGGTCTCGCGCAGCCAGCTGATCCCGCGCGCCTGATAGGGCCGCAGCTCGGCCTTCAGCCCGGATCGCAGTTCGGCGCCGAGCGCTACGGTGTCCCGCAGCGCCCGCAGGGTCCGCCCCGCCGAGACGACGGCGGTCCCGGTGGCATTCGGGACGGCGTGCGCGGCCACGGGCAGCCGCCGCGCCTCGACCTCCGTCTCGAGGGCCTCGCGGAGCAGATGTATGGATTCCCCAGGGTTTTCGATAGCGAGAATGCATAACTGTTCCGGTTCCACCAGAGCGCATTCCACGTCCGTGACGCCGATGCCGTCCCGGCCGGGAACGGCGAGGGCGAGGGTCTCCACCTCGCCCAGGTCTCGCGGTGCGCTTCCGGTGGCGTGGCCGTTCCACGTCCAGAGCGCGACCATATGTCGATCCTGCAGGTAAGTGGCTTGCGAGGTCTGCGGCACCCATCCGTTTTACCTGCCCGATCTCGCCGTGTGCACATGACGAATCTCGCGTTGCGCGCAGCGGAATCGATGTGTCCTAGGCCACAGCGCATTTCATGTGTCACTGGTCACATCACGCGTCGGACGGTTCCGTACACAGCAGCAGCGGGCGACCTGTTGGTCGCCCGCTGCCGGGTTTTCTGTTGGGAAGATTCAATTGTCGAGCGGGCTCTCGGAGAACGGTGACTCCCGATCGAGTCTCTCCGAGTTGGAGGAGCTGTTACAGCGCCGGCGCCGACTCCGTGTCGATCACGGCCTCGAGCTCACGAAGGCGATCCATGTGCTCGTTGGCGTGATGCTGGCAGAAGAGCAACTCTCCACCGGCAGGAAGGGTTGCGCGCACGCGCGCAGCCGCCCCGCAGCGGTCGCAACGATCGACCGCGGTCAGTGGGGTGCTTGTCAGGGTTCCTGGCATGACTCCTCCGTCCTGGCTCCGGGTGCCTCACGCACCGTTCACCTGGTGTGGGGCCCGCGGTCCAATCCGCGAACCTCGCTACCGCTACTTCCCAGCAGTGGTTCTTGACTACTCTGTCAGACGTTCGGAGCGAGCACTTTGTTCCCGTGCAGTTTCCCGTGTGTTTTCTGTAACACGACCTGCGATTTCGCTGAAAGCGAACAGGTCCTGAGGACTGTCCCCGGAGACTTCGCAACCTCCCGTTCGAACACGCTGATCGAGTTGTCTACCCGGAGACTACCCGGGCACACCGACACTCACACTCCGATTGGTCTCTGTGGCTGGGACGCCAGCAAACCGTAATCAAGGCGGCTGGATTGGAGACCGGCCCGCGACCGGTCCGACCTCGACCCATGGCTGCGCGCCGACACCGCGGTGGCGCACCGGGGTACGGAGCCGTTCGCGCAGCGCGAACGGCGGATTCGCGCCGCGGGGCTCAGAACCAGGACTCGTCGAGTTCCAGGGTGGTGCGATCGCCGGAGTCGAGCAGGTCGAATTGCGGTGTGGTGCGCGGAAGTTCCCAGCGGAAGAAGTACCGGGCGGCCAGCCGCTTTCCCTGCCGGAAGGTCTCCCACTCGGCCGCGTGCGGACGGTCCTGGGCGGACAGCGCGGTGGCGGTGACCGCCTGCTCGAGCCAGATCCAGGCCAGCACCACGTGACCGAACGCCTCCAGATAGACCGCCGAATTGGCCAGGGCCGCATCGGGATTGCCCGCGCGCCACAGGCCCGCCGTGGTGGCCGCCAGGCGGCCGGTGGCGGCCTCCAGTGCGGCGGCGTACTCGGCGAGCTCGGCGTCGGCGGTCGCGATGGCGGCGGCGATGGTGGCGGCCATGGTCTCCAGCAGCGCGGCCAGGGCCGCGCCGTTGTCCAGGGTGACCTGGCGGCCGAGCAGATCCATGCTCTGAATGCCGTGGGTGCCTTCGTGAATCGGGTTGAGGCGGTTGTCGCGGTAGTGCTGTTCGACGTCGTAGTCGCGGGTGTAGCCGGCGCCGCCGTGGATCTGGATGGCCAGATCGTTGGCGGCCAGGCACCACTGGCTGGGCCAGGACTTGGCGATGGGGGTGAGGATGCGCAGCAGGGTGGCGGCGCGCGCCCGATCGGATTCGCCTGCCGCGGTGCGGTGTTCGTCGATCAGTTTGCCGCAGTACAGCTGCAGCGCGAGTGCGCCTTCGGCATAGGACTTCTGGGCCAGCAGCATGCGCCGCACATCCGGGTGCTCGATGATCGGCACCTGCGCGCCGCCGCGGGCGCTGACCGGGCGGCCCTGCGGGCGGGAGCGGGCATAGTCGAGCGACTTGAGGTAGCCGGTGTAGCCCAGCGCGGTGGAGGCCAGGCCGACGCCGATGCGGGCCTCGTTCATCATCGTGAACATCTGGGCCAGACCGTGATTCGGCGCGCCCACCAGATAGCCGATCGCGCCCGGCTCCCCGCCGGGGGTGAAGTTGCCGTCGCCGAACACAGGGGCGGTGTTGACGGTGCCGCGCCAGCCCATCTTGTGGTTGATGCCCGACAGCGCGACATCGTTGTGGACGGTCGGGTTGCCCTCGGCGTCGGGCAGGAGCTTGGGGACCACGAACAGCGAGATGCCGCGGGTGCCCTCCGGCCCGCCCGGAATGCGGGCCAGCACCAGGTGCACGATGTTCTCCGAGAGGTCGTGGTCGCCGCCGGAGATCCACATCTTGTGCCCGAACAGACGGTAGGAGCCGTCGGCGGCGGGCACGGCGCGGGTGGTGATATCGGCCAGGCTGGACCCGGCCTGCGGCTCCGACAGGGCCATGGTGCCGAAGCTGCGGCCCTCCAGCATCGGGCGCACGTAGGCGTCGATCTGCTCCGGGCTGCCGTGCGCGGCAAGCAGATTCGCATTGCCGGTGGTGAGCAGCACGTAGGCGGCGGTGCCGACATTGGCGGCGTGGAACCACGACATGCACGCGGTGTAGACCGAGTGCGGCAGCTGCATGCCACCGATCTCGTAATCCATTGCCGCGCCGATCATTCCAGCGTCAGCGAAGGCCTGCAGCGCCTTGCCGACCGCGGGGATGATGTGCACGCGCTCGCCGTCGAAGGTGGGCTCGTGCAGATCGTTCTCCCGATTGTGCGGCGCGAAGTAGGTGGTGGCCAGGTCCTGGCACAGCCGCAGCACCTGGTCGAAGGTGTCGCGGGAGTGGTCGGCGAAGCGGTCGCGGGCCGTCAGCGATTCCACCTGCAGCCAGTCGTAGAGCAGGAACTCGAGGTCGCGGGCGGACATGATGCTGGACGGATTCATGGTTCCTCGGACGGTCGGGTGCGGGGAGTCGTACCTGCCGGTCTACCAGATGGCGCGGGATCGTCCGAAGGGGCGGGTGAGGCCGCGCACTCACCTACATTGGACGGGTGGGAACCGAACAGGACACGACGCCGCCGACCCTGCTGCACATCTGCTCCCGGGCGGAATGGGAAAACGCCCGCGCCGCAGGCGAATACCGCGCCCCCTCGCTGGCCGAGGCCGGATTCATCCACCTCTCCGCGCCCTACCAGGCCCACCTGCCCGCCAATCGACTCTTCGCCGGTCGCACCGATCTCGTGCTGCTGCATCTGGATCCGGCCCGGCTCGGTTCCCCGGTGAAGTGGGAGCCGGGCGTGCCCACCGACCCGGACTCCATGACCTTCCCGCATCTGTACGGTCCGCTGCCGCTGACCGCGGTCGTCGAGGTCACCGATTTCCTGCCCGGCCCCGACGGATCGTTCGCGCCGCTCACCGCGGAATGACCTGGTGCCCGCATCGAGCAACTCGTGCGGGGGTTTCGCCGGAACGTAGCTCCCCGGTATTCGCGCGGGTTGTCCTAATCTGGACTGCGTGAACGTCGAAGTGACAGCACTGCCCGGTATCGGTGTGCGGAAGGATTTCGAGGTCAGATCGGGGCGGCGGATCGGGGTGGTGGCGCACCGGGACGGTGGCATCGATCTCATCGTGTCGCAGCGGGACGACCCGGACGCGTGCCAGGCCCAGGTGCCTCTGACGACCGACGAGGCGGCGGTTCTGGCCAATCTGCTGGGTGCACCGCAGCTGGTGCAGCAGCTCAAGGAAGAACACTCGGACCTACCCGGGATCACCACCAGACAGCTCACCATCGGCGGCAGTTCGCCGTACCGGGGACGCATGCTCGGCGAGACCGCCATGCGGACGCGGACCAAGGCATCCATCGTGGCGATCATGCGGGCGGGGCAACTGCACCCGTCACCGGGACCTGATCAGGTGCTCGACTCCGGGGACGTGCTCGTCGTCGTCGGCACGCCGCATGGGCTGGACGCGGCCGCTCGCATTCTGGCCGACGGCTGACCCTGTGGATTCGACCAGTCTCGCCCTGTTCGAACTCGGCGCGATCTTGTTCGCGCTCGGCATGCTGGGGCGACTGGCCGCCCGCTTCGGCATGTCGCCGATTCCCCTCTACCTGCTCGGCGGCCTGGCCTTCGGTACGGGCGGCATCGTACCGATGCACGCCGCCGACGAATTCGGGCACACGGCCGGGGAGATCGGCGTCGTGCTGCTGCTCCTGCTGCTCGGATTGGAGTACACCGCAGCCGAATTGGTGACCGGACTGCGCCGCTCCTGGCTGGCCGGTCTGCTCGACATCGTCGTCAATGCCACGCCGGGCGTGGTGGTGGCGCTGATCCTGCACTGGGGCACGGTCGGCGCGGTCACCATGGGCGGCGTCACCTACATCTCGTCCTCCGGCATCGTCGCCAAGGTGCTCAACGACCTGGGCCGCCTCGGTAACCGCGAGACGCCGGTGGTGCTGTCCATCCTGGTGTTCGAGGATCTGGCCATGGCGGTGTATCTGCCGATCCTCACCATGATGCTGGCCGGGCTGAGCCTCGCCAACGGGCTGCGCTCGCTGGCCATCGCGCTGGTGGCGATCACGGTGGTGCTCATCGTGGCGCTGCGCTACGGCCGCTACGTGTCGGCCATCGTGGACAGCAACGATCGGGAAGTGTTCCTGCTCAAACTGCTCGGCGCGGCGCTGCTGGTGTCGGGTGCGGCCTCGGCGCTGAACGTGTCGGCGGCGGTGGGCGCGTTCCTGCTCGGCATCGCCATTTCCGGGTCCACCGCGCAGGAGGCGGCGAAACTCCTCGAACCGCTGCGGGATCTGTTCGCCGCCCTCTTCTTCGTCGCCTTCGGGCTCAGCACCGATCCCCGGGCGATCCCGCCGGTGCTGGGCTGGGCGGTCCTGCTGGCCTTCGTGACCACGCTGACCAAGCTCGGCACCGGCTGGTGGGCGGCGTCGCGGCAGGGCATCCGCCGGATGGGCCGGGTGCGCGCGGGCGCGGCGCTGGTGGCGCACGGCGAATTCTCCATCGTCATTGCCGGCCTCGCGGTTTCGCTGGGCGGTGTGAGTGGGCGGCTGGCCGCGCTGGCCTCGGCCTACGTGCTAATGATGGCCGTGCTCGGCCCGATCGCGGCGCGCCTCGTCGAGCCGGTCGTCCGGTTCGCCCAGCGTGGGCGCCGCCGCATCGATCCCCTCCCCGGTTGAATCCCCGATGGTCGCGGCCGGATTCGCGGCCGCCCGGGCCTCGTGCGCCGCGGCCCTGCGCGCTTGCACCGTGACCAGGCGGTGGGACAGCGCCACCGCGATCGCGCCCACCGTGAAACCGATGAGCAGCGCGAAGAAATGGCCGTAGTCGGTGAAGGTGCGGCCGTGCCAGACGCCGTAGGCGTACCAGACCACCAGGGACAGCGCCCACAGCCAGCGGGCCCGGCCGCGCAGCCGGAAGGTCAGCGCGGCCATCATGGCCGAGATGCCGTAGCTGGGGCCGACATCCGAGGCGAAGGCCACCCGGGTCGGGATCAGCTGCTTGTCGAGCTTGTGGGCGATCCCGATCACGGTGATCAGGGTGGCGCCGACATGACCGGTGGCCACCACCAGGATCCAGCGCAACGACCCCAGCCAGCGCTCGGCCAGCGCCATCAGGGTGATGAGGATGAGAATGTCGCCCCAGGGGAAGCCGCCGTCGGTCCAGAAGGCCGAGGCCACCAGGACCTGGATCGGATCCTTCTGCATATTGCGCAGATTCGTGGAGGCGGAGAAGATCAGCCGCCGGCCCACGATGTCACTGGCTCCACGCAGCGTCCACCAGGTGATGAACAGGGTGAAGGCGTAGGCGATGCATGCCGGTGTGACCGCCAGCAGATTCCGATAGGCCTGGACCGCGCGCCGTAACCGGTGCGGCTGCCGCCACCAGACACCGAGGGTGCGGAACCGCTCGTCGAGATCGACGGTGCGCAGCCAGGGCGACTGATAGGTGCCTGCCATGGCGCCATGGTAGCCCGGGGCCAGGGGCCGTCCTCCACATCGCGGGGAGGAGGCCGGTTCCGCGGCAGTCCGGCGCGCGTAACGCGCGGTAATGCCCGGGGAAAGCGGTGGTTACCGACCGGCAATATGGGCCCGGACCATCGGGAGGGTGATCTTCCATCAGCGCCTGGGCGGCAGCACCTACACCTTCGACGGGCTGGTCGAACTGCTGGCCAAGGCCACACCGCGGCGCAGCGGGGACGAGCTGGCGGGGTGCGCGGCGCACTCCGACGCCGAGCGGGCGGCGGCGCAGTGGGCGCTGGCCGAGGTGTCGCTGGGCGTCTTCCTGGAGGAGCCGGTGGTGCCGTACGAGACCGACGAGGTCACGCGGTTGATCATCGACGGACACGATCGCTGTGCGTTCCAGGCGATTTCGCACTTGACGGTGGGCGGGCTGCGGGACTGGCTGCTCGCGATGGCCGCCCGGCCCGACGCCGCGGCCACCCTGCGGGCCGTCGCGCCCGGGCTCACGCCCGAGATGGCCGCGGCCGTCAGCAAACTCATGCGCAATCAGGACCTGATCGCGGTCGCGCGGGCGGCCGAGGTGCGCTCCGGGTTCCGGACCAGCATCGGGGTGCCGGGCACGCTCGCCACCCGATTGCAGCCCAACCATCCGACCGATGATCCGCGCGGGATCGCCGCGGCGGTGCTGGACGGGCTCCTGCTGGGGTGCGGGGACGCGGTGATCGGCATCAATCCGGCGACCGACTCGCCGCAGGCCACGGCGGATCTGCTGCACCTGCTCGACGAGGTGCGGCAGCGATTCGAGATTCCGACGCAGTCGTGTGTGCTCTCGCATGTCACCACCACGCTCGGGCTCATCGAGGCGGGGGCGCCGGTGGATCTGGTGTTCCAGTCCATCGCGGGCACCCAGGGCGCGAATTCCGGCTTCGGCGTGACCATCTCGCTGCTGCGCGAGGCCAACGAGGCCGGCCGGTCGCTGCGCCGCGGGACCGTGGGCGACAACGTCATGTACCTGGAAACCGGTCAGGGCTCGGCGCTTTCCGCGGGCGCGCACCTGGGCGCCGGCGGCAAGCCGGTCGATCAGCAGACCCTCGAGGCCCGCGCCTACGCCCTCGCCCGCGACCTGGATCCGTTCCTGATCAATACGGTGGTCGGTTTCATCGGTCCCGAATACCTCTACGACGGCAAGCAGATCATCCGCGCCGGTCTCGAGGACCACTTCTGCGGCAAGCTCCTCGGCCTCCCCATGGGGGTCGACGTCTGCTACACCAATCACGCCGAAGCCGACCAGGACGACATGGACACCCTGCTCACCCTGCTGGCCGCCGCCGGCTGCCCCTTCGTCATCGCGGTCCCCGGCGCCGACGACGTCATGCTCGGCTACCAGAGCCTCGCCTACCACGACGCCCTCTACGCCCGGCAGACCCTCAATCTGCGCCCCGCCCCCGAATTCGCCGCCTGGCTCGACGGTCTCGGCATGATGGACTCCACCGGCCGCATCCTCCCCATCGAACCCCTGTCCTCCCCGCTGCGTGCGCTGGCTGCCAAGGGGGCGGCGTGAGCATCGGCGCCACCTCACCACATACCTCGACCGTTGCCCGAAAACAATTCTGCGCGAACAGGATTGGAATGCGGATCGCGCGGAATCCGCCGGTGGCGTCGATCGGGGTCGCCGAGAAGGCAAGCCCGTACCCGGAGGGAGACCAGTGAGCCCGATCGAACCCGTGCGCTCGATCCGCCGCGCCGACGATATTGCCGCGCGAGCGTTCTGGGACGGACTGCGGCGCAGTACACGGGCACGGATCGGTCTCGGGCGGACCGGGGACGCGCTGTCCACCGCGGAGGTGCTGGAGTTCCGGGCGGCCCATGCCGCGGCCCGGGACGCCGTGCACAGCCCGCTCGATATCGCGGTCCTGGCCGCCGAGGTCGCGGATCTCGGGCTCGGTGAGCCGGTGCACGTGCGCAGCAGGGCGAGCGATCGCTCGGAGTATCTGCGGCGTCCGGATCTCGGGCGGCTGCCCGGGACCGATGAACCGGCGGTGCCGCACAGCGGGGCGGACGTGGGTTTCGTTCTGGCAGACGGGCTTTCGTCGAAGGCGCTGGCCGATCACGGGGTTCCCGTGCTCGCGGCGTTGCTCGCGGCGTTCGAGGGGCGGTACACGTTCGCTCCGCCGGTGATCGCCACGCAGGCCCGGGTGGCGCTGGGGGATCACATCGGTGCGGCGCTCGGTGTCCGGACGGTGCTGGTATTGATCGGGGAACGGCCCGGGCTCTCGGTCGCCGACAGTCTCGGGATCTATCTCACCCATTGCCCGCGACCCGGACGATCTGATTCCGAGCGGAACTGCATCTCGAATATTCATCCTCCCGACGGGCTCTCGTATGCGCGTGCGGCTCACGTCGTCACGGGGTTGGTCGATGGTGCTCGTCGGCTCGGCCGGTCGGGGGTCGATCTGAAGGACACGTCGGCCGATCGCCCGCTCACCGATGCGGACGCGCTCTCGGTGGGAGCGCGACGGCCCGTCGAGTCGGCAGACGGTGGTGCCGGCTTGTAGACCGGTGGTGGTGGGCACCCACTCGGTGACCGTCGTGGCGTCCGGCGCGGCAGCACGGTGAGTGACCGGCACACCTGTGCCGACCAGTGCCGGAGCCGACAACCGCAGCACCTACTTCGCCTTCCGAGCGAATCCGCTGCCGCCCGGCCCCGCCGCCGGCGCGGGAAGTACTGTTCACCCGGGCTTGTGGCAGGCCGCTCGAACAGGGCCGACTCGGCGCGGAGCAGGAGGTACAGGCGGGATGCGACGATGGCGAGTGGTACCGGCGCTGGCGGGAACCGCGGTGCTGGTGCCGTTCCTCGGTTTCACCGGCTATACGGTCGGCCGGGCGCGACGGCCCGCGCGACCGGGCGCGGACGTGGTGGTCGTTCTCGGTTGCCGGCTGCGGCACGATCGCGTTGCACCGATGCTTGCCAGGCGTCTGAACCGGGCGCTCGAGGTGGTGGGGGAGGAACGCCGCCGGGGGCGTGCGCCGCTGCTGGTGGTGTCGGGCGGGCAGAGCGGGCGCGAAACTGTGGCCGAGGCCGAAGCGATGGCTGATTATCTTGTGGCACAGGGCATTTCGGGTGACAGCATCCTGCGGGAGAAGTGGTCCCGCAATACCGAGGAGAACCTGCGGTTCACCGTCCGGGAGTTACGCGGGCGCGGCATCGATCCGGAACAGGTGCGAATGACCGTGGTCACCAGTGACTTTCACGTGTTGCGGACGGCCGGGCTGGTCCGGCGGCTGGGGCTGCGCGCCCAGGTCACCGGCGCGCGTACCTCCCGGCTGCTGACCCGAAAATCTTTCCTGCGGGAATTCGTCGCCGTCCTGGTGAAGCTGGGCCGGACCGGGTAGCGGTCGGTCACCGGCGCAGATCCAGCCGGCGCATGACCCGGTCCACCACATCGGGCGGGACCCCCGGTTCGCGGCGCGCGGCCAGCGCCTCGGCCCGGCCCGCCTCCAGCACGTCATTGGTGATGGACCGCATCTTCGTGGTGAAGGCCAGCGTGCGATCTGTGTGCGTCCGGGGATTGCCCTCGGCGGCCTCCGGATCCGCCTGGGCCAGACGGCGTTCGAAGCTCGTGCGCAGCCGGTCGTAGACCTCCTCGGGCAGGTGCTCGGTCTCCGAGATCTCCTTGAGCCGGGCCAATTCGGCCTCCAGCACCCGGGTCCAGAGCTGGCGTTCGAAGGCGCGCTCGGTGCCGGTGTCGGCGTGCACGCCGGTCGCCCGCACCACGGCGGGCAAGGTCGGGCCCTGCAGGAGCAGCGTGAACAGCACGACCGCGATGGCGGTGAAGAGGATTTCGGTGCGGCCCGGGAACGGTTTTCCGCTGTCGGTCGTGAACGGCACGGCCAGGGCCAGCGCCACCGTGGCGACCCCGCGCATGCCCGCCCACCAGGTCACCACGGTCTCGCGCCAGGTGTAGGGCTCGTCCTTGTCGCGGGTGCGCCACCAGGTTCGGAAGATCGTGGTCGTGGTCAGCAGCCAGACCAGCCGCAACCCCACCACCACCGCGATGACCACCGCCGCCCCGCCGATGAAGCGCGGCCAGTCGGGTCCGGCATCACGCAGCACCGTGCTCAGCTCGAGTCCGATCAGGCCGAAAGCGAAACCGGTGACCAGCATTTCGGTGATTTCCCAGAAGGAGTCGCCCACCAGCCGGTAGTCGCTGTCGCTGAAATCTGTTGCGGCATGGGTGAGATACATCGAGCACACCAGCACCGCCAGCACCGCCGAGCCGCCCCGCGACTCCGAGAGCCCGTAGGCGGCGAACGGCAGCAGCAGGCCCAGCGCCACCCGCCAGGCGGCCTCGTCCAGTCGCTGCATGAGTTTGCTTCCGGCCCAACCGAACAGCAGCCCGACCACCACCCCGACGAACGCCGAGACCAGGAAATCGAGGAATGCGCCCCAGGCCGAGAAGGAACCGGTCACCACGGCCTGAATCGCGGTGGTGTAGAGGACGATCGCGGTCACGTCGTTGAACAGGCCCTCGCCCTCGAGCACCGCGACCAGCCGCCGGGGCAGGCCCAGCTTGCCTGCCAGCGCCGAGACCGCCACCGGATCCGGCGGCGCGACCAGGGCGCCGAGCGCGACCGCCGCACCGATCGGCACGGCCGGATACCAGAGGTGAAAGGCCCAGGCCACGGCCGCCGTGGTCACGATGACCAGCACCACCGCGCGCAGGCTGATGGCCACCCAGTTCTCGGCGAACTGCCGCCAGGACGTGCGCCGCGCGGCCGCGTACAGCAGGGGCGGCAGCACCAGCGGCAGGATGAGTTCGGGATCGATCTCGATATTGGGCACCTGCGGAATCAGGGCCAGCACCACGCCGAAGGCGGTCATGAGCACCGCCGGGGCCTGGCCCAGCCGCCGTCCGAGCGGCTGGGCCAGGATGGTCGCGAACAGGACCGCGAAAATCAACTCCAGCTGGTGGTGCTCCACGGCAGTCAGTTTGCTGCCCATGTGCCCGAAAGTCGAACACCGGAACCGGATTCTCAGCGAACCGGGTCGGCAATTCTCAGCCTGCCCGGTCGAGAATGGAGATTGCCCACAGTCGGGCGGGTGCGGCTATGAGTAGCGGGTACTGCGCTGCGGCGGAACCGGATTCCGGTCGGGGCGCGCCGCCGGGCCGCCGGCCGCCGGGTAGAACTGGTCCGAACGCCAGTCGCCGGGCGGGGACATCTCGTGGCGGCCGGGCGCCTGATAGTCGGCGGCCGGTGCGTACAGGCCCGCGGTCCGGTAGTCGCGGGGACCGAGTTCGTCCTGGCCCGAGCCGCGCGTGTCGGCCACTGCCGAGGCCGCCCGCAGCGACCAGCCGGCGCGCGTCGCCGGTTCGGGCCGTTCCGGTTCGGGCATCATGGAGCGCTCGTCCACCTCGGTGAGGCCGACGTGAATGAGCAGGACGAGCGTCACCATGCTGACGCTGATCATCAGCGGGGCCAGCAATTCCATCGGGCCCGCGCCCTTCGGGGTGGCCGGATTGTCCATGTGGTGCGCGCTCATCGACGCCATGCCCGTGTAGTGCATGCCGCAGACCGCGACACCCATGATCAGGGCCGCGCCGATGGTGGCCCAGATACCGGTGATGACCAGCGTGAACCACAGTGCCACGGTGGCCGCGACCACCGCGATAACCATGGACAGCGTGACGATGCCGGCGTTGTAGTCGATCATCGCGTCGGACCGCATGGCGTACATGCCCGAGTAGTGCATGGCGCCGACGCCCAGCCCGGTGACCGCGCCGCCCGCGAACAGTGACAAGCGGCCGAATGGCTCGCGGGCCACGATGAACAGGCCCATCCACACCACGGTGACCGAGATGACCGCGCTGAGCAGGGTGAGCGGCACGTTGTACTTGACCACCGCACCGCGGATGGTGAAGCCCAGCATGGCGACGAAGTGCATCACCCAGATGCCGGTGCCGCCGATGGCCACGGCCGCCGAGACGAGCCAGCCGCTACGTCCGTCCCCGGCCCGGGCGCGTGCCGTACACCGCAGACCGAGCAGGGATCCGGTGACGGACATGATGTACGCCAGTACGGGGGTGATCCAACCGTAGCTGAAGTGGTGAATTTCCAGCACTCGAACTCCATTGCCAGAACAGGGGTTTCGCAATCGCGGAGGCGACGACGGCACACTACCGGGCAAGGTTCGGATTGGGAAATTGAAAGGGAATGTTTCATTCAAATTGCGTCCGGCTGGGACGTTTCCGCTGGATCAGCAATCTGCGAGCCTTTTGAATGTCATGTGCGCGTTGGACTTTGGACATCGCGGGATGGTGATCCGCATGTGCCACCCGCTCGGCACGCGGGCGGCACATGCACGGCAGCTATCACTCGGCACCCAAGTCGGCGAACATCTTTCGCTTCATGGCGGGTACCGCGTTGGCGGTGCGGAAGACGAGTTTGCCGGCGCCGCGCGCGAACCGGCTGTCGGACACCGACTGGGTGGCCGCGGTCAGCGAGGTCCGCACTGCCGCGAAGCCGTAGTCGATCATGTCCGTTTCGTATCGGTGGATGCCCTCGAGTAGTCCGAGCTCACGGCGTTCGGCGGCCACCAGTGCGCGGCACAGCCCCTGGGCGTCGCGCAGCGCGGTGTTCGCGCCGATACCGGCGAACGGGGTCATGCTGTGTACCGCATCGCCGAGCAGCGTGACATTCGTGGTCTGCCAGGCCGGGATCGGGACCGAGGTCCTGATCGGCAGCAGGGTGGCGGTCTCCGGATCGGAATCGGCGACCAGCGCCCGCAATTCGGGCGCCCATCCGGTGGTCATGCGCACGGCCAGATCGTGCAGGCCGACGGGCGAGAGTGCCTCCAGTTCGGCGCCGTAGCGTTCGCGTTTGGCCGCGAAGGCCCAGAACACGTATGGCTGGGTGTTGTCGAGGAGCAGCCCGGGCTCGAGGCCGGGCTGGTTCCCCGCGATGTGTTCCGCACCGTCCGGGATGTCGAATTCGTGTGGGGCGAGGAACATTCCGCAGCCGCTGGGCGGGATGACGCTGAGCGGATTGCGCAGCAGCCGGGCGTCCAGGCGAGCCCGAGATTCCGTTGTCAGGCCGTATTTGCCTGCAATGGTGACGATTCCGGTGTCCACGCGCTCGGCATGCGGCAGATACTGTGCCCGTACCCGGGAGGTGCCGCCGTCCGCGCCGACCAGGACATCGCAGATCTCGGAGTCGCCATTGCCGAAATGGGCCCGGATCCGGCCGTCGGGCAGGCGCTCATAGCGGTCGAACATGCTGCCGTAGTGCACGACGTCGCCCAGATCGGCGAGCAACAGCTGTCGCAGCGTGATCCGGCTGATGCCGTAGTGCCCGCCGGCGGTGTGCTCACCCTCCTCCGGATCGATCTGGAGCAGTTCGCGCAATTGTTCCGTGACGAAACCGAACCCGTTGCCGCCCTTGCCCGCGCACGCGACGAAGGTCGAATACAGCTCCGGCGACAGCAGTTCGGCCAGGGCATTGCTGCCGTGTGGGTTGATGTGGATGCGGAAGCCCTGCAGCCGGTCGGTGCGCTGGGTTTCGCGTTCGTGCACGCTGACGCTCACGCCGGCGCGGCGCAGGCCGTTGGCGAGCGCCAGCCCGCCGATGCCGCCGCCGGCGATGATCGCGTGCAGAGGGATGTTGGTGGCCATGGCAATTGGGTCCTCTCCTGAGGTCAGATCCGGCTCCAGCCGAATCGGCCCGGGCGTTTGCGGTTCGCGCGCTGCTGCTGGTGTGCTCCCGCTGCGGCCCAGGCCTCGATCATGCGATCGAGCAGCCGGGTGAGCGTGTCGACATCCTCGGCGGACCAGTCGGCGATCACCTCGCCGAAGACCTGGTCGCCGATTTCCAGGAACTGCGCGAGCTCGGCCCGCCCCGCCTCGGTCGCCTCGACCAGCACTGCCCGCCGATCCGCCGGATCGGGGGAGGTGTCGACGAGACCGGAGTCGATCAGCGCCTGGACATGCCGGGTGATGGAAGACGGCAGCGCGTCCAGGCATTCGGCGATCTCCCCGGCCCGCAGCGGCCCGGACTCGACCGCGCACTGCAGCACGCCGACCCGTACCGGGTCGTAGGCGCGAGAAGTGCCCTGCCGCATGGCTTCCGCGAATCGTGCGGTGCTGCGGGCCAGTCGCGAAACCTGGTCTTTGTTTGCTTCCATGAATCAAATATAAAAGTTGATTCCGTGAAACAAAAGAATGTGGCGGAAAACGGACACCCAGCGGTGTGTGTGGTGGTCTGCGCCTTGCTCCCTGTGAACCCGCGGACCGGCGCAGCCTGCGCACCCGCCGCGCCGCTTCGAAAGCCCAGGGGGAGAGATGGATGCGCGCACGAGGTCCTCGACGCCACCCACTGGATCCCGGAGCAACGTCCCGCGGAACTCGCCGCGCTCATAAGGGCCCGCACGGGCTCGGCCCGGCATTGCCCGCTCAGTGGGCGGCAGTGTGTCGTTCGCAATCCCCGGCGGCGCGGAGCGGCCATCATGGTGGGCGACCGAACCCGGGCATTCCGGGCGCGCCACCACCTCGCCCACAGGAGGCAGCCATGAGCGATCACGAAGTCAAGATGATCATCCTGTCCACAGACAACCTCGATGAATCCATCGACTTCTACACCGAAACCCTCGGCATGCCCGTGAAGTTCCGCGACGGCGCCCACTTCGCCGCCCTCGACGGCGGCCCCATCACCCTCGCCCTCGCCTCCGCAGTCGACCACCCCATTCACGGCCAGGTCGTCGTCGGCATCAAAACAGCCGACGTGGACGCCGCGGCCAAGGCCATCGAGGCCGGCGGCGGCGGCATCGTCAAGGGCCCCTACGACGACGCCCACGAACGCCGCGCCGTCGTCTACGACAACAAAGGCAACGGCTTGGTCTTCTACAGCCCGCTGCCCCGATGACCAACCCCCGAATCACGGTCGAACCCGTCGTCGACCAGGGATACCGAGTCCAGGTCGACGACGGCACCGCCTCCGCCGAATCTCAATTCGTAGTCGCCCCAGACGTTCTCGCCGACCTCGGCGTCGCCGCAGCCGGCGAGCACCGTGTGGTGGAACCGACCGCCGCCTTCCTGATCGACCACCAGTCGATCATCGACTTCCCTCAATTGGTCTACCTCGACGAGGTCGCCGCCGCCGTCGACGACTACCGGCCCGAGCTGCAACGCCGCCTCGGCTAGCCTCGTGTCCGCCGGATCTTGTGCATCGCCGGATCCGGCACCGAAGCCTCTGGCGTACCCTCCGAAACCCGAGTCACCCTCACCTACGACTGGTCGGCAGTACCCCAAAGCCTCCGGTATCAAGGGATCCGTTTCCCGCCCTCACCAACTCCCTCCACCACCTGCCCGTTCTCGCCACACCAACGGCCCAGGGCTGAAGCCCACGAAATCCGTTGAACGCCAGGGAGGTCGGTACGGCAGTCGCCTTCGATCAGCAGCTCGTTACCGTATTTCAGAAGGCTGCCGTCGGAGCGGAACTCACAGTTGCGCTCGATGTTGTGGACGAGAAATTGCCCATGGCGGCGGCTCTTTTGCAGGGAGGGCGTCAGCTGCGGTCATCTGGCGGTTTCGTCGATCATCTTCTGCGGTGCGTGATTTGGAGGAGGTGGCGGGCGGGGCAGTGGTGTTGGCAGACGATGAGGGATGAGTGTTGTCAGGGTTGCTGATCGGCGGCGCTGATGAACGAGGTGATGTCCTGAGCGAACTGCTTCTGCTTGACGACGCCTTGGTGGCCGATTCCGTGATAAATGGTCAACTGCGCGTTCGGGATGCCGTCTGCGGTTCGGCGGAAGGTCTCGACGGGGTAGAAGGCGTCGCGGTCGCCGCCGACCACGAGGGTGGGTGCGGTGATCTCGCCGAGTCGGTCTCCGATGTCGAACGTATCTTCGGCGTGTAGGAATGCTGCGGTGTCGGTTGGGTTCGCAGGCCGGGCCAGTGGGTCGGCCAACCATAGGGCAGCGCCGGTGAGGCGGGCCAGAATTCGGGACCGGACCATGACCGGTGCGGTGTGGTGCAGACTGCGGCGTCCGGCTGCGACCGCGTTCGCGTAGTTCATCTGGGCTTGCTTGGCGGCCGTGGGCAGGGTGTCTCCCGAAGAGGCGATGGCCAGGGTCCGCACCACGTCCGGGTGATCGGCGGCGAGCTGCAAGGCTATCGAGCCGCCGGAGGAAACTCCGAGTATGTGTACGGCACAACCGAACTCGGCTCGGATCGCCTCGGCGTGTTGGGTGGCGATTTCGACCATCGTGGTCCCCATCGCCATGCCCGGTGCGCGTCCTACCGCGTAGACGCGGAAGCGACGGGCGAGTGGTGCGAGGGTCTTGATCTCTGAGGTGCGGAGCCAGCCGGTCGGATTGGCGTGGTCGGGAGTGAACCATCGAAGGAACAGCAAGGGCCGTCCGTATCCGAACGCGAGGTAGGGCATTCCGTGGGTAAGGGTGCCTTCCGACACGTCGAACCCTGCTGCCCGGCTGGTTGTTCTGATCATGGTTCCAGGGTGTCCGGGGCGGCGGTGGCAGTCGAAGATCTATTGCTTATCGGCACCAGAAGCGGCAGTGATGCTGGTTCCCAGCATCCGTTCGAGGGGAAGGCGGGAGGCGAAGTCCCGGACCCTATGGTGGACCGATGACGTCCGTCAAACAGATCCAGGTCACCTTCGACTGCGCAGAGCCTGAGCGTGTCGCTCGTTTCTGGTGCGATGTGCTCGGGTATGTCGTTCCGCCGCCACCGGAGGGGTTTGCCAGTTGGGACGATTTCAATTCCTCCCTGCCGCCCGAGCATCAGGGTTCAGCGTTCGCATGCGTTGATCCCTCGGGTGTCGGCCCGCGACTGTTCTTTCAGCGGGTGCCCGAAGGGAAACTCACCAAGAATCGGCTGCATCTCGACGTGCGGGTCGGCACCGGGCTCGTGGGGGAAGAGCGCTTGGCCGCACTCGAGGCCGAATGCGCACGGCTGGTCGCGCTCGGCGCGGTCCGCGTGCGACTACTGCCCGCCGGCGGCGGCAACGAGTCCTGCCTCGTGATGCAGGACATCGAGGGCAACGAATTCTGCCTCGACTGAGTAGCCACGAACTCTCCAGCTCGACAGCCCAATTCGGATGCTGGTTGAGGCAGTCCCCATCAGGATGACGTCTCCTGTGCTGGGGGACGTGTCAGCTCCCACACAATGGAGTCGCCGCGCGCATGAGCGCCGCCGCGTGGAGAGTATCGAGATTGTCGTGCCCGGCGGCAGCGAGCACCCCGGCGGCGACTCGCGCCGGGCAGTCGGAGCGCGTCAATTCGGTCCGCTCCCTATCCAATTCGTCGATAATCGCGACATTGAGGCCGTCGATCACCGGCCGCACCCCGGCCAGATCCGTCGCGGGCACCGGCGCCGTCGCCAGCCCATACCGCCACTCGGTCACCAGCCCACGCTGGACGATCTTGCTGGCCTCGATCTGACCTTCGAACACCTGCCGGACCAGCCCCGCAGGCAGATTCCGCTCTGCCCCCAGCCGAGCCACTTGACCGCCGCGACAATATCCGCGGTGCCGAGCCGCTCGCTCATCAACTCCACCAGCCGATCCACGGCCCCGGAATCGTCCTGCGCAGCACCCACCCCGAACTGCTCCGCGGCCAACACCAGCGCCGCCCCCACCACAACCGCGAGCCGTCTCATCGATGCCATCCCTTCCACCGCCCGAACCCTACCGCCCCTCCGGCAACGAACACCGCAGACGCGCGACCGGTATGAAACTTCATGCGCGATAAAGGGATTGACGTCGATCGCCACACCGGAGCTCCCGTGCCACAGTTTCTCATCGAACGCGAATGTGGTGAGTGGTGGTGGGCAATGCCAGCCCGCTGACGTGCCGAAGCGACGCGGGCGAGTGACGGCGTGTGCAAGACTCGTCGCATGGACTTTGCTGTGCCGCACAGCAACCCGGATCGGACAGAACGCGAGGAGTCAGGTGTCCTTCGAGCAGTGGTGCACACGTTGGGAATCAGTACCGCTGTCCGAGGCAGCAGAGCGCTACGACATCTGCAAAGCCAGCGACCACCGCGTGGAGGACCTGGAAGAACTCTTCGGGGACGAACCAGAGTGCTTCTTCGTTCACCAGGGTGACCTCACCATCGACGGGCCCTTGTCGATAGGGAACGACCCTGATCTAGCGCCGGACACCGTTTACGTCATCGATGGCGACCTGACGGTCGACGGGCCGATGCGCTTTTTGAACGCGGACGTCTACACGCCGCTCTATGTCACCGGCTCGGTCACCGCACAGCACCTGATGTGCCTCATGGACAGCAATCTGTTCATCGGCGGCTCGCTCACCGTCGGGGGCCTGCTGATGACGGAACTCTCCGACATGGGAGTGATCGTCGTCCACGGTGCTGCATCTGCGGGCGCGTGGCTCGAAACATGGGACAGGGGCGACGTCACCTTCGTCGATGATCTGAAGGCCCGTCGGCTGCGCGTGTCCGGGGGCGATCCGCTCGAACACTCCGACGCGGATGATGCGGCTGACATCCTGTCGCCCGGGTTCCTGGACGGCGACACTGAAGATGCCTCGGAAAAGCTCTGGAAAGCCGCGCTCGAAGGACGTCCCCTGCTGCGCCCCTGACGTCCTGCCGGTTCGTCGCGTGGGGAATGAGCCAGTAGTCGATCCCGATTGCCGTCCCGGGCATGCTGATTCGCTTCTGTTTCGGGTCAGCGACCACGCAGGCGAAGACGGCATTCGACAGCCGCCCGTGTCGCTGAGGAATGGCGTGCGGGTTGGGGAGTATCTGATCGTCGCGTCCTTGGTTCATGGTGAGATCCGATGACTATCGATGAGTTTCGAGCGCGTAGGAGGTCTACCCGGTCATGAGGAAACTGATCTATGGGTTCGGCGTGTCCCTGGACGGCTACGTCAACGACCGTGACGGCAGCATCGACTGGACCAACCCGGACGAGGCGCTGCACCAGTTCCACAACGACAGGTACCGCGAGATCGAGGTCTCGCTGCACGGTCGCCGGCTGTACGAGCTGATGGCCGCGTACTGGCCGCACGTGCCAGCGGACGCACACCGCATCGAGCGCGAGTTCGGCGGGCTCTGGCGGGAGAAGCCCAAGGTCGTCTTCTCCCGGACGCTCACCGAGGTCCATTGGAACAGCACCCTGGTCAGTGAGAACGCGGTCGAGGAGGTGCGCAGGCTCAAGGCCGCGGGAGATGGCGTCATGGAGGTCGGTGGTGCGAGCCTCGCGGCCGCGCTGATGCCACACGGGCTCATCGACGAGTACCAGCTGTTCGTCTCGCCCGTGGTGCTCGGCGGCGGCACACCGCTCTTCCCGTCACTGGACAGGCGCATCCAGCTTCGATTGGCCGAGACGAGGCACTTCAACACCGTGGTGATGCTGCGCTACCGCGCCGACTGAAGTCCGTTCAACCGCAACGGCCTTCGTCCTGCCGAGTCGAGGATGGTCCGAGCAGGCGAGCAAGAGGCGGTGATGATCGCAGCGCCGTCGATGTCTCCCACAGACGTCTGTTACCGATCGTCTCGTCGACGGTCGAAAAGGCGCGAGGCGGGGTTCGCGTCAATACACTGTGTGTGAACTCCTAGGGAGGAGGGGGCTTCTGGGCACGCTCTGGAATTTCGTCGTCGATCATCGCAGGCAGCTCCTCACCGACTCGTACCTACATGTATCCGCGGTGGCGCAGTCGATGTTGATTGCGACCGCGTTGGCGGTGCTGATCGGGATCGCGGTGCACCGCAGTCCGTGGGGGTCGGCGCTGGCGACCGCGCTGGCAAGCATCATTCTCACCGTGCCGTCGTTCGCGTTGCTGGGCTTGCTGATTCCGGTGCTGGGGCTGGGGGTGCGGCCGACTGTGGTCGCGCTGGTGTTGTACGCGCTGCTGCCAATCCTGCGCAATACGATCATCGGGCTGGGCGGGGTGGATCCGGCGGTGTCGGACGCGGCGCGCGGGGTCGGGATGAACAGGCTGCGGGTCCTGGTCGGCATCGAACTGCCGCTGGCGTGGCCGTCGATCCTCACCGGGATGCGGGTCAGCACCCAGATGATCATGGGCATTCTGGCCATGGCCGCCTACGCGAAGGGGCCCGGCTTGGGGAACCTGATCTTCTCCGGGCTGGCCCGGCTGGGCAGCCCGACCGCGGTGCCGCAGGCCCTCACCGGCACGGTGCTGATCATCGTGCTGGCGTTGCTGCTCGACGCCCTGCTGGCCGGCGTCGGCCGGTTCACCACCCCGAGGGGGATTCGTGACTGAAACCGTCACTGTGGCGAACGATTCCGCGCACGCACCACGTGGCGCGCGGATCGTGCTCGACGCGGTCACCAAACACTATCCGGGGCAACGGGATCCGGCGGTCGACGAATTCTCGATCACCATTCCGGCCGGGGAGATCGTGGTGTTCGTCGGCCCGTCGGGGTGCGGCAAGACCACCATCATGCGCATGATCAACCGGCTCATCGAGCCGAGCTCGGGCACCATCACCATCGACGGGCGTGATATCGGTCGTCAGGATCCGGACCAGCTGCGCAGACAGATCGGGTACTCGATCCAGCAGGCCGGGCTGTTCCCGCATCAGACGGTGGCGCGCAACGTGGCCACGGTGCCCGCGCTGCTCGGCTGGAATCGCGCGAAGATCAACGCCCGCGTCGACGAGATGCTCGACCTGGTCGGCCTGGATCCGGGCACCTACCGCCGGCGCTACCCGCGCCAGCTGTCGGGCGGTCAGCAGCAGCGCGTCGGCGTCGCACGCGCGCTCGCCGCGGACCCGCCCGTCCTGCTGATGGACGAGCCGTTCGGCGCGGTCGACCCGATCACCCGCGGGCTCCTCCAGGACGAACTGCTGCGCCTGCAGGCCGAACTGCACAAGACGATCGTCTTCGTCACCCACGATTTCAACGAAGCCGTCAAACTCGGCGATCGAATCGCTGTGCTGGGCAACGGCTCCCGACTGTTGCAATACGACACTCCGGCCGCCGTCCTGGCCGCACCCGCCGACGACACTGTCGCCGGATTCGTCGGAGCGGACGCCGGGCTCAAACAGCTCACCCTCACCCGCGTCGAGGACGTCGAACTCGGGCAGTGCCCGACGGCCGCCGAAACCGATGAGATGCAACCCCTGCGCAACGCCCTCGCCGAGCGGGAATGGCCCTGGGGCCTCGTGCTGGACGCGGAACACCGTCCCCTGCGCTGGGTTTCGGCCGAGGAGCTGGCCCACGCCCCCTCACTGCGCGCGGCCGGGCACCCGGTCACCGGCACTGTCGCCCTGCGCTCGTCCCTGCAGGAGGCGCTGGAAATGCTACTCACCGAGAGCACCGCCCACGCCGTGGTCACTGGCGATCACGGCGAATACGCAGGCTTGATCGCGATCGGCACCCTCGTCACCCACCTCTCCACCACCCGCGCCGAGAGCGGCCGAGTCACCACGAAACCCGCCGATGCGGTCGAGGATTCCAGCGCGGCGGAATCGGGCGAGCGGGCATGAGGGGGCGGAGTACCGAGCGGCGGTCGGAGCTGATTCGGCTGGTGGCGCAGCCGGTGTTGGCGGTGGGGCTGGGTGTGGCGGTGCTGGTGTGGGCATTCG
Organism: Nocardia sp. CA-151230; assembly: GCF_050942175.1. Taxonomy (NCBI): domain Bacteria; kingdom Bacillati; phylum Actinomycetota; class Actinomycetes; order Mycobacteriales; family Nocardiaceae; genus Nocardia; species Nocardia sp. CA-151230. The sequence continues at coordinate 2,804,320 of NZ_CP192061.1, forward strand.
ATCGGGATCTGACAGCCACACAGCAGGCGAGTATGAATGCGGCGAATATCGTCACCGTCACCCGACAGCATGTCGTGATCACGGCGACGGTGGTGGCCATCGTTGTCGCTATCGCGGTTCCATTGGGGACCTTGCTCACCCGGCCCGGATTTCGCAGGCTGGCACCGCTTTTCGTGGGTATGGCCAATACCGGTGCGGCCGCGCCGGCTATCGGGCTCATCGTGCTGTACTACCTGGTGACCCAGCGGACGGGGTTCTGGGTCGGGGTGGCGCCGATCGCGTTCTACGGGTTGTTGCCGGTGTTACGGAACACCATTCTCGGGTATCAGCAGGTTGATCCGACGCTGGTGGATGCCGGGCGGGGACAGGGGATGTCCGCGGCTATGGTGCTGCGGCGCATCGAGTTTCCGCTCGCCGTGCCCTACATCCTCGCGGGCCTGCGGACCTCGCTGGTGCTGGCAGTGGGGACGGCGACGCTGTCGTTCCTGGTCAGCGCGGGTGGGCTGGGAATTCTCATCGATACCGGATACAAGTTGCGGGACAACGTGACGTTGTGGGTGGGGGCGATTCTGGCGGTGGCGCTCGCGCTGCTGGTGGATTGGCTGGGAGCGCTCGCCGAACAGTTCCTCGGCCCCCGGGGTCTGCGATGAGGCGGCGATGGACGGCGGTGCTGGCCGCGCTCGGGCTGATGCTGGTGGCGGGATGCGGGCTCGAATCCGGCGGGGCGGTGCCGTTGCAGGTCGGAGCGGGCAGCATCCGGCCGGATCCGGGGTTGCAGGGGGTGGAGATCACGGTGGGGTCCAAGGATTTCACCGAGCAGAACATTCTCGGCTATGTCATCGAATTCGCGCTCACCGCGGCAGGCGCTCGAGTGCGCGATCTCACCAATATCACCGGGTCCAACAGTTTGCGCGATGCCCAGCTGCACGGACAGGTCGACATCGCCTACGACTACACCGGCACCGGCTGGATCAATTATCTGGGCAACGAGAAGCCGATTCCGGACGCGCAGCAGCAGTTCGAGGCAGTCCGCGACGCCGACCTGGCCGCGCACGGCATGCTGTGGGCGGACGTCGCCCCGATGAACAACACCTACGCCCTGGTCACCAATGCGGCGAGCGCACAGCGGACCGGGACGAAGACACTCTCCGACTACGCGCGGGCCGTGAACACCGAACCCGGCACCGGACCCACCTGCCTGGGCACCGAATTCAGTGTCCGCCAGGACGGATTCCCGGGCATGGCCCGCAAGTACGGCGTCGACACCGGCAAGGTGCACAAGCAGATCATGCAGGACGCGCTGGTCTACACCTCCACCGCGAACGGCGGCTGCCAGTTCGGTTCGGTCGCGACCACCGACGGCCGCATCAAAGCCCTCGACCTGCGCATTCTGGACGACGATCTCGGGTTCTTCCCGAAATACAATGCGGCACTGGTGATGCGGAAGTCCTTCGCCGACGCGCACCCTCAGGTGGCCACGGTGATGGAGCCGATCTCGCGCTTGCTGACCAACGAGACGATCACCGAGCTCAACCGCAAGGTCGACCTCGAAGGCGCCGAACCCGCCACCGTCGCCCGCGACTGGCTGGTTTCCCAGGGATTCGTCACGGCCAGATGAGCCCGCCGACCCACCCACCACCGTCTCCGCATCGCGAAGAGCTCGACGGATACGGTTCTTGGCCCTTACACACCCTTCGGACGTCGTGCTCGGGTCGTGATACGGGAGTGGGCCGCTGAGCTGTAGCTCAGCGGCCCACTCCCGGGTGATCGCTAGTCCAGGTAGTCGCGCAGGACCTGGGAGCGGCTCGGGTGGCGGAGCTTGCTCATGGTCTTGGACTCGATCTGGCGGATGCGTTCGCGGGTGACGCCGTAGACCTGGCCGATTTCGTCCAGGGTTCGGGGCTGGCCATCCGTGAGGCCGAAGCGGAGGCGGACCACGCCGGCCTCGCGTTCGGACAAGGTCTCCAGGACCGACTGGAGTTGGTCCTGGAGGAGGGTGAAGGAGACCGCGTCGACGGCGACGACGGCTTCGGAGTCTTCGATGAAGTCGCCGAGCTGGGAGTCGCCCTCGTCACCGATGGTCTGGTCCAGGGAGATGGGCTCGCGCGCGTACTGCTGGATTTCCAGCACCTTCTCGGGCGTGATGTCCATTTCCTTGGCGAGCTCTTCGGGGGTGGGCTCGCGGCCCAGGTCCTGGAGGAGTTCGCGCTGGATGCGGCCGAGCTTGTTGATGACCTCGACCATATGCACGGGGATGCGGATGGTGCGGGCCTGGTCGGCCATGGCGCGGGTGATGGCCTGGCGGATCCACCACGTCGCGTAGGTCGAGAACTTGTAACCCTTGGTGTAGTCGAACTTCTCGACCGCGCGGATCAGACCGAGGTTGCCTTCCTGGATCAGGTCCAGGAACGCCATGCCGCGGCCGGTGTAGCGCTTGGCGAGCGACACGACCAGTCGCAGGTTGGCTTCCAGCAGGTGGTTCTTGGCGCGGTTGCCGTCGCGCATGATCCACTGGAAGTCGCGGCGCGACTGCACCGGCAGCTTCTCGCCCTTCTCGGCGAACTCGCGCATCTTCTCCGTGGCGTAGAGGCCGGCCTCGATACGCTTGGCGAGCTCGACCTCCTCCTCGGCGTTGAGCAGCGCGACCTTACCGATCTGCTTGAGGTAGGCGCGGACCGAGTCGGCGGAGGCGGTGAGCTCGGCATCCTTGCGGGCCTGGCGTAGCGCCTCGGATTCCTCTTCGTCCCAGACGAAGTCGCCGGACGCCTTGTCCTTCTCCGACGGCTCGTCGGCCTCTTCGGCCTCCTCACCCTCGGCGGCGGGAGCGGCCGCGCCGGCTTCCCCTTCCTCGTCCTCTTCGACCTCTTCGACCAGGTCCTCGTCGAGGTCGTCCTCGTCGATCTCGATGTCACCCAGGTCGTCCTCGAGCTCCAGCGAGTCGTCGTCGATGACCTCGTCGCCCTCAGCGCCTTCGGCGCCGGGCTCCGCGGCCTTCTTCGGCGAGGCCTTCTTGGCCGCCGTCTTCTTGGCGGTGGCCTTGGTGGCCTTCTTCGCCGCGGTCTTCTTGGCCGCAGTCTTCTTCGCCGCGACCTTCTTGGCCGGGGCCTTCTTCGCGGCAGCCTTCTTGACCGGCCGTGCTGCGGTGGTGTCTGCTGAGTCGGCGGCCTCGGCCGATTCGGCGGTCTCTCGGGTATTCGTGGCTACCACGTACGCCCTTTCGTGACGGTCTCGTGCGGCGTCACGCCAGAGTGGTGATCCGGCGGAGCGGTTCTGTCGGGGGGTAAACCGGCTCTCGTGCCGGTGTCGGTTTCCGGCCTACCGCCGGGCATGTGTTCCATTGTAACGATCGAACCAGCTTACTTACGGTGCGATCCCGGCTGACACCGCCATGGCTGCTCCGACGATGCCCGCGGTGTTGCGCAGCGCGGCGGGTACCACGGGGGTTCTGTTGGTGAGCAACGGAATCCACTCCTGGTAGTCGCGGCTGATGCCGCCGCCCGCGACGAACACGTTCGGCCAGAAGAGGTTTTCCAAGGTGACCAGCACCTTGCTGACCTCCCGCGCCCACTCCGGGTAGGACATGCCGACCCGATCCTTGACCGAGGCGGCGGCTCGGTGCTCGGCCTCGCGGCCATCGACCTCCATGTGCCCGAGCTCGCTGTTGGGCACGAGCACGCCGTTGTACATCACGGCCGATCCGATACCGGTGCCGAAGGTGAGCAGCATTACCAAACCGTCGAGATCCTTTGCCGCGCCGTACCGGTCCTCGGCCATGCCCGCCGCGTCGGCGTCGTTGAGGACGGTCACGTCGCGGCCGCCCAGCGCCAGCGAGAAAAGGTGCCGGGCGTCGATACCGATCCAGGTCGGGTCGATATTGGCGGCCGTGCGGATCTGCCCGTGCAGCACCACGCTCGGCATGGTGATGCCGACCGGGCCCTCCCAGCCGGACTGGGCGACGAGCTTGGCGACCGCCTCGGCGACCGCGTTCGGAGTGGCCGGATGCGGCGTCGCGATCTTGATGCGCTCATAGACCAGCTCGCCGGTCGCGAGATCGACCTCGGCACCTTTCACACCGCTGCCGCCGATATCGATGCCGAACGCGCGTCCGGGATCGGACATGGACCACTCCTCGTTCTCCAGGGTTGCCGGCGAGTCGAAGCCACCGGCCGATGACCGCTCGATCGACCGCCGCCTTGTGTCGTGCACGACAAGCCTAATGCGCCGGATGCCGGATCTGTGCTGCGATGGTGCTCGTGCCGGAATCGAATTTCACTTCCACCGTCCCTGCCGCAGCCACGACCACCGACACGTCCGATATCGCCGAACTGCGCCGCGTCGCGGTGTATCTGGCCGAGACCGCCGCCGCGCACGTCCGCGAGCGCCGACCGCAGGTCTTCGGACCGGGCGCGCACGAGCAGGACGCCGTGCAGTCCAAGAGCACCCCCACCGACCCCGTCACCATCGTCGACACCGAGACCGAGCAGCTGGTCCGCAAACTGGTCGCCGAACTGCGCCCCGGCGACCGTGTGGTCGGCGAGGAGGACGGCGGCACCCTGGCCGACGACCCGGATCTGGTGCACTGGGTCGTCGATCCCATCGACGGCACCGTCAACTTCGTCTACGGCATCCCGTCCTACTCGGTGTCGGTGGGCGCGGTGCGTGGCGGCCGCCCGGTCGCGGGCGCGGTCGCCGATGTCGCGCACGCGGTCACCTACAGCGCCGGGCTCGGGCTGGGTGCCCACCGCGCCGATTCCAGCGTGGACGGCACCGCCCCCGGCGGCGCGCCGATTGCCTTGCACGCCAACCGGGTCGACACGGTGTCCATGGCGCTGGTGGCCACCGGCTTCGCCTACGCCACCGAGCGGCGGACCCGTCAGGGTGAGCTGGTGGCGCGGGTGCTGCCGCACATTCGCGACATTCGCCGCTTCGGCTCGGCGGCGCTGGACCTGTGCGCCGTGGCCGAGGGCCGCACCGACGCCTACTACGAGCACGGCCTGAACCTGTGGGACTGGGCCGCGGGCGCGCTCATCGCCACCGAGGCGGGCGCACGCCTGATCCTGCCGCCCAGACCCGACTCGCCGGGCGCCGCAGGCGATCTGGTGTCCGCCGCCGCCCCCGGCATCGCTGACGAACTGTTCGGTCTTTTCCGGCGTCTGGATGTCACCGCCCCTATCCCGGTGCCGTGACAGAGGGCTGGACGACCACCGGGCCCGGCTGACCACCGGGCCCGGCTGACCACCGGGCCCGGCTGACCGCCGGTCCGGACCGGGCAAAACGAATCGCCGCGATCGAAGGATCGCGGCGATTCGTGTTATCCGGATTCATATATATGGTTGCGCCGGTTGGAGTGTCGCGCCGGGTCTGCCGGTCAGAGCAAGCACCCGGCGAAAGAGATTCTCAGCACTTCGCGTGCCGCGCGGCCTCCAGCAGCTTCGGGTCGATGGCGGGCGCGGTGCCGGGCGTCGGGTTCTTCAGCGACTTCAGCACCTCCTCGGCATCGGTGTCGGGCCGGATATCGCGGAACAGCGAGCCCAGCACCATGTCCACGGTGTCGTCCTGGCGCTGATCCTCGATGAGCTCGGCGCACGGCGCCACCAGCTGCACCGACGCCGCCGCGGGCCGGCCCTTCACGCCGAAACGGATCTGCCCGGTGCATTCGAGGTCGCCGTTCACGTACACCGGATCGTTACCGATCTGCACGTCGGGCGCACTGGCGAAACCGAGGTCACCCAGCTCGGAGGCCACGTGCGCGGCCTGGCCGCGCTGGCCGTTGGCATTGAACACGCGCACCTTCGACTGGGCGAGGGCCGCGGGCTCCACATCCCGCAATCGCGACGCACCCACCCGCTCGCCGAGGGGGGCGGGCTGGGCCGCGGTGGTGCTCGAGGCGGGGCTGGGGGAGTTGCAGGCCATTGCACCCTGGTCATCCTCGCTCGTGGTCAGCGCCTTGAACCACACGCCGACGCAGATGAGAGCGATGACGCCCACCATGGCCGCCCAGGGCTGCCAGCGCCGCCGGATGAAGGACCGTCCGTCCGGATCGGTCGAGTTACCTTGGGTGATCAGTGAAACCACGCCCACACTCTACGAAAACGTCGCGATTGTCGTGTGAACGGCCACGGCAAGTCGGGCGCTGGGTGTGGCGGGGAGGTCTCGGAGGATGCCAGGAAGATCTCGAAGAGTTCCCTTGTCGGTGACGATTACCCCTCAGTTTCAACTCGCAGGGGTTTTGATTGCGACTTTTGTCCCAGGGTCCGCTATTGTCTGGCGGCCCAGATCGTACAACCCGGGTGAAACTGGGGTTCGATTTCGGGAACAACAAGGGCATGTCCTGCGTTGACCGAGCGCGATCCGGTGCGGATGAGGAGTATCCGGCTCGGATCTGTGACCGGTGTACGCGTGACGTACACCACGGGCGGGGCGGCATCCCACCCGATCCGGCTCCTGCCAGGAGCCGGTCAGGAGGGTGCCGGTCCGGGATATACGGAGTAAGGACGAGGGGAAGACGACATGGCAACCGACTATGACGCACCGCGGCGCAATGAATCCGACGACGTGTCGGAGGACTCGCTGGAGGAGCTGAAGGCTCGCCGCAACGAAGCCGCGTCCGCCGTCGTGGATATCGACGAATCCGATACCGCGGAATCGTTCGAGCTTCCCGGCGCGGACCTTTCCGAGGAAGTGCTCTCGGTCCGGGTCATCCCGAAGCAGGCGGACGAATTCACGTGTTCGAGCTGCTTCCTGGTGCACCACCGCAGCCGACTGGCCACCGAGTCCGGCGGTCAGCTGATCTGCATGGACTGCGCCGCGTAAGGCACGGTCCCGGAGCGTAATCCGTCAGCCCGCGCTCGGTCCGCCGAGCGCGGACCGGACGGGGCTGCGCGGAAATCCCTGTGCGAAGCAGGGCGGAACATCTCTTCGCAGCAGGGCACTCGATGAATCAGGACTGCTCGGCCGCGTTCTTCAAACCGAGCGCGGTGATGATCCGTTCCGGATGACGCGTACTGACCAGCCAGTACGGCGTCGGATCATCCGGATCATCGAGCACGAGCAACACCATGGGCCCGATCCAGGCCCGATGCTGGACGAACGCGGCGGGGTCCAGCTGTCGGCCCAGCGCCGCGCTTTTCGCACTGGTCGGCACCGGTGCGGCGCGCTTGACGAAGGTCGCGGGCAGGTGCGCGCGATCGGTGCGCAGTTCCGGGACACCGGCATCGTCGGGGGCCACTTCCACGCGATGGCGGGAGAACCACAGCAGCACCCACGCCGGTACCGGGAACAGCAGCACGTACGGCAGCCACGCCCGCACTCCTGGTGCGCCCATGTGGATTTCGGCTGCCAGCAGCCCCGTCACGACGAGCGCGACGGGCCACCACCACAGCGGCACCCAGAGGCGCTCGGTGTAGAGGGGCTCGGTCTGCTGCTTGGGATCCATGGTTACCTGAGGGGGCTGGTCGGACACGACCTCAGACTAGGTCAATGACCGAGAGGGGGAACGCGTAGGCTCGGCCTACGTGACCGGTATTCCACCTATTCCCCTGCTGCGGCTCGATCCCGGCATCCCCGTACCGACGCGTGCCCACGAGGGCGACGCCGGCGTGGACCTGTGCACCACCGAGGACGTCATCATCGAACCGGGGGAGCGGGTGCTCGTCGGCACCGGCATCGCGGTGGCGCTCCCGATCGGCACGGTCGGGCTGATCCACCCGCGGTCGGGACTGGCGGCGAAGGCGGGACTGTCGGTTGTCAATACCCCCGGCACGGTCGATGCGGGCTACCGCGGTGAGATCAAGGTCTGCCTGATCAATCACGATCCGCGTACGGCCATCGAGCTCCGGCGGGGTGACCGCATCGCGCAGTTGCTGGTGCAGAAGGTCGAATTGGTGGACTTCGTGGAGGTCGAGGCTCTCGACGACACCGCGCGCGGCGCAGGAGGATACGGATCCAGCGGTGGGCACGCCAGCCTGTCCGCGCAGTCCGGTGGGGCGGGTCAGGCGACCGGCAAGGAGGCATGACGATGGTGTTCGGACGCAAGAAGAACAAGGGCGGCGACAGAGACGACGCGTCGCAGTACGACGACGAGTACACCGAGTACGACGAGTACGAGGACGCGGACGAGTACGACGAGACCGGCTACGCGGCAGGCGAATTCGAGGAGTTCGACGAGCCCGTGGCCCGCGGCCCGGAGACCGGTCCCTACGACTACGAGGACGTCGCCGACCGGCTCGAGTCGATCGCCGAGCAGCGCCTGGATCTGGGCTCGGTCATCGTGCCGGTGCCGCCGGGCGGACAGCTGCAGGTCGAGATGACCCCCGAGGGCGCGCCGCAGGCGGTGCACCTGGCCACCCAGCACGGCCGGATCACGGTGGCGGCCTACGCCGCTCCCAAGACCTCGGGCCAATGGCGTTCGGTGGCAGCCGATCTGGCCGAGACGCTGCGCAAGGACGGCGCGCAGGTGTCGGTGGTGCAGGGTCCGTGGGGCCGTGAGCTGCACGCCGTGACCCAGGGTGCGGATCTGCGTTTCATCGGCGTGGACGGCTACCGCTGGATGGTGCGCCTGGTCGCGGCCGGTCCGACCGGTGCGGCCGACGAGAACACCCCGCTGGTGGCCGCGGCTCGCGCGGTCATGCGCGAGACCGTGGTGCGCCGCGGGGACGAGCCGCTGCCGGTGCGTGAACCGCTGCCGGTGGTTCTACCCCAGGAGCTGGCCGACCAGCTCGCCGCCGCCCACCAGCAGCAGCTGGCCGCCCAGCAGCAGGCCATGCAGGCCCAGATGGCCGCCATGCAGGGCGGCCCGGCCTTCCAGCCCGAGCAGGCGCCCGCCGAACCGCGTCGCGGCGCGGAGGGCTCGGCCATGCAGCAGCTCGGCCTGAACTGACCGGACGGTCCGGACCGGTCTGCCCGGATTCGGCTGCACGACAAGCGAAACGGGGCTCCGCCACAGTGGCGGAGCCCCGTTTCGCTGTCAGCGCGATGACGGTGCGCAGCGCGGCCACCGGACTGTCGTGAGCGCGACCCACCGCAGTCACGGACGGGCGTCGGGGACGGATTCCGGTCAGGGAGTGGGGATACGGCGTGGCAGCAGGGCGTTGATGCCCCGGGTGCCGAGGACCGACGGGTCCGCGCCCAGCTCGTCGAGGGTGATCGAGTGCAGGGTGGCGTGCGGGAGCAGCGTCGTCCAGCGCTCGGCTACGACGAAGGGGTGCACGGGGTCGTCGATCGCGCCGATGATCTCGACGGGGGCGGTGACAGCGGCCAGCACCTCGGGTTCGGGCCAGCGGTAGGCGGCGGCCTCTTCCAGGGCGGCGGGCAGCTCGGGCCACTGGGAGGTCCAGGAGCGGGTGAGGGCCTCGGCCAGCCAGGCGGGGCTGGATTCGCGCATGCGGGTCAGGACGGCGTCGAGGCCGTCGGTGCGCAGCTGGGCGGCGGTGGCGGCGGCGCTCAGGGCGGCGGGGCAGCCGGTGGTGTCGGCGCCGGTCCAGGCGGGCAGGGCGGCGACCACGCCGTACACCGAGTCCGGGTGATGCGCGGCCCACTCGACGGCGACGGCCGCACCCAGCGAGATGCCCGCGATCAGCACCGGGCCCGAGCGTGCGGCGGCGTCCAGCGCGCTGCGGTAGCTGTCGATCACCCCGCGCGGGTCCGGGTCGACCGCCAGGAAGGGCAGATCCAGTGCGGCGCAAGCGGATCCGAAGGCGCGGCGGGCGAAATGGGCGTCGGAGCCGGTTCCGGGCAAGGCGACGGCGACCGCCGGACGTGGTAGATCGGGCACCGATCGAGAGTACTGGTGACCGGCGTGCGTGGCGGGTGCAGGCCGTCCCATCTACAGTGGCGGAGGTACGGCCACGGGCGGCCGGGTGGCGAACCGCCGGGCGCCGTGGAAGGAACGAACGACGTGAGACCCACGCCGTCGAGCTCTACAGGAGAGCGTGCGAGATGCCATCCGCGGGTGGGAAGGACACCCCGTCGGGCTATTTCCGGCGGCTCAGCCGGCGCCTGACAGAGGACCTGGATCGTTTGGATGCCGAGGAGCTCGCCGAGACGTCGGAGGCGTCGGGTGCGTGCCGGGCATCGGAGTGCCGGCGCGGTGAAGAAGTCACCATGCTGGGCCGGCTCCGCAGTGTCGAGGCCTGTCCCAGGTCGGCGGGCGCCGAGGTGGAGGCCGAGTTCTTCGACGGCACCGACAGTGTGGCGCTGGTGTTCATCGGGCGGCGTCGCATCCCGGGAATCGAGCCGGGCCGTCGTATCCTGGTCCGCGGCCGGGTCGGCGAACGCGACGGCGGCAAGGTCATCTACAACCCCTACTACGAACTCCGCGGGAACTCCTGACACTCATGCCTAACCCCACCAGCAACGGCGACCAGGGCCGTGATCGCACCGAGTCCTTCGGCGCGCCTGCCCCGTTCGATCCGCCCACGGTCCAGCTCAATGCCGTCTCGGGCGACGAACCGCCACTGCGCATGGACCACGCGCTGCTGGACGAGGACATGCAGGCGCTGGTCGACGCCGAGCGCGCGGCCCGGGACGTCGCGGACGGCGAGGGCGAGCAGGAACCCGAGCAGACGCTGCTCGAGCAGATGGGCGGCCTCAGCGGCCTGATCTACTCCTCGCTGCCGGTGCTGGTGTTCGTGCCGGTGAACTCGCTGCGCGGGCTGACCGCCGCCATCTGGGCCTCGCTGGGCGTGGCCGCGGCGATCCTGGTGTGGCGCCTGGTGCGTCGCGGTCCGATCCAACCCGCCATCTCGGGCTTCCTCGGCGTGGGTGTGTGCGCGTTCATCGCCTACCGGATGGGTGAGGCCAAGGGCTTCTTCCTGTTCGGCATCTACGCCAGCCTGGTCTACGGCGGTGTGTTCCTGATGTCGCTGGTGGTGCGCTGGCCGTTGGCGGGTGTGATCTGGGGTGCGCTCAACGGGCACGGCACCGAGTGGCGTTCCGACAAGCGCGTCATGCGGCTCTACGACATCGCGACCGCGGTGTGGGCGGTGGTGTTCGTGGCCCGCTACCTGGTGCAGAACCACCTCTACGCCGCCAACAGCACCGGTCTGCTGGCTGTGGCGCGCATCGCCATGGGCTGGCCGCTGACCGCGGTGGCGGCGCTGGTGACCTTCTGGGCGGTGCGCAAGGCGGGCCATCTGCCCTCCTCGTCCGCCAAAGCCCCGGAATCCGCGGGCTAGACAACCGCCCGATCGGGCCCTTATCGCGCTAAATGTCCAGCGCGCAACACCTTCGGGGCCATTGGGGGACGGAAGGGGGTAACCAACCCACCCCTGGGGTACCTATTTCGGCGGGCCCCCGCAGAGCACGATCTTTCTCAGAAGCTTTCAACAGCTCATTCGGAGAAAGGATCGCGGAGTTGGTTACCGACGGCAAGGCAGTGGCAGCGCAGGACCGGGGCGAGGGGCTCGGGACCGCGGTGCAGACGGCAGCCTCGCGCCGGCACCCGGCGGGGCGGGGGGGCAAAGCAGGAAGCGTGGCGACGTCGGAGTCCCGGCGCGCCGCAGCGGAATTGGAAAAGCTGATCGGCCCGGCCGCCGCCGGTGACCGGGACGCGGTCTCGGAGATTCTCAAGATCGTGTATCCGCTGGTGCGCCGCTACTGCGCGGCGCGTATGGGCGGCGCGGGTCACCTGCACGTGACCGCGGACGATGTGGCGCAGGAGATCTGCCTGGCGACGGTGCAGGCCATCCCGCGCTACCGGGACCAGGGCAAGTCGTTCCTGGCGTTCGTCTACGGCATCTCGGCGAACAAGGTGGCCGACTCGTTCCGGCGGGCGCAGCTGCACCCGGCCTACCCGGTCGCGGAGTTCCCGGACGCGCCGATGAACGAGGCGGGACCCGAGGAGCGGGCGCTGGCGATGGAAACCCGCCGGGCGGCACGCGATCTCATGCAGGTGCTGTCCTCGACCCACCGTGAGGTGCTGGTCATGCGGATCGTGCTGGGGTGGACGGCGGCGGAGACCGCCGAGGCCATCGGCACCAGCCCGGGCGTGGTGCGCGTCATGCAGCATCGGGCGCTGAACCGGCTGCGGGCCGAACTGCGGGTGGCGTCCTGACGGTTCGGTGTGGACAACGGCGAGTGGGCCGGGCGCAGGGGTGCGCCCGGCCCACTGCTGTGTCCGGATCCGTGCTCGGCGCGCGGTCAGGCCGGGGCGTCGCCCGTGCTGTTGAACCCGTTGACGCCGAGCGCTTTGCGCAGCTCGTCCTCGGCTTCGACGGAGGCGACGAACAGCAGCTCGTCTTCGCCTTCCAGGGGATCGTCGGCCTGCGGGACGATGACGCGGCCGCCGCGCAGGATGGTGACCAGGGCGGCGTCGCGGGGCAGGGCGAGGGTGCGAACGGCCTTGCCCGCCAAGGGGGTGTCGGTGGGCAGGGTGATCTCGACCAGGTTGGCCTGACCCTGGCGCAGTGTCATCAGCCGGACCAGGTCGCCCACCGAAACGGCCTCCTCGACCAGTGAGGCGAGCAGACGCGGGGTGGAGACGGCGACGTCCACCCCCCATGACGAGTCGAACAGCCACTCGTTGCGGGGGTCGTTGACGCGGGCCACCACGCGCCCCGCGCCGAATTCGGTCTTGGCCAGCAGGCTGAACACCAGGTTCACCTTGTCGTCACCGGTGGCGGCGATGACCACGTCGTAGGTTTCCAGCCCGGCCTGCTCGAGGGTTTCGAGTTCGCAGGCGTCGGCGTGGGTCCAGACCGCGGTGGGCGCGCTGGTCGGGTCGATGTGGTCGAGACGGCGTTCCAGCAGCATGACCTGGTGGCCGGCGCGTAGGAGTTCCTGGGCGATGGAGCGGCCGACGGCTCCGGCGCCGGCGATGGCTACCTTCATGCTCGAGCTTCTTTCACGATCAGTCCTCGCTCGCGGGAGGATTGGCGGCCAGTGCGACGGCCTCGCCGACGCTGCCGGAGGTGGCGGCGACATAGACCACGTCATCGGCCTGCAGCATGGACTTGCCATTGGGCAGTACGCCCTGTCCGAAGCGGATGATGAAGGCCACACGCGCGCCGATGGCGTCCTCGAGCGAGTGGACCGAGCGCCCGTACCAGTTCTCGTGGAGCACGAGTTCGGTGACCGCGACGGTGCCGGTGGGGTCGCGCCAGGTGGTGGTGGACTGGTCGGCGACCAGGTTGCGCAGGAAGCGGTCGGTGGTCCAGGGCACGGTGGCGATGGTGGGGATGCCCAGGCGCTCGTACACCGCGGCGCGCTTGGCGTCGTAGATGCGGGCCACCACGCGCTCCACGCCGAACGTCTCGCGGGCCACGCGGGCGGAGATGATGTTGGAGTTGTCGCCGGAGGACACCGCGGCGAAGGCCCCGGCGCGCTCGATTCCGGCACGGGTCAAGACATCTCGATCGAAGCCGACGCCGGTGATGCACAACCCCGGGAAGTCGCGGCCCAGCCGCAGGAAGGCACTCGAGTTCTGATCGATCACCGCGACCTCGTGGCCGACGCGGACGAGAGCGCGGGCGAGCGAGGAGCCGACCCGCCCACACCCCATGATCACGACGTACACCGTACGAACCCCATTCCCGAAAACCGTGGTGTGCGGTCTGGTTGCTTGCTCGGGTCGCAACCGTACCGTTCGAGTTTCACTGCGGGCACTTTCCCCCTCCGGAAGGTGTTCAAACCGGAACCGGGAAAACCTCACAACCCGCACCCGTCACCCTACGACTGTGAGGTCGCGCCCCGAACACGGTCGCTCGCGCCCTGCCTTATGCTGCGTGGAGTGTCGAAGTTGACGACGGCCGCCAAGCGCATGCTGGTCGGCCGCCCATTCCGCAGCGATTCTCTCGGGCATACGCTGCTGCCCAAGCGGATCGCGCTCCCGGTATTCGCCTCGGACGCGTTGTCCTCGGTGGCGTACGCGCCCGAGGAGATCTTCCTGGTGCTGTCGGTGTCCGGGCTGTCGGCCTACGCCTACGCGCCGTGGGTCGGCCTGGCGGTCGCACTGGTGATGGCCGTGGTGGTTGCCAGCTACCGCCAGAACGTGCATGCCTACCCCTCCGGCGGCGGTGATTACGAGGTCGCGACCAAGAACATCGGTCCCACCGCCGGATTGACCGTCGGCAGCGCGCTGCTGGTGGACTATGTGCTCACCGTGGCGGTGTCGATCTCGTCGGCGGCCTCCAATATCGGGTCGGCGGTGCCGTTCGTCGCCACCCACAAGGTGTTGTTCGCGGTCTCGGCGATCGTGATCCTCACCGCGATCAATCTGCGCGGTGTGCGCGAATCCGGCACGGCATTCGCGATTCCCACGTACGCCTTCATGATCGGCATGTTCGTCATGCTCATCTGGGGCTTCACGCGGATCGGCCTGGGGCAGACCGTGCACGCCGAGTCGTACGGTTTCGGTCTGAAGGCCGAGGACGAGCATCTGTTCGGGCTGGCGTTCGTGTTCCTAATCGCGCGCGCGTTCTCCTCCGGCTGTGCGGCGCTGACCGGTGTCGAGGCGATCAGCAATGGCGTGCCCGCGTTCCGCAAACCCAAGTCCCGCAATGCCGCGACCACCCTGCTGCTGCTCGGTTGCATCGCGGTGACATTGTTCATGGGCATGATCGTGCTCACCCAGAAGGTGGGCATCGTGTATGCGCACAACACCGACGACCTGATCGGCGCGCCCGCCGGATACGAGCAGAAGACCCTGGTGGCGCAGCTCGCGGACGCGGTGTTCTCGGGATTCCCGGCCGGGTTCTACTTCATCACCATCGTCACCGCGCTGATCCTGGTGCTGGCGGCCAATACCGCCTTCAACGGCTTCCCGGTGCTGGGTTCGATTCTGGCGCAGGATCGTTTCCTGCCGCGGCAGCTGCACACCCGCGGTGATCGGCTGGCGTTCAGCAACGGCATCCTGTTCCTGGCGGGCGCGGCCATCGCGTTCGTGGTGCTGTTCGGCGCGGAGGTGACGCGCCTGATCCAGCTCTACATCGTGGGCGTGTTCGTGTCGTTCGTGCTGAGTCAGACCGGCATGCTGCGGCACTGGACGCGACTGCTGCGCACCGAGACCGATCCGGCGGTGCGGGCACGGATGAAGCGGTCGCGGGTGATCAACGCCGTCGGCCTCACCATGACCGCGACCGTGCTGCTGATCGTGCTGGTCACCAAGTTCCTGGCGGGCGCGTGGATCGCCATCGTCACCATGGCGGCCATCTTCGGGCTGATGAAACTCATTCGCCGTCACTACGACACGGTGTCGCGGGAGCTGGACGAGTCCGAGTGGGACGGCGTGCTGCCCAGTCGCACGCACTCCATCGTGCTGGTGTCCAAGCTGCACCTGCCCACCAAGCGCGCCCTGGCCTACGCCCGCGCTACCCGGCCCGACACGCTCGAGGCCATCACGGTGAACGTCGACGAGCCCGACACCCGCGCGTTGGTGCGGGAGTGGGAGCGCAGCGATATCGTGGTGCCGCTCAAGGTGATCGAGTCCCCGTACCGTGAGATCACCAAGCCGGTGGTGGATTACGTGAAGCGGGTCCGCAAGGACTCCCCGCGTGATGTGGTGACCGTGTTCATCCCCGAATACGTGGTCGGCCACTGGTGGGAGCAGTTGCTGCACAACCAGAGTGCGCTGCGGTTGAAGGGCCGGCTGCTGTTCGAGCCCGGTGTCATGGTGACCAGCGTGCCCTGGCAGCTGTCCTCCTCGGCGGGCCGGGCCCGTCCCGGCCGGGTGGTCAACGCCCCCGGTTCGGTGCGTCGCGGATTCGGAGACGAGGCATGAGCGCTGGATCCGATTGGTACGGTGAGGTCTTCGAGGTCCGCCTGGGCCCGCCCGGCCACGGCGGCTTCTGCGTGGCCCGCCACGAGGGTCGCGTGCTGTTCGTCCGCCACGGCCTGCCCGGTGAACTGGTCCGCGCTGTCGTCACCGAGGACCGCGGCGGCTCCTTCTGCCGCGCCGACGCCATCGAGATCCTCGACCCCTCGCCCGACCGCATCCCCGCCAGCTGCCCGGTCTCCGGCCCGGGCGGCGCGGGCTGTTGCGACTTCACCTTCGCCACCCCCGAGGCCCAGCGCGAGCTCAAACGCCAGGTCGTCGCCGAGCAGCTGCGCCGCCTCGCCGGCTGGGAACCGGACTTCGCCGTCGAACCGATCCCGGCGCCGCCCGGTCCGGCGATCGGTGGTGTGGCACAGCGAACCTCACTCGGTGCACCGATCCCGGAGCTCGGCCATCCCGGGCGGCTCGGCAACGTGACGACCGACCTCGGCTCGACTCTGCTCGGCGGTCGTGCCGAGCCCGCCGCGACGGCCCCGCGCCCCACCCCGGGCACGAGCGTCGCGCCGGGTCGAATCGGCGGAGTGTCGACACCCTCGGCGCGTGCGCTCATCGCTCGCCCCGGTACCGGGGAAACGGCACAGGGCGGCGAGCCTTCGGCGGGGTCGTATACGGCGGGGTGGCGGAGCCGGGTGCGGCTGGTGGTGGACGCGGAGGGGCGGGCCGGGGTGCACCGGTATCGGAGCAACGAGGTGATCGCGGATCTGCGGTGCCCGCAGCCGGTGGCCGGGGCCATGGCGGGGATCGGCGAGCGGGTGTGGACGCCCGGGGCGGATCTCGTGGTGGCCGTGGACGGGGACGGGGTGCGGCATGTCGTCGAACTGGCTGCGGCCGGGGCGGAGGCGGGCGGTCCGCGCGGGCGTCGTGAAAGAGGCGGTGGGGCAGGGGATTCCGGTCGGCGTGGCGGGGGTGATCGGCGCAGTACCGCCGCGCGGCGGGCGGCGGCGCACAGTGCGCGGACCGAGCGTGTGGTGGATGGCAGCGGCCGGGCGGTGCAGTACGTGGGCGAGCGGCGGTGGGAGCTGTCGGCGACCGGGTTCTGGCAGCCGCATTACGGTGCGGCGCAGTGCTATTCGGATGTGGTGGCGGAGTGGGCGGACTGCGCGCCCGGGGCGCTGGTCTGGGACCTGTACTGCGGCGTGGGCGTGTTCGCCGCGCGGCTGGCGGAGCAGGTCGGTGTGACCGGGATGGTGCACGGTGTCGAGTTCGCGCGCACGGCGGTCGCCGAAGGGCGTGCCGCGCTGCGGGATCTGCCGTGGGTGGACCTGACCGTCGAACGCGTCGAGCGGTGGATTCACGAACAGCCGGATACCGCACCGGATGTCGTCGTGCTCGACCCGCCACGCGCGGGCGCGGGCAAGGACGTGATCAATGCGCTGAGTGAGCGTTCCCCGCGGCGCATCATTCACATCGGTTGCGACCCCGCCGCTTTCGCCCGGGACATCGGTCTCTACCGCGCCGTCGGCTACCAGCCGGTGGACCTGCGCGTCTTCGACGCCTTCCCCGGCACCCATCACGTCGAGTGCATCGCGGTCCTGGAGCGCTGACCAGGTCCTTCGAGATCGGGGAGCTGTCCCTGCGGAATGTCGCCCGATGCGCCGCACCGACAGCTTCCCGATCTCGGTGTGGCGCCTCGGGATCGCGGGGGATGGGTTGGGGCGTGGGCGGTTCGGGGGTGCGCCAAGATGTTGCCCATGACTACGTTGTCGGATCCGACTGTGGCGTCGGTGGTGGAGCTGATCTATGGGGATCAGTCGCGGTTCCACTCGCTCGAGGCATTGCTGCTGGGGGTGGATCTCAAGCGGCCGGAGTACGGCGTCGAGTTGTGGGTGAACGCCGACAGCTACTGGGGGCGGCTGGTGACGCCGGTGTACGGGGCGCGGCTGGTGGCGCTGGGCGGGAACGCGGAGGCGGATCGGGCGCTGCTGGATCTGGTCGAGGTGACGGTGGCGCGGTTCCTGCAGGGAGAGTCCCTGGCGCGCAAGAAACTTCCGGCGTGGATGCCGGCGCTGCGCACGGCGCTGCTCGAGGACGGCTACCGGATGAAGATCGACCGGGTGATCGGTGCCGGGCCGGAGGCGAGCGTGCGATGTCTCCTGAAACCCACGGCGTGGCTGCCGATGCGGCTGGCCGAGCGGGTGGCGCTGCTGGAGACCGAGCTCGAGGTGCGCGGCCAGCAGACGGCGCTGAATCACCTGCGGCACGCGGTGAAACACTATGAGCGGGGCCGGTTCCCGGCGTGTGAGAAGCGGCTGCGGTCGGCGTTGCAGCAGGTGACGGCATACGCGGCGGGAACCGGTGATCCGGACGGCGCCCGCAATGTGCGGCACCTGGTGGACACCGGCCGCCTCACCATCGCGCAGGGCACGCGGCTGCTGCGCGATCTGCGCGGGATGGTCGTCGAGGACCCGTTCCCGCATCGAACCCGGGCGGACGCCACCCGGTTTCGCATTCAGCTCACCGCCGTGCGCGCCGGTTCCCTACTGGCGCAGGTCGAGCTCTGAGACTCAGGCCAGCTGCCAGGTGATCCGGACGCTGGTGGACAGTTCGCTCTCACCGAGCTCCACCGGCACCGCGCCGCCCGGAGCGGCCATCTTGTTGGCGGCGAACGCGATTCGCGGCGTGGGCGCGGGACCTGAGACGTTCTCGGTGATCTCGAGCACCGGTCCCAGCCTGCGGCCCGCCCGGAACACGTACTGTTCGGCCTTGCCCAGCGCGTGGTCCCAGGCGGCGTCGCGGGCGCGGACCATGAGGTTCTCCTCGTCGGCGACGGTCAGCGTCAGCCCGCCCAGGCGTACATCGTCGCCCCCGGCGTCGACCGCGTGCGCGATGATCGCGGCGGGCCCGCCGTCGGCGGCGGGTTTCGCCTCCCCGTCGGGTCCGGCGATCTCGCGTAGCGTGACCGTCAGCGCGGTGCCGGCGATGTAGCCGACCAGCTTCTCCCGATTCCCCTCGGTCCATACGGTTTCCGCGCGCACCGTGAGCCCGCTGGTCGTGATGTCGCGACCCGCCACGCCGTCCGCGCGCAGCGACGAGATCACCGCGTCGGCGCGTTCCCCGGCCCGCGTGTAGGCGGCGGCCACGGTGTCGGCACGCGTCTCGACCGAGATCGACACCCGCATGATGTCCGGCGTGGCACTGGCACTGCCGGAACCGATGATCGTGATCGTGCCGATGGCGTTCTCGCTGGTCACGGATTTCTCCTCGATCGATGCGGGCACAACCCAGCCGATGCTACCGACGGCCGCCGACCACCCGCCGCCACCGCGTCGACGAGGGTGACGCGGTTCAGGCGACCGGTTGCCCGGTTCCGGCCGCCTGGTCGAGGGTCGCGGTGAGCGAGCGTGCGCCGGTGGCGATCTCGCTCGCCGCGGCCAGCTCCAGCCGGATCTCCAGATCCGGTGCGGCGGCCGGGCCGTCGTGATGGGTGAGGCCGGATTCGGTGATCACGTAGTGGAAGGCGGTCTCGCCGATGCGGACCGTGACGGTGCCGGCGGGCACCAGCTCGGCCACGGCACGTCCGAGGGGGAGCGCGAACCAGTGCGCCCGCACGGCGTCGGTCGGGCGCTGCTCGCCGAGTTGTGCCGCGCCCCAGGCCGACAGCGAGTCCAGCACCGGCCGCAGCGCCGCGCCGGAGTCGGTGAGCTCGTAGACCGCGGTACCGGCGCGAGGGCCGACGCGGCGTTTGGTGAGAATCCCGTCACGCTCGAGGTCCTTGAGCCGGGCGGCCAGCACATCGGTGCTGATGCCGGGCAGGTCGGCGAACAGGTCGCTGTATCGGCGCGGGCCCGAACACAATTCGCGGACCACCAGCAGGTTCCATCGGTCGCCGACGATGTCGAGGGCGCGGCTGACGGTGCAGTAGTGGTCGTAGCTTCGGCGTGTCACGATCCCACTCTAACCAACAACTTGGAAATACCAAGTGCAAACTTGGAATTTCCAAGTAGAGTGTGCGGCAACCACACCGAGAAGGGGTCGTTTGATGCAGGTGAAGCAGTCGAGCAAGCTGGCGGGCGTGTCCTACGAGATCCGCGGGCCGGTCGCCGAGCACGCCGCACGGCTGGAGGCGGAGGGGCATCACGTCGTGAAGCTCAACACCGGCAACCCGCTGCCCTTCGGCTTCGAGGCGCCCGCCGAACTGCTTCAGGACATGGTCCGCAACCTGCCGCGGTCCAGCGGCTACTCCACCTCCAAGGGCCTGCTCTCGGCGCGGCGCGCGGTGGTGCAGTACTACCAGACCCTCGGGCTCTCCGAGCTCGACGTCGAACAGGTCTTCCTGGGCAATGGCGTCTCCGAGCTCATCATGATGGCCATGACCGCGCTGCTGGAGAACGGCGACGAAGTCCTGGTTCCCGCACCGGATTTCCCGCTCTGGACCGCCGCCACCGCGCTCAACGGCGGCCGGCCCGTGCACTACATCTGTGACGAGGGCTCGGACTGGATGCCCGATCTGGCCGATATCGAGTCCAAGATCACCGATCGCACCCGGGCGCTGGTCATCATCAACCCGAACAACCCCACGGGCGCGGTCTATTCGCCCGAGGTGGTGCGCCAGATGCTGGAGATCGCCCGCCGCCACAACCTGGTGGTGTTCTCCGACGAGATCTACGACAAGATCCTCTACGACGGCCTGACCCACACCGCGACCGCCGCGCTGGCCCCGGATCTGTTGTGCCTCACCTTCTCCGGGCTCTCCAAGTCCTACCGCGCCGCGGGCTTCCGCGGTGGCTGGCTGGTGGTATCGGGCCCGATCGAGCACGCCGAGAACTACCTCGAGGGCCTGACCATGCTGGCGGGTCTGCGGCTGTGCGCGAATGTCCCTGCGCAGCAGGCGATTCAGGCCGCGCTCGGCGGACACCAGAGCATCTACGACCTCACCCTGCCCGGCGGCCGCCTGCGCGAGCAGCGCGACCGCGCGTGGGAGGCGCTCAACGCCATCCCGGGCATCTCGTGCGTGAAGCCCCGGGGCGCGCTGTACGCCTTCCCGCGCATCGACCTCGACATGTACCGGATCCACGACGACGAGCAGTTCGTGCTGGATCTGCTGCTGCGCGAGAAGATCCACATCGTGCAGGGCACCGGCTTCAATTGGCCGCGCCCCGACCATTTCCGGATCGTGACGCTGCCGCACGCCGATGAGCTCGAGGCGATCATCGAGCGCATCGGACGTTTCCTGGCGACCTACAAGCAGTAGGTCTCAGACCGGGCGGCCCGCCGTCATCCCGCCGTCGACCACGAATTCGGCGCCGTTGCAATAGCTGGATTCGTGGCTCGCGAGGAACACGACCAGCGCTGTGACCTCTTCGGGCACGCCGAGGCGGGCCAGGGGGTTCGCGTCGCGATCCGTGGTCGTACCCTCGGGCACGCCGATCATCGGGGTCATGATCCCGCCCGGGTGAACGGAATTCACCCGCACGCCGTACTGGGCGAGCTCGAGCGCCGCGGACTTGGTGAGCCCGCGCACCCCGAACTTCGAGGCGGTGTAGGCGTGCGCGCCCGGCACGCCCTGGATCCCGGCGGCCGAGGAGATGTTCACCACGGCCGCCGGCCGGGCCGCCACCAGGGCGTCCCGGGCGGCGGTCAGGCCCAGGAACGGCCCGGTGAGATTGATCGACAGGGCCCGCTGCCACTGCTCCTCGGTGTAGGTGCCCAGCGGTCCGAAGTCGAGGATGCCCGCGTTGCTGACCAGCACGTCGAGCTTGCCGAAGCGGTCGACCGCAGTGTCCACGGCCGTACGCCAGTCCTCGGCCTTGGTGACATCGAGGTGGACGTACGCCGCGGCGTCACCGAGTTCGGCGGCCAGTTTCGCGCCCGCCTCGTCGGAGATGTCGCCGATGAGCACCGAGGCGCCCTCGGCCACGAACGCCCGCGCGTGCGAGGCCCCCATTCCCGATGCCGCGCCACTGATCAGCGCCACGCGTCCGTCGAGTCGTCCGCTCATGCCCGTTGCCTTCCGTCGAGATCGATAATGGTCCGCTCCGGCCGGAACACGCAGCGGGTGGTGGTGTAGATGGTGGGCATGCACTTGTTGCAGTGCACGCACGCCGACTGGGTCGCGGCGTCGGCCTGGATGCGCTGCAACAGATTCGGCTCGCGCAGCAGCGCGCGGCCCATCGCGACGAACTCGAAGCCCTCGGTCATGGCCAGGTTCATGGTGTCCAGATTGGTGATGCCGCCCAGCAGGATCAGCGGCATGGACAGCTCGCGGCGGAACTGGCGGGCCCGCTCCAGCAGGTACGCCTCGTGGTACGGGTACTCCTTGAGGAAGGCGCGCCCGACCAGCTTGAAACCCATGCGCGCCGGGCCGGGCAGCACCTCGGCGAATTCCTTGCGCGGCGCGTCGCCGTGGAACAGCAGCATGGGGTTGAGAAGTGAACTGCCCGCGGTCAATTCGAGGGCGTCGAGATTGCCGTCGGCCTCCAGCCAGGCGGCCACCTGGATGCTCTCGGGGACCGTGAGCCCGCCGCGACGGCCGTCCTCCATGTTGAGTTTGGCGGTCACCGCCAGCCGGTCGCCCACGGCATCCCTGACGGCGCGGGCGATTTCGCGTGCGAGCCGGGCCCGGTTGGCGAGCGTGCCGCCCCACTTGTCGCGACGGTGGTTGAGCAGCGGGCTCAGGAACGAGCTCACCAGATAGTTGTGGCCGAAATGGATTTCGATCGCATCGAAGCCGGACTGCTCGGCCAGCAGCGCCGCATTCGCGTGTGCCGTGATGAGTTCCCGGATCTCGGATTCGGCGGGCACCTTCATGGCCTTCATGCTCAGCGGACTGAACATGCGGCTCGGCGAGAGTGCGGGCGCCCGGTTGGAGGCGGCATTGGCGACCGGACCGGCATGCCCGATCTGGGCGCTGGCGGCGGCACCCTCGGCGTGCACGGCGTCGGTCAATTCCCGCAGTCCCGCAACGGCTTCCGGCCGCATCCAGATCTGGTGCCGGTCGGTGCGACCGCCCGGCGCGACCGCGCAGTAGGCGACGGTGGTCATGCCCACCCCGCCCGCGGCGACCTCGCGGTGGAAGTCGATGAGCTCGGGGGTGACCAGTGCGTCGGGGGTGCGTCCCTCGAAGGTGGCGGCCTTGAGCACCCGGTTGCGCAGGGTGATCGGGCCGAGTTTCGCCGGTGCGAAGATCTCGTTCATGGTTGTTCTCCTGGTGCGGTGAGTCCGGCCACCACGAAGTTCCGCAGGGCCGTCAGCGCCGGTTCGGGCATCCCGTGATCCTCGATCTCGGGAGCGCCGAACCGCATGATGATCAGGTCGAAGGCCAGCATCCAGCGCTGTCGCGCCTCGCCGGCCCGCAGTTCGGGCAGCAGCGCGATCCAGGAATCCATCCGGAACCACGGCCCCTGCCACGAGGTCTGATGCCGGCCCAGTACGAAGCGGGCCAGCAGTCGAAGATGCAGACGCCCCAGCGGATCCGCGGCCAGCCCCTGGAACGGCGCGAGGATGGTGTCCACCACCGCGGGCACCGAATCCCGTCCGCCCGTGGCCCGGGTCAGCCCCTCCTCCCACAGCGGCCCGAGCCGGGCCTCGATGAGCGCGGCGACCAGCGCCTCCTTGGACCCGAAGTGGTAGTGCACCGCCGCGGGATTGGCGCCCGCCGCCGCGCACACGGCGCGTACCGAGACCTCGTCATAGGGCTCGGTCAGCAGTAGTTGCTCGGCCGCCGCGAGCAGCCGTTCCCGCGTTCCCGCGGACACCTTCTCGACCATGACAAGCAGTGAAACACGGTTCAATCAGTAATTCAATCATTGATTGAATTCGACTTCGGCGGCAGCACCATCGCGCCGGGCAGCAGGAGCCGTCACTCGCTCTGCGACCAGGCCGCGACCGGCAGGGTCAGGTAGACGCCGATATTCGCGTCGACGAACTTCTCGATATCGGCGAGCAGCTGGTCACAGCGCTCCTGCCGGTTCTCGGCCCGGCTCGCGAAATACTTCGACCGGACCTCGATGACCACATCCATCCCGGAGCGATCGAACTTGCCCAGCGGATGGAAGCGGATCTCGACATCCCCCGGCTGCAGGTCGCCGTCGTAGGGCTCCTCCGGGCATTCGACGGCGAGGGACACCAGGTGTGGCAGCCATTTGCCCAGCTCACGCAGCACGGTCTCGGGAAGCTCCGGCTTGTAGGTCACCTCGACGAGGGGCATCCGGCCAGTGTATTAGCCGAGGCGAGGACCGCCCGGGCGTCGTCGGCGTACCAGGTCGGCCAGTCGGGGTTGGGTTCCTCGGGGATCAGCGGCACCGCGTAGGGGGTCAGCTCGCCGACGACCGCGGCGGAGATCTCGTCGTCGTCCATGGTGGCCACGACCCGAGCCGGATCGGCGCGGGTCAGGAGGTGCGGAGACTGGCGATCATCTGCGCGGCCCGGTCGGCGGCCAGTTCGCCCCGGGTGCCGCGGTCGGCGAGGATGGCCAGCACCAGCAGCGCCTTGTTCGGGCCGGAGAACGCGAAGGTGTAGATCGAGTAGCTGGTCGTGGTGCAGCCCGGCGCGCCCGGCTGCCAGCTGCCGGAGGTCTCGACCCGCTGGCCGGTGATGCCGCTCGTGGTGGTAACCGCGGCCGGCGCGCCCTGGTTGCCGCCGGTCGCGTCCGAATAGCCGCTCTCCGCCGAGATTCTCGCCACCTTGACCGCCGCGGCGGCGGGATCGCTGCCGTCGACGTGGGCGACGAAGGCGAGGGTCCGATATGCCGAGCCCGCGCAGTAGTCGTTGCCCTCGGTGGACTTGGCGTGCCCGATGACCGAGCCGTCGGTCCCGGTCTGCACGGTGATGTCGGTGGGCTCGGCGATCGTCCACCCGGCGGGCACGTCGTAGCTGATACCCAGTGCCGGGGAGACCACGGTGGTGCTGCCGGGCTTGGGTGCGCCGGACCGGGACGGCCCGGTGGTGGACGGCCCGCCCGAGGGCGTGGCGCCGGTCGTGCCGGGCGCGGCGGTGGTGCCGCTGCCGGAGGAGTCCCGGGTCAGCACGTACGCCGCGATACCGCCGCCGGCCAGTACGATGACCGCGGCCAGCGCGGCGAGGATCAGCAGGGGGCGACGGGGCCCGCCGCCGGGTGCGGGTGGCTGCGCGTAGCCCGGAATCGGTTGCTGCCCCGCATAATTCGGGACGGAATGCTGCCCGGTGACGTACTGGTGGTGCTGCCCGGTGACGTACTGGGGCTGCTGGCCCGTGACGTACTGCGGAGGCGCGAGCTGGTACCCCGGGGGCAGTTGCGCGGCAAAGCCCGGATACTCGGTCGGCTGCGGTGCCTCGCCCGCCGGATAACCCCAGTCCTGTTGTCCCGCATCGGGATAGCCCCAGCCTTGTGGCCCGCCGTGGGGGTTCGCCCAGTGATCATTGTTGTCGGTCACGTGTTTTCACCCTCCGGCCGCACCGAGCCGCCTCGGCTTGGTCGAAGCCCGACCCTATCGGGTGTGCACTAGCCCTGCGATGCGGGCGCGTCCGGGCCGGGATCCGGCCGGGCCGGGGACACCCGGATCACCCCGGCGTCCAGATCGAGGCTGACCCGGGGCCGGTGGCCCTCGCCGCTGCCGTCCTCGCTGCCCTCGTCCTGCAGCTTCTTGCCGGGGAACAGTTCGCCTATGACGCCCACGAATTCACCCTAGCCCTCACATCCGGTGGTAGCGCGGACCGCGATACCCGTACCGCCCGCGTGCGAAGACGAAGAACAGCACCGGGAACAGGAAGAACGGGAAGAAGTGGGTGGTCACCGCGAACGCGATCACGAACACCAGCAGCACGCCCGCACCGATCGGGGCCAGCGGCAGCGGGCGGCGCGGCGCGGGCGGCGGGGCCGGGATCTGCGGCGCGGGCGGTTGCGGCCGGGGCAGGTCGCCGAACAGCACCGCCAGCTCGCCCACGGTCTTGGCCGCGTATGCCCGGCCCACCCGCTCGTCGTATTCCGCGACGTCGAGCCGTCCGGCCGCGAAATGCTCGCCCAGTGCCGCGGCGGCCTGCTCGCGTTCCGCGGTGCCGACGCGGACGGTGGACGGTCCGTAGACCGCGGGATCGAAATCGGTCATGACAATCCACCTCGGGGGAGGGAAGCAATCTCGTTGTCCGCCAGCGTAGGCGCGTTCGCGGCGGCGCGCCTGCACGCGTATGCGTAATCCCGGCTACGCCTGCTGACGTAGGCCCTCTGGGGGTTGTCCGGCGGCCAGCCCGGCGAATTCGGCGACCTTGGGATGGTCGGTGTCGGTGCGCCACACCAGCCGGACCCGTGCGTCGGGCAGGCCGGTGAGCGGGACGAACGTCACCTCCGGATGGGTGAAGTAGGTGGGCATGGCGGTGGTGGTGGCGAAGACGGCGTTGTTGTGGGCGACCGCGGTGAGCATCTCGGGTTCGGTGCGCGCGGGCGCGGCCCGCGGGATGGGCTGCCCGCCCGGGGTGATGGCCGGCGGCCAGAAGGCGCGCGCGAATTCGGGCGCGACATCCGGATGTGGTCCGATCACCCGCAATTCGGCCAGATCCTCGACGTCGATGCTGTCGCGGGTGGCCCACGGATGGCTGCGGGCAATGGCCAGCAGCCGCGGGAACACGCCCACCTCGGGCCCGACGGTCAGGCCGAGCTGCTCGACCGGAGCCAGGCAGATCTGGATGTCCACCTCGCCGCGCCGCAGCGGGCCGAAGATGTCGGTCCACGCCAGCTGGGTCAGCGTGATCTGGCATTCCGGATGCCGGGCCCGGAATCCGGTCAGTGCCGTGTTCAGGGTGGACGCGTAGGGCCCGAGGAATCCGATGCGCAGACCCCGTGCCGCGGTGCGGGTTTCGGCGAAGGCCCGCTGCAGCTCCTGGAATGCCGGGCGGGCGCGGGCCAGCAGATGCTCGCCCAGCGGATTGAGGGTGACCCGGCGGCTGGTGCGCTCCACCAGGCGGCGGCCGACGCGGCGCTCCAGGCTGCGGATCAGCTGGCTGACCCGGGGCTGGGACAGCCCGAGGCGGTCGGCGGTCCGGCCGAAGTGCAGTTCTTCGGCGAGGACCACGAACGCTTCCAGTTCGGCCGGGTCGACGCGGGGTTCTCGAGGCGAGTCTTCGATCAGCATTTCTTATCGATCTTCGCGGATTTCGGCGTTGATGGCTATCCGACACGTGACGGATGCTGAGGCGGTGAGTGAATCGCGTCGACTCGTGGTGGGCATCAGCGGAGCCACCGGCATCGCCTACGGCGTGCGGGTGCTGGAGCTGGCCCGCAAGGCCGGGATGGAGACGCATCTGGTGGTGACTCCGGCCGGGCAGCAGACGCGGGCCTACGAGACGGATCTGACCGCGGCCGATCTGTCGGCCATGGCCGATGTGGTCTACCGGCCGGCCGACATCGGCGCGGCCATCGCCTCGGGTTCGTTCCGGACCGCGGGAATGATCGTGGCCCCGTGCTCGATTCGCACGCTGTCCGCGGTGGCCTACGCCAACAACGACAATCTGCTCGCCCGCGCCGCCGACGTGACGCTGAAGGAGCGCCGCCGCCTGGTGCTCATGGTGCGCGAAACCCCGCTCACCATGGCGCATCTACGCGCCATGACCGCGGTCACCGAGATGGGCGGCATCGTCATGCCGCCGGTGCCCGCCTTCTACCTGAATCCGGAATCGGTGGCCGACATCGTCGACCACACCGCTGGGCGCGCCCTGGACCTGCTCGGCATCGACGTGTCCGACCTGCCCCGCTGGGGCGAATGACCCATACCGGCGAACACCCGAAGCTGAGGAAAACCCCTGTGCCGCATTTGAAGAGCCTGCGCGAGTTCATCGAGGCGCTCGACGCCATCGGTGAGGTCCAGCACATCGACTCCGAGGTCGACTGGAATCTGGAGATCGGCGCCGTCATTCGCCGCTCCTACGATCTGCGGGCGCCCGCGCCGCTGTTCAGCAACATCACTGGATATCAGGACAGTGGTTTCCGCGTGCTCGGCGCGCCCGGTGCGCTGTCGGGTCCCCAGCACCGGCTGGCGCGCATCGCGCTGGCGCTGGGCCTGCCCGCCGACGCCACCGGTCAGCAGATCGTGGAGGTGCTCGCCGCCGCCCGCGCCGAGCCGGGCATTCCACCGGTGGTGGTGGACCGCGCGGCCGCACCCTGCAAAGAGAACGTCATGCTCGGCGACGACATCGATCTGCTCGTCTTTCCGACCCCGAAGCTGCACGGCAATGACGGCGGCCGCTACATCCAGACCTACGGGATGAACATCGTCAAGACTCCTGACGGCTCGTGGACCAACTGGTCGATCAACCGCATGATGATCCACGACCGGAACACTCTGGCCTGCCTGATCCCGGGACCCCAGCACCTGGGCATCATCCGCTCGAAGTGGACCGAGATCGGCGAGCCCATGCCGATCGCGCTCGCCATCGGCGTGGAGCCGGGCCTGCCATGGGTGGGCGGCATGCCGATTCCCGAGGGCGAGGACGAGACCCACTACCTGGGCGCGCTGTTCGGCGAGGGCCTGGAGCTGGTCCCGGCCGAGACCGTCGACCTGCTGGTGCCCGCCACCGCCGAGATCGTGATCGAGGGCCACATCGCCCTCGACGAGACGGTCATGGAGGGCCCGTTCAACGAGTTCCCCGGCTACAACGCCACCGAGGCCAGTCCCAAGGCGGTCTTCCACGTCTCGGCGATCACCTATCGCGACGGTGCGATCCAGCCGACCGTGGCGGCGGGCCCGCCGGTGGAGGAGGACCACACCATCATCGGCACCACCAGTGCCGCCGAGATCCTCCACCTGCTGCGGCAGGCCGGGCTGCCGATCTCCTCGGCCTGGTACAACTTCGAGGCCGCGGTGCACTGGCTGACCCTGGCGGTGCGGCAGGACTGGCACGAGACCACCGGCCTGGGCTCGCACGAGCTGGTGGACCAGATCGCCAAGATCATCTTCACCGGCAAGCCGTCGGTCAACGCGCCCAAGATCCTGGTGGTCGAGGACGATGTCGACATCACGAATATCGACGAGGTGGTGTGGGCCTTCGCCACCCGCTCCCACCCGGACGTCGAGCGCGGTGAATTCCATTACCCGGCAGCGGTTTCCGATCAGCTCGCGGTCTACCTGTCGCCGGAGGAGGCGCATTCCTTCATGGCGGGCAAGGTGATCTACAACTGCCTGCTGGCCGATCACGTCCCGCAGGGTCGCCGCCCGATCAAGGGGAGCTTCGAGAACGGCTGGCCTGCCGAGATCCAGCAGCGCGTCCTGGATCGCTGGCAGGAGTACGGCTACCGCTGATCGCGGGAACGACTACGGGCGGCGTCGTGCGACCGGACGAGGGGTGTCGGACGAGGCTCGGCCCGAGGCGGGTCAGATGCCGCTGTGCGCCGCGACCGCGCGCACGGCGGCATCGGCCTGCGTACAGGCGGCGGCCGCCGGCCGGATGGTCGAGCTCGCGCCCGGCGAATCGGCTGTGGCTGCGCCGGATTCGGGCGGACTCTTCGCGCCCGCGATCGGCCGAGGCCAGTGCATAGGTGAACGGGTCGGTAATCGACTGAATCGTGAAGGCGGCGTCCAGATCTCCGCTGCCGGACACCCGCCCGTCCACGGTAGCCGGGCAGATGCCGAATGAATCGGGTTGAACTGCCGCCGGTTCCGGAATGTAGTCGGCCGGCGTTCCCGACGTGTCGGCCCGGCACAGCTCGTACACTTCGTCGATGATGCGGGCCACGATGCCTCCGGAGGGCACCGCCGGGCCACTGTAACCGGCGTAATTTGTGTGGAGCCTCACATCCATCACGGATGTCGCAGGTGGCATTTCGTTCCTGGCATCGAGGTCCGGAATGGGCTCCGTAGACTGTTGCAAACACAGGAGACATCCGGAGGGAGCAATAGCCGTGGGAGTGCTTTCCCGGGTCGACACGCCCGAGGACCTGCGTGGGCTGTCGGTACCGGAGCTGCACGAGCTGGCCGAGGAGATTCGTGAGTTCCTGGTGCGGAAGGTCGCCGTCACCGGCGGGCACCTGGGGCCGAACCTCGGCGTCGTGGAGCTGACCATCGCGTTGCACCGGGTTTTCGACTCACCGGCCGACCCGATCATCTTCGATACCGGGCATCAGGCCTACGTGCACAAGATCCTTACCGGCCGCAAGGACGGGTTCGACACGCTGCGCAAAGAGGGCGGGCTGTCGGGGTACCCGAGCCGGGCCGAGAGCGCCCACGACTGGGTGGAGTCCTCGCACGCGTCGGCCTCGCTGTCCTATGCGGACGGTATCGCCAAGGCCTTCGCGCTGACCCGGCAGAAGCGACATGTGGTCGCGGTCGTCGGTGACGGCGCGCTCACCGGTGGCATGTGCTGGGAGGCGCTGAACAATATCGCCGCGGGGCAGGATCGCTCGGTCATCGTGGTGGTCAACGACAATGGCCGCTCCTACGCGCCGACCATCGGCGGGCTCGCCGAGCGGCTCGCGGGGCTGCGCACCCAGCCCGCCTACGAGCACGCGCTCGACGCCACCAAGCGGATCGTCCAGAGCATTCCGCGCGTGGGGGATTCGGCGTACTCGATGCTGCACGCCATCAAGACCGGCATCAAGGATGCGGTCGCGCCGCAGGAGCTGTTCAGCGATCTCGGGCTGAAGTATGTGGGCCCGGTCGACGGGCACGATCCGGTGCAGCTGGAAGCCGCGCTGCGGCGGGCCAAGGACTTCGGTGGTCCGGTCATCGTGCACGCGGTGACGCAGAAGGGCCGTGGCTACAAGCCGGCGGAGGACCACGAGGCCGATCAGATGCACGCCATCAACCAGATCGACCCGGAGACCGGTGAGCCGCTGGGTGGCCCGTCCGCGCCGAGCTGGACCTCGGTGTTCTCCAAGGAGCTCATCGCCCAGGCCGAGCAGCGCGACGACATCGTGGCGATCACCGCGGCCATGCCGGGGCCGACCGGTCTGACCCCGTTCGGGAATCGCTTCCCGGAGCGCATGTTCGACGTCGGCATCGCCGAACAGCACGCCATGACCTCCGCGGCCGGTATGGCCCTGGGCGGCCTGCATCCGGTGGTGGCCATCTACTCCACCTTCCTCAACCGCGCCTTCGATCAGCTGCTCATGGATGTGGCGCTGCTCAAGCTCCCGGTGACCCTGGTGCTCGATCGCGCCGGCATCACCGGCGACGATGGCGCCTCGCACAACGGCATGTGGGACCTGTCGGTGCTGGGCATCATTCCCGGCATCCAAGTGGCCGCCCCGCGCGACGCCGCCCGCCTGCGTGAGGAATTGGGGGAGGCCCTGCACATCAGTGACGGGCCCACCGCCATCCGCTTCCCCAAGGGTCCTGCGATCGAAGAGATTCCGGCGGTGGAACGCTTCGAGGGCGTGGATGTGCTGCGCCTGCCCGACGTGAAGGATGCTGCCGCGTACTCGGTGCGCGCCGATGTCCTGCTGGTCGCGGTCGGCGCCTTCGCCGACCTCGCGCTCAAGGTCGCGGATCTGTTGGAGGCCGAGGGTGTCTCGGTCACCGTGGTCGATCCGCGCTGGGTCCTCCCGGTCTCCGACACCGTGGTGAAGCTGGCCGAGAACCACCGCCTGGTGGTCACGCTCGAGGACAGTGGTCTGCACGGCGGCATCGGCTCCACCGTTTCCGCCCGGCTCCGCAGTTCGGGCGTCGACGTCCCGGCCCGCGACCTCGGCGTCCCCCAGCATTTCCTGGACCACTCCTCCCGCGCCAAGATCCACCAGGATCTCGGCCTCACTCCGGGCGAGGTGGCCCAGCGGGTGCACGTGTGGCTCGGCGCCGCCGACGCCTCCGGCAGCGAGATCGAGCAGGCCCTGCTCCCGGCGGCCGAGTAGCACCGCCGAGCGGCACTCTGCTCGTGACGGGCCCGCGATCATCCGATCGCGGGCCCTTCTTCTTTCTATACGGAGCTTGGGTTCTCGCGTAGATTCTGTAACAGGTTACAGTTTCGGGACGGGAGTTCGGATGTCGTTTGTGCTTGTCGAGAAGCCGCGGCCGGGGATCGCGTTGGTCACGTTGAACCGGCCGGACCGGATGAACGCCATGGCGTTCGACGTGATGGTGCCGCTGCGGGAGACCCTCGAGGGCGTGGCGGCCGACAACGAGGTGCGCGTGGTGGTGCTCACGGGCGCCGGGCACGGGTTCTGCTCGGGCGCGGATCTGCAGCACGCGGGCAAGGTGCCGGGGGTGGAGGGGTTGACGCGCACCAGCATTGCGCGGCGCTCGATGGAGCTGCTGAACAATGTGATGCTCACGATCAAGCGGATGCACCAGCCGGTGATCAGCGCCATCAACGGCGCGGCCATCGGCGGCGGGTTCTGCCTGGCCATGGGTACCGACATCCGAATCGCCTCGGAGGACGCGTATTTCCGCGCGGCCGGCATCAACAACGGCCTCACCTCCGCCGAACTCGGCATCAGCTACACCCTGCCCCGCGCCATCGGCTCCACCCGCGCCTTCGAGATCATGCTCACCGGCCGTGATGTGGATGCCGCGGAAGCCGAGCGCATCGGCATCGTCTCCCGCGTCGTCCCCGGCGACAAACTCCTCGAAACCGCCTACGACACCGCCGACCAGATCATCCGCTGGAGCCGCGTCGGCGGCGAACTCACCAAGCGCCTCCTCTGGAGTGGCCTGGAGGCCGGCAGTTTCGAATCCCATATGCAGAACGAGGGCATGGCCCAGCTCTACGTCCGCCTCACCACCGACAACTTCGACGAGGCCATCCGAGCCCGCCGCGACCGCCGCCCACCCGAATTCCAGGACTGAGCGGTGACCGCCGGAACCTCAGTGCGCGCTGCCCGATCCGAGCAGGTTCGAACTGCCCGATCCGGGGAGGCCGCCGGATCCCGTGTTGCTTCCGTGGCAAGCGGGCTGGGTCGGCGGTTGTGGGGTTCCGGACCCTGGCGGCGCGGCGACCACGGTCACCGTGGTGGACGCGGACTCCCGCTGGTTCACGGTGATCTTGTGTGTTCCAGCCGTCGTCGGAATCCATGGGACGCTCGTGTAGTGGTGGCCCGGGTCGGTGTCCGACACCGCGATGACACCCGCGACGCAGACTCCGTTGTCGTAGACGTCCACGTAGGGAATGTCGCCCGCCACATTGGGTGTGTACTCCGAGACGATCGTGTAGGTCTGGCCGACGACGTATGAAGGCGGCGTCACGCATGTCCCCCATGCGTCGGGCGAGCAATGCAGGACCTCGACCGGCCCGACGGTAGCGAAGGCGGCCGGTGCAGACAATGCGGTGGTGGTCGCGGCTAGTGCCAAAGTGGTTGCGGCCCAGCCGATGTAGTGGAAGGAGCGGCGGGTGGCGTGCATTGGTGGACTCCTCTTTCGTGCCCCTTGGTTCGGGGTCGACAGAATCTAACTTTCACCAACTGTGAAATGAGTCCACTTCAGAAAACCCTCGTGCCCCAACTTTCTCGGGCGATATTTCCGGGGTCAGCTTTTCGGGTAGAGGGCTTCGCTCAGGCGGGGGACGGTCAGGGCGCGCTGCCACGGGCGGGCGCCGCCCGCGGCGAGGTAGCCCTCGATGAGGGTCGGGGCTTCGCCGTTGGCGACCGATTTGGGCAGGCCGTCCCAGCACATGCGGCGCAGCAGATCCGGGGTGAGCAGGTTCTCGACCGGGACCGACACCTCGGTGGAGAGGTCGGTCATGGCCGCGCGGGCGCACTGCAGGCGGGCGGCGGCGGCGGGGTCGCGGCGCTCCCAGCGGTTGACCGGGGGCGGGCCTTCGAAGTGCTGGGTGAGCGGCGGGAGCTCACTGTCGGGGAGCGTGCGGGCGCGTTCCACCGCGCCGAGCCATTCGCGCGAGTAGCGGCGCTGGCGGGGGCCGCCGAAGATCGGCAGGGTGCGCAGCTGGGCGATGGACTTGGGCTCGTTGGTGGCGGCGGCCACGATGGCCGAGTCCGGCAGGATGCGGGCGGGGGCCACGTCACGCAGGCGGGCCAGGCGGTCGCGGGTCGTCCACAGTTCGCGGACGATGGCGAGCTGGCGGGTGCGGCGCAGGGTGTGGATGCCGGAGGTGCGCCGCCAGCGGTCGGCCTTGGGGCCGGCCGGCTCCGCGGTGCGGACGTGCTCGAATTCCTCTGCGGCCCACTCGTATTTGCCCTGGTCGGCCAGGTCGGTGGCGACCGCGTCGCGCAGCTCGATGAGTAGCTCGACATCGAGGGCCGCGTAGTTCAGCCAGTCGTCGGGCAGCGGCCGGGTGGACCAGTCGGCCGCACCGTGGCCCTTGCGCAGCTCGCGCCCGAGCAGCTTCTCCACCATGGCGGCCAAGCCCACGCGCTCGTAACCCGCGAGCCGTCCACCGAGTTCGGTGTCGAAGAGCCGGGCCGGGTGCAGCCCGAGTTCGGCCAGCCCGGGCAGATCCTGATCCGCGGAGTGCAGTACCCACTCCAGATCGTTGATCGCCTCGGCCAGCGGCGTGAGCTCCCCGCCCACCGGGATCGGGTCGATGAGGAAGGTGCCCGCACCCTCGCGCCGCAGCTGGATCAGGTACGCGCGATTGGAGTAGCGGAAGCCGGAGGCGCGCTCGGCGTCGACCGCGAGCGGTCCGCTGCCGGCGGCGAGGCGGCGGGCGGCGGCAGCCACCGCGGCGACGGAGTCCAGTACCGGCGGTACACCGTCCACTGGCGCGAGCAACGGTACCGCGGCAGTGGCTTCGGGTTCATCTGGTACGGACATGGTCTTGAACTCTACGGGTTGGGCATTGGCGGGCCGCGTCACGTCGGTGAAACGACCGGCCGTGACACTGCGTCGGGCCATGGGGAATCGTACGTGGCGCCCGTCGATTTCGTTGCAGTACAGATGTTCTCGCAGGCGAGAGGGGATTTTCCGGCGACCGGCGCGGGAATTCGCGGATCGGCCGCCCCGATCTCGCGCCCAATTATTCGGTGCTCTCGCCCCGGCGCACGTCCAGCCGGGTTACCCCCGCGGGTGGCAGTCCGGCCGCATAGGCGAGCACCTCGCAGAAGGCTTCCACGTGCGGCCGCATGACGGTGTCGGACACGGTCCAGGAGGCGCGCAGTTCGAGCTGGTGCGCGCGCGGCGGCCCGGCGATGTCGCCGTAGCGCACCGAGCTGGTGGCGGTGACCGTGCCGCCGAGGGCGGTGAAGGAGGTGCGCGAGTCCAGCGCGTCGACCAGCCAGCTCCACGCCACCTCCGGCAGCAGCGGGTCGGCGGCGAGGGCGGAGTCGATGTCGGCCTGGATGTAGGCGACCAGACGGAACACCCCGTGCCAGGCTTCCTGCCCGGCCGGGTCGTGCAGCAGGATCAGCCGGCCGAATGCGTCGCCCTCGGAGTCGACGGGCACCACGTTTGTATCTGGTCGCGTGACTTCTGCGCCGAGGGCGTACGAGTACGGGGCGAGGCGCTGCGGCGGGCGGATCGGTGCCAGCTCGATTCGAGGATGCACAGATGCGGTTCCCATGGCCTCGACCGCGGCGCGGAACCGGGCTGGTTCTTCGGGCTCCGGGGTGGGGGCAGCGCCGTCGCGGAAGTCGAGCGGTGTCACGAAAGGCACCGTAGACCTCTCCGGTGCCCAGTAGTGCGAGGCGCGCCGCCGGGCCCCCTTTACGATGGGCGGTGATGAGTACTCACACCCGACGCCTGCTGACCGATGCCCCGTTCCTTGCCGCCGCCACCGGTGGCGTTCCGCATCGGCGTCCGGTGTGGTTCATGAGGCAGGCTGGTCGGTCCCTTCCGGAGTATCGCGAGGTGCGTGCCGGAATCGGCATGCTGGAATCGTGTTTCGATCCGGAGCTGGTGTGCGAGATCACCATGCAGCCGATCCGCCGCCACCAGATGGACGCGGCAATCCTCTTCTCCGACATCGTGGTTCCGCTCAAGGCCGCCGGCATCGATCTCGACATCGTGGCCGGCGTCGGCCCGGTGGTCGCGAATCCGGTGCGCACCGTCGCCGATGTGCGCGCGCTGCCGCGCCTGCGCGCAGAGGAGGTGGGCGCGGTCACCGCCGGTGTGAAGCTGCTGCTGGACGCGCTCGGTGACACCCCGCTCATCGGATTCGCCGGTGCCCCGTTCACTTTGGCGTCGTACCTGGTCGAGGGCGGGCCCAGCAAGAACCACGAGCGCACCAAGGCGATGATGCTCGCCGACCCCGAGACCTGGCACCAGCTGCTGGGCGTGCTCACCGACATCACCATCGAATTCCTGCGCGCCCAGATCGATGCGGGCGTGGACGCCGTGCAGCTGTTCGACTCCTGGGCGGGCGCGCTGAGCCTCGCCCAGTACCGGGAATACGTTCTGCCGCACTCGGAACGGGTCTTCACCGAGATCGCGTCCGCGGGTGTGCCGCGCATCCACTTCGGCGTCGGCACCGGAGAACTGCTGGGCGCCATGGGCGAAGCCGGCGCGGACGTGGTCGGCGTCGACTGGCGGATTCCGCTGCACGAGGCCGCACGCCGGGTCGGCCCCGGAAAAGCGTTGCAGGGCAACCTCGATCCGGCCGTGCTCTTCGCGGGCCCGGCGGCGATCGACGCCGAGGTGCGCCGCATCGCCCGCGAGGCCGACGAGGCAATCACGCTGGGCGCCAAGGGTCACATCTTCAACCTCGGCCACGGCGTCCTCCCGAACACCGACCCCGGCGTCATCACCGAGACCGTAGCCCTCATCCACAGCCTCCCGCTGCCGCTCTGACCAGCACCTCCCGCCGGCGATGCGCGCGGTGGGATCGAAGCTCCTGTGACGTGACCGGAGCGCTTCGGCTTCGCCCCATCGAACGCGCTGACTGCCGGGCGCGGCCGAGGCGGGTGGCCGCGGCGTGACAATGTCGCCGATACCGTCGAATGCCCGGCGGGTGTGCCGGTCCGTGTGACGGGCGGGACTTCGACCGGTGGGGTGTTCGCGGCGCGGTGTCAATCACGTTCCGATGTGTGCCATTTCCGGGCGGGCGGTTCGAAAGCGCTGGTGAGCGTGGTTCGGGGTGGTGGGGCCGGCGTGGAACCGGGCCGCGATGGGCGGGCACCGGAGGCGGTGGTGGTGGGTGGCGGGAGTAGGTTGGCTCGGGGCGGCTCGAGGTCGAGGTGCGGGTCGCCGGTCGCGGTTCGCGTGGTCGCGGCGTTCGGCGAGTGGCGAGGAGTTGTCGATGCGGGTCGCGGTTGTCGGTGGCGGCATCAGTGGGCTGGTGGCCGCGTATCGGCTGCGGAAGGCGCTCGGGGAGTCGGCGGAACTGATCCTCGTGGAGCGGCGGGATCGGGTCGGGGGGATCCTGCGGACCGTCGAGATCGAGGGCGATCCGGTCGATCTGGGGGCCGAGGCGTTCGTGGGTCGTCGGCCCGAGATTCCGGAACTGATGGGGGAGTTGGGGATTGCGGAGCAGCTTGTTCATCCGGCGGGCAAGCGACCGCTGGTGTGGTCGGAAGGGGTGGGGCATCGGCTGCCCGAGCGGACGCTGATGGGCATTCCCGCCGCACCGGAATCGGTTGCGGGGCTGGTGGATGCGCAGACCCTGGCCGCTGTTGCGGCGGAGCCGTCTCGGCCGCTGCGGTGGGAGCACGGCGGGGACGTGTCGGTGGGGGAGCTGGTGCGGGATCGATTCGGGGAGCAGGTGGTCCGGCGTAGCGTGGACCCGCTGCTCGGGGGAGTGTATGCGGGACTTGCGGATTCGATCGGCGTGCGGGCCGCGCTGCCGACGCTGGCCGCCGCCCTGGATCGCGGCGCGCCCAGCCTGACCCGGGCCGTGTCCGAGGCCCTGCCGCCGCCCAGCGCCACACCGGTGTTCGGCGGCATCCGCGACGGCTACCGGGCCCTGCTGGACGCACTGCGTGCCGCTGCCGATGTGAAGGCCGAAACCGGTACGGAGGTCACCACTCTCGCCCGGACCGCACAGGGCTGGCGGCTCGACCCGGTCGGCGACGTGGACGCCGTGATCCTCGCGACGCCCGCCCCGGTCACCGCGGAACTCCTGCGCGAGGTGGCCCCGGAGGCCGCCGAGCTGGCCGCCGGAATCGACCTGGCCTCCTCGGCGGTGGTGGCCCTCGCCCTGCCGCCCGAGACCGCCCTGCCCGACAACTCCGGCATCCTGGTCGCCACCGGTGAACCGTTGCGCGCCAAGGCCTTCACCCTCTCCAGCCGCAAGTGGCCGCACCTGGCCGCCCGTGATGTGGCCCTGGTCCGCGCCTCCTTCGGCCGCTTCGGCGACCCTGCCCCGCTGTCCTGGTCCGACGACGACCTCATCACCGCCGCCGTCGAAGACCTCACCACCGTCACCGCTGCCGACATCCGCCCCCTGCGCGCCGTGGTCCAGCGCTGGCCCGGCGGCCTCCCGCAGTATGCCCCCGGCCACACCACCCGCATCGCCGACCTGCGTTCCGCCACCGCCGACCTCCCCGGCCTGGCCCTGGCCGGCGCCTACCTCGATGGCGTCGGGGTTCCCGCCTGCGCCGCGACCGGCACCAAGGCCGCCGCCCGCGTTATCGCGCAGCTTTCCTGACCCACTCTCCAGAACCCCCGCCTATAGAGGGCCCTCTCGGGTCGCCGTGCTGGTACGACGTAGTCGCGCATTTCTTGGACCCGGCAAGTGTTGACGCTGCCTACATCCTTCGCCTATGTTAGCGCTGCGCACATTATGTAAGCGCAGTCAACATTTGGAGGTGGATTGCCCGATGACGAGTGACTTGTTCTCGCCGCTGGTACTGCGATCGGGCGCGGTTCTGGCCAATCGGATCGTGAAAGCGGCCATGGAGGAGGGGATGGCCGGATACGGGCAACTACCCGACGAACGTCTCGTGTCCCTCTACCGCCGATGGGGGGCGGGCGGCCCGGGCGCCCTGATCACCGGCAATGTCATGGTGCACGCCGAGGCGCTCACCGGACCCGGCGGCATCGTGCTCGATGACGCCGCGCCGCTGGAACCGTTCGCGGAGTGGGCGCGGGCGGGCAAGGCGGCGGGTGCGGCCATGTGGATGCAGATCAGTCACCCGGGTCGCCAGGTCGCGGCCAACCAGCCCGGCGTGGTGTGGGGTCCGTCGGATATCCCGGTCGATCTGGGCCGGCTCAGCAGCCGGTTCGGACGTCCGGTCGCCATGACGACGGCTCAGATCGAGGACACCGTCGCCCGGTTCGCCACCACCGCGCGCCGCGCCGAGCAGGCCGGGTTCGACGGGGTGGAAATCCATGCCGCACACGGATATCTGCTGTCGCAGTTTCTGTCTCCGCTGGTCAACAATCGCACCGACGAGTGGGGTGGCTCACTGGAGAACCGGGCGCGGGTCCTGCTCGAGGTGGTGCGCGCGGTCCGCACGGTCGTGTCGCCCCGGTTCGTGGTCGCGGTGAAACTGAACTCCGCCGACTTCCAGCGCGGCGGCTTCGACGCCGACGACGCCCGCCGGGTCATCGCCCTGCTCACGCCCCTCGGCGTCGACCTGGTCGAATTGTCCGGCGGCAGTTACGAAAGCCCCGCCATGACCGGCCGCCCCGCCGACAGCCGGACGCAGGCTCGCGAAGCCTACTTCCTGGACCTGGCGACGGAACTGGTTGCCACCAGCCCGATTCCGCTCATGCTCACCGGCGGCATCACCCGCCTCCGGACCGCCGAGGACGTCCTGGCGAGCGGCGTCTCGGTGATCGGCATGGGCACCGCCCTGTCCACCACCCCGGACCTCCCCGCCCGCTGGCGCGACGATCTCGAGGCCGACGCCACCCCGAAGCCCATCACCTGGTCGAACAAGGCCCTCGCGTCCGCAGCGGGTATGGCGGTGGTTCGGCATCACATGCGCCGCATGGCTCGCGGCCGGAACCCACGTCCCGCAACCGGTCCCATCCAGGCCCTGCTGTCCGACCAGATCGTGCAGGTGCGCGCCCTCCGCCGCTACCGTTCCTGGCTCCAGTCCCGTCCGGCCCACCCCGCCCCCGTCAAAACCGGGCGCTGACCCTCGTCACCGCGAGATCAGCGGGGCACCAGGTCGGTCGGATCGGTGTTCGCGCCGCAGACGATGACCGCCACCCGTTCACCGGGGGCGGGGACGTAGGCGCCCGACAGCAGGGCGGCCAGGGCGGTGGAACCGCCGTGTTCGACGGCGACACGGCGGCAGTCCCACAGGGTTTGGCGGGCGGCGATGATCTGCTTGTCGCTGACCAGGACCGAGCGGACGTCGCCCGCGTTCGCGGCGGACAGGGCCATGGGCGTGACGCGGCGCGCGCCGAGGGAATCGGCTGCGACGGAGTCGATTTCGACATCGACCGGTTCCCCGGCCTCGACCGCCGCGTTGAAGGCGCGGCAGTGCTCGGGTTCGACCGCCACCACCCGCACGCCGTGATGATTGGCCGACACCGTGATTCCGGTCAGCAGTCCGCCCCCGCCGACCGCGACCACCACGGTGTCGAGTTCCGGTACCTGCGAGACGATTTCGTCGAGCAGTGTTCCCGCGCCCGCGGCGATGCAGGGGTCGTCGTAGGCGTGTGAGCGCAGCGCCCCGCTGGCCGCGGCGTAGCGCTCGCATTCGGCGGCCGCGTCGGCGTAGGCGTCGCCGCCGCACAGCACCTGCGCCCCCAATGCCCGCAGCCGCGCCACTTTCACCGCGGGTGCGGAGTCGGGCAGGAACACGGTGGCCGCCGAGTCGACCAGCCGGGCGGCCCACGCGCACGCCACCCCGGCGTTCCCGCCGGACGCGATGGTGATCCCCACCTTGGGCAGCAGCCCCTGTTCCCGCTGCGCCAGTACGAAATTCGCCGCCCCGCGCGCCTTGAAGCTGCCGGTGTGCTGCATGTGCTCGAGCGCGAACCAGACCTCACCGGCCACCGGGACGGTGTCGGCGTCCGCGCGGGCGAGGACCACCGGGCGGGTGTGGCCGGCGATTCGGTCGGCCGCCGCTGTCACGTCCCCATATGTCGGATGCACTGGCGCTTCTCTCGTTTCCGTCGCTGATTCTCTTTCCGCCGAGCGGCCGCACGGCACGGCTCACGGAACACACCCGAGCCGATGGACCCCCCTTGTTCCACTGTAACCGGGCTGCGCGCCCGGTCCAGCCTGGCCGCCCCGGACGAATACCCGGTGCTGGCAACCTATCTGGATGTCATCGGCGAACTGCTCACCAGCGACGCCGTTTTCCACGACGGCCTGCGCCGCCTATCGCCTCCCGGGCCGCCGGCGCGCGCTGAATCACGCCGCGCGAGCTGAATCACACAGTCCGCCGTGCCCCATTTCGGGCGGGTTCGGACGCAGTGGCACGATGGAGGCCATGGCGCGACTCGACTACAAGGCCCTCAACGACACCATCCGCTACCTCATGTTCTCGGTGTTCCAGGTGGAGCCCGGCGTGCTCGGCGAGGATCGCCAGGCGGCGATCAAGGAGGCTCGGGCCTTCTTCGACTCGCTCGAGGAGCGCGGCGTGGTGGTGCGCGGCATCTACGATGTCGCCGGCCTGCGCGCCGACGCCGACTTCATGATCTGGTGGCACGCGGAGAAGATCGAGGATCTGCAGGCCGCCTACGCCGACTTCCGCCGCGTCACCGAGCTGGGCCAGATCTCCAACCCGGTCTGGAGCAACGCGGCCCTGCACCGTCCGGCCGAGTTCAACAAGTCCCACATCCCCGCCTTCCTCGCGGGCGAGGAGCCGGGCAACTACATCTGCGTCTACCCGTTCGTGCGCTCCTACGACTGGTACCTGCTGCCCGACGAGGAGCGCCGCAAGATGCTGGCCGACCACGGCAAGGCCGCCCGCGACTACCCGGACGTGCGCGCCAACACCGTGTCCTCGTTCGCCCTGGGCGACTACGAGTGGATTCTCGCCTTCGAGGCCCCCGAGCTGCATCGCATCGTCGACCTCATGCGCGACCTGCGTGCCACCGAGGCGCGTCGCCATGTGCGCGAGGAGATTCCGTTCTTCACCGGCCCGCGCGTCGAGCTCGAGCAGCTCATCGCCGCACTGCCGTAGCGACCCGCGCACTGCTGTAGCGACCCGCATACTGCCGGAGAAACCGCACTGAGATCGGGCCCGGCCGCATACCGCGGCCGGGCCCGATGTCGTCAGCGGGAAGGTCGCCGGTATGTTGCCCGCATAATTCGGGGCATGCGCGAAATCGCGCATGCCCCATAGTGTTTCTGCGACTCACTCAGCTGCGTTGTCCGAGGGGTGCAATCGGAGCGAGATCGAGTTGATGCAGTAGCGCTTGTCCGTGGGCGTGGGATATCCCTCGCCCTCGAACACGTGCCCCAGATGACTGTGGCAGTTTGCGCACAGCACCTCGACGCGCCGCATCCCCAGCGAGTTGTCCTCCACCAGCAGCACGGCCTCCGACTTCGCCGGATCGAAGAACGACGGCCACCCGCAGTGCGAGTGGAACTTCTCGGCGCTGCGGAACAATTCGGCCCCGCACGCTCGGCAGGAGTAGACGCCCTCGGTCTCGGTGTCGGTGTATTCGCCCGTGAACGCCCGCTCGGTGCCCGCTTCGCGCAGTACCCGGTATTCGTCCGGGGTCAGCTTGGTCCGCCATTCCTGCGGGGTCAGCTGGATGCGCGGGGCGGGCAGCCCCGCGGTCCCTGTGGAGCTGTCAGCATCGGAACTCATGGCTCCACGCTAATACGAGGCGGTCGCCTTCGTCCGGGGCGCGACCGTGACCTCGGGTTCGTCGGCGACCCACTCGGGGTGCATCCACGCCGGATCCAGGGACTTGCCGACCTCGAGGCGGCCTTCGCGGCGGGCGGCGAGATAGCGGTCGCCCAGCACGCAGAACACCACGATCAGCAGCAGCCCCCACCCGAAGGTCGTGCGCAGGTACTCCAGATCGCGGCCGATGCTCTGCCAGCGGTCCGAGAGCCACTTGTCGTAGGACATGAACCCGAAGATCGCCACCCACGCGGGCCAGTTGCGCATCAGCGAGTTGCGCAACACCACGGTCATCAGCATGGGGAACAGGAACATCGAGTAGTACATCTGGCCCAGCGGGCCCAGCAGCATGGCCGCGGTGATCAGGATGCCCGAGGTGTTGCAGATGAAGAAGACCTCGTCCTCGCGGTAGTACCGGTACAGCAGCCACAGCGAGATCAACACCAGGACGCCGACGGTGATGCGCATGGTCCAGGTCAGCCACTCGGCGACACCGTAGTACCCCGCATTGCCGACGATGGCGCTGTTGAAGTAGTCCCGTGCCTCCGACAGGTACGGCAGCGTACGGGTCCAGAACTGCCTGTAGTCCACGATCAACGGCCAGGCCGCCAGGTTCAGCGCCACCGGGATGCCCAGGGCGGTGATGAACACCTTCCACTGTCCGCGCACCAGCGGAATCAGCAGCAGCGGCGCCAGCAATGGACCCTTCACCGCGATGGTCAGCCCCAGGGCCGCACCGGCCCACAGGTCTCGACGCTTCAGGAGCAGGTGGATGAACGCCAGCATGGCCATGAACAGGCAGCCGTTGATATTGGTGAAGGCCAGTGTGTTCGTCACCGTCTCGGAGACGAACATGGCCAGCAGCAGCGCGGGCGCGGCGACGGAGTTCAGCGTGTAGTTGAAGAGCTTCAGCAGCAGGTACCAGGCCAGCAGCAGAGCGAGGGCATTGACCAGGATGAAGGCCCACCGCGACTTCTCCGGATCGATGATGGCCAGCGGCGAGATGAGCAGCGTGCCGCTGGGCGGATACAGATAGGCCGGATCGGTGGAGTTGAAGTTCGCGTTGTACACGGGCCGGTGGTTGAGGAACGCGAGGGACGCGTTGTACACCGGTGTGAAGTCATTGGTGATGTGGTAGTTGACAGCGTTGATGAACACCCGGTGCAACACGGTGAGGATCGCGAGCGGCCACAGTGCGAAGTTCAGTACCTCGGCGGTGGTGCGAGCGCTGCGGGGCTCGAGCTGTCGAAGGAACACTCGGGCACGGTACACCGAATCCCCGCGTCACACATGCGCCGACCCGCCTAATTGCGTTGTGCGGGGCACACCACACCCACCGGGTGGATGAAACCCCGGCCCGCCCCGAATGCTCCAGCCGGTCAAGAACACTCCGCACTCCGTCGAGTAGTGACCGGCGTCACTTCACAGGTGTGTACTCAGGCCGGGCAGGCGGTGCCGTCGGCGGGTAGCGTGGCGTTCTTCAGGTAGTCGGCGAGGGACTGCTGGGCGCAGCCGGAGTGGGCGAAGGTCGGGTGTCCCCAGCCCTGCCAGACGACGGTGGCGGTGCGCGCACCCGCCGCGCCGAGCGCGCCGGTGACGGTGGGCCGGCCGTCCTGTCCGGTGACGGGGTCGGCACTGCCGCCGAGCACCAGGACGGGCAGGTTGAGCTTGTCGGGCAGGGTCATGGGGGTGGCGGCGGGCCAGGCCGAGCAGGCCATCAGGTCGATGGCCGCGACCTTGCCGAACGCCGGATACTGTGTGCCCCAGGTGGTTTCGAGCTCCTTGGCCTTGTCGGGGGTGGATGGCTCGTGGTTGTCGCTGCAGCGGTTGACGAATTGACCGTCGGTGGCGATACCTGCGGCGGCGCGCAGCGCGAACGGCGTGATCGGGCCGTGGTCGCCCTTGCCGAGGGCGCTGAGGGCGTCGGCGAATTCGGTGATCTGCGCGTTGCCGGTTGCTCGGGAGTCGCCGAGGAAGCCGCTCAGGGTGGTCACCAGCACGGCGGCCGACAGGTCGCCGAGCTGTCCGGCGCCGGCCCGGTTCACCAGATCGACGACGGCGGCCCGCGGGTCGCCCCCGAGCGAGCAGTTCAGCGACGCGCACCGCTGCCCGAACGCGGTGAGCGCGGCCTCCTGTCCCTTGACGCGCTGCTCGGCGCGTCCGTTGGCGTCCGTGCCGACCCCCTGCGGCGAGTCCAGCACCAGCCGGCCCAGATGCGGTCCGTACTTGCGCGCGTAGTTCAACGCCACGTTCGTGCCGGTGCCGGTGCCCAGCAGCGCGAGGTGGTCCACCTGCAACTGCTTGCGCAGCTGCTCGATGTCGTCGGCGGCGTGTGGTGCGTCGAAGGTGGCCTGGGCCGGGGCCAGGAAGTCCAGGCAGGCGACGGTGGCGTTGCGCCCGGCGGTGCTCATGGCGTCCACGGCATCGGTTGCACCCCGGGTGAATTGGTTCTGATCGGCGATGGCCTTGCGTTGCGGGTCGGTCATGCAGGTCACCGGCTGGGAGCTGCCGATGCCGCGCCGGTCGACCGCGATGATCGGCCGCGCGGCCAGCAGCGCGCTCGCGGGCCCGGCCGCGAGC
Organism: Nocardia sp. CA-151230; assembly: GCF_050942175.1. Lineage (NCBI taxonomy): Bacteria > Bacillati > Actinomycetota > Actinomycetes > Mycobacteriales > Nocardiaceae > Nocardia > Nocardia sp. CA-151230. The sequence continues at coordinate 2,849,154 of NZ_CP192061.1, forward strand.
CCGGCCAGGGTGGCCGTCGAGGACCGGTCGGAACCGGAGGTCAGGATGAGCGGCGCGGCGTCCTTGGGCGTGCGGTCGTAGCGGGCCCGCATGGCCGCATTGCGGAAGTTGCCCGCCACATTTCCGGCCACGTCCACCTGCGAGGTGTATTCGGCGCATTCGAGCACCAGCCCCTGCGGCGGCGCGCCCAGCGACAGCAGGTTCAATGTCGGTGCGGTGCAGTCCTTCCAGGCCAGGTCGGTCTTGGGCACCTCGGGTGCGGGCGGGGTGACGTCGGCGGGCGCGGTGGAGGTGGCGACTCCGGCCTGGTGCGGCTGTTCCACGGCGACGGCGGGCCGGTTGGACGGCCCGGCCCCACACGCGGTGGTCACCAATATCGACAGTGTCGACGCCAGCAGAGCGGCCCGAGTCCAGCGCATGCGGTACAGCCTGCCAGGTCCGGCACGCGGTTTCAGCCTCGGGTGTGCGCGCGTTCCCATCGGGTCAGGATCGTGCCGTCGGTGTCGAGCACCAGGTGGCAGGGGCTCATCGGGGTGGGCAGGGCCTTGGGGGACACCGCGATTCGGCCCGCGGTCCCGCCCACCAGCTGCGGGGATACGGTCAGGCACAGTTCGTCCACGGCCCCGGCGGTGAGGAATTGGCCGAACAGTGAGGGCCCGCCCTCGCACAGCACCCGCCGCAGCCCGAGACCGTCCAGTGCGGTGCGCACGGCGGTCACGGTGGATTCGTTCGCGTCGGATTCGATCACCTCGGCCCCCGCGTCGAGGAGCCGCTTCTTGCGATCGCCGGGCGCGGCGGTGGTGGTGAGAATGATCGGCCGCGCCCCGGTGTCGGTGAACAGCTTGCTCGCCGGATCCAGCGCCGCGGACCCGGTGACGACCGCGATGCGCGGCGGGTTCCCGTCCGGATCGCCGCCGAGCCCCTCCCCGTGCAGCCGCTTACGTAGTTCCGAATCGGTGTGTGCCGCACCGTAGTTCTCCGCGCGCACGGTCCCGGCTCCGACCAGCACCACGTCGGCCAGATCTCGCAGCAGCCCGAAGACGCGCTTGTCGGCGGGCGTGCCCAGCGCGCCGGAGCGCCCGTCCACGCTGACCGCGCCGTCGATGCTGGTGACGAAGTTGACACGCACGTACGGTCCGGATGGCTCGACCGGATACGCGTACAACTCGACCAGGTCGTCGCGGGTGAGGTCTGTGAGCTGAATCGCATTCGGCATACGCTGCATAAGGACCCATCCCACCACGCATCTACGCTGACGCAGTGCAACAACGCCTCGTCGATCGCCACCCGGAGGTTCCGGCAGACCAGCTCGTGGCCCAGATGGTTCCCCCGCCCACCTTCGACGAGGTGAGCTTCGGTTCCTACATCCCGGATCCGAAGGAACCGTCCCAGGCCGCGGCCGTGCTGAAGGCCGAGCTGTTCGCGGATCAGGTGACCAAGCTCCGCAAGGCCGCGGACAAGAAGGGCCTGTTCGGCAAGAAGAAGCCGGTGCACGGCATCGGCCTGTACCTGGACGGCGGCTTCGGTGTGGGCAAGACCCACCTGCTGGCCTCGATCTTCCACAGCGTGCCGGAGCCCAAGTCCTTCGGCACCTTCGGTGAGGTCACCAATCTGGTTGGCGCGCTCGGCTTCAACAATGCCGTCGAGCGGCTCGCGGCCAACAGCGTGCTGTGCATCGACGAGTTCGAGCTCGACGATCCGGGCGACACCATGCTGGTCTCGCGCCTGCTCACCGAGCTGACCGACCGCGGCGTCTCCGTGGTCGCCACCTCCAATACCCTGCCGGGCCAGCTGGGTGAGGGCCGTTTCGCCGCCCAGGACTTCCTGCGCGAGATCAAGAAGCTGGGCGCGCTGTTCGAGGCCGTCCGCGTCGACGGTCCGGACTACCGGCACCGCGATCTGCCGCCCGCCCCGGAGCCCACCGCCCCCGAATTGCTGGCCGAGAAGGCCGCCGCCACACCGGGTTCCACGCTCGACGACTTCGACGCGCTGGTGAAGCACCTGAGCACGCTGCATCCGTCCCGCTACGGCGCCCTGATCCACGACATCTCGGCCGTGTACATCTCGGATGTGCACCCGGTCACCGATCAGGCGGTCGCGCTGCGCATCGTGGTCCTCGCCGACCGTCTGTACGACGCGGGTATCCCGGTCACCATCTCGGGCGCGAAGCTGGATCAGATCTTCACCCAGGAGATGCTCGACGGCGGCTACCGCAAGAAGTACCTGCGCGCGATCTCGCGTCTGCTGGCGCTGTCGCGGTTCGAAGCACCGGCGCACGTATAGCTCGGCCCGGCGCACGTGTAACCGCCAGGTAGGACCCGGTTTCTCTCATAGTTTCCTTAGGTAATAAATTCCCGGGGGTCAGCGAAAGCCGGGCCGGATTCGGTTTTCGGCCCCGGAAGGAGATCTACCTTGCGTAACCGTGCTGTCCAAGCTGCCGCGGTGGTCACCATCGCACTGTCCGCGAGCCTCGGGTCGGCGGCGACCGCCATCGCCGCCGACCCGCCCGCTGCCACCAGCAGCGTGCTCGTCAACACCGACAACCGTGCCCTCGGCCTGACCGGTGTCCTCAACGCCCGGGACGCGGGTGGCTACCGGACCGTCGACGGCCACACCGTGCGCACCGGTCTGGTCTTCCGCACCGGCGATCTGAGCAAGGCCGCCGACGCCGACCTGGCCGAGCTGGCGTCGCTGAACGTGGCGTCCATCCACGATCTGCGCACCAGCTACGAGCAGCTGTTCATGGGCGTGGACAAGGTCCCCGCCGGCGCCGCCGAGCACCACGACGACATCATCGGCCACGCTCCGCCGCAGGTGATGGCCTCGACCCTGTTCGCGGGCACCGATCTGTATCGCGCCTTCATCACCGCTCCCGGCGCGAACGAGAGCTTCGCGAACGTGTTGCGCGACATCGCCTACAACCCGGGCGGCGTCCTGTTCCACTGCACCGCGGGCAAGGATCGCACCGGCTGGACCTCCGCGGTGCTGCTGACCATCCTGGGCGTGGACAAGGACACGGTCTACTACGACTACCTGCTGTCCAACTACTACCGGGGCGCCAAGGACGGCGACATGATGAACGGCGTCGCCGCCGCGGCACTGGATTCGGCCTTCGATCAGGTGAACAAGAGCTACGGCAGCTTCGACAACTATGTGCGCGACGGCCTGAAGCTCTCCGACGCGGACGTGGCCGCACTGAAGGCGAAACTGCTGGCCTGACAAGGTTGTTCACGATATGACGGCGAACGCCGGGTGGTTCTCACCGCCCGGCGTTTTCCCTGTCCGCGACGGATTGGGGCTCTCCGGTACCGATATCGCGGCGTTGAAGGTGAAAATGCTTTCTGAGAACCGCTTTCGCGAGCCAACTCGATGTGATCCACGGAAAAGGGGTTGACGGCCCCCGCGTCGCACCGATAACGTTCCGGGCCTCATGGGTATCGGTTTCCTGTTCTTGTGATCGCTTCGCCGCGTTGAGCTTTGCTCCGCGTCGAGTCCCCACCCACGCCTAGCCGCCTGTCGGCGTTCAATTTTCGCGTGGGCATCCACCCATCCGGCTCGTATCGAGCCGAGAACAGGAGATCGCTGTGCGCACCCTCCAACCCCCGGCCGTTTCCCAACTGACCCTGTCCGCCGTGACCAAACGGTATGCCGACCACGTCGTGCTGGACGCGGTGAACCTGTCCATCCGGCCCGGTGAGAAGACCGGCGTGGTCGGCGACAACGGCGCAGGCAAGTCGACCCTGCTGCGCCTCATCGCCGGTCGCGAAATCCCCGACAACGGCGAGGTCGTCGTGCAGGCCCCGGGCGGCATCGGCTACCTGGCCCAGAGTCTGGAGCTGCCGCCCACCGCCACCGTCGGCGCGGCAATCGACCTGGCTCTCAGCGATATTCGCGACCTGGAGGCTCGAATGCGCACGACCGAGGCCGAATTGGCCGTGCCCGGGCCGCTCGGTCGCCGCCTCGAGGCGTACAACGTGCTGGTGACCCGGTTCGAGGCGCGCGGCGGGTACCAGGCCGATGCCCGGGTGGACGCGGCCCTGTACGGGCTCGGGCTGCCCGGCCTGGACCGGAATCGCCTGCTGGGCACGCTGTCCGGCGGTCAGCGCCGGCGCCTGGCGCTGGCGGCCACCCTCGCCTCCGCGCCGGAGTTGCTGCTGCTCGACGAGCCCACCAACGACCTCGACGACAACGCCGTCGAATGGCTCGAGGGGCAGTTGCGTGACCACCCGGGCACCGTGGTGGCTGTGACTCACGATCGCGTCTTCCTCGAGCGCATCACCAGCACCGTGCTCGAAGTGGACGCGGGCGCCGTCGCCCGCCACGGCAACGGCTACCGCGGCTACCTCACCGCCAAGGCCGCCCAGCGGCACCGGCAACAGCTCGCACACCAGCGCTGGCGCACCGAACTGGCCCGCAACGAGCGGCTGGCCGAGTCGAATGTCGTCCGCCTGGAGGCGATTCCGCGCAAGCTCCCGCTCGCGGTCTTCGCAGCCGGCCCCTTCCGAACCCGCAGCCGCGGCCACGGCGCCCAGTCCCGCATCCGCAACGCGAAGGAGCGGGTCTCCCGCCTGACCGCGGATCCGATTGCGCCCCCACCGGATCCGCTCCGCTTCACCGCGGAGATATCCACGACCGACTCCCTCCCAGCCGCCGCCGGACCGACTGTCGCCGGGCCGACTGTCGCCGGACCGACCGGTACCGGACCGACCGGCACCGGACCAGCTGTCGCCGGACCGACCGGCACCGGGCCGACCGGCACCGCGCCGACGAGATTCGGCGACAGTGCCGGGGTGATTGCAGCCGTGGTCGTACCGTCCCTCGCCGAGGTGAGTTCGGTTGTGGTGGAAGGCCGTTTGCGCATGGACGGCCTGCGGATCGAGTCCGGTGAACGGCTACTGGTGACCGGTCCCAATGGCGCGGGCAAGACCACGCTGCTGCGGCTGCTGGCCGGGGAGCTGGTTGCCGAGGCGGGCGCGGTCACGGTGCGCGGCCGGGTCGGGCACCTGCGGCAGGAGGAGTCACCGTGGCCGGCGGAGGTGACGGTGCTGGGGGCGTTCGCTTCCGGGCGGACGGGCTATCCGGACGAGCATGCCGACGCGTTGCTGGCGCTGGGACTGTTCCGGCCGGACGATCTGCACCTGCGTCTGGGCGAGCTGTCCTACGGGCAGCGCCGTCGCGTCGAATTGGCGCGGCTGGTCACCGATCCGGTTGATCTGCTGCTGCTCGACGAGCCGACCAACCACCTGTCCCCGGCCCTGGTCGAGGACCTGGAGCAGGCCCTGGACGGCTACCCCGGCGCGGTGGTGCTGGTGACCCACGATCGCCGGATGCGGCAGCGCTTCACCGGTCGCCGCCTGGAGCTTCAGAATTCGTGCAGCATGACGTAGTCGTGGTGCAGCCGGCTGCCGACGGTGAAGGTCTTGGTGCCGGTGACGGTGAAGCCGTGTTTGCCGTAGAAGCGCTGTGCGCGCGCGTTCTGCTGGTTCACGCCCAGCCACACGGCCTTGCTGCTGCCGGCCCGGGAGCGCTCGAGCGCGCTGCGCATGAGCGCCGCCGAGACCCCGCTGCCGTGCTGACCGGGCAGCACGTACATCTTGCTGAGCTCGGTCACCGGGCGCAGGGTGATGACCTCCGCCACGGCGGGATCGGCCGGTTCCATGGCGTTGAGCAGTGCGTAGCCGACGATCTCGCCGCCGAGCACCGCCTTCAGAACCACACGGCCGGGATCGGCGAGGTACTCGCGGAACCGGTCCGCGGACAGCACCTCCGCGATGAAGGCGGCCATGTCCTCGGGTTCGGATCCGGGCGGGCAGGCCAGTGGAAAGGTCGCGGCGGCGACGACGGCGAGTTCGCCGGCGTCGTCCGGGGTCGCCGGTGTGATGGCTACGGAATCGCTCACCGTTCCAGTCAAGCAGGCTCCGCGGCGGGCTCGGCGGCCGCGGTGGCGTCGTCGGTGCGGCGGTGGAAGACCCGGGCGCAGCCGATCAGCACCACCGCGAAGGCGAGCGGAATCGCGAATCCGGCACGCAGATCGGCGGCGTCGGCGACCGCGCCCACCACCGCGCCACCGACCAGGGTGCCCGCGTAGTTGAACAGGTTGAGCCGCGCGATGAGCGCATCCAGCTCGCGTCCGCTGGTGAGCTGCCCGGCCTCGCTGAAGCACAGCGGCGCGATCACCGGCAATCCGATTCCGGCGACCAGGAATCCGAGGATCGCGGCCACCGGTCCGGGGGCAGTGACCACGATCACCAGACCGACCGACCCGACCGCCGCGGCCACCCGAACCACCATGCGTGGTCCGAACCGGCGTACCCACAGGTCGCCGGTGAGGCGGCCGAGCAGCGACGCGCCCTGGTAGGCGGCCAGCGCCAGCGCGGCGGTCGCGGAGGAGGACAGCAGTTCGTCCTTCAGGTACAGCGCCGACCAGTTGCCGACCGCGAGGTCGATGGCGAAGGCGAGGGCGATCACCGCGCCGAAGATCCAGAAGATGCGCATCGGCACCGATCCGGCCGGTTCGTGTTCGGCCGGACCGGCTTCGGCCTCGTCGGTGCCCAGCAGTCGCGGTCCCGCCGCCAGGCAGCCGATGGCCACCACCGCCGCGGCCACCAGGATCGACGCCTGCAACGGCACTTTCAGCGCCTCGAACGCCGAGACGAACAGTGCGCCCGTGATCGATCCCGCGCTCCAGGCCGCGTAGAACGAGACCAGAATGAATCGGCCATAGCCATGTTGAATGAATACCGCCTGCATATTGGTCCCGGCGTCCACGATGCCGACGGCCACACCGTACATCCCCAGGGCCACGAAGGCCGCAATGATGTTCGGCGACAGCGCGATCGCCACACCGGAGACGGCGATCAGCGCCAGCCCGATCCGCAGCGCGGTGCGGCTCGACCAGTGCAGCGCGATCCGCTCGGCGGTGATGCTGCCCGCGCCCGCGAGCAGGGAGATGAGCGCGACGATCGCCACGATCAGTCCGTCGGAGAGCGTGAATTTGTCCTTCAGCTGCGGGAGCTCGGTGAGAATCACGGCCAGGAAGAACCCCTGCAGCGCGAAGGCCACCGAGTTCGCCGAGCGCGCCGCCCGCAGTGTCGGATGGAGAGCGCTGAGCTGCGGCTTCGGGGACTGACTCGGGGGCATTTCGAAAGAGTAACGGCGGCGGGCCGGTCCGGCATCCCGGGCACGGGTTACGATCCGCGCCGCGCTTGATCACACGCGGCTCGCGGTTGGGTAACGAATCTGGTCGCTTTCGTGTCTTCGGACGCATGCCCTGCGGCACTCTGGAAGTGACGGCTCGGGCTGGTGGTTTCCGATAGGACGGAAGCGGTCCTTCCGGTGAGTGTGGTGGCTGGGGTGATCTTGTGAGCACGAGGCGAGTGGAAGTTCCGCGGGAGCGGTCGGTGGCGCTTGCCGACCCGGATCCGCGCGCGAATCCTGAGACGGCCGTGGGGGATTCGGCTGGGGGCAATTCTGTGCGCGGGACGGTGGAGAAGTCTGTGCGGGGCGATGCGGACACGGCTGTCCGCAATGCCGATGGGCGTGGCCACGCGGCGGGGGAGCGGTGCCGGGAAACCGACTGCGCGGACTGCCGCTGGGATGTGCAGCGGCTCAAATTCTGGCTGCGCGGTCGGCTGCTGGCGGCCGGCGCCGAGGATGTCCAGCTGGATGTCGCTGTCGGTGCGCGGCTCTCGGATGTGCTGTGGCGCAAGGGTGATCGCAGCGGCGTCATCGAGGTGTCCAGCGCGCCACCCGAGTTGGCGCGCGCCCGCGCGGTCACCGCCGAGCTCCGGGCCGGCGGTGGCGGTGAAGTGCTGTGGATCTGCCCGCCGGGTTTCTGGACCGCGCAGCTGCCCGCGCTCGGCCTCGACGACTTCGCCGCCGAGGGCTGCGAGTACCGGGTGGTCGGCGGCCTGCTGGTCTCCGGCCCGGGCGGTGTGGTGTCGGCTCGCCAATCCGCCTGTGAACTGCGGGAATTCGTAACGGGCTGGGTGGCCGGGGAGATAGCGTTCGGGTGCCGCGACGAGCACACGGGAGGATGGGCGACAGTGACCGACTGGGAACGACACACACGGACACAGGCGGCCGTCATCGCACGGCAGCGTCAGGAACTCCAGAATCAGCGCACCGCACTGGCTCTGGCCCGCAAGGCCACCCGTGACAAGACCAAACAGCTGCTGCGCATGACCCACCGGCTGGAACGCGCGGAGCTCGCCGCCCAGCAGCAGGCCGATGATCTGGCCCAGACCCGCCGCAAGATCGCCGACCACAATCGGGTGGATGCCACGCTGCGGTTGACGGTGTCCAGTCAGAAGTCCGCGATTCTGCACTGGCAGCTGATCACCTGGTTCGCGGTGATGGTGATCATCACATTCATCGCGGCCGGACTGGTCTTGAAGTAGCGGCTCGGTGCTGAGGTAGGCGCGAATCGCCTGAATTTCCCTCCCCTTTCAACGTATATCGCAGTGGGGGGCTTGCGGCAAGGCCCCGGGTGTGCCGCACAATCGTCGGCCGGAAGGCGATTACCTGCGGAAATCAGGAGGATGGCGATTCATGGCCGATGTGATCATTGCCGGTGCCGGGCCGACGGGACTGATGCTCGCCGCGGAGTTGCGGTTGCACGGGGTGGGTGTGCTCGTGCTGGATCGGGACCCGGAACCGACCAGGGTGGTGCGGGCGATGGGGATGCACGCGCGCAGTGTCGAGGTGCTCGATCAGCGTGGTGTGGCGGATCGTTTCCTGGCGCTGGGCAAGCAGCACGATCCGAGCGCCTTCTTCGCCGGGATCGTCCCCGCGCGGCCACTCCGCTTGGACACCACGTTCCCGTTCGTGCTGGGTCTGATGCAGCCGATCACGGATCGCCTGCTGGCCGAGTGGGCGGTCGAGCTGGGCGCGGAGATCCGGCGCGGCTGTGAGGTAACCGGGCTGAGCCAGGACGCGGACGGGGTGACGGTCGAGCTGGCCGACGGTTCCCGGCTGCGCTCGCGGTACCTGGCCGGCTGTGACGGCGGCCGGTCCACGGTCCGCAAACTGCTCGGCATCGGCTTCCCCGGCGAGCCCGCCGAGCACGAGACGCTGATGGGCGAGGTGGAACTGACCACACCGCAGGAGGAGGTGATGCCGCTGGTCATGGAACTGCACAAGACGCATCGCCGCTTCGGCGCGATGCCGCTGGGCAATGGAGTGTTCCGCCTGGGGGCACCCGCCGAAGGCGTCGCCGAGGACCGTGACACCCCGCCCACCCTCGACGAACTCAAGCGCCAGGTCCGGGCCATCGCGGGCACCGATTTCGGGGCCCACTCACCCCGCTGGCTCTCCCGCTTCGGCGACGCCACCCGCCTGGCCGACACCTACCGGTCCGGGCGCGTCTTCCTGGCCGGCGACGCCGCGCACATCCATCCGCCCAACGGCGGCCAGGGCCTCAACCTCGGCGTCCAGGACGCGTTCAACCTGGGCTGGAAGCTCGCCGCGGCCGTAAACGGCTGGGCCCCAGCCGATCTCCTCGACACCTACGAATCCGAACGCCGCCCCGTCGCCGCCGACGTCCTCGACACCGCCCGCGCCATGAGCGAACTCACCTCCCTCGAACCCGGCCCCCAGGCCCTCCGCCGCCTGATCACTCAACTGATGGATTTCGAAGAGGTCCACCGCTTCCTGATCGAACGCGTCACCGCCCTGGGCGTCCACTACGACTTCGGCCCCGGCGACGCCCTCCTCGGCCACCGGCAACGCGACATCGAACTGAAGCGCGGCCGCCTCTACGAGCTCCTGCACCAGGGCCGCGGCCTCCTCCTCGACCAGACCGGCCAACTGTCGGTCGAGGGCTGGTCCGACCGCGTCGACCACGTCGTGGATCTGAGTGAACAGCTCACCGCCCCCGCCGTCCTCCTTCGCCCCGACGGCCACATCGCCTGGCTCGGTGCCGAGCAGCACCAGCTGGTTACCGCGCTGTCCCGCTGGTTCGGTTCCGCCGCAACCTGATTCGTCACCGCGGCCCTTCCGGCCCCGATCATTGTGGATCGGCACCCTCGGCGGCTTGCAATGCGCGCGTGCCGATTTCGCGCAGCACCTGTTCGAGCTTGGCGAGTGCCCGCACCGCCGCGTCGTCGATCCACAGCTGGGGCGGACGGCGCACACAGCGATCGCGGGATCGGCCGAGCCGGCCCCGGAATGATCCAGGGCCGGCTCTCGAGCGTCTCCGTAATCTGGTTCGTTGTCGGACTCAGGCGGCCTTGGGCAGGGTGGCGGTTTCGTCGCCGGCCGGGCGCGGCTTGCGGCGCGAGGGCACCGAGAGCCGGATGATCTTGAGGGCGACGGAGAGCAGCTGCTTGTAGAGGGGGCCGGTGTTGTAGCGCAGGCCGTAGCGCTCGCAGATCTCCCTGACCTCGGGGGCGAGCTGGGGGTAGCGGCGGGCCGGGATGTCCGGGAACAGGTGGTGCTCGATCTGGTGCGAGAGGTTTCCGGTCATCACGTGCAGCAGACGGCCGCCCGAGATGTTCGCCGAACCCAGCAGCTGGCGGTAGTACCACTGGCCGCGCGTCTCGTTCTCGACCCCGACGGTCTGGTCTCGAAGTACCTCGTCCTACCGGCATTTCGACTCGATCGATGAACTCGGCCTGACGCTCGTCGACGAGTCCTTCGCGTCCCTGCGGGCTGTCCTGCGCGAGGTGCGACGGGGCAAGCCCACACCCCAGGAGATCGTCAGCACCTCCGTCGAGGCTCTCGTGGACCACGCCGGGCAGCGCCGCGATCACTTCGCGTTCATCGCCCGCGAACGCTTCGCCGGCCCGCCCGTCGTCCGGGAGGCGGTGCGACTTCAGCTCGCGCTCTTCGAGAGTGAGCTCGCGATCGACCTCGCCCGCTTGGCTCCTGCCTGGTCCAGCGATGACGTGCGAGCAGTGGCGAAATTGATCGTCGCCACGATGGTGGAGACGATCGCGGACCTCATTGTGGGGGATCTACAGGCGGATGCCGAGGTCCGGGCGCAAGCGGAGAAGTTGATCAAGCTCCTCCTCGTGGGCGCCGTCCATTGGCGCTCGGACCACGGCGAGCCGGAATAGGCCCTGAAGTCGCCCGCTGCGGGAACATCCCGGATCCGCGTATGCCGCTGTGCTTTTCAGCGTCATCGGTTTCCGAGTGAGCTCTCGGTGTCGACATTCCTCGGTGAGCGCTCGCTGATCGTGAAGTGGGTCAGGAAGCGAGGCGGAAGGGCGCTCGCTGCCACTGCCAGTTGTGGCGGAGGACGAGGGCGGCCAGGTCCAGGAGGTCGATGCCGGTTTCGCGGCGGTAGGTGTCGAGGGCGGGCCAGGACATCGGACCGGTCGCGAGGCGGCTCGTCAGGGTGGACTCGTGGTGTGGGTTCACGGTGCGGGACAGGAGGTCTGGGATGCCGTGGTGGCTGCCGGTCCAGGTGAGCCAGCCCCAGCCGCGGGAGAAGGCATGGGCGCGGGAGGCGGCGGCCCGGGCGCGCTGGGGGTGCAGGGCGGTATGTGCCAGGGGGAGGACGTCGATGAGGACGGTGCGGCCGTCGGCGAATCTGGCTGCGGCGGTGGGGTAGTGGACGCGGTCGGCGCCGTCGAATTCATAGGTGACGGCGGCGGGGAGTTCGCGGAAGGATTCCACGCGCGGGCTGGCGTCGAGCAGGCGGAGCAGGCGGGCTTGCAGGGCGGTGTCGAAAGTGACTTCGCGGCCGAGCTTTTCGGAGTACATGCGCCCGCGGCCGTCGTCGTCGTAGTCGAGGCGGCCGGCCGGGAGGACGGGGAGGTCCTCGGGACTACCGTCGCCCCATTCGACGCGCGGCAGCCACGCATTCCACATGTCATCGGGCGCGTCGTCGGCTCGGGCGGCGGGCAGCAGGTGCCAGCGTCCCTTCTGCTGCCATCCCGCGATGCGCTGAAAGACGAAGCCCGCCAGTCGTTTCGAGTCTTGCAGATCGTGCCCAGCGAGCCGCAGCTTCAGATACGCCCAGTCCTGGGCCGCGATATCGCCGTCGGTGGCATAGGTTTCCGCGAGCAGTGTCCGCACCAGTCGCTCATCACCCCACCCCACGGGATACCGTTCCGCGAACACCCCCAGATCGTGCAGTCCGGTGGCCGGTGTCTGCCGCAGCATGGTGCCCACGGCCCGCGTGTACAGCTGCCGCGCCCGATCACGCGATACCCCGAATCGCGCGCCCAGCAGCATGAGCGTCTCCGGACCCTCCCCGTCCAGCCCGAGCCGGCAGGTGATCAGCTCGGCATCGCGTGGCCGATCGGCCACCACGTCGCCGGCCATGGCGGCCAGCACCTCATTGACGTGCTCCAGCCCGAAGTCGACTCCCTCGGCCGGGTCGTCGCGCGGTGTGGTGCGCGCGGTGCGTGCATCGCTCGTCGTCAAGGCCCCTACCCGTCTTCGCCAGTCTGTTCGACGAGCCTAACGGTGCCCACCGACACACGGCGCACCACGCGCTGAACGGCCGGAATTGCCGTGGAACGGTCAGGATCCGATGACGGCATTCATGATGGTGCCCGCACTGGTGGCGACGATCCCGCCGATCATCGCTCCGGCCACCATCTTCGGGGAGGCGAGCCCGCCCCCCGACCACTTCTCCCAGGCGAAGCGGCCACCGGCGTAGGTGATGCCCAGGACACCGGACAGCAACACGAACCAGGTGAAGTACCGGACGAGCTTCATGAGCTTGTCCGCCACCGGCGGGGTCTCCGGTGTCGGATTGCCGAGCTGGGCGAGCACGGCGTGTTGGGAAAGCACAGTGTCGTGGAAGGCGCTGAGCAACATGGTCACTCTGACAAGATTACCGCGAAATCGGGCCGATATGGCTGCGAATGTGCTCGGGATCTACTGCGTGAGAACAACTTTCGCGGCTCGGGCGCGGCGTCTCGTTGTCTGTGTTGAGCGGATGACGGGATTCGAACCCGCGACCCTCACCTTGGCAAGGTGATGCGCTACCAGCTGCGCTACATCCGCATCGCTACCATCCGGCCCGTTCGGCCCGTCCGGCTGCGAGAGAAAACACTAGCCCACCCGTCCCGCATTTCCAAAACGCCTGGCAAACCCCGAGTTGCCCCAGCGCGCCGCCGGGGCGGGGTGGTGGCGCTCCGGTGGCTGGCGCGGCGGCTATTTGGGGGTGTCCTCGTTTATCGGCACGATGGCGGAGATGAGAGTCGCGTCTCCTATCTTGGTGGTGATCACCAGCTGTGGGGACCAGGTGCGTTTGGTCGCGTCCGGGTGCTGTTCGGTGACGACCATGATGTGCTGGCCGTCGAAGGGGCCGGGCATGATCTGCACGCAGTAGGTGGTGCCCACCGGAATGCTGTCGATGCCGGCCTGGATCTGGTCGACGGTCGGCGTGGGTGCGTCCGGCGCGAACATCTCACGGACCGCCTTGCCCGAACGGTCGACGTAGTAGCGGTTCTGCAGCGCGAGAATGGCGTCCGGGCCGGACTTGGTGCTGCCGGGCCCGTTGCCGCGGACATTGCCGCCCTTCACCTCATTGGGGCAGAGGTTGGCGGGCAGGCCCGACGCCGGTTGGTCGGTGGGTGACGCTGCGGCGGGCGAGGACGCGGCCGGTGCGGCCTGAGGCGTGGCGACATGGGGTTTCGCGGGTGCGTCGCCGCCGGTGACCTTGGCGATCTGGACCGCGATCGCGGCCGTCACCGCGAGGACGGCGAGCAGGCCGAGCAGCGGGACGGCCCACTGGCCGCCGTTCAGCGCGGGGAGTGCGAATCTCGGTCGCTGCCTGGTCGGCCGCGCGGCCCGCTTCAGGGGACGGCGGGCGGTCGGGTAGCCGGGCGGGGGACCGTCGGCGCCCGAGGCGTGCCGGGCGGCGTCGTAGGCCGTGAGAGCCCGCGGCGGATCGCCTGCCCGGGCGCGGCCCAGCCGGGCGTGCGACGCGCTCACCTGCCGGGTGTCCGGCGGGTCGTCGTTCGACCGCGCATGGGACGAGCCGGAGGCCGGCCGGGTGCCCGGTCCGCTGTACGCCGAAGCGTCGGCGGCCCAGCCGGTCGACTGCTGGGGATTCGATTCCGCCGGCCGCGGCTCGTAGTACTCGTCCTCGTCGTCGAAATCGTCGTACTCGTCGTCGAGTTCGTCGGCTTCGTACTCGTCACGACCGGCCGGGTGGCTCTCGTGGCGGGTCGCGCCGACCCTGCCGGACTGCGCGGGGTACTCGCCGTATCCGGCGCGCACCGGCCCGGCCGCGCCGGTGATCCAATCCGACCAGCTGCCCGTGTACGCCTGCGCGCCCGCGTGCAGCGGGGCGGGCGGCTCCGATTCCGTTGTCCGCGATTCCGATTCGGTGGTGCTCATGGCGTCGCCCGCGGGCCGAGGTCGGGGATCAGTGGCGCCCCGCTGGTGGTGGGTGTGGTCGGGGCGGGGGAGAAGCTCAGCACCGGGACGCCGCTGCTGGGCGTGCCGGTGCCGGTACCGCCGCCGAGCGGGAACTGCCCGTTGGGTGCGACGCTGGTGGGCGTCGTCGAAGTGGCCGCGAAATCCAGTCCCAGCGTGGGTTTGTCGCTGCCGCCGCTCGGGATGGCGCCCGGGGTGGCGGCGCCGGACAGGTCGTGGGCGACGGCCGCGAACCATTGGCCGACCCAGTCGGTCGGGCTCTCCCCGAATCCCGCGCCCTGGGCGTGGGTGTAGTCGTGCTTCTGCGCGGTGTCCCAGTACCGCACCCAGGTGGTGATGTCGAGCAGATCCTTGTTGTCGGTGACGTTCTGGGTGACGGCCGTGAATGCCTGCGTGGTGAGCCGGCTGATGGTGGTGGGCTGCACCAGGTTGGTGACCGCGCCGACCAGTTTGGCCCCGAACACCGCCAGTCCAGCAAGGGGGTTGGCGAGTCCGGCGGTGGCTATCTCGGTGATAGTGGCCGGGGTCAGGATGTCCTTCACCACGGCCACAATGGAATTGATGGCGATGGTGCCGACCTTGAGCAGCGCCTGGAACGCGCCCGGGACGTCGACCTGGTTGTTCGGATTGGAGGCGTCGGCGATGCGCTGCGAGATCGACTTCTGCGGCTGGTACGACAGATCCGTCAGCGAGTTGCCGGACACGTCGTTGTTCACCACCGAGGTGACGGTCTTGATCGAGGTGTAGGCCAGCGCCTCCGCGATGGATTTCAGCGACCCGATCGGGTCACCGGCCGAAATCTCCACCTGCCCCGCGATATTGGCGACGGTCCGCACCAGCGGCGCGCCCACCGGGGTATCGCAGGCCAGATCGCCCTCGGTGCAGAATTCGGCGACCCGCCCGACCAGCGTCCCGAAGTTCTCCAGGGTGGCGCTGTCGGGGGCGATGCCCGCCCCGGACGCGGTCTTGGTGGCGGGCGGATCCCCCAGTGCCGCCACCGATTTGCCGTCCGTGCCGGGTGCGGCGGTGGGCACCTTCTGATCCGGCTTGCCCGGGAACAGCGGTGCGTTGGCATTGCGATTGGGATCGCCGAAGAGCGCGACGGCCGCGATCCGGTCGGCCGGGACGATGCCCTGGCCCGCGCCGACCTCCTGCGCGAACTGCGAGGCCACGTGCGCGCCCTGCGAGTACCCGGCGATGGCGAGTTTCGTACTGGGGCAGCGGTCGGCGATCTGCTCGGCCATGGACCGCAGCCGGTCCAGGCCGCCGGTGACGGACTGGCTGTAGGTGGTGGTGGACACCGACACCGCGCCGCCGAAGGACGCCTCGTAGGGCACGTAGGCCCGGTCCACCAGTCCGGCGTCGCTGGCGGCGGCCATCATGGGCCGGAAGACTTCCGACAGCATGCCGGTGTCGGTGGTGACGGCGGCGTCGGGGGAGGATTCGCCCGTGCCCTGGACGCCGAGCGCGAACAGCGCCGGACATTTGTCGATGGGGACCGTGGTGTCCGGTGGCCCGCCCCGGGCTTCCGCCGAATTCAGCACAGCAGGCCCGACAGCTGCCGTCGCCACGATGCAGACGGCCGCGGTCAAGAGTGCCGAACTCCGAAACCCCACGCTGGGCAGCAGTTTTCGATGCACGTCGCACCTCGTTCAGGTTATGGACTGGCTGGTTCCGCGCCGTGCTGCGCGCGTTCGGTGATCCGCGCCCCGGCAATGCGCGCCGCGGTGAGGATCTGCTCGGCCAGAAGCCGAACCGGTTGTGGGGGAGTACGAGTGGGGTCCCCCTCGTCCACCGGTGAGCCACCGGCAGCGGGATCCCATTCCGCCATTTCGTAGGGTTCGAGGGCGCGCCACTGTTCGAGCCAGCCCAGCCGCCAGGTGCGGGCCCCGAGCGCGACGGCCAGGCCCTCCATCTCCTCGCGCCGCTGCGCGACCGGAATCGGCAGCGGCCGAGCCGAATCCGACACGGTTACCACGCCGACCACCTGACTGCCGGCGGGCGTGGCCCGGGCCTGATGCGCCAGCAGCGCCCGATGCAGGGCATTCACCCCGTGCAGATGACTGCGCCCGACGAGCACCACCAGCGGCGAATCCAGATCCCCCGCCAGCCCGATCCGCGCGGGCCACCGCTGCCCCGCGTCGCCCGCCCAGCTGAGACTGGCCGCGAGACTGCTCACCCCCGCGCCCCCGTGCACGCCCACCAGCCACACGAGTGGCGGCCGCGGCGGCCGATTCGGCACCGCTCGATGCCACATCGGCACCGGGGGAGCCGCGGGTGCCGGCCGACTCGGTGGAGACGCGTCGGAATATGCTGTGCCGCTAAGCCATTCGCCGCCGCCCAGCGGTTGCCATCCGGTGCTCGGCATTGCCGGCCGACCGGAGGTTGGCTCGTCGCCATCGAAGGGACTGTGGGCGGCGTGCGGTGCGGACCCCGAGTTGTCGGTGGCGTGTGGTGCCGGGGTGTGGGCGGCGTGCGGTGCCGGTCCCGAGTTGTCCGTGGCTTGCGGTGCCGGGGTGCGGGCGGTGTGTGGTGCCGGGTCTGGGGACGGCGAGGCGCGGCGCGGGTCGTGGAGCGTGGTCATCGCAGCGCTCCGAGGAGGGTGAGGTAGGCGTCGCGGGTGGGGGCGGTGAGGCGGTGCCAGGTGATGGGTCCGCCGGTGGCGAGGTGGAGGTCGAAGGGGATCGGGACCACGGCGCGGACCCAGGAGCCGAGATGGGTGCGCACATGGTCGAGAACCGCTGCGGCCGAGCCGGGTACCTGTTCGGTGAGGACGATGACCGCGTCGCCGACGACGAATTCGCTGAAGTTCTCGTCCAGCCAGGTGAGGGCGGGCTGGAGCCGGTTGATGGCGTCGGGGCGCGCGGCCACGGTGATCACCAGCCCGACCCGGGGGTCCGCCAGCAGCGGGGCCGCCAGTCGGCTGGTGACCGGTGCGCCGGCATCGAAAACCCCGAGCAGCCCGGCATTTTCGAGATGACGCGCGACCGACACCAGGGATTCCCTGCGCGGCAACGGATCCGGCGTCCGCCCCAGCACCCGCACCCCGGTCGAGGTCTGCCCCGAGCACGCGCCCACACTCGACGCCAGCCCCGGATACGCTGTGCCGAGCCACTTCTGCAGGCTCCCCACGGGAGCAGCCGCATCACACCCGCGCAGCGCCACGTCCCCGCCCCCGAGCGTCGCGTCCACCACCACCGGCCACACCTCCCCGTCACTGTCCACGGCCGCCGCCGCGGCCAGCCCCAGCGCCGTCGTACTGGCCCCCGACGCCCCCGACCCGCCGAGCACCAGCACCGGCGGCACGGCGGCCCGCACCAGCCGCCCCTGCCCACCCCGCAACGGCACGCCATCGGTGGGCGAACCGGCGGGCCCGGGCTGCATCAGGTCGCTCCACCCCGAATCCTCGGAGCCCCCGGTCTCATTCGCCCGCACAGCCTCCACCAGCCGCGCCTCCACAACCGTCCGCTGCATTGACCCGCCTGGACCGGCCGGGTGCGCTGAGTTGATCTGCCCCGCAGGATCGGTCGGGGGTGCTGAGTCGGCCCGGCTCGACGAATCAGCTGGGCGCACTGCATCAGGCGGGCGCACCGTCGTGTTCGGGGTTTCGAGACCGGGCCGGGGTGTGGGGGTTGCGGGGGGACCGGGTGGTGTGGAGCGGAGCCGGTCGTCGATGTCGACCATGACTCACCGGCTTCCGGCGACGATGGAGGTGATGCGGACCTGGCCGTCGCGGGCGGCGGTGGTGATGACCTGCTGCCAGGAGGTCTGGCTGCCGTCCGGGTGTTTCTCGTCGACGGTGACGTTCCAGCGTTCGGCGTCCGCGCCGGTGATGGTGACGCAGTGCTTGGTGCCGGCCGGGGTGGCCGAAATCGCGTCGCGGGTGGCCTGTTCCGGGGCGACACGGGCGTCCGGGGTGAGCAGGGCGCGCACCGCGCCCACGTCGCGCAGCACGTACCAGGCGTATTCGAGGTGCATGATGACGCCGGGCCCACTGAGGAGGTCGCCGGCGGTGTCGCCGCTCACCCGCTGCGGCGTACTGACTTCCTGGCACCAGGCGACCAGCCCCGGCTGATTCCCGCCGGATGTGCTCGTGCCCGCCGCACTGGTCGCCGGAACCGCCTGCGGCGCCTGCGCGTCGCCCGGTGTGAGCGCCAGCCACCCGACCACCGCCACCAGCACCAGCGCCAGCGAAACTCCGGCAATCGCGAGCGCCCGATTGCGCATCCGCAACCGCCGCTGTGTCTGCTCCGCCCGCCGCCGTGCCTCGGACACCAGCGCCGCCATCGGATCCTCGGCCCGCAACTCGTCCGCCCGAACCGACTGCCGCCCCGCCTCACCCGCCGCCGGCACCGCCCCCTCCGTCAGCCACGAGGCCCACCCCGGTGCCTCCGCCTCCACCGCCGCCACCGGCTCTCCACCGCCCGGAGCCAGCACCGGCATCACCGGCCGCCCGCCACTCGCCCCCGAATCCTCAACGTCCCCAACCACATTCCCGCCGCCCGCATCCCGCTCCGTAGCGAACCCCTCCCAACCCTCCGCAGCCCGATGCCGCCCCACCCCACCTCGACCGTCCATACCTTCGCTCCCAACCCGACCCAGGCCCCCCTCGCCCAAACCCACGTCGCCCCCACCGGCAGTACCTCGAGCGCCCCCGCCGTCGGCCGGAACAACTCCCGAATGCCCCGCGCCGACCACCCGCGCGGCCGCACCCCGCCCCGGCCGACCCCTATCGGGTTCCCACCGACCTGTATCGGGTTCGCGTTCACCAGTGCTGGTTCGGCGCTGAGCTGTAGCGGATTCGCGTTGGGCCGTGGCTGCGCCGTTCATGGCTTGCGGCGCGGCGCTTTCGGCCTGGGCTGCTTGGCCTTCGGTCCGGGCCGTGGCAGATGCCTGGACGGCGGGATCGGGGTCGAGGGCGAGGAAGTCGTGGGTGCGGCCGGTTGAGGTCAGGTCGGGGTGCGGGGGTGTGGTGGTGAGGTCGGGGGTAGCAGGGGGTGGGTGGCCTGGTGTGGAGTCGGAGGCGTTGGTGTCCGGAGTCACGGCGTTGCCCGTGCCGTTCCGGTCACGCACCCGGCTGGGCGGGTTGCAGGGCGGCTATGAAGGCTTCGGGAGTGAGCGGCGGCATCTGCGCCACGGCGGTGCGGAACGAGTCGACCTGCGCGTTCACGCCGTCCACCACCTGCTCGACCACCGGCGCGGCCTGCGGGGCCACCGCGGCCACCTGCTGCCCGACCCCGGTAGCCGCCTGCTCCACCACCGGCGCGACCTGCTGTTCGATCGTGGTGGCAACTTGCTGCGCGACCGGCGCGACCTGTTGTTCGACCGTGGCGGCGACCTGCTGCGCGACCGGTACGACCTGCTGCTCGACGGTTGTGGCGACCTGCTGCACCATGGGCGCGGCCACCTGCGCGATCGGCGCGGGCAATCCGGCGATCGCCGAAACCGGCCGTACCCCGGGCAAACCCGTCACCGGATCCGAAACCGGCACCTGCGCAGCGGTATCGGTCAGTGACGTTGGAAGGGCTGGCGCTGGTTTGGTCGCATCTCCGCCACTGAGCGCACCCGCCGCGAGGGCCGCCAACGCTCCACCGGCAATGACGAAGGGGCCGCTGATCACTGCGGCGGCACCGCCGCCGATCACGCATCCCGAGATACCGCCGACCACTGCTCCAGCGGGTGCTCCGATCCCGGCTGTGGGCACGCCACCAATCACGCCACCGGCTACCGCACCAATTACGGCACCTGCCGCGCAGCCGATCGGCACGGCCGCGATCGGTACTGCTGCGGCAGTGCCGCCTGCGCCGAGTACAGCACCAATCGTGCTGGAGGCGGCCATTCGGTCGGAGTCCTCGCGCGAGAAGCCCATTCGGTCGTAGGCGGCCGCGATCTGCCACTCCGCCATATCGAGGTAGGCCTGGGCCTTGTCGCGAGTCTTGGTGTCGATCCAGTCCGGCAGCTCAACGCCGCCCGTGCCCACTCGCAGCTTGTGCGGGTCCGCAGGCATCACTTCGGGCGCATTCGCGGCGGGTTGACCAGGCTGGGTGTCCTGCGGTTCAGTCGGCTGGACCTGTGGCTGGGTCTGCGGCTGAATGATGGTGTCCTGCTGCGGCGTTGTCTGCTGCTTCGGCCGGGGACGGCTCGGGGGAGCGATCGGCGGATCCGGGATGTAATCCGCCGGGCTGGGTGAGGAGTTCGCGGGCGGCTGTTGCGGCTGGGTGCTCAGTCCGGGCTGCCCGTCGCCGGGCACGGCGAGGCCCGGCTGGCCCGGGGCGGCGGCGGCGACGCCATGGCCGGCCACCAGCGCGATGGGCAGCATCGACAACAGGATCGAAGTTCGTGTGGTCTTCATGTCCCCAATTCCCCTTCCCCGAATGGACAGCACCGGGCGCACGGCCCGAATCCCCCGGATGCCATGGCATTCCGTACCCCTGGCCGACTACACAGGTGGCCCACCGGAACCAGGTCCCGATGATCAATCATGAATCCCCACCACCTGCGATGATCATGTTGCGGCCCTGATCTTACCCGGATCGTGGGCCCCCACAACCGGTTCCGTTACAGGAGTGACGAATTGTTAAACCGAGCCGAGCAACACTCGTAGATCGGCACTCGGCGCTCGGTACTCGTAGGATCACGACAGGTCGCCCGCCCGCGCGTCATCCGAACCGGCGTCACCGCAACATTTCTCGACCGACCCCAGGTCCACCCGGAGGAATCCTCATGCGCGCCAAGTCAGCACACCACGCGCAAACTTCAACCGCCGCGGCCGCGACCCTGCTGGTCTCCGCGGCCGTTCTCACCCTCGCTGCCTGCGGCGTCAGTGATCAGAGCGCCGCGAAAACGACCACCACACCGGTCGATCCGGCCCGCGCTCCCGCCGACGTGCACTGGGAGAACTACCAGGGAGTCCAACTCCCCATCGGCAGTCACGATGGTCCCAGCAAACTCGGCACCACCGCAGCGGGCTTCTCGCACACCCCACAGGGCGCGGCGCTGGCCGCCATCAATTACAGCACCCGGCTATCACTGGCCCCGGACGGCGCATGGCCGCAGGTGGCGGCCATTTCGCTGATTCCCGGTCCGGCCAAGGACTCCTGGGTACTGGCCCGCGCACAGGTCTCGATCACCGCCCCCGCCAATCCGGTGGTGGCCCCGCGCATCACGGCCTACAAACTCACCGCCTACACCCCCGACCGTGCCGACCTCACCGTCTATGCCACGTACTCCGATGCCAGCATCACCGCGACCGCCGAGACCGTGCTCTGGGCGTCCGAGGATTGGCGGCTCCTCCTCGCGGACCCCGCCGCCAAAACCCAAACCGTGCAATCGGTTCCCAGCGTCCCCGGGGACGCGGTCAAGCTGGAACCTCCGAAATAGCGGCTAACCGACGAGCTTCAGCCCCATCACGCACGCCACGATCCCACTCAGCAACAGCAGCTTGACCGCACTGACCGCGGCCCCGCCGGTAGCCATCGAATAGACGACGGTCAACACCGCTCCGATCCCCACCCACACCGCGTACGCCGTCCCCACGGGCAGCCCTCGCATGGCATAGGCCAGTCCCGCCATACTCAGCACCAGCGCCGCCCCGAACACCACCGTCGGCCCGAGCCGGGTGAACCCCTCCGACTTCCCGAGCGCGGTGGCCCACACGGCCTCGAAAACCCCGGACACGACCAATATCAGCCACGACACGACAACCTCCACAGGCCGTCTTGTCGCACACCGGGTACGGCTCCCTCGTCCGGGTCCCCAACCGGGGACTACCTACACGATGGCAAATATTCAGCGACCAGGGCAACTTCCCCATCGGTGATCTCGGCCTCCATCCGCCGAGATCACCAGCCGCATCTCAGCGCCAGATCCCACTACCGAGAAACCGATCCCACTGCTCACCGGAGAAAACGAGCACCGGCCCACTCGGATCCTTCGAGTCGCGCACGCCAACGACGCGCGCGGCCTCACCGATGAACGCGATCTCGACGCACTCGTTGGCGTCGGCTGATCTCGACGACTTGAACCACCTGGCATTCGAATGATCGGTTATCACGCCGTGTGCTCCTTCGCGATGTCCGACATCAGATCTCTGGTGTCATTCTCGCTCAACGCTACTCGCCGAATACTCGAGATCGCCTTCTTGAACCGATCGATCACTCGGCCGCTCTCGAGGTAGAGCGCCCCTTCCGCTCCATCGATGTAGACGCAGGGTGGTTCGATCAAATGGCATGAGAGGGGTGGAAATTCGAGCATCGTGAACGACAGGATGACGAGACCCTCGTGTGTGTTCTCGTTGAACGGCACGACTCGGATCGAAACGTTGTCCCGCGTGCCGGCCTCACAGAGGTAGCGCAGTTGGGCAGCCATCACCGTCGGCCCCCCGGGCCTGTGGCGCAGGACGGCCTCCGACAGTAGTGCATCCATGCGGTAGTCCGGTTCTGCGATGCGTTCCTGCCGCCGTGCGGCGAGTTCCAACCGGCGCTCAACATCGACTTCCGAGAGGTCCGGGTGAGTGGCGCGAATAATCGCTCGGCGATACTCGCGCGTCTGCAACAGGCCCGGTACAAGGACGAGTTGGTGACTGACCCAGTGATTACTCGTCGCTTCGAGTCGCAGGTAGTGGTCGAAATGCGGCGCGTACTGGTCGGCGTAGGCCTGCCACCACCCCTTGTACGAACCTTGGAGCTTGGCGGCCTTGTCTTGCTGCCGGACCTCGTTCCACATCTCCAGTGCCTCTTGCCGGACGTCTGGGCTGACCTCGTACAGATCCAGTAGCGACTTCAGCTGTGGCGTAGTGACTTTCGTGGGCAACCCGTCCTCCAAGCGCACCAATGTCTGCTTGGAGGTGTCTATTTGCAAGCTGGCGGTTAGCAACGACGCTCCGACATGCTCACGGAGCCCGCGAAGAAATCGACCGAATGCCCGTTTGGGAATGGTGGATCCGACCATTTCGTTAGCCTCGCTATCTGGGGAGTGCCTTTCGTGGGGTGGTCCATCGTGGAACGCCAACGTAATTCGTTGAAGCTCTTCCGCAAGGGTGGCTGTGCAATCACAGTGGAGTCAACCGAGAATTCGCTACGAGGAGGTCGAAATGCCCTGGGACGCATGGGCGCTGCTGTCCATCATCGTGGTCTGCGCCGCCATCACCGCCCGCACCGCGTGGGACTCGTACCGCCTCGGCCGCGAGTCCCGCCACGCCACCCTCCGACTGTCGCTATCCACGGGCGGCCACCTCGACATCCCCTGCCCGCCAGGTCATCCCACCGGCAGGCACAGCCCCCGCGCCTCGAGGTAACCCCATGACCCCCGCTGAAACAGCCGTCCTCGCCGCCCTCCACCCCGACCGCACCCTCACGGCCCCACAGATTCAGCAATCCGCCGTGCTCACCAGTTACCGCACCCGAAACGCCCTCTCTCAGCTCGAATCCCGAGGTCTCGTGACTCCCAGCCGCCCCCGCGGCCGCTACCGGATCACCCCCCGCGGCCGACTCGCCCTGTCCACCAAGTCCCGCCGCTTCGCCTGAGCCAGAGCCCCGGCGAAGTCAGGTATCGCGTGGTATGAACAGCTGCTTCGTGGTGAGAGATGCTGGGGGATGCGGAGCCGAACGGGCACGGCAGTTTTCGAGATGGTCACGGTTCCCGTACCGGTCGAACATCGAAAGACACTGCCGTGCCCGCTCGTTCATCCTTGCCCAAATGCCGTAGCCGGTGTCGAATCGGCCGCGGATTCGCCGCGATCGGGGACCCGAGTTCGATATCAACGAAAAGCTCGTGATCGCGGCCTCGCGATGACACCGGGCTCTCCGCCGCCCGATTCACCCACCGTCATGGGCTCGTCAGAGCTGTTCACCCGAGCCTCGCCGTGTGGTGCCAGGTCATTTCATGGTGGCGAGGTTGTGCCAGAGGTGTCTGAGGCTGTCGGTGCCGCCGAAGAGCGTGGTGAAGTTGGTGGAGTCGATGAGCACGATGTCGCCGGCGCGCGGGCCGGCGGGCGGCATCCAGATCAAGGCGTTGAATTCGGTGTTTCCGGCGGCGGTGAAGGGATGCGGTCGGTTGGGGTCGACACGCTGGCCGGCCAGCACACGGAGCGAATCGCTTGCGGGCGCGGTGAGTTGGTAGTGCGGCAAGTGGGGGTGGAAGTTGAATGTGGTGACCTGGTCGAGGAGCCGGGGTGTGTCCAGATCGCGGAACGCGGTGACGGGGGCGATCTGATCGGTGCCGTCGACCACCGCCGGGCGTAGGCCCCAGATGTTGTGCACCGGCACGTCGAGCGCTTGCATCAGCGAGCGCGTGTACTGCCCGAATCGTTGCTGGCGGGGCACGAGCGGGTCGCCGTGATGTTCGTATTCGATCTGTCGCTGCGCGTAGTCGTCGGTGAAGCCGACGTCGTGGTGTGGCGCCAGCAGCAGGCAGGTGCCCTCGCGTCGCAGCCATTCCCGGATGGCGTCGATCTCCTCGGGTGCGGCCTGTTGCTCGGCGAGGACATGATCGAGTCCGAACACCAGCAGGGTGTCGGTATCGGCCAGGATGCGTTCGTCGATGGGCAGGGTGTAGCCGGCCTGATCGATGCGCTGGAAGACCGCGACGGGATGACCGGTGGCCTGCCCCGCCAGCTGTTGGAAGTCCAGTGTCGAGCGGTGGAACAGCTCGAGGGTGCCGGCGATACCCTGCAGGAAGTGCGCTTTGTCGTAGTCGGGGGTCTCGTAGGCCGGCCAGGTGACGTTGCGGACTTCGGTCATGGTGGAGAAGCGGTTGTACATTTCGGCGGGATCGCGTTGGGCTTCCCAGGGGTAGCTCCACGTCCAGTAGATGCTGATCCGCCGGCGACCGTCGGCCGCGCGCGGAACATGGCCCTGGTTGTAGGTGCGTGCCGTCGGCAAACTGCTCATGAGGTCACCTCCGGGTTTCCGAGCGTGGCCAGGTAGCGCAGGGCGCTGATACCGGGCAGGAAGAAGTACGCTCCGCCTTTGAGAGTGGTGAAGGCGGGCAGGCCCTTGAACACCTTTCGGATCGGCCGCTTGGGGATGGTGAATTCCAGGGTGCCGTCCTGGGCGCCGCAAATGGGGTCGTGCTCATTGCCGAGCTCGTGGAATGCCTTGTCGTTGATCCAGACGTTCTGGGCGAACTCGAACTGGCGAACCAGGCTGGCGCAGATGATGAACGCGGCGATGCCCCGGTCCGCGCCGTCGTCGGGCGCATCCTCGGGCAGCGCCGGTCCGTAGGTGGCGCCGCGGCGAATCATCCTGCGCCGGTTCATGTTCACCGCGGTGTCGCGCGGGTTGAGTCGGCGCGCATGCGATCCGAGCGGCACCGCATAACCGTGCGGGTCCATCTCCTTGTAGTCGAAGTCGTTGTTGCGCAGGGGATCTGCGCCCAGTTCGGGATCATCGTGGTCCGGTGACAGCACCAGCGGCGCGCCGCTGCGCCACCGGCCCATGAGTTTGGCGGCGAGGAGTTCCTGCCCGTCCGGGGTGTCGGCGTTCTCACGCAGGAAGTCCCGAAATGCACCCACGTGTTCCTGCAGCCGCCGGTAGGCCATGTAGCTGCCGTTGCGGGACAAGACCTCCGGCTGTGGCAGCCCATAGGGTGGCCCCTCCTCGTCGGGGTAGCCCAGGATGAATTCACCGGGTTGCAGCGGCGCGCCGGAGCCCGGGGTCGGTTCTTCCCCGGAGCCTTCGATCACCGGCTGGGACAGGCGATCTCGAAACCCGAAGTGGTCGTGGGCGTAATTGAACGGCGGTGTCGCGTTCAAATCCAGGAACGACAACCGGCGCACACCCGCACAGCCGGCCACCAGTTTCTCGTGTTCGGCCGTGCAGCGTTGTCGTTCGTCCTCGGTGCGGGCGAACAGGATTGCGATGGCGTGCAGGTCGGCACCGGCCAGTCCGCCCACCCAGTTGCCGGGATGATTGGCGCCGGTGTCGCCCAGGATGTCGGCCCGGGCGGCCATGCCCTCGCGGAATTCGTCGGGAAAGGTGGCAAGCGCTCGGTCCGGAACCCCGAGCGCCCGCAACCCATTCCAGGTGAAGGCCAGTGTGACCCACCGCTGCGAACTGTCCATCGTGGCGCGCACGTCCGCGGCCGACTGCACCCGGTCCAGCAGCGGCGTCAACCAGGCCCGGCCCCCGGCGGGGTCGTCGAAGGACAGGAACTCATAGCGGCCGGTCACCGCCGGGGTGCGGGTCAGCAGAATGTGCTGAATATCGTCGAGTTCGAGCATGGCCCCGGGCTACTGCATCTGATCGAGCATGTCGGAGAACGCCGCCTTCGCCCGCAGTGCCTTCTTGATCTCGTCAGCGGTGGCGTAGGGGTACTCGCCGTACTCGAGGAAGCTCGGAAACTGGTGTTTGCGAACGAATTCCACGAACGACTCCGGATTTTCCTTCCAGTCCTCCGGGAATCCCTCGAGGTTGGTGAACACGGTGTCGATACCGGTCTGCGAGAACAGCGTCACGGCGTCCTCGGTGTACTTGTCGAAATCGGTATCGAAGATGCCCTGATACTGGAAGTACAGTCCGAATCCGACGTCGAACAGCAGCCACCGCAGATAGTGCAGCCGGAGCGGTGCCAACACGTCCGGGCTTGCGGCCACCGCGTCTTGGATCCGCTTGCCGTGGGCGCGGATGGCCTCTTCCCGGCCGGGTTTCACCTTTGCGATGATCGAGAACCCATAACAGGCCGGGGTTCGCGGATAGGTGGGACCGTATCGGCCGCGCTGCAGTTCGAAGTAGCCCTCCTTGGGAATGGCCAGCGCTGCTGGTTTACTCCAGTCCTGATCGGCGGTTGGCATGTCGCCCTCACCTTTCGCAGTAAGCCACCTGGTTGAGACCGTGTCGTAACCTGCACTCGGCACCGAATACGGATGCCCCGAATCGTCAGAGGTCAATGGTAGAAAACTGTTGTCGATTTGTTGGGATGCCGGCCGCGATACACGGTGGCGATACCGCCGAATTCCCGGGGCAGGCAACCCATTCTGGCACGATGACCCCATGCCGACTCCGTCGCAACACAGCAAGCCTGCGCCGCCTCCGGGCCAACTGTCAACGCCGCGAGCCGCTGCACTGGCCGGGGTGCTCTTCGCGGTATTGCTCGGAACAACGCTTGTCCTGATTCGCATTACAATGCCCGACCACGTCGAGGATTCGGCGCAATGGCTGCAGACCCGGCACAGCGCGCTCATCACGGCGACCGTGCTGATGCCATTCGCCGGAATCAGCTTCCTGTGGTTCATCGGTGTCGTCCGCGACGGGTTCGGAGATCACGAGGACCGGTTCTTCCTGTCGGTATTCATGGGCAGCGGAGTGCTTTTCCTCGCGATGATGTTCGTCGCGACCGCTGGTGTCGCCGGCCTCGTGACGAGCAACGACAGCGTCACCGATCCGGCCGCCCGCACCGAGGTGATCAACTTCGGCAGGATGATGGTGATCTCGGCGAGCCAGACCTATGCACTGCGGATGGCCGCGGTATTCATGATCTCGCTGGCGACGATTTGGTTGAAGACCAGGCTGATGCCCCGTTGGCTCGTCGCGCTCAGCTACCTGGTCGCCGTGACGCTGCTGATCAGCAGCGAGTTGAGCCGGTGGCTGACGCTGGTGTTTCCGGTCTGGGTGCTCGTGGTCAGCGGCTTGCTGCTGGCCCGCGCCGGACTGATCGGCGAGCAGCGCGGCGAGGGCGATCGGTCTCGGAGGCTTGCGTGAACGAGTCATCTTCGCCGCGTTCGCCCTATTTGGGGTGGCTCTACCGCGCGGTCTCGGACCGACAGCTGCAATACGAAAATCTGCTCTGGCAGGTGCCCGCGGTCAGTCTGACCGCTCAGGCCTTCCTGTTCAATATCGCGATGGGAGCAGGCAACGAGCCCGTCGCGCGGATCGCATCCTCGCTCCTCGCGTTGATCGTCTCGATCATCTCGATCATGCTGATGGCAAGCCATCGCCTCGCCGGCCGCAAGGATGAGCTCTGGCTGGAGCGTTTCGAACAGGATGAACTCGACGTGGGAGCCTGGGGCGCACACGGCACGGTATTCGCGAGGCAACAAGACATCGCCGACCTGGACGCAGGGCTTGTGGGCAGGCTGATACCGATGCGGCAGATGTTCAAGGTATGGGTCGTCGGACTCGGCTGCTTCGGCTTGGCCGCCGTCTTCATGATCCTGCGGACACTGATCGATCTCGACCATTGAGCAGTATCAGCTGGTCGGCCGGTGTACCTACGAATGGAGACATCTGGCCCCTAGCGGACACCGGCCGATCGCGGTTAGCCTGAAGATCGTCCTTTCTTCAAAACTGTGGAAGGACGTCGCTTCGGTCGAATACAGCTACCGGAGCCGCCAGGTCGACGCCGTCGTGACAGTGCCTGGCACCGGACCATTCCGCACAGTGTCTGGTTCGGCAACTTCACCGTGTGGCTATCGCTCGTCATGTACGACCATGACAATCGGTCGGGGTCGAGAACGACGAAGTGCGTCATGAGCCGCTTCCGAGGGCGGCGCAGCGGGCGACGGCAGTCATACGGATGTCTGCTTCAGCAGACTTCGCCGGTCAATCACCAGCGCAGCGGCTCGGCGGCAATCCCCCGAGGTTGCCCGGCTGCACTGGACAAATCACTCGACATCGAGGAACAGATATGTCCAGCAAAATGATCAAGTTCGTGGCCGCAATCGCTATTGCCCTGCCGTTGGGCGTTGTCGCAGCTCCGGCAGCTTCGGCCGCGACGCCCAGTTCGACATCGACCGCGGTTATTCCCGCGGATGGATCAATTGCTATCTGCTTCCCCCTGGGCAGTGTGGTCTGGTGCATCTGAGACCAGGGGCTGACGCCTCCGCATAGTTGGAAGGAGCTGCAAAGATACTGTGGCATCCCCGGATTCCGACTTTGGGCCGGGGATGTCCCGATACTCACCAGCAGACATATCGAACGCGTCCACGCTACATCGCGGGCAACCGGTCTCCCTGGACGAGCTCAATGTCCAGTTCGATACGGACGGTGGTCCCCACCGCGGCGATGCCCGCCTGCACCATGACGTTGTAGTCGAGCGCGAAATCCTCTCGGTGCAGGAGGGTTTCGGCGTGGAATGCCGCGCGGACCCCGCCCCACGGGTCGGGGCCGTAGCCGCCGTAGGTGACCGCGAGTTCGGTGGGACGGGTGCGGCCGTGCAGGGTCAGGGCGCCGGGCATCGACCAGCCGGTCGGGCCGGTGCGGTGTAATCCGGTGCCACGGAAGGTGATCAGCGGATAGCGCTCGACATCGAGGAAGTCAGCCGACCGCAGGTGGTCGTCGCGCATGGCGATGCCGGTGTCGACGGTGGCGGCCTTGATTTCCGCGTATCCGGTGGTGCGCTCGAAGATCTCGGCGATCTCGAGGCGGCCGCCGACCTCGGCGAAGCGGGCCTTGATGCCGGCGATGCCGAGGTGGCGGGCGGTGACCAGGACGGTGGAGTGCGCCGGATCGATGGTCCAGGGGCCCGGGGGCGGGGTGGTGACCGCCTCAGCGGAGCGTTCCAGGCGGATTTCGCCGAGTGCGCCCGCGCCGGTGGCCGAGATGCGGGCGATCAGGGCGACCGGCTGGTGGCCGGGTGCGGTGACGACGGCGGTGTGCGTGCCCGGGGGCAGCGGCGCGGTGCCCGCCGCCCCGGTCGCATCGGCGGCGGCCCGGGCGAGCTGGTGGCCGTCGAGGTCGGTGACGGTGAGTACCGCCTCGGCGACCGGCCAGCCCTCCGGGTTGCGGATCTCGGCGGTCAGGCCGGTCACGACAACTCCGCGGCCGGATCGGAACCCGTTGCGTAGAGGTCGGTTTCGCCCTGTGCCGCCGGAACCCTTTCGGGCCCGGTGCTTTCCAGGTCGTAGCCGAGCTCGACGGAGTGCTCGACCTCGCCGCCGAGCACGGTCACCCGGCTGGTCACCGGCGGATAGCCGCGGGTGACGACGGTATACGCGCCCGCGTCCAGATCGGTGAGCGTGTAGTGGCCGTCCGCGTCGGTGCGGGTGGTCCCGACCGGCGTGCCCGCCGCGTCCAGCACGGTGACCTCAGCGTTCGCCACCGCCTGGCCGTCGCCTCGGACCGTGCCGGTGAGCGCCGCCGTCGGGGTCAGTTCGATGTCGTAGCGCAGCAGGCCACCGGCGGGCACCACCAGTGCCGTGGCTGTCGGGCGCAGGCGTTCGGCCGCGGCCACCAGGGTGTACGTACCGGCTTCGACGCCGTGGCAGACATAACCGCCGTCGTCACCGGAGATGGCCGCGCCGACCACCTCGCCGTGCAGATCGGTCACCGTAATGGTCACGGCCGCAAGCGGTTCGCCGCCTGTGGTGCGCACGGTGCCGGACAGTTCGCCCGAACCCTCCAGCGTGAGGTCCAGTTCCGGCGACCGCCCGTTGATCGACACGTTCACCGCGGTCGGCATGTGCCCGTTCGCCGAAGCGATGAGCACATAGCTGCCGGTAGCGGGCGAGTCGATGCGATAGCGGCCGTCGCCGCCGCCGGTGGCGCGCGAAACCTGATGCCCGCGTTGATCGATCAGGGTGAGCGCCGCAGCGGGAACGGGGCTGCCGTCCGTCCGCTGGATCCGGCCGCCGATCGACGAGCCGTCCGCCCCGCCGAGTGCGGCGGTCGCGATCCGCTGTGCCGTCGGGTCGTCGGCCGTCGACGCCCGCTCACCGGCGAGCAGAGCGTGGCCGTCCGCGATGACGTTGTGCCCGTTGGCAATCGAGCTGTGCGCTGCCGCGGCCGCGGCCAGCACCGGCTCGGGCTGGGAGATCGCCTGGGCGGCACCCTCCCATATCTGATCCTCGGCCCACTCGGCCTCGGCCTCCTGCGCCGCGACCGCCGGATCGGTCTGCGCGGCCAGGGGATCGGTGGCCTGGGCCGGAGCGGCCGGAGCCTCCTGCAGCGGGATCTCCTTCATGAACAGCAGCACTATGCAGGCCACCAGGGCCACTCCCGCCGCGGCCCAGAACACACCGTGCATCGAGTTGGTGAACCCGATCAGAATGGGGTCGCGCACCTGCGCCGGCAGCGCCGCGATGCCCGCGGTATTGGACTGCACGCTGGAGAGCTTGTCGGCCGAGAATCCGGGCGGCAGGTGCCCGCCGAACGCGTCGGTGATCTTGTGCGGCAACAGGTTGAACAGGATCGTCAGGAAGACCGCGACGCCCAGCGTGCCACCGACCTGCCGGAAGAAGGTCGCCGCCGCGGTCGACACACCCATATCCGAACGCGGCCCGGCATTCTGCACCGCGATGATCAGCGTCTGCATGCAGCCACCCAGGCCGAGACCGATGATGCCGCCGTAGACCAGCGGCTGCCACAGCGCGCTGTCGTAGTGCACCGTCGCGTACAGCGCACCGCCGCAGGCGATGATGAACGTGCCCAGCACCGGCAGGATCTTGTACCGCCCGGTGCGTTTGGTGACCTGACCGGAGACCAGCGATCCGATCATGATGCCCGCCACCAGCGGCAGCATGAGCAGACCCGCCTTGGTGGGCGAGAAGCCGCGCACCACCTGCATGTACAGCGGGACCATGGAGATCGCGCCGAACATGGCGATACCGACGATGAAGCCGCCCACGATGCACACCGTGAAGGTGGAATTCTTGAACAGTCGCAAGGGAATCAGCGCGGCGTCCGCCATCAGGTGCTCGACGATGAGGAACAACACCAGGCCGACGAGTCCGATGGCGTAGCAGACCATCGCCCTGCCCGAACCCCAGCCCCAGCCGCGGCCCTGTTCGGCGACGATGAGCAACGGCACCACGCAGATGGCCAGCGCCACCGCGCCGCCCCAGTCCACACGCAGGTCACGCCGCTGGTGCGGCACGTTCAGCACGCGCGCCACCACACCGAGTGCGAGCACGCCGATCGGCACGTTCACCAGGAACACCCAGCGCCAGCCCTCGATCCCCCACAGATGGTCGAAGCCGGAGAACCAGCCGCCCAGCACCGGCCCGAGCACGGTGGCGATACCGAAGGTCATCATGAAATAGCCCTGGTAGCGGGCTCTTTCACGGGGCGGCACGATATCGCCGATGATCGTCATGGCCAGCGACATGAGCCCGCCCGCGCCCAGGCCCTGGAAGGCTCGGTACCCGGCCAGCTCGTACATGGAGGTGGCGAACGTGCAGGCCGCGGAGCCGATGACGAACAGCCCGATCGCGGTGAGGTAGAAGGACTTTCGCCCGTAGATGTCGGCCAGCTTGCCATAGAGCGGGGTGCTGATGGTGGCCGTGATCAGGTAGGCGGTGGTGGCCCAGGCCTGCTGGTCGAACCCGTGCAGGCTGTTGGCGATCTTGACGATCGCCACGCTGACGATGTTCTGGTCCAGCGCGGCCAGGAACATGCCCAGCAGCAGGCCGGACAGGATGGTGAGGATCTGCCGATGCGACAGTTGGAGTGGAGCGCCTGCCGGTGCGCCTGCGTGCGCGTCGGTCGTCGCTGTTGTCATGTGTCGTTGCCCTGTTTCGAATCGATTGTTGCGGTTGTCTTTTCGATGCCGTCCACGAGTCGCGCGAGCAGACCGGTCAATGCTGCCCGGTCGGCGGTGGACCAGTCGGCCACCATTTCGGCGATCCAGAGATTGCGCAGCCGCCGGTTCTCGGCGAAGACGCGCTCCCCGTCGGCGGTGGCCTTGAGCACGCACGCGCGTCCGTCGATCGGATCGGCGCCGCGCTCGACCAGCCCGTGGCGCACCAGGTTCCGGCTCTGCCTGCTGATGGTGGAGATCTCGGCGTGCAGCAGCTCGGCGAGTTTCCCGGTGCGTTGCGGCCCGTCGTGGACCAGGGTGAACAGCATGGCGTAGGCCAGCTGTTCGAGTCCTTCGGGACCGTGTTTGATCACCCGATGCTTGGCCCGGCCGACGGCTCGCAGGAGCCGAACCAGTTGCGCCCCCAGCGCGTCGGCATCCCCCAGAGCCCCGGCGTCCGACAGGTCGGCGCTGGTATCGGGATCGTGGGCGGTGTGAGCCATTATCGGTTCCTTCTCACACTTACTTAGCACGTGCAACTACTTGCGTGTGCCAACTATACCCACGCTCGCCCGCCGGATTCCAGTCCCGGGTCCGCGGCCATCGCCGCGAACCAGAAGCGCGGCCGGGAAATTGGTGCGGCAGGCTGCGCCGCTCCCGGCGCGCCTCACCATGCCATGGGGCCGGCACCTGCGCACCCAACCCGCCCGGTGCGGTGGTCTCGACGCCGGCACCGATATCCCGGCACCGCAGTATCCCGGCACCGCGGGAGCCGCCGCTGCGGCGGGCCCGATGGGTTCCGCACCCCGGTGGCGGGCTCAGTCGTGACCGGTGGCGCGGCGGTGCTGGATCGCCCACCAGACCTGTAGCGCGGTGCCCGCGCCGCGCAGATCGGTCGCGGCGAGTTCCTCGAAACGGGACAGGCGATAGCGAACGGTGTTGGGGTGCACGATGAGTCGCTCGGCGGTGGCGTCGACCCGCATGCCGGTGTCGAGGAAGCTCTCGGCGGTGTCGATCAGGGTGCGGGCGGCCTCGCCGGAGCCGAGCGGGTCGAGGTAGCGGCGCACGAGTTCGGCGCCCAGCTCGGTGTCGGCGGCGATAGCGGGCAGCAGCCCGACGCGATCGAGGTCCAGCGGGCCGGTGAGGTCGAACAGCTGGGCGGTGGCGAGGACCCGGGTGGCCAGGCGGAAGGAGCGATCCAGGTCCGCGATCCGCGTGGCGGGGCCGTAGGCGATCAGGCGAGACCCCTCGAGCCTGCTGGAGTTTTCCACAAAGCCCGCGAGATCGCCGTCCACCGTGGTGACATACCCGCGCGCGGTCGAGATCCCTTGCAGGGCAGGCATTGTCGGTCCCGAGTCCGGGCGGGCCCGGTACGCGCGGTACTCGCCGTCGACGTCGAGACCGAGCTGCTGGGCGCGAATCTGCAGCTCCGCCGGGCCGATCGTGCCCAGCAGCAGGGCGCGGGTGACCTCGGCGCGGAACTGCTCGTCATGGCGGGCGAGCGCGATCTCGACCTCGCGATGGGCGGCGCTGAAGGCGATGGAGGCCTGGTCGACGAGGTCGAGGAGGTCGGTGATGGCCCCCAGCAGCACGCGGTCGGGAACCTTGCCGGCATGGGCGGCCGCGGTCAGCTCGGCCAGGATCTCGCGCACCGCGATGCGCCAGCCGTTCTGCACGTCGGCCAGTGAAATGCCCTGGCGGGCACGGGTTTCACCGAAATCCCGAATGGCGTCCAGGTCGTCGGCGAGGAGCGGGCGGGATTCGAGCAGGGCCCGGGTCAGCCGCTCCAGGATGTATTCGGTGCTGCGTACCACGGTCGTCGCGGACAGGCGGGCGTAGTCGGGCATCTCGGCGCGGGCCCGGTCGACCACACGCTCGGACGTCTCGGGGACCCGGTCCAGGACCCCGGTGATCATCCGCTGTTTCGCGCTCGCGCGACTCGAACCCATGGTGTCCAGACCCTACGACCGGTGTCTTGGAGAAATCAACAATCGGGCGACCTCGAATTGAACCCCATCTCCATGGCGCACGTCACACTGCCCGCGAATACTCGTGACACCGACCACAGTTGTTCGACGAAGGGTTACCCGATGTACCTGACCCAGGGGCTGCACCGCGCCGCCCAGCAGCGGCCCGACGGTGTCATGACCATCTGCGGCGAGCGGACCCGCACCAATCAGGAGGTGCTGGATCGCGTGTCCCGGCTGGCCGGCGCCCTGCGCGGGCTGGGGGTCGCGCCGGGGGACCGGGTGGCCATGCTGTCGCTGAACTCGGACCGGTACCATGAGTACCTGCTCGCGGTGCCCTGGGCCGACGCGGTGCTCAACCCCGTCAATATCCGCTGGAGCGCCGCCGAAATCGCCTACAGCCTGGCCGATTCCGACAGCCGCGTCCTTCTGGTGGACGACGCCTTCGCGGCCCTGGTGCCCGCACTGCGGGAGCGGTACGACGGACTGGCCACGGTGATCCACTGCGGTGACGGTGCGACGCCCGAGGGCATGGAGTCCTACGAGACGCTGATGGCCGCGGCCGAGCCCATCGCCGACGCCCGCCGCGGCGGTGACGCGCTGGCCGGAATCTTCTACACCGGTGGCACCACCGGATTCCCCAAGGGCGTCATGCTCAGCCACGCGAATCTGATGACCTCCGCGCTCGGCGGCGTCGCCACCGGCTACCTGATGTCCCAGGACACGGTGTTCCTGCATGCCGCTCCCATGTTCCACCTGGCGGACCTGGCCGGTTGGCTGGGTGTGCTCATCGTCGGTGGCACCCACGTGACGGTTCCGGCCTTCGACCCCGTGGCCGTGCTGAGTTCCATTCGGCAGCACCGGGTCACCTCCAGCGTGCTGGTGCCGGTCATGATCCAGCTGCTGGCCGATCACCCACAGGCGGCCGAATTCGACCTGTCCAGCGTCGAGCACCTCATGTACGGCGCGTCCCCGATTTCGGAGGCGGTGCTGGAGCGGGCCATGCGGCTGTTCCCCCGCGCCGGATTCGCCCAGGCCTACGGCCAGACCGAGGCCTCGCCCATCATCACCCTGCTCGGCCCCGGCGAGCATCGGGCCGGCCGGTTGCGTTCGGCGGGAAAGGCGGTGCCGCACAGCGAAATCCGCATTGTCGACGGCGACGGGCAGGATGTGCCGGCGGGTGCGGTCGGCGAGGTGGTGACCCGCGGCGGCCACGTCATGCTCGGCTACTGGAACAAGCCCGACGAGACCGCCGCCGCGCTCCGCGCGGGCTGGCTGCACACCGGCGACGGCGGCTACCTCGATGCCGAGGGCTTCCTCCACATCGTCGACCGGTTGAAGGACATGATCGTGTCCGGCGGTGAGAACGTCTACTCCGCCGAGGTGGAGAACGCCGTCGCCGCGCACCCCGCCGTGGCCGCGGTCGCCGTCATCGGCATCCCCGACGACGAATGGGGTGAACGCGTCCACGCGGTCATCGTCTGCAAGCCCGGCCATTCGGTGACCCCGGCCGAGATCCGCGATCACACCCGACAGCTCATCGCCGGCTACAAGGCCCCGCGCAGCGTCGAGATCGTCGACGCCATGCCGGTGTCGGGAGCCGGAAAGATCCTGAAACGCGACCTGCGCGAACGGTATTGGGGAGACCACGCGCGCCTGGTCAACTGACGGGTCGAAGCCCTGCCGGGTCGGCGACGCATCGCAGGCCGCGGGACGTTCGGCGGCGATGAAGAACTGGCGGATCCAGCTCGGAACGATCTGCCGGGCACCGTCTTCGGGAACGCGTGGAATCACACTTCGGGCCGGGACGCGCTAGGTGTCCCGGCCCGAAGTGTGCTGCGGAGCAGAAAGAACTACTGGCCCGTCTGGCAGACGCCGTTCAGGATCGCGGCGTTGTTACCGACCAGCGCGACGTCGCCCTTGGCCAGCGCGTCGGCGTAGTTGTCGATCGCCCACCGCTCCTGGCCGCCGGCGTCGATGGCGTGCAGGCGGTCGGCGGCCTCCTGCTTCTGCTGCGGGCTCGGGCCGAGCGAACCGTAGCTGGCGAGGATGTCGTTGGCGGCCTGGCAGGCCGGGGTCAGGGCGTTGGCGGTGCCGGCGGGCAGCACCAGCAGGGCGCCCACGGCGCTGGCGGCCAGCAGGGCGGAAGGCAGGATCTTGCGCATTCAATCACTCCCAAGAGATCGTGTGCGGTTTGCGCCTCCGAGTTTGCCCGATGCCCGCCGAAAATCGATCACCGACATCTGCTCAACGGCCCACCATCGGGGCTGATTAGGGAGAAATCCCCCAATGGTGTGCGACTCCCGGGCATCGGACGGGCGGCTCGCCGCCCGATCGCGGCTCGCCGCACAATCGCGGCTCGCCGCACAATCGCGGCTCGCCGCACAATCGCATGGGCGGCTCGCCGCCGTGAATCCACGATGTGTGCGGTCGGCCGCTCCCCGCCTGGCGCGGGCTCGGTGTGTCGCCGGAGCGCACCGGGGTGGATCGCCTGGAGGCGGCGGGTGCGGCACGGTCCCTCGGAGCTCCCCGGCGGACCGTCCGCCCCGTCCGTTCCTGTTTGGTGCTGCCGATCCCGTTCGGCGATTCGCGCGAACAACCGCACCACGACATCCTCGAGCCGCAGGCCGAGCGATTCGGCCCGCAGCGCGGCCATCTCCAACGCGAAGTCCCGGTCAGCGGGGGCGGGGTCGCTCAGGATCTCGTCCAGCGCCATCCCGTCGATGGCCTGCTCCCGGGTCAGATCCCACCCCGGCAGCCAGCTCAACACCCACGTGCCACCGCCTGGGCCGAACATCAGATGCGCGGTCTCGGGCGTCATGTCGCTGGTGATCGCGCGACCGGATATGCGGAGCGCCATAGCCTCTCACCCTCTCGATCCCCTCGAAATCTACGGGTGCAGCCTTGAAGATCGCTATCGAATTGCTTGCCCCGCATTGCGACCGAAGGTTGTCCTCCGGCCCTGCGGCAGCGTGCGTTCCCCTGTATCAAGATTACTTGCAGCGGGCCGATGCGTAAAAGACGCGATGATGTGAGGCGGGTACGCAGCGTCTGCATACGTTGCCGAGTCCACGAAGTCACGACGGCCGGAACAACCGCCGTGACTGTGCGGAACAGGGGCTACGCCGGTCAGCGGAGGCCGGCGAAGAGGTCGGTTTCCTGGGTGGGTGCGGCGACGCGGTTGAAGTGGCGGACGAAGGATTCGGTGGCGAAGATCGAGTGCTGTAGTTCGGCGGACATCTGCAGGAACGGCACGCTGTCACTCTGGCTGACGTGGGCCTCGAGCGCCTTGATCTTGCGCCGGGTATAGGGGGCCACGTCCACGACGGTGGTGATCTGATCCACGGGCGTGCCGAAGTTGTCCGGCGGCTCGAAGTCGATCAGGCCTCTCGCCCGCAGATCCGCGAACATTTCGCGGGAGGATTCGCGTGGAAGCGCGGTGTAGTAGAGCTTGTCCGGGATATCGGTTGCCGATGCTGCCGCCACTGCGACACGGTTGGCCTGGATGTGGTCGGGGTGGCCGTAGTTGCCGTTTTCGTCATAGGTGACGACCACCTGGGGACGGTAGTGCCGCATGAGGTCCGCGAGTCGTGCGGCCGCCTGATCGACCGGAATATTCCAGAAGGCCTCGGGGTCGTGGTTGGCGTCCCAGCCGTCCATCCCCGAATCGCGGTAGCCGAGCAGTTCGACGTGCTGGATGTCCAGCAGCGCGGCCGACTCCTGAAGTTCGGAGAGTCGTTGCGCCCGTACGGCATTCGCATCATGGCCCGGCAGGCCGGGCTTGATCCCGCCGGGCGCATCGCCCTGCTCACCATTGGTGCAGGTCACCAGTACCGTCCGGATTCCTTCGGCGGCATACCGCGCGAAAACCCCACCGGTACTGAGGACTTCGTCGTCCGGATGAGCATGTACGGCCATGATCGTCAGTTGGTCGGCCATGTTTCCCCGTCCGTGTGTGCTCGGCAGTTCGGTGCATTCACTCCAGGAATGAACACTTCGACCCGGAGCGGTGATTCCCCTGCCTCGAAATCGAACGGCGACCAGCGCCGGGATCGGCACGTGTACCCCGCTGTATCACCGGGTGTTCGACATCATGAGTTGTCGGCGAGGCGGGGGACGGGGTGCTTGTTGTCGATGTGCACGTCGTGTCATTCGTGTCTGCCCGCCGCCGAGTCGAATCGGCCGATCTTGAATGAGGTACGTTCGAAAGGGGGACGCGACAGGAGGATTCGACGATGACTGCTGTGCACGGGATGTCGGTCGACATTCGGACACCGGACGGTGTCGCGGACGCGTACGTCGTCCGTCCCGACGATGGCGCGGCCCATCCGGGAGTGCTGGTGATCCAGGACGGGTTCGGGCTGCGGCCGAGCCTGCGGGCGCTGGCCGATCGTATTGCCGCGCACGGCTACACCGTCCTGCTGCCCAACGCCTTCTACCGGCACGGGCGCGCACCGGTGATCGAGCTGCCGGACTTCATCGACCCGTCGGAGCGACCGGAGATCTTCCAGCAGGTCTTCCCGATGATCCGTGAGCTGACACCGGAGCGAATGCGTTCCGACGCGGGCGCCTACCTCGACTGGCTGGCAGCGTGGCCGCAGGTCGCCCCGGGGAAGGTCGGTCTCACCGGCTACTGCATGGGTGCGCGGCTGGCGGTGGTGATCGCCGCCATGTTCCCCGACAGGGTCGCGGCGGTCGCCGGATTCCACGGCGGACCGCTCGTCACCGACGGCCCGGAAAGTCCGCACCTGACCGTCGGAAACATCACGGGGGAGCTGTATTTCGCCCATGCCGGCGAGGATCACCACATGACTCCGGAGCACATTGCCCAGTTCGACAAGGCCCTCGATGCCGTCGGTATCCGCCACCGCACCGAGGTCTATGAAGGCGCGCAGCACGGCTACACCCAGGCCGACACGTCCGCCTACGACGCCGAGGCCGATGAACGGCACTATCGCGAACTGCTGGACCTGTTCGACCGCAACCTGCGCTGACACCCGATTCGGCTGAGCCCCACGATGAGTCACGCATCGGCGAATCGGTTCCCGTCGAGCGCCGAACTCACCGCACGCGTTGGTAGCGAAGGTAGACGACCTGGGAGCTCACTGTCCGTGACTCGATCAGCCGCAGGTCGAGGGGCTTGTCCAGCGGCGGGAAGTACGGGGTGCCGCTGCCGAGAATGACCGGCCGTACGAACTGGTGGTATTCGTCGATCAGGTCCTCGGAGATAGCCGCCGCGGCAAGCCCCGCCCCACCGATGGCCACCACGCCGCCGCCCAGCCGGTCCCGCAAGCGGCGGACCTCGGTGCCGATGTCCTGGGTGGCCAGCCGCGCGTTGCCCGCCACCGAATTCAGCGTCCGCGAGAAGACCACCTTCGGAATCGGCCGCCAGATCCGGGCGAACTCCAGGTCCGCCTCGTCGGACATGGTTTGCTCGGCCGTCTCCCACACCAGCATCTCCTGATACAGACGGCGTCCGCACAGGTGAGCGGCGACATCACGGGTCTGCTCCAGGTGAAATCGCATCTGCTCCGCGTCAGGAGCGGTCCAGCCGATGTCACCACCCGGTCCGGCGATGAAACCATCCAGCGACACGCTCATCGAGTAGACGACAGGCAACATCGATGTCCTCCTCAGCGGCTGGACAATGCGTTCGAGCAGGCCGAGAACCTGATCGAGACCCTCGGTCCACGTGCCGGAGCCCGCGAGCGGGAGGGGCGTCGGCTTCGTATTCCCAACCGAGCGTGGACATCCGGCGGCGAAACTCTTCGGTACCTGGGCCGGTGCCGTCGTAATCGCCTGCACCCCAACCGAAATAGCGGAGTCGCAGGCGGGAGAACCAGATGAGACAGTTGTCCTGTGATGCGGGGACCAGGAGCCGGACGGTGGAGGAAGGCAGCATGTGCAGCACTCATCTCGCCGTGAGCGATGTTCCGCGTTGCCATGGGCCTCGACGCCGGCCGCTCGGACGGGCGGCGCCGGAGTACCGGCGCCGCCCGGTGCGGGTTAACCCACCAACTCGGGGACGCGCAGGTGTGCGAGCGCCAGTTCGAACTCGCCGACGTCGGTCACTTCGACGCCGGCCTGCTGGGTCGTGGATGCCCGGAGATCCGCGGCGTCCATGCTGTTGCGAGCCATGGCCTCGGCGCTGTCGAACGAGGCACTCGAGACAGCGGTCCCGGTTGCCCGGTTGACCATGAGACTGGCACTGCAGAAGCCTTCCAGCCCTTCCATACCCGGCAAGGCAGCAGATCGGTAGACGTTGATGGCCGAGTCGAGCTGATTCGGAGTGGTCCGGGTCCAGATCGCACGCACGCAGGCACCCTCCTGTGCGAGGTGGTCCCGATGCAGAACGGCGATATCCCATTCCTCGACCAGCGGGCCGCCGCCCCCGAACATCTCGACCGCGCGATCGCGAATCGGGCGAACTCGACCCTGACTGTCACGCATGGCCTCTTCCGATTCCCACGCGGTCGTGGCGATGCACCGGCCGGAGCGTCGGTCGACCATGAGCGACAGGCCCACCCAACCGGGCATGTCCGCCAATTCGGACATCACTTCATCGCGCATGTAGGCAATCCCGGCATCAATAGAGGACAGCTGCGCCTGAATCGTGCTAGAGCGTGCGAACACGTTCGATCCACCTCCTCTGAGCGGGGGCAGCGCCTCGGTGACGCCACCGACGCTCCTCAGCCTGCCCCGGCAAGATCGCTGTGGCAATAGCCTGGTGGCAAACGCCCGGCAGCCACGGCGAACACCGGAAACGGATCACCCGGCGAGCGTTCGACAACGGTTTCCGATGCCCCGGCCGACGCCATCAGCGGGCATCGAGCCCAGCACGTTCGCGCGGTTGACGAGTGCGTCGCACACAACACCTGCCGTCGAGATTCGGCCGCGATCGCCGCCGCTCCGCAGATGAAACAGGTGAGTTGCACGGTCTCGGTGCGCCCCAACGGGGGTCATTGTCGCCTGGCGGGATCGAGGCCGGAATCTGGTATCCCGCAACCGATTCCGATGCCTCGCCGCCGGCGCCGCGTGATCGGTGCGGGCCGACGCCGGGCCGGCGTTGCCGTCGGCCCGGGTCTGTTGTCGCGGCAGGTCAGAGGCTGCCGGTCGAGGAACCCCGGCGGTGCCGGCGGTGGGTGACGCAGTTCCTGCTGTACTCCTGAAACTCCGCACCCGCTATCCGGTGGCTTCCTGTTCTCGGCGGACTGCGGCTTCGTAGGCGGCGGTCAGTTCCGACAGGACGCCGTCAGTCGGGCGTGGTGCGCCGTGCAGGTGGATGGCACGCAGTTCGGCCATGAATCGCTCCCACAGGGCGGGGCCGCCGGCGGCGAGGAGTTCGGCTCGCACCGTCAGTTCCGGGGTCGTGTCGAGCCATCGGGCACCCCAGGCGCCGAGTTGAGCCATGACGGGCACGAGCTGGATCGCCGCTTCGGTGAGGTGGTATTCGACCTTCTGCCGGTGGCTCGGATCGTCGTCGCGGGTGAGCAGGCCCGCGTCGACGAGTTTCGACAGCCGCGCCGCGAGGATGTTCGAGGCGATGCCCTCGATGGATCCGGAGAGCAGTTCGCGGAAGTGGGTGGCGCCGCTGAACATGATGTCGCGCAGGACGATCAGACTCCACCGGTCCCCGAGCAGCTCGACCGTCATATTGATCGGGCAGCCCGACTTGCCCGGGGGCGTCGTCAGCTTGTCATGAGCAACTGGTTGCACCATGAGATCAGTCTAGGTACAGTCCGAACTGATTGCAGATTGCAACCAGAAGGGATTGTCGATGGCGCAGATGGTTCGGGTTCACAATTTCAATCTCTCCAGCGATGGATACGGTGCCGGTGAGGGGCAGAGCCTCGCGCACCCGTTCGGCGATGCCGACGCGACCGCGCTGTTCTCCTGGTCCGGCGCCACCGCCCACGGGCCCACCCGGACCGAGCCCGGCGGCAGCTACGGCTTCGACGACTACTGCACCCGGGAATGGCACCGCAATATCGGCGCGGAAATCATGGGCCGCAACAAATTCGGCCCCCAGCGCGGCCCGTGGGAGAACTACGAATGGGAAGGCTGGTGGGGAGAGGAACCGCCCTTCCGCACACCGGTATTCGTCCTCACCCACCACGTACGGCCGTCGATCACCCGGGGCGCCACCACATTCCACTTCCTGAACACATCGCCGAAGGACGCCCTGGAACAGGCTCTGGAAGCCGCCGAGGGCAAGGACGTCCGCATCGGTGGCGGAGTGGCCACGGTCCGGCAGTTCCTCGACGCCGATCTCATCGACACCCTCCATTTCGCCGTCGCGCCAGTCGAATTCGGCCACGGCGAAAGACTGTGGACCAGCCCCGACGAACTCACCGACCGCTTCCACCTGGAGCAGATCCCAAGCCCGAGTGGCGTGACGCACCACTTCTTCTGGCGCCGATAGGTCGAATCAGCTGACGGTGCCGCCCGGGCGTACGGGGCGGCACCGACGCCGACGGGGTCCCGCCGACAGCGGCAGCGGTGACGTTGCAGGACACTGAAGTGATGGTTGATCGCTGGGTCGGGGTGACCATCGACTGCGTCGACGTCGAACGGGTGGCGGGCTTTTGGAGTGCGCTGCTGGATCGGCCGCGAGGGCCCTCCGAACCGGGCTGGGTCTATCTCGGAGATCCCGGAGATCAGCAGCCTCGCATTGTCTTCCAGCCGGTAGCCGAGCCCAAGCACGGCAAGGTGCGCGTGCATCTCGATGTCGCGG
Source organism: Nocardia sp. CA-151230 (assembly GCF_050942175.1). Taxonomy (NCBI): domain Bacteria; kingdom Bacillati; phylum Actinomycetota; class Actinomycetes; order Mycobacteriales; family Nocardiaceae; genus Nocardia; species Nocardia sp. CA-151230. The sequence continues at coordinate 2,892,645 of NZ_CP192061.1, forward strand.
TGGACGATATCGATCAGGGGATCGCCCAGGTTGTCGCGCTCGGTGGAAGATGGACGGGGGAGCGGCACGATTATGACGAGGGTGTGGTCCTCGTGATGGCTGATCCCGAGGAGCATGAATTCTGTCTGGTCCAGTACCGCTCGTAGTTCGGGGTTGTCCCGCCGACCGCGATTGAACGGATCATCCCACCGATGACGGATTCGATGACCAATTCAATGCCCTACTGCGAGATGCCAAGTCCCTGTTAGAGTTCGCCGCCGTCTTTGTTCTCGGGGGTGGCGGGCATTCGACAAGAGGAATGGGTCGGGGATGAAGCGTGTGTTCGGGGTGGGGTCGGCCGGCGCGGCGGCGTTCGCGATGGCAGTGGGTGTAGCGGCTGCGGCTCCCGGCGATGTGAGCAACGGCGACCCGAACGTGATTGCACAGCAGCAGATCCGGCACGTGTCGGTAGGAGTGGACATCCCATCCGACATGTGGGTCTTCTCGCCCCCGGCCGCCGGGCTCGCCTGCTACTGGGGTTACGTGCCGTACCCCGGCTATGACGCTCAGGGCAAGCCGTACTCGCCGTGGACGGACACACTTCACGTGGTCGGACCCGGCGGCTGGACCGAACGCCTGGACCCCGGTTCGGTGATCGAAACCAACTGCTACATGCACCGATCCGGAGTGTGATCCACCCTCGAAACGCCGGTGAATCAGGTTGCCTGTTCCATATCCGGGGACTGGGCGGGCCGCCGCCACGTGCCGAGCAGGCGACTGCTGGCCGTGCGCAGGAGCTGGACCGCGGTCGAATCAGGCGCAGCACCCAGTACCGCATCCCGAAGCGCCGCTGAGGAAGTCGATCCGGGCGCGGTCAGTCGCATGCCGTGGCGGGAGACGAGACTCATCGCGGCAACGCGGCGGCGCCGGATAGCCGAGTATCGCGCCAGGTTCGGCGCGCAGTCGGCCACGACCACCGCATCCTCCAGGGCCAGGCAGGCACCCTGCCCGAGGGTTGGGCGCATGGCGTGCCCGGCGTCGCCGATCAGGGCGACACGGCCATTCCAGAGCTGGTGCGGCACAGTGATTTCCAGCAGTTCGCCGGTGACGATCCGGTTCGGGTCGGCGGTTGCGATCATGGCCGGCACCGGGTCCGGCCAGTCGAGGAAATGATCCAGTGACATGATCGGGGAGCGGGCCGCGGCGAACAGCATGGTGCGGTCACCGGTCATGGGAACGACTCCGCACTCGGCATGGCGACCCCACACCAGCCCGACGTTCTCGGGCGCCGGGCGGTCCAGGATCCACCGCCAGGCTGTGATGCCCGTCCGCCGCACCGGTCCCAGGCGGGGCCACAACGCGGAGCGGACCCGGCTGTGAACGCCATCGGCCGCGATCACGATGTCATAGTGCGCAGTGTCGCTTGATGTTCGGATTCGACCGGTCTCGTCCACGGCGACGACCTTCGTACCCAGGCGCACGGATTCGGCCGGGACCGCCGCCGCCAGCATCGTGATCAGATCGGCCCTGCGCATCGCGACGACACCGCCGACGAAATCATCGATCCGCGCGTTGATCAGGACCCGCCCGCGCTGATTGCGAACGGTGCCAGGACGATCGGAGATCAGCTGGGTGCGTACCTCGCGTCCGACACCGAGCATGTCGAGAGCGTGAAGTGCATTGGCCGACAGGATGATCCCCGCGCCGACCTCGGTGAATCGCTCCGCCTGCTCATAGACGGTGACTTCCCACCCCGCCGCACGCAGCGCGATGGCCGCACCCAGCCCCGCGATCCCGCCCCCGACGATGCCTGCCCGACCAAGGCTCATGACTCACCCCCGCTTCTCTACTACGTGTGATAGTAGGCGATAGGGCGGGTGGAAACAGGTGATCCGAGTGTCAGGTCACAAGTCGATCGAAACAGCAGAACGGCCCGGCGATAACCGGGCCCGATCTGGTCGAACGTTGGTGCGCGATACTGGGATTGAACCAGTGACCTCTTCCGTGTCAGGGAAGCGCTCTCCCGCTGAGCTAATCGCGCCGAAAAATCCCCCGTGGAGCGGATGACGGGATTCGAACCCGCGACCCTCACCTTGGCAAGGTGATGCGCTACCAGCTGCGCTACATCCGCGTGCTCACCCGGCCTTGTGGGCCGATCGGCTTGCGGGACAGAACATTAGCCTATGGGTGGGTGGTTAATGCAAATCGCCAGGAAAACGGGGGATTTCGGGCGTGGCGGGCGATGGTCAGTCGGTGGCGGTCCGGGGTTCGGGGGCGGGGACGGCCTGGGCGCGGGAAAGGCGCACCGCCGCAACGCACATGACGACGACCGACGCGGCGACGAAGGCGGTGCCGACGGGGCCGGAGCGCAGCCGCTCGTCGAGGACGGTCATGCCGAGGAAGGCCGCGCCCAGCGGTTCGGCCACGGTGAAGGCCGGCAGCGAGGCCGACAGTGGGCCGACCTGATAGCCGCGCTGTTGCACGTACAGGCCGAGCATGCCGCACGCGGCCAGGATGTAGAGCTCCCAACTGGTCAGTGCGGTGCCGATTCCGACCTGGAAAAGCTTGGTGACAATCTGGGTGAGAGCGGCGGAGATGCCGAACAGAAGACCCGCGGCCGTGCCCAGCAGCAGGGCTTGCAGGGTCGGCACGCTCACCGTGGTTGCCACCGCGATGCCCGCGACGATCACACCCAGCGTCAACCCCAGCGGCAGCATCCATCGATGCCAGGTCGCGTCGGTCACCCCTTCGGTCGGGTCCCCGACCACCAGGAAGCAGGCCAGCGCGATCGACAGCGCCGCCGCCTGCATCCACATCACCGCCGTCACCCGGCGGCCGCTGTAGTGCGCGGCCAGTGGCAGCGCGAACACCAGCGCCGTCACCAGGATCGGCTGGACTACCAGCACCGAGCCCATTGCCAGCGCCGCCACCTGGAACGCGAAACCACCCGCGTCCCCGATCAAACCCGCCACCCACCGCGGATTCCGGATCAACTTGGCGAGCAGCGCATCCCCTTCGGGCACATCCGCCGCGGCCCGCTGCTGTGCCACCGCCGACACCGCGAACAAGATCGCACCGATGAACGCACAGACCACCGCTGCCACAGGTAGGTTTCCCACCCGGTTAGTCTGCCCGACCAGCCCATGCCGGTCGGTCGCCAGGGGCCCCTACCAGCGGAATGCGAGGCGGTCGACAGGCAGGATAGGCGTCAGCGGTCGATTTCCTCGGCCCAGGCTTGCAGGCCGGCCAGGAAGCCTCGGCGTTCCTCGGCGCCGAGCCGGGACATGGCGCGCAGCAGGGCGTCGGAGCGGCGGTTGATGAAGGTGGCCACATCGTCGCGGCGGTCGTCGGGGAGCGACAGCAGAGTGCGGCGATTGTCGTCCGGGTCGTTGTGGCGTCGCAGCCAGCCGGCCCGATTCAGTTCTCCCGCAAGCTGACTCGCGTTGGTGAGGCTGATGCCGAGGCGACGGGCCAGATCGCTCACGCTGATGCTGCCCGCGGCCAGCACCTGGGCCAGGACCGCACCGTGGCGATTGCCCAGCCCGTCCGCCTCGAAGGACGTGCGCAGGGTCGAGGGCATATCGCCGTGGGCGCGGCGGAAATGCGTGGCGATGAGCGGAGCCAGCGCCTCGAGCCGCCGTTGTTCCTCGGCGCTCACCGGTGTGCCCGCGGTGTCCGCCGCTCGCGGTGAACGAGGCACGAACCCTCCGATCGATGTCGAACCGCTGTCTTGACAGAGTCAGGATACAGGTTCAAAAATCAGAACTGTTCAGAAATATGAACTATCTGCGCACCACTGACCTCTCGAAAGGCTCGCCCATGCGCACTCGCCTGCTCACCGCAGCCGCTCTGCTCGCCACCGGATACCTGTGCGGCGCATTCGGTTACGGCTTGATCAATGTCGCCCAGGCATTCAAGACCGTCCCCCTGGACGTCCGCTTCACCTTCCACGCCGCCCTCATGAAGGTCAACGGTCCCGTCATGCAATCGGCCATGGCGCTGGCCGCGCTGACGTCACTGCTGCTGGCCGTCTACAGCGGCGGTCTCGTGCGCCGTTTGGCTGCCACCTCGTTCGGTCTCGAGGTGACCAGCTTCGTCATCACGCGATTCGGCAACGTCCCCATCAACGGCAAGATCAAGCAGTGGGCGGTCGGCCCGGTCCCCGCCGACTATGCCCAGTTGCTGCACCGCTGGGAGCTGTTCCACATCGCCCGCACCACCACGGCACTGCTGGCTTTCGTGCTCATCGTCACCATAGCGGTCTTCGCCCAGTCCGTGCCGTCGCGTCAGGCGGTTCTGGTGGCCCCCAACTGAATTCGGGCGGCCGGGGCGGCGCCGTGATAGAAGTACCGCCCCAGTCCGACCGAGAACACCAGCATCCCGTACAGCGCGTGCTCGACCGAGGCGGTGAACAGCGACTGCGTCCTCATGTACCGCGCGGCGAACAACCACCCGCCGACGCTGCTCGCCGCCACCGAGAACCAGCTTCCGAACACGATGTGCACGTAGCCGAATGCCGCGGCACTGGCCGCCACCATGGCCCGCCCGTCACCGAACACCGGCTGGTAGCGGTGGAACAGGAACGATCGGAAGATCAACTCTTGCGGATACACGCTCAGGGCGGGATACAGCACCATCACCGCCAGCCAGATGAGCGGATTCCGCCGCGGCAGATCGAACAGATCCTCCCGCCGCAGTGCCGCGGTCACGGCGGTCAGCGCCACCGCGTTCGCCCCGGCGGTCACCGCCATCGATCGCGCCTGCCCCGAGAACGCCTCCGCCCGCCACAGCGATCCGCGATCGAATCCCTTCGACCGCCGCAGATACACCGTCACCCCGGTCCCCAGCACCAGCAGCGCCGGAATCGGCGGCTTCCCCCGCAGTACCGCGTTGTACAGGGTCGTCCCGCCGAAGAACAACGCCGCGTACTCGGCGGCCAGATAAACCCGCCGCCACCGCCGAATTCTCATGGGCTCCACCATAATTTCCCGCGCGTGAACACGCTGATCAGAACTGATTCTCCCGATTCCCGCTTCACTGACGTCATGTCTAGTTAGTCTGTGCAGTGTTAGCGAATCTGGATTGCTAGGACCTCTCGTGAGCTACTCACTCATCATCGGCAACGGCACGATCGTCGACGGGACCGGAGCGGAACCGTATCCGGCCGACATCGCGGTGGAGAACGGACGGATCGCGGTGATCGCCGCGCCCGGCGCGCTCGCGAACGCGGCGGCGCAGAACCGGATCGACGCGACGGGGCTGCTGGTCACCCCGGGCTTCGTGGACATCCACACGCATTACGACGGGCAGATCACCTGGGACCCGCAGCTCACCCCCAGCTGCTGGCACGGCGTGACGACCGTGGTGATGGGGAACTGCGGAGTCGGGTTCGCCCCGGTCACGCCCGAGAAACGGGAGTGGCTGATCGGGCTGATGGAGGGTGTCGAGGACATTCCGGGCGCGGCGCTGTCGACCGGAATCCGGTGGGACTGGCAGTCCTTCCCGCAATTCCTCGACGCGCTGGACCGGCTGCCGCTGGCCATCGACGTCGGCACGCAGGTGCCGCACGGCGCGGTGCGCGCGTACGTGATGGGGGAGCGGGGCGCGAAGAACGACCCGGCCTCGCCCGAGGACATCGCCATGATGGCCAAACTGGTGCGTGAGGGCATCGAGGCCGGGGCACTGGGCTTTTCGACCTCACGCACGATCGTGCACCGCGCCATCGACGGCGAACCCGTGCCCGGCACCTTCGCGGCCGAGGAGGAACTGTTCGGCATCGGCCAGGCGCTGGCCGACGCGGGCGCGGGCGTGTTCGAACTCGCCCCCGCCGGCATCATGGGCGAAGATCTCGCCGCCCCCGATCGCGAACTGGCCTGGATGCTGCGCCTCGCCGAACAGACCGGCCGCACAGTGAGTTTCGGTCTCCTGCAGCACGACGGCGCACCCGACGACTGGAAACGCCTGCTGGACGCGGCCGCCGCCGCCTTCGACTCCGGAATCCCCGTGCGCCCACAGGTTTCCGCGCGGCCACTGGGCCTGCTGATCGGCCTGCAGACCTTCAATCCGTTCTCGTTCCGGCCCTCCTACCAGGCCGCGGCCGAGCGCGCGGGCCAGAACCTGGACGCCCTCGTCGCCGAACTCCGCGATCCCGCGCTGCGCGAGACCATCCTGACCGAGGCCGATCTCCCCGACAATCCGATGGCCTTCATCAGCATGGGACTCGACCGCACATTCACCCTCGGCGACCCGCCCGACTACGAACCGGACCCGGAAGCCAGCCTGGCCGCGGACGCCGCCCACGCGGGTGTCGAACCGTTCCACTACATCTACGACCAGCTGCTCTCCCGCGACGGCCGGGCACTGTTCTACCGCCCGTTGCTCAACTACTCCCGCTTCACGCAGGATCCGATCCGCGAGATGCTCTTGCACCCGGCCACCGCGGTCGGTCTCGGCGACGGCGGCGCGCACGTCGGCGCGATCTGCGATGCTTCCAACACCACCTACCTGCTCACCCACTGGGCGCGCGATCGTGCGCGGGGCGAACGCATTCCGCTGCCCCTGGCGATCCGGAAGATGACCTACGACACCGCCCAGATGTACGGCCTGGACGACCGCGGCGTCATCGCCGTCGGTAAGAAGGCCGACCTCAATGTGATCGACTTCGAGGCGCTGCGCCTGCTGCCGCCCGCCATGGCCTACGACCTGCCGGGTGGTGCTCGCCGATTGCTGCAGCGCGCCGAAGGTTATCGCGCGACCATCGTCTCCGGCGAGGTCGTGCTCCGCGACGGCGAGGACACCGGTGCCCGGCCAGGAGCCCTCATCCGCTCCCAGCGGTCACACTGATTGCCGGAGGTGACCGCCCGCGTTCACTGTTCGATAGCGGTGAACGCGGTACATCGAGCCCCAGGGCTGCGGCAAGTAGGTGATATCGGCCGTGATGCTGGTCGCGGTGAGATCGATGACGGTGGAACCCAGGTCGATCACGGGAAAATTCATCGGTTCGAACTCCCGGCGATCAGCGGTCGCACTCATGGAACGAAGAATGACCGCGTGCCGAACCTACGGTTGCTGGTGAGATGCTCACCTCGTCCGCTTCGGGTGAAGTGGCGTCGGCAGGGCCGGATCAGCTCAGCTGGACCACGGCGATGGCACGGCCGAATACCTTGTGGCCCTCGTGCATTGCGGAGATCGTGACCGCGGCGGTGCCGGCCACCGGATCGATCGACTTGACCTTGCCGGTGAATTCGATCGCGGTCGGCCCCTCGCTGCCCACGTACACCGGATTGCTCATGCGCACACTCAGCTGCTTCAGCGCGCCCGGATCACCCAGCCAGGACGTGACGAAGGCACCGGCATAGGCCATGGTGAGCATGCCGTGCGCGACCACGCCACGTTCCAGACCCACCATGCGGGCGGCGTCGGGGTGCCAGTGGATCGGGTTCGGGTCGCCCGCCACCCCCGCGTAGCGGACCAGATCGCCGATGGTGAGAAAGACTGTGCGACTGGGCAACTCATCGCATTCGCGAAGGGAGCCGACCGTCCGTGAGTGGGTGCTGTGGTACGTGGCCGGCGTGGGGATCCAGTCGACGAGCTCGACCCGTTCGGGCGAATGCCGCACGAACGTGTCCACTCCGCGGTGCACCAGCGCCCCGATCCGCCGCGTCACCTCCACGCTCTGCGCCGACCGTTCCGACCGCGCGATCATGCTGGTCGTCCCTGTGACCACCGCTTCGCCCAGCTGATCGGTGACGACGTTCTCGAACACCAGCATGTCCCCGCCGAATGCCTGCCGAAACGACTGCAGCACCACATTGCTGGTCAATCGATCCCCGACCAGCACCGGCCGATGGAACTCCAGCACCTGATCCGTGTGCACCGAGGCCCGCAGGTCGTAACCCCTCAGCAGCTCGCTCATCTCGTGCAGCAGCCTGCCGCCCAGCAGCGCCACGAATGTCGGCGAAGCCGGCAATGCCGCATACCCCAGCGCGGCCGCGACCTCGTCATCCCAATGCGCCGCATGCTCGTCCTGAACCGCCGCCGCGAACTCCAAGACCTTCTCGCGCCCGACCTCGTAGTACCCGTCCAGCCGGAACCGCCGCCCCGCCATTTCCCGCGCGTGCTCGATCGCATCCAACCCGTCTCGGGTATCCACGCCGACCCCGGCCTCCATTACCCCACCTCCTCCACGAACCGAAGCGAACGATCTCGAGTCATCGATGTAGGGCAACAGCCGCGTGGTCCAGCGAACCCGGGTCGATCGAACGTGAGTCGAGCGAAACCCGTAACGGCGTGACAAGGCAGAGTAACCAACTCACGCCCACTTCTGTCGCAACGACCCCGAAACGGACAAGGAACCAGGCGTGAGCAGGCAGCTCGGCGACGGCGGGGATCCCGAGTCGATGCCCAGGCACGACTGGATCGGCGTGATCGAATAGGGCCATGTTGTTCCGCCAGCTCGAGTACTTCGTCGCGCTCGCGCGGGAGCGTCATTTCGCGCGGGCGGCGGCCGCCTGCTATGTCTCGCAACCGGCGTTGTCGGAGGCGATACGCAAACTGGAGAGCGAATTGAAGGTGCCGCTCGTGAAGCGCGGCCGCACCTTCGAGGGGCTGACGCCAGAGGGACAGCGGCTGGTGCTGTGGGCGCGTCGCATCCTGGCCGACCACGACGCCCTCAAACAGGAGGTCACCGCGCTGCGGACCGGTCTGTCCGGTGAGTTGCGGCTGGGTGTGATACCCGCGTCCGCCGCGACCATCGCGCTGCTCACCGACCCGTTCTGCACCGCGCATCCGCTGGTACGGGTCCACGTCGAGACCAGCCTGGCCTCCGCGGACATCGTCGATCGGTTGCGCCGGTTCGAACTCGACGCGGGCGTCATCTACCCCGACGGGCAGGACACCTCCGGACTGACAGTCACGCCTCTCTATCGCGAAGAGCAGGTGCTGCTCGTCGGCACCGACCTGGTCGCCGAGCGGACCAGTCCACTCGACTGGATCGACATCGTGGAATTGCCGCTGTGCCTGCTGAATCCCGGAATGCGAGGCCGTCAGCTGGTCGACGCCGCCCTTGCCACCCGGAGTCTGGTCGCACACCCGCGTCTCGAAACCGACTCGGTCGCAACCCTTTTCGCGCATGTCGCCACCGGTCGCTGGGCCACGGTCATCCCCTCGACCTGGCTGCGCACCATACCGCCACCCGCCGGAGCCCGGGTCGTGCCCCTGCGAGACCCTGCCGTCGGCTCGATGATCGCGCTGGTCATCCAGTCGGCCGAACCGGTCTCTACGCTGGCCCGAGCCCTGATCGAAACCGCCCGCGCCGCGCGCCCCGATGTCGTCGAGCACGAGCCACAGACCGCCCAGCGTAGTCCAGGAGCGAGTTGATCCTCGGGGATTGCAGTGGTTGTGGGGTGGGCTGATCCGCAGGGAGTGCGGTGGCCCTGACGTGCGCTGATTGCCGGGCCGTGCACCGTCGTTGCGAGATGCGGTGGTCGCCGGGCCGGGTCGACCGGCGTTGATCGGCGCTGTTTATCGGGGGATAAGAAATGCCGTTTGAACTGCGAATTCATGATCGGCGACAATGGGTTCGCGGACGAATACCAGCGGATCCTGAGTGCCGGTCCGCTCGTCCGTCACCACCTCGCGCGAACTCCGGCTCACACCGTCGGTGGCGTGCCGTATTCCTATGCCCGGTGGCGTTCCCATTGCCACCGCCAGGCGATGCGGAGCTCCTCGTACGACGATCGGAGACCGGCTGTGCACCTGATTCGTGAACTGCTGGCGGTCGGTCCCCGCGGCGACGACCACCACCATGCGGTGCGCGTCGCGTCCGGGCTGGCGATCCCGGGCACCGTGCTGGTGCTGGCGGGCCGGACGGATCTGCTGGTGTTCGCGGTCTTCGGCTCCTTCGTCGGCATGTACGGGCGTGGCCGCACCCGGTGGTCACGGCTGCGTCACCAGCTGCTCGCGGCCGTGCTGATCGGTGCGGGCGCGGCGATCGGCGTCCTGCTGGCGGCGATCCACGCCCGTCCGGTGCTCCTGGTCGCGGTCGAAACCGGATTCGCCGCTGCCGGTTCGCTGTTCGCCGACCGCGCCGGACTGCGGCCCGGCGGGCCCTTCTTCGGATTGTTCGCACTCGGCGCACTGGCGTCGATTCCCGCGTGCGCGGCCGCACCATTGCCGGGACTGTCGCTGTTCGCCGCCACCGCGGTGCTCTGCGTCGTGCTCGGGACGCTCCACGCCGACACCGTCGCGCCGGCCGCAGAAGCCCGGGCATTCGAGCTGGGGGAGTCGGCGCGTCACGCCGGCCGCTATGTGCTCGCGGTCGCTCTCGCCGGTGCGGTCGGGGTGGGGTGGGGTGTGGCCCATGCCAATTGGGCGATGGCAGCCGCCGCGGTGCCCCTGGCGGCCCAGGACGCGCGCGGCCACGTCCTGCGCGGAATGCACCGCGTGCTGGGGACTTTCGTCGGCCTGGCCGCCACCGCGGTCCTGCTGCTGCCGCATCTGCCCGCGGCGCTGCTCGGCGTGCTGGTCTTGCTGCTGCTGTTTCCCACCGAACTGTTCATGGCCCGCAATTACGCTCTCGCACTGGGCTTCTTCACCCCACTGATCATGGTGATGACCGACCTCGCCGCGCCCGCCGACCCCGTTCGGCTACTGCTCGACCGAGGTACGGACACCATCCTCGGGGTGGGCGTCGGTATCTGTGTAGCGATCGCCACCCGGCCGCAGACGATTCCCGGGTCGTCGCAGCTCGAGCTCCCGGCCGAGGATCGGGGCAGCGTCGCGCCCGGACCTCTCCCGTGAGCCGAGTGTCGAAAGCAGCTCTGTATTCGCGACGCCCGGTCAGCGACCCGACGCCTCGACCCGTACGTTGACGTTCTTCATGATCGGCTGGTCGCTCTGGGTGCTGTAGTCGCCGATCGCGCACAGCACATTCATCTCCGGCATGTACCCGGCCGCGCAACCCCGCGGAATGTCATAGGGAATGACCTTGTAGCCGCTCAGCCTCCGCGTGCTGCCGTCCCGGGCGATGCTGGTGATGTCGACCTCGTCGAACTCACCGAGCCCACGCTCGCGCATATCGTCGGTGTTCATGAAGATCAGGGTGCGCAGATTCTCGATGCCCCGGTAGCGATCGTTGTCCGAATAGATGGTGGTGTTCCACTGGTCGTGTGAGCGCATGGTCGCCAGCGTCAGCACATCGGCGTTCTGTGCGGGTTGCGGCAGCGGGGCCGTGGAGAACTCCGCGCGCCCCGACGGCGTGCGGAAGACGAGTTCGCGTGCGGGCTGGCGGATCCGGAACCCGAGCGGCAACCGCACCCGGCGGTTGAAGTCCTCGAATCCGTCCAGGACGGCGGCCATGGTGTCGCGGATGCGGTCATAGTCGTCGACGTAGTCCTGCCAGGGGGTGCCGCTCCCGGGCAGCCCGGCCCGCGCGATCCCGGCGATGATCGCCGGTTCGGAGAGCAGATGCGTGGACGCGGGCTTCTTCATGCCGGTCGACAGATGCACCATGCTCATCGAGTCCTCCACCGAGGTGGACTGGAGCCCGTTGCGCTGCATGTCCTTTTCGGTGCGGCCCAGGCAGGGGAGGATGAGCGCGCGGCGTCCGTGCACCAGATGGCTGCGATTGAGTTTGGTGCTGACCTGAATCGTCAACTCGCAGTTGCGCAATGCCTCGAAGGTGTAAGCGGTGTCCGGCGCGGCGAGCGCGAAGTTCCCGCCCATCCCGACGAACACCGACACCCGCCCGGCCGTCATCGCCTCGATGGTGGCGACCGTGTCCAGGCCGTGCGCGCGCGGCGGCTCGATGCCGCACACCTGGCCGAGTCGGTCCAGGAACGCCTCGGTGGGCCGATGGTCGATACCGCAGGTGCGATTGCCCTGCACATTGCTGTGCCCGCGCACCGGTGACGGACCCGCGCCCTCGCGACCCAGATTGCCGCGGAGCAGCAGCAGGTTCACGATCTCGCGCACCGTGTCGACGCCGTGCTCGTGCTGCGTGACTCCCAGACACCAGCTGACGATGGTGCGGTCGGCGGCACGGTAGATGTCCACCGCCGCGCGGATTCGCGCTTCACTGACTCCGGACAGCTGTTCGATCTCGGCCCACGAGGTGGCCTCGCAGACCGCGCGATAGGTGTCGAACCCGCTGGTGTAGCGGTCGATGAATTCGTGGTCCAGCGCCTTCGGATCCGACTTCGATTGCTCCAGAACGGCTTTGGCCATTCCCCGGAGCAGTGCCATATCACCGCCGATGCGGGGCTGCAGGTTCAGATTGCTGGTCGGCGTCGCCCGGAAAGTGGCCATCGCGAGGAATTCGTGCGGGATGATCGCCTTGCGCGCCGCGGCCTCGACCAGCGGATTGATGTGCACGATCCGCGCGCCCCGCTTGTGGGCCTCGACCAGCGCCGTCAGCATGCGCGGCGCGTTCGACGCCGCGTTTACCCCCAGGATGAACAGGGCGTCCGCCGCTTCCCAATCCTTCAGATCGACTGTGCCCTTACCGGTTCCGAGCGAGGCCTGCAACGCGCGGCCACTGGCTTCGTGGCACATGTTCGAGCAGTCCGGCAGATTGTTGGTGCCGAGCTCCCGCGCGAGCAGCTGATACAGGAACGTGGCCTCGTTGCCGAGCCGGCCGGAGGTGTAGAAGGCCGCCCGATTCGGATCGTCCAGCTCCCGCAGCGCCCGCCCGGCCATCTCGAACGCGTCCGGCCAGGAGATGGGGACGTAGCGGTCGGTATCGGGGTCATAGCTCATCGGTTCCGTCAGCCGACCCTGGTTCTCCAGGTCGAAATCGCTCCACGTCGACAGCTCCGTGACGGTATGGGCCGCAAAGAATTCGCGCCCGACGCGCTTGTGGGTCATCTCCCAGGTGACGTGCTTGATGCCGTTCTCGCAGATATCGAGATGCAGGCCCTTCAGGTCGTCGGGCCATGCGCACCCGGGACAGTCGAAGCCGGTGTTCTCGTGGTTCATCTTCAGGATCGCGCGCGGCCCGATGATGAGCTCGCCCTCGCGGGCCAGGAAACCGGTCACGCTCTTGGCCGCACCCCAGCCGGCCGCGGGGTGATGGTAGGGGTGGAAAGCGGGTTCGTGCTCGTCGCTGTCGCCGACGCTCTCGGGTGAAACCGTGGCCATCACGTATCCCTTCGACGATCCGATGATCCGACCGGGCCGGGCCCGGAACTGTCCTCATCCTCGCCACTGCTCGCCGATGACGTCCAAGACGCATCAACAAAGAAACGATAGATCTCGCCGATCACCGCGCGCAGGCGCCCCGCCGATTTCGCCCGAGACAGCAGAAAGGCCCGGCGTGAGCCGGGCCTGATCTGTATGAAACATGGTGCGCGATACTGGGATTGAACCAGTGACCTCTTCCGTGTCAGGGAAGCGCTCTCCCGCTGAGCTAATCGCGCGGGTCTTTTGCTCTTCATAAAAGAAGAGGCGGCGACGGGAATCGAACCCGTGTGCACGGCTTTGCAGGCCGTTGCCTCACCACTCGGCCACACCGCCAAGCAGGCCGTGTTGGCCTCTCGAGCGGATGACGGGATTCGAACCCGCGACCCTCACCTTGGCAAGGTGATGCGCTACCAGCTGCGCTACATCCGCATTTCGTCCCGGGCGCCTTTCGGCTGTCCCGCTGACGAGAGAGAACATTAGCCGACGATCTGCGCAGGTAACAAATCGCCTGGTAGAAGGGGGTAAATCTGAACTACAGGCATGTAGTTCCGCCGGTCGTCCGAGGCGGGGAGAACCGGGTGGGCAGGAATCGCGATCCATCCCACCGCGCCCGGGCGACGGGCCCGTGTCGCCCGGGCAACGCACCGGTGAAGCCTCACCCGTCACACCGCCCCCGGAAACCTCAGTTTTACGCTGTTGTGCACGCGATTTGGTATGACAGCAACCGGGTGTGTAATCTTCATTCTCGTTCGAGCGGCACCGCAAACGCCGACCCGAACAGTCGCCTCGGCGACAACCCGCGGTTCTATAGCTCAGCGGGAGAGCACTCGCCTCACACGCGAGGGGTCGCTGGTTCGATCCCAGCTAGAACCACTCTGAGGGGCTTATTCCGACCAGCGCGCTGGTTCGAGTAAGCCCCTTCTGCTTGTGGCGGACTGTGCATTCAGAGCACAGCGTTGTCGGCGCTTCCGTGGAAATCGGTACTCAGCGCGAGGTCCTTGCCCGCGTCGAACTCCGATCGAAATTGATCGAGCTTGACTCCGATCCGGCGCTGGGCATCACTGCCCAAGACGACCCAGTGACGGGGCTCGGATGACGTCGCGACCATGTAGATGGCTTCGGCGGCCTTCCTCGGGTCCCCGGGAAACATCTCCGGCGTAAGGCGATCCATCAGGCCGCGGAAGGCGCCGGCTGTGGCCGAGTAGTCCTCGATCGGACGGCCGGAGGCTTTCGTGCGGCGTTCGATACCGGTGCGGAAGGAGCCTGGCTGGATCACCATGGCGCGCAGTCCCAGCGGTTCGATCTCCTGCCAGAGGGCCTCGGTGAAACCTTCCAGCGCGAACTTGCTGGCCGAGTAGTAGCCGTTTGCGGGCAGGCTGGCGAAGCCGTCCATCGAGGAGACGTTGACGATGAGGCCCGTACGACGATGACGCATGCTGGGGAGGACTTCGCGGGTCAGGGCGACGGCACCGAAGAAGTTGACCTCGAACAGCCTGCGATAGTCGGGTTCCTCCTGTTCTTCCAAGGCGCCGATGTAGTCGATCGCGGCGTTGTTCACCAGAATGTCGATCGCGCCGAAGCGGTCGAGGGCGGTACGGACGCCGTTGGCGCGGTGCGCGGCATCGGTGACGTCGAGCTGAAGCGCCAGTGCCGTCTCCGGGTAGCGCGATGCCAGTTCGGTAGTGCTGGCCGTCGAACTGGCGACCACTACCGCTTGGTCCCCGCGGGCCAGGGCGTATTCGGCAAGCGCCTTGCCAAGGCCGCTGGATGCGCCGGTGATCAGCCAGGTCTTGCGGTTCATGAAATGTTCTCCCTGACGAGGTCGTCCAGATTTGCGGGTCGGCTGCGCCCGCTCATTGCGCCACCGGGAAGTCGGCGGCGCGGCTGGCCTCGGCCCACTTTCGTGTCTCCTTCGCCCGCTCCTCGCCGGCTGCGAGGGCCGCCGTCACGGCCTGGGCTCCGAGCAGCAATCGACGCGGCGGGTCGTCGTGGCCGACGACATCGATGATCACCTGGGCGGCACGGGCCGGGTCGCCAGGCTGCGTACCGTTGTTCTCCTGCCGGTACCGGTTCATGGCGCCGACGGTGTCCTCGTAGTCGGCCCCCACCGGGTGCAGCTCCATGGACGCGCCTTGCCAGTCTGTCCGGAATGCGCCGGGCTCGACGATGATCACCTTCACTCCGAACGGGGCGACCTCGCCGGCCAGCACCTCGGAGTAGCCCTCGACGGCGAACTTCGCGCTCTGGTAGGCGCCCATTCCCGGGGTACCGCCGACCCGGCCGCCCAGGGACGAGAACTGCACGAAGACTCCCGACCGCTGTTTGCGGAGCACCGGCAGCGCGGCCCGGGTGACGTTGGCGACTCCGAAGAAGTTCGCCTCGAACTGCTCGCGGAAGTCCTTCTCGGTCATCTCCTCGATGGGGCCGCTGTTGGCGTATCCGGCGTTGTTCACCACCACATCCAGTCGCCCGAACGAGGCAACCGCGCTGTCCACAGCTGCGCGGGCCGCATCCGCGTCGGTTACGTCCAGAGCCGCGGTACGAACCCGCGTTCCATAGCGGGAGACCAGGTCTGCCAGCTGCTCCGGCCGCCGAGCCGTGGCAAGTACCTGGTCCCCGCTGTCCAGAACCGCCGCTGCCAAGCGCCGGCCGAAGCCCCTCGAAGCGCCGGTGATCATCCATGTACGAGACACATCAACTACCTTTCGTATGGTGCCGATACCCAGCGGCACCACTGTCGCTTCGGTTGCGCTCATCGCGCATCCGTCATCTGGCGCTGAGTCACCGGGGCGGTCCCGAACAGTCGATCCAATGCGGTTCAGGCGGTTCGTAGGATGGGCAAAGCTCCTCCGGGAGGAAACTTCTACCGGGGGTGACATGCCGCGGGACGCGAAACACCAGCTGATCGGGCGGTATCCGGAGCTGGAGGCACTGGACCGCCTGCTGCAGGAGGTGCGAGGGGGACGCAGCAGAGTACTGGTACTGCGCGGTGAGGCCGGCGTCGGCAAATCGGCACTTCTCGACCATCTGGCAGCGCAAGCGACGCAAATGCAGACCGTACGCACTGCCGGTGTCGAAGCAGAGTCCGATTTCGCGTATTCAGCCCTGCAACGCCTCTGCGCCCCGCTGATGTCACACCTCGACAGGTTGCCGCCGGTGCAGCAGGACTCGCTGCGTGTCGCATTCGGCATGAGCGCCGGGAATCCGCCCGAGATGCTGCTGGTCGGGATGGCGGTCCTCGGTCTGTTCGCCGAGGCGGCGGCCGAGGTTCCGCTGCTGTGCCTGATCGACGATGCGCAATGGCTGGACCTGATGTCGCAGAGGATCCTGGCTTTCGTCGGGCGTCGGCTGGACGCCGAGTCGGTGGCGATGGTCTTCGCCGAGCGCACAACCGATGGAAAGAGCGATGAGGGGCTCGCCGGTCTGTCGGACCTTCCCGTACACGGGCTCGATGACGCGGACGCCCGGGCACTTCTCGACAGTGTGGTGCCGGGGCCGGTCGACGCCCGCGTGCGGGACCGGATCGTCGCAGAGACCGGCGGGAATCCGCTCGCCCTGCTCGAGCTGCCCCGTGGCCTGTCGCCGACCGAGTTGGCCTTCGGCTTCGGCGGTCCTGGCGGCGCTCCGCTGGCGACCCGGGTCGAGGACGGCTTCCGCCGGCGTGTCGATGCGCTGCCGGCCGACACCCGTACCCTTTTGCTGGTTGCGGCAGTCGAGCCGGTCGGCGACGGCCCGCTCTTGTGGCGTGCCCTGGGCATGCTGGGTATCGGACTTGAAGCCGCAGCACCGGCTGAGGCCGCGAACCTGATCACCTTGGGAGCCCCGGTGCGGTTCCGGCATCCGCTGGTGCGCTCGGCCGTCTGGCGCGGCGCCGACGCCGCCACGCTACGCGCGGCACACCAAGCCCTCGCCGAGGCCACCGACGCCGAGCTCGATCCCGACCGGCGGGCCTGGCATCAGGCCCACGCCGCGGTCGGGCCGGACGAGCAGGTCGCCGCCGCGCTGGAACGTTCGGCCGACCGGGCCTTGGCGCGCGGCGGCCGGGCGGCTGCCGCCTCCTTCCTGGAACGCGCTGCTGCGCTCACTCCCGACCAGGATGAGCGGGCGCGGCGGGCGCTGGCTGCGGCCGGGACCTATCTCGCGGCGGGCGCACCGGCCCAGGTGCCCGACCTGCTCGCCGCCGCCGAGCTGGGGCCGCTGGACCGGCTGCGGCAAGCTGAGGCCACGCGGCTGCGAGCCCTGGCGTCGTACATGGCCAAACCAGGGTTCGGCGCGGTGCAGCCGCTGCTTGCCGCGACGACCCAACTCCGGGATCTCGACCCGGCCGCCGCGCGCGAAACCTGCCTGTCGGCGCTCGGCGCCGCCATGTGGGCCGGCCGGATCGAACCCGACGGTCTGCGGCGGACCGCCGAGACAGCCCGCGGTCTGCCACCTGGCCACGACATGGCAGGGGCCTTCTTGCGCGCGTTCGTCACCTGGTCCGCCAACGGTTCAGGCGCGGCGATTCCTTTCCTACGGCAGGCACTGGACGGCTACGCCGCCGACGGCGACCCGGGGGCGTTGTGGCTAGCGGTGGCCGCAGCAGTGGAGTTGGGCGACCTTCGGACCTGTCTGAGCATCACAGAACGCGCAACCGCTACCGCCCGGGCTACCGGCACGTTGTCGCTCCTGCCGACTGCGTTGACCTACCGCATGATCGCCCTGATCCACGCCGGGCGATTCTCCGAGACCCGGGACCTGCTCGCGGAGGCCGCTGCTGCCGAGGAATCGATGCGTCTGAGCGCGTCCATGATTGCCCCGGCCATGCTCAGCGCGTACCGCGGACAGGAACGACGGGCGGTGGGCCTGATCGAGGCGCTGGAACGCGACGGCGAGCAGCGCGGCCTGGGACGGCTCCTCGGCGTCGCAGGATGCGCGCGGGCGGTGCTCCACAACGGTCTCGGGAACTATTCGGCCGCACTGGAATCCGCCCGTTCTGCCCTGGAGTATCGGGACTTCGCCCTGCACCACTGGGCACTGTGCGAACTCGTCGAGGCGGCGGCTCGCACCGGCGAGCAGTCCATCGCGGCCGAGGCACGCGAGCAACTGGCCGATTGGGCTCGGACGGGCACACATTGGGCTCGGGGCGCGCACGCCCTTGCCGAGGCGCTCACCGAGACGCCCGGACCCGCTGGCCTGACCGAGCAGGTCGAAGACCGCTACCGCGAGGCCGTCGACCACTTCGGCCGGGGCGGGCTCGGCGTGCTCGAGGCCCGGACCCGGCTGCTGTTCGGAGAATGGCTGCGCCGCCGGAACCAGCGCGCGCAAGCCCGCACCGAGCTGCGCGCCGCGCACGATGCGTTCGCGACCATGGACATGGAGGCGTTCACCGAACGGGCCCGGCGAGAGCTGCTCGCCACCGGTGAGACCGTCCGCAAACGGACCGTCGGCACGTCGGTGCTAACTCCTCAGGAGGCGCGGATCGCCCGGCTCGCAGCCACCGGACACCCGAACGCCGAGATCGGCGCTGAACTGTTCCTCAGTCCTCGGACAGTGGAGTGGCACCTGCGCAAGGTCTTCACCAAGCTGGGGGTCTCCTCCCGTCGCGAGCTCGACGGCGCCCTGTCCGATCGATGATCCGGACGGTCGGGGATCTTCAGAAACGGGCTACGACAGCACTGCAGGCAGCTCTCGGCGTGAGCTGATGCCGAGCTCGGCAAACACCTTGCGCAGGTGCCACTCGATCGTCCTGGCGCTGAGGAAGAGCCCCGCCCCGATCGCAGCGTTCGAACGTCCATTCCGTGCACGCTCGGCAATCCGGCGTTCCTGCTCGGTCATCATCGGTTCGGGCACATCCTCCGTCATCCGATGCCGAGACACTCGCAGGGTCTGCCGAGTCATCTCCTTGAGTCATTCGACGGTTTCCGCCGGGTGACCCGTCGGTGATCCTGGAGGAAAGCCACATCGCCGACGGCAGATCGTCGTGTGCAACCGGAAGGTCAGTCCGTGAAACAAACCCATGTAGTCCTCATCCACGGCGCGTGGTTTCACATGTCGTGCTGGCAGGGCTGGGCGGAGAGGTTCACCTCGCACGGCTTCGTGGCGTGCGTCCCGGGCTGGCCCGGCGAATCTGCCACCGTGGCGCAGGTCCGCCACGATCTCGGCCCCATGGGTGACCTCGGGCTCGCGGCGCTTACCATTCACTACGAGAAGATCGTGCGTTCCTACGACAACCCGCCGGTCCTCATCGGGCATTCGGTCGGTGGCCTCATCGCCCAGCAACTCCTCGGCGCCGGCCTCGGCCGCGCGGCGATTGCCCTCGCACCGCTGCCCGCCATTGGCGTACCGCTGGGCGACGACTCGCCCCGGCGGGCTCGGCACCTGGACTCCTGGCCGCTGCCCCGGACCGAGTTCCGACACGTCGTCGCCAACGCGGTCGGTGAAGAGGAAGCAGAGCAGCTCTTCGAGCAGTATGCCGTCCCAGCCCCACGCAGGCTTCTTACGGACCTCGGGCTGGACCGCACCGCCGGCGGGTCGGCCGACACCATCGTGAACATGGCCAACACTGCGCGCGGACCACTGCTGCTCATCTCGGGGCAGGAGGACCGGATGGTCCCGGACGCTGTCACCCGCTCGGTATTCAAGTTGTACGGCGACTCACCTGCCGTGACAGATCTGAAGCAGTTCGCTGATCGGGGCCACTCGCTCGTGTTCGACAGTGGCTGGCGTGCTGTCGCCGACTACGTCTTGATCTGGCTGGCCGCCAACGGCATCGCGGCCACGACCGCGGAACACTGAGTGCTGAAATCAGACCTCTACCGTTCGGCTCAACGCATCGCGAAGCGCCGCCCGGGTCGTGACGCCCAGCTTCGGGAAGATGCGGTACAGGTGCGAGCTGACCGTGCGCGGCGAGAGGTGCAGTCGCTGACCTATTTCCTTGTTCGTCAGGCCGGCGGCGGCCAAGTCGGCGATGCGGCGTTCCTGCCAGGTCAACGAAGTCAGGTTCAGCGTCGAGGCACGGGGAACGGCGCCGGTGGTGCGCACTTCGGCTCGCGCCCGCTCGGCCCAGCCTGCCGCGCCGAGGCGCTCGAACGCCTCGGTCGCCCGAACCAGGTATTGGCGGGCTGCTGCCCGCCCTTGGACGTGGCGTACCCGTATCCCGTGCGCCAGCCGGATCCGGGCCAGCTCGAACGGA
Source organism: Nocardia sp. CA-151230 (assembly GCF_050942175.1). Taxonomy (NCBI): domain Bacteria; kingdom Bacillati; phylum Actinomycetota; class Actinomycetes; order Mycobacteriales; family Nocardiaceae; genus Nocardia; species Nocardia sp. CA-151230. The sequence goes on from NZ_CP192061.1 coordinate 2,912,977, forward strand.
AAACGTTCGGCATCCGGGTGTGATTCGACCCGTGCGAACATCTCGGCGGCCTCTTGTTCGCTTTCGGCGGTCATCGCCAGCGCGCCGTAGGTGATCAGCGCCAGGCGTGGCGACACGTCCGGCAGCCCGGCGTCCCGGGCAGCCAGGGCGTGAGCGCGGGCCTGGTCGATGCGGCCGGTGTGGCGGGCAGCCTCGACGAGGTCCAGCAGAGTGCGCGAGGCCTGATAAGCGTAGGGCTGGAATGTCCCCGGAGACGTGATGCCGATGGCGTAGAGGTATGCGACCTCGTAGTCGCCGGAGTTCAATGCGGCGATCGCGCCGGCGGAGTCGGCCACCTGGGTGAGGAACCCCAGTCCGCGGGGGCGGGCCCAGGCGTCCGCCTCGGCCTGGAGGTCTCGCGCTCGCCCGGACTGTCCGCGCAGCGCCGCGAGTTGGGCCAGATAGGCTTGGCTCTGGGCGGTAAACAGGTCGTACCCGTGCTCTTTCGCCAGTTCCAGGACTCGCTGCCCGGTTTCCTCGGCCCCGTCCCATTCGCCGACCGCCATCTGGTCGAGCATGACCAGATGCAGCATGATCATGCCGCTGGCCACGGCTCCCGTCTTCAACTCGCGGTCTACGTTGCGTCGAAGGTAGGGACGGTACTGGTTCAGGATGTCGAGGTGATATGCCGCCACGGCCAGGCGCCCGACTTCCCAGGGTTCCAGGTCCGGCAGGTTCGTGGTGGCCTGCTCCACCGGCCCGGCCCAGTCTGCGCCGTGCCGGGTCACATCGCTCCAGACAGCGCTGTACATCCGCTCGGGTTCGGTGACGAGATCGCTCATCGAAGCGAGCAGTCCATGAGTGCGCTCCCAGGTCGCGCGGTCTCCGGCGTACTGACTGATCGCCAACAGGAGGATCATCAGCCGGGCACGGACCTCGTCGCAGCCCGCCGGCCCGCCGTCGCGCAGCTTCACGATCGCAGCAGCGACCTGTCGGTGGGTGGAACGCACGTCCCCGTCCTGGTAGAGCGCCTGGTAGGCGTAGGCCAGGACCGAGGCCGGCGACTCCGTCGAACCGGGTGCAAGATCGGAGCGGACGAGCCGGTGGGCCTGGCCGAGGCGGGCGGCATGGCCGGCGACGAACGCCGCGTCAGCCAATCGCCGGGACCGCTCCCCGTGGTTCTCGCTGAGCTCGGCGGCACGGGTCAGCCAGGCCACGGCCGCCAGGGCACCGCCACGCCGGGTCGCCGATTCGGCTGCCGCCTCCAGGATGCCGGCCACCTCCTCGTCGGGATCGACGGTGGCCGCCGCCAGATGCGTTGCGCGGCGCTCGAGATGCTCTCGGTGGACCTGTGCCAGTGTTCGGTGTGCGGCGCGGCGCTGGTTCGGAGTAGCCATCCGCACGATCGCGGAACGCACGAGCGGGTGACGGAAGACGAACTCGCAGGTGGTCGGCTCGATATCCAGCAGCCCGGCGGCCACCGCCTGGTCGGCGTCGCGCATGCGGTAGCGCGCCCCGGCGACCGTGTCCGAGTCGGACGGCGTCCCGGCACCGTCGAGGGCGCCCATCAGCAGTTCGGCCCGGACGCTCTCATCGAGGGCCGCGATACGTGCGCCGAACAGCTGTTGCAGCCGCCGAGGCATTGATGCGCCGTGCGGACCGAAGTCTTCCAGCGTTGCTTCGCCTGGCCGGCCGGCGAGGTGGGCGGGCATCTCCAGCAGCGCCAGCGGATTGCCCTGCGCCTGCTCCAGCACTGTGCGGCGGACGTGCGTGCCCAGATTCGGGTATCGCCGATCCAGCAAGCGTGCCGCGTCCTCGTCGGAGAGGGCGGCGACCGGCAGCTCGGGTAGCGCCGCGGTGTCGAAACGCGACGCGATGTCGGTGCGGATCGCGACCAGCAGCTTCACCGGGCCGCCGACCAAGCGTCGCCCCACGAACCCGCAGACGTCCGCGCTGGAGTCGTCCAGCCACTGCCCGTCGTCGAGGACCAGCAGCAGCGACCGCTCTGCGGTTGCCAGTGAAAGGAGATTGAGAACAGCGATGCCGAGGGTCATGACCGACGGCGGATCGCTCCGCACTCCGCCGAACACGGCCTCGAGCACGGCCCGGCTCCCATCATCCAACCCCTCGACGTTCGCAAGCAGCGGATGGAGGATCTGATGCAGCCCGGCATAGGGCAGCTCCGACTCTGCTTCGACCCCTGCGGCCCGGACAACCGTGTGACCGGCCTGCTCCGCCATCGCGACAGCGTGGCTCAACAGCGAACTCTTGCCGACCCCGGTCTCACCTCGCAAAACGAGAGCCTGGCCCGCAGCGGACATGACGAAAGCCAGAAGCTCCGCCTGTTCGACCTCTCGGCCTACCATCGTCGTGTTTGTGGTTTCCATGCCCGCCTTCCACCTTTGCTGCGAACTTGTTCTTCGGCCTCGGTCCGCCGGTCAACGGACAGGACGGTCGGTCTGATCGCTGTTCTCATCCCGCGACAGCTCCCACAGCGCCAACGGGTTGCCGCGTGCTTCGGCAACAATCCCGTCTCGGACGTGGGGAGGGACCGGCCCGGGCAGCACCTCGTCCAATAGCGCACGGGCGTCGTCATCACGAATCCCGTGCACCTGCAGCTCCGGCAGGCCGGTCAAGAGCCCGGCGTCGGGCGGTGCGAGTGCGGAGCCCGGACTGGACACGGCAAAGACCAGAGCCACCGACTCGGTGTCCAGCCGCCGGGCGACGAACGCGAGGATGGCCGCGGACATCCGATCGATCCACTGCGCGTCGTCTACGACACAGACCAGCGGTTCGTCGACCGCGGCCTCGGCGAGCAGACCCAGCACGGCAAGCCCGGTCTGAAGGCGTCCCGGCGATTCGCCGACGCTGAGGCCCAATGCCGTGGCCAGGGCGGCCCTTTGAGCAGCGGGCAATCGGTCCAGATGGTTCAGCAGTGGTGTGCACACCTGCTGAAGGGCCGAGTACGCGATCTCGGATTCGCTCTCGACCCCGATCGTGCCGACGACTCGGCCCACCGGGACTTGACCGGCGAGGTAGGCGAGCAGCGCGGTTTTGCCGATGCCCGGCTCCCCGTGCAGCACCAGCGCGCGGCTGTGCCCGCAACGTACGTCGACCAACAACCGATCGAGTACTTCCTGTTCGTGGACGCGACCGCGCAGCGGGGGCAACGAAGGGCGACTCATCATGTCCGGTCCGCATCCGAGACTGGCAGGACCGCGACCTCGATATCGAAGTCCACCACTTTCCAGCTCCTTCGTAGCGATGGATGCCGCTCGGCATCCGTCGTCCACGATCCCCCGGGACAACATCGCATCGCCCCAGCGGCGAACCCTGGTCGGTACCCGGGCCCGGGGCACCAGGGTTGGCGGGCTTGCCATCCTGCTCGCCCTGTTTTCACAGCATGAGCCAGGTTCGGTACCGAGCCCGGCTCTGGCCAGGGGTGACCAGGGTTCGGCACTGGTTCGACCATCCGGCGCCATCGGAGAGCCTGATCCTGCTGGGGGGTCCGGCCGCCAACCTGAACGACTCGGCGTCAGATGACCGATGTGGGTTCCACGGGCGCGAGCGACAGTGGTGGTCGCCAGGTCGCGCAGACATTCCAGGCGACAACGGAAGGAGCGGAAAAGATGTCAGAGACCGAATCCGAGAACATGCCGGACGGCGCTCCCGTGGCGCGGAGAGGCGCGGAGAACACTGCTTGGCATGCTCGGCCTCGGCCTCGGCCTCGGCCTCGGCGCGGCGGGGCGGGGCTGATCACGGCGCCGTATGTGCAGGCCGGCTGGGAGAACGTGCTGGCCAAGGCGTCCCAGGCGGATCCGACCGGTCTCACGGGCCTGCTCCCGAACCCGGGCGGGTTCCGCTACTACAGCGTTGTCCGCTCGGCCGGTGTGCCCGCCCATATCGGCGTGCAGCGTCTTCTTCTACGCAAGCTCCCTGGCAAGCGGAGACCGCTCACGCGGTCGCGCTGCGTGTGGCCGGGGGAGAGTGCGGGATGCCCGATCATTCTCGGAGGTAAGGCAGTTCGGCGATCAGGGTCGGCAGGTGCTGGTGTATCGCGGGCCCGTGGCCTGGGACCAGGACGTGTGCCTGTTCGATGGCGAGTGCCTGCACGCCGACCTGCGTGCGGGTCTGGTCGTGGTTGAACACTTTCGGCAGCAGTTGGGGCCCGGTTCCTGGTAGTAGGGGGTGTCCGGTGACGAGCGCGTCCCCGGAGAACAGCACCCCTTCGGAGGGCATGAAGTAGGCCGTATGGCCGTCTGTATGCCCTGGTGTGGAGATTGCGACGAATCCACCCGGCAGCGCCGCCAGTGCGGTCGGGTCCGCAGCCTGCGCGGTGGGCACCCGCATGTCGATATGACCGATGACGGCGCGGGCTGTCTGCATCACCCAGCGCGTCCCGCGTCGTGTCGTCAGTTGCCGCAGCATTTGTGGTGCGGTGATCTGTTGCAGGAACTCACGTTTGGCGTGCGGGACTTCCAGTTCTCCGGTGTAGACAACCACATTGGCTTGTTCGACGAGCGTAGGAATGGCGCCGATGTGGTCGAGATGGGCGTGGGTCAGTAGGACCGCGGCGATATCGCCGACCGTATGACCGATTCGACGCACGGAATCGAGTACCGCGGCGGTGTCGGCCGGGTAGCCGGCGTCGATGACCGTGACGCCGGAACCGTCGCTGACCAACGCCCAGTTGACGTTGGTTCCCGACACCATATGTACCGAGTCGGAAACCTGCTCGATCTTCATGTCGCATCCTTGCTCGTGCTCGGTTGTGCTGTGGCGGTTGGGTTTTGCGTGAAGGGCCCGGCGTCGGCGATGATTCGATGCCGGTGCGGCCGCCATCGACACCGAGGACGCCTCGGTGGATGGGTCGTCAGATGTGGGGCCGACTGCGGCCGCAGTAATGGCATCGGGACAGCCGCGGGAGGAGATCAGCGCGGGCTCGTATCGCTATCGCTCGCAAGGAAATCCAGCAGTGCGGCGTTGACGATTTCGGGTTGGGTCCAGACGATGTCGTGCGGACCTCCTTCTACGGTGACCACGGTCAGGTACGCCGCCGCCGGTGGCATAGATGGACAGGACATTCAGGGCGGGCGAGTCACCGGTGGTTGCCGAGTTGTCCGATGGTGGATGGAATCGATGTGCCCGAGCTCAGCGGCGCTTGCCTTTCAGCTCCCATGCCGACGGTCGGCGACCGTGCGGCGTGGAGGTTCCCACCAGATCAGCATCGCTACCGGACCGCACACGAAAAGCTCTGCGATCGGCGGGCGTTCAGGTTTTTGCAGGTTCATCGCGTGAGCCTTTCGGGATTGCTGTCGCTCGCCGATGGCGGGAATTGCGTTGAGAGTGAGAAGTTCCGGACCGCATTGGTGAAGAGCTCCGGTTCTTCCAGATGCCCCAGGTGGCCACTGTGCTCCAGGATCACCAGTCGCGAATAGGGATCAGGCCGTGCAGCGACCATCCGTTCCTGCGCAGGATCGGCATCTATACCGTCGTCGAGCTCGAGGGTCCGGCTGCGCGATTCCTGTGGACGTGAGGCTGCCGGGCCCGGCGGTGTACGGAGTGTCAGAGGTGGTCGGCGTCGATGATGGCCTGCGCGAACGGGTGTGGCGCTTCCTGCGGGACGTTGTGCCCGATGCCGTCGAGGATGCGGTGCTCATGTTTGCCGGTGTACTTGGCAGCGTAGGGCTTTCCGTCTTCGGCCGTGCCGTCGAAGTCGCTGCCGATGGTGATGGCGGGCACGGTGATGGCGGGTCCGGTGGCGAGTTGCTGTTCGTAGGCGTCGTATTGCGGCTCGCCCGGGGCCAGGCTCAAGCGCCACCGGTAGTTGGAGATGACGATGTCGACGTGGTCGGGATTGTCGAAGGCGGCTGCGGTGCGGTCGTAGGTGGCGTCGTCGAAGTTCCAGGCCGGGGATGCGCGTTTCCAGATCAGTTTGTTGAAGTCGTGTCGATTGCGGGTGTAGCCGAGGCGGCCGCGTTCGGTGGCGAAGTAGTACTGGTACCACCAGCCGAGTTCGGCCTCCGGCGGCAGTGGCTGCTGCTGGGCAGCCTGCTGGGTGATGATGTACCCGCTCACCGCGACCATCGCCTTGACTCGCTGCGGCCACAGTGCGGCGATGATGTCGACCGTGCGTGCGCCCCAATCGAATCCACCGAGCACGGCCTTGTCGATGTGCAGCGCGTCCATGAAGTCGACGATGTCGCGCGCGATCGCCGACTGCTGGCCGTTGCGGACGGTCTGCGCGGACAGGAAGGTGGTCGGGCCGTAGCCGCGCAGGAACGGGACGAGGACCCGGTATCCGGCCGCCGCCAGCAGCGGCGCGACATCGGCGTAGCTGTAGGCGTCGTACGGCCAGCCGTGTAACAGGATCACGGCTTGTCCGGTGCTGGGTCCGTATTCCGCGTAGCCGACGTTGAGGACGCCGGCGTCGATCTGTTTGATCGGTCCCAGTGTCGTATTCGCGCCCGAGCCCTTGCGCAGGTCCGCGCCGGCCGGAGTCGTGGTCGCCGGCGTGGTCGCGGAATCCGTGGCGCAGGCGCTCAGCGAGGCCGCGGCCAGGCTCGCCGCGCCCGCTGCGAGCGCACCACCGAAGAATCGTCTGTTGATGTTCATGCCGAGAACGCTAGGAACCATGAGGTAGTGGCCGCGAGCGTCGGATGACGTAATCAATGTCAGCCGACCCGAACCCGCGACCGGGCCGCCGCCTTCGCTCGTCCTCGGCCGGCAGTAAGGCCGCGAGGTCGCCGCGCGAACTGACCCCGAGCTTCGGGAAGATGCGGTGCAGGTGGGTGCTGACGGTCCGGTGCGGCAGATACAGCCGCTGCTCGATCTCCCGGACCCGCTATGGCAAACGGGACGGGTCGCGACCCGTCCCGAGACAGGATTACGTCACCTCGACGTCAACTGACTGATTCGGCCGCCTGCCCACGGCGGCGAGGGTATTTCCATGGCTACTACCTGTTTTCACCTCATGTCCACCTTGTCTCCCGCCGAGGTCATGGACGTGCTCACCGAGTTCGGACCCACCCGGCCCGAAGTGTGGCCGAGCATCGACGCCGAGCATTTCGTCGTCCACGACCGCGGAGAGGACTGGGCGGAGGTCACCGAAGGCACGGCCGCCGCATGGGAACGCGCCCGCTACGAGTGGACCCCGGGCGGTGACACCGTCACCGTCACAACCCTGGATTCCAAGCTCTTCGGCGCGGGCGGCGGCTGGGTCTTCCGAATCACGCCCGACCTGCCCGGGTGCCGCATCGATGTCGAGCTGACCCGAACCCCTCAGGCGTTCAAGGGCAAGATCCTCGCGGCGCTGCTGCCGCTGGTCGGCCCATCCTCACTGCGCAAGTCCCTCGCCACTCCGCTGCGGGCAGCGTGATGTCCGCACCGAACCCGGCCCAGGTCAGCGGACCGCTCGCACCTGGCGTCCACACCTTCGATTCCGACGGTATTTCCCAGCGGTATCACGTGTACGGGAGTGGGCCCGTCTGCATCGCCCACCCCGGCGGCCCCGGGATCTTCTGGGAGTACCTCCGTATGCCCGCGCTCGAGGAACACCTGACCATGGTGTACGTCGAGGCGCTCGGCACCGGTGAATCCGGCCGCTTGCCCACCCATCCGCACGGCTACACCCGCGAGCGGTACAGCCTTGCGCTGCAACGGCTTATCGAACGCCTGAACGTTCCCGAGGTGTACCTGCTCGGGCACTCGCACGGGGCGTTCGTCGCCGCGTATCACGCGATCCACCGACCGGCCCGGCTGGCGGGCGTCGTCCTGTACGAGGGCGCACCGGTCACCGGTCCCGAACACGGGGCCGAGGCCGGACACCGCCTTCAGGAGTTCGCCGCCGCGCACGCGGATCGGCCCGAACTGCACGAGGTGCTCGCGGCCTTCGGTGCAATGCAGGCGATTTCGAGCGACGAACAGACCCTCGCGGTCGCGCGCGGCATCCTGCCGTCCTATTTCGCCGACTACTGGGGCGACGAGCAGCGGTGGGCCGCCTTCCGAAAAGGGCTGCGGGCCAACTACATCTCGGGACTGGCGGCGGACCTGACCCCCGATCTCGTCGACGACCGGGAGGAGCTGCCGAACCTGACCATCCCAGCCCTGGTCATCGTGGGCCGCCACGATGTCATCTGCGGTCCGCGCTGGGGACAGGAACTGCACGAACTGATCCCCAATTCGCGACTGGTCGTGCTGGAGCACAGTGGGCACATGGGGCATCTGGAGGAGCCGCGGCGTTTCGCGCACGCGGTCCGGGATTTCGTCTTCTCATCCAAGGAATGAGCGATGTGCCCTGGGCATCGATGAGGTGGGCGGCGAGCCCCGCGCCGCCGCCCTCGAACTTGTCGCCGCTCTCGCCGACGGCACCGTCACACCCACCGGCGACGCCGTCATCGCACTCGGAAAGGTATTGCGCACCATGGGAACACTTGATGGCAAGGTCGCCATTGTCTCCGGCGCGGGCCGCGGCATCGGCCGTGAGATCGCACTGAAACTCGCGTTCGAAGGCGCGTCCGTCGTGGTCAACGATCTCGACGCCGGACCCGCCGAGGAAACTGTCGCCGCGATCGAGGCCGCGGGCGGTAAGGCTGTCGAATGCGTTGGCAGCGTCACCGAGGAGGGCTTCGCCGAACGCTTCGTACAGACCGCGGTCGACTTCTTCGGCGGGCTCGACATCATCATCAATAATGCGGGCTACACCTGGGATTCGGTGATCCAGAGGATGACCGACGAGCAGTGGGACGCCATCCTCGACGTGCACCTCAAGGCCCCGTTCCGGATTCTGCGCGCCGCTCAGCCGGTGATCGCCGCGCAGGCGAAGCAAGCGAAGGGTGCGGGGGAGCCGATCCCGTGCCGCAAGGTTGTGAACATCTCCTCGATAGTCGGCACCGGAGGCAATGCGGGACAGGCCAATTACTCCGCGGCCAAGGCGGGTATCACCGGCCTGACCAAGACCATCGCCAAGGAGTGGGGCCGCTACAACGTCACGGTCAACACCGTGGCATTCGGCCTCATCAAGACCCGCCTCACCGATGCCTCGGCCAGCGGTGACGGCACCATCGACATCGAGGGCCGCAAACTCAAAGCCGGCGCGGACCCGCAGCTGTTCTCCGCCATGGTGCAGACGATCCCGCTCGGCCGCGCGGGCACCCCGTGCGAGGCGGCCGGCGCCGTCTACCTGCTCTGCACCCCCGAATCCAACTACGTCAGCGGGCAGACCCTCATCTGCGGCGGCGGCTTCACCATCTGAGGACCCGACACGTGTGCACCCCTGCCTACCGATCCGAAAAGGGCTGCAGGCCAAGCACATCTCGGTATTGGCTGCGGACTTGACTCCGACCGTTCGCCGGGGCGGGTGCGCCGGAGGGCATTCCGGCGCACGACCTCGCTACATCATCGAGCTGGATGGTGGAGCGCAATCTGTTCATCGACGGTCACCGGGCCTGGAACGCTTCGACGCTGTCGGTGACGGCGCCGTGCGGGCTGGGGCTCGTGCACCGCGGGCCCGATCGCGACGTGTGCGAGCAACCCCGGCAGGTCGATGCCCAGATGCCGGGTAACCTCACACAGCGCGTTGTCGAGTGCCGCCCGCATGGGCCCCGGCTGGGGGTGCAGCCGGACAATGGTGCCCGCGTAGCGGATTTCGACGTGGCAGACCTTGTCACCGCGGGCGCACCCGGCGACGGGCCGCGGTGCACCGATGACGACGTGGGCCTCACCGCCGGGTCGTGCAGAATGCCGGCAGAACCGGTTTCGAGCGTCCGGGTCGTGAACTTGCCGCGCACGCGGGCGGACCGAAACGTCACCCGCGAACGCGACTCGCCGAGGTCTGGGCTCCAGTTTTGGGAGGCCAGGACGGTGTGAATGCATCCGCGGGTGTGGTTTCGGTGGTGGCCTATCCCTGCCAGGCCGTGCCCGAGGCGGTTCGATCCTCTTATGGCAGAACATATTCCGCGATAATCGACCGCTGCGGTCGGCAGGCAGGGATCCGGTCGGTATCTGCGGTGTGGTCAGGCTCTCGAAATCCTTCGAACGGTCCCAGGAGCCGTCTTCCAGGTGTCAATCGGCGACCGCCCGTGGCGGTGCGCTGAGTGCATGCACCGCACCGAGAGATGCGCCTATGCCGGCACCGAAGGCCGCAATCGGAACCTCCATGAGGGCCGCACCGTAGGCAGCACCTACGGGAACCGCCGCAAGGCCGATCGGCGCAAATGGCAGGCCGATCACCGTACCCATCATGCCGCCGACGACCCCACCGAACAGCCCGAAGGGGCTCGCCGCCACCGCCCCTGCCGCGATGCCGACCGCAGCGCCGCCGATAATTTCTCCTGCGACCCGGTCGGACCGGCTGCGCTCCATTCCGATCGAGTCGAGGAAGGTTGCCGTGGCAGCCTCGGCTTGGGCGGCGCCATCGTTCAGCTGGATCGCCTGCTCGCGATTCAGCCACTCCGGTGAATCGACTTGCACGTCACCGAAGCGCAATTTGCCGGCCGGGGGCGCAATTGGCGGCACCGGGGCTACCGGCACGGGCAGATGCAACTCTCCCAAGGGAGCGAGGTACTTGTTCTCCGGCATCGGCCGCGCCCACTGCAGCGAACTCAGCGTGTTATCTGGAATCCGAAGCCCCTGGTACGGATGCACATTGGGTGCTTCAGCCGCGGGCCACTGCACCGGCTGGTCGGATCGAGGCTGGTCGCCCTGGAGCCCGTCGGGCTGCGATCCGTCAGGCTGAGTCCGGCCGGGCCGAGACGGGTCGGCCAGACGCTGGTCCTGTCGAGACTGGTCGGGCTGCGACACTTCGGTGCTCTCGGTGTGCGCGGCGTTCGCGGGTCCGGTTCCCGCCAGCCCCAATGTCACCGGGGCTACTCCCACGACGGCCAACGACGCCAATTTGTATCGGGGCTGGTGGGGGGCTCTATGTTTGCCCGTGCTCATGGATCGCCTTTCATGTGGAAAGAGAATTTCAGCTCCTACGCCACATCGGCCGGTGGCGAGTGTAATCGCGCGTACGTTCTGATTCGACCTCGAGTCGAGCCTGGGTAACCTGAGCTGCTGCGGCATCGGCAGATATCGACTGTCTGAGAGTTTCGGACGCATATCAGTCCGGTTGTTCTCGATGTATTCCAAGCAGGCGTTTCGGCTGTCCTCGACGAACGCTCGATGCTACCCTCTCGGGATATCAGCAAGGGTTGGCCACAGGCAATACTGTTCTTCTTCGTTGAGAACGGAGAACCGGTCGTCTTCGTCGTCGAATTGGTTCGTGCTCATTTCACCTCACCGTATACTGGAATTGTTTTCGGATGTATGGCGTCCGCTCCGTGCTGTAGAATTCCGGACAAAATCAACTGGACCTGCCGAAGAGCAATTGCGGCATCGATCGCGTCGTACAGCAGATGGCCTGAAGCACGGCTGGATCAAAACCACTATCATCTTCTCCATCTGTGTGAGTCGACACCCCCGCAGATCACGCCCGCGAACCGCGCGGCATTGGGCAACCGCTGAAATCGCAGCCGTCAGCGACGCACGGATGGGAACCGACGGAAATCTATCGACCGCCGACCGGGACGTCAAGCATTGCCACACAGCTGGCGTGTCACATGGCTTATTCGTGCAAAACGGGCAAAATGCGGATATTGGCCATAGCGTGCACGCACGGGGGGTGATTCGTAATTGCGGAGCCAGCGGTGGGGTTCACGCGATGAAGCTCAAAGGCAATCTCTGACCGCGAAGACCTCATGCAATTCGGTTCCAGTCAGAATCTGATCTTGACCTGTTTGTACGAGAAGTCCCTGTAGCCTCGTCGTTCATCGGCACTCGTTCATCGGCATCGGGCGACGGAAGGGCAATACTGTGGCGAGTTCACCAGACCACCGGTAATCGTCGAGTGTGGTCGGCTCTTTCACGGATCCGGACCGCACGCGCCCGGACGTCACGGACCCCACCGAGCAATAGCAACACCCGTCGCAGATCGCCGTGACGGCTGGCGGGTAGCTCTGGCGCTTCCTCAGGCGTGCCGACATCAGATCCGAGACGGTCTGCGATCCCGCTGTCACCCACTTGCCGCCGTTCCCCCGGTCCGTCCGCGCACGTCGCCGTGCACGCACGTTCGCACCCTCAGGATTCATAGCGGATGACTCTAGTCGTTCGGTAGTGCCTGGTTGTGGATTTGCAGGATAAAGGCACATCGAATCCTTGAAATTCCTGGCGGGTCTCGGGGGTCGGGCCGACTCGGCGAGTCCACCCGCCGGCCCAGCGCTCTGCGGCAGAACCTCGAGGTGGTGGCCGGCGCAATCTCGACGCGAATCCGACCCAGCCGAGTTGTTTCGCTCGAATTGTCCGATTGGGGACCATGCTCAAAGCGGCAGCCGCGCGCTGGGGCATGATGGCCGTCAGCGTTTGCCGCCCATCATGAGCCAGCCGAACAACAGGCCTAGAAGCGTCCAGATAGAAATCACCTCGGCGATCACCACAATGCTCATGCGATCACAGCTTTCATCGAGCGGCCTCCGAACACGAGCCGAAACTGTCTTTGGGATATATCGACGGCTCCGACGGCGAGTCATTCGGTGGTGGCATCGGAATTCTTTTCCGCATGAAGTGCTCTCGGGTGCATTTCTACGGACCCGAGCGCACCACCCTGCGGAACTCACGAAAGGTCGCTGCACACCAGCACATTGCGTGCCAGGTCCTCCAGGCTCCGTCTAGCGCGCACCGCTGACCAGGGGTCTTTGGCGAACAGTCCCGGATAGCGTTCACAGTAGGCAATGAAGGTAGATCTTTCGGTAACCCAGACAACCTGGAAATCGTTGAATGTTACGTGCTCGGCGTACACTGCGCTCCGTCCATGCAATCGGCACCTAGACTTGCCTAGACACTTGTCCTCGAGTTGACGTGCGAATCGGTGGAACAGGCGGTAACGGGGTGCTCCCACCGGCTCGGATGAATTGGTTGCCGACTCGCGATTCGAGCCTCGGCCACCACTGTCTCCCATCACGACAGTCCGACGCCTCCCAAGTTCAACGCCTCCCGATCGGTGAACATGTTTCCCCCGAGCGGTGGTGTCGGGGATAGGCGACACCACCGCGACGTTGCGGAGCTTAGAAGGGCGTTCATTCCACAACATCAGGATCCGCCTGAGGGGATAGCGGATCATTCGCCACATTACAGCTGTTGGGCAATATTTGATGGATAAAGAGGAAAGGCTTCCTTTTTGTCGGATTGGTGACCGTCTATCCGGACGAAACACCCGCAGACTCGATCCGGGGATTCCGGCAAACCTGCCAGTCACCCTGCGTCCGAGAGGGATCGACAATGCCGGAACCATCCCATTGTGTTAGCTGGAAGATGGCCTTGCGAGCGTGCTGTGCGCCTGCTGCACGGCCTCGGTGGCCGGCTTCGGCAGCGCCTCGTGAGACTTCGGATCGGCCGGGACGCGCAGATCGGCGGCTTCGGCGAGGCGGATGCTGAGAGTCTTTTCCGGGGGCAGGGACAGCCTCCCGTGTTCGTTGCAACCTTTCCCATAAACTCCGACTGCTCGCGCAGCTCGCAGTTTCCCTTCCCGAACTCCCGCAATCGCGAGCGGCACCAGCCAAGCCCACGACTTCTACACAACCTTACGAACCAGTTCCCCTGGTGCGCACCCTATGTCCAATTTTCAGATTTTGTCCGTTTTGCACGAACAAGCCATGTGACACGCCAGCTGTGTGGCAATGCTTGACGCCCTGGTCCATGGTGTATAGGTTTCCGGTCGGTTCCCATCCGTGCGTCGTGCGGCGGTACGGAACACCGTGCAGTTCGCAGGCATGATCTGCGGGAAGTATGGACTCGCACGGACAGAGATGACGATGGTGTTGATCTAGTCATCCCTGGTGCGTACATGCCATGTACGCACCAGGGATGATTGTCTTGCTCCTGGCCACCTGCTACACGAAGCAATCAATGCTGCAATTGTGAGGCGAAAATGAGCACCAACCCATTCGACGACGAAGACGGCAGGTTCTCCGTTCTGATCAACGACGAAGAACAGTATTGCCTGTGGCCAAGCTTTGCCGATATCCCGGACGGGTGGCGTCGAGCGTTCGGCGAGGACAGCCGAGACGCCTGCATGGAATACATCGAGAAGAATTGGACTGATATGCGTCCGAAATCCCTGAGACAGTCGATATCCGCCGATGCCGCAGCAGTTCAGGTCGCCGAGGCTTGACCGGAGATCGAATGAGCGCGTACGTGCGATAAGACGATAGTGCCATGGCAGTCGGCGCAGACCACGAGGGTCTGCGCCGCCGATTCGCCATAGCCGTGCCCTCGTTCTGGTGATGAAGCGGGATCAAGGCATGGCCGATCGGCGCAAGCAGTTCGCGGGCATCCGTATCCGCCCGGCATGCCGGTCCGAATCTCTTGCACAACTCATCAGAAGTCGAAAGAGAGGTCATTCATGGCAGGACAGCATCTCGCTCGTTCGACCAACCGGTTCGGGCGTGCTGGATCACTACTGGTCCTCGCGACGGTTCCGTTGTCGGTGGCGCTGTTCGAGATCCCCCCGGCGTCGGCGGACGCGAGCACTTCGCCGACGGCGACCAGTCGCAACGATATGAGCGGGAAGCGGGCCGTTCCCGATGGCAGCCTCGCCCCGGTCGACCCGTCCAGTCTGCACCTGCCAACGACCCTCGCCCCGCCCGTCGCGCCGATCCAGGCGCCGGACGGGACCATTCGCATCGGCTCTGTTTCGATCGGACGGCCGGACTGGGTCGACCCCGGGATGATCGAAGGGATCAACGATTCCTACGGGCAGACGGAGGCCATGTTGGCCCAGGGATTCGACTCGGTCGGATTCGCGCCCACACGGTCGGACCGGATGGCCGCCGACGCGCTCGCCGGTGCGCTCGCAGGCAATGTGGTGGCGGGGGTCGTTACCAGTCCCTTGACCTCCACCAGTGCAATGATCGGTGCCGTCGCTGGTTTCATTGCCGGTATTCCCTTCCTTCCGGCGGGCTTGGTGGTCGTACCGGTACTCGGCGCTGCCATCGGTGCCGCAGTGTTCGCGGTCCCAGCGGCGGTGGTCGGTTCCGCAATCGGGGCAGGGGTGGGTGCCCTTGTAGGTGCGCTGGAACCCGCGACACCGAACCTGCCCGCCGATCAGCCGGCGCTGCAGGCATAGCCGGTATCGATCGTCGATTTCGGCAACGCTGGATTCGAATTTTCACCGGTCGGCGCGGTTTGAACAACGCCCAGCCGGGTCCGCAGAAAACGGCCGGCCATCGGTGTTTCGTCGATGACCGGCCGTTTTCGTGCAACAACGCTGCCGGTGGGGCGCGGCGATTCGGTCTCTGCAGTTCGAGGACGGTCCGGTGACCTTCTGCCCTCCCGATCATCCGTTCGGTGGAGTCACAGTGAACTGGAGGACATGCTCTGCGGGTACGAGATTCGGAGTGCGCCGAGCGGTTCCAGGGTCTCGGATCGGCAGGACCGGCCGACGGCGCGGGCAGTTACCTACGGATGGCGCGGACAATGGCTTCACTCGACTCCCATATGACACAGTCGGACCTCTTCACATGGAGCATGGAGCAGGACCCGAGCCTTCGTTCCACGATCGTGTCGGTGCTGTTGCTGGACGCCGAACCGGACTGGAATCGGTTGCTGCGCATGATCGATCGGGGAACGCGTGCGGTGCCGCGATTCCGGCATCGGCTGGTTGCGGTGCCGTTCGGTCTCGCACCCCCGCGGTGGACGCTGGATCCGGATTTCGACCTGTCGTGGCATGTGCGGCATTTCGACGTGGCGGCCCCCGCTGATCTGTCGTCGGTGCTGGAGTTCGCGCGCACCGAGGCGATGGCGGCGTTCGATCCCGCTCGGCCGCTGTGGCGATTCACCGTGCTCAGCGGTCTCGCCGGTGGCAAGAGCGCCGTTGTCCTGAAAGTGCACCACAGCCTCACCGACGGTCTCGGTGGTATCCAGATCGCCGGTGAGATACTCGATTTCGACCGCGCGGGAACCGAACGCGCGCAGATTCCGGAGTCGGCGCGCGCGACCGGGCGCGGTGTTCTAGGCGATATCGTGGCATGGAACTGGACGGTTGGCGCGGAACTGGTGCGCGGTGGGCTGTCGATCGTCCTGCCGGCACTCCGGCGGACGGTCACCGATCCGGTCGCGGCGCTCAAAGACGGTGCGGCGCTGGCCGGTTCGCTGCTGCGTCTCGCGTACCCCATCACCAGCACCCTGTCGCCACTGATGACCGAACGAACCCTGGGCCGGAGGCTGACGGTATTGGATGTGCCGCTCGACGCCCTGCGGCACGGCGCGCACCTCGCGGGCTGCACGGTCAACGATGCCTTCCTGGCCGGAGTGCTGATCGGTCTGCGCGCCTATCACGATCGCCACGGCGCGAAGGTGGACCAACTTCGGGTGGCCATGCCGATCAGTCTGCGGCGGGCCGCGGATCCGATCGGTGGAAACCGGATCACCTTGGCGCGCTTCGCTGTTCCGGTCGACATGGCCGAGGCCGCCGACCTCATGCACGCGCTCGACGCCACGGTCGAGGGGTGGAAGCGCGAACCGGCGATCCCGTTCTCGAATGCCGTCGCGGCGACCTTCAACCGGCTACCGGTCGGATTGCTCACCGAAATGTTCAAACACGTCGACTTCGTAGCCTCCGATGTCCGGGGCTCTCCGGTGGACCTCTATCTCGCCGGCGCGAAGGTCGATCGGATCTACCCCTTCGGCCCCACCACCGGCACCGCGTTCAACATCACCCTGATCTCGCACGTCGCCACCTGCTGCATCGGAATCAACTCCGACACCGGGGCTGTCCCCGATCCGGAGGACCTGACCGATTGCATCGCGGCCGGGTTCCGGACGGTCGCCGACCTCGACGCGGGCCTGCCCGACCGGTAGCCACGGGCCCAACCGAGCCCGCTGATGCCGGAGGCGAAACGGTGGTGAATCGAAAAAAGCTGCCGCACGGTGACTCTCGCGATGTACAGCGCATCGGATGCGAAATCGACTTCGGCGGTAGGGATCTCGAATGGGACTCTCGCGGGAAGTGTCGGAGGGGACGCACCCCTCATGCTCGGGGTGCGTGCCGAAGCGGGAAGGTGCCGAAAGTTCGCATCCGGTGACGTTCTGCCCTAGGCCCGATTGGGTGGCGGCCTGCAGTCTGATCGATGTCTGATGGTGAATAATCCATCAAGGCAACGGATTTCGGAAGGGTCTACGAAGATGAAACCTCTGTCTGAAACGCTGACGGAGCTCGCGGCCCGCGTCAAGCAGGTCGAGGACTCCTCGGATGCGCTACGTGACAAGAACCACGCGGCCTTGCAGGAACGCCATCGCGAGCTCGGAGTCGCGCTCGAACGGGAAAGCGGCGAGCTCGGGAACATCGGGACGGAGATGCGCGCGTCCGCGCATCGCTGGTGGGTGGAGGCCAGGGATTCGCTGCATCGTCAGATCGCCGCCATGCGTAGTGATTTCGACAGCTGGCAGGCCGAAGCAAAGGAGAAGAACCAGGAGAAGCTGACCCACGACGCCCAGGCCGACGCGCTCACCGCGGTCGCATTGGCCGGCTACTGCCTCGACGCGGCCGAATGGGCGGTCCTGCGGGCGGGCCTGCTCGCGGCGAAGCCGCTCAAAGGACACTCCGAGGACCAGCCGGTCGAGAAACCCTGAATACTCGCCGCTCGCTGCTCGGCGCGGTGTTCACGGCGCCCGGCAGCGGGGCACCACGACCGTGATCGGCTGCTCCGATGGGGCCGGGTGCATCGCAGGGTCGATGCGTCGGCCCTGGTCATGAGGCCATCGGGGGATCGAGGCGATCCGCCGTCCAGAAGCGGCTGGAAGGACGTCCACTTGGCTGTGCGGATCGTCGCCGCGGGCGGCGTCGGCGGGCTATGGTCGGGTATCGCAAGAAGGCGGTGACGTCCCTGCAACCTTTCGGGAGGCAGGCATACCGGCATGAGCCAGTCGGCGGCGGACTCGCGGGTAGGCACGATATTCGGGCACTACCAGCTGAAAAGGCTGCTCGGGCTCGGTGGCGTGGGGGACGTCTACGAGGCGTACGACACCGTCAAGGACCGTACGGTCGCGCTCGAGCTGGTGCCCGGAGACCTGGCCGCCGACCTGCACTACCGGGAGCAATTC
This sequence comes from Nocardia sp. CA-151230, assembly GCF_050942175.1. NCBI lineage: Bacteria > Bacillati > Actinomycetota > Actinomycetes > Mycobacteriales > Nocardiaceae > Nocardia > Nocardia sp. CA-151230. The sequence continues at coordinate 2,931,091 of NZ_CP192061.1, forward strand.
CGCCGCGAATCACGTCTCGCGGCGCGTTTGCAGGAACCGCATATCGTTCCGATTCACGACTTCGGCGAGATCGACGGATTGCTCTACATCGACCGGCGGCTGGTTCGCGGTGATGACCTCGGAACGCTGCTCGCCCGGCACGGCCCGATGGATGCGGCCACCGCGGTGGCCGTGGTCGGTCAGGTTGCGGCGGCGCTGGATGCGGCGCATGCCGACGGGCTGATCCACGGCGACGTCGAGCCCGCCAATATTCTTGTCGGCGACGACGACTTCGCCTATCTGGTCGACTTCGGTATCGGCCGCCCGGTTGCCGGCTCCGGATCCACCGACCGGGACACGCGGGCAGGAATCTCTGCTTACACGTCTCCAGAAGCCTTGCAGGACAAAGAGATCACCAGCAGAGCTGACATCTACTCACTGGCGTGTGTTCTCCACGCATGCCTCACCGGCACCCGCCCGTACCCCGGCGGCAGTGCCGAAGCGGGGGTCAGTGCCCATCTGTTCGAACCGATTCCGCGTCCCAGCGTGGTGCATCCGGGAACTCCGGCGGCGTTCGATGCGATTATCGCGCGGGGCACGGCCGCGGAGCCTGCCGACCGTTACCCGACAGCGGGCGAGCTGGCCCGCGCCGCCCGCGATGCGCTCGACAGCACCGAGCAGCAGTCGGCCGCCACGATCCTGGGCGACACCGAGGCCGCGCGCATCGCCACCGAAGCATCGCCCGCCGCCACCACCGAGGCCGCGCCCATCGCCACCGACGCAATGCGGGCGCCGGAGTTCGAGGCGACCGAAGTGGGTGGTGGTTCATCAGTGACCCTCGCTCCGCAGCCGCAGCCGCAGCCGCAGCCGCAGCCGCAGCCGCAGCCGCAGCCGCAGCCGCAGCCGCAGCCGCAGCCGCAGCCGTCACCGGCCCGGCCCGCTCTGTCGAAACGGCACGCGGGGATCGTCGTTCTGGCGGCGGTCGTGGTGGCTGCCACCCTCACGCTGGCGGGAGACGCTGCGCCAGTGCCGAATCGGTACTCGGCTGCCGACCTGCGACTGCTCGAGCTCGTCCCCACCGGATACACCCGAGCGAATTGTTTGCACGATGCCGGGCATTCGCAGGCTTCGGTGCAGGTGGATGCCTTGTATTGCCGGCCTGCGGCCGGGGTCCCGGCGGCCCGATTCTTTCTGTTTCCCACCGTGGATCTGGTTCGCGCGTTCTACAAGGTCGTCAGTCAGCAGGTACATCCCGCTCAGTGCGCCGATGGTTCGCAAGGGGGCGACTACTACAACGGCAACCGATCCGTGCGCGACGTCGTCGGCCAGTTCGGCTGCTTCGCCTCCGATGACGATCCCTCGGTTCCGGGGATCATCTGGAGTCACGAACCCGATCTCGCCGTGGGGATCGCGTACGCGGACAAGCCGGGCCACGCGAAGGAGTTACTCGGGTGGTGGAAGAGCCAGGGTGGTTTCCAATGAGCGAGAGGGCACGTAATTCGAAGGTAGGTACGGTATTCGGGCACTACCGGCTCGTGAAGTTGCTCGGCCGGGGCGGTATGGGCGAGGTCTACGAGGCTTACGACATCACCAAGGACCGCACGGTGGCGCTCAAGCTCCTGCCTGAAAACCTGGCAGCCGATGCCCGTTATCGGGAACGGTTTCGTCGCGAATCCCACACTGCCGCAAGGTTGTCGGAGCCGCATATCATTCCGATCCACGACTTCGGCGAGATCGACGGGCTGCTCTATATCGATATGCGCTTGATCCGTGGTGAGGATCTCGGCAGCATGTTGTCCCGCGACGGGCCGCTGCCGCCGACTCGGGCGGTGGGCATCATCGGCCAGATCGCGGCGGCCTTGGACGCGGCTCATGCCGACGGACTGATCCATCGGGATATCAAACCGGCCAATATTCTCGTCGCCGACGACGACTTCGCTTACCTGGTCGACTTCGGTATCGCTCGCTCGGCGACCGGTCCGGGATTGACCAGCACGGGCACCGCGATCGGAACCTATGCCTACATGGCGCCCGAACGATTCCGTAAAGGGGAGATCACTTCTCGCACCGATATCTATTCACTGGCCTGTGTGCTGCACGAATGTCTCACCGGGACAAGGCCTTTCCCGGGCAACAGTGTCCAGGTCGTGATCAAGGCACATTTGTTCGATCCGATCCCGCATCCCAGCCGGGCCCGCCGCGGCATCCCCGCCGCCTTCGATGACGTGATCGCGCGGGGAATGGCCAAAGACCCCGGCGACCGCTACGCCCGCGCAGGGGATCTGTTCCGGGCCGCACACGACGCTCTCGGTGACACCGACCGACACACTGCGGCCACCATCCTGGGCAGGAACCGTGCCCCGATCATCGGTGCACCGCGACAGCCGTCCGAACAGTTGCGGCCGCGGAAGCGGTGGCGCATCGGGACCTCCGTGGTGGCGGTGCTGCTGGTGATTTCCACCGCGGCTGGGATATGGCTGGCGAATCGTCCGAACCGAAACGGCACTACGGCAGCGATCACCGGGTCCGCGACACCTACAGCGGCCAAGCAGTTCACGCCTGCGGAGCTCGCGCTGGTGAAGCTGGCGCCGCCGGGAAACGACGAGCACACCTGCTCGCATGTCGATCCGCCTGCGGGTGGCACAGCCAAGCTCTACTGCGTGCCGGGCGGGAAACCGTTTGTCCGAGACGCCTTCTTCTCCCGGTACGGCACTGTCGGCGCACTTGGCGACGGCTATGCCCAATGGACCTCCGGGTACTCCGCCGGAGACGAGAAGTGCCCGGACGGAAGCACACCGGGCCCGTATACGGCGCACGGCCAGGACCAGGCGACCGGTCAGGTCGCCTGTCTGCCGACGCTCGCGGCAATCGTCTGGACCACGGAGCCCGATCTTGTCCTGAGCATCGTTTTCGGCAACGACATCGGGGACCTGCCGCAGCTGTTCGCCTGGTGGCAACAGCAGGTCGGATCCGCGTAGCGGAGGGCGCGGCAACTGTGAGTGGAGACATGAGCCAGGCGGCGCGAAATTCTCGGGTGGGCACGGTATTCGGGCACTACCGGCTCGTGAAGTTGCTCGGCCGCGGCGGTATGGGCGAGGTCTACGAGGCCCGCGACACGACCAAGGACCGCACGGTGGCACTCAAGTTGCTGCCCGAAGATCTGGCGGCCGACGACCGCTTCCGGGCGCGGTTCCGCCGCGAATCGCACACTGCCGCAAGGTTGTCGGAGCCACATATCATTCCGATCCACGACTACGGCGAGATCGACGGGCTGCTCTACATCGATATGCGCCTCATCCGCGGTGCGGACCTCGGCAGCCTGCTGTCCCGTGACGGTCCCATGCCACCGGCCCGGGCGGTGGGCATCATCGGCCAGATCGCGGCGGCATTGGACGCCGCGCACGCCGACGGACTGATCCATCGGGATATCAAACCGGCCAATATTCTCGTCACCGACGACGACTTCGCTTACCTCGTCGACTTCGGTATCGCCCGCTCGCCGACCGGTCCCGGATTGACCAGCACGGGCACCGCGGTCGGCACCTGCGCCTACATGGCACCCGAACGATTCCAGAGTGAAGAGGTCACCTCCCGGGCCGACATCTATTCGCTGGCGTGTGTTCTGCACGAGTGCCTCACCGGCACTAGCCCTTACGTAGGCGACGTTATCGAAAGGGTGATCAGTGCCCATCTGTTCGACCCGATCCCGCGTCCCAGTGTGGTGAATCCAGGGGTCCCGATTGCATTCGACGAGGTGATCGCGCGGGGCATGGCGAAGGATCCCGACGATCGTTTCGGGACGGCGGCGGAACTGGCGCGTGCTGCTCATCGCGCACTGCGCGGCGGGGATCAGCGAATGGTGGGTACGGTCCCGGACACTACGGCGGCCGCACCCACCGGCACCGAGCTGCCGGCCCGGCGCGGTCGATCGAAACGGCGCAGGTGGTTGATGGCTTCCGCGGCCGTGGTCGTGTCGGCGGCCGGCCTCGGGGTGTGGATCGGGGCTCGCCCGCCGAGCCCCCCGTGGGCCGGGACTTCGAAGCTGTCTGCCGCGGAGGTCGCTCTGCTGAAGCTGTTGCCTCCCGGGTACTCCCAGGACTCGTGTACGCCCGAATGGCCACCGACTCCGCGAATAGCATTGGCGCAGTTGCATTGTGCGGGCGGCGATCCTCCGGAATCGGTCCCGTCGGCTCGCTATCTTTCATTCGCCGACGTCACCTCGCTGCGCGATGCCTATGCGCTGTACGCCGACCACCTTCAGATCGTCGATTGCCCGGACGGCAGTCGGCCGCATTCCTTTACGGCGCCTGGGCGGGCCCAGCCGACCGGACAGGTCGGATGCTACCTATCCACCGATAGTCCGCCGATGGCCGGGATTTTCTGGACCTCGGAGCCCGATCTCGTCCTGGGATTCGCGGTTGGTCATTCCGACCGTGCGCAGCAATTGTTCGCCTGGTGGCAGCAGGTCTCGTCCAGGTGATCGAGCCCGGAGAACTTCGGCCGTCATGCGGTCATCGTGGACACCGGCCTGAGCGTCGTGATCCGCGACCTGCGATCGTCGAACGGAGTATTCGTGCACGGTGAGCGGATCAGCGACCGCGCAGTCCTGTCCGACGGCGACGAAATCTGTATCGGCACCAGCGTTTTCGTCTTCGAGCCGCTGGAACAGCCGGTCCATCGGAGGTCTCCGATGGACCGGCCGTCGTCGAGCGGCGGAGCTAGTGGTGCTGCAGCTTCCGCTTCATCTCTTTGGTCCGGTCATCCATGTCCGACCGCGCCCGCTGGCCTTCTCGCTTCATGCCGTCGCCCAACCGGTCCATATCGCGCCTGGCGTCGTCGGCCAGCCGGTCCACGTCACGTTCCGTGCGCTGGTCCTGGTCCTTCATGGCCTGCTTGGCCTTGGCCTTGTTTGCCGTCTGGCTGGGTTTTCGGCCCTTGCGATCAGACATTTCAACCTCCGCATCGGTAGGTTCCGTCCGAACTATGAGATCGGACGCGGATGACACCACGTCCGCCGAATCTCCGTGCGCTGTGCAGCTCTCCCCGCCGGCTTCGGCGACGATCACTGACAACCGGATACCGCAGCAACTGTCTAGACAACAATTGCGCCTCGTAAAGCCTGCGACTCCGGATCACCCTTGTCAATGATTTCGTCGAACCAGGCCGGATTCCCCCGGTCGCGCACGCCGAGCGGAAAAGAACGCGATGGGCACACGGGGGAGCGCTCGCGTCGGTAGGGTGACACCTCGGTTCTGGTCCGGGATGTGCGGTCTCGGGCGTCGGTGGAGTGCTGTGCAGTATGTGAAGTGGGTTCGATGTCAGAGTCAGTGCCGGCCGCCGGGGGCCGGTATGCCGGGGTGTTCGATGCAGCCGGAGCGCGGGTGCCCATCTACACCCCGGAGTTCGCGGCCGATCCGCACCGGGTCTATCGGGAGATGCGGGACAAGTTCGGCGCGTTGGCTCCGGTGGAGTTGGCGCCCGGGGTGCCGGCCACACTGGTGCTCGGATATCGCACGGCGGTAAGGATTCTCAACGATCCGGACCGTTTTCCCGCCGATCCGCGGGAGTGGCAGGCGGGGGTTCCCACCGACTGTCCGGTGCTGCCGATGATGCAGTGGCGGCCGAATGCCTTGCGTAATGCGGGAACCGAGCACGCGCGGTATAGGCGGATCAATACCGCCGGGCTGGCCGGAATCGATCAGTACGGTCTGCAGGGCACGGTGGAACGGGTCGCGGTGTCGCTGATCAATACGTTCTGTACGTCCGGGTCGGCAGATCTGGTGCGCGACTACGCTTTTCCGCTGGCATTCCGGGTGCTCAACCACCTGCTCGGCTGCCCGGTGGACATTGCGGGGCAGGCGGCGGAGGGTTTCCGCGCCATCTTCGAGGGCGTCGGCGCGGAACAGGGCAACAAGCTGCTCGTGGACGCTCTGCTGCGGCTGACCCTGTACAAACGCGCGCACCCGGGCGACGACGTCACCACCCGCATGCTCCGCCATCCCGCCGAGCTGAGCGAAACCGAAATGGTGCACCAGCTGGCCACGCTCTACGGCGCGGGTATCGAGCCGCAGCAGAATCTGATCGCCAATACGCTGCTGCTGCTCCTCGTGGACGACCGGTTCCGCGGCAGCGCACTGGGCGGCAGTCTGTCCACCCGGGACGCGCTCGACGCGGTGCTCTTCGACGATCCCCCGATGGCGAACTTCTGCATCAGCTTTCCGCCCCGGCCCGTTCTCATGGACGACTGCTGGCTGCCCGCGCACCAACCGGTCGTCATCAGCATGGCGGCCTGCAATACCGATCCGGCCATTCGCGACAAGGAGCTGGCCGGCAATCGCTCGCACCTCGCGTGGGGCGCGGGCCCACACACCTGCCCCGCCAATTCGCTGGCCTACCTGATCGCCCAGGAGGCCGTCGACCAGCTGCTCGACGCCCTCCCGGAAATCCAGCTGGCGGTCCCGGGCCCCGAATTGTCCTGGCGGCCAGGACCATTCCATCGCGCCCTGAATGCCCTCCCGGTCGTCTTCACGCCCTCGCCGCCGCTGCCCGAGGCGTGAGAGCTGCGCGAGCGGGGTTCGTCGCGTACTGGATGCGGGCGAGTTTCGACGAATGGGCAATCTCCGAGTTACTGGAGCTGTGGCAGGGCCGATCAGCTCGTGGATGAATCGCATCTTGTCCAGTGCCGCCGGGGCCAGGACGAAGGGATAGAGGTCGGGGTGGCCCATCGACCGGTTGACCTGGTTCAGGGCCCATGACAGCGGCAGCCATTGCTCGATGAGGCGATCGAAATGTCGAGATCGCGGGCTGATTCAGAGCTGAGACGAGAGGCTACCCCTCGGTCGAATCATCTTCGGCCGAAACGCTTTTGCGCAGGATGCGGAAATCCCGCTGCAGATCGCTGAGCGATACCGCACACACCCGGCCGCCGCCGACAGGTCGAACCTCCGCGTACGGAATCGGGTTGTGTCGCACCGCTGTGACCTGAATGGAAGCACCGAGCGCGGTGTCGTGGATGGGGACCAAACGGGTTCCTTTTGCGATTTCCACGGTTCTCGACCTCCGGGTGTATGCCGCGATCCTTCGTATTCGCGTACCCGCCTGGGCGTCGGTCAAACGGCACCAGGTTTCCGGCGCGGAGATTACCGGCCGCCCACGTTCGGCCGCCGCTGTCGAGTCGGTGTGAACGAATGCACGCGAGGAGTCTCTGGCCCCGTGATGAACCGACTGTCTCGGGGTCGACGCCCTCCGCCTGGCCAGGCGCGATGCACTGGCCAGGTGGGCAGTCGTCAGTTGATGGAGAAGCTGCCCGCCATCGGGGGCGTGCCGGCCGCTCCGGCCGCCACGGTGCCGATGGGGTCACCCGAGCAGTCGATGCTGGCGTAGAAGGTGGCGTCCTGGTCGGTCGAGTTCGTCACCGTGGTCGTGTCCAGGTCGGTGAGCAGGATCCGGACGCAACCGGACGGGTTCACGAGAACCCTGCCGTTCGAGACCAGGGTGCCGGTCGACGCGCCCGCGGTCGCGGGCACGAGCACCGCCACCATCCCGGCCACTGCGGCAGCGCCGAGTACTCCAGCAATACGCAACTTCATTGGATCCTCCGTGGTGAATCTGCACCCGATCGCTCGGGCGCCGTAACCCTGGCAAAGTACACCGGCCGAAGGCGCCACCATGTATCCAGGAAAATACGGCCGTGTTTCGGCGTCCGACCGGATCGCTGCCCGCGAATGCCCCACCAGTGCAGACGATTACCCTGGCGCCGGGCTTTCCGGAAGGCGCGGTCGCCGAGGGCAAGCGGTCCGCGAGTGCGGTGTCGCGGCCCGAGACCACCTGGCGCGCAGGGCATCGGCGATTTCGAGACGGTTGTCGGAGGCCTCCGCACCAGCGGTGTAGTGGTGAACTCGAATAGTGCAGTATTCCTGTGCAACAGGCGGATTCGTCTCGTACACGGACACGCCGGGAATCGGACTGGGCGATCATCGGATGCGCGTTCAGGGCATGCCGCCGCGGGGATGGCCCTATCGTCCGCGCCATGCCGTCGAACAACCACGAGGTGCCGTTGGAACTATTTCGTCTTCACGCCGATCACGTACTGGCCGGGGCGGTTGGGACCTGTCACCGAACCGGACCAAGCGCGAGAATGGCCCGAACTGGTGCTGCTGTCGGCTCCCGGGCATGTGCAAGACGAGTCGCGGCGCCCAGTACTCGAGATGGTGCTGCGGGCGCTCGAGACCTTCGGGCCCGAGAGAGGCCTGATCTACTAGGACTACATCAGCGCGCGACTGCCTGAGGCGGCCCGCATCGAGCTGGAGGCCATCATGTCGATTTCGGTCGAAAACTACCAGTGGGAGAGCGAATTCGCCCGGCGCCACCAGGCGATCGGTCATGCAGAGGGCAAGGCCCAGGGCGTGGCGGAAGGCAAAGCCGAGGGGGAGGCTTCGGCGATTCTCACGGTTCTGGCCGCTCGGGGAATCGAGGTCGACGGGGCCGCTCGTGAGCGGATCCGGGCATGCGCCGATCTGGAGCGGCTGTCGGATTGGCTGATCCGGGCTGTCACGGTGGCCGCGGTCGCCGAGCTGTTCGATTCGCCGTAGCGCCGGCTCGCTCCTGCGGATCAGGCCATGGTCGCCCACGTCGAAAACAACGTCGCTGCCGTTGAAATCGACCTCACTGCAGCGGAATTCGATGCCCTGGCCAAGACGCTGACCGAGTCGGCTACCGCGCGCCGCAGCGAGTGATGGTGCACCCGATTTGCCATGACGGTGGGTCGACGCGCTAATGTTCTCTCAGCCGGAGCGGGGGAGACCCCGAGCCGGACAGTCGCCTCGAGCGACGAACTACGGTTCTATAGCTCAGCGGGAGAGCACTCGCTTCACACGCGAGGGGTCGCTGGTTCGATCCCAGCTAGGTGGCTGGTGTCGAACGGGTATCTGACGGCCGGCGGTGTGGTGGTGCTGGTGGGTGAGGTCGAGTTGGCGCGGGCCGGCGGTGGTATCGGTTGTTGTTTGTTTCCGGTTGTGCCCGTGGCGGTTTGGCCTGACAGCGCCGGATGACCGGCGCTGTCAGGCGGTGGTGGCCCAGCCGGTGCTGGTGTGGGTGAGTCCGAGAACGGCGAGGCGGGAGAGGTTGACCGCGGCGGCCAGCAAGCTGAAGTCGGCTCCGATTTTGGCCCGGCCGCGCATGCGGGCGCGGCGTCCGCCGTGGCGGCGGCGCATCAAATGGCCGATCTTGCGTTCGACCTTGGGTCGGGTCGCGCGGTAGTCGGCCTTCCAGACCGGATCGAGCTGCCGCTGGCGACCGGCGACCAGGTAGTTCTCGAAGGCGCCGACGGTGATCGTGCGCCCGCCCGCCGCCGAGGTGCACTGCGAACGCAGCGGGCACTCGGCGCAGAGGGCACCGAAGTGGGCGGTGCCGGTATGACGGCCGGTGCGGGCAGCGATCGATGCGGTGGCCCCGGCCGGGCAGCTCACCGTGCGGGCATCCAGGTCGATCGTGAACCGGTCCTTGGAGAAATGGCCTTTCACCGACGACGACGGCTGCACCTTCACTCCGTTGTGAATCCCGTTGTCGTCCAAACGTTTCAACAACTCACCGGACCCGTAGGCGGAGTCACCGAACACCGCGGCGGCATCCTCGTCCCGACCTTCGGCTTCGGCTTCGGCTTCGGCTTCGGCTTCGGCTTCGGCTTCGGCTTCGGCTTCGGCTTCGGCTTCGGCTTCGGCTTCGGCTTCGGCTTCGGCTTCGGAGGGCAGGGTATCGGCGAGCAGTTCCTCGGCGGGGTCGGCGTCGCCGGTGTTGCCGGGGGTGACGGTGGTGGCGGTGATGATCTCGCTGTCGGGATCGATGGCGATATGACCCTTGTAGCCGTCGAACCCGCGCGCTTGGGTCTTGTGCCCGTGGCGGGTTTCGGGGTCGACGGTGGAGATCACCCGATCGGCCGCGGTGCCCCGCACGATCCGGAAGGTCCCCTCCTCGTCGGTGATGTCCTGGCCGAGCACGGTGGCCAGCAGCGCCGCGGCCTTACCGGTGGCTTCGTCGAGGTCGCGGCCCTCCAGCAACACCAGCATGGCCATCGCGTCACGAGCCCGGGAATCGATCAGTGCGGCGCGGGCGGTCGCATCGTCCCAATCGATGACCGGTTTCGCCGCGGTGGCGTAGTCGTCACCGCTGCTGATCCGCGCCCGCAACGACCCCGCAAGCTCGGCGCCGGCGACCGCGAGCAGCCCGCGGATCGCCGAGCGGACCAAGGTGATGGTGTCCATCGTGGCCACCGCGTCATACAACGGTGTCGAGTCCAGCACCCGTTTGCGGCCCACCAGCCCGGCCTGGCGTGCCACGGCGAGCACAGCGTCGAAGATACGGCCGGGCCGATCCGAACGGGCCAGCCTCGCGCGCATGTCCACCAGCACCGTGTGCACGAACCCCGGATAATCGAAAGCCAGGCCACCGGCGGCGTATTTCCAGCGGGCGTCGAACGCGAACCGCTCCACCGCTTCCCGATCCGACAAACCTTCGATCCGCTGCAACGCCATCACCACCGCCACGATCATCGGCGGCACACTGCGCCGCCCGACATCGGTGAACAGATCAGCGAACATCTCATCCGGGAACAACCGCCCGCATTCCCGGTGCAGCACACCGTAAATCGAGTCCTCGCCCACCCGGCCCGCGCAGAACTCCACCGTCGACTGCAACAGATCACCCTGAACCGGCACACGCCCCAACGTCACCGCAACATTCTGCTCGAGACCCGCCCCTCACCGCACGAAAAACACCAGTCACCTAGAACCACTCGAGAAGAAGCCGCAGGTCAGCGACCGGCGGCTGCTTTCGTTCTACGGCAGTAGCGCGGAACCAGTGCCGTTGAGCTGTAGAAAGGCGACCGGTCGGTGTTCGAACCCGGTAAGGGGTTGTGAGGGCTGGGGCTGGAGTGGCTGCTGTTAGCTCCAGATTCGCGCTCGGCCTTCTGACCTGGAATGTGTTCCTGTTGGTCCGAGGCCGGTTACGGGTTGGTCGCCTTACTCCCCTTTGGAGCATGAAGATTCAGTGTGTTGGGTTCGGTATCGCGTAGCACCGGTCTGGATCGCTCGAGAGGGCCGTGCCGGCATTCGAGTGGCCTCGGCAGTGAGGTTGAATGCGATGTCGGACAATGGGTTCGACGCCGGCACCTCATCCAATTGTTCTCGCCACGAAGATGCCAACAGGCGAACGCTGCGCATTCCAGTTCCATGGCGGGATTCGCCGGGATCGGGCTGGGTCCGGGTGAACCGTTTGAGTTCGTGCGGGAGGCGAGTTCGGATTCTGGGTCTGCGAGATAGATTCGGGAAATCTCGGCCGCAGCTTACGGGCCGGTATTGGTGACCGTGAAGGCAACTGCCGCCGGGTCTGTGATGTTTCGCCTACTCGATGCCTGTCCTCACCATGGTCGCGACAGACGACTGATGCCATCCCGAAAGAAGGATGCGGCCATGAGCGGAGGGTGGTGCAGAGCCGATGTTCGCCTGGTCGAATGCCCAGCGCAGCCGGCCGCCGGTTGGACAGCGCTGGCGAGGAGCCGGTGCGGCAACGCGGCGGTCGCAGGCTCTGACAAACGTGCCGCTATCGTCGGAACGACAGTCGGAGATTCCGAGATTTCGGGATGTGCGGAACGGAAGCAGTGATGACCGAAGCGAGTTCGACAATGCAGTCCGCGGCCGGAACTCGCCTCAATCGGAAGGGGCGGGAGACCAGGCAGCGGCTGCTCGATATAGCCATCGGCTGTCTCGCGCAAGGATCCGGCGAACCGCTGTCGGCGAATCGGGTCGCGCGCGAGGCCGGGGTCAGTTGGGGCACTCTGAAGCATCAGTTCGGCGATATCGACGGACTGTGGGCCGCGGTGCTCGTCGAGTTGACCGATCGCAGCGGGGCGAACAGTCCCGAGATCTGGCCGCGGGTGACCGGTTCGGTCCGGGATCGGGTGTGGGAGATGGTCGATGCCATCTGGACCATCCTGGACACCCCCGAGGGGCGAGCGGTCGAGACGTTGCGGGCCGGACTGCCCACCGGTCGCGACGAGAGGCTCAGGGACTTCCCCCTGACCACGGCGGCGATGGCCGGGTACGAGGACGCCTGGCTGCGGGCGTTCGAATACTTCCTGGCTGACCTGCCCCTCGATCCGGAAAGGGTGCACCGAGTGCAGGCTCTGATTCCCATGGCCATGCGCGGGGTCAATAACGAGCGTCGGCTGTCCGCACCGGCCGAGCTGGCGGATGCGCGCCACTGCCTGGTCGACGCGATAGCGGTCTACCTGCAGTGACCCCTATTCTTTGAGAACCCTCGTTGACAATTGCGAAGGGGAGGTCCACTGTTACCTCCAGCTTTTCGCAATCCAGTCAGGAGTGACTCATGTCTCCCTCTCCCGATGATCAGGGCATGCGCCTGCGACGCAGCAGCCGCGACCCCGCCGCCCTGATTCCACGCCTCACCGAATGGCTGGCGACACAGTTGCCCGACGGGGCCGATCCGGAGGTCACACTGGGGTCGGGCATCGACAGCAACGGCATGTCCGCGCAGACCCTGACCCTCACCCTGAGCTGGCGCGAAGCCGGAGACACGCAGGTCGCCGACCTGATTGCCCGGGTGGTACCGGCTCCCGGCGACTTCCCCGTCTACGAGCACTACAACCTGCGAGACCAATTCGACGTCATGCGCATCGTGGCCGAGGCCAGCGACGTTCGCGTCCCCCGGGTGCGGTTCCTCGAGCCGACCGGCGAGGTGCTGGGCACGCCGTTTCTCCTGATGGACCGCGTCGAGGGCCTGGTGCCGCCCGATGTCATGCCCTACACCTTCGGCAACAACTGGCTCTTCGACGCCGACCCCGCCCAACAGCGCCGAGTGCAGGAGACCACCATCGAGGCGCTCGCGAAAATCCACGCGATCCCCGATGCGGCAACCACTTTCGCGTTCCTCGATCCACGGCAGCCCGGTGCCGGCCTGCTCGAACGAAACCTGAACCGCGCCCGGGCGTGGTACGAGTTCGCGGCTCGTGACCTCGGCCCGTCGCCCTTGGTGGAGCGAATCCTGAAGTGGCTCACGGACAACATCCCGGAGCCCTCGTCCTACGAGACCGTGCTCTCATGGGGTGATGCGCGACTCGGCAACTGCATCTATCAGGACTTCGCGCCGGTCGCGGTGATCGACTGGGAAATGGCCACGATCGGCCCCCGCGAGCTCGATGTGGCGTGGATCCTGTTCGGGCACCGTACCTTTCACGCGATCGCCATCAACTTCGGATTTCCCGGCATGCCGGACTTCATGCGGGAGGAGGACGTGCGAGCGGCCTACGCCGAGCACTCGGGCGTGGAGCTGGCCGACCTCACCTGGTACACGGTGTACGCCGCCCTGAACTACTGCGTCGTCCTCCTGCGCGCCGGTGGCCGGCAGATCCACTTCGGCGAGATGGCACGTCCCGACGACATCGAGTCGCTGCTTCACCATCGATCGCTGGTCGAAGAACTACTCGCCGAACTCGACGCCTGACAGCCCGGCGTCGACAATTACCGTTCCGAAAATTATTGGGGAAGAACCACTCTCGTGACAGACCAACTGAACGAACTGGCCTACTACTGCATCACCCGGCACCCCGCCGACGCCCGTGTCCTGCTGCCCGAGGCCCGCGACGCGGAGCAACTCGGCCTCGGCTCGTGCATGATCGGCGAGCGCATGACCGTCAAGGACTCGGCCGTGCTGTCCGGCGGCCTCGCCGGCTGCACGACCGACCTCGGAATCGCCGCGGCGGCAACCAATCACCACACCCGCCACCCGATGGTGACCGCGACCATCGGCTCGACCATGCAGGCCATGACCGAAGGCCGTTACGCCATGGCATTCGGCCGCGGCATGGCGGCGAACTGGAAGGCGATCGGCCTGCCCGCCGTCACCGAAGCACAGCTGCGGGATTTCGTCGGTATCCTGCGTCGCCTCTGGGACGGCGAGACCATCGTGAATCATGATGGCCCGGCGGGCAAATGGCCCGTCCTCTACCACCAGAACGGCCTCGACGACGCGCCCCCGATCGGCCTCGTCGCGGTGGGCCCGAAGACCATGGAGCTGGCCGGCGAGATCGGCGACTTCGTCGTCCTGCACACCTTCTTCTCCGACGAGGCCACCGCGAATTCCGTTGCGGCGGTGCGGCGCGGGGCCGAACGGGCGGGCAAGGACCCCGACAGCGTCCGCATCTGGTCGTGCCTGGCCACCGCCAGCGACGCCCTCATCCCCGAAGACCAGCTGCGCCGCCGCGCAGGCCGTCTGATCACCTACCTGCAGGCGTACGCCGACATCCTGATCAGCGCAAACGGCTGGGATCCGCAGGTGTGGGAGCGAATTCGCGCCACTGAGCTGTACCAGGACGCCGCGGCGGCCGGACCCATCGACGCCTCCGCCTCCGTGGAAACCCTGGAACAGCTCGACGCGCTCATCCCCGACGAATGGCTGGCCTCGGCCGCATACGGCACGCCGGAGCAGTGCGTGCGGAAAATCTCCCGCGAATACGACCTCGGCTGCCACTCGGTGATCATGCACGGTGCGAGCCCGCACGAGCTGGCATCGGTGGTGGACGCTTACCGCGCCAACCGACCCATCTTGCGCCGAGCCGTGGCGGCCAATCCGGGAAAGTTCGCCTGAGACAAGGATTCTCGTGCCACGCCGAGCCGACGACCGCCCGCCGGCTCGGCGAACCGCGAACTGCGGTACCGGCCCTCAGCTCGCGACGACCCCGACAAGGTGGCCCGGCATCGCAAGTTCGACGCGACCGCCCCCAAACTGCAGCAGATCCTGGTCCCGCTGAAGTGGACTTCGAGCGCCACCCCGATCAGCACCGTGGTCACCTCCGAGTCCGGTGGCGTCTACAAGGTGAACGTCTTCCTCAACGTCACCTCCACCAACGCCCAAACCCCCGACGGCGGCGCGACCACGGTCACCTACAACGTCACCGTCGACGGCGGCGCGGGCTGGAAGATCAGCGACGTCGGCGGCCTCGACGGCGCATTGCCGGTGAAGTGATCACGCCGGTGAAGTGATCGCCGCGCAAGCCCCTGGCCTCCGATGGCAGGGCAGGGGCGAACGGCTCAGTCCTTCAAGCTGATCGACAGGCTCGGCTTGACGGCCTCGGCCGAGGGATCGGTGCGCTCCCAGATCACGTCCACCATGGGCGAGAGCAGCAGTTCGCCGAGCTGGCGCACCAGAATCCAGACGATCTGGTTGGCCTCGGGCCGGGCGGTGGAGGCCAGGCCCGCCTCGCGCAGGCCGGTGACCTCGTTCCGAGTCAGGGTGATGAGCGCGTCGAGCAGGCTGAGCCGTGCCTCGGCGGGCTCGAGCAGCGCGCGGCGCACGTAGTTCACCACGGCGGGATTGTCGTGCAGCATCTTTCGTACTGCCTCGTCGCGGGCGGCCGCGACCTCTCCGGCGGTGCCGGTGGCCGGGACCGAGGCGACCGCGGCGGCGAAGTAGTCGACGACCAGCTGGTCGACGGCCTCCCGCAGCCCTGCCTTGGTTTTGAAGTGATGCTGTACCAGGCCCAGGGTGACGCCCGCCTCGGCGGCCACCGCCCGCAGGGAGACGCGGTCCGCGCCCTGCTGGGCGAACAGGTCCATGGCGGCATTGCGGATGCGCGCCTTGGCGGTCAGGTCGTCTCGGGTGGCACGGGGGTTGAGCATCGGTCCTCACTCGTCGGGTTGGGTGGAGATTCTACGAGCTGTAGTGCCAGCTCGCCGCACAGCATTGCTTCCGATACGGGTGTATCTCATATTGGGCAAGTCCGGTGAACACTTTGCACTGTGAAAGACTCGTGTACGATACAAGCGTATTGTCGGTTGAATGGAGGTCGCGACGATGCAACCCCTCGCTGGAGTCGAAGTCGTCTCGCTGGCGGTGAACCTGCCCGGGCCCCTGGCCGCCGCGCGGCTCGCCGAACTGGGCGCGCACGTGGTCAAGGTCGAGCCGCCCAATGGCGATCCGCTCGCCGCCGCCGCGCCGGACTGGTACCGGTCACTGATCGCGCGGCAGGAAGTCGTCACCCTCGATGTGAAGCAGGACGCGGATCGCGCCAAGCTGGACGAACTGCTGGCCGGCGCGGATCTGCTGATCACGTCCATGCGCCCGACCGCGCTCGCCCGCCTCGGCCTGGCGCAGCCGCAGGAACGGTTCCCGAAGCTCTCGCTCATCGAAATCGTCGGCCACGCCGAGGACCCCGAAGTGCCCGGGCACGACCTCAACTATCAGGCGGTGCACGGCACGCTGATCCCGCCGCAGATGCCGACGGTCCCGATCGCCGACATGCTCGGCGCGGAGCGCGCCGTATCCACCGCGCTGGCCGCGCTGGTATGGCGCTCGAAAAATGGTGTGGGGCAGCCCCACCGGGTCGCACTCGAGGAAGCCGCGGCCCGCGCCGGGGACGCCGTGCGCTACCGCCTGATGGGTGCGGGCGCGGTCCTGGGCGGCGCGTTCCCCGGCTACGGCATCTACGAGTGCCGCGACGGTTACATCGCCCTGGGCGCGGTGGAACCACACTTCTTCATGCGCACCCTGGAACTTTTCGGCGCCGACGGCAGCCACGAGAGCCTGCGCGACGCCTTCGCCGACAGGACCATCGCCGACCTCGAGGCATTCGGGGCCGAACATGATCTGCCCCTCAATGGAATTCACATTCCCACCCCGAACGGAAGGTAGCACAACGATGTCCGTACTCTTCCCCGATTACCGCGCGTCCTGGGAGACCGACGAGCACCGCGAACTGCGCAAGCACGCCGCGGAATTCCTCGCCAAGGAGGCCACACCCAATCAGGAGCGGTGGGCCAAGCAGCACATGGTGGACCGCGAGTTCTGGAACAAGCTGGGCGCGGCCGGTCTGCTCGGTGTCGACCTGCCCGAGGAGCACGGCGGCCTGGCGGGCGATTTCGGCATGTCGGCGGTGATCGCCGAGGAACTGGCGCTGGCACAGGATTCCGCCTCCGGCTGGATCGTGCACTCGCCCATCGTCGCCCACTACG
Organism: Nocardia sp. CA-151230; assembly: GCF_050942175.1. Lineage (NCBI taxonomy): Bacteria > Bacillati > Actinomycetota > Actinomycetes > Mycobacteriales > Nocardiaceae > Nocardia > Nocardia sp. CA-151230. The sequence goes on from NZ_CP192061.1 coordinate 2,948,091, forward strand.
TCAACACCTACTCCAATGACGAGCAGCGGGCGCGCTGGATGCCCGGCATCATCAGCGGCGAGCTGGTGCTGGCCATCGCCATGACCGAACCGGGCACCGGATCGGACCTGCAGGCGGTCAAGACCACCGCGATTCGCGACGGCGACCACTACGTCATCAATGGCTCGAAGACGTTCATCTCCAATGGAACCCACTGCGATCTGGTAGTGATCGTGGCCAAGACCGACCCGTCCCAGGGTGCGGCGGGCGTCTCGCTGATCGTGGCCGAGACCAAGGATCTGCCGGGCTTCGAGCGCGGCCGGGTACTGGAGAAGGTCGGCCAGCACGGCCAGGACACCCGTGAGCTGTTCTTCTCCGATATGCGGGTGCCGGTGACGAACCTGCTCGGCGCGCAGGAAGGTCTGGGCTTCTACCAGCTGATGGAACAGCTGGCCCGCGAGCGGCTGGTCATCGCGTCGGTGTGCGCGGGTATGGCCGAGGCCGCGGTGTACGAGGCCATCAAGTACACCAGGGAGCGCCAGGCCTTCGGCCGACCGCTGATCAACTTCCAGCACAACAAGTTCGAACTCGCCGAGCTCAAGGCCGAGGTGCTGTCGATCAAGACCACCGTCGACTACTGCATCCAGCAGTACATCGACGGGAAGAACGATCCCGCCACCGCCTCGATGGCCAAGCTGATTGCAGCCGACAAGGCCGTGGCGATCGTGGACCGGTGCGTGCAGTTCTTCGGCGGCTACGGCTACATGATCGAGTACCCCATCGCCCGCGCCTACGCGGCCGCCCGCGTCAACAAGATCTACGGCGGCACCAGCGAAATCATGAAGGAAATCATCTCCCGGTCGCTGTGAGACAGGCCGACTCTCAGGGGCTTCGAATCCCAACCCCCCACCACGAAGGACGCTCGGAATGACTACCGAGGCATACATTTTCGAGGCCATCCGCACACCGCGCGGCAAGGGCAAGAGCACCGGCTCGCTGCACGAGGTCAAGCCGATATCGCTGGTGGTGGGCCTCATCGACGAACTGCGTGTGCGGTTCCCGGATCTGGACGAGAACCGCATCGCGGATGTCGTGCTGGGCTGCGTGACCCCGGTGGGGGATCAGGGCATGGACATCGCCCGCACGGCGGTCAATGTCGCGGGCCTGCCCGACACCGTGGGCGGGGTGCAGATCAACCGGTTCTGCGGCTCGGGCCTGTCGGCGGTCGGCATGGCCGCTTCCAGCGTGCGCGGCGGGTTCGAGGACCTCGTCATCGCGGGCGGTGTGGAATCCATGTCGCGGGTCGAAATGGGCAGTGACGGTGGGGCGATGGCCTACGACGCGGCCACCGCCTACGACAACTACTTCATCCCTCAGGGTGTCGCGTGCGACCTGCTCGCCACGATCGAGGGGTATACCCGCGAAGATGTGGACGCCTACGCGGTGCGTTCACAGGAGCGCGCCGCGGCGGCGTGGGATGCCGGATACTTCACCAAATCCGTCGTGCCGGTGAAGGACGTGAACGCCATCACCATCCTCGACCACGACGAGCAGATTCGCCGGAACACCTCGGTGGCGGATCTGGGCAAGCTGAATCCGGCCTTCGCGGGCATCGGCGAGTTCGGCGGCTTCGACGCCGTCGCCATGCAGAAGTACCCGTTCGTGGAGAAGATGACCCACGTCCACACCGGTGGCAACAGTTCCGGCATCGTGGACGGCGCGGCCCTGGTGCTCATCGGCACCAAGGAAGCGGGGGAGGCGTCCGGGCTGGTCCCGCGCGCCCGCATCGTCTCCTACGCCACCAGCGGCTCCGATCCCGTCTTCATGTTCGAGGGCCCGATTCCGGCCGTGGACAAGGCACTTGCGCTGGCGGGGCTGACCGTCGACCAGATCGATGTGTTCGAGATGAACGAGGCGTTCGCGGCGGTGGCGCTGAAGGTGCAGGCGCACTTCGGGATTCCGGACGACAAGTACAACGTCAATGGCGGCGCGATCGCCATGGGTCACCCGTTGGGCGCCACCGGCTCCATTCTCGTCGGCACCGTGCTCGACGAGCTGGAGCGCACCGGTGGCCGCTACGGCCTCATCACACTCTGCGTCGCGGGCGGCATGGGTGTCGCCGCCATCATCGAGAGGGTCTGAGAATAGATGACCGACAACATCATTCGCTGGGAGCAGGATGGCGACGGCATTGTCGTCCTGACCATCGACGACCCGACCGCGGGCGCGAACACCCTCACCGACGCCTACGTCGAGGAGATGGGCCGCACCGTCGACCGGCTCGAGGCCGAGATCGATTCCATCACCGGCGTCGTCATCACCTCCGGCAAGAACACCTTCTTCGCCGGCGCCGATCTGACCCAGATCATCCAGGCCGGGCCGGAGAACGCGCGGGAGCTGTTCGACGGCTCCATGCGGATCAAGGGCGACCTGCGGCGACTGGAGAAGATCGGCAAACCGGTCGTCGCGGCCATCAATGGCGCGGCGCTCGGCGGCGGCCTGGAACTGGCGCTGGCCACCCACCACCGCATCGCCGCCGACGTGAAGGGCTCGGTCATCGGCCTGCCCGAGGTCATGCTCGGCGTGCTGCCCGGTGCGGGCGGCGTGGTGCGCACGGTGCGACTGCTCGGCATCCAGAGCGCGCTCATGCAGGTACTGCTCACCGGTGCGCGCATGAACCCGGGCAAGGCCGAGTCCGTCGGCGTGATCGACGAATTGGTCTCCACCGTTGAGGAATTGGTGCCCGCCGCCAAGGCGTGGATCAAGGCCAACCCGGACAAGAACGTCCAGCCCTGGGATGTGAGGGGCTACAAGATCCCCGGCGGCTCGCCGTCGACCCCGGCGTTCGCGGCGAATCTGCCCGCCTTCCCGGCGAATCTGCACAAGCAGCTCAAAGGCCAGCACGATATGCCCGCGCCGCGCGCCATTCTCGCGGCGGCCATCGAGGGCGCACAGGTCGACTTCGAGACCGCGCAGCAGATCGAGGCCCGCTACTTCACCAGCCTGGTCACCGGGCCGATCGCCAAGAACATGATTCAGGCGTTCTTCTTCGACCTACAGCAGGTGCAGGGCGGAGGCTCACGGCCGGAAGGCCTTCCGGTGCGCACGCCGAAGAAGGTCGGCATCCTGGGTGCGGGCATGATGGGCGCGGGCATCGCCTACGTCACCGCCAAGGCGGGCATCGACGTTTCGCTCAAGGATATTTCGCTCGAAGCCGCCCAGAAGGGCAAGGCGTACTCGGAGAACCTCGAGGCCAAGGCGCTCGCCAAGGGCCGCACCACCGAGGAGAAGTCCCGGGCGCTGCTGGCTCGCATCCAGCCGACCGCGGACGTGAAAGACCTTGCGGGCGTGGACTTCATCGTCGAGGCGGTCTTCGAGAACACCGAACTGAAGTACAAGGTGTTCGCCGAGATCGAGGACATCGTGGACGGCGACGCGGTGCTGGGCTCCAACACCTCCTCGCTGCCCATCACCGGTCTCGTCACCGGGGTGAAGCGGCCGGAGGACTTCATCGGCATCCACTTCTTCTCCCCGGTCGAGGCCATGCAGCCGATCGAGATCATCCGTGGTGAGCAGACCTCCGACGAAACCCTCGCGCGCGTCATCGATTACACCCTCGCGATCAAGAAGTACCCGATCGTCGTCAACGACGGACGTGGCTTCTTCACCACCCGGGTGTTCAGCATGTACATCCTCGAGGCCATGACCATGCTCACCGAGGGCATCGACCCGGCCATTATCGAGCAGGCCGGTTTCCAGGCGGGCTATCCGGCCGCGCCGCTGCAGGTGGCCGACGAGCTGTCCTTCGGCACCATCCGCAAGATCATGGACGAGACCATCGAGGCCGCGCGGGCCGAAGGCACTCCCCTCGCGGAGTCGGTGACGGCGGCGCACGGGGTGATCGCCACCCTGATCGATCAGTTCGGCCGCAACGGAAAGGTCGGCGGCGCAGGCTTTTACGACTACACCGACGGCAAGCGCACCGTCCTGTGGCCTGTACTGCGCGAGCAGTACGCAACCACCCGCACCCCGGCCATCCCGTTCGAGGACCTGCGCGACCGCTACACCTTCATCCAGGCCATCGAAACGCAGAAGTGTTTCGACGAAGGCGTGATCGCCTCGGACCCGGATGCCAATATCGGCTCCATCTTCGGCATCGGCTTCCCCGCCTGGTCCGGCGGCGTGCGCCAGTTCGTCAAGGGCTATCCCGGTGGGCGCGGAGCCTTCCTGGCCCGCGCCGACGAGCTCGCGGACCGCTACGGCGACCGCTTCCGGGTGCCCGAAAGCCTGCGCGAGGTTTAGCCGCCCACCGCGCAGTACGGCGAGGAGCCGGCACTTCACCGTCTCCGGCTCCTCGCCGTTCCCTTCGACAAACACACTGCCGCACTCGGTCCGGGCGATGCCTTCGACCAGCCGGTCGTTTCGGTGTTCGACGACGTATCTGCGGTTGGGTCGGCGGGGCCGTATAGAAGTCCGTCGGTGTCGCTGAGTGCCAGACGGCGGGTGATGGCATCGATGTGCTGAGCCGGTTTCTTCGTCGGGGTGTTTGACGGTGTCAGTATCAGAGCGTTGACGTTTCGGCCGTCAACTGCAGCGAGATCCCCCGAAATCGCTGTTACCACCGGTTTTGACTTCGCTCGATCGATGTGAGCAGGGCCTCCGCCACCCCGGAGATAGGGGTTCGAGTCCCCTTAGCTCCACCATAAGGGGCTTATTCCAACCAGTGTCCGCCCGCTGGTTGGAATAAGCCCCTTTCTGCTTTCTGTGCGGTGGGGGACTGGTGCGGGCGCGGCCGGCTTGGTGAAGGGTGGATCATATACATCGTGCACGATGTATATGATGTAGGCTGACTGGCCAGTCTGTCTGCTGCCTCGTGAGCAAGCGCCCAGGAAGGCCCACCATGTCCACCCCTCAGTTGTCCGCCTCCGGGAACCCGTCCCGGTGTATCGCGGTAGCCGATCAGACCGAGCGCTTGTGCGCACTCGTTCGGGACGTGGACCTGTCCACGCCGGTTCCGACCTGCCCCGGCTGGACATTGGCCGATCTGATCCAGCACGTAGGCAGCGTGCAACGTTGGTTCTCGGTCCTGCTCCAACTGCGCGTTCAGGAGCCACCCAAGAGCCGGGAAGTAAGTCTCGATCTGCCCGAGCGACCAGAGTTGTTGCCGGAGTGGCTGGCCGCAAGCATGGCCGTCGCGACCCACGCGTTCGAAAGCATGGACCCCGACCTGCCCATGTGGGCTTGGGGTGAGGACCAGCACGCCCGGTTCTGGGTCCGGCGCATGCTGTTCGAAACACTCGTACATCGCGCGGATGCCGAACTGGCCCTTGGCATCACGCCACAGATCGCACCCGGCACGGCCGCCGATGGCGTGGACGAATTCCTGGTCAACCTGCCCTACGCCGGACTGTTCGCCCCCGGTGTGAAAGAAATGCGCGGCAGCGGCGAGACCATCCGTTTCAAAGCCATCGATGTGGGCGATGAATGGGTGATGCGCCTGCGGCCGGACGGCTTCGGGATCGTCGAAACCCCGTCCACCATCCCCGCATCGAGCACCATTCGCGGCACCGCCGCGGACCTGCTGCTGTTCCTGTACGGTCGCCTGCCGCACAACGCGCCGACTCTGAAAGTGACTGGCGACGCGGCCCTTGTGGCTCGCTGGTCGGTGCACTCCAAGTTCTGATCGCCGCAATCCGGTAGCGGCTGGTCGCGCGGACGCGCCCCGCTAGCGAATCGCGTCACGGATTGTGCTGGTTGGGAATCCGGAAAGGTGGCTCAGCTGGCGAGTGAACGGGTGGCGAGGTAGGGCCGTTCAATGTGGTCGATGCTGGTGGTGGTCATCGGCCGAGCACATGTTGGGATGTCGTGGTTGATCAGCAGTGTGAGGGTGGCGGGTTGGAGATGCTGTCACGGGCTGGGAGTTGTGCGGAGGAGGTGTCGTCGCGGTAGGCGTGGTGGTTGCGAGTTTTTGCAGGTCAGACCGTTTGCGATAACGCCCAGCCGGGGCCACCATGAAAGAAGCCGCAGGTCGGAGACCTGCGGCTTCTGTCGTTCGGCGATGGCGACACCGGCGGGGTCGAAATCTCCCCCGCACCAAGCTGTTCCGGTCGCCAGCTCGTCGAGAGGGCTATTGCCCGGAGGATGCTGGGTGTTCGAGTGGGGATCGAACACGTTCTTGCGTCAGGGGTGTCGCAAGAACGTGCCCGAGTGTTGCGCGAGGTGGGATTCGATGCCCTCTGCGTGGCGTCCGTGCCGGTCCGCCCGTGAAACCCGGGGCTTGTCCGGGAAAAGCCGCGATGGTGTCGTGGTCTACGCGGGAGGACGGGTTGACGTGCTCGCCGTGAGAGGTCGTTGAGAGGGAGTGTTGGTGGAGGATCTGGCGCAGGGCGTGCGGCATCGGGCGGAGCTGACGCAGGAGTTGCTGGCCTACTTCGGATCGATGGCCGAGATCGAATTGGCGCCGGAAGACGACATTTTCGCGCTCGGACTGGTGAATTCACTACGGGCGCTGGAGATTGTCGTGCACGTGGAGAGCACCTACGGGATCTCGGTCGATGTCGATGATCTCGAGCTCGACAACTTTCGGAGTGCCGCGCGTGCGGCGGCCTTCGTTGTCCGCAAGCAGGGCGGGGACAGCCACTCGTGATCGACGTGGACGATCTCGTGCAGGCTGCGGCCCGCGATGCGGCACGGTGGGATCGGGACGGTCTGCCCGACGAGATGATCGAACTCGCGGCTCGGAATGGGCTGCTGGGTGCGGATCGGCCCGTGTGCTTCGGTGGTGCGGAGCTCGATGCGCGGGAGCTCGGGCGATTGGCTGCGACGCTCGGGCACGCGTGCACCAGCCTGCGTTCGTTGGTGACCGTGCACGGCATGGTGGCCGCCGCGGTGGATCGGTGGGGCACGGCCGCGCAGCGCGAGGCGTGGCTGCCCCGGCTCACTGCCGGTGAGGTCATCGCCGCGCTGGCGGCGACCGAAGCCGGAGCCGGAACCGAGCTGTCCGCTGTCGCTGCGACTTTCGAGCCCGAAGGCACGGATATCCTGGTGTCCGGTACCAAGCTGTGGGTGACCTTCGGTCAGCGTGCGGACGTCTACCTCGTACTCGGTAGAGCGCCGGGCGGACTGTGTGCCGCACTGGTGGATCGGGACCGGCCCGGGGTCGGCGTGGAACCTGCCGAGAGCGGTCTCGGGTTGCGCGGCGCGCGGCTGGCGACCGTCCGGTTCGACCGCGTGCGCATACCCGCCACCCAGCTGATCGCACCGCCGGGGTTCGGTCTGTCCCATGTCCTCGGCACCGCATTGGATCACGGCCGCTACACCGTCGCCTGGGGCGGCGTCGGGCTGGCCCGCGCCTGCCTCGACGATGCGGCCGCCCACGCCGTCACCCGCGTCCAGGGCGGCACCGCGCTGGCCGAACATCAGCTGATCCGCGCCACGCTCGGCCGCTGCTGGGCGGATGTGGAAGGTGCGCAAGCCCTCTGCGAACGCGCGGCCGATGCGCGGATCGCGGGATCGCCCCAGGCGCTGATCTTCACGATGGCCGCCAAATACGCCGCCGCCGATGTCGCGGCGGCGGTCAGCGAACGGGCCGTGCAGGTACTCGGCGCGGCGGGCTGCGCACCGGACAGCCGGATCGGCCGCTTCTATCGCGACGCCAAAGTCATGCAGATCATCGAGGGAGCACAGGAGGTCGCCGAGGTGTCCATGGGTGAGCACGTCATGCGGGGTGCGCGATCATGAACCAACGCGTGCTACTGGGTCCGGTCGCGACCTGGTTCCCGGACCGGACCGCCGCGGTCGCCACGCTGGCGGAGTTGGCCGATCTGCCCACGAACCGCCGGGAACACGCTCTGGCCCTGGGCATCGACACGGTGCACACCGCTGACGGCATGACCGAGGTCGATCTCGCCGCCGAGGCGGCGCGGGCGGCGCTGGACGAGGCCGATCTCGCGGCCGCCGATCTGGACGCGCTGATTCTGGTCACCGGCCGCGCGCCGCAGTACCTGCTCGCCTCGGAGGCGACCCGGCTGCAACACCGGATCGGCGCGGCCCGCGCCTTCACCACCACGGCCGGGGACCTCGGCTGCGTATCCGTTTCCGCCGCACTGACTCTCGCCGCGAGCCTGGTTCGCGCGGATGCCCACTGCCGCAATGTCCTGGTGGTCACTGCCGCCAAGACGCCCACCCGGAATCGCTACCGCGCTCCCATGACCTTGCTCGGTGACGGTGCGGCCGCAGTGCTGGTCACCACCTCCGGCCCCGGCCGCTGGGAGTTCGTCGACCAGATCGTGCGCAGTGAAGGCAAATACGCGGACCTGTTCCGCATCGACTACCGCGATATCGGCTCCGGCGACTGGGCCGAGGTGTGCGCGGACGAGTCCACCTACTCGTTCCGGCTCGCGGTCGAGAGCAAGAAGCGATTCGACGCCATTGTTCCGGAACTGCTGCGACGCAATGGCATTCGAGACGAAGAGGTGGGACCGATCCTGATGCAGAACCTGTCGGCCGGGGCCGTCGCCTTCTGGGAGGAGGCCCTGGATCGCCCGGTCGACAAGGTCTGCCGGACCAATCTCGCGGCCTACGGCCACCTGGGCTCGATGGACATGCTGGTCAATCTGGAAGCCGCCGCGGCCACCCGCGCGACCGGTGCGTACGCGCTGCTGTTGAACAGCAGCCCGGTCGCCGCGTGGAGCGCCGGCCTGCTGCGGAGGGTGTAATGGCGGCGACAGTGAAATGCCTGGTCTGGGATCTCGACGATACGGTGTGGCCCGGCGTCGTGCTGGAGTCGGACGGCGGTACGCCGAAACCGGAAGTGCTGCGAACGATCCGGACACTGGACGAGCGCGGCATCTTGCACGCCGTCGCAAGTCGTGGCGAGCCAGAGGCTGCCACAGCGCATTTGCGCATGCACGGTATCGAGGACATGTTCTCGGCCGTCGAGATCGGCTGGGGTCCCAAGTCGGAGGCCATTCGCCGGATCGCGGAATCCCTCGATATCGGACTGGACACGATGGCATTCGTCGACAATGATCCGGTCGAGCTGGCGGAGGTGGCCGCCGCCCTCCCGGAAGTCCGGTGCTATCACGCCGACCGGATCGCCGGACTTGCGGACCTTTGCGAATTCATGTCGGCCACCACCACATCCGAGGCACGGCAGCGCCGACTGCTGTATCGCGCGGAACGGGAGCGCAAAGCATCCGAAGCCGAATTCAGCGGCTCGGACGCGGATTTTCTGGCCTCGCTGGATCTGGTCATGACCGTCGGCGAGGCGACCGAGGCGGATCTGGCTCGCGCACACGAGCTGACCGAACGCACCCACCAGCTCAATACCACCGGCGTCACCTTCGACATGGACGAGCTGCGGGCATTGTGCGCGTCCCCGCGTCACGAGGTGCTCGTCGCTTCCCTGACCGACCGTTTCGGCGGCTACGGCACGATCGGGCTGGCGGTGACCGAACAGCGAGGCCCCGATTCCGTTCTGCTCCTGCTGCTCATGTCCTGTCGCGTCATGTCGCGCGGCGTCGGCACGACGCTCATCGCCGAGGTGGTGCGCCGTGCCCGCGCGGCCGGTTTGCGGCCTGCGGCGGAATTCGTTGCCACGCCGCGGAATCGGGTCATGCTCGTGACTCTGCGCTTTGCCGGGTTCGAGGTGGCCGAGAAGGACGGAGATCGCCTCCTGCTCGTCTGCACCGTGCCCGCCGAAAACATCGGCGGCACCGGCCATGTCGAGGTCGTTCGATGAGCGTGGATCTGCTCGACGGCCTGATGTGCCAGTTCGAGCGGGTGCCCGATCGTCTCGCGGTCGTGGTCGGGGATCGGTCTCTCACCTACCGCGAACTGGACACCGCGACAATGGCTCTCGCACGCCGCCTGCTCGTGGCCGGGGTGCGGCCCGGGCAGACGGTCGTCGTCTACCAGCGGCAGAACCTGGACACCGTGATCGGCATGATCGCGACCCTGCGCGCCGCCGCGGCCTGGTGTGTCATCGAACCCGGCCACGGCGGCGAGTCGTCGCTCGGCGCGGTGCTGGAGGCGCTGGACTGCGCCGCGGTGATCATCGACGGCCGGGATCCGCTCACTCCGGGCGACGCGGCGACGGCGCTGGCGGACGCGACGATTGGTCCGGCGGTGATCGACATCGCGGCGCGGGTGGATCCATCCGAGATGCCGCTCCCCGGCCCGCCGCCGCGGCTCGCCCCGGCCTATGCCATCACCACCTCCGGCTCCACCGGAGTTCCGAAGGCAGTGGTCGTGTCCCGCGCGAACCTCGCCACCCAGATCGGGTCCCGGAACAATGCGCACGCCGACGGTGCGCTGGTGACCTTCTCGGCCCTGCGGTTGATCTGGGACGGTTCCCTGCTGGGTGTGGTCTGGCCGCTCGCGGTCGGCGGCACCAGCGTTTTTCCCGATTACCGGATGGTGCGAGATGTCGACGCCGTTGCCGAACTCGCTCGCAGCCGGGGTGTTTCGCATTTCATCGCGACGCCGTCGTTCTATCGGCTGGCGCTGCCACGGCTGGCCGAGCTGCGGCCGACGCTGCGAACGGTGATCCTGGCGGGGGAGGCGATCCCGCCTCGCCTGGTGGACGAGCACCGCGAAGTACTGCCCGCCGTGGCGCTGCACAACGAATACGGCCCCACCGAGGCGACGATCACCTGCATCGGCCCGTACGTCGCGGACACGCCGCGGCCGGTCGTCCCGATGGGCAAGCCGGCCGCGGGTACGACGGCTCACCTTCTGGACGACAAGCTGCGCCCCGTACGCCGCGGCACTCGCGGCGACCTGTACCTCGGTGGCGGGCAGATCGCCGACGGTTATGCGGCCCGTCCCGGACTGACCGCGACTCGATTCGTGGCCGACCCCTTCACCACCGAACCGGGTGCACGGATGTACTTCACCGGCGATCTCGCCCTCGCGGACACGAACGGCGACATCGAATTCCACGGCCGGGTCGACAATCAGGTGAAGGTCCGTGGCGTGCGGATCGAACGCGGCGCGGTGGAGGCGGTGCTGGAAGACCATCCCGCCGTGCGTGAAGCGGTCGTGCTGCCCGTCGCCGATGTCGACGACTCGGTGTACCTGGCCGCCTTCTGGGTGCCTCTGGACACCGCGGCGGCCACGCCCGCATCGAGCGCGCTGGCCGGATTCTGCGCCGAACGCCTCGTGTCGGACGCGGTTCCGGCACGGTTCGTGACCGTCGATGCCCTTCCCATCACGCCGGGCAGCAGCAAGCTCGACGAGGCGGCGCTGCGCGCGCTGCTGACCGGTTCCACGCTCCGGCAGGCGGTGTCGCGGGACGACTGGACCGAGACCGAGCGTGCCCTCGGCGAGATCTGGTCGGAGGTGCTGCTGCACGACGAATTCGATCGCGCGGACCGCTTTCTCGACGTGGGCGGCAACTCCCATCGCCTGGTCGCTCTGCACATGCGCCTGCAGGCGCGCTGGCCGGGCGCCATCTCGGTGGGCCTGCTGTTCGATCTGGACACCGTGGCCGCGCAGGCGGCCGCACTGCCCGCGGATCCGGCACAGCCTGCCGCACCGGCGGACATTCCCCTGGCATTCGAAGTGTGAAGGACATCGTGACCGCACTCGCACCACGCGACGGCGACATCGCCGTCATCGGCATCGGCGCGCGTTTCCCGGACGCGGCGAACCTCGACGAGTTCCGTGAGAACCTCGCCGCCGGAAGGGATTCGATCGGCCCCATGCCGGAGTCTCGCGCCACGGCGACCGCCCTGGACCGCGGCGTCCGGTACCTGCCCATGGGGCACCTCACCGATATCCACACCTTCGACTACGCGTTCTTCGGTCTGTCCAAACGCGAAGCGGCCCTGATGGATCCGCAGCAGCGAATCGCCCTGGAGCTGGCGCACCGCGCCATCGAGGACGCCGGCTACGCACCCGCCACCCTGCGCGCGGCCACCACCGCGGTGGTGTTCAGCGCACCCATGCCCAGCTATCACGCCATGGCCGTCGACCCGGGCCCCCTCGCCATGCTGGGCAATCTGCCCTTCGGCGTCCCCGCCCGCATCGCACACCTGCTCGGCTTCGACGGCCCCTGCTACGCCGTCGACAGCGGCTGCAACGCCTCCCTCATCGCCGTCCACCACGCCTGCCGCGAATTGCGCAGCGGCGACGCCGACTACGCGCTGGCCGGCGGAGTCAGCGTCCGCGCACACGGCGCTCCGGCCTGGGCCGTGCAAACCATGACCGAGATCGCCTCACCGGGCAGCCGGGTCCGAGCCTTCGACGCCCACGCCGACGGCACAGTCCCCGGCGAAGGCGGTGCGGCGCTGCTGCTGACCACGCTCGAGCGTGCCCGCGCCGACCGTGCTCCGGTCTACGCGGTCATCCGGGGCAGCGCCGTCCTGCACAACGGCCATTCCGCCGCAACCATCAGCACTCCCAGCGCCGCCGCGCAGGCCCGGGTCATCGCGCGCGCCTGGCGCAGGGCCGGTGCCGATCCCCGTGATGCCGGATATCTCGAAGCCCACGGCTCCGCCACCCGACTGGGCGACGCCGTCGAACTGGAGGGCCTGCGCACCGCGTTCGCCGAGCGCGCCACCGCCCTGCCGATCGGATCGGTGAAGACCAATATCGGCCACCTCGATCACGCCGCCGGTGTGGCCGGCCTGGTGAAGGCCGTCCTGTCGGTCGCCGACGGACAACTCTTCCCATCTCTCCACTTCCACCGTCCCACCGGCGATCTCGACCTGGCCGCGGCCGGCCTCGAGGTGGTCACGCAACCGAGACCGTGGCGGAGCGACGGCCCGCGCCTGGCGGGTGTCAGCTCCTACAGCCTCGGCGGCGCCAACGCCCACTGCGTCGTGCAGCAGGCCCCCGACGCGGTACCGCAGCCGGAAGCACAACCGGCCGCGGCGAGTCGCGAGCCGGTGCCCCGGCTGATCGGGGTCTCGGCGCGGACGGCGATGGCGCTCGCGGACCTGTGTGGCTCGCTGGCGGAGCGTATGCGGGACGATTCGATCGATCTCGCGGATGTGGCGTTCACACTCGGCCGGGGCCGTGCGCACTTCGGCCATCGCATCGCGGTATGTGCGCGCAGCACCACGGAATTGGCCGATCTGCTCGAAACGCGCGGTGCTGCCGTCGATTCGGACGGTGTGCAGCCGGTCGCGCCGCGAGTGGCGCTGTTGCTCTCGCCGGGTGCTCTGCCGACCGGGCAGGGTGGCGCCGCACTGCCGGAACAGCTGCCCGCGAACGGGGAGACGGCCGAAGTGCTCGCGGCACAGCTCGCGGTGCACGATCGATTGCGTACCTGTGGGATTCAGTTCGCAGCCGTGCTCAGCGGGGGCGCGTCGAAGTTCGCGGCACGTTATCTGCTCGGGTCGCGAGAGCCCGTCGACCCGGGCGACTTGGCTGTTGCCGCGGAGACGCCCGCGGTGAACCGGTCGCGTCTGCTCGCTGCGGCGGAAATGCTGTTGCGGGATGGGCCGGTCGTCTTCGTCGATCCCAGCCGGGACGGCATGCTCGGGCGATACCTCACCGAGGATCTCGCGGATCGCGCTGATGCCGAGATCCTGTTCGGCTCGGCCGATTCCGCGGGGACGCTCGGCATCCTGGGGCGGCTCTACGAGCGTGGAGTGGATCTCGACTGGGCACAGGTGCAGAGCGGGGCCGGTCGCAGGATGCGGTTGCCCGGGCACCCGCTGCGCGGCACCCGGTGCTGGGTCGAACTGCCCACCGCGGCGCAGTATGCCGAGATCGCGTCGGAGCCCGTCGCAGCTGTCGCCGCGCCCGAGCGTCCGGTGGTTGCCATGCCGTCGGATGCGGCGGAGTGGTTGCGCGCAGTATTGCGCGAACTGCTGCACGCGGAGACCGAAATCGGGCTGGATGACGACTATTTCGATGTGGGTGGCAATTCGATCATTGCCGTGCAGTTGGTCGAGCGGGTGGAGGAGGCATTCGGGTTTCGGCCGAAACTGCTCGATGTGTACGAGCGGCCCAAGGTGGCCGAGTTCGCGGACCTGCTGCGGGAAGGGGCGCGCCCGGCGCCGGAGGCGATGTCGGGAGCGCGCGGGCTACCGGCCATCGCGCGCACCGACGAGCTGGTCATGTCACCCGGGCAGGAACGGATGTGGTTCCACCATCAGCTTGTTCCGGACACCACGCTCTACAACTATCCGGTGGTCAACGTTCTGCGCGGCCCGATCGACGTCGACGCGGTCAAGGGAACATTCGAGGATTTCGCGGAGCGACACGAACCGCTGCGCTACAACCTCGTCGAGGTCGACGGTGTGCCGGCGGTGCGTGTGCGGCCCGCTCTCGGCGAATTCTTCAGGGTCGTCGATGTGTCCGGTGAGGCCGATTCGGTCGCCCGGGCGCGCGAGCTGCTCCGGGAGGCCGCGGTCCGGCCCTTCGATCTTGGCCGCGACCCCATGGTGCGGGTGCTGGTGATCGAGCTCGCCCCGGATATGCATGTGCTGCAGGTGGTGTGCCATCACTGCGTCACCGACGGCCAGACGCCGGGGATTCTCGCGCGGGAGATTCCGGTGCTCTATGCCGCCCGGCTGGAGGGGCGCCCGGCCGCGCTGGAACCGCTGCCGATCCGCTACCGCGACTACGCGCGCTGGCACCGCGAGCTGCTCGACTCGGGCGCGCTCGAGCACGAGCTCGAATACTGGAAGCATATCCTGCGTGGCGCGCCGAAACTGCGGCTGCCCACCGACTTCCCGCGGCCGGCGCGCAAGACGTTCGCCGGTGAGCTGGAGCCGTTCACGGTGCCGGCGACGTTGCTCGCCGCGGCCCGCACGGTCGCGAAGCGGGAGTCGGTGTCGCTGTTCGTGGTGCTGCTGTCGGCCTTCTATCTGCTGCTCGCCCGGCGCAGTGGTCAGCGCGACCTCGTCGTCGGCACGCCGACCACCGGCCGCACCCGCCGCGAGCTGGAAGGGCTCATCGGCTTCTTCAACAGCACCGTCGCGCTGCGCGCCAACCTCTCCGGTCCCGCGACGCTGGGCGATCTGCTCGAGCGAGTGCGTGGAATCGTGCTGGGCGCGTTGGAGAATCAGGAGATCCCATTCGAGCGGGTGGTCAATGCCCTCGACGATCAGCGCGACATGTCCCGCACCCCGATCTTCGATGTGCTCTACGTCCACCAGGACCTCACCGGCCCCGGATCGGTCAACCCGCTCGGCGGCGGGGCGACGGAGTTCTTCGACTCGGAGCACACCATCCACAATGCCTTCGGCGGATTACCGCCCGGCACAGCCAAATTCGACCTCAGCCTGATCACCTACGATCGCAGCGACGACCTCGACATGCTGGCCTGCTTCGAGTACAGCACCGAGCTGTTCACCCAGCGCACCGCCGCGGGGTTTGCCGCGGCCTACCTCGGGATCCTCACCGAGGTCGTGGAGTCGGCTCCGGATCGGTCGATCGAGGAGCTGCTCGTCACCATGCCCTCTCCCGCCGGCGTGCATGCGGCCGAGCAGGCTGTGGCACTGGATATTCAGACAGACCGGCCGCGCGGAACGGGCTCGGCCCGATACACGGCGGGGACGGTGCGCGAGCGGCTCGATGCCGCGCCGGGCGATGCGACCCTGCTCGCCGCCTGGGCGGCACTGCTGAGCTGGTACTCCGGCTCCGATGACGTAGTGGTCGGCACGGCAACCGGTCCCGCCCGAATGGACTTCGCCGACGAACCCACCGGGGCCGAACTGCTCGAACGAACCGCCGCGGAGTTGGCCGCGTCGGCGCAGGGCGACAGCCATGCCGGGGCCATCTGGTTCGGCGCCACCCCGCCGGACACTGCGGAACTGGCGCTCGACCGGGAGTCCGGTGACCGCGCAGTCCTGAAACTGGCGTACGCCACAGACCTTTTCGACGAATCGACCGCGCAGCAGATGCTCTCGGATCTGACCCGGCTGCTGCACGGCCTGCTGGAGACACCGAATGATCCGGTGCCGGATATCGCGATGCGCTGCATCGCGGAAGCGGAGGTGACCCGATGACCGGAGTCGTGGCAGTTATCGGCGCGGGCACCATGGGCGCCGGCGTCGCACAGTGCCTCGCGCAGGCGGGATGCGATGTCATCGTGGTCGAACCCGATCCGGCCGCCGTGGAGCGGGCACGCCGTGGCCTGAACGAAGCGGTGCGCCTGGCGTTGCTGCTGGGCCGCGGTGATCGGCGGACGGCGCTCGAGACTGCCCGCCGGGTGCGCTGGACCGACCGTCTCGATGACCTCGACGCGGTCGAGTTCGTCATCGAGTGCGCGGTCGAGCGGATCGAATTGAAGGAGAAACTCTTCGCCGAACTGGACCGCGTCTGCCCGGCCGAGGCCGTGCTCGCCTCCGCGACGTCGGCCATCCCCATCGCCCGGCTGGCCGCCGCGACCGGTCGCCCCGATCGCGTGCTCGGTCTGCACTTCATGAACCCGGCCCCGCTGACCGATGCGGTGGAAGTCGTTCGCGGGGAACAGACCTCGGCCGACACCATGGCGCGCGCCACCGAACTGCTCACCGCTCTCGGCAAGGAATCGCTCGTCGTCGGCGACCGCCCCGGGTTCGTCATCAACCGCCTGCTCATGCTGAGCATCGCGCAAGCCGCCGCCACCCTCGACACCGGTACCGACGCCGCGACGGTGGACGCCCTCTTCGAACGCTGCCTCGGCCACCGCATGGGTCCGCTGCGCACCGCGGACCTGATCGGCCTGGACAACGTCGCCGACACCATCGAGGTGCTGCGGCGCGAGACCGGTGAGGACCACTACCGCGTTCCGCCCGCGCTCGCGACGCTCGTCGCCGCAGGACATTTCGGCCGTAAGACCGGACAAGGATTCCATGACTATCGTTGAGACCACCCGCACCGCGACGGCCGGACCGCAGGTCCCGAGCGATGCGCAACGCGCCGCCCTCGCGGCCGGTGATCGCTGTGTCGACCTGTACATCGAACTGACCGGCCGGGTGGACGCGGAGCTCCTGTGTCGGGCGGTCGACACCGTGATGACGGAATGCCCGGTGCTGCACAGTGTGTTCCGTGCCGACGCCGGCGCGATCCAGGTGTGCGAGAACCCGCCCGTACCGACCGCCGTGCTCAGTGTCGACGGGACCGGTCCGGGAGATTTCGTCGCCGAGTGGATCGCCGAAGAACGTGCGTGCCGAATGGATATCGCGCAGGGGCCGCTGTACCGGCAGGCCGTCTTCCGGTTCCCGGATGGCCGGCTCGGCTGGTACCAGCGCTATCACCGCCTGGTCAACGACCAGCCGGGAGCGCTCGCGATTCTCGCCCGGGTGTGTGATCTCCTGGACGGCGCGCCCACGACTCCCGGCGCGAATCCGCCGTTCGGCACGACAGCCGACCAGCTGGAAAATGAACGCCGATACCGCGAATCGGGTGCGTGGTCCGCCGACCGGGACTACTGGGAGCACACTCTTGCCGACGCCGCCCGGCCCGAACCTCCCGCCGCGGGTATCGCGCGTCCTGCCAGCGGTACTCCGGATGAGACGGTCTGGGCAGCGGTGGGAGCATCGGCGGAACTCACCAGGGCCGCGCGGGTGTGCGGGGCCGGTGCGCCCGCGGTGGTGCTGGCCGCGATGGCCGTCTACGTGTCGCGCACGGCGTCCTCGGGGGAGTGCGTGGTCGCACTCGATACCGGGGAAACCACTGTGCCGCTGCGGATTCCGGTCACCGCCCAGGCCGGGTTCTACGCGATCGCCAAACAGGTGGGGCGGGAGCTGCGCAAGGCCCGGCGGCTCAGGTTCATTCCCGATATCGATGAGCCGTGGGCGGATTCGCCGGTGCACGGGCAGTGGCCGCTCGCGGTACGGATGCTCGGAGGTGCCGCGATCGACGGTTTCGGCACGGCAGCGGTGACCGGGTGTTCCGGGAGCGGCGACGAGTTCACCGTGTGCGTCGACGATCAGGCGGCCGGTGGATGGCGGATCGCCGTTGCCGGAGCACATCGTTCGCACCGGGACCGGCTGGTTCGGCTGTTGGAGCAGTTGGCACGCACACCGCATACACCCATTTCCCGGATCGATATCGCCGCACCGGAGGAGATCGAGCGCCTCGACGGCCGTCCCCCCGCCGACGTCGTCGCAGCGTCGTCCACGACACTCCCGGCTCTGTTCACCGAGCAGGCGGCCCGGTCGCCCGAGGCGGTGGCGATCGTCGGACGCGACGCCCGCATGACCTACGCGGACCTGCACGACGACTCGAATCGTCTGGCGCGCAAGCTGATTGCCCTCGGCGTCGGGCCCGAACACGTGGTGGCGCTCGCTTTCGGACCATCGGGCGAGCAGATCCTCGCGGTGCACGCGGTGCTGACAACCGGTGCCGCGTACCTGCCTTTGGACCCGGAGCATCCGCGTTCGCGCCATGCCCAGGTGCTCGATATCGCGCAGCCGATGTGCGTCCTCACCACGCGGCAGGACGAATTCGACGCTCCCGACGGCGTCCGGGTGATCCACATCGACGAACTCGACCTGGCCGCCGAGTCGGGTGCCACGGTCACCGATGACGACCGCATCTCCCCGCTGCGTCCGGAAAACCTTGCCTACGTGCTGTTCACGTCCGGCTCCACCGGGCAGCCGAAGGGCGTGGGCGTCACCCACGCGGCCGTGTGCGCCCACCTGGCCTGGATGCAGCACCTGCACCGCCTCGACGACACCGACACCGTCGTGCGCAAGACCACCCTGACATTCGACGTCTCGGCCTGGGAAGTGCTGTGGCCGTTCACCGTCGGCGCCCGGCTCGTGGTCGACGGATCGGGTGCACCCGGCGAGCCGAACGCGCTGGCGCAAGCGATCATCGAGCACGATGTCACCACGGTGCAGTTCACGCCGTCCACGCTCGCGGCGCACCGGCAGGCGGTGGCCGCGCCGATGCCGCCGAGTGTGCGTCGCGTGCTGCTCGCCGGTGAGGCGCTGACGCCCGCACTCGCCGCGGCGTTGCCGACTGTCGCTCCGGGTGCGTACTACGACAACCTCTACGGTCCGACCGAGGCGACAATCGCCGTCACCCGGCACGCGATCGGCGCGAACGACACTGCCGCGGTACCCATCGGAGCACCCGCGTGGCAGGTCCGTGCCCACGTGCTGGACGCCTTTCTGCGGCCGGTTCCGGCGGGCGTGCCGGGCGAGCTCTATCTCGGTGGCGCGGCGCTCGCGCGCGGCTATGTGCGCCGGGCGGGGCACACCGCCGCCCGTTTCATCGCCGACCCGTTCGGTGATTCCGGGCAGCGGCTCTACCGCACCGGCGACATCGTGCGGTCGACCGGTCACGGCGAGCTGGAGTACCTCGGCCGCAGTGACTTCCAGGTGAAGCTGCGCGGTGTGCGCATCGAACTCGGCGAGCTCGAATCGGTGCTCGCCGCACAGGAATCCGTGGCCCAGGCGGTCGCCGTCGTTCATGACCACAACCGTGCCGGTGGTCGCCTGGTCGCCTATGTCACCCCGGCCACCGGGCACAGCATCGATCCGGCCGCGCTGGACCAGCGGTTGCGTGCGGTACTGCCCCGCCACCTGGTGCCCGCCGCGATCATCGGTCTTCCCGCGCTGCCGGTGAACCGTTCCGGCAAGGTGGATCGAAAGGCCCTGCCCGCACCCGAGGTCGAGACGGTGGCCTTCCGGGCCCCGCGCACCGACACCGAAACCGCGCTCGCCGCCGCCTACGCCGAGGTGCTCGGCCGGGACCGCATCGGTGTCGACGACTCCTTCTTCGGGCTCGGCGGCGACAGCATCATGTCGATCCTGCTGGTGTCCCGGGCACGGTCGCGCGGTATCGCGGTGACCGCTCAACAGGTCTACGAGCACCGTACCGTCGCCCGCCTGGCGGCCATCGCCGGAACGGCCGGGGGAGAGGAGATTCCGCCGCTCGCCGAGCTGCCCGGCGGCGGCGTCGGCGAACTGCCGCTCAACCCGGTCCTCCGGTTCCTGGTCGAGCGCGGCGGCACCTTCGACCGCTTCTGCCAGTCCATGACACTGGATCTGCCGATCGGAATCGACCGCGGCGCATTGGTTTCCACCCTCTCCGCAGTCGTCGATCATCACGACATGCTGCGCTCGCGGCTCTACCGCGACGGCTCGGGGGACTGGCACGTGCGGGTCACGCCGCCGGGCAGCGTCGATGTGGACTCCCTCATCCACCGGGTTGCCTACGACGCCGACCTCACCGGTGAGGAACTCCGGGTACTCGCCGAAGCCGAACTGAGCGCGGCCATCGACCGGATCGACCCGTCCGTCGGCGCGGTACTGCGGTTCGTCTGGCTGACACCGGATTCGGGCACCACCCCCGGAATGCTCGTCATCGCCGCACACCACATCGCCGTCGACGGCGTCTCCTGGCGAATCCTGTTGCCCGACTTCATCGCCGCCTGGGCCGCGGTCGCGGCGGGGAACACGCCGCGGCTGCCCGCGGTCGGAACATCCATGCGCCGATGGGCGCACGCGCTCGTCGACACCGCGCACACCGAGGCGCTCACCGCCGAGCTGCCGGTCTGGCGCGAGATCGTCGAGGGCCCGGCGCCGTCCTTCGGCGCGCGGCCCTTCGATCCACACCGCGATATGGCAGCCGACGTGGCACACACCTTCGTCGAACTCGACGAACGCGATACCGCCGCCATCCTCACCGCCATTCCGGACCGCTACCGGGCCCGCGTCGCGGACGCGCTGCTGACGGCGCTCGCGCTGGCGGTGACGCGCTGGCGGTCGCGGCGCGGCGAGGACGAGCGGTCGGTGCTGCTACGCCTGGAAGGCCATGGCCGCGAACAGGACGCGGTGCCCGGGACGGACCTGTCGCGCACCGTCGGCTGGTTCACCTCCATCGTCCCGGCACGCCTGGACCTGACCGGAGTGGATCTCGACGACGCCTTCGGCGGCGGCCCGGCCATGGGAGTCGCCATCAAGGCCGTCAAGGAACAGCTGCGGGCAGCGCCGCACAACGGCTTCGGCTACGGCCTGCTCAGATACCTGAACGAGGACACCGCCGCCGCACTACCGCCGGGCGAGCCGGGGGAGATCTCGTTCAACTACTTCGGGCACATCGCCGGCCTCGACCTTCCGGAGGAGCTCGCCGGAATCGGCTTCCTGCCCAACGCCGAATTCGGCATGCTGGCCATTCGTCCCGACGCCGGCCGTGGCGCGCTGGGTGCCGTGGAAGTGGATTCCATCGTCCTCGGCCACCGCCTGGTGACCGGCTTCGGTTATGCGCGTGGGATATTCGGCGAGTCGGCGGGCGAGGAGCTGGTCGAGCTGTGGCGTGCGGCGCTACGCGCCGTCGCGCAGCACGCGCACAACCCCCATACCGGCGGCGGGCACACCCCGTCCGACTTCCCCCTCGTGACCGTCACCCAGGGCGATATCGATACCTGGGAACAGCGGTACCCGACGCTGAGCGAGGTGTGGCCGGCTACGCCGCTGCAGTCCGGCATGATGTTCCACGCTCTGTTCGATCCGGACGCGGTCGACGTGTACACGGTGCAGCTCGTGCTGGACCTGGAGGGCGTGGTCGACGCGTCGCGGCTGCGGTCGGCTGCGGCGGCCGTGCTGGAGCGACATGCCAACCTGCGCACCGCCTTCGAGGTGGATGCCGCGGGGACGCCCGTCCAGATCGTCACCGATGATGTGGTCCTGCCCTGGCGCGAGGTCGACCTGTCGTGGGCGACCGGCGACGACGAGCGACTCCTCGCCGCCGAACGTACGATGCCGTTCGACCTCACCGCCCCGCCGCTGCTGCGCTTCCTCCTGCTCCGCCTCGGCGACGGGCGGACCCGGTTCGCCGTGACCTGCCACCACGTGCTCCTCGACGGTTGGTCCATCCCGCTGCTGCTGCGCGAGATCATGGCCGGTTACGCCGGTTTCGCGGTCGAACCCCCGCCTCCTTACCGCCGCTATGTGGAATGGCTGGCCCGGCAGGACGACTCGCTTTCCCAGCGGGTGTGGGCCAAGGCGCTGGCCGGGGTCACGGAGCCGACGCTGCTCGCGGACACCCCTGCGGTGCACGCCCCCACCGGCCTGCCCCGGGAGCGGGCATTCGACCTGGACGAGACACAGACCCGGGCGCTGATCCGCCTGGCGGCCGAGTTCGAGGTGACGATCAATACCGTCGTGCAGGCCGCCTGGGCAATCCTGCTGGCGCGCACCACCGATCGCGACGACATCCTCTTCGGCACCACGGTCTCCGGCCGCCCCGCCGACCTCGCGGGCGTCGAGAACATCGTCGGGTTGTTCATCAATACGATCCCGGTGCGCATTCGGCTGGCCCCGGGCGAGTCCGTGGGCGCGCTGCTGCGTCGCGTGCAGCGTGAGCAGTTCGAACTGACGGCCCACCACCACCTGGGCCTGTCGGATATCGGCGCGCAGACCGGTGTAGGTGAGCGGAACCTGTTCGACACGCTGCTGGTCGTCGAGTCCTACCCCGTCGACGAGGCGAAACTGCGGTCGGACGCCCTCGCATTCGCCGGATTGGCGATCGGCGGATTCCAGTCCAGGGAGGCGACGCACTACGCGCTGACGCTGACTGTCCGCCAAACCGATCGCCTGCACCTGCTGGCCGGCTGGTGGCCCGAGCTGCTCGATGCGGAGACCGTGTCTCTATTGGGCGAACGGCTGACCCGGGTGCTGGCGGCGCTCGCCGCGAATCCGAATATCGCTGTGGCGGACATCGATCCGATCGGCGAGGCGGAACACCGCCGGGTGCGGGACTGGCAGTGCCCCGCCGCGCCGGTGCCGGACGTGACACTCGTGGACCTGTTCCGTGCCCAGGCCGCAGTGCGCGCGGATGCCGTCGCGGTGCGATTCGGCGACCGAGTATTGACCTATCGGGACCTCGACGAGGCATCCGATGATCTGGCCTGCGCCCTCGCCGTGCACGGCGTCGGCGTGGAATCGCTGGTAGCCGTGGGTGTTTCACGGTCGGTGGAGCTGATCGTGGCGCTCCTGGGAGTACTCAAATCGGGGGCGGGCTACGTTCCGCTCGACCTCGGCAACCCGCCGCAGCGGCTCGAATTCATCCTCGCCGAAACGAACCCGGTCTGCATCGTGACCACCGCCGCCGACCGTGCGGCCCTGCCCGCGGGCGAACAGCCGCACCTGGTGCTCGACACCCTCGACCGCAGCGGTGCCGACGTCGCCTCGATCGCATCGGGTCCGGACAATGTCGCCTACGTGCTGTACACGTCGGGTTCCACGGGGCGTCCCAAGGGCGTGAGCGTGACGCATCGGAATGTCGTCGGCATGCTCGCCGCGACGCGGGATCTGGTCGATACCGACCACACCGATGTGTGGACCATGTTCCACTCGCCTGCCTTCGACTTCTCGGTATGGGAGATGTGGGGAGCGCTCGCGAGTGGCGGCACCCTCGTCATCGCGGACGCCGAGTTGACACGTTCGCCGGACGAGTTCGCCGAACTACTGGCGCGCGAACGTATTACGGTGCTGAGCCAGACACCCTCGGCCTTCGGCGCACTGCTCGACAGCGGCCTGCGCCGCGCCGCGGTGCCTGCGCTACGGCATATCGTGCTCGGTGGCGAAGCGCTGGATCTGCGCAGTCTGCAGGCGTGGTACGACACGGATCCGGCCGGGGAGGCCCGGATCTCGAACCTGTACGGCATCACCGAGGCGACCGTGCACGCCACACACTTCGCGGTGGACCGTGCGCAGGTCGGGTCGGCAGCTGCCAGCATTGTCGGTCGTGGCCTACCGGGAATGACTGTGCGCGTCCTGGATTCGCGGCTACGGCCGACGCCGGTCGGCGGGCGCGGCGAGATCTATCTCACGGGATCCCAGCTCGCCCGTGGTTATCACGCCCGCGCCGCGACCTCCGCGGAGCGCTACGTGGCCGATCCGTTCGGTGCGCCCGGTGCCCGGATGTATCGCACCGGTGATCTGGCGCGCTGGAATGGTGACGGGCAGCTCGAATATCTCGGCCGCAGTGACCAGCAGGTGAAGATTCGCGGCTACCGCATCGAACCGGCGGAGATCGAGGCCGCGCTGCTCGAGCACGAGTCGGTGGCCCGGGCGGTCGTCGTGGCCCGGGCCGGGGATTCCGGATCCGCACGCCTGATCGCCTATGTGGTACCGGGCACTCATGATGCACTCGCCGTCCAGACACTGGAAACGCATATCGCACAGCGTGTTCCCGTCTACATGCGACCGGCTGCCATCGTCCCGGTCGATACGCTGCCGTTGACCGGCAACGGCAAGCTGGACGTGGCCGCGCTGCCCGATCCCGTCCCGGTGCCGCGCTCGGATCGGGCGCCGCGGACCCCCGCCGAACAGGTGGTGGCCGAGCTCTTCACCGAGGTGCTCGGCGTCGGCCGGCCGGGCGTGGACGACTCGTTCTTCGCGCTCGGCGGGGACAGCATCATCTCCATTCAGCTGGCCTCCCGGGCGCGGGCTCGCGGCCTGCACTTCACGCCGCGCGAGGTGTTCGAGCGCCGGACGGTGGCCGGGATCGCCGCTGTCGCAAGGACACCGGAGGCGGATGCCGACGCACCTCGGCTGCTGCCGGAATTGCCCGGCGGCGGGGTCGGCGATATGCCACTGACGCCCGTGGTCCGGTGGCTGGCCGAACGCGGCGGCGGTTTCCGCCGGGTCAATCAGACCCTCACCATCGAACTGCCCGCTCGGACCGGGCACGATCACTTGATCCAGGCCGTCTCGGCGCTGATCGACCGGCACGACATGTTGCGCAGCAGGTTGTTCCGCGACGACTCCGGCGAATGGCAATTCGAGACCGTGCCGACGGATGCGCTCGACGCGTCGGAGCTGGTGCACCGCGGCACCTTCGAGGATGCCACGGACGCCGATACCCTGCGCGAGCTCCTCGCCGCGGAACTCGACGCCGCGTTGGATCGCCTCGATCCCGCCGCCGGGGTGATGGCGCAGTTCGTCCGGCTCGATGCCGAGCGGGGGAGTGTGCCGGGCCGATTGATCATTTCCGTGCACCATCTCGCCGTGGACGGCGTCTCCTGGCGCATCCTGCTGCCCGACCTGTTCGCGGCCCTCGCGAGTGCCTCGAGTGGCGTGGTGCCGCGGCTGGATCCGGTGGGAACCTCCATGCGCCGCTGGGCGCACGGTCTGGTCGACGCGGCGAACGCACCGGAGCGGGCCGCCGAGCTCGAATTCTGGCGGCGGGTGTGCGCGACACCGGATCCCCTGCTGGGCTACCGGCCGCTGGATCCCGCCGTCGATACCGCCTCCCGGCTCCGGACGGTCGAGGTCGCCGTGGACGAAACGGTCACCGAGGCGCTCGTGCGGACCGTTCCCGCACGCTTCCACATGGGTGTCGACGAGATCCTGATCGCCGCGCTGGCCGTCGCGCTCGCGCTCTGGCGTGCCCGGTGGGGCACGCACACTCCGGTTTCCCTGCTGCGGCTGGAAGGCCACGGGCGAGAGGAACAGATCGCGCCGGGCGCGGACCTGACCCGGACCGTGGGATGGTTCACTTCGCTGTACCCGGTTCGGCTCGATCTTCGTGAGATCGGTATCGAGGCGGCGTTGGCCGGGACCGATGCGATCGGTGCCGTGCTCAAGACGATCAAGGAACAGCTGCGTGCCATCCCCGACCACGGAATCGGCTACGGATTGCTGCGCTACCTGAATCCCGAGGCCGCCCAACAGCTCCCGGCGACCATGCCCGGACAGGTCGGCTTCAACTACCTGGGCCGCGTCGACGACCTGGGTGCGGGAGTGCTCGCGACACCGGCTGCCGACCCGGACCCGGACCTGCCCGCGGCTGTCGCCATCGATGTGAACGCGATCGTGACGGGCACCGAGTTGCGCGCCGGATTCACCTATCCCACCACGCTTCTCGACGACACGGCGGTCTCGCACCTGGCGCAACTGTGGGTGACCGCGCTCGGTGCCGTCGCCAGGCACGCCCGGGACGAACGCGCGGGCGGGCACACGCCGTCGGACTTCCCGCTGGTGCGGGTGAGCCGCGCGGACATCACCGGCTGGGAGCAGGACTACGGCCCGCTTACCGACGTGTGGCCGCCGGCACCCTTGCAGTCGGGGCTGTTCGTCCACGCCGCCGTGGCCGCGGCGGCCGCCGCCGACGTCGCCGATGTCTACAACGTGCAGACGGTGGTGCGGCCCGGTGGGGCGATCGACCGCGACAGGCTGCGACAGGCCGGGCAGCGCCTCCTGCGGCGCTATGCGAACCTGCGTGCGGCCTTCGTCTTCGACGCTTCGGGCAAGCCCCTCCAGGTGGTGCCCGAAACGGTCGAACTGCCCTGGCGTGAAGTGGATCTGGCCACCGCGGACGATCTCGTGGAGCTGGCCGCGCAGGAGCGTGCACGTCGATTCGATCCGGCCCGTCCGCCGCTGCTGCGCTTCACGCTCGCGCGTGTCGCGGAGGCCGAGCCGGTGCTGATCGTGACCTATCACCACATCCTGCTCGACGGCTGGTCGGTACCGCTGGTGCTGCGCGATCTGCTGGCGCTCTACACCGGTGGGGAGCCGCTGCCCGCACCGGCCGGATCCTTCCGCGACTACCTCGCCTGGAACCACGACCGGGACGCGGCCGCATCCACCCGGGCCTGGCGGCGAGTCCTGGACGGCGTGAGCGCACTGACCCTGGTCGCCCCGGCCGCCCGTACCCGCGGAAGTACGGTCACGACAGGGGAATACCGCTGGTCCCTCGACGCGGAGACCACCGGCGCACTCGGTGAGACCGCCGCCGAACTCGGCGTCACTGTCAACACCGTAGTGCAGGTGGTCTGGGCAATCCTGCTGGGACGCAGGCTCGGACGCGGTGACGTGGTCTTCGGAGTGACCGTCTCCGGTCGCCCGGCCACGCTACCCGGCGTGGAATCCATTGTCGGACTGTGCATCAACACCGTGCCGGTACGCGTGCAATTCGGTACGAACACGCCCGTGGCGGATCTGCTGCACGCGGTGCAGGCTGAACAGGCCGAAATGATCGAACACCACCAACTCGGGCTGACCGAGATCCACGCCGCCGCCGGCCTGCGCGACATGCTGTTCGATACGGTGGTCGTCTTCGAGTCCTATCCGGTGGACGCCGAGCAACTCGACGCCGCGCTCGCCGCCCTGGACGGCATGACCGGCGCGCGTCTCGAACTCACCGACGGCACCCACTATCCGCTGTCGGTCACCGTCGATCCGGGACCCCAGCTGAGAGTCCGAATCGGTTATCTCCGATCTGCTTTCGACGAATCACAGGTGGTCGAGATCGGAGCCGCCATGCGGGGACTGCTGACCGCCATCGCCCGCCATCCCCACGCGACCATCGAGGAGCTAGCATGACCCGGCGCCTACCGCTGACGCGCGCGCAGCAACACGTCTGGGTCGCACAGCAACTCGACGACACCGGGCAGCGTCTGATCGTCGGCGGCTACGTGCAGATTCACGGCGCGCTCGACGAGGAGGTGTTCGAGCGGGCACTGCGCCTCGTCACCGCCGGGGCGGAGTCACTGCGCGTGCGCTTCGACACCGAGGCCGACGGATCGCTCGCGCAGGTGGTGGAGGAGGTGCCGGACTGGCCCTTGCACCGCAACAGCTTCCGCGCCGCCGCGGACGCGCACGGGGAGGCGTTGCGGTTCATGGAGGCGGCCCTGCAGCGGCCGTTCGACCTGGGGCGCACGCCGCTGTTCGAACACCATCTGCTCGATGTCGGCGAGGCGGGCACGCTGTGGTTCATTCGCTCACATCACATGGTGCTCGACGGGGCATCCTCGGCCGCCTTCATCCGGCGCGTCGCCGAGACCTACGCCGCGCTGCTCGACGGGCGTCCGGTGGCGGAATCGGTATTCGACCGGGTGGCGGATCTGGTCGCCGAGGACGAGCGGTACCGGACGTCCACGCGGTTCGCGGCCGACCGCGAATTCTGGGCGCAGCGGCTCGCGATCGGCGGGTCGTACGAGCCACCGCAGTTCGCCGCCGCGCCGGCGGCCGCGGACGGCAATCGGTTCCTCCGGCAGGCCGGAGCGCTCGCCGAGGCCGAGTGGAAGACACTGCGCGCCCGGGCGGACGCCACCGGGACCCCGTGGCCGGTATGGATGCTCGCCGCCATCGCCCTGCTGTTGCACGCGGATTCGGGCTCGCGCACGGTCACTCTCGGTCTGGCCGTACCGGCCAAGCGTTCCCGGCACGCACTCGGCATGACGGCGAACATCCTGCCGCTGCGGATCACGGTCGACCCGGCCGCCACTGTCGGCGACCTGCTCGCCGCCGTGCGCGCCGAATCCCTGATCATTCTGCGCCACCAGCGTTTCCAGTACGGCGAGATGCTGGCCGACCTGGGCGGGAGCGCCCTCGAAGGCGGCATTCTCGGGCCCATCGTCAACGTGATGCCCATGCAGAAGGATCTGCGCTTCGGATCCGAGTTCGCCGCCCTGCGTCATCTGGCGGCCGGGCGCTCCGACAATCTGAACATCAGCATCTACGACAATGGTGATCCGGCGCTGTCGGTGGTGCTGGAATCGACCGTGCTGCGCTACTCCGAGCGCGACCTCGCCGCGCACCATCACCGGCTGACCGAGACCGTTGCCGCACTGGCCGTGGCCCCGGAGGAACTCCCGCTCAGCATGCTGCGGCCCATACCGGATCCGGCAGGCCCATCGGCCACCGCCGAGGTGGCCGAAACGCTCGTCGATCGATTCGACCGCATGGTGGCCGCGAATGGTGGGGCCATCGCCGTGGTGCACGGCGATGAGCAGCTCACCTATGGCGAACTCGACGAGCGGGCTCGCGGACTGGCCCGGATCATCGCCGGATACGGCGTCGGCCCGGGGGAATTCGTCGGCCTGGCACTGCCGCGCTCCCTGGATCTCATCGTCGCCATTGTCGCGGTGCTGCGCTCGGGTGCGGCCTATGTTCCGCTCGATCCGAGCTATCCGCAGTCGCGGCTGCAGGCAATCCTCGACGATGCCGCACCGGCGCTCGTACTCACGGGTGCGGGAGTCGAACTCCCGGAAGGGATCTCGGCTGCGCCCGTGCTGCGCCTCGGGGACCCGTCGCAGGTCGTTCCGAGCGAGCCCGCTGTCCTGGCCTCGCCGCAACTCCCCGCCTACGTGATACACACCTCCGGAACGACCGGCCGCCCGAAGGGCGTGGTCGTCACACACGCCAATGTGGTCCGGCTGCTCACAGCGACCCGGCCCTGGTTCGAGTTCGGGCCCGATGATGTCTGGACCCTGTTCCACTCCGCCGCATTCGACTTCTCGGTGTGGGAGATCTGGGGAGCGCTGGGCCACGGCGGCAGGCTGATCATTGTCGACGCCGAGACGGCACGGTCGCCGCGTGAATTTCTCGAACTACTGGCGACGCACCGAGTTACGGTGCTCAACCAGACACCTTCCGCCTTCGGCATGCTGGTCGACGCCGAGGCGAGCCGACCGGCCGAAACTGACCGGCTCGCACTGCGTTACGTGCTGTTCGGTGGTGAGCCGGTGGAGCCGTGGCGGCTGGCCGAGTGGTGGGCGCGGCACGATCCGCAGGCGCCGCGCCTGGTCAATATGTACGGCATTACCGAGACGACGGTGTTCACCACCGGAACGTCGCTGACAGGCGTCGCATCGGCGGGTGAAATCGGCACGGCCATACCGGATCTGGCCGTGTACATCCTCGACGCCGCGCTGCGACCCGCCGCGACCGGGGTGCCGGGTGAGCTCTATGTCGCCGGTCCCGGCGTCGCCGCGGGATATCTGCGCCGGCCGGGCCGCACCGCGGCGCGCTTCACCGCCGATCCCTTCGGCGGGCCCGGCACGGTCATGTATCGCAGCGGTGATGTGGCGCGGTGGACCGAGGGCGGGACACTCGAATTCCTCGGGCGGGCCGATCGGCAGGTGAAGATCCGTGGCTTCCGCATCGAACCCGGCGAGATCGAAGCCGCCCTGTGCGCACTCCCGGCGGTGCGTGCGGCGGTGGTGCTGACCGTGGAACACCGGCCGGGTGACCGGCGGCTGGCCGCCTATGTCGTCGGCATGGGTATCGACATCGGCGCGGTGCGCGCCGCGATTGCCGAACGGCTTCCGGCACACGCTGTTCCGTCCATTCTCGTGGCGGTCGACGCCATCCCGACGACCCCCAACGGCAAGATCGACGAACGCGCCCTGCGCGCGCTCCCCGTCGATGGCACGGGATCCGCCGCCGGTACCTCGCCGCGCGGCGAGGCCGAGGAACGGCTGCATGCCGTGTTCGCGGACGTGCTCGGGCATCAAGATTTCGGCGTCGACGACGGCTTCTTCGCCGTCGGCGGAGACAGCATCCTCGCTATTCGGGTGTCGGACCGTGCCCGTGCCGCCGGGCTCGCGATCACACCGCGGGATGTGTTCGAACACCAGAGTATTCGTGCGCTGGCGCGCACGGTCGGGACGACTGCTCCGGTGTCCGCCCGAGCGACGGTCAGCCCGCTCGCCCTGCGCGACGGCCGTACCTTCCTGCCCGCGACGCCCTTGCAGTCCGGGCTGTTGTTCCACTCGCTCTACCAGGGCGAGGAAGGCGAGGACCCCTATCTCGTACAGGTTGCGCTGAGGGTGGACGGCCCGATCGACGCGGAGCGGCTGAGCGCTGCCCTGCGCGCGGTGCTCGACCGGCATCCGCACCTGCTGGGCCGGTTCGTCGTGGATGGCGACACACCGGAATACGAGATTCGCACCGACATCGAGTTGCCTTGGCGGGTAGTGGATCTCGATGACGCGACCTCAGGTGAGCAGGACGACGCGGTGGAGCGGGTGCGCGCCGAGGACGCCCACCCGGATCCGCTGGCGGGTCCGCTGCTCACGGTCACTCTCGCTCGCACCGGGCCGAACTCCGCCACTCTGCTGGTGACGCACCACCATGCGCTGCTCGACGGATGGTCGCTGGGCATCCTGCTCCGTGAACTGCTGCTGGGCTACCGCGGCCTCGAATTGCCCGCTGCCACACCGTTCACCGCATTCCTGGAATGGTCCGCGGCGCAGGACCGCGACGGTGCGCGCCGGGCCTGGGCGGAGGCCCTCGCCGGAGCCGAGCCGTGCAAGGTCGCACGCGCCGACCAGCGGCGGTGGCGGCGGCCCGACGAGCGCAGCTTCATCCTGCCCGCCGCCACGGTCACCGCGCTGCGCGAACAGGCCGCGGCGCACGGGCTGACGCTCAACTCGATGATCCAGGCGCTGTGGGCGCTGGTGATGTCGAATCTGACCGGAAGCGATGATGTCGTCTTCGGCATCACCGTCTCCGGACGCGACGGCGGCGATCTGGACGGCGTCGTCGGGCTGCTCATGAACACCGTGCCGCTGCGGGTGCGCTCGCGCAGGTCGGAGACGCCGGTCGAACTCGCGGTCCGGATTCAGCGGGAACGCGTGGCGTTGATGGAGTACGACCATCTCGGGCTGCCCGACATCCTGGCGGCGGCGCGCGCGAGCGACCTGTTCGACACCTCGCTCGTCTTCGAGAACTTCCCCCTCGATACCGCTCTGCTCGACGACCCGGACGCGGACTTCCGGGTGACTTCGGTGCATGTCGTCGGCGGAACGCATTTCCCGCTGACCGTCATCGTGGAGCCCGGTGCGGGCACGCTGACCTTCCGAATCGGGGTACAGCTCGAACAGGTCGATGCCCTCAGCGATGTCGACGAGCTGTGGTCGCGCATCCTCGTCGCCGCGGCGGCGCTCACCGCACCGCGGCAGTCCCCGGTGGGGCGGCTCGACCTGCTGCCGCCCGCGCATCGGGCCGAACTGCTCGCCGCCGGACACGGCACGGCGACCGATATCGACAATGGCGGGCTCGCAGCGTGTTTCGAGTCGACCGTACGGGCGCACACACACGATGTCGCGCTCTGGTGCGACGGTGCGGAGTTCACCTACGTCGAGTTGAACGCGCGCGCCAATCAGGTCGCGCGCTGGCTGCGCACCCGCGGTGCGGGACCGGGCGTGCCGATCGGCATCGCGTTGTCGCGCTCGGTCGATCTCGTGGTCGTCTTTCTCGCCATCGCCAAGTTGGGCGCGGTAT
This sequence comes from Nocardia sp. CA-151230, assembly GCF_050942175.1. Taxonomy (NCBI): domain Bacteria; kingdom Bacillati; phylum Actinomycetota; class Actinomycetes; order Mycobacteriales; family Nocardiaceae; genus Nocardia; species Nocardia sp. CA-151230. The sequence continues at coordinate 2,979,983 of NZ_CP192061.1, forward strand.
GCGTACCGCTGAGCGACCGCTACCCGCCCGCGCACGTGCGGCGGCTGCTGGCGTTCACCGGTGCCGACCTGGTGATAGATGAACTCGACGGTGCGGCAACCGAGTTCGACGACAGCGATCTCGGCGTCGCCGTGCCGGCCGATGCCGTGGCCACGCTCATGTTCACCTCCGGATCGACCGGTGCGGCCAAGGGCGTGGAGGTCACCCACCGCAATATCGTGACGCGCGCCCGCGACCGGATCGGCCGGGACGACGGGCATCAGCGGATGCTGATGCATCTGCCCTACACCTGGGACATGGTGGTGTGGGAGCTGTGGCTGCCACTGCTCAACGGTCACACCGTGGTGCTCGCGCGCTCCGGTATCCTGGATGCGCACGACTACAGCGAGGTACTGCGCGCGGGCCGGGTCACCTCGATCATGCTGTCGCCGGGCCTGTTTCACATACTGGCCGAGCAGATTCCGAACGAGCTCGCCGCACTGCGGATGATCGCGTCCGCCGGTGATGTGCTGCCGCCGCACGCCGCCGCGGCCGTGCGGCTCGGTGAGCACCCGCCCGTGGTGAGAAATCTGTACGGTCCGGTCGAAGCGACCAGCTTCGTGCTCAGCTTTGCGCTCCCGGACGACATGTCGCCGGACCGGCCGGTCCCGGTCGGACGCCCGGCCGACAATACCCGTGTCGCGGTACTGGACTCGGCGCTGCGACCGGTACCCGCCGGAGTCGCCGGTGAGATCTACCTGTCCGGAGCGGGACTCGCCAACGGCTACCACCGCGAACCGGCGCGCACCGCGGAGCGGTTCGTCGCCGACCCGATCGACACCGCCGGTGGGCGGATGTACCGCACCGGTGATCTCGGGCGCTGGGACACCGACGGCCTGCTGCATTTCCTCGGCCGTGCCGATCGGCAGTTGAAGGTCAACGGTTTTCGCGTCGAACCGGGAGAGGTGGAGGCGGCCATCCTTCGCGAGCCCGGCATCACCGCGGCGATCGTCACGGCGCGCCGGGCCGCGAGCGGACAGTCGCTCATCGCTCACGTCGTCGGGGACGGCGCCGTCGATTCCGCCGCTTTGCGCACCCGGCTGGCCGCAACCCTGCCCTCGTATCTGGTGCCCTCGGCCATCGTGGCCATGGACGCATTGCCTCTGACCCCCATCGGCAAGCTCGATGTCGGCGCGCTGCCCATGCCCGTGGCCGGTGAGCGCGTTCCCGTTCGCACACCACGGCAGCAGGTCATCGCGACCACGTTCGCGCGGGCGCTGGGTGTGGTGGAGGTCGGCCTCACCGATGACTTCCTCGCGCTCGGGGGCAACTCGCTGTCCGCGATCCGCATAGTCGCGGGCTTGCGGTCCGCGCTCGGAGTCGCGGTGTCACTGCGTGATCTGTTCGAATCCCCGACCGTCGCCGCCCTCGATCAGACCCTCGAACGCCGCGGACCCGGGGATCTCCCGCACAGCTCCCTGTCACCCGGGACAGTCGGCATCGCCACCGTGCGCCGAACGGACCCGATCCCGCTCACGCCCGTACAGCAGGGGCTGTGGACGGTGAATTATCTCAGTGGCAACCGCCCCGACTATCTGATCACCACCGGACTCGAACTGCACGGTCCGCTCGACATCACGGCGGTGGAGGCGGCCGTGAATGATCTGGTCGAACGGCACGAAATCCTGCGCACCGTGCTGCCGTACGCCCTGGACGGTCCCATCCAACGCATCCTGCCGATCGAGTCCGCACGGCCGGACTTCCGGGTCGTGGATATCTCCAGCGGCGAAAACATCGACAGCGCAATCGATTCCGAGCTGCAACAGGGCTTCGACCTCACCACGGAACTGCCCCTGCGCATCCGCCTCTACCGCTCGGGTCCCGAGCACCACATCCTGCTGGGCGTAATCCACCATGTCGCCGCCGACGGCGAATCCCTGCCTGTGCTCCAGCGGGACCTGCTCACCGCCTACCGTGCCCGTGCTGCCGGGCAAGCACCCCAATGGTTCACTGCAGCAACACAGTTCGCGGACTACACGCTGTGGTTGAGGCGATTGCTCGAGTCCGGGGGCGCGCACGGCCGCCTGCCGGCCCGGCAGGCGCGCTACTGGCGCACCGCACTCGACGGGCTGCCACCACAACCGGTGCTACCCACCGATCGTCCCCGCGCCGAACGCCGGGAGAACACCGCGGCAGCCGTCCCCGTCCACCTCGACGCGGCCACCCACCGCGCCCTCGCCCGCGCCGCCCGCACCCACCGCGCCAGCATCTACATGCTCGTCCACACCGCCCTCGCCCTCGCCCTGTACGACCGCGGCGCGGGCCCCGACCTGCCCATCGGCGTCGCCCTGAGTGCCCGCGACGCCGAGGGCCTGCACGACCTGGTCGGGTGTGTAGTCGACACCGCGATCGTCCGCGTCGACCTCTCCGGCGACCCGTCCCACTCCGACCTGGTCCAACAGGTCCGCGAACGCGTCCTCGCCGCCTACGACAACAAGGAGTTCCCGCTCGACAACCTCGTCGAACTCCTCAACCCACCCCGCTCCCGAACCCACCACCCGCTCTTCCAGGTCATGGTCACCTACCTACGCGGAGCCGAAATCGCCACAGCCGGAGCCGAACTGACCATCCGCCACCGCCCCGTCCCGGTCCGCCACACCCCCTGGGAACTCCTACTCAACCTGCGTGAGGAGTACACCCCCGACAGCGACCAGGCCGGAATCCACGGCGAAATGATCTACGCCGCCGAACTTTTCGACCACCCCACCGTCGAATTCATTGTCACCGCCATGACCACCGCCCTGGAGACGCTGTGCACCGAACCGCCGGGCACCACTCACCCGCACCACCGGGCAGACCGCGCCGATCAGGTCCCCTGTGAATAGGCCGACCGACCAGGCGCCGGTCCGCCGTTCTCCCAGGTCATGCAGGGGCCGGCGGCGACCCGCAGCAACGGTCGAAGGACCTCGAACGCGAAAACTCCACCCTGAAAAGCCTTCTCGCCGAAGCTGAGCTGGAGAAGACAGCTCTGAACGAGATCGCCAAGGGAAAAGGTCGGTCCATCGCAGGTTTGTGATGGACCGACCATTGGTGCCGCCCCCGGCGGTGTCAGTTCGGCGGCCGGCGCCCGTCCATCAGGTCCTCGGCCAATGCCCTGAGGCGGATGGCCGGTCCGCCGGTCGGGTAGATCCCGCCGACCGCGAAGGCACCGACGATGGCGAGGTGGAGCTGATCGGCGAGCCGATCGCCGTCCGGGACGCCGAGCCGCGCGGTCAGTGCGCGGAGCCGTCGCGCGAGTTCGTGTTCGTGCTCGGCGCAGCGCTGCCGGATTTGCTCCGATTGCGCATTGCTGAATTCCGCGGCCGTGTTGACGAAAGCGCAGCCGCGGTAGCCCTCGCGCGTCGCCACGTCCTGGATCCAGGCGAGCTGGGCGTCGAGTTCGTCCCGGGCGTCGGCGTGGCGCGACGCGGTCTGGTCCCAGCGGGCCCAGAACCTGTCGTCGCGCTGCTGTAGCACCGCGAGAACGAGGTCATCCTTGGTCGGGAACCAGCGATACAGGCTCGCCTTCGCCATCCCCGCCCGTCGCACCACCTCATCGACGCCGATGGCTCGCACACCGTTGTCGTAGAAGAGGTCGGTCGCGATGCCGACAAGCTTGTCGCGCACCGCGATTCCGCGTAGCTGCTTGGGTCTTTCGGTCACGCCGGATCCGTTGCGTTCACTACGATCGCGGCCTTGCCGAAGCCACGCCGGTCCTTGACCCACCGCTGGGCATCGGCGGCCTGGGCAAGTTCGAACTGGGCGCCGACGACGACGCGCACCGCGCCCGAATCGACAAGCTCCGCGATGGCCGCGAGGGCGGTGGGATCGGGTTCCACCAGGCACGAGGCCGCGCGGATACCCCGCTCCGCCGCGGCGGCCTGGTATCCCTTGACCGACCATGCGGTCGCCAAGGCGATCGCGCCTCCGGGCGTCACTCGGTCGAACAGCGAAGCGCCGAAACCGAATCCGACCAGATCGATCGCCGCGTCGACCTTCCCGATTGCTGTGACAGCGTCCGTATCGGTGTAGTCCACGCAGGCATGTGCGCCCAATTCGTACAGTGCGGCATGGTGATCGGGACGTACCAGGGCGGTGACCGTGGCGCCGCGTGCGACCGCCAACTGCACCGCGAGGTGACCCACGCCGCCGGAGGCGCCACTGATCAGAACGTGCTGACCGGTGCGCACCCCGGCAGCGTCGAGCATCTGCCAGGCCGTCAGCGCGGCCATCGGCAAGCACGCAGCCTCCGCGAAGGAAGCCGACTTCGGCATCGGTACAAGGTGATACGCGGGCACCGTCATGTATTCGGCGTACGTGCCCGCCGGATAGGGGAACCAGGCCAGACCGTAGAGGCGGTCGCCCACGGCGTAGCGGGTCACCCCGTAGCCGACCGCATCCACGACACCGGCGACGTCCCACCCGGGGATGCAGGGCAGCCGCATGGACTGCTCATAGCCCGAATTGTTGCCGGTGTGCATGTCGATCGGGTTCACGCTGGTCGCCCGCACCGCGATGCGGACTTCACCCGCGGCGGGCTCCGGCCGTTCGACATCGGCGATCTCCAGTGGCGATCCCCAGCTTTCGTGTCGAGCCGCGCGCATGGTGGTAGTGCTCGGCCGGCGAGCGCCGACGATCATGACGCCCGCACCATGGCGCGCGCGTCGACGCCGCACTGACGGGCGACCCCGGCGACGTCGAAGTGGAAGCTCTCCCAGCTGACCCGGCCGTCGCGGAAGCGGAACAGAATGAAGACCGGGACCGAGACCCGACTACCGTTCGGCACCGCGCCATTGACGGTGAACGCCGGGGTGAAGGCGATCTCGCCCCAGCAGCACAGCGTCTGGTCATCGAGCCCGTGGCCATCCAGCCGGACTTCGTAGTCGGGCGCGAACGCGAACCATCCCCTGATCGCGCCCTCGACCTCCGCCCCGGCGTAATGGGATTCGAGCGAGGGTGATTCGAGCACGGCGTCCGGGTGGTACACGGCCATCGTGGCCGCCACGTCCTGTCGGCTTTTCGCCTGTGCCAATCGCTCGACGATCTGGACGGCTTCCCGCACGTCCAGTGCCTGCGCAACCATGTTCGACTCGCCTCCATCGGGTCAAAATCGAGACTGATCTGTCTCGATTTCAGAGGGTAGCGGCGGGGCCGCACTCACGTCAAGGCGGGCGTGCGTCGAGCGGCAGTGGAGTCCGCATGCCGACTACTGCGCCCGGATTCCGTTGGCGCGCAATACCTCTCGCCGACTCGAACGGACACGCTCGACAAAGGCCGCAGGTTCCTGACCTGCGGCCTTTGCTATTCCATGCCGCTATACCGACGCGCTGGAGGTGAGCTTCGCTCGGCGCAGGGCGCGTAGTTCGTCCGGGCGGGGGTCGGCCACCTCATGGGATTCCGGAGCGTCGAAGACGCGAACGGTGCGGGTCGTGGTGTCGAAGCGGGACCAGCCCGGGTCGCCGTGGGTAGCGAAGCGCACCCAGGCGCGATGCACCTCATCGGCCACGGATTGCGGTGGGTTCGGGCCGGTCAGGGTGTGAGCGGCGGCAAGTTGGTCGAAGACGAAAGGGACCTCGATGACATGGCAGGCACCCAGGTCGGCAATGACTGAACGCCAAGCGAATTCGTAGACATAGGCCGGGTTGCCGGCTGCGGCCGTGGATTCCGCGATGCGCATGGCGTCATCACGGAAGACGAGGTCGGTGAGGACGGCGGCGAACACGTCCGCGGGTGTGGCGTTCGGGCGGTTGGCGGCGTAGCGATCGGCGACCGACGGATCGAGACCGTAGCGTGCGAGGAGATGCGGCAGCGCCCGGTCGGTGATTCCGGCGGCGAGACCGGAGGGGAAAGTGAAGAATCGGAATTCCTCGGCGGTCCATCCGGTGAGCAGAGGTACGGTCCGATCCGGTTGGGCGGCAATGACATCCGTCGGACAGTCCGGGACAATATCGCCATCGATCGTCGGGAAGAAGCTCATGATGCCGAGTCCGTTGGCGATGATCGACGCACCCCAGCGGTCCGGATCCGGATCGGTCATCAGCGCCAGGGCGAGTGAATCCTGGGCGCTGCGCAGCTCGTCCGGACCGAGCCGGCCGAAGGCGGACGCGGTCGGTTCGATGCCGAGCAGATCGGCCAGCTGCCGCGCCACCTTGCCCGCGTCGTCCGCGGTGGCGACCGCGGAACCATTGGCGCTCTGCGCGATCGCGCGCCGGAACAGCCCGCGTGCCCGTGGTGACGCGAGCAGCGCCACCACGCTCATCCCGCCCGCGGATTCGCCGAAGACCGTCACATTGCCGGGATCGCCGCCGAAGGCCGCGATGTTCTCGCGCACCCACTCCAATGCGAAGATCTGGTCGCGCAGACCACGATTCGACGCGGATCCGGGAACGGCGGCGAACCCGGAGATGCCGAGCCGGTAATTGACCGACACCACCACGACGCCGTCGCGCGCGAAGGCGGTCCCGTCGTAGATGCGCCGGGCGTTCGACCCGCGGACGAAAGCCCCGCCGTGAATCCACACCAGCACCGGCAGACCGGACCCCGTGTGATCGGGGGTCCACACATTGACGTTCAGATACTCGTCGCCGGGGATCCCGTCGCTGCCGATGAGGGCGTGAATCGGTGGCGGATACGGGGATTGCACACAGGTGGGTCCGAATTCGAGGGCTTCGCGCACTCCCGACCAGGCCTCGACCGGTCGCGGGGCTTCGAACCGGGCGGGCCCGATCGGCGCTGCCGCGTAAGGGATGCCGAGGAAACGGGTGACGCCGCCCTCGCGTGTGCCCAGAACCTTGCCGCCGGTGACGGACACGATCTCTGCCATCTGAACTCCTTCGCCGACCTCAACTATCGCGCAGCGATCGCTGGGTGGACCCGATTCCGAGTTTTCCGGCTGCGGTGCGCGCGACTCGATGCACGGGCGCGATACGCGCGGAGGAGCGGGTCCGGTCTTGCGGACTGCTGTTCCGGTTATCGGACCACTCACCGAAGCGACTCGCCTTCTCGGTCGCCATCGATGCCCTGCGTGCGCTCGCGCAGGGCGGTTGCCGGCCAGGCCGTTGCTGGTGAGCCTGGTGTGGTCGCTGGGGTCACCGAGCGTGTTCGCGGTTCCGGCCGCAGTGGGCTATCGGCATGCGGGCAGCCGCTGAGAACTCGGAGGTAGTGGCGATCCCCTCGCCCGGTGCGGGCAACAATCCGCCGATCGGGCATACCCGTGGTTACGATCGGGGTGTCGGAGCCCAACTCGTCGAGGCAAATGAGCGGGCATGGTCGAACGTGAAAGTGACGGTACGCAGCCTGACCTGCGGATAGGGGTCGCCGAGGAACTCGCCGCGGCCGGGTTCGACGATGCCCTCGAGATCGGGCGGGGTGGTTTCGGGGTTGTCTACCGGTGTCATGAGCATTCGCTGGATCGGCTGGTCGCGGTGAAGGTGCTCGATGCGCGGTCGAGCGGGGATGAGCGGGAGCGGTTTCTCCGGGAACAGCGGGCGCTGGGCCGGTTCGGCGGGCATCCGCACATCGTTCAGGTGCTGTCCGCCGATGTCACGGTCACGGGGCGGCCGTATCTGGTCATGCCGTTCTTTGCGCTCGGGTCGCTGCAATCGCGGATTCGGGAGCGGGGGCCGCTGCCGTGGCAGGAGGTGCTGTCGGTCGGGGTGAAGATCGCCGGCGCGCTGGCGGCCGCGCACGGGCACGGGATGGTGCATCGCGATGTGAATCCGGCCAATATCCTGCAATCCGACTATGGCGAGCCGCTGCTGAGCGATTTCGGAATCGCCCGCATCAGTGGGGCTTTCGAGACCCGGTCCGGACTCATCGCCGGGACGCCGGCATTCACCGCGCCCGAGGTACTGCGGGGAGCCGAGCCTGCCGAGGCCGCCGACATCTACGGCCTGGGCGCCACACTGTTCTGTCTGCTCACCGGGCACGCCGCCTTCGAACGCCGCGAGGGCGAGTCGATGGTCGCGCAATTCGTGCGGATCACCTCCGAGCCGGTGCCCGATCTGCGGAACAGTGAGGTACCGGCAGCGCTGTGCTCGGCGCTGGAATCCGCTATGGCACAGGATCCTTCGGACCGGCCCGAGACCGCACGGGAGTTCGGTGACCGGCTGCGCAATATCGAATTCGCCTCCGGGCTCATGGTCGACTCGATGGCGCTGCCGGCCGATGCCGGAGCCCGGACGGTCATACCGCCGGTTCCCGTCCCGTCGCCGCGTTCGAGCCCGGTGCCGGCGCCGACGCCGTCCACCCGGTACCGTCCGCCCAGCGCGCCGCGGCAGCCGGTACTGCGCGGGCGCCTGCTCGACCGGCTGCGGGAAGGGCAGGGCCGGCGGCTGGTACTGATCCACGGACCCGTCGGATTCGGGAAGAGCACACTGGCCGCGGAATGGACGGATGTGCTTGCCGCCGAGGGTATTCGAGCGGCCTGGCTCAGCGTGGACGAGGATGACGACAATGTCGTCTGGTTCCTGACGCATGTGGTGGAGGCGATCCGCTACGCCCATCCGGGTGTGGCCGCGGATCTGGAGCAGCTGCTCGAGGAGCATGCCAGTGATGCCGCGCGGCACGTCATGACCACCCTCATCGACGAGATCCACAACAGCGGCCAGACCGTGGCGCTCGTGATCGACGACTGGCACCGGGTGACCAGCGCCGCGACCGTGGCCGCGATGGAATTCCTGCTCGACCATGGCTGCCGTCACCTGCGGGTGATCGTCACCAGCCGCAGCCGTACCGGACTCCCGCTGGGGCGCATGCGGGTTCGCGACGAGCTCACCGAGATCGACGAGTCCGCCCTGCGATTCGACGACGCGGAGACCGCCGCGTTCTTCGCCGACACCAGCGGGCTGACCCTCGCCGCGGCGGAGGTCGAGCGACTGCGCGAATCGACCGAAGGGTGGGCGGCGGCACTGCAACTGGCCTCGATGTCGCTGCGCGGCCGCGACGATCCGGGCGCGTACATCGATCAGATCTCGGGACGGCACTACGCCATCGGGGAGTACCTGATGGAGAACGTCGTCGACACCCTCGAACCCGAACTGCTCGAATTCGTCATGCGGACATCGGTTCCGACGCGCATCAACGGTGATCTCGCCGAGGTGCTGACGGGCGTGAGCAACGGCCAGGACATGCTCGAACAGGTGCGGCAGCGCGATCTGTTCCTGCGCAGCATCGACGACGATCTGCGCTGGTTCCGCTACCACACGCTGTTCGCCGACTTCCTGCGCGAGCGGCTGATCCGGCAGCATCCGGGACTGCTCGAGGAACTGCACCTCACCGCCGCGCAGTGGTTCGAGGCCCACGACATGCTCACCGAGGCCGTCGATCACCTGCTCGCCGCAGGCGAACCCCAGCGGGCCTGCCGACTGGTCGCCGAGCACGCCGGGCAATTGATAGAGCAGTCGCGCATGGGGACGCTGCTCGGGCTGGCGGCCAAACTGCCGGGCTCGCTCACCGCGTCGAATCCGCGGCTGCAGGTGCACATCGCGTGGGCGAACGTAGCCATACAGCGCCCGGCCGCCGCGGAGACCGCCTTGGCACGCGCCGAGACAGCGCTCGCCGCGGCCCGCGACCACGATGGCGAATCCGCCGACATCGAGCTCGAGATGAAGCTGGTGCGTATCAGCCTGGCGCTCGCGACCGACCAGACGACGGTACTGGCGCCGGAGCTCGCACAGGCACGGGATTCGGTGCGGCCCTTCATGGCCCACGGGCTGGCGGTGGGGGCGATGATCTCGGCGCTGTATCGCTTCGACTTCGCCGAGGTGCACAGCTGGTATCGCTGGATCGAACCGTACCGCGACCGGGCGCGCGGACCGTTCGGCGCGGTGTACTGCGACTGCGTCGACGGGACCGCCGCCTACGAACAGCTCGATGTCGGTACCGCCGAGTCCCGGTTCCGCACCGCGCTCGGTCAGGCGCTGCAGACGGGCAGGCAATCGCAGGCCACCCGGCTCCCCAGCGCGCTGCTCGGCGAATTGCTGTACGAGAAAGGCCAATTCACCGAGGCCGAGGAACTGCTCGCGGGCGGGCTCGGCGTCGAGGGCGGGGCGGTCGAGTTCCAGATGGCGGGCTACGGTACCGCCGCCCGCCTGGCCGCGGTGCGCGGCGATATCGACGCCATGAACGAGCGATTGGACGAGGGAACCAAGCTCGCGGCGAACATGGTCCTGCCGCGGCTGGCAGCCCGCATGATCAACGAACGCATCCGGCTGGGCCTGCCGATCACCGACACCGACCGCCGCGACCTCGAACACCTCGAGCCGTATACCGCCCATCCCGATGCTCCCACCGCGGTGGCCGCGGAACTGGCCCACGACTCGGCCATCCGGCTACTCCTGGGCAAGGGCACCCCGGCAGCGGCCGAACAGGCATGCCGGCAAGCGCAGCGCCTCGTCGACGTGATCTCCACCCAGAACCGCCCGCGCGCGCTCACGAATGCCGAACTCCTGTATGGCTGCTGCCTGTCGGCCTCCGGCCGGATCGCGGACGCCGCGAAGTTCCTCGAGCCGACCATGACCCGCTGCGCCGGACAAGGCCTGGTGCGCCTGGCCGTCGACACCGGCACGCAGCTGCAACCGGTAATCGAAACCCTGTACAGCGCAACGACATCAGCCCAGCACCAGATTCGAGCCTTCCTCCGTCAGGTGCTCACCGAGTTCGAGGACGTACCGCTCCACCGCAACAACTCACCGGAAAACGGCTGACACGGCACAGGGTCGGCGCTGCCCGGGACTCGCAGGTTCGCACCCGCCGGCTCGGCGTTGCGGCCGGAAATCCGGGTGGGTCTGGAGTTCGGCGGCTCCGGTGATGTCGGCATCCAGCGATCGACCGGTGGTCTGTACATGCGATTTCGAGGCTTGGCACGCCGAGGAGGAGGGGATGGCGGGGGATTCGTGCGAACCTGTGGCAACCTTGCCGGGGCTTCAGCGAAGGCTGGGACTGCGGATCGAGGAGCGGTGCATGGCGAAGATGGGTAGGCGGAAGCGGTCTCGGCTCATTACCCAGGGGGTGATCACTTCCGGGAAGGCACCGCGGATGCTGGATGCGCAGGGGGCGAAGGCGGAGTCTGTCGTTTCGGAGGCTACGGCGCCGGCCGTTTCGGAGCCGGTGGCCGTTGCGGCGGTTGCCGCAGAGGCTGCTGCCGAGGTTGCGAAGACCAGTGCCGCGGAGGCGGGCGGAGTGCCGGATATCAAGGCGCTCGCCGAGCGGGTGAAGGCGCGCCGGCAGGAGAACGGGTGGACGCAGGCCGAGGTGGCCAAGAAGGGTGGGCCGTCGGCCGGTGTGATCAGTCAGATCGAGCGGTGCCTGGTCGAAGCGCCCGCGGGGGACGTGCTGGACAAGCTGGATGTGGCGCTCGAATGGGCGGCGGGGACGGCCGACAGCATTCTGCGTGGGGCGTCGGCCGAACTGGTGGGTGCCGGACAGTAGTTGTGGCAGCAGGCCCCGATCGGATCGTCGATCGGGGCCCTGCCGTATCGATCGGGGCCCGGCGGTCTTACGTGTGGGCCGCGCCGTCGATGCGGATCTCGGTGCCGCTGATGAAGCGGCCGTCGTCGGAGACCAGCATGGCGATGACACCGGCGACGTTCTCGGGGCCGGCCAGTTCGGCCGGATTGTCCTGGGGCAGAACGGCGATCAGGCGGCCGAACAGCGACCAGTCGGCGTCCTGGGGGAGGTAGCCGGGGGTGGCGTCGGTGATGCCGGACTTGATGCCGCCGGGGGCGACGCTCACCGCGCGCAGGCCCTGCTTGCCGTATTCGAGGGCCAGGACATGGGTGAGAGTCTGGATGCCGCCCTTGCTGGCGGAGTACGCGGCCATGTACGGGTGGGCGAAGTTCGCCGAGGTCGAGCTGAAGTTGACGACCGTGCTGCGCGGGTTGGCGAGCAGGGCGGGCAGGGCCTCGCGGATCACCAGGAAGGTGCCGGTGAGGTTGACGTTGATGATCTGGTTCCACAGGTCCAGCGACGTCTCGTGGGTATGGGCCGCACGCAGCATCCCCGCCGCGTTCACCACCGCGTCCAGCCCGCCGAGCGCGTCGATGGCGGTGCGCACTCCCGCGACCACCTCGGACTCCACGCCGATATTCATCTCGACGGTGGTCAGCCGCGCGGCGGTGCCCGCCTCGGCGGCCTGCTTACGGGTCAGGGCGAGGCCCTCGGCATTGACGTCGGCGCCGGCGACGACCGCGCCCTCGGACAGCAGACGGAGGACGGTGGCCTGGCCGATTCCGGATCCGGCGCCGGTCACCAGAATGCGGCGCTGCTCGAGACGGTTCATGGATCACTTCCTGATCGGTGGAACTAGTTTCTGACACGATATGCCGAAAATGGCACGTCGCGCCATCAAACGTTTTGGGCCTCGGTACAGTTCCCCGGGTGACCAGCGAGCGAAACCGTGCCGGACGCCCGGCGCTCAGCGAGACCCGACGGGCGGCCACACGCCGGGAAGTGGCGCTGGTGGCCGCCCGGCTCTTCATCGAAAACGGTTATGCCGCAACGACCGTGGACGAGATCGCGGCGGCCGCGGGGATGGGTCTGCGCACGTTCTACCGGTATTTCGCCGGTAAGGAGGACGTCGTCGCGCCGCTGCTCGCCATCGGAACCCAGGCCTGGGCCGACGAACTCGCCGCCTGCCCGCCCGAGCTGTCGCTGCGGGAAGCCCTGAGCCGCTCGTATCGCACGGCCACGGTGGGCACGCTCGCGATCGAGGGCATCGCCGAGAGCCGCCTGCGTCCGTTGGTCCTGGCCGCAACCCAACTGCCCGCTCTGCGTGCGACCTGGCTGCGCGTCCAATACGACTGCGAAACCCAGCTCATCCCGATCATCGCCGCCCGCACCGGCCGCCCCGCCGACGACCTGGACGTCGCGCTCGCCGCCGCCATGGCCAATACCGCCGTCCGCCTGGCGACCGAACTCTGGGCAGCGGGGGAGGCGTCCGGCTCCGCCGCCGACGTCGTCGACACCTGCCTCGCCCGCCTCGCCGCCAACAGCTTGCTCTAGCACCCGGCGCCGAATCCCGCCGCGCTCACACCGCTGGTTCTCACGCGTGGTTCACCCAGCTCGATCCGAAGTCGTTTCCCTTGCTGGAGTGAGGTTTCGGCTGGGTCGAGGAACAGCCCTACAACCGCTGAGCGTCGGCCGGGGTGGCGCGCAGGCCGTCGAGGGTCACCGCGATCAGGCGTTCGGCGGCCTCGGGTGTGGTCTCGCAGGCGACGCCCAGGCCGTGCCCGAGCCTGATCAGGTCGCGCGGCTCGATGTCGGTGCGGATCGTGCCCGCGTCCCGCGCCGCCTGTACCAGCAGGGAGGCCGCCCCGGTGATCGCCTCGCGGCACAGCGTGAAGGTCGGCGTGTTGTGGTCCATGCCCGCCTTGAGGGTGGTGGCGAGGACGCGATTGGCCATCACCCACTCCACCTGTTCGCGCAGCCAGTACTCGAAAGCCGTCCCGGCCGTGTGGGTTTCGAGGAGGTCGTGGGCGCGTTGGCTCAAGTGCTCGATGCTGGAACGGTAGACGGCCTCGATCAGCACCTCACGATTGGGGAAGTGCCGGTACAGGGTGCCGATGCCGACCCCGGCGCGGCGCGCGATCTCCTCGAGCGGCGCCTCGGGGCCCAGTTCGGTGAAGGCCTGCTGGGCGGTGGTCACGATCCGCTCGTAGTTGCGGCGCGCGTCGGCGCGCATCGGCTTCCCGGTCGACGGTGCTTCCACGAACCCTCCACTAGAAACGGATGGACCCTCCGGTTAGGCTTGCGCAAATGGAGGAACCCTCCATATGATAACTCCATCGGAAACGGAGGCTTCCTCCGTTTGTATCCCATTCGATGGAGCATTCCTTGTCGACCACCCTTCCCTCGAACGCTGCCGTGCGCGTGCCGGCACCCGCTCGAGCCCCCCGGCTGCGGTCTGGAATCGTGCTGGCCACCCTGTTGACCTGCCAATTGATGATCGTTCTCGACATCACCGTGATGAATGTGGCGCTGCCGCGCATCCAGACCGACCTGCACTTCAGCGCCACCGGCCTGTCCTGGGTGATGAACTCCTACAGCCTGGCCTTCGGCGGATTACTGCTGCTCGGCGGGCGCGCCGGCGATCTGTTCGGCCGCCGCAACCTGTTCATCGCCGGCGCCACCCTGTTCACCCTGGCCTCCCTCGCGGGCGGGCTGGCGCCCTCCGCGGGCTGGCTGCTCGCCGCGCGCGTCGTGCAGGGCATCGGCGGGGCCATGGCCGGACCCAACACCCTCGCCCTGCTGACCACCACCTTCAGTGATCCGAAAGCCCGGATGCGCGTACTCGCGCTGTTCTCCGGAATGTCCAGTGCCGGTTTCGCTATCGGCCTCATCGTCGGCGGGCTGCTCACCGAATGGCTGAGCTGGCGCTCGGTGCTGTTCATCAATGTGCCGTTCGGGTTGATCGTCGTGGTGCTGGCGCTGCGCTACCTGCCCAGGGCCGAACGGCAGCCGGCCCACCTCGATCTGCCCGGCGCGCTGACCGCCAGCACCGGCGTGGCCGCTCTGGTCTACGGCTTCATCAACGCCGCCTCGGACGGCTGGGGGACTGCCACCACCGACATCTCCCTGGCGGCCGGCGCGATCCTGATCGCCGCATTCCTCGCCATCGAATCCCGTGCGGCCCAACCGCTACTGCCGCTGCGCCTGTTCGCCGACCGCAATCGCGCCACCGCCTACGTGAACATGTTCCTGGCGCCGATGGCGGGCATGTCGATGTTCTTCTTCCTCACCCAGTTCCTGCAGGACGTGCTCGGATTGAGTGCGCTGGCAACCGGTTTCGCCTTCCTGCCCACCGCCCTGCTGATGTTCACCATGATCCGGCTGATCCCGCGCCTGCTGCCCCGCTTCGGCCCGAAACCGGTGACCGTCACCGGCGCGGCCCTGATGGTGGCCGGCCTGGTCCTGCTCACCCAGCTGACGGCCGACAGCGGCTACTTCCCGCTGCTGTTCATCGCCATGATCCTGATGGGATGCGGTATCGGTCTGGCGGTTTCGCCCCTGAACGTCATCATCATGTCGAATGTCGACACCCATGAGGCGGGCGCGGCCGGCGGCGCACTGCAAACCCTCCAGCAGACCGGCGCCTCCCTCGGTCTGGCCATCCTGGTCACGGTCTTCGGCACCGCCTCCCGCAGCGCCGGCGGCTCGGCCCAGCACGCCCTGGTCGGCGGCATGACCACCGCCTTCGCGGCCGCCGCCGCCATCGCGGCCCTCACCTTCGTCGCCGCCCTCACCTTCCGTGCGGTCGGTCCGGCGGCGACAGCGGCCCGGCCCGGCTAGCCCCGGCAATATCCACGTCGGGTCGGATCACCGGCGTGCGGCCAAGGTTTCATCGAATGATCGGCCCACCACGAATCGTGGTGGGCCGATCGTCGTCTACTGAATCCCGGTGCCCCACACGGCGGTCAGCCACACCTGCCGGACGGCGGCCATATTGCGGGCGGCGGTGTCGGTGGCTGTGGTCTCTTCGCGCAGGACCGCGACCGTCATGGCGACGAGCACATCGAGCGCCAACGCTGATCGGCATTCGGATGCACTCGCGAGCGCGGTCGGGCCGGGGATGGCAGGATCGGGATTGTGAGTGAGCCGGTGCACCCCAACGATATTCGGATCTCCGACGCCGAACGGAAGAAACTCGAGGAGACGCTGCGCCGCGCTGTGGACGCCGGCGTGCTCGATCTCGGTGAGTTCGACAGCCGGGTGCAGTCGATCTGGCAGGCTCGTACCCGGGGCGAGCTGGCCAAGGTGTCCGCTGATCTGCCCGAGATCAAGGAACCGGGGCCATCGGGCGGGCGGATCGCCATGACGGTGCTGACCATTGTGTGGTTGTCGCTCAGTGGGCTGAATTTGATCGTGTGGCTGCTGCTGGGTGTCACGCTGGAGTGGTTCTATCCGTGGTGGGTGTGGGTGCTGGTGCCGCCGGGGGCGGTGCTGGGGACCTTGTGGGCGTGTGGAATCGGGCGGAAACCGGGCAACTCGAACCAGCGCTGACGTAGCGCCACCGCCCGACTCCCGATCGGCGACCCGCAACTGCCACCGCGACACTTCCTTCGGCCTGCACGGGTGGGACGGATCCGCCCGTCAGCTCTCCCGTGGGGCCGGGGTGCGTAGGTGCCGGCTCATGTCGCCGGTAAGCGTGATCTGCACCTGGCGCTCGGCGAACCGCCACTGGCCGGCACTGCGCTCGAAGCGGTCCCGGTAACGGCCGGCCGCCACCGGCTGCAGAGGCAGGTCCGGTGTGGCCTGGAACACCGTGAAATAGGAACGCGCCGTGGCGGTATCGGCATCCTCGCCGAATTCGACGGCGATGTTCGTGGTGACGTGATGGGTGCGCGGCGTCCCATCCTCGTACACGATCACCATGCCCCGGAACATCTTCTCGATCCGCTCACTCCCCGCGACCGACCCACCGCTGCCGCTGAACACCCCGTGTTCGAACAACGCCCCCACTCCGGCGAAATCCCCACTATCGACCAACTCGGCATACTTCGCGATCAAGTTCGTCACGGCAGTTGTATCGGCGGCTGAGCTCATGCCATCCGAGAGTAGGCCATCGTCTCCCCGATCACGGTCCGTTGATCGCGTGCAGGAGCCGTACGGCGGAGATGAACTGCCCCGGTGGTCCGCGAACAGTCGAATGGGCGCAAGGCCGTATGAAACGGAAGGATTTCACTGCTTTGGCGGGCCGCGGCCGGCGGTGGGACAGTGGGGTATGGCGTCCGGAGGTTTGCCCACGTGATGCGGGGCCGGGGAGGCGAGCCATGACGGTGTTCGTCGGGACATCGGGGTGGCAGTACGACGACTGGCGGGAGCTGGTGTACCCGCGAGGAGTCGGGCAGCGGCGGTGGCTCGAGGTGTATGCGCGGGGGTTCGGGGCGGTGGAGTTGAACGCGGCCTTCTATCGGCCGGTGGCGCGGACGACCTTCGAGGGGTGGCACGGACGGACGCCGGAGGATTTCGTGATGGCGGTGAAGGCCAGTCGGGTGGTCACCCACTATCGCCGGTTGCAGGACGTCGAGGTACCGCTCGAGCGGATGATCGATGCCGCGCGCGGTCTGGGGGACCGGTTGGGGCCGATACTGATTCAGCTGCCTCCCACCCTGACCGTCGAATCCGAGCGGCTCGACCGGGCGCTCAGGCTGATCCCCGCCGATTTGCGCGTGGCGGTCGAGCCGCGCCACGAGAGTTGGTGGGACGACCGGGTGCGGGCCGTGCTCGAAGCGCACGGTGCGGCACTGTGCTGGGCCGATCGGCTCGGGCGGCCGATCACGCCGCTGTGGCGCACGGCCGACTGGGCCTACGTCCGTTTCCATGAAGGTCCCGGCCGGTCCGCACCCCGCTACCCGAAACATGTTCTGGCCGAGTGGGTCCGGCGCATCGAGGACACCTGGGACGGGAATCACGACGCCTACGTCTTCTTCAACAACGATGTCGGTGGCGCGGCCGTCCGTGATGCGATCCGGATCGGCGAGCTGGTCAGCGCCGCGGGACGGCCGGTGGCCCGCACGCCCGATCGACTCCCACTCACACCCTGACGCCCGGCATCGGTGCAGCGCTGGGGGCCGGGCCAGTAGGCCGGGTGCCAGCGGTGATCCGCGGCAGTTCCTGGGTCGACTCGTCGAGCTCGCGGTGCAGCTGGACGCTGAACCCGGTTGCTGCTCAGGCCGGATCGAATCCGGCGAGCCGCGCGGCGTGCAGGGCGATGTACAGCTCCGCGGCGGCCTTCGGGTCCGAGCAACGGCGATCGGTCAGCGTCTCGATCCGCCGCAGCCGGTAGTGAATGGTGTTGCGGTGGTAGTGGAGCCGTTGCGCCACCTCGGTATTGGAGCCACCGCATTCGAACCACAGCTCGAGGGTATCGAGGAGGGTGTCGCGTTCCTCCGGCGGCAGCTCGAGCACCGGGCCCAGGACATCGTCCGCCAATTCCCGTGACGCCGAGGGCGCATGCGCGAGAACGAGCGGGATCGGCGTGCTGCCGTACGCGGTCACGGCCGGGCTGCCGGGTGGCGCGCACCGCCCCGCGAGTTCCGCCTCGCGCAAGGCGGTCCCCGCGGACCCCGGCGTCGGGAAGGGCCGGCTCACCCCGATTCGCCCGGTCGCGTGGGCGCGCAGGCGCGACAGCACCCGCTCGTGCGAGCGTGCGGTGGCCACATTGAGCAGCCCGATCCGCGCGCCCGGCTCGGTGAGCCAGATCGACTCGACGAAATCGGCCCGCAGCCGATCCTCGATCCCGAACAGCGGTTCGATTGCGCCGGAATCGGTTTCGGCGTGCACCACGACGAAACTGCCCAGCGGCGGCAGGTGCAGGGCCCGGGCGATATCGCGCTGGGTGGGATCGTCGGCCTCGCCGTCGAACAACCGCCGCAGCATGGCGCGGCGCTCGACGTCGTGGCGGCGGACCCGCTCGGTGAGGTAGTCGGCGTACGCGTCGGCGGCGGCGCCGGAATAGTCGTCCAGCAGCCGCCACATCTCCGAGCCGAGCTGCGGCAGCGCGTCCAGATTCGTCCCCCGCGCCGTGACGAGCGCGCGTTCCCACAGCAGCCGTCCCGCCAGCCGGTAAGCGTGCAGCACCGCCGCGATCGGCACACCCAGTTCCGCCTTGACCCGGCCCACCACGGTCGCCGGTTGCAGCCTCCGCCCGGCGCTCCCGGAGAGTTGTTCGAGCAGGGCGGCCAGATTGTCGCGGACGACGAGGTGCAGCTGCGCCTCGGTGAGGGCGGCCTCCGCGTAGGCGTTCTCGCCGGTGAGGATGCGGCCGACGAGTTCGGTGGTGAGATCGTCGACCTCGACGAGCAGCGTGCGCGCTACCGCGGTCGAACCGCTCGCCGCTACTGCGGTCGAACCGGTCGGCGGCACTGCGGTGGAGCCGTTGCGCGGCGGGCCGGTGAGCGCTGTCATGGATTCGATAGTAGGCACTTGCTCTCGACGCCGACTGTGCTCCAGCACAGTCGGCCGGGCGGCATCGCCAAACCCGCGCACATGGTGGGCGGATGCACCCGACCCGCAGTATCGACACCGACAGCGACAGTGACCCGGGTCATAGCCGACCCGGGTCGATCGATGAGGTGGAGAGAGGTGCCGACCGTGTACGACTACATCGTCGTAGGCGCGGGGTCCGCGGGATCCGTGCTGGCCAGCCGATTGTCCGAGGATCCGGCGGTCCGGGTGGCCGTGATCGAGGCCGGACCGCGGGACACCGCCGAGGAGATCCACCTGCCGGTCGCCTTCCCGTCCCTGTTCAAGAGCCCCCTGGACTGGGACTACGACACCGAACCCGAACCCCGGCTGCACAGCCGCCGCGCCTACCTGCCGCGCGGCCGCGTCCTGGGCGGATCCAGCTCCATGAACGCCATGATCTACATCCGTGGCGCCCGCGCCGATTACGACGCGTGGGCCGCGGCCGGCGCGGACGGGTGGAGCTACGACGAGGTGCTGCCGTACTTCGTGCAGGCCGAGGACAACGAGCGCGGCAAGGACGCCTACCACGGTGTGGGCGGGCCGCTGTCGGTCAGCGACAGCCGGTCGAATCATCCACTGGGCGAAGCATTCCTGCGCGCCGCCGAACAGGCCGGGCACACCCGCAACGACGATTTCAACGGCGTCACCCAGCTCGGCGTCGGCCGCTACCAGGTGACCCAGCGCAACGGTATGCGATGCAGTGCCGCGGTCGCCTACCTGCACCCGGCGCTGGAGCGGGCGAACCTGACGGTCGTCACCGATGCCCTCGCGCACCGGATCGTCATCGAGAACGGCCGGGCCACCGGTGTGGTGATCGGCCGCGACGGCAGCACCGAAACCATTCGGGCCCGGCGCGAAATCGTGCTGGCCGCAGGCGCTTACGGCTCCGCGCAGCTGCTGTTGCTGTCCGGCATCGGCCCCGCCGAACAGCTGGCGGCCTTCGGCATCGAGACCGTCCGCGATCTGCCGGTCGGGCAGAACCTGCAGGATCACCTGTCGGTGTTCCTCAACTACCGCACCGACCGCGAATCCCTGATGACCGCGCTCACACCCGAGAACCTGGGCCTGCTCCAGGAATCCGGTCGCGGCCCGCTGACCTCGAATATCGGTGAGACCGGCGGCTTCCTCGAAACCCGTGCCGGACTGGCGGGCCCGGACATCCAGTTCCACCAGGCCCCGGTCCTCTTCCACGGCGAGGGCATGGGCGCGGCGACCGAGCACGGCTACGCTTTCGGCCCCTGCCTGATCAACCCGACCAGCCGCGGCGAACTCACCCTCCGCTCGGCGGACCCGGCCACCGCGCCGCGCATCCGCCACAACTACCTCGACACCGAGGCCGACCGCGCGAGCATCGTCGCCGGACTGCGCAGCGCCCTCGACATCGCCGGCCGGCCCGCGCTGCGCGAGCTCACCACCGGCGAATTCCTCACTCCCGCTGGTGATTCCGACGCCGAGCTGCTCGACTTCGCGGCCCGCACCGCCCAGACCCTCTATCACCCCACCTCCACCTGCGCCATCGGCGCGGTCGTGGACCCGCGCCTGCGTGTACTGGGCGTCGCGGGCCTGCGCGTCGCCGATGCCTCGGTCATGCCGTCGGTGGTGCGGGGCAATACCAACGCGCCCACGATCATGATCGGCGAGAAGGCCGCCGTCATGCTCGCCGAGGACGCCGACTCGGAAGGAAACGCATCGTGACCACCACCGCCGCAGCGACCATCGACGCCACCGTCTCCGCACTACGGCAGGGCGAAATCGACTGGGCCCGAACCCCGCTGCCCGCCCGGCGGCAGCTGCTCGACCGGATTCACGCCAATACCGCACGCTACGCGCGGGAGTGGGTCGAGACCGCCGCCCGCATCAAGAAGCTGCCCCTGGACTCGCCGCTGCTCGGTGAGGAATGGGTGAGCGGCCCCTACTCGCTGCTCACCGGCGCGGCCGCGCTCGCGGAATCGCTGCTGGCACTGGAACAGGGCCGCAGCCCGGTCGACGGCTACCCGATCCACGCCGCCCCCGGCGGCCGCACCGCGGTCGACGTCTTCCCGCACGGCGTCTTCGATTGGCTGCTGCTCAACGGATTCCGCGCGGAGGTCTGGACCAGGCCCGGCGTCGACGCCGAAACCGTCCGCGCCCGAGCCGGTCTGGGACAGCGCACCCCGGCCGAGACCGGTGGCGTGGGCGTGGTCCTCGGCGCGGGCAATATCTTCTCCATCGCGCCGCTGGACGTGCTGTACCAGCTGTACGCCGACAACCGGGTGGTGGCGCTCAAGCTGAATCCGATCACCGACCCGCTGCTGCCGGTGCTGGAGAAGATCTTCGCGCCCCTGATCGAGGGCGGCTTCGTACGCCTGCTCACCGGCGCCCCCGAGGTCGGCACGGCGCTGGTGCACCATGCCGGTGTGGACGCGGTGCACATGACCGGCAGCGCGCTCACCCACGACGCCATCGTGTTCGGCACCGGCGAGGAAGGCGCGCGGAACAAGGCGGCGGGCACACCGAAACTGGGCAAGCCCATCACCAGCGAACTGGGCGGCGTCTCACCCACCATCGTGATCCCGGGGCGCTGGTCCGACGCCGACCTCCGGTTCCAGGCCGAGCACCTGGCCACCCAGCGTCTGCACAACAACGGCTACAACTGCGTCGCCGCGCAGGTCGCGGTGATCTCCGCGGACTGGCCTCAGAAGGACCGGTTCCTCGCCGAACTGCGCGCCGCGCTCGAGCGGGCGCCGCAGCGTCCGGACTACTACCCGGGCTCGGCCGCCCGCGTCGACGGCGCGCGGACGTCCTATCCCGGCGCCGAGCGGATCGGCGCGCGCACCCTCATCACCGGCCTGGTGCCGCACCGTGACGAAACCGCGCTGCGCACCGAGTATTTCGCCCCCGTGCTCGGGGTGCTCGAATTGGGCGGCGACGCAGCGGAATTCCTCACGCAGGCGGTCCGCGTGTCCAACGAGGAGTTCGAGGGCACCCTCGGCGTCAACATCATCGCCGACCCCGCCACCATCGACCGGCTGGGGGAGCATTTCGAGCGAGCCGTCGCCGACCTGCGGTACGGCACCGTCGCCATCAACGCCTGGACGGGCCTCGGCTACCTGACCGCCCGTGCCTCGTGGGGCGCCTTTCCCGGGCACACCCTCGCCGACATCCAGAGCGGAATCGGCGTGGTGCACAACGGCTTGCTGATCGCCGATCCGGAGCGCACCGTGGTCCGCGGCCCCTTCCGCCCCGTCCCGCGGTCGCTGCTGCGCGGCGAGTTCGCGCTCTCCCCGAAACCGCCGTGGTTCGTCACCAACCGCACCGGCGCCACCACCCTGCGGCGACTGACCAACTTCGCGAAGCGACCCGGCGCCGCCGCCCTGCCGGGCATCTTCGCCTCCGCGCTGCGCGGCTGAGCGCAGCGAACCGGCCGGGCGCGCCACTTCCGCGCACGGCGCACCCGGCCCGGTTCACCCGGGCTTCACCCGAGAAAGACATCTGCACAATGACTTACGACGAGCTCGACCTGCCGATGCCCAGCACCATGCAGGACGAACCGCTGTCCCTGGCCACCCTGCTGCGCTCTGCGAGCACGGTGCACCATCGGAGACGATGGCACCGAGCTGCCCCGTGACGGAAAATCGGTGGGAGAGCTGGAGGTTCGCGGCCCCTGGGTTACCGCCTCCTACTACTCGCCGGATGCCGCGGGAATCGGCGCCGACGCCTTCCGCGACGGCTGGCTGCGCACCGGCGACGTCGGCACCATCAGCGCCGACGGCTACCTCACCCTGGTCGACCGGGCCAAGGACATCATCAAATCCGGCGGTGAATGGATCTCCTCGGTCGATCTGGAGAACGCGCTCATGGCGCACCCCGACATCGCCGAGGCCGCCGTTTTCGGTGTGCCGGACGAGAAGTGGGACGAGCGACCCGTCGTGGCCGCCGCACTGCGCGCCGGAGCCGAACCCGACGCCGGTGCGCTCCGCGCGTTCCTGTCCGACAAGATCGCGAAATGGCAGCTCCCCGAACGCTGGACGTTCGTCTCCGAGGTGCCCAAGACCAGCGTCGGCAAGTTCGACAAGAAGGTGCTGCGCGCCCGCTACGCCGCCGGTGAACTCGCTATCGTCGTCCCCGACTGACGGAGAGGATTGCGCGCTATCATTTCTCGAAGTAGCGGCGCGGGTTCCGCACCAGGATGGTGTCGATGTCGTCCTCGGTGAGGCCCTTGGCGAGGAGGGCGGGGAGAACATCCTCGCTGATGTGGCGGTAGTTCCACTTCGGGGCGATCTGGGCCTTGGCGGCCGGGTCGAACCAGTCCATGAAACAGGCGGCGTCGTGGGCGATGACGATCTTGTCGCGGTAGCCGCGGCGGACGAGTTCCACGATGGTGTTCACGCGGTCCTCGAACGGCAGCAGGACATCGATGCCGAAGCGGTCCATGCCGAGATAGGAACCCGCGTCGGCCAATTCGGCGAGGTAGTCCAGATCGGTGGAATCCCCGGAGTGGCCGATCACCACGCGGGTCAGGTCCGCGCCCTCCTCCCGCAGCACCCGCTGGGCCACCAGCCCGGACCGGGTGTGCGGGTTGGTGTGCACGGTGATCGGCGCGCCCGTCCGCACCGCCGCCTGACCGACCGCGCGCATCACCCGTTCCACACCCGGCGTAAGCCCCGGTTCCTCGATGGCGCACTTGAGGAATCCCGCGCGCACGCCGGTCCCGGCGATGCCCTCGGTGAGGTCCTTGACGAACAGCTCCACCATCGGCTCGGGCATGTCCATCATCAAACCCGGTCCGTTGTAATGGAATTGGAACGGCAGGTCGTTGTAGGTGTAGATGCCGGTGGCGACGACGATATTCAGCTCGGTGCGGGCCGCGATCTGCTGGATGCGGGGGATATAGCGGCCCAGCCCCAGCACGGTCGGGTCCAGGATGGTGTCGATGCCCAGCGATTTCAGCTCGTCGAGCTGCCTCACGGCGTCGTCGACACGGGCCTGCTCGTCCCAGTCGCCGTAGTTCTGCCGGTACTCCTCGCCGAGCACGAAGACGTGCTCGTGCACCAGCACCCGGCCCAGCTCGCTGGAATCGACGGTGCCGGTGACGGTGGGGACGATGCTCATCGGGATGCCTTGTCTGTGAACAGGTTCGGGTCGATGGCGCGCTTGAGGATCTTGCCCGTCGCGCCCTTGGGCAGCTGGTCGGTGAAGGCGAAGCGGTGCGGCACCTTGTAGGCGGACAGGCGCTCCTTGGCCCAGGCGCGCAGCTCCCCGGGATCGAGTTCGACGCCGGGCGCGGTGGCCACCACCGCGCCGACCTCCTCGCCGTAGTGGTCGTCGGGCAGGCCGATCACCGCCACCTCGACAATGCCGGGATGCTCGTAGAGCACCTCCTCGACCTCGCGCGGATACACGTTGTAGCCGCCGCGAATGATGAGATCCTTTGCGCGGTCGACGATGTAGACGTAGCCGTCGGCGTCGACGCGACCCAGATCACCGGTGCGCAGCCAGCCGCCGGACAAATCCGCCGCCGTCGCGTCGGGGCGCTGCCAGTACCCCTTCATCACGCTGGGCCCGCGCATGAACAGCTCACCGACCGTATCGGCGGGCAGCACCGTGCCCTCCGGATCGCGCACCTCGATCGACGTGCCGGGCAGCGCGGTACCCACAGACCCGGTCCGCTGCTCGCGATCCAGGGGGTTGTAGGTCGCGGCCCCGCTGGACTCGGTCAGCCCATAGCCCTCGAGGATGGTGCAGCCGAAACGTTCCGAGAAGGACCGGATCACCTCCGCGGGCAGCGACGCGCCACCCGAGCAGGCCAGCCGCAGACTCGCGAAATCTTCCGGACCGTAGTCGCCGGCGCTGTGCAGCATGGCATTCCACATGGTCGGCACGCCCGCCACCACGGTGAGCCGGTGATCGCGGATCGTCTCGATCATCGCCCCCGGGACGAACGGCGACACCATGGAGAACGAACTGCCCGCGTGCAGGGTGGTGATCAGGCACACCGCCTGCCCGAACACATGGAACAGCGGCAGCCCGGTGCCGAAGCGCTCGTCGGGCGTGAGCCGCAGCTGATCGATGAAAATGCGTGCGGTCTCGATCAGATTGGCGACCGTGAGCTCCACGCCCTTCGGTTTGCCCGTGGTGCCCGAGGTGTAGAGCAGGATCGCGGTGTCGTCCGGATCGCGCCCGACCGGTTCGGAGATCGGCCGGGCGGGGGAGGTGTGCGCACCGGGCTCGAGCACCTGCACCGGGATGCCGCGCTCGGCGGCGGCCTGCTCGGCCGCGGTGCGCGCCAGATGCCAGGCGATGGCATACCGGGCACCGGAATCGTCGAGCACATAACCGATTTCGGGTGCGGTCGCCATGGTGTTCACCGGGATGGCGACGGCTCCGATCAGATGCGCGCCCAAGTAGGCGATCACGAACTCCGGCACGGTCGGCGCCACCAGCAGCACCCGATCTCCCACCGCGACACCGGATTCGGTGAGCCGACCGCCGAAGGCCGCACTGCGGCGGGCCAGCTCGGCGTAGGAGAGGGTGTCGTCCAGATGGCGCAGCGCGATGGCGTCGGGGCGTTCGGACGCGTGCTGCCAGATACGGTCGGCGACATTTGTCATGGAACATCCAGTTATGTAGAGGTCGAATAAGACGGGGTCGGAGTGGGCGGCATCACAACCCTGTGCGGGACCATATCTGAATCCGGTGTCAACTTCAATGGCAATCGCCGCCGCGGCGGCCGTGTGGGCGGGTGGGCCGGAGGCCGTCGGTGTGGGGCGATATGTGCTGGTATACGCGGTGATACGGTGGCAATCGGCAGCCGTCCCTGCGACCGAGTGAGGATCCGCCGTGACGTCCGAACCCGCCGACCGCGAGGCCGCGCCTCGCCGCGTGCCCCCGCGTACCAAGCGCGGAGAGCGCACCCGCGCCGCCCTCATCGCCGGGGCGCGCGAAGTGTTCGAACGCGACGGCTACCTCGACGCCAGGATCGCCGACATCTCCAAGGCCGCGGGCGCTGCCGCCGGCTCGTTCTACACCTACTTCGACAGCAAGGAAGAGATCTTCACCGCCGTCGTCGAGGAGGTGCAGGAGGAAATGCTGCACCCGCACGTGCGGGCCCGCACCGGCGTCACCGACCCGCGCGCGCTCGTCGAGGCCGCCAACCGGGAATACCTGTTGGCCTACAAGCGCAATGCGCGTCTGATGGCGGTGTTCGAAGAGGTCACCCAGGTCAACGAGAACTTCCGCGCGCTACGCCTGGAGCGCAACCGCGCCTTCATTCGGCGCAACGCCGGGATGATCCGCGAGCTGCAGGAATCCGGGCAGGCCAGTGTGGATCTCGATCCACTGATCACCGCTCAGGCGTTGTCGGTGATGGTCAGCCGCATGGCCTACATGGTCTTCGTCCAGAACCAGCGCATCGCCTTCGAGAAGCTGGTCGACACCCTGACCCAGCTGTGGGTCAACGCCCTGCAGGTGAAGTCCGAATAGCTCGCGTCCCCGCCCGATGGCCGGCGATTCCGCCTGCGCGGATCGCGGCGATGGCTGTGCGAGGGTCCAGGAATCTGAATCCGGGTTCGAGTTCGCGTCAGTTTCTCCTGCATGACCTCGGCTTTCGTGCGAACTGTGTGCCGTATCACAGAAATCAGACCCCCTCGACGGTATTGACCGCGACGGGAGTTTGGCGCATGGTGGCGGAAGAAAATAAGCGCTTAGTAAGTTTCCCGCCCGGGGTCGGTCCCGGGTCGCGGCGCGAGACCGCCGTGGCTACGGGCGACCTGAAAGGACCTGTCCGTGAACAGATTCGAAGGCAAGACCGCCATTGTCACCGGCGCCAGCCGGGGTATCGGCCTCGGTATCGCGCAGCGCCTGGTGGACGAGGGCGCGAGGGTCGTGATCACCGCCCGCAAGCAGGAGGCGCTCGACGAGGCCGTCGCGGCGCTGGGCGGGCCGTCGAAGGCGCTGGCCGTGGCGGGGCGCGCCGACGATGCCGCGCATCAGGCCGAGACCCTCGAGCGGGCCGTCGAGACCTTCGGCAGTGCCGACCTGCTGGTGAACAACACCGGCATCAATCCGGTGTTCGGGCCGATGGTGGAGCTCTCGCTCGACGCGGCCCGAAAGATCGTGGAGGTCAACTGCCTCGCCGCGCTGTCCTGGGTGCAGCACGCCTACCGGGCCTGGATGAAGGACCACGGCGGCGCGGTCGTGAACGTCTCCTCGGTCGCCGGGCTCAAGCCCGCGCCCGGCATCGGTTTCTACGGTTCCAGCAAGGCGATGCTGACCCACATCACCCAGGAGCTCGCGGTCGAACTCGGCCCGGACATCCGTGTCAACGCCGTCGCGCCGGCGGTGGTGAAGACGAAGTTCGCCACCGCCCTCTACGAGGGCCGCGAGGAGCAGATCGCCGCCGCCTACCCGCTCAAGCGCCTGGGCGTGCCCGAGGACATCGGCAGCGTGGTCGCCTTCCTGCTCTCCGCGGACGCGGCCTGGCTCACCGGCCAGCTGCTCGTGGTGGACGGCGGCCTCACGCTCACCGGGGGCGTCTAGAGTGGCGGACATGCGGGCCTGGCGGGTCCACGAGCTGGGCGAGCCTGCACAGGTGATGCGGCTCGACACCGTGGAGCGCCCCGAACCCGGCCCACGTCAGGTGGTCGTGCGGGTCACCGGTGCGGCGGCGAACTTCCCCGACGTCCTCATGTGCCGCGGCCTGTACCAGGTGAAGCCGCCGCTGCCTTTCACGCCCGGTGTCGAGCTGTGCGGGGAAGTCGTGGCCACGGGTGGCGAGGTCACCGGGATCGCGGTCGGTGACCGTGTGCTCGGTGGCAGCTCGCTGCCGTACGGCGGGTTCGCCGAGTACGCGGTCATGGAGGCGGCCCAGACCTTCTCCGCGCCAACGGTTCTGGACGATGCCGAGGCCGCGGCCCTGTTCATCGGCTACCAGACCGGATGGTTCGGACTGCATCGCCGTGCGGCGCTGCGGGCGGGGGAGACCCTGCTGGTGCACGCGGCCGCGGGCGGGGTCGGCAGTGCCGCCGTCCAGCTCGGCAAGGCGGCCGGGGCCCGCGTCATCGGCGTGGTGGGCGGGCCCGAGAAGGCCGAGTACGCCCGTGCGCTGGGCGCCGACATCGTGATCGACCGCAGGAGTGAGGATTTCGTCGAGGTCGTCAAGCGGGTCACGGACAATCGCGGCGCCGACGTCGTCTACGACCCGGTCGGCGGCGACACCTACACCCGCTCGACCAAGTGCATCGCCTTCGAGGGCCGCATCCTGGTCGTCGGCTTCGCGGGCGGCGACATCCAGAGCGCCGCGCTGAATCACGCACTGGTCAAGAACTATTCGATCGTCGGCCTGCACTGGGGGCTCTACAACGCCCACGACCCGGCCGCGGTCGTCGAATGCCACCGCGAGCTGACCCGGCTGGCCGCCACGGGCGCGATCCGCCCCCTGGTCAGCGAACGACTCGCCCTGGCGGACATCGCCGATGGCGTCCAGCGCCTCGCCGACGGCAAGACCGTCGGGCGCGTGGTCTGCACACCCTCGGCCTGATCGACACCGACCTGATCGCACCACAGAGGAGAACATCGTGAGCACGCAGACACCGCGGGTAGCGGTCGTGACCGGCGCGGCCCGGGGCATCGGCGCCGCCGTCGCACGGCGACTGGCGGACGACGGAATGGCCGTCGCCGTCCTGGATCTCGACGAGGAGGCCTGCAAACCGGTCGTCGCGGAGATCGAGGCGGCCGGCGGCCGCGCCCTCGCAGTCGGCGCGGACGTGTCCGACGAGCAGGCCGTGACCGCGGCCGTGGACCGGGTGGCCGCCGAATTGGGCGCGCCCACCGTGCTGGTCAACAATGCGGGCATCCTGCGCGACAACCTGCTGTTCAAGATGAGCGTCGCGGATTGGGACGCGGTCATGAGCGTGCACCTGCGCGGCGCGTTCCTGTGCACGCGGGCGGTCCAGCGCCACATGATCGAGCAGGGCTTCGGCCGCATCGTCAGCCTGTCCAGCACCTCGGCGCTGGGCAATCGCGGCCAGGCCAACTACTCGGCCGCCAAGGCCGGATTGCAGGGCTTCACCAAGACTCTCGCCTTCGAGCTCGGCAAGTTCGGCGTCACCGCCAATGCCGTCGCACCGGGTTTCATCGAAACCGAGATGACCCAGGCCACGGCCGAGCGCATGGGCGTCTCGTTCGACGACTTCCGGCAGGCGCTCATCTCCACCATCCCGGTGGCCCGCTCCGGCAAGCCCGAGGACATCGCGCACACGGTGTCGTTCCTGGCGAGCGAGGGCGCGGGATTCGTGTCGGGACAGGTCATCTACGTGGCCGGCGGGCCGAAGAACTAGCCGCGCAACGGAATCGAACGGAAGGACGCGAACAATGCGGGTATTCCAGGGGCTGCCCGAACTGGAGAAGGCAGTCGGCACCCATCTCGGCTACAGCGACTGGCACACCGTGACCCAGGAGCAGATCGACCGGTTCGCCGACGCGACCGGCGATCACCAGTGGATCCACATCGATCCGGAACGCGCCGCCGCCGGTCCGTTCGGGACGACCATCGCGCACGGTTTCCTCACCCTGTCGCTGCTGCCCATGCTCACCGCGAGCGTGTACACCGTCGAAGGGCTGTCGATGGGAGTCAACTACGGGGCCAACAAGGTTCGCTTCCCGTCCCCCGTCCCGGTGGGCTCGCGGCTGCGCGCCGGGGTGGAACTGGTGTCGCTGACGCCGGCGAGCATGGGGTTCCAGGCGGTCAGCCTCGTCACCGTGGAGATCGACGGCGCGGCCAAACCGGCCTGTGTCGCCGAAGCCGTCTCCCTGCTGGTGCCCTGAGACGAAGGAGCAGGACCGATGAGCGATACGGTTCGCGACGACCTACGCCGGCGGGTGGAATCCCTGCTGGCAGAGCATGATCCGGCCACCACCGACCCGGTGACCTTCCATCGCGCCCGCTTCGACGCCGGACTGGCCTGGGTGTACTTCCCCGTCGGGCTGGGCGGTCGCGGCGCCGACCGCGACCTCCAGCTGTTCGTCGACGAGCTGTTCGAGCAGGCGGGAGCTCCGGGTCATCAGGCCGAACTCAACGGCATCGGCCTCGGCATGGCGGCGCCCACCATCGCCATCCACGGCACCCCGGAACAGCGGCAGCGCTACCTGCGTCCGCTGTGGACCGGCGAGGAGATCTGGTGCCAGCTGTTCAGTGAGCCGGGCGCCGGATCGGACCTGGCGGCGGTCGGCACCCGGGCCGTCCGCGACGGTGAGGACTGGATCGTCAACGGGCAGAAGGTGTGGACGTCGGTGGCCCACAAGGCCGATCTGGCGATCCTGCTCGCGCGCACCGACCCGGACCGTCCCAAGCACGCGGGCCTGTCCTTCTTCATCTGCGATATGCGCCATCCGGGTGTCGAGGTACGGCCGCTGCGCCAGATCACCGGTGAGGCCGAGTTCAACGAGGTCTTCCTCACCGACGTCCGTATCCCCGACGCCCAGCGCCTCGGCGGGGTGGGGGAGGGCTGGCGTGTCGCCACCACCACCCTCAACAACGAGCGGGCGGCCATCGGCGGGCGCGCGGTGCCGCGGGAGAGCGGTGTGCTCGCCGCGGTCACCCGCACCTGGCGGGAGAATCCGGACAGGCACACGCCGGAACTGCACGACCGGCTGCTGCGACTGTGGGTCGAGGCCGAAGCCGGGCGCCTGGCCGCCGCCCGCATGCGACAGCGGACCTCTGCCGGTCAGCCGGGGCCCGAAAGTTCCGCGCTCAAACTGGCTTTCGCGCGGTCCAACCAGCAGCTGACCGGTCTCGAACTGGAGATCCTCGGCGAGGACGGCCTGCGCTACGACGACTGGACCATGGTGCGGCCCGACCGCGTCGACTTCGCCGGTCGCGGGCCCGGCTACCGCTACCTGCGTGCCAAGGGCAATTCGATCGAGGGCGGCACGTCCGAGATCCTGCGCAACATCGTCGCCGAACGGGTCCTCGGCCTGCCCGCCGAGGCGCGCGGGGACAAGGACACCGCCTGGAAGGACCTGGCCCGATGAGCGACGACATTCTGCTGCTCGATACCGACACCGAGGCGGCGCTGCGGCACGCGGTGCGCGATCTGCTTGCGGCCCAGTGTGATCCGGCGGCGGTCGCGCGGGCCTATGCAGGCGATCGGGCGCTGACGCCGGGACTGTGGAAGGCACTCGCGCGGGATCTGGGGCTGGCCGGACTGCTCGTCCCCGAGGAGCGTGGCGGCGCGGGCGGCTCCGCTCGCGACGCGGCGGTGGTGCTGGAGGAACTGGGGCGGTCCGTCGCGCCCGTGCCGTTTCTCACCAGCAGTGTCATCGCCGCCACCGCGCTGCTCGCCGGTGATTCCGACCTGGTCGGGCAGCTCGCCGACGGTGCGGTCACGGTCGCGCTGCTCGCGCCCTTCACCGCCGCCTCGCCGGACGAGGTCCCGTCCTTCCGGAAGGACGCCGACGGCCGCCTGTCCGGCAGCGTGACCAGCGTCGCGGGCGTCCTGGACGCCGATGTGCTGCTGGCCGCGGTCGAGACCGTCTCCGGCACCGAGATTCACGCCGTGCCGGTGGCCGCGGCGGCGGTGACGCCGGTGGTCTCGCTCGATATGACCCGGCCGCTGGCCGATGTCGTGGTCGACGCCGCACCCGGGCAGCGCGTGGTCCCGGCCGACGGGGGAGCGGCCGCGCTGCGGACGGCGCTGGAGACCGGCGCGGCGCTGCTGGCCGCGGAGCAGGCGGGTATCGCGGCGTGGTGCCTCGAGACCACCGTCGGCTATCTGAAGATGCGCCGCCAATTCGGCCGCGTGGTGGGCGGATTCCAAGCGCTCAAACACCGTCTCGCCGACCTGTTCGTGGAGGTCGAGGCGGCGGCCGCCAGTGCCCGCTACGCGGCGGGCGCGATCGCGGCGGGCGATCCCGACGCGGCCGTGGGCACGGCGGTCGCCGCGGCCTACTGCGCGGACGTCGCGGTGACATCCGCCGAAGAAGCGCTCCAATTGCACGGCGGCATCGGCATGACGTGGGAGTATCCGGTGCATCTGTATCTCAAGCGCGCCAAGGCCGATCAGCTCGGGCTCGGCAGTCCCGGCCGGCACCGCGCGGTGCTGGCCGAACTGGCCGACCTCCGTTCGGCCGCCGGAAAACGAAGTTGAATCCGGGTTCAAGTATAGTTTCGCATGCGCGGCACAGACTATTTCGAGGAGTGAGCATGTTCGACATGACCGATCGGGCCCAGCGCTACCGGGACGATCTACTCGCCTTCATGGACGAGCACGTCTACCCGGCCGAGGCGGTGTACGAGGAGCAGATGGCGGAGTCCGGGGACCCGCACTTCCAGCCCCCGATCGTCGAGGAGCTCAAGACCGAGGCCAGGAAGCGGGGGCTGTGGAACCTCTTCCACCCGCATCCGGAGTGGGGGCCGGGCCTGACCAACCTGGAGTACGCGCCGCTGGCCGAAATCATGGGCCGCAGTGCGCATCTCGCGCCGGAGGCCACCAACTGTGCCGCCCCCGACACCGGGAACATGGAGGTGCTCACCCTCTTCGGCACGCCCGAGCACAAGGAGCAGTGGCTGCGCCCGCTGCTGGACGGTGAGATCCGGTCCGCGTTCGCCATGACCGAGCCCGCGGTCGCGAGCTCCGACGCCACCAATATCCAGCTGCGCATGGACCGCGACGGCGACGACTACGTGCTCAACGGCCGGAAGTGGTGGACCTCCAACGCCTTGCACAAGAACTGCAAGGTCCTCATCGTCATGGGCAAGACCGATACCAGCGCGGCCACGCACCGGCAGCAGTCGATGATGGTGGTCCCGATCGACGCCGCGGGCGTGACCGTGCAGCGCGGCCTGCCGGTGTTCGGCTACCAGGACCGCGAGGGTCACGCCGAGGTGCTGTTCGAGAACGTGCGGGTGCCCAGGACCGCGCTGCTCGCCGGTGAGGGCGACGGGTTCATGATCAGCCAGGCCCGCCTGGGCCCGGGCCGCATCCACCACTGCATGCGCGCCATCGGCATGGCCGAGCGGGCCCTCGACCTGATGATCGACCGTGCGCAGTCGCGCGTGACCTTCGGTGAGCCGGTGGCGAATCGGGCCAATATCCAGGACTGGATCGCCGAGTCCCGCATCGAGATCGATATGGCCCGGCTGCTGACGCTCAAGGCCGCGCACCTGATGGACACCGTCGGCAACAAGGCCGCGCGCACCGAGATCGCGGCGATCAAGGTGGCGGCGCCCAATGTCGCGCTGAAGGTCGTGGACCGCGCCATCCAGGTGCACGGCGGCGGCGGCGTCTCCGACGACTTCCCGCTCGCCAGCATGTACGCCCACCTGCGCACCCTGCGCCTGGCCGATGGGCCGGACGAGGTGCACAAGCGCTCCATCGCGCAGTGGGAACTGCGCCGCCGCGACCCCGAGTGGGGCAAGCGCGGTTAACCGCAACGAGTTCTGACACATCCACTCTCCGAGGAGGATCCCATGGCCGATCCCTGCGTCGTCGTCGCGACCATGATCGCCAAGCCCGGCCAGGAAGACCTGGTCGAGAAGACCCTGCGCGCGGCCGCTCCGGCCGTGCACGCCGAGCCCGGCTGCCTGCGCTACGCGCTGCACCGGCACGCCAAGAACCCCGGGCAGTTCGTCATGATCGAGAAGTGGGCGTCCCGGGACGCGCTGCGCGAACACGGCCAGGGCGCGGCTCTGCGCGAAGTCGGCACGGCCCTGGCCAACGCCCTCGCGGCACCGCCGGACGTGCAGGTCTTCGAACCGCTGCCCGCCGGCGACCCCGACCAGGGCGCGATCTGAGGAGACCCCCATGACGAAGACACAGCAGGTACGGCTGGCCCAGCGCCCCACCGGGTTGCCCGGCGTCGGCACCTGGAAGGTGACCACCGAGGAACTGCCCCCGATCGGCGCGGGGCAGATCCTGGTGAAGATCGACTTCATCTCGCTCGATCCGGCCATGCGCGGCTGGCTCAATGACGTGCGCTCCTACCTGCCGCCGGTCGGACTCGACGAAGTGATGCGGTCGCTGGACATCGCGACCGTGGTCGAATCCACCCACCCCGATTTCGCCGTCGGCGACACCGTGAGCGGCACCTTCGGGGTGACCGAGTACGCGATCAGCGACGGCCGCGGCGTGCAGCACGTCGATCTGGGCGTCGCGCCCGGGCCGACCTGGCTGGGTGCGCTCGGAATGCCCGGCATGACAGCGTATTTCGGGCTCCTGGAGGTCGGGAAGCTGAAAGCCGGTGAGACCGTGGTGGTCTCGGCGGCGGCGGGCGCGGTCGGCAGCGTGGTCGGCCAGATCGCGAAGGCCAAGGGCGCCACCGTCATCGGCATCGCCGGCGGCGCGGAGAAGTGCCGCCTGCTCACCGAGGAATTCGGTTTCGACGCCGCGATCGACTACCGCGGTGAGGACGTGCTGCACCGGCTGCGGGAACTCGCACCGAAGGGCATCGACATCTACTTCGACAATGTCGGCGGTGAGATTCTCGATGCGGCGCTGGCCAATCTGCGCCGCGGGGCCCGCATCGTGCTCTGCGGGGCGATCGCGGCCTACAACGACGACCAGCTGCGGCCCGGGCCGTCGCGGTACATGTCGCTGCTGGTGTACCGGGCGTCCATGACCGGCTTCGTGGTCTTCGACTACGCCGACCGCTACGGCGAGGCGGTGGCGGACATCGCGAAGTGGCTGACCGAGGGCAGGATCAAGAGCCGGGAGCATGTCGTGAAGGGTGGGGTGGAGCATTTCGGTGAGACGCTGAATCTGCTGTTCACCGGCGGCAACACCGGAAAACTAGTGCTCGCGCTCTGATGTAAGACTGTCCAGGTGACCGAATCAGAGGATCGCTCGCGCGCGGACGAGACGCGGGCCCGACTACTGGACGCCGCGGTCGCCGCTTTCGCCGAGCGCGGCTTCCACGGCTCCACCACGCGCGACATCACCTCGATCGCGGGGCTGAGCACGGCGGCCATCTACGTCCACCACCGCTCCAAGGAAGAGCTGCTCTACCAGGTTTCGCGCACCGGGCACCTGGACACGCTCGAGCGGATGCGGGAGTCGGTGGCCGCCTCGGAGGAACCGGTCGAGCAGTTGGTCGCGGTCATCCGGGAATTCGCGATTCACCACGCCCGCGCGCACACCGTCGCCCGGGTCATCAACTACGAACTCGCCGCGTTGAGCCCCGAGCATCAGCGCGAGATCAAAGAGATCCGCCATGTCATCGACACCGAGATGCGGCAGTTGATCGAGCGCGGTGTCGACGCGGGCGTGTTCGACAACCCGAACCCGCGCATGGCGGCGGTGGCGCTGCTCTCGCTGGGCATCGACCTGGCGCGCTGGTACCGGGAGGGCGGGCCGCTGTCGCCCGAGGAGATCGGCGAGTACTACGTGGACCTCGCGCTGCGGATCGTCGGCGCACGCAAATAGCCTGCGCCACATGGTATTCGAGGCGCTCGGGCCGGACGGCCGCGGCCGCCTGCGAAAACCGGCCTCGGCCTTGTCGATTCGCGTCATGGACGCCGACCTCGCCTTCCCGCCCATGCTGTCACAACCGCGACACGGTTCGGTAAGGCCGACGGTCCGGGGATCCGAAAGCCGGTCAGAGCGCCTTCAGCAGTTCTGCGGCCAGCGGGACCGAGGAGGCGGGGTTCTGGCCGGTGTAGAGGTTGCGGTCCACCTCGATGTGCGGGGCGAACGGCTCGCCCTCGCGATAGTCGACGCCCAGGGCGATGAGGCGGTCCTGGAGGA
This sequence comes from Nocardia sp. CA-151230, assembly GCF_050942175.1. Lineage (NCBI taxonomy): Bacteria > Bacillati > Actinomycetota > Actinomycetes > Mycobacteriales > Nocardiaceae > Nocardia > Nocardia sp. CA-151230. The sequence goes on from NZ_CP192061.1 coordinate 3,015,685, forward strand.
GCCATTTGGCCTTGTCGGCGAATCCGGCCTGTGCCTCTTCGGCATTGGTGAACGCTGCCACCCGGGATCCGGCGAACGGTGACCTGCCGTCGGCGTCGGCGGTGGCCAGCAGGGCGGCGGGCGCGTGGCACACCACGCCCAGCGGTTTGCCCGAGGCCAGCGCGGCGGTGAGCAGGCGGCCGGAGTCGGCGTTCACCGCGAGGTCCTCCATCGGGCCGTGGCCACCGGGGTAGAAGACGGCGTCGTACTCCGCGAGCCGGACGTCCGCCAGGTGGATCGGCTTCTGCAGTTCGATTGCGCTGTCCAGGATTTCGGTGATCCGTTGCGCCCTCTCGGGGCCGCCGTTGGCCTCGGGCGTCAGGCTGGCGCGATCCACCGTGGGCACCACACCGCCCGGGGTCGCCACCGCGATCTTGTGGCAGGCCGCGGTGAACGCCTCGTAGGGTGCGGCGAATTCCTCGGCCCAGAAGCCGGTCGGGTGCTCGGTGCCGTCGGCGAGCGTCCAGTGGTCGACGCCGGTCATGACGAACAGGATCTGTGCCATCGGATTGTTCCTCCGTCTCGCGATCGATTCGGCGACGGACCGACGTTTCGCAGGGGGTTCGTCAGCTCGTCCCGGCGACCACGTTAGGAAGTTGTCGTATCCGATTGCCAATAGATCGGCCTATGCCAGCCATAGATTCTCCGATACGCGGCAGGATTCTCCGATAGTCAGCGGCCGTGGGAACGCTCGCCTCGCAGGGTGGTGACGATGCTGGTCACCGTGGCGACCGGCTTGCCGTCCGCGCGGGTGATATCGCACTGGTAGTGGGTGATGGTGCGGCCGGAGTGGGTGGGGAAGGCGGTGGCGCGCAGCGTGTCCTGCCATACCGGGCGGAGGAAGACCGCGCGGAGATCGATGCTGGTGAACGTTTCGCCGGGACCCACGACGGTGGAGTGAGCGGTGCCGATGGCGGCGTCGGCCAGTTCGGTGAGCAGGCCGCCGTGGACGGTGCCCTGCTGGTTGCCGTGCCGGGCGGGATCGGTGTCGATCTCGACGGTGGCGCGGCCGGGGTCGATGTCCACCAGCCGGATGCCCAGGGTGCGGGAAATGGCGGTGGGGTAATGGAATTGGCAGGTCAGGCCGTCGGTCCCGGTGCCGTCGAGCTGTGCGCGCAGGTAGTCCAACACGGGCACTTCGGTGGTCGCGATCGTCATGGGAACGGACGGTAGGACGCCGGGTCGGGACGATCAAGAAATTGTCCTAGGTACAGTCGGGTGATGCGGACCTACACCGATGTCGCCGCCGCCCTCGCCGGGCAGATCCGGGACGGGCGCTGGGCGCCGGGGCAGCGCCTGCCGACGCATCGGCAGCTGGCCGCCGAGCACGGTATCGCGGTGGCCACCGCGACCCGGGTGTTCGCGGAACTGAAGCGGGCGGGGCTGGTGGTCGGCGAACCGGGGCGGGGGAGCTTCGTCCGGGATCGGTCGGTGCGGCTGGCCGCGGCCGCGTACGGGCCGGGCGCGGAGACGGTGTGGGCGGATCTGGCCTTCACTCAGCCGTTGTCGCCGCGTCGGGAGGACTTGCTGCGCACGGGTTTACGCGAGCTGGCGAACTCCGGCGATCTGGACGCCCTGCTGCGGCAGCAGCCGCCGGGCGGGCGGCCGCACGATCGCTCGACAGTCGCCGGGTTCCTCGGGCGGCGGGGGATCGAGGTCGATCCGGCGCGGGTGGTGGTGACCGCCGGGGCGCAGCACGGGCTGGATCTGGTTGTGCGAGCGATGTTCTCACCCGGCGATGTGATCGCCGTGGACGAGCTCACCTACCCCGGATTCAAACTGCTGGCCCAGGCGCACGGGCTCACTCTCGCACCGGTTCCGGCGGCCGGGAACGGCCCGGATCCCGACGCCCTGGCGCGGTTGTGTGCCAAAAGGCCGGTGCGCGCGGTCTATACGATGCCGACCCTGCACAATCCGCTCGGCTGGGTGATCGACAGCGACCGGCGGCGAGCGCTCGCTTCCGTTGCGCGCCAGTATGATCTGTTCCTGATCGAGGACGCCGCCTACGCCTTTCTCGCCGATCCGGCCCCGCCGCCGCTGGCCGCGATCGCCCCGGAGCGCACCTTCTGGGTGTCGAGCCTGTCCAAGAGCGTCGCGGCCGGACTGCGTTTCGGCATGCTGGTCCACCCGCCCGTGGCGGCGCCCGCCCTGGCCCGCACCCTGCGCGCCACCATGGCCGGTCCGCCCGGTCTGACCAGCGCCCTGGCCACCCGCTGGCTCGCCGATGGCACCGTCGATACTCTCGAACAGGCGAGTCGCGGTGCGGCGCAGGAGCATCAGCGCATCCTGCACCGGGAGCTCGGCGATCGGAATCCGATCGCCCACCCGCACTCGTTCTTCGCGTGGCTGCCCATCGATCCGGACCAGCGCATGGACCGGATCGCCGCCGAACTGTCCCGGCGTGGCATTCGCGTCTGCACCGCCGAGGCGTTCGCCGCCACGGCGCACGTGCCGCACGGGCTGCGCATCGCACTGGGATCGCCTGCGCTGGAAGAACTTCCGCTGGTGCTCGCGGAAATGCGCGCGGCCCTGGACAGCGTGCCGCTGTGACACCGGGACCGCGCGAGATCCGGGTCGAGCCGGGTCAGGGCCGCCTGACCGTGACCAGGTTGATCAGCGACTGCTGTCGCGGATTGTCGGGCGGAGTGCTGCCGAGGTCGTGAATGTAGTCGGTGAGATTGACGCGCTCACCGGTCCAGCCGCGGGCGGTGAACCATTCGGTGGGGTCGTTGCGGGGCTCGTTGTAGATCATGCCCACCCAGTCCGAACCGGTCTCGCCCTCCCCGGTCATCTCGGCGACCGACTCCGCGGGCAGCGGATCCATCTGCTCGATGGCGACCCGGCTGCCGCGCGCGCTGAGCCCCACGATGGCGTCGAAGAGCTGGTCCTGCGCAGTCGGCGTCAGATAGATCAGCAGGCCCTCCACCAGCCACGCGGTCGGCGCGGCGGGATCGAATCCGCTGTCGCGCAGGGCCTTCGGCCAGTCTTCGCGCAGATCGACCGCCACCTCGTGCCGCTCGGCGCGGGGCCGGTGCCCGGTCGCGGCGAGCGTGTCCCGTTTGAAGTCGAGCACCTGCGGGCGGTCGAGCTCGTAGATCACGGTGCCGTCCGGCCACGCCAGCCGGTAGGCGCGCGAGTCCAGGCCGGCCGCCAGAATCACCACCTGACGGACCCCCGCGTACGAGGCGGCGGCCATATAATCGTCGAAATATCGGGTGCGAGCGATCTGATGCTGCTGGAACTGCACCCCGAACTCGGGTGCCAGCAGCGGGTGCTCGGGCAGCCGACCCGCCAGCAGCTCGGCCCATTCGCCGCCCGCCGCCCGCACGAACATCTCGGCGAACTCGTCGTGCGCCGGCGCATCGGCCGCGCGGCCACCCAGCACCCGGGCGGCTGCCACGAACAATGCCGTGGATCCAACACTGGTCTTGATATCCCAGGAATCTCCTTCGGTGCGCATATCCGCCAACGTACTCACGCGGGCGCACAAGGTCATTCCGCCGCGCGAAGTCAGCCGGAATCCACCACGGATCCATCATCCGGCTGCAATTCACACCGTCGAATGTCCGGTCCGCGATCGATCCGGTCACCCTGACCGACTGGACCCGCGGAGATCCGCCGGTCCATACCTGCGCGCGCCGGGCGCCGATCGGGGAGGGGCGCCGGCGGGAATATCGGGCTGTGGCACGGTGGTTCCGCACGACGACAGGACGCACGCCCCGGAACCCGGATCCGGCAGCTGTGCTCGGCAGGCAGCGGAGGAGGCCCGGTGAACACCGGATTCGACCTGTTCGGTGAACACATCCTCTGGACCGACGCCATCGGCAATCTGCTGTCCCTCGCGGTGGTGTGGCTGGCCATGCGCAAGACCATGTGGACGTGGCCCGTGCAGCTGGCCGGTGCGGCCCTGCTGCTGGCGGCGTCGGTGCACGCCCACGTGCCCGGCAATGCGCTCAAGCAGCTGTTGTTCATCGGGCTCGCGGGCTACGGCTGGCTGGCCTGGCGGCGGGGCACCTCCGAGCACCGGGATCTGATGGTTCGGCCCGCTAGCCGTCGCGAACGCCTGACGCTGCTGGCCCTGCTGGCGGTCGGCACGGTCGCGGTGGCCGAGGCGTTCGCCCACCTCGGCTGGCTGCACATCGCCTGGTCCCCGTGGGCCAATGCCTACGTGTTCGTCGGCAGCGCCATCGCGACCTTCGCGCAGAGCCGCGCCCTGACCGACTTCTGGATCATCTGGATGCTCGTCGATCTGGTCGGTGTGCCGCTCGCGATGAAATCCGGCCTGTACGCCTCGGGCGCGGTCTATGGTCTGTTCTTCCTGCTCGTGGTGCTCGGGTTCGTGCGCTGGCGGGGCGAATATCGTTCGCGCCGAGACCTTCTCGCCCCTCCGGCGGCCGTCGCCGCGCCCGCGGGCGGCGAGTGAGCCGTCCCGAAACCGGGCATTCGCTGCTCTGCCCCTATTTCTTCCGGATTTTCGATTTGCCGACCGAGGAGCAGGCTGCTAGGCAGTAGCCACTGATCGAGGTCCATCCGGGCGGATGGAGTGCTTTCCGGGGGCGGGATATGAGTGACGGAACTTTCGGCGACTCGGGGTCGGTGCTCGGGCGGGTGGAACCGCCGAGCTTCGGCAGTACGCTGCGGCGGCTGCGTGAACGACGCGGCGTCTCGCGTGAGCGGCTGGCCTTCGGCTCCGGTGTCAGCGCCAGCTACATCTCGCGCATGGAACCCGGCGACCGTGACCACCCGACCGAGCAGGTGCTCATGGCCATGGTGCGTTATCTGCACAAGGTCGGCCCGGTGACCCCGGTCGAATACCGGCATCTGTTCGAACTGGCCGCCCTGCCGCAGCACCCGGCCGCGGCCCGCGGCCCGATCGCCGCGGACGTGCCGGGCATTCTCGCCGCCCACCTCCCGCACCCCGCGGCCTACCTGGACCGGTATCTGAATGTGCTGGCCGCCAATACCGCTCATCTGCGCACTTTCCCGGGCGTCGGCGAGGACGGCAACTATCTGCGGTGGATGCTCACCAATCCGGCCGCGCGCGCGGTGCTGCCGGCCTGGGAGTCCGATCTGCGGCGTGCGATCGCCACGCTGCGTGGCGTGATGGCCATGTCGGCGATGCCGACGATGGCCATTCTCGGCGGGGCCGACGACGATGCCCGGCTGCTGACCGAGTTCGGCCGCTTCGAGATCTTCCGGCACATGTGGACCGAGGAGCACTACAGCCTCACCGGGTCGCCGACGGTCATGCGCCTGCGCGATGCCGAGACCGGTGAACCGTATGCGCTGCTGTGGCAGGTCCTGCGAGATCAGTCCACGCAGATGAATCCCGATCAGCCCCTGTTCATCGTCGGACTGCCCACGGCGAGTCGACCTGGAGACCGTCCGGTCGGCTCGTAGGATCGCCCGCGGAAGGTTCTTTCCACCCGGAAGGAGGCCGAACGCGGTGCCTGTCCACAGTCTCGACCGGCCGATCGTGGTCGGTGTCGACGCCTCCGAGTCCGCCCTGCACGCCGTGCGCTGGGCCGCCGTGGACGCGGCCCTGCGCGGCGCGGCCCTGCACCTGGTGTTCGCGGTGCCCGCGGTCGCCGAATCGCCCCTGGACGAGAGCCCGGTCCGGCTGCTGCACGATCGGCTGCGCGACACCGCCCAGGCAGCCCTCGACGCCGCCGCCGAGACCGCGCGGAAAGCCGCCGGGGACCGCGAGATTCGCGATATCCGCACCTTTCTCGTCGATGTCCCGGCCGTCATGGTGCTCGCGGAGCTCGCCGCCACCGCCTACTACGTGGTGGTCGGCGTGCGCGGGATGAGCGCCTATCACCGCAGCCTGCTCGGGTCGGTCAGCACCGGTGTGGCGCGGCACGCGCAGGGGCCGGTGGTGGTGGTTCCCGGTGAGACGGGCGGGCTGTCGGACCGGCCCGTGGTGGCCGGCGTGGACGGGTCGCCGCACAGCGTCCGCGCGCTCGAGATCGCCTTCGACGAGGCCTCCCGGCGCGGCGTGCCGCTGATCGCGGTCCAGGCGTGGGAGCTGTCCGGGGACAGCGACACCCGCTCGTCCGACGACGCCGTCCAGCTGCTCACGCGCATGCTCGATCGCAATACCCGGGACTACCCGCGCGTCGAGGTGAAATCCGTTGTGAAGGAAGGACGTCCCGCCCGCGTTCTGCTCGATGCCGCCGCCGGCGCCCAACTGCTGGTGGTCGGAAGTCACGGCACCCGTGGCTATCCCGGCATGGCGCTCGGCTCGACCGGTCATGCGCTGCTGCACGGCAGCGAGTGCCCCATCGCTCTGGTCCGCCTGCGCAACTGAGCCGGGCGGCGCCGCCGATTTCGGGCAGCGCATCCTCGGTTACGGGAGTTTCGCACCGGCACACCGGATTCGGCCGCGACGTGCACGCGTGCGGTGCGACCGATGGCCGAACGTCGGCACGTCAATGCCCGGCAAGCTCGCCGGGTCGTGCGTACGCGGCCCGCTGACATCGCGATACGGCCAACAAAAACAGTGACTGTGTAACTGTTTCGCCAGAAATCAAGAACCCCAGCAATTTCTGGGTACATCATGCGCAAGCCGGGCTCGACCCGGAGGTTACACAAATAAAGAAAGTTACGACCATGCGTAGAGCAACGGCGCTCTTCGCCGCATTACTGTTGGCCATCCTTTTCTCCATCACACACCTTGCGGCTCCGAAGGCCAATGCCGATGTCTGCACCGGTGATTGGGCGATCGGCATCGGCGGACTCGGCGACAACACCTCGTCCATCTTCGTCCCGTACGTCGATCAGCCAGTCGGATACAACTCCGCCGACCCGATGTCGGGGTTGAACGAACTGGACCGACTGTTCTGGCAGCACCGCAACGAATGCCCGGGCGACCACATCCGGTTGATCGGGCACAGTGAGGGCGCCGGCATCGTGCACGCCTGGGTCACCGCACACCAGGACGTCGACAATGCCAATGCCATTCTGCTGTCGGATCCCAAGCGGGCCCCCGGCCCGGGTTGGGGCGGATTGTCCTCGACTCCCGGCAGCGGGATCATCGGCTATCCGCTGGCCGGCGTCGACGACTGGTTCGGCGACTTCCCGGTTCTGACGGTGTGCAACCACGACGACCAGATCTGCGACACTTCGGCCGGCTGGTGGGGTTACCTCTTCGGGGGAGCGCATGGTCGTTACGATTTCAATGTCTGGGACTACGGCGACTGGGATTCCGGCGTCTGGTACCGGTAATCAAGTGATTCGAAGGGGATCAGTAGCCGAAAGGCACTGGTCCCCTTTGGCTGAACCCGTGCCCCATCGACGTGCACACGGCCGAGCCATTGAAGGTGATCTGACAGGTCGCGCCGGCATGGGTAATCGAGAACTGCGGATCGTGCCCGCTCACCTGCGCGATGGGGGCCAGGCCCGGATTTCCGCCCGCGAGGGTGTGGCTGCCGTTGGAATTCCACTCGGGATGCGCCGGCAGCGCGGCCGAATCGATGGCAATGGCAGGCACATTCGAGAACGGCACCTGTGCCCCGGCATAGAGCACATTCATGGTGGCGGCCGGAGCCGTCAGATCACACCCCACCGCGCCGGCCCCGCCGATCGAACAGTTCCACTCGCCCATGCTGAAATACACGGTGTCGCCGACCTGGGCGGGCCCGCCCGAGTCGTCGGCGGACGCGCCGCCCGCACCGAACAAACCGGCAACAATCCCGAGAATTCCCCCGCAAACCCATGCGGCGGTCGCTTTCACAGCTCTGGACACGGCATCTCCCTGATGCGCATTAAGTGCTATCGGCCGAACCGGCCATAGAGAAAACGTATCACTTTACGGCGCAAAGGCAGAAGTTCTGTCGAGGGGGCTGACACTATTTTTGGGCATCACGCCGGTCAATTCGCCTGAGTGACCGGCAAATCCTTGCGCGTTTCAGACCTTCAGTCCGTTGCGGGTGACGTAGACGATGTGGAAGGTGATCAGCCCGGCGAGGACCACGAGCCATTGCAGCGTGGTGGCCAGGGGGACGGCGTCGAGGGACAGTGTGTAGGCGAAGGCCACGCGGGTGACGGCGTCGAGGGTGAATACCGTGCCCCACACCGCGGTCAGTACGCGCAATTGATAACGGAAGCGGGAGTCGTTGTCCCAGCGAGCATCCCAATCCCGATAGCCCGCCTCGCCGATCTTCACCGTGACGATGGTGCGGGCGAAGCTGCGCATCATGGGCCGCTGGGTGAACAGCGTGCCGAGCGTCCACAGGCCCAGCGCCCCGAACAACCAGCTGTCCCGGACCAGCAGGGTGCGCGGATCGGCCGGTGACCAGGGAAACCACCGTGCCTGCCACGATCATGGTGAGGGTGAACAGGGCGATCGTGTCGACGCTCCAGGATCACCTGGCGCGCAGTGTGTTTGCGCAGGGCCGCGCGCTTCTGATCGGGGGTGCGGTCGGGGCCGGGGGTCTGCGGCGCGGTCGCGGATCGTCCGTTCCGCCGGCACTCCTCGACCCGGACGTAAGCCGAAAGTGGTACCTCGCCGTGTGCGGTCGGCTGATGGCCGCGCCGCCCCGCTCCGGAATGGTCGGAGCAGACACGGTGACGCAGCGGGCGTCGCCCTTCCGATACGAGGTGAACGGATGATTCAGGCGCGCGGGCTCGGCAAGCGCTACGGGGACGTGCCGGCGGTGGACAATCTGTCCTTCGATGTCCGGCCGGGCGTGGTGACCGGCTTCCTCGGTCCGAACGGGGCCGGGAAGTCGACCACCATGCGGCTCATGCTGGGCCTCGATCACGGCAGCGGCCGTACTCTTTTCGACGGGCAGTCCTACGCCGAGCTGACCGATCCGCTGCGGTCGGTCGGCGTCATGCTCGATGCCCGCGCGGTGCATCCCAAGCGCACCGCCATCGGGCATCTGCGCATGATCGCCGCCGGGGCGGGCATCGGCGAGGGCCGGGTCGAGGAGGTACTGGGCCTGGTCGGCCTGTGCGATGTGGCCGGGAAGCGAGCGGGCGGGTTCAGCCTCGGGATGCACCAGCGGCTGGGTCTGGCGGCCGCGCTGCTGGGTGATCCCGCCACCCTGATCCTGGACGAGCCTGCCAACGGGCTGGACCCCGAGGGTGTGCGGTGGCTGCGGGATCTGCTGAAAGAGCTTGCGCACCAGGGGCGCACCATCTTCGTCTCCTCGCATCTGCTGAACGAGATGGCGCACCTGGCGGATTCGCTGGTCGTCATCGGCGCCGGGCGACTGCTGGCTGCGGAATCGGTGCGCGAGTTCGTCGCCCGCAACTCCGCGCCCCGCATCACCGCGCGCACCGATCGGCCCGCCGAACTCGCGAAGACGTTGAACCGCCACGGGTTCCGCGCCCGGGTGGAGGCGGACGGCACGGTGACCGTCGAGGGTCACGACCAGCAGGGTGTCGCCGCCCTGGCCCTGCGCGCCGGGCTGCTGATCACCGAGCTGACCCAGGCGCGCACCAGCCTGGAGGACGCCTACTTCCAGGCCACCGCCGACTCCGCCCAGTACCGCGGCCACGTCGCCGCCTGACACCGAACAGGAATTCCGCTCATGTCCAATGCCATTCGCTACGAACTGACCCGGCTCGCCACCCTGCGCTCCACCTGGACGCTGCCGGCCGTCGGCCTGGCCCTGCAGGGATTCATCGCCTATCTGTCCGCGGCCCGCGACTACGCCACGCCGAGTGAGCAATTCGCTGCCTCGGTCTCGGGGCTGCCGTTGCTGCTGGCCGCCCTGTTCGCCACCGCGGTGGCGGTCAATACCTTCGGGCACGAATACCGCTACGGCACCATCACCACCACAGTGCTCACCGTGCGCCGGCCGGGCCGGCTCCTGGCGGCGAAGGCCCTCACGGTGAGCGTGCTCGCCGCCCTCTACGGCCTGGCGCTGGTGGGCGTGACCGTGATCGTGCAGCTGCTGACCTCGATGCTTCCGGACGAAACCTCATATCTGGCCAGGGCTTTCGCCGCCGTGCCGGTGTACGTGACGCTCGCCGCCCTGGCCGGTATGGGCCTTGCCGCCGTCACCCGCAATGCGACCGTCGCCATGGTGGTGGCCATCGGCTTGCCGACCGTGGCGGAGACCGGCGCGGTGCTGGCCGGCGTCAGCCCGAAGGTGATGCCCTTCCTGTCCGCCGGGCAGCTGGTGCAGCCCGGCGCCGGGAATCCCGCCCTGCTGGTATTGCCGCTGACGCTGGTGGCGGCCGGGTTGCTGGCAGTCGGAGGCGTGCTGCTCGCGCGCCGTGACGTGTGAGTATGCCGAGCCGACTAGGGTTGCCGGAATGAGCACGACGCGGCGGATCGGCATGGCGATCCTCGATGTCGTGCTCGCCGTGCTCTTCGGCGCGGCCGGTTTCGAGGAGGTGCACACCTCCGCGATCGGTCTGCTGCCCGCCGCCGCGGGCCCGCCGGTGGCCGTGGTGGCCGGTATCGCCCTGCTGGCGCGGCGCTTCCGGCCGCTGCCGGTGTTCGGGGTGGCGCTGCTCGGACAGCTGCTGGTCGGCGCGTTCGCGCCCATGCTGCCGGCGATCTACACGGTCGCCCGGCGCTACGGCAACCGCCGCCCGACCTGGCTGGCGGCGTTGGCCGCGGTGATCGTGGCGGTGATGCCCTGGGGCGCGGGCAGTTGGTGGGAGCTCTTCGTCCACCGTGGCGTCATCGTCACGGTGGGGCTGGCGCTGCCGCTGCTGCTGGGACTGTGGACCAACCAGCGCGCCGAAACCCTTGCGGCCCTGCGGGAACGCGCCGAGCAGGCCGAACGCGAACGCGACCTGCGCGCCGCTGCGGCGGTGGAGGCCGAACGCCTGCGCATCGCGGGGGAGCTGCACGATATTGTGGCGCACCGGATTTCGCAGATCACCGTGCTGGCCGGGGCGCTCGAGGTGTCCGCCGACGGCAAGCCCGCCGAGATCGCGGGCACCATCCGCGCCACCGGATCGCGGGCGCTGTCCGAGATGCGGGAGTTGCTCGGCGTGCTGCGCGCCCGCGACGGTGAGGAGGCGGCGCCGCTGCGGCCCGCGCCCGACCTGGGCGCCATTGCCGAACTGGTCGCCGACGCGGTCGCCGCCGGGCAGCAGGTGGACCTGTCACTGCCGCCGGACCTGCCGCCGGTGCCGGGACCGGTCGGCCGGGCCGCGCATCGGCTCGTGCGGGAGGCGCTGACCAATGCCGCCAAGCATGCGGCCGGGGCCGAGGTGCGGGTGGCGCTCACCGTCGCCGACGATCGTCTCGACGTCGATGTCCGCAACGGTCCCGGTGACCGGACCGCCCTGGCCGCCCAGGGTTCCGGCTTCGGCCTGCTCGGCATGCGTGAACGGGTCGAACTCGCCGGTGGGACCGTGCATTCCGGTCCGCTGGCCGGCGGCTACCGGGTGCACGCGACGTTTCCGCTGACGGCCGACGAATGACGATGTGGTGAAGGAGGTTTCGTGATCCGGGTGGTGCTGCTCGACGACGAGGAACTGGTGCGCTCCGGCATCGCCATGATTCTGGAGGCCGGCGGCGATATCGAGGTGGTCGCCCAGGCCGGCGACGGCCGCGCCGTCGTGGACCTGGTGCACCGGCACCGCCCGGATGTGGTGGTCACCGATATCCGCATGCCGCACGTGGACGGCCTCGAGGTGACCCGCCGGGTCCGCGGCCTCCCCACACCGCCGGCGGTGGTCGTCCTGACCACTTTCGGACTGGACGAATACGTCTACGCCGCACTGGAATCCGGCGCGGCGGGCTTCCTGCTCAAGGACACCCCGCCCCGAGAACTGGCCCGTGCCGTCGAGGTGGTCGCCGCCGGTGACGCCATCCTCGCGCCCGCCATCACCAAACGGATGCTCACCGCATTCACACAGGGTCCCGGCGCGCAGCAACCGGACGCGCTCGCCCAGCTTTCCCAGCTCACCGATCGGGAACGCGAGGTCGCCCGGGCCGTCGCCACCGGTGCGGGCAATGCCGAGATCGCCCGCACCCTCCACATGAGCGAGTCCACGGTCAAGGTGCACATCAGCCGCGTCATCGCCAAGCTGGGCCTCGAAAACCGCACGCAGATAGCGATTCTCGTGCTGCGCGCCGGCCTGGCCTGAAGGCCGGTCAGTCCGGATCCCGCCAGTCGACGGTGAGGGAACCGCCACCGAAGCGGGCGAGGTCGCGGGTGAGGATGTCGCGGATGCGGTGCAGGGCCGCGGCATCGGTCGCGTCGATGCGCACCACGAGTGCCTCGGGTTCGGCGGTGAGGGTGCAGTGGCCCCAGGGGGCGAAATGGGCTGTGGTGCGGGTATCGGTGCCTTCGACGCGCAGGTGGATCTCGCCGGTGGCCCGGGGATTGCCGGCGTGGACGCGGTCGCCGCGCGGGGAGGCCATGGCCTCGGCGTGGGTGCGGAACTGGCGCAGGTAGCGGGCCGATCGGTCGGTCGGGACACGGGATTCGAGTGCGGGCACGGGAATCACTGCCGGGTGAGGGCGGCGAGCCAGGCTGCCACCGGGGTCGGGCTGGGAAGGATGTCGAGGGTGGCCGGTTCGAGGGAATCGAGTCGCCAGCCGGCGGTGAAGGCGGACTCGATATCGGTGCGGCTCAGGCGATGCGGACCCCAGGTGCCGGGCTGGCGATCGCTGAAACCGAGCAGGAAGTAGCATCCGCCCGGTGCGATGATCGTGGCGAGGCCGTCGACCAGGGCGAGGCGGTCCGCGCCGTCGAACAGGTGGAACAGGCCGCAGTCCAGCACGGTGTCGAAGGTCTCGCCGAGGCCGGCCAGGTCCAGGGCGCTGTGGCGCACGAACCGCGCTTGCAGGCCGCGTTCCGTTGCCTTGCGCCGGGCCAGTTCGAGCGCCTGCGCGGACTGATCGATCCCGGTGGCGTCGAGACCCCGGCCGGCGGCGAGCAACGCGTGTTCGCCGGTGCCGCAACCGAGGTCGAGAACCCGGCCGCGCAGGGCGCCGGCCTCGGCGAGGGCGGCGAAGGCCGGCTGGGGGCGGTCGATGTCCCACGGCGGTTTCGTCGCGTAGAGGGTGTCGGGTGCGTTGGTGTCGTGGTATTCGGGGTGGGGGTCGCCGGTGGGTGGGAACACGGAATTCTCCTGTCGGAAGGGTCGGCCGTGACCTGATGCTTCGAATTTATCGAGACACTGTGTCTATGGTCAAGAGTCGATGTATACAAGACTGTCAGTCTGTATGGTTGGGGCGTGCCGAAGCTGTGGAACGAGACGATCGACGCCCATCGCCGCGAGGTGCGGGACGCGATCCTCGACACCACCGCGGCCCTGGCCTTCGAACAGGGGTTGCGCGGGGTGACCATGTCGCAGATCGCCACTCGCGCCGGCATCGGACGGGCCACGCTCTACAAGTACTTCCCGGATGTCGAGACCATTCTGCGCACCTGGCACGCCCGCCGGATCGAGGCCCATCTCGGGGAGCTGGTCAAGGTCCGCGACGGCGAGGGCAGCGCGAGTGGCCGCCTCGATGCCGTCCTCGCCGCCTATGCGCACATCACCCGCCGAACCGGTAGCCACGACCGGGAATTGGTGAAATTCCTGCATCCCGACGAACACATCGTCGCCGCCCTGGACCAGCTGCGCGACCTGCTCCGGCAGCTGATCGAAGAAGGGGCGGCCACCGGCGAACTGCGCGCCGACGTCCCGCCCGACGAACTGGCCGCCTACTGCCTGCACGCCCTGTCGGCCGCGGCCGACGCGACGTCGGAGGCCGCGGTGAGGCGCCTGGTATCGCTCACCGCGGCGGGACTGCGCGCGGTCTGATCCACCGCGCGGCTCCCGCCGGCCCGGATCGCGCCTCGGGCGGGAGCCGGGATCTCAGGTCCGGTCGCGCGTAATCGTCGACCGCACAAGCGGTTCCAGTTGTGTGGCAATGCGATCCAAGGGTTCCGCGCTCTGCTGTGCGCGGCACATGGCCACGCTGCCCTCGACTGCGGCGACGATCAGGGTGGCCGTGCGCTCGGCCTCGGCGCGCTCGGCCCCGTGGGCGCACATCGACTCGGTCAGCAGCTCCGTCCAGTGGCTGAAGGCCGCGGCGGCCGCCTCGCGGGGTGCGCCCTCGGCCTCGGGCAGGTCCTCCACGGCGACCGCCAGTACCGGGCACCCGGCGCGGAAGTCGGTGTCCACCACGATCTTCCGCCACATCCGCAGGAAGGCCCGCATCCCCTCGATCGGCCCCTGATCCAGTTCGCGGGCGAGCAGTGTCGCCGCGAGATCCCCGGCGAAGGTGACCGCCTCGGTCGCGAGCTGGGTCTTGCCGCCGGGAAAGTAGTGGTACGTCGAACCCAGCGGCGCGCGAGCGTATTTGGCGAGCTCGCGCACACTGGTCGCGTTCAGGCCGCGCCGCCGGATCATGTCGGCCGCCCCGGCCACGAGTTTGCCGCGTGAATCCGCGGCCTCGCCCGGCGTCCCCGCCATCGACTCCTCCTTGTCTATAACAACCGTCATAGAGTACCGTCCCTCGATTATAACGACTGTTATAGACGGTCGATCGGAAGCGAAGGAGCACGTAGATGCCGATGATTCACCTGACCCTGCCCGCCGGAGTGCTGACCGGGGACGCACGTGGCGAGCTGTCCGAGGCGCTACCCCGGACCCTGCTCAAGTGGGAGGGCGCACCCGACACCGCGTTCTTCCGCGCGCAGGCGTGGTGCCGCATCGAGGAGGTCGCCGATGGCGTATTCGGAGCGCTCGCGGACGATCTGCCGCGCTTCCGGGTCGACGTCACCGTGCCCGAGGGCGCGCTGTCCGAACGCCGCAAGGCCGGGCTCATCGCCGAGGTCACCGAAAAGGTGCTCGCCGCCGCAGGTCTCGGCCAGAGCGAGGCGCTGCGGGTGTGGGTGCTGATCCACGAGCAGCCCGAGGGCACCTGGGGCGCGGCCGGCGCGGTCGTGAAGTTCAAGGAACTGGCCGCCCTCGCCCAGGGGCAGCGGTCGGATGCGTGAGCTGCAGTTCGTCCGGACCGGGCGGCTGGAGTGGCGGGAGCGTCCCGCGCCGGTGCTGCGGGACGCCCGGGACGCGCTGGTGCGGCCGTTCGTCGCGGGCCGCTGCGACGGCGACACCATGCCGATCCACCGGCACGTCTCGCGGGCCATGCAGCTGGGGCTGCGCGCCGGGCTGATCGATCCGGTCGTGGGGAGCATCTGCGGACCGGTTCCGTTCCAGGGGCCCTTCGCGATCGGGCACGAATGCGTCGCCGAGGTCATCGAGGTCGGCCCGGACATCACGACCCTGCGGCCCGGTGACGTGGTGGTGGTGCCGTGGGCGGTGTCCTGCGGTGACTGCCGGGAATGCCGGCTGGGCCTGACCGCGAAGTGTTCGACGACCCGCACCTCGACCTTGGCGGCCTTCGGTTTCGGGGCGGCGAGCGGCCCGTGGGGCGGCATGGTGGCGGATCTGCTGCGCATTCCGTTCGCCGATCACATGCTGGTGCCGGTGCCGGCGGGCGTGGATCCGCTGCGCGTGGCCGCCGCCAGTGACAATCTTTCCGACGCGTGGCGGTGCGTGGTCCCGAGACTGCGGGAACGGCCCGGCGGCAAGGTGTTGATTCTCGGCGGTGCCGCGCAGAGCATCGGTCTCTACGCGGCGGGGCTGGCGGTCGCGCACGGGGCGGATGTCGTCGACTACGTGGATCACCGGCCCGAGCGGCTGGCCATCGCCGAAAAGCTCGGCGCCCGAGCCCATCCCACGACGGGACGGAAGCTGCGCGGCAGCGATGTCCCGCGCCGCGACTACGACATCGCGGTGGAGGGCACGTCCACGGCGGCGGGAGTCGACCTCGCGGTGCGTTCGCTCGGGCCGGGCGGGTTCTGTCAGCCGGTCGGCTACTACCTGCCCGTGGGCACCAGGGTCCCGCTCATGCACATGTATGCCACCGATGCGACCGTGAAGATCGGCGTCTCGAATGTTCGGCCGATCCTGCCCGAGGTACTGGATTTCGTTGCCCGCCACGATTTTCCTGCCGAAGTCGTGACCACGATGACCGCCGCTTGGGAGGACGCGCCCGCGGCGTACGCGGCGCACACCACCAAGCTGGTTCTGCACCGCGAGCGCCTCACGGTTTCCGAACCGGGCGACTAGTTTGCCCGTTGGCCTGCGGTTCGACACTGGATTACCGCACACTGGGCTCCTGGCAAACGCCGTGTGAGGGCGGCGTTTTCACTCGGGAGCTAGCATGACCGCAACCCAGCCACGATCCGATGATGAACGGCGGCTCGCCGAACTCGGTTACAAGCAGGAATTGGCGCGATCCTGGTCCGGATTCTCCAATTTCGCGATCAGTTTCACCATTGTCTCGATTCTCACCGGCGGCCTGGCGAGCTATGGGATCGGCCTGTCCAATGGCGGGCCGATCACCATGGCGTGGGGCTGGCCGCTGGTCTCGGTCATGGTGTTGTTCGTCGGGCTGGCCATGGCCGAATTGGCCTCGGCCTACCCGACGTCGGGCGGACTGTACTGGTGGGCGTCGGAGCTGGGCGGGCCGGTGTGGGGCTGGTTCACCGGCTGGTTCAACCTGATCGGGCAGATCGCGGTGACCGCGGCCATCGATTACGGCGCGGCCATCTTCACCACCGTGGTGCTGAATGTGATCGGATGGGATATCGGGACCGACCGCACTGCCATCTTCGCGGTGTTCTCGGGGATTCTGGTGCTGCACGCGGTGCTGAACATCATCGGCCCGCACCTGTCGGCGGTCATCAACAATGTGTCGGCCTGGTGGCATGTGGGCGGTGTCGCCATCTTCGTGGTGGTGCTGGGTTTCGGTGCGCGCCATCACCAGAGCATCGGCTTCGTGTTCACCAAGACCGTGGACAACAGCGCGATCGGGTTCGGCGGGGTGGCGTTCAGTTTCCTGCTCGGGTTGCTGCACGCGCAGTACACGTTCACCGGGTACGACGCGTCGGCACACATGTCGGAGGAGACGCGTGACGCTTCGCGCATGGCGGCCAAGGGGATCATCAACACCATTGTGGTGTCGGCGGTCGCGGGGTATCTGCTCATCATGGCGGTGACGTTCGCGATCCCGAATCTCGACGATGCGCTGGATCCGGCCAAGAACAGCGGTTATCCGGTCATCTATATCCTGCAGAATTCGCTGAATTCGTTCTGGTCCGGGCTGCTGCTGATCATTGCCGCGGTCGCCCAATTGTTCTGCGGCTACGCCTCGGTCACCGCGGCCTCCCGCATGCTGTTCGCCTTCGCGCGCGACGGCGCGGTGCCGGGATCCAAGCTGTGGGCGAAGCTGTCGGCCCGCCGGGTGCCGGTGAACGCGGTCTTCTTCGTGTCGGTGTTCGCGTTCATTCTGCTGATCCCGTCGATGCTGGTGCCTGCCGCCAATGCCCCGACCGCGTACGCCGCCGCCACCTCGGTGGCCACCATCGGCCTGTACATCGCCTACGGGATTCCGGTGCTGCTGCGGCTGTTGCGCGGCAACCGATTCCAGGCCGGGCCGTGGCAGCTGGGCCGCTGGTATCGGCCGATCGGGATCATCGCGCTGGTCTGGATCGTGATCATCAGCGTGCTGTTCATCCTGCCGACCGACGACCACGGGTATCCATGGGTGGACGGATTCACCTGGAACGCGGTGAATTACGCGCCCCTCACCCTGGTGGGGGTGGTGGGCGCGATCGCAGTCTGGTGGCTCGTCTCGGCCCGACGCTGGTTCACCGGGCCCAGACGAACCGTGGAGGAGCCGCCCGAGGCCGACCAGGCCCCCGTCAGCGCCTGAACCGCAGCGCCCGAAAACCGTTGCGCTACAGGGGCGTCACGTACGCGCCCGCAATGCCGCCGTCGACCATGAACTGCGAGGCGGTGATGAAGGAGGAATCGTCGCTGGCGAGGAAGGCCACCGCGGCGGCGATCTCCTCCGGCTCGGCGAACCGGCCGACGGGAATGTGCACCAGGCGGCGTGCGGCGCGTTCGGGATCCTTGGCGAACAGCTCCTGCAGCAGGGGAGTGTTGACCGGTCCGGGGCACAGCGCGTTCACGCGAATGCCCTGGCGTGCGAACTGGACTCCCAGCTCCCGGCTCATGGCCAGCACGCCGCCCTTGGAGGCGGTGTAGGAGATCTGGGAGGTGGCCGCGCCCATGACGGCCACGAAGGACGCGGTATTGATGACCGAGCCCCGGCCGCGTTCGAGCATGTGCTCGATGGCGTACTTGCTGCACAGGTAGACGGAGGTCAGATTGACCTCCTGCACCCGTTTCCAGGCGTCGATGCCGGTGGTGAGGATCGAATCGTCCTCCGGCGGTGAGATGCCCGCGTTGTTGAACGCGATGTCGAGGCCGCCGTAGGTGTCGACGGCGGCCTGGAACATGGCCCGCACCTGCTCCTCGTCGGTGACGTCGACCTTCATGTAGAGCCCGCCGGCCTCGGCCGCGGCGGCCTCGCCGCTGGTGGCGTCGATATCGGCGACCACGACCTTCGCGCCCTCCTGGGCGAAGCGCCGGACGGTGGCCAGCCCGATGCCGCTGCCGCCGCCGGTGACGACCGCGACTCGATCCTGTAAGCGCTGCAACGTATCTCCTTCGATGAGGGGCGGGTTACTCGGTGGCGAGGAAGACGTTCTTGGTCTCGGTGAAGGCGCGCGCGGCGTCGGGGCCGAGTTCGCGGCCCAGCCCGGACTGCTTGAATCCACCGAACGGCGTCCAATAGCGCACGGAGGAATGGGAATTCACCGAGAGGTTCCCGGCCTCGACCCCGCGGGCCACCCGCAGCGACCGCCCGACATCGCTGGTCCAGATGGAGCCGGACAGGCCGTAGTCGGTGTCGTTGGCGATGCGCACGGCGTCGGCCTCGTCCTCGAAGGGCACCACCGCCACCACGGGGCCGAACACCTCCTCGGTGAGCACCCGGTCCTCGGGGCTCGACGGCAGGACGACGGTGGGGGCGAACCAGTATCCGGGGCCGTCGGGGCGGGTGCCGGTGAACGCCACCTTGGTCGACGGTTCGAGGAATCCGGCGACGCGGTCGCGGTGGGCGGCGGAGATGAGGGGGCCCATCTCGGTCGACTCGTCGGACGGATCACCCACCCGCACGCCCCGGACCGCGGGTTCGAGCAGTTCCAGAAAGCGGTCGAAGACGCTGCGCTGCACCAGGATCCGGGAGCGGGCGCAGCAGTCCTGACCCGCATTGTCGAAGACGCCGTAGGGTGCGGTGGCGGCGGCGCGCTCGAGGTCCGCGTCGGCGAACACGATATTGGCGCTCTTGCCGCCCAATTCGAGGGTCACCCGCTTCACCTGCTCGGCGCAGCCGGCCATGATCTGCCTGCCCACTTCGGTGGAACCGGTGAACACCACCTTGCGTACGGCCGGATGGGTGACGAAGCGGGTCCCGACCACCGCGCCGCGACCCGGAATCACCTGGAAGACGTCCTCGGGCAGGCCCGCCTCCACGGCGAGCTCGCCGAGCCGGATGGCGGTGAGCGGGGTGAGCTCGGCCGGTTTGAGCACCACGGTGTTCCCGGCGGCCAGCGCGGGACCGAAACCCCAGGCCGCGATGGGCATGGGGAAGTTCCAGGGCACGATGATGCCGACCACGCCCAGCGGCTCGCAGAAGGTGATGTTCACGCCGCCGGGGACCGGAATCTGATTGCCCAGCAGGCGTTCCGGCATGCCCGCGCTGTAGTGCAGCACGTCGCGGACATTGCCGGCCTCCCAGCGGGCGTTGCCGATGGTGTGGCCCGCATTGCTGACCTCGAGCCGGGCCAGCTGCTCGATCTCGGTGTCCACCGCCTCGGCGAAGCGGCGCAGCAGTCGCGCCCGGTCGCCGGGGGCGACGGCGCGCCAGCTCGCCGTCGCCCGGTGCGCGCGTTCGATGGCGGCGTCGGTGGCGGCCGTGTCGGCCGCGGCGATGGTGGCCAGCACCTGCTCGGTGGCGGGATTGACGATGTCGGTGGTTGTCACGGGGTGCGCTCCTTTCCGTACTGTGCCGCGTGGTCGACCAGGGCCCGCATGAGACGGAGGTCGGTCGGGTTCTCCTCGGGATGCCATTGCACGCCCAGCAGGAACGGGCCGTCGCGGGTCTCGGCGGCCTCGATGATGCCGTCCGCCGTGTGCCCGGTGGCGGTGAGGCCGGGGGCGAGCGTGCCGATGGCCTGATGGTGGTGGCAGTGCGCCTTCGCCTCGGGGCCGACGATGGCGGCGAGGCGGCTGCCGGGGACGGTGGTGACGGTGTTGACCGTGAAGACGCCCGGGGAGCGGGAGTGGTCGGTGTGCCCGACGGCATCCGGGACGTGCTGCAGCAGGGTGCCGCCCAGGGCGACGTTCACCAATTGCAGTCCGCGGCAGACGGCCAGGATCGGCAGGCCCGCGGCGCGGGTGAGCGCGAACAGCCCGAACTCGGACTCGTCGCGGTCGGGGCGCAGGCCGCGGGTGGCGGGATGCGGTGGCGCGCCGTAACGGGCGGGATCGAGGTCCGCGCCGCCGGTGAGCACCAGGCCGTCGAGGCGGTCGACGAGCTCGGGGCGCGCAGTTCCGTTGGGTGGCAACAGGATCGGGATGCCGCCCGCGCGTTCGGTGAGGTCGACGTAGGTGCGGGCCAGCACCGCGGCGTCGACGTCCCAGTGGCCGAAGCGGGTGCGTTCGGAGTACGTGGGCAGGCCGATGACGGGCCGGCGGCCGGGGTCAGAGTCGTTCGAAGCCACGGATCCGCTCCCAGTCGGTCACCGCCGCGTCGTAGGCGTCCAGTTCGACCTGCGCGGCATTGCGGTAGTGCCGCACCACCTCCGGGCCGAATGCTTTCTGGGCGATCTTGCTGTCGCCGAACAGCTGCGCGGCCTCGCGCAGGGTGTGCGGAACACGCGGACGGTGCGAACGGTAGGCGTTGCCGTGGAACTCCGGCTCCAGCGGGAGCTGGTGCTCGATGCCGTGCAGACCGGCCGCGATGGCCGCGGCGACCGCCAGATACGGGTTCACATCGCCGCCCGGGATGCGGTTCTCCAGGCGTAGCGACGGGCCGTGGCCGACGACGCGCAGGGCGCAGGTGCGATTGTCGCGGCCCCAGGCCAGGGCGGTGGGCGCGAAGCTGCCGGCCTGGAACCGTTTGTAGGAGTTGATGTTCGGGGCCAGCAGATAGGTGAGTTCGCGCAGGCAGTCCAGCTGGCCCGCGATGAAGTGGCGCATCAGGGCCGAGGGGTCGTCGCCGTCGGCGAAGACCGGCTCGCCGGCGCTGTTGCGCAGGCTCAGGTGGATGTGGCAGGAATTGCCTTCCCGCTCATTGTATTTCGCCATGAAGGTGATGCTGCGGCCCTCCTGGGCGGCGATCTCCTTGGCGCCGGTCTTGTAGATGCTGTGGTTGTCGCAGGTGACCAGGGCCTCGTCGTAGCGGAAGGCGATCTCGTGCTGGCCGGGATTGCATTCGCCCTTGGCGGACTCGACATACATTCCCGCGCCGGACATGTCGGTGCGGATGCGGCGCAGCAGTGGTTCGATCCGGGCGGTGCCGAGCATCGAGTAGTCGACGTTGTACTGGTTGGCGGGGGTGAGATCGCGGTAGCCGCTGCGGAAGGCGGACTCGTAGGTGTCGTCGAAGACGAGGAATTCGAGTTCCGTGCCGACATAGGCGGACAGGCCGCGCTCGGCCAGGCGATCCAGCTGGGCGCGCAGCACCTGCCGGGGTGAGGCGGCCACGGGCTGCCCGGGCCGGCCGTGCGGGTCCACCTGCTCGACGTCGCAGAGCACCAGCGCGGTGCCCGGCCACCACGGCACCAGCCGCAGCGTGCTCAGGTCCGGGCGCAGCACGAAATCGCCGTAGCCGGTGTCCCAGGAGGACATCTCGTAGCCCTCGACCGTGGTCATCTCCACGTCGACGGCCAGCAGGTAGTTACACGCCTCCGTCGCCCGATCCAGCACCTCCTCCACGAAATACCTTGCCGAACAACGCTTTCCCTGTAATCGCCCCTGCATGTCGGTCATGGCCACCAGCACCGTGTCCAGCGTCCCCGCCTCGACCCGCGCCACCAGCTCCGCCACGCTCAGCATCCCGGCCCGCATTCTTGACCCCTCTCGACGTCAACCCCGCTCACGCTAGGCGAACCCGGGCTCCGTGTGTGCCCGAATACGGCAAGTGGTCCCCGCGTGTCCGCACCGCTTCGGAGCTGGAGGTCCGTGGCGCGTGGGCGAACGTCTCGATGCGTCGCGAAGCGCCGGCCGGCGCTAGAGGCCGACTTCGATGAGAATCCGCCACGCGATCGGCGCGGCGAGACCCAGGACGGTGAGAACGATCAGCAGTGCGAGGACCGTGCTCGCCAAGCACCCGCCGCCGGCTCCACCACCGCCCCCGCCGCGTGCCAGCCGTCCCGATTCCTGGGCTGCCTGCACCGCCCGTCGCGAGGCCTCGGCCCCCTGCCAGTGCGGAGAGTTCATCGCCGTGCCGCCTTTCTTCACGAATATGCCGACACCACAACAGTATTGACCGACGCGGCACGCCGAATCCGCCGAAGTACTCAGCGCCGTTACTCACGGCCGCAGAGTCGGGCGACTCGCCGGGAGCGGAAATGTCGCTGCGGGCGCGGCGGCCCGTCGGCTACCGTCCGGACCATGCCCGGTCCTGACGAATCCGCCGCCGTCTATCTGATCACCGGTATTCAGGCCGCCGGGAAATCGACCGTGGCGCAGGCCCTCGCCGAGCGGCTGCCGCGCTCGGCCCATGTGCGCGGTGACATCTTCCGGCGGTTCCTGGTGGGCGGGCGTGCGGACATGACTCCCGATCCGACTCCCGAAGCGCTCGAACAACTCCGCCTGCGGCACCGCCTCGCCGCCGAGGTGGCCGACTCCTACGCGGCGGCGGGGTTCACGGCGGTGGTGCAGGATGTCGTGCTCGGCGACCTGCTGCCCTACCTGATTGGCCGGATCCGCACCGATCCGCTCTACGTCGTGGTGCTCGCGCCGAGCCCGGACGCGGTGGCCCGGCGCGAGGCCGCCCGCCCGAAGAACGCGTACGGAACCTTCACCGTGAGCGACCTGGACAGTGTCCTGCGCGCCGAAACCCCGCCCCTCGGCCTGTGGCTCGACAGCTCCGACCTCACCGTCGGCGAGACGGTCGATGCGATCCTCGCGCATGCCCGGCCGTTGGCCCGCTGACGAACGCTGCTGGGAAGCCCAACTCTGGAAGGCCCGCCCGAACATCCTCACCGCCCTCGACGCCCAGACTCGGCGCGATCACTCACTGCGACCAGGATCTTTGCGGCACACCATCATTCGGTCGGAACCCTTCTGGAATTCGTACTCGACCCCGACGAGGTCGCTGGTGATACCGAGTTCCAGAAGATCGCCGCGCAGCTCATCCAGGCGCGGATAGAGCTGTGCCGATCCGGTGGGCACCACAGGGAAGATTCGCACTTCGCCGCGGCTGACCCGGACCAGCTCGGTGATCGCGCGTACGTGGAAGTCGTATCCGAGCCCGTCGGCATAGGAGAAGAGCAGATGTGAGCTCAGCACCAAGTCGAAGGCATTGTCAGGGAACGGAAGTCGAGGCAACTCCGCAGGAACATATCGATCCGGATTTCGCTGCCGATCGGCAACGAAGAGCTCGACCGCCGAACGCCGCCGCCGATGGTGATCATCGGGATCGGAAAAGAACGTCCAGCAGTAATCGCCGACCTGGGCCCGAACGTACCGATCGCCACGATCGGTCTGATCCCGGCACATTTTCCCGACCTCACCGCCGTCGAACTCGAAATACGCCGCGTCACACGCGGTCACGTCACCCCCGAACCCCGCCACCTCGGCGGCGAAGCTCGCCGCCCCGGCAGGGCAATCGAGGATCCGACCCCCGAGATCCGCTGCCCCGAGACCGAACATCGCCCGATACTCATCCAGCCCCCGCGAGGTGATCAGAAACCCGTTTACCTCATCACCGAAACCCGCGTCATCCCCAAGACTCATCCGCAATCCTCTTCCTCTGGAATCAGCCACACCGACCGGAACAGGAAGCCGCAGAACACGAATCGTGGCCGCCCGATGTGGCGGCCGAAACGCACAGTTCACAGCCGCTGAGACAGCGGCCACCAACCCTGCGCAAACATCATCACGCCCCGATTGGACCACACGCCCCACCCGCCGCGCGACCGAAATCCCAGGCGGCAGTGATCACGAGACAACGGCCGCCCGTTGATCTTGCGAGGGGCCGCGCCGGCGGGTTCGGTCAGCGCGAAATGCGGCTTGGGATCGCCGGTGAATCGTCCAGCGGTCGAGGAGGTTGCGCTGCGACGAACCTGCTCATCTGGCCGTGCCCCTCTGGTGGGTCGGGCGGGTCAGATGAAGGTCGATCGCGAGTTGCTCGACTGTTTCGGCTGCGCAGACACGGTTCTCGCCGATTCCACCGTGTGCACCACGTTTGGCCCATCCGACGACGTACACGCCGCGCAAAGGATCCCTGGTCGTCGGAGAAATGACTCTGCCGTTTCGGTTGAGGATCGGACCGTTGTGTGTTCCGGGGAGTCCGTCGATATGTGCGGTGCGGAACCCGATGGCACGAACCACCGTGCTGGCCAGGAACGTGTGCCCGCCGGTCGTATACACGATCAATTCGCCGGTGCCCGTCGACTCGATGTTCGTCACCTGCTGTCCGAAGCAGAACACGACCGGCAGCCGGGTGTCGTCTCGGTTGTTCGGATCGGCTAGGAGGTCCATCGGCGGTCTCTGCGGTTGGTCGGCTGCGGAGCCGGGTTCGTGTTCCAGGGTTCTGATCGTGTGTATCGACAGATTGGGCAGGGCCAGGATGTCCTGCATGGCGGAGGTGGCAAATGCGGGCCGGTCTGCGGGGGCACGGGACAGAACGGTCACCTGTGTCAGTGCGGCGATGCTCGGAGATGTGCTGTGTTGGTGGGCGAGGTATCTGATCACCTCGAGGGCGACGTTTCCGGCGCCGACGATGAGGCAATGCGGCCCGAGGGGCGGCGGCTCGGTGGGGGATGGGTTGTTCACGCCGGCAAGGACATCGAGTGCGTCGTACACACCGACGGGCATTGTCGAGTCGGATCGGGTGAGGGGGCGGGGAATCGAGGCGCCGTGGGCGAAGACCACCGCGTCGAACCGGCGGCGCAAGGCTTCGAGGGAGAGATCGCGGCCGATCTCGGTGTTGTAGATGACGTTGACCCGGTCGTCGCCGAATGGAACATCGAACAGGCCCAGCATTTCGTGCAGGCCGGTGTCGGGTGCGATGGCCGTACGCAGCAGGCCGCCGAGGTGGTCGTGGCGTTCGTAGACGGTGACGTCGACGAAGCTGGACCGTCGCAGCAGCTCCCGAACGGTGTACATGGCGGCGGGGCCGGCGCCGACGACTGCGATGCGGGGCCGTCGGTCACCGACGGTCGAAGGCCGTGGGAGAGGCGTTGTTGGTCGCCGGCCGGATGTGCTTCGGGGCCTGGTGTTTGCGAAGTAGTCGCTGTTGCGGCGGAGGTGGTGTTGTTCGGTCGCGGTGAGGGCGTGGTCGGGTTTGATCGCTGAGGTGGGGCAGGCGTCGACGCAGGCGGTGCAGTCGATGCAGGAGTTCGGGTCGATGTGCAGTGTCGGCGTGGCGGCGAAGTCGGTGTCGCCGGGGCGGGGGCGGATGCAGTCGCGTGGACAGGCATTCAGGCAGGAGACGTCCTTGCAGCAGTGTCCCAGGATGACGTGGGCCATGATCGCTTTCGAGAGGTCAGAGGAGGTTCGAGGCGCGGTAGATACGTCTGGCGACCCGGTTGAGCAGGCCTTCGCGGTGGAGGAACTCGATGAACGAGGCGGTGGCAGAGCGGAACATCATGCGGTGGTGCTCGTTGGCGTCGATCGCGGATTTCACCTCCGGCCAGCGCAATCCGAGTTCTTCGTAGACGCGCCGGTTGATCAGGCTCTTGGCGACGATGTGGGTTCCGACGGCGATGGCGATCGTGCTCAGGAACCGTCGTGGCCGCGAGATGGTGGTGAGTTGGTCGCGAATGCGGCGGCGGGCGAAGGCCATGTGCCGTGATTCCTCGACGACGTGGACGTAGGAGGTACGGCGTATCGCGTCGGCGACCGTGGTGTCTGTCATCCAGTCGCGTTGCATGGCGTCGAAGATTTCCTCCCCGGCCAGCACGATCCCGTAGGCGACCTCGTGCCAGGCGAACATCGCGAACAGCCGGCCCAGCAGTTTCTGCAGCCGGTCATGGGGATAGAAGTGTGCTCCGATGCTGTCGACGCCCTTGATGAACATCAGCGAATGCAGGTTCTCGTCGGCGCATTCATTGAGCAGGAACGCGATGTCGGGGCGAGCGGGGTCGGCACCGTGATTGGCGCGCAAGAGCGCCACTTGTAGTCCGACTTCGAGCCAGATCGCGATACCGAGGAACTGCGCTACTTCGCAGCGGGTCAACAGGATTCGTTGCTGCTCCGACATCGACGCCCAGATCGGAGTATCGAACAGCGGCGACCACTGCGCGGTCATTCCGTAGCGCTGATCGGCGTCGGGCCCCGGCTCATACAGCCCTGGACATCGTGGGTCGAACGATAGTCGCTGGGCCGACCGGATCAGTGTGTCGAAGAACTGATCCTGCTCGGTAGCTACCATTGCTGAACTCCTCTGCTCGGTCATGTTTCACGCTGGTTGGCGCGCGGCCGGGCTTCCTTTTTCCTCCGCCGGTTCTCGACGACCTGGCGAAGAGGGATGGCTGTCGGCGGACCTATGCCCGGAAAGGCGAGGCTCTGCGACTGCGCATCCCGCCGCGCTGACCGTCGCGCCTGGAATTCGCTGAAAGTGCCAACACTGCAAATCATTTTGGAGAGATCAGGCTCCCTCGGCCGTGCACGGTGAGCCGTGTGCGGACGTGACGCACCGCGCAGGCCGAGGATGGCTCAGGGAGTATAGGCGTTGGTGAGGGTGGCGACGTCGTCGAGGGTGTCAAGAGTGTCGCGGGTGTCGCGGATATCGATGATGGTCAGCAGCGGCTGGATTCGGCCGGGGCTCAGTGCACCATGTGCGGCGTAGTCTGCGGCGTATGAGGGTCGCTGCGGCACAGCTCACTTGCGCACCTACCGATGTCCGGGCCAACATCGGACAAATGGTCAGGCTCGCCGAACGGGCAGGCACAGACTCTGCCGAGCTGATGGTG
Organism: Nocardia sp. CA-151230; assembly: GCF_050942175.1. Taxonomy (NCBI): domain Bacteria; kingdom Bacillati; phylum Actinomycetota; class Actinomycetes; order Mycobacteriales; family Nocardiaceae; genus Nocardia; species Nocardia sp. CA-151230. Next base: position 3,042,759 of record NZ_CP192061.1, read on the forward strand.
TTTCCGGAGCTCGGGGTGACCGGGTACGAACTGGCCGCCATCGCGGCCGATGAGAGCTTGTGGCTCCGCGCCGATGACCCTCGCCTGGATCCGCTGCGCGCCACCGGGATAGCGACCGTTGTGAACTGCGCGGCCCCCGCCCTCGACGGTCACCGTCCCGTAATCGCCACCTACGTCTACAGCGCCGCCGGCGATCTGCTCACCACCTATCACAAACAGCATTTGTTTCAGGAAGAGCAGCAGTTCTTCGCCTCCGCGGACAAGGACGGCCGCTTCGAACTCCAGGGTTTACGTTTCTCCCTTGCCACCTGCTTCGACAACCATTTCCCCGACTTGGTCGGCCGAATCGCCGACGATGGTTGTGACGTCCATCTGGCCAGCGCCCTGTACGGCACCGGTTGCGGCATTGCCGAACGTGCGTCGATATATCCCGGCATCGCCGACCGTGCGAACGTTTACGTGGTTCTTGCCAACCACGTGGGCCCTGCGGGCCCGGTCACCGGGTGCGGCCGCGCCGCTCTGTGGGACACCCACGGAATCCTGTTGGCAGAGGCCGACGAACAGACACCGATGTTCGTCGTCACCGATATCGGCCACCGCAGTGACCGGAGTGCGTGCGAACCCATCGCCCTGCAACCAGCATTACCGCGCACTGTCGGCGGTCGGTCAGTCGCCCGAGATGACGCCCGCCGTTGATCTTCCGAGGGTCCGCGCCGGCCGGGTTCGGTCAGCGCGTCGACAGCATGAGAGTGCGCAGCCAGGTATGACGCATGGCATCGGCGACGTGGATCGGCGTGGTGAATTCATGGGAGTGAACGCCGGTTGGGTGCTTGTTCATCGGCGAGGTCGGTGGAGTGAGCCAGCGCGTTGTACAGCCAGTCGTGGGCTCGTCCGATGGTGACACGAGGTCCGAAGAACTGTTCTGTCAGAGCCCAGTAACGGTGAATCCGGTGGTCGGAATCGGTTGCGTCGATCAGCAATTGCTCGCGGAAACGCGGGGAATCACGGTCCCCTCGTGCGTCAGCATGGGCGTTGACGAATCGGTCGAGTTGAATCCCGCCGCAGTCGAGCTCGGCAGCTTCTTCCGACAGCCACCGGACGCCGTATGGCGCGCGTTGACGGAGCCGGATCTGCTGGAGCGGTGGCTGCTTCGACCGACCGGGTTCGCCGCCTCGGCCGGCACCCACTTCCGATTCACCATCCCGGACTCATCGCCCAACGAGATCATCTGCGAGGTGCTGGCGGCCCGGCCGTCCGAGCAGTTGACCTACAGCTGGATATATCGGCAGGCCGAGTACCCCGCTCGCTGGATTGTCGACTGGACACTGCGGCCACAGGGGCGTGGCACACGACTTCTGCTGACGCAGACAGGTTTCGACATCGAAGACCGCCGACAGAAGATGACACGCAACGCCATGGAGCGCAGCTGGAAGCGACTCGTCCTGCCGCGGCTCGGTGAGGTGATCCACCACTGAAAGCGCCCCTGGGAGTCGGGGCTGCACACCGACGCGACGGCAAACTACCGTGCCGGTTCTATTCATATTGCGAAAGGTTCCAAACCATGTATTTCATCTCGATGGCGTTAGGGATGTTCGGCCCACTGCTCGTACCCACAGGAAGCTCGGACTGTTGGATGGACAGCACCGCTCCCGCGTGCTGGCCCCACTAGATTGATTCTCGCGACTGGGTGGGCGGAATTGCCGCCCACCCAGTCGCCGTGTCCCCGCACTTGCGGGCCAGGCATCGAACAACACGTGTGCCCTGCGCGCGGCTCGTCTGGCAACCGAGTTACCGGACACAGCACCGGTGTTGGGCGGGACTGGTGCTGGCGCCGAACACCGGCGACCGGTCCGCCAAGCCGGTCGCGCTGACCGCAACGTTGGGGCGGCGCTGCCATGCGCGGATGATTGGTCGGTCCAACCGTTCTGAACGTGCACTACAGCTGAGATTCCTCCAGCGAGTCCACCGATATGACGATGTCCTGCTTCGGCGCGGCCGCGAGGGAGTCCGCCGGCAGGCGATTGCCCATGACAGCATCGAGTGTTCTTGCGGCCGAGGCGTATTCGGGAAAGGCGTGGGTCCGAGTGCTGGAGGTGATCAGTCGTGGGTGAGGTTCAGCCTGTCGAGGAGGCCGGTCAATCCGCTGCAGACGATGTCGTCATCGCCTCTGTCCAAGCCATAGGTCACTTCGTGCCACGGCCCGAGTTGATGCCAGACCGATGCTCGGCGGCGGATGTCGTCGGTGAGGCCGTAGGCGTCGGCGACCGCGTCGGCGAAGGCTGTCGATGCGCCGAACAGTGGCCATGCCAGGTCATTCGCCGCGTCGCCGAGATGGACATCGCCGAAGTCGATCACTCCGGCGATACGGTTTCCATCCACCATGACATGCTCCGGGCCGAGATCGCCGTGGACGACCGTATCCGCGGGGAATTCCGCTACGACATCGAGGACCGCCAGCGCCGAACCATGTTGTGCCGCTGGGATCAACGGCACGACCTCGGTTCGGAAACGGTCGATGATCACAGCCCGGCCGCGCCTGGTTTCGGCCGCTGATGGCAGTCCGTGCCGCACCGCCTCGGCAGCGGGGCTGTCGTGCAGGGCGCGAAGAAACTCTCCCAGCGCGAGCCCGTGCCCGGTCCCGGCAGTCTCGATCGCCCTCCCGGGGACCAGGGCATGACGCACGATCAACGGTGTCTCGCAGACCACCCGAGGGATCGGCACCGGCAGGGGCAACAGTGGTGCCAGCCAAGGCATCAGCTGGGCTTCACGCCGGAGTTGGCCGGCGACCTCTGGCCGGCGCGGTCGCCTCTCGACCCACGCTCCGTCGACCAACGCGGCGTAGCAATCCCATCCGTCGGAAAACCCCACGCAGCCCACGGTACGACACGGGCGAATACTCGACTGGCTCCCCGCGGTCCGAATACGCACTACCACGGCGAGATTGGCGGGAGGCTGCTCGCCGCCGCAGAGTGCGCGATTGGGCCGGTCGTCTGCGGCAACCGGGCATGTGTTCTGCGTCATAGCGGTCGGATGTCACAAATCCGGGGCCGCCGGCACCTCATGGTCGTCCCACTGACGATGAAGGAGATGGACACCATGAATGCTCGGCTCGATATGTTCACCAATGAGGTGGGTGCGAACTTCGCCAAGCGGTTTGCCAATGCCAGCCTGGTGATCACGCAGTCGGAGGTGCCGAAAACGATTCAGGAGCTGGTGAGCTTGCGGGCCAGTCAGATCAACGGGTGTGGCTTTTGTACCGATGCGCACGCCAAGGAGCTGGCGGCCGCGGGGGAGCCGGCGGTTCGGATCAATCTGGTGGCGACCTGGCGTGAGGCGTCGGTGTTCAGCGAGGCGGAACAGGCGGCGCTGGCCTTCGCCGAGGAGGGCACGCGGCTGGCGGATGCCCACCTCGGGGTTTCCGACGAGACCTGGGCGCAGGTCCGGAAACACTACGACGACAACCAGACCGCGGCCCTGGTGGCGTTGGTGGCCATGATCAACGCCGCCAACCGGCTCGGTGTCATCCTGCATCAGCAGGGTGGGTCCTACGAGCCGGGCATGTTCGCCGGGGCCGCCGACTGACCGTCAGGCGGGCTGCGGGGCTGTGACCGGCCGGCGGCTGCGGCGCCAGGCGTAGGCGAGGAAGGCGATCAGGCCGATCAGCGGAATCGTGCTGACGGCCCAGCTCACACCGAGCGGGGGACCGGGCTGCTGGAGAACCGGGAGGTTCGCCAGATCGCCTTCACCGCGGCCCTGGGGGCCGTCGATGACGAAGTGGAAGGTCCACGCGCCCTGCTCATCCAAGGAGCGCACGTCCAGGCCCCAGACGTCGCGCTTGCGGGGGTGCCGCGACAGCGGTTCGGCGCGGCGCACCTTGCCGTTGGGCTGGTACTCGGTGAGCGTGCCGGTCTTGTCCTCGATGCCCCCGTCGGGGATGAAGGTGAAGTCCAGCGATTGCATTGCGCGCAAAGGCCATTCGCTGAACCCCACGGTCAGCGAATACGGCCCGGCCTGCACGTGCTCGGTGTGCACGATATTGACGGGCTGATACGCCGACGCCGTCGCGGCGGTGCCCGCGGTCAGTCCGAGAATCGCGAGAATCGTTGCGGCGGTGGCGAGTAGACGGTTGATCATGCGCTGACCTTCTCGGACGGGGCGGACAGCCGCAGCATGTCGCCGAAGCGCCAGCCCAGGTAGCCGCCGAGCGCACCCAGCAGCGCGGCCGCGACCGTGGTGGCGATGATGACGGAGGCGTGCGAGAGGCGGGCGTCGTAGATGATCGCCTGCTGCACGGGATTGAACCCGCCGATGATCGCCCCGCCGAGCCCACCGGCCAGCGCGGGCAGCAGGCGCGCCGGGCTGTCGGTGCGCCGCAGCAGCAGATCGATCACGATGCCCACCGGGATCAGGCAGAACGGAATGAGCGCCGGGGTCGCCGGAATGCCCCGGATGTGTTCGCGCATGGGCAATCCCACGAAATCGGCGTAGGCGCGCGCCGCCCACGGCGCGAACCACCAGAACACGCCCTGGATGGCCGAGGAGAACACGGCGGTGATGGTCGCGCCCCACCGTTGGAATCCCGCACCCACGACCATCAGCAGAATCACCATGAACGCGGTGACCGCGACCGTCCACCGCACGGTCCCGGTACTCAGCCGCTGCACCGCCAGCGCGGTGACGGTGCTCGAGGTCGCCAGGTGCGCCAGCGCGAACAGCGCGCCGATCCGCCCCCACCGATGGGCCCGCGCCGCCCCGAACACGATCACCGTGCCCACCGAGATCACCGTGCTGGACAGGAACAGCCCGATGTGCGGTGGCGAGTCGATGATCGCGTCGAACCCGTAGAGACTGTGCCACCACAGATCCCACAGTCCGTACAGCAGGAACGACGCCGCACCCAGCGCCGCGACCATGTACCCGAGCGGTGCGGTGAACGTCCGCCCGAACACACTGATACCGGGCCCGCCGAGCTCACCGTCCACCCTCCGCCCCGCCCGGCCCGCGGCCGAGGTGACGAGAATGACCGTGAGACCGGTGAATCCGGCGATCGCCGCACTGGCGTAGATGAACAGGTGCGGCAGCGTGAAGAAGGTGTCGGGCCCGACATCGGAGTGCCACTGGATGTCCCAGGTCGATCCGACGGCGAAGGTCATGCTGGCCGCGAACAGGATTGCCGCCGGTAGCCAGGGGCGGATGGTGATCGGTGCGGTCGCCTCGGCGGTGAGCCCGCGACCGTTGGCGGTGAGGTCCATGGTCTGCTCCTGATCCTCTTTCCTTCGATTCAGTTGGCCTGGACGGAGAAGGTGGCACTGCCGGATCCCGGTGCGCCGGACAGTTTGACGGCGATCTCCCACTGCCCCGGCATGGGCAGCGTCACGGTCGCCCGGTAGTGCCCGGGCGTGACGACCGCGGCCGTGCTCGGCGGGAGCGCGTGGCCCATCTGCGGCATGGCGGGCTCCACCGAGACGCGATCCGGGGTGGCGGCGGTGCCGTGCTGGTCGGTGATGTCGAGGTCGACGGTGTTGTCGCCGGTGTGCGGTGATCCGCCGGAGACGCGCAGCTGCACCTGGTATGGCCCGGCGGCACTGCGCGGCACCGGTTTCGCGCTGCCGGACGGCCACAGCCACCAGGTCAGCAGCACGGCCACCAGCACGACGATCGCCGCGATCAGTCCTGTGCGCCTGGTCATTGCGGAACCCCCGCTCGGACGTCGATCGTGGTCGGAATGGTCATGACGGAATAGCCGCGCTCGGCCTGCGCCCACACCAGGTATCGGCCGGGCAGCGGAAAAGTGAAGGTGAAGGCCACATTCGGGCCGTAGGCGGCGACGGTCTCGTCCGGCGGCTGGGCGCCGACGGCGGGCATCGGGGCCATGGCGTGCGCATGCGCCCAGATCGGCGCGGTCGCCGCGGACGTCCCGGCGGGCACACCGTCCGGCAGCGGGCCGACCGCGATGAGATGGCCGATCATCCCCAGCCAGGGCTGTAGATCCGCGGCGCCGCCGTAGGCCGCGGTGAGGGTGACGGGTTCGCCCGCGATCGCCTCGGTGGTCGTCAGAGTTGTCCCGTTCGGTGCGGGATCGACCGCGCCGGAACCGGATCGACCGCCGACGTGCAGCGCGGACCGCAGCAACTGCACACCTCCACCGCGCCGGGCGATCTCCGCCGCGACCGCGTAATCGCCGGATTCCCCGAGCCCCAGGCTGACCCGGTACTCCCCGGGCGCGGTGCGGATCGGATGCCGATGCCAGAACGTCCCGGACGGCCCGACCACCATGAGATGCAGCAGCGCGTCATCGGTGACCAGCAGATCGTCCACGGGCCGCCCCGTCGCCGAATCGGTCAGCGACAGCTGGACCTCCGTCGGTTGCCCTGCCGCCGCCGGCTGCGCGCGCACGGTCAGATTCACCGGTGGCCGTGAATAATTCGTGGTCAGGGGCAGATCGCGTTCGGGGAACGGATTGCCGACATTGCCGGACGTGGGATCGAGCAGGCTGCCCGCCGGCCGCGGCTGCGGCGCACTCGAGGACAGCACCGCTCCCGTGGTCCCGACGGTCAGCGCGGCAATGAGCGCGCCCACCGGAATCAGTGTCGGCCAGCCTCTTTTCGACAGGAGGGCGGTGCCCAGCGCGAGCAGTAGCAGCCCACCCGCCGCGAAGAAGCCGCCGTAAGCTGCCCGCTCCCACGGCGTCACCACGCGCGCGGCGACGAGGAACGGAATCCGGGCGGTCCGTTCGCCGTCCGAGACCGACAGCTCCCACGGACCGGCATGGTCCACCCGCAGCGTCGTGGCATACAGTCCCGGACGATCCGCGAGTTCGACCGTGCCCGAGGAGGTCTCGCCACCCTGATCGACCGGCGCGGCGCTGACCGTCAGCACCCCGGCCGCCGAGCCCGCATGGCTCACTACCTCGACACGCAGCGGTCCCGGCTCGGCCCGCCGGATCACCACCGTGAGCTCGCGCGCCCCCAGCGATTGCGCCACCGTCAGATCACCCCCGCTCGCCGCGCCATCGGCCCGGGCGTCGGGCGCGGACGCGAAATCCCAACCCAGCAGGAACGCGCAGAGCACGCCCACCACCAGGCATGCGCCGCGCAGGCGAACGATCAACGGCGGCTGCACTGTTCCGAAGCTACCGAAAAACCGCCGCCCGGAAATCCCACCCGCGGGGGATGTGTCCTCAGGGTGCGATCAGGGTAGGGTCCCCGGCTCCGCTGGGACCGGTTGCCCCGTGGCGCGAGTCGTTCTTCCGGCTAGGCCAAGGCGTTGCGGAGCCAGCTGGGCCCGGCCGTCGTCGCGCCGAGCGCCTCGACCCGAGCCCGCAAACCACGATCGGCCGTCACCACGAGCACCGAACCCGCCCGGGCCCCGGCCTTTCCGGTCTCGGCAGCGACCACCTCGACGATCGCGTCGTCCCCTGAACCGTCCGCGAGCACCACCCGCAGTTCGGCCCCCGCGCTGCCGGCAGCGGCCTTGGCGGCCCCTTCGAGCACCACGACCACGTCCGTCACCTCGGGCAGCCGCGCCCGCAGCGGACCCAGCTCCCCGAGCAACCGCCGCGCCGCTCCAGCCCGATCCCGCCACCACCCATCCGGCCGCGAACCCACCACGTTGGCCGCGTCCACCACAACCACCAGCCCGGCATCCTGCACCGCCTCAGTCTCCACCGCCCGCGCCGAAGCGCCCCGACCAGGTGCACAGGTCGCAGTCCGCGGCGGGTGTGGGCGTTGCACGGCCCTCGGTGACTTCGGCACCCGCCGGGAAGGATCCCGTGAGTGTGAACCTGTTTCCGGGGACGAGGTTCTGGGTGGTGGGGCAGAGAGTCGGAGGTCGAGTGCACAGGTCGCAGCCCGCGGCCGGTGTGGGGGCAGCACGTCCCTCGGTGACTTCGGCACCCGCTGGGAAGGATCCCGTGAGTGTGAATCCTTTTCCTGAGGCTCTCGGCTGTTATGGAAGGGTCATAGGTCGAGTTCGACGTCGGTGAGGGGGTAGGCGACGCAGGAGTGGGTGTAGCCGGTGGCGGGGTCGGAGAGGCGGAGTTTGGCTTCGGCGGCGGTGTGGACTTCGCCCTTCAGGACGCGGATTCGGCAGAGGCTGCATTCGCCGGAGCGGCAGGCGGCTTCGGGGCGGATGCCGTTGTCTTCGAGGGCGTCGAGGAGAGGGCGGTTGCGTGGGGTGCGGAAGGTGGTGTCGCGGACGGTGACCGTGACCTCCTCGGTGGGATCGGCGGTGGTGGGCCAGTGCGGCTGGGCGGTCGGGTCGGCGGGAGCGCCGTTGGCTTCGAAGCGGATTCGCTTGCGGGGGTGACCCAGGGCGGTGAGCTGCTCCAGGGCGTAGGGGTAGAGGGCCTGGGGGCCGCAGACGTAGACCATGCGGTTGCCGAGGGGGCCGGTCAGGTCGGAAATGGTGTCGGCGGACAGGAATCCGGTGCGGCCCGTCCAGTCGGGGGCGGGGTCGGCGATGACGTGGTCGACGGTGATGCCGGGGTGGGTGGCGAAGGTGTCGAGTTCCTCGCGGAACAGGATGTCGGAGGCGTCCCGCGAACCATAGATCAGATGGAATTCGCGGACCGGCCCGCGGTCGGTGAGCTCGCGGATCATGCTCATGGCCGGTGCGACTCCCGAGCCGCCCGCCAGGAACACCACGCGGTCGCCGTGGAAGAGCGGATTGTGGTGGAAGGTCCCCATCGGACCGGTGGTGGTGAGTACCTGACCCGCCTCGACGGTGTCGAGGAGCAGATTGCTGATCCGGCCGCCCGGCACCCGCCGCACCGTCAGGTCGTAGAAGCCGAGCTCCGCGGGGCTGGAGGAGATGGCGAACGGGCGGCTGGTGCCGTCGAAGAAGACGTTCACGTACTGGCCCGCCAGGAACGGCGGCAGCATCGCGCCGTCGCGGCCGCGCAGACGGAATGTCTTGGCGGACACGGTTTCTTCGAGCACGGCGTCCACCCGCAGCAGCAGCCGCTTGGGGTGATGGGCGTCCACGGTGGCGCGGGCTTCCGCACTGTGGTCGCGGGTTTCGGGCAGTCGGGCCTCGATCTCGTCGAGAATGCCTGCCGCGCCGTCGAATCGGGTGGCCAGTGGGTGTCGTTTCACGTTGTGCTCCGTTCAGGCGGCCTGGGTGCGCAGCAGGCGACGCGCGACGCGGGCCCCGCCCTCGAGTGTGGGTTGGAATCCGCCCATGCCGGACCAGGACCCGGCGACATGCAGTCCGGGGACATGGGTTTCGCGTTCGCTGTTGCGGAACAGCCAGCCCTCGGTGGCGTCCTGGTCGTAGCCGTAGATGGACCCGCCCGGATGACCCAGATACCGCATCATGGTCAAAGGCGTTGCCACATCGACCTCTTCGATGGCGTCGCGGATGCCCGGCGTCACCGCCTCGCACAGATCCAGCAGCGTCTCGGCGAAGGCGAACTTGGTGCGCGCGTACTCCGCCGGCGCCACGTTCTTCCAGATGTCGGCGTACTGCAGCGTCATCAGGCTGACATGGGTGGTCCCCGCCGGTGCGAACCCGATGGGCGCGACGTCGTAGGAGCTGACGCAGATTCCGCGCGCCGGCTCGAACGACTTCCACGCCTGGTAGGTGCGATCGTCGTCGGTGTCCCGGTTGACGAACGTCGTGCTGGTGGTGAAGCCCAGCTCCGCGGGCGTCGCGTCCAGGCCCATGTGCAGCACGAACCCGGACACCCCGATCCGCCTGGTGGCCAGATCGTTTCGCACCGCCGCCGGCATCGCGATCCCGTCCAGCATGGCGTAGGTGGTGGGCAGCGAGGCATTCGACACCACCTCGGGCGCGGTCACCTCGGCCCCGTCCTCGAACCGCACTCCCAGCACCCGCCCGCCCGCGGTGAGAATCGCCTCGACCGCGGTGTTGAACCGCACCTGCCCGCCCGCTCGCAGGAACGAGTCGAGTATCGCCGCCGACATGGCCTGCGACCCGCCACGCACATGCCAGGGCTTGAACTCGAAGTAGGCGAACAGGGTCAGCGCCAGATCCTGGAACCGCAGCTTGGACGGCGGCTGGCCGAGATAGGTCCAGTACATGGCGAGCGCGACCTTGATCCGGTCATCGTCGAAGTATTCGTCGAGTACCTGCTGCAGCGGCCGTAGCCCGTACCGGAACAGCACCGGGTCGATCTGCTCGGCGGGCATCCCGCGCATGGCCGCGATCTGCCAGAACGTCACCTGCTTGATCAGCTCGAAGAACCGCGCCACCCGATCCCGGCTGCCCGGGAACTCGGCATCGAGGACGTCGATCGCCGCATCCCAGTCGGCCGGAATCGTCACATCCAGCCGGCCGGGGACGACCACCCGGTACAGATCGTGCTCCTGCACGAACTCCAGCCGATCCGCGATCCCCAGCTGCTGGAACAACCCCTCGCGCAAGGAGATCGGCTGTCCTTCCACACCCACCCCGGAGAGCTGATGAAGCGCCACCTCGAACTCGAATCGCCCGCGCCGGAACGAGGTTCCGCAGCCGCCGGGCACATTGTGCCGCTCCACCAACAGCGTCCGCGCCCCCGCGCGCTGCAGCGTGGCCGCGGCGGTCAGTCCGGCATTGCCCGCGCCGATGACAATGGCGTCGTAGTCGTGCATGCCCACCTCCAATAGTCAACTAATTGAGTAGGTATGTCACACGGTAGTGGCCATATAGCCGCATGTCTACGGGGAACCAGACAAGAAATTGAATAATCGCCGATGGTGGTAACCTGGGCGGATGGCGCTACGCAACGCGGTTCTGGCCACCCTGCTGGAGGGGGAGGCATCGGGCTACGACCTGGCCAAGGGCTTCGACGCCTCGGTCGCCAACTTCTGGCTGGCCACCCCGCAGCAGCTCTACAAGGAGCTCGAGCGCATGGCCGCCGAGGGTCTCATCGAGACCCGTGTCGTCGAGCAGGAGCGCCGTCCCAACAAGCGCCTGCACTCCATCACCCCGGCCGGGCGGGCGGCGCTGCACGCCTTCATCGCCGAGCCCTCCAAGCCCACCGCCATCCGCGACGAGATGATGGTGAAGGTCCAGGCCATGGAGGCCGAGGACGCCCCCGCGGTGCGGGCGGCCGTCGCCGAGAAACTGGAGTGGTCGAAGGCGAAACTGGCCCGCTACGAACGGCTGCGCGGCCGCCTGCTGGACGGGCGCAGCGAGCAGGCCTACCTCGCCGAGGTCGACCGCATCGGCCCGTACCTGAGCCTGCTGCGCGGAATCGCCTTCGAGCAGGAGAACATTCGCTGGGCCGAGTTCGCGCTGCCGGTCATCGACCGGCGCATCGCCGCACACTCGGGGTAACCGGTCACCCGCCGTCGGGGCCGTGCCGGTTGATACGGTGTCCGCCTGGAAAGTTGTCCGCGAAACGACAGGTAGTGATCAGCGTTGGCGTCCGAATCGATGACAGGCGAGGGTGAATCCCGCCGTACCGCCCCGCCCACCCGGCGCGGTCAGCGCACACGCGGCGCCCTCATCGCCGCCGCGCGTGAGGTCTTCGAACGCGACGGCTACCTCGACGCCAAGATCGCCGACATCTCCAAGACCGCCGGCATGGCGTCGGGCTCCTTCTACACCTACTTCGACAGCAAGGACGAGATCTTCGCGGCCCTGGTCGAACAGGTCTCGGAGGAGATGCTGCACCCGCACGTGCGTGAGCGCAGCGGGATCACCGACACCCGCGCGCTCATCGAGGCCGCCAATCGCGACTACCTGCTGTCCTACAAGCGCAATGCCCGGCTGATGGCGCTGTTCGAGCAGGTCGCCCACATCGACGAGAACTTCCGCCGCCTGCGCGTCGAGCGCGGCAAGGCGTTCGCGCAGCGCAATGCCCGGATGATCCGCGGGCTGCAGGAGTCCGGGCAGGCCAGCGCCGACCTGGATCCGATGATCACCGCGCACGCGCTCTCGGCCATGGTGAGCCGCATGGCGTACATGGTTTACGTTCAGAAGCAACGGATTCCGTTCGAGAAGCTGGTGACGACGCTGACCCAGCTGTGGGTGAACGCGCTGCAGTTGCGGGCCGAGTAGCGCTCAGCCCACCCCGCGCGCGAAGTCGATCAGCGCGGCATTGACCTCGGCGGGCCGTTCCTGCTGAATCCAGTGCCCCGCACCCTCGAGGACGACCGTGCCGCGCAGATCGCTGAGCAGCGCCGACATCTTCTGCATGGGTGTGAACCGGATGACCGGATCGGTGGATCCGGCGATGAACAGCGACGGCTGGGCGATCTTCACGCCCTCCAGATGCGCGGTCCGCTCCCAGGTGCGATCGAGGTTCCGGTAGTAGTTGAGCCCGCCGGTGAATCCGGTGGCGGTGAAAGTCTCGACGTAGTACTCGAATTCGGGTTCGCTGAGCCACTCCGGCAGCGGCGGCTCGGGTGTGCTGGTGTCCAGGAACGTGGCGGCGCTCATGATGTCGTCCTGCAGTAGCGTGCGCCGCGGGTCCGCGGCCAGGACCGCGTCGGCGACCCCGGGTTCCTGGAACCACACCATGTAGAAGTCCGCACCCAGCCGCGCCCGCATGATCGACAGCGGCGGCCCGGACGACCGCGGGGTCGCCGGCACGCTCAGCCCCGCCACCGCCCGCACCCGCTCCGGATACTCCCGGGCCATGTGCCACACCACCGACGCGCCCCAGTCATGGCCCACGAAGATGGCGTCCTCCAGTCCATACGCGTCGAGCAGCCCCGCCAGATCCCCGCACACGGTGAGCATGTCGTACTCCTCGACCCGCTCGGGCCGCGAGCTGCCACCGTAGCCGCGCATATCCGGGGTGAGCGTCCGGAACCCGGCCTCGGCCAGCGCGAAAACCTGATGTCGCCACGAGAATCCGAGCTCCGGGAACCCGTGGCAGAACACCACCGGCGCCCCTGCGCCGTGCTCGACCACCCGCAGCCCGATGCCATTGGCCGCCACCTGCGCGCTGCCCAGCCGTTTCCACTCGTCCACCAGATGTGCTGTCTGCATCGGTTGTTCACCTCTCGCCGCCGGGCCGGTTGACGCCGGACGTGTCATGAACTTGAATCCGACGTAGGTTTCATATTCCATCAGCCGGCGCCTCCGATCCACCCGGGTCGGGTGCCGGCACGGGTCGTAGGGAGCACACGTGCAGGTCGCGGGTAGGAACGCCATTGTCACCGGAGGCGGTGGCGGCATCGGTGCCGCCATCGCAGCCCGGCTGGTGCGGGCCGGGGCGCGGGTCGTCGTCGCCGACCTGAACGGCGAGGCTGCCGCGGCGGTCGCGGCGACGCTGAACGCGGAGTTCCCCGGCACGGCCGTGGCGGTCGGGGCCGATGTATCCGACACCGCCCGTATCGAGGAGCTCATCGCCCGCACCGAGACCGAATTCGGGCCGGTCGACCTGTATTTCGCCAATGCGGGCGTGATCGGGCCGGTCGGACTCGGCGACGAGAAGGACTGGGAGACCACCCTCGACGTCAACCTGAACGCCCACATCCGCGCGGCGCGGCTGCTGGTCCCCGGCTGGGTGGAACGCGGCGAGGGCTACTTCGTCAGCACGGCGTCGGCGGCGGGCCTGCTGACCCAGATCGGCTCGGCCGCATACTCGGTCACCAAGCACGCGGCCGTGGGGTTCGCCGAATGGCTGTCGGTCACCTACGGCGACCAGGGCGTCCGGGTCAGCTGCCTGTGCCCGATGGGCGTGGAGACGCCGCTGCTGCGGGCGGGGGAGAACTCGGGGGACGCCATCGGCATGGCCGCCACCCGGGCGGTCACCTCGGCCGGTGCGGTGCTTACCCCCGACACGGTGGCCGAGCTGGTCATGGCCGCGCTGGACGACGAGCGGTTCCTCATCCTGCCCCACCCGGAGGTGCTCGACATGTACCGTCGCAAGGGCGCGGACTACGACCGATGGCTGTCGGGCATGCGGCACTATCAGGCGCGGCTGCTCGACAGCGGCGACGGCCACTGAGCATCGGGGAGACACATGAGCGACGATCAGCGGCCCGGCGAACTACCCGGCCTGGATCTCGAACGACTCGCGGTGTGGCTGGCCGACACTCGGCCGGGCCTGGTGGCCGGTCCGCTGCGCGGCCGGTTGATCGCGGGCGGGAAGTCCAATCTCACCTATGAGATCAGCGACGGCGAGTCGGCGTGGATCCTGCGGCGTCCGCCGCTGGGGCACGTGCTCGCCACCGCGCACGACATGGCCCGCGAGTACCGGGTGATCACCGCGCTCGCGGACAACGGCGTGCCGGTGCCCGCCACCTACGCGCTGTGTCAGGACGACGACATCGTCGGTGCGCCTTTCTATGTCATGGAACGGATCGTCGGCACGCCCTACCGGACCGCGGCCGAACTGGTGCCGCTCGGCGCCGACCGGACCCGGGTCATCGCCACCGGCCTCATCGACACGCTGGCCGCGCTGCACACCGTCGACCCGGGCGCGGTCGGGCTGGCGGACTTCGGGCGGCCGGACGGATTCCTGGAGCGGCAGGTGCGGCGCTGGAAGAAGCAGCTCGACGCCTCCTACAGCCGGGACCTGCCCGCCGCCGTCGAACTGCACGATCTGCTGGCGAAGAACCTGCCCGCGCAATCGGCAACGGGCATCGTGCACGGCGACTACCGGCTCGACAATGTGCTCGTCGACGCCGAGGACCGGGTCGCGGCCGTGATCGACTGGGAGATGGCCACACTCGGCGATCCGCTCACCGATATCGGCCTGCTGCTGGTCTATCAGCGGATGAGCGATACCGCCATGGCCGGGGTCAGCGATGTCGCGCTCGCACCCGGCTATCCGGCCGAATCCGAAGTGCTGGAACGATATTCGATGCGCACCGGGCGCGATGTGTCCGAGATCGGGTTCTATATCGCGCTGGCGTCGTTCAAGCTCGCTGTGATCAGCGAGGGCATCCATTTCCGACACATTCACGGCCAGACCGTGGGACCCGGGTTCGAGCACATGGGCGAGGGCGTCGAGCCGCTGCTGTCCGCTGGATTGTCGGCGCTGCGCACGCCATAGGTGCGAAATCCACAGCGCTGCCGGCTATTTCCTACTTCGCGTCCGCGTAGCACTCCACTGTCGCGGTTGTGAAGGGGAACCGGACCGGGGTCGGGCCGAACGCCAGCTCTCCGGCGGTGTCCGCCGCGGCCGTGATCGCCTCGGCGACCGCGGCCGCCTCCTCCTCGGGGCAGTGCACGATGACCTCGTCGTGCTGGAAGAAGACCAGCTCGGCGCGCAGTCCCGCCGTGTGCATCGCGTGCCGCAGGCCCGCCAGCACCAGCAGGGTCCAGTCGGCGGCGCTGCCCTGCACGACGAAGTTCCGGGTGAAGCGACCGCGAGCCCGGGCCCTCGGGGTGGAGCCGTATCCGGCGGCAGCCCCATCGTCGGAGTCGGCCTGGTCGAATGACGTCGCGGGCGGGCAGGTGCGGCCGAACCAGGTGCGCACCAGGCGGCCCTCCTCCCCGGCGGCCGCCGCGTCGTCGACATAGGCCACGGCGTCCGGATAGCGGCGGCGCAGCTCGGCCATGTGGGTGCGTGCGTCGCCCGAGGTCTGGCCGTAGATCGCGCCCAGCATGGCGACCTTGGCCTGGGCGCGGTCACCGCCGAACGCGCGGGCCGCCAGGTCGGCATAGAGATCCTCACCCCGGCCCGCCACCTCCATCAACCCGGGATCGCGGGAGATGGCGGCGAGCACGCGGGGCTCCATCTGATCGGCGTCGGCGACCACCAGCCGCCAGCCCGGATCGGCGCGGATCGCGCGGCGCACCACCTTCGGGATCTGGAGCGCGCCACCGCCATTGGTGGTCCAGCGGCCGGTCACCGTGCCACCCGGCAGGTACTCGGGACGGAAGCGGCCGTCGTGTACCCACTGGTCGATCCAGGACCAGCCGTGCGCGGTGTACAGGCGGTAGAGCGACTTGTAGGCCAGCAGCGGCGCGACCGCCGGGTGGTCGATCTCCCGGAGTTCCCATTTTCTGGTGGAGGACAACGAGATTCCCGCCCGCCCGAAGGCTCGGATGATGTCCTGCGGCAGGTCCGGGCGGACCCGCACCCCGCCGAAGGCCCGCGACACCTCCTCGGCCAGCTCCGCCATGCGCCGTGGTTCCGCGGTACCGGAAATGCGTTCTCCGAGCATGGAATCGAGCAGTTCGCGGTGCAGGTCGGCGCGCCAGGGGATCCCGGCCCGCGACATCTCCGCGGCCACCAGCAGGCCCGCAGACTCGGCGGTGAGCAGCAGGTGCATGCGGTACGGGTATTCCGCCGCGGCCGTGCGGGCGACCTGTCCCGCGTACACCTCCAGCAGTGCGGTGAACTCGTCGGTCCCGGATGGCAGTGGCACCGGGCCGGATTCGAACAGGGTCGGCTGGGTGTCGGCGGCCCGCGCGGGCGCGTCCTCCGGAACGGGGAGCCGATGCAGCCTGGCCCAGGCCGCCGCCAGCGAACGGGCCTGCCCGGACTGGCCCTCCTCGTGTCCGATCAACAGCGACTCCGCCGCCTCCACGTCGTAGCAGCGATCCACCCGCACACCCGCCTCGAGCAGCCGCCGATAGGTTCCGGCGGTCGAGCGCCACACCCATCGCTCTGCCTCCGGACGCGAGCGCACGGCCTCGGCCGGCGAGGACTCCTCGACCACCGGACCCGCGGGCCGACCGGCCCGATCCAGCGGGCACACCCGTGCCCCGCCGTCACCCGTCTCCGCCAGCGCCCATCGCATATCGATGAGTCTGGCAGTGGGCACAGACAAGTCAGTGAGCACAGACAAGTCGGTGGGCACAGACAAGAAGTCGGCACCGGCATGCTGTGTCGTGCGACCGTGGCTAGCATCGACGCGGTGCATGTCGACTTGATGCTGGATTCGTTGGATGGACTGTCCGTGGGGGACGCGGTCGGTGCCGAGTTCCTCGTGCTGCGCCGGCCCCTGGCCGACCTGCAGACCGGTGATCTCCCGACGGGCCGCTGGGAATGGACCGACGACACCGAGATGGCCTGCACGGTGGCGGGGGAACTGCTCGAACACGGTGCGATCGACCAGGATCGGCTGGTGGCCGCCTTCGCCGAACGCATCGACCAGCGCCGCGACTACGGGTTCATGACCGTGGACACGCTGGGGCGCATCCGCCGGGGCGTGCCCTGGCGGCAGGTGACCGCGGCGGCCTTCGGCGGGCAGGGCTCGTGCGGGAACGGAGCGGCCATGCGCGTCGCGCCGCTGGGCGCGTTCTACGCGAGCGACCCGGATCGGGCCGCCGCCGAGGCGCTCCGATCGGCGCAGGTGACGCACGCGCATCGCGAAGGCATCATCGGCGCGGTCGCAGTGGCGCTCGCGGCTGCCACGGCGGCACAGGCCCGGCTCGCCGGAACCCGGCCCGCGCCAACGGAATTCCTCGCCACCGTCCTGGACCGGCTCGACGACGGTGAGACCACCCGCCTGATCCGCCGGGCCTCCGCGCTGCTCGGGGCTCCGGCCGGGCAGGTCGCCGCGGAGATCGGCAATGGCACCAGCGTGACGGCGCAGGACACCGTGCCCTTCGCGATGTGGGCCGCGGCGACCTACCTGGACGACTATCGGGCCGCGATCGCCACCTGCCTCTCGGTCGGCGGCGACACCGACACCACGAGCGCGATCGTCGGCGGAATCGTCGCGGCCCACACCGGAACCCGGCCCGGCGGCTTGCCCGGCGCGTGGCTGTCCGCGCGAGAACCGTTGCCCGGCTGGCTGGACCGCGTGCGCGCCCAGCAGCATGGCAGGCAAGCGGCGGGCCGCTTCCGGCGCTGGTTCCCCGGCGGCCGGTGAGGCGATTCGGCATGAGGCACTGCTCGTTCTTGTCGGCGAAATTGGAGTAGGACGCGCCGTTGGACGGTCCGACACTGGTGCAGGTCTCCGGATGGACGTGGCCCCACTCTTGCTCGGCGAACAGGCCGGAGCGGAGTCCAGCAGGGTGACCGGCCTGTGGTTGGGGTGGTCGGGACGCGGGGTGGGATGGATCGGCAACCGGGCTGCGCCGCAGGGGAATCGGTCGAGTGCCCGGTCGTGCGGACCTACCGGCATACTGTCTGCATGCGGCGACAGCGGACGGGGCGATACCGGTCGCGCCTGCTCCGAGCGGGGATGCTGTGCGCGGTACTGGTGCATCTCTTCGTCACGGGGTGCGCTCGGGACACTGCCGAGACCGCGGTGGTGGTGCCCGAGCGGAACGCTCCCGCCAGTGGGGAGTATCTGCTGGAGTCCAGCGACAAGTACTACGCGGATCTGCAGGCCACACTGCCGGCGGTGAGCGATCCGCGAGTGCGGGCGAATCTCGAGCGGCTGATCCGGACGCCGGTCGCGGAGTGGCTGCCGCACGATCTGGATGTGACGGCGGGAACGATTCGGCAGGACATCGCGCGGGGGCAGGCGAGTGATTCCATACCGATGTTCGTCGCCTACAACATTCCGGGGCGCGACCTGCACGGCGAATCCGGTGGGGGACAGGCCGGGGCGGACTCGTACAGGCAGTGGATCGCCGGTGTCAGCGACGCGATCGGAACGAATCCGGCGATCGTGATCCTCGAACCGGACGCGCTGGCCCACGCCACGGAGATGAACGACGCCGATCGCGCGGCCCGATTGTCACTGCTCGGATTCGCGTATGCCGAACTGCTCCAGCACAATCCGGCCACCGCGGTGTACCTCGATGTCGGCAACAGCACCTGGGTGGATCCCGGCCGGGTGGCGGATCTGCTGCGCGCCATCAGTCCCGGACAGCCCGTCGCCGGAATTTCGCTCAATGTGGCCAACCGGCGGCCGGAGGCCGAGATCCGGTCCTACGCGACGCGAATCGAGCAGGCCTACGGTCATCGGCTGTTCGTCATGATCGACAGCTCGGTCAATGGCGCGCCGAACACCGCCGACCTGGTCGAGTGGTGTAATCCGCAGGGGCAGCGGGTCGGAACGCTGCCGAGTACCCGCTTCGACCGGGATCTGATGATCGCGCACGCGTTCATCAAGACGCCGGGGCAATCCGACGGCCGTTGCGGTACCAGCGGGGCCGCGGCGGGCGAATTCGACCGGCAGCTGCTGCTCGATCAGCTGTCCTAGCGATCTTCAGCCCAGGTGCACCCATTTCGCGATGCTGGGCACGCCGGCGGAGTTCACCGCGAAGAGCATGTAGAAGCCGGACGGGGCAATGGCCGGGTTGTCCGGAATGCTCACGGAGACACCGGAATCCGTGCGGGTCATCGGCAGGTCGACCACCCGCTCATTGGTGTCGGTGACATGCGTGATCGCCGCCGGGGCGAGCAGCCGCACGAACTTGATGTCGGCCGCGGCCGGGACCTCGGCCTGGTTGCTGCCGACGGTGTATTCGAAGGTCGCGCCGCGCCGGATCTGGTCGGGCCCGCCGGTGACCACCGGTCGCGCGACCGCCCCGCCGTCCGGCCTGTACAGGTATGGGGGCGTGTAGATTTCGATGCGGCGCTCGAACTTGCCGGGCAGCGTGTTCGCCTTGTCGGCGAACAGCGGATTGGAGCCGTCGGTCATGATCTGGCCCGACGGCAGCAGCACCGCCGTGGAGTGGTAGTCGCGGCCCACGGTCGGATCGGCCATCGGATGCAGGACGCCCTGCTGATCGAGCAGAAAGGCGGCCAGGATGTCGCTGGCCCCGCGGCCGCGATAGTCGTTGGCGCCATTGGTGATGAACACATCCCCGCTGGGCAGCGGCACCAGATTCGGGTAGCGGGTGCCCTGGGGCAGCACCGCCAGCGGCGTGAACCTGGGCTGCGCGTCGTTCAGGTCGACGATGTCGATGCGGCCGGTGGACAGCGCCGAATCGCCCACGCCGCCACCGCCGACCACGAGCAGCCGTTGCCGCTGCACCGGGCCCAGCCAGGTCGAGGAGCCGGTCTCGAGCATGTTCGGGTCACGCAGGCCGGGCACGAGCTGGAACGAATTGTCGGTCAGGTTCCAGATTCCCGGATCGCGGTGCTCCTCGGCGGGACCCCAGCCGGTACTGGGGCCGCTGAAGAACAGGCGGCCGGGGGTGGCGGTCTGGAAGACCGCCGGATAGGTGGGGAAGATGCGGCGCAGGTCGTCGCGCTCGGTCCAGGTTCCGGTCGCGGGATCGTAGATCTCGGTCTGCCCGTCCAGGATTCGGCCCGAGCCGTCCAGCCCGGACATGACCATCACCGTGCCGTCGGGTAGCCGGGTCAGGGTCGGATACCAGCGCGCGTAACCCATACTGCCGACAGCGGTGTAGGTCTCGGTCCACGGGTTGAAGACGTACGCCGCGTCGATGCCCTGGTATTCCTTCTTCTTCAGGGCCATCTCGGGAGCGAAGCCGTACAGGTTCTGCTGCTGGGCGTAGGTCAGGCCGCCGATGATGTAGTGGTCGTTGTGATCCCAGACGCCGTCCGTGCCCGGCGCGTCGGCGGCGACGTAGACATTGCGGTCGGTCGCGGAGACCTTGTAGGTGACCGGATCCTTGGCGGCGGGCGGTATGGTGATGTCGCGATCGGAGCGGTAGACCTTGCCGCTGTCCTTGCCCGTGAAAGTCGTTCCCTTGGGGACGAATCCCGGATGGTCGGGATCCTCGTTGCGGATCGTCAGGTATCCGCCCGCATGCGTGAGGTTCTCGGGCAGCACCTCGTAGCTGCCCGTGCCGCCCGCGATCAGCACCGTGCCGTCGGCGAGGTAGGCGTGATCGGAGCAGAACAGATCGGTGGGGGTGGGGATGCGCTTGGCGGTGCGGGTCTCCGGGTCGAAGATCAGCGAGTTGTAGACGCCCTTGTCGGAATTGTGGTGGTCGTTGCCGCTGCCGGCGATGAGCAGCACCTTGCCGGTCGGCAGCACGATCGAGTGAATGATATTGGCGTCGACATCCTTCGGCAGCGTGACGACCTCCCACTTGCCGAACTGCGCCTTGTAGGTATCGGAGTTGATCAGCCGATTGTGCTGGAAACGGTGGTAGAGCGCCGCCACCGTGGCGGTGGTGGCGATGGCGAGGGTGCCGACCACCACGGCGGTGACCACCCAGCGGACGAACCGGGTCGGTGTCTTCTTCAGCACGCCCGCTCCTCCTCCGCGATCTCGACGACCTCGAATTCGGTGGTGTCAGCGGGTCTCCGGCCTGCGGACCAGGCCATCCAGAGCGGATTCAGCCGCCAGACCAGCATGGGTGCGGCCGAGATCAGCGCGCCGAACAGTGGCCACATCATGGTGGCGGGGGCCGCGTAGCCGCGCACGGTGGTGAGGGCCGCCACGGTGACATAGAAGGCGAGCCACATCAGATTGAGCCGGAAGGTGAACCAGCTGTCGCCGCGCGACTTCGAACCCTTCGGGGTGACGTCGAAGCCGACCGGACGCCGAAGCAGGCACTTGATCAGCGAATTGGCGTACACGGGCGCGGTGATGACGCTCATGAACATGCCGTAGACGCCCCAGGAATTGGTCGTCTCGTAGGGACTCACATTGTGCCGCCGGACCCAGGTGTAGAGCGTCATCTGGCTCACCGACGCCCAGCCGTAGAACAGGAACCAGCTGCCCGGCGACACCACCGCGCCGCTCACCCCGAACCAGCTGAAGGTCGCCACATTGGCCGCGCCCAGTAGCCACACCGTTCCCATGACCGGGTAGAAGGCCATGAGCAGCAGGTAGTGCACCACGCGTGCGGGGGTGCGCCACATGCCCAGCATCTGGAGGGCGAACGGACCGAACAGCATGTGCTCGATGGCGCCGCGCGCCCAGCGGTTCTGCTGCTTGTAGAAGTCGCCCCAGGACGCCGGGCCCTCGCCGTGCGCCAGCAGGTCCGGGGTGTACACGCCCTTCCAGCTGTGGCCGGTGGCCGGATTGCGTTGCGGCAGAATGGCGAAACTCGTCGCCATATCCTCGGTGATGGACGGCTGGATGCCGCCGATATCGGTGAGGACGCTCATCCGGAGGGCGTAGCTGGTGCCCACCAGCATGGGTGCGCCGTGCGCATTGGCGGCGGTTTGAATGAGGCTGTGGAAAACGAATTGCTGGCTCTCGGCCAGTTTCGCCACGACATTGTCGGTGGCATTGGCATACGCCTGTGGGCCCGCCACGTACGCCACGTCCGGGTCATTGAAATAACCCAGCATTCTTTCCCCGAATTCGGGCATGGGTTTGTGGTCGGGATCGATGCCCATGACCACGTCGTAGCGGGGGAGACCGGGGTCCGCGCGGATCATGTCGAGACCGGCATTGATATTGCCGAATTTGGTGCGGGTCTCGAACGGGCCCTTCTTCTGGTGGTATTCGGGCTTGCCGCCGCGGGTCACATAGCGCACCCGATTGCCGTGGCGGCGATCCACCTCGGCCACCAGCTCGCGCACCCGGCCCGGCTGGCCCGGATCGCCCTCGTCCAGCACGTAGATGTCGAAGACGCCGGGATGCCGATGCCGGATCTCCTTGGCCGCCACCAGGGTTCGTTCCAGGACGGCGATATCCTCGCTCCTGGGGACGAAGGTGATGAGCAGGGCGACGTTCAGGCCCGGGCGGGCGCGGATCGGCACCGGTTTGCGGGCCAGCGCGGTGGTCAGCGACATGGCCATCACGAGGGCGAAGCGAATCACCTCGACGGTGACCACCAGGGTCACCATGATGATGGCGATCGTCCCGAACTGCTCGTACTTCTCGGTCGCGCCGAGACCGTTGTCGACCAGCCATAGTACGTACCCACCGCCCAGTCCGGTCGATACCAGCGATAGCGCCACGGTCAGCAGCCGTCGCCGGCTGCCCTCCAGATATCGGAACGACACGGCATCGCCGACACCGTCGAGGATCTCCCCGGTGACGGTGGCCTTGGCGACCCGGGCGTCCGCCAAATCCTGTGCAGTGTACGATTTTTCGGTGATGTGCTCGGTCGGGTGTCGGCGTGGGCCGTACGCGCCCGAAAAAACCACGGACAGCAACGTATTCCCCCAGGTGAAGCGGGCTCCGTACGAACTCTCGTTCAACGCCGAACGCTCACGCCAGAGATTAGCAGAGCGTAAACCGGTACGCTGATCGATTCGTTTGGGCCACAAAAGGTTTCAGGTCAATTGAACGCTTGGTCTGCACGATCGGCCCCATTGCCTGCCTCGTGCGCTGGGATATTCGGTGTCGCCGGGTGTTCTGTTTCACTACCATCCCCGGTCCGGGTGAGTGCGGACCGGTCGGAACGCGATGGTGCCGCCGAGTGGCCGCGCCGGTCGAATACGCTCGGCGTTCGTGACCACATCGAAGATCGTTCTCATCACCGGTGCCGGGACCGGGTTGGGCCGCACCATGACCCATGCGCTGACCGCGGCCGGACATCAGGTCGTGGCGGTCGGGCGCACGGCGGCCACCCTGGACGAGGTCGTCGCCTCGGCACCCGGGCCGGGCGGCGTGACGGCCGTGCCGGCCGATGTCACCGATCCGGCGGCGGTGGACGCGGTGTTCGCGCACATCGTGCAGCGGTGGGGGCGGCTGGATGTGCTGATCAACAATGCCGGGATCTTCGGGCCCACGCTGCCGATCGACGAGGTGCCGGTGGCGGACTGGAAACAGGTCGTCGACATCAACCTCACCGGGTCGTTCCTGTGCGCGCAGGCCGCATTCCGGCTCATGCGGGCGCAGACGCCGCAGGGCGGGCGGATCATCAACAACGGGTCGATCTCCGCGCATACGCCGCGGCCGAACACTGTCGCCTACGCGGCCAGCAAACACGGCATCACCGGGCTCACCAAGGCGCTGGCGCTGGAGGGGCGCGCGCACAATATCGCCGCGGGACAGATCGATATCGGCAATGCCGCAACCGAACTCACGGCCGGGATCGCGGCGGGGTCGCTGCAGGCGGACGGGAGCATCCGCCCGGAGCCGACGATCGACGCCGCGCACGTGGCCCGGCTGGTGGTCCAGACCGTCGAGCTGCCGCTCGAGGTGAACGTGCCGTTCCTGACCGTGATGGCGACGGGCATGCCCTACATCGGGCGCGGCTGATCGCCGGCGACGCGTGGTATCACAAGGCGTGCAACAGCATTCGGAGACCTGTCCGTGCGGCGCGGCCGCGCCGTGCGCACCCACCTGGTACGAGGCGCTCGCGCGGGAGCAGAGCGATCCGGCGATGTACGCCTGGCACACCCCGCTGGTGCTGGCATATCTGCTGCAGCATCCGAACGAATCGGTCGCGCGCGAGCAGTATCTCGACAGCCAGTTCCGGATCTTGCAGCTGTACCTGGATCGGGGACTGGCCGCGCTGAACCGGTTCGGGCAGACGCAACGCAGGCGAAATGCCGTGCAGGGCATGGGTTTCGTGTATGACACCGAGGCCCTCGCGGCCTATCGGCCACTGCCCGGGCAGATCCCGGACCGCTTCCCGCGGTCGGTGCACGACCTGCGCGACGCGGACGGCGGATTCGTCGGCGACGGGCACGAGTCCTACGGCGCCCGCATGGCCGAACTGGCGCGCGCCACCGTGGACGCGTACCTGAACGGCCCTGCCGCGTAGCCGGATTCACCGGCTCAGGCTGGTCTCCTGCGTCATGCGCGAGAGCTTCTCCGGGTTGCGCACCGAGTAGAACCCGGTGATGAGACCGTTGTCGATACGGATCGCCAGGACGGTGTCCACCTCGTCGTCGACCCGGAAGACCAGCGCCGGGTGGCCATTGACCATGGCCGGCTCGATCTCCATGCCCGCGGCGACGGTCTTCCAGCCCACGCTGAACAGCCGCGCCACGTGATCCGCGCCCGTAATCGGCCGCGGCAGCGCCTGTTTGATCCCGCCGCCGTCACCCAGTGCGACCACGTCGGGGGCCAGCAGATCGAGCAGCCCCTGCAGGTCGCCCGTATTGAGCGCGCGTTGGAAGGCTTCGAGCACATCGCGGGTCTCGGCCGCGGACACCGTTTCGCGCGGACGCCGCGACGCGACATGGGAGCGGGCGCGATGGGCGATCTGGCGCACCGCTGCCGAGGTCTTGTCGACGGCCTCCGCGATCTCGTCGTAGGGCAGGTCGAACACCTCGCGCAGCACGAACACCGCCCGTTCGGTCGGTGTGAGCGTCTCGAGCACCAGCAGCATGGCCATCGAAACGCTCTCGGCCAGTTCGACATCCTCGGCCACATCCGGCGCGGTCAGCAGCGGTTCCGGCAGCCACTGGCCGACATAGGACTCCTTGCGGCGGCCCAGCGTGCGCAGTCGCACCAGCGCCTGGCGCGTCGTGATCCGCACCAGATAGGCGCGCTGATCCAGCACGGTATCCAGGTCGACGCCGGTCCAGCGCAGCCAGGTCTCCTGCAGCACGTCCTCGGCGTCGGCCGCCGAGCCGAGCATCTCGTAGGCAACGGTGAACAGCAGATTCCGATGGGCGACGAACGCCTCGGTCGCGGCCGTGGTCCCGGTCATGGGTGGCTCCTGTCCTCACTCTCGACCCGTGTCGGTCCACAAGACACCGGGCGCGGGCGATCTGTGACACCGCGACCCTAATTGATCTTGGATTGCCCGGGGAGCGGTCCCGGAACGTGTCACTCGGGTTCGGCGGAGGCTTCGATGGCGTGCTTCATCTCGGCGATGCCGTACTGCGTGCGAATCCGTACCGCGGGGGCGGCGGAATCAGGGAGGAGATCGGTGGTCCAGATCAGGCGCGCGTGGTCGGCGTCGGCGCGGACTTCGAAACAGGCGTGGTGGTAGTCCAGCCGGGGGCGGGCGCCCTCGGCCACGGAGTAGGCCAGACGACGGGTGTCGTCGTCGACGCTGATGATGAGTTCCCGGATGACGTGACCGTCGGGAAAGGTGAGGAACCGGTGGACGCCTTCGATCCGGGTGCCGGCCACCCGCCCGGGGAGCAGGCGTTCGTGGACGGCGCCGATATCGCGGATCACCTCCCAAACATGGTGCGGCGAGGCGTTGATCGCGATCTCGTGGCGGATGGAAGCCATGGTCGGGTGGGTTCCTTTCGGCTACTGCAGGAACGATTCCGCCGCGGCGGCGAACGCGCGGACGCGGGCGGTGTCGCGGCCCGCGGGCCACATCAGGCCCCATGTCACCGTCGGCGCGTCCCGTAGCGGCACGTAGGTGACATCGGGGCGTGCGTGATAGCGCAGGGCGTGGGCGCCGAGGGCCAGCACGCCCTGTCCGGTTCCGGCCAGCGTCAACGCTTCCTGCATCGTGGTCGCGACCGGGCCGGATTGTGTTGCAGCCGTGTGGATTACCGCCCCGGCGAGCCGGATGACCGTGACCCGGTCGAGTTCGCTGACCGGTACCGAGGTCCGGCCGGCCCACGGGTGGGACGCGGCGACGGCGAGGACGCAGGCCTCGCTGACCAGCACCGGTCCCCGGTCGAGGTCCGGTGCTGCCTCGTCCGGAAATGCGCACAGTGCCAGATCGATGTCCCCGGCGCGCAGCCGGTCCGGGATCTCGGCGGGCTGCGCCTCTCGAATCCGCACCTCGCAGTCGGGAATTCGGCGCTGGAACTCGGCGGTGGCGCCGACCAGCAACTGGGCGGCGGCCGGGCCGACGAAGCCGACCCGGAGCACGCCGGTCACGCCGCGCCCGGCGTCGATGGCGTGCCGCACCGCGGCGGCGACGTCCTCCCACGCCGGACGCAGCTCCCGCACCAGTTGCCTTCCCACCGGCGTGAGTTCGACACGTCGGCTGGTCCGGTCGAACAGCGGCACGCCGACGCGGCGCTCCAGCTTGCTCACGGTCTGACTCACACGGGCGGTCGAGACGCGCAGCCGCTCGGCCGTCCGGCCGAAATGCAGTTCCTCGGCCAGGGCCAGCAGGGTCTCCACCTCGTACCGCTCGATCACCGGCCATCCCATCGTTAAGTCCTGCCTGACGATCCTTATCGAAAGCGGCATTGTTCGCCAATTGCGCCGGCAGCAGAGTGAAGCCAACAGATCGACCGACCCGGGAGCAACAAAATGAGCACCACGCACCAGGCCCTGTCCGCGCCCTCGACCGATATCGCCGCGGTCGTCGCGGAACTGCGCGACCGCGCCGAAATCACCGACGCCCTCTATCGTTTCGGGCTGGGACAGGACACCAAGGATCGTGACCTGTTCGCGTCGGCCTTCACCGCCGACGCCGAACTCGACTTCCGCCCGGCCGCCGCGCGCTGGGGCGGCGCACCGCCGGTGATGGCCGGCCGCGACGCCATCGTCACCACCATCCTGGCCATGTTCACCGGGCGGGTGAACACCACCCACCAGGTCACCAACCCCCGCATCACCATCGACGGCGACACCGCCCGGATGACCGCCCTGGTCGAAGCCCAGCACCTGCTGGTCGCCGACCCCAGTGTCCACGCCCTGCTGAAGAACCCCTACGACCTCGAACTCCAGCGCGAGGGCGACCGCTGGCTCATCCGCCGCATGCGCATCGACAACACCTGGTACACGGGGGATCCCACAGCCATCTTCGGAGGGTGACAGTCGCCGCTCCGAGGGAGTGGCGCGCGATCGAACCGGTGTACTCGAACAAACGTTCTACTCGAGGTATCGTTCCGGGCCATGCCGGAACTCTCACGACGCGACTGGGCGACGATGAACCTCAAAGAGGTGCAGCGGCAATTGCTGAAGGCGGCGTCGTTCGGGAAGGTGTTGTCGCCGGAGCAGTTGGAGAATGCTGCGGGGAAGATCGGGGAGGGGTTGCGGATCTTTCTCGAGGAAATGGATCGGCCCAGGTAGCGGGGATGCGTTCGAGGACGCCACCGGCCGAGACGTCGTACCGCACCGCCAAGGAGGGCGTTGCCCGGAGCTTCGCCCTCGACGCCGACGCCTACGCCCCCGTTGGTCAGACCTAGTCCGAGATCGCCTCGGCCGCAGCGGGATCCGGGGCCGTGCGGGTGGTTCGCAGCCTGGAACACGCCAGACATACCAGGCCGAAGAACAGATAGCCGAGGGCGACCTTCGGGGCGGCGGCCCAGCCGACCTCGGGTGCGTGGATCAGCCCGACGAAGCTGAGCACCGCACCGGCCGCGCAGGCCAGAGCCGCAGCCCGGAACCGTTTGTCGAGGACGAAGGTGACCATGGTGCCGAGTACCAGTCCGGCCAGCACCGCGCCCTCGCCGAGCGTCTTCAGCCCGTCGTAGACCACCCCGGCCTGTCCCAGCGCACCCATGCCGACCTTGTCCGCGGTGGTGCCCGCCGCGCTGAGCGCATTGTCGATCTGGCCGACGCCCCACTCCGCCAGGTTCGGCAGCAGCGCGGCGACCACCGCCACCGCATGTGGGCGGGGCACCGCCTGGAACGCCTGCGCCCCGATCAGCAGACCGATGTACAGCAGGATCGGCACGATCGCCGGAATGGGCAGCAGTGTGGCCAGCACTCCGAAAAGCCCCAGCAGACACATCAATCCGATGACCGCGCCACTGGCCAGCGAGTACCCGGTGCGCCCGCCGGCGTCCTTCCAGCCGGGGTGGCCGATGTAGACGGCGGGCGGGAACGGCGACCCGAATCCGGATCCGATGATCGCGCCGAACCCGTCGGCCAGCAGCACGCTGCGCAGGTTGTAGTTGTCGCCCGCCGCCGCGGCGCTCTCCACATTGCTCATGGCCTCGGTGAAGTTGTAGACGCCCAGCGGAATCGCGGTGGCCAGCAGCGGCGCCAGATGCCCGAGCCCGTCGAAGAGCAGGTGCAGCCGCAGATCCGGCAGTCCGAGCGCGATATCGTGGGCGGCCTTCGACACGTCCGGCACCGACATGTAGCCGCCGATCCAGCCGATGGCCGTGCCCGTCAGCAGCGCCACCAGCCCGATCGGAACATTGCCCGGCAGCCGTACATCGGTGAAGAAGCCGATGAGAATGATGGCCAGCACCGGCAACCCGATCCAGGCGGCCTCCCACATCTGCGCGGCGGGCCGCATGGCGATGAAGGTGATGGAGATGCCGGCCAGGGTGCCCAGCATGGCCGCGCGCGGCGTGATGCGGCGGATGAAGGGCCCGACGAACGCGCCGATCATGACGATCACGCCGATCATGAACGCCCAGGCCAAGCCTGCCGACCACGCCTTGATCGGGTCGTTGGTCTTCAGATAGATCGGCAGCATCACCACGAACACGACGATGAACATGTGCGGCACGCTGGGCCCGTAGGGCAGTGCCGTGACCGTCGCGCGGCCCTCGCGGCGGGCCAGCCGCCGCGCCAGCATCATGTAGTAGAGGTTGCCCAGCACCAGCGCGATGCCCAGGGCCGGCAGCACGGTCCCCAGCACGTCGGCGCTCGGGATCTTCACCACCGCGACCGACAGGGTGGTGAGGGTCAGGACATTGACGAGGATATTGAACGACAGGCCGAAGAAGGCATTGGTGTCGCCGCGGGTCCACCACGGCAGCGACAGCGGTGCGGCCGAACCGGTTTCACCGGGCAGCTCGGTATCGACGGACATGGGGGTTCCTGTTCACTGGGCCGGGGCGGGGGAGACGGCGGAGGTGAGCGCGTCGAGGACGGCCGCGGAATCGGCGACCCAGCCGAAGATGCCGCCCTGCGCGGTGATCATGGCCAGGCCGGCGCGCTGGAAATCCGGGAAATACGAACCGACGCAGTCGGAGACGACCAGGCATTCGTAGCCGCGGTCATTGGCCTCGCGCACCGTCGTGTGCACGCAGACCTCGGTGGTGACGCCGGTGACCAGTAGTGAGCGAATCCCGGTGCGGGCCAGCACATCCGCCAGCTCGGTGGCGTAGAACGCGCCCTTGCCGGGCTTGTCGATCACCACCTCGTCGTCGCGCGGCGCGAGTTCGTCGATGATGTCGTGGCCGTATTCGCCGCGGATCAGGATGCGCCCGAACCGGCCCGGGTCCCCGATGCGCTGGGAGGGGTTGCCCCGTGCCAGCTTCGCCGGTGGGCAGTCCGACAGGTCGGGCAGATGGCCTTCGCGGGTGTGGATGACGGGGAGCCCGGCGGCGCGGGCGGCGGCCAGCAGCGCCGCCAGCGGCTCGATGACGGTGCGTAGCAGCGTCACGTCATTGCCGAGGCTCTCGCCGAATCCGCCGGGTAGCAGGAAATCGCGCTGCATGTCGATGACGAGCAACGCCACGGTGTTCGGGTCGAAGGTGAAATCCGCGGGTTGCGCCGGAATGTGGTGAACTGCCGTCATTGTCGTTCCTTCTGTGCGAGCCGGAATTCCGAATGCGCCACGGCCGGGCGCGGCTCGTCGAGGATGCGGGCGGCCGCCGCGAGCACGGTGTCGTCGGCGAGGGCCGGTCCGAAGACCATGACCGCCAGCGGGCGGCCGTCCGAGGTGGTGCCCACCGGTACCGAGATCGCGGTGAGATCCAGCAGATTCCCGAAATGCGTGTAGTGGCCCAGCACGGTGTTGGTGGCGATGGGATCGGCCTGCACCTGCGCCACGGTGAAGGTGGTGCCGATGGTGGGCACCACGATCACGTCGAATTCTGCCCACATCCGCGCTACCGCGGCCCGCAATTCCTGCAGGCGCTGCTGTGCGCGGAACACGTCGACCGCGGTGAATCGGAAACCGCCGGTGAGGATCTCGCGGATCACCGGCAGGATCGAGCCGGGTCGTGCGGCCAGGAAGGTCTCGAACTCCACCAGCCGCTCGGCCACCCATGGACCTTGGTACAGCAGTTCGCCCGCGGCCAGGAAGGGTTCCAGCGTGGTGGGTACACAGTCGAATCCGTGCCGTCCCAGCCGATCTCGCACGCCCAGATGGGCGGCCCGGAAGACCTCGTCGCCGAAGAATTCCAGCTCGGCCGCGTCGGGCAGGCCGACCCGCACCCGCCCGCCGCTGAAACGCGGCCCGCGCTCCCGGCTCCACGGATCGTCCGAATCCACACCCGCGATCACCGCGAAGACCCGATCCAGATCCTCCACCGTGGTCGCCATCAGCGACAGGCAGTCCAGCGATCGGCAGGCCGGCACCAGGCCCACGGTGCTGATCAGCCCGCGCGAGGGCTTCCAGCCGAGGATCCCGTTGAGCGCGGCCGGTACCCGGCCCGATCCGGCCGTATCGGTGGCCACGCAGAACGGCACCTCGCCCAGCGCCACCGCGCGCGCCGACCCGGAACTGGAGCCGCCGCAGATCAATTCGCCGCCGTAGACACTGCGCGGAATGGGGTAGGGCGTGCGGGTGCCGTTGAGCCCGGTCGCGAACTGGTCCAGGTTGGTCTTGCCGACGAACAGCGCGCCCGCGTCCAGCAGGCGCTGGACCGCGGGCGCGGTTTCGGTGGCCGTGTAGGTGAAATCGGGACAGGCGAGGGTGGTGGGCCACCCCGCCACGTCGATGGAGTCCTTCACCCCGAACGGCACCCCGTACAGCGGCAGGGTGCGCGCCCCCGGGCGGCGTTCGATCTCGGCGGCAGCGGCGAGCAGCTGCTCACGCGGCACCGGGGTGATCCAGGTGCCGTCCGCGCCGCGGGCGGCGATGGCGTCGGCGACCCGCGCGGCGGTGTGCGTCGGTGAGCCGCTGCCGCTTTCGTGTGAGGCCAGAATCTCCACGACCGTGGGACCGGTGGTACTCATCTGTCGATTGTCGACAGAATGTGTGAAATCGGCGGTCCCGCAATGTATCCGCTGTGTTAGCGGATATCCAGGTCCAGATAGGCCCGCTCGCCGTGCCGCACCAGCGCGTCGCAGGCGACGGCGGCGTCGCCCGACTCCAGGGCGGCCAGCAGTTCGGCGTGGCGTCGAATGCCATTGCGGCGCTGCGCGCTGCGCGCCTCGGTACGCAGGTTGCGAGCCATCGGCAGCTGAAGCTTCAGCAGGATCGGCTCATACGCCAGATTCAGTTGCCGGTTGCCCGCCAGCGCCACGATGGCGGCATGGAAGCGTCGATGGGCATTGTCGCGCTCGAACAGGTCCCCGGCGGCGTCGGCCGCGCGCATCTCCTCGAGCGCCGCCCGTACCTCGCGCAATGGATCACCTTCTGCCGCAAGCGGGAAAGCATTCTCGATGGCGTGCCGCTCCAGCACCCGCCGCAACTCGAACAGCTGCAGGATGTCGGTCGCCGACCATACCGCGACCCGGAACCCACGGCGCGGCACATGCTCGATCAGCCCCTCCTGCGCCAGCAGCCGCAGTGCCTCCCGCACCGGCGCGCGACTGGTCCCCAGCCGCGCGCACAGGGCCTCCTCGCCGATTCGCTCCCCGGGTTCGAACACCCCGCTGAGCACCTCGGCCCGCACCTGCCGGGTCGCCACCTCCACCAGACTCGGCGGCAATCCCGCCCCATTCGTCCCCGGCACCATGAATCGAGATTATGCTGTCCGGTCCGCGACAGCCCGCTCGCTGCGGCGATCGCGAAAAGGACTGTGCCCTGGCCGAAACCGGGCCGGGTGTCTCTGTCAGTCGGCGGGCGACGGCGAGCTGATCGGGGTGTGGTCGAGGTCGGCGATGAGATCCAGGGCCTGGGCGAGGTTGGACAGCTTGGTGGCGAGGGTGTCGCCGGCGGGGTAGAGGCGGACGGTGTCGACGCCGACGTCGCTCCACGTCCGGAGTCGGCGTCGCACCATCTCCGGGGTGCCGATCAAGGTGGTGGCGAGGATCATGTCGTCGGTGACCAGCGCGGTCGCTCCCGCGCGGTCGCCGGCCTGCCAGCGTTGCCGGATCTCGCCGGTGACGTCGGACCAGCCCTGGCGGGCGTAGGCGGCGTTGTAGAAGTTGGTCTTCTCGCTGCCCATGCCGCCGATGCTGAAGGCCAGCTCGAGTTTTCGGCCGGCGAGGTGGCGGCTGACGGCTTCCTCGTCGTCGAAGAACGCGACCTCCGCGCCCTGGCAGACATCGATGTCGGCGCGGATGCGGCCGGCCGCGGCGAGGCCGGCGTCGAGGTGGTCGAAGTAGGCGTGGGAGCCCTCGGGGACGAAGCTGGTGCCCAGCCAGCCGTCGGCCACCCGGCCGGTGAGCTCGAGCATCCTGGGCGACATGCTGGCGATGTAGATCGGGATGCCGGTGTTGGCGGGGATCGACAGCCGCATCGGTTTGCTGTTGCCGTCCAAGGGGATTCGGATCGTGTCGCCCTGGTAGGAGACCTTCTCACCGGCCGTGGCCTGCTTGATGACGTCGATGGTCTCGCGCATGCGGGTGAGCGCGCGGGCGAACGGGACGCCGTGCAGGCCTTCCATGACCTGAGGGCCGGAAGAGCCCAGGCCGAGCAGGAAGCGGCCCTGGGAGAGTTCGGCCAGGGTGAGCGCGGCCTGGGCGATGGCCACCGGCGACCGGGTGCCGACCTGGATGATGCCGGAGCCCAGCAGGATTCGATCGGTGCGGGCGGCGAGGTAACCGAGCACCGAGGGGGCGTCGGAGCCCCAGGCCTCGGCGACCCAGCAGATGTCCAGGCCCATGGTCTCGGCCTCCCGAACGAAATCGATGACCTGCTGGGAATCGCGGGAGAGTTCGACGGTGGTGGCGGTGCGCATCAGCGAGTCCCCTCCTCGGCGCGGCGCTTGATGTCGGCGACCACGGCCTGCATGGCGGCTTCGAATTCCCGCATGCGCACGAACACGATCTTCTCCTCTTTCTCGGGCATGGCCTCGATGGCGATGCTCAGCCCGGACCGGCCGGGGCCCATGCGGACCCACTGCCGCAGAGTCGCGCCGCCGTCCGCGGACTCGACGGTGAAACGCCATGTGGCCGAGGGGTGCTCGGGATCACTGACCGCCCAGGCGAAGACGCGCGGCGGATCCCATTCCACGACATGGGAAGTCGTCGACCATTCGCCCAGCGCCTCGTGCCGGCTGGTGCCCACGAAGGTGCTGCCCACGCCGGGCGGGGTGTCCGGCCGCACCCAGTGCGCCGATTGCAGTTCCGCGCTCATCTCCGGCATCAGCC
Source organism: Nocardia sp. CA-151230 (assembly GCF_050942175.1). Lineage (NCBI taxonomy): Bacteria > Bacillati > Actinomycetota > Actinomycetes > Mycobacteriales > Nocardiaceae > Nocardia > Nocardia sp. CA-151230. Next base: position 3,076,442 of record NZ_CP192061.1, read on the forward strand.
CGATGTCCGAGACGAGCGCCCACACCGCCTCGGGTGTCGCGTCGATCCAGATCTCGGCCTGCGCCGTCGGTCCATCGGCATACTTCGCGCCGGTCCACTCCATGCGTCACCTCGCTGTGAGAGCTGCTACTGGCTCGATGGTTGCATAAATAGACGATGCAGGTCAACGCATGATTTCAGGATGTCGCCGGAATGCGGGAAAGCTACTTGGTCTCCTGCCGCGCGAACCGCGCCCGGATATCGGGCCGCTCGCGCAATCGCTCGGGATAGCCGGGCCCCATGCGCAGCCGCGACTCCTCGATCGGCACCGGTTGATCGCAGTGCTCGCACACCACCTTGAGCTGGGTGTCGTGCCCGCACGCGGTGTGGTTCAAGATCACCGGCGGCCCGTCCGCGTCGGCGAGCCAGCGGTCGCCCCACCGCGACATCACCAGCAGCACATCCCAGAAGTCGCGGCCCTTCTCGGTCAGCACGTACTCGTACCAGGTGGGTTCGGTGTGGTACGGCCGCTTTTCGAGCAGCCCCTCCTCGACCAGCCGCTTGAGCCGATCGCTCAGGGTATTGCGGGCGATCCCCAATTCCTGCTGGAACTCGTCGAATCGCCGCACCCCGTAGAAGGCTTCACGGAGCACCAGCGGCGTCCACCAGTCCCCGAGCAGATCCATGGTCCGGGCGACCGAGCAGGGCCACCGCGCGAACGACGTACGCTTCATCCCCCGAGGATACCGGTCTCACCATAGGACCATGCAGATGACGGCGATGCCGTCCGGCCGTCAGAGCTGGCACGCCAGAGCGGCCGTGCCGGTGCCGTGCACGAATTCGCGATCGCCGTAACGCAGTTGGCCGTCGTTCCATGCGCCGCCGAGTCCGGTCACGAAATTCCGCACCAGATCCTGATCGGCGCGGTCGGCCACCAGTACCAGATCGCCCGATTCGGTGACCGATCCGCCGCCGAGCCGGTCACGCACCTGCGGATCCGCGATCAGGGCATCGTGGAAGCGGGTGCGGTCGATGCCCGGGACGGTGACGGTGAAGCCGTCGGCGCGGATGTCGTCGCCGGGCAGGTACTCGAAGGTCAGCACCGATTCCTGGTTGTAGCGCACCCGCAGGTCGTCGGCGACCCAGCACAGATTCTTGAAATCGGTACAGGCCAGCTGGAATTGGCGGGACCGCTCGTAGGTGGCCGCCCCGGTGTCGGAGGACCAGAACACCCCGTCCAGCAGTTCCGAGCCGACGGGCAGCGCGAGTTCGGTGAGCGCGGTCGCGTTCACCTCCAGCTCGAACTGCGACAACCGGTCGTTCAGCCGGGGATCGGCCGGGTCGGTGATGGTGGCGGTGTTGGTGGTGGCGAACAGCTCGGAGGTGGGCTGGGTGGGATTCCCCGGAACGCACGACGCCGGTCCGTACGCCCGCGCGGGCGCCGTGGCCGGACCTGTCGCGACAGCCCCGGCGCCGGTGATCGCGAGGACGGCGGCCAAGGTGGCGGTAATGCGAACGGCGGTCATAGTTTTCGAGTCTGACCGGCGTCGGGGCCGGGTGGGAGCGGGATGGCCGAATTCGGGATGGTCAGATCCAGATCGGGGCCGGCGGCACGGTGTCGGCGCCCGCGGCGATGAGTCCGGTTGCGGCGGCGGGAATCCGGCCGCTGAGCCAGCCGAGCAGGTCGGCCTGCGTCCCGCTGATACCGATCGGGGCCGAGTGCCCTTCGCCTCTCAGCTCCCGGCGGAAGTCGCTGTCGGTGGCTCGCAGCCATAGGGCCGGGCCGTCGGGTGTCCGGCCGGAGAGCGCGTCGGCGATATCGTCGAGAATCCAGCGCGCCGCGGATTCGGGAATGTCGGAGAACGAGTATCCGGCATTCAGGTCGGCGTGGTGAATCTCCAATTCCCGCAGCCGCATCGGCACCAGCGTCTCCGGTGTCCGCGGTTCCCCGGTGCGGGGCCGGACGGTTCGCTCCCACGCCTCGGCCGGCAGCAGCCGCACCGCGTCGGCGAACCGCTGCGCGCCGGCGGCCACATCGGCCAGCTGTTCGGCCACCGGTCGCGCCGCGCCCGCCTCGATCTCGGCGGCCCGCGCCGCCATGCTCGCGTACTGCGGGGTCTCCACGCCGGTGCGCGACCAGGTCAGCAGGCGCACCAGGCTGTCCCCGGCCCGGCAGACGTGCGCGATGACATGGCCCCGCGTCCACGGCGGGATCAGCGAGTCGCCGCTGATCCGGTCGTCGGTGAGCGTGTCGACCGTCGCGAGGAACCGCTGCGTGGACTCCTCGATCGGTTCCAGCCAGCCCGCGCCCTTGCCCGCCACTCCCTGCTTCCTTCCTGTCGTCGATCGTCGTCAAAGCCACCCTAGGTGGCTGGTGTCGAACGGGTATCTGACGGCCGGCGGTGTGGTGGTGCTGGTGGGTGAGGTCGAGTTGGCGCGGGCCGGCGGTGGTATCGGTTGTTGTTTGTTTCCGGTTGTGCCCGTGGCGGTTTGGCCTGACAGCGCCGGATGACCGGCGCTGTCAGGCGGTGGTGGCCCAGCCGGTGCTGGTGTGGGTGAGTCCGAGAACGGCGAGGCGGGAGAGGTTGACCGCGGCGGCCAGCAAGCTGAAGTCGGCTCCGATTTTGGCCCGGCCGCGCATGCGGGCGCGGCGTCCGCCGTGGCGGCGGCGCATCAAATGGCCGATCTTGCGTTCGACCTTGGGTCGGGTCGCGCGGTAGTCGGCCTTCCAGACCGGATCGAGCTGCCGCTGGCGACCGGCGACCAGGTAGTTCTCGAAGGCGCCGACGGTGATCGTGCGCCCGCCCGCCGCCGAGGTGCACTGCGAACGCAGCGGGCACTCGGCGCAGAGGGCACCGAAGTGGGCGGTGCCGGTATGACGGCCGGTGCGGGCAGCGATCGATGCGGTGGCCCCGGCCGGGCAGCTCACCGTGCGGGCATCCAGGTCGATCGTGAACCGGTCCTTGGAGAAATGGCCTTTCACCGACGACGACGGCTGCACCTTCACTCCGTTGTGAATCCCGTTGTCGTCCAAACGTTTCAACAACTCACCGGACCCGTAGGCGGAGTCACCGAACACCGCGGCGGCATCCTCGTCCCGACCTTCGGCTTCGGCTTCGGCTTCGGCTTCGGCTTCGGCTTCGGCTTCGGCTTCGGCTTCGGCTTCGGCTTCGGCTTCGGCTTCGGCTTCGGAGGGCAGGGTATCGGCGAGCAGTTCCTCGGCGGGGTCGGCGTCGCCGGTGTTGCCGGGGGTGACGGTGGTGGCGGTGATGATCTCGCTGTCGGGATCGATGGCGATATGACCCTTGTAGCCGTCGAACCCGCGCGCTTGGGTCTTGTGCCCGTGGCGGGTTTCGGGGTCGACGGTGGAGATCACCCGATCGGCCGCGGTGCCCCGCACGATCCGGAAGGTCCCCTCCTCGTCGGTGATGTCCTGGCCGAGCACGGTGGCCAGCAGCGCCGCGGCCTTACCGGTGGCTTCGTCGAGGTCGCGGCCCTCCAGCAACACCAGCATGGCCATCGCGTCACGAGCCCGGGAATCGATCAGTGCGGCGCGGGCGGTCGCATCGTCCCAATCGATGACCGGTTTCGCCGCGGTGGCGTAGTCGTCACCGCTGCTGATCCGCGCCCGCAACGACCCCGCAAGCTCGGCGCCGGCGACCGCGAGCAGCCCGCGGATCGCCGAGCGGACCAAGGTGATGGTGTCCATCGTGGCCACCGCGTCATACAACGGTGTCGAGTCCAGCACCCGTTTGCGGCCCACCAGCCCGGCCTGGCGTGCCACGGCGAGCACAGCGTCGAAGATACGGCCGGGCCGATCCGAACGGGCCAGCCTCGCGCGCATGTCCACCAGCACCGTGTGCACGAACCCCGGATAATCGAAAGCCAGGCCACCGGCGGCGTATTTCCAGCGGGCGTCGAACGCGAACCGCTCCACCGCTTCCCGATCCGACAAACCTTCGATCCGCTGCAACGCCATCACCACCGCCACGATCATCGGCGGCACACTGCGCCGCCCGACATCGGTGAACAGATCAGCGAACATCTCATCCGGGAACAACCGCCCGCATTCCCGGTGCAGCACACCGTAAATCGAGTCCTCGCCCACCCGGCCCGCGCAGAACTCCACCGTCGACTGCAACAGATCACCCTGAACCGGCACACGCCCCAACGTCACCGCAACATTCTGCTCGAGACCCGCCCCTCACCGCACGAAAAACACCAGTCACCTAGAGCGAGTTCGGTGACGAATGATGCTGGCGCGCAAAGATATACGGCTCTCGTTAAACGGCCCCGCCGATCTTGTGCCCGCGCGCCGAGCCCGCCCGTGCCTGGTGACCTGCGTCGCGTTCCTTGACTGAAAATTCAGTCAGGAATACAGTCCTTGGTGCCCGGCTCGGGGTCGTCGTGTGCGGACGGCCGTCCTACCAGCGGGTTCAGCGGATTCAGCGCGCCGGAGAGGGAAACGCCGCGCCGTGCCCCTCACACAAGGAGACTGCGAGATGCAACGACGCCGGTTCATGCGATCCGGGATTTTGACCATGGGCGGGCTGCTGCTCGCGGGCTGCGACGGGCCGATCTCGTCGTGGTTCAGCGGCGACACCTCGTCCTCCACGCCCAACGACGGGCGCTCCTGGGTGATGCCCGACGAGGGCGCGCCCCACAGGCGCACCTGGATGGCCTTCGGCGCGAGCGAAGCCATCTGGGGTAGGCAGTTGCTGCCGCAGGTCCGCCAGAACCTGGCCACCATCGCCGCCACCATCTCCCGCTTCGAACCGGTGTCCATGCTGGTGCGCCAGGACGAACTCGAGATGGCGCGAAACATGCTGGGCGGTGCGAATGTCGAGCTCATCGTCGCCGACCTCGACGACCTCTGGATGCGCGACACCGGCCCGGTGTTCGTGCACGGCAACGGCACCAAGGCCGGCGTCGACTTCAACTTCAACGGCTGGGGCGGCAAACAGCAGCACCGCCGCGACGCCAAGGTCGCCACCATCGTCGACGGCCGCGCCGGGGTGGAGACCGTGCACACCGATCTGGTGCTCGAGGGCGGCGGGCTCGAGGTGGACGGCGAGGGCACCGCGCTCATCACCGAATCCTGCGTGCTGAACAACAATCGGAATCCGGGTTGGAAGAAGCGCGACGTCGAGGCCGAGCTCGAGCATCTGCTCGGTATCACGAAGGTGATCTGGTTGCCGGGCATCGCCGGGCACGACATCACCGACGGCCACACCGATTTCTACGCCCGGTTCGCCCGCCCCGGCGTCGTGGTGGCGGCACTCGACAACAACGAGGAGTCCTTCGACTACGACGTGACCCGCCGTCACCTCGACATCCTGCACAATGCCACCGACGCGCAGGGCCGCCCGCTCGAGATCGAAACCCTCGAAGCGCCTTCGGAATTGCGCTACCGGGGCGCGGGCGACGACTTCGCCGCGGGGTACATCAACTTCTATGTCTGCAACGGCGGCGTCATCGCCCCCGAATTCGGCGACCCCGAGGCCGATTCGGCGGCGCAGTCCACCCTGCGGCGCCTGTTCCCGGATCGGACCGTGGTGCAGATCAATATCGACGCCATCGCGGCCGGTGGCGGTGGCATCCACTGCACCACCCAGCAGGAACCCGTCGACTGAAGCATCCGAGCCCCCGGTGAAGCCTGTAATTCACCGGGGCGCGGCCGGTTCGGGAACGCCGCCCGTTCGGACCGGCCGCGCAATCGTTCTAGAGTGAGGAATCGTGTCGGACCGTCAGACCCAGATCCTGGAAGCCGCCGTTCGCGTCATCGCGCAGGACGGAGTCCGCGGACTGCGGGTCGAGAAACTGGCCGCCGCCGCGGGCGTGTCCACCGCGCTGATCTACTACCACTTCAAGGACCGTGCCGGCATCCTGCGCGCCGCCCTCGAGCACATCAATCACCGGGCGGAGTCCTACACCGGCCCCGCGTTCGCCGATCTCGGGGAGCCGCGCGCGCAGGTCGAGCGCATGCTGCTGCTGGAACTGCAGGACACCGACGAGGTCCGCGAGAACAGCGTCGCCTGGGGTGAACTGCGCGCCAGCGCGGTCTTCGATCCCGCACTGCGCGAACCGCTCCGGGCCAGCACCGAATCCTGGAACTCCGATGTGGAGACGCCCATCCTGCACGGTCAGGAAACCGGTTCCATCCCAATGGATCTCGATGCCGCAGCCGTCGCGGAACGCCTCACCGCCCTGGTCGAGGGTCTGAGCGAGCGCTGGCACAGTGGCTCGCTCACCCTCGACCGGGCCCGCACCCTGCTGGCCGGCGCGATTGCCGCCGAACTCGGTGCGCCCTGACGCGCTTCCGGCCCGCCGTCAGACCTTCTTCACCACACTGGATTTCAGCTGCATCGCGCCGATGCCGTCCACCTTGCAGTCGATATCGTGATCGCCGATGCCGGGCGCGAGCCGGATATTGCGTACCTTGGTGCCCGCCTTGATGCCGGTCGGGCTGCCCTTCACCTTCAGGGATTTGATGACGGTGACGGTGTCGCCGTCGGCGAGCGCATTACCGACCGCGTCCCGGATCACCCCGTCCCCGACCGCCTCGGTCTCCGCGTCGAGGGTCCACTCGTGCGCGCACTCCGGGCAGGTCAACAACCCGCCCACCTCGTAGGTGTACTCGCTCGAACAGCCGGGGCACGGCGGCAGGGTAACGCTCACTGGTGGTTCCTTCGGGGGTTGGAATCTGCTGGGGCTCAGGCGTTCACGCCGGTGAGGAAGTCGATGATGGTGCGGTTGACCTCCTCGGGGCGTTCCAGATACCCGTAGTGGCCGCACTTCTCGATCTCGACGAAGCGCGCGCCCGGAATCGCCGCGGCCACCTCCCGGCCGAAAACCGGTGGCAGCATGCGATCGTCGGCGAATCCGACCACCAGGCTGGGGATGGTGATCCGGGCGTAGTCGGCGAGTCGATTGTGGGAGCGGTCCATCCGCATCTGGGACAGCACGCCCGGCGCGGGCTCCGCGCTCGCCGAGTACTCGAAGATGTCGAGCCACTGCTGGGCCTGGTCATCGGCCTCGAGCGTGTGCGGCGACAGGTTCAGCATCGCCTTGATGGCGGCCGCGTACTCCGGCGGCAGCTTCACCCCCTGCGCCGCCAGCGCTTGCTCGCCCTTGTTCAGGGTGCTCGCCAGCGGATGGGGCCGTCCGGTGGTGGCCAGCATGACGGCCCGGCGCACCAGATCCGGCCGCGCCAGCGCGAGTTCCTGGGTGACGCGTGCGCCCATGGACGTGCCCACCACATGGGCTGGGCCGCCGAGGAATTCGATGAGCGCGGCGGTGTCGGCGACCAGATCCTCGATACGCATCCCGTGCGCGCTCTCCTCCGACGGCGCGATGCCCCGGTTGTCGAAGGTGGCGACCCGGAAACCGGCCTTCACCAGTGCCGGAACCTGATACGTCCGCCACACGCGGCCGGGGCTGCCGGTTCCCATGATCAGCACGACCAGGGGCCCGCTGCCGGTGACGTCGTAGTTGAGTCGGATGCCGTTGAGGGTGGCAAGGGGCACGGTCGGTCTTTCTCTAGGCGGTCCTGGGAACGCCCGAACGTACCATGTCTTCGAAATTTACTTCTTTCATTGTTTCGCAAACAGTGGAGCAGGGCGCTCGCATCTGCTAAACCTTCATGCCGTGGGTGACGTACTCGTAGGGGTTGCTCTTCCCACCGTCCGAAGCGGGCGGTGACAGCCATGGGCTGGTTGCGGATCATCCTGCGGATCGGCCGCGTGGCCGAGGCCGCGCCGGAGCCGCCGGCGACAGCGAATGTTCCCGCGCTACTGCGGGGTTCACTGCAACTGCGACACGTGGATGCCGGCTCGTGCAACGGTTGTGAGCTCGAGATCTCCGGCGCGTTCGGTCCGGTATACGACGCCGAACGCTACGGTGCCCGGCTGGTGGCCTCGCCCCGGCATGCCGATGGACTGCTGGTCACCGGTGTGGTGACAAGGAACATGGCAGAGGCATTGCGGCGCACGCACACCGCCACGCCCGCGCCGCGCGTGGTCGTGGCCTGTGGTGACTGCGCGCTGAATCAGGGGATGTTCGCGGGCGCGTACGGCGTCGCCGGGGCGGTGGGCGACGTGGTCGACGTGGATGTGGAGATCCCGGGCTGCCCGCCCACACCTGATGCGATCGTGGCCGCGCTGCGCTCGGTGACCGGCCGATGACGGCTGCTGTAGCGAGACACGCGGGGCCGCCGGTAATACCCCTGCGGGACAACAGCGCCGGCGTGGTGCTCGCCGGGGTGGCCACCGCGCTGGCCGGCGCCGCAGGGGTGGCGGCGGGGCTGACCGGCCTCTTCGGCCCGCCGCGTGCCCTGTCGCTGGGCTGGCTGCTGCCGCTGTCCGGGGTGTATTTGCGGCTGGACCGGCTCGGCGGATTCTTCCTCCTGATCACCGGCGCGGTGGCGATTCCGGTGGGCGCCTACGTGATCGGGTACGCGCGGCGTGAGCGCCTGGGCCCGGTACCGCTCGCCGTCCTGCCGATCTTCGTGGCCGCCATGCTGGTGGTCCCCGCCGCCGGATCGGTCACCACGTTCCTGCTGGCCTGGGAATCCATGGCGATCGCCTCGCTGGTCCTGGTCTTCGCCGAACACCACCGCCGATCCGTCCGCACCGCCGGAGTGTTCTATGCGGTCATGACCCAGCTGGGTTTCGCCGCCATCCTGGCGGGGCTGCTGGTCGCCTCGGCCGCCGCGCAGGGCGCCGACCGGTTCGCGGCGCTGACCGCGGTGCCCGACGGCACCCGGACGGCGGTCTTCGTGCTCACCGTCGCCGGTTTCGGCTCGAAGGCCGGGCTGGTGCCGCTGCATGCCTGGCTGGCCCGCGCCCATCCCGAGGCGCCCAGCCCGGTGTCGGCGCTGATGAGCGCGGCCATGGTGAATCTCGGCATCTACGGCATCGTGCGCTTCGATCTGCAACTGCTCGGACCGGGCCCGCGCTGGTGGGGGGTGGCACTGGTGGTCATCGGCGGGATCACCGCCGTCTACGGCGTGCTCCAGGCGTCGGTGGCCGCGGATCTCAAAAGGCTGCTGGCGTTCTCGACCACCGAGAACATGGGTCTGGTCACGCTCGCGCTCGGCGCGGCGACCCTGCTGGGCGCGGCCGGATCCACCGCCGCCGCCGGCGTGGCGATGGCGGCCGCGCTGCTGCACCTGATGGCGCACGCCGCCTTCAAGAGCCTCGGATTCCTCTGCGCCGGTTCGGTATTGACCGCCACCGGCCTGCGTGATCTGGATCTTCTCGGTGGCCTCGCACGTCGCATGCCCGCCACCACGACGCTGTTCGGCGCGGCCGCGCTCGGCGCGTCGGGGCTGCCGCTGGGCGCGGGATTCGTCAGCGAATGGCTGCTCGTGCAGTCGCTCATTCACACCGGCCCGCAACGTGATCTCGTGGTCACCCTGGCCGCGCCGCTCGCGGTCGGCGCGGTCGCGCTGACCGCCGGGCTGGGCGTCGCGGCCATGGTGAAGGCCTTCGGCGTCGGCTTCCTGGCGCGTGCTCGCTCCGGGGAGGCCGCCGCCGCGAGTGAAGCGCCGCCGTCGATGATCGCCGGAATGGCGTTGTGCGCGAGCGTGTGCGGGGTGCTGGCCGTCGTGCCGATGGTGGTGGGGCCGGTGGTGCGCCGCACCCTCGCCGAACTTCCGGTCACCCGGAGCGCGGATTTCACCGGCCTCGGCTGGACGGTCCGGCTGCCCGGGATGGCGGGATCGATCTCACCCGGTGTCATCGCGATCGTGGTGGCCGGTGCGGTGGCGGCCGTCGCCGTCGCGGCCGCCCTGCGCGCCCGGCGCAATCCGGCCGCCGCGGCCCTGCCGCTGTGGGCCTGCGGCGCGGACCAGCCCACGCACCGGATGCAGTACACCGCAACCTCCTTCGCCGAACCGCTGCAGCGGGTCTTCGACGACGTGCTGCGCCCCGACACCGATATCGAGATCACCCCGCTGGCCGAATCCCGGTACCTGGTCGAGAAGGTCGCCTACCGCGCCCGCATCGCCGACACCGTCGAACAGCGGCTCTATCGGCCGGTGGTGCGCGCGGTGCGGCTCGCCGCGGCCGCGGTGGCGCGCGCCCACAACGGCAGCGTCCATCTGTATCTGACCTATGGCGCGCTGGGTGTGCTGATCGTGCTGGTGGTGTCGCGATGACCGTGCTGTCGTATGTCGCGGGCGCGGCCCAGATCGGCGGCGTGATGGCCGGAGCGCCGCTGGTCACGGGGGTGATGCGGCAGGTGCGGGCGCGCGCCGAAGGCCGCGCGGGCGCCGGCGTCACGCAGCCGTGGCGGGACCTGCGCAAGCAGTTCGGCAAGCAGTCCATCATCCCGGCCGGCACCACCGTCGTCTTCGCCTGCGCCCCACTGGTGCTGGCGGGCACCACCCTGGTGATCGCGGCCGTCGCGCCGCTGGTCGCGACCGGGTCCCCGCTCGACGGCGCGGCCGATCTGTTCGCCGTGGTGGGCCTGCTGTTTCTCGGCACGGTGGCGCTGACCCTGGCCGGGCTCGACACCGGTACCGCCTTCGGTGGCATGGGGGCCAGCCGGGAGACCGTCATCGCCGCGCTGGTCGAGCCCACCATCCTGCTGTCGGTGTTCGCCCTGTCGATTCCGGGCGGGTCCTCGAATCTCGGTGCGCTGGTGCGCAATACCATCGACCATCCGGGCCGGGTGGCCACGCTGAGCGCGGTGCTGGCCGCCGCCGCGCTGGTGATCGTGATCATCGCCGAGACGGGCCGCCTGCCGGTGGACAACCCCGCCACACACCTGGAGCTGACCATGGTGCACGAGGCCATGGTCCTCGAATACGCCGGTCCCAGGCTGGCCTTGATCGAATGGGCCGCCGCCATGCGGCTGACCGTGCTGCTGGCCCTGCTGGCGAATCTGTTCCTGCCGTGGGGCATCGCGGGCAGCGCATCCGGCCTGGCGGCGATCGGGCTCGGGATCGCGGCCATCGCCGTGAAGGTGCTCGTGCTCTCGGTGGCCCTGGCCTTCGCCGAGGTGTTCATCGCCAAGCTGCGGTTGTTCCGCGTCCCCGAACTACTGGCCGGCTCGTTCCTGCTCGCCCTGCTCGCGGTGACGGCTGCCAATTTCTTCACCGCGCGAGGAGGAGCGTGACCGCGAACGGGTATGCCAGCCTGCTCGATTTCGCCGCCGGCGCCCTGGTGCTGGTCGCGGTGTTCGTGGTGTGGCGGCGCGATCTGCACGCCATCACCCGGCTACTGGGTGCGCAGGGCGGCGCGCTGGCCGTGATCCCGATCGTCGAGGGCATCCAGCATCGCGACCTGCCGCTGCTGGTGGTCGGCGGCATCGTGCTCGGACTGCGGGCGGGCGTGCTGCCGTGGCTGTTGGGCCGGGCGGTCGGGGCCGAACGGGACGAATACCGTGAGGCCACCCCGCTGGTGAACACCGCGGCGTCCCTGCTGATCGCGGCCGTGCTGACCGTGGTGGCCTTCGCCGTGACCCGGCCGCTGGTGAACCTGCGACCCGGACCGGAGACCGCCGCCGTGCCCGCGGCCTTCGCCGTCATTCTGATCGCGCTGTTCGTCATGGCCACCCGCCGCCATGCGATCTCCCAGGCGGCGGGATTCCTCATGCTGGACAACGGGATCGCGGCCACCGCCTTCCTGCTCACCGCCGGTGTCCCGCTCATCGTCGAACTCGGCGTCTCGCTGGATGTCTTCTTCGCGGTGATGGTGATCGGGATTCTCACCGGCCGGTTGCGCCGTGCCTTCGGCGGAGCCGACCTCGACCAGTTACGGGAGCTGCACGAATGACTTCGATCGTGATGTCCGCCATGCTCGCGCCCGTCCTCGCCGCGGTCGCCGGCGCGCTCGGCGGATGGCGGCGGGCCACCGCAGTGCTCACCGTCCTCGCCGCGCTCGTCGTACTGGGTTGTGCGGTGGCCCTGGGCATCCGGCTGCACGGCCGCGAGCTGGTGCTGGCCGACGGGTTGCTGCGGGTGGACGGGCTGTCGGTGACCATGCTGACCGTCATCGGCGTCGTCGGCGCGCTCGCCACCTGGGCCGGAATCGGGTACATCGACGCCGAACTCGCCCACGGCCACACCGACGCGAAGGCCGCCCGCGCCTACGCCGCCCTGGTCCCCGCCTTCCTGGCGGCCATGGTGGTCGCGGTGTGCGCCGGCAATATCGGCGTGATCTGGACCGCCGTGGAGGCCACCACCGTCGCGACGGCGTTCCTGGTCGGCCACCGCCGCACCCGGGCCGCACTGGAGGCAACCTGGAAGTACGTGGTGATCTGCTCGGTCGGCATCGTGGTCGCCTTCCTGGGCACCGTGCTGCTGTACTTCGCCGCCCGGCACGCGGGCGCGCCGCCGGAGCATGCTCTCGATCTCGACGTATTGCTCACGCGCGCACCGGGACTCGATCCCGGTGTCACCCGGCTCGCCGCCGGACTGCTCCTGATCGGATACTGCGCCAAGGCCGGGCTCGCGCCGTTCCATACCTGGCTCGCCGACGCCCACAGCCAGGCGCCCGCACCGGTGTCGGCACTCATGAGCGGGGTGCTGCTGGCGGTGGCGTTCTCGGTAGTGTTGCGGGTCAAGGCCGTTGCCGACCAGGCCATCGGAACCGGCTATCTACGTACGGGTCTGCTGACCCTCGGCCTGCTCACCCTGGCCATCGCGGCGCTGCTGCTCACCGTCACCCGCGACGTCAAACGGATGCTCGCCTACTCGTCCATGGAGAACATGGGCCTGGTGGCCGTCGCGGCCGCGGCGGGGACCCGGCTCGCCATCGCCGCACTGCTGCTGCACGTTCTCGCCCACGGCGTCGGCAAGACCGTGCTGTTCCTGTCCACCGGCCCGTTGCAGGCCGCCCACGACTCCACCGCCATCGCCTCGATCACCGCGGTGGCGGCCCGATCCCGGTTGCTGGGAACGGCTTTCGCGGCCGGCATGGTGGCGCTACTGGGACTGCCGCCCTTCGCTCTGTTCGCCAGCGAACTGGCGATCGCCCGATCCCTCGCCGACGCCCGGCTGGCGTGGGCACTGGGCGCGGCGCTGCTGCTGATCGCGATCGCTTTCGCCGCGCTGGTTCGCAACAGCAGCCGAATCCTGCTGGGCCCGGCGCCTTCCGGCGCACCGGCCATCGCGGTGCCCGCCACCCTGGCCACCGCCCTCGCGGTCGGTATCGCCGCCGCACTGGCCCTGGGCGTGACCGCCGGACCGCTCACCGACCTGTTCACCACCGCGGCCGGGCAGGTGGCCGCCCGATGAACCGCACCAGCCGCCCGGTCGCCGTCGACGAACTCGCCGATATCGCCGAGGAACTGCTGGGGGCGGGCTATCGGCTCGCGCTGGCCGCGGCGCACGACGACGGCCGGTCGCCGCTGCGTGTGGTCCATCTGTTCCTGGCCGGCCGCCCCGACCGGCGTGTAGAGCTGGAATGCCTGCTGCCCGGCCATGATCCGGTGTTGCCGTCGCTGGCGTACATGTCGTTCCCGGCCGGGCGCTTCGAACGGGAGATGCTCGATCTGTACGGGATCGGACTGCGCGGGCATCCCCGGCCGCGGCGGCTGGTGCGGCACGCGCACTGGCCGGACGACTGGCATCCGATGCGGGCCGACGCGCCGCAGGTCGTGCCCGAATTCGGTGGCTCCGGTGAATTGCGCTTTCTCACGGTCGGTGGCGAGGGCGTCTATGAGATTCCGGTCGGTCCGGTGCACGCCGGAATGATCGAGCCGGGCCACTTCCGGTTCTCGGTAGTGGGGGAGACGGTGGTGCGGCTCAAGGCCCGGCTGTGGTACGTCCACCGCGGCATCGAACGCCTCTTCCACGGCCGATCCGTCACCGGCGCGACGGAACTGGCCGAACGAGTCAGCGGCGACAGCTCCGCCGCGCACGCGCTGGCCCATTGCCTCGCGGTAGAGGAAGCTTGCGGCGCAACCGTTCCCGAGCCGGCCCAGCGGCTGCGCGCCCTGCTGGTCGAGCTCGAACGGCTCTACAACCATGCCGCCGACCTGGGTGCGTTGGCCAATGACGTCGGTTTCGGCCTCGCCAACGCGCACGCCCTGCGGCTGCGCGAGGAACTGTTGCGGCTCAATGCCGCGGTTACCGGAAACCGGCTGCTGCGCGGTGCCATCCGGCCCGGTGGCGTGCTGCTGCGGGAACTTCCCGACCCCGCGAGGCTGGCGGCCATCGCGGGCGACCTCGCCGAGGTGACCGCGGCGACCCTCGGCAACGGGGTGGTCTACGACCGCTTCGCCGGGACCGGTGTGCTGGCGGCCGACGATGCGCGGGCGCTCGGCTGCCTGGGCTATCCGGCCCGCGCGAGCGGCCTGGTCACCGACGCTCGCGTGGACCACCCCGTCGTCGACCTGCCGGTCGAGGAGATCGCCGCCGTCGGCGGTGATGTGCTCGCCCGCTACACGGTGCGGCGCGACGAGTTCGCCGCCTCGGTCGCGTTGATCACCGACATTGTCGTGAACCACAGCGGTGGAACGGAATTTGCGGGCACGAGGGCGTCCGGGATCAGGCTGGGCAGCGGTGTCGGCATCGTCGAGGGCTGGCGCGGCACCATCGTGCACCGGGTGGAAGTCGACGACGCCGATCGGCTCACCCGGGCCAAGATCGTGGATCCGTCCTGGTTCAACTGGCCGGCGCTGCCTGTGGCCATGAAAGAGACGATCGTGCCGGATTTTCCCTTGGTCAACAAGAGTTTCAACCTGTCGTACTCGGGCAACGATCTGTGACCGGTCCCAGCAACAACCTCGGACAGGCCGGTCATGGTTGTCCTGTTTGCTAAACTCTGCAATCAACCGGGTGAATCATTCGCCACATGATTCGCCGCCGATGGAAGGAATGGCTCGCAGGTGCCAGGGATGCAACAGCCGCTCTATCAGATGAAGGCTGACTTCTTCAAGACACTGGGCCATCCGGTCCGCATCCGGGTCCTCGAACTGCTGAGCCAGCGAAATCACGCTGTGTCCGAAATGCTCGCGGAGATCGGTGTGGAGGCCGCGAACCTGTCCCAGCAATTGTCGATCCTGCGGCGAGCCGGGTTGGTCACCGCCCGCCGCGAAGGACTCTCGGTGACATACGAGCTGACCTCCCCTCAGGTGGCGGAACTGCTCGCGGTGGCCCGCACCATCCTCACCGGCGTCGTAGCCGGCCAGGCCGAAGCACTCGAGCAACCGGCGTAGCGAAGGTCCTCGTCGATTCCGGTGGGGTCACCCGACCTCGCTGTTTGCGTGTTTTCTAAACTAAAAACCTAGTTGTTCCACGAAGAGAGGTTCGCCGTGCTCGAACGTCCCACCGCCACCGTCGCCACCGCGTCGGCCCCGACCGACCATCCCGGCATCCTGGCCTGGGTCGCGGAGGTCGCCGACCTGACCACGCCCGAGCGCATCGTCTACTGCGACGGCTCCCGCGACGAGTGGGATCGGCTCACCGCCGAGCTGGTGGCCAACGGGACCTTCGTCCCGCTGCAGGCCAAGCCCAACTCGTTCTGGTGCGTCTCGGACCCCGACGACGTGGCGCGGGTGGAAGACCGGACCTTCATCTGCTCGGAGCGCGAGAGCGACGCCGGGCCGACCAACAACTGGGTGGATCCGGTCGACATGCGCACCGTCATGACCGAGCACTACCGCGGGGCGATGGCCGGGCGCACCATGTACGTGATCGCCTTCTGCATGGGCCCGCTGGACGCCGCCGAGCCGAAATACGGTGTGGAGATCACCGATTCGGCCTACGTCGCGGTGTCGATGCAGATCATGACCCGCTCCGGCACGCCGGTCTGGGAAAAGCTCACCGGCGAGACGGAATACGTGCGATGCCTGCACTCGGTGGGCGCGCCGCTCGGTCCGGGACAGTCCGATGTGCCGTGGCCGTGCGACAAGACCAAGTACATCGCGCACTTCCCCGAGACCCGCACCATCTGGAGCTACGGCTCCGGCTACGGCGGCAACGCGCTACTGGGCAAGAAGTGCTTCGCGCTGCGCATCGCCTCGGTCCTCGGCCGCGACGAGGGCTGGCTGGCCGAGCACATGCTCATCCTGAAACTGACCTCGCCGCAAGGAAAGACACACTACATCGCCGCGGCCTTCCCGTCCGCGTGCGGCAAGACCAACCTCGCCATGCTCGAACCCACCCTGCCCGGCTGGAAGGCCGAGACCGTCGGCGACGACATCGCCTGGATGCGGTTCGGGGCCGACGGGCGGCTCTACGCGGTGAACCCGGAGGCCGGATTCTTCGGTGTCGCACCGGGAACCAGCGTGCGGACCAACCCGAACGCCATCGCCACCATCGACGCGGGCAGTTCCATCTTCACCAATACCGCCCGCACCGACGACGGGGACGTGTGGTGGGAGGGCCTGACCGAGCAGCCCCCGGCCCACCTCCTCGACTGGCACGGCAAGGATTGGACGCCCGGCTCGGAAACCCCGGCCGCGCACCCGAATTCGCGCTACTGCACCCCGATCGAGCAGTGCCCGTCGGTGGCCCCGGAATGGAACGACCCGCGCGGCGTGCCGATCTCGGCGATCTTCTTCGGCGGCCGGCGCGCCACCACCATCCCGCTCATCGCCGAATCCTTCGACTGGGCGCACGGGGTGTTCACCGCCTCGGTGCTGTCCTCGGAGACCACGGCCGCCGCGGCCGGGAAGGTCGGCGTGGTGCGCCGCGATCCCATGGCCATGCTGCCGTTCCTGGGCTACCACGTGGGCGACTACTTCGCGCACTGGCTGGCGATGGGGGAGCGCGCGGGCGCGCAGCTGCCGAAGATCTTCCAGGTCAACTGGTTCCGGCGCAGCGCCGACGGGAAGTTCCTGTGGCCCGGCTTCGGCGACAATGTGCGCGTGCTGAAGTGGGCGCTCGAACGACTGGACGGCACCGCTCCGGCCGAGCGCACCCCGATCGGCTTCGTGCCCACCGCCGCCGCGCTCGATTTCGACGGACTCGGTGACGGCTACCGCGGCCTGATCGACGCCGCCCTGACCGTCGACACCGACGAGTGGGTGCGCGAGCTGGAATCGATCGACGAGTGGTACGCCACCATCGGCGGCAACCGTCTGCCCGACGCCCTGCGGGCCGAACTCGCCGCCCTGAAACTGCGCCTCGCCGAGGCGCTCTGACGGTGCCTGCGCGGCGGAGCTGTCGGATGCCGGGGCGGTCGGGTGCGCATGTCGTACCTGACCGCCCCGGGCATCACCGGTGTGCATACTCTCGAGGACGCCGTCGGCACGACATCACCTGCCAGCCCGTATCCGTCACCATCGAAAGCAGTCAGAGATGAGCGATCCGACCAAACCGAATCTGGTGCAGCGCCTGCGCTATATCTGCGGCGGGACGCTGCCGCCGAGCATGCGGCAGTGGGTGATCGACGACCTGACCGGTCCGGGCGCGGCGCGGCGCTACATGTTGCGCATCCTCATCCCGATCATTCCGCCGCTGTGCCTGTTCCTGCTCATCCCCGGCCCGCTCTGGATGGGCCTGGCCATGATGGCGCTGCTGTACCTGCCGCTGATCTACTTCACGGCGGCGCTCATGTACGTGTTCCGCCGTGCCCGCCTCACCAAGCACGGCCTGGATCCGGCCCTGGCCGACCAGCGCGAGCGCGAGCGTGCCGCTGCCGCGCGGGCCGCCTACGAGCGGGCACACGGCCGCGGCTGAACCCGGGCGGATCAGCTCAGGTAGCGCTGGGTGAATTCGGCCAGGATGCCGGCACCGTTGCCCTTCACCTGATCCCAGGAGAAGGGCAGCTGCTTGACCTCGTCGTAGGAGCGGGTGCCGGGTGCGACCGGGATGTCGGTGCGGGCGGGAATCATCTTGTGCGCGGCGGTGATCTGCTGGGCCTCGGGGGTGAACATGTAGTCCACCAGGGCTTTCGCGGCCGCCGGGTTGCGGGTGGTGTTCAGGATGAAGACCGGGCGCGGTGTGATGACGGTCCCCGAGGACGGCGAGATGACCCGCAGCGGAACCCCTTTGGCGGCCGCGTCGTAGGCCGCGTAGTCGACACCGCCGAGGACGACGGCGTAGGCGCCCGCGGTCACCCCGTCGAGGGCGGGACCGTTGCCGCCGCGCACCACCATGCCATTGTCGAAGAGGGCGTCGAACATGGCCCAGGTGCGGTCCTTGCCCCACGCGCTGACCATGGCGGCCAGCAGGTCCCGTGCGGTGCCGGACTCGCGCGGGTCCGGCATGATCACCCGGCCGCGGAACTCGGGCGCGGCCAGATCGGCCCAGTCGTTCGGCAGGCGCGGGCTCGCCTTGCTGTTGACCACCATGGTGAGCGCAGACCCGTCCCGGCCGATGAAGCCGTGACCCTTGCCGATCCAGCCGTCGTGCACCCGGTCCGCGCCGCGCGGGGTGTAGGGCAGGGTGCGGCCCTGCAGGTCGTACTCCGCCGCGGGCGTCCAGGACGCCAGGTACACCACATCGGCCTGCGGCTGCGGGCCCTCCTTGTCGAGTCTGGCGGTGATCTTGCCGGTCTCGCCGTTGACGACGTTCACCTTCACCCCGGACGCCCGGGTGAACCCGGCCAGCAGATCGTCGGTGAGGTCCTGCGGATTCGCCGAGTACAGGGTGAGCTGCCCGGACAGCCCCGGCGGCGGGGTCCACGAACTGGTCACGGCGGGAACGGACACTGGTCCGGCATGCGTGCCGCAACCGGTGGTCGCGAGCGCGGCGGTGACGGCCGCGATGACAGCGCGGCGGGGGAGCGACATTCCGCGGAACCCTTTCCGAAGGACCCCGTCTCACTCCGGGTTCCACAGCAATCTGGCGCGAGAGACTAGGCAGCGTCTTTGACTCGGCAGGGTGAGGCGGGTGAACAGCCGGTGACATCTCGGCCTGCGAGAGTCTTTTTGCACTGTTCAGTGAGTTGTGTCACAGTTTGATAGCGGTTCGCCTCAACTGCCGCAAACGCTTTTCATTTCTTTTGCACTGTCTTTACGATTACCCGCGATCTGCCAAGCGTCGTGGTTCTCCAGCCTCGCCCGCCGCTGCCTCTCGATTCGATGCCAGTACATGTTGACCGATGAACCGGGCGGCGCTGCCGTGCCGGCGAAGGAGAGATATGTCCACCGACACCGATCAGCCTCCACGGACGTCGCTTCCCGGCTTCGCCGCCCTGGTGCGCCACGATCTACCCGCCTCGTTCGTCGTCTTCCTGGTCTCCCTGCCGCTGTCCATCGGCATCGCCGTCGCCGTGGGCGCGCCGGTCGCCGCCGGACTCATCGCCGCGGTGGTGGGCGGCATGGTCGCCGGACTCTTCGGCGGATCGACCCTCCAGGTGAGCGGGCCCACCGCCTCGCTGACCGTGGTGGTCGCCGAATCCATCAACCAATTCGGCTGGGCCGTCACCTGTTTCATCACCATCCTGGCCGGTGGCCTGCAGATTCTGTTCGGGCTCAGCCGGATCGCACGCGGGGTGCTGGCCATCGCGCCGGTGGTGGTGCACGCCCTGCTCGCCGGAATCGGCATCGTCATCGCGCTCGAACAGGTGCACGTGCTCATGGGCGGCGATTCGCTGACCTCGTCCTGGGACGCGATCGTCGCGCTGCCGCACCAGCTGGCCTCTGTACACCCGGGTGACCTGTGCATCGGACTGGTCGTCATCGCCATCCTGCTCGGCTGGCGGCGGCTGCCCGAACCGGCCCGCCGGGTGCCGGCGCCGCTGGTGGCGGTGGTGGTCGCGACCCTGCTGGCGCGCGTGCTGCCGGTGCGGGTCGAGCGCATCACGCTCAACGGCTCACTGCCGGCGGAACTGCACCTGCCCCAGGTGCCGCACGGCAGCTGGGCCACGGTGGCGCTGATGGCGGTGACCATCGCGCTCATCGCCAGCGTGGAGACCCTGCTATCGGCCGTGGCCGTGGACCGGATGCGCCAGAACTCCAGGCGCCGAACGGATCTGGATCGCGAGCTGCTCGGCCAGGGCGCGGCCAACATGGTCTCCGGTCTGATCGGCGGCCTGCCGATGGCGGCGGTCATCGTGCGCAGCATCACCAATGTCAAAGCGGGAGCGCGCACCAAGGCCTCGACCATGCTGCACGGGCTGTGGATCCTGCTCTTCTCGGTGGCGCTGGTCGACGTGGTGCGCTCGATTCCCAAGGCGGCGCTGGCCGGACTGCTCATCGTGGTCGGCATCCAGCTCATCAAACTCGCCCATATCCGGCGAGCCCAGCGCACCGGCGATCTGGTGGTATACGCCGCCACCGCCTTCGTGGTGGTGTTCTGGAATCTGTTGCTGGGCATGCTGGTCGGGCTCGCACTGGCCTTCGGCCTGCTGCTGTGGCGGGTGGTGCGGGTGTCGGTGGCGGCCGAGGAGGTGGACGCGCTGCGCTGGCGGGTCACCGTCGACGGCAGCTTCACCTTCCTGGCGCTGCCCAGGTTCACCGCCGAGCTCGCCAAGGTGCCCGGCAGCGCCGAGGTGGTGGTCGAGATGACCGTCGACTTCATGGACCACGCCGCCTACGACGCGGTGCAGGACTGGGTGGACCAGCATCGAAGTGCAGGCGGCACAGTCGAATTCGTGGAGGTCGGAGCGGTGCGCATGGCCGACGTCGTCGACGGGCCGCCCGCCCGCCGACACTCCCGGCACCTGCTGAACGAGGTCCTCGGACCCTGGCGGCGCACCGCCACCGATGTGGACCCGATCGTCGCCGGTGTGGCCGCCTATCACCGCAGCCACGCACACGTCGTGCGCCCGCACCTCGGGGTGCTGCGCGACGGCCAGGAACCGGACTCTCTTTTCGTCACGTGCGCAGACTCCCGCATTGTGCCGAACGTGATCACCAACAGCGGTCCGGGCGACCTGTTCACGGTGCGCAATGTGGGCAACCTGATTCCGCGTGACGCCCAGGACTCGTCGATGGAGGCCGCGCTCATCTACGCCCTCGACAAGCTGGATGTCCGCTCGGTGGTGGTGTGCGGGCACTCCGGGTGCGGCGCCATGGGCGCGCTGCACACCGAACTGGTCACCGGGTCCCGGCTCGACGATTGGCTCGCGCACGCCCGGCCCAGCCTCGAGCGCTTCCGGCTCGGGCATCCGGTCGCGGTGGCCGCGGCGGCGGCTGGGTTCGGGCCGGTCGATCAGCTCGGCATGGTGAACGTGGCGGTGCAGCTGGAAACGCTGTACGCGCATCCGGTGGTTCGCCGCGGCGTGCAGGAGCGCGGCGTGGTGCTCTCGGGTCTGTTCTTCGATATCGCCACCGCTCGCGTAGTGGAGGTCACCGTGGATGGGATCGCCGAGATCGATGACGCCGGGCGGGTGGCCCAACCCGCGTGACGACCGGGGAAGAAGGCGTGTGGGCCCGAGAGGGTTCACACCCTTTTACGTTGGGGCCCTTCTTTTTACGTTGGAGCATTTTTCACATTGGGGCCCTTCTTTCTCAGACTTTGCTAAGTCTTTACCTTTACTCTTGGCTCTGCTCGTCCGGTGAGTCTGCGGCCAGAGTCGTCCGCAGCCTTTATTCGATGCCCCCTGTACATGCTCGCTGAGGAGCGAAATGTCTCGCGACACCGATTCACCGCCAGGCAGAACCGACGGCCGGCTCGACAGCCTGCTTCGTCATGATCTTCCTGCATCCCTTGTCGTCTTTCTCGTCGCATTGCCGCTCTCACTCGGCATTGCGGTCGCCTCCGGCGCTCCTATCGCCGCCGGACTCATCGCCGCCGTGGTCGGCGGCCTCGTGGTCGGCCTGCTCGGCGGTTCGCCGCTGCAGGTCAGCGGGCCCGCGGCCGGCCTGACCGTGGTGGTCGCCGCCACTATCAACGAATTCGGCTGGAAGACAGCCTGTTTCATCACCGTGCTGGCCGGTGTGCTGCAAATTCTGTTCGGGCTCAGCCGCATTGCCCGCGCCGCGCTGGCCATCGCGCCGGTCGTGGTGCACGCCATGCTCGCCGGTATCGGTGTCACCATCGCATTGCAGCAGTTCCATGTGCTGCTCGGCGGCACCTCGCAGAGCTCCGCGTGGGAGAACCTGAAGGAGCTGCCGAACCAGCTGCTCAACCTGCACGGCGACGATTTCGTCGTCGGCCTGGTGGTCATCGCCATCATGCTCGGCTGGAAGTACGTGCCGGGCAAACTGAAGGTGCTGCCCGGCCCCCTGATCGCCGTGGTCGCCGGCACCGTGTTGTCGCTGGTGCTGCCCGGTAATCCGGAGCGAATCGTGCTGAGCGGCTCGCTGTTCGACGCCATCGGCCTGCCCGACCTGCCCTCCGGCGAGTGGGGTGAGGTGGTGCTCGCGGCACTGACCATCGCCCTGATCGCCAGCGTGGAGAGCCTGCTGTCGGCGGTCGCCGTGGACAAGATGCACACCGGCGCACGCACCAATTTCGACCGCGAACTGGTCGGGCAGGGCGCGGCGAATGTGATCTCCGGCGGCCTCGGCGGCCTGCCCGTCACCGGCGTCATCGTGCGCAGTGCCACCAATGTGCAGGCCGGCGCCCGCTCGCGCGCCTCGGCATTCCTGCACGGCATCTGGATCCTGGTGTTCTCGGTGGCGCTGGTCGGCCTGGTGCAGCAGATTCCCAAATCGGCCCTGGCCGGTCTGCTCATCGTGGTCGGCATCCAGCTGGTCAAGCTCGCCCACATCAGGCTGGCCCGGCGCACGGGCGACCTGCTGGTGTACCTGGTGACCGTGCTCGGCGTGGTGTTCCTGAACCTGCTCGAGGGCGTCATCATCGGCCTGGCGCTGGCCTTCGGCCTGCTGCTGTGGCGGGTCGTGCGCGTCTCGGTGACCGCCGGCGAGGTGGCCGGCACCGATCGCTGGCTGGTCAGCATCGACGGCACCTGCACGTTCCTGGCGCTGCCGAAACTGTCCTCGGAACTGGCCAAGGTGCCCGGCGGGACCGACGTGCTGGTCGAGATGAGCGTCGACTTCCTCGACCACGCCGCCTACGAGGCCATCCACGACTGGGCCCGCCAGCACGAGAGCACCGGCGGCACAGTCGAATTCGTGGAACTCGGCACCGCCCGCATGGAACACGCCCTGACCGGGCCGCCGGTGCGCGGGCGCGCCCGCACCCTGCTCGACGATGCGCTGCGCCCCTGGCGCGAGGACGACGGCAACCCGATCACCAGGGGCGTGGCCGCCTTCCATCAGCGCAACGCCCATGTGGTGCGCCCGCACCTGGACGAGCTACGCGACGGGCAGAATCCGCACTCGCTCTTCCTGACTTGCGCGGATTCGCGGGTCGTGCCCAATTTGATCACCAACAGTGGGCCCGGCGACATGTTCACCATCCGCAATGTCGGCAACCTGGTGGTCCCCGGCGGCCGCGACAGCTCCATCGAGGCGGCGCTCGCCTTCGCCATCGACGATCTGGTCGTCGACAACGTCGTGGTCTGCGGTCACTCCGCGTGCGGGGCGATGAAGGCGCTGGTCGCGGGTGGGCCCACCGGGCCCGGCCTGGGCAACTGGCTGGTCCACGGCCGGGCCAGCCTGGATCGCTTCCACTCCGACGACCCGGTAGCCGCCGCGGCGGCGCGTGCCGGATTCGGGGTGGCCGACCAGCTGTCCATCGTGAACGTGGCCGTCCAGCTGGACACGCTGCGCGCCCACCCGGTGGTCCGGCGGGCGATCCTGGAACGCGGCCTCGAGGTCTCCGGCCTGTTCTTCGACATCGGGACCGCCCGAGTCCTGGAGGTCACCTCCACGGGCATCCGGGAAATCGACGCACCCGAGCTATCGGCGTTGGCCCACACGCACTGACAGCACCACCCTGCGATGGTGCGGGCTTCCCGTTCGGGAGTGCCCGCACCATCGTGTTTTCGGGGCCGGCCGTCCGGCCGGTGCTCACCGCCGGGCGCGTCGGCGCGGTGGGGGAGCTCGCGCGGCATACGCTGAGCGCGCCTCGCGGTATCGCGGGTCGAACGGGTGCGCCGGGGGTCGCGGGGGAGCGGCCCACATCGGCGCGAAAACGTGACATCGTGGGTAGTAATCACCGTGGATCGGCCGGATCGGAGTCGAATGGAAATGGTTGCGCGGCCCCCCGTTACACAGGCCCTGATGCCGGGCACCGAGCTACTGCGACCACAGTGGCTGGCCGAGCGGATCGCCGACATGGGGATCTCGTGGGGGACCGCCAACACGCGAGTGTCGGGGACGCTGTGGTGGTGCATGGCGGCCTCGTCGCTGGTGGATCCGATCGTCGCGGCCATCGCGAGCGGGCGGCCCGCCTTCGACCCCGCGCTCGAGCACATCGCCCTGGAGATCCGGCCCGACGGCGGCGTGGAGCGGGTGCTGCCGGAACCGCGCGGCTACCTCGTCGGCGCGGGTCCGCTGCCCATCGAATCCCGGTCTCCGATCACGCCATCACCGCGATCCGGGGAGGCCGCGGGCCCTGCGAGCGCCGGTCCGGTGGTTCCCGCCGAGGACGCGGACGCCGAGTCCGGAGGCTGCTGTGCGACCGCGTCCGTCGGACATGCGTTGCGGCACACGCTGTCTCGCGTGATTCCGGTGGTGGCCGAGGTGTCCGGCGCGGGCGCGGCCTCGCTGTGGGCGATCGTGGCCGACGCCATCGGCAACCGCGCCCTGGACATCGGGGCCGAGGAGGCCGGTGCCCGCCTGGCCCGCGATGTCGCGGGCCGGCTGCCGGTGCCACGGTTCCAGGACGTCGGCGGCCGCACCTTCGTCCGCCGCATCTCCTGCTGCCTGGTCTTCGAGGTACCGGGCTGCGAGATGTGCACCAGCTGCCCCAAACGCCCCGCCCCCGAACGCGAAGCCCTGCTCGCCGAGGTCGCAGCGCGCGGCTGACGGCCCGACCGAGCACGTCGGCGCGCCCGCGCCCGCCCGCGGCCGCCACCCCGGCTGCCCGAAACCTCCTGCGGCGCAGGACAAGTGCACCCGGTCGAGGCCGCCGCACGCGGGTGGCGGCCTCGGCCCGGCGGTGAATTCGCTTGCCGTGCCGGTGCGGACGCTCGGAGAATCATGCGGTCGACCTGCCCGAGGGCGCTGGACTCCGCGCTTCGGGCCGATCTTGTTCCACAGGTGCCGCCGGATCCTCGATTCTTCGTGCTGATCGGGTGTTTCACCTGGTCACCGGAGCGGGATCGGCCCGGGCCGGGATGTGGCCGGTGGCGGGCGACGCGGCGGGGCCGGTCCATCGGCACACGGTGACAACCGTGCCGATAGAGTGGTGCCGCCGGGGCTCTGCCCTTCACGAAGGGGGTGCCCGGTCATCCAGTCCAACCTGTACGGCGGATCGACCACCCGCCGTGAACCGCCAAGGAGTGTCCAGCCGTGACCACCTCACCCCAGCAGACCCCAGTCGCCCGCGTCCGGGTTACGGCTGGGACTACCGCCGGGGCCGCGGTGCGTGAGGCGGACCTGCCGAGCAAGGGCCCGGCGGCGGTCATCGTGGTGCGTGACGCCGAGGGCGCGCTCAAGGACCTGTCCTGGGTGCCCGAGCTCGACACCGAGGTCGAGGTCGTCACCGCCGATTCCCCGGACGGCCGCAATGTGATCCGGCACTCGGCCGCGCACGTGCTGGCCCAGGCGGTGCAGCAGGAGTTCCCCGAGGCCAAGCTGGGCATCGGCCCGTTTATCAAGGACGGCTTCTACTACGACTTCCAGGTCGACCGCCCCTTCACCCCCGAGGATCTGGCCAAGCTGGAGTCCCGGATGAAGAAGATCATCAAAGGCGCGCAGCGGTTTTCGCGCCGGGTGGTCGAGATCGACGAGGCCCGTGTCGAGCTGGCCAAGGAGCCGTTCAAGCTCGAGCTCATCTCCGACAAGTCGGGCATCGACGATCCGGAGGTCATGGAGGTCGGCGGCAAAGAGCTGACCATCTACGACAACCTGGACCCGCGCACCGGCGAGAAGCTGTGGGGCGACCTGTGCCGCGGCCCGCACATCCCGACCACCAAGTACATTCCGGCCTTCAAGCTGACCCGGTCCTCGGCCGCCTACTGGCGTGGTGACCAGTCCCGCGAGGACCTGCAGCGCATCTACGGCACCGCGTGGGAATCCAGCGAGGCGCTCGACGAGCATCTGCGCTTGCTCGAGGAGGCCGAGAAGCGCGATCACCGCAAGCTCGGCCTGGAACTGGACCTGTTCTCCTTCCCCGACGAGCTGGGTTCGGGCCTGCCGGTGTTCCACCCCAAGGGTGGCATCATCCGCAAGGAGCTCGAGGACTACTCGCGCCGCCGCCACATCGCCGCCGGCTACGAGTTCGTCAACACCCCGCACATCACCAAGGGCCACCTGTTCGAGGTCTCCGGCCACCTGGACTGGTACCGCGACGGCATGTTCCCGGCCATGCACCTCGATGCCGAACTCAACGAGGACGGCTCGGTGCGCAAGCCCGGTCAGGACTACTACGTCAAGCCGATGAACTGCCCGATGCACAACCTGATCTTCCGGTCGCGCGGGCGCTCCTACCGGGAACTGCCGTTGCGCATGTTCGAATTCGGCTCGGTCTACCGCTACGAGAAGTCCGGCGTCGTACACGGCCTCACCCGGGTGCGCGGCATGACCCAGGACGACGCGCACATCTACTGCACCAAGGAGCAGATGCACGCGGAGCTGACCAGCACCCTGCAGTTCGTGCTCTCGCTGCTGCGCGACTACGGCCTCGACGACTTCTACCTGGAGCTGTCCACCAAGGACCCGCAGAAGTTCGTGGGCTCCGACGAGCTGTGGGAGGAGGCCACCGAGACCCTGCGCAAGGTGGCCACCGACTCCGGTCTGGACCTGGTGCCGGATCCGGGCGGGGCCGCCTTCTACGGCCCGAAGATCTCGGTCCAGGCCAAGGACGCGCTCGGCCGCACCTGGCAGATGTCCACCATCCAGCTGGACTTCAACCTGCCCGAGCGCTTCGAGCTGGAATACACCGGCTCCGACGGCGCCAAGCACCGCCCGGTCATGATCCACCGCGCGCTCTTCGGCTCCATCGAACGCTTCTTCGGCGTGCTCACCGAGCACTACGCGGGCGCGTTCCCGGCGTGGCTGGCGCCGGTGCAGGTGGTCGGCATCCCGGTCGCCGAAACCTTCGTCGAGCACCTGGACGTCGTGATCGAACGCCTGCAGGACAACGGCATTCGCGCCGAGGTCGACCGCAGCGACGACCGCATGCAGAAGAAGATCTTCAACCAGACCGCGCAGAAGGTGCCGTTCATGCTGCTGGCCGGCGCGCGCGATGTGGAGAGCGGCGCGGTCAGCTTCCGCTTCCGCGACGGCACCCAGGTCAACGGTGTGCCCGTGGCCGATGCGGTGGCCACCATCGTGGACTGGATCGGCCGCCGCGAGAACGAGTCGCCGACCGCGGAGGGCTTCGAGATCCGCAAGGCGGATCGATGAGTGAATGGACTGCACCCGTGTCCGAGCAGATCGTGGATACCGGTGCGGGGGATCCGGACCGCCTGCAGCGGTTGTGGACCCCGTACCGGATGTCCTACATCACCGGCGAGGCCGAGGATCGCAAGATCGACGCGGCCAAGAAGACCGGGCACCCTTTCACCGACATTCCGGAGATGTCGGACGAGGACGGTCTGATCGTCGCGCGTGGTGAATGGGTGTACGCGGTGCTGAACCTGTACCCGTACAACCCGGGCCACATGATGGTGGTGCCCTACCGCCGGGTCGCCAACCTCGAGGACCTGACCACCGAGGAGAGCGCCGAGCTGATGGCGTTCACCCAGCAGGCGATTCGGGTGATGAAGCAGGTGTCGCGGCCCGAGGGCTTCAATGTCGGCCTGAATCTCGGTGGCGTTGCCGGTGGTTCACTCGCCGATCACCTGCATCAACATATCGTGCCGCGCTGGAGTGGGGACGCGAACTTCATTACCGTCGTCGGCGGAGTGAAGGTGATGCCGCAGCTGCTCCGGGAAACCCGGGCGCTGCTGGCACAGGCGTGGAAGGAAGCCGACGCATGGAAGGACGCGGGATAGCGTGCTGAGCTTCTTCGGTCGCGAGACGTTCGCCAAAGCGACTGCGCCCCTGGGCAAAGCGCTGGTGAGCACGGGGCTCACGCCCGATGCGATGACGCTCATCGGCACCACCGCCTCGATCGCCGCGGCGGTGACCCTGTTCCCGACCGATCACCTGTTCTGGGGAACCATGGTGATCTGGTTGTTCGTCATGTTCGACATGCTGGACGGGGCCATGGCCCGCGCCCGGGGCGGCGGCACGAAATACGGTGCGGTGCTGGACGCCACGTGTGACCGCGTGGCCGACGGCGCCATCTTCGCGGGGCTGGCCTGGTGGTCGGTGTACCACGCGAACTCCAAGCATCTGTTCGTGGCGACCCTGGTGGTGCTGGTGACCTCGCAGGTCATCTCGTACGCCAAGGCGCGGGCGGAGGCCAGCGGGCTGTCGGCCGACGGCGGCCTGATCGAGCGGCCCGACCGGCTGGTCATCGTGCTGGTCGGCGCCGGATTGACCGGTATCGGTGGTTATTTCGGCATCACCTGGCTGTCGTACGCGGTGTACGCGGCCATGTACGCGCTGGCGGTGCTCAGCATCATCACCGTCTTCCAGCGGGTGCTGGCGGTGCGCAATTCCCCCGGCGCCCGCGACATCATCGCCCCCGCGGCGAAGGCCCCGGAGGAACCGCAGCGGTGACAACCGATTTCACGTCCGCGATGACCGACAAGGCGTACGCGGCCGGGTGGCGGCTTGTCCGCAGCCTGCCGGAGGGCATGGCGCGCAAGGGCTTCGACGTGGGCGCGAACGCCGCCGCCCGGCGATCGAACCGGGAGGCGCACCGCGGGCATCCGAGCCAGCTGCGCCGCAACCTCGCCCGTGTGCTGGGCACGACACCGGAGGCGGTGCCGGACAGCCTGATCGCGGCGAGTATGCGGTCCTATGCCCGCTATTGGCGCGAGGCGTTCCGGCTGCCGTCGATGGACCACGCCGCGCTCGGACAGCTGCACGTGGACGGGATCGAACACCTGGACGCGGCGCTGGCCCGGGGCAAGGGCGTGCTGCTGGTGCTGCCGCACTCGGGCAACTGGGATATGGCCGGGGTCTGGCTGGTGCAGAACTACGGCCAGTTCTCCACGGTCGCCGAGCGTTTGAAGCCGGAGTCGCTGTTCGAGCGGTTCGTCGAATACCGGGAGAGCCTGGGCTTCGAGGTGTTCCCGCTGACCGGCGGCGAGCAGCCGCCGTTCCCGCAGCTGGCCGATCGGCTGCGGGACAACAAGGTGGTCTGCCTGATGGGGGAGCGCGACCTGACCGGCAAGGGGGTGCCGGTCACCATGTTCGGTGAACGCACCTGGCTGCCCGCCGGCGCGGCCAAGCTGGCCGCCGACACCGGTGCGGCGCTGCTGCCCGTGCACTGCTGGTTCACCACCGAGGCCGACGGCCGCGAGGGCTGGGGCATGCAGGTCTTCGAGGCGCTGGATCTCTCCGGCGGCGTCGCACCCGCCACCCAGGCGCTGACCGACGTGTTCGCCGCCAATATCGCCGCCCATCCGGCGGACTGGCACATGCTGCAACCCCTGTGGGAAAGCGACCTGTCGCAGGCCAGACTGGAACGTATCGCCGCTGCGCAACAGGCGCTGGGCTATGACGCGCAGGGGTCGCAGGGAACAGGGGCGCTATGAGAATCGGCATGGTCTGCCCGTATTCGTTCGATGTGCCAGGCGGGGTGCAAGCCCATGTCGTGGAGCTGGCGCAGGTGCTCATCGAGCGCGGCCACAAGGTGAGCGTGCTCGCGCCCGCCGCCGACGACACGCCGCTGCCCGATTTCGTGGTGTCGGCGGGCAAGGCCGTGGCCATCCCCTACAACGGCTCGGTGGCGCGACTGTCCTTCGGGCCCACCGCCTATACCCGGATCCGCCGCTGGATCGCCGAGAACGACTTCGACGTCCTGCACATCCACGAACCCAACGCACCCAGCCTGTCCATGCTGGCGCTGAAGATCGCGGAGGGGCCGATCGTGGCCACCTTCCACACCTCGACCACGAAGTCGCTGGTGCTCAGTACTTTTCAGGGTGTGCTGCGGCCGTACCACGAGAAGATCAGCGGCCGGATCGCGGTGAGCGAGCTGGCGCGGCGCTGGCAGGTGGAGGCGCTGGGCGGGGACGCGGTCGAGATCCCCAACGGTGTCGACGTGCCCGCGTTCGCGCACGCGCCGCTGCTGGCCGGGTATCCGCGCGCGGGGAAGTCGGTGCTGTTCCTGGGCCGGTTCGACGAGCCGCGCAAGGGCATGGAGGTGCTGCTGGGCGCGCTGCCGGAACTGGTGCGCCGGCACCCGGAGCTCGAGCTGCTGATCGTCGGCCGCGGTGACGAGGACCGGCTGCGCCGCGAGGCGGGGGAGAACGCGGGACACCTGCGCTTCCTCGGCCAGGTGTCGGATGCCGAGAAGGCCTCGGCCATGCGCAGTGCCGATGTCTATGTCGCGCCCAATCTCGGCGGTGAGAGCTTCGGCATCGTGCTGGTCGAGGCCATGGCCGCCGGGACCGCCGTGGTGGCCAGTGATCTGGACGCCTTCCGCCGGGTGCTGCGCGACGGCACCGCGGGACAGCTGGTGCCGGTCGGGGACTCGGCGCGGCTGGGTGAGGCGATCAGCGGCATGCTCACCGACGACGTCCGGCGCGAGGAGTTCATCCGCACCGCCAATCAGGTTGTCGGCGAATACGATTGGCCGGTCGTGGCCGAACAGATCCTGCGGGTGTACGAGACCGTGACCGTCGGCGACGTGCGCGTCAGGACCGCCGGATGATCACCTTCTCCGCGACGACCATCCTGGTCCTCGCCCTCGTCGCGGCCCTCGTCGTCACCGCCGCGGTCTGGGCCTACACCACCGCCAACCGCCTCGACCGGCTGCACGTGCGCACCGACCAGGCCCGCCACGCGCTGGACGCGGCGCTGGCCCGGCGCGCGGTAGTGGGACGCTCGGTGGCCACCACCCTGGGTGGGCTCTACGATCCGTCCCTGATCGAGCAGGCCCGCAGGCTGACCGCGCTGGCCGACCGGGCAGAACGCTCCAACTGGCGCGACCGCGAAACCGTCGAGAACCAGCTCGCCGCCGCGCTGTCCGCGGTCGACATCGCGCTGCTGCCACCCCAGCTGGTGGCCGAACTCGCCGACGCCGAGGCCCGGGTCCTCATCGCCCGCCGCTTCCACAACGACGCGGTCCGCGACACCCTCGCCCTGCGCACCCGCCGCCTGGTCCGCTGGCTGCACCTCGGCGGTACCGCACCGCTGCCGACCTACTTCGAAATCGCCGAACGGGTCACCCCCGCTGCCTCCACCGGGCTCGACGTCGACACCGTCCGCACCTCGGCCCGCGTGGTCCTCGTCGACGAGAACGACCGGGTCCTGCTGTTGCAGGGCGTCGACCCCAAGGTTCCCGACGTCCCGTTCTGGTTCACCATCGGCGGCGGCGTCAACCCCGGGGAAACCCTGCGCGAGGCCGCGATCCGCGAACTCTACGAGGAAACCGGCCACGCCGCCGACTCCTCGGCCCTGCGCGGCCCCCTCTGGCGCCGGGTGGCGGTGTTCCCCTTCAACGGCGAACTCATCCGCTCGGAGGAACTCTTCTTCGCCCTGCGTGCCAAGGCGTTCGACCCGGTCCCCACCAACCTCGACTACATCGAACGCCGCTCCATCACCGGCAGCAAATGGTGCACCCCCACCGACATCGCCCAGATCGACCACTCCGGCGAAACCGTCTACCCCTACCACCTCGACCATCTGCTCGCCGAGGCCATCGCGGCCGCCGACTCCGACATCGAGCCCGAAGTCCGTTCCATTCGCTGACAACCGCCGGACTCGGTCCGGTGGGTGGGATCGGCGGCTGAAAGCTCGCATTCCGGGCGGCGGGCGGGGCTACGGTGGGGCGATCAATGGTGATCTGTGGCAAGGACTTACGGCATGAAATTGATGTATGTGTTGTGGGGTGCGGGGCTGGGGGAGCGGCTGCGGGGCGAGGAGCTGCGCAAAGAGCTGGCCGGGGTAGGGGTGACGGCCTATCAGGTGAATGTGCGGGATGCCGATGTCGAGGCCGCGCAGGTGAAGCACACCACCTATGACGCGCCGATCGACGCCGTCGTGAGCGTGTGGATCGAGGGCGAGCACGCGGCGGTCACCGCTGCGCTGCGGACGGTGGCGGATGACGTGAACGGCTGGATCGTGGATGAGCGCCGGCCCATCGAGCCGCCGGTGGTCGCGGACGGGGCCCGGACCGACGCACTGGCGAATATCGCGATTCTGCGGATTCCCGAGGACCTGACGCGCGAGGAGTGGCTGCATCGGTGGCACGTCCTGCACACGCCAGTGGCTATCGAGACCCAGGACACTTTCGGCTACGTCCAGAACACCGTCACCGAGGCGATCACCGACGGCAAGCGGGTCGACGCCCTCGTCGAGGAACTGTTCCCGATGGCGGCCATGACCAGCGCACATGCCTTCTACGGCAGCGGCGGGGACGATGCGGAACTGCAGCGTCGCGTGACGGCCATGATGGAGAGCGTCGTCCGCTTCGGCGCGCACCTGAACCTGGATCTGGTGCCCACGAGCCGGTACGTCTTCACCCTGGGCTGACCGGCGACGTCCCGGACCTCCCGTGATCTATGGCGCAATCTCCGCTAGGGTCCCGGGGAAGGTTTGCCGCGCAACGGAATCGGCGGACCGTGTGTGGAAGGTGGAAAGTTCTTCGTGTCTTACCTGCTCTATGACTTCCTGGAGCCGTTGATGGGTCCGGCCGCGGCCGAGTACTGGGCGACGATCTTCGTCGTCGGACCGCTGTAGTAGCGACGCGGTAACCCTGGCGCTGTGACGCCCGTCATCCCTTGCGTGGCGGGCAGTCCAGTCGTGTCGGACTGGCTATGAAGTGGCCTGAAAGCGCCGCCTAGAATCGACCTGTTCGATTCCGAGCGATCCGACCGATTGGCCCACATGACCCAGGAGTTTGCCGTGACCACGCCCGACACCACCCCGACCATCGGTACCGCCCGCGTCAAGCGCGGCATGGCCGAGATGCTGAAGGGCGGTGTGATCATGGATGTCGTCACGCCGGAGCAGGCCAAGATCGCCGAGGATG
Source organism: Nocardia sp. CA-151230 (assembly GCF_050942175.1). NCBI lineage: Bacteria > Bacillati > Actinomycetota > Actinomycetes > Mycobacteriales > Nocardiaceae > Nocardia > Nocardia sp. CA-151230. The sequence continues at coordinate 3,109,377 of NZ_CP192061.1, forward strand.
CCGGTGCCGTCGCGGTCATGGCGCTGGAGCGGGTCCCCGCCGACATTCGCGCCCAGGGTGGCGTGTCCCGCATGTCGGATCCGGACATGATCGACGGCATCATCAACGCCGTGTCCATCCCCGTCATGGCGAAGGCCCGCATCGGCCACTTCGTCGAGGCGCAGATCCTGCAGTCGCTGGGTGTCGACTACATCGACGAGTCCGAGGTGCTGACCCCGGCCGACTACGCCAACCACATCGACAAGTTCGCCTTCACCGTCCCGTTCGTGTGTGGCGCGACCAACCTGGGCGAGGCGCTGCGCCGAATCACCGAGGGCGCGGCCATGATCCGCTCCAAGGGCGAGGCCGGCACCGGCGACGTCTCCAACGCCACCACCCACATGCGCAAGATCCGCGACGAGATCCGCCGCCTGACCTCCCTGCCGAAGGACGAGCTCTACGTGGCCGCCAAGGAACTGCAGGCCCCCTACGAGCTGGTCGCCGAGGTCGCCGAGACCGGCAAGCTCCCGGTCGTGCTGTTCACCGCCGGTGGCATCGCCACCCCGGCCGACGCCGCCATGATGATGCAGCTCGGCGCCGAAGGCGTGTTCGTCGGCTCGGGCATCTTCAAGTCCGGCAACCCGGCCGAGCGTGCCGCCGCCATCGTCAAGGCCACCACCTTCCACGATGACCCCGATGTCCTCGCGAAGGTCTCGCGCGGCCTGGGCGAGGCCATGGTCGGCATCAACGTCGAGGAGATCCCCCAGCCCCACCGCCTTGCCGAGCGCGGCTGGTAATCGGCTCCGGCCGGTAAACGGCTCCGCGACAATCTGATTCGACATCGCCGGGTGGTCTTCGAGGCCACCCGGCGATCGTCGTTCACTTGCTTCCGGTGATTGTGCTCAGATCCGTGGTGCAGGTGGCCATGGCCAGCGAACCGGTGGCGGTGTTCTCCACCAGCACCTTGTCGCCCTGCACGATGCGGCAGCTGATGGTCGCACTGTCATCGTCGGCGGCCGTCGCGGTGAGGGTGGCCATCTTGAGAATGCCGGTCAGGGTGACATCCTTGCTCCACGGCAGTTGCGCCGCGGTGCTGGTCCCCGATCCCGTGTCGCCGATGCTGTAGGTGATCGACGGCTTGACGTACGTGCCTTCGCCGGACCCGGTCACCTCGTAGCGGACATCCACGGTGCGCTTGGATTCCTTGGCGACGTCGTTCGCGGCCTTGCCGAACACCGCTGTGCAGGCTGCGAACGGCAGCACGATGAGCAGCAGCAGTGCCCCCACGATCCACGGCCAGATCTTCCGCTTTCTGGGCGGTGGCGGCTGCATCGGATATCCCGGAGCCGGAACACCTTGGTACGTCATGAATCCCCTTGATTTGTATTCCTGTGGACCGGAGCGGAACCGTATCAGCGGGAATGCGCCGTGAGAACCGCCCGAAGCGGGGAGGGATAGGTCGTCGAATCGGTCGTGGAATCCGTTGGTATCGGGCGGAATTGGAGATTCTTGCCGAAGTCGGCAGACCGAGGATCTCAGAGGATTGCGCGGTCGCATTGTGCACGATTCCGCAATTGCATTGTGTACGAGTGACCTTCGGCCCCGTTGGGTTGCCAACTGATTGCTATATGTCAAGGATCGCCAACGCGGCACGCGCGGCGCTGTGAGCCTGCCCATACCGGTGGCTACCTGCGTGCATACCGTTCAGCTAACCCCGGCTAATTATTTCGGACTGTACTGCGGCAGATCTACTACCTGGTACTTCCTCGCTGGTCTTCGGCTCGGTCGCCGGTGAACTGTGATGATCAGCCATTCCGGCAAGGAGTCGGCATGCTGGTAATCGACCACCTCGCCTATCGGTGGCCCACCCTGTCCTGGCCTCTGTCATGTCCGTCACCGGGTCGTTGCTGGCGCCGCGATCCCACCGAGACCTTCGACGCCCGCCATCGCCGGTGGTGAGCCGACCGGGCTCGGCGAAACCGGGCACGGACACGCCGCCCGGGTGGTGGCCCGGCCGCCCGCTTGCTGGTGTCATGAACGCCAGCGCCGCAGCCGAACACCCTCGAGGCGAAAGGACCGCCATGCCCGCCGCGTCCCGTACGGTGACCATCGCCCGCCCCGTCGACGAAGTGTTCGCCTTCTTCGCCGACTCGACCAACAGTGCCCGCTGGCGCACCGGCGTCAAGCAGATCGCCGCCGAAGGCCCGCCCGCCGTGGGCACCGTCTACCGTCAGACGGTCTCGGGTCCCGGCGGCCGGGGCATCCCCGCCGACGTCCAGATCACCGAGTACATCCCGAACGAGAAGGTCGTCCTGAACGGCATCGCGGGACCGCTGCGCCCCACGGTCACCTATGCCTTCACGCCGGTGGCGGAGGGCACCGCGGTGACCTTCTCGCTGGCCGCGGAACTGTCGGGCCTCAAGAAGCTGCTCATGAACGGCCCGGTCCAGAAGACCATGACCGCGGAGGTTTCCGGCCTGGATCGCGCCAAGGCCCTGCTCGAGTCCGGCACGGCCTGACCGCGCCGGGACCGTCCATCGCCCGGACACCACCTTCGCGAATGTGAAAGCCGATGTCCTGGAACACTTCTCGCCAGGATTCCGGCGCGTCGACTTCGTCGAGGTCATTCTCGATTCGCCCGGGGCGGCCTGACCTCGCCCCGGTGGTGACCCGCGGTCGCATAGCCGCAGATCAGTGGCAGGTACACGGTGTCGACGATGTCCACCAGCACGTCGTCGGGCACCATCGGCGCGCCGCGCGTCACGAACTCGTTGCGCAGCAGGTCGATCGGCGTGGTGGCGACCCGGGCGACGCACGCCGCGGGCGGGGCCTCGCCGCGGTCGGCCGCCCGCTCGAGGATGGTGAGCCACGGCCGGGTTCCCGTGTCCCCGGACTGTTCCCGTAATTGCGCGAGCAGCTCGGGCTCGTTCGCGAGCTGGGAGAGCAGGCTGCGCAGGATCCCGCCGAGCGGCGAGGACAGATGGGAGTTGGCGCGGCGCAACAACTCCAGCGCGTCCGCGCGCAGGGCGCCCGTATCCGGCAGTTCGAGCGCGGCCGAGGTCAGCTGCCGATACGCCGCGACGCCCAGTGCGGCGCGGTTGGGCCAGCGCCGGTAGATGGCGTTCTTGTTGGTGCCCGCCCGGGCGGCGACGGCGTCCATGGTCATCCCGGGGTACCCGGATTCGAGCAGCTCGTCCACGGCCGCACGCAGGATCGCCTGTTCCAGTGCCGGGCCGCGGCGGCGGGTCGTGCGCTCTGTCGATTCGCTCATAACGGTACTGAGCGTACCTTGCGAGACCGGTTCGAAGCGGGTTATGGTCGCAACTAGGGTACGACCAGTACCGTAAATGGAGGAGGTAGCCGATGAGAGCGATCGGCGTTTGCTACGACACCGGCTTCGTGAACCTGGGCAGCAGCACCCACGAGCCGTTCGATATCGCCCGGGTCCGCGAGGACATGCGGGTCATCCGCGCGGACCTGCACTGCGACGCGGTCCGCATCACGGGCGGGTACCCGGAAAGGCTGAATCTGGCGGCCTCCGAGGCCGCGGCCGCCGGATTGGAAGTCTGGGTGTGCCCGTTCCTGAACGACGTCACCGAGGACGAGGTCCTCGCCGCCGTCGCCGACTGCGCCGAACACGCGGAACGCCTGCGTGCGAGCGGCGCGGAGATCGTGCTGGCGGTCGGGTCCGAGCTCGCCATGTTCGTGCTCGGATATCTGCCCGGCGAAACCCTGGCCGAGCGGGCCGCCGCCCTCCGCACCCCGGCGGGCCAGGCCGCGCTCGCCGGAATCCCCGCTCGCGTCAACGATCTCCTGGCCCGCGCCGCCGCGATAGCGCGGGACCGGTTCCGCGGCAGGCTGACCTATTGCAGTCTGCCGTTCGAGCAGGTCGACTGGGAACTCTTCGACATCCTCGCCACCGACGCCGGATACCGCGGCGCCGAGCTGGCCCCCGGCTATCGGGACACCATGCGCGCCTATGTCGCTCAGGGTGAGCAGCTCGGAAAGCCGGTGGCCATCACCGAATTCGGCTGCCCGTCCTTCCGTGGCGCGCCCGATGCGGGCCCACACGGCTTCGACATCATCGAATGGGACCCGGACACCGCGAGACCGCTACGCCTCGACGGCCCCTACGAGCGCGACGAGCCGGCCCAGGCCGACCACCTCACCGACCTGCTCGGCATCCTCGATACCGCGGGCGTGGACGCCGCCTTCTACTACTGCTTCGCCCGCTACGACCTGCCGCACCGCGACGACCCCGCGCTCGACCTGGACCTGGCGAGCCCGGGACTGGTGAAAGTCCGTCAGCCGGAGGGCAGTTCGCTGACCTGGGAGCCCAAGGCGGCATTCGGGGCCCTGGCGAAGCAGGCGGAATCGCGCTGAGTTCCGGTCCCGCGGGTCGGCCGATCAGGATTGTCGGGCGGGCTCAGCCGACACGGATCGCCGGCCGGTCCGGATGGTCCCAGGCGACCTGGATATCGGGTTCCTCGGCGTGCTCGCGCTGGAACTCGAGCAGCCCGTCCACGGTGAACAGGCTCGCGGCGTCCGTCCGGCGGCGCAGCGCCCCCGCCGACATGCGCAGGCCGACAGTCAGATCGAAGTCCAGTCCGCGCCCGAGCAGCATGGGTCCGGCGATGAACAGCACGGTGGTGTCGTCGGCGGTGCGGATACGAGCGCGGGCGGAGCGATCGGCACGTTCGTCCCAGAGCGCGGGCAGGTAGCGCCCGGTGTCCCGAAGCGGTTTGAGGACTTCGCGATTCAAGGCCGCGTAGTCGAACCACCCGGTGCGGTAGGTGAATTCGCTGTCGCGATCGTATTCCAGGCGCACGGAGGCGGGCCGGACGAAATCGTGCAGCGACACCACCGCGGCGGGGCGGCCCCGGGTGCGCAGGAGTTCGGCGACCCCGCTCGCGACGGTGAGCGGGTCCGCGGCATCCGCGCCGTCCACAGCGATCACCGCGTACCCGGTCAGCGCCATGGCCCGCTCGGCGATGAGTTCGTGCAGGGCGTCGGGGCTGATGGCGGTGAAATCGGGCACGAGACCATCTTGGCCGAGGTCTCGTGCCCGGTCACCTCCGGTCAGCGGTACTCGGCCAGGCGCGGGCGGACGCCGAGCAGCACCAGGACCGCGACGACCACGGCCGCGCCGTACGGGAGCCAGGTGCTCCAGCCCGACAAATCGTTCTCGCCCTGGGTGATCGCGGTGTCGAAGGCGTGCTGGTTGATGTCGATGGTCGACACCAGGGCCTTGTCGTAGGCCGCGAAGTGGTCGTTGGAAGCGCCGGTGTCGAGGGCGATGGCCGCCCGCAGGTCCGAGCCGGACAGTCCGCGCAGCGCGTGATCGTCGTGCTGGTAGGCCTGATAGGCGAGCAGGCTCTGCTCGGCGGCCCGGCGCTCACCGGAGAAGGTGATGTTGCGCAGTTCCTCGCCGAGGAAGGAGTCGGCGCTGAGGGCCTGTGCGAGATCGCCGCTGTGTGCGCCGATCGCCTGGTCGAGCGCGCCCGCGTAGTCGTCGAGGCCGCGCGCCCCGACGCCGGCCAGTCGTTGCGCTTTCTCGAGGAAGCTCTGCTGGTACGCCGCCGCGTGTCCGGGGTCGAGCAGGTACCGGCTCTCGTCGGCATTGGCGTCGTAGCTCAGCGCCCGCGCCTGCCGCAGCGCCAGCAGCGAGTCGAAGGCGTCCTGCTTGGCGACGGTGAGCTGGTGTGCCGCAGAAGCATTCGCGAGGTAGCCGCCGGCCAGCACCCCCAGCATCAGCACGGTGGTCGCGGCCAGCGCCGGGTTGACCCGCCGGTGCAGCATCACCCGCAGCACGACCTGCAATCCCGCCAGCACGCCGAGCAGCAGCAGGCCCAGCACGGCGATGCGCACGCGGGCCGCGACCGTGGTGTGCTCGCTGTCCTGGTACGCCTGGCTCAACACACCGCTGTTGGTGTCGGCCAGCTTCAGGGCGCGCGACAGCAGATCCGGCACCATCCCTGTCGCCGCCCGGTATGCCTCCAGGGTGCGGGCCGAGGGCTGTCCCGCCGCCCCGCGGTCGAGATCGCCGAGCTGGAAGGTGTCCGCGGCCAGTGCCTCGTACTGTCCGAACTTGTCGAGCAGCTCCCGGATCTGCCGGGACGCATCGTCATTGGTGGCGATGGTCATGGCCTGCTGCAGGTCGGCGTCGGCCTGCACCCGGCGTTGCTCGTAGCCGGCGAGCGCGTTCCTGCGCACCGTCGACAGCGTCGAATCGCTCCCGGCGAGCAGCACATTCGCCAGTTGGGCGTCCATATCGGCCAGTGCGAAGTACAGGTCCTCGGTGGCGGTCACGGTCGGCGCGGTGTGCCGGCCGATCACCTCGATGCCGTGCCGGGTCGACCGCGCGTCGGCGGCCATGACCAGCGCGGTCACCGCGGTGAGCAGCACCGTGGCCACGGCCAGCAGCCGGATCCAGCCGGGGGTGTCCGTGCGGCCCGGGAGCAGCCCGCGCACCTGCGCGAGCACCCCGGTCCGACCGGTCTCGGGGCGCGGAGTCCGGGGACGGGTCAGCATCGTCGTCATGACGGGGTGTCCTGCTTCAGGGTGAGAGTTGTCCACGCGCCCAGGTGGATACGGTCGCCGGATCGCACGGGCACCGCCTGCCCACGCGGAATGGGATCGGCGGCCGCGTTCATGCGGGTGCCGTTGGTGGAACCGAGATCGATGACGGCCCAGCCGTTTCCGGGCTGCGCGACGAACAGTACGTGCAGGTGCGAGACGCCAGGATCCTGTGGGGGACCGGTGAGATCGATCTCGGGATCGATGCCCTTGGAGGCGCTGTAGCGGCCCACCCGGACCTGCGCGCCCCGCAGCGCGAAGACGCGTTCGGGGCAGTAGACGGGGAATTCGACGTCGTCGTCCTCGCCGCGCATGGTGTCGAAGTACTCGCGGTCGGCGAAAACGATTGCTGTCCAGGCGGTTCCGGGTACCTCGGCGGCGGTCGGCGCGACCATCGTCGGTACGGGCGCGACCACGGTCGGTGCCGGCACGACCACCGTGGTAGCCGGCGCGGCCATCGGCACCCCGGGCCCGCCCGCCACGAAGTCGTAACTGCACCCCTCGCAGAACCGTCCCGTCTGCGGCTCGCCGCACACGGGGCACGGCACCCCCGTGGGTTCCGGTGCGGGCGTGGGTTTCTCGCCCGCCTCCATGAGCAGTCCGCACACATCGCAGTAGTCGCCGGCCGCCGAATCGTGTCCGGCCGGACAGGTCAGCATGGTCGTCCCCCTCACCGCTTGTGCACGCGAGAGGTCTTGGTCGACCGCGTGTCCAAGGTCATCTCGTCGGCCTTGCGCACCGCGGACTTCAGCCGCACCGTCCCGGTCCGCGCGTCGAGCACGTCTACCACCCCCTCCAGCAGCTTGGCCGTGTTCGCATTGCCGGACGCCGCGGCGATCTGCACCGCGCGCCCGAGTTTCCTGGTGGCCGTGTCGAGGTCGCCGTCGCGCCGCGCGGCGAGGCCCTCCTGGATGACCCCGGCGAGTTCGGCCTGCCCGGTGTAGTGGGCCACCTCCGGGCTGATCTTGCTGGACTGGGCTACGTCGGCGGTCCACACGGCCTTGATCAGCCCCTGCCCCAGCACCTCGGCCTGATCCCCGCTGCCGCGCACCAGCGCGACCCGCCCGGCGAGCATGACATCGCCGAGTCCGCCGGGCGCGACCTCGACGCAGATGTGGTAGTCGCGGCTCTCCGCGCCGCCCCAGGACCCGGTCGGGTATTCGCCGGTCTGCGTGCCGGTTTCGGTGCGCCGTCCGGTCAGGTCGAGCAGCTCCGGCGCGACCTGCTTGACGAATTTCACGGTGGCCCCGCGCGGGGTCCACAGCCGCAGGGCGACATCGGCGACCGACTTGCCCATGGCGGCGGTCGTCATGGCCTGGAAGTCGGCCACCAGATCCCGGGGGTCGGCGACGATGTCGACGGTGCCGAGCAGCGCGCTCGAGATCTTGCGCAGTTCCGCGATGTCCCAATCGGTGCCGACGCCGCGGCAGTCGCACACGTACACCCCGGTGCCGGCCTGGATTTCGGCGTCGAGCTGCTGTGGCGTCTCGTGCTCGTCACGGCCGTCGGTGAGCAGGATGGCGTGGCGCAGCCCGCCGCGGTCCCCGAACAGCTGCCGTGCCAGCCGCAGCCAGGTGCCGATCGCGGTGCCGCCCCCGGCGCGCAGGTTCTGCACGGCCGCAATGGCATTGGCCTTGCTTCCGGGCGAGGCGGTGATGAGCGACGGCGTGACCGGGTACACCATGCGCGCCTGGTCCGTGCCCGCCACCACGGCGAAGTCCACGCCGTCGCGCACCGCCGAGATGGCGGCGGCGGTGGCGTTCTTGGCGGCGGCCAGTTTGCCGTAGGCGTGGTCCATGCTGCCCGAACAGTCGACGATGATCACCTCGGCCGCCCCGCCGCCGGCCGGTATCGCGCCGCCGCCGGTGGCGGTCACGGTGACGACCGCGTCGACCCGCGTCGCACCGGCGGGCAGGTACTCGTTCTGGAAGGTGTCGATGCGGAAACCCAAGGGGTCGTTCATGATCGGTCATTCCTCGAGAGGGCGGGAAACGGTGCGACGGCGACGGTGATGTTGTCGCCGCCGCCGGCGGCCAGCGCCAGATCGGCCAGCTGGTGGGCCGTGGCGCGGGGGTCGGTCAGGGCGGACGGCAGGGCGAGCGCGGTGAGCGCGGCGGCGTCGGGGTAGTAGTTCCACAGTCCATCGCTGCACAGCAGCACCGCGCCCGGTCCGTCCGGGACGAAGGTGCGCAGATGGGGTTCGACGCCCTCCGCGTCGGCCCCGAGCCAGGCGGTGAGGGTGTGCGCGTCGGGCATGGACATGGCGGTCACCTCGTCCACACCCAGGTCCACCAGCCCCGCCGCCACCGAATCGTCGATACTCAACCGGCGCGGCGGGGTGGCCGCGGGGTCGCCGGTGAGCCAGTAGGCGCGGCTGTCGCCGATGGACCCGACGGTGACCGTGGTCGCCGTGACCGCCGCGGTCACGATGGTGCAGGACGGTGTCAGCTCGCCCCGATCACCCAGGGCCGCAACGGCTTCGGCCGCCGCGCCGATGGCCAGGATGGTCGCCGCCTCCACGCCGAGACCCGCGCCGAGTTCGGCCGCCAGCCGGTCCGCGGCGGTGGCGGCGGCTCGCTGGGCGGCGTCGGCGGCGTGCTCGGAGCTGGACACTCCGTCGCACACCACCAGGATCCGGGTGCCGTCGAGGACGTGCAGTGCCATCGCATCCTCGTTGTGCGCGTGCCGTTTCCCGCGATCGGTGACCGCGGCGAGCGTGCCGAGGTCGAGCTGCCGGCGGTCGGGCACGGCCGCCGGGGTGATCTCACCGGTCAGCGATGCGCCGCAGTCCTCGCAGAATCGGTCGCTGTCGGCGCATCGCGCTCCACACGCCGGGCACACGTCTGTCGTCTCCTCGAGTGTCGTCGTCATGGCTCACACCCAGCTGACGGGGCGAATGGCGTTGGCGCGGTTGACCAGATCCCGCCGCGTCCGTTTGTCGGGGGCCAGTCGCGCCAGTGTCCGGAACTGGGATTCCAGCGCGGTCCGCAGCTCGCGGTCGGCGAATCGGCAGCCCAGCACGGTCGCGCCCGGTTCGACCGGCTGCGCGGCCGCCAGGGTCCGCGCGGCGTCGAGGACGGCAATGCTCCGCCACGCCTTGTGCTCCGGATCGAGCGGGAGTCCGCTGAGGCGATCGCCGGCGGCGACGAGATACCCGTGCCGGCCCGACCCGCCCGCGAGTTGCGCGCCGAAGGCGGCGAGCTGGGCGGCGGTGTGATGGCTGGAGCCGGCGGGCACCGATTCCGCGGCGGCGATGGCGCCGTCGATATCGCGCTCCTGCAGCCGGGTGCGGGCCAGACCGAAGGCGGCACTGGGGTATCCGTGGTCGGTCCGCCACACCTGCAGGTACAGCCGGGACGCGGCGTCGAACTCACCCGCGCACTCCCTGGCCGCCGCGAGCGCGAGCTTGGCCGCCGCCTCACCGGGCAGCATGCCGTAGACGGTGTCGAAATGCTCGCGCGCGGCGGTGCAGTCGCGGCGGGCCAGGGCGGTCACCCCGCGATACCAGGTGATCCGCCAGTCGGCGTCCTCCGACTCCTCGAGCGTGGCGAGTTCGGCTGTGGCCGTGTCGAAGTCGCCGCTCTCGATACGGGCGCGGACGAGTGCCAGGGCCACCTCCGGCGAGGACCCCGGTGCGGCCTCCAATGCGGTCACCAGCTGCCGGGGATCGCCGATCGAGGTGGTGGCGAGGAAGCCCGCCGCGGGATCGGACGGATCGACCCCGGGCACCGGCAGTGCCGCCACGATGGCGAGCGGGTCCGGTGTTGCGGGCCACTGCTGCGGGTCGGCGCCGAAAGCCGCACGCTCGCCGCTGAACACGGTCGACAGCGCGGGTCGAGGCTGCCCGTCCTCGGCGGCCACCACTTCGCGCAGCACGCCGGTGACCTGCTCGGCCATCTCCGAGGCGGACCCGAATCGTTCGTTCGGATCAGCGGCGGTGGCGCGCTCGAGCAGCCGCCGGAACGACGGGAACTGCTCCAGCAGCGGCACCTCCGTCGCGGGCGGCAGGGTGTACCGGTAGGCGTGCTGGTAGTCGAAGTTGAAGGTCAGCACGGCCAGTGTCCGCGCCACGGTGAACAGATCCGACTCCACAGACGCGCCCAGGGTTTCCAGCTCCGGCGCACAGTAGCCGTCGGTCTTGAACCCGGCGCTGTCCTCGTCGTCCATGTGCCGGACCGCACCGAGGTCGATGAGCTTGAGCTGCTCCTCGGTCTGAATCATATTGTCGGGCTTGAAATCGCAGTACAGCAGATTCACGCCGTGCAGGTAGCCGAGCGCGGGCAGGATCTCGAGAATGTAGGCCAGTCCCCGGGCCAGCGGCAACGGCTGCAGCCGTCCGGCCGGATCGTGCTGGGAGCGTAGCTCTTTCAGCGATGCCCCGCCGATGTACTCCATGACGATGTAGCCGACCGGCTCCTGCGTGCGAGGGTCGGGATGCCGAACGAAGTTGAAGATCTTGACGATGTTCGGGTGCTCCACCGACGCCAGGAACTGCCGCTCGGCCACCGCCGCCGCCAGGGCGTCGGCGTCACCGGTGTCGAGCAGGCCCTTGAGCACCACCCAGCGGTCGCTGACATTGCGGTCGCGGGCCAGGTAGATCCAGCCCAGGCCGCCGTGGGCCAGACAGCCCAGCACCTCGTACTGCCCGGCCACCAGATCACCGGCCGTCAGCTTCGGGGTGAAGGAGTAGGCGGTGCCGCACTGGCGGCAGAAGCCCTCGGTGCGGCCCGGCGCGCCCTCGCGGCCGCGGCCCACCCGCTGATTGCAATTGCTGCAGAAGCGCTCGCGCTCGGGCACCTGCGGGTCGGCCATGATCGCCGTGGACGGATCCCGGTAGGGCACCTGCGGAATCGACACCAGGCCCGCGCCCAGGCGGCCCCGGCTGGACCGTGCGGTGCGGGTCGAGCGGGAGGAGGAGCGGCCGGAGCCGCGGCGACTCTGCCGGCCCGAGCGGGACGAGCCCACCCCGGTCCGGGAAGCCGGATGCCCAGAGGGCGTCGGCGCGGCCCCGGTGTAGGTGGCCGCGAGCACCGGTGTCGGAATGTGCTGCGCCGGTGCGGCGGGCGCCAGCCCGCATTCGTCGCAGAAGCCGTCCTGAATGGTGCCGCCGCAGTCCGGCCGCAGGCAGTTGGTCATGATCATGCCGTCTTCTCGATGATGGCCCGCTGATACTCGGCCACCGCGCGGGTGGCGGCATCGAGCTGGGCCAAGGCCTGATCGACCTCGGCGATCGCCAACACTGGCACCCCCCTGTTGCAGCGATGTCCCTCAACGGGTGTGAGCCCGTCAGCACATGCTGCCACCGCTGAGCGTATGCAAACCGTAAGGATTTTCCGGGTTCCGGGTCACCGTCATGGCCGAGCCGGGGGATGATGTGCTGTCGGTCTAATCTCGGGCGCCGGTGGGGGCCGCGGTGATCTCGGCGACCGCCTCCGCATACCAGCGGAACAGCCGAATCGGCGGCAGGGGAGCAGCATTCAGCTCCGCCCAGCACTCCGCGACCGCCGCGCGCGCGGTCACCCCGATCCAGTGCCGGGGAAGCAGTTCGGGCGGCAGCAGTGGATCGGACACGACCGCACGATCGAACTCGCTCGCCAAAGTGATTGCCAGCGAAAGCTGTCGGGTCGAATCTGCGGTGCGCAGCGCCGGCAGGGTGCGCTCGGCGGCCGCGAGCAGCCGCTCGTGCCCGGCGGCCAGCCGGTCCAACGGCCACAGTCGCGCCGCGAGCTCGGCACCCGCGGTGATCCCCCCGACCGACAGCTCACCGGTCGACAGCGTGGTCAGCTGCCCGTCGATGCCGAGTTTCGCTGCGAGGGAACGGATTCGGTCCTCCCACGCGTGCGGCGACACATACAGCCCGCCCTGGATCGGCGCGCCGCCGCGGTACACGATGTCCTCGCGCATGGCGTCACGCGCCTGCCGATTGGCCTCCGGTACCGCGAAGGCCGCCAGATGCCAGACGCCGTCCCACCGCACCTCCCCGCGATCCTGGGCGTAGGCGAAGCGCAGATACTCCAGATCGGGTTCGATGGTCCCGCGGGTGTCCTCGGTGGCGCGCAGTACCGCCTTGCGCCCGCGCCCCTCGTGCGTGAATCGCCCCTCGGCCACCAGCCGTTTGATGCACAGCCGCACCTGCTGATCGCTCATGCCGAGCAGAGCCGCGACATCGTAGAGCTCACCGGCGTCGATCGTGGCGTCCTCCCGGATCATGCTCTCCACGAGCGTCCGGGTCGGAATCTCGGTGGCCGGAATCAGATCGTCCACGGCGTACTCCTCACTCCACGATGCACGGTGCTACCCGACCGGTTCCCGCTCGACGACGACCGGTGAGCCGCCGCCGAATTCGCGGCCCAGATCCGCGAAGAACCGCGGCGCGTCGATGACCGCCTCCGGCGGATGCACCCCCGGACGGCGGGCGCAGCCGTCGATGACCTGGGACATGCCCAGCGCCAAGGGAATCCCGGTCGCCCGCGCCATATCGCCGAACAGCTTATCGATGCCACCGGCCACCGATGGGTCCAGGTGTGCCAGCACCCGATATTCGCGCCCGGCTCGCCGGCCCGACAGGGCGGCGAAGAACGGCGGCAGATTCCCCGGCCCCCGGGTCCGCAGGGCCGTCGGCACCGAGCGGGCGATCCGCGCCAGCGTCGGCCGCGCCAGCTCCCGCGCGGCCCCCTCGTTGGTGAGCCGGCCCGCGTCGATATCGCGGCGCAGCATCTCCAGGTAAGCCAGCGTCGACGGCGTCACCACCATCAGATTGGCCGCGTCGCCGACCGGTTTCAGGCTGCGCTGCAAGGTGATCGGCTCGGGGTGGCCGATGGTGTAGGCGGTGCCGTGCCGCCCGCCGGGCAGGGTGAGCTCGACCGGGCGCAGGGGGCGCTGCGCGACCACCCGGCCCGCCGTCACCGCCGAGATACTGCCGCTGCTCTGCTGCATCCAGTGGACGGCCGCCGCTGTCGGCTGCTCGTCGGCCAGCAGCGACTCCGCACCGCCGCCCGCGCCCGGAACATCCACCGGCCACGCGGTATACGCGTCCAGGACGGTGTCGAGCTCGGCTGCCGCCAGCGCCGCGAGCAGATTGCTGATCCCGGGGCTGGCACCCATTCCCACGATCGCGCACACCCCGGCCGCTCGCGCCCGGTCATCGAGCCCCAGCATCTCGACGGTCGGCTCCCAGTCGTCGCAGATATCGAGATAGTGCGTGCCGGTGTCGATCGCGGCGCCCAGCACGGTCCGGCCGAATCGGTAGTAGGGGCCCACGGTATTGAGCACCAGATCGACCTGCGAGAGCACGTCGCGCAGCGCGGGGGCGTCGGTGACGTCGAGCGGGCGCGCGGACACCGGTACCCGGGCGCCGGCGAAACGCCGCGCCACTGCCGCGGCGGCCTGCCCGTCCCGATCGGCGATCACGATCCGCTCGACGCCCAGCAGCCGGGCGGCGGTGTCGACGGCGGCGGCGCCCATCGCGCCCGCCGCGCCCAGGGCGAGAATCTTCATGGCGTACTCCTGTGCAGCATCAGTGGTTCGGTGGATGGGCGGCGTACTCGCGCAACGCGTCGAGATAGCCCGGGGCATAGAGGGATCGGGGCGCGAACAGCGCGACCAGGAAGGGCCGCAGGCCGTCGGGCTTGTCGAGATCGAACTTCACGATGTTGTGCGAGGCGTCCGGGAAGGTCCGGACGGTGAGCAGGTGCGCGGGCACCGATTCCCGGTACACACGGGCCGTTTCGGCGACATCGACATTGAGATCACGCTCACCGAGCAGCAGCAGCGTCGGAACCCGCAGTTGCGCAAGGGTTTCGGTGACATCGGATCGGAAGTTCTTGCCCACGAACCGCCAGCGGTCCGCCGACATGGGCGGGGAATCCGCGGTGGCCGCGAGGTAACGGTCATAGCTCGCGCCCTCGCGCAGCAGTGACAGATCGTTCTCGCGTCGCCGCAGCTCGGCGGCGATCTCGTCGTCGGAGGCGTGCCGCTCGCGCAGTTCGGCGCGCAGGTTGTACTCGCCCTGCCGGATCCAGTTGACGGCCGTGCCGACCGCGATCATGAACCGCAGCTCCGGATGCCGGACCGCCACCTCGGGCAGGACCCACCCGGCCTGGCTGATGCCCCACAGGCCGATGCGGCCCGCGTCGATGTCCGGACGCCCACGCGCCCACGCGATCGCGGCCTCGGTCTCGGCGGCCCGATCCTGCATGCTCTGGTCCAGCCAGTTGCCCGGCGCACCGTCGACACCCGGCTTGTCCCACGCCAGTGACGCGTACCCGGCCTGCGCGAAGGTCTCCCAGATCGGCCGGTAGAACTCGTCGCGGTCGGCGGTGGCCGCGCCGTCGCCGTGCACGAAAACCACCAGCCCGAACGGTCCTTCCCCGTGTTTCGGCAAGGCCAGCGTGCCCTGCAGCGGCTGAGCGCCCCCGGTGATGGTGACCCGCTCAGCGCGAATGTCGAAGTCGTGCTGGACGATCACCCATCCGCCCGCCGACAGCGCCAGTGCGGCAACGCAACTCACGGCGATGAGGATCCGGCGCTTCCAGCTCATGAAACTATCGTAACAGAAACGATCGTGGGGATATTGATAGATTGGCGCGGTTGTTAGCCTGAGCGCGACAAACGGGAAGGGACGGGTGCATGGCGACGATCGAAGAGGCGCTCGAAATAGAGCAACTCGAACGCGACATCTTCCGCGGCGCGTCCACCAAGACGCAGCTGCCACGCACATTCGGCGGGCAGGTGGCGGGGCAGGCGCTGGTGGCGGCGGTACGCACGGTGGATCCGCACTATCAGGTGCATTCCCTGCACGGGTATTTCCTGCGGCCGGGCAATCCGGAGCGACCCACCGTCTACCAGGTGGACCGCATCCGCGAAGGCCGCTCCTTCTGCACGCGCCGAGTCACCGGCGTGCAGAACGGCGAGGCCATCTTCACCATGTCGGCCTCCTTCCACGTCGGCGACGAGGGACCCGAGCATCAGGACCGGATGCCCTCGGTGCCGCCGCCGGCCGAGCTGCCCGACGCCAAGGAGTCCATGAGCCCGGAACGGCTGTGGGCCATGCGCGAATGGGAGCACTGGGACATTCGCACCATCCCGCAGGAAGAGGTGGACCGCCGCGACGGCCTCGTCGCCCAGCAGCAGGTGTGGTTCCGCTACCGGCACGCGCTGCCCGACGATCCGCTGTTCCACGTCTGCACCCTGGCGTACATGAGCGATATGACCCTGCTCGGCTCGTCCAAGGTCATCCACCCCGACGAGCCCACCCAGAACGCCTCGCTCGACCACGCCATGTGGTTCCTGCGCCCGTTCCGTGCCGACGACTGGCTGCTCTACGACCAGCAGTCGCCTTCGGCGGGCGCGGGCCGCGCGCTGACCGGCGGGCGGATCTGGAACCAGGCCGGGGAACTGGTGGCGGTGGTCATGCAGGAGGGCCTGACCCGCACCTTCCGTGACGAGCAGGCCGAGTCGTACCCGGCCGGAACCGCCTGAGCCGCATACGAAACCATCCGAGCCGTATACAAATCGAGCGCGCCACCGGTGAATTCCGGCGGCGCGCTCGGGTTTTCGGCGATCAGGCGGTCTGCACGCGCAGGTGGCACACCACCGTGTCGTTCATCTTGCGCAGCACCCGCTCCAGCTCGTCACTGCGATGGCTGGGCAGCACGTGGTTCCACCCGGCGGGCGGCTCGATCTCGGCGATCACCACCACCTTGCGGCGGCCGGTGAAGTTATCGGCGACATAGCGCGCCACCGGGCCGCCGACCGTCGAATCACCGTCCTCGAGCAGTACCAGGCGCACGTCCGGATGCCAGGCCTCCCACTCCTTGGTGAAGACGGTGATGTTCTCGCCCGGCAGGCACACGTGCACCGCGGTCACGTCCCGGCCCAGCGACATGGCCGCCGAGAGCGCCTCCCGGCTCAGCTCCGACACCTCCGACACCGGCACCACGATCGCGGTCTCGGTGGCCTTCGGCTCGGCGGGCACGCAGCCTGCGCCGCGGCAGCCGTCGATGCGGGTGTAGATCGTGCGGATCCGCTCCATGGCCACCACCAGCAGCGGTAGCACCACCACGATCAGCCACGCGCCCTCGGTGAATTTCATTGCGGTGGTGACGATCAGCGCCACACAGGTGAGCACCGCGCCGAAGCCGTTCAGCGCCGCCCGCCACCGCCAGCCCCGGGTGCGCACGTCCAGCCAGTGCCGGACCATGCCGACCTGGGCGATGGTGAAGCCCACGAACACGCCGATCGCGAACAGCGGCACCAGCGCGTTCATATCGCCGCGGGATGCGGCCAGTAGCACCGCCGAGGACATGCCCAGCGCCAGCACGCCGAATCGGTACACCTGCCGCTGCGAGCTCACCGCGAAGCGGTGCGGCAGCGAATTGTCGTCGGCGAGAATCTTGGTCAGTGTCGGCAGGCCGCCGTAGGAGGTGTTGGCCGCCAGCGCCAGCAGGATCACCGTCGCGAATTGCACTGTGTAGTAGGCGATTCCGTGACCCAGTGCCGCCTCGGTCAGCTGCGAGAGGATCGTGGTGCCCTCGATCGGGTGGATCGAGAACTTGCCGATCAGCGTGGCCAGCCCGAGGAGCATCAGGCCCAGCAGCACACCCAGCGCCACCTCGGCCCGCTGCGCGCGCTTGACCTCGGGCCGGGCGAAACTGGGCACCGCGTTGGCGATGGCCTCCACCCCGGTCAAGGCCGCGCAGCCACTGGAGAAGGCCTTGAGCAGCAACAGGACTCCGATGGTGCGCGCGTTCTCGGCGACGGCCGCGCCGGTGGCGACGCTGGCCGGTTCCGAACGCAGCAGGCCCGCGACGATCACCGCGAAGATGCCGAGCACGAACACCACGGTCGGGGCCATGAAGGCGCGGGCACTCTCGCGGATGCCGTACAGATTGAGCACGGTGATCCCGGCCAGCACGGCCAGGCAGATCCACACCGTGTAGGGGAACAGCTCGGGGAACGCGGAGGTCAGTGCCGCCACGCCCGCGGCGATCGACACCGCGACATTGAGCACGTAGTCCACGATCAGCGAGGCCGCGGCCACCAGACTGGTCCGCCGGCCCAGCCGGGCCTTGGCTACCGCGTACGCGCCGCCGCCGTTCGGGAAGGCGGCGATGACCTGCCGGTAGGACGCGATGAGTACGGCCAGCAGCACCACGATCGCCAGGGTCACCGGGAGCGTGAAGCCGAGCCCGGTCGTCCCGGCGGCCGCCAGCACCAGCACGATCGCCTCCGGGCCGTAGGCCACCGAGGCCATGGCGTCCAGCGAGAGCCCGGCCAGTCCGGTCGCGACGGTCAGCCCGTGCCGGGGCGGCGGTGCGTCGACTCCGCCGCGCGGCCCGGGCGAGGTTTGCGGTAGCAAATCAGTCACATGCCGCAGTGTTCACCCGAAACGCCTGTTGGACACCCGCCCTAACGGAACCCTGACACCGTAGGTGAGCAGGGCCACACATCCCCGCAAACGTATGCTCGACGGCGTGAAACCGACGATTGGTGTGCTGGCGCTGCAGGGCGATGTGCGTGAACACCTGCATGCTCTCGAGGCGTGCGGGGCGAATGTGGTGCCCGTGCGCCGCGAATCCGAGCTGGCCGCCGTCGACGGTCTGGTGCTGCCCGGTGGCGAATCCACCACCATCAGCAAGCTGCTGGAGGTCTTCGACCTGCTGGAACCGGTCAGGCAGCGCCTGCGTGACGGGCTGCCCGCCTACGGCTCGTGCGCGGGAATGATCCTGCTGGCCTCCGAGGTGCTCGACACCCGCCCCGACATGAAACCGCTGCACGGCATTGATATGACCGTGCGCCGCAATGCCTTCGGACGGCAGGTGGATTCCTTCGAAGCCGACGTGGACTTCGCGGGTCTCGACGGCCCGGTACGCGCGGTATTCATCCGGGCCCCCTGGGTCGAACGGGCCGGGGACGGTGTCGAGGTGCTGGCCCGGGTGCCCGCGGGTCCGGCGGCCGGACGCATCGTCGCGGTCCGTCAAGGCAATGTCATGGCAACCTCCTTCCATCCCGAAGTGACGGGCGATCTGCGGGTGCACAAGCTGTTCGTCGACACCGTGGTGCGTCCGCGCGCCGGAGTCTGAGCGAGCACTCGAGTAGACTGGTGCAGTTGTCCGTCCGCCGGGGCGGGTACGTTGCCACTTGAACGACAGCGCCCCCTGAAATGAGGAAGTAGGAATGAGCGGCCACTCAAAATGGGCCACCACCAAGCACAAGAAGGCCGGGATCGACGCGAAGCGCGGCAAGCTCTTCGCGAAGTTGATCAAGAACATCGAGGTGGCGGCCCGCACCGGTGGTAGTGACCCGGACGGCAACCCGACTCTGTACGACGCCATCCAGAAGGCGAAGAAGTCGTCGGTCCCCAACGACAACATCGAGCGCGCCCGCAAGCGCGGCGGTGGTGAAGAGGCCGGTGGCGCGGACTGGCAGACCATCATGTACGAGGGCTACGGCCCCAATGGTGTCGCCGTGCTGATCGAGTGCCTCACCGACAACCGCAACCGCGCCGCCGGTGAGGTGCGCGTGGCGATGACCCGCAATGGCGGCAATATGGCCGACCCGGGTTCGGTGTCGTACCTGTTCCACCGCAAGGGCCTCATCACACTGGAGAAGAACGGTCTCTCCGAAGACGACGTGCTCATGGCGGTGCTCGATGCGGGCGCTGAAGAGGTCAACGACCTGGGCGAAGCCTTCGAGATCATCTCCGAGCCGGGTGACCTGATCGCCGTGCGCACCGCCCTGCAGCAGGCCGGAATCGACTACGACTCCGCCGAATCGAGCTTCCAGCCGTCGATGTCGGTGGCCGTCGACGCCGAGGCCGCGCGCAAGGTGTTCAAGCTGATCGACGCACTCGAAGACAGCGACGACGTGCAGAACGTCTTCACCAACATCGACGTCTCCGACGAGGTGCTGGCCGAGCTCGACGCCTGATCGAGCTCCGAACGACGCGGGCCGCTTCCCGAACCGGGAGGCGGCCCGCGTCGTATTTCCCGGGCTCTGCGGGTGCCGGGTGCGAGAATTGCGGCGTGCCCGAATTACGTGCCGTGCGAGGCGATATCACCGAACAGCAGGTGGATGCAGTGGTGAACGCGGCGAATTCCTCTCTGCTCGGTGGCGGGGGAGTGGACGGCGCGATCCATCGCAAGGGCGGACCGGAGATCCTCGCCGCCTGCCGCGCACTGCGGGCGTCCCAGTACGGGCGCGGCCTGAAGACCGGGCAAGCGGTCGCGACCACCGCCGGAAACCTGCCCGCCCAGTGGGTGATTCACACCGTCGGCCCCGTGTGGTCGGCGAGCGAGGATCGCTCGGCGCTGCTGGCGTCCTGCTATCGCGAATCCCTGCGTGTGGCCGACGAACTCGGGGCGGCCACCGTGGCGTTCCCGGCCGTCTCCACCGGCGTGTACGGCTGGCCCATGGACGATGGCGCGCGCATCGCCGTCGAGACCGTGCGCGGCACCGAGACCCGGGTGCGCGAGGTGCGGTTCGTGCTCTTCGGCGACGAGGCGTTCCGAATTTTCGCCGCGGCCCTCGCCGCGAATCAGGGTGCGTGACGGGCGAATTCCGGGTTTACCCCGATGTGCGTCAAACCTCCTGTGCGACAAGCTGAATCCCGGGTCGGGTCATAGTCGATAGGAGTTGATTCACACATGGCTCAACGGTTGCTGGTCGGTCTGGGCGCTGCGGCCCTGATCACCGCCGCGGCTGGTGCCCTGGCCCCGGCGGCATTCGCGACGGATCTGGCCGAGGGAGTTTCGTGCAGTGATCGGAGCTGCCGCAACGACACCGACGACATCTATCGCGTCCAGGTGCGGGTGCACTGCTCGGGATTCGGTGACGGGTACGAGACATCGGTCTGGGTGCACAGCCACACCACCGAACAGCTGCAGGTCGGGTGCACCGGCCACTGGGTGTCCGGCGGATACCGTCCCGGCACGCCCTCGATGAACTCCGACGGCACCTGGAACTCGCCTCCGATGGAGAAGGAGCCCGACCGATTCGAGCCCAGTTACCTCACGGGCATCGACTACCTGAGTGCCGTGGTCGACAACAGCGGCCGCCGGAGGCCCGGCGCGCCCGCGCCCAGCGGCTCCTGATTCCGGCCGGATCACCCGAGCCCGCACCGTGACCGGCCGTGTCGATGGACAATGTCGCCACGCGGGTCCGTTAGACTCTCGAACAGTTGTTCGTTCACGGTGTGAGAGGGGTTTCGGTGCGGGTGATGGGCGTCGACCCCGGGCTCACCCGGTGCGGCATCAGCATGGTCGACGGCAGCATGGGTAGGCAGGTCTCCCTGCTCGCCGTCGATGTGGTGCGCACCCCGCCGGAAATGGAGCTGGCGCAACGGCTTCTGCTCGTCGCCGACGCCGCCGAGGCCTGGATGGACGCCCACCGGCCCGAAGTCGTGGCCATCGAACGCGTCTTCTCCCAGCACAATGTGCGCACCGCCATGGCCACCGCGCAGGCGGGCGGCGTCATCGCGCTCGCGGCCGCCCGGCGGCAGATCCCGGTGCACTTCCACACGCCGTCTCAGGTGAAGGCGGCCGTCACCGGCAACGGTTCGGCGGACAAGGCGCAAGTGACCGCCATGGTGACCCGTATTCTCGGGCTGGCCGTCGCGCCCAAGCCCGCCGACGCCGCCGACGCGCTCGCCCTGGCGATCTGCCACTGCTGGCGCGCACCCATGCTGGCACGCATGGCCAAGGCGGAGGCGATGGCCGAGCGGCAACGGCGCATGTACGAGGAAAGGCTTGCCCAGCAACGGAAGGCGGTAACGCGGTGATCGCGTCGGTACGCGGCGAGGTACTCGAGATCGGGCTCGACCATGTGGTCATCGAGGCGGCGGGGGTCGGCTATCGGCTCAATGCCACCCCGGCCACCCTGGCCGGGCTCACCCGCGGCGAGGACGCCCGGCTCTACACGACCATGATCGTGCGTGAGGACTCCATGACGCTGTTCGGCTTCGCCGACACCGAGGCGCGGGAGCTGTTCGTGCTGTTGCAGACCGTGTCGGGGGTGGGCCCGAAGCTGGCCATGGCCGTGCTGGCGGTGCTCGAACCGGAGGCGCTGCGCAAGGCGCTCGCGGAATCGAATGTGGCGGCGCTGACCCGGGTCCCGGGTGTCGGCAAGCGCGGCGCCGAACGCATGGTGGTCGAGCTGCGGGACAAGGTGAATCTGGTTCCGGTGCAGTCCGGCCCGCCCGGGGCGGGGCCCGCGCCCATGGCGACCCCGGTACGGGAGCAGGTGGTGGACGCGCTCATCGGGCTGGGCTTCCCGGCCCGGCAGGCGGAGGGTGCGGTGGACGCCGTGCTGGCCGACGACCCCGGCATCGGCACCTCGCAGGCGCTGCGCACGGCGCTCGGGCTGCTGGGCAAGAATCGATAGGCCGTCATGACCGACGAGTTCGACGATATCGACGACACCGAATCCGCCGTCAGCGCAAGCTATCTGCAATCCGACGGCGAGGTCGAGGCCAGCCTGCGCCCGAAGTCCCTCGACGACTTCATCGGCCAGCCGCGCGTGCGCGAACAGCTGGCGCTGGTGCTGCGCGGGGCGAAACTGCGCGGCGGCACCCCCGACCACGTGCTGCTGTCCGGCCCGCCGGGGCTGGGCAAGACGAGCATGGCCATGATCATCGCCGGCGAACTGGGCACCGCGCTGCGGCTGACCTCCGGCCCGGCGCTGGAACGCGCGGGCGACCTGGCCGCCATGCTCAGCAATCTGGTCGAGGGCGATGTGCTGTTCATCGACGAGATCCACCGCATGGCGCGGCCGGCCGAGGAAATGCTGTACCTGGCCATGGAGGACTTCCGCGTCGACGTGGTGGTCGGCAAAGGCCCTGGCGCGACGTCGATTCCACTCGACATCGCGCCTTTCACACTGGTCGGCGCGACCACTCGATCAGGTGCCCTGACCGGTCCGCTGCGTGACCGCTTCGGCTTCACCGGCCACATGGACTTCTACGAACCCGAAGAGCTGCAGAAGATTCTGGAACGTTCGGCCCGAATCCTGGGCGTGCGCTTGGAGTCCGACGCGGCGGCCGAGATCGCGGGCCGCTCCCGTGGCACGCCCCGTATTGCGAACCGGCTGCTCCGGCGCGTCCGTGATTATGCCGAGGTCAAGGCAGACGGACTTGTCACCCGTGAAATCGCCTGTGCCGCACTGGCGGTGTACGACGTGGACGCACTGGGTCTGGACCGCCTCGACCGCGCGGTGCTGAGCGCGCTGATCCGCAGCTTCAACGGCGGCCCGGTCGGGGTCTCGACCCTCGCCGTCGCGGTCGGTGAGGAAGCGGCCACGGTCGAGGAGGTGTGTGAACCCTTCCTGGTGCGGGCCGGATTGGTGGCCCGCACGCCCCGCGGTCGCATCGCGACAGCGGCGGCGTGGGAGCACCTCGGCTTGGTCCCGCCGCCCGACCTGGTTTTCGGATCGATCGAAGTGCGGCGTCACGAGCCTCAGATGGATCTGTTCGAGCCGTAAACCGTTCACGGGTGCGAACTTCCGTGAATGGAACCGCGCCGCTTGTCGTTCTCCGGCGGGCGGCGCGGTTCCATTGCTATGTCACTCGACGGTGAGGACGAGCTTTCCGACGGTACGGCCGGTCTCGCCGAGTGCATGGGCCTTGGCGGCGTCGGTGAGCGGGAAGGATCCCGCGATGGTGGGGCGCAGCGCACCGGATTCGGTGAGCTCGCGCAGCGCCTCCATCCCGGTGTGATCGGCCTCGACGAGCAGGATTTCGGCACGCACGCCGAGCTTCTCGGCATCGGCCTTGTAGTGGTCGCTGCCATTGGCGCGCAGGGAAACCAGAATGCCTCCGGGCCGCAGGGTGCGCAGGGACCGGTGGGCGTGGTCGGCATCGATGGGGTCGAGGACCATATCGATATCGCGGACCGTGTCCGCGAAATCGGTGGTGCGGTAGTCGATCACCTCGTCGACGCCGATGCCGCGCAGGAAATCGTGGTTGGCGGCGCTGGCGGTGCCGATCACGTACGCGCCGCGCGCCTTGGCGATCTGCACCGCGAAGTGCCCGACACCGCCGGCGGCGGCGTGGATCAGAACCCGCTGCCCGGCCTGCACATTCGCGGTGTCGACCAGCGCCTGGTAGGCGGTCAGGGCGGCCAGCGGGATGGCGGCGGACTGCGCGTGGTCCAGGTTGGCGGGCTTGCGGGCGAAGGCCCGGGCCGGTCCGGTGACGTATTCGGCGGCCGCGCCGTGCCCGTGCGGATAGGGGAGCATGCCGAACACCTCGTCGCCGGGCTTGAACAGGGTGACACCGATCCCGGTCGCCACCACCTCACCGGAGACGTCCCAGCCCAGCACGAACGGGGGCGGGGGCAGGAACAGGCCCGCGCGGCGGCGGTGGCCCCAGTCGGTCGGGTTCAGGGCCGTGGCGCGCACCCGCACCAGGATCTCGCTCGGACCGGGCTGCGGCACAGGCAGTTCCACCTCGTGCAGGACTTCGGGACCGCCGAGCACGTCCTGGCCGATGGCCTTCATGGTGGTGGGGATGATGATCTCCTTCTCGCTCATGCCTCCAGCTTGCCGCCGGGGAAGCGGGGAGGAAATGGCATGATTGACAATATTCGATAGGATCGTGCCATGCAGTCGGAGAAGGCACAGCCGCACCGGGTCGTCGTCCTGGCGCTCGACGGGGTCTACCCGTTCGAGCTCGGCATCGCGAACCGGGTGTTCGGCACCGCCGACGGACGGTACGAGGTGATCACCTGCTCGCTGGACGGGCGGCCGGTGCGCAGCAGTTCCGACTTCGACATCGCGGTCGCGCACGACGCGAGCCTGCTGGAAACCGCCGACACCGTGGTGATTCCGCCGTGCGATGTCGTGCCGATCCTGGAAAGTGGCCTGCCGCAGGCGGTTTCGGACGCACTGGCCTCCATCCGCCCGGGCGTACGGCTGGTCTCCATCTGCACCGGCGCGATCGTGGTCGCCGCCGCGGGCCTGCTCGACGATCGGCCCGCCACCACCCACTGGAACTTCGCCGACCGGTTCCGGCGGACCTTCCCGAGGGTCCACGTCGACCCGAACGTCCTCTACGTCGATGACGGCGACATCCTCACCTCCGCCGGCGCCACCGCCGGAGTCGACCTGTGCCTGCACCTGATTCGCGCCGACCACGGCAGCGAAGTCGCCAATATGGTCGCCCGCCGCTGTGTCGTCCCGCCCTGGCGCGAAGGCGGCCAGGCCCAGTTCATCGAGCAGCCGGTGCCCCCGCCGACCGCCGCGGGCACGGCCACCGCTCGTCAGTGGGCGCTCGAGAATCTGGACCGGCCGCTGACCATGGCCGACCTCGCGGATCGAGCGCGCATGAGCGGCCGCACCTTCGCGCGCCGTTTCCGCGACGAGGTCGGGATGAGCCCGGGACGGTGGCTGATTCAGCAGCGGGTATTCCGCGCCCGCGAATTGCTGGAGACCACAGAGCTTTCCGTGGATCGGATCGCCGGGGAGGTCGGATTCGCCACCGGAGCCTCCCTGCGGCAGCACCTGCACGAGGCGATCGGTGTGTCGCCACTGGCCTATCGGCGCACCTTCCGGACCGAGGCGGCGGTCGGCGCGATGCGCGCCTGAGCGCTCAGCGCGCTGCGATGCTGAGTTCGCGTACCTCCCGCAGGTGTCGTTCCATGGCCGCGCCCGCGCCCGCGCTGTCGTGGGCCGCCACGGCCTCGTAGATCCGGTGATGGCCCTCGAGCGATAGGCGGCGGGCGTGACGTGTGCGGTGGGAGAGCGTGCGGGTGCTCCTGGTCCACTCGGTGGTCATGGCGCACAGCGTCACCAGGAGCGGATTCTGCGCGGCGTGCGCCAGCAGCGTGTGGAATTCGACATCGAGCCGGAGGGATTCGGCGGCGGAGAGGGTGTCGCTGGAACGGGTCAGGACATCGTCGAGGGACAGCAGGTTCGAGTCCAGGGCACGCAGGGCGGCCAGCTCCGCGATCCGCGGTTCCACCAGATCACGCAATTCGATGGCGTGGCCGAGTTCGATATCCAGCGCCCGTAGGCCCTCGGTGAGCGCGTCCGCGTGCCGCGGGGTTTCGGTGACGGTGCTGCCGCGGCCCTGGCGGCGTTCGATGAGCTGCTTGGATTCCAGCTCGAACATGGCCTGGCGCAGGGATGATCGCGACACGTTCATATTCGCGGCCAGCTCGCGTTCCGACGGCAGCCGATCCCCGGCCCGCAGCTCGCCATTGGTGATCAGCGCCTCCAGATGCGCGGCGACCTCCGCGCTGACGCTGCGCGCACGCCGGCGCAGCGGGGGAATCGATGCTGTCATCGCCCGAGTTTAAATCCGTTCCCAGCCAAGCTATTTCGGTCAGGTAAAACGCCAGTTACGTTCGGTTTCGAGCTCCGTCATCGCCCGCTCACGCGGCTTATGGTCGGCACATCGGATGGTCCGACCAATTCGGTCGGGTACGAGAGGTAGTGAGCGTGACGTCGATCGTGCGGGAGTTCGTCCCGGCGTTTCCGGTGCTGCAGTCGGGTGCGGGAATCGGCTCGGGCACCGGTTATCTGCCGGTCGATCCGTCGGCGGTGCTGTGGGGACGGCTGCCGTGTGCGCGGGACCGGCCGATCGCGGCGGTCGAGCCGGGACGCAGCATCGTGGTCGACACCGTCAGCCACGAAGGAATTCTCGACGACCAGGGCTCCGACCCCATTGGATACTTCGGGCGGAATGGCGTCGAGCGCGACCAGGTGCTGGCCGACGCCGTCGAGGTGGCCGCGACCAGGAATCGTGACTCGCTGGCCGGGCCGCACATCGTTACCGGGCCGATCGCGGTGACCGGCGCGCAGCCGGGCGACCTGCTCGCCATCCGCATCGACGAGTTGACCATGCGCGCACCCTATGGCGTCGTCTCCACGCGGCACGCACGCGGCGTCCTGGCCCATCGGCGCGGATTCGACGGGAACTACGGGCAGTTCTGTGCGGTGGAATCCCGGGACGGGAGGTGGTTCGGCACCATGCCCATGCATCCGGATCGGCCGCAGCGGGCCAGTTTTCCGCTGCATCCCTTCCTGGGGATCATGGGCGTCGCGACCGACACCGAGAGCCGGGTGTCGTCGGTGCCGCCGGGGCTGCACGGCGGCAATATAGACATCCGCCGCCTCACGGCCGGCGCGACACTGTTTCTGCCCGTTCAGGTTCCGGACGCGCTGTTCTATATCGGTGACCCGCATTTCGCCCAGGGGAACGGCGAAGTGGCGCTCACCGCGCTGGAAGCGCCACTGCGGGCGCGATTGACGGTCGACGTGATTCCGGGCGCGCAGGTCGCAGCCGGACTGGGCCGGACGATCGGGCCGTTCGCCGCCGCGCACGGGCTGGTCATTCCGACCGGCTTGGACGAGGACCTGAACCGGGCGCTCGAGGTCTGCGTCCGCAACGCGGTGGAACTGGTGGTCTCGCTGTTCGACGCCGATCCGCAGCAGGCGTACCTGTATCTCAGCGCCGCAGCGGATTTCACCATCTCGCAGGCAGTGGACCGGGTGCGCGGGGTGCACGGCGAGGTACGGGTCGCCGACTTCGCCCACCATGCCGCCACCGAGCTGGCCCGACGCGTCCTCGAGCTGGCCTGATGACGACCGTGAAGCAGATCGATGATCGGGCAACGGATTTCGATCGGAGGGTATGGCGTGAACTGGGTGCGCCTCTGGTCCGCGCCACCGGCGACGGCGTTCTCCGCGGGCACACCGTGGCAGTGAAGGATCTCTACTCCGTCGCCGGGTTTCCGCTCGGCGGAGGAGTTCCGGACTATCTCGGCGCGCCCGCGCCGTCGCACGCGGCCGTGGTGGCCCGCCTGCTCGCAGCCGGTGCCGACATCACCGGCATCGCGCAGACCGACGAATTTGCCTACAGCATTACCGGCGGGAACGGGCGCTATGGGATGCCGGTGAATCCCGCTGCTCCGCACCGGGTTCCGGGGGGATCGTCCAGCGGCTCCGCGGTCGCCGTGGCCAGCGGCGCGGTCACCATCGGGCTCGGCACGGATACGGCCGGATCGATCCGGGTTCCGGCCGCGTATCAGCGGTTGTGGGGAATCCGTACCTCGCACGGCGAGGTACCCACCACGGGAGTGCTGCCGCTCGCGCAATCATTCGACACGGTCGGCTGGATGACGCGTGACGCCCTCGCCTTGGCTGCTGTGGCGGAATGCCTGCTGCCCGAACAAGAATCGGGTGACGCACAGTTGATCGTGGATCCGAGATTGTGCGCTGTCGCCGATGACGAGCCGGCTGCCGCGAGTGTCGCCGCCGCGAAGCGGATGGGTGCCGTCGAGACAGATCTGAGCGCCGACACAGAATCGTGGTTCACGGCGTTCCGGGCGGTCCAGGCATTCGAAGCCTGGGCCAACCACGGAACCTGGATACGGGCGCACCCCCGATCACTCGAATCCGAAGTGGCGCAGCGCTTCCGGTTCGCATCGACGATCACCCCATCGCAAGCTGCAGAGGCTCGTGAAGTGCTACGCCTAGCCGCCGAACATCTCCGCGCCGCACTGCGCGACCGGATTCTGATATTGCCCACCACCGCCACACTTCCGCCGCCTCGGACGGCCGCCGCCGAAGCATTGGAATCGGGCCGGACACGCACCCTGCATTTGACATGTTTGGCCGCTATCGCGGGTGCACCTGCCGTCACCTTTCCGCTGGCGGATATTCATGGAATTCCAAATGGTCTGTGTTTGATTGGGGCGCCCGGTATGGATCGAACCATTATTCGATATGTAATCGAAAAAGATAGGGATACTGGACAATTCGGGTTCTCTCGATGATGACGCGGCGGTAGAATTAGCACATGGATTCGAAGGGGGAAACACTCGACACGTGCGGTATCGCCGAATTGGCGGCCGCTGTCGAAACCCTGTCGACTTCCGTTCTCCACGGCAATCTGAACCGGTTCTCCGACGGTGATGTCGTGGAATTGATGCAGCGCCTGGAAACCTGCAAACGGCAACTGTCCGCGTTGGATTCACGCCTGATCATCGAAGCGTGTAACCGTTCGCTGCCCGAGGGCAGTGGGGCCAAGGATGTGGTGCCGTTCCTGCGGCAGACGTTGGGATTGTCGAGGTATGACGCGTCGGTGCGGGTGAAGATCACCCGCCAGTGCGGGGAGTTCTTCGAACCCACCGGACACCTGCGCCCGGCCGCATTGGAGAAGACCGCTGAAGCCTTTGAAGCAGGCGACATCTCGCGTGATCATGTCCGCAACATCATCGACGTCATGAACCACCTGCCCACCGACATCCCCGCCGAGACGCGCGCCGAGGCCGAGGACATCCTGGTCGGCCACTCCCGTATCGGGTGGCCCGACGATCTGCCGAAGATCGGCCGCGACATCCTCGCGCGTGTCGACCCCGACGGCAAGGTCGTCTCCGACGCCGACCGTCGTCGTCGCCGTGGTCTGATCCTGGGTCGTCCCGGGGTGGACGGGATGTCGTGGATCGAGGGCTGGATCACTCCTGAGTTGCGGGCGTTGTTGGATGCGGTGTTCGCCAAGCTCGCACGCCCGGGCATGTGCAACATCGACGATGCCGACAGTGTTGCCGCCACGGTCAAGGTGGTCGATTCGACGGTGCTCGAGGCCGCGGCGCGTCGTGACCGTCGCGATGCCGGTCAGCGCACCCACGACGCCTTGTTCGCTCTGGTGCAGCCCGGCGTCGACCCGGCCAAGCTCGGCTCCCACCGGGGTCTGCCGGTGCAGGCGATCTTGACCATGTCCATCGCGGATCTCGAGCGTGGGGCCGGGGTCGCGACCACCGCCTCCGGCGGCCACGTGAGCATCAACGAAGCCCTCAAACTCGCCGAGGGCACCCGCCCGGTGTTGGCGGTCCTCGACGCGAACGGGTTGCCGCTGTACCTGGGTCGCTGCGAGCGCCTGGCCACTCCCGCCCAGCGGTTGGCGTTGATCGCCCGCGACAAGGGCTGCACCCGACCAGGATGCGACGCACCCGCGAGCATGTGCGCGGTGCACCACATCACCGACTGGGCCACAGGCGGACCCACCGACCTGACCAACCTGACCTTGGCGTGCGATCACTGCCACGCGCTCGTGAACGACAGTGCCGATGGATGGAAAACCGTTGTCATGGGCAAGGATTCCCCCTATCGGGGGCGGACGGGTTGGATTGCTCCGAAACGTCTTGACCCCACGGGCACCCCACACGTGAACGACAGACATCACGTGGGGCAGTGGGTCGCCGCTGCCGTCGATTTCAGTTGCCGAAGGTGGGGTTCACGGGCAGCCTGATCCCCGGCTGCTCGTGTGCTGCTGGTGTGCGCAGGGACGGGGAGGTGTGGTTGCGTCGCCTGCCCTACCGGACTTGAGCTGACGCCGAGTTCGGGAACCGTCTCCCGCCGATCCCGGCCCACGGACTGCACGCATCACCTTCTACAGACAACCCCACCCTACCCACCAATCACTGAACCACCCACGCCCACAGTGATATTGCCGCCACCGCGATCGGTACGGCCATCGCCACCGCGACCACCATCTGCCACCGCGATTCCGACCGCAATCACCACCACGTCCGCGACCGCCAGCGACGACCCCCGGCCACCGCTGGCTCACCGGCTATCTCCGAACCCCGAACTCCCGCACCGACATTCCTGCCACCGCCACCGCCACTGCGATCGATACCTGCGTGGCCATCTCGTTTACTGCTGAGACTGCCGCCCCGACCGCGACCGCGATCGGTGCCTGCGTCGGCCACCTCGGTCACCGCCGCCGCCCCGACCGCGACCGCATTCGGCACCGGGGAAGGCCGCCTCTGCGACAGCCCCCGCCATCTACCGCCTTGCAGGCGACCGGCTCCGGGGGATCGCGACCGAATCGGTCGACCGCATTTTCAGGGCCCAAGGTCTCGGAGTCCTGACAACTGGTCGGCGCTCGCGGCCGCAGCTCGGGCCCCTCAGGCCGGTGACCCAATCCCCGGCAGCACGGACCATCTCCAACCCGCCGACCCCCCGTCCTCACTCATTGCCTCGCGCCGGGAGGTCGATCCACGGCGTCACTACCGATCGGCAATGTCCCCCAGGGGCGCAAGCCATCACGTGGCGACCCCACCCCGTGATCTGAAGGAACACCTCCTGCAGCAACCCCACGTGCGGCTTCGAAGGTGAGGGGGCTGGTAGGTGAAGGCGCTGACGTGAGCCCGGCCCCGCTCCCTTCTCCAGGCAGCTTTTGTCCTTTAGTCTTTTGGTTCTTTGTCTGTTGGTCTTTTAGTTTTTGTCTCTTGCGTTTTCGTCATTCCGGATTACCTCATGCACGCGGGTGGTGCGGGCGGTCATGCGTCCGGACTTGAAGACGTAGTTCCGATCCGGGCGGTCGAGCAGGGCCCCTTCCACTCTCCGCGTGGACAGCACCACCAGATCGGCGGCCGCGCCGACGCGCAGCCCGTACCGCTCCGAGATGCCAATGGTGCGGGCCGCCTCGGTGGTCGCCATCGCCAGCACCCGGGTCAAGTCCTCGGGGCCGGAGAGGTGCGCGGTTTGGGCCAGGAAGAGTCCTATATCGAGCATGTCGGCGTTGCCGTACGGGGTGAAGGCATTGCGGATGTTGTTGGACGAGTACGCCGTTGTGATTCCTGCCTGCCAGAGCTCCCGGATCGGAGCGATCCCGCGGCGCACATTGGTGACATCCGATCGGCCACCGAGATGCACGTCGGTGGCGGGCAAGGGGACGACGGAGATTCCGCTCGCCGCCAATTGCTCCAGGGTGCGGGCACGGTCGGCACGGGAACGACCGGCCAGAGAGGTCATATGACCGAGGGCGACCCGCCCGTGCCGGCCGGTGCGCTCGGTGACCTCGGCGATGTAATCGGCCATGGCATAGCGGGGGTCGGTGGCGTCGTCGGCGAAGTCGGCGTGGATATCGAGCGGGACATCGAATTCGGCGGCCAGGTCGAAGATGAGATCGATGTGGCGGCGGCAGTCTTCGACGGTGCGTTCGTTGTAGGCGCAGCCGCCCAGGACATCCGCGCCCGCGTGCAGACTCTCGCGGAGGAGGTCGAGGGTGCCGGGAGCTTGGAGAATGCCCTCCTGCGGGAATGCCACGATTTGAATGTCCAGGCGGTCGCGATACTCCTCGCGCAGATCCAGCAGCGCGGTCACACCCCGCAGGCCCACGATCGGGTCGACATCGGGGTGCGCGCGAATGGCGGTGGTGCCATTGCCGATCGCCATGTCGAGGACACGGCGGGCGCGGTCGCGGATGGCGGCGACAGTGAAGCCGCGCTTGAGTTCGGCGGTCACGCTGATGGCCCCGGCCAGGGTGCCGTCCGGATTGGACTTCTCGGCGTCGAGGAGCGCCTTGTCCAGATGCACATGGGATTCGATCAGACCGGGAATGACGACTCGTCCGGCGCAGTCGATTTCCTCGGCGCCCCGGTCGGTGAGCGCCGGCCCGATCGCGGTGATGACGCCGCCGTCGATCGCGATGTCGACCAGCTCAGCGTCCTCGGCGATACGCGCGGCGCGCAACATCAGATCCACGGTGTGCGGCAACGGATCCGCCATGGTGACCTCCCGGACGAAGTGACTCCGTTTTGTATACGAGAGCCGTGTTTCGTCCCGGGGTGGCAATTGCTGCGCCGATGTTACGAAGTGTGCGACCTCGAAGTGCGCTGTCGCGCAGTGCTTTCGGTGCGCGGCAACGCGGTTTCTCCGGTGTGTTTCCGGAACCGGTAGGCATTGGCGGCGTGCGTGATGTGGGCGCTCACCACATCGGCCGCGCGGTCGGGGTCACCGGCCTCCAGCGCGGCACAGATCTCTTCGTGCTCGCTCCACGAATCGCTGGCGCGGCGCGGCAGTTCGACCGAGTACACCCAGGCGATCTTCCAGCTCAGCTGCATGATCAGCTGCGCGAGCAGGGTACTGCCCGACGCTTCGGCGAGCACTTCGTGGAAGCGGCTGTTGAGCCGGGCCAACTCGTCCAGGCGGCCCGCCCGCACCGCGTCCTGGCCCAACGCGGTGAGCTCCTTGAGGCGTCCGAGTTGTTCGGGCGTGCGCCGCGCCGCCGCCCGTGATGCGCAGAGCGGTTCCAGGCGGGCCCGGATCTCCAGCAGGTCGGCGGCCTCGTCCTCGGTGAGTTCCGCCACGAACACCCCGGCATAGGGCCGTGACGAGGCGAAACCCTCGGCTTCCAGGGTGCGCAGCGCTTCCCGGACGGGCACGCGGGAGACGCCGTAGCTCTCGGCGAGCGCATCCTCGGTGAGTCGTTGGCCGGGGGCGTACGCGCCGCGAATGATGTCGTCACGGATGGCGCGGCACAGCTGCTGCGGTGTCATGCGCCCGGCGGTGCTGGTCACTACGGCCTCATCTGACGATCGGTGGAACGGGGATTTGCATACGATCCATCGTGGCCTCGCCCGACGGGATCCCGCAAATCTACTGCACCGGCCAGATATTCGCGGGTCCGGCTGTGTCGCAGGGCTTTCGGGTCGCTGAGCAGGCAGTGTTTGTATACGATGCGGCCATTCCGTCCGGAAGGATTCCCGAGTTGCCGTTCTCTCTTCGATACAGGTGGTGCACTCCATGAACGATCTCCTGCTCCGCGGCGGCCGCCCCTGGACTCCCGGAGTCCCGCTCGCCGGCGCCGACGTTCTCGTCCGGGACGGCCGGATCACGGCGATCGCGCCCGATCTGAGCGCCGAGGGCGTCGACACCGTGGATCTGGCCGGGGCGCTGGTGCTTCCGGGTCTGGTCGAGTCGCACTGTCACCTCGACAAGACCATGTTCGGCGGTCCCTGGGTGCCCAATACCGGCGGGCCGACCCTGGCCGGGCGCATCGCCAACGGCGAGGGCCGCCGTGACGAGCTCGGACTGCCCAGCGCCGACTACGCGTCGAACCTGCTGGGGGCCATGGTGTCCGGCGGGACCGCGCACGTCCGCAGTCATATCGACATCGACCCGGAGGTGGGCCTGCGGGGCGTGGAGGCGGTCCGGGCTGCCGCGGCGCGGCACGCGGACCGGGTCGACGTGCAATTGGTCGCCTTCCCGCAGGGTGGTCTGCTGACCCGGCCGGGCACCGCCGAGCTGCTGGAAGCCGCGCTGGCCGAGGGTGTCGAGGTGATCGGCGGGCTGGATCCGGCCGGCTACGACGGGAATCCGACCGGCCAGCTCGATTTGATCTTCGGTCTCGCCGAGAAATATGGCGCGCACATCGATATCCACCTGCACGACCGGGGCGCGCTGGGCGCCTGGCAGTTCGACCTGATCGCGGCCCGGACCAGGGCCACGGGACTGGCAGGCCGGGTCACCATCAGCCACGCCTACGCGATGGGGGAGCTCGCCCCGGGTGAGCAGCGCCGGATCGCCGAGAACCTCGCCGATGCAGGGGTTTCCATGATCACCTGCGCGGTGGGTGACGCGCCGGTGGTGCCGGTGCGGGTGATGCACGAGGCGGGTGCGGGGCTGGCGCTGGGCAATGACGGCGTCCGGGACCTGTGGACGCCCTACGGCGACGGCGACATGCTGCGCCGGATCATGCAGGTGGCCTTCCGGGATCGGCTGGTGTCCGATGCCGATATCGAACTGGCGCTGGCGGCCGGAACCTATGGCGGCGCCGCGGTTCTCGGAATCGAGGACTACGGGTTGCGGGTGGGTGCGCCCGCCGACCTGTTCACCGTCGACGCCGAAACACCCGCTGCGGCTGTGGTTTCCGTTCCGACCCGAAAGCTGGTGGTCAAGCGCGGCCGGGTGGTCGCCCGGGATGGCCGGCTCAGCGCGGGCTGATCGTATACGAAACAAAGGTGTAATCGCGTGGACCGCGTCCGGCAATGATCCGCCGATAGAACTGTGGACATGCGCACCACCGCCTCAACCATCGTCAAAGGCCAAGGCCCGGACGGGAATACGGAGCCCGCCCAGGGCGGCAATGTATACACCGATCCGGCCTTGGCCTTTCAGCATGTCGGCCTGACCTTCGAGAACGGCACGCAGGCGCTCGACGGCATCGATATCGCCATCCGGCCGGGAGAGTTCGTCTCCCTGGTCGGCCCGTCCGGCTGTGGCAAGTCCACCCTGCTGCGCCTCGCCGCCCGATTCGAGCAGCCCACCGCCGGAACGGTTTCCGTCGCCACCGGCAAACTCGGCTACGTCTTCCAGGAGGCGACGCTGCTGCCGTGGCGCTCGGTGCTGCGCAATGTCGAGCTGCCCGCGGAGCTCGCCGGCGTGGACAAGGCCACCCGGCGGGCGGGCGCGCGCGAGGCGCTGGAACTGGTCGGGCTGTCCGGCTTCGAGAACCACAAGCCCGCACAGCTTTCCGGCGGCATGCGCATGCGGGCGTCGATCGCGCGGGCCCTGACGGGTGCGCCCGAACTGTTCCTGTTCGACGAACCGTTCGGGGCGCTCGACGAGATCACCCGGCAGCGCCTGAACGAGGAGGTGAGCGGGCTGTACCGGCGGTCGGGCTTCACCGGGGTGTTCGTGACGCACTCGGTGGCCGAGGCGGTGTTCATGTCGAGCCGGGTAGTCGTGCTGACCGGGCGCCCGGGCCGGGTGGCAGCGGATATCGCTGTCCCGCTGGACTTCCCGCGGTCACCGGAGTCGCGGTATGCCCCCGAGTTCGGTGCCGTCGCGGCGGAGGTGTCGGCGGCGTTGCACGACGCGGAGCGGGGAGCCACGCGTATCGAGGGGAGGGCCGCATGACCGCCGCCACCGCCGACAGCGGAATCGTCGTGCCCGAGACGGCCGAGAAGACCAAGACAACCAAGACAACCCGGACGACCGAGGTAACCGCGCGGCCGCCACGCGCGCCACGGAAACTCCGCTGGCCCTTCGCCATCGCCCCGGTGCGCGTGCTCGCCCCCGCGCTGGTGTTCGCACTGGTCATGACGGCCTGGACGATCGCGAGCCACGTCCTGATCCCGCAGGAATCCCGATTCCTGCTGCCGCCACCGGAATCGGTGGTGTCCAAGGGCCTGTTCGATGCCGCCACCCGCACCGAGATTCTCACCGCCCTCGCCTCGACCGTGCAGATCGCGCTGGTCGGTCTGCTGATCGCCATCGTGCTCGGGGTCGCGTTCGCGGTGATCATGAGCCAGGCGCGCTGGGCCGAGTATTCGCTCTACCCGTATGCCGTGATCCTGCAGACGATTCCGGTGCTGGCCGTGGTGCCGCTGTTCGGCTTCTGGTTCGGCTACGAATTCGGCAGCCGGGTCATCGTGTGTGTGATGGTGTCGCTGTTCCCGGTTATCACCAATACTCTCTTCGGCTTGAAGTCGGTACAGGCGTCCGAACACGACCTGTTCACGCTGCACGGCGCCAACCGGTGGCAGCGGCTGCTGAAACTGCAACTTCCGGCGGCGCTGCCCGCCATGATCTCGGGATTCAAGATCTCGGCGGGCATGGCCGTGATCGGTTCCATCGTCGCCGATTTCTTCTTCCGCCAGGGCAATCCGGGCATCGGCCGGATGATCGACGTCTACCGGCAGCGGCTGGCCACCGAGGAACTGCTGACCGCGCTGCTGCTGTCCTCACTGGTGGGCCTGATCCTGTTCTGGATCTTCGACTTCCTGGCCGGGCGTGTGGACCGCGCCCACGGCAAGCGCGCCGGCGAATAGCCGAACAGATTCTCTCGCAATCAGTTTCAACCCTCTAGGAATGCTCGTGAAGAAACGTGTCCTCGCCGCTGCCGCGATCACCGGCAGCGTCCTGCTCACCGCCGCCTGCGGTGGCGGCGCCTCCACCCCGAAACCCTCCGGGCAGGGTGTGCTGGCCGGAGTCTGTCCGTCCACCATCGTGATCCAGACGGACTGGTACGCCACACCCGAACGCGCGGCGGCCTATCAGCTGGTCGGCCCGAACGGCACCGTCGACCCCAAGAAGGGCGCGTACACCGGCCCGCTGGGCGACACCGGCGTCAATGTCGAAGTGCGACTGGGCGGTCCGTTCCTCGGTGGCCAACCCGTACCCGCGCAGATGTACCAGGACAACTCCATCACCCTCGGGCTGGTCCCGACCGACGAGCAGGTGCGAGCCAGGGCGAAATTCCCGCTGACCGGCGTCTTCGCCTCGCTCGCGAAGAACCCGCAGATCATCATGTGGGATCCCGCCACCTACACCGTCAACTCGTGGAAGGACGTGCCCGCGACCAACGCCCCGATCCTGTATTCCGAGGGCAAGGTCTACATGGACTACCTGATCGCCAACGGGTACGTGAAGAAGGAACAGGCCGACGCCTCCTACGACGGCACCCCCAGCCGCTTCGTCGCCGAGCACGGGCGGGTCATGCAGCAGGCCTACGTCTCCAACGAGCCGTACCGCTGGGAGCACGACGTCAAGGGCTGGCAGAAGCCCACCGGTCACCTGCTGGTCGCCGACGCCGGATACGAGAGCTACCCGCACGCCTGGTCGGTCCGCAGCGGCGAACTCGACAAACTGCGCCCCTGCCTGCAGAAGCTCGTCCCCATGCTGCAGCAGGCCCAGATCGACTACGTCACCAACTTCGACCCCACCAACCAGGCCCTGCTCCGCATCGCGCAGACGATCCCGGACGGCCCGCCCATCTCCGCCGCCGGCAATACCGACTCCGTCCGCGTCCAGCTGGAGAACAAGATCGTCGCCAACGGCCCCGGCAATACCCTCGGCAATTTCGACACCGACCGCGTCACCCGCGCCATTGCCCAGGTCACTCCGCTGCTGCGCGCCAAGGGCCAGCAGGTCCCCGACAACCTCACCGCCGCGGACCTGGTCACCAATGAATTCATCGACCCCGCAAAGGGTCTCAAGCAGCAGGGATAGGCGGGGCGGCTGCGGGGGCCGCCGGTTCCGGGGCGGCCGATTCCGGTGTGCCCCGGAAGAAGTCGGCGTAGACGCGGAATGCCATGGCCAGGTAGGCGAGGGTCTTGGGAATCATGAGCAGACCCAGCTGGGGGATGCGGCGAGCCCACAGGATGACGGGCAGGTAGCAGGCGAACGACGCGGCCATGGCGTCGGAGAGGAAGCGGAAGGTGCGGTCGCCGGTGCGGGTGGCTTCGCGGCGCATGAGGTACATCTCGCCGGCGCCCACGGCCAGCAGCGGGAGATTGCGGTCCACGCCGTACCCGGCGGGCGTCTCGTCCCTGTCCCAGTTGTTGAACGGCGTTGCCAGCAGGATCAATCGCACGAACGACAGCCCCAGCAGCGATGTGGTGAAACCGTCCCAGGAGCGCCGGAACCGCAACCGCCAGGCATCCAGTGAGAGCACATAGAACAGGGTGATCGTGATCGAGGTGGCCATCTCTCCCAGCCCGATCAGACTCGCCCGCTGTCCCCGCAGGCTCAGATATCCGCGGTCCTCGCCGCGTGCCATGGACACCGCGCGCAACGCCAGGTGTGCGGTGTCGCCGGTCGCCAGCAGGGTGAACGCCTCCTCGAATCGCGCCGCGGTTTCCCGCTGCTCCCGCGGAACCCGGTCGCGATTGCGCCGCATGGCGATCACCAGCCCCCAGATGATCGCCAGATAGGACATGTTGAAAGCCAACTCGAATCGTCTACGCATGACGATCAGTCTGTTGCGCGGGCTGCTCCGGAGGCAGGGCCCAAGGTCCTTACGCGGGGAACGTCCGATGGAGATTCTCCTCCGCCTTCAGGCTTCAGTGCCGGGATGCTTCGGACTTCTCGAGCTGGTGGACCACCAGCTCGAGAAAGGCGTCGACCTCCTCGCGGTGATAGGCGGGCGCGCCGTCGGGGGCGAGGTGGAAAGTGATGTCCCGGACATCCTTCGGAGTGAGACCGTTGGGGCCGTGATGGGCGAGCGTTGCCGCCAGACGGTCGAGGAACGCGCCCACTTCGTCGACCGGATAGCCGGGCAAACCATAAGGGGGAGCAGAGAATTGGATGCGCAGGACGTCGTCGTGGGTGAGGGTGTCGGGGGTGCGGCCGGCAGGGAGGCGTCCGCGGCCGCGGCGTAGGTATTCCAGCTCCGTGCAGACGTAGTCGAGGAAGTCGTCGACCTCGTCGATGTCATAGCCGCGATGTCCGGGTGGCGGACCGTCGAATTCGATGTGCCGGATGTCGGCGATGCTCAGATGGTCGCGGCCGAGCATGGTGTCGGCGACGCGTGCGCAGAAGGCGTCCACCTGGGCGGGGTGGTAGCCGTGGGGCCCGGACGGCGCGTGGCCGAACCGGGTGCGGCGGACGTCGTCTGGGGTCACGTGGGTCATTGTGCCAATGGCTTCATGTCCGAATTACCTCCGCCCCCAGCCGAATCCGGCCGCACCGGACAAACGGGTCCGTTTGTACAGAATGGTTCAGTGCTTGCGGACGCCGTCGATGAGCAGATGCCGGATGGCGTGGCTGAGATCGTCGACCGCCTGCACCTCGGGCGTCCGGATGCCGTGCAGGATGGCGGCCAGCAGCATGCCGGTCACCGCCCGCGCGGTGTTCACGGTGTCGAGATCCGCACGCAGATAACCGCGTTCGACCCCGTGCTCGAGGTACCCGGCGGTCAGCGTGTCGGCGGTGTCGAGCAAACCGTAGAGCCGCGCGGTCAATTCGGTGTCGATGCCGGTGGCCTGGAACAGCAGCAGCTGCGCCACCCGCCGGTCCTCGAGGAAGATGTGGTTCAGCGCGTCGCCGATGCGATCCACCTGCGCGCGGTACTCCTCGAGGCTGTCGGCGGCGTCGGGGGCATTGTCGGTCCCCAGCGAATCGATGATCCGCGCGGACAGATCGTCGATGACATGGTCGATGATGTCGCGCTTGTTCTCGAAGTACCGGTAGAACGTCCCGTGCCCGATACCCAGCTCGGTGGCGATGTCGGCGATGCCGGTGGCGTGGTAGCCCCGCTCGGCGAAACACGCGAACGCGGTGTCGATGATCTCCTGCCGGAGTTCGGCCTTGCGCCGTTCGATTCTCGAGGATGGCTTCGTCACGAGCCCGATGATACGGTTCTCACAAACGGAATGAGATGTCATTCTGTGACGTGTGCATCATTTATTTGTTCGAACACAGTTCTTGCAGGAGGTTCGGCGTGGCACCTCAGTACGACGCCATCGTGGTCGGCGCGGGATTCGGCGGTATGGGCGCGGGCATCGAGCTGGATCGGCTCGGCTTGAGCAATTTCGTCATCCTCGAGCGGGAGAACGATCTGGGCGGCACCTGGCACGTCAACCGCTACCCGGGCCTGGCCGTGGACATCGCCTCGGTCACCTACTCGTACTCCTTCGAGCCCAACCCGTACTGGTCGCGGCTGTTCGCCCCGGGTTCGGAGCTGAAGAAGTACGCCGAGCACGTCGCCGACAAGTACGACCTGCGCCGGCGCATGCGGTTCGACACCGTGGTCGGGGGTGCGCGCTGGGACGAGGAGCAGCAGCACTGGGTGGTCTCCATCGAGAACGGTGAATCGCTCACCGCGCGCTACCTGATGGCAGCCACCGGATTCCTGTCGCAGCCCTACACCCCGCCGTTCCCGGGCATCGACACCTTCGCGGGCAAGATCATCCACACCACCGCGTGGGACGACGAGGTCGATCTCACCGGAACCAGGTCCGCCATCATCGGCACCGGCGCGACCGCCGTGCAGCTGATCCCGGAGGTCGCCAGGAAGGCACAGGCGCTGACCGTCTTCCAGCGCACCCCGATCTGGGTCGTCCCCAAGGTCGACGCCCCGATTCCGCCCGCGGTGCAGAAGCTGTTCGCGCGAGTCCCGTTGACGCAGAAGGCCGCGCGCCTGGTCAACACCTCCATGCTGGAGGCGCTCATGGTGATCGGCGTACTGCACTTCAAGGAGGCCAAGCCGCTCAACAAGGCCGCGAGCATCCTGGCCAAGGCTCATCTGCGCACCCAGGTACGTGACAAGGAGACTCGCAAGAAGCTGACGCCGGACTACGACTTCGGCTGCAAGCGCCCCACCTTCTCCAATCTCTACTTCAAGACCTTCAACGAGCCGCATGTGCGGCTGGAGACCAACTCCATCGACCACATCGAGCCCGACGGCATCGTCACCGCCGACGGCCACAAGACCGAGATCGACACTCTCATCCTGGCCACCGGCTTCAACCTGTGGGACGTCAACTTCCCGGCCATCGAGATCATCGGCCGCGACGGCCGCGATCTCGGAAAGTTCTGGCGCGACAACCGCTTCCAGGCCTACGAGGGCATCACGGTGCCGAAGTTCCCCAACTTCGTCAGCCTCAACAGCCCCTACTCCTACAGCGGCCTGTCCTACTTCACCACCATCGAGGCGCAGATGAAGCACATGGCGCGCCTGTTCGGGGAGATGTTCCGCCGCGGCGAGCGGGTCTTCGAGGTCACCGAGCGCGCCAATGCCGAATTCCTGGATCGCGTCACCGAGAAACTGGATTCGTCGGTCTTCTACGGCGGCCAGTGCGCCACGGCCCGCAGCTACTACTTCAACCAGCACGGTGAGGCCGCGCTGCTGCGCCCGACAAGCACCCTGAACGCCCATCGCGAGGCGACCACCTTCCCGCTCGACGACTACACCTACGGGCAGCAGCCGGCCTGAGCGGGACTGCGCGGTCGGCAGGGTCGGCGGTCGACCGCGCAGCTGGGGGAACGGGATGAATCAGCCCTGCGCGAACGGGCGTGGACTCTAGAACAGGTCGCCGCGCATTCTCTCAGGGATTACTGGCAGACTGTGTGGGAAACGCACCCAACCGACCACTTACTAGGGGCTGACTTCGACGATGGACCTTCTGCTGCCGCTACTGCTGGTTGCCCTGCTCATCCCGATGTTCCTCGGTGTCCGCCGTCAGAAGCGGGAGATGTCGAAGGTCACCGAGATGCAGGACAGCCTGAAGGTCGGCGACCGGGTCGTCACCACGTCGGGGCTCTTCGGCACCGTGGTCGAGCTCGATGACACCACCGTCGATCTGGAGATCGCCGAGGAAATCGTCACCACCTGGCTGCGGCAATCGATCCGCGAGGTGCGCAGCGACGACGACGCCACCGAGGACACCACCGCCGAGACCACCGAAGTCGCGTCTTCGAACGGCGTCGCCGACGATCATGGCGCCGCCCCCGAAGCCGCCGACGACGCGCCGCGGCTGACCAAGGACTGACATACTCCGCGCCATCGGCCGCACCGGATTCCCGGCGGCCGGTGGCGCTGCGGTGTGTGCCCGCTCGTTCCACCTTCGAATCCGCCTAGGAGATAAGTACTGTGCCACCTTCTCAGGGAACGGCGCACCCGTTGCGCCTGCTCGGCATCTACGCCGCGCTGGTGGCTCTGATGTTCGGCCTGATCTTCTTCACCGGGGACAAGCACCACACCCCGAAGCTCGGCATCGATCTGCAGGGCGGTACGCGCGTCACCCTGACGCCCCGCACCCCGGATGGCGGTAAGCCGAGCCAGGACAGCCTGAAGCAGGCGCAGAACATTATCGAGCAGCGCGTGAACGGCCTGGGCGTGGCGGGCTCCGAGGTCGTCATCGAGGGCGACAATCTGGTGATCACCGTTCCTGGTGCCGATGGTGCACAGGCGAAATCGCTGGCGACCACCGCCAAGATGTACTTCCGCCCGGTGGTGCAGAGCGCCCCCGCGCAGGCGGGCAAGCAGGCCCAGCAGCCGCAGCAGACCCAGCCGCAGCAGCCGCCGAGCACGAGCGCGACGCCGACCGAAACCACCCCGGCCACCGCCGAGGCTCCGGCCCCCACGACGACCGGCGAGGCCCCGCAGAACCGGGTGTTCCCGGCGCAGGCCCCGACCACCCCGTCCGCGCCGCCGTCGACGCCCGCGCAGCCGGGCGGCCAGCAGCAGACCGCGCAGGAGATCGCGGCCGCCAAGGCGGCCCGCCAGAGCACCGACCAGAACGCCCAGCTGCAGGCCATGGCCACGCTGGACTGCTCCAAGCCGGATCCGTTGCAGGGCAACGACGATCCGAACCTGCCCCTGGTGACCTGTAGCACCGACGGCACCACCGTCTACCTGCTCGACAAGTCGGTGATGGACGGTACGGAGATCAAGGACGCCTCCGGCGTGCTGCAGCAGGCCCAGTGGGTGGTCAGCCTGCAGTTCAAGTCCAGCGGCACCGACCAGTGGGGCAACCTCACCAACAAGTACGTGGGCAAGCAGATCGCCTTCACCCTGGACTCCCGCGTGGTCTCCGCGCCGGTGATCAAGGAGGGCGGCCAGTTCAGCGGTAGCACCGCGATCTCGGGTCCGGGCATCAATGCCAAGACCTCCAAGGAGCTGGCGAACACCCTGAAGTACGGTTCGCTGCCGCTGTCGTTCGGCACCTCCGAGGCCGAGACGGTCTCGGCGACCCTGGGCATCTCGTCGCTGCACGCCGGTCTGATCGCCGGTGCCATCGGCCTGGTGGCGGTGCTGCTGTACTGCCTGCTCTACTACCGCATGCTCGGCTTCCTGGCCGGTTTCTCGCTGCTCGCGGCGGGTGTGGCGGTGTACGCGCTGATCGTCCTGCTGGGCCGCTGGATCGGCTTCACCCTGGACCTGGCCGGTATCGCGGGTCTGATCATCGGCATCGGTATGACGGCCGACTCGTTCGTCGTCTTCTTCGAACGCATCAAGGACCAGATGCGGGAGGGCCGCAGCTTCCGGTCCGCGGTCCCGCGAGGCTGGCAGCGCGCGCAGCGCACCAACCTGTCGGGCAAGACGGTCTCGCTCATCGCCTCCGCCGTGCTGTACGTGCTGGCCGCGGGCCAGGTGAAGGGCTTCGCCTTCACCCTCGGTGTCACCACCGTGCTCGACGTCATCGTCCTGTACCTGGTGACCTCGCCGCTGATGATGCTGGTCTCGCGCTCGCCGTTCTGGGCGAAGCCGTCGGTGAACGGCCTGGGCGCTATTACAGAGCTCGCACAGGAACGCAAGGCCACCGCCGGCGTCCTGGTGAAGGAGGCGTGATCATGGCCAAGTCCTCTCCCGTCGTCGTGGATTCCGATTCCGAGCTCGACTACGAGGCCGTACCGGCAGGCAAGCGGCACAGCCTGTTCGAGCGGCTCTACACCGGTACCGGTGGTTTCGAGATCGTCGGCAAGCGCAAGGTGTACTACGGCATCGCGGCGGCGCTGATCGCGATCGCGGTGGCCAGCATGGTGTTCAAGGGCTTCACCCTGGGCATCGACTTCGCGGGCGGCTCCCGGATCCAGCTGCCCGCCTCCGACAGCGTCACCACCTCGAAGGTGGAGGACGTCTACCGGTCCACGCTCGGCCACGACCCGGTGACCGTGCAGAAGGCGGGCTCGGGGTCCTCGGCGACCATCCAGATCCGTTCCGACACACTGAG
This sequence comes from Nocardia sp. CA-151230, assembly GCF_050942175.1. NCBI lineage: Bacteria > Bacillati > Actinomycetota > Actinomycetes > Mycobacteriales > Nocardiaceae > Nocardia > Nocardia sp. CA-151230. The sequence goes on from NZ_CP192061.1 coordinate 3,153,119, forward strand.
TGTCGAGCAGGCCGACAAGCTGCAGACCGCGCTGTTCGACACCTTCCATCCGAAGGACTCCAACGGCCAGGCCAGCCGCAATGCCATCAGCATCGCCGAGATCAGTGGGACCTGGGGTGGCCAGGTCACCAAGAAGGCGCTGCTGGCGCTGGTGGTGTTCGTCGGATTGACCACGCTCTACATCGCGATTCGCTTCGAACGCGATATGGCGTTCGCGGCGGTCGGCTCGCTGTTCTTCAACCTGATCGTCACCGCGGGCATCTACTCTCTGGTCGGTTTCGAGGTGACGCCGGCGGCGGTCATCGGTCTGCTCACCATCCTGGGCTATGTGCTCTACGACAACGTGGTCGTCTTCGACAAGGTCGAGGAGAACACCCGCGGTGTCCTGCACCTGACCAAGCACACGTACGCGGAGAAGGCGAACCTGGCGGCCAACCAGACGCTGATGCGCTCGATCAACACCACCGTCATCGGCATCCTGCCGATCATCGGCATGCTGGTGGTCGCGGTGTGGCTGCTCGGTGTCGGCACCCTCAAGGACCTGGCGCTGGTGCAGCTGGTCGGCATGATCGTGGGTGGTTACTCGTCCATCTTCTTCGCGGTGCCGGTGCTGGTGACGCTCAAGGAGACCTGGGGTCCGGTGGCCGCGCACACCAAGAAGGTGCTCAACCGCCGCTCCGGTGGCGCAAAGGCGCGGGTGGGCGCGGCGGCCGCCGAGCGGGTCGGCGCCGCGGGCCGTGGCGCCGACGCCAATGGACTCGGACGCGACCACGCGCCGCGCAGTCAGAGTGCCGGGGCGCCGCGCCCCGGGGCCCGGCCGACTGGGAAACGACAGCAGCGACGGCACTGAGCGCAGGGGGTGCGACCGTGAAGCAAGACCACAGGGTTGTGCGCCGGACCGCCGTCGCGCTGGTGGCGGGTGCCCTCGCCGCCGGTGCGCTGGCCGGGTGCTCCAGCAAGAATCAGGTGCCCTCGATCGGGTACGGCGTGGACGCGGTCATCGCCAGCTACAACGGCGGCAGCACGCTGGGCGCGAACAGTGGTGCGGCCGCGGTGTTCTCGCGAGTGCTGACCGGGTTCTTCTATACCGGCCCGGACGGGCAGCCGGTGGCCGACACCGACACCGGCACCGCCAAGGAGGTCCCGGGCGAAGCGCAGACCATCCAGTACCGCCTCGCCCCGGAGGGCGTCTACTCCGATGGCGTGGCGACCTCCTGCGATGACCTGGTGCTGACCTGGGCGGCGCGCAGCGGACGATTCACCAAGGCGGGTCCGGGCGGGCCGGTGCCGCTGTTCGACGCCGCGGGCACCGACGGCTACCGCGATATCGAGCGGGTGGACTGCCAGCCCGGATCCAAGGACGCCACCGTGGTGTTCCGGCCGGGCAAGCACTATTCGGCGTGGAAGACGCTGTTCAATGCCACCGAGCTGATGCCCGCGCACGTCATCGCCGCGCAGGTGAAGATCCCGAGTGTGGTGACGCCGGTGCAGACCGGGGATCAACCCACCCTCGAGCGGATCGCCGACTTCTGGAACAACGGCTGGAAGCTCGCCCCGGGCAAGGTGGACCTGACGCTGCTGCCGTCCTCGGGGCCGTACCGGATCGACTCGTTCGGTGACAAGGACGGTCTGGTGCTGGTCAAGAACGAGAAGTGGTGGGGCAATCAGCCCCGGACGCCGCGGATCGTGGTGTGGGACCGGCACTCCGACCTGAAGTCGAAGGTGTCGGACAAGTCGATCGGCGTGCTCGATGTGGGCGCCGGGTCGCTGGGTGAGGTGAACCTGGGCGGGTTCCACAAGCAGAATCTGCCCGGCCGCGGGGTCGAGCAGCTGGTGCTGAGCACCGGCGGAGTATTCGGATCGGCGGACGCGCGCCGGGCCTTCGCGCTGTGCGTGCCGCGGCAGGCGCTGTTCGACAAGTTCGGGCACCCGGGCTACGACGTCAAGCTGGGGCTGGGTGCGAGCCTGCTGAATTCCCGGACGGTGCAACAGGATTCGCTGTACTACCCGGCGGTCTCGGGTGCGGGTGACAAGTACAAGGGTGGTGAGGCCACCGCCACCCAGGCCGCGGAGACCTCGGGTGTCCAGAACCAGACCGTGCGCATCGGCTACGTCAAGCCGGACGAGCGGCGCGCGGCCACGGTGACCGCCATCGCCGACGCCTGCAAGGCCGCGGGCATCACCGTGGTCGACGCGGGCGCACCGGATTTCGCCGCGTCGCAGCTCACCGACGGCAAGGTGGACGCCATCCTGGGCGGCACCGCCGGCATGCCGGGCCCGTCGGGTTCGCTGACCGGTACCGACGCCATCGCGTCGCTGCGCACCGGCGCGGGGCTGAATTTCGGCCGGTTCGGCAACGGCCGCTACGATGCCATCGCGGATCAGCTTGCGGCCGAGGACAACTCGGGCACCGTGCTGAATCTGATGACCGAGCAGGAGAACCTGCTCTGGAGCGAGATGCCGTCGGTTCCGCTGTTCGCCGCCCCCCGCACCATCGGGTTCGGCGACGGCATGGAGAACGGCATCGCCAGCCCCACCGAGGCGGGAGCGGGCTGGAACATGGATCGCTGGGTGCTGAAACGGTGAGAGCCGTGGTGGCGTGGTGAATGAGGAGTGGGTGCGGATGAGCAAGCACGAGATGCTGGAGACGGCCGAGGTGGCAGGGGAGCGGGCCGCCCGCGCGGAGGCCGCGGTGCAGCGGTTGACCCGCTGGCGTGACGACTTCCCGACGCCGGGAGTACGTTTCGCGGATCTGACCCCGGTGTTCGCCGACTCCGAGGGCTTCCGCGCGGTGCTGGACTGCTTCGCGGCCTGTGCCCCCGATGCCGACCTGGTGGCGGGCGTGGACGCGCGCGGCTTCCTGCTGGGCGCGGGCGTGGCCGCCACGCTGGGGACCGGCGTGATCGCGGTTCGCAAGGCGGGCAAGCTGCCGCCGCCGGTCATCTCGCGCGAGTACACCCTCGAATACGGTTCGGCCGCACTGGAGATCCCGGCCGACGGCATCGATCTGAAGGGCCGTAAGGTCCTGCTGCTCGACGACGTGCTCGCCACCGGCGGCACCCTCGCCGCGGCGGCCGAGCTGTTCGTCGCCGCCGGGGCCGAGGTGGTCGCGGCGGCGGTGGTGTTGGAGCTCAGCTTCCTCAAAGGCCGTGAGCGCCAGGGTGATTACCCGCTGACCTCCATCGTCAAGCTGTGACCGGTCACCTCCCCGCCCCGATGTCCTGACCGATCAGGCCTGCACGGCGGTGGGGAGGATCTCCCCGAGGGTCTGCCGGAACCGGATTCGGCCATCACGAAGACCGGATCGGATCGGGGTTGATCGGCCGGATTTGGTGGAATGACAGGCCGGTCCGGCGGTGGCGGCTATTCGCCCTGCTGGATTCATTTGCCCCGCGAAGGGATTCGGTCGCGGCAACAATGTACCGGTGAGTAACCCACCCGAGGATCAGGCCGCGTTCGCGGAATTCCTGGCGGCCCACCTGTCCGAGGCCGCACGGGAGATCCTGGCGGCGGTGGTGCGCAGCGTCCCGGATTACGAGCAACTGCCACGGGATCTGCTGGAGCGGGACGTGATCCATCGTGCCGAGGACAATCTGCGGCTGTTCGCGCGACTGCTGGGGGAGGGGCGTGAACCCCAGGCGGGCGATCTGGACGACATGATCGCGGTCGCGGCGCGGCGGGCGCGCGAGGGCATCCCCCTGGACGCGGTGCTGGCGGTGTATCACCAAGGGGCGCTGGCGGCCTGGAACTTTCTCACCGCGCAGGCGCGGACGGAACATGAGCGGGAGGAACTGCTGCGGGCCGTGCCGCAGTTGCTGCGGTACCTGGGCGTCGTCATTCCCGGTGTGGCAGGGTCCTATCTGCGTGAGCGGCAGGACCTGCACTGGGAGCAGCGGGAAGCCAAACGCGCTCTGGCACAGGCATTGTTGCAGGGCAAACCGGCCGAGCTGCCGGCCGACCGATTCGGGATCGTGCTCGGCGGCTACCACGTGCTGGCGCTGCGCACCGCCGGCGCGGTGGGCGATGTGCGGCCCGCCGCAGTGGGCGATGTGCGGCCCGCCGCAGGGGATGGCGCGCGGCCCGTCATGCGCGTGATCCACGGGGAGGTCGACGCGCTGTCACCGCTGGCGCTGACCGTGCTGGATCGGGCCGGGGGGTGGGTGCTGGTGCCGCTCAGCGAACCGGCCGCCCGGGTCGACGCCGCGGTCGCCCGGATCGCCGCCGCCGCGGGTGTCCGGGTGATAGCCGGGACAGCCACCGCCGCAACGGTTTCCGAGATTCCCGCGCGCGCCGAGGAGGCGGGGGAGATCGCCCGGCTCGCCCTCGGGCTGGGACGGCCGACCGGCGTGTACCGGATGGCCGACCTGGCCCTGCAGTACCAGTTCGCCCGCCCTGGCCCCGCCCGCGCCTGGCTGCTCGGCCTGCTCGCGCCCCTGGCCGAGCATCAGCACCTGATGGCGGCCCTGCGCGCGTATCTGGCCTGCGACCACAATCGCGTCGCGGCCGCCGAGTCGCTGGTCGTGCACCGGAACACCCTGAACTACCGCCTGAACCGCATCGCCGCCCTCACCGGATACGATCCCGGCCGCTCCGAGCACACACCCCTGTTCACCGCGGCTCTCACCGCGTTCGATCTGTGGGCCGCCGGCCTCTAGCGGGCAATGACCCGGGCGACGAAACCGGTGACCACCAGCCAGAAGACCGCGGCCAGGCCGTAATTCAGGATGATGTCGACGTTCGGGCTGCCGGTGTGGAACAGCCCCGGGAAGAACAATGCGAGAGGTTCGGCGAGCCCCTTGATGAAGACGAAGAACTTGTTGGCCTGATCCGCGTCGAGGATCAGCATCAGGATGTAGACGCCCTCGACGAGGGCGAACAACGCGCCGACGCCGCTGATGATGCGAGCGGCGTGGACTTCATTGCGGGCGACGTACGGCATATCAGGGGGATGCCCGCTGTATGCCTGTTGAAACAGACACACAGATCCGTGAAACCGCGTGTCCGCCATGGCATGATGTCCGGGTGATCACCGCGGCGGCCGGGAGCGTTCGGGCGTGAAGCCCAAAGTCCTCGTAGGTGGGGCGGTCGCCCTGGTGCTGGGTCTGCTGACCCTCGTCCTCATCATCATCCTGCCCGCCAGCGAGACCAGCTGCGGCCCGGGCACACCCAGCGTTCCGGTCGTCACTTCGGCCCGCACCGAACCCAACTGCCCCACCACCGGCTCGCCCGTCGAGGCCGGCCTGCAGGAGGGCGCGTTGCGCGTGCTGCGTTGCACGGTGGCCCACTTCGGCATGATGGATATGCGCGGCATCGTGAACGACGACTCCGTTCCGGATCTGAAGGCCGGGCGCTCGGTGGAATTCATCGTCGGCGCCGACGGCGGCAAGGGCGACGCCGTCGTCTCGTTCCTGCAGCAGAACGCCGCCGCCTTCCGGGTCGACTACCTGATCTGGAAGCAGCGCAGCTGGACTCCGGGCGCGGCCGCCGGCACCGAGTGGAGCCCGCTCGGCGACCGCGGCGACGTCGCCCGCAATCACCTGGACCGGGTCCAGGTCACCATCAAGGCCGCCGCTCCCACCTCCACCGAGCTCGCCCCGGCCAATGTCTCCATGGCGGCCGCGCCCGGCACGGTGAACGAGGCGGGCGGCCTCACCGGGGCCGGGCGGCACCAATATCCGCTCGCCGCAGGCGCATTCACCGTCAGCGATGTGTTCGGCGCGCGCGGCGGCACCCACCTGGGCGTCGACCTGGCGGCCCCCGCGGGCACGCCCATCTACGCCGCCGCCGACGGGCTGGTGGTCGCCGCGGGCGCGGCGTCCGGCTTCGGAGACTGGGTGGTCATCGACTCCCTCGACCAGAGTGGCCGCCGGTACTCCACCGTGTACGGGCACATGTACCAGAACGGCATCTTCGTGCACACCGGCGATATCGTGCAGATGGGCCAGCACATCGCCGACGTCGGCAGCAATGGCGAATCCTCCGGCCCGCACCTGCATTTCGAGCTGGTGCCGGGCGGGCGGCTGACCGGCGGGCACCAGGTCGACCCCATGCCGTGGCTGGCCGGCGGCACCATTCCCGCGCCCAGTACGCCCTACTGCGAGAACGGATTCGGCACGCCGGGCGGCAATCTCGCCTCCGGGAAGGTGCCGCCCGAACTCGAGATCTGGTACCGCCGCGCGGGCTCGCTGTGCCCGGAGATCGGCGCCTCGCTGCTGGCCGCCCAGGGCCAGGCCGAATCCGGGTTCCGCACCGACGCGGTGTCCCCGGACGGCGCACAGGGCATCGCCCAGTTCATGCCCGGCACCGCCAAGGCCCTCGCACCCGACGGACAGCCGTATGTCATCGACGCCGACGGCAAAGGCTATGCCAGCGTGCTGGATCCGGCCGACGCCATCATCGGGCAGGGGCGCTACATGTGCGCCATCGCCAAGACCATCGAGGGCTGGATGTCGGAGGGCAAGGTCTCCGGCGACCTGACCGCGCTCACCATCGCCGCCTACAACGCCGGTGAGGGCGCGGTGCTCGCTTCCGGCGGCATGCCCAACCAGATCTCCCGGCACTACACCGAGACCAGGCCGTACGTGGCGCGGATCCTGGCCGCCGAGCCCGGGTTCCGCAGCCTCGGCAGCGAGGGCCGGTTCCAGGCCGACCCGAACGCCGATCTGGGGGCGCAGATCGTGGCGGCGGGACAGCAATGGGTCGGCACCCCTTACGTTTTCGGCGGTGGCGGCCCGGGCGGGCCCAGCGACGGCGGGTTCGACCAGGCGGGTTTCACCGCGGCCGCGGTATTCGCCGCCAGCGGCAGCACCATCAGCCTGCCGCGCACGGCCGAACAGCAGTGGGAGCAGGGCGTCGAGGTCCAGCTGCTCAATGCCGAACCCGGTGATCTGGTGTTCGGGTCCTTCGGCCCGCGCGGGCCCTCGGACGTGGGCGTCTACACCGGCAGCGGCCGCATGCTGCACGCCGAATCCGGCGGCAAGGTGACCGAGGTACCGCTTTCGAACGGCATGAAGGCCCGCCGCATCAGCCGTTGAATCCGGGGTTGGCCGGAGTATCCGGGACATGTATTATCCCTATTCATGATGATGGGTGAAGGCGTCGAATGGGGACTGCACTGCTGCACCGTGCTGGCCTGGCTCGACGATCACGCACCGATCGCCACCGCCCGTCTGGCCGAGATCTTCGAACTGCCGCCCGAGTATCTGAAGAAGCGGCTGCAACCGCTGGTGCGCGAGGGAATCCTCGACTCCACGCCCGGCGCGCGCGGGGGTTACCGGTTGGCGCGCGCACCCGAGCGCATCACGCTGATGGACGTGGTGGCCGCGGTCGAGGGACGCACGGAAGCCTTCCGCTGCACCGAGATTCGCCGCCGCGGGGCCGGAGCCACCCGGGCGAGTACGGAATTCGCCAAACGCTGCGGCATCGCGGGGGCCATGAGGCGCGCCGAGCTGGCCTGGCGGCGCGAGTTGGCCGCGCAGACCGTGGCCGACCTGATGGCCGACGCCCCGGCCAATGCCTCGGCCCACACACGCAGCTTCTATGAACGTGTGACCGCCTGAGCGGTCGCGTCGTCCGCGAGAAACCGGCCCGGCCCCGCGCCGGGTTTTTTCGGAAGGAGATTCGGGATGGCAAATATCCCGGTTACTGCCCGGCCGTCGACGGCCGAGGCCATCGCCGCGCCGAACGGGTTGCGGCGCACCCTGATCCTGGCGCTGGGCACTTTCGCCGTCGGCACCGACTCGTTCATCCTGGCCGGGTTCCTGCCGGACCTGGCCGGATCGCTGCGGGTGTCCACGGCGAGCGCGGGCGCGGCGGTGACGGTGTTCTCGGCGGCCTATGCGCTGGGGTCGCCGGTGCTGGCCACCATGACCGCGCGGCTGCCGCGCCGCGCACTGCTGGTGTCGGCACTGCTGGTGCTCGCGCTGGCGAATCTGGGATCGGCACTGGCGCCGACGTTCTCGATCCTGCTGGCCGCCCGGATCGTGGCGGCGCTGGGAGCGGCGGCCTTCACGCCCAATGCGGGTGCGGTGGCCGCGGCGCTGGTGTCGCCGCAGGCGCGCGGGCGGGCGCTGGCGGTGGTCGTCGGCGGCCTGACCATCGCGACCGCGCTGGGTGTGCCGCTGGGTGATCTGCTGGGGCACTGGCTGGGCTGGCGGTCGGCGCTGACCGGGGTCGCGATCGTATGCCTGCTGGCAGCGGCCGGTGTCGCGACGTGGGTGCCCGCGCTGCCCGGCAATCCCGCGATCCCGCTGGCAAAACGGCTGGCGGTGCTGCGCAATCGGTCGGTCGCGGCCGTGCTGCCGCTGACGGTGCTGGGCATGGGGGCGGCGTATGTCGTGTACGCGTATGCCGTTCCGGCGTTGGGGGCCTTGGGGATCGGGGCCGCCACGACCGCGTGGATGCTGATGCTGTACGGCGTGGGCGCGGTGGCGGGCAACCTGTCGTCCGGTTACGCCACCGACCGCTTCGGCGCCACCCGGGTGCTGACCGCCGGATACGCGGTGATGGCAGCGACCCTGGCGATCATGGGTGTGCTGGCGGCGACGGATACCCATGTCCCCGCCCTGGTCGGGCTGCTGGCCCTGGGCTGGGGTGCGGCCAGCTGGTGCCAGACGCCGGCCCAGCAGCACCGGCTCATCGCGGCCGCGCCGCAGGAGTCCGGGCTGGTGGTGGCGTTGAACGCCTCCTGCATCTACGTCGGCATCGGCGCGGGGACCGCGCTCGGCGGCATCACCCTGGGGCACGGCGCGGAGGTCATGTACGGCCTGGCCGCACTGCTGGCCGTGATCGCGCTCGGCTACCTGCGGTGCGCCGCGCGAGCCGCGCGCTGACCGGCGGTGAGATCCGGCTCACGAAATACGTTCTTGCACGGGCTCGTTGATCTCGGTTACCGTAGTCGAGTTCTTTTCCCGTCCGATCGGAGACATGCCGTTGCTCTTCTGAGGTGATCGCCGAGTGGCCCGCAATCGCGCGCCGCATTCGCTCACTCTCGGGAGGTCCGCATGTCAATGCCCGTTATTTCCGTTTCCGATCTCACCTTCGCGTGGCCGGACGGCACCGGAGTCTTCGACGGTCTCGACGCCCAGCTCGGACCCGGTCACCTCGGCCTGGTCGGCAGCAATGGCGCGGGGAAATCCACCCTCTTCCGCCTGATCACCGGCGAACTGCGCCCCGCGCGCGGCTCGGTGAGCATTCCGGGGCACTTCGGGTACCTGCGTCAGGACCTCGGATTGGCCGCGGGGCAGCGGGTCGATGCGGTACTCGGGCTGGCCGGGATCCGGAAAGCCCTGCACCGCATCGAATCCGGATCCGGCACCGACGCCGACTTCGAAACCGTGGGCACCGCCTGGGATATCGAGGAACGCGCCGTGGCACTGCTCGGACGGCTCGGATTGCATTACGTCGCAGGGGATGTCGCGCAGCTGGACCGGCGGCTCGACACCCTCTCCGGCGGTGAGACCGTGCTGCTGGGCCTGGTCGCCGAGCTGCTGCGCGAACCGGACGTCCTGCTGCTGGACGAACCGACCAACAACCTCGATCAGGTGGCGCGGCAACGCCTCTACGAGGTCGTCGCCCAGTTCCCCGGCACCGTGCTCACCGTCAGTCACGACCGCGAACTGCTCGACCGCGTGGACGCCGTCGCCGAGCTGCGACAGGGCGAGATCCGGCTCTTCGGCGGCAATTTCAGCGAGTACGAGCGGACCATCGAGCTCGAGCAGGACGCCGCCCGCGCGGCGATCCGGGAGGCCCGCAGCGATGTCCGCAAGCAGGCGCGCGAACTCGTCGAGGCCCGCATCAAACTCGACCGGCGGCAGCGCTACGGGCAGAAGATGTGGGACCAGAAGCACGAACCCAAGATCGTCATGGGTGAGCGCAAACGCCAGGCCCAGGTCGCGGCGGGCAAGCTGCGCAACAACCACATCGGCAAGGTCGAGGAGGCCAAGGATCATCTGACCGACATGCAGGACCGGCTGCGCGACGACCGCGAGATCCGCGTCGACCTGCCGGACACCCGGCTCTACCCGGGCCAGGACGTGCTCGAACTGACCGAGGTGCGGCTCCCGTGCGGGCCGACGGTGACGCTGACAATCAGTGGCCCCGAACGCATCGCGCTCACCGGACGCAACGGCATCGGAAAAACCACACTGCTGCACCGCATCCGGGAGGAATCGCCCAGGGTGCCCTGGCGCATGCTGCCGCAGCGCCTGGACGTCTTCGACGAAGGCAAGTCGGTGTTCGAGAACGTGGCGGCCACCGCGCCGCACGCCTCGGCCGAACAGATCCGGGCCCAGCTGGCCCGGTTCCTGTTCCGCGGCACCGACGCCGATGTCGCGGCCGGCGCCCTCTCGGGCGGTGAGCGGTTGCGCGCGGCCCTGGCCATGCTGCTGCTGGCCGAACCCGCGCCCAAACTGCTGCTGCTCGACGAGCCGACCAACAACCTGGACCTGCCCAGCCTCGCCCACCTCACCGAGGCGCTGGCGAGCTTCCAGGGCGCGCTGCTGGTGGTCAGTCACGACCCGCGGTTCCTCGCCGAGATCGGGGTGACGCGGCGGCTGGAACTGACCCCGGACGGCCTGTTCGAGCGCGCGGGCGAACAATGAGCAGGGAGGCCCGGCCGACACCGGAACAATCCGGGTCCCATGCGGGCGCGAAACCGAGCCCCGACCGGGTATCGTTCATCGCTCCGGAGCTGTTCGGACCGGCGGTGATCGCTGTCCCGGTCGGGATCCGATTCCAGGACTAAAGTGGATGATCTGGGTGGTTGAACGGTCCGATAGGGTTTCCGATCGAGGCCGCGAGCGGAGGTGGCATGACACAGCATCTGGAGAAGGCGAACTCGGGGCAATCGCCCGAGGGTGAGTCCGCCACCCCATCGGCCAACGGGCAGTCCGCCGCTCGCAACACCACCGCCGTTCCCACCTCCGCATCACGTCGCGTCCGCGCGCGCCTGGCACGCCGCATGACCGGGCAGCGCGGCATCGCCGCCGTGAAGCCGGTGCTCGAGCCCCTCGCCAGCGTGCACCGGGAGCTGTACCCGAAGGCGAATCTCGCTCTGCTGCAACGGGCTTTCGACGTCGCCGACGAGAAGCACGCCCACCAGTTCCGCAAGTCCGGCGACCCGTACATCACGCACCCGCTGGCCGTGGCCAACATCCTGGCCGAGCTGGGCATGGACACCACCACGCTGGTGGCGGCGCTGCTGCACGACACCGTCGAGGACACCGGGTACTCGCTCGACGAGCTGACCGCCGAATTCGGCACCGAGGTCGCCCATCTGGTCGACGGCGTCACCAAGCTGGACAAGGTCAACCTGGGCGCGGCCGCCGAGGCCGAAACCATCCGCAAGATGATCATCGCCATGGCCCGCGACCCCCGCGTGCTGGTGATCAAGGTCGCCGACCGGCTGCACAACATGCGCACCATGCGCTTCCTGCCGCCGGAGAAGCAGGCCAAGAAGGCCCGCGAAACCCTCGAGGTGATAGCGCCGCTGGCCCACCGCCTGGGTATGGCCACCGTCAAGTGGGAGCTGGAGGACCTCGCCTTCGCGATCCTGCACCCCAAGAAGTACGACGAGATCGTGCGGCTGGTCGCCGACCGCGCGCCCTCGCGCGACACCTACCTGGCCAAGGTGCGCGCCGAGATCGTGAACACGCTGGCGTCGAGCCGGATCAATGCCGTGGTCGAGGGCCGTCCGAAGCACTACTGGTCGATCTATCAGAAGATGATCGTCAAGGGTAAGGACTTCGACGACATCCACGACCTGGTCGGCATCCGCATCCTCTGCGACGAGGTGCGCGACTGCTACGCGGCGGTCGGTGTCGTGCACTCGCTGTGGCAGCCCATGGCCGGGCGGTTCAAGGACTACATCGCCCAGCCGCGCTACGGCGTCTACCAGTCGCTGCACACCACCGTGGTCGGCCCCGACGGCAAGCCGCTGGAGGTCCAGATCCGCACCCAGGACATGCACCGGACCGCCGAGTTCGGCATTGCCGCGCACTGGCGGTACAAGGAGACCAAGGGCAAGCACTCCAACGACTCCACCGAAGTCGACGACATGGCGTGGATGCGTCAGCTGCTCGACTGGCAGCGGGAGGCGGCCGACCCGGCCGAATTCCTGGAGTCGCTGCGCTTCGACCTCAAATCGCCCGAGATCTTCGTGTTCACGCCCAAGGGTGACGTGATCACCCTGCCGCAGAAGTCCACCCCGGTGGACTTCGCCTATGCCGTGCACACCGAGGTCGGCCACCGGTGCATCGGCGCGCGCGTCAACGGGCGGCTGGTCGCGCTGGAACGGCAGCTGGAGAACGGTGAGGTCGTCGAGATCTTCACCTCCAAGGCCCAGAACGCCGGACCCTCCCGGGACTGGCAGAACTTCGTGGTGTCCCCGCGCGCCAAGGCCAAGATCCGGCAGTGGTTCGCCAAGGAGCGCCGCGAGGAGGCGCTCGAGGCGGGCAAGGACGCCATCAGCAAGGAGGTCCGGCGCTCGGGCCTGCCGCTGCAGCGTCTGATGAGCGTCGACGCCATGAGCGCCCTCGCCCACGAGCTGCACTACACCGACATCTCGGCGCTGTACGCGGCCGTCGGCGAGAACCAGGTGTCCGCGCACCACGTGGTGCAGCGGCTCATGGCCCAGCTCGGCGGCGTCAGCGACGTCGAGAACGAACTGGCCGAGCGGTCCACGCCGTCCACCGTGCCGGCGCGTCAGCGCACGACAGGCGATGCGGGCGTGGAGATTCCGGGCGCGCCCGGGACGGTCTCCAAGCTGGCCAAGTGCTGCACCCCGGTACCCGGCGACGAGATCATGGGCTTCGTGACCCGCGGCGGCGCGGTCAGCGTGCACCGCACCGACTGCACCAATGCCGATTCGCTGCGCTCGGAACCGGAACGGATCATCGAGGTCAAGTGGGCGCCGTCGCCGTCGTCGGTCTTCCTGGTGGCCATCCAGATCGAGGCCCTGGACCGCACCCGCCTGCTGTCGGACGTGACCAAGGTGCTGGCCGACGAGAAGGTCAACATCCTCTCGGCCGCGGTCACCACCTCCGGTGACCGGGTCGCCATCTCCAAGTTCACCTTCGAGATGGGCGACCCCAAGCACCTCGGCCACCTGCTCAACGTGGTCCGCAATGTGGAAGGCGTCTACGACGTCTACCGCGTGACCTCGGCCGCCTGATCCCGTCCCGCCCCGGCGGAAGCCGGTGGGGGACAGGTCAGTCGGCGCGCAGCAGCGGCTGGGTGGAGCAGCGGAACGCGCCGCCGAACAGTCGCGACACCGCGAAGTCGATGTACTCGACGGTGATGCCGCGGCCCTCGAGCTCCTTGCCGATCCGCTCGAATGCCGGGTCGGTGGTGTAGGTTCCGGCGTCGATGGGCAGGCGTTGGTGGCCATGGCCGCGGCCTCGTCCTCACTCACCCCGATGCGCTCCCAGTCGCGCAGCCGCTCGGGCAGGCCCTCGGGGAGGCGGTCGGGGCAGGCGATGAGCAGTCCCTCGCGCACCAGGCCGATCGCGCAATCCAGGTGCAGCACACGCTCGGGCAGGCGGACGGGCGTGACGGTGAAGCCGTGCGGCCGCAGGTATTTCACGAGCCAGCGGTAGCCGAGCTCATTGCTGGCCATGCCGGACAGGCCGACGAAGACCTCGGTGCCGAGCACCAGGACGTCACCGCCCTCGAGGAACGGGCCCGGTCCCGGGTGGCCGACCGCGGCCTTGCCGGGCTGGAGCAGCGAAACGTAGTGCGCCGCAGACGGCATCACGCGGTCCAGCAGCAGGTCGCGGCTGGGCAGCACCTCCATGCGGCGGTGCGGGAACTGGAGCACGCCCTCGATCACGTGCTCGCCGATGGTGAACCACGGGTCACGGACGAAGAAGTTGGCGTATCCCATCGGGCCCGCCGTGGCTTTCTCGTCCGCGGTGAACCGCCGAGGCCGCAGTACCTCGACGCCGTGGCGGGTGAGCACGGCGGCGAGCTCGTCCCGCTCGGCCTCCCATCTGCGCTGCTTGTCCGGATACACCGCGCCGAAGTCCCGACCCCACACCTCGTCCAGGATGTCCAGCGCGCCGGGTTCCACCGGCATCGAGTGGCCCAGTATCTCGGCATTTGCTGGGGCCCGGAATTCGCTCTGCGAAACCACCACTGTCCGCAGCCGTGCGAATTCACTGTCCACACGAACGTTCTGAGTTTCAGCAAGCATGGAATGACACGGTAACGCCTGTATGCCCGCCCGGATTCGCCTGATGCGGGTCGCGCGACTTGCGGAATTATCCTTATGAGCGGCTGGTCTTCTGGTTGCGGTGGCCAACTTCCGGAGCCGTGGCAATCGGATGGGGATCCAAGTCGGAGCGGATCGTCACCTTCCGGGTGGCCGCTGGCCGAGCCGGTGGCTCCCGAGCTCTACCATGGTTTGCGATTCGATTGCTGGTTCCCGGGCGGGTAGGAGATCCATATGTCGACGGGCAAGCGCGTCAAACTCGCCCTGGGTAGTGGCGGCGCACGCGGATACGCGCACATCGGCGCGATCGCCGAACTCCAGGAGCGCGGCTACCAGATCGTCGGCGTGGCCGGATCGTCGATGGGGGCACTCGTCGGCGGGCTGTTCGCCGCCGGGCGGCTCGACGAATTCACCTCCTGGGCAACCACTCTCGGCCAGTTCGAGGTGGCGCGCCTGCTGGATCCGGCGTTCAGTGAACCGGGCGTGATCCGCGCGGGCAAGGTCCTCGACCGGATCCGCGAGATGCTCGGTGACCTGCGCATCGAGGATCTGCCCATCCCGTATGTCGCGGTGGCCACCGATATGACGACCGGCCGGTCGACCTGGTTCCAGACCGGTGAACTCGATGCCGCCATCCGGGCCTCGATCGCCATTCCCGGATTCATCACCCCGGTGCTCGTCGACGGGCACGTGCTGGTGGACGGCGGTGTGCTCGATCCGCTGCCGGTGGTGGCGACCATGGCGCTGGGCCCCGCGGACATGACCATCGGCGTCGACCTCTCGGGTGCGCCGGACCCGGCCTACGATCGCGCGCAACCGCGCACGAACTGGTTCACCCAGTGGTGGCGGGCCTCGGCGCAGCGGCTCGGCGGTGCACGCACCCCGGTCGAGGAGGTGCCGGCGCAGCCCCCGGCGCTGAGCAGCATCCGTGCCACCGATGTCGCCCAGCGGGCCATCGATCTCATGTTGGCCGCCCTCACCCGCCAGCATCTGGCCGCCCACCCACCGGACCTGGTGATCGAGGTGCCGCAGAACATCTGCGGCACCATGGATTTCCATCGCGCCACCCCGATCATCGAGCAGGGGCGGGCGTTGACGGCTCGGGCTCTCGACGCCCTGCCCGACCGAGCCCTCGACGCCCTGCCCGACTGAACGATTGCCCGGCGGTCGCGGGTACGATCGGCGCGAACCGGACCGGCCCGCGCGGTCGGTCGTCACCCGTAGGAAGGGCCCCGTACCAGCATGAAGTTCGAGAATGTCACCGTCACCAAGCGCGCCAACGTCTACTTCGATGGCAAGTGTGTGAGCCACAACATCGAACTGGCCGACGGCACCAGCAAGTCGATCGGTGTCATCCTCCCCGCCACCCTGACCTTCAACACGGGTGCGCCGGAGATCATGGAACTGCTCGAGGGCCAGTGCAACGTCACCCTCGCCGGCGAGTCCGAGGCCGTCACCTACAAGGGCGGCGAGTCGTTCTCCGTGCCGGGCAACTCCAGCTTCCAGATCGAGGTCGTGGAGCCGGTCCACTACGTCTGCCACTTCGGCTGAGTTTCGAACCCCTGTGGCCCGGTCGCGAATGTGACCGGGCCACAGCCATTTCCGGCTCCGGCGTGGTACGCATGGGGTATGACGACCCTGGGAGTGGTGTTCCGGCCGCAGCAACCGCCCGAGCGGCTGCGGGACGTGGTGCGGGCGGCGGACGAATCGGGACTCGACCAGCTGTGGCTGTGGGAGGACTGCTTCCTGGAGGGCGGGATCGCCACGGCCGCAGCGGCGCTCGCGTGGAGCGAGCGGGTGCGGGTAGGGGTGGGGGTACTGCCGGTGCCGCTGCGCAATGTCGCCGTCACCGCGATGGAGCTGGCGACGCTGGAGCGGATGTTTCCCGGGCGGGGGATCTGGGGTGTGGGACACGGGGTTCAGGACTGGATGGGGCAGGTGGGGGAGCGGGTCGCCTCGCCGATCACCCTGCTGCGCGAATACCTCGACGCGTTGCGGGCGCTGCTGGCGGGGCAGCGAATCACGGTGAAGGGCAGGTATGTCCGGCTCGACGACGTCGCGCTGGACTGGCCGCCGACCGCCGCGCCGCCGATCCTGGCCGCCGCGACCGGGCCCCGCACACTGGGATTGGTGGGGGAGGCCGCAGACGGAGTGATCCTCACCAGTTCCACGCCCGCCGACGGGATTCGGACGGCCGCGGAGATCGTGCGTGCCGCCCGTCCCGAAACGCTTGCGGCACAGCCATATCCGATCGTCGTGTACCTGCTGGCGGCCACCGGTTCCGGCGCCGCCGAACGGGTGGCCGCGGAGCTGCGCGCCGAGGGACGCGACACCGTCCCCGGTATCGGTGTGGCGGGCGATGCCCGGACCATCGCCGACACCGTGCTCGGCTGGATCGAGGCCGGCGCCACCAGCGTGGTCCTTCAACCCACCGGCGACGAACCGGACCCGGTGGG
Organism: Nocardia sp. CA-151230; assembly: GCF_050942175.1. NCBI lineage: Bacteria > Bacillati > Actinomycetota > Actinomycetes > Mycobacteriales > Nocardiaceae > Nocardia > Nocardia sp. CA-151230. The sequence continues at coordinate 3,169,784 of NZ_CP192061.1, forward strand.
TTTCGTCCGGTTCGCCGCCGAGCAGATCGCGCCCCTGGTGCCCTGACCCGACGGGCTAGCGCAGGTCGCGGAAGAACTCGCGGATGTCGTCGACCAGCAGCTCGGGTTCTTCCATGGCCGCGAAATGCCCGCCGCGATCCACGTCCACCCAGCGGGTGATGGTGTTGGACTGCTCGCAGTAGCGGCGGATGCACACGTCGTGGGCGAAGGCGATGACACCGGTCGGCACGCCCGAATTGGCCGCGGGCGCACCCCATTCGCCGGTCTGTGCGTACCCGACGTAGGCCGCCGATCCGGCGGTGCCGGTGAGCCAGTAGAGCATGACGGTGGTGAGCAGGCGATCACGGTCGATGATCTTGTCCGGCTCCACGTTTCGGGGATGGGTCCACTCCCGGAACTTGTCCATGATCCAGGCCAGCTGGCCCACCGGCGAATCCACCAGCCCGTAGGCCAGCGCCTGCGGGCGGGTGGACTGGATCGCGACGTAGCCGAACTCCTCTCGCATGAAGGCCTGGATCCGCCGGATCCGGTCCCGCTCGAGGTCGGTGAGTTCGTCGATATCGTTCACGGCGGTCGGCGGCGGCAGGTTCGGGCCGCCGTTGACATGCACGCCGATCACCCGATCCGGTGCCGTGCGCGCGACCTCCGGACTGACCGCGCCGCCGATATCGCCGCCCTGCACGCCATAACGCTGGTAGCCGAGACGGTTCATCAGTTCCGCCCAGATCCGGCCGATCCGGGCCCTGGTCCAGCCGGTGTCGCCGACCGGACCGGAGAAACCGAACCCGGGCAGCGAAGGAATGATCAGGTGGAAGGCGTCGCCCGGGTGACCGCCGTGGGCGCGCGGATCGCTCAGCGGTCCGATGACGTCGAGGAAGTCGGCGATGGATCCGGGCCAGCCGTGGGTGAGCAGCAGCGGCACCGCATCCGGCTCGGCCGAGCGGATGTGCAGGAAGTGGACGCGCTGGCCCTCGATCTCGGTGACGAACTGTGGATACCGGTTGAGCTCGGCCTCGGCCGCGCGCCAGTCGTATCCGGTGCGCCAATGGTCGACGAGTCCGCGCAACCAGTGCACGGGCACGCCGGTGTCCCAGTCGTCGCCCGGCAGCGGCGCGGGCAGGCGCGCGACGTCGAGCCGTCGCCGCAGGTCATCGAGCTGCTCGGCGGGAATGTCGATGCGGAAGGGAGTGATCTGCTCGCTCATGAGAACCACGCTACGGGGCGGTTAGGACAGCTTCTGCCCTAGCGGTGCGGCAGAATCGAATTCGTGTTGGAAACCTCCGCCAGACTGCTCCGACTGCTGTCGCTGTTGCAGACCCCACGCGACTGGAGCGGCGCGGAACTGGCCGCGCAACTCGAGGTGGATGTGCGCACCGTGCGCCGGGATATCGAAAAGCTGCGCGCCCTCGGCTATCCCGTGGACGCCACCGCGGGTACGGCCGGATATCGGCTGGGCGCGGGCGCGACACTGCCGCCGCTGCTACTCGACGACGAGGAGGCCGTCGCCGTGGCCATGGGATTGCGCACGGCCGCGGGCGGAAGCATCGCGGGCATCGAGGAAAGCTCGCTGCGGGCACTGGCCAAACTCGAGCAGGTGCTGCCGTCGCGGCTGCGGCACCGCGTGACCGCCTTGCAGACCGCGACCGTGACCGTGCCCGCCGGCGGCCCGCGCGCCGACCCGGACACCCTGACCGCCATTGCCGCCGCCATTCGAGACCAGCATCGCCTCCGGTTCGACTACCGCACTCACAACGGTGAAACCTCCCGCCGCACGACCGAACCGCACCGTCTGGTGCACATCGGCAGTCGCTGGTACCTGACCGGCTGGGATGTGGACCGCGAGGATTGGCGCACCTACCGGGTGGACCGCCTGACCCCACGCATCCCCACCGGCCCGCGCTTCACGCCCCGCCCCGCGCCCGACGCCGCCGATCAGGTCTCCCGGGGAGTGACCACCGCGCCCTACCGCTATCAGGCTCGTATCACGTTGCTGACGTCCGTCGAACGGGCCGCCGAGGTGATCGCGCCGACCGTCGGCGTGCTCGAGGCCGTCGACCCGGACACCTGCGTCCTGCACACCGGCGCGGATTCACTCGACGCCATCGCCGTCCACGTTGCGGGCTTCGGATTCGAGTTCCGTGTCATCGACCCTCCGGAACTGACCGCACGCCTGCGCGAGCTGGCCACCCTGCTGCACCGTGCGGCAGGCTGACCTGCCAAGCGTCCCACCAGATCCGGATTTCTCGATGAGACTGGGTGCCCCGGTGCTGCGAACGTGAGGCCGGTGAGCGTCACCAGTGTGCCCGCGGAGACGGCCGATCGAAACATGTACTCCCCCTGATTGATCGAGAATCTACCGATCATAGGGTCGCCGCCCCGTCTGCACCGGCGTGCGGGAATTCCCGCGGTCAGCCGGCCAGGGCAGTGCGGGTGGCGGAACGGATTGCGGCCGTGACGGTTTCGGGTTGTTCCAGCATGACCAGGTGGCCGCAGTCGGGCAGCTCGATGGCCTCGGTCGGGCACAGGGTGGTGTTGAGGCGGGCGCCGGCGGCGGCGGACAGGATGCGGTTCTTGGCGCCCCAGACGGTGGTGATGGGCGGGAAGCCGGGGGCGGGGCGGAAGTCGTCGAGGACGGCCAGTTTCGGCAGGTCACGCGCGATGGCGGCGGGTGGGAGCAGGCGGCGGGGTTCGCTCCAGCGGTGGCGCAGGCCGGTGAAGGGGGAGGAGCCCATGCCGCGGCCGCGCGGGCCGAGCTGTTCGCGGACGACGAGATTCGCGGCGAAACCTGGCAGCCGGATCGCGCTCGCGACGGAGTCGAGTGGGAGCTGCGCGGCCGTGCGGGCGGTCCATCCGGTCGGCGTGGGCCGCAGGGTGGCGGCGGTCAGCGGGCTGCACAGCACCAGGGCGCGCACATTCTGCGGATTGCGGCGGGCGTACAGCAGGGACAGCGCGCTGCCGAAGCAGTTGCCGACCATCGTGACGTCGGTGAGCCCGTGGGCGCCGATGAACTCGGACACCATGCGCACGTAGTTGTCGACGGTGTACCCGTCCGCGGGTGAGTCGGAGTCGCCGTAGCCGAACAGATCCAGCGCGTACACGGTGTTGGTGGCCGCCAGCGCGCGCGTCTGGTTCACCCAGATGCGCCGGTCACCGCCGATATTGTGCAGGAACAGGATCGGATCCCCGGATCCGGCGCGATCGTAGGCGACGGATACGCCGTGATAGTCGAACTCCGGCATCGGGCGCTCTCCTCATTGAGTAGCGGTGCTGCACTGCGTCTGCGGCCACGAGGGCCGTCAGCACCGACTCACCCTCGCGCGGTACCAGTCATGGTAGCCGGTACCGCGCGTAACACAAGTTTTGGGTGGAGCGTCCGAGCGCTGGTCAGCGGGTGGATCCAGCGATCACCTCCCCGCTGCGGATCCAGGATTTCAGTTCGGTCATGCCGGTGTCGCGATCCATTACGGGCCGATATCCGAAATCGCGGGTGGCCGCGGAGGTGTCGTAGGTGCCCGAGCGGGTCATCACCGCCACCGAGTACCGCGACAGTGGCGGGGTCCAGTGTTCGGCGAGATACGGTATCCGCCTGAGGTTTTCGATCACCGACACCACCAGCGCCACCACGCGCGGATCGAGCCTGCGGCCGGGCCGCGGGTAGCCGAGGTCCGCGGCGACGTCACCGAGGAACCCCCAGACGTCGGTCCGCTCCGCATCGGCGATGAAATACGGCTTGCCGCCGACATTCTCGCTGGCAGCGGCCCTGACCGCGGCCTCGACGATATTGTCGACATGGCACAGCGAGGCGTACACCTCGCGCCCGGCCGACAGATCCGGCAGGGTCCCGGCCGCCGCCCGTTCGAGCAGCCGCACAATGGGCCCGGATCGGTCGCCCGCACCCCAGATGGCCCGCGGCCGCAGCGCGCAGGTGGTGAATCCGGGCGCATTCGCCTTCAGTACCAGGCGTTCGGCGGCGGCCTTGGTCTCGCAGTAGTGATTGAGGTAGCGGCGGGGATACGGAACCGACTCGTCGATATCGATCTGGTCGCCGCCGTCACGGTCCATGAGTGCGCTCGGACTCGAGATGAACACGAACCGCTGCGCGCCGGCTGCCCGGGCGGCGGCCAGCAATCGCGCGGTGGCGGCGGTGTTCTCGGCCCAGAAGCGGGCGCGGGTGCCGCGCTCGTCCACGCGGGCGGCGCTGTGGAACACGACATCGACCCCGGCGACGGCGTGTTCCAACGAGTCGGGATCGCTGAGATCGCCCACCACCCGCTCCACCCGGTCGAGCACCGGGGCCAGGTCCCGCAGATTGCTGGTGCGCCGCACCAGAATCGCCACCTCGTGGTCCCCGTCGCGCACCAGCCGGCGCGTGAGCGCGCCGCCCAGGAAGCCGGAGGCCCCCGTCACCAAAGCCTTCACGATGCTGCTGCTTTCACGATGCCTCCAGAAGTGTGCGGTCGCGTCGCCGAACGCGGCCGAGGAGCGGCGTCAGCGCCGCGATGTCCCAGCCGACCCGGCTGGCCAGTTCGTCGGCGGCCATGGTGAGAGGTATGCGGGTGGCCGGATCAGCGGCGCACAGTGCCGCGTCGGCCCACCACAGCAGCCGCAGCGCCGGATTCGACGGGGCGCGCCCGGCCACCGCGGCGATCAGTCCGGCTACCAGATACAGCCGGGCGGCGATCCCGGCCAGGAAATACAACCGCGTGGCCAGCGGAACCGCCTGCGGCGCCGGGCTTCTCATGCCGCGGCCCTACCCGTCGAGCTGCTCGGCCGCCCAGACTGCCAGTTTCTCGCGGCCGATCTTGGCATTGTGGCGGATGTCGACCGGGAACCGCGGATGGAACAGGAACTCCGCCACCGGCTTGGTGATGTCGAATTCGTCGCGCCGCCCGCGCAATCGGTCCTCGACCGCGGCCCGGTCGGCTCCCGGCGTCAGCTCCACACACAGCACCGGCTGCTGGTCCCCGCGCGCGCCCACGCCCACCAACGCGGTGCGGGCCACGCCCTCGACGGTATTGAACACCTGCTCGACCTGCACGGTGAACATCGGCCCGCTCGCCGTCTCCAGCCGCTGACTCTTGCGCCCGCAGAATCGGATTCGCCCGGCGTCGTCGATCCAGGCGAGGTCTCCGGTACGATGCCAGATCACCTCGCCCTCGGCGATCTTGCCGGCCCGGTTGGCCGCCTGCGGCCAGAAGTAGCGGGGGCTGACATTCGGCCCGGACACCACCAGCTCGCCGATCCCGCGCGACGCCGCCAGATCGGCCGCCCGCGCCTCCGCATCCGCCCAGTCCGGCAGTGGATCGTCGGTGATGGCGATGATGCGCGCCTGCACGTGGAGCGCGGGCGTGCCGACGCACACCCCGTGCCCGGTGTGCGCCTGCTCCACCAGATCGCCCAGCAGCTCGCGGGATTCGATGGTCGCCATGGGCAGCGCCTCGGTCGCGCCGTAGCCGGAGTACACCTTCGCCGGCTCGGGCAGTACCTGCCGCAACGCCGCGATGCACCAGTCCGGGACGGGCGCTCCGCCGGAGTAGACGCTCTGGATGCTCGGCAGCGCCGCCCCGGTCTGCTCGATGTGCCGCAGGAGCGGGATCAGCACGGCGGGGGAGGCGAACATGGTCTTCACCTCGTACCGCTGCACCGCGTCGACCACGTGCGCCGGATCGGTCGCCCCGACCTTGGAGGGAATCAGCGGCGGTAGCACGCACCGGGATCCGAGCAGCAGCTCCAGGATGCCCGCCACCGGCGCGGTGATGAGCGAGGTGCCCGGCGCGACGTGCTCGCGCGCGGCGTCCACCTGGTCGATCATGGCGCTGAGATTGCCGTGGGTGAGCACCACCGCCTTGGCGGGCCCGGTGCTGCCGGTGGTGTAGGCGATGAGCAGCGGTTCGTCATCGGGCGCGGGCTCGCGTTCGGGCAACGCGGAAGCCGGTGTGCGGCCCCAGCTTTCGAGAGTGGGCCCCTGCCACCACGAGCGCCCGACCGTGACCGCTATCCGCACCTTGCGGAAGTAGGCGCGGAACACGATGCGCAGCGCCTGCGCCTCGGTGACGCCGACGAAGGCTTCGGCGTCGGCGGCCTGCAGGCAGCGCAGCATCTTGAACATGCCCATGCCCGGGTCGATCACCACCGGCACCGCGCCGATCTTGAACAGCCCGTAGAGGACTGCGTACAGCTCGGGTCCCGGCCGCACCAGCACGATGGTGCGCACGCCGCGGGTGACGCCGGCCTCGGCGAACCGCCCGGCAATGGTGTCCGACCACGCGTCGAGTTCGGCGTAGGTGAGATGGCGGTAATCGGGCAGGCCGTCCCGATTCCTGCCGTCGGCATAGATCACCGCCTCCCGTTCGGGATGGGCGGCGACGATATCGCTGAAACGATCGAGAGCGCGCCAATAAATGGTGGGCAAGGAATGCGACACACTTCCCCCAGTGAATTGTCGAGGAATGCGAGGAATGTATCGGTGAGGCTACACGGGGTGATGTCGGACCGCTAGACGTGGCGCTCCGTATTCGCTTGATATACAACAGTTTTAGTGTGTCTCCGGGTACCGACACCGGTTCCTCGCAACCCCCTATTCCACCCCTACGGAGCGACTCGGCGGCCATTCTGCGATCGGCGTGCGTACCACTGCCTTCCAGCGATTACGCCGCGAATAACGCTCGGGCGCACTGTGATCGGTGAGGCTCGTGTGACACGCGTCTACCGGTGGGTACGGTAGCGTTTCGCTTGGCATCGGGGCTACGGGATATCAGCGGGGCCGGCCCGGGGGACACCGAATTGCGGCCGCCGCAGCCACATTCGACCGGACGCACTCAGTCCAGAGAGCAGGGGGCCACATGCGTACACGCTTCGAATCGATCGGTGCGTACACACCCACGACCATCCGTTCCACCGAGGACGTGATCAACAGCCTTTCGGTACCCAGGGCATTGGACCTGGAACGAATTACCGGAATCAAGAACCGGCGCGTGCACAATAGCGATCCGGAGAATTACGAATCGTCGTTCGCACTGGCGCGCAACGCCATCGAGGACTGCCTCGCGCGCTCCGGCTACGACGCCGCGGACCTGGACGTCATCATCTCGGTGTCGATCACCCGCTTCACCGCGCCCGGGCAGTACTGCTTCGCACCGTCTTTCGCCGCCCAGCTGGGTGCGGCCATCGGCGCGGGCCGGGCGCTGCACTTCGACCTGTCCAATGCCTGCGCGGGCATGATCACCGGCGTGCTGGTGCTGGACCGCATGATCAAATCCGGTGTGGTGCGCCGCGGCCTGGTGGTCAGCGGCGAGCAGATCACCCCCATCGCCGAGACCGCCACCCGCGAGATCTCCCAGCCCTACGACCCGCAGTTCGCCGCCCTGACCGTGGGCGACGCGGCCGTGGCCGTGGTGGTCGACGACCAGGGCGACGACGCGGACGAGATCCACTACATCGAGCTCATGACCACCTCGGCCGGCGCCGAGCACTGCATCGGCATGCCCAGCGACAAGACCACCGGCATCGCCATGTACACCGACAACCGCGCCCTGGCCAGCGAATCCCGCTTCCTGCAGGGCATTTCGCGCATGGCCGACTTCCTGCTGGAGACCGGCCGGGCCTGGGAGAGCGAGAAGTACGACTACTGGATCCACCACCAGTTCAGCGGCCCGGCCATCGACTACATCAGCTCGCTCACCGAGCGGCACTTCGACACCCCGATGCCGCAGGCGCTCAATATCTACGGCGAGTACGGCAATACCGCGTCCACCTCGCACTTCCTGGTGCTGCGCGAACACCTGGCGCAGGGCCGGATTCCGCGCGGCTCCAAGGTGCTGCTGATCCCCGAGGCGTCCGGCGTGGTCTCCGGGCACCTCGCCGCGACCATCTCCCGGCTGGAGGCCTGAATCCATGAGCACCGCAATCGTTTCCGCAGCCGTCTGCACCGACGCCGACACCGGCAGCTACTTCGAGCTGGCCGCCCGCGCCGGCGCGCAGGCGCTGGTGGCGGCGGAGGTCTCCGCCGACCGGGTCGGCCTGGTGGTCAATGCCGGGGTGTTCCGGGACAGCAATATCGCCGAGCCCGCGGTGGCCGCGCTGATCCAGAAGCGCCTCGAGGTGGGCCTGGAGTACGCGACCGGGCGGGTGCCCGCGTTCTCCTTCGACCTGCTCAACGGCGGCACCGGGGTGGTGCACGCGCTCATGGCCGCCCAGTGCTTCACCGGTCTCGGCGATGTCGAGTACGCGCTCATCGTGGCCGGCGACACCCACCCGTCCACCGAGCGCGACCGCGAGGACTTCCCGTACGCCGCCAGCGGTGCGGCCATCCTGCTGCATTCCTCCGACAGCGCGGGCGGTTTCGGTCGCATCTACACCACCGAGACCCCGGGCGCGCTCGCCCCGACCGCCTGGGCCGACCTGGAGGCGGCGGGCACCGGCGGCCGCACCGCGCTGACCGTGCGCACCGAGACCGGGGACCCGCTCGCGCTGGCCGAGGCCGCGCTGCGCGAATGCCTGGCCGGTGAAGGACTGGAGCCCAGCGACTTCGCCACCGGTGACGCGGTGCTGCTGGCCCCGGCCCCCGTCCCCGGCTTCCGGGAGCAGGTGGCCTACCGGATCGGGGTGCCCTCGGCCGCGGTCGCCGGAATCGACCCGTTCGTCGGCGACCCGTATTCCGCGGGCCCGGTCCACGCGTATCTGAGCGCGGCCACCCAGGGCATGCTCGACGAGGCACGCGCGGTGGTGTTCCTGGCGGTGGACGACACGTCGGCGGCCGCCCTGGTCTATCGCCCGCGGGCGCTCGTCACCACCTCCTGGTCGAATGTGAAATACACTATTTGACAGTACATTTCGAAACCGTTGTGCCCCGGCTGATCCTGGGCGCCCACGCGCCCTCGCTGCAATGATGCCGCTCCAGCACACCGAAGCTCGCCGTGCCACGCCTGTCAGTCGGGCGCATCCCGATCGGTGAAAGGGACGTCAGATGGCACGGTCGGTCGCTCGGGACCGAGGGGATATGCCGGTGGGGGCCGGCGCCAGGACGAGCTGGGCGGTCGCCACCCAGGTGAGCGCGGCGGACGCGGAGCGGCTGCGGGTCGCGCGCGCGGTGGCGGTGCTGGGGCCCGCCGCCGGGGTGGGCCGGGTGGCGGCGCTACTGGACACGGAACTCGACGAGACCCGTGCGGTGGTCACGGAATTGGCGGCGGCCGGGCTGATCGTGGGGGAGTGCCGCCCGCACCCGGAGCTGGCGGCCCCGGTGCTGCGGGACCTGCCCGACGAGGATCGGCGCGCCCTGCACACCGGGGCGGCCGAACTGCTGTTCCGGGAGGGCCTGCCCGCGGCGACGGTGGCCCGGCACCTGGTCGAGGCGGGCGACGCCCGTGGCTCGTGGGCGGCGCAGGTACTCCTGGAGGTCGCCGACCGCGCCTTCGACGCCGATGAATTGGACAGCGCCGGAACCTATCTGGAGCTGGCCTATCGGGCCAGCAGACGCGCCGACGAGCGGGCCGCCATCGCGACCCGGCTGGTGGCGGTGGAGTGGCGGATCAACCCGTCGTGCCGCACCCGCAATTTCGGCCGGCTCAAGGCGGCCCTGCGCACCGGGCGGGTGCCGTACCCGGAGCTGCCCACGACGGTATTGCAGATGCTGTGGCACGGTCATGTCCTGCACGCCGATCACGCGCTGGTCCAGCTGCGTCGCAGCGTGGGCTCGGCGGCGGCGGATCGGCTCGAATTCGTCGGGGCGTGGTTGCGCTACACGCATCCGGTGCAGGCGCAACGGCATCCGTGGCTGGCCCACGCCCGCTCCGGCCCGGAATCATCGTCCCCGGACCGTGACTCACCCCACCGGCAGGCTGCCGTGCTGCTGGCGGGACTGTGGGAGCAGCGCTCACCCGCCGAGACCGCCGCTGCGGCCCAGCGCATCCTGGCACACCACCGGCTGACCCCCGCCACCGTCGAGGTGCTGGTGGCGGCGGTCGACTGCCTGCTGCACACCGATCGCCTCGACGCCGCCGACGCCTGGTGCACCGCCCTGCTGGCCGAGGCCACCGCGCGCCGTGCTCCGACCTGGCAGGCGCTGTTCGCCTCGGCGCGCGCGGAGACGTTGCTGCGCAAGGGAAATCCGGTCGAGGCGGCCGGGCACGCCCTGGCGGCACTCAATCTGCTGCCCGCCGAGCAGCTCGGGGTGTGGCTGGGCCGGGCGGTCGCGGTGCTGGTGCGCGCGCTCACCGCACAGGGCAGGCACGCCGAGGCCGCCGCACAGCTGGAGCGGCCGATGCCGCGGGCCATGTTCGAATCCCGTTTCGCGCTGGGCTATCTGCGCGCCTGCGGCGAGCACTGCCTGGCCACCGGCCGGCCCGAGGAGGCGCTGCGGCACTTCCGCCGGTGCGGGCGGCTGATGGACGAGTGGGACATGGACTTCGCCTGGCTGGCGCCGTGGCGCAATGACCTGGCCGCGGCCGGCCTGGTGTCCGGGCAGCAGCGGCAGGTGCGGAATCTGGTCACCCGGCACCTCGACCTGATCGGCGGGGCCGAGCAGCACCACACCGGCGGGGTGTCGTTGCGCCTGCTCGCCGCGACCAGCGATCCGCTGCGGCGGGTGACGCTGCTGCGCCGTTCGGCGGCGCTGGCCCGCTCGGGTGGCGACGAACTCGAATTGGCCACGGTGCTGGCCGATCTCGGGAACGCCTACCGGGCGCTGGGGGAGTCGGACCGGGCCCGGCCCCCGCTGCGGGAGGCGGCGCGGCTCGCCGAGATCTGCGGGGCCGAACCGCTCCTGACCCGCCTGCAGGTCGACCCGGTGCCGGCCGCGCGAGAAACCCTGGTCGGCACCGGTTTCGACGCCTTGAGCCCGGCCGAACGGCGGGTGGCCGAACTGGCCGCGCTCGGTCAGCGCAATCGCGATATCGCCGAGGCCCTGAACATCACAACCAGTACGGTGGAGCAGCACCTGACCCGGGTGTACCGCAAACTCGCGGTCGCCCGCCGCAGCGAACTGCGGTTCGCGCTGGCGTCCCGGACCGAGACGAGCGCGCGGACCGCTACCGGATAACCGTCGGCCGAAAGGGGATTGGCATGATCGCGTATCCAACCGGGGCGCCGCAGCCGCCGCGGGACGACCATCCGCAACCGCTGCTGCCCGGGGACGACCCGTTCTACCGGCGTCCGCGCGGACTCGACCGGGTCGCGCCCGGGGCCGTCCTGGGTTCGCGTCCGGTGGAACTCGCACTGCTGGGCCGCATTCCGCAGCGCGTCACGGCCACCCAGCTGCTGTACCGGAGCACCGACCTGCACGGCCATGCCGAGGCGGCGGTCACCACGGTGCTGCTGCCGTCCGGCGCGGACCCGGCCGCCGACCGGCCGCTCGTCTCCTTTCAGTGCGCGATCGACGCCGTCGCCTCGAAGTGCCTGCCGTCATACGCGTTCCGTCACGGCGCGCGGGCACTGGGCTCGGTCCCGCAGCTCGAGCTGCTGCTCGTCGAGCATGCCCTGACTCGGGGCTGGGTGGTGTCGGTGCCCGACCACACCGGGACCGCGGGCCGGTTCGGGGCCCCGCGCGAACCCGGCCACCGCACCCTGGACGGCCTGCGCGCCACCCTGAATTTCCTGGCGCGGCCCGCTGATTCGCCGGTGGCGCTGTGGGGCTACTCGGGCGGCGGCCTGGCCACGGTGTGGGCCTCCGAGCTCGCGGCGAGCTATGCCCCGGAGCTGAATATCCTTGCCGCGGTGCTGGGTTCGCCGGTGGGGAACCTCGAATCGACCTTCTTCCGGCTCAACGGCTCGGCCTTCGGCGGGCTGGCCACCCTGTGCCTGGCCGGACTGCGCCGCACCTACCCGGCGCTGGACCGCACCCTGCGCGAGCATCTCGACGCCGCGTCCCTCGACCTGCTCGACCGCGCCGAAACCAGCGCCACCATTCCACTCCTGCTGCGCAGCGGCCGGTCCCGGATCCAGGATCGCGACGGTTCGGCCCTGGCCACGCTGCGGACCCTGCCGCAGGTGCGGGCCGTCCTGGCCGATGCCGAACCGGGTGCCCGAGCGCCGCGGTTCCCGGTGCTCGCGGTGCAGGGCGTGCACGATCTGGTCATTCCGTGCGGCAATGTGGATCGGCTCGTCGATCGCTACCGGGCCGAGGGCGCCTCGGTCCGCTATCTGCGCGATGTGCTGGGCGGTCACGCCAGCCTGGGACTGCTGGCCGCGCCCCTGTGCGAGAACTGGCTCGCCGATCGATTCGCCGGTCGCCCGCTCCCGGCCGGAACCACGCAAACCGTAGTCTCCCTGGCACTTTCGCTCTCCGCGCTCCGCGGCTACCTGGGCCTGGCGTCGATCCTGGCGAGGGCGGTGGCGGCCCGGCCGATGCGCGCCGCACCACCCGCGCGGACCGCTGCGCAGCCGGGCACGCCGGAGGCGGACATCGCGCACGCACTGCCGGTCACGTGATGGCTGGCTCATCGCCGCCGAGGACACCATCAACCGGCTCACCGGCGTCGGAGACGAGTTCGCCGACACGGCCCGCACCGCGCCGCTCGGCCTGGCCGGCGCGGTGACCATGACTGTCGGACTGGTCATCTTCATCGTGGGTGACCTGGCCGCGCTCCGAGGCGCGCTACCGCCGCGAGGCACTACCGCAACGAATCGGCCTTGCTGATCCAGCCCACCACCGCCCGGCTCACGAAAGGCGGGGACAGACGAGTGGCGAGCGCGGTGAGTTTGGTCTGCAGGCCGACCAGGACGTGCGGGCCCGACAGCGGGCGGCGTCCGGAAGCGGTGTGCCACACCGCTTCCGCGACATCGTCGGGGGTGAGGTGGACGCCCAGCGTGGTCGCGGATTTCGAGCCGCGGCTCACCTCGGTCATCATGTCGGTCGCGACGAACAGGGGCAGCAGGTCGCTGACCGTGATGCCGTAGTGCCGCCATTCGAGGTCGAGGGCCTCGGTCAGGCTGCGCACCGCGGCCTTGGTCGCGCCGTAGGTCGCCAGGCCGGGCTGGCCGTAGAGCGCCGAGGCCGAGGCCAGGTTGATGACCCGGCTGCCGGAGGTGCGGCGCAGATAGGGGAGGGCGGCGTGGCAGCCGTTGAGGACGCCCTTGATGTTCACGTCCACGAGACGATGCTGGCGTTCCACCGGGATCTCGCCGAAGGGGCCGGAGACGAGAATGCCCGCATTGTTGACCAGCAGGTCCAGCCGCCCGGCCGCGTCGTCGAAGTCCTTCAGGGCCCGATCCCAGCCTGCCGGGTCGGTCACATCGAAGGCACCCGTCACCGTCCGCCCGCCGATCTCGGCGGCGGTGCGGGCGACCGCGTCGGCGTCGATGTCGTACAGGCCGACGGTCCAGCCCTCCCGGGCGAACCGCGCGGCGATGGCGCGGCCGATACCGGCGGCCGCCCCGGTGACCAGGATCGCGGGCCGGGAAGCGGGCTGGGAACCATTGGCGGGCTGGGACATCGGAGCCTCTCGGATCGGAGGGTCGGGACCGCCGGTGCGGATCAGGCGGCGCTGCGGCCGAGGCGACCGGTATCGATCATCGCACGGTGGAAATCGGCCGCGTCACGGGCGGCGTCACGGCCGTCCGCGAGCAGGTCCGCACCCAGGTGAATGAGGGTGTGCGGGGCGCTCGGCCGCACCTGCAGGCGCAGCGGGACACCCGCCGCCTCGGCGCGTTTCGCCACCGCCAGCGCGTCGGCGAGCAGCATCTCACGGGATCCGACCTGCAGCAGAATCGGTGGCAGACCGGTGAAATCGTGGTTCACCACCGACCAGCTCGGATCCAGCTCGCCGTTCACGGCGATACCGCGGCGTACCACCATGTCCGGGCCGACCGCGGGCAGCACCGCGTCGTAGCGGGCATTGGGATGCGCGAGGCGGGCGGCGGAGTCGAAATCCGCCCAGGGCGAGGTCACCGACAGTGCGACCGGCAGCGGCAGACCCAGCTCTCGCAGTGTCAGCGCCAGCCGCAGCGCCAGTCCGCCGCCCGCGGAATCGCCCGCGACGACGATCTTCTCGGGCGGGAACCCCTCGGCCAGCAGGTGCCGGTAGGCGGTGAGCGCGTCGTCGAGGCTCTCGTTGGGGTGGGCGTCGGGCAGCTGCCGATAGTCGACGGTCAGCACCGGCAGCTCGCTCAGCGCGGCCAGGCGGGCGGTGTGGCGGCGGTAGCTGTTGAGCCCGCCCGCGATGAACGCGCCGCCGTGCAGGTACAGGATCGCGGCGTCGCGGTCCACCCGCGGATCGGGAACCGGTGCGCTCCACAGCCATTCGGCGTCGCAGTGCTCGAACCGCACCGGTTCGCGGCGGGTGCCGCGCGGGGTGCCGAGCACCCGGGCGGGCTGCTCGGACAGCCGCGTCATCCGGAACACCAGGTGCGCGGGGCGCGGGCCCAGGTCGGCGACCCAGGCTCCGGCGCGCAGGAACTGCTGCACGGTGGTGCGCAGCACCGGATGGACGAGCCTGGTCCCGATGCGCGCCGGCCGGATCGTCTCCACGATCACCGATGAGACGGGGTCCGAGGTCTGCGGCGTCGCCACGGGCGCTCCTGTCCGCGCCGCGAAACACCGGGCGCTGCTGAGACAACGATGTCAGTTCTGGCCGAGGGCCGTTGAACATCTTGACGGCGAATGCGCGGATTGTCATGTCCGAGAACGAAATTCCCACGTGAGAGGGGGTGCCGGGCGGCGGGCTCGAATGGGCGCTCCGGTAGGGCGTTGACTTATGCAGGTAAATACCTGCATAATTTTCCCGTGCAACCCGAACCCGAGGTGGACGCGGTCTTCAAGGCCCTGGCCGACTCCACCCGCCGCCTGCTACTGGACCGGCTGCGGGAGAACAATGGCCAGACCCTGCGCGAGCTGTGCCAGCGGGTCGAGATGGCCCGCCAGTCGGTGACCCAGCACCTCGACATCCTGGAGCGGGCCGGCCTCGTCACCGTGCTGCGGCGCGGTCGCGAACGGGTGCACTACATCAATCCGACCCCGATTCACGACATCGAACAGCGCTGGATCTCCGTCTTCGATCGCCCCCGGCTGGATGTCCTGCGCGCCGTCAAAAACCAGGCAGAGGAGTACGCCATGACCGCCACCGCCACCGTGCCGAACTACGTCTACGTCACCTACATCCACGCCAGCGCCGAGCAGGTGTGGAAGGCCCTCACCGACGCCGACCTGACCGCGCAGTACTGGGGACACGCGAATGTGTCCGACTGGCAGCCCGGTTCGGAATGGGAGCACCGCCGCGTCGACGGCTCGGACAAGATCGATGTCGTCGGCAAGGTCCTCGAGGTCGACGAGCCCCGCCGCCTCGTCCTCACCTTCGAGGATTCGATCGGGGCGGACCGCTCACCGTCGGTGGTGACCTTCCTCATCGAGTCCCACCAGGACATCGTCCGGCTCACCGTCACCCATGAGAACCTGCCGAATCAGGAAATGCTACAGGGCATTTCGAGCGGCTGGCCCGCCGTGCTGGCCAACCTCAAGTCGCTGCTGGAGACCGGCGCCGTGCTGCCGCAGGCGCCCTGGGAAATGTCGCAGGCCCACGCCTGATGTTCGACGCCACCGCGCTGCGCGAGGTCTATGACACCCTGCTGGAAGCCGCTGCCGCCGTGGCGGATTCGGGCCCGCCGCTGCCGCCTCCACCGGGTGAGTGGAACGCCGAGCGGATCCTGGCCCACGTCTCCCTCGTCACCGCCGCCACCATGGCCGCCGCGTCGGCGGTGGCGGCGGGGGAGCACGCCACCTACGACAATCGCCTCGCCCTCGACACCTGGACCATCGACCGCGTCGTCGATCTCGCGGGCGGCTTCCCCGGCCTGCGTGAACGCCTGTGCCGCCAGGCCGAGATGCTGTGCGGTTTCGGCGGGCCCGCGCTCAGCGACGCGGAACTGGACAGCCCGGTTCCGACCCGCCTGCTCTCCGCGGGCGCACTGCTGCTGGATCAGGCCATGCCCCTGCGGAATCTGTTCATCGGCCTGATCGATGTCGAAATCCCCGGCCATACCCGGCAGCTGCTCGCGCTGCGCGGAAACGGCGACGGCACCGGGCGGGCGAGCGCCCGCGCCGGTGCCGTCACCAGGTGATCGCCGCGGTGATCACCGCGTGGCCCTGCTGACTACCGCGGGGCCATGCGGATCGCGCCGTCGAGGCGGATGACCTCACCGTTGAGCATCGGGTTCTCCACGATGTGGCGGACCAGCGCCGCGTACTCGGCCGGGTCGCCCAGGCGCGACGGGTGCGGCACCTGCGCGCCGAGGGCGTCGATGGCCTGCTGCGGCAGGGTCGCGAACAGCGGGGTGTGGAACAGGCCCGGCGCGATGGTCATCACGCGGATCTTGTACGAGGCCAGGTCGCGGGCGACCGGCAGGGTCAGGCCCACGATGCCGCCCTTGGAGGCGGAGTACGCGGCCTGGCCGATCTGGCCGTCGTAGGCGGCGACCGACGCGGTGTTGACGATGACGCCGCGCTCGCCGTCGGCCTCCTCGACCGCCGAGATGCGCTCGGCGGCGAGGCGGATGACGTTGAACGTTCCGATCAGGTTAACGTTGATGATCTTGGAGAAGGACTCCAGCGGGAACGCACCCTGCTTGCCGACCGTCTTGATGGCATTGCCGATTCCCGCGCAGTTCACCGCGATTCGCAGCGTGCCGAGCTCCTGGGCGGCGTCCAGCGCGGCGGTCACATCCGCTTCGCTGGTCACGTCACCGGGCGAGAACACCACGCGCTCACCGAGTTCCTCGGCGATGGCCTTGCCGTCGGACGAGGGAAGATCGAGGATAACGACCTTCGCGCCGGCCGCGTGCAGTTCCCGCACGGTGGCCAGTCCGAGTCCCGACGCGCCACCGGTCACAACCGCGGCAATGTCTGCTGTCTTCACAAAACCTCCAAAATTCTTGGTCTTGTTAATGTAGATTCTGCTCCGTCCACAGGGAAGACCGCCCCGTCGGCGTGGCGTTCACACGATGTCGCGAACCCTGCTACTCGCACGCGCGCGCGGATTGAACGGAGTGTCGTCCGGCGCGTCGAGTCGTTGGAATCCTGTTCATGCGAGAGAATTTCCGACCGGGACCGTTTCGTGCGCGACGCCCGTGGCGACGCGACGACGGCGGGCTGCACAGTACCGACGATCACCGACGACAACACACCGTCAGCCACGACCGACGCCGAGAGGGTCAGACGATGCCGAGCGACGTGCCCCCAGCGGGAATGTTGAAGTCGTACAAAAAAGTATCGCGCTGGTACCCCGCCCTGGAACTCGACGCACAGGCCCCGGCCCCCGAACGGCCCGACGCCGACTCGGCGTTCGCCGACGAGCAGGGCCCGGCCCGCTACCCGGACTACATCCACGACGAACCCGAGCTCGAGATTCCGCCGGTGCCCGAATCGGTGCTGCGGCGCAACCACTTCGACGGGGCCTGGTCGGACTGGATGATCGAGCCCGGCGAGAGCGCCTCCTACGCACCGCCGCTGCGCTACCGCGGCAGCACGGTCGTCGAATTCCCCACGGGGAGTGGCGAAGCCGGTGCGGCATCGACCGGCGAGCGCGCCCCGGGAGCGTTGGACAGAGCCTCGCAGCTGCTGGACGCGGTCGCCGACCGCGCGGCCGCGCCGGTCGAGCGCATTACGGGGCGGCGGTTTTTCGCCGTCACGTTCCTGATCGTTGCCATTGTTTTGCTAGCCATTGCCGGTGGAGTTGCTCTATATGTGCTGAATTCCCACGGCGGCACTGCGCAATCCATCGGCACACCCGAGGCGGGACCCCGTTCCGGCCCGATCGCCGTCGTGGCGGCGTACAACGAAATGACGGCCCCCGCGATCATCGGCGACCATGGACCCGCCGCGGGCATTCCGGCCGGATAAGAGGAGAGCGGAGACAATGGATCAGGACTGGAGCCGCTGGCTCGACGAGAAGCCCGAAGAGGGCGAATCGACGGGCCGTGCCGCGCGTTCCAAGGCTCCGGTGATGCGCTTGCGCAAGCGCCGCGGCGACTCCGGCGAGGCCGGTCCCGCGCCGCGCCCGATTCTGGTGGTGGGTGGTTGCGGCGGCGCGGGCACCACCACGACAACGCTCGGCATCGCGGGGGAAATGAGCGCCACCGGCGCCCAAACCGTCGCTGTGGACGGCACTTTCGCGGGCAGTGATCTCGCATTGCGGGGCGCTGACGAGCACCTGAGCCCCATCAGTCTGCAGGCCTGGCTCTACGGCCGCGGCGACGACGAGGCCGCGCCACTCAAGGAATGTCTCTCCCGCGCCACCTCCGGCATCGGCCTGCTGTGGCGCGATCCCGCCCCGCTGCGCCGGCGCGCCACTTATCTGACCGTCGCCCGCGCGCTCGGCGAGACCGGGTACACCCCCGTTTACGACGGCGGCAATCCGATCGTGAGCCGGCATCTGCGCCCGCTGCTCGAGGACGCCGATATCGCGCTGGTGCTGTCGATTCCGGCGCGCGTGGATGCGGCCAACCGCTTGCGGGTGACGCTCGAGTGGCTCGACGATCAGTTCGGCGGGCAGGGTGAGGGTCAGGGCGACGGCATTGTCGGCGACACCACCATTGTCGTGTCACATCAGTTGCCGGGCAGTGATTCTCGGGTCGCTGAGCATTTGCGGGAGCATCTGGACGGCTGGGTCCGCGAGATCGTCGAGATACCCTATGACGCACACCTCGCGCGCGGAGAGTTGGTGCGGCACAGCAACCTGGCCGCCGAGACACGCCGCGCGTATCGCCGCCTGCTTGCTGGAGTGGCATCATGACCGCAGCCATGAAGGAACGCCGATCCGCCTCCGAGGCCGCTCTGGCGGCCGGTGTGGTGCCGCCGCCGGAATCCCGCCGCGCACCGATCTGGGACCGACCCGTACCCGGCGATGGCCGAGCGCCCCTGGTGTGGCTGCTCGGCGTGCACGGGGGCGCGGGCGCGACGACGCTCTCGCATGTGCTTGCGCCGGTTGCGGATTCGTATCGGCGCTGGCCGGGCGTGTTCGACCGGGAGTCCCCGTTCGTGGTGCTGGTGGCGCGCGAGACCATCGCCGGGCTCACCCGCGCCCACGATCTGCTGCGCCAGCATCACGCCGGGCTGGCCGGTCCGTGTGAGGTGCTGGGCCTGATCACCGTGGCCGCGCGGCCGGGCCGGCTGCCCGCCGAGATCCGCCGCTACCGCGATGTGGTGGGTTCGCTGGCGGGCCAGGTGTGGCAGCTGCCGTGGCACGAGGAGTGGACCCTGGTCGAGGCCGATCAGCTGCCGGTGTGGTCGCCCGGCGACCCGGTGCCGCAGCAGCGCAAGCGCAAATCCGATCCGCTGGAAGAGATTACGTCCGACGTGCGGGAGCTCGGCGCCGGCATCGTGGCCGCCGTGCAGGACGCGCTCGACGCCCCCCGCCCCGAGTTCCCGGACCGGGGGGAGTGATCATGGACGCCGACGGATTGTGTTGTGCGGGAAGAAATTCCCGGTTGCGGGGACCTGCCCGGTCCCCAGGGAAGGTGGCAGGGCAGTCAGTAGAAGGAGTTGTCGTCGCCGGCTGGACGGCCGGGCCGTGCATCGGCGAGATTGTTACTAGCAGTTCGCTTTTGGATAAGGACAGACAATGAGCATGCTCCTCGCCGTACACGACGCGTACGGCCAGATCCTCGCCCAGGTCGGGAATCCGACCCCCGAGGCACCGCCCGCGTCGGACAAATTGCTGAAACTGGTTCGGTATTTCACCTGGTTCGTTCTGTTGTCGGGAATCCTGGGCATCACCTACGCCGGTGGCCGGTTCGCCTGGGAGAAGTGGACAGGAGGCGGTTTGGAGTCGCCGAAGATGGTGGCAGGGGCCATGATCGGAGGAATCGTCGCCACGAGCGCGGGCACGATCATGAACGCAGTGATCACCTAATGCCCGCCGCGCTGGTTGCGCCAGCGATGGACGCCGTGCTGGCCTACAAGCAGATGCCGTCGGATGTGATCCGGCCGATCATGCAGCTCATCGACTGGCTGCTGTGGTGTGTGCTGCTGTTCTGCCTGGCCTGGATGATCCTGGCCGCGGGCCGGCTCTGGTATGCCTTCCGCGACGATCTGGCCGCCAACGACGCGACGCACGGGGTGGTGATGAGCCTGCTGGGCGCGATCATGGCGACCTCGGCCAGCGGGATCGCGCTGGCCCTGCTGCCGACCTGACGGGCACGGGCAGCTGAATTGTCCACTGGCACACACACTTCGGAGGCCAAGCGATGAGCGAGAAGGAGTCGCCCGAGCGTGACCGCGTCTCGTTCGGCGTCATCGCCTCGGCCGCCCTGGTCGCGGTCATCCTGATCGCCGGCCTGGTGGTCTACTTCGGGCACGGCGACAGCAAGCCGAGCGCCAAGCCCGACGGGACCGTCCCGGCGGCCTCCGACTCCGGCGCCACCGGATTCGCCTCGCCCGAGGTGGATCTGTTCGGTCGCCGCGTCGACGTCCCCAACAACACGGCCGGCCAGCCGCTGCCGCAGGATCCGTCCAAGCAGCGCAAGGCCGCCGACACCGACTGGCTCACCGCCGCCCCGCGGGGGACCACCGATCCCCACGGCTGGCAGCGGGTCTACGGCGCGTCCGTACCCTTTTCCACCTCCGACGGTCCGGCGCGCCTGGAAAACGGCCTGGCCATCGGCTATTCGCACACCCCGCAGGGCGCGGCGCTGGCCGCGGCCCAGATCACCTACCGGCTCAATGCCCGCCCGGCCGACCGGGAGCTCTACGTCCGGCAGGTGCGGGTGGCCGCCGAACAGCTCACCGCCTACGACCAGGCGCTGGCCGATCAACGGCTGCCGAAACAGCAGCCCGAGAAGGTGACTCGCTATCTGGTGGCCCCCGACGGCTTCCAGATCGAGAACTACGCCGACGACATGGCCATCGTGCGGCTGGCCGCACGCGGGCCGGTGGTCGACAACCGGCAGCTGTGGGCGGCGGTGCGCCTGATCATGGTCTGGGACGCCGGCGACTGGCGGCTCAAACCTTCGACTTCCAAGACCGCGCAAACCGAATACGTCGATTCGCTTGCGGGGTGGACCCGATGGTGACAACAACAGAAATGGCATCGCGACCCATCGAGAGGTGGACCACATGCTGAGGCGGCTAGTCACGATCCTTGCGGTCGTCTTCACCGTCATGATCGCAACCCCGACGGTGGCCTACGGCCAGACGTACGGTTTCGACCAGGCCTGCAACGAATTACACGACTCCCTCGACGGGCTGGGCGTGCCCGGCATCTCGCTCGGCGACGCGGCCTCGGCCGCGTGCAAGGCGGGCAATGTCGCGACCCACCCGACCGACGCCGCCGCCACCGTGCGCGACAAGGCGTGGGACTCCACCTTCGGCAAGGTGGTGGACTCGCTGATGAACGGTCTGGGCGAGGCGTTGATCCTGGCGTTGACGTTCTGGATGAAGATCCCGAACGAACGGGTCAGTGACGCGGGGGCGCTCTTCACGAAGATCAACGACTACACCTATCAGGTCCAGATCCTGTTACTGATGGCGTCGGTGATCCTCTCCGGCCTGAAACTGGCACAGGCCAGACGCGGAGCCGCGGTCAGCGAGGCCACGGAATCGTTCTGGATGTTCGCGCGCGTGGTGTTCAGCTCCTGGATGCTGGGCGCGGTGATCGTGGCCGCCACCCAGGCCTCGGACAAGTTCTCCGAGTGGATCATCAACGACTCCACCGGCGGCAATGCCAAGAACATCGCCGAGCTGATGGTGAAAACCTCGAAGCTGCAGGCATTCTCGCCGGGTCTGGTGCTGATCATCGCGATCGTCGGCCTGCTCGGGGCGCTGGCCCAGATCGTGCTCGCCATCGTCCGCCAAGGTCTGCTCGTGGTGGCCGCGGGCGTGCTGCCGCTGGCCGCGGCCGCATCGGGCACCCAGATCGGGCGCACCTCGTACTCGAAGCTGCTGGGCTGGATCATCGCGTTCATGCTCTACAAGCCGGTGGCGGCGATCGTGTACATGATCGCGTTCACCACCGCGGGCAATACCGACGACCTGACCGGCACCGTGAACCTGCCCGACGCCGACGAAGCCCAGCGCATGCTGGTCGCCATCGTGCTGCTGTGCACGGTCGCGTTCGTGCTGCCGGCGCTCATGCGCCTGGTGACCCCGGCGGTCGCCATCGTCGGTTCCGGCGGTTCGGGTCTGGCCGCCACCACCGGCACCCTGGTCGGCATCGCCGCGCTCGGTGCGGTCGGTTCGCGCGCGGTGGCCCCGCGCGGTGCCGCCGGACCCGGCGCCGCCGGATTCGTCGGACCCGGTCGCGGCGGGCGTCCCCGTCCCGGCCCCGGGGGCGGCGGTCCCGGCGGCGCGCCACGCCCGACACCCTCGCCACGCCCGGCGGGTGGTGGCGGCGGTGCGCCCGCCGCGAGTCCTGCCGCCCAAGGCGGTGGCGGCGCAGTACCGTCAGGCGCGTCCCGCGTCGCCAACCGGGTCGCGCAGGCGCGCGCGGCGACCGCCTCGCTGAGCAAGGCCGAGTCCACCGCGGGCGACCTGGCCGGTGACCGCTGGGCCAACCGTTCACCCGACCTCGGCAGGAGCACCATCCCACGATGACGATGACCGAGACGTACGAGCGCCGCTCGTACGGACTGTGGCAGAAGCCCCGCAGCGCCGGCCTTTTCGGCCTGCGCTGGGGTGAGACCGTGGTCGGTTTCGCTGTCGTGATCACCGCGCTGCTGACGGCGCTGGCGGCCGGGCCGAAACCGGCCGCCGTGGTGGCGGGCATCGGCACGGTCGTGATGGTTCCACTGGTGTGGCGGACGGGGGGCCGCTCCGGCTACGAGAACGGATTGATGATGTTCCATTGGTTGCGCGGCCGTTCCAAGGGCGAACACGTGTACCGGGGCGGGCGGTTCTCCCGGATCCCGGGCGGCGTCACCCGCCTGCCCGGACTGATGGCCCCGTCGCGGCTCTACGAGGGCATCGACGCCGGCGGTTACAGCTTCGGCATGATCCACCTACCGCAATTCGCCCAGTACACAGTCGTTCTGCGCGCTTGGCCGCAGGGCCACGAGGCCGTCGACCAGCCGGTCATCGACCGCTGGGTGGGCGCCTGGGGCACCTTCCTCGCCTCGCTGGGGCAGACCTCCGACATCGTGGCCGTGGTGCCGGTCATCGACACCGTGCCCGAGACCGGAAACCGTTTGCTCACCGAGGTTTCCACCATCACCCGGCCCGAGGCCCCCGATCTCGCGCAGCAGGTGATGTACGAGCTGGCCACCGAACTGCCGCAGGAGCGGGTGCAGCTGCTGCCGCGGGTCGCCATCACCTTCAAGGCGACCACCGCGGAGCGCCGCAAGAATCCGGCGGAGGAGGCGGTCGAGATCGGTCGCCGCCTGCCCGGCATCTGTGCGGCCCTGGCGGAGGCCGGCGTTCGCGCCCAGCCCATGGCGGCCGACGAGATCATCTCGTTCATCCGCCGCAGCTACGACCCGGCCGCTCAGGCCGATCTCGAGGTGGCCGCGGGCGAACCCGGTGGGCACGGCCTGGATTGGGCCGACGCGGGCCCGGTCTCGCACGAGGAGCGCTGGGACCACTTCATTCACGACGGCGGCCGCTCGGTCACCTGGGAGATGGACACCGCCCCCGAGGGCGCGGTCGACGAGCGGGTGCTGCAGCGGCTGCTCGCGCCGAATCCGGAGGTGCCGCGCAAGCGCATCACCATCGTCTACCGCCCGCACTCGGCCGGCGACGCCGCCCAGATCGTGGACGACGACTACAAGAACGCCCTGGTGGCACAGCAATCCGAGCGCGGGGTCGTGTCCGCCGCTGCCACCCTGCGCGTCGGCGCCACCCAGCAGGCCCGCGAGGAGCAGGCCCGCGGGCACGGCGTCACCCGCTTCGGCGCGCTGGTCACCATCACCGAACCCCTGCGTGGCGATCTGCCGCGCATCGAGGCCATCACCCGCGACCTGTCCACCCAGGCCCGCCTCAAGATCCGCCGCTGCTACCGCTACCAGGCGGCGGCGTTCGCGGCCTCGCTCGGCTGCGGGGTGATCCTCCCCGAACACGCCACCATTCCGAAAGCGCTTGCGGGGTAACCCATGCCACGTGACTTCGACCCCTCGGTCCGCGAACGCGACGCCGCGCCGCCCGCCCGGCGCGGCTCCCGCCGCGACCCGGCCCCCGCCGACCCCCACGACGAGCCGGACCCGTACCCGCCCCCGTCCTCCCGCGTCATGCGCGACGAGCACCGGCCCCGGCGCGGTACCCTCCCGGACCGCCGCATGCTCCGCCGCGACCCCATCGAGCCGCCCGCCGACCAGGCGGACCCGGCCCCGGCGGCGGGCGAGTCCAGCGACGCGATCCAGGAACGCACCGCCGCGATCACCGCGGGCCGGGACGATTCGGGAGTGCGACAGGACGATTCGGGGTCGAACACCGAGCGCGAACACTCACCGGAGCGGATCACCGCGAGCCGGAACTCCAGTGCCGAGACCGAGTCTGCACAGCGGGCCGGGCACGGCGAGGCCCGCGCATCGGACCGGGTGGGCAGCAGTGCCGACCGGGACCCGACCGCAGGATCCACCGCTCGCGTCGCGCGCCGGAACGATTCGGAACGTGCGGTCGCAAACGGGGCGGACGCGGCACGTGCGGAGGCATGGGGTGACAGCGTGCCGGAATCGGCCGTCGCAGAGCGCAGCGCCGAACCCGGCCGGGCACAGCGCGAGGAGTCGCGCGCCGCAGCGGCCGACGGTCGCGGTCACGATGCGGGGGACGCACTCGCGACGGGCCGCGATGGCCACCGAGCCCTCAATGACGGCGCCGCAGCGGGTATCGAGCCGGGCGGCGTGAGTTCGCCGTCGGCCGATTCCGGCGCGACCGGGCCCGCGAGTGCGCGCGGCGGTCGCGGTGCGCGCGAGGGTGATTCGCAGAGCGACCCGCATGCAACCCGTTCCGGCGGGGTAAGTCGGCCGGCGTCGGGCTCGGACGCCGGAGCATCCGGGTGGGAGGCCGCAGGGCTTGCCGAACCGACCGGACGCGATCATGGCGGGGAGACGGGCTCGGAGACCGGTGCTCCCACGGCGAGGCGGCGGCTCCCGGCCATGCCCGCGCTCGAACCGGCCAGCGGCGCAGGGGAATTCGGTGCACCCACGTCCGCTGTGCCCGACACGGCCGGCACGCCGGCCGGACGTGAGCTTGCTGTGCGGGAGCAGCGGGAGTTGGACGGCGCGACCGGTGCGCGGGGGCAGAGCGCGCCGGGGTCGGCCGGGCGCCAGACCGGGACCGAGCGGTCGGAACACGTGCTGGACAAGGGATCCGGCCGGAGTGGCGCGGGGGCGCGCTCCGGCGGTGCGCGCGGGGGGGAGGCTCGGTCACGGGCGCGCGGGCCGGAACGGACTGAGGGGGATCGTATGGAGCGCAAGCGGAGTCGCGAGACCACACCCGAGGCGGATGCGGTGCGCCGTGGGGAGCCCGGTGAACGGCGCCGGGAACGACCGCGCGCCGAGGGCGAACCCGGACGTGAGCGGCGCGGCGACGGTGAATCCGGGCGCGAGCGGCACGGCGACGGTGAATCCGGGCGCGAGCGGCGTGCGGCCGAAGGCGGGCGTGAGCGCCGTGCCGACCCGGAGCGGGATGCCCGGCGCGGCAATGGCTCCGAGGGTCGCGGGCGGTCCACGGACGCGGATCGGGTACATCTGGGCGGACGGGCCGGCGCGCCCGGTCGGACCCGCCCGGCGCGACCGGACGGCGAGGCGGGGGAGCGGCCGGTGCGCAACCGGCCCGCGCGCGACGGACGGCCCGAGCGGACCGGAACCGAGGAGCGTGGCCGCGGCGCCCGTAAGGACAAGCGCGACAAGGTCGCCGACCAGGCCGAGCGCGACGCGGCCGCCAAGCGCGCCGCGGCGCGCAAGGCCGCGGCCAAGAAGAAGCAGTCCGGTCCCAAGCTGCTCGACGACACCATGCGGGCCAAGCTCGAGGTCACCGCGCGCGAGGGCAATGGCATCAGGGCGGCCTGGGCCACCTTCCGCCTGCACACCGACGATCTGCGCCGGCGCAACTTCGCGGCGCGCGCCGAGCGCATGGAGTACGGCAGCTTCGACGAATTCGACCGCACCACAGCACAACTCACCGATCGCGGCTACATCGGCGCGGGCGGCGGGCGGATGAACGTGGTGGGCCGCCCGGTCGAGTACCGCGCCACCACCGCGCAGGTCGCGGGCCTGTGGCCGTGGTCGGTCGGTGCGGGTGCGCCGCTCATCGGCACCCCGCTGGGCTCGCACCTGCACACCGGCGCACCGGTCTGCTTCGACCCGATGAACTGGTTCATGCGCGGCAGCTTCATCACCGCGCCCAGCCTGTTCGTGCTGGGCCTCAATGGTTTCGGCAAGTCCTCGCTGGTGCGCCGGATCGTGCTGGGCGGTGTCGCTCAGGGCATCACCCCGCTGGTGCTTGCCGACGTCAAGCCCGACTACCGCAAGCTGGTGGAGTTGGTCGGCGGCCAGGTCATCGACCTTGGTTACGGCCACGGCAAGCTCAACCCGCTCGCCGCCGGTGTGCTGGGCTCGATCGTCCCGCTGCTGCACGACTTCCCGGAGTTGCAGACCCAGGTCATGCAGGAGATGCGCGCCCGCCAGGTCACGCTGGTGGCCGGTCTGGTGGAACTGGTCCGCGGCGCCCGGGTGCGCGACTTCGAGGAGACCCTCATCTCCACCGGCCTGCGCATCCTCTACCGCGAGGACAGCCGCTTCACCCCCGACCAGCCGCCCATCCTGGAGGACCTCCTGGAGGTGGTCGTGGCGGGCGGCGACGAACTGCAACTCGATGCGGGCGCGGACAATCCGGACGAATACCAGGAGGCCATCAAGGGTCTGCGCCGTTCTCTGCGCGCCCTCACCCAGGGCCCGTTCGGCGCGATCTTCAACGGCCACACCACCACTCCCATCGACACCAACTCCACCGCCGTCTGCATCGACGTCTCCCACATCCCCAACGGCGACAAGAAGCTCAAGGCCGCCGTCATGCTGGCCTGCTGGGCCGACGGTTTCGCCTCCGTCGAGGCCGCGCACGTGCTGGCCGACGCGGATCTGGGCCCGCAGCGCTACTTCCAGGTGGTGATGGACGAGCTGTGGCAGGTGCTGGGCCTGGGCGACTTCATGGTCGACCGCGTCGACGAGCTCACCCGTCTGCAGCGCGGCATCGCCACCTCGCTCATCATGATCAGCCACACCATCAAGGACCTGCAGGCCCTGGGCTCCGAGGCGGCCATCGCCAAGGCCCTCGGCTTCCTGGAACGCGCCCGCGCCAAGATCTTCGGCGCGCTCCCGGCCGAGGAGATCGCGCGCCTGGATTCCACCGTGCCGTTCACCGCCGCCGAGGAGGAGATGGTGACCAGCTGGTCCGCGCCGCAGGCGCTCACCGGTGAGGCGCTCAAACCGGGCCAGCAGCGCCCGCCCGCGCCCGGCACCGGTAAGTTCCTGCTCAAGATCGGCGAGGACCGCCGGCCCGGCATCCCGTTCCACATGGAGTTCACGCTCTCGGAACGGGAGAGCGGAATCCACGACACCAACCAGCGTTTCAGCGAATTCACCGAGACCACCGCGAGCCGCGGCTCGGACGAGGGGAGCGCCGCATGATGCCGCACCGGTCGTATCGAAGAGTGTCGCCGGAGGTCCGGCAGGCCGCCGTCGAACAGGTCATCGCCCTCACCGGCAAACTGCGCTCGGAATCCGAGGCCTGCCGGGTGGTCGCCGAACAGATCGGCGTGCACACCAATTCGGTGCGCAACTGGGTGCGTGCCGCCGAGAGCCCCGGCCTGGAACGCATGGATGCGATCGCGTTGCGCCGCAAGGTGGCTCTGCTGCAGCAGCAGCTCGCGGCCGCCGCCGAAATGAACCGCACGCTGGTGGAAACCCTCCACGACGCCAAGCGCGGCACATGAGCCGCTGCCGCGAGAGCGAACACGCCGACTCGGCGAACCCGCTGGTATGGCCCGGATATACCGCTCAGCGACTAGCCTGGAAGGGTGGTCCGGTGCTGCGCCGCCGGCGCGGGCCGGTGAGCGCGAGCACGGGTATGAACGGTGCGAGCGCAGGCACGCGTCCCGCGATTGGGGTGGTGATGCTGGTGGTGAGCGTCGCAGTGCTGGCCACCGCGTGCGGCGGCAGCAGCTCGACCGGTGGCGGCTCGAATCCGTCTGCCGGGCAACCGCCTACGTCCACCACCCGGTTGCTGGAGGATGCCCCCGCCCCCGACCCGACCACGCCCGACGGTGTCGCGGTGACCGCGCTGGAGCAGATCTACACCTGGTACCCGGCCACCGAGTCCGAGGGCGACGCGCTGCGCCGGGCCCGGAAATGGCTGGGACCCAGCCTGATCCGTACACTGGACAACCCATCCACCGGCGTGGAAACCCCGAGACCGTCACTGCGCTGGGCCGACTGGGCCAAGGCGGGCGCTCACGTCGAGGCGTTCGCGTTCGCCTCCGGTGAGAAGGCCCCCGCCGGCGCCGATCCGAACCGGCAGCAGTACAAGATCGGCATCGAGCAGACGGTCGTCTATCCGGACGGCAGGCGGGAATCGCTGCCCCCGGCCACGGTCGTCGCCACCGTCGTGCGTGGACCTGCCGGTGGCTGGTTGCTGGACGAATTCCGTTGAGCGGTAACGACTCACAGGTCATCCCAGGAGGTTAGAGATGGCGAAGAAACCGATTGCGGACCCGGCCGACCCGGGTCCGGATCGTGTCCTGCACCTCGTCTACGCGGGTTTCTACTTCTTCGGAACCGTGTGGCTGGCCGTGCAATTGGGCAACCTGCTGAGTTCGCCACGCCAGCACGTGCCGATCAACCCGATCGCCATCGTGGTCAACCTGCTCAAGGGCCAGCTGCGCTGGCCTGCCGCCGCCACCGTGATCATCCTGCTCGTCTTCGGGGGGACGCTGGGCTGGGTGCTGTACCGGCGCCGCCGCGAGATGAGCGCCAAGAAGGGCCGACTGGCGATCGACGACAAGGCCGATCACATGGGCACCGGCGGGGCCATCAAGGCGCTCACGCTGTCCGGTGTCCGCGAGAAGGCCGGCCAGATCGGCGTGCCGCTGCACAAGCACCTCAGCGGGGACATGCTCATTCCCGGTTCACTGATGCGGCCCGGGGACATGCTGGTTCCGGGCATCCCGATCGGCATGTCGGTCGCCGACGGCGAAATGATGTACGGCTCCTACGAGGATCTGCAGGTCGACATCTGGGGCCCGCGGCAGGGCAAGACCACCTCCCGGGTGATCCCGGCCGTGCTCGCCGCCATCGGCCCGGTGGTCGTCACCTCCAACAAGCGTGACGTCGTCGACGCCACCCGGGATGTGCGCGCGGGCAAGGGCAGTCAGATCTTCGTCTTCGATCCGCAAGGCGTGGCCCCGGATTCGCACGACCTGCAGGCGCAGCAGGAACCCGGCTGGTACTGGGATCCGCTGGCGTGGGTCGACGTGCACCGGCCCGGCTGCGAGGTGCGGGCGGTCAGCCTGGCGGGCCATTTCTCCGATGCGGAGGGCAGTCCCTCGGCGGGCCAGGGCGCGGACTCGTACTTCGACCCCGAGGCCGAGGATCTGCTCGCGGCACTGTTCCTGGCCGCGGGTTTCGAGGGCAGCAACATCCTGCGCGCCTGGGAATGGGTGAACAACCCGATGGACACCACCCCCATCGAGATC
The DNA here is from genome assembly GCF_050942175.1 of Nocardia sp. CA-151230. Lineage (NCBI taxonomy): Bacteria > Bacillati > Actinomycetota > Actinomycetes > Mycobacteriales > Nocardiaceae > Nocardia > Nocardia sp. CA-151230. The sequence continues at coordinate 3,199,384 of NZ_CP192061.1, forward strand.
CTGCGCGCGCACTCCAAGCACTACATGGCCGAGGGTCTCGCCGGCCAGTACAACCTCGACATCCGTACGCGCGACGGCATCTTCGGTGGCGCGAAGGCGATGATCAGGTGCCTGAAGTTCCCGCACATCCAGCCGTGGATCATCCCCAACGGCGGCCGGTCGGCCTTCGACGAACTGGAATTCCTCGAGCGCAACGGCACCCTCTACTGCCTGTCGCTGGAGGGCCGGGGTTCGGCGGCGCCGCTGGTGAGCGCCCTGACCGCGGCGGTCATCGACGTGGCCTCCCGCGAGGCGTCACGGTCGCCGGGCGGGCGACTGCCGGTGCCGCTGCTGGCCGCACTCGACGAGGCCGCCAATGTCGTGCGCTGGAAGGATCTGCCGAAGCAGTACAGCCACTTCGGTTCTCGCGGCATCGTGGTGATGACGGTGCTGCAGTCCTGGGCGCAGGGCGCGCGCTGCTGGGGACCCGATGGCATGGAGGCGCTCTGGGGCGCCGCCAACATCAAGGTCATCGGCAGCGGCATCGACGACATGACATTCCTGCAACAGCGCTCCGAGGCCATCGGCGACTACGACAGCATCTCGCAGTCGGTGTCGGAATCGAAGGGCGGCAAGAGCTATTCGCGCTCCCTGAGCTCGTCGCGGACCTTCAACGCCCATGCCCTGGCGACCCTGCCGCGCGGGCGCGCCATCCTGTTCGCCTCGGGCACACCGGCCGTGCTGCTGCGCACGGTGCCGTGGTGGGAGGGCCCCGACGCCGCCGCGGTCGAGCGGTCGATCGAAGCCCACGACCCGTCACCCACGCGCAAGACCGAGATTTCCGATCTGATCAGCCCCGCGCTGATCAAAGAGACACTGCCGGATGTTTCGGCGCCCGAGGAGGTTCGACCGCTGTGAGCGAAGAGTCAACACCCATGGTCTACGCGAGCGTGGTCGAGTTCGTGGAGAACTACCTCAGCCTCGTGTACCGCCGGCAGGTGACCGATATCAGCGACACCGTGTGGTGCCCCGAATGGTGGAAGCACGCCGAGGCGGTCGCGCGACTGGATGCCATGTGGCGGGCGTGGGAGCACTTCCGCCACGATGGCAAGACCGGGCTGAGCATCTGGTTCCTCGATCACGCCGACCCGCACATGGCGAAACTGTTCGATCCCAAGGGCCCGTTCAAGTACTGCAGTGTGCGCAACGGCCACAAGGACATGCTCACGCCGCTGCCGTTGAAGTCCCCCCAGCAGGGCTTGTTCAGCAATCCCACGATGGGGGAGTTCCCGCTCTGAGATGAACCGTGGGCGCCGGTATGGTGCTGGCGCCGAAACGGAAAGTGGCGGATCGGGTTGCGATCCGCCACGGTTCGAAGTTATTGCTGCTCAGACTCGTTCACGCGAGCGAGCGCGTTCGCGATCCCGCTCGTGCGCTTCCTGCTCCCGCACCCGCCGCTGCGCCGCCTCCTGCTCCCGGAGCCGCACGGCATCCTGTGCCGACTGGGCCTGTCCGACCTCCATCAGCAGCCGTACCGATTGCAGTTCGGGCGAGATGCCCATGCGCGAAAGGTGTTGGGCCAGCGCGGTTCGCCGTTCCACGGAGTCGTATCGCATGGAGCCGCGGTTGGCTTGCTGCGCGGCCATTCGAGATGCCTCCGCCTGAGCGGAGAATCGATCCTTTTCGAGAGATACGCCCCGTTCACGCGTCGGGCGCTCCAAGATTCGCGAGAGTTCGCGGTTGCGCGGATCACGTGCCTTGGCATCCGCTGCCTCACGCAGCCGACGCTCGCGGCCCTCCTTCTGGCGGACCTCGGTGACCCTGACGCGTGCTTCCGCTTCCTTCTGGCCACGTTCCCGGGTGCGCAGCGCGACAAGTGTCGCGAGCTGCAACATTTGCCTCATCATCGCCGCTGTTTCGCGGCCGATGTCGTCGAGTTCCTCGGCCATTGCCTGCTCCCCGATGCTGCAGTTAGATCACTATGGATGATTGTGGTGCTTCGTCACGGACATCGCCACACGAACGGTGGTTGCGCGTAGCCATATCCCGCCTGCAAACGTGGACACCCGGAGCCCATGAGGCGTGGCAGCGGCCCGGTGGGGATTGCCCGGTGGGCTTTACTACGCCTTGGTACTCCGTTCTACGAGGTTACCAGCGAAAACTCCGAAACCACCGTACGCGCGCGTCGCGATCCAGCATATATCGCACAATTCCGGCACGTCGTGGGAAAGTCAGGATTTTCTTTGGTTAGGGAAGCCTTACGCAAGAGGTTCAACGGGACCTTCCCGAGACCTTCGCCGGAAAAGAATCGGGCCCGGCGCGGGAAGCGCCGGGCCCGAAAAACCATGCTGGTCAGTTGATTTGGACCGATTGGATGTTCACGTCCGCGGCCGGCTTGCCGTCCTGGCCGCCGCCCTGGACACCCGCCTTGGCGATCTTGTCGAGGGTGGCGAGACCGGCGTCGTCGACCGTGCCGAAGATGGTGTACTGCGGCGGCAGCTCGGAATCGCCGTAGACCAGGAAGAACTGGCTGCCGTTGGTGCCCGGGCCGGCGTTGGCCATGGCGAGCACGCCGCGCTTGTAGGCGATCGGGTACTGGGCGGCTTGATCATTCGGGTCGTACTGGTCGGTCGGGTACTCGTTGTCGAACTCGTAACCGGGACCGCCCATTCCGCTCCCGGTGGGGTCGCCGCACTGCAGCACCTCCAGGCCCTTGCCCGTGGTGATGCGATGGCAGCTGGTGTTGTCGAAGAACTTCTGCTTGGCCAGGCTCTCGAAACTGTTGACCGTGCAGGGGGATTCACCCGGGGTCAGGGTCATCGAGATCGGACCCTGGCTGGTGTCCATGGTCGCCTTGACATCACCGGCGGTGGAGATGTTGGCCGTGCTCGGCGGATTCACCGGCTTGTCGGCCGGCTTCTGCGACGGACGGTACTCACAGCTGACCGAGGCCGGCTTGGCCTTGGCGGCCGGCGGGGGAGCGGCGGTCAGCGAGGCGTCCGGAGTCTCCGAGGCCTTGGCGCTGGTGCTGTTGTCATCGCCCTTGGTCAGGAAGTAGATGCCGACACCGGCCGCGACCGCGACCACAACACCCAGGGCCGAGGCCGCGATGGTGAGTTGCTTGCGCTTACGCGCCCGCTGGGCCCGATTCTCCAGTTGACGCTCCAGCTTCCGCTTCGCCGCAGCGCGTCGCTGTTCATTGCTCGGCACTAACTGTCCCTCCGTGAACGGTCGGTATCTGATGTCTGTACAGACTGCGGCCGTCAGCCCAGCGGCCGCGGCAGACATTACCTGCATTCGCTGAGAAAAACCTACATATGGCAGGCCCTGGTGGCCGTCGGCCGGTAACCGGTTGGACTTGGCGGACGGGCGTGGTGAAAACTGGGCATCGTGACCAAGACCAGCAGCTTCCGTGCCCCGAGGGGGGTCCCCGACTATCTGCCACCCACGTCCGCCGAGTTCGTCGCCGTCCGCGACGCCCTCGTCGAGACGGCGCGATTGGCCGGATACGGGCATGTCGAGCTGCCGATCTTCGAAGAGACCGCCCTGTTCGCGCGGGGTGTGGGCGAATCCACCGACGTCGTCACCAAGGAGATGTGGACCTTCGCCGACCGCAATGGCGAGAGCTTCACCCTGCGCCCCGAAGGCACCGCCGGCGTCATGCGGGCGGTCATCGAGAACGGCCTCGACCGCGGGGCGCTGCCCGTCAAACTCTGCTACGCCGGGCCGTTCTTCCGGTACGAGCGCCCGCAGAAGGGCCGCTACCGGCAGCTGCAGCAGGTCGGCGTGGAGGCCATCGGCGTCGACGACCCGGCCTTGGACGCGGAGGTGATCGCCATCGCCGACGCCGGGTTCCGCGGGCTCGGACTGGACGGTTTCCGGCTCGAGATCACCTCGCTCGGCGACGAGACCTGCCGGCCGCAGTATCGAGAACTGTTGCAGGAGTTCCTGTTCAAGCTGCCGCTGGACGAGGAGACCAAGCGCCGGGCGCTGATCAACCCGCTGCGGGTGCTCGACGACAAGCGTCCCGAGGTCAAGGAGATGACCGTCGACGCGCCGCTCATGATCGACCACCTGTCGGAGTCGGCCAAGGCGCATTTCGAGCAGGTGCTCGGCCTCCTCGACGCGCTGGGCGTGCCCTATGTGGTCAACCCGCGCATGGTGCGCGGGCTCGACTACTACACGAAGACCACCTTCGAATTCGTGCACGACGGGCTGGGCGCGCAGTCCGGCATCGGCGGCGGTGGCCGTTACGACGGGCTGATGGCCGAGCTCGGCGGGCAGCCGCTGTCGGGCATCGGCTTCGGCATCGGCGTCGACCGGACGGTGCTCGCGCTCGAGGCCGAGGGCAAGTCCGCCATCGACGGTCCCCGCGTCCAGGTGTTCGGCGTCCCGCTCGGTGAGGTGGCCAAGCAGCGCCTGGTGGTGCTCGCGGCCGAGTTGCGCCGGGCCGGCATCCGCACCGACCTCGCCTACGGCGGCCGCGGTATGAAGGGCGCGATGAAGGCGGCCGACAAGTCCGGCGCGCAGCTGGCCCTGGTGCTCGGTGACCGCGAGGTCGCCGAGGGCCAGATCGGGCTCAAGGATCTGAGCACCGGCGAACAGCGCCAGATTCCCCTGGACGAGGCCGTAGCCCAGGTCGCGGCCGCACTCGCGGGCGAGCAGAACTGACCCGTCGGCCGAGCCGGACAGCGCCGCTGTCCGGCCCGGCCGGCAGCCGCCGCGCCGATGGGGGCTTGGGGTGGGGCAAATCGGGGTATGGGGTTAGGACCTGCTGGTACCGTGCGGTGCGTCCCGCGGGGGCGGTGCGTGCCGCCGGCAGGCCCGACCCATCGAGACTTGGACGAATGCGCTGCTGTGACTGATGAATCGAAACGGGGGCCCGACGGCGAAATCGGCCTCGACCTGATCGCCCCCGAACTGCTGGCCCCCGCCCTGCGCAGGCTCACCCTGGCCGCGCTCGGCATCGGCATCGGGGTCGGACTGCTGATGGCGCTGTTCGTGCACTGGCCGATCGCCCTCGCCATCGGCCTCGTGCTCGGCGCGCCCACCGCCCTCTACGCCGTGGCCGTGCAGCGGCGGCGAATCACGGTGTCCGGCACCGTCATCCGTGCCCGCACTTGGCGCGGCGAACGCCGCCTCGACCTGGCCGGCGCCACCGCCGTCGAAATCCTGGTCTACCCGGGCAAGATCAGCCGCATCGTGCTGCGCGTCACCGCGGGCGCCGACACCCAGGTCGTGCCGCTGGCCATCTACAGCGACTCCGGCAGCGGCCGCGAACTCCACATTCTGGGCCTGCGCAAACTCGCCGACGCCCTGGCCGGTTGCCCCCTCGCGGCCGCCCTCGCCATCTCCGGACTGCTCGTCCAGCAACTGCGCGCCGAGGCCCGCGACGCCGTCGCCGAGCAACGTCCCCTCTACCGGGCCGTCCGCATGGTCCGCGATCGCGACCAGGTCGCCCCGGTCGTCCTCACCGACGCCGACATCGCCGACCTGGCCCGCTGAGCGGTCAATTCACCCATCCCCGAGCCGGATTCACCGGCCCGCGCCGGTGTCTGTTCGCTCACGTGCTGCTCACGGGGCGGGACGTGGGGGAGTGAGCCTGGCTAGGGTGAAGACGGACCTACCCGCCATCGCGAGGAGATCGTCGTGAGCACCACCGCGCCAGTGACAGTCACCGTGACCGGAGCCGCCGGGCAGATCGCCTACGGATTGCTCTTCCGCATCGCGTCGGGGGCGCTGCTGGGGCCCGAGACGCCGGTGCGGTTGCGTCTGCTGGAGATTCCGGCCGCCGTCGGATCACTCGAGGGCGTGGCGATGGAACTCGAGGACGGGGCGTTCCCGCTCCTGGCGGGCATCGATATCGCCGATGACCCGTGGATCGGATTCGACGGGGCCAATATCGCGATTCTGGTGGGTGCGCGGCCGCGGACCGCGGGCATGGAACGGTCGGATCTGCTGGCGGCCAACGGGCCGATCTTCACCGATCAGGGCGCGGCCATCAATGCCAATGCGGCCGCGGACATCCGGGTGCTGGTGGTCGGGAATCCGGCCAATACCAATGCCTTCATCGCCATGAGCAATGCGCCCGACGTGCCCGCCGGGCGGTTCACCGCGCTCACCCGGCTCGACCACAATCGCGCGATCGCGCAGGTGGCGAAGAAGACCGGGGCGGCGGCCGCCGACATCGCGCGGATCACGGTGTGGGGCAATCACTCCGCGACGCAGTACCCGGACCTCGCCCACGCGACGGTCGGCGGGCGCGGCGCGCTCGAGCTCATCGCCGACCACGCCTGGGTGACCGACGATTTCATCCCGACCGTGCAGCAGCGCGGCACCGCCATCATCAAGGCGCGCGGCGCGTCCTCGGCCGCGAGTGCGGCCAGCGCCGCCATCGACCACATCCACGACTGGGTGCTGGGCACCGCGCCCGGCGACTGGACCTCGATGGCGGTGCCCTCGGACGGCTCCTACGGCGTGCCCGAGGGACTGATCAGCTCGTTCCCGGTGACCTGCGCCGATGGCGAGTACACCATCGTGCCGGACCTGGAGATCGGCGAGTTCGCCCGCACCCGGATCGAGCACAGCGTCGCCGAACTCGTGAGCGAGCGCGACGCCGTGATCGACCTGGGGTACGCCAAGCGGTCCTGATCAGCCCCGCCGAGCGGTCCTGATCAGCTGAGCTTGCCGATCACGTTCTCGCCGTACCACTTGATCTTGACGATCTTCTCCTCCAGCGACTCCGTGTCGGGCTCCATCGCGTACGAGTTGCGGAAGCCGACGATCAGATCGGTGATGCCCTTCTCCTCGAGACGCTTCACCCCGTCGGTGGTGTAGCCGTCGCGGGAGACCGCGTGGATCTCGAACTCGCCCGGATTGTCGCGCTCACTGCGCAATTCGTTGATCCGCGCGAGGTACTTGTCCAGATCGTCGCCCTTGCCGCCGGCGTGCATCCAGCCGTCGCACAGCCGCACCGCGCGGCGCAGCGCGGCATCGCTGTGCCCGCCGACCAGGATCGGCAGCGGCTGGGTCGGGGCAGGCGTGAGCTTGATCTTCGGGATGTCGTAGAACTCGCCGTGGTACTCGAAGTACTCGCCGGTGGACAGGCCGCGCACGATCTCGATGCACTCGTCCAGGCGCTTGCCGCGCTTCTCGAACGGGACGCCCATCATCTGGAAGTCCTCCGGCCACGGGCTGATGCCCACGCCCAGGGCGAAGCGGTTGTTGCTCAGGCGGGCCAGCGAACTGGCCTGCTTGGCCACCAGCACCGGCGGGCGAATGGGCAGCTTGAGCACGAACGGGGTCATGCGCAGCGTGGTGGTGGCCGCGGCGAGGGCGGCCGACAGCACGAAGGTCTCGATGAACGGCTTACCGTCCAGGAACTCGCGATTGCCGTCGGCGGTGTACGGGTACGTGGAATCCGACTCGGCCGGGTAGGCGATGCTGTCGGCCACGGTGATGCTGTGGAACCCGGCGGCCTCGGCGGCCTGCGCGAGGGGGATGTAGTAATCCGGGTTGGTCATCGCCTCCGCGTAGGTGAAGCGCATCGATCGTCCTCTCGACAGTGAGCCAGTACAAAAACTAGAACAGATTCTAGTTCTGTGAGTGATGCTAGCGGGAGGCTCGCGGGAAAGGCAGTCGAACGAGCGATCCGCATCCTCCGCACCCGATCCTGCTGGAGGTGCTCACCTGTCGTATCGCAGCGGCAGACCGCCCGGTCGTAGCCGTCCCGGTGGCTGAGATGCCCATCCCGGTGGGCTTGTCCGGATTCCTGGATCTTGTTCTAATCGCGTCATGACGATCGCCATCACCGGCTCCGGTTCGGGCATCGGCGCGGCCACCGCCGCCGCCCTGCGCGCCGCCGGGCACGACATCATCGGGATCGACCTGCGCAATGCCGATATCACCGTCGACCTCACCGACGCCGCGGCGCGCGCGGCCGCGGTCGAGGAGATCGTGGAGCGCTCCGGGGGCGTGCTGGACGGCGTGGTGCTGTGCGCCGGTGTCGGCCCCCAGGTGCCCGACCCGAACCTGGTGGTGGAGATCAACTACCGGGCCACCGTGGCCCTGCTCGACGCCCTGCTGCCCGCGCTGCGCAAGGGCGAAAACCCTGCGGCCGTGGTGGTTTCGTCGGTGGCCTCCACCCAGATCAAGTGGGAGGACAACCCGATCCGCACGGGCACCGAGGCCGAGGCCTTCGCCCAGGCCGGGGATTTCGCGGGCCACTACGCCTACGCGTCCTCCAAGAACGCCGTCACCGTGGCCGTGCGCGAACGCGCCGTCGAGTGGGGCGCCGCCGGCGTGCGCCTGAACACCGTCGCCCCCGGCAGCGTCGAAACCCCGCTGCTGCAGGCCGGTCTGGACGATCCGCGCTACGGTGACGCCATCCGCAACTTCGTGGCTCCTATCGGCCGCAATGGCAAGCCCGAGGAGATCGCCTCCCTCATCGCCTATCTGGTCGGCCCGCAGGCCGGCTTCATCCACGGCGCCCAGTTCGTCATCGACGGCGGAATCGACGCGCAGACGCGGCCGACCGCGGTGTAATCCACCGCGGCGCGCCGACCGCGCGCCCTGAACGGTGGCCGAGCCCGCGGGGTGTACAGCCGCATTTCGGCCTCCACCGATGCCGCGGTGACCGGGGTACCCGACCCGATCGCCGCGGCATTCTGCTGTCGGGAGACGACCGTGCCGCCACGAAAGCGGCTGTGCCGCACCCGGATCAGGCGGGATCGGCCGCGTCCGCGTCCGCGCTGTCTGCGGGCTCGCCGATGACGCCGGGGGTGAAGGTGCCCAGGTTGCCGGTGAGTTCGCTTTCGGCGGTGGGGCTCTGGTGCGGCTGCACGGTACGGCCCTGCCGGGCAGCCGCGCGGCCTTTGCCCGCGCCCGCCGCGACGGGGGAGCCCATGAAGCCCGACCCGGCCGGGTCACCGAGTCCGGGGATGCCGGCCGCGCCCGCGCCGAACGGATTCGCGGGGTTGGTGACCTTGCCACCGGGGATCGAGGACCCGGGACCGCCAGGGGCTGACGGCAGGCCGCCGCCGAGACCGCCACCACCGGCTCCGATCCCGCCACCCCCTTCGGCAGTGGTATCCGGGAGGCCACCGACCGGATCAGCCTCGCCCGGTGCGCCGGGCGCGCGAGTGGCTGCCCGCAGGCCGCTTTCGAGCAGGCCCTCGGCCTGCTCCAGGATCGGCCGGCCGACATTCTGTGCCAGCGACCGCGCGACCTCGGCCGGATTCGGACCGCCGTCCTGGTCGAGCAGTTGACCGATGATGCCGTGCACCTGCGCGGTGTAGACCGAGAGTTCGCCGTGGGTGGCGTTCACGACCGCGACCGCCTCGCCGAGATGCCGGGTGGCCGAGGCGATCAGCGTGGTCCGGCCGATCGGGGTGAGGATCAGCGGGGCCAGTGCCGTGGCCTCGGCGGCGAACGCCCGCGCGATGGCGGTGAGCTGGATATTGCCCCGCTCCACCACGGCCGCGGCCTGAGTGGTGATCGACGAGAGGTCGAAGCCGCGCTGGACGGTCTCGAGTCCGTGGTTCCCGGCCTGCCGGCCCGACTCCTGCGCACGCTGGGACGCCCGGCCCTGCCACAGGGATTCGACGGTCTCGAGCGCGCCCCCGCCGACCTGGACCGCGGACGCGATGACCTTCGACCCGGTGCTGAGCAGGGTCGCCGGATTCAGCCCGCCGAGGACGCCGGTGCCGAAGCTCTGCAACAGCTCCCGGAACGGCTGGAAAAGCGCGTCCAGTCCAGGAATCGCGGGGAGCGCGCGGCCCTTACATGAGATCGCCGACCGGATCGGCGGGCAGCGGCGGCAGCACGGCCGCGGGCAGGGTGCCCAGCGGCAGATCCGGGAGCGGACCCATGACGCTCACGCTGTCGGCTCCCCTCACGCTGGTGTCCGGACCGGCCGGGCGGAGGGCATCGATGACGCCGGAGTTGGTCGGCCTCATGCCCGTTCGCCGATCTGCGCGGCGGCCGTGCCGAGGCCCCCGGCGAATTCGGCATCGGTGGTGTCGTAGGTGGCGGCCGATCCGAGGGCAGCCCGGCCGAGGGCGCCGAAGCGGGCCGAGAGGGCGGCGATGTCGCGATCGTGCAGGAGTTCGGCGACCGCGAAGCCGACCAGGAAGTCCGCGCCGATGAGTCCGAAGACCGGTGTCATGGCCGCGACGTGGGACACCGTGTCGAGGCCGCCCTGGGCGGCGATGTCGGCGGCGACGCCGTCCTGTGCGGCGGCGAATGTGCGCACCGCACCGGTGTCGACCCAGAGATCGGCCATGGCAGTACCCCCTGATCGTCATGGACATGCGGATGGCGAATATATCCCGTCGATCGTCCAGACCGGCGTGGCGTGCGAGCACACACCGCAACCACACCGTTGTTGCAAATTAGAACAAGTTCTATATTCTCGTCACCATGAAGGTCGCAGTCACCGGCGCTGCCGGGTTCCTTGGCACCAATTTGCTTCGCCTGCTTACCGATCGCGGTCACGAAGTGACTGCCATCGACCGGGTCGCGGGCGCGAGCCAGCCCGGTGTCACCTGGGTCAACGGTGACGTGCTGGACCCGACGTCCATGCGTGCCGCGCTGGACGGGGCCGAGGTGGTCTACCACCTGGTCGCGCTGATCACGCTGGCCCACAAGAACGACGTGGCCTGGCGGGTCAACACCGAGGGCGTGCGTATCGTCGCGGACGCCGCGCGCGAGGTCGGCGTGCGGCGGATGGTGCACACCAGCTCCATTCACGCGTTCAACCAGTACAGCTGTGGCGGCCGGATCAACGAGCGCTCGCCGCGGTCCATCGATCCCGAGCTGCCGGTGTACGACCGCTCCAAATGGCAGGGCGAGATCGAGCTGCGCAAGATCATCGACAAGGGCCTGGACGCGGTGGTGTGCAACCCGACCGGTGTGTACGGTCCGATCGACAACACCGCCTCGCGCATCAACACCACGCTGTGGGACGCCGCGCGCGGCCGGGTGCCGGTCATGATCAGCGGCGGCTTCGACCTGGTCGACGTGCGCGACGTGGCCCAGGGCCTGGTGCTCGCGAGCGAGCGCGGCCGCACCGGTGAGAACTACCTGCTCGGCGGGCACTTCACCGACATGTTCCAGGCCACCCGCACCGCTGCCGAGGTCAACGGGAAGATGAAGCCCGCCTTCGCGATTCCGGCCAAGGTCATCAACGCGTGTATGCCGGTCATGGAGCCCGTCGCCCGTGCGCTGGGCAGTGACCGCATCTCCAAGGCGGCCATGGGCGCGCTGCTGTCGGCGCCGATCGTCGAGCACACCAAGGCCACCGAGGAACTCGGCTACCGGCCGCGGCCCGCCGAGCAGACCATTCGGGATCTGGTCGCCTTCTACAACGGGCAGCCGATCGAGTCCGACACGCAGAAGATTGCTTGACAGTCTTTAGAACGCATGTTCGACTGGGGTGGTGCGTTGGCAAAGGCAAACCCTCGGCGCCGATGACGGCGCGCTACCCGGGCTCGAACGTGCGGGTTTCGTACGCAGCGTACAGACGCCCGAGTTCGAGGGCATCACGTTTCACGAGGTGCTCTGCAAGAGTGCCCTGAACCGGGTGCCCGAGAGCAATCTGCCCTTCAGCTGGACCATCAACCCCATGCGGGGCTGCTCGCACGCGTGCCGCTACTGCTTCGCCCGCGGCACGCACGAGTACCTCGACCTGGATGCGGGGGCCGACTTCGACTCCCAGATCGTGGTCAAGACCAATGTGGTCCCGGTGCTGCGGCGCGAACTACACAAGCGCTCGTGGCGGCGGGAATCGGTTGCGCTGGGCACGAATACCGATCCCTATCAGCGCGCCGAGGGCCGCTACCGGCTCATGCCCGGCATCATCTCCGCGCTCGCCGACTCCGGCACCGGGTTCTCCATTCTCACCAAGGGCACGCTGCTGCGGCGGGATCTGCCGCTGCTGGTCCAGGCCGCCGGACAGGTGCCGGTGCACCTCGCCGTCTCCATCGCCATTCTGGATCCGGAGCTGCACCGCGGCCTCGAGCCAGGCACGCCCTCGCCGCGGGCGCGGCTGGAACTGGTGCGCGCCCTGGCCGACGCCGGATTCGCGGTGAATGTCATGGTGGCGCCGGTCATTCCGTACCTCACCGACTCCCAGGCGCATCTCGACGCGCTCTTCGCCGCCATTGCCGAGGCCGGGGCCGCCGGTGTCACGGCGTTCCCCATGCATCTGCGCGGCTCCACGCGCGGCTGGTTCCTCAATTGGCTGGCCGAAGCCCACCCGGCGCTGCTGCGACGCTACCGGCAACTGTATGGTCGGGGTGCTTCGGTGACACCGGAGTATTCTGCGTGGCTACGCGGCCGAATCGAGCCGTTGCTGGAGAAACACCGCTTGAACCGCGATCGGCCGGCCGAACCCGAGGTCCGCGTCGCCGAATCGCACACGCCCGATCCGCAGCTGGCGTTGTTTGCCTGACGGCGGTTCTTTGATCGAAACCATTGCGCTTCACGGGTGTGTCGCGAATATTGCGGAGTAGTTTGGCGTTGGTACCTCACACCTGACGAGGAAGTGATGCACGCGCATGGTTTCGCAGCATGACGACCCTGCGGCGCTGCCGCACAAAGATACTGCGGCACTGCCGGACACGGAAACTGTGGCTCCGCTGCACAACAGCACTGTGAAAGCTCCGTCCGACGGCGGGGTAGCGGCGGCCGGAAATGGCCGCGCCACAGCGAAATTGGCGGTCGAGAAATTGGAAAGAGTCGTCATCCGCTTTGCGGGTGACTCCGGTGACGGTATGCAGCTCACCGGTGACCGTTTCACCCACGAGGCCGCCGCCTTCGGCAACGACCTTGCCACCCAACCGAACTTCCCCGCCGAGATCCGCGCGCCCCAGGGCACGCTGCCGGGCGTGTCGTCGTTCCAGATCCAGATCGCGGACTACGACATCCTCACCGCCGGGGACCAGCCCGACGTACTGGTCGCTATGAATCCTGCTGCGCTGAAGGCGAATCTGGAGGATTTGGCCCGCGGGGCGACGGTGATCGTGAATACTGACGAATTCACCAAACGAAATCTGACCAAGGTCGGCTATGCCGGTGATCCGCTCACCGATGACACGCTGACCGATTTCGTGGTGCACCGGGTGCCCATGACATCGCTGACGCTCGGGGCAACCGAACCGACCGGTGTGGGCAAGAAAGATGGGCAGCGCGCGAAGAATATGTTCGCGCTCGGCTTGCTGTCGTGGATGTACGGGCGGCCCATCGGCGGCACCGAACAGTTCATGCGGGAGAAATTCGCGGCCACACCGGATGTCGCCGAAGCGAATATCCTCGCATTCCGGACAGGATGGAATTACGGCGAAACCACCGAGGCCTTCGCCACCACCTACGAGATAGCCCCCGCGACGCTGCCGCCCGGCACCTACCGGCAGATCACCGGCAACACCGCGCTCGCCTACGGCATCGTCACCGCGGGGCAACTGTCCGGGCTGCCGGTCTTCCTGGGCACCTACCCGATCACCCCGGCCTCGGACATCCTGCACGAACTGAGCAAGCACAAGAACTTCGGCGTCACCACCTTCCAGGCCGAGGACGAGATCGCCGGCATCGGCGCGGCACTGGGCGCCGCACTCGGCGGCGCGCTCGGGGTGACCAGCACGTCCGGGCCGGGGCTCGCGCTCAAGAGCGAGACCATCGGCCTGGCCGTCATGACCGAGCTGCCGCTGGTGATCATCGACGTGCAACGCGGCGGGCCCTCCACCGGCCTGCCCACCAAGACCGAACAGGCCGACCTGCTGCAGGCGCTCTACGGGCGCAACGGCGAGTCGCCGGTGGCCATCGTCGCGCCCCGCTCACCCGCGGACTGCTTCGACGCCGCGCTCGACGCGGCCCGCATCGCGCTGACCTACCGCACTCCCGTGTTGCTGCTGTCCGACGGCGCTATCGCCAATGGTTCCGAGCCGTGGGCGATTCCGCAGATCACCGCACTGGCCCCGATCGATCCGGGCTTCGAATCCGATGGCGCGGAGGGCGATTCGTTCCAGCCCTACGCGCGTGATCCGGAGACCCTGGCCCGGCCGCTGGCCGTGCCCGGCACCGTGGGCCGCGCCCACCGCATCGGCGGGCTCGAAAAGGCCGACGGCAGTGGCAATATCTCCTACGACCCGGCAAATCACGAGCTGATGGTGCGGATCCGGCAGGCCAAGATCGACGGCATCGCGGTGCCCGACCTCGAGGTGGACGATCCGGGGGACCGCGCCGAACTGCTGCTCATCGGCTGGGGCAGCTCGTACGGGCCGATCGGCGAGGCGTGCCGGCGGGCACGGCGACGCGGGGTGCCGGTGGCGCAGGCGCATCTGCGGAACCTGAACCCCTTCCCGCCCAACCTCGGTGACGTGCTGCGCCGCTACCGCACCGTGGTCTGCCCGGAGATGAACGGCGGCCAGCTGGCCATGCTGCTGCGTGGCCGCTACCTGGTCGACGTGCAGCCGTGGACCAAGATCGCGGGCACCGCCTTCCAAGCACAGGAACTGGTCGGCGTCATCGACGCGGCCCTGGACGGTTCCATCGCGGAGATGGAACAGGCCAAGGCCTTCACCGCACGCGCGCGGGCGACCTACCGCACCCCTGGGGGTAACTGATGACCATTCTCGAAAACCCACTCGTGGGCACCGATCTCGGCCTCACCGGACTGTCCGGCGTGCCGCGGACCGACCGGCCGCAGAAGGCGAAGGACTTCACCTCCGATCAGGAGGTGCGCTGGTGCCCCGGGTGCGGCGACTACGTCATCCTGGCCACCGTGCGCGGCTTCCTGGCCGATCTGGGTCTCGAGCGCGAGAACCTGATGTTCGTGTCCGGCATCGGCTGCTCGAGCCGGTTCCCGTACTACCTGGAGGCGTACGGGATCCACTCGATCCACGGCCGCGCGCCGGCCATTGCCACGGGCATGGCGGTGACCCGGCCCGACCTGTCGGTCTGGGTGGTGACCGGGGACGGCGACGCGCTGTCCATCGGCGGCAATCACCTCATCCACGCGCTGCGCCGCAATGTGAACATGACGATCCTGTTGTTCAACAACCGGATCTACGGCCTCACCAAGGGCCAGTACTCACCGACGTCGGAGACCGGCAAGGTCACCAAGTCCACCCCGATGGGCTCGGTCGACCATCCGTTCAACACCCTGTCGGTGGCGCTGGGCGCCGAGGCCACCTTCGCCGCCCGCGCGCTGGACTCGGATCGGGCCGGGCTCACCGAGGTGCTGCGCGCCGCCGCCGAACATCGCGGCACCTCGTTCGTGGAGATCCTGCAGGACTGCCCGATCTTCAATGACGGCTCCTTCGACGCGCTGCGCCGGGAGAACGCCGAATCCCATCTCGTCCGGTTGCGGCACGGTGAGCCCATTCGCTTCGGCGCGGACGGTGAATTCGCCGTGGTCCGTGCTGGTTTCGGCCTGCGAGTGGCGCGCGCCGACAGTGTCGCCGAATCCGAGATCGTGGTCCACGACGCCTATACCGACCACCCCGAATACGCCTACGCCCTGTCGCGCCTGTCCGATCAGGACCTCACCCACGTGGTGACCGGCATCTTCCGCAGCGTCTCCCGCCCCACCTATGACGACGGCGTCCGCGCCCAGCTGAACACCGCCGTCGAACGCAAACCGGTGAGCGAGAACTCGCTGCAGGAGCTGCTCACCGGCCGCGAAACCTGGACGGTCGGCTGATCTTTCGCCGCTAGGCCGGAACGAAGGCGTTCAGCAAGCGCTGGAACAGATCGTCGAAGCGCTTGCGGGACGCCTTCTGGTCATCGTTGAGCCCGTCGCCGAGCTCGGGCGCGTACACGATCAGGTGCACGTCCTGATCCGGCGACTGCGGCATGTAGTCGATGATGGAGGTCCCCTTGTCGGCCTGGTCCGGTGTCCCCATGTCCACGGCCGCCAGCGCCTTCACCTCGGCCGCCGCGGCCCCGATGACGTCGGCGGGCACGGTCCCGGTCACCGGCTGCGCGCCGTTGTCGGCCCGCTTCACCGCCCGACCGTCGGGCTGAATCTCCAGCGACGGATGCAGATCCGTCCGCGTCTGCCATCCCGCGGGCATGGCGGTCAGCGTGAACAGCGCCATGCCGGGCCCCGATGCCGGGTCGGCCATCGCGAATACCCCTGTGCCCGTGAGCATTACCACGGCCAGGGTGGTCACGGCCCCCGCCCGCCACCCACGCCGCCGCGCCACCCGGCCGCGTCCGGTCTCGCCGAAAGGTCTTGCTGCCCTTGCTGTCCGCATCTCATTCCTCCGAATTCCCTTGCGGGCGCCCACCCGCCGCCGCCGATTCTGCCGTCAACCGCACGCCGCACCCGCGCTGCCACGCCGACCACACCCGGATAGGGCCCTCGCCCTGAGCGAAAACGGGTGGGGGCCGGAATGGCAAGGTCCCCAGCCTGTTCGAGGCTGGGGACCGTGGGAGGTCGGGTCAGCGGAGAGCGGGTGGGTTGTTCAGGTCCCGGGCCGAATAGGTGTCGCAGGCCTTGACCTGGCCGGTCTTGTAGCCGGTCAGGAACCACTTCTGCCGTTCCTCCGACGAGCCGTGGGTCCAGGCTTCCGGGTTGACGCGGCCGGTGGCGGCCTTCTGGATGCGGTCGTCGCCGACGGCGGACGCGGCGGAGAGCGCGTCGCGGATGTCGTTGTCGGTCAACGGCTTCAGGAAGGGGGTGTTGGAACCGGGGGCGGGGAGCTTGTCGGCGTAGTTGGCCCAGACCCCGGCGTAGCAGTCGGCCTGGAGTTCGGTGCGGACCGCGCCGGAGGCGGCGCCCTGGGGGTCGCGCTGGGCGCGGTTGATGTCGCCGAGCAGGTTCTGGATGTGGTGGCCGAACTCGTGGGCGACCACGTACTCCTGGGCGAGCGGGCCGCCGCTGGAACCGAAGCGGTCGACCAGTTCCTGGAAGAAGCTGGTGTCGAAGTAGGCGGTCTGATCGGCGGGGCAGTAGAACGGGCCGACCGCGGAGGAGGCACGGCCGCAGCCGGTGTTGACCGCGCCGGAGAAGAGGTTGAGCTTCGGGACCACGTACTTGCGGTTGGTCTGCTCGGGCAGTTCGGTGCCCCAGATCGCGTCGAGGCTCTGAGCGGTCAGGATGACGCGGCAGTCGACGTACTTGTTGGCGTCGGCACCGGTCTTGCAGTGCGTGGGCAGGGTCGCGGTGCCCGACTTGGCATTGCTGTCAGCGCCCGTGAACTGGCCGAGAATGCTGCCCGGGTCACCGCCGAAGATCAGTGCCGCGATCACCGCGATGATGCCCAGCGCACCACCGCCGAGAGCCAATCCGCCGCCCATACCCGGTCCGCCACCGCCACCACTCGCCCGGTTCGGGTCGATTTGCAGGCCCTCGTTGAAGGTCATGGCTATCACTCTGACACGGGCGAGTCGATATCGGTTTCCACTCGCTGAACGTGTCTCTCTACGATGGGTCTGCACCTGGTCACATCTCACCGGTGCTTCGAGCCCGTCGAAAGGAATCCCGTGCTGCGCACCCACTTGGCTGGTTCGCTGCGAAGCGAGCACGCCGGTCAGACCGTCACCCTCACCGGCTGGGTGGCCCGGCGGCGAGACCACGGTGGCGTGATCTTCATCGATCTGCGCGATGCGTCGGGTGTTGCCCAGGCCGTCTTCCGTGAAGGCGAACCCGCGGCCGCCGCCCACAAGCTGCGCAACGAGTTCGTGGTGAAGATCGCCGGCGTGGTCGAGAACCGCCCGGCCGGCAGCGAGAACCCGAACCTGCCGACCGGCGCCATCGAGGTCAATGTGACCGAGCTCGAGGTGCTCAACGAGGCCGCGCCGCTGCCGTTCCAGCTCGACGACGAGCCGGGCGAGGAAGCCCGCCTCAAGTACCGCTACCTGGACCTGCGCCGCGAAGGCCCGGCGCACACGATCCGATTGCGTTCCAAGGTGAACGCCGCCGCCCGCGCCGTGCTGGCCAAGCACGCGTTCATCGAGGTCGAGACCCCGACCATGACCCGCTCCACCCCCGAGGGCGCGCGCGACTTCCTGGTTCCCGCCCGCCTGCAGCCCGGCAAGTTCTACGCCCTGCCGCAGTCGCCGCAGCTGTTCAAGCAGCTGCTCATGGTCGGCGGCATCGAGCGCTACTACCAGATCGCGCGCTGCTACCGCGACGAGGACTTCCGCGCCGACCGCCAGCCCGAGTTCACCCAGCTCGACATCGAGATGAGCTTCGTCGAGCAGGAGGACGTCCTCCTGCTGGCCGAGGACATCCTGGCCGCGCTGTGGCAGCTGGTCGGCTACGAGATCCCGACCCCGATCCCGCACATGACCTACGCCGAGGCCATGCGCCGCTACGGCTCCGACAAGCCGGACCTGCGCTTCGAGGTCGAGATCACCGAGATGATGGAGTACTTCAAGGACACGCAGTTCCGCGTGTTCCAGGCTCCCTACGTCGGCGCGGTCGTCATGCCGGGCGGTGCGTCGCAGCCCCGCCGCCAGTTCGACGCCTGGCAGGAGTGGGCCAAGCAGCGCGGCGCCAAGGGCCTGGCCTACATCACCTTCAACGAGGACGGCACGCTCGGCGGCCCGGTCGCCAAGAACCTCACCGACTCCGAGCGCGAGGGCCTGGCCAAGCAGGTCGGCGCCGAGCCCGGCGACTGCGTGTTCTTCGCGGCGGGCGAGATGAAGTCCAGCCGTGCGCTGCTGGGCGCGGCCCGCGGCGAGATCGCCCGCAAGTGCGGCCTCATCGACGAGAACGCCTGGGCCTTCGTGTGGATCGTGGACGCCCCGATGTTCGAGCCCACCGCCGACGCCACCGCGAGCGGCGATGTGGCCCTGGGCTATTCGGCCTGGACCGCCGTGCACCACGCCTTCACCTCGCCCAAGCCCGAGCACCTGGACACCTTCGACACCGACCCGAGCTCGGCGCTGGCCTACGCCTACGACATCGTCTGCAACGGCAACGAGATCGGCGGCGGCTCCATCCGTATCCACCGCCGGGACATACAGGAGCGCGTGTTCCAGGTGATGGGCATCGGTGAGGAGGAGGCCCAGGAGAAGTTCGGCTTCCTGCTCGACGCCTTCTCCTTCGGCGCGCCGCCCATGGGCGGCATCGCCTTCGGCTGGGACCGCATCACCGCGCTGCTGGCCGGGGTGGACTCGATCCGCGAGGTCATCGCCTTCCCGAAGTCGGGTGGCGGCGTCGACCCGCTCACCGACGCGCCCACCCCGATCACCCTGCAGCAGCGGCAGGAGGCGGGGCTCAACGCCAAGCTCGACGCGAACGGCAACCCGATCAAGGACGACGCCAAGTAAGGGCGGCGCCCGGACAGTCGAGAGCCCGCCGGTATCAGCGATACCGGCGGGCTCCGTCGTCGACAGCGGCTCGCGCGTGCGGGCGGATCGAACTCAGACCACCAGCCCGTGGGTCAGCGAGCGGTAGGCGTAGGTGGTGGCGATGGCGGTGACCGGTCCGGCCACCAGCAGGCCCAATCCGCACAGCACCGTGCCGATCACGGTCATGATCAGCACCCCCAGCGCCAGCAGGGTCACCTGCAGGGCATTGGCGATCACCAGTCGCACGCTGGATTGGATTGCGGCGATCGGGTTCTGGTCCCGGTCGATCACGAAGTGCAGCGCGAACATGCACAGCACGCCCACGATGATCGCCGGGAACACGCACGCGATCGAGGCCACGAAGCACAGCGCGAACACGATGAGCGCGGTGATCAGCACATTCCCGGCATTCACGAAGCCGAAGAAGGCCGGGAAATCCGGTGGTGTCCCGTCGGTTTCGTACAGCGCGCCGCGGATCATGGCGGCCTGCAGCAGCCACACCACCAGCGACGCCACCGCGAACATCAGGACGACGGCCGACAGCGACTGCACGTCAACCATATTCACCAGCAATGTGACCATCAGCCAGGCGATCATGCCGATCAGCACCATGCCCACCCAGGGAATGGGATTGAGCCGGAACCGATCCCACCCGTAGGTGAGGGCCGCGCCGACGTCGAGGGTCTCTCGCGGGGGTGTATAGCCCGGTGTCGGAGCCGGCTCGGCGGGCCGGGCACCGGCGGGCGGCGGCATCGTACCCGGCGGGAATCCGCCCGGCGGAGGCGGATTCCCGCCGGGTGGCATGCCTGTCGGCGGCAACTGCTGCGGCGTGCCCGGGCCATGCCCGGCCGGCGGCTGCGGCGCGCCCGGCTGCGGGGTCAAGGCCGGCGGGGGTTCCACGGGCTCGCTGCCGTACTGCGCGGCGCCGGGGCCGTCGAATTGCGGGTACCCGGCGAGGCCGGGAAGCTGGTGGCGGCCGGGCACGGGGCCCGGCTCGGGCGCGCCGGAAACCGGTGCGGGCTCGGGGTTTTGGTGCTGCCCGGCGTGGGACGGATACTGCTCGCCGCCCCCCGCGACGGGACGGTCGCCGGAGGGCTCGTACGGTGCTGAGGGCGGCGTGCCAGTCATGGTCGCAAGCCTTTCACATTTCCCGGTTTACGGTGTGGCGCACAGCAAGTGACCATGAGACAACTAGAAGGCCCTGGTTGTGTCAAGCAACCAGCGCCGCGTGGGCAAACCCACCCCAGAGACACGCCGTCCGACGCGCGAAAGGTTGCGTAACCGCTCGCTGAAAGTGACCTGACGGGAGTAACTTGGGTTCCGATGACCGCACTATTGGCCGAACGCGCCGCCGAAGTCGTGTCCGCGGCACAACAGTTGCTCACAAAGCGAATGGGTGCTCCGGTGAAGCTGAGCGATCCGTTGGAACTCAGCGGCAGTGGTAGGACGACGGTACTCCGTGTCCGCGTTGCAGAGAACGCCTTTTCGCTACCTCGCACACTGATTGTGAAGCAGGTAGCGGGCACGGCGACGCAGCGGCGCACCGGCGGCATGGCTCCCGGCGTCGCCAGCATCGACTCCGCATTCCTGCGCGAGGCGGTCTCCTACCAATTCACCACCGCCCTCGGCCGTGACCACCGGCCCGGCGCCTACCTGCTCGGCTACAGCCTGCCGGACCGCCTGCTCATTCTCAGCGACCTCGGTGAGAACACCTCGCTGACCGCGGTCCTGCAGTCCGGCGTGGAACCGAGCGGGCGCAACGCGCTCATGGCATTCGCTCAGGCACTGGGCCGCATGCACGCCGCGACCGTGGGCCGCGAGGCGGACTTCGTGGCGCTGCTGCGCCGCGTCGATGTGGTGCACCGCGTGGACGGCATAGCGCAACAAGCCGAATCCGCGGTCGCCGAGGTGCCGATCATGCTGCAGCGCGAGCTGGGCATCGAGGTGCCGGGTGAGATCGCCGAGCGGATCGTGCGCGGCAACCGGCTCTTCTCCGCCGGGCGCTACCGCGCCTTCAGTCCCTCGGACCTGTGCCCCGACAATGTCATCCTCAACGACGAGGGCGCGCGGTTCCTGGACTACGAGTGGGGCGGCTTCCGCGACGCCACCCTCGACATCGCCTATGCCCTGGTCTCGTTCCCGGGCTGCCTGTGCGATTTCGAGCTGTCGCGCGACCGCGCCCGCCAGATGGTGGAGGCCTGGCGCTCCGAGGTGGTCGCGGTGTGGCCGGCCCTCGCCGATGACGAGGTGCTCGCCGAGCGCATCCTCGAGGCGCGGCTCATCTGGGTGTGGCTGTCCACCTACTGGTTCCTGCCCGCCGACCACGCCCGCATCGCCGCCGCTCGCGAGCACGGTCTGTCCATCCCGCGTTCGGCCGCCCTGATCAACCGCTGGGCCGCCCTCGCCGAGGACGCCCGCTGCACCGGCGACGACACCCTCGGCGACTTCGCCGAGCACGTCTCGGCCACGCTGGAAGAGCACTGGGAGGAGTGATCCTCCGCGCCACCGCGGCCGATCGGCGGTGTGGACGCGCTGTCCGGGGACGGCGTCGTGGTCGGCGAGTGTGTCGGAGCCGGTCGGTAGGGTCGGGGGCGTGAGTGATGGGCTGTTCGATGCGCCGGGCACGCAGGCCGTAGTCGACGACTTCGAGGCGGGAGCCGCGCACATTCCCAGCGGGGACGACCGATTCGCGCCGCTGGCCGTGCGGATGCGACCGCGCACCCTCGACGAGGTGGTCGGGCAGCAGCATCTGCTCGGGCCCGGGTCGCCGCTGCGGCGGTTGATCGAAGGGTCCGGGGCGGCTTCGGTGCTGCTGTACGGACCGCCCGGGACCGGCAAGACCACCCTCGCCTCGCTGCTGTCGCAGGCCACGGGGCGGCGGTTCGAAGCGCTGTCGGCGCTCTCGGCGGGCGTGAAGGAGGTGCGGGCCGTCATCGATCTGGCGCGCCGCCGCCTCACCGTCGGTGAACAGACCGTGCTGTTCATCGATGAGGTGCACCGGTTCTCGAAGACCCAGCAGGACGCGCTGCTGGCGGCGGTGGAGAACCGGATCGTGCTGCTGGTCGCGGCGACCACGGAGAATCCGTCGTTCTCGGTGGTGTCACCGCTGCTGTCCCGCTCGCTGGTGCTGCAGCTGCAGTCCTTGTCGGAGGCCGACATTCGCACGGTGCTGACCCGGGCCATCGCCGACCCGCGCGGGCTGGCGGGGGAGTACACGGTCACCGACGCGGCGCTCGACCACATCGTGCGGATCGCGGGCGGTGACGCGCGGCGCTCGCTCACCGCGCTGGAGGCGTCGGCCGAATCGTCCCTGGACGGCGCCGTCGATGTGAAGTTGGTCGAGGCCAGCGTCGACAAGGCGGCGGTGCGCTACGACCGCGCCGGTGACCAGCACTACGACGTCATCAGCGCCTTCATCAAATCCCTGCGCGGCTCCGATGTCGATGCCGCGCTGCACTACCTGGCCCGCATGATCAGCGCGGGTGAGGATCCGCGATTCATCGCCCGCCGCTTGATGATCCAGGCCAGCGAGGAGGTCGGCATGGCCGACCCCACCGCCCTGCAGACCGCGGTCGCGGCCGCCCAGGTCGTCCAGCTGGTCGGCATGCCGGAGGCGCAACTGGCGTTGACCCAGGCCACGATTCACATCGCCACGGCCCCGAAGTCGGGCGGGGTGGTCAAGAGCCTCGCGGCCGCCATGGCCGACGTGCGCGCGGGCAAGGCGGGCGCGGTGCCCGCCCACCTGCGCGACGGCCACTACGCCGGCGCCGCCGCCCTCGGCAATGCCCAGGGCTACAAGTACCCGCACGACCATCCGGACGGCGTTCTCTCCCAGCAATATCCACCGGACGAACTGGTCGGCGTCGACTACTACCAGCCGACCGATCACGGCTACGAGCGTGAAGTCGGTCCTCGCGTCACCAAACTGCGCCGCATCGTCCGGGGTAAATAGCCTCGAGTGCGCAGGTGCGGTACGCGCCGAATTGCGGCGACTGCCAGAAACAGTCGCTCGGCCCGCCGCGAATGCGCTTGCGGCGCTGGTCAGTCCGCCAGCAGCCCCTCGTGGATGGCGATGCGCTCGATGTCGGCGGGCGTGCCGGCCATGATCACGCGCACGTGCTCGGTGACCAGTTCGAGTGGCCAGTTCCACCAGGCGGCGCGCAGCAGTCGCGCCACGTCCGCGTCCGGGAAACGCTGCTTGACCACCTGCGCCGGGTTGCCGCCGACGATCGTGTACGGCGGCACGTCGGAGGTCACGACCGCACCGGTGGCGATGATCGCGCCGTCGCCGATACGGACGCCCGGCATGATCAGCGAGTTGTAGCCGATCCACACGTCGTTGCCGACCACGGTGTCGCCCTTGGACGGAATCGAGGTGATGATGTCCATGGTCTCCTCGGCCCAGGTGCCGCCGAAGATGGTGAACGGGAAGGTCGACACGCCCGAGGTGGCGTGGTTGGCGCCGGCCATGATGAAGCGGGTGTTGCTCGCGATGGCGCAGTATTTGCCGATGATCAGCTTCTCGGGGCCGAAGGCGTAGAGCACATTGTTGGTCTCGAAGGCGGTCGCCGCGTCCGGATCGTCGAAGTAGCTGAAGTCGCCGACCTCGATGTTCGGCGAGGTGACGTGCGGTTTCAGGAAGACGGTGCGGTGCGCGTGGGGGAGAGGGAAGCGCTGGGATGGGTCCGGGATCACAGTCACCCCGGCGATGGTAGCTATCGCCCGGTGGTGGGTGGAAACTCCCTGGCCCCGGACCGGTAGGCTGGATGGTTGTGCAGACCCACGAGATTCGACGGCGCTTCCTGGAGCATTTCGTAAAGGCCGGACATACCGAGGTATCGAGTGCCTCGCTGATCCTGGCCGACCCCAACCTGCTGTTCGTCAACGCAGGCATGGTCCAGTTCGTGCCGTATTTCCTCGGTCAGCAGACCCCGCCCTTCGACACCGCGACCAGCGTGCAGAAGTGTGTCCGTACCGGCGATATCGAGAACGTCGGCGTCACCACCCGCCACAACACCTTCTTCCAGATGGCGGGCAACTTCTCCTTCGGCGACTACTTCAAGCGCGGGGCCATGGAGCTGGCCTGGTCGCTGCTCACCAACCCCGTCGAGGACGGCGGCTACGGCTTCGATCCGGAAAAACTCTGGGTCACCGTGTATCTCGACGACGACGAGGCCGAGCAGATCTGGCGTGAGCTCGGCGTGCCGGACGAGCGCATCCAGCGCCGCGGCATGGCCGACAACTACTGGTCCATGGGCATCCCCGGCCCGTGCGGCCCGTGCTCGGAGATCTACTTCGACCGCGGCCCCGAATACGGCGTCGAGGGCGGACCCGAGGCCGACGAGGACCGCTACCTCGAGATCTGGAACCTCGTGTTCATGCAGAACGAGCGCGGTGCCGGGCGCGGCAAGGACGACTTCGAGATCCTCGGCCCGCTGCCCAAGAAGAACATCGACACCGGCATGGGCATCGAGCGTGTCGCGTTCCTGCTGCAGGGTGTCGACAATGTCTACGAGACCGATCTGCTGCGCCCGATCATCAACAAGGCCGAGGAGCTGACCGGCCGCTCCTACGGTGTCGAGCACGCCGACGATGTGCGCTTCCGCGTCATCGCCGACCACGCCCGCACCGCCGCCATGCTGATCGGCGACGGCGTGAACCCCGGCAACGACGGCCGCGGCTACGTGCTGCGCCGCCTGCTGCGCCGCATCGTGCGGTCGGCCCGCCTGCTGGGCGCCGAGCAGCCGGTGATGGGTGCGTTCATCAAGGTCGTCGCCGACCTGATGTCGCCGTCCTACCCGGAACTCACCACCGACTTCAAGCGCATCGAAACGGTCGCCGTCGGTGAGGAGTCCGCGTTCCTCAAGACCCTGAGCACCGGCACCAAGCTGTTCGACGAGACCGTCGACGAGGTGAAGGCCCAGGGCAGCAAGAAGATCAGCGGCACCGACGCGTTCACCCTGCACGACACCTACGGTTTCCCGATCGACCTGACCCTCGAGATGGCTTCCGAAGCCGGCCTTCAGGTCGACGAGGAGGGCTTCCGCGCGCTCATGGCCGAGCAGCGCAAGCGGGCCAAGGAGGACGCGCTCTCGCGCAAGCACGCGCACGCCGACCTCACCGTCTACAAGGAGTTCGTGGACCGCGGCGCGACCGAGTTCACCGGCTTCGACGAACTGTCGACCGAGGCGACCGTGCTGGCCCTGATCAAGGACGGCGTCCGGGTGCCGGTCGCCGAGGCCGGGCAGGACGTCGAAGTGATCCTGGACCGCAGCCCGCTCTATGCCGAGTCCGGTGGCCAGATCGCCGACCGCGGTTCGCTCGTCTCGTCGCACGGCCTCAAGGTGAAGGTCAACGACGTGCAGAAGATCGCCAAGAAGGTGTGGGTGCACAAGTCCACCGTCGAGGTGGGTCAGCTCACCGAGGGCGACACCGTGCTGGCGCAGGTCGATCCGGCCTGGCGGCGTGGCGCCACCCAGGGCCACTCGGGTACCCACATGGTGCACGCCGCGCTGCGACAGGTGCTGGGCCCCAACGCGGTTCAGGCCGGCTCGCTCAACAAGCCGGGCTACCTGCGCTTCGACTTCAACTGGCAGGGTGCGCTGTCCGAGCAGCAGAAGGCCGATATCGAGGCCGTCTCCAATGACGCGGTGGCCGACGACTTCCAGGTCAACACCTTCGTCACCGACCTGACCTCCGCCAAGAAGATGGGCGCCATGGCCCTGTTCGGCGAGAACTACGGCGACGAGGTGCGGGTCGTGGAGATCGGCGGACCGTTCTCCATGGAACTCTGCGGTGGCACCCACGTGCAGCACTCCTCGCAGATCGGCCCGATCACCGTGCTCGGCGAGTCGTCGGTCGGTTCCGGCATCCGCCGCGTGGAAGCCTTCGTCGGTCTGGACTCCTACAAGTACCTGGCCAAGGAGCGGGCGCTGCTGGCCGGTGTCGCCTCGTCGCTGAAGGTGCCCTCGGAGGATGTGCCGGGGCGCGTCGAGCAGCTGGTCGAGCGGCTCAAGACCGCCGAGAAGGAGCTGGAGCGCACCAAGATGGCGGCCGTGCTGTCGAGCGCGGGCACCTTCGTCGAGCAGGCCCAGCGGGTCGGCAAGGTGCTGCTGGTCGCCGCCGCCGCGCCCGAGGGCGTGGGCGCGGGCGATCTGCGCACCCTGGTGCAGGACATCAAGGGTCGTTTCGGTTCCGAGCCCGCCATCGTGGTGCTGCTCGGCCATGCCGATGGCAAGGTGCCGTTCGTCGCCGCGGTCACCAAGGCCGCCCAGGATCTCGGCATCAAGGCCGGGGATCTGGTGTCCGCCTTCGGTCCGGCCATTTCCGGCCGGGGTGGCGGCAAGCCCGAGATGGCCCAGGGCGCGGGTTCGGACCCGTCGGGCATCGAGGCGGGTCTGGCCGCCCTGCGTGCGCGGGTCGCCGAGCTCGCCGGATAAATGGACGACGCGGACACATCCGACACGCCGGGTCCCGCAGACGGGACCCGGCCCGTACCCGAAGCAGACCCGGCAGGGCCGGATTCGGGACATTCCTCCGGATTTGCTCGCACGCCGACCGAGGCCTCCGGGGTCTCGGCCGGCGGGCGGGGCTTCGCGTCGGAGCGGCCCTCGCCGGAACGGGACCCGGGCCGCGGCCGGCGCATCGGCATCGATGTGGGGTCGGTGCGCATCGGTGTCGCCTCCAGCGATCCGGACGGATTGCTGGCCACCCCGGTCGAGACGGTGCCGCGCGCGAAGAAGGTCGCGCCCGGCACCCTCGCCTCCGATCTATCCAGAATTGCCGACATTGTGCGGGAGTACGAGGCCGTCGAGGTGATCGTCGGCCTGCCGCGCACATTGCGCGGGGAGAGCGGCGCGTCGGCTAAGCTGGCGGCCACCTTCGCGGGGCGTTTGCGGACCCTGATCGCGCCGGTGCCGGTGCGACTTTCCGACGAACGTTTGACTACGGTGTCTGCTGCACGTGCGTTGCGAGACAGTGGAGTTCGCGCACGCGGGCAGCGGCAGGTCATCGATCAGGCCGCCGCCGTGTCGATCCTGCAAGGATGGTTGGACGAACGGAGTGCCCTTTTGAAGCCGCGCGGTGATGACGCATGACCGACCGCTGGACGCGGGCCGAGGAACGCTACCGCCAGAACGCCGAACGGCGTTACCGCCGCGACGATCTGGATTGGTCCGAGGCGGACGATTACGAAGACGACACCACCGTCATCCCCCGCTACGAGGATGAGCGTTACGACGACGAGCACTACCAGGGCGAGGAATACGACGAGGAGCCCCCGCTCGAGCCGGAGCCCCCGCGCCGCAGCGCGGCCCAGCGCCCCGAGCGCGGCCGCCGCGGCGACCGGGGCCAGCGCGCCGAGCCGGGCCGCCGGGCCACCCGATCGCAGTCGCGCGCGGGGTCGCGGGGCAGTCAGCGTCCCAAGCGATCCCGGATGGCGTCGCGGAAAGCGGCCGAGCGCAAGCGGCGCCGCCGCAATCTGTTCGTCATCGCGGGTGTGTTCGCCGTATTGTTCGTCGGCGCAGTCGGATTCGCGGGCTGGAAGTTCGTCGGCAAGCTGAGCCCGCCCCCCGACTTCTCGGGCCCGCAGGGCCCGCTGGTCATCATCCAGATCAAGCCGGGTGACACCGCCACACAGATCGCGCAGACCATGGCCGACAGGGGCGTGGTGGCCAGCAGCGGCGCGTTCTACGAAGCGGCCGTGCGCAATACGAACATGAACTCCATCCAGCCCGGCTACTACGCCATTCCGGGCCACAGCAAGGGCTCCGAAGCGGTGACCGCGCTGTTCAGCAAGGACGCCCGGGTCGGCAATGTGGTCATCTCCGAGGGCCGACAGCTGCACGACTCCAGCGACGTCACCACCGGCGCGCGAAAGGACGGCATCTACCGCAAGATCGCCGAGGCCAGCTGCGTCGGCACCGGCACCGCCGCCAAGTGCGTCACCTACGAGCAGCTCGACCAGGCCGGGGCCACCGCTGATCCGGCCGCGCTGGGCGTGCCGGTGTGGGCGCTGGACCGGGTGCGGTCGGTGCCGGACCGTTCCCGCCAGCTCGAGGGCCTGATCGCCGGTGGCACCTGGGATTTCGACCCGAGCGCCAACGCGCTGGACATCCTCAAGCAGCTGGTGTCCGCGAGCGCGGCGAGCTACGACGCCACCGGGGTGGCGCAGTCCGGCGCGGCGAACGGCCTGAGCCCGTACGACACGCTGATCGCGGCGTCGCTGGTGGAGCGGGAGGCGTTGCCGCAGGACATGTCGAAGGTGGCGCGGGTCATCGTGAATCGACTCGCCGCGCAGCAGCCGCTGCAGTTCGACTCCACCGTCAACTACACCCTCGACAAGACCGAGGTCGCCACCACCGACTCCGACCGTGCGCACAAGACCCCGTGGAACACCTATGCCATGGCCGGTCTGCCCGCCACGCCGATCTCGGCGCCGTCGCTGGATGCCATGCGCGCCATGGAGAATCCGGCGCCCGGCCCGTGGCTGTACTTCGTGACCGTCGACAAGCAGGGCACCACATTGTTCACCGAGAGCTATCAGGAGCACCTGCGCAACATCGAAAAGGCCAGGCAGAGTGGAATCCTCGACAGTGGACGCTAGCCGGAGGGCCGCCGTGCTCGGCAGCCCGATCTCGCATTCCCGGTCGCCGCAACTGCATCTGGCGGCCTACCGGGCACTGGGCCTGGACTGGAGCTACGAGCGCATCGAGTGCACCGCCGAACAGCTGCCCGGCCTGGTGGACGGGCTCGGGCCGGAATGGGTCGGGCTGTCGGTGACCATGCCGGGCAAGGTCGCCGCGCTCGGCTACGCCGACGAGCGCACCGAGCGCGCGGTCCTCGTCGGCTCGGCGAACACCCTGGTGCGCACCGATTCCGGCTGGCGTGCGGACTGCACCGACGTGGACGGCGTGCGCGGCGCGCTGGAAGGCGCCGGCGTGCAGGAGATTTCCCGCGCCGTCGTGCTGGGTGCGGGCGGCACCGCCCGCCCGGCCCTGCTGGCGCTGTCCGACCTGGGCGCGCACACCGTCACCATCGTCGCCCGCGATCGCGGCCGCGCCGCCGGGACCCTGGAACTGGCCGAGCAGCTGGGCATGTCGGCCGAGGTGCTCGATTTCGACCCCGAGGGCCTGCTGTTCGTCTGTTCCGACGTGGACGCCGTCGTCAGCACCGTGCCCGCCGAGGCGGCCGCGGCCGTGGCGGATTCGGTGGCGGCGGCCCCGGTGGTGCTCGACGCCATCTACAACCCGTGGCCCACCCCGCTCGCGGAAGCGGTTGCCCGCGTGGGCAATACCGTGGTCAGCGGCCTGGAGATGCTGCTCAATCAGGCATACGGGCAGGTGGAGCAGTTCACCGGCAAGCCCGCTCCACGGGCCGAAATGGCTGCGGCCCTGCGGGATTGATCGCCCGCTCGCGGGCGTGACCCGCTAATCGAGGACGGCCGCAGATGTTTCCGCGGCCGTGTCCGGTTCGAAGGCCTGCCGGAAGGTGAAAGCGTAAGGCGTCGGCCCGTTCTCACGCAGGTGGTCCAGTCGTGCCATGGCGTCGGCGAGCGTGGGCAGCATGCCCTCCGGCACCCACCACAGCACCGTGAAGACCTCGCGCAGCGGGGTGAACCATTCCCGGCGGCGGCGCACGTAGTCCATGTGGCCGCTGCGATAGACGTAGTCGAACAACGCTTCCCGCGATTCCCACACGCTCATGTTCACCAGCATGTCCGGCTCGCCGTCGTACGGGCGCAGGGAGGTGGCGTTGTTGGATTCGCCGTCCACCATGCGCCAGACGAAGCCGGGGGAGGCTTCGGCGACGGCATTGATCTCGTCGAGGGCCGAGAAGAATTCGGCGACCCGGGGATCGCCTTCGGGGGCGACCATGCGCCCGATGTTCAGCTGTGCGAGGTGCATTCTCCGACTATAACTAGCAATCATTAGTTTTAGAAAAACCCACGCAGCATCGACCCGGCGCCGGATCCATCCGCGCGGTCCAGCCGGCCTCGGCCGCCGGACCCGCCAGCAGGGCCAGATTCATGCCGCAGACCAGCGGCGGGAAGTCCACGGCGAGGCGATGAAAGGGGCAGTTGCGCAGGCGGATCGCGTCGCCGTCGAGGTAGGGCTCGTAGCCGCGCTCACGCAGGACCTCGAACAGATCACGGCCCGCGAGGGCCGGCCCGTGCGCGGCGGCGGCCTTCGCGATGGCGTCCTCGAAGCCCTCGTGCTCGACCACCTCGGCGAGAATCGTTGCGACCATGCGATAGTCGCGGGCCGGCAGCGTGATCGCGAATTCCGCGTCGGCGCGGCGATAGAACTTGGCGGGCCGTCCCGAGCCGGGCCCGGTGCGGCCTTCCGGGCGGCGGAACACCGCGTCCAGCAGTCCGGCCTCGGTGAGCTTGTCGAGATGGAAGGCGGCCAGCGGCCGTTTGATCTCGACGGCCGCGGCCGCCTCGTCCCGGCTCACGTCGTGGTCGGCGGCCGCCACATGGTCGTAGAGCCGCTTGCGGATCGGATCCTGCAGCAGGGCGACGGCGTCGATGCTCACGCTGTCTTTTGTAGCAGCGTGTCAGGCCCGGGTGTGTCCCGCGGCCCCGCTCCGGCTATGGTTCTGGAACAAGTTTCAATTCATTCGGTTCGGCCGGGCGGCCGCGCAGGTTAAGGTGATCGTCATGAATGCGTGGGTGTTGCGCGCCGTGGGCTTGGGGGCGCTGACCGTTGTGCTGGAGGCCCTGCTCGGTTTCGGCATGAGGTACTGGCCGACCACGGGCGCCTGGATGCGGATCCTGTGCCTGATCGTGCTGGTCGGCTCGGTGATCGCGTGGGGCGTACTGGACGGCCGCGCCGATCGGCGCGCGAATCCCGATCCCGAGCGTGGCGCCGATCTGACCATGCGCTGGCTCAAGGCCGCGCTCGCCGGTGGCCTGGGCTCCGGCCTGGCCGCCTGGATCCTCGACTTCATTCCGGGCTTCGACCTGGGTGATCAGGGTCTGGTCTTCAACATCACCTCGGCCGCGTCCTTCATCGTGCTGCTGATCTTCATCCCGGGCATGCTCGGCGTCGCTGTCGGCCGCTGGCTGGCCGGCCGGGACGGCAAGAAGCAGTCCGGCACCCCCGCCGCCACCACACCCAACCCGGAGCCCGCCGGCGTCTGAGGCTCCCGTCCGCGCTCGACCCCGCGCCACCGATCGGGTGGCGCGGGGTTTTTCGTATCCGGGGGCACCGACGGCAGCGCCCGCCGCCGGAGTCCGGCGACGGGCGCTGAGATGAAAGCCGTTGTGCCCTACAGCAGAATCGCGCCGCCGGTCGGGCCGTCCTCGCGGGCGATGGCCGAGTAGGCCGCGGCCAGCAGGCTCGGATCCGGGCCCTCCAGCCGACCCGGCTTGGCCAGGCCGTCGAGCACCACGAAACGCAGCACGCCCGAACGGGTCTTCTTGTCGGTCTGCATGGCGTCCATCAGCTGCGGCAGCGCATCGGCGTCGTAGGTGGTGGGCAGGCCGATGCTCTCCAGGATGGTGCGGTGCCGCTCGGCGGTGGCGTCGTCGAGACGGCCTGCCAGGCGGCCCAATTCGGCCGCGAAGACCAGGCCCACCGAGACGGCCGCGCCGTGCCGCCAGCGGTACCGCTCCCGGCGCTCGATGGCGTGGCCGAGGGTGTGGCCGTAGTTGAGGATCTCGCGCAGATCCGATTCCTTGAGGTCGGCGGCCACCACATCGGCCTTGACCTGGATGGCGCGGCGGATGAGCTCGGGCAGCACGTCGCCGGTCGGGTCCAGGGCGGCCTGCGGGTCGCGTTCCACCAGCTCCAGGATCACCGGGTCGGCGATGAAGCCGGCCTTGATGATCTCGGCCATGCCGGCCACGATCTCGTTGCGCGGCACCGTCTCCAGCGTGGCCAGATCCACCATGACCGCGGCCGGCTCGTGGAAACTGCCGACCAGGTTCTTGCCCGCCTCGGTATTGATGCCGGTCTTGCCGCCCACCGCGGCGTCCACCATGGCCAGCAGCGTGGTCGGCACGTGCACGATGTCCACGCCGCGCATCCAGGTGGCGGCAACGAAACCGGCCAGGTCGGTGGCCGCGCCGCCGCCCAGGCTCACGATCACGTCCTTGCGGGTCAGCCCGATGCGGCCGAGCACCTCCCAGCAGAAGCCCGCGACCTGCAGATCCTTACCGGCCTCGGCGTCGGGGATCTCCACCCGGTGCGCGTCGATGCCCTTGTCGGCGAGGGCCTTCCGCACCACCTCGGCGGTCTCGGCCAGCGGCGGCTGGTAGAAGATCGCCACGGTCCGCACGCCGGACCGGCCGGTGACCTGGTCGACCAGGTCACCCAGCAGCCCCCGGCCGATGATCACCGGGTACGGGTCGGCCGTGCGGACCTCGATGCGAGTCGGCTCGCTCATAGGACTCCTCCGTGAATGGTCCCGCCCATCGGCGGGGAATAGCGTGACCCCGTGGGGCGGGGAAGTTGTCGAACGGATCGGCGGCGCGTGCCCGCGGCGCGCGATGGTGCGCTCAGGATCACGAACCTCCTTCCACCGCAGGGGAAGTGGCACCGGGAACCGGGCCGTCGGCCGGCGTGTGCTCCTGTTCGCGGGCGCGCGCCCGGGCCCGTCGGGCTCGGGCACGACGCGAGCGTCCGCTGCCGGGCGCGGCGACTGCGCCGGATACGCGGGCATCCGATGGTGCGGCGGGTGTGTTCGGGGCGACCGCGTCGGCCGCTCCGACGGGAGCTGCGGTGCGGGGCGAATCCTGGCCACCGGCAGCGGAACTCGAGGGCGCACCGGCCATACGGGAGGCGCGGCGACGGCGTCCGCCGGTGGACGTGTTCCCCGGCGCACCGGCGGGCGGCGCACCGGCGGTGGTCTCGGCGGTCGTCGCGGGTGGAACGGCCGCGGTGGCGCGGCCGCCGCGGCGGCGCGAACGCCGGTTGCGCCGAGCGCGTTTCGCGCCCCCGGTGGCCTCGGCCGAGTCGGCGGGCGAGGCAGGGGAGCCCTGGCCGTTGCGCCCCTCGGCGGCCAGGGGCGAATCGGCTTCGGCGGCAGTCGTATTCGTGACGTCGCCCGGCCTGTTCTCGCCCCGGCCGCGGCCGCCGCGGCGGCGTTTGCGGCGGGCGCGCGAGCGGGAGCTGACGCCGGGCTCGACGGTGGCCGTCTCGGTGACCGAATCCTCCGGGCGCGCAATCGGTTCCAGTCCGAGCTTGGCCAGGATCATGCGGACGACGCGGCCGGGGCTGCGGCCGTCGGTGCGCACCCGCACGGTCGCCACCTCGCGGTAGAGGGGGCGGCGGATCTTCATCAGCTCGCGGTACTTCTTGGCGGGGTCGTCGCCGTTCAGCAGCGGGCGGTTGGTGCTGGCGCCGGTGCGGCGCAGCCCTTCGCCCACACTGATTTCCAGGTAGACGACGGTTCGGCCGTGCAGCAGGGCGCGGGTCGCGGCCGAGAGCACCGAACCGCCGCCGAGGGAGACCACGCCGTGCCCGGCGAGGACGGCGTCGCGGACGACCTCCTCCTCCATGCGGCGGAACTCCGGCTCGCCGTCCTCGGCGAAGATCTCCGGAATCGTGCGCCCGGCGCGCTCCTCGATCCCGGCGTCGGTGTCGTAGAGGTCCACGCCGAGCTCCCGGGCCAGCTTGCGCCCGATCGTGGACTTGCCCGCGCCCGGCGGGCCGACCAGCACCAGACTGATTGCGGGCCGGTCGGTTTCACCGGCCGCCGCGGTGGGTTCGTGCTCGCCGGACACCGCGCTGTCGTCAGCGGTCACTGCCCGGCGTGGCCCGGGATGTGCGGGCGGGCGTTGATCCGCTTCAGGTAGGCGTGGATGTTGTCGACGGTCTCGGGCAGCGAGTCGCCGCCGAACTTGTCCAGCACGGCCTGCGCCACGACCAGCGCCACCATCGCCTCGGCGACCACACCGGCCGCGGGCACCGCGCACACGTCCGAACGCTGGTGGATGGCGACGGCCTCCTCGCCGGAGGACATGTCGACCGTCGACAGCGCCCGCGGAACGGTCGAAATCGGCTTCATGGCCGCGCGCACGCGCAGCGCCTCGCCATTGGTCATGCCGCCCTCCAGGCCGCCCGCGCGGTTGGTGGAGCGCAGCACGCCGTCGGGGCCCGGCCGCATCTCGTCGTGGGCCTGGCTGCCGCGGCGGCGGGCGGTCTCGAAACCGTCGCCCACCTCGACGCCCTTGATGGCCTGGATGCCCATGAGCGCGGCCGCCAGTCGCGAATCCAGGCGCGCCTCACCGGAGGTGAACGAGCCCAGGCCCACGGGCAGGCCCTCGATCACGACCTCGACCACACCGCCGAGGGTGTCGCCGTCCTTCTTGGCCGCCTCGATCTCGGCGATCATGGCCGCCTCGGCGTCCTTGTCGAACGCGCGCACCGGCGACTCGTCGATGGCGTCCAGATCCGCGGCGGTCGGGACGACGCCGGTGGTGTTCGCGGCGGCGCCGATGGACACCACGTGCGAGATCACCTCGACGCCCAGCGCCTGGCGCAGGAAGTTCTTGGCCACCGTGCCCGCCGCGACCCGGGCCGCGGTCTCGCGGGCGCTGGCCCGCTCCAGGACGTTGCGGGCGTCGTCGAAGCCGTACTTGAGCATGCCCGAGTAGTCGGCGTGGCCCGGGCGGGGACGGGTGAGGGGGGCGTTGCGGGCGAGGTCGGCGAGCTCGGCCTCGTCCACCGGATCGGCGGACATGACCTGGGTCCACTTGGGCCACTCCGAGTTCGCCACCTCGATGGCGACCGGGCCGCCCATGGTGCGGCCGTGGCGCACGCCGCCGACCATGGTGACCACGTCGGCCTCGAACTTCATCCGCGCGCCGCGCCCGTACCCGAGCCGTCGCCGGGCCAGCTGCGCGCCGATCTCGGCGGAGGTCACCTCGACACCGGCCACCATCCCCTCGAGGATGGTGACGAGAGCAGGACCATGGGATTCTCCGGCAGTTATCCAGCGCAACACGAGTGACATCTTTCCATGACAGCGGGGGTGCTCGAACACACGGCCCGCGCATAGCCCGATGTCAGCGCCCGGCCACCACCGCCACCACGCTCGCGGCACACATCGCGGGCCCGTGCGCGAGCGTCCCGGCGACGACCGCCCGCCCGGCCGCACCCGGGATCCGCAGTCGATGCCCGAGCATCCCGCCCAGGCCGGCGGT
Source organism: Nocardia sp. CA-151230 (assembly GCF_050942175.1). Classification (NCBI taxonomy): domain Bacteria; kingdom Bacillati; phylum Actinomycetota; class Actinomycetes; order Mycobacteriales; family Nocardiaceae; genus Nocardia; species Nocardia sp. CA-151230. The sequence goes on from NZ_CP192061.1 coordinate 3,234,815, forward strand.
GGCGGTGAGCATGGGCGCGGCCAAGGCTGCCCAGGACCAGGTCTGGGCGCCGCAGAGGGCTGTCGCGGCCCCTAGACCGAGGGCTAGTTTGACGTCCCCCGCGCCGAGGGCGCGCGGGCAGCAGAGGTGGACGAGCAGGTAGGGGACGGCCAGCAGCAGCGCGCCGGAGACCGCGAGTGTCGGCCTGCCCGTGGCGAATCCGTAGCCGAGCACGAGCGCGGCGCCGGGCAGGGTGAGGACGTTCGGTAGCCGTCGGCTGCGCAGATCGCAGACGCTCAGAGCGACGCACCACAGGGTCAGCAGCAGGGCCGGCAACGGAGACATGGATCGAGGGTCGCGCGGCGGCGGCCGGTGCGGGGGGCGCGATCGCGAAATGTGGAGAACCGCTTGCGATGTGAACAGCGTGAGTTCCATTACCAGGTCATTCACGTGTTGCGTGTCGGTGTTGCGGCGTGTCGGCGGTAGCTTTGACGCATGTCTGCTGATCACGATCCGGCCCGGCGCCCCGACTACGCCCTGCGCAGGGCCAGCCTGCGCAATCTGCTGGTGGAGAACCGCGTCGATGCCCTGCTGGTCACGGACCTGATCAATATCCGGTATCTGACCGGTTTCACCGGGTCCAACGCAGCACTGCTGGTGTACGCCTGGGATTCCAGCGAGGACCGCACCATCATCTGCACCGACGGCCGCTACCTCACCCAGGTCGGCGTGCAGGTGCCCGATCTGCGCGCCGAGATCAACCGGGCCAGTGCCCGTCGCGTCATGGAGATCGCGGGGGAGTGGCAGACCGGCCGGGTCGGTTTCGAGAGCCACGTGGTCACCGTCGAACAGCATCGCGGCCTGTCCGCGCTGGGCACCGGCCTGGACCTGGTCGCGGTCTCGGGGCTGGTCGAGCAGTTGCGCATGGTGAAGGACGACTACGAGGTCGAGCAGCTGCGCGCGGCCTGCGACGCCGCCGACGCGGCCCTGGCCACCCTGCTCGAGCGCGGCGGCCTGCGTCCCGGCCGCACCGAGCGGGAGGTGGCACGGGAGCTGGAGTGGCTCATGTTCGAGCACGGCGCGGAGGCGGTCGCCTTCGAGACCATCGTGGCCGCGGGCGCGAATTCGGCTGTCCCGCATCATCGCCCGACCGGGTCGGTGCTGGCCACCGGTGATTTCGTGAAGCTCGACTTCGGCGCGGTGGTCGGCGGCTACCACTCCGACATGACCCGCACCTTCGTGCTGGGTGCGCCCACGGACTGGCAGCGCGAGGTCTACGACCTGGTGCAGCGGGCGCAGCAGGCCGGCCGCGAGGCCCTGACCCCGGGCGTCTCGACCAAGGCGGTGGACGCGGCGTCGCGCGCGGTGATCGAGGCCGCCGGGCACGGTGAGCTGTTCGTGCACGGCCTCGGGCACGGTGTGGGCCTGCAGATTCACGAAGCGCCCGGAATAGCCAAAACGGGCACGGGTACACTGCTGGATGGCGTGGCGGTGACCGTCGAGCCAGGTGTGTACTTCCCCGGCCGCGGTGGTGTCCGGATCGAGGACACACTCGTGGTTCGCCAGGGGGGCCCGGAGCTGCTCACCCGCACCAGCAAAGACCTGACCGTCGTCGACTGACGCGCGGTTCGACCGACTAGTAGGAGATCCGAAGACAGTGGCGGACACCAGCGACTTCAAGAACGGCCTCGTGCTGAAGATCGACAATCAGCTGCAGCAGATCGTCGAGTTCCAGCATGTGAAGCCGGGTAAGGGTCCCGCCTTCGTGCGCACCAAGCTGAAGAACGTGGTCTCGGGCAAGGTCGTCGACAAGACCTTCAACGCCGGCGTCAAGGTGGAGACCGCGACCGTCGACCGTCGCGACATGACGTACCTGTACCACGATGGTCAGGACTACATCTTCATGGACGGCGACACCTACGACCAGATCCACCTGAGCGAGCAGCTGCTGGGCCGCAACGCGGGCTTCCTGCTGGAGAACATGGCCGTGCAGATCGCCATGCACGAGGGCGAGGCGCTGTTCGTCGAGCTCCCGGTCGCCATCGACGTGATCGTCACCCACACCGAGCCGGGCCTGCAGGGCGACCGCTCCTCGGCCGGCACCAAGCCCGCCACCGTGGAGACCGGCGCCGAGGTGCAGGTGCCGCTGTTCATCAACCAGGGTGACAAGCTGCGCATCGACACCCGCGACGGCAGCTACATCAGCCGCGTCAACAACTGACGCGACGGATAATGTCTTCCGTGGCCGATCAATCGGACAAGAAGTCGTTCAAGAAGCTCGGCGCACGGCACAAGGCGCGCCGGCGCGCGGTGGATCTGCTCTTCGAGGCGGAGGCCCGCGATATCGATCCCGCGGATCTGCTGTCCGAGCGTGTCTCGCTGGCGGTGAGTGAGGAGTCGGTGGCGCCGGTGAACCCCTACACCCGGGTCCTGGTCGAAGGCGTCGCCGACGATCTGGACCGGGTGGACGGCACCATCGAGTCGTACCTGCAGGATTGGACGCTGGGACGGCTGCCCGCCGTGGACCGCGCCATTCTGCGGGTGGCGGTGTGGGAGTTGTTCCACGCCAACGACGTTCCGCCGGTGGTGGCGGTCGACGAGGCGGTGGAGCTGGCCAAGGAGCTGTCCACCGACGATTCGCCGTCGTTCATCAATGGTGTGCTCGGGCAGGTGGTCCAGGTGGCCCCGCAGGTGCGGGCGGCCGCGGCCGCGACCCGCGCCACCGTCGTCGCCGACGACGAGAAGTAGTTCGAAGGAGAAGCGCAGGGTGCGCAAGTATCTCGTGATGGCCATGCGCACCCCGCGCTTCGACGACTCCGTCATCGTCCCGCACAAGGACTGGCTGACGGCCGTCCGCGAGCGCGGACAGCTGGTGGAAACCGGCAAATTCACCGACGGAAGCGGCGGCGCGTACGTGATCACCGCCGAAAACCTGGCTGCGGCACAGGAACTGATCCATACCGACCCGATTCACACTACGGGCGCTTCGGAACTCACCGTCTACGAGTGGGAAATCACCGGCTGATCCGGACTTTCGTCACGCCCCGGCGGGACGCAGCACGATCGTGCCCTTGGCCGCCCGGTCGGCCAGCAGCCGATGGGCGTCGGCGGCCCGGTCGAGCGGTAGCACGCGGTCGACGAGCGGGGTCAGGGATCCCGTCGCGGCGCGATTCAGTGCCGCGCCGCGCGCAGCGGCGACCCCCGCCAGCCAGTCCGGTCCGGAGCAGCCGATCAGGGTGAGGCCGCGCATGATCAGGTCCATGGCGCCGACCTGCGCGGGTGCGCCGGACAGGAAGCCGTAGCTGAGCATGCGGCCGCGCAGCGGCGTCATGAGATCCAGTAGGGCCAGGGCGGATTCGCCGCCTATCGAGTCGAACACGACGTCCAGCGTTGTGCCGCCGAGCATCTCGCGCAGCTGCTCCGTCCAGCCGGGAATGTGGTGGTCGACGACGATGTCCGCGCCGAATTCGCGTGCCTGTGCGGCCTTTTCGACCCCGCCCGCGGTAGCGATCACCCGCGCGGCGCCGTATTCCTTGGCCAGCTGGGTGAGATAGGCGCCGACACCGGTCGCGGCCGCCTCGATCAGGACGGTCTCGGTGCCGGTGAGCCGCGCGGTCTCCAGCAGCGGGATCGCGACCGACCCGCTCATGGTGACGGCCGCCGCCTCGACGGTGCCCAGGCCGTCCGGAATCGCGGTCGCCGTCTCCACCGGAACACAGACCTGCTCGGCATAGGTGCCGAAACTGTTGCTGCTCACCACTGCGCGCTGCCCGATCAGTGCCGGGTCCACGCCCGCGCCGACCTCGGCGATGACGCCCGCGGCCTGGGTGCCGAAGACGATCGGGAATTCCACCGGCAGCGGGAACGCCCCCGACCGCAGCATGGTCTCCGGGAACAGCACCGGAATCGCCTCGGTGCGCACCAGGATCTCCCCGGCCTGCGGGCGCGGCGTGGGCACCTCGCTCGCCACCAGGACGTCGGGTGCGCCGGTACCGGTCAATAGGATTGCCTGCATTGAAAACCTCTCATAAGTTGACTGGCGGTCAAGATATGTCTGAGAAGATATTGACCGTCGGTCAAGTTGTCAATGAAAGTGGTGATATGGACCGGCCCAAGGAACGCGCCGACGCAGCGCGCAACCGGCAGGCAATCCTCGCGGCGGCGCGGAAGCTGTTCGCCGAGGAGGGGGCCGAAGCCGCCACGATGGAACGGATCGCGGCAGCGGCCGGGGTGGCCAAGGGCACGCTCTTCCACCGCTTCGGCAGCAGAGCCGGCCTGCTGCACGAACTGATGGCCGAGGGCGCGTTCGACCTGATGGAGGCCGTGCGGTCGGGTCCGCCGCCGCTGGGTCCGGGCGCTCCGGCGGGGGAGCGCCTACTGGCCTACTTCGACGCCATGACCCGCCTCGTCGCCGACGACATCGAGATCTCGGTCGCCTATCAGGCAATCCCCCCGCATCCGCGTGCCGAGGAACTCCACGCGTTCTGGGCCGCCCACATCAGCGCCCTGCTCCGCGAGGTCCGCCCCGATCTCGACGCCGATGTGGTCGGCGGGTTGCTACTCGCGCCCCTGGGTGGAGACCTGGTGCCCTATCTGGTCCGCAACGGCCAGAAGGACCGGCTGTTCGAAGCCGTCCGGCAGCTGGTCCAGTCGGTCCTCGACGGATCTGCCTGAGGCTGGAGGATTCGCCCGAGCCACACCGAATCCGCCCGAGCCGCAGCGAATTCGCCCGAGCCGCAACCGATATGCCCGAGTTGCGACGGATACGTCCGAGTCGCGACGGATATGCCCGAGTGGTAACGCTCCGGGTCAGTTCGGGTTGTCGTCGTAGCGTTCGCGAGCGGCGAGGACATCCTCGATGTGGGTCTCGGCCCAGCTCTTGATCGCCTGCATGACCGGGAGCAGACTGCGGCCGAGCTCGGTGAGCTCGTAGTCGACCCGGACCGGTACCGAGGCGGTCACCGCGCGGCTGACCAGCCCGTCGCGTTCCATCGTGCGCAGGGTCTGGGTGAGCATCTTCTGGCTGACGCCCGCGACGATGCGGGACAGGTCGCCGTAGCGGCGGGGTCCGTCGGCGAGCGCGGTGAGCAGCAGGCTCACCCATTTGTCGCTGATGCGGTCGAGCAGATGCCGGGTGGGGCATTCCTGGATGTAGGCGTCGTAGGCGCGGCGGGCCTCGGTGCGCCGCTGGGCCGCGGTCTTGGTCACCATGACTCTCCCTCGCGTACGGTACGCACTCCGAGGTGCGTACTTCCCGACGGAGAGTAACACTCCGTAGGTTTGCGACTGGATGGGAAACCGTACAGCAGAGGAGATTTCGCATGCGTGCCGTGGTGATTCGTTCATTCGGAGGCCCGGAGGTGCTGGAGCGGGCCGACGCGCCGGTGCCGTCGCCGGGTCCCGGGCAGGTGCGGATTCGGGTGACCGCCGCCGGGGTGAATCCGGTGGACCTGCACACCCGCTCGGGCGGTCTGGCACAGGCCGGCCTGATGGTGCCGCGCGACGTGATCGGCCTCGGCTGGGACGTGGCCGGCACGATCGACGAGATCGGTTCCGGCGTCCAGGATTTCGCGCTCGGTGACCGGGTATACGGGCTGTCGGACCGGCTGGACGTGCCGCTGGGCACGCAGGCGGATTTCGTTGCCCTGGACGCCGCGGCCGTCGCGCTCGCTCCGCGCCGTGCTTCCGCGGTCGAGGCGGCGACGATACCGCTGAATGCCCTGACCGCCGTGCAGTCCCTGGACGCGCTCGCACTCACCGCCGGGCAGACCGTGCTGATCACCGGCGCCGCCGGTGCCGTCGGCGGCTTCGCAGTGGAACTGGCTGTGGCCCAGGGCCTTCGGGTGGTGGCGACCGCCGCGGCGCCGGACGAGGACCTGGTCCGCAAACTCGGCGCGGAGTTCTTCGTCCCGCGCGGCGCACGCGTGGGCGAGGCGGTGCGTGCCCTGATCCCGGGCGGTGCCGACGGCGCGGTGGACGCCGCGTCCCTGGGCGCCGAGGCTCTCGACGCGGTCCGCTCCGGAGGCGCGTTCGCGGCCGTGGTCGGTGGCGCGGAACCGGCGGGTCTGCGCGGAATCCGCGTCTCCAACACCTGGATTCGCGCCGACGGTCCCCGCCTGGCCGAGCTGGCTGCCCTGGTGGACGCGGGCCGCCTGACCCCGCGCGTCGCCGACACCCTGCCCCTCGACCGGGTCGCCGACGCTCACCACCGGCTCGCCGCAGGCGGCCTGCGCGGCCGCCTGGTGCTGATTCCCTGACCGGCTGCTCGGCAACAGTGCGCCGGGGGTTGTGCCCGCCGTGAATTTCGGTGGGGTGCGGCCCGGTTCGCCGGCCGAGCGGTGCTGTCTCAGGCCGAGGCGTCCGGGCCGGATCTGGTCGGCTGGGTGAAGGACCAGACGGCGGCGGGGCGACCGGTGGCCTTGACGCGGACGCGTTCGCCGGTGCGGGAGAGCCCTGGGATGGCGGCCAGGGTCCGGTTGAGGTTGCCGGGGTCGGGTTTCGTACCGTGCAGGGCGGTGGTGAGGTCGACGGCTCTGGTGGCGGTGAACTGGTCGCCGGTCAGGGCGCGGGTGAATGTCAGGTCTTTCCAGAGCATCTCGGCCAGCCGGGCGCGGGCGGCGGCGACGATCTGATTGTGGTCGAAGGCCAGCGGCGGGACGGCGTCGAACGGAACCCAGGTCGCGCTGTCGGTCCCGTGCGGGCCGACCACGGCCCACATGGCGATGGACAGTGTCGGCCCGCGTGGATCGCGGTGCGGCTCATCGAAGGTGGCGACCTGCCCGACGGCGAGGATGGCGTCGGCCGGTACCCCGAGTTTGGTGTGGACCGCGCGGTGGGCGGCCTCGGCCAGGCGTTCGCCGAGGCCGAGCAGCACACCTGGCAGCGCGAGGTCACCGGCGAAGGGTTCCCACCGCCGGGGCGCGATGCCGAGGGCGGCGGTGGGGTCGTCGGGTCCGTAGCGCAGGGTGATCACATCGATGGACACTGCGGATTGTTGCTCCACAAATGGACAATCATGCCCGAGCCGCGATCCTGAGCGTGCGATCGGCTCGGTCCGGCCCGCATGCGGTGAGCACCACGGGCGCGCCGAGTTCGGCCTCCAGGTAGCCGGGCACGTCGGAGGGCAGGTCGGCCAGGGCCGGGGTGGCGGCGTCGAGGAGATCGGTGAGCCGCCGCTGGTGGCCGAGGTCCTGCCAGACTCCGCACGCCACCCGGTCGACGCAGCCGTCGGGGGTGAGATAGCCGGTGGCGGTGCGGATGTCGCCGATTGCGTCGAGGTGGTTGACGACCACGCCGTCGATCCCGCCGCAGGCTTCGACAGCGTAGCGGAGCAGCAGGGGATCGAGGTGCCCGCACCGGAACGCACCCTGGTATTCGCCGGTTCCATTGTGCGGCTCCGCAATCGCGAGCGCCGGGTCCTCGGTCGGGAAGGGCCCGGCCCCGTGCCTGGTCATGTACGCGCGGGTCACGCCGAGCACGTAACCGGGCGCGCCGAGGCGCGTCAGCATGGTGCGCGCGTGCCGGGGTTCGACGGTCGACCACGTGGTGTACGGGTGGGTGCCGCGCCACTCGTCGAGCAGCACCCCCTGCGCGCCTTCGAACACGAGCCGGCCCTGACGCGCGAACGCGGCGAGCTGCTCGCCCGGCAGGATGGCCACGGCCCGGGCGAACGCCGTGTACGCCGCGACCAGATCGTCGATCGGGTCGTAGCGGTGCCGTCCGCCCGCGAGCAGCGGCCCGTAGTGTTCTTCGAGCGCGATCAGTTTGCGCCGCAACACCTCCGGTCGCCGGCAGTCGGCGACCCGGGGCGCGTCGTGGCCGAGGGCGTAGCTCGCCGTCTCACCGATGCCGATGCCGCACGAACCGTGCCGGGCGGTACCCCTCGTATCCTCCTGGCAACGGTTGGCGGCTCCGTGGATCGGTGTGGTGAGCAGGGCCCGCTCGTCCACGTAGAGCAGGGACAGCGGATCGGCGACCCCGAGCGCGGCGAGTTCGCGCGCCTCCGCGGCCAGGGCCAGCGGTTCCACCAGCATGTGCCGCGACAGCAGGGTCGGCACCCGCGACAGGGTGCCGGACCCGAACTGGTGGAAGGTGTGGTGGCGGCCGTCGGCGATCACATTGTGGGCGGCCTGCGCCCCGCCGTTGAACCGCACCACCGCGGCCACGTCGAGCCCGGCCTGCGGTGAGCACAGCCAGTCCACGGTGGCGCCCTTGCCGGCATCGCCGAAGCCCAGGTCCACCACGATCAGGTGGCTGTCGCCGAACATGTTGTGTCCCTTCGTCCATCGGATCCGGTCAGAGATCCACGTCGTCGGTCCCGGTGGCGGCCGGCAGCGCCCCGACGCTGCGTCCGCGCCGAGCGTCGCCCAGCGGTGCGAGGGCCTTGCCCACCGCGTCGGCCTCGCTGGTCGATCCGATATCGCGCAGATCGGCCAGCCCCGCCCCGAGATCGATGCGGTCCTCGGCGATGCCGATGGTCAGGGCGATGAGCTCGCACACCGCGGCCGGATCGTCGAGCCGCAGGAACCGCTCACCCAGCAGCCCCTGCCAGTGCTCGGCGATCTCCGGATCCCGGTAGTAGCTGGACTGATTGGGCAGGATGTAGTGCACGTGCCAGCGGTCGGCCAGTTCGCGGTAGATCGACTCGACCGAGATGTCGCGGTCGACGTCGTCGCCGACGACGGTGCGAATGTGGCGAGCGGCCAGCCGCTTCTTGTTCAGCTCGTCGCCGACGATGAAGAGGTAGCCCTTGCGGCCCCGCTTGTCCCACGCATCGGTGGCGGTGTGCCGGGCGATGAAATATGCTGCCAGCTCGTAACTTTCGGACTTCTGACCGCCGCCGCCGCCTTCCAGCAGGATGAGCCGCAGCTGCTCGTCCATCCGGTTGTCGGATTCGAACTGCCCGACCTGCAGCGGCACCCGGTCGCTGTCGGCGTCGCCGATGGCCCCGAACAGGATCTGCGGATCCTCCGCATAGCCCTTGCGCTGCAACAGCCCGTGCAGTTTGACCAGCTTCTCCTGCATGATGCGGGGCACGCGGCCCATGGATCCGGTGACGTCGAACAGCACCGCGATGGGCAGTGAGTTGCCGTGGTCGTCGGAGTCCCGCGACTCCCGCTTGCCCACCCCGAACGGATCCAGGGTGGGGTGCGCCTTCCACTGATCCCACGGCACCGACCGCATATCCGCGGTGTAGCCGAAGTCGTCGAGGCCCTTCGCCGCGCGGAAGGTTCGCGCCGCATCGTAGGCACTGTCGTCCCAGCGTCCGTAACCCATTGCTATCACTTACCTTTCGTGAGCTCGAAGGGCCGGAAGCGGCGCTTCCCGTAGAGCCGGTCGAGCAGATCGTCGAATTCCCCGAGCAGGTCCGCGGCGTCGGGCCGCAGCCGTGGATCGGATTGCAGGCACCCCGTGGCGTAGGACCGCAGGGCCGCGGGTGCGCGGTCGCCGAGCATGGTGAGCATCAGGCGATGCGCGAGGTGGACATCGGTGGCGGGGGAGACCGCGTCCCGGATCTCGGGCGGATAGTCGAGCGACTTCAGCGTGGCCGCCGCCGGAGTCCCTGGCCGGGTCGCGAAAGACCATCCCGCCAGCACGATTCCGTGCAGGCGCGGATGCACCAGCACATTGGCCGGGCTGATGGCGGTGTGCACCCACCCCGCCAGCTGTGCGCCGACCAGGCAGCGCAGCAGCCGGCGATGCATCCAGGCGTAGTCGCGCGGATCCAGGCCGCCGGGGTAGGCGGCCCGGACGTCCTCGAGCGTCACGAACTCCCGGGTGAGCGCGCCGAGCACGTTCACCGTGCGCCGCTCGCCGGTCACGGAGTCCAGGTGGTCGACGGTATCGATCAGCTCCGGGAAGTACGGCCCCGGCCATTCGTGCTCCGCGGCCACGATCGCGATGTCGCGCAGGGCATTTCGCTCCCCGGACAGCAGCCGGTTGGCCGCTGCCCGGCGCGGGATCTTCACGACCCGGTCCGAGCCGCTGCGGTACACGTCCGCGATCGAGCCCGACGCGTGCAGCGCACCCACCGGATACGTCCCGTGCGCGCCGGTCACCTCGAAGGCGGGCTCGTCCAGTTCCAGCCATTGCCGGTACAGCTCGGCCAGCCGTGCGAACGCGGCCTCCGCGATCCCGGCATCGACGGCCTCCACCCGATCGGGATGCACGATCCCCGCCAGCCGGTGGTAGCGCCGCCGGGCGTCCTGCCGGGCCGCGGAATCCATTGCGGCAGCACCGAACAGATCCTCGGGCCGCCGGGCCGCCCGAATGCTCTCTGCGGTCTCTCGTGCTGTCGTCATTGTTTTAGGCTAGATGACTAAAACAAGGTGCACCAGAGGTTCGGAGCAACTTTTTGTAGTTTCGACAAAAAGCTTGGCGGGCGGGCCTTGCCGTCAGCGACCCGGGTGCGCGACCCATCCGGCGACCACGGCCAGTCCGGTCGGCCGGTGCACGGCCAGGAATCCGAACGGGCGGTCGAACGTCGCCGTGGTGTGCAGCACGGTGTGCCCGGGCCTCGGGAGCCGGGCGCTGCCCAGGATCATCGACAGCGCGGTGACCGCGGCGGCGTCGAACCCGGTCTCGGTGAAGCGCGCGAACACGTCCTGTGCGGCCTGGTCGACGCAGAGCGGGCGCGCCGACATCGCCGGGAAATGGCCGCGCGCACTGTCGCTCACGGTGGTCAGGCCGAACAGCGCCGACTGGTCGATCAGGTTGTGCAGGCTGCGAATCTCGAAGGGCGGCAACAGGATTTCCAGGCTGTCGCCCTGTCCGCGATCGGGCACGGCCCGCACTCTCAGTCCGGGTGCTTCGGTGCCTGCGGGCAGGTCCGTCCGGGTCGGGATGGTGCCGTCCAGCGCGTCGAGGCCGATCGTCAGAACCGTGCCCGGCGTGTCCTCGCCCAGGAGCAGGTGTACGTCGAGATCTTCTGTGCCGTGGACGATTACGCGAGTCACCGGCTTACCGGCGCCGAGTACGCCCGCCTGCCGTGGGCGCGACGAGAACCGGCGCAGAGCGGGACCGCGGTGCCCGCGCCACGGTCCGTCGGTGACCTCCATGGTGGTCCGGCGGAAGGGGTCCTCCCAACGGGTGCGAGCGACCAGTGCGGTAGCGAGCACCAGGACCGTTGCGGCGTCGATCGGGAGCGGGAACTTCTCGATCAGGCCGTCGGTGTGGTCGTTCGCCCAGGTGTCGAGCGCGGCCTGATCGGTGAGGGTCTCCACGGTTCCCGCCGGCAGTCGCTGCGACCACTCCGGGCGCAGTGGGAGGTCCCGCCGGACCCAGAGGCCGAGCGCCGCCGAGACCGAGTCGGCCTCGGCCAGTGTGCGCAGCAGGTCCAGCGCCCGGGTGTGGCCGTCGGCGGCGGAAATGCCGGTGGCCGTGGCGAGTTCGCTGCGTCCGGGCTCGTCGGCGGCGGAGGCCAGCAGGGCGAGCAGCGGCCAGACGCCACAGCCGGACAGTACGAAGTCCCCGGTCCCGGCGGCGGCGCACCAGCGGGAGGTGAGACGGTTGGCGGCGGCGACGTGGGCGGGTAGCGCGGTCGGCATGACGCCAGCCTAGGTGTGGTGTGAGCGAGGGCGGCCGGATACAGTGAGAGGAATTGTGTCGTTTACTCTCATCGAGGAGATCATGATGGTTACCGCCGAGTCGGCCACCGATGACGCGCCGCGATTGCGGGCGCTGATGGCGGGGGACGGGACGGCCGCACGGGCCTGGGAGTTGTTCGACAGCCTGCCGGCGGTGCGGGTCGAGGAGATCACCACCGGGCGGTGGCGCGGGGCCGAGGTGGCGACCGGGCATCCCTGGGACGGAATGCTGGTGGAAAGCGGTTGGTACGGCAAGCAATTCGACAGCGCCGACAGCGTGCAGCCGCTGCTGTTCTCCGATCCGGCCGGGGACATCTTCCCGGTGGATCCGCGGCGGGTGCCCCTGTTCCTGGCGGGGAAGGTACCGGTCGACACGCTGAAACCGGTGCGCCGGTCACTCGGGGTGCTGCGGCCGGTGCTGCGGACCCGGGCTCCGCGCGCCCGCCTGCGGAATCTGGAATTCCGCGGAAAGACCAGTGCCGCAATGATCTACGACGATCTGCCGATCATCGATATCTTCCGCAAGGTCGACGAGGACACCCTGCTGGGTGTGATGGACAAGCGCGGATTGACCGAACCCTACTTCTTCGTGCTGTACCGCGACCGCTAGGTCGGTACGGCGAAGCGACTGAGCCCGAGCCGCACCCGGCCTACCATCGAGGGTGGCGGTGGTCAACGGCTCGGGAGGTCCCGATGGAACGTACGACCTGTCTGATCGTCGGTGGGGGACCGGCGGGAATGTTCCTGGGGCTGCTGCTGGCCCGCGGTGGTATCGAGGTCACAGTGTTGGAGAAACACGGTGACTTCCTGCGCGACTTCCGCGGCGACACCGTGCACCCGACCACCCTGGACCTCATCGACGCCCTGGGCCTGCGCGAGGACTTCGCGAAACTGCCGCAACGGCGGCTGAACACCATACAGATCCCGATCGGCGGCCGCATGGTGTCGCTGGCGAGCTTCTCCCACCTTCCGGGCCGGCACAAATACGTGGCCATGGTGCCGCAGTGGGACCTGCTGGATCTGCTGGCCCGCGCCGGCGATGCCGAACCGGCCTTCCGGCTGCGGATGAACACCGAGGCGGTCGATCTGGTGCGCGAGGACGGCGCGGTGGCCGGTGTCCGCTATCGCACGAAAGACGGTGTGACCGGCGAGATTCGGGCCGAGCTGACGGTGGCCTGTGACGGCCGGTCGTCGGTGATGCGTGCGGCCGCGGGCCTGAGCGTACGGAACTGGCCGACGCCGTTCGATGCCTGGTGGTTCCGGATCCCGCGCAACAGCACCGACCCGGCCGGACTCGTTCCGGTGGTCAGCGCCCATCGCATGGTGGTCATGTTCGATCGCGGCGACTTCTGGCAGAGCGCCACCCTCATCGCCAAGGGCAGCGACACGGAACTGCGTGCGCGGCGACCGGTCACGGACATCATGCGCAGCCTGGCCGTGGTGGTGCCGTGGCTGGCCGACCGGACCGGCGCGCTCCACAGCTGGGACGAGGTGAAACTGCTGAACGTCAAGCTGGATCGGCTCGACCGGTGGTACACCGACGGACTGCTGTGCATCGGCGACGCTGCCCATGCCATGTCGCCGATCGGCGGGGTCGGTATCAACCTGGCGGTCCAGGACGCGGTCGCGACGGCCCGCATACTCGCCCCGAAACTGTTGTCGCACACCGTGACCACCGCGGATCTGGCCCGCGTGCAGCGTCGCCGGACGCTGCCGACCGTCGTCATCCAGGGCATGCAGCGCCTCGCCCATACTCAGATCGTGCGCCCGGCGGTCGCGGGCCGGCTGAACGTCTCGAATTCGCGCGAAACGCCCGTGGCATTGAAGGTCTTCCGCCGTATCCCGGTGATTCGCAGCCTCCCCACCTTCCTGGTGGCACGGGGTGTGATTCCCGAACCGATCCCGGACTTCGCTCGCCGCGCCTGACCGGAGCATCCGGCCGGAAGGTCGCCTACGCCTGTCGGGCGCGGGGGAGTGCGCGCGGCGTCCGGACCCCTCGTTACCGGACGCCGCGCGGGCGGAATTGAATGCTGATGCGCGGCCCCACCGGCCGCCTGGTCTTGGGTATCGCGTGCTCCCAGGTGCGCTGGCAGGAGCCGCCCATGACGATGAGATCCCCGTGCCCGAGGGGATAGCGCACGCTCGCCCCGCCGCCGCGCGGGCGCAGCAGCAGGGCGCGCGCCGCGCCCACCGAGACGATGGCCACCATGGTGTCGTCGGTGGCGCCGCGCCCGACGGTGTCCCCGTGCCAGGCGACACTGTCGTTTCCGTCGCGGTAGTAGCACAGGCCCGCGGTGGTGAACGGCTCGCCCAGTTCAGCGGAGTAGTGCGCGCTCAACGCCTCTCGCGCCTCGGCGAGTACCGGATCCGGTAGCTCCCGCTCCGCCTCGTAGAAGCACAGCAGCCGCGGCACATCCACCATCCGGTCGTACATGGCCCGCCGATCCGCGCGCCACGGCACCTCCGACACGAGGCGTTCGAACAGCACGTCGGCGCCGCTCAACCAACCCGGCAGCACATCCACCCAGGCGCCGTCGCCGAGCTCGGTGCGCCGTATCCCCTGCAGCGCACCGAGCTCCACTTCCCCGAAGCCGTCCAGAAGTGATCCCTGCCAAGGCGTCGACATGCAGAGGAACCTACCACAATTCCCGAACGTATGTTCGATAGAACCGTTCAGATGTCGAGCTCTTCGTCGATCTTGCGGAGCTGGTGGCGGGCCAGGGCCAGGTTGCCGCGGATGCGGTCGAGGGCGAGATAGAGGAACAGGCGACTCGTCGGGTGCGCGCTCAGCGGCCGCAGCAGGTGGTACTGACCGGTCGGGGTGATCAGGATGTCCTCGATACCCTCGTCGAGGCCGAGCTGTTCGATGGTGCGCATCTTGGCGCGGACCACCTCGGTATTGCCGGCCGCGCCGAGCTGCAGGTCCAGGGATCGGGATCCGCCGGCGGTGCCGAGGGTCATCCCGCTGCTGTAGTCGACGATCGCGGCGCCGAGTGCCCCGTCGATGGTCATCATGTCCTTCAGTGCCACATCCAGATTCGACATGTGTCTGCCTTTCCGTGTGATGTCATCGATCGGTGGAATTCGGGTGCCGTCAGTCGTGGGGGGCCGGCGCCAGGGTCGCGGCGATGGCGCGGACCACCGGTCGCGCTTCCAGATGAACACGGGCCAGCGTGGCATCGGCGCCCGTGAGCACGGCCAGGCAGGCGATGGGGCCGGCGCGGTAGACCACCACGTGGCCGACGCCGTGTCCAGGACGACCTCGTGCAGGTCGGCGCCATGGGTGGCGGCCGCGAAGGTCAGCGACACCGACAGCAGTGCCGCGGTCAGCGCCGCAATGCCGGTGGCTTCTATGGCATCCGGGAGATCGTCGGCCAGCAGCAGGCCGTCGCTCGAGGCCACCGCGGATCCGATCAGATGCGGAACACGTCGCCGTAGCGTGCGTAGGTGGGTTTCGAGGTCGCTGTCCGCCGAGCCCGCATGCGGTGAATCGATGCGAGCGCCGCTGCCCGGACCTGTCAGGGCGATGGCGTCGTGCGTGAGCGTCATGGGCTCGTCTCCTCTGTCGGCGGGAACCTCTTCGCTGACGCGCGCGGACAACGTGCCTGCCCTGGTCGGGCGTCACGTGCGCGTGTCGATCGATCTCGAGCCGAACGCGTTGTGCCACTGCGTGATCACTGGCGAGCTCTGCATCGCCGTTCGACGGCGCTGCGATTCGGACCTACCGCAACTTGGACGAGCGAACACACTGAGCACGACGCGCAAGCGTCAACGCCGCCGATCTCCTTGGGGCGCTGATGGTTTCACAAACTCACCTCGGCTCCATCCAGAATAGCGATCCATCCGCGAATGCGCAGCAACAACTTGTGCTCCGATGCCGGGTGGCATTTCGGGGTAGGGGCTGCAGTCGATTCGAACCGCCGGGTCGGTATTGATTGCGCGCCCGGGCCTTTCGAATCCGACCGACCAGTCGCACTCGCGCTTGCCGGCTCGGCGCGTGGGGCTCGGCGCGTAGGGCATAGGTCATGCCTTGTATTTACATACGGGCGACCGTATTGTTTTCTGCATGGAACACCATGTCCTCACCGAGGCGACCGATCCCTTCTGTCTGGACCGAGCGGCTGCCGTCGCACTGCTGACCGGGGCTCCATGGGGGAGGTATGCCGTTCTGGGAGACAGCCTTTCGGCCGGTACCGGCGATCCCACCCCGGGCTACGGCGATCAGGGCTGGCCGGAGCGGGTCGCCGGGATCCTGCGATCGGTTCGGCCGGATCTGGCCTACCTCAATGTCTCCGAGATCGGCGCGACGACCGCCCAGGCGCTCGAGCGGCAGGCGGATCGCGTGCTCGCGTTCTCCCCGGACCTGCTCCATCTGCCGTGCGGGGCCAATGACATCGTGCGGCGCACACCGGACTTCGACGAGATCGAGCGAACCCTGCGGCGCATGTACGACCTGGCGAAGCAGACCGGCGCACTGCTGACCACCTTCACGCTCGGCCGGGCCTATGTCGTCCCGGTCTTCCCGGACTGGCCGGAGCGGATCGCCCGGGTCAACACGATCGTGCGCGGGCTGGCAGCCGAATACGACGCGCTCGTGGTGGACATGTGGGACCACCCGGTCAACGACCGCGACAACCTGCTCAGTGCGGATCGCATCCACTTCTCGACCTCGGGCCAGGCCGTCATGGCATCCGAGATGGTCGAGAAGCTGGCGAAATCACTGGGACGCAACACATCCGAGTTGTCCTCGGCCGCGCGCTGACCCCTCACGGCGAGCAGCGCAGGCCGAACCTTCCGGGTTCGCACAGTGCCCGACCCCGACAAATGACGAGGTTTCCATCGTGGCAGTCAGTCAGTACTCGGCCGTTCGGCCGGTCGTGGCCGCGGACGCCGAAGCCATTCCCTGGACGACGATCTCGATTGTCCTGACCGCCTTGTTCATCGCGGTTCTGGATTCGTTCATCGTCGTGGTCGCCGCCCCCTCGATCGTGGCGGATCTGCATGCCTCCGCCGGTGAGGTCCAGTGGGTGCTCGCGGGCTATCAATTGAGCTATGCGGTCTTCATCATCACCGCTACCCGCCTGGCCGATCTGTACGGCCGCAAGCGGATCTTCCTGCTCGGTGTCGCGGTGTTCACGCTGTCCTCGGTCGCCTGCGCGCTCGCACCGGACGCGGACATCCTCATCGCCGCGCGCGTCGTCCAGGGCCTGGGCGCCGCGCTGATGGTGCCGCAGGTGTTCGCCTATGTCACGGTGCTGGTGCCGGCGGCCGAGCGGCACAGCGTCTTCGGCGTGCTCGGCATCGTCATGGGCATGGCCACCATCGGCGGACAGGTCATCGGCGGACTGCTGATCGGCGCGGATCTGTTCGATTCCGGCTGGCGTCCGGTGTTCTGGGTGAACGTGCCGATCGGCGTCGTCATGTTCCTGCTCGCCCTGCGCTGTGTTCCGGCCACCGGGTCGGCCGCCTCCCGCCGGCTGGACCTGCCCGGCGTGCTGGTGCTCAGCGTGGCCCTCTTCCTCCTGGTGCTGCCATTGATCCAAGGGCAGCAGGCGGGCCGGCCGGGGTGGGTCTGGGCCTGCTTCGCGGGCAGCGCAGTCGCTTTCGGGGTGTTCGTCGCGATCGAGCGGCGGCTGGAACGCCGGGACGGGGATCCGCTGGTGCCGTTGACCTTGTTCGGCCGGCGCTCGTTCTCGCTCGGGATCGTCCTCGTGCTCGCCCTGTACGCGCTGATCTACTCGTACTATCTGGCCCTGTCGGTGACGATGCAGCAGGGTCTCGGCCTGTCGGCGCTGGGCGCGGGCCTGGTCTACGCGCCGGCGGCCACCGCGTTCTTCGTGTTCAGCGTGGTGGCGAGCCGGACCATCCCGAAATACGGGCGACGGGTCCTCGAGGTCGGCGCGATCATCATGGCGAGCAGCTACCTGGCGACGGGATTGCTGCTGGTGTCCGGCCCGCGGATCACGCCACTGCTGGTGATCCCCACCCTCGTATTGCAGAGTGTCGGTGGCGGATTGGTCATCACGCCCGCGCTCAACACGGTGCTGAGCCGGGTGCGACCGGAGTCGGCCGGCGTCGCATCGGGGGCCCTGTCCACGGCCCAGCAGTGCGGGGGAGCGCTGGGTGTCGCCGTGATCGGCGCGATCTTCTTCGGCGCGTTCGATCCCGCCGCGACAGACCGGGGCGCCGCCGCCGGTCACGCCTTCGCCGTCGCGTCCTTCGCGACCTGCGTCATCGCGGTCATCGCGGGTGTGATCGTCTTCCTGCTGCCGAAACAGTCTGCGGCCCAACGTTGAAGGGTTCGAAGCGCTGAGGGCCGGACCCCGGGGGCGGCCCTCGGCATCCGGTCAGGCGCGAACCTGATCGTGCTGGTTCACGAAAGCGAGGAACCGCGGAATCACCTGTTCGGGAATGGCCCACAGCATCTCGTGGCCGACGCCCGGGTAGATGTCGACCTCGGCCCCCGGAATGCACTCCCGGACTCGCCGCGCACCCACCTCCGGATCATTGGCGACCGTGGTGGCGCCGAACAGCACCATCAGCGGCGCGGTGACGGCCGCCAGCTGCTCGTCGGTGAGCGGTCGCTCCCACGGCATGGCGAGGCGGAACTTGATGGCGCTCAACGTCAATGCCCACTGTTCCTCGCTGAACTCCAGACCCGGCGTGAGCCACTCCGAGAGCTTCGCCAGCCGCTTGCGGGTCGGCACCATCCCGCCGACGAGGAACCGGAAAAGCACACTCCAGCGCGGCTTGGTGAAGGTCGCCCCGCCCGGTTCGAGCATGGTCAGGCTGGCCACCCGCTCGGAGTGCCGGACACCGACCAGCAGCGCCAGCCAGGAGCCGACGGAATACCCGCCCAGATGCACGCGCTCGGTACCCAATCCGTCGAACACCTCCAGCAACCAGCGCACGATGTCGTCCTGGTCGCGCAGGGGTGCGGTCTGCTCGCTGCGTCCCGCCCAGCCGAGCGGATCCGGCGTGTACACCACGTGATCCCGCGACAGCTCCGCGATGACCGACTCCCAGAACAGCCCATTGCCCGGCATCCCCGGCAGCAGCACGATCGGCGTGCCATCCCCCGATCCGGATTTGCGCACTCGTGTTGTGCCGAAAGAGGTTTCGATATCGAGATCGATCGATGGCACCGGCCATTGCGCGGCCATCGCGTCGTACGCGCGCAGGTACTTCTCCTTGGCCTTCGCGCTGATGAAACGTCCGATCTTCTTGGCCATCGGGCCTTCCCTTCCTCTTCGGTGCGTGGTCTGTATCGGTCGACTAGTCGGCGGTGAGCAGGCCGGCCGGCTCGTGCGATCGGGCGAAGGCCCCGGTCTGCACGCTCAGTCCCGGCGCGCCGATGGTGTCGAGCGCGTAGACCGTCCGCTCGGCCGCGAGCCGCTCGATGATCGGATACCAACACACCCCATTGCCGTTCAAGGGATGGAGCAGCACCAGCGGCGCTCCCGTCCCGCTGCCGCACTTGCGGACATGAGTTGTCCCATAAGAAGTTTCGACGTCGAACTCGGTGGACGGAATCGTCCACAGGGCCGACTGTGACGCATAGGCCTTCATGCAGGCGACCCGGGCCGCCCCGCTCTTCCATTGCCCGATCTCGGCCATCGCGCCTCCCCGCTCGTCACCGTTGATGATACGAACGTATCATAAAAATGATATGGGCGTACCATCAAAATCTTCGTAGCCCAGGAGTCGCAGGAGAGCCGGTCACATGCCGCGTTTGGTCGATCACGAGCAGCGGCGGCGGGAGATCACCACCGCCGCGCGCACAGTCATTGCCGCCGGTGGGCTCGACGCCGCCACCTTCCAGGCGGTGGCGGCGGAGGCCGGCATCTCGGTGCGCTTGATCCAGTACTACTTCGGCACCAAGCGCGATCTCATGCTCGCCACGCATCGCGCGGTGGTGGAGGACTGGGGGAGGGGATTCGAGGAGGCGCTCGGGGCGCTGGGGCCCGAGGCCTCACCGCGCGAGGTCATCAGGGCCATCTCGCTCGGGCTGATTCCGCTGAATGATGTACGCCACCAGGACAATCTGGTGTTCGCGGCCTTTCACGCGGCCAATCTGACCGGCAATACCGTCACCTCCGAGGAGATGATGGGACCGCCGCGCTACCTGATCACCAGCTTCACCGAGCAGTTGCGCCGCGACCGGCCGGACGAAACCGATACGCGCGCCCTGGAACTCGACGCCGAGCTGACCGTGCTGGCGGTCACCGGCATCAGCCAGGCGATCCTGGCGGGCGGAACCACCCGGGAGACGGCGGTCGAACTGCTCGACCACCTGCTCGACCGGGTGTTCACCGGGAAATAGGCGCTAGCGGCCCTGGGTGCTGACCTGCGCCCGGACGAAATCGACCACCGCGTCGGTGAATTCGTCATTGGCGTCGCTGGCGGCGGTGTGCGCCGCGGTGCCGATCTCGGCGTAGTCGGCGTGCGGGACCAGGGCCCGGAACGCCGCCACGCCCTCCTCGCTGACGACATCGGAGAGCGCGCCGCGCACCAGCAGCACCGGGATGGTCAGCTGCAGGGCCGCGTTCTCCAGCAGCTCGGTGTGCACGTCGATCTCCTCGCCGCGCCCGTCGCGCGGGCCGCCCATCATGGCGGGATCCCAGTGCCAGTACCAGCGGCCGTCGGCGCGCTGGCGCAGATTGCGTTGCAGCCCTTCGGGATTGCGCGGGCGGCGGCGGTGGGGGAGGTAGGCGGCGACGGCGTCGGCGGCCTCCTCGAGGCTGGCGAAGCCCTCCGGGTTGCTGCTGAGGAAGTTGATGACGCGCTCGACGCCCTTGCGCTCGGGGCGCGGCACCACATCGACGAGGACGAGACCGGTGATGCGCTCGCGCTCGGGGTGGGTGGTGGCCATGAGCCCGGTCAGGCCGCCCATGCTGGCGCCGACGATGAAGGCGGGCCGGTCCAGTTCGCGCAGCACCGCCATGAGGTCCTCGACCATGGCCTCGCGCTTGTAGTTGCCCTCCGGGTCCCAGTCGCTGTCGCCGTGCCCGCGCGCGTCGAGCAGGACCGCGTGCATCCCGGCCTTGGCCAGTGCGAGTCCGGAGTCCTTCCACGAGCCGCGGGTCTGCCCGCCGCCGTGCAGGAACACCACCAGCGGGCCGTCCTGGGGTCCCCAGCTGTCGCCGGCGATGGTGATACCGCCGTGCCCGCGGAAGCTCACCCGGGCGGGTTCGGTGAATTCAGCGTCGTTGCTCACCCTTCGAGCATTGCACACCCGTGTTTACGGTGTATGAAGACTGGCCGGTAGCTAGGACCGCCGGCGGTGAGGGCGGGCCGTCGCGGTGCTCGCCGCCGGTCACAGCGAGCGGTCGATCACCGCGAGGACCAGGCACAATGCCGCCGCCGCCAGCATGAACGCGGCCAGATCGTGCAGTCCCGCGATGCCGGAACCCGGGGTGAGGAATGCGCCACTGACCGCCGCCGACCCGATCGCACCGAAATAGGAGAAGGTGCGCATCAGGCCCGCCGAGGAACCGATGCGCTCGGGCTCGGCCTGGTGGTAGAGGGCGTTCTGGTTGGCCAAGTTGTTGAGCCCCTGCGGGATGCCGTTGATGACGGCCGCGCCGACCAGCAACCACAGGGCGGTGCCGGAGTGCAGGGTCAGCAGCACCACCGCCATCACCACCTGGCAGCTGCAGCCGACCAGCAGCTTGCGGCGAATCTCGGGACGCCGCCCGGTGAGCGCGGACACCCCGATCGCGGTAGCCGACATGGGCAGCAGGATCAGGCCCGCCCCGGCCGCGGACAGGCCGCGCCCCTCCTCGAGCCACTGGGTGAAGCCGTACAGGAAGCAGTAGCCGACCAGGGCGGTCAGCAGGGTGCGGGCGTAGGTGGTCAGGAGCGGGACATTGCCCGTCAGCAGTCGCACATCGAGGAAGGGCCGCTCGGCCCGCCGCTCCCGCCACACCAGTCCGGCCCCTGCGGCGATCGCCAGCACCAGCAGATACCAGCGCGTCGTTTGCGGTTTCATCAGGAAGAACAGAAAGCTGATCAGCATCGCCGCGAAAAGCCCGACACCGGGCAGATCGATATCCGACCACCGGCCGCCGTGCGGCGCATCGGTTCTCGCGATCCGCCGCCATCCGATGACCAGGCACACCAGTGCCAGCGGCAGATTGACCGCGAACGTCGCCCGCCACCCGCCGAGATGGATCAGCAGACCGCCGAGGGTCGGGCCGATGACGGCAATGGTCTGGGTAGCCACGGCCAGGGCGGTGAGCACCCCGTGGGGACTGTCCTTCCCGGTGCGTTCGGACTCGCTGCGAATCAGGTACATGGATGCCGGATAGCCCGCGCACGTGCCGAATCCGAGAATCATCCGGGCCAGCACCAGTACCCAGAGGCTCGGCGCGACCATGCCCAGCAGGCCGGCGAATCCGGTGAGTGCGGCGCCGCCGAGATACAGCCGCCGCGGCCCGTAGAGGTCGATGAGCCGTCCCACCACCGGCTGCCCGATGGCGGTGGCCAGGTACAGCGCCGACACCAGCCACGCGGTCTCCGACGCCGGCGCGCCGAAAGCCACACCGATCGGCACCAACGAGACCGCGATGATGGACGAATTGATCGGGTTCAGGATCGAGCTGGTGATCATGGGCACCAGCAGCCGTCGGTCGAACCCGTCGGGCGGCCGCTCCCGGGTACGCCGGTGCAGCGTCGAGATCATTGCGGCCCGAGTCTTTCCAGCAGCTCCAGCGCCGCCAGCAGCGTCTGCCGCTCGGCCTCGGTGTACTTCTCCTCGAGGGCGGTGGTGAGCCATTCCTGCCCCGCCCGGCTGCGGCCCGCCATCAGCTCCCGTCCGGCCGGGCTCAGTGAAACCAGTTGCCGCCGACCGTCTTTGGGATCGGGCCGTCGCAGTACGAAGCCGCGGTCGCTGAGAATGGCGAGGTGGGTGGCGATTGCCTGCGGCCGCACTCGCTCAGCGGCGGCGATCTCGCTGGCGGTGGCATCACCGTTCTTCAACCGGCTCAGCACCGACAGCTGCGAGGGCGTCAGCTCCACATTGTCCGACGCCTCGAGGAACCGCCGCCGCAGGCGGCTCACCAGAACACGCAGTTCCCGGGCCGCCTGGGCCGAGGACGCGGACAGGATCACGGGAGCATCGGTCATCCCTCGACCCTAGGTAGACAATCCAGATTGCACAATTGAAATTGAACAATCTGAATTGTCTATCTCACCACGGTCGGCCGGTCAGGCGGCTGCGGGCTCGGAGTCGAGGTACTCCTCACGGATCTGCTTCGGCCCGAACGGCCAGGTCTTCTCCACCCGCGACCAGAGCAGGAAGGCCGCGATACCCAGGGCGGTCCAGGCCAGTGACCACTCGATCGGGTGTACGCCCGGATTCGCCTTGTCGGCGTACCCGTAGATGACCGCCCAGCCGATGGCCGCCACGACCGCCGGCAGCGGATACAGCAGCATCCTGTAGGGCCGTGCGAGCCCGGGCTGCCGTCGCCGCAAGACGGCTACGGCCGCGATCTGCGCGAAGGCCTGCACGATCACCATGACCGTGGTCAGCAGTGAGATCAGCACCGCCAGTGGCGGATGGGTGGCCGAGGTGCCCACATGCCGGGCGAAGACGAACCCGGCCGCGGTGATCGCACCCATCACGATCAGCCCGAGCATCGGGAACTCGTGTTCGGGGTGCAGCCGTCCGAAGGATCGGAAGAACACCCCGTCGCGGGCGGCGTCGAACGGTACGCGCGAGCCGCCGAGCAGCCCGGCGAAGACCGAGGCGAAGGCGGTGACGAGAATCAGCACGGTCACCACATCGGCGGCTCCCTTTCCGAAGGTCTTCTCCAGCACCGCCGACGCAACCGATTGTGAAGCAACGTTGTTCGGGTCGAGTATGTCGTGCCAGTCGATGACGCCGAGCACACCGATCTGCATGCCGAGATAGATGACCATGACCGCGAGCACCGCGTAGATGATCGAGCGGGGGAGGACCCGCCCCGGGTTCTTCAGCTCCGCACCGATATACGCGGTGG
Organism: Nocardia sp. CA-151230; assembly: GCF_050942175.1. Taxonomy (NCBI): domain Bacteria; kingdom Bacillati; phylum Actinomycetota; class Actinomycetes; order Mycobacteriales; family Nocardiaceae; genus Nocardia; species Nocardia sp. CA-151230. The sequence goes on from NZ_CP192061.1 coordinate 3,258,381, forward strand.
TGTTGTAGCCCAGGTAGTCGTAGATGCCGATGGTGAGCCCGGAGGCGAAGCCCAGCCAGAAGCCGCCGCGTCCGAAATCGATGGCATGGTCGGGCCAGGTGAATGCCATGCTCGGATGAAAGTGGGTGAACGCGGCCAGGATCACCGCGGCCACCGACACGATCATGACCGCCCACATCACCACGGTGATGCGGCCGATGGAATCCACCCGCCGCCACAGCAGCGCAACGACCAGCGCCACCACCGCGAGCCCGACGATGTCACCCTGCCCGGTGGTCATGGACGGCCACAGATAGGTCAGGTACTGCACCAGTCCCTGCACGCCGGTCGACATGATCAGCGGAATGAAAAGGATTGCGGTCCAGACGAACAGGAACGGCATGAGCCGTCCGGTGCGGTACTGGAACGCCTCACGCAGATACACATAGGTGCCGCCCGCGCCCGGCATGGCCGCGCCGAGTTCGGCCCAGATCAGGCCGTCGGCCAGCGCCAGGACCGCGCCGGCGACGAATCCGATGACGGCGTGCGGCCCGCCGAAGGCCGCGACCATGAGGGGGATGGTGACGAAGGGTCCGATGCCGACCATCTGGCTCATATTGATGGTCGTGGCCTGGAACAGGCCGATTCTTCGGGGGAGGGTGCGGGGGCCGGTCATGGCTGCCTCCGGGTCGCGCAGGGGAGGGCGTATGGGTTTTGTAAAGTTAAATTCCTTTACTATCGGAGTCAAGGGCTGCGGCCGATTGTTTACAGTCGGCTCGATGACGCATCAGGATCGGACGGTCATGGACGAACTCCCTTGGAACAGGCAGCGTTTGCGCAGCAACAACGAGTGGTTGCTGCTCGAGCAGCTGCGCACCGCCGGACCCAGCTCGCGCGCCCAGCTCGCCCGTGACACCGGACTGTCCAAGCCCACCGTGTCCAGCGCCCTTGCCGCGCTGCAGGAGCACGGGCTGGTGCGGGAGGTCGGGACGATCGTCCCCGAGCGCGGACGGACGGCGGTGCTGTACGAACCGGATCCGAGCGCGGGCTACGTGCTCGGCATCGATATCGGCCGCGCGTTCCTGCGGACCGCCGTGGCCGATCTGTCGGGAAAAGTACTGTCCCGCATCGATATTCCGAACCGCGCGCGCACCGCCACCGCCCTCGCCCGGACGACGGCCGGGGCCGTGCGCGAAACCCTGGGCGACGCCGCGATTCCCGTGGACCGCATCGTCCACACCGTCCTCGGCAGCCCCGGCGTCTTCGATCCGCAGGACGGCCGCATGCACTACGCCGTCAACCTGCCCGGCTGGGGCCGCGCGGGCCTGCTCGACGAATTACGCGACGCTCTCGGCGTTTCCGAGCTGTCCGTCCACAATGACGCCAATCTCGCCGCTCTCGGCGAGTACGCCCACGGCGGCGGCCGCGGCAGCCGCCTGTTCGTCTACGTCCTCATCGGCACCGGCCTCGGCGTCGGAATCGTCTCCCAGGGCGAGCTCTTCGCCGGCGCCCACGGCGCGGCCGGTGAAGTCGGCTTCCTTCCCGCCGCTTTCGGCGATCCTGCCGCCGGGGTCTCCCGGCGCGGCGCCCTCGAGGAGGCCGTCACCGCCGACGCGGTGGTCCGCGCCGCCCGTGCCCGCGGCATGACCGGCCGCCTCACCGCCAAGCGCGTCTTCGATGCCGCCCGCGCCGGTGACGCGATCGCCACCGAGGTGGTCCGCCAGGAAGGCGAACGCATCGCCCTGGTGGTGGCCGCCGTCACCGCGGTCCTCGACCCCGATGTCATCGTCGTCGGCGGCGGCCTCGGCCGCAGCGCCGACCTACTGCTCGACCAGGTCCGCGCGGCGTTGCAACGGACGACCCCGCTGCGCCCCACCGTTCGTCCGAGCGAACTGGGCGACGACGCCGTGCTGCTCGGCGCCATCGCCACCGCCCTGCGCACCGCCCGCCCCTTGGTCTTCGACCGCAGAACCCCGAACAGCCACTGACGCCGGACTGCTCCGGCGGCCCGATCGTGAACCTGGCCACAGGGTGACCGGGCTCGCATAGCTGCGGGCTTGCCGGTTGGTCTGGATGTTTCGGGTTCGGGCTGGTCGCGGCGTGTCCCGAAGGGCACGCTGACGCGGGTTGCGGAGAGGGGTGCGCGGTCAACGGTGTGTAAGCGCGCTGGTAGGGTGACCGCTCGAAAGACATCCTTTAACGGACCGTCCCGTGAGGCGGGGAAGGAGGTCGGCATGGCTGTGCCCGAAGACCGGGCGGCCAAGTCGAGCGCTGCCGAGTTCTCGCAGCGGCACGACCCGGACCGGGTCCAGACCGGACGCGAGCTGCTCTCGGATTCGGATGTGAGCCGGACCGTCGCGCGCATGGCGCACCAGATCATCGAGAAGACGGCTCTGGACTCCGGCGACCCCCAGGTTGCTCGCGTGGTGCTGATCGGAATCCCCACCCGCGGAACCACTCTCGCCCATCGCCTGGCCGGGCGGATCGAGGAATTCTCCGGCGTCCGCCCTGCGATCGGCTCCCTGGACATCACCCTGTACCGCGACGACCTGCGCTCCAAGCCGCACCGTCCGCTCGAGCGCACCTCGGTGCCCGAGGGTGGCATCGAGGACGCGCTGGTGGTGCTGGTCGACGATGTGCTGTTCTCCGGCCGCACCGTGCGCTCCGCGCTGGACGGCCTGCGCGATCTGGGCCGCCCCCGCGCGGTGCAGCTGGCGGTGCTCATCGATCGCGGTCACCGCGAACTCCCCATCCGCGCCGACTATGTCGGCAAGAACGTTCCCACCGCCCGCACCGAGGACATCTCGGTGCTGCTGCGCGAGCACGACGGACGCGACGGTGTCTACCTGCGTCAGGAAGGTGACAACCAGTGAAGCACCTGCTGTCGGTCACCGACCTGGACCGGGACGCCGCCACCGGCCTGCTCGACGAGGCCGAGCGGTTCGAGCAGGCGCTGCTGGGCCGGGAGGTCAAGAAGCTGCCGACACTGCGCGGGCGCACGGTCATGACCGTGTTCTTCGAGAACTCCACCCGCACCCGCGTGTCCTTCGAGGTCGCGGGCAAGTGGATGAGCGCCGACGTCATCAATGTCAGCGCGTCGAGTTCTTCGGTCTCCAAGGGCGAGTCGCTGCGCGACACCGCGCTGACCCTGCACGCGGCGGGCGCGGACGCGCTCATCGTGCGGCACCCGGCGTCGGGCGCGGCCCATCAGATCGCGCGCTGGTTCGCCGAGATGGACGAGGCCGCAAGCGGTTACGCCGGTCCCGGCCCCTCGATCATCAATGCCGGTGACGGCATGCACGAGCACCCGACCCAGGCGCTGCTGGACGCGCTGACCCTGCGTCAGCGCCTCGGCGACCTGGAGGGCAAGCGGGTCGTGCTGGTCGGCGACATCCTGCACAGCCGGGTGGCGCGCTCGAATGCGTTCCTGCTCAACACGCTCGGTGCGGAGGTCGTACTGGTCGCGCCGCGCACGCTGCTGCCGGTGGGCGTGGAAGCCTGGCCGGTGCGGGTCTCGGATTCCCTCGATGCCGAGCTGCCGGGCGCGGACGCGGTCATGATGCTGCGCGTGCAGGCCGAGCGCATGAACGGCGGCTTCTTCCCGTCGGCGCGCGAGTACTCGATCCGCTACGGCCTCAACGAGCGCCGCATGAAGATGCTCGACGAGCACGCGGTGGTGCTGCACCCCGGACCCATGCTGCGCGGCATGGAGATCGGCTTCTCCGTCGCCGATTCCCCGAAAGCGGCTGTGCTGCAACAGGTCAACAACGGAGTCCATATGCGCATGGCGGTGCTGTTCCGCCTGCTGGTCGGAACCGACGAGGTGGTCGCGTGATCGGGTCGGGCCCGGAGGCGGCAGCCTGCGTAACCACGGAGGGCCCCCGATCGCGCAGAAAGGAGACGGCATGAGCGTCCTGATCAAGAATGTCCTTCTCTACGGCGAAGGTGACCCGGTCGAGGTGTTGCTGGCCGACGGTGAGATCCGCGAGATCGGCGCGGGCCTGACCGCCCCGGACGCCGAGATCGTCGACGGCAAGGGCCAGTACCTGCTGCCGGGCTTCATCGACCTGCACACCCACCTGCGCGAGCCGGGCCGCGAGGACACCGAGACCATCGAATCCGGTTCCGCCGCAGCGGCTCTGGGCGGCTACACCGCGGTGTTCGCCATGGCCAACACCAGCCCGGTCGCCGACACCGCGGTCATCACCGACCACGTGTGGAAGCGCGGCCAGGAGGTCGGCCTGGTCGACGTGCACCCGGTGGGCGCGGTCACCGTCGGGCTCGAGGGCAAGCAGCTCGCCGAAATGGGCACCATGGCCGCCGGAGTCGGCGGGGTGCGCATGTTCTCCGACGACGGCCAGTGCGTCTACGACCCGCTGATCATGCGCCGCGCGCTGGAGTACGCGAACTCCCTGGGCGTGCTCATCGCCCAGCACGCCGAGGAGCCGCGTCTGACCAAGGGCGCGGTCGCGCACGAGGGTCCGACCGCCTCCCGCCTGGGCCTGGCGGGCTGGCCGCGCGCCGCCGAGGAGTCCATCGTGGCCCGCGACGCGCTGCTGGCCCGCGATGCCGGTGCCCGCGTGCACATCTGCCACGCCTCCACCGCCGGCACCGTCGAACTGCTGAAATGGGCCAAGGCCCAGGGTATTTCGATCACCGCCGAGGTGACCCCGCACCACCTGCTGCTCGACGACTCGCGCCTGGAGACCTACGACGCGGTGAACCGGGTGAACCCGCCGCTGCGCGAGGCCTCGGACGTGGCCGCGCTGCGGCAGGCCCTGGCCGAGGGCGTCATCGACTGCGTCGCCACCGACCACGCCCCGCACGCCGACCAGGACAAGTGCTGCGAGTTCGCGGCCGCCCGTCCCGGCATGCTGGGCCTGGAGACGGCGCTGTCGATCATCGTGGAGACCATGGTCAAGCCCGGACTGCTCGACTGGCGCGGTGTCGCGATGGTGATGAGCGAGAACCCGGCGCGGATCGTGGGCCTGGACGATCAGGGCCGGCCGCTCGCGGTCGGCGAACCCGCCAACCTGGTGCTGATCGACCCGGCCGCCGAATGGACGGTCGAGGCCGCTGAACTGGCCTCGATCTCCCGCAACACGCCCTTCCAGGCGATGACCCTGCCCGCGAAGGTGACCGCCACCTTCCTGCGCGGCCGGCTCACCGCCCGGGACGGCAAGATCGTCGCCGGTTAGCGGCGGGTGGGGAACCCGGGAATGAGTGGTCAGGGGCCGGATGTGGAAGCTTGCGTAACCACGCAGGCCCGCCGCTCATTCCAAAATGAACACGGAGGACCGTAATGGAGCGAACGCTGCAAGTACTGGTGATGCTGGTGCTGTTCGCGCTGTGCCTGTGGCTGATGTACCGGGCCTGGACCAAGAGGGCCGTGCGGCAGGCATCCGTGATCGGCGATCTGCCGCCGGTGCCCGCCGACTGCGGCGCGCAGCTGCTGGAGCCGACCACGGGGCTCTACCTCGGCAGCACCCTCGCCCCCAGCTGGATTCAGCGAATCACGGTGGGCGACCTGGGTTTCCGCGCCACGGCGGAACTCACGCGATTCGAGCGCGGCATCCTGCTGGAGCGGGACGGCGCGGCGACGATCTGGATTCCCCAGGAATCCATAACCGCGGTGCGCGCCGAGCGCGGGCACGCGGGCAAGGTAATGACGGAAGACGGTGTGCTGGTGATTCGCTGGACATTGCCGACCGGGACCGAGGTGGATACCGGTTTCCGTGGCGATGACAAAGCGGTGTACCCGGCATGGACCGCAGCAGCTACGAAGACGGGAGACGAGGCATGAGCAGCGGAAATACTGCCGTGATGGTGCTCGAGGACGGCCGCGTGTTCCGCGGGACGACCTTCGGCGCCGTCGGGCAGACCTTGGGTGAGGCGGTGTTCTGTACCGCCATGACGGGCTATCAGGAGACCCTCACCGACCCCAGCTACGACCGCCAGATCGTGGTGGCCACCGCGCCGCAGATCGGCAACACCGGCTGGAACGACGAGGACGACGAGTCCTCGAAGATCTGGGTCGCCGGCTACGCCGTGCGCGACCCCGCGCGCCGCGCCTCCAACTGGCGCGCCACCCGCACCCTGCAGGACGAGCTGGAGAACCAGAACGTCGTCGGCATCGCGGGCATCGACACCCGGGCCCTGGTGCGGCACCTGCGCACCCGCGGTTCCATGAAGGCGGGCATCTTCTCCGGTGAGTCGCTCACCGAGTACGAGGACATGCTCGACAAGGTCAACGGCCAGCAGTCCATGCTGGGCGCGGACCTGGCCGGTGAGGTCTCCACCGACGAGATGTACACCGTCGACCCGATCGGCGAGCACCGCTTCACGGTGGTCGCGGTGGACCTGGGCATCAAGTCCAACACCCCGCGCATGTTCGCCCAGCGCGGCATGCGGGTGCACGTGGTGCCGTCCAACGTCACCTTCGACCAGATCAAGGAACTGAACCCGAACGGTGTGTTCCTGTCCAACGGCCCGGGCGACCCGGCCACCCAGGACGCCATGGTGGCGCTCACCCAGCAGGTGCTGGGCGAGGACATCCCGCTGTTCGGCATCTGCTTCGGCAACCAGATCCTGGGCCGCGCCTTCGGGCGCAAGACCTACAAGATGAAGTTCGGCCACCGCGGCATCAATGTGCCGGTCGTCGAGCATCATTCGGGCCGCATCTCGATCACCGCGCAGAACCACGGCTTCGCCCTGGAGGGCGAGCGCGGCGAGGTCTTCGACACCCCGTTCGGCAAGGCCGAGGTCAGCCACGTCTGCGCCAACGACGGTGTCGTCGAAGGCGTGCAGCTGGTGAGCGGCCGCGCCTTCTCCGTCCAGTACCACCCCGAGGCCGCGGCCGGACCCCACGACGCCGCCTACCTGTTCGACCGTTTCGCCATGCTGATGGAAGGAGCCTGATGCCACGCCGCACCGATCTCAACCACATCCTGGTGATCGGCTCGGGCCCGATCGTCATCGGCCAGGCTTGCGAGTTCGACTACTCGGGAACCCAGGCGTGTCGCGTCCTGAAGTCCGAGGGCCTGCGCGTGTCGCTGGTGAACTCCAACCCGGCGACCATCATGACCGACCCGGAGTTCGCCGACTCGACCTACGTCGAGCCGATCACCTGGGAGTTCGTCGAGAAGGTCATCGCCAAGGAGCGTCCCGACGCGATCCTGGCGACCCTGGGCGGCCAGACCGCGCTCAATTGCGCTGTCGCCCTGCACGAGAACGGCATCCTGGACAAGTACAACGTCGAGCTGATCGGCGCCGACTTCGAGGCCATTCAGCGCGGTGAGGACCGCCAGAAGTTCAAGGACATCGTCGCCAAGGTCGGCGGCGAGTCGGCGCGCTCCAAGGTCTGCTTCACCATGGACGAGGTCCGCGAAACCGTTGCGGAACTGGGCTTCCCGGTGGTCGTGCGCCCGTCGTTCACCATGGGCGGCCTGGGCTCGGGCATGGCCTTCAACCACGACGACCTCGATCGCATCGCCGGCGGCGGCCTGGCCGCCTCGCCCACCGCGAACGTGCTCATCGAGGAATCCATCCTGGGCTGGAAGGAATTCGAGCTCGAACTCATGCGTGACGGCAAGGACAATGTCGTCATCGTCTGCTCGATCGAGAACGTGGACCCGATGGGCGTGCACACCGGTGACTCGGTCACCGTCGCCCCGGCCATGACCCTCACCGACCGCGAATACCAGAAGATGCGCGATCTGGGCATCGCCATCCTGCGCGAGGTCGGCGTCGACACCGGCGGCTGCAACATCCAGTTCGCGGTGGACCCGCGCGACGGCCGCCTGATCGTCATCGAGATGAACCCGCGTGTGTCGCGCTCGTCGGCGCTGGCGTCCAAGGCGACGGGTTTCCCGATCGCCAAGATCGCCGCCAAGCTGGCCATCGGCTACACCCTCGACGAGATCCTCAACGACATCACCGGCGAGACCCCGGCCTGCTTCGAGCCGACCCTCGACTATGTCGTGGTCAAGGCCCCGCGCTTCGCTTTCGAGAAGTTCCCGGGCGCCGACCCGACGCTGACCACCACCATGAAGTCGGTCGGCGAGGCGATGTCCATGGGCCGCAACTTCTCCGAGGCCCTGGGCAAGGTGCTGCGCTCGCTCGAGACCAAGGCCGCGGGCTTCTGGACCCGGCCCGACGGTGAGTGGACCGACGTGCAGGCCATCCTGGACGACCTGAAGGTTCCGACCGAGGGCCGCATCTACCAGGTGGAGCGCGCGCTGCGCCTGGGCGCGAGCATCGAGGACGTGGCCGCCGCCTCCGGCATCGACCCGTGGTTCGTGGCCGAGGTCGCGGGCCTGGTGGAGCTGCGCCAGGAGATCATCGACGCCCCCGTGCTGGACGAGCCGCTGCTGCGCACGGCCAAGCACTACGGCCTCTCCGATCGCCAGATCGCCTCGCTGCGACCGGAACTCGCCGGTGAGGGCGGCGTGCGCGAGCTGCGCCACCGCCTCGGCATCCGCCCGGTGTTCAAGACCGTCGACACCTGCGCCGCCGAGTTCGAGGCCAAGACCCCGTACCACTACTCGGCCTACGAGCTGGATCCCGCCGCGGAATCCGAAGTGGCGCCGCAGAAGGAGCGCGAGAAGGTCATCATCCTCGGCTCCGGCCCGAACCGCATCGGCCAGGGCATCGAGTTCGACTACTCGTGTGTGCACGCGGCGCAGACGCTGTCGGCCGCCGGGTTCGAGACCATCATGGTCAACTGCAACCCGGAGACGGTGTCGACCGACTACGACACCGCCGACCGCCTCTACTTCGAGCCGCTCACCTTCGAGGACGTGCTCGAGGTGTACCACGCCGAGACCGAGTCCGGCACTGTCGCGGGCGTCATCTGCCAGCTGGGTGGCCAGACCCCGCTGAGCCTGGCCCAGCGCCTCACCGACGCGGGCGTGCCCGTGGTCGGCACGTCGGCCGCGGCCATCGACCTGGCCGAGGATCGTGGCGAGTTCGGCGATGTCCTTCTGGCAGCAGGGCTTCCGGCTCCCAAGTACGGCACCGCCACCACCTTCCCGCAGGCCAAGAAGATCGCCAACGAGATCGGCTACCCGGTGCTGGTGCGCCCGTCCTACGTGCTGGGCGGCCGCGGCATGGAGATCGTCTACGACGAGAAGTCCCTCGAGGACTACATCTCCCGCGCCACCGAGATCACCCCGGACCACCCGGTGCTGGTCGACCGGTTCCTGGAAGACGCCATCGAGATCGACGTCGACGCCCTGTGCGACGGCGAGGAGGTCTACCTGGGCGGCGTCATGGAGCACATCGAGGAGGCCGGTATCCACTCCGGTGACTCGGCGTGCGCCCTGCCGCCGATCACCCTGGGCCGCAGCGATATCGAGGCCGTGCGCCGTTCGACCGCCGCGCTCGCCAAGGGCATCGGCGTCAAGGGCCTGCTGAACGTGCAGTACGCGCTCAAGGACGACGTGCTCTACGTCCTCGAGGCCAACCCGCGCGCCAGCCGCACCGTGCCGTTCGTCTCCAAGGCGACCGCGGTGCCGCTGGCCAAGGCCGCGGCGCGAATCGCGCTCGGCGCCACCATCGCCGAGCTGCGCAAGGAGGGCCTGCTCCCGGCCGAGGGCGACGGCGGCTACGCGCCGATCGACGCCCCGGTCGCGGTCAAGGAGGCCGTGCTCCCGTTCCACCGCTTCCGCCGCCCCGACGGCACCGGCGTGGATTCGCTGCTCTCCCCGGAGATGAAGTCCACCGGTGAGGTCATGGGCATCGACGCCGACTTCGGCACCGCGTTCGCCAAGTCGCAGTCGGCCGCCTACGGTTCGCTGCCGACCGAGGGCACCGCGTTCGTCTCCATCGCCAACCGCGACAAGCGCGCCATGGTGTTCCCGGTCAAGCGCCTGCACGACCTGGGCTTCCGCATCCTCGCCACCGAGGGCACCGCGGAAATGCTGCGCCGCAACGGCATTCCGTGCGATCGGGTGCGCAAGCACTCCGACGACGCGCCGGACCAGCCCAGCATCGTGGACATGATCAAGGACGGCGACGTCGACATCGTGTTCAACACCCCGTACGGCAACAACGGCCCGCGCGTGGACGGCTACGAGATCCGCACCGCCGCGGTGGGCGCGAACATCCCGTGCATCACCACCGTGCAGGGTGCGGCCGCGGCCGTGCAGGGCATCGAGGCCACCATTCGCGGCGGCATCGGCGTGCGGTCCCTGCAGGAACTCCACGCGGTGCTGCGCGGATGACGACCTTCGGTGTGCGGCTGCGGGAGTCGATGCGCGAGCACGGCCCGCTGTGCGTCGGTATCGACCCGCATCCGCCGCTGCTGCGGGACTGGGGCCTGAGCGAGGACGCCGCCGGCGTGGCGAAGTTCGCCGACGCCTGCGTGCGGGCCTTCGCGGGCCGGGTGGCACTGGTCAAACCACAGGTGGCGTTCTTCGAGACCTATGGTTCGGCCGGAATCCTGGTGCTGGAGGAGACGATTGCCGCGCTGCGGGCGGCGGGCACCCTGGTGCTGGCCGATGCCAAGCGCGGCGATATCGGCTCCACCATGGACGCCTACGCCCACGCCTGGCTCGGCGACGGCCCGCTCGGCACGGACGCGGTCACCGTCTCCCCGTACCTCGGATTCGGGTCCCTCACACCGGCTCTGGACCTCGCCGAGGCCAATGACCGGGGTGTGTTCGTGCTGGCCGCCACCTCCAACCCGGAGGCGGTGGAACTCCAGAACATCACCGGCCCCGACGGCCGCAGCATCGCCCAGCGCATGGTCGACGACGCGGCCGCCGCCAATGCCGGAGCCGAATTCGGTTCCGTCGGTGTGGTGGTCGGCGCGACCCTGGATGCGGCTCCGGACCTCGGCAAACTCAACGGCCCCATCCTCATGCCCGGCGTCGGCGCGCAGGGCGGGGGAGCGGACTCGATCCGCAAGCTGGTCCCCGCGAGCAGCCTCGGCGCGGTCCTGCCGAACGTCTCCCGCGAGGTCCTCAAGTCGGGTCCGTCGGTCGCCGCGCTGAAGCAGCGGGTCGCCGAGCTCGCCGACGAGTTCGCCTTCCTGCAGAACTGAATACGGAAGCGCCGCAGCGCCCTACCCGCCGCCGAATCGCCCCGGACGCCCCAGCGCGACCGGGGCGATTCCTGTTCAGGTCCGAGCGCGAATTTCGGAGGATATCCCTCCGGTTCCTTTCGCTCGGATACAGTGGCAGCATGTCTGCCGCGATGCCGCCCAACGAAATTCGTCATGCGCTCGTGCTCGGAGGGGGTGGCGCGGTCGGGCTGAGCTGGATGGCGGGCGTGGTCATCGCGCTGCGCGAGGCCGGAATCGACCCGGCCCTGGCCGAGCGGATCGTCGGCACCTCCGCCGGTGCGGTCGTCGGTGCCGCGCTGGCCGCCGAGGTCGATCTGAGCCTGCTGCTGCGGCGGCCCACCCCGGACTCCGACCTCCCGCCGATCCGGTTCGACCCGAACAGTTTCGGTGAGATCATGGGCATCCTCGCCACCCCCGGACTGGACCCGGACGAGGCGCGCCGCCGCGCCGGGGTCCGTGCGCTGGAGATGGCGGTCGGCGACCCGGCCGACCATATCGCCCGCATAGGCGGGTTCGTCGGCAACGCGTCCTGGCCGCAGCGCGATCTGCGGATCACCGCCATCAGCGTCACCACCGGTGCACTCCAGGTGTGGACCCCTGACGGCAAGGCCACGCTCCCCGAGGCGCTGGCCTCGAGCACATCGGTGCCCGGTGTCTTCCCGCCCATCCCGATCGACGGCGCCTACTACTTCGACGGCGGCATGCGCTCACCGATCAATGCCGACCTGGCCGCCGGCGCCGAACGCATGCTGATCATCGAACCGCTGGCCCACCTGTTCCCGCACAGCCCCACCGATCGCGAGCTGGGCGGCGCGGCAACGGCATTCATCGTCCCCGACGCCGGCGCCATCGCCGCATACGGCCCCGACCTGTTCAACGCCGCCGCCCTGGAGCCCGCCTACGAGGCGGGCCTGCGTCAGGGCGCGGAGGCGGCCCCCGGCCTGAAGGACTTCTGGCCCGCCGCCTGAATCGGGGTCCGAACGGGCCTCCGGTCCCCGCGTAGGCTGGCCGGGTGCTGTCGCTCACCGAGATCCTCACGCTGGCCGGCGTCATCGTGCTCGGCTCCATGTCGCCCGGGCCGGATTTCCTGATCGTGCTGCGGAATTCGGTGGTCTCCGGCCGTCGCGCCGGAGTCGCCAGCGCGGCCGGCATCGCGGTCGGCGTGTTCGTGTGGGCGCTGGTCACCGCGGTCGGCGTCGCCGGGCTGCTGGCCGCCTCGGCCCAGGCGTACACAGTGGTGAAGCTGGTCGGTGCGATCTACCTGGCCTACATCGGCATTCGCGCGCTGCTGGCCGCGCGGCGCGGCGACTACCGGCCCGATCCCGACGCGGCCGCGAACCGTCGCGGCGCGCTGGTCGCCTTCCGGCAGGGCCTGCTCACCAACCTGCTGAATCCGAAGTGTGCCGTGTTCTTCATCGCACTGGTGCCGCAGTTCCTGCCCGCCGATCCCTCGGCGCCGGGCACCCTCGAACTGGCCGTGGTGTGCACGATCGCCAACCTGTTCTGGTTCGTGATCCTGGCCTTCGGCGTGGGCGCGTTGCGGCACGTGTTCACCCGTCGCCGGGTGCGCCGCGCCCTCGACACCGCCATGGGCACCTTCATGGTCGGGCTGGGCCTGCGAATCGCCATGGAGAGCAACTGATTCCGTCCCGGAGCTCCTGATCCACCGCCTGCCGCCGAGCACTAGGCTCAAACCCGACCGCTCGGTAGAAAGGTGGGATTTCTCATGTCCGACGCCGGCCTCGGCCTCGTCTCCTACGGCCAAACCCGCGTCCTGGTGGACGATTTCGCGTCCAGCTATCGCTTCTATCGCGACGTCCTGGGCCTGTCCCCGAAGCAGGAGGTGCCCGGCGACGTCCCCGAATCCGACGCCGGCCCCTACGCCTGCTTCACCCTCGGCGGCCAGGACCTCGCGCTGTTCACCCGCGCCTACATGGACGCCGCGATCGGCGCCGCGCATCGCCCGCGCGACGAGATCGACACGGTCGTCGTGGTTTTGCGCGTCGCCGATGTCGACCGGGCCGTCGAGACCCTGCGCGAGCGCGGCGCCCGGATCGCCGCCGAGCCCGCCGAACAGCCCGCGTGGGGCATGCGCGTGGCGCATGTGCGCGCCCCGGAGGGCACGCTCGTGGAGCTGTGCCAGTACGACGACTGACGCGATCCTGTTCGCTGTTGGCGAACCCATCCGGCGAGCCGATCGAACGCATGTCCGTATCGCCACTCTCACGCCCGCCGCATCGCGGCGGGCGTAGTTCGTCGGTGCCGGGAGGTTTGAGCCGTCAGTGGCCGCGTGAGGGGTGGAAAACGGGCCGTTCCGATGGTGGCGTGGGCGCCCCGAACCGGCCCGACCTGCAAGGGAAGGCGTCGGAATTGCGTGTTCCGCCACTGCTCGCAGCGCCTCGGGTGACACGCGACACGCGATGCTGAATCGAACGACACGCCGAGAAATCCAAGAAAAATCCAGGTCGCGTGATTACAGGTCGGTCACGGTTTCGCGCGGGGCCCGTCCGACCTCTCCCGAGCTCTGTCAAGTCCGTGAAAAAGCCCTGGCTGCAAGGCTATTCGCGACCGTGCCGAGCGGACCTGCGGGCCCGGTCCGGCACTGCTCGCGGTGCCGCCCATCCGGCCCGGTCACGGCCCGAATCACGCGCTGACCTGGGGGGTGGGTTCGCAATCGGCAAGCGTCGTGGGTACGGTCGCTGAGACCACCGGGTTACCGGAGGTAGATCAAGCAATGAACGATGAGACGGAGGAACCGTGGCCCTTCCCCAGCTGACTGACGAGCAGCGCGCCGCTGCTTTGGAGAAGGCGGCTGCCGCTCGCCGCGCTCGGGCGGAGCTCAAGGAGCGCTTGAAGCGTGGTGGCACCGATCTGAAGACGGTCCTTGCGGACGCCGAGAAGGACGAAGTCCTCGGCAAGATGAAGGTTTCGGCGCTGCTCGAGGCCCTGCCGAAGGTTGGCAAGGTCAAGGCGGCCGAGATCATGAGCGAGCTCGAGATCGCTCCCACCCGCCGCCTGCGCGGACTGGGCGACCGGCAGCGTAAGGCGCTGCTGGCCCGGTTCGACTTCAGCGCCGAATAATCCGAGGGTGGTCGAACACACTCGGAAGGGTCGACTGGTTGTCCTGGTCGGCCCCTCGGCCGTCGGTAAGTCCACCGTCGTGCGCTGCGTACGCGAACGACTGCCCGAATTGGTATTCAGTGTGTCGGCCACCACCCGGGCTCCGCGGCCCGGGGAGGTCGACGGCCGGGACTACCGATTCGTCACCCGTGAGAAGTTCGACGCCATGATCGAGGCGGGCGAACTACTCGAATGGGCCGACATCCATGGTGGACTGCAGCGGTCGGGCACCCCGGCCGCACCCGTGCGGGAAGCGCTCACGTCCGGACACCACGTCCTGATCGAGGTGGACCTCGAGGGCGCGCGCTCGATCCGCAAGACCATGCCGGAAGCCAAACTGGTCTTCCTGGCCCCACCCAGCTGGGACGAGCTGGTGTCCCGCCTGACCTCGCGCGGGACGGAATCGCCCGAGGTGATCGAGCGTCGTCTGCAGACCGCTCGCACCGAATTGGCTGCATGTGACGAGTTCGACATCGTCATCGTGAACGACCACGTGACCAGCGCCTGTGAGCAGTTGGTATCGTTGTTCGTTAGCACAAATTCGGGGTCATAGGTCCCGAACTACCGGCTCGTCTTCGAAGTGAGCCGGACGCCACCCTTCCGAACAACCCCGCAGGAGTCCTCCTAGTGAGTACGGACCTCAAGACCGCGCCCGCCTACGACACTCCGGTCGGCCTCACCAACCCGCCGATCGACGAACTGCTGGAGCGGACTTCGTCCAAGTACGCGCTGGTCATCTACGCGGCCAAGCGGGCCCGGCAGATCAACGATTACTACAACCAGCTCGGCGACGGCATTCTCGAATACGTCGGTCCGCTGGTCGAGCCGGGTCTGCAGGAGAAGCCGCTGTCGGTGGCGATGCGCGAGATCCACGCCGACCTGCTCGAGCACTCCGAAGGGGAGTAGTCCCGCGGTGACCCGGATCGTCGTCGGAGTCGGCGGCGGTATCGCCGCCTACAAGAGCTGCAACCTCGTGCGCCGGTTCACCGAAACCGGGCACGAGGTTCGTGTCATTCCCACCGAGTCGGCGCTGCAATTCGTCGGCAAGGCCACCTTCGAGGCGCTGTCCGGCCACCCCGTGCACACCGGTGTCTTCGCCGATGTGCCCGAGGTGCCGCACGTGCGCCTCGGCCAGGAGGCCGACCTGGTCGTCATCGCCCCTGCCACCGCGGACCTCATGGCCCGCGCCGCACAGGGCCGCGCCGACGATCTGCTGACCGCGACGCTGCTGACCGCGCGCTGCCCCATCCTGTTCGCCCCGGCCATGCACACCGAGATGTGGGAGCACCCGGCCACCCGGGCGAACGTGGCGACGCTGCGCGCGCACGGCGCCGTGGTCATGGAACCGGCCTCGGGCCGGCTGACCGGGACCGACACCGGCCCGGGCCGGCTGCCCGAGCCGGAGGAGATCTTCGGTCTGGCCCGGCTGCTGCTCGAACGCGCCGACGCCCTGCCGCGCGACCTCGAGGGCCGCCGCGTCGTGGTGTCGGCAGGTGGCACCCGGGAACCGCTGGATCCGGTTCGATTCCTGGGCAATCGCAGTTCCGGCAAGCAGGGTTACGCGATCGCCCGCCTGGCCGCCCAGCGCGGTGCGCAGGTGACGCTGATCGCGGGCAACACCATCGGGCTCGAACCGCCGGCCGCGGTCGAGGTCGTGCACGTGACCACCGCCGAACAGCTGAAGGTGGCCGTCGACAAGCACTCGCTGGGTGCGGACGCGGTCGTCATGGCCGCGGCGGTGGCCGACTTCCGTCCGGTGAACGTGGCAGCGGCTAAAATCAAAAAGGGTGCGGGAGAACCGGATTCGATCGCACTCGCCAAGACACCGGATATCCTGGCCGGGTTGGTGCAGTCCCGTCGCGACGGGCACCTACCGGGCACCGCGATCGTCGGCTTCGCCGCCGAGACCGGGGACGAGCACGCCGATGTGCTCACCCACGCCCGGGCCAAACTGGCCCGTAAAGGCTGCGACCTGCTGGTCGTGAATGCCGTCGGAGAAGGGAAGGCCTTCGAGGTCGACACCAACGACGGCTGGTTGCTCGGTGCCGACGGCACCGAGATCGCCCTGGACCACGGGTCCAAGGCACTGCTGGCCAGCCGGGTGCTGGATGCACTCGGCCCCTTGCTCCGCTGAAGCCTCGGCACCGCAGGGTTCGGGCACTTGCCGCTGCCTCCCGCCGGGACGGCAGATTAACGGCGACTGTCTGAGTCACGATGTGTTCTTAACGAGGGCGGCTCGCCCCTGTGACGAACATATTGGAATAACCTGAGACAAAGGGTTGTGCGACGCAGCGGAGACGCTACTGTCGCCACCCGATACGAGAAACCCGTTGAGGGAGAGGGAACAACTGTGCGCACGTCTGGCAGCCGCCTATTCACCAGTGAGTCGGTGACCGAGGGTCACCCCGACAAGATCTGTGATGCCATCAGCGATTCCATCCTCGACGCGTTGCTCGCGGCCGATCCGCGCAGCCGGGTCGCGGTGGAGACCCTGGTGACCACCGGTCAGGTACACGTGGCCGGTGAGGTCACCACCACGGCCTACGCCGATATCCCGACCATCGTCCGCGAGAAGGTCCTGGAGATCGGGTACGACTCCTCCGCAAAGGGTTTCGACGGCGCGTCCTGCGGTGTGAACGTCGCCATCGGCGCCCAGTCGCCGGACATCGCCATGGGCGTGGACACCTCGCACGAGGCCCGCGTGGGCGGCGAGGACGACGAGATCGCCCGTCAGGGCGCGGGCGACCAGGGCCTGATGTTCGGCTACGCCACCACCGAGACCCCCGAGCTCATGCCGCTGCCGATCTCGCTGGCGCACAAGCTGTCTCGCCGCCTGACCGAGGTCCGCAAGTCCGGCGTGCTGCCGTACCTGCGTCCCGACGGCAAGACCCAGGTCACCATCGAGTACGACGGCGCCATCCCCAAGCGCCTCGACACCGTGGTCATCTCGACCCAGCACGCGGCCGACATCGACCTGGACAACCTGCTGACCCCGGACATCCGCGAGAAGGTCGTCGACGCGGTGCTCGGCGAGCTCCAGCTGCCCAACCCGCTGGACACCTCCGATGTCCGCCTGCTGGTCAACCCGACCGGCAAGTTCGTGCTCGGCGGACCCATGGGTGACGCGGGCCTGACCGGTCGCAAGATCATCGTCGACACCTACGGCGGCATGGCCCGCCACGGCGGCGGCGCCTTCTCGGGCAAGGACCCGTCGAAGGTCGACCGCTCGGCCGCCTACGCCATGCGCTGGGTCGCCAAGAATGTCGTCGCCGCCGGCCTGGCCGAGCGGGTCGAGGTCCAGGTCGCCTACGCCATCGGCAAGGCCGCCCCGGTCGGCCTGTTCGTCGAGACCTTCGGCACCGAGCTGATCGACCCGATCAAGATCTCCGATGCCATCGGTCAGGTCTTCGACCTGCGTCCCGGCGCGATCATCCGCGACCTGGACCTGCTGCGCCCGATCTACGCGCCGACCGCCGCCTACGGCCACTTCGGCCGGACCGACGTCGATCTGCCGTGGGAGCGCACCGACCGCGCGGAGAAGCTGCGCGCGGCCGCCGGTCTGTAATTGATCAGCACCCCACCACTCTCGACGGGAGCGTCGGGCACGGAGACACCCTCCGAGCCCGACGCTCCCGCCGTCAGTGGCGTGTATCGCCCTATCGCGCGGGTGCTGCCCCTGCTCGAACCCGCCCACCTGGACCGGGATTTCGACTACCTGGTCCCGCCCGACATGGACGAGCTCGCCCAGCCCGGCGTCCGCGTCCGCGTCCGCTTCTCCGGCCGCCTCGTCGACGGCTACCTCCTCGAACGGCGCGAAAAGTCCGATCACACCGGCAAGCTCGTCCGCCTCGAACGCGTGGTCTCCGGCGAACGCGTCCTCACCCCGGAGATCCTCGCACTCGTCACCGCCGTGGCCGCCCGCTACGCGGGCACCCGCGCCGACGTCCTCCGCCTCGCCATCCCACCCCGCCACGCCAAGGTCGAATCCGAGGGCGTTGAAAAGCCCGGCAAGCCCGAGCGCGCTTCGACGAAGAACTCCCCGCTCACTGATCCTGTTGTGGCAGCCGATGACTCGGCCCACCCCGAAGTGACGCAGGCCCGCACCACCGCATCGCATCCGAGTGAGGCGACGATCCCCGTCGTGCCCGGAAACGCTGAAGACGCTGCCGCACACCCCGCCCCGCAAGGTGTCGAGTCGGCGGGGGAGTCGGCGCTCGCGATCGCGGAAGGCGGAAGCGACATCGGGGACGCCGCGCACGGCGAGAGTGCGGACACCGTCCCGGTCCAGGGCAGCGATGTATCCGCCACGGATCACGTGACGCTTGTCGCCGACAGGGATACGGTGTCGATACCCGTGGCCGTCGATGCGGGCGCGATCGCCGCCGAAAGCTCGACGGGAGCCGTTGCTGCGCAGCCTGATCTGGTTGCGCTCGGAGCCGGCGACCACTCGACGGCTTCAGTGGCCGCGGTGCAGGCAGGCGAGTCGGGGCAACAGCCGGGGACTGCTGCTTCGCCGACGTCGGCCGCTGAGTTCCCGGCGTGGGGGCGGTATGTCCACGGGCATTCGTTCCTGGGTGCGCTGGCAGCAGGGCGGGGACCGCGGGCGGGGTGGCAGGCACTGCCGGGGGAGGACTGGGCGCGGCGGCTGGCGGAGTTGGCGGCGGTAACCGTGCGTGGCGGGCGCAGTGCGGTGATCATGGTGCCGGATCAGCGGGACCTGGATCGGGTACTGGGGGAATGTGTTGCGCTGGTGGGGGAGTCGGCGGTGGGGCTGGCGGCGGGGCTGGGACCGTCGGCGCGGTATCGGCGGTGGCTGTCGGTGTTGCGAGGGACGGCGCGGGTCGTCGTGGGGACGCGGAGTGCCGTGTTCTCGCCGGTGAAAGACCTTGGGCTGATCTCCATCTGGGACGACGGGGACGATACCTTCGCCGAACCGCGGTCGCCGTATCCGCATGCGCGGGAGGTGGCCATGTTGCGGGCGCACGAGACCGGGGCGGCATTCGTGGCGGGCGGGTTCTCGCGGACGGCCGAGGTGCAGGCGATCGTCGAATCCGGGTGGGCCCACGATCTGCTCGCGGATCGGGCCGTGGTGCGGCAGGCCATGCCGCGCATCACCGCGCCCGGCGACACCGACGCGGCACTGGAGCGGGACCCGATCGCGCAGGCCATCCGCATTCCGGCCGTGGCGTTCACGGAGGCGCGCAAGGCGATCAAAGCCGGTGGGCCGGTGCTGGTTCAGGTGCCGCGGCGCGGATACATCCCGGCGCTCGCCTGCGCCAAGTGCCGGACCCCGGCGCGCTGCCGCCACTGCAACGGTCCACTGGCACTGCCGGACAGCGCGCCCGCGTCACGTGGCGCTCTGCGCAGCGGGCGGGAAGGCGTCGCCGAGGCGCAGAGCCCGGCCTGCCGCTGGTGCGGGATCACCGAGGCGGCCTTCCGCTGCGGAGCGTGCGGATCGCGGGCGCTGCGGGCCGTCGTCATCGGTGCGTCGCGCACGGCCGAAGAACTGGGACGCGCGTTTCCCGGTGTGCCCGTACGAGGTTCGGGCGGGTCGTCGATCCTGAACACCGTGCCGGAGGGCCCGCAGGTCGTGGTGTCCACCATCGGCGCGGAACCCCGGGTGCCCGGCGGCTACGCGGTCGCCATGCTGCTCGACGGCTGGGCCCTGCTCGGCCGCGCCGATCTCCGCGCCGCCGAGGACGCCCTGCGTCGCTGGATGTCGGCCGCGGCGCTGGTGCGCCCCGGCGGCCGGGTCATCGTCATGGCCGACGCCGGGATCCCGACCGTGCAGGCGCTGGTGCGCTGGGATCCGGTGTGGCACGCGGGTTTCGAGCTCGAGCAACGCACGGAGGTGCGCTTCCCGCCCGCGGTCCGCTTCGCCGCCATCGACGGCACCTCGGACTCCATCGCCGAATTGCTCGGCGAGGCACAGCTTCCCGACGGCGTCGAGATCCTGGGCCCGGTGCCGCTGCCGCCGGGTGCGCGAAAGCCGTTCTCCTCCGGCGACTCTCCCGCCGAGGTCGAACGCATGATCCTGCGCGCCGACCGCGCCACCGGCTCGGCCCTCTCCCGCGCCCTCACCGCGGCACAGGCCGTCCGCAGCACCCATCGCTCCGATGCGCCCCTACGCGTCCAGATCGACCCCATCGACATCGGCTGATATCGGTCAGGGGCCGGTGATTTCGTCGCGGGGGAGGGCGGCGAGGGTGATGAGGGCATTGAGGAAACCGCGGCGATCGGCGGCGGGGAGCTTGCCCAGCAGCTGATCCTCCTGAGCCTGGATCCCGGCCTGCGCCGCGTCGCGCAGGCGACGGCCCTCGGGGGTGAGGGCGAGCAGCCGGGCCCGACGGTCGGCCGGATCGGGGTGGCGTTCGATGAGGCCGCGCTCCTGCAGGTCGTCGAGCACCGCGATGATGCGCGTCTTGTCCGCCCCGATCTCCTGCGCCAGCACGCCCTGACCCCGCGCGGGCCCCTCGTCCAGATGCAGCAGCACGACGTACGCCCACATGGTGAGTCCGTGTGCGGCGAGCACCGGTTGCTCGGCCGCCATGAGGGCGCGGCCCAGGGGGACGATCATCGCTGCCAAGTCCGGACGGTCTGTCATGCGGACAAGATTAAGCGGCGCGCCGGTGCGGCCTTTCGATCGTGTCGCCGGCGCGGGTCAGAATCGCGTCGGCGTCGAACTTTTCGGCCTGCCAGGAGTCGACGCCGATGCCGACCCGGCCGCGCCAGGCCCGCACGATCGCGGTGTGCACCGGCCACCGCACGAACCGGCGCATATCCCGCTCCGACTCCCACACCGAGATCGAGCCGCCGCGGAACTCGGCCGGCCTGCCCCACAGCCACAGGCCGACCGCGCCCTGCATGACCGGCCACGTCCTCCCCAATTCCAGCCCGGTCGTATAGATCTCGCGCGAGTCCGTCTCCGAGCTCGCGAGGAAATCGGTGACGCTGACGAAGACCGGGCCCGCGAGCCGGTGATTCGGGCCGGGATTCCACGGCATCAGCACGGTGCCGTCCGAGAACGATTTAATATGCATATGCGTACGATAAGCGAATGCATACTAAATCGACAATGGTGAGATTCACCGGAAGGCCGGCGCCACGCGGGCCGCCCATTCGGCGTATCCGGTTGCCCGCCGGCCCAGTATCCGCTCGACATCGCTGCTGACCAGCTGCTCCTCGGGCGTCGGCTCGCCGAGGATGGTGAGGGTGTGGTCCGCGACCGATTCCGGCATGAACCGCAGCATGTTCACCCGGGCCTGCTCGCGAGTGAGTTCCGCGAACCGCAGCGGCTCGCCCAGCGCGGCCGCCAGCGCCTGCGCCTGCTGGCGCGGGGTGACGAGCTCCGGACCGGTCACCGTGTAGACCTGCCGGTCATGGCCGTCCTGCCGCAGCGCCGCCGCGGCCATGGCCGCGATATCGGCCGGATCCACCTGCGGCAGACCGACATCCCCGAACGGCGCGGGAATCATCCGCTCGGCCCGCACCGGCTCGATCCAGGCGAAGGTATTGCTGAAGAACCCGCCCGGCCGCAGCACCGTCCACTCCAGATCCGAAGCGGCCAGCGCCTTCTCGAATTCCAGCGTGCGCGCGTAGCCGTCGCTGCCCGGCCGCGTCACCGCGCCCTGCGAGGACAGGAAAACCACCCGCCGGACACCCGCCGCCGCAACGGTTTCCAGCACCTCGGTGGCTGCCGGTCCCGCCACCAGCTGCGGGCCGGTGATGAGCAGGAACAGTGCCCGCGCACCCGCCACCGCCTCGGCGAGGCTGTCGAGCTCCCCGATATCGGCGCGGCGGTGTTCGGCGCCCTCGGGCAGATCCACCGGCTTCTCGCCCCGCGACACCGCGACCACCTTCTCGCCGGCCCCCGCGAGCTCCCGCACGAGAGCGTTGCCGACATTTCCGGTCGCACCGGTTACCACGATCATCTGTCCACTCCTGAGTTAGTTGGCTGACTAACTCGAACCATAGGGCATGTGACCGGGCATTGTCTATAGTTAGTTGTATGACTGACTCAGTGCCGCGAGCGGCGACCCCGAAAGCGGGGAAGCGGGAGCGGCTCGCGGACGCGGCGGCCAAGGTCTTCCACGAACAGGGCGTCGAGAAGACGACCATCGCCGATATCGCGCGCGCCGCCGAGGTGCCGGTGGGCAACGTGTACTACTACTTCAAGACCAAGGATCAGCTGGTCCAGGCCGCCATCGGCGCCCACGCCCGCACCGCCCAGGAGATCATCGCGGCCCTGGAGCTCTTCGACGCCCCCGCCGAACGACTGAAGGCCCTGGTCCGCGGCTGGGTCGACCAGCGCGACCTCGCCGCCCAATTCGGTTGCCCCTCCGGCTCTCTCGCCACCGAACTCGACAAACGCGCCGACGGCCTCGACCGCGAACTGGCCGCAGTCATGCGCGGCCTCCTGGACTGGATCGACACCCAGTTCGCCGCGATGGGCCGCACCGACTCCCATGAACTGGCCGTCGCCCTGCTGGCCGCCTACCAGGGAATCTCCCTGCTCACCAATACCTTCCGCGACCCCGCGATGATGGAGGCCGAGGGTGCGCGCCTGGAGCGCTGGATCGACTCCCTCGTTCCCGCAACCTGAATCGGCCGCGCTCGGTGCCGCGAGGTTCTGATGCCCGGTGGCTTCGGGGTCAGTTCAGCTGGGGCTGAGCGGGTCTCACGGACCAGCGGCCCTCGTCGCGGAGGATACGGACCGGGTGGTCGAAGCAGGCGCTGATGTGGGCGGTGGTGATCACCTCGTCGACCGGGCCCGCGGCGACCGTGTGGCCGTTGCGTAGCAGCATGGCGTGGGTGGTGCCCGGCGGGAGTTCCTCCAGGTGGTGGGTGACCAGGACCGAGGCGAGGTCGGCGTGGGCGCGCTGGAGTAGGTCGAGACGTTCCAGGAGTTGTTCGCGCCCGGCCAGATCCAGGCCGGTGGCGGGTTCGTCGAGCAGGAGCAGGCGCGGGTTCGGCATGAGGGCGCGGGCGATGAGGGTGCGGCCGCGCTGGCCCTGGGACAGGATCTGCCAGTCGGCGTCGCGGCGGTGGGACAGGCCGAGCAGGTCGATCAGGCGGTCGGCCTCGGCGAGCTGGGCCGGCGTCGCATGCCATCGGGGGATGAGGCCGGCGGTGTTGGTCGCGCCGGTGATCACCACGTCGCGGACCGTGAGCGGGCCGCTCGGAGTGTGGCGCGGATCGACATGGCCGATGCCGGCCCGAAGGGCGCGCATGTCCACCCGGCCCAGCCGCTCCCCGAGCACCTCCACACTGCCCCGGGTCGGATGCTCGAACGCGCCGAGCATGCGCAGCAAAGTGGTCTTGCCCGCACCGTTGGGACCCAGCAGCGCCCAGTGCTGTCCGGCGCGCACGGTGAGCGAAACCCCTTGCAGAATGGGGTTTCCGCCGCGCACCACCGCCACGTCGTTCACGTTCAGCACCGGATCCGTCATGGGCCCACCGTAACAAATTCCTCAGACAAGTTGAGGAGTAGTGGTTCGGCTCACGGACTCGCGGGGGCTTGCGCGAGCGAGCTGACCGGTCCCCGGCCCAGGCATCCGCGCGGTATCGCGGGGCGGGTGTCGTTGCGCGGGGACCGCATGAAGATCTGCTGTGGCGGGGGCGAACACGATGAGTCTGCTTCTGCGGGTGCGGGATTCGGCGACGTTCTCGGCGGGGTCGGCTGTGTAGGGTGGCGGGATGGCGATCGACGCGGTGCTGTTCGACTTCTCCGGTACTGTTTTTCGATTCGAGGAGTCCGCGTTCCACGACGCACAGCTCACCGACACCGCCGGTCGCCTGCTCGATACCCATGAGATCGCCGAGATCATGCGCCGGCTCACCGCGCCCGTGGGGCAGACCGTGCGGTTCGATGCCGAGGGTCAATATGCCTGGGAGAACCGGGATCTCGATCCGGCGCTGCATCGCCGCGCCTATCTGGAGGTGCTCGAGCAGACCGGTGTCCCGCACACGCAGGCTCTGCAGGTCTACGAGTTGCTGCTCGATCCGGACGGCTGGACGCCCTACCCGGACACCGGTGAGGTGCTGCGCGCGCTGCACGAGAGCGGCGTGCGGGTGGGCATGGTCAGCAATATCGCGTTCGACATCCGTCCAGCCTTCGCGGATCGCGGCTGGGATCGATATATCGGCGATTACGCGCTGTCCTTCGAAGTCGGTGTGATCAAACCCGACGTGCGCATCTTCAAATCGGCGCTCGACAACCTCGGTGTGACCACCGCGAACACCCTGATGGTCGGCGACAGCGCCGAGGCCGACGGCGGTGCGTCCGCCCTCGGCTGCGCATTCGCCCTGGTGGATCCGCTGCCGACGGCCGAGCGTCCGTCCGGGCTGCGGGAGGCCGTGCGCGCCCACGGTCTGCTGACCGCCTAAGTCCAAACCAGACGGTTTGTGTCTCAGCCCGCCCTTGTTGTGGATAGATTGTCGATATATCGTCGATATCAACAAACACAACGACGAGCCTTGAAGGAGGCACGACCATGGAACACATGGACAACATCGAACGGGGCCGCGGCCCCTGGCGGCGGCTGCGCGCCGAAGAGCAGCAGGGCCCCGAACATCCGCGGATGCGCCGCGGCGGCCCGCGTGGCCCGCGCGGCGATTTCGGCCCGCACCGCCACGGCCACGGCCGTGGCTTCGGCCCGGACTTCGGTCCCGGCTTCGGACCCGGTCCGCACTTCGGCCGCGGTCGCGGCCGGGGCGGGCGCGGCCGGCGCGGCGATGTCCGCGCGGCCATCCTCCTGCTGCTGCAGGAGCGGCCCATGCACGGCTACGAGCTGATCCAGCAGATTCGCGAACGCAGCGAGGATGTCTGGCGTCCCAGCCCGGGCTCCATCTACCCCGCGCTCGCACAGCTCGAGGACGAGGGGCTGGTCCTGATCGAGAAGGTGTCGGGTCGAAAGACGGCCAAGCTCACCGAATCCGGTGTCGAGTACGTCGAGGCCAACCGCACCGAGCTGGGCGATCCCTGGCAGGACGTCAAGGCCGGTGTCGGCGATCAGGCCCTGGACCTGCGCGGACTGGTCGGCCAGCTGATGGGCGCGGTCGCCCAGGTGGCCGCGGTCGGCACACAGGAGCAGGCGGCCAAGGCGGCCGAGGTGCTCACCGAGGCGCGCCGCTCGCTCTACCGGATCCTCGCCGAGGACGACACACCCGAAAAGTAATGGCCTCGAAACTGCGTTTCTCGCTGGAACATTCGGCCTGATTCCGACGAAGATCGTGACATGGGACAAAAGCGCCCCATGCGATCTTGTGACATGGGACAACAGAGGAGCCGGATCCGCGCACTGCGCCGCGTGGCACCGGTGGGGGTGATGGCGCTGGCGGCCGCCGTGATCGGTACGGCCGCCACACCGACGGGGACGTACGCACAGGCCGAGCCGGCCGTGACTCCGGTACTCCAGGTACCGGCGCAACAGGGGCCGCCGCAGACCGAACATCTGGCGGCGGCCCGCTATCTCAAGGAGCATCCGGACGCGGCGCCCGAGGGCGCCAACGACTTCGGCTGCAAACCGACCGCGGAGCATCCGCGCCCGGTGGTGCTCGCACACGGCACCGACTCCTCGGCCTACTCCGACTGGTCGGGCATCGGCCCACTGCTGGCCCAGGCCGGGATCTGCGTATTCGCCCTCAACTACGGCGGCAAACCCGGCAAGGACACCTACGGCACCGAGGACGTGTGGGCCAGCTCCGCGCAGATCGGCACCTTCGTCGATCAGGTGCTCGCCGCGACCGGGGCCGCCCAGGTCGATCTGGTCGGTTTCTCGCAGGGCGCCAGCGTGACCCGGTACTGGATCAACAGGCTCGGTGGCGCGGCGAAGGTCGGCCAGTGGATCGGCCTGGCCTCGCCCAGCTACGGCGGGATCATGTACGGGCTGGTGCCGATCGCCGACGCGGTGCCGGGCATCTACAAGCTCGTGGAGATGGGTTCCTCCACCGCCGCCATTCAACAGGCGGCCGGATCGCCGTTCATCAAGGACTTGAACGCGGGCGGCGACACGGTGCCCGGTGTGAAATACACGACGATCGGCAGCCGCGTCGATGAAATGATCCAGCCCAACACCAACATCGCGCTGCATGGCGCGGGCGCCACCAATATCGTGCTGCAGGAGCAGTGCGCGGAGGACCTGACCGGGCATTTCCACCTGGTTTACGACCCGTTCGTGCAGCGGCTGGTGGTCAATCTGCTCGATCCGGGCCACCCCGTGACACCGGCCTGCGTGCCGGTCGCGCTGGGCACCGGCATCAGCGATGTCGTGTTGGCGGCGCATTCCTGATCAGGGTGGTCACGGGCGTCCGTAAAATGAGACGACCGTATTCGTTCGCTATCGGGAGCTGCCCGTGACCATCCAGCCTGTCCGCCTGTTCGGCGATCCGATCCTGCGCGCCCGCGCGGCGGAGGTCGAGACGTTCGACCGGGAGGTGCGCCAGCTGGTGACCGACCTCATCGACACCATGTACGAGAGCGGGGGCGTCGGCATGGCGGCCCCGCAGATCGGGGTCGGGCTTCGGGTATTCGTCTACGACACCGGCGACGCGCAGGGGCATCTGATCAACCCGGTCTTCGAGGTGATCGGCGACGAGACCCAGACCGGGCCGGAGGGCTGCCTGTCGATTCCGGGCGTGCGCTTCGACGTGACGCGCCCGCTGACCGTGCTCGCCCGCGGTGTCGACATGGACGGCAAGCCGGTCGAGTTCCGGGCCGAGGGGCTGCTGGCGCGCTGCGTGCAGCACGAGACCGACCACCTCGACGGGGTGCTGTTCCTGCAGCGGCTGGAGTCGGCCTCGCGCAAGGAGGCCATGCGTACCATCCGGGAATCCGGTTGGTTCACACAGGGAGTCACGGTGCTGCCGGCGTCCGAGATCGGTGGCGGGCGTCGCGCGGCGGCCGGTGACCGGGAACGGAGTCGCTGATATGCGTCTGGTCTTCGCGGGAACACCCGAACCGGCGGTGCCGTCGCTGCGGCGGCTCATCGAATCCTCCAGGCACGAGGTGGTCGGGGTGGTGACCCGGCCGGACGCGGTGGCCGGACGCGGCCGCAAGATCACCCGCTCGCCCATCGGGCGGCTGGCCGACGAGCACGGGATTCCCGTGTTCACGCCCAAGCGGCCGTCGGAGCCGGAATTCATCGAGCAGCTCACGGCTTTGGCGCCCGACTGCTGCCCGGTGGTGGCCTACGGCGCGCTGCTGCCCGAGCCGGTGCTCGACATTCCCCGGCACGGCTGGATCAATCTGCACTTCTCGCTGCTGCCCGCCTGGCGCGGCGCCGCACCGGTGCAGGCCGCCATCCTCGCCGGTGACGAGTACACCGGCGCGTCGACCTTCCGCATCGAGAAGGGCCTCGACACCGGCCCGGTCTTCGGCACCATGACCGAGCGCATCGCCGTCGCCGACACCGCGGGCTCGCTGCTGGAACGGCTCGCCGACAGCGGTTCGGTCCTGCTGGAATCCACCCTCGACGCCGTGGAAGACGGCACCGTGCACGCGATTCCGCAGCCCCTGGACGGTATCTCCTACGCCCCCAAGGTGGATCCCGAGGCCGGCCGTATCCGCTGGAGTCAGCCCGCCCTCGCCATCGACCGCCGGATTCGCGCGGTCACCCCCGCCCCCGGCGCCTGGACCGAAATCGACGGCAAACGTCTCAAACTCGGCCCCGTCGAGATGATGGAGGAGACGCTCCCGGTCGGCACCATCGACATCCGAAAGACCGGCGTCTACCTCGGCACCGCGAGCACCGCGGTCCGCCTCACCCAGGTCCAGCCCCAGGGCAAACGCATGATGCCCGCCCTGGACTGGGCCCGCGGCGCCCGCCTCGAGCCCGGCACGGTGGTCGAGTGACCCGCCCGGACGGCGAAGGCCGCGACCGCGATTCGCGCACCGGCGGTCGCGCGCAGTCGGGCGGCGGCGACCAGCGCCGCGGCTTCCGCCGCTCCGCATCTGCCGGGGATTCGGGCACCTCGCCGGCGAGCGACCGATCCCAGGGTGATCAGCGCCGCGCATCGGGATACCGAACCGATGACGCACACGGCGCGAACTCGCGAGGCGGCACGCAATCGGGAGAAGGTGACCAGCGTCGCGGCTTCCGTCGCTCCGCCGGGGCGGCCGGCGATTCGGGTGCGGCACGATCCTCCGGACCGCGTGGGACCGACGGCGGGGACCAGCGGCGCGCCGGCTTCGGCAAGGGCGAACGCCCTGCGGGAGAACGCAATTCGGGGTCGAACCGGTCGGGTGGCGGACTTCGCGGGCGCGACGGGTATGGGTCGGGCACCGGCCGCGATTCGGCGGTCGGCGGTCGGCGGAGCGACGACAGGCGTGGCGGATTCTCGGAAGGGGACCGCGATTCCGGGTCGAACCGGTCGGATCGTGGGCCGCGCGGTGGCGATGGGCGGGGTGCGGGACGTGACCGCACGGCGTCCACGGGCGGACGGTCCTCCGGCGGTAACCGCGCGGGCGGCCGGAGTGGCTCGTTCGATCGCGAGAGGACTGCGGGGCAAGGGGACCGGGGACCGAAGCGGACCGCGGCGGGCGCGAAGGCCGGCATGAGCAGTGCCGCGGCCCGGCGGGCCGAGCGGGCCGGGGCCGATCCGGTGCGGGTGGTGGCGCGGGATGTGCTGCGGGCCGTGCGGGAGCGGGATGCCTACGCGAATCTGGTACTGCCCGGATTGCTGCGGGAGCGGCATATCAGTGGGCGTGATGCCGCGCTGGCCACCGAGTTGACCTATGGGGCTTCACGATCGCAGGGGTTGCTGGATGCGGTGATCGCGGAGTGCGCGGGGCGAGGTGTCGAGGAGATCGACGGACCGCTCCTGGACGCGTTGCGGCTGGGGACCTATCAGCTGCTGCGCACCCGGATCGGCGCGCACGCGGCGGTCGACACGTCCGTCGCGCTGGTGCGGGCGGAGTACGGGCAGGGGCGGGCCGGGTTCGTGAACGCGGTGCTGCGGCGGGTGGCCGAGCGCACTCCCGAGGAGTGGGTGGAACGGCTCGCGCCACGGGATCCGCTGGGGCACTTGGCATTCGAGTACGCGCATCCGGTCTGGATCGCGCAGGCCTTCGCGGACGCCCTGGGCGCGCGGGCCGGTGAGCTAGCCGACGTGCTGGCGGCCGACGACGCGCGGCCCGCCGTGCACCTGGTGGCGCGTCCCGGCGATATCACCGCCGAGGAACTGGCCCTGGTCACCGGCGGCGAGGAAGGCCGCTGGTCGCCGTACGCGGTGTACCTCGAGGGTGGCGACCCGGCGAAGCTGGAGCCGGTCCGCGAGGGCATGGCAGCCGTCCAGGACGAGGGCAGCCAGCTGGTCGCCCTGGCCGTCACCCGCGCACCGCTCGAGGGCCCCGACACCGGCCGCTGGCTCGACCTGTGTGCCGGGCCGGGCGGAAAGACCGCACTGCTGGCCGCGATCGCGGATATCGACGGTTTCCGCGTCGATGCCGTCGAACCCGCCCAACACCGCGCCGACCTGGTCCGCCAGGCGACCCGCGGCATGCCCGTGGACGTCCATGTCGCCGACGGCCGCGACAGCGGCCTGACCCCGGGCTTCGACCGCATCCTCGTCGACGCCCCCTGCACCGGCCTGGGCGCCCTGCGCCGCCGCCCGGAGGCCCGCTGGCGCCGCCAGCCCTCCGACGTCCGCGACCTGGTGACCCTGCAGCGTGAACTCCTCACCGCCGCATGGGATCTCGTCCGCCCCGGTGGTGTCGTGGTCTACTCGACCTGCTCCCCGCACCTCCCGGAAACGGTCTCCGTGGTGGCCGATATGGTCCGCCGCACCGGCGCGGAACAGCTCGACACCCGCGACCTGCTCCCGGGCGTCCCGGAACTCGGCGACGGCCCCGGCGCCCAGCTGTGGCCCCACCGCCACGGCACCGACGCCATGTTCCTGGCAGCCCTGCGCAAACCAGTTCAGCCGCAATAGGGTCGACTCGCATGAGCGTCCGGCCTCGGTCCACCCGTGCACCGAGGCCGACCGCTGGGCGCGCCGACCCGTGCGCCGCGGATCCATCGGCGGTCGCGTGGGTTCGTGACCCGCAGATGCACCGGCGGTCGTGTGGGTGCGTGGCGCGGACCTACCGGCGGTCGCGTAGTTCTGTTGTGCTGTAGGCGGTGCGCAGGTAGGGGCCATCTGTTTTCAGCGGGTGGCGCACCGTCACGG
The DNA here is from genome assembly GCF_050942175.1 of Nocardia sp. CA-151230. Classification (NCBI taxonomy): domain Bacteria; kingdom Bacillati; phylum Actinomycetota; class Actinomycetes; order Mycobacteriales; family Nocardiaceae; genus Nocardia; species Nocardia sp. CA-151230. The sequence goes on from NZ_CP192061.1 coordinate 3,288,712, forward strand.
CCCCGAACCCGTGCAGGACGGTCAAGTGACCAAGATCAACCGAGTTTTCGGACACCTCTTGCGGATGGCCCGAAAATCGAAGGACAGTGTGCTGCAGCGGAAGCCATTCCTCCGGATCTGCCGAGACTTCTTCGACCTCCCACTGCGGGTCGCCGCGGTCGGGGCCGTGCCACACCAGGATCACGCCCAACACTTCCCGCGCGTGTAGCATCGCCAGCCGCGCCGTACGCGGTGCGGGACCCGTATGGCGTTGCCGCACAACGGCCGTCGGTGACGTCGAACTCGAAGCCATGGAAGGGACAACGCAAGTTCCCGTCTGGGGGCACGGTGCCGCCCCTGCCGAGATGGGCACCGAGATGCGGACACCTCGACTCGGACACCGCGAGACGGCCCGTTCGCTGGCGAGCCAGAACGACGTCACGACCCGCGAGACGGCGCGTAATGACCTGCCCAGGCCGAACATCCGCGCTGCCCGCAACAGCGAACCACCCAAAAGGAAAGGCGGCAGCGGCTGCGGGTGCCGCGGCGGGCGTAGATGCCGAGCGAGAGTCGAGACAGAGGCCATTGGCGGGTTCTCCGGTGCGCGTGGCACCGTGCTGAGAGCCGGCGCCTGGTTCGATGGCGTGTCCAGCGATGAATTTCGCTGGTTGACAAGGCATTCCGAGCAAATGGGGAGGGTCTTGGTTGATCGCTGTCGCTACCGGCGTCCAGCTTCGCTGCCGGGTACTCCCAGCTGGTGACCGAACGTTCCAGCTCGCAGTGATCTAGGGCACGGCAACCTACAGTAGCGTAAGTTACCTGGCTGGGCCAGCTCAGGCTCTGCACACCGGTGGTGAGCAGACGAATCCCGGTGAAACGCTGAACAAATCGCCTGCGGTGGCATGATGCAGCCGTGGGAAGTTTTGTTGGCCTGCCTCACGATTGGGAACGGAAGGGCGTCCGTGCGCGATACGGCATTATGAATCCAGCGTGACGGATAGTCTCGCCGGGTGGCCGAATGAGGCGCTGAGAAGTTCGACACCGCGATGACAGCCTGGCAGCAATGGCAAGACGCGCCTTTGGGGTCGTCTGCGCTATTCGATGGCTGAAGCGAATTTGCTGCGCCACCTCGGCGGTCTGGGAGAATCGAGGTTGCGGGTGCTCGGGCTTGCAACGGGTAGCCGATGAGAAAAAGCTGCGCGGTTTCGCGGTGGGCTGGACGGATTGCATGTGGGGCTGCCGTTTGAGGTACACCCCAGCACCACACTCCGGCGTGCGCCGAAAAGTGTCACTCGCAGCGGTAGAAGGCGGTGCTGTCGCACTCTCGGGTGTCGCCGACGGCCCGAACCTGGTGCGGTGCAGAACGTCCGCTATTGCCGCATACCGTGCTGACCGAATCGGCCAGCGCGGGGCATCGAAAGATCAACTGGCCGTGCCGATCCGAGGCTGGCAGAACGTCGGCTATTGCCCCTTCCTGAGGTGTGCGGGCCCTTCGAGTGCGAATCACCGCGTTGGTGACGCCGGACCACCCATGACGGCCTACTTCTCAAGCGTTGCCACCAACAAAACAAGCACGCATGCTTGCTTTGTTGGAGTGACTGGCTTATGGTGACGCAGGATTGCTGGATGTGACTGCCGTCACGGCGCCCGCGTCTCGGGTGGTCGTGCGGCGCTGCCCCGAATGATCGGAATGCTTGATGGACAAAGGAATTGGCAACGGGTCGACGATTCCCGCGACGCTCGCTGCTCGGGTTGCGGCAGCGCCCGGGTCGACGTTCGTCCACTTCGGTGGTGAGGCAATCAGCTATGCCGAGATCGATGAGCGATCGGACCGCGTCGCCACCGGTTGGTTGCGCCTGGGTCTGGGCCACGGTGACCGCATCGCGATCGCCGCGACGAACTCGCCCGACTGGATCGTCGCCTACCTCGCTGCAGTGAAGATCGGGGCGGTGCTGGTCACCCTCAACGTCGTCTACCGTGAACGCGAGTTCACCTACATGCTCACACAATCGGGGGCGCGTGCCCTGGTCTGCGACGCGGAGTCGAACGGGTTCGAGTTCGGGCCCTTTCTCGACCAGCTCCGCCCCGACATCCCGACGGTCGAGCATCTGTTCTTCCTCGGCCGTGACCAGGTCCCGGGCCGGCAACAGTGGGCGGACCTCACAGCCACCGAGCCCGAACCAGTGCTGCTTTCCCGCGCCGCCGAGGCCGTCAGGCCCACGGATCCGGCGGTGATCCTCTACACCTCAGGAACGACCGGCACACCCAAGGGTGCCACGATCACTCATGCCAGCCTGCTCGCTTCGGCTGCCGCGCAAGTGGATCGGTTCGAGCAGTCGGCTGCTGATGTGATTCTCGGCGTCATGCCGTTCAACCACGTCGGGGGACTGACCTGCACCTTGGGCTCGACCCTTGTCACCGGGGGCGCGATCGCGCTGCTGCCGCGGTTCCATCCGGACCTCGTAGTCGCCACGATGGCCGACATCGGCGTGACGATGTTCGTCGGCGTCCCGACCATGTACAAGATGATGCTCGGCGCGGACTCCGCTGTGGGAGCGGACATGTCGAGTGTGCGCTTGTGCGTGGTCGGCGGGTCGAACCTGGAACCGGCCCTCGCCGAGCAGGTCGCGGCGAGATTCGATGGCGTCCGGATCGCGAACCTCTACGGCATGTCCGAGACGTCGGGCGCCTGCGTCATCTCGCCGCTGGGCGATTCTCTGGAGACGGTCGCCCACACCATCGGGACTATGACCGGCGACTTCGAGGGCCGCATCGTCGACGACCGAAACACCCCACTGGCCCCCGGCCAGGCCGGTGAACTGCAGGTCCGCGGCGGGTGCGTAGCGGCGGGCTACTGGCAGCTGCCCGACGAGTCGGCCGCGGCATTCCTCGCCGACGGCTGGCTCGCGACCGGCGATATCGCATCGATGTCCGCCGACGGGCACCTCCAGCTGCTCGGTCGCCGGAAAGAGATGTACGTGCGCGGCGGATACAACGTCTACCCGGCAGAGGTCGAAAACGTGCTCTCCGAGGACCCGACGGTGGCGATGTCCGCGGTGATCGGGGTGCCGGATGAAACCTTCGGCGAGACAGGGTACGCATTCGTAGTGGCCGCGCCCGGTGCTGCGGTGGACCCCGACATACTGCTCGAGCGGTGTCGGCGCACCCTGGCCAAGTACAAGGTGCCCGACCGGGTCGAGGTGGTCGACAGCCTGCCGATGACGCCGGCAGGCAAGATCCGCAAGGTCGCACTGAAGCCACGGACCTGACCGGGCCGGCTGAAAGGCGGTGTCAGGCAACAGATGAGACCGGTTTCTCCCACCACGTCCATCAAGCGCGCCGAGCGGCGACAAGGCCCTGAGGGCAGACATCCGGATATCCGGTCATGCCGCATACCGCGCTGACCGAACCGGCCAGCGCGAACCCTCGGAAAATCTACGGGCAGATCGCCGTACGGCCGGCGGCAGTGCTCGCTCCTGCTGATGTGAGATGAGTTGTGGTACGGGCCATCCGGAATGTTATGAGGTATGCCTTAGCTTGGTGAAAGACGCCGTCTCATGTCACGTGGACGACATTTTCACACTCCTAGGTAGGTGGCCTCCGGTAAGCGGGAACGTGACTCCAGCCAGCTGCGGTCGCCGACGTCGGTCAGGCTGCTGCCCTCTGGCCGTCATCCTGTCCCTAGCCGACGAGCGGGAGTTGCCCGATATCCCTAACGCAGGACCTTGACTGCGGGCCGAGGTGTGCTTGGGTCGGATTTCGGGCGGGCCGACCTGCGGTCAGCCGGGCCGAAACCACCTCTAGGACAGCGGATTAACCTGAGTCGGCGGTGCCAGGCACGCGAGGGGCGATAACAAGTCCGCAATTCGTGCGACGATCGTTCGATGGGCGTGAGGGAGTGACACACGATGACCGATACCGAACTCCATACGCAGGGCATCTCGGAGTGGGTTACAACACGGGACGGGCGGCGGCTACATGCGAAGGTGTTGCGTCGGCCAACCTACTTCGCCGGAACATCAGGCCCGACTGTCGTATTCGAGGCAGACGCGGCAGGTAACCGAGTGTCCTGGGCCCGCGTGCAACCTATCGTCGCGGTGCTCATGCGGGCGATTGTCTATGACCGCTCCGGTCTCGGCCGCAGCGCACCCGATCCGGCCGACCGCTCCCTCGATCGCATGGCCGAGGACCTGAACGAGGTGCTCGACCATTTCGGGCCAGGACCGTTCATTCTCGTCGGCCACGGAACGGGTGGTCCCATAGTGAGGCTCGCGGCCGCGCGCAAGCCGCAACGGATCACGGGCATCGTGCTGGTCGACGCTACCGACGAAGCCGCCGAGGTGGTTTTCGACCCGCGCTTGCGCCGAGTCGAGCGCGTCTTTGCCGGTGTGGCCGGGGTCCTCGCCCGGCTTCGCTTGCTTGCATTGGTGTTTCGCTGGCAATGGCGTGGCCTGCCGACCGACGTGCGCGGCGAGCTGAAGCGCGAAGGATTCACCCCCAGCGTGGTCCGCACGCGGCGGCAACAGTCCCGCACGTACTTCGACGAGCTCGCCACTTGGCGGACCGCTCCGCCCGACCTAGGGTCCATCCCGATCACCGCGATCTCCGGCGTACGCGGCGGCAACGGCATCTACGCCACGTTGCGCGCCGAAACCAACAGCGCGCACGCGCACCGCGCTGCGCGATCACCACGCGGACGTCACGTCATCGCCGAACGGTCCGGCCACGAAATCCCACTCACCGAGTGGTTCCTGATCGCCCGCGAGATCCACAAGGTGTTCGAGGATGAAATACGCCGCCGCGGTAGGACATAAGACCTCCGATGGCCCTCTTAGCTTGGTGAAAGACACCGCCTCATGTCACGTGGACGGCGGAATCGCACTTCTGGATCGGTAGTCGTCAGATGATGATTCGGGTCGAGCAATCCGCTGGCACAGTGGCGTCGAACTATTGAGCGGTTCTGTGATCGGTGGAGGGGGAGTGCTGGAGTGCAGATGTTCATCAGCGGTCGGGTCAGCCGCTGTGGCGGTGAGGCCGATGTCGTGATCGGTGCGCCGCGACCGGTCGCCGGGTGTGCCCTCGGTAACGAGGTCTGCCACATCGAAATCCGCGAGGCGGACACGGTCGTGCGGCTGCATCCGCGGCCGGGGTCGACGCGGGCGGCACTGGACAACGCGCTGGGCGAGGTCGCCCGGCATCTGGGTAGTGACCGGTCGGGGTTGCTCGCACACGTCGTGATCGGGCCCGCGGTGCACGAGTCTCAGGTCAAGTAGCCGAGATACGCCGCCTCCCCATGCCGCCTACCACCCCCGATGGCTACGTCCGCTCATGCCGAATTTCGGACACCCGATCGGCGCGCCAATGCCTCACTTGTCCGGTGTCCGCAGGACCGAGGGTCTTGTCCGAATCGACCTCACCGGTAAGCCATTCCGCAAAAGGATGGTGGCAGCGACCGGCCGCGCTGTCGTACCGACACTGTAGGTTCCATCACGTGTCTGCGAACTGTGATCTCTACGCCACGGTAAAAGGCGTTGCCGATCTTCATGAAGCACAGGCGGTGAAGACTGCGGTCGAGCAGCTGTTAGCGGAGGAGTTCCGAGGGGGATGGGACTTCAACGTAGAGATCAAGCAGCGAGGCGATGGCGAGGTCTACGTGGTGATCGAATCGCTCGATACGCTGATCATCAGCGGAAACGGCTCGTGGATAGACGTATTCGATGACCTTCTCGCAAAGCGTGCTTCAGCGGTTGTGGCCCATGCCAAGACTGACACCGAGTGGACCTGGCCCGACTACCGCTAGCCGAAAACAGGGCCGCCGCCGAGGACGACGCCTTCCCGAGGCCTAAACGTCTTTCTATGCCGCTGATCGCGCTTGCTGAAACGGCCAGCGGGGCAGGGAAGTAGGTCAGTCGAGCGTTGGATCTGCCAGAAGCACCACACGATCGGCGACGGGGTCGAAACCGAGTACCGGGTAACGGGTGGAGCTGGTGTTGAACTCCGAGCACATGGATACCTGCTTGCCCAGACGCCGACCGATCGTGCACAGGAAATCGCACAGAGTGTCCACCCCGGCCTGGCCCTGCAACTCGCGAAGGTCGACATCGAAGTCCATCTCGTCAGCAGACCAGGGACGAAAGATCACCTGCACGTCCGGGACAGGCCAGACACGCAGCATCATGGTCTCCGCATCGGCGGGATGTGAAAAAACCTCCGCGGCAGACGGCAGCTGTCGCTTGTTGAAACCCTCGAGGTACTCCCATGCCCACCCCTTCGAGCGAACCAAATCGAATACTGCCTGCCAATCCTCGACCGACGTACCCGGCACGTACACGTCCGGGAGCGTGCCCATCTGGTCGGGGTCGAAGAAGTTCTTGACCTCGCTCCACCGCAAAACCGTCAACTGTCACACAACCTTTCGGTACGACTCCGCATCCCCGTCAGTCCTGACCCAAAGACACGACCGAATATCCGCTCATTCCGCTGACCAATCGGCCAGCCCCAGTACGCACGGAAGACAAGGGGCCCCGGCCATCCGGTGTCGGCCGGACATACGCTACTGCCGCATACCGCGCTGACCGAACCGGCCAGCGCTGAGCGCCGGCGGCCGAAAACCGGTGCGGTACAGGTCGTCTTTCTATGCCGATTGTCGAGTGTTGGATGCTGATCAGCTCTGGGATCATCGGGGTCGGAGTTCGACATCGGTGCCGGCGGGAGGAAATCGCAGATGACCACCTTGCGGCGGTTCTGGATCGAATTCGACACGCAGGAGTTCTCCGACGGCCTGCTCCAGCAGGGCGTCGGTGTGTCAGGCTTCGATGTGCGGGATTGCTTGTCGATGGTGGCGGATCTGGTCCGCGCCCGACCGTTGCCGCCCGTGAGCCGAATTACCGTCGACATCTCACTGGCCGAACCACTCCCGGTGAGTCGCCGCTATCTCGGAGTTTCGGTGTGGCGCGGCGTGTGGTATCCACCCGTGAACCTTGAAACCGGACCGACCCGCAGCATCGACCGAAGAGGCGCGCCCTGCGACTACCCGACACCTGTCACGCAATCACGCCCCAGGCGAGCTAGTGAGACCCTGTGCACGAAGGCTACGTGGTGGGACGAAATCCCGCATATCGGTAGCCTGCTGTGGCCGCTGGTGAACATGCACCGCACCGAATACGGCCGCGGAATGTGCTCTAGCGCAACGGTGTTGCGCGAGGTCTGTGCCACGGATTCGACCTATGGGGTTATGGTGCGCGAAGCGCTCGACTTCATGGTCGCGTGGCACCCGACACCGGACGAGTGGTTCGACCCGACCGAAACCAGGTTCGCCGATCAACGGGATCTGGACGAGTACCTGCGAGCCTTCCGCGACTACTTGTTCGGAACTCGCCCGGAACCGATCTATCCTCCCGGCAGCGAACCGCTTTCACCCGAGGACGCGTGGCTGGACGCTATCAGCCGTCTGGTCGTCACTCGCCCGGGTCCGGTCGACGCTCCCGGCAGCGAACGGCTTTCACCCGACACGGAACCACGACTTCCCAAGAACGAGTGAAATCGTCTGGGGTCCAGGAGGTCCCGCGATTGCCGCTGGGTGTGCGACCGAGTGTTGCGGAACGCGCTGCGGCCCGAGGTATCCGGTAAGTAGCCGCATACCGCGCTGACCGAACCGGCCAGCGCGGGGCGCCGGCGGCCGGAACCTGGTGCGGTGCAGAACGTCCGCTATTGCCGAATGGCGTGCATTCGGAGACCGGTGCCAGCGGTGGCTTGCACTACTGGGATATGAATCGTGCGACGTTGGACGACAACCTTTTTCACCACGTAACCGCGTTTTCACGGGAGCGGTCCCTCAGCTGGTCTGAGCAGGTTCGGCGTACTGGCGCCTTGAGCGGGATACTGCTGGGCAGTGGCCGATCGACGAAAGAAGAGGAGCACGATGTGATTGGCGAGCCTGCGCGTCGACCTGCCGCGCGGATAGTCAACTCCCGGGCATTCTCACAACTCGCCCGCCTGTTCAGCCTCGCGCACATCCGCGTGTTCCGTGCGACCGGCGGCCGGGTCGGTGGCGTCGCCCCGTGGCGCAATGCCGACGGCCGGATCCACTATTGCCTGCTGACCACGCGCGGCCGACGCAGCGGGCTGCGACGAGTCACGCCGCTGGCGTACGTCCCCACTGCCGACGCGGTGCTGCTGGTCGCCGCCAATGTCGGCCGCACCCGAATGCCGCAGTGGTACCTGAACATCCGCGCCGCCCCCGCTGTCATTGTTGAGACACGCGGTCACAGTGCCCGGTGGATGTACGCACGTCTCCTCACTGGTGAGGAGTACACCGCACACTGGCATCGTGCTGTCGGCACTGCACGGTTGTTCGCCCGCTATCAGACCTGGACGTCGCGTCCGATCCCGCTGGTATTGTGCTCGCCACTTCCGTGCTGAGGAACGCACTCATCTGCCGCTTCCCGCGCGGAGTGAACTGGCCCAGCGCGGACCAGGCGAAGATCAACCGGCAGCACGGATCCGAGGTATCTTTGACTGCCCGATGCTACTGATGGCGATCGCCGTGGAGGGCCGTTGAATCGCCGTTGTAGTTCGAGCAGAATCAGCGAACGCTGTTGACAAGGCGTGCAATTGATCCGACGGGGTAAGTTCAGCGGCGGACGGTGTCGCAGGGGCGACGGGCCGCGCGGATTACGCTGTCCAACAGCTCATCTCGTGCTCAAGCGTAGATCTGGGTGGTTTCGGTTTTGGCCTGTCCGAGTCGACCGGCCCTTTGAATCCGTTCCGGACTTGTCGATACGGCTCGCATGCGGCAAGCCAGTGCACCAAGGTTCCTCCGCGGCCGCTCAGCGTTCGTGACGGAAGAAAGAGCCGAGCCGATCGAGTGGGATGATATTGTTCCCAGTCGCCTCGAGCGCTTCCCTCCAGGGGCTTTCGAGGTGGAGGTTGTCCCGGGCAGCCGGGGTGGCAAGACTGCCGTAGGTATCCCAGGTGCTGGTCAGGACGGATTCGACCGGGTCGAAGTCGTCCCAGTCCCACTCGAGCACCTCGGGGACGAAGAGACTGATGTCGATGGGGTCGTGTCCGAACAGTTGCAGATCGTGATAGAGGTCGGCAACGACCGGGCCGTCGGCCCAGGCCTCGATGGGTTCGTCGAACAGTGGCCTGCCGCTGGTGGCGAGACTGTGACCTTGCGCGTAGTAGAGCAGCTTCTGGACCTCGAGGTTGGAGACTTCGGCATCGACTGTGTCCGCCCAGCACACGAACCACTGCGCGATATCGTGCGCGGTAAATGATGCAGCCATGTGACCTCTCCCGACCGAATCGAACTGTTCGGCCGCGAGTCTATGCCCGGGGTCCGACAGGTTCTGTTGACCGTCAAGACAATCGAAGCCGGGACATCACGGACGGGGGACACCACCGCGCCGGGAGACACGAATCCCGAGTAGTAGTCGGGCACTGCCTGAGCGGCCGAAAAGCCTCTCTAGGTAGGTCGTGCACTCCAAGTCGCGGCGAGACCAGAATGGTCAGCTCGGCCTCGATCCCCAAATGCACTGATCTGCCGCGACCCGCGCGGTTCGAAGCAGCCAGCGCGGGCCTGCGGAAGATCAACGGGCAGAGCGTAGTTCGTCCGCGGGCGACGCACCATAATGCCGATTTCCGTGAACAATGTGAACGCTGATATCTGTTTCGAATCAGCTTGCCCGATTCTCTTCGGCGAGAACGTCGGTCGCGCGCCGTCGAGGTACTGTGCGGGGACGACTGTGGTTTCGCGAGGAAGGCCAGATCGCATGGGTGTGCCGGACCTGATCCCTATCAAGCGAGTGCCCGGCCACCGCACGGAGATGGCCGGGCGCTGGCAGCGGGGCCAGTTTTTCGGATACGTGACGCGCATCAACCAGGGGCTTTCCGAGGGTGACGCCGTCTTACAGCGGGTCTACTCAGTGTTGCACGAGTTCGACACGGCAGGAACGCATCTCGATACCACGATCGAGGTTGCAGGCGAGACCTACGGCGGACAGCAGGCACAGAATGTCGTAGCCCAAGCGGAGCGCCTGCTGGACGAGTGGATGAAGTGGCTGCCCGATCGGGAATTCGGCGACATCGTGATCTCACCGTTCACCGAAATGCATGATGGGGTGCTTTTCGGACTCGTTGTGGAGTGCCACGGCGAATACCCCGAAGGCGAAGAAGTTGACGACTGGGCGGAGTTCTACCCTATCCGACTGGGTTTCGGCTGGCCGTGGGATGGTAGCTACAGTACGTGACCGATGATGCCGACTAGGCGTTCGGAACTGCCCGACCAGGATCGTGTCTCGACTGGTGAACGCACTCATCTGCCGCATGTCGCGCTGAGCGAACCGGTCAGCGCGGGGCAGTCCGGATGGTGTGGGCGGCTGTCGGTTACGTGAGCCTGGTATCCGCGAAGACCACCATCGCGTCGTGGTAGTAGGTGGCCAGTCCCGCAGCGATCCGATCGAAACTTGCGGTGGCGGTGGGGTCGTCGAGGTAGGTCTGGGCAAGTTGCTTGAACATTTGCGCGTCCGGGGTCCAGGTGGCACTGACGAGTCGGTATGCGGCGTCGATTTCGGACTGCACGGCCGCATCGCTGACAGGCGTTCTCGATGCCATCAGCTCAGCCATGCGGGTCATCGCCGCGGTCGTTTCCTTCTGCATTCGCGCGATCTCCTCGGCCGACAGCGAGTCGGTGTACGCCTTCGAGCGCTCGAGTGCCTCCGTCTGATCGGGCCAGCGTTTGAGCGCGTCGGCTTCGTACGGGCTCGGGTCGAATCCCTCGAAAAGGTTTTCCGGCCTGTTGATCTGGGGCATGCCCGTTGTTCCTTCCTGTGCCTGGAGTTCCTCGATGGTGCGCGCGACGGTGTGCGCCACTCGATCGAGGCGGTCGCGCTCACGCAGCAATCTCGCGTGGTGTTCCCGCAGCGCGACCAAACGATCGGTCTGCCGGTCGAGAATCGCTGCGATCTCGTCGAGCCCGAGATCCAGTTCCCGCAGCACCAGGATCTGCTGCAGGCGCAACAGTTGCGCCTGCTCGTAGAAGCGGTAGCCGTTGGTGCGGACGCCCGCCGGCGGCAGCAGGCCGATCTCGTCGTAGTGCCGAAGGGTCCGTGTTGTCACCCCGGACATTCGGGCGACTTCGGCAATCGACCAGGACACGACCCACTCCTCACCGCACCGGGACCCTGCCGGTCCATCCGGCATCTCGACGCTAAACATTCACCCAACGTGAACCTCAAGACCGCAACCAGCACGATCGGTACCACGGTTTCATCGTGGTCGCCGGATCGGCCGGCAGTTTCAGCTAGGAAATCGCCTTCAGCACATCCACTATTGCCGCTGATCGCGCTGACCGAACCGGCCAGCGCGGGCATCCGGAGGATCAATGCCCCGGTGCTGGCCTCGGGGCATCGGGGTGTCGAGTCCAACTCGCCACGAAATACCCCTCGTTCCGGGTCGTCGAATCCGTGTGTAGTCGACCTTGAAAGCTGTGTCCGATCGCTGCCCCTGCCAATACCTGCCAGGCTGCTCGCCCGGTAGCCGTCATCCGGAGCCGTCTCGGATCGAGACGAGCGAGTGCATCCGAATCGGCGTGCGCCAGCGCCCGTGTCACCTCGGCATCGCATCGTTGAGCGCGGTCGGCATGACGCGTTCGCTCCGTGACGGTCATGCACGTCGATCCTTCACCCATGACGAGCATTGCCACCCTGTCCGCCCGCCCGGCCAACTCCTGTCCGAGCAGGAAGCACTCTCGCGGCGACGCATTGAAGGCGATCGCTTCGAATGCGACGTTGGCGATGATCATTCCCTTGACCTTGCTGGTCAGCATCAACCAATAGCCGAGTGTTAGGGACAGCGGTAGCGGCTGCGGTTCGCCGGCACCCTCCCATCCGTACTCCCAGCAGATACCGTTGGCCAACAGGCTCCCGTACTCACCGGATGGCTCGAAACTTCGGGTCTCGCTGTCGCCGCCGACGATCACAACCAGGTCGGCCGCGCCCACAGCAGGCGTGGTTGACTTGTCGAAGATGTTGAACACAGGAATCCCGAGTTCCCGGATTGATTCCGTACATGCGGAACGTAACTCGGCCCACTCGCCAGAGGCTTCACCTGCCACGTCCGGAATCAACATCGTCGGATGTGGGCATATCGCGGCAGAGATCAGTGGCACAACTACTCCTAACGATCACAATCCCAACCACCTTCGCACGACCGGTGTGGATGCAGCGCGCCGAACAACAGCGAGCTGCACAGACCCATAGCGTCGATACCCGACAGCGACCGACACCCCTGGCAGAACGCGTCCGCTCTATGCCGCGACCCGCTCGTTCAGGTTGGCCACCCCGCGGTCGGTGTGCCCGCGGAAGCTCACGGGATGATCACCTGATGCAGTCCTACGAGTGCGCGTTCTGCGGCGGTACGGTCCACACCACGAGCGCTGAGTTTCGTGTTCTAACGGTGTCCGCTCGCGAGATACAAGGCTTTCAAGAGCTTTTCGCACACCGGCCCTGTATGGTCGCCGCGCGGCGTCCCTCATTCCCGCTCAGCCAAGTCCTCGAACCTACAGCGGTAGAACAGACATCCTGACATGCCGCATACCACGCTGACCGAACCGGCCACGCAGGGGCCGGGGCAGGGTGTTCGCGTACGTCAGATGATCGTTTTCCGAACACCGATGTAGCGGCGGACGCACAGGGGGTTCGTCGGCAGTGTCGGTTGTGGGAGCGCATCGAGCTCCTGCTGCCGGTGGTTCCCCGCAGAACGCACCATCCCGGCCGCAGGCGGCTCGACGACCGAAAGGTGTTGTGCGGCACACTGTTTGTGCTCTACACCGGCATTCCGTGGGAGTTCCTGCCCCAGGAGCGGGGTTACGGGTCGGGCATGACGTGTTGGCGACGGCTGCGGGACTGGCATGCCGCCGGCGTCTGACAGCGGGTGCACGAAACGCTGTTGGCCGAGAGGTCGCGGGTCGTGGTCGTCCAATCCTCCAGCAGCGTGGGTGCGTCGCCTCCGAGTTCGTCGAGGAGATCGCACCGTGCGGCACGCTCCTGAGCGTCGAACGGGATGCTCCGCATATCTTCATGATGGCATTCGGGTGCGGTTCACTACCGCGTGTTGGTCCAGAGCTTGAACGGCTGCACGTCATCCTGATCGGCCCACTCGGGTTGCGGTGTTGCCAGTGCGGCGTCCTTCTTCTCAGCCCGTACGAACTGTTCGTATACCTTGTGTGCCTGGGCTTCTGCGGCGGCTCGCGCCGCCTTGTAATGCTCGATGATGGCCCGCTCGAGCCGTTCGGTTCCCTCGGCAACGGCGTTCGGCGACAGCTTGATCTGGGTGATCTGCCCGTAGGCATCCACCTCGATCGCCATTGTGCGGTCCGTGGCGCGAGCCTGGGCTCGCACCTCCCCGACGACCTTGTCGATCTTTTCTGCCCGCGCGCGACGCTGGTCCACGTGCCTCGCTCCCCTTCATCCGGATCGTCCATGCCGGGACGCCTCCCCCGACTGCTCGAAACTGTACCGACAACGTGCGCCGGCTTGTTCGTCGTTCTGGACACCCGCTACTATTCAGCAGCGTTGTAGCTGCTGATGGGGGATTCATGAAGCGAAAGCTGTTGGTGGGACGGTAGATATGGTCGCCTTCGATCCCGAAAAGTTGCGCGCGCTCGCGACCGATACGCGCACCCATTCCGACGTGATCGGCAAACTGGCCCCGATCGGCCAGACCGACCGTAACGCCACTCCTGCCGCGATGCCGTTCTCGGCCTTCGCGACCAACATCAAGGGCGTCTTCGAGGCCATGGATCGGGTGGTGGCCCTTCATCAAGGCAGGCTCACCCAGTTCGCGGGCCTGACCGATAACGCGGCAGGCACCGTCGATGGGATGGAAGAGGCGAATGTGGCCGGATTCAAGGGGATCAAGTGAGTAGTGAGAAGATCACCATCTCCACGGTGCTCGGGTGGAAGCTCGATTCGGCGCGGTTCGCCGCCGCGGACGCGATGAACGCCGGAATTACCCTCGAGGCCGAATCCCTCAATGCCGACAAGGCGATTCAGGGATCCGAATCCTACTTCGGTGAGGCCGCCGGTAGTGCGGCCCGCACCATGTCGACCAAGTTGAAGAACGAGGCGGTGACGTCGGGTGACGTCCTCGATGCCATTCATAAGCAGATCGACACCACGACCGCTGAATTGTTCTCGGATCTCGTAAATTTGCAGTCGGTTGTCGACGAGGTCGAGGAATCGGAATGGAACCTCTTCTACGACGACGAGACCGGTGACGTGAAGTCATACGATTCGAATTGGGAGACAATCAAAAAGAACTGGGGCAATCCGGCGTCCGTCGCGTGGAAGACCGCTGACTGCCTCCGATTGGGTGCGAGTCTCAAGCAGGCATACTGGGATGTACAGGCCACCGACAAGATCGGCGCGCGTAATCTGGCCACGCAGCTCGAGCACGTATCCCAGGATGTCAAGCTGGCGCTGGCCGGTATACCGGATGACGCCGCGCTGCGGGATATTCTCCTGAACTACCAGGTAGATACGACGAAGTCCGAGATCGTCGTCTGGCCCGACTCGACCCTGCTGAACCTGATCAGGTTGCAAGATCTCGACATTCAGCCGGTGGAGATGACGGCCGAGGAAAAGGCCGCGATGGATGAACTCTGCAACCCGCTCCACGGTGGCAATCCGCTGAACTACAAGAAGTTCAACGACATCAAGGAGGAAGCGGTGTCGTTCGGGAAGGATAACAAGTACACCGCTGTTAATGAGAACTCGAAAGATGACGGTCATGCGGATGCGGCCCGACATGCCTACTGGAATGCGCGTATGACCCAGGAGTTCGGTGCCGACTGGGCTAAGCAGTACGCCAGCGCCCATGAAATGGTCGGCGGAAACGGTCCGCAACGAGAGGCGATGGACCTCAAGAACAATGATGTCGGCCGTCAGATCGGTCTGGCGAATATGAACGCATCAAAGGACGACCTGAAAACAGCGGTCATCGCCGCGGTCGACAAGGGCGACACCGTCGTCATCCACAGTCCCAACGGGGACAAAGCTCCCGCCCAGATCGCCTTCAGTAATACTGTTCCCTGGAAAGATACGACAAGTCCTCCGTCCGTGGATATCCCACTTCCGGGCAAGGGAAAGTGAGTGCGAGGCAAGTGAAATCAGCCACGATCGTCGTCGGCATCCTGATGGTTCCGCTGCTGGCCGGATGTGCTGCCAAACACCAAAAGCCAGCCGCGAAAGTGTGTCAATCCGAAATGCGCCTCGACAGCAAGCCGCAGCCGCTCGGCTCGAGTGAGGCGCTGTCGGCGGAGTTCAATACCGCTGGGAGCGGGCAGCAAGCCATCAGTCTTGGCGAGGTCACCCGCGCCGCCGGTTGGTCCGATGACTGGGACACGCTGATCGAGGCCTCCTCGGCAATGGACGACGACTGGCTGAACAAGATCGCGCAAACCCCGCCGGGCACCTGCTGGAAGGGCCTACCGCCCCGGATCGGTTCAGATCCGGCGTCTTTCGGGTACTACGTCTTCCTCAAAGACCGGCAGGTGGTGCAGTCCGTGATGTGGGATACCGGGTACAAGCCGCTGGGGTTCCACTCCGACGAGCGACTGACTCACGAAACCATGTTGAACCCCAAAGGCGGAGGACTCAGAACCTACTGAGGTAGTCCTCGACGGACCGTGGATGAAACACAGCATCTACAACACGCCCAATGTGCGGAGAACTACGGATTTCCGCCGATACAGGGGTAATTCGGGTGATCCATCGCCGAATGTCGCAGTGAGGCCCGACGAACGGATAGCCACCCCCAACTGGTTTGCCCTAAAGGTTGGTGCAGTGAAGTATCTGTCAGGGACGTCCCGATTTCTAGCCCGGCACTGTGTCATGTGCTCAGATCCTCTCTGCAGCACCCCTACCAGGGGTTTTGACACGCCCCCCACGCTCGCGGACTCCGGTTCTCGACGGACCGACGGCGTGCATCCAGCACGAGAAGGTCAGTCGATGATGCCCTGCATGGGGAGGTAGATCTCTGCGGCTTCGACAAAGCCGGTACCGGTCAGCTCAGCGAGCGCGAGTGCCTCGTCCATCTTGCGTAGCGCGGTGCGCACGTACGGGCGGTCGTTCCATCGGTCACCGACGGCGGTGAGCTGTTCGGCGTTTGTCGGACAACCAGTTCCGTAGTGCAGTGACCAGTACCGGCGGGGCGTAGCCACCGATGGAATCGTCCAGTCCGTTGCCCAGTGCAGCGACGGGAACTCGTCGGGGAGCGATCCGAGCAATGCGGTGTTGTGGGTCATGGGCACGAAACCGTCGACGGCGGCTTGCTCGGCAAGCTCGGTCGGCCACACGTTGCCGCGTTCGATCCATCCCGGCAGCAGCGCCGCCACGCGACTCCTGGCGGCCAATTCGATCCCGAGAGAGAAGGGTCCATGCGTTCGCGCATACGTGGAGGGCCGTTATGTTGAAAGTTGGTGCATCGCATTATCATTCGCGTGCCGATGATCTATCTTATGTCAGGTTGAGTTTCGGGTCCGGGGCGTGGGTCCCCCGTTTCGCCTCCGCGACATGGCGTATGTTGCGCCATCGTCCGCCGCCTATCAGCATCTGCAAGCGCGTGTCGTCGATCTCGTCGCGCGCAACGAGCAGCTACGTGGGGAAGGAGTGGGTACGGTCTCAGACCCTGGCCCGGACGGTGGTCAGCGTGCTCCTCCAACACGACAGGCGAAGCACACTTCGGGAGTTTGCCCAGCGCGTGGGCGTGTCGGTTAATCGCTATGCCCTAAAGTCGGGCCAGTAACCCTTCGATTGGAAGTACTGCGTGGCTTCGGGAGAGTCATTGTAATCGAGGAGGTTTCCCACCTTCTTCGTCAGCACTTGACGTACTTCTTCAGGTGTGGCGAAGAAGAATTCGCGCCGTTGGTTCGCGTGGTTGAGCAGTCGAGAGCTGAATTCTTTGTGCAGTTCGTTTTCGAGTGTGACCGCGTCATCGGAGAAGTAGACCGCGTGAACGTCGAACGGGAACGGGACGGATGCACCGCCGAGTTCGCGGACTCGGTCGAGGGGTTCGAGGCGGCGGGTCAGTCCGATCTTGACGACGCCGGCTCCGAAGGCTCCGATGTTGGAGATGACGTAGACGTAGCCTGCGCGGATATTCGCTGCGCGGTAGTCGTTTTGCGCGATCGCGTCGGCGATGCGAGCCAACTGGTCTTCGATGTCGCGGGTGTCTTGTCCGGTGTCTCTGAGTCGCTGGAGCACTGCGCGGTAGTGCGCTTGTTCTTTGTCGAGTCGTTCGCGCTCTGCGGCGAGTTCTTGCTCGACTTTGCGTTCCTCGCGCAGTCGCTCGCGTTCCTCGCGGGCGACCTCGCGTTCCTCTTGCACCTTCATCATGTAGTCGGCGGTGAGTTCGAGTTCCTTGATGCGAAGCTCGTGGTAGTCGGGTGACACGTATATCTGCATTGCCGCGCCCAGCTTTTCGATGTCGTTGGCGGCTTTATCGAGTCGTCGTTTCGCGGTGTCCAGGTTGCCGGCCCGTATGGTTCGGACGCAGTTCTCGGCTTCGGCGTTGTATGCCCGCAGCATGAGCTTGGACAGGTCCGAGGTCAACCGACGGCCTTCGGCGAGTGAGTTGTTGAAGCTGAACTTCTTGGCTATAACGATGGCCTCACTGCCCTTCACAGCATCGCGTACGTGCGTGCGGAGGTCTGCGAGAGCCTGCTTGTAACTGTCGGCGTTCTCCAGGGGGTGGTGGTACTCGTAGATCCCCACTTCCTGAAGCACCAGTACATCTTCGACGGTGATGAGCCGGGGGTCATTCAGAGCTGGCGGTTCGGCAGCAGGAACAGGGCGGGCTTGGAGTTGCGCGGTTAGTTCGTGGATGCGGTCCTGCAGGTCGGCGGCTTCGCGTTCCTTGACGATCAACATCTTTCGCAGTCCGACGATCGCGTCTTGTGGGTCGTTCATCCGCGTACTCCGTGGTTTGCCATGGGAACCAGCCCGTAGGGGTTCTTCGATACCGCTGCCGAGAGGTGGGCCAGCGTGGCAGCCGGTTCCACGCGAGAAAGTTCGATGGGAAGGAAATCTGGGCGATCGGTTGCCAGGCGGACGAGGTCGATCCGGGTGTCGTGGCCGGTTGCGCTGTCGACGGTGTCGACGGCGACGGTCAGCGCGATGCTGTCGATGATCCCTTCGCGATCGGCCTCGAACACTTCATGTGCTGTCCGCAGCGCCGTCTGTGCGATCGCCGACGCATAGCGGCGCTTCGTTTCCGCAGCCGACATTACGGTCGCGGTGATCTCGTCGTTGGTCATGTTGTAGCGGAAGGCTTTCGAGGTGGGGAACGTGTCGGGATGTGGAGCCAACACGGTGATGCGCAGTTCGTGGTCGTCCGCGCCGAAGCTGTGCTCGTACGACACCTCGAATGCCTCTGGGTAGATCGAGTTCGCCAGCACAATAGCCACATACTCGTCCATCGCGGCAGGCTGCCGTTCACTCAGGCGAGTGATCAGTCCGTCCAGGCGGGCGTTCGCCACTGCGGCTTGTTTGCGACGCTCGGTGTTGAGTTGCTCGAGCCTGCGTTGTGCATCGGCCAACGCTGAATAGCGGGACGCCTCCCGTTGGCGCCACTGATCGCGCAGCTCGGCGTTCCGCGCACAGGTCTGGGTGAGAGCAATCTCCCACTGCTGGACACGGCTCAGGTGCTCGCGTTGCGCCACCTCCACCTGCATTCCATGTCTGTGGTTACCTCCCAGAGCACCGCGGAGACCCGACGGCGGCGCAGGTGGCGTGAAGATCGGGCGAGCTGGCGTCGGCCGGTAACGGGGAGCCAGCGAGGGAACCAGCAATTCGGGACGATCGAACGGGAGATCCTCGACATGTTCACGGAGCGACTCCAGATTGACCCAGTTGTCGGTCTCCAGTGTGGCATTGAGGAGGTTGTCGATCTCGTCATAGGTGACAGCGAGCTGTGCGTTCTTCTCCGCGGCTTCTGCCTCGCGGGCTGCTGTGTGGGCCAGCTTGGCAGCGCGTTCCGCGGCAGCGCGTTCGGCGGCCGAAGCTCGCATAACGGCGGCAGCTGCGCGTTGCTGCTCGCGAGCAGAGCGTTGCGCCTCCCGTACAGCCTCGTTGTGCGCCCGTATGGCTTCCCGCTGCTGCCTCGCTTGCCGCTGCTGCGCCAGCCTTTGCTGGTGCTGCAGTTCAGCAAGGAACCCCCGCCGCCGCGCCACCCAAATCCCTTTCTTCGCAACGCTTTGCATCGACCGAGCCGTTGATCACAGTCTGCATTTCCTGTCGCGACCGGAGTCAATCCGTTACACGCGCTGCTCCGCCCCGGATGCGCCGACAATCAGCACGTAAGCATATCGAAACTGAGTTGCCCAAAATTCGCGGTGATGGAGTCGTGGTACCGAAGAGCCGTATGGTTTGCGTGGATGACATGCAGGCCCATCGGTCACCTGGTGGCGTCTCAACTTCCCGGCCTTCGCGTGTGGCTGGGTGGTGAAGCTGCCGCGGGTGTCCGCCATAGTGGCGTCGATGCGTGCGGCGACGGTGCCGACACTGGGGTCATAGATCTAGGCGAACGGCATCCCGCCGTTGGGTAGGACGGCGTCGGGCCCCAGCGGGATCGGTGCGATGCGATCACACAATCAGGTGAGAAGGTATTTGGAGACAGTGCCGGGGTAGAAAACCCAGTCACCGTTGTCGATCTCGGTGAATACCAGCGCCCCGCCGGCACTTCGTGCGCGGTTTCGCCGAATTCGTTGTCGGCAAGGGAAACTCGCGAGGCAAACGTGACCTGGGCCAGGCCGCGTCTACCGCCGGCCGCGGCGATCGCCGTCCTGTCGTCGCTGATTGCCGAACGTCCAACGCGCCGGCGCGAATTCGGTGCAACTGCCGTCGTGACGAGCCGGTTGCAGTGGGCCGATCGGCCATTTTGTCGATGCCGGGCGGGCGAGGCGTGGGGACGAAAACTCGCCCGTTGTCCAGCACGAGACGATGGCTGGTGACACCGGTACGGCGTGTGCCGATAGCACACAGCGCTCCACCGCGCGCTACCTCGAATTCTGGCAGCGATCGCGGCCTCGAGAGCATGGCAACCGCCGCGAGGGGCAACTCGCGTACGGTCAGCGGTCGAACCGCTGGTCTCGGCACTGCCACAGCCGAGACCAGCGTTCTACGCGGTGCGTTTGGGCAGAGGGTGCACGCTGGCCAAAGCGGTGAGGAACGCACGGTGGACGTCTTCACGGCTGATGGGGGTGCTGTCGCCACGGATGGAGCTGGCCATTGCGATAGCCAGCCAGTCACGCACCACGGCGGATTTGTCGACTCCGCGCGCTTCGGCCTCGTCGAGGATGGCCTGATGCATCTCGAAGGGAATCCGCACCGTCATCGAGACCGTCGCGGGTGTCCCGACAGGAGGCAGCACGCTGGGGTCGAGAACCTCGCCGAAGGTCAACGACTTGGCGAATTCTTCGGCGTCGGCGGCGCTGGTCGGGTAGTTGGGCTGGTCACTCATGGCCTTCCTCCCATTTCTCGAATTCGGCGAGAAGTTCACCGGTCACGGGCATGATTCCGACAATTTGGTGGTCGAACTTCCCGAGTGTTCGCACAAGCACCGCAAGCGGGGCCCTGGACGAGGTTCGCCCGATGATCATCAGCACTGTCAGACCGCCCGCGCCAAACCGCCTTGCGGGGCAGTTGCGGGCGAGGCCCGCTCAGTACCTGCATGATCTCGTACGGCTCGATGCCGTACCGGGCGGCCAACTCCATGATCCACTCTGGAATGTCGTACACCCATATTACGCCGTTGCTTACATTTGTAAGACGGCCCGCTCTATCTGGGTTCTCGATCGATCCGATCGCTGGCTCGCCTGTGCGGTGCGCGACATAGGCCCCGAACCCGATCGCAGCCGATAGGGACACGTCGGCCGCCGTTGCTTGGCGTCGGTGGTGTGCCCGGTGAGCGTGAAGGAGGGCGAGGTACATGAATACTGTTACAGCACTGGGTATCTGAGGTGCGGTGGCGATGGTGGCTGCGGCATCAGTCATGGTGGCCGCTTTCTCCGCTGATGCCGACCATAGGGTCGAGATCCTGGCGCTGGGCGTGGGTCAGATCGTGAGTTAGGACTGCTGCTAGTCGCCTCGGTGCTGGCCGCCGCGGCTCAAAACTGGTTGTGGTGGATCGGGATGGCCTGGCGCGACGAGCAACTGGTGACGGCTCAATGAGCATGCGTCACGAATTCTGCGCCCGCCACTGGCACCGCAGCCGCGCCGAATACCCAAACGACCCCTGGCCACGCGCCCACGCCTACCTGACCCGGTTTCCCAGACCCCCGTTCTCCGAAGTAACCATGTAGGCGCGCAAGGCCCTTCACCGAAATCTGCTGCGCGGGCAAGGGAGAACCGAGAGCGCTACGATCATCATGCCCCGTCCGTGAGCGATTCCCGGCGGGGCGCAGCCATTTCAGCCACTCGGCGCGGCCGAATGGTTCGAGGCCAGCCGAGCCCAGCTGCGAGGCGGCTGGGCCCGGCTGACACGCCTACGCGGCGGCGGGGCCTCTCAACGGCTACCGACGGGCAGCAGTCTGCATCGGCGTAGACCACGTGAGCACCCTTACACCGCTCACAGCCGCAGCCTCAGGCGCGATTGCCCGAGGCAACCAGGGTATGCACCGTAATCGACTCAGTGCCGCAGATCCGTCGGCGGTCGCGTGGGTTTGTGGCCCGTAGATGCGCACCGGCGGTCGTGTGGGTGCGTGGCGCGGACCTACCGGCGGTCGCGTAGTTCTGTGTGCCGCAGACTCACCGGTGGTTGCGCGAACGTCGACGTCGCCGCGATCGTGGTTCGGTGCGGGTTGGGTCGTAGCGGATCCGCGGCGGTTGTCAGCCGGGGACGTTGCGGTCGAGCTCGTCGAGCCAGGCGGCGGCCGAGGCATCACTCGGCGCGCGCCAATCACCGCGTGGGGACAGGGATCCGCCCGAGCCGACCTTGGGGGCATTCGGGAGGGTGGAGCGTTTGAACTGGCTGGTCTGGATGAAACGGCGCAGGAATTCGGCCAGCCAGTGTTTGACGGCGGGCAGGTCGTATTCGTGGCGCTGGTCGGCGGGGACGAGGTCGGGCCAGCCGCCGCGGGTGCGGTCGGACCAGACATGGTGGGCCAGGTAGGCGATGCGGCTCGGCAGGTCGCCGAAGCGGAGCAGGTGGTAGAGGTGGAAGTCCTGGAGTTCGTAGGGGCCGACGGTGGCCTCGGAGCTCTGCGGGGGAGCGTCGCCGTCGCTAGGAACGAGTTCGGGGGAGATCTCCGTGGCGAGAATGGAGGCCAGGACCGCACCCGCCTCGGGGCCCAGCTCGCCGGTGTCGATCGTCCAGGCCACCAGGTATTTGATCAATGTCTTGGGGACCGAGGCGTTCACGCTGTAGTGGGCCATGTGGTCGCCGACGCCGAAGGTGCACCAGCCCAGCGCGAGTTCGCTGAGGTCACCGGTACCGACGACCAGGGCATCGTGCAGATTGGCGAGCCGGAACAGGTGTGAGGTGCGCTCGCCCGCCTGCACGTTCTCATAGGTGACGTCGTACTGCGGAACCCCTTCGGCGGCAGGGTGCTTCAGGTCCCGCAACATCTGCGTGGCCGATGGCCGGATGTCGATCTCGTGTGCCGTCGCCCCGACCGCCCGCATGAGCCGCCGCGCGTCCTCGAGGGTTCGGGTGCTGGTGGCGAAGCCGGGCATGGTGTACGCCAGGACATTCGAGCGCGGCAGTCCCAGCCGGTCCATGGTCTTGGCGGCCACGATGAGCGCCACCGTGGAGTCCAGGCCGCCGGACACCCCGATCACCACCCGCTGTGATCCGGTGGCGGTCAGCCGTGTGCTCAGTCCCTCCACCTGGATGCGATGCACCTCGGCGCAGCGCTCGTTGCGGCGGGCCGGATCGGCGGGAACATAGGGGAAGCGCGGGATCTCGCGCCGCAGCGCGACGGACCCGGCGGGCACGGGCAGCTCGACGTCGATGCGCCGGAACCGTTCCAGCCGCTCCCGATGATCGTGCACGGTGTCGGCGAAGCTGGTCGTGCGCAGCCGGTCCGCGGCCAGCCGCCGCAGATCGATATCGGCGGTGACCACCTGTGGGTGTCCGGCGAACCGCTCGCCCTCCGCCAGCACATTGCCGTTCTCGCACACCAGTGCCTGTCCGTCCCAGGCCATGTCGGTGGTCGACTCGCCGTGCCCGGCAGCCGAATACAGGTACGCGGCGAGATACCGCGCCGAATGCGAGGCGCACAGCTCGCGCCGGTAGTCGGCCTTCCCGATGACGATATTGCTGGCCGACAGATTCACCAGCACACTGGCTCCGGCCAGCGCTGCGAAACCGCTGGGCGGCAACGGTACCCAGCCGTCCTCGCAGATCTCGAGATGGAACACGAAATCCGGCAGATTGCTCGCGGCGAACAGCAGATCGGCCCCGAACGGCACCCGCTGCCCGGCGATCACCACGTGATCGTCGAGTGCCTCCCGCGCGGCCGCGAACTGACGCTTCTCGTAGAACTCCCGATAGTTGGGCAGGTAGCTCTTGGGCGCGGCCCCCAACACCCGGCCCCGGTGAATCACGATGCCGCAGTTGAACAGCCGGCCCTGCGCCCGCACCGGCGCACCCACCACCAGCACCGTCTCGATGGCGGTGCTCTCCTCGACCACGTGCTCGAGCGCCAGGCCGACCGCGGCGTCCAGCGCGTCCTGATGGAACAGGTCGTCGGCGGTGTAGCTGGACAGCCCGAGCTCGGGAAAGATCGTCAGCGCCGCGTGCTCGGCCGCGGCGTGCCGGGCCAGCAGCAGGGTCTGTTCGGCGTTGAAGCCCGGATCGGCGACCCGCACCGGTGGCACGGCCACCGCGACCCGCGCGAACCCGTGCCGATACAGCGAATCGAACGGCAGCTGCTGTGACACACCGACCCCTTTGCGTCCGGCCGAGGCGATCATGACCCGACCGCAATCTACCCATGCCGGGCACGCGCCGGGGCCCCGGCCACGCCGGAATCACTCGCGGGCGGATTGCTCCCGCAGGCGGGCAAGGGTTTTCGAGAGGATCCGCGAGACGTGCATCTGCGAGATGCCCATCTGCTGGGCGATCTGGGTCTGGGTCATCGATTCGAAGAAACGCATGGTGAGGATGCGGCGTTCGCGTTCGGGGAGCCCGGCCAGCAGGGGGCGGATGGCCACGTATTCCTCGACGCGATCGAACTGGGATTCTTCCTCGCCGAGGGTGTCGAGGAGCGAGGCCTCGGTGTCGCGGCCGACGGAGACGGCGTCGATGCTGCTGGGCTGGTAGGCGTTTCCGGCGATGACCGCCTGGGTCACCTCGTCGGCGTCGATCTCGAGGGCGGCCGCGATCTCCTTGGCGGTGGGGGAGCGGCCCAGTTGCTGGGAGAGGGCGTCGATGGCGGAGCCGATGCGCAGGTGGGTTTCCTTGACGCGGCGCGGCACCCGCATGGCCCAGGTGTTGTCGCGGAAGTAGCGGCGGACCTCGCCCATGATGGTGGGCACCGCGAAGGACAGGAAGTTGGAGCCGCGGGAGATGTCGAAGCGGTCCACCGCATGCACCAGCCCCACCCGCGCGACCTGGGTGAGGTCGTCGAAAGGCTCACCGCGGCCGCTGAATTTGCGGGCAATGTGGTCGGCGAGCGGAATGCAGCGGTTGATCAGTTCGGCGCGTAGCGCGGCGCGCCGGGCGGATTCCGGTGCGGCGGCGGCCAGTTCCTCGAACAGTGTGGTGACGTCGTCGTAGCCGGAGACGCTACGCGCGACCTCCTCGGCCTCGTCGGCGTCGACCGTCTCCTCGGTCTCGGTCTCGTCCGGTTCCCGGTCGTCGCGCGGTTCCTCGGGTCCCGGCGCGTCGGTGGATGCTGCGAACACGTTGTCTCCGTCGGTCACTCCGCCTTCCCCCGGACCCGCCGGAACTCCACCGCCGTCGGGTACCCGGAGATCGCCGGATCGAAGGGTTCCTGGGTGGCGGTGACCTCGTCGGAGAGCGTCCGCAGCACGTGCCAGCCGAAGCTGCGCTGGTCCGGTAGCCCCTCGGCCCCGGCGATGCCGCTGACCCGCACGATCAGATCGGAGTCGCCGACGGTGAACAGGCACTGCAGCGTGGTGCCCGGTGCGGCGACGGCGATCAGCGTGGAGGCGGCCTCGTCGACGGCGAGCCGGATATCGGCCACCTCGTCCAGGGTGAAATCGCTGAGCAGCACCAGTGTTTCGGCGAGTCCGCGCACGATGGGCAACTGGGAGACGGACGCGGCGACACCGATCTCGACCGGTGTACCGCGCAACCCTTGTTCCGCCGAAATGTTGATCACTCTGTAGAGGCTACCCATTCCGGTGCGCGGCAATCAGCCATTCCCGTTGACGTGGGGACCATAGGGGGCTGCCGATAGACTGCGGCCCGTGTGCACCTCTTCCTCCCCCTTCCAGCGGCCCGCTCCGATGATCGCCCCCTCCATCCTGTCCGCCGACTTCGCGAATCTCGCGGCCGAACTGCAAGCGATCGAGGGCGCCGACTGGGTGCACGTCGATGTGATGGACAACCACTTCGTCCCCAATCTGACGCTGGGTCTGCCGGTGGTGCAAAGCCTGCTCAGGGCGACCGATATTCCGATGGACTGCCACCTCATGATCGAGAACCCGGAGCGCTGGGCCCCGGGCTACGCCGAGGCCGGCGCCTACAACGTCACCTTTCACGCCGAGGCCACCGACAACCCCATCGCGGTGGCGCGTGACATCCGCGCCGCGGGCGCCAAGGCCGGGCTCTCGGTCAAGCCGAACACCCCGATCGAGCCCTACCTCGAGATCCTGCGCGAGTTCGACACCCTGCTGGTGATGAGCGTCGAACCCGGTTTCGGTGGCCAGTCTTTCATCGCGCACGTGCTCGACAAGGCCCGGCAGGTGCGCCGCCTGGTCGACGCCGGTGAGCTGCGCCTGGTCGTGGAGATCGACGGCGGCATCAATATGGACACCATCGAGCAGGCCGCCGAGGCCGGCATCGACTGCTTCGTGGCGGGCTCCGCGGTGTACGGCACCCCGGACCCGGCAGCGACCGTGGAAACCTTGCGGCAGAAGGTGATCGCGGTCGAGGCGGCGTCCGCGCAGTAGCGCGGGCTCAGTGCTGTAGCAGCGCTTCGATCACCGATTCCAGCGGCGGTATCGTGTCGCTGGAATCGGGGGAGTGCACCCAGGTGCGGTATCCCGTCCGCTCGTCGTCGGCGGACGGGAGCACGACCTGCGCGCCCGGGCACGCGACGGTGGCGTAGAGCCGGAACAGGGCGGCGGCCACCGATTTGGTGAGGGACTCCGGCCGGGCGGGGCCGGTGATGAAGGTCCAGCGCCGTGCCCGGGGATGGTGCACGACCGGGCCGGCACGATCGGCCTGCGCCAGCTGTTGCTGGACGCGTTCGCCGAGGTCGGCGGGCATGGTGATGGCCCCGTACCGGGTGCCTATCTCCAACAGGATGTGCCGTGACGTCGGGTCGATCGATGCCGGCAGGTGAAATTCGCGTCGGTACTGTACGCAGCGAACTTCGAGTGTCGAATCGAGAAGCATGGTCACGCCGCACCCCCAACTGTGCCGATTGTGTTGTCTGCCACCTGAATCCGACCCGCGCGGGGTCCAACCTTCCTTCGGTTCTGCTTGCGATGATCGTCACGGCCCGGATCGGCCGTGGACGCGGTGACCGTTCTGCACTGAACTGCTCGCGGAGAAGTTGAACTGTGGGAATCAGCTGCATAACAATCTTGCGACCGTTTTCGCTGCCGCGCAAGATTCTGGATTGAGCGAGTCGTGAATTGGGTACCACTCCGCGTTGGGCCAGGTCAGGCCATTCAAAGTACCGGTAAATCCTGGCGTTTCAATTGGCGATCGCGACCAATGAACACAATTATCCGATCGCACATTGGCTTACGCCCGATTTCGTCCATCCACCGGTATCCAACGCTCCAGTGAACGAGGCCGCATGTCGCCTACGACCCCGCGTCGTTAGGCTGAACGCGACGGCCGTCCATGCGGGGAATACCACGTACCGCACCGGCTGTTGGCTCGAACGGAGCACGCAGACGCGATCAGGGAGAGGTACGCATGTTCACAGGCATCGTCGAGGAGCTGGGCGAGATCCTCGCCACCGAGCAGCTGGACGATTCGGCGCGGCTGACCATTCGCGGCCCCCTGGTGACCTCCGATGCGGGACACGGTGATTCGATCGCCGTCAACGGCGTCTGCCTCACGGTGGTCGACCGGAAGGTCGAGGGCGACACCTTCACCGTCGACGTCATGGCCGAGACCCTGGACCGCTCCAGCATCGGCGGCCTCACCGTCGGCTCCCGCGTCAACCTCGAGCGCGCGGCGGCCGTGAACAGCCGCCTGGGCGGGCACATCGTGCAGGGCCACGTCGACGGCACCGGCACCATCGTGTCCCGCACCCCGCACGAGAACTGGGAGGTCGTGCGAATCTCCCTGCCCGACAGCATCGCTCGCTACGTGGTGGAGAAGGGCTCGATCACCGTGGACGGCATCTCGCTGACCGTCTCGGGCATCGGCGTGGCCGGGGACGCCTTCGCCGACGGCGCCAAGGACTGGTTCGAGGTGTCGCTCATCCCCACCACCCGCGAGCTCACCACCCTCGGCACGGCTCCGGTCGGCACCACGGTGAATCTCGAGGTCGACATCATCGCGAAGTATGTGGAGCGCCTCGTTCAACGCGGCTGACCAGTACCCAAAGGTTCGCGGCGCAAGCGCGGGGAGGCGGAGTGCTCGTTCTGGAGCGGAGGAACGAAGAACGAGACCTTCAGCGCCGCGAACCTGCCCCGGAGCGAAGCGGAGGGGCAATTGGGCGCAGGGCGGCGCAAATCGGGCGCTGCGGCTGGCCTACTGTAATGAGGCACCTAATTCGAGATGGAGCACAACAGACGTGACCAGGTTCGACACCATCGAGCGCGCAGTCGCCGACATCGCCGCCGGTAAGGCGGTCGTCGTCGTCGACGACGAGGGCCGGGAGAACGAGGGCGACCTCATCTTCGCGGCGGAGAAGGCGACACCCGAGCTGGTGGCCTTCATGATCCGCTACACCTCCGGTTACATCTGTGTGCCGCTCACCGGGAACGACTGCGATCGCCTGGGCCTGCCGCCGATGTACGCGGTCAACCAGGACAAGCACGGCACTGCCTACACCGTCTCCGTCGACGCCCGCGAGGGCATCAGCACCGGCATCTCGGCCGCCGACCGCGCCACCACCATGCGCGTGCTGGCCGACCGCGGCGCCAAGTCCGACGATCTGACCCGCCCGGGCCACGTGGTTCCGTTGCGCGCCAAGGACGGTGGCGTCCTGCGCCGGCCCGGCCACACCGAGGCCGCCGTGGATCTGGCCCGGATGGCCGGGCTCAGCCCCGCCGGCGTCATCTGCGAGATCGTCAGCCAGAAGAACGAGGGCGATATGGCGCGCACCGAGGAGCTGCGCATCTTCGCCGACGAGCACGATCTGGCGCTCATCTCCATCGCCGACATGATCGCCTGGCGCCGCCGCAACGAGAAGCACGTCAAGCAGGTGGCCGAGGCCAAGCTGCCCACCGAGTTCGGCGACTTCCTGGCCATCGGCTACGAGAGCGAATACGACGACGCCGAGCACGTTGCCCTGGTCATGGGCGATATCGGCGACGGCGCGGACGTGCTGGTGCGTGTGCACTCCGAATGCCTCACCGGCGACGCCTTCGGCTCCCTGCGCTGCGACTGCGGCCCCCAGCTGGACGCCGCCATGGAGATGATCGCCCAGCAGGGCCGCGGCGTGCTGCTCTACATGCGCGGCCACGAGGGCCGCGGCATCGGGCTGCTGCACAAGCTGCAGGCCTACCAGCTGCAGGACGGCGGCGCCGACACCGTGGACGCCAACCTGGACCTGGGCCTGCCCGCCGACGCGCGTGACTACGGCATCGGCGCCCAGATCCTCGTCGACCTGGGCATCACCTCGATGCGGCTGCTCACCAACAATCCCGACAAGCGTGCCGGGATCGAGGGTTACGGCCTGAGCATCAGCGAGCGGGTGGCGATGCCCGTCCGTGCCAACAAGCACAATCTGCGGTATCTGCGCACCAAGCGGGATCGGATGGGCCACGACCTGGTCGGCCTGGAAGACCTGGACCTGGGCGAAACCGCGAACTGACGCGCCGGAACCGACTATCGAGAGGGTGGAACAGGAATGAGCGGTACGGGCGTACCGACCTTCGAGCTGGCCGATGCCAAGGACCTGAAGCTGGGGATCGTGGCGTCGCGCTGGCACACCACCATCTGCGACGCGCTGGTCGCGAACGCGGAGCAGACCGCCCGGGCCGCGGGCGTCGCCGACATCACCGTGGTCCGGGTCGCCGGCGCGATGGAGCTGCCGGTGGTGGCACAGGCGCTGGCCCGCAGCCATGACGCGGTGGTCGCGCTGGGTGTCGTGATCCGCGGTGAGACACCGCATTTCGAGTACGTGTGCGATTCGGTGACCGCCGGTCTGACCCGGGTGTCCCTCGATGAGAGCACCCCGGTCACCAATGGCGTGCTCACCGTGAACACCGAGCAGCAGGCCCTGGATCGCGCGGGCCTGCCCGGCTCGCACGAGAACAAGGGTGAGCAAGCCGCGGCCGCCGCCCTCGACGCCGCGCTGACCCTGCGCGAACTGACCCAGACCGTCTAGCCATGCCGGTCGTGCGGATCTGGAAGCGGGACGGCGGCTCCGAGGAGCCGCCCCGCAAGCCTGCCGCCACGCCGGAAACGCCTGCGGCGCACTCCGATCCGCGGGCCGAGCAGAAAGCGGAGTCCGAGGACGCCATGGCCGAGCCGACCGAAACCGAAACGCCGGTGCAGCCCGGCGCCGCCGCGGGTGACTGGGATCTCGAGGTGCGCCCGCACCACGCCATCGTCACCGTGCGGATCGTGGCGGCGGTGCTGGCGGCCGTCTTCATCTTCGGCGGCATCGTGCTGCGGCACGGATCCACCGGCGTGAACTTCCGGGTCTCCGACCAGATCGGCCTGATGGTGTTCGGCCTGCTGCTGGCCGGCGGCGTGCTGACGCTCACCCGGCCCCGGGTGCGGGTCGGCCGGCGCGGGGTGACGGTGCGCAATATCGTGGGCGACAGCGAGTTCCAGTGGAAGGACATCCGTGGGATCTCCTTCCCGGACAAGAAGTCCTGGGCCCGGCTGGAATTGGCGCACGACGAGTACGTGCCCATGATGGCCATCCGCTCCAACGACAAGATGCGCGCTGCCGAGGCCATGGACCGATTCCGGGAACTCGGCGCCAAGTACAGCGCCGAGAACCAGGACCGGGGCTAGCGCGGGCCGCCGAGCACCGCGCCCTCGCGGCGGGGGTCCGCCCCGCCGATCCAGCCATCGCCGTCACGCACCAGGGCCGACAGGCCGCTGGACTGCGGGGCGACCGAGACCTGGTCGCCGTACTGGCGCAGTTTCTGCACCAGCGGATCGTGGTCGCCGTTGTCGGTGGCGTCGACGGCCGGATGTTCACCACCCACGTAGGTGGTGGGGGAGTTGGCCGCGCCGAAGTCGATCATCGACACCGCCTGCTGCGGGTTCATGCCCCAATCCAGCATGCCCACCAGGGTTTTCACCACGAACTGGATGATCACCGCCCCGCCGGGCGAACCGGTGACGTAGCTGAGCGCGCCGCGCGAGCCGTCGGGATCGCGGTCGAAGACCAGGGTCGGGGCCATGGAGCTGCGCGGCCGCTTGCCCGGGTCGAGACGGTTGGCGATCGGGGTGCCGGCTTTGTCGACCGGTTCGGCCGAGAAGTCGGTGAGCTGGTTGTTGAGGATGAACCCGTCCACGAAATGGAACGACCCGAACGCGGACTCGACCGTGGTGGTCATGGAGGCCGCGTTGCCGTACTTGTCGACGACGGAGATGTGGCTGGTGCCGTGCTCGGGCTGCTGCGGGCCGTTGCCGACCGGCACCGGGCCGAAGTCACCCGGCGTGGCGGTGCCCAGGCTCTTGGCCGGGTCGATGAGTGCCGCGCGCTGCTTCAGATAGCCGGGATCCAGCAGTGTCTGCGGCGAATTGCCCGGCAACGGAACGAAATCCGAGTCGGCGATGTACTTGTCGCGGTCGGCGTAGGCGAGGCGTTCGGCCTCCGCGATCAGGTGCACGGCCTCCGGGGTGGGCTTGCCGCCGTTGCGGGCGGTAGTGCTGTCGCCGCCGAGGTCCGTCGGTTTCATCGACGCCAGATCGAAGTTGGAGAGAATGCCCAGGGCTGCTGCCACCGCGATGCCGCCCGAGGACGGGTTGGGCATGCCGCACACCTCGTGGGTGCGGTAGGGCGAGCACACCGCGGTGCGCTTCTTCGGTTGGTAGGACTGCAGATCCGCCAGGGACAGCAGACCCGGGGTGCGTCCGCCGGCGGTGGTGGCGGTGGTGTCCACGATGTCCGCGGCGATCGCGCCGGTGTAGAAGGCGTTCGCCCCGTCGGTCGCGATGGCCGAGAGGGTCTTGACGAAGCCCGGATTGGTGAGCGTGGTGCCGGACGGCTTCGGACTGCCGTCGGGCTGCAGGAAATACGCCTTGGCGTTGTCGTCGCGCGCGAGGTCGGCCTTGGAGTCGGAGATCTGGCTCGCCATCCGCGGTGAGATCTTGAAGCCCTGATCGGCCAGGTTGATCGCCGGGGCGAACAGGTCCTTCCACGGCTGCTTGCCGTGCTCGTCGTGGGCCAGCTCCAGCATCCGCAGCACTCCCGGCGTGCCGATGGAGCGCCCGCTGGCCCGCGCATTCGGTTGCGGCACAGTGTGATCGGCGGCGCTGATATAGCGCAGGTAGTCCTCGGTGGCGGCCGCGGGGGCGGTCTCACGGCCGTCGTAGGCGTCGACGGTCCTGGCATTGGCGTCGTAGTACATCAGGAACGCGCCGCCGCCGATGCCGGTGGCCTGGGGCTCCACCAGATTCAGCACGGTCTGTGCCACGATGAGCGCGTCCGCGGCGGTGCCGCCGTCCCGCAGTACCCGGCACGCCGCCTCGGTGGCAACGGGATTGGCGGTGGAGACCGCGAAATCGCCGGTCCGCACGGGTGTCATGCCGGTGCGGTAACCGGTGGCGACCTCGGGGTGCAGGGCCAGATTCGTGCTGCTGGGCCCGGCGGGCATCCCGGAGGTGACCGGAGTTCCGTTGGGGGACACCGTGCACGACGCACTCTGGTTCGTCGAGGACGAACAGGCGGTGACCAATCCGACCAGCAGCAGCAGAGCGGCAGCGCCGCTCCCGATTCGTCGCGAGCGCCTCATGATCGGACTCTAGCGCCGTGGGCCCGCGCGGGCAGGGCTTTGACGGGCCGGATCGGTGGGCTACCGGGGGAACTCCGGGCCGCTGGTCGCCCAGGAATTTCAGCGCTTTCACGGCAATCTCCGAAAAGCACATCAATTGGTCGCTCGACCAGCCTTTATTTTTCGCTGTCTCCCCTGCTCGGAACGCCAATGTGTAACTCAGCAAACGGCAAGGTACCCTCAGGCTGCCTCACTTCACGATTGCGGAGGGTTAACCCGGCGAATGACCGAGATCCGGACTACTGCCACCAGCCTCGATGCCGAGGACAGCGGCTATCACAAAGCCCTGAAACCCCGGCAATTGCAGATGATCGCCATCGGCGGTGCCATCGGTACCGGCCTGTTCCTGGGCGCGGGTGGCCGGCTGCACAATGCCGGCCCGTCGCTGTTCCTGGTGTACCTGATCTGCGGCATCTTCGTCTTCTTCATCCTGCGCGCGCTCGGCGAACTGGTACTGCACCGCCCGTCCTCGGGCTCGTTCGTCTCCTATGCGCGCGAATTCTTCGGTGAGAAGGCCGCATTCGTGGCCGGCTGGATGTACTTCCTGAACTGGTCCATGACCGGCATCGTCGACACCACCGCGATCGCCACCTATCTGCACTACTGGGGACCCTTCCAGCCGATCGCGCAATGGCTGCTGGCGCTGGGCGCGCTGATCATCGTGCTCGGCATCAACCTGGTCTCGGTCAAATGGTTCGGCGAGATGGAATTCTGGGCCGCCATGATCAAGGTGGTGGCCCTGGTGACCTTCCTGGTCGTCGGCACCATCTTCCTGGCCGGGCGCTTCGAGGTCGAGGGTCAGAGCACCGGTCTGCGCATGGTCTCCGACGCCGGCGGCTGGTTCCCGACCGGCGTGCTGCCGCTGGTCACCGTCACCTCCGGTGTCGTGTTCGCCTACGCCGCCGTGGAAATGGTCGGCATCGCGGCCGGTGAGACCGAGAATCCGGCCAAGATCATGCCGCGCGCCATCAATTCGGTGATCATGCGTATCGCCGTGTTCTATTGCGGCTCGGTGATTCTGCTGGCGCTGCTGCTGCCCTACGTCGAGTACAAGGGCGGCGAGAGCCCGTTCGTCACCTTCTTCGGCAAACTCGGTGTCGCGCACATGGGTTCGATCATGAATTTCGTGGTGCTCACCGCGGCGCTGTCGAGTTTGAATGCCGGACTGTATTCGACCGGCCGCATCCTCCGCTCGATGGCGATGAACGGCAGCGCGCCGAAATTCACCTCGCGGATGTCGAGTGCCGGTGTGCCCTACGGCGGCATTCTGCTCACCGCCACCATCGCGCTGTTCGGTATCTGGCTGAATTACATTGTGCCGTCGCAGGCTTTCGAAATCGTGCTGAACGTCGCGTCGCTCGGCATTCTGGCGTCCTGGGCCACCATTGTGCTGTGCCAGCTGAAGCTGTTCTATCTGTGGAAGCGGGGGCAGGCGGAGCGTCCGGCGTTCCGGATGTTCGGTGCGCCCTACACCGGCATCGCGACGCTGGTGTTCCTCTTCGCCGTCCTGGTGCTGATGGCTTTCGACCATCCGGTCGGTACGTGGACGGTGGGCAGTCTGGTGATCATCGTGCCCGCGCTGGCCATCGGGTGGAAGGTCGCCAGCCCGCGGGTGCTGGCCATCGCCAGGCTGCGCGAGGGCTACACCGGCGAGTTCCCGGTGATTCCGCCGATCCCGATGGACGACAAGTAGTTTTCCGTTTCCGGGGTACACTGGGAAAACTCTGTCCGGACCTGCGCTTTTCAACGGCCGCACGCGAAATCGCGTGCGGCCGTTATGTGTTCGAGATCACTGTTTCGATTGCTAGCTATCGGCTGTGGCCATGGTCATAACTTGGTCGACCAGATTGTCCGGAATCCGAACATTTGGTTAGCGTCAGGTTCAGCGCGTTCGCAGGGGGCGCGCGACCAGGGGTTACTCGATGAGGAGTGCTGTGAGTTCGCAAATGGCCGTTGCCGACGAGGTGGATCTGACACCCGTCGCCACGGGAAACGGCATTCCAGCCACATTTTTCGAGCGGGTGCTCGACGGGGTGCGGGGGTTGCGCCGTGATGGTTCCGAGATCGACATGCCCGCCAAGGTCCGGGAAACGCAGTATGCGGCGCTCGGCGCGATGGGACTGGCGGTGCTGCACAGCCTGCTGTCCATCACCGGCGGCGTCTCGTGCGTGGTCGGCAGTATCGGCCACTTCTTCGCCGCCTGGGTGACCGGCGGTGTCGCACTGCTGTTCGGGCTGCGCTCGCGCTGGATCTGGGTGACCGCGCTCGGATTGGCCAGCCTGCAGTCGTTTCTGGGCATCTTCACGCTGGTGTCGGCCGAAATGCCTACGGGCGTGGGACCGTTCACCGTGCTCTTCGGCGTGATGGTCTCCGGCGTGGTGCTGGCGCTGCTGCTGCGCCGCGACCTCTACCGCTGGTTCGGCGCCTGAGGTCCGGCGCGGTACGCCGCCCACCGGGAGCTGGTGGGCGGCACCCGCTTTCGTCGTCGAGCCGCTAGGTCAGGCTGCGGCCCAGCGCGCGGCCGGCGGCGCGACCGGAGAAGATGCAGCCGCCGAGGAAGGTGCCCTCCAGCGCGTTGTAGCCGTGCACACCGCCACCGCCGAACCCGGCGACCTCACCCGCGGCGTACAGGCCCGGGAACGCGGTGCCGTCGGCGCGGATGACCTGCGAGTCCAGATTGGTCTGCAGACCACCCAGCGTCTTGCGGGTCAGGATGTTCAGGCGCACGCCGATCAGCGGGCCGTGTGCGGGATCGAGGATCTTGTGCGGGCTCGCCACCCGGACCTTGTCGCCCAGGAAGCGGCGCGCGTTGTTGACGGCCATGAGCTGGGCGTCCTTGCTGTACTTGTTCTCGACATCCCGGTCGCGGGCCACGATCTGGCGCTCGATATCGGCGAGGTCGAGGTGCGGGCCGCGCGAGATCTTGTTCATGCCCGCGATCAGCTCGGCCAGGGTGTCGGCGACCACGAAGTCCACGCCGTGCTGCTTGAACGCCTCCACCGGGCCCGGCGCGCCCTTCGCCACCCGGCTCTTGAGGGCCAGCTTCAGATCCTTGCCGGTGATGTCGGGATTCTGCTCCGAGCCCGAGAGCGCGAACTCCTTCTCGATGATCGACTGGTCGAGGATGAACCACGAGTAGTCGTAGCCGGTCGCCAGGATCTGCTTCATGGTGGCATTGGTGTCGAAACCCGGGAAAGCCGGTGCGGTCATGCGCTTTCCATTGGCGTCGAACCACAGCGAGGACGGGCCGGGAATGATGCGGATGGCGTGATCGGGCCAGATCGGATCCCAGTTGTGGATGCCCTCGGTGTAGTGCCACATGCGATCCCGGTTCACGATGCGCCCGCCCGCGGCCTCGGTGATGCCCAGCATGCGGCCGTCCACGTGCGCGGGCACGCCGGAGATCAGGTGCTCCGGGCAGGGACCGAGCCGGTCGGTCGGCCAGTTGCGGCGGATCAGTTCGTGATTGTGGCCGATGCCGCCGGAGGACACGATGACCGCCCGTGCGCGGAACTCGAACTCGCTCACGATATTCCGTGAGGAAGCGACCCCGCGGGCCTCGGTGGCGGGCTCGAGCACGCTGCCGCGCGCGCCGGTCACCGCATCGTCCTCCACGATCAGGTCGTCGACCCGGTGCCGGAAGGCGAAGCCGACCTGTCCCCGCTTCTCGGCCTCGAGCACCGGTTCGAGGAACACCCGCACCACCTCGGGGCCGGTGCCCCAGGTGAGGTGGAAGCGCGGCACCGAGTTGCCGTGTCCGTCGGCGGTCACGCCGCCGCGCTCGGCCCAGCCGACCACGGGGGTCACCCGCAGCCCGAGGTCGTAGAGATACTGCCGCTTCTCGGTGGCCGCGAACTCCACGTACGCGCGCGCCCACTGCCGCGCCCAGTGGTCCTCGTCCTCACGGTCGAAGCCGGCCGAGCCGAACCAGTCCTGCATGGCGAGCGCGAGGCTGTCCTTGACGCCGAGCCGCCGCTGTTCGGGACTGTCCACGAAGAACAGCCCGCCCAGCGACCAGAACGCCTGGCCGCCCAGGTTGGCGCGGTTCTCCTGATCCAGCACGAGTACGCGGCGTCCCGCCTTGACCAGCTCGTGCGTGGCGACGAGACCGGCCAGCCCGGCCCCGACCACGATGACATCCGGATTCTCGATCATGCCCATGATTCCCTTGGTGTCGAAGTTCGATACACGAATGTATCGAACGAGGTCGCTGCTGTACAGGCATTCGATACAGCGCTGTATCGAACGAGGTTGTCGGTCGGACATGGCATGGTTCGAGTGTGCCGACTTCTTCGTCCGGATCCCTGTCACTCCCAGCGGCGCGCCGCACCGCACTCGCGGCACAGGGCTTCGCCTCGCCGCCGCCGAGCGGAACGCCCACCCGGCGCACGGTCCTGAAGGTGCTCGACAGCACCCGGCTGCTGCAGCTGGACTCGGTGTCGGCGGTGGTGCGAGCGCACTACGCCCCGGTGTTCAGCCGGATCGGGGCCTACGACCGGGCGCTGCTGGACGAGGCCGCGTGGGGGCACACCGCCCGGCGGCCCCGGCAGCTCATCGAGTACTGGGCGCACGAGGCGGCGCTGATTCCCGTCGAGGACTGGTCGCTCCTGCGCTGGCGCATGGTGCAGTACCGGCACGGACGCTGGAACGGGATGCGGCAGGTGCTCGAACGCAATCCGGCCCTGGCCGACGATGTGCTCGGCGTGGTCAAGGAGTTCGGGTCCAGCACGGCGGGGGAGATCGAGCGGCATCTGGAACTGGATCGGCCACGGGCCAAGGACAATTGGGGCTGGAACTACAGCGACACCAAGGTGGTCTGCGAGGCGCTGTTCGCGGCGGGGGAGCTGACGGTGCCGAAACGGGTTGGCTTCCAGCGGCATTACGATCTGGCCGCGAATGTCCTTCCGCCCGAGGTCCTCTCGCGCGAACCGGACGAAGCGGACGCGGTGCGGGAACTGGTGCGGCGCGCGGCGCGGGCGCACGGCATCGGCACCGAAACCGATCTGCGGGACTACTACCGGCTCAATCGCCGCCAGACCGAGCCCGCCATCGCCGACCTCCTCGACGCCGGAGAGCTGGAGCAGGTCACCGTGGCGGGCTGGGACAAGCCCGCCTACCTGCATGCCGAGGCTCGCACTCCGCGCCGGGTGACGGGCGCGGCCCTGCTCTGCCCCTTCGATCCGCTCATCTTCTTCCGCGACCGCACCGAGCGGCTCTTCGACTTCCACTACCGCATCGAGATCTACACGCCGGAACACAAACGCGTGCACGGGTATTACGTCTTCCCGTTCCTGCTGGACGGCGAACTGGTGGCGCGGGTGGACCTGCGCGCCGAGCGCGGGACCGGGCGGCTACTGGTGCCGGGCGCGTTCGCGGAGCCGGGCCGGGACCACTCGCGGGTGGCGGCCGCACTGGCCGCGGCGCTGCGGGACATGGCCGGCTGGCTCGAACTCGACACCGTCGAGGTGGGCGAAAAGGGCGATCTCGCACCGGCTTTGCGGCACGAGATCCTCTAGCTGCGCCCAACGGCGGATCGGGACGGTGCAGGTCGGGTCAGAACGGCCCGTCGGTCCAGGCATTCAGCACGATGCCGTTCTTGCCCTCACCGTTGCACTCGATCGTCATGGGGATGAGCGGCCGCGGCGAATCGCCCACGATGTAGGTGGGGGCCTGGTGCCCGCTGCCCACCTGCCGGGCGCCCAGGCACTGCACCACCGCGGCGTACCAGGTGTCCGCGGGGCAGGTGAAGGTGGCGGTGTCGAGCGTCCGGTCGATGCGGCAGACCGAGTCGGCGCCGGCGGTGGGCGCCGACACCGCGATCAGGCCCGCCACGCCGATGCCGAGTGCGGAACCGATCGCGAGCGACCGGCGGCGCGGGTGGAGACGGTGATGGTTCGTCATCGATCAAGCTCCCTCGTATACGGACAGGCCGAGCGAAACAGTTCGTCCCATACTGACCGCGAGATCCCGCTGGACGGCCGAACCTCGCGGAGTCGGGTGTTCAGGCGTGGCGCGTCGCCCGGGACGCGCGGGCGCTGTCGGGTTGCGCCCGTGCTGGGCGACCAGCGGCTCCGGCGCCGAATTCGCCACGGCCCCAGCGCGGATCGGCAGCGGCGTCGCGTGCTCGCGGTGATCGCGGTGGACGGGGATCGGCCCGCCGGCGGTCTCGACCGGCACCGAGACCGCCACCGGTGCGGCGGCGGCCAGGCAGACCGCCCCCGCGATGGCGGGCGAGCGGCGGCGCACGCGCAGTCGGATCACGGCGTCCCCTCGAGGTGAATGATCTTGCCGATACTTCGTCACCGTGACCGCCGTGGATGGTCGCCCGGAAGCCCGGCGGGTGTGGTGTCGGAGGCCTTGGCCGCCTGTCGGGGGCACTGACTAACCTGGAGCCGTGGCAGATCCCGCGACCTACCGGCCCGCACCGGGCACCATTCCCGTCGAACCGGGCGTCTACAAGTTCCGGGACAAGTTCGGGCAGGTCATCTATGTCGGCAAGGCGAAAAGCCTGCGCCAGCGCCTGAACTCGTACTTCTCCGACGTGGCCGGGCTGCACCCGCGCACCCGGCAGATGGTGACCACGGCGGCCGGGGTCGAGTGGACCGTGGTGTCCACCGAGGTGGAAGCGCTGCAACTGGAATACAACTGGATCAAGGAATTCGATCCGCGCTTCAATGTCCGCTATCGCGACGACAAGTCGTATCCGGTGCTGGCGGTCAGCCTCGACGAGGAGTATCCGCGGGTGTTCGTCTACCGCGGCGCGCGCAAGAAGGGCGTGCGCTACTTCGGCCCGTACGCCCACGCCTGGGCCATTCGCGAGACCCTGGATCTGCTGCTGCGGGTGTTCCCGGTGCGCACCTGCTCGGCGGGAGTCTTCAAGCGGCACAGTCAGATCGGGCGGCCGTGCCTGCTCGGCTATATCGACAAGTGCTCCGCGCCGTGTATCGACCGGGTGAGCGCGGCCGAGCACCGGCAGATCGTGGACGACTTCTGCGACTTCCTCTCCGGCAAGACCGACCGCCTGGTCAAGCAGCTCGAGCGCCGCATGCACGAGGCCGCCGACGAACTCGACTTCGAACTGGCCGCCCGCCTGCGCGACGACGTGCAGGCGCTCAAGCGGGCCCTGGAGAAGCAGGCCGTGGTGCTGGGCACCGGCACCGACGCCGATGTCATCGACTTCGCGGTGGACGAGCTCGAGGTCGCGGTCCAGATCTTCCATGTGCGCGACGGCCGGGTGCGCGGTCAGCGCGGCTGGGTGGTCGACAAGTCCGGCGACGCCCTGGACCAGGCGCGGTCGGGCCCGGAGGCGGAAGCCGGCGCAACCGCGGAGGGCCCCGGCCCGGGTCCGATCGACCCTGCCGTGGCGGAATCCGGTGGCGAGCTGGCGGCTCTGGTCGAGCAGTTCCTCACCCAGTTCTACGGCGAGCAGACCGCGGTCGCCGCGCAGAGCGGGGACGGGCAGCCCGGGGCCGTGGTCCCGCGCGAGGTGCTGGTCCCGGCCCTGCCCGATGATCATGAGCAGGTTCAGCAGTGGCTCTCGGACCTGCGCGGATCGGCCGTGCAGCTGCGGGTGCCGCAGCGCGGCGACAAGAAGGCGCTGGCCGAGACCGTACAGCGCAATGCCCAGGAGGCTCTGGCCCAGCACAAGCTCAAGCGCGCCGGCGACCTGACCGCGCGCTCGGCGGCGTTGCAGGAGCTACAGGACGCCCTGGATCTGGACAGCGCGCCGCTGCGCATCGAATGCGTGGACATCTCGCATGTGCAGGGCACCGATGTGGTGGCCTCGCTGGTCGTGTTCGAGGACGGCCTGGCCCGCAAGTCCGAGTACCGGCACTACGCCATCAAGGAGGCCGCGGGCGGCGGCCGCTCCGACGACGTCGGCAGCATCGCCGAAGTGACCCGCCGCCGCTTCGGCAAGCTCCGCCGCGACCTGGACGCCGCCGAGGCCGCCGAGCTCGAATCCGGTTCGGACAAGGTCGAATCCAGCCTGCCCGGCATCGATCCGAAGACCGGTAAGCCGCGCCGCTTCGCCTACCCGCCCAACCTGTACGTGGTGGACGGCGGTGCGCCGCAGGTGAATGCCGCCGCCGAGGTGCTCGACGAACTCGGCATCACCGATGTCGCGGTCATCGGGCTGGCCAAGCGACTGGAGGAGGTGTGGGTGCCGAACGAGGCGGACCCGGTGATCATGCCGCGCACCAGCGAGGCGCTGTATCTGCTGCAGCGGGTCCGCGACGAGGCGCACCGCTTCGCCATCACCTTCCACCGCTCCAAACGCTCGCGGCGGATGACCGAATCGGTGCTGGACTCGGTGCCCGGGCTGGGCTCGGCGCGCAAGACCGCACTGGTCACGCACTTCGGATCGGTCGCCAAGCTCAAGCAGGCTACGGTGGAGCAGATCACCGAGGTCCCGGGCATCGGCGTGGCGACGGCCAAGGCGGTCCTGGCCGCCCTGCAGCAGCCGTAGCAATTGTGCACGGACCCATCGGTTTGCCGCGATGGCGAGTCGAAACGGGGAGCACCGGGTAGAGTGCGACACGCCGAATAGCAAAACTGCGACACGCCGTGTGTGCAGGTCGGGAGCAGAAATCA
Source organism: Nocardia sp. CA-151230 (assembly GCF_050942175.1). Classification (NCBI taxonomy): domain Bacteria; kingdom Bacillati; phylum Actinomycetota; class Actinomycetes; order Mycobacteriales; family Nocardiaceae; genus Nocardia; species Nocardia sp. CA-151230. The sequence continues at coordinate 3,329,622 of NZ_CP192061.1, forward strand.
CAGCTGTGTCTCGCTCCCGTCGTGTGCCTGCCGCGTTTCCGGGCGTCGGTGCAGGATGATCGAGGGAACTCCAGACACGAACCGGTAGGACATGACGCGCGTCGAAGCCAGTACTGATACGGCCGAAAACAGCAAGGCAACCGATACAGGTGAGTCCCAGCCGACCGCTCGCCGCGGGCGGTCGGCACCCGAATCCGCACCGGTCGAGGTCGTCATCGTGACGGGCCTGTCCGGCGCCGGGCGCGGCACCGCCGCCAAGGTGCTCGAGGATCTCGGCTACTACGTGGCCGACAACCTCCCACCCGAATTGATCGGCCGCATGGTCGATCTCGGCCGCGGCGCCGAACCGCCCATCCGCAAACTGGCGCTCGTCATGGACGTGCGCAACCGCTTCTTCACCGGGAACCTCGCCGCGGTCGGCGAGCAGCTGCGGGCCGCGGGTGTGCGCACCCGCATCCTGTTCCTGGAGGCCTCCGACGACGTGCTGATCCGCCGCTTCGGGTTCGCGCGCCGTCGCCATCCGCTGCAGAGCGAGAGCGCCGACGGCACGCTGACCGCCGGCATCGCCGCCGAGCGGCAGCGCCTGGACCCGGTGAAAACGGCCGCCGACGTGGTCATCGACACCACCGCGCTGTCCATCCACCAGCTACACCGCAAACTCGAGGAGGTCTACGGCGGCGACGCCGCCACCGTGCTGCAGCTGACCGTTCAATCGTTCGGTTTCAAATACGGAGTCCCGCTCGACGCCGACATGGTGTTCGATTTGCGGTTTCTGCCGAATCCGCACTGGATTCCCGAACTCCGCGAAAAGACCGGACAGGACGCCCCGGTCAGCGAGTATGTGTTGTCGCAGCCGGGCGCACAGGACTACCTGGGCACCGCGCGGCATCTCGTCGACCTGACGACCGAGGGCTACCGCCAAGAGGGGAAGCGATACATGACCGTGGCAGTGGGTTGCACCGGAGGCAAACACCGCAGTGTGGCGATAGCGGAGGCGCTGGGCGAGGCGCTGGCGGGCAACGAATCGGCCCCGGCCGGCGACGACTCGGGTGACGTGGTGCGCGTGGTTCATCGGGATCTGGGGCGGGAATGAGTGAGAACGACTCCGTCCGCACCACCAATCCGGCCATCGTGGCCCTCGGCGGTGGGCACGGCCTGTATTCGACGCTGACCGCCATCCGGCGGCTCACCCGCAAGATCACCGCGGTGGTCACGGTCGCCGACGACGGCGGCTCCTCGGGACGGTTGCGGTCCGAGCTGGGCATGCTGCCCCCGGGCGATCTGCGAATGGCCTTGGCGGCCTTGGCCGAAGAGGCCGACGGCATCTGGGCGCGAACGTTGCAACACCGCTTCGGCGGGACCGGCGCGCTGGCCGGGCATTCGGTGGGCAATCTGATTCTGGCGGGTCTCACCGAGGAGCTGGGCGATCCGGTCGCGGCCCTGGACGAGGCCGGGAGGATCCTCCGCGTCACCGGCCGCGTGCTACCCATGTCGCCCATCGCGCTGACCATCGAGGCGGATGTGTCTGGGCTGGAAGGCGATCCGCGCGTGAGCCGCTGTATCCGGGGTCAGGTGGCCGTGGCGACCACGCCGGGCAAGGTGCGCCGGGTGCGGCTGATCCCCTCGGATCCGCCCGCCTGCCCCGAGGTGACCTCGGCCATCGAGCACGCCGACGTGGTGGTGCTGGGCCCGGGCAGCTGGTTCACGAGCGTCATCCCGCATGTGCTGGTGCCCGAATTGCACGAAGCGCTGCTGCATACGCGGGCACGGAAAGTGCTGGTGCTCAACCTCGCTGCCGAACCGGGCGAAACGGCCGGATTCAGCGCCGAGCGGCACCTGCATGTATTGTCCCAGCACGCACCGGATTTCACAGTCGACCATGTTCTGGTGGACTCCGGTTCCGTACCCGAGGGTAGGGAACGCGAACATCTGGCAAGAGCTGCCGAACAGCTGCGTGCGCGAGTAACCTTCGCTGATGTCGCCGAGGCGGGGACGGACCGGCACCACCCCGGAAAGCTTGCCGCCGCACTGGATCAGGTGATCTTGCAACCTCGGCCGGAATTGGCAGGGCTTCGAGTCGAAGGACGGCATATGGGCCAACGTGTGCGGTCCGGGTTGGGTGGAAAGGAGCGCGTCTCGTGGCGATGACAGCGGAAGTGAAGGACGAGCTGAGCCGGCTCTCTGTATCACAGGTGAGCTCGCGCAAAGCGGAATTGTCCGCGCTACTGCGGTTCGCCGGTGGATTGCACATCGTCGGCGGTCGAGTGATCGTCGAAGCCGAGGTGGACATGGGTTCCATTGCACGTCGGCTGCGCCGAGAGATCTTCGAGCTGTACGGATACGGCTCGGATGTGCATGTCCTCGGCGCCGGCGGGCTCCGGAAAACCTCCCGGTACGTGGTTCGGGTTTCCAAGGAGGGCGAGGCGCTGGCGCGCCAGACCGGATTACTCGATGTGCGCGGCCGCCCGGTGCGTGGGCTGCCCGCCCAGGTGGTGGGCGGCAGCATCGGCGATGCCGAAGCCGCTTGGCGTGGAGCGTTTCTCGCGCACGGCTCGCTCACCGAGCCGGGCCGCTCCTCGGCGCTGGAGGTGAGCTGCCCCGGGCCGGAGGCGGCGCTCGCCCTGGTCGGCGCCGCGCGGCGGATGGGCATCTCGGCCAAGGCGCGCGAGGTGCGCGGCACCGATCGCGTCGTGGTGCGCGACGGTGAGGCCATCGGCGCCCTGCTCACCCGCATGGGTGCGCAGGACACCCGGCTCACCTGGGAAGAGCGGCGTATGCGCCGCGAGGTCCGGGCGACCGCCAACCGGCTGGCCAATTTCGACGACGCCAACCTGCGTCGTTCGGCCCGCGCGGCCGTGGCCGCCGCGGCCCGCGTCGAGCGCGCGCTCGAAATACTGAGCGAGGATGTGCCGGACCATCTGGCCGCCGCGGGCAAGCTGCGCGTGCTGCACCGGCAGGCGTCGCTGGAGGAGCTGGGCCAGCTGGCCGATCCGCCCATGACGAAAGATGCTGTGGCGGGCCGGATCCGGCGGCTGCTGTCGATGGCGGACCGGCGCGCCAAGGAACTCGGCGTGCCCGACACCGAAAGCGCTGTCACCGCAGAGCTGCTCGAAGAGGCGTGAAACACCCACGCCGCCGCCTAAACTGATGGATACCGCACGGTGATTCCGTCCGGAAGCGTCGCAACCTCAAGGGTCGCGGCGCTTCCGGTCGTCTGTGACGAAAGTGAACGTTTCGTAGTTCACCGTGGCGGGGGTGTGTCCGTGATGTTTCTGTTACAGGTCTAGGGTTAGCACCGCAACGGAAACGATCCGCAAAGCTGAGGAGCGAAAACGTGACTGTCCGGGTAGGGATCAACGGCTTCGGCCGCATCGGGCGAAACTTCTTCCGAGCCGTCGAGGCGCAGAAGGCCCTCGGCACCACCGACATCGAGATCGTGGCGGTCAACGATCTGACCGACAACAAGTCGCTGGCGACCCTGCTGAAGTACGACTCCATCCTCGGCCGCCTGCCGCAGGACGTTTCCCTGGACGGCGACGAGACCATCGTCGTCGGCGACCAGCGCATCACCGCGCTGGCCATCAAGGAGGGCCCGGCCGCGCTGCCGTGGGGTGACCTGGGTGTCGACGTGGTCGTCGAGTCCACCGGTATCTTCACCGACGCCACCAAGGCGAAGGGCCACCTGGCCGCCGGCGCCAAGAAGGTCATCATCTCCGCGCCCGCCAAGGGCGAGGACATCACCATCGTGATGGGCGTCAACGACGACAAGTACGACGGTTCGCAGAACATCATCTCGAACGCGTCCTGCACCACCAACTGCCTGGGCCCGATTGCCAAGGTGCTCAACGACTCCTTCGGCATCGAGCGTGGTCTGATGACCACCGTGCACGCCTACACCCAGGACCAGAACCTGCAGGACGGCCCGCACTCGGATCTGCGTCGCGCCCGCGCCGCCGCGCTGAACATCGTGCCCACCGGCACCGGCGCCGCCAAGGCCATCGGCCTGGTGCTGCCCGAGCTGCTCGGCAAGCTGAACGGCTACGCGCTGCGCGTGCCGGTCCCGACCGGTTCGCTCACCGACCTGACCGTGGACCTGGCCAAGACCGCCTCGATCGACGAGATCAACGCCGCCATGAAGGCCGCCGCGGACGGCCCGATGAAGGGCATCCTGAAGTACAACGTCGACCCGATCGTCTCCTCCGACATCGTGACCGACCCGCACTCCTCCATCTACGACGCGCCGCTGACCCAGGTCATCGACAACCAGGTCAAGGTCGCCTCGTGGTACGACAACGAGTGGGGCTACTCCAACCGTCTCGCCGACCTGGTCGGCCTCGTCGGCAAGTCCCTGTAAGCGCCGATGACGATCAAGACTCTGCAGGATCTGCTGACCGAGGGTGTCGAGGGCCGGGGCGTGCTGGTGCGCTCCGACCTGAATGTTCCCCTCGACAACGGCGTCATCACCGACCCGGGCCGCATCATCGCGTCCGCGCCGACCATCAAGGCGCTGGCCGAGGCCGGCGCCAAGGTCGTGGTGACCGCGCACCTGGGCCGCCCCAAGGGCGAGCCGGATCCGAAGTTCTCCCTCGCGCCGGTCGCGGCGCGGCTGTCGGAGGAGCTGGGCCGCAATGTCCAGCTCGCCGGCGACGTGGTGGGCCAGGACGCGCTCGCCCGCTCGGAGGGCCTCACCGACGGTGATGTGCTGCTGCTGGAGAACATTCGCTTCGACGCGCGCGAGACCAGCAAGGACGACGCCGAGCGCACCAAGCTCGCTCGTGCCCTGGTCGAGCTGGTCGGCGACGACGGCGCGTTCGTGTCCGACGGTTTCGGTGTGGTGCACCGCAAGCAGGCGTCGGTCTACGACGTGGCCAAGCTGCTCCCGCACTACGCGGGCACGCTGGTCGCGGCCGAGACCGAGGTGCTGAAGAAGCTCACCGAGAGCCCGGAGCGTCCGTACGCGGTCGTGCTCGGCGGTTCCAAGGTCTCCGACAAGCTGGCGGTCATCGAGGCGCTGGCGCCCAAGGTCGACACGCTGGTCATCGGCGGCGGCATGTGCTTCACCTTCCTTGCGGCACAGGGCCTTTCGGTGGGCACCTCGCTGCTGCAGCAGGAGATGATCGAGACCTGCAAGGGGCTGCTGGACAAGTACGGCGACGTCATCCACCTGCCGGTGGACATCGTGGTGGCCGACAAGTTCGCCGCCGACGCGGAGTCGAAGACCGTGCCCGCCAACGAGATTCCCGACGGTTGGATGGGTCTGGACATCGGTCCCGACTCGGCCGCCCGGTTCGGCGCGCTGCTGACCGAGGCCAAGACCGTGTTCTGGAACGGCCCCATGGGTGTGTTCGAGTTCGAGAAGTTCTCGGCCGGTACCCGCGGTGTCGCCGAGGCGATCGCCACGGCGACCTCGAAGGGCGCGTTCACGGTCGTCGGCGGCGGCGACTCGGCCGCGGCCGTGCGCACCCTGGGCCTGCCCGATGACGGTTTCTCGCACATCTCCACCGGTGGCGGCGCGTCGCTGGAATACCTGGAGGGCAAGGAACTTCCCGGCCTCGCGGTGTTGGAGGACTGAACCATGGCACGTAAGCCTTTGATCGCCGGCAACTGGAAGATGAACCTCAACCACCTCGAGGCCATCGCTCTGGTGCAGAAGATCGCATTCGCGTTGCCGGAGAAGTACTTCGACAAGGTCGACGTGACGGTGATCCCGCCGTTCGTGGACCTGCGCAGCGTGCAGACGCTGGTCGAGGGTGACCGTCTCCTGATCACCTACGGTGCCCAGGACGTGTCCACCCACGACGAGGGCGCCTACACCGGCGAGATCAGCGGCTCCATGCTGGCCAAGCTGGGCTGCAGTTTTGTCGTGGTGGGTCACTCGGAGCGGCGTCAGTACCACAACGAGGACGACGCCACCGTGCTGGCCAAGGCCAAGCAGGCGCTCAAGTACGGCATCACCCCGATCGTCTGCATCGGTGAGGGCCTGGGCGTCCGCGAGACCAAGACCCACGTCGAGTACAACCTCGAGCAGCTCCGCGGCTCCCTCAAGGGCCTGACGCCCGAGGAGATCTCGAAGATCGTCATCGCCTACGAGCCGGTCTGGGCCATCGGCACCGGCAAGGTCGCCACCCCGGCCGACGCGCAGGAAGTCTGCGGCGCCATCCGCAAGGAACTCGCCGAACTGGCCAATCCCGAAGTGGCGGCCGGTGTCAGGGTGCTCTACGGCGGCTCGGTCAACGCCAAGAACGTCGGCGAACTGGTCGGCCAGACCGACATCGACGGCGCTCTCGTGGGCGGCGCGTCCCTGAAGGGCGACGAGTTCGCCACCCTCTCCGCGATCGCCGCCGGCGGCCCCCTGCCGTAACGGGTTTCCGCTGCACAGGGCCGGGCATCCACTGGATGCCCGGCCCTTCGCCGTCTCCGGGCGAGAGCGTGTGGTCGCGATCGGATGACGCCGCCGCGCCGGGGTGCTCCCGTCGGGGGCAGTGCTCATACAGAAGAATGATCGGTATGAGCGACTGGAATACGAATATCATCAACGAGTTCCGGGCCAATGACGGACGGGTCGGCGGGCCGTTCGAGGGTGCGCCGATGATTCTGGTGCACCATCGGGGCCGCAGGACCGGGCGGGAGCTGGTGACGCCCATGATGTACCTGGCCGATGAGCAGGATCCGGCGACCGTGTACGTTTTCGCGTCCAAGGCGGGCGCGCCCACCAACCCGGACTGGTACTACAACCTGACCCAGGCGGGGAAGGCCGAGGTCGAGGTCGGGACCGAGACCTTCCAGGTCGAGGTCACCGAGATGACCGGCGCGGACCGCGACCGGATCTTCGACGAACAGGCCCGGCGATACCCGGGTTTCGGCGAGTACGCCGTGAAGGCCGCCGGTATCCGCACCATCCCGGTGCTGGCGCTGCGCCGGGCCTAGGCTCGCAGCCGCAGGGCGCGGGTGCTCGGCCCGCGCCCTGGCAGGCGTCGACGCGGGGGTGCGTTCGACGTCGTGGGTCGTCGGGGGGCGTTCGCGGGGGATTGTGGGCGTGAAGATCAATCCCTGGTAGGCGGATGGCCGGGGTTCGTGGCGGGGCCGAGGGTAGTGGCCGCCTCGTTCGTCGGCAGGGAGGCCGGGAGCGGGATGCAGGCCCACCTCGTCGATGAATTCATTTGGGGCGGTAGGGGAGTCGGTGGGGGAGGAGCGTCGGCCGCCCGGCCGCAGGGGGCGGGGGTTTCGAAGGCGAGTGGATCGCCGACTCTTGCTGGTCAGGACCTTGCCGAAGGCCGCCCGCTTTGGTGACAGTGAATCCCTTCTTGACAGTAACTCTCATATCGGCAGATACTCGCTCTAACGAAGGAGGGCGACGGATGTCATTGCGGGAGCGGCAGCGCCGGCAGGTGCGCGGCGAGATTCAGCGGGCGGCCTACGAGTTGTTCGCGGAGAAGGGCTTCGGGGAGGTGACGACCGAGCAGATCGCCGCCGCGGCGTGTGTGTCGGCCAGTACCTACTTCCGCCACGTGCGGAGCAAGGAGGATCTGCTGCTGGATCCCGTCCGCGAGGGCGGGTCGGGGATCGTCGCGCTGCTCGAGGAGCGCGACGGCGACGAGCCCGCGGATGTGGCGCTGGCGCAGTCGATTCTGGCACGGTCCACCGCGCTGGCCCCGGCGGAGCTGGAGCAGTGGCGGGCCGCGTTCCGCACCGCTCCGCATCTCCTGGAGCGGGTGGCTCTGATCACCCCGGAGCATCGGACGCGCCTGGTCGAGCTGGTCGGGCAGCGGATGGGCCGGGATCCGCTGCGGGACAGCACTGCGGGTTTGCTGGTGCATCTCATGCTGGCGGCGGCGGAGTTCGGTTACCTGCAGTGGCTGCGTAATTCCGCGCAGCCCGAGATGTCGCTGGCGGTGTGCGTCGAGGGCGCACTCGACGCGGTGGCCGGGGCGCGCTGGCGGCATCACGGCTGAAAGCCGTTGGCGCGCGGGCAGATGGCCATAACAGAACACGGAGATAGAGGAAACATGCAGCACGACAGGGCAACTGACGAGACATTCGATCTGGTCGTGGTGGGGTCGGGGGCGGCGGGCATGGCCGCGGCGCTGACGGCCGCCCACCACGGTCTGTCCACGGTGATCGTCGAGAAGGCGCGGGCATGGGGCGGATCCACCGCGAGATCCGGTGGCGGCGTGTGGATTCCGGGCAACGCGGTGCTGCGCCGTGACGCCCCCGCCGATGACCTCGAGGCCGCCCGGGCCTATCTGAAACACATCGTCGGCCCCGGGGTGCCGCCCGAGCGGATCGACACCTTCCTCGACCGCGGGCCCGAGGCCTTCGATTTTCTGGCCGCGCACGCGCCGCTGCGCATGCGGTGGGTGCCGGGCTATTCCGACTACTACCCGGAGGCGCCCGGCGGCCGCGGCCACGGCCGTTCCATCGAGCCCGTACCCTACAACGCCACCGGCCTCGGCGCCGAATTGGACACGCTGGAGCCCGATTACGTGAAGGCTCCGAAGAACGTCGTGATCACCCAGGCCGAGTTCCGGCAGCTGCATCTGGGCCTGCGCAATCCGCGCAGTCCGCTGGCGGCCGTGCGCGTCGCCGGGCGGTGGCTGGCAGCGGCAGTGCTGCGCCGGCGCGTCCTGGCCCGCGGCCAGGCGCTGAGTGCCATGCTGCGCGCCGGTCTGGTGGAGGCGAATGTGCCGCTGTGGCTGGACACTCTGCTGGTGGACCTGCGTACCGAGAACGGGCGGGTCACGGGCGCGGTGGTGCTGCGGGACGGGCGCGAGCAGGTGCTCACCGCCCGACGGGGCGTGGTCATCGCGGCCGGCGGCTTCGAGCACAACGAGGCGATGCGCAAGCAGTACCAGCGCGAGCCGATCGGCACCGACTGGACCGTCGGCGCGCAGGCCAATACCGGTGACGGCATCCGCGCGGGCGAGAATGCCGGTGGCGCGGTGGAATTCATGGCCGACGCCTGGTGGGGCCCGTCCATTCCGCTGCCCCGGCTGGCCTGGTTCTGCCTGGCCGAGCGCAATCTGCCCGGCAGTATCGTCGTCAACGACCGCGGCCAGCGGTTCATGAACGAATGCCTGCCCTATGTCGAGGCCACCCACCGCATGTACGGCGGCGAGCACGGGCAGGGTGCGGGCCCGGGCGAAAACCTGCCCGCCTGGCTGATTTTCGACCAGCGCTACCGCAACCGCTACCAGTTCGCGGGTGTCCCGCCCCGTCAGCCCCTGCCCGGCCGCTGGCTCGAGTCGGGCGCGCTCACCCGCGCCGACTCGCTTCCCGAACTCGCCGAGAAGATCGGTGTCCCGGTCGAGAAACTCCGGGACACCGTGACCCGTTTCAACGAATTCGCCGCCGCCGGTACCGATCCCGACTTCGGCCGCGGTGCCAGCGCCTACGACAACTACTACGGCGACCCGCGCAATCGCCCCAACCCGAATCTCGGTGCGCTGGAGACGGGTCCGTTCTACGCGGCGAAACTGGTGCCGGGCGACCTGGGCACCAAGGGCGGCCTGAGCGCCGATGTCGACGGTCGGGTGCTGCGGGCGGATGGCTCGGTGATCGAGGGCCTGTACGCGGCCGGCAATGCGAGCGCTCCGGTCATGGGCCACACCTACGCCGGTCCGGGCGCGACCATCGGCCCCGCCGTCGTCTTCGGCTACCTGGCGGCCCGCCACGCGGCCGGCCGGTAGTCCCGGCGCCGACCGGCGCACCGCCGGGGGCCGTCCGTGGTCCCGCGGCGGTGCGCCACCCGACGTCCGGGTCAGGCCAGGACCGCGCCGCCGTCGAGGGGCAGCACGGTGCCGGTGGCGTGGGGTTGGGTGAGGAAGAAGACGAAGGCCTGCGCGATATCGTCCACTTCGGCGATGCGGCGCAACGGCGTCGCGGCCGCGGTGTCGGCGTAGAACTGCTCGCGCAAGTCCTCGGGAAAGTTCCACAGCGGCGACCGGACCACACCCGGCATGACCGCGTTCACCCGGATCGGCGCCAGTTCCACCGCCAGCGCCCGGGTCAGGGTCTCGATCGCGCCGCAGACGCTGGACGTGACCGTCGAACCCGGGACGGGGCGCGGCCCGGCGGTACCGCTGGTCAGGGTGATCGACCCGTCGGCCCGCAGCCGCGGCGTGGCCGCCTGTACCGCGGCCAGCACGCTGAAGTATCGCAGCTCGAAGAACTTCCGCGCGGCGTCGAGATCCAGTTCGGCCAGCGGGGACAGCAGCAGCGGCTCGCCGGCGGTGTAGACGAGGTGGTCGAGCGCGCCGAGGTCGTCGAACATCGCTCGAATCCGGTTGGTGTCGTTGAGGTTCGCGACCACGCCGGTGACGCCGGCCGGGAGTTCGGCCACCGCGCGGTCCACGTTCTCCTGGCGGCTGGAGACGACGGTGACCTTCGCGCCCTGAGCGGCGGTCGCGGCGGCCACGGCGTAGCCGATTCCGGAGGTGCCGCCCAGGATGACGACGTGCTGTCCGTCGAGTGACATCGGGTTTCCTTTCGGGGAAATACTGTGCGTGTGTGCCTGTCCACCTTGGGTTTCGCGACCCTCGCCCGTCCAAGACCTATACCGCCGCCTGTAATACCCTGAAGGCATCATGAGTGACGTCGATCTGCGCAAGCTGCGCTACTTCGTGGCGGTGGCCGAACACCTGCATTTCGGCCGCGCCGCGGAGCAGCTGTTCATCGCGCAACCGGTCCTGTCACGTCAGATTCGCGCGCTCGAGGAGGAACTGGGCGCGCAGCTGTTCGCCCGCGATCGCCGCGGGACCGCACTGACGGCGGCGGGGGAGCAGCTGCTGGCCGACGCCAGGCCGCTGCTCGCCGCCGCGGAAGCCCTGCAGCGCAGGGTGATTCGGGCCGTCGAGGGGACGCAGCGCTTCACCGTCGGCTTCATGCCCGGCCTCATCGTGACCGCCGCGGTGCGGATGCTCACCGAGCGTCACCCCGGCCTCACCGTCGATCTGGTGCGCACCGACTGGTTCGACCAGGTCGAGGTGGTCCACGACGGCCGCGTCGACGTCAGTGTGGTGCGGCTGCCGGTGGACCCGCACGGTCTGGTCGTGCGCCCGCTCTATACCGAGCCCCGGGTCGTGGTGCTGCCCGCCGACCACCGCCTCGCGGGCAAGGACGCGGTCGCCGTCGGCGATCTCGCCGACGAGCACCTGCTCCAGGACCCGGACACGGTCCCCGAATGGAGTGCGGTGGCAACCGAATTGCGTACCGACCGCCCCGCCGTCCCGGTCTTCCACAGTGTGGAGGAGAAGCTCGAGCACGTCGCCGCGGGCCGGGGCATCATGTTCCTGCCGCTGTCGGTGATGACCTTCTACACTCGCCCGGACATCGCCTACGTCCCGGTTCCCGACCTCGCGCCGCTGCAGGTGAGCCTGGCGTGGTCGTCGGCGCGCCCGGTTCCGCTGGCCGAGGAGTTCGCCGCCCTTGCCGCCCAGTGAGATTCGATCTACGCCGTCCACTCGGGAGTGATCCCGATTCCGGGCGACGAATACCGCGCGAGGGGTTACCGTCGATGGTGTGTTCGGCATCATCCGGCCCTGCCGTCACCGGCTGGGCGAGGAACTCGGGCGGGCCTGGCTGGCGCAACTGTGCGGACTCTGTCTGGCGCTGCGTGACGACCACGGTCAGAGCGCCCGTATGGCAACCAATTACGACGGGCTGATCGTCTCGGCCCTGGTGGAGGCGCAGTCCACGGCGCCGCCCACCCGCCGCGCGGCCGGGCCCTGCCCACTGCGCGGCATGAAACGCGCCGACGTCGCCACCGGCGATTGCGTCCGGCTGGCCGCCACGGTCTCGCTGGTGCTGGCCGCCGCCAAGGTGCGCGATCACGTGGCCGATCACGACGGCGTGGCGGGCGCGGCCGGATTCCGGCCCGCCGCCCGGCGCCTCGCCGAGCGCTGGGCCCGGCAGGGTGAATCCACCGGCGCCGGACTGGGTTTCGACACCGGCGTGCTGGTGACCGCGGTGGATCGGCAGGGTGAGGTGGAGGCCGCGGCCGCGGTGGGCACCCCGCTGCTCGAGGTCACCGAACCCACCGAGACCGCGACCGCCGCGGCCTTCGGCCACACCGCCGTTCTGGCAGGACGCCCGGGAAACCGGGCAGCGCTGTCGGAGGTCGGCCGATTGTTCGGCCGCATAGCGCATCTCGTGGATGCCGTCGAGGACCTGGATGAGGATCTCGCACACGGGAAGTGGAATCCCCTGGCCGCCACCGGAACCGAGGTGGCCGAGGCGCACCGCTTGTGCACCGACGCCCTACTGGGTATCGAATTGGCCTTGGCCGATGTGGAATTCACCGACGGACGGCTGATTCACAAACTGCTGAAGCACGAGCTGAACCGGTCGGTGACAAGGACCTTCGGCGGTCCCGCGCACACCTGCGCGAATCACGGGGTGGTCACCGCGCCGCTGAGCCGCTGGCGTCGCCGTGGTCCGGCGCCGGGCCCGTGGGGTCCGCCGCCGCCGGGTTACGGTCCGCCTCCGGGCTACGGCCCGGGTCCCGGCTACTACGGTCCCGCCCCGCGGCGCCGCGGCGGCTTCTGCCTGCCGTGCTGTGAGGGCTGCGTCTGCTGCGGCGAGGGATGCTGCTGTTGTGAGGAATCCTGTTGCTGCTGTGAGGAAACCTGCTGCGACTGCTGAGTCACCGGGAGGGGCGGGCACTGCGGATTGCCCGGCCCTTCCGGCCCGATGAACCCGCCACCTCCGGGTAGACGGCTCACCGATGCCGGATCGGCTAGCTGGAGGCGGAGGCGGAGCCGGTCGAGAGCAGGCTGCTGCCGCTCGCGCTGCCGCTGATCAGATTCGACAGGCCCGACGAGCCGGTGTTCGTGGTGGTGGTCTGCAGGGTCCAGGTGCCGCAGCCACTGGTGAAGAAGGCGACGTCGGTGGGCTTGATCTCGACGGTGACGGTGCCGTTGACCGCGCCGCCGGCCTGGATGGTGGCGCTGGCGTCGGGGGTGATGGCCGACAGCCGCGCCCAGGCGCACACCGTGGCGGCCGTCGTGGTCTTATAGACACCGGGCTGGATGTCGACGCCGACCTTGAAGGTGGCATCGGTGCTCATGCTGTTGCCGGCAGCATTGGCGGTGCCGGTGGAGGCCAGGATGGTGGCCGCGGTGAGTGCGAGGCCGTTGGCCCAGACTGTCTTTCTCATGATGTGTCCTCAAGGGTGTGAAATGAGAGCGTTTCGGAGGGTAATGGCTGCCCGGGTCGCCGGGGTACGTTTTCCGTAACCTGGCGTAAATGAGCATCCGGACTATCCGGACACCGGACATCGGATCCCGGGATTGCCGCAGGCCGCCTTGATTGGTTGTGTGGCAGGGCAATTCGTTCCGATCCCGGATTGGTTCTCACCGGACAGCCAAGATTGCGGTCTCGCCGTCACCGATCCGAGCGGCGACGGCAGGCTGCGTGACGCGTTGCTGTTCGACTCGCGATCGCTGACCTGGAGCCGGCAGCCCGATGTGGTCTCCGGGCGTTGGTGTCCGACCCTGACGACGCTGAAAAGCGCTGCGGTGGTAAATATTTCGGTACTTGGGGGGCGGCTTCCTGTCGGAGACGCTCGAGTTGTCGGACCCCGCCACCTGCGCCTGGAACGAATTCCAGATGTCCAGCGGCACAGCGGAATACGATGCGACCCTGACGATCACCACCACGGCCGCCGTGCGCGCGGCCGGCCTGCTGCACCCCACCTCGTGCACCCACTCCTGCGACAACAACCGGCGGCTGATCGACCTGCCGATCACCCCGGCCGCGTCCGGCCGCCCTCACCGTCACGCTGTCCTCGAACCCGGCGCCGGCCCCGCCCGGCTGGTACCTCGTGGTCGTGGTGGACAGCGACCGGATTCCCTCGACCGGGCAGTGGCCGCGCCTGAATCCGGACGCGCCCGCACCCGTGTGACCCCAGAAATGCGACATCCCGGGCCGCTACTCCGCACTACCGTGGAAGGTATGACCGCGGAGTACCGGCACCTGCTCGTGAAGCGCGACGGCGACACCATCACCGTCACCATGAACCGTCCCGACCGCCGCAACGCGCTGTCCGCCGACCACCTGGCCGAACTGCTGTCCGCGTTCCGCGCCGCGGGCGACACCGACGCCACCGGCATCGTGCTCGCCGCCGCCGGGCCGGTGTTCAGCGCGGGCCACGATTTCGCCGATGTGGCCGCCCGCGACCTGCTCGGTGTGCGCGACCTGCTCACCCTCTGCCAGCAGGTCATGACCACCCTGGAGACGGTGCCGCAGGTGGTGATCGCTCGCGTGCACGGGCTGGCCACCGCGGCCGGCTGCCAGCTCGTCGCCTCCTGCGACCTGGCCGTCGCCGCCGATTCCGCGGGCTTCGCCCTCCCGGGCGGCAAGGGCGGCTGGTTCTGCCACACCCCGGCCGTCCCGGTCGCCCGATCCATCGGCCGCAAACGCCTCATGGAGCTGGCCCTGACCGGCGACGTCATCGACGCCCGTACCGCCGTCGACTGGGGTCTGATCAACTACGCCGTCCCCGACGCCGACCTCGACGACGCCGTCGCCGACCTCCTCGCCCGCGCCACCCGCGGCAGCCGCGCGAGCAAGGCGCTCGGCAAACGCACCCTGTACGCCCAGCTCGACCGCCCCGAGGCCGACGCCTACACCCTCGCCCGCGAGGTCATGGCCGCCGCCTCCCAATTGCCCGGCGCCCGTGAGGGAATGGCCGCCTTCCTGGAGAAACGCCACCCCGTCTGGCCCGACTGACCGGCGCCGCCCGCCCGCCCACGCCTCCCCCGCGGTGCATCACCGGAGTGGCCGCCGGGTCCTCGCGGTGGTGGAAGGACCGGGAATCCCACCCGGTCTCCACCCTGGGGTGGTGGGTGGAGGCGGTTCTCGGGGCGACCGTAGAGCCATGAACTTGCAGAATGCGGTGATCGACGGCGCGGTGGCGGTGCTGGTGATCGGGTGGATCATGTACCGGCAGACCCAGTGGCAGGTCCTCGACGCCAATCGGCTGTGGCGGGGACCGATCATTCTCGGACTGGTGGGATTTCTGCAGATGAAATCCGTGGTCACCGGTGGCCGCCTCGGGGTGATGTCGGTGGCCCTGCTGGCCTTGTCGGCGGTGCTCGGTGTCGGGATCGGCGTGCTGATGGGCGTGCTGTCCCAGGTGCGCCGCACCGCCGCGGGATTGGAGGCGCGGACCGGGTGGGCCGGATCGCTGCTGTGGCTGGTGCTGCTGGCGGCGCGCATCGGGGTGGATGTGGTCGCGCACCTGGCCGGCGCGGTGGCCGTCACCTCGGTCGGGGCGATCCTGCTGGTGGTGGCGCTCAATCGGGCGGGCCGGGCGCTGGTGCTGGCCCGGCGTGCCGAGCAGGCGCACCCGGTTGCGGCACACTGAGACCGATGTCCATCATCGACCCACCCTCGAGCCTGTCCAGGTTGCTGCGTCTGGTCGGGCTCGTCGCCGTGGTCTCCTCCTCGGCGAGTGCGGCCCTGTTCCACCGGCCGTGGGTGGCGGCGCTGGTGGTGCTGTCCTGGCTGGGCTGGGCGGCGTGGGTGCTGATGCCCGCGCGGAAGTGGCGGTGGGAACGAATCTGCCTGTGCGCCATGGCCATCGGTGGGGGATCGACCGTCGCCCAGTCGGTCGGTTCCGGAATCACCGCCCTGGCCACGGTATTCATCGCCCTCGGCCTGCTGAGCGCGCCGCTGTGGTTCGGCCTGGCGATCGCGGTGTCCACCTCGGCGCTGATGTGCGTCTCCATACTGGTGGACGGGGCGCGTCCAGGGGCGCTGGTGGGATTGCTGGTCGGTGTGGTCGTGGTCGGCTTGGCGGGCTGGAGCCGCCGCCAGGCGCGGGTCGGCGCGGAGCGCAATCGGATGCTGGTGGAACAGAATCGGATCATCCGCGAGGAACGGGACCGGGCGGCCGCCCTGGCCGAGCGCGGGCGCATCGCCCGCGACATCCACGATATGCTCGCCCACACCCTGGGCGGCCTGGTGCTCCAGCTCGACGCCGCGGACGCGCTGCTGGAGGCGGGGGAGACGGACCGGGCGGCGGAGCGGGTCAAGGCCTCCCATCGGCTGGCGGTGTCCGGGCTGGCCGATGCCCGCCGGGTGGTGGGCACGCTGCGGTCGGGCGGCTTCGACGCGGCAGTCGAACTGCGCCGGGTGGTGGAGGAGCACCGCGCCGCCGGCGGTCAGCTGGCCGAACGATTCGATGTCGCGGTGGATCCGGCGAACGAGCAGGCGGCGGTGGCGCTGACCCGCGCGGTGCAGGAGGCGCTCACCAATGCGCGCAAACACGCACCCGGGCAACCGGTTACGCTCACGCTGCGCGGCAGCGGCGTGTCGCTGGAGGCGGTGGTGTCGAATCCGATTGCCGCGCCACGGATGCCGCTCGGCAGCACCGGGTCGGGGGCGGGACTGCTGGGTATGCGGGAACGGATCGAGGCCGCGGGCGGACTGCTGTCCGCCGGGAAGGAGGAGGGTCGGTGGACGGTACGAATCCTGCTGCCGCGGAAGTGATCACGGTGGTGGTGGCCGACGACCAGACCACGGTGCGCGACGGGCTCACCACGGTGCTGTCGCTGCTGCCGGATATGCGGGTGGTGGGGGAGGCCCGCGACGGCGCAGAAGCGGTCGAGCTGGTCCGGCAGGTGAAACCCCGTGTGGTGCTGATGGATCTGCGCATGCCCGGCATCGACGGCGTGGCCGCGACCGCTGCTGTCACCGCCCGATATCCCGAGACCGCGGTCCTGGTGCTCACCACCTACGCCGACGACGCTTCCATCGCGGGCGCGCTGCGGGCGGGCGCACGCGGATATCTCACGAAGGACGCCGGTCGCGCCGAGATCGCCGCGGCCATCCGATCTGTGGCGAGCGGTCACACCACCCTGGCCGCCGACGTGGGCCGCCGCCTGCTCTCCGCCCTCGACGCGCCGCCCGAACCGCCCGCCGACCTCACCGACCGCGAGCGGGACGTGCTGCGGCTGATGGCGCAGGGGCGCAACAACTCCGAGATCGCCGAGGACCTGTTCATCGGCGTCAGTACCGTGAAGACCCACATCAATTCACTGTTCGCCAAGCTCGGGGTCCGCGATCGAGGTCAGGCCATCGCCTACGCCCATCGCACGGGTCTGGCCCGCTGAGCGAGGGGTCGGTGCGGGGCCTCCCGGCCCCTGATCAACTATCTGAGTCTGTGATATTGCAATCTGAACATGAATTGCCGGTTCAGCATCGCTGCCGCGACATCCGGACCATGAACCTGTTCGGAACACGCAGCCGCGAAGAGTGGTGCCCGCCATCGGACTTCGTCGCGCCTAGGGGGTAACCGCTTTCCCGAAGCGGGCTTCGAATGCCGCGCGGTTGGCCGACACGGGGGAGCGGTCCCAGATGGCGAACACGACGCGATCGAAGGCGGCGCCGTGGATCTGGAGCGCCCGGTCGAAGGCCTCGGCGACCTCGTTCGGGTCATTGCGGAACACGCCGCATCCCCACGCGCCGAGGACCAATTCGCGGACGCGCTCGTGGGCGGCGACGGCGAGCACCCGCACGGCGCGGGCGATCAGGATCTCGCGAACATCGACCCGCTCGCCCGAACGGTCCGCCAGTGCACCGGCATTCGGAGCGGGCGAGGTCAGGAACGAGGTGGTGAAGGTGTGCGCGGTGAGCGCGCCGAGGTCGTCGCGGATGACCGGGACCTCGCGGGAGAAGATGACGCGATGGCTGTAGCGCAGGTCGTCGGATGCGCGGTGGGCCTCGTAGTAGCCGGGCGTCTCGAGCAGGCAGCGGTACAGCAGGGCGCTGCGGCACAGGTCTTCCTCCTGGGCGCGTGCACCGCGGAGGTAACCGCCGCCGGGGTTGCGGGCGGAGGCGAAATTGAGGACGGCGAGGGCCTTTCCGCCCTCCTCGTGTAGCCGGCGCGCGGCTTGCACGCTGCCTTCGGCCGTGACCTCGGGGCGGCCGGTGAACGGTCCGAGGTCTCGGTTGTCGAGCTCCTCGTCGGGTTCGAAGCAGTGGGTCCAGGCGCGCGCCTCGGACAGGGCGTCGGCGATGTCGACGAGGGTTCCGTCGGCCGCGTGATAGGTGCCGAGAGCGGCGATCCGCTCGTTCTCGTCGGCGATTTGCTTTGGGTTGGTACTCATTTCAGCGACCCTACGGGCCGGGCCCGAGGACGGCATCCGGATTTTAGTCGCAGGCACCAATACTGGGCTGTCGCGGTCCGCGCACCGGGTTTGTCCGACCTTCCGCCTACGATGTCGCCATGACCGGCTCCCAGCGTTTGCGGATCGTCCCGTCGCAGTTCGCGGTGGATCATCTGCCGAATTCCACCTTCCCGGAGGATGACGAGTGGATCGCCCTGGTGCGGGCGCCGGAGGGGCTCACCGTGATTCGCGAGGCGCCCGCGTGGGCCGAGGGCGAGACCTGGAAGGGTTTCTACGGTGTCGACGCGGGCAGCCTGAACGCGCCCGGCACGCTGGCCGCGTTGATCGGGCCGCTGGCGGAGTCGTCGATCCCGGTGTTCGTCGCCTCCACCTTCCATGCGGATCTGGTGCTGGTTCCCGCGCATCGGCTGGAGGAGGCGTCGGCGGCGCTACGCGATGCGGGGCATCGCATCGCCGACTGATGGCATCGCATCGCCGACCGATACCGTGCCGCGGTCGGTGAGCAGGGCTGCCGGGTGTGAGAAATGCCGGTCCGGCGTCGTCCCACCGTCCGGTTGCGTGCGACGGCCCACGGGTGCACCATATTACTGTCTACGTACGTAGAACGTATGAGCGGGCGCGCCCCCGGCGCCCGGGGCGGCTCGAGTCCATGCCGGCGATCACCCTACGATCGGGTGCGCACCAGGACAGTGGGCCGACACGCGATGCGGAATCGGCTGAGCCGTGAGGTGAGGAGACGTCAGACGTGAGTGCGCGAGGCTTCGGAGACCTGGAAGCGGTCGTCATCGAACGCATCTGGGACCGCTCCGGCAAGACGACGGTCCGGGAATTGTTCGACGAGCTGGCCGGCGAGCGCGACATCGCGTACACCACCGTCATGTCCACCATGGACAATCTGCATCGCAAGGGCTGGCTGGAACGCGAACGCGTGGGCAAGGCCTACCGATACTGGGCCACGCTGAGCCGCGAGGAGTACAGCGCCCGTCTCATGCGTGAGGCGCTGGGCAGCGGCGGGCGTTCGGATCTGGTGCTCGCGCATTTCGTGGAGCAGATGAGCGCCGAGGAGTCCGAGGGCCTGCGGGCGGCCCTGCGTAAACTCGCGCGCTCCAAACTGCGCTGACCGGAGGGTTTGCGCGCCACCTCGATTCCCGCCGCTGCCACCGGTAGTGGGTGGCTGCCGTCTGTCGGCCGCGGGTTCGGCGTGTCGGGTGGCCGATTGCGCAAACCTCATGCGTGTCCTGTCGTTTTGCTCCGGATTCGCCTCGGCCGGGCGTGAGCCCGATCACCGGCTCCCAACTAGCTACGTACGTAGATAGTAGATTGTTTCGAGGGCGTGTCAATGACATGCCGGCAAGAAAACCGGTCGGTCAAAACATCGGCCGGGCAGTCGGATTCGAGGCGGGAGGTGGCGGCGGTGGCTCGTGTCGGTGGGTTCGGCCGGACGCTGTGGGTGCTGCTCGGCTCGGGGCTGATGCTGCTCGCCGCGATTGCCGGTTGCGCGCTCGGCGATGGGTCCGACCATGCGCGTCCGCTGGAAGCGGTGTCGATCGCCCCGGGCGAACCGGGGGATCCGGGACCGCACGGCGGTGAATCCGAGCACTGTGACCCGCATGTCGGGGATGCGATCCGGACGGCCTCGCCCGGCGCGGAACACGCGCCGGAGGCGGCAGCCGATCCCGTCGTCCTGGCAGCCGGACCTGCGGATACCGGAATCGCCGCCGTGTCCCACAGCGTCCGGGGACCACCCGATTACGCGGTCGGTGGCCGAATGCTGCTGACCCGCCTGTGTATCGACCGACGCTGATCGGCCGGCGACAGGCCCGGTGCGTCCTGCCCGGGCCG
This sequence comes from Nocardia sp. CA-151230, assembly GCF_050942175.1. Lineage (NCBI taxonomy): Bacteria > Bacillati > Actinomycetota > Actinomycetes > Mycobacteriales > Nocardiaceae > Nocardia > Nocardia sp. CA-151230. The sequence goes on from NZ_CP192061.1 coordinate 3,349,595, forward strand.
GAGTCCGTTGCCGTGCACGTCATGCCGCCGCCGCGGCGGTCCGATACCGAAAGCGACAGTCATGGACAAAGGTCTGCTCGACGACTTCGACACGATCACCGGCCGTTCCGGGTTGCCCGGCCTGGCCCGGGAACCCCGCGCCCTGGTGGGCAATACGCCGGTGCTGTGGGTGGGGGAGCCCTTCGCGCCCCCGGGGCTCGGCTTCTGGGCCAAGCTCGAGGGGCGCAATCCGGGCGGGATGAAGGACCGGCCCGCGCTGCACATGGTGCGGTGCGCCCGGGAACGGGGAGTGCTGGCGCCCGGCGGCCGGATCATCGAATCCTCCAGCGGCACACTGGGGTTGGGTCTGGCCCTGGCGGGGCTGGTGTACCGGCATCCGGTGACGGTGGTGACCGATCCGGGGCTCGAACCCATGGTCGCGCAGCTGCTCGCGGCCTACGGCGCCCACGTGGAGCTGGTGTCCGAGCCGCATCCGGTCGGCGGCTGGCAGCAGGCGCGCCGCGACCGGGTCGCCGAACTGCTGGCGGCCGAGCCCGGCGCGTGGTGCCCGGACCAGTACGGCAATCCCGACAATGTCGACGGCTACGAGTCCCTGGCCCGGGAGCTGATCGAACAGCTCGGCGGCGTCGACGTCCTGGTCTGCGCCGTCGGGACCGGCGGCCATTCCGCGGGCGTCGCCCGTGCCCTGCGCCGCACCAACCCGGACCTGTCGCTGATCGGTGTGGACACTGTGGCCTCCACCATCTTCGGTCAGCAGGCAGGCCCGCGCCTCATGCGCGGCCTCGGCTCCAGCATCCACCCGCGCAATGTCGACTACGCCGCCTTCACCGAGATCCACTGGGTCGCACCGGCCGAAGCCGTCTGGGCCTGCCGCACCCTGGCCGCCGCCTACCTGGCCAGCGGTGGCTGGAGCGTCGGCGCGGTCGCGTTGGTGGCCGGGTGGGCGGCCCGCACCCACGCGCCGGGTACTCGTATCGCCGCCGTCTTCCCCGACGGTCCTCATCGCTACTTCGACACCATCTACAACGATTCCTATTGCGCCGCACACGGACTGCTCGGTGCTCCACAGCCCACCGCGCCGGACACGATCGCGCATCCCCGCGACCGGCAGGTGGAGAAGTGGACACGCTGCTCAACGGTTATCGACCCCCGGGCGTCGGAGCCCGCGTCGGAGACCGCAGCCGGTGACCGCGCTCCGGCGCTGACCGCGAGCACGGTCGGCCCTGTTCCCGGCCGTGGGCCGGGCGGCGGTGCCGCCGACCGTTCGATGGCGGTGGAGCCCGGAGATGGTGAGCCGGTCCGGAATCCGGTACGCGGTTCGGCGAGCGCACACGACGTCGCGGAGCCGCTGTCGTGAATATCGTGGCGAAGTTTCGCGGGTTCGATCGGGCCGCGCAGTTGCTGATGGTCAATCAGTTCGGCATCAACCTCGGGTTCTACATGCTCATGCCGTATCTGGCCGGGTACCTGTCCGGGCCGCTGGGTTTGGCGGCGTGGGCGGTGGGGCTGGTGCTGGGTGTGCGGAACTTCTCGCAGCAGGGGATGTTCCTGGTGGGCGGCACGCTGGCGGATCGGCTGGGGTACAAGCCGCTGATCGTGGCCGGATGTCTGCTGCGGACAGCCGGTTTCGCGCTCCTGGTGTTCGCATCGGATCTGCCGGGCCTGCTCATCGCCTCGGCGGCAACGGGATTCGCGGGGGCACTGTTCAATCCGGCGGTGCGGGCCTATCTGGCCGCGGAGGCGGGGGAGCGGCGGGTGGAGGCGTTCGCGGTGTTCAACGTCTTCTACCAGGCCGGGATGCTGGCGGGCCCGCTGGTCGGATTGGCGCTGCTGGCCTTGGATTTCCGGGTCACGGCGGCCGCGGCGGCGGTGGTGTTCGCGCTGCTCACCATCGCACAGCTGTTCGCCCTGCCCGCGCGCCGCAGTGCCGAACCGGCCGTGCGGACCTCGGTGCTCGAGGATTGGCGCACCGTCGTCGCCAATCGCCGTTTCGTCGCGTTCGCGCTGGCCATGATCGGCTCGTATGTGCTGTCGTTCCAGGTGTATCTGGCGCTGCCGCTGCAGGCCGAGTACCTGGCCGGTGAGCGGGCGCAGACGGTCACCTCGGCACTGTTCGTGATCTCCGGCCTGGTCGCGGTCGCGGGGCAGCTGCGCATTACCGCCCGGTTCCGGAAACGCTGGGGGACCGGGCGGGGCCTGGTGGTCGGTGTGGCCCTGCTGGCGGTGGCGTTCGTGCCGCTGGCGATCCTGCCCGCACCGCGGCCCTTCGGTGCGCCGGTGGCGATCGGCGCACTGCTGCTGGCGGCGGCGGTGCTGGCGGTCGGCACGGCGGCGGTGTTCCCGTTCGAGATGGACACCGTGGTCTCCCTGTCGGGGAATCGGCTGGTAGCCACGCATTACGGCTTCTACAACACGGTGGTGGGGATCGGCATCCTGGCCGGCAACCTCGCGACGGGGGCGCTCCTGGGGGCGGCGCATGCCGCCGGCGCGGACTGGGCGGTGTGGCTCGGTCTGGCGGTCATCGGCGCGCTGGCGGCCTTGGCCTTGCACGCCCTGAATCGATCCGATCGGGATCCGGCCCCCACCGGCAGGCATCGCAAGCCGATCGAGGATCCGTCATCGCCCGCGGGTCGGCGGATCGACTATCCGACCCGGCCGCTGCCGGTGCGGCGCTGAGACCGGGACCCGGCGCGGCGGTCCGCGCCGGGTCGCGGCTAGACCGCACAGACCTGGATGCCGATGCCTGCGGTGACAATGGCCGCCACCGGGATGAACACGGCGGTGAGCGTGATCGCGGTGACCGCGATGCGCGTGTGCAGGCGGGGCGGGTTCTCCGGCGCGGAGAGGCGGCGGACGCGGGGCAGCAGTGCGGCCTCGGCGGTCGCGGGCGGGGTGGGGAGAGTGGAGAGGGTCAGCAGGGCCTGTAAGACGGTGGCGCGCCCGTGGATTCGGGCGGCGGCATCATCGGCGAGCATCTCCAGCAGGCGCGCCACCTCGGAGGCGCCCAGGGTGAACAGCTCGACCCGCGGCAGCACGGTGGCCAGGCCGCGGGTGAGGGTGAGCAGCAGGTGGTGGCGGCCGTCCAGGTGGGCGCGCTCGTGGGAGAGCACCGCATCGAGGTGATGGTGCTCGAGCGCGGCCAGCACGCCGCGGCTGACCACGATCGTATGGGGTTTGCCCGCAACGCAATACGCGGCCGGATGATCGACCTCGAGTACGACCGCGTCCAGGCCGGGGTGGTGGCGTCCGGCGAGCCGGGCCATGCGGGCGTGCTCGAGGGTGGTGCGGCGCGAGCGCAACAGGGTGCTGCCGAGCCGCACCGCCAGCACCAGCAGGGCGAGCGTGGCGAATCCCGACAGCGCGAACAGTCCGGTCTGCATGTGCCCGCCGTAGTCGCCGACCGCCGCGTCGTGCAGGTGCAGCAGGCAGCTGTCCATGAATCGGACGGGGAACAGCGAAATCTGGTGCGTGACAAGGTCGATGATGATGATCGCCAGCGTCACCGTCCAGGCCAGCACGGTCGAGGCCATGGCCGCCAGCCACGCCGTCACCGCGATCCGCGGCGCGACCCCCTCGGTGCTGAGCCGGCGCAACAGCCGGGGCGCGAGCACGACCACGGCGAATCCGTACAGCAGCAGACAGACGGCGACGCTCATGCCGGCACCCGCGATCGCGCTGCTCGCATCCGATCTCCTCCCGTGGAATGGGCACGAGTGTAGAGGGCAAAACTGAGGGCAGGCTTACTCTCACGCCGTGGCGGCGGCCGCAGGCGCCCGGCGGGAGTGCGATGCCCAATACCCCTGCGGGGTACAGTATCCACATACCCGCTGGGGGTATAACCCCGTAACCGGCGACAGGAGAACCGATGTCGACCCGTACCGAAGCGGCATGGCGCATGGCGCGACATCCCGCCACTGTGACCCTCGCCCGCTGCGTCGCGCTGTGTGTGATGGCCGGCGTGCAGGCCGGCCTGCGCGGACGCGTCGCCGACTCGCCGTGCCGGGGTGGGAAAACCGCATGAATCGACCGGGCGTGCTTGCGCGCGGCGGCGATTCTCCGGTATTACGTATCTACGTAGTTGATACGTAGATGGACCGGGTGTCGTTCCCTCGACGACACCGGGACGCCGACCGGACCGGCGTCGACCACGGGTGGGGCCGGGTGTTTCCGCGAGCAACCCCGGCCCCACCCGTTGTCACCGCGCGGCGGTCAGCAGCGCGTGGGCGGCGCCCTCGATCGCCGCCTCGTCCAGCAGCACCGCCGCGGCGGCCGGACCCAGCGGCACGAAACTGTCGGCGCTGGTGGCACGGGCCACGCGGCCCTCGAAACCGGCGTCCAGCAATGCCGCGCACACCGCCTCGGAAACGCCTCCGCTGCGACGGGTCTCATCGGCGACGAGCACCCGGCCCGTGGCGCGCGCATGCTCGAGCAGATCCGCCACCGGCAGCGGCGCCAGCCAGCGCAGATCCAGTACCCGTGCGTGAATCCCCCGCGCGGCCAGCCGTGCGGCCACCCGCAGGCTCATCGGCACACCATTGCCGAAGCTCACGATGGTGAGATCCGGGCCGGTGCCGTACACGCGGGCGTGCCCGATCTCGGCATGGCGTACACCGGAAATCGGCGCCAGCCAGCCGCCGTCCCCGGCGCGATACAGGTCCCGGGTGTGATAGAGCGCGATCGGCTCGAGAAACACGCACACCCGCCCGTCCACCCGCGCCGCCGACACGCATGTGCGCAGCATCGCCGCCGCATCATCGGCCCGGGCCGGCGCGGCGATCACCAGCCCGGGGATATCCCGCAGCGCCGCAAGGGAATTGTCATTGTGGAAATGCCCGCCGAACCCCTTCTGATAGGCCAGCCCCGCGATCCGCACCACCACCGGATTCCGGTACCGCCCACCCGAGAAGAACGACAGCGTCGCCGCCTCCCCCCGCAGCTGATCCTCGGCATTGTGCACATACGCCAGGTACTGAATCTCCGGAATCGGCACGAACCCCGCCAACCCCGCCCCCAGCGCGGTCCCCAGCACGCTCTGCTCATCGAGCAGCGTGTCGAAAACCCTTCGCACCCCGAACTTCTGCTGCAACCCCTTCGTCACCCCGTACACCCCACCCTTGCGCCCCACATCCTCCCCGAACACCAGCACGTCCGGATCGCGGGTTAGCAACTCCGCCAGCGTGTGATTCACCGCCTGCGCCAGGGTGAGCGGCTCGCCGGAAACCGGTGGAGGAGGCGCCGCGGACGAGTTTCCCTGTACCGCAGGCATCTTCGCGGATGCGGCGGCGGAGGCTCGCGTAGCGGGGGCCAGGTCCGATATCGCAGCTGCCGCGTCCTCGATGGCGGGAGCCGGACCGGCGGTCGCGCCGGCCGAGTCCACGGCAGCCGCGGTCGGGGGTGTGACATCGGCGGTGCGCAGGGCATCGGCGCGGACCAGCGCCGGGTGGGCAGGGGCGAGCGGGGCGGTGATCTCGGCGGCCGAGTGCAGTTTCGGTTCGTGCCAGGCGGCTTCGGCGGCCTTGGCGACCTGGTCGCCGATCTCGTCGTAGCGTCTGATGATCGTGGCGGGGGTGGTGACGCCGGTGGTGATGAGCAGGCGGGCGGTGGCGGTCACCGGGTCACGGCGCAGGTCGGCGGCGATGTCGGCGGGGCGGCGGTAGGCCGATTCCACATCGGAGCCCGCGTGGCCCAGCAGCCGCACGGTGCGCAGGCGCAGGAAGGCCGGTTTCCGGTGTGCGCGTACGTGATCCGCGGCAGCGGTCGCCGCCGCCAGCGCGGCGGGCAGGTCCGTGCCGTCGGCGTCGAAATACGCCAGTCCCGGCCGGGATCCGTAGGCCTGCTCGATCCAGGTGCGCGGGGTGGGCACGCTGATGCCCAGGCCGTTGTCCTCGCACACGAACAGGATCGGCATCGGCACGCCCTGGTGGGCGGTGTGGATCGCGGCATTGATGGCCCCGGCCGCGGTCGAATGGTTGGCCGAGGCGTCGCCGAAGCTGCACACCACCACCGCATCCTCGGGCCACTGGGTGTGCAGGCGCAGCTGCGCGGCCCGGTCGAGGGCGAACGCCAGCCCGACCGCGCGCGGCAGGTGCGAGGCGATGGTGGAGGTCTGCGGAATGATGTGGGCGGGCTTGCTGCCGAAAACCTTGTGCCGCCCACCGGAAATCGGGTCCGCGGCCGCCGCCGCGACACCCAACATCACATCGCGGAGCGGATCGGGGCCGGGCACCTGCCGGACGCGGTGTACGAAGAACGCGCCGGACCGATAGTGCAGCAGCGCCGGATCGGTGACCCGCAGCGCCGCCGCCACCGCGACATTGCCCTCGTGTCCCGACGAACCGATGCTGTAGTACCCGTGCCCCTCCCGGGTGAGCCGCCGCGCGGCCAGATCCAGCTGCCGGGACGCGGCCTGGGCGTCGAAGAGCTCCAGGCACCGCGCCCCGGTCAATCCGCCGGCGGAGTCGATCGGTTCCCGGTGCGCGCGAGCCGCTCCCGGCGTCGTCGCCGCCACCTCCGCGCGAAACCACTGATCCAGCTCAGCTTCCCGATCGTTGATGACGCCCTCCCATCGTTCGAGTTCGCCGGGACCTCAGCGTAGGTGCGAAACGCCGGTGGCAGCGGCAACATCCGATCCATCGGCCAGTCCGTCCAGACTGCCTCGCCGCTCCGCGGTCGCGCAGCATTTTCCGGGATGTCGGCCAGTGGCTCGGAAATGTGCCGAGTGACTCGGCTGTGGGGTGTGAATGTTCTCGGATTTCGCGGATACCCTCGACCATTCCGAGACGCGGGCGCGGGCGACCGCGAATCTGGACGGCCGCGGCGATGACACGCATCGCCGCGGCCGTGAACCCGCGCCGGTTTCCATGGGAGTGGGGAAATGGGAGTGGGGAAACGGAACCAGCCCAGGCGGTCCTACTTGCTCGAGCCGGTGCTGCCGAGCAGGGATCCGAGGCTGCCGGTTCCGCTGCCGGTGTCGACGCCACCGTCCGCGCCGGGCGCGACGATGGTGGAGGCTCGGTCGGAGGAAGCGTTCACGCTGCCCGCGCCCGAGTACTCGGCGGTCAGGGTGCGCTGGCCCGCGGTGGCCGGGGTCCATGGAATGGTGGCCTTACCGTCACCGCCGACCTGCGCGGTGCCGACCACGGTGTTGCCGTCCTTGAAAGTGACGGTGCCACCGGCGTTTCCGGGCTTGATCGTCGCGGTCACGGTGGTGGCCTTGCCGACCTGCGCGCCCGAGATCGGGGAAAGGGTCGTCGTCGAGTCGGTGGCCTGGGCCGGGGCGTCGGCCACGGCGACCTGGGTGGTGGTGGACGAACCGGTGACACCGTCGCGCCCGGAGAAGGCGGCCTGCAGGAGGTGGTTGCCGGCGGTGGCCGGGGTCCACGCGTAGATGGCCGTGCCGTCCCCGCCGACCGGGATTGTGGCGAGCGAGGTGTCGCCGTCGCGGATCTCGACCGTGCCGCCGGCTGCGGCCGGGCTCACGGTCGCGGTGAGGGTGACCGACCGGCCGACCTGCGCACCGGATCCGGCGGTCAGGCTGACGGTGGAGCCGGTGTTCTGCTCGGAGACCTGCACGGTGACCGGCGCGGACTGGGATCCGGCGGCGGCGTCGGTGCCGGCGTACTTCGCGGAGAGGGTGTGGGCGCCCTTCACGGCCGGGGTCCACGCGTAGGTGGCGGTGCCGTTGTCGCCGAGCGACCCGCTGCCGAGTTCGCTGGTGCCGTCGTAGAAGGTCACCGGGTCGCCGGCCGCGCCGCCGGTCACGGTCGCGGACAGCGTGGTCGCCACGCCGACCCGCCCGTTCTGGACCGGGGCAAGCACGGTGGTGGAGGTGTTCTTGCCGACCGTGATCGAAGGGCCCCTGGTGCCGTAGTTCCCCGACCCGAGCGACCCGCCGTAGTCCATCCCGCTGGTCAGCGCTGTGCCGCGCGGGCAGTCGTGGCCGACCCTGTACTGGACGGTGAAGATCGGGGAGCGATGGAACCCGGGCCGATTCTGGACCGACCAGTCGGTGACCCCGAATGCCACGCGGACATAGCCCTGGCCGTTGCCCTCGTCGGCCTTGACCTCAGGATTGTCGACGGGATAGTCGCCGTCGTTCCCGGTCATCTTGGCCGAGCCGGTGACAAAGGTCAGGCAGGCCGCGTGCCGGTCCTTGATGTTGTAGATGAACTCGTCGGTCCAACTGTTGCGCTCGAATTTCGTGCTGACCGTGATGGTGTCGCCCTCGGCGGGCGAGGTATTGCTGACCGTCCGGGTGAACTGCGAGGATCCGTCGTTCCACATGATCGTCCCGGTCTCCGCCCCGGCCTGGCCGGCGCCGAGGAGCGTCAGCGCGCCGACGGCCGTGGTGGTCGCGGCGCAGGCTGCCATCCCGCGTGTCATTACCCTGTGTGCCATGGTGTTCCCTGTGTGATCGGTGCGGAGGCGTGCGTCGTCGCGGTCGGGGTGAGCAACCGGATCGGCCTCCGCCGAGAATCGTGATGTCAGACGCCGGGAACATTAGGGCGGCGCGGATCAGAGCTGAAACAATAATTCGCGACGGCTTCACAAGCTGACGTTGTGAGTCCGATCGCCGCTGAAATGACCTGCACGGCAGTGTTTTCACACCGTCGCCACATTCAGCCCGGCCAGGAGTCCTTCGCCATCATGTCGGCGATCAACGCCGCTATGTTCCAGGCGTCGTCCCCGCCACGATGATGAGTCCCCTCGAGCGGTAATCCCGCCAGCCGCAAAGCCCCTGCCATCCCGTAGCGGCGCGTGGTGTCCCGCGCGGCCGAGAAGGCCGGCTTGGCATTGGTATGCCTGCTGCCGAACGGGTACCGCACCCCCATCCCCTCGCACTGCGCGGTCAACTGTTTGCGGTCGTAGTCACCCCAGCTCGCCCACGGCCGCGAATCGGCGTGAAATTCGGTGCGCAGCAACTCGCACGCCTCCGCGAACCCGATTCCCGCCGCCACCTGATCCGCGGTGAGTGTGGTCAGCTGCGTACAGAATTCGCTGACCCTCGAACGCTCGGGCCGCACCAGGATGCTGTGCTTGCTCACCCGCTCCCGGGTGACCGTATCGAGCACGCACAACCCGATCTCGATGATCTCGTTCGGCTGTCCCGGCGGATTGGGGCCCTCCCAGCAGGTGGCCTCCACATCCACCACATTCAGATATCTCTCGTCCATACGACCGCACGCTAGCGCGTGGATACCCGTGTACGACAACGATTTTCGGTGGCACACCACCGGAGGGCCACTCACTCCGCGCGCAGTTTCAATCCCGTGTCGTTGCCGGTGTTGCGAAGGGTCAGTTCGTTCGAATCGATGGTGGCCTTGGTTTTTCCGTCCAGCGCCTGCAGCACCTGCTGCTCGACCTCCATGACCTGCGGGTCGCACATCATGCGGGTGGTCGCGATCTGGAAGGTGACAGTGTCGTCGTCGATCTGGGCCGTGCCGGTCATGGTGTTGCAGCCCGCGCTGCCCGAAACCTTGCCGTCCGGGGTGATGGTGAGGGCGGGGCGGACCTCGTCGAGGGCGGCCGAGTGGACCTCGGCGTCGGGGCGCAGCAGGGCGGTCACGATCCAGGGCGTGCCGATCAGCGGTTTGTCCGGGTGGGCGGCCTTGCGGTCGAGCATGGTGACCGTGGAGCCGTTGCCCTTCAGGGTGAGCGTGTCGCCGGTCAGCGTCCAGGTCGGCTGGGAGCGCAGCAGGCCGTCCTGCCAGCCGTCCGCGCCCGCGACATCGCCCGGGCATGCCATGAGCGTGGTCGCCATCTCACCTACCTCGAGTGTATTGCCTTGCAGGTCAACGATTCCGGTGGCGGTATTGCAGCCGGAGGCGGCCGTGATGCGCCCGTCGGCGAAGGTCAGGGTCAGCGGCCCGCCACCCGGTATCGGGGTGCCCGTCACCGCGGTCGAGACGAAGGAGCGGCCCATGGGCGAGGCGGGCGGGATCTCGTTGACGCCGCCGTTGGGGGAGCATCCGGCGGCGGTCACGACGGTCAGCGCGAGCAAGACCCACAGACGAGTTGCTGGCATATGCCCGATCGTACGGCGATCACGCCGGCATCCCGAGCGCGGACGCGAGCGTCTGCTCGATCGAGTTCGCGAACGAGCCCGCGCAGCTCAGCCATGGGCGAGCGCCTGGTCGGTGAGTGCGCCGATGGCCGGTCCGAGTGTCCGGGCGTAGCTGACCGTGAGGTGGTTGTCGTCGCGGTACACCAGGGTATTGCCGACGATGAGGGGACAGCGGACGGCGGTGCAGAACAGTGCGGTGAGGTCGGCGTACCGGCCGCCTCCGGCGACGGCCGCCGCCTGCTCGGCCACGACACCCGCGTCGTTCACCGCGACCGGTCGCTCGGGGGTGCATGCCAAGGCATCGTCGATGTGCTCGGACAGGCATGCCGGCACGGTGGTGTGCGGATCGGGGATCGGCCCGAGAACGAGGACGGCCGAGCCGATCGCGCGCAGCTGGGCAACCAGGCGGGTCAGGCCATCGATCCAGGCACGGTCATAGGAGACGAAGCCGAAATCTCCGCCGTAGCGTCGGGACATGCTCACCACGATCAGCCGCGGGCGTTCGCTCTGCAGCCGGGTCAGCACCTGGCCGCGCCATTGCTCGCATTCGGTGTACTCCCGATCCAGATACGGACTCGTGATGGGCAGGTCCAGCAGTGGGCAGGTGACCTTCGCCATGGTCTCGAGCCGCATGCCCCGCGCGGCGGCGATCGGCTCCACCGCCGGACTCCACATCGCGGCGTGCGAATCACCGACCAAGGCCACGGTGGTGGCCGAGTCGGGATTACCCGAGGCACATTCGGGCTGACCCACATCGCGCCAGGAGCGCACACACCCATTGGTGAACACGTCTGCCTTGTCGCCGGACGCGTTGCCGAGCGAGGGGGTGAGATTCGACGGGACAGCCCGGATTTCGGCGGAGTCGGCGACCGCCGACTGCGTTTGTGCCACCAGTTGCCGGACCGCTTCGTCGCGGGGGTCGGCGGCAGGAGCGGACGATGCAGGGGGCGCGACGAGCGTGAGCGCCGGCGCCGACATGCCGCGGCCGACCGGGGCGGGGACGAGTACGAGCAGTGCCACCGCCACACAGATGGCGACAGTAGTGCACGCGCCGCCACAGGCGAGGCTGAGCCTGGCCGAGCTCCGCAACGGTGCGGCGAAGCGGACCGGATTCTCGACCGACCAGTGCGTCAGCAGCGCGAGTCCGCCGGTCATCATGACCGCGCCGAGTGCGTCGACGCGCCCGAGCGGGTGGCCGAGCGCCAGGGGCGCCAGCAGCAACACCGGCCAATGCCACAGATACAGGGTGTAGGACAGGCCGCCGATCGCCCGCACCCGAGCCGGAGCCAGTATCCGACCAACCCCGAATCGTGGTGCGGCACAGCCGGACACGATCACCAGAACCGCCCCCAGGACAGGCAGCAGCGCCGCGGCGCCGGGATACGGTGTCCTGCCGTTCAGCTGGGTGCAGGCCGCGACGATCAGGACCAGGCCGATCCATCCGACGAGCACGGCCACCGACTTCGGCAGCCGGGACCATACGACGGCCGAGAGCGCCACCATGCCGCCGACCGCCAGCTCCCAGGCCCGAGCGGGCAGCGAGAAGAAGGCCCATGGCGGCAGTACACGGGTCCACATCAGCGAGATCGCGAACGAGGCGGCCGCGACAACCGCGAGCACGATCAGGTACGGCAGCAGCGTGGCCGATCCGGTTCGTCGCCGCCGCACGAGCCAGGCCGTCGTCATGATGACCACCGGCCACAGCAGATAGAACTGCTCCTCCACACCGAGCGACCAGAACTGCTGGAACGGCGACGGCGGCGCATCGGCGGCGAGGTAGTCGGTGCCGTGCAGGGCGAGCCGGTAGTTCCCGGCGTACAACGCGCTCGCGATCGCGTCGCCGAGGATCTGGCGGGCCTGCAGCGGCGGCAGGAGCACCGCCGCGCCGATCGCGGTGGTAACCAGGACGATGCTCGCGGCGGGCAGCAGCCGACGAGCCCGTGCGCCGTAGAACCGGGCCAGCTCGATGGTGCCGGTGGCCGTTGCCTCCCGGCAGAGTATTCCGGTGATCAGGAAGCCCGAAATCATGAAAAAGACATCCACGCCGACGAATCCGCCACCGAGCCCTGGCGCACCCGCATGGAAGAACACGACGGCCAGCACCGCGACCGCTCGCAACCCTTCGATATCGGGCCGAAATCCCTCTCTGGGCGGCGTTGCATCCTGAACCCGGTCTGCCTGCCGATTTATCAATCCGCTTCCGGCCGTGTCCGTCATGGGGCTGCATTGTTATCGATCGGGTCGGCCATGTCACCGCGACTCTCCGGGTGGTCCGGTTTGCCGCCTCCACTGCGCACCATCGCCGTGCAGCCCGTGCCGATCGCGTCCTGCCACGGTTGGGCTGGATGTTTGCTGCACGCCCGGCAGCGGGCGGGATGGTCGGACGTGAATGACGTTTCCCGCCCGCGGCGCACTCGGCAGCAGCGCCGGGCAGCCGCGAACCGCTTTTGATGCTGCTGCACCTGTTCTCGGGTGAGGCCGTGGTGCGTGGGGTCTTCCAGCGACCGGACCGGACACCGCCTCTCCGTCTCGTGGAGGCCATGCCGGCGGTCCACTGCGCCCGCGCCTCGACTCCGGCGGCGCCGGGTTGACCTTGCCGCTACGTCAACTCATAGCGTCGAGGCCATGAGCGAGCCCACCGAACCGGCCATCGACCGGACCATCTACCCCATGCCCATGTTCGCCACCTTCCGGGTGCGCGACCTCGCCGCCGCAACCGCCTGCTACGCGGCCGCCGGATTCATCGCGCTGGCAACCATTCCGGACGCCGACGGCACACCCGTCCTGGTGCACCTGCGGCGGATGAAGTACCAGGACCTGCTGCTGGTCCCGGGCGAACCGGCGCCGGGCAGCACGACGGTCACCTTCGCCGCCGGCGGCGCGGACCTCACCTCACTGGCGAAAGCCCTGCGGGAGCGCCATCTCCCGGGCCTCGGCGTGGAAGGTCCCGCGGACACCGCGTGGTACACCACGGATGTCACCCTCGACGACCCGGACGGCAACCGGGTCATCTTCACCGCACCCCGCGAGGCCGAGCTCGATCGGGCCAAGGAGTGGGCGGCGACCTTCGAGGGCGACTGGGTCGGCAAGAATTAGCGACGAGACGGGAGGGCTTCGTGGAGTGGACGATTCAGCAACTGGCCGACAGCGCCGGCGTCACCAGCCGCACGCTGCGTCACTATGACGAGATCGGGCTGCTCCCGCCCGCCCGGGTCGGCCACAACGGCTACCGCTTCTACGACGCCGATTCGGTGGCACGGCTGCAGCGCATCCTGCTGCTGCGCGAGCTCGGCCTGAGCCTGCCGGTGATCGCCGAGGTCCTCGACCGCGAACACGACGCCGACAAGGCCCTGCACACCCATCTGCGGTTGCTCGAAGACGAACGCGCCCGCCTCGACGAGCGCATCCGGATCCTGCGCCACACCCTCGACGCGCGCGCCGGAGTCGACGGATCGCTGCAGATGATGCTGGAGGGTTTCAACGACCCCTACCGCGACGAGGTCGTATCCCGCTGGGGTGAACGCGCTTTCGCCGTGAGCAACCAGTGGTGGCACGGCAAGTCGTTGCGGGAGCAGCGGGAGTGGAAGCGTGACATCGACGATATGATCGCGTGCTGGATCGCCGCCCGCGAGGACGGGTGCGCCCCGGACTCCGAGCGCGCGCAGGCGCTGGCCGCCCGGCACGTGGCGTGGTTGCGGGCCATCCCCGGAACACCACTGGCGGACGGTGATCGGGAGCGCTCGATCGCCATGATCGGCGGACTCGGACGGATGTACGTCGAGGACGAACGGTTCGCCGCCGCCTACGGCGGACCCGAACACGCTGTCTTCGTATGTGATTCGCTCGACGAATATGTGCGCCGGACACTGTGAAGCCCTGCCGTGCCGCGAAATGCATGCCCGGCAGGGCTTTTCACGCGCGTACGGCTCAGCTGCCGTAGACCTGGCTGGAGTTGAACGAGAACTGGTGTCCCATCGAGCTGCACTGCACCCCGCCGCGGTAGCCCTGCGTGCACGTCGCGCCCGCGTAGCTGATGCTGGCCGGAGACCACACGTCACCGCTGGACGGCAGTGCCTGGTTGCCGCCGGGCTGGGTGTGGCCGGTGCCGCTGTTCCATTCCGGGTGGGCGGGCCAGGCGGCGTTGTCGATGATCGCGGCCGGGGCGTACGGCACCGGATAGGCCTGGCCATTGGGCCCGGCCAGCGACACGTACATCAGCGCGCCCGCCGGGTTGATATCGCAGCCGACGATGCCGTTGGCGGCGATCGAACAGTTGAAGCCACCGATATTGAAGAACGCGGTGTCTCCGACGAGGAAACCCGACGGATCGGTGGGGTCGGCGGAAGCGACGCCGGTGCTGAGGAACAGGGCGCTCCCGGCCGCGGCGGCGAGCAGGACAGATCGAGCTTTCAGCGTCATGAGTGCCTCTCCTGTAGTGAACCACCTTCGATAGCCGATCATGTGCTATTGCTATCAGCACTGGTTAACGGATATTACAGGTGGGCTCGCTCGTCCTGTGGTGGCGGTGGGAATCCTGGGTGGCCTGCTTTTCTCCCAGGTCGATAGCTGTGAATAAGCTGTCGACCTGACGAGTGTCCGAAGCGGGAATTCCGTGCCCGCGGCACTCTCACCATGGGCCCCGCAGGGTTCGTGCACTGCCACGGGATCTTCCCACAGACCCGGGGGCGCGCCCCGGAAAAGCTATTTCTCGCAGGCGATTCCGTCGCCATCGCGGTCCAATTCGCGGCGATACCCCGGCTCTCCCCGATGCAGCGGCGCGGCACCTGCCCTCTTCGCCTCGGTGCAACTGCGGTAATACACCGACGGGGCGCTGGTAGTTTCCGGCGCTGGGGCAGGCGCAGCGGCGGGCGGGGGCGGTGCGGCAGCGGGCACGGAAGGCACCTCCGCCGATGCGCCGGGAATCGAAGTGGAAGGCAGCGGAACGATCGACGTAACCGGCGCAGACACGGTCGTGCTGCTGGCCGGCGCCGCAGCGGTCGTGGTGGCCACTATCAATGTCGCAGTCGGCCGGGTTGTGGCAGTCGTCGGAGACGGCGATGTCGCACCACACCCTGAAATCAGTGCAACGGCGGCGACGGCGGCAGTGATCAGGATGCTATGTCGTAGCGGAGGCAAAAGAGTAACCCTTCGTCGTGGCGTGGATCAGCGCGGGCAATCCGGTCGAAACCACTGCTACGGATGGCACACGCACGTCACGACCATTCACCGATTTCTTGCGGCCATGCGCCTTTCAGCAAATGCTTGGCACGATATGTCTGCCGGTAACCAAGCCAACGAATACCGTTGCGCCCCTGCCTACCCAGGAACCACGCCAACAGCGGAGACAATCCACCATGCGAACCACCACTACCGTTGTCCTGGCCCTGCGGGTAGTGAGTCTCACGTAGAGACCCTGGACCCTTGGAAATTCAGTTGCGGTGCACCAGTTTCCGCTGCGAATGTTGTTGTACCGCAAGCTCGATGGGTCGGCGGTCTCGGAAGGTTCCGGCCTGTGGAGGTCAGCCGGTCTTGAAAACCGGAGGCGGGCAACGTGTCCCGGGGGTTCGACTCCTCAGCTTTCCGCGGTGTTTCCGTCGCGAGACGGGACCGAATGGGCGTAGCGGTGTGGCGCAGCTCGGCAGCGCAGCGGACTCATGATCCGAAGGTCGTCGGTTCGAATCCGGCCACCGCCATCAACTGGTTGAGCACATGGTGTGCACGGGGGCTGTAAACCTCCCGCCTGCGGGCACAGGTGGTTCGATTCCATCCAGCCGGACGATGGCGTAGTTGCTCTGTCGGCACGGGCAGCCTGACTTTCACTCAGGACCCACGTCGGTTCGACTCCGACCTACGTCACCAACGACCTCGTGCCGCGCTGGCCCGGCACCCTGACTCTCACTCAGGACGACATGGGTTCGATTCCCATCGAGGTCACGACGATTCCTGGCTCAGTGGTCGGAGCGCCGCCTCGATAGGCGGGGGCCGTTGACGATGCAGGAGTCTCGTGGGCTGAGACAATCTCTCATGCGAACAACCACAGTCGTCGTGCTCGGCGTGGCCGCCGCGGTGCTGGTCGCGGTGCACGCGACGCCGGTTTACTGGGTTGTCTGGTCCGTGCTGGTCGTACTTGCGACTGCGCTCTGGCTTGTTCGGCGCTGACCGTGCGCCTCATCGTGGCGTTCGAGCTCAGCAAGATCATCCATTGGTTCCGGCCGTCACCGTATGCCCCTGGCCACGGCCGTTGCTGGCCTGATTCGGGGTGTTCGGTATCGACCGCATACACTGTCGGCCATGCGGATGTTCCTGGATATCCTCCTCGTTATCACCAGCGTGCTGCTGGTGCTGCTGGTGCTGCTGCACCGGGCCAAGGGCGGAGGTCTGTCCAGCCTCTTCGGTGGTGGTGTGCAGTCGAGCCTGTCGGGGTCCACGGTTGTCGAGAAGAACCTCGATCGCATCACGATCTTCCTCGGGTTGGTCTGGCTGATCTCCATTCTCGGCATCGGCCTCGAAATCAAGTTCTCCTAGCCCCAAGCTCCTGAGATCGCCCGGGCACCCACCAGGTGCCCGGGCGATTCGTCGTGCGCGGCAGGGTCACCGCGGATGACGTTGCACGGGTGACAGATTCGCGAGGGCGGCGCTGAGGGCCCGGCGGGCGTCGGCGCGGCTGATGGGAGTGTCGTCGTCGAGGGCGGCCAGTTCGATGGTGAGGAAGTCGCGGATCAGGTCGGACATGCTCACGCCGCGATGGTCGGCCTCGGCGCGGATGCGCTGATCCATGGCGTAGGGGAGCCGGACCGTGCGCAGCACCGTGACGGGGGTGTCGGGGCCGGGGAGGTCGGGTTCGGGGGCGTCCTCGTCGAAGGTGAGGCTGTCGAGGAAGTCGCGGGCTTCGTCGGCCGTGTGCGGGTAGCCCTTGTCCGGATAGTCAGTCATGGTCCGCCTCCCATTGTTCGAACTGGGCGAGAAGCCTTCCGGTCACCGGCCGGACGCCGACGACCTGCTGGTCCCACTGCGACAGCGGACGCACCACCACCGCCAGCGGCTGCCCCGCGCCGGTGCGGCCGATGATCATGAGAGCGGGCAGCCCGCCCGTCCCGCGCACCGGTCGCGGCCAGCGCCGGTCCGGGCCGGTCAGGACCCGCATGATCTCCTCGGGTGCGATGCCGAGCCGGGCCGCGACGTCGAGGGCCCACTCGGGAATCTCATATCCCACGGCCGCATAATACGATCGTAAAACAGCTGGTCGCCACCTGTCGACCGGCCTTTCGCGGATAGCGCGGGCGTGTCGGTGGCAGGAGTGTTGCCAACGGGTGTCGCCAACTCGCATGACGCGCCGCGCCGAGATCGGCATCATGAACGAATGGACCCGGTGAAGACGGTCGCGCCGAGCCTTGCGGGGGTGCTGGACCGGAATCTGTTCTGGATGGTGTGGAACACCGTATTGGCCTGGATCCCGGTGGCTTTGGCGCTACTGGTGTTCCGCGGCGCGCGCGATGACGAACGGCGACTACCGATTTCGCCGGTGTGGTGGGGCGGATCGGTGCTGTTGCTGCTGTTCCTGCCCAATGCGCCCTACGTGGTGACCGATCTGGTGCACCTGCGCGACGACATCCGCGCGGCCGGCAACGGCCCGGTGGTGACGACGATCCTGCCGGTCTACGGCGTGTTCATCGCCTCCGGTTTCGTCGCCTACTACCTGGTGCTGGCCGAGCTGGGCCGCTTCCTGGAGGCGCGCGGGCTGGGCGCGTGGCGCACCCCGGTGACGCTCGCGATCCATTTGCTGTGCGCGATAGGCGTTTTCCTGGGCCGCTGGGTGCGATTGAACAGCTGGGAGCCGGTGGTGCAGCCGCGCGGCACCTTCGATCGCATGATGCTGGCGCTGAGCTGGAACTGGGCACCGGTGCTCATCGCGGCCATGTTCGTGGCAACGGCCCTGGGGCACTTCGTGACCCGGGCCGTGGTGGAGGCGGGCATCGACAGCGCCCGCCGGGGCGCCCGGCTGATCCGAACCCGGAAGTTCGCCTAGCCGAGCGCCCACGGGGACATCAGGCGATGCCCAGGCGCTCCTGAGCCAGCACGCGGATCGCCTTCTTGTCCGGCTTGCCCAGTCCGGTCAGCGGCAGCTCCTCGATCACCACCACGTGCTTGGGGACCTGCACCGAACCCTTGCGCTGCTTGACCGCGGCCTGGATCTCGGCGGTGACCACCTCGATCGCGGCCGGGTCGGCCGCGGTGGCGGGGTCGAGGACCAGCACGGCGGTCACGGCCTCGCCCCAATGCGCGTCCGGCACACCGACCACCGCGACGGTGACCACCTTCGGGTGTTCGGAGACAACGTCTTCCACCTCGCGCGGGAAGACGTTGAACCCGCCGGTGACGACCATGTCCTTGGAACGCCCGACGATGAACAGGAATCCGTCCTCGTCCTGGCGGGCCAGATCGCCGGTGCGCAGCCAGCCGTTCTTGAACGTATCGGCGGTGACCTCCGGCAGATTCAGGTAGCCGGCGGCGAGCAGTGGCCCGGAGACGCAGATCTCGCCGACCTCACCCTGCGGGACCGGTTTGTCCTCGCCGTCCAGCAGCGCCACCCGGATCGCGGTCGAGGGCCGGCCACACGAGGTGAGCCGTTCCTTGTCGTGCTCGTCCTTGCCCAGGTAGCTGATCGCCATCGGCGCCTCGGACTGCCCGAAGTACTGGGCGAAGATCGGCCCGAAGCGATCGATGGCCTCCTGCAACCGATTCGGGTCGATGGCCGAGGCCCCGTAGTACACCGTCTCCAGCGAGGACAGGTCCCGGGTCTTGGAATCCGGGTGATCGAGCAGCGCGTACAGCATGGACGGCACCAGCATGGTCGCCGAGATCTTGTGCTCCTCGATGGCGCGCAGCACTTCTCCGGCGTCGAAACGCGGCAGCACCACGCACTGCCCACCCAGCAGCACGACCGGCAGGAAGAACGCCGCGCCCGCATGCGAGAGCGGCGTGCAGATCAGGAACTTGGGCCGCTTGGGCCACTCCCACTCCGAGAGCTGGATCTGCGTCATGGTGTTCATGGTCAGCGCGGTGCCGATCACGCCCTTGGGCTTGCCGGTCGTGCCGCCGGTGTAGCTGATGGAGATGACGTCGGAGGGCAGCAGCTCCACCGCCTCCACCGGACGCGGCTCGTACTTGTCGGCGGTCGCCAGCAGATCCACGCCGACATCGGCAAGCAGTTCGGGCACCGGGCCCAGCACCAGGATCTTGGTCAGCGTCGGCACCATGTCGACCAGTTCCCGGGCGCGCTGCACGAACGCGGGCACCGGATCCAGGATGAGCGTCGAAATGCCCGCGTCGGCAAGCACATACGCGTGATCGTCCAGGCCGCCGATGGGGTGCAGGGCGGTACGCCGCGAGCCCACGATCTGGCCGGCGCCGATGGTGAACAGCACCTCGGGCCGGTTCAACGCGAGCACGCCGACCGGGGTGCCGGTGGTGACGCCGTGCTCGGCGAAGGCGTCGATGTAGCGGCTCATGCCGTCGAGCACCTCACCGCCGGTGAGGACGTGGTCGCCGAGGGTGAGGACCGGGCGGTTGCGGTGCCGCTTCAGTCCGGCCACCAGGGCGTGCCCGTTGTGCACGGGCAGTCGCAGCAGGGTGTCGGGATCGAGTGTGGTCATGGGATTCTCAACTCCGTCCGATGGTCACGCCGTGTGGGCCGCGTACAGGGTGACGACCACCGCGCCGCCCAGGCCCAGATTGTGCGCCAGCGCGGTGCGCGCGCCCGCGACCTGCCGCTCGCCCGCGAGTCCGCGCAGCTGCCAGCTCAATTCGGTGCACTGCGCCAGGCCGGTCGCGCCGAGCGGGTGGCCCTTGGAGATCAGGCCGCCCGACGGGTTGACCACCCAGGTGCCGCCGTAGGTGGTGGCGCCGGACTCGATCAGCGCGCCCGACTCGCCCTCGCCGCACAGGCCCAGCGCCTCGTAGGTGATGAGCTCGTTGATGGAGAAGCAGTCGTGCAGCTCGATCACGTCGACGTCGGCGACACCGATTCCGGCGCGGGAGAACACCTTCGAGGCCGCCGCTCGGGTCATGGGCGCGCCCACCACGTCGATCATGGAGCCGGTGGAGAAGGCGGTGTTGTCGTCGGTGGCCAGCTCCTGGGCCAGGATCTCGATGGCCTGGCCCTCGAGGCCGTTGGCCTTGACGAACTCCTCGCTCACCACGACCGCGGCGGCCGCACCATCGGACATGGGCGAACACTGCGAGCGGGTCAGCGGGCCGTGCACCGGCTTGTCGCCCAGCACCTGTTCGAGGGTGTAGGCATCCTGGAACTGCGCCAGCGGGTTCCGGGTCGAGTGCTCGTGGTTCTTGACCGCGACCGCCGCCAGCTGCTCAGGCGTGGTGCCGTAGCGCTTCATGTGCTCGATGGCGGCATTGCCGAAGAACTGGGTGGTGATCGGCGCGGCGGAGAACTCGAAGTGCTCCTTGTTCACCTTCAGGTGCGCGTCGACGGTGGTGACCTTGGGCTTGGTGGCCGGACCGGCCATGGCCTCCTTGGTCATCTGCTCGAAGCCGACGGCCAGGGCCACATCGGTGATGCCGGCGGCCACCCACTCGCGGGCGAACATGAGCGCGGTGGAACCGGTGGCGCAGTTGTTGTTCACATTGACGATCGGGATGCCGGTCAGGCCGATGTCGTAGAGGGCGCGCTGCCCGGCGGCCGAGGGCTGGAAGACGTAGCCGACCGCGGCGCGCTGCACCTGGTCGTAGGTGACGCCCGCGTCCTTCAGCGCGCCGTTCACGGCCTCGGCGACCATCTCCGGGTAGGTCCACTCGCGGGAACCGATCTTGACGAACGGCGTCATGTTCACGCCGACGACGAAAACGCGTCGCATAGGGTTGTCCACTCCTGTTCTTCGGGAACGTGATTCGTGATGTCTAGTCGGCGCGCGGGACGCGGCCGTCGAGGTCGGTGAAGCCGTAGGCCTCGGCCAGGTCGGCGACCTTCCAGGCTTTACCGGTGCGCGCCAGGCGATCCGGATCCGCGGCCAGCGCGACCACGGCGCGGCCGGCGAAGTGCGGGGTCTCGGCCTCGTCGAGATCGAAGGTGCCCTCGCCGGGCAGGGTGACCAGGCGGCGGCCCTGCGCATCGGCCGGAACCATTTGCAGCAGTTCGGTGTTCACGACGCCCGGCCAGATCGAGACCGCGGTCGCGCCGGTGCCGTCGAGGTCGTGCGCCATGTCGGCGGTGAGCCGGTCCACGGCGGCCTTGCCGACGCCGTAGACCGCGTTGTGCATCTGGCGGATCGCGCCGGGGGAGGACACGCTCACGATCAGGCCCTGCGACTCGATGAGCAGCGGCGCGGCGAAAACGCTTGCCACGTAATGGGATCGGACGCCGATATCGAAGCCCTCGTCCCACGCCTTCGGCGGCACCTCCCAGAACTTGCGGCCGATCCAGCGTGCCGACGCGGGGGAGTTGTAGACATTGTTGACCAGCACGTCGAGCCGGCCCTGCTCGTCACGGACCTGCGCGAACAGCTTCTCCACGGCCGCGTCGTCGCGGTGATCGCAGACCACCGGCACCCCGATCCCGCCCAGGGCGTCGATCTCGGCGGCGGTCCCGGCCACGGTGCCCGGCAGGTGCCCGGCCGTGACGGTGCGCCCGGTGACGTACACCGTCGCCCCGGCCGCGCCCAGCTCCAGGGCGATGCCCTTGCCGATGCCGCGGCTGGCGCCGGTCACCACCGCGACCTTTCCGGCGAGAATCTTGGGTATTTCGCTCACGACCTCTGGACATTACCTTGAAATAGGAACGTGTTCTAGAAATTGGAGGCGGAGTGGAACTGACGCATCGGACGATCGACACCGGGGAGGTCCGCATGCACGTCGCGGATCAGGGCGAGGGCTTCCCGGTCGTCTTCTGCCACGGGTTTCCGCACACCTGGTTCATGTGGCACCACCAGCTCGACGCCGTCGCCGCGGCCGGCTACCGTGCCCTCGCCCCCGACCTGCGCGGATACGGCCGCACCGAGGCGCCCGCCGACCCGGAGGCCTACACCAACGCCGCCGTCATCGGCGACCTGATGGCCCTGCTCGACGACATCGGCGCGGAGCGGGCGGTCTTCGTCGGCCTCGACTTCGGCGCGCAGCTGGTGTGGGAGCTGAGCCTGCGCGCCCCCGAGCGGGTGGCCGCCGCCATGGTCCTGAACAACCCGTTCGCCCCGCGCCCGCCGCGCGCCCCGTCGGCCTTCTGGACCAGAGCGGCCGAACGCCACTTCCTGCACCTGTCCTACTTCCAGACCCCCGGCATCGCCGACGCCGAACTCGCCGCGGACCCGCGCGGCTTCCTGGCCCGCGTCTACTACTCGCTCTCCGGCGACTACCACTACCTCGACACCTGGAAGAACCCGCCCGGCCTCGGCTACCTCGACGTCCTCCCGCAGGCTCCCGCCCTGCCCTGGCCGTGGCTCTCGGAAGCCGAATTCGACACCCTGGTCCAGGATTTCGAGCGCACCGGCTTCACCGGCGGCCTCAACTGGTACCGCAATCTCGACCGCAACTGGGAACTCACCGCCGCCTACGCCGACGCCAAGGTCGAGGTCCCCACCTTCTTCCTCTACGGCCGGAACGATCCCGACATGGAGGGCTTCAGCGGCCGCGACCCCCTGGCCACCCTCCGCGCCAACGTCCTCGACCTCCGCGAGGTCGTCGAGGTCCCGGCCGCGGGCCACCTGGTCCAGCTCGAGCGCCCCGACGCGGTCAACACCTTCCTCACCGATGCCCTGAAGAGCCTCGGCCTCCCGGCGTAACCCGGCCCGACCGGTGGCCCGGGACATCGGGCCCGGTCACCGGTCGATTCGAGGATCCTGCTGTTCGGGTGTCCAGTGGGGGGCGTAGCGTCGTGCAGACATCGGGTGTTGTCGACCAGGAGGCCCGGTTCATGGCAGTTCGAGTTCACGCTTTCGGCGATGACGCGCTCGGCGAGCATGACGGGGTGGCCATTGCCGCACTGATCCGCAGCGGTGAGTTGAGTGCGGCCGAGGTTGCCAAGGCGGCCCGGGAGCGGGTGGCGCAGGTGAATCCGGTGTTGCACGCGGTTGTGGTGGAGGCGGATACGCCGCTGGTCTCGGGGGATCGGGATGCGCTGCTGTACGGCGTGCCGACCTTCGTGAAGGACAACACCGATGTGGCCGGGCTGCCGACCCAGCACGGCAGTGCGGCCTGGCGGGCCCGGCCGGCGAAGGCGCACGGACCCTTCACGAAACAGTTTCTGGGCACCGGTATGACCGTGCTCGGCAAGAGCACTCTGCCCGAGTTCGGGCTGAACGCGACGACCGAATTCGTCGATGCCGAACCGACCCCCAATCCGTGGGACACCGAGTTCTCGTCGGGCGCCTCGTCGGGTGGTTCGGCCGCCCTGGTCGCGGCGGGTGCGGTGCCGATCGCGCACGGTAATGACGGTGGCGGTTCCATTCGGATTCCTGCCGCCTGTTGCGGGCTGGTCGGCCTGAAACCGACGCGCGGCCGTCACATCGACGGCCCGCAGGCACGTTCCATGCCGATCAACCTGGTCTCCGAGGGCGTGCTCACCCGCACGGTCCGCGATACCGCCACCTATTTCGCTGCGGCCGAACGCTTCTGGCGCAATCCTGCACTGCCGCCGATCGGGCTCGTCGAGGGGCCCGCCCAGCGGCGGCTGCGCATCGGCCTGCTCAGCGATCCCATCACCGGGGCAACCCTGGACCCGCAGATCCGCACGGTCCTCGAGGACACCGTCGCGCTGCTGGAGGGCCTCGGCCACGAGGTGCGGCCCATCCCCTACCCGGTGGACCGGGGCTTCGCCGAGGACTTCGCCAGCTACTGGGCGATGCTGGCCTTCCTGGGCAGCATCACCGGCAAACTGAGCTTCGGCCGGTCCTTCGATCCCGCCCGCCTCGACCCCTTCACCCGCGGCCTGGCCGCCCGCTTCCGCGGCTCCGCCCTGCGCTCACCCGCTGTGCTGTACCGGCTTTCGCGCCTCCGCCGCGCCTACGGGGACTCCTTCCGCGACGTCGAACTCGTGGTGTCCCCGGTGCTGGCGAGCCTCACACCCCGCCTGGGCTACCTGAGCCCCGGTCAGCCCTTCGACGAGGTGTTCGGCCGCCTGCTGGACTATGTCACCTACACACCGTTCGCGAATGTGACCGGGGCGCCGGCCCTTTCGCTCCCGATGGGCGCATCCGAGTCCGGTCTCCCCATCGGGGTGATGTTCTCCGCCCTCCACGGCGACGAACGCACCCTGCTCGAACTCGCCTACGCCCTCGAATCCGTCCACCCCTTCCGCGGCATCCAGCAGTGACGGGCACGCACCGGCCCTAGACCGAGACCGCGCGCAGCGCCTCGGGCGTCAGATCCTTCAGTGCCGGATACCCGTCCACCGCCATGATCAGATCGGCCTCCGCGAGCAGCGTCCGCAGCACGTGCACGATGCCGTCCGCGCCGCCCAGCGCCAGCCCGTAGGCGTAGGGGCGGCCGATGCCGACCGCGGACGCGCCCAGCGCCAGCGCTTTGATGATGCCCGCGCCCGAGCGCACCCCGGAATCGAACAGCACCGGCAGCCCCTCGGCGGCGGCCACCACCTCGGGCAGCACGTCCAGCGCGGGGAGCCCGCCATTGGCCTGGCGGCCACCGTGATTGGAGCAGTAGATGCCGTCCACGCCCAGATCCCGGGCGCGACGCGCGTCCTCGGGATGGCAGATGCCCTTCACGATCAGCGGCAGCTTCGTCAGCGAGCGCAGCCACGGCAGATCCGCCCAGGTCAGCGGATTGCCGAAAACCTGGATCCAGCGCAGGATCGCCGACTGCGGATCCTGCTCCGGCGACTGCGCCAGGCTCGCCCGGAACACCGGATCGGTGAAATAGTTGGCCAGGCAGTGCCCGCGCAGCTGCGGGAAATTGCCGGTGGACAGATCGCGCGGCCGCCAGCCGGTCACCCAGGTGTCGAGGGTCACCACGATGCCCTTGAACCCCGCCCGCTCGGCCCGCTCCACCAGGCTGGCGGCCAGATCCCGGTCGGTGGGCGTGTAGAGCTGGAAAAAGCCGGGGGTGTCACCGAATTCGGCCGTCACGTCCTCCATCGGATCCACGCTCAGCGTGGACGCCACCATGGGGACGCCGGTGCGCGCCGCGGCCCGCGCGGTCGCCAGATCACCGTGCCCGTCCTGCGCGCACAGGCCGATCACGCCCACCGGTGCCATGAAAACCGGTGCGGGCCAGGTGCTTCCGAACAATTCCACCGACAGGTCACGCTGCTTGGCGCCCACGAACATGCGCGGAATCACGCCCCACCGATCGAACGCCGCCACATTGGCCCGCTGGGTGCGCTCGTCGCCCGCGCCGCCCGCCACATACGACCACACCGACGGCGGGAGCGCCGCCTGCGCCCGCTCGGCCAGCTCCTCGAAGCTCACCGGCAGCGCCGGGACCACCCCGCGCAACCCGTTGAAGTAGATCTCGTTCTGAAAATCACCGAATGCCACGACGCACTCTCCAGTTCCGTCTCTGCCGAAAGGGCCACTGCGATTGTGCGAGACTGGGCATCGGGCACAGGTGAATCGCAGGATACGAGCAGAGGGTGGCAGACGGTGCAGGATGACGTCAGGCTGCTGACCGAGGAGGAGCTCGCGCTCATCCACGCCCTGCAACTGCGGCCCCGCGCCTCGTGGACCGACCTCGGACGGGTGCTCGGCGTGGACCCGGTGACCGTGGCCCGCCGCTGGCAACGGCTCGGTGACCGCGGCGAGGCCTGGATCAGCGTCTCACCCGGCCCGGCGGTGTTCGATCTGCTGTGCGCCGCCTTCGTCGACATCGATTGCGCCGCAGGGCAGACCGACGCGGTGGTCGCTACCCTGGCCGCGCACCCGCACATGCTCACCCTGGAACGCGCGGGTGGCAGCAACCGCATTCTCGCCACCGTCGCCACCGGCGATTTCGGGCAGATGTCGCGCTACACCCTCGACGTGCTGCCGGCCGTCGCGCACATCGCGGCCGTGCGCACCCGCATCGTGACCCACTGGTTCGCCGAGGGCGGCAGCTGGCGCATCGATGCCCTCGCCCCCGGCCAGCGCGACCAGCTGCGCACCCCGCCCGCCCCGGCCGGGGCCGACCGCGGCCGCCGCGTCACCCCGCTGGACCGGGCTCTCATCGGCGCCCTGGCCCGCGACGGCCGCGCCGCACACAGCGTCCTCGCGGCCGCCCTCGGCACCAGCGCCTCGACCGTCAAACGCCGCATCGACGAGCTCACCCGTCTCGGACTGCTCAGCTTCCGCTGCGATTTCGCGCGCCCGCTGGGCGGCTGGCCGGTCGCGGTCACCTTCTGGGCGACCGCGCCCACCGCCGCGCTGCCCGAGATCGGCTACGGGCTCATCCGGCTCCCGCAGACCCGCAACTGCGCCGCCGTCAGCGGCACCCACAATCTGGTGCTGCAGGCTGGACTGCACTCGGTCGCCGAGGTCACCCGCTTCGAAAACCAGATCGCCACACTGCATCCCGAGCTCGTCGTCACCGAACGCACCATCACGCTGCGGCACGAGAAACTGCTCGGCCGCATCCTCGACCGCCACGGCCGCTCCCGTGTCGTGGTGCCACCCGATATCTGGCGGGAAACTGCACCGGCACAGGATGATTCACATTGAGGGTTGGCAATCTGTCACCGGCGCACGGAATTTCGACGCCAATTCTCGGCTGAGGGGTCTCAGAAGTTCGCGTTGAGGTACTCCGCCGCATGGGTCGTCCACAGCATGCCCGTGCCCGGCATATTGTGCCCGGAATACAGCACGTGCTGCCCGTCCGGCCACGGTGTCAGATACCCGATCAGCCCACGCACCGCCGCCTCGTACCGATTCAGGTTCGCCACCGGATCCTGCATCAGGAATTCCAGCAGCTCATGGAAGACCACCGGCGTCAGATTCCCGATCCGCGCCCCCTCGACCAGCGAGAACGGCGAAATCGCGGTATCGATGGCCCGCAGCGGCGAATCGGCGGGGGAGGCGGTGATGATGTCGCCGGGATTCGCGTACTCCCGCACGTCCATATCCAGCGGCCACGCCCCCCGCTGCCCGTGCAGCCCGTATGTCGTTGCCGGGCACAGATTCCCGACCGACTGCCCCGCCCGCCGCATCGGATTGGCGATATTCACCACGAACGCGATCTCCAACGGCGACCCGTCGACATTGGTATAGATACCCGCTCGCACCCCCTGCAGAATCGTGCTCGCCACGATCCCACCCAGCGAATAACTCATCAGCCCACACACATTCGGCGAATCCTGCAACGCCTCGACCCCGGCCGTCACCCCCAACCGCACCGACGTGTCCAGCGACGGCCCCCACGTATCCGGATCCGGCCCGATCGAAGCAGGCCAATCCGGCTCGAAAGACCGGAACTTCCCCGTATCCAGCAGCTTGGTGACATCGTGCAGCATGCCCGCCGGCGTCCCATCGCTGTTCCGCTGCTCCCCGGTACCCCGCAGAGTAATGATGTCGATCATGTCATTCCCTCCGCGCCGAACCTTTCGACGCCTGCGCCCGACGCTAGGCCGGTCCGGCGCCGGGCTCACGAGTAGTGAACTACCCGAATCCGAATCCGGGGCGCCGACTCACACAGGGCTCCGGTCGGCCGGACGGGACCTGCAACACCCCGCGTGGTCCTTCGACCGGTGGCAGGTCCCGCCGGGCCGCCGGGGTTCAGTGCTCGGGCACGGTCCAGCGGGCGGCCGGGCCGAACAGGCCGGCGGGATCGTAGCGGCGGCGAACATCGACCAGGCGCTCGCGCTGGGCGGCGGTCCACGCGGCCATGGTTTCGGTTGCGGGACGGCCGTGTGGATCCGAGGCGAAGTTCGGCGCGGCCGCACCGAGACTCCACGGGGACAGGGCCCCGATCACGGCATCGAGCGCCGCGGGAACCGCCGATGCGATCGGCGGCGCCAGGACGCCGACCGCCAGGAGATTGAACGCCGCCTGCCGGCCCGCGACAGTGGTGGGGGCGAGCGACTCTCGCGCGAGCGCGCCACCGAGGGCACGGATCTCGGCCATGGTGATCGGCAGGCCGCCCGCGGGCCCGGCGGCCGCCAGCAGCGCGTCGACGGCGGCGTCGGGTAGTTCGCGCAGGAGGGTCGACCGATCGGCTGCCGGCATCGGGTCGACCGGGTCGTTGTGGATGGAAGCCAGTGCCGCGTAGGGCATTTCGGCGACGGTGTCCAGCAACGGCGCCGCCACCGGCCGCAGTGGCGCCAGCAGCGCGGCGCCCTCGGCCGGGTCGCCGACATGGGCGTAGCGCAGGTGCAACACCGTGGCTCCGCGCAGCGGCTCCGGAATCTCCGGCAGCGGAGGCAGATTGAGGATCGCCACCGAACTGGTCACGGTCTCCGGCACCGTCGCCATCCAATTCCGCCAGGCCCGCAGCACCTGCGCCGCGTCCTCGATCCGGTAGGTCAGGCCGCCCGCGTACAGGGTGCGGATCGGGAACAGCCGGAAGGTCATCTGTGTGACGATCCCGAAGGCCGCGCCGCCGCCGAGTAGCGCCCGGAACAGCTCGGGTTCGATATCGGGGGAGACCCGGCGCAGGGTGGCGTCCGCGGTCACCACCTCCATAGCGGTGACATGGTCGGCGGCGAAACCATAGGTGCGGGCGATCGGGCCCAGACCGCCGCCCAGGGTATAGCCCACCACGCCGACGCTCGTGGACGATCCCGCGAGTGGGGCGAGGCCGAACGGGGCGACCATGTCCAGGACTCGCTGCCAGCGCACGCCCGCGCCCACGGTGGCGGTGCGGTGATCCCGATCGATCGACACCGCGTCCAGCAGCGAAGTATCGACGAGGATGCTTCCCGGCGGTGTGGGAGCGGCCCCGTGGCCGGTGGCCTGCACCGCGACCCTGTGGCCGGTCGCGTTCGCGATCCTCACGGCGGCCGTGACATCGGCGGCGCTGCTGGCCACCACGATGGCCGCGGCCCGATGCTCGGTCGCGACATTGAATCCGGTCGCCGACAACCGGTAACCGTCCTGGCCGGGCGTGTGGACCTCACCGGCGACCGCCGCGCGCAGGTGTTCGGCGAGCACGGAGCTCGGCATCGGCTCGGCGGTGGTCGGCGCGGGCGGATCGAAGACGCTGGACATGTGGCTCCTGGAAGTCGATGGTGCTGATCGATTTCCAGGAGACCGCGCCACGCTTAGCGCGAACTTAGCTCCCGCCCAGCAACATTGGCGGGTTCCGCGGCGATCGCGCTCACCAGCGCGTTCACCTCGGCACGCGTCATGCTCGCACCCGCCGCCAGACCCGCGTCGAAATCCGCGGGAGGCAACGCCGCCCGAACCGCGGCGGCGTCGCGGGGTGCGTCCAGCGGATCCATCACCTCCGGCAGGAACCCGATCCGCCCTCCCAGCGCCCGCACCGCCCCGAGCAGGCGGGCGCCGTCGGCGGGGCGGCCCCACCAGGCGGCGAGCGCCGCGGCCATATGCACCATCACCAGCCACGAGGTGACATCCCCGTCCAGCTCCAGTGTGGTCTGCATGGTGCGCAACGCCGTGCGGGCGTCGGCAGCGTCGCCGGCGGCCATCGCGCAGCGGGCCAGGGTCCACGACGCGGACGCGACCGGCCAGCGGTGCCCGCAGCGTTCGGCGACCGAAACCGCCTCGCGCAGTGTGTCCCTCGCCGCATCCGGACCCTCGGTGAAGCGCAGGATCATGCCCTCGATCATCAGGGCCTCGGCCAGCTGCCACGGCCGAGCGACCGCACCGGCTTCGGCGACCGCAGCCCGGGCCGCGTCCGCCGCCGCGGTCGAGGGCGCGGCGACCGCGCGCATATACGTTGTCCATGACCGCATCCACGCGGCCGTGGCCCGATCGTCGGTCTCGGCCGCGACATGTACCGCCCGCTCGGTCGCCTCCACAGCGCGGACCGGATCGCCCGACAGGTAGTACAGCCCGCCGAGCCCGCCCAGCGCGGCCGACAATGTCGGACCGTCGACCCCGTGTCCGGGCGGCGTGGTCGCGGCGAGCGCGCCCGTGATCGCCGCGATGCCTTCCCCGATGAACCCATGCCGATACCAGAACCAGTACAGGGCCGCCGCCAGCCGCAGCACATAGCCGGGGTCTCCCGCCGCGAACGCGGACGCGATCGCACTGCGCTGTTCGGCGACATCGGCGCTCAGCGCGTCCAGCAGCTGCGCCGACCGCGCGTCCCGCAGATGCGCCGCCGCGGCCCGGGACCGGTCCAGCACGGTGCGCCGGTGCGCGGCACGCACCCGGGCGAGCTCGTCGGGTTCACAACGGGCCAGCGCGAATTCGCGGATCGACTGCAGCATCCGATAGCGCCGCGGCGACGACGCGGGCTGGACTCGCAGCAGCGATCGGCGCACCAGACCGGTCAGCGGTTCGAGAACCGCCATCGGTGTGGACGCACCGTGCACCGCAGCCGCGGCATCGATATCGAAACCTCCGGCGAAGACGGCGATGTCACGCAGCAGCCGCGCCTCGCCGGGATCGAGCAGACGGTAACTCCAGTCGATGGTGTCGGCCAAGCGGCGCTGTCGTGCGGGTGCGGTGCGCGCGCCCCCGGCCAGCAGGGTGAAGCGGTCGGCGAGGCCGTCGGCGATCTGATGTTCGGACAGCACCCGCAGTTGCGCGGTGGCCAGTTCCACCGCGAGCGGGATGCCGTCGAGGTCTGCGCAGATCCGCCGCACCGGTTCGCGTACCCGCTCATCGAGCGTCCAGCCGTCGACCACACCGGCGGCCCGGACGGCGAACAGCTCGACGGCGTCGGCCTCGTCCAGGGGTGAGATCTCGATGATGCGCTCACCGTCGAGCTCGAGTGGCTCCCTGCTGGTGGCCAGGATCCGGACCCGAGGGCAGTGGCTCAACAGCGTGTTCACCACAGCGGCGACTCCGTCGAGGACATGCTCGCAATTGTCCAGTAGCAGCGTGCATTCCCTGCTCGCGAGGATGTCCGCGAGCCGATCCGGCGAGCTCGCGCCCCGGACCTGCACGGCCGCGGCCACCGTGGCGGTGACCAGCTCATCGGATTCGATCGGGGCCAGATCGACCCACCACGGGCCGTCGCCGGCGGGCAGCCGGCGACACGTCTCCAGGGCCAGCCGGGTCTTGCCGACGCCGCCGGTGCCGACCAGTGTCACCAGCCGTGTAGCGCTCACGGCCCGGCCGATTTCGTCGAGTTCGCTTGTGCGGCCGATCAACTGGGTGCGGGGTGCCGGCATCGGCGTGATCGGTGCGAGCGCGGGCGACCCACCCGGCGCCGGCTTCGCAGACCCGCGCAGCAGATCCTCGTCGTGGCGCAGGATCGCGGTCTCCAGTTCGCGCAACCGGACACCGGGTTCGATGCCGAGCTCGGCGTCGAGCAGGCGGCGGACATTCCGCAGGGCCGCAAGGGCATCGGATTGCCGCCCTGCCCGATAGCGGGCCAGCACCGCCAGCTCCCAGGCGCGTTCGTCGAGCGGATGCACCGACACCAGGCCATCGGCATCGGCCAAGGCGGCATCGACGAGGCCGGCGTCGAGCCGCAATTCCACCAGTGCCTTGCGCGCCCGCAGTTCCAGCGCGTTCAGCCTGGCGATCTCGGACCGCACGAAATCGGCGTCGGCCACGTCCGCGTACGGCGCGCCCCGCCATTCGCCCAGCGCCGCCTCGTACGCCCGCAGCCCGGAATCGGGATCACCCGCCGCGCAGGCAGATTCGGCGACCGCGATCTGCTCGGCGAATCGGTGCGCATCGATCCGTTCCGCGACCAGATCCAGCTGGTATCGGGTGCCGCAGCGGCTGATCACACCCTCGGCGCCGCGGCGGCGGTCGGGCTCGAGCCGATCGCGCAGTTTCGAGATCCCGAAATGCAGGGAACCGACCGACGGATCGGGGGCGTCGTGCCACACCTGCTCCAGCAATCGATCGGCCGACACCTCGTGCGGGAACGCGGCGATCAACGCCGCCAGCAATGTTCGTTGCCGCACACCGCCGAGATCGACCGGTCGCCCGGCGACGGTGGCCGCCAGCCCGCCCAGTACGCGCAACCGCACCTGCGGCCGCGCGAGATCATCATCGACTTCACCCCGCGCGTCACCCACGGATCACCTCACTACCAGCTCTCGTCCAGCAATCTAACCTGGCGCGGGAGCCGCACCGCGCATCGGCGTGGATTCGGGCGGCGGGTATTTCCGTGCTGGGCAAGCGCGAGCTCTACGAATCCGCGAACGAACCCATCGACCTGCCTGCCGCGCACACCGGCGCGGTCGCCCGCTACCTGGATTGGGAGATCATCACCAGCAACCGGTCGCGATGGCCCGATGTCGAGCGGCGGTTGCCGTTCCCGGTCGGCGTCGTCGAATTCACCGACCGCCGAACCCTTCGGACTCTGAGCCCCACACTATGACCGACCCTGGTCGAGGTCGCGAGCAACCAACTACTCGATTCCAGCGCTTCGCACCTCTGTGGACCTGCGGGTTCGGTGGATTCGGCATGCGGGTGTGATGGGCACACCGGGCGTCCGGTGCGGCGAGTGTATCGATCGCGGAAATCCTGTAATGCTTCAGGCATTACAGATATGCTTCCAAGCATGGCTGAGAACAAGACCACCATCACTACACGTCCGGCGACCCGTGATGAGCTCCAGACGCTAGCCAGGCCGAACGAGTCGCTCGACGCGGTGATCAACCGCCTGATAGCCCACTACAAGTCGGCCCAGACCCGCAATCGGCTGGCCTGGGAGACGCGCATCGCCGCTGATCGACAGGATGCGAGCGCGGTAGCGTGGGCCGAGAGGCAGGCCGACCTGCTCGAACAGCGGCTGGCGCAACGACAGGCGGCGAAAGGGTGAGCGTCGGTTACGTACTCGATGACACGGTTATCCACGCATACGCATTCGGCGACAGGAATGTCTCCAACCTCATCGCGGTCCTCGACGGTCGAGACATTCGCGTCGCTGTCCCGATTCTGGCGCTGACCGCCGGCCTCGTCGGATTGTCCGACGACCAGCGTGCCCAGGTCAACGGTGTGGTAGAGAATATTCAGTCGATTCTGATCGCGGCCCTCGCCACGACCAACGACGCCGATGAGCTGGCCGACGTCATGGCCGCAGCCGTTGAACCGATCGACTTGCCCGCGGCGCACACTGTGGCGGTAGCCCGCTACCTGGACTGGGAAATCATCACCATCGACCGGACGCGATGGGCCGAGGTCGAGCAACGCCTGCCGTTCCCAGTGAGCATTGTCGAATTTTCCGACGAATAACTGTGCTGGACAACGTGAACGGCGGCCCGGGTGGGACAGCGGAGGACGCCGTTCATCGTGATCAGCTTGGTAGATCCGCGGCGGCGGATTCGTCGAGGAGCCAGGTGGTGGATTCGGTGCCGATGGCGCCGGCGGCGGGGATGTCGAGGGGGGAGGCGTCGTTGAGGGCCGCGGCTACCGCGGCGGCTTTGGCCTCGCCGGAGACGATGAGCATCACGTGACGGGACTTGCGGATGGCGGGGAGGGTCAGGGTGATGCGGACCGCGGGTGGCTTGGGCGAATTGGTTTCGGCCACAACCAGTTCGTGTTCCTCGCGGGTGGCGTCGGTGTGGGGGAACAGCGAATTGATGTGGCCCTCACCGCCCATGCCCAGCAGGTGCAGGTCGAAGGCGCCGTGTTCGGCCAGGTGGGCGTGGACGGTGGCCGAGTACTCGCCGGCGGCCTCGAGCGGGTCGGGGTAGTCGCCGCTGGAGGTCTCGGTGGGGTGGACGCGGGCCGGGTCGACCGGGACGTGGTCCAGCAGGGCCTGGCGGGCCTGCAGTTCATTGCGTTCGGCGTCGCCGGTGGGGACGAAACGCTCGTCGCCCCAGAAGACGTCGAGTTTGGACCAGTCGATGTCGCCGGGGGCCTTGCGGACCCATTCCAGCAGGGCGATACCGGTGCCGCCGCCGGTCAGGACCACCGAGGCGGAGCCGCGCAGACGCTGTGCCTCCACCACCTGGGCGACGAACTTCGCGGCCGCGGCCTGCACGAGTTCGTCGGTGGTGGCGAAGGTTTCGACAGCGGGCTTACTCATAGGTCACCCTTTCGATTCCGGTGAGGGCCTCGGCGTAGATGTCGTCCGCGTCGAGGTGGCGCAGTTCCTCGGCCAGGCAGTCCTTGGTCTCGCGGCGGGCCAGCGCGAAACGCTGGTCGGGTTCACCGGTACGGGAGAGCGTCGCGGTCCGGCCGTGCTGCGGACGCGCGATGGAGATCGACACCGTGGGCCGGTGCATCTCCACCTTGAGCTCGCCGGTGCGCCGCACCACCGGGCAGTCCATCCGAGCGGCCAGCCAGCCCGCCAGCATGTCGAGCGCCGGCTCTTCCTTCAGGCCCGAAATCGTCACGGACTCAACGGGTTCGAACGGAGCCTCGTCCAGCGCCGCCGCCAGCAGCGCCCGCCAGTAGGTGACCCGGCTCCACGCCAGATCGGTGTCGCCGGGCGCGTAGGACTGCCGCCGGCCCTTGATGGTCTCCTGCGGATCCGAGGCGAAGGTCGCGTCGGTGATGCGGCGGGTCGCCAGGCGGCCCACCGAATCCTTGGACGGGAACTCCGGCGCGCCCCGCGGCCACCACGCCACCACGGGGGTGTCGGGCAGCAGGAACGGGATCACCACACTCGACTCGTGCGGCACCAGATCCCCTTGCAGGCGAAGCACTATCACCTCGGCCGCCCCGGCGTCACCGCCGACGCGGATCTGCGCATCCAGCCGGGTCGGGGCCATGCGGTCACCGCGTGCCAGCACTATCACCCGGCACGGGTGCTCCCGGCTGGCGTCGTTGGCGGCGTCGATGGCGTCCTCGGCCTCGGAGCTGTCCAGCGTGCACACCACCAGGGTGAGCACCCGGCCCATGGTTACCACGCCATTGGATTCCCGCAGCTGCACAAGACGTTTCGACACCTCGCGGGTGTCGGTGTCGGGCATGTCGATGATCACGGACGCCGCCATTCCCGCCCGCTGCGCGCGAGCATCTCGTCGGCGGATTCCGGGCCCCAGCCGCCCGCCTCGTACGGGTCGGGCTTGCCGGTCTCGGCCCAGCGCGCGAGCGCGGGATCGAGGATGCGCCAGGACAATTCGACCTCTTCGTTGACCGGGAACAGCGACGGCACCCCGAGCAGCACATCCAGGATGAGCCGCTCGTAGGCCTCGGGGGAGTCCTCGGTGAACGCCTCGCCGTAGCTGAAGTCCATGTTCACGTCGCGCACCTCCATCGACGACCCGGGCACCTTGGACCCGAATCGCATGGTGATGCCCTCGTCCGGCTGGACCCGGATGACCAGCGCGTTCTGCCCGAGCTCCTCGGTCATGGTCTGGTCGAAGGGCAGGTGCGGGGCCCGCTTGAACACCACCGCGATCTCGGTGACGCGGCGGCCCAGCCGTTTCCCGGTGCGCAGATAGAACGGCACCCCCGCCCAGCGGCGGGTCTCCACGGCCAGGGTGATGGCCGCGTAGGTCTCGGTGCGGGAGTTGGGATCGAAACCCTCCTCCTGCAGCAGGCCCACCACCGGCTCACTGCCCTGCCAGCCCGCGGTGTACTGGCCGCGCGCCGTCGTCTCGTCCAGCGGCTCGACGAGTTTCGTCGCCGAGAGCACCTTGATCTTCTCGATCTGCAGCTGCTTGGGCTGGAAGCTCACCGGCTCTTCCATGGCCGTCAGCGCCAGCAGCTGCAGCAGGTGGTTCTGGATGACGTCGCGGGCCGCGCCGATGCCGTCGTAATAGCCCGCGCGACCACCCAGGCCGATGTCCTCGGCCATGGTGATCTGCACATGGTCCACATAGTTGGCGTTCCAGATGGGATCCCACAGCTGGTTGGCGAAGCGCAGCGCCAGAATGTTCTGCACCGTCTCCTTGCCCAGGTAGTGGTCGATGCGGAACACCGAACGCTCCGGGAACACCGTGTTCACCAGGGCATTGAGCTCCTGGGCGCTCTTCAGGTCGTGCCCGAAGGGCTTCTCGATCACCACCCGCCGCCACGGTTCGGGCTGTCCGGCGGGCGAATCCGCGGGCTGGGCCAGACCGTTCTTGGACAGCTGCTCGAGCACGATCGGGAAGTCACTGGGCGGAATCGACAGGTAGAAACCGGTATTGCCGCCGGTCCCGCGATCGCGGTCCAGATCCTTGAGGGTGGTGGCCAGCTTGTGGAAGGCCGCGTCGTCCTCGAACGTGCCGCGGACGAAACGCAGGCCCTCCTTGAGCTGCTGCCACACCTCCTCCCGGAAGGGAGTGCGCGCCGAGGAGGACACCGACTCGTGAACCAGGTTCGCGAAGTCCTCGTCGGTCCAGTCCCGGCGCGCGAAGCCGACCAGGGAGAAGCCCGGGGGCAGCAGCCCCCGGTTCGCCAGGTCGTAGATGGCCGGCAGCACTTTGCGCCGCGACAGGTCACCGGTAACGCCGAATATCACCAAGCTGCACGGTCCAGCGATGCGCGGAACCCGGCTGTCGCGTGTATCGCGCAGCGGGTTCGGCGTCGCGACCGTCGTCGCTGCGCCTGCCACCGTCAGTTTCCTCCCGCCACCTGCAGCTTTTCGGTGGTGGCCACGAGCAGGTCCTCCCAGGAGGCGACGAACTTGTCGACACCCTCGGTCTCGAGGACACCGAACACGTCCGCCAGGTCGATGCCCGCCGCGACCAGCTGATCGAACACCTGCTGCGCCTCGGCGGCCAGGCCCGCGAGCCGGTCGCCTTCCAGCACACCGTGATCGGCGAAGGCCTCGAGGGTCTTCTCCGGCAGCGTGTTGACCGTGTTGGGGCCCACCAGCTGGGTGATGTACATGGTGTCCGGGTACTCCGGGTTCTTCACACCGGTCGAGGCCCACAGCGGACGCTGCTTGTTGCCGCCCGCGGACGCCAGCTTGCGGTAGACGTCGGTGTGCGCACCGCCGTCGAATACATCCTGGTAGGCGGCATAGGCCAAGCGCGCGTTGGCGATTCCGGCCTTGCCGCGCAGGGCGAGCGCCTCCGCGCTGCCGATGGCCTCGAGCCGCTTGTCGATCTCGGTGTCCACGCGGGAGACGAAGAACGAAGCGACGGAATGGATTCCGGCGATGTCGTGCCCGGCGGTGTGGGCGTTGCGCAGACCGTCGAGGTAGGCGCCCATCACCGAGATGTAGCGCTGCACAGAGAAGATCAGCGTCACGTTCACGCTGATGCCCTCGGAGATCACCCGGGTGATGGCGGGCAGGCCCGCCTCGGTGGCCGGGATCTTGATCAGCAGGTTGGGGCGATCCACGATCTTCCACAGCTCGATCGCCTGGGCGACCGTGCCGTCGGTGTCGAAGGCCAGGCGCGGATCCACCTCGATGGACACGCGGCCGTCGACGCCCTTGGTCTCGGCGAAGATGCCGGCGAAGAGGTCGCAGGCCGCGCGCACGTCATCGGTGGTGATGGTGCGAATGGCCGAATCGATGTCCGCGCCGCGGGCGGCGAGCTCGGTGACCTGTTCGTCGTAGGCGTGGCCCTTGGCGAGCGCGCCCTGGAAAATGGTCGGGTTGGTGGTGACACCGACGACATTGCGAGAGTCGATCAGGCCCTGGAGGTTTCCGGACTTGATGCGATCACGCGACAGGTCGTCCAGCCACACCGAGACCCCGGCGGCCGACAGGGCCGCGGTGTTCGTGTTCTGGGTCATGGACTTATCCCTTCACCTTGGCAAGCGAGCGGGTGGCAGCGGCGACGACGGCATCGGCGGTGATGCCGAACTCACGGAACAACGTCTTGTAATCGGCCGAGGCACCGAAGTGCTCGATGGACACGTTCTCACCGGCGTCACCGGTGAAACGGTGCCACGGCATCGCGATACCGGCCTCCACCGAGACGCGGGCCCGCACCGACGGCGGCAGGACCTCATCGCGGTAGGACTGCTCCTGCGCGTCGAACCACTCCACACACGGCATGGACACCACGCGGGTGCCGACACCCTGTGCCTCGAGCGTAGCGCGCGCCTCGACGGCGAGCTGCAGTTCCGAACCGGTGGCGATCAGGATTACCTGCGGTGCGCCGGTGGAGGATTCGGCCAGGATGTAGCCGCCCTTGCGGACGCCCTCGTAGCTGGTGCCCTCCTGGATCGGCAGGTCCTGGCGGGTCAGTGCCAGCGCGGACGGGCCGTCCTGGTGCGGCGGCTCGGAGACCAGGAAGTGCGAATGCCGTTCGGCGCTATCGCGTTCCAGGATGGTGCGCCAGGCGTAGGTGGTCTCGTTGGCGTCGCCGGGGCGGACCACGTTCAGGCCCGGGATGGCGCGCAGTGCGGCGAGGTGCTCGATCGGCTGGTGGGTCGGGCCGTCCTCGCCGAGGCCGATGGAGTCGTGGGTCCACACGTAGGTGACCGGGGTGCGCATGAGCGCGCCCAGGCGCACGGCCGGGCGCATGTAGTCGGAGAACACCAGGAAGGTGCCACCGTACGGACGGGTCGGTCCGTGCAGCGCGATGCCGTTCAGGATCGAGCCCATCGCGTGCTCACGCACACCGAAGTGCAGGGTGCGGCCGTAGGGGTTGGCCTTCCACGCACCGGTGGAGATGGACTCGGGGCCGAACGACGGCACACCCGGCATGGTGGTGTTGTTGGACTCGGCCAGGTCGGCCGAACCGCCCCACAGCTCCGGCAGCACCGGCGCCAGCGCGGCGAGCACCTTGCCCGACGCCTTGCGGGTGGCCATGCCCTTCGGGTCGGCGTCGTAGGTCGGCAGGGTCTCGGCCCAGCCCTCGGGCAGGCGACGCTCCTGCAGGCGGTCGAACAGCGCCTTGTTCTCCGGGTTGGCGGCGGCCCACGCGTCGTACTGCTCCTGCCAGACGGCACGGGCGGCCTTGGCGCGGTCGGCGACATTGCCGCGCGAGTGCGCGATGACCGCGCCGTCCACGTCGAAGCTCTTCTCCGGATCGAAGCCCAGGATCTTCTTGGTGGCCGCGACCTCGTCGGCGCCCAGCGCGGCGCCGTGCGAGGAGCCGGTGTTCATCTTGTTAGGGGCCGGGTAGCCGATGATCGTGCGCAGCAGGACGATCGACGGCTTGTCGGTCTCGGCCTGCGCCGCGGCGATGGCCGCCTCGATGCCGGTCACGTCCTCGCCGCCCTCGACGGTCTGCACGTGCCAGCCGTAGGCGCGGTAGCGCGCGGCGGTGTCCTCGGTGAAGGCGATGCGGGTGTCGTCCTCGATGGAGATCTTGTTGTCGTCGTAGAAGACGATCAGGTTGCCCAGCTGCTGGGTGCCCGCCAGCGAGGACGCCTCGGAGGTGACGCCCTCCTCCATGTCACCGTCGGAGGCCACCACGTAGATAAAGTGGTCGAACGGCGACTTGCCCTGTGCCGCTTCGGGATCGAACAGCCCGCGCTCGCGTCGCGCCGCCATCGCCATGCCGACCGCCGACGCCAGGCCCTGGCCCAGCGGGCCGGTGGTGATCTCGACGTGATCGGTGTGGCGGTACTCCGGGTGACCCGGGGTCAGCGAACCCCACTTGCGCAGGTGCTCGAGGTCGGTCAGCTCGAGACCCATGCCGGCCAGGTACAGCTGGATGTAGAGGGTGAGGCTGGAGTGACCGCAGGAGAGCACGAAACGGTCGCGGCCCGCCCAGGCCGGATCACTGGGATCCAGCCGCATCACACGCTGGAACAGCGTGTACGCGAGCGGGGCCAGGCTCATGGCGGTGCCCGGATGGCCGTTGCCGGTGTTCTGGACCGCATCGGCGGCGAGGACCCGGGCCGTATCGACGGCCCTGGTATCCAGATCGGTCCAGTCGGTGGGGTGGTTCGGCTGAGTGAGCGCGCGGATGTCGTCTGTGACTGACACGACCGAGGTTCTCCTGACCTTCTCGTCAACGATGCGGTTGTGGGCGGCGGGGGATTCGCTGCGTTCGATCCGGGTGCGACGCGGCCGCACCGATCTACAACCACCCTAAAGGGCGGCGTTTCGTGGTCATACGGGAACCCGCAATCACCGCCCGCGGCGTCTCTGGTTCGTGGCGTTTCCCGGACCTGTTCGTGACTGCCCGGTGTACGCATCGCGAACCGGTCTCGGGCCGCGCCGGGGTGGACCTGGTCGGGAGCATGGTCGCCGTGGGTCTACCATGCTCTGTAGTAGTGGCCGCGCCGCACTGGGCTGTGTCTGGGGATCGGCAGAGCGCGCTGCTAGTTCCAGATCGGATCGGATAATGCACGGCGTGCGAGGAGAAACAGTGGGGATTGGGCAACAGCCGGGTGGCGCTCACGGCTCCTCCGGGGCGGTGCTCGCCGACCGTGTGACGGGCAGTGGCCCGCTGGCGGTGGCGGCCAGGCGGGTGCTCGCCTACATCGCGCTGACCAAGCCCCGGGTCATCGAATTGCTGCTCGTCGCGACGATTCCCACCATGCTGCTGGCCGACCGCGGCCACGTCGACATCCGGCTCATCCTGGTCACCCTGTTCGGCGGTTGGATGGGCGCGGCCAGCGCAAACACCCTCAACTGCGTCGCCGACGCCGACATCGACAAGGTGATGAAGCGGACCTCCAAGCGTCCGCTGGCCCGCGAGGCCGTGCCCACCCGCAATGCCTTCGTCTTCGGCGTCACCCTCGGCCTGGCCTCCTTCGCCTGGCTGTGGTGGCAGGCCAATCTGCTCTCGGGCGCGCTGGTCGTGGCGACCATCCTGTTCTACGTCTTCGTCTACACCCTCGGTCTCAAGCGCCGGACCTCGCAGAACGTGGTGTGGGGCGGGGCGGCCGGCTGCATGCCCGCCCTGGTCGGCTGGTCCGCGGCGACCGGAAACATCGGCTGGCCCGCCATCGTGCTGTTCCTGGTGATCTTCTTCTGGACGCCGCCGCACACCTGGGCGCTCGCCATGCGGTACAAGGAGGACTACAAGGCCGCGGGCGTGCCGATGCTCCCGGTCGTCGCCACCGAGCAGACGGTCACCAAGCAGATCGTCATCTACACCTG
This sequence comes from Nocardia sp. CA-151230, assembly GCF_050942175.1. Lineage (NCBI taxonomy): Bacteria > Bacillati > Actinomycetota > Actinomycetes > Mycobacteriales > Nocardiaceae > Nocardia > Nocardia sp. CA-151230. The sequence goes on from NZ_CP192061.1 coordinate 3,390,570, forward strand.
GCTGACCGTCCTGGCCACCTTCGCCCTGGTCCCCGCCGCCGGTGTGATCTACGCCGCCGTCGCGCTGGTGGCCGGCGCCTGGTTCCTGCTCATGGCCCACCAGCTGTACTCCGGTGTGCGCAAGGGCGAATCGGTCAAGCCCCTGCGACTGTTCCTGCAGTCCAACAACTATCTGGCCGTCGTCTTCTGCGGCCTGGCCGTCGACTCGGTGCTCGGCTGGCACACCCTCGGCCATACCCTCTTCGGCTGATCCTGACGCGCGTGTCGATTCGGCTCCCCGCCGTTCGATGACAGGGTAGGGGCGGAACCGCCGCCCGCTCACCCGAGAGGACCGCGTCATGCCGAAACTTCGCGTCCACAATTTCGCCGTCTCCTTGGACGGTTTCGCCGCCGGGCCCGATCAGGGCCCCGACGCCCCACTGGGGATCGGCGGCGAACGCCTGCACGACTGGGTCTTCCAGACCCGATACGGCCGCGAGATGATCGGCGAGAGCGGTGGCGACCTCGGCGCCGACAACGATCTCCTCGCCGCGGGCGACTGCGGTATCGGGGCCACCATCATGGGCCGCAATATGTTCGGCCCGATCCGCGGCGACTGGCCCGACCACTCCTGGACCGGCTGGTGGGGCGACAACCCGCCGTATCATCACGACACCTTCGTCATGACCCACCACCCCCGTCCCGCGCTTCCGATGCAGGGCGGCACCACCTTCCACTTCGTCTCCGACACCCCCGAAGCCGTCCTGAAGCAGGCTTTCGAAGCGGCCGGAGGCCGCGATGTCCGCCTGGGCGGTGGCGTGGGCACCATCCGCCAGTTCCTGGCGGCGGGCCTGATCGACGAACTGCACGTGGTACAGGTCCCGATCCTGCTGGGGTCCGGCGAACGGCTGTTCCAGGACATCGGCACCCTGCCCGGCTACCGCCTGTCGGACATGATCAGCACCAGGGCCGTCACCCACCTCTGGTTCACCGGGCAATAGGCCCGGGCGCACAGGACCTGTTCGCGCACCGGCTCATTCACCGGCGGCGGTGGGGCGGGGGACCGGACCGCGCAGGATCGCCGCCGCCTCGGTCCCGACGGCTTGTCGCAGTTGCTCGGTCGACATGTCGTCGAGTCCGACGGCATTGCGCAGGAACGGTTCGAACAGCTGCCAGCCGATCATGAACGCGGCCACATTCGCGACGGCCAGGGCGGCGTCCCGGTCGTCGGCATGCTGCGTGCGAGCCTGATCGACCAGGGATTCGATGACCGGGAACCGGCTCTGCATCTGCCCGACCGGGTAGCCGTCGAGGATCGCGCGGGCCAGCACACTCCAGTGCCGGCGCAGGCGCGGGTCGTCCGGTGCGAGCGCGCCCGCCGCGGCGAGCGCCGCGGTTTCGGTGGCCAGGTGATCGAGCACGGCCGTCACCACTTTGTCCTTGGCCCCGAGGTGGCGGAAGACCAATCCGTGGTTGACCCCGGCCCGGTCGGCGATATCCCGGATGGAGGTCGCGGCCGGACCGCGCTCGGCGAACAGGTCGGCGGCGTGGGTGAGCACGGCCGAGACCACGGCGTCGCGCCCGAGCGGTCCGCCTTCGTCCGACGAAGTCCTTGCGGCTGGTGTAGTCATTCGACTACGGTAGCGTACGTCAGGTGTAGTCAATTGACTGCAATCCGGGACAACCGTGCCGTCCAGCATTAGGCCGCGAGCGGCTACTGGCCGCAGACGCGGATCATGGAGCGCGCCTCCCTCATCGGCCCGCGCCTCAGCCGCTGACCCCGAGGTCGCCCGCCGATCGGGGGCGACCGTCCGAATGGCCTCCCCGACGACTCGCGGGGCATGTGATCGATAGCAGCCCTTCGTTTTCCGAGTCGATCATCCCACCCGGCCATGGCATCGGGAGGCGTACGAAGAGCGGTAGAACAGGCGGGGCGAATATTCGCTACCGCGGACTATGCCCAGCCCGTCAGCTCTCGTCGAGGACCTCGCGCAGTCGCTCGGCGAAAGCCTCCGGCTGCCCCGGGTAGCCGCCGTCGGGGCCGGTGAATCCGCCGTGGTGACTGGGGAACACGACCGGGCTGCTGCCCAGGATGGCCGCGGTGGCCTCGGCGGTGCGGCCGGTGAAGACGCCCTTGGACTCCTCGCCCACGGCGATCAGCACCCGCGTGCTCGCCGCCTGCAGCGCCGCGACATCGGGGGCATAGTCGGTCACCGCCCAGGAGGCTTCCGACAGCAGCGGGTCGTCGCGGGTGCCGTCGTCGATGGTGGGCATGCCGAACATGGCCGGATCGGCCGGCGGCTGGGCGAAGTAGGCGTCGGTGAGCTCGCCCTGCCACGACGTCCAGGCGATGAACGCCGCCATGCCCGCGAAGGATCCCTTGGCCTGGTACGCGTCGCGGACCGCGGCGCGGGCGCGCTCGGCGGCCGCGGCATCGTGCAGCACCGGGATCATCGGCGGCTCGTGCGCCACCAGCGTGGCCACATCGTCGGGATGCGCGGTGACCAGGGCCAGCGCGGTGACCGCGCCGCCACTGCTGGCGAACAGGTCCACCGGGCCCACGCCGAGCGCGGTGATCAGCGCGTGCACATCTTCGGCCTGCACGGTCGGCGCATTGTCGGTGCGCCCGTCCTTGCGGACGCTGCGGCCGAGCCCGCGCGGATCGTAGGTGATCACGGTCCGCTCCGGGAAATACGAAGCCAGCGTGGCGAATCCGTCGGCGGTCATGGGCTGGCCGATCATCATGAGCGGCCGGTGCGCGCTCGCGGACGGCGTCGGTCCCAGCAGGTCGTAGGCGAGATCAGCTTCGGGCGTTTCAAGGATGTGTTCGGTCATATCGATAAGGACGGTACCGCGCGGCGGAATTCATCGGTGGCTCCTCGGCGGTGTGTCACGATGGCGGAGTACGGCCGGGCCGACGAATGAGCGGTGCCGGCGCGGCATCTGGGCGCCCGGTGCGGCGGCGGAAGCCGATGGGCTCCTGGACTACTCGGTCGGCATCTCCTCGGCCGCACCGGCTTTCACCGGTTGCGGCGCCTTCACGGCCGCGGTCGCGGGTGATGTGGCCTACCTGCCGTGTGCCGACGGCACCATGGCGATTCGCACGACCGCCCCGGGCGCTGCCACGTGCTGTGGCGCACCACCACTCCCGCACCCCCCAGTGGTGGCCGCCGGGCGCGTCTGAGCGACCGATTGGCACGCCCGCACGCTCTACGCCCTCCGACCCGGCCGTCGGAAATGTGTTCGCCCAGTACGGAACCGGGCCGGCTCCGCACCTCGCCACCCGCGCAGTCGGAAACGGCATGCTCATCCTCGGCGCCACCGTCGGCGTGCAGACCATTCGGTTTCCCGGCCCCGCACCGGATTCCGGTGAGGGGAGCGGTCAGTTGCAGGGCTGCAACGGGAAACAGGCGGGTGCGATGGTGGTCGAGGGCAGCGTCGGGTCGACCGAATGCGGCGAGGTGGTCGTCTGGACGACCGCGGAGTGCGGCGGCTGTTGTTTGCCGGGCGTCGGCGTGGTCCGGCCCGTGCAGGCGATGGCGATCATCAGGATGATCACCGCGAGCACCAGGCCGCCGATGATCGGCAGATCCTTGCGACGCTTCTTGTCGGTCCCGCTCGTGGCCTGCCGCTCGTTCCACAGCGGGAACCTCTCGCGCTCCTGCGACGGACCGGAAGGACCAGGCTGCGACCAGGATTGGGGGCCCGGCCCGAAACCCGGCGGCGCGGGTTGACGCGGCTGCGGCGGTTGCCCGAACTGCGGCGCACCGGACGGTGCGGACAGGGGCTGAGTCGGTGCGGGCTGCGGCGGCCGCCCGGCCGCGGCCGCGCCCGGGATCGGTGTCGGAGGCGGTAGCGTGCCCCGGCTCGGCGCCTTCGGCTCGGACCTGCCCGCCAGCGCGCGGTAGGCCCGCTCGGCCGCGGTCGCCGAGGTGGCACCCGCGATCGCGGCCGCGGCGGCACTGCCTGCGCCGGTGCGGCGCGCCGGATCCTGTTGTACGGCAGGACGATCACCACCGCTCGCGGATTCAGCAGCGGGTCCCGGTTCGGCCGCGCCGGGGCCGCCCTCGGCGGAATGGACGGGCACCGACGGGACCGACGGCACCATCACCTCGGTCGGCCGGTTCGCGAACGGCAGGGGAGCGTCCCGTGCCGAGTCCGGCACCGGGAATCCCTCCGACACCAGATCGGAATAGGTTGCGGCTGCGGCGAACCCGAGCGCCCCCAGCGCCTGCCCGACCTGTCCCGCATCCCACGACGCCGGGGCGCCCTCGGCCAGCGTGGTGAAATAGGCGCGCAGCGAGGACGGCCCGTCGCCGATCAGCACGTCGATACCGGTGGGCAGCGCGCCCTTCTCCAGCTTCACACGACTGCCCAGTTGCGGCACCAGCAGCACCAGCCCGCTGACCGGTACATGCTCGCGTCCGGGCGCGGAACGCAATTGCCCGGCGAGGTCCACGGTCTGGCGGCGCACCCGCTCCAGCGGATCGGCGTCTCCGTCGATGGGTGCGGGCTTGCCGTCCACGGTCCACGGCTGATCCTGCGCGCACGCCAGCGTCCCGGTCACCCGCTCGGTGAATCCGTGCACGCCGACCACCACGCAGGTCTGCGGCGTCCACACCACCACATCGGCGTCCTGGCACTGCACGATGGCGATGCCGGGCACGGCGTGCGGTCCGCTCCAGGATTTGAGCCAGTTCACCACGGTGCGTTCGGTGCTCGACAGCCGCGACGGGTCGTCGTTACGGACCTTCACCAACATCCCAGAACCACCTCTGACCGATGCGCCTCTACCTGCCGGCCGCCCGAACCCTCGCCGCGACCACCTTACGGGGTCGCGGCACCCTCGTGTGGCCGAAAATGTTCGGTCTCAGCGAATCGTCTTGCGCGGCAGCATGATCATTCTGCACGGTCGGCCCAGGACTCGGGATTCCAGGGGCTTCGGCCCGATACGCCCGGAATGCGAACTCCGGCAGCTACCGCTCGGTAGGCGTGCTGCGGGATCCGACATATCCGTCGGGGCGGACGAGCACCCAGCTGCCGTCGGCCGCGTCGTAGGCCTGCTGCGCGTCACCCGCGGCGTCGGTGAATTCACCATTGCCGGAGGCGGATTCCGCCCGGACCACGCGCACGGTCCGCAGGTCCGTCACGGGGGATCCGGCGTGATCGGCCGTCGTGTCCGGGCCGAACAGCAGTAATGTGGCGTGGGGACCGCGGAACAGATCGAACAGCCGCACGGTCTTTCCGTTGGCATCGACCAGGGGTGCGTCGGGGGCGCGGTCACCGGCCCGGAGCCCCGCCGCATCGTCGCCGCTGTGCCGGTAGCTGATGTCGAGCTGATGGGTGCCCTCGCGATCCATGGCATCCGGATCACCCTTCACGGTCTTGTCGAGCAGCTCGCTGCTCAAGCCGAGGATCCGCGCGGCCACGGTGCGGCGCTCGGACTCGTAGCTGTCCAGCAGCGCCTCGCTCGCAGGCCCCGGATCGCGCAGCGCGGCTTCGAGTTTCCAGCCGAGGTTGTAGGCGTCCTGCACACCGGTGTTGAGCCCCTGCCCGCCGGTCGGCGGATGCACGTGCGCGGCGTCTCCGGCCAGGAACACCCGCCCGGCCCGATACCGCTGTGCGAGACGGACATTCGGCCGCCACACCGTCGACCAGGTCAGGTCGCTCAGAACGATGTCGTCACGGCGGGAACGCCGGGTGAGATGGTCCTGCAGGTCCGCCAGCTCGGTGCCGGACTCGGTGTTCAGGCCGGTCGCGAACTGGAACTTTCGCCCACCCGGCAGCGGCATCAGTGCGATGCCGTCCATGGGGGAGGAGCTGTCGGCGAACCAGTACCCGACCGAGTGATCGAGCGCATCCGCGCACAGGTCCCCGAGCAGCATGCGGATCGACTCGTCGGTGCTGCCCTCGAACGGAATCCCCAGCTTCTTGCGCACGACGCTGCGCCCGCCGTCCGCGCCGACCAGATAGTCGGCCCGCACGGTCCCGGTCGCACCCGCGTGCTCGAGCATTACGGTCACCCCGTCGGTGTCCGCGCTGAAATCGACCACGGCCGTGGCGGTTTCGACGCGCACCCCGAACTCGGCCAGCCGCTCGCGCAGCACCCGCTCGGTGTCGGCCTGGGCCAGTACCCACGGATTCGGGTGCGGCACCGCGGATGTGGGCTCCCGCCAAGCGCTCATCCGCCGCTCCATCACGAACTGCCCGTCCAGGTGCACCAGCAGCGGTGCCTGCGGCGCGCCCTGGGCGAGCACCGCGTCGAGCACCCCGAGATCGTCGAACACCTCGAGGGTGCGCGGCTGCAGCCCGTCCCCGCGCGACCCGGCGAAGAATTCGCCGGCCTTGTCGACAATGCGGACCCCGATGCCGCGACGGGCCAGATCGATGGCGAGGGCGAGCCCGGTCGGCCCGGCTCCCGCGACGAGGACCTGCGGATTCATGGTAACTCCAATACTGAATCTGAATTCACTGAATGTGAATTCAGTATTGTGGGTGGTACCTTCCGCTGTCAAGGAGGTGGATGGTGGCAGCCCGCCGCAGTGAGAAGTCGGCCGAGACCGAACAGGCGCTCAAGCACGCCGCCCGGCAGCTGTTCGCCGACCGCGGTTACCTCAACACCAAGATCACCGACATCACCGCGGCCGCGGGCCGGGCCGCGGGCTCGTTCTACAACCACTTCGCGAGCAAGGAAGAGCTGCTCCAGTCGCTGCTGAAAGACCTTGCCGACGAGAGCGATACCTCCGCCGAGGACCCGGCGCACACCGCCGACTTCACCGACCCGGAGTCGGTGCGCTACCACATCGCGAGCTACTGGTCCTTCGCCCGCACGAACTGGCCGGTCCTGCGCGCCGTCCAGCAGGCGGCCCTGGTCAATGACGACTTCGCCCGCATCGCAGCGCGTTTCGCCACCGAGCAGCGTGACGAGGTGGCCGACCACCTCGACGGTTTCGCCCCCGCCGGCCTGCGCCTACCCGGCTCCGCCGACGCCACCCTGGCGATGATGTTCGTCTCGGCCACCGGCCTGTTGCAGGCGGTGGAGGAGGGCGGCCTGGCGCTCACCGACGAGCAGGCCGTGGACGCCCTCACCCGATTCGTCTACCGCGGCCTCACCGGCCACGATCTCGACTGACGAAAACCTCAGGGCACCAACACGATCGAACCGGTGGTCCGGCGTCCCTCCAGATCCCGGTGCGCCTGCTCGGCCTGCGCCAGCCGATAGCTGCCGCCGATCCGGATGTGCAGCGTGCCGTCGGCGATGGCGTTCATGATCTCGCCTGCGCGCCACAGCAATTCGGCCCGATCCCGGGTGTAGTGCGCCAGCGTCGGACGGGTCACGAACAGCGAGCCCAGCGGATTGAGCCGCTGCAGATCGAACGGCGGCACCGGCCCGCTGGCCGCGCCGAACAGCGCCACCATGCCGCGAATCCGGGTGGCCGCCAGGCTGGACTCGAAGGTGGACGCGCCCACGCCGTCATAGGTCGCGGCCACGCCCGCCCCGTCGGTCAGCTCCCGTACCCGCGCCGCGATGTCCTCGTCGTAACCCAGCACCTCGGCCGCCCCGGCGTCCCGCGACAGCTTCTCCTTGTCGTCGGTCGACACCGTGGTGATCACCCGGACCCCGCGCGCTGCCAGCAGCTGCGTCAGGATCAGCCCGACGCCACCGGCTCCGGCGTGCACCAGCACGCTCTCGCCCGGCTCGGGCTGGTAGATCGACTCGATCAGATAGTGCGCCGTCATGCCCTGCAACAGCGCCGACGCCGCCACCGGCGCATCCACCCCGTCGGGCACCGGAATCGCCACGGCCGCAGGCACGACCACCTGCTCGGCGTAACCGGCCGGCGCGGCCGCCCAGGCCACCCGGTCCCCGACCCGGAACTCGGTGACGTCGGGCCCGACCGCGGTGACCACACCGCTGCCCTCGGATCCCGGAATGTAGGGCACCGCCTGCGGATACCGCCCGGTCCGAATGTAGGTGTCGATGAAGTTGATTCCGCTCGCCTGCGTCCGCACCAGCAACTGCCCGGGCCCGGCCTGCGGATCCGGCACCTCCACGTACCGCAGGACTTCGGGACCGCCGTGCTCGGAAACCTGGATGGCGCGCATGGAGTCAGTCTTACATCGCCGCGGCCACGCGGTGCGCGGCGGCTCGCGCAGTGTGAGATGCGCGGCGGTTCATGGACGCTGAATTACCCGTGGGTAAACTGCAGCGCATGAGCGCTACCACCGCCCCGGTATCCGAGAAGCTGTCGCCGTCCGTCGTGGATTCCGTGAAGGGATTCGTCGCCGAGCACGGCGGTTCCGCGACCGCGGTGCTGCAGCCCATCGGCCGCGTCGGCGTCCGCGTCACCCTGGTCGGCGCCGACGGCGTCCTGGGTGACCGCGTCGTCGGATCCATGGCGGCCGCCAAGTCCCTCGTGGAGACCGTGAACGGCCTGTCCGAGACCGAGGAGTGGGACCGCGAGCTCATCTCCAAGGTCACCCCGGCGAAGGGCCACTGGGCCAAGATGGCAGGCTGGGTCGCAAACCAGAAGCGATTCCCCAAGGCGCGCAACGAGAAGTGACCGCGCCCGCAGCCGGCGGGGGCGGAAAGGACCGGATCGACGTGTCAGGGCGTGTGACCAAGCAAGCGCAACTGCGTTCGGCGCTCACCACCCTGTGTGCGAATCTGCGTCCCGGTGAAATGCTGCCCAGCGAACGCCAGTTGTGCGACGACTACCGGGTCAGCCGCATGACCGTGCGCGAGGTACTGGGTCAGCTCGAATCCGAGGGCGTCATCACGCGCGTCCCCGGCAAGGGCACCTTCGTCGCCGAGCGGGTGGCCCGTTCCCGATTGCACATGGCCTCGTTCACCGACGACATGCGCCGGCTGGGCCGCACCCCGAGCACGGTGGTGCTGCACACCGATCATGCGGTGCCGCCGCCGGCCTCGGCGACCGCGCTGGGTCTGACCGCGAATACCAAGGCGTACCACCTGGTTCGGCTGCGGCTGGCCGACGGGCTGCCCATGTCCATCGACGACGGCTGGTACCGCGCCGATCTGCTGCCGGAGCTGCTGGATCACGAACTGACGCAGTCGCTCTACGCGCTGTTCTCCCACGAGTACGACTGCCCGATCGACCGCGCCGAGCAGAGCGTGCGCGCGGTGGCCGCCGATGAGCGGCACGCGGGCTGGCTGGGCACCGAAACCGGCTCGCCGCTACTGGCTTTCGACCGGATCTCGTATTCGCGCGATCGGGCCGTGGAGCACGCGCAGTCCTGGTACCGGGCCGATCGGTACCAGGTCTACATGACCGTCTCGGCCGAGGACAGCTGACCGGCCTCTCGGCAATGAACGAGCCGCCGCCCGATCGGGCAGCGGCTCAATCCTTTTCGGCTGGGTGCGCCTCTTTTCGACTGGTGCGGAGTCGTTCCCGTCTCACATGGAGAACAGCACCGAGCCCGTGGTGACCGGGCCGGTGAGGGCGTTCCGCGCCGATCCCGGGCTGCTGTCCATGACCACCACCGGCACGGCCGCGCTCAGGCCGAGGCGGCGAATGGCGTTGGGGGAGAAGCTGATCAGCGGATCACCCGCGGTGACCCGATCTCCCTCGGCCGCCTTCACCTCGAAGATGTCCGGCTTGCCGACGGTGTCGATGCCGACGTGCAGCAGCACGCCGGTGCCGTCGTCGGTGACGATGACCGCGGCGTGCGGGTGCAACTTCACGATCGATCCGGTGACAGGGGCGACCACGGTGGTGGCGGCATCGGTGTCGAGGGGTTCGATGGCCACGCCGGCGCCCACCATCTCGGCCGAGAAGACCGGATCGGGAACCTCGGACAGGGGCATGGCACGGCCGTCGAGCGGTGCGAGAATCTCGGTGCTCATGGCGGTCAGATGAGGTCGTTGATGTCTTCGGCCAGGGCGTCGGCGCTCGGCCCGACCACGACCTGAACAGCGTCACCCATCTTGACGACGCCGTGCGCCCCTGCGGCCTTCAGTGCCTTCTCGTCGACCAGGTTCGCATCCTTCACCTCGCAGCGCAGGCGGGTGATGCAGCCCTCCACCTCGACAATGTTGCCCGCGCCACCCAGTCCGGCGATGATCTGATCCACTTTCGACATTTTTCCTCCGTGCGTGTCGAGTAGACAAAGCTGGTTATAACCAGTATATGTCTGGTTATAACCAGTGACGCTAGCTGACAATGAACAGTACGCGTGACTCCATTCACAGACTGAGGACCATCCATGGCCGATGCCGTCGAGAGCTCCCGCAAGAAGCTCGATCTATCCGGACTGCAGAAGCTCGGCCGCAGCTTGATGCTGCCGATCGCCACGCTACCCGCTGCCGGACTGTTGCTCCGGCTAGGGCAGGACGACATGCTCGGCCGGTTCTCGCCGATGCGGTCCGTCGCCGCCGTGCTCGCCGGCGCGGGCGGCACCCTCATCGACAACCTGCCGCTGCTGTTCGCGGTCGGCATCGCCATCGGCTGGGCGAAGAAGGCCGACGGTTCCACCGCGCTCGCGGCGGTGGTCGGCTACCTCGCCTTCACCGGTGTCCTCAAGGCCATGTCACCGGTGGTGCTGGACGGCAGCTGCGGCCCGGTCCTGGGCTGGCTGTTCCGGGCGGCGCACTGGAACTGCCCGGTCGTCGACGTCGCAAAGGCCCCGGCCGCACAGCTCGTCAACTTCGGCGTCCTCGGCGGCATCGTGATGGGCCTGACCACGGCCACGCTGTGGCAGCGCTTCCATCGCACCCAGCTACCCGACTACCTGGGGTTCTTCTCCGGCCGCCGCCTGGTGCCGATCCTGACCGCGTGCGCGGCCGTCGTGATCGGCGTGCTCATGTCGTTCATCTACCCCGCCTTCAATTCCGCGCTGACCTGGCTGGGCACCACCGTCGCCGACAACTCGGTCGCGGGCGGCGGCATCTTCGGCTTCGCCAACCGCATGCTGCTGCCGCTGGGCCTGCACCACATCATCAACTCGGTGGTGTGGTTCGTCATCGGCGACTACCACGGCGCGCACGGCGACATCCCGCGCTTCCTGGCCGGCGACCCCTCGGCCGGCACCTTCATGACCGGCTTCTTCCCGATCATGATGTTCGGCCTGCCCGCCGCGGCCATCGCCATCTGGCGCCACGCCCGCCCCGAGCACCGCAAGATGATCGGCGGCATCATGCTGTCGACCGGTCTGACCGCGTTCCTGACCGGCATCACCGAGCCGCTGGAGTTCTCGTTCATCTTCGTGGCCTGGCCGCTGCTGGTGATCCACGCGTTCTTCACCGGCACCTCGCTGGCGCTCACGAATGCGCTCGGGATCCACGACGGGTTCACCTTCTCGGCCGGTGCCATCGACTATCTGCTGAACTTCGGCAAGGCCACCCATCCGCTGCTGCTGATCCCGATCGGACTCGGCTACGCGGCCCTGTACTACGTCACCTTCAGCTTCATCATCAAGCGCTGGAACCTGCCGACACCCGGCCGGGAACCGGACGAGTCCGAGATCGAGAAGGAGAACATCGCAGCATGATCACCCGCACCGCCGTAGTCGCGTCCGAGACCGGACTGCACGCCCGGCCCGCTGCCCTGTTCGCCAAGGCCGCCGGGGAGGCCGGTGTCCCGGTCCAGATCTCGGTCGGCGGCAAGGACCCCGTCGCCGCCAACAGCCTGCTGCAGGTGATGACCCTGGGCGTCAAGCAGGGCGACACCGTCACCCTGCACGCCGAGGACGGCGCCGACGCGGCCCTCGATACGCTGGTGGCGATGCTGGAGACAGATCTTGACGCGTGAGGTGCGCGGTGTCGCCGCCGCTCCCGGGATCGCCGTCGGGTCGGTGAAGTGGCTGGCACCCGCGCCGGTCACCGGCCCGGACGACCCGCCCGGGAGTGACGTCGAGGCCGAAATCGCCCGCGCGGAGGCCGCTTTCGAGACGGTCGCCGGCCGGTATACCGCGCAGGCCCTCGACGCGCAGGGCCCGGCGGCGGACATCCTGTTCATGACCTCGGCGCTGGCCGCGGATCCGGCACTGCTGGATCAGGTGCGCGCCGAGATCCGGGGCGGGACGCCGACCGCGCACTCGGTGACCGAGGCGGTGGCCCACTTCGGGGCGCAACTGGCCGCGCTCGGCGGCATGATGGCCGAACGGGCCGCGGATCTGCGGGATGTGGGCCAGCGGGTGGTGGCCGAGTTGCTCGGGGTGGATCCGCCCGGGATCCCGGACAGTGCCACGACTTTCGTGCTCGCCGCGCAGGATCTGGCGCCCGCCGACACCGCGACGCTGGACCCGGAGCGGGTGATCGGGCTGCTCACGGTGGCGGGCGGGCCGACCTCGCACACCGCCATTCTGGCCAAGGCACTGGGTATTCCGGCCGTGGTCGCCGCACCGGACGCGGCCGGGATCGCCGAGGACACCGAAGTCGTGCTCGACGGCACGGCCGGCGTGGTCGAGGTCGAGCCGACCGCCGCGCGTCGTGAGGAAGTGCTCGCGCTGCGGGCCCGGCAGGCGGCCGCGCCGACCGGTCCGGGCCGGACCGCCGACGGCCACGCCGTACCGCTGCTGGCCAATGTCGGCTCCGCGGCCGATGCGCGGCTGGCGGTCGAACTCGGCGCCGAGGGTGTCGGCCTGTTCCGGACCGAATTCCTGTTCCTGGACCGCAAGTCGGCCCCGACGGTGGCCGAGCAGACCGAGCAGTATGCCGAGATCTTCCGAGTCATGGGCGAGCGGCCGGTCACGGTCCGCACCCTCGATGCCGGATCCGACAAGCCGCTGCCGTTCCTGGACCTGCCGGCTGAGGAGAACCCGGCGCTGGGCGCGCGCGGTCTGCGGTTGAGCAGCGTCGATGAGGGGACACTGCTCGACCAGCTCACGGCCATCGACACCGCGGCCCGGCAGGTCGGCACGCCGGTGCAGGTCATGGCGCCGATGGTCGCGACCGCGGAGGAGGCGGGCTACTTCGCCGCCCGCGCCCGGGACGCCGGGATCGACACCTGCGGCATCATGGTCGAAATCCCGGCCGCCGCACTGTGTTCGGAGCAGCTCGGTGCGGAGGTGGGCTTCTTCTCCATCGGCACCAACGACCTGTCGCAGTACCTGTTCGGCGCGGACCGCATGGCGTCGTCGCTGGCGGCGCTGCACAATCCGTGGCAGCCCGCGCTGGCCGCGACCATCGCCATGACGGTGACCGGCGCGCGGAAGCGCGGCGTCAAGGTCGGGGTCTGCGGCGAATCCGCGTCGAATCCCGAATTCGCCTGTGTGCTGGTGGGTCTCGGCGTCGAGACACTGTCCATGGCGCCCCGCTCGATCGCGGGCGTCCGGGCCCAGCTCGGCGAGGTCACCCTCGAGCAGTGCCGAGCGGCGGCGGCAGCGGTGCGCTCGGCCCGCACCGCCGACGACGCGCACCAGGCCGCGCGCCGGGCATTGGGGCGAGATACGTGACGACCACCCTGCGCGGCCGGGTCGTCACCCTCACCGAGGCGGGCGAGCTCGCCGACGGGGTGGTGTCGTTCGACGGGGCGCGCCTCGACTATGTGGGCCCGGCAACGGGATTCGGCGGTGACCTGCCGGAACTGCCGGACGAGCCGCCGATCATCCTGCCGGGGCTGATCGACGTGCACTGTCACGGCGGCGGCGGATTCGGCTTCCCGGAAACCGATCCCGAGGGCGTGGCCGCCGCCGCGAACTTCCATCGCCGCCGCGGCACCACCACGCTGGTCGCCTCCCTCGTCTCCGCCACCGAGACCGAACTGCGCGACCGGATCGACGTGCTCGGCAAGGCCATCGACGACGGCCTGCTTCTGGGCATCCACCTCGAAGGCCCGTTCATCAGCGAGCACCGGCGCGGAGCCCACGATCCCGATCGGATCATCGCCGGTGATCCGGCATTGCTGGAGCGGCTCCTCGACTACGCGGGCGGCCGCGTCGTGTCGGTGACCGTGGCCCCGGAAACGGCGAACTTCGACGCCCTCGCGGACGTGCTCGCCGACGCGAATGTGATTCTCTCCCTGGGACACACCGTCGCCGACTACGAGCAGTCCGTGCACGCCATGCGCCGCGGCGGGCGGGTGTCCATCACTCATCTGTTCAATGCCATGCCCGAGCTGGCGCACCGCGACGCCAACTTCCTCACCGCCGCCATGGCCGCGGCGGGACGCGGGGATGTGGTGGCCGAGGTCATCGGCGACGGCGTGCACCTGGTCGACGGCACCGTGCGCATGGTCTTCGACACCATCGGTCCGGACAATCTGGCCCTCATCACCGACGCCATGGCCGCCGCCGGGCAACCCGACGGGCGCTACCAGCTCGGCAGCCTGGATGTCGTGGTGCGGGAGGGCATCTCGCGCATCTACCACCCGGACGGGGAGGGCGCCATCGCCGGCGGCACCGCCACCGCCGCGGAAGTGCTGCGCCGCACCGTCTTCCACGCGGGCGTCGAACTCACCGCGGCGGCCACCGCCGCGTGCGCCACCCCGGCCCGCCTGCTCGGCATGGCCGACGACATCGGCGCGCTGGCTCCGGGCTTGCGCGCCGACATCCTGGTCGCCGACCACCACCTCAATCCCGTGACCGTGTACAAGGATGGAACGCCATGGAACTCGTGATCACCGACAGCGCGGCCGAGGCCGGTGTGCTGGCCGGCCGCATCATGGCCGACCACGTGCGCCGGGGCGCCCGTGCCATCGGGCTGGCCACGGGCTCCTCACCGCTGGGCGCCTACCGGGAGCTCATCCGGCAGTATCGCGAGGAGGGCCTGAGCTTCGCCGGCGTGCAGGCGTTCCTGCTCGACGAGTACATCGGCCTGCCGCCGGGACATCCGCAGTCCTACCGGCGATTCATCCGTGACGAGTTCACCTCGCACGTCGACTTCGCCGACACCGACGTCCACAGCCCCGACGGCAATGCCGCCGACATCCCGGCGGCCGCGGCCGCCTACGAACGCGCCATCGCCGAGAACGGGCCCATCGCCGTGCAGATCCTGGGCATCGGCGCGAACGGGCACATCGGCTTCAACGAGCCGGGCTCCTCGCTGCGCTCACGTACCCGGGTCAAGACCCTGACCCCGACGACCCGCGAGGACAACGCGCGCTTCTTCGACGGCGATCTGGCGCAGGTGCCCACCCACGTCCTCACCCAGGGCCTCGGAACCATCGGCGACGCCGGCCATCTCCTCATGATCGCCACCGGCGCGGGCAAGGCCGAAGCGGTCGCCGCCGCGGTGGAGGGCCCGCTCTCCGCGTTCTGCCCGGCGTCGATCCTGCAGATGCACCCGCACGTCACGGTCATCGTCGACCCGGACGCGGCGGCGCGCCTGAAGGCCGCCGACTACTACCGGTTCGCGGTGGCGAACAAGCCCTCCTGGCAGAGCTTCTGAGCCCTACGCGCCCTGCTGCATGGCGGTGAACGGGGCCATGTCGAAGTAGTCCCGCCACGCGGAGATCCGGCCGTCGCTGACCTCGAACACCCCGGTCACCGGCAGCTCGATGTGGTTGTCGCCGAGGGTGAATCGGTCGGTGCGCTCGTTGAGCACGACATTGCCGGTGACGGCCTGGTGGTGGATGTCGAAGTCGATGCCGCCGAACGCGCCGATGAAGCCGCGCAGGAACTCCAGGATCGCGGCCTTGCCGACGAACGGCTGCATCGGAATGTTGTGGTAGACGGCGTCCTCGGTGAAGAACTCGGCGATGGATTCCGGTGTGCCGGTACGCCATTCGGCGCACAGGGCGGTGACGATCTCGGCGGGGGACAGGGTCGTGTGGTCGATGCTCACTGCGGTGGGAGACCTTTCGTACGGGTGACCTGAACTGCAGGGGCCAAATTTCCCGGCGGCCCCGACGGTGTCAAGGGTGGTCTCGCAGTGAGACTCTCACCTGTCCGCGTCTCGGTGTTTCAGGACGTCAGCGCTCCACCCAGGATCGCGGTCACCATGGCGTGCACGGCCTCGGTCTCGGGCCGGGCCGCGGTGCGGTCGGCGAAGAGCAGATGTCCCGATCCGATCAGCGTGCGAGCGAGCAGATCGGCATCGCAGGTGGCCGCGAGGCGGCCCTTGGCGACCTCGGCGGCGAGGTATCCGGCGATCAGCTCGGTGGCCTCGGTCAGGACGGGGACACCGACCGGCCGGCGCTGCCGCAGCCGGGCACGCAGCTCGTCCCGATAGGTGACCAGGCTGACGATGGCCACCGCCACCGTCTCGAACACGGCGGTCAGCGCCTCGGTGAGATTGCCCGGCACCGTGGCCTCCCCGGCCCGGTCGCGCAGTGCGGCGCCGAGCCGCTCCACCCGGACGATCCGGTCCTCGACCAGCTCGGCGAGGAATCCGTCGAAGTCGGCGAAATGCCGGTGCAGCACGCCTTTCGCGCACCCCGCCTCGGCGGTGACGGACCGGCTCGTCAGCCCGCTCGGCCCCTCGCGCAACAAAATCCGCTCGGCCGCGTCGAACAACTGCTCCCGTGCATCCCGAATGGCCACCCCGGTGGGCACCCCGCACTCCTTCACGTCGGCCGGACCCAATCCGTTGCGGAGTGGGCAAGTGCCCACTTAGAGTGGGCGCATGGTCACTCTACCGCCCTCAGGCCCCGAATCCGCAGACCAGAGCCCCCATCTCGCCCGGCAGATCGCGGAGTCGTTCGGTATCGACGCCGCCCGCTACGACCGCACCCGCCCGGCGTATCCCCCCGCCATGATCGAGCGCATCCTCACGGCGAGCCCCGGCAAGGATGTCCTCGACGTCGGCTGCGGAACCGGTATCGCGACCAGGCAGTTCCGCGATGCCGGATGCACGGTGCTCGGCGTCGAACCCGATGCCCGCATGGCCGAATTCGCCCGCGAGACCGGCGTCGATGTCGAGGTCGGTACCTTCGAGGACTGGGATCCGGCCGGCCGCACCTTCGACGCCGTGATCGCCGGAACCGCCTGGCACTGGGTCGATCCGGTGCGGGGCACGGCCCGGGCGGTGCAGGTCCTGCGCCCCGGCGGCCGGCTCGCCGCCTTCTGGCCGCTCGCCCAGCTGCCGCCCGACGCGGCCGCGGCCTTCGCCGCGGTCTATCGCCGCCTGCTGCCGGACACACCCGTCGCGCGGGTCGCCGACCGCCCCGCCCTCGAGATCTATCAGCCGATACTCGACAAGGTGGCCAAGGGAATCCGAGAATCCGGAGCCTTCAGCGACCCCCAGCAGTGGCAGTTCGACTGGCGCCACACCTACACCCGCGACGAATGGCTCGACCAGATCCCCACCCACGGCACCCTCACCCAGACCCCACCCGACACCCTCACCGCCGTCCTCGACGGCATCGGCGCGGCCATCGACGCCCTCGGCGGCGCTTTCACCGTCTCCTACGCCACCGTCGTCGTCACAGCCGCACTGCGACCCGGCCGATCCGCCCCGACCGCACCGCGGTGATCCGAAAAGCCTGTGCGGGTTCGTGATCGAGCAGCTCGAGGCAGTCCGGTCACATGCTCGGCTGTGCACCGCGACCCTGCGGCCTGCGTCCGGGAGCATCCGCAGGGCCGGGTCCACCCTCACCGTGCCCGTGTGCGTGCCGGCGTTGCGGTGGCTGTCCGGTGTGCCATCAGGTGATCCGGGATAGCTTGTGCGGGTTGGTGATCGAGTAGATCGTCTGGATTCGGGTGCCCGTGGGGTCCAGGTCGACCACGACGGCCGCCAGGGGGCTCTCGTCGGAGAACACCACGACGCAGGGGTCTTCGGCCACCCAGCGGTAGCGAAGGGCCAGATGCCCGGCGGGGAGGTCGGCGGCCACGGCCATGAAGACCGCGGCGACCCGGTCGCGGCCGTGAACGGGTTCCAGGCTCTGGGCCCGGCCCGCGCCGCCGCTGTCGGTCCACAGGGTGACGTCGGGGGCGAGGACCTCGAGCATGGTGGCGAGGTCACCGCGCAGGGTGGCCTCTGCCAGGCGCTCGCTCAGCCCGGCCTCGAAGTGCTGGTCACGCCGGCGAGGCCGGCGCTCGTGGATGTGCTTGCGGGCGCGGGAGGCGAGCTGGCGGACCGCGGTGGGGGAGCGGTCGAGCATGGTCGCGATCTCGGGGTGGCCGAAGCCGAACACATCGTGCAGGACGAAGACCGCGCGCTCGAGCGGGGACAGGGTTTCCAGGACCACGAGGACCGCCATGGACAGCGATTCCTTGCGTTCCACGACGCCGGACACCTCGTCCTCGGTGGTGACCAGCGGTTCGGGAAGCCAAGGGCCGACATAGGTTTCGCGTCGTCTGCCTATCTCGGTGCGCCGCGCCAGGGCGTGGTTGGCGACCACCCGGACCAGGTAGGCGCGGGCATTGTGGACCGGTGCCGCGGCGGGGTCACGGTGCCGCGCCGCCCACGCCAGCCATGCCTCCTGGAGCACGTCTTCGGTATCGGCGACGCTGCCGAGCATGTTGTATCCGACCGCGAACAGCAGTTCGCGGTAGTCGAGAAAGCGCGCGGTGACCTCGTCGGAGGCCGCGTGCGGTGGCTGTGCCGTCATGATTCGTCTCCCTTCTCTCGCCACCGAAGAGCCGGGCGGCCCGGAAACTGTGACATGGTGGGCCGGATCGTGTTCCGTGTCACCGAAACCCGCGCCCATGTCACTGTTCGCGGTCACCGTGCCTCTGTGTTGTCGTCCGGGGAGGGTCCCCGGGGCCGAGGAGGCCGACCATGACCACCACACCCTCCGGCGCGGACCGCGCCCTGTTCATCCGGGCCGGCGAGGCCGAACAGCTGCCGGGCCTGGGCGTGCACCTGTACGCCGACCACGAGATGACCGGCGGAAAGCTCAGCGCCAACCGCGCGGTCCTGCCCGCCGGCACCGACGGCCCGCCGCCGCACTTCCACACCACATCCGCCGAACTGTTCTTCCTGCTGGGCGGCACGCTGAGGGTACTGGCTGGGGAGGAGATCCTCACCATGGGTGAGGGGGATTTCCTGCTGGTTCCGCCCGCCATGGTGCACGCCTGGGCCGCCCCCGCCGATTCGGCGGCCGATGTGCTGATCGTGTTCACGCCCGGCATCGAACGCTTCGAATACTTCCGGATGGGTGAGCGGCTCCGCCGCGGTGACGGCGATCCGCTCGAAATCCTGCGCACCCAGGAGCGTTTCGACAATCACTTCGTCGACAGCCCGCTCTGGCGCGAATCCCGGATCGACCCGGCGGCGGGCGAACCATGGCGCCGGCGCCGATAATGAACCCGTGACCGAGCGTGCAGCGAGCCGGACAGCGGTCCTGGTCTGCCAGGGCCGCGCCGTGGCGGACGGGCGAATGGGCGTCGGGCGGTTCTCCGACCCGGTCGCGGTCGAATTATTGGTCGACGGCGAACGCGAACTGGTCGATCTCGTGCGCGCGGGCGCGGTGCCGAAGGGGTTCGGCGCGCGGATGGAGTACGAATTGCTCTCCGCCACTTCGGAAGTGCTGGCGGCCCGCACGGTCGCCATCGACGATGCGGTGCGGGAGAGCGCGCATCCGCAACTGGTGATCCTGGGCGCGGGGCTGGACGCACGCGCCTGGCGCATGCCCGAACTGGCGGGAGTCGCCGTGTTCGAGGTGGATCATCCGGCCTCCCAGGCCGAGAAGCGGGATCGGCTGGGGGAGCGGGAAGCTCTGGCGGACGTCCGTTTCGTCCCGGTCGATTTCGGCAGGGACTCCCTCGGGGCCGCCCTCACCACAGCCGGCCACGACGAGACGCGGCCCACCACCTGGATCTGGGAGGGCGTCGTCCCCTACCTGACGCCCGCCGAGGTCGCCGAGACCGTCACCGAGGTGGCGAAGCGCAGTGCCACCGGCAGCCGTCTGGTCATCACCTACCCGACCCCCAATCGGGTGTACCACTACGGCCGCAAGGCCATGGAGGTGTTGCTCTCCGTCTCCGGCAGAACCAATCCGATGGCCGGCGAACCGCAGCGTTCGAGCTGGACCCCCGCGGCGATGGCCGCATTGCTCGCCGAACACGGCTTCTCCGTCACCGCCGACCGCGACCTGCAATCGGTCGCGGTCGAGGCGGGAATCGAGGGCAAACGCACCTCGGTCCGCGCCGACGGTCACATCGTCATCGCCGATCGGCGCTGATCCGGTCAGTTCAGTGTGACGACCCAGGAGCCGTTGCAGCCGCGGTTGGTGTCGCGGTTCGGGTCGTAGTTCCAGACAGCCTGCAGGTCCGAGTCCTTCTGAATGTTGAAATCACCCGTCGGCGACTGCACCGGCTGATCGTTGTAGAGCAGCAGGCTCAGGTCGTTCGGGTAGATCGTCCAGGACCCGTTGTAGCCCGCCGGGTAGTTCATGGTCACGGTGGTGGTGCGTCCGGCGTGGTTCTGCACCACGATGCACGAATTCGGATGATTGGACTGGGCCTGGGCCGGTGCCGCGGCCAGCACGATGGCCGCCACCCCGACCGCGGCAGCGGCCACCGGTGCCGCTGCCTTCGCCACCAGACCACGCCCGCCGTTGTGAACGTTCCACATGATGCCTGACCTCCGTTTGAATTCCACCGCCCGAATGGCTGATCGGATGAGACGAAGCTATCCACGGCACCCAGTGGGTCTCTTATGAAATCCTTGTCGTCGCGGCCCGGCGGTTCTCGTCCGCCTCCATCGGATCGGCCGCAATCAGGCCCAGTCGTTCCCGCACCCCTGGAACCGACATATCGGCGTGCCTTATCGCGATCTCGCGGGTCCGTTCTTCACAATCCGTGAGGCATTCGATGGCTCGGCCACGCGGGAAATCGGTCGAGAGGCGGCTCAGCGCCTCGGCGCACCGGATCCTGAGATAGGAATAGACAGTGGAGTCGAAGATCGCTTCGACGACAGGGACCGCGGGCACGTGATCGAGCCGGCCCAGGGCGTCGACCAGACTGCACTGGTCATAGATGTAGTCGTCGCCGCCACCACGGGTGGCCTCGAGACAATCGAACAACCGTGGCGCATCTGATTTTTCGGCGATATCTGTGAGCAGTGACAGCGCTGCGCCACCGATCGAGCTGTTCAGGTCGGCGTGCGCCCGGGCCCAGGCCGATGCCCGAGGTGACCGCAGCCGCCGCAACTGCCGGCGCACCGCGATACGCACAGCCGGCGTGGCGGCACCTTCCGCGAGCACCCTGGGGGCGACGTCCCAGAGCACTGCTTCCCAGCGCTCATCCGTGAGCGCGGCCGGTGAGACCTCTTGAACGAGACCGAATTCCGCGGCAACCCGAAGGATCCGTTCGCGCTCGGCAGCATCTCGCGCCGCCCGCCCGGAAGGCCCTGTCGGCGGGCGTGCCCGCTTCCGCTGTCAGCCGAGAGATACGCCAGGTCGCCGCGGATGTTGCCGTGTGCATACTCGCCGTCACCGGAGGCCTGGAAACTGCCAGGGCCGCAACCCGAATCGAATCGGACGACCTCGCTCGAGTGTCGGCCATCGTGGGTACGCGTCTCGATTCGAGCGCCGGCCATTGGCTCTATCGGGCGGTCGCCTGATGGCCATCGATTGATCGGTTGTGCTGGTGAACGGGGGATGTCGATCGTCAGACGGGGATCGTTCGCCGGGGCCATAGGGGAGTGCGGTCGCGGAACGCTTCGATTGCTGCGGCGACTTCGAATGGTGTTGTGGCGTGGGCGATGTCGTCGCGGTAGAGCACCCGCTCGGCGACGGCGTCCAGGTCGAATCCCCAGACCATCGACATAAGGGGGTTGATGAAAAGTTCGGAGCCCTCGCCGCGCGTGCGGGCCAGGGAGTGGTGATCACCGAATTCGCCGCGGGCGGCGTCGGTGATCGACGCGCAGACGATGCTCTCCTTGCCCGGGGTGTGCTGCTGAACCCGGTCGACGGCCGCCAGCCAGGCATCGACGGCCGCGATGCCTGGCGTGAGAGCGAAGACGCCGTGGTAAGCACCGAGTCCAGCAAGTGCGGCAACGTTTTCCAGGAAATGCGCGTGGCAGACGCCATGGTGGGCATCGACTCCGAACCCGACACACATGGCCAGCTTGACGGGCAGGTCGAGCGCCCGCGCCGCCAACAGGCTGGTCACATCCTCGACCGGTGTACCCAATCCGGCTTCATCACCGGTCATCAGGAGATCCGTACCTCCATCGACCAATACCAACCCATCCAGCCGGAGCTCGCGCGCCAACCACGCGTAGGCCGCCCGGACATCGGCGGGCCCGCCTTTGCGAATCAGGAACATCCGATCCGGAAAGCCGTTGTCGCGCAACCACACCGCGAGGTGCTTCTCCGGAAAGTACGCGTCCGCACCCTCGGTCTCCGCGTCGATTTCGAACAGCCCGGGCGCGACCGGCCGGGCCGTGGTCCGCGTGACCGGTGTGAACGTGAGATTCGCCAGCACCACCGACTTGCCCTGCTCCTGCAGCGCGAACGCCACCGGCAATCCACTGAGCACGTCGAACCCGCCCCCGGCACCGGCAACCAGGACCCGCGAGCAATCCCGCAGTCGATGCAGTGCCGGTGTGTCGAACAGCGAGAGCGCACCCATCCGTCGAAGTATTCAGCACTCCCGCCGTCCGTGCCCGATCTCGCGGCCGGATCAGCCGACCGTGCCGCACGTCATTTCGTCGACGGGCCGGCTCCCGGTGTCGCGTACGCGGATTCGATGAATGGGTGGACGATGTCCAGGAACTGTTCGGGGGCGGAAGAGAAGGGCAGGTGGCCGGTGGGGAGGACTTGCAGCTCGGAGCCGGGGATCAGGGCGTGGGCTTTCCTGCCGTAGCGGAGGGAGAGGACGGGGTCGCGGCGGCCCCAGACGATCAGGGTCGGTGCCGCGATTTCGGATGCGCGGCCGGTGAGGTCGTAGCGGGGATCGTTGAAGCTGTGCCACAGGGCGGAGTAGGTGGCGCGGCCGATCTCGGTGCCTGCCACGCGGATCGCGCGCTCCACGACGGCGTCGTCGTGCGGGCTCACGGATTTCATGTAGTTGCGGATGCTGTGCGGCAACCAGCGGCGGGCCATCAGGTTGGAGCCGTAGACGTTGCAGTAGGCCCGGGTCAGCGGCGTCTGCCGGACGAAGCCGCCGGTATTGACGAGGACGAGCCCGGCGACGCGTGCGGGTTGTTCCAGCGCCAGGTGGGCGGCCGCGAATCCGCCGACCGAACTGCCGATGAACACGGCGGGATCCAGCTCCAGTGCCGTGACCACCTCGGCCAGCGTGTCGGCGATCGCGGCGGCGGTGATGGTCGAATTCGGTTCGGACGCACCGTGTCCCGGCCAATCGATGGCGATCACCCGATGCTCCGCGGTCAGCGCCGGGAGGATCGGATCGAAGTCGTGGTGGTCGTGCAGGGTGGCGTGGAGCAGGACCACTGTGGGCCCGGTGCCGATGTCTTCGTAGGCCAGTCGTCCGGCCGACGTGCGCATGATGTGCATACGCAACAACCCTTCATTCGATTGTGGTGACCGGCCGGTCGTTCACTGACCAGTCGGTCGGTCAAGTATGATGCGACCATACAATCGGTCCGAAACACACGCAAGCGGGACGCCGAATCGCCGGTCGCGCAACACAGGGCGAGCCGGCACCGCCCCCGGTGAGGTTGAATCTGATGAATCTGCGGGAGGATTCCGCCGCGCGCACTCGCGCCGCGCTCGTCGACAGCGGCCTGCTGCTGGCCGAGCGGCTGGGACTCGGCGGTGTCAGCGTGAACGTCCTGGTGGCCGAGCTCGGTGTCTCGAAGGGCACGTTCTTCCATCACTTCGGCACCCGCGCCAACTACCTGCTGGCCCTGCATCGCGAATTCCACGAGCGCCTGCAGGCCGTCATCGACTCCGCCACCTCCGGTCTCGCCCCCGGCAGGGACCGTCTCCTGGCGGGATCCACCGCCTACCTCGACGCCTGCCTGCGCGACCGCGGCGTCAAGGCCCTGCTCCTCGAAGCGCGAGCCGAACCCCTGATCGTGGACGAGGTGACGGACCGCAACACCCACAACGCCGCGCTGATCGAAGCCGATTTCCAGGTCCTGGGCTGGCCGCACCCGGAAGCAGGCGCCCGGTTGTGGGTCGGTTTGGTCGCCGAAGCCGCCCTGCTGGAATTGCAGGCCGGCCATGAGCAGGGTTCGGTGCGAAACGCCCTGTGGCAGTTCCTCCCCGCCTGAGACCACCCGGCCCGTCGGTCTCGCCCTCGCCGCGGTGGTCCGCCCTGCGCGCAAAGCCAAACTCTCTGCAATCCTGAGTGCTGGGTTGTCGCGGTGACCCCGGCGTCGATTCCCGCGGCCGATCGACTCGGGCTCAGTCGGCTGCGCAGAGCGCGGTGTCGAATGCCTTCTGAAGGGCAGCGGTGACGGTGGGATCCGAGGGCCGGAGATTGGCGATGAGGGTGACCGCGCGGCCGTCCGGGGTGACGGCGTTGAAGGTTCGGAAGCCGGGGATGGAACCGCCGTGCCCCCACACCTGGATGCCGCACGGCGCGGCGGTGGTGGTCAATCCGAGGCCGTACGAGTAACCCGGGCGGTTGGTCAGCGGTTTCGGATCGGTCCGCATGGCGGCCACCTGCGTCGGAGGCAGCAGGTTCCCGGTGAGGAGCGCACTGAAGAACCGATTCGCATCGGAGCCGGTGGAGATCAGCGCGCCGGCACTGCCCGCCCACGACGGATCGAAACGGGTGACGTCGGTCGGCTTCCCGTCGACCGCCTCGTAACCCTGCGGGTGGGGACTGCGCAGGTCGGTGTCGCCGGCGGCCGGGAAGTAGGTGTCGTGCAGCCCCAGCCGGTCGATGACGCGGTGCGTGACTTCCTCGCCCACCGGGTGCCCGGTCACGCGTTCCACGATCATGCCGACGATGAGGTAATTGGTATTGCTGTATTCGGCTCTCGCGCCCGGCTCGAAGTGCGCGGGCAGGGTCATGGCGCGACGGACCAACTCCGCCGAGTCGAAGTGCATGGTCAGCAGATCGGGCGAATCACCTTGCAACTCGGGCAGTTCCAGATACTCGGGCAGACCGCTGGTGTGCTGCATGAGATTCCGGACCGTGATCCGGTTGCCGTCGATGCCCACACCCTGGACGACGCCGGGCAGGTACCGCTCGACAGGTGCGCCCACATCCACCGCACCCTCCTCGACGAGCTGCATCATGACGGTCGCGACGAACGCCTTGGTATTGCTGCCGACGCGCACGTGCGCGCCCTGCGGAAAGGCCGCGCCGGTAGCGACGTCGCCGACACCCGAGGTCGCACTCCACTCCCGGTCGTGCTCGGTCACGACCACCTGCACCCCGGGAACTCCCGCCGCCACGACCGTGTCCAGGGCGCGCCCGACCTCCGCACGAGCATCGGCCGACAACGGCCCTCCCGGCCCTCGCGCCGCATCGTCACCGCAGGCCCCCGCCGCGCAGACCACTCCGGCGACCGCGGCCGCGGCGGCAATCCGGCGAACGAGCCTCATATGCTCTCCTTCTGGCGTAACGGCCGCGAGCGCTCGACCGGAATGCGCTGCTGTGCAGCAGGATTCGCATCTCGCGGAGGTCAATAACCGGATGGTAGCTCCGAGCAGCGATCCGGGCATCACCCGTAGCGCTCACCCGAGCTCATCCCTGAGGCGTAGCGCTGGTCAGGGAAAACCCGCTGTCCCGTCATGCGGGAGCGAGATTCGATCGGTGCGCCGTCAGAGCCGGTAATGAGAGGCGACGGCGTCCTGGCCGGTGTAGTTCGGACCGGCGTGGGCATCGGCGCCGGCGTAGGTGAATTCCCAGCGGGGGAGGGCCCGGCCGCTGCGGGTGAGGCGGTGACTTCGCGCCGTGTAGGTGAATCCGTTGTGACGCAAGGCGGTTGTCAGACGTCTACCGAGTGGAGCGCCGCCGCTGTCACGGATCGAGGTGGCGTCGAAGTTCGCGGCGAACAGGCCGTCGGGGGTGAGCCAGGAAGACATGCGGGTGAGGGCCGTGAGTTTGTCGCCCACATAGTGCAGGGAGTGGACGCTGGTGATCAGATCCACGGGCTGGTCAGGATGCCAGGCCAATACCGAACCGGTGACGAGGTCGATGCCCGGTCGGGGCGGCCCACCGAAATGGTCCACCAGGTCGAGCCCGATGATCCGGGCGTGACCGGACAGCGTTTCGTCCGCCTCGAACAGGGCGTGGGCGCTGCCGCATCCGACATCCAGCCAGCGCTGGGGTGCGGGACGGGCCGCCAGCCAGACAACCGGGTCGAAGCCGAGTTCGCGACGGTAGGCGGGCAGTCGGCGGTCGCGGTTCATGGCGGAGTTCGCCACTACGGCGGTCTGTTCCAGGTGGGCGTCGTCGAGTAGCGCGGGCACACACGACATCCTGCCGGGTGAGGTCGACGGCGGTGCGGAGCCGCCGACCCCGAGCCGGTCGGATTCAGGCGGCGGCCGTGTCGGCCGGTGCCGGAGCCGAGGTGGGGAGGGGTTCGCGGGTGCGCATGGCGGCCCAGAGGGCGGCCGTGGCGGCGGTGCAGGCGGCAGCCCCGCCGACGTGGACGGCGACCAGGGCGGCGGGCACGTGGGTGAAGTACTGGACGATGCCGACCAGGGCCTGGGAGCACACCAGCGCGATCACCAGGATGAGGCGGTTGCGGATGGTCTTGTTCATGCCGACCGCCGCCAGGCTGCAGGCGAGGCCCACCAGCAGGGCCAGGTAGGCGACCAGGAGTTCGGCGTGCAGGTGGACCAGGGTGACGATCTCGACCTGCAGGCGTTCGACCGGCTTCTCGACGCTCTTGTCACCCGCGTGCGGACCCGCGCCGGTGACCAGGGTTCCCGCGATCAGCGTTCCGGTGAGGGCCAGACCGGACAGCGCGGTCAGCAGCCGCAGGGGCTTGGGAACCTGCACCGTGTCGATGCCCTCGTCGGGTTCGCCGACCTTGGCCCACAGCAGCGTCGCCAGCCACACCATCAGCATGGACGCCAGCAGGTGCACCGCGACCGTCCACCACAGCAGCCCGGTGCGCACGGTGATACCGCCGATCACGGCCTGCAGCACGGTGCCGCCGGGCATCAGCCACGCGTACACCTGGACTTCGCGCCGCCGCCGCGCCCGGGTGACCGCGAGCACGATGGCCGCCGCGGCCAGCGACACCACGAAGGTGAGCATGCGGTTGCTGAATTCGACCACCTGGTGCACCACCGGCACCTCGGCCACCGCGGTCGGCACGAAGCTGCCGGGGAAGCACTGCGGCCAGGTGGGGCAGCCCAGGCCCGAGGCGGTGACGCGGACGACCGCGCCGGTCACCGAGATTCCGGCCTGGGACAGGATGACCAGGAAGGCGAGGAGTCGCTGCACCCGCAGGGAAGGCATCGGGAACAGGTCGGCAAGTCGCTGGAAGGCGCGAGACAGCACGCACCGATGGTAGCGGGGCCGCATTTCGCCCCGTCACCCGCCCTACTACAACGTGTCGTTAAACACCCGGGCGCGGGCGAACTTTCGAGCCGACCGCCGCCCGGACGGCCTCAATCGAACTTGAAGAACCGGGTGGCCAGCCACCCCGCGAGCCCGCCCCAGCCGGCCAGCACCGCGAGCCCGTACCAGTCGATGCTGGTGCGCATCGCCTGCTCCAGGCACTCCGACAGCGCCCCGGACGGAATGATCCGCGCGATCAGGCTCACCGCGTGCGGCAGGTCGTCGGACATGAACACCAGGCTCGCGGTCCCGAGCATGACGAACCACAGAATGTTGGCGAGCGCCAGCACCACCTCGGCCTTGAGCGTCCCGCCCAGCAGCAGCCCCAGCGCCGCGAAGGTCGCGGTCCCGAGCGCGATCACCACCGCGCCCAGCAGCAGCCCGGTCAGCGACGGCCGCCAGCCGAGCGCGAACCCGATGGCCCCCAGCAGGATCGACTGCAGCACCACCACGATCAGCACCGCCGAGCACTTGCCCGCGACAATGCCCCACCGTGGCAGCGGCGTCGCCCCGAGCCGCTTCAATGCCCCGTACCGCCGATCGAACCCGACGGCGATCGCCTGCCCGGTGAACGCGGTCGACATGATCGCCACCATCATCACCGCGGGCACCACCCGGTCCACCCGGTGCTCGCCGAGTCCGGTGACCGGCAGCAGAGTCAGCCCGATCAACAGCGTGATCGGAATGAACATCGTCAGCAGCAGCTGTTCCCCGTTGCGCAGCAACAGGATCAGCTCCATGCGCGTCTGCGCCGCCAGCATCTTGGCGCGCGTGGTCGGCTGCGGCGCGGGGGAGAAGGTGCCCGCCGCGAATCGGTTCACGGTCTCGGTCATCCGCGCAGCTCCCGCCCGGTCAGTTCGAGGAACACGTCTTCCAGCCGGCGCTGGTCGATGCGAATGTCGGTGGGCAGCACGTCGATTCGCGCGCACCACGCGGTCATGGTGGCCAGCACCTGCGGGGTGATGTCACCCTGCAACAGGTACGACCCGGGCGCGGTCTCGCGCGGGGTGAACCCTTCCGGCAGTGCGGCTTCCAGCAGCGACAGGTCCAGTTTGGGCGGCGCGGTGAACGCCAGCCGCCCCTCGGCCCCGTGCGAGGTGACCTCGGCGGGCGTGCCCTGCGCGACGACCTGCCCGTGGTCGATGATCACCAGCTGATCGGCCAGCTGCTCGGCCTCGTCCATCATGTGCGTGGTCAGCAGCACGCTGACCCCGTCGCGGCGCAGCGCGTCGATGAGCTCCCACACCAGATGCCGTGCCTGCGCGTCCAATCCGGCGGTCGGCTCGTCGAGGAACACGATCTCCGGCCGCCCGACCAGCGCGCACGCCAGCGCGAGCCGCTGCTGCTGCCCGCCGGAGAGCCGCCGATACGGCGTCCGCCGAGCGTCTTTCAGCCCGAGCGTGTCCAGCAGCCAGGCCGGGTCCAGGGGATTCGCCGAATAGGAGGCGACGAGATCGAGCATCTCCCCGGCCTTCGACCCCGGATACGCGCCGCCGCCCTGCAGCATCACGCCGATGCGCGGTCGGAGCTGATCGGAGTCGGCGATCGGGTCCAGGCCCAGCACCCGCACGGTCCCGGCGTCGGGAGTCACGAAGCCTTCGCACATCTCGGTGGTGGTGGTCTTGCCGGCGCCATTGGGTCCGAGCAGGGCCAGCACCTGTGCGCGTTCGATATCGAAGCTGATGCCGTCGACCGCGGTGGTCTCGCCGTAGCGTTTCACGACGCCGTCGACGCGTACGGCGGGTCCGGAAGCTGCGGTCACGATGAGACACCGTAAGGCGTGGGCTGCTGTGACCGAGCCGACACCCCCGGCTGATTGCGCCACGGCAGCACATTTCGGGTGAGGAAGATCAGCGACAGGCCCACGATCACGGTGGCGATGGCGGATTCGACGATCTGGAAGACATAGAAGTCCGCGCCGCGCGGCATGACCATCACCGACACCACGACCGACAGCACCACCGCCGGCACCCGGAACGCGGGCCGGTTGGCCCACGCGGCGAGGGGCACGATCGCCCACAGCAGGTACCAGGGTTGCACCACCGGGAACAGCAACACGATCGCACCGAGCGAAACACCCAGCGCGCCGATCGCATTCAAACGCCCGGTCCAGGCGGCGATGAGCATGCGCAGGGTCACGAAGCCCGCGACGAGTTCCGCGATGGGCCGGGTGATGTCGAGCAGGGCGGTGGTGTGGTCGCCGAGTCCGAGCAGCACGCCGCCGAATCCGGTGATGATCCCGACGGCGGTCGGCAGCGAGAGGTAGCTGCGCACGGTGGTGGCGGTGCCGACGGTATTGACCCAGCCGAATCCCAGGCCGCTGGCATAGCTCACCGACAGTGTCGTGACCACGGCGATGACACCGAGCACACCGCCGGCGACGAGTACCGGTTTGAGCCCGCTTCCCCACCGCCGCGCCAGCGCCATGCCCACGAATCCGAGGCTCACCAGGGAGATGATCTTCACCGACGAGGACAGTGTGATCAGCACGGCACCGAAAACCAGCAGCGCCCAAGCCCTTTGATTGAACTGCGGGCAATCGTCGATGGCGCGCAGGCAGAATTCCATTCCCGCCAGCATCAGCCCGAGCATGAGCGCGTCATTGTGCACCCCACCCACCAGGTGGAACAGCACCAGCGGGTTGGCCGCGCCCAGCCACAGCGCGCTCACCCCCGCGATTCCGCAGCGCCGCGACAGCCGCGGCAGCGCCCATACCATCAATGCCACGCCCGCCAATGCCAGCAACCGATGCAGCCACACCCCGAGAATGATGTTGTCGCCGGTGATCTGCGCGATGCCGCGTCCCATCCACAGGAACAGCGGCCCGTAGGGCGCGGAGGTGTCCCGCCAGATGGTGGGGACATTGTTGGTGAGCACATTGTTGAGCCCGAGCCCGGCCACCGGGCCGACCGAATACGGGTCCATGCCCCGGGCCGCGATTTCGCTCTGTGCCAGGTAGGAATAGACGTCGTTGCTGAACATGGGCGGCGCGACGCTGAGCGGAATGATCCACAGCAGCAGCGTCCGATCCATCTGCGAGCGGCTGAGCCGGTGGCGTGGATCCCCGCCCCACCCGCCGACGGCGAAGCGGCCCAGCAGCAGCCACGCCATGATCACCAGGATGGTGCCGATCATGCACATGGCCAGCGTCGAGGTGCCGGCCCGTGCGAAGAACCCGAGCACCCGCATGCCGGAGATCGGATTCTGGTGCACCGGTTGGGCTCCGACACCCAACGCGGACACCGCCATGATCACGGCCCCGGTCGCGCCGAGCAGCCGGATCCGCATCAGTTGCAGGGTTTCGCGCCGGTCCAGGCCGGGCCGGTCGGCGTCGACGCCGTGCAGGACGGCGACGGTGTGATCGGCGGCGGGAACGTCCAGGCCCAGGGCCCGGCGTCCGATATCGATGACTCTGCGCCGCGCGCCTTCCACTACCGCCACAGCTGCGAAGCCTAGTCCGGAGCCGCGGGTCGAACGCCGATCGCATGGCCGTAGCGCGGGTTCGTCCGGTGTGCTCGCAAGTTGCCGATCGGCACCCATACTTGCCTTTGATACCCCGGGGGGTATAGTCGTGACATACCCCAGGGGGTATGGAAGGAAGTCAGATGCGAAGTATCACAGTCGGCGTCGCCGACGCTTCTCCGATCACGACCGCCCCCGGCGGTCTGCTGGGCCGCCTCGGGGCCCGCATGGCCGATCACGCCCGCTGGGTGTTCGGCTTCTGGTTGATCCTGTCGGTCGCCCTCGGTGCGGCCGCGCCCGCGGTGTTCGACTCGCTCGCGGGGGCGGGCTGGCAGGCCAATCAGTCAGAATCCGTGCGCGTCCGCGAACTCGCCCAGGAGCACTTCGGCGGCAATTCGGCCGCGGCGGTGCAGGTGGTGATCCATTCGGACAC
The DNA here is from genome assembly GCF_050942175.1 of Nocardia sp. CA-151230. Taxonomy (NCBI): domain Bacteria; kingdom Bacillati; phylum Actinomycetota; class Actinomycetes; order Mycobacteriales; family Nocardiaceae; genus Nocardia; species Nocardia sp. CA-151230. The sequence continues at coordinate 3,421,732 of NZ_CP192061.1, forward strand.
CGCAACCATGGACAGTCCGCAGGCGCAACGCCTGGTGGGGGATCTCACCGGAATCCTGCAGGCCGACAGTCGATTCGGCGCGATCGTCGCACCGGTGCCGGGGCAGTCGGTCAGCCGCGACGGCCACACCGGCATTCTGCTGGCGGGCGCGAATGCGAACACCGACGAGATGGTTACAGCGGTCACCGACGTCGGCCCGAAACTGCAGGCCCTCTCATCCGACGGCTTCGAGGTCTATCCGACCGGCGCCTCGGCACTGTGGAGCGACTTCAACAAGGCCAATCACGAGGCCATGATGAAGGCCGAGATGTTCTCGTGGCCGGTCACATTGGCGATCATGGTGCTGGCCTTCGGTTCGCTGGTGGCGGCCGGACTGCCGTTGCTGCTGACGCTCACCGGCCTCATCGCCTCGGCGGGCGGGCTGGTGTTGCTGAACCATGTCACGCCGATCTCGGTGTGGGCCATGAACTTCGCCATGATGTTCGCGCTGGCACTGGGTATCGACTACGCGCTGTTCCTGGTCTCCCGCTTCCGCGACGCCATTCGCGGTGACACGCCACCGCGCACCGCCGTCGCCGTCACCATGGCGACCGCCGGAAAGGCGGTGCTGCTCTCGGGCCTGACGGTGCTGGTGAGCCTGTCGGCCGTGCTCGTGGTGCCCGCGCCCGCGGTGCGGACCATGGCGGTCGGCATCATGTTCGCCGTCTCGTTCGTGCTGCTGGCGACGCTGACCCTGCTGCCCGCCGTGCTCGGTGCGCTGGGCCGGCGCGTGAACGCGGGCTCGCTGCCGTACGTGGCCCGGCAGCAGCATCGTTCGCCGGTCTTCGCGAAGTGGGGACGGCTGCTGCACCGCCGTCCGTGGCCGTTCGCCATCGGCTCACTGCTGGTGCTGATCGCGCTCGCGATTCCGGTGACGAGCCTGAAGGTGGCCATGCCGTCCATCCAGGTGGTGCCCGCGGACGCGTCCGTGCGTCAGGGCTACGAGCTGGTCCAGCGCGAATTCGGCCCGGGTGCGCCCGGCATGCTGCAAATCGTGGCCCCCGTCTCCGACGGCGCGGACGTCCAGCGGATCGCGGCCTCGGACAATCGGATTGCGATGGTCACCCCGCCGCAGCCCGCCGCGGACGACAGCGGCCTGGTCATGCTCCAGGCGACCCCGACGGTCGACCCTTCGGATCCGGCCATGGGCGACATCGTCCATTCGCTGCGCGCCGCGCTCCCGTCGGGTGCGCTGGTCGGCGGGGCGGTTGCCGAGAACCTGGACCTGCAGCAGGCCCTGAACGACTACCTGCCCCTGGTGGTCGGCATCATCCTGGCACTCGGGTTCGTGCTCCTGCTGGTCGCCCTGCGCGCCCCGCTGATCGCCCTGCTCGGAGCGGGTGTGAGCCTGCTGTCGACCGCGGCGGCGTTCGGTGTGGCGAAGCTGGTGTTCCAGGACGGCCACGGCGCGGGCCTGCTCGGTTTCACGCCGCAGGGCTTCCTGGACGGCTGGGGTCCGGTGTTCTTCTTCGCCATGATCTTCGCCATCGCCATGGACTACACGGTCTTCCTGCTGGCCACGGCGAAGGAGCACTACGAGCGCTCGGGTGATCCGGAGGTGGCCCACATCGCCGGCATCGCCCACTCGGGCCGGGTGATCGCGGCCGCGGCGGCGGTCATGGTGGCGGTGTTCTTCACCTTCGCCCTGGCCGATCCGCTGCCGCCGAAGGAGATGGGCATCATTCTCGGTGTCGCCGTCCTGCTCGACGCCGTGCTGATCCGCCTGATCCTGCTGCCGGTGTTGCTGCGCCTGACCGGGCACGCCGCCTGGTGGTCGCCGCGCTGGCTGCGCAAGGTGCTGCCGGACATCAGCTTCGCGCACTGACGGGTGGGGTCGTGGGAAAGGGTGAGCCCTCTCTCACGACCCTTCCATACCCCCAGGGGTATACTGGAGTCATCGGACTCAGGGAAGGAACCCTCCAATGATCGGCGACGAAGACAGCATCGCACTGGTCCTCAACCGGCTGCGCCGCGCGCACGGACAGCTTGCGGGCGTCATCTCCATGATCGAGCAGGGCCGCGACTGCAAGGATGTGGTCACCCAGCTCGCCGCGGTCTCCCGCGCTCTCGACCGCGCTGGATTCAAGATCGTCGCCACCGGTCTGCGGGACTGCCTGACCGGGGAGCGGGCCGAGAATTCCGAGCCGATGACAGTCGAGGAACTGGAAAAACTCTTCCTGGCGCTGGCCTGAAGCTCTTCCGGGCGATCCCTGCCGAGCGATCGCCCAGCGCCGGGAGCGAAAGGAACTCAAGATGACCGCGATCCGCCACTGGTCCATCGACCGCATCGTGCCGGGCCTGGCCGGCACGATGGTGCTGCTCAGCCTCGCGCTGGTGCTCGCGTTCTCGCCCTGGTGGCTGCTGCTGACCGCCTTCGTGGCGGCCAATCTGGTGCTCTTCGGGGTCGTCGGCTGGTGTCCGATGACCCTGCTCCTGCAACGGCTGGGCGTGCCCCGAACCGGCAGCCCCGCAACGGAAAGGAATTCGTGATGACCCTCGCCCTGTCGGCCACCCTGCGTACCGATTTCGCCGATGCGGTGCAACGCACCCGGAAGGCCCTGTCCGAGCAGGGCTTCGGTGTGCTCACCGAGATCGACGTGACCGCGACCATGAAGCAGAAGCTGGACGCGGACATGGAGGACTACCTCATCCTGGGCGCATGCAATCCGTCGCTGGCGCACACCGCCCTCGGCGTGGACCGTCGGATCGGCCTGCTGCTGCCGTGCAATGTGGTTGTGCGCGCGGATCGTTCGGACGCCGGCACGGTGATCGTGGAGGCCATGAATCCGGAGGTGATGGTGCAGGTCGCGGGCGATCCGGCGCTGCAAGAGGTCGCCGACTCCGCCACGGAGATGCTGAGCGCGGCCATCGCGGCGCTCGGTTGATCCACTGCCCGAACACGATTCGCGCTGCCCCTGTCGGACCCCGCTCATACTCTGGATGAATGGTGTCCGATTCGAAACGGCGAATCGAGGTGGCTGCGGCCGGGCTGCTCGCCCGGCACGGCTATCACGGATTCGGGCTGAAGAAGTTGAGCGAGGCGGCGGGTCTGCCGTATGGGTCGATCTACCACCACTTCCCGGGTGGCAAGGAGGAGATCGCCGTCTCGGCCATCACCGGCACGGGCGTACTGGTGGGGCGCATGATCCGGCAGGCCCCGGGCGATGTGTTCGGCACCGCGGCAACGCTGTTCGACTTCATGGCCACCAGACTGGCCGAGACCGACTGGGCCGCGGGCTGCCCGGTCGGGACCCCCGCCCTGGACGGCGGCAGCGATGTCGACTCCGTGCGCGCCGCGTGCGTGTCGGCCTTCGAGACGATGACACACGGTTTCGCCGAACTGCTCACCGAGCTGGGCCTGGCACCGAGGGAGGCGCGTGATCTGGCCACCACGGTGGTCGCGGCCTACGAGGGCGCGACCGTGCTGGCCCGGGTGCGCCGCACCGATGAGCCGCTGCACACGGTTTCGGTGGCCATGGCCCGGTTGATCCGGCTGAGTCTCGCGGAAGTCGCTGCTGCCGAGGCGAATTCACCCCAGGGGGGTTGACTGGAAAGAACGTTCTAGCGACGATCGATCCATGAAGCGACTCGTGCTCGACGGCCCGCACGCACTGCGCTGGGAAGACGCCGCCGAACCCACCCTCGATGCCCCTGATCAGGCCCTGGTCCGCCCCATCGCGGTGGCCACCTGCGATATCGACCCCGCGATCCTGCAGGGCCGGTTCCCGCTGGCGGGCCCCTACCCCTTCGGCCACGAGGGGGTGGCGGAGGTGGTGGCCGTCGGCGACGACGTCACCACCGTCCGCAGTGGCGACAAGGTGGTGGTCCCGTTCCAGATCTCCTGTGGCGCCTGCGATTCCTGCCGCCGCGGTCATACCGGCAACTGCACCACCCACCCGTTCATGTCCAGCTACGGCCTCGGCCCGATGGGTGGGCTGAGCTGGGGCGGGCTGTGGTCGGACCTGGTCGCCGTCCCGCATGCCGACGCCATGCTGGTCCCGCTGCCCGCCGGCGTGGATCCGGCGGCGGTCGCCAGTGCCAGCGACAATATCGCCGACGCCTACCGATCGGTCGCCCCGCAACTGGCCGCCCGCCCCGGCGCCGAAGTCCTGGTCCTGAGCGGTCCGGCCGCACCGTCCATCGGCCTGTATGCGGCCGGTCTCGCGGTGGCGCTCGGCTCCGCCCGGGCCGTCTACCTCGACACCGACCCCGAAAGGCTCGCCATCGCAGCCGAACTCGGTGCGGAGCCCGTCGAGGGCAGGCCGACCGACCGGGTCGGCCGATTCCCGGTCACCGTCGAAGCCGCGGGCGGCTCCGAAGCCCTGGTGGCCGCCATCCGTGCCACGGCCAATGACGGCGTCTGCACCAGCGTCAGCGTCCAGACGCAGGATGTCGCCCTGCCCATGCTCGAAATGTATTCGCGCTGCTGCACTTTCCACACCGGCCGGGCGCACGCCCGCCCGTCGATCCCGCACATTCTGGATCTGGTGGCGGCCGGGCGTTTCGATCCGAGTGTGGTGACCACCCGCACCGTGGCCTGGGAGGATTCGATCGACGCCCTGCTCGAGGCACCGGTCAAACTCGTCGCTACGCGCTGAAACCGGATACCGAGAGTGGTAGTCGCGCCAGCGTTTCCGGGTCGGCGAGTACGTCGATCCGGACGATGTGCTCGCCCCCGACGGTGAACGCCATGACCGCCGGCGGCTCGTCGCGGCCGGCGACCAGCGCTCCCGCCCGCCCGTCGACCAGGACCATCGCCGAGAAGTCGGCACGCGCCGCGAACCCGGCCGCGAGCCGCGCCACGATCGGCGCGCCCCGTGCGGTGACCGGCACCGGCCCCGGCGCGGCGGTCCGGTCCGCGGACACCGTCACGTCGGCGGCCAGGACCGCCAGCACCGCGGCGATGTCTCCGGCTCGGACCGCTGCCAGGAACGCCCGCACGACACGGCGTTCCCGCAGCGCGTCCGGCCGCAGCTCGTCGGAGCCGTCGATCACCCGATGCCGGGCGCGGCTGGCCAGCAGCCGGGCCGCGTTCGGGGACCGCTGCAGGATGTCGGCGACCTCGTAGAACGGCACCGCGAACATGTCGTGCAGGACGAAGGCGACCTGTTCGGCCGGTGGCAGCCGCCGCAACAGCACCAGGACCGCCCGTTCCAGTTCGTCGGTGAGTACTGCCTGTTCCTCGGGTTCACCGGCGGTCGCAGCGGAGGGGAGCGGTCCGGGCACGACGTCGCCCAGCGGGCGTTCGGGGTTGGTCCGGCGGGCGCGCAGCCGGTCCAGGCAGATCCGGGACAGCGTGGTGGTCAGCCAGCCGTCCAGATTGCGGATGCCGTCGATGTCGGTGCGGTGCAACCGCATCCATGTCTCCTGGACCGCGTCCTCGGTCTCGCTGGATGCGCCGAGCAGGCGGAATGCCAGCGCGTTCAGTCCGGCGCGCCGCTGTTCGAAACGTTCTACGGGGAATCCCGAGTCGCTGACCGACATGTTTCGCGCTCGCCGAACGTCAGGGTGTCATGACTACACAAACCATCGTCACACGAAAGGCTCTCGACCGCTCGGTGCTCTACTGGACCGCCACCGTGCTGGTCGCGGCGGAACTGGTGGTCGGCGGCTGGTGGGACATCACCCGCTACCCGCAGGCCCGCGACACCATCGTGCACCTGGGCTATCCGGCCTACTTCCTGGTCCTGCTGGGAGTCTGGAAGCTGCTCGGCGCGCTCGCGCTGCTGGTTCCGGGATTTCCCCTGGTCAAGGAGTGGGCCTACGCGGGCGTCGTCTTCGTCGACAGCGGCGGTATCGTCTCGCACCTGACCGTCGGCTATGCCCGCGGCGAGGTGGCCGTGCTCGCGCTGCTGCTCGTGCTCACGATCATCTCGTGGGCGACGCGCCCGGCCGGGCGGAAAGTGCGGGACCAGCTGATAGGTTTCCGGCGGAATCTCCCGTAGAACACCGCGTTTCCATTCGACCCGATCGATCCGAAAGCGAGTGCTCGATGCAGGTGGCGATCGCCCTGTTCACCCGTGACCTGCGGGTGCACGACAATCCGGTGCTGGCGGCGGCCGCGGCGGGCGGGGCGGTGGTGCCGCTGTTCGTGCTGGACCCCGGGATCATCGAGCGAAACCCGGTCGCGCCCAACCGGCTCCGCTTCCTGACGGCGGCGCTCGCGGACCTCGACGCCGAATTACGCGGGCTCGGCGCACCATTGGTGATCCGCCGGGGCCCGGTCGTCGACGAGGTGGCCCGGGTGATCGCCGAAACCGGCGCGACGAGTGTGCAGGTGGCCGCCGATGTCAGCCGGTACAGCCGAAACCGTGAGCGGGAGTTGCGCGTTCGCGCGGGCGAGTCGGGATGCCGGCTGGTGGCGCATCCCGCGTCGGTGACCGTGGTCGACCCGTCGGAGCTGCGTCCGGCCACCGGCCGCGACCATTTCGCGGTCTTCACACCGTATTTCCGCCGCTGGCTCGACACCCCGCTGCGGCCGCAGGCCCCGCGCCCACGACATCTCGCGGGGCCCGACATCGGCGGCGAGCCCGTGCCCGCCTATACGGATCTGTGCGCCGAGCCGACCTCCCCGCACCTGTCCGTGGGTGGCGAGCGCACCGGCCGGAAACTGTTGCGCGACTGGCTCTCCGGGCCCGTGGACCACTACCACACCGACAGCGACATCCTGGCCGGCGCCACCTCCGGCCTCTCGCCCTACCTGCACTTCGGCTGCCTCTCCCCGGTCGAGGTGGTCCGCCGCACCGATCTCGCCACCCCCGGCGGCGAGGCCTTCGCCCGTCAGCTGGCCTGGCGCGATTTCCACCATCAGATCCTCGCGGCCCGGCCGGACCTCGCCCACACCGACTTCCGCCCGCGCCCCACCGCCCCGCGTGACGACCCGCACGCCTTCGCGGCCTGGCGGGACGGACGCACCGGCTACCCGGTCATCGACGCGGCCATGCGGCAACTGCTGGCCGAGGGCTGGATGCCCGGTCGCGCCCGGCTGCTGGCCGCGAGCTTCCTCACCAAGTCGCTGGGCGTGGACTGGCGCCTCGGCGCGGCGCACTTCCTGACCTGGCTGGTCGACGGCGATATCGCCAACAATCAGATGAACTGGCAGTGGGCCGCGGGCACGGGCACCGACACCCGCCCGAACCGGGTCCTCAACCCCATCCGCCAGGCCGAACGTTTCGATCCCGACGGCGAGTACGTCCGTCGCTGGCTCCCCGAGCTCGCGCATCTGCCCGGTGGGCGCATCCACAAGCCTTGGCGCGCAACACCTCCAGTGCCCGGCTATCCGGCTCCGCTGGTGGAGTTCAACGGCATGTGATCGTCGGCCCGACTCGCGATATAGCAACGATGCAGCAATCTGAGCTGTCCGATTTCGGTAGAGTGCGTCGGTGGCCTCCGGTCATGCTCGGTCTCGACACTGCGAACGGAGCGATCATGGGTCGGAATTCGGTCGCCAGTCAGCTGGTCGGCGCCCTCGTCGCCGCCGGGGTCCAACGGGTGTACGGACTGGTGGGGGATAGTTTGAATCCCTTCGTCGACGCGGTGCGCCGGACCGAGGGCATCGACTGGGTGCACTGCCACAACGAGGAGAGCGCGGCCTTCGCCGCCGGCGCGGAATCGGTGCTCACCGGCCGGCTGGCGGTCTGCGCGGCCAGTTGCGGACCCGGCAATACCCACCTGATCCAGGGGCTCTACGACGCGCATCGCAATGGCGCCGCGGTGCTGGCTATCGCCTCGCACATTCCCAGCCGTGAGATCGGCACCGGCTTCTTCCAGGAAACCCATCCCGAGCGACTCTTCGTGGAGTGCAGCCATTTCTGTGAGATGGTCGGCACCCCCGAGCAGATGCCGCGGCTCGCCTACATCGCCATGCAGACCGCACTCGGCCGGCATGGCGTCTCGGTGCTGGTGGTCCCCGGTGACGTGCTCAGCGCGGAGGCCGAGAACCGCGGCTGGCAGTCGGATCTGGTGGCCGAAGCGCCGGCCGTGGTTCCGCCCGCCGCCCAGGTGGACCGCCTCGCGGAGGCCCTCAATGACGCCGACACCGTGGCCCTGTTCGCCGGCGCGGGTGTGCGCGGTGCACACGCCCAGGTCATGAGCCTGGCCGAGCGGCTGCACGCCCCGATCGGCCACGCGCTCGGCGGCAAGGAGTGGATCCAGTTCGACAACCCGTACGACGTCGGCATGAGCGGCCTGCTCGGATACGGCGCCGCCTACGAGGCCACGCACGAAGCCGACCTGCTGCTGTTGCTCGGCACCGACTTCCCCTACGACACCTTCCTGCCGCAGAACGGCCGGATCGCCCAGATCGACCGCGACCCGTCCCGCATCGGCCGCCGCGCCGCCGTCGATATCGCCGTCAACGGTGACGTGGCCACCACCATCGACGCGGTCCTGCCGCTGCTGCACCAGAATCCGAGCCGCGCCTTCCTCGACGACATGCTCCGCCGGCACGCCTCCGCGCTGGAGAACGTGGTGGACGCCTACACCCGCGATATCGACCACCACACGCCCATCCACCCCGAGTACGTCGCCTCGCTCATCGACGAAATCGCCGACGACGACGCGGTTTTCACCGTCGACACCGGTATGTGCAATGTCTGGGCGGCGCGGTACATCAACCCGAACGGCCGCCGCCGCATCATCGGCTCGTGGCGGCACGGCACCATGGCCAATGCTCTCCCGCACGCCATCGGGGCCCAGACGGCCTACCCGGGCCGGCAAGTGATCTCGCTGTCGGGAGACGGCGGTCTGGCCATGCTCATGGGTGAGCTGCTCACCGTCTGGCGGCACCGGCTGCCGGTGAAGATCGTGGTGTTCAACAATTCCACGCTCGGCATGGTGAAGCTGGAGATGCTGGTCGACGGCATGCCCGACTACGGCACCGATCAGGAGCCGGTCAACTACGCCGATATCGCTGCGGCCGTGGGCATTCCGTCGCTGCGGGTGACCGACCCGGCCGGGGTGCGGGCCGCGCTGGCCGAGGCATTCGCCGAGCCCGGGCCGATGCTGGTGGACGTGGTCACCGACCCCAACGCCCTGTCCCTACCGCCACGGATCGATGCCGCGCAGGTCAAGGGCTTCGCCCTGGCCGCGGGCAAAATCGTGCTGGCCGGCGGCGTCGGCCGCATGCTCGACATGGCCCGCAGTAACCTGCGCAATATCCCGCGCCCGTAGCGGGCCGCGAATTCCCGCTGCTGGACCCCGGCGGAAACCGGTCGGCCTGCTTCTGGAAGAAATAGGGCATGGCTGTTCGACCGATCCTCATCGCCGGTGACCCCAGACTGTCCACTCCGGCCGTGCCCGTCACCGAATTCGACGCGGAGCTGGCCGCTTTCGTCGAGGACCTGTTCGAGACGAACACCGCGGCCCGGGGCGCGGGCCTGGCGGCCAATCAGATCGGCGATCCCCGTGCGGTTTTCGTGTACGACCTCATGACCGCCGACGGCCGCCGGCGCGGGCACGTCATCAACCCGATCATCGAGACCTCCGAGATCCCGGAGACCATGCCCCACCCCGACGACGACGCCGAGGGCTGCCTCTCGGTCCCTGGCGAATGGTTCCCGACCGGTCGCGCCGACTGGGCCGAGGTGTCGGGCGTCGACATCCACAACCAGCCGGTCATCGTCTCCGGCACCGGCTACCTGGCCCGCTGCCTGCAGCACGAGACCGATCACCTGCGCGGCCACCTGTACCTGGACCGCCTCATCGGCCGCAATCAGCGCGCCGCCAAGAAGATGATCAAGGCCAATGGCTGGACCGAAGCGGGCCGCTCCTGGCTGCCCGGCCAGGACACCGACCCGTTCCACGACTAGGAGACTGCTGAATAACGTGGCGTGTCGGCCCGGTCCGAAGGACCGGGCCGACACGAATTATTGGGGTGCAGGGTGAGTGTGGGTCGAATCCGGAGTTGATGGACGCGGCGGCGCTGGTGGGGCATCTGGTTCCGGCGGGCAGTGTGTTCGCGTTTCTGGCAGAGCATCGCCGGGAGGTGTTCCCGGCTGCGATGTTCGAGGATCTGTTTCCGAGCAGGACCGGGCGGCCGAGTCTGCCGGGCGAGGTCGCGGCATCGGTGATGGTGTTGCAGGCGTTGCACGATTTGTCGGATCGGGAAACGGTGGCCGCGTTGCGGTGTGACCTGCGGTGGAAGGTGGCGTGCGGGCTGGCGTTGGACGACGCCGGGTTCGATGCGTCGACGCTGACCTATTGGCGTCGGCGGCTGGCGCGATCGCAGAACCCGAACCGGATCTTCGACGCGGTCCGCGCCGTGGTCGCCGAAACTGGTGTGCTGCAAGGTAAAACGCGGCGCGCGTTGGATTCGGTGGTGCTCGACGACGCGGTCGCCACTCAGGACACGGTGACCCAGTTGATCGCCGCGATCCGGCGGGTGCGCCGCGAGGTGCCCGGCGCGGCGGCGGTCATCGCCGCGCAATGCCATGCCCACGACTACGACGATCCCGGTAAACCGGCGATCGCCTGGGACGACACCACCGCGCGGGAAGCACTGGTGTCGGCGTTGGTCAACGATGCGACGGCGGTCGTGAATGCGTTGGCCGGCACCGGATTCGACGACGCAGTGGCCGAGAAGGCGTCGCAGGCGCTGGCGCTGCTGGCGTTGGTCGCCGGGCAGGATGTGGAACCGGCCGAGGGTTCCGACGGCACCGACGGGCGCTGGCGCATCGCGCGCCGCGTCGCCGAGGATCGGGTGATCTCGGTGGTCGATCCCGAGGCCCGCCATGTCCACAAGACTGTGCACAACCGCCAGGACGGCTACAAGGCCCACGTCGCGGTCGAACCCGACACCGGCCTTTTCACCGATGGCAGCCTCACCCGGGGCGCGGGCGGCGACAACCACGAAGCCGTCGTCGGCCTGCGTTTGCTCGCGAGCGAGGATGGCCCTCGAGAAGTGTTGGGCGACAACGCATACGGCACCGGAGACCTGCGCGCCGAATTATCCCAGCGCGGCCATACCGCGATCATCAAACCCGCCCCGCTGCGTCCTGCTGTCGAGGGCGGATTCACTCTCGACGAGTTCACCTTCCACAACGATGCGACCGTGACCTGCCCGAACGGGGTCACCCGCTCGATCACCGCCAAATACAAAGTCGTCTTCGGCATCGCGTGCCGCGACTGCCCGCTGCGAGCGCGATGCACCGCCAGCAAGTCCGGCCGCACCCTGAACCTGCATCGACACCACCGATTGCTGCGCCACGCCCGACGCGACTGGCACGAGCAGCCGGAGTTGGTCGAAACCTACCGGCAGCACCGGCCCATGGTCGAGCGATCGATTTCCTGGCTCGTCGGCCCGAAAGGCCGCTGCCGAAAACTGCGCTACCGCGGCACATCCGCCAACGATCACTGGCTCCATCGGCGCATGGCCGCACTGAACCTGCGACGACTGCTCAACCTCGGCCTCACCAACACCGCCGGAACCTGGGCCATCGCCTGACCCGGCCCACGACCCCGACAGACTCGGCCGGACACCCTCCCGAAGGGCACACCCCAGCCCCCGAGAGCCCCACTCACTCCATCACCAGAAACCAGTGGTGGGTGGCCGCGCTACGCGCGGCCACCCACCAAACCGGGCTTATTCAGCAGTCTCCTAGGTCCCGGTCTCCCTACCGGGTGAATGCATCGGCCTCAACTCCCAGGGTCGATCCTGGACGCTGACAGCGCGAATCCGGCCAGGGCGGTGAGGAATACGCGCGCGCTGCCGAGGGCGTGGGCCGGCCGGCGAGGGTGAACAGGCCAGCGAAGGCTTCAGCGCGTGACGGATTCGCGTGCGTCCATCGCCGCGCCGGTCAGCTCGATCGAGCGCACCCGGTCGTCGATGTTCTGGGCGTGGTGTGCCGTGATGAGTTCGTCGGCCTGGATATCGGCCGCGAAATCCTCCAGGTACGCCACGACATCGGCGGGTGTGCCGACGGCGGTGTACGTGGTCATCCTGGCCAGGTGACGGCCATTGGGCGAGGCCAGGAAGGCGTCGATCTCCTCGTCGGAGAAGTCCATGCCCGCCGCGCCGCGCTTGATGAACGCGCGGGTGCGCGCCCGGTAGGAGATGGTCTTCTGCTCCTCGGCCTGCGCGCGCTCCTCGGCCGCGAACACATTGACTCCGGCCATGACATACGGCTCGGCCAGTTGCTCGGAGGGCCGGAACCGGTCGCGGTATTCGCGGACGGCCTCGTGCAGGGAGTCGGGCGCGAAGTGGGAGGCGAAGGCGTAGGGCAGGCCCAGGTGCGCGGCCAGCTGCGCGCCGAACAGCGACGACCCCAGAATGTAGAGCGGCACAACGCCTTCCGCGCGCGGCACCGCCTGAATGCCCGGAATCCGCGAGTTCCCGGTCAGGTACCCCTGCAATTCCAGCACGTCCTGCGGGAAGGTGTCCGCCGAGGATGGATTACGCCGTAGCGCCCGCATGGTCTCCTGATCGCTGCCCGGCGCGCGGCCCAGCCCGAGGTCGATGCGACCCGGGTACAGCGATTCGAGGGTGCCGAACTGCTCGGCGATCACCAGCGGCGAGTGGTTGGGCAGCATGATTCCGCCCGCACCGAGCCGGATGGTCTCGGTATGCCCGGCCACGTGGCCGATGAGCACGCTGGTCGCGCTGGACGCGATCGAGTTCATATTGTGGTGCTCGGCATACCAGACCCGCTGGTACCCACTGCGTTCCGCCGCCTGCGCCAGCGCGACGCTGTTCCGGAAGCTGTCACGCGCGGTCTGACCGGGCGCGATCACCGCCAGGTCGAGGAGGGACAGTGCGATGGGCATGCTGGCACCGGCTTTCGTGGATGTCGTGGTCTGGACGGCGGGCGCTGTGGCACCCGCACCCAGTGATAATTCGATCGGCATCGAACTTATGCCCGCACCTCCCCGAGCGGCCACCGGGCCACCGGTCGGCTACCGGAATTTCTCCACGTGCTCCGCGGCCCAGTCCCGGACATCCCGCGCCGGCCGGCCGGTGAGGTCGGCCACGGTCGGCGTGACCAGATCCGAGCGTGGCCGGAATTCGGCCATCGACAGCAGTGATTCGATCAGCCGCGCCGGCAGTCCGGCCCCGGTCATCGACTCCCGCGCCGCCTCCAGCGGCAGCGCCTCGAACCGCAGCGAACGACCCAGCACCTCGCCGATCGCCGCGACCTGATCCGCCCGCCCGACCACCCGCGGCCCGGTCACCAGGTATTTCCGCCACGTGTGCGAGTGATCGGTGAGCAGTCGCGCCGCCACGGCCGCGATATCGCCCTCGTGCACCACCGCGCTCGGTGCGACCTCGGTCCCGCGCACCACGTCACCAGCGCGAATCTGCCCCGCCCAGCCCAGCGCGTTGGAGGCGAGGGTGTCCGCGCGCAGCACGGTCCACGGCAGCCCCGAGGCCTCGATGAGCGCCTCCATCTCGGCATGCAACTGCGGAATCAGATCCGATTGCGGCCCTTGGTCGTTCACAGTCGTGGACGACAGATACACGACGCGCTGGGCGTGCCCGGTGAGCACCTTCAGTACCTGCGCCGCGCCCTGCGTCCCGTGGAACGGCCACACCAGGAACACCGAGTCGACCCCGTCCGCGGCCGCGGCCAGGGATTCCGGCTCGGCCAGATCCCCGCCCATCACCTCGACTCCGGGCGGCAGGCCGGCGGTCTCCGGATCGCGAGCCAGCGCTCGTGTCCGCACCCCCGCCGCGACCAGTTGGGCGACTACCTGCCGGCCGACGTTTCCCGTCGCACCCACCACGAGCACACTGTTCACGTTTTCGGAAACCCACCGTGACCGGGCCGAATTTCCGAAATGCCGGGATATCTATGGTGGCCCGAATCACACCCGACCCCATCGCCCCAGGTCGCGAAGATCAGGTCAGGTGACCCTTACTGGAATGAGGGATGGAATTCCGTCACACTGATGTTGTGAAAACCGTGGGTTTGCGGAACGCGGAACAGGCCGGGCACCAACTCGAGGGTGCCCGGTCCGTTGTCGTGCCCGTGCCGGCGGGTGAGGGTCACACTCGGGAAGCCGTCATCAAGCTGCTGCTGGAGGAGGGCCCGATCACCGCGACCGCCATCGGCGAACGCCTGGGCCTGAGCCCGGCGGGCGTGCGCCGGCACCTGGATGCGCTCATCGAATCGGGCGAGGCTCACGCGACGCGGTCGGCGCCGTGGCAGCAGAAGGGCCGTGGTCGTCCCGCCAAGCAGTTCCAGCTGACGGCCACCGGCCGTGGCCGCCTGGGGCACGCCTACGATGACCTCGCCGGAGCCGCCATGCGGCAGCTGCGCGAGATCGGCGGGGACCAGGCCATCACCGAGTTCGCGCGCAAGCGGGTGGCGACCATCGTGTCCGGGGTCGGCGAGCTCGCCGAGCACACCCCGGCCGAGACCGAGGCCAAGGCGGAGGAGATCGCGGACGCGTTCACCGACGCCGGATTCGCGGCCTCGACCCGGAAGGTCGGTGCGGGCGTACAGATCTGCCAGCACCACTGCCCGGTCTCGCATGTCGCCGAGGAGTTCCCCGAGCTGTGCGCGGCCGAGCTCGAAGCCTTCCGGGAGATTCTCGGTACGCACGTGCAGCGCCTGGCGACCATCGCCAATGGCGACTGCGCCTGCACCACGCACGTCCCGCTCGTCGCAGTGCCCCCCATATCGAATACCGCCCAAAAGAATTCCGCATCGACCCCCGTTGCACAGCCCGCAACGACTTCTACAGATGACTCCGGAAGGAGTGCCGAATGACGACGACCACCGACCAGGTGCAGCCGCTGTCCCAGGAAGAGACCATCGCGTCCCTGGGTACCTACGAGTACGGCTGGGCCGACAAGGATGTCGCCGGTGCCAGTGCCAAGCGCGGCCTGTCCGAGGACGTCGTGCGCGACATCTCGGCGAAGAAGAACGAGCCCGAATGGATGCTCGACTTCCGTCTCAAGGCGCTGCGCATCTTCGACAAGAAGCCCATGCCGAGCTGGGGCTCCAACCTCGAGGGCATCGACTTCGACAACATCAAGTACTTCGTGCGCTCGAGCGAGAAGCAGGCCGCGTCCTGGGAGGAACTGCCCGAGGACATCAAGAACACCTACGACAAGCTGGGCATCCCGGAGGCGGAGAAGCAGCGGCTGGTCGCGGGTGTCGCCGCGCAGTACGAGTCCGAGGTCGTCTACCACTCCATCCGAGAGGACCTGGAGAAGCAGGGCGTCATCTTCCTCGACACCGACACCGGTCTCAAGGAGCACCCGGAGATCTTCCAGAAGTACTTCGGCTCGGTCATCCCCTCGGGTGACAACAAGTTCTCCGCGCTGAATTCGGCCGTGTGGTCGGGTGGTTCGTTCATCTATGTGCCGCCGGGCGTGCACGTGGACATCCCGCTGCAGGCGTACTTCCGCATCAACACCGAGAACATGGGTCAGTTCGAGCGGACGCTGATCATCGTCGACGAGGACGCCTACGTCCACTACGTCGAGGGCTGCACCGCGCCGATCTACTCCTCGGATTCGCTGCACTCCGCGGTGGTCGAGATCATCGTGAAGAAGGGCGGCCGCTGCCGCTACACCACCATCCAGAACTGGTCGAACAACGTCTACAACCTGGTGACCAAGCGCGCCAAGGCCGAGGCCGGCGCGACCATGGAGTGGGTCGACGGCAATATCGGCTCCAAGGTCACCATGAAGTACCCGGCCGTGTGGATGACCGGTGAGTATGCCAAGGGCGAGGTGCTCTCCATCGCGTTCGCCGGTGCGGGCCAGCACCAGGACACCGGTGCGAAGATGCTGCACCTGGCGCCGCACACCTCCTCGACCATCATTTCCAAGTCGGTGGCGCGCGGCGGCGGTCGTGCCTCGTACCGCGGTCTGGTGCAGGTCAACAAGGGTGCGAACGGCTCGAAGTCGACCGTGAAGTGTGATGCGCTGCTGGTGGACACCATCTCCCGCTCCGACACCTACCCCTACGTCGACATCCGCGAGGACGACGTGACCATGGGCCACGAGGCCACCGTGTCCAAGGTGTCCGAGGACCAGCTGTTCTACCTGATGAGCCGCGGCCTCACCGAGGACGAGGCGATGGCCATGGTGGTGCGCGGCTTCGTCGAGCCCATCGCCAAGGAGCTCCCCATGGAGTACGCGCTGGAGCTGAACCGCCTGATCGAACTGCAGATGGAAGGAGCCGTCGGCTGATGACGGTCGAGAATGTTGCCGTTGCTGCCGAGGGCCGCGTGCCCGCCGTCAACAAGGGCGAGGTGTTCGCGTCCTTCGACGTGAACGCCTTCGAGGTGCCCTCGGCTCATGACGAGGCGTGGCGATTCACCCCGTTGCGCCGGCTGCGCGGCCTGCACGACGGCACCGCGGTGCGCGACGGGCAGGCTGTCGTCGAGGCGAACACCGCCGCGGGTGTGACGGTCGAGACCGTCGGCCGCGATGACGCCCGTCTCGGTGTCGCCGGCACCCCCACCGATCGCGTTGCCGCGCAGGCGTACTCCGGTTTCGAGCAGGCGACCATCGTGTCCGTCGGCTCGGAAGTCGAAGTGGCCGAGCCGGTTATCGTGACCATCACGGGTCCGGGTGAGGGCAGGACCGCCTACGGGCACACCCAGATCCGCCTCGGCAATTTCGCCGTCGCGAACGTGGTCCTGGATCAGCGCGGCAACGGAACCTATGCGGAGAATGTGGAATTCGTGCTCGGCGACAGCGCCAAGCTGAATGTCACCGTCATCCAGGACTGGGCCGACGATGCCGTGCATGCCACCGCGCATCACGCCAAGCTGGGTCGTGACGCCACCCTGCGGCACACCAATGTCACCCTCGGTGGCGATCTGGTGCGCTTGACCGCGAACGTCCGCTACGACGGCCCGGGCGGCGACGCCGAGCTGCTCGGCGTGTACTTCGCCGATGACGGCCAGCACTTCGAGCAGCGCCTGCTGATCGATCACGGGGTGCCTCACTGCAAGTCGAACGTGCTGTACAAGGGTGCGCTGCAGGGCGATCCGTCCTCCAGCAAGCCGGACGCGCGCACCGTGTGGGTGGGCGATGTGCTCATTCGCGCGGCGGCCGAGGGCACCGACACCTACGAGGCCAACCGCAACCTGGTACTCACCGATGGCGCGCGCGCCGACTCGGTGCCGAACCTGGAGATCGAGACCGGCGAGATCGTCGGCGCCGGACATGCCTCGGCCACCGGCCGTTTCGATGACGAGCAGCTGTTCTACCTGCGCTCGCGCGGTATCAGCGAGGAGGCGGCGCGGCGTCTGGTCGTGCGCGGCTTCTTCTTCGAGATCATTCAGAAGATCACCGTCCCCGAGGTCCGGGAGCGGCTCGAGGCGGCCATCGAGGCCGAGCTCGCCGCTGTCGGCGCTTAGCGGCGAGCCGCTGTCGGATAACAGCCCACTACTTCCCATCCCTGCAAAGGAATTCGAATTCGATGACCACCCTGGAAATCAAGGACCTGCACGTCGAGGTCGCCAACCCGGACGAGAACGCCGAGCCCATCAAGATCCTCAAGGGCGTCAACCTGACTGTGAAGTCCGGTGAGACCCACGCGATCATGGGCCCCAACGGCTCCGGCAAGTCGACCCTGTCCTACGCCATCGCCGGGCACCCCAAGTACACCGTCACCCAGGGCACCATCACCCTCGACGGCGAGAACGTGCTGGAGATGTCGGTCGACGAGCGTGCGCGGGCGGGCCTGTTCCTGGCCATGCAGTACCCCGTCGAGGTCCCGGGCGTCTCGGTCTCGAACTTCCTGCGCACCGCCGCCACCGCCATCCGCGGCGAGGCCCCCAAGCTGCGCACCTGGGTGAAGGAAGTCAAGGAGGGCATGGCCGAGCTGGACATCGATCCGGCCTTCGGCGATCGCTCGGTCAACGAGGGTTTCTCCGGTGGTGAGAAGAAGCGCCAGGAGATCCTGCAGCTGAGCCTGCTCAAGCCGAAGATCGCCATCCTCGACGAGACCGACTCGGGTCTGGACGTGGACGCGCTGCGGATTGTTTCCGAGGGTGTGAACCGTTACAAGGAGCGGGAGACCGGCGGCATCCTGCTGATCACCCACTACACCCGCATCCTGCGCTACATCCAGCCGGACTTCGTTCACGTGTTCGTGGGCGGTCGCATCGTGGCCGAGGGCGGCTCCGAGCTGGCCGAGGAACTCGACGCGAACGGCTACGTGCGCTTCACCTCAGCTTCCGTAGGAGCCTAAATGACCAGCACCGTGGGGACTCTCGACATCGCCAGGATCCGGGCCGACTTCCCGATCCTGAGCCGGACCGTGCGCGACGGAAAACCGTTGGCGTACTTGGATTCCGGTGCGACGTCGCAACGTCCGCTGCAGGTGCTCGACGCCGAGCGGGAATTCCTGCTCGAACACAACGCGGCCGTGCATCGCAGCGCGCACCAGCTCGCCGAGGAGGCCAATGAGGCCTACGAGGCGGCGCGCGCGGCGATCGCGGCGTTCGTCGGCGTCGGCGCGGACGAGATCGTCTACACCAAGAACGCGACCGAGTCGCTGAACGTGGTGGCCTACGCCTTCTCCGACGACCGATTCCCGTACCGCGTCGGGCCCGGCGACGAGATCGTCATCACCGAGCTCGAACATCACGCGAATCTCGTGCCGTGGCAGGAACTCGCGCGCCGGACCGGTGCGACGCTGAAATGGTACGGCGTCACCGACGAGGGTCGCATCGACCTGGACTCGCTGGAGCTGTCGCCCGCCACCAAGGTGGTCGCCTTCACCCACCAGTCGAACGTGACCGGCGCGGTCGCGGATGTCGCCGAATTGGTGCGCCGTGCAAAGGAAGTCGGCGCGATCGTGGTGCTGGACGCCTGCCAGTCGGTGCCGCACATGGCGGTGGACTTCAAGGCGCTGGGCGTCGACTTCGCGGCCTTCTCCGGTCACAAGATGCTGGGCCCCTCGGGCGTCGGCATCCTGTACGGCCGCCGTGAGCTGCTCGAGGACACCCCGCCGTTCATCACCGGTGGTTCCATGATCGAGACCGTGTACATGGATCACTCGACCTTCGCCCCGCCGCCGCTGCGGTTCGAGGCGGGCTCGCAGATGATCTCGCAGGTCGTCGGATTGGGCGCGGCTGTCCGGTATCTGAGCAGTGTCGGCATGGAAGCCGTTGCGGCGCATGAGCACTCGCTCATCGGCGCGGCGCTCGAAGGTCTGGGCGAGATCGAAGGCGTCCGCATCATCGGCCCGACCGAGAACGTGAACCGCGGCGGCGCGGTGTCGTTCCTGGTGGACGGTATTCACGCCCACGACGTCGGCCAGATCCTCGACGACCAGGGTGTCGCCGTCCGTGTGGGTCACCACTGCGCGTGGCCGCTGCACCGGCACTTCGGTATCGCCGCGACCGCGCGGGCCTCGTTCGCGGTGTACAACACCCTCGACGAGGTCGATCAGCTGGTGGCCGCGGTGCGGAAGGCCCAGAGCTTCTTCGGAGTTGCATAGACCATGCGCATGGAGCAGATGTACCAGGAAGTCATCCTGGACCACTACAAGCACCCGCACCACCGAGGGCTGCGCGAGCCCTTCGGCGCCGAGGTGCACCACGTCAACCCCACCTGCGGTGACGAGGTGACGCTGCGCGTGCACATCGACGGCAATGGCGACGTCAAGGACGTGTCCTACGACGGCCAGGGTTGCTCGATCAGCCAGGCGTCCACCTCGGTGCTCACCGACCAGGTCATCGGTCTGCCGGTGCAGCAGGCGCTGAAGGTGGTCGAGGCGTTCGACGAGATGGTCACCGGCCGCGGCACCGTCGAGGGCGACGAAGAGGTGATCGGCGACGGCATCGCGTTCGTCGGCGTCGCCAAGTACCCCGCCCGCGTGAAGTGCGCGCTGCTGGGCTGGATGGCCTTCAAGGACGCCGTGGTGCGGATCGCCTCGGCCGAGGAAGCCAAGAAGACGATGGGCAACGGGGAGTAGAGATGAGCGAAACCGACCAGCAGGCCAAGGAACTCACCCCCGAGGAGATCCAGCACCTCGAGGACATGGAGGAGGCGATGCGCGACGTCGTCGACCCCGAGCTCGGCATCAATGTCGTCGACCTCGGCCTGGTCTATGGCATGACCTTCGAGGACGGCATCGCCAAACTCGACATGACCCTGACCTCTCCGGCCTGTCCGCTGACCGACGTCATCGAAGACCAGTCCCGCAACGCCCTCGTGCGCTCAGGCCTGGCCGAAGACCTCCAGATCAACTGGGTCTGGATGCCCCCGTGGGGCCCCGACAAGATCACCGACGACGGCCGCGAACAGCTGCGCGCCCTCGGCTTCACGGTCTAGCGGGACCGGTAACTCAGCCGACGATGCGGACCGATCCGATTCGGATCGGTCCGCATCGTTGCGTCCGGGTCCTCGACCCATTCGGCTGACTGGAGAGCTTGCGCCGAATCGTCTCGGCGGGAGCAGTCCTCACCGGCCCGGAAGAACTGTCATCGGGGAGGGCGCTGTGTCCTACGGAATCATGCCCTGTGCCGTTGGCCTGGAAGGGATTCGGCGATTCGGTTCGTACGGCCCGGATTTCGTGGACGACACCCTTCCCGATCACTGGTCGAGGCCTCGATCGAGGGGGTAGCGGTCGGCGAGGGCCGTGCGATCGTTGTAGAAGAAGTTGAGGACGAGATCGTCGGCGACCCGGAACAATTCGTCGCGACCCTCGACGGCGGCCACCCATTCCATGGGCAGGGCCTCGAGGCCGTGGATGGCGCCGATGAGGTTACCTGCCACCGCGCCGGTGGAGTCGGAGTCGCCGGAGTGGTTGACCGACAGCAGGAGTCCGGCGCGAATATCGCCGGTGCGGTAGGTGTGCAGTGCGCAGTACACGGCGATGGCCAGACACTCCTCGGCGCACCACCCGGCGCCGATTCGCTCCAGCCGCTCCGGGGTGGGGTCACCCAGGTGCGCGGTGGTGAGGGCGGCGGCGAGGGCGGTGATCGTTTCCGCGCTCGCGGGCATCGGGGCGAGCCGGGAGATGGTGTCCTGCACCGCGATCGGCAGTTCGGTTCCGGACAGGACACTGTCGATCACGATGGCGAGGGCGCCCGCCGCGAGGTAGCCGGTCGGGTGGCCATGGGTGAGCTGGGCGCATCGCATGGCGGCATGGAACGCCCGGTCGGCACCGAATCCTGCCAGTCCGAACGGCGCCGACCGCATCACGGTCCCGCACCCCTTCGATTTCGGATTCACCGGCCCAGGCTCCCCGAACTCCAACGGCGGCACGAACCCTTCGGCCTGCCGCCGCAGCCCGGTCAAGCAGGCATTGCCCGGAGACCGCATGGCATACAGGAATTGATGCCCCGCCAGCCACCCGTCCACATCGGCCGCAGGTTTCTCCTGCTGCTGAGTATCCCGCCACCGCAGGTAGGCGCGTCGCAGCACCGGCGCGGGGTCCGCACCCGGCGGACAGCGCAGCAGCCCCTCGGCGGTGAAAAGCGTCATCTGCGTGTCGTCGGTGATCTGCTGTGGCGCGGCCGGATCCGGGCCGGGCAGCAATCCGGTGACCCCCGCCGGCCCGTACCGCCCCCGGATCTGCTGCAGCGACAGAAACTCGATCGGCCACCCCAGCGCGTCCCCGATCGCCCCGCCCAGCAGCGCCCCGCGCACCCGGTCGAACAGCCTCTCGTGATCTTGCACGCCACCCACCCTATGCGCGTCGCCCGCAGAGCCGTCACGATGCGCCGCATCCGTCGCGGGCAGGACCCGGCAACGGTGGCCCGGCAGCCAGGGGTTCACACCTGGCACGTACCCCGGTGCCGGACAGCCTTTTCGAGTCGGTGGCCCTCGGTCGTGCTGACCGACGATCCGGATCTGTACCGGGTGATTTTCGCGAACGAACGCGTCCGAGTCCTGGAATACCGGGACAAGCCGGGTGACAAGACCTCGCCGCACAACCATCCGGACAGCGTGCTGTATCCGCTGGCGTCCTTCCGCCGCTTCACCGCTGATGGACAGCAGGTGGAGGTCGCGCTGACCGAGGGGCAGGTTCGCTGGCTGTCCGCGCAGGAACACTCGGGCGAGAACATCGGCGATACCGAAACCCACGCCCTGTTCATCGAACTCGAGGAGCCGCCGCACACTCCTTCCGCGCCCGCTCTGGGTCCGGAGTAACCGCCGGGCGAACCAGCGGGTGTGGCAATCGATCTCGATCGGGGTGCCGCCGTAGGATTCTCCGGTGACCTATGACGACTTCGACGGGTTCGAGCATCTCGACACCTCCACATTGCCGGAGCGGCAGCAGCGGATTCTGTGCAGTATTCGCGATTGGGTGCAGCGGCACGGGTATTCGCCGAGCACGCGGGAGATCGGTGATGCGGTCGGGTTGAAGTCGGCTTCGTCTGTTTCGCGACATTTGCGCGAATTGGAGGAGCGGGGGTTTCTCAAGCGCAGTGAATCGGTGACCCGACCCATGGATGTGCGGCTGTTCCTGCGGGCGGCCGGGCCGCAGCGGCAGCAGGACGAGAATTCGGTGCCGGTGCCCGTGGTGGGCGATATCGCGGCCGGTACGCCGATTCTGGCCGAGGAGCACACCGACGACGTGCTGTCCCTGCCGCGCGAGCTGGTGGGCCGCGGCACCGTCTTCGGCCTGCGGGTTCGCGGCGACTCGATGGTCGACGCCGCCATCTGCGACGGCGACATCGTGGTGGTGCGCAAGCAGCAGGAGGCGCACACCGGCGAGATCGTGGCCGCCATGATCGACGGTGAGGCCACGGTCAAGGTGTACCGCCGCGCCAACGGGCATGTGTATCTGGAGCCGCGCAACGCGGCCTACCCGGTGATCGATGGCGACCACGCCCAGGTGCTGGGTAAGGTTGTCTCGGTCATGCGCCGGGTCTGAGCGTCTGGCATGATGACGGCCGTTATTACCTTCCATCCCCGGGGAGAATCGAATGTCGTTGCTGCGCAAGGCCGGTGTAGGCCTCGCCGTTACGTCGATGGCCGCGATCGGCACCGTGGCCGCCGGAACCGCCTCCGCGGCGGACAGTGAACCGGTCTTCGTCGCCACCTCCGGTGACCTGTACGGCGCGCTCGCGCTGTCCAAGAGCACCGGAAACGTCGCCTATGCCGTGAACTACGGCAGCTGGGACAGTGCGGACAGCACCGCAGTGGACAAGTGCGGCGGCGGCGACTGTGCGGTCGTCGTGCACTTCGCCAATGCCTGCGGCGCGGTCGCACAGGGCGCCGACACCCGCTTCGGCTGGGCGTGGGCCCCGTCCAAGGTGGAGGCCGAGTCGGCCGCCATCAACGTGCTCGGCAAGAGCGCCCCGGGTTTCCCGGACACAGGGTCGTCCTCGCCGCGCCAGGCCAAGGTCATCCTGTCGGCGTGCACCGACAACGCGAGCTGACCGATCGCGAATCATCCAGGCGCCACACCGGATTCGTCCGGTGTGGCGCTGTTTTGTTTGCCGGACCCCATTTTCCAGCAATATGCCCAGCCGGACGGAGATGATTTCCCCGTGGACGACATCACCTACGAGGACACCCGGTTCGCAATGCACGCGGCGGCCGAACTGCTGATCGCCGGCCCGCAGTACCGCCGATTCGGCAGTATCCGCATGCGTATCGTGCTGGGCGGCTTCACCGGCGTCAAGTGGCCGGTGTCGGTGACGGGCACCGATCTGGTGTGGCCACAGGGCCGTATCCGCCTGCACGGCACCTACAGCGACCTCGCTTCGACCGCCGGATTCGCGGCCGACGCCCCGCCCGCGGGCCTGTATTCCGATGGCACCCGCATGGATCCGGACGAACCCTTCAGCGTCGATGCCGATGCCGCCACCACGGTGCACGACTGGTTCGCGGTGGGAGACACCGCATTACGGCGCTTCGCCGAGGAACAACCGGTGCTGTGGCCCGAGCACTTCGATCTGTCCGCCGCGGTCGACGAGGTGAATTACGGTGTCTCCCCGGGAGACTGGGACAACCCGCAGCCCTACGCGTATGTCGGTCCGTGGACCCGGCGCGAGGGCGAGTTCTGGAACACGTCCTTCGGGGCGACGCGGCCACGCGCCGAGGTGGCGACGGTCGAGGGCCTGCTGGAATTCTTCCGGGAGGGAAGGGCCCGTGCCGCACAGGACAATTGACCTCAGCGCAGGTGCGCCTTCAGCACATCGCCGCCCTCGGTGCCGAGGATGAAGGTGTAGTCGTCGGACGGGTCGACGGCCACCGAGGTCAGCGGCTGTCCCGACAGCAGCGTGCAGCTGGTGTGGGTGACCGGATCGGCCCGCACGAATTGCCCACTGCCGGTCGCGATGTAGAGCAAACCGTCGGCAGCGATCGCCAGATCGTCGGGGAGCAGCGGCGCGGCGAGCGGCGCGGACGCCAGATCGACGGCGACGCCGGCCCGGGCCGGATCCTCGACGGGCAGCGCGACGATGCGCGCCGTGGGACTCTCCAACAGGGTCACATAGAGGATGTTCCCGGCCGCGGCGATCCCGTCGGCACCGGATCCCTTGGCCGCCAGCGCGTTCCGGGCCCGCTCGGTCCACTCGGAATCGAGCGTTCCGTCCGGCCGGATCCGCTCCACGGTATTGGCGGTGGTGTCGGCGACGAACAGATTCCCGGCCGCATCGAAGGCGGCGCCATTGGCCTGGCCGAGCCCGGAGACGAAGACCTCGGGCTGCGGAACGGCCGCGGCGGGGTCGAATCGGAGCACGCCGCCCTGCCCGGCGAGCCCGGCGAACGGTGAATTGCCGTATGTCACGTACATCAGCCCGTCCGGGCCGAGCCGGACCGCGCCCGGGCTCGACACCGGCACGCTGACCATGAGGTGACCGTCCCGGTCGTACCGCTCCACCGCATTGCGGTAGGTGCGCGCGACCCAGAGGTCCCCGACCGCGTCGAATCCCAGATTCTCCGACCAGTCGCCCACCGGCGTGCGGGCGGGCAGAGCCATCGCCGGTTCGGCGGGGGAGCAGGAAACCGGCGTGGCCGTGCCGGGTACATCGGCGGCGGCCGGACCGGCCATCGCGACGGGTCCGCCCGCGGCGACGACCAGCAGGAGGGCTACGCCCAGTCCGGCGCGGCGTCCCCTGGGATCCGCTTGCGGCGCAGCTACTTCCGATCGCGGCTCCGGCATCGAGGCGTTCCCTTCGCTGGGCGGTGGTCGCGGCCAGCGTATATCGCCCGGTCCAGCCCGGCAATGATCACCGGGCCGACATTTTCGAAGGTCAGGCGGTTGTTACGACGCGGCGGGGTGCGTGGGTAGCTGCTCGGTGGAGCGTTCCGCCAGTGCCGCTTCGACATTCGCGATGCCGGCCCGGACTCCGAGCCCGTAGCCGTCCTCGTCGAGGGCGTCGAGCCGGTCGCGGGCGTCGTCGAGGTGGCGCTGGGCGGTGTCGAACGCGCCCAGGCGGCGATAGTTGTCGGCGAGATTCAGGTGTAGCGACGGATAGAAACCCCGGACACTCAACCCCGCGTGGTGGGCCTGAGCCCGCTCGTCGGTCAGCGCGTCGGCGGCATCGAGGGCCCGGATGTCCCAGGTTAGCGCGTCCGCCGCATGCGCCTGGAGGTCGGCCAGGAAGTGGGCCAGCGAGACCCGGTGCAGCGGGTCGCCGCCCGCGCCGATGCTGTCCCACAGCGCGGTCAGCTGCTTGCGCGCCGTCGCCGTATCACCTTGGCGGCCAAGGGTTACGGCGTCGTTGATGGCGGTCATGGTCTCGTCGACGGCGGTCATGCCCGCGACCGTAGCGCGAGGGTCCGACACCTAGCGGCTGGGCCGCCCGTGCCGCCCGTCCCCGGTGATCCGGCCGCGCCGGATGAGATCGCGCTTGGTACCGGGTCCGAGGGTGACCTGATCGTCGACCCCGGCCACGGCCTCTTCCGGATTGGGCCGCACGAACAGTGTCACCGTGGTGCCCTCGGTGAATCCGTTTCGCCGCATCATGGCCGCCGAGGCGGTGTTGTGGTTCTCCACGTCGGTCACGATGCGGGCCGCGCCGTGGCGGAACAGCAGATCGCAGCACGCGGTCATGAGCCGGGCCGCGACACCGTGCCCCTGCATATCGGGCGCCACCGCGATCCACTCCAGGTACGCCCAGTCCTCGCGCAACTCGAATTCCATGGAGGCCAGCACGAATCCGACGACCCGATCCGAATCCACCGCCACCCAGCAGGACCGGCCCGCACTGTCGAGATGCTCGGCCACCGAGGTCAGCGACCACGAGGTGTAGGGCTTGGCCTGGGTGTCGAACACCTGGTAGCCGAGGTCGATGACCTGACGCAGATGCCCGAGCCCCATGGGCACGACGGCGATATCCGGATGGCTGGATATGTCGGAATCCATGCCCGCCAGTTTGCCAGTGGGTGCTGGCCATCCGGGCGCCCGCCGGGCAGCCAGGTCGCGCGGGGGCGTGCTATCAGGCGCCCTTGCGAGTCTGCTTGGCCGGAGCCTTCTTCGCGGCCTTCTTGGCGGGCTTCTTCTCCGCGGTCGCCTTCGCAGCCTTGGTGGCCTTGGCCGGCGCCGCCGGTGCGGTACCCGCCTTGCGTCCGGAGGCTTCGAGACTGCGCTGCAGAGCCGCGACCAGGTCCACGACCTCGGCATCCATTGCCGGGGCCACCGCCTCGGGCGCCCGGGTGACCTTGCTCGAACCGCTGGCGATCGCCTCGTCGAGCAGCTTCTTCAATTCGAGCTGATATTCGTCCACGTAGAGGCTCGGATCGAAATCGTCGGACAGCGTGTCGACGAGCGTCTCGGCCATCGTCAATTCCTGGGACTTCGGCTCGGTCACGCCCTCGAGCTTGTCGAACGCCACTGCCCGCACCTCGTCCGGCCACAGCAGCGTCTGCAGCACCAGCACCCCGTCACGCACCCGCAGCGCACCCAGCCGGGTCTTCTGGCGCAGCGTGAAATGCACCAGCGCCACCCGGTCCACCTGTTCGAGAGTCTTCGCCAGCAGCACATAGGCTTTCGGCGTGGTCGAATCGGGTTCCAGGTAGTAGCTCTTGTCGAAGAGAATCGGATCGATCTGCTCCGACGGCACGAATTGCAACACTGGGATTTCGTGTTTCTCGGCCGCCGGAAGTTTGGCGAAATCCTCGTCGGTGAGAATCACCCGATCCCCGTCGGGTGATTCGTAGGCCCGGTCGATATCGGAATACTGCACCGGCTGCCCGTCCACCGTGCACAACCGCTCGTAGCGAATGCGCCCGCCATCGGCGGCGTGCACCTGGTGGAACTTGATGTCGTGGTCCTCCGTGGCGGTGTAGACCTTCACGGGGACATTCACCAGTCCGAACGCGATGGAGCCCTTCCATATGGACCGCATTTCCCGATCGTACTTCGGACGGGTGATTCCGGTGGGTATCCCCGGGGTCAGGCGGCCCGGCGTTCGGGCTCGCTGCGGTAGCGGGATTGGTCGCCGTCGATGCGCAGGAGCTTCCACAGCCGGTTGGTGACCGGGTTCATCAGGCCCAGGTCGCCGGCGAGGGAGCGCATGTCGCCGAAGTATCCGGAGAGGATCTTCGACGCGGTGGGGGAGCGCCAGAACGCTTCCTTGATGACCTCGCGGGGGATGTCGAAGGTGCGGGCGAATTCCGGTGGGGGAGCCATGATCTCACCGGCCAGCCACCGCATGGCGAGCGGGAAGGCGATACCACAGACATTGCGATACAGCGGATTGAAACCCGGCACATGCTCTTTCAGGAACTCATTGGCAAAGGAGATGTGCCGGGCCTCCTCGGCGATATGGATCTCCATGCAGCGCACCACCGCGGGCGGCAGATTCGCGCCGTTGCGGATGATCGCCTTCTGATAGTGGTCGATCGGTTCCTCGCCGCCGAGAATGCCGATGAACAGAATCGGCCAGGCATAACCGCCGGCCACGCCGATGAACGGCGACAGCGCCCGGAAGATGGGCCGCATCCCCGGGACGTCCACCCCGATCCGGTTGACCAACTCCTGGAACATCTGGATGTGGTTGCACTCCTCGGTCATCTCGTGGAGGCAGTAGCGGAACTCCGGCGACCCGTTGGGCAGCTTCATGATGTACTGCATCATGCCGCGGATCAGGATGCTCTCGAAGGCCGCGCCGACCTTGATGGCATTGGCGATCCGCCACCGCCCGATCTCGATCTGCCGCTCGAGGGGCAGGTTCTGATACCACCGCGTCGCGCCGAGCGGATCGATGTCCGGTTGCAGCACCCATCGCGGGTCCTGGGGGTCGATCGCGAATTCGGGTGAGTCCCAGGCGATATCGAGATACGGATCGAATCGGCGGTACACCGATCCCTCCGACAGGGTGTGCAGCACGTCCGCGTAGTCTCGTGCCGCCGGAACGGAGCCCGACATCGTTGTCAGAGCCATCATTGCCTCCTCGTCTCTGTGCCGCGCCGCCCGGAAGCCGAAGCCGCTCCTGTGCGGTGCAACACACTCCAAGGTAAGTGCTAACTGGGGTTACAGACAACCCCGAAATGCCCGCGTGTCCCTGAATTCGCCCGGTGCGCCGCCCGTCACCAGCGCTGCCAGTGCAGGACCCGGTCGGGCCGGACGCGGACCGCGGGCTTGAACTCGGTGCTGAGCGTGTAGGCCAGCGGCAGGAACGCGGCGAGCATGACCTCGTCGTAGGGCACGCCCAGGATTGCCGACAGTTCGCGCTCGAGCGGAGCCCGGGCCGTGGGTCCACGCGGTCACGTGGACGCTGGAATCGCACTTCTAACCGGCCATGCCTGGAGCCTCCAGATGCGGTTGCTAACCGCCTCTGCCAACGCCCTGTAATGGCTCCCCTTTATGCCAACATCCGCACCAGAACCGGGTCCCCGGCCGCTGCACCGAAATCTCGAATCCGAATGCGCAGGATCCAGGTCGGCCAGGAAGTACTTCTGCAACATGTGCCAGTCCTCGGGATGGGCAGCGATCCCCTCCGCGTAGGCATCTGCGAGCGCTTGCGTCATCCGGGCGATTTTCTCTTGCAGGGTGCCCTCGGGCGGCACCGGGATCTCAGGATGGACTCTGATTCCCATCCGCCCCGGACTCGGATACCACAGATTTACCGGATACAGCCCGCTGCCGGTCTGTACTGCGAGTGCCGCCGGTCCGGCGGCGATCCGTGTGGTTTCACCGAAGAAGTCCACTGGGACACCGGAGGTGCCGAGGTCGCGATCCGCGACGAGGCAGACGATGCGGCCTTCCCGAAGCCGCCGCGCCAGGGTCTCGAAGACCGATGATCCGCCATCGTGCGGCAGAACTTCCATCCCGAGCTTGCGGCGGTAGTTCCAGAACCGTTCAGCGACCGCTTCGGGCTTGAGATTCTCTGCGACAGTGGTGAACTCGATCGAGTGCGTCGCGATGAGCCACGCTCCGGCATGGTCGTAGTTGCCGGTGTGGCCGAGCGCCAGCACGACGCCGCGGTCTGAGTGGACCGCCTCGGCGACGCGTGCACGGTCTTCGTCCGCGATGTCGACACTGTCCAGGATGCGCTTTCGATCCCACCCGTTCATCCGGAACGCCTCGCTGTAATACCGCAGCGCCGATCGCATGCCTTTGCGGGACATCTCGGTGAGAAGTTCCGGCGTCGTGTCCTTGCCCAGGACCCTGAGCAGATTAGCCTCCAACTGCAGGACCTGCGTCCCGCGCCGCTCCCAGAGACGGTCGGCGATGCGGTCGAACAGGCGGTAGGCCGTTCTCTCCGGTATAACCCTGATCATTGACCAGGCGGCTCCGTAGCCGCACCCGATGACCCAGTCTTTGACGCTCATACGGCCACGGTGTCACGTTCGGCCGGGGTGCGGCGCTCGAATCTCGTTCCAGCGCCGGTTGTCTCGCCCGCGGTCACTAGGAAGCGCGCTCTATTTCCGCATACCGCGTTGACGGAACCGGCCAGCGCGAACCCTCGGAAGATCTACGGGCAGAGCGCCGTACGGCCGGGGTTCCGCAGAATTCGAGGGCACTGGAGTCCAAAAATACGCGAGGACCTGCCGATTCTCTCCAGGCAGCGCTTGAGACCGTGTCTCTAGGGGTGGGCATCCTCGCAGGTCAGGGCCGTTTCGACCTACCGCGCGAACTCGACCGAGCGGTGGCATCCCGTGGCAGGGTCTGGAGAAACGGTACCGGTTCGACTCGTTGTGGCACAATGACTGCCGATCCTTCGACGCTGAATCCAGCTCCGCTGGTTCGGTTTTGAGGGTTGTTCCAGGCGGTGGCAGGCAAGCGTCAGTGCCCTGACCTGCAGCGATGAGGATACCTAGAGACACGGGCATTTCGGACGCGTCCTGGTAAAAGCGCAGGTGAACATAGGTATCGACTCTCTAGCCGGCGCGAATTCTGCGGAACGCGGGTACGGGCCGCCGGCAGTGCGCGCCGATGCCGCATACCGCGCTGACCGAACCGGCCAGACAGATCAACGGGCCGAGATCATCTCAGGCGCTGGGCGCCGGCCGAACGCAGAAATGCCGATTCCCCTGCATCCGCGAGAATGCCGGTCTATCCCAACGCGACTCCGATGACGATCTCGGCGAACTGGATCGGATCGGCCGTTCGGCCCTGTGGCCGCGGTCGGAACGGGGACGTTGCCTGCTCCTGTCCCCGGGCGGACCGAGATGTCGAGAAACGGTGTCGCGCGGTTCCCGTAGCCCCCGATCCGGCCAACGTGTTGACGGCACGATGCGAAGGGCGGAGCGTCAGGTCGGTTTTCCGCCGGTGCCAGGTGGTCCTTGCACGCCATCCTCGGAGGGAAGGTCTTTCGAGACAACACATCCGGAGAGGAACAGGTGTGGCGGACATTGCGGTGGTCACGGGCTCGACTCGTGGTATCGGGTTCGAGACGGCGCTGGCATTGGGATTGTCGGGCTACACGGTCGTCGTGACGGGCCGGTCCGAGGAGGCGGCGGCGGCCGCGGCGCGGCAGCTGGGTGAGCGGGGTATCGACGCGCAGGGGCAGGAGCTCGATGTCGCCTCGTTCGAATCGGTGCAACGCCTTGCCGACGGCATCGCGCGGGACCATGGGCGGTTGGATGTGCTGGTGAACAATGCGGGCATCGCTGCTGAATGGGATGCGCCGAGTCCCAGCCGGTATGCGCATCCGGAGTCGGTGAGGCGGACGCTGGAGACCAATGTGATCGGGGTGTTCCATACGGTGGAGGCCTTGCTGCCGTTGCTTCGGCGCAGTGACTCGGGTCGGATCGTCAATGTGTCATCGTTCATGGGATCGCTGACGCTGCAGGCCCACGCTGACCCGGCCGATTTGGTGGTTCCCGCCTATCAAGCCTCCAAGGCGGCACTCAACAGCCTGACCATCACGTTGTCGAAGGTTCTGGCGGACACGGACATCAGGGTGTTCTCCGTTGATCCGGGATTCGTGCAGACCGACTTCTCACCCATCAACCGCGCGCAGGCGCCGCTCACCGCCGCCCAAGGCGCCGAGCCGGTGGTCGAGGCCGCGATGCTGAAGGTCGACGCCACGTCCGGCTCGTTCATCGGCCCCGACGGCGTGGTGCCCTGGTAACGGCCACCGTGACGGTGGGAAGATCAACAGTCAGAGATCATCCCGGCCCGCCGAACGCCTTAAGAGTGCAGATGACCGAATAGTCCGCCCCCGACCACAACAGCAGCCATCATCGCGACCGCCGACCAGAATGCATTGGCGCAAAGACCTTCTCGATGTTCATTCGAGCCAATACATGCTCGTCGCCGGACTGTCGAGTTTGTCCGGTTATGTCGCACGCCGCGCTGACCGAACCGGCCAGCGCGGAACGGCCGGCGGCCGGAACCTGGTGCGGCGCAGAACGTCCGCTCTTGCCGATTTGCGTGCGATATGGTTTGACGCCCGGCAGGGCGTTTGAGCTGGTCAGTCGGTGAGGCCATACCCGAGGGGCCGTTCAGGTCGTCGCATTACGATGAAGGCTGTTGCCGATATCGCGATGGGGACCCTGGGCTGAGTGACAACTGCGCCCCGGTGCCATCGATTGTGTCGGTGACATCCGGGGCGTGGAAGGGTAAATCAGCCAAGGTCCGGGTGGCCGACCCACTCGACAATCGTCCAGCCCTTCTGCGGGCTGCCCTTGAGGACGACGCGACCGCCGTTGCGCATCGGATCGGTGCCGAGTTTGTTCTTGTCGGCGTTGCCGGCATTCATCATGGACCAGAACATGATGGTGCCGCCGTGCGAGAAGATCACCGGGTTGGTGCAGTGGCGGCGCTGCACATCGAGCAGTGCCTGATCGACGCGGCTGTCGAACTCGTTGCCGTCGATGGAGCCTGGAATTCGTGCGTTCAGGTCGCCGGAGAGCCACTTGATCGGCGCCTGTAGGTACCCGGACATCGCCTCGGCCTCCGGGGAACCCTCGTACTGGCCTGCCTCGATCTCCCGGAAACCGGGCTGAATGTTGAGGCTCAGGTTGTGCTTGGCCACGGTCGGTGCCGCAGTCTGCTCGGTACGCACCATGTTGGACGCGAAGGCGCAGTCGTAATTCTTGTCGGCCAGCTGGATGGCTACGTTGTCTGCCTGTGTCCGGCCGCGTGGGGTCAGGTCGGGTCCGGGCACCTTGGTGTCGATCAGGCCGGAGGTGTTACCGGCGGACTCGGCATGGCGCACCAGGGTGATGACCATTTCGCCGCTGCTGCTGCCGGAGCTTCCGAAGTCGATATCGGCGGACGCGACCCCGGTGGTAGCGGTTGTGGCCGCGACCGCGGTCGCCATCACCGCAATGGATAGTCGAAGAGATCGGATTCGCATGGGTGGGAATGCCTTTCATCGTGGCGAACGCCACTTCAGGTATGCCGAAGAACCGGAATTTGGAGTGTCGCGTCTCACAGAAGCAGCCATTTGCCCGAATCGACTACGAGGCATCCCATTCATCGGGACCCTTCGCGCACCGTGTCGGCCACTCCGTAATCACGACAACAACCTGATTCCGATGTCGCTCACCCGGCGGAGCAATGTCGACGTCTTGTGCTGCCGTGTCCGGCATTGACCGAATTAGCCGCAGTTGCTCCGGCGGAGGATCGACCGACTGGGCCGATCCGTGGTGGGTCGAACGTACTGCCGCATACCGCGCTGACCGAAACGGCCAGCGTCGGGTGCCGGCGGCCGGAACCTGGTGCAGCGCAGAACGTCCGCTATTGCCGAATGTCGAATGGTGTTCAGATAGATGCCCCTCGGAGTCCTGGCCACGAACGTTATCCACATCCTTGCGGGCTCCGACCGCGGCCGCGTCAAGAACTGCGAAGGCCCCGGATGCGCGGGCCTGTTCCTCGACACCACCCGCGGAGCCAACCGACGCTGGTGCTCCACGAACACCTGCGGCGACAAGGTCAAGAAGTCACGGCTCGCCGCCGGCGCACCGGGCAAAGCCCAATCAGGCCCGCCGACAACGTCATTGCCCGCAACGGCTAGGCGCCCAGCGGAGCAGCGAAAGATCAACGGACCGAGCGTTGTCCGGTGCCGGTAGCGTTCCAGCAAGAGTCGAGCCACCACCAACCGCCCGCCAGCTCCACCGTGGGGCAGACAGGTTCGCCGAACCCGTTGTACGGTCCAGGCTCGGGTGTTCCGACGAAATGCCCGTAGCCGAGCGCATCGTCGGGGATCCCGATGTAGTCGGGTACGAACCGCACCGGCTGCCCACCACTGGTGCCGATCACTGCCACTCGGCAGTTCGCCGAAACGAGACACAGGTGCGGAGGCAGCTCGACACCGTAGAAATCGATTTTGCCATCCGGCAGTTCCATCGCTGCGATAGCGGCGAATGCCGGTCGCTCGACCCAAAACCTGGTCCACGCATTAGCGTTCGAGTCGACGAAGAGAAAAACCGACCCGCCGACCCCGATCAGTGCGAGCATCGCGGTTGCCACCAGAGGCCACCGTCGCGTATCGCGGCGAGCCAGCAACAGCACCAGCACGAAGCAGACCACGACAGCCACGAACACTCCCAGCAGCAACGGCAAGGCGAGAATCCAGAACTTCGTGACTATCCAACCGCGATGAAGCGTCACGCCGAGCACAATCATGGCCAACAGCGCGGCAGGCAAGGGAGCATCGGAGGGTCGAAAAGCTTTGAGGAACACAACAGCAACCTACGTCAGCGATGCGGCGATACATGCCCCGAATTGTGAGGATTATGTGAGCGACCGCGTTCGTTCCGTGCCGAACGTCCGCCAACCACGACCGGCCGACCTGTAATGGCATACCGCGCTGACCGAACCGGCCAGCGCGAGGCGCCGGCGGCCGAAACCCGGTGCGGTGCAGAACGTCCGCTACTGCCGATTACCGCGTCCTCTACGGCTGCTGGCCGCACCGTAGCTTCGAAAAGTTATGCCCGGCGCTCACCGCGACAGCGGTAACCACCGTTACGCCGATCAGACCTGACGGCCCATACCAGTGCAGCGCAGAGGCCGCCGAGCATGATGCCTCCAGCCAGCAAGATTCCCACCCCGACAATGGCGGTAGCGAGCGCAGGAGTGCCGAAGCCGAAGTACACGGCGAACGGACTCGACAGCATTGCGCCGATGAAGCCCCCGATCAAGGCCACGACGAGGACGGGTCGGTCTTTCATGAATCCGACTTTAGCCTTCGAGCAGTCATCCACTCCGTCCAAGACACCCAGCAGCATCACAGACATCCGCTTCTATGCCGCTGACCGCACTGATCGAACCGGCCAGTGAGAGGCAGGCGAAGGTCAACTGGCCCTGCTGATCCGTCGCTGGCGGAACGCATCATTTTGCTGTGTGAGTACGGCCTGAACCCGTACGCCGAGGTGGAGTCGGGGGCTGAGCAAGATCGGTCAAGCGGGTTTCGGGGCCGTGTTGGCAGACTCGTCGTGTGGCCAAGACCGGACGAGATCGACTACGCGAACTGCTCGACGTGGTGCTGGACGAGAACAACACCACGCTCGGTGCGATGGCGGCTGATGCCTTCGTTTCGCCGTTCCATTTCACTCGGCAGTTCTCGCGCGGTACCGGCGAGCCGCCGGTGGCGCTGAAGCGGCGGGTGCTGCTGGAGCGGGCGGCGTGGGAGTTGTCGACGGGTGAGTCGGTGACCGAGGTCGCGTTCGCGGCCGGGTACGACTCGGTGGAGGGTTTCAGCCGCGCGTTCAGCGCTGCCTTCGGGCATCCGCCGAGCCTGACTCCCACCGACGAGCGCCGACGGTGGTTGCCCACGAGCAATGGCATCCACTTTCACCCGCCCATGTCGCTGTGGGTGACGAGTGCGCCGAAAGAACAGGCCGTGCTGGATCCCACGACCCTGCTGATCCATCACGATATCGACGACACCCGCGAGCTCCTCGGTATGGCAGCGCAACTCGACGAATCGCGGTACCAGCGGGTGCGATGTCCGGGCCTGGTGGTGGAGTCGTTCCGGGGGCCCGAGGAATCCATTGCCACCGTGCTCGCCCATCTCATCGAGTCGAAGGAGGTGTGGCTGGCCGCGATCGACGGCGAGGACATCCCGACGGCCGCCGACGACGCTCTCCCGGAATTGGTGAAACGCCAT
Organism: Nocardia sp. CA-151230; assembly: GCF_050942175.1. NCBI lineage: Bacteria > Bacillati > Actinomycetota > Actinomycetes > Mycobacteriales > Nocardiaceae > Nocardia > Nocardia sp. CA-151230. The sequence goes on from NZ_CP192061.1 coordinate 3,457,150, forward strand.
GAGCGCGTGGCGGTTCGGTGGCTGGATACCATCCGCGATCTGACCCGGCGTGGCGGGTGGGACGACACTCTGATCGATGCGCTGTGCGAGCCGCCGCAGAGCTTCGTCATCGGCAGCGTGATCGCCCACGTCCTGAGCTACTCCATCCACCGCAGGTATCTCGTACGGCATTGGCTGCGAACCGAGTTATCCATCGCCGGAACCGAAATCGTCGACGGCGATCCCATCGAATGGCTACACCAGAGAGGATGACGTGACCTTCAAGACCGTCTACCACACCGCTACCAGCCTGGACGGCTTCCTGGCGACCCCCGACCACAACCTGGATTGGCTGCTGTCTCGGCAGGTCGACTGGGACGGCCCGCTGGGACTGAACCGGTTCGCGGCTGGTGCGGGCGCGATCGCCATGGGCGCCAGCACCTATCAATGGATCAATGAGAATTCCACCGAGCCCTGGCCTTACAACATGCCGACCTGGGTGTTCACCCATCGCGAGTTCCCGGCTTTCGACGACGGCCGCGACGTCCGATTGACCTCGAAGCCGGTGGAGGTCGTACACAAGGAGATGGCCGCAGCCGCCGACGGCAAAGACCTCTGGCTGATGGGCGGTGGCGAGTTGGTCGGCCAATTCGCCGATCAGGGCCTGCTGGACGAAATCATCGTCTCCATCGCCCCCGTCACGCTGGGCGCGGGCGCACCCCTGCTACCTCGCCGTCTCGAACTGAAGGCCACGGAAGTCGCCCATAACGGCGAATTCGCCTGCGTGCGTTACTCGGTCGTGCGCTGACGCCCCCACCATCCGATTCATCGCGGTAAGGGATTTCGGAATATGGCATACAAATTATCGCGCAACGTGATTCGTGGGGCGTTCAGGAATTCCGGTACCCCGACACGGGTCTCGATCCATCTCCTGGATCCTCGAAGCCGGCATGGTGTTTTGAGCACTGTCAGATCTGGCAGGTGGGGCTGGGGTGGAGCAGCCAGCAGATGATCGATCCGTCACCGGCGGACCCGGTTCCGCTGGACCCGGTATTGCCCGACCCGATCGGGAACGCCGCACCCGGAACCGCTGTCGGCTCGACGCTCACCGCGGCCGCTGAAGCAGAGTCGGCACCGATGGGTCGGACCCGGTCGACTCCCGCTGTCCGCTCACCGGCGCATCCAGCGTCGCCGTGACGCGATACCGCTACCGCGGGAACAAGATTCATTCCCGGAGGGCAACAACACCGGCAGCCGCCTGAGCGGCGGTTGACCACCGGGCAAGACACATGGAGAGCCCGGTGCCTCGAGAGGGGCACGCCGGGTTCGGCGGGCGGTCATGGGAAACGGACCGGGAGCAATCCCGGCACCGCGCCCATGACCGACCCAACAGTCGGGGTGAAGGCTGAGCGTAGGACCGAGAAGGGCATGTCATCTACCGCAATTGTCCTGTGCTGGTGGTGATCTCGGTGTGGCTTGCGCGGCTGTGGTGCGTGAGGTGGACTACTTGGGGCATCGGAATACTCGGCTCGGTGCGGGGGATTGGTACTGAGAACCTCGGTTTAGGGAGAAGGTTCATATGGCATATCGTGTCGCCGATACGTTCCAGCGGTGGGTGCGGGACCCCGAAATCATGACCACGGTCGTCGCGGTGCTGCGGCCATGGGCTTCGGTGCTACCGGGCCTCGGTCCGGACTTCGCCTGCGCACTTCGGTTACGGGCGTTGGCCCTGTCCGTCGAATATCGATACGGCGACGCCCTTATCGATGTCGAGGAGGCACTGCGAATCTGCCGCCGCGCGCCGATCGTTCGGCGCACGACCACCGAGGTTCAAATCGCCAGGGCGTTGAGCCTGCGGGCGTATCTGCTGCGGTGTGTGGGCCGGGAGCGGGAGGCGGTGGACGACGCACGGGAGGCGCTCGCCTTGTGTCGAGAACGATTGTCGCGCGCTCCGCACCGGTTCGGCCCCGGCTTGCTGAGTTCTCTGGACGAATTGGCCCGCTCCCTGGACGGGACCGGTGAGCCTGGGCAAGCGCTGCCTTTCGGTGAGGAACTCGTCGACATTCTGCGCCGTCTTGCCCCACGTCGACCGCGCTACGAGCGGTTCTTGGCCAGTGCCCTGCATCAACTCGGTGGCTACATCTCCGATGCCGGGGATCTCACCGACGCGTTGCGCGTCGCCAATGAATCCCTGCAGCTGTATCGACGTCTCGGTCGCGAGCAGCCGGAAGCCTTTGCGCTCCAAGCGGAGCTGGCGACGCATAATCGGGATCTGTTCCTGGACCGGCTGAACCAACAAGGATAGGCGGTATCGGGTCGCATCACCCTGCTCGCGCTGTGCGCATATCGACGGCGACATGGTGACGGGCGGCAACCGGCTGGCGTCGTCGATGCCCCGGCCGGTTCGGTCGTGGACGGCAAAAATCCAACGAAGTTCACGTAGCGCCTGGGCCAGGCCCTGGCTGAGCCGAACCGCTACGTCTCCCCGGCGTCGACGAGGCTGATGTGGTCTGTGGCCTGACGCCGCGGCTCTTTCGAACCTCCGCACATGCCGAGTGGCGGATGTCGAAGGTGCAGCGGAATCAGAGGGCCGGTAGCCAGCCGGACTCGGCAGTGGGGTCTGGATTCAAAGTTGAGCACGGCCCACATGGCTGCGGTGCCAGCGGTCGATGGCATCGGCCACGAGCTGCGGGTTGTCGGCCATCGGAAAGTGCAGCCCCCAAGGCACGGTGACCCTGGTCAGGCACGGGAACAGACGCCGCCAACGGCGAACGAAGAAGAAGTAGTCGCCGAGTCGGCCGAAAACCGTCATCATCGGTCGGCCGGCCAGCGCGGTGACTGTGCTTTCTGCGCGTGTGGCGGTGGCGTGGTCGCGGGTCGCGTCGCGAAACATTCGGTGCAAGAACCGGCGACGGTCGCGGTCGCGCAGACCACGTCGCCACGCAGTCTTACGGGTGCGGTTCCATCGTCTGCCGACACCGAACCTTGTCGCACTCGCCCAGGCGAGCAACCCAAGCCATGCGTTGACCTCCCGCATCAGCTCCGAGCCGAAGAATCGCAGTGCGAGCCACAGCATGCCGCGGGGCCGCCAGCCGAAGGTGTTCATGGCCACCAGTGCGGCCACGCGGTCGACTCGATCGTGTACAGCAGCGAGTGTGGCCAGGCCCCCGAGGTCGTGTACGACCAGTGTCACGGCGTCGAGGTCGAGATGGTCGATGAATGACGTGATCGTGTGCGCGGCCGATGCCACCGTGGCCTCGCCGGGATCGGAGAGTCCCGTTCCAGGCAGATCGAGGGTCACGCACCGGTACCGGTCCTCGAGGTGGCTGATCAGATCAGCCCACAGCAGCGACCAGAGTCCGGCGTGGACCATGAGCAGGACCGGACGGTCACCGCCGGTATCGGTGTAGACGACGCGGCGCCCGTCGAAATCGAACGCGTACAGCGGGTGGGGCCAATCCTGCGTAGTAAGCCAGTCAGGCCGAGCGGGTTTGGTAGTAAGGGTCATATCTCTAAGGACGTGTCGGCGCGGTCGTGTGTGACGGTCACACTTCACCAGGCTCATTCGTCGGAGGTATGTATGAGCGACATCATCGAGCAGGCTTGGCACCTGCACCGGCGGCGGGTGCTCGACGTCTCCTACCGCATGCTCGGTACCCTCGTCGACGCCGAAGACGCCGTGCAAGAGACCTTCGCCAGACTCACCCGCCACGGCTGCGAGGGCATCGACGATGTCGAGGGCTGGCTGGTCACCGTTGCGGGCCGAGTCTGCCTCGACCGGCTGCGCGCCGACCGCACCAGGGCCCGCTACGTCGGGCCGTGGCTGCCCGAACCGCTCGTCGAGCCGGCCGGCACCGATCTCGACCCAGCAGATCAGGTCACCCTCGACGACAGCGTGCGCCTGGCGCTTTTGGCGGCGCTGCACGCCCTCAGCCCCGCCGAACGCGTCGCGGTCGTGCTCCACGATGTCTTCGGAGTGAGCTTCGAGGAGATCGCTGGGGTGGTCGGCCGCTCACCGGCCGCGGCCCGGAAGCTGGCCAGTCGTGCTCGAGCCGCGCTGCGCGACAACCCTGAGCCGCGGTTCGAGGTCTCACCAGTACAGGCGCGCGCGGTTGCCGAGAGATTTGCACACGCCTGCACCACCGGCGACCTGGCGGCACTGATGGAGGTACTCGCTCACGACGTGGTCGGCGAATTCGACTCCGGCGGGCGAGTCGCCGGCGCCCCCCTCCGACCACTGGTCGGCGCCGAGCTGGTCGGCGTCACGCTCGCCAGAACACTGTTCGGAGCGGGCGCCGACTTCCGGGTCGTGTCGGTGAACGGCGAGCCAGGGGTGGTCGTGTCACTCGTGGGCCAAGTCATGGTCGTGATCGCGTTGGAGTCCCATGACAACCAGGTGGTCGCGATCCGCGCCATCGGCAATCCCGACAAGCTCGCACGCCTCAATGCTCGCTGGAACGAGACATGAGCGCTCTCGAATTCTGCTGACCCTTCCCCGCCTGCCCGGCCCCTCGGGCGCGGTGGAGAACATCCGCACATGCCGCTGGTCGCGCGGTCTCGCGGCGCGTAGTGGCAATTGCGTCCCTCCCTGGGGGTAGCCCGATCCCCTACCAGGGTTGGATGGGGTCTCGCTGGGTGTGGTCCTAGCGTTGTCTGGGTGACGATCATCCGGCGCTTGGGCCTCGACTTCGCATACACGTTCTTGGGATTGCCCCTCGCATTGGTCAGTTTCAGCCTCCTTGTGTCCCTTTTCGCGGCGAGCATCGGCACTGCGGTGATCTTCATCGGGATTCCGCTGCTCGCGCTGACGCTGCTGTTCGCGCGCGGTTTCGCCGACATCGAGCGCGTACGCCTTCTGCAGTTGACGGGCAGGGTGGCACCACGGCCTCGGTACGCCGAGGCACCGGAGGGGGCGGGGTGGTTCCGTCGGATCACCGCGCCGATCGGGCAGGGGCAGAGCTGGCTGGATCTGTTGTACGCCGTCGTCAACCTACCGATCGCGATCATCGCCTTCGTGCTGCCGATCGTGTGGTGGGCAATGACGCTGGGTGGATTGACGTACTGGTTCTGGGGCAGGTTCATTCCCTATGGCGACAGCCACGACATCGTCATAGAGACGATCATGGGCGCGGACACCGCCCACAACCGGACAGTCTTCAACACGATCGTCGGTGTCGTAGCGCTGCTCACTGTGTACACCGTCCAGCGGGGCAGCGCCGCCCTGCAAGCCGCCTTCGCGCAGACCCTGCTCACCCGGCTCGCCGTCATGCAGGGACGCATTCAGGATCCGACCACCAGCCGGGCAGCGGCCGTCTCCGCGGAGTCGACCGGGCCGCGCTCGTAGGCGGTGGTCGTGCCCCGCAGAGCGGTGGCACGGCCAGGCATCGACTCAGCGCAATTGGACAGCCCAGTCATGCGCCGTCGCTGACCACCTGCGCCACCAGGAAGGACTGCCACCGGTCGAGTTCACTGCTCAATGGTGAGTTTGGGGCTGCGCATCAGCGAGGTCCTGCCGCTGCGACGTGACGCATCCAGATGCAGATCGGCGAAAATGCACTACTTTGCCGCATACCGCGCTGACCGAACCGGCCGGCGTGGGGGGCGTGGAAGATCAACGGGCAGGGGTTATCTGAGCCCGCCGGGCCGAACGTCGTCAGTGCACGGTGATGCCGATGGGCACGCGTGGGGTCGCCGGCAAATGAGGTCCGCATCGATGATGGTGGGTAGTCGTATGTTGGAGCGGTGACTGTCGATACACACGGCGTGCGCCCCACGGCTGGGGTCGTCGCAACGGATCAGGACCGCGCTCTGATTGCGATCACAAGGGTGTTCGAACATCTCGAGGCCGCTCTCGCGGCGAAGGATGCCGTTGCGTTCGACAGTGTCTTCACCGATGACGTGGTTTTCATCAATCCGGCGGGTGTGGTCTTTCTGAACTGGGATGAGCTGCACGCTTACCACGTGAGCGCGATGCGGAACGGCCCGGACGCCCGGGCGCATTACGCGATTCTGGCGGTGCGGTTCCTTGCCGGTGGACATGCGATTGTCAATGTCGAGCAGACGTTGCGGACATCGGATTTCTCGGTAACCAACCGCGGGACATGGGTTTTCACGGAACGGGACCACAGCTGGTGGGTCGGTTCGGTGCACAATACGAATGTGGCGGGCACCACCGGATAGTCTTGCGGCGGCCGAACGGACCGATTGCACTTGTGACCGGTGGGCCCCACCGCGAAACGTCCGCACATGCCGCATAGCGCGCTGACCGATCCGGCTACACAGGCCATCGGAAGATCAACTGGCCGTGCCGATCTGAGGTCGGCGGAACGTCCGCTACTGCCGAGTTGCGGATGATTTCGGTGCCGCCATATCCTTCGGCCAGCCGGCTACTCGGACTCCTTGAGAAGGTACCGAGGACAGAATCACAAGTACGACAGGCAGATCCAACCCAACCAAGGAATCGAGTCGGCAATGACCTGGTCGAGACCACGAATCACCATCGGCGATGAACGTCGAATGCTCGAGAACATGCTCGACCGCAATCGGGCCGAATTGGTCAACACGCTGCGCGGCCTGTCCGAAGAAGACGCCCGCCGCCGCCTCGTTGCATCGATGACCACCCCGATCGGACTGCTCAAGCACGCCGCAGTCGCCCAGCGGATCTGGTTCCAGCACATCCTGGCGGGCCTACCCGAGAGCGAATGCGACGGCGGCACTACGCCGGGCGATGCCAGTTTCGTCGTCGACGACAACGAAACCGTGGCTGACGTGATCGCCGAATTCGACCGCGGTAGCGAACGTTCCCGAGCGATCGCCGCCGACTTCGACCTCGACGACGTCCGGACCCACCCCCGCCTCGGCGAGGTGAGCCTGCGATTCATCTACCTGTTCCTGATCGAGGACTTCGCACGTCACGCCGGCCACGGCGATATCCTGCGCGAGCAGATCGAACATCCTTGAGCATTGTGCCGCACGACAATCCAACGACAGTCGGTGCAAGTGATCGCTCATGCCGCATACCGCGCTGACCGAACCGGCGAGCGCGGAGCGCCGGCGGCCGGAACCTGGTGCGGTGCAGAACGTCCGCTACTGCCGAGTTCCGCGCACCGACGTGGAGTCGGTCGCGATCTCAGCCGCGATCGGCGATTGCGAAGAATCCAGGTCAACTACAAGTGGTAGTAGACATCGCGTGGCCTCGTTTGTAGCATCGTCCCCAGTCTTCGCACGGTGGAGTGCCGAGGCACGTCGCGACTGTGAATCGCGTTGGGGAAGAAGGGAAGGGGGCGGAGAGCGCGCATGACCAATGCAGCGAACTCTGTGGCGACACCAGTAGGGCTCAGCAGGAGCGGTTCGGGTGAACCGCTCCTGCTGCTACACGCGTTCACGCAGACATGGCATTGCTGGGGTGGGGTGATCAACGAGTTGTCGAACGAATTCGACATGCTCGCACCGACCCTGCCGTTCCACTGGGGAGGCCCCGTCGGCGATCGGCCACTGACCGTGGCCGCAGGAGCCGATCATCTCGAAGCACTGATGAACGAGACCGGCTGGGAGACAGCGCACATCGCCGGAAATTCTCTGGGCGGGTGGATGGCACTCGAGCTCGCCAGGCGTGGCCGCGCGCGCAGCGTGACTGCCATCGCTTCGGCGGGACTATGGCAGCGCGGCAGCCGCCACGCCGACCGGCTCCGGCGGAAGTTCCAGCTCAGCGCATACCTCGCTCCGCTGTCGCGCGGTTTCGCGAATCCGACACTGGCCGCGATTGGTAAAGCCACCACGATGCGCGTGCTCTGTCACCGGCCAGGGCTCGTCGCGCCCGAGCTGGCTGTGATCGCCCTGCAATCGGCTGGATACTGCACCGCGCGCGACATCAACGCAATCTGGCCGACCGACACCGCGCTGGGGATGCTCGACCAGATCACCACACCGACCACAATCGTCTTCAGCGCGCGTGACCGCGTGGTCCCGCCCTCTCGCTTCGGTGCGCAACTGGTCACGCCTTCAGCCAGCCGTCGGGTGGTCATGCTGCCCGATGTGGGGCACGTACCGATGCTCGAGGCTCCCGGCAGAGTGGCTGCCGAAATCCGCCGCACAGCAACATAACCAGTTGTCGACACCGCCAGATGAGGTCGGCAGCCAGCAGAGTTGCCGACCGAACGCACTATTTTGCCGCTGCTGCGCTGACCGCACCGGCCAGCGCGGGGCGCTGGCACCCGGAACCTGGTGCGGTGCAGAACGTCCGCTGTTGCCAAGTTCCGGATGGGGAGTGGTGCATGAGCTTGTCGCAACCATTGTCGTAAGGAAGAGTCGGTGCGGTGAGCAGATCGCCCGTCCCAGTTGATGAACAACACTCGATCGATATGGCCATTGGCGGCCTCGTCTTACAGCACGTCTACGAGGACGAGATGAACGCTGAACTCTCGATCGCCGTCCAAGCCGGAGAGATTCAATACCAGCTAACCTCAAGTGCCCAACCGATCAACTTCGCCAATGACGCACTCGTGCAAGCCATCTGTGATCTAATCGGCCTTCACGAGAGATACAGTTCAGGGCTTAGTGGGGCGCAGTACCGCTACGACAAGAAGCCCGATGGGACGTGGGGCATGTACGGAAACTTCTCCTACGAGTAGCGAGGCCTCTCGCCCTGCCGAACCGTTCTCGGCGACGCACTATTCTGCCGCTTCCCGCGCTGACCGAACCTGCCAGCACGCGCAGCCGGCAGCGGGATCGACCGCGGCTCAAGAGCATCCGCTACTGCCGAAAATCGAGTGGTGGACGCCGATCAGCTTTGGGATCATCGGGCGTTCGACATCAGTGCTGGTGGAAGGAAATCTCGGATGACCACGGCGCGGCGGTTCTGGATCGAATTCGACCCTCGAGACTGCCCCGACGCCCGGTTCTGGCAGGGCATCGGTGTGACCGGCTTCGACGTGCGGGATTGCTTGTCGATGATTGCCGATCTCTTCCCCGATGGATCCTTGCCACCCGTGCGTCGAATTACCGCCGACCTCTCGCTGGCCGAGCCACTACCGGTGAATCCCCGCGATTTCGGCGTCCCGGTGTGGCGCGGCGTGTGGTATCCACCGGAGAACCTCAAAACCGGGCCGACCCACGATATCGACCGAAGGGGAGCGCCCCGCGACTACCCGACACCCGTCACCGCATCACACCCTCGAGTGCGCGCTAGCGCGACCCTGCCCATGAAAACCACATGGTGGAACGAGATTCCGCATATCGATGGCCTGCTGTGGCCGCTGAGGGACGCGCACCGCGCCGAGCGCGGCGGTGGAATGCAGCGTTACGCCCCGGTGCTGCGCTCCGCCTGCGCCGCGGATCCGACCTACGGAGCTCTGGTGCGCGAAGCCCTCGACTACATGATCGTTTGGGGCCCGACACCGGAGGAATGGTTCGATCCGACCGAAGCCAGGTTCGCCGACCAGCGGGAACTCGACGAGTACCTGCGAGCCTTCCGTGACTACTTGTTCGGAACCCGCCCGGAGCCGATCTACCCTCCTGGTAGCGAACCGTTCACACTCGACGAGCAACTGCGACGAATCGGGATCGAGTGAAATCCGCTGAGGACCAAACCATCCCGCGATCGCACCTGGGCACGAGACCCGAGCGGGGTCGAGCTTGCTGCGGCTTGAACCATTCGGTCATGTCGATGCCGCGCTGACAGAACCGGCTAGCGTCGGGTTGTCAAAGATCGACGGGCCGAGCTGATCTCAGTCTGTCGGTATATCCGCTCATGCCGATGAGCGCGATTCCGACGCATCTCGCGTTGGGTCTAGAAGCGAACCTGCCGGTGGGTGTTGGCCACTGCGGTGACGGAAGAGACCCCGAGGACACCGAATTCGTCATAGAGCGTGGCGGAACCGACTGCGACACCGGCCGCCGCGTGCTGACCGTTCGATTCCAGACCCACACCTTCGGATTCAGGCATCCGGCACAGGTTCACAGTGACATCAGCGTTGATGAAAGGCACGCCGTCCTCGCTCCAGTTGGTGACGAGACTCGTGGCCTCGGCCAGAGTGGCGACGCGGGTGAAGGGGGTTGCTTCTTCGCCTGCGATGGCGGGGATCATCGTCGTGGTCCACATCCGTTTGCGGGCGTTGTTTCGGTGGTCGGCGAAATCGGCCGACCAGTCGTCGGGGTATCCCGCGCTGCTGATCATCGAGGCCGATGTGGTTGGTGTCGCCGGATCGGCAACGATGCCAGGGCGGGAGAAGTCCGGGGCGGGTGTCCAGGCGTTGCCGTCGGCCTGGTCCGCCTTCAACGGGCGCACGAATAGCGCCGATGCTCTGACGACGACGTGATCGGACTGGACCAGGTCCAGATGCAGGAGCGCCAGTCGCGTGCTCGATCGGATGAGTTCGGTCCGGGTCTGGATCGCGTCGAAGGTGGTGGGTCTGATGAAGTCGAGGGTTAGACGGCATCCGGTCGACTCGATCGGGCAGTGTTGTTCCAGTTCCCGAGCCGCGAGCGCGGTCAGGGCTTGGCCGCCGATCGAGTCGGGTCTCCACGGTCCTCGTGCTGCTTCGAGTGCAGCGAACCCACCATCGATGGATTCGAAGAATCCAGTCGCCAACTCAACGGCGTTCGCCATTCCACACGCCCCCTGTCACGTTCTGTATCGCCACGATACGCATGGATACTAGAACACGTTTCAATGCGTCATCTGCGTCGCAGCTTGAACGCCGTGCAGCACAACGAAATCCGGCTGCAGCGGCGCCTCGCCGGATCGACCACGGAGGCGATCCACCCGAAGTCCCCATGCAGCGCTTCGTCGGCGCCGCGTGGGAAACGCACTACTTTGCCGCATACCGCGCTGACCGAACCGGCCAGCGCGGGTGCGTGGAAGATCAACTGCCCGTGCCGATCCGAGGCCGGCAGAGAGTCCGGAACTGCCGAGAACGCGCGCTTCAGCTGAAGCCAACTCGTGGCACCGGGTGACACGAAAGTCCAGGCGAGATCGTCCAATCGCGATCTAGACGACTCGGAAGGTCTGGTTAGCGATCAAGTACGCGTCGTCCGCCGAGGATCTGTGCAGCGTGAATGATGTCTCGAACGGACGAGCATCTGGAGCTCCGTCCAGCATGAGATTTCCAGTCACACGAAGAAGCGCAGAGACGTCGGTGTCTGACTCGACATCAATCGCGTTGGCGTCGTACCCAGCCTGCGGAAATCGGACGAGCTGTTCGAAGATAGCCGTGGTGCCCACGTACGGGGTGTCCCCGACCGTGAGTTGCGCATCCTCGGCATACCAAAGCTCCAGTGCGCGTTGCTGGGTCGTGAGCTGCGCGAAGTAGAGGGTAGCGAAAGCCTTGGCATGCTCTTGGGTGAAGTATTGCTTGGCGGTGTCGTCGATCATGACAGTCCTCCTGATCAATCCCAGGAAGTGATTCGCGGAGAGGTCGGGCCGGTTCTGCGCCGTTGTCGCCAGCGCCGCCACCAGGGCGTGCAGGTCCTGCGTCGCAGCCACCTGAGCAGCCAGATAATCGCGATGCGCGGCCAGCACCTGCGCCATTGGCACGGTGCCCGCGAGCACGTTCGCGATCTGGTCCAGTCCCAGGCCCAGCTGACGTAAGGCCAAAACCTGATACAGACGCTGGACATCGGCTTCGGTGTAGAGCCGGTGACCGGTATTGGTGCGCCCGGCCGGGCGGACCAAGCCGATGCGGTCGTAATGATGCAAGGCCCGAACCGTCAATCCGGCCTCGGTCGCGAGCTCACCGACCTTCCACACCTGCTCGATTCCCGTCTCGTCCATCCGCTTCCATCTCACTTCCACCGACGCACCTCGCGCGGGTACCGCCGACGCTAGGACCTGACGTTACGTCAGGAGCAAGCCGAAACTCCCTCCCGAATCTCGCAACAGCAACGCTACGGAAGACGTGCTGTATTGCCGCATACCGCGCTGACCGAACCAGCGCGGGACATCGGAAGATCAACTGGCCGTGCCGAACCGAGGCCAGCGGAACATCCGCCATTGCCGATGAGCGAGTGGCTGACGCGTCCCGCCGCGGGAGTTGTCGGAGGGTTGTAATACGTTGCGCCCGTGTCAGACATGTTCGAGTTCCTGATCTCTGTTGACCTGCGGGATGAGCTCTCCGCGGCAGATGTGGCGGAGTTGCGCTGGCATCTGGGGTTGGGCGAAGCTCCCGCGGATGGCCTTCGGATCGAAAGCGGGATCCGATTCGCCATCGAAGGCGACGACGGAGAGCCGGTTCTACTGGATCCTGAACCCCTGCTCGGTGCACACGGGCCCGCGTGGAAGATCGGGGGAATGCTCGGTGCCGATCTCGAACGAACCTCGGCTGGATGGCATCTCGAAGCTCGGCAGGAGGTGCACGTCGAAACGCTTCAAGAGATGACCGAGCTGATGCTGTGGCTGTATCGGCGCGTAGATCTCGGAATGGTCGGCCCCGATGGTTCGGTAGAGCTTGCACGTTTGCGCTGGTATGAGGACACAGAATCGACTCCGCTGATGGTCAGGGATACCCACGTCTACTGGCCCCAATAGCTAGACGATGCGATATCCACTCAAGCCGCATCCCGCGCTGACCGAACCGGCCAGCGCGGGCGTCGGCGGCCGGAATCTGGTGCGGTGCAGAACATCCGCTACTGCCGATGACAGGGCATCTGTCGTACGCGGCGAACTTGGACTGATCAGCCGCCCGCGGTAAACCCGGCGGCGAACCTCCCCTAGATAATGACCGGCGTGGAAGATGTCGAGATCGTCGTCACCCATCACGAACGCGCGACCGTGCGCGTCGGTGAGATGTTTCTGAAGATCGACAGCGATCAGGCGCGCATCGATGCCGAGGTCGCAGCGATGGTGTCGGCGCCGATCCCGACACCAAAGATCCTGTGGCGCAAGCCATCCGTGCTTGCCCTCGCCGCTCTACCCGGAACCGCGCTCGGCCGCCTCGGCGAGCCGTCGACCGCATCGCCGGCGGCGTGGGCCGCGGCGGGGGCAGCCCTGCGAATGCTGCACGACGCGCCGTTGCCACCGCGGCCCGGTCGCACTCCAGATCAGCTCGCCGCGGAACTCGATGCCGAATGCGCATGGCTGGTCACGAACGACGTCCTCCCTGCTGACATCATCGCGCGCAACCGCCGGATCGCCGAAGTAGCGCTGCGGCCGTGGACACCGGTGTTCACCCACGGTGACCTACAGCTCGCTCATGTATTCGTCGACGGAGACGCGATCACCGGCGTGATCGATTGGTCCGAGGCGGCTCAGGGGGACGCCATGTACGACCTCGCCACCTTGACACTCGGGCACCCGGAGCGCCTGAGAGATGTGGTATCAGGCTATGGCGCCTGCGTGGACCTCGAAGTGATCCGGGCTTGGTGGTCGTTACGAAGTCTGCGCGGCGTGCGCTGGCTGATCGATCACGGCTTCGATCCCACCTCACCAGGATGCGAAGTCGACGTGCTCAGAGCCCAGGCGAGGCGGGATCAGCCGTGAGGAGCTGTATCCGCTTCTGTCGCATACCGCGCTGACCGAACCGGCCAGCGCGGGGCGCCGGCGGCCGGAATCTGGTGCGGTGCAGAACGTCCGCTTTTGCCGAGTAGCGTGCATGCGACAGCGTTGGTTGCGCCCATGCAACTTCCAGAACGATCCCGGTATCGCTGCACGGCTTTGTTGTGTAACAGTTTTGCCTCGGTGGAAGACACAGCAGGTCGGGGGATGGGTCGGCCCGTGGGGTGGGAACTCACCTCGACGATGTAGCCGTAGCTGATGGGCGACCCAAGGATTGGAACCGACTGTTCGATGAGGCTTTCTGCACTACGTGGCGCGGCCGTTTCCCGGCTCGGCGCTTTCGCGCTCTCCACCGCAGTATCGGTTGCGATGCTCAGCGGCGGCGCATCGGCGGAACCGGAGAAGACTTCGGGCATCACATCTCTCACCAAGGACGGACGCACTTGGCATTTGAAGGTGTACTCGGCGGCCATGGGCAAAGACATCACTGTCGATGTGCAGCGGCCGGTCGACGAATCCCAGCCCGCACCGAATCTCTACATGCTCACTGGCCTGGACGGTGGGCTGGGTACCGCGAACTGGAAGGCGCGCACCAACGCATTGGACTGGCTGGCAGACAAACAGATCAATGTCATCCAGCCGATCGGCGGTTTCGCCAGCTACTACACCGACTGGGACAAGGCGGACCCAGCTCTCGGGGTCAACAAGTGGAAAACCTTCTTCACCGAGGAACTACCCCCGCTGCTCGACCAGACCCTGCAGTCCTCCGGTGTCAACGCCTTGACCGGCCTATCCATGTCCGGCACGTCGGTACTGCAATTGGCCGAGGCCAAGCCCGGCCTGTGGAAGACCGTCGCCGCTTATAGCGGGTGCGCACAGATCGCCGACCCCGCGGGCAGGGAAGGTGTCAAGCTGACCGTCGGCCGTGGCGGCGGCAACACTGAGAACATGTACGGCCCTGACAACAGCCCGGAGTGGGCTGCGAACGACCCCGTCATCAACGCCGAAAAACTCCGCGGCACACAGCTTTACATCTCCAGCGGCAGCGGTATCCCGGCAATGGACGATGTCCAGTACTACTTGAACAACGGCGGACCGCAAACCCTCGCCCTCGCCATGATCATCGAAGCAGGCGCCAACCAGTGCACGCACAACCTGAAGGATCGGCTCGACGGGTTGGGCATCCCGGCGACCTACCAGTTCACCCCGGTCGGCACCCACTACTGGCCGTACTGGGAACAAGCACTGCACGATTCCTGGCCGCTGCTGGCACAAGGAATGGGACTGACGAACTGAGAACAGCGTGGAAGCGTCCGCGAGCGGGGCCCTCGCCGTCTGCGGACAAGCCACACCGATGGTGGATCGGCTCAAACGCGACGCCGAACGCACGCTCTTGCCGCTGACCGCGCTGACCGAACCGGCCAGCGCGAGGCCGCCGGCGGTCGGAACCTGGTGCGGTGCAGAACGTCCGCTATTGGCTCGATTACATCGCGTCGTGTTGGATCTCCACGCAGTGCAAGTGGTCAGTGAACGCCCAGTACGTCCGCAGGGCGATCGACTCGCCGTTCCACAAATGTGGTCGACAGCGCGCGGGGTGATCAGTTGAATCGGGGGCATGATGCGTGTCCGGTTCGAGTTGGCGCCCCTCGAGAAGGTTGTTCCGTGGGGAGAGCATCGCCGTCTGCATTGGTTCGGGCTCACCCAGGGGTGGTACTGCCTGGAGGTTGGTGGTGCCGAGCTGCTGAGATATGCAGAGCGGACGACGAACTCGATCTGCGATGGCAGCGCTGCCGTAACGTCGTGGGTGGACTATTACGTGGTGCGGCTGTGGGAGGACCTGCTCGCCGTTCTGCCCTGGGCACTCGAGCCGGTGCCGGATGATTTGGCGAAGTTCTTCGCCGCTGGCGCCCAGGAGTGGGTCGGCACCGGCGATCCGGATCTCCTCGAAGATCCAGCGATCGAGGCCGCTTCCGAGGCGTACAGCCTGCGCTGGATCGACACCTCGTATCTGCGATTCGGGCCCGCGTTTCGGTGGTGGCGCACGCTCTGCCCCGAGGACACGGTCGCCGTGGCGTGGCGGTTCACACCCGATCCCGACGGTGAGATCACGTTCTCCTCGCCGCTGTCGGGTCTGAGAACGGTCAGCACGGAGGAATTCATCGCTGCTGTAACCGATTTCGACCACCGACTGCTGCAAGCCATGCAGGAGCGTGTGGACCACCTGGCTGTGGCCGGCACCGTCCCGGGGATCGAGCTCGATATCCCTGCGCTGATTCGGGAACAGGCGCAGCGTCGGACGTGGTTGCCGCGGGCGTTGGCGCGGCAGGACGACACCGACTGGGCCGCCGTACGTGCAGGCGCGGCGATCCTGGCTCCGCATCTGGCGTGAACGCACGGAAATGCCGCATACCGCGGTTCGAAGCCGGTGCTCACCGGCGACCGGTTGGTCAGCGATGTCGAGCTCTCCTCGGTGCGCCGGATCGCGGGCAAGGACCTTCTCACCGTCACCAACACCTTCACCGACCAGACCGGTGAGGTCGCGCAGGTCATGCACACCACCTTGGCCGGTATCACCGGTGACGACGTCGGCGGCATCAGCGACATGATCGTGCCGGTTGGCCGGGACTATTGCACTCGGACTGTCCGGTGTTGGGATCGCAAGGGGGCGATGTAGCGGAAGGTTGCGAATGGTTCTCAGCGAGGGTTGAGCCGTTTCCAAGTGGAGCGCATCGAGACTCGCGTTTTGCTGTCGAAGCGTAGTTCGGCGTTGGTGATGGCCTGCTGCTCGGTCAGTTGTTCCATTTGTGCCCAAAGGTCGAGGGCAGGGCCTAGCGGTGTGGGGCGTAGGAAGCTGACGTCGAACCCAGCGGTGACCAAAGGGGCCACCATGTCGTGCTCGCTGAACCACCCGCGATCGATGGCGGCTTGGAACACGACCGCGCCCGAATGGCAGTCCAGCACAGCAGAGATGACCCCACCGTGGACCAATCCGAGCCCGTTGCCGTGGTCCGGACCCGGGGTGAACGATCCCACCACCGTGTCGTCGTCTGCCCGATAGCTGCGAAGATGCGTGCCGGAAGGGTTGGCCGGTCCGCATCCGAAGCATGTGGTGATCGGGAAATGGCGTTCCTGGATGCTCATGTCACTGATCACGGATCCCCCAGATCTGGTCTTGGAGACGCTCGCCTCGATCCTTCACCCTAGCCGGAATCCCGCGCTGCTCAACAGAAGTCATAGATTCGTTGGGCATATCCCCAAGCCGAACAACCTCTGCACACGACCTACTGATCCACCCGCCTGCGCCGTCGGCAACACCATCCCTCTGCTATGAGCAAGGACTCGACCGGTCGAAGTGGGGGTCGGCGCAGGCGGTGGGTGGCCATTATCCTCGATCGGGGTCTCGATGGAGCGGTAGCGGCGACTCGCGACGATGGGGCCCAACCGGCCGGGCAGCCACATCCGGGTGCGGTGCCGGATGTGGCTGTGGTGTGGGCTATTTGGCTTGCGGCGCAGGCTGTGCCGGGTCCTTGCAGTAGGCGAGCTCGGGCGGGCAGGGCGCGAGGATGGTCGAGAAGTACTGGATGGCGGAGAAGAGTGTGATCGGTCCGCCGGCGACGACGAGACCGATCATGGACCCGACCGCGCCGAGGGTGGCGGCACCGAGAACGCAGCCGGCGACGGTGGCTCCAACGAACGGCACGAGCAACGCGATAACCGGGCTGGAGATCGCAGCACCTGCGGCGCCGCCGACCAGGCAGCCGACACCGGCGCCGAGGACCGCGCCGAGGACCGCGCTGATTCCGGCGCCGATGGAGACACGTTGGGCGAATGTGCCGAGGGCTTGGCTGTCGCGCGGGTTGAAGGATTCGGCGATCTGGGTTGCGGCCTGTTCGGTGGTGATGGTCGGGCCAGTTGGCACGTGCGGTGCTGCGACAACGTTTTTCGACGGGGCCAAGGTGGCGGTCTGCCCCTCGATGGCGGCGGTGATCGCGTATGCGGTGTCGTCGATGCGGTAGATGAGCGGGATCGCCGCGGCGGGGCGGTCGTCGCGGTCGGTGAGCACGAGTTGGTCGCCGACGGTTTTCAGTAGCCCGTCGGTCGTGGTCAGGATCGCGGATCCGTCACGGGAAGTGATCTCGTAGTGGACCGGTGTCGGTGGATTGTCGGCGGGTGCGGCGTTGACCGTGGCGGCGGTGACGGTGAGAGCCGAGACCGACAGTGTTGCGGCGATGGCGGTTTTCTTGATCTTGCTCATGCGGATCCTCATCTGCATTGGTGGGATCGTCACAACCCCGGGCGGGCTGTGAGTTCGGGCCTGGTGCGCGAGTCGCGTTCGGGCTAAGAGTTCTTGACGCGTGCAGGGTGTGGGTCGCGGGTTGTGCTGGCGGGGTTGGTCCGGTGCAGCGACTGCATCAGCTCGTCGAGCAGTGTTCTGGCATAGGGCCACATGCGGTATCCGGCGCGGGGGTCGAGGTGGCCGACTGGGCCGAGGTCGACCAGGCGGCTGCCCCAGGTTTCGGCCATGCCGGCGACTCGTCGTCGGCTGGCGAGAACGTCGTTGGTGCTGGTGGCGAGGATGCTCGGGAACGGAAGTCGGCGGCGTGGGATGGGATTCCAGCCGTGGTGGGTGAGCTGATCGGTTGTCGGATAGCCGGTGGGGAGCGGTATTTCGACGTCTGGCGGGGTGACGAGCAGGGCGGCGAGGACATTGCCGGTGGCGTGTCGGGCCCAGTGGACGGTGGTGAGGACACCGGCGCCGTGCGCGACCAATACGACCGGATGAGGGAGTTCACGCACGGCCGAATCCAGTGCGGTGACCCACGCGTGACGGTTCAGGTGCGCGGGCACCGGCGGGTTCGGCACGGTGCGGGTGGCGTTGACTTCGGTGGCGAGCCGCGTCTGCCAGTGGTCGTCGTGGTCATCGGCGAGTCCGGGCACCATGACGATGATGGGTTCAGTGGTGGGGTTCATGGTGGGCTCAAATCCGTTACTGGGCGGTGCGGAGTTCGCGTTTGAGGATCTTGCCGGTGGCGGTCATCGGCAGTGTTTGGACGAACTCGACGTAGCGGGGGTATTTGTAGGCCGCCACCTGTTGCTTCGACCAGGCGATGAGTTCGGCTTCGGTGAGGCAGGTTCCGGGGGTTGGGATGACATAGGCCTTGATTTCCTCGCCGTGGCTGTCATGGGGTATCCCGACCACGGCGGCCAGGGAAACCCCGTCGTGGGTCATGAGGAGCTCTTCGATTTCGCGGGGATAGACGTTGAGACCGCCGCGGACGATCATGTCCTTGGCACGGTCGACGACGTAGTAGAAGCCGTCGGCGTCGCGGTAGGCGAGGTCGCCGCTGCGGAACCATCCCTGCCGTATCGCTTCGGCGGTTGCCTGGGGGCGGTTGTGG
Source organism: Nocardia sp. CA-151230 (assembly GCF_050942175.1). Lineage (NCBI taxonomy): Bacteria > Bacillati > Actinomycetota > Actinomycetes > Mycobacteriales > Nocardiaceae > Nocardia > Nocardia sp. CA-151230. Next base: position 3,476,017 of record NZ_CP192061.1, read on the forward strand.
TAGCCCTTCATGATGTTGTGCCCGCGGATGGCGATTTCGCCGACGGCGTTCTCGCCGGCCACGGTGTTCCAGTCGTCATCGATCAAGCGAATGTCGATGCCCCACATCGGTTTTCCGATCGATCCGGGGCGCCGGTGTTCGGTGCTGCTGAAGATGGCGAGCGGTGAGGTTTCCGACAGCCCGTATCCTTCCAGGATCGCGACGCCGAAGCGTTCGGTGAATCTGGTGAGGATCTCCACCGGCAGTGCGGCTCCGCCGGAGATCGCCAGGCGCAGGTGAGGTGCGATCTCGGTGGTGTCGTGGAGGGTTTGCAGCAGACCCCAGAACATGGTGGGCACGCCGGCGAAGACGGTGATCTGTTCGGCGCGAATCAGGTCGAGTGCTGTGGCGGCGTCGAAGCGGGGCAGCAGCACGATGGTGGCTGCGGTGGCGAACCCGGCGTTCATGTTCACGGTCTGACCGAACGAATGGAACAGCGGCAGGGTCGCCAGATGGGTGTCGGGTCGGGCTGGGCTGGCGTCGAATTGGCGGTTGGCGGCCAATGCGTTGAGCACCATGTTGGCGTGCGACAGCTCGGCACCTTTGGGGTGTCCGGTAGTGCCGCTGGTGTAGAGGATGACCGCGGTGTCGGTGGCTTCCCGAACCACCGTGTCGAACCGCGACGGCTGGCCCGCCAGCGCTTGTGGCAAGGCGATAAACTCCTCGCCGGCTGCCGGTGGTGTGTCGTCGACGACGAACAGCTGCTCGCAGGTGGGGGTTTGGTCGAAGCCGGCGCGCGCGTACTCGCCGATCGGCAGATCCGGTGTACCCGCATGGCAGATATAGGCTTTGGCTTCGGCGTCGGTGAGATGGTAGGCGATCTCACGGCCCTTGAGCAGGATGTTCAAGGGCACGACGACCGCGCCGGCCTTGAGAATTCCGTAGTACGCGATGGGGAACCACGGCAGGTTCGGACACGATAGGGCGATCTTGTCGCCGGGCTGGATGCCATTGGCCACCAGCAGATTAGCGACCTGATTCGCCAGTTCCTCGGTGCGTGAGTAGGTGTATCGCTGATCGCCGAGGACGAGAGCGGCACGGTCGGGGTGGCGGCGGGCGGTGTCTTCCAGCAGCATCGACAGGTTGAGCATGGTGGATCTTTCGACTAGCGGCGGAATGGCGGGTGGCCGAGCTCAGCGTGATGGGCGAGTCGTGGCGCGGCGTTCGGCGGCGAGTTCGGTGAAGTAGGCCAGCAGTGTGGCGTCATCAACCGCGTCCGGGCTGATGACCTCCTGCACGGGCGCGCCCTGGAGGATCCGTTTGAGGGGCACCTCGAGCTTCTTGCCGGTGCGCGTATGCGGGAGCGCCGGGACCGCATGCACGTCGTCGGGCACGTGCCGTGGCGAGACCTGGTCGCGGATGGTGGCGCGGATGCGGTTTTCGAGTTCTTGATCGAGCCGTTGATCGGGTTCGAGAACCACGAACAGCGGCAACCAGTAGCTGCCGTCGGCTTGTTCGGCGCCGATCACCAGAGCCTCGGCGATTTCGGGCATCGCCTCGACGGCGGCGTAGATGTCGGAGCTGCCCATCCGGATGCCGTTGCGGTTCAGCGTGGCATCGGATCGCCCGTGGATGGCCACGGTGCCGTCGCCGAAGAGCGTGGCCCAGTCGCCTTGCCGCCACACGCCGGGGTAGGTGTCGAAATAGGCGGCGCGGTAGCGGCTTCGGTCCGGGTCGTCCCAGAGCGCGACCGGCATACTCGGCATCGGGCGGGTGACGACGAGTTCGCCGACCTGCTCGCAGACGGCTGTGCCGTGGGAATCCCACACCTGCGCGGCGACACCGAGGCAGCGGCAGGAGATGCGACCGGCCTGCACCGCGCGGGTGGGCAGCGCACCGACCAGTGCGCCTGCGACATCGGTGCCGCCGCTCATCGACCACAATGGCAGCTCGCCGACGGCGTCTCGGGCCCACTGGTACAGGTTGGCGGTCAGAGGGGATCCGGTGCTGCCGAGCGCGCGCAGCCGACCGAGATCGAACAACTCGGCCGGGTGGCAGTCGCTGTTGGCGCAGGCTTGCAGGTATCCGGGGCTGAGTCCGAGGAAGGTGACCTCGAGCGAGGCGGCCAGCTGCCACAGCCGCGAGGTGTCCGGTGTGGTGGGCGAGCCGTCGTAGCAGACGATGCTGCCACCCGCGATCAACGTGGACAGCTGGGTGTTCCACATCATCCAGCTCGGCGAGGTGTACCAGAACACGCGGTCATCGGCGCGCAGATTCCAGTGCAGGCCAACCTGTTTGACCGTTTCGAGGAGGATGCCGCCGTGGCCGTGGACGAGGCCCTTGGGGCGTCCGGTGGTGCCGGAGGAGAACAGCACCCACAGCGGGTGATCGAAGGCCACATCGGTGAATCCGTGCCGCGCCGGGCGGTCGATCGCTCGAGCCCAGGTCGACCAGCGGGCAGTCGGGCCGGTGTCGCTGATGGCGCGTTCCACTCGCGGCACCACGATGACGTCGGTCACGCTCGGCAGCGTGCTCGCGATCTGCCGCACGGCCTCGCTCCGGTCGTGAGTTCTGCCGTTGAACACGTATCCGTCCGCGGTGATCAGCACCTTGGGCCGCAGCTGGGCGAATCGGTCGGTGACCGCCTGCGCGGAATAGTCCTGGCCGACCGAGGCCCAGGTCGCGCCGAGTGCGGCAGTCGCCAGGAACGCGACGACGGCTTCGGCGATGTTGGGCAGGTAGCCGACGACCACGTCGCCCGCGGTGACGCCGGATTCTTCGAGGAAGGTGGCCAGTGACAGAACCTGATCGCGGATCTCGGCCCGGGTCCACCGCTGGATCCGGCCCGATTCATCGGCATCGACGATCGCGATCGAGTCCTGGTCACCGCGGTCGAGCAGCACACGCGCGAAGTTCACCCGAGCTCCGGGAAACCATCGGGTCAGTGGCATCGGATCATCGGTGACCACGCGGTCGTAGCGGCTGTACCGGTCGAGGCCGAAGAACTCCCATACGGCCGACCAGAACCCCTCCAGGTCCGTCACCGACCACTGCCAGAGGCTGTCGTAGTCGTCGAATTCGTGGCCACGTGTCGTACGTAGATAACGGACGAAATCGGTCAGTGTGGCGTCGGTGATCTGTTGATCGGTCGGCTGCCAGAGCAGGGTGTTTTCGGCTGTGGTCGCTGGCATGTGCAGTCCCTTCCGGAGGTCTGTGATCGTCTAGCCGTTTGCGGTGTGTCCGAGGTGGAGCATCGCCGCGACGAGGTCGGCTCCGGCCGGCCATTCGCCGTATCCGGCTGCTGGATTGAGGTGGCCCACTGGGCCGAGATTCACCAGATGGCTGCCCCAGTCGTCGGCGAACTGGGCGACCCGCTCGTACCGTGCCAGCGGATCGTCGGTGCTGGCGGCGACGATGCTGGGGAAGTCCAGCCGGTTGCGGGGGATGGGTATCCACCCGTTGGCTCGCAACTGTTCGGTTCCCGGGTGTCCGTCCGGTAGCGGTGATTCCAGGTCGGGTGGTGTGGCCAGCAGCGCCGCGTGGACTCGGCGGCGATATCGTTGCGCCCAGTGCCCGGTGATGACGACTCCGGCGCTGTGGGCCACGAGTGCGACCGGCCCGTCGACCTCGGCAACCACGCGGTCGAGTGCTTCGATCCGGGCTGCGCAGTCGAGGTCGCCGCGCCCCAGCGGCGGGACGGTTCGCGATCCGGGGATCTGGGCGGCCAGCCGGGTCTGCCAGTGGTCGGCCACATGGTCACGCAGGCCCGGGACGAACACCACGGTAGGTTCGAGGTTCATGGTGATCCACTTCTGTTCTCAGACAGCGAGTTTCGGCACGGCCGAGGTCTGCACGATGTGGCGGTACCGTCCGGCGAGCAGCGCCGCGATCGCCAGGAGATAGGCCAGAGGAGCCAGTTGCAGGGCCTGCCGTAGACCCAGGTGATCGGCCAGGATGCCGACGACGAACGGGCCCAGGGCCATGCCCAGCAGATTGTTGACCACGGTGACGGTGCCGAAGGCCGACGAACGGATCGACGGGTGGGTCAGGTGGGCGACCATCGCGGTCACCGCGCCCGACGATCCGCCGGAGAAGAATGCGCCGATACCGATCAGGATCAGCTGCAATGGGCCGGTCTGGCAGAGGAATCCGGTGGTGAGCGTCACCAGCGAGATGGCGCAGTAGACCACGGCAGTGACCCATTTGCGGTAGATGACCAGTCGACCGGCCCAGTCGGTGAGAATGCCACAGCACACCATGCCGACACCGATCAGCAGAACGAAGCCCGATGCGGCGGCACCGGCTCGGTCGGGGACGAGGTGATAGTCGCGGTTGAAGAAGCTGGGCAGCCACGCCAGAAGTGCTGCGGCAGTGAACATTTGCAGGGCACTGCCCAGGTAGGCGCACAGCACGGCCGGATTGGTCACCAGGCTCGACAGCCGGGCACGCTCGTTACCCCCCGCCGTGGTGCCGCTGGCCGTGTCGTTGGCTGGGTCGGGGTCGATGCGGTGGCGGGCCAGTCGGCGTTCGGTGACCACCACCCGGAACACGGCGACCAGGATCAGACCCAACACCGCCATGCAGGCCAGCGACCAGCGCCAGCTCATATGCGTGGCGATGGCACCGCCGGCGGCGACACCGATCATGGATCCGAAGGTGGTGCCGGCCATGAACGAGCCGCTGAGCGTCGCGTGCACGCGCGGTGCGAACACGCTGAGTACCACCGCGATACCGACGCTGCCGTATGCGGCTTCGCCGACACCGACCAAGAATCGTGCGGCAAGCATCTGCTGGTAGTTGCCGGCCACCGCGCACAGCACGGTCGCCGCGCTCCACACCACGGCCATGACCGCCAGGCTCTTCAGCCGCCCCCACCGGTCGGCCAGCAGCGACAGCGGGAGAGTCAGCAGTCCGACGGTCAGCGCGACAACGCTGCTCAGTGACGCCAGCTGGGAATCGGAGACACCCCAGTCCGACTTCAGGAACGGGAATATGGCGTTGAGAACCTGCCGGGACATGTAGTCCGAGAGCAGCAGTGAGAAAACGAGAGCGAAAACCACCCATGGATAAACCGATCTGCCGGGCTGGGCCACGGTGGCGGCGGAGTGGTCTGGGAGAGAAGTGGTGCGCTGACCCATGAAGGGCTCCTATGACCTGCATGAAGGCGGGTGCCGGAAAGTCGACGGCCCCACAGCGAAGAAAAGAGAAGAAAGAAAGATAAAGAAAGGAGAGGCGAGCCCGAGGCATGACGGACATCGATCGCATGCCTCGGGCTCGGGTGCGCAAGCGCGCGGGAATTATCGATCAGGCGTGGTGTGTGAACCCGACCTGGCCGGGCTTCCGGTTGGGGGCGAAGCCGTTCTTGGCGAGCGTTTCGTCGGCGCCGGCGTAGGTTTCACCGATCCGGTAGATCTCGCGGGCCTCCTTGCCGCTGGCCACCGGCCGCCCGAGCTCACCGGCGATGCGCACCATCTGCTCGATCTGCTCCACGGTCGACTGCTTCTTGTTGTCCGGTCCCCACAGGGTGTCTTCGATGCCGCACCGCACATGCAGGCCCATCGCGATGGCCATGGTGCTGACCGGCAGCACCGACCGCATGAGCGATTCCAGGGTCAGCACCGCGCCGTCGGGCACCCGGCGGATGAATTCCATCATGTTGTAGGGGCTGGGTCCGTCGGATCCGCCGCCGATCGCCACCCACGTCAACACCAGTGGACCGGTGTAGTGGCCCTGGCGGATCAATCGTTCGACGGTCTCGAACTGATGGGTGCCGGCCAGCTGGAACTGCGGCTGAATCCCGTTGGCCTGCAAGCGGCGCAGATGCTCCTTCACCCACCGCGGACCGGCGGGCACGATCATCTCGGTGTAGGCCTCGGCGATCTCAGGCCGCTCGAAGGAGGTGCCGCGGATGTCTTCGGCGGTCATCAATTCCAGCAGGTTCATCTGCTGGGTGTTGATCGCGATCGTCACCTGATCGGGTGTGGGGTCGAGTTCGGCCAGCAGGTGCCGGGTGTCGTCGGACAGCCACTTGGCTTCATCGCCCTCGCCTTCTGGGGAGAACGAGATCGACCCGCCGACCTGCAGAATCATGTCCGGAACGGCTTCCCGCAGTCGCGCGAGCATCTCGTTGAACTTCGACAGGCGCTTGGAGCCCTTCCCGTCGAGCTCCCGGACGTGCAGATGCAGCACTGTCGCACCGGCGTTGTAGCAGTCCACGGCTTTCTGGACCTGCTCGTCCATTGTGATCGGAATATCTTCGACGAAATCGTTCGGCTCCCATTCCGGACCGTAGGGAGCCGCGGTGATGACCAGCTTTTCCTGGTTTTCCGGGAATAGGGCATCGTCAAGGAAATTCACTTCAGAACTCCATTTCAGTGATCAGTGAATGTGCTGTACGGATCGACAGCACTCAGAAAGGTATGTCTCCGGAAATTCCGGCTCGCTCCATCTTGCGGACCGCGGGCCAGTAGTCCTGCACCGCGTAGTGCTGGGTCGAACGGTTGTCCCAGATCGCGAAGCTGTTCTTGGTCCAACGCCACCGCACCTGATAGTCCGGGATCGATGCCTGGCTGATCAGGTAGGTCAGCAGATTGCTCGCCCCGGGGGCGTAATCGATACCGTGCCTGACGTTCTCGGACGTGTGGAAATTGACGAAGTGCGTCGTGAACGCGTTGACGAAAAGGATCTTTTCGCCCGTCTCGGGATGCGTGCGCACCACCGGGTGTTCCGGGTCGGGATAACGGCTCTTGAGCGCCAGACGCTGCTCAGGCGGAAGTTTCGCGCCGAACGTTGCCTCGATACTGTGGCGGGCACGCAGATTCGCGATCTGGCTTTTCACAGGCTCGGGCAGACGCTCGTAGGCCATGGCCATGTTGACCCAGATCGTGTCGCCGCCCGCCGCCGGGCCCTCCACGCATCGCAGGACCGAACCCATGGGCGGGTTCTCCCGCCAGGTGGCATCACAGTGGTAGACGTTCTCGTAGTGCTCGGGCGGGCTGTCGATATCCTTGTAGATCCGGACGAGTCCTGGGTGGTCGGGATGGGTTGGGGCTACCGGATGGTCCTCGAGCGGCCCGAACCGTCGAGCCAAGGCCACATGTTCGGCGCGGCTGATGTCCTGCTCGCGCACGAAGAGCACTTTGTACTGCAGCAGCAGCGTCTTCAACTCGGTGAACAGTTCGTCGCTGCGGGAAACCTCACCGAGGTCCACATCGAACAGCTCAGCGCCGATGCTGCACGTCAGCGGACGAGCCTTGATCGACGGCCGCGGTGTGGTCGTGACCGCGCCTGGTGATGGCACCGATACGGCGGGTGCGTTCATGGTCGTCTCCTTTTCTGGCTGGATTTCCTTTTCTGGCTGGATTTCCGGTGGCGCCGCTGCTGTGGCGGTTGGAGGACCGGGCACGCGGCACCGCGGCGCGAGGGTGTTCGTCCCGGCGTGCATCAGACGGTGAGAACCGAGGAACCGATGCTGCGGCCCGACTCCAGGTCACGGTGGGCTTGCGCGGCCTCTTCCAGCGGGTAGCGCTGGTTGATCTGGATCGTGATCCGGCCCGAGGCGACATGGTCGAACAGCTCACCGGCCAACGCCGCCCGTTCGACGGGATCGGCGATGTAGTCGGCCAGCGCCGGACGGGTGAGGTAGGGCGAACCGCCCGTCGCCAACCGCATCGCGTCGATCGGTGGAATCGGGCCCGATGCGGTACCGAAACACACGATCAATCCGCGCCGTGCCACCGCATTCAGCGAGGTATCGAAGGTGGCGGCACCGATGCTGTCGTAGACCACCGCCACGCCCTTGCCGCCGGTCAGCTCGCGAACCCGTTGGGCCACATCTTCTTTCGAATAGACGATGACCTCGTCGCAGCCATAGCTGCGAGCGACGGCTGCCTTGTGTTCGGTCGACACCGTGCCGATCACTCGAAGGCCCAGCAGCTTGGCCCACTGCAGGAAGATCAACCCGACCCCGCCGGCAGCGGCATGCAGCAACACGGTGTCACCCTTGGCAAGGGGCCAGATACGCCGCAGCAGATACGAGGCGGTCAACCCACGCATCGTCATCGCCGCAGCAGTCTCGAACGGAATCGCGTCGGGAAGGCGGATCAGATGCGCGGCGGGCATCACACGCTCGGTGCTGTAGGCACCCAGCGGACTTCCCGTGTAGGTGACGCGGTCACCGGGGCGATATTCGGTGACGCCGGCCCCGACCGCCTCCACGGTGCCGGCCGCCTCGACGCCCATCCCCGCAGGCAGAGGCGCCGGGTACATGCCGGTACGGAAGTAGATGTCGGCGAAGTTCAACCCCACCGCGCCGTGCTTGATACGCACCTCCCCTGGTCCGGGATCACCCACCTCGACCCCTTCCCACCGCAGAACCTCCGGTCCACCGGTGTCGTAGTAGCGGATAGCCTTCGCCACGTTCGTCTCCTCTCGACGGCAGATGCCCGCAGCCGGGCGCGTCGTACACGCGACAGTCGAAATCCTCGACCGCGCAACGGAATAGGTAGTCGGTCCACCGTTCGTCTCACCCGGCACCCACGGCCGACGGCCGCGACGTACCACGCGACGGAGAGCACACGCTCTCCCCGGGCTGGTGACCGACCAGGAGATGAGGTGATTTGTCTGCCACCGTCATTTCCTCTGCCCTCATGTTGTGATGCAGACGACATTAAGTGGATTCCAGCTTTTCGGCTTATCCTGATGGGCGAATCACTTATCAGATTGGGACAGATCTGCCGATGAAGCCCCTTGCTCGATATGCAGCCCTGAGCGGCTATGTGGAAGCCTGTCGCTCGGCCGAGATAGAACCGGCGCCACTGATGCGAGCGGTGGGTCTCGATCCCGCCAGCCTCGGCCAGCAGGATCGGTGGATCTCCGCCGCCGCGGTGGCCCGGCTACTCGAGCATTCGGCCGCAGCATCGGGATGCGCGGACTTCGGACTCCGACTCGCCGAACACCGCCGGTTCTCCAACCTCGGTCCGCTGAGCCTGGTCCTGCGGGAAGAACCCGACGTCCGCAAAGCGCTGCGCATCCTGCAGCGCTACGAGCACACCTACAACGAAGCGCTCCGAATGCGCATGACCGACGCCAACGGCGTGACGACCATCCGAATCGACGCCGAACTCGGCGAACCGGTCGAGACCAGGCACTTCGTCGAACTCGCCATGGCCGTCCTGCACACGATCCTGCGCCGCTTCCTCGGAACCGGCTGGCGGCCGGTCGCCGTGTGCTTCACCCACAGCGCGCCCACCGGAATCGACACTCACCTCCGCCGATTCGGCCCCGTTATCGAATTCGACCACGACTTCAACGGCATCGTCCTCGAAACCACCGACCTGCAAACACCCAAACGCATGGCCGACCCACACATGCGCTCCTACGCACAGCAAGTGCTCGATACCCTGCCATCACCGCAGGACATCACGATCACCTACCGCGTTCGCCAGACCATCGAACTGCTGCTCCCGACCGGGCGATGCACCTCCGAACACGTGGCACGCAGCCTCGGACTCAGCAGACGCGCACTGCACCGCCAACTCGCCTCATCGGGCGAGACGTTCTCCACACTGCTGACCGCCACACGCGCCGACCTTGCCGGACGAATGGTCATGAACCCCCGCCACTCCCTCACCGACATCGCAGACCTGCTCGGGTTCTCCGCACTCAGCAACTTCTCACGATGGTTCCACGGACACTTCGGCTGCAGCCCCACCCAATGGCGATCCCGACCCCAAACAGAACCCCGACCCGGTCCCTAGAGTCCGAGGGGTAAGGCCAGATCAGATGAGCGAATCCTGGTCAGCCTTCGCCGTGGTGATCGAGCTGTATCGACCGACCGGCCGAACGCAGGCCGGCGACATCGAGCTGTTCGGGCACGTTCGAGAAGGGCGCGATCATGACCGCCGAGGGAAAGTTCAATCGCGATGACGAGCCGTGGCTTCGGGTCGGGTTGATCGGCAACGGAACCGGTCTGACCCTGCACCGAGTTAGGCATCCAAGTCCGGCCGCTGTGGCTCGAATGCACTGTCAGCCGCATACAGCGCTGACCGAACCGGCCAGTCCGGGGCATCGGAAGATCAACGGGCCGAGCGTCGTATGGTCGGCGGCAGTGCTCGCTCATGCTGATGTGAGATGAGTTGTGGTACAGGCCATCCGGAGTGGTACGAGGTATGCCTGAGCTTGGTGAAAGACGCGCTCACTGCGGAGGAACGGGTCCAGCTGACGACCTTGCTCGGGAAGCTCCTCGCTGCCGGAGGGGCGTCCGAATAGCCACGGTCGCGTGTAGGTTCGCCGACTTCTCCAGCGCCCGGGCTAGAGTGCTTCGGATGGGCATCGAGTGGTCGAGTGTCATCACCGCACCGCGAGACGAAGTCTTCGCCTGGTTCCAGCGTCCCGGCGCGTTCACACGCCTGAGTCCCCCGTGGTCGCCCGTCCGGCTCGTCTCGGAAACCACCTCGTTGTCGGATGGCCGGGCGGAACTCGCCCTTCCAGCCGGGCTACGTTGGATCGCGCAGCACCGGGCCGCTGAATACGATCCGCCACGGAGATTCGTCGACGAGGCCGTGGGCGGAAGCCTGTCCGCTGCGCCATCGAAGCTGTTGCCGTGGACCCATACTCATGAATTCGAGGCAGTCGACGAACGGTCCACCCGAGTGCTGGACCGGGTTGACACGCCAGTACCCGCCGCGGCCCTGCGTTCGATATTCGCGTATCGGTCACGACAGTTGTCGGGTGACCTCGCGGCACATCAGGAGGCCCGCGGGCGTGGTCCGTCGACTGTGGCGGTGACCGGAGCCTCCGGTCTGATCGGGTCCGCGCTGAGCGCGTTTCTGAGTGCCGGCGGCATTACGGTCATCCGATTGGTCAGGCGTGCGCCCTCCGGACCCGATGAGCGGCAATGGGATCCGGCTGCGCCCGCGAAAGACCTGCTGACAGGTGTCGATGGTGTCGTTCATCTCGCGGGTGAGTCGATCGCGGGGCGATTCACCTCCGCCCACAAGCGGGATATCCGCGAAAGCCGAATAGAGCCGACGCGCCGACTGGCCGAACTGGCGGCTCGATCGGGTGCGCGAGTTTTCGTCAGCGCCTCCGCGATCGGCTACTACGGCGCCGATCGGGGCGAGAAGATACTGACCGAAAGCAGCTCGCGCGGAAGCGGTTTCCTGGCCGACGTCGTGTCGGACTGGGAGGCAGCCGCGCTGACCGCGGCGGACCGGATCCGAGTGGCCACCATCCGCACCGGCATCGTGCAATCACCCCGAGGCGGCACGCTGCGCCTGCTCCGACCGTTGTTCTCAGCAGGCCTGGGCGGCCGGATCGGTGACGGACGGCAATGGCTGTCCTGGATCGGCATCGACGATCTGCTCGACATCTACCACCGGGCACTGTGGAACGAGACGCTCACCGGTCCCGTCAATGCCGTGGCACCGACCCCGGTGCGAAACGCCGACTTCACCGCAACTCTGGCCCGGGTCGTGCGTCGACCGGCAGTCCTGCCCATCCCCGAATTCGGGCCGCGACTACTGCTGGGTGCCGAGGGTTTCCAGGAGCTGGCGGCTGCCAGTCAGCGCGTGCTCCCGGACCGGCTCACCACGGCCGGACACCGATTCCGCACGCCCGAGCTGGATTTCGCGTTGCGGCACGTGCTCGGCCGAACGCTGGCCCTCGATGTTCACGGCTGACCGGTACGGCGGCCGACCGCCGGACCATTCGGTCAGCCGGATTCGCTCACCGCGATCCGGTGCGTGATCCCGACACGCCACGTCGCGAGCACAACGCCGCCACACGTGAATTCTCCACAATGCCGGGGTACTACCGCGCACCCGCACGGAGAGCCCTCAGGGGCACGAGATCTGTTTGTCGACACATGTTCTCGGACCGCTTCTGACGACCGAGTTGCTAGCACCAGTACTGGCGCGTTCCACCGCGGCTCGGGTGATCATGATGTCGTCGGGCGGCATGTACCTCCAGCCCCTGCGGGTCGACGACATCGAATACCGTTGCGGTGACTACCATGGCGCAGCAGCCTACGCGCGCACCAAGCGCATGCAGGTGGCCCTCACCTCCGTGCTGGCCGATCGTTATGCCGCGCAGAGCATTTCGGTGCATGCAATGCATCCCGGCTGGGTGGGCACACCGGGGATCGCGACCTCCCTGCCGCGCTTTCGCCGGCTGATGGCGCCATTGCTGCGCACCCCGGCCGAAGGGGCGGACACCGCCGTGTGGCTGGCGGCCACGGATGTGCCATCCGGCAGGTTCTGGCACGACCGGCGGGCGCGCCCGGAGCACTACCTGCGTCGAACCCGAGAATCCGACTCCGACCGCGAAGGCCTCTGGCGCTACTGCGCGAGCGCGGCAGGACTCGTCAGCTGAACATCATTTCCGTCGATCGGCTCAGTCGTGACCGGCGGTCGCCAGGCTCGGCTCGGGCTCCGGCGTGGCCGGTGCGGGGCGGGGTCGCAGGGTCAGGGCCAGGACGACGGCTCCCGTGAGCGCGAAGACCATGGTCCACACACCGCCGACGTGCATGGCGTGGATGAAGGCGTCGTCGGCGGCATCGGACAGGTCGGGGCGGTTGATGGCGGCGGCCACATGGCGCGCCTGTTCGGCGGATACCTGGGCGGGCTCCCGAGCGGTGTCGGGCAGGCCGGTGAGCGCGGCCTGGATTCCGGTGCGGTAGGTGATGGCCATGATGGTGCCGCCGAGCGCGATACCCAGGACGCTGCCGGTTTGCCGAACGGTATTGGTGACGGCCGATCCCGCGCCGGCGCGGTCGAGCGGGAGCGTGCTCATCAGGGCGCTGGTGACCGAACCGATCACCATGCCGATCGAGAAGCCCTGTGCCGCAGCCAGTGCCACGTTCCAGACGATGGGTGTGTGCAGTCCGAAGAAGACCGCGCTGCCCATGCAGAGCGCGCCGACGGTGAGGGCGGTCGCGGTCACCGCGCGCAGGGAGAAGCGACGGACCAGGCGGACGCCGAGCGGACCGCCGATGATCACGCCGACGGCGGCGGGGGAGTTGATCAGACCCGCGGCGAGCGGTGAGAAACCGCGTGCGCCCTGGAGGTAGAACGCGCCGTAGAAGCCGGCCGCGGTCATCGCCAGGAACAGCAGGCCCAGGGCCGCGTTGCCGCCGCCGAAGACCCGCTGCGCCAGCAGCCGTGGATCGAAACTCGGCTGCCCGGAACGTAATTCGACGACCACGAACGCGGCGAGCAGGGCCAGCCCGGCGGCGATGGGTGCCCACACCTGCACCGGCGTCCACGCGGCGACCTGGCCCGCCCGGATGAGCCCGTAGGCCAGGGCCGCCAACCCGCTCACCGACAGCGCCAGTCCGCCGAGGTCGAGCGGGCGCGGCGTCGGGCTGCGGAAATTCGGGACCAGCACCGCGATCCCGATCAGCGCGACCGCGACGACGGGCACGTTCACCAGAAACACTGAGCCCCACCAGAAGTGGTCGAGCAGCACCCCGGCCAGCAACGGGCCCGCCGCCAGTCCGACGCCGGCGGAGGTCGAGAACAGCCCGATGGCCGATGCGCGCGCCGGACCGGTGAACGTCCAGGTCACCGTCGCCATGGTGGCGGGCATGATGAGCGCGCTGCCCACGCCCATGACCGCACGGGCGGCGATGAGCCCGGCGGGATCACCGGTGTAGGCCGCCCAGACCGAGGCGGCGGCGAAGACGATCAATCCGGTGACGAGCACGGTCCGGTGCCCGTAGCGGTCGCCGAGCGCCCCGGCGGTGAACATGAGCGCGGCGAACACGAGGGTGTAGGACCCCGAGGCCCATTGCAGCTGAGCGGGATTCGCGCCCAGCCCGCGCACCGGATCGGCGAGGGTCTCGAGCGCGGTGGCGAGGATGGTGTTGTCCAGCCAGATCAGCAGGGAGGACAGCAGGAGAACGGCGAGGATGAGCCGCTGCCGGGATCTCGGCAGCGTCGCGGGCACGGTCATGGATGCCTTCGATAAGATTGGTAGGAACCTGACGATCGCCAGTGTGCGTGATTGTCAGGAACCTGTCAATCTTGGGAAAGGGTTGTCGCGGTGAGCTGTTCCGGATCGCAGGATGGATCCCTGACCTTCATGGTCCGCACGGTGTGGTTGAGCATGCGTTCCGCGATCGGTGAGGAACTCAAGGATTTCGGCCTCACCACCTCGCAGTACGCGACGCTGATGATGACGCAGAAACAGCCCGGGAAGTCGGTCACCGATATCGCCCGCGATGTCGGCAGCACCCGGCAGGCCGCGAACGAGATGCTCGGCGGGCTGGAGAAGGCCGGCCTGATCGAGCGCCGCCCGCACCCGACCGACCGCCGGACCCACCAGATCTACGTGACCGACGCGGGCCGCGCCGTGTACACCGAGGCCCACGCCGCCGTCGGCCGCCGCGAAGCCGAACTGGAAGCCGGATTCACCCCCGGCCAGCGCGCCGCGGTCCGGGAGTGGCTCAGCGGCATTGCCGAAGCCTGCCGCTGACGCGCGCCGATCTCGCCGCGAGACGCAAGCGGCTTTCCACGATATGGGAAATTCCGCCGCCAAAGGATCGTCCTGATTCGAACCCTTCGGCGAATACGACCGGCCGCCTTACCGTTCCGGACACCAACTCTCCCGGGAGGAACGTGCCGATGAGCGAACCATGGCAGATCAGTACCGACGTGCTGGTGATCGGCGGCGGGCCCGCCGCGTGCTGGGCGGCGGTGCACGCCCGGGAAGCGGGCGCGCAGGTGGTGCTGGTGGACAAGGAATACTGCGGAACCAGCGGGGCCACAGCGCCTTCGGGCACCGGGGTCTGGTACGTCGCGCCCGAGGCCACCGCCCGCGCCAATGCCAAGGCCAGCCGCGAGGCGCTGGGCGGGCATCTGGCCGACCACTACTGGATGGACCGCGTCCTCGACCAGACCTACGCGAACATGAACCGGCTCGCGATCGAGGGCCGATACCCGTTCCCGGCCGATCCCGACACCGGCGAGCCGTTGCGCACCGGTGTGCAGGGGCCCGAATACATGCGCCGCATGCGCGCCTGGGTGAAACGGCTCGGCGTGCGGATCCTCGATCATGCCCCGGCGCTGGAACTTCTGGTCGACGCCGACGGTGTGGTGCGCGGGGCCGCCGGATATCGGCGGCAGGCCGAGGAGGACTATCGGGTCGTAGCCGGTGCGGTGGTGCTGGCGACGGGCGGGTGCGCGTTCCTGTCGCGGGCACTGGGCACCAATGTCGACACCGGCGACGGCGCGCTCATGGCGGCCGAGGCCGGGGCGCGGTTCTCGGGCATGGAATTCTCCAACGCCTACGCCATCGTGCCCAAGGGCTCGACCATCACCAAGACCGCCTACTACGGCTACGCCACCTTCTTCCACGCCGACGGCCGGGTGCTGGAGGGCGCGGGCTCCGCCAAGGGGCGATCGGTGATCGCGCGAACCCTGTTGTCGGAGCCCGTCTTCGCGCAGCTCGACCGTGCCGACGCCGAGGTGCAGGCACGAATGCGGTTGGGTCAGCCCAACTTCTTCCTCCAGTTCGACCGGCGCGGGATCAACCCCTTCGCCGACCGTTTCGAAGTGGATCTGCTCGCCGAGGGCACCGTGCGCGGCACCGGTGGTATCGACGTTGTCGACGATGACTGCGCGACAACGGTTCCCGGTCTCTACGCGGCGGGCGACGCCGCGACCCGGGAGCGGATCTGTGGCGGATTCACCGGTGGCGGCAGCCACAACTCGGCCTGGGCCATGTCCTCGGGGAGCTGGGCGGGTCGGGGCGCGGCGCAGTTCGCCCTGCGATCCGGAGAAGTCGATCCGGCTGCGGTCCGTGGTGCCGGACGGGTCGGATTGCGGCCCGAGGCAACGGAATCGGTGTCCCCCGATGAGGTCGTGAGCGCCGCGCAACGCGAACTGATCCCGTTCGAGAAGAACTATCTGCGCCACGGCGATCGCATCCAACCCGCGCTGGCCGAACTCGACGACCTCTGGGAGCGGGCCGCCCGCGGACTCGGCGGCGGTGCCGGCACGGCGCGGGTGCGGGCCCGGCAGGCAGCCGCCATCACCGCCGTCGGACGCCTGATGTACCGATCCACACTGGCACGCAAGGAAACTCGGGGCATGAGCAAGCGTGCGGACCATCCGGATCTGGACCCGGCGCAGCATCATCACATTGTGTCCGGCGGGTTGGACGAGGTGTGGACCGCCACCTCGGCGGCCTCCGACGCGCCGGTGGCGGTGGCGTCGTGATCGAGCTGGTCCGCGCCGCCGACTGCATCGCCTGCGACAAGTGCGTCGACGTCTGCCCGACCGACGTCTTCGACCGCACCGACAGTGGAATACCCGTCATCGCACGACAATCCGACTGCCAGACCTGCTTCATGTGCGAGGCGTACTGCCCGGCCGACGCGCTCTACGTCTCACCGGAGGCGGCCCCGCTCGCCGCCGGAGCAGCGATCGCCGAGACCCACATCGGCCGATACCGCGAGCAGCTCGGCTGGGGGAAGGGCCGCACGCCCGGCAGCCTGGTCGCGATCGGACCGTCGCTCCCACACGGCGCTCCGCCGCCCCGGCTGCGCGAGCCGGGCCCGGTGGTCGGTCGAGGTGCCGCGGCGCACATGCCATGCGCCGCGGGCGCCAGTCACCTGGGAAACCAGCAATGAGGGATGGATCACGCTGTGCGGCAGCGTAATCGGAATCGCAGCACACCGAGAGGGGAGATCGGTCACCGCAGGGCGAGGGCGAGGAAGAAGTCGACGCGGTCCTCGAGCCGGGACAGGTCGCGGTTGGTGAGTTCCTCGATGCGCTGAATCCGGTAGCGCAGCGTATTCACGTGCAGGTGCAGCAGATCCGCGCACTTGGTCCAGGATCCGGACACCTCGAGGAAGGTCTCGAGGGTGTGTACGAGATCGGCGCGATTGTCCTGGTCGTAGACCCGCAGCGGATCCAGCAGCCGCACCCGGAACATGCGCCGGACCTCGTCGGGGACGCTGGCCAGCAGCAGCATATGGGTGGCGAGCTCGTCGTGGCGGACCACACTGGTGGGCTGCTGGCGTTCGGCGGCCATGCGCCGCGCGTAGCGGGCCTCCTCGACCGCGCCGCGCAGTCCCTCGCCGTCGACCGCGCCGCTGATGCCGACCGAGAGCCGGCTCAGTTGCAGCCCGGGTTCGAGGGCTTCGATGGCCCGGTGGATGCGGTCGTCGAGGGCTTTGTCGTCACCGAGAGCGACCAGCAGGATGACCTCGCCGTCCACCACACCGATGGCAGGGCTTCGGCCGTAAAGGATTTCGCGCAGCACGGCGCGCAACTCACCGGGCCGCACGGCCCCGGAGTCCGCGGTCGCGGCGACGGCGAGGTATCGGTCGGACAGTCCCAGCCCGGTCAATTCCAGCCGGGAGATGATGTCGGCGGATTTTGCGTCGGACATGATCAGCTCGATCAGTTCCTGCGCCAGGCGCCCCTCGGCGCTGTGCCGATCGTCGTGCCGGGCTCGTTCGAGGGACACCACCGCGGCCAGTTCCCCGATGAGGGCCCGCCGCTCCTCGGGCCAGTCCTTGTAGTCGCTCTCGAACACCAGGAACCAGTCCGCGATCCGCGAGGTTCCGTCGGCGTCCACCGCGAACAGCGAGTACCGCACCTGATCGTGGGACAGCACATGCGGCAGCCGCCGCGCGCCCAGGAACGCCGACCGCACCTGTTCGGGCAGGTCCCGGGTCGGCCCGGCCACCACGCGGCCGAGCGCGGACACCACCCAGCAGCGGGTGCCCAGCGTGCGATGCACCAGGTCGAGCACCGAATCCAGCCCGCCGCCGGACACCAGCTGCCGGTGCCGGTCCAGGATCGCGCTCAGGTCGGCGGCCCGTCCGGACGACAGTTTCCGGTTGATCTGCTCGGTGACGGTGGCGAAGGCGATCTGCTCCTCGACCCGGAACAGCGGGATTCGGTGTTTCCTACAGGCCGCGACGAGATCGTCGGGCGCTCCGCCGTAGAGCGCGTCACCCGCGGCGAGCGCGGCCACCCGGGCGCGGGCGAGCGCGCTCACGAAGGTCTCGCTGTCCTCGGGAGAATGCCGCCATTGCAGGCCGGTCAGGACGAATTCGCCGCCGGAGAGGTATCGACCGGGATCGAGCATGTCGGTGGTTACCACCCAGCGTACGAAGCGGTCCAGCTCGTCCTCTCCGGTGACGAGCCGCAAGCCCAGATCGTGCATGGTCAGCAGGGAACGTAACCGCATGATGCCTGAGGCTAACAGTCGGTGACGGCCCGGTTACCGAACTTGGATGTAACTACGAACGCGCCCCTGTGAAGCAGGCCACAGGTTCGGAGGTCTCGCCCTTTCGGGCATGACCGCCCGCCGGGTTAAGTGGTTGACACACGCCAATGACGGATGGAGGTCGGATGTCGAGTCGCCTGGAATGGCTCGGTTCGCTGCCCCTGGAAGAGGCCGAGACGCACCTGCTGACCTGCAATGCGTCGCGGACATGGGCACGCAAGATGGTGGCGAACAGACCGTACGCGGACGAGTCGAGTCTGATCGCAGCGGCGGTGACCGGGGTCACCGAGCTGAGTTGGATCGATGTCGAGGAGGCGCTGTCGGCGCACCCCCGCATCGGGGAGCGCACGGCCGCCACCCACCGGTCCGAGCGTGAGGCGAAGTGGTCCGCCGACGAACAGTCCGGAGCCTGCGGCGCCGACGATCAGGTGAAGGCCGACCTGGCCTCCTGGAACGTGACCTACGAGGAACACTTCGGCCACGTCTTCCTGATCCGTGCTGCCGGGCGCAGCGCCACCGAGATGCTCTCGGAGCTCCAGCGTCGTCTCGGCAACTCGGTCGCCGACGAGCAGTCGACGGTCCGCCGCGAGCTCGCCGACATCACCGGTCTGCGGATCCGGAAACTCCTGGAGGACACGTGAGTCTGTCCACCCATGTGCTCGATGCCGCGACCGGACGCCCGGCCGCGGGCATGGCGGTGCGGCTCGAGAGCGCGGCGGGGGAGATCCTCGCCGAGCGCCACACCGATGAAGACGGCCGGGTCGAGGATCTGCCCGCCCCGAGCGCCGGTGCGCACCGCCTGATCTTCGACACCTCCGGTGTCAGCCCCTTCTATCCCACGGTGACCATCGATTTCCTGGTCACCGATCCGGATGAGCACTACCACGTACCCCTGCTGTTGAGCCCCTACTCCTTCTCTACGTACCGGGGCAGCTGAGTGCTGTCGTACCTGCGTCGAACCGATATCTAGAGGATTGCAATGGATTTCCTACAACCGGGAAGCTGGGCCGAAGCGCTCCAGCTGAAAGCCGAACGCTCCGAGGCGGTTCCGATTCAGGGCGGCACCGACGTGATGGTCGAGCTGAACTTCGACCGCCACCGTCCGGCCGCCATTCTGGACCTGAACCCGTGCCGTGAGGTCTTCACCGTGGACGAGCAGCAGGACGGCCGGATCCGGCTGGGCTCCGGCGTCCCGTTCGTGAAGATCATCAACCGGTATCAGGACCGTCTGCCCGGTCTGGCCCAGGCGTCGCGCACTGTGGGTTCTCCGCAGATCCGCAATCGCGGCACCGTCGGCGGCAATCTGGGCGGCGCCTCGCCCGCCGGTGACGCCCACCCGGCCCTGCTGGCCGGCAATGCCGTGGTCGAGGTCGAGTCGGCCGCCCGCGGCACCCGCATGATCGACATCGACGACTTCTACGTCTGGGTCAAGAAGAACGCGCTCGAGCCGGACGAGCTCATTCGTGCCGTGTGGCTGAAGCCCGCCGCCGGCCCGCAGTACTTCTCGAAGGTCGGCACCCGCAACGCCATGGTGATCGCGGTGTGCTCGTTCTCCATTGCGCTGCACGCGGATTCGTGCACCGTCGGCGCGGGCATCGGCTCGGCCGGTCCGACCCCGATCCGTCCGGTGGAGGCGCAGGACTTCCTGGCCGTCAACCTGGACTGGGACAACGGCGGCGCGCTGAACGACGAGCTGGCCCGCGAATTCGGCCGTCTGGTCGGCGCCGCGGCCAAGCCCATCGACGATGTGCGCGGCACCGCCGACTACCGCCGGCACGCGCTGTCGGTGATGGCCCGCCGGACCCTCGGCTGGGCGTGGAACGACTACACCGCGGAGAGGAGGGCGGCCTGATGCGTATCAACGTCACCGTCAACGGATCCCAGGAAACCGCCGACGACGTCTGGGAAGGCGAGAGCCTGCTCTACCTGCTGCGTGAGCGGGTCGGCCTCCCCGGCGCCAAGAACGCCTGCGAGCAGGGCGAATGTGGTTCCTGCACCGTCTATCTGGACGGCACCCCGGTCTGCTCGTGCCTGGTGGCCGCGGGCCAGGTGGAGGGCCGCTCGGTCCGCACCGTCGAGGGCCTGGCCGACGGCGACAGGCTGGACCCCATGCAGCAGGCCTTCGTGGAGGCCGGCGCGGTCCAGTGTGGTTTCTGCACACCGGGTCTGATCGTGCAGGCGCACGACCTGATCGATCGGGTGCCGAACCCCTCGGACGTCGAGATCCGTGAGGCGCTCGCCGGAAACCTGTGCCGCTGTACGGGTTACGAGAAGATTCTGGATGCCGTTCGTCTGGCGGCCGAGCGGAAGGGTGCGGCCCAGTGAGTCGGCTCGTCATCGAAAACGCTTATATCGCACCGGTCGTCGGTGCCGAGATCCCGAATGGCCATCTGATCGTCGGCGACGACGGCCGGATCGAAGCTCTCGGTGCAGGACCTGCGCCGATGGTGGTGGGTGCTGAACGCCTCTCCGGCACCGGCTGCCTGGTGACCCCGGGCCTGGTGAATACCCACCACCACCTCTACCAGTGGGCCACCCAGGGCCTGTTCCAGGACGCCACCCTGTTCGAGTGGCTGACCGGCCTGTACCGCCTGTGGGCCACCATGGACGCCGAGATCGTCTACGGTGCGGCGTCCGCCGGTCTGGGCTGGCTCGCGCTGACCGGCACCACCACCTCCACCGATCACCACTACGTATTCCCCAAGGGCCGTGGCGATCTGTTCGAGGCCGAGGTGCGTGCCGCCCGCGAGCTGGGCATCCGCTTCCACCCGTGCCGCGGGTCCATGGACCGCGGTCAGTCGCACGGTGGCCTGCCGCCGGACGAGGTGGTCGAGAACCGCGAAGAGATCCTCCTCAACACCGAGCAGATCATCCGCACGTACCACGACCCGTCCTTCGACTCCATGCTGCGCGTGGCCGTCGCCCCCTGCTCGCCGTTCTCGGTGTCCGAGGGCCTGATGGTCGATTCGGCGGCGCTGGCCCGTCAGCACGGCGTGCGCCTGCACACCCACCTCGCCGAGACCCTCGACGAGGAAGAGCACTGCATCGAGCAGATGGGTTGCACCCCGGTCGAATACATGGAGAAGCTGGGCTGGCTCGGCGACGACGTGTGGTTCGCCCACGCGGTGCACTTGCACGACAAGGACATCGCGGCGTTCGCGAAGACCGGAACCGGTTCCGCGCACTGCCCGACCTCCAATGCCCGTCTGGGCGCGGGCATCGCGCGAGTGATGGACCTGCTCGCCGCCGGTGCGCCCGTCGGCCTCGGCGTGGACGGCGCGGCCTCCTCCGAGCTCACCTCCATGGCGGGGGAGATGCGGCAGGCCATGCTGTTCCAGCGCGCCGTGCACGGCCCCCGCGCCATGACCGCGCGGCAGGCCCTCGAGGTCGGCACCCTGGGTGGCGCCCGGAACCTGGGCCGGCAGAACGAGATCGGTTCCCTCGAGGTCGGCAAGCTCGCCGATATCGCGGTCTGGAAGGTGGACGGCTTCCGTGCCGCCATCGAGGACCCGGTGTGCTCGCTGGTGTTCGGCCCGCAGCCGCCGCTGGCGCGCCTGCTGGTGGGCGGCAACACCGTCGTGGAGAACGACGAGCTCAAGACCATGCCGCACGACGCGGTCGGCCGGGCCGGCGTCGCCGCGCGCAAGCGAATCATGAAGCAGGAGAACCGATGACCATCACACGCACCACTCGGTTCCCCACGGATGTGGCGGTCCCGGGCAAGGGCGGGATCGGCGAGAGCCCGCTCCGCCCGGACGGCACCCTCAAGGTGAAGGGCGAATTCGCCTACTCCTCCGACCTGTGGATGGACGGCATGCTGTGGGGCGCGACCCTGCGCAGCCCGCACGCCCGCGCCAAACTCCTCAGCGTCGACACCAGCAAGGCCCTCGCCATGACCGGCGTGCACGCCGTGCTCACCCACGAGGACGTGCCGGGCCGCAAGGTCTACGGCCTCGACCACACCTGGGACCAGCCGGTGCTGGCCTTCGACGAGGTGCGCCATCACGGCGAGGCCATCGCCCTGGTCGCCGCCGACCACCCCGAGATCGCCCGGCGCGCCGTCGCCGCCATCGAGGTGGAATACGAAGTGCTGGAACCGATCACGGACCCGATGGATGTGGTCGAGGATCCGGTCGGGCTGGCCGTGCAGTCGCGCGGCGGCATCGCGCGCTACCAGCCGGTGCGCTCCGGTGACATCGAGATCGGCAAGGCCCTCGCCACTGTCGTGGTCTGCGAGGAGTTCGAGGTCGGCATGCAGGACCAGGCCTTCCTGGGCCCGGAGTCCGGCATGGTCATCCCGAACGAGGACGGCTCGCTCGACTTCTATGTCGCGACGCAGTGGCTGCACTGGGACCTCACCCAGATCGGCCCGTGCCTGGGCCTGGACGAGGACCGGATCCGCATGACCATGTCCGGCGTCGGCGGCGCGTTCGGCGGCCGCGAGGACCTGTCCATGCAGATCCACGCCGGCATGCTGGCCATGCGCACCGGCAAGCCGATCAAGATGATGTACAACCGCGAGGAGTCGTTCTTCGGGCACGTGCATCGCCACCCGGCGAAGATGCGCTACGAATTCGGCGCCACCGCGACCGGAAAGATCACCTACGCCAAGGTTCTCATCGTTCTCGACGGCGGCGCGTACACCTCGGCCACCCAGAACGTGATCGGCAACGCCGCCTCGCTGGCGCTGGGTCCCTACGAGGTCCCGCACCTGGAGATCGACGCCTACGGTGTCTACACCAACAACCCGGTCTGCGGCGCCATGCGCGGATTCGGCGTCGTGCAGGCGTGTTTCGCCCACGAGTCCATGATGGACAAGCTCGCCGAGGCCCTCGACATGGATCCGGTCACGGTCCGTCAGGTCAATGCCGTCTCCCAGGGCTCCACGCTGGCCACCGGCCAGGTCGTGCACGCGCCGACCCCGCTGAAGGAGATGCTGGACAGCCTGCGCGACATGGAACTGCCGGAGTCCATGGACACCTCCGACATTCGCAACCTGCCCGGCGGTGCGTCGCAGACCACCCACGGCGAGGGCGTGTATCGCGGTGTCGGCTACGGCGTCGGCATCAAGAACATCTGCTTCTCCGAGGGTTTCGACGACTACTCGACCGCCCGGGTGCGCCTGGAAGTGATCGGCGGCGAGCCGGTCGCGCTGGTGCACACCGCCGGCGCGGAGGTCGGCCAGGGCCTGATCACCCTCGAGGCGCAGATCGCGCGCACCGAGCTCGCCATCGAGCGGGTCGTCAGCCACCCCTCCGACAACAATGTCGGCAGCTCGGGTTCCTCGTCCGCGTCGCGTCAGTCGTACATGACCGGCGGTGCGGTGATGACCGCCTGCCGCGCGGTGGCCGACGAGCTGTTCGTGCTGGCGCGCAAGAAGTTCGACGTGCACGGCTTCATGCGGCTCGAGGGCGGCAAGGTTGTGAAGAACAACGGTGAAGTGGTCGCGACCGTCGAAGATGTGCTCGGCGACGACATCATCGATCTGACCCGTGAATACCACCACCAGCCGACCACCGGTATGGACAAGGTGACCGGTCAGGGCTCCAGCCACACCCAGCTCGCGGTCTGCGTGCACCGGGCCGTGGTGGATGTCGACACCGAACTCGGACTGGTCAAAGTCGTTGCCCTGGACGCCGTTCAGGACGTTGGCAAGATCATGAACCGGCTTTCGCTGGAAGGCCAGATCCACGGCGGCTCCATTCAGGGCCTGGGTCTGGCGGTTATGGAGGAAATTCAGGTCACCAACGGCAAGGTGCGGAACCCGTCCTTCACGGACTATCTGATTCCCACCATTCTCGATACACCCCCGCAGAAGCTGGAGATCCTGGAGAACCCGGACCCGCACGCCCCCTACGGCCTGCGCGGCGCGGGTGAACCGCCCACTCTCTCCTCCACGCCTGCGATCGCCGCAGCGATTCGCGATGCCTGCCGCAAGCGGGGCGGCACCGGAAACATCAACCGCGTGCCCGTGCGTCCGGAAGACATCATCCGGAACAGTTGATCAACAGGGGCAGATCGCGCTTCTCGAAATGGTGGAGCGCGATAGGGACCCCACAACAAAGCATCACCGAATCCGCGGCCCGGGATACCCCAGCACCCCGGGCCGCTGGTCGGCTACGCCCATAGGAGGGCAGCCATGACCCAGACTCAGTCACCGATCACCACCCCGGAAACGCGGGGTTCTGCGCTCGAAAAGTTCTTCAGGCTATCGGAGCGCAAGACCACCATATCGCGTGAAATCCGTGGCGGCATCACCACATTCGTCGCTATGGCGTATGTCATATTGCTGGTCCCGCTAATTCTCGGCGGCGTCACCGACGCGCACGGGGACAAACTCAGTATCGCTCAGCTGACCACCACGACCGCCTTCTCCGCCGGCCTGACCACGATCCTCATGGGCGTGGTCGGCAATGTGCCCCTCGCATTGGCCGCCGGCCTCGGCCTGGTCCCCGTCGTCGCCTATCAGGCCGCACCCCACATGACCTGGCCGCAGGCCATGGGCCTGGTGGTGCTGATGGGCATCGTCATCGTCATCCTGGCCGCCACCGGCCTGCGGACGATGATCATCAACGCCATTCCGCTGGCCATGAAGAACGCCATCGGCGTCGGCATCGGCATGTTCATCGCCATGATCGGCCTGGTCTCCTCCGGGGTCGTGGGCCACGGTGCGCCCGGCGGACCACCGGTAACGCTCGGCGCGGACGGTCACCTGGCCGGGTGGCCCACGGTGATCTTCGCGGTCGGGCTGCTGCTCATGCTCGCCCTGTTCATCCGCAAGGTGCCGGGCGCGATCCTGATCAGCATCGCCATCTCGACCGTGCTCGCGATCATCGTCAACGCCATGGCGACCATCGACCCGAAGGCGTGGGGCACCGTCGTGCCCGAGAAGCCGAAATCGCTGTTCGCCTCACCGGATTTCGGTCTGCTCGGCCACATCGACCTGTTCGGCGGGTTCGCCACCGCGGGTGCGGTGACCGCCACCGTGGTGCTGTTCACCCTGGTGCTGACCGGCTTCTTCGACGCCATGGGAACGGTTTTCGGCGTCTGTGACGAGGCGGGCCTGGTGGACGAGAAGGGTCAGGTGCCCGGCATGGGCAAGATCCTCACCACCGACGGTGTCGCCCAGATCGTCGGCGGCCTGTCCGGCGGCGCGGGATCCACGGTGTACGTCGAGTCGGCGACGGGTGTCGGTGAGGGCGCCCGTACCGGTCTGGCCAGCGTGATCTCCGGCGGATTGTTCTGTGCCGCCATCTTCTTCACCCCGATCGCGGCCGTGGTGCCGATTCAGGCCGCCGCTCCCGCCCTGGTGCTGGTCGGCGCGCTCATGATGACGCAGGCCCGCAAGATCGACTGGAACGATCTCGAGGTCGCCGTGCCGGCCTTCATCACGATCGTGCTCATGCCGTTCACCTACTCGATCACGAACGGTGTCGGTGCGGGTCTGATCGCCTACACGGTGATCAAGCTCGCGCGCGGTAAATACCGCGAAATCCATTGGCTGGTGGCCGTGGTGAGCGTCGTCTTCGTCGCCTATTTCGGTATCAACGGCATCGAATTGGCCCTGGGAGGCTAGTCATGCGCGACATCGCGGCACAACTCTTGGAATGGCATGCGGCGGGCAAGGATTACGCCGTGGCCTCCATTATCGGGATCGGTGGCTCCGCGCCCCGTCCGATCGGCGCGGCCCTGGCCGTGGATGCCGACGGCACTGTCATCGGGAGCATTTCCGGCGGCTGTGTCGAGGGTGCGGTCTACGAGTTGTGTCGCGAGTCGCTGCGCACGGGAGAACCGCTCCGGGAGACCTTCGGCTACAGCGATACCGACGCCTTCGCGGTCGGATTGACCTGTGGCGGAACGATTCAGGTGTTCGTCCAGTCGGTGACCGAGTCCAATCGCGATGCGGTGGAGAAGGTCCTGCGAGCTGAGGGGGAGGCCGTGGCCATGGTCCGCGACCTCGACAGCGGCGCCGTCATGGCGCTGGGCACCTGGTGGACCTCCGGAGCCGAATTCGACGAACGGGTGGTGGCCGAAGCCCGGGCCATGCTCGACGCCGGCACGACCGCGGTGCGCACCATCGGGTGCGGCGACGCCCTGCCCGATGGACAGCCCGCTGCCGAGGTCACGGTCTTCGTGGAATCCCATGTGCCGCCGCCGCGGATGATCGTCTTCGGGGCGATCGACTTCGCGGCCGCGGTCGCCGGAATCGGCAAGTTCCTCGGCTATCACGTCACCGTCTGCGACGCGCGGGAGGTTTTCGCCACCCGCGCCCGCTTCCCCGACGCCGATGAGGTGGTCGTGGAATGGCCGAACAAGTATCTGGCGCGGACCCGGGTGGATGCCCGGACCGTGCTGTGTGTGCTCACTCACGACGCCAAATTCGACGTGCCGCTACTGGAGGTGGCGCTTCGCCTGCCGGTGGCGTTCGTGGGTGCGATGGGATCCCGGCGGACGCACGAGGACCGTCTCCAGCGGCTTCGTGCGGTCGGGATGACGAATGCCGAACTGGCGCGGTTGAAGTCGCCCATCGGACTCGATCTCGGCGGGCGCACTCCGCAGGAGACAGCGGTCTCCATCGCCGCCGAGATCGTGGCGGTCCGCCGTGGGGGCACCGGGATGCCTCTGGGCACCTACGGCGGACCGATCCATCGCGATGCGATCGCGGTGCCGGAGGTGACCGTCCCGGACTCGCCCGACGCCCTGCGGCTCACCGCTTGAGTCCGCTGTCGACCGAAAAGGAGCCACGGCCATGCCTTTGATCTTCCTGAACGGGGGTGCCATGCGCGGCGGACCCCTGAACCACCTGCTCGAGGGCGCGCCCTGCGCCGGGGAGGTCAGGACCGCGCCGCACTACCGGTTCTACTCGGTCGGCGACCGCTTCCCCGGCCTGCATCCGGTGGCCTACGGCGGCGCGCCCATCGCGGGCGAGCTGTTCGAGGTGCCGATGGAGGTGCTGCGCACTCGCCTGCTCCCGGCCGAGCCGCCGGAGCTGGAACTGGGTGTGATTGCCTTGGACGACAACCGCTCGGTGCTGTCCATGCTGTTGCGCCGCCCGATCATTTCCTACCCGCAGCTCATCGACATCACCGATTTCGGTAGCTGGCACACCTACAGGGAGGAAACGACCCGATGAAGTACACCGCCGACGGTGCTCTGCGGAAATTCGACGTGCACTGCTCGATCCTGTTCACCGATCTGCCGCTGCTGGAGCGTCCGGCGGCGGCGAAAGCGGCCGGGTTCGACGCGGTCGAGTTCTGGTGGCCCTTCGGCGAGAACCCGGTGCCCGGGGACAAGGCGGTCGACGCGTTCGTCTCCGCGGTGTCCGACGCCGGGGTGCAGCTGGTCGGGTTGAACTTCATCGACCTGGTGCCCGCTGGGCGGGGACTGGTGTCCGTGCCCGGGCGGGAGGCCGAATTCCGGGACAATATCGACGTCACCGTCGGGATCGCCGAGCGGCTCGGATGCCGGTCGTTGAATGCCCTGTACGGGAACCGGATTCCCGGTGTGGATCCGGCGGTGCAGGACGAGCTGGCGCTGGAGAACCTGCGACTGGCCGCGCGCGCCGCTGCGGGCATCGAGGCGCAGGTGGTGCTCGAGGCACTGAATTCCATTGAGTCGCCGGACTATCCGATCGTTTCGGCTACGCGCGCCGTACAGGTGATCGATGCGGTCGGCGAACCCAATCTCCGGTTCCTCTGCGACCTCTACCATCTCGCGCGCATGGGTGCGGATCTGTTCGGCGTGATCGCCGAGTACACACCCCGGATCGGGCACGTGCAGATCGCGGACGCGCCCGCGCGCAGCCGGCCCGGCACCGGAACCCTCGATTTCGAGGCTCTCTTCGCCGCCCTCGACGCCGCCGGATACGACGGCTGGATCGGGCTGGAATACCAGGACCCCGACCGTGATTGGAGCTGGATCGAGTGAGCGTCGTGCTGAGGGGGCCGGGACCGTGGACACCGCGGGGGCACCGTGCGTCGGCGCTGCCGCCCGGCTGGGTGGTGGAGCGGTTCACCGTGCAGCTACCGGTGAGTCGGACGCGGCCGGGTACGCCGGAGGACACGGTGGAGACCGCGCTGAGCGAGCAGGGCTCGACCGCTCCGCTTCACGGCCCGGGAGCCGCTGACCGATGAGGGGTCGGCGGCTCCCGCGCTTCACTGCGTCAACGCCCGATCGATGACCACGGCGTACATCGCTGTCTCCCAGGGCTCCGGCTCGGCACCCATGAGGATCTCGTCCAGAAGTGGCGCTCGCGCCAGGCTTCCCGCGCCATAGTGGCCGGAGGCGCGCGCACTGGCGATGATCGCGTAGATGACCGTGGCGTACAGCTCGGACCGCTCCGCGAGCACGACACCGTCCTTCGCCTCGAAACGCCGCAGCCGATCCTCGATCGCCTCGATCACATCCCGCAGCGCTCGAATCTCGATGTCACTATGGTCGTCCACGTCCCACCCCTTCGTTCTGCGGTGCAATTCATCGAATAGCAATGTCCTGGCCTGCAATTCGATCGGGCAGATCGGGATCAGGCACTCGGCGTGCGCATCGGAAACAGTCATTCTCGACAGCACACTGTGACTGGATAGTGGAAGGTCGAACATCGTTGGAACCTCCCCATATTCGGGATTGCGACCCCACCAGCAGACCATTAGCGACCGCTGCGGACCGGCAATTCGGGAGAATTGGGGTACATAAATTCCGAACCCGCTACTGATAACCGTTGACGCGCTACGCTACGCGGGATCCTCAGCGGAAACGGGCGCGGCTCCGGAGGCGTCGGGGGTGCTGCGTCAGGCGTCGGGGGTGCTGCGTCAGGCGTCGGGGGTGCTGCGTCAGGCGTCGGGGGTGCCGCGTCGCGGTAGGGCCACTGCGGTGGCGAGTGTGCACCGTAGTCGCCAGGGGACTGCCGCGAACAGCGACATCATGGCGGCGGCGGTGCCGCGCAGGTCGTCGCGGCCGGAGAGGTAGGCGCGCTGGGACTCGAGGGGCAGTGAGAAGAAGGCGTCGAAGAACAGCGGCAGGTCGGCGGGCGGCAGCGCCAGCAGGGCGCGTAATCCGGCCCGGCGCAACAGGTGCACCGCTCGCGCCCGACCCTGCCACAGGGATTCCCCCGCGACGACGGCATCGGCCATCCGCAGGGAGGTCGCGACGCTGTATCCCGTCGCCGGATGCGTGAAAGCGCCCGCGGCGCCGAACGTGCGGGCGTTCGGCCGGCCGCCGTGCACGGGGAACCGGACGCGTTCGACCGGTTCGGTGCCGGTGAGAGTGATTCCCCGGGAACGCAATCGGTGCGTCAGCCGGTCGTGCAACGTCCGCTGATCCAGCGCCGGGAGCCCGGCCAGGCACGTCTCCTCCAGGAGGACCCGCTCATCGTCCAGTGGCACCGCGTACAGAAACGACCGGGGCGCATCGGGTTCCGCGCCGTTGTCCGCACGCCAGTCCATGAAATACGTCTCCGGCTCCGGCAGACGGGCCCGGTCCACGATCACCCCGAATGCCGTCTGCTCGGCCAGTCCGGGGGAGCGGGCCACCCCGCGCGCGTCGATGACGCGACCGGCCGCCAGCACCGAACCCGACGCGAGCCGCACCGACGGCAGATCCAGTCCGTCGTGCCGGTGGCGGGCCGCGGGCACGATCTCGGTCACGCTGTCCTGCAGCAGCCGCGCCCCCGGGAGGTCCAGCGAATCCTGTAGGCGCGCTGTATCAAAGACGACGTAGCGGCGATCCAGCTCGATGCGGTGCTGCGCCCACACGATCGGGCGGTCGACCGTCGCCCCCACCGCCTCCGGGGCGACCCACGGCGGCAGCTCATCGGCCCAGGCCGCATAGGTGGCCGTCCACCGCCGCCGCGGGTGCGGATCGACGATCGTGACCGAGAGTCCGTGCGCGAGCGCGCGGTGGGCGAGGGCTCGCCCCGCCGGGCCCGCACCGCAGATGAGGAGATCGTCGGTCACCACGTGATTGGATCATGCCGGGTCGCCCGCCTACGCTTCGGGAATGATGCCGGGCCGGGGAGGGCTCGGGCAGGCCACGAAAGGTGAGCAGATGACGTATCCACCCGCCGGATTCGGCGGCGACCCCACCGTGCACGGGCAGCCGCCGCAGGATCCGGATCCGGCGTGGTGGGACCACCCCGCTCAGCAGACCGGCAGCCAGCAGCAGGCGCCGCAGCCCGGCTGGCCGGGACAGCAGCCGGCCGATCCGGCGGGCTGGCAGCCGACGCAGACGAATTGGATTGGGCAGCAGGGATATCCGCAGCAACCGGGGTATCCGCAGGACGCGGGCTACGCGCAGCAGCCGGGCTTCCAGCAGAACCCGGGCTTCCCACAGCAGCCGGGCTTCCCGCCGCCCCAGCCGCCGAAGTCGAACACCGGCTTGATCATCGGCGTGGTGCTGGGCGCGATCGTCGCGCTCGCGGTCGCCGTCGGCGCGATCGTCCTGGTCTCCGAGAAGGACGACTCCTCGCAGGCCGACGCCACGACGACGACCACCACATCGTTCGCCACCAGCGCCCCGGCCACCACCCGCAGTGCGCCCACCACCTCCAAGTCCGCGCCCGGCGGCAGCCGCTTCAGCTACACCGAATACGGCAAGGACTGGAACTTCAAACTGGGCGACGTCGCGCTGCAGGCCACCTATGTGTCCGGCCGCGACTACGACTCCTGCGCCCCGATCGAGGAGTCGGGCGCGCTGACCGGCCTCGGGTGCACCCGCGCCTCGGAGATGGCGTGGAAGACCGAGAACGGCGCACTGATGCTGACGCAGCTGGTGCTCACCATGTCCGACGCCGGCAAGGCCTCCAGCGCAGACGGCCAGTTCGACGACAAGGATGTGGTGCTCCCCGACGGCAGCTACATCAAGAACTTCGAAACCGGTAAATGGCAGGACGGCGACCAGGGCAAGTTCCTGGTCATCACCGTCGGCACCGCCACCGCGGCCGTCGACGAGGCCACGGTCGAGAAGTACGTGAAGTACCGCCACAGCGACACCCTGGGTGCGCTGGCCTTCCGCTGAGCACTTCGCAACTCGCGCCCGGCACCCATTCCTGGTGCCGGGCGCGAGTTTTCGGTGCGTCCGAGCTCAGATGCCGCCGGTGGCCAGCAGGCCGCCGTCGACCCGCACGGTCGTGCCGGTGATCCACGACGACTCGTCGGAGGCCAGGAATCCGATCAACGCCGCCACGTCCTCCGGCGACCCCAGCCGCTTCATCGGATAGATGCCCGCCGCGGCCTCCTCGTCGGCCGAGTACAGCGCGTCCGCGAACTTGGTCTTGATCACGCCCGGCGCCACCGCGTTCACCCGGATCTTCGGACCCAGCTGCCACGACAGCTCCTCGGTGAGCCGGATGAGCGCGGCCTTGGACGCCCCGTACGCGGCGATCACGCCGGTGGACCGCAGCCCCGCGACGCTGGCCACATTCACCACCGCGCCCCCGTGCTCACCCATCCACGCCCGGTACGCCTCCTGCACATACCCCAGCGCCGCAACGACATTCACATCGAAGATCTTGCGCACGGCATCCAGATCGGCATCCATCAGCGCCCCGTACACCGGATTGATCCCGGTGTTGTTGATCAGCACATCCAGCGACCCGAACTGCGCCACCGCGGTGGCGACCTGCTCGGCCCGAGCCGCCGCATCGCCCGAATTACCGGCGACCGCGACCACCTTCCCCGGATGCCCCAGCCCGCGCAGCCGCTCCGCCGCCTCCTCCAGCGGCTCCGGCTTCCGAGCCGAAATCACCACATTGGCGCCTCGCCTGAGCAGCTCCGCAGCCACCGCGAACCCGATACCCCGGCTGGCCCCGGTGACCAGCGCGCTCTTACCCGACAAGTCATCACTCATGTGAGGGCACGTTACTTCAGTCCCCTCGTATGAGCGATCTCGCGGTGGTTTAGCGGTCATGCGATCACCGTATGCCGGTGGTGCAGTCACACGGAAGAACCAAGTCGGTGCAGTCACATGGTCGGGGCGGGACCGACAGGCAGGATCGCATCCCGAGATCCACTCGCCGCAACGGTCAGGGCCGTGTCGTCCGGGCCAGGGGATGGGGCATGCCCGTCACCGCGGTCAGCGCCTCGGCGATTTCGGAGAGCGAGGCGCGAACGTAGGTGTAGGTGGCGCCGTCTCCGTAGGTGGGCTCCAAGTGGCCGGCGTAGGCGCGTGAGACGGCGTAGCCGAATTCGCGCTCGACGAACGTGAGCGTGGTGTAACGCAACCAATGCGCGCTCACCTGCAGACGGGTGTGGGAGTCTATACAACCCCTGCGGAACCTGGATGCGCCATGACTTGATCGAATTGTGTTGTGAGAGCGCGTCCCTCGGGGGTGGGAGTGGGTGACTCCTCCGCTGATCGGATCGAGGCATCACCGTCGGGAACGAGTCGGGGCCGTGCGGTCGAGGCTGTCTCTGCGATGCCCGGACCGTATGAGGAAGGGGCGACAGGAGTCGTTGAACACCAATCGTTTTCGACACTCCCGCCGCGTCAGGACGGACGCCGGTCCTTGGCAGGTCTGGAGTGATTCTCCCTGACCAGATCCTCCAAACCGCGGATGATCAGGCCCATCCCGAAATCGAACTCGGCGTTGTGATCACAGACCGCCAATTCGTCGACGGCTTCAGCGGTGTGGGGGAGTCCGGCTGCTTTGAGTTCGGCGCGGCGGTTATGGAGCCCGCCGAGGTTTTGTCCGCTGAAGGTCGGGCCCACTGAAGCCTCACGCAACACGGTCCCGACCAGAAACGCGAAGATGGTGCGGAACCCGCGGACTGCCTGCTCTGCCGACAAACCAGCATCCCGTAGCACGCCTAGTGCGGCATCCTGGGTGGACAGTCCGGCGATCGAGCCCAGTTCCCGAGTCATCAGCAAGGTGACGGTCCGGGGCCGCTGCGCGGCGGCACGACGAAAAGCGTTCGCCTGCGCCAGTATGTCGGCACGTAGGTCGCCACTGGGTTCAACGATGTCCAGTTTCTCCAAGAACTGACGTGCCAGTCCGTTCAGGAGCGCTTCTTTGTTGTCCACGTAGTTGTAGATGCTCATCGGGTCCACGCCGAGTTCTACCGCGATGCGACGCATCGTCAGTTGTTCGGCGCCAACATCTTCCAGTAGCGACGTCGCGACCGAAAGGATGCGCTCCTCGGAAAGCACGGCCTCACCGCGGCGGGGCCTGCCGCGACGTGCGGGGGTATCCGGACGTGGTCCGGTTCCAGAGTGGTGGTCGGTCCCCCGTGCCGCGTGGTGGCTTTCAACGTCCATGCTCCGCATCCTCCCATCTCCGAAAAATTCTACTCCGTAGATATTGATTAAACCTACTACGTAGGTTTAACGTGAGCGCACGGAAGACCGGCGGCAGCCCACGAACCAGCACTATCCGACGGACGCCTTGCACACGGGTGTGGCCGTTGATAGCGCACCGACCCGGATCGCCAGGCGCGCCGCCAGCCGGTGTGCACCCGTCGGCGCCGTTGTTCTGTGGCTGTTATGCATGAGGAGATCTGATGACCGTCAAGCTGTACGCGTTCACCGTTGGACACATGACGTTGCCCACCCTGATGCTTTTGGCCGACCGCCCCGGATACACGCGGGTACCTGTCACGTCGTATCTCATCGACCATCCCCGCGGGCGAGCCGTCTTCGATACTGGCCTCAACATCAAAGCGCAGAACAACCCTGGTGAATATGTCGGTGACCTGCTGGCCTCACTTCACGAGTTTGACTACAGCGCAGGAGAAGATATCGGGTCCCGGTTGGCCGAGGTCGACGTGGATCCGACCTCGATCACTTATATCATCAACTCGCACCTGCATTTCGACCATTGTGGCGGCAACGAACTACTCTCCAACGCGACCGTTGTCGTGCAACGCCCTGAGATCGTCAGCGCCCGAGGCGAAGACAGCCAATACCGAGGCTACTTGAGCACCGACTTCGAGACCGGTCAGACGTTCCAGGTCGTCGACGGCGAACACGACCTGTTCGGCGACGGCAGTGTCGTGCTTATCCCGACCTACGGGCACACACCCGGCCACCAGTCAGTACGCGTGCGAACCGAGCGCGGTGAATTCATCCTGTGCGGTGATGCGTGTTATCTCAAGGAAACCCTCGACACGATGACCCTTCCCGGAGTCATCACCGATCCAGATGGATTCACCCGATCGCTGAGTTTGTTGCGCAGGTTACAGAGCGCTGGCGCGACCATCATGTACGGCCATGATCTCGAATTCTGGGAAACGGTACCGAAAGCCCCCGCGCGGCTCGGCTGAACAGGGCCGTACCCGGCCGTGCGGTGTATGTCTCATGGTGTCGGTGGCACGCAACCGAGCATTGTCAAACTCATTCGGATCCAACCAAAGTAGAAAGGCAGAGAGCAATGACCCGGCAGAGATTGGAAGGCAAGGTGGCGATCGTCACCGGGGCCGGCTCGCTGGAGGACGGCCTGGGCAACGGCAAAGCGGCCGCTCTCCTTTTCGCACGGGAGGGAGCGCGGGTGCTGCTCGTGGACAACCGCCGCGCTGCCGCCGAGGTGACGCTGTCGGCGATCCAGGACGAGGGTGGTCAAGCTGCGGTTTTCGAGGCCGACATCTCCGACGAGGAACAGGTCCGTGCCATGGTGGCTGATGCAGTCACCCGGTGGGGACGATTGGACATTCTCGACAACAACGTCGGCATTGAGGCATGGGGTCACATCACAGACGTGACGAACGAGCAGTGGGACAATGTATTTCGAATCAATGTCACGGGTACCATGTACTCGTGTAGGCATGCGATTCCGGCCATGAAGCACAGTGGCGGCGGCTCTATCATCAACGTTTCCTCGGTCGCGTCACGCAAGGGTGGTGGCCTGGCCACGTATGCCTCCACCAAAGGAGCGGTCGAGGCGCTCACCCGTTCGCTGGCGCTGGACTACGGACGTGACGGTATACGGGTCAACTGTATCCAGCCCGGTGCCGTGTACACCCCGCATGCCTGGGCACAGGGTGTGCGGCCAGACCAGGCTGACGGGCCGATGTCGGAGTGGATGCGCGACGCACGCAAATCGGCTGCACCACTGGGTATCGAAGGAACCGGCTGGGACATTGGCTACGCGGCACTCTTCCTGGCGTCGGATGAGGCACGTTTCATCACGGGAGTCACGATTCCGGTCGACGGGGGAATGTTGATCTGACCTCCGGCGCACGCGATGGGCGCGCCCAACGATACTGATAACCGTCCCGCCATGCTTGCCGCTGACCGAGACTTCCGTGCCGCGATAGAAGAACCGCTGCGAAATGCGTTGTCGCGCGGTGAGATTGCAGCCGACATCGAAACTGTGGCGTTGGCCTCCGTCATCATCGCGATGCTGCGCGGGGTGGCGGTGCAGGCCTTCGGGAAGGCGACCTCGACCTGGCCGCGTGTCGCCGTGAGGTCGAGGCGCTGATCGTTGCAAGACTTCGACAGAAAGGATGAAAGATGAGTCGAATTTTCGGTAAGATCACTCAAATTGGCTACGTGGTAAAGGATATCGACGCAGCCATGCAACACTGGATTGATCTCGGCGTGGGCCCGTGGTACTACGTCGATGACGTCGAAACGGATTACTTCCGTTATCGCGGCGTTGACTCCGAGCTTAAAATGAGTGTCGCACTTGCTAATTCGGGCGACATTCAGCTGGAGTTGATCCAGCCGCGCAACGACGCACCCTCGGCGTACAAGGACTTCCTCGCCTCCGGACGCGAGGGTGCCCAGCACATCGCTTATTGGACAGAGGATTACCAGGGCCTCTACGGCCGTGCGTTGGCTGCTGGGTTCACCGTGCTGCACGAAGGCAGTATCGGCGGTGAACACGGTCGATTCGCTTACTTCGACACCGAGCGCGAGCCGGGCACGGTGATCGAGATCAGCGATGTCAGCGGCTCCAAAGGGCAGCTGTTCGCCTACATCCGCGAGACGGCCGCCACCTGGGACGGCACCGACCCGATTCGAGGCCGCCAATGACCGCGCCGATTCCATACCCCGAATTCGATGCGCTTTCACCAGAATTGCAAGAGGCCATCACCAGCCGAGCGTCGCTGAATGTCTATCGGATGGTCGCCCACAGCCCAGGTCTTGCGCCCGCTTTCTATACAATGGCCAGCGATATCTTCGTGAACAATTCGCTACCGCCTGACTGGCGGGAATTGGCCATCCTCCGCGTGGGCCACGCCTACGCAGCGATCTACGAAACCCACCACCACACCAACATCGGCAAAGCGGTGGGCATGAGTGACGCAGCCTTGATCGCGGCGCAAACGGGTGAACGCACGGGGCTGACCGCCGAGGAAACTGCAGTTGTGGAGATAACCGAGCAACTGCTGAACAACCACACACTTGATGACGCAGGCCGGGCAGCCGCGTTGTCAGTTCTGACAGTCACTCAGCTGGCAGATCTGGTCCTGACGGTGGGCTTCTAT
Source organism: Nocardia sp. CA-151230 (assembly GCF_050942175.1). Taxonomy (NCBI): domain Bacteria; kingdom Bacillati; phylum Actinomycetota; class Actinomycetes; order Mycobacteriales; family Nocardiaceae; genus Nocardia; species Nocardia sp. CA-151230. Next base: position 3,512,658 of record NZ_CP192061.1, read on the forward strand.
CAGCTGGTGTGCAACTTTCTCAACACTTTTCACGTCATGCCGGAAGATGGGCAACCGCAGCCGTGAAAGTGCACCATCTCAACTGCGGGACTGAACGATCGCCCGGTGCGCATCTGGTAAGTCACGTGTTGCCTCTGGAGACAAACGCCGGATTGGTCTTGGTGGACTCTGGTTTCGGCACGCACGAGGTTGTGTCCGTCGGAGTGGTGTAGCAGCTCGCCGATCGATCGGTGAGTGTCGAACCCCGGACATGAGGGTGGTCACCGCGTGATCCTCGAAGGAACTCTCACGCGATGACCGCTTTCGAGCCTGTCGATCCGAACTCCCCGTTGTCCGAGCAATTGGCCGCTGCCAGCCCCGATCTGCTGCGCACGATGCTCGCGGGATCCGCACGGTGGAGGGCCTGCTCGGTCTCTCGCACGACCAACTGCGGGGGTGCGCGGCATCGGGGATGCGGGTGTCGCGGCCATCGAACGCGCCCGCACCCACTACCGCGCGAACGCCTCGCGCAGCCCGACTGATCACGGCCACCCGCGCACGGCGCCCGGGCAGCGCACGCAGATCGGCAGCCAGCGCTCCGGACTGCGCGAAGAACAACGTCAATGGCTGACCAGCGGTGTACTTCTGCTACTCGAGCACGTGCACGACCGCCGGCGTCGTCTCCCGTGCGGCCTGCCGGTGACGCGGCCTCGATGGTGTGCCGGCCGATGGACTGAGAGACCTTGGGAGTAGTCGCCGTCCTTACATGCCCGGTCCCCGGGCCGGTCATGTCTAGGAACTGCCGGAAGGCAAGTGGCACAGTACGGAGGCGGCGCTGCCGGTGACGGCGCAGGGAATGACGGTGACGTTGTAGTCCTGCGACATGGAGCTGGTCACGTTTCCCGCGGAATCCCGCTGTTGCACGACGATATGGTGAGTACCAGGGGTTTTCGGGTGCCAGGCTATTACCGCCGTGTTCTGTGCGGTGGTACTGCAATCCGGGTAGCCGGTTTCCTTCGGGGTGACAGGCTTGTCCGATATCAGCACGCCGTCATCGAGGAACCAGACTGGGTTCGAGCAATCAGTGGTCCGGACCGAGATGTTCCAGTCATTGAGGCGGGGTACCTCGGTGCCACCGCTGACCGACAGCTGCACGATGTCCGCCGACCCGACGGGCGCGCCTGCCGAAGCGGCAGCGATTCCGGCGAAACCCGTCAGGGCCAATAGGATCCGTTTCGATCCCACAGCACCTCCTAGTGAAATAAGTATGCTTCAGTTCATTAGGGGAGTGTAGAGAGGGGTGTGGATGGAAGCGGCGGAGCCGATCCCCCTACTTTCGGGGTCATTACGACCAGCGGCGTGCCCGTCGCTCAGCCGGTGACGGTGTCGGCGCGCAGGTAGTTGTAGGCGGTTTCGCGGCAGATGCCGAATTCCCTGGCCGGCAACGACTTCGACTCACCCGCCGCGGCACGCTCGCGCAGCCTGCCGGCCTGACCGTCGGCACGGTCGGCGATCGTCGATGCCCCTGGAATTCAGGGCAGTCCACTTTTGTGAAATAAGTCGATTTCACTGATTCGGGGATCTAATTTCAATCGACCTGACCGAATACGATTGAGGTTATCGATGAATGTGACAACCAGGACATGGCACCGAACCGGCTGGGCGGCAACAGTTTCCACCCTGGCCGCGGCCTTGACTGTGGTGGCTGTGCCGGCGGTGTCGGCGGAAGTGATCCATCCCGCCGCCGCGTCGACCGGCTCGGCCGACGCGGGCACCTTCAAGATCAGCGGCGCTCCGCAGGCCTATTTCGTGGGGTCGACGTACAACCTCGATGCCGTCATGGGCGCGTGGAATATGTATGAGACCCCGACGATCAGCTTCTACGACAACGGCAAGTGCATCGGCAGCACCCAGCTGGTCGCCACGGGTGGCGAGGCTCCGAGGTTCACGACGATGCCCTGGGTTCCGACCGCCACCGGCACCCACACTCTCCTGGCGAGGACGGGCTTCAACTCCAATCAGCTCGTCGTGACGATCCAAGCCGCCCCCGTGGGAAGCACGCCCGACCCGCAACCGACACACGAGCCCTGCCAAGGCATCGGCTCGGGCAGTGCAGGATTCTGAGCCCCCGCGAACGCTCTACGGTGCGGGCGGTTGATGCGCGGCATGGGATCCTCGCCACGCCCCACGATCAGCTCACCCGCGCCGGACGGCAATGAGATCCTGTGCCGCAGCGGCCCGAATGCCGCGCTGGTGACACGCATCGAGAATGAACAGGAACCCAAGGTCGCAGATGTCTCCGAATCGGTTGCGGGAGAATGTCGGACGCAACCGGCCCGGCCGGGCGGTGAACCTTCACGGGGGTGGAAGTGACCGATCCAATAACCGATCCCATGACCGATCTGATGGCAGGAGGTTCCAGGACCCCGAATGGGGCGGCACTCTTCTCGGGGTCTCTTCTTCCCCTCCTTCCGGTCATAGCGAGATGTACTCGCGGATTTTGCCTCTGATCATCGGGCGTTCGTCGCCGAGGTTGAGCGCGGCCGGCGATCTTCGGGGCGCTGCGACATCACTTCTTCTGCTGTGAGATCGTCTGCGGTGGTCGGCTGAGCGAAGGCGCGGCCCTCGATGTCGATGCTCGGGAGCAGTCGTTCGAGCGGGCGCGGCAGCCACCACACGGCTTCGCCGAATATCGACATCACCGCCGGCACCAAGAGCATGCGGACAACGAACGCATCGACTACGACGCCGATCGCCAGGGCGAAGCCGAACTGCCGGATCATCGGGTCGTCGTTGAAGACGAAGCCGGCGAACACTGCTGTCATGATGATCGCGGCTGCCGCGACGACGCGCACGGCTTGTTCGAACCCGTGGATGATCGCGTCGTTGCCCGGCTGTCCGTGTGTGTGGGCCTCCTTCATCGACGACACGAGGAAGACTTCGTAGTCCATGGCGAGTCCGTACAACAGGCCGGTTGCGACGATGGGCAGCACCGCCAGAACCGGCGTGGTGGCGTGGAACCCGAGTAGCGTCTGGCCCCAGCCTTTTTGGAACACAGCGGTGGTGGCGCCGAACGCGGCGAGGATGCTGAGAATGAAGCCGATCGTCGCCTTGATCGGGATGATGATCGAGCGGAACACTACGGTGAGCAAGACGATGGACAGGACTGCGACGACCGCGAGGTAGCGCGGGAGTGCATCGGCCAGTCGCGCGGATACGTCGATACCGAGAGCCGTGAAGCCGGTGACTCCGATGTCCACGTGCCGATCGGTCGCGAAATCGGCCGCTTGGCTGCGGATCTGGTGGACGAGGTCCTCGGTGGCCGAATCGGTGGGCCCGCTGCTCGGTACGACGGAGAAGACCAGCGTTCGGCCGTCGTCGCTCACACCTGCGAGCGTCACCGCGGAGACGCCGGGCATGTGCCCCAGGTCCCGGTACAACGCGGAGATATCCGACGCAGCGATAGGGTCTGGCCGACTGCCGGCATCGGCGACGACAACGAGTGGCCCGTTGAATCCGGGGCCGAATCGGTCCTTCACCACTTCATAGCTTTCGCGCTGCGCTGTGTCCTGGTTGTAGGCGGCCCCGGAGGGCAGTCCCAAGTTCATTTCTGTGACGGGTAGTGCAAGCAGCCCGGCGATGAGCAGAGCGGCGAGTGTCGCGACGAACCGGTGCTTGGTCACAAGGGTGACCCAGGTGGTCGCGACCTTCCGTGCCCGGTGTGAGGGTGTGCGGATCGCTCGGGTGAAGGCGGCTTTCTGGCGCGCGTTCGGTGTGCAGATTCGTTCGCCGGCGAGGCCGAGCAGGGCAGGCAGTAGTGTCAGCGCGGCCAGTACGGCAATCGCGACTGTGGCCGTGGCGGCCAGGCCCATGGTCGCGATCAGATGGATTCGGACGATCGTCAGAGCTGTCAGTGCGATGGCTACGGTGGTGCCGGCGAAAACGACTGCGGTGCCCGAGGTTCCGAGCGCACGCCCCAATGCCTCTTCGGCAGTGAGCTCATGGTCGAGGATGTATCGGCGTTGCCTGTTGACGATGAACAGTGCGTAATCGATGCCGACGGCCAGGCCGATCATGAGGCCGAGCACGGCGCTGAGCGAGTGCAGCGAGACCAGATGCGATACGAGCAGGGTGCCGCCGACGCCTACGCCGACACCCGTCAGCGCTGTCACCAGCGGTAGTCCGGCGGCGACGATCGATCCCAGGGTGACGAGCAGAACGAGCGCGGCGATCCCCACGCCCACGAACTCCCCGGCGCCGACCAGTTCCGGCACCTGGACCATCGAAGCAGACGGAAGGACTCGGATGCCGTAGCCGGTGACGGCGTCCTTCGCTGCCGTGACCGTGTTGTCGATCGTGTCGGTGGGAAGCTCGAAAGTTTGCTTGTCGAACTGGAATTGAAGTAGGGCCGACGTATGATCCGGGGAGATGAGGACCCCCGGCACCGCCTGCCCGTTGACGTTCAGAGGTGTCGCGCTGGGAACGGCGGGATCGGACGGCGTACCGGACAGCGTGGTTGCGCTGGCCGCTCGAATGGTGGGACTCGCCGTCCCTTTCGCGGCCTCTTGCCGCAACACCGCTCGGGCGTCGATGACGTGATCGCTGGTGAAGACCTTGTCGACCGCGCCGAGGAGCGCTGTCAGATTCTCGCCGGTGTCGATGCGGGAACCGTTCCCGGTGTGGAAGGCGATGATTCCTTGGCCGCCGGACATCGACGGCATTTTCTCGGCCAGATCGTCGATGAGGGTCTGGGCAGGGGTGCCGTCGATGCGCACCTCGCTGCTCAGGTGGGGTGGGTAGCTGGCCATCAGGGCGATGATCGCTGTCAGGACAAGCGCCCAGGGGGCGATGAAATGCCATGGCCGCCGGTAGGCGGTTCGTCCGACCCGGTACAGCAGGGAAGACATTGCATGTTTCCTCTCGGGCGCCACGGTGAGCATCGAAGCGATCACCGGCAAGTAAGTGATAGTTAACTATCAAAACGGTAGTAGACTCTCACTTGAGTGGCAAGGTAGGCTCGATCACAACCTCGGTCCGAGGGGAATCGAGAGAAGGGGCGAAGGCTGCGTGGCAACGAAACCGGTTCGGGCGGATGCGTTTACGAGCATCTCCCGGATCGTCGAGGCTGCACGACGTCTGTTTGCTGTTGAAGGAGCCTCCGCGACGCTCGCTCACATCGCGCGTGAAGCGGGCGTCGGTGTCGCGACGCTCTATCGGCATTTTCCCAACCGCGAAGCGCTGGCCCGCGCCGTATACGAACGCATCCTCACTACCGACGTCCTTCCGCTGCTGGCCGAGCTCGACAACGACGCACTGCCGCGAACGGTCCTGCTCGACGTCGCCGAACGTATGGCCGACATCGTTCAGGGCGAACCCGGATTGGCCGCATCGGTAGGAAACCTGACAGAGGTCACCGCGGAATTCCTGGCCCAGAGCGACCAGATCTTCGGCCATGCGGTCGTGCGGGCACAGACGGCAGGCAACCTACGTCCCGACCTCGAACCACGCGACGTCCCTTACGTCTTCGCCATGGTGATCACGGCACTCAGTGCCGTTGAGCTCGATCGGCCCGCGCGCCGCCGCTATCTGAGCTTTCTGCTGGATGCGCTGAATCCTGCACAGGCGACGTCACTCCCGCCTAGGTAAGCGTGGTCCTCGCGAGACGCGGTGCGGCACAGTACTTGGTCGGTCGGCCGCTCAGGTGCCCTGTGGGCGGGTGGTTTCCAGAGGTGTTGTGATCTCTGGTCGGCCATGCCAACGCCTCGTTGTGCCCGGTTCCACACGGGGCAACGCGGCGACCATGGCAGCATGGTCGACCGCCGTCGTAGACCAGCCGGTGCACCAGGTGGCTTCCCATGCCGTTGCAGCCCTCGATCGCCCACACTCGGTCGGGGAATCGGTGTGCGGTGGTGAGCATTTCGCGGTAGCCGGGCTTGTCGGGGCCGTATCGGCCGGCGGTCAGAATGTGGGCGTTGGTGTCGATGAAGTCGGCTGCTGGGGCGCGCCCTGCTGTCCCGGTCTGTCCAAAACAGTGCTCCGCAACTGGGGAGCGGCGATGAAACCGATCGTGGCGCCGATGGCCGCGCTGCTGCCCCGCATCGGGTCGGGGCATTTCAGTGCCGAATTGCCGTATTTCGATGGTGACCGAGCGTTCTGCGGATCCATGCCGATGATGATTCTCACCGGTTTCCTCTTCGAACGAACGGAACGCGGCTGTCCGTGCGGGAGGGCACCGCTACTTCGAGCTGGGCAGACCCTTTTTCAGCCACACACCGCGCGGCACCCGGTGGGAGGCGGGTCAGAAGAGGCACCCGGAGGGCCACGTCATCGACGACCACCACTTGATCCGCACTCCGGGCGGCTGGGTTCTCCCGACGCACCGCACCGCCCGCGGGTGTGAACGAGATGACCGCGGGCGCAGCCCGCCACCGCGAAGGCAACTATGTGCCGCCGATCTTTTGCTCGAGCCCAGAACGCCATGGGCGGCAACGCTCATCACGCCCGCCGGCCTGGTGTTGTTCTTCAAGGACGGCCCATTCGCATGGAATGGCATTGTCGGCATCTACATCCCGCTCGCTGCTTTTGCGATCTGGATGGGAGCCATCAGTTACGAGGTGCACAAGGCGCTCACCCAGCAGATCGCCGACGGCACCGATCCGCTGTAAGCACCTGTCACCACGGCTACCACAGGAGTCGCAGGCCTGCCGGACGCAAGCGATCGTTTCGCCTGTGCATACTCTGGCAGCATGGACGAAACCACCGCGAGCATAGTGCGCGCAGCCCGGAAGGCCTTCGCGCAGTACGGGCCCGACCGCGCCACGATGACCGACGTGGCACGGTCGGCCGGAGTCGTCCGACAGACCTTGTACTACACGGTGTCCAGCCGCGACCAACTCCTGGAACTGGCGATGGTGCAATGCTGCGAGGAACTGCAGGAGCAGATCGACTCGTGGAAGCTGGACGAGGAGGGCGATCTCGACGAAGCCCTGGTCGAATTTCTGGCCAGAGCCGTCGAACTCACCGGCAGCGACGAGGAGCTGGCGGCACTGTCTGCCAGCCTGCCAGCGGATCGCGTCATAGCGGTGTTCGGTGAGTCACACCCGATCGAGACCCTGATTCGCTCCAGCCTGCGCCCGATCCTCGAACGCGCACAGTCCAACGGCCGGCTCCGCCCCGACATAACGATCGAAGAGGCGAGTCGATGGTTGCAGGGCGTGCTCACCTTCACCCTGCTCCGTGACAACCCCGGTCCAGAGCCACTGCGCAGCGAACTACGCAAAGTTTGCCCTGCCATCGGTGTTTTCCAACGACGTCGAACCCGCTCGCCAACGACGACTCGATCCCTCCTGACATCACCAGCGCCGGGCCCTTCGCCGTCGCCGAGCGCTTCTCCACACACCCGACACAGGCGCAACGCGAGCACCACCGCATACCGTTCCGGATTGATCGCACCCCACACCGGCGAGACGCGCCCACGGTGACGCAACGTCAGATACGGGATGGTCAGGCACGCCCGACACCGCTTCTAGGAAACTTCCAGCCGTCGAACCCAACACGGACAGCCTTGCCTTGCGCGGTCGGGGCGCTGTGCAGGTGGGCGAGAATGGGTGGTCGGACCGAATTCGACGATGACGCACCGGAAAGCACCTTCGGTGCCCCGCTGCGGGCGGTGAGCACCTTCTCCAGCTCGGCCACCAGCCACTTGGCAGTGATCGAGCGCTCGACGAGGTGCAGCAGCGATTTGCGGGTGTGTTCGTCGATCATTGACGCGATCTTCACCGCCCGCCCATCGACGGTGGAGTTGAACTGGAAATCCAACGCCCACACCACCTTCGGTGTGTTCGCATCGACCGCCGGCACCGACGATCATCCGGTCCGGTTGCGCGGGGAATGGGTCGGACTACCGCTCGTCTCCCCCCCCAACCATTGCCCCGGCCCGGCGTATGCGAAGGGGGCCGATCTCGAACCTGCCTGCCGGGCAGTTCATTCGGCAGGCAGTCCGTGATCGCTACTTGCCGGCCTTGTTGTAGGCATCCAGGATCTCGGCCGAGACGCGCCCGCGGCTCGATACCTCGAAGCCGTTCTTGCGGGCCCAGTTGCGAATAGCCTGGGTCTGCTCGCGATCGACTGTGGGACGAGACTTGGTGACGGTCGTGGTCTTTGATGAACGACCCTTTTTGCGGGCGTGTTGGGTCCATTGTTCGAAGGTTCCACGCATGTGAGCGGCGTTCAGCTTCGACAGGTCGATCTCGTAGGCGACGCCCTCGACAGCAAAGTGCACTGTCTCCTCGGCGGTGGACTTGCCGTCATAATCGTCCACCAGCTCGACGACGACCTTGCGTGCCATGAAAGCAGCCTTCCTGGTTGCACCAATGTAGTGATACAACAGCCTAGTGGCATCGAGCCAACTCTGGATCCCCGGCTGGACCTGCGCGGGACATCGGCGCCAGGCCATCTCGCGCGCCGCCGAGTCTTTCCCATCGCGCCACTGGCGATGTGCTTGCTCCTGACATCGAGAGCTCCGCAGCCAGCAGTTTGTGGATGACCCAGAGGCATTGGCGACTGGCGGCGAACTAAGCGTGTTGCTGTCAGTGAATCTGAATGAAAGTCGGGGACTGTCGGTGCTGCAACAGCTTTGAGCGGGTACACAACGAAGAGTAGCCATACGGGCATGTGCGTTTCCGCTCATATCGTGGAGGCCGGACCATAGAGGAAGGGCCAGATGGCGGAGAAGAGCGCAAGTTCGATGCGGGGTTCCGTGGGTGAGCGGTCCGGGGCGTGTGTGGGACCGGGCGGCCGGTCGCGCAGGTTGCTCGTGAGTTGGGGGTGAACTCGGGCACGCTGACCACGTGGGTGGCCCGGGATCGGCAGCAGCGTGAAGGCGGTGCCGGTGATCAGCTCAGCGAGTCCGAGCGGGCCGAGCTGTTGCGGTTGCGGCGGGAGAACGCCGAGCTGGCGATGGAGCGTGATGTGCTCGAGCGATCAGTGGTCGGGTGGGTGAAGGAGGCGACCAAGTGAGCGTGGCCGGGTTCATCGCCTCCCAGAGGACCGAACATGGCGTGCCGCATGCTGTTTCCTGCCGCGCGCTCGAAGTCAGCGGGTCCTGGTTCTACAAATGGAACGCTCGCGAGCCCACCGAGCGCGAGCAGCGTCGTGAACAGTTGACCGCCGCGATCGGCAAGGAGTTCGAGGACTCCGGCCGCACCTACGGCAGCCCCTGCATCGGGCTGGAACTGAGGGAGAAGGGGGCTGGCAATATCCGGCCCGGATCAATGCCGGGTCCCGCGGCCGGCCCGCGTGCCATCCGGCCCGCGCTGTGGAGCTGTGGCTGTAGCGGTGAGGCGTTTGTTTCGCGGCGTGGCGGGGGACCGGTGCATGGTCGCGTACCTACGATGATCGGTGGTCATCCGGCCGTTTGGCCCATGGTCGAGTGCCTGCTGCGGAGATTGTCACCCCCGCCCAGTTCTGCCTTCTGTCCGCAGGGTCACGTCCCGGGGCGCAAAGGGAACCGTCGATGCGCATCGCGCAGTGGCACCGAGACCGACAACGCCCTCATCGCTGAACGCGACCGCGACCCGAACCAGTGCTGACCTCGCCGGGGTACTCCCGCCATGGTGTTCGACGCGGCAGTCCGTCAGGAGCGCCCCTGACGGCAGTGCGCACAATATCGCGGCTGTGACCATGGATTCCGAACGGCCGCGCATGGCAGGTCGGCAAACGACTGGGAGATGTTTGCAGATATGTAACCAATGGTAAACCTGGACGCGACTACCGGATCAAAATCATTGACAATCAAGGATAATGTCTTGATTGCAGATTGTTCGCTGAAGGTGAACGCCGAAGACGCCACTATCTCAGTAGGTGATTCGGTCCGCGCGCGTGCGTACCCGCCGAGCGTCGCGGGCCGCGGGGACGGTGCCGTCAGGAGAGTCAGGACAGCCCCTGACGGCACCGCACATGACAAGGTCAGCGAAGCCGGGGGAGGGGTGTGCTCGCTGACCTACGGCAAGAGTAATACCGGTCATACCTTGCCAGCGCAGTGGGTTACCTTCGACCGCAACGTGATTGGGCCGTCAGAGGTAGGCGTAGGGCAGCGCGATGCTGGTGCCGTCCAGCGCTGTCGATGCTCTGTATTCCAGCCAGTACGAACGGGTCGAGGCGGTGCGACGCAACTCCCGCGAGATCGTCGGCGTACTACGACCGAGCCGACGAGCGATCTGGCGGACCCCCTCACCTCGGGCAGGGAACAGCGCGATGTCCCGCTCACCCGACGACAGACAGCGACCCGAAACGGTCTGGAGCAAACGAGGATTCACGCCGCCGGCATGCCGGAACCACCGGAATCCGACCGGCGAGGACACCTCCGCCTCTGCCGCCGCATCCTCGGTCATCGCCCTGCGCGCGATCGCCGCCCAGAACTGGACCCGACCCTCACGCCACGCCACCGACGGCGGCCCACTCCGACGCGCGCACCGCGGGGCGCAGCGGTCTGTGCGCTCTGCATTGTCGCTTCCACAGCGTGCGAACTCCTTTCGTGGTCCCTCGACCCGCGAGGATGACTCTTTGCCTGAATCTGAAAGACATTCCGAAGCTATTAGCTGAGTAGCTAGATCCTTGCTCATGATCTCAGTGTGGTTCAGGGTGGTTGTCGGAATTTTGAATGCATCGATTCTTAGTGTCGAAGAATCGCGTGGACACTCGATGCGTTCGCCTGAGTCCCGGTTCATGGACGTACTGCGCCGATTCGACGGCCGGTTGCTCGCCGCCGACGAACACCCCCACGTCGAGGAGGGTGAATGGGGCCACGACAAGGTGGTTCTGCTGGAGTTCCCCGACACAGCGGCCTTCCGCCTCTGGGCCGATTCCACCGACTACCAGGACATCGCCATAGATAGGAAGGCCGGGTCGCACGGCCCCGTGCTCCTCGTCCGCGGCGTCGGTAACTGAAGACAGGAAAGCCATGACCGCCTTGCTGATCCTGAACTACGACGTGACCGATCCACAGCGCTTGGACGTCTACCGCGAGGCCGCGGCGCCGGTGCTCCTGGGACCCGACAGGGGTGAGCTCCTGGCCAGCACCGATAAGACAGTCCATCTGGGCGAGGGGGAGGGTCCGTGGGCGGCACTCACACCGTCGTGCTGCGTTTCCGCGACATCGAGCAAGCGCGTGCGGTCTACGACTCAGCTGACTACCAGGACCTGTTGGACGAGCGGCTCGCCGCCACCGTGCCCTTCGCGGCCATGATCGTCCCCGAACTCTGAGTCAGCATCGCCGACGACGGTGGGGACTGCTGCCAGATCAGGTGACGGGTTCGACCCGGACGGGTTCGATCCGCCCCATCGTTGGGGTTCCAGTCGCAGTGGCCAACTAACAGCATGGATGTTGCCGTTCTCGAAGCGTAGTTCGCTTATACGGGCTTGCCGCCGGGGCGCTCGGCAGCCCAGGCTGCGATCTGCGCGCGAGAGGTGAATCCCAGTTTGGCGAGGATGTGCTCAACGTGCCCCGCTGCGGTGCGCTGCGAAATCACCAGCCGGCCAGCGATTGCCTTGTTGGTCAACCCTTCAGCGACGAGGTCGGCTATTTGGCGCTCCCGCTTGGTCAAGCTCGTCGCTCCGCGATCTGCTGGTGTCTCGGCTCGATGATGCTCACCCAGCGCGAAGTCGACGGCCGCCTCGAAACTCATCGTGGCACCATCCTGGTGGGCGGATTCGAATCCTCGCCTGCCGAGTACGTCGCGGCTGCGGCGCTCGCATTCCTCATGGTAGGCAAGCAATTGGGGAGACCGTGAGATGCCGGAGTCGCCGACCGAGTGAAGGAGCCCGTGCGCGGCGCCCAACAGCATGGCCGCGCGCCGGGCATCGTGCTTCTCGGCCGCGATCCAGGCCAGTATCTCTAAACCGTGACCGGTGACGTACGGGTCGACCACCCGTCGAGCCAACCGAAGAGCCTCCTCGAATAGCTGCTCTGCCCGCTCGCGGTCACCCATCTGCCAGACGGCAAATGCCATGGTCCGCAGGGCCAGCGTCCGGAAATACGTCTCGCCGTGGGAATCCGAGATGGTCAGTGCTTCCCCGAGGCAGGCGATGACATCTGGCATATCCCGCTTCAGTATGTAAGTCCAGCCAAGTAAATTCAGTGCCTTCAATTGGAACAAGATCGCACCGCGGGCACTGAATGCTTCGACGGCGTCGTTCAACTGGGTGCTCGCGCGAGCCAGGTCGCCACTGCTGAAAGCTGTGTATCCGTCGGTGTAGGCGAGCAGGGCAGAAATCGTCGGGTCGGACGTCTGCTCGGCAAGGGCGCGAAGTTCGGCCACGCGCCCGGTTGCGGCCGGAAGGTCCCCCAGATGCATGGCGAACACGCTGCTCGTGCAGAGGGCCTTGGCTCGGTCCGCCGCCGCGGCGTCGGATGCACTGGCAAGCGTGCGGTCGCACCAGCGGCGTCCCTCGCTGAATCGCCCGCTCGCAGTCCAGAAACAATGTAGGGCGGCGGCGGTGCGCAAGCCGGCTGCGTCCGCCTCAGTTCGGCTGAGCTCCATCGCCTTGCGCAGGTTTGGTAGTTCACGCGCGATCCGGGCGATCCATTCGAGCTGGCGCGGACTGATCCAGTCCGCCTCTGCTTCGAGTGCTAGCCGCTCGTACCAGTCCCTGTGGCGCCGGCGCAGTACTGCGTACTCGCCGGCCTGCTCGATCTTCTGTTTGCCGTACTCCTGCACGGTCTCGAGTTGCCGGAAGCGCACTGCGGCGCCCGATTCCTCACGGATCAGTATTGACTTGTCGACCAGCGCGGAAAGCGTATCGAGGAATTCCGGCTCGCTCTGGTCGCTGCCGCACATGTCCTCGGCGGCGTCGAGCTCGAAACTTCCAGCGAATACCGACAGCCGACCCCATAGTCGCTGTTCGGCCGGTGTGCACAGGTCATAGCTCCAGCCGATGCACCACGCCAGCGTTTGCTGGCGTGTCGGCGCACCCCGACTGCCGCGGGTCAACATGGCAAACCGGTCGGTCAACCTCACCAGGATCTGCTCGGCAGACATCGTGCGCAGCCGAGCCGCCGCCAGCTCGATCGCCAACGGCAGCCCGTCGAGCCGCGCGCAGATCTCGGCCACGCTGACCTGGTTGTCCTCGGCCAGCTGGAATCCTTGCACCGCCGCAGCGGCTCGCTCGGCGAACAGCGTCACCGCGTCGTAGCCGGCCGCTTGGCGCAGGGATGGCCCGCTTCCCGGGTCCGGGAACCGTAGCGGCGGTACGGGCAGCACCGATTCCCCGCCGATGCCGACGGCCTCGCGACTCGTGGCCAGAATCCGCAGCTGTGGGCACGCCCGCAGTAGCGACTCGACCAGTTGCGCGACCGCCTCGATCACGTGCTCGCAGTTGTCGAGCACCAACAACACCTCGCGGGTGGACAGGAATTCCACGAGCACCTCGAGCATCGATCTGCCAACCTGCTGCCGCACGCCGAAGGTGCCGGCCATGACATCGACCAGCAACGACGAATCGCGCAACTCACCCAACTCGACCAGCCAGACGCCGTCGGCGATATTCCGTTGCAATTTGTGGGCCACCCGTAGCGCCAGCCGGGACTTGCCAACCCCGCCGATCCCGGTCAGAGTCACCAGACACGAGACCGACAGCAGGTTCTTCACTTGCGACACCTGGCTACGCCGATCCACAAAACTGGTCAACTCCCGCGGCAAGTTCCCCGTATCCCTGCGCAGCGCAACGCCGCTGCGGCTGGGTACGTGGGTCCCATCTGCGGGCACCGCCGTCGCCGGCGATGCTCGCTCGCCGCCCGGTTCGGCCCGCAGCGCCATCTGATCGACCCCGCAACCGTGCGCTTGTTGAATCCGCTGCAGCTGCTCGCCGAACTCTGCGGCCGAGGGGCGGTCTCGGGTCTCACGAGACATTGCGGCCTCGATGACTGCACACACGTCGTCTGGCATTCCACGCTCGCGCAGGTCCGGAACCGGCTGGGTCGTGATCCGCAGAAACTGCGCCACCACCTGCTCACCACTGCGGCGCTCGAACGCCGCGTGACCGGTCAGCGCACAGAATAACGTGGCACCCAGCCCGTATACATCCGAGCCGTTACTGGGTGAACCCCCGCTGAGCACCTCGGGCGCGGTGAACGCCGGAGAACCGGTAACCGCGCCGGTGGCCGTCTGGAAACCCCCGGCAAGATGAGCAATACCGAAGTCCGTCAACGCCGGCTCACCGTAGTCGGTGAGCAGAATGTTCGCCGGTTTGACGTCCCGGTGCAGAACATCCGCACGATGCGCCGTTTCCAACGCACCCGCCATCTTCACCCCCAGGTGGAGTGCTTCCTCCACGGATACCGGGCCATCGCGGCGGATCCGCGCGTCCAGCGAACCCCGCGGGTGGTACGGCATCACCAGGTACGGCCGACCGGTCTCGGTTTCGCCGACCTCGAGCACCCCGACGATATTCGGGTGGCCCGTCAGCCGGCCCATCGCCCGTTGTTCACGAAAGAAACGCTCCCGATTCTCATCGAGCTCGCAGGTCAGGACCTTCACCGCCACGGTGCGATCCAGCCCGCGCTGGGTGCAGCGGTACACCACGCCGAAACCGCCCCGCCCGATCTCCTCCGCGTCCTCCAACCCGACAGCACTCAACTCCGTGACCACATCAGCACCAAGATCACGTTGCGTCTTCAATGGATCAGAGTCCACCATCAGTCACTCGCAATCCACCCCAGCAAGAGACTACGCCGCTCACCAGGTGTACCTGCACTAACAATCGCCCAACCGGTCGCAGTTGTCGCACTTGAATTGGCGACAGTCCGGACACGTCGACGAGGCGGTTGGTCGACAATCTGTTTGGGCGCTCCTCGATCGACGATAACCGCACTCGTTTGCCCTTGACGTGCTTAGGAATTCCTTGAGGCATCTCACTCACCCCTCGAAAGCCAGCCAAATAAGTTCGTCGCCCATGCCGACATTCCCGTCATCTGCGGCGCTTTCGAATTGGCGGCCGACGCGAGTAGGTCCGACGGTGCCTTCGGCGTCCCTGTGGCACCTTCGCCGTCGCGTTCGCCACGTGAGTGGGGCTATTGGCTGCTGGGCAGTTGAGCACACCGCAGGAGCCCATGGTGGCTCGACGCGCAAGAGTAGTTGTCGAGCGAGTTCCTCGATCAGGTCGTATTCGTTGCTGAGGAGGCTTGTCGGGCCGGCAGTGTGGGCGAGTTGGGCGTGTGAGGGGCGCATCCTGATCTCGCAACGATGGCCTTACCGAACTGCGACGCCGGGATCGCGGTTCGTCGCTCGGTGCTCAGATGGCTGCTCGGTTCGCGCGCTGGTGCATAGAGGCCAGGCGGGCTGAAGCTGCGAGTCGGACTTGTTGCACCATATGGTTTTCGGCGCCTGCAGCGTCCCCGGCTTCGAGTAAGGCCACTAGTCGGGCGTGGGATTCCACCGCCTGCTCGGCGACTTTTGGGTTCGACCAGACCGATTGCTCGATGGGGATGGGGTGGCTTTCCCAGATCCATTGCAGGTGGCGGGCGATGATCGAGCGACCCCCGGCGCGGGCGATCTGGGCGTGGAACTCGCGGCTGGCGGCGGACATGCGGCCGGCGTCGCCGACCTGTAGGGCGGCTCGCAGTTCCCGGTGGATGTCGTGGAGGCGGGCCAGCTCGGCGGGGGAGATGGAGGTAGCCGCCAGGCGGGCCGCCAGGCCCTCGACGGTGGCACGCAGCAGGTAGAGCTCCTCCATGTCACCGGCGGCGTGTTCGGCGACCTTGGCACCGAAATTCGGTTCGTACACGACCAATCCGACCGATTCGAGATTGCGCAGGGCCTCGCGCACCGGGGTGATGGAGACGCCGAGCCGCTCGGCGACCTTGTCTTGCAGGATCGGCGTGCCGGGAGGCATTGCGCCGCTGAGGATTTCCGACCGCAACACCTCCTGCACGTAGCCCGCGCGGCTGCCGGGGGGCTTGACGGTGGCGTAGGTCATGTCAGGTCCGGTGGACCCGGTGGCGGTCGACGCCGTTCCGGTTGCGGCGTTCGCGCTGCGCCGTGCCATCGAATCGAGCCTCCTGTTCTCGTGCTGCTGTCTGTCCTGATCGTAGTGCCCGTGGCGACCCCTTGACGTCTCATCTTATAACTTATAAGTTAGCGCCATGATGTGTCTTGAGTCACTGAAGGTGGTGGACGCGGCGACCCTGTTCGCCGGGCCACTGGCGGCGACGATGCTGGCGGATTTCGGCGCCGACGTCGTCAAGATCGAACACCCGCGTCGTGGCGATCCCAGCCGGGGTCACGGCGCGAGCAAGAATGGGGCGGGCCTGGTCTGGAAACAGTTGGGCCGCAACAAGCGCCCGATCGGCGTGGACCTGTCGGCGGGTGAGGGGCAGGCCGTCGCGCGGGCCCTGCTCGCCGACAGTGACGTGCTGATCGAGAATTTCCGGCCCGGCACCCTGGAGCGTTGGAATCTCGGGCCGGAGGTGCTGCACGAGATCAATCCGAGGCTGGTGATCGCCCGTGTCACTGCCTTCGGCCAGTTCGGGCCGCGCTCGAACGAGCCCGGATTCGGCACCCTGGCCGAGGCCATGAGCGGATTCGCCGCCATGACCGGCGAGCCCGACGGGCCGCCGACCCTGCCGCCGCTGGCGCTGGCCGACGGAATCGCGGGGCTGGCAACGGCTTTCGCCATCATGGTGGCGCTGGGTCAGCGGGAGAGCACCGGCCGCGGCCAGGTGGTGGACCTGGCCATCATCGAACCCATTCTGATGATGCTGGGCGCGCAGATCACCACCTATGACGCGCTCGGTACGGTGCCGCGCCGTACCGGGAACCGGTCGGACAACAATGCTCCCCGCAACATCTACCGCACCCGCGACGACCGTTGGCTGGCGGTGTCGACCAGCGCCCAGTCCATTGCCGAACGTGTGATGACCCTGGTGGGCCGCCCGGATCTGGTGGAGCAGCCGTGGTTCGCCAGCGGATACGGCCGTGTCCAGCATGTCGACGAAGTCGACGGCGCGGTGGCCGAGTGGATTGCCGACCGCGATGCCGCAGCGGTCATCGAGGCCTTCACCGAGGCCCAGGCGGCGATCTCGCCGGTCTACGACATCGCCGATATCTTCGGCGACCCGCAGTACAAGGCGTTGGAAACCATTGTGCGACTGCCTGATCCCGACCTCGGCACGGTGGCCATGCAGAATGTGCTGTTCCGGCTGTCCGAGACTCCGGGCGCGATCCGCTGGGCCGGGCGGGCGCCGGGGGCGGATACCGACGCGGTGCTGGGCTCGCTCGGCTTCTCCGACGAGCAGATCCGCACGTGGCGGGAAGCCGGTGTGGTGGCATGAGATACCCGGGTACCTGGCTGTATGTCCCCGGCGACCGACCCGACCGGATGGTCAAGGCCATGGCCTCCGGCGCGGCGGTGGTAGTGCTGGACCTGCAGGACGCGGTGGCCGAGTCGCGCAAGCCCCAGGCTCGTGCGAGCGTGGCCGAATTCCTCGCGGCGGCCGATCCCCAGGTGCGGGAAACGCGAATTCACGTGCGGATCAACAATGTCCGCACCGAGACAGGCCGGCGTGATCTGGACGCCATCGCGGGATTGCCCGCACTCGACGGCATCCGGCTGCCGCTGGTCGAATCGCCCGCCGATATCGAAGCTGCCGTCCGCATCGCCCGTGCGGGGGGATCGCGGTCCGGATTCCACTGCCTGATCGAAACCGCCATCGGCGTCGAGAACGCCTACCGCATCGCCTCTGCACCCGGCGTCGCCGCGATCTCGTTGGGGGAGGGAGACCTGCAGGCCGAGCTCGGCACGGTCGAGGAAGAAGGGCTGGCCTGGGCTCGCAGCCGAATCGTCGTGGCCGCTGCGGCCGCGCAGTTGCCGGCACCGGGGATGGCTGTCTTCGGAAACGTGAAAGATGCTGTGGGACTGCGTCAGTCCTGTCTGAGCGGCCGCCGGTTGGGTATGCGCGGCCGCTCGGCCATCCATCCCGCCCAACTGCCCGTCATCGCCGAGGCATTTCAGCCCACGCCCGCCGAGATCGACCGGGCGCGGCGCATCGTCGCCGCGGCGGACGCTCGATCGGGCGGTTTCGCCCTGGATGACGGCACCTTCGTCGATCAGCCGGTCGTCGCCGCGGCGCGGCTGACTCTCGAATGGGCCGAACCGTATCCACCACTTCAGTGCACAAGGTCGTGACCATGAGTGACCACCCCGGGCCGGACCGGTTTCCGGCATTGATCGAATTCACCGATGTCGCCATGACATTCCGCGACGCCGGACGCTCCTTCCGGGCCATCGACGGACTGTCGTTGACGATTCCCCGCGGACAGTTCTGCTGCGTCGTCGGCCCCAGCGGCTGCGGCAAGTCCACGCTGCTCAATATGGTGGCGGGCCTGCTCGAACCAACCCGCGGCCAGGTCCGCTACGACGGAAAACCGGTGGCGGGAGCCAATACCCGCGTCGGCTACGTCACCCAGAAGGACAATCTGCTGCCCTGGCGCACCGTGCGCGCCAACGTGCGCCTGCCCCTGGAGTTGCGCGGCGTCGGGAAGGCCGAAACCGACAGGCGCACAGACGAAGTGCTCGATGTGGTCGGTCTGTCCGGATTCGGCGATGCCTACCCGCGTCAGCTGTCGGGCGGCATGCGCAAACGCGTCACCCTCGCCCGCACCCTGGTGTACGAGCCCGAAGTCATCCTCGCCGACGAACCGTTCGGCGCGCTCGACAGCCAATTGCGCACCGTGCTCCAGGGTGAACTGCTCGGGCTGCGGGCTCGCACCGAGGCCACGGTGCTGTTCATCACCCACGATCTGGGCGAGGCGATCGCGCTCGGCGACCGGGTCCTGGTGATGAGCGCGCGACCCAGCCGGGTCCTGCTCGACGAGCCCGTCACGCTGCCACGCCCGCGTGACGTCCGCACCGCGCGATTCGACCCGGAATACGCGCGCCTGCACGAAGCCCTGTGGGCGGCGTTGAGTCCCGAGGTCGAAACGGGAGTACCGGCATGAGCACCCTTGCAGCCGCTCGAACCACCGTGCCCGCGCCGAGCATCGACGCCGACTCCGACGCCCGCTACCGCCGCGAGCGACTGACCTACCGCCTCGTGGTGTACACCGCCCGGATCCTGATCGTCATCGCGGTCCTGGGTACCTGGCAGGGCCTGTCGGGCCCGGTGATCGATCCGTTCTGGGTCTCCTCGCCCCACGCCATCGGGGAGCGCCTGCTGGAATGGACCCGCGACGGCACCCTCGCCGCTAATGCCCGAGCCACCTTGCTCGCCATGGCCATCGGCCTGCTACTGGGCTCTGCGGCCGGCATCGTCGCCGGATTCTTGTTGGGCCGCATCCGTTTCCTCGGCGACGTGCTCAACCCGTTCATCATCGCGCTCAACAGCTTGCCGAAACTTGCGCTCGCGCCGCTGTTCATCCTCTGGTTCGGCATCGGCCTGCAGGCCAAGGTCGTGATGACGGCCCTGGTGTGCTTCTTCCTGGTCTTCTACAACACCTTCGCCGGGGCCCGCGATGCGGATGCTGAACTGCTCGGGGTCGTCACCGTCCTGGGTGCCAACGGGCGGCAGCGACTGACCAAAGTGATTCTGCCGCACACCATGTCGTGGATCCTGACCGGACTGCGGCTGGCCGTGCCGTACTCGCTGCTCGGCGCGGTGGTCTCGGAGATCACCGCCTCCAACGAGGGTCTCGGGCATCTGCTCAAGACCTCCGCCAACACCTTCGACACCGCGGGCACCTTCGCCGCCATCGCCGTACTGGTGGTGGTCGCACTGCTGCTGAACATCGCGGTCAGCCGCGCCGAGAGCCTGAGCTCCCGGTGGAAATGAGAGATCAGCCATGTCAACCAGAACCCGAATCGCGGCCGTCATGGCCGCGCTGGCACTGACCGGATCCGCGGTCGCGGGCTGCGCCGGGCGCGGGCCCACGGTCACCGACTGCGCCGGGCAGACCGTGAAGATCGGACAGTCCACCGCGAACAACCTGCAATACGCGGCCCTGTACGTCGCGCAGGACAAGGGCTACTTCGAAAGCCAGGGCCTGAAGGTCGAAACCGTCGAAATGGGCGGCGGATCCGAGGCCATCCAGGCGCTGGCGGGCGGCAGCGTCGACGTGGCGCTGACCACCTTCGCAGCCATCCTCAGCGCCGCCGAAAAGGGCGCGCCGCTGGTGGCTTTCGCGTCGACCGCCGACCGGAACACCGCCGATATCGGTATGAAGAATCGCTACGCGCCACCCGCGACCGCCGATCTCGACACCGCCGTGCGCGCGCTGCGCGGGCTGCGGGTAGCCGTCACTTCGGCCGGATCCGGGGCCGACCAGACGCTGCGGTACCTGCTGCGGCACGCGGGCATGAACCCGGACTCCGACGTGAAGGTCGTCGCAGCGGGGGGTGCGGCGGAGACGGTGGCGGCCTTCGCCAATGGCTCGGTGGACGCCTACATCATCGGTCCGCCGTCCTCGTTGGTGGCCGCCGAGCGCGGCGACGGCCGAGTCATGCTGCGCCTGGCCTCCGGTATCGCACCCGACCTGGACGGTCTGCTCTACGGCGTGGCCGCCACGTCCACGGCGACCATGGGCCGCAAGGAGGCGGTAATGCGGTGCTTCGCCCGCGCTCTTAACCAGGCGGACGCGTTCATCCATGGGCAGCCCGATCTGGCGGCGGCGCTGCTGCGACCCCGGTTCCCGGAGATGACCGACCCGCAGTTCACCCTGAGCTGGGAGCCGATTGTGAAGGCCACCCCGCCCACGGCGGCCATCGACCCGGCCGAGGCCGACAAGGCGGCCCGATTCGTCGCCACCGTGTTGAACAAGACCAGTGTCGACGCCACCAAGGCTTACGACACCCGCTTCTCGGAGGACATGAAATGAACACCCCCACAACGGACTCCCTCACCGCACTGCAGGCCCTGCTCGGCGGTCTGCGCACCATCGAGCTGGGACAGCCGCTCGAGAACGGTATGCCCTGCTCGCCCAGCCACCCGGGCTTCCGGATGGCGCTGCTGCGCCGGCACGGTGACCGCGTGAACGCCCAGGGCGGCTCGGGGGCCAACGAGCTCATCGTCACCGGCGGACATGTCGGCACGCACCTGGACGCGTTGTGCCATGCGGCCATCGACGGTCGGATGTTCGGCGGCGTGGATGCCCATGCGGCCAGTGTCGGCGGCGCGTTCACGGTGCACGGTGTGGACACCGTGCGACCGTTCCTGTGCCGGGGCGTACTCGCCGACATCCCGAAACTGCTGGGAGTGCCCCGGCTCGAACCTGGCTTCGGCATCACCGCCGACCATTTGCGTGCTGCCTTCGGCGACACCGTGCCCGGAGCGGATGAGGTCGCGCTCATTCGTACTGGCTGGCCGCAGCTCTACCACGATCCGACCGCCTACGTCGGCCACGAGACCGGTGTCCCGGGCATTACCGCCGAAGCTGCGGAATATCTCGCGGATACCGGGGTTCGCGCGGTGTGCAGTGACACTATCGCCACCGACCAGATCCTGCCCGGCGTAGGGCACGCGGCGCTGCCGGCGCACGGGGTGCTGCTCGTGGAACGCGGTGTGCACATCATGGAGGTGCTGACCTTCGAGGAACTGGCCGCCGCCGGCGTGCGCGAAGTGCTGTATGTGGCTGTGCCGCTGCGGATCACCGGTGCCACCGGATCGCCCATCCGGCCGCTGGCGCTGATCCCCCGGGAGGCCGCCGATGTCCGCTGAGTTGTCCCGGGCGGTCGCCGACTGGGCGCACGCCGCCTACACGAAATCCGAGGTGCCGGATGCGGCCTTGACCGCCGCCAGTGAGCATCTGGTCGACACGGTCGCCGTCACCGTGGCCGGACTGGGGGAAGCGCCGGTCGGATCCATGCGGCGTGCGACCCGAAATCGCAGCGACGCCGGTCGTTTCGCCCTGGTGCTGGGTACTGCCGCGCACGCACTGGACTACGACAATGCCCAGACGCCGTCGCTGGTCCATCCCTCTTGCGTGATCGTGCCGACGGCCATCGCTGTTGCGCGCGAACTGCCACGACCGGGCGCGCGAGAGCTGCTGCGCGCCATCACGATAGGGGAGGAGGTGAGTCTCTGGCTGGGTGAAACTGCTGTGGCGGACGGAAATTCGGTGCTGTTCGACCGGGGCTTCCATCCGACAGCAGTGTGCACGCCGATTGGGGCGGCGGTGACAGCCGGTCTGCTGCGCGGGATACCACCCGAACAGCTCGCCCACGCCATCGGTGCGGCGGCCTCCCTGTCCGGCGGGATTCTCGAAGGCAACCGCACCGGCGGCCAGACCAAGCCCATGCACGCCGGATTCGCCGCCGCCGCAGGCATTCTCGCGACCGATCTGGCCGCCGCGGGCGCGACCGCCGCGCCGACGGCACTCGAGGGCCGCTTCGGGTTCCTGCACGCATTCCTCGGCGGCGAAGCCACCATGGGCGGGCCGCCGGAATCGGCCGGGGCGTGGCGCGTGCGGTCGGTGACCACGAAACCGTATCCCACGAACGGCTTCACACACTCGTCGATCGACGCCGCACTGCAGTTGCGGCAGCAGGGATTTCGCCTCGAACCGGGGGCCACCCTGCGCATCGGGGTGGCCGGGCCGGTGCTGCGGACCATCGCCTTCCCTGAAACCGCCAAATACGCTCCGCCCACGTCCTACGCCGCCCGGTTCTCCGGCCCGGTGGTGGTCGCGATTGCCGTGCTCGGCGGCTCCGGCCTCGGGGTCGGACTGGCCGACTTCGACGGCGAGAATCCCCCCGGCGACGCCGTTCTCGCCGCCGCCGCGCGAGTCCGCTTCGAAGCCGACCCGTACGCCACGGCGGCCTTCCCGGACCGGGTCATGAGCAGGGCCGTCGGCACCGACAGCGACGGCAGACAGTACCGGGTCGACATCGACACCGGCCGCGGCGGTCCCGACAACCCGCTCTCACCACGCGACCTGCGCACGAAATTCGACGACTGCGTCACACCCCGGCTCGGGGCGGCCACCACGACACTCTGGAATGCCCTGCAGGACACCATCACCGGCGACGACACTGCCTGTGTCGCCGCTCTGTCCACCCTCGCCGAGCAGCTCGGCTGACGATAGAAAAGGAACACCTGATGAGGAAAATAGCCACGGCATCAACGTTGCTCGTCGCGGCCACGGCCCTGGGGGCTGGCTCGGTGACCGCTGCACCACCTGATCGCGATACGATCACCTACACCGCCACCACGACCGAGCACTCGACCGTGATCACCACCGACGCGGGATCCATGGTCGCCGAGGACGGACTCTTCAAGATCAAGGCAGCCGACGGCACCGTCTTGGCTGGAACCGAATTATCCTTCCGCATAGATGATTTCGTCTTTCCCGTCGCCGCCGACATCGCAGGCCGCACCGCAACACTTACTCCGCAGCTCGACCTGCGGTACGCCCGTTACGCTCCCGTCGCCCTGCCCTTCGAGGACCAGGCACCCTGGAAAACTTCCTACGACCGCGAACAGGCGGCGTGGGGCCGGATGCGCGACACCATCTCCGTCGGTGCGACCATCGGCACCCTGGTCGGCGGCCTCGGTGGAGCCGCGGTCGGCTGCCTGGTCGGCGGAATTGCCGGGGCCACAGTCGCATCGGCCGCCATCGTGGGCTTGTTCGGCGGCTTCCTTCCCGCCGCCGCGCTCGGCTGCCTCGGCGGCATCGTGGCCGTCGGCGCCCTCGGCACGATCGCGGGCCAGCTCCTGGTCACAGCGCCGGTCGCGATCCTGGCCGCGGCCCAGTACTTCACCACCATCAACCAACCGCCGCCCACTCCGGCGAAATAACCGCGCGCGGACTCACTCTCGGTCACGGGACGCGTCCCAATCGGTGACCGCATTCCGGAGACGCAGGGTGACCCGCCTGAACTCCTCGCGATCCCCCGAATGCGGCGTGTAAATCCGGACGACGATCATCGAGACGATCACCAGAACCGTGATGACGAAGGCTCCCATGACGGCCGGCATCCTGCCACCTGGACCTGAGGGAAATAGCCACTGTCGCAGTTGTGGACTGCTGAACAGTAGAGTGCGGCAGTCCACTTCGACGAGAGTGGATCGGGAGAGGAAGCGCGAGATGTCAGTACCGATCACACGCGATCTATCGAGGACGAAATAATGTCTGAGAACGACGAGCAGCGTCAGACCCTGTTGGATGCGCGCGGTGTGCCGGTCTTGACCTACGTGCGCGGTGTTCGCGAGGGGCACCCATGGGCGGACCTTGCCGAAGTGGTCGGCCCCGACCCCGTGGATACCATCGTCTCCGACATGTCCGGATGGGCAGTATCGGGATCCGTGGAGCTCGGTGAACAACTGCTGCGCTGCGGCGCCAGGGTGATACGACACGCCCATGAAATGCGTAGAGACTTGATCGCATATCCGCCGCCCGCCGACTGGTCATCACGTGCCCTCGGAAACGGATTCCGCGTGGTTCCTTGCGACCGCGGTGCCGATGCACTGTTCCCAGCATGGCGAGCCGCTTTTCCGGCCGGCCACCCCGACCATCACCCGGGTAGCGACGAAGACGCAGTGAACGAGCGCCTGGTACCTGTGCTGGCAGGCTCCATCCTCGGTCCGGTTCTTCCGTGCAGTGCCCTGGTGGTGGACGACACCGACCACGTAGTCGCTGGGGCGATCATCACCGACCGCGATGGATTGCCATGGATCGCTGACGTATTCCGCCGGCCTGGGGCACGCTACGCGGGCCTTGGCGCCGATCTGCTTCGTCGAGTGCTCGGCGTTGCCGCGGCCGACGGGCTGACCGAAGTCTCTCTTGTTGTGAGCGATGCGAATCCGGCGCGACGCATCTACGAGAAACTCGGCTTCCAACTGGCTGACACGTCGTTGACCGTAGTAGTGCCGTAGGTCGGGCTTCCACTCGAGAGAAGCCATCCGGGTGTCCCGGCGTCACATCGACATCGACGGCATCCGAGAACTCGCTGCCCGTAGCTACGACCGCGCGTACTACCCGGCGGGCACAGGTAGTCACGTGTCATCAGCTCATGAAGACCGAGGATCCTGCTGTGCTCGATGCCTGGTTCGAGTGCCGGCGCGATCTCATCGCCTTCCACGTGGACCCGGTGACCGCCTCGGCAGAGGTCGCTCGCCGGATTGCCTCTGGCCCGGCGCGCTGACCGTGTGCTCGGACCGGTCTTACCGGACAGTCGACCGGCACATGCCTAATCCGAATGGTGGGCTGCTCCGGGGCCTCGCTGCGCCGCCTCATGTTTTCGGGAGTTGAACGGGCGGCATCCACCCGGTCGAGGACGTGGAAGTTGCTTCGATACAAGCGGATTCATGCGGATGTCACGAAACGAGCGCCTGGGCCGGCGGTGCGGTGGATTGCGGTCGGCGGCAGATGTGTGTGTCCTGCCGCGCATTCGAGCACGACATGGACCGGCTCGTCGCAGTTGTGCTCGGTGTCGGGGGAGTGGTGGCGGACCACGACCGACGGGCCTTCCGGGTCGGCGAGGTATTTGTCGCCCCATTCCAGCAGTGCCACCAGTGTTGGTCGCAGATCTCGGCCGCGTTCGGTGAGGTGGTATTCGTAGCGTTGCCGAGCGCCGGGTTCCTGATATGGGATGCGTTGCAGGACACCGGCTTCGGTGAGACTGTCGAGCCGGGACGACAATAGGTTGCTGGCTATGCCGAGGCGGTCGCGGAAGTCGCTGAACCGGCTCGCGCCGTCGATGGCCTCCCGGACGATCAGCAGCGACCAGCGTTCGCCGATGACCGACAAGGCGCGCCCCACGGAGCAGTTCACGGGGTCGATGCGCGGATCCGAATCCATGCGACCACCCTAGCTCTCTGGGTTGACATTTTCCACTCAGCCGCTTAGCGTCGGGCCCGGCTGAGTAGAAAAACTAAATCTAGGAGGTTGATGGCAATGCCGATGCTGGACGTCTACATCCCTGAGGGCACATTCGCGGCTGACCGCGAAGCAGCGCTGATGAATCAGATCACCGAAATCCTTATCCGCCACGAGGGATTCGACCCCTCCGACCCGGTCACGCGATCGGCCTCGTGGGTGTTCCTGCACCGCCCGGCCGCGGTCTACGTGGGAGGGGAACGGGCGGGCGCGCCGTACTACAAGGTGGTGCCGTCCGTTCCGGAAGGCCAGCTCGACGAGGCCAAGCGCATCGGGGTGATTGGTGAGGTGACCGAGGCGATCCTCGACGCGGAGGCCGGTGCGTGGCCGCGTGATCCGGGGCGGATCTGGGTGTTCCCCACCGATATCCCGGAGGGTCATTGGGGAGGATTCGGTGAGGTCAGATCATTGCAGCGCATTCTCGCCCGCCTGACGCGCGACGATGACGAGCGGGCTGCCCGACTCGCCGCGCAGCGGATCGCCGCGAGCCGGATCGAGCGCACTCGACTTCCGGCCGGCTCCCGCTGACCGTCCGTTGCCGGGGCCGCCCATGGCGGCCCGGCCACCGGCGAGATTTGCGGAGTGTCGCCGTGGTCTCCTGATCCTGCTGCGCGACTTCGGCTGGAGTCGGATCCTCACGCTGCCACTGGCTTCCGATCTGGCCGGGACGCCGCAACAGGTCCTTCGGTAGATCAGTGACGACGACCGCACTCGTCGTCCCGACGCCCGGTGCCGGGCTGCATCCGGTCGCGTCCCCGACGGAGAACCAGCGCGCCCTCGGCGAATTCGCGCAGAACATGAACACCGGCACCCTGGCGGGTGCGGTCTGCGGAATCGTGATGGCCGCGAGGATTTGAAGGAGCCGGTGCCGGGCTGGCCCGCAGAACCCAGCCTGGCCATTGGACGTGAATGACGTACAGGCGTGGAATGACGATCTCACCTGGAAGTCGCCGCTGCGTCGCCTCGAACGACCGGCGGCCTGCGGCTGGCCAGATCGCCGTCACCGGGGCGATCGGTCTGCCGGCGGGATCGAGGACCCGATTCGGGTTCCGCGGATCAGCAGCGTCGACGACCGAGCCGACCGCTTGACCACCAGCGAGTCCAAATCCCTTGGTGTTTCCCCTGCGGCCGAGAACCGGTAACGGAATTCCGGGTCGTCGCGGTGGGCGTCGAACAAGCCCTTGGTCCGGTTTGTTACCGCCGGCTCGCCGACCCTCTCACTGATGTCGGGGGCGTCGTCACAGCGCTCATCGTGCGTGCACTCGAAAATTCAAAAACTTCTCCATTTGGAGAAAATATGAGGTACGTTGCGTGCACAGGAGACAACGGCCGGTAGTGGAGGACAACGGTGACCAACACGATCATCACCGACGGGTGGGCGCGAACGCTCTTCCCGGACACGTCGGAAGTGGAAGCGCTGGTGCTATCCGGCGGATGCGTGCCGGCGGCGGGGGAGCGGGACGCCATGGCGGCGGCCGGGCCGGATGCCCGGCATGTCGACGCTGGGGGCGGTGTGGCGCGGTCCGGTCCGGTTGACACCCATCCGCACGTCGTGTACTTCGAGATCGCGCTGACCCGCCCGATCATGGAACTTGGTGACGTGAGGGTGCTGCGCACCTCTGTGGGCGGCTCGGCCGTCCACAACGGCGGCGTACTCGCCTCGCCGGCCGCCACGGAGACCGAGGAGGCTCGGTCGTGACCGCCGATGCAACGACCCGGGTGCTCGCTCGGATCGATGGCCTGGCTGTGGAATTGGTGGCCGCGCTCGCCGAGGCCATCGCCATCCGCAGCGTGAACCCCACCTATCCGGACCAGGACTACGAGGACCTGGTCGGCGGCGAATCGGCGGTCTCCGGGTTACTGGCCGGGCTGTACCGGCAGGCCGGGGCGGACACCGAACCGTTCGGCAAGGCCCCGGGCCGCGACAATGTCGTCGGGGTGCTGCGCGGGCGCGGCGGATGGTGTGGTGCGGAATGACCGGACGAGCCACCGGGGCAGCACCGGTCGCACCGTATATGGCGGTCGGGTTGTCGACCATCGTTCACGGTATCGGGGCGCGCGACCACATCGCGCGCAACCTCGACACGATCGAGGAGACCATTCACGCGGCGGTGTCGGTCGTCGGCATCAACCTGCCGGTGAAACTCATCGCTCTGGCCGAAGGGGCCCTCACCGGCTTCACCGACGAGATCTTCGATCTGCCGCACAGCCGGTGCGCCAGAGAGCTTTTCATCGATATACCGGGCCCTGAGACCGATCGCCTCGCTGCGCTGGCCCGGATGTACGAGACCTACCTCATCGTCCAGTGCAAGGCCCGCTGGCCCGAGGTCATCGCGGACCGGTTCTTCAATGTCATGGTGGTGATCTCGCCGCAGGGTGAGATCGTCCATCGGGCCGCCAAGAACCATGTGTGGTGCCGGGAGCATTCGTGCACCCCGCACGATGTCTACGATCGGTGGGTCGAGCTGTTCGGCGACGGCATCGAGGCCTTCTATCCGGTGCTGCGGACCCCGGACATCGGCAACATCGGCACCCTGTGCTGCAGCGACGGTGAGTACCCGGAAGCCGTTCGGGCACTGGCGTTCAACGGCGCGGAGGTGGTGTACCGACCCAGCGAAGCCGTGCCGATGACCGCGGCCGGTCCGGACCCTGGAGGCACCTGGCTGCTGCAGAACCGGGCGCACGCGCACTTCAACGGGGTGTACATGGTGTGCCCGAACACCGGGCCGGTCTACTCCAGCCCCGCCGCCGAGCATCCCGTGGATATCGCCGGTGGCAACGGGCACATCGTCGACTATCACGGTCAGGTGATCGGGCGGGCAGCGTCGGGCGCGAACGCGATCATCGCCGCTCCGGTGGATGTCGAGGCGCTGCGTCAGTATCGGATGATGAATCTGAACTCGAACTGGCTCAAGGACATTCGTACCGAGTTGTTCCAGCGCATGTACGATCGGCCGATCCATCCGGCCAATCTTTGGCTCGACCGTGAGCCCGGACGGCACGCCGAGGTGGACGACATCTACCGGGCCAATATCGCTCGTCTGGTACAGCAGCGCGCGTATACCGAACCCGCACAACGGTTTCCCGGTGCACGCCATATCGCGGTGCCGGGCGACGGTGACATGGACGCCGTCGTGGCCAGCTGGCGGACGTAGCCGTCACCGTTCACCTATCACCACCGCGGTCGAAAGGGCGCGACATGGTCTTCACCCCCGGCTGCCCCGCCTTGTCGTCGGCATATCGGGTTCGAGCGCACCGCAACTCGGTATCGTCCTGCTGCGCGCTCGCCGAATCCGCGATGGTGGAGACACACATTGTCATCTCGTACGGAGCACGGCGCTGCATCCAGTTGGAGATCGGCAGCCGGGTTGAGGACGCCTCGGCGTTGGCCGATGTCGTCCACCACCCTGCTGATCTGTCCGCCTCGATATCGTCGGGGTCGTTTCAGACCCTGGGGATGGCGGTGGTGCCGTGTTCAGCGCGCACGCTCGCGGCGATGGCCACCGGAAACAGCGACAACCTGCTGACCCGGGCGGCGGACGTCACGCTGACGGAACGCCGGCCCCTGGTGCCGGCCGTGCGTGAGACGCCGCTGAATCTGATCCACATCCGAAACCTGGAAACCGTCACCCTCGCCGGAGCGGCGGTGCTGCCGCCGGTGCCCGCCATCTACCACCGGCCCCGGACCATCGACCACTTGTTCAGGCAGACCGTTGGCAAGATCCCTCGGCCAATTCGGCATCGACCACCGCCTTTTCGCCCGTTGGCATACTCCCGATGAAGGCCGATGAAATACGCGCGCAACGATTTCCGTGACCGTCTGGACACGCTCACCGCGCTGATGCATCGCATCGGCGAGCCCGTCGACCGGTACCGGCAAACGTTGGTCGTGCCGGGATGTCCGACGCGTTGCCTTCAGAGGATTGTCAGCTGGGCAGTGCTGCAGCGAGCTCGATGGTCAGAGCTGTATCGGTCTCGTCGGCGAGTGCGGCCGCCCGAAGCTTCGAGAGTCGTTCGGCTGCATCTGGGTGCCCGGTCAATTCGTGGGCAGCGTGCATGAGCTTTCCGAAACTGTTGGTGCCGTGTTCGAAGGTGGCGCCGTAGCCCTTGAGCACACGTTGGCATTCGAGGATCTCGCGGGCGAGGTCGGCGTCGAGTGGGGCAGCGGTCGATGCTGCTTTCAGCCATTCGTTGATGGCTTGCTGTTCGCGCTGATAGCGCAACGATCGTGGGCGCAAGGGGCGAAGTCGGGCTGTGATCGACAGGGCGGTGTAGCCGGTGATCGAGCTGGTGTTGACGGTCATGCCTCGGCGGGTGAATTTTCGGACCAGACGCTGGAATGTGCTGGAGCGGCGCAGAACCGAGCCGATTCGAGTCGGCATGGTGTCGGTGATCTCGTCGATCTGTGGGTGGAGGTACTCGCGGACGTGAATCAACTGGTCCGGTTCGGCACGCGCCTCGGAGCGGATGCGATCCATGCGGTGTCGCCGGATTTTCTGCAGCGCAACCTGAATGGTGTCCTGATAGCACATCCACAGTGCGACCTGCCGGGCTGCTTCGGTGGTGAGCAGGGCGCTGCCCTCGGCATCGGGATCTACTGCCGCGAATTCCCCTACGCGACTCAGATATAGCCGGGAGTACGCGGTGTTCTGATACATCGCGGTGCGGACCAGGCCGTGCAGGATCATCGACCGCGCCGCAGGCGGGAGATCCCTGACGGTCTCCGCGAGCTTCCGTAGTTTGGGGCCGACGAGCGCTCCCGGGTCGTTGGCGGCTATTTCATTGCGGCGCTGAACTTCTCGTGTCTTGCGCTCGTCGGCGGTAACCGGCCGCGGAATGAGGGTCAATTCCACCGGCTGTGAAGTTCGCGGTGGGATCGGGGGTTCGGTGACTGTCGGTGCGGCGGCAGCGCTGAAGCCGTCGGCGAATGCACGTAGGGACTGTTCGATCCCTTTGCCGAAGCGGCGAATCGGCCCTTCGAATTGTTCTCGGGTGAACGGTAATACGCCGGATCCGGCCACGGCGCCGAACAGCGCCGCACTGATCACGCTGCGGTGATGCTCGGCTACTGCCATGAAATCGGATGCGATCAGTCGCTTCGATCCGCGCCGGGCCGCGTCCAGAAGCGCCGTGCTGTCGACGCGACCGTCGCCGAGAGCCATCTTCTCGTCGATCGAATACACCCTGTGCGTGGAGGTGAACAGGGTGGTTCGATCCGGTGTTGTGAACCCACGTTGGACGGCGCGGGCCGCTTCCATCAGCTCGGAGGCAATCACGATGTCGACTTCACCAGGGGTGGGGAACACGCTCAGCACAGGTTCGCCGCGTCCGGTTCCGGCGGTGTGGCCGGTTCGGGAGGGCTGGAACAGCTCCACGTAGTACACGGTGGATCCGGTGCGCTGGGCGACACCGGGCACAGACGTGGTCTGGGCGAAGTAGCCGGCCGCCTCGGCGACTTCCACGATCCAGTCGGAGAGTACGCCCCCGCCTTCGCCGCCCATGGCCAGGATCGCGAGGGTTATGGGGCGCTGTCCGGTGTACCAGCCTGTCATGGTGTTACCTCGAATCCGGCGGCGCGGCGCTCTATTCCGCACGCGAGCATGTTGATCCACCAGGTGCGCAGCCGGGCCAGCACGCGATCGCGCCGGGTGGGGTTGTAGACGACGTCCGTTCGGTAGAAGGACGGACACAACACGGCCGCATGCGCGTTGGCGCCGCACACTCCGCATCCGACGCAGCTGTCGAGCACGGTCGCGATGGGATCGGTGCGCATGGGGTCGGGGTTGTCGGTGATGGTCAGCGACGGGCAGCCGGAGATGCGGATGCAGGCGTGGTCACCGGTGCAGGTCTCCGGGTCGACGCCGAAACGCTCGCGGATCACCCGCTCGCCGGCTCGCAATGCCTGTGCCCGCTGCGGCTTCTCACGTCGTTGCCGGTTGAGCTGGCATTCGCTTTGCATGACAAGGACTTTCGGCCCTGTCTCATCGGTGGTGAGCGCATCGACGAAGGTGTCGCGCACGGTGGTGACGTCGTAGGTGTTGTCAATTGTCTTGGCCCAGTTGACACCGATGCCGCGGACGGCGCTCTCGATGGGATGTCTGGTGGAGCGGGTCGGCAGGTCGGCCTGCGAGGACAGCACGTCCTGACCTCCGGTGGCGGCCGCGTAATCGTTGTCGACGACTACCAGTAGCTGGTCGTTCTTGTTGAAGACCGCGTTGCCGACGCCGCTGCTCAGCCCGTTGTGCCAGAAGCCCCCGTCGCCCATCATCGCGATGGTTCGGTGGGCCGAGCCCGTCGAGTTCAGTGCCGCCGCAGCCGCCGAACCGAGGCCATAGCCCATGGTTGTCGCCCCTAGATCGAACGGCGCGTTGATCGAAAACAGGTGACAGCCGATGTCGGCACTGATGTGATGTTCGCCCGTTTCGCGTTCGGCGAGTTTCAATCCGCTGAAGATGGGTCGCTCTGGGCATCCGGTGCACAGCCCAGGCGGCCGGGGCCGCACAATGTGTGGCTCGACCCGGACTGCGAACGGGCTGGCCGGGTGGTCGGCCGAGCGCAGGAGCGCGGGTTCGGCAGTGATCGCCTCGGGCAGATAGCTGCTGAGAAAGGTATGCACTCCACGCGTGACGACCAGCGAGGTGTACTCGCCGGCCATGGTCAGCATGTCCTTGCCGTGCAGTTCGGTGGGTATGCCGGCGCGACGCAGGATGGCATTGATGTTCTGTTCGATGAAGTCCGGCTGGCCTTCTTCGACCAGCAGCACCGCGCGCTTGTCAGTGCAGAATTCGATGACTTCTTCGTCGATCACCGGGTAGGCAACGTTCATTACGTACAGCGGTACCCGAGTGTTGCCGAACGCATCCGAGCATCCGAGCAGTTCCATCGACCGGTTGAGGGTGTTGTACAGCCCTCCTTGAACGATGATTCCGACGTCGGCGAGGTCCTCGCCGAACACCTCGTTGAGCCCGCGGTCGCGGATGTACTTCACCGCGGCAGGCCATCGATTTTCGATCTTCTCCTTCTCATGTTGAAAGCTGGCCGGCGGCAACACGATTCGACTCACGTCGCGAGTGGGCCGCCGGGTCGCTTCGGTGACCGTCATGGGAGGCCGCTTGTTGTCTTCGGCCTCGAACGCTCCGTGCAGGTGACATGAGCGCAGCCGCAGCAGCAAGAACACCGGGGTGTTGCTCGCCTCCGACAGCTCGAAGCCGGATTTGACCGCGTCCACGATCGCGGTGATATTCGGCCGCGGATCCAACAGCCACATCTGCGATTTCATTGCGAACGCGTGCGAACGCTCCTGCATGATGCTGGAGCCCTCGCCGTAGTCCTCGCCGAGGATGACGAGTGCTCCGCCGGTGACGCCGCCGCTGGCCAGATTCGCCAGGGCGTCGGCAGCAACGTTGGTGCCCACGGTTGACTTCCATGTCACCGCGCCACGGAGCGGATAGTGCACGGAGGCGGCCAGCATCGCCGCCGCGGTAGCTTCCGAGGCGCTGTTTTCGAAATAGACGCCGAGCTCGTCGAGTACGTCTTTGGCATCGCCGAGTACGTCCATGAGATGGGAGATCGGTGCGCCCTGGTAGCCGCCGACATAGGCGACGCCGGACTGCAGCAGTGCCTTCGTGACCGCAAGGATCCCCTCCACGTGCAGGGTCGTGCCGGAGCCCTGCCGCAGTTTGCCGACCTCGTTCGTGAAAGACCGTTCTGCCATGGTTTCCCTCCCTTATCCGGCGTCGCGCTCGACGAGCGCGAGCACCCGCGCCGGGCTGCCGGACCCGCCGACGATCGGCAGCGGGGACACGATCAGCAGGGCGCCGGTGGCCGGCACCCGGGCGAGGTTGCGCAGACTGGTCAGGCCCCATTTGTTGGCGCCCAGCAGCCGGCTGTGGCACGGGAAGGGCGGTTCGAACCCAGCGGCCGCGCCGGCGTCGGTGCCGACGGTTTCCACGCCGAGTCCGGTCAGTGCGGACTCTTCGGCCAGCCACTCGGCGCAAGCGGCGGAAACGCCGGGTGTGTGCCCGTCATTGGTGAATGCGGCGGCATCCTCACCTCGGGATTCCCATCCGGTGCGATAGAGCAGCCAGCCGCCCGCGGGGAGTGGTCCGTGCTCTTTCTCCCAGCGGTGGATGTGCTCGATTTCCAACAGGAATTCCGGGTCGGCGGCGACCTCAGCGGTCATGTCGATCATTGCCACGGGCGCGACCAGGGTCTGCATCGGGGCTTGTGAGACATCGTGTCCGTCACGGCCGCTCAACCAGTGCACCGGTGCGTCGAGATGGGTGCCCGTGTGCTCGCCGGTGTGGATGTTGTTCCAGTACCAGGCGGGCCCGCGGTCGTCGTAGCGGCTGATCTCCTCGAGCCGGAACGGGACGGTGTTGGCCAGCGGCGGCGGCAGCTGCAGGATCGGGGTGGTCTCCTGCAACGGAGTGGTGAGATCGATGATGTCGACAGCGCCGGAGCGGGTCGCTTCGATGACGGCGTTGAGCAGAGACATCGTGGCTCCTGGGGTGAGTAACTGGTTTCGAAGTCTGATGCGGCTGGTCGCGCCGAGCTATCCGCTGTACGCGGCGGTTGTCCGGCTGGCGCAGGTGACCGGCGGCGCTGTTCACCGTGCGCGGAACAGTCTGTGCAGCTTGCGATTTCGTGTGAGCGTTCGCGCTACGAGGTGTCCCGATCCGCCGCTCAAGCCGGGGCCGGGATGCGTGGATGCACCGATCTGCCACAGCCCGGACACGGGTGTCGCATGTCGTCCGGCGGAGGGCAGCGGGCGCCACAGGTAACTTTGGTCCAGTTCGCACGAACCCCCGTAGGGATCGCCGGTGACGGCATTCGGGTTGTGTAGGGCCAAATCGGCCGGTGTGATGATGTCGACCGCGAGCACTTTCCGCGGAAGGTCGGGAGCGTGGGTGGCGATTCGCGCCAGTACCCGATCGGCGAAACTCCGTGCCAGCGTCGGAGTCCAGCCATGGGTGGTGTCCAGCACTCCGGCCGCATCGCCTACCGGTGCGAAGGGAACTTCCTGCAGTTGCAGCCAGAGGGCGGCCGTACCGTCCGGCACCCTGCAGGGGTCGAGCAGGTACTGCTGGCCGACGACGACGGTCGGTCGGCGGGGGAGCAGCCCGGCTTCGGCCTCGGCGCAGGCGATTCCGGTGCTGTCGGATCCATCGGAGAGGTGAATCAACGGAATGTCGCGCAATCGGGTGTCGGTCCAGTCCAGCGGTGCCGACAAAGCGACATGGACTTGCATTTCCGCGCGGCCGTAGCGGAAGGTCGCAGCCTCGGCGCGGATGGTGGATGACACTGCGTCAGGCGGTAACAGCTTGTCGTACAAGGCGGTCGGCGTCACCGAAGCGAGCACTGCGCGGCGGGCATATGTGGCGTGGCCGTTGGCGATGACCCCGATTGCTCGGCCGTGGTCCACCAGGATCTGCTCCACCAGCGTGGACGTTCGCACCTCGACGCCGAGAGAATGCAGCAGCGACTCGAACGCTGTCAGCAGCCCGGCGGATCCGCCGGCAACCACCGGCAGTCCGGCCCCGTGCAGGGTGGCCGCGAGCAACGGCATCATCAGTCCGCCTGAAGCGTGGTCCGGAGAGAGGCCGGCGTGCAGCAGCCATGGTGTATAGAGGTGATCGACTTCGGGGCCCCGAAACTCGCGGCGCGCGAATCCACGACCGCTGGTGAGCGCCATCCGGAGCCAGTCTTCGGTGCCGCGTCGCCCGCCGCGGATCAGACCGGCCAGCGGTCGGAGGGCGAATGGCGAGCGCAGTTCGGCGTCCATCAGCCCGCCGATCGGTGCCGCACTCGCGGCAAGCCGGGCCAGCATCGCGAGATATGCGGTTCGGTCGCCAGGGTCGGCGAACTCCATGACGGTGCGTTCCGGATCGCGGTGTGCGATGGTGACGCGGCCGTCATCGGCAGCGCTGGCGGTCACCCATTGTTCGGTGTTGCGGAATTCGAGTCCGTGTTCGTGCAGGTAGGGTCCGAGGCTCGTATAGGCGGCGCCGGAGACGAACAATGGATGCCAGGACGAGTAGGTGTCGTGCCGGTAGCCGGGAAGAGTGCGCTCTTCGGTGGCGATGAATCCGCCGATTTTCGGATTGCGCTCCAGCAACTGCACCGACCAGCCGGCCAGTGCCAACTCGGCCGCGGCCACCAGGCCGTTGACCCCTGCGCCGATGATGATCACGTCGGCTGCGGTTGTGATGTCGGTCATCGCACGCACGGTATGGTTACCGCACTTGCTCGGCTATACGCTGCGCGCGGCATCTGTCCGGATCGTGCGGTCCGATGGCCCGGGCCGATGATGCGACCCGGGCCCGAACATCACGCCTGCCGGTACCCGACCAGGATGGAATCGTCGACATCGGGCAGGTTGACGACGATATTGTCCGGAGTGCGGCAGGTCAGCCAGACCAGCTTCTCGGTGGTGCTCATGTTGACCTCGACGTGCGGCATGAACGGTGGCACGAATACGAAATCGCCTTCGCTCATGTCGACGTACTCCGCATAGTTCTCCCCGTAGTAGATGCGTGCCTTTCCGACGAGGACATAGCCGCCGGTCTCGGCTTCGCCGTGGTGATGGGGCAAGGACCGGTAGCCGGGTTCGTTGGTCACCTTGCCGTACCAGATCTTGGTCGCCGGGGTGTGTTGCGGGCTCACGCCCGAGACGCGCACCGCGCCACCGGACTGTGCCGTCTCGGTGTACTCCGCTCCGGCTCTGGTGACGATCGGAGCGACCTGGAAGGTGGTGTCACTGGGCATCATGATTCCTTTCCGTCCCGCTGAGCGGGCTCGATATCATTGGGGGACAGTGTGATTCGATTACGTAGCAGGCCGATGCCCTCGATTTCGGTCTCGACGACGTCACCGGCACGCAGGTAGCGCGGCGGGTCTGCCGCGATGCCGACACCCCCCGGGGTGCCGGTCAATACGACGTCACCGGGACGTAGCACGGTGAACGCGGAGATGTACGACAGCAGGGTCGCCGCGTCGAAGACCAGGTCGTCGGTGGCCCCGGTCTGCTCCTCGGTGCCGTTGACTCGACAGACGATGCGCAGGCCATCGGCGGGGTCGGCCTCGTCGGGCGTCACCAGATCAGGACCCAGTGGAGTGGTGGCGTCGAAGGCCTTGCCCTGCAACCACTGCGGAGTCCGCTGTTGCCAGCCGCGCACCGAGAAGTCGTTCGCGACGGTGTATCCGGCAATGGCGGCCCGCGCCGCGTCACGATCGGCCCGGCGCAGGGTGGCGCCCACGACGATCGCGAGTTCGGCCTCCCAGTCGAACAGCACCGCCTCGGCCGGGCCGGGCAGGGCGATGTCGGCGTCCCAGGCAGTGAGCGTGTCGGCGAATTTCGCGAAGAGCGTGGGGAATTCGGGTGTGGATCGACCCATCTCGGCGATGTGGGCGCGGTAATTGTGGCCGCAGCACACGATCTTGGTCGGCGTTGTCACCACCGGCGCGGCCCGCCCGGGTGGCGGCTGCTCGCCGGGCAGTGGTCGGACCGAGCGCCAGTTCTGGCCCGAGAGCAGTGCGCCGACGTCGGCGGCCGTCGTCGCGTACCACTGTCCGTCGGAGCGGACTTCGGCGCGAGTGCCGTGGTCGTCGCGGAGAACTGTTCGCAAACGCATCGCTGGAGACTCCAGGAATTCGGCCGGGTTGCCCGCGGCGGCTTCGAACGCGAGGAGCGGCAGCTCATATATAGCGTTCTATTGACGATGATGAATCTAACACCATATTGTGGTCCGGGCCACCCCCCTTCGAATCGGCTCGCCGTCCGGTGGGTCTCCGCGAGAAAGAGGCGATCATGCTCGTCGACCACATCAATCCGCCCGAGCTGGCGAAACCCTCCGGGTTCGCCCACGCCACGCGGTTTCGCGACATCGTTCACCTGGCGGGCCAGACGGCCCTGACACCCGAGGGGAGGATCGTCGACGGCGGGATCGTCGCCCAGTTCCGGCAGGCGCTGGCCAATGTGATCGCGGCGCTCGAGGCTGCGGGCGGAAAGCCGCAGGATCTGCTGTCGGTGACCATCTATCTGCTCGACATTCCCGGCTATCAGGCCAACGCCAAGGAAATCGGCCCCCTCTGGCGCGAGTTGGTCGGCGAGTCGTACCCGGCGATGGCCGGAATCGGTGTCACCGCGCTCTGGCAACCCGAAGCGCTCGTGGAGATTCAGGCCGTGGCCGCGCTGGGCTCCGAACAAGCCTGATATCGCCGGCTCGGTGCCGCCTTGGAATATGGCGCGACATCGACGGCGGTCAACTAGAAACAATGAGATTGTATTGGCCTCACCAGTTCGAAAGGGCCGAGCTTGATGCTCACACCCTCCGCGCACAAAGACACCTTCTGCCGGGACAATCTCCCGCCCGAAGCCGACTGGCCCGATCTGGTCTTCGATCTGGCAGGGCTGCGCTACGCTGATCGACTCAACTGCGCGAGCGCCCTGCTCGATGCGACGGTAGCTGTCCATGGCCGGGCCAGGCCCTGCCTGCACTCCGAGTCCGAAACGTGGACCTACGGCGATCTTCTCGACCGTGCGAACCAGATCGCGCATGTGCTGGCCGACGACTACGGCCTGGTTCCCGGAAATCGTGTGCTGTTGCGCGCACCCAACACCGCGTGGCTGGTTGCCTGCTGGTTCGGTGTCGTCAAGGCGGGTGGGGTGGTGGTGACCACCATGCCCCTGCTGCGTGCTCCCGAGCTGATCAAACTGATCGAGCTGACCCGCCCGGCGCTGGCGCTGTGCGATCACCGGCTGCTCGACGAACTGTCCAAGGCCGACACGGCCTTGCGTATCGCCTCGGTCGGCGGGCCGGGTGACGACGACCTGATCCGCAGGGCAGCAGCCAAACCGGTCGCCCACACCGACGTGCGGACCAGTGCCGACGACGTGGTGCTGCTCGCGCCGACTTCGGGCACGACTGGAATGCCCAAGGTCACCATGCACTTCCACCGCGACGTGCTGGCCATCGCCGACACCTTCTCCGCCCATGTGCTGCGACCGCGCGGCGTTGACGTCTTCATCGGGACACCGCCTGTGGCATTCACTTTCGGCCTCGGTGGGCTGGTGATGTTCCCGCTATCTGTCGGAGCGTCGGTCGTGCTGTTGGAGAAGCCCGATCCGGATGCGCTCGTCGCCGCGATCGAGAAGTTCTCGGCGACAGTGCTTTTCACTGCGCCGACCGCGTATAAGTCTTTGATCAAGCGCGACGATCCGGAACGCCTGAAATCCCTGCGCCGGTGCGTTTCGGCCGGTGAACATCTGCCGGAAGCCGTTTTCGAGCGGTTTCACGAACGGACCGGGCTGAAGATCATCAATGGTCTCGGCGGCACCGAGCTGCTCCATGTCTTTATCTCGGCGGCTGACGACGACATCCGCTCCGGCTCCACCGGCAGGGTGGTGCCCGGATTTCGCGCCCAGATCCAGGACGACGACGGCAACCCGGTACCGGATGGCACTCCCGGCCGGCTGGCGGTGCAGGGACCGACCGGGTGCCGGTATCTGGCCGATCCCCGTCAGCGTCAGTATGTGCGTGATGGCTGGAATCTGACCGGCGACACCTACACTCGCGACGCCGACGGCTACTTCTGGTACCACGCCCGCAGCGACGACATGATCGTCTCGGCCGGGTACAACATCGGTGCACCGGAGGTCGAGGCGATCCTCGACCAGCACCCGGATGTGGTCGAGAGCGCGGTGATCGGGGTTCCCGACGAGGACCGCGGCATGATCGTGCACGCGGCGGTGGTGCTCCGGCAGGGTGTCCCGGGCGACGCGGCGAAGGCTCGCGAGCTCCAGGACTTCGCCAAGAGCACTGCGGCACCGTACAAGTACCCGCGCAGTATCGAATTCGTCGACAGTGTGCCCCGCAATCCCAGCGGCAAGCTACAGCGGTCCAAGGTGCGCGAGAACTGGGGTACGCGATGACCGACATCGTGATCGAGCGTGTCGTGGACTGGCAGGACACCGATGCGGCCGGGCATTACCACCACAGTACGGTCGTGCGCTGGGTGGAGGCGGCCGAAGCCGCACTGCTCGACCGAATCGGGCTGCGCTGGCTGTTCGGCCGGATTCCACGAGTGCGATACGAAGTCGACTACCTGGAGCGCCTCTGGTTCGGCGATACCGCGTCCATCAGCCTGTCGGTGGGCAATGTCGGCCGATCCTCGCTCCGGTACGACTTCATCATCACCAGGATCCCCGCGGTGAAGCAGCCGTCACTGCCGGAGCCGTCGACGATCGCGGCACGCGGCGTCCTGACAGCCGCCCATGCGCCCGACGCCGACAGGGGTTCGGTGCCATGGCCCGACAACATCGCCGCGGCCCTACGCGGCGCAACGCTGCCCGAATTCGGCTCGGCCGAGTCCAAATGGCAGCCAACTGAATTCGAACCGACTTCGACCCGAAGAGTGTGAGGCTTTCATGCGTATCGCCGTGATCGGCGGAGGGCCCGCGGGGCTGTACTTCTCCGCCTTGATGAAACAACTCGACCCCACCCACGACATCACCGTCTGGGAGCGCAATGCTCCCGAGGACACCTTCGGTTTCGGTGTGGTGTTCTCCGACGAGACCCTCGGTGGCATCGAGCATGCCGACGAGGAGATCTATCGTGCGATGAGCGAGCAATTCGCCCGCTGGAGCGACATCGATATCCACTACCGGGGTGAGGTCCGCACCTCCGGCGGCCAGGGGTTCGCGGCGATGAGCCGCAAGGAGTTGCTGCGCATCTTGCAGCGGCGATGCGCCGATCTGGGTGTCACCATCCATTTCCGCACGCTCGCGCCGGATGTGGAGGAGTTGTCCGCCACCCATGATCTGGTGCTTGCGGCCGATGGTCTCAACTCCGTGGTGCGGACCCGTTTCGCGGATGTGTTCGGCCCGGATCTGGATCGGCGGCACAACAAGTACATGTGGCTGGGCACCGACCGGGTGTTCGAGGCATTCGAGTTCTTCATCAAGCGCACGCCGTTCGGGGTCATGCAGGTACACGGCTATCCGTTCAGTGCCGAGCAGAGCACATTCATCGTGGAGATGCACGAATCCGTGTGGCGGAAAGCCGGCTTCGACGCGTTCGCCGACCGCGCGTTTCTGCCCGGCGAGAACGACGAGAAGTCCATCGCGCTACTGGCGGAGATCTTGGCCGACGAGTTGGACGGCCACGGTCTGCAGTCCAACAACTCGCGGTGGATCGACTTCACAACGGTCCGCAACCAGACCTGGCGGCACGGCAATGTCGTACTGATGGGCGATGCTGCGCATACCGCGCACTTCTCCATCGGCTCGGGCACGAAACTGGCCATGGAAGATGCCCTCGCGCTCGCCGCCTGCCTGCACGAAAACGGCTCCGTCGCAACCGGTCTGGAAGCCTACGAGCAGGAGCGACGCCCTGTTGTGGAGTCGATTCAACGGGCAGCCCAGGCCAGCCTGGAGTGGTTCGAAGCGATCGGCAACTACACCGATCAACCGCCGGATCAGTTCGCTTTCAATCTCCTCACGCGCAGTCGCCGCATCACCTACGACAACCTGCGGCTGCGGGATGACGGATTCGTGAACCGGATCGACGGGTGGTACCTCTCGATCCAGGACGACACGCCGCAGAACGCGGCAGTGATCGGCGACGAAACTCGTCCGCCCATGTTCTACCCTTTGCGGCTCAAGGGAATCGAGCTGCCCAACCGGATCCTTGTCTCGCCGATGGACATGTACTCGGCCGTCGACGGTGTGCCCACCGATTTCCACCTGGTGCATCTGGGCAGCAAGGCGCTCGGCGGTGCGGGGCTGGTAATGACCGAGATGGTGTGTGTGTCGCCGGAAGGGCGCATCACGCCCGGATGCGCGGGGCTGTACACCACAGAACAAGAGCGGGCGTGGGCCCGGGTCGTGGAGTTCGTGCACGCCAATTCCCGCTCGAAGATTGGTGTGCAACTGGGGCATTCCGGCCGCAAGGGCGCCACCAAGGTCATGTGGGAGGGCATCGACGACCCGCTGGACACCGGCGGCTGGGACACCGTCGCCCCGTCGGCCATCCCGTACGGACCCGACAGCCGCACCCCGCGCGAGATCACGTGCGAGGAGATGGACGAGATCACCGAACAGTTCGCTCGGTCGGGCCGGGCCGCCGCCCGCGCGGGGTTCGATCTGCTCGAACTGCACTGTGCGCATGGATATCTGCTGTCGTCTTTCCTCTCGGCGCTGGCCAATCAGCGCACCGATGAGTTCGGCGGCTCACTCGAGAACCGCTTACGCTTCCCGCTGCGCGTCTTCGATGCGATCCGAGCGGTGTGGCCTGCGGATCGGCCACTGTCGGTGCGCATTTCGGCCACAGACTGGGCCGAGGGGGGTAATACCGTAGACGACGCGGTCGAGATCGCTCGTGCATTCGCCGAACACGGAGTCGATGTGCTGCATGTGTCCTCCGGCCAGGTGGTCAAGCATGAGAAGCCTGTGTTCGGGCGTAGTTATCAGACGCCGTTCGCGGACCGGATCCGGCAGGAGGTCGGTGTGCCCCACGGCATCTCGGTGGTGGCGGTCGGTGCCATCTCCTCCTACGACGATGTCAATTCGGTCCTGCTCGCCGGGCGTGCCGACCTGGTGGCGATCGGCCGTGCTCATCTGTGGGATCCGCAGTGGACACTGCACGCCGCGGTGGACCAGCAGTATGTCGGCGAAGCGGCGGAATGGCCCGCGCCCTTCCGCGCCGGTAACCGCAAACCGCCCAGCGGCCGCACCGACGGCCCGCCCCCGCGTCTTCAATTGATCCGCGCTGCCGAAGGGGCAACGACCCTCCGGCAGCGCTGGCAGCCGCCTGCGGTCGGTGTGAGTCGCTGAGTACGCTCACACAGGAGCTGTTGACATCCCCGCCCGGGCCACGGGCGGGGCATTTGCCTTGTGGTGTGGGCTATTTCCGGACGGTGCGGTCACGTTCCAGCCGAAGCGTCTGCGACGGCGATTCGCCATAGCGATCGCGGTACAGGATCGAGAAGCGGCCCGGGTGCAGGAATCCCCACCGGATCGCGATGTCGGTCACCGTGGCGGTTGTCGAATCGGCCTGCAACAGGTCGGTCCGCACGCGCCGCAGTCGTACATCGCGCAGGTATGCCATCGGTGTCGTGTCGTAGTAGCGGCGGAAGCCGTCCTGGAGCGTGCGTGTGCTCACGCCGATCGCCTCGGCGATGTCGTCGATGGTGAGGGGTTCATGGGCGTGGGCTTCGATCAGGTCCG
The DNA here is from genome assembly GCF_050942175.1 of Nocardia sp. CA-151230. NCBI lineage: Bacteria > Bacillati > Actinomycetota > Actinomycetes > Mycobacteriales > Nocardiaceae > Nocardia > Nocardia sp. CA-151230. The sequence continues at coordinate 3,555,726 of NZ_CP192061.1, forward strand.
CGGCCTGCGCGATGGGCCGGGCCACCGTCGGCTGTGGTCGCCGGTCGAGCTCGTCGTGGTAGTTGTTCGGCTGGCCGAGCAGCAGCTGGCTGACGAGGAGCCCTTCGAATTCGCGGACAGCTATGGATTCCGGGATCTCGGCCGAACCGACGGCATCGGTCAACAGCTTGAACAGCCCGCTCCAGGTGCGGCCGGCCGGGGTCGTGAGATCCATCCGCGGGGCGAATGCGAGGGGCGTGGTCGGTTCCCTTCCGAGCTTCTTGCGCAGCACGTCGTGAACCGATGCGCGGTCCAAGCGCAGCAGCAGTTGCCGATTCGCCCCTTCCCACGACATCGATACACGCGGTCCGGGATCGAGTACCGAGGCCACTTCCGTTGTGGAGGTGAAACTTTCGGCTCCAACGGTGATCGTGGCACGACCGACGAGCGGGACCTGGACGAGGTAGAAGTCGTCGAGGTCGCGCGGGTCGATGCGGACATCGGTGCCGTACTCCAGGTAGTACACCCCGACGCTGCGCCAGCGCAAGCCGTTGAAGTGTGCGTCGAGTCCGGTACCGCGGCTCAGTGGTGACAGCCGGTGATCGCAAAAGGCCTGGCCGACGGTGTCGCGTACGACGTCAGGATCGCTGGAGGCCGCGAGGCGGTATCGGCTGAGCGGGCGCTCATCATCGTTCATGCTTCCTCCAGGCGGCACACGCGCACATATCGTCTTCTTGACCATCGTCATGATTGCGCGTTATCAGTTTGTTCCATCCCGGCGTCATGCGTGTCAAGAACCGTCGGATCGACGCTGTGCGGACAAGCTCCGCGTTTGGGGGATAGCCGACGATCCAACCGCTCCTTACCGTGACTCGGGTCACATTAGCGTGTGTAGTTCGGAGGGCTGCATGTCAACGCCAATCTCACTGTCCACCAAGACGGCAATCGTCACAGGTGGCGCCACCCTGTTCGGGACCGGTGTCGTCGCCGAGCTCGTCGCCGCAGGCGCGCAAGTGGTGGTAGCCGATATCGACGAGGTGGGCGGCGCGGCGGTTGCCGAGAAGTTCGACCGGGCCGCGTTCGTCCGGACCGACATCACCAGCGATGAGTCCGTCCGACATTGCGTCAGCGCGACGGTCGAAACGTTCGGATCGCTCGATGTCCTGGTCAACCTGGCGTGTTCGTACGGAGACGATGGCGCCGACACCGACCGGGCAACCTGGTTGCGGACCCTGGACGTCAACCTGGTCAGCGCGGTGCTGTTCGCTGCCGCCGCCCGTCCCCATCTGGCGCGCAGTCGCGGAGCCATCGTCAACCTGAGCTCGATTTCGGCGAAGGTCGCGCAGGCCGGTCGGTGGGTATACCCAGCGAGCAAGGCCGCCATCGCCCAGGTCACCCGCAGCATGGCGCTGGATTACGCCGCTGACGGTATCCGAGTGAATTCGGTGAGCCCAGGCTGGACCTGGTCGAAAATCATGGATGAGCTTTCCGCCGGCGATCGCGCGCACACCGATTCCGTCGCGGCTCCCTTCCACCTGCTCGCCCGCACCGGCGACCCATCCGAGGTGGGGCGTGTGATCGCCTTTCTCGCCTCCGAAGCGGCGTCGTTCGTCACCGGCGCCGACTGGGCCGTCGACGGCGGCTACTCCGCTCTCGGCCCGGAGCAGACCGTGAGTGCCATCCCGCAACTCGTCACCGAGACCGCGCCGGCGCACTGACCAGATCCGAAAATCGAAGGAACACAATGCGTACCATCACCATCATCGGTGCCGGTCAGTCCGGCCTGCAGCTCGGCGTGGGTCTGCTCGATGCCGGATACGACGTCCGGATCGTGTCGAACCGCACCCCCGAAGCGATCCTCACCGGCCAGGTGAGCTCCAGCCAGTGCATGTTCGGCAGCTCGCTGGCCCGAGAACATGCACTTCATCTGGATTTCTGGGCCGAGGAATGTCCGAATGTGGACGGCATCGCGTTCACTGTTCCCGACGACAAAGGGGATAAGGCGATCTCCTGGGCATCCCGGCTGGACCTTCCGGCGCAATCTGTCGACCAGCGAGTGAAGATGCCACGCTGGATGGGCGAATTCGAAGACCGGGGTGGCCGACTCGACATCCATGATGCCACCCTCGACGACCTCGAGAGGTATGCGCGCGAGTCCGATCTGGTACTGGTGGCGGCGGGCAAGGGCGACATTGCCAAGATGTTCGAACGTGACTCGGCCCGTTCGACATTCGACCGACCGCAACGAGCCTTGTCACTCACATACGTGACCGGCATGGCACCCCGCGAGCCGTATTCGGCAGTGTCGTTCAACATGATTCCCGGGATCGGTGAGTACTTCGTATTCCCGGCGCTGACCACGACCGGCCCGTGCGAGATCATGGTCATCGAGGGTGTGCCCGGCGGTCCGATGGACTGCTTCGGCGGTGTCACCGACCCGCACCAGCACCTCGAGACCGCGAAGAAGATCGTCGAAACCTACCTGCCGTGGGAGGCCGAACGTTGCCGCGACCTCGAGCTCACCGACGACCTGGGCGTGCTCGCCGGCCGTTTCCCGCCCACCGTGCGCCGCCCGATCGGGGTGCTTGCTTCGGGTACTCCTGTGCTCGGAATGGCTGACGTCGTCGTGCTCAACGACCCCATTACCGGGCAGGGATCCAACAACGCCTCCAAATGCGCCACCTCCTATCTGGCGAGCATCCTCGAGCACGACGACCGACCATTCGACCGGCAGTTCATGCACGACACGTTCGAAAGGTATTGGGACTACGCGAAGTACGTGGTGAACTGGACCAACGGGCTACTGGTTCCTCCACCCGAACACGTACTGGCGATGTTGGGCGCGGCCGGAACGAGTCCGCGGATCGCTCGTCGCTTCGCCAACGGTTTCGACGATCCGCGGGACTTCTTCCACTGGTTCATGGACCCCGACAGCGCGCGGTCGTACCTCGACGACCTCGCTCCGGCGGCATGAACGCTCAGGAACCCCACCGTATCGCCATCATCGGGGCAGGACAGGCCGGAGCCCTGCTGGCGTTGGGGCTGCGGCGCCACGGCTGCACGGTGACCTTGATCGGCGACCGCCACCCCGACGAGGTCCGGACCGGTTCGGTGCTGTCGAGTCAATGCCTGTTCGGGTCGGCCCTACGGGTCCTGAGCCGTATCGTCGACGTCGAGGAAGTTGCCGATGCCCCTGCTATCGACCGTCTTACACTGAGCATCGACGGTGTGGGGGAAGTGGTTTCGGCGTTCGAGACTCCTGCGTACTCGATCGACCAGCGCGTGGCCTGCGCCGCCCTGATCGAGGCGTTCATCGCCGAGGGCGGGAGCTTCCACGTCGAGGACGTCAGTGTGGAACGTCTGGATTCCCTTGCGGCACACCATAGTCTGACCATCGTGGCCACCGGTACCGGAGATCTGGGCCGGATGTTCGCCCGCGATCGGGTGCGGTCGCCGTACGACCGTCCGAAGCGGGCGCTGGCCGTGGCGTATGTGCGCGGTCTGCTGCCCGCCGACTCCGGCGCCGACCTCACCATCTCGGTGGTGCCGGGGGCAGGGGAAGTGATCACGCTGCCTGCGCTCACCACCTCCGGCCCATGCTCGATCCTGGTCGTCGAAGCGATCCCGGGCGGACCGATGGATCGCTTCGACAACGTGAAGACACCGGAGGAGCATCTGCAACGGTGTATGGAGGTCCTCGACGACACGTTTCCGAAGATCGCGGCCCGAGCCCGCGACATCGAGCTGACCGATGACGGCGGCGTGCTGCGTGGCCGGTTGACGCCCACGGTGCGCCGGCCGGTGGCCTTCACCGCGTCCGGACATCCGCTGCTGGGCCTGGCCGACGCGGTCGTGCTCAATGATCCGCTGACCGCGCAGGGCGCGAACAACGCTGTCCACGCGGCAGGTATCTACCTCGATGCGATATTGCGGCACGGCGTGAAGGTGTTCGACACCGAGTGGATGCATGAGGTATTCGAATCCTTCTGGCGCAACTGGGGGCGGTGGTCCGTGGCGTGGACCAACCGCATGCTCACCGAGATCCCCGAGCATGTACTGGATTTCGTGCGGATCACCGCGGACGAGCCAGCGGTGGCCGGGTTGTTCGCAGCTGGATTCGACGACCCGAGCGCCGTGCACGACTGGTGGTTCGACCGGTCCGATGCCGAGCGCATGCTCGATGCGGTCCGGTCCGAATCGAATGCGGTCGACCCGCGGGCCTTGCGAAATGCCCTCGGACTGTACGCGACCGGTGTCACGGTCGTGACCTCACGCGCGCCCGATGGCCGCAAGGTCGGGGTGACCGCCAACTCGTTCACCTCGGTCTCGCTGGATCCACCGCTGGTCGCCTGGTGCCCAGCCAAGAAGGCACCGAGTCTGCCCGACCTCGTCGCGGCGTCGCATTTCGCCGTGAACGTACTCGCCGTCGACCAGCACGAGCTCTCGCGGCAGTTCGCCACGCCCGCGCCGGACAAGTTCGTCGGGGTGGCCCACCACGACGGAATCGCGGGAATTCCATTGCTGGACAACAGCATCGCCCGCTTCCAGTGCCGGACCGTGCAGCGGGTGGAAGCCGGTGATCATGTCATTTTCATCGGCGAGGTCGAGCAGTTCGACACCTGTCATGGTCAGCCGCTGGTCTTCCACTCCGGGGGTTACCGAATCGCCGCCGATCATCCCGACTTCCCTTGAACGACAAGGGCACTCGATCACCGGTCGTCCGCGCGAAGGAACAATCGACATGGGCGAGTGCGTCGACGTCACGAAGGAATCCGGCGAGAGTTTCGCCGTCTACCTGCCCGTACCGAAGCAGGGTTCCGGACCGGGCGTGGTGCTGCTGCAGGAGATCTTCGGCATCAACGACTACATGCGCGACATGGCCGACCGCGATGCGGAGGAGAGTCATGTCGTCCTGGTGCCCGACCTGTTCTGGCCGGCCGCGCGCCGCATCGAACCCGGGTTCGGCGATTGGGTGGTGGTTGCCGTCGTGTGGCCACGACCTCCTCCGTGATGTAGATTATCGGTGACGATCGAAAGATTCACTCTATATATCTGCTGCCGCAGTTCGTACCTGCGGGCTACGCTCTGAACGGACGGATCGATGCAGACCGAAACCCCGACCACCTCTACGATCTTCACTGCGGCAGTAACGCTGACGCCGACCGAGCCGCAGCATTTCGATTTGGCCTTCGACGCCATCACTCAGCCGTGTCCATGGCCCAAGGCTTACGGAGGCGATCTGGTGGCTCAGGCCGCCGCATCGGCGATGCGGTCGGTGACCGATGGCAAGACGCTGCATTCGATGCACAGCTACTTCCTCCGCCCTGCCGATATCGGGGCGGTAGTGCGCTACGAGGTGGAGTTGCTGCGAGATGGGCGCGGCTACAGCACCCGCCAGGTTCGGGGTTACCAGAACGGCAGGCCGGTCTACGTCTGCCTGGCAAACTTCGCTGCTGGTGAATCCGGCGGCACCTTCGCCGGGCACATTGCGACTCTCGTCCCCGATCCGGACGAGTTGCCCAGCTCCGCGCGATATCTGGCCGATCGTCACGGCGGGACCATGACCGACGAGTCGAAAGCCTACTGGTCCGAAGGCCGAAGCTTCGACATGCGCCACGTACCGGGCCCTGTCTACCTGACGGTTGAAGGAGAGCGGGCACCGCACCAAGCGGTGTGGGTGAAACCATTCGACCCGCTTCGCCCGGTTGACGGTCTCACCGATGCTCAACGCGACCTCGCCGCCCTCGCCTACGTCTGTGACTACACCATCCTCGAACCGGTCCTGCGAGTGCTCGACCTGCCATGGGCTCGGCCCGGCCTGGTCACCGCCAGCCTCGACCACGCGATGTGGTTTCATCGCCCCGGCCGGGTCGGCGACTGGCTGCTCTACGTTCAGGAAGCGGTCGCCGCTGACGCCGGGCGCGGTGTCGGAATCGGTCGCTTCTATGACCGCGACCAGCGGCACCTGGCAACTGTTTTGCAGGAGGGAATGATTCGCGCCGCGTGATCCAGGGGACGTATGGTGCAAATATGACGGCAGAGCTGGAAGTGGTGTCGAGTGTGCGCGGACGAGAAGCTCGCCTCGCGCAGTTGATCATCACCATCTTCGGGCTGTGCGCGCGTGCCGAGGGCAACTGGCTGTCCACGGCGTCGGTTATCGCCCTGATGGGAGATCTGGGAGTAGATGCCCAGGCGGTCCGATCCTCCATCTCACGGCTCAAGAGGCGCGGCGTACTACTGAGCGAACAGAACGCCGGTGCGGTCGGATACTCCCTTTCGGACTCGACGCTGGAGGTGCTGGCCGAAGGCGATGTGAGAATCTTCCATCGTGCCAGGGCATCCGAGGAGGACGGCTGGATTCTGGTCGTTTTCTCTGTGCCCGAGTCGGAGCGCGAGAAACGCCACGCGCTCCGATCGAGCCTGACCCGGCTCGGCTTCGGCACCGCGGCACCGGGAGTCTGGGTCGGCCCCGGAACGCTGGCCCGGGAGACCCGCCAGATGTTGGACCGTCGCGAGTTGTCGGGCTACGTCGACATGTTCACCGGCCACCACCTCGGATTCGGTGACATGCGTGCGAAGGTGCGTCAATGGTGGAATCTGCCAGAGCTCACTCAGCTGTACACGGAATTCCTGCAGCGGTATCGGCCCGCCCTCTATCTGGTGACTACGACGAATATCGCCCCGCAGGAAGCGTTCCAGCTCTACGTCCCCATACTGACCGAATGGCGTCGGCTACCGTACCGTGATCCCGGCCTCCCCTTGTCGCTACTGCCCCCGGCATGGAACGGGGAGGCCGCCGGCACCTTGTTCGACGAACTGAACGAGGCCCTCGCCATACTCGCCCAGAAGCACGCGCTGGCCGTGATTCATGGGCAGCGCGCGAAGAGGCGGAGCCCGGCGCGGAAGGAGCGCTGAGCCCCGACGCCGGTCGATCCGGATGGTGGGCTGCTGCGTCACACCGATCTCGACCCACGTCGACTGCATGCTCGATCATCTCGGGTCGATCGCCGCGCGCACACTGCGTGAGTCCTGCCTGCGTGGTCGGCGGTTGGGGTATGCGCGGACGGTAGGCCATCCATCCCGCCCAACTGCCCGTCATCGCCGAGGCGTTCCAGCCCACGCCCGCCGAGATCGACCAGACGCGGCGCATCGTCGCCGAGGCGGACGCCCGGGCTGATCGTCTCGTCGGTTTTCAATGACTCGAATGGGGTTGCCCTACGGGCTAATTGGCCGTGAGGGTGCGGATCAGGTCGTGGGTGAAGGAGTCGGTGACGGCTTGCAGGTCGATCGAGTCGGGGTCGAGGAGCCATTGGGTGTTGACGCCCTCGATGAAGGCGACGATTTCGATCGCTTTGAGCGTGGGGTCGATGGTGGGGGAGAAGTCGCCGGTGCGCTGGCCCTGTTCGACGAGTGCGGCGACGACGGTGCGCAGGTTGCGGTAGCGCTGGACGAAGTGGTCGTGGGCCAGGTCGCCGGGGTTGAGGTTCTCGGCGAGCAGGACGGCGAACAGGCGGGCCAGGTTGGGGTCGGCGATATTGCGGCGGGCGAAGTCGGGCAGTTTGTCCAGGGCGCGAACACCGCCCAGGGCGGCGAGTTCCTCGGCGAATCGCAGGCTTTCGTCATCGCGCGCATCGATCACCGCGTGCAGCAGGCCAACCTTGCTGCCGAAGTAGTAGAGCAGGGCCTGCTGGGTGACACCGACACGCATCGCTACGTCGGCGAGGCTGGTGTCGCGGTAGCCGCGCTCGGCGAAGAGGATAGCCGCAGCGCGGATCAGCTCCTCGCGGCGGGAACGACCGTCGGCGCGTTCCTTGCGGCCTCGTCGGCGCGGCGCTGTCGGTTGCGGCTTCATGGATTCTTCTTACAACACCGCCTTGAGTTTTACCGAGTGGTAAGTAAAACTCTGGGGGTGGCGACCACGCGAGACACCTGGACAGGGCAGTGGATCTGGTCCGATCGCCCGGCTCTGGGCGGGCCCAGTCAGGCGCAGCCGTACGGATCCCTGGACCCGAGTCGCTTCGACCAGCGGGTGCTGTTCCGGCGTGGCTTCGAGCTGGCGAGCGTGCCGGCCCGGGCCACGGTGCGAATCACCGCCGATTCCCGGTATCGGTTGTACGTCAACGGAGTCGACATCGGAGCGGGTCCGGTCCGGCACGGGCCGCGCCAGCTGTGCTTCGACGAATACGACATTCGCCACACACTGCGCGAGGGCGGCAACACGGTCGCAGTACTCGCGCGCTTCTACGGATATCCGGTGCCGTGGTGGGAGCCGTCGCCACCGAGCTTCACCATGGGTGGCGGCGCCATGGTGGCGGAGATCCGGCTCGGCGAGGAGATCATCGCGACCGACCCCTCGTGGCGGTTCGCACCCGGCGACGCCTGGCGCACCGGCCGCCCGCCTGGCATGCTGCTGACCCAGCTGCCCGAGAACCTCGATGCCCGCCTGCTCGAACCACGTTGGACGGCACCGGATTTCGATGATTCCTCCTGGTCGTCCGCGCGAGTGCTGGCCGAGTACTCGGTGGTCGGCCCGCGCGGTGGGACGCGACCGCCCACCGAGCCGTGGGGCATCCTGCGACCCAGGCCCATTCCGGCCCTGACCGGTGAAATCCGCACCGCCACAGTCCTGAACAGCCGGGCGGCCCCGGCTTCCGGCGATGATCCACGCGTCGCCCTGGCCGCGGCCCTCGGCGGGGCGGGCGGCGAACGCGCGCTGCTGATCGCCGATTTCGCGATGATCGTCAGTGGCAGGCTGGAACTGCATTTCGAGGCAGCCCGCGGTCAGGTCATCGACGGCGCTCTGGTCGAGGTGCCCACGGTAGCAGCGCTCGACAGCGCGCCGGTATTCCGGTACGTGGCCCGCGGCTCAGCTGACACTTATCTTTCGGCGGACTCGGTCGGCGGACGCTACCTCGTCCTCGCACTGGAGGACGCGACGACGCCGGTCGCGCTCCGGATCCGTGAACAACTGCGCCCCCGGGATCCGGTCGCCCCGTTCGAGTCCAGTGATTCACGACTCGGCGCCGTCTATCGCACGGGTCTGCGCACCGTGGACCTGACCTCGCACGATGCTTACATCGATTGCCCGACAAGGGAACAGCGGTCCTGGACCGGGGACGCCGTGGTGCATCAGTCCGTCGATCTGATCGCCAACCAGGATTGGCGGTTGGCTCGATGGAACCCGCAGCTGGCGGCGCAGCCGCGCGCCGACGGCCTACTGCCCATGGTGGTAGCCGGTGATTTCGCGACCACGCAGGTGCCGACCATTCCGGACTGGTCGCTGCACTGGATTCGATCCGTGCACAACCTGTTTCGCTACACGGGCGATCGGGAGCTGGTCGGCGGTCTTTTGCCCACCGCCGAGGGAATCCTCCGCTATTTCGAACCTTATTGTGGCCCGGCGGGTCTCGTGGAGAAGGTACCCGGATGGGTCCTCATCGACTGGTCGCCGGTGCAGGTGTCGGGCGCGAGTGCGGCGCTGAATGCGCTGCTGGCGCGCGGATTACGTGACTTCGCCGAGATGGCGCGCTGGCTCGGTGATCATGGTCGGGAAGCCTGGGCGGCCGCCTTCCACGATCGCCTGCGCGGCGGGTTCGAGTCCTTCTGGGACCCGGGGCGGCGTGCCTATCGCGACAATCTGGCCGATGGCCGCCGTGGCACATCGGTGAGCGAGCACGTCGCTGCCGCAGCGGTCTGCGCGGATCTCGTGCCGCCCGAACGCAAGCCGGAGATCCTGCGGCTGCTGCTGGACCGATCGGCCATGTTCACCGCCAGCCCGCTGGCCGATCACGGCGGTGACGCATTGGGACCCAGTGCCGGTCAGCCGGTGTCGGTGCGACCCGAACCCGATTGGGACACGGAGCGTTCGGTGGTGGGGGCGCAGCCGTTCTTCCGTTATGTCGTGCACGACGCCATCGCACGTTTGGGTGCGGCCGACCGGATCGCGGAGCTGTGCCTGGACTGGGATCGCCTGCGCGCCGGTGCCCCGACCGCGTTCCGGGAGTGCTGGGAAGGCGGATCCTACTGTCACGGCTGGTCGGCCACGCCCACCCGGGATCTGGTCTGCTACACCCTCGGCATCACCCCGGCCGAACCCGGATTCGCACGAGTCCGCATCGCGCCGCGCCCCGGTGTGTTGACCGCGGCGTCGGGCGCCGCGCCGACGCCGTACGGCGTGGTGTCGGTGGACATCGACGGTGATCGGCTCTCGGTCGACTCACCGGTGCCGGTGAAGATCGTCGACCGATCGGGTGTGGCGACCCCGCATGCCGCTGGACGGATCACCACGCGCTTCTGAAATATCCTGGAGTATCCAATGAAACACGCGCTCCGAATGATCGTGGCGGCCGTGCTCGCGGTTGTCTCGGCGTCGGGGACGGCCGCGGCCGTCCCGCCCGACAGTGCGACCGGGACGATGTGGCTGTGCAAACCCGGCATCGCACTCGATCCCTGTGACCAGGATGCCGACGGCAGGCCGGGCGCCCAGCCCGCGACGGCACGCTATCCGGACGGCAGCCGAGCTGCACTGTCGGTCACCACCGTCGGTCGCAGCGGCCTCGCTGACGAAAACGGCACCGCCACAGCCCTTCCTGGCGTCGATTGCTTCTACGTCTATCCCACGGTGGACCTGGTGCCCAACCCCGTGACCGGAGATAGGCCACAGCCTCGGGCCGAGGAACTCGCGGTGCTGCTCGCACAGGTGGGGCCGCTGCTCGGTCACTGCCGCATGTTCGCCCCGCTCTACCGGCAGGACACCCTGCCGCAGCTGGCTCAGCATCTGGTCACCGGCTCCGACGGCTACGCCGGACCCGGATTCGCCGACGTGCTCGCGGCGTGGGACGACTACTGGGCCCACGACAATGTCGGACCGGGCGGCGACAGGCGCGGGGTGATCCTGCTCGGCCATTCACAAGGCAGCATCGCGCTGGAACAGCTGATTCGCGACCGGATCGACGGACGGCCCGGCACCACCGCGCAACTGGTCAGCGCCGTGCTGCTGGGCGGAAAGGTGCAGGTACCCGACGATCGTTCAGCGGGCGGCGGCGCCGACCCGGACTCCACCTTCCAGTTCGTGCCGCTGTGCGGCGCGAGTGCACCCGTTCCAGCCGGATGCGTCATCGCCTATTCCGCCTACGCCGAGGGGCATGCGCCTGGGGCGAAGAGCCTGGCCTGGAGTGCGGCTCCCGGTCACCGCATCGCCTGTGTCGATCCGGCTGCGCTGCGCCACACCGCCGTTCCAGCCGTGCGCACTCCGCTCGACACGGTCATGCCGACGCGGAATCTGCTGCAGGGCAACGACATCGCGCCCGCTGGGCACCTGGCGGCAGTGCTGCGCGACTATCGGGTGCCGAGCGCCGCAACGGGTTTCGCCCGCTTTCCCGGCGTGCTGACGGGCACCTGCCGCTACGCTCCGGGAGGTGACGGCTCAGCCGCGTGGCTGGAGATCGGCGGCGATCTCGATGCCGTCCTCGGCACCTCCGGCGACGCGCAACTCGGCCTGCACGTGGCCGATTATGGTGTCGCGCTGGGTGATCTGGTGGCCGTGCTGGATCAGCAGTCCGCTACCTGGCTCGCTCGCCGATGACCGCGACGACCGATCACGTCGCAGTGGTGCGGCCCTGGTCGCTGGCGGCCCTGGCGGGCATGGCCTCCTATCTGGACGCCGGCACCATCATCGCTGTGTCTGCGGCGCTCTCGCACTGGCAATCGAGTTTTCGAATGTCGGAATGGCAGTTGGGTTTTCTTTCCGCTGCGCTGACCGTCTGTATCGGTCTCGGATCCATTGCCGGTGGGCGCATCGGTGACCTGTACGGCCGCAAACGGGTCTACGCCGTCGACCTGCTGGTGTACATCGCCGGGCTGCTGTGGCTGGTGCTGGCCGTCCATCCGGTCATGTTGTTCGTCGGCGTGGTGACCGTGGGCCTGGCCATCGGTGCGGATGTGCCGCTGGCGCTGGCTCTGGTCGGCGAGAATGCTCCCGCGTCGGAGCGGGGACGGCTGGTGACCTTCACCCAATTCCTATGGGCACTGGGACCTTTGGCCGTGATCGGACTGGAATTGTCCGGTTCCCGGCTCGGTGATCAGCTGCCGCGCGCGATTTTCGCGCACCTGCTGGCCTTCGCGCTGATCACCTGGCTGCTGCGGCGGCGCATCGTCGAATCCCTTCGTTGGCAGCCGTCGCACAGCAGCCTGCGGGAGCTGCTCGCCCCGAATCTGCGGCGCGGCAGTATCTTTTTGCTCGTCTTCTATCTCACCGTCACCCTGGGCACCAACTTCTACGGGTCCTTCGGCCTCTACGCGCTCGAGACCGTGGGCCATCTCGACTCGTCCCAGGCGCTGGCGGCCTCGCTGCTGGCAGTGCCGCTCATCGCGGTTACGGTGCTGGCGATGATGCCGTTGATGGATACCCGGGCCCGTGCACCGGTTTTCGTCGCGGGCGCGGTCACGCAAACCCTGTCCTGGGGTGCCCTGCTCGTGGTGGACACCGGCGCGCCCACGCTCATCGCCGCGTTCATCGCTTACGGCATCGGCAACACCCTGGCCGGTGAGGCGCATTACAAGCTGTGGTGCCAGGAGAGTTTCCCGACGCGATTGCGCAGCACGGCAATCGGCCTCAGCTTCGGCCTTGCACGCGTCGCCTCCGCCGTGATGCTGGTCTTCGTGCCGACCCTGTTGCACCGCGGCTTCACCGCCCTGGTGGTCATGATGATCGTCGTCACCGTGGGGTCGGGCCTGGTGGGTGTGACCTTTCGCCCGCGCGGTCGGGGCGAGAGCATCGAATCCATCGATGCCCGTCTGGAATCCGATGCTACGTGACCGAATCTCTCTGCTGCCCCGGCGAGATCGTCGCCGTCGGCTGTGTGGCGAGGAAGCGGGTCAGCGTGTCTCGCAGCTGTCGGGTGGACTCGCTGCCAGGTTCGGCCTCGAATACCATGACTGTCCGCTCGCCCGTCAGAATTCCGGTTCGGCTGGTCCGCGGCCCGGGCAGCGGCTGACGCAGATCGACGCGGCGCAGGCCGACAGCCCCCGGCTGGACGAGACTGCGTGCGGCACTGCGTGATCCGGCCTGGCATCTGCTCGTTTTCGGGCCTTCCGTACCCGACGCTGCACCCGGCTAATCGGGTGCACGCGATCGGGCCGGACCGGCAGGCCGATCGGCCGCCGTCCACGATTCCAACTGGCAGGTTCGTCGGATGCTCCCAGCCGCTCCGGGCGACTGGATCCTCGTGCGGCCGGACGGAAACCTCGCGGTCCGGGGAGAGCGGCTTCGAGCCCGGCACTGTCGCGCAAATACTCAGGCAGCTTCCGCATCTGGTTCATCGCTCCTGAATACCTTGAATTTTACCTAGTGGTAAGTAAAACTCATGCAGCGCGAGTTTCGCGACGGTGTCCCCTCGCGCTCATCCGAATCCATACTCATTGAGCAAGAAGGCTTTTCATGACCAGTTCGTCCGATCATCGCGCACCGCAGGGCTTTGGGCCTGCAACGCAGCAGCCCGGCACCGGCTATCCGCCCCCGTGGCCGCCGCAACCACCGAGGCGACACCGGAAGTGGCTGGGCAGGCTCGGCGGCCTGGTCGGCGTGGCACTGTCGATCATCGTCGTGTACGGCTGGCGGCACGTCACCGATCACGGCCATGTTCGAGACGGTGGTCGTGATCCGCTGAGGAAGGTGTCCGAGGGTGACTGTGTGAAGGTCAGCGGCGGGCCCGCCACGGTCGACGTGACAGCGGTGTCCTGTGACGATCCGACGACGATCTATCGCGTCGGCGTGGTGCTGAAGGATCCGGGTGGCGGCTCGTGTCCCGGGACCGATTACGACACCGTGCGCTCCATCGGCGGCATGCGCAACACCACTTTGTGCCTGGAATTGCAGGTGCGCGAGGGCGAATGTGTGGCACAGAACAGCATCGACAACTCGGCGCAGCGGGTCGACTGTGGCACCGCCGCCGCGCAGAGCGGACACCAGGTGCAACTGACCTATTTCAAGATCGCACGAATCATCAAGGGTTCCACCGACCCCACCGCGTGCGGCGACGCGATCGACGCCCACAACGCGGTCGTCTACCCGAAACCCGATCCGACGACTCTGTGCCTGGTCGATCCCAGCGAGTGAATCACGGCAGCGGACGGGCGCCCGATACCGGAGTAACCGGGCGCCCGGAACGAAGCCGCAGACCTGCCCTACGGTTCGATCTACCACCATTTCCCGGCGGCAGGGAAGAAATCGCGGTGGCGGCGATCGCGGGGGCAGGGAAGCTCGTCGGGCGGATGATCCTGCAGGCGCCGGATGACGTATTAGCCACGGCGACAACGCTGTTCGACTTGATGGCGGCGAAACTCGCCAACTCGGACTGGGCCGCCGGCTGACCGGTCGGTACACCGGCTCTCGAAGGGGCGCCGATGTGGACGCGGTCCGCACGGCCTGCGCATCGGCCTTCGAGGCGATGGAACGCGGATTTCGCCGAACACGCCTTCGACGATGGCTTTGGCAGCCTCACCTCCCGGACCAGCCGACAGATCCTTCTCGGCTTCGTGCGCGGCACCCGATAGTTCGCGTGGTGCTCGGGAAAACCAGCCGACAGGGAGCCCGGACTCTCGCCCGCCGGGGTCGTGCAGATCAGGGAATCAGTCCTGATTGCTCGGATTGTGTGAACATGGTGACTCCGCCGGCGGCGAAGTTGCGGACGTCGCGGCCTGCGGCCTTCATCTCGGTCGAGGTCAATACGTGCTCGAGTGCCTCGGCCGTCGGGAAGTGCAGGCTTGCAACCATGTAGTACGGCGGTTCTTGGCTGCCGAGTGGGGAGCAGTGGCCCGGCGAGGCCGGGGATCTTCCGGGCCAGCAGGACATGGGTTTCGGCGTAGACGAGGGCGTCACCATGGGCGCGCTGGCCAGGCCGCATGGCATGGCGGACGACACCGTCACCGTGCTGGCCGATTTCGGGGTGGCCGCCGATCGCGTCCACCGGGAACTCTTCTATGTCGGCGACACCCCGCCGCCGCCGGAGACGCATCTCGAACCGGGGACGATCGGGCCGAGCAGCCGGGTCACCATCACCATCGACGGCCGCTCCACCACCGCCGACCTGCCGCAGGACCGGACGATTCTGGATGCTGCCGAAGAGGTGCGCTCCGATATACCCTTCGCGTGCAAGGGCGGCGTGTGCGGCACCTGCCGCGCCAAGATCACCGGCGGGGCCGCGGACATGCGGCGCAACTACGCCCTCGAAGACAGCGAAATCGCGGCGGGCTTCGTGCTCACCTGCCAGAGCTACCCGACCACCGACACCCTCTCCGTCGACTTCGACGCCTGATCACCGCACACCGACAGGAAAATCCCTTGACCACCGCCCTTCCCACTCCCGCAACGATTCCCGACGGCGATATCGAATTCGCTCCTCGCGGCCGAATCGCCGCACTGCAACTCGATCGGTTGCGCTGGCCTTTGCGGCACGCCTGCCAGCGGATCGGCGTCACCGTGAGCGTTGAGGTGCTCGCGCCCGACACCATCGAACGTTCGCTGGGCAAGGTCCGCCGCCTGATCGACAACCGGCCCCACTGAACGCGGGAGTACACGATGAACGAACTCAGCGGCCAGGATTCCACCGGAGCCGGCTTCGCCCACGCCATGCTCGACACCGACCGGGCATCGAGCGAATGCGGAATCCAGTTGCTCGCCAACGGACCCGGATCAGCCACCCTCGCCATGAAGATCACCGAGGACATGCTCAACGGCCACGCCATCACCCACGGCGGCTATGTCTTCCTGCTGGCCGACACCGCCTTCGCGGCGGCGTGCAACGGCTACGGCCGTCCCACGGTGGCCGCCGGCGGGTCGATCACCTACCTCGAACCGACGACCGCCGGGGACGAGCTGGTCGCCGAAGCCGTCGAGCGGGCACGCTACGGGCGCAACGGAATCTACGACGTGACCGTGCGCCGCGGCGACGTCGTCATCGCCGAGTTCCGCGGCACGAGCCGGGAGATCCCGGCCTGGTCGTAACGACCGGATCAGCTGAGGGGGATCGCCGGTCTCAGCCTTGTTGATGGCGACAAGCTGTTCGTAGCCGACGGCGAAACCGCGCAGCAGGGCATGGACGGCGTCCTCCACATCGTCGTCGGTGGTGAGGACGTGGGCGAACGACCCGGCGCACACCGCCGCCGCGGACCGATTGCATCGACCGCCGCCTTGCACTCGCCGATCCCGATGCATTTCTCTACGGCTCCGCCCAACCAAACCCCGACAGCTCGTCGAGCACTGAAAACAATTGGCTCCTGGACTAGTTCGCCGAAATTCAGTACGACCATCAGCAGGCCCGAACAGCCGACGATGATATGGCGTTTGTGGCCTGCCACTTTCTTCCCTGCGCCGAAACCGCGGGGACGCTGCCGACAGTTTCGGTGGCGCGGATCGACTGCTGGTCGATGACCGCCGCGGTTGGATCGGGTACGCGTTTCCGCGGCGTCGCGACAGGCCTCGCGCAGTTCGGTGTGGATCGCGGTGAACTGCCCGCTGGTCCACCAGCGGGTGAACGCGGCGCAGACGGCTGACGTTGTGACGACAGCAGTCTGTCTACGGATGCCAGGTATTCAGCACGCGCTCCAGCCCATGGCGCAGGGGAGTCAGATCGTCGGGTGCGCGTGTGAATCGATCGAAGATCAGGCCATCGAGCAGTGCGACGATAATGCGGGCATCATGATCGGGGTCTTCGGAACCGGCTGCAACGGCGATCGGCCTGACCGCACGCCACATCGCGGCAGCGCCGTTGCTGACGGCGGTTCGAACCGCAGGATTTCGGGTGCCTTCCAGTAGTACCTCATACCTCGCAATTTGGTGGATCGGGTCGCTTTCGATCCAATCGATGAGAGCTTGCTGAAGCGAGTCGTAGTCCGGCTGAGGTGAGCGGCGGGCCAGTACCAGCATCAGCTGGTGCATGAGATCGATCAGGCGCTTCTCGTCGAGCTCGGCGAGGCGCTCGACTGCGGCTACCACCAGATCGTTACGGGTACCGAAGTAGTAAGTGACAGCCCCATGCGGTACGCCGGCGGTCTCCTGCACCGACCGGTGCGTGACCGCTGCGAGGCCCTTCGTGCCGATCACCTGTATTGCGGCATCAAGCAGTCGGGCACGTCGGTCGATGACATCTGAACTCTGTCGCATGAGGTCAGTATCCCATCCACTCTTGACAGCCCTAGCAACCTGGTCTACAACTGTAGCAAGAACTACTACTAGTGTAGTAAAACCGGCTGGGTGCTAAAGGAGTTTTGGTGGCGATACCACAGAGGATCTTGATAGTCGGTGGCGGGATTGCTGGATTGACATTTGCTGCCGCTTTGAAGCATCATGGCGCTTCCGCTGATGTTGTCGACCTCGCGCCTGAATGGCGCCCAGTCGGTTCTGGAATTGCAATCGGATTCAACGGAGTTCTGGCATTGAACTCCATTGGATTGGGAAGTGCGGTCCAAGAGCGCGGGGTTCCGCTGAACAGCGTGACTCTCCTGGATCCGGATGGCAACCGCATGAACGGATTCCGGTTCAGCTCCGTGGCGGATGTTTACGGAACGTCAACGACCGGGATACACCGCGGAGCTCTGCATGACGTCCTCGCCGGCTCGCTCGAGAATAGTCCCCGACTCGGGATTACTGTGACCGCATTGAGGGAGCTCGCCAGAGGCGTGGTCGCAGAATTCAGCGACGGAACCAGCGCGGAGTACGACCTCGTCGTCGGAGCGGACGGGCGAAATTCAACGGTTAGGAAACTGATCTTCGGTAAGGTTGATCGCCACTATGCGGGATACTGCGCGATTCGAGTGGTTATCCCGCGACCGCCGGGGTTCGAAGGTATGTACGAACTCTGGGGTAGCGGTCGGAGAATGGGGATACTTCCAATTGGTGAAGATCTTCTTTATTCGTACTCTACTTTCCTTTCCGCTCGAGGCGCTGTGCGGAACCCGTCCGAGAATATGAATCTCCTGCGTGAGATGTTCAGCGATTTCAAAGGACCAGCCAGGTATATCGTGGATTCGAGCCCGGATGAGGCCTCGATACATTACGGTGATATCGAACAGGTAATCCTACCCCGGTGGATCTCGAGGCGAGTAGTTCTGATCGGGGACGCGGCGCACGCCATGTGTCCAGACCTCGGCCAGGGTGGCTCCATGGCAATCGAGGACGCGATCACGCTGGCTCGAAATCTGGTCAACTCGACTGAAGTCGCGGACGCGTTGCATCGCTTCCAAACCAGCAGGTACAAACGAGTCCGAGACATGCAGCGTAAATCTCGTCAGTATGGATGGATGGTTCACAGGCGCACAGCACCTGCTCTTGCTGTACGCCGACGTGTTGTCGAGAGTTTCGAATCGGATCAACTCGCGCGCACCACGGTTGCCAGCTTGATAAATCCGGTTGCCTGAACACTATTGGGAATGGCGATGATCGTAGAACTTGCCGAGGATGTATACCAGATATGCGGATATCCAAGGTACTCTATCAACTCCTACGTAATCGACGGAATTCTGGTTGATGCCGGAACCAGATACAGCGGCCGACGAATACTGCGTGATATAGCGCGACTCGATATTCGGGCGCATGCGGTAACGCATGCACATCCCGATCACTTCGGGGCGAGTAGGCGAATTTGTGAGGAATTGGGAATACCTTTATGGGTCGGTCATGCCGATGCCGCAGCGGTCGAGACGCTCGGGCTGATGTACGACCGGTTTCCGGATCATCCTGCTCCCAGGATATTGAGCCGCTTGCAGGGCGGTCCGCCGGCCGCGGTCGACAGGCGGCTTCGTGAGGGTGATCGCGTCGGGAGTTTCGAGGTCCTCGAAGTTCCCGGACACACAGTTGGACACTTGGCATTCTGGCGCGAGTCGGACCGAACTCTTCTGCTCGGCGATGTTGCGAGTGGTCACCATCCGTTCACGGGAGTCCGCGGATTGCGGGAACCGTTCGCGTTCTTGACAGCGGATCCTCGAGGCAATCGCGAGTCCATCACCAGACTCGCCGGGCTCGAGCCGGATCTGGTCTGCTTCGGGCACGGACCGGTATTGCGTGATGCCGACAGGTTTTCTGATTTTGCAGCGGCCCTCCAATAACCGCTGATCAGAGCTCGGGCAGTGAGATCTTCCAGGGTCGAACCTCAGGAAGCACGCCGGACGTGTTCGCCAGGGAAAGAATAATTCGCAGGGAAGGAAGTTGTGAAGGTGGATATCCAAGATGTAAACAAAGATGTAGTGGTGCGCCTCATGGAGGCTTTTTCTGTGGCAAACCACGGATTGCTCGACTCTCTCATGTCCGATGACTACATTCAGCATAATCCGACTCCCGACGGTCGCGAGCCGGTCAAGCGCATGGCAGACGTCCTCCAGACTGCATTTCCCGACGGGCGGATGGTGATCAACGATATTGTTGCCGAGGGTGACAAGGTTGTAGCGAGAATTTCGATGACAGGTACACACACTGGACCGCTCATCGGAATAGCTCCGACCGGCAAGCACGTCGAAATGACTTCGATTGATATTTGGCGGTTGAAGAACGGGATCTGTGTAGAACACTGGGACGAGATCGACCGAGTGGGTCTGCTCCGCCAGATTGGTCTGAAAGCGATTCTTCGCGCACTCCTGAAGAGCAGTAGCCGACGCCAGATACTCTCTTTCGCGCGCGAGCAAGGGATCATGCGCTGAACCGGAACCGCGTCGCCGGGATGATCTTCGTGGCTTGACATTCCGATACGCAGGAGGTAGTTGCGCCGATCCGACTGCTGATTCGATATTCACAAGCATTTTCACATCATTGAGAAATACGAGAGAGGTTGAACATGGATATTCCTGGTCCCATCCGGACGTCGAGCGGAGCGCTTCTTCCCTTTGTCGCTTTGCCTCAGAGTGAGGTTCTGACGGTAAACGTCAGTGGAACACCACTGATCAGGGATGCTTTAGGTCCTGGGGTGCATTTTCAGCCGCTGCGACTGGACATTGAAGCCGGTGTGTGGGTGGTATTGGCGACCTTCTCGCCCGGTTCGGTGATTCCACTCCATTACCACACCGGTATAGCTGAGGTCTACACCTTGTCGGGCAAGTGGTATTATCTCGAATATCCGGAACAGCCACAAACAGCTGGCTCCTACCTTTTTGAGCCGGCAGCATCTGCGCATACCTTCGTCTGTCCTGAGTCGAACACCGAGGACACAGTCATTCTCGTGCGCGTCGAGGGTGCCAATGTCAATTTCTCCGAGGATGGAAGCTACCACTCGATCCTTGATGCTGCGGCGCTCCGTTATCTGACCGGGCAACTGGCCGATGCTCAGGGTTTGGGACCTGTGGACTTTATCTCTGGGGGTACCGCCGAGAACGCCCTGAAATAGGGAGTCGGCAGTGACCTTGATTTCACGCCGGGCCTTCGGCCCGGTGTGATCGGGTTCGGATTGGGGTTTCCCGATCGTATCCGGGTTGGGGGTGCAGCCGAGCGGCCCGTCTGAGAGGCTGGCTGCTGGATTCCACGGGCCCGGTGGCGGTGACAGCGAGGCTGGTCCACGGTTGCGTGTCGGCAACCGCAGGCGGACTTGGTCGATCAGGAGGGTGGAGATCGAGAACAGCCGCAGCCGTAGGGTTTTCGGTTCCCAACGGCATTCATCGATAGCCGGAGCCGACGAGATCTCGCTCGAGGGATCCGCTGTGCGGCGTCGCAAAGTCGCCGGTGATATCAGACCCACACGGTCATCGTAGAGCGGCGCTCGCAGGAGGCGATGTCAGCAGGGGGAGAGGAGGCACGTCCTCGATACCTTTGCGGGACTTGGTATCTGAAGGCCGAATGCTCGGTGTGTGCGTCACAGCTGAGCGAGTTCCAGACCGAGAATTCCAAACGCTGACGCGTTTTGGCAAGGGTGATCGGCGGTCGAGTGGTCCCGAGAAGTTGAGGCAGACAAACCTCGAGGGGAGTGTGTACTGTGTGCAAATCACAACTGAAGACGCCGATGACGCGCAGCCGACCCGGTACCCCCAGGATGGTTCGGGACCGCGCGCAGCTCGACAGCGGTCGAGGACCTCGGCTTCGGACCGGACTTCCGGCTTCTTCGGAACGGCAACAGCCTCTGAATATCGAGCATGAGCGAAGCTATGGGCAGCTGCGCGCAGTGTCTACGTACGAACTGATCGCGTACTGGCCATGCCTTCGGCGATAGTCTCCCCGCGATCAGTGATATCCACTTCGGTCCGCGGCTACATTGGGTGCAAAATCCAAATCCTGGCGGGGACCTCTCGGCCCCGGTTGTGGTTCGTTGGTTTTCGACGGTCGGGACGGTGTCAGCGATGGCATCTGACCACTTCCTCGCCGCGGTCCGAAACGTCCTCGCCGAGGTCGAGCCGACTGAGTTGTTCGACGGGCGCGATGTGCTGCGCGCGGTCGGCCTGCGGTCGACCTGGTGCCGGGCCTGGATGACGTCTGCGAGGTGCCAGAGTTGCTCGACCTGCCGATGCTCGGCGGTGTTATTGCGTTGTGCGACGGCGTGTATGGGACCGGACCCGCGCCGAGCGTCGTTCTGGCCGGACTCCGCCGCCTCGCCGACGCGGTGCGTGAGGTCGACTACGACGACGAGGAACCAGACGACCGCTACTGACCGACGGCCCGGCGGCGTTCGACCGCGGCCAGAATGAGCGCGGCCGCGTCACCGGTGACCGAGAGCTCGGCGAGCATGTCGAATGTGCGTCCATACGTTGAGATCTCGCGCGGTCGGGTGATCGTCAGCTCGGCCGTGATGGTCTCGACAGTGGTCATGCGGTCGTCGAACATGGCGAAATTCGTTGTTTGCTGCGGAATCTCAGCGGTTACCGGGATGATGCCGACTGTGACCCGGGGCAGTCTGATTGCGACGAGCAGGCGATCGAGTTGTCCGATCATCACGGAGTCGCTGCTGATGGTGGTCAGGAGGGCCTGCTCGGCCAGCAGGATATGAAACTGCCGGTCGCCGTGGTAGAGAATCTGTTGACGCTCCGTACGTTTGGCGACGCCGGTGTCGATGTCGTCGGTCAATCCGTGCCGGGTGATGGACCATTCCAGGATTGCCCGTGCGCACTCGGGTGTCTGCAATATGCCTGGGATCAGCACGTTTTGATAGATGCGGCTGAGTCTGGTCCGTTCGGCGAGCCGGACCAATACATCTTGGCTGCGCCCAGTGCCGCCGCTGAGCACGCGCCGCATTTCCATGTACGCGGCGTCGATGTTATGAAGCGTGACGAGCAGGTCGTCGTCGATCGTCGAGCTGATCCTCAGCGTGGGCGTGCGTGCAGTAGGCGCGTGCGTCGTCGGACGCGCGCAATTTGCCGTATTCGAGCTTGGAGACCTTGGACTCGTGCCAGCCCGCCAGCGCGGCGAGCTGACGTCCGGAAAGCTCTGCCCTGCGCCTGATGTCGCGCAAACATTGGCCGAGGGCTTCCCGGGCGTCCTGGGTTGCGTTCGTCACCTGGGGACGGGGTCGAGTACTCGGCATACGGCTTCGCGATGGGCCAGAGCCGGTCCCGGACGCCGCGGCAGTACTCGGCGATCTGCGGGTCGCTGGTTACCGCCATTCCGGCGGGGCGACCGTCGTCGTCGACATTGTCTTGGGCCAAAGAGCGTTAGCAGTTGCGACCGGTGACGATGTCGACTTGCCGGCTCAAGCTGGGCGATACGCTTGCACTCCGGTTCGAGCATTTCGGAAGCACGGCTGACCTGCCCGTGCGGGGTGTCGACTTTGCTTCCGAGATGCATCTGCCTTGCAGGATGCGCGGGTCGCGCAACGTTATGCGGTCCGGGGAAGTCGGGCGCGGCCGAGGGCGTTTGACGCTGCAGCGCAGACCTGGCGGAGGGTGGTCTCGAGGCGGTGGGCTTCGAGGTTGCCGTGGGGTCCGGCCACCGAGAGCGCGGCGATGGCGCGACCACGGCCGTCGAAGACCGGCGCTGCGATGCAGGACAGTCCGAGTCGGCTCTCCTGGTTGTCGTAGGCCACACCGTTGCGCCTGATAGTGGTCAGTTCGCTCACTATCTGAGCTGGGTCGACGATGGTGTGCGGGGTGATTGCTTGCAGTGGGGAAGCAAGAACCGGGGTTGCGGTCTGAGGATGGTAGGCGAGCAGGACCTTGCCTACCGCGGTGCAGTGGGCCGGGAGTCGCCCACCAATGCGGGAGGGCGCTGGAATGGTGCGGTGGCCGTACAGTTTGGCGAGATAAACCACGTCGGTGCCGTGTAGAGCGGCCAGATGCACTGTATGCCGCGTTGTTTCGTAGAGATCGGTGAGGAAGGGCAGCAGCAGATCCCGGATGCGTTCGTACTCGGGCGAATACACCGCTTGACCCAGCTGATGCAGTCGTGCGCCGAGGCGATAGCCGGTTCCTATACGTTCGACGACACCGTTGCGCTCGAGCATGCCGAGCACGCGGAAGGCGGTTGACTTGCTCAGTTGTGCGCGTCGCGCGAGCTCGCTGACGCCAACGCCACTGCTGGCCTGGTCGCCGAAGGCGACCAGCAGACTAATGGCCTTGTCGACGGCGGCGCGGTCGCCCCGGACCGGTTCGGCAATTGACGTGGTCATGCTCGTTCCTCTTGCTCACGCTGCGGTGTCAACTTCAGTACACCGGTCCGGCACTTCTATGTGACAATCATGCAAACCTGACATCCGTTCGTCAACAATGACGGACCGTCAATTTAAAGTGACACGTAGCGCTGGTAGCTGGGAGTTGCTGCTGCCGGTTCAGTCGCCGTTCGTCATCAAGCTGTCGTCGCCATGGTCGTGCCATCGATATCGGAACGTCGGGATCGGTCAGCCGCCCGGGTTCATTATGTTGCGGTTCATGATCGCGCGGCGGGCCGCGGCGAGTTCCTTCGGCTGGTCGACAGGGAGGACCGCGACCGGACGGCCGTCGGCGGCCGGCCAGGCAGTCGACGGGGCTCCGGTGCGCTGCTCGCGCCACAGGAGTTCGTGCTCGCGCCCGAAGCTCAAGGTGGCTGCTCGATGCGGGTGCCTGCTGCCTGCCCCGCGTCGAGCAAGTCCCTCGCACCCGTGAACCGAGACAGATCGGCCTCCAGGCGCGAGCGGCCGACGTGGCCGACGTGGCCGACGTCTGGCCGTTTCACGATCGTGAATGCCGTCGCCGCCTTCGCTAGGTCTGTGGCACAGGATAATTGGCGCCGATATCTGAACCTGGCGCTCAATGGGGTGCGTGAGGATTTCGTCGCTCGTCGTCGGCTGGCGCGCGGCTGCTGACGCAGGGTGAGATCGGTCGAGCTCGCGCCGTCGCTGCCGAGGAGCGCGACAGGCGCACCGTGGGCTGCACTCCGGCCGTCCGCCGGGACGACAGACAGCAGGGCGTGCCGTATGTCGATCCGTGGGTGCATTTCTCGGTCAGTTCGTCAACAATGACGATATGCATATCAAAAGTGACGGGCGGATCGATGAAAACGAGCTGGTGGCGCGCAATGTCCGCCGGTACCGGCTGGAGCGGGCCATGTCGCTGGGAGATCTGGCACGTCGATCGGGACTGTCCAAGCAGACGTTGTCGAAAATCGAACAGGGCGTGGGCAATCCGACGGTCGACACGCTGTCGCAGCTGGGGACGGCCTTGGATGTGCCAGCTCGGCGACTGCTCACCGAATGGGGTACGCCCGTGTATGTGCAGCGAGCCGTCGATGGCGAGTGGACGGACGGCGCCCACTGGTCGGAGCGGCTGCTTGATGAGACCTATGGTTCGGGCCACGTGCGCACGCTGATGTTGCGCCTCGAGCGAACAGGCCCGGAACCCGCTGTGATCGAACCGCATGCTCCCGGCACGCTGCACCACGTTTACGTTGTCACCGGCAAGCTGCGCACGGGTCCGCTCAGCGAGCCCGTCGATCTGGCGGCGGGTGATTTCGTACGGTTCCCGGGCGATGTCCCGCATCGGCACATTTGCACCAGTGAACGGGTGCTCGCGCACATGGTCACCACGGTTCCACAGGTTCGTCAATTCGGGCCGACTGTGACCCGGAGCGGTGGGACTGCGACGGTGGCGGCACAGACCGCGAACTGACCTGTTGATCGAGGCAAGAAGGTGCTGTGCCCCGATCAGGTTCCAGGGACATGATCGAGATCCATATCCACTGCGGTGACCCAGTTCGGCTCCGCGACCAGCAAGCTCAGCCGGGCGTCGGGCAGGTCGATGTCGACGACGGATCGAAACCCAACCGACTCGGCAGCGGCGATGGCATTGCAGCCATCCGCGGATGCTGCGAAGACGAGTCGACGGCTGTACGGGTCGGCGGCCTCGACGGCCGCGAAGAGCGCATTGAGCAGGTCGGCCAGCAGTGGACCAGGCAGCGTGCCGGTGACGCGCACTTCGACGTCGTGGCTGTGGACGGGATAGGTATGCCGCAGGCGGCCAGTTGCGCAGCGCTCGAGTTCGACCGTCACTCCGCCGTCGACGGGATGACGGACATCGAGTACAACCGTTGTCCGGGAACGGGATCGGACCTCGACGGTCCACGGCTCATGGAGGACGGGCACGAAGATCGGGGGAGCCGACATGATCAGGGCCCTTCCGTGGCGAGCCGCCGGATGGCGATCTTGTCGAGCTTGCCGGAGGCATTGCGAGGCACCGACGGTACGAGTGTCAGCCGCCGTGGCAGCTTGTAGCGCGCTAGCTTTTCTGTCGCGTATTCGCGTACATCCTCGAGAGTTAGGCAAGCGCCGTCTGCGAGGCTGGCGATGGCGACTACCGCTTCGCCCCACTGCTCGTCGGGAGCGCCCACCACGGCGACGTCGACTAGCCCCGGCAGATCAGCGAGGGCACGTTCGACTTCGGCAGGATAGACATTCTCACCTCCGGTAATGATCATGTCCTTCAGGCGGTCGACGATGAAGAGGTAGCCGTCCTCATCGAGGTAACCGATGTCGCCTGAGTGGAACCAGCCTGCATCGTCGAACGCTGCGACAGTGGCCTCGGGATTGTTCCAGTAGCCCGGCGTGACATTGGGGCCACGGACCACCACCTCACCCGGGACGCCAGGTGCGACCTGTGTGTTCCAGTTCGGGTCGATGACACGGACCTCGGTGTACGGCATGGCGATTCCCGCAGATCCGAGTTTATCGAGGGTACGTTCGACGGGTAGATGGGTGGCGAAAGGGGCGGTTTCGGTCAGCCCCCACGCCTGCTGGAGCAGAATGCCGTGCCGAGCGAAGCGCTGGATCAGTGTAGGTGCGACCGGTGCTCCGGCGACCACGGCGGTGCGCAGGTGTGGCAGCTCGGTCTCGAAACAGCCGGGAACTCTTGCCAGGGCGGCCAGCATTGCTGGAACCGCGAAGAACGAATTCACTTGATACGAAACGAGATCGCGGAGGAAGGCGGCCGGATCGAAGCTGCGGCGGACGATCAGGGTGCCGCCACGGACGATAGTCCGCAATGCGAGTGCGTTGACTCCACCGATGTGGAATAGGGGAGCCACCGCATGGGTGATGTCGCCGCGCCTGGTGTCCAGGCGGCTGTCCACATTAACAGCGTTCCACCAGATGTTGCCGTGAGTGAGGACAACGCCTTTGGGAAGCCCGGTTGTCCCGGAGGTGAACATGAGGATGGCCGGATCGTCGAATCCTCGGGGGATGGCGGAGGCGGCAGGTGTCGCCTCCACGGCTTCGATGAGGCGAGCCCAAGGTTCCCAATACCCAGGTATTTCCGTCTCATTCGGCAGCTGTGGGTCATCGTCGATGAGCAGAAAGTGGCGCAGCTTGGTGTACTCGCGCACGGCCTCTACCGCGGCGCCGTGGCCCGGCTCGCACACGATGGCCGAGGCCCCACTGCTGGACAGCACGGCTCGTAGCTCGGGTCCGGCCAGTCGGAAGTTCACGGGAACGAAGATTGCCCCGAGCCGGAAAGTGGCCAGCATCGTCACGAGGTAGGCAGAGCTGTTCAAACCCAGATACGCGACACGATCACCGGTGGTGACTCCACGAGCTGCCAAGAGAACAGCCACCCGGGCGGTCTTGAGATCGAGCTCGCTGTAGGTGAGATCGCCTCCGGCATAACGGATCACCGTGCTGTCAGGCTGGAATCCGGCGAGCGTGCTGATTGCGGTGGCCGGGTTGATATTCACCGTTGTGGTTGGATGCGTCACGGTGCTCATCGAGGTCTCCTTGTGCTCGTTGTCGAGCGAACTACAGGTGGTCACCACCGGCGGCGGTGGCGAAGCCACGGACACCAATGCCGCCGTCGACCGAAATCGCTTGTCCGGTAATCGGTCCACTTTGTTCCCGCGAAGCGAGCAGCACGTAGGACCCGGTGAAATCGCGAGGGTCGGTGCTGGAGTCGTGCAGCGGGATCGGGGGCGGGGGAGCGTCGGAGCTGCGTTTAGCGAACGACGCGGCCAGCGAACGTTCGTGCAGCGATAGCGATTCCGGGCCGCGCAGGTCGGTGTTCATACCCCCGCAGGCGACGCCGTTCACACGGACCTTGGGTGCGAGCTCATAGGCGAGTTCGCGCATCAACCCGAGGCAGGCATGTTTGCTCGCGGTGTAGACCGGTCCACCACCGTTGACGTAAAAGGAGGCATTCGACAGCGTCATCACGATGCTGCCTCGGGTTTTCACCAGTTCGCGCCAAGCGGCCTCGGCAGCGAGGAAGTATCCCTTCACATTGATCGAGAACAGCTCGTCGAAGGTGTCGGAGAGTTCCTTGCCGTTGAGGCGAGTGAGCTGGCGCTGGTAGTCCCAGATGCCGGCGTTTGCGACCAGCGTGTCGAGTTTGCCGAAGTGGGAGACGGTTTCGGCGACCGCAGCGTGCATCTGATCGGAATCGCGCACGTCGGCCTCGATGGCAAGCATGCGGAACTGGTCAGGACAGGCCCCTACGACTTCGTCCAGCTTGTCGCGGTCGCGTCCGAGAATGGCCACGTTCGCGCCTTCGGCGACGAATCGTTCGGCGACCGCCCGTCCGACTCCGGAGCCGCCACCGGTGATCAGTGTGACGTACCCGTCCAGCCAGCCGCTCATGACAGCTCCGCCAGGAAGTCGCCGACCAGGCGCTCGAATTCGCGCGCGCGCTCGAGTTGGACCCAGTGCCCGCAATTGCCGAAGATGTGCATCTGTACGTTAAGGATGTTCTTGAGCATGAGTTGCGCGCCGTCCAAGGTGATGGTGCGGTCGTCGCGGCCCCACAGCAGCAGTGCGGGTGCCTTGATCTTGTGCAGGTCGCGCCAGAGCGGGTCCATGCCGTGTCGTTTGACGAAGGCAGCGTTGTAGCGGTGGTAGAACTCGATGTGGCTCTCGTCGAGGGATGCCTCGTAGCGGGCGTTCACGACGTCCTCGCCGAACTGCTTGTGGTCGAAGACCATGGTGCGGATGAAGTTGGCCATCTTCTTCACGCTGGGCCCGCCGCTGTTGTAGTAGCGGAACATCTCCTTCTGGCCCTCGGTGGGGGTGGGGCCGAAGGGGAGCCATCCGCCACCGGGTGCCATGAGCACCAGACCGGTGATCCGGTCCGGCTGGGTTTGCGCCATCGCAAGGGCGGCGGCACCGCCGAGGCTGTTGCCCAGCAGATGGAAGCCGTCGATACCCAGCGCATCGAGTGCCTGGAACAGGGCGTCGACAGTGATCTCGGTGATGGAACGGGCATCGAGGTCGGCCTCGGTGGGCCGATAGCTGCCGCCGAAGCCGGGCTGGTCGGGCAGGATCACCCGGAATCGTCGAGTAAGGGTGGCCAGGTTCTGGTGATAGTTGCTCACGCCGGAGGCACCGGGGCCGCCGCCGTGCAGCATGACCAGAACCGGGCCCCGCCCGGCTTCGGCCACGGCGATGGGGCCAAGAGCGGTGGCCACGGTGTGGTGCGTCAGCTGAATGTCGCGCTGTTGCAGGGCGAAATCGAGTTCGGACACGGACACGGTCGTCCCTTCGGTTGGTCAGAAGAAGGTAGAGATGTTCTTGGCCTGCAGGATGTTCTGATCCAGCAGGATGGCGCGGCGGGCGACCCGCAGCCGGTCGCCACTGCGGCGCAGCACATCGGTGCGCTGTCCGGCGAAGACGTTATCTTCGCGTTCGAGGCGGTTGCGGTAGACCAGGAATGCCGATCGCGCCAGCAGGTCGTCGGTCGTGAAGCCCAGTTGATCGGCCGGATCAGCATGGTGCACAACAACATTGGTGACGAGGTGGCGGGTGCGGGAGGGCGGGTCCTCGGCCCAGGCCATCCCGGAGTCGAAGCGCCGGATGCGCCAGGTGAGACTCTCCTTGGTCTCTTCGTAGTAGGCCGCCTCGCCGCGGGACGCGATCGACAGTGACTGCTGGCGGCGCAACCGGTTGGTACGGGTTGGCATCCAGTAGTCCAGGTCGTCGTCGAGCAGGTCCAGCCAGTCGGTGAAGCGCCCGGCGTCGAGCAGTTCGGCTTCTTCGTAGTAGAACTGCTCGACCTCGAAGTGAATCTCGCGGTCGGCCTTCGAGCCGGCCGCTAACTGTGCTGTTGTGATGCTCACGGTCTCATTCCATCCCTTCTACGGGCAGCGCCACAGTGGTTGTGCCGCACGGCGGCACGTCAGCTGCGCACTAGCTTGCGGAGGTCGGTCGAGGGGTCGGCGAGCCGGTCGCCGTCGACTGCGATGCCTCGGTCGATGAGGCGGCGAGCGGCGCGCACGGCGGTGGAGTTGTCGACGCCGACCGCTGCCACGACCTGGCCATTCCGCAGCCCGAAAGCCGCGAATGACGCTGAGCCGGGGGCGCCGCGTATCACGATGTCCTCGGCGGCGGCCATCTCGCCCACCACCTCGACGTGCCGGTGATGCCGATCGGTCCAGAACCACGGCGCGGTATCGGCCGGCGCGGCGGAACCGAGAATGGTTGCGGCAGCACGCTGCCCGTCGTGCTGGGCGGCCTCCCAGTGCTCGGTGCGCGGTAGCAGCGCACCGTTGCGCCGAGTGCGGGCCGGATCACCGACCGCGAGGACGGCCGGGTTGGAGGTGATCTGGCGCTGGTCCACGATGATGCCACGATCCACTTCCAGCCCGGCCGACGCGGCCAAACCGGTTTCCGGGACCATGCCGACGCCGAGGATGGCTACATCGAAAGTGCGGGGGAGATCAATACTCGTGAGCCGCGCCTCGATGCCGAACGCGGTGTCGCGCAACGACTCCACTCCAGCTTGGAGGGTGATGACACCGCGCTGGGTATGCAGCGTGTGCAGCCAGGCAGCGAGCTCGGATCCGACAGCGGCCGTCAGCGGCGGCCGGACCGGGTCGACCAGGACGACATCGCAGCCGAGATCGACCGCGGTGGAGGCGACTTCGGCGCCGATGAGTCCGGCGCCGACGACCAGCACGCGCGCCTCGGGGGTCAGGGCGGCCCGCAGACGGTCGGCATCCTCGCCGGTGCGCAGCACGTGCACCCGTGCGCTGTCGCTGCCCGGGATGGGCGGTCGGGCGGCTCGGCCGCCGGTGGCAAGCACCACGTGGTCGGTGGAAAGCGTTGTGCCGTCCGAGAGTTCGACACGGCCGAGGCCGGTGTGAAGCGCTGTGACGCTGGTTCGCGTGATGAGGCGAATCTTGTTGTCGTCGTACCATCGCGGCGGCTGTAGCGCGATGTCGGTGAACGCCTTGCGGCCTTCGAGGAACTCCTTCGACAGCGGTGGGCGGTCGTAGGGAAACTCCCCGGCATCGACGAGAGTGACATCGCCGACAAAGCCACCCGCCCGCAGCGCGGCGGCGGTGCTGACGCCGGCGATTCCGCCACCGACGATCACAACACTTCCGACCATCACGGCGCCTCGTTCGGGAACAGGTAGACCTCGCCGTCACGGACTTCCAGGCGATGCGGATGGGCATTCTCCGTGGCCGGAAGACACTGGACCTCACCGCTTTTCAGGCAGAACTTGCTCGAGTGCATCGGGCACTCGACATATCCGCCCTCGACCCAGCCCTCGGCGAGCGAGGCGACCTCATGGGTGCAGGTGTCGTTCAACGCGTAGATGCTGCCGTCGTCGTCGCGCAGCAGCGCGATGTCGTCGTCGGTGCCGGCGACAGCCTTGTCGATCGCGATACCTTGGCCGACCGGGATGTCGTCGAGTGTGGCTACCCGGATTCCCGTGCTGCTCATCGTTCTTCCTTCTCGTGCCAGGCCGGTGTGTTCATCAGATCGCGCCAGCGGCCGTAGAAGGCGCGCCCAGCGGCGTCGCTGTAGAGCTCGCTCGTCGTGCCGGGGTAGCGGCCGTCTTCGCGCTCGGACCCCATGCCCATCTGGTAGTTCAGCGGTACGCGGTTGGTGATGAAGCCGCGCGAGATGTGCTGTACCTCGCTCCAGTTCTCGCCGTCGTCCTGTTCGAAGATGCCGCTGGGGCCGAAGGTGCGCAGGTTGTACAGGCGTTGTGCCTCACGGACTTCCGGGGGCATCGACTTGTCCACCACGGTCCAAGCCCACACCTCCATGCGATCGGGGCCCTTCGGGTGCCAGACTCGGATGGTGCCGATCACCGGTAGATACGAGAAATTGGGGAAGATAGTGGCGTGGCCATCGGTGAGCGGTCCTTCTACCCGCGCGTCGCCGAGGCGCTCGCGCAGTGCCTCGTAATCGGTCCACTCGTGGACCTTCTGCGCGTTGAACCGGTTCTTCGGATGTACCGGGAATCCGGCGCCGTGACCGTTCGGATCCAGGTACTGGCGGCCACTGCGGTGCACGATCTCGTTCTTCGGATTCTTACTGGGCGACAACACCATCAGTGCCGACGCGTGACTCATGTTCACGTGGTACCAGTCGGTTGCGAACTGTTCGGCCGACAGCTTCCAGTTGCCGTCCAACACCCACTTGTGTACGCCGCCGACGACGGCCGTGCCCTCCGAATCGTGATCCAGCATGGCGTCCATGTACCACGCCATATCGCCGAGGTATTCGCGCAGCGAGACGGGATCCGGATTCCAGGTTCCGAAGATCAGACCGCGATAAGTCTGCACGTGCGGCACCTCGACCAAGCCCCAGTCTGCGGTGTCGAACGAGGCCGGATAGCCGTCCTTGTTCGGGATCGAGACGAGCTTGCCGTCCAGGTCGTAGGCCCACCCGTGATAGGTGCAGGTGAAATTCCGGGTCGCCCCGACATCCGCCCGGCACACCCGTGCGCCGCGATGGCGGCAGGAGTTCAGGTAGGCCCGGATCTTCCGGTTCTTGTCCATGGCGACGATGACCGGGTCCTCGCCCATATATGTGGTGAAGAAGTCCCCGGGCTTGTGAAATTGGTCGGTGTGCGCCAGGAACAGCCAGCTCGGGGCGAACACCCGTCGCAGCTCCTGGCGGTAGAGCTGCTCGTCGGTGAAGATGGCCCGGTCCAACAGGCCGCCCTCGGAATCGACCAGCCCGGAGACATCGAGATTGCGGGCCAGCTCGACCGGCCGCCGCAGGGCGCCGCACGGGGTGG
Source organism: Nocardia sp. CA-151230 (assembly GCF_050942175.1). Taxonomy (NCBI): domain Bacteria; kingdom Bacillati; phylum Actinomycetota; class Actinomycetes; order Mycobacteriales; family Nocardiaceae; genus Nocardia; species Nocardia sp. CA-151230. The sequence continues at coordinate 3,588,093 of NZ_CP192061.1, forward strand.
CGGTGGCGGTCTCGCAACCTGTCGCGGGTTCGATGGTGGAGGTCATGGTCTTCAAAGAACCCGGTGGAAACCGCCGAATCCATCGCATGTTCCGCAGGACGGCACACCCCCGACGGGATCCGCGCGCTGTTCCGCAGGGCGGCACGCGGACTAGGGCGACGGGGATCCGCGCAGCGAGTGTGACCACATGCTCGCTGCACAGGCCATCGCCCAGAGCGCCACCGACCCGTTGTCGGGTCTTGTGGTGCGCGATATCGCTATCCCGTTGCCGCCACCTGGTTGGACTCTGGTCCGGGTGGTGGCGGCCTCGTTGAATATGCACGACCTGTGGACGCTGCGCGGCGTCGGTCATCCGCCGGAGCGACTGCCGATCGTATTGGGCTGCGATGCAGCGGGTTATGATGCGGACGGCAATCCGGTCATCGTTCACCCTGTGATCGCCGACCCGGACGCCGGTAGCGGGGACGAGACCCTGGATCCGAACCGCGCGTTGATGTCTGAACTCTTCGACGGCACCTTTGCCGAATACTTGGCCGTGCCTGCCCGGAATCTTGTGCCCAAACCGACGTGGTTGTCCTTCGATGAGGCGGCCTGTCTGCCGGTCGCGTGGACCACCGCGTACCGGATGTTGTTTACCAAGACCGGAATTCGACCCGGTGATCGGGTACTCGTCCAGGGAGCGGGCGGTGGAGTCTCCTCGGCGGCCATCAAACTTGCGGCGGCTGCCGGAGCAGTGGTGTACGCGACCAGCCGCAGCGAGAGCAAACGCGCCGAGGCGCTCGCATGGGGTGCCCATGCCGCCGTTCCTGCCGGTGAGCGGCTGCCCGAGAAGGTCGATGTGGTCATCGAAACTGTCGGCGCGGCGACGTGGGAACACTCCTTGAGGTCGCTACGGCCGGGCGGTGCGATCGTCGTGGCCGGAGCGACCAGTGGTGCCAACCCACCCGCAGATCTGAACCGTGTGTTCTATCTGCAGCAACGGATTCTCGGTTCCACCGGTTGCACCCGCGCCGAGCTGGAGGGAATGCTGCGCATGATGGGATCCACCGGCGTTCGGCCCGTGATCGATCGAACGTTGCCGCTCAGTGATATTCACAAGGGCTTCCAGTTGATGGTCGATGGCGATCTCACCGGCAAGCTCGTCATCCATCCGCCCGCTGTCTCGCACTGACATCCGACCCAGCTCGAGGAATCGTTATGACTGCAGCAGCTGTGGGACTCTCCCACTCACCGCTTATCGGCAAGAATGATCCGGCTCCGGACGTACTGGCTCGGGTGGACCAAGCCGTGTCCGCCGCGAAAGATTTCATTCGCGACTTCGATCCGGAACTAGTCGTGTTGTACGCACCCGACCACTACAACGGCTTCTTCTACAAGGAGATGCCGCCTTTCTGTCTGGCCACCGAGGCACACGCGGTCGGCGATTTCGACTCGGCGGCGGGTCAGCTCTCGGTTGACACGGGTGCGGCGAAATTGATCGCGAAGGGCGTGCTCGACCGCGGCGTCGATCTGACCATCTCGGCCCGGATGATCGTCGATCACGGGTTCGCGCAGCCGCTCGAAACCCTCTTCGGCGGCATCGACCGAGTGCCGGTGGTACCGGTGTTCGTCAACGGTGTCGCCACTCCGCTAGGACCGATGAGCCGAGTCCAGGCACTGGGCACCGCGATCGGCCGGGCGGCCGACGAATTGGATTTGCGCGTACTGTATCTCGCCTCCGGTGGGCTTTCGCACGATCCGCCGGTGCCCGTGCTGGACGGCGCGCCGCCGCGGGTTGCCGACGCGCTGATCGAAGGCCACGCGCCGACCCCCGAACAACGTGCCAAGGGCGAACTGCGGGTCGTACAGGCCGGCCGCGACTATGTCGCCGGAACCAGTACGATGACCCCCATCAACCAGGAATGGGACAACCGGCTACTGGACTTGCTAGAGCAGAATCGCCTCGGCGAGTTCGCCTCCTGGCCGGTGGACTGGATGGGCGAGCAGGGCGGCGGTTCCGCCCATGAGGTGCGCACTTGGCTGGCCGCCTACGCTTCGCTCGCGGCGGGGGGGCCTTTCGATCTGAAATACCGCTTCTACGAAGCGATCCCGGCCTGGATCGCCGGGTTCTCCGTTACCACGGCGCTCCGACAATGAGGTATCCGCACTACACCGACAACGGCCGGCGCAGTGCGCCCGCCGTGGTGTTCATCGGCTCGCTCGGCACCACGCTGACAATGTGGGACGCGCAGGTCGAGGACCTCGGCAGGCGATATCGCACCATCGCGGTCGACCTGCCCGGGCACGGAGGCACTCCGGTGCCGCAAGTGCCGTGCACGGTGCGGGGATTCGCCGCCGAAGTACTGCGACTGATGGACGCGCTCGGTATCGCTCGGTTCTCGGTAGTGGGTTTGTCGTTCGGTGGCGCGGTCGCGCAGACCCTTGCAGGAAGCCATCACGATCGCATCGAATCGGCCGTAATCGCGTGCGCCGCACCGCGATACACGGCGGAGTTGTGGCATGACAGGGCACAGGAGGTCCGCAAGCGTGGGCTGACCGGCGTGGTACAACGCACTGTGCTGCGCCGCTTCGCCCCCGGCTTCGACCGCCGGGAGCCGCAGGCCTACGCAGCATCGCTGCTGATGCTCTCCACCATGGATCCAATGGGCTACGCGGCCTGCTGCGATGCACTCTCCACCCACGACGCCGAAGCGCTGTTGTCGCGCATCACCGCGCCGACGCTGGTCCTCGCCGGCGAACTCGACCATGTCACCCCGCCCGCACTGGTACGAGAGATTCACACGCTCGTGCCCAACTCCGAATTCCGTCTCATCAGAGGCTGTGGGCACCTGGCGAACATCGAGAAGCCGCAGGCATTCAACACATTGGTCGACACCCACCTCGCGAATTCAATTGGTTCGCAGGAAACCTCGTTCCGTCCAGCGAAACGCGCCACTGATCGGCATGACCGTGCCCGGGCATGATCGGCGTGGCAGCTGTCAGAAGGACGTGAATTCACCTATGAACGCAACCAGTATCGAGGCGAACATCGTCGGGCAAGCTGCCGACCACCTCACGCACGCGATCCGGACACTGCGGCCGGTCGCACCGGTCCGCGATCTGCTCGGCGTGGGCGACATCGCACTTGCCTACGCCGTACAGGCGGAGCTCACCCGGCGGCGGGAAGCCACGGGCGGCGTGGTCGTCGGCCGCAAGATCGGCCTGACTTCACCGGCGGTGCAGCAGCAACTCGGTGTCGACCAGCCCGATTTCGGTGTGCTATTCGCCGACATAGATGTCTCGGGCGGCGCTGAAGTGCCCTCGCGGCGGTTGCTGCAGCCCAAGGCCGAGGCCGAAGTCGCTTTCATTCTGAAAGAGGATCTGGTAGACGGTTACCTGGAGGATGAACAGATAAGCGCCGCAGTCGATTACGCCGTCGCGGCGCTCGAAATTGTCGACAGCCGTATCACCGACTGGGACATCACCATCACCGACACGGTGGCCGACAACGCCTCCAGCGGCCTGTTCGTGCTTGCCGACAAGCAACTCACCCTCGCAGACTTCGCCCCGCGTGAGGTGACAATGCGGATGTACGCCGACGACGTGCTGGTCTCGAAGGGAACCGGCGCCGCCTGCCTCGGTGACCCACTCAATGCCCTGGCCTGGTTGGCCCGCACCGCCAAGGCGTATGGAAGTCCGTTGCGGGCCGGGCAGATCATCCTCACGGGTGCGCTCGGTCCGATGATTCCTGCGCTGCCGAGTACCCGTATTCGGGCCGAAATCGGTCCGCTCGGTCCGGTTTTCGCCACGTTCTCTCCCAAGGAGGGGCAATGAGCAACACCACCAAAACCAAGGTGGCCATCAACGGGTCAGGCAATATCGGCACCGACCTGATGATCAAGGTGCTGCGTCTGTCGGACACCCTGGAGGTCGGCGCCATGGTTGGCATCGATCCGGAGTCCTACGGGCTGGCGCGTGCCCGGCGCTTGAAGGTGCCCACCACCTCAGAGGGTGTCGACGGACTGATCGCCCTGCCGAACTTCGACGACGTTGACATCGTCTTCGACGCCACCTCCGCCGAGGCACACATCGCCAACGCCGCCAAGCTGGAACCCTTCGGCAAGAATCTCATCGAACTCACCCGGCCGCGATCGGACCATTCGTAGTGCCGCCGGTCAATCTCGACGAGCACCTCGACGCCGGCGTGGCGAACGTCAACATGGTGACCTGCGGCGGGCAGGCCACGATCCCAATGGTCGCGGCAGTCTCCGCGGTCGCCCCAGTGCACTATGCGGAAATCGTGGCCTCCATCGTCTCCAAATCCGCAGGCCCCGGCACCCGGCCCAATATCGACGAATTCACCGAAACCACCTCGCAAGCCATCGAATCCGTCGGTGGCGCGGCCCGCGATAAGGCGATCATCATCCTGAATCCGGCCGAGCCGTAGTAGATCATGCGTGACACCATCTTCTGCTTGATCGGCGACGCTGACCAAGACGCCATCCGCGCGTCCATCGCCGAGATGACCGAACGGGTTGCGCAGTACATGCCCGGCTACCGGCTGAAGCAGCAGGTGCAATTCAGCGCGGTGGATCCGGGTGAGCCAGTCCACACGCTGGTTCCCGCAGGTGCGGGTCCGGTGACGACCCGGGTGTCGGTGTTCCTCGAGGTGGAGGGCGCGGCACACTACCTGCCCGCTTACGCAGGCAATCTGGACACCATGACCTCGGCGGCGCTGCGTGTCGCCGAATCCATCGCCCGCCGGAAAGACAACGCCGCGCGGGGACTTACGACCGCCGGGGAGGCAGTGCGGTGACCCGTCAGCTCTACATCCAGGACGTGACCCTGCGCGATGGGATGCACGCCATCAGGACATGATCGTCGATATCGCCCTGGACCTACTGCCGGAGCCGGATGCGGTCCCGGTCGGCTAGAGGCAGTCCGCTCGATATCTCCCCGTCGCGACCCATCATCGAAGGAGATGCCCCTAGCCGCGCCCATCACCATCCATATCCCGATCGACGGGGAGCACCTAGGTGCCTGGTGGTTTCTACGGAGGATGCGAAAGGGACCGCGCCGTGTGTCGTGCTGGCACACGCGTTCCGGGGTGCCGCATTGTTGAATACGCCGCCGGCCCATGGGGTTCGGTTATTGATCGTCGGACTTCAGGGCGCTCCGCGCCGTGTGGGGCAGGCTGCCATGCCTGTGAGGGCGGCTGGACGCCCTGGGGAGCATGATGCGGTGATGATCATCCCGGACGCCTACTCGGGCATGCTCAGACTCGTGCCTGCCGCGGCGCGATTCAAGGTCGCCGCCCGGATCATGTTGATCTCGTATACTTTTGGCTCATGACGATCGCGCCGCGAATGCTTCAGCGTCTGGCGGCTCTTGGCCCAGGTCCGTACAACGGTCGACTTTCCCAGCGAGCAGGAGCTCGACACCGCGACGGTCGCGCCGCCGTCGCGCAGTCCGGCCAGGCGCGGTAGGGACTGATCGGGATCGGTGCGCCACACGTTCTGCTGAATGCCCGGTCCCCGCACCTCGACGTTCGCTCTGCGAAGAGATGTGCGCATGCTGAATGTAGGATGACGGCATGACCGAGAATGACGCCGAGCGTGGCCCGCACCATGTCCAGTCCTTGGAGCGTGGGCTCGCGGTCATCACCGCGTTCGATGCTGATCATCCGCGACTGACGCTCTCGGATGTGGCGCGGCGGACCGGTTTGACGCGGGCGGCGGCACGGCGATTCTTGCTCACGCTGTCGGATCTGGGGTACGTACGAAACGACGGCAAGCTATTTGCACTCACCGCCCGGGTGCTGGAGCTTGGGTACTCCTATTTGTCGAGCATGACGCTGCCTGAGGTGGCGCAGCCGCATCTCGAGCAGTTGTCGGGTGAGGTGAACGAATCCAGTTCGGTGTCGGTTCTCGACGGATCCGACATCGTTTACATTGCCCGAGTAGCCGTGTCGCGGATCATGACGGTCAGCATCAATATCGGGACCAGGTTTCCGGCCTACGCGACATCGATGGGGCACGTACTGCTAGCCGGACTGGCGCGGCCAGCGCTCGACGACTACCTCGCCGCGACGGCTCTACGCGGCTTCACCTCGCACACCACAATCGACGCCGATACCCTGCGGGCGGAGGTGGATACCGTTCGGGAGCAAGGGTATTCGATCGTGGACCAGGAACTGGAGGAGGGGCTGCGATCGCTGGCCGTGCCCATCCGAGACGCGACCGGGGCGGTTGCCGCTGCCGTCAATATCTCTACCCAGGCCACCCGACACACCGTCGAATCGATCCGCACCGGTCTATTGCCGCCCCTGCGGACCGCTGCTCTGCGCATCGAGCGGGACCTGGTGGCCGCGAAATCCGTTACCCGCCTGGGCTGATGCTCCTCAGCGCCGGATGCTCGGTCGGATCGGAGATCGAATCGAGGAAGCGCTGAACCGCGGTGTTGAAGTCCAGTGGTGCCTCCATGCTGGGAGTGTGGCCGGCCTGGTCGACCACGGCAAATCGGCAACCGGGAATGGCGGCGGCCAGTTCGACGCCGAGTACGCCGCGGTCGAAATGGTCCTCCGCACCTACGATCACCAGTGCCGGAATGGAAATCGTACGCGCTGTCCCGGTGTAGTCGGGTCGCTCCGCGCGCCCGCGAAGTGCGGCGGCGGCGGTCGACGCGGTGGCTCCGGCCATCATGGCGCGGGCTCGCGTGACCACATCCGGTCGATTGTCCATGCTCCGATCGCTGAGAACGAGCGGGAGGAATTCCTCGGAGTACCCGTGCGCACCCTCGAATTCAAGGCGGTCCGCCAGGGCCAGTCGCGCAGCGCGGCCCTCGGACGTATCGAGTCCGGCGAAAGTATCAGACAATACGACTGCGGTGGCGCGAGATGGATTGGCGCCGAGGAAATCCAGGACGACCTGGCCTCCCATCGAATAGCCGATCAAAATGGCCCTTTCGATACCGCATGCGTCGAGCATCGCGGTGAGCGCAAGGGTGTGGGCCGACATCGGGATGAGGCCCGCGTTCCCGGTGCTGGCGCCGAAGCCGACCATGTCGATGCACAGCACGCGGTAGCCGAGCGGCGTGAAATGTTCGATCTGCGGTGCCCACATCGTCTTGTCGAACAGGAACCCGTGGACGAAAACCAGAGATGGGCCGCTTCCGTCGTCGGTGTACGCCATAGGGCCGAGCAGCGTGGAGATTTCAGGCACGGTCGCTGTCCAGGATCTTGGACGGGTGTGGCACCAGCGGTGTCACCTTGATGGTCATGTACGAGAACAGCGGCAATCCTGACAGGAGATCGTGCAGTTCGTCGGTGGATTCGACATCGAAGATCGAGTAGTTCGAGTACTCACCCACGATGCGCCACAGCTGTGGCCACTTCCCGGCCCGCTGCAGTCGCTGGCTGTACTCCTTCTCGTGCGCGACGATTTCGGCGCGAGCGTCGGAGGGCAGGTCGTGCGGCAGGTGGACGTCCATCCGAACGTGGAACAGCATGGGTGAATCTCCTTGGTGGTGAGGGATGTTCAGATGCCGGACGGGTCGAGAACGAAGTCGTAGGACACGGACTCGGTGTTGTCCGGACCGGCCTGGGGGTCGAGCAGGAGTTCCGGCTTGACCGCCGAGGCGATGTCGTCGTCGTTGTGCTCGTCGCCGGGGAAATACAGTTGCGCGGTCAGCAACTCGTGTCCGGGCGCTGACACTTTCACGTGCAGGTGGGCCGGTCGCCAGGCGTGCCAGCCTGCCGCGGCGATGAGTTTGCCGCAGGCTCCGTCGGTCGGGATCTGGTATGGCGCGGGACGAATGGTACGGATCTCGAAGCGACCCTCATCGTCGGTGGTGAAGGTGCCACGCAGATTCCATTCCGGGAGGCCGGGAGCGAACTGGGCGTAGAGGCCGTCGGCGTCGGCGTGCCACAACTCGACCTTGGCTCCACCCAGCGCGCTGCCATCGGTGGACGTGACGCGGCCGGTCCACGCCAGGGCAGTTCCGGATTCGTTGTCCCGCATGGGAATTGTGCCGTTGGAGCCGCATTCGGGAGAGCCGGGAACATAGTAGGGGCCCTCGATGGTGCCCTTGTTTCCCTTACGGTGCGTGGTGGCGACTTCCTCGACGACGTGCTCGACCCACACGTCGAGGAACAGTGGCCATTCCCCGTCCTGGCCGACGCTGATGAGCCACGCCTTCAGCGCGTTGTATTCGGCGTAGGTGACGTTATGCCTGCGGATGGTGGCGTGCACGGCGTCGAGGACCTCGCGGGCGAGCAGGTCGACACGCTCCTTCGGGGTGCCTGCTACGGCGGTCTTGTCCGCCTTGAAGCGGGCAGTCGCCTTGGCGCCGGAGTCGGAGGCGGTGGGCTCGGCCTGAGTGGTAGTCATCTCTGGTACTCCTTGGTTCTCGTCCGGTATTCGGTTGTCAGACAGTTGGTTTCAGTTGTCCTGGCGGTAGCGGACGAGCTTCTCGGGGTCGATGTCGACGCCGAGCCCGGCACCGGAACGGATGGTGAGTTCGCCATCGCGGATAGTCAGCGGCTCGGTGAGCAGGTCGTCGCTCATGTCGAGGAAGTTGGACAGCTCGCCCGCTCGTCGGGAGGTGAGCGGATAGGCGGCTCCGAAGGCGACGGTGCAGATCGAGCCGAGCTGACCGTCGATCTGGTTGCCCATCACGACCTCTAGCCCCAGCCCTTCGGCGAGGTGGTGAACGCGCTGGGACACCGTGAAACCGGTGCGGGCGGTCTTGATGCTGACCGCGGTGGCGGATCCGCCGAGCACCTCGCGCGTCACATCGGCCGGGGTCGGCGCCGATTCGTCGGCGATGAACGGGATGCCGACCCGGGAGACCAGCCATCGCCGGCCGAGCACGTCATCGGCCGGGCACAGCTCCTCGGCGAACAGCAGTCCCAGGTCGGCCATCTGCGCCATGGCGGCGGCCGACTCAGAGGCGGTCCAGCCGCGGTTGCCGTCGATGTAGAGCTCAATATCGTCGCCGAATCTCTCCCTCAGCGCCCGGACCACCGCGATGTCCAAGCCGACCGGTCGGCGGCCGACCTTGACCTTGAAGGTGCTGATGCCGTGCTGCTCACGCATTCTTTCCGTTTCGGCGACCATGGCGGCGGGATCATCGAAACCGAGCATGTGACAAACCCGCATGCGGTCGGTGTAGCCGCCGAGCAACTCGGTCACCTGAACGTCGAGGGTCCGGCCGAGGGCATCCCACACCGCCATGTCGATGGCAGCCTTGGCCGCTGGGTTTCCGACGGTGTGGGACAGGCGGGAGTGGAGGGTCTCGCGTTGCATCAGAGTCAGTCCGACCACCCGGGGCGCGAACAGCTTTCGGATCACCGCGACCACCCCGTCCTGGGTCTCGCCGTAGGTGAACGGCCGGGGCGGTGCCTCGGCGATCCCGATCACACCGTCGTCGGTGTGCACCCGGACCAGGACGTGCTCGGCGGCGTGCACCTCGCCGGATGCGAATCGCAAGGGCTTGCGGTAGGGGATGGCGAACGGAATCGCCTCCACCTCAGTGATTTTCATCGATCGGCCTCTGCGGATTGGGGGTCGGTTGGCAGGGAGTCGGTGAGCACGTCGAGCGTCGAGCGGATCAGGGCGGAGTCGGTGCCGTCCCGCCACGCCAATGCCAGGTCGACGGTTTCGGCATCGGCGAGATCTCGGAACACCACTCCGGCCAGTGGCAGGGCCCGCGCCGACGCCGGGAGCACGGCGATGCCGAGGCCACCAGCGACCAGCGCCAGCAGTACATCCGTGCCCGCCGCCTCGTGAGCGATGTGCGGGCTGAATCCGGCGGTCCGGCAACTGCGCAGGACCGCGTCGTTGACCACCGAATCCGTGGACACGTATCCGATGAAGTTCTCGGTGCGCAGGTCGGCCATGGCGATCACTGGTTCCGCCGCCAGCCGGTGATCGGCGGACATCGCGAGCACCAGAGGTTCGACTTCCAACAGGCGCAAACCAATTCCGTCGCCCCGGATGGGCGGACGGAGCACACCCATATCGAGACTGCCGGCTCGCAAGCGATCGCATTGCGCCGAAGTCAGCAGGTCGGAATGCACTTCCAAGGCAACGGCCGGCAGGTGGCGCCGCATGCTGCGGGCGATCCGCGGCAGATACGACAGCGTGGCGGTGCCGGTGAATCCCATTCGGACCTGCCCGAGGCGACCTTCGGCGATTCGTTGGACTCCGCGCACACTGTCGTCCAGCGCCTCGAGGACGCGGCGTGCCTCGTCCCGCAGGAATTCCCCTGCCGGAGTGAGAGCGACCTGGCGGGTGGTGCGGACGAACAGGGGGGTGCCCAGTTCGGCCTCCAATTGCCGGATCGCTTGGGAGAGCGCCGGTTGCGCCATGCGGAGCCGCTGTGCCGCCTGGCCGAAATGACAGGTCTCGGCGACGGTCGCGAAGTAACGCAGGTGACGCAGTTCCATGGCTGGGCCTCCATTCCGCTCCACCGCGACGTGCCGGATCTGTGTGTTGACTCACGGTAGATATCAATATTGAGTCGGCACAAATACTAATTACCGGTCTATTGATACGCGTCACTGATTAATAGAGAACCAGGTCGAGACTAGGTATTTGTCTGAGGTGATCGGTGTCACATATTGGCAACATCAACGGACGTGCCATGGCGACCCCAGGCCGTCAGAGGCGTCTGGGGCCCGTTCGAGGCCGATTGGAGGACTCATGACCACTGCGCTCGATCACCTGTCGGAGGTGCTCGCCGACGCGATCGTCGAGGACCACGCCGCCGGTATCTTCCGCGCGAATCGCCGGATCTTCGCCGATACGGAACTCTTCGAACTCGAGATGAAGTACATCTTCGAGAGCAACTGGAACTACCTTGCGCACGAAAGCCAGATCCCGAATCCGGGCGACTATCTCACTACCTATATCGGCCGCCAGCCGGTCGTGATCACCCGGGACCTTGACGGGGAACTGCATTGCCTGATCAACGCCTGCGCACACCGCGGCGCGATGATCTGCCGACGCAAGACGGACAACCGGATGACGCTGACCTGCCCGTTCCACGGGTGGACGTACCGTAACGACGGGAAGCTGCTGAAGATCAAGGACCCCGACGGTGCGGGCTATCCGGAGTCCTTCAACCGCAACGGATCCCACGACATGACAAAGGTGGCGCGGTTCGAGAGCTACCGCGGGTTCCTGTTCGGCAGCCTGAATCCGGACGTGCCGAGCCTGCGTGAGCACCTCGGCGACACCACGGTGCTCATCGACATGCTCATCGACCAGTCTCCGGACGGACTGGAGGTGGTGCGCGGCTCCTCGACCTACACCTTCGACGGCAACTGGAAGGTGCAGGCGGAGAACGGAGCCGACGGCTATCACGTGACCGCCACCCACTGGAACTACGCGGCCACCACCTCGCGCCGCAACAACGGCGAGTCCAAGAATGACACCAAGACCCTCGACGCCGGCGGATGGGGCAAGTCGGGCGGCGGCTACTGGTCGTTTCCGCACGGGCATCTGTGCCTGTGGACGTGGGCCGCCGACCCGCAGAACCGGCCGCTGTGGGCCCAACTCGACGAGGCGAAGCGCAAATTCGGCGATGCTGCGGGCGAATTCATGGTCAAGGGTTCGCGCAACCTGCTGCTGTACCCGAACGTGTACCTGATGGATCAGTTCAGTACCCAGATCCGGCAGTTCCGCCCGATCGCGCCGGACAAGACCGAGGTCACCATCTACTGCATCGCGCCCAAGGGGGAGAGCGCGGAGCACCGTGCCCGGCGGATCCGGCAATACGAGGACTTCTTCAACGCCTCGGGCATGGCCACTCCGGACGATCTGGAGGAATTCCGGTCCTGCCAGCTCACGTTCCGCGCCGGCGCCGCACCGTGGAACGACATGAGCCGAGGCGCCACCCATTGGCTCGACGGCCCGGATCAGATGGCCGAGTCCATGAACATGCACGGCGTCGTTTCCGCAGGGCGGAAGAACGAGGACGAGGGCCTGTTCTCGGTACTGCATGCCTACTGGCTGCGCACCATGCGTGCGGCGCTCGAACGCGAACGCGCGCGGGAAACCGCCGACAGCCTGGCTACAGCCGACGCCTGAGGAGATCACACCATGACAACCGCCGCAGACATCGCCGTCGCAGGTACCAAAGCCATCACCCACAACGACATCGAGCAGTTCCTCTACCGCGAGGCGCGCCATCTCGACGACCGCGAGTTCGAGACGTGGCTGGAGTGCTACGCCGATGACGTCGTCTACTGGATGCCATCGTGGGGTGACGACGACCTGCTCACCGAGAACCCGCAGAACGAGATATCGCTCATCTACTATCCGAACAAGGGCGGTCTCGAGGATCGGGTGTTCCGCATCCGTACTGAAAGGTCTTCCGCCACTTCGATTCCTGAACCCCGGACCAGTCACAACATCACCAACGTCGAGGTCATCGAACGCCGCGGGGACTTGGTGGATGTCCGATTCAATTGGCACACCATGTATTTCCGGTACAAGACGGTTGACCCGTACTACGGAACCTCCTTCTACACCATCGACTTCTCCGGTGCTGCGCCGCTCATCCGTCGCAAGACCGTGGTGCTCAAGAACGACTACATCCACCACGTCGTCGACGTGTATCACATCTGAGCCGGGGGTTGCTGTCATGACCTACCGGGTTGCGCTCTCCTTCGAGGATGGGGTGACGCGTTTCATCACCTGCGTCGCGGATCAGACCGTCGCCGAAGCCTCCTATCGAGCGCGCATCAACATTCCGCTGGACTGCCGTGACGGCGCCTGCGGCACGTGCAAGGCGTTCTGCGAATCCGGAGAATACGATGGCGGCGCCTATATCGACGACGCTCTGACCGCCGCCGAGGCAGAGGCGGGTTACGTGCTGCCGTGCAGCATGAAACCGAAATCCGATCTGGTGCTGCAGATCGCGACCACCTCCGAGCTGGCGAAGACCCAGTCCAGCACCTACACCGGCACGATCACGGCGCTGGACCGGCTCTCATCCACGACCGTCGGACTGACGGTGGAGGTCCCCAACCGCGACAAGCTGGCTTTCCTCCCCGGCCAGTATGTGAATATCGCGGTGCCGGGCACGGATCAGAGCCGGTCGTACTCGTTCAGCAATGCGCCAGGCGACAAAGAGCTGACCTTTCTGGTGAAACTCACTCCCGGCGGCATGATGTCGGAGTACCTGACCGAGCGTGCCGCGATCGGCAATGCGATCAGCTTCGCCGGTCCCAACGGCAGCTTCTTCCTGCGGGACGCGCAAGAGCCGGTGCTGCTGCTGGCCGGCGGCACCGGGCTGGCTCCGATTCTGGCGATCCTGCGCGCATTGCGTGAGTCGGGATCGGCGCGCAAGGCGCACCTGCTCTACGGCGTCAGCACCGACGACGATCTCGTCGAGCTGGACACGATCGGCGAATTGTCCTCCCAGCTCGGCAATTTCACATGGGACTACTGTGTCTCCGATCCTCACAGTGGCGCTCCGAACAAGGGGTATGTCACCAGCCTGATCGGAAATGAGCACCAACACGACGACAACGTCTCGGTGTACCTGTGCGGTCCTCCGGCGATGGTCGAGTCGGTGCGTACTCATTTCGCGAATGTCGGAATCGAGCCGACGGGTTTCTACTATGAGAAGTTCGCGCTGTCGGGCACTGCGACCGAAGCGAATTCACATGACTCCGCAGCCGCGGACGGGAAGGATGGCGAGGAGGCGGAGCCAGAAGCGGAATCTTTTGTGCTGCAAGCAGTACCGATCGCCGATCAGATCGAGGAGGTCACTGTCGCGGTGGCGTCCGGTGCTGGGCGGGCGATAGCGGGCCAGGAGATGTTCGCTCCCTCGTTCACCCGCCCACTTGGTGCGACGGTGACCGTGAGCGACGATTCGAGCGCGCGACGCTCCATCGCTGGGCAGCGGATCTGGCCGACCACCGGTGGAAGGACCGGCGGACCGGACGCTGGTGAGCCGATACGCCCCGCCGGAGCGGCACGCGGCATCCTCGGACAGGAACTGCTGCGGCCACCGAACGACGTCGAACCACTGGTGACATCGAAATCCCCTGTCGGCGAGCAGCAATGGCCCACGTTCACCAGCCCCGGTCGCTTCGACGGCAAGGTCGTGGTGGTTACCGGTGCCGCGCAGGGAATCGGTGCGCATACGGCCCGGCGGATCGGCGCCGAAGGCGGCACGGTCGTCCTCGTCGACCGGTCGAAAGTCGTCGCCGATGTCGCCTCCGAGCTCCACCGGGCCGGTGGGCGAGGCGAAGCTGTGACCGTAGACCTAGAGACCTGGGACGGTGCCCAGCATATGGTCTCGCGGACCCTGGCACGCTACGGCCGAATCGACGTACTGATCAACAATGTCGGCGGTGCGATCAATTTCAAACCGTTCACCGAATTCTCCGCGGCGGAAATCCACACCGAGATCACCCGCTCGCTCATGACGACCCTGCTGTGCTGCCGAGCCGCCCTGCCTGGCATGGTCGATCGCGGGCATGGGGTCATCGTGAACATCTCGTCGGTGGCCACTCGCGGAGTCCACCGGATTCCGTATTCGGCGGCCAAGGGCGGAGTCAATGCCCTCACCGCATCGCTCGCGATGGAGTACGCGGATAAGGGCATCCGGGTGGTGGCTACCGCCCCGGGCGGCACCGCCGCCCCGCCGCGCCGAATCTCGCGCGGCGGCCGACCACCGGAATCGGAGCAGGAACGCAAATGGTTCCAGGCCCACATCGACCAGACGCTGGACTCCAGCCTGATGCATCGCTACGGCACACTCGACGAGCAGGTCGCCGCGATTGCCTTCCTAGCGTCCGACGAAGCCGCCTACATCACCGGCACGGTGTTGCCGGTCGGTGGTGGCGACATGGGCTGACCGGTGAGCAGGTCCGGCTGCCGCCCTGTCGCCTTCACGATTGGGCGGCGGGGTCGGCCAGTTGGTTTACGGTGACAGCATGATCGGAGCGGGTTCGGCTGTCGGTGTTCGAGCCGCAGTGCTGACCGACTTGGCGCACCGGCTGCGCGAGGTCGATGCAGACGGTCCCGGTCTCGCTCTGTTGGTCGGGCGGGCTGGAATGGGGCGGACCTTCATCGCGCGCGCTCTCGCCGTCGCCCATCCGGGGCTGGTGCTGTGGGCAACGGCGGCGGAGTGGGAGTCGAACCGCCCCTTTGGTGTGCTGGACCAACTGGTTCCGGGTATCGGCGACTCGGCCGATCCGATCGCGGCGGGTACGGCACTGATACGGCATGTCGCGGGTGCGGATGATCGGGTCCTGGCCGTGGTGGATGATGCACACTGGGCCGACTCGCGATCCCTGCAAGTGCTCTCGACGGTCGTTCGCCACCACCCCGAGGCCCGCTTGCTGGTGTTATTGACCGCGGTCAGCGGCGACCCACGTGTTACCGTGTCGAATACCGAACTGGTGCACCATGTCTCGACAATCCGGCTCGAGCTGCCTCCGCTCACTGCGGCAGAGGTTGGGCAGTTGGCCGCCGAGCGGGACATAGTGCTGCACCCCTCGATGGCCGAACAGTTGTGCCGTCATACCGGGGGCGTCCCGCGCAACGTCGATCAGCTACTGGACGAGCTTCCGGAAGAGCTGTGGTCACGCTTCGATCCGGACCTGCCCGCGCCGACCACGGTCGCAGGACGGGTGCGAGAGGCACTGGCCGCATGCGCTCCGGCGACGCGAAGGCTGGTAGAAGCGGTCTGCGTACTCGGTCCGGATACGGCGGTTCGGGATGCCGTACTGCTCGCCGAGATCGATGAGGGACTGGTCGCTGCTCTCGACGAGGCGGCAGCGGCGGATCTGATCGCCCTCGGTCCGCGCGGTCTCTCCGTGACAGGCCCGGTCGACCCCATGGTGCGGTCGGCCGTGCTCGCCACGATGGGCCCGGCAGCGGTCGCCGCTGCTCGGCGTCGTGCGGCGGAGTTGATCGACGATCCGGTGCGCCGGTTGAGTCTGCTGGTCGCGGCCGCACCGGTGCCTGATGCGGCACTGGCCGATCGGCTCGATGTGATGGCCACCGAGCGGGCGGCCCAGGGAGCTTGGGCCGCCGCGGCGACGCTGCTGCACGACGCGAGTCGGCTCACCGAGGATCGGCTACAGCGGGAACGCAGGCTCACCCGGGCGGTCGATGCTCTGATCGGCTCTGGCGACGTATTCGCCGCCGCCGCACTGATTCCCGAAGTCGAGAGCCTGCGTGAAACTCCACTGCGGAACGCGGTGCTCGGCTATCTGGCGATTGTGCGCGGCCGCCCGACGGAAGCGGAGAACCGGCTGGCACGAGCGTGGGACCTGGTGAACGTCGAGCGCGAACCCGACATCGCCGCCCTGATCTGCCAGCGCTACGTGCTGCACACCTTGTGCCGGTGCCGTCCTCATGACGTGGTGCGCTGGGCCGATCGGGGGATCGGGCTGGCTGGACCGGATACCCCGGCGGCTGTCGAGGCCTCCGCGATCCGCGGGCTCGGCATGGCATACGGGCGAATGGACGAGGCGCGGCGGTCCTATGCCGAACTGACCCAACGGGTCCGGCACGGTGCTCAGGTGCAGAGGATCGTGATGGGACGCGGCTGGCTCGACCTCATCGCCGACGAGATCGACGAGGCCAGGGCTGATCTCGAAAGTTCCGTTTCCACAACAGTTCTCGGTGGGTCGGCGCGAATCTCGTTGTGGGCCAGCGCTTGGCTGGCCAGGCTTCAGTTCCTCACCGGGGACTGGGACGACGCGCTGCGCACGGTGCGGGAGGCCACGTCGTTGCTCGATCGTACGGGCATCATCCTGACCGGACCCCTGTTGCAGTGGACCGCCGTGGCGGTGCACGCCCTGCGCGGTGAATGGGACCTCGCCGAGGTGGCGCTGCGGCGCACCGACGCGGGGCCTCAAGACTACGAAATCATGCGCCTGCCTTCCTGTCTGGCCCGTGCCCAATGGGCCGAGGCACGCGCGGACGCGGCGGGCGTCCTGCGAGCTCTGCAGCCGCTCACGCAGGCATGGGCAAGGGGCGGCGCCGACGATCCCGGCCAATGGCCATGGGCCGACATGTATGCCCACGCACTCGTCGCTCAGGGAAGATACGACGAGGCTGACATCTTCCTCGAGCGACACGAACGATTGGCGGCCGATTTCGGCAGAACTGCGGCGTCAGCCCGGCTCGGCGCCGCCCGAGGCCATCTGCTCGGGGCCAAGGGTGAACTCGAACCGGCGCGCACACGGTTTCAGGACGCGCTGCGGCGGCTCGAGGCCATGCCGCTGCGCTATGACCGAGCCCGCGTCGGTTTCGTGTACGGCCAGATTCTGCGACGCGCCGGCAAACGCCGTGAGGCCGACGTTGAAATTTCGGTAGCCCGTGACATTTTCGTCGCACTCGGCGCCGAAACCTATGTCACACGGTGTGATCGTGAGCTCAAGGCCGGCGGTGTGCGCGTCCAGCGCGCCGATCGCGGCATCGGTGAGCTCACCCCGCAGGAAGACGCTGTCGCCCAACTGGTGGCGCAAGGGTTGTCGAACCGCGAGGTCGCGTCCGAACTGTTCATCTCCACGAAAACCGTCCAGTACCACCTGACCCGCGTCTACGCCAAGCTCGGCATACGTTCGCGGGCCGAACTGGCCGCCAAACGCCGCATGAATTAGCCTGCGGTGTCTTCCGATTCATGTCGGGCAGTTGACCCTGCCCTTAAAAATGTTCATAATAAGCACAAATGTTCACAATGCGAACGGGAGTGGTGGTGGCCAGAATTGCATCCGTGGCGGAGGCGGTGGCCGAGTTGGTCGGTGACGGCGACACCGTCGCGCTGGAGGGATTCACACATCTGATTCCGGTGGCGGCGGGCCAGGAGATAATCCGCCAGCGCAAGCGAGAGTTGACTCTGGTGCGCATGACCCCCGACATCGTGTATGACCAGCTGATCGGGGCCGGATGCGCCCGCAAGCTGGTGTTCTCCTGGGGTGGGAACCCCGGTGTGGGTTCGTTGCAGCGCTTCCGGGATGCGATCCAGCACGGCTGGCCGACACCGCTCGAGATCGAGGAACACAGTCACGCCGGTATGGCGAACCGATATGTCGCTGGTGCGTCCGGACTGCCGTTCGCGGTGTTGCGCGGCTACGTCGGCACCGACTTGCCGACCGTGACCGACACCATCAAGCCGATCACGTGCCCGTTCACCGGAGAACAGCTGACCGCGGTACCTGCGCTGCGCCCCGATGTCACGATCATTCATGCCCAGCGCGCCGACCGGTCCGGCAATGTTCAATTCTGGGGATTGCTTGGTGTGCAGAAGGAAGCGGTGCTCGCGGCGCGGCGGAGCCTGATCACCGTCGAGGAGATCGTCGATGAACTGACGCCCGTGCCCGGCGCCATCGTCCTGCCGTCCTGGGCGGTGACCATTGTGGCCGAAGCGTCCGGTGGCGCGCACCCCTCCTATGCGCAGGGGTATTCGGAGCGCGACAACGCCTTCTACGCCGCGTGGGACGCCATCAGTCGCGACCGGGAGTCCTTCACCCGGTGGCTCGACGAGCGTGTCTTCACCGCAACGACATCGGGGATTGAATCATGACTGTCACCGAAAAGGCCGTCAACGCAACGGAACTAGAATACACTGCCGACGAAATGATGACGGTCGCCGCAGCCCGGGCGCTACGCGGCGACCGAACCTGCTTCGTGGGGATCGGATTGCCTTCCAGCGCAGCCAATCTCGCGCGCACCACGCATTCGCCCGGTCTCGTGCTCATCTACGAGTCCGGAACCCTCGGGTCGAAGCCGTTCCAGCTACCCGCCTCGATCGGTGACGGCATTCTGGCCGAGACCGCCGATGCCGTGATCAGCGTGCCCGAGGTCTTCAACTACTGGCTGCAGCCAGGCCGCATCGACGTCGGATTCCTGGGCGCCGCGCAGTTGGACAAGTACGGCAACATCAACACCACCATCATCGGCGGCGACTACGCCCACCCGAAGGTGCGTCTACCCGGAGCCGGTGGCGCACCGGAGATCGCCGCATCCTGTGGCGAAGTGTTCGTCGTGGTGCGGCAGTCATCGCGAACCTTCGTAGAACAGGTCGATTTCATCACCTCGTTCGGCCACGGACGAGGCCAGGGCGAGCGCGCGAGACTCGGATTGCGCGGTGCGGGACCTACATTGGTCATCACCGATCTCGGTGTGCTGCGCCCCGACGAGGACGGAGAGTTCGTCCTCACCGGCTTGCACCCCGGTGTCACACTCGACCGGGTTCGGGCGGCGACCGGGTGGGAATTGAAGGTCGCGCGGGAGATCGAGGTCAGCGATCCGCCGACGGCCGCCGAACTCGGTGCCCTGCGTGCCCTGCGGGCGGAGTCATGACCGCCGCCTTTCTGTACGAGGTAATCCGAACACCATTCGGACGCTACGGCGGCGGCCTGCGCGCGGCACGGCATGACGATCTGGTCGGCTCGGCCGAGTGCCGCTCGCGCGTCTCGCTGGGCGTGGCGCCGCGGGCGTCGACCCGGATTTGTTCGGGACCGGCCCCGTCCGATCCGCCGAGATCGCCTTGCGGCGCGCCGGAATCGAGTGGGGCGACCTCGGTCCGGTGGAGCTGAACGAGGCGTTCGCGGCGCAATCGCTGGCCTGTCTCGCCGACTGGCCCGAGCTGGACCCCGAGATCGTGAACGTCGACGGCGACGCCATCGCGATCGGCCATCCGCTCGGTGCCTCCGGCGGCGGGATCGTCACCCAGCCCGCCCTCGAGATGCGGCGCGGCGGCAGTCGTTGGAGACTGGCGACCCTGCGCATCGGCGTCGGCCAGGGCATCGCGGTCGTCCTCGAATCAGCAAGCTGATGGCTGGGGAGAAGACGTGTGTGCTGCCACCCATCCCGCGATCGACCGGTTAGACGGGCCTTTGCGGCCCGAAATCGCCTGTGTCGTGTATCCCAATGATTTGAGCTATTCGACGGACCAGGGCCAGGACGAATCCGGCGCGGTAGGTGATCGCGAGCTCGTCATAGCGCGGGCCACCGCGCGCCCATGCTTGGCTCCCTTAATGGCACGTTCGATGACATTGCGGCGCTTGAAAAGCCGCGGATCGGAGTTCGGTCCACGCCCGCCGGCGCGGCCCTTGTGTTTGCGGTTGACGATCTGATCGGAACGTTTAGGGATCACGGTGTCGGAGAAGGTGTTCGCAGTCCGCGCTTCCGGTGAACAATGCCGCGCGCGGCGGGGTCGAGGACGGGCAGGGTGTGTGTCGTCACGGTGTCCGCAAGTTCGGTCATGAGTGTGCCTCTTCTCTGTTCGAGCAAACCGGGGTCGTATCTTGAACGACAGTTAAGAGCATCCGAAGATCAACGGGCAAGCTCTTGACTTGCAATCAAGAGCAT
Source organism: Nocardia sp. CA-151230 (assembly GCF_050942175.1). NCBI lineage: Bacteria > Bacillati > Actinomycetota > Actinomycetes > Mycobacteriales > Nocardiaceae > Nocardia > Nocardia sp. CA-151230. Next base: position 3,608,420 of record NZ_CP192061.1, read on the forward strand.
TCTATCTTGGTGTAGAGACGCATTAGTCGGCGATAGCAATAGGAATGGACTCCGAGTGGACAAAGACTGCCCGCTCGCCGTCGAACCAGTGAACTATGGTTCAGGCGAAGGAATAGATGAACAGACCTTCGAATACACGCAGGTACTTATCGTTGGAGGCGGCCCGGTGGGGCTTTCTCTGGCGAATGAGCTCGGCTCACGCGGCATATCCTGTGTTCTTGCCGAAGCGGGTAATGGTGAAATCCAGTTCCCGGCCGGAGAGCACATATTCTCACGTTCGCTCGAGCATATGCGCCGGTGGGGGATAGCCGACAGAGCCAGGAACTTAGGATGGCCCCCGGCGGAATACCAGACCGACGTGGTGTTCGCGACCAACGCGATGGGTCATGTTCTCGCGCGATTCGGGGCAGCTGCGAAGTCGGTCGGCGAGACGGGCGGCTTCCCGTCACCCGAGCGCCCGATGATGCAGGCCAAGTTCAAGCTCGATCCGCTGCTCAGAGAGACTGCAGCATCTCGAGAATCCGTAGCACTGATGTACGGACACAGGGTGATCGGAATCGAGCAGGATGAGCACGGCGTAACCGTCACCTTCACAGACACGGCCAACAGTCGCACTGGTGAGATCCGGGCGGCCTACGTTGTCGGATGTGATGGGGCACGGAGCGTTGTTCGGCAATCCATTGGAAGCCGGTTGGAGGGCGAGTTCGGGTTAGGCCACAACTATGCGATCTATTTCCGGTCGCATCGACTGCAGGCGCTCCTCAACGAAGTCGGCATCGGTGAAGTAGGCCAGATCCACACGGTCGGCTCGGCCGCCCGCCCGTATCTCACCATTGTGGACGGCAATTCGCTGTGGCGATGCTCCGTGTACGTCGATGAATCGGCCGACGATCCGGACGCCAAAGCGCTCATCCGCTCTGCGGTTGGTGCGGATGTTGACGTCGAGATCATCCAAGCACAGCAGTGGACCGGGCACGAGGTTGTCGCGAGTTCGTACCGCCGAGGTCGAGTCATGATCGCTGGCGATGCGGCCCACTTACGGTGGCCCAAGGGCGGGTTCGGTGCGAACACGGGCATCGGTGATGCCGTCGACATCGGCTGGAAGTTGGCCGCGGTGAGCGAGGGCTGGGGTGGCGAGGGATTGCTCGACAGCTACGAAATCGAGAGACGGCCGATCGCGCAACGCAATAACCGCTGGGCCGCCGAAAACTGGCGCCGCGACCGTCAGGTGCCGCATGGCCCCGAACTGGACGCCTCGGGCGAGCGCGGTGTGGCGGCGCGTAATGCGGCAGGAGATGAGATATCTCGCCTACGCGCCGGTGAGTTCGCCACTATCGGAGTCCAACTGGGCTACCGGTATGAGAACTCTCCGATTTGCGTCTACGACGACGGGCCTGTTCCCGAAGATCGCCCGGACGCCTATACGCCATCATCGGCGCCAGGCGCCCGAGCACCGCACGTCTGGCTGGCCCGTGGCGAGTCGATACTCGACCATTTCGGCCGCGGATTCACCCTCGTTCGTTCCGATCCGGGCATTCCGGTCGCCGAGCTCATGGCCTGCGCGGTCCAGCGCAAAGTTCCGCTAGATGTGCTCGATATCGACAGTGATCAAGAGCAGGAGGCGGTGCAGCTCTACGGCTATGCACTGGTGCTGGTGCGACCGGACGGGCACGTGGCATGGCGGGGCACACGGCCACCCGAGGACGCCGGTGCCCTGCTCGATCAGGTGCGTGGATCGGTTCGGCCAAGTCCCGCAAAGCAATTGGAAGAAACAGTTTCCATTCGAGAAGAGGCAGAACTGTGAGCATCACCGAGGATCTCGCCGGCGCGGAGCTCGACAAGCGCGGTGCGCAAGTCCGGCTGAGGATGTCCGAGCTGGTCTTGAAGAGTAGGGATATCACACCACTTCGGGACTGGTACGGGCTGCTACTGGGGCGCGATCCGTTCCTCGAACGGCAGCCCGCGCCGGACGCAGACAAATCGAAGGTCGACGGGCAGGAGCGAGCCTCGGATGTTCGGCTCGCGTTCTTCACCGTCCATGAGGGTGAGCACCCCTACAACCAGATCCTCGCTCTGTTTGAAGTCGGCGACCTCGCTGTGGACCCGACCGGGCCGGGTATGCACCACTTTCAGTTCATGTTGGGCTCGCTCAATGAGCTGGCTGCGAAGTTCGAGCAGTTCTCGGCACACGGAATTCGCCCGCACCGATGCGCCAACCACGGTCCCATCACCAGTTTCTACTATCGTGACCCGGACCGGAACATCATCGAACTCTCCTGCGCGAACTTCGACAGCTACGAGGCTGAGCAAGTGTACTTCAAATCGGAGAAGTTCCGCCGCAACCCCTCCGGCGTCGAATTGGAACCGGATGACTTCATCACGCGCTTCCGTGCGAATGAGCCGCTCGAGACTCTGCTTGCCATTCCTGATTAGAAGTTGCTGTTCGACCGGACTCTCTCCAGCACGAAAAGGTGTGTACTACTGTGACTCGACTTGTTACGACGACGAAAGGTTTGGGCCGGCTCGAGGGCGATCTGATCGCGTTGCTCGATGCGCCGTACGCCGATCTGGGAGCTGCGCTGGTGGCCGGTGAGACGGTCGAATCGCTGACGGCCAAGCCGATTTCGTCCGTGGTGCCGACAGCTTCGATTCGATTGCTGGCACCGGTATCGAGCCCCTCGAAGATCTGGATTATGGGGTGGGCCTACCACGAGCACAGAATCGAGACCGGCCAGCAGGCTACAAAGGAGCCGTTCGCGTCGCTGGTCGCCCCGACCGCGGTGACCGGCCCGTACGATCCGATCCGCCGCCCGGCGACCGCTCCGGACAAAGTGGATTATGAGGGCGAACTCGGTGTGGTCATCGGAAAGCAAGCCTCGGCAATCGCCGAGGATGCTGCCTGGAGCCACATCGCCGGGTTCACTGTGATCAATGATGTCAGTGCACGAGATGTGCAGAAGGGTGAACTGGGCGGACAGCCGGCCAACGTCAACATGGCCAAGAGCTTCGACACCTTCATGCCGATGGGCCCGTGTCTGGCCTTGCTCGACGAATTCAGCGATCCGGGCGACCTTCTGCTTCGTACATGGGTGGACGGCGAACTGCGGCAAGAGGCAAGAACTTCGGAGCTCATCTGGTCGATCCCACATCTGATCAGCTTTCTGTCGACATTCACGACACTTCGACCGGGTGACGTCATCAGCACCGGGACGCCCGGCGGCGTCGGCCATAAGCAAGGGAAGTTTCTCCGCAGCGGATCAGTGGTCCGGGTGGAGATCGAAGGGGTCGGTGCTATCGAGAATGTGGTGATCTGAATGTCGTTGGGAGATAACATGTCAACTTCAGCACAGCTGAGCCTTGACAATGAGCGTCACTGCAGCGCTCTGCTACATCAGATGTATGAGTGCGTCGACGGCGGTCGCGCCGAAGAGGCACTTGCACTTTTCAGTCCGGATGCGGTGTTCCAGACACCGTTGCGGGTTAACCGGGGCACCGAAGAAGTCCGCGCAGCGCTCGAGAAGCGTGGTGCGCAGCACGATCGTCGGACACGTCATGTCGTGACGAATGTGCGGATGTGGGCTTCCGATGCGGACGAGGTGCAGCTGACCGGGACGCTGCTGCTGTTCGTTCTGAGCGATCCGGATCCGCTTGTGCCGAGTCGAATCGCCCAACTGCAGGACACGTTCGTGCTCCGCGGTGGTCGCTGGCTGATCAAATCCCACGGCTCCACGCCGCTCGCCGAGCGTGGCTGACACGGGGCAAATCGACAGAAGGATGATATGACATGAGCTCGAAAACGGGGCGTGTGGCGGGAAAGGTCGCCATTGTTACCGGGGGAGCGCGCGGTATGGGTGAAAGTCACGGGCGCGCTCTGCTCGCCGAGGGCGCTTCGGTTGTCCTCGTGGACGTGTTGGATGAATCGGGCCAGGTGCTCGCCGCCGAACTGGGCGATGCGGCACGCTATCTGCACCTCGACGTCACCGACCCAGAGCAGTGGCAGAAGATAATCGATTACACCCGAACCGAATTCGGCGCGATCGACATTCTGGTCAACAATGCCGGCATCGCTACGGGCCATCCGCTCATCGACTATCCGATCGAGGCGTGGCGGAAGGTGATCGATGTCAACCTTTCTGGAGCCTTCTATGGCATGCGTGCTGTAGCACCGGTGATGACCGCAGCTGGAACCGGCTCGATCATCAACATCTCCTCGGTGGAGGGACTGCGCGGCAGCGGCGCGAGCATCGGATATGCCGCGTCCAAGTTCGGCGTCCGTGGCATCACGCAATCCGGCGCTCTGCAACTGGCCAGCGCTGGGGTACGGGTGAATTCGATTCACCCTGGCCATATCGCAACCCCAATGACCGACGGGTTCGCTGCGAGCTCGCTCAAGATCCCACTGGGTCGAAGCGCTCAGCCAGCCGAGGTCTCGACGGCGGTGGTCTTCCTTGGCTCTGACGAGTCGAGCTACATCACCGGCGCGGAGCTCGTGATCGACGGTGGCCTGATCTCCGGTATACCCACCGCCTGAAGTGTGCTGCGCCGCAAAAGCCGCGGCGTGACAGAGAAGGAAGAACATGAAGATCTTCGACGTTCGCGACGTCCCCGCCGCGACCGATGCTCGCCTGGCGGTGACCGAAAACCCTAGGCACCGTCATATTCTCGAGAACTTTCGCCGACACGGACTGCTCGAGGTCTCGGGGCTGTGGCAGGACATCCTCGTGCCAACCATGACCGTCGAGCAGCCTCTGTACCGACTGATGATCGGTGGCCGCACGTGCATCTTCGACGGGATGGACGAGGTTGCGTCCTTCTATCGCGACACCGCTGCCGGAAGGGAGAACGTCTTCGGCCCACTCGAGGAGGAGATCGCGGTCTCTGATCACGGTATCTTCTCCGAAGCGCTGTTCGCGCATGTAGTGCGGGGTACTTCGCCAATGCTCGCCGACGACGACGTCGATCCGGACAAGGTTTATCAGATCACTCACTACATTGCGATGACCTGGCCGTATGTAAACGGTCGGCTACGCGGTGAGCACGTTTACGACGACCGGGACTCCCGGGTCATCACCGAGGTCGACGAATCAGCGATCACCACACCGGAGGAGGCTCGGCGAATCCTGGCCCCCTATCTGGCGGACAGCCCGCTATCGAAGATCGAAGAAGGGCTCGCGCTCTTCGCGAGCTGAGGCGTTTCGCGAATCCCGCAGTGCGGCAATTGAATTCCAATTGAGAGGGAGCGATGCCCGAAATCACCGCATCGCAAGTCCCTACTAGCGGCTCCGAAGCGGAGCGCTTGTTCCTGACGCAGTCACCACGTCCAGCGCCTAGGTATCGAACTCCTCGAGATCGGTGATGACCGCGCGCGGCTCCGGCTGCCGTTCCGGGACAACCCAGTCACCATTGGCACAATGGTGCACGAGGGTGTGCTGGCCGGATGTGTCGGCATCGGGATCATGGCGGCGGCCTGGGCAGGCCCATACGTGCCGGAAAAGCCTCGCGGAGTGACAGTTTCGATGTCGATCGAATTCATCGAGGCAGCGCTCGAAGAAGATCTCGACATCATCGGAGTGCGGCCGCGTCAGGGGCGCCGGTCGAGTACCTGTTCGGTGGACATCGTCACGACCAATGATGGCCGGCGTGTCGCGGAGGTCACGGGCACCTATCAGGCGGGATAGGAGCTTCTGCGGGCAGACCTCGCATGAACTGCATGCCAGAGCAATGCACGTCCACCGTGACATCCATTCCTACGCCGCCGCCGAACAGCCCCGGCCTTCTCGACCGAGGCATGAAACTCTGGAGGATCCTGATGAAGGTGTTGAATCCCCTCGACATTTGCGCTTCGCCGGACGAGCTTCTGAGAGTCGTAGATAATCCTCGACACAGAGCCATGCTCAAGAATTACCGGCGCCATGCGATGCTCGAGGTCGCCGGACGGTTCGGCGAGGTCCTTGATCCAGGCATGCTCGTCGATCATCCGGTCTATCGGATTTTCGAGAGCGGCAAACAACTCCTGCTCAACGGCCGGGGTGAGGTCGCTGCCTACTATCGCGATTTCGAACTGTCAGGGGCAACCGTATTCGGTCCCTTGGAGGAGCGGATGGCTGTCGCAGACTGGGGATTGGCGCTCGAATCGCATTTTGGTTGCCACATGCGTGGATATCAGCTGGCTGCACTAGGAGTCGAGGTCGGCAACCTGGAAGGCTTCTACCAGCTCAACCGGTGGGTAAGTTCCTTCTGGCCGTTCGACGAAAATTGCCTGCTGATCGGCGAAAATATTTACGAGAACTTCGCCAGCCGCGAAGTTCATATGCTGAACGAGGCAGACTTCGTCACCCAGGAACGCGCGTCCGCTTTGCTCGATCCGATTCTTGACGGGCCGGAGGAAGACTAGATGCCAGACATTGTGCGATGACAAAGACGGGTTCGCCTTCCCGATGATGCGATGGCTTGCTACATCGAACACCGTGCTGCGGCACTTGTCGGGTGGGATTGGTGGTGCGGATAGGTGAGTCATCGAAGAGCCCTCCTTGATCGCGAAGCGGTTGGCAGCGGGAGGCATGAGCGGTGTTGTCCGGGTGCGAAGTCCCGGCGGGGCCGACGACCAGAAATGTTGAGGAGGGGCGCAGGTCCGGACATTGTGTGCTCGCATGGATCGCATTGCTGACATGGCTGTGCGATCTATGCCCGACTGCGCCATAACGTCGGCCGAAATCCACGCAGAAACAGCGGTCGTCGTCGTTCGCGGCATCCGGGCGCAGCCATCGACTCACATCCACCGCCAAGGTGATCCGTCCTGCCCGATCATGCGGCGCCAGCAGCCCGGTCAGCGTGCGCCGGATAGGCTAACGTCGATCCGGCCAGCAACCAGCCCGCAGTACACGTTTCCGTGCGTCGGCGACGCTCCGGCACCAGCGACAACCCCACCAGGTTTTGTCACCAACCCGTCCGCGCCCAGCACCGCATCACACAACGAACAACGCATCCGACCGCGTGGTCACACACCGGCACAGATCCTGCCCAGACACCGAGAGGTCCCCGAGCGCACCGGCGCAGCCGATATCGTGCACACGGTTCGTCGAAGCCTTTGGTTATCAGATTTGTTCTGTCGCAAGACCAATCGTCAACCCAGTGCTTCACCCATGATCCAACCGGGGCGCCGGACCACAACCTTGGATCTTAAACCACAAGCTCAGGCGGTAGCCTGGAACCAGGTGACATGCGGGTACCGCAGCTCAGCGCAAGGATTGTTCCTGGACGTCGGCCGTGAGGCCCCGGAGGTCACGGATTTGGCACTGGGAGACCCCCGATGGCTGAGAGCGATGCGCGGAGTGCGGCACACGATATGGCTGCGGGCCTCGCAGACGAGTTGTCTGCGGAAGGATTCGAGAATGCTCAGGTGCTGGGCCTCGGAGGATTCGGGGCGGTCTTCCGCTGCGAACAGCCATCCCTGAGCCGGACGGTGGCTGTCAAAGTGCTCACCGTCGGGCTGGACGCTGACAACGTTGCGCGGTTCCTCCGAGAACAGCAGGCCATGGGGTCACTTACAGGTACACCGAATATTGTGAGCATCTTTGCCGTAGGGACCACGTGTAGAGGTCGTCCATACATCGTGATGCAGTACTACCCAAGGGGCTCTCTCTATGCGCGGATCCGCACGAGCGGACCGCTTTCTGTCAAAGAGACCATTCAAGTAGGGCTGAAGATCGCCCGCGCCTTGGCCGAGATTCACCGGAATCAGATTCTCCATCGTGATGTCAAGCCCTCAAACATCCTGCTAACCGACCGTGACGAGCCAGTCCTTGCGGATTTCGGGATTGCACATGTCGCAGGAGGATTCGAAACCTCCGCCGACGCCGTCACCGGTTCGCCCGCGTACATGGCACCCGAGGTACTACGTGGCGAGGCACCAAGCCCGGCCTCGGATATCTATGGACTCGGCGCGACGTTGTTCTGCGCGGTCACTGGTCATGCAGCTTACGAGCGCCGTACCCGCGAAGACGTTGTAGCGCAGTTTCTTCGTGTGGCGAGCGAGCAGAATTCGGGCGTGCGCACAGCAGAGATCCCCGCGCCGTTGCGCACCATTATCGCCCGAGCAATGTCCAGCGATGCGCGAGACAGGCCGGCAACGATGGACCTCTACCGGTCCCTGCAACGAATCCAGACCTGCTCAACAGCCGAGATAGGCACCGTGGCAGACGATGTCTCAGTAGGGTCCACTCCAGCATCCGAGAGGGAACGCGGTATACGCACCCCGACAATGCAAGATGTGCCGATCGCACGTGAGACCGCCGCACGCCGATCGAACCATCAGCAGTTGCCCCTAGCGCTGACCAGTCTCGTGGATCGCCGAACTGAGCTCGCTGAAGGAAAAAAGCTCCTGAAAGCCGCTCGGCTGGTGACGCTTACAGGGGTAGGCGGGGTGGGCAAGACTCGCCTGGCCTTGCGCCTCGCCACGGACTTACAAAGGGTTTTTGCGGACGGCGTCTGGCTTGTCGACCTGTCCGAGCTGACCGATGAGTCGCTTCTTGTGAACGTCGTGGTGAAGGCCCTAGGTTTGCGGGAATCCTCGCCGCGCCCTCTGGACGAAGTCCTCGTCGAGTTCGCATCTCCTCAGGAGCTATTGCTCGTATTCGACAACTGTGAGCACGTGGTCAATGCCATTGCGAATTTGGCTGAACTGATATTGCGTACGTGCGGAAATGTGCGAATTCTCGCCACGAGCCGTGAGTCTCTCAGCGTCAGCGGCGAACGAGCTATGCGCGTTCTCCCGCTCTCGGTCCCTGATGAGGATCATCTCCTTACGGTCGAGGGAGTCGGTGCGTATGATTCCTTGACATTATTCGCAGAGCGCGCGCGAGAGATAGTTTCGGACTTCAAGATCGACGAGGGCAATGTAAATCCAGTTGTCGGTATATGTCGGTATCTGGACGGACTTCCATTGTCGATAGAAATGGCGGCTTCAAAACTTCGTGTCATGTCTGTAGTTCAAATTTGGGAGAATATAGAAAAACGGTACAGGTTTCTCTCTACCGTAAGTAGGTCGGCTCCCGCTCGGCAGAAATCTCTGCGACTGTGTATGGACTGGAGTTACGATCTCTGCTCGAATAACGAGAAAAAGGCATGGGCGCAACTCTCCGTGTTTGCCGGAAGCTTCGAGATCGATGCGGCCGCGGGTGTTTGTGGAGCGGGTGAGGATCCGGGTCCGCTAGTCGACGTACTTACTTCTCTGGTCGACAAGTCAATCCTTGTACGGGAAGAAGTCGATTCAAGTGTTCGTTTCGGAATGCTCGATTCTCTCCGTGAGTACGGTCGCGAGAAATTGATACAGTCCGGCGAATACGGAAGCCTCGTCGAGAGGTACGGGCAATGGTACAAGGATTTGGCTGTTCGCGCGGAAGCGGGATGGATCAGCGCGAAACAATTGGAATGGATATCCCGACTCAATCGTGAGCAGTCAAACCTGCGTGAAGCGATGGATCACTTCATCCGTGTCCTGAACTTTGATGCAGCACTCGATATGGCCGGTGCGCTGTTCCCGTTCTGGCTGTCGCAGGGGCAGTTGACCGAAGGACGCCAGTGGCTAGACCGATCTTTGTCGCTCGAGTCGAGTACTGCGGCACCTGCGCGGAAGGTGAAGGCTCTTTTCGCGAGCGTTGTACTGGCTGGGATTCAAGGCGATATTGCTGCCGGGGCCGAGCGGGTCGAGGAGGCGAGGGCATTGGCTGCTGGCCTGCCCGATCAGTTGACTGCTGCACAAATCGCTCTCTCGGAGGGGGGTCTTGCGCTCTGGTCTGGTGATCATCTGTTGGCGCGCTCCAGGCTGGAGCAAGCGCTGGCGGCTCTCGATGTCAGGGACGAACTCATGCTGCGTATCCCGGCGCTGGCGCTGCTCGGAGTTGCACTCGCGATAGAAGGTGATCACGAAGGGTCCGCTGATTGCCACGAAAATGTCCTTGAAATCGTCGAGCCGCGGGGCGAATCCGTCTATCGATCCTACTCGTTGTGGGCGACAGGAATAAACGCAATCCGACAGAAGGATTATGGCGAGGCAAGTGAACGACTGAAACGAGCTCTCTTATTGACTAGTCAATTCGATGATATCGTGGCGATCGCTGGAATTCTCGAGCCGCTTGCATGGATCTCCAGTCACGAAGGCGACCCCAAGAGATCTGCCGTGCTTATGGGTGCCGCTGATTCGCTAGGATCATCCATCGACACATCTTCAATCATATATCCGGAATTGGCTGTTCATCACGATGATTCCGAGACCTCAAATCGTAGTGCTCTTGGCGACAGAATCTTCGAGGAGTTCTATTCGAAAGGAAGGGCTCTTCGCGTCGACCGCGTGGTCGCATATGCGCTCGGAATGCAGCCTAAGGCGGCACGGCGACCGCGCGAGCATGATCCGACATCGTTGACCGATCGAGAATTAGAGGTCGCCGATCTGGTCGCGGAGGGTCTAACCGACAATGCGATAGCGGCAAGGCTCGTAATATCAAAACGAACTGCGTCGGGGCATGTCGAGCACATTCTATCGAAACTCGGATTCGCCTCGAGAGCACAGATCGCTGCCTGGATTGTTGAAAAGCGCAACCGCGACGGGGAGACGGAGCCTTAGAGCTCCTAACAGGTTCGGCGGGTTGTCGGTGAGTAGTGTTGCAGTGCAGGATGTTTCGCTGTGGCAGCACCGTGGATCGTGGATGACCGGTTGTGGGCAGTGATCGAACCGCTACTGCCGGTGAAGCCGGCCGGGACACCGGGACCGGCCCAGATGGACAACCGGCTCGTGTTGCGAGGAATCCTGTTCGTGCTGATCACCGGGATCGGGTGGGAAGACCTGCCCCAGGAACTGGGGTTCGGGTCCGGGATGACATGTTGGCGCAGGTTGCGGGATTGGCAGGCCGCCGGGGCGTTCGGGGAGATACATCAGGCCGTGCTCGCCCGCTGCCACGCCGCCCGGTTGATCGATTGCGACCGGGTCATGGTCGACGCCTCGCATGTGCGGGCGAAAAAAAGGGGGCGCCGCAACAGGTCCGAGCCCAGTCGACCGCGCCAAGACCGGCTCGAAACACCACATCCTGACCTGCAGCAACGGGTTCCCGCTCGCGATGGCGTTGTCGGGCGCCAATGTCAATGACCACCTGCTGTTGCCCACGCTGCTCGACCGGGTCCAACCCCTACGGGGTCGCCCGGGCCCACCCCCGACAGCGAATCACAACCTTGATCGCGGACACCGGATACGACTACCCCAGCGTGTATTCCGAACTGCGGCAACGCCGCATCACCGGCTACATCCCCCGCCGCGGCACCCGCGACAAGGTCACCGCTGGCCGCTGGATCGTCGAGCAATCCTTTGCCCTGCTCCACCCGTACCGGCGCCTGGCCATCCGATGGGAACGACGCACCGACATCCACCACGGATTCCTCGACCTCGCCGCAGCACTGATCTGCTGGCGACGACTCAGCAACCGAACCCGATAGGAGCTCTAAGTCATGGCCACCTCGGTATGATCGCCGTGACTGCTGTCCCACTGAGCGTCTCGACTTCCTCACGAGACCAACGCGGTCGAACTACCGGGGCATACCTGTATCGGCCGGGCGGCAGTATCGCAGTAAGCCGACCGCGGCAGTCCTCGGCTGTCGACTTCGCCGAGGACTGTAAGAACAACTGCTTTGGCTCACTTCCGGTTGCCGCCGTGAGGCTGTGCCAGGAGTTGGCGGCCTCGCGGAACGCTCGATCACCGCCGATTGGCTCATCGACGAGCTCGACGGGATCGCCGTCGACCGCGGGTATCCCGCAGTGCTGCGCTGCGACAATGGACCCGAACTGGCTGCACGCCCATGGCCGACTGGGCCGGTCGTCGAATTCGGGCACGCAGTCGGATCGCCATAATGGAGCTCCGTTATCATCGAATGGATAGATGTTCTGAATGAATGGTCGGTGTCCGTTTCTGCGGTGACGATACTTGAAGAATAAATTCTGAGCGCTGGGTTTATTCTGTTTGTGAATGGTATTCGCCAGAGATTTCCTGATCCTGGATTATTCGAGCACCCCCGGCGGTGGCCCTGAGGCGGCGTCGATGATCAAACTCGATCGGCTTCTCGGCTGGCTGGCTACCTCCCTTTGTGCGCCATGAACGATCGATGTCATCTCAACCTCTTTCCTTGAAGTCTTGACATTGGAGCGGTCTTAGTGTCAGCAGGGCGTGTGAAGTGATGGGTGGTGGCTGGACGGCGGCCAGGTGGATTGGCAAGTTGTCCTGAAAATCAGGACATGTGTCTTGACACGTAGATCATGCGAAATCTACGGTTATGGCGCATATCACACGTTCGCCATATTCCAGCCCTGTGAAATTCGGATGGCGAAACCTGATTGGAGTCAGATGGACAGCTCGAAAGTTGGTCGACTCTTTGTCGATAGTATTAGGTGTGAAGGGTACGGACTGAGCCTTTTTCATCCTTGGTTGGCTTCGAGTTCGCGGTTCTGGAGTGCGTGAATCGCTTTGGCGAGCTGTCCGGCCCTGTGCGGGCAGCTGCGTAGCTTCCGCAGCACCTTCCAGCTCTTGAGCTGGGCGTTGGCGCGTTCACCGGGGGCACGCAGTTTCGCATGGGCTCGGTTGGCCTGCTTCTGGGATTCGGGCTTGTCGCGTCCCTTGTAGGGAGTGAGCAGGCCACCGACACCGTGATATCCCTTATCCGCCAGCACGATCCATCCGCTGCGCTCGAGTTCGGCCACGATCTGCCAGATCCAGGCGGCTTTCGTATCGTGCACGCTGCCGGGCAACGCACCCGACACCCACACGATGTCCCCGCTGGGTGTGGCGAGGACCTGCACATTCATGCCGTGGTGGCGGTGTTTTCCCGAATAGTAGGGCCGGTCAGCGGCCACCCGGTCGATCGGGATCAGCGTGCCGTCCAGAATCAGATAGGCGTGCCCGTCGGCTTTCGCCTTCTTCAGCGCCGAGCGCAGCTTCGGGGCTCGCTCTGCCAGCAGTTCCACGGTCTCGCCGACGTATCGCCATGCGGTGGTCGTCGAGATGTCGAACCCGGCACCGAGATCGGCGTAGGTTTCGGCTTTGCGCAGGTGGGCCAGCACGAGCAGGGCTTGGCGGGCCGGGTCGAGCTTGCGCCAGGCCGAGCCGATCGTGCGGCGGTGCCGGCGGATCAGCCCGGCGACGAAGTGGAGGGTCCGACGTGACAACGCCAGCGCGGAACGGTAGAACAGCAACGGAAGCCCTTGGGGTACAGCGAGTCTTGGTCGACAGCCGTCCTACCAAGGGCTTCCCCATATCCGGCACAGGCGCGCCGTCACCAGTTCCGTTGCCTACCAACAACATCCAGTCAGGATGAAAAAGGCTCACTGTGTGCGCAAGCGGCGCCCGATCTCGTCCATCTCGATGACGAGGATGTGCTTGTAGTCGACATTGAGGACATCGATCTGGTTTCGCGACCGCTTGCCGATGCCGCTGTGAGGGCATGTCCGGTAGCAGCTCTGCGAATCCAGACCAGCGATTCGTCACCGGCATGACCGCTCTCCGGCGCATTGTTGTGGCGGGGGCGTCTCAGGCGGGGTTGGCGAGTGCGGCGGCGTTGCGTGGGTTCGGATTCGACGGCGAGATCATCATGATCGGCGATGAGAATCACCGGCCCTACACACGACCGCCGCTGTCCAAGGGTGTTCTCCTCGGCGCGGAGTCGGAGGAGAGCGTGTTTCTCGACGGCACTGCCGATGATGTGACGCTCCGAACGTCCACTCGTGCAGTCGGTCTCGACTGTTCGAGCAGGCTCGTCACGCTCGAGGACGGAGAGCGTGTCTCCTCTGACGGACTGATCATCGCGACAGGCGTGCGGGCGCGTCGCGTGGATTCCGGAGCTCATCGCGGAGAGATAACTCTGCGGACCCTCGATGACGCGGTGGCGGTGCGTGATCGGCTTGTTGAGGCCGAGCACGTGTCGGTTGTCGGCGGTGGATTCCTGGGTATGGAGATCGCATCCTCTGCGGTCAAACTTCACAAGGTCGTGACCGTTGTCGATCAGGTCAGGCCATTGATCGCGCATCTCGGGCCGGTGCTCGCTGACATGTGCCTCATGGCCGCGGATGATCACTCGGTGAAAGTTCGGCTGGCCGATGGGGGTGTCGAATTGGGGTTCGACGGCGATCTACCACGTCGAGTGCTAGGAGTGGACCACACGGTGATTGCCGAGGGCGATCTTGTCATCACTGCAGCGGGAGACGTACCGAACACCGAATGGTTGAGTGGAAGCGGAGTGCGCGTGGAAGATGGTGTGCTGGTTGACGATTGCTGCCGCGTCGCGCCAGGCATAGTCGCAGCCGGTGAGGTGGTTTCCGCGCCGGCAAGCGGTAACGCGCGTGGCCGGCGGCCGCATTGGTGGAATGCTCTGAGGCAAGCCAGGATCGCGGCAGGCACATTGCTCGGCTGCGGAACCGAAGCCACTGCGGGCGATTCCGCCGTCCCGTTCTTCTGGACCGAGATCTTCGGTCTCAATATCCGTATTGCCGGGAAGCTGGCCCCCCTCGGTGAACCCATTGTTATCGAGGGATCCGTCGCAGATCGCAGGGCGTTGCTGGTATGGCCTGCGAACCACGAGGGCTTCGGGACCGCAGTATCGGTCAACTTTCCGATCTCGGTAGCCAAACTCACCCGGTTGGCCAACCAGCCCTCGACGTAGAGAAGGAATCCGTATGCCCGACAGCAGCACCGTTCCCCGGTCAGAACTCGACATCTTCACCGACGAGTTCATGGCCGATCCCTACCCGGCCTTCCGCGACTTGAGAGACGTCGGCGGCGTGGTCCATCTGGACGCCCTCGATCTGTGGGCCGTGCCGCGCTATGCGGAGGCTCGCCATATACTCGCATCGTGGGAGCAGTTCTGCTCCGCGGATGTTGCCCTCAACGAGCAGTGCAACGCCTACGTCGGCGACGGCATCCTCCGCGCGGATCCGCCTCTGCATGACCAGCTGCGGAATGTGCTGGCATCCCGACTTGCCCCGCGTGCTCTGCGGAAGCTCGAAGCAGACATCAACGCTCGCGCTAGAGCTCTCGTCGAACCGCTCGTCAGTCGGGGATCCTTCGAGGCGATCTCCGAACTGGTGCGGCGCTTCCCGCTGGAGATTGTCGCCGATCTGATCGGGTTGCCGCTTGCTGGCCGCGAGGAGTTGCTGGGTTTGCTCGACGCAAACTTCAACTTCTTCGGTCCTGATAATGCGCGTCTTCGTGAATCTGCGCCGAAGCTGGGTGAACTCATGGAGTACATGATGTCGACGGCGACCCGTCAGTCCTTGGCCGAAGGCAGCATGGGGCGAGCGGTTTATGAGGCAGCCGATGCGGGACAGATTCCTGAAGAGTCCGCGCCCACACTGGTGTTGACGTACGTGACAGCGGGGATCGACACCACCGTGCACGCTCTCGGGCATGCGATCTGGCTGCTGGCCGAGCACCCCGAGCAGTGGGATCTGCTGCGACAGGATCGATCCCTGATACCGCAGGCATTCCGAGAAGTCCTGCGGTTCGAATCCCCGATGCAGGTTTTCGGTCGCACTGTCAGGACCGATTGGGTGGTCGACGGCGTGACGGTACCTGCAGGTGATCGTCTGGCGGTGCTCTTCGGTGCCGCGAATCGGGACGAGCGCAATTGGAAAGACCCGGACCGCTTCGATATTCGGCGCGACAACGTCGAGCATCTGGCCTTCGGTTACGGGCTGCACGTGTGTGCCGGACAGGCGTTGGCCCGAATGGAGGGCGCTGCGATTCTGACTGCCTTGCTCGACAGCGTTAGTCGGCTGGAGGCCGGAGAGCCGGCGCGCCACTTCAACAATGTGCTGCGTGGATTGGAATCGCTGCCTGTGCAGGTGGTGGCGTCTGCCTGAGCAGGAGCTCCGGCTCATCCGGCTCGACAGCCGCAAGGTTTCGTGGAAATACCGCAATCTAGGGAGTAAGAATTGTTTTCTCCTGCCGATTCACCGAAAGTATTCAATCCGTTGAACTCTGATCATTTTCCAGAACCCATCCCGCACTTGAGGGCATCCCGCGCGAACTGCCCGGTCAGTACGCCCAGGGACGGGTTGCACGTCTTCTCTCTCGACGAAGACGTACGCAGCGTACTCGCCGACACCGAAAACTACTCGAACAACGGGAATTTCAGCATCGAGCGGGAAGACGTTCCGCTGGAGTTCCAGACCATCACGAATGCTGATGATCCCCTGCACGCCGACCTTCGTGATCGGCTCCGAAAGAACTTCGCGCCAACACATCTGCGTACTCTCCGCCCGTGGGTGGAGGGAATCGTCGCTTCAGCTATCGCGGCTCTTCCCGACCACGGCGAAATCGAACTGTTCGAGGAATTCGTTCGGGTCATCCCGGCATCCGTGATGCATACCTTCATCGGTATCCCCCGCGAAGCGTGGAGCCAGGCGCAGGCATGGGGGAACGTCATCGTAGAGACGGTCCCAGGTCCACTGGATGTGCTTCCTGAGTTCGGACAGCTGCTGGCTCTGCTCGGCAGCCTGGTTGCCCAGCGCAAAGCACGTCCTGACGAACGGTCGGAGGATGCCCTGGACAACCTCTGTTTCCCCGCGCCGGGTGAACGGGAGATGCCGGACGGGGAGATCGTCACACATATCTTCCAGTTGGTCGTCGCAGGGACTGACACAACTCGGAGCCTGATCGCAAACTGCATCTGGCGGCTGCTCGAAGACCCCAACGGATGGGATGCGGTCGTCCGTGACCGCGCTCTCCTGCCGAACGCGGTCGAAGAATCCCTGAGACTGGATTCTCCGGCTCAGTTCCTCGTGCGCACCGTGAAGAGCGATGGCATCGTTCGTGGCTGTCCGATCAGTGAGGGCGACAAGGTCTACCTCAGCCTGCAGTCCGCGAATCTGGACGAAAAGACATGGGGACCGAGCGCTGATCGATTCGACCCGCCGCGTGAGGGCGCAGCGGCACACCTCGCGTTCGGTCGTGGAATCCATGCTTGTCTGGGCGCGCCACTGGCGCGCATCGAGGCGATCGCTGCCATCGAGGCGCTAATGGACAGGTATCCGACAATGCGGCTGAGTCCTCGAGCGAAATGGGTCAACACCGGCGGCTCCATCACACGCAGACCCGAACAGGTCTTGGTGGCCCTAGCCCCGGATCCTCGATTGGATGCCTGAAGGCCCCGAAATTCACCAGTCCTGTATTGCAGGACGGCTATTCCGAGAATCAGGACTCCTGTTCTACTGTGATCTGACCAACCCGGGAGAGAAGTCATGCGAGGGCATTGCTCGAGAAGGTCTGCGGCGCGGGTCCTGTCGACCTGACTGCTATCGCGGTGCTGAATGTTTCGAATGCGCCAGGTCGCATCGTGACGTCGGCGCGAATGCCCACACCTCGTCCTGACAGTCCAGTCATGGGCATGCCATCCACTCTCGGGCTGGAAATGTCACCAGAAAGGGTCATCAGTCATGGATAAGCCACAGCGCGTCGTGTTGCAGGAACGCGGCGCGGCCGGAACGCTAACCCGAACTGCGGTGTCACACATTGGCTTTTCAGTGCCGGACCTCGCCGCGACCGCTGACTTCTATCGGCGTTTGCTAGGTCTCGTCGTGCACGAAGAGCTTCCGCAGGGGGGATTGCGACTGGGCTGGGGCGGTGGCCATCATGTCATCGAACTGGTCGAGGGACAGAAAGGATTGCGGCACTATGGATTCGAAGTCCGGGATGCCGACGGTCTCGACGGGATCGCCAAGCGATTGGCCGACTCCGGGCATACGGTGTCCGCTCTCGACGAGCGGTATCTCGATGAAACCGTAGGCGAACCACATGGGCTGGTCGTGTCCGATCCGCATGGCACCCCGGTGCATTTCCACACCCCGGTGCAGAGGCAGGGCGAGACGGCAGCGGACACAGGCCGCAGACCGATCAAGTATCAGCACATCACCCTGGCCACCGATGATGTCGAGGCCATGACGGCCTTCTTCGTCGATGTGGTCGGCTTCCGTATCTCCGATCAGCTCGACGATGGCCGGTTCGCTTGGCTGCGCAGCGACCAGGACCATCACACGCTGGCCGTCGTGAACGTGGGGCAAGGCGGCGACATCGACCACTTTTCGTTTGACTTGGCCGAATGGGCGGACTTCAAGTCCTGGTGCGACCGGCTCACCGATGAGGATGTCGATGTCACCTGGGGTCCGGGGCGGCATGGACCCGGCGACAACCTGTTCGTTTTCTTCGACGATCCGGCCGGCAATCACATCGAGCTCTCTGCCGAGATGGAGAAGTTCCACGACGATCGCGTTACCTACGTTCCGCGCCGCTGGAAACCGATTCCGAACACCGTCAATTTGTGGGGCGGCCAGTTGGCTTCCTGGCGCCAGACCAGCGAAGGGAAATGACCATGGCATACGCAACTTACGAGCACCGCGGCGTACGGGCTGTCGGTGAAGTGCGGGACTCGACGCTGATTCCGCTCGAAGGCGTGACGGACCTCGGGAACGGGTCCATGCCGGACCAACTGATGTCCGCCACGCGCAATGTACGGGCACAAGTTCCGGTCGACGAAGTGCGGCTGCTTCCACCGGTGCAGAGTCCGTCAAAAATCTTGTGTGTCGGGCTGAACTACCGCACGCATGTGACCGAGACCAAGCGGGAACTGCCCACCTACCCCGTGCTCTTCTCGAAGTTTGCCTCCAACCTGCTGGGGCCCAACGATGACATCATGTTGCCGCCGGAATCGACGCAGGTGGACTACGAAGGCGAGCTGGTCGTGGTTATCGGCCGGCCAGGTCGACGTATCGCCGAGGCCGACGCCCTCGATCACGTCCTCGGTTACACCGTCGCCAACGACGTCACGATGCGGGACTTCCAGTACAAGACCCACCAGTGGTTGCAGGGCAAGGCATGGGACGCGAGCACGCCCATCGGGCCTTATCTCGTTCCACCGAATGAGATCAACCTTGAGAATGCCGGAATCAGAACAGTTCTCAATGGCGAGAAGGTTCAGGAATCCGATCTGTCCATGCTGATCTTCTCGATCCCGCATCTGATTGCAACCATCTCGACGTTTGCCGAGCTGAAGCCGGGAGATCTGATCTTCACCGGCACGCCTGGTGGTGTGGGTTACCGGCGTGACCCACAGGTCTTTCTCCGTGAAGGTGACACGATCAGCGTCGAGATCGACGGCCTGGGCGCACTGCACAACCACGTACGCGCAGACGAGACCAGCGGCGGAACCGTCGCAGCAGGGAGTTGAAATCCGTTGAGTACCAGCAACCGGCCGCAGGAACCGAGGATCGACCGCAAGCTCACCCTGCATATGCGGGGGGACTGGGGAGCCGCCAACCTACATCGTGTCTGCGGTTGGGTCTCACAGGAACTGACCGACCGTAGCGGCCCGGGTACCCGGGTTGCGATCTGGAACAGTCGAGGGTTTGCCGACGCGGTCCGCGCGGTCGGTCGCGGTGAGGTGGATATTGCGATGACCACGCCGGCGGCTTTTACTGTGGCTGCGCTCGACGGCCGCGGTATCTACCGCGACGAGCATTTCCCGAAGCTACGGGCTCTGGGCGTGGTTCCGCAGCGTGACCGCCTGGTCGTGGGCATTCACCGCTCACTCGGGATCACGACTTTCGCGGAGTTGCGGGATCGAGCGCCGCGATTGCAGATGGCAACCGCTCTCGATGATGGCGAGAATCACGTCGGGCTGGCTGCCCGGCAACTTCTCGGCCGGGCCGGCGTCGATGTTCTCGGTTGGGGCGGAGAATTTCTCGAAGATGAACGGCCGCAGGAAGCCCTGGCACATGTGCTGGCCGGCAGGGCGAACGCGATCGTGCAGGAAGCGGCCATGCTCCCGCAGTGGCAGCAGTTCGGCCCGGACTTCCACTTCCTGGAAGTGGAAGCGGACGTGCTCGCGTCGCTGGATGCGGACTTCGGTTGGCCCGCTTCGACCGTGCCCGACAATTACTTTCCTGGGCGCAGCGCGTTCCGGACTCTGGACTTCTCCGATTTCCTCATGCTGACCACTACCGATCTTGCAGACGACATCGCATACGCCATCGCATGGATTCTCGGAGAAACGCGCCACATCATCGAGGAGCAGTATCTCCACCTTCGACCGGAGAGCAGCCCGATCACCTACCCGCTGGACCCACCCACTATGGGGCACGCCCCTATCTCGCTGCACCCCGGCGCGGCTCGCTATTACCGGGCGCTGCCCACGGTCTGACCGCTCGCCCAAGCGAGACAAGCGTTTACCGAAGACAAGGAGGTCCCGATGAACGTCGTCGAGGACGTCATGGTCATGGGATCCGAACGGCCGCTTCGCAGTGTCGAACGCGATGAGCATCTTTTACTCGCACCGCCGCATCCCGCCAACCTGCCGATCAACCTCTGGCGCGAGCATCCACCGCTGACGGTGGAGCGGTACGAGGCACAACCCTTCGCGCCGCCGCGCGGGATCTACGAGAACGATCAGGTCCGGATCGAATGGCAAATCATGAACAACCGTCAGCCGTTCTATCACCGCAACTGTGATGTCGACGAGATCTCCTATCAGATCGCAGGCGATCGCACACTGATGACCGAACTCGGCGTGATCGAACACCGTCCCGGAGACTTCTCCCGCATCCCGCGTGGCGTCGCCCACGACAACTACGGGCGTACGGAAAGCCATCTGCTGTTCTATCTTCCGGCTCCGGCCTCCGAGCTGACCTCATGCGTCAGTAGCTCGCAGCCGACCTTCCCACCGTTCGAAGGCTGGGAGGCGGGAGAGGTGAACGAAGCGATCACACAGTGCATGGCTCCCCAAGCCATGACGTCGTCGTGGTCCCCGCCGACGAACGTCGAATCCTCGATCACGTCCACGGAACACGGGACCGCATCCAGGTTCTGCGTGGCGCCGACGAACCCGGGGTCAGGTGGCTCTACGCCACGCCTCTCTTCCGTCTTGGGATCACCGTGACCGGCGTAGACAGTGAGCGTCGGTATCGCCGCACTGTGGACGGGGACGAGATCCAATACCAAACCCGTGGACACCGCACACTTTTGACGCAGCGTGGCATTGTCGACCTCGGGCCCGGCGACTTCATCCGAATCCCGCTCGGCATAGCGCACGCCGATGTTGGTGACGAATCGAGTGAGTACATCAGCCTGCTGTCGTACCACGAACTGCCGCAGGTCGCCGACACATCGCACACCGGGGAGCCGTATTCGACCGCGCGGCTCGACGCTATCTACTCGAAAGCTGCCCGATGACTGCCACCATGCTCGCCGCAAGGGCCCATCCGGATTCCAGTTCCATTGTGCTCGAAGAAGTTCCAATTCCTGAACCTGGACCACGCGACGTGGTCGTCAAGGTTGCCGCGGCCGGTTTGGTGCCCGGAATGATGCGTGTGCTGAAGTACGGTCTGCTGAAACACCTTCCGACAACACTCGGGCACGAAGCCGCGGGGACTGTCGCGGCGGTTGGCACCGAGGTCGATCGGATCACCGTCGGCGACCGGGTTCGTGTACACCCGAATCTGAACTGTCGTGATTGCGTCTACTGTCGCACGGACCGCGACATGATGTGCGCCCAGCAGGCGATGATCGGGTTCGCCGCGTTCGGCGATGTCCCGATGCCCCTCTACGACGAATATCACGACGGCGGGCTCGCCGAGTACATACTTGTCCCGTTCTGGCTCATCGACGAGCTGCCCGACAGCGTCGGCTTCGATGTCGCCGCGAAAGTGCACGATCTCGCCAATGCAGTACGGGCTCTGAAGCGTGCGGATCTGCCGCTCGGGTCGACGGTCGTGGTCACCGCCGCGACGGGCACGATGGGCACCTCTACGGTGAAGCTTGCCGAGCATTTCGGGATCTCTCGCTTGGTGCTGGTCGGTCGCAGTGGGGAACGGCTGCGTGAAGTACGAGCACTCGCCGGCAGAGTCCCTGCCGAATTGGTTGCACTCGACGAGCTTGTCGATTGGGCGTCCAGCGGTGGACTGACTCGGCGGCTGCGTGAACTGGTTCCCGGCGGTGCGGACGCGGTGATCGACTTCATCCCGGACGGGCCGGCGACCGGCCAAGCCATGGCGGCACTGGCAACCGGCGGAACACTGGTACACATGGGCGGCAATCAAACTCCGCTGCCACTGCCCGCCATCGCGATGATGTCCAACTGCTGGCGTTTCGTCGGCACTCGCGCATGTACGCGTACCGACGCCCGAGAGGTGTTGGAGTTGCCGGGAATGGGCACACTCAACGTCGATGAGCTCATCACCCAGCGATTCGCTTTGAGTGCGGTGGTCAGCGCGGTCGAGGCGATGGAACGCCGCAGCGACCCGATGTGGATGACGGTCGTCAACCCGTGACGGACCGATCGGTGGGCCGGGTCCTTGCGTGACCGGCCCACTGATCGCTGTTGAAATCACAAGTGGAGCACGCGGTACCGCCTCATGAGGGTCGCGGTGGAGGAGTCCAGATCGGCTGAAGGTTCCTGAGCGGACAGCGCGTGTTGGAGTCGGTTCGCCTCTGCTTTCCCGAATTCGACTCCCCACTGGTCGAACGAGTCGATCCCACCGAGTACGCCTTCGACGAAGACCCGATGCTCTTATAGTGCGATGAGCTGTCCGAGGACGCCGGGCGTAAGGCGATCCGCGAGAATGATTGTCGACGGTCGGTTGCCGGGCATCACCTTGTGTGGCGCCAGGGAGGGTTCTGCGCCCTCGGCGATGACCTCGCCATAGCTCTTGCCGAACGCGAGGAATCGGGCCTGCGCGAGCATATTGGAGAAGAAGATCTCGTGCACGTGTCCCGTGCAATCTTGCGCGGGCTCGTCGGTGTTCGCGAATCCGATGAAGTCAACCGGGACCAGGACGGTGCCCTGGTGCAATAGCTGATGAAAGGCGTGCTGCCCGTTGGTCCCCGGCTCACCCCAGACCACAACACCGGTGGTCGTAGCCGTCGGCGATCGATCGAACGCACACGCTTGCCATTGGACTCCATGAACAGCTGCTGCAGATACGCAGGAAGCCGGGCCAGATCGTTTGCACAGGGCAGCACCGCGCGGGTCTGGGCGCCGAGTAGTTCGCGTACCAATAGCCGAGCAACCCGAGCAGGACCGGGGTATTGCGTTCGAGTGGCGCTTCAGTGAAATGCCGGTCCAGCGCACGGAATCCGGCGAGGAACTCGGTGAACGCCGCCGGACCGATCGCGATCATCACCGACAGCCCGACAGCGGACCCGACAGAATATCGGCCGCCAACCCAGTTCCAGAACTCGAACATTCTGGCCGGGCCGATGCCGAAGGCGTTCACCTTCGCGCTTTAGGTGGATACCACGATGAGGTGTTCGGCCACGGCGTCCTCGCCCAGGGCCGCGGTCAACCAGCGCCGGGCCGCTTCGGCGTTCGTCATCGTTTCCAGCGCAGTAAAGGTCTTCGAGACAACGATGAAGAGCGTGCTCGCGGGGTCGAGACCGGTCAAAGTGTCGCAGAGGTCGGCAGGATCGACGTTGGAGACGAACTTGAATGCAAGGTCGGGATGCACATAGCGACGGAGTACGCGGGTAACCATCGCCGGCCCGAGGTCGGAGCCGCCGATTCCGATATTCACAACCGCCTCGATGCGTTGACCGGTTACACCACGCCAGTGTCCCGACCGCACCTTATCGGCGAACTCCGCCATGCGGTCGAGCACATCGTGAACATGCGCAAAGACGTCACTGCCGTCGGCTACGAGCTGCTCGCCGGCCGACCGGCGAAGTGCGGTGTGCATCACCGCACGACGCTCCGAGGTATTTAAGCGCGAGCCGGCGAACATGGCGTGACGGCGCTGTGGGACGCCGGACTCCCGCGCGAGGTCGAGCAGCAGGCCCAGTGCGCGGTCGTCGATTCGATTTTTGCTGTAGTCGATGTATAGATCGGCGGCCTGCACGTCGAATTCGATTTGCCGCAAGGAAGTTTCGACAAAAGCCTGACGAAGATGAAGCGTCGCAAGGGATCGATGGCACTCGTCGAGCAGCAGGCGCAGATTTGGAGAGCGATGGTCGACCGGAGTGTCGCGACCGTGAGCCCTCGGTTGTCGCGACCCCCAATACATCATGCCCGCCAAATTGGTTACGGAGTGCGGCAACGACTTTCATCGCGGGAGACTCGGGTTGCCGGGAACCGAAGCGCGCGAAGAGAGCTGCTGAGATGACCGGCGCGGGTACGGCGTGCGCGATCGCCTCCTCGACCGTCCATCGCCCTTCGCCGGAGTCCGCCGCGTATCCGGAGACCAGTGCCAGACCGGGATCGTCCTCGAACACCCGCACCTGATGAAGGAGTTGCACGATCCCGTGTTTGGCTTGCGGAATCGACTGGGCCACAACGCATCATGACACAGCTATCTACGACACCGACGGGTAGGTGATCGCACGGTTTCGCGTCACCGACGACGCTGCCGGGTTCGCGCTGATGCTGCGGCCGTCGGCTGCGGCCGGCGAGAACGCCGACGGTCCGATCCCGGTTACCAAGGCCGCCATCGGTACACGAATCGGGCGTCACGTTGACGATGCCCACGACAAGGCGCTGCCGGCGGACCGAATGCGACCGGCACCGTCACGGCACTGGGATCCATCTCTGACGTACTTCTTGGTGCGGTCGTGACCTGCAGCCATGCATCGTCACCAGAATTGTCAACAATCATTGCGACGATCACGGATGCGATGCTACTGTCTGTATAGCAGACATATAGTCTGCATTGCAGACATCTCTGGTCGACTGGCGATCGGAGACGCGAGTCGCAAATTCCAGCGCCAAAGAAGTCCGAGTGGAGAGGTGCCCCTTACATGAGTG
Source organism: Nocardia sp. CA-151230 (assembly GCF_050942175.1). Taxonomy (NCBI): domain Bacteria; kingdom Bacillati; phylum Actinomycetota; class Actinomycetes; order Mycobacteriales; family Nocardiaceae; genus Nocardia; species Nocardia sp. CA-151230. The sequence continues at coordinate 3,633,236 of NZ_CP192061.1, forward strand.
TCGAGAACGTCGAGCAAGCGATCGCGCGAGCGGGTGGAGCGGTGCCTCTGCTTCGGAACTCTCCGATCCGGCCGCATACGTTCCCGGTAGTTGCGGAGTTCACGAACTGGCGCAGCGAGCAGCGGGCCTGGCGCGATGCGTGCGCGCTGCTGGATCAGTCCCACCACATGACCGACCTCTCCGTGAGCGGACCGGACGCACAGCGGTTGCTCTCCGATCTCGGAGTGAACAGTTTCGCGAGCTTCGGTCCGGGCAAGGCGAAGCAGTTCGTGGCCGTGAACAACCAGGGCTATCTGATCGGTGATGCGGTGCTGTTCCATCTGGAGGATCGGACGTTCGACCTGGTTGGGCATCCGATGGTGCACGACTGGGTGCAGTACAACCTCGAAACCGGAGGTTATGACGCGGTCAGCACCCGAGATGACAACTCATTCGACCGTGTGTCCGGACCACCTGTCGTCTACCGCTACGAACTGCAGGGTCCGACCGCGGCCGCGGTCATGGAGAAGGTGGTCGGCGCGCCATTGCCCGAGGTGAAGTTCTTCGATATGACCAGCCTCACGATCGCCGGCTGCGCCGTCCGCGCACTTCGGCACGGTATGGCCGGGCAGCCTGGTTATGAGCTGTTCGGGCCGTGGGAAGACGGCGAAAGGGTGCGTGCAGCCATCATCGAGGCTGGACAGGAATTCGGGCTTGTGCGGGTGGGGGCGAAGGCCTACTCGACGGCGAACCTCGAGTCCGCATGGATTCCCGCGCCGCTGCCGGCGATCTTCTCCGAGCAGATGAAGGGCTACCGCGAATGGCTGCCCGTCTCGGCGATGGGATCGTTGGGTGGATCGATGGACTCCCCGAACATCGAGGACTACTACGTGACGCCGTATGACGTGGGGTACGGGCGTCTGGTGTCCTTCGACCACGACTTCGTGGGCCGCGAGGCACTGCTCGAGATCTCGAAGCATCCACAGCGGGAAAAGGTCACCTTGGTCTGGGACAGCGATGACGTCACGGAAGCGGTGGGATCGAGGTACCGGCCCGGGCTGCCGGCGAAGTACATCGAGGTTCCCAAGGCGCGCTACGCATTGCATCAAAGCGACAAAGTCCTCGCCGGCGACAAGCTCGTGGGCATCTCGATGGACGCCGGATACCTCGCGAACGAACACCTCATGGTGTCCCTGGCGACAGTCGACCCCGCATACAGCGAGCCCGGCACCACGCTGACTGTGGTCTGGGGTGAGGACCCCAATTCCGCCAAACCGGCGGTCGAGCCGCACCAGCAGATCCAGATCCGGGCAACCGTCGCGCCCGCTCCCTACGTCCGGTTCGCCCGCGAAGCCTATCGAGCCCGGTGACGGATGAAAAACGTTGTTCCACAGGGACATTCCCGACGATGAAAAAGGATGCCGTGGTTCTACACGACGACGGAGCCGATGGTCGTAGCGCGAGATCAGCGCGCACCATCCTGCGCAATATCAGCTACGAGATCATGCCGTTCCGGGGGACCGAGGACGCTGTCCTCGAACATGTGCCGCGAGATGTGGCGCTGACGGTGACCGTCACGGAGGCCAAGGGTCTCGCCGCCACCATCGACCTGGCAACTCGTCTCACTGCCTATGGATATCGGGTGGCGCCGCATGTCGCGGCGCGCATGGTGCAGGACCAGGCGCACGCGCTAGATCTGCTGGCGCAGCTGGTCGAAGCCGAGATCGAGCGTGTCTTCGTCATCGGCGGTGATGCGCCGACGCCTGCCGGAACATTCCATGGCGCAGCCGACTTCCTCCGAGTGCTCGACACGGCTGGTCATCACTTCGAGAGAGTGGGGATCGGCGGCTACCCGGAGGGACACGCCACAATTGGCGACGACGAACTGTGCACCGCTTTGACACAGAAGGCGCCACTGGCATCACACATCATTACCCAGATCTGCTTCGACGCCCGCACAACGCTCGACTGGGCACGCCGGTTGCATCAGCGCCATCCGAACCTCGAGGTCGTGGTCGGTGTGCCTGCGCCGGTGAGCCGGCAGAAGCTCGTACGAATCTCCGCGGGCATCGGTCTCGGCCAATCTGCACGGTTCCTCCGCAAACAACAGAACGTGATCTGGAAGCTGATGCGCCCCGGCGGATACCGCCCCGACACATTGCTGCGCGGCCTCACGCCTCATATCGCCGGAACGGATCTCAACGTTCGAGGTATTCACCTTTTCACCTTCAACGAGCTCGAGCGTGCCGAGACCTGGAGACGCGCCCGGCTGGCGGGTCTCGGCGACAGCTGACTCACATTACGAGGAACAACCCATGGAATGGACAAACAGGAACGGCAACGCCGATCAAGCGCGGCTGCTCATGTCCGGCAACGACCGTCCCGGCATCGTCTCCGCGGTGTCGAACATACTGACCGGCCACGGCGCGAATATCGTCTCTCTCGACCAGTACTCGACCGACCCGGAGGGTGGCCGCTTCTTCCAGCGCGCCGTGTTTCATCTGGACCACCTCGCTCAGCAGCGCACGGCGCTCGAGGTGGACTTGCGCGGCGCGCTCACCGGGCGGTTCGGACTCCAGTGGTCCCTGATCGATGCCGCAGCGCCGAAACGGGCCGCGCTATTCGTGTCGAAACTCGACCACTGCCTGCTGGAGCTACTGTCGCGGCATCGGCATGGGGAACTGCCGATGGATGTAGTTACCGTGGTATCCAATCACACGGACCTCGCCTGGGTTTCCGATGCGTTCGATGTCTCGTTCCGACACATACCGGTGGAAAAGGACCGCAAGTGGCAGGCCGAAGCGGAACAGCTCGCGTTGCTCGAGGGTAAAGTCGACGTGGTTGTTCTCGCCCGGTACATGCAGGTACTTTCCGGAGACTTCCTGGCAGCTGTCGGGGTTCCGGTCATCAATATCCACCATTCGTTCCTGCCCGCGTTCGTGGGTGCCGCGCCCTATCGCAAGGCAAAGGAACGAGGCGTCAAGCTGGTCGGCGCCACCGCACACTTCGTCACCGAGGATCTCGACGAAGGACCGATAATCGAACAGGACGTCGTTCGAATCAGCCACACCGATTCCGCCGAGGAACTGGTCCGGCGCGGGGCCTACGTCGAACGACTTGTGTTGTCTCGCGCGGTCGAAGCGTTCTGCGAGGACCGCATCATGCGCGATGGCAGCACCACGGTGGTGTTCTAGTGGCCGCGACTGTACTCGATGGCAAACTGGTCGCTGCACAGATCAAGGAGAAGCTGCGGATTCGGGTGGCTGCACTGACCGATCGCGGGTGTACTCCCGGTTTGGGGACGGTACTCGTCGGCCAGGACCCGGGCAGTGTGCTCTATGTGGCTGGCAAACACCGCGATTGCCACGGGGTCGATATCGCATCGATCAGGGTCGACCTTCCCGCCGACGCGACAAGCCGATGTCGCCGCCGCGATCGACCGGCTCAATGCGGATCCCAGATGCACCGCCTACATCGTTCAGTTGCCGCTGCCGCGTGGGCTCGACGAGTTCGAGATCATCGAGCGAATCGACCCGGCAAAGGACGCCGACGGATTGCACCCGACCAACCTCGGGCGTTTGGTACTCGGTGCTGCGGGGCCGCTGCCGTGCACGCCAGCGGGAATCGTCGAGTTGTTGCGCTGGTATGACTCCCGATCGCGGGTGCGCACATATGCGTCGTCGGGCGCGGTATCACGGTCGGGCGTTCGCTGGGACTGCTGCTGACCCGACAGACGGAGAACGCGACGGTCACCCTGTGCCACACCGGCACACAGGACCTCCCGGCGCGGGTGCGTGCCGCCGGCATCGTGATCGCTGCGGCGGGATCACCGGGTCTCATGACTGCCGAGATGATCAGGCCGGGTGCGGTGGTGGTCGATGTGGGAGTCAGCCGCGGCGCCGATGGCAAGGTCGCCGGTGACGTCGACCCGGCCACTGCCGAACGGGCTGGCCGGATTTCGCCGAATCCGGGTGGGGTTGGCCCCATGACGCGGGCCATGCTGCTCGAAAACGTGGTCCGCGCAGCCGAACTCGGTTCCAGCAATTAACTCGTCCGGTCAAGGAGGACTGAAATATGGCACCCCGTCACGAAATTGCGCATCTGGCGCACGTACAACTGCTCACCCCGAAGCTCGACGAGAGCGTCCGCTTCTGCACCGACTTCCTCGGCCTACGTGTGGTCGGCGCCGCCGGCGACCTGGTCTACCTACACGCCTGGGACGACTACCAGCACCACACCCTCACCCTGCGGGCGCACCGGCACGCTGGGATCGCCCGCACTTATCTGCGCGCGGCGAGCTCGGAAGCACTGCACCAGCGAGTCGCGGCGATCGAGGCGGTCGGTCGTGGCATCGGCTGGACTGATGGCGAGCCGGGTTTCGGCCCCACCTATCTGTTCACCGATCCGGACGGCCACGAGTTCGGCCTCTACTACGAGGCCGAGTGGTTCGAATGCGGTCCCGATATCCGGCCGTCGCTGAAGAACCAGGCCGCGGCCTATCCCAGCGGCGGTGTGCCGGCGCGACGGCTGGATCACGTCAACTTCCTCGGCAAGACACCAGTGGACAACCGTGACTTCCTGGTGGACGCGCTCGGTGCGATGACCACCGAACAGATCGTGCTCGACAGCGGCACCGTGGCGGGTACCTGGACCACCTTCACCAATAAGAGCTACGACATCGTCTACACCAAGGACAATCTCGGCAAGTCCGGACGGCTGCACCACATCGCGTTCGCCGCCGACAGTCGCCATGACATCCTGCGCGCCTGCGACGTCGCCCTCGACCAGGGGGTATTCATCGAGACCGGGCCGCATAAGCACGCCATCCAGCAGACCTTCTTCCTCTATGTCTACGAGCCGGGTGGTAACCGGATCGAGCTGTGCAACCCGGGCGCGCGGCTGATCCTGGCGCCTGACTGGAAGCAGGTGGACTGGACCGAGACCGAACGCGCCAAGGGGCAGGCCTGGGGGCTGAAGACCATCGAGTCGTTCCATACGCACGGCACCCCCACCGCCGAGGAACTCGCGAGTGATGCGGGCACCGACGTCGCCAACTGCTGATCACGTCGAGGAATATCGCAGTTGGCTATTCGGGACGGGCAGCTATTCGGGACGGGGAAAAGCCTTACCGGCGAATAGTTTTCGAGCTGTCCGCACCACACCTGCGGAACGTGCCAGCGGCGGGGCGACGGTGGTGTCCAGATCGATGTCGATCAGTAGATGCCCGGAGGGGTGCTCCACGTCCACCCGCCGTGGCCCTGGCGGCAGACCGGCAGCGAGGGCGTAACCGACCGCTCCCGGAGTCATTATCGCCGTTGCGGCACTGATCGCGGCGAATACGCCGATGGCGGTGTGCGGCTGCACCGGAATGAACGAGCGAGTGCACACCAGCCCACCGTCGCGGGCGGGCGCCAGCAGCACCGTCTTGGGCACCGAGGACCCCGACACGTCGCCCAGCCCCATCAGCTGAGCTGCCTTGCGGCGCACGGTATCCACGTGCTCGAGCAGCGCGGCGTCAGCGGCCAGGTCGGTGGGCGGCTCGTAGCCGGTGAGTCCGTAACTCGCCGCGATCGCGACTATCACCGGCATGCCGTTGTCGACGCAGGTGATGTCGATGCCATCGATGTGGTCACGCACCCGCCCGGTCGGGAAAAGGGCCGTAGTGACCGACCCGGCGATGTCCTCGAACGTCAGTGTCACCGGCGCGGCAGTGCCCGGCACGCCATCGATACTCGTATCACCCGCGTAGACTGGGCGACCGTCGCGGATCGGGAAGCTCGCGGTGGCGGTGCTGTCGGAATTGACCTGGTGTATGCGCACTGTCGCGTTGTCGCCCGTGGCGGTCACCAGTCCGGCTTCGAGGGCGAAAGGCCCGACTCCGGCCAGGATATTGCCGCAGTTCTGCCTATCCGACACGGTCGGCCGGTCCACACCCAATTGCAGGAACAGGTAATCCACGTCCACACCGGGCCGTCGCGACGGCGACACCACCGCGACCTTGCTGGTCAGCGATGTCGCCGCGCCCATGCCGTTGATTTGTCGGGGGTCCGGCGTGCCCATGATCCGCAGGAGAAGATCATCGCGGACCGTCGGGTCGGTGGGTAGGTCGGAGGCGAGGAAGTAGCCGCCCTTGGAGGTTCCCCCGCGCATCCAGATGCACGGCAAACCTTCGGTTTCCGCATTCGCGCCGGGGCAGGGGAGAGCGGTCACCGCGTCTCCTCGGCGGTGGCGGAGTCCTCGAAGGGGACATAGGATATGCCGAATTCGTCCAGACGCGACCGCAATCCATAGCGGTCCAGACCGAGTTCGCCCCGCCGAAAGGCCTCCCGGCTAGCCTCCTCCTTGGCGAGCCGCGCGGCCGCGGCGGTCAGCACCTCAGGAACCCGGGCACGCGGCACACAGGTAACCCCGTCGTCGTCGGCGACGATCACGTCGCCTGGATGGATCACCTGGCCTTCCACGACGATCGGCACATTGATCGCCCCGGCGGTCGCCTTGACCGAGCCTTGCGCACTGACTGCGGTCGACCACGCCGGGAAGGCCATCTCCCGCAGTTCCGCGACATCCCGGACACCGCAGCCGAGCACCACTCCGCGCACGCCGCGCCGTTGTAGGGCGATGGCGAACAGTTCGCCGAACAGTCCGTCCGTGGACGGCGAATTCGTCGCCACCACCAGGACGTCCCCGGCGCGGCACTGCTCGACCGCGACATGGATCATGAGGTTGTCGCCCGGCCAGCAAAGGACCGTGACCGCCGTCGCGCCGATGCGGCTGCCCGGCCAGGCCGGACGGAGGCGCGGACCCAGATATCCGACGCGACCCGCCGCTTCGTGCACGGTGGCCACGCCGTAGTCACCCAAGCGGGCGGCGTCCTCGGTCGAGGCACGCGGCGGATCGACGACTACGATGTTCTGCATTCCGCTCTACTCCTTCTCGGCCATGGGTGCGTCGCCTTCGGCTATGGCGCGCAAGGCATCTCGGGTGGCCGCTGCGATCCGCGGGGTGAGGCCGAGGTCGGCCAGCTGAGCCGCCGCGGCGTCCATCTCCTCGGCGCGCCGCGCCGCGTGCTCGTACGTACCGGAGATCAGCCGATCGATCATGTCCGCGTCGAAGCGGACGAATTCTGTGGCCAGATGGTGCCGGAACCAGCCCTCGCATCCGGCGGCCCGGGCCCCTTCCATGGCCTCTACCACTGCGGCGGCCAAACCCTTGTAGACGACGCTGCGCAAGAGTTTTCGGGAACTGGCCGCGCCGATCGGTCCGGCGACGTGTGTTACGAGGACCCCGAACTCGGACATTATCGTGGCAAACCGCAGGGCGGCGGGGCCGGACACCGCCATCGGCGTGTAGAGGCCCGTGCCGGGTACTGGAGCCATGATGGCCACGTCGACCAGCTCGCCGCCCGCGTCCCGGATACGTTCGGCCAGGTGGGCTTTCAGGGCCGGACTCGTCGTATTTGCTTCGGCCCAGAGTGTGCCGGGACGCAGTGCGGGCAGGGCGGCCGAGAGGGCGGCCTCAGCCGCGGAGCCGGAGGTTAGCGAGAACACCAGCTCGGCGTCGCGTACCGCATCGGCATCGTCGCCGCGCTGGGAAACGCCGTGCGGCGCGGGGACTTCGGGATCGAAGCCGCGCACCGAGGCACCCGCAGCGGTCAGGTCGCGGGCGAAGGCGCCACCGGCCTCACCGAACCCGAGCACCGCGACCTGCGGGCGGCGGGGTGCAGTGGTCATGACAGCTTGGCAGTGACGTGTGGGTAATGGCGCACGAACGCCTCGGCGCGACTGTTCCTCAGCAGTCCGAGGTTCGGTCCTGCATTGCGCTCGAGCTGGACGCCGCGGCGGGCGGCCAGATCCTCGTAGTAGATCCACATGTGTTCCTGCGCGTCCAGACAGCGCATGGCCTGGCGCTTGATCTCGAACACCTCGGTGATGTCCAGCAGCACGTCGGGACGGAATTCCGACATCTCCGACTGGTGCGGTTCGAAACTGAAAACCGGTGGGGCACCGAGTGGTTCGCCCAGCGCGTCATAGCCGACGGCCTGGGCCAGAATACGGGCCTGCAGCGCCATACGCGCCGCGGCCGGGTGATCGCCGTTGTAGGGGTCGACCAGGGTGTGGGTGAGCACCACGGTCGGGGCAGTCTCGCGGTAGACAGTCACCAGTCGGTCGATCAGCTCCGGCGACTCCGGCAGCGGATAGTCCCCGGCGTCGAGGAAGCGGATGTCCGCGCCGAGGACGTCGGCCGCTGCTGCTGCCTCGGTGCGGCGCAATTCCTTGATCTCGGCGAGCTGCTTGCCTTCCCGCCAGGCCTTGGCCGACTCACCGCGCTCGCCGTAGCTCAGGCACACCACGGTGACGCGTTCACCGCGCGCCGCCGAGAGTGCTATCGCCCCACCCGCGCGCCAGACGAAATCGCCCGCGTGGGCGCTCACCACCATGAGTGAATCGGTTGTGTTCTCGGCCATCGCCTCACCTCTCTGGATCACAGATGCCGCCGCATCGTGCAGCGGTCTGCGGACGGTCCTTTGCGGCTCGCGTCCGGGTAATCCCAACCTAAAAGTTTGTCGGCGAAATTGTCAACAATTTTGTTTACGACATTGAGATTGGGTGATCGCTTCGATGGATGAGGTTGTCGTCGACTGTCCTGGAACAGGTGGTTGAGAGCTGCGCTTAGTCGGCTTCGTTCAACGCAGCGATGACGCTGTCGAGGTGGTCGCGCATGGCCTGCTCGGCGGCAACCGGATCATGCGCGATCACCGCCTCGACGATGGCAAGATGTTCGCCCAACGAGATCTGCGGGCGACCGGGGCGCAGTGACAGCTGGAATTGATACCGAACAACTTGGATGTTGAGCTTGCCGATCAGCTCGGCCGCCGTCCGCTGCTCGGCGATCTCGGCCAACACGGTGTGTAGCTCATGGTTCAGCGTCGAATATTTCAGGGGCTCGTTGTCGCGTACCGCAGCGCTGAGCTGGTCCGCGTAGTCGCGCAGCCGGGCGATGTCGGTCTCGTCGGCGTGTGCGGCGGCCTTGGCTGCGATCAGACCCTCCAACGCCCGTCGGCACTCCAGAACCTCGATCGCCTGCTGCTTGGTGACGGTGCGCACTCGAGCGCCGCGGTTATGGATACGTTCGATCAGACCTTCGCCGATCAGGTCGTCGAGGGCCGCCCGAACGCTGCCGCGGGTGACGCCGAACTGCTCGACGAGATCCGCCTCCACCAACCGCTGCCCGGGTGCGACCTCGCCTTGCCGGATGGCCTGGCGCAGTCCCTCCACCGCGATGGTCTTGCCCTCTGTCCCGCGCGCAAGCTCGGAAGCATCCGACACCGATACCGTCCTCATCTAGGCAACCATTTTGTTTAGAATTATGCCAACGATTCTCGGCGTGGCTGTCCAGCGTGGCCGGAGATCGGTCGTTCGGTGATCGGTGGGACACGTAGCGGCTGCTCCCCAACTGGCGTAATCGAGCGGGAAGGCGATGAGATGCTATGAGCATGAACACTGGACCTGATCGTTTGGGCGAACTGACCGAGCCTGCGGGTCATGCCACGCCTGCATATCCTATCGGGTCGGTCGACAACACCTTGCGGATTCTGCTGCTCCTGCGTGACCGCGGTAGCTTGACCCTCGCTGAAGTCTCCACTGAACTGGGCATCGCGCGATCCAGCGCGCATCGGCTCATGGCCATGCTGACCTACTACGACTTTGTGCGGCAAAGCCCCGCCGACCGTTCGTTCCGCATCGGCCTCGCCTTGGTCGACATCGGCTTGGCAGCCGCCCGAACCCTGGACGTGCGAGCGCTTGCCAGGCCGATCCTCACCGGCCTGGCCCAGTCCACGGGAATGACAGCCCATCTCGTATTCCCGCGCGGAAGGGAGGTTCTGTTCGCCGATGGCGTCGAAACCGAGCGGACGATCCGCGCCGCGCTGCGCACCGGCAGTACACTTCCGGCCCATGTCACCAGTGCGGGCAAAGCAATGCTGGCGACCCTTTCGGACGACCAACTGCGCCAGATGTTTTCGAAGGAGCCACCGCAGGCGTTGACCGATATTTCAGTGTCGTCGCTCTCGGCTCTGCTGCGCGAGATTTCCGGGATTCGCCGTAGTGGTTACGCGATCAATCATGGTGAAAGCGAACCCGGCGTGCTGGCCATGGGCGTCGCTTGCGTCGTCCGGGGCGCCGAGCTCATGGTCGGTTTGTCTGTGGCGGGACCCGATTTCCTGCTTGATCAGGCCTGGGAAGAGCAAGTCGCGCAGGATTTGCGCCAAGCGGCGACGGAGCTCGCCAAGCAGATTGAAACCTATAACCTGTAAGAGCACTCGCCTGATCGGTTCGGCTCGGGCGATGTGTGACCATCGTTCTGTGAGCGACGTGCAACTGACGCGGGCCAGTGACGCCCTGACCCGGCTGGTGTTGACCATGTTCCGAGCCAACGGGGTATTGAATGCGGCGGGTAATCGGCTCGTGGCGGACCAAGGGCTGACCGGCGCGCGGTGGCAGGTGCTGGGCGCAATCGTGCTGGCGGACCGGCCACTGACGGTCGCGCAGATTGCGCGGCGGATGGGGTTGACGCGGCAGAGTGTGCACGCGTCGATCCGGCGTCTCACCGACGATGGTTTGCTGGCGTTCGCACCGAATGCGGACCATCGGCGCTCACCACTCGTCGAACTCACCGCGGCGGGCGCGGCGGCATATTCGGAGGCGAATCGTCAGCAGATCGCATGGGCGAACCAGCTCGGCGCCACAATCCCGACGGCGGACCTCGCGACCGCCGAGCACGTCATCGATACTTTGTGTCGGCAGTTGGACGGGGAGGAGTCGACGGACGCCGACTCGTGGAGGCGCCGAGTTTCCGTGCTACACAACGCGTTTCGTAGTTTGTAAGCGCATCTGCCGACCGAGCCCGGTTGCGGCCTGCTTCAGTTTCTGTGCGGTCAGCTCTCGTTCAGCACGGAATCCGGTCCCGCCACAGACCGGCCGGCGACGATATCGGCTTCTGGGAGGGTGTATGCGATACCCATCGCCAGCACGCCTGGTTCGCTTTCGCCATGGTTGATCGCGTAGCCGACACGGCGGGTCGTGGCGACCTCGCGGATCAGGGTCGAGATCGAAACACGTACTTGCCGGTCATCGCCTGCGGGGCTCGTCCGCACACCTCTGGCGCAGTTGTTCGTCGGACAAGCGGCCAGCATCGGTTTGCCCGCGCTGGCCACATCGGGATGTCATATCGGGGCAACTCGGCGATTCCTGCCAGCGGCACGGCGGCAGTCCCTGACTTCCCAGCAACAGCGCCCGAGATCGGTCGGATGCAAGTAATCGGCAACCTTTGCCGGGGGAGAAGCTGTCGACTCCCAGGTTGGGCAACAGCTGGTATGCGTCCGGTCCACGCAGGGTAGCGACGGCGCGGCTGTGCTCGCTCGCGTCATCGCCTGCCCGGTTCGGCACCAGCACAAGGTCACCTGTCGGCCGGGACATGGCCGTCTCTACACCTGCGGTCCGAGATCGATCGCTACCCGTCGCTGATTTGTCTGTATTACAGACCAATCTTCTGCTATACAGACAGTGGCACTGCTGACAGAATTGTCGCAATGATTGTTGACAATCATGCCGTGCCGATGCGTTACCGCAGATGAGGCCGCCGTACGAAGGAGTGCGCCCCGATGAATCCGAGGACCGCTGAAGTGGCACGTAATCGCGTGCGGGGTCTTCCGGTGCGGAAGCGGTGCTTGGTCATGGGCATCGTCAATGTGACGCCGGATTCGTTCTCCGACGGCGGGCTCTACCTGGCGACCGATCGCGCCATCAAACGCGGCTTGGACATGGCCGCGGCTGGCAGCGATATCGTCGACGTGGGTGGTGAATCCACCCGGCCCGGCGCGAGTCGCGTGCCTGGCGAGGAAGAGAAGCGCCGCGTCCTTCCGGTCGTTCGTGCGCTGGCGGCAGCGGGCGTCGCGGTCAGCATCGACACGATGCACGCCGATGTTGCCGAGGCCGCTCTCGATGCGGGGGCGTGCGCCATCAACGACGTGAGCGGCGGGCTCGCCGATCCCGATATGTCGCGGTGCGCCGCCGATTCGGGCGTTCCGTATATCGCAATGCATTGGCGCGCGCCGAGCGACGAAATGTACAGGCACGCCGCATATTACGACGTTGTCGCCGAGGTGGCCGCCGAACTGGAGCGGCGGCTGGACGCGTTGGTCGGCGCCGGTGTGTCGTTCGAGCAGATCATCGTGGACCCCGGATTGGGGTTCGCGAAGAACGCCGGCCACAACTGGCAGTTGCTCGCACGACTCGACGCGCTGCATGCCCTCGGCCGCCCGATTCTCATTGGGGCATCGCGCAAATCGTTCCTCGGCCGGCTTATCGGGGAGGGTAGCCCGCCTCGCCATCGCGACGATGCTACGGCGGCCGTGTCCGCCCTCGCGGCGGCGGCCGGAGCGTATTGCGTACGGGTACACAACGTCGCCCCCACCCTCGATGCCGTACGGGTCGCCGCAGCCTGGGCGCACGGCGGATCCGCGCCCTGACATTCCGCCGTTCGCGTCGTCCACTGCCCCGACCGGCGGTCCTGATCCAACTCTGGTGTTGCTCGAAATCAATTGGCAAGGAGTACTCGAATGACCGTTCCGACCCTTCAGGACGCCATCGACCAAGCGGGATCCCCGATTCGGTTGTTGTGGAAGCCGAATGCGCCACGGTGGCTGCCTGCGGTCGTACCGTCGGAGTTCGTCGGCTGGAGCGCAGAACATGCGGCCGCCTACGAATCCGTCGCACTGTCAGATCTATGCCACCACATGACGCATCTGTTCGTCGAGGGACCGGACGCGCTGCGGCTGCTGTCCGATTACAGCACGAACAACTACGACAATTTCGTGATCGGCCAGGCGAAGCAGATCATCGTGGTCACCGAACAGGGATACATCATCAACGATGCGATTCTCACACGGGACGGGGAGCAGAAATTCACCCTGACCGGCGTGCCCTCCATCATGTCGTGGATCAAACATTATGGGACAACGGGCGACTACGACGTATCCATCTCCTACGACCCGGACTCGGGAGTCCGCGGGGGCGGCGATCCAGTGTTGTTCCACTACCAGGTTCAAGGGCCGCGCGCTCTGGACCTGGTGGAGCAGGTTTTCGGTGGACCGCTGCCGAAGACCAAGTTCTTTCATTCCGCCGCAGTGGAATTGGGCGGGCGACGTTTCCGCGCACTGCGGCACGGCATGACCGGGCAGCCCGGATACGAGTTCACCGGTGCGTGGCAGGACGGCGAGTTCGTCAAGCAGGCGCTGCTGGAAGCCGGTGAGTCGTTCGGTCTGGTGCAGGTCGGCGCCCTGGCGTACTCGCTGAACGCGGTGGAGAGCGGCTGGGTGCCGATCCCGACTCCGGCAATCTACAGCGCGCCGGAACTGCGGGAGTATCGGGAATCGCTCAGTGCGCGGTCGTTCGAGGGTTTCAATCCACTACACGGCACCTTCTTCTCGGAAAATATCGAGGACTACTACACCACGCCGTATGAATTGGGCTACAGCAAGCTGATCGCGTCCAACCGCGATTTCGTGGGACGCACGGCGTTGGCGGCGGCAAGAGACAACACGACCCGCGAACGGGTCACTCTCGTTCTCGATCGTGATCAGGTGCGCCGGGTCTGGGGCGGCCCGGAGTTGCAATTCGAGCAGAGCCACGGCCGCTACCGCGTGGAAGTGGACGGTCAGCTCATCGGAATCACCTTCTGCACCGCCTCGATTCCCGCCCTCGGGACGTTGCTGGCGTTGGCGTTGGTCGACAAGAAATACGCCGCGCCGGGGACCGAGGTGACCTTCGTGTGGGGCGAGCACCCCGGCTCGGGGACCGATCCCGATGCCGATCTCGGTTTCGACCGCATCAAGGCGACCGTGCAGCCATCGCCCTACAACGAGTTCGCGCGCAACAGCTACCGCGTGAACAACTGAGTTGTGCAGTTCTATCCGAGGAGTACGAAAGTGACCGCACCGAACCTGCAGGAAGCGATCGACCGAGCGGGATCTGCGATTCGGCTGCCATGGCAGCCGAACGCATCGCGCTGGCAGCCCGCAGTGGTGCGACCGGAGTTCGTCGGATGGCGGCAGCAGCATGCGGTGGCCTTCGACACCATGGCGCTCGTCACGCGCGACACCGTCGTCGTGACCGAAACGGGCGCGGAGCGGCTGGGCAGCCGCCGGCGCGAGCTGATCGTCGTCGACGCGTAGTGCGCGGAGGGTGAACCAGGATGACAGCGCCTGTTTCATGGGGGCGTTTCGACGATCTGGTCACTGGATCTTCTTGGCGCTTCCCCGATATCGCGTACGACGTGGCGGCCAGCCGGCCTGAGCAGGTACGCGATGTGCTGCGCGAGGTGGAGTTCGCGACCACGCGTGGTTGGTGGGCCTTCGGTTTTGTCTCGTATGAGGCGGCCCCCGGGTTGGATCCGGCGCTGACCACTCGGGAACCAGTCGAGGGGCTGCCGCTGGCCTGGTTCGGAATCTGCCGGGAACCACGGAGCACGCCAGCTCTCGTGGGCGCTGTCCCGGCGATATCCGGGCTCGGTGACTGGGTGTGTCACTGGCCGGATGAGCACCATCGGCGGCAGGTCGAGCGGGTACGGCGGGAGATCGCTGCGGGCGAGACCTACCAGTGCAACCTGACGACCCGCCTCACCGCCGATTTTCGTGGGCGGCCCGAGGATCTGTATATCGGGCTGGCGCTAGCCCAAGGGGGTTCGTACAACGCGTGTATCGATACAGGTCGGTTCGTGATTGCCAGCGCGAGTCCGGAATTGTTCTTCGAGACCGTCGGTGCGGACCTGTGGATGCGGCCGATGAAGGGGACCGCCCCACGCGGGCGTACAGCGGCAGAAGACGCGGCAATCGTGGCGCGGCTGCGAGCCAGCGAGAAGGAACGCGCGGAGAACATCATGATTGTCGACCTCGTTCGTAACGACGTCGCGAAGCTCGCGGTCACCGGAGGTGTGTCGGTTCGTTCGCTGTTCCAGGCTGAGCGGTACGAAACCGTGCACCAGCTCACGTCCGAGGTGACCGCTCGGTTGCGACCCGGAATCGGCCTGCCGGAGATATTCGGCGCGCTCTTCCCCTGCGGGTCGGTCACCGGAGCCCCCAAGGCTCGTACGATGCGGCTCATCCGGGACGTGGAGGACGAGCCGCGCGGCGTCTATTGCGGCGCGATCGGTATGGTTGCTCCCCCCGGCGCTCCCTTCGGCGCACGGTTCGGCGTGGCGATTCGCACGGTAGTCATCGATCGGAACCACGACACCGCGACGTATGGCACGGGTGGTGGTATCACGTGGTCCTCCGACCCCGCCGCCGAATACGCCGAACTGCAGGCCAAGACGGCACTGCTCACCAGGCTGAATACCGGGGGTGGGCACCGGAGGTGGCATCGCGCCGCCGGGCGGTCACCGGCCGTCGTGGGTCCAGGGGGTTTCCAGGATGCCTCGTAGGGATGGAGCGCGCATTTCTGTCCGCGGACCGATCTCCGGAATGTCGTGCCACCATCTTCTGATTTCCGGAAACGCGCTGCCCGGAACGCGAAGGCCTGAAATTCCATACAACTATCGAAAGGTCCGGCCCATCCGGCCGATAAGGAGGGAATTGTGAATACCGTCGAAACAGGCACGGAGAAAACCATGAAGGCAGTGTGGTTGTTCGAATGCGGCGGCCCCGACGTGCTGTCGTATATGGACGTACCGATGCCCACGGTTGGTGCCGACGAGGTCCTGATCCGGGTGCACGCCACATCGGTCAACAGTTGGGACCTTCGTTACCGGGCCGGCAATCTCCCATCGGCTCTGCCGGGGCGGGCAGCGTTCCCGCTGCCATTTCAACTCGGTCGCGACGCTGCGGGCGAGATCGTGGAAGTCGGTGCGGCCGTCACCCGATGGCATGCTGGCGACCGCGTGGTCCAGATGACGCATCCCGCATGCGGACAGTGCGCGATGTGCCTGCGTGGCAAGGACAACCTGTGCATCAATATCGCAATCCCCGGTCACCAGATCTTCGGCGGCTACGCCGAATACATCGTGCGCCATCAGGACGCTGTGCTTCCCATTCCCGAGGGCATCGGCTTCGAGACGGCCGCGGCCACCCTGTGGACTTACACCACACCCCTCAACTGTGCGCGGCGAGCCCCGGTCGGCCCGGGCGATACGGTAGTCATCACCGGCGCCAGTGGTGCCATGGCCACCGCCTGCGCCCAGCTGGCGAGGCTCAACGGTGCGGTCGTCATCGGGACCACCACCAAAACCGATCGCGATGACCGGCTGAAGGCAATCGGCTACGACCATGTCGTGCACTCGACCGACCCACAACTGGCCGACCAGGTCCGCGACCTCACCCATGGGCTCGGCGCCGACGCCGTCTGGGACTGCGTCGGCGGCAACGACTCTTTCCAACTGTCGGTGTCCTGCACCCGCCTGGGTGGCACAGTCCTCGTCCTCGCCGCACCGTTCGACGCGAAATGGGGCCTCGAAATGAACGTGTCGTCGTTCCTTTTCAAGGAATTGAATGTCCACGGCATCCGCGGTGCCAAACGGCGGGATCAGGAGGTCTGCCTGACGCTGCTCGCGAACGGAAAGATCAACCCGATAATCGACCGTCGTTTCCCGCTGGCCAAGGCCGCGGAGGCGCACGCATACCTGGAAAGTCAAAGCCAGATCGGAAAGGTACTCCTACTGCCGTAGAAATTTCATTCAGCCATAACGACAAGCGAGATAATGAATATCTTACCAACCATTCACTGCGGTCTCGGCGTCGCCGAAGGCGTGCAAGCCGCATTCCGTAACTCATCGGCTTACGCCGGGAAGGCAGCGCAATGACGAATCAGACGGTGGCCAATGCCGAGCCGTTCATCGATCGGCAGATCTCGCTGAGGTTCAAAGGCGATTGGGGCGGGGCCAACCTGCACCGCGTCTGTGGCTGGTTGAGCCAGGAACTCGGCGATCGGTGCGCCCGAGGATCGCGATTCACCATCGCGAACGGTCGTGGTGGCACCGATGAGGTTCACGCGCTGCTCGCCGGCGACGTCGACGTCGCGATCCTGACGCCCACCGCCGCGGCCGCGGGCATTCCCGCCGGAGTCGGGCCGCTTGCGGTCCCGGGCGCCGGCCAATTGCGGGCCCTGGGCACCGTGCCGCAGATAGACCGGCTGGTCACCTGCGTGGACGCGGAGTTGGGCGTGTCCCAGATGAGCGAGCTCGCCGACCTGTCGTCGTCGTTGCGCATCGCGACCAGCCCCAATGATGGCGAGCATCTGATCGGAGTGGCCGCGCACCGCCTGTTGAGCGCGATTGGTATCGAGCCGCGCCAGCTGGAGGAGGCCGGCGGTTCCTTCATCTACACCGAGCGGCCGATGTCGGCGATCGCGGCATTCCGGGAGGGTGTCGCCAACGTACTGATCAATGAAGCGATCATGCTTCCCGTCTGGCAACGAATCACCGAGAAGAAGCCCGTCACCTATCTCGACGCCGGTGCCGCGGCAATCGGTGCGTTCGCGGAGTGGAACTGGCCGACCGCCACGGTCGCGAGCGGCTATCTGCCCACACTGGACCGCGATCTCACCGCGCTGGACTACTCCGACTTCCTGCTGGTCTGCCGGGCCGACCTGCCCGACGATATCGCCGCCCTGATCGCGTGGTGCATGGTCGCCACCCGCGACGCGATCGAATCCCAGTACTGGTACATACCTGCGGATCAGAGTCCGATCACCTATCCACTCACATTGCGCGGGATATCCACCGCCGTCATCCCGCTGCATCCCGGTGCCGAGGCCACCTACGCGACCCTCGACGAGAACACCAGAGCCGTCAACGAGGACCAGATCTGGCTCCCCGGGAGCCGATCGTGACCGCCGCACCGTATCCCTGCCATCACTAGGCCGTCCGCATTTTCGCGCATGGCGGGCCGGGCGAACTGGTATGTGGCGATTACCGGCTGGAATCGCTCGGCCCGACCGGGGTGCTCGTCGCGGTTCATACCGGTACCGGGGAGGGACCTGCACTCGCGCTCCGGCAGAGTCCGGACGGTGAGCCGCCGCGGCCGGTGGAGCCTGCCGATGCCGCGGCAGCAGGGGAGAAAGGTATCCGGCACGGTCGTCGCGGTCGGCACAGCGGTGACTCGCTTCCGGCCCGGACAGCCGGTAGTCGCCGTCGTCAACCCGAGAACCCGTACTCGCCGGAGGCTTACCGCGTTTGAGCAATCTCTCTGAATAGAGCCCCTGGGCACGCCGGCACCGGCTCGTACGCGGAATACCTTGTGCGCGATCAGGATATGTGGCTGCCGCTGCCAGACCACGTCGATTTGGATCGATCTGGAACAAGCCGCGCTGATCCTCTGGACTCACGGCACCGCCCATCAAGTGATTCGTGACCGGCTGCGGGCCGGGCTGCGGGAGACGATCTTGGTGTGCGGTGCTGCCGCCGCGGGAGTGGGCCCCCGCCCGGTTGGCCGCGGCTGGCGGGTGCCCGCGTGGCGATGACGACCCGCTACCCCGAGAAGGCGGATGCGCGCTCCGGGTGATCGGTGCCCACGAGGTGGTGGTCACGGACGACCTGCCTGCGGCCGTGCCGCAGATCCGAGCGTGGACCGATGTGGGCCGCCGTACCAGAAGGCACTATGACGCAACCGCCCGTTAGCTCCGGTGGAGTCGCGCGCCCTGGATGCGGCGCCCGCAATGCCCTGAGATGGCGCCTGGCGATGTGTCCGCATCACGCGCCAGCCCTCGCCCTGGCCGGCCAGACCAGGCGCGTTCTCAGCGCTTGGTACCAGCGCGGCCGGGCGAAGGCTGCTCCGGTCAAGGGTTCACAACGGTCATCCACATGGGTTCATCCCGGCGCCGCATTGCGTCAACGGCCTTGATCGCATCGGTGAGCGGGAATCGATGGGTGATCAGGTCCTCCGCGACGAGTGCTTCGGTTTCGAGCAACCGAAGGACTTCCCGTGCGTCATTGCGGGTGCAGGCGCGGGTTCCGACGAAACGCCAGCAGTTGACCATGAGTGCGATCGGTGGAAATGGCAGTGGAGTGGAGTTCGCTCCCATATGTACCAGTGTTCCGCCGGTAGCCAGAGCTGCCATCGCTTGCGCGGTAGCGGGCCCCTCGGGGATGAAGTCGATGACAGCGTGGGCGCCATCGGGTGCGTACTCGCGCAACCGGCGGGTGAGCACGCCGGTTGCGCGCCAGTCCGCGGGGAGGTCGCCAAGAGCGATGATCTCGGTATGGATGCTGTCGGCCAGACGAGCGACGGACCGCAGCCGACCGGCGTCGCGACCGACCAACAGCAGACGTGCGACACCGAAATGTCCGGCGAGCTTCACAGTGGCGGTACCCATGGCGCCGGTGGCGGCATTGACGACAACGGTAGATCCGAGCGGCAGATCGGCGCATTTGAGCGCGCGTACCGCGTCGGCCAGGTCGTGCACCTTGGCCGCCACATCGAAACCGATGGAATCCGGCAGCGGATCGGCCAGCCAATGCGGAATGCGAACGTATTCTGCGAGTCCGCCGTTGTGGTATTCGTCGTAGAGGGGCCTCGGGAGATCGCCGAAGGCGGCGTGGCCGAGGGTGGCCTGCTGGGCGCACATCATGTCTCGATCGGTGCGGCAATAGACGCATTCCCGGCAGTTGAGGTTCGGGTGCACACGGACCCGGTCACCGACCGCGAATCCGGTGACAGCACTGCCTACTGCGGCAACGGTACCGGCGGCTTCATGCCCGAGAGTGGTCGGCAGATGTTTGAACGCCCGCATCTCGAGCAGGCGAATGATTCCCGGCGCGAGACCTGCCGCAGCTACTTTAACAACGACATCGAGAGGACCAGGGCTGGGAATGGGAAGGTCTTCCAGCACCAGGGTGTCGGCACCGGCATGGGCGCGAAGGGAGAGCATGGTCGTCACTGATGGACCTCCGAGTCGAGCGAGTTGAGGCGTTCGGCCGAATATGCGTCGGCGGTACGAGCGGTGTCGGCGACCTGGGGCAGCTCACGGTGCGAGAGCAGCCTGACGTACTCGCCGGGCTCAGTCGTGACGCTGGAGTGTGCGATCCCGAGCGGAATTCGCACGAAGTCACCAGGTTCCAGGTCGACAATGCCGCGTTGACTGATCAGGGTGCGGTGTCCGCGCGCCTGGTACTGGATCTCGTCGGCGTCCAGCGTACGGCGATAGCGCCGCACGCTGGACGGTGCGGTAATGACCGCACCGAGCCGAAAGCGCTCGGCGCCGTACAGCCAGGTGGTATCCCGGCTCGGGTCGGCGCGCAGGACCCGCATGCGGCGGTCTTCGGCATGAACCTGCTCGAGCAGTCGTCGTTCGTCGGCCCCGAAAACAGTGATGTCGTGGCCGAGTGCGCCCATGCATTGCGTGACGGCCTCGTTGACTTCGCCGGGCTCCCAGCCTGGATACGGCGGAAGTACCGGCTGCGACGTTCGTTCCGCCGGAACGAGTTCGGTGACCGGCGCGGGCACATAGAACAGCAGATGGCATTCGCCGCGGCAATAGTTGTCGTGGGCGACGCCACGCGGGATGCGGGAGAACTCACCGGGCCGGTGTTCGATCACACCGAGTTCGGTCATCAGGGTGCGCTCACCGGAGACCTGATAGCTGATTTCGTCGACGTCGCAGTTGCGGTGGTAGAACGGCTGGCGACCTCGCATGATCTGCCACTCGACGCGGATCTCGTCGTTCTCGTACATGCCGCGTGGCGGGCCAAACGGCTCGCCGCCATATTCTTGCGGGCGGTGGACCACCTGCAGCGGCGGATGGTCGTGCCATAGTTTGACGGGCACCGTGGGCGGGCGCGGTGGCGCCAGCAGCAGATGCTCATCGCGGACGAGGCTCCGCAGTGGACGGTCAGATCCTAGTACCATGATGTCTTCGACGATTTCGCCGATGCTCACGGTGACCTCCTTGTTGTCTCAGAACGGCTTCTGATCAGTGAGCTCGGGCCGGGGCTCGTTCTGCCGGCGCCGGTGTACCCCCTGTGGAGTGCCGGGCGCTTGGAACGATTCGGTGGCCTTCAGGCCCCGGGCTCACCAGCTGAGTGGCCTTGCGGCGCAAGGTATCCACGCGCCTCCGCAGAATTGGTCGATCGATATACGGCTGAATCGGTCGCCACGATGGATTTCACGAGCATTTATCTCCTGCCACAGCGCGTGCATAGGTGCCTCCATCAGGTCCCACGGAGTGATATGCCAGCATCGCTCGGGCCAGAGGGAGGGTGAACGCGGCCAGGACGGCTGCGGCATGAGGCAGTGATGCTCGCGTGGTGCCATGTGCCGATGCGCAGTTGTCCGGTATCGGCCGTGTCCGTCGTCACAGTAGGTGTTTGTGTGCAAAATTGTCAACAATTTCTAGGTTGTTGACATGTTCTAAAGCCAACTGACAGCGTTGGGCGCTGGCCGCAAGAATCCAGGGCGAAATTCGGTCATAACACACGACAGTGATCACCGACGTCGTCAGCGCCAGCCATGCCCTGGCCACTGCAGGTCTGTCGGACATGGTGTGGGGCCATGCGGCGGTCCGCGATCCCGTTGGCAAGGGTGCGTGGATGAAGGCTTCCGGATTCGGATTCGAGGAGGTTCAGCCCGATCTGATCGTCCTGTTCTCACCGGATGGTGATGTCCTCTCGGGCACCGGCAAGCGGCACCTCGAGTATCCGATCCACACTGAGATCCTTACTCTACGAACGGATGTGGGTGCGGTCGTCCACACGAATGCGCCCGCACTGGCTGCCTTCTCCTCGCTGGAGCGCGATCTGCAACCCATCTCGCACGACGCGGCGCCGTTCACCCATCCCAGCTTCCGCGGTTCAACCGCACCGGGGCGTTGACCGCCACCCGAGACCTGGGGAGGGCACTCGCCGAAAGCCTGGGCGATGCGAATGGCATCCTGATGCCCCATCATGGTACGGGTGACAGTCGGGTCGGATATTGCCACTGCAGTCATGCACGCGGCGTTGCTGGAACGTGCTTGCCGCATACAGCTTCTCGCGGAAGCAGCCGGTGGGCCTCGAACGGCTTCCGATGAAGCCGAGACCCAATTCAAGCACGACCAGGTCTGGAACCCCGCACAGATCAATGCCGGATGGGCATATCTGGTTCGCCGCTCCGGCACTCCGAGCTAGACATGGCCATATCGCAGGCCGTCGGCATCAGCGTGGCCGCCGCCCCAATTGCCGGGTGCCAGCGGCCTGCCCACGGCACTGTGACACCCGGCCTATGGCGATCTCCATACGTACTGGCGGTTCGGTGGCGAGAACCGGCCCCATTCGCTTGTCACGAACAGCCACGTGTACCAAGGCTTTGTCTCCGGCCCCGTGCTCGGGCGGATCTGCTGACCGCCGAATGTGCGCCGGACGACGGCGTCGGTGGCGTCCGCGGATAACCGCGGAAACTCTCGCGTCAGCCGGTGTAAGACAGGTACCGGAACATCACTGCGGTGGCACCGGCCATGACCGCTTGCATTGCACCGGTCAGGCGGTGGGCATGGTCGTCCACGGACGCTCGCCGATAGGAATGGGCGACCCAGACGGCGGCCACCGCCAGGTAGCCGAGCCCGATTGCCAAGTCCCGGTGTCCCGCCCGGGACGGCAGCCGCATCGTCATCGTCGACGGCATGGACATCGTCACGGCGCGGTCCATGTCCATCGAGCCGCCGCCGGCGGATTATGGGTACCGCCGACGATCGATGGGTCCATGACGGCATGCATTCACGCCATCATCGCCACCCTGGTCAGGCGGTCGAAGACCCATGAATCATGCTGCGGTGGAAACGAACACACGATCTTGCGCACGCGGGTCGCTGCGAGCAGCGCGGCGAGGCCGGTATCGCCGTTGCCGGCATTGTTCGAGACTACCGTCAACTCTGCGGCGCCCTGTTGGATCAGGGCGTCGATCAGATGTACCGGCATGTCGGCCATGCCGAATCCACCGATGAGAACTGTTGCGCCATAATTGATTTCAGCGACTAGGTCAGGCGTTGGTGGTGATGAGCTTCGTCGTCAACGAAGGCATACCGTAGAGCCACATCGAGGGTCATAGCCGGTCACGAAGCATCCCTTTCGATTCACTATGGAATGAGGAGGACTTTGCCGATCTGATTGCCGGCCTCCAGGTACTCGTGCGCCAAATCAGCCTCTTCGAGCGGATACATTCGGTCGATGATGGGGTGAATTCGGCCTTCTCCGAGCATCGTCATGCACACTTGCTGGTCTCGGCGTCCTGCGGCCCGGACGCCAGTGATGTTGATTTCGCCCGCGATGAAGGATGGTGACGCGATCTCCACCTTCGGGCCGTTGATGGCCAGAATTGCGATCGTTCCTCCGAGCCGTACGGATGCGATCGCCAACTCCAGGAACTGCGTGCCACCCACACATTCCCACACGACATCCGCCCCCAAGCCGCCGGTGAGCTCCCGGACCTGGTCGGGTGCGGACGGATCGAGTGAGTTGACGATGTGGTCGAACCCGGCAGCGAGTTGTTCGGACGAACGATGCGGTTTGGTCGTCGTTCCAATGACTTTCGCGCCGTGCAACCGCGCGATCTGTGCGGCCGCGATGGCCAGCCCTCCGCTGGCTCCCGTGATCAGCGCGGTCTCCCCGAATCCCACCGGGGCACGATTAGCGGCACAGTTCAGGGGCGTGGTGTAGGACCACAAGGTTGCCGCGGCCGCGTTGTAGTCCACCCCGTCGGGGATGGCCAGGATGGAGTGCTGGGACCGGACGACGTATTCCGCGTACCCACCGAAGGTTTGATGGCCCGGATAGGTGGTGTCGACACAGAGGTTGTCGCGGCCTCGAAGGCACATTCGGCACCGGCCACACGCGGGATGGGGCATCTGAACGACCCGATCGCCGACCTTCCAGGTGTGAACATCCGCACCGACTTCCAGGATTTCGCCCGCGGCGTCGCGGCCGAGCTGAAACGGCAGCGGCCACCCTGGCCTGCCGGGCAGCGGCGGCGGCAGGATGCCGGCACGGTAATTGAGATCCCAGCGGTTGATCGCGGTGGCGTGTACCCGAATGAGCACCTCGTCGGGGCCGACCAAAGGAATTGGGACGTCGACTGTTCGAAGTACGGAGGGGTCGCCATGCTCGAAAAGCCGTACGGCCCGCATGGTTCCGGTAATCGACATGAAGATGGTCCTTCGTCGAGTTGCGAATAATTCAGGGACTTACTGGCGCGAGAACGATGTCGAAGCGGACCCGAGCCCAGGGCCGGCCGCCGAGATCTCTGCCATCGGGCGGGCGCGTATCCGGCTGCTGCTGTTCGAATTCCTTGATCAGTGAGTCTTTGACTCCGAATACGCTGTCGCCGACCGTGATCTGCGGATCCCCTGCGACGAAGATATGCGTCACGAGAGTGCGCATGCCGTCGGCGGCGACCATGAAGTGCAAGTGGGAAGCGCGAACCGGGGAACGACCCACCGAGTCGAGCAGTTTGCCAACCGGCCCGTCGCTCGGGATCGGATACGGAACCGGCGTCAGCCCCCAGAATCGGTATGCCCCATCGGAATCGGTGTAGAGGTGGGCACGTCCGGCGCATCGTCCGTCGGGGTACTGCACGTCGTAGAAGCCGTCCTCGTCGCACTCCCAGACCTCGATGCGAGCCCCAGCGATACGGGTGCCCCGGGTATCGGTGACGTAGCCCTCCACCCAGCATGGTTGCCCGACGGCACCGTGCGCGATATCGCCCCCAAGCGGGATCTTCGGCGAGTTCTCGGTGAAGAAGGGTCCGAATACCGTTGCCTCGGTAGCATTCTCGTAGGCCGGGTTGTTCACGGCGATGGTCTGCATGGACACACCGAGCACATCGGACAGAAGCACGAACTCCTGTCGTTTGTCATCGGTTATATGCCCGGCAGCAGTGAGGAATTCGATAGCGGCGTGCCATTCTTCCTCGGTCAGACGGACCTCACGGATGAACGCATGAAGATGGCGGGTCAGTGACTGCATCAGGAGCCTCAGTCGACCGTCGTTGGTCTGGGAAAATGACGCGACCACGGCGGTAACGAGCTCTTCCTCGACTGCCTGCTGTGCGGGGCTGATCGGGCCGGACGCGATGTGCGTCATGATCGGGGTCCTTTCAGGCGGTGGGAACAGTCCCTGAGTAAGCGGCGAAGAGAAGGTTGCGCAGTTCGGTCTCGGTGACCGTGCGCGGATTGGATTTGGGTACGGCGCCCATGATCAGCTCGGCTGCCCCCGGAACGCTCTCCTCTCGGAATCCGTACTCCTTGAGCGCTCTGGGTGCGTCCAGCCTGGCGTACAGGGACGCCAGTCCTGCTGTGGCGGTGGATGTTTCGAAGGCTCTGACGATTCGTGCCGTAGCTTCCGGAGCTGCCGGTGCATTGAATGCCAGCACATGTGGCAGAAGCACAGCATGGGTTTCGGCGTGGGGCATGTTGTACGCACCGCCGAGGACGTGGCAGATCTTGTGGTGCAAACCCGATCCGGCGGAGGCGAATGCGACCGCCGAGAGGTATGCGCCGTAGAGTGCCTGCTCACGGCCGAGTACGTCACTCGGGTCGTTCTTGATGGTGGTGAGGCCCGCGGAGAGGGCGCGGATACCCTCGACCGCCAAAGTCTGATTGATGGGATCGGTGCGCGGGGCCCACATCGAGTCGACGCAGTGGGCGATGCCGTTGAGTCCCGAAGCGATCGACAGTTTGACCGGCAGCGAGAAGGTAAGCGCCGCATCGTAGATCACGCTGACGGGCAACACTTTGTTGTCGATGCCGGTGGTCTTTCGGCCAGACTCCGTCAGCCCCCATACGTTGGTCGCCTCAGAGCCGGAATACGTGGTGGGCAACGCCACGATCGGGAGGCCGGTTGTCAACGCGATTGCTTTGGCAAGACCGGTGGTCGAGCCGCCCCCAATGCAGACGAGTAGATCGATATCGTTTCGACCTGCGATCGCTCGCGCTTCTCGTGCGTTGGCGAATGGTACATGCTGCGCCACATCGGAGTGGTGGACCGCCACGGGGATGCCGCGTGTCACTTCGCGCGCGAGAGCTGCTTGAGATGGCGCGGCGATCACCATCACTCGGTTCTTCTCGAGCCGACCGACCTCGGTCGCCAGATTCTCTGCCGCCGCCCCGGTTCCGAAGATGATGCGCTGGCCGAGAGTGACGTGTTCGAAGACCAGATTCACGTGGGTACCTGCTTTCAATGGACGACGACCGAGCTGTCGTCGATGGCGGTCAGGTGCATGCCAGAGAAGAGATGGTTCAACGATTCACGCAGTTCGACGGGATCCGCAGCCGTAGCGGCGACATAAAAGTCGGGGCGCAGGATCACGAATTCACCACCGATCTCGTCGAACCACCGCGCGTAGGTGCCATCGACATCGATGACATCAGGATCTGTTTCCGCGCTGCCGATGTGGAACGATCGACCACCGATCCGACTCCAGGATCCTCGTTGTGCAGCCGTCAGGTGTGCGATCGGTGAGCTGTGGCGCCCGAGGAGGATCCAACCGCGTCCGGCGACTTCGTCGAAGCGGCCACGGTGGCCACTCGCTTCGACGATGCCCTGTACCGACAGTTCTCCGGCATGCGGTGTGCCGGCGTGCCAGAGCCCCGGTCCCAGGGAAGCGATATCGGTGTCAACGGGCTCGGCCCGCGATTCGGTCAGCTCGGCGATCATCCGTCGATCCCGAGCTTCGGCCTCGACCGGATCAGCGATGCAGATGATTTGGCCGAGCTGCATCGAGAAGTCGATGTAGTGGCGGACATGACCTTTGCGCTCGGTGGCATAGGAATCGAGAAGGCCGTCACCGGCCGTGCCGGACAAGACCATGTCCAAGCGCCAGGCCAGGGCTACGGCGTCGCGCAGGCCGGCGCACATGCCCTCGCCGGCGAACGGCGGCATGAGATGTGCGGCGTCCCCGGCGATCAATCCGCGCCGATTACGCCAGGACTCCGCCCAGCGGGCCTGGAATCGGTAGACGGCCGCGCGTTCGAGGACGGCGTTGGCGGATGTCACCCCCCAGCGTTCGAGCAGCCGCCAGGCCGATATCTCTGATGCGAGCTCTTCGGCGGATTCGCCTGGGAGAACCATGTATTCCCAGCGGCGTCGACCCGGTCCTCCCGGAACGATCGTCGTCGGTCGAGCCGGATCGCACAGTTGCCAGTGTGCCGGGCCGAGGTCGAGTTCGGCGTGGGGGATCACATCGAGGATGAGCCAGTCGAAGAAGAATCCGTGATCGGCGAATTCGAGGTCAAGTGCCTGGCGCACAAAGCTGTTCGCGCCATCGGCGCCCACGACATATTTCGCGCGGATTCGTTCGACAGCTCCGGTGCTGTCGACACCTGCGAGAAGGGCGCTATGGTCGTCTTGAACCAAGTCGGTGGCCAGCCAACCCCGTCGTAATGTCACTGTGGGCAGCGTCGAAGCCACTGTGCTCAAACGTTTTTCCAGTTCGGGCTGAGAGAACCAGTATCGGGTTCGCCAACCGGATGCAGCAACCGAGCGCCAGTCCACCTCGAGCAGTGTCTGTCCTTCTGCGTTTCGCCAATAGTAGAGCTCGTCGTGGTATTCGATCGATGGGTCGTTGTCGGAGTCGATTCCCAAGATGGCGAGGATGCGGGCGATCTCGTGGTCGAACGTCACCGCACGGGGCTGGGCATAGGGCTCGGGCCACTTGTCGACGAGAGTGACGCGGTGGCCGTGTTGCCCCAGCAGTACTGCCAGGAGTGCTCCCACCGGACCGCAGCCCACCACCGCAACATCGGTGTCGTGGAACTCGCCGAGATCGGGGGGCGCGATCGACATGTCCGTCATGTGAGTCCTTCTCGTCAGGTCGTCGGTGTTCCGGCGGCCCGGCAATGTGTGTCCGCTCGACGGGCCAGGTAGTTCCAGCCGGCCCGTATCTGGGTGGGATTCCAGACCTGGTCGCGTTTGAAGGCGGTCTCGGTGGCGTCGGACCAGATTGCCGGACCACCGGCCGCCTGTGCGAGAAGCTGGGTGTGGCACGCTCTTTCGAGCAGCACGGCATACATGACCGCGGTCTCGATGTCGGGGCCGACCGTCACGGCGCCGTGGTTGGGGATCAGCACTCCGTTCGCGCTCCCCAGCGTTCGGGCCAGAGTGCGGCCGAGCTCGGGGGTTGCGATGAGGGCCCCGGTCTCGGTGAATCGAGGCAGTTGTGGGTGGGTGAACGGAACGCCGTCGTGGGAGAGAGGTTTCAGCTCGCAGTCGAGCGAAGCAAATGCGGCCAGCGTGGGTGCATGAGTGTGCACAACCGCGCCCACATCGGATCTACTCGCCATGATCTCGGTATGGATGGCGAATTCGACGTGGCGATTTCCGGCGCCGTCGAGCACCTTTCCGTCAGCAGAGACGAGGAGGACTTGGTCCTCGCCGATCTCCTCGAATCCCCAACCCGAAGCCTTCATCCACACGCCGCGACCTTGCGGGTCGCGGATGGATGCGTGCCCCCAGACCATGTCACCGAGGCCGGCCTCGGCAAGGGTCCTACTTGCTCGGCTCACGTCCTGTCGAAGATTGGGCAACACAGCACTCCTTTGTGTTCGTGGTGGGAGCAGCCTAGAATCGTGTTCTGCTATACGAAAGGAATGTCCTGATTTACAGGACTATGTACAGAAGGTGTGGTTCCGTATATGGCCGGACATGATCGCGGCGCCAGCGCGTATCGAGAACGCAATTCCACCGCCGATCGGGCACTGGACATCCTGCTGCTGTTCTCTGCGGAGAAGCCGGTCTGGAGTGGCGGTGAGATCTCCGACCGACTGGGCGTTGCTCGTTCGACGGGCTATCGCTATCTGCAGAGCCTCGTCGGCGGCGGATTCATCGAAGAGGCGACAGGTGGATTCCGGCTCGGCCCAAGAATTTTCGAGCTGGCGAGGCTGGCCAGGGTCGGCCTGGGCCTGTCGGAGGTCGCATTGCCGGTTATGCGGTCGCTGGCCGCGCGCGTCAACGAGACCGTGCTGCTGACCCGTCGCTCGGGCCGTTCGGTGGTCTGCCTCGATCTGGTGGAGGCGAAGCATGCGGTGCGGCTGTCCTACGAGCGCGGGCATGTACTGCCGATCAACGCGGGTGCCGCAGCCGAGGTGCTGTTGGCATGGGCTGACCCGGACGAGGTAGCCGGGGTGCTGGAAGGTGCGCCGCTGGAAAGATTCACTGCCAAGACGCTCACCGACGCCGATGCTCTGCGTACTCGATTCCTGCATATACGTAAGCGGGGAGTGGCGATTTCGCAGGGGGAGCTCGACGAGCACATTCTCGGTGTGGCGGCTCCGATTCGGGATGCCTCCGGCGCCGTGTGTGCGGCGATCAGCGTTGCGGCACTGGCGGCGCGGATTCCGCGCGCCGAGTTGAAGAACGTTGAAGTCGCTGTTCGCAGCGCTGCGCATGCGATTACCGCTGAACTCGAACGGCGCGACGCCTGACCGGTTCGGCCGATGTGTGCCGCTGAATGCCCGAGCGGAGGGGCGAACTTCATAGATATAACTCTAGTACTAGAGCTATAGTTGTAGAGTGAATTTTTTCGGCCCGATTCGCCGAGTGGATCGGGGTCAGGCTCGCGGGCTCAGCATCTGCGTGAGCTCGTGCAGGTCGGGGAGGGCGGCAGCGATCCGCGCCCGGGCTTGTTCGCCGAGTCCTTCGAGGGCTTCGGAAACTCCCGCGTCGAGCCGGGTGGCCAATTCCTGTGCGGCTGCGCGCATCTTGGCGGTGGGGTACAGCCGCACCTGGCGGCCGTCACCCGGATGCGGACGACGCTCCAGGTAACCGTCATTGGCGAGCCGGGAGACCAGGGTGCTGACATTGTTGGCTTGCATGCGCAGTGCGTCGGCGAGTTCGCGCACACTGGTCCCGGGTTGTTCCGAGACCAACCTGAGTACCTCCACCTGCGCAGGGGGGCGGGGGGTTTCGCCTGTGGGGGCACCCTGGCGCTGCCGCAGTGCGCGGTGCAGCGCCCATACGGTTCGAGCAAGCTCGGCCGGCAAGGCGTCGTCGGGCTGGTTTGATCGCACGCCCCAGCGTAGCTCCGAGGCTGGGGCAATCCGTGTGTATCTCGCTGCCGAACGTTTATCGAGAGCGATTCTCAAGTCCTGTTTTACAGGACATAACTTCCGTAATTCAGGACATGATTTTAGGGTGGGCGCATCAGTTCCAGAGCTCAGGAGAGGTGCGTTCATGGCGGCGGAATCGCTGGGCAGAGTGGATGTCGCTGTGTGCGGAGCAGGGCCGGTGGGTCTGACGGCGGCGGCGCTGCTGGCTGCCCGCGGCGTGACGGTCGCAGTGCTGGAGCAGCACGGCACGA
The DNA here is from genome assembly GCF_050942175.1 of Nocardia sp. CA-151230. Lineage (NCBI taxonomy): Bacteria > Bacillati > Actinomycetota > Actinomycetes > Mycobacteriales > Nocardiaceae > Nocardia > Nocardia sp. CA-151230. The sequence goes on from NZ_CP192061.1 coordinate 3,663,522, forward strand.
CCAGTGACGAGCCGAAGGCCATCAGCATCGACGATGTCTCGTTGCGAGTGTTTCAGCAGGCCGGAATCGTGGATCGCATACTGCCGATCGTGGTGCCGGGTACCGGCACCCGCTACTACGACAGCTACGGGGAACCGCTGTTCCACGCACGGGGGCCGCACCCATTCCGGCTCGGTTTCCCATTCAAGAACCCTTTCGCGCAGCCCGATCTCGAGCGTGCGCTGGCGTCCGCGCTGGCCGAATCGCCCACGGCGCAGCTGCGATTCGGTACCCAAGTGATCGGGTTCGAGCAGCTTCCTGATTGCGTGCGGTTGTCCGCGGTAGCCGATGGGGTCGAGCAGGCGCTGGAGGCCGACTATGTACTCGGATGCGATGGCGGGCGATCGGCGACGCGTCTGCTGCAAGGCGTCGACATGACCGGCCGCAGCTATGACGATGTGTGGTTGGTCGTCGATACCCTCGATGACCCGCACACCGAACGTTTCGCCATGCACCACGCTGACCCGCGCCGGCCGCACGTCATTGTGCCGGGGTTGGAAGGACGCTGCCGCTACGAGTTCCGGCTGTACGACGGCGAGGGTGGCGCGGGAGAGCCGCCGTCCTTCGAGCTGATTCGGAGGCTGGTTGCCCCCTATCGGGCGATCGTGCCGAGCCAGGTCGAGCGGGCGGTCAATTATCGGTTCAACGCGGTGGTCGCTGATCGGTGGATGATCGGCCGCTCGTTCTTGTTGGGTGATGCGGCGCATATGATGCCGCCCTTCGCTGGGCAGGGGCTGAATTCCGGTATCCGGGACGCAGCCAATCTGACGTGGAAGATCGCCGATGTGCTTGCAGGACAGCTGGATCCGTCAGTATTGACAAGCTATCAGGTCGAACGAGCACCGCACGCTTTGGCGACGGTCCGGATGTCCGAACGGCTCGGCCGGGTGGTCATGACCACCTCGACCCGGTTGGCTCATCGTCGGGACGAGTCCGTTCGGAACGCGCTGCGCACCAAGGAAGGCCGCACCTATCTGGAGGAGATGCGGTATCGGCCATCGTCGCAGCTGACCGATGGGATGGTCGTGGTGCCCGCGGGTAGGTCGGAAGATGTGGGAGTCCCGATCGGCCAGCCGCTGTCATTCGATGCCACCGCCCATGCGATGCGACGCCTCGATGACGTCGTCGGCACAGGCTGGGCCTTGATCGGTGTTGACGTTGACGAGTCCGACTGGACTGCAACGGATCCGATTCGTCTTGCACTGTCGGCCACCGATGCACTGGTGGTGACCAGGGAGCAGGTCCCGCGGACTCGGCGCCGGGTGTTGATCGACATCGATGGCGGGCTAATGCGTGAATTCTCGTGCTACCAGGGACGATTCGTGCTGATCCGGCCGGACCGAATCGTTGCGGCCGCGTGGACGCCGAGCGCCTCGGCCGATGTGACCGCCGACGTTCTGAAGTGGACCCCGCAATCGGCGGAAGTAACTCAGGCAGCCGAGAAAGCCCTGAGTCATGGATAGCTCCACCGCATTCGTTTGCCGAGGTAGTCGGCTGCGGATCCGGATGGGGCGCAACTCGAACTCGAGACGAGGAGGTCTCCAATGGCCGTCGTGGAAGACGTTATGGTCATGGCATCGGAACGGCCGTTGCGCAGCATCGAGCGGGACGAGAACTTGCTGCTGGCGCCGCCGCAACCGAGCCGAATGCCGATGAAGCTATGGCGCGACCATGCACCACTGGAAGTGGTGCACTACCCGCAGGAATACCGGGCGCAACCGTTTGCTCCGCCGCGCGGAATCTACGAAAATGACCACATTCGCATCGAATGGCAGACGATGGACAATCGCCAGCCGTTCTATCACCGAAACTGCGACGTTGACGAGATCTCCTACCAGATCGCGGGTGAGCGGACCTTGATGACCGAGCTCGGTGTCATCGAGCACCGGCCGGGCGAGTTCTCGCGCATTCCTCGTGGGGTAGCGCACGATAACTACGGTCGCAAGGAAAGCCATCTGTTGTTCTATGTGCCCGCACCGGCCACTGAACTCGTTGAAGCAGAACGCATTTCGCAGCCGATCTTGCCGGCGTTCCCAGGGTGGCAACCGGCGACGGTCAACGAGGCGATAACGCAGTGCATGGGCGCGCTCGGCCATGACATTGTGGTGTTTCCGTCCGACGAGAGTCTGCTGCTCGAGCATGTCCACCAGGAATCCGAGCGTATGGGGGTACTCGCCACCGGCAAAACCCTCGGCCGTACCTGGCTGTACGCCACGGAAAGCCTTCGCCTCGGCACAGTCGCGATCTCCGGTGACTCGTCACGGCGCCGGTACCGCCGCACCCTGGATGCCGATGAGATCCAGTATCAGATCAGCGGTAGTCGCATGCTGCTGACCCAGCGCGGGATTGTCGAGCTCGGGCCGGGAGACTTCGTTCGAGTCCCGCTCGGCATCGCCCATTGCAGTATCGCGGCGGAAGAGTCGGTGCACGTGAGCTTGCTTTCTCATCGCGAACTACCGCAGGTCGCCGAGACGACGCGTACTGCAGACATGTACTCCAGCGCGCGCCTGGCCGCTGCAGTGGAGAAGGTCGGCGCATGAGTATGCTCGCCGCCCGTGCTCGTCACGGAACGAATACGCTCGAACTCGAACGGATTCCGATCCCGGAACCCGGCCCGGACGACGTCGTTATCAAGGTGGCCGCCGCCGGTCTGGCCCCTGGGATGATGTCGCTGCTGGCGATGGGAGCATTCCGTCACCTGCCGACCACCCTCGGGCATGAGGCAGCCGGGACCGTCGCCGCCGTCGGTGAGCGGGTAACCACCGTAGCGGTCGGCGACAGGGTCCGAGTGCATCCGAACTTGAACTGCCGAAACTGCGTTTACTGCCGCACCGACCGCGACATGATGTGTGCCCAGCAGGCCATGATCGGACACGCGGCGTTCGGCAGTGCACCGATGCCGCTGTACAAGCGCTACCACGACGGTGGGCTGGCGGAGTACCTCCGAATCCCGCATTGGCTGATCGATCCGCTGCCCGAAAGGGTCAGCTTCGATGTCGGTGCGAAGATTCACGATCTGGCCAATACGGTGCGGATTCTGAAACTGGTGGAACCTCCGCTCGGCTCCACGGTCGTGGTCACCGCTGCGACCGGAACGATGGGCACCGCGACGATCAAGCTGGCCGAGCATTTCGGAATCGGCCGGCTAATACTGGTCGCGCGCAATGCCGAAAGGTTGAATGCGGTGCGGGGACTTGCGAGATCTCTCGCCGTCGAGACGATCGCGCTCGAGGAACTGCCGTCCGACTGGGAGTCCACAGGGTGGCTCACTCGGCAGCTACGCAGTGTGGCCCCAGAAGGCGTGTCAGCTGTTCTCGATTACATCCCCGCCGGAGCAGCGACCGGTCAGGCCATGGCCGCACTGACAACCGGCGGCGTGTTGGCACACATGGGAGGCAACGCCACCCCGCTACCGATTCCGCCGATCGGGCTGATGTCCAACTGCTGGCGGTTCATCGGCACTCGCGCCTGCACCCGCAACGATGCTCATGATGTCCTGAACATGCTCGCCTCCGGTGTACTCACCGCCGAAGAGCTGATCACTCAACGCTTTCCGCTGACCGACACCGTCGACGCGGTCCGGGATATGCAAAACCGAAATCACCCGATGTGGATGACCGTCGTCCATCCCTGATACCAACCGGAGCGAAAACGTATGGAACTCACTCACTACGGCCACGCCTGCGTGCTGGCCGAGGTTACTGGAGAAGCCGGGGTTGCTCGGGTGCTGTTCGATCCAGGCGCCTATTCAAGGGATTTCGAGGAACTTCGTGACCTCGACCTCATCCTGATCACCCACGCTCACCCCGACCACGCTGATGCCGAGCGAATCACGAAACTGATGGCCGACAATCCGCAGGCGCACCTGGTGCTCGGACCCGACACCCTGGCCGCGCTCGACGACCGGCTCGAAGAACGTGCCCATGTTGTCGAACCCGGTGACAAGCTGTCGCTGCGTGGTCTGGACCTCGTGGTCACCGGCGGCACGCACGCATGCATTCACCCCGCTCTGCCTGCTTCCCCCAACAGAGGATTCATCCTGAACGGCAGCTTGTTTCACCCGGGCGACGCGTTCGACCAGCCGCCCAACCAGGTCGAAATCCTGCTGCTGCCCACCGGTGGTCCCTGGATGAAGGTCGGCGAAGCCATCGACTACCTTCGCGCGGTCGGACCGCGATCGGCAGTCCCCATCCACCAGGCCGGCCTCGCCGAAGTACATCAACAAATGCACATGCAACTCCTGATGAAGCTGGCGCCGACCGATACCGAAGTCGTCGTGCTCGAACACGCTTCGCCCCACGCCTTTCCCAAGGCCGACGGTGCCCACAGCGGCGGATAGCGATCTCCTAGATGAAATATGCTGTCTGGACGTATCTCGTTCACGGGCTGATCCTGATCGGCGTCAACGTGACCGGATCAGCTGAGTGTTACGCCGAGTACTCCCGCTACCGACCGTTGACGCCGTTCCGCAGGACAAGGTGGGATTGGTCGATTCCTCAGCGGTGGTACGACTCGGAGTGTTGACAGGTGACCAGCCGAAGTCAAGCATTGGCGAGTCACTGGGTGTTGGGTCCTGCCCGTCATTTGTATTCCACGCGCCGGATTGCGCCGCTGCTGTCGGCGGTTACGCCGTTGGCTCGGCAAGGGTGGAAGGCGGCGATTGAGGTACTCGCCGGACACGAGTTCACTCTGGCTGAGTTCGTACCGCGACAGGTCGCGATGCCGATGTACGCCGACGACGTACTGGTATCGGAAGGTGACGGGACCGCTTGCCTGGGTGACCCGCTCAACGCACTGGCCTGGCTGGCTCGCACCGCCAAGGAATACGGAAATCCGTTGTGCGCTGGACAAATCGTGCTGTCAGGGGCGCTCGGTCCCATGGTGCCCGTAATGCCGGGCACACGGGTTCATACGGAGATCGGCCCCCTCGGTTCGGTTTCCGCCACCTTCGCTCGTAAGGAGGGGCAATGAGGAAGACCCAAGTGGCATCATCGGGTCCGGAAACATCGGAACCGACCTGATGATCAAGGTGCTGCGCCTGTCCGGAACACTTGAAGTCGTTGCCATGGTAGGCATCGACCCCGGCTCGGATGGACTCGCCGGCGCCCGGCGGCTGAAGGTGCCGACCATATACGACGGCGTCGACGGACTCATCGCGCTCCCGAACTTCCGCGACATCGAGATCGTCTTCGACGCCACCTCGGCCAAAGCGCACGTCGCCAATGCCGCTAAGAGCTCCTGCCGGGTTTGGTTGCTGAGTCGTCGCCAGCAGATCAGTGCTGTGGCGAGGTCGAGAAATCCGTGGTGGATGTCGGTGCGTCGTTCCCAGCGGACGGCGAGGCGCCGGTATTGGTGGAGCAGGGCAAAGGATTGTTCGACGATCCAGCGGCCGGCGGTGACCGTGTCACGGGTGCCGCGACGGGGGATGTAGCCGGTGATGCGTCGTTGCCGGAGTTCGGCGTAGACGCTGGGATAGTCATAGCCCTTGTCCGCGATCAGGGTTGTGATGCGGTGGCGTGGGCGGCCGGGACGGCCGCGCGGCGGTCTCACGCGGTCGAGCAGGGTGGGCAGCAGCAGGTGGTCGTTGATGTTGGCTCCCGATAACGTGACCGCGAGTGGGAACCCGTTGCTGCAGGTCAGGATGTGGTGCATCGAGCCGGTCTTGGCGCGGTCGACTGGGCTCGGACCGGTTGCGGCGCCCCTTTTTTCGCCCGCACGTGCGAGGCGTCGACCATGACCCGGTCGAAATCGATCGACCGGGCGGCGTGGCAGCGGGCGAGCACGCCCCTGATGTATCTGTTCGAACACCCCGGCGGGCCTGCCAGTCCAGCAACCTGCGCCAACATGTCATCCCGGACCCGAACCCCAGTTCCTGGGGCAGGTCTTCCCACCCGATCCCGGTGATCAGCACGAACAGGATTCCTCGCAACACGAGCCGGTTGTCCATCTGGGCCGGTCCCGGTGTCCCGGCCGGTTTCACTGGCAGTAGCGGTTCGATCACTGCCCACAACCGGTCATCCACGATCCATGGTGCTGCCACAGCGAAATATCCTGCACTGAGCCTTTTTCATCCTGACTGGATGTTGTTGGTAGGCAACGGAACTGGTGACGGCGCGCCTGTGCCGGATATGGGGAAGCCCTTGGTAGGACGGCTGTCGACCAAGACTCGCTGTACCCCAAGGGCTTCCGTTGCTGTTCTACCGTTCCGCGCTGGCGTTGTCACGTCGGACCCTCCACTTCGTCGCCGGGCTGATCCGCCGGCACCGCCGCACGATCGGCTCGGCCTGGCGCAAGCTCGACCCGGCCCGCCAAGCCCTGCTCGTGCTGGCCCACCTGCGCAAAGCCGAAACCTACGCCGATCTCGGTGCCGGGTTCGACATCTCGACGACCACCGCATGGCGATACGTCGGCGAGACCGTGGAACTGCTGGCAGAGCGAGCCCCGAAGCTGCGCTCGGCGCTGAAGAAGGCGAAAGCCGACGGGCACGCCTATCTGATTCTGGACGGCACGCTGATCCCGATCGACCGGGTGGCCGCTGACCGGCCCTACTATTCGGGAAAACACCGCCACCACGGCATGAATGTGCAGGTCCTCGCCACACCCAGCGGGGACATCGTGTGGGTGTCGGGTGCGTTGCCCGGCAGCGTGCACGATACGAAAGCCGCCTGGATCTGGCAGATCGTGGCCGAACTCGAGCGCAGCGGATGGATCGTGCTGGCGGATAAGGGATATCACGGTGTCGGTGGCCTGCTCACTCCCTACAAGGGACGCGACAAGCCCGAATCCCAGAAGCAGGCCAACCGAGCCCATGCGAAACTGCGTGCCCCCGGTGAACGCGCCAACGCCCAGCTCAAGAGCTGGAAGGTGCTGCGGAAGCTACGCAGCTGCCCGCACAGGGCCGGACAGCTCGCCAAAGCGATTCACGCACTCCAGAACCGCGAACTCGAAGCCAACCAAGGATGAAAAAGGCTCACTGCAACACTACTCACCGACAACCCGCCGAACCTGTTAGGAGCTCTAATACCAAGGCCGCGCAGTTTGGGTTCCTGCCCGGTTGTCAACCGGGCAGGATATGCACGCTGATCTGGGTTTTGTAGATATTGCGGTCGATGTCGCCCTTGGCACGGTGTTTGGAGATGGCGCGTTTGACGATGCGGGGGCTGGTGCGTGCGCGGCGCGGGGGCAACGGGCTGGTCAGGATCGCGCGGCCGATCGCGCCGATGAGGTCGATCGTAGTGTCGTTGACGATCGCGGCGGCGTGGATCAGTTGGTCGCGCGCGGTATGCACGGCGATGGTGAAACTGCCCCTGTCCGGGGAGAAATCGTCTGTGGCCAGGGCGGTGTCGGCGATGGCGGTGCGCAGCGCCTGGTAGGTGATGAGCACGGCGTAGACCTCTTGCGCGATCCCGGCCGGGGTGCGGGCACGCAGCACCCGTCCACCGAGGATGGTCGATTTCAGTTCCAGGTAACTGGTTTCGATCTCCCACCGCTGATGATAGAGATCCACCAATTCCGTTGCGGGGTAACGCTTGTCGTCGGTCAGGCTGGTGATCAGCCGGTAACGCTCGACCCGTCGCGGCCCACCGGCGCAGGTGACGGCGATCTCGGCGTCGATCACGCGCACGGTCGCGGTGCCGGCACGCGTGAGCCACGACCCGTCGCCCAGCCGCGCGATCGCGGGAACGCGCCGGTTGAGCTTGGCGCGGATCAGCAGGTTCGCGCCGGTGCCGGTGATCTGCTCGATCAACGCGGTGACCGCGAAGTTCCGGTCGGCCAACAGCAGCATACCAGGACGCAGACACCCCAGAAGCCTTGGCGCATAGGCCGTTTCGGCCATCCGCAACGGGCCGAACACGACATCGACGACGGTGCGGGTGCCGCACGCCACCACCGTCAGCATCCGCAGCATCGGGTAGCCGGCCCGGGCGTGACCGCCACCGTGACGGCCGAACGCGGCCACGTTGGCCGGGCTGTCGGGCACGAACAAGCTGGTGCCGTCGATCGCGCACACCAGCAGTCCCCGCCACCGCACCGCTCCGACGGCAGGCCCGCGGACCAGGTCGAACAACGCCGCCAACGGTTTGACCCCCACCCTGCGCAGCGCCTGCGACAACGCCGAGGAACCCGGGCACGCGACCACACGGCCGGGCACCCCGGCACACAACCTCGCCCACACCTGCCCATACCCGATGCCGGTGAACCAACGCCCCGGCCAACAGCAGATACACCACCACCCGAGACGGCAGCAGCCGCACTCGCGACTGCACCGCACCAGCCGTTTCCAGCGCCGCATCGACCAGGTCGAACGACACGATCCTCGTCAGTTCCCCCAGATGACCCGGCGCGAACACACCTGCGGCTACCGCGCCGCGCCGGTGGATGACAGACTGATCCGACAGCGGAGCTCCCAGTGAAGAGTTGTCTTGGAGTGACAAACCTCTTCTACCAGGCGCTCCGCTGTCCTACATCACGGCACACCAAGCCCCACAACATCATTCGATTGACACGCCAGCCGAACCACTAACTGCGCGGCCTTGGCTCTAATACTGCAACGGCACTCAGCTGAGTAGGTGCTGGTAGATCTGTTGTGTGGTGTTGGATCGTATTGTGGCCGAGTTGGATTCGTTGATGTCGAAGATCGGGAGCCGGTTCACCCGGTGCGAGCCGCGGGCGCGGGCGCGGGAGTATGTGGCTGGATTGACCGCGGGTTTGGAGCGGAAGAACGGCTGGACGTTGGCTGAACGCGCTGGTGAGGGGTGTCCGGACGGGATGCAGCGGCTGCTGCGCAAGGCTGACTGGGACGTCGACGGGGTTCGTGACGACGTGCGCGGCTACGTGGTCGAGTACCTTGGAGACCCGGAGGCGGTGCTGGCCGGTGATGAAACCGGATTCTTGAAGAAGGGCACCAAATCCGCTGGGGTGCAACGTCAGTACTCTGGCACGGCCGGTCGGGTCGAGAACTGCCAGATCGGGGTGTTCCTGGCGTACGCGTCGAAACACGGACACGCGTTGATCGACCGCGAGCTCTATGTGCCGGTGTCGTGGACCTCCGATCGCGATCGCTGCCGCGACGCCGGTATCCCCGACGACGTCGGGTTCGCCGAGAAGCCGCGGCTGATGATCGCCATGCTCGAACGGGCGCTGGCCGCCGGGATCCCGTTCGCGTGGTTCACTGCTGACGAAGCCTACGGCCAAGCCGGGTACCTGCGGGTTTGGCTGGAATCACAGGACGTGTTCTATGTCCTGGCCACCCGTTGCGACCAGCAGGTCGCCACCCGCGCCGACCGCGTCGGCCGGGTTGATGAACTGATCGCCGAGCTGGCGCCGGCCTCGTGGCAGCGACTTGCGGTCGGCGCGGGCGCGCACGGACCCCGCGAATACGACTGGGCACGCCGCCCGATCGACGGCGCCTGGGCTCGTGGGCGTGGGCACTGGCTGCTGGCGCGTAAGTCGTTGACACCCAACAGCAAAGGCGAGTTCGAGATCGCCTACTACCTCTGCTACGGGCCACACGCCTCGCGACTGGTCGATCTGGCCTTCACGGCCGGGTCGAGATGGCATGTCGAGGAGGCGTTTGCGCAGGCCAAGGGCGAAGCCGGACTTGACCACTACCAGGTTCGTTCCTGGCGAGCCTGGCACGCCCACATCACCTTGTCCATGCTCGCCCTGGCCTGGCTGGCCGCCTCGAAAACCGTTGCCGCAAAAGGTGACTCGGCGTCAGCGGTGAAGACATGATCGCTCTCACGTTACCGGAGATCCGCCATCTGCTGGTAGCGCTGGTACTCACCCCGATCCATGCCGCCGACCACATCTGGTCCTGGTCGAGGTGGCGGCGACGCCGCCAGCACCAAGCCCGCCTCAGCCACTACCGGCGACGAGGCCACCCACTCACATAACCAGCAAGTGCCGTTGCAGTACTAAGGCGCGCAAGCTCCCGCTGTACGCCAATACGTTGCCCGGGCTCCGCGCGAGTTAAGGAGGTCGCTGAGAAAGGCTATCAGGACTTTGCGATGCATCGCCTGAACAGTCTAGAGCCGCACGCATTTTCGCGGCCCACTCGGAGATCCGATCGGTTGTGGTTTCCAGTGCGTGTTGCCACGCACTGGAAACCGTCAGTACTCCGAACTCAGAGCCGTGGTGACCGAGAAGCCGACTATCCATTCTGGTACCGGTTCATAGAAACGCGTTGTCATGCGATAGCTGCCGGTCGCGGCGAGCGAGGCGTAGGCAGCGATCCATGTGCGAACCTCATGTGCGGAGCCGCCGCCCTCTTTACCCATCCAGGTGGTTGTCCAGCGGTCGATATCGCCGAGTGCACCCTGCTCGAAGGTGTCGAGGACATGGTTGTCCCAGCGCGGGTTGATCGGGATCGTCGTCGGTAACCCGGCTCCGTAATTCACAGCGGCCACCAGTACTCGATGTTCGAGGCGGGCGCGCTGTTCGGGCGTCGGGTGACCTTCGATGAGAGCCTCCGCCACGCGCTGTGTGGCGGAGGTTACGGTCGGCACGGGCGGATCGTTGGACAACCCTCCCGAACCAACGAAGAGGACCCGTTTATCCAGCTCGAGGGCTGCTTCACCCAGAGCCTGCCCCAGCGCACGGATTCGATGTGGCGGCCCGAAAGGTGCGGCGACGCCATTGACGAACACGGGCACCACGGGCATTCGATCGATCCCGCCGAACAGGATTTCGAGCGGTTGGATGAATCCGTGGTCGACCGGCATTCGCGCGGAGATCGCCAGATCGATCCCGCGATCCAGAACGCATTGGGCCAACAGTTCGGCCGCGAGGGTGTCGACGAGCAATGGCCCGGGCCGGGATCCGAAATCGCCGACCGAGTAGGCGTCGACGCCGAGGCAGAACTGGGGCATCGTCTTGTAGAAGAAGCCATTGTAATGGTCAGGCGCATACAGGACGACGAGGTCGGGAGCGAAATCGGCCACGAAGTCGCGTGCCTGTCCCAGCGCGCCGTAGATCCGGTGCAGAGCAGCCGGATTCGGGTCGTTCTTGCCGATGAGCGGCGAGTGCGACATCGCCACCAGTGCGGCGGTCACCTGCCTGCTCCTGGACAGCTGTCGAGGTGTTCGCAGTGAAGCTCATAGGAGAACGAATAGGCGTTCAAGCGAGTGACAAGGGCTCTGACACCTTGTTCGTGTACATCGGCGGGCAGCTGAATGTCGGCGTGCGCCTGGCCGTTTCGGTCCTTCACCGAAATGTCGGCGCGCAGGTCGCTGGCGTGCAGTTCCTGCTGGATGACACGGTTGACGGAGTCGTGCCGCAATACCACCTTGTTCACCTTGCCGACCGCTGTGACCGGAATCGCCTCGACGGTATGGAGGAACTTTGGTGTGGCAGCGGGCTCGGGCGAGTGCTGGATCGCCCACTGGCGGAGCTCATCGATACCCGGATTCGCTCCGGACCGCAGGACCAGATAGGCGGCCGGCACTTCGCCGGAATGCGGGTCCGGCCGCGAAACCACCGCCGCCCCAGCCACATCGGGGTGCGCGAGCAAGGCTTCCTCGACCAATTGGGGATCGATATTGTGGCCACCGCGAATGATCACATCCTTTTCGCGGCCGGTGAGGTAGACGAAGCCGTCGGTATCCACCCGGCCGAGATCTCCGGTGATGAGCCATCCGTCGAGGATCACTCCGGATGGATCCGGTCTCGGCCCGGCGGGGCCGGAGCGGAGATATCCGGGAAATACGCTGGGCCCCTTGATCGCCAGCACGCCGGTTTCTCCGGTTTCGCAGTCGGCGAACGACAGCCCGTTGCCCGTCAGCCGGACCGCCTTGACTTCCTGATACGGCAGGGCTTGCCCGACCGATCCGACGCGCCCACCGCAAACGGGGGAGAAGGTGTTCGCACAGGTACCTTCGGTGAGCCCGTAGCCCTCGACCATGGGCACTCCAGTAGCTGCCTCGAAGTCCGCGCGGACTCGGGCGGGCAGCGGTGCTGCCCCGACGATTCCGGCTCGCATGCTCGAGACATCGACATCCGCAGGTACGGGCGGCAGCGACGCATAGACCGTCGGCACCGCCGAGAAGGTGGTAATGCGATATCGCTGCACGATACGCCAGAAGTCGGCCATGGCCGCTCGGTCCCGGTAACCGAGAGCGCCCAGCGACACGATGGCGCCACCGCGGAGCAACGGCGTCAGAGTGGAGACCAGAATCGCATTGACGTGGAACAGCGGCAGACCGGTCAGCACGACGGTATCGCCGCCGAACGCCTCGTGCTCGCCGAGCGCCCAGGCGACGTATATCTCTCCGGCATGCGTATGCGGTGCGACCTTCGGTACGCCGGTGGTACCGCCGGTATGGAAGTAGGCCGCGATATCGCCAGGGCCGCGACGATGTTCACCGTTCAATCGATCGCTGGGCTGGACTGCGGCCAGCTGATCGAAATCACCGACCCAGCTACGTGGCGCGGCACGCGTACCGCCGCCGACGGAGATGAGCGCCTGCAGCTCGGGCAGTGCCTCCGCGACAGAGCACGCTTTCTGCCAGCCATCGGCGTCGAGTTCCGGTGCGGGTGCGAGGAGGATGCGGACACCGGTGAGGCGCATGATCTCGATGATGTGCTCGGTGGCGAGCATGGGGTTGACCGGGTTTGCGATACCCACTGCTTGCGCGCCGAGTAGCGCGGCATAGGTCGCGCCGGTGTTGGGCAGCAGCAATCCGACGACGCCGCCGGGCTCGAGCCCCAGTGCGACATACAGATTCGCCGCTCGGGTGACTTGTTCCGCCAGATCGCGGTACGTCCAGGTCACCGGTTCGTCCCAGCCGTCGCCGTCGGGTAGAAGGTGCAGGGCGGGACGTTCTGGATGGGCTCGAGCGGACCGAATCAGTATCTCGTATGTCGTTGGGGGCAAGTCCTTTTCGGAAACGATTGCCTCGGCGGAGCCCTGACGATTGCCGCTCATGCCGCCGCCACCAGATTGGTCAGCACCCCGATGCGTTCCACCTCGATCTCCACCAGGTCTCCCGGCCGGAGGAACCGTCCGGAGAACATTCCGGCGCCACGCGGAGTGCCGGTGCAGATCACGTCGCCCGGCTGCAGAGTCTGGTACTTCGACAGGTGTGCGATCAATTCCGGGATTGTATGGATGAAGCTGCCGGTCCGATCATCCTGGCGCAGTTCGCCATTCACACGGGTCCGGATCGAGAGATCCGGCTCGCGGGTGAACTCGTCCGCGGTGACCAGGCATGGACCCAGCGGGGTGAAGGTGTCGAAGCTTTTCGCCACCCCAACCGACGCCACGGCGTCACCCAGCATCGCGCGGCGCTGGATGTCGCGTGCCGAGACATCGTTCGCGATGGTCAGACCGGCGACGTGTGCCCACGCATGCTCAGCGCTCACGCTGGTCGCGGCGCTACCGATCACGACGGCGAGTTCGCCCTCGTAGTCCACTTCGTCGGCTGCGACGGCGGGCAGGACGATCAAGCTGCCAGGGGCGGTCACGGAAGACCCGGCAGTGACCTGCATGTTTGGTTCTTTCGGCAGTTCGATGTCGGTGCGTCCGAGTGCCGCGAATGCCGCGAGCGCCTCCTCGGCGTGGCTGGGATAGTTCAATCCGACGATGATCACTTTGCCGGGACGGGCCACCGGCGCCCGCACTGTCGCGTCGGCTAGTGGCAGTTCTGCGCGCGTGGCGGCGTCGCGCGCGCTGTCGAGACCTGACCCCGCGAGTAGCTCGCCGATATCCCGGTAGGGCAGGTCGAGTACGGAAAGCAGCCCGGGATGGTCCTCCCTGGCGACGCCGACGGTGGTGGCGTAGAGACGCATTCTGATACCTCCGCGATCCAAGGCGGCCGCATCGCCGCTCTTGATTGACAGTTAAGAGCACACTCGACTCTCGGTCAAGAGTCGGGTCCGGGCGCAGTAAGCTCGCGCTATGCCCAAGAATCGACAGCAGATCCCGAAGGCCGAACGCGAAGCGGCTGTCATCGACCAGGCCGTGGAGCTCTTCGCGGCCAACGGATATCGAGGGACGAGCGTTGCTGCGGTGGGGCGTGCCGCGGGACTGGCTTCATCGGCAGTGCATTGGTACTTCCCGACGAAGGACGATCTGTTCGCGGCGGCCGTGAGGTCGATATTCTCGACGGCTCGGGATCGGGTGGAGGCGGATGCCGGCATAGCTGGTGATCCACGCGGCGAACTGGTTGGGTTGCTGGATGCTGTTCAGCCGTATCGCTCGCTGCATCGCGAAGCGTATGAGCGAATGGCGGAGTCGGAGTCCGTTCGCGCCGCCTACGAGGAAGTCCAGCGTTGGCTCGAGCAGCGACTGTTCGGGGCAATCGCCAATCGGCTGCCCGAGGGTGCGGATGTGGCTCTCATCGCCGACGCTGCGCATGTGCTGTTCGAAGGAATTCTCGTCAGTACGCGTCGCGTCGACCGGCCGATTGGCGAACTGATCGACCTGCTCACCGATGCGCTGGTGGCGTCGGCGGCCGTCAAGGCTCGCCACTGATCTTCTCCTTCATCCGGGATCGCTTGTAACCCAACGGATTCTGGCGTTCTCTGATCTTCGATTCGTCGGTCGATCGCTTCCCGGGGTAAGCGTCTGAACTTTCTCTTGACTGACAATCATGAGAGTGGCTACGGTGTCTCGAGTCACAGTCAAGAGATTTGATCTCACTAGTCGGAGGTGCCAACGGTGGCGTCACCAGCCAAACTCGCGCATGTGGTCTTGCGGACCGGCCAGGTCAAGGAAATGACCGACTGGTATGTCCAGGTTCTGGAAGGTCGTGTTGCCTTCGCCAACGACATGCTGGCCTTCATGACCTACGACGATGAGCATCACCGGGTCGCTTTTATCGGCACCGGGGCCTCGGAGCGGCCGGGCGACATGCATACCGGCCTGCATCACGTCGCGTTCACGTATGCCTCGCTCGAAGATCTGATCGGTACCTATCAACGCCTGAAATCCGTTGCAGTGGAGCCTTTCTGGTGCGTAAATCACGGGCCGACCATGTCGATGTACTACCAGGATCCCGATGGCAACCAGATCGAGTTGCAGATCGACAGCTTCGAAACCGACTCCGAGACACAGGCGTTTTTCGAATCCGACGCCTTCATCACGAATCCCATCGGTGTCGACTTCGACCCTGAAGAGCTGATCACCCGATACGAGTCGGGCGAGCCTTTCGCGGATCTGGTGAAGCGGCCGTGAGCATTGACACCCAAACCCCCGTCGTGATCGTCGGCGCCGGACCTGTCGGGCTGGCGACCGCGTATGTGCTCGGGACACACGGTGTCCGTAGCCTCGTATGCGAACAGTTCGACGGGATCAACCCCCATCCCCGGGCACACGTGGTCAACACCAGATCCATGGAGCTGCTGCGTAGTTGGGGTGTCGCCGACGGAATACTCGACGATGCTGTGGATCTGAACTGCGGATTGAGCTTCGTTTGGAAGCACACCGTGGCGGGCGAGGAATTCGGTCGCATCGATCTCGCCGATGCACCCGAGCCATTGGATCGGCGGTTGTCCTCCTCGTCGGTCACAATCGCCTCTTGCGCACAGGACCGCGTCCAGCAGCGTTTGCTGGACGCGGTACGCGCACAGGGCATGGCCTCGGTCCGGTTCGGAACACGGGTCATTTCTGTTGACGACCTCGGCGACGCGGTGGCTGTCTCGACCGAAACAGCCGACGGCAGCTCCACATTGCGCGCGGGCTACATCGTGGCCGCCGAGGGCGCCTCCGGCTCCCTGCGCCGCGGTCTCGGCATCGGCGTCGAGGGAATCCCGGAATTCGGCCGACAGATCAACATCTATTTTCACGCCGATCTGTCGCAGTGGACCGACGAAGATCCCGCCTTGCTGTTCTGGGTTCTCAATACCGGCTGTCCCGGTGTGCTGATTCGCATGGGCGGCAACCGCTGGACCTTCAACATCGGGTTCGACCCCGCCGCCGAAGCCGTTGCCGACTACACGCCGCAGCGCTGTGCCGGACTGATCCGGGCCGCTATCGGCGCATCGGATCTCGAGTTGGAGATCCGCTCGGTGGGCAGCTGGATTCTGGGCGCGAGCACGGCCACGCAGTACCGGAAAGGCCGCATCTTCCTCGTCGGCGACGCGGCACATCAGTTCCCTCCGACCGGTGGCCTGGGCATGAACACCGGACTGGTCGATGCCGACAACCTCGGCTGGAAGCTGGCGGCCGTACTCAACGGCTGGGCTCCGGAGGCACTGCTCGACACCTACGGCGCCGAGCGGCGTCCGATAGCTCTGGCCAATGCGCAGCACAGTATCGAGAACGCGGTCAAGATGGCCGATGCCGGCATCGGGCCCAACACGATGGAAGTGGCCGCACGGCTGGAGAGTTCGGATCCGGTTGTCGCTGCGGCCGAGCGGGTTCGGCTCGGCGCAGCCGTTCCCGAGCAGCGACCGCACTTCGACAGTCTGGAGCTCGAGATCGGCTATGTCTATGGGGCACAGTGTGAGTCGGTTGATCCGGTGGTGGCCGTCGACCCGGTCACAGCTGCGGTGCGAGGAGCTCGGCTTCCGCACGCCTGGATCGGCACAGATAGCGGGCGAGTTTCGACGCTGGATCTGGTGTGGCCGGGATTCACCCTCATCACCGGACGTGATGGTGCAGCCTGGGCCGAATCCTTGACCGAAGTGGCCGGATCGACACCCGCGCGAGCGTTCGTGGCAGGTCGCGACTTCGACTGCGAGGGTGACGCGCCCTGCGGCATCGGTGCCACCGGTGCGGTATTGGTGCGCCCGGACGGCCACATCACCTGGAGCACGGCGGAACTCTCGCCGACTCCGGACAAGGACCTGATCAACGCCTTCGACACGGCCCTGGCCAGGACCGGTGGTGCATGAGCGGACCCACGCAACCCGTCTCGCCACGGGATCGATACGTCGCGGAGCGCGGTACGGCGCACCTGACCGGGATACAAGCTCTCGCCCGTCTACCGCTGGACGCGCGCCGAGCCGACGCTCGGGCCGGTCGCCGCACGGCCTGCTTCATCTCCGGCTACGAGGGCTCACCACTGGCCGGCTATGACACCGAACTCGCCAGGAGCGCAACGCTACTCGCGGACCACGACATCGTATTCCAGCCCGGTGTGAACGAAGAACTGGCGGCCACGGCAGTACAGGGCACGCAGCTGGCGGCGATGCAGCCGGACAAGCGAGTCGACGGCGTGAGCGCGATCTGGTACGGCAAGTCGCCGGGCCTGGATCGCGCAGCCGACGCGATCCGCCACAGCAACATCATGGGCACCCATCCCGCGGGCGGAGTTCTCGCGCTGGTCGGCGATGATCCAGCGGCGAAATCCTCTTCCGTACCAGGTGCTTCGGAGCTGCTGCTCGCCGATCTCGGACTGCCCATCCTGTATCCGGCAGATCCGCAGCAGGCATTGGACCTCGGTCTACACGGGATCGCGATGTCACGTATGTGCGGTCTGTGGGTGGCGATGAAGGTCGTCACCAATGTTGCCGATGGGTCCGGCACCGTCGAGTTGGATCCCGACCGGGTCCAGCCTGTCCTGCCCGACCTCACTGTGGATGGCATCGAGTATCGGCATGAGGTGACCGCCCATGTCCTGCAGCCGACACTCGGCGCGCTGGAGCGCAGCCGGGACGGGGCCCGGCTCGAGATCGCCCGCCGCTACGCCGCGGCCAATGCGCTGAACCGCATCATGCACCGCGGCGCCGAGGATCGGGTCGGGATCATCGCCGCGGGCAAGACCTTTCTCGATGTGCGCCAGGCGTTGCGCATGCTCGGGCTCGACGAGCAGGAGCTGACGCGCTCAGGCGTCCGTCTGCTTCAGCTGGGGATGATTCATCCGGTGGAACCATCGATTATCGAAGCCTTCGCCGACGGTCTCACCGAGATCATCGTGGTCGAAGAGAAGCGCCCGTTCGTCGAGACCGCGGTGAAGGATCTGCTCTACGGTCGCGACGACGCGCCCACGGTGTCTGGGAAGCGAATGCCCGGTGGCGCAAAGCTTTTCCCGCTCGACGGAGAACTGGATCCGGACGGCGTGGCCGCCGGGCTGGCGTCGCGGTTGTCACGCATCGGCGGATTCACCACCGTGGACTCCTGGCTCGCACGCGCGCGTCCGCGGCGTGGAGCGATTCCTCTGCCCTTGGTGACGCGTACGCCCTACTTCTGTTCGGGCTGCCCGCACAATGTTTCGACCAAGATTCCCGCCGGGGCGACTGTGGGAGCCGGGATCGGCTGCCATGCCATGGTCACCCTCATGGACGCCGCTCAGGTGGGGGAGGTAGCCGGGATGACGCAGATGGGTGGTGAGGGTGCACAGTGGATCGGCATGGCGCCCTTCGTCGATCGTGATCACCTGATCCAAAACCTCGGCGACGGCACCTTCCACCACTCCGGAAGCCTGGCGATTCGAGCAGCCATCGCTGCCGGCATCGACATCACCTACAAGCTGCTCTACAACTCCGCGGTCGCGATGACCGGCGGGCAGCAGGCGGTCGGTCTGATGTCGATCCCGGCTATCTGCGAGGCGATGAACGCCGAGGGCATCGCCCGAATCATCATCACCACCGAGGACACCCGCAGGTACCGCAAGGCGAAACTGCCCGGAGGAGTCGAGGTTTGGCCGCGTGAACGGTTGATCGAGGCGCAACAGACGCTGGCCGCGACCAGCGGTGTCACCCTGCTGATCCACGATCAGGAATGCGCCACCGAGCTGCGGCGCAAACGCAAACGCGGGCTCGCGCCAGAACCGGTGCAACGCGTCATGATCAACGAGCGGGTCTGCGAGGGTTGCGGCGATTGCGGCCAGAAGTCCAATTGCCTGTCCGTGCAACCGATCTCCACCGAGTTCGGCCGCAAAACCAGGATCGATCAGTCCTCTTGCAACAAAGATCTCTCCTGTCTGGCCGGGGACTGCCCCTCGTTCCTCACCGTCGTACCCGCCCGCCGGAAGACCGGTCGGCCGACGGCCCCCGCCGTTGACATCGAAACGATTCCGGATCCCCGCTCGAGTCTGCAGGGCACACACGTCACGCGTATCACCGGTGTCGGGGGAACCGGGATCGTCACTGTCGCACAGGTTCTCAGCACCGCGGCCTCGTTGTCCGGGCTCCATGTGCGCGCGCTCGACCAGACCGGGCTCGCGCAGAAGGGTGGTGCGGTGGTCTCTGACATCAAGATCACCGCCGAACCGATCGAGCAGGCTGCCAAGGCTGCCGACGAGGAATGCGACCTCTATCTCGGCTGCGATCTGCTCGTCGCCGCGGACAGCAAGTATCTCGTTGCAGCGCATCCGGACCGGACCGTGGCGGTGATCTCGACCAGTGAGGTGCCGACCGGGCAGATGGTCATCGATCCCGGCGTGGAGTACCCTGCGCGGGGACCGATCGAGAGCACGTTGCGCAGTGCGACGCGCGATGCGGTCTTCCTGGATGCCCGACTGGCCGTTACCGCGCTGCTGGGGGCCGACCAGTACGCGAACATTCTGCTCGTCGGCGCTGCCGTGCAGACCGGGTCGCTGCCGCTGACCCCAGCCGTTGTCGAGGAAGCGATCACCCTCAACGGGATCGATGTCGCCGCGAACGTCGCCGCATTCCGATACGGCCGCCTGGCGGTCGCGAACCCCGCGGAGTTCACGGCGGCGATCAACGGCAAGCCCGTCAATGCGGATCGGAATCGCCCGGTCCCGAACGGGATTCGCGAGTTGATCACGGCATCGGCAGGCGGTTCGGACACGGAATTGGCGCGGCTGCTCACCATCCGGGCACCGGATCTCGTCGAGTACCAGAGTTTTTCGTACGCCAGCAGATACATCGAGTTCGTGGACCGCATCCACCAGGCGGAATCGCGGCTGGTTCCCGGGGCGACGGCGCTGTCGGAATCGGTTGCGCGCAACCTGTACAAGCTCATGGCCTACAAGGACGAGTACGAGGTAGCCAGGCTTTCCCTCGATCCGGCCGTGTCCGACGCGGTGGCGGCTGAGTTCGGTCCCGGCGCGCGCATTTCCTACCGGCTGCACCCGCCGGTCCTCAGGGCGATAGGCATGCGGGACAAGCTCGAGCTCGGACCGTGGTTCCGGCCGGTGTACCGCACCCTGAAGGGCATGCGGCGGCTGCGCGGCACTCGCTTCGACCCCTTCGGCGTCGCCGGCGTACGCCGTCAGGAACGTGCTCTGATCGAGGAGTACCGGTCGATGCTCGAGGAGGTCATCGCCGACTTGGGACCCGAAAACCATCACCTGGCTGTCGAAATCGCCGACCTGCCGGATATGGTGCGCGGCTACGAGTCGATCAAGCTGGACAGTATTGCCCGCTACCGTGCGGTGGTCGCAGAGCTGTTGGAGGACTACCGGCGTACTCGCCGAGCGGTCGGCACAATCCAGGGGTAGCCGCAGATTCGGTTTGGAACGATCGCCGCATGGGGCAAGGAGGGCCAGAAGTACGTAGGAACTCGGGAAGGCCGCCCGATGGTCGGCGTCGGAGTGATCGTCGAACGTCCCGACCGGCATATCTAGCTCGGTCGGCGCACGAAACCGGCGGAACCACCGACGTGGTGCCAGACCGGCGGCCATCTCGAGTGCGGGGAAAGCGTTGAACAGGCTTTCGCGCAGCGGCAGAAGCGATGGGGACAGTTACCTTCATCGATGGGGTGGGATGCTGGATCCAGTCGGAGTAACCGAACGAGGTGAACACCGGTCGGCCGAGGGCATCGGGAGAGAGAACAGCCCTGGCGGTGCGCACACTGTCGCTGTACCGAACAACTATGCGCACCTTGATATCTCGGCCGGGACGTTACTCGCAGTCGGCCTGATCTACCCGAGCCGTGCCGAGGAAGCGCTGGAAAGTACGCCGAGATCGGACGCCATGACCCTGTGCTCGGCTAGCCCACCTGGTAGGTACCCAGCCCCTTTGCAATCAGTCGGCCGCCCTCGGTCGTGGCGATGTCCACGGTGCAGGTACTGAGCCTGCGGCCCTGGCGTACGCGAGTGCCGATGATGTCGAGATCTTCGGCGTACGCGGCCTCGATGAACTCGATGGACATCGAAACGGTCACGCCTCGAAGCTTTTCCGGTATGCGCGGTCCTGCCCAAGCGGCGGCCATGATGCCGATGTCGACGCAGCCGGCCAATGCACCGCCGTGGACCATGGTTCCGATCGTGACCAGGTTGTCTCGGTAGGGCATGCGGAGACGGGCGTGGTCGTCTCCGAGTTCGATGAGTTCGATGCCGAGATGGCGAACGAACGGGGAGTTCGGCAGGAATAGGCGCATGGCTTCGGACCCACTCGTGGGGGCCTGGGTGGTGTCGAGTTCGGACATGGAGGGACCTCTCGGGTGCTGGGTCGATGAGCGGGAGTCGGGCCCGCTTCGCAGAAACAATCTCTTGACTTGTGATCATGAGATGTTCTTGACTGATAGTCAAGACAGCCGCCGATCGGCGGAACGAGATTGAGGACACCATGACCGAACAGCTCACCCGCACGTTGCCGCTCCTCGACGAGGCAGGGCGCGCAACGCTTTTCACCGCGGCGCGCACCGCCAATCGCTTTGCCGACATCCCTGTGACCGATGCCGAACTGCGCGAGATCTGGGAGCTCGCGCGGTGGGCGCCGACCGGGGCGAACACCCAGCCGTTGCGGGTGTTGTATGTCGGCGCCGGTGATGCGCGTCGTCGGCTGGTTGAGCACATGGATGAAGGCAACAAAGCCAAGACCGAGGCGGCCCCGGCGGTCGCGGTGCTTGCGCTGGACACGCACTTTCACGAGCACATGTCGCAGTTGCTGCCTTTCCGCCCCGAGCTCGGCGACGTGCTGGGTACGAACGAGGAATTGCGCACCAGCACAGGACGATTCAATGCCGCGCTGCAGGCCGGGTATTTCATCCTCGCGGTCCGCGCACTCGGCCTCGCGGCCGGACCGATGGGTGGATTCGACGCGACGGGCGTAGATACCGAGTTCTTCCCGGACGGACGGTGGCAGTCGATCCTCGTGGTGAACATCGGCCATCCGGGCGAGAACCCGTGGTTCGATCGCCTGCCTCGTCTCGATCCCGCCGACATCGTCCGCTGGGCCTGACGCAGCGCATCACGAGGAGAGTTTCAATGACCGAATTGCGTCACCACTACGTCGAGATAAACAGGCTCAGGCTGCATTTCGTCGAGGCGGGCGATGGGCCGGCCGTCGTACTTTGCCACGGTTTTCCCGAGCTGTGGTACAGCTGGCGTCATCAGCTTCCCGCATTGGCGGAGGCAGGGTATCGGGCGATCGCACTCGACATGCGCGGGCACGGTGAGTCCGAGGCGCCCGATGCGGTGGAGGACTACGACGTCTGTCGCACAGTCGGCGATGTCGTCGGATTGCTCGATCTCCTCGAGATCGACAAGGCGGTCTTAGTCGGCCACGATGCAGGTACCTCGACGGCCTATCACGCGGCTCTGATGCGGCCGGATCGCGTCCGCGGTGTAATGGGGCTGTCGGTTCCCTACATCCCGCGCGGGCCGCTCAGCATCCTCGAAGGGTTCGATGGCGCGGTGCCGGACGGCTTCTACATGCGTTATTTCCAGGATCATGGCGTCGCGGAACGAGATCTGGAACGCGATGTCGAAGAAAGTCTCCGGCGGCTGATCTATGCGAACTCCGGGCTGAACCCGCAGGTTCCTTTCCTCATGACGGTGCCGGATGGCGGCACTCTCATCGAGGAGCTGCCCACCCCGGGCGGCCCGATGACGTTCCTTTCGGACGCCGATCTGGCTGTGTATTCGGAGAACTACTCTCGCAACGGGTTTCGCGGTGGCCTCAACGGATACCGTGTATTCCAACGCAATTGGGAGATCACCGCACCATGGCATGACATGGCACTGCCGGTACCGAGCGCCTACGTGGGCGGAACTGCGGACACCGTCCTACATTTTCCAGGCTTCCGTGCTGCGGCAGAAGCCATGGGACAGGCCACGTTTCTCGACGGTGCGGGGCACTGGATTCAGGCCGAGCGGCCCGGCGATGTGAATGCCGCGCTGCTGTCCTTCCTGGCTTCGCTTCCCACGACCTGAATCGGAAGGAAACAGTGCGTCTCTACAGCACCGATGAGGGCATCGCGCGTGAGGACGTCGAGGGCACCCTGGCCGTACTCGATCTGCCCTACACCGGCTTGATCGACCTATTGGAAGGTCCGGGGCTGGAGGCCGCGCGTATCGCACGGCCTCTGCGCGAGGTGCCGCTCGAACACACCGGACTGCGTCCATTGCTGTCCCGGCCCGGCAAGTTCTTGACGGTCGGATTGAACTACCCCAGCCATGCCCAGGAGGCACTCGAGAAGTTCGCCTCGATCAGCCGCCACGATGTCCAGCTGCCGACGGAGCCGAACGTTCAAATCGCGGCGGGGTCGGCCGTGACCGGTCAGCACCAGCCGATCGTGCTACCTGAAATCGCTGCCGACCATGTCGATTTCGAAGGTGAGATCGCGGTGGTGATCGGCCGCAGTGTGAAGGACATCTCCACGCACGCCGAGGCATGGGCGTGTGTGGCGGGGCTGACTGTGCTCAACGATGTCACCGCCCGCGATATTCAGCGCCGTGCCTATGCCGGGGATCCGGTTGCCTCGATCGGTGTCGCGAAGAGTTTCGACACCTTCAAACCGCTCGGGCCCTGCCTGGTGAGTGCCGACGAGTTCGCCCAGCCGCTGGATCTTCGGCTCCGTACCTGGGTGAACGGCGAGCTGCGCCAGGACGACCGATCGAGGAGTTTCCTCTACTCCGTTCCGGAGCTGATCTGCTATCTGTCGCGCTATCAGACCCTCGAGCCAGGTGATGTGATCGCGACCGGAAGTCCGCGCGGCGCAGGCCAATTCACCGAACAATTCCTGCGCGCTGGAGACGTCGTGAGCATAGAGGTGGAGGGAATCGGCAGGCTGGTCAACCCGGTGGCCACAGCCTGAGAAGCTGTGGCCGGTCGGCCACGCCGCGACTGCACGCCGAGCGGTGAGGTAAGCCCGCCACCACGCACCGCCTCACCGCTTTTCCATGTTCGCAGCAGCACTGCGGTGTCTTGAACATCAGTTGAGAGCCCCTCGAGACCGACAACACACTCTTGACTTGCAATCAAGAGGCTCTATCTTGATTGAGACGCACACCGCGGCCGCGGGCAGTAACCCTGTGGGAACCTGTGGATTCACAGGCCACGGCGGCGAGCCTGCCGTTTGGGCGTGCACCGGCCATGTTCAGTTCAGAGGTCGGCTGCCGGGTCGGAGAAGTTGGGAGTGATAGTCAATGGTGGGCTGGCGTCGGGTGCTGAAGTTTCGGGCTCGGAGCGGGCGGCGTGGCTACGGATATGATGCTCGGTTTCTGTCTCTGCGGCCGTGAGGTGGGAACGCCGCAGCTGTTCGCGCTGGAGTTGGTTGAACTCATCGACCAGCCAGTCATTTTCGGCGTTCGATGGGGCCTCAACGGTTGGGTGGGCGGGACCGTATAGAAGTGCTTCGGTGTCGGTAGGTGCTAGGCGGCGGGTGATGGTTTCGATGTGCTGAGCCAGTTCTTCGTCGGTCAGGAGAGTGAGTGTATTTGGCGTGTCGATATCTCTTTGAATAGGAGCGATGCCGGGACGGGAGACGGTAATGGCTTCGGGTAGGTGTTGCGTGACCCATGCTTCGATCTCGGCTCGGGCTTCGGGATGGTGTAGGGCCGGCAACGGGGGCGTGTGTTCCGCTGCTCGCGGGCCTGCGATTGGTGTCGTTGGTGCCCGCCACCGACTGAGAGGATGCCCGGCTGTCTGGTCTGATCGCCGTCGACGACCAGCGCCGCGATGGTGATCGTGGCGTAGCGGTCGGAGTGGGCGCATCTGGGGACCGGATACGGCGACGTCCATGCCTCACCGGTTCGGAACCCCGACAGCGCTCACCCAAAACCATTTGCCAACACAGCTATTCTTCAGCAAAGGTTGTTGTTCGTGACGACGACTCCCAGTGCCCACCCGGCTGCGCGCGTGCCCGAACCGCCCTCGCTGACCATCCGTCCCTACAGCCCCGAGGACGAAGAGGCCGTGGTCGGACTCTGGAGCCGTGCCACCCGCATCGCGCATCCCTTCATCGCCGATGAGGGCTCCGGGGAGCGGGAGCGCAAGCTTCGCGAGATCTATCTCGTCCACGCCGACAACTGGGTCGCCGAGATCCCGGCCCGGGGTGTGGTCGGGCTGCTGGGAATGCTCGATGCCGAGATCGGCGGCCTGTTCGTCGACCCCAGCACCCAGAAATCGGGCATCGGAAGGCAACTGGTCGCCCACGCTCTAGGCCTGCACCCCACGGTGACCCTCGACGTGTTCGAGCTCAACACCTCCGCCCGCGCCTTCTACGCCCGCCTGGGTTTCGGTGAAATCAGCCGCCATCTCGACCCCGACACCGGCTACACCCTCATCACCCTCGAACTCACCGCCTGACTTCGCCGAGCACCGGAACCCACGACCAACGCCAACAACCGAGCCGATAAGAAATAGCAACGGCCACAACAAGTTACGTGATGCTCCGGGAATCGACTCCGGGGCATCACTGCACTTACAGCTACTTTTCGCACCGATGTTCCTCACACCCCAATACGCCGAAGAGCTGCTGCTGGCGGCTGCCGCCGGATGTGGCCGCCGATCCCGCGCATGCGGCCGACCGAGCGAGGCCGCTTGGGAGCGCGCCGCGCGCGGTGGCACTGTGCAGCAGCGGTTTCCGTGGGGCGAGGAACTCGTCCCACGCGGCCGCCGCCACCACGCCAACGTCTGGCAGGGAGTCTTCCCCACCCACAACACCGCCGCGGACGGGTATGTGGGTACTGCACCGGTAAACGCCTTTGCTCCCAACGATTTCGGGCTCTACAACGTGGTCGGCAATGTGTGGGAATGGTGCTCGGACTGGTTCACGACCGAGCATCCGGCGGCCTTGCTGGACAATCCCGCGGGCCCGCCGACCGGTACCGGCAAGGTGATCAACGGCGGCTACTATCTGTGCCACCACACCGACTGCAACCGGTCCCGGCTCGGCGCGCCGAGCGCCACCACCCGCGAATCGGGGACTGGCAACCTGGGATTCCGCGTAGCTGCGGGGTTGGTTTCCTCGTGCTCGGGCGAAAGCGCCGCCGGTCGCCGGGGTGCGGCCGTGTTTCATCACCAAGGCGATCAGCAGCGCACACACCGCGGCTGCGCCACCGAACCAGAATCCGAGCTCGTATCCCTTGTCGGCGAAGACATTCGGCAAGGTGCTCTCCTGCGGTGGCCGCCCCGCGATGCTGACGCTGGTGGTGATCGGGTGGGCGCTGACGAAGGCGGTGATGACCGCCGTGCCGATCGCGGTGCTCAGGCTCTGCGTCGCGCCCAGCATGCCGACGCTGATGCCCTGCTGTTCCGGCGGGACCGCCTCCACCATGAGGATCGGCATGCAGGCGTAGTAGAGCCCGAGCGCGGCGCCGAATCCGAAACTGTTGAGCGCGAAGGCCTGCCAGGTGTGCGGGAGCACAGCCAGCGAGACTGTGGTGATCGCGAACAGTGTCAGTGCCCCGAGCAGGGGCAGTCGGGGGGGCCGGCGCGCCGGGCCAGGAGTCCGGCGATGACGCCGAATGCCATGGCGACCAGCCCCGAAACCAATCCGATGCGTAAGGCGAACTGCATCAGGGACAGTCCGTTGCCGTAGCTGTAGCCCGGAGTGAGCGTCACGTGCACCAGTTCCGGCGGTAGCGTGTGTCCGGTCGCCTGGACGACACGTGCCAGGGTGCGTGACACGATCGTCGGTTCGAGAGCGGATTGGGAGGGAGTCTGGGCCATGTAGGCGACGGCGTAGCTGTGCACACCGACCACGCAGGCGGCGAACACCGCTGTGAGCAGCACCAGGCTGACCCGTGGCGCGAACAGCAGCCGCATGTCCATCAGCGGTGTGCTCGAGCGTAATTCGACGAGCACGAACAACGTGAGCGCTGCGATCCCGCCGATCAGCCAGGCCAGGGTCGTCATTTTGGACCAGCCCCAGCTGTTGCCTTTGGACACGTATATCAGGGTCATGGCCACGCCGCCGGAGAGCAGAACGGCGCCGGCGAGGTCGACGCGGCTGTGCACGCGAAGTTTCGACTCGGGGTACCACCAACGCCTCCATCGGCGTCATGACCGTCACAAAAGCGAACAGCACCCAGAACATCGCGCGCCAGCTGTGCTGATCGACCAGGTACCCGGCCAGGATCGGCGCAATGGCGGCGGAGAACCTGAGGCCGGTCGCCGAGATTCCGAGGCCGATCGGAACATACTTTTGCGGCAATAGATCTCGGATGAGCCCGTAGGCGACGATCGCACAAACCGGTCTTCCAGTTCGACTGCGAATACGAACGCGAGCTCCGGGCAGTCGAGGCGGCCCGGTTCATCGACGAAGTCCTCGACGGACGTGAAGAACATGTTGTGGTCCTCGGTGACTTCGATGCCACCCCGGACTCCGCCAGCATACGATTCTGGACCGGCCGCCAGTCACTGGCAGGCATGAGCGTCAGTTACCACGACGCATGGGAAGTACTGCGGCCCAACGATCGCGGGCATACCTTCACCCCGGACAACCCACTGTGGTCGCCCGCGGTGACATGTTCACGGCCGCAGGGCGGCGCATCGACTACGTGTTGGTGAGAGGGACCAGTTTCGGGCCGACGCTCGAGGTGCGGTATGTCGACGTATCGGCGTTGACACGCGAGGCGGGGTTCAGGCGAGCGACCACTACGGCGTACTCGCCGAACTCGCTGTTCCTTCACGCGCTCCAGGGGTATGGAGCTGACCCCAACGCATGCGGGTCGCGGCAGAACAGTCTCGGAGTCGATGCTCGACGTTGTCGGCAATCGTTTTCCGAACAGGCGTTCCGGTAGAACCCGCGCGGAAGACACCGAAGTTTGCTGGAGTCCTGTCACCGTCCAGGCTGCATTCGGTCGTCCGGCTCCGGCGCCCTTGTGGTTGCGCGCGGCAAGGGTTCAGCTGGCCGCTGAGGGTCCGTTTCGCGGGAATCTGCTTCGTGCAAAGCTGTTGCAGGGCATGCTTGTTGCTGGATGCGGGTGCCGGGCCTGGCAGGTTCGGTGCGCGTTCTGATCTGCCGCGATGTGTGGTTCCGCGGCCAGGTACCGACGCGCCGGCGGGGCTCGATTCGCGTTTCTTACCAGGGCTTCGGTGGTGACGGCAGTCGATGAACAGGGGAGTCCATTAGGTCTGTCGAGCAGAACTTACAACCGCCCAACCACCGTTCCCGCTCCTGCGCACTGGACTCTCCGACACCCAGCACACGGCCTCACAGCCTGACGGAAAGGAAGATCCTGTGATCTCACAGCGGTACGGAGACCTGGAGCTCGGTTTCACCACAGACTTCGTGGAGCAGAGATTTGACGCCATTGGCGGGGCGAACACCCTGGGGTTCTGGCGCCCGACCGCCCCCGCGGGGTGGTCGGTCCTGGGGACGTACTGGGCTGGATCGTTCGAGTATGACCCGCGAGGCAAGCGCGGTGGGTTGATCGTCAAGGACGCGTCATCCGCCGGGCTTCTCCGGTCCCCCGTTGACTATGAGCGGATCTGGTCGTACGAATTGCCCCTGTTCGGTCGTTTCGCGTCGCTGTGGCGGCCCAAACCGCCTGCGGGCTATGTGGCACTGGGCGACTACTTCCAGGGCGGAACCGACAAGCCGCCGGCCGATGCGATGGTTTGTGTGAAAAAGACCCACCAGGGCCGGGATCTGGTGCGGGAAGGCGAGACGAGCCGTGGTCCGTTGTTCGGCTGGAATATCGGCTTCGGTGGTCAGGTGTCGGGGTGGACCATCGGGGCGCCCCCGTACCCGAACGGCGACGTCGACAAGCACCTCTACGTTCCCACCGGCCTGTTCACCGCCGTTACCGGCTGGGACCGTCCATCACCGACGGCCGTGACGTGGGTGCTGGATCTGCCGGCGGTCGTAGAGGACGGACCCGACCCGCAAGAGCCGGTGCTGCACGGCCACCAGGCGCCGCCCGAGCAGACGGTGGTCACCGACCGGATCGTCACCGTGCCCTACTTCATGGTCAAGGACACCGACAGGGACGAGAAGTGGAAGGTCGACAACTCGCCGTTCTACAAGCTGCGGCGCAAGCGCCACTACGAGCTGATCCTGTTCCGCAACAACGAGCACGGCTCGGAGTCCCAAACCGCCTCCGAGGCCGTCACGACGGGGGTCTCCACATCGATGGAGGAATCCTTCAGCCAGACCACCGGCATCACCGTCGGCTTCAGCATGGGCGTTGAGGCCAGCGCCAAACCCTTCGGCATGGGCGTCACCACCACCATCGAGACCTCGGTGAGTACCACGGTCGAACTGGGCTACGAACGCCGCTACGGCGTGACCTCGATGGAGAGCACGACCATCACCCAGCAGCTGACCATCCCGCCGCGCTCGAGCGGCGCGCTGTGGATGGAACGCCACGAGCTGCTGCCCGTCCGCGCCGACGGTGCCATGGTCAGCACCAACGGCAAGCTCCCCTTCCGCACCAAGATCTACCGCACCGGCCAGTACCCGCCGGCCTCCGAATCCGGCGAGGAAATCGGCTACCAGGAACTGGCCCCTAACGGCCAGCCCCTCCCCGAAGCCCTGCGCCAGGCCATCCCTGCCCCGGAAGAAGCCAAACCGGACGAGACCCTCACCGCCTGAGACAACCCCGAGGAGCCGCACCCTAAAACCACAGGGGCGGCTCCTCCACGTCGAGGAACGCAGAGAACTACCCCAGCTACGCAGGTCTCTCCGATTCGGCCGCCATCGTTTTTCCGAACACGGACGTTTCGGGTACATCGGCGTGGCGGCAGTCGTGGTCGGGGTGTAGATACCTACGATCGCCTGTGGTCACCCCCGTTCCGGTGACCAAACTGGAGAATCCCCGCACCCGCCCGGTTCATCCCTCCCCGGAGGCCAGGCGGGTCCATGACCGGGATATGTGGCCGGAGGTCGTTGCCAACGATGCGTGGCAACCCGAATCACACGATTCGGTGCAGGCGTGTTGCGTCCTGATGGCCGAAAGCCCCGGGTGATAGTTGCGAACCGCCTTTTTGGACACGTGACCATTCATGCCGGAGACCGTCGTTTTCGTGCCGTCACGGCACGGCTGCTGTAATCCGCCGCGTGGTACCGGCTACGTTCTCGAGCGGATAGCCGCAAGGACGCTGGTACGGGCTGCATCGTAGCCGTCTCGCCGTCCTGGTGGCTGTCTGGACCGCCCGCCCTGGCGGTCCTGATCGGCACTGCCCTGTTGAGCCCAGGGCTGTCGCCGTGCACGTAAAGTGCTCGAAAGGGCGGCGGGACACCCCTGCAGACGGAAGCGTCCTGTCCCGCCGCCGTTCCCGAGCCTGTGCCCAGAACTCGACCGACCTACCCTGATTTGTTCGCCCATACGGACCTCACGGGCCGGACAGCTCGCGAGCTCTCGTAGAGCTCGGCCAACGTGCCGGCCCCGTGGAGGCTGCGGCGATCGCGGCGCACTGATAGCGCAGGTACGCGGCCGTGAGCAGGCCGTCGGCGGTGGCGTGCCAGCGCCGGCGGATCCGATCGGGGATCGTGAAATCGGCGGTGCGGTAGACGATTTCGGCGTCACAGAGTTGGCGGCGGATCCCGATGTCGGCCTGGGTCAGATCGGCGCCACGGTCCGGGCCGGTCAGCGACGGCCACAGTTGGGGGTAGCGGTCGTAGAGCTCGTCACAGATGGCGATCACGGACTGCCACCGATGAATCTGGGCATACAGCACGTAGAGGTCTACGAGGCGGTCCATGCGATCACCGCAACCGGAACCCGGCGCGCTTGCCCGGCCGAGCGCATCCGACGGGCATCCGTACCTGCTCATGCCACACGACCACTTCCACCGTGACGGTCGGAATTGCTGCTCAGGCCGGATGGATCGAAAGAGTCTGCGGGCCGATCCACCCGGCCGCCGAGCACGATGCACCGCCCGAATTGGCGAACGGGGCGCCGGTTCCGGAGCCATCCGCGGTGACCCCGGCCGGATGATCCGACGCGAGACTGCGGCGAGGTAACCGCACCCGGATCCCCGCCACGCCCCACGACAAGCTCACCCGCACCGCACGGTACGGAGATCCTGTGCCGCAGCGGCCGGATATCGCGCTGGTGGCACGAATCGAGAGTGCCCAGGCACGCACGGTCGCAGATGTCTCCGAATCGGTTGCGTGAGAATGCCGGACAGAACCGGGCCAGCCCGTCGATGAACCTCAATGGGGTGCAGATGACCGATCCCTATGACCGATCTGACGGGAGGAGGTTCTTTGGACTCGTCTTCCCTCTGCGGTCATAGCGAGATGTACTCGCGGATTTTGCCTTTGATCATCGGTCATTCGTCGCCGAGGTTGAGCGCTGTCGCGTCACTATCCCAGTCCGGCCAGGGTCTGACTCGGGCGGCGGGGTTCGGTGGATCGATCGTTATGGCTCGGCCGGTTCGGCCGGGCGAGGAGCGCAGAGCTCGAACTGGCCTGCCAGGCCGGTTGCTTCCAATACCCGTGTGACGCAGTAGGAACCGTCGATGCACATCGGGCAGTGGCACCGAGACCGACAACGCCTCATCGCCGAACGCGACCCGACAGTGCTGACCTCGCCGGGGTATTCCCGCCATGGTGTTCGCCGTGGCAGTGCCGTCAGGAGCGCCCCTGACGGCAGTGCGCACAATGTCGCGGCTGTGACCATGGATTCCGAACGGCCGCGCATGGCAGGTCGGCAAACAACCGGGAGATGTTTGCCGACCTGTAACTAATGGTAAACCCGGACGCGTTGACCGGTGAAAATCATTGAAGATCAAGGATTATGTCTTGATTGCAGATTGTTCGCTGAAGGTGGACGCCGAAGGCGTCACTACCTCAGTAGGTCTTTCGGTCCGCGACGCGTGCGTACCGGGCGGGCGTCGCGGGCCGCGGGACGGTGCCGTCAGGAGAGCGCCCCGGACGGCACCGCACATGGCAAGGTCAGCGAAGCCGGGGGAGGGGTTTGCTCGCTGACCCACGGCAAGAGTAATGCCGGTCATGTCTTGCCAGTGCAGTGGGTTGCCTTCGACCGCAACGTGATTGGGCCGTCGGAGGTAGGCGCAGGGCAGTGCGTTGCTGGTGCCGTCGCGCTCCGCGGTGACGCGGTGACGGTCACCGTGCCTGTCCCTGTGGGGGAGACCCGCACGCGAGGAAACCCGGCTCCCGCCGCGCGGCCTTGCGGACCCGGCCACCAAGGCACGGTCCCTGGCCGCCCGCGGATCCCTTGCGCACGCCAACCGGACTCGCCAATTCGGGTGTAACCGGCAGGCGGAGTCTCGGTAGTGGGCAGGGGATGGTGTTGTTGCCGGCGGTGTTTCACACTGAAGGCGACCGGTGTGAGGCTCCCGCTGGTCGGCCCGGATCGGTGGACAGACTGCACGGCTCGCCAGAGCGGGCAAGCACGGACCGGCACCCGGATGTCCGCGGATCCCGGACATCCGGGTGCCGGTCGGCTTCCCCGGGCAGGCCGCGGCGCTAGCGGCCATCGTCCGGGCCCCAGGCCCGGACGCTCATCCCAGTGTCCGGGCCGCCCAGCTTCCCGTGGCGCACCTTCTGAATCCCTGCCCGACTCCCGGTCTCACCGGGCGGGCTGGAATTCTCAACTCGCGGCGGCGGTGTACGCCGAGGTCGACCGCACGCGAGCAATGCCACGAAGGCCCAGGGGCAGCGATGCCGAGGGGTCTGCGCCACCGCATAGGGGGCCGACCTGCGCCATCGTAGGCGTTCAAGGTCAACGGAAGGCTCCGTTTTCAGCCGACCAATGATCACCCGGTCCCGGTTCTGCTGGGCCGCAACCAGTTCCGCGGCACCCGCCAGGAAAGAGACAGGGGCCGCGCGCGTCTCGAACCGAGACCCGGGAGGGGTTTATCGCAGGCCGTGGACCTCGGGCCAGGCGTGCAGGGGGTCGCGGGAGTACCAGTGCCCGTCCCATTCCCGCCGCGCGTCGCAGGCGGCGTAGAAGTCCTCGTCGTCGGGCAGCTCGGGAAAATACGCGGCCGGCACCGGCCGGCCGGGGTGGAAGCGGCGGGCCCGTTCCACACACCGCGCGGATTTCTCGGCCTGGTAGGCCCGCTCGAGGATCCGCTGCTCATCGCCCAGGCCGTCGTCGAGGGGGTAGTACAGCCTGTAGTAGTGGCGTGCGATCTCGGGGTCGCGGTCGTAGACCCAGTGGATCCATGCCGGGACCGCTGCACCGCCAAAGCCCGTTCGGCGAACCCGCTGCTCGCGGTCGAATCCTCCGGGTCCCGGCGCGCGACCTGACCGACCCAGGTCGCCGCGGTACCAGCGGTGGCTGCCCGCTTACGCCGATACCAATTCATAGCGAACGACTATAACCAGCTGTGACGTGTGCGAAGTGGTGCGACATCCGCTGCGACACGGCTCCGGTCCTCGGATCACCTGACGGGATTACGGTCGCGGACGAGGATTGTGCGCGGTGCTGGCGCAGTGGCTGCCTGCCCGGGTGATGGCCCACGTGTTGGTCACGGCGGTCGGAATCAGGGAGTATCACGAGCGCAGGCCGGTGAGGATGTCGCCCGGCCTCGACCATGTTGCGGGCGAACCGGTCGAACTCGGGAGTTTGCCGCCGCGGTCAGTCCGGATTCGGCCGCAGTACCGCCGCGCCGTACCAGTGGCAGATCAGCAGTGCCAGCTCGACGTCCAACCGGTCGTCGTCGGTGATCGGCCGACCGCGTCGCGAAACCGCCCGCCCGACCCGGTATTTCACCGAATTGGAATGGAGATCGAGCTGCGCGGCGGCCGCCTTGTAGCTGGATCCGGTGTGCAGGAACACCCACAGCGTCTCGCGCAGCCGGGCATCGTTGTTGTTCTCGGCGGCCAATTCGCCGAGCACCTCGTCCACCCACTCGCCGACCTCCGCGCGGGTGCCGTCGAACAGTGCCGCGGCCGACAGCCCGGGATCACTGGCCACGGTGATTCCCGGTTCTGCGCCTGCGCGGGCGAGCGCGACCGAGCGTGCGCGCAGCGCCTGCCGATGGGACCGGCGGAAGCCGGACAGCCCCTGGCCCATGATGCCGATCGCCAGACGCGGTGTGTCGGGCCGGCGGCTCGCGAAATCACGGACCTGGGTCACCGCATCGGAGCGCTCGGACCGATAGGGCAGCCAGGCCCATGCGCTGGTGCGGTCGGCGGCCGCGAACAGCGGCGCGGCCGCGGTGCCGGCCGCCTCGGCCAGCTCACGGACGAAGCGTTGCAGCCGGGTGAGTTCGTCACGACTCGCGCCGGTGTCGGGATACCAGAGGATCAGCGCCAGGTGATGCCAACGCAGCGGGTAGCGGATGGATTCGGTCGTGGCATCGATATCGACCGGCTCCCTGCCGGACAGCACCTCACCCACGCGCAGCGCGCGGGCGCTGTTGCGGCTCTCGAGCCACTGCTCACGCTCGGTCTCGTACACCGCGACGACCTGTGTGGTGATCCGGTCGATGTATTCGAACATCGGGGTGGTGATCGCCTGCGCGACCGCGACACCATCGGCGGCCGCGATGTCGCCGGCCCGCAATTCGGCGAAGACCAACTCGGTCATCCGCCGGTGGCCGACCCGATAGGCGCGGATCAAGGCGTTGACCGGAACTCCATGCTGGGCCAGGCGTCTGGCGTATTCGATGGCCGCGGTGGGAGCGTTGATCCGAGCGACGGGTATGTCGTGTTGCAGCGCGTGCAGGATGGTGTCGACATTGGCTTCCACGCTGGCGCCGAGCAGTTCGACGGTGCGGGCGTCGCCCCGCAACTCGGGGATATCGTCCTCGAGACCGCGCCGCAGGATCGCGGCGATATCGGTCACCCGCTCGTTCATGCGGGCGGCGATCCGCGCGACAGAGCGGCCCACATCGCCCTCACCGTCGCGACGAGATGTCGTCACTCCCCAACGGTAGTTACTGCGCGGTTGCCGCGCGGGAAATTGCCGACTGCACACCCACGACATTGCCGCGAGGTGGACGCCTTCGGATCAATGGTCCGAATCAGCCGGCCCGGCAGGAGTATCCCGACGGCGTCCACCGTGGCGGTGACGGTGAGCGGCGCGCTCGCACCGGAACTTCGGAGACATGGCCGTCGATGATCGGAATTCCGTAGCGGCGTCGGAATTCGGTCAGCACTTCGGCATCGGCCGGGGCCGCGCCGCAGATCGCGAACCGTACCGATGAGGTGTTCGGCCGGATGTGGGCGGGCAGCTCCGACAGCAGTGCATACGTGGCCGGAACAGCGCAGATGCATGTGGCATGGCTGCGCTCGATCCGGTCGACGAAAGTCTTCGGGCTCGAGGCCACGGTGGCGCGCCCGCCGGCGAGCAGCGGCGACACAGTGCCGACAACGATGCTGTTGACGTGGAACAACGGCAGATGCAGCAGGCCGTGGTCGGCTGCGGTGAGTTCGAATGCCTCGATCGCCACCGAGCACATGGCGTTGAGGTTGGCGTGGTCGACCGTCACGCTGTGGGATTTGCCCGTGCCATGGGTGCGGAACAGCAGCGCGAGGGTGTCGTCGCGGGGCCGTGCGGGTTCGGCGACATCGGGGTCCGCGGTGGTGAGATCGTCGGCGGGAATGACGACGCGGACCGCAGCGTCGGGGGTGGGCCGCTGCGCGGTGATCAGGACCTTGGCGCCCGTATCGGTCAGCTGATAGTCGGCTCCTGCGGCGGTCAGCGAGGGGTCGAGAGGGGTGACCGTGGCACCCACACGCCAGGTAGCGAACAGGGATACGACAAGAGCGGCGGTGTTGGGCAACATGATCGCGACCACGTCGCCGCTCGAGACCCCCGCGGCGCGCAGGGTCGCGGCGGCACGCCGCACGGCATCGAGGAATTCGGTGTTGTTCAGGTCAGTGCTGTCGTCGGCGACGGCGGCCGCGTCCGGTACGGCGGCCGCACGACGGTCCGGGAGAGTCGATAGATTCATCAGCGGTCCTCAGAAAGGGGTCCAGGGAATAGGGAATGACGACAACGGTAGAAATCACGCCGCCGCTCGGCACCGTCGTGCATGAACGAAATTCGCCGCAGACATTGTCACCGCAGGCCAATGCCGAGCTCGTATACACCGCCGTGGTAACCGGGATGTAACTACCGCCTCCGCGGCTTCCTCGCTTCCCCATGGTTCGAGCCAGGTGCGGGAGTTGATGGCGTGACCATCGGCAGCTGCCGAGGAGCGCCATGCGCGACGTTTGTCGCTCGAACCGCTCGAGCGGCACCATCGTAGGAGGCGCTGGAGCCAGGCACTCACACCCGCTACCGTGGTCGAGGTTCCCGCCCCATCCCCTTCGGGGCGGGT
This sequence comes from Nocardia sp. CA-151230, assembly GCF_050942175.1. NCBI lineage: Bacteria > Bacillati > Actinomycetota > Actinomycetes > Mycobacteriales > Nocardiaceae > Nocardia > Nocardia sp. CA-151230. The sequence continues at coordinate 3,699,831 of NZ_CP192061.1, forward strand.
TCCCGCGTCTGGGGATGTCGGTAAGGATCGGTCACCAACCGCAATCGAGGGTTAGATCTGGGTTAGATCCGCGGCGTGGTGCCGCTGATGATGCGGTGGATGGTGGAGCGGCTGACGCTGTATTCCTCGGCGAGGTCGGCCAGGCTCGCGTCGTCGGCGGGGTCGTGATAGCGGGGATGGATCGTTTTCGTGCTACTGGAGACAGTTTCGGCTGTTTGCCCTTGAGGCGGCCTTTCGCGCGGGTCGTGGCCATTCCTTCGCGGGCGCGCCGATGGTTCAGGGTGGCCTCGAACTCGGCGACCACGGCGAGGGTTTGCAGGACCAGCTCGCCGAACGGGTCGCGCCAGTCCGCTGCCGAGCCCGAACAGCACGTTGCGCTCGCGTAGGCCGGTGAGGATCTCGCCGGCTTCGGCCATGTTGCGGGCGAACCGGTCGAACTCCGTCGTGGTGAGCACGACCTGCCGATCGGTGACTGCCGCGGCAGCGGAGGTGACCGCGGTGAGCGCATTGTCCGGCCCGGTGCGGTTGCGGCGGGTGGTGCCGGAGAAGCCTTTGTCGATGAAGATCCGCTCGTGCGGTACGGCGAGGGCGAGCAGTTGCTCGGTCTGGATCTCGACGTCCTGTTCGTCGGTGGAACAGCGGCACTCGCCCACCCGGATCGGTTCACCCGTGCTCGAATTGTTCCGGATAGCGGGGCAGTGCGCGGAACACTCTTACCGAACACCGGTGACCTGGGCCAGAATTCGCGCGTCGTGGTGTTCCGGTGGTGGATCGGCTTACGGGACACCTCCGTGCGGGGGCGGGGTTTCAGCGGGCGAGGCTGTGTTCGACGGGATTGTGAGGGGCGTGCTGGGGCAGGGTCAGCAGGAGCTGGTCGAATTGCGAGCGTGTCGCCGGTGATATCTGTATGGCGGCGATTTCGCCGATGAGGTGGGTCGCCAGATCACGCAGGCGGATGTTGGTTTCCTGTGACCGCCACACCAGTACGCGGAACGCTTGCTCGGCGTTGATGCCGTAGACGAGCATCAGCGCCCCCTGGCCTGCTCGATCACCACCCGATGTTGGAGTATCTGCGGCAGCAGGTCGTCGAGGAGTGCGTGGGTCTGTGCGGCGTCGCGGTCGGTCAGGTCGATGTAGTAGCCCTCGGTGCCGACCACGGCGCCGGTGTCGTCGGTGATCGAGTCCGACACGACCACGACGTGGTGTTCGATGCCATGGGTGTCGATGATGCGGTGGCGGCTCGAGAACGGGGCGTGGTCGCGCACCGAGGTGACCAGTGCCGCTTGCACTCGGTCGCGGTCATCGGGATGTTTGTGCGAGAGCAGCAGTTCGGTGGTCGGGGTCACTTGCCCGGGCGTGTAGCCGTGCATGCGGGCCACCTCGTCGGACCATTCCCAGCGTTGGTCGGCGAAATGGAACCGGAACCAGCCCGCGTGCAGTGCGTTGCCGGCGCCGACCACCTTCTCCACCGAGGCCAGCTTTTCACCGGTGCCGCCGTCGTCCTCGGTCATGGCCTCGTCGCATTCGGCGGCTGGGCGGGAGCCATGATGGTGGTCCACCAGGATCGCAGGGGGCTGGGTTCGGGCCACTGCACCACCGGTGAGTTGCCGGAATCGATTGCGGCCGTGAGCGTGTGGCCCATGTCGAGGCAATGATCGGCTGGGGCGTGCGGATGTGATCGGGCGGTCACGATGAATCCTTGTGCTGGTGTGGGTGGGGCGCGGGTGAGGTCAGACGGTGTCGCGGTTGTGGTCATAGTCGTCGTCGAGATCCAGTGGGGTGATCCAGGCTTGGTCGATACGGTCGGTGAGTTCGGCGGCGTCGAAGACAGCGCGCTCTCGTTCGGCCGGCGGGTGCAGCGCGGCGGTGTCCAGGCCGGCGTCGCGGTCGCTGTCACGGGCGAGAACGTTCTGTTCGGCGCGGTCGAAGTCGCTGCCTGCCGGGACAAAGGTTGCGGTGTTGGTCATGGCGGTCGCCCTCCTCGGATGTCCATCGTGTGGTCGATTCGGTGAAAGGGCCGGGTGAGCCCGGAAGCCCTGAGCTGACCGGGCTCACCCGTCGACGGAAGGAATCTGACGCAGTGTTGTGAACGGTCGCGCGGGGACGGGAACGACGCGCTTTGCCTGCGATGCCACCTCGGGTGGCTGTGCACGCCCGTCGCGAGTTTCTCGGAACGGGAACTGGTGCCGGGTGCAGGCTCGGGGTCGACGCGGCCCCGCTTCCCGCGCGGATCGGCTGTGCTGTTGGGGGACAGGCATCACCTCCTCGAATGCTCACGATCTCGGATTCGGGACGACACCGCGGCCAGGCCCGGGGGACCGCGCGGAGCCGATGAGACCGGGCCCGGGCTGCGGCCGTGCAGGCGGGCAGGCCAGCGCGCTCGTGTCCGACCGGACCGGCGAGCCGTTTCCGGGTCGGATCCGGGCCCGGGCGTGGGGCCTGGGGCGCGGCGGTCCTCGACCTCGGCGAACAACTCCTGGGCGTCGGGATCCGACGGAAGCAGCCGCGCATCCAACCACGAGGTTTGCGTGGCGCTGGTGCTGGTCAATGCAGCCATGACCGGGCTGCCCTTCTCCGTCGGACTCGGCGCCCTCGTACCGGCGTGCGGCACCAGAGTCAGGCGTTGATGGCCTGACGGTCGGCCGATTCGGCGCGGGTGATCTCGATCTTGCGGGGCTTGGCCTTCTCCGCGACCGGGATCGACAGGCGCAGCACCCCGTCACGGTAGTCGGCGCGGATCGCGTCGGTGTCGAGGTTCTCACCCAGGAACAACTGGCGGGAGAACACACCGCGGGTGCGTTCGGCGGCGATCATCGACCGCCCCGGATCCAGCTCCGGACGCGAGGCCTTCACGGTGACCACATTGCGTTCCACATCCAGGTCCAGCGAATCCGGGTCGATGCCGGGCAGATCGAATTCCACGAAGAACTCATCACCGTCGCGCCAGGCGTCCATCGGCATCACCACCGGCCGGGCCGGCGTGCCGAACACCGCCTGCGTCAGGCGATCCAGGTCACGGAAGGGATCAGTACGCATCAGCATGGTCGCCACCTCCGGTTCACTCCATTCTCGATCGGAAGGTAACTCAGATAACTTGTGTCATCTGGCTGAGATTTGTTTTAGCACTCTACCGAGAAGAGCGCAAGCATGGTGGTGAGGTAATCTGGAAAGCGCGAGAGAGGAGCCTGAATGCTGCCGAATCACCACGACCACTACCCGCCCGGTCACCGTCCCGGCCCGGGACAGGCGGTGTACGGGATCTCGGTGGCCGCCGAGCTGGCCGGGATGGGAGCGCACTCGCTGCGCCTCTACGAACAGCACGGGCTGCTCACCCCGGCCCGCAGCTCCGGTGGCACCCGCCGCTACAGCGACGACGACCTGGCGCGGCTGGCGCGTATCGCCACCCTGGCCGGGCAGGGGATCAACCTGGTCGCGATCGCGCGGATCCTCGACCTCGAAGACGCCAACACCGCGCTGCGCGACACCAACGCCGCGCTCACCGCCGAACGCGACCAGCTCCGCGGCCACCACCACGACTGCTCGTGACCGCCACGACACGCCGGTCACCACCGCCGGCCACCAGGATCGAGATGCTCGAGCAGATCCAGGACGCGCTCGCCGAGATCGCCCGTGATGTCGACACCCTGCACCAAATCGAGACGATCCAGCAACAGCACCAGGCCACACTCGCCTCGGCCCAGGCCATCGCCGACCGCTTGAGCACCGACGTCACGGCGTTGCAGCACACCCTGGCCCAACTCGGCTACCACACCGTGCCCGAGGCCCGCACGACAGGGAAATAGCCCCGACCCCACCAGCCTTCGCCACGCCTGAGCCCCGTGGCAGCTCGCTCACACGCCGAAGGCGAGGCGAGTGCTCATGTTCAGCTTGACCTCCCCATAAGCGAGCGCGTGCGACCAGAACAGCCTCGGCGGTGAGCACGGCGTCCCAGTCGGGATCAGCGAGGATGTCCTGGATCATCAGCACATTCACATGGACGATGAGAGCCGTGCTGGACCGCGGCGGGGTTTGCTCGGGCACGGCAGGGGTATGTCGACCGCGTTCGACGATTGAGCGCCCAAGTCGACCACCTCTTCGGGGAGTAGGTGCTGATGGGATTCCGCGACCAACGACAAACGCCGCCGGGCTCTCAGAAGCTGATACGGCCGGTCCCCGATTGCGGCGAGAAGAGCTACCGTGGCAGTGGCAAACTCACCGACAAGGTCGCGGTGATCACCGGTGCGGACAGTGGCATCGGCCGGGCGGTGGCGATCGCTTTCGCCCGCGAGGGTGCCGACGTGGTGCTGTCCTATTCCTCGAACATGAGGACGCGGCGGAGGTGGCCGAGCTGGTCGAGTCGGCGGGCCGCAGAGCAGTAGTCGTGCCCGGAGATCTGTCCCGGGCCGCGAACTGCTATGCGTTGATCGACACCGCGGTCGCGGAATTCGACCAATCGACGTCCTGGTCAGCAATGCCGCCTACCAGATGACACACGCCACCTTGGACGAGATTTCCGACGAAGCGTTCGACTACACCTTCAAACTCAACGTGGCGGCGTACTTCACTCTCGTCAAAGCGGCGCTGCCGCACATGCGGCCGGGCGGTTCCATCATCGCCAGTTCGTCGGTCAACTCCGACATGCCCTCGCCGACGTTGACACCGTATGCGGCGACGAAGGCGGCGATCGCGAACCTCTCGGCCAGTTTGGCGCAGATGCTGGGTCCGAACGGGATCCGCGTGAACAGTGTTGCACCAGGTCCGCTCTGGACGCCGTTGATCCCGGCGACCATGCCCGACGAGAAGGTCGGCGCTTTCGGTGATGACACGCCATTGGGGCGTGCCGGTCAGCCTGCCGAGGTCGCGCCCGCTTACGTCCTGCTCGCCAGCGACGAAGCCAGCTATATCACCGGTGCCCGCCTGGCCGTGACCGGCGGACGGCCGATTCTGTGAAGTGTTGGTCACGGCGGTCCCGCCTCGAATGTGTTCTCACGTGGTCGATGCGGGCAAAACGGGCAAAAGACCGGGTGGGCCCGGAAGTCTGGTGCGGACCGCGGGCACACCCGTCGGTGGAGAGAATCTGGATTATCGGCGAGGCTTCCCGCGCGGGCGCGAGCCGTGCCTGCTTGCTGTGCCACCCTTAGTGGCTGGGCGCGGGACGAAGGGGCGTGTCCTCACGCACTGTGCGGATATGCAGGGCTGCCTACCCGGGCGGGAAGCTGTCGCGTGGCTTTCGTTGTCTTCGACAGGCATCACCTCGCTCTCACCTCGACATACGTCGAGGTCCGACCCCAGCAGCGCGGGCTGGCAGCGTGGGCTCGAGCCGCCACGCCCGCGGGCTGGGCTTGCTGGCCGCCTCACCGATCGAGCGCTTCATCCATCACAGGACCGGGGCGGTGGGCGGGTTCAGGCGTCGATCGCCTGGTGTTCGTCGTGATGGCGGGTGATCTCGATCTTGCGGGGTTTGGCCTTCTCGGCCACCGGGATGCCCAGGCGCAGCACGCCGTCGCGGTAGTCGGCGCGGATGGCGTCGGTGTCGAGATCATCGCCCAGGAACAGCTGGCGGCTGAACACACCGCGGGTGCGTTCAGCGGCGATCATCGACCGGTCGGGGTCCAGTAGCGGGCGAGACGCTCGCACGGTCACCACGTTGCGTTCGATATCCAGATCCAGTGACTCCGGGTCGATGCCGGGCAGGTCGAGTTCGACGAAGAACTCCTCACCCTCGCGCCAGGCGTCCATCGGCATCACCACCGGACGCGCCGGGGTGCCGAAGACCTGCTGGGTCAAACGATCCAGGTCACGGAAGGGATCGGTGCGCATCAGCATGGTCGCCACCTCCCACTCACTCCCTTCTCGACAGAAGGAAACTAAGATAATCTGTGTATCTCGCCAGAGATCTTTTCTAGCACTACTGCTAGTAGAGTGCAAGCCCTCGCAGAAGGTAATCTGCAAGCGGGTCGACATGAGCGAGAACAGGGAGACATCGACGATGCTCGGGCACCAACCAGGTCATCTGCCCCACTCGGGGCATGCGGTGTATGCGATCTCGGTGGCCGCCGAGTTGTCCGGTGTCGGGGTGCAGACCCTGCGCCTCTACGAGCAGCACGGGCTGGTCAGCCCGGTCCGCAGCGCGGGCGGTACCCGCCGCTACAGCGGCGATGACCTCGCCCGCCTGGCGCGTGTGATCGCCCTGACCGCCCAAGGGGTCAACCTGGCCGGGATCGCCCGCATCCTCGAACTCGAAGACGCCAACGCCGCGTTGCGCGAGACCAACAACGCCCTCATCGCCGAACGCGACCGCGACCCGAACCAGCACTGACCCCATCGGAATCTTCCAGGCATGGTGTCGGCCGCGGCAGTGCCGTCAGGAGCGCCCCGGCGGCACTGCGCGTGTCGGCGTCACCGGGCGACCTTCTTTCTCGCTAATGGACTGGTCAGGCCACGGCCGCCCTCGTGGGCCGCGTCCGGTGAGGCTGCGGCCTGGCCGGGATCCTCTGCGGGTCGGGGGTCGGCGCGGTCGGATCCGGCGTGTGTGTGGATGTGTTCGGAGATCAGGGTGGCGATGGTGTCGGGTGCCTCGAGCATGGGGACGTGTCCGGCACCGTGGACCAGGATGAGGTCTGCCGAGTCGGGCAGCTCGCGCAGGAAACGCTCGGCGTAGGCGAGGTGGGGTGTGATCTTGTCTCGTTCGCAGATCAGCAGGCGTACCGGGGTTTTCAGCCTCGGCAGGTCGTGCGGTCCGGGCATGCGCAGGCCGCCGATCAGCAGCGGCAGCATGGCCGGGCAGTGCAGTGCCGCGGTGATCGCGGTGGTCACCTCCGGCGCCGGTACCGCGGCGGGGTTTCCGGCGAGCGCTGCCAGCGCGAACCGGCGGGCGGGACCACTGAATCGCAGCGCCGGACCGACGCGCTTGCCGAGCGCCACGATCGGTACCAGCGCCAGGAACTTCAACCCCACACGCAGTTGCAGCAGCGACGGGCAACCCCAGCCGCCGGCCGGTGCGATCGCGGTGAGACTGCGAGCTCGGCCCCGGTGGGCCAGTTCGAAACCGACCCAGGCGCCGAGTGAATTGCCGGCGATATGGCAGGTGCGCCAACCCAATTCGTCGAGCTGGTTTTCGATCTCGTCGGCCAGTGCCGCCACATCCAGGTACCGGCCGGCCGGGGCGGGTCCGCCCCAATGGCCGATCAACGCCGGGGCGAACACTTCACACTCCTGCGACAGCCGCGCCGCGACCGGCTCCCAGCAGCGGGGCGACATCATGAACCCGTGCAGCAGGAGCAGGGGCTCGCCGGAGCCGGTGTGCAGGGCTTTCACCGGGGATAGGGTCGTGGGCCGACCTGTGGCCGACGCTGACATCATTGTCATCGCCTCTTTCTGGACTGCGTTGTCCGCAAGCGCAATCGCCGCGGGAGACGTTTACCTCATCCGCGTGAATGTCGAGGTGGCGGCCGGACCCGGTGATGGTCCGGCTCGCACTATGGGAGGCGCTTCGCGCTCAAGGAGGACCGGTTCATGCCGAGCGCCACCGAGCCCAGCCCGAGCAGCAGGGCGACCGTACCGGCCACCACGTTGCTCCAGATCGTCGCGGTATGGGCGGCATCGCCGCTGACAACCCAGGGGCTGATGATCATCCATACACCGAGCAGCGGCGCGACCCAGCCGATGCCGTGGATGCGCCCGTACATCGAGGCGAACCCCAGCGCCAGCACCGCCAGTGCGAGCCCGACGATCAGGTTGTTCACCGTCAAGGTCGGGAACCGGGTGAATCCGACAACCCAGGCGGAGATCGCGGTGTAGAGCCCGGTCAGGAACATCAGGCCGGTGGCCGCTTGGGCGGTCGGCTTCTCCGCGGCGAGTTCGTACTTCTCATGCTTGGCCCGCAACTCCACGATGTCGGGATGCAGGTGCATGCTCATGGTCTCGGCAGCCATCTCTTCGGCCATGTCTTCCACCACCCTTCGGACGCACAGTGGAGGCATTCGAACCGGGGCGGGGGCGATCGGTCACCGCGTGACGCGGAACCGGTCGGGGATCTCCACCACCGGCCCATATGTCATACTGTGATAATATCACTTATATGGCATGCGAGTCGATGTCATCACCCGAAATCACCGACCAGCAGTACTCGAGACTGCTGGGGTTCCGCACCGAACTGCGCCGGTTCCTGCGCTGGAGCGAGCACCGCGCGGCCGAGGTCGGCCTCACCGGAACTCAGCATCAACTGCTGCTGGCGATTCGAGGCCATCTGGCCCCGGGCGGGCCCAGCGTCGGAGAAATCGCGGAATACCTGTGCGCCCGCCACCACAGCGTGGTGCAGCTCATCGATCGCAGCGAGCAAGCCGGGCTCGTCGCCCGCAACCGGGAGCAGGGCAAGGACCGCCGCGTCGTGCGCCTCACCCTGACCGAGACAGGCCGGCAAACCCTCGCCCTGCTCAGCGCCGCACACCTGGAAGAACTCGCCCGGGTGACCTCGCTGGTCGACGCGCTGACCGACCCGGCTACCGCCCCCCAGGCACGATAACCACACCCTCACCCGATCTCCCAGTGCGAAACTAGTTCGCTACCAACGGATTACGCCTATCCGCTTTTTCGGCGGTCACTACCGGAATCCCGACAGCAACCCCCACGCGAGCCACGCGGTGACAGGCTCGCTCGCCGGCCGGGAAAGCGGTACACGACCCCATCCACAATCACCAGCGGTTCCGACGACGATGTGCCAGTGGTGCACTGGCCGGAGCCGAGTCGGCTCGAATCGTGGTGGCACGCGGTCATGCACCCCGCCCCGAGCCACCCGCACCCACATGACCAGAACACTGCCGCGCGTGACTTTTTCGCGGCATCAGCCCTCACGGGCCCTGTCACTGTCATGAGTCGAGTCAGGTCGAGTCAGGGGGGATGCGCTCATGCAGGGTGAGCAGGATGTGGTCGAACGCCGACACCGTGTCGGGCCGATCCGGTGGCACGGCGGGCAGCTCACGCAGGCGCTGCTCGGTCAGGGCGCGGAGCGTGGTGTTGGTTTCCTGGGACCGCCACACCAGCAGTTTGAATGCCTGCTCGTCGCCGATGCGGTACATGCGGATCAGCACGCCCTTGGCCTGCTCGATCGCCGCCCGCGCGTTCACGAGCTCTTGTATCCGCGTGTCGAGGGCTTCGTGCTCGGCGGTGAGCAGGGTGCTCGACAGGTCGATGTAGAAGCCCGCGGTGCCGACCGTGTGGTCATGATTGAAGATGCGGTCGGCGACGACCATCACCTGATGCTCGACTCCATGGGTGTCGATGAACCGGTGTCGGCTCGAGAACGGCTCACCCAACTCGACCGAGCGGGTGATCGTCTCGGCGACCTTGTCGCGGTCGTGGGGATATTTGTGTGCCAGAAGCATTTCGGTGGTCGGCTCGATCTCGCCGGGGGTGTAGCCGTGCATGCGGTCAGCTCCGGCGACCATTCCCAGCGGCGGGTGGCGAACCAGAACCGGAAACTCCCCGTCTGTGGCCCCGGGTATGCTCCCGCCGTCCAAACCAGCGATTCCGCGGGCAGATCGGCAGGAGAATCCATGCTCTGATCATCGGCTGCCCAGTGCCCGTCGTCGTGGGCCTTTCGTTGTCGAAAGTCCCGACCCGGGAAGCGTCATTGGTCCCGCAAAGTCTGTCAGGGATCCCTTACATCGCTGTGATGTCAGGAAATCCTGACGGCGTGGGAGTGGGTCATGGGGTGGCAAACCGAGTACGGGCGGCACGAGGGGCACATCGAGTTCGTGTTCGCCGACGGCATGGCCGGCGGATCCTGGTCGGCGGGGCCGATCGCGACCACCGCCGCCTGGAACCCGACGAGTGGCAGCACGGCTCCGGCGCCCGAGGGTGCGGGCCAGGATCGCGGCGGGGATCTCGGTGGCCAGCTGAAATACGGCGGTGCTGCGGTCCTGGTTGACCGTGGGTGTCGAATGGCGGGCACACCTGCGACCGACCACATGTCCGAAGTGGATTTCCTCAACGCGTGGCGCGCAAAGTGTTTTTCACCCCTGTGCGAAATTCGGTGAACATTCCCTCCACTATGGTTCTCGTCGTCGGCGGGGCAGTGTTGGGAGAGCCCGCATCGAAGGGGGGCCGCGGCGCGTATTCGGCCATCAGTTGCACCGTTTCCGCGTAGCGCTGGTCGCGCAGCAGCGACAGGATGACGTAGCTGAGGTCCAGTCCCGCGCTGACGCCGGCGCCGGTGACCCGATTGCGGTCGACGACGACACGCGAATCTGTTGGTATCGCGCCCGCTTCGGCGAGTAGATCCTGTGCGGCCCAGTGTGATGTGGCCCGGTAACCGTGCAATAGACCCGCCGCGCCCAGCAGTAGCGAACCGGTGCAGACACTGGTGACCCATCGTGCTCTTCCGCCACGATCGGCGATGAACCGAACAACGTTGTCGTCGCGCATCGCGGCCAGCGTTCCATTCGTTCCGCCGGGTAAGAACAGCACGTCGACATCGCGAGGGCATTGCTCGAAGGTTGTCGTCGGCATCAGGGTCACGTTGGTATCGGTGACTATCGGGTCCATGGTGGCCGCGACCTGGTGCACGGTGGCTCCTGCCAGGCATCCGAACCCATACTGGGGGCCGACGAAGTCCAACGCCGTGCACTGTGGGTAGAGCAGCATGGCAATCTGCTCGTTTCCGCTGAGCAGCGGTTCATCGACCGGCTGAATGTGGGCTGAGGTATCACCCGGCGATCCGGTCTGCCCGCGCAGCCACGGCGCACCGGCCAGAGCCGCGGTAGCGCTCATCAGGAAATCTCGGCGACCAGCAAACATCTCTGCCTTCCCATGACAGCCGTGGGCCGTCGTACCGTCGAGCTCGTCCCGCCACTGCAGTTCGGTGTGCGATGTCGGGGAACGTCATCGCGTCAACTGGAACTGGGACTGCAGTGTGTGGATTTCGCGGGGGCGCTGCTCACGCTTATCGAAGACGGCGACTGTGCCCAGGCTGCGAGCAGCGGTCATGGCCGCTTGGAACGCCTCCGGAGATTCGAACTGGCAAGCGGTGACGACCGAGTCTCCATCGGGCGTTGCGGTGGTCCAGCACCCGCCGGACAAGAATCCCGGCGTCGACCGCATGGCTTCGCCCATCTGGCGTGCCCTGTCGATGAATTCTTCGAAATGCTCGGCCTTGGGGTAATGGAATCCGATGAATCCGATGGACATCGTGGCCTTCTCTCTCGTCAGTACGGGGTCGACTCGCCCGCACCTGTTATACGGTTGCGTATAACAGAGATTAGCCCTGATATACGGCAGCGTATAGTGTGGCGACGAGTGAGGGGAGTCACACAATGGGCGTGGCCCGTACTCCGCGCCGACGTGTGGATCGAGCAGGGGTTGCAGACGCACCAGCGGTGTCGATGCGGTGCGAGTCGAGGTCTCGGCCAAGTCATTGGGCGTGACCAAGGGTGGGTTCTATGGCTATTCGCCGACGAGGCCCTGCTGGAAGCGATGCTCGACGCCTGGGAAAGCGAATGCGTCGACGATGTGCTCGACCGCGTCCAATGAGTGCAGGACCCGCGGGGCAGGATCGTTCTGGCCGTACAGCTCACTTTGCCCAGCGAGCGTCTGCTGACGATCGACCTTGCGATTCGTGATTGGGCGCGACGAGGCGAGTCGGTGTTCGCGCGCCTGCCGCGTGTCGACAACCGGCGCATGGAACTGCTACGGAAGATGATCGGCACGTTCTGTGCCAGCTGCTGGTTGCGCCAGCCGTCGAGCATGGCTGCGAACACCTGCTCCTCGGGTCGTAGCAGCGACAGCCCGTCCACCAGGTGCAGCGACGTCCGCCGTCGGTGGGCAGTTCTGTGGCTCGACATTGTCGGGTTCTGGCTGACGTCCTGGTCCACCCATCGACCACCGCGACACGGGAGTCTGTCATCAGCCCCGGGGCCGACTACCAACCACCGAGATAGTATGTCAACAAAAGTTGACGCAGATACGCCCGATCGGACTCCTGCCATGCACGAGATCCACGCCGACTACTCACTCGAACACGCGGAGTCGAAGGATGGAACACGAATCGGATACCGCCGCTTCGGCTCAGGTGAACCCATCGTGCTGATCCACGGCGGGATGATGTCCGCACACAACCTCATGCGCCTCGGCGCCGCCCTGGCCGACTGCTTCACCGTCTGTATTCCCGACCGACGCGGACGCGGAACCAGCGGACCCTACGGTCAACACTTCTCCCTGCAACGCGCCGCCGAGGACGTCGCCGCGGTCGTCGACCACACCGCAGCGCACAACATCTTCGCCCTCAGCGTCGGCGCCATACCCGTACTGCAGTGGGCACTGTCGGCCCCACCCGATTACCGCATCGCCGTCTACGAACCCCCACTGCCCGTCAACGGCTCCACGCCGGCGGCCTGGCTGCCACGCTACGAGTACGAGATGGCGCGTGGCAACACCGCAGCCGCCCTGATCACTATCGCCAAGGGCACCAAGGACTCTCGCCTGGTGCAGCTGCTGCCGCGCCCGCTCATCGTGCCACTCATGCGAGTCGCCATGCGCGCCCAGGCCCGCCAGGCCACCGCCGGCGCCATCCCGCTCAACGACCTCATCCCGACCATGCACTTCGACGCCCAGACCGTTCTGGACGCCGAGACCCTCGCCGACCGAACCAGCGCCATCCGCGCGCAAGTATTGCTGCTCGGCGGCAGCAAAAGTCCTCGCTACCTCGCCGACGCCCTCGACGCACTGCAACACACCCTCCCGCGGGCGCAGCGGACACAACTGCGCGGCCTGGCCCACTTGGCCGCCGACAACGACGGCCACCCCGAACGCATCGCCGCCGCCCTCGCCGACTTCTTCGCCCACAACACGCCACCAGCATCACCGCCGGAGTGACCCACTCACCGACTGCGAGCCGGGCCGGGCGCCTGAGCCGCGGGACAACCCGAAGTGCTCGGGTGAACCTGCACGTGTTCGGCCCCAACTGTCCAGAGACCATCCGACTGCGCATGTTCCGCGACTGGCTGCGCGAGCACCCCGAAGATCGCGCTCTATGAGGACGCCAAGCGAGCCGCCATCCCCGGAGGCGGCAACGTCATGGACTACAACGCACGCAAGCAGCAGGTGATCCGCGAGATCTACGATCGTCTCCTCTGCGCCTTCGGGATGAAATAGACAATCCCCGGAACCGGCATCCGGAAATGCCGCATAGTGCGCGAAGCGGGTATCGCTCACTGGGGCTCGAAGAAGGCGGCGTGTGCGGGGCGCCCAGTACAGTGCCGTGGTGGCTGTCACTGTGGAAACACTGACCGAGGTCGACGACGAGATCGTGGAAGCTTTCGACCGGCTGCTGCCCCAGCTGTCGGCAACGGCGAAACGATTGAATCGAGAAGCGCTGGTGCAGTTGGCCTCTGCGGAGTCGACCACCGTCCTGGTCGCGCGGAGCGATGGGAAGATCGTCGGGACGCTGAGCTTGGTGATGTTCGCGATCCCGTCGGGCCTTCGAGCGCGGATCGAGGATGTGGTGGTCGATGACGCGGCCCGCGGTCAGGGCATCGGCGCGGCCTTGATCGAGGAGGCCAAGGCGCGGGCTGGCACTGCCGGTGCGCGGACGTTGGATCTGACCTCGCGAGCTTCGCGCTCGGCGGCCAATCGCCTCTATGGGCGGCTCGGATTTCAACCGCGTGAATCACGGGTCTATCGCTTCGCTCCAACCGACTGATCCCGCGCGGGCCGGCCTCCTCCCGACACCGAGTTGTGGATGTAGCGGTGGGGGGTGTCGCGGCGTGGCGGGGGAGCGGTGCATGGTCGCGTACCTACGATGATCGGTGGTCATCCGGCCGTTTGGCCCATGGTCGGGTGCCTGCTGTCGAGATATGTCACCCCCGCCCGGTGCTGCCTTCTGTCCGCAGGGCCGGGCGGGCCACGTCCCGGGGAGCAATGGGAACCGTCGACGCGCATCGCGCAGTGGCACCGAGACCGACAACGCCCTCATCGCGACAGCGACCCGACAGTGCTGACCTCGCCGGGGTACTCCCGCCATGGTGTTCGCCGTGGCAGTGCCGTCACGAGCGCCCCTGACGGCAGTGCGCACAATGTCGCGGCTGTGACCATGGATTCCGAACGGTGGCCGCCCGCACCTGCGGGGCCACCACGCATGGCAGGTCAGCAAACGGCTGGGAGGTGTTTGCCGACCTGTAACCAGTAGTGAATCAGGACGCGTTGACCGGATCAAAATCATTGAAAATCAAGGATTATGTCTTGATTGCAGATTGTTCGCTGAAGGTGAACGCCGAAGGCGTCACTATCTCAGTAGGTGGTTTCGGTCCGCGAAGCGTGTGCATCCGCCGAGCGTCGTGGGCCGCGGGGACGGTGCCGTCGGGAGAGCCAGGAGAGCCCGTGACGGCACCGCACATGACGAGGTCAGCGAAGCCGGGGGAGGGGTTTGCTCGCTGACCTACGACAAGAGTAATGCCGGTCATGTCTTGCCAGTGCAGTGGGTTGCCTTCGACCGCAACGTGATTGGGCCGTCAGAGGTAGGCGTAGGGCAGTGCGGTGCTGGTGCCGTCCAGCTCCGCGGTGACGGTGACGTTCACCGTGCCTGTCCCCGTGGGGGAGACCCGTACGACGCCGCGAGCACCTGGACCGTCTGGGCCTGCCCCGCGGCCCGGTCCTGCGATCACCGTCCTACCGCGATATCCCGGTCTCGCGGATGCTCGAGTCGCCGCCGAGCACGGCATCGAGGGCGTGATCGGCAAGCGTGTGGACAGCACCTACCGTGCCGGACGGTCGCAGGCGTGGCGCAAGCTCCCGCTGCGCCGGTCCACCGAGGTGGTGGTGGTCGGCTGGCTGGCCGGCCACACCGGCAGCGAGGTATTCGGGTCCCTGCTCGTCGCCGCCCACGACGACCGCGGGCAGCTGGTGCTGCTCGGCGCGGTCGGGACCGGTTTCAGCGACACCGCCCACCACTCGCTGCAGCGCGAGCTGGCAGCCCTGGCCGTTGCCGCGCCGCCGGTCACCGGTGAGATCCCGTCGTCGATCGTGGCCACCGCGCACTGGGTCGCCCCGCACCTGGTCGGCGATGTCGCCTACCGCGAACGCACCGCCACCGGCCTGCGCCACCCGTCCTGGCGCGGACTCCGCTTCGACCGCACGCCAGCCGACATCGCGGCCCCCGAGCACAACTGACCCTCCCGCACGCGTCAGGCTACCCGGCCGATCCCTGCCACCCCAGGCGTTGTGGATCGTTTTCCGAACAGTGAGGTCGGGGTACATCGGCGTGGTGGCAGTCCTGGTCTAGGTGGAAAACCTACGATGGTCCGCGGTCATCCTCCCGGTATTACGGTGGCCAGCTGTGGGTCAACCCCGCCCGGTCCATCCTCCCGGAGGCCGGGCGGGTCCATGACCGGGATGCGATGAGGGGTCGGTCGCCAATGGTGTGCCTGCCATGTACTGGAGTCGGCCCCACCGGCCAGCCGATCCGGCCCATAGTCGGGGGCTGCCCGGATCACCAGGACCGGTTCACTGTCAGCGAACAGTCTGCAATCAAGACATATATGCAGATAGGTAGCCTCTTACCGCCCTCATTATGTGGCATGAATTATCATTAGTTACAGATCAGCAAGCATCGGCCCGTCGTTTGCTGATCTGCCATGCGCGGTTGTTTCGGGACCGCACATGGCCGCGGCATTGTGCGCAGTGCCGTCAGGGACGCTCCTGGCGGCACTGCCGCGTCTCAACCATGGCGGGAGTTCCGGCGAGGTCAGCGCTGGTTCGCGGTCGCGGTGCGGGCACGAATCGGGAGTGTCCGGACACGGAAGGCCGTAGATATCTCCGAAGTAGCTGCGCGAGCGCGATTGTCGTGCAGAATGCCGGGGTAAGAACCCGGCCCGACCGGTCGGGGAAAACCTTGACGGGGTGACAGTGACCGATCCGACGGGGTCGACCGTGCACGAGCTGCTCGCGCAGATCCTCGCGCGCTACGGCAGCATCGAGGTCTTCATCGCCCGCCTGCACGTTCTGCTGGACGCGCCCACGGTCGTGCTCCTGGCCGCAACGGCACCCTCGGCCAGTGGCCGGCACCGACACCGACTCGCAGAGCCCACCGGCACAGTGCCGAGTACCACACCGGTCAGGGACCCGGAATGGGCGAAGGCGAAGGCGTCGTCTGCGATCCGGCGTGGCTTGTTGGCCTGATCCCTGGCAGGTCCAGCGTTGTCGTATGGCGAGCCGCGACATTGTGGTGACGGTGGGCGAGGACGACTGGCTCCTGTTCACCGATGCCGCCGAATGCGCGGGTATGAGCGTGCAGGCTTACCTGTCGTGGGGAGTGCGACTGCCGGCGTTGCAGGCCCGCCCCGACAGCGCGAAGCAGGACAGCCGCGCCGATGGCCCAAGGACGCGACGGCCTGCATCCGGTCGGCGCGGCGAGGAATGACAGACGGCTGCGTGGACGGAAGCCTTCGCCCCAGCGCCTGTCGTCTCGCGGCGACCGGCATCCCCCCGACACCGAGGTTTGGCGGTAGCGGTGGGATCTTTGCGTCGCGGCGTGGCGGGGACCGGTGCGCGGCCGCGCGTCTACGATGGTCGCCGGTATCCGGCAAAGGCCGTGGTCGGATGCCTGTGTGGAGTTATCGCACCCCCCGCCCGGTTCTGCCTTCTGTCCGCAGGCCGGGCGGGCCCACGTCCCGGGGGCGCTCGCGGGGTCGGCCCGGGGTGTTCGTGCCTAGCCTCGACCGGTCATGCTGTTCTGCTCGGATGGTCTTCTGAAATGGCGAAAGGTGCTCTGAGCTGCGATAATTCGATTTGCTTAGGACCGAATACGCAGTTTGAGGAGCACCCTTCTGGTGAGGGAGTCTACGTCGTGGTACCCGTCGCTGAAAATTGGCGGGGACGGGACAGGTGTGGTGTCGCAGGCGGGAGCGGTGGCGCTGCTGCGGACCGCGGTGAAAGTGGGCCTCGATCGGGCGTTGTCGCAGGTCCTGGTGCCGTGGCGGAAGCCGTTGTCCGTCCATGATCCGGGGAAGATCCTGCTGGACCTGGCGGTGATGGTCGCGATCGGCGGCGACTGTGGCGCCGATGTGGCGTTGTTGCGCGGCGAGCCGGAGGTGTTCGGGCACGTCGCCTCGGACCCGGCCGTGCACCGGCTGATCAGCACACTGGCCGCCGATGCGCCGAAAGCGTTGGCCGCCATCGCTTCTGCTCGCGCCGCCGCGCGCGCGGCGGCTTGGCAGGCCGCCGGTGATCGGGCGCCGGATCATGCGATCACCGCCAGCGACCCGCTGTCCATCGATCTGGATGCCACCCTGCTCGACTCGCATTCGGAAAAGGAATGCGCGGCACCGACATACAAGAAGGGCTATGGCTTCCACCCGCTGCTGGCGTTCGCCGATCACGGACTCGACGGCACCGGCGAGCCCCTCGCGGAGCTGCTGCGACCGGGCAACGCCGGCGCCAACACCGCCGCCGACCACAAACGGGTCCTCGCCGCCGCGATCGCGCAACTACCCTGGCGGCCGGACTACCGTGTCGGCCGGAAAGTGCTGGTGCGCACCGATTCCGGCGGCGGCACCCACGACTTCGTCGACTACTGCACCGCCCGCAGAGTCCAGTACTCGCTGGGATTCACCCTCACCGACACCATCGTCGAAGCGGTCAACGAGATCCCCGCTGATGTCTGGACCCCAGCCTACGACGCCGACGGCGACGTCCGCGACGGCGCCTGGGTCGCCGAGGTCACCGACATGCTCGACCTCGACGGTTGGCCCGACGACATGCGACTGATCGTCCGCAAAGAGCGTCCGCACCCCGGCGCGCAGCTGCGGTTCACCGACGTCGACGGGCTGCGACTGACCGCGTTCGTTACCAACACCCGCCGCGGCCAGCTCCCCGACCTGGAGTTACGACACCGCCGCCGCGCCCGCTGCGAGGACCGCATCCGCGGCGCGAAAGCCACCGGGCTACGCAACCTGCCGTTCAAATCCTTCGACGCGAATCGGATCTGGGTCGCGATCGTCGCACTCGCCCTCGATCTGACGGCCTGGCTGCAGACCATCGGTCTGCACGACCACGCTGCCCGGCGCTGGGAACCGAAAACACTTCGCTTGCAACTGTTCTCGATCCCCGCCCGGCTCGCCCGCCACGCCCGCCGCGTTCACCTGCGCCTGTCCAAGCATCACCGCGGCACCGGCCTGCTACTGACCGCCCTCAACCGCCTGCAACCAGGATGACCAGCACAAACCATCCCTACGATCACCGAAAGGACTTCCTCCCGGGCCCGTGGAACCCGGCAGCCACCCGCTGACCGGGCTACCCTGCGTTGCCCACCGGTCGCTGATCAGCGGCCCAAGACCAATCCGAAACCGATCAGACCAGGCCGGACACCCCGAGAAAGATCGAGGCTAGTGTCCCGCGCCGGGAATTCGTTTCAAATATGAGGCAAGTCGTTCCAGGATCTCATCAGCGGTCTTGGTCCAGACGAACGGCTTGGGGTCCTCGTTCCACGCGGCGACCCAATCGCGGATTGATTTCTCCAGTGCGGCAACGCTTTTGTGGACGCCACGTCGAAGTTGCTGGTCGGTGAGCAGACCGAACCAACGTTCAACCTCGTTGAGCCAGGAGGAGTACGTCGGTGTGAAGTGCATGTGGAAGCGGGGATGTGCCGCAAGCCATTTCACGATGATCGGAGCCTTGTGAGTGCCGTAGTTGTCGCAGATCAGGTGCACATCCAGCTCGGCCGGTACTTCCCTGTCGAGCCTGGCCAGGAACTTCTTGAACTCTGTGGCGCGATGGCGGCGGTGGATTTGTCCGATCACCTCGCCGGTGGCCACGTTCAGCGCGGCGAACAGGGTCGTGATCCCATGGCGGACGTAGTCGTGGGTGCGCCGCTCGGGCATGCCCGGCATCATCGGCAACACCGGCGCCGACCGGTCCAGGGCCTGGATCTGTTGGGTCGGAGACGGGACGCCGTGCAGCATTTCGGCTGTCGGTCTCCCCGTCTCCGCCCGCCGAACCCGGCGTGCGAGTTGTCCCCGCACCGGGCTCTCCACGTGTCCCGATGGGTTCAGTTGACGAGTTCGGACACCTGCCCGACGAACGCCACATCGTCGTGACTCGTCCGCCGGAAACGTGCTCCGGCCGGATCGAGGCTGTCGATGTTGAATGGCGTCGAGATGCGCGTGCCGCGGTAGCGATACCGCCTCACTTGCATCGTCGCCGGGTTGTAAAGGACCAGCTCACCATCGCGGATCCGGTCGGTGCCGTAGTAGCGTCGCCGGATCTGTTTCCAGGTCAGGTGCGGATGCTTGCGGCGTATCCAGTAGATGACCCGCCACCAGGCGTAGTAGCCCAGGTAGGAGAAGGTCTTCTTGGATGCGCCGTAACGGAAGTAGGCAGCCCATCCCCGCAGGATCGGGTTGATCTTTCGCAGCAACTGCCCCAACCGCATCGAGGTCGTCGCCGCCCCGGTGGCCTGCTTGATCTTGCGCATCACTCCGGCCAGCGCTTGTCTGGACGGGATAGTGCGCACCACCCGGTGGTCGGTGCCCTGCTGCCACCGCTGGATGCGGAAGCCCAGGAACACGAAACCATCTTGCTGATCGATATGGGTGATGTGGGTCTTCTCGACAGAGAGAGTCATCTTCAGCTTCTGCACCAGCAACTCGCCGACCTCATCGCGCAACGCTTCGGCGTCGGACTTGTCGCCGTGCACCAGCACGACGAAGTCGTCCGCGAAACGCACCAGACGATAGTTCGGCAACCCTTTGCGGCGGCGCTGCTGACGCCGCCACGGCGGGCTCATATCTCGATCCCAGATCTCGGCGAAATGTCGATCCAGAACCGACAGATAGATGTTGGCCAGAAGCGGTGAAGCAACTCCACCCTGCGGCGTTCCGGTCAGGCTCGCCGCGAAACCACCGTGCTGTTCGACGATCCCGGCCCGCAGAAACGCACAGACCAGCCGCAACACCTTACGATCAGCGATGCGTTCGGCCACCAGGTCCATAAGCACCCGGTGATCGACATTGTCGAAACACGCGGTGATGTCGCCCTCGACCACCCATTCATAACCCTGGGTGGTGAGTTTGTGGATCTCGGCGATGGCATCCTGAGCCCGACGCCCAGGCCGATATCCATAGCTGTGCGGATAGAAATCGACCTCGAAAATCGGTTCCAGGACCAGCTTGAGGGCCATCTGCGCCACCCGATCCCGCAGGGCCGGAATCCCCAGAGCGCGAAGCTTTCCGCTCTTCTTGGGGATCATGACCTGCCGCACCGGCATCGGCGTATAGGTGCCGTCCTTCAGCGAGGACCGTAGATCCTCGAGAAACGCCGCCACCCCGATGTCCCGTTCGACGTGGCGGCGGGTCACCGCATCCACGCCCGCTGTCCTGGCACCCCGGTTGCCAGACACCCGATCCCAGGCCACCAGTATCGTGGCCTGGTCGTAAACCAAGTTGAACACGTCACCGAACCGCTTGCGCGGCTCGGTCATTGCCCATCGGTGCAGCTTGCGTTGATGACCGAGTACCCGACGCTCAGCGAGGAACACCGCCTCCGCGTCCGGGACACCGCTATTCAACGGCTCCTCCTCATCACTGCCGCTGCCGATCACGCTGCCGTCCTTCCCGATGCACGTGGCTTTCCCACGCTCGCAGTACTACGACGACTCCGCCACGACCCGATACCCACAGTGGGCGTCGCACCTGCCCGCCACCCGACCGGCCGCCGGAAGGCTCGGGCGGCACCGGACCGCTTCCCACGTTCACTGATGTCCGTTCCGACAGGGGTCGGCGCCCAGCTATACCCCGGCGGCATCGCCACGGACCGCGCATCGCAGTCTTGGCCCGGGCCTCCGGTCACCCAAATCACACGGGCGACAAGAGCGGACAGCTCAAAAGCCACGAACTGTCCAGCACCGCAACGCGATCCATCCACCAGGTTTACCGGATCGCCGACGACTGACGGGGCTTCTGCCACTGGTTCGGTTTCCCTGCACCTTTCCTGTCCTCGCTAGCGGGCACGAACCGTCTGGCAGTTCCGGCTCGCCCCTACATTGTCGAGGCTGCTCCCGGCCTTACCCTCAACCCAGGGCTCGACCTGCCTCCAGCTTCAACCGGCCGCTACGACGACCGGCGGCGGGCACCACCTCCCACACGGCTACCATCAGCGCCTCGTGGCGCACGGGACTTCTCGTCCACACACAACACGATCGCCTTCTCCGGAGGATCCAGATACAGCCCGACCACGTCACGTACCTTGTCCACGAAGAACGGATCGTTGGAAATCTTGAACTCGTCGGCCCGGTGCGGCTGCAACCGGAACGCCTTCCAGATCCGGCCGACCGACGACCTCGACAAACCGGTCTCGGCAGCCATCGACGCCCTCGACCAGTGCGTGGCACTTCGTGGGGACCGCTCCAGCGTCGCGACCAGTAGCTGCTCGACCTGCTCGTCGGTGATCGTGCGCGGACCACCCGGCCGCGGCTCGTCGCCCAGCCCGTCCAGCCGCTTCTCCAGAAACCGCTGACGCCACTTGCCGACCGTCGGCAGCGAAACACGTTCCTGCGCAGCAACATCAGTGTTCGACCGCAGCCCGCCCTCCTCCGCACACGCCAGCACGATCCGTGCCCGCTGCGCCAGCGCCTGCGCCGACTTGCGCCGTCGGGTCCACCCGGTCAGCACCTGCCGCTCCTCATCGGTCAACACCAACCGTTGCTTCGGACGCCCACGCACGACCACCAGCATGAACGGTCCATCCCGAGCAGACCTACCGACACGCCAGCCCACAACCGCGATTTAAATAACGAATTCCCGGCGCTGGACACTAGGTCGGGCCTGCCGTGAGCGAGCAAGGTTCCGATTGATGACCCATTCCGGTCGCCACGGCGCGACCAGGCTTACTCTTGTCGCAGGTCGGCGAAACAACCACCCCCTAGGATTCGCTGGCCTGCCATGCGCGGCTCAGATGGCCGCGATCCGTACACATGGTGCAGTGCCGTCAGGGCTGTCCTGACGGCACTGTCACGTCACGACCCCGCCGGCCCGGCCTGCGTCACGTTCAGGCGGCGGGCGGCGGATCGATCGTTATCAGGCGGCCGGTTCGGCCGAGCGGGAAACGCAGATCTCGAAGTGGCCTGCCAGTCCGGTTGCTTCCAATACCCGTGTGACGCAGTAGGACCCGTCGATGCGCAGCGCGCAGTGGTGCCGGTCCGCGTGATCCTGGGCCGCGAGCAGGGCCCGGACTCCGGCCACGCCGAAGAAGGTGACCTCTCTCAGATCGACGACCGTCGATTCGCCGATATCGAGGCTGTCGAAGAGCGCTTGCTGGAACGTGGGGGCGGTCAGGGTGTCGATCTCCCCGCCGACGATGCACACATGGGTGTGATCGGCCAGGGACAAGGCTGTGATGGTCAGCAGGCCAGCACGAGGGAGGTGATTCATCACCATCACCTGGTTTCGGGGGCGCGAGGGCTGAAACGCCGTCCGCGGTGAGCGCCCTCCACCACCGCGAGTGACCAGGCTGTTGTTTGAACCCTGCCTGTAGCGTACGCCCCGCCGACACCGGCGAAGCAGACGATTCGGCCACGCGGCCCGAAGCGGCACCGCGTCACGACCGCGCAGGGTCCTGCTTCATTGGCAGGGCCCTGGCCCGGGTCTCAGTTCTCCTGGGCCGCAACGTGTGTGCGATCGTCGATTCCGCCGACGGGCCGCAGCCAGCGAACCGGGACACGCAGGGGTTCGACCTCGGGTGTACCCACGGATCGGTCCTGGTCGCCCAGCAACCGCCCGCGCACGCGATAGTGGCCATCGAGCAGGCCCAGCGCGGTAACCCGCCCGCGGGCCACGACCTCGATGCTCGGGCCTTCGGTGACCAGTCGCCCCTTCCACCATGGCCGCAGTGCCGGTCGAGTCCACCGCGGTGACGGTGAGCCGGAACCGAGTACCGCTCATCGGCCACCACGCCGACGCCGGCGTGCCGGGTTGATCACGGTCGGGATGGCGTCTCTGCGATATCCGGTGCGGAATCAGCACCACATAGGTTTGCCCGACCACGACGTCGCGAGCCCGCGTGCACTCAGCCTGCGCGTCCGCATCTCTGCTGGTCAAGCCGGTTGTGTTGGTTTTCGGCGTGATAGGGACTGGCTGCATCCCCGGTGGACGTCGGGCCGATGCCTTGATACGGTACGAAACGTGCCGTTTCGTAATGTGCATGCCGTGGATCCGACTACGGGAATGCGTACCGGACGGCCTCGCGATCGAGTGCGTGAGGTCGAGATTCTCGCGTGCGTGTTGGAACTGCTGGGCGAGGTGGGTTACGACGCGTTGACGTTCGAGGCGGTCGCACGCCGCGCTCGGGCGTCGAAGGCGACGTTGTACCGGCGCTGGGAGACCAAGCGCGACATGGTGATCGCCGCCGTCAAGGCAGGCCCCACCTCCGGCACCCCCGCTGGTGCGGTGGACACCGGCACCTTGCGGGGTGACTTGATCGCCCTGTGCGAACGGCTCGACACCACCATGAGCTCGGCCGACCCCACGATGAGCCTGATGCTGCTGCACGCGGGCCTGCAGGACCCCGATTTGTGCCGCCACATCGAAGAAGCGACCGGGCCGACCGGGGCCAAGCTGCCGGCGTCGGTGATGTCCGCGGCCATCGACCGGGGCGAGCTGCCGGTTGGCGCGCGAGCATTCCCCTACGAGGAGATCACCGGGTCGGTGCTGCTTCTGCGCCGGCTGAACGGGCTTCCCACCGGAGCCGAATACCTGGCGCAGCTGGTCGACACCATCCTGATTCCGGCTCTTCGAGCAAGCGCGAGCCCGAAACCTCCACTGCGGGCCATTTTCTCCTGATTGCACATTTGTCCACCAACTCACGAAGGGTGTGCCGATGACGGCTACGACGATCGACGGCTTCGACTACCGACAGCTTCCCGGGACGGGCGGCGTCCGTCTGAACGTCGCCGTCGGCGGTGACGGTCACCCCGTCGTCCTGTTGCACGGCTTTCCGCAAACTCACCTCATGTGGCGGCACGTCGCCGGTGAACTCGCCCAGCGGTACACGGTTATCGTGCCCGACCTGCGTGGCTACGGCGCGAGCGACAAACCCGAAGAAACGACCCCGGACACCTACTCGAAGCGGACCATGGCGCTCGACATCGTCAACGTCGTGCGCGAAATCGGCTACGAACAGTTCGGCTTGATCGGTCATGACCGCGGCGCACTGGTCGGGGTCCGGGCCGCGCTCGACCACCCGGGGAAGCTCACCCACTTGGGGATCCTGGATGTCCTGCCGACCATGGATACCTGGGACGTGCTGCACGGCGTCGATGCGGCGGTCGCCTGGCACCTGTACCTGATGGCGCAACCGAAGGGCTTGCCCGAGCGGATGATCGAAGCGGTTGCCGAAGACTTCTTCGGCTCGTTCCTCGACGCCTGGGACCCCAGCGGAACCACATTCCCACCACACGTGCGCCGGCACTACATCGACAGTTCCTCGCGCGCTGTGTCATCCATCGTCGCCGATTACCGGGCCACCGCCGGTGTCGACCTCGAGATGGATCGAGCCGACCGCGAGGCAGGCGTCCAGTTGGCGATGCCCGTGGCTGTGATCTCGCAGGACTGGGGGTCGCGGCTGGGATTCGACGCGTCTGCCCTGTGGCGGCAATGGGCCCCGGCCGCCACCTACCAGCCGATCGATGCCGGCCACTTCATGGCAGAGGAAAAACCGGCAGACGTTGCCGCCTTCATCCGGGAACTGGTACAACGCACGCCCGCATGAATCGACCACCTCGAAAAACGCCGGAGGCTACAGCTGGCCCAGCTGCGAGGAGGACGCCATCCTTGAGAGTTCTTCGACACTCGACACCGAGACCGCCGCAGCGCCGTAACCGATCATCGGCCGCGGCGGCGTGACGCCGGGCCGGTGTCGGCCTGCCACCGTCCCATCGCCTCTGCCGACACCTTGATGTACTTGGCCAGGCTGCGCACCGAGGCGTGCCCGGACAGTGCCATCAGCATCGGTGTCGAAGCGCCGGTCTCGACGGCGTGGGTGAGCTTGCTGTGCCTCAGTTGGTGAAGCGTGAAAGGGTCGCGCTTCATCGATGCCGTGTGCTGCTCGAACAACGTCGCCGCTCGCCGATACGACAGCCGGGCGCGTTGAGTGGTCGGGTCGACATCGGCCTGCGCCACCGACGGTTTCGCCTTGCGGTCGGTGAGGAACAACGGACCGCGCCTGCGGCCGGCGATCAGGCGCGGCAACAGCCGCGCGATGCTGGTCTGCCAAGAGACGACATCGCGGGCACCGCCCTTGCGGACCACGGTCGCGCACGGTTGACGGTGTCGAGGTCCTCGACGTCGAGAGTCAGGATCTCCTCGGCCCGCGCCGCGGTCTCGTACAACATCGTCCACAACGTGCGCTCCCGCACGACACGTCCAGGGCCAGCAACTCGCCGATCTCGTCGTGGAGATTGCCCCTGCCCCTCAACGTCTTTCCTGCTGCAAGCCTCCCTGTCTGGGCAGCGATATCCGCTACTGCCGCCTACCGCGCTGATCGAACCGGCCAGCGTGGGACAGGCAAAGATCAACTGGCCGTGCCGATCCGGGGCCGCCCGAACGCACCATAATGCCGAGTTCAGGATGCGCTCACTGCGTGGTGGGCATGGCCAGCAGTCCGGCGAGGCCATCGCGGCCGGCCTAGTCCTCGGCTTCCTGCGCGAGCATCCGCATGTACCGGTGGAGGAATTCACCGTCCGCGACGGGGCCGGTGCAATCGAGCCAGTAGTCAGCGATGACCGACGGAGCGAGTAGGTCAACGGCAATGATCGCCCGCCGGAGCAGTTCCAGACGCGCGGGGTCTTTGGTGTCGGCCCGAAACCAAATACTCTCGACCAGAGGCTCATCGCCGTTCAACTTGATGAAACAGGACGCGTTCACGCCGTAGCAGTAGGCGTCATCCTCGTAGATGCCCATCGGGTCCCGTCTGCTCTCGTCGAACCCTGCCGACGCCGTCGCGACGAACCGCCGGACCCGCGGCATGATCGGTGCCAGTACCGCATCGACCTGTGCGAACGTCAGCCCTGCCTCCGCGTAGTCGTGCTCGGGCGCCGCGATCTCGTGCACATCGGTCCAGCCGATGCCGTCCGGCGCGCGGTTGGCACCGCTCGCGACCTCGCTCGCACGCAAGTCGCCCGCCACTTCGGTGGCGGCCGCCAGAGGGTGAAGGCAGCGCATGCCCCACTCGTCCTCGTGGATATGAATCTTCGTCACGGCGGCGAACTCGTCGGTCATGCGGCCCACCCTGTCATGGAACGCGCACTACCGACACCAGACCGCCCCTGCGGCACACACTTCAGGCCAGCAGCAAACGACGTGTCATGCCGCTGATCGTACTGACGAACCGGTCGGAGTGTGATCGCTTACGGGATGCAGTCGTAGCCGTTGACGTAGGCAGGAGCATTTGCGATGTTGCCGGAGATGGTGAGGAACTCGATGGGCTTGCCGTCGAGGCCACGGGGCGCTGGAGGTTGCTTTCCGCAGCTGTAAGTGATGGGTGTCGGGTTGCGTTGGGTGATCTGCCAGGGACCTCTCATCGTATTGTCCTGTCCGGCAGTGCCTTCTGCGGGTTGGCAGTCGCCTCGGCCGGTGATGACGACGGTGTCCCCATTCTGTAACCCAGCGGCTGCACGACGATGGCCTCATTGCATACGTACGTGGGGATCTGGGCGCGACCGTCGTCGGCGGTCTCGCATGCGGTGAGAAGTGTTGCGACAGTGATTCCCCCGAGAGCGGTCGATGTCTGCGTCATGCTCATGCTTCGAGGTCCTTCGTGTGGCGTGCGGCTGGAGCCGTATCGACTTTGACCAACACCGTTATCCCTCGTCCGCTCGATGCGGGCGGCGTGACGATCCACGACGAGTGACAATGTCCACCCGGTGAAGCGGGCCGCCCCCGGACAGTGACGCTCCCGAACCCCTCCATGACCATGGCCGACTGCCCTGTCCGGGCGTCCTCGGCGAATTCCTGCCAAGTGGTCGGCACAGCGGAGTCGATGACGGGTTCCTCCAAATTGACGTCGTACGCGTCTTCGTCCGCTGCCGGGTCCAGGTGTCCATCAGCCAATTCGACCACTCCTTGTCGCTCATCAGGCGTCGGAACTGATGATGGAACACGCTTTCGATCCGTTGCAGCGTTGACAGCGGACCTCAGGCACCGGGCATCAGAAGAGCAACGGGCACAGCGAGATCCAGTCGGCGCGAGACGCCCGGTGCGATCAGCGCGCCAGGTCCGGGTGCGCCCGACCGGTGACCACGGGCATGTCGACGAAGGTCAGCAGGCCGGGTTCGGCAGCACAGACGTAGGGGATCGAGTTCACGCAGTGCGCCGCGGTCACGACGATGCCGGGGTTGCGCTGCAGGCCGGCCGCCACGCTGGTCGGGTGCCATCCATGGATCGTCACGAAGCAGTCGGGATCGCCCTTCACCTCGACCTCGAACCGGACGCCGCCGTCGCCGTATTTCCAAGGCGGGTCGAGGTTCTCATCGCCCATCAGCCAGTTGACCGCGACCCTGACGACCTTGGTGTCGCCGATGAATGCCTCCCAGGCGAAGCGCTGGGCGGCGACCTGGCCGGGCTGGATCACGCCGATCGGCGAGTCGATCGGCGCGGTCGCGACCGCCACCGCGCGGCTGCTGCGGATCTCGGCGTCGGCGAAGCCGAGCGCGTCCAGGCACATCCGCACCGACTGGTCGAACCCGTTGTCCAGCAATGCCAGCATCGGACCGTCCATCGCCTGCTCGGGCGACTGACCGAAACCCATGAGGTGGCGTACGACGTCGGGGGCGTCGTAGGTGCGGATGTCGGAGTACTCCTCACCGCGGACGAACGTGATTGCGCTGGACAGGCCCGTGAAGAACAGCGGCTGCTGCTCGGTGGCACCGCCCGGGTCGATCCCGGTCCCGTGCAGCGTCACGCCGCCTTCGCGGGCCGGGGCCGTCATCCTCTCCTTCTCCTCCGCGGTCGGCCAGAACCAGCCCAGCGGCGTGACGACGTTCTTGCCCGAACGCAGAATCGCCGCCACCTCTTCAGGATTCGGCATCAGCGGCGAGTAGAGGACGCAGTCGGCGTCCATCGCGAGGATCTCGTCGATGCGGTTGGTGGCGGTGACACCGATCGGGCCGATCCCGGCGAGCTCACCGGCGTCCCGGCCGACCTTGGCCTGCGAATGCACCCAGCACCCGACGAGCTCGAGATCCGGGTGCAGCTGGATCTGGCCGATCGCGGCCTGGCCAAGCCCACCGGTGGCCCACTGGATCACGCGCAGCGTCATGCATGGAATAGAACAGGTTCCATTCCTCGAGCGTCAAGGCCGTGCGGTCACCACCTCGGCCGCCACCTCGAGGAATTTCAGGTCGGTGACGGCCGGGACCAGGATGAACTCGTCGCACCCGGCCCGCTCCGCGCCGTCGAGAATGTCGGCGAGCACCTCGGGACTCGACGCCCGCGTCGAGGCGGCGATCATCTCGGCCAGCCTGGGTCCGAGGAAGCCGAGGTAGCGAGCGGTGAAGGCGTGCAACGCCTGCGAGGCATCGGCGACACCCAGGGCGGTGAAGCAGCCACTGACCTTGCGCGGGGTCGTCGCACGACCGGCCTCGGCCCAGCACCGGTCGGCGAGCTCGCCCACCTTGGCGATCTCCTCGGCATCGCCTCGAATACTGAAGCCGGAGATGCCATCCGCCCACCGCGCCGCCCGACGCATCGCCTTGGGCCCCATCGCACCGGCGAGAATGATCGGCCCGCCCGGCGCCACGCACGCCGGCCCGACCGGGTCCGCGCCCTCGAACGGCGGCTCACCGGCGAGCAGTGACTTCAACTCGGCCACCTTGTCGTCGAGCTGCTGGTGCCGTTCCTTGAAATCAGCGCCGAGAGCACGGTAGTCGTGCTCGCGACCGCCGACGCCCACGGCCACCTCGAGACGTCCGTTCGCGAGCTGGTCGAGAGTCCCGATCTGCTGTGCGACCATCGCCGCCGGGTGCTGTGGAAGCACCCAGAGGTTCGCCAGAACCCGCACCCGCTCCGTCACCGCCGCGCAAGCACCCAGCGTCGCGACCATCTCCGGATTCGAAAACGTCACCCGCTCGCCCACCGAGACACTCGAAAACGGACCCGCGTCGATTCGCCGAGCCCAGTCGAGCGTCGTGCCCGGTCCGTACCCGGGAGCCATCTGCGGAAGCGCAACACCGATCTTCATACGGCGACCCTCTCAGAACCACCCGACCCCGGTCAGGCGATTTCGATTTCGAGAAGCGATGGCGGTCAACAGATTCAGCGCGGCCCGACATCAGCAGTACGCGCTCATGCCGATGAGCGTGTACCGGCGAACCCATGGTCTTGTACCCATGTCGAAACCTGCGACGTGGCGGGTAGCCGCTACTTCGTGGTCTTGTCGAGGGTGCCGCTGACGTAGAGCAGGTCGACCATGGCGATGTCGTCGTTCTTCAGGGGTGGAAGGTTGTTGGCGGTGAGCAGGTCTCGGACGCTGATTTCGTTCAGTGCCCAGCCGCGGTCGGTCAGGTAGGCAGCGGCTTCGTTGCGTTCACCGAAATATCGCAGCCTGGCCATGTCGGGATCGAACCCGTGCGTGCGCCGGCGGTCGGAGATCCCGTGCAGGCGTTCCTTCGTCGTGTCCTCCTGGCCCGGTTGCGGGTTGGACCTGCTCTCGGTGGCCACCCGGCTTCCGGGTGCGCTGAGGTTGGTCATGGTGTCCAGCAGGCGGTCCTGCGCCTCGGGTGGCAGGTAGCCCAGCAGTCCTTCGGCGCTCCATGCGCTCGGGCGGGTCGGGTCGAATCCGGCGGTGTGCAGCACGGTGGGCCAATCCTCACGCAGATCGACCGCGGCCACTCGACGGTCGGCGGTGGGGGCAGCGCCCAACTCGGCCAGTGTGCGGGTCTTGAATTCGATGACCTGCGGCTGGTCGACCTCGTACACCACGGTCCCGGCCGGCCAGGCCAGCCGGTAGGCGCGGGAATCCAGCCCCGAGGCCAGGATCACGACCTGGGCGATGCCCGCGTTCGCCGCGTCGCGGAAGAACTCGTCGTAGAACGTGGTCCGTATCGTGGCCACGTCGATCCAGATCTGATCGACGAGGCCGTCGGGGGCCACCTCGCCGGTCGCCAACTGGGTGGCAAGCTCGACGCCGACCGCCCGCACGAGCGGTTCGGCGAACGGGTCGTCGATGAGCTGCCGATGTGTGCGGGTTGCTATCGCCCGGGCCACCGCGGCCATGGTGGCGGTGGCGCCGACACTGGATGCCAGATCCCAGCTGTCTCCGTCGTACCTGGTCGAAGTCAAGTTCTGCCCTACCTTCCTTTGAACTGCGAGTGCATTCGGCAAGTGGCATAACGCTTTTGAAGGCTCAGGTGGATCCCCTCAACCTCGAAACCTAACCGAGGCGCCCAGGTCGATGTGGCGGGCATGGCCGGTGATCGCAGCCGATGACGGCAGCGCGCAGGACCGGTGCACGGCTGCTACTGCTGCGCGGCCTGCCACAGCGCCAACGTCGCGCCGCCGGGTTCGTCGATCACGACCACCGACCCTGGCGGCAGGTCGATGCGGGGCTTGACGATTCGCGCGCCGAGCGCGACCGCCTGCTGGGCCGCGGCATCCACGTCGGGCACCGGCACGTACGGAATCCATTGAGGGCGACGCGAATCGTCGTCGGCGAGCGGGGTGAATCCACCCCAGAGTCCGTCGCTGGTGCCGAACATCGGGCCTGCGGGGGATTCGGTGATCGGCCAGCCGAACAGCTCGGAATAGAAGCGGCGTGACGCATCGAGGTCGGTGGTGCGGACGTCATGGAAAACGAAAACTTGGGACATGTGTCCTGACTTTAGGTCGGGTGTCCCAACTTGGCAACGGGGTGGGTAGATTGGTGCTGTGACAGCGACGAGACCAGTGATCGAGGCCAACCGGCGCGGCAAGCGCGAGCAGATCGTCGATGCGGCCAAACAGGTTCTCGCACGCGATGGTTTGGCCGCGTGTACAGCGCGCTCGGTCGCGCAGGCGAGCCCGCTCACCAAGAGTGCGGTGCACTACTACTTCGACGACATCCACCAGCTCGTGGATCTCGCCATGGGTGAACACGTGACCGCGATGGTGAAGGCTCTGCGTCAGGCCGCTGACGCAGAAACCGATCCGGCCGAGAAGGCGTGGGCGGTGGTCAACGCCTACTTGACGACGTTCGCCGAGCAGCCCAACGCCGCGTTCCTGTGGTTCGAGTACTGGATCGACACCGGCCGCCATCGTTCGACCGAAACGGTCGGTGCAACCCTTGGCGACATGCACACGCTGCTGAGCGAGATCACCGCCCAACTCCCTGTCGAGGATTCCGCGGCATCCGCGCGGATGCTGCTGTCCTGGCTGCTGGGCACCGTTGTGCAACAGCAAGTCCAGCCGAACACGCCAACCGCTATACGCCAAGAACTGAACTCGATCCTCCGGAACGCCACCACATAGATCGACCCGTGACCGACCAATGCGACATCCTGTAATTGGCGCCGCATACTGCGCTGACCGAACCGGCCAGCGTAGGGCATCGGAAGATCAACTGGCCGTGCCGATCCGAGGCCGGTGGAACGTCCGCTATTGCCGCTTCCCTCGCTGACCGAACCGGCCAGCGCAGCGCGGACGGCGGCGAGACCGTTCGCGCCCCAAGGACATCGCTACTGCGACATCACTGGCTGGCAGAACCGACGGCCTTGGCGTTCACAGCGGGGAGGGTCTGGACATCGTTGGCCGCGTACTGGACAAACGCGTCGATCGCCGCCGTAGCCGCTAGATAGCGCTGTTCATGTTCCTCCGCATCGCACGCGGCCACACCGGTTCGCTGTATCCCTCGAATCGCTTCGATCGCTTCATCTGCCAGTCGATGCAGGCGGCTATCGTCGGACAGCAGCTTGACACGGAGGAACTCGGTCTTCAGGGCCGCCTTCTGGGAAAAGGCCTCCGACCTCGAATTCAGCTCCGCGCCGGGATCTTGCCTCAGCCGATGCCATCTCTCGATTTGATGATGGCGATACTCGATCGCTGCAGCAGCGAACGCGTTGTATGCACTCAGTCGATCCTGCCGCAGCCTCTCCGAGAAGCTCTGCCGGATCGCCCTGTGAGCTGAGGCCCGCTGAAAGTAGTGGGTAACAATGGATCCCAACAACGTCCCGGCGACGGCAATCAACGCGGTAATCACACCGTCAACCTATCCGGTTTCGCCGGATCTCCTGTGCTGCTGTCGATTTGGGAGTTCAGCGCCACGTTTCGTGGCTGCGGACAAGTCACGAACGGCAATGGTTCCAGCGCGCTCGATCATCCAATTCTGCCGCGACCGCGCTGCGGTTCGATATGGCCTGTGCACCTGCCGCGAATGCACTGAACTGCCGCTGGTCGCGCGGTTCGAAGTGGTCAGGGCGAGCCTTTCGGAGGATCACCTCTGTGAGATCGGTGGGCTTTTCGGCTGTTGGCGACGTGGAGGTGTTTTCGGGCCTGCAGCTCGAGGGCGTGGAAATGGTGCTCGGCCCAGATACGACGTGAGGGCTCCTGCGGGTATGGCCGCTCGGTCGCCCGGATGTCGTAGACGCGGGTGGTGCGGGTGCGTGAGTCGTAGGGTGCCCAGCCGGGGTCGCCGCTGGTCGCGAATGTGGTCCAGTCGGTGCGCATCGTGTCGGCGACGTGGCTGATTTCGTTCGCGGCGTTGGGGTGGGCGTGAGGGTGTGCGGCGACTTCGGCGGGGCTGAGGGTGCCGAAGACGAGCAGGAAGTCCAGGCAGTGCGAGGCGCCTTGTCTGGAGTTGAAACTCCAGTCCAGTTCGTAGAACCAGACCCGTCCGCCACCGGCGTGCGCGGCGTCGGCCAGGTGCAGGCTCGGCATCCGGAACAGCCAGTCACTGTTGAGCAGCTCGAACCGTTGGGTGGGTGTCGCCTCGGGGTAGGTGGCACGGTAGCGCCGTTCGCCGTCCGGTGGCGCGAGATGCTCGAACGCGGCGGCGATCTGCGGTGTGGTCGGTTCGCTGCCGGGTCGTGTCGTGTAGAGCCGGAATTCGTCGCGGGTGTGGCCGACGAGCAGGTCGATTCCGCGTGCGGCACCGCCGGCGAGCCCATGCCAGGGTGTGCAGGGCAGGATCTCTCCGTCGATGACGGGGGAGAACGGTGTGGGCGTGAGGGCCATCGGGCCCCAGGTATCGGCGAACTGCGGCATTTGCGCGATCACTGCGGCGGTCGCGTCGGTCAGGGCCTGTGGTGTCACGCGGGTGAGGTCGTCGATGGTGGCTCGGACTCCGAGGTGGCCGGCGATGGTGTCGGCTATCGCGGTGGCCAGGGGCGGACAGAAGTAGGTGCCGGGCATGCTCTGGCTGATCGCCCGCCGGAACAGTCCGGTCGCTGACGGCATGACCAGCAGTGCGGCGATACACGCGCCGCCGGCGGACTGGCCGAAGACGGTGACATTGGCCGGGTCGCCGCCGAAGGCCGCGATGCTGTCCTGGACCCAGTGCAGTGCTGCGATCTGGTCGAGGATGCCACGGTTGTCGGGGGCGCCGGCGATGCGGGCGAAGCCGTCGGCGCCGACGCGGTAGTTCATGCTGACGACCACCACACCTGTCCCTGCGAGCAGGGCAGCGTCGTAATGCGGGTTGCGGGTGTGGTTTTCCAGGTACGTGCCGCCCTGGATCCATACCATCACCGCCAGCCCCGCAGCACCGGGGTCCGGCGTCCAGACGTTGAGGGTCAGGCAATCCTGCGAGCCGTCGTCGGTGCTGCCGGTCAGCGACGACATCACCGCACCGGTATGGCCGGGCTGCGGAACACAGGGACCGAACTGCAGCGTGTCCCGGACACCGTCCCATCCGCGCACCGGGACCGGTGCGCCGAAGCGTCGAGGCCCGATGGGGGCCTCGGCATACGGGATCCCCCGAAAGATCGCGACCGCGCCGTACCAACGGCCCCGCACCGCTCCGGCAGCGGTACGGACCTCTACTCGATCCGCGCGCGAAGCAGCAGCATGACCCTCAAACACGCTCGCCATCACAACATCCTCGACAGCAGTCCTGGAATCGCGCCACCGATTTCACCGTTGCTGCTCGCGGCTCGCCCGCCAACGCACTCATCTGCCGCATATCGCGTGGTTCGAAACGGCCACGGATGGCTGTCCAGCCCGATCATGACGTCAGTTTTCGCCGTTTCGGCATCCAGCTCGCTCGGACCGCCGTCGAGATTCACCGATGAACGACGTCAGGGTTCACCGATGTAGCCAGGCCTGGCATGGTCTCGTGAATGGGTATCTGGACGGACCAATTCCTCGCCCCGTACGAGGCACAGCTGCCGGAGGCGGCGGACTTCGCCGAGTTGGCGGCGAGCATGATTCGCTATCAGGTGGCGTGCGCGCCCTGGACGCTGGTCGCCGGAAACCTGTCCGCCAACGCCGAACTGCCCTATGTCGGGATTCTCGGCGACATCCGATGGAGCATCCGCGACGGTTCTCTGACCGTGGGCGGCGAGCGGGCCACCGACACCACCGAACGCACCGAGTGGGACGAGAAACAGCTGCCGCCGTGGGGGCAGGCTCTGGAGGGGGCCCGGGTGCTGGCTACCGGGACCGACCCGGCGGATATCGCGCCCGCACTTTCCGCCGCACCGTACGGGCGAGAGGACATCGCCGTTGTCTTCGACCAGCTCGAGTTCGGCAATCCCGAAGTGCTGAACCACTTCTGGAGCGAGGACAGCCGAATCCAGTTGACCTGCTTCGCGCTTGCCCGCCCGCAATACCGGCCGCTGTCCGCCAATACGCTCGCTGATCCGGACAACGGCCCGGTGCATCCGGTGCAGGCGTTCGTGTCGGTCGGCTACAAGCTCGGCGACGGCGGCTATCCGTGCCCGGCGATCGCGGATGCCGTAGTGCGAGTCCTGGGTCCAGGTCTGGTGGTCGGTCAGACGATCGGTTGAGCGTTCCCCTGGTTCTTCCCTCGGTGGCGCACGGACAGGAACTGGTCGCCGCCACGGCAACTAGGCACGGCAGATGATGCGCGCCGGGTCCGGGTTGTCGGCGCGGACTGCGGGCGAGGCGGATGTGGTGGATGTGCCCCAGCCCCTGCGATACTGGCGACCATGGGCAGCCGCGGCCCTCGCGCGAGACGGTGATCGAGATCCTCGACGCGGTGGGGCTCCGGCCGGATGAGCCGGCAGCTGGCTACGCCGGTGAATCCTGCCGTCGGCTATCGGTGAACTCTAGCGCTGATCAACGAAGCCGAGAGCTGTTGGCATCGGCAAATTCTGACGTCACCAGCGAGCGTGTCCGGGCTGCTTGGGCGTGTACGGCGAACGCACCATCATGCCGATGAGCGTGAGCGCATCGCATCGGCCACCGCTGGCGTCCACCGCGGTTACGCGGACTCCGTGTCAGCGGACGAGCAGGCTTGCGGGTGGGCTGCTATGGAACGCTCCATGAAGGCGATTGCTTCTGGGGGAAGGAGCTCCCGCGGGAGCACCCGTAGGCCGATTTCGCCAGACAGTGCCACGGTGTGCTCCTGGACTCGAATTCGCTGGATCATGGCATACGGGTAGGCCACGAATTCGGTCGCGGTCATCAGCTCCAAACCGTCGGCCAGGTACCGAAGCTGTAGTACTGCACCGGGATTCGCGAATTGCCACACTCGGCGAGAGCCACGCCGACCTTCTCTCAGGGAGAACGCCGCCAGACATGCCAGCACCCCCGCATAGATCGCAGCGGCTGTTACTACGACAGCGAAAGGTCTTGTCCAAGTGAGGTATCGGCCAGGTGAACCCGCTTGCCAGATCAGATACGTGACGGCACGGAGGGCCATAATCACCGCCGTCACGCCAGCTGCGACCAGCCACACCTCGAGCCCGCGCCACCTCAGAAGTAGCTCGTCACGGGTTATCCACACCACCGTCCGCGGCCCCGCCGCATACCGGACAACCGTCGCCCCCACCTGATCCTGATGGATCGAGGTCTGCCCAGACTCCATCACGCCTCCCCTAGAGCAAACCTCACGGCAGCCTACGCCCAAACACCACTTCCATCCGATTGAACCGCGACCACACCCTGACTGGTCGAACCGACCATCGCACCCCGCCGAAGGTCAACGGCCCGAGACCAGGCGCGGCCCGTTCGTGTGCCCGCTCATAGCCACATACTGCGCTGACCGAACCGGCCAGCGCGGCCCCTCGGCAACGGGCCGCGGGTATCCTGCCTGGCCGAACGCGCTGAACCGCCGATTTCGGCGCGATCGATCGCAGCCGAGATGCCGAGATGCCGACCGAGGCAGGCCCAGTTCGGTGTCCAGGTACGACAGTTCACCGTCTTCTGCACAGCCGAGGCGTGCACCAGCCCGATCGCGATCAGTGGCAATGTTCCGGTGCCGACCGCACCGCCGAGCTGGCTGACCGCCGCCGCACCCCGCAACCGGTAGGGGCCCGGGCGAAAGCCGCGTCGGCGGGGCGGCGCGCATGATGGCTTCGCCGCCTCGCACAAGAGCAGCGACGGGCTTTCCCGTAGGCAGGTGCCGGGCGCGTTCGGTACCACTGCGGGCACGGCCGCGCCGGCGAGTGTACAAACCCACTCAATTGCCGCATACCGCGCTGAGCGAACCGGCCGGCACAGTACAGCCTGCGTCCGGAACCTGTTGCGGCGCAGAACGTCTCCAACTGCCGATGGCAGCGCGATGCTAGTGCTGCTTCGAAGACGGTGGTCGGCGCTGGTGAGCATCGTCCCTGGGCATGGGCTCCGTAATGCAGGTGTATTTGGCTGACCTCGCGACGCTGAAGGCTGCATTTGGCTCGAAAGACACGAGGCTCGTCGACGCGATCACTGCGACGTGGCGAACTGATCCGGACGGTACCGAGGACGCCGCAAGCGGGGCCAGGTTGTCCGCTACGGCGACGGTGATCATCTCGCAGGTGTGGTCCGCAATCGGCAGTTGACGTCGTCGCGCAGTGGGATCCTGAAGGCCGATGCGGCTTGCGGTACGCGACGGTATTGCACCGAGAGCGCGTCACGGCTCTGTCCGAGGCGCAGACCCTACTCAGCCACACGCGGCACCTGCACCGAGGTGGACAGTGCTTTGAGGAAGGTGAGGGAGCAGCGGGTGTGCGCCGCGGGTATCGGTGGATGCTCGTCGGCAACGAGGACGTGATCAAACCGGATCGGATGGTGATGCGCTGGCTGCAGGTGCACGGCGCCGACCTCACCCCACACGCCGCACGGTATTGCTCGGCAGGATTGCCGAGCAACTGAGCCGGACGGGCTCCCGTCGAATCACCCCGTGGGAGGTCGATCACGCCATCTGGCTGGTCACTCGTTCGTGACATCGACCTCGCCCAGCGGACCGGCATGGTGAGATTCTCTCGGGAAAGGCTCGCCCACGTAATCATGTGCCGGACAGTCGATTCGGAGTCCGGCCCGGGTACAGCGATCGATGGGTCGCGCCGACCATTGACTCCGTCCGTGCTCTGTTGTAACGACCGGCTGACACCCGTCGATCTGGTGAATGTTCTCCCCATTGGCCAAATTCTTGGCCCAGGAGGACTTCCACTCCCACCCGTAATACGCAGGCGATCACCCATGCCCAAAACACCCCCACCCACGTCTCCAGGACGTCAGCCGAACCATCCACAGCCACAACGGAACCGGGTGCCCCGGAATCCCGCGGCGAAACCACATCCATGGAGGTGGGTCATCGGTCTCGTGGCATTGCTGACCGTCGTGTCGACCATGATCGGCGCACTCGGTTCCAGCGGCCACAAATCCACCGGTGTCGTTGCCCCGATTGCGGGTACCGCCGCAGCGGCATCGACGACCCGCGCCGTCCCGTCCTTCCCCTCAGCGCAGGTCTCGCCGCAACCCCTTACTGGCATCCCCGGATCGACGGTCGCACCCCTGGCGGCCGCGCCACCCACGGTCGACAGCCCGGTGTCACCGGTCGCACCGGGCGCGACCGGCACGTGTGGGGGCGACTTCTACATCAACACTGACGGGGTTTGCGTGCACCGGCCCGAACAAGCCGCAGCGCCTCCGGCGGGTGCTACCGCGCAGTGCACCGACGGCACCTACAGCTTCAGCCGTACCCGGTCGGGAACCTGTTCCAAGCACGGCGGCGTTGCTCGATGGTTGTGAACGTGCCCTGAATTCCCGGGCCAGGTGTCATCGGCCGCGCTGGCGACTGCTTCTCGCGGCCGCCGCACGCGTTGTCCCCGCGCCGGCTCCGAAGATCGTCACCGGCACAATATCGAAATGCACAGTTGCCCAAGTGGTCCCGATGTGGAGCCGATGGTCGAGTGCCCGCAGCTCGAACGCGCGGTCGGCGAAGCGGTCCGGCAGGCGCAGCGGTTGCAGTGGCCGCAATGCCAGCAGTGCCGCGTCGAATATGTAGCCGATGGCATCGGAAACGGCGTCGCCGTCGTCCACGCAGGCGAACGCGAATGCCAGGTGGGAAAAGTCGGAGGCAAGCAGGTGCATGAACGTCGCCCAACGACTGCTGAACACCGATCTCGAACGCCGACAGTCAGACCCACCGGCAATCGGACATTCCCTCAAGCCCTGCACAGGAGCGGTTGCAGCGTTGTAGCTGCATCGGGCCGAGGGCATTGCTTTACTGTGCGCTCATGCTGCACAGCGCGGTTTGTGACGCGCAATGCTCTGCGGCGCAGTGGATTCAGGGCTGCCGACGGGCACCGAACTCCAGCCGAGTCCCAGTCATGCTGTCGGCGGTTCCGAGGGGCCGAGAAGTCCCACCGGTTGCCAGAGTCGCTGGAAACCGTGCTCTGGCCAGCGCTCTATCGGCGAATTACGAACCACCCCAACCATTGCGAACACGGCCGGGCCCCGGTTCCAATGCTCGAAGCCAGCCGAAGGCTCGGTGGGGCTCGATGCCGAGACGCAGGTAGGAATATCTGATCGAACGCGTCAATCTGAGGGTGATATCCGGTCGACACCACGTCGCGAACGCGTCGGGTCCACCTACCAGTGGCGGTGCGCCGAGCAGCCGAACGCACGCCTCCAGTGCCGCCGCGTAGGCCCGATCCAACTGTGCCGGAGCGACATACTGTGTCATGGACAGGTCATGGAATTCACCGAATCCCCAGCGTTCGGCATCCATGTAGCCGGGTGTCGTCGACGCACTGACATACGACCAGTGGGAATCCGTCTCCATGACGGCCTTGATCCCGTGCCGATCCTCGTGGACAGGCCAACCTGTCCCGTCGAGAATCCGGTCGATATCCGCGCGCGACCACGATCCGAAATTCGCGCCCACGAGCCGCGGGATCGCCTCGAGCAGCTGGCGACCCTCGACCAGGTTCAGGATCGGCTCGGAATATTCGTTCGGCCGACGGTGGAAACGGAGGAATCGCGCTGTGGCCGTATCGATCTCATCACATCTCGCTGGTGTTCACTCACGCGGCGAATCTGGCAACGGCGACCGACACGATGGGACGACGATCGATCGGCGTGATCTTGATCGTCGATTCGGGCATCCATCCCGATCGAGGAATGTATTCTGACGGCGCTCAGGGGGATTCGTGGGAGTCGATCCCCTCCAGGGAGGGAAGTTCGAGTAATGGGTAGTGTCGTATCAGCCTGTGGTTCAACGGGTTCAGTGGTCAAGCGCAGTCAATTGCGCTCGGTTCTGATCGCGGTTTCGGCGATGGCGTGCTTTGCCGGTAGTTCCGTGGCGGTCGGTAGTGCGGATCCGCTGGTGACTCCGCAGAACGACCCGTTCTACACCCCGCCGTCGGGCTGGGAGTCGAAAGCGCCGGGCACGATCCTGAATTCGCGACCCGTCGAGGTGGCCTCGATGACGCCACAGGCCCAGGACGCCGACGCCTGGCAGTTGCTGTATCGGACGACCGATACCAACGGCCAGCCCATGGCGACCGTGACGACGGTGCTGCGCCCACGAACCGGGCAGGTCAAAGGCTTGATCAGCTATCAGGCTGCCGAAGACGCCTCGGCCCCCCAGTGCGCTCCCTCGTACGTGCTGCGGCAAGGAGCGCCGGACAAATACGACGCCTCACTGGATTTGATTCCGATCGACCAGATGCTGTCCTCCGGTCACGCGATTTCCATCCCCGACTGGGAGGGCCCGAAGGGGGTGCTGATCACCCCGAAACAGCCGGGTTACGCCGCGCTCGACGGAGTGCGCGCGGCCGAGGCTTTCGCGCCGCTCGGGCTGTCCGGAACCGATACTCCGGTTGCCGCGATGGGGTACTCCGGCGGGGCGATCAGTACCATTTGGGCCGCGCAGGTCCAACCGACCTATGCTCCCGAACTGCGACTGGTCGCCGTTGCCCCCGGTGGTTGGACAGCACCCATCGGCCCCTACCTGCAGTCGCTGAATGCCGGTCCGTTCTCCGGTTTCCTGCCCTCGCTCCTGCCGGGCATGATGCGTGCCGATCCACGGGTGGCGGCGGCTTTCGACACGTATCTGACGCCCGCCGGGCGCGCTCTGATGGCCGCGGGTGACAGCAAATGCGTGACGCCGAACGTGGCTCGGCACGCGTTCGTGAACATGGACGACTACCTGACGATCCCCTTCTCGCAACTGATCGAGCAGATAGAGCCGTCGTTGGGCGAATTGGACTTCAGCACCGTGCCGAGCGCGCCGCTGTTCGTCTATCACGCCGTGAACGACGAGATCCTCATCGTCTCGAAGACCGACCAGGCGGTGGCGGATTGGTGCGCATCGGGGGCACGGATCACCTATACGCGGGACCAAACGAGCGAGCACGTCAGTCTCGCCCTCAAGGGGACTCCCGAGGCTCTGCGTTGGGTCGACGAGCGTCTGGCGGGGCAGGCCGCGCCCGACGGTTGCTCGACACGCACGGTGACGTCGATGTCGCTCGGTGGTGCGTAGCACGGTCGAAATATCGTGCGCTCCCGGATGATCGGCGGGAGCCTCGCCACGGCCCGATTACATCGCCCGCCACGACCGATTCGGAACCCGACCCCGGCACGGAAACCGCGGGTCGGCCCGGTCCTCAACGCAGGGCGCGACACGGGTAGAGAACTCTGTCACTATCGCCTCGAGCGAAGCGTTCTCCGGCTGGTCGAACACGTTTCCCGAACCACGGCTCTGCGCCGCGATCCTCGACCGCCTCCCATTCGGCGGGCAGATCATCGAAACCGGAACAGACAGCTACCGACTCACCCGCACCGCCGCACTCAACACCGCCAGCACCACTACGCAGTCCCCGGCGCCGCAGCAACCGGTTTTCACCGATGCTCAGCAGTCGCTGGAAACCGTGCTCCGACCAGCGCTCTATCGGCGAATTACGAACCACCCCAACCATTGCGAACACGGCCGGGCCGCGGTTCCCACGGCCCTGGCCCGGCCACCGGAACGCATGGTGAAGGGTCGTGTAATTCGACGGTGTCCCCGAGCAGCGGGTGAGGTTCGCGCCGTGCTGATGCACCCGCACGATCGTCGAGTCGATCGACACGACCCAATCCAGACTGCCCGTGGCGTCGGCCAATGCGACCAACGCGGTCAGCACTCGGTCCCACGTGCCGTCGACACCGTAGCGGCGATGGCGTTTCCACCCGTCTGCCAGGGACCGAAATGCTCGGGCAGATCCCGCCACGGCAGCCCGGCACGTAGCCGAGATACAGCATGCCCTCCACCACCAGACGATTGTTGGCGAAGTTACGGCCCACGCGGCCTTCGGATTTCGGCAGCAGCAACTCCGGCAATTCCCACCCTTCGTCGGTCGGAACACGGTATCGGTCACTGATTGCGGTCGCTGAAACGGCCACGATGAACGACCGGCCCCAAGCGCGCGGGACCGGCCGATCTGCCTCATCGCGAGATGACCTACAGGGCCCGGTCGAGGGCTTCGGTCAGGGCAACCGCGTTGATCTCGAGACGGTCGAAACGCCAGCCGTTCTCGGTGCGGCGCGCCCGGTAGCGGTGGATCCCGGCCGCGATGGCCTCGGTCTTGTCGTCGATGACGAACACGGCAATGTCATGAGCGCGCACCGCGGCGTTGTCACCGTCGAGGTCGATGACGAGGTTGCACTTGTTGTGCAGGGTCCGTGCGTAGGTTCCGTGGCCCGCGCGCACGAGCCCGATGAGTGCCTCGATGCCGCTGACCTGCCCGCGCGGGGAGGTGACGGTGACGTCTTCGGTGAAGAGCCGCTCGGTCTCGTCGCAGCGGCCCTCGTCGATCCACAGGCTGTGGCGGGCGACCAGGTCGGCGAGTTCGGCGCGGTCAGCGAGGTCGCGGATCAGGGTT
The DNA here is from genome assembly GCF_050942175.1 of Nocardia sp. CA-151230. NCBI lineage: Bacteria > Bacillati > Actinomycetota > Actinomycetes > Mycobacteriales > Nocardiaceae > Nocardia > Nocardia sp. CA-151230. The sequence continues at coordinate 3,742,090 of NZ_CP192061.1, forward strand.
TCGGTGCTGGTCATGACAGCTTCCTCAATTCATTCGGAGCACTAACGTTTGAAGCACTAACGAATTTAGATCGTTAGTGGCACTAACGCAAGCGGGATAGGCTGTCTCCATGCAGACCAGCGACGAACTGCGATTCGACGACGGCGAGCAGACCCCTGAGCGACTCAAGGGCCAGCTTTCGCGACTCGTCGGATTCACGGCCGCCCAGACACACCGCATCGCGGGCGAGGCCCTACGCGCGGTCGGCGCCCGCAAGGACCATTTCGTGGCGCTCGCGGCTCTCTCCGAGTTCGGCCCCGCGAGCCAGGCGGCCCTGTCCGGCCGCACCCGTATCTACAAGAGCGACCTCGTGTCGGTCCTCAACGATCTCGAAGACCGCGGCTGGGTCCGCCGCGCCCCCGACCCAGCCGACAAACGACGCAATGTCATCACCATCACCGCCGACGGCGAACGCCGCCTGGCCGAACTCGACCACGTCCTCGACGGCGTCAACGAGCACATCATGGCTCCGCTCAGCCGTGACGAACGCGCGCAGCTGTTCGACCTGCTCGGCCGCATCAACGCCCACCTCACCACCCCGCCCGACCACGCCTGATCACCAAATCCGCACCGGCCCGGCCCACCAGAATTCGTCACCGACAACATCGTCGAATGGTGAAAATCATTGGGAGACATGCCCTGGCCGGACCGGACCGGCGACAACACCACGGCTGGCCGGGGCGCCGGCGGCAATCGGCGCTTCTGGCGTCATGGTTCCTCCCGTCCGCCACGCGAAACAATCACGATTCGGCTCCTCGTAGCCATGTGGTAGCCGCATGGTGCTCCGTGGCGCGCGTCGAGAATCGCTTCTGCGCGGCCTGCCGGGAGACACCGAGGCGGGTGCCGATTTCCGTCCAGGACATGCCTGCGTGCCGGGCCCGGTCCACGCAGTAGTCGAGCAGCTGATCGGTCACCCGCAACCAGTGCGCAGCGAGAATCACCCCCGTCGCCAATTGAGCCAGGCGGCGATCGGGGTGGGCGCGCTCGATCGCGGCTATCACATCGCCCGGTGGCACCTGTCGAACCATGAGTCAACAATAGGTTGACGATTGACTGAACGTCAACTATTAGTTGACGATATGGCGATAGTTCGTGGACGGCTTTCGCCGACAACACACCGATCCAGGAGTCGCAATGGAAGCTTTCGAGAGCGCTGCGCATCAGCGTGCCAAGACATCGGGCAGGCGGGCGATGGTCGTCGGCGCCGGGATCGCCGGTTTGGCCGCCGCGTTAAGGCTGTATCGGCAAGGCTGGGACGTCGTCGTGGTCGAACGTGCGCCGAGTCGTCGCAGTAGCGGTTACCTGGTGAACCTGCACGGACCCGGATATGCCGCCGCCGAGCGGCTCGGGCTGGTACCGGCGCTGACTCCGCGCGATATCGGGTTCTTCACCTCGGTTCTCGTCCACGCGGACGGCCGGGAGAAGCTCAGGATTCCAGCCGCTGTCACCGAGGCTGCGGTCGGGAGCCGGGCACTGAGCTTGTTCCGCGGCGACCTGGAGTCGGCACTGTACGACGCCGTGGCCGATCACGCCGATATCCGTTTCGGCACTACCGTGCAGGCCGTCGCCCAGACCCCCGGGGAAGTCGTGGTCACCCTCAGTGACGACACCCGCCTGCACACCGAACTCCTCGTCGGCGCCGACGGCGTGCACTCCCGAGTCCGCGAGCTCGTATTCGGTGCCGAGCCCGAATATTTCGTAGACCTGGGCCACATGGTCGGCGCATTTCCGCTGGAAACAGTTCCCCAGCACATATCCGAAGGCCTCGGCACCACCTTCATCGGCCCCGGACGCACGGCCGCGGTGATGAACCTGGGACCCGAACGGTCCTCGGCGTTCTTCACCTACCGCTGCCCCGACCCTGGCGCCGAGCTGGCTCTCGGCGCCGCACCCGCCCTCACCCGAGCGTTCGGGGATCTCGGAGGCGGTGTCGCCGACGCCCTCGACCAACTCGAGGCCGACCCCGCCACCGCCTACTTCGACTCGGTCGGCCAAATCGTGATGGACCGCTGGAGTCACGACCGAGTCGTCCTGCTTGGCGACGCAGCATGGTGCGTAACGGTATTCGCCGGCTACGGTGCCGCCCTCGCCCTCGACGGCGCCGACCGGCTCGGCACCGCGCTGACGGCACACGGCAACGACATTCCCACCGCTCTCGACACCTGGGAGACGTCATTGCGCCCGGAAGTACACAAACGACAGGCACTGGCCCGCAAAGGAATCAGCCGATTCGCCCCGCCGTCACGCACACATGTGTGGGCCGGCGAACTGACGCTCCGCGCCATCCAACTCCCCGGCATCCGCGGCCTGGTCCGACGCTCCATCCAACGCGCCAACAACTAGTCAGGTGCCAAGCTCGGCGACCGAACACCGCGAGTCCGACACACGACAAAAGCACTGCCCCCAGGTAGCTCTCACGAACGCACGATATGCCGCTACCCGCGCCGACCGAATCGGCCAGCGCGACCCTTCTGACTGCATGTGGGGCTGTCGTTTCGGGGTTGATCGAGGGCCTCGCAACCCGCGAACAGGTTGAATGCGGCGTGTTCGGTCAGATGTGTGCCATGGTCGGGTGTGGGCGGCGGGGTCAGCGATCGCCCGGTGGTGATTGCTGAACCGGCTCAGGCGCACCGGATTCTGTCGTACTGATCCGAGCGTGTCTCGGTAAAGGTGATCTTCACGCCGTGATCCGTGCTAGGACAGAAGTCATGATGCGAGGCATGCTCAGGTTTGCGGCAGTATCAGCTCTGCCGGTCATCGCGTTCGGGGTTCTGGTCGGCCCGGCGTCCGCGGACACGTCGTCCTTCGATCCTGCCCATGTCGATGGCGGACCGGGCTGCGCGGGGACGGTCAGCGCGTCGGCTTCCCCTCAGCAGGGGCAGCAGGGCAGCGATCATGCGACCTTCTTCGACAGCTCGGTGCAGGTCCAGGTGAGCTTCAAGGCCGATGCCGCGAGCGACCCGCTCGGTTCGGTGTCGGGATCTCCCACCGCGGGTACCAACTGCTCGATCTCCGCGACGGTTACCGCCACCAATCTCGACACGGGCGTCACCGCGACCAACACCCAGTCCACCCATTACGACAGTCATTACGGCTGGAACGCCACCTTCTTCAACTTCCCCGGCTCGGGCCGAGTGAGCATCCAGGTCAGCACGAATCCCAGCCCCGCCGAATTGGTTGTGGACGTACCAGCACCACGCTGACCGCGAAAGGCCAACGGGCCGCGTGCATTCGGTACCGACGATCGCGCCCTCATGCCGAATTGAGTTCGTCTGGCTGACGGATCGGTGCAACATCGAAGGTGGGCAACGGATCGAGGGTATTTCGCACGGCGTGGATCGGCTTGGCACTGAACCGGTGGTCACCGGTGGTGGTCACCATATTTTCGTGTCAGTTCGGGATGTGCCGTGGTCGAGGGTCCCGGCTGCGGGGTGGGGTGGTCGGTGCTGATGGACTTTCAGCCGACGTTTCCGGTGAGCCCGTTGTGGGTTCGTGCTGATGTTGGGATCGGTAGGCAGCGCAGGCGGCATCTACTTACCTCGAGACCGCGGCAACCCGCAGCGAACCAACAATGGTGTGCTGGTGGCGTTCTGGCCAGGAAGGACGACATGGCAAAGAAAAATAGGGACGACATGGCCGAGAATGAGGCCGCAAGAGCCATGATCGAATGGGCCAGCACTGTGTCGCCGGCGGACCTGGCAGCAGAGCTCATGGCGGCATTCGGCCCGGACGGACCGAAGGGCGGCAACGACGTCCACCACAGCAACCTCGTCGAGTGGCTGTTTCGTGAGCATCCCAATCCCGGCGGGTATGTGTTCCAGGGCGGTAAGTCATATGGTGAGCCGTCCAGGGTCTACGAGCAGCTACACAGGCCGATGAGGGAGGCCTTGCAGCTGTTGGAGCATGCCGAACTGATCTATGTGGGCTGGATCGAAGCCGCCTATGCTGCGTGGAGCGGCACCCGTTTGGGTCGGGCGGTCCTCGCCAACGGGAAGGCCGCGGTCAGGCAGCGCATCTTCGATCGCACCGGCGTGTAGTGCTTCGAGGCCGTCACCTGCGGCTCTCCGCTTCTGCCGCACACCGCGCTGACCGAACCGGCCAGCGCGGGGCGCCGGCAGCCGGAACCTGGTGCGGTGCAGAACGTCCGCTACTGCCGATGAGTGGATGCGGGCCGATCCGATGTCAGGGCACGGGCTGAGCCCTGGTCAGCAGGTTCAGTAGCTCGGCCAGTTGCCCGGTGTCATGAGTTCGAGGAGGTGCTCGTCGGGATCGCGGAAGTAGATGCTGCGGCCGCCACGTGCCCAGTTGGTCCGGCCCTCGATCGAGATGTCGCGTGCGTTCAGGTGCGCCTCCCACTCGGTCAGTTGGTCCTCGGATACGGCAAAGCACACATGAAGTCGGCCGCTGCCATCGTGGGGCGGGATCTCGCCGTTCGGCAGACCTGGCCCGGGCAGCACCTTCGGTTCGAGCGATCCGCCACGGCGGAACAGCAGCAATACATTGTCGCCCCCGATGTCGAACGCGCACAACGGATCCGCATCGAGAATCGGATTCAGCTGCAACACATCAGTGTAGAACTTGCGGGCACGACCGAGGTCGTCGACATACAACGCGGACTCGATGATCCGGTCGAGTTTCGGCATCGTTCGCTTCTTCCCCTCGAGTATGGTGTCGAAGTCATCGTGCAACCTCGAGCCCACTCGAGGTCCAGGGTTGCGTGCCTCACAAAACCACCATGCAGCCCGCGCCGCCGACCCCGCGCCACCGCCCGCGCTGACCGAACCGGCCCGGCAGGGCCGAACGAAGATCAAGTGGCCGTGCCGATTCAGAGCTGCCCGAACACACTGTCATATGCCGAATAGGGTGCGTCGGCCGTGCCGATTGGAGCGATCTTCTTCGCACCTGGCTGAGTGCGGCTTCGGGTCTTCGCCTCGCCCGCAACACCGGAACCTAACTCGAATCATTGTCTGCGGCAACAACATCCAACATTTCGGGAAAACCGCGCCTTTGGATCGTCGAGACGCAGCGACACTGTCGGGTGGCGGCCGCCTCGGCATCCGGGTTGCCGTCGTGTCTACTGGTGGCTCGGGAGGATCGTGAGCGCTTGGGATCGCTGGGCGACCAACTCGTCGTAGGTGCCGTCGCGCTCGGCCCACCGGTGCATCAACACGCCCTTGACGAGGATCTCGTGCGGAGTGGGGTCAGTGCGGAGCAGATCCATCACCTCGGTGGCGAACTCGGCGAGCTCGAGCGCGCGGGGATTGTGCCGTGCCAGTTCGGGTGTCGTGGCGACAGCCGGAGGGACGAGTTCGGCGACCTCGATACCGGTACCGTCCAATTGGGCGCGCAGGGCTTCGGAGTAGGCGTGCACACCGGCCTTCGATGCGGCGTAGGTGGGCATGGGTGGGAACGGCAGGAAGCCAATGCCCGAGGTGACCGTGATGATCGTGCCGGTGCCGTGCGCGATCAGGTGGGGAGTGAAGGCGTCGACGACGCGGATCGTGCCCAGCAGGTTGGTGTCGATAGTCTGCTGCGCGGCGGCGAAGTGCGCGGGATCGCGCAGGTCCTCGAGGATCATGACCCCGGACATCGTCACGATCGTGTCGAGGCTCGGGTGGCTGTGCAGGATGGTGTCGCGGGCGTGGTCGATGCTGTCGGGGTCGGTTACGTCGATGGTGGCGGTCGCGAATCCTTCGGTGCCGATCCGATCGAGCAGGTCGGTTCGGCGGCCGCCGACGATGACGGTACTGCCGGCCGCGGCGAAGCGCCGGGCGAGTTCGAGACCGATTCCGGAGGTGGCGCCGACAAGGAAGACCGTGCGGTTGGTGATGTCCATGCGGTCAGTGTCGATCTGTTTCCCAGTCGCAGGCAGTGCCCCCGCCTTCCAGGGTTCTCTCAGGGCCTCCCAGCCCAGGCAGCCCCGAATTACGATGCGGAATATGAGCGCCGACGACCGTGCCAACCTGCTCGGTGATTACCTGCGTGCCCGGCGGGCGCTGGTCACTCCGCAGCAGGCCGGGCTCACGGCGGGTTCGAATCGCCGTGTTCCTGGGCTCCGCCGCGAAGAAGTCGCCATGCTCGCGGGCATCAGCGCCGATTATTATCTGCGGCTCGAACGCGGCCGCGACAAGAATCCCTCACCTCAGGTCCTCGAATCACTCGCGCGGGTCTTGGAGCTCGACGAACTCGAACAGCACTATCTTCTCGGCCTGACTGCCTCGCGCCCGAGGCCGCGTCGGCGGCGCAAGTCCGAACGCGTGCCCGAACGGTTGCATCAGCTCCTGGCGGGGGTGCAGGTTCCCGCGTTCGTGGAAGGGCGCGCGTTCGATGTGCTTGCTTCCAACCGGCTCGCGGTCGCACTCTCGCCGCGCCTTCAGCCCGGATACAACCAGCTGCGATCGCTGCTGCTCGATCCCGAAGAGCAGGCGTTCCAGCAGGACTGGGCACGCTCGGCACAAGGATTCATCGCTGCCTTCAGAAACTCCCTCGGCGACGACGTCGATGACCCGCGATTCGTGGAACTGGTTGGCGAGCTTGCCCTTTCGAGTGAAAGATTCCGAACTCTATGGGCGCGCCACGACATCCGAGATCTCGACGGCGGCACCACCACAGTGAACCATCCCGTCGTCGGTGAACTGCACCTGCACCGAGACAAACTCCCCGTCGACAATCTGATCCTGGTCCTCTACTACGCCGATCAAGGCAGCGCGAGCGACGAAAAGCTACGCCTGCTCGCCTCCCACGCCCAGAGCGCGGTCGGAATCCCTGCCCCGCCCAATTCGCCGACAGCGGCAGCCCACCCAAGTGCACCATAATGCCGCTGATCGCGCTGTTCGAACCGGACATGGGCGGTTCTGTGTCAGTCCTGGTCGGAGGCCGGTGTTAGGTTGCGGCGCATGGGTATTGATGGGAGTTCGAGGGTCGAGGTTCTTGCCGCCAAAGTCGCCCGACTTCGGGCGATACTGGCCAAGGATCCAGAGGGAGATCTCCTGGCGTCGTTCCCGCCGGGTGTCGAACTCGACCCGAGCCGTGAACTCGATGTCTACCGTCGTCAGACACGGGCCCGCGTCGCCTCCGATCGCTCTCCCGCTGCGGCGGCGATCGGGTTGGAGAGCCTTGGGCTGCCCACCGCGGTGATCGAGGTGTATCGCCTCACCGACCGCGCCCAGGCCGGCGACATCGAACTGTTCGGCTCGTTCGAAAAGGGCGCGATCATGAACGCCGAGGGGGAGGTTGATCGCGTTGAGGAGGACTGGCTTCGTATCGGGTTGATCGGCAACGACAACTTCCTGGTCAGCCTCACCACCGGCGAGGTGATGTTCGCTGACCAGTACTTCTGGCGGTACGGGGAGCAAGATACGTCACGGTTGGTGGCACCGGACTTGCTGGCGTTCTTCGACGAATGCATGACGGGCCCGCGGTACCGGGAGTTCATCACCGACGAGGAGTTGGAAGACGAGGACGGCTGGTACCGGTTCCTCCAGGACAACGGCTTCATCTGAGCCATTGCTCTGAGCCAGTCGAACATCCGGCGTTTCGTCCACTTCGGTTTGACCGGGGCGGCCAGCCACATCCTGTAATCTATGCCGCTGATCGCGCTGACCGAACCGGGCCAGCGCGAGGCGCAGGCGCCCGGAACCTGGTGCGGTGCAGAACATCCGCTACTGCCGAATATCGTGCTCGTCGCCCGGCAGTTGCCGTGAATTGGGGCTCCACGTCAGCTACAGCACGCTCACGTAGTTTCCGTAACGACCGTCCAGGGCGTCCGTTGCGGCTTCGGCAATGATCTTGCGGCTGTCTTGCGAACATCGGGTCAGAAACGCCCGCACGCGAGGCCCGGACCAACCGGCTGCTGCGACCGCTGGCCAGTACGCCAGGAACTTGTGGTTGAGATCGTGGAAATTGGCCTCAGCGTAGTCGAGAACGGCGTCGACCGCGGTGCCGGGGAATTTCAGTCGCAGCATCGCGACCGCGCGCAGCGCGCCGTCGGCGAGAAGTTCGACGTCTTGTTGCAGGCACCACAGGGCGGGAGCCGGGTCGTCGTCGGCGTCGCGGCCCAGGCGGACGATGGCGTCGCCAAGTGCAGCGTTGACCACCGTTGCCGAGCGAGGTTGCAGCGCCAGTCTTTTCAGTAGTTCGACATCCCCGCGGGCGCCAGTCATTCCCAGTGCCATGATCAATTGGTACTGCGTCTCCCAGGTGCGTTTGTCCAACACTTCGTGTTCGAGCGCGGTGCGGACCTGGGCCGCTGTTGTCGGGTCTGCGAGCGCCCGCAGCCGTTTTGCGCCGCGTCGCCGCCGCGTCGAGAGCGAGTCTGTCAGCAGCGCCAATGCCTCATTGCGTGTCAGCGTCATCGAGTTCGGCCTATCCGTGTTTCATAGATTGACGATCCATCGCGGATAGTTCCATACCCCGGCGACAGGGACAGACTCCTCTTCCTCCGCGTCTTTCTATGCCGCTGACCGCGCTGACCGAACCGGCCAGCGCGGGGCGCCGTCGGCCGGAACCTGGTGCGGCGCAGAACGTCCGCTATTGCCGTTTACAGTTCGATTGGCGCTGCCCATCGGTGTATCGGTCCATTACGGTGATGAAGATTGTTGCGGGTCGGTGGCTGGAGGTCGGTTCGATGGGTCATGTGGACTGGGTGCTTCGGTGGGGTGCGCGGTATCGGTGATCGGGCGTTGGAAGCGTCGACCGAAAGCGGCGAGTTGGTGGAATATCCGGGGTCCGATCTCTCCATCGATGATCGCGGAGCGGCAGTTGCTTACCGATATCGTGGCCAAGATCGCTGCCGATGTGCGGCCGGGATGGACTGAGATCAAGGTCAGGTTCGACATCGCGGGGACGGCGGTGAGTGTATTCGTCTCCGCGGAGCAGGAATCGAGAACCTCGGTGGTCATCGGCTTCCCGCGCGAGGTGATGGATTTGCGGCGGGCGATGTATGTCCCGGGCCGGGGCACGTGGTTCACGATGTGGTTGAGCATCACCGCCGATGGCAAGATCGGTGTGCGTTTCAGTCGCGAACGCCCCCACCTGGGTCGACAACTCGCTGACCCATTGCTCGACGAGTTGCGTTTGTATCCAAGAGATTCGGTTCCAGAGTGGATGCGCGCAGAGCTCGGCGAGTGCCTGCCGACCGATGGGATCAGCGATGAGCCGACGTCGTCGAAGTGCTGCGATAGCGACGAAGACTGCGACTGTATCGATCGGGCCCGGGCGGTCGAACGTGCGGCCGGGTTTGTCCCGGCGAATGAAGGGACGCGCTATCTGAAGGTCGTGCACTACTCCGAGTTCGACCATATCGCTGTGTCGTTCAGCGAGATCCTGAGCACCGGCGACGAGTGGCGTCGGGTCGAGCGGTTCCGCGACGGCGGTTCGGGTCTGGCTGCGGTCTCGGGTCGGACCGAGTTCACTCGGCTGTCGGGCCGTTTGCCTTCGGCAACAGAGATCTCCGATCTACCACACCTATCGGCGGAGGAGATCACATCTGTCGAGTTCCAAACGGAGTGGCTGGCTGTCGGAGGCTGGTAGTCAGCCGAGTATCCGCTTCTGCCGCGAGGCGCGCGGTTCGAGCCATCGCGGTTATCCGGTGCCCGGCGCTAGGCCGTGTTCGTGCCGTATTCCATCGCGCGTCGTTGGGCCGCGGCGAGTGCCTCATGGAATACCGAGCGAAGACCTTTCCGCTCGAGTTCCCGCAGTGCCGCCGCGGTCGTGCCGGCTGGTGAGGTGACAGCTGCACGCAATTCCGACGCGGGCTGGCCTGAGCTCTGGAGCAGTACAGCCGAACCGAGCATGGTCTGGGTGACCGACTCAACGGCGACCGGTTGCGGGAGCCCTAGCTGCACCGCGGCCTCGACCATGGCTTCGGCGATCGCGAAGAAGTAGGCCGGTCCGGAGCCAGACACCGCGGTCACCGCGTCCATCTGTGTTTCGTCGACGATCACTACTTCCCCAACGGTGCTCAGCATGCGGCATACGAGCCCGAGTTGCTCGCTGCTGACGTGCCGGCCGGCTGCGATCGCGGTAATGCTTTGCCTGACCAGCATGGGAGTGTTGGGCATGGCCCGCACTACCGGCGCGGCAGCTGGCAGCTGTCGCTCCAGCTGGGCGGTGGACACACCCGCGGCCAGTGATATGAGAACCCGATCGTGTTGAGCACCCAGTTCCGCTGTGCCCAAGCCGCATAGCGCGCCGTCAATGTCGTTGGGCTTCACCGCGATCACGATCAGATCCGAGGTCCGGACAGCCTCGGCGGTGTCGGTCGTGGCGCGAACTCCCAGGCGCTGCCCGAGGACCGTTACCCGGTCCGGTGCTCGGCCGACGACGATCACATCACCACGGGGCCAGCCCGATTCGAGAAGCCCCACGATCAGCGCCTGCCCGATCTGTCCACCGCCGATCACCGCAACCCTCGTCATGGGCTTCAGGGTAGTTGGTACGCAGCCGAGCAACGGAACTGAGAACAGATGGCCAGGGTCATGCATGACCATCCTCAATTGCCGCATACCGCGCTGACCGAACCGGCCAGCGCGGGGGAACTTGACCGGATTTCACGCGCGGGCTGCGGACACGGTCGATGGCGACCACGTCGTGCCCTTCGGCGACCAACGCGTCGATCAGGTTCGTGCCAACGAAGCCGGCAGCTCCAGTAACACCTATCTTCATGTCTTCTTCCTCCCCGGTCGCTTCGATGCGCTCGCTGACGGTGTCGGCGTCCATGCGTTTCCTGCCCGCATGGACTCTCTGCCTGATCAACGGCCCCTATTTCTGACACGATATGCCATCAATGGCACATCATGCCAATAAATGTTGCAGGTCCAGCACGGCGCGCTAGTGGCGCCGTTCTGGAAGGGAGCCAAAGGAGTTCGTCGGGCCGATCGATTCGGCAGGCGAGTGGCATCCGCACCTGCCGCGTCCCGCGTGTTGTGCTCTGGCGGTTCGCTGGGACCGCGGCATCGTGAAGGATGGCTACCTCTCTCGATCTCGATGTCACCTTCGCCGGGGACGACCTCGTGCTCCGGCTGGCCGCCCTCGCCTACCTCGCCCGCTTCTCCGCCGTCTCACGCATCCACACCAAATCCGATCTGCGCCTGTACTTCTACTGGTGCACCTACCACCAGCTCACCCCACTAGCGGCCGCTCGTACCGGGGTCGAACGGTACATGCGGTGGATGCAGGAGACCCGCCACTTCAAACCCGCCACCATCGCCCGCCGACTCTGTGGAAGCCGCTCCCGGCGTCCAGTCGCTCGCCGGCGCATGAAGAAGCCGCCATGACGCGCATGCGAAGCGCAGGGACATATTGAAGTATCAGCTTTTCAATTTGTAGGCGCGGGGCCTCGCTACGCGGTTACCGTCGGAGCGGCACTCAGGTGCCGGCAACGACTACTCCAACGGGAAAGTACAGATGAGGCAAATGAGTTGGGCCGCCGTCACGGTGGCCATGCTGGCGATACCGGTCGTCGCGGCGGCATCGGCGTCGGCCACGGTCGACAATGTGAATCTGACACAGGTCGACACCGGCATCGGCGGATGTGAAGGGGCAGGCAATACCTGCACGATCCTGGTGACCACCAGCGGCGCGGACGCCCTGGCACCGGTCACGGTCACCTTGGACGGGCAGAACGTCGGCACCTTCACCCCGCAAGCCGGATCCACGGCCAGCACCGGGATCATCCAGTACGTCTATCGCTCGAAGCTTCCCGAAGGCGTCTACAGCCTCACCGCCACGCAGGGCTCGTCGACCAAGTCCATGACGGTGCAGAACTGCGGCAGCCAGCCGACCGGCAGCTCCAGCGCCTCGGCCCAGTGCACCGGAAACGATATTCTCGGCGCTCTGATGATGCCGCTGATCATCCTCACCGGCTCCGGGCACACGCAACTCTGACCGACCCGTTGGGGGCAGTGGGTCGGTGGACGGTACGGAGTGCAGTGGTCGACGCCCCCTCCGGGCACACCAAGTGAATCGAACGCCGTTACGCAGCAATGGTTTTGGCCTATCGGCGAGGTCGATCTTCTTCATCGACTCCAGTGCGCACGCATTTGGCACGAAAACGGCCGGTCATCACAATACCTGCGACGACCAGCCGCTTCCTGTGGTTCTAGCTGGATCGAACCAGCGACCATGTGACGGAGGTCGGATCTGGCCTTTTGCTCCCACTTTCGGTGCCTCCGAGTCAGGAAACTGCTTGAAACCACCCGAGAATGCAGCAGCAGCCCAGTCTGCCGCCATAGGCCGGCCGCCAGGCGGCTCCGCGAGCGCGCCGTCATGCCGCATAGCGCACTGACCGAACCGGCCAGCGCGTCCGGTCGGCGCCGAGACCGACCGCGGCTCAAGAACGTCCGCTATTGGCACCCTCTATGTCAAGACGTCGGTGTGGGTGTGGGGTTAGCCTGAACCTCGGGTCCGGGATGTGGCTTGTCCGAAGGGCCGGTGTGCGGGTTGGAGCCGGTCGCGCTGGAGTCAGTAGTCGTTCCCGATTGCCCTCCCGGGCCTGCCCATTCACGCCGTCGCTGATCAGCGAGCATCCGGGCGTAGACGACGTTCGACAGCCGTCGTTTGAGGGCGCGTAGCGCTTCCATCGAGGTTTTCCCGCCCGCTTTGCGGCCGTCGTAATAGTGCCGGCCGGCTGGAACTTGAAGCCCTGCGTGGGACGGGTCCTCGTTGGCTCATAACCCAGAGGTCGCAGGTTCAAATCCCGTCCCGCTACCAGGGAATCGGCCGCTGAGCAGGTGGGGACCCTATCCGGTTTGACAGGCTTCCGACCTCCGGACACACTCGAACATCTTGTCGCACAGGGGCGGCTCAGTCGGGGGAGGGCCTTCAGTCATGCGGATACGTGGCGGTCGCGTAGTGCCAGCATTGCTTGCACTACTTCTGATGGTCGGGGTGGCCGGATGTTCGTGGGGCGCCGGGCAACAGTACAAAGCAGGATTCTCAGAGCTGCCCGCTCGCTGCTCCGAGGCGTTGAAACCTGCCGAACAGGAAGTGAAGGCGTTCGCGGGCGAGGCCTACGGTTCCGTCGCCGAATCGGCGGACGCCGATCGTGAAGTCACCGACACCAGTCAGGGTCTGACCTGTGTGTTGAAGTTCGGTAGCTCGGTTCAGCGTGAACCCATCAAGGCGTACCGGACGCCGATGTGGCGGAACGTTTCGATCTCGTACTTCCTGTCCTTGTATCCCATCAGCGCGAACGCGACCCCTCGAAACCTCGAGGACTACGTGCCCGGATCGACTCGCCCGGACGGTCCGCGACCCACACCCATCGCCGGTGTCGGAGAGGCCGCGCTCACCTGGGTCAAGGAGAGCAAGGGGGATCCACCCCGGGTCAGCGTGAAATTCAGCATCAACAACCTGATCGTCACCGTCGAGACGTGGGGCAAGGACTGGTCCGGAGTCCCCGAGACGTTCCCGATAATCGACTCACCGGAGTTGCGTTCGGACCTGCGCACCGGCACCGACGCGATCGCGAAATCCATTGCCCGGCAAGCTCCGTCGGCTCTGCCGACAGCGATGCTGACCAGACCCTCGTTGACCGGTCACACCAGTAGGCCCACGACGACCAAGGTTGCCGCGCCAGCGTGGGATCCCTGCCAGATCTCCGAGGGCAGCCTCACCGGAGCCGGACTCGACGTGGGTTCAGAAGTTCGCAGCGACAACTCCGCTGACAGAGCAGCGTGCATGTGGAGTGGCGGCTGGTACCGCCTGCAGATCTCCTCCAGCGTCGCTCCCTTCGAATGGTCGGTCTACGAGGACTCCACCTACGTAGGGCCGAAGCCTGTGACCATCGGCGACCACCACGGAGTCCAAGTGCGTTGGCGCGATAGCAACCTCTGGTGCGTCCTCGTGTTCGAACTACCGGTCGAGGCCAATCTGCCTGACAAGGGAGGACGAACACTCACATTCGAGGCCTCCTTGAAGGAAGATCGAACACAGACCGCACTGTGTGACGAACTGACGCGGGTTGTGCACGCCATTTCAGGGTCGCTACCGGCGACCACGTGACCGCAGAATCCGCTGGATCACCCCACGGCCACCAGCCCTGAAATCGGGCGCGAGGCAAGCCCGGGTCCAGCCGGCCCCACATATCAGCCGATTACATGACGCCGAAGCAGTGCCGTTTGCGTTCATGTCGGGTGTCGGCAGCACGTGGCGTGCCGTTGACATCGGGCCGTGAGTTTTGGGTCAGATGGTGACGGCAACCTGGCGATGTATGTCCGCCAATGCTGTTGTCAGTTGGCGAATTCCAGAGGCTTCCAACGGGTAGTGGCCTGCCTGGTCAAGGACGAGAAGATGTTTCGGGGCGGCGATTCGATCGAAGAACGTCCGGCTGACCGCCAGTGGTGTCCAGCGGTCGGCACCAGGGTGGAGCAACCACACCGGGCAGGCGGTGAAGTTCTCGGGCTCGACCGCGGGCGCCGATCGCAGGTAGGTGCGCAGGAACCCGAGAGGTATCCAGGCACCCCCACCCCGCGGATCAGCGGTGACGGCGGCGGTGAGGTCGGGAAGGTTGGACATCGCAGTCATGTTGGCCACCAATCGCATCGGCACACGAATGCCGTCGACTGGAGGGACGAGTAGCCGTGCCCCTTGGGCGGCGAGCCAGGGGTATCTGCCGATGCAGCGACGGGCTTGTGGCGATCGAGGGTCGAGCAGACAGGTGACTGCGATCGCATCGATCACGCCGGTACGGGCCGCGGCCTCGTAGGCGAGCATTCCGCCCATGCTGGCCCCGAACACCACCAGTGGACGCGGATCGGCAGCCTTCTCGACCTTGACCAGGTCTGCGACGCAGTCGACCCAGTCCGAATAACGCAGTGCCCGAGCCGATCCCGTCTCGGTGCGCCCGTAGCCCGGCAGGTCGGGTACCAGTACCTCGTAGCCGAGCTGCACTGCCAGGGCCGCAAATGGCCACATCACCGCCGCATGTCCGCCTCCACCGTGTACCAGCAGCATTCGAACCGGGGCGTCCGGTCGGAGTACGCGTTCGATATGGACACGCGCGCCACGCCACCGCCACCACGTCGACTCGGGTCGAAGGCTTGGGTCGGGACGGAGATCATCGGGGAGAAAGGCCAGGTAGGAGTCGTGCATGCCATAATGATTCGAGCAATCCTCGGTTTTGACAACTCGGTTTCGGGAGACCATGTCGACCCCACGCAAAACCCCGCGCCAGCAGCGATCGGAGTTCACCTTCGACGCGATCCTCGACGCGGCTGCTCGACTTTTCCAACAACACGGCTACGCCGCGACCACCACCAACAAGGTCGCCGAACTGGCCGGAGTGTCCATCGGGACGCTCTACCACTACATACCGAACAAAGACGCGCTGCTCTACGCACTCGCCGAACGCCACCTCCGCGACGGCGCAGCCGAGCTGTTGTCCGAGGCGGCCCAACTACGCAGTGAACAGCCATCTTTGGCTGAGACGGTGCGGCGGCTGATCACTGCGGTCACCCGCCTGCATACCACGGCACCGCACATGCATCGTCTGCTCTACGAACAGGCACCCCGCACTCCCGCGAGCACTGAAAAGTTGAAGCAGTTCGAACAACTGCTCGCCGGCGAAGTCACCTTCCACCTGAGCCGCCTCGGCGTCGGCGGAACCGATCCAGCACTGACCGCGGTGCTGCTCGTTCAAGCCGTCGAAGCCCAAATCCACGGCGTCGTTCTCGACCCGCTCGACGGCCGCGCGATCGACGATTGCGTCGAGATCGTGATCGAGTTCTGGACACGAGCCCTCACCGCACAGACAACCTGATCGCGCCGCAGAGGTCTCAGCCGAATATCCGGTCATACCGCATACCGCGCGGACCGAACCGGCCGGCGCGGGGCGCCGGCGGCCGAAACCTGGTGCGGTGCGGAACGTCCGCTACTGCCGTCCGCTACTAGCCGAATGCCGTGCGTTTGGAGGCAACGAGATCGTCGAGGCTGCCGATGATGAACAGCTCACCAAGGCCATCGCCCGTTACGGGCGTGTCGACCTGGCTCTGTATCGACGACTGAGCTGGCAAGTCACCAACCAAGTGGCCCACATCTGACTGCGGATCAGAAGGTTGGGAGTTCGAGTCTCTCCGGGCGCGCAAGAAGAACCCCCTGACCAGGCAGTTTCGGTCAGGGGGTTTGTGTTTCACCCAGGCGAATCGGACGTTTTCCAAAAATATCCCAAGAATTCGCGACCGAACGTTCCGTCCGTTGCCTGTCTCGAAACCAGCTCCGCAAGAACAGGTTCGGTTCGCGCGGACAGGTAGCACGAGTAGGCGTACCGCAGGGTCGTGATACTGATCGAGTGCAATGGGTTCGCGACTACTACGCGGACGAGGACGTCTGGTTGTTTCATCAGCTCGATGACGAAGGCTGGCCGCATCGGCAGGTTGGTCTCCGCAGAGCCGATGGTGTTGCGGTCACGGCCGCGGCACTGGGCGAGGTGGTGAACGCGCGCTCAGTGTCCGGGTTTCCGTGGGTCTGGGAATCCGAGTTCGGCGTACCCGGGTGCGCGTTTGCGTAGTGAGGAGGCGATCACCGGGGTCAGGACATCGTGGTAGTCGTGGACGGTTGCGGTGGATTTTCCGGGGTGGGCGCGGGTGATGCGTCCGGCGTATTGGATGAGGCGGCCTTTGAACGAGACGGGTGCGGCGAGGAACAGGGTGTCGAGGGCGGGGCAGTCGAAGCCTTCGCCGATGTAGGAGCCGGTCCCGACGAGTAGTAGTGGGGAACCGTTGGCTGTGCGCGTTGCGATCGATTCGATGACTGCTTGGCGTTCACGGGCTTTCATTCCGCCGCGGAGGGTGATGATGTCGTCGCAGCCGACGGCGGTGAGGTGTTCGGTGAGTGCGTCGACGTGGTCGACCCAGGTGGTGAGGACCAGAATGTTGGCGCCCGCTCGATGGGCGTCGAGGACATCGTTGATGATCTGTTTCAGGCGGTTTTCGTCGGCGATGAGGGCGCGGTAGATCTCGGCGATTCCACCGGGCTGGCTGGGATCGGCGGTCCCGTCGTAGGCGAATTGGGTTGGGTGTACGTGGAGAACGCGGTGTGGTGCGGGCGTGTCGCCGTTGGTCGGCAGGTGGCCCGCCGCGGGTGCGTCGATGGTGTGGGTGTGTGAGCCGAGTTGGTGGTAGATGAGGTCGTCGAGCTGGTCGCGCCGGTAGGGGGTGGCGGTGAGGCCGAGCCAGTATCGGGCGGGGATCTGGTTGAGGACGTCGGTGAAGGCGGAGGCGGCGATGTGGTGGCATTCGTCGACCACGACGAAGCCGTATCCGCGGGTGAGTTCGTCGACATTGGCGCGGCGGGCGAGGGTAGGGAGCAGTGCTACGTCGATCACTCCGGTGGTCTTGGATCGGCCGCCGCCGATCTGTCCGCATTTGATGCCGAGGTGCTCGAGGATGCGGGTTCGCCATTGGTCGGCGAGGGCTTTACGGTCGACGAGGATCAATGTCGATCTGGCCCGGGAGGCGATTGCCGCGCAGGCGATCACGGTCTTGCCGGTGCCGGGTGGCGCGACCAGCACGCAGGTGTCTTGGGCTTCGATGGCGCGCAACGCACTTTGCTGTTCGGCCCGCAGTTCGCTCGCGCAGGTGAAGGTCTGCTCGCTGCCGTCGGTGCGGTTGTCCTCGATATTCAGTGTGCTGTCGGCGGATTCGACGAGGGTGGTGAGCAGGGGGAGTAGTCCGCGGGGCAGGATCAGGTCGCCGTCGAGGGTTTCGTCGTAGCTGCGCAGGAATCGTGGTGTGTCCCATGTGCTTCGGCGTGCACGCTGGCGGGTGTAGAACTCCGGGTTCGGTATGGAGGCGGCGTGCTTGACCGCCGAGATCATGGCCGGACCAAGATCGGCGGTGCTCAGCTGGAGCCGCGCCTCGAGCGTTGCACGGATAATCGGTGCCGGGCGGGGCACGATTTTCGACGAGGTCGGCAGCTGTAGCCGCCGGACATTGTGGCCGACTTTCGGTTCGCCGAGCGCGGCGGCTAGTGAGTCGACTTGTTTCAGGGAGAGCCGGGGGATGCTGGACAAGTACGCCCACTGGTCGTCGAACGGTTCGAGGGTGGCCGGATCGAGGAACAGCGTGGTGCCGTGTCGGCGTCGGGCACCGTTGAGTGGCGCGGCGATCAGATTGCCCATGCCACGGCCGGTATGGGTGTCCTGCGACGGAAACAGCCGGTCGTAACTGGACAGGCTCATGCTGCCGCGCAACTGGATTGCCTCGGCGAGCAGGCCGGTGGCGATCCGCCGCGCCGTGGCGGCCGGGGTGGCCGTGGCGAAGAAGATCCACACATGCGCGCCGCGCCCGGACTGGGATGCTTCGAGGGCGGCTGGAATGTCTTTGGCGCGCGCGGCTTTCAGGAATGCCAGTGCGTCGAGCATGGCCGCGCTCTTGTCGAAGTCCGCCGCCACCCACCAGCAGGAGTCGTTATCGGTCAGCGGATATAGGCCGATGTGGTGCTCGCCGCGCAAGTGACCGGCGACGACGTCGTCGGTGAGCGGCAGGTACGGCGCCTCCGCGCGCGACATGCCCTTGCTCCATCGGCCTCGGATGGCAGGCATCCAGCCGGACCGGCCGTCACGGCGATTTTCCCAACGAACGGCGTAGACGTCGTCGCGGCCACGGAAGAGATCGAGATAGAACCGCACCTTCGCTGCCGGGGCGGAGCCCATGTCGACCGGCGTCTGCGCAGCAGTCTGATCCGGATCAGCGGCCCGAGACTGGTGCTCGGTCAGATCGAGCAGACGGCGCAGACGAGCTGTCTCCGCCCGCAGTGCTTCGAGCTCGCCGGGATAGCGTTCCACGAGCAACCAGTGTGCCGTCTCCGTGGGTCGCACGTCGACGGCGCAAGCACGATGGCCGATCGCGTACTGATCGTCGAGGTCGCAGGTGACAACGCCATGGTGACAACTCGTCCGCCCCCAATGCAGAACCGCGCCTGCCGCGCCGACGCGTGCTCTCATAGGTCCACCACCACTTGCTGAGGGTGCTTACCGGCAGGATCGGTTGCCACTGTGAGGTTTCCAGGCGATTGATCGCCGGTCGCCGGTAGGGTGTGCGGCGTCGGTACCGTTACGTGAGGGGCAGGAGTCCGAGGGGATCATGAATTTCGAGCGAGCGACAGCTGGATCGCTCGAGGATCTGATTGTCCGCGCTGCGGACCTCAAGTCAGAACTCGTGGCGTTCGCGCAGAGTTCGCGTTTCGAGAGGCGGCTGACCGCCAGGCTGATGGACGCCGCCGACGACCGCGGCTATCTCGACGAAGGCCTGGCAATTGCGACCATCGATCATTTCGCGTTGCAGTATCGGCTGTCCGACGGTCGCACCGTTGTCGAACGATTTGTCACACAGCATCGGCCGCCGTTGCCCGACGGTGAGCGGGACATGGTGTTGGGTTGGCGCGATGTGGTACAGGGGTGCTTCGAGGCTCGGAGCATCGAGGGCGACGCGGTCGTGCTGCACAATCTCATCGACGATGTCGTCTATCGGGTCTACTCGAACATGGGGGTCGCACCATTCGCGCGCCTGCGGAAGGGCATGTTCGTCATCGGCAGGATTGTGCCGCTGCGTCCGGACGCGTGGCTGGTCAGCGGACACCTCGTGTTCTTCCCCAAAACCGCAGCGCGCCAGGCAGCGCAGAGTGCGCTCACCACACTGACCGCGAATCCAGAACTGCTGCACCGCAACCAGGATCTGACTCGCCGCGCTTGGGAGATGCAGGCCGAGGATCGCGCCGACTTCATCGAACTGTTCGGTGCTGACCTGATGGTACTACCCGTGGACGAGGTCCACGACAAGCTCCGTGAGCACTACCGACGTCGTCGAGACAAAGCACTCGCGCGTCTGGACAAGAAGTCCGCCGAACGTGCCATCGCCAGCGGACCGGATCCCGACGTGCTCGCTGGGCTGCCCGCGGGTCTGCAGGACGCCGAAACGGTCGGCGTGATCTACGACGAAGTCGAAGGACTCAACTTCTATCGCGACTTCGGCCGAGCGGATGCCCTGTTCGCCGACCCGGTCCGCGTCGGCGATCGAACCTCCGTCGCGGTGTTGCGTGGTTATCTGCGAGACGATTCCGTTTCCACGCTTCCGATCCGCCGTTTGGTTGAGCGTCACCGTGAAAAGGCCGATCAAGTGTTCCGGAAAGTGCTGGGCAAGCCCGGGTTCTGTTGGGAGACAGACGGAGAGGATCTGTTGCGCCGTCGCAAGAAGGAGTTCTTCGACCGCACACCAACCCCCAGCATCTCGGTGGTTGGTGCACGTCTGGCCGAACTTCTCCGCGGCGGCCGATAGAACCACGCTATGGACAAGCTCACAAAGGCGCAGCTCGAGGCAATGGTCGAAGAAGCCACAGTGGACGCCTACGGCGACGAGGAACAGCTGGTCGGCTTCTACACCATGATCGCCGATAATCTGGAGATCCCTTTCGAGACAGAGGTTTTCGGGCTGACGGTCACCGTCGACTCGATCGACTTGCTACCTGGCAGCGGGGTTGTCGCAATATGCACCTTCGGCCGGTATTCTCGATCTTCCCCTGCTCTCACCGACTCCGAGAGGGGCCGAATGGATCGAGGCGTACCGGCACTGGGCACCCTGAACTGTGTACCTGGCTGATCGCCGCCTATGTCGTGCCACGGCGTGGTACGGTGTATCTATGCCTGTCCCGGAGATGTCTCCGCCGACCGAGGTCAGCGTGCGCCAGTTCGTCAACGACTCCGGCGCCGTGACGCGCGGGCTGCGGGAGGGGCGGAAATACCTGCTCACCATCAACGGTGAGCCGTTGGCCGAGGTGACGCCGATCAGGCGACACCGTTTCGTCCGCACCAGCCAGGCCCAGGCGATGTTCGCCACCGCTCCCACGCTCGACTACGACGAGTTGATGCGTGACCTGGATACGGCTGTCACCGACGAGCTGTCCGAGGACCCCTTCGGGGAGACCGGCCTGTGAACGACTCCCAGTCCAGGGGCGTGCTCGACACGAGCATCGTCGCCGCGCTGTCGGTGTTCGATCCCGCTGAGTTGCCCGTCGAATCCGCCATCAGCGCAGTCACATTGGGTGAGCTGTCCAGGGGGCCGTATGCCACCGATGATCCGATCAAGCGGGCACGGCGGATCGCGGTGTTGCAGCACACGGAGGCGACGTTCGGGGAGGCGCTTCCATATGACAGTGAAGCCGCGCGGGTCTTCGGGCTGATCTGTGCGTCGGTGTATGCGATCGGTCGGCAGCCGCGCCGCCGGACGGCTGATCTCATGATCGCGGCCACAGCGGCCCGCAACGGGTTGCCGCTGTACACCACCAATCCGAAGGACTTCGAGGGCCTCGACGGTCTCGTTACGATCGTTCCGGTCAGCCGCCCCGACGGGGCCACCGGCTGACCGGGAGGAGGTCGGTGGCGAACCCTGCCGGGGATGCAATCCGCACCCTCGATGCGGGGATTCGGCTACGCGAAACCGTCGGCCGCCCGGGCGGTTACCGGGCGTACAGACTCGACCTGTCACCAAAAATATCCCAAGAATTCGCGGGCCGCCTTGCGCGATTTCCGCGCAGGAATCCTGAAGCTGTGCAGGTAGGCCGTATGTACCAACTCGAACTGAGAAATGCGCGATCACACCGAATCAGGGCACGACCAGCACGTTGATCGGAACTCTCGATCAGAAGGTTGGAAGTTCGAGTCTCTCCGGGCGCGCAAAGTAGAAGGCCCCTCCACTCGGTGGAGGGGCCTTCTGCGTTGTGGCCGTTGGGGTCTCGGGTCGGACCGAGTTCACTCGGCTGTCGGGCCGTTTGCCTTCGGCAACAGAGATCTCCGATCTACCACACCTATCGGCGGAGGAGATCACATCTGTCGAGTTCCAAACGGAGTGGCTGGCTGTCGGAGGCTGGTAGTCAGCCGAGTATCCGCTTCTGCCGCGAGGCGCGCGGTTCGAGCCATCGCGGTTATCCGGTGCCCGGCGCTAGGCCGTGTTCGTGCCGTATTCCATCGCGCGTCGTTGGGCCGCGGCGAGTGCCTCATGGAATACCGAGCGAAGACCTTTCCGCTCGAGTTCCCGCAGTGCCGCCGCGGTCGTGCCGGCTGGTGAGGTGACAGCTGCACGCAATTCCGACGCGGGCTGGCCTGAGCTCTGGAGCAGTACAGCCGAACCGAGCATGGTCTGGGTGACCGACTCAACGGCGACCGGTTGCGGGAGCCCTAGCTGCACCGCGGCCTCGACCATGGCTTCGGCGATCGCGAAGAAGTAGGCCGGTCCGGAGCCAGACACCGCGGTCACCGCGTCCATCTGTGTTTCGTCGACGATCACTACTTCCCCAACGGTGCTCAGCATGCGGCATACGAGCCCGAGTTGCTCGCTGCTGACGTGCCGGCCGGCTGCGATCGCGGTAATGCTTTGCCTGACCAGCATGGGAGTGTTGGGCATGGCCCGCACTACCGGCGCGGCAGCTGGCAGCTGTCGCTCCAGCTGGGCGGTGGACACACCCGCGGCCAGTGATATGAGAACCCGATCGTGTTGAGCACCCAGTTCCGCTGTGCCCAAGCCGCATAGCGCGCCGTCAATGTCGTTGGGCTTCACCGCGATCACGATCAGATCCGAGGTCCGGACAGCCTCGGCGGTGTCGGTCGTGGCGCGAACTCCCAGGCGCTGCCCGAGGACCGTTACCCGGTCCGGTGCTCGGCCGACGACGATCACATCACCACGGGGCCAGCCCGATTCGAGAAGCCCCACGATCAGCGCCTGCCCGATCTGTCCACCGCCGATCACCGCAACCCTCGTCATGGGCTTCAGGGTAGTTGGTACGCAGCCGAGCAACGGAACTGAGAACAGATGGCCAGGGTCATGCATGACCATCCTCAATTGCCGCATACCGCGCTGACCGAACCGGCCAGCGCGGGGCGCCCGGGTTTCGGCTCCCCTTCTACGCGGCAATCCACTTTTACGCACCACACCGGATTCCAGGGCCTCGGTGACGGCTTCGGCGGTGGCGGGGAAGGCGTCGGGGGTGGGTGCGGGTCGAGGATGAGGGTGCTGGGCCAGGCGGCCCTGCCCGCGGTGGACCGCTCGTGCCGCGGGTGTGGAGTCCGTGATCCGATACGTACTATCGGGCGTGGTTAAAAGTGGTGCAGCCGTGGTCAGTTTGGCTTTTCTGGGTGGGTTGGCGGCCACAGTGGGGGCCCTCAGTGCAGTTCATGCCCTGCGTGACGGTTACAGCGCAGGCTTCGCCGACCTGTACACCGTGATGCCACGGGGATGGTTGCGCGGCTACTACTGGCTGGCAGCCGTTTTCGATCCGAGCGCAGCGCTCCTACTGATCGTCGGTGCGATCCTGCTGATCGTGCGCCGAGGACCAGGACAGATCCTGGTGATTGCAGGTTGTGCCCTGGTGATCGTGCTGGGCGTCTTCGGAGCAGTCGTCAAACCGGACCTCCTCGGTACCGGCCCGGCAGGATTCATGGACCACGTGATCCGCCTTGCCCTGCTCGGCTTTCCGATCGTCACGATCGCCTTGGCGAAACCCCGCCTTACCCGCCGACCCGTTTGACGACCGCGTCCGCGACGGCACCCGCATCGCCGTCCGCCAACTCGATCTCGATCACGGCGGTGGGCGTGACCCGTACGGCGCAGTTCCATTGCCGGTCCACCGCCTGCGGATTCAGCGAATGATATGTCCACTCCGCAGCATTCGGCCGGGTACGAACACTGTCGATAAGGACAGTCGCGCCCGCAGCGCCGATCGGGATCTTCGTTCCCGCGCACGCCTGGAGCGCCGTCGTGATCGCGGCGACGGCGCTCGAACCGGTCGCACGATAGAGCGCGACAGCTTCGTAACTCGAGGTGCTCTGGCCGGTCCCCTTGTCGATCTGCCGTTTTCGGAATGCGGTGAAGTCCGATCCATACAGCTGCCGGAACCCGATCCCAGCCAACACCGCGCAGGTTTCCGGGCGGATGCCGACGAGGTGCTCCATCGCATCGGCCGGAACGGTCTCCTGATCCTTGGTGTAGTCGGCGGCCATCGCGGCGTAGGTGGCCGAGTCGGTGGTCTTCGCCTTGACAGGATTGATGATCTGGTCAACATCCTTGGGCGCCAACAGCAGTGCCTCGATATCGGTCCCCGAACCTGTCGATCCTGCCGGTCCACACCCGGTCAGCGCGAACACTGCCGCAACGACCGCCACCTTCGCAGTGATCGATGATCCTCCCACGACCACAGTCGCCCCCCGTTTCGATCTCGATTGCAAACTACGTCAGCCGAACTCGAAACCGCAAGAAGACAAGCAGGTCCGATCGGCTTATCCGGCCTCCGTCTCCGTCCTGGACACCCACACTCGAGCAGTCACCGCCACGATCGCCGTGGATCAGCTGTTCGTGGGTGAGCCCCAGCCGATCGTGATAGACCCCGCGACGCAGCTCGTTTATATCCTCGGCATCGGGACGCGCGGCGCACTGGTGGTCATAGACCCCGCCACCGATTCGGTGACTGCCCGACCACTGGTCGAGGATGTTGTCGACCCTGTAGCTGTCGCAATCGATTCCGACTGGGAGACACGACACAGAATCCGAAACCCGTTGGCTCGCACACACAGTTCTCGGATGCGCCTATTCGGTCTGAACCGGTGGTTCGGTACTGCAATCCTCCTCTTGCCTTTTGTCTACATCGGTTTTACCGCCTTCAGGATGCGAAGCAGATGGGGAGCCGATCAATGGGGCGACTTCGCTACGTGGATCGCTGGGATAGCCACCAGCGCTGCAGTGCTTGTCGCGCTCTGGCAGACACACCTCGCACGACGAGATGCAGCCCAGGCACGGACGGAGGCCGCGGCGGGGTTGCTCAGGCACGGATTGAGCGGCGGCACCATCCGGTCGGTGATCTGAGCGGAGTCGGGCGCCGCCTCCACCGAGGATGGCAGTGTTCAGCGGATCATTAGTCGTCCATAAGGTTCCTTCCGCAAGATCACTGTCGATCACGATGACGCGGAGGGATCGGCAAATGCGTTTCAGGGCAGTGGTTTCGGCAGTGCTGGTGGCGGCCGGGGCGGTAGTCCCCTGCATGGCGGCGGGGCAGGCGCAGGCGGAAGAGCCGTGGTGCGGGGCCTCACGGCTGGGCCTCACCGTGCAGCCCGAGCTCGGACAGCCCACCGGCAGTCAGCGCACCGCAAGTATCGTGCTGACGAACCTGTCCCAGGAATCCTGTGTTCTGCAAGGCTTCCCGGGAGTCGACCTGGCTGCGGTGGGCGACAATGGCCGCGCCTCGCTGCCCCGAACCACCGAACAGGGCCAACCGGTCCACCTGCCCCCGGGCGGTCAGGCCAAGAGCACCCTGACCTACGTAACCGGCACCGATACCCCCACCGAAATCATCGTCACCCCGCCCGATTCCACCACCCAACTGCATGCCGCCTGGCCCACCGCCCTGGGCTCGATCACGGTATGGCCCCAAGGCGCGACCCACCCGGGCACCTACATCGGTCCCCTGCACGGCTGAGCGCTTGCCGGATTTGTGCGCGTTCTGCCGCAACCGACGTGCGCGTTCTGCCGCTCCAATCGTGCGCTTCTCGCCGACACCTACACAGGGCGTCAACCTGCGCGCTGTTGATGAGTCGGCCGATTGATCCGCAGTTGATTCGTTGCAGCCGGGCGGGTGGCGCGGTTGCGATCACCGGACACCTCCAGCCTCGCCCGGCCGGGTGCCGACCGCCCGGATCATGATGTCCGGCACGTCGACCAGGACCGCGCGGTTCGCATGCTGGTCCGTCAGGTCCACTCAGCGAAAACCGCCCGTGACCTCAGACCCGGCCCTACCCACTCTTTTCTGGAAGCCGCATACCGCGCTGATCGAACCGGCCAGCGCGGAGCGGCTGGTGGTAGGAACCAGGTGCGGTGCAGGACGTCCGCTATTGCCGAATTGAGGGCCTCCCGACACGGCCGGTGGCGGGCTGAGTGTCGGTGGGGCTGGTTAGGATCCGTGTCGTATCACAGACTTTGAGCGGCGGCTGTCTCTGCGGCAATATTCGGTTCTCCGCGACCGGTGAACCGGACTTCCCACATCTGTGCTCGTGCGAGCACTGCCAGCGGCTTTCGGGCGCGCCGGTGATGTCTTGGGTGTCCCCTTCCTAGTAGAAGGATTCGAGTGGACCGGTCCAGGCGGGGAACCGACCTGGTTCGAGACCTTCCCGCAGATCTGCCGTGGGTTCTGCCCCGTCTGCGGATCGACCCTGGCGTCCAAGGGTGATGAGGATGGTCTTGTCGGGATCACGATCATGGCGTTGGACCGACACGTGGACCTTGTGCCGGTCAAGCAGAGCTTTGCTCACAACGCAGTCCCGTGGTTGCCCCCGCTGGAGTGACTCGGGGCCTCGGCAGAACGTCCGCAACCGCCGCTGATCGCGCTGACCGGACCGGCCAGCGCGGACCGCCCCCCGACGAGATCGTCTGCGGCCCACGGCATCCGCACATGCCGCATCCCGCGCTGACCGAACCGGCCAGCGCGGGGCATCGGAAGATCAATTGGCCGTTCCGATCCGAGGCCGGCGGAACGTCCGCAACTGCCGAGGAGCGGGAGCTGGCTCGCCTATGCGGTGATGATGCCGAGTGAGTATCCCGCCGTCGGCGCTGCTCCGGTCTGATGACCGCGTGACGCACTGTAATCAGCGTAAGGCGTTTTTTTGTGATGCTCCTACAGGTTGCACCCTGCTATGAAGTGGCTCATGAGTAATCGTGTTGAGGAGGTTGCCGTCAGCGACGGCAGCGGAGTAATCGACGTTCGAGGAGTTGGCCACCGTCTGGACCTGCCCGGCGGCTGGAGTAGCCACTGCCTGCTGCGTATTGGCGGCGATGTCACCGATCTCGACACCTCCGCGTACGAGGGCAGCATCGGTAGGCTCATCGCCCGCGTTCCTTCGCGACCACCACGACCGGAGGCACTGGCTGCTCTGCAACAGTTGACCATTGGTGCCATGACGAGTCTTCCGCTGCACGTGTCGCTGTGGCCGTTGCTGCAACTGCTGACCCCGGGGCGCTACGAACTCCGCGGACCGGAGCCGCTGTGGCCGGATTATCCGAACGCGGTGAACAAGCACCGGACCACGGTCTTGCGAGAGGCCGTCATACACGCAGAACCCGATGAGCCCGTCTGGATCTATCCAGACCCAGACCACTCGACCTATCTGGTTCCGACCGAGGGCTGGCCGCCGTCCGATGATCGAGCCGTCGCGCGCTACCGGCAGCTGATCAACGCTGGCCGGCGGCCAGCGGTCATTGCGCTACGAACCATCAGCAGATTTCCCATGAGCGGTTTCGTCATCGACGGTCACCACAAACTTCGCGCGTACCTCGACAACGAAACCATCCCGGCCGTCGTGTGGATAACCCGCCTCGATGCACCCGAAATGACTGCTGCAGAGGTCCGCGAGAGCTTCCCTGAGCTGGCCAAGAGCAATCAGTACTTCCGCCACCTCCTACGGGTCCTCGATGAGAACGAGAGCACAACAACTGACTACAGTCAGCAGTAGTGAGCTCTCATGCCGCATACCGCGCTGACCGAAACGGCCAGCGCGAGGCGCCGGCGGCCGGAACCTGGTGCGATGCGGAACGTCCGCTTCTGCCGAGTTGAGGATGGCAGCTGGTTCGTCTACGAACGCGAACCACTCATGGCTGGTACCTGTGGACGTACACAACCTCGGTGAGGCGGTCATCATCGAATGCCGCGGCGTTGGTGAGGTGCCCGTCGTACGGTCCAACCTTGGTGACGGTCAGGCCGTCGCGGAAGACGATCTGCAGGCCGTGCTCCGGCTCCCAGTCGCACTCGTATTCCAGCGACACGTACACGTGCCCGCGAGCGGCCTCCCTTTCCACCGAGATGGCAGGTTCGTCTCCCAGACGGACATGGTCGAGAATCTCAGCCTCGGTGGAGATCTCGACGTACCAATCGTCTCCCGCAGCCAGAACGTCAGCGGTGACGTCGCGATAATACGAGAAGACAGCCGACGTGGCATCCAGCAACGCAGTCGGCTCCAACAGCAAGAATTGACGGATTGCCGCCTCGAAATCCTCCGGAGCCTGATCATCACCGTCGAGCTTGATCAGCAAGCAACGCTGTTCTCCGACAAGCGGCACCGGCACAGAACCGCTTCGGTAGCAATCGAACTCGCTGTCGTAGAACTACGCACCGACGCCAGGGATATCCACGCGATCGGACATTAGCAGGCGGTCCCGACCGACAACCGAAACGTCCGCACATGCCGCATACCGCGCTGACCGGACCGGCCAGCGCGGGGCTGCCGGCGACCGGAACCTGGGGTGGTGCAATACGTCCGCCATTGCCGACGAGCGTGCGCTGATGCAGCAGCAGCCGCCTGGGAAGCAGGCGAACCAGACGGTCCACAATGTTGGAAGCCATAACTGAGCGAACGACTGACGAGCGAGCCTGATGCCTTTTACATGGGTCGAATCCGCTGGAGGACCCTTTCTGATTGCGCCTGAATCCGAACTCGGCCAATGGAAAGGAGTCGAACACACCGACGGGGCGGTGGAAACATGGGGCGACTACGGCCGCGCCTGCGCGGTCGAAGGGTACATCGGTGTGATAGAGGTCGGCGCCCAGCACGCCCTGGTTCTCGGCGACCAACCTGCCCGCACGACATACCTCCCCACGGAACGGTTGTTCCTGCGCGGGGCACAGTCCGGCTCCGACGACGAATTTGTCAGTCTGGCGCGGCGTGTACTGCATGACATCACTTGGGACCGAGACGAAGACCTGGTCTGGGAGGTGCGAGGACCTGTCATCTTGTTCGACTCAGCATGGTCGGGAGCGGAGATCGAGCCCGACAATCAATTGCGTATCGACCTCGAGCCAGGTAGTTACCGAGTCCGGGCAACCTCGCTGCGGGAGCCGGGCGACTGGTTGATCCTGATCCAACTGCAGGCGGTGGTCGAGCAGTCCAGCACCGCAGGGTTGGCGTAGCCCGTACGAGTCCGCGTCGACCGGCGAGGCCTCCGCGACATCACCGCCACCTATCCCGACGTGGCGGCCGCACTCGCCGACGCCGCCGGCGGACATGACGGGTTGATGCTCGACGGGGAGATCGTGGTGCTCGGCCCCGGGCAGGTGCCAGGTGTCGTGCTGATCATCGGGGATTCTCGCCCGAGCGTTGAGCTGAGCCTGCCAGCAACTCTCGCAAATGTGGCCCCGCCCGGTCTGCGGGATGGGAGGCAGGACCGGCCGGGTGTGTACATTTCAACCAGATCTCAACCAGCAGACACCCGGCCATGACTGTGCCCTGCCCATTGCCGGATGACCGCTGATCATGGTAGGTGCGCGGGTTCCCCGCCACGCCGCGACACGAGCCTCCCGCCGCTATAGCCACAGCTCGGTATCAGGAGGACGCCGGTCCCCTCGAGACGACAGGCGCTGGGCGAAGGATTGCGTCCGGTCGGCGAGGTATTTTCCCGGCCCGGGACGGCAGTGGATGACGAACAGCGGTCCGGCGCTGCGGTCGTTGATCCCACCTCGCGCGGATCCGTCAGCTGGGGTCGACGGGCGCTTCGAGTGGGGCGGCGACGGCTTCGCCACGCAAGTTCCCGCGTCCTATGCGCAGGTTGATCCTGGCGATGCGGGCTGCGACGGAAGGGTGGGTCAGCGTGAAGTGCGGATCGTGTCTTCGGGCAAGCGACAACAGGGTGTCGCGGAGCGCGGGGCCGTAACCCAGGTCGACGGCCACCCGGTCGCACAGGTATTCCTGACGCCAGCTGAGCCACATCATCGGAAACAGTTGCAGGACGCAGAGTACGGCCAGGGCGACGGCGACGCGGACATCGACGGCCGGGAGCATCAGCGCTACCAGGGTGGCGAAGACGATCGGATAGGCGATCAACAGGACGAGGGCGTGGTACACGGTCCATCGATCCCGCCGGGGCAACGTTTCGATCAGCAGTTTCGTCGGGCCGCCGAAGAGTTTGAGGGCCGGTGTCGCGCACAATATTTCGATTGTGCGCAGAAGCCAGCCGCCGATCACATGATGCCCGAGCTCATGCGCGACCACAGCCCGCAACTCGACCGGGGGCAGCTCACGGACCGCGGATATCGATACCACGACCAGGCGATGGGGTTGTGCGTGGGCAGACATCCCGCGTGTTTGGGATTGATCCCGCACCATCAGTCGCAGACGGGATTCGGGCATGCCCGCCGCGCGCAGCACATCGTGCCGAGCCGCGATCACCGCCGCGAGGGGCTCCTCGTACTCCCGCGGATACACCGCCTCGTCGGGGTGTCGTGCAGTCGAGCGGCGACGACTTTCGTCATCCGGCAGTACCCAGCTGAGCAGGCGCATGAACAACCAGGCCGCGCAGCGTATGACACCGACGGCGATGGCCGCCCACAGGCCGACCCACACCGCGAGACTCCGGAGAATGACCAAGGTCGCCGCGGCCCAGGGCAGCGCTACCAGTAGGCGGGTGAGTGGCAGCAGTCTCGCCTCGAGAAGCGAGAGGCCGCCGAGCCGGTATTCGGGTGTGGCCGAGGGGGATTCGACAGACATAGCGGATCAGCCCTCCGTGTGGGTGAGGCGCTGTGTTCCTAGCGCTCGCGATCACTTCACGATACGAACCGGCCGAGCGACCGCGTAGCCCCCAGTCCGAATGGGATCTGCTGGGACAGCGGAGGCAACTGATTCTGGCTAACGTCGGTCGGCAACCAGATTCGAAGGTGTGGAGGGGGTTCGACTGTGATCGCGAGCGTCACGATCCGCACAATAGTCTGCCAGGACGACAACGCCGCGTCGGGCTCTGGGGTTCCGGACTCCAGCGCGCGTGATCGCTCCTTCCGATTCAGCACCTCGGGGTCCGGGCGGTCCTCGCCCACCGGCCCCACCTCCGGTGACCCCAACCCGCACGCGCGGTAATAGGCGCGCACCGCGCGCAGCGCAGTGTTGATACTTGCCGTCGGCCGCCGCCGCGCCACCAACGCATTCTGGGCACACAGCACGTGTAGGCCTGCGAGGCGGCACATGCCTTCACCTTCCGGCCTCCGGCCTCGGTCGACCCCGCTCAGCCGAGGAATCTGGGCGGGTTGGTGCTGAGGTCGGTGTCAGGTTCGGTGAGCCAGAGAAGCAGCCAGTTGTAGGTCAGCAGAAGGCTTTCGAAGAGGCTGCAGGCGCCGGCCGCGCTTCCAAGCTGGAGGTCAACTCCGCCGCACGGGAGTCACGGCGGTTGAATTCGTCGTCGAGCAACTGCTTGGCGGTGGGCAGCTCGCTGAAGTCGTGATTCGGGTGCGGTGGGATGGCCGCGAGCGGGTCAGCGCCATCGAGACTGATCTCCCGGTCGAAGAACCGCGGCCAGTCCCGCGCGATGATCTCGCGGGCGCTGGTGGCCATGTGCGCTGCGATGGGAGAGGTGAACCCTGCCAGGATCAGCTGCCCCCACGCCGGTAGTTCGGCGATGTCGTCGAGGCCGAGGGGCTCTTCAGGCGAGACGGTGATCATGATCGGTGACCTCGTGGAGCCGACACCGACGATCGATGCCCGGATGTTCGACCTGACGGTCGAGCGATTGTGTCTCGAGTTCGGCCCTCGCACCTCGCGGGCGCGAGTGGAATCGGTGCTGCGGGAGTGTCTGACCGATCTGGCCGGCAGTCCGGTGGGCGCGATGCCCGAACTCAGCGAACGCCTTGCCAGGCAACGGCTTTACCAGGACAGCAACAGCATCGGTGTACCACTGCCCTCGGACGAGATTGCCCCTGTTGAGGTTCGCGTAGAACTCCCCGAACTTTGGGCGGATGTGAGGTTCCGCCACGAACGACGGGCAGCAGCCTGAGTGCTCGTGTCGATGTTCGAAGTCGCGTTCAGCGATTTCCGAAGTGCTGTTCAGCAAGTCGGAGGCACCGCTTCTGGCCGTCACGTGCCACTCGGTGACAGGTAGGCAAACGCACTGAAATGCCGAATGCCGCGCATCGATCGCCAATGCTGCACAGCCCATTCGGCGTTGCGCCCCGCCTCGGTCAGGCGGGCTACGATCGCGATCGTGTCACGCGCCTTGACTGTGTATGCCGTCGATCTCGACGACCTCGTTGCCGTCATCGGGTCAAACGACGAGGAGACGCTGAACCAATATCTCGCTCACCTGCCCGAAACCCACGACCCGAGATGCTGCGTCAAAGGCATAACCAGCTGTGAGTGGGTGGATCCGAACGTGTTCCGCGCCATCTTCGCCGGTGGCCCGTTCCAGGTGGAGTACGCGGAGGACTACGTCAAGGCACTGGAAGTCATCTGCCGATCGCTGGGTCCATCCGTCTATGACATGGAGTTTCACTTCCGCAGTGCACCAGACGACATCGTCGAGCTGGCCACCGAGATGAACCTCGATGGCCCCTTCCCCCAAGCTGAATGGCGTGGCTGGGGCAGTTGGGCCAAGGAAGGCTGCGCCGAGGAGTTAGCTGAATTAGAGGCAGACGGTGACGATGAACCCACCGACTACGACGACTCGGACTATGCCTTCCACAGGCTGAACCTGCTGTACGCCTCCAAGAGAACAGACAAGGATCTCATCGGCTTCTTCTCTGGATAGAGTCGTCCGCACACTCCGTGACCGGTGATCGGACCGGTAAGCACGGGCGGCGGCAGCCGGAAACCGGTCCGATGCAGAACGTCCTGTATTGGCCGCATACCGCGCTGACCGAACCGGCCAGCGCGGCGCGCCGGCGGCCGGAACCTGGTGCGATGCAGAACGTCCGCTCATGCCGAATGCCGTGCGATGGGCCTAACCCTGCAGTCGACGCGTCCGACCGCCAGTTTCCTGACGGAACACAGGTCAGGTTGCAGGTTCAGGCCCACTGACGCGCAGTGCTGACCTCGCCACTCCGCCGCATCCTGCGCTGACCGAACCAGCCAGCGTGTCCCGATCAGCGACGCAACCGACTGTGGCACAGCGATATCCGCTCATATCGATTGCAGAGCTCGTTCCCGTCGCCCACCGTGTAGATCTACTCGGACCGCAACCGATCGGCCGACCTGCTCAGTACCGTTCGGGTTCTCACCGACAGCGTGTCGCTCTCGGCCAGCCGGTCTATGGTGCAACCCCTGGGCGCGATTCGTGGTAGACCGGGCATCGCCTGCCCCACCTGCGATTCGAGCGCGGAGGCGCCTACTTGTGCGGGTTCCTCACCAGGACGAGGCAACGTGACAGGTGGCGGCGGCGGAGCCGCTGGTGCTTCCTGTCCGGAAGGCTTGCACAGCCGCGCTCCCCGTCAGGCCGGGCACCGGGGCTCCCCCCGAGGCGGGAGGAGTGTAATCGGTCGACATCTGGCTGGTGATCACGCCGTTCGCACTCTTTTGCATGGCGACGACATGCAACGGTATGTCGTAGCAATCGAGGTCTATCTGGGCCCCATAGCCGGAGGCGCCGTAAAATCTCGTCGGGAAGGGGCTTCCCCCGAGGACGATGCCGTCGAGGGTGACCCACACCGGAGTCGAGTCCGTAGCATAAACAGCGATGTACGCGCTGCAACCCGGGCCGTCGATCCCGCCTTTGGCGCAGTCCGCCGCGACTTTGGTGATGTCGGCAGAGGCCGGTGCCGCCCCCAGTGCGAGACTGGCTGCCGCGGCGGCAGTCAGGATACCGAACCCGTTGCGGGCCAGTGGTTTCAGCTTCATGGTTGGTAGGTCTCCTTGCTTCCCCCCGGAGAAGGGACACCGGGTGTCAGAGAGCTTAACGACCGGGCCAACATTCAGAACCGAATTCGTTTCACAAATTGGGGCGTTGACACCACGAACATCCCAGGGCTGCCGCCTCCGTCCTCGAGCCGAAGACCGGCCGCCGCACGGCATCACCGCAGCAGAACCCGGCGCAGTCGCAGCATTCGGACATGAAACCCATGCTCCACCAGCGCATTACGCCATATCCGCCCGCTTTCGGCGCCTGTCGGTCGGGGACCCTCGCGATCGGGCTCCGTCGTCGGCAGTGTTGTCGCACCCTCGGGTGGGCGCCGACGGCCCGAACCTGCTGCGGTGCAAAACGTCCGCTATTGCCGCATACCGCGCTGACCGAAGCGGCCAGCGCGGGTGCGTGGAAGATCAACGGGCAGGAAGCATCTGAGCCACGACCGGATGTCGCCAGATGCACAGTAATGCCGATGACCGGTCGAATTCGTTGGGCCGAAAACGTCCAGCTGTGGTCGAATCTCCCGGTGATGAAGGTTCGCCAGTACTGCTACTTCGCCGTGGACAGCGCCATGACGCCAACGTCCACGATGACCGCACTTCTGGGGATCGAGCCAGATGTAGCACACACCAAAGGCGATCTCACGGCGAGCGGCCGAGTCCGCGGATTGAACGAGTGGAGGATCGTCGAGGAGACGAACGACGCGATCGATGACCAGATACAGCGGTTGATCGACAGGTTGGCACCGTGCCGCCCTCAGCTCGTCAAATGGGCTGAGGACCAAGACATCTCGTCGAGACTACAGATCGTGCGCTACTACCACGATCCCGACGGCAGCCACGGCGCGCCGGGCGGAACGCAGATCGGGGAGGCTCGGAAGTGGCCCCGCCCCCTCGGCTGGCATCTCTCCGTCGAGGTCTTGCAGTTCTTGTCCTCCACCTCAACGGACCTTGATGTCGACGAATACGACTTCAGTCCTGATGAAGTCGATACGAACGAGGTCTAGCGAGTCGCTTGGGTTCGGCCGCCCCCGCTTGGCCGAACGCACTGAACTGCCGCATACCGCGCTGACCGAACCGGCCAGCGCGGGGCGTCGGCGGCTGGAACCTGTTGCGGTGCGGAACGTCCGCTATTGCCGATTCCAGGATGTCGTGGCGGGCTCGTAGGGTTGGCTGGCGAGTTCGAGGGATGGGGTGATCATGGCCGAAACTGTTACCGGGCTGACGCAGGAAGACAGCGGAACCATCGGGTTTGTCCTGAGCTGCCTGTTCAATGAAGCTATCGAGATGCCCGAGCTTCGCAGGTGGTGCGAACACGTCATCATCACCAACGAGATTCAGGACATCCCTCAGTGCATGTTCGATCTGGTGAGTGTCGATGATGACCCCGGCCGGGTATCAGAGATCATCGAGTTCGCTCCCGACGAGATCACGAAGCAGGAAGATGATGCCCTGTATGGCATCGCCTTCCAACGAGGCAGGGATGTGTTCGACCCACCCCTGAGCCCGGCCGAGGCGCAGCGGACACTGCTGACCAGACCTGACGTACTCCAGCGCTTCCGGGCTGTCTTCCCGTTCATCGAGCTGAGCACGTAACCATCTGCAACGCACTACATTGCCGCACACCCCGCTGACCGAACCGGCCAGCGCCGGGCATCGGAAGATCAACTGGCCGCGGGCATCTCGGGTGGCTGACCAATCGCTGGCAGTGCATGGTGATGGCACCCCTACGTATCTCGTTCGGGTTCGGCACGGTTGACCCTTATGCCTTCCCAGGACGGTGCGGATTCGTGATGGCGGAACGTCCATTGGAGTTCGGGGGCGGAAACTTCCGGAGCCCCGAGCATCATCTGTACTCGAGGTGATGGGCCAGTAGTCCGGTCAGGGCTTCGTCGACGGTGTTGCTGGGTCGGTCGCGCTGGACCGTGTTGTGGGCGCTGGTCGAACTGTGTTCGTCACTGCGTGTGTGTGGGGTGATTGCGGATCTGATCGGCGCGGTGGGCGGGGCGAAGACCGTGCGCAACACCGTGCGCATGTTGTGTGCTCGGCCGATGTCGGTGAGCATGGCGAGGAATTCGTGGAAGTTGGTGGTGATCGGGTTGAACGTTCCGATGTTCCTGGTCAATCCGTAGGTGACGGGGTCCGATTCGTGTGCGTAGCTGCCGAACACGCGGTCCCAGACGATCAGGACGCCACCGTAGTTCTTGTCCAGGTACGGGTTGTTCGAGCCGTGGTGCACGCGGTGATGTGACGGGGTGTTGAACAGGTATTCGATCGGTGCCGGGAGCATGCCGATGCGTCGGGTGTGCAGCGGCCACTGGAAGAACAGGGTCACGGTCTGCCAGAACAGGATGACCGACGGCGGGATCCCCGCTACCGTGGCGGGCGCCAAGGTGGCGTTGTCCAGGAAGACCGCGAACGGCATCAGCGCCGGCATCCGCAGCGCGGTGGACAGGTTGAACTGCTCGCTGGAGTGGTGCACGCTGTGCGCGGTCCATAACAGGCGCATCCGGTGATCGGCGCGGTGTCCCCAGTAGTAGCAGAAATCGGTGGCCGCGAATCCGATGGCCCAGGTCCACCACCGGTCGGCGGGCAGGTGGATCGGTGTCCAGGCCGCCGCGACGAGGGTGAACGAGAACGGGACGAACAGGCCTTCCAGTGGTCTGGTCGCCTTGCTCACGATCCCGATCACCAGACTGTTCACGGTGTCGCGACCATGGAATCCGTTGCCCCGATCGGTGTCCGAGACCCGACGCCAGGAGATCCATTCGACGGCCAGAGCGACACAGTATGCCGTGAACGCGAACAGGAAGATGCGCGTGTAATCCACCGTGGGGTCCTCGTCGGGGTGTTCGCGGCGCGGTGCCGGATGCTTGTGTTCCGGAGCGCAACTGCATGCGGTTTCCGGGAATTGATTCTCGGGAATGCGGGCCTCCCGCAGGAGAATTCGCTGCGGGAGGTTGCGGTGACGGAGAAAAGGGATCGGAAGCCGAATTCCAGCGGGAATCTCAACTATCCGTGCGCGACGATGTCGGTGCAGGGGCTCAGCAAGGTGAGATGCCACATCCCTGCGGGGCACGGGTCGAGAAGATCAGGGATGATCGCGGCCGACCCGGTAGACGACCCGGTTCCCGCCACGGGTTGGGTGGGCACTGGCGCGGCAGGCTGAAGGACAATCGGTGCCGCGACGGCTGCACCCTTGGCGACGGCCAGTCCGGCGAAAAGTACGGTAGCGGCGAGGGTGCCTCGAAGCTTGGTTCGAGTACTGGATTTAGACACTGTGAGTCCCCCAACTAGGTAGATGCAGAGGTCCCCGAGGCTATCGACTGTGAAGCATCCGCATTTCAAATCATGTGCCCCCATTTTTCGGGGCACTGTTCCGGCTGAAGGTCCCCCGAAACCTGAACGACCAGCGCACGGACTTGCGCACCGCATCCGCCAGCCAGGTCGCGTCGGGTGAACGCACTCTTCTGCCGCATACCGCGCTGACCGAACCGGCCAACGCGGGGCGCTGGCGCCCGGAACCTGGTGCGGTGCAGAACGTCCGCTATTGCCGAGTTGAGGGCATCGCGGCGTGCTTGCAGTGTTGGCGGGCTTGTGCTGGGTCGTGAACCCGAACTGGCGTTCCAGCCGCATGGTGGAGGCCGTAGTCGTCACGCTTTGGCTTCGAGAGCGGGAGCGAGAGTGTCGATGATCCGGTCTGCGTAGGCGGGGTTGATCGGGTCGCCGCTGATGAGGAGTCGGTAGTACAGGGCGCCGATGCCGTCGCGGGGATTCGCGTCAAACTCGACCATCAGCTCACGCAACTGCACGACCAGGAGGATCGCCGGCCGTGCAACAGCTTGACACCGCGCGCTTGACCAGACTGATCTTCCGTTCGGATCGTCGCGGCGTCGCATAAACGATCTCCGATCGAACCCCACACTCTCCCAATGTGTCTCGCAACAGCGATACTTCCGTGAGGGTTGCGCCGCTGCGCAGCGAGCGGTACGGCCGTCGTGAGCGGCCCACCGAAGTCGGGGCACCACAGCCCCGTACGAGTCGCGCACAATGATATTGGTGGTGGGTGGGGACTCAACGACAGCGGTCCCTGCCGCCACGAGGATTCGTCGCGAAGGAATCAC
Organism: Nocardia sp. CA-151230; assembly: GCF_050942175.1. Lineage (NCBI taxonomy): Bacteria > Bacillati > Actinomycetota > Actinomycetes > Mycobacteriales > Nocardiaceae > Nocardia > Nocardia sp. CA-151230. The sequence goes on from NZ_CP192061.1 coordinate 3,779,872, forward strand.
CTATGTTCAGGAAGTCCGGCATCTACGCCGATCCGCCAGTGGAACTGACCACGGGGCAGATGCGGTCTGCGCTCGCAGGTGCCCGGCGGGCCGCTCGCGAATCCCGCCGGTCACTGCGCACAGCCGGCGGCCAGTACCGGCGCTACCGGCGGGGTGCGGGCACGACTTATCTGGATTGGCCACGCTGGCACAGGGAGTACCTGCGCGAATACCGACGGGGATCGGATTGGGTCCGGCCCGACAACCCTGCCGGCGTGACAGGAGCGGCCGGCAGCGGGGCGTTCTTGTAGCCCCTGATGCGGGGAGCGGAGCCGGTGATCCAAGGCTGAGCCAACCACACTGCGCGGCTTCCATCGCCAGCAGGCTGACACGGGCTGACCCCGCGCTGACCGAACCGACCAGCGCTGTCCAGACCGGCTGCAGCCCAGGGCATCCGCTCATGGCCGCATACCGCGCGGTTCGACACGGCTGGTCCGCGGGCCCGCCGAGACCTCGGTCGGTATCGTCGAGGCCACGGATGTAGTGGGGTGGTTATGCCGTTGGTGTGGCTGGTCGTTGGGATCGTCGTGTTCGGCGTCGTGTTGGATCGTCTCGGCGTGTGGGCCGAGGAGCGTGGCTGGATCTACTGGCGACGCAGATCGGGCTCCGCCGCGGCTGCCGGTCTGGTGGGAGACATGCAGGCGCTGGTTTCGCCTTCGAGCCAGCACACGCGGCAGGAGCTTCGCAGCCGCCAACTTCGCGGCGAACAGCTTGGATCCGCGGACCATCCCCTCGGAGTAGACCTTGCACGCGGCATCGCGCACCTCTCGCCGACGAATCATGAGATGGGCCAGCCGAACCCGCCTTCGGCATGATCGAGGCTTGCGCTGCGCGAGGCCCAGTGCTGCGCGCGGCGCGTATCCGCTAGTGCCTCCGCTGACCGAACCGGCCAGTGCGCCCCTCTTGATGCATGTGGGGCTGTCGTTTTGGGGTAGACCTCAGATGCTCACCTGATCCCTGTGCAGGACGCCATCGCTGCTGGGTGCAGCCATTGTCGTTGTTTTCGCGCGATTACTACCGCGACCCCGGAACGACGGCAGCATAGGGCGGGTAGCGCCCCTATTGCCCATATGGCTGACCGCCTGTAAGCGTCCTTGTAGGCGGTCAGCACGAGGGAGTGATATCGGATAGAATGAATTGCCATCAACGATGACTTAGCACTCCGCTGTGACATCATCGATGGCGGATGAGAGGAGATGATACCGGATGAAGAACGTGACGATCCGAAATCTGAGCGACGAAGTACACCGCGCGATCCGCCAGCGCGCGGCCGCGCACGAGCGAAGCATCGAGGCCGAGATGCGCGCCATCCTCACCGACGCCGTGCAACCGCCCGAACGGATCAAGCTCGGCACGCGGCTGGCCGAGATCTGGGCGGCGGACCCGTTGACCGAGGAGGAACACGCCTTGCTCAACAACCGCGACCGCACCCCGCACGAACCCATGGAGTTCCCCGAGTGATCATCCTGGACACCAACGTCATCAGCGAACCCATGGGCAGCGCCCCGAACCCGCAGGTGCTCGCCTGGTTCGACGCCCAGAGCTTCGAAACCCTCTACCTGACCGCCGTCACCGTCGGCGAGCTGCGCTACGGCCTGTCCATCCTGCCCGCCGGCCGCCGCCGCGACCTGCTGACCGCACGACTCGAGAAAGACACACTGCCACTGTTCGACGGGCGCATCCTGCCGTATGACCTCGAGACCACTGCGGAATACGCACGCCTGATGTCCGCCGCCCGCGCCACCGGATCGGCCATCGCCACCGCCGACGGCATGATTGCCGCCACCGCGGCCGCCGCAGGCTTCACCGTCGCCACCCGCGACACCTCACCGTTCGAGGCAGCCGGAGTACCCACTATCGACCCGTGGCAATAGCCCACGGCCGCAAGAGCTTTCATGCGAGATGAACGATGCTAGGGGCGGGCGGCATGCCCTGCCGCCCGCCGGGCATCTGTCTACTCGTCGCCCTCATTTCGTTTGGCGGCTTCCTCCGCCCTATCGGCGAATCCGCTTGTAGCGGTGGGGCTGTCGGGATCACGCTCGGCTCCATCCGTGATCCGTTCGGCCGCCTCGCGATCCATCGGTGTACCGCTTCCCTTGCCCATGGTCGTACCTTCCTGATTGCGGCGGTCGGGCATCAAACCCTGACGGCCGGAACCCCGGCCGCCTGTACGGATGATGGGTTGTGACCGGCCGCCTCACGTTCCGGCTCCCGGCGTCGGCACAGCCTGACGCGAGCCTGAAGCAGTTACGGCGCGTTGTGCCCAGGTCCGCCCACACGGCGGCCATCCCAAAGGGAGGAACTACTTACTGGCGTCCGGCCGTGACCACGCCCTCGCCAGCTCCCGGCATGCGTTGCGCAACATCGCTCATCATCGCACGTGAGGTTCGTGTCGGTGCCGGTCTCTACGATCCGGGCGTGACCGATATCGTTCCGGCCCGGGCGCGCGGGCTGGCGGATCTCGCGCTGGCGGATCGGCTGGCAGCGCTGGACGCGGCGGCCGCCGAGTATGACCGCCCGATCCGGAACACCGAGCAGGCGTACCGCGCCGACTGGCGCGCGTGGCTGCGATTCCTCGAGGATCTGAATTCCACTCTGGCCGAGAAAGATCCGCACGGCTCGCCAGTGCCGCCGACCGTCACGAACATGGGCGTATTCGTTGCGTTCATGGCCTGGCACGAGCGCCGCGAGCTGGCCCGGCCATCGCAGAACGCCGCCTCTACGGCGTCATCATGACCCTGCGCCAGCACTGCGGCATCGAGGTACCCAAGCAGACCATCAGCGCCGCCCGTCAGACGCTCACCAACTACCGCCGCGAGCTGGCCGAGGCCAACACGCCACGCGGCCGAGGGCAGGCCCCGGCGGCAACCGTGGCGGACCTGCGGCGGATCTGCGCGGCACTGCCGCCGAACCTGGCCGGGCACCGAGACCGCGCAATCGTGCTGCTCGGATTTGCCATCGCCGCACGCCGGTCCAATCTCGCCGCCCTGGACGTAACCGATGTAGTCGAGCACGCCGAGGGCCTGGCCGTCACCATCCGCTACGGCAAGACTGGAGCGCGCGAGGCCGCCGTAGACCGAGGAACCAACCCCGGAACCTGCCCGGTTCGTGCAGTGCGGACCTGGATCGAGGCCGCCGGCCTTTCCGACAAATCGCTGTTCCGGCCTATCGACCGACACGGCAACCTCAGCGACGCGCGGATGTCACCGCGGGCATGTGGCGAGGTGGTCACCCGCGCAGCGGAAGCCGCCGGAGTCCCGTACTGCACCGGCCACAGCTTGCGCGCCGGACTGGCAACCGAGGCCCGCAAAAGCAGGCCACGACGTGAAAACCATTGCCGACCAAGGCGGTTGGAACCCGACCAGCGCCGAGCTGTACAAGTACCTGCGCATCGTGGACAGGTGGGCCGACAACGCAACCAAGGGCATCGGGTTGACCCGTCCGCTTGCGCGGGCGGCCGGGGGCGACCTGGGGTCGCCGTAGTATCGGCCGATTTTCGGGCGGATATGGCGTAGTGGGCTGGTAGAGCAGAGGTTCGCGTTCGGGGGTGCGCGGTGGGGTGGTTGGTGCTTGGCTTGGCTGCCGATGAGGGTTGATCGGCGTGCTGGAGGTTGGGGTTCGTGGCGACGCGGGTGTTCGCGGACGAGGAGTTGGCCCGTGAGGGATAGCCGTGCGAGAAGTAGGCTCCCCTTTATGTCAAGAGGCGGTTTGTAGTTGGTTAGGCTGGGTGGTGGTGAGTCCGGGTTGTGGCTTGTCCGAAGGATCGGTGTTCTGAGGTCGGGTTTCGTAGTTGGACCACGGCCATGATGTGCAGGACATGGTTGATTTTCCGGTCGAGGCCTCGAGATCGTCGATCAGCTCTGTCACCAGCCGCAGCCGGACTGTGGCCGCGGCATCGCCGGGTTCGACAGCCTCGGCCAGGGCGCGGGCCTGCATCGCGGAGGGGAACCTCTTGGCGCCACCGGGTATCAACTCCAGCAGCAGCCGGTGGATCCGGTTGAGCAGTTCGGTGCGGGAGCGACCGAGCTCGTCTCGACGATCGACCAGCAGATCCAACGCGACCAGTTCCGGATCGGCTTGTATACGACGCAGATTCGGTGACCGCAATGCTGCCAGCGCGGCAGAATGCGCATCGACCGGGTCGGTTTTGCGGCCGTTGCCGGTGGCGAACACCCGCACCTGCGCTGACAGTTTCGCGGGGACGTCGATGACGGTTTCCCCGTCGGCGACCAGCCGATGCGCCACATGCCGGCCGACACCGTTGCATCCCTCGATCGCCCACACACGCTGCGGGAATCGTTGTGCGGCGGTCAGCATTTCGTCGTATCCGGCGGTATCGGTGCCGTAACGGCCGGTAGCGAGGATCGTCGCGTTCGAGTCGATGATTTCGATGGTGGCCGAGCGTTTGTGCGGGTCCATTCCGATGATGACCGGCATCGGTATCCCTTCCAGATCGACGGACAGGTATCCGTGCGAGAAGGCACCGCTACTTCGAGCCGGAGCAGACCCCTTCCAGCCACACCCGCACGGTAACCCGGTGGGACGCAAGCCATTAGCGAGCCACACCGATACTGCTGGCGGGCAGCCGATTAGAGAGCTCCCCACCGGGTACCTGGGACCGATCCTGGCCGGGATCAAGTCCTACCACCAGTCTTAAGTAGCCGATGAGCGGATGCTGTGCCTCGCGTCGTTCGATCTCGTTTGGCTGACGGTGACTAGCCTGGGCCGGTGACCATTTCAGAGTTTCCCTTCGGATCATGGCCCACTCCCATCACCTCCGAATTCGTCGTCACGGCCGCGGTGCGGCTGGGGGAGGTGCGGGTGGACGGGACCGATATCTACTGGTCGGAGGGACGTCCCACGGAGGGTGGCCGGACTCAGATCGTGCGCCGCAATGCCGACGGGACCGTCACCGATCTGCTGCCGGAGGGTATGGACGCGCGCACAGCGGTGCACGAATACGGCGGCGCGGCGTGGTGGGTTCACGACGGCGTGCTCTGGTTCGCCAACTGGGCCGACCAGCGGCTGTACCGGCTCGCGCCCGGTGGCGGGCCGGTCCCGCTGACCCCGGTCCCCGCCGAGCCCCGCGGCCTCCGTTACGGAGACGGCGAACTCGCCCCCGACGGCACCGCCGTCGTGGCCGTCCGCGAGAGCCATCCGGCAGGTGGGCGCGGCGCGATCGATGTGCGCAACGAGATCGTGCGGCTGTTCGCGGACCGCGCGTCGCTGCCGGAGGTGCTGGTGAGCGGACCCGATTTCGTCGTCGCACCCCGGCTGAGCCCGGACGGGGGCTCACTTGCGCTGGTGTCGTGGGACCACCCGTCCATGCCGTGGGATGACACCGTCCTGCGGGTGCGTGATCTCACGACCGGCGTCGACACCGTTGTCGCCGGCGGGCCGGGAGAATCGGTACTGGAACCGCGCTGGCAGGCCGACGGGTCGTTGCTGTTCCTCTCCGACCGCACCGGGTGGTGGAATCTCTACCGCTGGACACCCGACGGCACGGTCGCACCGATGATCGAGTTGAAGGCCGAGATCGGTATGCCCGCTTGGCAATTGGGATCGGCCCGCTACGCCGTGCTCGACGACGGGAGCATCGTGTTCGCCCGGTGGAGCGACGGCTACGACGGCCTCGGAATACGCCGGCCCGATGGCTCGGTCGCCGACCTGGACCTGCCCTTCTCCGCGATCTCCGCGATCGAGCGTGCTGGTGCGGCCGCCGTCGTCATGGTGGCGGCCACTGCGGCTACCGAACTCGGTGTGTATCGCATCGAATTCGTCGACGGCACTCCACATGTCGAGACCTTGCGCCCACCGCGGGAACTGGGCCTGGACCCCGATTCGGTCTCGGTGCCCGAGCCGATCTCATTTGCCTCGGTGGACGGCACGGGCGCGCCACGGACCGGGCACGCGTTGTTCTACCCACCCGCGAGCAGCCGTTACCGCGGCCCGGCCGGGGAACTGCCGCCGCTGTTGGTCGTGATTCACGGCGGCCCGACCGGTTCCGCGGTGCCCATGCTGTCGCTGCAGGCCCAATACTGGACCAGCCGCGGATTCGCAGTCGTCGATGTCAACTACGGCGGCTCGACCGGATACGGCCGCAACTACCGTGACCTGCTCGAGGGCGCGTGGGGAGTGGTGGATGTGGCCGACTGCATCGCCGCGGCCCGCTGGCTCGGCGAGCACGGCCGGGTCGATTCGCGACGGCTCGCCATTCGCGGCGGCTCGGCAGGCGGTTACACGACGCTCGCAGCGCTGGCCCGCACCGACACCCCGTTCGCCGCCGGTGCCGATCATTTCGGAGTCGCCGACCTCGAGGCGCTCGCTGTCGAAACACACAAGTTCGAAAGTCGATACCTCGACCGGCTGGTCGGGGAATACCCAGCCCGGCGCGACATCTACCGCGAGCGGTCGCCGATCCATCACGTCGACCGGCTCCGCAAGCCCCTGATCGTGCTGCAGGGCAGCGAGGACGAAGTGGTGCCGCCCAATCAATCGGAGATGATCGTCGAGGCGCTGCGGGCGCAGCGGGTCCCGGTGGCCTTCCTGGTCTTCGAAGGCGAGCAGCATGGTTTCCGCCGCGCGGAGAACATCCGCCGCGCCCTCGACGCCTAACTGAGTTTCTACGGCCAGGTGTTCGGGTTCGAACTGCCGCCGGCCGAAGGGGTCGAGCCGGTCACCGTCGAAAACCTCGACCAGTTCCGGGGTCGGTGACCAAGCCTCCGCTTCGCCGGACCAGCCCAGCAGACACCCACACCGACGTCGCCCCCTCCCGACCGCACTGTTGTGCCGCATACCGCGCTGACCGAACCGACCAGCGCGGGGCGCTGACGGCCGGAACCTGTTGCGGTGCAGAATGTCCGCTATCGGCACTCCTCGATGGCACGACTTCGGTGTGGGTGTGCGGTTGACCTGAATCTCGGGTCCGGTCTCGCTACCGCGACCTTTCGCCGGCCTGGACCTCACGTCCGAGGTGGTAGGCGATCTCGTACTCGCCCTTGGGATTCGGAGTCGGCGAACGCCGCGCCGATGGCCTGGTCACGATGGCGACGCCGCCGACAACACCCAGCCCGGCTGTCCCACTACCGACGCCGCGGCCACCCACTCACCTGAATCTCGTTGCAGTACTGCCAATCGTCGCAGGTCACCTCGGTGGACCTCCCGACTGCCGAAGATGCTTCGGAATCGACACAGCTCCAGACCGTGGAGCGAATATTCAACTGACATACTTATCGATTTTGAGAATTATATTCGTAAATATTGCGCATTTTCCTAATCTTCTTCCATACTCGACGCCGTCGGTGGCCCACGTCACAGTGCCCCGGTTCACCCAATCCACAGGTCGAGTGCAGAGGTTCAGGAGCTGTTTTGAGGATCGGAATTCCCCGAGAGATCAAGAATCACGAGTACCGGGTGTCCTGCACGCCCGCGGGGGTACACGAGCTGACTTCGCGAGGACACGAGGTGTTCATCGAGTCGGGGGCAGGTGCCGGCTCGGCGTTCGGTGACTCGGCATATACGTGCGCGGGAGCGCAGGTAGTGGAGTCGGCCGACGAGGTGTGGGCGGCGGCCGATCTGGTGCTGAAGGTGAAAGAGCCTGTAGCGCAGGAGTATTCGCGTATGCGGCAAGGACAGTTGCTGTTCACGTACTTGCATCTGGCCGCGTCGCGGGAATGCACGGACGCGATGCTGGCTTCGGGGATCACCTCGATCGCCTACGAGACGGTTACCGCCCGGGACGGGTCGTTGCCCTTGCTGGCGCCGATGAGCGAGGTGGCGGGACGACTCGCGCCGCAGGCCGGTGCCTATCATCTGATGCGTCAAAGCGGTGGGCGGGGTGTGTTGATGGGTGGTGTGCCGGGCACGCGCCCGGCGAAGGTCGTCGTGATCGGCGCGGGGGTGGCCGGCCGCAATGCCATCGCGGTGGCCGATGGCATGCGCGCGGAGGTCACCGTGTTCGATGTGAATCTCGCTGCGCTGCGGGTGATCGACGACCTGTACCGAGGCCGGGTTCGCACGGTCGTGTCCAACACATTGGAGCTCGAAACCCGCATCCGCGAGGCCGATCTCGTGATCGGCGCGGTGTTGGTGCCGGGTGCGAGAGCGCCACGACTGATATCGAACGACCTTGTGGCACAGATGAAGCCGGGATCGGTCCTGGTCGACATCGCCATCGATCAGGGCGGCTGCTTCGCCGACTCCAACCCGACCACGCACGCCGATCCGACCTATCGGGTGCACGAGTCGGTGTTCTACTGCGTCGCCAACATGCCCGGGGCCGTACCCCACACCGCGACCATTGCGCTCACCAACGCCACGCTCCCGTACGTGGTGTCACTGGCCGAGCAGGGATGGAGCGAGGCAGTCGTCAACGATCCCGGGCTGGCCAACGGTCTGAGCACCCATCGGGGCCTCTTGTTGTCCGAATCCATCGCCGAGGCCCACGGCTACACAGCGAAGAGCCTGGTCGGCTGATCACGGCTGCGGAAAGACGGAAGGAGCTTCCCGTGACTCTCGAGGGACGAGACACCGCAGACCCCAGCGCCGCCACGCAACCGGTCGCACCCGAGGACGCCGAGGGATATTCGCGCGGGCTCAATCCGCGCACCATCCAGATGATCGCGATCGGCGGTGCGATCGGCACGGGCCTGTTCTACGGCTCAGGCGGCGCCATAGAACAGGCCGGCCCGGCGCTCATCCTGTGCTACCTGGCCGCCGGCCTGGCGATATTCGTGATCATGCGGGCGCTGGGCGAGCTGCTGACCTATCGACCGGTCGCGGGCAGCTTCGCCGAGTACGCCAACGAATTCCTCGGCCGCTTCGCAGGTTTCGTGACCGGCTGGACCTACTGGGCGGTGTGGGTGAGCACCTGCATGGCCGAAATCACCGCTGCCGGAAAGTACGTCAAATATTGGTTCGCCGTACCGGAGTGGGTGACCGCGCTGGCGGTGCTCGCCGTGCTGCTCGCGGCGAACCTCATTTCGGTGACGCTCTTCGGCGAAGGAGAGTTCTGGTTCTCGGCGATCAAGGTCACCGCCATCGTGGCCATGATCGTCATCGGCATCGGAGTACTGATCTTCGGTTTCGGTCACACCACGCAGTCGACGGTGACCAACGTGTGGGCCGACGGCGGAGTGTTCCCACACGGCTTCGGCACGTCCTTGCTGGCGCTGCAGATCGTGGTATTCGCTTACGTCGGTGTGGAATTGGTGGGTGTCACCGCCGGTGAGGCACGCGATCCGAAACGCACCCTGCGCAGGGCGATCAACACGCTGCCGCTGCGCATCGCGCTGTTCTATGTCGGCGCGCTGCTGGTGATCCTGTCGGTGGTGAGCTGGAGGCAGTTCCACGCCGGCAAGAGCCCGTTCGTGGAGGTGTTCGAGCAGATCGGCATCCCGGGCGCGGCGGGACTGATCAACTTCGTGCTGCTCACCGCCGCGTTGTCGTCCTGCAACTCGGGCATCTACTCCACCGGGCGCATGCTGCGCAGCCTGTCGCTGCGACAAGACGCCCCGGCTCAGCTTTCCGGCCTGAGTCGACGGCATGTGCCGTACGCGGGTATCGCGGCGTCGGCGGCGATGATGGTGATCGGAGTGGTGGTCAACCTCGTCTCACCGGACAAGGCATTCGGTTACATCACCTCGGTGAGCACCATCGGCATCATCTTCGTGTGGAGCATGATCCTGGTCTGCCACCTGGGATACCGGGCTCGGGTGCGGCGCGGTGAGCTAGCGGCCAGCGACTATCGGCTGCCGGGTGCACCGCTGACCAACGCGGCCGCACTGGCCTTCCTCGGACTCGTTGTCGTGCTGCTGTTCTTCAGCGCCGATGGCCGCACCGCGATCGTGGTCGGGGTGGTGTGGACGCTGCTGGTCTGCGCCGGATACCTGGTCATGGAGGAACTGCGCAAACGCAGCAGCGTCACCGAACCGAATGCGGGAGGTGCCAACCGATGACCAGTCCGCCCTGCACGACTCGCGCTCACATCGAGGCAGTCATCGACCTGGACGCGATCACCCACAACATCGATGTCCTGCGCGACCACGCGGGCGGCGCATCGGTGATGGCCGTGGTCAAAGCCGACGGCTACAACCATGGCGCCGTACCGGTGGCGCGGACCGCGCTGGCGGCGGGAGCGACAGAGCTGGGAGTCACGACAGTGGCCGAAGCACTGCAATTGCGCCACGCCGGGATCGACGCCCCGATCCTGTGCTGGCTGCACACCATCGACGCGGACTTCGATGCCGCCATCGCCGCCGACGTGGAACTGGGGGTCTCATCCCCACGCCACCTGGCGGCGGTCGTTGCCGCGACCCACCGCACCGGCACCACCGCGACCGTGTCGATCAAAGTCGACACCGGACTCAACCGCAACGGCGTCGCACCCAGCGAACTCGATCGAACACTGACCGCCACGGCACGTGCACGCACCGACGGGGCCGTCCGGCTGCGCGGGATCTTCTCCCACCTCGCCCACGCCGACCAACCGCACCACCGGACAATCGATCTGCAACGAGATCGGCTGACCGAAGCTGTCGCACAAGCCAAGCGGCACAAGCTGATTCCGGAAGTGGTGCACCTTTCCAACTCCGCGGCCACCCTCACCCGCCCGGACCTGCGATTCGACATGGTCCGTCCCGGAATCGCCACCTACGGGCTCTCACCGATTCCCCACCACGGAACATTCGGCTTACGGCCGGCAATGACACTGCGCACCCGGGTCGCGTTGGTGAAGAAACTGGCAGCGGGAGAAGGCGTCTCCTACGGGCATCAGTGGATCGCGCCTCGCGACACCACCATCGCCCTGCTCCCCATCGGATACGCCGACGGGCTACCCCGGGCATTGAGCGGACGCTTCGACGTACACCTCGGCCGACAGCGATACCCAGGCGTCGGGCGAGTATGCATGGACCAGGCGATCATCGACCTCGGACCCGACACCCAGATCCGCGAAGGGGACACCGCGATACTGTTCGGCTCACACGTGCGCGGTGAGCCGACCGCCCAGGACTGGGCAGATGCTCTCGACACCATCCACTACGAAATAGTCACCGGCATCGGTGCTCGTACCATCCGCCGATACCGATGATCAGCCGCGAAACCGTCTACAACTCCCTGCGCGCCGACACCGTCACCAACTGACCACGGCACGCCGCTGGTCGTGGCTGCGGCGGCGGTCGCGATCGGCTCCCGGCCGCCTACCTGCGCTACCAGTGCGCCGCGAATCGCTGGGTTCTGCCCGCCGCCGATCAGCACTGACCTGTTTTCAACCTTTGATACAGCACGGCCCGCGACAGGGAACCAGGCACAACGGGCCGAAACTCTCGTTTCGTCAGGGCCCAATACTCCGACATCATCGCTGGTCAAGCCATAGTCGCTGGGTCGCTCGAGGCATCCGGTCCAACAACAGTCCTATCCAGCTGAGAATGTATCCGAGCAGATACGCGCTTATGCTGGTGACGGCCGACTCCGCTTGATCGGCCTGCGCGCGAACAACCACCAACAATGCCGGGTGGACAAACCCGCCGTTGGATTGCGACCCCTCACGCGACTGACGGCGTGTCACCGAGCGAGGCGCCCAACGGGCGAGTCGAAGCCCATCGTTCGGAATGAATGCGATCGATCCTCAATCGATCCTGCGAACTCGTGAGGTGTGCCATGTCGATATCCGCTACTCTGCAGGACTGCCTGCGCCAGAAGTCCTCGCGGTACGAGATCGTTCATCATCCATACAGCCATTCGAGCCTGGAGACGGCCGCGGCCGCGCATATTCCGCGCGATCGCCTCGCGAAGACGGTCCTGCTCGAAGACGACGACGGCTACGTCGCGGCGGTGCTGTCGACGACACACGCCGTGCGGCTGTCCGACCTCTGGGAAAAGACCGGGCGCCATCTCGTGCTCGCGAAGGAAGTCGAGCTGCGCGAGCGGTTCGAAGATTGCGCTGTGGGTGCGTTGCCGCCCGTGTGCATGGCCTATGGGATGCAAACCTTCCTCGACGAGAGCCTTGCACAGCAGCCTGAGGTGTATTTCGAGGCCGGTGATCACGAGTCGCTGATCCATATGAACAGCGATGAATTTCTTGCACTGATGGAAACGGCCGAGCGGGCGAGGTTCTCGTACGAGAGTTAGGGTGTGGTTTCGTGAATGGTCAGTAGCCAACTGATTGCCTGCCGATCCACGATCCGGCCGCCATCTCCGACCGTCGACACGCCGTATACGACGCCCAACGGACGGAGCGGCGGAGGAAGCGGCGAAGCGATCGGGCCGTGAAGCAGTTCCTGCCACGGCGACTGCGGCGACACCAGCGTCGGGATCACGACGGGCTCCCGACGGGCGCCGAGGTCGAGATCGGGCTGGTCGGCACGAAAGTCGTTGGCACGTATGCCAGGCAGCGGCCCCCACACCCTCTCACCTCGACTGAATCAGAGCGGCGTCCACTCCACGAACTGATCGAACGGTTCAGCCAACCGTGTGCCCGGCAACGCTTCCCGATCAGTGATGTGGACTCCTATCGCGTTCCGGCAATCTCGGATTCACCCGGCCGATGACCGCCGAGCGACGTTGGTTGTCGGGATTGCGCCAGCTCGGCAACGCTGCGCGCCAAGCGGATGAGCACGAGCTCGACGACCGGTATCGAGCCACTACCGCGTCGGGAGCTCTCGGATCAGGGCGTCGAAAACCGGTGCGTTCGGCCAGCTGGGTTTGAGGACACCGACCTTCGACCAGCCCCAGTTGATATAGGCCCGGTATGCGCGGGCATTGTCCGGCTCGACGAGCAACGTCGCGCGCTCTTCCGGGCGAGTTCTGAGGATCTCGTCGTGCAGGGCGCGCGCGATGCCGCGGCCCGTGTACGGCTTGGCGACCATGATCTCGGAGAGGGCGAACGTGCGTAGGCCGTTCTCGGCCACGAACGCCGCGCGGTCCCCGGTGTCCAGGTGGAGATTTGTCCACCAGCGACTACTGGCGCCCAGCGGCCATCCCCAACTCTGCCCCACCGGCTCGCCATCGATCCGGCCGATGACAAGCTCGAATCCTCCTGCTTGCGGATCGGAGTAGGCATCGAACCGATCCATGAACGCGTCCGGCGCTTCGAATGGGTCGCCGGCGTCGATCGCGTCGACATAGGCGCCACGGTAGATGGCTTCAACGACATCCCGGATACCACGAGCCCGCGCAGCGGTATACCGGGTGAAGGTAAGACCCTGAATTACGTTGGCGCTCATACACCTACCTTGCTCGATACCGCGTCGAACCGCTGGCAGAACTCTTCATCGGTCGGCAGCTTGTCGGCGGCGGTACGGATCGGCTCGAGCACCGTGATCGTCCTCGGCGAGCTGAGACCCTGCTCAAGCTGGTCGAGCACCTGCACCCCTTCGGCGACCGCGGCGGCGAGATCGCCACCACCTGCCAGGATCGCGGCCTTGCGCGCTCGGTAGAACACGGCGTTCCTGCCCGCACCGCGTTCCATCGCGCTGAAAAGCTCGACGGCGGTGGCGGTGTCACCGAGCCGTTCGTATCCGCGGGCCTCGTGAAATTTGATCTCGCTGCGTGAGACGAATTGAAGCCACACCGGGCACTGCTCGATCGGCTCGTAGTCGGCGGCCTGCTCCATCTCGCGCCACGCAACCGCGATAGCGCGGACGAACCGCTCGCGGTCGCCCAGCTGAGCGTGTGCCTGGGCTTCCCGCGTCGCGACCAGTGCATGAATGCGGGCCGGGGGACGTCCGCGCAACAGGTTTCGCGCGAGGCCAGTCAGGCGCAGCGCGTACTGCGGACTGCCCTCGCCGGTCTTGGCCAGCGCGAGTGTCTCCAACGAGCGAACCATGCACGAATGGACGGTCACGTCGTCGTCTCCCGCCTGGTTGGCGACCGCGAACGCGTCGTTCGCCGATCGTCTGGCCTGAGCGAGCAGGGTCGAGTCGAAAGCCAGCCATGACGCCGCGGCCGCCAAATGGCCGACCGCCGAGAGGTAGATCGTTTCCGCTTCGGAATTGCCGAACGTCACGGTGTCGAGCACGCGCAAGGCTTGCTCGGACTGGGCCACGACGGCCCGAACGAGCGGGGCCCCGCCCACCCTTCGCGCCTCGTCCTCGATGAGATTGACATACACCGCGATACGGCGCGCGTCACCGTGTCCGATGTGCAGGGACTCTGCCATCAAGGCCCCGGCAAGCACCTTTCCAAACTCCCGGCGGTTCACGTCGACCACTTCCTCGCTCTCGAGTTCCGCGGCGCGATCCCTCGTGAGCGGTCCGGAATACAAACGGGCCAAGGCACTTTGGAACCGCTCGTGTTGCACTGGGTCGAGCCGCGCGAGCTGGCCCTCCATGTCCTCGACAGTCTTGAGCCTGGCGAGTTTTCGGCCCGCAGGAAGGTTCTCCCACTTCTGGACCGCATGGATCGTGTAGCCGAGCGTTTCAGCGAACTCCTCCTGAGTCTGCCGCAAGGCCTCGCGTAAAGCCTTGACCTCCGTGCACGTCCAATCGCCAACGATCACCTGGCCCCCTCGGCCGGTCCGCAACGCCCGTCGCCGAAGCGTACGACCGTCGTAGGGATTCCGTACATGGGTTCGCCCCGATCACTCGGCAATGCTGGAAACAGCCCCGGTGCCGGGATGGACGCTACTCCGGGAGCGTCGACCGCGCGCCCCATTCGATCGGCCGGCGGTACCTCGGCACCGGGTGCAACCCACACGACTCACCGAGGGGCCAACCGTGACAGACGCACCAGATCCAAGCCTGGACGACGGCTACCCACAGGGACTATGCGAAGCGCTCGATCGAGCACGGGCCGCCGCCAAACCAGACAAGGCCGTGATCTATATCTTCCGCCCATTGCTGACCACAAAGGCACAGCTGGACTGGGCCGAGTTCCACGCCCGCCAAAGAGCTCACACTCTGGGCCTACGAGTGTCCCATGTCCTCACGGTGGGCAAGGCCGACCAGGATCGGATGAGGACGCTGTGGCGGCTGCTCCGACAGACCGACTGCGCCGTGGTCATCACTCCCAGCCTCGCGCACATGGGCGGAAACCCCCGGCGCGTAACAGCGTTCGCCGAACTCCACACCGTCCATCCGGCCGAGTGCCATCACTGGCGCACCCGAGTCCCTCGATGCGAGTTGGACGAAGCGCTGGCGCTGGAACCACAGAACCACTCCGACGCTCGGGAGCCTGGGGAGGAGGTGATCCAGAACGACGTGACAGCTTCGAAAACTGCGTGACTTCACACAGACTCCCGGATGTCGGTCAGGCGCAGGTGCAACCGCGAGTTCACCCATCATCTGAGCCCGTATGCCCGGGAGTTTTCACGTGTGCATCGAGCATCGCACACCCGATGCGAATCCTCTCGAGGGACAGATATGACCAGCCTGCTGCTGCCGGTGGACATGCAGCGCCCGCAGTACGCGCGTGTTCACGGGAAAGACAACTATGCGCCGGACAGGCAGTTCGCGGATCTACTACTGCTGGACTGGGGGACCGGCGGCCACGTTCGATGCACCGGAATCGCGGCGGTATCTTCTGGCCACTGTCGATGACCTCGGTCCCGTTGACCACCAGGCGTAGCGGCTGACGGCCGTCCACGAGGAATCGACTCGGCAGGTAGGCCAACCTCTTCGCCTGCCCCCTGCCGAACTCCCTACCCCCTCACCGTCCATCACACTCATCCGACAAATACCCAGCACCCCACCCTCGCGAACCCGCTGCACCTCCTGCCTTCTTCTTCCACATCCCCATCCCTCATTTTTCCCTGTACCGCCAATCAGACCTCTTGCATAGAGGACAACGATTCCGCAACAACCACCGGAAATGCGCGAATTGGTAATTCCCTTAACAACTTTGGCTATCGCTTCTTCAGTAGATCGGGATTTTGATGGGATGTGTGACAGCCACGCTGCACAAAGTTCTGGCCGGCAATGGCTACCTGTACTATCTGCGGCACGTGACGGCCCACGATTCGGCCGACCGTGGCCCGGGGACGCTGTCTGACTACTACTCGGCGAGGGGCGAATCACCGCGACGCTGGGATGGCAGCGGCCTGGCCTCGCTGGGCCTGGCTGACGGTTCGGCCATGGCCCGGGTGTGCGGGCCGAAGCGTGAACTCCGTGCGTCCGCGGCGATTCGGGTGGCCGCTTCGAGTGGACCGTGTGCCGCGAGCAAGCCGTGCACGGCCGGCGCGGCGGTCAGTGCCGCCCGTGACAGCAGTGCCCGCGCCACCGAACGCTCGTCAGGATCGGTCATGATCGAAGTCCGCGGTGTGTGAATCAGGTTCTGCGGCACCGATATCGACGCGCAGTTCGGTGGCGGCCCGGATCCCGGCGCGGCAGAGTCGGTGCAGTCGCTGTGGTGGCAGGGCGTTCGACAGTGCGATGCCGAGCAGGTGCGCCATGCGGTGTTCGGGATCGCAGGACAACGCGGTGTCGAGGGCGATTCCCGCGAGTACCCCGTCACCGCGGCGGTAGGCGTGGAACGCGAACAGAGTGGCGGCCTCGGCGCGGTCCGTGTCGGGTAGCGCGCGGGTCAGGATCGACCACAGGTGTTCGGCACGCGCGGCGTACTCGCCGGCGGCGACCCCGAACATGACATCGCGCACCGCGGTGTCACGCAGGGCGACAGCGACGTCCGCCAACGCGCGGGGTGCGGGTGTCTCGAGGATGGAGACGTGTTTGATGACGTGCATCACCTGCCACAACGCTTGCCGGGTGTAGGCGTCCGGATCGCCGATACGCGCGGTTCGGGCCAACCGGCGATGTGCGTCGGCGGCGGCCTCCGGTAGCGCTGCGGTGACGTGATCGCGCAGTGCCACATCGATCTCGACCAGTGCGGTGAGTTCGGTGCGGGTGTGGTGGATCTGCCGACCGGTACCGATGAGTTCGGCGGCGACGAGTGAGGCGGCCGGGTCGGGCAGGTGCCCGTGGTGCTCGGGTGCGAGCTCGTCCCACCATTGCGCGTTCGTGGCAATGGATCCCACACCCCAGGCCCCCGCCAGAGTCAGGCCCTTCGATTCCAAGTTCTGTCGTAACGCATCGAGTGCCGAGCGCCACCGCTCATCGATGGGGGAGGCTTCGGTGGGGCGAGATACCCGGTCGTCGATCAGGATCGCCAGCACGGCGAAGGCTTCCGCGCACAAGCATGCGCGGATCGCGGATTGTCCGATCTGGTTGTCCGAGAGTCGGATCTGCTGCAGCGGTGATTCCGTGCGGATGACGGCGTGCACCGATGCTGCTCCAGCGTCGGGGGTGTCGTGGCTGAGGAAGAGCAGGACCAGTGACCGGGTCGGTGTGAAGCCGAGCAGGGCGGGCACGGCGGCAATGAGGTCCCCGGGGTCGCTGATGGACACAGGCAACGGCATGGCAGGAACTCCTCCAGAGGGGTTGAGAGCGGATCGGGTGGCCGACGATGGGCAAGGCAGCATCCGGTCAGCTGCGAAGCGGGGTGACTGTGAGTGCCGACCGGGAGGGTGATCCAGCGCATCTGTTCGCGAACCCGTGTTACGGATTGACCGCGGTCTCGGAAATCACGACAGCCGATCGGTATCGTGGTGTGCGCGAGGGACTGATCGGGTTGTCGCACGCCTGTCAGGAGTGGTTCGTCATGACCGAAGCCCCCCGCCCGCGCCGCACTCGTTCTGCGGATCGTTCGCCGGAAGTCGTTGCGCGCCTGCAACGCTCACGCCAGCGCAGCTTGCAGCGTCGTACCGACGCGGCTGTACGAGAGAAGGCCATCACCCGCGCAGTAGGTGACTACCTCGCCGCCTGGAGCGCGATCACCTCCGTCGAGCAGCGCCGCGACAGCGACGTGGCCGCGCTACGCGCACAAATCGACAGCGTCATCACCGGCGCGGCAGCCGAGATCACCACCCACGAAGACGCACAGGCAGCAGCCGCGGCGGCGGTGCGTGCACACGTACAGACCGACGAGGAACTCGCCGATCTGCTCGAGATCACTGTCAAACGCGCACGCCAACTCCTGGCCGGATCCCGCGCGACCAACCCGGAACAGTCCAGACGCAAGACATCGTCGAAGAAGCCGGACCCCACGAGCCTGCCGACAAGAATTGACCCCGGATCCCGAAATTTACTCGCAGATAAGGCCTCCACCACGTCCGCCGACGGTATGCCGTCGCACGTGACCGAGTAAGGACGGTTCGAGCCGCTGCCCGGCCTTGATCGTGCGCCACGCCCGCGGCGTCTACTGCGAAGCGCTTACGAACGAGGCGCGTGTGGTCGTCCAGTCGTCGACCAAGCCCGGCACGGCGAGCAACTCGGCGACGAGCTGGTCGGCGCACAGCACGCATGGGACAAGGTAGCGGAGTTCGCGCGGACGATCGACGACACGGCAGATGGCGTCGGCCGCGCCGGTGATCGGTTCTTTCATGCCTGTAGCGCGTCAAACCGGGCAGATCCGGCAAGAAGTCCAACGAACACCCAGCGTCGGCCAATCGCGCCGGCCGCTCCGCAACCCCAGCACGCAATGCACCTGGGGGATGGCCCGCCCTGATGCATTCCAGCGGGCCCGCTGCGCGCTACACCGGCCGCTACAGCACCCGATCGTGGCTGGCGTATGTTCGGCACCGATCGAACGCAGTCGCTCACATAGTCCTCACAATTCGGGGCATGGATCGTGCCGCATCGCCGACGTAGGTTGCTGTTGTGTTCCTCAAAGCTTTTCGACTCCCCGATCCCATAAGTCGTTGGGGGGCGGCGATTTCACCGGCCGACAGTCCCGCATCGGCGCCTTCGCCACGCATCGTCCGCGGAATCGACGCTGTTCGCTCCACCATCCTGACCGTCGTCTTGACGATGACGGCAGTCCTGCTGAGTGGGTGTTACTACCTCGAACGTGGACCCGACCAGGCCGAGCATGACAGATGGTCACGCAAGATCGAGACTGCCATCCGGGCCCTGCCGGGGGTGACCGCCGCATCACACCAGTTCGAGCACTACGAGGGCAAAATCTTCCACTCCTCTCTCGACGTGCGACTCAGGGACGAGGCCACACCGGCAGAGGCCGCGTCCGTGGTGAATACCATGGGCACTCAACCGCTTCCGCGGCGTTTCCACGGCGAACCGATGAACGTCACCATCGGCCGGATGGCGGACTCCTATTCCGCGTACTGGCTTTTCGGCCGTGACGTGAGCCCTGAAGCGACCGCCGCCCACAATTGGGCGCGACTTTGGGCCGCCGGCACCGAAGTGCACTGGTCCTCGAGAGGTGGCGACGCGAGCCGCATAACCAACGCCATCGACGTCCAAGCAGGCTCCGAAAATGAACCCCACCGCGCCACCGCGGCAATGCGCAGTATCATCCGGGACTTCCCCGAACTGGCATCCAACCAGTGGACCGTATCCACCGTTCACAAGCGGGAGGGCTGGTTCACCTCTCAGTGGGCCACTAATCACTCGGAACGGACCCCCGGGTCGTATCCATGGCCCCACGATCGCCTCACCCCCCACCAAGAGCCCACCCCGCGCTTCCCGTCCAACGACGAACTCGACCTGTGGCAGTGGTTCCTGACCGATCAGCCCATCCCGTTCTTCGTTCAGGTGGCGGTCTACGATCCGCCGTTGGAAGGCCGCACACTGGCCGTCACCGTATTCCCTCCCGTGGGTGCGGAATTCACCGCCGCGCAGACCACACAACTCGCCGATCTGCATCTTCCCTACGTGGCTGGCTCCAGCGCTGTGGTCGACTACACGATTTACACACGCAACCGCTACCGCGGGGGCCCTTTCTTTTGGGTCGTGGTCGGCGGCTGCCAGACACCCGGGTCCGACGTCTTACCGGAGTCACAGCCCTACGTGCGTCAGTACGAACGCTGCTGATCCACGCCCAGCAACCGCCGAGTCGAGACAGTGCGTGGCGGCGGCGTGGTGCGCTGCAGGTAGCTCCTGAACCGGCAATCAGCGGGAGATGAGTGTGTTTGCCTGTCGGGCATCAACGACGGCATGAACTGATCCGTTCGTGCTCGAAGTCGATTCTGGTGCCCAACTTGAAGCCGGCGGCGGACGAGGTCCGGCCACGCCGCCCCCCGGAGCATCCGGAGGAGCTCATATGTTGGACCTGAACATCCAGCACGTCCTCAGCGGCGTCGAATACACCCAGGTCGAGATCAAGTTCGACACCGTTCCCCTACTCCTACGCCAGCACCTACGAGGTCAACGGCGTCACCGCTACGGGACAGCGCCGCTTTTTCCGCGGCGTCGGCAGATCGTTGTGGGGCGGTCGCGCCATCAAGGGTCTGCTCGTCTGGGTTCAACCTCAGTTGGGCAAGGGCTACGAAATCGTGGACTGAGGCGGCATCGGCGAACCCGATGACCGGCCCGCCCAACCCAAACGCCCCACACCACAACGAGTTACCCCAATGATGTCTACCCTGTCCGCCGCCGCTCACGAGGTCGACTGGTTGGTCGTCGGCCGCGCCACCATCGACATCGCCGCCCAGGCCCTCGGCGCACTCATCCGCGTGATCTTCTGATGCCCGACGAAACCTGCACCCCCGAACGTCTCCGCGCCTGCGAGATCGAGATCGTCGATCGCGTACTCCCCGGGACCGACCCCGCCAAGGGACCCGGCGTCATCGTGCCAACCGAAGTCCGCATCAACGGCGTGCCCGTCCTCGCCCGCGGCGGTCGGCGCGTTACCGTCCAGGGGATTGCCCTCTACAGCGGCGATTGTGTGTCAGTGACGCTGACGCTGTTCGCGTGACGCGTGTGCATCGGCGAGGAACTCGCCCCGGATCCGATGGAGAAGCGATCATGACCCTGAAGTACCCGATCCTGTATCTGCCGCTGGACTGGTGGGCCTCCGTGCTCGCCCAGCTCATCTACGGCCCGCACTGACCGGCGATGCCATCCTGACCGACGGATCGCGCCAACTGGAAAAGGCTTCCGCAAACTGCCAGATGCCAAGGGAGGCAAGGCCAATCCCGGTTTTGCCCACCCGATGGGAAGGTGGTGAGTGGACTCGCTCCCCGAGACCGAGATCGTGCTCGTCGGATCGGCCCTCATCCTGACCGAGGTCGACGAGGATGACGCGCCTGTACGCAACGCGGAAGGCCAAATCGCACGGCAGTTCCGCTACACGATCGTGCCCGACGATGAGGCAGACCCGGCCGCAGAGCGGTACTCGGAACACCTGCCCGCGAGCCAGGTCCTCTTGGGGCAACTGGTGAACAACATCGTCGAAACCACGAGCCGATCCGCGTGCGAGTGCAGAGCATCGGTTAACGGGTAGTCGGGCGGTGCTGTTGGTCCGCGCACCCATTCGAGGAGGACCGCCCATGGCCACCCGCCGCACCACCACACAGAAGGGCCTCGGCTGGAAGCAGCAGCAACAGCGCGAGGCCCTGCTCGCTCGGCACCGCGACGGCCAACGCTGTTGATGGTGCGACGAGCGGATGTACCGCGACGGCACTCGCAACCAGGATGGCGAGAGCCTCGCGGCCGACCACTCGCACGCTCGGTCCAAAGGGCGCCACCAAGGCCGACCGCCTGCTCCATCGCGTGTGCAACAAGGCCCGCGGCGACGGATCGCGCGACCACTTCCGGGCGGCGCTCAGCCAGGCGCGCGGACGCCGGTCACGTCGCCGCGGTCGCGGACGCCGTTGCGGACGCGCCGCTCGATCCGGTCGTCCTCGAGGGCGACAGCCAGGCCGTGAACGATCAGGGTCTCGAATGCCCCGCCCGCGCTCTTGGCGCTGGCGCGGGTGCGGCGACGCGGCGCGCAGATTCGCGCGCCGAGCGCGTCGATAACCGCATCGGTGTCGTTGTAGTGCCGCGCCTGCGGTGTCACTGTCCCACCATGACCGATCCGCAGGCCACTCGGAGCCATTCGCGTTCGAGTGCCCTCAGGCTGGCCGCAGTGCGTGTCCAGGGTGCCCCTCGTCCCGACTACTCGCCGGTAGCCCAATGATGGCCGCACTCCGTGTATGACCGGGCGGATCAGAGTTCTTGGACGTGCGATCAGTGTTTACTGTTCGCACACAATTAACGAGACGTAACGGTTGATCAAGACCGTGACGTGCCGGCTGACGCTAGACTCGGATTCACCCCTCCAGATCGAGGGCTTCACCGTTGCAGGCTGTCAGCGCCGACACGGTGTCGCGCTCCGTGCCGCGATGCACGGAATCACCAGATGTCCGGGATCGACGCTGTGAGCTGTTGGCATGCCCCTACCTGCCGGCGGCCGCGTCGGGCACCGACACGACTCGGGAGGAATCCGTGGGCCAGCAACACACCCCGACCGCCATCTCGACCGCACGCGCTATTGGCCGTGTGAGGCAGCTTGATTCGCTCGATCTGCACCTGCTCGACACCGAAACGTCCACTACGCCACTGCATATCGGCGCTATTATGCTGCTCGACTCTGCGGCGTCGCCGAACGGGCCGCTCGATGCCGAAGCACTGCGACGGCTTTTCGCAGAGCGGCTGGCCCTCGTCGCGCCGCTGCGCCGCCGGGTGCGCACAGTTCCGTTCGGATTGGACCTGCCCTACTGGGAGGACTGTGCAGAGATCGACCTGAAATACCACGTCCGGGATATCCGGCTGCCGGACGGCGCCGATGATCGAGAACTCGCCGAGTACGTCGCGCGCCGCCATGGTCAGCCGCTCGACAGGTTGCGTCCGCTGTGGGAATGCCACCTCGTGTCCGGACTCTCGGACGGGCGGCAGGCCGTATATATGAAGGTGCACCACGCGGTGATCGACGGTGTATCCGCCGCCGAGATCATGGCCGCAATACTGGATATCTGCGAAACACCCTCCGCCACACTGCCGTCGACTCGGGAGGTAGGTCGCGGCCGGACACCGTCGACCGTCGAGATGCTCGCGCGCAGCCTCCCGAATGCGCTCACTCGACCGGCAACCCGATGTCGCGCCGCCCTGCGCGCCGTGCCGACGCTGCTGCGTTCGGCCGATGACCTACGCACCATGCACCCCGAGGTACCGTTCAACGGTCCTCTCACCAGCGCCCGTAGCGTCGCGTACACATCGCTGCCCCTCGATGCGGTGAAAGCTGTCAAGAACAGCGTGGATGGGACGGTCAACGATGTCGTGATGGCCTTGTGCACCACCGCGTTGCGGAGCTGGATGCGCGACCGGGGCTTGGCCACGGACCGACCGCTGCTGGCCGCCATTCCCGTATCGGTGCGCACGCCCGAGCAGTTCGGCACTGCGGGAAACCAGTTTTCGCTCATGCTCACCACGTTGCCGGTCTCCGAGACCGACCCTCGTCATCGAGTGAAACTCCTGCGGGACAATCTGCTTGTCGCCAAACAGCGATTCCGCACCCAGTCATCGAAGTTGCTGCACGAGGTCACCACACTGGCGACACCACTGCTGCACGGCATGCCCACCCGAGTGGTGATGCGGGCGGCTGCGTCCAGGCTTCCTCTGGTCAACCTGCTCGTCTCGAACGTGCCCGGGCCACAGATGCCGTTGTATCTCGCGGGAATCCGCGTGCTCTCGAGCCACCCTGTCTCGGTGCTCACCGAGCTGTCGGGCTGCCTGAACATCACTGTGATGTCCTACGACGGACACCTCGACTTCGGAATTCTCGCCTGTCCCGACACCGTTCCCGACGTCTGGGACATCGCTCGCAATCTCGAGGACGCACTGGCCGAACTCCAGGCCTGACCGACCACACGGAGCAGGACGTGACCGCCGAACCTATCGATTACGAACCGCCGATACTGCCGCGGCAGTCCGGCACATTCGTCGTGAATGCCAGGCGTGCGCTGCGGCGACAGCGCACCCTGGCAGCAGCGACCGAGGTCTTCGTCGCACGCGGCTTCCACGAGGCCACGATGGAGGAGATCGCGCTTCGTGCGGGCTGGAGCAAACCGATCCTGTACAAGGAATTTTCGGGAAAGCTGGAACTGTATCTGGCGGTGTTGCAGCACCATATCGACGCATTGACCGACGCGGTGCAGCGGGCACTGCGCTCGACCACCGCGAATCGGGACCGGGTCCGCGCCGCGATCCAGGCTTACTTCGACTTCGTCGACCATGAGACGCAAGGGTTTCGGCTGGTCTTCGATTCCAATGTGCCGAGCGAGCCCTCGGTACGGTGGCGAGTCGGACGCGCAACAGACGACTGCGTGACAGCGGTCTCCACTGCCGTCGCGCACGATTGCGGATTGAGCCCGTACCGATCTCGCATGCTCGCCGCCGGGCTGGTCGGCGCCAGCCAAATCGCCGCGCAGTACTGGCTCGACACCGGCCGTGGTGTCCCGAAGGCCGACGCCATTGCGGCGGTGATCACCCTGTGCTGGGGCGGATTGTCGTCCGTACCGCTGCAGTCGACCGAGTGACTGCGCGCCTGTGAAGCGCACCCGCGGCGTCTACCTCGCCGTGGTTGTCTTCAGACCGCGGTCGCCCGATCGCGGTCGGGTCATCGGCGGTGTGTGAGCCGCGTGAGATCCAGGGCGGCTGCCACCAGGTCCAGAACGGTCCGCTCGTGTTCGGCCGTGCCACGTATTTTCCGTAGCCGCAGGACCTGGATCCCGCGCAAGGTGACGCCGTATCCGGAGGGCTCGGATTCGTCGGCGCGGTAGTGCACGATCTGGTAGTCGCGTGCGTCGATCAGCACCGAATACCATTGGTCGGCAGGCTTGCCCGCCCTTGTGGCTTCGTCGGACTCGGGGCCGGGCGCGGTCCATTGCCGGCAGTCGCATTCGGGGTCGTCGCACGGGGTGATGCGTGCGGCGACCGCGTTGGAGCGGTAGGTCGTCATGCGGCCGGCCAGCATCGGGCAGCCGCGGGTGGAGTAGGCGGCGCATTCGGGATGTAGTCCGGGTTCGGGGGCGATTCCCCGGATCCAGTCCTGGGGTCGGAGGAAGACCACGACCCGGTTGCCGGGCCCTTCGCCGTCGCCGAGCTCTTCTCCACACACCTGGCACAGGCGCAGCGCGAGCACCACCGCGTACCGCCCTGGATCGATCGCACCCCACACCGGTGAGACGCGGCCACGGTGACACAGCGTCAGGTACGGGATGTCAGCCCTTGCGCGGTCGGGGCGCTGTGCAGGTGGGCGGGAATGGGCGGTCGGGACGAATTCGACGATGACGCCTCGGAATTCACAGTGATCTCCTCGAAGTGGGTGGATCGATCCGGCAGGACGCGGTGGTGGCTAAGACGCGGTGTCGTGGTGCGTGATCGGGTGTGCCGACAAGGTCACCGCGATCGAGCGTGCCGGTCGGGTCGCGGACTCCACCCGGACATGCACCACCGCGATGACGGCGCCTGGACCCGCAGGCTCGGCGAGCCAGGGACCGAAGGTGGTGGGGTCGAGTTCGGGCAGTGCCGACTCGATCCACGAGATCAGTGCGGCGGCGTGGGAGATCACCATCGCGTGTGGCCGGTGCGCGGGTCGGTGTTGTGCACGGCGACGACGGTCGGGGCGGTGGGGGCGTGCGCGATCGTGGACCGTGTGAGAACGGCCTGATAGCCGCCCGCGGCCCACCCTCCGTCCGCGATGACGAACCGACCCTCCGGGGAGAGGTCGACCGGCAGGAGGCACCATCGGATGCCCGGGTCCCCGACGATCGGGAAGTAGTCGTCTTCCCAACCGATTTCACGGCTTCCGTCGGGTCGGACGCGGACGACCTGGGTGGCGCGCTCGACCGAGATCAGTGCCATGCACGGCGCGGTGACGGTGGTGGCGGCCGGCGGGGTGATCGCCGCGAAGGCCGCTACCGGTGTCGCGGGTTTCGGGTCGGTGGCGAAGCAGGCGCGGTAGCCGACGACCAGCGCCCGCGCTGTCGGTGGCTGCGGGGCGACCTGCTGGTAGCGGGGGTCGATGCGCAGCCTGGCGATGTAGCTGTTGGGGTCGGGGTTCACCGGCATCACCGCCGGGCCGTGCGGTGAGATGAAAGGTGGTGTGTCGGTGCGGGATCGAGGTGTGTGGTGCAATGAATCACCGGGGAATTCCGTTTCTCGGCGTGCTGCCGGAAGTGCCCTGGGTGGGGGAGCGGTGTACGCGGGTGTTCAGGCGGCCCCGGAGAAGGTCAGGTCGGCGTAGCGGTCTGTCCCGGTGAGGAATTCGCATTCGCAGTGCGGGAATTCGTGCCAGCATTGGTCGCAGAATCCGCATGCGGTGCAGTGGGGTCCGGGGCGTGCGATGTCGAATTGGCTGCAGTGGTCGCAGTAGTCGTAGAGGTAGGCGCCGGGTTGGTGGGCGGTGTCGAGGTCGCGCCACTGGTAGGAGTGGTTGGAGTACCAGATGCCGTCGCTGCTCCAGTGCCCGTGGTGTTCGTTGAGCAGATAGGCGGTGTGTTTGTAGCGGGGGTCGACGGTCAACACGATCATCTTGTCTCCGGCCAGCCAGCTCTCGAGCCCGCTGCGCCCCGTCCAGGAGTCCAGTGGCCCGAACGGTTCGAGGGGGAGGAAGTCCTCGGCGGCCACGCGGGTGTCCGACCGCGGATCCCCGGGTCCGGGGTGCACGATGGCGGGCAGCACCCCGTTGTGGGCCATCACCGTGCGTTCGTCACCCCCGATCGCGAAGGGGTGGCAGTTCTGCTCGGTGATGAACCCGTGGGTGGCGAACCGGGAGTGGAACAGCGCCGGGCCGTCGGGGAATTGGGAACGGACGAAGTCGAATTCATCGATCATGAGGGTGGGGTCGAGTCCGCGGCCGATGAGGATCTGGTTGTCGGTGACGATGGCGTAGCCGTGGCCGTGGGGGTTGGCGATGGCGCCGTCGTGCAGGGCGTCGAGGTCGGGGGTGATGGCGGGTTTGTAGAAGGTCAGGATGCACACGAGAGGGCCTCCATTTCCGCGAGCAGGGGCAGATAGATGCGGTGTCGGCGCACCCAGGTGACGAACGCGGTCCATTCCCAGCCGCGCCGGCGGGCGAGGTCGGCGACGGTGAGGTCGCGGGTGTATTCGACCGAGGCGGCCACGAAGGCCAGGGCGGCTTGGACTTGTTGTGGGTGTAGGGAACTGGCGAAGATGCGGACTTCGAAGGTGTCGGCGGGGCAGACGTTGATGGCTTGGTAGCGGCCGTAGCCGAAGCGGTCGCCTTTGGCGAAGTTGACGATCTCGGCGCGTGCGTCGGGGTCGAAGCTGGCCCAATCGTGGCTGCGTCGCCGTGCCAGCCGGGTGGCGAAGGATTCGTTGCGGTAGACGAACTTCATCCACCGGTACACGTGCGCGGGTGAGGAGAACCCGTCCCGCGACACATGGACGTGGATCCCGACCTGGTCGTCGGTGTAGGCGCCTCGAAGACGGAGCTCCCGCAGGACATTCCAGGGAAACCGGTCCAGGGCCCACGTGTAGCTCATCGGGTGGGTGACCAGTTCGAATCCGCCGCCGTAGCCGATGGACCCGTCCTCTTTCAGATAGCCGGCACTGCCGAGCTGGTCGACGGCGAGATCGACGCAGTCCCCGAGCGCGTGGCCCGGCGTCTTGACCTCGAGTTCCAATCCGAGATAGACCGGGCCCTGGCCGTGGAAGACCGGGTCGGGTTTGAAGGAGTAGTCGTGGATGCGGTCCTCGTAGCGTTCGACATCGCACGAGGTGCAGTAGGTGCCCTCGCCGCTGACGAGGCGGTCGCAGTCCGCGCACTCGCGGTAGACGTCGGCGCAGTCTGTGCAGACCTCGTCACCATTGTCGACGGTGCGCAGTGAGCGGGCGAGGCGGCGGCAATCCGAACAGCGCCAATAGTGGTCATCGCTGCACTGCTCGCAGACCACGCCGTTGTCGACGGTGTCCTCGCCAGCCGCGGTCAAGCGTTCGCAGCATTCACACTTCGACCATCGGGCAGCGCACTGCGGGCACAAGGTTGCGTCGTCGACCGTGCGGCGAACCTCGGTGGTTCGCTCACCGCAGTCGTCGCAGAGCGGAAGGACCTCACACACCCGGCAGTGGCGACCGTGAGCG
The DNA here is from genome assembly GCF_050942175.1 of Nocardia sp. CA-151230. Lineage (NCBI taxonomy): Bacteria > Bacillati > Actinomycetota > Actinomycetes > Mycobacteriales > Nocardiaceae > Nocardia > Nocardia sp. CA-151230. Next base: position 3,807,789 of record NZ_CP192061.1, read on the forward strand.
TGCGTAGGTGGATCTTCGGGGAGTTCTGCAGCACACGTCGTGCAGAAGGCAAGTGCCGTAGGCGAATTGGACATGGATATGGGCCTTCCTGAGCGAAGAAGAAGGACGGGCGGGGCGTAGGCAAGCCGGAAGCCGGACTCGTGTGCTCGGGCGCATGGCACCGGAGCCGTGTGGCGTGCGAATGCCGCCGAAGAAGCACGGGGCTCGCGCATCGACGACGGGCGAATCGGCGCCCGACGTGCGTGCGCATGCGACCGGGCGCGGACGCCACCAGGGGATCAGGATTCGGTTCCGCGGGCTCGCGAAGTGCGGTCTAGCGGATGTCGCTGCGGCACAACGCCATAGCAGGCATGCTCACGCGCTGGTCACAGTCGCAGTCTGGAAAGGCGTTGGCGAAGTGACCAAGCCACAACGCCCGCAGTAGCGGCTGCGACGACTGAAATCGACGTGCTCAGCGATCACACTGCCGATGGGCTGGCGACCTGGTTGCGGGCCCATCCTGGTGTCGAGATCATCTGTCGCGACCTGCTGGCGCATACGCTAACGGCGCTGCGAAGGGGGCACCGCAGGCGATCCAGAGCTGCGGCAAGCAATTGGGTGGAACGCACATTTGGCTACGCCGTCGTTCGCACCTACGCCGGCCGCGACGGGAAATCTGCGGCACCAACGGCGGGATGCGTGAAATCCGACCGCCCCGAAGTCGCGGCGGCGCCCTCAGTCCTGACCGAGGAACTACACCCCGCTCATCTCAACAGAGGCAGAGCGGCGAACAGTCCACTCCTTCGGAGAACCGCAGCTCCACCGCCACGCTCATCAGGCCACAACCCGGGTACTCGACGCTGTTCTCCCTCAGGGGGAACGGTGGCACGCAGCTCACGGCGATTACGCACAGTGCCGATTGCTCACAGGCGCCCCCGTGGATGGTGAAATAGCCGAGTACGGGATCACCGCGGCGATCCCCGCCGAGATGCTGGCGGCGGCGCACCGCTGGCGATCGATGCGCCAGAGCCGGGCCCCCACACTTCGAACGCGGCCAACGGCACTGCTGGTGTCGGCGACAGGTTGATCTGCAGGCCGTCGGCGATCCCGGGCAACCCCGGAACCCCACGTAGGTCGGTTATATCGTGCCCAACTCCGCCCAGCTGCTCTACTCGAGACAGAGTTGGCCTGTTCAACCGGCCCTGAAAGGATGTGCCCACCTGGACGCTATCGCCGCAATGGTGGCTGAACCCGGCGGCCCGGACAGGGAAGTAGTAGTGCACACGGCATGGCACCGGGCGGAGGTTCTCGCCGGCCAATGGACCGATCTCGTGGCCGAGGTCGTCGACGGACAGCCCTGCTAGCCAGCAAGCAGGGACATTGAAGATTTCTGAAAACACTGACACTTCAGGTACTTCCGCTGATGGTGCAGACCGTCCCTTTCGCGCGAGTGCGCGACTTCACACGCTCTAGCCCCTCTGGTGTGATTTGCCAGAAGCGGCGATGGTTCACAGTGCCGGGAGCCAAGTCCATCAGCTCGGGCTGCGCGGCCCGATGCTCCAACCGCAGTCAGTTCCGCCGAGCCACTGTTCTTACAACGATGGCAGGCTCAAACGGTCAGTGCGTCACTGCTGTTCAGGTGTTCAGGTGTTCAGGTGTTGAGGTGTTGAGGTGTTCAGGTGTTGAGCGTAGACCTCGGCGGGACTGCGGTAGCCGTGGATCTTGCGGGGGCGGTGGTTGAGTTCGTGGGCGATGGTGTCGAGGTCGCTTTGGCTCCAGCGGCGCAGGTCGGCATTCTTCGGCAGGTATTGGCGCAGTAGGCGATTGGTCCGAGCCGATGTGTTGTGCACTCATGGTGGACCGGCGGTGGTATCCGGCTTCCGCTGTGCGCCGGCAGGATTCACCACACGTTCCAGCGCCTGCAGATCTGCCTCGATCGACCGGAACAGCATGTAGGCGATGATGAACGCGGCGATCGCGCCCACGCACACCACCCGTACCGCGCCGATCATCAGCGGCATATCGTCCGGTGGCAGGACCGTCACCGCCGCCACCGCCAGCAGCGGTACCGACGCCACCAGGGCCAGAAGCAGGGTGCAGTGGCGATCGAGTCGGTGCAGGTGCGCCGCATCGTCCGCGTCGATGTCGCCGTGCCGCAGGAACATCGGGTAGATGCAGCGCACCATGTAGAACGTCACCAGGAAGAACGGATACGCTACCGCCATCGCGCCGAAGACCAGCAGATCCACCAGTAGATGCAGGACTGCCTGTCCGGTGAGCTCACCGGTCGCGAAGTGCATCGCGATCGGAAATACGATCGCCGCGAGGGTCTACAGCGAGATCGTCACCAGCATGGTGCGGTCGCCGAACAGCAGGGCATCCGATCGAACTAGGGCCAGCACCCGCGGGTCGTACCGGCGTCCTCGGCGCAGGCCGGGAGGGACCGTGAGCAGACGCCGCGACAGATAAATCAAGGTCGCCAAGCCCACCGGGAAGCTCACCGCGTTGACCGCGCCGGCGATGATCCAGAACGTGTGCTGCGGCAGGCTCAGGCGGTCGACGATCAGCGACTTGTTGTGATGGATGTTGGCCAACGCTGCGAGCAGGTTCGGTCCGGCCACGGCCAGCGTCACCAGCCACGGCCGCAGCCGCAGTCGCCAGCTGTTCGGCGGCGGGTCGACCAAATCGCGGGCCCGCTCGTCCAGGCATAGCTCCAACTGCTGAGCCAGTGCCGCCCCACCGGCCCAGCGCTGGTCACGCTCGGGGGCCAGACCGGTCAGCAGGACCCGCTGCAAGGCCGTCGGGCAGTCGGGCGGGATGCGCTTCAACGCCGCCGGATCCACCCCGGCGCGGCGGCGCTGCGCCATGGTCGCCAGCGTGGCGGCGTCGCTGCGTTTGCCTGCGGTGGTGTCGTCGAACGGTTTGGCTCCGGTGAGCAGCTCCCACAGCACCACCCCCAGGGAGTAGATGTCGGCGCGGGTGTTCCCATAGATTCCGCACACGGATTGTGTCCCAAATCGGGAGGTCGCCGACCTGGGGATTCCGGCGTGCGGCGACAATAGCCGATTCTGGGGCGAAAACGAACGTTTTCGACCCAACCCGCCGCGCGATCAGCGGTGCGGGCTCAGGACGTTCCGTCAATGCGCGGGCTCAATGCTCAAGGGCGGCACGCAATCGTCCGGCCAACACTCTCGCGGAGTTGGGTTTGTGTGGTGTGCTCGTCGGTGACCCGTTCTGGGACTGGAGGATCGAAATCTGCAATATCCTCTGGGGAGACGGCAGCGAGCCCGGTATTACGAGTTCGTGCCGGTGCCGGCGTTGGACGGGATCCCAAGGTATTGGTGGAACGCGACCGACAGGAACTTCGTCTCGGTGTGATCGGCCGCCGGAGACGCACCGGCCTCTCTTGGAATGGCTTGTCGCGCAGTATTTCAGGTTGACCAGGTTTTCGAGATCGGGATCTGTCAGCAGGGCTATGTCGAGGGTGATCCCGGCGGGATCTTGCTGACAAGGATCATGGCAGCCACGGCGTATCCCGTCATAGTGACGTATCTGGTGACTGTCTCTCAGGCTCGCTCCAACTCCACGGCGGCGGTGTAGATGGTGCCGGGCAGCTTCGGGTGCGGGACAGTGGTTTTGGCGATCAAGGTGATGTTGGCGGCGGCGCGCCGGGCGATGGCCAGTCCGATGCCGCGGCTGCCACCGGACATGATCATGGTTCGGCCGGACAGCGGCTTGGTCTCGGTCACGAGGTACTGCTTGTCGTCGAGGTGGTGGCATCCCGGTGCAAGAGCGGCCCGCGCAGGCGGCGTAGGGCCCGCTCGGCGGCATTGACGCCGCACATGCCGTGTGCGCCGGGGCCGGGCGGGGTGGCCGCCGAGCACAGATAGTGGCCGGGGATGCCGATGTCATAGGGCTGCAGGGTTTTTCGGGGACCCAACAGCAGTTGGGGGATGTCCTTGGCGCCGGTCATGATGTTGCCGCCGACGAAGTTGGGGTTCTCGTCGGCGAATCCGGCGGGGGAGCGGTGAGACAGGCCGAGCACCCGCTCCCGGAAACCCGGGGCGAAGCGTTCGATCTGAGCGATGACTGCCTCGGTGGCGTCGCCGATATAGCCATGTGGCACATGGGCGTAGGTCCACACCGGGTGCACCGATCCCACCGAACGTCCGGGGTCGGCCAGGTATTGCTGTCCAACCAGTACGAACGGGCGCTGCGGCATCCGGCCCGCGTGGATGTCGCGTTCACCGGCGGCGATCTCGGCGAACGAGCCGCCCAGGTGCACGGTGCCCGCACGGCGAGCCGCGGCGGCCGTCCACGGGACGCCGCCCTCCACGGCGAAGTCGACCTTGAACGCACCTGGCCCGTACCGGAATCGCCGGTAGGCGGCGGCGATTCGAGGCGGTAGCCGGTCGCCGAGGATCTCCACGAGCGCGGTCGGCGCCACATCCCAGACGGTGATGTCCGAGGGCGGCAGCTCTACCACGGAGCGCACCCGGATCCCGGTCTCGATCGTGGCACCGTGATCGACCAGGGCCGCGGCCATGGCGTCGGCGATCCGCTGCGAACCGCCGACCGCCACCGCCCAGCCGTACCGGTGTCCGGCGGTCAGAATGCCCAGCCCGATACTCGCGCTCAGCGGCCGGTCCAACCGGTGGAAGGCGTGCGCGGCGACTCCACCGAACAAGGCTCGCCCCTGCTCGGAACGGAAGGCCCGCGCCAGCAGTGTGGCGGGTGCCGCCGCGGGAATCCCGAAGCGCGCCAACCGGAACGGATGACGTGGGATCCGCAGCAGTGGCCGCATGATGTCGGCGCCGAGTTCGTCGTAGCCGGCGACCGGTCGCTCGAACAGCCGCCGCCACAACCGTTCATCGTCGCCGAGACCGACGGCGGTGTCGGCGACCGAACGATGCAGCACACCGGCGCTGCCGTCGTCGAGCGGGTGGACGCAGTCGAGCTCGGGCCGCGCCCACCGCAATCCATACTGTTCCAGCTCGACCCGGCCAAACAGCGGCGACCCCACGGCCATCGGGTGGATGGCCGAGCAGTGGTCGTGCAGCAGTCCCGGCACGATCGCCTCGTGTGAGCGGGTGCCGCCGCCGATCGTGGTGGCGGCCTCGAGCACCGTCACCTCGATCCCCGCGAGCGCCAGGGTGAGGGCCGCGGCCAGTCCGTTGGGTCCGCTGCCGATCACCGTCGCCGTCGTCATCGGCTCGCCTCGACCACGGGTTCGTCGTCGTGCCGCCAGGTCACCGTGTGCGGAATGGGCCCGTCGGGCAGCCAGGGCAGTGCGTCGACCGCGTCGGCGACCTCCCACGTTCCGCGTTCGATCACACCGAGCGCGGCGTCGATGACCACGTAGGCCTGGGTGCGCTTGTGAATCGGCTGGGACTCCACCCACACCACGATCCATTCCCCGGGTGCGAACCCCACCCGGGCCTGGACCGCGTCGATGAGATCGCGATTGTGCAGGTGGCCGTCACCGAAGTTGAAGCCTATCAACGAGTTACAGGCGAACTCGGCTTCCCGCACGGTCCAGCTGTCGAGTTCGGGAATGTGCTTGTACAGCAGGGAGAACAGGCCGCGGCCCTGGCTGTGCATGGAACGCCACGCGATGGTCTGCTGCATCGTGATCTCGGCGACCGTCGGGTCGTAGCCCATGGCCCGCAGCTGATCGATCTGGTTGAGCGAGGGCCGATGCGTGATCGTGTTCAGCTTCGCCTCAGCGCCGGGGGCGAAGGCCCACAGCGCCGAGGCCCAGTTTCCGGCGTACTGGCGCATCGAGGGCAGGAACGAGACCAGATCGGGGCGCAGATTCCCCAGCGTCGGGAAGAAGACCAGTCCGGCCACGATCACCACCGTCAGCCACGGCGAGGACATGTCGAACACCCCGTAGCCGCCGGAGTTGGGGAAGCCGAGGAACAGGAACACCGTCAGGTAGGCGAACAGGATGTTCCATTCCAGCGGCACGGCCAGCGGGAAGGTGGAGGCGATGAACAGGTGGAAGATCACCATGAGGGCCACCGCGGCCAGGGTCAGCCCGCGGTTGGTCGCGAACAGCAGCACGATGGGGGTGATCACCTCTACGGCGGTGCCGCCGACGTGAGCCATGAACGAGGCCAGGCCCGAGGGCCGGATATCACGCGGAAAGTCCCGGTAGTGGGCGCGTTTGATCGACTTGAACGGCATGGCCGGACCGTTGGAGATCATCGGCGGCACCACATTGGTGAAGTGCTTGCCGAACTTGGAGACGCCCGCGCCGATCCACACGATCACGATGAGCAGCTTGGCGGCGACGATCATGTCGGTGAACGGCAGCACCGCGAAGAACACCAGTGCAGGCAGATACTGTTCGCCGCGAGCGGCCAGAAAGATCGTCTTGTCACGCAGGCCGCACAGCACGTACAGCACGATCGGCGCGATCAGCAGGGCGGGCCGTACCAGCCCGGAGGTGTTGTCCGGCAACGCTTCCAGCAGCGACGCCGTGGTGCGCCCGGGCGCCAGCAGGGCAAGGGCCAGCGAGGCCAGGAAGCCGACGTAGAGGATGACGTCGAGCAGGGTGCGGGTATCGCCGTCGGTCATCGGCACCCGGCGCCAGGGCCGTAGCCGGATGGTGCCCGTCTGGGCGAAATACCGTGCGCCGCCGGTCATCGGCTTGAATTTGCCCGCCAGCGGCCCCCACGAGCCGGCCACGCCGATCGCCTCGAGCAGCACGGTCCACAGTACCAGCTTCTGGTAGACGATCGGCTCGTTCCACCACTGCGTCACGTCCCAGAACGGTCCCGCGCCCGAGGTCGCGGTGGCGACCGCCACGCCACCGATCATATAGAGCACCAGCACCTTCACCAGATAGATGGTGTGGATCATCTTCGGCGTGCCGAAACCGTATTCCGCCCAGTGCAGTGCCAGTATCCGAATGCGTTCGCGCAGTGGCAGATCCAGAAATGTCGCGGTGTCCACCGGCGGGAAGTCCCCCGTCTTGAATCCCATGACTCGATCCCTCTCTTCCGTGCTCCGGGCGCGCACGACCGCGACCGAAAGTCTTCCTTCGTTCGAATTGAATTGCGGAGCAGTGCCGTTCAGGCCCGGGAGGCCGACACCCGCAGCTGCTTCTTGTCGATCTTGCCGACCGGATTGCGCGGCAGCTCCGCGGTGATGACGATCGCGGCGGGCACCTTGAACGGTGCGAGCACGTCGCGGCAGTGTTCGGTCAGCTCCTCGGCGCTGACCACGAGCTCCGGCACGGTCACCACGTGGGCGACGGGCACCTCGCCCAGCACCGGGTCGGGCACCCCGACCACTGCGGCCTCGTGGACCGCCGGGTGCCGGTAGAGCGCGTTCTCGATCTCCTTGGGGTAGAGGTTCTCTCCACCGCGGATGATCATGTCCTTGATCCGGTCCACCAGGATCAGATAGCCGTCCTCGTCGAAACGGCCCACATCGCCGGTGTGCAGCCAGCCGTTCACCACCGCCTGCGCCGTCGCCTCGGGGTTTCCGAGGTACCCGCGCATCACGTTCGGGCCGCGGACCACGACTTCACCGGATTCGCCCGCGCCCAGCAAGTTTCCCTCGGGATCCATGATCGCGACCGTCTGGCCGGGCAGCGGCAGGCCGACGGTGCCCGGCTTGCGCGGGCCCGCCACCGGGTTGAGCGTGGAGGCGCAGGTGCCTTCCGAGAGTCCGTACCCCTCCACGATCGGCACTCCGAAACGCTCCTCGAACCGCGCGATGAGCTCGGCGGGCATCGGTGCCGCGCCGCAGATCGCCCGACGCAGCGAGGACAGATCCGGGCGATGCGTCTCGGGTTGCGCCACCAGCATCGCGTAGATGGCGGGCACCGCGGAGAAATAGGTCGGGCGGACCCGTTCGACGGTGCCGAGGAACCTCGTCGCGGAGAACTTCCCCGCAAGAGTGGTGCGCCCGCCCGCCAGCAGCGGCGAAAGCACGCTCACCACGATGCCGTTGACGTGGAACAGCGGCAGCACCAGCAGGCTGTGGTCGGTTTCGTCCAGGCCGAGCGCCTCGATGATCATCGCGCACATGGCAGCGAGGTTGGCGTGGTCGAGCACAACGCCTTTCGGGCGGCCCGTGGTGCCGCTGGTGTAGATGATCAGTGCCGTGCCGTCGCCCGTGGCGGCGGCGACGGGTCCCGCCGGGTGCGCGAGCTGTGCGACGTCGAGTGTCACGCTGACTCTGCCGGGCTCGCCGACCACCACCGTCGCACCCGAATCCTCTATCTGGTACCGGATTTCGTCGTCGGCGAGGCCCGGGTTCACCGGAGTGACGGCCGCGCCGAGCCGCCAGGCGGCGAACAGCGCCACTACGAGCTCCACCCGATTGGGCAGCACGACGGCGACCACATCACCGCCGCGCACACCGGCACGGTGCAGCGCCGAGGCCGCGACCCGCACCCGCGCCCGGAATTCCGTGTTGGACAGCGCGGTGGTGTCGTCGGCCAGACTCGGTGCGGTGGGGGCGGAATCCGCTCTGGCGTCGGGCAATTCGGCGATGTGTCGCATGATTCCTCACCGTGACAGATGTGACATGGGTTACATCACTCAAGGTAGGACGCGTATCCGGCGGGGACCACGGGCCGGCGGCCCAGCGTTGTGTGGCCGTGTTGTGCCACGAGCACAAACCGCGCGGTTCCGGCGCTGCGCGGGAGTACTGTCAGCGGCCATGGCCCTCGACAATGATCCCCTCGTGCGTGAGGTGGCGAGTCGGATCAAGGTCGACCTGAACCGGCTGACACCCACGATGATCTCGATGTTCGTCGAGGTCATCCCCGAGTTCCGGCACGACGACGAGGTACGCAGGCTGATGGTGGCCAGCACCGAGTCCAACCTCGCGGCCATGCTGGACATGCTCACCCTGGCCATCGGTCTCGACGACTTCGCCGTGCCGCCGGCCGCCGCCGAATACGCCCGCCGCTTCGCCCAGCACGATCTGTCGTTGGAGGCGCTGTTGCGTGCTTACCGGCTCGGCGAGCACATGTTCGGGCAGTGGATCCTGACCGTGCTGGCCGAGCTGAGCCCGTCGACCGAGGTCGCCCTGGCCACTGCCGCGCGCATCGCGGCACTGGTCAACGGTTACATCGATCGGGTGATCGAGGGCCTGATCGACATCTACGCCAGCGAACGCCGCCGCTGGGACGCGCGCACCGACGCCGCCCGCGCCGCCCAGGTGCGCGCCGTACTCGACGCCGAGGACCTCGATCTGGCCTCGGCCGAGCAGATGCTGTCGGCCTCACTGCGCGGGTGGCACCAGTTCGTCCTGTTGTGGACTCCGCCGGCGACCCGCGATCCGGCCGCGGTGCTGCGGGCGGGCACCGCGCTGGTGGCCGCCGCCACCGAGAAGACGCCGATGACCATCGAGATCGACGACCACACCCGCTGGATCTGGATCGCCTCGGTGAGCCGACCCGCGCTCGACACCACACGATTGGAGCGCGACCTGAGCGCATACGCGAATCTGTCCATGGCCGTGGGTGATTCGGCCACTGGTCTGGACGGCTTCCGGCAGACCTTCCGGGACGCCCAGGCCGCCCGGGCGGTCGCGCTGGCCACGCGCGGACGCGGGCTGACGGCGTATTCGGACGTGGCACTGGCCGCTCTGTTCGCCGACCACCTGCCCGAGGTGGAGGCGTGGGCCCGTCGAGTACTGGGCGGGCTCATGGGCGGAGACGAGACCGCCGGGCGGCTACGTGAGACGGTCCGCGCCTTTCTCGACGCCCGCGGCAGCTACACCGATGCCGCCGCCCGGCTGCACGTCCACAAGAACACCGTCCACTACCGGGTTCGCAAAGTCGAAGAGCTACTGGGACATCCGCTCACCGAACGCAGGCTCGACATCGAGGTCGCATTGTTGGCCTGCGCGCAGCTGGGTCTGCCGAGGCCCTGACCGGATAAGTCGCAGGGCTCCAAGGCTTCTCGCTAGTTCTTCGCCGAGCGGATAGTGCTGCTGGGTGGGATGAGGCGCTTGGTGCAGTCGGTGGTCAGGGCCTGCATGACGCTGGCGTGGGTATCGTCTCTGGGCCCTCACGGCCGAATCGGGGGCAGCTGTGCGACGTCGTTTCACACGCGGGCTACGAGTAGCTGGTCAGCTCCTTGTAGCGCTGGAACTCCTCGAAGGAGACCTCCCTGTGCCCAGACGCGGTCTTGCTGAAACTGGCGCCCGAGGACCTCCCGCAGCTTCGACAAGGTCGCCACCAGCCGCGCCGGGTGTTGGAGCGACGGACCGCCCCGTCCAGCCGTGGGATCACCGGCATCGACAAGATCGAATGGGTCGGCGGCGAACCGGCATCGGCAGCTGCCACGGAAAGGCCCTTGACCAGCATCGGAGCTGTTCGAGGGCCGCTTCCGCCTCCGGGAAGATCCGCTATCGTGGTGCGTCCGGTTCGAGCAGGTGCTTTTTGATCTCCGTCTTGAGCACCTTGCCGATCTTGGAGCGCGGTAGGTCCTGCCAGATTTCGACCTGCTTGGGTGTTTTGACGCTGCCGATGCGCGCTTTGACGAAGGTCGTCAGTTCCGCCGTATCCACGGAGGTGCCCGGCCGGAGCTCGAGTACGGCGGTCAATCGCTCACCCCACTTTTCATCCGGTAGCCCGATCACCGCGCAGTCGGCCACGGCCGGGTGCGCCATGAGTGCCTGCTCGACTTCGGTCGAATACACATTGAACCCGCCGGTGATCACCATGTCCTTGGCACGATCGACGATGAACAGGTAACCGTCCTCATCGAGATAACCGATATCGCCGGTGTGATGCCAGCCCAGCGCCGAAGCCTCCTGCGTGGCTGCTTCGTTGTTGTAGTAGCCGCGCATGACCAGTGAGCCGCGTACGACGATCTCGCCGCGGTCGCCGCGAGGAAGCAGCCGCCCGTCTTCGGACATGATGGCGACTGTCACCAGCGGTGCAGGCCGTCCTGCCGAAGACAGGCGGTCACGGGCGATCGTTCCGTCGTCGGCGAAGTGGTCCGACGGTGACATCGTGGAGATCATCATCGGCGCTTCGGTCTGTCCGAACAGCTGGGCCATCACCGGCCCGATCCGCGTCAATGCCTCTTCGAGCCGCGACGACGACATCGGCGCTGCCCCATACCAGAAGCATTGCAGCGACGACAGGTCTCGGCCGTCCAGTGACCGATGGTCCAAAACCATGTAGATCAGCGTCGGCGGAAGGAAGGTGTGGGTGATGCGGTGGGTTTCGACATTGTCGAGGAACTCTGCGATGTCAGGCCTGCGCATGATGACGATCGATCCGCCACGACACAGAATCGGGAAGCAGAGCACCCCGGCGGCGTGGGTGAGCGGAGCCAGGGCCAGATAGCTCGGCCGCCCCCCGCCTGGCGGCCAGGGGTAGCTCATCAGGGTGATCGCCGTCATCGTCTCGATATTGGTGCCGGTGAGCATCACTCCCTTGGGGCGTCCGGTCGTTCCGCCGGTGCCGGCGATCATCGCGAGATCGTCGGGTGCGTGGCGGTCGACCGGATCGCCCCCCGCGGCGAGGAACTCCTGCCAGCCGAGAGCCCATTCCACCTCGTCGTCGATGCACACCAGTGTGCGCAGGTGCGGTAGTGCGGCGCGGATCGATTCCACCAGCGGCGCGAACGTCGCCTGGAACAACAGCAGCGAACACTCGAACAGGTCGAGAAGTTCGCTGTTTTCCGCGGCCGCGTTGCGTGGGTTGATGGGGCACCAGACAGCTCCGGCGCGGCTGATTCCGAAGACGCAGGTGAACGCGGTCGGATCGTTGGCCGACAAGATCGCGACCTTGTCGCCCGCTGCGATGCCGTGTGCGGCCAGGGCCGAGGCGATCCGGCCACTGAGCTGCTGAACCTGCGCGTAGGTCCTTACTTCGCCGTCACAGACCAAACAGGGGGCGCCGGGGTCCAGCGACGCCCCCTTGTCCAGGTAGTCGATGAGCCGCATCTAGTTGCCTTGGAAGGTCAGGACCGGCTCGGCCACCAAGCCGAACGCGCGCAGCTGGCCCAGTAGCTGGCGGTGTCCGAACGCCTTGCAGCCGGACGCGAAACCGTATTTGTTCGGTGGCTGCTGCAGCAACCAGGATGCCGCGAAGGCTTGCAGCAGGCCGGTCTGCTTGTAGTTCTGGTTACCGTGGATCACGCAGTGCGCGCGCCCCAGAGGCCCGGAGGCGTGCACCGAGTCCAGTGACTTGTTCAATCGCGGGTTCTCCCGCGGCGGCATCTCGTTCATTATTTGCGCGGCGGTGGCTGTGAGTGCCTCGTTGCGGGCCTCGGGGCCCATGTCCTTGGTCGCTTCGAGCGCTTGCCCCACGATCTGGGGCACGCCGTGCATCAGTGCCGCGTTGAAGACACCGCCCTGGGCCTTGCAGTTCGCGACCCGCGGGTCACGCTTGTACCACACCGGGTGCGAGGTGCCGCCCCACGGCAGTGACATCGCGAGTTCGTGCTGGCCGGGGACGACCAGCGGCACCAAACCCTGCGCCGGGTCGAACTCGACATAGGCGTTCTGCTGCAGGTAGTGCGCCCGGGATGTCGCGGCGTTGACCAGGATGGTGCGGGTCGAGGCGATCGTCGGGGAACCGCCCCAGAACACTGCGATGTCGAGGGTGTCCAGACCCGGCTTTTCCAGGCACAGCTCGGCGGCGATCTCGCCGGTGGTGTACATCTGGGCCAGGCCCGGCGACAGCAGCAGGCCCGCCGCGGCGAACTCGGCGCCATAGGTCTCGTCGCAGGTCATCAGCCAATCCTGCTCGCCAGTGGTGTCGAGGTAGTGCGCCCCGGCCGCGAGGCAGGCTTCCACCACCGCCGGACCGTAGGTGCTGAACGGCCCCACGGTGTTGCACACCACCGACGCGCCGCGGAACAGCTCGGTCAGGGAAGCCACGTCGTGGGAGACCTCGGCGATCTCATAATCGGCGGTTTCGATGCCGGGCACGTTCGATTCCATCGAGGCTTTGATCTTGGCGCTGTTGCGCCCGGCGGCGAGAAACGGGATGCCGAACTCGCGCAGGTACTCACAGACCAGCCGGCCGGTGTAGCCGGAGGCCCCGTAGACGACGACGGGTTTGGTGGTCATGGCTCTCTCTTCCTTCTTCTCTGTTCGGGTCGGCTTCACATACCCATGCCACCGTCGACCGGAAGACCGGCGCCGTTGACGAAGGCAGATTTGTCGGAGGCGAGGAAGACCACCGCGTCCGCGATGTCCTCGGGGGAGGCCAGTCGCCCGGACGGGGTGAGCCCGACCACCGCGTTGACCGCCTCTTCCGTTGAGGGGAACAGCCCGATTCGTGCGACGTCTGCAGCGAGGCCGGCACCCATCCGGTTGGGCACCAGGCCGGGGTAGACACAGTTGACGCGGACGCCGTAACCGAGCTTGCCGCTCTCCATCGACGCGACCCGGGTCAGTCGGTCGATGGCGGACTTGGTGGCCGAGTAGATCGAGATCGCCGGGAACGCGATGGTCGCGGCAACCGAGGCGATATTGATGATGGTTCCGCCGTTGCCGACCGCGCCGCCGGGGCGCATGGTGCGGAAGGCGTGCTTGATACCGAGCGCGGTGCCCAGGACGTTGATGTCGAGCATCGTTCGTGCCTGGTCGGGGTCGAGGTCGACGAGCAGGCTGGTGATCTCCACGCCGGCGTTGTTGACGAGGATGTCCAGGCCGCCGAGCTCTGCGACAGCCGAGGCCATCGCCGCGGACCAGGACACGTCGTCGGTGACATCGAGGTGCACGAAGCCGTGGCCCTCGCCGAGGGTCTCGGCGAGCTTGGCGCCGAGGTCGTCCTGGATGTCGGCGATGACGACTTTCGCTCCGGCGTCGGCCAGCGCCCGGACCATCGCTTCGCCGAGTCCTTGTGCGCCGCCTGTGACAAGGGCGGTGCGTCCGTTCAGGTCCATGGGGGTCATTCGCGCTCCTTTGCTGGGGTGATGCCGCTCACACGATGCTCTTTCCTTTGACACATGTCAAGACTTTCTTTGTCGACTGTCAAGACTCCTTTGTCCGTTCGTCAAGAGTTCCGGGTAGGATCGGTCGGTACCGCTGGACTGAAGAGGACTGTGCGCATGCCGCGAGCCAATCCGATCGACAAGCACGACCTGCGCCGCCGCGCACTGGCGGAGTCGGCGCTTCGCACACTCGGCGAGCTCGGCTACGCCAAGTCCTCGCTGCGCGAAATCGCGAACAACTCCGAGTTCTCCCACGGGGTTGTGCACTACTACTTCAGCGACAAGCTTCAGCTGATCGTCTACTGCGTGAAGTACTACAAGCAGAGGTGTGTGACCCGCTACGACCACGTGGTCGCCGATGCCACGTCCCCGGAGGGCCTGCTGGTCGCCTTCACCGACAAGCTGCGCGAGACCATCGTCGAAGAAGCCCCGATGCACCGGCTCTGGTACGACCTGCGGTCCCAGAGCATGTTCGAGCAGAGCCTGCGCGAGGCAGTCGGCCAGATCGATCGCGCCCTCGAGGAGATGACCTGGCGTGTGGTGAACCGATACGCCCAATTGTGCGGCGTTGAGCCGTCGCTGACCCCGAACACGGCCTACGGCATGCTCGACGGGCTGTTCCAGCAAGCTCTTCTCGGTTATCTGTCAGGAGACGAAGAATCGCTCGACGTGCTCAGCGCACAGGTGCACCAGCTCATGCCGCGCATCCTTCAACCGGTCCCCGCGTCGGTGTCGCACATTCAGTGACCTCGAAAGGCGTGGTGAGCAAGGGGGATTTCTTTCCGGGTGGCAACGCGCGGAGGCGACAGCACGGACAGCGCCCGGCCAGCGTAACCGCGCTGTGCACCTGGTAGGCCGTGTAACGCCAGGGTCGTCGGATGTCGCACTTGCCGAACTCGCCAGCGTCGCTGACGTTCGACGACGACGACGTCGCCGCTGGTCGGTCGATGCCCGGCTGCGGCCGAATGTCAGTCGCGGAGACTGGTGAGATCGCGTATTCGACTGTCTCCGATTGTGGTGCATTGCCAGGGCTTCAGGAGGTCCGGTTGAGGCCAGCGGACCTTTCGCCCGTGATCTCCTGCACCGCTCCCCCTGTCCGGTCCTCGTCTGTCCCTCCCCATCGACCAGCCGATGACGAACCCGGCGGCCCAGGCGACAGACGAGACCGGCAGCAGCGGCGTCCTGGCTGGCCCGGGCTTCTCACACCACCGTGATGTCGCGGCGATCGAATACCGGCAGTGCCGCGGCGACGAACGCGACCGCCACGAGGCCGAGCCATAGATAGCCGCGCCGCAAGCCCGCGCCCATCGAGCCGTCTGCCAGTGCCTGCTGGAACGGCGACCACGTGCCCCAAGGCCGTACGGCATCAACGATTTTCGACGCCGCGTACAGGACGTACCCACCGACGGCGAAGACACTCGAGACCGCGAGGGCGACCGGGCGGTCCGGCGCCAACACAGTGATGCCCCGGGGCGGAGGCCCAGGCATCACGAAGATGCTCGGCGGCGTTCGGCATGCACGTCGGGAAACTGTCCTGCGATCGTGAATCACGCGCACCGCTCCTCGTTCCACACACCGGCGCGGCTCAGGCCGCCGGCGTCAGCAGGCCGTAGTGACCGTCGTAGCGGTGGTAGAGGACGCAGCCGCGGTGGGTGTCGCGATCCTGGAAGAAGACGAACGGCCACCCGGTCAATTCCAGTCGCTCGATCGCGCCCTCGACGTTTGTGGTCGGCGCGGGAAACGCGCTGACCGCTATCGCCGCGGTGCCCCGGATGACGGTGTCCGGGCACGGATCGAGCTGGGCCAGTCGGTAGCTGCCCTCGCGACGGTAGAGCACGCTGTCGACGCCGCTCCCGGATTCGGCGAACAGATGGAAGTCGTAATCCATCATGTCCATATCGAAGGCGGCCTCCTCACAGGTCTCCTCGGACAGCGCGAACGACTTGCGCCGCAGCACTTCACGCTCGTCGAACGCGCGCGGGAAGTAGGGCAGACGGGTGCTCGGCGCGCCACCGTGACGCCACTCGCGGGGTCCCGCTACCGCGTTGCGGCCACGAATCGCTTCCCAATGCCGAGCCAGCCGCTCGAAGCGCTCCTTCAATCGGACCTCGAGCAGATCGACCGCTTCCCGGCCGGTCGTGGCGGCCACCTGGACTCGGACCGCGCGCCCGTCCATATTCACATTCGCCTGGGCGATCACGGGATTCGACGCCGCGTGATCATGGTGTGCGGTGAGACGCACCCGTGCCGACAACACCGGTTCGGGCGCGAAGGCGAGCGCCCGATCGATCTTCTCTCGGGCGTATTCGGCCCCGCCACCGGGGACCTGGTGGCCCACAGAAACTTGCAGTACGGAATCCGCGTAGCGCTGACTTTTCGACATCTCACCAGCAGACCCGGTGGCCCGGCTCCGGACGAGGGTCTTCGGTCGTCTCCAGGGCGGCGATGGTCGGTCCTTTGCGCGACTGGAGACCCTGGTCGGCGGTTGGCGAACGCGGTGGGATCGACGGTGTCTGTAGATCTAGGAGTAGACGTGAATGCGTTTGCCATCGTAGGTGTCGTCGCGGTCCTGGCGCTGATCGGCGTTGCGGCACTGTCGATTCGGGTCATCTTGCAATTTCAGAAGGGCGTACTGTTCCGGCTCGGCCGGGTAGTCGCGGTGCGGGAGCCCGGGCTGAACTTCATCGTTCCGGTCATCGACCGGTTGCGGACGGTGTCGATGCGGATCGTGACCATGCCGATCCAGTCGCAGGGCATCATCACCCGCGACAACGTGAGCGTGGACATCTCCGCGGTCGCCTACTTCCGGATCGTCGACGCCGAGAAGTCGGTGGTGGCGATCGAAAACGTCTACGCGGCAATCGACCAGATCGCACAGACCACCCTGCGCAAGGTCGTCGGCCAGCACACGCTCGACCAGGCGCTGGCCGAAACCGACGCCATCAATGCCGACATCCGCAAGATTCTCGACACCACCACCCTGGAATGGGGCGTCGAAGTCACACTGGTGGAGCTCAAGGACATCCAACTGCCCGACACCATGAAGCGGGCGATGGCCCGGCAGGCCGAAGCCGAACGCGAGAAGCGCGCGAAAATTATTGCCGCCGAGGGGGAGTCGCTGGCCGCTGCGGCTCTCGGCGAGGCTTCCGACACGATGATCGCGCACCCGCTCGCGCTGCAGTTGCGCAATCTTCAGACCCTGGTCGAACTGGGCGTCGACAAGAACACCACCGTGGTGTTCCCGGCGCCGCTGATGAGCACGATCAGCGATATGGGCCGGTTCTTCGCCCGCGAGACGGAGGCCGCGGCGGACTCGGCGGCGCGCGAGAAATCGCTGCCATGATCACGCCGCCCGCCGAGGTGATCGAGACGCTCACCGGGGTGGTTCTGCTGTGCGGGGACAAGGTGTACCAGATGAAGCGACCAACCGTGACCGGTGTTGGCGATCCCGGGACGTCGAAGCCCGCCCACGGACCTGCCTGCGGGAGCTCGAGGTCGATCGCCGACTCTCACCGCAGGTGTACCTCGGTTTGGCCTGGTTGTCGGATCCGGCGGGCGGCCCGGAGGAACCGATCGTCGTGATGCGGCGGCTACCGGATGATCAGCGGCTGCCGACGATGCCGGGGAGGAGGTCGTCGGCGGTGGCGAACTAGCCTCCGTTGCTGTGGTTTCGGCCCAAATTTCACCGCTGGTCCGTGCGTGGTTTCCGATATCGACAGCGCCGGAACCGCATTCGAGATCGGGCAGCGCTGGCGCGCTCTGCTGCGGCGGATCTCGGATCAGCAGCTGCGGATCTGCGACGACGACGTCATTGCCCGGGTCCAACGCTGGTTATGGGCTTCATCGACGGGCGAGGGCCATTGTTCGACGGGTGTGTCGAGTCGGGTCACATTGTCGACAGACACGGAGACCTATTGGCACAGAGGTTTTTTCTGCTACCGCACGGGCCGCGGATGGTGGGTCGCGTCAACTTCGACGACTCGCTGCGGTACACCGACCGCCTCGAAGACGCCGCTGCGGTTGAATCAGCCTGCGCGGGTGTTGATTTGGCGCAGGCTACGTCGTCCATCGCTTGTCGGGCCGCGGTCGCCGGCGCCGCGCAGGTGTCGTAACGGTCAGCCGGGCGTTTGGCCAAAGCGGCGACGATGACAGCGTCCAATCCGGAAGGAAGTCCGGGAACTTTCGCACTCGGGCACGGTGGCTCCTTGCTCAGGTGCGCGGCCATCACCACGTACTTGTTGCCGACGGGAAGGGGGGACTGCCGGTCAACAGTTCGTAGAACGTTGCAGCCCAGGGTCGGTGCGATGGTCGAGCACGGTGTCCACGTCGAATCGTTCCGGCGCGGCGTAGGCGACGGTCAATCCCGCGGGCACCGCGGACAGCGTAGCGTCGACGACGCGCGCGATTCCGACATCGGAGACGACTGCTCTCTCGCCGCCGCCCGCCGTATCGATAAGCAGATTGGCCGGCTTGATGTCGCGATGCAGCACGCCGTCGCGGTGCGCGTGATCGAGTCCGGTCGCGACCTGGGCGATGAGTCGAACAGCGGGCGAGGCGAACGGTGGGGTCTCCGCCCGAGATGTATCGCATTACGATCCAGAGCCGTTCGGTGTCGCCCTGGCTGCAAGCGTAGATCTGCACGATATTGGGCGATATCGGGATGGCCGAGTTCGGCGGCCAGGGTCGCCTCGCGGACGAAACGTCGAGGCGAGTTCGGATCGGCGGTCGCATCCTCTTTCAGGACCTTCAAAGCGTCCCAGCGCGATAGCCGCGGATGCCTGACCATAGGCCATGCCCATGTCATCAGCCCCCAGTCGACGTTAGATCGTGTATCCGGCGAACTGCGTCCCTGACTCGAACACCACCCCCGCGAACACCTTTCCGTGCGTAGCGCTGAGCGAATGATAGCCGTGCCGTTTCGATGTGGTTCGGTCAACGGCACGACGGTCGGAGAATCAGTTCTGGTGGGTGCGGATGGGGAGGCCGAGAGCCGAACGGTTGCAGGCCAGGGTCAGGTCGGTGGCCGTCACGATGCCGGTCAGCCGACCGGCGTCGTCGACTACGGCGATGGCATCCATGTTGGGGCGCAGGACGACTCGGGCGGCGACGTCGCCGAGCAGGTCGCCGGTGTGAGCGATCGCGCCGTTGAGGAAGGGGTGGGAGAGGGCGGTCACCGGGGCGTCGGCTCGTGCGGAGTCACGGGTGCGGAGTAGGTCGGCCCAGGCCAGTACTGCTTGTGGCCGCCCGGCGGTATCGACCACAGGAAAGACTCGATGGTGGGAGTGGGTCACATCCGAGTGCAGTAACTCCGAGACCGACCATTCGGCGGGGACGGTCTGCGGGGCGGGGGTCATGATTTCGCCGATCCTGGTGTCACCCAACTGGTGTCGCAATCCCGCGAGCGTCAGTTCGGAGTTGGCGGCTGTGTAGAGGAACCAGCCCAGCAGCATCAGCCACAGACCACCCACCCCACGGAGCAGGATGATCTCCGCGATGCCGATGATACCCAGTGTCAGACCGACGAACTGCCCGCTGCGTGCGGCACCGGTCTCGGCGCGCAGCCGGTCTCCGCCGCGCTGCCACAGCACCGCGCGCAGCACCCGTCCGCCGTCCAGGGGCGCGCCCGGAATCAAATTGAACACGGCGAGAACGACATTGACGGTGGCGAGCCAGGTCAAAGTCGCCGTCACCGGACCATCGGGGGACAGGATCGAGGAAATGGTGGCCGCGACGAACGCGACGCCACCGATCGCCAGGCTGGTCGTCGGGCCGGCGATCGCGACGCGGAGATCTGTGCGGGCATCACGCGGTTCGCCGGTGAGTTCCGACGCGCCACCGAGCAGCCACAGCTCGATGCGGGCGACCCCGATGTTGTTGCGGCGGGCCACGATCGAGTGTGCCAACTCGTGCGCGAGCAGGCAGCAGATCAGCACGACCGCGCCCACGCTCGCCGCGGCCCAGATGACTGCGGTGCTCGCGGTACCACGCAGATGGGTCGCCAATATCCAGGTGAACAGTCCCACCGTCGCCAGCGCCGACCAGTGCGCCGCGATCGGGACACCGGCGATCCGGCCCAGGGGAATGATTCCTCGCGATGGCATGTCGTCCTCGTTCAGTCACTGCGGGGCCAACCAGGCCCTCGCTGATGGGCGGAAGCAGAAAGAGACGAGCCCTCGTCATCGGAGGTATCTCCTCGTCCTCGCAGTGTGAGGCCTGTGTGGAGGGGCTCGAGGCCGGGCATCGATCTGGTCTCACGGCAGGTCGTGACGCCATGGTCGATAGCGTTGCGGTTCAGGAGGTTTCGGTGGCTGGGCTGCTGAGGCGATGGACGGGACTCGGCGTCGCGAAGCCCTGGCTCAGCTCGCCAGGCTCGCGAGTTCGATCCTCACTCGGCGCTCGACGAGCAACGGCACGAATTTGCGGACCCGGGAATCGGTGAAGTGGGCGTGGGCGCGACCGACGATCGCGGCGACGTCGTCGTGGGCCAGGTCGGGGTGGCGGCGGGTGAGTCTTTCCAGGACGAAACGGATCTGGGTGTCCTCGTCGTCGATCATCTTTCTGCCTTCACGTGATCAGGGGTGGGCTGGAATGTATTGGGGGGAAGGAAGTTTCAGAGCATTGCTATGGACGTGGCCCAGGTGCCGATGGCGGGCCAGTCGCGCAGGTCGCCGTAGCGGGTGCCACCGAGCAGGCGGAACATGGTGCGGGCGCCCAGGGAGACTCCGGCGCGTTCGTAATGGCCTGCGAAGGCTCGATATGCGTGCGCGCCGGCCTGGTCGCGCACCACGCGGATCTGGTTGGGCACCGCTCGCCCGAAGAACGTGCCGATCGGGCCGCGCAGGGCTGGTCCGATGCCGACGCTGAAGAGCCAAACATCACGCGCGAGGAGCTCGTCGCGGTGGGAGTCGACATAGCTGGTCAGCGCCGGGAGCAGTGCCCGGTTGTGGACGGCGCTGCCAAGGATGACGACGTCGAATCGGGAGAGGTCGGGGGCGTGTTCGGCGTCGGCGACCTCAACGGTTGCGCCGCGGGCGGTGAGGCAGTCACCGATGAAGGCGGCGATCTCCCGGGTGGAGCCCTGTGCCGTCGCATAGACGATTGCGATGCGGGATGTGTTGTGCGCCATGTGATCCAGCCTGGTCGGCGCGGCCGAATTCGATGAGAGGACTCGTGCCCGCAGTCGCGGGACCATAGTCATCGGGCGGTCGGAAGTATCGATGGGTAAGTCCATCCGATGTTCGGCATCAGGGGACCTTGGGCCCTGCTACCGGCGAGCGAACAATTCCAGCCCGATCGTCATCGAATCGAATGATGAGGAGCCACCATGGCATACAGCCCGCAAACGGTTCGAGTTGGTGTTCAACGTCTCGTACTTTGGCAATCTTCTGGGGTCTGGTCATCGCGATGCGCCGCAATCGCGAGCGGGTTCCGCACGAGCACCGCGACACGGCCGCGCGGTTCGAAGAGGCCTTCACCTTGCTTGCCGCGGGTGACACCGCACATCTGGCGCTGTGTGCGGTGTCGATGGCTCGCGGCGAGGATCGGGGATAGCTGAGCTGGCGGTGACGGCGGGCGAGCTTGATCGGGCTCGGGGAGATGGCCACCTCGATGGGATGGCTTCACGAAATCGCTGCTGGGGCTTTCGGCGGCGCGTTTGATCCTGCTGGCAAGCCCGTTCAACAGCTGGGACGAGCGAGACCCCGTCGGATATTGAGTGGACCGCAATGTCCCGCTGCTCGCGGTCGGCGCGAGCGAGATCTATTTGATGTGGCGCGAGGCTGGCCGAACCGGCGACCCTGCCTTCCGCTTCCTGTCCGATGCCGTGGCCGCTTCGTTCACCTGCTACCTCCCGGTGATTCTGTTCGCCTGCAAGATCCCGCAGTTCGGTCTGCTCGTGATCCCCGAAACCGTCGCCTCTCTGGCCATGGCAGCCGGCGTCTGCCGCGACTTCTTTCGAGGAACGCCCGATCTGGTCGACTTCGAGCCGGTGTCGGAAGCAGCTGTTTCGCAGGCTGGAGTCGAATGAGATCGCTGGCACTGCGCCGGGCCGGTAATCCCATCTTCTGAGGCCGAGGACCCGAGGTGAACGGGACCTTCGTCTCTGGGGCGCGGCGGCGCGCGGCGGGATGCTCATCTCATCACCGTGGCCAGGAGGAATCATGGTCGACACGGCAGTCCGAGGTCTGAGGAGACTGGCAGTGACGTCGAATGACAGTCTGTCGCTACGTATTTGGCGTATGAGGCCGTGGAGCAGGAATCCGCTGATGCGCGGATCGGATCGCTGTGAATCGGTGCTCCGGGCGGCGCTCGTCGTGCTGGTCGTGCTGATGCTGCCGGTCGCGGGTGCGATCGGCACCGTCACCTACACGCATTCGGCAGCGGTGATCGAAGCCGACAACGCGGCAATGACCCAGGTGCCGGCGACGGTCACGGGTAAGGCGTCGTTGGCGTCGGCGGTAACTCCTTACCGGCAGGACCACTACGAGACTCCGGTGCAGTGGACGCGCGACGATACTGGCGTGACCGGCACCGCGACGCTGGACGCACCGACCCCGGTCGGATCCGTGGTGACGGTTTGGCTGGGGCGCGACGGCAAGCCGGGTGATGGACCGGTGAATCCGGAGTCCGCCGCATTCGAAGGAATCGGGACGGGCCTTACGGTCTGGCTGCTCACGTGCGTGATCGGGATCGGACTGCTGTGTTGCGTGGATCTGGTGCTGACCGTAGTCCGGAATCTGGGCTGGGAAGCCGAATGGCGGCATCTGAGCCCGGCCATCGAAACCTGAATTCGCGGTCGGCGTATGTCGGCGGCCGGGACGAACTGCATTTGGACGAAGGTCGAGTTGTTCGCGCGGCCAAGGACGTTCGGCCCTGGTTGCCGACCCTCGATCGATGGTCACATGGACCCGAGCGACCGAGAATGCGAAGCCGTACGAGAAAGGGGGTGTCGCGTCATGCGTGGGACCATCCGGAGTGTCGTCGATATAGCGCGGCCCGAGGCGCTGCGCCTGCTGGCCGGCGTGCCCTTCGGTCGGGTCGTATTCACCCGCGAGGCCATGCCCGCGATACGCCCGGTGAACCACTTCGTCGAAAACGGTGAAATCATCATCGTGCGAACCACATTGACGTCGCGACTGACTTCCGAGGTCCGGGCCTACACCAACGTGGTCGTCGCCTATGAGGCCGACGACATCGATCCCGTCACCCAACTGGGCTGGTCGGTCGTCGTCACTGGCATCGCCCGCACGGTCGCCGACCCGCGACGTGTCGCGCACTATGAAACGCTCCTACGGCCGTGGGCTGACGGTGTGACGGACACGATTGTGGCCATCGAGCCGACGCTGGTCACTGGAGTGCGGCTGGTCGAGAGGATTGCAGAGCTGCCGGAGGCTCGGCAAGAGGCGTGCTGAGCCGCGCCCAGCATTGATGTGTCCGTTCTGCATTCGAGCTGTCGACCGGAAGATCGACGCACCGGCGGGCCACAGGTTCCCGAACGAACGATCAGTACAAGCGGCTTGCCTCGATGCCGGTGCACAGGCGACGTGCCGATCAAACCTGGGCTGTCCCTCGGCGGGTACGCCACAACCGAGCCGAGCGCGAACCGCCCGGACCTGCAGCCCAACCGTAAAACCCTACCTACCAGCGGATTACGCCATATCCGTCGGTTTTGCGCGGTCCCGGGTTTTTCGCGCGGTTCGGAACCCCTGGTGTACAGAGCAGGTGGTGTGGAGTCTTTCGACTCTGCTGCGGGGGTGGGTGCGCCCAGCAGCCTGGAACCGTGATCATGATCGGTGACCCGGTGGAGCCGACGCGGACGATCGATGCCCCGGTGTTCGACCTGACGGTCGAGCGGTTGTGTATCGAGCTCGGCTCTGGCACTTCGCGGCAGCGGGTGGAATCGGTGCTGCGAGGGTGTCCTGGCCGATCTGGCCGGCAGTCCGGTGGGAGCGATGCCCGAACTGAGCGAACGCCTTGCCAGGCAACGGCTTTCCGGGACAGCAACAGTATCGGTGTGCCGCCTGCTGTCGTTGGCGGGGATGGCCGCACGTCTCGGCGGCGATGCGAGTGTCGGAGCGCGGATCGTAGGGTGTCGGCTGCACGCGAGGGGACAGGATGCGTTGTGTGTCAGTACTGTTCGGCGGTCGCCACCGAGGCGGATCGGATGGCAATTGTCGATGCTGATCGCGCCGTGGGTGGCGTAGCGGCTGTGGAACAACGCCGGTCGGCGTGGATGTCGACTCCGGACGGCGGTGAATTCGTCGATCACCGTGTCGGCGTCCATCCCTCGGCCGGCCAGGATCGCGTTGTCGGTGACCACGGCGAAGCTGTGACCGTCACGGTTGGCGCGAGCGCCTGCTCTCAGTGCGGCGACGTCGGCAGCGGCACCGCCCGGCCCGCTGCTACGACCCTGACCTCGAACAACGCAGCGCCGACGGATTCTTGCGTTGAGTTGCGGCAACTCCCGGGTGGGAGTCGGCGGTAGTACTTGATCGTTGCGCTCGGGACTCCACTTGCCCCAACCCATCCCAGTTCCGGCAGACCAGGCAGCGCACTCGGCCAGCTCCGGGCGTCCGGCGGTGGCACCTTTTTCCCGCGAGGCAACAACGGCTCCAACCGCGCCCACTGGGCATCGGTCAGATCTGTCTCGCCCCGCCACCGCTACTCTGGCCACGAGGTCTCCGGCACTGTTCAGGTTTGCTTGGTCGCTAACCCGAAATACCGCAGACCTCACCCATATGCCAACGCAGGCAACAACTTCCACCAAACATGCAGATGTGGTGGCACCGCACAGCGGTGCCACCCCATCACAGACTTCGATACAGAACCTAGGCGATAGCCCTCAAGATGCTGGCAGTCCCACACGACTACCGATGAGCCAGGGCGGCCGCCGGTGGTGCGGCCGCGGGCGCTTCGAGGCTCTTGACGTACCAGCGGTTGGAAAACGATCGGCGCGGATGTCGGGCCGCGCGGGGTTCTCGCGCGGATTCTTTTGCGAGATCGCCTGTCTAGGGGACGGATCTCTGGTTTCCGTCCCTCGCCCTGACCGTGTGGTCAGCTGCCCTGTGGGGCCAGGGTGTTGAACTTGTTGGTGAAGAACTTGCTCGGATCGAGCTTGTCGTGGATCGCGCCGGTGTCCTGCAGCCAGCTCTCCCAGCGGGTGAAGTCCTGGGCCGAGACCGCGCCGTAGGGGGTGGGAATGCCCACCGAGAGCCAGTACTTCAGCGTGGCGGTGGTTTCACCCGGTCGATGCCGGCCCTCGATGATTTTCGTGAACTCGGCGATCACCTGATCGCGTGGTGTGGTGCGCTCCCATTCGATGGCCTTGGCGATGCCGGTGGTGAAGGCGCGCACAGCATCCGGGCTCTTGTTGATGAAGTCGTTGCGGAAGACGTACGGTCCGCCGTTGAACGGGTCGTACTCGGTGATCTCGGTGAACACCGGGCGCAGGCCGCCGACGGCGAGCGCGCGCTGCTGGAACTGCCCGCCCAGCGCGGCCGCGTCGATCTGGCCCTTCCGCAGCGCGTCCTCGATGTTCGGCGGCGGAAGTGGTACCAGCTGAACGGATTTGATCTGGTCGGGGGTGGCGCCGGCCTTCTTCAGCGCGTCGTGGATGTCGGCCTCGTTCTGACCGCCGAGGGTGTTGACACCGATTTTTTTGCCGATCAGATCGCTGGCCGAGTGGATCGGGCTGTTGTCGGCCACGTAGTACCCGGTGAAGGACTTCTCGTCCGCGCCGTACTCGTTGATCACTGCGGTGACCTGCGCGCCCGCGTTGATCAACTTGGCGACCGCGCCCGCGAACGCCCCGCCGAAATCGACCTGCCCGGTCGCGGCGGACTGGATCTCCTGCGGGCCGCTGATGGTGTTGCCCACCCATTCCAGCTTCACCTTGCCGTCGAAGAAGCCCTCCGCCTCGGCCAATTCCGGCAGGGTCACCTGATCCGACCAGCCCAGATACCGCAGCACCGTCGCACCGTTCTCGGTGCGGGCCGTATCGCTCTTGCCGCAACCGGTCAGCAGCGAGCCTGTCACCGCCGCCAGGGCGGACCAAACCAGCGCGGTACGAAGATGTTTGGGCCTCATGGATTTTCCTCCGATCGAGCGACACACGGTGACCCGCACGGTGTGTGCCGACAGATGGTAGGGCCGTGCCGAAGGGAATTGCCCTGTTCGAACCGCCCTGATTGCAATTGCCGGCGGCGGCGAATTCGGATCAGCCCGAGCGGGATCGGTGCCGATCCGAGGCCCTGCTGATTACCCTCGGCCCGGTGAATCTGGATCTCGAGGGAAAACGCGCGATCGTCACCGGCGGCAGCCGCGGCATCGGATTGGCGGTGGCGCGCGGGCTCGCGGCCGAGGGCGCGGATGTGGTGATCGCCGCCCGGACCGCCGAAACGCTGGAGGCCGCCGCGCGCGCCGTGGCCACGGAATCGGGCCGGCGCGTGATCGCGGTGCCGACCGACACCGGCGACGACGAGCAGGTGCGGGAACTGGTGCGGCGCACCGTGTCCGAGCTCGGCGGCGTCGATATTCTCGTGAACGCGGCCGCGACGCCGTGGAGCGCGGGCGCGCCCGCCGACCTGGCGGCGACCGGTGACGACATCGTCCGGCGCGAGGTGGAGATCAAGGTGCTCGGGTATCTGCGCACCGCCCGCGCCGTCGCGCCGCACCTGGTGGAGCAGGGCTGGGGCCGGATCATCAATATCAGCGGACTCGGTGCCCGCCAGGCCAATTCGATAGCCCAGACCATCCGCAACGTCGGAGTCTCGGCATTGACCAAGAACCTGGCCGACGAACTGGGGCCGCACGGCGTCAATGTCACCGTGGTGCATCCCGGACTCACCCGGACCGAGCGGCTCACCGAGCGCTTGGCGGTGGACTCCGCGCGCACCGGCCGGCCGGTGGCCGAGCTGGAGCAGGAGGCGGCGCGAAACTCGCTGCGGCGCATCATCGACGCCGAGGAGCTGGCGCACGTGGTGACGTTCCTGGCGTCACCGCGCGCGGTCGCCATCACCGGGGACGCCATCGCCGCGGGCGGCGGGGTGCCGGGCCCGGTCTACTACTGACCACGGGGCCGGGTGCTGCCCGGCCACCGTGGCGGTCTCGCGTGCGCGGGTTCACCCGCGCGTGCGGGAGTTCACCGAACGTCCTGCTTTGCGGCATACCGCGCTGATCGAAGCTGCCAATCTGGATACCGCTGGTGATCGATCGCCTACGGATTGATCCGGGACCTGTTGCCCTGGAAGTACATTCCGCTGGGGCTGGGGGTCACGGCGACCGGTATCGGTTTCGCGGCGGTGGGCGGTCCACTCGTCGGCGGATTTCTCGTCGACAGTTTTCAGCTGGCGTGCGGTGTTCTGGTGCTTGGGCGGTTTCAGTCTGCTGATGATGCCCCTGGTGGTGACCGTCGTTCCCGAATCGAAGCTCCGGGTCCGTGATCACATCGACATGGTCGGTGCCGCACTGCTTTCCAGTGGCTCGTGTCTAGTGCTCGTCTATCTCAACAAGGGACAGGACTGGGGCTGGGGTAGAGCGACGACCCTGGCCTGGCTGGTTGGCGGAATCGCGTTGTTGGCACTGTTCTTCCTGGTCGAGATGCGATCGGCTCGGCCCATCATGGATATGGCATTGCTGTTCCAGCCACGGGTGAGTCTGGTGCTGCTGGCCGGTTTGCTCGCATCGTTCTACAACGGCGTGCATTCATTCGCCGTCGACTATATGGCGCAGTCACCAAGCGCGGCAACAGTGAGCCTTTTTCATCCTTGGTTGGCTTCGAGTTCGCGGTTCTGGAGTGCGTGAATCGCTTTGGCGAGCTGTCCGGCCCTGTGCGGGCAGCTGCGTAGCTTCCGCAGCACCTTCCAGCTCTTGAGCTGGGCGTTGGCGCGTTCACCGGGGGCACGCAGTTTCGCATGGGCTCGGTTGGCCTGCTTCTGGGATTCGGGCTTGTCGCGTCCCTTGTAGGGAGTGAGCAGGCCACCGACACCGTGATATCCCTTATCCGCCAGCACGATCCATCCGCTGCGCTCGAGTTCGGCCACGATCTGCCAGATCCAGGCGGCTTTCGTATCGTGCACGCTGCCGGGCAACGCACCCGACACCCACACGATGTCCCCGCTGGGTGTGGCGAGGACCTGCACATTCATGCCGTGGTGGCGGTGTTTTCCCGAATAGTAGGGCCGGTCAGCGGCCACCCGGTCGATCGGGATCAGCGTGCCGTCCAGAATCAGATAGGCGTGCCCGTCGGCTTTCGCCTTCTTCAGCGCCGAGCGCAGCTTCGGGGCTCGCTCTGCCAGCAGTTCCACGGTCTCGCCGACGTATCGCCATGCGGTGGTCGTCGAGATGTCGAACCCGGCACCGAGATCGGCGTAGGTTTCGGCTTTGCGCAGGTGGGCCAGCACGAGCAGGGCTTGGCGGGCCGGGTCGAGCTTGCGCCAGGCCGAGCCGATCGTGCGGCGGTGCCGGCGGATCAGCCCGGCGACGAAGTGGAGGGTCCGACGTGACAACGCCAGCGCGGAACGGTAGAACAGCAACGGAAGCCCTTGGGGTACAGCGAGTCTTGGTCGACAGCCGTCCTACCAAGGGCTTCCCCATATCCGGCACAGGCGCGCCGTCACCAGTTCCGTTGCCTACCAACAACATCCAGTCAGGATGAAAAAGGCTCAGTGTCCGCGGGTATCCAGCATGCAACGATTGCGCGAATTCAGCAATCCGGCGGACCGGCTCCCTCACCCGGGGAAGTCGGAGTATCTCTGAACCCGACCTATACCTATGGCGACGGGTTCACGCTGCTGCAGTTCGCGACGCACGTTCAATTGATCCAGGCGGTGCTGTCAATGATCTTCGGGGCAGCAGCCGGTGGCGTGGCTCGTAAGCTCGGGGCCCGGCTGCCACTTGTCTACGCCCTGGCGCTCTTTGCTGCCTCCGCTGCGTGTTTCGCGCTCTTCGCCCACTCATGGGTGACGTTTTTCTGGCTGAATATTGCCTTCGGCATCGGTTTTGGTCTCTATCACGCGTCCATGCCTATCCTGATGGTCGAGGGCGTTCCCCCAGAACAGCAGGGCATCAGCCTGGGCATGCTCGGCATCATGCAGAGCATGGGCATGGCCGTCGGAGTCGCGGTTGTCACGGTCTTTCTCCGAGCCCACCCCGTCACCGCCGACGTCGTCGTCAACGGACACTCGCCCACCACAAAGGTTTTGGCGGGCGTATTCAGCGATTCCGGTTACGAGCTGGGCTTCTGGTTCTCCGCGGCAACCGCGGCGATCGCGTTGGTGATCGCCCTGATCATGCGGCACGGCCGCAATCCCGCCACCGGCGGCGCGGCGCATTGAGCCGCTCCCGCTGACCGATCTGTCCCCCTCCCGGAAGAAGATGAGGAATATCCAAATGAAGTTCAAGATGGTTGCCGTCGCCGCCCTGGCCATTGGCGCTCTGACCGTATCCGCGGGCGTCGGTACCGCCGAGCCCGTGGATCCAGCTACCGCCACGGCGGCGACCGGGGTGAATTACCACGCCACGAATACCGGTGCAGCGGCGGTCATTACGATTGATGCGGGAACCATGGTGGTCGAGGACAACACGTTCAAGATCAAGGCCGATGACGGCACCGTTCTAGCGGGAGTCCCACTGTCGGTCCGCATCGACGATATCGATTACCCCGTCGCAGCAGACATTGTCGGCGGCACCGCGACCCTGACACCGGTGGCTCTGCCGTACCAGGACGAGGCACCCTGGCGTACTCGCTACG
Organism: Nocardia sp. CA-151230; assembly: GCF_050942175.1. Taxonomy (NCBI): domain Bacteria; kingdom Bacillati; phylum Actinomycetota; class Actinomycetes; order Mycobacteriales; family Nocardiaceae; genus Nocardia; species Nocardia sp. CA-151230. Next base: position 3,837,444 of record NZ_CP192061.1, read on the forward strand.
AACGTGAACAAGCAGCGTTCTCCCGTGCCTCACTTCAAATCACGAGCGCCACAGCGGCCGGAGCCGCCCTCGGCACCGCGATTGGTGGGGCTGTTGGTTGCATAGCCGGCGCGTTCGCCGGAGCGGTCGTCACCGGAATCCTGGCGACTCTCTTCGGCGCGGGCCCGCTCGCGGGTTGTCTTGCGGGCATCCCCATCGGTGTCGGGCTCGGTGCCTTCGGTGGCGCGCCCCGGTCGCCATCGCCTCGGTAATCCAGTACTTCACAACGATGAACGAGCCGTTCACCCCGAACGTCTCTGGCAAATAACGGAACCGACGGGACTCGGTTGCGGCGCATCCGAGTCCCGTCGGCGTTGCCGCGGCCGAGACTCGAAGGAACTTGGTCGACAGCCTCCGCGCCAAGGCGCGAGCCGCCGAATGGATGACTGAGCTCGTCTGGCGTGGACGAAGGTCCTGTACCGAGCTGGCCACCTAACCTGACGACGAAGACCCCGTCCGGATCGCTGATCTAGACGGGGTCGGTGTCCCCCAGGGCGAACTCGCCGGTTCTTCATCCGACCGCATCTCGGCGACGGCGTCGACGGGAGCCAGCGCGAGCAGGACCTCGGTGGTGAACCGGCCACTGCGAATCGGTTCGGCCAGCGGGGAATTGAGGAAGACGAACGGGTTGCGGTACAGCTCCGTGCACAGCGCCAACGCCAGCACGCCCGCGCGACGACCTCCACGGTGTCCTCAGGCAACGGCGGCACACACGCGCGGCCCGCCAGTTTGGACAGCTCCCCGACGACCGCGACGGCGTCGGCCCTGCTGTGGTGGCGCAGACCCCTCGGCATTGTCTATGGGCCTTCGTGGCATTCCTCGCGCGCGGTCGACCTCTGCGTACACCGCCGCCGCGAGTTGAGAATCCAGCCCGCCCGGTGAGACCGGGCACCGGGCAGGGATTCGGAGGTGCGCCATGACAGCAACCCCACGCGAACCGCATGTCGGCTGGGTGAAATCGGCAACGGCGTTGGGCTGCTGCTGGTTTCTGTCGAGCAGGGTTAGCGCAGCTGGCGGCACCTGGGACCGTGCGGCAGAGATTGAAGCCACGCTCGGCGAACTCATCAGCTCGGGACAGTTGGTGGCCGGGCAATCCCTACTGCCCGGCTTCGAACAGCTCCCGGCCGCGTTCGTGGACTCATTCTCCAACGGCCGCCCAGGCAAGGTCATTATCGACCTCACGGCGTAGCGTCGCCATCAGGTTCCCGAGTCTGGCAGATAGGGCATCGCAACACCACCCGGTGCGAGCGACGCTCGTATGCGAGCGTCGTGTCAGGGGTTGCTGGCGGGCGTCAGCCGGATTGGTTGACGGCACCACCCGCAACGACGTCAACCACCCGGTTCTGTCGCTAGTTCAACCTTCGCCGTCGCGTTGCGGCGCCCATTCCCGGATCGCGGCGATGATCTGCTCGGGCGCGTCTTCCTGGATGTAGTGGCCCGCGCCCTCCAGGATTACGGTGCGATGCTGGGGAAAGACCCGCTCCCAGCGGCGACGCTCCGGTTCGCGGAACGCCACATCTTTCGTCGGCCACACCAGCAACGCGGGCTTGTTCCCCAGGGCGGGCAGCCCTCGTTCGATCTCGGCGAGAAACGGTCGGCTGCCGAGGATTTCGCGAGGGAACACGTGCATCGGACGCCTCGACTCGGACGTCGGGAACGGCCCACGGTAGGCGTCCATCACCGACTCCGATAGCTTCCGGCGCCGGACACCGAGCGGTATGAGCCTCTCGACGAAGAAGTTTCGACGCAGAATCAGGTAGCCGCCGATCGGACCGCCCAGCGTCCGAGAGAACACCTGCGTTCCCAGATCCGATTTCGGCCAGGCCCACGTATTGCCGATCACGAACGCGGCGAACCGATCCGGATGCCGGGTCGCGACCGCGAACCCGATCGGTCCGCCCCAATCCTGCACCATGAGCGTCACGCCCGACAGGTCGAGCTCGGTGACGAATCGCTCGACGACTGTCGCGTGCTCGGCGGGCGTGAAACCGTATTCAGGGCCCGGGCGTGAGAGGCCGAACCCGGGGTAATCCAAAGCGATGCAGCGAAATTGGGCGCTGAGATTGGTGATCAACTCACGGTAGAGAAACGACCAGGTGGGGTTACCGTGCAGAAGTAGCAGGGGTGGACCGTTGCCTTCGTCCACGTAATGGACGCGAGCGCCGGCCAGGTCGAGATAGCGGTGCCCGAAGGGGTATGAGTCTCGGGGCACCCAGGACGGAATTGCCGGTGTGTCTTCGGACATGTCGACCTCCTCGGGCGAAGCATACGGAGTAGCTGCTGCGGATCGCATTCGCGAAACACCTACCCGACCGGATTGACCACCATTGAACGGACTGCAAGCTAAAAACCAGCCGCCGCAAACAACGCAGGATGTGTTCGGAAACTTCGAACATGTCTTTACAGCGCCGCCTCCTCCGAGGCCGATCCCGCCGGCCCAACCTGGCTGGCGCTACTGACGGCTCCAGACTCTGGGGCAAACCCGATGTCGACTCGATGCCCGAGCCGCGACAAAAATCCGGCATTGCCGCATGCCGCGCTGTTCGGAACGGCCAGGCCGCGGTCAGTCGAACGCACCCTCACACCGATTTTCGTGCGATTTTCGGCCGATCACCCAGCAGCACTCCAGATCTACGACGAACTGCTTGCCGATCTGAGATAGAAGCCGGTTCTGCGGGTCACCGACCGAACAGCCGGTCCAGCTGAGGAGCCGGGGTGTCTTGACGGAGCTGGTGGTCAGCCTCGGCAGCGCGGGCTCGCTGGCCACGTTCGTTCAGATCGTTCAGCTCTGGCTCGGGCGCGATCGCCAGCGGTCGCTGACGGTCACCATTCTCGATGGTGAACCACGCAAAGTGATCACGATTTCGGGTGGGAATATCTCCATCGACACGGTCAACAGGGCGCTGGGCCGGCGGACGACACGGTCGGCGCAAACGGTGGCGAGCTCGCGACGAACAACGAGCCCGAGGGGGAACAAGACTCTGCCGCATCCACATCCGACGATGCCGCGGCCATTGACGACTAGGTTGTGTCTTCAGCGAAAGAACACCCAGGCGAAGATCGTCATCCACATCACGCCTACGGCCAGCCCAGCGATGGCGAAGCCCTTGTCCTCGCGCCGTTCCCCGTCGGTCAGGGCGACCAGTCCGAGAATCACGGCCGGGACCGCGGTCAGCCCGCAGACGAATCCGAGCACCCCCAGGACGAACGAGGTGATCCCCATGCCCTTGGAGCGAGGCACGGACGGGGTGTACGGCGAATACTGCGGCACGGTCGGATACAACGGGAAACCGGCACGTTGCCAAGGCAAACCAGTCATGATCCGATCGAGTTCGGAGCAAGTCCGCGCGTTGAGCGCTCGGCCTATTCGCTCCGACAACTCCTCGACGGTGAGCCGCCCGGCCTGAAAATTCTGTTTCAGCGCCGCGATCGCCTGCTCTCGATCGGCGTCACTTGCGAGGTAATACGCTGCCGTCCAGTGAGGTTCCATCTGGTTCTCCATCGAACCCGAAGCCGAATAACTCTGTCTTCGAGCGTATTCCTCCGACGCGGCGCAGAGTCCGAATGGAGATGGGCGACACAGAAGTCGGGGCCGGACCTCGCCGCAGCACTGATCTGCTGGCAACGACTCAGCAACCGAACCCGATGGGAGCTCCTCTGTCGCGTGTCACAGTCGGATGCTGTTCAATAACCGATACATGAACGTATCGACGCAATGAGGTATTGTTCCTCGCGCTGTGACGATGCTGCGTGAGGTCAAGGAGCATCCAACCCCGAACCGGCCACTCCTTCTGGGGAACTCGGCAGCCGGTCCAGCCCGCTTGCGTGCTTGGCGGGCGTAGCCGGGTCCAAGGCATGTGGTCGGAAATATGCTCCGCCGGTGTCGGCGTACCCGCGGGTTCGAATGTGAGAGGAAATGCGTTACTCGGATGGATAAGGTTCGTCGTACCATTCGGGGTCGTGTTCGTCGTCGGTCGGGTAGCCCGCTGTTCGTACAGTTGCTCACCGGGGCGGTCGAACGCGCGGCCGAATCGATTGCCATCAGCTATAACTTGACCGGAGAACCTGGCGATCAGCGCGAACTCACCTATCGGGAGTTGGACGAATCCTCGTCGCGTCTGGCACGCGAATTGATTCATCGGGGAGTCGGGTCCGGCGATGTTGTCGCTGTCGGGTTCACTCGATCGGTCGAGTCGCTCATGGTTGTATGGGCCATTGCCAAGACCGGCGCAGCCTATGTTCCGGTCGATCCCACCCTTCCACCGGAGCGCAGTGCATACATCGTCACCGACTCGCGGGCGGTGTTGGGACTTACCGATTCGACGCATCGGGAGCGGCTCGACACGGGGATCGAATGGCTCGAACTCGATGATCCGGTCGTCGCGTCGCGGGTCGCGGCGTGGCCGGCGCATCCGGTCTCCTATATCGACCGACTGCGTGCGCTGACCGATGAGCATCCGGCGTACGTCATCTATACCTCGGGGTCGACCGGTCGGCCGAAGGGCGTTGTGGTGACCCACGCGGGTCTGGCGTCGCTGGTTGCCACCATGCGGGAGCGCTATGCCGTGGATGGCGGCTCGCGTGTGCTGCATGTCTGTTCACCGAACTTCGACGTGTCGGTGCTGGAATTGCTGCTGGCGTTCAGCTGTGGAGCGACGCTGGTGGTATCGCCGGCATCGGTGTTCGGTGGCGCGGAACTGGCAGAGCTGGTGCGGCGAGAGCGCGTGACACACATGCTCATTACGCCGGCGGCATTGGAGACCGTGGATCCGGACGGGCTCGAGTCGCTGCGGGTCGTGGTTGTCGCGGGTGATTCGTTCGGGCCCGGGCTGGTCGAGCGGTGGGCCGTCGGGCGTTCGTTCTTCAATGGTTATGGGCCTACCGAGGCGACTATTCTTGCAACGAGTAGTGCGGAAATGACGCCCGGTGAGCCGATCACCATCGGCACGGCGGTTCCGGGTATCGGTGCGGTTGTACTGGATTCGCGACTGCGACCGGTGCCCGCCGATGTGGTTGGTGAGCTCTATCTGTCCGGGCCCGCGTTGGCGCAGGGCTACCTGGGGCGGCCGGGGCTCACCGCGGAACGGTTCGTGGCCAATCCCTTTGGCGGGACAGCGCGGATGTATCGGACCGGCGATCTGGTGCGCTGTCGGCCGGACTCTGCTCTCGAGTATGTGGGCCGCTCGGATTTTCAGGTGAAGATTCGTGGCTTCCGGATCGAGCTCGGAGAAATCGATGCCGCGCTGACTCGTCATTCCGATATCGAGTATGCGGCGACGATCGGCGCGATCGCCCCGTCCGGAGCGACTGTATTGGTCTCGTATGTTCTGCCGCGCACCGGGCTAGCTGTTGATACGGGAAGACTTGCGCGGTTTGTGGGCGACTTGTTGCCGGTCCACATGGTACCGGCCGTGATTGTCACGCTCGACTCGATTCCCTTGACCCCCAACGGAAAATTGGATCGGCTGTCCTTGCCCGATCCGGTTTTCGAGGCTGCGGCAACGCGGGATCCGATGGGCCCCGTGGAAACCCAGATCGCCGAGATCTTCACTCAGATTCTCGGAGTGCGAGTCGGCGCGGAGGACTCGTTCTTCGCCGCAGGTGGGGACAGTATTCTATCGATTCAGCTGGTGTCGCGGGCCAGAGCCGTCGGAATCGTGTTCACCCCGAAGGATGTGTTCGAGCACCGCACGGTGGCCGGGTTGGCGCGGGTCGCGGTGGTCGGTGCTGAGCCGGTGACGAGGCTCGCGGAGTTGCCGGGTGGCGGTGTCGGGGAGATTCCGCTGACGCCGGTGCTTGCGGCGCATCTGGCGGAAGGGACGTCTTTCAGCCGGTTCACCCAGCAAATGGTGCTCGCGCTGCCCGAACATATCGACCGGGCGAGTCTGGTGTCAACGCTCGGCGCAGTGCTGGACCACCATGACATGCTGCGTGCACAGCTGCGGTTCATCGACGGGCAATGGCAGCTCCAAGTGTTGCCGCCGGCGGCCGTGGATGTAGAGCTGCTGCTCACCCGGGTCGAGTTGCCAGCTGGTGTCGAGATCGACATCCTGCATGACAGCGCCAGTGCGGCACTGGATGCCGCCCTCGACTCCCTGAAACCGGCCGAGGCGCGAATGGTCGCCTTCGCCTGGCTGTCTCGCCCAGATGGTCGGGATGCGCTGATCGTTGCCGCGAATCACTATGTAATCGACGGTGTTTCGTGGCGCATTCTGATCTCGGATCTTGTGGCCACCTGGGCGCACCACGAAAGCGGGCAACGGATCGCTCTGCCCAGCGTCGGCACATCGTTCCGGCGCTGGGCACACGGTCTGGTCGGGGCTGCGCAGGGCCGAGTCGACGAGCTGCCGTACTGGCGGCAGGTGTTGGCGGTTGCCGATCCTCCCTTGGGTGTGAGGGCTTTCGACCCGGCCGTCGACACTGTGGAAACGGTGAGGCATTTCAATATCAAGGTACCGGCCGATGTCACCAATGCGGTGCTCGGCGAGTTGCAGGCGCTGTACCGAGGAGGAGTCAACGACGGCATGCTCGCCGCACTGGCACTAGCGGTGCGGTCGTGGCGCGCGAACCGAGGCATCGATGTCAAGGCAACGCGGATACGACTCGAGGGGCACGGTCGCGAGGAATCCGTCGTCCCCGATGCCGATCTGAACCGCACCGTCGGCTGGTTCACCAGCATGTATCCGGTCGCGCTCGATTTGTCCAGTATCGATGTCGCCGCCGCATGGCAAGGTGGCGAGGCGACTGCGGCAATGCTCAAAGCGGTGAAGGAGCAGCTGATCGCGGTGCCGGACAACGGCATTGGGTTCGGTATGCTGCGGTATCTCAACGCGAACACAGCGGGCGAGCTCGATGGTGCGCTCGGTCAGATCGGATTCAACTACCTTGGCCGGATTTCCGCGGGCGATGTGCCCGAGGCGCTGACCGATGGGAGTTGGCTGCCAACCTCCGCGTGGGGTGAGCCGAGGGCCGTCCAGAATCCGACGATGCCCGCGCCCGCTGTGGTGGACATCAACGCGATTGTTACCGATACCGACTGCGGTGCACAGCTTTCCGCGTCCTTCGCCTACGCTTCCGAGATTCTCGATGATGCCGCTGTCCGCGAACTCGCCGAGTACTGGGTGGCCGCACTGACCATGCTCGCCGAGCATGTGCGCTTTCCGGCGGCAGGCGGCCTGACTCCGGCGGATGTTCCGCTCGTGCGAGTCACGCAGGGGGAACTCGATTTCTGGCACCGCGAGCACCCCGGTCTCGTCGATGTTCTGCCGCTCTCGCCCTTGCAGCTCGGACTGCTGTTCTTGACGCAGGTTTCGGAACAGTCCGACCCTTACCTATTGCAGTGGGCAATGGAATTGTCCGGCGCGATCGATCTCGATCGTCTGCGGCGAGCGGCTCAGGTGATGCTGAACCGCCACGCCATCTTGCGAACCGCATTCAGATCCGCGGCCGATGGCACTCCGATCCAGATCGTGATCGAGCAGGTGGACGTACCGTGGCGGGTCATCGATACGGCGGATGCTGATCCGTCCGCACTGCTGGCCGTCGAACAACGTCTCGGATTCGATCTCGCATTCGCGCCCCTGCTTCGATTCGCGGTGTACCGCACCGAATCCGGCCGCGTCCATCTGTTGTTGACTGCGCATCACCTGCTGCTGGACGGCTGGTCGATGCCTTTGCTGATGAAGGAACTCCTGGTTTCCTACGCCGCAGATGGCGATTCGGCGATCCTGCCCAGTGTCCGGCCATATCGGGACTACATCGCTTGGTTGGCCCGGCGCGATCGGGGCGCCGCGCTGAACACGTGGCGCGAGGCACTGGCGCGGGTCACGCCGACCTGTCTGGCGGCCAGTGTGGCGTCGCCCACCCAATCGGGCTCCGGTCACGGGATCTACGTGGCCGATCTGTCGACCAACGAGACAGCACAGCTGCTGGCATTCGCCGCGTCGAACGAGGTCACAGTCAATACAGTCGTCCAGGCCGCCTGGGGCCTGGTGCTCGCGGCCTGCCTCGAGCGCGCGGATATCGTCTTCGGCACGGTGGTTTCCGGGCGTCCGCCCCAACTCGAGGGTGTCGACGGTATGGTCGGCCTGTTCGCGAACACTGTTCCGGTCCGAGTTCGGTTCGATGTCGATGAGCCGGTGTGGAAATTGCTGAGTCGGCTCCAGTCCGAGCAGGTTTCCCTGCTCGACTGCCATCATGTCGGACTCACCGAGATCCAGCGCACGGCTGGTGCCGGTGAATTGTTCGACTCCCTGCTGGCTTTCGAGTCGTATCCCGTCGACGTCGACGGGCTGCGGCATGCCTACGGCACGATCGACGGCTTGGAGATCACCGATCTGCGAGCGGTCAACTTCACCCATTATCCGGTGGCTGTCGAGGTCCAGCTGGGCTCGCAACTGCGGATCGCGGTGCAGCACAGGCGCGATCTGGTGACCACCGCCATGGCGCGGGCGCTGGGGGACCGGCTACGCCTACTGATCGGCGAATTCATCGCGGGCCCGGAGCGTACGCCAGCGGAATTGGACACTCTGTTCGTCGCGCGTAACGACTTGATCGCGCAGGCACGGTACTGGCGGACTGCGCTTGCGGGGCTGCCGGACGAAATAAACCTGCCCGCGGATCACCCGAGGCATAGGGAAGCCTCAACCGTGCCGATCGGTCGCGTCTCATTCGAGATCGGCGCAGCACTGAACCGGCATGTGCGGGAACTCGTGCAGGATTGGGACACAACCGTTTTCGCCGTTGCGCATTCGGCCTTCGCGCTGTTCCTCGCACGGCTGTCCGGTACGGACGATATCGCGATAGGCACCCCGGTCGCCGCCGATGGATCCGCGAATACGCTGGTATTGCGCACGAAGGTGCAGTGCGGCGCCTCCTTCGAGGACTTGCACGCGAACGCGAAAGACATCGCCCTGCAGGCATTCGCGCGAGCAGACGTGCCTTTCGACGGACCGGCCCAGTCGATGCTTTCGGTCGGAAACCGGTTCCCCGTCGAGGTCCAGCGCTCCGACCTGCACCTCCATATCCAGGAGGACCTCGGTACAGCGGAATTCGCCTTCGCTACCGATCTCTTCGATCTGCGCAGCATCGAGGTCTTCGCCGACCGACTCCGCCGACTACTGGCGGCCGCCGTCCAGCGACCTGAGCAGCCCATCGGGGATCTGCCACTGCTCGCCGACGATGAGCTGGCATTGCTGACCCGCGTGCACGGCGACGACGTAATGGCCACGGGGCTGCTCCCCGACCTTCTGACCCGAGGCGTCGATCTGGGCCGCGATCGCGTCGCCGTCCGATACCGCGGCCGCTCGATCAGCTACGGTGAACTCGATACGCGCAGTTCGCAATTGGCCCGTGCGCTGATCGAACGGGGCATCGGCCCGGAGGACCTGGTGGCCGTCGCACTGCCGCGCTCCTACGAGATGGTGCTGGCAGTGCTGGCCATCGCGAAAGCCGGTGGCGCTCATGTTCCGATCGATCCCGGATACCCCGCCGAACGAATCCGGCACATGGTGGCCGACTCGGGCGCCATGCTGGGTATCACCAACTCGGCATACACCGACCAAGTGCCGGACGGGCCCCACTGGCTGCTGCTCGACGATTCCACGACCGAGAAGTGCTGCGATACGCAACTCACCACACCGATTACCGATGCGGATCGCCGTGCGCCGCTGCGGTTCCAGCACCCTGCGTACGTCATCTACACATCCGGTTCGACAGGTGTCCCGAAGGGCGTCACCGTCACCCACAGCGGCCTGGGCGGCCTCCTGAACGAAGCTGTCCGCCACTACCGACTCGAACCGCACCACCGCTTGCTGCACATCTGTTCTCCCAGCTTCGATCCCTCGGTACTGGAATGGCTGTGCGCGTTCTCCGTCGGAGCGACGCTGGTGATCACGCCGCCGTCGACCGTGGGCGGCGCGGAACTCGCCGACCTGCTGCGCACCGAAGCCGTCACGCACGCCATCATCACCCCCGCGGTGCTCGGCACCGTCGACCCGGCCGGCCTCGATGCGATCGAGGTCGTCTCCGTCGGCGGCGATGTGACGACCCCGGAACTGCTGGCCCGCTGGCAGCCGGGGCGCAGCTACTTCAATGCCTACGGGCCAACCGAGACGACCATCATCTCGTCATACGCGGAATTGACTGCCGGGCAGCGGATTACGGTCGGGACGCCCGTGCATGGCATGTCCGCGCTCGTCTTGGACGCACGACTGAACCCGGTGCCACCCGGTGTCGCGGGGGAACTGTATCTGGCCGGCGGCGGGTTGGCCCGCGGCTACTGGAACCGGTCCGGATTGACCGCGGAACGTTTCGTCGCCGATCCGTGGGGCCCACCGGGTTCGCGTATGTACCGCACCGGCGACGTCATGCGCTGGTATGCCGCACCCGGTGAGCGGGCCGGGAATGTCGCTGTGCCGTCGGCACATTGGCAACTCGACTATGTGGGGCGCACCGACGCGCAGGTGAAGGTGCGCGGCTTCCGTGTCGAACTCGGCGAAATCGATGCGGTCCTGAGCGGACATGACGATGTCGACTTCACGGTCACGCTCGGGCGCACGCTGCCATCCGGATCGACGGCACTTGTTTCCTATGTACGTGCGACACCCGGCAGTACCGTTGACACGGGCCGGCTCGCCGAGTACGCAACCGACATCCTGCCTGCGCATATGATGCCGTCGGCGATAGTCGTAGTCGATGAGCTGCCGCTCACCCCCAATGGCAAACTCGATCGAAAAGCCTTGCCGGAGCCGACTTTCGCGACCACGGTGGCACGTGCCCCGCAGGGACCGGTCGAAGCGCGACTGGCCGAGTTGTTCGCCGAGGTACTCGGGGTGGCAGCGGTAGGGGTCAGCGATTCGTTCTTCGCTATCGGCGGCGACAGCATCATGTCGATCCAGCTGGTGTCGCGAGCCAAGGCGGACGGGATTGTCTTCACCGCGCGCGATGTATTCGAGCAGCGGACGGTGGCCGCGCTGGCACGGGTAGCCGTCGTGGGCGGCGATGTGACGCCAATGATGCTGGCGGAGTTGCCTGGAGGCAGTGTCGGTGAGATTCCGCTGACGCCGGTGCTTGCCGAATTCCTCGCCGAGGGTTCCTCGGACAGGTTCGCCCAGGCGATGGTGTTGGCGTTGCCCGAGCGTCTCGATCGTCCGGGGTTGGTCGCGACGATCGCGGCTGTACTCGATCGGCACGAGGTGCTGCATTCCCGAGTGCGGCAGGACGCGGGTCGGTGGCGGTTCGAGGGGTTGTCGCGCGCTGCGGTCGATGCCGGGGCGCTGGTGGCCGAGGTCGAGGTCCCTGCCGGAACAGGCGGCCCTGAGCTCGCTCTGATCGGTAGTGCCGCAGTCGATTCCACACTGGGTATGTTGGATCCTGCGGGTGGCAGGATGATCGCCTTCACCTGGTTGCGTCGGCCCGACGCGCGCGATGTGCTCGTTGCGACCGCACATCACTATGTGATCGACGGTGTGTCGTGGCGGATCCTGATTTCTGATCTGGCCGTGGCGTGGGCGCAACACTCTGCCGGGCAGCAGATCGTGCTGCCACCGGGCGGTACTTCCTTCCGGCGCTGGGCACACGGCCTCGCAGAAGCGGCCGCTGAGCGTTCCGATGAGGTCGGCTACTGGAAGCGCGTGCTGGCCACGCCTGATCCGCTGCTGGGCACGCGTGCCCTGGACCGCGCCGTCGACACCCATTCGTCCATGCGGTCGATCGCGGTTACGGTGCCCGTCGAGGTCACCGAGGCAATGCTCACGACGGTGCCCGCGCTGTATCGCGGTGGCGTCAATGACGGACTGCTCGCGGCCCTCGCGCTGGCGGTGCGTGGCTGGCGGGCACGGCGTGGTATCGATGCGGCGGTCACCCGGATACGACTGGAGAGCCACGGACGCGAGGAAACCGTTGTGCCAGGGGCGGATCTGACGCGCACCCTGGGCTGGTTCACCAGCGTCCATCCTGTCGCGATCGATCTGTCCGGGACCTCGGCCGACCTCTCCGATTGCGAAGCCTTGGCGAACGTGCTGAAGTCGGTCAAGGAGCAGCTACTCGCGGTGCCGGACAAGGGCATGGGGTTCGGCATGCTGCGCCACCACCCGGGAACCGCTGACCTGCTCACGGGCGATATCGGGCAGATCGGCTTCAACTATCTCGGTCGCGCGTCCGCGGGTGTGCCCGCCGACCTCGCCGACGAGAGCTGGTTGCCGACCGCTGATCTGGGCGAACTCGATTTCGAATACGACCCGACCATGCCCGTCGGCACGGTCATCGACATCAACGCGATCGCCGCCGACACCGCTGACGGTCCCCGGTTGGAACTGAGCCTCGGCTACGCGAGCGAGATCCTCGACGAGGCGGCCGTCCAGGAACTGGCCGCCGACTTCTCGGCCGCGCTCACCGCGCTCGCCGATCACACGGGCCATCCCGCGGCAGGCGGGTTGACCCCGTCGGATGTGCCGTTGGTCCGGGTCACCCAGACCGAGTTGGATCGCTGGCGGCGAGGCTATCCCGCGCTGTCTGATGTGCTGCCCCTCTCGCCGCTACAGGACTCGCTGCGCGTGCTGATGGAGCTGCTGGACCAGTCCGTTGACGCGTACATCATCCAGTTGGCCGCGCAACTGACGGGCGATCTGGACACCGAACGACTGCGCCGGGCCGCGCGGGGCATGCTGGACCGGCACGCGAATCTGCGCTCCGCCTTCGTCCCTGCGGACGACGGAACCCCGGTGCAACTGGTGATCGACGACGCCGAGATGCCGGTGCGAATCGTCGAGGGCGTATCCGAAGCGGAGCTGCCGCGACTGCTGACCGCCGAGCAACACCTCCGATTCGATCCCACGGTGGTGCCGCTGCTGCGACTTACGGTGTACCACACCGATTCCGGACGTATCCATCTCGTTCTGACCGGCCACCACATTCTGCTCGATGGCTGGTCGATGCCGTTGCTGCTGAAGGAGCTGCTGGTTCTGTACGCGACCGGTGGCGATGCTTCGGTACTGCCTCCCGTCCGACCGTATCGCGACTACCTGCGGTGGCTTTCGCGTCAGGACGAGGACGCCGCGACCCGGGCGTGGTCGACTGTCTTGGCGGACGCCGCACCGACCATGCTCGCGCCCGAACTCACCTGGCCCGCCGCATCCGGTCATGGATTCGGCCGCTGCGAGTTCGAGTTGTCCACGGCCGAGACCACGGCACTCACGGAGTACGCGGCCGCGGTCGAGGTGACCGCCAATACGGTGATCCAGGCGGCGTGGGGTCTGGCCATCGCGGGGAGTACCGTACGAGACGATGTCGTCTTCGGTGCGACGATTTCCGGCAGGCCCGCGCAACTCGACGGAATCGGCGAGATGATCGGCCTTTTCGTGGATGCCATCCCTGTGCGGATCCGATTCGGCCGAGATACGACGGTGCGAACACTCGTGGACCGACTGCAAGCCGAGCAGGCGTCACTGCTGGATCATCACCACCTCGGACTCGGTGCCATCCAGCGCGTCGTGGGCCAGGGTGAGCTGTTCGACACCATGCTGGTGTTCGAGTCGTACCCGGTTGATGCCGAGGGGCTACAGCGGGCCAGCGGTGCGCTCGACGGATTGCGGATCGACGGGGCGCGCGCCGACGACTTCACGCACTATCCGATCACCGTCATGGTTTTCCCGAACCCTCGCATGCTGGTGCAGGTGAAGTTTCGGCGGGACATGGTCGCCGAGGAGACCGCGCAGGCGGTCACCGATCGGCTACGTCGGGTGCTCGGCGAAATTGTCACGGCACCGGACCATCCCGCGGCCGCGCTCGCGGTGCGGCTCGACGCAGAGTCCGATGACTCGATCACCCGGTCCCGGTACTGGCGCACCGCATTGGCGGGACTGCCCGACAGGCTGGAACTGCCGATAGATCGGACACGTCCCGGACTTCGGCCGGATTCGCGTGGGCTAGTGGCGTTCTCGGTGTCCGACGATGTGCATCGGGGTCTGCGCGGCGTAGCGGACACAGCGGGCGTGACCTGGACCGCATTGGTACGTACGGCATTGGCGGTGCTGCTCGCTCGCCTGTCCGGCACCGGCGACATCGCGATCGGCACACCGGTGCCGGGTCGCGATCGGGCCGAGCTTGTGCTGCGGACCCCTACGGACCTCCGCGCACGGTTCATCTCCCTTCTGCCCGAAGCGCATCAGATCGAACTGCGGGGATTCGCGCACGCGGGGATTCCGTTCGAGGAACTGGTCGAGCTATCGGGAGCGCGGCGGTCGCCGGATCGGCACCCGCTGTTCCAAGTGGCGCTCTCGTTCGACAGCCCAGCGGATGTCGTCGGAGATGTGGCACTGGCCCTGCGGGCCACCGGTGGTGACTCCGCCGAACTACATGGCGAGATGTCCTTCTCGAGTCGCCTTTTCGACGAGCGCGGCGCGACTGTCTTCGTCCAGCGGTTCCTTCGGATACTGGCGGCGGTGGCGGACCGTCCCGAAACGCGGGTCGGCGAGCTCCCGCTGCTGGCCGACGGCGAATACCAGCGCCTGACTCGAATGGGCGGCGGTGTCCCGGCTATCGTCGGTATCCTGCCCGATCTGCTCACCCGAGGAGTCGCCTTCGGACGGGACCGCGTTGCCGTACGTGACGCCGGGCGGAGTTACACCTACGGCGAGCTCGACGAGCACTCCTCCAGACTGGCGCGGGTACTGATCGACCGCGGCGTCGCGCCCGAAACCGTGGTGGCGCTCGCGATGCGACGTTCCTACTCGATGGTGGCGGCGATATGGGCGGTCGCCAAGGCCGGCGGCGCGTATCTGCCGGTCGATCCGACCTATCCGCTGGATCGGGTGCGGTACATGCTCGACGATTCGGCTGCGGCGATTGGTATCACGGTAACCGAGCAGATGGGTGGCCTGCCCGACACGGTCGATTGGCTGGCATTGGACGATCCTGCGGTGTCGGCGCGCTGCGCCGCTCAGTCGGCGGACCCCGTGACGGACCGGGATCGTCGTGGGCCACTGCATTTCTCGCATCAGGCTTATGTCATCTACACGTCCGGGTCGACAGGAATGCCCAAGGGCGTCACACTCACCCACGCCGGGCTCGGGGGGCTCGTGGGCCACTCGGTCGACATCCTGCGGCTGGAACCAGAATCGCGCATGCTGCATGTGTGCTCGCCGAGTTTCGACCAATCGGTCGAGGAAATCGCCACCGCTTGCTACAGCGGCGCCACCCTGGTCATCGTGAACCCGGAGATCGTCGGCGGCGACGAACTGCATGAACTGCTGCGGACCGAACAGGTCACACACACGATCATCACTCCCGCGCTGCTCGGTACCGTAGATCCGTCCGGCCTGGACGACCTCGAGGTGGTCTCCGCGGGCGGCGAAGCCACAACGCCCGAACTCCTGGCCAGATGGCAGCCGGGGCGTCGGTTCATCAACGGCTATGGCCCGACCGAGGCGACTGTCGGCGCCACCTATACGACTCTGCTCGCGGGACAACGGGTATCGATCGGTGCCCCGGTACCGGGCACGTGGGCGGTGGTGCTCGACAGCAGGCTGAATCCGGTTCCCTCGGGCGTCGTGGGTGAGCTGTATCTGTCGGGGCCGGCACTCGCGCGCGGCTATCACCGGCGTGTCGGGGCGACAGCGGAACGGTTCGTCGCGAATCCCTGGGGGCCGCCCGGGGATCGCATGTACCGCACCGGCGATCTGGTTCGGTGGGTCGGCGTGCCGACCTCCGGGCCGCTCGGCGGCGAACTGGAGTATGTGGGCCGCATGGACTTCCAGGTGAAGATCCGCGGGTTCCGCATCGAACTCGGTGAGATCGACGCTGTGCTCTCCGCGTATCCCGGGGTCGACCACGCAGTCACAATCGGCCGCGAAAACCACAGCGGGGCAGCCATATTGGTGTCGTATGTGGTGGGTCGCGCGCTCGATTCCAATGAGTTGATCCAGTGGGCCGAACGGTCTCTGCCGTCGCATATGGTGCCCGTGTCGGTCGTGGTGCTCGACGAGGTTCCGCTGACTGCCGTCGGCAAGCTCGACCGGAACGCGCTCCCCGCACCCGAACTCGTGGCTCGCCCGCATCGGGAGCCGTCGACACCGGCTGAACGTATCGTGGCAGCCG
Organism: Nocardia sp. CA-151230; assembly: GCF_050942175.1. NCBI lineage: Bacteria > Bacillati > Actinomycetota > Actinomycetes > Mycobacteriales > Nocardiaceae > Nocardia > Nocardia sp. CA-151230. The sequence continues at coordinate 3,853,578 of NZ_CP192061.1, forward strand.
TCTATGCTGAGGTGCTGGGTCTGGAACGAGTCGGGGCGGACGACAACTTCTTCGAGCTCGGCGGCAATTCTCTGCTCGCCACGCGGGTGACCGCTCGCCTCGGGATGGCACTGGATACCCAGGTGCCGGTGCGTGCGTTGTTCACCGCCCCCGCCGTTGCGGGATTGGCCACGGCGCTAGCGAAACTCACGGGTGTCCCGACCCGTCCGGCTCTGATGGCGGGCGAACGACCTGCACAGGTTCCGCTGTCGCCCGCCCAACAGCGGATGTGGTTCCTCAACCGGTTCGACACCGAGTCGGCCGCCTACAACATTCCCATCGCAATACGACTGACCGGTGCGCTGGATGCCGAGGCGATGCGGCAGGCTTTCACCGATCTCGTTGTGCGACACGAGATCCTGCGTACGATCTACCCGCAGCACGAAGCAGGTCCGGTGCAAGTCATCCTGTCGCCCACGGACCCCGAAGTACCACGACTCCAGCTGATAGTCGCCCACGCGGACGAGGTGGAATCGGCCGTAGCGGCACTGGCATCGACCAGGTTCGACGTCACCGCCGAGGTTCCACTGCGGGCAGCGCTGTGGCAGGTCGCCGACGGCGAATTCGTCCTGGCCATGGTCGTCCATCACATCTGCGGTGACGGTTTCTCGGGTGGTCCGCTCACCCGAGATCTGGTGTCGGCATACGTCGCTCGCGTCGAGGGACTGGCTCCCGCCTGGTCGCCACTGCCCGTGCAATACGCGGACTACGCGCTGTGGCAGCGCGCCATGCTCGGCAGTGCGGATCAGTCGGGGTCACTGGCCGCCGAGCAGATCGCCTACTGGCGTCATGCGCTCGCCGACCTGCCAGATCAGCTGGAACTGCCGCGCGACCGGCCGCGTCCGCCGGTCCAGTCGTTCACCGGCGGCCAAGTCGACCTGCACATCGATGCGCGCACCCATGCGGCGTTGGTGGAGTTGGCTCGGGCGCAGGGCGCGACCCTGTTCATGGTGGTGCACACCGCATACGCGATCCTGTTGGCACGGTTGTCGGGAACCGCTGATATCGCCGTCGGCACGCCGATAGCTGGTCGCGGTGCAGCCGAGCTGGACGATCTCATCGGCATGTTCGTCAATACGCTGGTGTTCCGCACCCGGGTCGATGCGGGTGCGGATTTCACCGATTTGCTCGCGCGGCAGCGTGATGCCGATATCCAAGCCTTCGCTCACGCCGACGTACCGTTCGAGCAGTTGGTCGAAGCGCTGAATCCGGTGCGTTCGACGGCGTGGCATCCGCTGTTCCAGGTGGGTCTGTCGTTCCAGAATCTGGCTCCGGTGAGCATGGAATTGCCTGGCCTCACCATGAAGGGATTGTCGACGGATCGGCAGTTGTCGCAGTTTGATCTACATCTGATCGTGGCAGACGGCTATGACAGAAAGGGAACACCGACGGGTATCGGCGGTGTCCTCACCTACGCCACAGATCTCTTCGACGAGTCGACGGTGTGGGGATTCGCGGACCGGTTCGTGCGCGTGCTGAATGCCGTGATCGCCGATCCCGAGGTACCAGTTGGAGCGATCGACCTGCTCGCGCCGGAGGAGAGTGCGCGAATTCTCCTGGAGTGGAACGACACCGCGCACCCGCTCGCTGCTGCCACATTGGTGTCGTTGCTCGACACGACGGTCGCCGCGACGCCCAACGCCGTCGCCCTCGTCGCGGCCGATGGCACCCGCTTCACGTACGCGGATGTGGACGCACAGGTGAATCGCCTCGCGCGACAGCTCATCGCCCTCGGTGTGGGTCCCGAATCCCGCGTGGCGGTTGCCCTTCGGCGTTCGGTGGACCTGGTTGTCGCCATGTACGCGGTGAGCAAGGCCGGTGGCGCGTACGTGCCGGTGGAGCCCGATCAGCCCGCGTGGCGATCCGACCACATTCTGGAAACAGCGGCACCGATCTGTGTACTGACCGATACCGCGACGGATTTCGTCACCTCCGCCGCGCCGATCGTGCATGTGGACCGGCTGCATCTGTCGGGTCTGAGCTCCGCCCCGATCACCGACGACGACCGCATCGTGCCATTGCGTGCGGAGCATGCGGCGTACGTGGTCTTCACGTCGGGGTCCACCGGCCGCCCGAAGGGTGTCACAGTCTCGCATGGCGCGATCGTGAATCAGTTGCTTTGGAAGACAGCGGAATTCGGACTGTCCAGCGACGACTCGGTATTGCTCAAGACAGCGGCGACCTTCGACCTGTCGGTGTGGGAATTCTGGTCCGCGGTGGCTTGCGGCGGCCGCCTGGTGATCGCCGCGTCGGACGGGCACCGCGACCCCGCGTATTTGAACGCCCTGATGTCCCGTGAGGGTGTGACCACCCTGCACGCGGTGCCGTCGATGCTCGACGCATTGCTGACCGACCAGCTACCGGACTCGTTACGCCGCATCCTCGCCATCGGTGAAACACTGCCCGCCGCGATGGCGCGCCGACTTGCCGAGGCGGCGCCGCAGACAGCGCTGTTCAACCTGTACGGCCCGACCGAGGCCGCGGTATCGATTACCAGCCACCGGGTGGCCGACATCGATGCGACGTCCGTGCCGATCGGCGAACCGGTCTGGAACAGTCAGGTATTCGTCCTGGATTCGCGCCTGATGCCGGTGCCGCTCGGCGTCCCGGGTGAGCTATACCTGGCCGGTGCCCAATTGGCACGCGGCTACTTCGGCCGTGCCGGCCTGACAGCCGAGCGTTTCGTCGCCAACCCGTTCCAGCCCGGCACCCGCATGTACCGCACCGGTGACGTCGTCGCATGGAATGCCAATGGCGAGCTCGACTATCGCGGCCGCACCGATTTCCAGGTGAAGATCCGCGGCTTCCGCATCGAACCCGGCGAGATCGACGCGGTCCTGGCCACCCACGCCGACGTGGAATTCGCTGTTACGGTCGGCAGGACAAATCACACCGGTGCAACGGTTCTCGTGTCATATGTCGTGGCTGTCCACAACAGCGGGGTCGAACCGGACCGCCTGATCAAATGGGCCGCACGAGCTTTGCCCTCACACATGGTGCCCACCGACATCGTCGTCCTCGACAGCGTCCCCCTGAACTCGGTCGGCAAAGTGGACCGCGCAGCTCTCCCCGCACCAGAACTCGCACCCCGCACCTACCGCGCCCCCACCACTGCTCTCGAAACCGCAATCTGCGAGATCTTCGCCGCAGTCCTCGGCCTGGACCGAATCGGTCTGGACGACAACTTCTTTGAACTAGGCGGGAACTCCCTTCTCGCGACCAAACTGGTCGCCCAACTGACCGAAGCAGTAGCCGAACAAGTCCCCGTTATGTGGGCCTTCACCGCGCCCACCCCGGCAGCCATCCTGGCCGAGCTACGCACCCGCGGCTCCGAAACCGAAGGTCCCGACGCGGCGTTCGACATCCTCCTACCCCTGCGTCCCCGCCACCCCGATATCCCCGCCAACCCGCTCTTCTGCATCCACCCCATCGGCGGAATAGCCTGGTCCTTCGCTGGTCTGGCCGCTCACCTGCCCCCCAACCGCCCGATCTACGGTCTCCAATCCCCGGTTCTGAGTTCTTGTGCCCCACTGCCGGATTCGATCGAGGACTGGGCCTACTTCTACATCGAACAGATCCGCACGGTCCAACCTGAAGGCCCCTACCATCTGCTCGGTTGGTCCCTGGGCGGCGTGCTAGCCCACGCCATGGCCGTACAACTCCAAGACACAGGCGAAGAGGTTGCACTACTTGCGATGCTCGACAGCCGCCTACACGACTCCGCTGCCGAGCCCGCCGCCATCCCGGAGGTGACAGTGATAGACCTCATCGGCGGACTGCTGGGCGACCAGTCCGTCGAACTCGGCCTCGAAATATCCATCGACCTCGCACAGCTCCCGCGGCAACTAGCCGCTCTTCCCGAACCGTTCGCCTCCATCGGAACGGCTCGCATCGAACGAGTCGTGAACGCCGCCGCCACCTCGGCATCCCTCGATGCGGTGTACCGCCCACGTTCGTTCGACGGCGACATCGTCTACTTCACTGCGGCCCAGGACGACCCGACGGGAAGCGCGAATGCAGACACCTGGCTACCCGCAGTGACAGGTTCCGTTCTCAACCACCCGGTGCCCGTCACGCACTGGCAGATGACCTCGGACATTGCCCTCGGATACATCGCGGAGGTGGTCGGCGAGTGGCTGTGACGGACGATCACCTCCATGTACAGATGTCGTGTCAGCCGGCTGAATCGTCGAGAAAGCCGCCGATCAGGTCGGTAGGCTCGGTCTACCACTCGCGGGTAGCGATGAGCATCTCCACGGAAGCCGCAGGCTTGCGTGATGAAGTAGAAGTCCTCGGCGATGAACTCGCGCGCGGTTGTCTCGATCGCGCTGCCCGCCTCGTCGAACTCGGCTTCGAGGGCATTGAAGTCTTCAGCGGCCGCGTGTGTGAGCACATACAGTGCATCCAGGCTCTCAGGCTGCTCGGCCTGGATGCGCGCGTGCAATGCGGGCAGGATCGCCATAGGGGTCAACCGTGAGTGGTGGGGCATTCCTATCGCGGCGTTGCACGCCGGGGCCCAGCACGTCGTGGTGACTAGGTATCCGATCGAGGATCGGTATGCGCGAGTTGTCGATCGTGATCTGCTGCGACTTCTTTCCGACCCCACCATCGACCCCTGGGTCGCGGTAGGGAACGTCCAGCGAGAACTGCTGGATGGCTGGCGCTCGGGAAGAGATGTCCAGCCGCTCACATGGCAGGCATATAGCTATGTTGGCCTCGGCAATGCAGGAGGCATCGACCTGCGGTGAGGCACTGCAGATTCCGTTGACCCTGGCCACGGTCGCAGGGCGATGGAGGGACCACTCGCCACACGATCTCGGCGGGCTCGTAACAACGCCGTAGGTCTCGATTCCGGCCGGGCCGCTGCAATCGTCCGTCCAATCCCTGACCGATTTTCCCAGGAAGCGGTTCTCTTCCTCCAGCTCCCGGACCCGGCGCTCCAATTCCTTCAACCGGGCACGTTCCGGCAACGACAACCCGGTATCCGCTGCGGAGTGAGTGCGCTGGAACTGTTTCACCCAGTTCCGGATCGTCTGATCGGTTACCCCGCAATCGCGCGCGACATCGGCGACCGGCCGAGACTTCTCGACCACCTCGCGTGCCGCTGTTTCCCGGAACTCCGGGCTGAACTGACGCGACTTCTTCTGTGCCACAAACAACTCTGTTCAGTTACCCAAATCCTACTTTGGATCGCTGTCCGAAGAAGTTCCGGCACCTCAAGGATCGAGTTCGGTGTCGGACCGTGAGCGTGAATGGCTCCGGCCGCAGCGTGCCACTCTCGTACATTCGCAGCACACCGGCGCCGTCCACCGTGTAGCCCGCTTTGGTCACGAGGCGTGTTGTGATTCTGGTTGAATGACCCTGCTCGCGGTGGTCGGAAACCTGCCGTGGAGAAGCGATGAGAACCTGTTGAATGCACCTGTGCCCGACAGACAGAGAGGTCGTAGCTGCGAACGGTACAGCCCCGGCGCGCTATTGCGCGTAGGGATCTTCGAGTGTCGTTGGAGTACTTGCGATATCCAATGCGGCCTCTGGGTAGGCAGCACCGGCGGTATAGAAGCGGGCACGGGTCTTGCCGACCGGTTCGAGTACCTGAAGCGCGACGAGGTCGCGTAGATCGCGTTGCGCTTGTTGGACACTCAGTCCCTCCGATTGTTCGTAGCGGGTCCGGCGAACCCTGCCGGACATCGCGACGTCATGTAGCGCGCTGATGACGCGTTCGTCCATACGGATGCCCTCGACGTATTCTTCGAGCTTCGCCCACACCGTCCCCGACCGAACCCAACGGGCGTGCACGGTTTGCGCTTGCTGGTGGTAGGCGGTCAGATTGAACCGAATCCATTCGGACACATCCTGGTCCGGCCGAAAGGTGCTGCCGTGGCGGCCGAGGACCTGGTAGTACTCCCAGGTGTTTCCGGGCCTGCCGAGCCAGGATTCGATCGATGAAAACTCCGGGGCGAGGACGCCTTCGCGGGCGATCATCAGTGTTTGTAGCGACCGGGACATGCGTCCATTGCCGTCGGCCCAGGGGTGGACCGAGACAAGGTGCAGGTGCGCCATCGCGGCGCGCACGAGCGGGTGCGTCTCATCACCGGCATTGAGCCAGTCGACGAGTTCTCCAATCAAAGTCGGCACTTGATCGGCGTCAGGGGCGGTGTAGGCGGCGATGCTCGGATCGCGGGCGTCGGTGACGTACACAGGTCCAGTTCGCCACTGCCCCGCGGGACGGCGTTCCGTGTGCCGATGCCCTTGCAGCATCCAGTGCAGCGCGTTGAGAAAGCCCTTGCTGTAGGCGAAGTCGTCAACGTTGTGCAGCGTTTGCAGGTAGGTCATCATCCGCTCGTAGGCGAGGGTCTCGGCCTTGTTCTCCTCGGAGACCTCGACGTCGCGTTCTCCTGCGATCAGGTCTTCTACGTCGACAGTGGAGACCTTGAAGCCCTCGATGGAGTTCGATGCGGCTACCGCATCTGCGGTCAGGAACTTCCGGAAACCGCCTGCCCACTTTCCAGGTTTGGCCTGCAGTTCGTGACGTAGTTCGCCGCGCATACGGTCGACGTCGGCGAGGACGCGATCGTCTGCGGCGGTCAGCGCGGGCGTGGGGAACAGCATGACGCGACAATATAATGACGTAATTATTGCGTCAAGTGGATCGCGGAGATGATCGCAGGTCGGAGCTGGTCCATGCGACGGTGCGCTTTCCGGATCTTGCCGAGGAAACCACTACGTTCTACCTGGTCAAAGAGGGTGGCAAGTGGCGCTATACCCGATAACCGGAATGTCCCTTCGGCGGTCGACCCTGCCGCGAGTGCTGGCGATGGTGCTCGCGGCCATCGTCGCCCTTGTTCTGGGCCCCTCCCACGTCGCCTCCGCCCAGCCCGGCGGGCCCGCGGACTGTTGCAGCTCCTCGCCGAAGAGCAGGCGTGGGAACAGCAAGCCGACACGCACAACAACGCGGCACCGACCATCGACAACACCAATGTCGCCGCGGTCGACACCTACAACACCGAAGCCGACCAGCTCGAATCGGAAGGTGCCGCGATCCAGGCGAAGGCGCAGTCGTGCTTCCTTTCTGGCGCCAACGCGGCACCGGCGCCCTCGCAGTCCGCCAAGCCCAGCGGCGACAAGCAGACGCCCTCGACGTCCGCGGTGGCCGCCCCCTCCGCACCGCGCGCACCGCCGGGACCGACCGAGGTCGAACTCCGCAACCTACCGCTGACGGACGAGATCAAAGATCCGCTCTGCCAAGCCGCCTACTACAACCTCTACCCTTCGCTGGGTGAGTTCCGGCGCAAGGGCGCCCACGCCGTCGACTTCAACGGTCTCTCGGTTCCGCAGATCCAGTTGAACTCTGCGACAAACCAATACGAGATCGTCGATGAGAACCTCGTCGGTGCCACCTTCAAACCCGGCACCGAGAAGAAACAACCTGCCGGCATCCAACTCCGCGTGGACGCCATGCGCGACGTGGTCAAACGGTACATGTCCGTCCAACTCGTGCAGGCGCTGTCCGCGAAGGCCGATAGCGAGAAAGCCGCCACGGGCAAGGTCAGTGATCAAACCGCCTCCGATCTGACCAATGCGTATGTCGCGCAACGGGATGCGGGAGAAGGGCTGGGCCACATCGCTGGCAAGCAGTACCTGGACGACAGGTATCCGTCCAGCGACTACAACGTCAACTTGATCAGCGATCCGGCACGCGCCGGCCCCGGCAGCTTCGACAAGGTTTACGAAGTCATCGACAGGGCCACCGGCAAAACCAAGATCGTGATCGTGGAGGAGAAGGGCCCCCAGGCACGGCTCGGCTCGCGTATCGGCGACGACGCGAAGCGGTACGAGCAGGGCTCCGGCGGCTACTACCGCGCCATCATCACGGAAATGGCCAACAACGGAACCCCGATCGAGCGCAGCCTGGCCAATAGGCTGCTCACGACGAACCCCGCTGACCTCGAGTACGTTCTGGTCCGCGCCCGTGTCCAGGACCTGAAGAAGAACGGACAAGTCGTCGGCGAACAGTACGGTGGATACGCCTGCAAGACCTTCGACCTAGGGATGTGAGCCAGCTGTGACCGAGGTTGTGCCACGGCACGCAATCGACGCCGAGACCTTCGAAGGCCGCGCGGACGAATACCGGGGATACCTCGGCGACCACATCCCACGCCTCCCGGAACGACCCGACAACCTGTTCTTCGTCAAGACACTCGCACGGGCACTACTCGGTGCTCTGCTCATCGATGACCCGACCGCCGACTCAGCCGCGACCGTGAAGGCTGCACAGCTCGCTGAGCAGGCCGCGACGGGATTGTTCTGGGTAACCGATGGTTTCGTCACCGGCGAGCGCGATACGGTCGGTCTGCGGTTCGGCGACGAGGTCTACCAGGTACCGACCGGACCCAACCAGGCCGCGGACACCGGGCGCTGGCTCACCGCCTTCTGGTGGGCGACCATCGCCCGCGACACCGAAGCCGGCGACATGCTCGCTGGATACCCCGTCGAGCGTTTACGCGACACCGGCGACGGGGGAGTCGCCGACGAATTCCAGTACGAGTGGGTCGATCTCCTCCAAGCAGCCTGGCGCGAGGACCCGAGCCGCCTGGCAGACCGCGCACGGGGACTCGATACCACCAGCAAGATCGGTGCCCAGACGGTCATCGACCATCTGATCAGGCCCACGATCGACGTCTTCGCCGCGATAGCCGCCAGCGACGAGAAGGCTTTCACCAAAGAGCTGGTGAAAGCCTTGAAACGGCATCGGAAGTACTTCGACACCGCCAAACGACGCGGCGGCCCAGACGGATTCTTCTCGGTCCCGCTACTCGCCCTCACCTGCTGGGCACACGACCGCGGCATGAGCATCGACGTCGAATCCGAGTACATCCCACGGCGATTCGTCGAGCTCCCGAACTGGCTGCAATCCTTGGAATGACCCAAATGATGTGTATGGGATCCGAGCTGCCCTCCGGCACACGTTCGATGGCGGGGCAGGCCATCGCGTTGGAACGAAAGGGCGCCGAGGGCGCACACTGGGCATTGGGGCTATTCGTAGGTATCGCGGAACGCGACCGCGCCCTCGTGCGCGAGGGTGACCACGGCCGGGTCGAGGGCGGTGACGATCGAGCGAACGGTGTTGTAGGACACCGGAACCCACCCCTGGGCGGTGGCGATCTGGGCGGCTCGGCGGGTGATCGCCGCCAGCGACGAGCGCGGACGGCGCAGCGCCATCCCTTCGATCAGGCGAATCAGGTCCGGATGAGCGCGCCGCTCACCCGGGCGGCGCCGGTCCGGGGCGAGCCCGGCCAGGCCGCCGGTGCGGTAGCGGTGCAGCCATCGTTGCGCGGTGCGCAGCGGCACACCGGCGTCGGCCGCAGCGCGGGTGAGGGGCACCCCGTCCTCGAGATGGGGCCGCAGCACCCGCCCGCGGTGCATCGCTCGTGCGCGGTCCGCGTCGGTCAATCCGGTCAATGCGACCGTGCTCACGCCTCCATTCTCGCTGTGGCAGCGGTGAGATGCCGGTAAATGGGGGGGCGGGTGACGCCGAACTCGGCTGCGATCTGCTCGACGGTGTAGCGGCGCTTGCCGCGCTCGTCGTACATCTGCCGCGCCAGATCCACCTGGCGGGGTCCGAGTTTGGGTTTCTGCCCGCCGGTGCGCCCGCGGGGCCGGAGGTAGGGCAGGCCGGTCGTTGGCTCGCCAGTGAGCGCCAGCAGATCGAAAAGAAGTTGCGGGGCCCTCGATCAACCCGTTCTTGACTGGGCGCTCAGGCGGTAATCGCAACACGTCTATCAAGGGGGATTCAGCCGGCAGCTGTCGGCGTCTGTGTGCGAAGCACCAGGGTTTGGCTACCGGTTACGCCATGCCTCCCAGATTCGTTCGGGCACTCGACCTTTCGGGGAAACTGACAGGCCGTTCGCGATGGCCCAAGCGCGGACTTCGGACGACGTAGACACCGCGGATTCGCTGCTCTGCGGTGTGGTCGGCAGTGGGGGTGCGGGGTCGACAGTCGAACTATCGGGGGCGGTGGCCGACGGTGCCTTGTGAGCTGCAGTCGATGTAGTGGCGGGCAGTTCGGTGGGGGTGATCGTGGTGAAGCCGCGTGAGTGCAGTGTTGCGCGGCGTTTGCGGTACATGCGTTGCAGGACCGGGACGCCATCGTCGCGGTAGTCGTGGGCTTCGACGTGCTCTTTGCGGGCTTCGGTGTGGCGCATGATCCGCCCGACCTGCTGGATGACTGGGGTTTTGAACGCGATCGGCGTGGCCAGGAACACCGTGTCGAGCCGGGGAGCGTCGAAGCCTTGGCCGATGAGTTTGTCGATGGCCAGTAGCACGATCGGTTGTCCATCGTTACCATCGGCCACCGCGCGCAGCACACGGCTGCGTTCGGCGCGAGGCATGCGGCCGTAGAGTTGCAGCGCGGTGATGCCGTGAGAGTCGAGTGTTCGGCCGAGGTCGGTGAGGTGCTCGATGCGGTTGGTGAGCGCCAGGACACAGCGACCGCGCGCGACGGCGTCGGCGATGTCGGCGGCGATTTGCTTGGTACGGACTGTGTCTCGGGCGAGCTGGTTGTAGATTTCGGCGATCGTCGCGGTGTCGGTGCCGGATTCGTTGGTGGTGAATGTCGTGGTGTGCACGATGTGGTATTTGGCGAAGGTGGTGGTGTCGATGATCTCATGGCGAATCGGCCCGCACTGCATGGTGATGATTGGATCCATCTGATCGGCCCGATACGGCGTAGCCGACAATCCAATCCACCGAGGGATCCTCGCTCGCCCCATCGCGGCGGCGGCTGCGGGGGCTCCCACCGAATGACATTCGTCGAAGACAGCCAGTCCATACCCATCGAGCAGATCCGGTGATGCGTCGCGGTGCGACAGCGTCTGCAGCATGACGACGTCGACGACATGATGGCGACGGTCTCTCCCGGCCCCGGCCGAACCAACGCGGCCCTCGCCAAGATCGAGGAACTCCTCAAGGCGTTCGCCCCATTGGTTCGCCAGCTCGGTCCGGTTGACGATCACCACTGTCGGGGTGCGGTAGTTGGCGATCAGCGCGCACGCCATTACCGTCTTGCCGGATCCGGGTGGGGCGACGAGGACACCGCAGTCATGGCCGATCATGGCTTGCACTGCGCTGGTTTGAGTTTCGGTGAGAATCCCGGTGAAGGTGGCGGTGATCGTGGCCGGCTCGCGCAGCCGGCTCTCGATCTCGAGGACACCACCGGCTTGCGCGATGAGTGAAGCTGCTTCCTCGGCGACACCCCGCGGCAACCGCAACCAGCCCGGATCGGACGCGTCGAAGCAGCATACGAGCCGCGGTGTATTCCACGTGCTGAATCGTTGGGCTTGCCTCCGATAGAACTCTGGGTTATGAAACGCGGCAAGATGTTTCAGCGCAGCCAACAGCTTCGCCGACAGACCCTCGGTTGCGATCGATAGCATCGCATCCATCTGCGCCCGCACTTGTGCTGGTGCAGGGCCGAGTTGGGTGCGTCGAGGTTTGGGACCCAGTTCGGAGGCCAAGGCCACCGGTCCGGCCGTCACCGCACCGTTCGCAGTGACCAGATCGTCGAGCGCTGAGGGCGTGAGCCGCCGCACGGCGGACAATAGTGCGAATTGATCACGGGGCGCGGTCCAGGTGCCGGGGGTGCAGAACACAGTAGTGCCCGCCAACCGTGACGGGCCGTGCAGTGGCAGCGCGATGAGATTGCCGAACTTCAGGTCCCCGTTGGCTTTGACCGGCGCGAAATCCTGCGTCGGAAACAACCGGTCATAGCTGGCCAGCGCCATCTGGCCGCGGCGGTCGATGGCGTTGCGTAGCAACACCGTTCCCAGCGCCCGCGCCTTGGCTGCGGAAACCGGTGCGGTGAAGAATGTCCACACATGCGCGCCGGCACCGGAACGAGAAATCTCAGCGTAAGCGGGCACCCCGACCTCCGCACACGTAGCGAGGTAGGCTTCCGCGTCGCGGCGCCAGTCGGCACTCTCGTCCTTGCCGTCGAAATCGCAGACCAGCAGCCAGGTTCGGTCGTCGGTGGTGAGTGGATACAGGCCTACGTGGCGGTCCTTTTCTCCTGCGGGCTGCTTTTCGAGATGCTTCTGCACGGCATCGTCGGTCAGGGGCAAGAACACCCGCGGTGCACCGTTCTGGCGCGAGTAACGATCCGTCTCGTCCGGACTCCACCCGACCTTCCCGTTCCTCTTGCTCACCCACCGGTAGGCGTAGACGTCCTCACGGCCCCGGAATAATGTCCGAAACAGCGCGATCTTCTCCGTCCCTGGCGACTGGCCGTTGACGCAGGGCAGCGAATGCTCGTCCGGCTCCGACATCGCAGGCAATATGGCGGGGACCCCGTGGCCGCCACCGACCGGGTCGGTAGTGGCGAGCAGGGCTTGCAACCGTTCGATGCGCCCCGCCAGCACACCGATGTAGGCCTCGGCGGCGCCGAGCAGTCGGCGCAGTTCGTGAGGGTCATAGCAGTCGGACCAGTCAGTCACCACACCGGAATGATCCACAGAAAGCGCCTCGACTGTTCAGCGAATCCGAAACCAAGCCATCGGTTTGAGTCGTCGGATATTCCGACTTCTCCAAGGCGGCGGCTGGTGCGAGTGGGATGCCGCCTTGATCCAGCGGCTGCCCTCCTCCGGTTGGTGTGAATGATGATCGCCGCGCAGGCGCCAGCGGCGGAGCTTTGACATCCTCCCTGTCCGCTCCCAGCGCCGGCGGACCGTCGCGTCGGTCACCGCACCGCATTCGACCTCGGAACCGGCACGGGAACGGGAAGCGCCAACTACCGGCCGACATCGTCGTAGCGACCACCACATCGAATGTCTCTGGCCAGCTCGAATCCCCGGATCGCTCCACATTGAAGTGCACGATCTGGTCGGCCCGCACCCAACCGCGGTTGCAGGTCACCACCCCCCATCCCGACATTCTTACCGACCCCACCGACATACCCCGCCGAAACCCGCTCTGCACCAGCCGATTACGCATGAGTTCGGGCCGGACGTGACCGGTGTCGGAAACGGGTGTCACGATCTGATTCCGCGTCCCGTGGGGAATCACGGCGTCCAGCCCACCGTCATCCTGTCCATCACGTCGAACAGGTACTGACCGTCCAAGGCGTTGTGAGCGTGTTCGGCGTGCTGGCGCTCAAGCGGTACTCACTGTTGCGGCAGGCCTCGGGGTCGCCGCGTGTGGGAGGGCCGACCGCGCCCGCGGCGACCCTGCCGCGGATCTCACGCTGATCAATACCCCAATTGCATACTTTGGACCGGCAGCACCTGGTCGCGAGCATGGTCGCGATTCGGGAGGGGACGATCGTCGCCGTGGATGACGAGCCAGGCCGATGGCGCGGTAATCACACCGAAATCATCGATCTGGCAAGCGGATTCGTCACTTCAGGCTTGGTCGACGGCTCCGTTCATGAGAAGTACGGCGACGTGTTCGACACCCGGTACACATAGGAAACAAGAGGGCTTCGGTGATCGGTATGGGGCAGTACCGTATTCGAAGCAGGAAGCGCGGCCCGGGAGTGTGTGCACCCGTCGGGCCGCCGACTTTTGGTCTTGGGCGAGCTGCGCTGCTCGGCCAAACCATGTACGCACGCGGTGGTCGGCCTCCAGCGCACATGGTTCACTCCTTTGACATCGAACAGTCATGCGATGTCGTGATCGGAGCGGTGCCGCTGATCTGTGTTGCGGCGGCTGGGCCGCAAGAGGGTGAGTTCGGTGGGGGAGAACGCAAGCGCATCGGTCGATCCTGCGGGTCGTACCCGCAAGTAGTCGGGTTCGGCGGGATCGGCGAGCGCAACGACCTTCCCGGATCGACCTTCGGCGATACCGACCGCGTCGGCGGTGAACCAGACGGTGGGTGCTCGGCCCGCGGTGAGTTCTGTGGCGAGTCGCTGAATCTCCTTGTCGGACAGCGAACTCGATGCGGTAGGACGAGGGGGCATGGCGCGCTCCGGGGCGGGGTGTAGCGGTCGGTTACTCCTGAGCATGCCGGAGGCCGCGGTTGCGTGCATCTCGTTGCTGGCGGCCGGGTGCGGAGTGCGAGGTGCGGCGGGACGGTTTTCCCGGCGTGATCGCCTGTAGTGCAGCGGATTCGAGATTCTTGACTCGACTACCGATTGACCGGCTGTGGCCGATGGCTCCGGCACTGTTCCTCGACTTCAGGGTTTCGCCGGATTGCTGAATCGGGCCAGTGATAGGCCACAATCCGGGTGTGACAGATGAGGGCGGCGACGAGTATGGATTCGACGAGATTCCGCTGGCTGAAACAGCACTGGCGGGACAGCGGCACGACCGGCTGACCGTCAGTGAAGCCGACGTCATCCACGCCTACACGTACAACGCGCACGACGACATCAACAAGTCGTTGTGGGGTCAGATCGAGATGACGCCGACCAACGAGCGCCGCATACGCCTGATTAGATCAGGGCTCGCGAAATATCCGCTCGAGACCGCGGTCCGCGTCACCCGCGAAGCCGAGGCCGCGGAGTACGGCATCGTCGATGAGGACTCGTTGTACTCCTTGATCGATGAGGACATCATTCACCACGGGTTCCTGTCGACCTCCGGTTCAGCCAACCCGCCGCACTCGTACACGCGTGTCAACCCGGTGATCTTGGACTTGATCGTTCAGGCCGGTGTCCCGGCCCTGCGCCTGGGGGACCTCGCCGAGGAGCCCGCGGAGCGAGAAGTCCTGGTGATCGACGCGCGCACCCTCTTCGTCGTTGGCGTCGAGTGGGACGAGGCGCGTAGCATGTGGCGAATCAAGGCAATTGTGCGAGGAGGCGAGTGATGAGTGCGTTGACGCAGGGAACAATGCGTGTCACCCGGGTGAAACTCACTCCGGAGCAGATTGCCGAGCGCCGCCGGGAGGCCGAGGCAATCTTGGGCCGCAAGCTGCCGCACCGCACCGCACCGCCCAGCGCGGCCAAGGCATAGCGTCAGCCGACAGTCCAGATGTCACCAGCGACGGCGTTGTTCGCGAACACCAGAGCGCCCACAGCGGCGCCGTCGTTGAAGTTCTGGTCAGATGCTGGCCGTGCACGAGTGCGCGGAGGGGGAGGGGGTGCACCAATTTTGCTGCACCTGAAGGTCTTTCACAGTCCCGAAGATCAACTTCGGCACGAGCGGTGGGGTGCGATGCTATGTCCCGACCGGCGGAGGACGGTCCACGAGACGACTGGCGAAAGGTGACGCTCAGCGTAGGGACACCGCGGGATGATCGAGGGCATCGGGACGTAGACGGAGACTCCGCCGTGCGCCTGCGCGCGCCGATCGGTAGCTCACTTCCGGCGCGACCAAATCCGTTGCACCGGAAGCGCATTCACTCGATCGGTGGAAACCGAGCACACTCACCCATTGCACTGAGTGGTCACAATATGGCCCTCGTCGTGCAAGCCCTGTGAGCTTCCGGCAGGCGAAATGGTCATCGTGTGCAGATCGTCGAGGGCGGCCTGCCGCAAACGGTGGATCCATACCTAAACTACGGTACCGTAGGTTAGGCCACTATGGTCGCGTTGATGTGACGGATCCTCCTGTTGCACACGCGTTCTGGGTGATGGGCTGAACGCCGCTGGCGACATCGCCGCTGGACCTGGACTGCGCCGACCCGATCCCTGGTCGGGGTCCGCCGGTGTGCGGTGGCGGGACGGGTAGTTGCACCGTGACGCGGAGGCCCCCAGCGTCCCGGGGGGTGAGGGTGGCACGTGATGTAAGCCCACCCGTGGCGTTCGAGGACCGCGGACGGGCCCGGTCAGTGTTCGGAGCCTGCCTGTATCGGCGCATCGGCCGTGCAGAGGGTGCGCAGGTCGTGGAAGGCTCGGGAGAGATGCGCGTCCAGACCGTCCGCGGGGTCAGCGATCCAGGCTTGGACCGCGTGTTGATAGGCGGCCCAGCCGGTCCGGGCGGCCAGGCCGGCCGGGCCGGCATCGATACCACGTTGTCTCAGCGCCTCCGCCACGGCATCGGTGAGCCATGCATGCTTGGCCAACTCGCGTTCGCGCAGTGCCGGGGTCACCGCGATGACTTTCCACCGCGGATCGGAGAACGGGCGGTTGCGTTCCAAATTCCGAGCGGATTCCCGGAACGCGCACAGCAGTACCTCGAACGGGCGCAGTCCCTGGGGCGCTTCGGCAACCGCCTGCATCAGCGCGGTGCGTAGGTCGGCTTCGCCGTCGAAGAGCACCTCGCGCTTGTCGGGGAAGTGCCGGAAGAAGGTGCGCTCGTTGACCCCGGCCCGGGCGGCGATCTCTGCCGCTGTGGTCCGGTCGAACCCTCGTTCCAGGTAAAGCTCCAGGGCCGCCTGTTGCAGGCGGCGACGCACCTCTGCTCCGCTTCGTGGCATTGTCCGAGCCTATCGCGATCTGTCAGTGACTGGCATCAAGTTGCGCCAGTTACTGGCGCTACGCGTAGAGTCAGTGACTGGCGCTACTTAGCGCCAGTGAATGGCGTCAAAATGGAGGTTCCATGCATGTCTTCGTCACCGGGGGCTCCGGTCAGACCGGACCTACTGTCGTCACCGAGCTCATCGCGGCCGGTCACACCGTGATCGGCCTGGCCCGGTCGGAGGTCGCGGCCGCCCGGCTGGAATCGTTGGGCGCGACACCGCATCGCGGCTCGCTGGACGACCTGGACAGCCTGCGTCGTGGCGCGGCAGCCGCCGACGGCGTCGTGCACATGGCCTACGGGGGCGACTACGCAGATCCGGATGACCTCATCCGTCGCGACTGCGCCGCGATCGAGGCGCTCGGGCAGACGCTGGCCGGGTCCGGCAAGCCGCTCGTCAGCACCTCGGGCACCTTGGTAACCAGGGCCGGGCAGGTCAGCACCGAACAGGAGGCACCGGACCCTGATTCGGTCGCCGCGTTCCGCATCGCGGGCGAGCAAGCCTGTCTGAGTCTTGCAGGGTTGGGTGTGCGAGCCAGCGTCGTGCGACTCGCGCCGACCGTGCACGGACCCGGCGACTACGGGTTCATTCCGGCTCTCATCGCGGCCGCGCGCAGGGCAGGCGTCTCGGCCTACATCGGCGACGGCACCAATCGGTGGCCGGCGGTCCACCGCACCGACGCTGCGGTCTTGTTCCGGTTGGCGCTGGAGAAGGCTCCCGCTGGCAGCGTGCTCCACGGCGTCGGCGAAAGCGCGATCACGATCAGGAGCATCGCGGAGCAGATCGCGCACGTGCTCGAGATCCCCACCGCTTCGCTGACCCTCGAACAGGCCGCAGCGCATCTCGGGAACCCGTTCCTGGCCCGATTCTTCTCCCTCGACGTCCCGGTCTCCAGCGAGCACACCCGAGCGCTGCTCGGGTGGGCACCGGAACACGCGACACTGCTCGACGACCTGCGGACCGGCGACTACTTCACTCCACAGGCCAGCATCCGGGCCGAACAGGTCTGGCTGCCGCACGGCTCGCACGAGCGCAGCCACAGCTGACCTGCTCCATGTAGGCGCTGAGCTGCCTGAGAAACGAAGCCCCGAACGCGATCCAGCCCTGACAGGCGTTGTCGACGATCACGACCCGGATCGGGTGATCCCCGTTCGGTAGGGCTCGATCCTCAGCCCGTATGGGGTAGTTCCTCGCGGGCAGTGGTCCAGGGTAGTTGTGCGTACAGCCGGAAGCCGCCGTCCGGGGTCGCACCGTATTGCAGTGTGCCGCCGATCAATTCGGTGCGCTCGGTCAGTCCGAGCAGACCGAATCCGGAGTGGGGGAAAGTTGTGGTAGCACCATCGATTCCGGTGTTCAGGACGGTAACCGTGAGCTCGATGCCTGCGGTGCCCGATAGCGTCACTCGAACCCGTTCGCCCGGAGCGTGTTTGCGTACGTTGGTCAGCCCCTCCTGCACGATGCGGTACGCGGTGCGTGCACTGGCCATCGGCACGTCCTCGGTGACAGTGTCGGTGAGAGTGATATCGAGGCCGGAGTCGCGGGCCTCGGCGATCAGGGCGGGCAGCGCTGCGAGGGTCGGTTGTGGGGGTTCCGGCGTGGTGCTGCCGCTGGCGATCATCTCCTGCGCGCGCAGCACGCCGAGGATGTCGCGGAGTTCCTCGAGCGCCTCGTGTGAGTTATCGGCGATGGCCTTGGCGGTGGCGGTGACCTCCTGCGGGGTCAGGTCGGCGCGGAAGCCGAGCACCCCGGCGTACATGGCCACCACCGATATTCGGTGTGCGAGGACATCGTGCATCTCGCGTGCGATGCGATGGCGTTCCATGATGCGGGCTTCGGCGGCGCGGGCGTGCTGTGCGTATTCGGCGGTCTCGGCTCGTTCCTGCAGCGACCGCACCAGCTCGCGGCGCGCACCGATCGCGAATCCGAAGGCGATGAGCCCGCTCATGCTCACCGCTATCAGCCCGAGGCCGTACCAGAGCGATTCGCGTCCCTGCGACGACGGGTACAGCAGGCTGGTGGCCATGCCGGTGAGCACCGCGAACACTCCGACCGGAATCGTTTCGCGGAATCGCCTGCGGGTGGCCAGGGAGCACAGCGCGAGCAGGGACGCACCCGCGGCGAACGCGGAGACCGTGGACAGCGCGATCACGATCACGGCGATGGCGATCGGGTTGCGGCGCCGCCAGGACACGAGCACCAGGCATCCGACCGCGAGGATCGGATCGCCGATCCGCATCCAAGCCAGAACCGTCGGATTCGTATCGGCGGGCAGGCCGGCGTGGGTGACCAGCCAGACGATCACCCCGATGAGCGTCGCGGACAACAGGCGCCAGCACTGCTGCCACCCGCTCAGCCGTGCGGCTGCCGTGTCCGCCTTCATGGATCCGACTGTATACAGCCGAACCCGCGATTCCGGGCCGTCGCGACCTGAGAAGGACGCAGGTCGAGACCAAAGTATGAGACGGATCGAGCCCGGTGGGTGACGCCACCGCAGACCCGTGTATCGCACTATCGAGAGGGCAATTACGAATGCAGCACGAATATAGGAGACCACCGTGAGCAGCAGCGAAGTCTATGCAAGCACTCGACCGGGCACCGGCGACATCGTAGTCAGCACGATGAACGATCTGCCCGGCTACGAGGTTGTGGAAGTCATCGGGGACATCTTCGGGCTGACCGTGCGCAGCCGGCACCTGGGCTCGCAGCTCGGCGCGGGTCTGAAGTCGATGTTCGGCGGTGAGCTCAAGGGGATGACGAAGATGCTGCAGGACAGCCGAATCGAGGCCCGCGAGCGGCTACTCGAAGCCGCCGCGCAGGAGGGCGCGAACGCGATTCTGGCGATGCGATTCGACGCCAACGACTTCGCCGATCTCGGCCAGGAGATTTGCGCATACGGGACCGCAGTGCGGGTGCGCAAGCTGTAGCAGGACCACGCCCAAGGGGTGCTCAACAGCTCAGGAATCCGGTTCGTGCCTACCATATGACAGGGGCGGGCAAGCATCACCCAGGTCGGCCACGGACCCGATCAGAACTACCGCGCCAGCGAGCACCAGAACAGCGCCACGTCTGTCGGCAGTCGCCGCGTTCGGTCGCGGAAATTCCTTCGCCAGCAGGGTGTTTCCCTTGCTGCCACTTGATCGAGTTGCCCTCGTGATCAGGATATTCAAGCGGTGCATCCGCGCCTATCGGGCGAAACCCCGATTTCCTGCAGGAGCCGGGCTTTGCCCAGTGGAGGTGTACATGGCACTGGTCGTGGTGTGCCGCAGAGCAATTCGTCATTGATGGAGGGCTTGCGACAAGCAATCGGCGAGAGGCCGAGGGCTTGGCGCGCCTGCTTTTCGGAGGTCTTGTCGGCCTGCAGTCGTGCCCGTTCCGATTGTGGCTTTCAGCACGACTTTTCGCGAAATCGGGGCAGCGGAGCCAGTTTCCCGGCAAGAAACCGGCTGCTGCACAAGGCATCTCAGAATAGAACGCGCGCTGCGGGAGCTATTACCGCACGCCACTCAGGTGTAGTACTGATTGGGTTCGGCCAGCCCACGAGTCTTATTGCTGCAGCTCGGGAATGGGTTGTTCTTCGAGGACGACGATTTCGCACTGCTCGGCCCAGTGCAGGTGGTGGTGATCGTCGACCATTTCCAGCGCCTCGTCCATGCAGGTGGCCTGGAGGATGGACATTCCGATCACTCCACTGTCGGTCTCGGTGATTCCGGTCGGCGTGATGCGGCGCGCGTTGCCGAGAGGCTTGCCCGCGTCGACGAGGCCGACGCCGATCCGCTTGCTCCAATCCGCCCACAACTGCATGCCTTTCGCGGCTTCCGCGGGTGTGGCCTGGGCGAATCGTTCGGCGACCGAGAGGGGTGCGAGGTAGAGGACTATGTAGCGTTTCATACCCTGGACAATAGGTGACCAAAAGGTCACCTGTCAACGATCATGTGACCGATCGGTCTCGTATAGAGTGGGGCGCGTGGACGAGGACGCGGTGTTCAAGGCGCTGGCAGATCACACCCGGCGGCATCTGCTGGACGCGTTGTTCGTCAAGGACGGCCAGACGCTGACCGAGCTGGAATCCGGGTTGGAGATGACCCGGTTCGGCATCAGCAAGCATCTGCGCCTGCTCGAGGAAGCGGGCTTGGTGACGGCGGTCCGCAGCGGGCGAAAGAAGTTGCACTACCTCAATCCCGTACCGATCCGGCTGATTCACGATCGATGGATCGACAAGTTCACCGAACGGCAACTCTCGGCACTGGCCGATTTGAAGAAGGACCTGGAATCGTGAGCTTCGAGGACGTCCTCTCGCGTGCGCGCCCGGAGACGACGCAGATCCATCGCGTGATCATTACCGCACCGGCCGAGCGAATCTGGGAGGCTGTCACCGATCCCGACTGGACCGTCCGCTACGGATTCGGCGGCCGCAGCGTGATCGAACCTCGGGTCGGTGGCGCGTTTACGGTGTTCGCTCCGTCCGGACCTCGTCCGATCGACAGTGAACCGGAGATCATCATCCGCGGCACGGTCACCGACTACGACCCACCGGCGCTGTGGGGCGCACGCATACGTTTCCTCGGCGACGAAAACCTTGCTGCTGAACCGGAAACCTATCTGCGCTACGAGATTCGTGATCGCGGCGACGGCACCTGCGCCCTGACCGTCATCCACGACGTGGCCGGCGCCCCGCTCATCTCGATCATCATCTCTGGTGATCTGGAACCGGAGGGCTTCGGCGGAGGCTACCCCTTCATGCTCAGCGACCTGAAATCCCTGCTGGAGACCGGGCGGTCGCTACCCGTCACCCGCCCCGCCCGGAAGAGATGATCGCCTGAGCTGCAATCGATTTGGGTCTACAATGAGCGCGCCTCCATCGAACCTCGTCCGGGAAAGGGGCATCGGCGCCGGCCCCGAGTCACCTTTGACCCTCGGCCAAGCACGCTGAGTGAGAAGTCGATGTCCTGAAATGGCGAAAGGTGCTCTTTACTACGATAATTCGACTTGCTGAGGGTCGAAGAAGGCAGTCGACGAGCACCTTTCTGATGAGGGAGTCCAGGTCGTGATACCCGTCGCTGAAAGTTGACGGGGATGGTTTGCAGGTGATGTCGCAGGCTGGAGCGGTCGCGTTGGTACCGACCGCGGCGAGGGTGGGGCTGGATCGGGCGTTGTCCCAGGTGCTGGCATCGTGGTGGTTCCGTGCCGCAGTTCGGCAAGCTCCTTGCGTTCGGTTCTGGTCAGCCCTCGGGCCGTCTTCGTCGATCTCATTGCAGGCCAGCCGGTTCCGTAGATGGGATTCGGAAAACCTCAGGCTATTGGTGAGCCGGCCGACCGGCTTGGCGCTGCCGCGGGCGAGTTCGATCACGCGCTGCCACAACTGCGGGCCCGTGAGCCATAGGCACCCAGACTCCTTCTGGCGGTGAGTATCTCGCCAGTCCTCCGGCGGGAACTTGTTCTCGGAGAGTTTTGCGATTCGCTTGCGAAGCCACGCGCATCGAGCTAATTTGGTCGCACGTCCAGGTGATCTCTGGGGCCAGCGCTCCCATTGATCTGAGAGGGGGGCCTCCTTGGTGCCAGTCCGGGTGACACCCGTGCAGTGGTGCGGCGCAGCCTCTCGGTGATTGCCGGGACGAAACATCCTCGGTACTCGAACTTGCCTGTCCCGCAGAGTAATCGAGCAGTGGGCGTAGCGGCGGAGTGGCAAGCAACCGCCGGGCCCGTGCGTCATGTTCCGCAAGAGCCACACGAGAGCAGCCTTCAATGCGTTACACCATTCTGATCACCGCTACCATCGGCATCGCACTCGCTTTAGGGGCCGGACCCGCCGCAGCCGCGCCGCTCACGGTGGAAGGTCCGGGCGTGACCCCGCCGGACGCCACTACCGCTGTGGCTCTGCCACCGGGCGCGGCCTGCGAGCAGAGTTTCCTCAGCGGCTGGGCCAAATCGGCCGCCACTGGCTCGGTCACCGGTTCCGCGACCGGTTTCCTCGCCGGATCCTCCGCCGGACCGCAGAGCGGTTCTGCTGCTGGGCTGGCCAATGGGATTCTCAGCGCCCTGACCAGTGGTTCCGGGGGTGGACTCGCCGCCTGCGGCCTCGACGAGCTGGCCAACGATGCTCCCGACAGCTTCACCGGCTCGACCAGCGGGCCGGGGCGCGGATACCTGACAGGCTCCGCCAGTGGCTTCGCGTCCGGCTCGAGCAATGGCCTGCCGAGCGGGCTGGGTAGCAGTGTGCTCTCCGGGCTGTTCGGCGCGGTGACCAGCGGCTCGAGTCATTAGCCTCAGGGATTCGTCTCAGCTGAACCGGCAGCGGCGGTGAAATGACGAAAGGTGCTCCGAGCTGCGATGATTCGACTTGTCCAAGGTTGAATCCGCAACACCCGAGGGGCACCTTTCTGGTGCTAGGTTGTGGTACCCGTTGATCATCGACCTGGACGCCACCCTGGTCGACGCACATTCGGAGAAACACGTCGCTCCAACATTCAAGCGCGGCTTCGGCTTTCACCTGCTGCTCGCTTTCGTCGGCCGTGGTGGCGAGGGCAACGGGGAACCGGCCGCCGAGCTGCTGCGCCCCGGCAAGGCCGCCGCCGACCACACGAAAGTTCTGGCCGCGGCGCTCGAACAGCTGCCACGGCGGCCGGGCTGTCGAATCGGGAAGAAAGTCTTGGTCCGCACCGATGCTGGTGGTCGGCACCCACGAGTTCGTCGGCCACTGCCACACCCGCCGGATTCAATACCCGCTCGGGTTCACTCTCACCGATACCCTCGTTGAGGCCGTCGATCACGTGCCCAAACACGGTCGGCGTGCGGCGGCTGATCCTGATCGGCAATAGCGCGAGAATCGCTGGGCCGGGCGATGATTGGTTCACCCGCTTCGTGGTGAAGCGGCCGAGTTGCTCTCGGAACTCGATGCCGACGGTGCCTACACCGAGGGCAATGTCGAGGACTACCGACGCGAGATCTCCGTGTCGAAGGACAAGCGTGCGGATCCGGCGACGATCACGATCGAGAATTCGGTGGGCAACCTCCAGGTGACAGGCCACCGCCGGCGAGCTCGACCGTCATCTCAAATGTCTTGTGGCGCTCGGCCTGCGCCGTAAGGCCAAGCAGCACAAGATCATTCTGCGCGCGATGATGCAGATCGCGGTGGGTCACGGCGCGGCGGACACCCCTGGTATCCGCGCGATGGATACCAGGGGGTGGGCAGTTTTGCCCACTGGGTGGTCAACGGTGGTGCTGAGGACCATAGTTGTGGACATCGGCCGGGAGTTCGCCGTCCGACCAACGCGCATAGGTCATTTCCGGGTTCACGGTGATGACATCGGTCACCTGCACCAGCTCGCCCGGGATATCGCCATCGAAATGCGCGGCCGACGGCGTGATCACCGCTTCGACGGTGCTCATGCGCTCGAGGATCACCTTCAGCCGATACGTCGGCTTGTCGGTGTGCTCGCTGAAGGCGACCGTCTTCCGCAGATTGTAGCCCAATCGCCTTGCCAGAGAACGAATATGGGCCTCATCCCAGTCCTGGTGAGAGCCGGACACATCCGTCCTCAGGTAGCCGATCGCGTCAATCCTCATGTCCGATTCCCCTGCCCGGTTGGTGGTTTGGGTCTGTGGTTTGGGTGGCGCTCGATGCCGGGAAAGGCGCGGGATTCGACCGGCGTCGAGTGCCTGCCTGACAGCGTCGCGCCAAGCAAGGTCGCAGAGGGACAGCGCAGGGACAGCAACAGCGATACGCTCGAATGCATGGAGCACGTGGGGCAGGCCATCGCGTCGGAACGCAAGATTGCCGGGCTCAGCCAGCGCCAACTAGCCGCCCGGTCGAACTACTCCCTGTCCTTGATCAAAGCCGTTGAGCAGGGCCGAGAGCCCGCGTCACCGGGGTTTGTCGCCGCGGTGGCGGCCGCGCTGCGCGTCGACCCGGACCGCCTGCAAGGCACTCCGTACCTCGAGACCCTGGCCGAGGACGGCCCACTCGAAGGGCTCGCGGAGCTGCGCGCTGTGCTCGCCGAAGGCTCCTACGTGCAGCCCCTCGAACCACCGAGCCGGCCAGAGCTGCGCGCGTCGCTCGCCGCAGTGGAGGCCGCGCTGCACAACGACCGCACCCGGCGCGCGATGGCGTTGCTACCCACCCTGATCCGCCAGCTCTACGGCGCTGCCGCCCAAGCGCGCACCGACAGCGAGCGCGCCGAGGCGTACGAGATCCTGTGCGCCGCCTACGTCGCCGCCGAGAACGCCTGCTGCCGGCTCGGCTATTCGTCGCTGACCGCCCTGGTCCTCGACCGCTTGGACTGGGCTGCCTCCCACATCGACGACACCTGCTACGCGGTGCGAAGCCTCATGAAGCGTTCGCGCCTGCTCATGGCCCACGGTTCGACCGAGGTCGCGCTGACACTGGTCGACCGCGGCCTCGACATGGTTCCCGGCGACAGTGAGGGCGAACGCGCGTTGCGCGGGTACGGCAACCTGCGCGGCGCGATCGTTGCCGCTCGAGGCCTGCGCCTGGACCTCGCCGAGAACTACATCGACCACGCCCGCCAGATCGCGGCCCCAATGAAACACGAATCCAACCTGTACACCACAGATTTCGGGCCGGGGAACGTCGAAGTTCATGCATGCGCGGTGGAGCTCGAGGCCGGCGACCCGAGCAAGGCCGCCAAGGACGGTGCCGCGCTGCACCTGCCCGCGGACATGGCCGCCCCGCGCGCCGGCCACCACTGGCAGGACAACGCCCGCGCCTGGCTGATGTCCGGCAAGCCCGACAAGGCCCTCGTCGCGTTGAACAAGGCCCGCGCCGTCGCACCCCAGCAGACCAGACTGCACCCGGCCGTGCGCGAGACCCTGCACGGGATCGCGGCCGCGCAGCGCCGGCAGTCCGACAGCCTGCTCGGCTTCGCGGCCTGGCTCGGCGCACCCCTGTAGACAAGCGAGGGGTACCCGAGCAGGGGACACCATGGCTACCAGTCACGATGATCAACTGTCGATGGACCTCGGCGTCGAGATCCGCCACACCGATCAGGCTTGGCGAGACTGGTCCGACCCGACCCGGCGAGCAGACACAGCAGCCCGGTTTCGCGATCGAATCGGTGTGACCGGACTTCCGGAACTGCCGTGGAGCGAAGACTCGCCCGAACTCGTCCACATCACAACCCGGATCGACGATCTGTTCCCCGACATGACGACCGCGACTGCACCCGAAAACGCCGCCATCACAGATGAATTCGCGTGTTTCCTGGTGGACTGCTATGAGCGATGGACTGGCGCCGAGGTGGCCAACTATCCCGTGGAGGCCCTCGACAAGACATTGTTCCCGAGCCAACCGGACGTGAACCCGCTGCTGACGTGGCCGTTCGAGGCCGAAACCTCCACTGTGTGGGGGCTTCTCTACGTGATGACCAATTACGGATCCGGGTTCGAGTGGCTGGCGTCGGTCCTGGATGAATACTGCACCAGCTATCTCATGTGGTGCGTGGACAATGATGTGGACTCGGCCGTTCGTCGATACGTCTACCCGGACGGTGTGCCCGACCAGTGAGGCAGTCATGCCGGATGACGACGCCGAGAGAGATCGCCGGCAACAAATCGGTGGGCCTTTGCCTCGCGGCAGCGTTGAGCTACAACGTGTCCGACGATGAGACTGATGCCCGCCCGCGATTTGGCACACTCATGTTCGACGAGGCATTCAGTAGATCCGGCGAGTACTTCTCGGCACAGGCACTGGCGGCGTTCGACCAGTTCGGGTTTCAGCTGCTCATCGCGGCGCGGTGCACGGTGCGTACGCGGCGACCACCGACCACGTCACGATCGAGCTGTGGAACGACGGCGAACAACAAAGCGCGGAACAGCTGTCCACGGCACGCATGGGACCGCACTTCAACGCGATGGTGTCGCGGATGTTCGACATCCGGCGGGCCCTGTACGCCGACGAGATCGTCTGGCTGCTACCACGATCCGACTGGGCCGACGTCCCGGACCGGTACCGACCCATCATGGTCATGGGCTGCACAGTCGCTCCCGCCGACATTGACGCGCCGATGATCGGCGTGATCGCGCGTTCTGGGCAGGACTGACGGCGTCAGCAGTTGTTGGGTTCGCCATATTTGACGACGGAAAGGACCGCGTCACCCTCACCGAAAGGTATACCCGGGGAGGGAAATTGAGCGACCACGAGCCAGTTGCGGTCGATGACCTGGTGACGGCCCTTGCCTGTGTAGTCCTTCGATCGGGAGTAGAAGACGCCAGCCGCGTGGATCTTGTTCTGTGCGTCTTGCAGATTCATGCAGACGACGGCGGGCATGACGGCCGCCGGGGACGCCGGGCCAGCTGTCGTCGTGGGAGGAGGCGTTGTCAGGGGCGATAACGTCGGGTCAGGGGTGCTCGATGGTGCGAAGGTCGTTGTTTGCGGGACGGTGGCCATCGGGAGGGATCTCGAGACTGTCGTTGTCGGATGTGCCGTATTGGCGGCGGCCCCGCAACCGGCCACGGCGCAGGCGACGCCGATCAGGACTACAAGGCGACGCGTGAACGGTCCGGCCGAAATGGCATGGTTGTACACAGAACTCCTTGTTGCCGCCGCTGGGAATGTCGGGCCTGGCAGCGAGTCGAGGACGGTACCCGACCCGTCAGGCGGGTCGAGCAGTGGACGAGTATTGCAGAGAATTCGCCTGTGGGAATCGGCTTCCGAATCGGTCAGGGAATCGGAAACCTGTGCGTCGTTCACAACCCTGGCTCAACGCGCTCTCGAGAATGGGGGGCATGCCAGTGAGGAAACTGAATCTCCCCGAAGCTGGCCGGACGGCCCGACCGACGAGGTGCTCGGCGAACTGAGGCTGGGCGCGCTCGAAGAATGCGGCGAGGACGGATCATTCATCGACGGCCGGCAGCTGCGGTCGCCTGCGTGCGCCCGGCTGGATGGCTGGTTCGACCTCCGAAAGGCTGGGGTGCTGGTGGTCCCGTACATCGCGGATCTGCTTGCGCGGAAGCACAACACCACGTCGGAGGCACGCAAGTGACCGAATCCCGCGCACACCCCGCAACGCCTACCCCAATGTTGACGCCTGGCTAGCCGACCTCGACCATGTCGCATGCGGGGCGTGACAGGTCGCGGCGGCTAGGACGCGGTGTGACCTGTTCGTGATCGGGTGCGCTGACAAGGTCACGGGCAGTACCGACTCGATCCACGACAACGGCGCAGCGGCATGGGAAATCACCATCGCTTGCGGCCGGTGCGCGGGTCGGCGTTGTGCACGGCGACGACGGTCAGGGCGGTGGGAGCGTGCGCGATCGTGGACCGTTTGAGGACAGCCTGATAGCCGCCGGCGGCCCACCATCCGTCGGCGGAAAGCCATGGGGCTCAGGAAGCCCAGTGATCCGTGGGGTCGTGTATTGGCTGGGCGGAATAGGCGGAGCCATCGAAGCCTCTCGATCGGGGCGAGTTTGACGGCGTAGAGCACAGCGCGGGCAGCGGCTGGTCGATGACCAGCGTCGGGGATGCGCCTGCCGTCCAGAATGGGCGGGAGATCGAGATGCTCGACCGGGTGCTGGTGGCGCACCGGCGTTCCGAGCATGATCCGGTCGGGGTCAACGACGAAGGCTCCGGTGACCACAACGAAGAAGACGACGAGGCCGAGGAGAAGGCGCACGGCAGGCGATATCCTCGGGCGATGTTTGCCCTTGTGGTGAGGTTCGACCTCCGCGACACCGAGGCCGCGTCAGCATTCGATCAGCTCGTCGCCGACACGGTGAAGGCGATTATCGAGCACGAGCCCGGAACGCTGCTGTACGCGACACACACCGTGGACGGCGAGCCGCTCGCGCGGATCTTCTATGACGTCTACCGCGACCGGGAGGCGTTCGAAGAGCATGAGCGGCAGCCCCACACCCGCCGTTTCCTCACCGAGCGCGACAACTTCGTTCGCGGCGCGCGCGTCGAGTTCCTGTCTCCCGCTGCGGCGAAGGGCTTGCCGGCCGATTAGGTGATGCCACACCAGGCGGCGAACGGTGAAAACTGCGGTGGAGGGAAGGGAGGGACAGAGAGGAGCGGAGTGCGTGGAAAAGGAGCAGACTCGACGACAGAAAGGTCGTCATGCGAGCGATACAGGGCCTGCTCAATGTGGTGTTGGGGATCCTGACGGCCGTGCTCGGCACGGTAGTCGGGTTGCTCGCGACCGTGGTGTGGATTCTCGGTGCGGTGTTGTGCGCGACGATCCTTCTGATCCCGCTGGGACTTCCCGTCATCAGGCTCGGCAGCCGTCTGTTCGGCGCTGCTCGACAGCTGATGCATATCCCCCGACGCACTTTCCCGACGTGAGTCGCCGTCCGAACATGCCGGGGGGTATTCAACGGGCGAGACGCTACTGACACGTTTCGCGACGAGGGACTACTGACATTTCAACGACGAGTCGCAATCGACTGGGTGCGCCGGTACCACCCGCAATCCGGCCTGTGCCGCCAGCGCATGTGGTCGCGGCGAAAGTCAAGATTCGCCCATCGCGGGCGATTCGGCGTTCCAGTTCACAGCGCCCCAGCTGCGATGACGGACACGCGATCTCCGCCTACGGACAGCACGTCTGTGCAGGTGGGAGGCTATTGTTATGACCAGTCCACAGACCAACGGGTTTCCTTCGGGTGAGTTTCGGATCGTCGAGGTGGATTCCGGACTATGCCTCACTACCAAGCCCGGCGTCACCAGCAGGACCGACGGCAACCAGGAGTACAACGAGCGTCACGGCATGGCCACTCAAACCGGGGACCCCGCCGTCGAGGTGCTCTCGGGCACCGGTGAGCCACGACAACGCTGGTACACCGACGGCGCCCTGTTGATCAACACGGTCAAAGAAGACGTCCGCGGAAACTTCGCCCTTCGCATCAGCCCCGATCTCATGAGCCTCGGCGATGGCAACAACCCGGACTACGTGGAGATGGTCGGTATCGGTTCTATCCATGCCGCTCAGCTACAGACCGACGACGGATACATCTACCTGGAGGGTCAGCCCGAGAACGTCATCACCTATGCACCGGGCAATGAAGGACTGTTCGGCAAGACCGAGCTGATCATGGCCCCTCGCGGTGGTACACACCAGCGCTGGCGTTTCGAGCCTGGGAAATAGCGCAGCACTGTCTGGGTCCACCATTGAGAAAGCCGCAGGTCAGCAACCTGCGGCTTTCACTGTCTGCAACGTGTCTGGCGCGCCGTTGCTCGGCCGGCAAACCGAGTGCGCGTCCACCAGTGGGCCGATCGCGCGGGCGGCGGCATTGGGGACTCGAACTCATCGAGGCGCTCGAGGACCAGACGAACGGCCTTCTCGCGAACCTCGGGCGGGTAACGCTTCGACATGATGGTGACCATCTTCCTCAAAGAAGGAAGCGGCCCCAAACCCACGGTTCATCTGACCGGGTGCAGCACGTTCACGCTCGCCCACGCGCACGGTGCAGGGCCGTCGAGAAGCGTCGCCGGCGGGCGGTGGTGAGGAAGGCGTAGAGCCCACCGGCGACGAGGCTGCCTGACAGCCAGGAGAAGTCGGTATCGCACAGGGCTTTGGCGAGGGGGCCTTGCATGGCGGGGACCAGGCCGTATTGCCAACCCCAACTGGCGAGCAAGCCGACCACGACGCTGACCAGGCCGGGGATATTGAGCTTGCCGTAGGCCGAGGACGCGGCATCGCGGTACAGGTCGGGGATCGACAGGGTACCGCGGTGGATCAGGAAATAATCGACGAGCAGGATGGACATCCAGGGGCTGATCCACATGAGGATGGAAACCATCCAGTTGTCGAAGGCGTGGGCGAAGCTGGACGAGTTGATGAAGATGGCCAGAACGACAGAGGCGATCGCACCGGCGAACAGAGTGATCTTCCAGCGGGCGATGCGGATGCCGATGGTCAGGGCCGCCAGCGAGCACGAGTAGAGGTTGAGGATGTTGGTGGCGACCGGGCCGTGCATGATCAGCAGGAGTACGGGGATCGCGAGGGCACCGAAAGTGCCGACGACCAGGGTGGACGGGTCCGCGCTGCCGCCGGCGCTCGCGAGACAGGCGCCGAGGGCAGCGAGCCAGACCGTCGGAATGTACATGCCGGAGGCCGAAGCCCAGAAGACGGTCCGGGCGGGCAGCTTCGGGCGGGCGAAGCGGCTGTAGTCGGCGGCATAGGGGATCCAGGTCAAGCCCCAGCCGACGCCGATGGCGGTGACGAGTTGTGTGATGGCCGTGAGCTTTTCGGCGGGGGTATCGGCCTTGGCAGGTGACCAGTCCAGGTGGGTTCGAGCGAGCGCCACTACCGTCATCACCACCATGACCGCGACGGTGAGTGGCACCGTGTACTTCTCGAAGGCGCGAATGGCGTAGAAGCCGTAGAGCGCGAGGGCGAGCTGCACAGCCATGATGACCGCCGCCACAGCGATTTTCAGCCCCAGACCACCTCGGATGCCTATCTGGTCGAGTACGGCCAGTACCAGGTCGAGCACCACCCAGCTGTTCACCCCGACCCAGGCCATGGTCAGCAGACCCTGCACGATGGCCGGCAGCGCCGCGCCGCTGATACCGAAGGCCGAGCGCCCCAGCACCATCTGATTGACGGCGGTGCGGTGACCGATCACATTGAACAGGCCGAATATCGCGCAGCCGAACAGATTTCCGACCACGACGACGATCAGGGTCTCGAACAGGCTGAGCCCGAGGGTGATGCCGAGCGCGCCGAGTACCCAGTTGATGGGAGCGATATTCGCGCCGCACCAGATCCAGAACAACTCCCAGGACGAGCAGTCGCGCTCCTGGTCGGGGATGGGTAGGACGCCGTGCTCGTCGAAGCGGACGCCGGTATCGGCGGGGGACGTGATCTCAGCGGTGCCGGGAGGTTGCGGAGAGGACATAGCGATGTTCCTTCGTAGTGAGGTACCTCATAACAGCACCGTCACCGCCGAGTAGGGGATGGATGTTCATCCACCAATTACGGGTTCTCCGTGTAAATTCCACCAGGTGTTGACTATTAGCCGACTCGTCGCGGATCCTGCGCTGGGGCTGCGGGTCGTGACGACGGAACTCACCGAATCCTTGGGGGCGGAGATCCACTGGCTGCACACGACGGAGCTCGCCGACCCGTCGCCCTACGTCCGGTCCGGCGAACTCGTGCTTACCAATGGCCTGTGGCTGTCACATGTTTCGGCGGACCGCTTCGTGGCGGCGGTCGCGCGCGCCGGTGCGGCCGGGTTGGTGTTCGGGCTCACGGCGCAAACCCCGTCGCTGCCCGAAGAGCTTGCCGCGCTGTGCCTTTCACACGGTTTGCCGCTCATCGAGCTGTGTGTCGGGGTGCCGTTCGCCGCGCTCACCCGAGCGGCCGCCCGGATCCAGAACGAGGTGTTGCAGGCGGAACTGACCGCCACTGTCCATCGTGGCGACGCCCTCGCCACCGCTCTCTCGCGCGGCAGCGGCGCGGCGGGCGTACTCGAAATCCTGCGCGGCGAAACGGAATTGCCGCTGCTGGTGGTAGACCGCAAAGGTCGCCGCCTGGCCAGTATCGGCTGTGAGCCGACCGACGAGCAGGTGCGGCTGGCCGCGGCCGCGCTCAATCGCACCCCGCCGCCGATCGAGGTCGATCTGCTCGAGCGCGGACCGGCGGTGTTGTATCTCGTGGAGGGCGCGATGGGGGAGATCGACGCCGGGCTCTATTGCCTGGAACCGGCCGCGACTCTCACCGCTGCCGATCGGGAGGCGCTGGCCCAGGCGGCGCGCTTCCTGAGCGTGGAGGTCACCAAACAGCAGGCCGTACACGCCATCGAGGCGCGTTTCGCGACAGAACTATTGGAGATGATCCTCTCCGGGCCGCGAAGCAGCAGTGAGGTGATTCGCCGGCTGCGGGCCTATGGCGTGCCACCGGACCGGCCGCTGGGAGTGCTCGTGTCCGCACCGGTCGCCGCCTCCGACGCCGATACCCTGCCCGGAGATATCGCCCATGCGGTCGGCGCATTCTTCGCCACCCACGGCATACCGGTATTCACTGCGGCGGGAAGCCGGGATGTGGTGTCCATCTGCCTGTGGGAGCGCTCGGCGGACGAGTTGGCGCGCTTCGCCCGCGACCTGGCCGCGGCGGTCGGCAGACGGGTCTCCGCCGAACGGGTCGTGATCGGCGTAGGAGATATCGCCACGGCCGGTGGACTGCGGGAATCGCTGGTGCGCGCCCGCGAGGTCTGCCAGGTCCTGCGAGTTCAGCATGGCCCGGACACCGCTGCCTTCGCCGATATCGCGACCTTCCGGATGCTGCTCGGCCTACTCGACGACCAGGTGCGGCAACGGTTCTCGGAGCAAGTGCTGGGCGTCATCCGTCACCACGACGCCCGCGCCCACACCGATCTCGAACACACCCTGCGCACCTTCCTCGCGCACGACGGCCAGTGGGCGGTCACGGCCGCTGCCCTGCACGTCCACGTCAACACCCTGCGTAATCGCATGGCCCGCATCACCGAGCTGACCGGCCGCAATGTCAATCGCCTCGAGGACACCATCGACCTGTACCTGGCCCTGGTGGCCGAACCTCTGGGCCCAGCCACCTACTGACCGGCCTCGATCCGGATGCGCTCCCACTTCGCCTCACACCCGCGTCGACGTGCGCTCACCTATGTCCGCACTCCGAGCAGAGCAGGACCGACCCGCACAGGGCATTCGCTGCGGATCACGTTCCGGCCGTGCGTTACCGCCGCCGCGGCCCATCGGCCCGTCCCGCCTCGCGCACGAGCAGGGCATCGTCTCCCGCCACGCACGCGTGCTAGTGCGGGTAGACGGCTTCGTCCACGTCGTAGGTAGGCAGGAGACGGGTCGGGGTGTGGGTGTCCTCCCGTGCCCAGGTCGCTACGTCGCGGCAGCGGGCGAAGGTGACGTCTCCGCATTTCTGGGCGTAGGCGATCAGATTGCGCAGGGCCAGCATCCGGCCCGGACGACCGGTCAGGAACGGATGCATGCACACGTTGAACAGACAGCCGTAGTGACGCATGCCGTCGAGCTCGGCCCGCCACATCTGCTCGACCTTGACCGGGGACTCGATGACCGAGCCGATGCGCGGCGCGGGCAGGTACGCGTACTGCTCCCAATCGTCCAACGACCAGTGCACGGGCAGTTCGATTATCGGGCCCTGTGGGGTGTCCACGTGGTACGGCCGATCATCACCCATCAGCGAGGAGTCATAGGCCAGGCCGTATTCCGCTATCAGGGAGAGGGTTTCGTGACTGGCACTCCACATCGCGGCGCGATGTCCGGCGATCTCGATGCCCTGGGACGTGAAGACCTTCAGGGCACGTTCGAAATCGGCGCGCTCGGCGCCGGCGGGCAGCGAGGTGGGCGGCCGGTGGCTGTAGGAGTGGTGCGCGACCTCATGCCCGCGCTCGACAATCGACGCGGCCAGTCCCGGGCGTTGTTCGGCGACCCAACCGGGTACGAAGAACGTTGCGGGAACACCCATCTCGTCGAGCAGGTCGAGAATGCGCGGCACTCCCACATCCGGTCCGTAGGCCTGGTGTGACATCACCATCGGCTGCTCGGCATAGTGCCGGCCCTCGGCCAGGATCGGCGTCTCGGCGTCCACGTCGAAGGTCAGCGTCGCCACCGCGGCCCCGCCGCGGGTCCAGGTCCGAGCGCTCATTTGCCGGCGCGCTCGCGCCATGCCGCAGCGCAGTCCAGGGTTGCCATGGGGTGCAGCATCTCATGATCGAACGAGGAGAGTTCAGCCCCGGTCTCGACCCGGCGCGGCAGGTCCGGATTGGCCAGTGCGCCCGTACCCAGCGACAGGATGTCGGCGTGCCCGCCGGTCAGCACATCGGCGGCCTGGGGCAGATTGTGCATGCCCCCATTGGCGATGACCGGGCGACCGGACACCTCCCGAGCCAGCTGGGTGACGGTCGTGCCGCTGGGGAGTTTCGCGGTCTCGAGGAAATTCCGGCCCTCGCTGGCGATGTGCAGGTAGGTCGCCTCGGTCAAGGCCGCGAAGATGGTGCGCGCGTCGGCCTCACCCGCCGGCCAGCGATAGGTGAAGTCGTTGACCTTGGTCTGCGACAGCCGGACTCCGACCGGGAAGTCTCCGAGGGCGTCACGAATCGCACGCAGCACCCGCGCGGTGAGCCGGATGCGATTCTGCACCGGCCCGCCGTACTCATCGGTGCGCTGGTTGGTGTAGTCGGTCAGGAACTGATCGAGCAGATAGCCGTTGGCCCCATGGATCTCGACGCCGTCGAAACCAGCCGCACGGGCGTTCAGAGCCGCCGCGACGAAACCGGCCACGACATCGTCGATGTCGTGCGCGGTCATCTCTCGGGGCGCGTTCCACGCTCCACCGATACCGCCGTAATCGACCATCATCTGCCCGCGCGGCGCCACCGCGGACGGCCCGATGGTCTCGAAACCGTGCGCATTGCCCTGGGAAATGGCTCCGGCGTGCATCAGCTGCGCGACGATCGGAGTCCCGGCCGCGTGCACGGCGTCGACCACCGCGCGCCAGCCCGCCACGTGCTGTTCGGTGACCAGGCCGGGCTGGTTGAAGTAACCCTGGCTGTGGGCGGCGTCCGGATAGATGCCCTCGGTGATGAGCAGGCCGAATCCGCCCATCGCGTATTCGCGGTAATACGCGGTCATCTGCTCGGTGGGAGTGCCGTCGGGGGTGGCCGAGACCCTGGTCATCGGCGCCACGGCGAATCGGTTGCGCAGTTCCAGGGTGTCCAGACCGAACGGCTCGAGTGCGGGGTGGGCGAGTTCGGTGGTAGTCATCGGTGGTTCTCCTCGCTGGTGGGGGGAAGGACGGTCAGGGCCAGTGGCGTGGGTCGCGCCCCATTGATAGGGTTGTGGTCTTGTGGACAGGCGGAAACCACCACCAGGCAGTCCATTTCGGCGCGGAAGGTGATGGCGTCCCCGGGCGCGGTGGCGGCCTCGAGCCAGGTCAGGCTCTGGTCCGCGGCTACCGGAATGCGCATGAACACATTGATCGGTTGCGGAATGAACGGCGGCGCACCATATCCCAGCTCGGTCACC
This sequence comes from Nocardia sp. CA-151230, assembly GCF_050942175.1. Taxonomy (NCBI): domain Bacteria; kingdom Bacillati; phylum Actinomycetota; class Actinomycetes; order Mycobacteriales; family Nocardiaceae; genus Nocardia; species Nocardia sp. CA-151230. The sequence continues at coordinate 3,888,994 of NZ_CP192061.1, forward strand.
GTTCGGCGCAGATTGTCGGCGCAATTGGCGTGGTGCGGATCCCCGTACGCCGCATAGCGTTCCGGGTCGCAGGCGGCGATCAGCATGTCGTGCACCCCCGGCGAGGTGTCGTCGGTATAGGTGAGGATCGGTCGCCGCCGGTTGGTCACGAATGACTCGCCGAGTGCGGGAAACAGTCGCGCGGTGTGGGTGCGCGTGTGAGAGGCGCTGTGGTGTTCGGTGAGATCGTGGGCGTTGTAGGCGAACACATCACCCACCTGGCCGCCATCGACATCGGTGATCCGCAACTGCTCACCGGCGCGCAGGGTCACCGCTCGCGCTCGCCTCGCCGGCACTGTAATCGGCTCCGGATGGCTCAACACTGTCATGGATGTCAGTCAACCGAACGACAGGGCGCTGTCGAAATGGATAATCACACAGCATCATTGGCATTCAGTGGATCTTCCTACATGTCGAAGCGGAAATACTTCTCGGTAGCGTCCTGTCCATGACCACCGCCACCGCCATGGCTCAGGCGCTCGCAACGGGCGATACGACCTCGGCCCAACTGGCCGCCGTCGCCGTCGACCGGGCCCAGCAATCGGATTCGACCGCGGTACTCGTCACCGTCACCGCCGAGCGCGCCGGATACCAGGCCCGGGCCGCCGATCGCCGCCGCCTGCGGGGCACCCAACGCGATCGGCTCGACGGAGTCCCGATTGTGTGGAAGGACGTCTTCGATATCCAGGGCACGGTCACGACCAGCGGTTCGGCCAGCCACCTACACGACGAACCCGCCGCCGTGGACAGCCGCCTCGTCCGGCGCGCCCATGACAGCGGGCTGGTCACCATCGGCAAGACCAACCTCAGCGAGTTCGCCTTCTCCGGTCTCGGGATCAACCTCCGCTTCGGCACCCCCGCGAATCCCGTCGACTCGGAACGGGTCCCGGGCGGGTCCTCATCCGGATCTGCGGTGGCGGTTGCGCGTGGCATCGTCCCGCTGGCGGTCGGCACCGATACCTCGGGATCGGTGCGGGTGCCCGCCGCCTACTGCGGAATCATCGGGTATCGCGCCAGCCCGGGGCGCTACGGTGCGAACGACTTCGCGCCGCTGTCCATCACGCTCGACAGCACCGGCATACTCGCCACCAGCGTGAACGACATCATCGCTCTCGACCGGATTTTCGCGCCGAATCGACGCGGCGAGTACGCGCCGACTCGGCGATTCGTCGTTCCCGCCGGCGAGTGGACAGAAGACGTCACGCCCGAGATCGCCGCCGGATTCGAGGCCGCACTTGCCGAAATCCGGTGCGCCGGAGCTGACGTCCGCACACGCGACATGGCATCGCTGAGTGCCGCACAGGAATTGATGGACCGCGTCGGCACCATCGTGGGCGTGGAGGCATACCGCCTGCACCGCCACCGTCTCGACTCCAGCCTTCCGATCGAGCCGGCCACTCGGCGAAGGCTCGAAAGCAACTCGCACACAGCGGATTCCATCGCCCTGGTATACGACGGGATGAGCGCCTTGCGCGCGGAGTTCGCCGCCGAACTCGACGGTGCGACACTGCTGTGCCCTACCGTGCGTCACCCACCGCCGCGCCTGGCCGATCTCCGCGACCCGGCCGACTACGACAGCGCGAATGCCACCACTCTGCGCACCACTATGGTCCTCAGCTACCTTGGCACCTGCGGAATTACGCTACCTGTCGCGACTTCGGCGAGCGGGCCCGCGGGTGGGCTGCTGCTGTCGCTGCCGTCCGGGCGCGACGGCGACCTGCTAGCGCACGCCGAGTGGGCGCGGCGCATCGTGTGAATGCGGAGACATCGCGACGGCCGAGCCGAACTGATCGGGCGATCTGCCAGAAACCCTACGGGCGCTACAACTATGGGGACAGGATGCGGGGATGACGCCCGGACAGAAGATTTCGGCGGCCACTGTTGCGGCGACCCTGTGGGCCGGAGGGGTGGCCGCCTACCTCTGTCCCGTGTCGGTGCACGGCTCTGGTCCACCCCTCGAGTAGCGTTCGCGGTGGCCAAGTCGACACTGTCCCAGCTGATCGAGTACGTCGGCTCAGCCGATCCGCACCGCACGGTGCCGCAGCGGCCGGATACCGCGGCGGTGGCGCGAATCGAGAGTGCCCAGGCACGCGAGGTCGCAGGTATCTCCGAATCAGTTGCGTGAGAATGCCGGACACAACCGGCCCGGCCGGTCGGTGAACCTTCATGGGGTGGAAGTGACCGATCTGATGACCGATTTGATCGGATGGGGTCCCGGACTGCGCGTGAAAGACAACGATAATGGCTTGGCCAGCGGCGTATCTCTGCTGCTCGAGCACGTGCGCGACCGCCGGCGCCGTCTCCTGGGTGGCCTCCCGGCAACACTGCCTCGATGGTGTGCCGATGCCGAGCGTCGTGCCGACCGACGGACACGGTGGTCGGCTGCTCGTCGAATGGCAATGCCAGGCTCCGAGGTACGGGGCCTGGCATTGCTGGGATTCGCCGGTGTCAGGGTGCGATGTGCACAGCCGGTGGGTTCCAGATCCCGTCGAGGGCCTCGATGCCGGGCCAGTACAGACGCAACATGAGATTGAACGTGCCTGTCGCGGGTGCGGGCAGCCAGTTGGATTCCTGCTCCGGGCCGGGGTTCTGGCTTTGAATGTAGATCTCGACCGACCCGTCGGCGTTCACCTGCAGGTCTTCGCCGCGCACCGCGTAGCGGTTCAGATCGTTGGCGATGAAGAAGCCGGCTTCGTTGTACATGGTCAATGACCAGAACCCACCGACCTGCGGCACCTGATCGGCGTCGAACCGCAGAATGTAGTTGTTGTCGCCGGACAGCGGTGCCGATCGGCCGTCGACGTAGGCGGCGGGATAGATCGCATCCTCGGGCAGGTTCGCGCCCAGACCGCCGTAGGCGACCGTCGAGCGGAACAGGTACTCGGTTCCGTAGAAGCCTATCCCGGACCGGATGACCTCCCAGCCGTTCACGGGTGCGGCGTCGAAGGGCACTTCGATCTTGGAAAGCGCTTCTGGCCAGGCCGACTCCCATACCGCACGATCGGCGGCGGGCAGTTCGTCCAGGTTCAGTTTCTGGTCCGGTGTCCAGCCTGCGTCGGCCAGTTGCGTGAGTATTTCCTTGTCCTCGGGGAGGGTCTGTCGGTGCGACAGACTGGAGTAGTACAGGTCCCAGTACTGCTGCGGGGTGAGGCCGGCGATATAAGCGGCGACCTCCTGTCCTGTGGGCCAGTCCGGGTGCAGGTGGGTGTTCTCCGGCGGAACATAGGCGGTCCCGTAAGCGCTGAGCGGCACCGCCGTGAGCCGATCCTGGAGGTCGTTCACGATCGCGACATCCGCAGGCCCGTTGATCTGGATGCGGCCGATGATCCAGCCGCTGTCGGTGGGCATCCGGTACTCGAGCACCCCCTCGGGCAAGCTGCCATGCCAGTCCGGCCCGATGATGGCGAATTCGTAGCCGCCTCGGTCACCGAGCGTGCGGGTGCCGGGCGAGTCCTGCACATTGGTCCACATGTCCATGATCGGGAACAGGTAGTAGCGACCCAGCATGTCCGGCACGCCGATGATCAGCGGTTCGGCGGAGACGTCGTAGAACATCGACGAGTACAAGGTGTCGACGTTCGGGCGCACCACGCTGGTGAACGACGCGTCCGGAACGGTGCGCATGTTGGCGAACTGGTTCATCGGCGCGCATCCGTACTCGTCGGGATAGGGCACGTTCGTCGACTGCCGTCGCGTCACCTCGATAGAAACCAGTGGATATGTGTACACGTAGGCGCTGATCGCCGCGCCCATGCTGACGTCCGACTTATTACTCATCGAAGCCCCCTGCTCGGGATGAATATGGTCGAAATCGATTGCTGCGGTGTCGGTTTCGACTTCGATGCTAGCCCTGGCCGGCTCCCTTTCGGGTGGGAATCCCACGAGCCCGAGGCTCGATTTCGAGTCGGGCGGTCCCGCCGTCCGCTTTCAGCAGCGTGGTCAACGTGTTCACCGTTGTGGTCCTGCCGCGGTTCGGCCCGAGCAGCGAGAAGAGCGTTCCCGCACCGATATTCAGATCAATGCCGTCGCCGATCGTCTTGTCCCCGTATGCCTTCCGCGGCCCCGAGGCCGAGATTGCTGCGCTGTTCATAGCGGCCGAAATGGCCGTGTCAGTAAGGGTTCCGGTGACCTGCTGGTACGCGGTGCGGGGGAGGCCGCAGCCCGGGAACGAGCCGAGAAACCGACGCGAACCGACCCCGCGGTTTCTATTACTGTCATGAAATCGACTGTACTGCTGCGTGTTTCGACATACTCTGACAAGGGCGAGGTGTTGCGCTCCCGGATTCGGAAGGCGCATAACTGCTTTCGTCGCCGGTGGCGCGGGCCTCGCCCGGGCTACCGCACTTCGTTCCGAAGGGGTCAGGCTCATGCCGGTCACGCTCAGTTCCACCATGAAACAGATTTCGCTGATTTCCTATCCCCGAGGAGGCCAGCCCAATCTCTGGGGAGTCGACGACTCGCAGAGCATCTACCGCTACACCGGAGGCAGCTGGACGTAGATCCCCGGCGCACTCTCCCAGGTCAGCACCTCCAAAAGCGGAGCGGTGTGGGGAGTCAACTCATGGGGCGGCGTGTACCGCTATGACACAACCAGTCCCTGGTCCTGGACTCAGATGCCCGGGACGCTGGCCCAGGTCGAGGTGGCGGACAACAACGGGGTCTGGGGACTCGACGCCGCGGGCAAGGTTTTTCGCTACGACGCGACCGCGAACTCGTGGAGCCCGATCGCCGGGACGATGAAGCAACTCAGCGCCTGCTACAACCCCGGTGGCCGAAATTGGTACCTGTGGGGCATCGATACCACCGGGCACGTGTGCGCATACCAATTCAACGACAACACCTGGTACGAGTGCCCGAACAACAACACCAGCGGGACCTTGGTCGGGGTGTCCACGACGGCCGCCATGTATACCTATGCCCTCGATTCGGCGGGCAAGACGTTTGGATATGAAGGAACACCGAACTGGTGGTCAGAAACGATACTTCCGCCGGCGAAATACATGAGCTCGGGTCATGACTATTCCATGGCGGTGATCGACACCTCGGGAAATACGATCGTCTACGACAACTACGGTAACTGACTCGTTCACCGAGCAGGGTTGACCGCTCGGCGTCCCATCGGCCCGGGACCCACTCACTCCAGTGGCGACACCCGGGCCGATGCGCGCCGTTCACGAGGCCGATTGAATTCCGAGCGACAGCGCGTACACCTAGCCTGGACGAGTCGTGTTCGGCCAGGGAGGGGTGCGCGAAATGCGAAGCCTGGAAGAGGAATTCGCCGAATTCATCGCCCAGATGAAGCGAATCGACTGGGGCGCACTGGCCGCCCGGCGTGATGAACTGCGCGAGGAGCTGGCCCTCTTCGACCAGGCGGTCGCCGCCGTCCCCGCCGGCGCCCGCCGGGGTTCCGGTAGTAGTCGCCGAAAGTCCAGCGAAGTTCGCGTAGCGCCTGGGCTGGCCCGGATGAGCTGAACCGCTAGGCCTTCCCGGCGCCGAGTTGGCTTCGGCCCGTGCCGATCTCGGGCACGTACTTGTAGATCGTGGAGCGGGAGACACCCAGCATGCGGGCGATCGAGGACACCGATTCGTCGGGGAGGGTGAGCATCGCGCGGGCCTGGCGGATCTGCTCGGGGTTCATGGCCGGCGGGCGGCCCAGGCGTTGCCCGCGAGCGCGGGCGGCGGCCAGGCCCTCGTGGGTGCCGTCGACGATCAGCTCGCGGATGAATTCTGCCAGCGCGGCGAAGACGTGGAAGACCAGGCGCCCGCCGGGGGTGGTGGTGTCGAGTGCTTCGTGCAGGGACCGGAATCCGATGCCGCGCTTACGGAGTCCGGCGACGATCGTGATCAGGTTTCGCAGGGAGCGGCCGAGCCGATCCAGGGCGGCCGCGACCAGGGTGTCGCCGGGCCGCAGGTACTCGAGGCACTTGTGTGTTCCTCGCGTTCGACGTTCTTGCCGGACTTCTTGTCGGAGAACACTTTCTGGCATCCGGCCTCGCGCAGGGCGAGCAGCCATGACCGAGCCGCAGGCGGCCGGCGCGTCTCGAACCGAGACCCGGGACGGGGCTATCGCAGGCCGCGGACCTCGGGCCAGGCATGCAGGGGGTCGCGGGAGTACCAGTGCCCGTCCACCACACCGAAAGTTCTTCACGGACAGTGAAATCAAGCAGGCGTGGGTCGGCTCTCCAGCGGCCGTTCGGGACCTGCAGGTCCCGAACGGCCGCTAGAGGAGAAGCTAGATCGTGACGACGATCTTCCCGGCGTGGAGCCCCTTCTCGAGGTGGCGGTGTGCCTCGACGACGTCGTCGAGGGCGAACACCTTGTCGATGGCGGGCCACAGTGCGCCGAGGCGTATACCGGCGTTCAAGAAGGCCGCCATGCGCTTCACCACCACGGCGTCGAGGGTGTGCTCGAAGCTGCGGTAGCCGAAGATCGTGAGCGGCGTGCTTGTTGGGAAGGGTGTGGGCCGAGGGTCCAGGAAGCCCGCGGCGACCAGTGTTCCGCCGGGGCGGGCCGCCTTCAGCAGATCCTGCTGGCCGGGGCCCATGACAAGGTCGAGGACAATGTCGGCGCCGGTCCCGCCGGTGTGGTGGCGGACAGCTTCGACCACGTCCATGTGGTCGGTGGCGATGACGGCGGCGGCGCCGGCGGCGATCAGCTCCTGCTTCTTCGCGGTGTGCCGGGTGATGGCGATGGGCACGGCGCCGATCTGATTGGCGATCTGCATTGCCGCCCGGCCGACACCGCCGGACGCGGCAGTGATGAGGACGTGGTCGCCGGGACGCATCCCAGCCTTCTCGACGAGCGCGCCGTAGGCGGTGGAGTACGCGACCCATATGGCCGCCGCTTGCGTGATTCCGAGCCCGGCAGGCCGGGCGACGACCCGGCTGGCGGGGATCGTGGTGTATTCGGCGTAGCTACCCCTGACACTCGCGTCCGGAATGGCCGTGAGGATGACCGGATCGCCGATCTCCAGCCCGGCGACCTCGGGTCCCACCGCGTCGATGCGGCCGGTTCCCTCGACGCCGAGGCGAGCGTGCGGCAAGGCGACGATCGCGGGCGAGGTGCCCGAACGCATCATCTGGTCGAGCGGGTTGACGGCGAACGCTTCGATCCTGACCCGCACTTCGCCGGCCGCGGGCTCGACGACCGGCTCCTCGACGACGTGCATGACATCGGGCCCGCCGAACTCGTCGAACACGACGACTCGTGGCATGGTGATTCCTCCGCATCTGATGTTGGATTCGTTACTCGCGGAAGACGTTACGGAGCCCTCGGTTACCTCCTGGTACCTTCGACTTTCATGCAGAACACGGCTGGACCGGTCTTCCTCGCCGACTGCCCCACACGACTGGCGGTCGAAATCATCTCCGACAAATGGGCCGTGCTCGTGCTCTTCGGACTCAGCCATCAGCCTCGCCGGCACGGTGATCTGGTCGACCTTATCGGCGGTATCTCGCGCAAGGTCCTCACCCAGACACTGCGCCGACTCCAGCAGTTCGGTCTGGTCGAACGCCATGCCGAAGCGCCACGGCGGGTCGAGTACAGCCTTACCGACCTCGGCCAGACCCTCGTCGAGCCCATCGAGGTCCTGACGAACTGGGCGAGGGACTACGGCGGGGCCATCGCCGACTTCCAGGAGGCGGCGCAAGCCGCTAGTTCTACTCATGGTCGCCCGGTGAGTTGATCTCGACGACGGGCGAATTCGCCAACGCGGCGGTGACCTCCGATTTGCGCCGCGGCTCTTCGGCCTGCGGCTCGCCGCGCCACCACCGGAAACCGCGAACCCCTGTAACCGACACCGCTCAGGGGTGGGGAAATTCAGCGAGCACAGCTGGGGAACTTCGGCGAGCGCCGTCACGTCGGCGGGATCCGCATCTCGGCTCGCGACCACCCCGGTCCTGTGCGCCTACCCGTAAGTTGCTCGGCGACTTCCTCGGTGCCGAGCCACACGTCGTCATACGGCATGGTGACCGGTGTCCAAATCTTCTGTTCAGGTACTGATTACGGTCGTCATTCTCGGGAACCTCGCTCACGACTGACGCCTGTTCGTGCCGAACCCCTGGACCACACGGTATCGGTCCTCGGCTCCGATTCCGGGACAGTGACCACCTCGTTGGATCTGGGAGGGACACCGACCGCGCGGCAGCCCTCTCGACGACTCCGCTTACCTCACGTTTCATCATCAGCTGCGCCGACCGGACCGTCTCGGTCAGCGATACGCGGGAACCTGCGCGGACATCCACTGCCGCAACCGGATACAACCCGGCCCAATGGGTCGTCGACACCGACACTCCTGTCCTCTACGTCACCAATCGCGCCGATGAGACCGTGTCGGTGATCGGACGGAGCGGTGTCGAGGCTTCGAGCCCGGCGATCACCCCGACGCCATTCCCCTGACGCTGGGCTTGCGGCGCCGCTGCAGGAGTTGCCCGTCGAGGGAGCGATCTTCTCTACCTACCCCCGCACGACAGTGCTGACCTGCGACACCGTGCCCCAGGGTGTTCATGATGACCAGGGAACGCCTGACGCTGTTGGCGCAGCAGCATGACGCCCGCAACAACTCGAGCGACTCGCGGTCGAATTTTGTCTTCCATCAGGAGAGTTCGTGTAACACGCACGCGACCGACTGCGTGACCAGCGTACAGGCCGGGACTTCCCGCTGGGGCGACCGTAGTTCGGCGTGCCCGTGGGCGGAGCTGGAATCGGTTGAGGGCGAGTTAAACTCACGCTGATTTCCATATCGTGGAAACCGCATTGCGGGCGGTGTTCCTTCGTCACACCATTGATTTCGTTGCCGGAGCAACTGGTTCCACACAAGAAAAATGCGCGATGACGCGCGGTGATGGAACCCGTTGCGATTCTACATGTTCGCACCGGATCGGCCGAAACGCGCTGAGCGAATAATCGAAGAAGGAAGTGGAGATCATGACGAACGTCATCACCGATTCCGTGACGGCAGAAGCCGCGGAGTCGAATTCGCCGGAAATCTCGGTACGCCGGCTCGCCGGTCATATCGGCGCGGAGATATCCGGCGTCGACCTTTCGCAGCCGCTCGATGATGCCGTGATCGCGAAGATTCGCCGAAAGCTGTTGAAGTACAAGGTGGTGTTCTTCCGCGACCAGGAGATCGGGCACGCCGAGCAGATCGCCTTCGCGCGCCGCTTCGGTGAGCTCACCCACGCGCACCCGCACGAGGACGCGCCCCCGGCGGAGTTCCCGGAGATCTTGACGATCGACCCGCGCCGGTACGAGCAGAAGTACGGTGAGAATTTCCGCGAGCAGTACACCAAGCGCCGCTACACCTATTACGCGGGCTGGCACACCGATGTCACCGCGGCGGTGAACCCGCCCGCCGCCTCGCTGCTGCGCGCGGAGACGGTTCCCTCCTACGGAGGCGACACCACCTGGACCAACCAGGTTGCAGCCTACGAGGGACTGTCCGAACCGCTGCGCAAGCTGGTGGACGGGTTGCGGGCCGAGCACCGGTTCCGGGCCGGTCAGGAGCGCGGTGACGAGGACGACGAGCTGTCGCGCCGGATCCAGGCGAACCTGCTGGTGTCCGTGCACCCCGTGGTCCGCGTCCACCCGGAGACCGGGGAGAAGGCGCTGTTCGTCAATCCCGGCTTCACCACCCGCATCCTGGACCTGTCCGCGGTGGAGAGCCGCAAGCTGCTGGAACTGCTCTTCGAGCACCTGACCCGCCCGGAATACACCGTCCGATTCAAGTGGGAGCCGGGCAGTCTCGCGTTCTGGGACAACCGGGCCACCGCGCACCTGGGCCCGCAGGATCTCGACCACCTCGACGTGGAGCGGGTGCTGCACCGCGTGACCCTGATCGGTGACCGGCCGGTCGGGCCGACCGGCTTCACCTCGGAAATCGTTGCGGGCGAGGAATTCCGCGCCACCGCCAACGTGAAGATCGCCTGACGGGCAGCGAGGGCTCGACCCAGATATCCGAGAAAGACCGAAAAACAGTGAGCACGATAATCATTCGGCGTCGAGCCCTCGCCGCCCTCGCGGTCGCGGCCGCCGCGACCGTACTGGTCGCCTGCGGTTCGAGCGGTCCGAAAGGCCCTGTCCTGGCCGCCGACGCACCGCTGCCGACGACTGTGCCGACCGGCACCTCGTTGTCCATCGCCTCGTCCACGGGCCTGCAGGAACTGCAGTTGAAGCTCGCCGGACTCACCTCCGCCCTGCCGTTCACCGTGTCGGCGTGGCCGAACATCGGTGCGGGACCCGATGTGATCAACGCCTTCCGCGCCAACTCCCTCGAGGTCGCCAACAACGCCGGAATCCCACCCATCCAAGCGCATTTCCAGGGTCTGGACGCCAAGATCGTCGCCGTCGACCTGACCCGGAAACCGGGGTACGTCTTCGCCACCAAACCACACAGCGACATCGCCTCGGTCGCGGACTTCAAGGGCAAGAAGCTGGCCTTCTCGCAAGGGCAGGCCCAGGGCGTGGTCCTGTTGCGCGCGCTGAAGCAGGCGGGACTGGACTCGAAGAAGGACGTCACGCTCGTGCCGTTGACGAGCAATCAGTTCCTGACCGCATTGCAGGCCGGGCAGGTGGACATCGCACCGCTGGGAATCCAACAGGTGCCCGCCTACCTCGGGCAGTACGGCAAGGACGGCGCGCACACGGTCGACACCGAGGTGATCGACCGCTTGAACATCCTGTGGGCGCCGCAATCGGTGCTCGCCGACGCCGGCAAGGCCGCGGCCATCGCGGCCTACATCCCGGTATGGGCCAAGGGCCTGGCCTGGAAGTACGAGCATCCCGACCAGTGGATCGACGAGTACTACGTCAAATCCCAAGGGCTGACCGCCGACGCCGGACGCAAGATCACCGAACTCGACAGCAAGCCGCTGCTGCCCGCGAGCTGGGACGAAGCGATCACGTGGGAGCAGGAGACCATCGACTTGCTCGCTGCCGGCGGATTCGTCAAGTCGTTCAAGGCCGATGAGATCTTCGACCGCCGATTCGAGGGCTTGGCCTCGACGGCGGTCCCGAGCGAATACCGGAGCTGATCATGGCGATTGCGCTCAGCACCCCCACCCTGCCGGCCCTGCGCCGCAGCAAGGCCCTGACCGTCGATCGCCGGGCGGCCCGCCGTCTGGGCCCCGGCCGCCGCATCCCCGGCAGCCGGCTCGTCGGCCCGATCGCCGTGGTGGCGATCTGGTCGCTGGCCTCGGCGAGCGGCGCGCTGGACCCGCGCATCCTGCCCGGCCCCTGGGCCGTGCTCGAGACCGCCGGGCATCTGTGGGCCAGCGGCACCCTCGCGACCGACATCCAGACCTCGCTGTGGCGCGCCGCCCAGGGATTCACCCTCGGCCTGGTGATCGGCGTGAGCCTCGCGCTGATCGCCGGACTGTCCCGCTGGGGCGAGGCGTTCATCGACGGCACGGTGCAGATCAACCGATCCATCCCCACCCTGGGCCTGATCCCGCTGTTCATCCTGTGGCTGGGCATCGGCGAGAGCTTCAAGGTGGCCGTCATCGCCATCGTGGTCTACATCCCCATCTATCTGAATCTGCAGGCGGCGCTGACCGGAATCGACGCCCGCTTCGTCGAATTGGCGGAGGTGCTCGGCCAGAACCGCCTGCAGTTCATCCGCCACGTCGTCATACCCGGCGCCCTGCCCGGATTCTTCGTGGGCCTGCGGCTGGCGGTCACCGGCTCCTGGCTCGGCCTGGTCGTGCTGGAGCAGATCAATGCCACGAATGGCCTGGGCTACATGATGTTCCAAGCCCAGAACTACGGCCGCACCGACATCATCGCCGTCGGCCTGCTCATCTACGGAACCTTCGGCTTCCTGTCCGACAACGCGATTCGACTGGTCGAACGGAGGGCACTGTCATGGCGACGCGCACTGAGCAGCTGACCCGTGCGGCGATCCGGGTCGCGGGCCTCACCCGCGCCTACGGCGACCGGGTGATCCTCGAAGGCATCGATCTCGAGATCCCGGCCGGACAGTTCGTCGCACTGCTGGGCCGCAGCGGCTCCGGGAAGAGCACGCTGCTGCGCGCCCTGGCCGGGCTGGACCACGGGGTGCGGGGGACCGGCACGATCACGATTCCCGACCGGGTGTCGGTGGCCTTCCAGGACTCGCGCCTGCTCCCATGGAAACGGCTGTCCGACAACGTGATCCTCGGCGCGAAGGGCAGCCCGGACGCGGGACCGCGCTCACTCACCGCGATTGCCGAGGTCGGGCTGGCGGGCCGGGAACGCGCTTGGCCCCATCAGCTCTCCGGCGGCGAACAGCAACGGGCGGCACTGGCCCGCGCGCTGGTCAACGATCCCGAACTGCTACTGGCCGACGAACCGTTCGGCGCCCTCGACGCCCTGACCCGGATCAAGATGCACGAACTGCTGCGCGATCTCGTGCAGCGGCACCGGCCCGCCGTCCTGCTGGTGACCCACGACGTCGATGAGGCCATCGTCCTGGCCGATCGCGTGATCGTGCTCGACAACGGTGCGGTCGGCGAGGACATCACCATCGACCTGCCGCACCCCAGAGCGTACGGCGATCACCACCTGGCCGAGTACCGCGGGCGGCTGTTGGCCGCGCTGGGCGTCGTACCGGCCGAAGTCTGAAAAGGAACACCCTTGTCACCGAAACACTTGCACCTCAACGCGTTTCTCATGTCGACCGGACACCACGAGGCCTCGTGGCGGCTGCCGGAATCCGATCCGTACGCCAACACCAAGATCGATCACTATGTGGCGCTGGCCCGTATCGCCGAACGCGGGAAGCTGGATTCGATCTTCTTCGCCGACAGCCCGGTGCTCTACGGCGATACCGGCCGCCGCCCCGCCGGCACGCTGGAGCCGACGGTCCTGCTCACGGCCATCGCGGTGCAGACCTCGCGGATCGGTCTCATCGCGACCGCGTCCACCAGTTACAACTCGCCGTTCAACCTGGCGCGCCGGTTCGCCTCGGTGGACTGGGTTTCGGGTGGGCGCGTCGGCTGGAACATCGTGACCACCGCCGGCGCCGACGCCGCACGCAACTTCGGACTCGACGACGTCCCCGACCACAGGCTGCGCTACGAGAAGGCCGCCGAATTCGTCGATGTGGCAACGAAGCTGTGGGACAGCTGGCGCGACGACGCCGTGCTGGCGGACAAGGCATCGGGTATCCACACCGATCCCGACCGGGTCCGCGGGATCGACCACGAGGGCCGGTTCTTCAAGGTCGCGGGTCCGCTGAACGTGCCGCGCCCGCCGCAGGGGTATCCGGTGCTGGTGCAGGCCGGATCCTCCGAGGACGGCAAGGACTTCGCCGCTCGCTACGCCGAGGCGGTGTTCACCGCGCAGCAGACCATCGAGGACGGACTCGCGTTCTACACCGACCTGAAGGGCCGCGCGATCGCTCTGGGTCGCGACCCGGAGACCATCAAGATCCTGCCGGGCATCGTGCCCGTCATCGGCGATACCGAGGAGCACGCCAGGGAATTGGACGCCGAACTGGAGCGGCTGATCTCACCCGAGTACGCCAAGCGGCAGCTGGCCCGTACCTGGGGCATCCCGGTGGAGGACCTCGACCTGGACAGCGAACTTCCCGACGACCTGCCCACCGAGGACGAGATCCAGGGCGCCAAGAGTCGCTTCACCCTCATCGTGAATCTCGCTCGGCGCGAACGGCTCACGCTGCGCCAGCTCATCGCGCGGCTCGGCGGCGGACGCGGTCACCACACCTTCGCCGGCACCGCCGACCAGGTCGCCGACACCATCGAGGAGTGGTTCACCCGCGGTGCCGCGGACGGATTCAACATCATGCCCGCCGTGCTGCCCTCGGGGCTGGAGCGTTTCGTGGACGAGGTGGTGCCGATCCTGCAGCGGCGCGGGCTGTTCCGCACCGAGTACACCGAGACGACGCTGCGCGGGCACTACGGTCTGCGCCGCCCCGCCAACCAGTTCGACGAGGCCGCCGCGCTCGTGGTCGCCGGATGAGTTCGGGCTCGGGCTGTTCCGGCGCGGTGAGTTCGAATACCGGCTCCGACGGGTGGATTCGTTACCTGCTGCGCCGGTGCGCGCGGCATCGGCGGACAGTGGTCCTCGCCTGCGTCGGCGCGTTGGTCTCCAATGTCCTCACCGCCGTGCTGCCGCTGCTGGTGCGGCACGTGGTCGACACCCTGACCACGACGGCGGCCCCGGTGCTGCCGTGGGTGCTGGTGCTGCTCGCCGTGGGACTGGTCCGGTTCGTCGCCGGGTACGGCCGCCGCACCGGCGCGTCCCGGCTGTCGCTGGACGTCCAGCACGACCTGCGCCGCGACCTGTTCGCGGCGCTGCTGCGCCTGGACGGGCGGCAGCGGTCGAGGCTCTACACCGGACAGGTCGTCAGCCGTGCCATCACCGACGTGACGCTGATTCAGATGCTGCTGCAACTGCTTCCGCTGGTCGCGGGCAACGTGGTGCTGCTGGCGGCGTCACTGGTGCTGATGGCGTCGATGTCGCCGCTGCTGAGCGGTATCGCGCTGCTGGTGATCCCGGCGCTGTGGCTGATCACCTCGCGCAGTCAGCGAAAACTGTTCCCGGCCAACTGGGATGCGCAGGCCCGGGCCGCCGACGTCGCGATGCGGGTGGAGGCCGCGGTGACCGGGGTGCGGGTGGTCAAGGGTTTCGGGCAGGAGGCCCACGAGCTCGGGGAACTGGCCGGTTCCGCCCGGGGTCTGTACCGGTCGCGACTGCGGATCGCCCACATCACCAGCCGATTCACGCCGGTGCTGCAGGCGGTTCCGGCGGCGGGGCAGGCGCTGATTCTCATCGTGGGCGGGTTGCTGGCGCTGCGGGGGTCCATCACACTCGGCACTTTCCTGGCGTTCATGACCTATCTCGGATCCTTCGTCACGCCGGTCCGCATGTTCTCCATGCTGCTGACGGTGAGCCAGCAGGGGAAAGCCTCGCTCGAACGGGTCCGCGAAGTGATCGAGACGCCGCCCGCCACGGCGAGCGCCGCACCCCGGCCCGCCGAGTCGCCGATCGCCCCGAACAGCGCACCGCGCATCGAATTCCGTGGTGTGCGTTTCACCTTCGATGATCAGCCACCGGTACTGAACGGGCTGGAGTTGACCGTCGAGCCGGGGGACACCCTCGCCGTCGCCGGTGCGGCGGGGTCGGGAAAATCGGTGCTGGTGCAGCTGCTGCCTCGATTGTTCGACCCCGACGCGGGCCGGATCCTGGTGGACGACATCGATATTCGCGACCTGCCGGACCTGCGCGACCGGGTCGCGATGGTGTTCGAGGACACCGCGCTGATGGCCGATACGGTGCGGGCCAATGTGTCCTACGGCCGCCCGGACGCCACTGACGACCAGGTCCGTCACGCCCTGTGGCTGGCCGCCGCGGATCGATTCGTGGCCGCGCTCCCCGACGGCCTGGACACCCACATCGGGGAACGGGGACAGCGGCTCTCCGGCGGCCAGCGGCAGCGGCTGGCGCTCGCGCGCGCCCTGATCACCGACGCCCCGATCCTCGTGCTCGACGACGCTACCTCCGCCATCGACGCGCAAGTCGAGGAAGAGATCTTCGCCCGCATCGCCGCCGAGGTACGACAGCGCACGACCATCGTGGTGGCGCACCGGATCTCGACACTGGCGCTGGCCGACCGGGTGGCCGTGCTCGACGGCGGCCGCGTCGCCGAACTCGGCACCCTCGACGAGCTGCAGAGCTCCGGTGAACTGTTCCACACCCTGTTCACCCCGCCCGACCCGGTGAGCATCGCCGCCGACCTCGGCGCGGTGACCGACACCGTGCCCACCGCCGGGCTGTGGCTGCACGCCGATGCCGATGCTGACGAGTCCCGCGCCCTCGAACAGATGGCGAAGGCGTTCTCCCAGCGCGCCGCCGGCTCGCCCGGGGCCATGGGCGCTCACCTGGGCGGCGGCATGATCTCGGGCGCCCCGCCCAGCGGCGATGTGCGCGCCATGATCGACCGGCTACCGGCCGCGACCGGGGAACCCGAAGTGCCCGAGAGCTTTTCACACACCCCGGACCCGGGCTTCACACTGGCGCGGTTACTGCGCCCGTTCGCACTGCCACTCGTGGCGGGGCTGGGACTGGTGGCGCTCGATGCCCTGGCGCAGATCCTGATTCCGTTCCTGGTGCGCTACGGCATCGACCGTGGCGTACTGGCGGGTGCGCGTGAGGTACTACTGCTCGCGGCCGCCGGCGCGCTGACGGTCGTGGCCGTGGACTGGGCGATCACCGTCGCGCAGGTCCGGGTCACCGGACGGGCCGGGGAACGGCTGCTCTACGGCCTGCGGGTCAAGGTCTTCGCGCAGCTGCAACGGCTGGGGCTGCAGTTCTACGAGCGAGAACTGGCCGGGCGCATCATGACTCGCATGATCACCGACGTGGACGGGCTGTCCACGTTCCTGCAATCCGGCCTGGCCGTCGCCCTGACCAGCACCCTGACCATCGGCGGAGTGGTCGTTGCGCTGGTGGTGATCGACAGCCGGCTCGCGCTGGTGGTCCTGACGCTGCTGCCCGTGCTGGTGTTGGCCACCGTCGTCTTCCGGCGTGCCTGCGTGCCCGCCTATAACCTGGCGCGCGAACAGGTCAGCGCCGCCAACGCCTATCTGCAGGAGAACGTCGACACGATCGCGGTGACACAGGCCTACCGGCGTGAAGCGATCAATCAGCGCGAATTCGAGCGCCGCTCCTGGGGATACCGCGACGCGCGGTTGCGCAGTCAGACGCTGATGGCGTTGTTCTTCCCGTTCATCGAGATCCTGTCGCTGGTCGCGACCGCCGCGGTGCTCGCCGTCGGCGTCCACCAGATCCGCGAGAGCGTGCTGACCGTCGGCACGCTGATCGCCTTCCTGCTCTACATCGATCTGCTGTTCGCGCCCATTCAGCAGTTGTCGCAGGTCTTCGACAGCTACCAGCAGGCGGTGATCGGCGTGGAACGCCTCGGCGTGCTGATGCGGGAAACCGTCGCCACGCCGGAGGCGCTCGACGCGCGGCCGATCGACCGGCTTGCGGGGGAGATCGAATTCCGCGGTGTCGGGTTCGCCTACGACAACGCCGGAGCGCGGGTGCTGTCCGGAATCGACCTGCGGATCGCGCCCGGACAGCAGGTGGCCGTTGTCGGCGAAACCGGCGCCGGCAAATCCACCCTGGTGAAACTCCTTGCCCGCCTGTACGACCCGACCGTCGGCGCCGTCCTCGTCGACGGCGTCGACATCCGCCGCTATCGGCTGCGCGACTATCGCAAGCGACTCGGCGTCGTGCCACAGGAGCCTTTCCTGTTCGGCGAAACCGTGCACGCGGCCATCGCCTACGGCAAACCCGACGCCATGCCCGCCGACATCGAATGGGCGGCCCGCGCTGTCGGGGCACACGAGATGATCGCCGCGCTCGAGCACGGCTACCGGCAGCCGATCGGGGCACACGGCACCGGCTTGTCCGCCGGCCAGCGTCAGCTGCTGGCGCTGGCCCGAGCTCAACTCGTGGATCCCGACATCCTCATCCTCGACGAGGCCACCGCATCCCTGGATCTGGCGACCGACGCCCGGGTCCGCGCGGCGGTCGAGGTGCTCACCGCAGGCCGCACGACCATCGTCGTGGCCCATCGCCTCGCGACAGCCGCCGCGGCCGACCTCATCGTCGTGCTCGGTGAGGGCCGACTGCTCCAAACCGGCCGCCACACCGAGCTTCTCGCCATCGACGGACCCTACCGGAGGCTCTGGTCGGCCTATGTCGGCCAGACCGTGCCGGTGCGCGGCTGAGAATCGCGTGGAAACAGCAGACCACATTCGCGGGATCAAGGTGGTTTTAAATATCCCGAAAGCTTCGGACATATCCAATGCTGTTCCTGTTCCAACATTTCGACGAAGAGGATAGGACGCACCATCACATGCGTGCACGAAAATTTACCGGTATGGCAGTACTGGTGACCGCTGCAATGGCCCTGACAGCCGGGACGGCCGCGACAGCCGGAGCGAGTCCGGGAAATTCGAGCGAGGGCGTCGTGAACTATACGGCGACCAATACCGCCACGACCGCTGTCATTTCGACCGACGCCGGATCGCTCGAGGTCGACAACGGCGTATTCAAGATAAAGGCCCCGAACGGCGCCACACTGGCCGGAACCGAATTATCCTTCCGGGTCGACGATTTCGTGTTCCCGATCACCGCGGAAATCAAGGACCACACCGCGACATTGACTCCCCGATTCGATCAGGCCCACGCGGTCTACCGGCCGGTGGCCTTGCCGTATCAGGATCAGGCGCCCTGGAAGACACAGTACGACCGCGAACAGGCCGCCTGGAACCGCCTCGTGTCCACCGTCAGTCTGGGCGCCACCATCGGCACGGCGGTCGGCGGCCTGGCAGGCGCGGCGATCGGTTGCGTGCTCGGCGGCGGTGCGGGAGCGGTGCTGACCGGCGCCCTGACCGCGCTGTTCGGCGCCCTTCCCGCCGGCGTCGCGGGCTGCATCGCGGGTGTCGCCGCGGTCGGCTTCCTGGGCACGCTGGTGGGGCAGCTGTTCATCACGGCACCGATCGCGATTCTCGCTGCGGCGCAATACTTCACGACCATCAACGAGCCGCTCACCCCGGCCAAGTAGTCACCGGCGCCCGTCGTGGGACCTCCGGCGGGCGCCGTCCGCGCGCGATCGTTGTTCGACCGCCGCGAACACCTGATCGATCTCGTCGCAGCTGCGCCCGCCGTGGCGAACGTCTGTGCTGCCGATATCGAAACGGCATTCATCGGTGCGAGGAACGGCTGCATATTCTGTCGGCCATCACGATGTTCTGATACACCTTCTCGCCCAGCGGGCGACGCACCCCGATGAGATCGATCGAAACGAGCCGGTTGTGGATGTGGTGGGCCGGCGCGGTGCGTGTGCGACTCGACGCGATGGTCAGTACCGGCCCAATACCGAGAACTGGCTGTCGTCGGCGATCTGCTCGAGGGCCATCAGTGTGCCCTCTGCGGGGACCATGGTTTCGGTGGCACCGAGCACGTTTCGTCGGACGTCGCCTACCTTGCGGGCCGACCGGCAGATCGGGTATCCGGCGCAACCGACTGGGCTTGTGTTGCATGTCGGTACCGACGACGGTGTCGCCAGCACACCGTGCCTGTCGGTGACGCGGGTGCTTCGATCGGCGCATTCTGATCGTCGTGGATACACAGGTATAGGGCGTGGCCTCCTACGGCGCTGATCGATCCGGCCGGCGCGCGGCGCCGGCGGCCGAAATCTGGTGTGGTGCAGAACGTCCGCTTCTGCCGAATCGAGGGCCGTTGTTGCCGAGAAATCCGTTGCCATCGCATAGGTCTGTGGTCACTGTTCGGTATGGCTCCTGATCTGACACAGCACTATTCGGACCTCGCGGAGAACGATCGTCTGGCCAGGACGCCGCACGGCCGTCTGGAGTTCCTGCGTACACAAGAACTGGTCCGTCGCGTCCTGCGACGACCGCTGTCGGTGCTCGATGTCGGTGGCGGGACCGGAGTACATGCCCGATGGCTGGCCGGAGATGGGCATGCTGTCCACCTCATCGACCCCGTGCCCCGCCATATCGAGGCCGCCGCGACTGTGCCCGGGGTGACAGCGCAACTGGGAGACGCGTGCCGGCTACCGGTCACCGACGACAGCGTCGATGCCGTCCTGATGCTCGGACCGCTGTATCACCTCACCGAATCCGTGGACCGGGCAACGGCATTGAATGAAGCCAGGCGCGTGCTCCGGCCCGGAGGCGTCCTGGTCGCAGCGGCCATCAGCCGCTACCTGTCGATCCTGGAAACGGGGACGACCGGACGCCTCGACCAACACCTCGTGCCGTCGCTACAGACGGTGATCGCCACCGGTGACTACGACGGCCACGTCGGCTTTGTGCACACGCATTGGCACACCGCCGAAGAACTGCGCGCCGAGGTTCGCGCCGGCGGCTTCGGTGAGGTCGAGATCTACGGTGTCGAAGGGCCCAGCTGGCCCACGCTCGATCATGCCGGACTCCGCAGCCTTCCCTGCTTGCTCAACGCCGCACTGGACTGTGCGCGACTGCTGGAGCAGGACCCACTGCTGGTCAACGCAAGTGCACACCTGCTCGCGATCGCCCGAACCGATCGCTGAGGAATGCCTTCAACGCGCTCTTCTGTGGCCATAGTGCCAATCCGAACATATTGGTTCACAACAGTTTTCAGTAGCCGTGCTTTTTGTTCCAGTCGATCACGTACCACGCGTAAATGATGTTTCCGAGGCCGGCGGTCAGGAGCAGCAGGGTGAGATGCACGATGAACGACTGCCGCCTGCGACGGCCGTACCCCCCTGCGATTGCAGTGGCCGCCGCCGACGCGACGTTGTTGATCACGATGGGCGGCATGCCGGGCTGTGGCGCGTACTGCGGTGCATATGCGGGATGCAGTGCATATCCGGGATGCGGTGCATACCCCTGCGGCGGTGCGTATCCGGGCTGTTGGCCGTATCCGGGCTGCGGCCGATAACCCGGTGCGGGCTGCTGGAATTCGGTTGTGGTGTGATTCGGCCACAAATGGTTCGAATCCTGCTGTCCTGGCTTGCCGTACGGGTCTGACATCTGCGGTGTTGTTCCCTTCGATTCGATGCCTGGAAGAAGCAGGGACGCTGACATAACCAGGTTGCTCACAGTATGCGCAAGACCATGCGCTGCCCTCTTTGTGACCTTCTGTGCCAACTGTACTGCCAGCTTGAAGCGACGAAGTCGCTCCGGCCGAAACGGCTGGGGGTGATTTGCCATTGCTGTGCGGCGTTCACGCCTCACGACCGATCCAGCTGTCGATGCCATACCCGCGGGTCGGGGTGCCGATTGTGTCCTTTGAAGAACCGTCGCTGGACCGTTCACCATGTCCCTGCTACAAGGCATCGCCCAGAAGCCCAACGGATCCACCGGAAGCCAAGTGCTGGTGGAGAACACCTCGAACGACTTCACCGGCGTGGCCCGACCCGAAGTCCAATACACCCAGGGCAAAGACGTACTCGGCCCGTACGTGAACACCAACGACGGGCTCAAACCCGGACAGCAACAGACAAATTGGATCGATGTAGTCGCCAACAAGAACTCGCCGGGCAGTGGGTTGACGCACAATTGATCAATATGTGGTACAGCGCCGACCCGAGCTCGCCATGCGCCGAACTCGGAGCTCGCTGGGCCCGGAAAAGCAGTGCTCGACAGCAGATCCAGGAGTAACACCATGTTCCGCAAGATCGCAGCCACCACCATCATCGCCGCAGGCCTTGCCGGAGCCGGTACCGGCATCGCGTCCGCCGCAACCAGCCCCGACCCCACACAGCCTGTCGCTACCCCCGTCGCCGCGGGGCAAACCCAGGCAATCCCGGGCGGCCAAATCGGTGCCACCGTCGGAACCGTCGCCGGCGCGGTCATCGGCGTTCTCGCTGGCGGCGCGATCGGATGCGTTGTCGTCGTACCGGTATGCCCCGTCAGCACCGTGATCGGCGCCGGAATCGGTGGTGTCGCTGGCGGTGTCATCGGCGGCTTGATCGGCGCCGGCGTGGGAAGCGCTATCGGCGCGCAGATCCCCGGCTGACCCCGGACACAACGAAAGCTGCCTCGGACCGAAATGGTCCAAGGCAGCTTCGTGTTTCGTCGGCGGACTACAGGGCGTTGATCGCGGCGGCGAGCCGATCGAAGTAGCCCTGCTGTTCATGAACGAGGTTGTGCTGCCCGGAGAGATGGCCGTTGATGTCGTTCGCGGCTTCGTCGTATGGGTTCCACGTCTTCACCGGATGTCGCCACCAAACCCATGACACCGGCTGCCAACGGTACGCCAGTAACCGACCAGCCGAATCCTGTGTCCAGCCACCGAGTTGAGCGAGATTGAACGCCGACACGACGTCGGCCGAGGCATGCAGGCGGTGAGTCCGCAGGGCACGAGGTGATCGCATCCCCGGGTTCGCGCACTCCAGATGCGGGTGTGTGGGGGTGTTGGACCACTCGGAGTCTTCGCGCCGGAAGGTGTTGCGCTGCAGCATGATCCCCCCGGTCGCTTCCTGAGCCGGTCGAATTCCATGCGAGGAGCACTTCGGTGACTGGTTGGCGAATGTCAACGGCACGCCACTTCTGGATCTGGCACGAATTTCGTGATCTCAGTTGTGCGGCTGCGGATTTGGCTCGCTCGTCGATGAAGGAGTTCAGTTTTCTGGTGCCCATCCGGAGGCTTGCGCCCATGTCTGTGCTCGCTGCGTGATTTCGGCGATCAGTGGGCCTTTGGCGTCGGCGTATACGTTCATGTCGGGCCAGTCGCGTTGCGCAAGGCGATGTTTGAGTTCTTCGTATGCGATTCGATCGGGAGTGTCGTGCCTCAACCAATCCCGGAAGAGCAGGTGACGGCGTTCCCATGGACTGCCGAGGGAGCAGATATGGACATGCACGTCGCGGCGCGGGGTCCGGACCATGCGGTGTCCAGGCTCCCGGACCCGGAGCTGGTAGCCCGCCGTGAGCAGCGCATCGAGATACGCTGCTTCGTCCTCGACGTCCGCGACGCTGAGGTCGATGTCGATGATCGGCTTCGCGGACAGGCCGGGTACCGAGGTCGAACCGATGTGGTCGATGCGCCGCGCAGTAGCACCGAGAGCGTCGGAGATGCGGGAACGCTCTTGGAGGAAGCGGTGCGGCCAGGATGGGTCGTATTCGACGATCCGGATGTCGCGCTTCTCTATGCCACCGATCAGTTCTGGTCGATCGCTCACGTTGCCCATCCTTTGGCCGCACCCGTCTGTCGTGCTGTCGTGTTGTTCAGTTGCTCAGCAGGATTCGCTTGTGCAGCAGGTCGGGTTTCGCGCGGCCGAACAGCTGCCTTTTGATCATCTTGATTCGATTGACGTGTCCTTCAACGGTTCCGCTGTTCCAAGGCAGGGCGAGGCCAGCGGTGACTGCGTCTTGGTCGCGGCGTATGCCGCGGACGAAGGAGTGCGGCGCAGGCTGATCATCGGCGTCGACGGCGGCCATCCCTCTTTCCAGATCTCGGCCGCGCAACTCGTTCATGATCGAGGCGAATGCGCGGACGTGACCGATGAGTGAGTCGAGTGTGGGGCTGGCTGCTCGAATGGCGTCAAGGCTGCGCTGGTCGTCGGGGTCGAAGTGGGCGGGATCGGTCATGACCCAGCCCACGACTCGGCAGACGGCTGGCGGCGCGGGTGGCATTGTCGGAATGTGTGCAGCCGTCCGGAACGGATGCAAATAAGCGTGAACGAGATTCGGTCGGCCTCGATAGCCGCGTGCGCTGATCTCCTCGAACAACCGGGCGGCGTTGGTACAGCCCTCGTTGATGAACGATTCGCCGGCCCGCCACCGGCGCCACAACTCCTCCTGGAGACGCGGTAGAAGAACATCTCGTCGGCCGGCCGAGCCGGCCCACCGGGGAATCCGCCCCGCCACTGCGAGAAGTTCAACGGTGTGGCGGGTGGCATCACGATGAAGCCCTGCGGACCATAGAACGCGGCCAAACCTTTGTCTTCGGTGAGGAATTGGCCGTACAGGATCTCCACCCCGCCCGGATATCGGCCCGCAGACAGCGGGCGCAGGTGACCTCCGCACGGGTCGGTTCCGGTGCGGTCGGGGACCATCCGGCGACCCCGGTGTGGCGCAACAACTCCGGCGCTTCCTGCTCTCCGACCCGTTGGCCGAGACTGCCCGCGTCACGACCATCGGATCGGTGACTTTGCGTCATCACGTGTTCATCTTGGGGTGCTAGCCCATTCGTATGGCACGTCCGTCGCCGCTCACGCGGGAGGTCGCTCCTGCGTTACTCAATGTGATTGTGGGACAGGGAACTTTGTTCCGGGTCGCTTATCCGGCGACGATTGTCGATCTCGCGGCGCGCGGGTACTTCGTGATCGAGGAAGACACGTCTGCGCCTCGGGTGCAGTACTGGTGCGCGATGCCGGAGGTGGTTGCGCCTGTCGATGGGCTGACCGAGTTCGAACGGGTGGTGTTCGACGAGATATCCGGGCAGTTGTCGGGCGCTGACCGGGTGCCGTTCGATGCGCTGACAGACGTCGACGACGCGGTATGGGATCGGTTCCGGCGCACGGTCATCGTCTCGGCGCAGCGACTCGGTGTCTGTGGGCACCGTCTGTCCATCCTGGTCATGGTGGGGCTGGAGTTGTGCGCGCTGCCCGCCGCGGGCTTGGTCTTCTGGGTGATGAGCCGAGTGGAAAGAATAATCGACGGGCTGGTATTCGCAGGACTCACGCTCGGATTCTTCGGCGCCGCAATCTGGAATTGGGGTACTGCGAATCGGCCGACGGCGCTGGGGCGCGCGATCGTTGATGCGGCGATGGCGCAGTCGGACCTCGGCGCGGCCGATCTGTGCGATCCCGGGGTGCTCGCGGCGGCGGTGGCGCTGGGCTTTCCGCACCCGATCGTGGACAACGTCGTCGACGTGGGCGCGCCACCGAAATCGGTGTGGTCGGGTCAGGGCGGGCGATGGCGCAGGGTGGAGATCGCCGAGCCGGGTACGCCGATCGGCCAGATGCCGTTGCTGCTGTTGGGTTGCGGCGCGTTGTTCGCCGTGCTGGCGGGTGTGGCGGCGTTCAAGGGCGGCTGGCATCTGCTGTTGACCCTGGGGTGGGGCGTGGTCGCGGTGTCCGAGCTGGTGTGGGGGACAAGGGCGGCGAAGAACGTGTCGGCCATGCCCACTTCGCTCGAGTTCATCGGGGTGGTACTGGCACGCTGGGAAGATCGAGATCCGGAGCAGCCGAGCTTCTACGCCTCGTTCGACGATGGCGCACGCTCCTGGTCGTTCAAGATCGATCCGCGCCATCACGCCGCCCTGCGGATCGGGACGCAGGTTCGGGTCCAGACGAATCCGCGCAATCGCAAGCTGCTCGATCTCGAATGTCTGTGAGCGATATCCATACCCGGTGCCGCCGCTAACCCGATGCCGTCACCGAGGCGATCGTGGCGCGATACAGCGACCCAGGTGAACGCCATCGCGACACGCTGCTGCTGATCACCACCCGCCCGGCACTGCGAGAGGCGTTCCTGGTGCGCTGGAACCCTTGTGGGCTCGGCGGCGGTGAACACCTGGAACGCTCGCCGCAGTCGGCAAGTGGCTGAGCTGATGCCGCGAACAGGGCTCGGACTCGTCCGCGGTCGCGACATCAGTGGGCCGGTCCACCCCATCAGACTCCGACACCCCGGTGCGCTCCCGCGTAGCAGTCGAACCGGCTGATCGGCCGCCGTGACATCCATGTGCGGGAGAAGACGCTGTGGCGGACGCTGTACGAGGCCTGCGCCCGCGCCGAGCAATTGCTGTGGGCCGATTTCGGCGAAATGGGTAGCGCGGCTATGTCATAAGAACACCGGCGATCCGTTGATCCCGATGAGGACGGGACAACGAGTCGTGCCTGCACGAGCCGTGGTCGCCCGAGTCGTACTGAACCCGGTCGCGCAGGACCACGTCAGCGCGGGTCCTGTCGACGTGGAGCGGGCGCCGGGAGCGGCGGAGTTCATGGGCCGACTTCCCGGCACTCTCGACGGGCCTGCCCGAGACGGCGGATCAGCTCGCCGAGTAGTTGCTCGTCCGAACCGAACGTGAGGCGGACATGGGTGTCGGGGGCGTGCATGTCGCCGCCGCGGACCGTCGCGATGCCATGCCGCAGTAGCACGCGGTCGATGTCGGCCGGCGTGTCGCCGAGGTGGGAGCAGTCGACGAGCACGAAGGCGCCAGCCCCGGGTCGCACGGGCTCGGGGAGGCCGACCGCGGCGATGCCCTCGCAGATCAGGTCGCGCTTCGCCTGGTACGTGGACAGCGTCCGGTCGAGCCAGTCGCGAGGCCCGGTGAGGGTGGCGACCGCGGCCCGCTGCGAAACCACTCCGCAGCACACGGCCTCCCATTGGAAGCGCCGCTCGAGCGCGTCGATGATCGGCGGCGGAGCCAGGACGTAGCCGACCCGCCAACTCGCGAGCGCGTAGTACTTGCTGAGGCTGGTGACGGTCACGATGTGTGGCCAGCGATCGGCAAACGCCTCCACCGGCTGGTACCGACGACCGTCGAACGTGAAGTGCTGCCACGAATCGTCGGAAATAACGAGGAGCCCGTGGCGCGCCGCGATGTCGACCACGGCCGCAATGGTCGCAGCGTCGGGGAGATGGCCAGTCGGATTGTTCGGATTGCACAAGAGCACCGCCCGGCTGCGGGGCGTGACGGCGGCCTCCAGTCCGTCGAGGTCGAGTGCCCATCCATCGGTCTCGCGGGACGGGACGTAGGCGGGTGTCGCGCCGGCCTCGCGGATGGCCCCGTCGAAGAAGAAGGTCGGGGTCGGAACGATCACCTCGTCGCCCGGAGCGAGCACCGTGCGCATCACGAGGGAGAGGCCTTGCATAGCTCCGTGGGTGATCAGCACGCGACGCTCGGGGTCGATGCGCAGGCCGTGCTCGCGCTCCAGCTCGGCGGCGATCGCCGCCCGGAGTTCGGGCAGGCCGCGGGTGTCACGGGGGTCGGGCTGGTCCATCGCCTGCACGACCGCCTGTCGCACGTGCTCCGGCATGGGAAGGATGGGTGCTCCTATGAGCGGGAGGACCCGTATGCCGTCGCGCGCGGCCCGCGCCGCGCGGTCATTGGTGCTCATCGCGCCCATTACCGGGAGATCGCTCGCCACATGGAGACGCCAGGAATCCGAGGTGCTTCGCCGCATGGGCACAATATATCACTGAGATATCAATATTGTATTTAGATATCTCTGGACTCCAACAAGTTGGGCCTCTGCTATACCAACGCACCGTGGTAGTACGCTAACTACGTGCGCGATATCTACCCCGTGACCGTGGGAACGCCTCATATCCCCGCTCTGCTGCTGGTCGGCAGGGAAGAGACCGGCCTCGACCGCACCGCCGAGGCGTACCGGGCGATCAGGCGCCAGATCATCGACCTGACGTTGCCGCCAGGCAGCCGCTTCACCGAGACGTCGCTCGCGCAGCAATGGCGCATCAGCAAGACGCCGGTACGCGAAGCGCTCGCACGGTTGCGGCGCGACGGGCTCGTCACTGCGCTTCCACGCGCGGGCTACGTCGTCAGCCCCGTCACACTCGAGGACACCGACGATCTCTGCGCCTTGCGGTCGCTGCTATCGAGCGAGGCGGCCGCCGCCGCAGCGCGCCTGGGAGTCGCGGCGCCGGCGCTCGAACGACTCGAAGAGCTGTCCAAGGTGCCTTTCGCGCTCGCAGCGGGCGAAGCGGAACTGGAGGAGTCGTTGCAGGCCGGGATCGAGTTCGAGGGCATAATCGCCAACTTCAGCGGGAACAACCGTCTCGGCAAGGCGATCGTCGACGTCCTCGACGAGCTCGAACGAGTCCTGCGGATGGCCTCGTTGATCGCTCCCGACATCGCGAGTCCGCCCGGCGAACTGGAAGCCATCTTCGAGCGACTGCGCGAGCAGGATGCCGATGGCGCTCACGATGCGATGCGTCATCGATGCGAGCGCGTGCGTCGCGACGTGCTTCAGGTTCTGGCGAGGAGTACGTCGGTGAGCAGAGCCAACATTGAGCTGCCTACGCCGTTGCTGCCGCGGGCCTGATGCCGTGACCGCACGGTCTGCCCTCATCCCGGCGGTCGTCGGTCCGCGAGCCCGGTGTCGCCGATTGTCTTCCGGGTCCGTCGGCGGGGCCGGGAGTCGCGGCGGGCTCGGGCCGGCGGCCGAGGAGGTCGTGGGGGTGGGGTTCGCACGAGCTGGGGCGCCGGTAGCAGCGATGGCGGCGGTCGGTGTCACCGCCGCGCAGAGGAATCGCGGCGATGGCGATCCGGATACGCATCGAGGGTCCCCGATGGGACACATGGTCTGAGCGGCCCGAACTCGTCGGCCCGCAACACTCGGTCCGGGCGCGTCGGGTCAGCACGAAGACGACCGGCCCCCCGGTCCGGCACGAAGCCGATCCGGGGGCACCGATCCGGTCAGACGGCCGTCGGGAAGTGGAGGTGGCCGCGGTGGTTGCCCGCCTTCGTCTCCTCGGGCCAGCGGGTGGTGACGGCCTTCGCGTGCGTGTAGAACGCGACGCCCTCTGGGCCGTGGATGTGGTGAGCGCCGAACAGTGACTGCTTCCAGCCGCCGAACGAGTAGAACGCCATGGGCACCGGGACCGGGACGTTGACGCCGATCATCCCGACCTGCACCGAGCGCTGGAACAGACGCGCCGCCTGACCGCTGGCGGTGAAGATCGCCGTGCCGTTGGCCCAATTGTTGTCGTTGATGAGGTCGATCGCCTCCTCGAGCGAGTTGACGCGCACGACGACGAGCACAGGGCCGAAGATCTCGTCGCGGTAGAGGTCCATCTCGGGTGTCACGCGGTCGAACAACGTCGGGCCGACGAAGAAGCCATCGCCGTGAACGTCGAGTTCGCGCCCGTCGACCACGAGGTCGGCGCCCGCGGCGATGCCGGAACCGATGTAGCCCCTGATCCGCTCGAGCGCCTCCGGCGACACGACAGGGCCCATCTCGGACCCGGCCTCCAGCCCTGGCCCGACCTTGATCGCCCGCGCCTTCGCGCGCATGAGCTCGACGAGAGGTTCGGCCACGTCGCCGACCGCGAGGGCGACCGAGATCGCCATACAACGCTGGCCCGCCGAGCCGTACCCGCCCGCGATCAGTTGCTCGGCCGCGTAATCGAGGTCGGCATCGGGTAGCACGACGGCGTGGTTCTTGGCACCGCCGAGCGCCTGCACGCGCTTGCCGCTCGCCGTCGCACGTTCGTGTACATACCGCGCGATCGGCGTCGAGCCGACGAACGACACCGCCGCGATGTCCGGGTGGTCGAGGATCGCGTCGACCGCGACCTTGTCGCCGTGGACGACGTTGAACACGCCGTCCGGCAGGCCGGCTTCGGCGTAGAGCTCGGCGACGAAGTTGGACGCCGACGGGGCGCGCTCCGAGGGCTTGAGCACGAACGTGTTGCCGGTCGCGATCGCGATCGGGTGCATCCACATCGGGACCATCGCAGGGAAGTTGAACGGCGCGATCCCGGCGCAGACCCCGAGTGGCTGGCGGAACGAGAACAGGTCGACGTCGGTCGAGACCTGGTCGGAGTACTCGCCTTTGAGCAGGTGCGGGATCCCGCAGGCGAAGTCGATCACCTCCAAGCCGCGGATGAGCTCGCCTCTGGCGTCGTCGAGGACCTTGCCGTGCTCGGCCGAGACGATCCGGGCGAGGTCGTCGAGGTGTTTCTCGACGAGGTTGCGGAAGGAGAACATCAACCGCGACCGGCGCATGACCGAGGTGTCCGCCCAGCCGGGCAGGGCGGCGCGCGCCGCCTGCACTGCGGCGTCGATGTCGGCGGGTTCCGCCAGCACCACGTTGGCCTGGCGCTCGCCGGTTGCGGGGTTCCACACCGGGGCGGTGCGATTCGACCGGCCCGTGGTCTCGCGGCCATCGATCCGATGCTGGACTGTTCTGACTATCCCTGTGCTCATAGAAGAGCTCGCCTTTCTCGTCGGGGTGCTCGGTAGGGGTGGTGGCTGTGTTCCGCGTGCTCGCACGTCTGATCTCCGGGCTGTCGCCTCAGACGATGAGGTCACCGCCGTTGATGTCGACGGCCGCGCCCGTGATGTAGGCCGCGCGGTCGGAGGCGAGGAACGCGACCAGCTCAGCGACTTCCCAGGGGCGCCCGACGCGGGGCACCGGGAACGACCGAGTGACGGCTTCGAGCGCCTCTTCGGGGAGCAGGGCGCGGGCCATCGGTGTGTCGATCAGGCCCGGGCAGACCGCGTTCACCGTGACCCCATCGGCTCCGTAGACCTTTGCCAGGTGCCGGGTGAGCCCGAGGACACCGTGCTTGGCCGTCGTGTAGTGAGCGCCCCCGGCAGTGCTGACGGTCTTGCCGGCAGTGGAGGAGAAGTTGACGATCCTTCCCCAGCGGCCGCTGCGCATCGCGGGAAGTGCTTGCCGGCAGCACAGGAAGGTCCCGTGAACGCTGACGGCCAGCACGCGGTTCCACTCGGCCTCGGTGATGTCCTCGAATGCGGTCGGCGGTGCGATGCCCGCGGCGTTGACCAGGATGTCGAGCCGTGAACGCTCCGCCAGCAGCGCGGCGAACGCGCGGTGTACCTGGTCGCCGTCGGTGATATCCACTGTGGCCGCCACGACGCGATCGGCGGCTACCTCCAGCATCGACGCCAGCTCGACGCGGCTGGGCGCGGCGAGATCGAAGACGGCAACGATCGCACCGCGACGGGCCAGGGCGTGCGCGGTCGCCAGGCCCATGCCGCTCGCGCCGCCGGTCACGACCGCGACCCGCCCCTCGAGCTCGTGACTGTCCGCGGTGATGGGCGCGCGGAACCCCTCGCCGGCGGTCATGAGCCGGCCAGGACTGCGCGTGCCCGACCGAAGGCGGTTGCCGCGAGTTCGAGCTGATCTGCCGTGTGCGACGCCGAGACCTGCACCCGGATCCGCTCCTCGCCGGCCGGGACCACCGGATGCGACAGCGCGAAGACCAGGACGCCCTCGTGACGCAGCGCCGCAGCCACGTCGCGGGCCAGCGAGCCGCCCCGCAGCATGACGGGAATGATCGGGTGATCCCCCGGCAGCACCTCGTAGCCGAGATCACCCAACGCCATACGCAGCCACGCGGTGTTGGCGGCCAGGCGCTCTCGCAGCTCGGGGCGACCCCGCGCGATCCGGACCGCCGCCAGCGCCCCAACGGCCAGCGGAGGGGCCATCGCGTTGGTGAAGATGTACGGCCGCGAGACCTGCCGCAGCGTCTCCACGATCGCCCGATCACCGGCGACGAAGCCCCCGGCCCCGGCGCCGAGCGCCTTGCCGAGCGTCCCCGTCAGCACGTCGACACTGCCCTCCAGGCCGAAGTGCTCGGCCGTGCCCGCGCCGGTCGCGCCCAGCACACCCGTGGCATGCGAGTCGTCGACCATCAGCACCGCGTCATAGCGCTGCGCCAGCGCGCAGAGCTGGGACAGCGCGGCGATGTCGCCGTCCATGCTGAAGACGCCGTCGGTGACGATGAGCCGGTGGCGTGCGTCGGCGGACTCGGCGAGGTGGCGCTCGAGCTCGTCGAGGTTGGCGTGCGCGAAGACGCGTCGTCGCGCCGACGCCAGCCGGATGCCGTCGATCAGGCTCGCATGGTTGAGCCCATCGCTGAGTACGACGTCGTCCGGGCCGAGCAGGGCGTCGAAGACGCCGAGGTTCGCATCGAAACACGAGCTGTAGAGCAGCGCATCCTCGGCTCCGACCAGCTCGGCGATGCCGGCCTCGAGCTGGCCGTGGATCTCCCGTGTGCCGCAGAGCACGCGTCCAGCCGTGAGCCCGAGCCCCATCTCGCGCAGCGCGCGCTGTACCGCATCGAGGATCTCGGAGTCCCCGGCGAGCCCGAGATAGTCGTTGGAGGCGAGATTCACGAGCGTCTCGCCGCTCACGCCGACCGTCGGCCCCTGGGCTCCCGAGACTACGAGATCGCTGCGCAGCCCCGGGCCCCTTCGGCGTTCGTCGAGCTCCGTGCGGAGCCGATGCAACAAAGTGGCGTTCATGCTTGCTGTCCTCGTGTTGTCCAGATGATCGCGCATGCCATCAGGCGGCTTGCCATGTCAAAATTCCTGTCTGATATCTCAGCGTTTGGAGAGGCCTCGCCCTGACGGAGGCGAAGCAGAAGTACGGGCGAGGCCACTTGTTTCCCACGAGTTCCCGTGGGGCGGAGCCCGAGCCCTACTGCCCCTACTTGGCAGGCGGGAAAGGCTGGTTGATGGTGGTGAAGTATTGGACCGCCGCCATGACCGTGATCGGGGCGGTGACCAGCAA
Source organism: Nocardia sp. CA-151230 (assembly GCF_050942175.1). NCBI lineage: Bacteria > Bacillati > Actinomycetota > Actinomycetes > Mycobacteriales > Nocardiaceae > Nocardia > Nocardia sp. CA-151230. The sequence continues at coordinate 3,920,777 of NZ_CP192061.1, forward strand.
CTGTCCGGCCAGGGTGCCCAGCGCGCCGACGGCGATGATGCCGCCGAGGCAGCCGACGGCGGCGGCGGGCAGGAACGGGCCGAACAGCCCGATGATCGCCGCGGAAGCCACCGTCGCACCTGCGATTCCGCCGATCACACAGCCGACAGCGCCGCCGGCCAAGCCACCGACGAGAGTGCCGATCGTGGCGCCCGCACTGATGGTGCTGGTCATGCGGTTCCAGGCCGCGACTTCACGGTCGTAGGGGGTCTTGAACGGTGCCTGATCCTCGAATGGCAGCGCCACCGGCCGATAGGTGGCATGCGCGAGATCGAACCGGGGAGTCAGGACCGCGGTGCGATCGTGGATGTCGGCCGCGATCGGAAACAGGAAATCATCGACACGGAACGACAGCTCCGTGCCGGCGAGTACGGTCCCGTCGACTGCTTTTATCTTGAACACACCGTTGTCGTTCACCAGAGAGCCCGCGTCGCTGTTGACGATTGTCGACGTCGGCGTAGTGGTGGCGGTGTAGTTGACGACCCCGGCAGCGTCGGCGGGATCGGCAACCGAGACGGCGGCCGACAGCGATACCGCCGCTGTGGCCAATGCCGTGCAGGTGGAAACTTTTCTGAGCATTGTTCTTGACTTTCTTGCGCGTTCTCTGGTTCGGGGAAATATCGAACTATTTTCGGGAATGGCGGACCATGACCTGTATTCGATACAGCAGGTGAAATCAATGTGCGCAGGGCTTCCCGCTCCTACGATTCAGCCCATTTCCGTCCATACGAAACGGTCAGGACTGTCCCTTCGGTGCAAATACGCGATGGGTCATCGCTTTTCGCCGTGCCATTCAGCGCAGTCCACGACCTCGAATCCCCGGCTGGGGAAGACGGTGTCCATGAAGAAGTCGTGCATCGCCTGATCACCGTCGGCGCAACCGTCGCGTAGCACGGTCACGCGGTAACCACGGTCGGCCGCGTCGTAGCACGTCGCTGCCACCATTGCGCCGGTCGCGACTCCGGCGATCACGACGGTGTCGACGCCACCGGCGCGCAGCACCAGGTCGAGATCCGTGCCGGCGAACGCGCTGGCGCGGCGTTTCAGCACCACGACGTCCTCGTCGGCCACCGGCAGATCGATCTCGGTTCCGGACGACCCCTCGTGAAAGCCCTCCCCGGCTTCGTAGAACGTCCGAAACAAAGCGTTACCCGGCGGCAAATCTGCCCCATTGGCCCGGAAGGCGAAGTGCACGAACGCAACCAGCACACCGGCCGCGCGGGCACGCGGAAGCAGTTCGGTGAGCGGCGGCACGACTTGCCTGGCGAACGCATAGCTACTCGTGATGCTCCGCTGGATATCGCCGATGATCAGTGCGGTGGTCATGACAGGCTCCCGTCCAGCCGCTCCATCCGGCGTCCCACAGTGAGCAGGACAGCCAGTCCGGCGGCCATGATGATCGCGATGGCCAACAGTGCATAGGTGAAGCTACCGGTCGCGTTCGCGATGAATCCGGTGAAATAAGGGCCGATGAAGCCGCTGAGGTTGCTGACGGAGTTGATGAGACCGATTCCGGAGGCCGCGGCGGCGCCGGTCAGGCCGATCGCCGGTATCCGCCAGAACTGGGGCATCGCGGTGATGATCCCGGCGACACTCATACAGACCGCGAGGATGAACGGGACACCACTGTGGGTCGATGTCGCCAGCAGCAGCCCTGTCACCCCGAGGGCCATCGGCACGGCTGTAGCCGTGACGGCCGTGCGGCGGGCGGCGAAGCGAGCCCAGCCCAGCATGACGAGCGCAGCCACCGCGTACGGGATCGCCGACAGCAGGACGCTGCTGACATCGCCGGCGCCGCCGACGCTGTGCGTGATGGACTTGATCATCGTGGGCAGGAAGAACGCCATCGGATAGAGCCCGAACGCGATCGCGAACCACGACACGGCCATCGCCCATACCCGTCGGCTGTGCAGCGCCTCGCGCAACCCCGTCAGCGCACCATGGGCACGCTGTTCGGCGGCCTCGGCGGCGAGGGTGTTCTCGATCGCGGTCTTCTCCTCGTCGGTGAGCCAGCGCGCATCGCGCGGTCGATTGGGCAGGAACGAGAAGATCAAGATGCCGACGAGCACCGTCAGGACGCCCTCGACGAGGAACAGCGACCGCCAGCCCGCGATGCCGAGCAATCGCTGACCCCACGCGAGCAGCGCTGCGGCCAAGGGTGAGCCGATGATCGAGGACACCGGGATCATCAGGATGAAGGTCGTCAATGCCCAGGAGCGCTGCCGGCGCGGGAACCAGAACGTCAGGTAGAGCAGGATCCCGGCGGCCAGCCCGGCTTCGGCGAACCCGAGCAACAGCCGCGCGAGGTACAGCGTGGCCGCCGAATTCACGGCTGCGGTGGCAGCGGTGACCAGTCCCCAGGTGACCATGATCCGGGTGATCCAGGTTCGCGCGCCGAAACGGGTCAGCATCATGTTGCTCGGCACCTCGACCAGGACGTAGCCGATGAAGAACAGCCCCGCGGCCAGGCCGAGCTGGCTGCTGTTCAGGTGGAGCTCACGTGACATCGGTGCGGCGATGTAGCCGACGTTGGCACGGTCGATGTAGCTCGCCACGTAGGCGAGCCCCACCAGTGGGATGATCCGAATGCCAACCTTGCGCCAGGTGCGGGGCGTAACGGCGTCGTGGGTGGTAGCGACGGTCGAACTCATCGCAGTGTCCAATCGGTGAAAAGGGATGGAATCTCTGTGGTGTCAGAGCGCCCGGCCGCGTAATTCGGCGGTGGCGCTCGCGTCGATCACACCGTCTTCGGTGATCACGACGCCGTAGTCGCGTTCTGCTCCCGCACGGCTCACCTTGCCGTCGAGGACGTCTTCGCAGACCCGTTCCGGGGCGCGCTCGAAGGGGCTGCCGTGCCCGCCCCCGCCCGCGGTCACATGTCGGTGACGGGTTCCGGCGGTCATCACGAAATGTGGTTTGGAGTCGAGCACGCGTTCGCCGGGCCCACCGGGGTCGAGGACATTGAGCGAGGGCGTCCCGTGCGCACCGCCGGCCAGCCCGTAGGGCAGGAACTTCCGCCGGTCGGACCTGATCTGGACGCTGGCTTGGGGCGACAACAGCGTCATGTCCCGGAAGGTCGCCAGGCCACCGCGCCAGCGGCCCGCTCCACCGCTGTCGGGGAGATAGCCATATCCGTCGATGCGGATGTGTCCGGAACGTTCGAGCTCCTCGATCGGGGTATTGGTCAGATTGGCGCCCAGTGAGCTGATCCCGTCCACGCCATCGCGGTCGGGACGGGCGCCCCACGCTCCGGCCAGGGGATCCCACAGCACGACGGACTCCCCGTCGGCCCCGACGACGCCGATCGCGATCCCGTCCGGCCCGCCCTCCCCGGCGGCGGGAACCCGATCGGGGAACACCGGGGCGAGGGCCCCGAGCACCGCATCGATGATCCGGAAACCCACGAGGCCGCGGGCACCGCGCGCGGAGGGGCGCCGCCCGTTGAGGATCGAGGCCTGCGGGATGACGAAGGTGAACGGACGGTAGAAGCCACTGTTGGCGGGGACGTCCGAGGCGAGGACACCCTGCAGAGCGGCGTAGGCGGCGGAGCGGGTGAACGAGGCCGTCGCGTTCAGCGCCGAGTCGACCTGCGGGGACGAGCCGGTGAAGTCGAGCTCGATTCCGGACTCGGACAGCGTGACCCGTACGCGGATCGGGATCGGCCCGGAACCGAGGCCGTCGTCGTCGATGTGGTCGGTGAACTCGTACGTGCCCGGGACCGCCTCGGCGAGCGCGGCGCGTAGCAGGGTTTCGGAGTAGTCGAGCAGCTCGTCGTTGAGCGACGCGAGTCGTGCGACGCCGTGCCGCGCTGCGAGGGCCCGCAGGCCCTCGGCCCCGGTGTGGCAGGCCGCCAGCTGGGACTCCAGGTCACCGCGCAGCAGCTCGGGTTCGCGGACGTTGCGCAGGATCAGCTGAAGGAACGTCTCGTTGATCACCCCGGCCTCGGCCAGACGCGACGGCGGGATCTGCACCCCTTCGGCGAAGATGCTCGTCGACTGCACGGCCATGGAGCCGGCCGCCCAGCCACCGACGTCGGTGTGGTTGACGACCGTGACCGCGAATCCCACGAGCGCTTCTCCGGCGAACACCGGGGCGACGGCGAAGATATCGGGCAGGTGCATGCCGCCCCGGGACGGGTCGTTGAGCAGGTAGATGTCTCCTGGTCGGATCCCGTCGCCGAACTCGTCGAGGATTTCCTCCATCGCGTCCGGAACAGACCCCAGGTGCACCGGCAAGGTGTTGGCCTGGGCGATCACCCTGCCATGGGCGTCGCACAGAGCGGCGGAGAAGTCCATGCTGGACGCGACGAGCTCCGAGTGCGCGGTGCGCACGATCGTGATCGCCATCTCGTCGGCGATCCCGGTGACGGCATTACGGAAGACCTCGAAGGTCACGGCGTCGCGGATCATTCGGCACTCCAGGTGATGACGATGTTGTTGAACCGATCGCGGTGTACTCCGGCGCCGGGTGGGACGAGGGTGGTGGCGTCCATGTCCTCGATGACCATCGGTCCGGCGGCCGGCTCGGTGCCGAGGTCGAACCGGCTCACGACGGGCGCGGACACGGTCTCGGCGAACCGGCATTCCCGGGTGGTGGGTTCACGGCCCGCGGCGATGGGGAGGCCCAGCACGTTCGCGATCGACACGGAGGTGGGCAGCCGACCACGTACCCGAAGGTTGACCAGTTCGACGAGCTCGTCCGTGCCGGCTCGGCCGTAGGTGCGCTTGTGCTCGGCATGGAACCGCTCCCACACCTCGGCGAGCAGGTCCTCGGTGAGGGCGCCATCGGGCACCTGGATGCGCAGCTCGAATCGCTGGCCCCGGTAGCGCATGTCCAACAGCCGATCCACGACGGCATCGGCCCCCAGCTCTGTCGTCACCATCGCGGCGAGCCGGTCGAACTCCGCGGCCAGCGCGCTCACCTCGGCGAATTCGGGCCGGTAGGGGGCGAGCTCGTGGCGTTCGGTGTCGGCGACGAGCAGGCCGAGGCTGCTGAACAGACCCGGGTGCACGGGCACGATGACGGTCGAGATACCCAGCTCGCGCGCCAGCTCGGCAGCGTAGAGCGGACCGGCGCCACCGAAGGCGACCATCGTGGCCTCGCGCGGGTCACGGCCCCGTTCGCTCGTCACCGCCTTGACCGCGGTCGTCATGTTCGAGACCGCCACCTGGTATGTGCCGCGCGCGGTAGCCGGAACATCGGCACCGAGTCGCTCGGCGACCGGCGACAGCGCCTTCGCGGCCAGATCGGGGTAAATCGGTACGCGGCCACCGGCGATGGCGTGTGGACTCAGATATCCGAGCGTCACGTTGGCGTCGGTCAAGGTCGGCAGCTCGCCGCCGAAGCCGTAGCAGGCAGGGCCGGGGCTCGCCCCGGCACTGGCGGGCCCCACATGGAGCGCGCCCGCCGCGTCGACGGAGATGATGCTGCCGCCTCCGGAACCGACCTCGGCGATGTCGATCGACGGTGCCCGCACCGGATACCCGGCGCCGGAGCTGAGGCCACGGGCGACGTTCATGCCGCCACCGACCTCATAATCGACCGAGACGAACGGCTCGCCGTGCTCGATCAGAGACGCCTTCGCCGTGGTACCGCCCATATCGAACGCGACCACGCTGGACAGGCCGATCAGCTGTGCCAGCTTCTGGACGGCGGTGACACCGGCCGCCGGACCGGACTCGATGATCTGCACCGGCCGCTGCGCGACGGCGGCCGCATCGAGCAGTCCTCCGCTGGACTGCATGACCAGCAGCGGAGCGCTCACCCGCTCCGCTCGCAACCCGGCTTCCAAACGGGTGAGGTACCCGTGCACTGCCGGACCGACATAGGCGTTGACCGTGGCGGTGCTCGTTCGCTCGAACTCCTGCGGCTGCGGAGAAACATCGACCGACGCCGTGACATAGACATCCGGCAGCTCAGCTCGCAGCAGCTCGGCCACGCGCCGCTCCTCATCGGGGCGGACGTAGGAGTTGATCAGGCACACGGCGACCGCTTCGATCCCGTCCGCGCGGAGCCGCGCGGCCACGGCGCGAACCTCGTCGTCGTCGGCCGGTGGTTCGAGACGCCCGTCGGCGGTGATCCGCTGGTCGAGTTCGTACCGATTCCGGCGCCGGGCGAGGGGCTCGGGCTTGGTCCACGAGAGGTCGTAGAGCACCGGCCGCCGCAGCCGTCCGAGCTCCAGCACGTCGCGGAAGCCGCGAGTCGTGACCACCGCCGTGCGGACGCCGGTCATCGACAAGATCGCATTGGTGGCCACGGTCGTGCCGTGCAGCATCGCGGTCACGGCTTCCGGCTCGGCCCCGGCCAGGGAGAGCACCTGGGTGGTTGCCGCTACCACGCCCGCACCGTAGTCGGGCGGTGTGGACGGAATCTTCATCGGGACGACTTCTCCGGCCGGGCCGAGTGCGATGACGTCGGTGAAGGTGCCGCCGATATCGGCACCGACTCGCCACCCGGCCGGTCGAGGATCGTGACTGGACGCCACTGGGATCTCCTTCGTTGCAAGTAACTGAGATCACAGTAGAAGTGAATTGAGATATCAGCAAGAGCCGTTGATGTTTTTATGGAGGGTGTGATCCAGCAGAACGGTGGTGGGTGCACGCGGCCGGCCGCCACCTGCTCATGCACGGGCCCGCGAATGCATCGAGTCCGATCAGTCGGAGACGACAGCTCCCACAGTCGGGGCTCGATCGGGATCGGTGGCCGGCCGCCGACCCAGCCGATCATCTCGGCGCTGCCGGTGGGTTCGATGCCGCAGTCCCCGCAGGACACTGCCGATGCCCATCGATCGGAGGGAACGCCTGATCGGTTGTGCGGCAACGATATCGGCTCGGCGCCGGGTCGCGGTACGGCGCGTGGTCACAAACGGAAACCGTTGGCTCGCACCATCTTCCAGTTGCACAGGCACGATCGGTCCGAAGATGTCGTCGACGTGGTCGAGGAGCTGATCGAGTTCGTCGAGCACGGCGCACGTCGGAGTGTGGCGCTGGGATGGACCCGAGACCGACATCACCAGGAACCAGCTGATGGTCGCCTACGGAGTAACCGCATCAGGGCGCCGGATCCGTGCGTCGAAGGCCGGGGAAGGCGGCGGGGGTTGCCCAGCCGCGCAGCACGGCATCGATCGTTGACCGGAACGCGGTCTCGGCTGCGGTGCCATCGAGGCTGCCGGCGAGTTCGAGGGTCACAAGCCCGTGCAGGGCGACCCACAACGAGACGGCGATCAGTGTGGTGTCGCCCGCGAGGATATGGTCCGCCACGGCGCGGCCGATCGCCGCGACGAGCGGCCGCACCGGGTCGCGGTCGCCGACCGAGGTCGACGGGGTGAAGGACTGCGCACCACCGAACAACACCGTGTACAGGTGGCGGTGCGCGCGTCCCCAACAGCGATACGCCGCGGCCAGCGCGTACAGATCCTCGAGGGCGGCCTCCGAGCTGGGCACAGCCGTCAGGTCCTGGAACAGGCCGGCGACCGCTTGGTCGCGCACCTCGCGGATCAGTCCGTCCTTCCCCTGGAACAACGTGTACACCGCCGCCGTCGACGTTTCGGCGGCGGCGGCCAGCGCGCGGACTGTGACCGACTCCTGGGGGCGGGTGGCGAACATCTCGGTCGCGCATGCCACGAGCCGTTCTCTGACGGCGGCGTCGTTCGTTCTCGGCCTTCCCACGAGGACCAGTTTACCCACGCTGATAACATTGTTTCAAAACGATGTTTCAAAAAGCCGGAAGAGATCGCCTATGCCACCCTCCGTCATCCGTCCGTGGGGCTTCGTCCGCCGCTCGACCGCGGCTACCGCCGCGGTGGTGGGGCTGGTCGCCTACTTCCTGGCGCTCATCGTCGCAACCGACGGCGCTGGATCGGGGTTCGCCGCGTGGTCCGCGACTGTCGGGGTCGCGGTCGTCGCGGCGCTGTGGCGGGGACGGCGCCGCTCCTGGCGGGGACGGCTGGTGCCGTTGCTGCCAGTGCTCGTCGCAGCGGCCCTGACACTGTCGGTGTGCGTCCCCACCGTCCCCACGACGCGCCGCTACCCGCCCGACCTGGCGTTCGTGACCACCGAACACTGGCGCCTGCCCACCGGCAGCCAGGTCGCGGTCTACCACTACCCGCCCACTGGCGACAGCCCCCGGCATCGCGTTCCGCTCGTCTACCTCAATGGCGGACCGGTGCGCGGCATCTCGCTGCTCGACCACCACTTCCTGCAGCGGCTCGCGGGGCAGGGCTACGACGTGTACGCCTACGAGCAGGCCGGCGGTGGACGCAGCGGCCTGCTGCCCATGGACCAGTACTCGATCACCCGGTCCGTCCGTGACCTCGGCGCCTTCGTCGGCGAGCTCGGCGAGGGCCCCGTCGACGTGCTGGGATTCTCCTCGGGCGCGGCCGTGCTCACCCGCGCACTGGCCGACCCGACCACGGCCGCCCACCTACGCCGCGCGGTCATCGCCGAACCAGGCCCGATGGACGGCCCCACCGCCGCGATCGCGGGGCAGAAGGGCCGACCATCGGCCGGCGGCATCGCACCGGCCACGGCCGGACCCCGCTCCACACACGCCCCGCGATACGCGGTCGCGTTCGGCCTCATGCGGCTCGGGCTGCTCAGCCCGGACAACGGGCTGATAGAACAGGCGGAGGGCGACAATGCCTTCACCGCCGCCGATCTCGGCAGCGACACCGCATCCGCCTACTGCGCGCAAGACGCGCACCGCATCCCGGTCGAGGACACGGCAGGCAACTTCTCCTTCAGTGCTGCCGCCAGCCTCCGCATCCAGCAAACGGTCAGAGATTCCCCCTCCATCGCCTCTGAGCTGAGGCACTCCCGGACACCCGCGATGCTGATGATCGCCGAGTGCTCCTCCCAGGTCCGGCAGTGGGAGACAACCATCCTCGCGAACGACCCCGCCATCCAGCGCACCCAGTACATGCCCGGCGTCGGCCACCACATGTGGAATGGCCTGGATGACAACGACCAACGAGCAGCAGCCGTCATCACCGCATTCCTCCAAGACGAGCCCGCACCGCTGCCCGACTACCCGACCCCGGCCGACATCCCGGCCTTCCTCCGCGACCACAAGTAAGTGGGCGGCCCCTGGGCGACACACCCAAGTTGCACGGATGAGACCGGTTGACCTTGTTCGTGAATCCGGGTGCTGTTGTCGCGCTGGTGGTTTCATGTTCGGCTGTACGTGATGAGACGGTCGTGCGATGCAGGAGACACGCCTCCACGGGGCCAGCCAGTGGCTCACACTGGTCACGGACAACTTCCGCGCGCTGGGCAGTGCAAGCACGCGATAGCCGGATTGTGTTCCGAGGCAATAGAACACGAAGTGTGTCCCAAGCGAAGGACGCTCTCACCGGGCGGCACGATCTCCAGTTCGCGGCGGTCGCCGCGGCCGCGGGCGAACAGTCGTTCGTCGTCTGCGGTGACGATGCCGAGCGACGCGCCGGTTGCCTTCGTCGGGTCGATGGCCGTGATGGTCATGAGGCCGGGAGAGGAGCGGTGATCGCAACCGTCGTGACATGAAGTTCAGCAACACGGCCCCGAAGAACCGAGGGAGGGGGAGATCTCGGTGGTTCGGTTTTGGATCGGCGGGTGCCTGTGTGTGGCACCCGCCATGAGGAATCAGGCGGTGGCGAGGATTGCTCGCAATGCCGCGCGGCCGGATTCGTCGAGTGGCAGCAGCGGAGGTCGGGGATCTCCGGCGTTGGTCCCGAGGATGTCGAGTCCGGCTTTGACGGTGGTCGGAAGTCCGCCGGCGACGATGAACTGCAGCAGCGGTTTCAGCTGGTCGCAGAGGGCCGGCCTGCTCGACCGTGCACAGGCACCACACTGACATGTAATTCACCTCCTCGGCTATCCTCTTTCGAGGTTCTCGTGGGGATCGGAACCGCTGTCCTGGTTCGCGATTCGTCTCCGTTCGGCGGGCGGGTCCCGTTCGTCTGAACCCACGGTGTGGGGCCCGAAGTTCGGGGTTGTTGCCCGTTGGCCTTTTGCCTGACTCAAATGTCCCGCAGGTCGGGGGCACGTTTGTCCGGTCCGGATCGGACAAACGGACCCGGACAAGATCCGCTCTACTTGAGAGACCACGAGGTCGTTTGCAAGGTGATGGTTGTAAGCCTTACTCCTGCTGGACGGGCGCTAGCCTCGCCGAAAGGACCCGCGACCGGGAGACTGACCCTGGAGTCCAGGTCGTCGTCGTTCAGATCCAACCGATTTGGGGTTCCTGCCAGTCACCCAATGACCGCCGACGACTGCCTACGCTTAGAACGCACCGACAACCGTGTCCTGCAGAAGGTTCCGGCCACTACAAGCCCGACTACTGATCGACTGAGCCGAGGGCGGGGGACATGCGGGATACGCGTTATTCCGGGAATCTACGCCACCGTCCAGCCGAGCATCGGGGTTGTTGATCTCCGCCGATCAAGAATCCCCGATCGGGTGGATAGCAACGACTTTCGGGGGTACAGGTCGTCGATGGCGTGGCCACGGCACATGCCACCGCGGAGCGCCTCACGTCGGTCATGACTTGCCGCTGGGGGCGTTGAGCAATCGAGCTTGGAGTGCCAAGTAAAGCACCGCCGCCTTGGCGGGCACTGTGAACGTGGAGCCGGTGAGCTGCTCTATGCGCTTGAGACGGTGCAATACCGTGTTGCGGTTCAGATGAAGCCGCTCTCCGACAGCGGAGGTCGAGCCGCCGAGTTCGTACCAAGCCAGGGCTGTCTGTACCAGTGCATCGGCGTCGTCGGTATCGAGCTGGTCGAATGCGCCGAGCCAATCGGAAAGGACGTCCGCGGCGAGTTCGGGATGGGCCGCGATCAAGGCACGTGCTGGGGACGAGGCGTAGATGTGGATTCCGGTGTCTGTCGCGCTGAGACACCGGAACGCCAGGCGCGCCTGCTCGAGCGCGGCGGGAGCGGACATGAGGTCGGCGAAGGGTTTGCTGGCGCCGGCTGGCGTGCTGACTGCGCGTAGGGCGTGGTCGAGCGTTACGGGGGAGGTCGCAGCGGCGAGGCTCACCCAGTCGTCGACATAAAAGGTACGTAGCGTGGTCACTCCGGTCGCAGCGAGGTGGACGTCGCCGACCATGACGGCGAAGATGCCTCGGGCGGGTAGGCGCATCTTTCTGGACAAGTCCGCGCGCTGCGTCTCTGGAATATCGCGATCGAGCAGTGCCCGCAACAGCCGCTGGTCGGGTTGCTCGTCAGCGGTGACGCCTGCGCTCCGGTAGGCGTCGGCCGCTGCGACGGAATACTCGTCGATGGTGGCCCACACCAGTGTGGACAGCTGCGGTAGGGCCGGGTGGGCGTCGTGTTCCGCGCGTTCGACGATGACCTGCCAGAATGCCCGTCCCGCGACGCGGAAGGCGTGCAGCAGGCTGTCGAGCGGTATGCCTCGCTCGGCCTTGAGGCGTCCCGCTCTGCGAGCGGGCTCGAGCGAAAAAGGGGCGTCGGAAATGGCGTCCATCAACGCGGCGAGGCTGTCGGTGACGAGAGTAATCAATTCGTCGTGACCGAGTGCAGCGTCGCCGTAATCCTTCTCGTCGTGCTCGATTCTGGCGGTCACGATCTTGGTGATTGCAGCCATGTCGGTGCGCAGCTCCACCAGCAGGCGGGAGCGCTCGATGTGCGTGTCCTGGGTCACCGTCATGAACCGAGTTTCCGTTGTGCGTGCGCACAACGGAGGTGCCCGAAGTGGTTGCGCACGCCTGTCGCCACGAAAGACGGTCCACCGCGACACTTGATTTCTCTGATCAATGCGGATGGAGACGTCGTGACCACAGCCCCAGACCACATTCACCCCGACGGGGTGCTGAGCGAGGCCGACCTCGCCGCGTTGGATCGCGCAGTCGGGCAGTTACAGCAAGGAGCCCAGCGTTGGGCGCGACTCGGGCTCTCCGAGCGCGCCGACCTGATAGAACGCACTCATGTCTCGATCCTGGCGAACGCCAGCCGCTGGGTGCGGGCAGTTGCGGCAGCCAAGGGCATGCCGGCAGGGTCCTGGGAGGGCGAGGAATGGATGTCGGGCCCCTATGTCGTGCTGGCGAATTTCGGTGCGGTAGCCCGAGAACTCGACCTGCTTGCGACCGGTCGGTCGTCGCTGGATGGCCTCGAGATCGGAACAGCGCCGGGCGGGCGGATCACGTGGAAGGTCCTGCCCGCCGATATGAGGGAGTCGATACTGCTGCACGGATTCTCGGCCGAGGTCTGGATGCCGCCGGGGATCACCGCAGAGCAGGTGCGTGCGACGGCGGGTCTCGGTGCGAAACGAGCCGGCGCGGACGTCGGATTAGTCCTGGGCGCGGGCAATGTCAGTTCCATCGGACCACTGGATACTTTGTATGAATTGGTGGCCCACAATCGGGTCAGCATTCTCAAGCTCAACCCGACTTTTGCAGGACTGCGCCCGGTACTCGAGGACGCGTTCGCGCCGCTCATCGAGTTCGGTGCCCTGCGTATCGTGAATGGTGGCGCAGCAGTCGGCGGATACTTGACTCATCACCCCGCGATCGTGCACGTGCATATCACGGGCAGTGATGTCACCCACGACGCAATCGTTTGGGGTGTCGGTTCGGATGCACAGGCTCGGCGGGCTGCGGGCACACCACACCTGACCAAGGAGATCACCAGCGAACTGGGCGGGGTCTCGCCGATCATCGTGGTTCCTGGCCGGTGGTCGAAGGCTGATCTGCGCTATCAAGCCGAGCACGTCGCGACCCAGCGGCTGCACAACGGGGGCCATAATTGCATCTCTGGTCAAGCCTTGATTCTCAGCAGCGACTGGGATCAGCGCACGGAATTCCTCGACGCGCTCCGCGACGTGCTCGACACGCTCCCCGACCGTGCGCCGTGGTATCCCGGCAGCGAGCGCAAAATGGCACTCGCCGAGGATGCGTACCCTGCCGCCGAACACCGTTCGGGGCGGCTCCTGGTCGAGGTCGACGAGTCGACGTCGCAGGAATTGCTCACCACCGAATACTTCGCTCCGGTACTGGGACACACGGCCCTACCCGGCACCGGCGCGGCCTTCTTGCGTGCCGCGGTGACCTTCGCGAACGACCGGCTGTGCGGCACCCTGGGCGCCAGCCTCATCGTCGCCCCCGCCGACCGCGCAGCCATGGGGCGAGATTTCGACAGCGCCATCGCGGAACTCCGCTACGGCACGATCGGCATCAACGTCTGGAGCGCCCTGGGATTCCTCGTACCTGGCCTTCCGTGGGGTGCCTACCCCGGCCACACGCTCAATGCGGTTGGCAGCGGTATCGGTGTGGTCCACAACGCGCATCTGATCGACGGTCCCGAACGGGCCGTCCTCAGCGGCCCATTCCGGCCCTTCCCTCGCTCGATCGCCAACGGCGAGTTCGCACTCTCGCCGAAACCGTCCTGGTTCGTCACCGCCGAAAGCGCTGTGCAGACCTCCCGGAGACTCACTGCCTACTCGGGCCGGCCGAGTTGGCTACGTGTCCCCGGGATCATCGCCGCCGCTTTCCGCGCTTGATTGCCGGGAGGCTTCGGCTGCCCACCAACGAAGGGAGACGACCAGCGACGTAGCCAGTCACCTCATTCAGAGTGATTCCCGCACAATATCTTTCAGGTCGAATTGCGGACAACTACATGTACAACGATCGGAGCTTCCCATCATGACCACTGAAACTCGCGAACTGTTCGAGCGCTATCACGCGTGCTGGGTGGACCGCGACCCGGACCGAATCGTCGAACTCCACACCGCCGACTCGATATTCCACCTACATTCGGGCCAGGAACCTGCACGTGGCCGGGCAGCCATCCGAGAGGCCGCGGTGGGCACCTTCGCCCTGCTTCCCGACCTCGCCTTCCACCAGATCTCGTGGCGCGGTGGAGAGGATTTCTGGGCGGTGCAGTTCCAGATGATCTGGACCTCGGCAACCGGCAATCGTGTGTGCGTCGACCTCGCGGATTATGTTCTGATCGAGAACGGCGCAGTCAAGGAGAAGCACTCCTACGTCGACGGGGTCGCCATGCAGGCCGCTCTGGGCTGAACCCCCGGGCGGATTCGGCGTGCCTGTGGTCGACGACATAACAGTCGATGCAGGCCACGCCAGATGCGTCGCTGCCGGCGCTGAGCGGCCGGCCATCGGTCGATAGCCCGGACAAGCCCGTACCGCGAGCGACATGAATACCATGTTTCGAGACTCCTATGTCCGTCGCAACCGTGGTGCTGCGATGGACGTAGGAGTTTTCTCGATTGGTAGAGCTGGTACTGCGCACAAGATCCACGGCGTCCAGATCGCCGAGCCTGCGCGCATGTGCGCCGTCATCCGATACAGGAACGTTCGCGAAGTTCGTCGTCCTGAAAATGCGTGGTCCGCCCGGCCAAGCGTGAGCGACGTCAATTTCCGTCAATGAAGAATCTCCCACCGGGTGGATAGCGACGACATTCGGGGGTACCGATTTTCGGTGGCCTGACCGCAGCGTGTTGGAGTCACTACGGATAAAGGAGTCCATATGCCGAAAACAGAAACACCCGGTGCGGCAACCGATCTGCCTTACCTGAACAGCGCGCGGACGGTGTGCGATCTTCTGCTGGCTACTGCGGCGGTCAATAAGGACAGGATTGCATTGCGATCCTATGAAGATGGCGTCCAGTGGACATACGGAGAGGTGATGGCTCGCATTGGGGCGATTGCCTCGCGGCTACAAGCTGTCGGTGTGACACACGGCGTGCCGGTTGCTCTCATGCTGCGGAACCGACCTGAGTTTCACGTCGTCGACGCTGCCGCGATGCTGCTGGGTGCCGTGCCATTCAGCATCTACAACACCTTGGCTCCCGACCAGATTCGTCATGTGTTATCCGATGCCGGACCGGACATCGTAGTCACGGAGTCGGTCTTCGTTCCCGCCCTGCAGGCTGCACGAGAGTTGGGGGCCCCGTTCGGCCGCTTGTTGGTCATCGACAAGGCGGTCGACGGCTGCGTGGATCTGACTGCGGAACTCGAGGCCGAGGAGACAGATTTCGACTTCGGCATAGCCGCGGACGTCGAGCCCGACGACCTGCTGACTCTGATCTACACGTCAGGTACGACCGGCCCGTCGAAGGGCGTCGAACTGACACATGCAGGAATGCTCGCGCAGCTTCGAGGTGTCCATATGGCTATGCCATTGCCCAGTCGCGGACGGCAGGTCAGCTTCCTTCCCGCTGCTCATGTGGCGGATCGATGGACATCTCACTACTCAGCGTTCATGACATACGCCAACACCGTCACCTGCGTCGCGGACTTGGACAATCTGCCGACCGCTGTCGGCAAGACCAAGCCGACAGTGTTCCTGGCAGTACCCCGCGTTTGGGAGAAGTTCAAAGCGTCGATCGAGGCGGCCTATCCAGATGACCTCACGGCGGACGCCGTGGAACCGGACCTCGCGGCCAGCATGCGACAGAAACTGGGACTTGCCGACGCCGCTTGGCTGATCACCGGGGCTGCCCCGACACCTCGCGCGGTGATTGACTTTTTCGTTCGTCTCGGCCTTCCTCTGTGTGAAGGACTGGGGATGTCCGAGACATCGTGCGTCGTCACCGCGAACACGCCCGGATCGCTGCGCCCCGGAAGTGTGGGCCGGCCGATCGAGACCGTCGAGGTGTCGCTGACCGAGGATGGCGAACTCCTGATTCGAGGCCCGCAGTTGATGCGTGCCTACCGCGGCCGGCCCGAGCAGACCGCTGAGGCGATCGATGCCGATGGATGGCTCCACACCGGCGATATAGCGCGCATCGATGCGGACCGATTCGTATGGATCGTGGATCGGAAGAAGGAGCTCATCATCAATGCGGCGGGCAAGAACATGTCGCCGGCGAACGTCGAGATGGCGATCCGTTCGGCCGGCAACATGATTGCCCACGTTTGTGTAGTCGGTGACGCGCGCCCGTACAATGTTGCCTTGATCGTATTGGATCCTACGACCACCGGTCCGCTGAATGCCGGCGATCCGTCGCTCCACCCCCACGTCCGTGAGCAGATCGAGCGCGCCAACATTACGCTGGCCCGGGTCGAGCAGATCAAGAAGTTCCTAATTCTGCCGCGGGAGTGGAGGAATGGTATCGAGCTCACTCCTACGGGGAAGCTCAGACGCCGTGTCATCACCGAGATGTACGCATCCGAAATCGAGGACCTCTACAGTTCAGCGATCGAGTTTTCCTGGCCCAAATATCGCGCCGCACCAACGAAATCTCAAGGGGCGGAACTCCCGTAACACCGACGCAAAGGCGGACAAAATCTCGCCCTGAGGGGCCGGAAGGATTTCGGACAGCGGATCTTTGGTTTCTCTACGCTGCCTGGTTCCGTTCGAACCACTCGGACTCTACTTCGTTGGGTGTCCGATAGTCAATTGCCGAGTGGAGCCGAATCTGGTTGTAGCGCAACTCGATATAGCGTGTAATGTCGCGTCGAGCGTGTTCACGGGTCGGATACTCGGTGCGGTTCACCCGCTCGTTCTTCAGGGTCCCGTTGAACGATTCCGCCCAGGCGTTGGTGTGTCCTGATAGGTGATAGGGAGGTCGTGATGTAGAAGCGCGAATCTTGTTGTTGCCGTGCTGTTGTGGAGATGAAGGTAGGTCCTTCGGCATCGGTATGCAGGTGCAGGTGTCAAACCGCCCCGAGCTGCTGCGGTGAATGAGTCGTGGTGGTGAGCGTCGTGGGAAAAGCCTTGCAAGACAGGGCAGGTAGGGGCCGAGAAGGCGAACGCGAGTGAACCACTGATGACGTGTCGTTAGGCCAAGTGACATCGAAACCGGGGCCTTAATGCTGTTCCGGGATGAGCCAGACGGGTGCCTGCTGATTGGTCTGGTGGTGTCCGGCATGAAGGTGGCGCGAGCTCGGTCCGGGCTTCACAACGGAACAGGAGAACTCCTCGACATGAAATGGTGTCCGCTGGTTGAGGTGGACGCGAGACGGGTGCAGAACCCGGTGGCCTGTCAGGAGGGCGGAACGCCCCGTAGTAGTGATGAAGCTCCTGTAATGGGGGCGGAGCGAAGGGGGCGTGTTGTTGGGTTTCGATCGATGATCAACCAGTAATGGGAGGAATCTGATGACCGAGACGAGATCGGTAGGCAAGCCGTTCGATATCCCGAAAACTCTGGTGTGGAACGCATATCAGAGGGTCAAGGCCAACAAGGGAGCGGCTGGTGTGGATGGGCAGTCGTTGGCGGAGTTCGAGCAGGACGAGAAGAACAACCTGTATCGGCTCTGGAATCGGCTGTCTTCGGGAAGCTATTTTCCGCCGCCTGTTCGGGCGGTGGAGATCCCGAAGCATGGTGGTGTTCGGACCCTTGGGGTTCCGACCGTCGCCGATCGAATCGCTCAGACTGCGGTGGCCATGGTGCTGAATTCCGAGGTGGAGAAGGTGTTTCATCGGGATTCGTATGGTTATCGCCCGGGCCGGTCGGCGTGGGAGGCGGTGGAAACATGCAAGCAACGGTGTTGGCGACAGCCTTGGATTGTCGACCTCGATATCCAGGGATTCTTCGACAACGTTCCGCATGATCCCATCGTCGCCGCTGTCGAGAAACACACCGATCTGCCGTGGGTTCTGCTGTATGTGAAACGGTGGCTGATCGCGCCGATGCAGCAGGCCGACGGGACGCTTCTATGGCGGGACAAGGGGACTCCGCAGGGATCCGCGATTTCGCCGTTGTTGTCGAATCTGTTCATGCACTACGCTTTCGATGCCTGGCTGGATCGGGAGTTTCCGTCGATCAGGTTCGAGCGGTATTGCGACGACGCTGTAATCCATTGCGCCAGTGAGAAGCAAGCGGAGTTCGTCCGTGATGCGATCGGGCGCAGGTTGGGTCAGTTCGGTTTGAGTCTGCACCCGGAGAAGACCCGGATCGTGTATTGCAAGCAGGAGGGTCGTGATCTGGATTTCCCGGTCACGGAATTCACCTTTCTGGGGTTCACGTTCCGGTGCCGGGCCGCTCGCTTGCGGGACGGGAGGCTGAAGTCAGGCTTCCTGCCCTCGGTGAGCAAGCAGGCGAGGAAGAACATGGCCGCGGCCATCCGGAACTGGCAGTTGGGTCGCTGGACCGCGCTGAGTTTCAAGGAAATCGCCGCGATGATCAACCCCGTTGTGGCTGGCTGGATCAACTACTACGGGCGCTTCTACAAGTCCGATCTGATCCGGTTCCTGGAGCGACAGATCAACCCGTTTCTGGTGAAATGGGCAGTAAGGAAGTACAAACGGTTCCGCCGCGCACCCAGGAAAGCTCGGAAGCAACTCGCCGAGATAGCGTCGGTTTATCCGGGCATGTTCGCGCACTGGAAGCACGGCGCATTGCCTACCGGTTCAGCAGCGGGAGCCGTGTAACGGGAGACTGTTAAGCACGGTTCTGAGAGCGGCGGTGGGTGCGATTCCCGCCGCCGACTCACCTCAAAGCACGTACCGGTACGGCCTACAGAACGCAGCACGCCGAGTTCCTTTGCCGCGGTGGCGAATTCGGAGGAAAGATATTGACTGCCGCGGTCACTGTGGAAGATTGTCATCCCTGGGGTGAAGGTCGAATTCTTCGCGGCCATATGCAAGGCGTCGGTGACGAGTTCGGTGCGCATGTGATCGGCCATCGCGTAACCGACCACTTTCTTGGAGAAGCAATCGAGCACCGTCGCCAGGTACAACCATCCTTCCCAGGTGCGGATATAGGTGATGTCGCCGACCAATTTCGTCCCGGGAGCATCGGCGGTGAAGTCGCGGCGCACCAGGTCCGGCAGCTCGGCCGCATCGCCGGCGAGGGTGGTGACCGGCCGGAACGGGCGTGGCTGGCACGGCACCAAGCCCAGCTCCCGCATGATCGCGCGGACCGTGCCCGGGTCCACGACCGTGCCCCACCGGGTCAGTTGGGCGTGGATGCGCCGATAGCCGTAGGTGCCGTCGGAATGTTCGAAACAGAACTGGATTTCGGCGGCGAGGATTTCGCGGCGCTGCGCGGTGGCCGAGGGCTCGCGCCGATACCAGTCGTAGTAGCCCGATCGCGAGACCTTCGCCCACCGGCACATGTCCACGACGGAATAATTGCCTTCTTCGGAGGCGATGAACGCGTACTTGACACTCACCGGTGCTTCTTCGCGAAGAAGGCCACCGATTTTCCCAAGAAGCGGTTCTCCTCCTCCAACTCCCGCACCCGCCGCTCCAGCTCCTTCAACCGGGCACGCTCGGAGATCGACAACTCCGAATCGGTGACATGCGCACGCCGGAAATCGCGCACCCAGTTCCGGATCGTCTGATCGGTCACCCGCAATCGCGAGCGACATCGGCGACCGCCCGCGACTTCTCCACCACTTCCCGGGCCGCAGTCTCCCGAAACTCGGGACTGAACTGCCGCGACTTCGGCGACTTCTTCTGTGCCACAAACAACTCCGTTCAGTTCCCCAGATTCTACTTTGGGGGCACTGTCCGAAGATCTTCAGGCACCTCACCCATCGTCTCCCGCGTGATCACCAGCCGCGACAACAGCTGCCCTTCGACGGCCAATTGCTCGGACAGCTATCCGATCCGTTCTCGCGGCTGCTCGGCCCGATCCCGGGTCGTGGCCTCCCGCCGCTACAGCTCCTCCAGCCACGACGTCGGCGACTCGTTCTAGCTCTTGCCGCGGCTTTCCGCTCGGCTCGAGAGCCGTTCGGGTACCTAGCCTCGATCTTTCTCGGGGTGTCCGGCCTGGTCTGATCGGTTTCGGATTGGTCTTGGGCCGCTGATCAGCGACCGGTGGGCAACGCAGGGTAGCCCGGTCAGCGGGTGGCTGCCGGGTTCCACGGGCCCGGGAGGAAGTCCTTTCGGTGATCGTAGGGATGGTTTGTGCTGGTCATCCTGGTTGCAGGCGGTTGAGGGCGGTCAGTAGCAGGCCGGTGCCGCGGTGATGCTTGGACAGGCGCAGGTGAACGCGGCGGGCGTGGCGGGCGAGCCGGGCGGGGATCGAGAACAGTTGCAAGCGAAGTGTTTTCGGTTCCCAGCGCCGGGCAGCGTGGTCGTGCAGACCGATGGTCTGCAGCCAGGCCGTCAGATCGAGGGCGAGTGCGACGATCGCGACCCAGATCCGATTCGCGTCGAAGGATTTGAACGGCAGGTTGCGTAGCCCGGTGGCTTTCGCGCCGCGGATGCGGTCCTCGCAGCGGGCGCGGCGGCGGTGTCGTAACTCCAGGTCGGGGAGCTGGCCGCGGCGGGTGTTGGTAACGAACGCGGTCAGTCGCAGCCCGTCGACGTCGGTGAACCGCAGCTGCGCGCCGGGGTGCGGACGCTCTTTGCGGACGATCAGTCGCATGTCGTCGGGCCAACCGTCGAGGTCGAGCATGTCGGTGACCTCGGCGACCCAGGCGCCGTCGCGGACGTCGCCGTCGGCGTCGTAGGCTGGGGTCCAGACATCAGCGGGGATCTCGTTGACCGCTTCGACGATGGTGTCGGTGAGGGTGAATCCCAGCGAGTACTGGACTCTGCGGGCGGTGCAGTAGTCGACGAAGTCGTGGGTGCCGCCGCCGGAATCGGTGTGCACCAGCACTTTCCGGCCGACACGGTAGTCCGGCCGCCAGGGTAGTTGCGCGATCGCGGCGGCGAGGACCCGTTTGTGGTCGGCGGCGGTGTTGGCGCCGGCGTTGCCCGGTCGCAGCAGCTCCGCGAGGGGCTCGCCGGTGCCGTCGAGTCCGTGATCGGCGAACGCCAGCAGCGGGTGGAAGCCATAGCCCTTCTTGTATGTCGGTGCCGCGCATTCCTTTTCCGAATGCGAGTCGAGCAGGGTGGCATCCAGATCGATGGACAGCGGGTCGCTGGCGGTGATCGCATGATCCGGCGCCCGATCACCGGCGGCCTGCCAAGCCGCCGCGCGCGCGGCGGCGCGAGCAGAAGCGATGGCGGCCAACGCTTTCGGCGCATCGGCGGCCAGTGTGCTGATCAGCCGGTGCACGGTCGGGTCCGAGGCGACGTGCCCGAACACCTCCGGCTCGCCGCGCAACAACGCCACATCGGCGCCACAGTCGCCGCCGATCGCGACCATCACCGCCAGGTCCAGCAGGATCTTCCCCGGATCATGGACGGACAACGGCTTCCGCCACGGCACCAGGACCTGCGACAACGCCCGATCGAGGCCCACTTTCACCGCGGTCCGCAGCAGCGCCACCGCTCCCGCCTGCGACACCACACCTGTCCCGTTCCCGCCAATTTTCAGCGACGGGTACCACGACGTAGACTCCCTCACCAGAAGGGTGCTCCTCAAACTGCGTATTCGGTCCTAAGCAAATCGAATTATCGCAGCTCAGAGCACCTTTCGCCATTTCAGAAGACCATCCGAGCAGAACAGCATGATCGGTCGAGGCTAGTAGGACTTTGTTAGGTCGAAGTATGTGTGGTGGCAGAGCGGGCAGGTTCCGATCCAGATGGCAAGTGCGCGTTGGAGTTTGCGGAGCATGCCGTAGAGGGTCAGTCCTGCCCGCCTGCTTTTGGGGCGGTGAGCCGCAGGGTGGTGAGGAACAGGTGGGCGGCGGTGGTGAGGGTGGCGTGATGATGCCAGCCGAGCCAGGAACGGCCTTCGAAGTGGTCGAGACCGAGGGCGTCTTTGAGTTCGCGGTAGTCGTGCTCGATGCGCCAGCGGATTTTGGCGAGTCGGACGAGGTCGGTGATGGGTGTGTCGGGTGGCAGGGTGGACAGCCAGTAGTCGGTGGGTTCGCTTGCGCCGGTGGGCCATTCGGTCAGCAGCCAGAGCTCGGGGAGGGTGCCGTCGGGGTCAGCGGTGATGGTGCGTCCCGGACCCCGATGGTCAACGGTGTAAGAGCCTGGTGACAAAGGGTTTGGTCGGTAAGGGCCGGCTCGCCGAGATGCCTTGAGCGGGAGCGTGTTCGGAAGAATCCGGGCGATCAACCCGTGAACGAGGCGGGCTCCTGGTAAGCGAGGTGTTGTCTACGCACAACGCCGCCCAGGAGCCCGCCTGTCTGTCTACACGCCAACGCCCCCAAGCGCCAGCGGTTGTGCCTCACCGGGCTGTCGATGCCACGCCCGGACACGGTCGTATCCATCGGATCTCACCGACACCGAATGGGCGGTCCTCGAGCGCGAGGCGCGGGCGGTGATGACCGAACTCGTTCGCGTGTCGGGTCGCCCGATGGTCCACGATCTGCGAGCCACACTCGACGCGATCGGCTATGTCGCCCGCTACGGCATCGAGTGGCGCGCCCTGCCGGTCGATTTCCCGCCGTACCCGGCGGTGTACGCGTTCTTCACCCGCTGGTCCGATCGTGGCCTGCCCGAACGCCTGGCCGGACGGCTCCGCGGCCGGATACGTGCCGCCCTCGGCCGCGGTGAACTGCCCACCGCCGCATGCATCGATTCCCAGACCGTGCGCGCCGCCGAGACCGTGTCCGCCGGGGCGTGCGGGTACGACGCGGGCAAGAAGACCAAGGGGCAGAAACGGCATATCGCGGTCGACACCCTCGGGCTGCTGCTGACGGTCATCGTCACCGCGGCCTCGGTACAGGACCGCGACGGCGCCCACCCGCTGCTGGCGCGGCTGCGGGAGAAGTTCTCCGCCCTCACCCTGGTGTGGGCAGACGGCGGCTACGGCGGTCGGCTCGGAGTATGGGCGAATTCCGTACTGTCACTGACGGTGTCGATCGTGAAACGTACCGACGACGTGGCAGGGTTCGTGGTGCTGCCGCGCCGGTGGGTGGTCGAGCGGAGTTTCGCGTGGCTGACCCGATACCGGCGGCTGGTGCGGGTCTACGAGCGTGACCCGGCCCATCACGAGGCGATGATCTGGTGGGCCACAGTGCATCACATGACACGGAGGTTGACCCGGGAACTGGCCGGCATCCCACCAGCGCGCCGGTGGGGTGCCGGTCCACCGCTACCGGAGCTGGTCAGTGCCGACGCGCGGGGCAAGGTGGTGGAACTGATCGCCGCGCAACCGTGGCGGGCGTGGAAGGGCACGGAACTGGCCGCGATTGTGGGTGTCGACAACGTCAACAGTTTCCGGGTCCGGTTGTCGCAGTGGTCACATCAGGGCCATATCAGAAAGCTCGGGCCGGCCCTCTACGGGCCAGCCCTGGCCACCATTTAACCCTTTGTCACCAGGCTCTGAGAGTTGGGGTGCATGCGCATGTTCATTGCCTCAGGTTGTGGTGGCTGATTGCAGAAGTCGGCGTCGCGAAGCCCAGGCTGATCATGAGAGATGTTGCAGAGCAGAGGTTTTGCGCGCATTCCGGCGTGATTGCAGGGCGAGAGGTGTCGTAGATCAAGGGTGTGAGCAATGATGTCGACACCCTCGCCACTGCACTGTATGTCACTACCGACGACCTGTTGACCGTCACCACTCGGGCGCGTCACGGCTTGCTATAGTTGTTTGCTATAAATTGGTATCGGCGTAAGCGGGCGGCCGTGGCCGGTACCGGCAACCGGTCTGGTAAGGGAGATTCCTTGGCCTGCAACGACTTCGACCGATGTCTCTGCCGAGGAAGCCGCGAACGTCCTCATCGATATCTGGTACCCGGCCCTGCAGACCCCCGGAAACTGGGGGCACACCTATCTGAAGCGGTGTCATTTCAAATGATGTGACCGGCAGATAGGCTGCCGACACCCCGCGACGATCCGGAACAGGCAAGGAGATCTACCCCCGATGAACGTGAAAAGGTTGTCCCGCAATGGATTCAGCATCGCTGCCGTAGCGGCCGCCGCCACGGCCGGGCTTGCGATGGGAGCAGCCCCCGCCTCGGCCACCCTCGTCTCCACCCGGACGGATTGCCAAGGTGGTGCGATCGACGGATGCTCCGGAGCATTCATCATCGTGCAAGCGACGACTTCGGCTCCCGTAACGATCGTGGTCAACGGAGTCACGCTGGGAGGCAGCCCCTTTGCGTTGACGCCGTGCTGCAACGGCGTCAACGGCGCCAACTACGGTGTCGTCGTCCAAATCGCGGCCGTGAACGGAGACCAGCACGTTGTCGTCACGCAGAAGGACTCCGATGGCACAACCAGTCAGGAGTCGGCCGACTACGACTACATTCGCAACATCCACATCGCCGGAAGCTCCGCCATAAATGGAATCGACACGTTCCTGAATGGGTTTCAGACCGGCAGCAGCGGTGGCCACGTCGTTCCCTGGCAGATGTAGTTCACAGCTCGACCGAGCCGCTCGTGCGGGCAGCGTTGTCCGAGGATCCGCCGGCAGTTGCAGACGCGCTACGGCAGCAGGCGGGAGATGGAGCGGCCGGGCCTGCCGCCGCCGATGTATCCGGACGCCCGTGTTCGGAAAACGATGCGCGACACCTCCGGTGCCGGGATGCGAATCGGCAGGTTGTGGCCCGAGTCCGGGTGTCGAGAAACGTGTTTCGCGGTGGGCTGTCGTTTTTCGGTACCTCGGCACCACACTCCGACGTGACGCCGAAAAGTGTGACTCGCAGCGGTAGATGGCAATGTTGTCAAACCCTCAGGTGGCGCCGGCACCCGGAACCTGGTGCGGCGCAGAACGTCCGCTATTGCCTAATGCCGCGTGCCGAATCGTGCGCAGGCGAGCTGATCGTGGTGCACGTAGCCGCTCGACTCCGATCATGGAGGGCCACAGTGGAATCGGCTGTCACGCACCTCCAGGCCGTGTCAGAGGCAAGTGCTACGGTCTGGTCCGGTTACTGAACGGATGGGGAAATCGTGGGTGCCAGCATGCAGGCCTACAGCGTCGACGCGAAGGCGTTAGGTCGGATGATCGGCAGTGCCAACCGGGAGTTGTTGGAAAACTTGCTGAATGAACTCGCAGGTGAACTCGACTATCTGGATGATGCAGCCAAGGCGTGGGGGGAGCTGGTCG
This sequence comes from Nocardia sp. CA-151230, assembly GCF_050942175.1. Taxonomy (NCBI): domain Bacteria; kingdom Bacillati; phylum Actinomycetota; class Actinomycetes; order Mycobacteriales; family Nocardiaceae; genus Nocardia; species Nocardia sp. CA-151230. The sequence goes on from NZ_CP192061.1 coordinate 3,945,607, forward strand.
CCGCCCGGCAAGCATTGACGAAGATGATCCTCGAGCCCAACTACTTGAATGACATCCCCGATCTTTCCGACGACGCCGCGATATACATCTACGTCTTCAAGATGTTGTGTGATCGCTACGGCACATCGCTGGACAGCGGCGCATACACCATGAGCTCCGACTGGCTCGGCACAGTGGAGGAAGAGCTCGGCGCCGTAGGTGTGTGCTGCGAACCTAACGAATACTTTGCGGGCGGAGCGGATTTGCCGCTGCCCCGCGCGTTCCCCTTCCCGATCGCCGGATGCATCGAGTTCGATGCAATGGCCGAGATGCGCGAGGAGATGGAACGGGCACTGTCCGCAGACGTCGATTCCGACGTGCTCGAAACCGTTGCTGAACTATCCGAGTGGGCATACGAGTGCCTGAAGGAGCGCCGGGATCTCGTCTGGTTCTTCTTCTGACCTTCACATCCCCGGGCTGCCTCACTGGCAACGTACTCATCTGCCGCATACCGCGCTGACCGAACCGGCCAGCGCGGGGCGCCGGCGGCCGGAACCTGGTGCGGTGCAGGACGTCCGCTATTGCCGAAGAGGGCGTGTCGCATGGCGGGGCTTTGCGATTGCGTGATCAGGCGGGTCGCTCGGCGGCGAGGAAGGGCGTCATGAGGTTGAGCAGTTGCTGGGGCCGGTCCAGCGGGATGATGTGACCGCAATCGGGAATGACGTGCGCGGTGAGGTTTTCGGCGATGGGGCGTAGCTGTCGCGCGAGCGCGTCGCCGACCGGGTGGGCGCCGAGCGCCAGGGTGGGTGTGGTGAGCCGGCCGGTCGCCGCGGCGTGGTCGATCTGGTGGGCGCTGGTCGGTAGCGCACGGTAATAGGAGAAGGCGCAGCGTAGGGATTCGTGTCCGGTGTAGGCGTCGACGAACGCGTCGCGGATATCGGCCCGCACGCCCCGGCCGCAGGTGCCGGTGGTGAGAAACCATTCGATATACCGTGCCTCTTGGCCGAGTAGGACCGTTTCGGCGAGGCCTGGGACGGCATGGAATCCGAACCACCACGGCGGGCCCGCGGCGAGGAAGTCCTGGGCGCCGGGGAGTGCGCCCAGCAGTGCTTCCATGACCACCAACCGTCGTACTCGGTCGGGGTGGCGCAGGGCAAGCAGGACCGCGACCGGGGTGCCGGCATCGATCGCGATCACGGCCGCGGTGGGTTCGCCGAGGGCATCGAGGATCCCGGCTGTATCGGCGGCCAGTGTGCCGACGTCGTAGCCGTCCGGCGCACGGCTGGTGTCGCCGAATCCGCGGAGGTCCGGGGCGATGACCCGGTAATGCGCGGACAACGGCCCGATGATCTCGCTCCACAGTCGCCAGGTGTGCGGAAAGCCGTGCAGCAGAACGACCGCGGGACCGGTGCCGGCAACGGCGACATTGGCGCAGATGCCGTTGGTCTCGATCCGGCGCAGCTCGATCGGCGCGGCATGAGGCGGCGTGCGGGACATGGAACCTCCTAGCAGTTACCATCTGTTACCAGCGAACGGTAGGTAACCGCAGTTGTGCTGCCAAGACGGCACTTTGGCTACAGGTGGTGAGGTCCAGGTGACTACTCGATCAGTGCACGCGAGCGCCACCTATCGCGGTGATCTGTTCGATTGCCGATGCCCGACACGTCAATTGCTGGACCGCATCGGCACGAAATGGACGTCGATGGCGGTCAGGGTCCTCGCACAGGCTGCCCCGGACGAGGTTCGGTTCGCCGAGCTGCGACGGCGAATGCCCGGTGTGTCCCAGAAGATGCTGTCAGTGACTCTGCGCAACCTGGTCCGGGACGGTCTGGTCGTCCGCCGAGTGGAGCCGACCGTGCCACCACGAGTGCATTACCGTCTCACCGAACTGGGCTTGTCCCTGGAGGTTCCGTTGGCGGCACTGCGGACCTGGGCGGAGGACCACATGGCCGAGATCGACCACGCCAACGCCGTCCACGACGCACAAGCCGACCTCGTCGCCAGCGAATAACGCTGCCTGTTTTCCAACGCACGCTCATGCCGTATCGCGCTGACCGATCCGGCCAGCGCGGGGCGCCGGCGCCCGGAACCTGGTGCGGCGCAGAACGTCCGCTATCGCCGATGACAGCGCATCTGTCGTACGCCGCGAACTTGGACTGATCAGCCGCACTCATCGTCGTCAGGCAGTTCTGGCGTGAACGCAAGCGACGTGCCACGGCCTGCTCTCCGACCAGGTCGCCATCACCGCCAGACCCGATCGGCGATGTCCGGTCTCCTCGTCGACTCGGCAAACTGCACCGTCGCAGTGATGAAAACCCTGGCCGACCATCGGAGCTCATGGGCCCCGATCACCACCATTCACATCGCTGACGGGAAGGTCGTCAATATCCGAGAGCACGGATAGCTGACTCGCGGACACAACGAACCACCCGACACGAGTAGGGGTTCCTCCATCAGCCAGTGTGGCATCTGCAGCACTTGGCCTACAGTCAGCACTGTCCCGGGCCTTGCAGACGACGGTGAACAATTCGGGTCAACCGTGGGCGGCCTCGATCATGGCCCGGCCCGCGATGAACCACCACACGATAGACAGTGCGGCAGTTCCCAGGGTTGCGGCCAGGATTCGCCAGAGCGGACCTGGTTCTATGACGGGCCGGTCGTCTGGAATCCCACGGAGTTGGTTCCACCGCCACCGTCGGTGCGCCCGTGCGGAATTCACCGCCGTCTCGGGAAACAGGCCGAGCGTCAACCCGAATCCGCGGGTCGCGCCGATCCCGCCGCCCCCGACCCACGCGACGCCGATCGCAACCTGGCCTATCGTCGCCACGCCGATCGCCCACTGTCCCACGGCAATTCCGCCCCGAGCGAGTTGCCCTATCGCGACAACCCCGGTCGATGCCTGACCGAATGCGATGAAGCCGGTCGCGATCTGGCCGATCGCGATAACGCCGGTACCCTGCCGGCCCACCGCCACCACTCCGAACGCCATCGGCCCCGAAGCGAGAAACCCATACGCACCAGGGGCAACCGCGAACAATTGCACGACCGGAGAATACGAGGCCAGACGCGCCGTCGCGCGTCGTCGCCCTGGGCCCGCGGGCCGTTGCCCGACATCGCGGTGCAGAAAAGGTTCCGGTAGTAATCGTCGAGAATCCAACGAAGTTCGGTATATCCACTGGTAGAGGCGATCTAGCGCTGGGCCTCCTCGGACCCGGCGTCACAACCGATAGCGCCCCCAGCTGCGGTTACTCCGCATATCCGCCCGATTTTCGGCGAGTACTATGGCGACTACGAGTGGCGACGGCAACCTCGAAGTTGACATCGATCCTGTCCGGTGGGCTACGGTGTGAGGCGATGACTACCGGGACGGCGTTGCGCCACACACGGATTGGTTACCCGGTGCTGTTCTGAGCGCCGCGCGGGCCGGTGTCGGCCCGCTTGTCGATCGAGGATTCTGCGGTATTGCGCGGGCTCCGCCTTCGTCGTGTTGATCACAGGACATCAACTACGACAGAAGGATTCAACGATGACTGCAACGCACGGTATCTCGGTAGACGTGCAGACACCCGATGGTGTCGCCGATGCGTATGTCGCCTACCCCGACGACGGCGCCGCCCATCCGGGAGTACTGGTGATTCAGGACGGTTTCGGACTGCGGCCCAGCCTGCGGTCGCTGGCCGATCGTATTGCCGCCCACGGCTACACCGTCCTGCTTCCGAACGCCTATTACCGGCACGGGCGGGCGCCGGTGATCGAGCTACCGGACTTCATCGATCCGGTACAGCGGCCGGAGATCTTCCAACAGGTCTTCCCGATGATCCGCGAACTGACACCGGAGCTCCTGCGTTCGGATACCGGCGCCTATCTCGGATGGCTGGCGGCGTCGCCGCAGGTCTCCGAGGGGAAGGTCGGCCTTACCGGCTACTGCATGGGTGCGCGGCTGGCGGTGCTGGCCGCCGCCATGTTCCCCGATCGGGTTGCGGCGGTGGCCGGATTCCATGGCGGACCGCTCGTCACCGACACCCCGGACAGTCCGCACCTGACCGTTGGAAACATCACGGGGGAGCTGTATTTCGCACACGGCGGTGAGGATCACCACATGACTGCGGAGCACATTGCCCAGTTCGACAAGGCACTCGGTGCCGCCGGCGTCCGCTATCGCACCGAGGTCTACGAAGGTGCCCAACACGGTTACACCCAGGCCGATACTTCCGCCCACGACCCCGCGGCCGCCGAACGGCACTACCACGAGTTGCTGGCCCTGTTCGACCGCAATCTGCGCCAGTAGCCGAGGAAATGGGGGAGCGATGTAAGCGCCGGATCCTCGAGCAGTTGCACCACTACGCCCGAAGTGAACCCGCGGCCGCGAAACCGTCTACAGCTGGATCTCGTAACCAGCGCTTACACAGGACTCTGAGCGACTCGTGTGCGAGCTGTCCGCTGACGTTCCGTTTCGCCACCCAACTCGATCGCGCGGCGTAGGTCGTCGACGTAAGCTGCGGGCTGTTCCCAGGCGGCGAAGTGGCCGCCGGCTGGGTGTTGCACGTAGTCGGCAATGTTCAGGAAGGCTTCGGCGTAGCTGCGTGGCTCCGGTTTGAGGTCGTGCGGGAACACGGAGAGCACGGTCGGTGTGTCGATCCGGACGGGAAGCGTGCCCGGTTCGGTGTAGGTGGCGAACGACGTGCCGATCATGCCGGTGATCCAGTATGCGTTGACCCAGGTGAGCAGTTCGTCGGTGGTGAAGGCGGATGCGTCGGACCAGGATTCGAGTTTCTCGATGATCCACGCCGCGAGCCCGGCGGGTGAGTCGCCGAGGGCGACGGCGAGGGTGTTCGGACGCGTCGACTGTGTCGAGATGTATCCACCCTCGGTCCGGAACCATTGCGCCGCACGGTCGAGGTAGGCGACCGCGTCGGGCGAGAGCTTCGCCCGGTCGGCGGTGAGCGCACGCAGCGGGGCAATGTTGGTCAGGTGCAGGGCGGCCACTCGATCCGGATGTTCGCCGGCCAGGATTTCCGCGACCGTACCGCCCACGTCGCCGCCGGACACCGTGTATCGCGAATAGCCGAGCCCATCCAGAGCGTTCGCGACGATCGCGGCAATGCGATTGACCGACATACCGGCTGTGGTGAGCGGGGTGGCGAACGGGAACCCCGGCAACGCGGGAACCACCACGTGCATGTCCGCGAGCAACGGCAGGACGCGCTCGAACCGCAACACCGAATCCGGCCAACCGTGCAGTAGCACGACAGCAGGGGCATCGGCGTCCGCGGACCGCTGGTGGATCACCCGCAGTTCGGTATCGTCCACTTGCACTGTCACCCAAGGGAACTCGCCGATGCGGCGTTCGTGGGTATCCCAGTCGTACCCATTCGCCCAGCGGTCGAGCAGTTCATCGAGTCGAGTGCCGGTGATGCCGCGCGTTCCGTCGTCATTCCACGGCGTCGTGACCCGCCGCGTCCACCGGAGTCGTTCCCGCGCCTCATCGATCATGTGTATCAGTGTACACATAATGTGTATCCTCGTACACATGACTCTTCGCAATGCGGCCGCTACCAGGCAGCGGATCTTGGAGCACGCGCAACGCCAGTTCGCCGAGCACGGGTTCACGGCGGTCACGGTCAAGGGCGTGGCCGACGCGGCGGGTGTGTCACCCAACCTCATCACCCGCTATTTCGGCGGCAAGGACGGCCTTTTCCTTGCGGCAACCCAGGTGGAGATCCCGGTCTCGGACTCGTTCGACGGCGACCGCGCCACCCTGGGTTCGCGCCTCGCGGCGAGCATCGTCCAGCGCTGGTGCGATGCACCAGGGCAGGACCCGCTGCTTGTGCTGCAACGCGCGTCCGGCGAACGCCCCGAGGCGGCAGAAGCATTGGCCGCGTTCCTCGATTGCAACTCGCTGGAGCCGCTGCACCGCTACCTGCGCAACAGCGGCCTGGACGACGCGGACGCCCGCAACCGCGCCGCCGCGATCGATGCCTTTGTGCTCGGCGTCTCGACCCGCCGCCGAGTCCTGCGAGCCGAACTCGGCGACCCCGCCGATCTCCAGGCTTGGCTCGGCTCAACCATTCAACGCCTCGCTGACGGGTGATGCTGCACAACAGTCGGATTCACGCGCCCGATAACCCCGGTCAGCCGTCGGCTGGACTCCTCCGACAACTCGCGACAGTTGAATACGAGATCTCACCGGTCCGGAACCCCGCCCTGTCACGGCGAGGGCCGCCACGCCCCGCGCGACCCCGAGCGACGTTGACCGTTCAACCAACCGTCCGTGCTGCGATGTGACCGTGCGTGCCCGGTCATCGAGACCGGCTGTTGCTCGGGGTGGCCACCGACATCTCAGTCATCGTGTGGGTGTCCGGATCGCGCAGGAGCCTGGTGAGCACCAACAAGCTCAGAAGCAGTACGGGAATGTGCACTTGGATGGATCATTGGGGCCGAAGATCGCTGTGATCAGCCCGTTGATCACAGCGTCGGCCACTCCTGATCCCGTACTGAGTGCGACGTTCCGTGCGCCGACAACGGTCTCGGTAGCAACCTCGGGCTGTGCGGCGGCCCCGGCGGTTGCGGTCGTCGGGGCGGCGATCACGATCCCTGCCGTGATGACCAGTATTGTCTTTCGAATCATTGTGCGCCCTTTCGTTTTTCACTCGGTATATCCGCTGAGGCCGATGGTGCGGTCAGGGCAGTGACCTGAACAGGGCGGCTCCGACCCGATTCGCATCGGCGCAAGGGTCGCCCACGTCGGTCTGCACGCGCGTGTTGTGCACCAGGAACTCGATGCTGCCGAATGCGGCCGGTGTTCCGACATAGCAGCCCTGCTTGTGGGTGTCCTGCGCCGCTCGGTATTGGATCACCTGCCGGCCGTAGTATTCGGTCCTGCGCACATCCTGGTATCGCGCGGGTTCGAGCTCGACCGGCAGCGGCCTGTCGTAGGCGGTGATGAACAACTCGAAGGTCCGGTCGGCGGATTGCCACTTGCAGCTCCGCCCGGATGCACGCTCCTTGGTCGCCGTGTCCAATCCTGCTGCGGCGAGCGCAGATTCCGACAGCGAGCAAGCGTCCCACACGGTACTTGTCGCGGAAGCCGTAGTGGTGGACGGACTTTCAGCCGCAGTGGTGACGGGCGCGGGCGTGCCGGGTGCGGCGTTCGCGGGTTTGGTGGCGCCATCGTCGCCCGGACCGGGTTGCGGCGCAGCCGATGCCCCGTCGGTACGGGTCGTGGTGGTGGCAGCGGCACCGGTCGCCGACGTAGATCCGCCAGGGCTGTGCGAGTTGTCCACGGAGGTGGTGCCGCAGCCCGCGAGCAGCACGACCGCACCACATGCCAGGGCTGCGAGATAGCTCCCGACAGACTTGCTTGTCATCGCGGATTCCTCCACCGCCGGGGTTGTCGGCACTCTGCGGGGCCTTGATTCGGCATGATCAGCCGCAGGATGGTGCACACGCGAAACTCGATTCAACGTGAAAATGCCTTTCGTGCAATGGTTGACGGTCGGCCGATTTCTCGGCCTGGGACACTGCTCAACAACGTGGTGTATCGGTCCCGCAGACTGCCTCTGGGCCAACGGGCCAGCGATCAGGCATCAACCTCGGATCTGCCTGCGTCACCCTCCAATTCGCTACACCACTGACTCGCGGCAGCCGGGTACCTCCGGCGTGACCAGCGTCGGTCCCGCAACCGCGAACATGACACCAGCGCGCACCGAGAACTGTTGAAAACTCAGACTTTTCGGACCCACGGTCGATTCGTCGGATGAACCGCGGCAACCGTTAGCAACATGTGCTGCCCCCAAAACTCGGGGCATGCGGCGGGAATCGCGGACGAGAGATCACCGTGTCCCGGTGGAGCTTTCGGCACGGGTACCAGTATTCGCACCGCGAAGAGGGCGGGGTTCCGGTAGTAATCGCCGAGAATCCAACGAAGTTCGGCATATCCCCTGGTAGGGGTGATCCAGCGGTGGTGCCTCTCTAGACCCGGCATCACGACCGATGGCACCCTGAGCTGCGGTTACACACCTGGTCATCCGACTCGCGAGATCTGTCGAGGTTTCGTAACTAGGACAGGGCAGCCCCGGCATCCGTGACGGTAGAGCGATGGTCGGTGGAGTCGGCGGAGCCGTCATCGGCTGCCCGATCGGAGCGGTCACGGGTGGTTTGGCCGCTGTGCCGACCACAGCGGCGACGCTGTCGCTGCCGGCCGCGGCGCTCGGCTGCCTGATCGGTGCCGGAACGATCGGTGGCGTCGGTGCCATCGTCGGAGGTGCGGTCCTCGGACACTGCCCGAACCGGGCCCCGCGCCACCGACCGTGGCGCCTTACTTCACGGCAGGGGCCAGGGGCCTCTCGCCGGGTCCCGGTTCTGCTGGGCCGCAAACAGTTCCGCGGCACCTGCCGGGAAAGGGGTAGCGGCCTGGCCGGAGCGCACCCTGAACCGAACCCCAAAGGGTTTATCGCAGGCCGTGGACCCCGGGCCAGGCTCACCGGCTACCGCGAGGAAGTGGCAGACACGGTCACCCCCAAGGGGGGTTCCGGTCCAGTTCGCGGTGCGTGTGGTCGTCGATTCCCTCGGCGGGCCGCAGCCAGTGCACCGGGACACGCAGGGGCTCGGGTAACCCCACGGGTCGGTCGTGGTCGTCGAGCAACCGTCCGCGCACGCGGTAGTCGCCAGAGGGCAGGCCCAGCGCAGTGAGCGCGGTGACCTGCTCGTCGGTCAGCGCGACCTCGATGCTCGGGCTTTCGGTGATCGGTCGCCCCGCCACCATGGCCGGGCTGCTGGTCGAGTCCACTTCGGTGACGGTGAGCCGGAAACGGGTACCGGTCATCCACCACCACGCCGACGCCGGCGTGCCGGGTTGTTCACGGTCGGGATCGCGCCCCTGCGAAATCCGGTGCGGAATCAGCACCACATAGGTTTGCCCGACCACGACGTCGCGGGCCCGCATGCATTCAGCCTGCGCGTCCACATCACTGCTGGTCAAGCCATTGTCGTTGGTTTGCGCGCGATGACTACCGGGAGCCTCGTCACACCGGCGCGATGCCCGCCACCGTCGGCGGCGGGGAAACCGTGATCGGTGTGGCGGCCGGAAGGCCGGGTCGTTCGGCCGGCCGGCCGGCCGGCCCCTCGAGTTCGTCGGCGCCGGGTGTCCAGTGGCCGCGGCGGGCGTCGATGCCGTCGAGGCGGCGGTGGGTGCCGTCCTTGCTCGGGTTGAGACCGACATCCCTGCACGGCACGCGGGTGCTGGTCCAACTCGCCGATGCTCTGGATGGGCCCGCCCGTCCGGAGCATCGGCCGGAGACTCAATTGCTCGGCGGGAACTGCCCCTTCGCCACCACCTTGCCACCCGAGAGGGTGAAGGTTACCACGCTGGGGCCGCCGCTCGGGCAGCACAGGGCGTCACTGGGTTTCGCCCACTTGTACTGCACCGAGACGGTATTCGCGGTCTTGCCGATGACTTCGGTGTAGCCGTAGGGGTTGGATGTCGCGGTGCCCAGGTAGGTGCCGTTGGTGAAGAACAGGACATGGGTGTAGGGGTGAATGTTGCCTGATTCCACCGTCATCCACGACAGCACGCCATCGCAGCCCGCCGAGATCGGGTCATTGCTCGCCGACGGATTGCCCCATCCGCCGTTCGTGGTCGGGGCGAGACTCTTGATCGCCGAGTTGGCGAGCCCGGAATTGAGGTCGAAGCACAGTCCGTGGCCGCTGCCGTTGGGTGCCGGATCTGTGGTCGCCGGCACGATCGTGGGCTGCGGCGTGTCGGTCGCGGCACTGGTGGCAGGGGCGGGCTGCGGCGAATTGGCGTCGCCCGCAGGCGGATTGCCGTCCTGGCCGCCCGGGGCCTGGGCGGGCGGCGGAGCCGACTGGTTGCCCTGCGCCGGTACGGTCGTCGCCTGGGATGCGGCGACTGTCGTGCTCGCTGTTCCCGCCTGGGTCGACGAGCTGCCCGAGCATCCGCTCGCGGCCGCCATCAGGGCGGTGGCGAACGCGGCGAACAGCACTGATCTGGCCTTCATATTTCTCCTCGCATCGATACGCCATCCCCGACTTCCATCCACACGGAAGGACAAACTGGTCATCGGGTCCAGTCGGGCAGGCGTTATCTGCGCTGTGCGGGCGGGATGCCCCAAAAGCCAGGGGCACGAACACAATTCACCCACACCGCTGGGCCGGGCCCAATCTCCCGTCCTGACTCGATCGTCTCTCGGTACCACACCTTCCAGCCGCCCGCGGGGCTGGCCGGCCAGGTATCGCAGTTCGGCGTCGGTGAAAACGATGGTGTCGCTTCGGTGCGGGTGCGGGTGAGGATCGGCGCCGTTGCCGCCGATCCTGCGGTGTCATTGCCGGGGTGTGAGGCGGATGATGGGCAGTTGCCGGTCGGTTTTGCGTTGGTATTCGGCGAATCGCGGCGCGGCGGTGACGATTTGTTGCCAGGCGTGTTCGCGTTGCGCGCCGTGGAGTTGTTCCGCGGTGACATCGTGGGTGTGCCCGGCCAGTTCGATGCGGACTCTGTCGGGGTTGGCGGCGATGTTGTAGTACCAGGCGGGGTTCTTCGGCGCGCCCGCGGCGGAGGCGACGATCAGCCAGGTGTCGTCCTCCCCGGGGAACCACCCGACGGGGGTGTGGCGTTCGGCGCCAGTTTTGCGGCCGACGGTGGTCAGCACCAGGGCGTTCATGCCGCCGAAGAACATGCCGCTTCTGCGGATGCGTTTCTCGGCGAACCGGTTCAGCCATCGCATCAGCGGCCCGGCGCCGGGCTGGCGGGCACCGGTGGTGCCGTTGTGGGTATCGAAACTCATTGCGGCCCTGCCTTTCTTCCTGGGTCGTATGGGTCTGTCGAGTCCCGGCGGCCCCGGGGAACCGGGTGTGGCTTTCCGTTGCGCTGCCGGTCGCGGCTCGGGACGCTTGGCCGCAGTGACCAGACTCAACCCTCTGTCCAGCCTGATCAGAGGCTGTGCCGAGCATGCCGAGGAGCCGAATACCTGCCAGCTCCATCACTCGCAGGGTCGATGCGCCTGCCCGCGCCCATCCTTCGGACACCGCAATCCGGACACGTGTGCAAGCCCATCGCAACACCACACGGTGTGACATCACAAGATGTGACAGAGGGGTGTCATTGCTCGGATGTGAGGCCGACCGCCACCGGCATCGACCCAGTTCCACTAAGCGAACCTTTAGCAATCTATCGGGAAGGGCTGATATCCGCCTATATCCTCCATTTTCGTCGAATTAGAGAAGGTATGGTCCATGCGGCGGGTAATCAGCTATCTTTCAGTGCATGGATGTTCTGCTCAAGGTGCCGGTTCTGGCCTCGGGGGAGGACACGGGTTTGACGGTGGACGTGGCCGAGGTCGGTATCGAGCGCCCGGCCATCACCGGCAGGGTGTATGTACGTCTGCTCGATGGGTCGTCCTACCACTTGCCCGACGCGCTCACCGGTTGGGCTATGGCCCTTCTCAGTGTTCAACACGACCAGCACGCGCACACCACGTCGTTGTTTCCCTGCAAGGTCGAATTCGGTGTCCGCGAGGGTCGCATGTATGCCCAGATCCTCGGACAGACCTGAAGGCCGCCGGCTGCGCCGCAGCGGCAGGGCCGCTGGCAGGGAGTCCGGTTGCTCTCGAGCCTTTTGCCCACGCCCACGCCGTCAAGCGCCAGGCGGTGCCGATCTTACGAGGTGCCACGGTGAACACGGCGCCGGTCTGCGTCACCCACCCGCCGCGAAGGGTGTAGGAGAAGGTCGCCACAACAACGACATACCCGTAGTCGACCGTGACATCGACCTGCCGTGGTCGACGAAGATCGATGCGATGGTCGCAAGCCCCGACGCGCTCGCGTTCTGCGAACGCACCAGCCACCAGTCCTCACCGGCTGGTGCCCCCAGTGCGGCGGCGGCGCCTGGAAGCAGGCGGCCAACCCGTGGTGCCCCTGTCGCTCACACTCACCAGAGCCGGGGGGCTGCTGATCGGAACCGTGGACGGACGGATCCTCGACTGTTCGGTCGAGTAGGGCTTCCCGCAGCCATCGCAGGTTCCTCCTCCGGCGAACAATCCGTGCCGCTACCGACCCTGTCTCCACACATGCTGGCCGACAGTCAATCTCACGAACGCACGCTAGCCGCATACCGCGCTGACCGAACCGGCCGGCGAGGGGCATCGGAAGATCAACTGGCCGTATCGATCCGAGGCCGGCGGAACGTCCGCTATTGCCGAATTGAGTGTTTTTCGGGAGGTCGGGCGTCGGTCCCGTCTCATCTGGTGGAGGTCGCCGCCGTGGTGAGTACCTTGCCGGCGGTGTGCAGAAACCGTGTGCTCAGCCGACTTCCGGCTCCGACTCCAACAGCAGGAGTGCGAGTGTGTTCGTGAGCCATTGCTCGTACTCGGCGGGCTTCCAGCCTGCCTCGGTCACCAAGCTGTGATAGACGTCGTCGGTCATCAACGCGACAGCCACGTCGGTGCCGTGGGCTCCGACGTGCTGGCCGGTTTCCCGGATCTTCACGATCATCACGTCGATCGCGATGCGGTTGCGCTGCATGGCATCAGCCCTGGCGTTCGCGATTTCAGCGTCGATACTCGCACCGGAGTGCAGCAGGGCAAGGATGTCGCCGCACCGCTCGCGAACTTGACGGCTTCCTCTGGCCATCAGTTCGATCAACTCCATGGCGTCGTCGAGGTTTTCGGACTCGGCACGCAAGTCGAGCAGTCCCGCTTCCTCCTCGAGCAGGTCGATCAGCCCGCGCAACACTCCGGCCTTGGAACCGAAGTGCGAGTAGATGGTTTGCGGCACGACCCCGGCCTCGCGAGCGATGCTGCGAACGGACGTGCCGGTGTATCCGCCTTCCGCGAAGAGTCGGCGCGCGGTGGTCAAGATGGTCCGTAGCGTCAGCTGTTCACGCCGCTCACGCAAGGGGACCACGCCGGACTGCTCCGCTGACATCTCCGCACCTTCCTGTTGACCAACCTCACCTGCGACGTGTCAGCGTATCGAGCCCCTCGGTGCCGACCTGCTCGTACCGCGCCGACCACAGGCGAACGTTGGTCTATTTATTAGATCATTGTTCCATTTGGCTGTCATCTGTTCTAGTGTGATCGGCATGGTGGCCGACCGGCCGGAAGGATCGGACCGGGCTGCCTACGGATGGACCACTCCGACAAGGACCTCGATGAAGCAGCTCTACTACGCAGTGACCCTCTACACCGCGCTCGGACTGGTATCCGGGTTGTTCTATCGCGATTTCACCAAGGCCCACAATTTCACAGGAAAGACCGAACTCGCGATCACGCACACTCACCTCCTGGCGCTCGGCACTTTATTCTTCTTGATTGTGCTGGCACTGGAGAAGCAGTTCACGCTTTCTGCGGAGCGACTCTATGGCTGGTTTTTCTGGACATACAATGTCGGCGTCCTGTGGTCGGTGGCATGCATGACCGCAATTGGCATTCGTACCGTACAGGGTCATTCGCCCGAGAGCGGGCTGCTGGCCCACATGGCCGGTGGCGGTCACATCCTCTTGACCGTGGGATTCGTTGTCTTCTTCATCTGCCTGTACAGGCCGGTGACGGCTCGCCAGGAAAAACCGGCCCACGTGTAGACGATCGATCCCAACGCGGTGCAGATGCCCCAAGCTTGCGAACGAAGCAGAAATGAAAGGTTGAAGGAAGATGATTCAGTTCGGAGCGCTCGATACTGCGGTTCCGCTCCCCGTCCAGCTGCAGGAGAACGTCGGGCCGATTACGGTGATCAACACATTTTTCGTACCGGCCGAGTTGGCCGCTGACTTCTTGAAGATTTGGGCCGAGGACGCTGCCTTCATGAAATCGCAGCCGGGGTTCGTCTCCACCCAACTCCATCGTGGATTCGGTGGCAGCCGGCTGTTCGCCAGCATTGCCGTGTGGGAATCCTCCGCGGCGCTGTTGGCCGCCTTGTCCAACCCCGAGTTCCAGCAGGGTGCGGCGAAGTATCCCGACGGAATCGTGACCTACCCCTCCGCCTTCCAGAAGGTCGCCATGGAGGGGATCTGCGGCGCCTGACGAGGGAGCTCGCCTCTGGGGCAGACCGTGTCAACGGTCCGCCCCAGAGTTGTCAAGCCTTCGCCGACCTCGCCACCCCGGCTCCCCGCGACCCGAGGAGGCCGCGTGAAGACGCTCTTCGTCTCCTGCCGCGTCACCGACCTGGACCGCTGCCTCGGTGTCTACACCACCCTGGGCGACGTCGAGCTGGGCAGGGCCGACAGCGGCGACGGGAGTCAGCTCGTGATCCTCGAGTTCCGTTCAAGAAACGCGTGATTCTGTTTCTTGACCTGCCGGGTTGCCCCGGCGGGGTTGGCCCGCGACCGTGGTTTCGGGTCTTCCCGTGGCGATACCACCGCCGCGCGAGCGCGGTCTTACACGGTTTCCGGCGGGCATGTTTACCGTCCCGACGCAACTCGCCGTGGACACCGACGCCGCCAGATTGCGGGCGGCGTTCAGATCGCGATCCAGCACGAAACCGCACTGGTCGCAACGGAATACACGCGTGGGGCCATCGGGCACGGCCGGATCGGTAGAGCAGCACGTTGGCCGACCCGGGCCAACAACACGATCCGCGGGTGTCACCACTGCTCGCCGAGGATCTGCGCGGGCTGCCACCCGCCTACATCGCGACCGCGGGCTTCGACGTCCTGCGCGACAAGGACGAGGCCTACACACACAGACTCGCCGCCGCCGGAGTACCGGTCGCACTGCGCCGCCACAGCAGCATGGCCCACGGAATGATCGGTGCCACCGGCACCTCCCGGTCCGCCCGAGACGCCCTCCACGAAGCCGCCGGCGCCATCCGGGTCAGCCTCGCCTTCCACACGAGCCCGAGGACGGACACCGCGAAAACGACATCGGCCCGATAGCCCGCGACCGCGGGCAACATTGAGCCCCGCAGCAGCCCAGGATCATCATGGACCGTTGGTGTCTGCCGAACCTGCTCTACTGGCACATACCGCGCTGACCGAACTGGCCAGCGCGAGGCGCCGGCGCCCGTAACCTGGTGCGGCGCAGAACGTCCGCTATTGCCGATTATGTGATGTGGCAGGTGTCAGGATTGCTTCCTGCAGGATGCGCGACTCCACCGTTCGAATCTGCTGGCCATGCGGCCACGTGATACCACAAGTCGGGCACGACGACGACCCAGCAACACGCGAGAATGAATTCCCGGTACACCAATTGATTTCAGCAATCACTGCTGTACCTGGGTTCATTCAGATCTCGAGCGTCACGCACCCAACACCGGAGTTCTCAGGCGTTCACTCAGATGCACCAGACGACACTGCCGAGGGGGATGCACCACGTAGCTGATCCGAACGATCCGTCGACCGGAGTGGCGGAGGGCGACGGAGGTGCTGCGGTAGTCGAATCGGCAGTGGCCGCGGGCGCGACGAGGACGAGCAGGGGCGCGGCAATAACAGTCGCGACTAGGGTTTTGATGATCTTGCTAGACATTTTGCTTCCTTACAACGAGCTTTGCGACGTCCGGGTACTGGGCTGCGCTGCCGAGTTACCGGACTGGGTCTGCGGGTGCGTCGCGTACCGAATCAACTTTGCGGCACCCGATTCGCTCCTTGGTGAAGTTCATGATGCGTTCCGAGGGGAACGCACGTTCGGGCTGGCCGACAGCTGCAGCATCGACTGGACCGGACAAGACGTCGTTTGGTTTCGCGGAAGACGTCACCAATAGTTTACCGCTGGCTACCAAGCGATTCGGCCGAGGGAGGCTGCTGCACGACCGGGTGACAGCGTCTAGCCATGCAGCAGCCCCGGATGACTGCATAGCCCCTCGCTGCTTCGTCGACGCCGTTGCACCGACGCCGACCGGGCACTTACCTGAACCTCGTTGGATTTTCGGCTGGTCCGGAACCCCCAGACTCATCAGTCTTATTCGAATGCGCATTCGAGTGTTGCCGGGCTTCGAAACGGCTGTAGAGGGCATTGAAGAAGTGGTCGTCGGGGTCGCCGAACCAGGGCAGGTCGGTCCACGTGCCATCGGGGGACTGGCTGGCTATTTCGGTGGCAGGCCAAGCACCAGTGAGTACTTCCTCGAGCAGGATGTGCAGCAGTGTCGTGTAATCGGGTGCACAGAGGAAGTGGCGCTTCTCGTCGCGGCCGAAGTTGATGATCTGGCCGTAGGTTCCGTTGCGGTCGGGGTCCAGGTCCAGGCCGATGCCATCGTTTCTGACCGGATCGGACCACAGTGGGATCCAGCCGGGCGAGAAGTACAACGGTTTCACCTTGCCCGCCGCTGCGGGAAAGACATCGCCCATGTCCTGGAGTTCATCGGCGTCGGGGGCATCGAGAAGATCGTTCCAGAAGTCCCAGAGTTCCTGGATCAGGGTGGTCGACAGGAACGACAATGTGTGCAGACATGGTGTGGCGTACTCGATTCGCGAAGCGGTATCGGTCGACTTCTGGCCGTTGTGAACGGCCAGGATTGCCTTCGCCTCGACCGGTAGTTCCCGCCCGATATGGGACTCCAACGCATCCAGTTCGAGGGAAGGTTCTCCAGTCGGAAGGGGCCAGCTGGAACGCACTATTCTGCCGCATAACGCGCTGACCGAACCGGCCAGCGCGAGGCGCCGACGGCCCAAACCTGGTGCGGTGCAGAACATCCGCTATTAGCCGATTTGAGTGTTGGTGGGCTGATCCGTCGTAAAGACACTCGGCGACCGGTCAGGGCTATGGCAACGACACCGCCGAGACAGCGGGCACGCCGGAACCGCGTGTATTACGCCCTGCAGTAGTAGACGGTTACTCTGGCCGACGTGCTGTACAACTAGCCCCTGAGTGTCCGCCCAATGGAGACCAGTGGACCGCGCGCTGCGGGTATGGTCGCAGGTGGTGGCCATCTGGGGCGAGAGGCGCGACCATGAACGACATTCCCGTCAACGAGGTTGGCCGACGGCTGCGCGAGATTCGCGCGTGGCGAGGGCTGAGCCTGGAGACAGCCGCCGGATTGGCAGGTTTCTCCTTCGGCTACCTGGGCCGCCTCGAGCGTGGAGAGCAAACCCTCACCAACCGTCGCACCCTCGAAGCGTTGGCGCAGGCGCTGCGGGTCGCGCCGTCGGAATTCACCGGCCGCCCTTGGGAAGTACCCGACGGATTGGGCGCCGACGTCTACGCCGGTGTCGTCGCGGTCGAGGAAGCCCTCGACATCTGCGAACTCGGCGACGATCCCGGCACGCCTGTCCGCGAGTGGGCGCTGATACATGCGGATCTGTTGCAGCTGGAGCATTTCCGGGGCACGGGGGACTATCAGGCCATCGGCCGGCAGGCGCCGGCACTGCTGATGGAACTTCACACCCTGTACGTGCGTAGCCCCGAGCGGCGCCGGCCCATCCTCACCGGCATGATCGGCTGCTACTTCGCGGTCATGGTGATGGCCAAGCATCTCGGCGTCCGAGGCCTGCCACTGCTGGCAGCCAAGGACGCGCAGACCTGCGCCGAAGAGCTCGATTCGCCCGAGTGGCGAGGTGCCGCGATGTGGATGCGCGGCAACGTGACTGGTTCGCTGTCGCGGCAGCGGCAGTACAGCCGCGCCGTGGGCCTGGCCGACGAACTCACCGGCAGCTTGGACAATCAGCGGGTGTTGCAGGCGTACGGGATGCTGCACCTGTCGGCATCGCTGGCGGCCGCCGTGCAATCCGACCGCTCGACCGCGGAAACCCAACTCGACGAAGCTGCGGCCGTCGCCGGGCGCATGCACGAAGACGTCGGGGAGTTTGCCCGGATGTGGTTCGGACGCATCAACGTCGGCATCTGGCGGGCCTCGATCGGACTGGAGCTCGGCGACGGACCGAAGGCGATCGAGGCGGTACAGGGCCTCGACGTCTAAGCGATCCCGGATCCTGCCCGGCTGGCCGGCTTCTATGCCGAGGCCGGCCGGGTGATGTTGGCCGAACCGACGTCGCGTGAGGATGGTTTGGCGCTGCTGCTGAAAGCTGAGATCCTTGCCCCGCAACGGGTTCGCAGTGACCTGTTCGTCCGGGAGGCCGTCGCTGACCAGCTGCGCAGCGCGCGACGCGATGCCGGCGGCCGCAATCTGCCTGGCCTGGCCTGGCGGTTGGGCGTGGCGCCGGAGGCGGGTTCATCATCGAACTGATGCGTTTGTCCTTCTTGGACAGGACGCGTCTTGCCGCCTCCTTAACGTCGGAGACGGGCCACCGCTGCCGGGTGGAGTCCTTGCCCGTTTTTGGACTCCCCGGTGGTAGGAGCCTCCTCGACTACGAGAAGGGGCATACCGTGACGAAACCGCCGACTGCCATCGGCTTCCTGCGCCGGGATATCTCCGGCACCCGCCAACAGTGGGACGAGACCCAGATCCGTAGCCTTGCAGCACGATTCGGGTATGACCTGGCCAAGATCCTGGTGTTCGGGCCTGATACCGATCGACCGGTCCATCGGTTGCGAGTGGCTGTGAGCCGGACAGGGGCTGCGGCGGTGTTCGTACCGGGCCCCCGCCATTTCGATGATGCCCGGGTGCCGGCCGCTCTGGTGGCCGCCGCTGACGTGGTCACGGTGGACACCGAGCAGACCTACGCCCGCACGTCTGCCCCGACGCTGGGGGAGCAGCGATGAACAGCGTGAAGCGCAACTCGGGGCGGGAGGAGGCCCGATGGGGTTCGGGCAGTTCACCGGGATGTGTGACCGTGATGTGCTGTGTGAAAATGGGTATGTGAAGTTGGCGGAATGGGCGCGGGGGCAGGGGGTGTCGTTTCGGACGGCGCTGAACTGGTTCCACGCGGGCATCTTGCCCGTCGCGGCTCGTCAATTGCCCAGCGGCACAATCCTGGTCGACCCGCCTGCGGTCCCGGCTGGAAGGACCGTCGCTTACTGCCGTGTTTCCTGCGCCGACCGACGTGGCGACCTCGAACGGCAAGCCGGACGTGTCGCCGAACAATGCGGGCAGCGCGGCATCGGCTTGGACGCGAGGGTCACCGAGATCGGATCGGGACTCGACGCTCACCGTCGGAAACTTCTCGCCGATCCGACCGTCACCGTTGTCGTTGTCGAACACCGATCGCTGGTCGTGCTGAACCCTGACCAGGTGAAAGACGACCTCGTTGAGGACATGGTTCAGGACATGATCGACGTTGTTGCCTGTATGTGCGCGCGTCTCTGTGGTCGTCGCTGGGCTCGGCGTCGGGCTGAGGTGGCGGTCAGGGCTGCCGCCGGGGCTGGCGAGTGACCCCCGCTGTTCAGGGGTATCGGTTCGCGTTGGATCCGACCTATGATCAGGAACAGGCGTTGCGATCTCATTGTGGTGCACAACGATTCGCCTACAACTGGGGTCTGGCCCGGGTGAGGGCGAATCTCGAGCAGCGCCGCGCCGAAGCCAGCTACGGTCTCACCGGCGAGGACCTCACCCCGTCGCTGGACTGGTCGGCATATGGCCTGCGCAATGCCTGGAACCAGGCGAAGGGCGAGGTCGCACCGTGGTGGGGTGAGAACAGTAAAGAGGCGTATGCGTCCGGGGCGGGCAACCTCGCTGCTGCCCTGAAGAATTGGATCGACTCCCGCACAGGCGAACGCGGCGGACCCGGAATCGGGTTTCCCCGGTTCAAGGGGAAGCGGGCGCGGGTGTCGTGCCGGTTCAGTACCGGCGCGTTCGGTCTTACCGATGATCGTCGGCATGTGCGGCTTCCGCGGATCGGGGCTGTGCGGACGTGCGAGTCGACGCGCAAGCTTGCACGGCGCGTGGAGGCCGGGCGCGCCCGGATTCGCTCGGCGACGCTGTCGCGGCGGGGCCGCCGCTGGTTCGTGTCGTTGTCGGTGGAGGTCGAACGCGCCGACCCCGGCCCGGCCCGGCCCGAGGCAGTGGTCGGGGTGGATGTCGGGGTGAAGTTCCTCGCTGTCGTGTCGACCGGCGAGGTGATCGCGAACCCGAAGCGCTACCAGAAGGCGCACAAGCTCCGGCGTCGGTTGGCGCGGGCGCGGTCCCGCCGCCGCGGCCCCGACCGGGAGCGTGGCGTCGTGCCGTCGCGGCGGTGGGAGCAAGCGAACCGCACAGCGAACCGTCTGGAGAATCGCACGGCCGCGATGCGTCTCGATGGCCTGCACAAGCTGACCACCCGCCTGGCCCGCGAGTACGGCACTGTCGTGGTCGAGGATCTGAACGTGGCCGCCATGGTGCGGAATCGATGCCTCGCGACATCGATCTGGTCGGCCGGATTCGGTGAGTTGCGGCGTCAGCTCACCTACAAGACCAGCTGGCGCGGCGCGACCCTCGTGACGGCGGACCGCTTTTTCCCTAGTTCCAAGACATGCTCGTCCTGTCAGGCAGTGAAAGCCAAGCTGCATCTCGAGGGGGCGTGTATTCCGTTGCGACCAGTGCGGTTTCGTGCTGGATCGCGATCTGAACGCCGCCCGCAATCTGGCGGCGTCGGTGTCCACGGCGAGTTGCGTCGGGACGGTAAACATGCCCGCCGGAAACCGTGTAAGACCGCGCTCGCGCGGCGGTGGTATCGCCACGGGAAGACCCGAAACCACGGTCGCGGGCCAACCCCGCCGGGGCAACCCGGCAGGTCAAGAAACAGAATCACGCGTTTCTTGAACGGTACCCGAACTCGGTACCCCCAAACGATGTTCGGGGAGGGCTGAGCCGCCTCGGACGAGTGGGCAGCGGCGCTCGTGTCCATACGTCCCTGCCCACTTTCTGCCCACAATTCCGCGAGAAATCGTCATCCCGATCCACGACAGGGATCTCAACGAATCTCCCAACTCCTGGCAGGCGCTGCATCTCATCTGCGAGCGCAAAGGTGCCGGTAAGGGGTCCCGGAGTTGAGCAAATGACCGAAAAGCCGGATCGCGCGTGCGGGGTTGGCAGCGTCGTTGAGATGAGCTCCACGAGCAACCCGCCAGATATCGATTCCCCACCGATCCGGATGTCCCAGCAAACTTTCCGCGTACGCTTATGCGCTGGATCGATGACGAACGAAGGCATTGCTGTTCGGCGGTAACCAACCGGTAGAGGAGACGGGTATGGACCAGCGGCAGTTCATCGCCACCCGGCGGGAGTTCGACGAGATCGATACCGACCACGACGGTTTCATCACCTTCGACGATGCAGTCCAGTGGGGTATGGCCCAGGACCCGGAAGCGCGGGAGATCGTTGGGCGCCGTATTCAGGAAGAGCGCATGTGGACGGATGGTCAGGTCTCCTTCGAGGCGTTCCTGCGCTACAAGGAGCTGATCGACCACTCCTAGCCCGCGTGTGGAACGTCGCCCAGCGCCCCCGATTCGGCCCGAAAGCACACGGTTGGCGGCACCCCGCTGCGGAACTGGACCGCCGCGAGGGCCGCTACGGCCTGGGGTCCCTGTGCATTTGTGCAGTTCGCGTGTCGGGCACGTGCTCGAGACCGGCGAACCGATTGCGGTCGGGCTGACCGGGTATGTTGGGCGCATGAGCGGCGTCTCCAGGCGATCGCTGGGCCGAGCGGCGGCCACGACGGTGGTCGCGGGGGCAATGGCCGCGTGTGGCGGGCCTTCCCCGTCGAGGGGGCCCGTCGTCGGGCCAAATGTCGGAATGGTGCTGTCGCACGAGCAATTTCCGACGTCTGTGCTGGTCGATCAAGCACAGCGGGCAGAGGCAGCAGGGTTTCGATACGTGTGGGCCAGTGATCATCTGCAGCCGTGGCAGGATAACCAGGGCCACGCGATGTCGCCGTGGCTGACGCTGGCGCTGGTCGGCGAGCGCACCACGCGACTGTCCTTCGGAACCGGCGTCACCTGTCCGATATATCGGCACCATCCCACCGATGTCGCACAGGCGTTCGCCTCGTTGGCTGTGCTGTCGCCCGGGCGGGTGTTTCTCGGGGTGGGTACGGGGGAGCGGCTCAACGAACAGGCCGCGACAGGAGAATTCGGTGTCTATCGCGAGCGGCACGACCGCCTGGTGGAAGCCATTGAATTGATGCGACAGCTGTGGGCCGGTGGACGGATCTCCTTCCGCGGCACATACTTTCGGACTGAAAAGCTGAAGCTCTACGATCTGCCGGCGGCGCCGCCACCGATCTATGTCGCGGCGAGCGGTCCGCGCAGTGCGCGCCTGGCCGGACAGTACGGTGACGGCTGGATCAGCCAGCCTGCCGGGGTGACCGACCCGACATTGTCGGCCGCCTTCGCTGCGGGTGCGCAGGCCTCGGGCCGTGACCCGGCGCGATTGGGCAAGCGGGTCGAATTGTTTGCGGTGGTCGGCGACCGCGACGAGGTGGACCGGGCCGCACAGCTGTGGCGGTTCGGGCCGTCCGGGTCGGTTATCGACCAACCCGATCCGGTCGCGATCGAGCGAGCCGCCGCGGCAACGCCGCTCGAGGAGGTCACCTCCGCGTGGGCCACCGGTAGCGATCCGGCGCCGCACGTGGCGGCGGCACAGCGTGTTCTGGATTCCGGCGCGACGCCGTTTCTGCACTTCCCGCAGCACGATCCGGTTGCCGCGATCGACTTCTATCGCGATCACGTACTACACGCACTGCACTGATTCGCATCATCGGTGACCGTCGTCGTCGGGTTCGTGAACCCGGCGCTGTGCCGCCGCTCGTCCCGAGCCTGTGGTCACGGGCCGGTAGCTCGTGAGTTCTCGCCGAGGTCGGCCGACGTCGAGGGCCCGGTGGAGGCCGCGGCGATCGCGGCGCACTGATACCGCAGGTAGGCGCCCGGGAGTAGGTCGTCGGCGGTGGCGCGCCAGCGCCGGCGGATCCGATCGGGGATGGTCGTGAAATCGGCGGTGCGGCCGACGATTTCGGCGTCGCAGAGTTGGCGGCGGTTCCCGATATCGGCCTGGATCAGATCGGCGCCACCGTCCAGACCGGTCAGCGACGGCCACAGTTCGGGGTAGCGGTCATACAGCTCATCACAGATGGCGATCATGGACTGCCACCGATGAATTTGGGCATACAGCACGTACACGTCTACGAGGCGGTCCATGCGGTCACCGCCACCGGAACCCGGCGCCCTCGCCCGGCGGCGCGCATCCGCCGGGCATTCATAGCTGCTCATAGCACATGACCACTTCCACCGTGACAGTCGGAATTGCTGCTCAGGCCGGATGGATCACAAGAGTCTGCGGGCCGATCCACCCGGCCGCCGAACACGATGCACCGTCCGAGTCGGCGAGCGGTGCATCGATTCCGGAGCCGTCCGACTATGACCCCGGCCGGATGATCCGACGTGAGAGTGCGGCGCGGTAACCGCACCCGGATCCCCGCCACGCCCCACGATCAGCTCAACCACCTCGCACGGTACGGAGATCGGGTGCCGCAGCGGCCGGATATCGCGCTGGTGGCACGAATCGAGAGTGCCCAGGCACGTAAGGTCGCAGAGATCTCCGAATCAGTTGGGATTCGATGGATCGAAGACCTGGGGTCGCGACGAAGCGGTGGCGGTGTTCGCGGAGGAAGTCGGTGAATGTCTGCGGCGTGCGGCCGATAGCCTCGGTGAGTGCGGTGGCATCGATCGGCGGGGTGGAGGGAAGCGGGGAGAAGATCGTACCGATGGTCGAAATATGCTGTGCCATCGCAAGGTTGACCGATGATTCGGTCGAGTTCCGAAGCGGATCAGCCTCTGCGAAGAAGTAGAGCAGCGCGCGTATCGCTGCTGGTAGAGACTCTACTGAGCCCCCATCCGGTATCCGGGTGGTGGCTCAGTCGTTTTGCCGGCGCCGAGCGTTGACCGATTCGGCCAGCGCGGTATGCGGCTGATATGTGGGGCGGCCGACGTCAAGGCCGTGGCCCCGGGTGGCCGTCTGGAAGGCTTTACCGTCCAGCGCAAGGCCGCCAGCGGCTCCGGCTGCGTCTACAGTGCTGGAACCTACATCCCGCCCACAGCGTAGCCCGCCGCAGTAAGAACCCCTGGTTCAATTCCCTTGAGCCGGGGGTCTTTTGTGTCGTGCGGACTGGAACCCGATTACGCCGACACATCAGCCGCAAGAAGACCGAGGTTAGTGATCGCTCTTGCCGTGAATGATATCGGCGCTCACTCGTCGAGCGGCCTGCAACCATAACTTTGGGGCATCCGGTACCAAACGGGCCTCGGGCATTTTTCGGCGCATACCGAACATCTGATGCGCCGCGGCTCGTTCACAACAAACTTATTTCCGATGAACGTATGTACTATCAACGACTTCGAGTGGCTCGCATCCACCAGGGCGGTGAATACGAAATCGTACATGGTAAGGATACGCCCACATCTGGATACAACCCTTTCAAGGTAGTACTCATCATTGGCCAGAACGCCCTCCTTCAAGTCGAGAAGGCGCTCCATCTTCGCTATATCCTCATCATCTGATTTCGTGAACTTCGTTTGATCTCTGAGCTCCGCTATGCTCGGCCCTAAACGTTCGAATTCCTCGCGGGATAATGAAACGACATTGTTGTAGTCAGCCATTGTTGCCTCCAGGTTCGGATTGTGGTCTCTCCGGCTACATCAACCCCTGAGGAGGGGGTGAAACATTATGCGTCACCCTGCTACGAATTGATTGTGCCGTAGGATGAGTTGTCCGGTCTACCGGTTGTGCGGACGCCCTCTACAGCCGCGACTTCCCGGAGCTGTTCGAGAGCGTCCAGACCTTCAAGACCCGGACCTGCGCCGACATTGGGGCGGCCTGCTCTCGTCTTCGGCCTCAGAGTTGATCTCGTAGAAGTCGCCGTCGAGCAGTTCGGCCGGCCTTGTAGTCCGCTCTGGCGCGCACGATCCGGTCGCGCTGTCCTCGCAGTTGCGCTGTGATCCGACCGATTCGCTCATCGTCTGTCGCCGACAGGGCGGATCACAGGCACGGCGCCCGAAAGCGCAGCGGCAATCGCTCACAGTGATGAACCGTTCGCGAAGGCGGTGAACATCGCGAGGACGGCTTCCACCTCGGTGGCAGTGATCTCGCCGTTGAGGGTGTATCCAGTGACCCCGCCTGGTGGGGCGGGCGTCTGCTCAGCCAGGCGATGCAGCCGGAGGGGCGGTCCCGAGGCGGTGCCGGTGGCGGTTGGAGCGCCGAGTCGTGTACAGAGGTTATTCGGCTTCGGAACGTGAGTTGAGCTCTGAAAAGGACCTTTGACGTGCGGACATTGGATGTCGAGGGGTTGAATTCCGAAGCGGATTAGCCTCAGCGAAGAAGTAGGGCAGCGCATGAATCGCTGCTGGTGTCCGGGTGGGGGCTCAGTCGTTCCGCCAGCGCCGCTGGCCCGTTCAGCTTCACCGGGTGTCGGCACGTCCTAAGGTTTGGTGACCGTTCAGGGTTTGTGTGCGAGCCACCAAGTGAGGACAGCGACTTCGAACGGGGCGAGGGCCACCACGGCGTTGGAAAGCCGTGTTGGGAGTCCGACGTCGAGACCGATGAGCTGCATCATGCGTGCTCGCCCCTCGATCCAGCCCTCATCCGGCTTACCTGTTTGCGGCGTCGGGTATACCGCGTCGACGAGCTGGCGCGCTCGGCTGCGCCAAGCCAGAAACGTGGGTATGTACACCGCAACGAAGACAGCAGCGAGGAGCGCGCCAATCAGGACGACGTCCTGACTCTGAAAGCCAAGGAATTTCGACAATCCGGCGACCACGACCACCGCGGCAGACAGTGCGAGGCTCAGTGCGCCAAGCGTGGCCATGGAACACCCCCACAGCGTGCGCAGCTCGTCAAATCGTTGCCCTGCCGAATCGGAGGTGTTGATCTGGAGCAGGTCTTGGGTCCACTGCAGCGCCTCGGCTATCAGCCATAGAGCGACCACGGACGGCACAGTAGCGATGACTCCGACAAAGACGACCACCTTGACACGTGCGTCGAAGTGGGCCTCGAGGGGGCCATAGTAGGGGTTAGTGAGCGATCCGCATGCGGCGACCAAGATGCTCCCGATCGCCACGGCGTACACCGCGGCGAGCGCGAACATCACGGGCTGGGGGATAGCGGGAACAGCCGTCGGAAAAAGCGCCCGGACGGTCCCGACCAGGCTGAGGCTCCGCACGCCGAGGGCGATCCATATCGCAAAGGTGCATCCGACCCAGACACTCCACGCGTTGAAGCTATCCAAATTAGCCAGTAACAACGGGTTGTTGCCTTTCCCGACCTGAAACAAAGCAAACCCTGCGACAATCGGAAGTAGCACCAGCAACGAGCGCGCAGCTGGTGACCGCAGCCACGACGCAATCAGCGAGGGCCAGCCTTCCCGGTGCCAGCCACCTGGAGTCGCAGGGTGCTTCGCCACGTCGCCACTGTGCCATCGACTCAACCCGGTTGCCCGACAACACGCACATCCCGCACCCTCGGGTTTTGGGAGGTGCAAAGCACTGGCGTGATCGGTTCACCAGAGCCAGCCTGGCGGTGCGGCCGGAGGGTCGGATCTCACGAGGTGACCCCACCGGTTGGATTGGGGTGCGAGGCGCAGAGGTTATTCGGCTTCGGAACGCGTCGAGGTGCGAGCAGGGCGTTTGACGTGCAGATATTGGACGTCAAGAGAGTCGAGTTCGGATCAGCGTCTGCGAAGAAGTAGTGCTGCGCGCGTATCGCTGCTGGTAGAGACTCTATGAGCCCCCATCCGGTACTTGAGTTCTAGTGGTCGTCGCAACACCCCAGCTCGAGGGGTGCGCCAGCGGGGACGATGTGGCCGGGGGATCGATCTCGCGGCGGCGCCGGCGCGCCTCGGGCTCGAGCAGGCCGACCGGTTCGAGATCTCGTATGGCCGGTGTCCGCGCCTATGCTTGTTGAGAGGTTTCTGTTGCCGGTGCGGGTACCCGAATGGAGGGCTGGGTGTTTGCTGGTCGGGTGTCGGTTTGAGGGTGTTCCCGGAAGGGAGGGGTCCTCAGCGATGGGTGCTGCGTTGGAGTCGGGGGGAGTGTTCGCCGGTTATCGGATCGTGCGTCGGCTCGGTGCGGGCGGTATGGGCACGGTGTATCTGGCTGAGCATCCGAATCTGCCGCGCCTGGTCGCTTTGAAGCTGCTCAATCGTGCTCTGACCGATGACGAGGATGTGCGTGCCCGGTTCCTGCGGGAGGCCGATACCGCTGCCCGGCTGGACCATCGCAATATCGTCGCCGTCTACGACCGCGGCAACGAGGGTGGTCAGCTGTGGATCGCGATGCAGTATGTCGACGGCAGTGACGCGGCCGAGCTGCTGCGGGGTGGGGCTTTGCCGGTCGGGCGGGCGGTGTGGATCATCACCGAGACCGCGGCTGCGCTCGATTACGCCCACGGGCACGGGGTGTTGCATCGTGATGTGAAGCCGGCCAACATCTTGCTGACCGACGCGTCGCGCGGTGAGCCCGAGCGGGTGTTGCTCGCGGACTTCGGTATCGCCAAGGCTCTGGATGAAACCGGCGGTTTTACTCGCAGCGGGATGTTGCTGGCGAGTCTGCAGTATGCCGCGCCCGAACAGTTCGATATCGGCGCGGCGATCGATCACCGTGTCGACGTGTATGCCCTGGGTGCGACTCTGTACCGGATGCTGACCGGGGCTCTGCCGTATCCCGGGAGCACTCCCGCGCAGCTGATGTACGGGCATGTGAGCCTGCCGGTCCCGAAGCCCAGCAGGCACGGCGGAGTGCGTGTGCCCGAAGGTTTCGATGCGATCGTCGAACGCGCCCTGGCCAAGGACCGTGAAAGCCGATACTCCAGTTGTGGTGAGCTGGCCGCGGCCGCCAACGACACGCTGGCAGCGGCATCGAAGGAGGTCACCGCGACCGTCTCATCGTCGCCCGTACCGCCGAAATCCGAACTGGTGACGCAGGGCGTCGCGGCAGTCGGAGGCGCCGAGCATGCGCACACGATGGAGCCGGCGGTGGTGCCGGGGGCTCCGGTCCGAAAGCGCCGCGTCCGCCGCCGGTTGCTTGCGGTTGTCGCGGCGGCGGTCGCGATCATCGCTGCGGTCGCCGTGGTCCTGATGTGGCCGAAACCGCCACCGCACGGCTCGCCGGCCTTCACCGTCAGCCCCGTCGCCGTCGGGAAGAACCCGCAGGGCGTCGCGGTCGATGCCACGACACACACCGTGTACGTCGCGAACTATGACAGCGGTACCGTTTCCGTTCTCGACGGCACCACCCGCGCTGTCACCGCCACCATTGAAAACATTCCGCACGCGATAGGTGTGGCGGTCGACCCGCAAACCCGCACCGTGTACGTGACCGACTACGGAGACGCCGGCAAGGTGTTCATGATCGACGCGCACACCAACACCGTCGCCGCGACCATCGACGTCGGGGCCAACCCGGACAACATGGCGGTCGACCCCCGCACCCATTTGGTGTATGTCACCAACGCCACCGTCGATCCGCTCGCGGAGGGCCAGACCGGTGCACGCACTGGGTCGAAGCCGGGTTCGGTGTCGGTGATCGACCCCCGCGCCCGCGCCGTGACCGCCACCGTCGGGGTGGGTATCCGGCCAATAGGGGTCGTGGTCGATGTCGATCGCTCGCGGCTCTATGTCGGCAACGACGGCGACAACTCGGTGTCGGTGATCGACCTGTCGACCAACACCGTGGCCGCGACCGTCGCGGCGGGCCGGGGGATAGAGGGTCTCGCGCTCGACCATCGCTCCGGCACCCTCTACGTCGCGAACAACTTGGGTGACTCGGTATGGACGATCGACACCCACACGAACCGGGTCACCGGCATCATCCCCGTCCACCGCCCGAGCATGATTGCCATCGACGAGGATCGCCGCATCCTCTACGTCGGGGTGCTGCTGGCGAATGGTGACCCGACCACGCTCGACCTGACGCCGATGGCGATCGACGCCGACACCAACAAGGTCACCCCCATCCCCGGGTCCGGCGGGGCTACAGCGGCGGCCGCGGTGGACCCCGGCACCGGTGCCGCCTACCTCGTCGACAACGCCGACAATACGGTCTACGTGGTCAGACCCTGACCGATTACCTTGTGGCACGGGCGGACTCGCAGTCATGACCGTCTCGCGCTGGGGGCGACCCTAAGTGGTCCCGCCCCTATCGAGCGGTTCCGTAATTGGTCGAGGGGGAGTGCTGGAGTGCAGATGTTCATCAGCGGCCGGGTCAGCCGCTGCGCTGGTGAGGCCCATGTCTCATCAGTGCAGCCTGGCCGGTCGCCGCTTGTGCGGAGTTTTCCACCCGAGTGTCTTGCGCGGTCGGCTGTTGAGGGCGGTGGCGACGGCGTTGATGGCCTCGTCCGAAACCCTTGACCAACACCTACTCTCACTCCAACAAACCGGTGTTGCGACGACCCCTTGAACCCACGCCGGCGATGACGGTCATCATCGGGATGGATCCGCACAAACTCGGCCACCATCGAAGCCGTCGACCCGACCGGGAAGGTTCTGGCCACCGGCCGATACGGCACCGACACTGCCGGATACGCGGAAATTATCACCGCCACACAACGATTCACCGACCGGATCTGGGCGGTGGAAGGATGCAACGGAATCGGCCGCCACCTCGCGCACCGCCTGGTTGTGGGGCCCAGGGCGTCGCGGGCCTGGAATGGCCTGTCCAGCGCAGGTTATTCGGCTCCGGAACGCGAGTCGCACGCTGACCACCGCGTTCGACGTGCACCGATTGGATGTCAATTGGGTGCCGTTGTGCGCGTATCCGAGGGTGCAGGGGAAGGCTTGACCCTGACGCTGCGTCGGGGTTGCAACCTTGCTTCATGACGAAGAACATCGCTTCCGCTGCTCGGCCCGCTCCGCCGATCGGAGGGTTCCAGGAGGTCGACGGCCGCCGGGTTTTCATGCATCGGTTGGGCAGTGGCGGGCCGACCGTCGTGTTCCTGCCGGGCGCGGGCGCGGCCGGTCTGGACTATTTCGCTGTTCAGCAAGGGGTTTCGCAGTTCGGCACCGCAATGGTGTACGACCGTGGCGGCAGCGGCTACAGCGATCCGGTCCCGCTGCCGCGCACCGCCGCCGCAGTCGCGACGGAACTGCACGAGTTGCTGCACGCCCAGGGCCTCGCCGGCCCGTACGTCCTGGTCGCGCACTCCCTCGGCGGCGCCTACGCGCATCGGTTCACGCAGTTGTACCCGCGGGAGGTGGCCGGGCTGGTCTGGTTGGACGGCTTCCACCGCGACTGGGAGGACTTCATGCCCGCTGCGGCAAGCCCGGCTGCCGACCAGCAGATGGCACCCGGTCCCGAGCAGATCCGGCAGATGCGTCCAGCCCTGCGCGGGATGTTCGCCGAACTGGTGGCGGACTACCCGCAACCCATGCGGCAGCCGCTGATCGAAGCCCATGTCAGCGACGAATGGCTCCGGGTCGGCATCGCTGAGCGGGGCAGCTTGGTCGCACTCGCCGACGAACTGCGTGCCGGGTCGGACATTCCCGATGTCCCGGTGGTCGCGCTCACCGCCGAGGGCACCGACTCAGGCCCGCAGGCGGCGATGCCGGAGCACACGGAACGTGCGATACACGAGGGCATGAGGAGGATGGCCGCGGCCGTGGTGAGCACGGTGTCGTTCGGGGAACATCGCGTCGTCCCCGACGTCGGCCATAACCAGTTGTGTTTCACGCGTCCCGATGTCGTGGTCCAGGCGATCCGCGATGTCGTCGACCGGGCGGCTCGCGCATAAACTCGGCTTGGCCACGTTTCCTGAAAACCGGAGGCAGACGGTGCTCACGATCGGCCAGTTGGCCGCGACCGCCCGCGTGACTGTGCGCACTATCCGCCATTACCACCAGGTCGGCCTGTTGCCCGAGCCCGCGCGTGATGCCTCCGGATACCGCCGCTACAACGCGCAGACGGCGGTGGATCTGGTCCGGATCAGGACTCTTGCCGATGCTGGAGTGCCACTGGCCCGCATAGACGCGTTGCTGCACGCACAACCAACCGAATTCGCAGCTGCCATCACCGATATCGACACCGCATTGCAGGCCAAGATCGACCGGCTCACCGAGCATCGCCGCCGGATCGCCGAATTGGCAAGCGGCGAAGAGCTTGTCCTGCCCCCCCGAGATGGTCGCCATACTGAACCGGCTGCGCAGTCTCGGAGTCAGCGAACGGACGGTCCGACTCGAGCGCGACTGGTCGATCCTGATGCAGGCATCGGACCCGCACGCGGTGCCGCAGTGGATACAGGACAAGAACGCCGGCTTCGAGGACCCGGAGAAGATGCGCCTGTATCTCGCATGTGATCGATCGGTCGACTGGGATCCGCACGATCCGCGCGTGGATCGGCTCATCAACGACCTCGAAACATGGGAGATCGAACACGAAGGCAACACCAGCAGGCCACAGAACCCGACGCCGGTCTTTTCCCTGATCCTCAGGGAATCACCGGCATGGCAGCGAATCATCGATACACTCACCCGCCGCGCCGAACGGCGCCGAGCCACCATGCCCGACAGCTGACCGTCGCCCGCATCAGGCCCCCGGTGTCACAAAGCTGTGGGCCGATCATGCACCTCCTATTCCGCCAGGTCCGACAACGTCGAAGTTGATCCGGGTGGTGGATATGGCTCCGCATCCACCGAATACGGCAGACCCGAGACCGAGGACGATCAATCCGTGGCCCCTGGACATGGACACACTCAACTTGGCAATAGCGGACGTTCTGCGCCGCACCGGGTTCCGGGTGCCGGCGCCATCTGAGGGTGCGACAACACCGCCATCTACCGCTACGAGTCATATTCTTCGGCTTATTCAGAGGGGTCGCGCTGGCCGGTTCGGTCAGCACGGGTGTATCGGCGGATGTCCACTGCAGCCCCAGCTCCCTGCGTGAATACGCCGAATACTTCCGCGCCGCGCAGCGAGATCAGTTGCTGGACAAATACTTTGCCGAAATCGGGTCGCGCTCGGCTATCCCGCTGGGGTATCGCGGGATAGCACCTGCCCGATCCCTCCCAGCGAACTGCGCGGTTCCGGCCGACGGCAACGGCGGGTCCAGGAACGCGCCGACCACCGCACTCGTGCCCGACAGCCGTTGCTTCCGGCGTTGGTCGAGCACGCCGAGAAGTCATACGAGCAGGCCCGCGCTCTGCTTGCCGCCGAGGAGAAGGTCACGATCGGTTCAGAGGTCCTCCACGGGCGCGGCGATACGAGCGGGTCGGATCCCGCTACGACTCGCAACAGCCCGACCACATTCCGGCCAGACTCCATGACCTGCACACCGGCGAGACCACGAATATCACTGTCCTCGAGGATCTCTGCTTGTGGCGGTGGGCCGTCATCGAGATTCTGCTCCTTCCGGGCGCTCCTCGACGCACCGCCGTCGTGTGCAGGACAGGGAGTTCGAAGGGCTTACCCCCGGCTTTGCCAGCCGGCGGTGTCCCATAGGCGGACCAGACCACTGGCCTCATCCGCAGTCGCCAGGAAGGCACCGTCAGGACTGAAGGCGATCGCGTTGGCGGGTGTGTCCAGCTCTCCGATCAGGGACCCCGTTGTCGGGTTCCACACTCGTACTCCGGCATTGAACCAGTAGTGGCGCCGGGCAGTCGCTACTAGGTGGCCGTCGGGGTGGAAAGCGACCGCGTCCGCGCCGCCGCGATCGCCCAGGCGTTGGACGCGCTCCCCGACGATGTCCATCAACCACGCCCCGGAGTCGCCGGCGACGGCAACGAGACTGCCATCGGGAATGAAGGCGAGGCTTCGGACGGGTGGATGGCCTTCGATGTGGAGATCGCGGAGGTGCTCGCCCGTGGCCGGATTCCACAGCTGGACAGTCGGATTCCATTCCCGGGTCCAATCGCTGTGCACGGTCTCGGTGCTGATTGCCAGCATCTGATCGTCCGGGCCGAGCGCGACGGCCACGACCCGGACGCCGTAACCGACGGCTGGTTCGTCGGCTGCCTGTTGGCCCGATGTCTGCCCAGCGCGTCTCTCGGCGTCGGCGGAACCACCGCCCAGCGCGAGTAGGCGCTCGCCTGCGGTGATGTCCCACAACGTACATCCGTCGACGAGCGTGCGATCGGCGATGAAAGCAACGCCGCTGCCGTGGCGGATGTGCGAGCCCAGATCTCGCAGGTGCTCGCCAGTGGCCGCGTTCCATACCGCTGCTTGACCCCAACCGTTGGCGGCCAGCAGCGTGCCGTCGTTACTGAACGCGATGGCGCCTATCCAGGCGGACGTGCGCAGCGTGTACGAGGGTCGGCCGGTCTCGAGGTTCCAGACGATGATCGTGTGGTTGTTCCCGTCGCACGTGGCGAGCATGCCGCCGTCCGGGCTGAACGCGACCGCACGGAAGTCGCCGGCGCAGTGCTCGAATGCTCGCAACTCCAGGGCAGGTCGCTCACGGCGTAGCACCGCGCTCAATATTCCTTCGGCGGCGCGGTCTCCGTTGACGGTCAGCGACCGGAGTTCTGCCGCCGCCTCGTCATAGCGTCCTTGTGCAAGCAGCAGCCTCGCCCGCACCCGCCGGAGCGTCGGGTGGGCGACAGCGCCCAGCAGCTCGATGGCTTCATCACGAAGGTGGAGCCGCCGTACGCGCCATCCGTTCGCGATGTTCACCATGACCGTGTCGAGGTTGTCGTAGCTCGAACATCCTGGATCGATATCGGTGAGCAGATCGATGGCGGCGGCCAGGCGGGTGGCACGCCACAACTTCACCGCTGCCCACTCGAGTTCCCTTGTGGCATTTGTGTTTCCGCCGGCTGTCAGCTGTCGCAGCAGGTCGAAGCGACCCTGGCTGGACAGCCAGCCGGACACATTGGCGGACCGGTCCCGCTCAGGCAGCCGTTGCAGATGCGAAATGGCTTCTTCCACCCGCCCCTGCCCGGCGAGCAATCGAGCCAGCCGCCTGCTAGCGCTCGGATTTCCGCCCTCGGCCAGGACACGCATCTGGCCGATGGCCTCGTCGATTCGACCTTGGCGTACCAGCCAATCCGCTAGCGCCCGGCGGGCATACCGATCTCCATTGACCGCACGCGCTTCCACCTCGCCAACCTGGCCTGCCCGAACCAGACCGGCAGCCAACTGCCGACACCCTTGCGGGTCCCCAGCATCGGCCAGCCGTCGCAATTCCTCGAGATGGCCCGCCCTCGCCAGTCGGATAGCTGTCTGACGCAGACAAGGGACTGGGCCCGGCATAGGCGCCGACGAGTTCGAAACTGAAGAGTCCACCTCGAAGTCCTAGCATCCAACCTCGAATTCATCCTGCGCGCGTTCGTGAATGGGTTAGACCACGACGCTCACAACCGCCGAGGCGAGCTCGTAGACGTCGGGGTCGAGGCATAACAACAGCCCTCAGTCGCAAACGTTCTGTACTGCTGCTTCCCGCGCTGACCGAACCGGCAGCGTGACGCGGCGGAAGATCAACGGGCGGTGCCGATCCGAGCTCGGCCTGACGCACTGAAACACCGAGGTGCGAACCATTGTGCAAGGCGACATCGTCACGGACCGACGGTGGATGCGATCGCCTCAGTGACTGCCGCGATCGCGGGTGTCCCGGCACCGGGGAGCCGGGCCACGAGAACGCGGCGGATTTCGGGTGGCGCTCCCTGGACTCGCAAACCGATCACAGCGGGTGGGAAAACCGGCGACATACTTTCCGGAACTGTGGTCACACCGAGACCATTTGCGACCAGGTGCAGTTTCGTCAGCCAGTCGCGGGCACTGTGGACGATGCGCGCTCGCCCCGGCAAACCTGGCCAGACACCGAGCAGCGGCTCCGTGCTCGAGGACGGGGTCGCGATCCAGGACGCGTCGACGAGTTCGTCGACATGCACTGACGTGCGGCCGGCGAAAGTGCCGGTGGCCGAGGCCGCTACAAGAAGTTCGGTGTCCTGGACCGCGGTGATGTGCAGGCGTGGCGACTCGCCATCCGGTAGCCGGTGCGGTGGACGCGAGGACAGTACGGCGAGATCGATCGAGCCGGTGCGCAACGCACGAGTCAAGCTGGGCGTGGTTCCTTCGCGGGTGGTGACTCTGACCTGCGGCGCTGCCGCGGCGAGCCGAGCGAGCGCGACGGGCAGGATCACCGGTCCGGCGCTCTGGAACAACCCCAGCCGCACCACCTTTGTGCGGGGAGCCTCGCCGTGGAGGTCACGTTCTGCCGCGTCGACCGACTCCAGAATCGTTCGGGCATAGCGCAACAGTGTCAGTCCGGGCTGGGTGAGCTGTACTCCGTCGGGCCGCCGTTCGAACAGGGTGGCGCCTGCACTGCGTTCGAGGGCGACCGCCTGGCGCGAGACCGCCGACTGCGTGTAACCCAGCCGTTCGGCGGCCGCGGTGAAGCTGCCCGATTCGGCGATCTGGCAGAGCACCCGAAGATTCGCGCTCGACACGTCCATGCTGACTACGCATACCAGAGATGCCAGATCATCGCTTCCCGCATGGCCTCGTCCTGCCTAGCGTGATGGAAACGAAAACAGAAGGGCATTCCATGCGCGCAGCGACACTGACCGAGTTCGGTTCACCCCTCACGGTGCACGACGCGCCCGATCCGGAAACCGGCAGCGGTGAGGTACTGGTCGAGGTCCTGGCGACCTGTGTGCTTCCGTACGCGGCCGAGGTGTTCAGCGGCGAACGGCACTATCCACTCGAACCACCCGTCGTGCCGGGAGTCGGCGGCATCGGCCGAATAGTGCGCGTTGGTCCGGACGCCACCAAGCTGCGTGTGGGGGACCTGGTCTGGTGCGACTCGACGGTGCGAGCCCGTGACGACGCCCTGACACCGGACATTGCGATGCAGGGGTGGAGTTCTCGCGGTGCGGGCGGTGCACAACTGGCCCGATACCTGCACGACGGATCCTTCGCCGAGCTCATGCGGGTACCGACCGAGAACGTGTATCCGCTACCCGCGAGCGCGGCGGCCGATCCCGCGCGGTGGTCGGCTTTGGCCGTGTACGCCGTTCCCTACGGTGGCCTGCTGGCAGGCAGGCTCGAGGCCGGCGAGACGGTGTTGATCAGCGGGGCGACCGGCAATTTCGGCAGCAGCGCGGTAGCCGTCGCGCTCGCCATGGGCGCCGGGCAGGTGGTGGCCCCGGGACGCAACCGAGCCGTGCTCGACCTGCTCGCTGATCGGTTCGGCCCGCGGGTGAGCCCGGTCGAACTCACTGGACACGAGGAGACCGACCGTGCTGCGATGAGCTCGGCCGCCGACGGCCCGATCGACATCGTCCTCGATCTTCTACCGCCCCACGCGCCCAGCTCGACCGCACGAGCGGCGGCCATGACAGTGCGCGAATACGGGCGGGTCGTGCTGATGGGAGGCGTCGGCATGCTCGGCGGCGCCGACCTTGCCCTGCCCTACCCATGGATCATGCGCAACTCGGTGACCATCCGAGGACAGTGGCTGGGCCCACGGACGGCGAACGTGGGCATGATCCGGCTCATCGCCTCCGGTGCCCTCGACCTCACCCCCGAACACATCACCCGATTCGACCTCGACCAGGTCAATGATGCGGTCACGCACGCCGCAGCTCACGGCGGCCCCTTCGACCGCACCATCCTCACACCAAGCACCTGAAACCTTGCAGGCACCGCGCGACTCGGATGCAACCACCGAACAAACGCACGGAAATGCTGCATACCGCGCTGACCGATTCGGCCAGCGCGGGGCAGTCCGGATGGTGTGGGCGGCCGTCGGTTACGTGAGCCTGGTATCAGCGAAGACCACCATCGCGTCGTGGTAGTAGGTGGCCAGTCCCGCAGCGATCCGATCGAAACTTGCGGTGGCGGTGGGGTCGTCGAGGTAGGTCTGGGCAAGTTGCTTGAACATTTGCGCGTCCGGGTTCCAGGTGGCACTGACGAGTCGGTATGCGGCGTCGATTTCGGACTGCACGGCCGCATCGCTGACAGGCGTTCTCGATGCCATCAGCTCAGCCATGCGGATCATCGCCGCGGTCGTTTCCTTCTGCATTCGCGCGATCTCCTCGGCCGACAGCGAGTCGGTGTACGCCTTCGAGCGCTCGAACACCTCCGCCTGATCGGGCCAGCGTTTCAGCGCGTCCGCTTCGTACCGGCTCGGGTCGAATCCCTCGAAAAGGTTTTCCGGCCTGTTGATCTGGGGCATGCCCGTTGTTCCTTCCTGTGCCTGGAGTTCCTCGATGGTGCGCGCGACGGTGTGCACCACTCGATCGAGGCGGTCACGCTCACGCAGCAATCTCGCGTGGTGTTCCCGCAGCGCGACCAAACGATCGGTCTGCCGGTCGAGAATCGCTGCGATCTCGTCGAGCCCGAGATCCAGTTCCCGCAGCACCAGGATCTGCTGCAGGCGCAACAGTTGCGCCTGCTCGTAGAAGCGGTAGCCGTTGGTGCGGACGCCCGCCGGCGGCAGCAGGCCGATCTCGTCGTAGTGCCGAAGGGTCCGTGTTGTCACCCCGGACATTCGGGCAACTTCGGCAATCGACCAGGACACGACCCACTCCTCACCGCACCGGGACCCTGCCGGTCCATCCGGCATCTCGACGCTAAACATTCACCCAACGTGAACCTCAAGACCGCAACCAGCACGATCGGTACCACGGTTTCATCGTGGTCGCCGGATCGGCCCGCAGTTTCAGCTAGCCAATCGCCTTCAGCACATCCGCTATTGCCGCATGCCGCGCTGACTGAACCGGCCAGCGCGGGGTAGACAAAGATCAACTGACCGTGCCGATCCGAGGCGGCGGAACGTCCGCCATTGCCGAGTTGAGGGTGTTCCTTGATCGATCAGCTATCCGCGCTGCAGCGCAACTCTGTTCAGTGGCAGACACGTCGAGGATCCGACAGGGCTAGTTCCAATCCCGGGCGTCAAGCTCGCGCCCGGAGCTGGCGCCGCCGATCTCCTCGATGCCGCCGCCTACCGGAAACTCGTCGACTGACATCCATTCACGAAGGGCCGCTTCGGTTCTCGGCGCTCGTTGCCTAGGCCTTCGGCCGAGCCCTGCTCGGGTAGCCGCGACTGCGGACCTGACCGAGCGGACCGGTTCGATTGCGGGACTGCGACGTCGTGATCGAACCGGTGTCGGTCACATACCCGCGGAGCCGCTGAAGAGCGGAAGCAGGATCGAGGCGGAGCCGGATGTGGAGCCGGAGTCCAGGGAGCTGGCGATGAGGCTGCACGCGGATGCGACCGCGGATCCCGGCGACAATGAGAGATTCGGATAGCTCGACGGGTTCGGCGGGCAGATGCCCACCTTGACCGAGCGCGTGGAGGTGCCTTGGGTAACCGTGACCGTGTACGCGCCGACGGCGGGCGGGGTCCAGGTGATTTGCGCGAACCCGTTGAGCCCGTCCGAACTTGTGTACGGGGTGCCCTGGCCGACGACAGTGCCGTTGACCGACAAGGTCACCGGGCTGAGCCTGTCAGCCCCACTGGTCGTGATCGACACCTGGCAGGGCACCGAGGGTGTGCCGCACCCGACGGCGAAGGAGTCGATGGTGGCACCGGCGGACGGCGCCAGCAGCAATGGCAGGGCGAGTGCCGGTATGCAGAGTAGCCCGGCGGCAGCGACCCGGGATGAGTTGATCATGGCGGGATCGTATGCGGAATAGTGACATTTCACATGCGAAGTGCTGCCCATGATTCCGGGGGCCAGCATCGGCCGGCTACCCCGAAGCCGAAGTGGGTCAAGAGAAGTCGGCCAGGATGGAGAGCGGGAACGAGATCGGGAACGGGTCCGGGCCGCGAGGACATCAGATTCCTCGAGCAAGATGGGCTCGCCGTGGGCGATGCCGTTCAAGCGGCGGATCTGGATGCGCGGACGGGGGTCGAAATCGATCAGCCAATACTGCTCGATTCCGGTTGGCGCATACTCGATCACCGTGCGGCCGCGGTCTTCAACCAGCACGTCATACCGCTTCCGCACTATCCTGCCGCATACCGCGCTGACCGGAGCGGCCGGCGCGGGGCGGCGGTGGCCGGAACCTGGCGGGGTACAGAACGTCCGCTAGCCGAATGGTGCTCATCCACTGAATCTGCCGACTACGGCGGAAGCTGTTCCGATCGTCGGCTGTGGGGGTGGTCTCGTCACGCTGGCGTCTACGTTGTAGGCTTAGTCTACAACGTAGACGGGTGTGTTGGAGGTGTGTATGACACAGGGCCGGTCAGTGCATGCGGTCCAGTCGAATGGCGCTCGGTTGTATGTGGAGTCGAGGGGGTCGGGCCCGGAGCTGGTGCTGGTATCCGGGGGTGGCGGCGACGCGGCAATGTACGAGCATGTGGTTCCGTTGTTGGCCGACCACTTCACGGTGATCACCTTCGATCGGCGCGGCAATTCGCGTAGCGAATTCACCGAACCGGATGCCGACATCGCGATAGAGACGCAGGCCGAGGACGTCGTAGCGATTCTCGATGCCTACCGGATCGACCGGGCGTTGGTATTCGGCAACAGCAGCGGCGCGATCATCACCGTGGAACTGATCGCCCACCACGGCGAACGGGTGCGGGCGGCGATCGCACACGAACCGCCACTGGTGCAATTACTGGCGGCGAGTGATCCGGCGCGGCAGGAGATCATGCGTATCCATCAACTGGCCGTCGACAGCAGTCCGATGCGCGGGTTCGCGGCGTTCGGGGCAATGACCGCACCGAATCTACCTGCGGCGCTGCGGTCACGGGCCGGGCAGGCGGCGCTGGCTGCAGCAAGTTCCGCGGCGCTGGCCGTCGCGCCCGTCCTGCGTGCGGTCACCGGTAGGCCACCGTCGCCGATGATGCGGATGCTCGGCAACACCGATCTGCTGATGCGGCGGGAACTACCCGACTTCTTCGACTACCAGCCCGATCTTGCCGCGCTGCGAACGACTTCGGCGCCATGGCTCCCGGCCGTCGGCCACGCCAGCGTCGGCCGCCCATACTTCGTCGCCGCCGAGGCGCTCGCCACCGCGCTCGAAACCCACTGTGTCGAGTTCCCCGGCGGGCACACCGCCTATCAGACCCATCCCGGCGAGTTCGCGCAGCAGTTGGTGCAAACCTTCGCGGAGCTGACCCGATGACCGGCAAACGTGCCCCGCAGCGGACAGCGCGGGCCATGTTGAATCGCGATTACATTGCGGCGGTGGCCTTGTCGGTGCTCGACGAGACCGGCCTGGACGGTTTCTCGATGCGCAAACTGGCGACGGCGCTCGGCGCGGATCCGATGGCCGCCTACCGTCACGTCACCGATCAGCAGGACTTGTTCGATGCCGTCGCGGTCCGGTTGTTCGCCGAGATGGACCTCGAAACTCTTGGATGGCAGTCCGATTGGCGTGACCTGATGTCCGGCTACGCCGACCGGCTGCGCAAGACACTCCACGATCATCCGCACGCGGTACCGGTGTTCGCCACCCGCCCGGTCCGCGACACTGCCGCGATCGAGATCGGCGACCAAATGATCGCCCAACTGTGCGCGGCCGGATTCACCCCGGTGCTCGCCTTACAGCTGGCACGTTGCGTGCGCGAATACACCATAGGCCACGTCCTGGGCTGGGCGGCGGCGGTGACCGGGCGCAGTCGTAAGCCCGCACCCGATTCTCCCGACTACACCCCGCTCGCCGCCGCCGCGGACGCCACCGCCGACACCGACCACTTCGACATCGGCCTGGCCGCCATGCTCGACGGCTTCGCCCAGCGCCTGGGATCAGCACCCACAGAGATTTAGCCCACTTTTGTTGTGCTAGAAGGAGATTGCGAAGCGGCCAGTCTTGTTCGCCCGTCGCTGCGATGCCGTCCACGCCGTGACGGAAATCAAACAGCCCCAACGAAACCGGCTTCGCAAACCACGGCCCACGCCTTCGCAAACCACCGCAAGATCAGCCCACCGACCCGTGGAACCATCCTGCAGATGGCACCTACAGGAATGTAGGCGAGTCATTTGGCGAACTTCACGACAACGCACGGTAATGCCGCATACCGCGCTGACCGAACCGGCCATCGCGGGCCGGCTGGCGCCGTCCGGTCCGATGCGCC
This sequence comes from Nocardia sp. CA-151230, assembly GCF_050942175.1. NCBI lineage: Bacteria > Bacillati > Actinomycetota > Actinomycetes > Mycobacteriales > Nocardiaceae > Nocardia > Nocardia sp. CA-151230. Next base: position 3,986,344 of record NZ_CP192061.1, read on the forward strand.
TGTGGAATCCCCACGGGCGCATCTTGTTTCAGTACTCACGCGGTGCGCCGAGCAGTAACCCGATGGTCAGCAGCGGGAAGATCATCAGTGGCCACGACCCGACCACGGTGGGTTGTAGACCTTCGTGGAAAGCGCCGCTGGGGATCGAGGCGACCGTTGCCGGAAGCAGCTGTGCCATCAGCGCCAGAATCGATCCCGTAATCACCAGTATTCGGCCGATGCGCAGGCGGAACAGCAGCAGAAAGACACCGCCGCCCAGGACCAGGGTCACCGCGCCGAGTGCGAGCGACATCAACTCGAAGGTGGTCTCGGCGCTGGAACCCAAGTAGTTGTCGTTCAGATCCCTTGGTTCCAGTGCATTCGCCAGCACTATCAGCGTTTGCGCGCCCCACGCGAGGAATCCGGCCGCGGCCAGCCACAAGGCGATCCATCGGCGCAATTCGCGCGTCGCGTGCCAGACCCCGTCCCGGTTTTGCGAATCCGGCTCACTCATGTGCGGCCTCGTGTGCGCCCGTCGTAGCTGCCGCCGCATCCGTGGTGTTTTCGAGCAGCAGCAGAATCGTCAGCAGCGGGAAGATCATCAGCGGCCGGTCGAACGCCAGGCTGGACGGCGGCTGGTAGAAGAAGGCGTCGATGGGGATCGCGGCCAGGGTAATGGAAAGAGCCTGGCCCAGCAGTACCAGTGCGCAGGCGGCGATCATCGTGAATCGGCCCATGCGCGAGCGGCGGGCCGGCAACACCACTCCGACAGTCAGCAGGATCGCCACCAGCGCGAAGGCGAGAGCCGCGAGTCGTAGCACTTCGTCGGCAGTCATCGAGCCGAGATAGGGCAGTCCGACGAACTTCGATTCCATCGAGCTCGCCCACGCGCCGAATGCCTCACCGGCCCAGGCGAAAACCCCGGCTGTCGCCAGGGCGATCGCGATCCTGCGCCGGATCTCCCGGGTCGCTGCCCAGCGCTCCGTCACGAACACCCCTCCCGTATCGGCCGTCCTCGTCGGCCACGGATACGAGGGTATCGGGGGAATTCGCAGAGTTACGGGAGCGATTGTGGAGATCTCGTGCGGGTCACACGTCGGGTATGCCGTACTCAGGTTGTGAATTCAGTTCCGGCTCACTGCGTCACGTGCACGGCGATGGTGCCGTCGGTGCGCGCCTCGACGCGGATCCCGGTCGGCACGTATGAGCCGTTGTCTCCGTTCATCGCTCGTGCTTCAGTTCGACGCACGGGAACTCCGACCGGTTCCACGCTCGATCCATCGATTCGTCCGCAGCGCGCCCGATAACCGTCCACGCCAGCCAACAGGACCGGCACTCAAAAGCCCTGGTCGCCTTTCGAATCAAACGGGATCAACAGACACCGAAAACGGGCAATACGGATCAGGGTCTCGTTCGCATCGAGAAGATCAGGGGTTCGATTCCCCTTTAGCTCCACAAGCCCCCATTGGGCGAGCACTCGACCACATAGCCCCGCAGCTCGTCGATCCGGCAGGGCTTGCGTCCTCATCTCCACCTCTGGAAAGACCACTGAGGGTCACCGACCGGGAAGCAAGTTTGGGTCCAGTTTCGTCCTGGCGTCGAGCACCTCGATCCCAATGATGCGTCCCTCTGCATCGAGATCGAGGTTGACCATGCCTGCCACGACGATCGGATCAACCGGAACTGTCCTGGCTACGCCGCCGGCCGGGATCTCGTGGGTCAGGTAGATGTACGCCGCGTTGGCTTCGGGGTCGTATGTGACTCTAGGAGCGATCATGCTGACATCCTGCGTCACAGCCATGGTCCCTGCGCACCCATCTGCTGCATACCGCGCTGACCGAACCGGCCAGCGCGGGGCGCCGGCGGCCGAAACCTGGTGCGGTGCAGAACGTCCGCTACTGCCGATTTCCGTGTGATGGGCCTGCTCGTGCACAAGCCCATGCTGGACGGCAGTTCTCGCTAATTTCATTGTGATAGTGCGATTAGGCCCACTGGCGAGACGAGCCCGCCAGCACGAACGACGCACCATGATGCCGCTCCGTTGATCTGTGACTGGGCGTCGAGGGGCCCCGCGAGAAACGTGAGCGGTACCGAGACAAGGTGAAGTCCTGTTTCCGGGCGTGATCGCCTGGTTTGAGGTCACTGTCATCGGCGCCGTCGGCAGTCAGCGTCGTTGCTGTTCTGCGACAACTGCCCAGTCGTCCGCCCCGTGACCGTCGGCGATGGCCTGGTCGAAGACAGCCCGCAGCAGCTGGCCGATCGGGAGCGGGATGTCGTGGTCGGTAGCTGCGTCGAGCGTGAGGTGGAGGTCCTTGCGGCCCAGGACTGTGGTGAATCCGGCTGGCTGGTAGCGCCGTTCGGCGATCATCGACCCGTAGCCTGCGTAGACGACTCCGGGGAAGAGCGTGGAGGTCAGCAGTTCGAGGAACTGTCCAGAGTCGACACCGGCGCTCTCTGCGAGGCTGACAGCCTCGCCCAGTGACTGGATTGCGCAGGCGATCAGATAGTTCCCGAGGATCTTCACCAGGTTGGCCTGCTCCGGATGATCGCCGAGTCGCCATGTCCGCGAGCCGATCACGTCGAAGAACGGCTGCACGCGATCGATCAGCCCGTCCTCACCGGCCGCGAGGATATTGAGTGCCCCGGCTTCGGCGACCGGAACACGGCCGAAAACCGGTGCCGCGACATACCCGACACCGGACTCTGCGTGTGCAGCGCCGACCCGGCGAGCCAGCCCGGCACTCACCGTGGCGACGTTGACGTGAACAGTCCCGGCCGGGATCTGGGAGAGGACCCCGGAGTCGATGAACGTCTCGGCGACGGCCCGGTCATCGGACAGGACCGAGAAGACCACCGGTGAGTGCATGGCCTCTGCGACCGAGGCGGCACGACGGGCGCCCGCTGCGACGAGTTGCTCCGCGTGTGCGTCGGAGCGGTTCCACACCACAACGTCGTGGCCAGCCTTCACGAGGTTGTGTGCGATGGGTCTGCCCATCGCTCCCAGACCGATGACCGCGATGCTGCTCATGCAGAGCACACTCCCTTCAATGAACCGTCTAAGGCGGTTCAAGAATGCCATGGAGTTACGATCACGTCGAACCGTCCAAGACGGTTCGAGGGACGTTGTTGCTCACCGCGGAGGTTGGAAGTGGCCGAGGATGTACGACGTGTGTTCCGGATGGACAACGAGGTCCTGGCGTTCCGATTCACTGCCACCGTCAGCGACAGAGCCGCCATGGAGCCGAGAGAGCGGCTGACAAGCTCCGCACGCCTGAAGATGTGGCTACAGGCCACAGGGCTCGACGTCACCAACGTGTCGCTGGCCGATCTGGAGGACGCCATCGGACTGCGTGAGTCGATCTACCGCATCGGTTCGGCGATCGCCGCAGGTGAACAGCCAGATGCAGAGAACGTCCGCGCCCTCAACGCGGTCGCTGCCGCTGGGCACGCGAAGGCTGCACTGGAACACGAACGCGCGGAATGGCAATTGACGGACACGACCCCTGTCGGTGACGCGCTCGGCGTCCTGGCCACCGATGCGATCCGCATCTTCGGGGGCCCCGATCGCTGCCGCATCAAGAACTGCGAAGGCCCCGGATGTGCGGGGCTCTATCTCGACACAAGCCGTGGAACCAACCGCCGTTGGTGCTCCATGAACACCTGCGGCAACAAGGTCAAGAAGTCACGGCTCGCCGCGAACTGACCCGGACGCACCCTGTCGAACGCACTCTATTGCCGCTGATCGCGCTGACCGAACCCGTCGGCGTGATCGCTTACGGGATGCAGTCGAAGCCGTTGACGTAGGCCGGAGCATTCGCGATGTTGCCGGAAATGGTGACGAGCTCGATGGGTTCGCCGTCGAGGCCAGTGATCGCTGGAGGTTGCTTTCCGCAGTTGTAAGTGATCGGTGTCGGGCTGCGTTGGGTGATCTGCCAGGGACCTCTCATCGTGTTGTCCGGTCCGACAGTGCCCTCAGTAGGTTGGCAGTTGCCTCGGCCGGTGATCACGACGGTGTCTCCGTCCTTGTATCCCAGCGGTGGCACGACGATGGCCTCATCGCATACGTACGTGGGGACGTGAGCGGGTCCGGGGTGGCTGTCGTCGGCTGGCGCGGTCGCGGTGGTGGTTGGTGCGCCAAACATGGCTGCGGTCGTGGTGGATATCGGGGCTGCTATCGGTGAGGTGCTGGGATGCGTCGAGCAGCCGGTGAGCGCGACCGCGAGTAGGCCGAGGGCGAGGTAGGCGGGTTTGGTCACGAGGTGGTCCCCTGTCGTTGAGTGCGAATGCCGGGCGATGCTAATCGAGTCCGTTACGACATCCCATGTCTGTCAGAAGGATTGCGGGTTCGGTGACCGATTCCGATTGTCCAGCTCTGCCGCCACGCCGATCACGGTTCATTTCGGTACCTGCCAGCCCTTGCCGGCACAAGCTTTGGCTGGCAGTAGCGTCCGCTCTATGCCGCATACCGCGCTGACCGAACCGGCCAGCGCGGTCCTGCGGAAGATCGAGGGCCCCCAGGCGACTCGGGCTGTTCCATTCTGGTGTATCGACGGCCCCCCAGGCGACTCGGGCTGTTCCATTCTGGTGTGCCGACAAGGTTCTCGTCCGCCCCGCGGTGGACGGCACCCTGCGGGTGCTGCGCGCGGCCGCCGGAAGCGGCGTCGAACGGGTCGTCGTCACCTCTTCGGGTCGCAGAAATAGACCGAGACGCCGGTTGCGAAGGGTGAACGCGGCGTGTTCGGCAATCTCGTAGCCTTGGCCCCGGTCAGAGTGCGGCACACCTAGATACCAGTGCGGGGCGCTACCGAGTCAGTCGACGACCGCGGTTGCAGCACTGACTAGCTGGTGGATCTACGTCGAAAGGCCGAGACTGGTTACTGCCTGTCCGCGCCATTGCGACCACACGGGTCGCCCCACCTCGGATCCGCCAGATCGGGCGACGTGCGTGAGTCTCGCCTATCGACACGAAGGAGGCTGGAAATGGATCACTCAGACTTGGACCCGACCTTCTATCGGAGCGCAGCGGAGGCGGCTGCCGCGCCACCGGAAAGGCTCGCCTACGTTGCTGCGTTCGACCGGGCGGCACAGCAGCCGGATGCGCTGTCGGTAGTCGATGTGGATCCGGGCTCGGCCACCTACGGCAGGGTGGTGGGCTGGACCGAGGTGCCCCACCTGGGCAACGAGCTGCACCATTTCGGCTGGAACGTCTGCAGCAGCGCGCTGAAGCACGAGGGCCACCGCATCGACGGGCTGGCTCGGCGCTACCTGATCGTGCCGGGTCTGCGCTCGTCGCACCTGTACGTGTTCGACACCCAGCCCGACCCATGTCGGCCCACCCTTTCCAAGATCGTGAACAGCTCCGAGCTCGCGGCCAAGGCCGGCTACTCCCGCCCGCACACGCTGCACTGCGGGCCGGACGGTGTTTTCATGACCTGCCTCGGTGGGGCAGACGGATCGGACGGGCCGGGCGGGATCGCGCTGCTCGATCACGGCACGTTCGATGTGTTGCGGCAATGGGAGACCGACCGCGGGCCGCAATACCTCGCGTACGACGCCTGGTGGCATCTCAACCAGAACACCCTGATCAGCAGCGAGTGGGGCACTCCGTCCATGATCGAGGACGGGTTGCAGCCAGAGTTGCTGCTGGCCAACAAGTACGGCCACGCGATCCACTTCTGGGACCTCACCGCCGGTCGGCACCAGCAGCGGGTCGATCTCGGGGAACAGAACCAGATGGCACTCGAGCTGCGCCCTTCGCACGATCCGGACGCCACCTGGGGTTTCGTCGGCGTGGTGATCTCGACTGAGGATTTGTCGGCCTCCGTGTGGCGTTGGCACCACGACGATGGTGTGTGGGCGGTCGACAAGGTGATCACCATCCCGGCCGAGCCGGCTGATCCCGACCTGCTGCCACCGGCACTGAAACCGTTCGGCGCGGTGCCGCCGCTGGTCACCGACATCGACCTGTCGGTTGATGACGCGTACCTCTACGTCTCGTGCTGGGGCACCGGGGAGCTCAAGCAGTTCGACGTGCGCGATCCGGCCAGCCCGAAACAGACCGCGTCCGTCCGGCTCGGCGGGATCGTGGGCCGCGCCGCCCACCCGGCCGCGCCGAACCAGCCGCTTGCGGGTGGCCCCCAGATGGTCGAGATCAGCCGTAACAGTCAGCGGGTCTACCTCACCAACTCGCTCTACAGCACGTGGGACGACCAGTTCTACCCGGATGGGGTCGGCGCCTGGATGGCCGTGCTGCACACCGATCCCGACGGCGGAATGACCATCGACGAGTCGTTCTTCCCACACGACGAGGACTTTCGAGGTCTGCGGGTGCACCAGGTGCGCCTCCAGGGCGGTGACGCCTCCTCCGATTCCTACTGCTACCGCTAGCTAGACCGCCCCGCCGACGACTCAACCCGATGTGGGCACGGCTCACTCGCCGCAGAGGTTTCCAGCGCGGGCCGCTTCAAAGCTGGATGTAGCGAGCAAGAGTGCGCGCTCATGCCGAGTTCCGTGTGTTTCGATGTCGCTCTCGGTCGAAAGTGAACTTGTCGGCGGGGTCTCCTACCCTTGCGCTTCGAGAACGTCTCGACACGGCAGACAGGGATGATCAGTTGCAATCCAGCTCCGAACGCGCTGAAGCCCTCGTTGTTGTTGCTGCGCTGTGGATGCCGGACAACCCAGAGATCCACGCCTGGTTTCGGGCGGTTCTGGATGCCATCTACGTCGCCATAGCCGAGGATCAGCCGTTCATCGTGCTCGATGGAGAAGTCTTCGACGAGTACACATTCGACGAACCGGACGACATCGCCCAGCCACTGCTGGACTGCCTCGTGTACAACGACCACCTCGCCAGGTTCGACTGGAAGGCCAGCCCGGAGGAGATACGCCGGCAGCTCGAGTCATTGCCGTCCTATCCCAGAGATCTGCCCTGGGACTGGTATCCGGTGTTCCTGCAGGCCAACGAAGGACTTCACTTGGGCGACCTCGCTGAGTGCTTTCTCCAGGCTCTCGGAGAAAACTGTCACAGCCACGGAACGGCATTACTGGCGGTCGACACCCAGTCCGACAGCTACGCAGTGACATTCATGCCCATCGAGCTCGCCGAACAGATCGCTGGCACCTCCTACGGATGGGCAAGCCCCGTGCGTTCGGCCTGAGACCTGACGCTCGGGTCTAGTGCAGAGACGTCCTGTCATGCCGCATACCGCGCTGACCGAAACGGGCAGCGCGGGGCGCCGGCGGCCGGAACCTGGTGCGGTGGAACGTCCGCTATTGCCGATTATGTGCCGTCATCGGACGCCCGCCATGCAGTCGACAAGCGGCCGCCTGGCTGTCGCCGGTCAACGAATCTTCTGCATCACCGGGGAAAGCCAGGTCAACCGCGCCGCGGCAGCATCAGCGCGGGTAGGACAGCGACAGCACCGATCACGAGTGCCCACCAGTAGGTTTGGGTGAACGCGTGGGTCAATGCCTGGTTGACTTCATCGGTTCGGACTGTTCTCGTGAACGCGTCGACACCGGGGGTCCGATGTTCGATGTCGCGTTGAATCAGCACCAGCAGCGCCGCGACGCCGAACGAGCTGCCAGCGCGGAGACCGACGTTGGTAGCGGTTGTGGCCGAAGGGATTTCGGAGTGTCGTAAGGTCTGGTAGCTGGTGCCCATCGCCGCGGGCATGATCGTGCCGTGTCCGAGGCCGATCACGAACAGCGTTGCCGCGACCAGGATGTCGCTGGTGCCGGGCCCGATCTGAGTGAGGCCGAGGATTCCCAGCAACACCACGGGCAGTCCGGTGAGGATCAGCAGTCGCGGGGAGTGCTTGTCGGCGAGTTTGCCGGTGATCAGCGTGGTCGCCATCGCGCCCAGCCCGAGGGGCGCGACCATCGCACCGGAGCGTAGCGGGCTGTCGCCGTTGACGGTCTGGAAATACAGCGGCAGCAGCGCCATCAGACCGGACAGGGTGCCGATGTAGACGAACATCATCGCGTTGACTGCGGCGAAGTTCCGATCCCGCAGCAACCGGACGTCGACCAGCGCTGCATCACCCCCGCGGTGCGCGTGCCGGACGTAGCAGCCGACCAGCACGACTCCGGTCAGCACGCCGGCGATGACACGGATATCGGTCGGGTGAGTCCCGCTGCCCGCCTGCGCGGTGCCGTACACCAGCGCGCCCAAACCGGGTGAGAGCAGCGCCAATCCGAGGATGTCGAGCCTGGCGTCGTGGTCGCGGACCGGATCGGTCGGCAGGAGCCGGATCGCGGCGATGACGGCGATCGTGCACAGGGGAACGTTGATGTAGAACATCCACCGCCACGACAGGTGGCCGAGGATCAGGCCACCGACAGTCGGGCCGAGGACCGGGGCGAGCATCGCGGGCACCGCGACAGCGCTCATGACGCGCCCCATCAGGGTGGGCCCGGCGGCGCGGGCCAGCATCGTCTGCCCGATCGGCAGGATCATGCCGGCGCCGAAGCCTTGTAGCAGCCGGAACATGATGAGCGCGGTGATGTTCCAGGCCATTCCGCACAGCATCGATCCGGTGATGAACAGCAGTAGCGAGACGATCCACATCGTCTTCGGGCCGAATCGCACGATCGCCCATCCCGAGAGCGGGATGCTGGCCGACAGCGCCAGGGTGTATCCGGTCAGTACCCATTGGATCGCTGTGAGCGACGTATGGAACTGAGCGCCGAGGGTGTTCACGGCCACGCTGGTGATCGTGGTGTCCAGGATCGTCATGATCGCGCCGAGGACCACCACGATCACCAGTTTGCGCAGGGCCGGGTCGAAGTCGGTCGATGCCGTCGGAGCCTGTGTCATTTGTCTTGTTCCCCACCATCGGCCGGCAACAGCCAGCCTCGGCGCGGACGGGCGTAGCGGGGTTTCAGCACGTAGTGGTAGAGGGTGCGAATCGGGGAGGGTAGGAAATCGAGCATCTTGGCCTGGGCCTCGGCGGGCGCGTCGTCGAGCGCCCACGGAAGATACTCGGTCACGGCGCGAAGTCCGTTTCGTTTGCGCATTTCCGCGCCGAATGCCGCCCACCCGGGTCCGCCGATGGTGCGGTCGATGAGCGGCAGGGCCAACTGTTCCTCGTGGGTGAAGTGCGTATCGAGCGCCGCAGCCAGTGCGTCCACATCGGACCGCAACCGCAGGCCGCCGCCGGAATTGGCGATTCCGGATTCCACCTTGGCCAGCAATTCCTCGATACCCTCGTGTTCGGCCTCCATATCGTCGAGGATCGCCAGGTCTGCCGGATCGTCGACTGCGGCGCGCACCAGTGGCCACAGGGCGGCGTCCTCTGTGCTGTGATGCCGGCCGAGCTGGCGTTGGAACGTCTCCCACCCGATCCGCACCGATGGCTCGGTGAGGCGACCCTCGGCGACGGCGGCCGTGAGGCGTATCAGGTCGCGCATGCAGGCGTCGTGGGCCAGATACATTCCGAAGAAATCGATTGTCGTGGTTGGTCTGTGGTTGTTCATGGTCACTGCAACCGTTCTCGTTGAGGGTGTTTGGGCAAACTGCATGTTCAAATCAGGGGCAAGCACTCACGGCATGACCGAGCCGCCCGCGATGTCGAGCGTGATGCCGGTGATCCACGACGACGCGGCGGAGGCGAGGAACAGCGCCGCGGAGGCGACGTCGTCGGGTGTGCCGAGCCGTCCCAGCGGGAATCCGCGCAGCAGGTGCTGCCGTTGTTCGTCGGACATGAAACGCCGCATCCGCTCGTGCTCGATCGTGGCGGGCGACACGCAGTTGACCCGAACCCCTAGAGGCGCAAGCTCTTTGGCCAGATGGCGAGTCATCCCCACCACCCCCGCCTTGGCTGCTGCATAGGCGGCCGAGGCAGGGGTGGCCTGCCGGGCCGACGATGACGCCATGGTGACGACGGTGCCGCGACGAGCGGTCAGGTCCGGCAGGAACGTCGAGATGGCCTGGAAGGTCGCCGTGAGGTCGGAATCCACCACATGCCGCCAATGGTCGGCGGTCTCCTCGATCGACGGCACCGGTTGGCCGTAGCCGCCGGCGAAGGCGATCACGATGTCGACCCCGCCGAATCGGTCCAGGACCAGGGCGCGTACCCGGTCCAGGTCAGGTTTCGAGGTGCAATCGCCCACGGCCGCCAGGGCCCGGCCGCCCGCGTCGGTGATCGCGGTCGCGACGCCGTCGAGCGCGGTGTGGTCGCGGCCCACCACGGCCACCGCGACACCGTTGCGGGCCAGCGCGGTGGCGGTGGCCGCGCCGATTCCGCGGGAGCCGCCTGTCACGACGGCGGTCTTGCCCGCCAGATCCGGGTGGTTGGCCATCACTACAAGGTCTGGAGTAGTCACGCCACTGTCCTTTCGTCCTCACGGTGCCCCGCGATCTCATTTAGTTAGACTGTCTGTATGAATGAATCAGGTTCACCAGGTACTGTCAAGGCCATGAGTCCACGTCAGTACAACCTGGGGAAGCGCACCGCGCAGATCGAACAGAGTCGCCGGCAGGTTCTCGATGCCGCCCGGGCAGTGCTGGGTGAGGCCGATAGCTACACCGGATTCACTCTGGATGCGGTAGCCAAGCGCGCGGACGTGGCCCGTGCAACGGTCTACTACCAGTTCGGGTCGAAAACAGGCCTGCTGGAAGCGGTCTGCGATGATCTCGGCGTGGCCGGCGGTCTGTCCGAACTGGTCAAGGCATTCACCAATCCCGAACCACTCACGGCGCTCGCCGAATTCATTGCCTGCTTCGCGCGATTCTGGCAGGCCGATCGCCCTGCCATGCGGCGACTGCGCGCGCTGGCCGCACTCGACGCCGACGTCCACGCGGTCATCAGCGCCCGCGACGAGCGGCGCCGCGAAGGCTTGGCGGTATTGGTGGCTCCCTTCGCCGACGGGAACCCGCCGGAGGAAGGCGCCGATCGGCAGGTGCGTATCCTGCTGGCCCTCACCAGCTTCGAGACGTTCGACACCATGGTCGGACCGGAAGGCGATCTGTTCGATGCCGTTCCGGTGATCGCCGGGATAGCAGCCACCGTGCTGGGAGCAGACGCATAGGTATGTTCGGTTCGCTCGGGCAGAGGCGAACGCCCCCCGCAGCAACACCCCACGCTGATGCCAGAGAGTCCTGAGGCCGCACCGCTGATCGCGCTGACCGGCCCCGCCCGTGCGACACCACGGAAGATCAACGGGCCGAAGGGCATCCGACGCAGCCGAACATACGCTATTGCCGAGTTGAGTGCGGTAGAGCAGGTGGCGCGGGAATCGTCCCGCGCCACCTCTATCTCATTGCATCGGGCTGCTGGTAGGCAGCAGATGTGCCAGAGCCTTGGAATTCACTGTCCGCGTGCAGCATTCGCGGCTTTGATGAATTCGATCTGGGCAGGTGACGGGCCGCGGAACTCTTGTGGATCCGGTCTGCGTTGTCGGCCTGCATTCGATACAGACTGTCGCGCAACCCCGCATCACCACCATGGAAGTCTTCCAACAGACCCATCCACCGCGCGGCCAGCTGCTGCGCCTGCGCTGATGCCGGGTCCGCCCCAGCCTCGATTGCCGCATCGACCTGCGGGATCAGCTCGCCCCATCCCGCTTCGACCTGCTGGACATGGGGCTCGCCGAATTCCTCCCGACGCTGAGCGAGCCGCGCCAATTGCTCCTGCGTGAAGTATTGCTTGACGGTGTCGTCGACCATGACAGTCCTCCTGACCAATCCCAGGAAGTGATTCGCAGAGATGTCGGGCCTGTTCTCCGCCGTTGCGGCCAGCGCCGCCACCAGGGCGTGCAGGTCCTGCGTCGCAACAACCTGAGCAGCCAGATAATCGCGATGCACGGCCAGCACCTGCGCCATTGCCACGTTGCCCGCGAGCACATTCGCGATCTGGTCCAATCCCAAGCCCAGCTGACGCAGGGCCAAAACCTGATATAGGCGCTGGACATCGGCTTCGGTGTAGAGCCGGTGGCCGGTACCGGTGCGCCCGGCCGGGCGCACCAGGCCGATGCGGTCGTAATGATGCAACGTCCGCACCGTCAATCCGGCCTCGGTCGCGAGCTCACCGACCTTCCACACCTGCTCGATTCCCGGCTCGTCCATCTGCTTCCATCTCACTTCCACCGACGCACCTTGCGCTGGTACCGCCGACACTAGGACCTGACGTTACGTCAGGAGCAAGCCGAAACCTCCTGCTGCATCTCGATCGATCATGTTCTGGTACCAGGATCATGGCTGGCCTGTCGGGAAGCTCAATCAGCGGTCACGGGCTGGTCGGACAGGCCCAGACGCATATGCTCGCTGTGGTTGCCAGGCCTCGTCGAGTAGCTGGGCGACATGATTGTCGTGGAGGCTGTAGACGATGCTGCGGCCGGTTCGGGTACCGACCACCAGGCTCAGATTGCCCGGCAGCCGCGGCTGATGAGAGACCGCGGACTCTAGCCGATTACGGGATGTCCACCGCCAGATCCAGGTGGGCAGAATCGGTCCGCCGGGTAGCTATTGCGACAGATCCACGTCGGTGTCGGCGAAGACGGGGGTGACATCGACACCGGCGGGCGGCCGCAGGCGCCGCAGGTTGCCGTCGACACCGACCACGTACAGGGCCCAGCCGTCGCCGTCGGGGGCAATACGCACAGATGTCGGGCCATTGGGCGGTATGGGGCTCGAGGTCTGCATCCCGGTGGCGATCGTGCACGTAGCACCAGTATTGGGGTCGATGTGATAGACACTGCCCGAATAGTCCCCGGTGATATACAGCTGACCGGACCGGGTGGCCTCCATGTCGTCGAGGAACGGGATGATCCCGTCATGGACGGTAGCGACGACAGTCGAGGTCGTAGGCGCGTCCAAGGGGATTCGCAACACCTGCGAGGTGAACTCGTTCTGGGTGTAGATCGCGTCGCGGTCGGGACTCAGCGCAATCCCGTTGGGGTAGGGCGTATTCGACCAGTGTGGGGTGAATTCGCCGGTGGACGGCCGATACCTGCTGATCCCCACCGGCACCGGAACCGACAGATGGGCGATCAGCAGATCACCATCGGGGAGTAGTAGCAGGCCGTCGGGCTGCACAAGCCCTGTCAGCGCTGTGGTCACCGTGCCGGCGGCCACGTTGTAGCGTTGCAGGGTGCCGGTCCCGGTGAGCGAGGTGCTGTTGCCGGTCAAGAAATACAGGTCGTTACCGACCAGGCGCAGTCCGGCGGGATGGTCCAGGTCGGTCAGTAACGTGGTCACCCGGTTGCTGGAATCAACGTGGTAGATAACACCGTTCACGATCCCGGATACGAAGAAGCCGCCATTCCCGTCCGGTTCGAGGTTCTCGAGATCACCCAGATTCGAGGCGAGCGTATCGACCTGCCACCCGTCCGCACACGAAGCAACATCGGTATTCGCTTGCGCTGCCGGGGCTGTCGACACGACCCCGACCGCAGCGATCGCACAAACACCCGACAATAGCTCGCGAACCCGATGATTCGCCCCCACCCCCAGCATGCCGCAGATCGTAACGATTGGACATACATCCGTCCAGTTAGCTGGTTCCACAACGAGTCTGGAGCGACCCCGCCAGACTCGAAATCCCAGCCGGGCCGACAACGCCTGACGCCAGCAGTCCGAGTAACGCACCCTATGCCGCTGAGCGAGCGATCCGGTCAGACGATTGTGGCTACGGTGATGCCGGCTGCAGGTCTGGAGTCCTGCGCAGGTTGACGGCCTGCACTGTGCGGGGTCGGGCAAGCTGGCGTGCCGTCGTACAGTGGCACGGTGCTCGGGCGATTCAATCCTCGGCGTCGCCAGGCTGAGCCGGCCGCCCCTGAGAAGGCCGATGCGGCAGGCGATGTCGACCTGATCGGCATTCGTCGCGGCCGTCACGGATGGTCACCTCTGGCGGGCTGCGTCCGGTTGACGCCGTGAAGCCGACCACCGGATCGATGACGAACGTCCGCTTCTGCTGCATACCGCGCTGACTGAACCGGACGGCGCGGGGCGCCGACGCCCGGAACCTGGTGCGGTGCAGGACATCCGCTATTGGCGGCCCTCTCGCGCCGCTGAGCGGGCGGCGGGAATCCGTCAGAGCGCCCGCTTCAGCCCGACGTGACTGTTGTCGTACCCGAGCCGCGCATAAAAGGCGTGAGCCCGCTTGCGGACCCGGTCTGTGGTGACCTGCGCGAGTGTCGCACCTCGGTGCCTGCCATGGTCGTGCGCCCACTCGAGCATCGCGGTTCCGATGCCGCGAGAGCGTTCCGAGGAAGCGACCCGAACTCCCTCGATCTGGAGGCGGGTGGCGCCGCCGCGGGACAGCCCCGGAATGATGGTGAGCTGCATGGTGCCGACGATCCTGTCGCCCTCGTCCCGGACCACGGCCAGATAGTGCGAGGGATCACTGGTGATGGCGTCGTACGCCTCGTCGTAGCGGGCAATTTCGGAACCTTCGCGGGTACGACCGATCTCGTCATCGGAGAGCAGCGCGACCAGCGCCGGCACGTCGGCACGCCCCGCCCGCTGCACACGATAGATCCGGTCGCCGAGTCGGAGCCGACCACCGACCGAAGCCCGTGCCCGGGACTGCAGCCGGGCGATCAGCGTGTCCAGCCAGGCGCCAACGTGCCGCCGGGCCTCGGGAGTGTCCGGGTACCGGCAGCGCAGGTGCAGCCCCGCCTCGTCGAGGACGAACCAGAGCATCACGCCGTCGGTCCGAATCGTCGCGCCGACGTATTGGGCCTCCAATCCGGTCGCGTCGACTCGCACCGGCAGCCGACGCAGGTCCAGCCACGAAATCGCGAACATCCCCGGCGCCTCGGGCATCCCGCCCCACGGACGCAGGATGTCCTCCAGTGGCCAGGACCCCATCCGGACGGCCTCCTTCACCGCCTCCGCACTGGCACGGGGATCGGAGTCGGCCGACTCGAGCACCGAGTTGGTGATGAACCACCCCACCGAGTCGTGCCAGGTGGTGTCATACCGACTGTGCACCGGAAACACCGCCCGCAGTGCGGTGCCGGCCAACTCACGGGTCACCTCGGTCATCGCCCCCACCACCAGCGCCAAGGTCGAGACGCCGTCGTCGCGGGCCTGCGCCGAGAACGCGGCGCTGTCGTCGACGTCGAGCACATCGCGCACCTCCACGCGCTCCTGCTGCAACGTCGCCTCACCCAGCGACAGCGGGAACCGTGGCATCACATCGCCGCTGCCCGCCAGCACCTCTGCCCAGCGGCGGTGCACCTCGGCGGGCGCCGGCGGGCGGTCCCGCAGCGCGCGGGTGTGCTCCGCGAAGGCGGGTACGGGCGGCAACGACGGTGAACGACCCTGCTGTACCGCGGCCAGCGCGGCGAGCAGGTCACGCGCGATCACCAGCATCGACCACATGTCGACGTGCGAGTGGTCGGCGGCGACCACCACGGTCGGCCCTACCGCGGTCTCGAGCACGCATAGCCGGTGCGACGGACGACCGTACGGTGAACAAGCACGGTCGAGCACGGCGCGGAGCGCATCGTTGACTGCCTGCCCCGGAGCGATCACATGCTCGACCCAGCCACCGGGGAGGATATCGACCTCGTGCAGCTGAGGCTCGCCGTCCTCGCCCGGCACGAAGACCGACCGCAGCGTGCCGTGCCGCTCGATCACCGCCAGCCAGGCGGTCGCGAGCTCATCGGGCGGTACCGGCGCGGAGAGCCTGAAGGACAACGCCATCCAGGATCCCGCTCGGTCGCCGGCGCCGACGTGGCGTCGCTGGTCGAAGGACACGGGAAGTGACCGGCCCACCCGCCCCACGGTGACGTCGAAGCCCAGCAGGCGGCCGAACGGCAGGCGCAGGTGCGCGACGTTGGTCAGCCGCATGACGGTATCCTAGGCTCCTTCCCGAGCGATCGCCGTCTCACCAGCACCCTGGAGCCACCGTGCCGACCTTCCGCGTTCCCGGCGCCGACCTCGACGTGGAACTGAGCGACGAGGGCGGCCACCCCGTCGTCCAACTCCACGGCCTCACCTCCAGCCGCCACCGCGACCGTCTGATGGACCTCGATCTCGGCCGCGGACTCAGCCGAACCCGATTGCTGCGGTACGACGCGCGCGGCCACGGCCACTCGACGGGTCGTACCGTCCCCGAGGACTATCGGTGGCCGGTTCTGGCCGATGACCTGCTGAACCTGCTCGACCACTGGTTCCCCGGTGAACAGGTGCACGGTGTCGGTCCTTCGATGGGCACCGGGACACTGCTGCACGCCGCTGTCCGCGATCCTGGCCGATTCGCCGGCCTCACCCTGCTGGTGCCCGCGACCGCTTGGCGAACCCGCGCCGCGAAGGCCGACATCTACAGGAAGAATGCCCGCTTGATCGAGGAGCAGGGACTCGAGGCCTTCCTCGGTGCCGATCTCACCGCGCCTCGCCCGCCGGCCACCGTCGGAACGCCGGAAACCGTGCCGGATGTCGCCGAGCACCTACTGCCCTCACTGTTCCGCGGGGCAGCGATGAGCGACCTGCCCGCCCCCGAGGCGATCGCCGCGATCGAGGTGCCGACCACGGTGTTGGCCTGGACAGGCGACCCCGACCATCCGGTGTCGACCGCCGAGGCGCTCGTGGACCTGCTGCCGAAGGCCACACTGCAGGTGGCGCACACACCGGCCGATCTCGCTCGCTGGCCGAGCATCCTGTGCGAGGACGTGGCACGACACGGGTAAGCACGACGCCCTAGCGATTCGTTCTGGAGCCAACCGCCCGGATTGAAAGCCGCTGTCGCGCAGCAGTTCACCGGTGCTGCCTGGCAGCGATGCCGGGTGCATTTCATGCGGAATCTGCAGGGCGCGGTCGGGTCGAAGCACGTGCCGGCGGTGATGGCCGCGATCAAGACGGTGTTCGTGCACACCGAGCCCGATGATGTTGCCGCGCAATGGGATCAGGTGACCGACACCCTGGCGGGGTCGTTTCCGAAAGCCGCGTCGATGATGCGCGACGCCAAGCCCGACGTGCTGGCGTTCACGCCGTTCCCGCACGCTCATTGGACCAAGATCTGGTCGAACAACCCGATCGAGCGGTTGAACAAGGAGATCAAACGCCGTGCTGATGTCGTGGAGATCTTCCCGAACCCGGCGTCGTTCCTGCGGCTGGCGACCGCGGTGGTGATCGAGCAGCACGACGAGTGGCAGGTCACGCGCCGCTACGTCTCCGATGTCAGCCTCGACGAGTTGCGGGCGGTGATCACGGTCAAACAGCAGGCCGGCAGCGACGCGGCCCCGGCACTGACCAGCACCGGAAACCGGCCAGCGAGGGGCATCGGAAGATCAATTGGCCGTTCCGATCCGAGGCCGGCGGAACGTCCGCAACTGCCGAGGAGCGGGAACTGGCTCGCCTATGCGGTGATGATGCCGAGTGAGTATCCCGCCGTTTCAGCGTCAGCTACGAGTGGCTCGCTCCGATTAGCCGTGGTGTATCACGACGTTGGTTCCACGATATCGATCTCGAGAACGAGCTGTTCAGGCCCGAGCGGTCGGCTGACAGGGACGATTCCGGATCGACGTTGGATTTTCGGCGAGTCCGGGACCCCCGGTCCCTCGGGGCCCGCAGGACCGGGAATTGGATAGGGGTGAGGACGTTCGTCGCTTCCTCGGCGAAGGTATCGTGACCTGACGCCGAATCACTGGGACACGACGTGGCCGCCGGTGCTGCCGGTCTGGAACCCGTTCAGGATCGCTTCGATCGGATTCGTGATGGCGGAACTTCCGCTGGAGTTCGGGGGGAGAAGTCCGGTCGATGAGCTTCCGGTGGTGCCGTTGTACCTGTAGTCGGTTGACTGCTGGCTGGTCGTGCCATCGGCGTTCTTCTGTGAGACGACGATGTGCTGGTCGCCGTCTACCAGGTTGAGTTGGACGGTGACACCGTAATTGGCGCCGTTGACACCGTTGCAACACGGTTTCAGTGCAAATGGACTGCCTCCCAGCGTGACTCCGTTGGCCACTATCGTCACCGGAGTCGAGGTCGTCGCCTGCACGGTGATATATGCCCCCCAGCACCCTCCGACGTCACTGACGTAGCAATGCGCCTGAGCGGAGACGATGTCGGCCGAGGCCGGGGCTGCTCCCACTGAGAGTCCGGCCGCAGCGGCGGACGCCATGGCGAGAGTGCTCAACCCCTTGCGGGACAGCGCTTTCACGTTCATCGGTGGTCGATCTCCTTGCCTGATTCCCCGGGGTTTGGTCACCGCCGTCCGGGGCAGCGTATCCACCGACCACATCAACTGAAACGTTAATACTTCAAATAGCCGGGCCCCCAATTATCGGGGCCGACATCGGGGAGGGCGGCAACCGGCATCAGCAGGTGGCCGGACTGCGCAAGGAACTGGCCGTCTTCGATCACACGGTGGCCGCCGCCCCCCGCCGGCACCACCGCACGATGCATCACGAGGTTGGTTCCACGATGTCGATCTCGAGAACAAGTTGTTGAGGCCCGAGCGGTCGGCTGACAGGGACGATCCCGGTGTCGGTGAGCCGGTAGGTGCGTAGCGGGACGCGGTTGATCGGGGACTGGTGGTCGATTCCGGCGTGTGGGCGGTCGTGGTTGTCTTGGTTGAGGAAGTCGACCAGCGCGGCCCGGCGTGCCTGCTCGAAGTCGTATTCGCGGATGTAGGCCCATTCCCGATATCCAGGCGACCCGAACGATACGCAGAATCTGGTGCGGTGGAACCGAACACACGCCAGCCGAGCCCCTGGCTTCCTGAAGAGCGGCGTCCTAGCGAACGCACGCTATTGCCGCATACCGCGCTGACCGAACCGGCCAGCGCGGGGCGCCGGTGGCCGAAACCTGGTGTGGTGCAGAACATCCGCTATTGCCGATTTCCGCGTTCTTGGAAAGATCTTGGGTGCCGGACCTGCGGGACCGAATGCCTGGGCTGTCCTTCAGTTCCACGTCAGCCACTCGTCGCGATAGGCCGTCCAGGGGCCGTGCGGATGCTCATCTGCTGCCCGCCATAGCTGCGGCTGCAGTTCGTCGAACTTGGGATGGCATCCGACATCGCCCGGGTATCGGTGAAACCGGTCCGGCCACACGCACTGCAGGACGGGCCATTCGACACCGCGGTAGTACCGAATTGCCGTGCCGAAGAACGCCCTACGCCATGAATCGGCGATCGGTCGCAGCGCGACCTGGTAGTCACCGGTCAACACATCATCGAGCCGCTGGTCGACCTCGAGTCGCGCACCTGCGGCGACCTGATCACCGACGAGGTTGAGCATGGCCATGGACCTCTCCGGCGATATCCCGAACATGGCCACCTCGGGCACCCGGTAGCTATGCCACAGGCCCACTGTGAACGCCCAACTGCCCGACACGTCGCTCTCGGGAATCGCGATCACACCCCAGCCACGCGTACCGACGTTCTCGACCAAACGTTGATCAGCGGAGTGCGTTTCGGCGCGGTCGCCGTAGTCATGACAGATCACACAACAACAATCCGAGCTACCCACGGCGGAGACCTTACTGCACAAAACGGACAATCATCGAAGTGTTCGGCACGAGCCCGAAAGCACCCTCATGCCGCATACCGCGCTGACCGAACCGGCCAGCGCGGGTGCGTGGAAGATCAACGGGCAGGGGTCATCTGAGCCCGCCGATCGGACGTCGCCAGTGCACGGTCATGCCGGTTCCAGAGAGTCGACCTGATCGGCGTTTGAGCTGTCCGAGCGGATCAGGTCATGGACAACGGGTCGAAGAAGTCGCGGAGCTTGCTGTAGCCCGCGCAATTCGAATTAGCCAGGGCAGCGCCGACATTCGACATTCTCGGCGAGTCGGCTTGCATGGTGCAGAGAAGTACTCGGACTCCCGGGTGGTCCGGGAGATGGAAACTGCGTTCCCGCGTCTCGATACCTGAGGTGCTGCTGGTGGAGCTCACGATCGCGATGCTGCCATTCTCGGGTGCGGTCGACCTGTTCCGGTCGGTTGCTCGACTCCGGGAGCTACCGGATTCCTGGACCCGCCCGGACTCCGGGACCGGGCGGGTGCGGGGATTCTCCAGTTGGTCACCGGAACCGGGGGTGACCGCAGGCCATCGTAGGGATCTGCGTCCCGACCTGGACTGCCGCCACGCCGATGTCCCCAGAACCTCCGTGTTCGGAAAACGATCTGCCGCACAGGTGGACGTGACGAGCGTGGCGTAGCCACCCCTGAGACGAGAGCCGTCCAGCGGTATCTGGCCGGCTCTCGCATGTACAGGCTCGCACAGGCAGCCCGGCCACCCAGCGGCTGGATTCCTTCGACAACTCGACAGTTGAACAGGCGAGCTCACCAGTCCGGAAGCCCGGAATCATGCGGTGAGGCGCGGGTTTCGGATGCTCGGCACCATCGTCGCGAGTTCGCGCCACGCAGGTAGCGGGAGGGCGGCTGGGTCGGCGCCGACAACCTGCAGGCAGACGTGATCGGCCCCGGCGGCGAGGTGACGGTCCACCCGTTGCCGAATCGCCTCGAGGCCGCCGTAGGCGACGATCGCGTCCACCAGCCGATCGCTGGGGCCCGCGATGTCGCCGTCATCGAAACCGAGCCGGCGTACGTTCGCTGTCTGGTGCGGAGCCTGCGAGACGTACGCGCCGACATAGGCGCGGGCCGTTTCGCGGGCGCGAGCGCGATCGGTGTCGAACACCACCGGCTGCTCCACACCGAGGAATGGCTTCGGCCCCAATATCTCTCGTGCCCGCTCGGTGTGCGCGACGGGAGCGAAGTAGGGGTGCGCTCCCCAGGTCCGCTCTCCCGCGAGAGCGAGCATCTTCGGCCCCAGCGCCGCGAGCACCCGGCGTGGCGCCGGATCGGGGACGGGGCCGTGCTGTGGTACCGCGTCCATCGCATCGAGATAACCTCGCATCAGAGCTAGGGGTTTACCGCCTGCGGGGATTGTGTAACCGCCCGCCTCGACCGCCCGTCCGCCCACTCGATGGCCGCCGAGCCCGAGCACATAGCGACCCGGAAATGCCTCCCCGAGGGCGCGTTCGGCGGTGGCCATCGTGATCGGATCACGCAGCGCGGCATTGGCGATGCCCGCGGCGACGACGATGCGTTCGGTGGCCGACAGCAGCAGCCATGCCTGGCCGATGGAATCTCGACCGAACCCTTCGCCGAACCACAGAGCCCCGAAACCGAGTTCCTCGATCTCCGCGGCCGCCTCCCGCACCAAATTGGCCGGTTGCCCGTCGAAGGCCCACGTCCAGAGGCCGACAGTGCCCACGTCTCGCTGTGTCATGTGTTGCTCCCACCATCAAATCGGAGAACCTCTCCGGTTTTCTGTGAGGTACGATACGGAGAACTTCTCCGGAATGCCAGAGGCGGAATGAGATCACACGCGCAACGCAACTACGACCGCGTAATCGCCGCCGCGAGTGCGGTATTCGCGGAGTCGGGTCCCGATGCGTCGCTCAACGAGATCGCCCGTCGCGCCGAGGTCGGCCCCGGCACGCTGTACCGCCACTTCCCGACCCGCCAGGATCTGCAAGCCGCCGTGCTGAAGGAACGCATCACCGCTCTCGCTCGACGCGGGGAAGAACTGTCATCGGCGACGGATTCCGTTGCCGCGCTTGTGGAATGGCTGCGTGCCCTGCTGGTTCACGCCAAGTCCGACCGGGGTCTCGGAGCGGCGATACTCACCAGCGCGGCCCACTCGCAGATCGACTGCCACACCATCATCCGCGAGACGGCCGTCGAACTCGTGGAGCGGGCCCAACGCGACGGCGCCGTCCGCGCCGATGTCTCCATCGACGACCTCATCCACCTGATCGCAGGAATCGGGCTGGCGGCCGGACACGCCTCCGATCCGGGCCAACCCGACCGGCTCCTCGACCTCGCCCTGACGGGCCTCACCACCGTCCCCGGGACGATTGCGATCGACGGGACCGGGTCCGGCGAGGATTCGGTTCCGGTGCCCGCAGGCCATGCTCACCGACGGAGGACCTGATGCGTTGGGAGACAGCGGTGCGCTGTTCACTCCCATCGATCGCCACGGTGACATCCGTCCGGCAGTCGACGACTCCGTCGGTCAGGGTCGCTGATGAGCCTGAAGGTGGAGCAACAGTGGAATCTCGTCTCGAGGGTCGTCCGCAGCTCCTGCTCGGTCACCGTGTCCACATGCTGGGTCTGGTGTGGTGCAGAGTATGTGGGCGCGGGCCCGGCAGGCCGGCATCCGCGCCGCCGGCGAGCGCAACTCGAACCATCGACTCCCGACGGCCGGCCACAGTATTGGGGCGAGTCGACAGTCCGCCGTGCGTGAGTTGTCGGTGACTCGAAAATCCTTGTTGCCCAATGTCATTGCCACGGATCGATAATGGGCACTCCGGCGGCCTCGAACGGCGCGGTGTCGCGGGTGGCGACGGTGAAGCCTGCGGCGGCCGCCGTGGCGGCAATCATGCCGTCGGCGGTGCCGATGGCCAGACCGGCAGCGCGGGCGCCGGACATGAGGCGCGCGTATTTCGCGGTGGCCTCGAGGTCGTAGGCGAGCACGCGCCCGACGAACAGCGGCAATATGCGGTCCTCGAGCTGCTCGGCGAGCACATCGCGACGGCGACCGTCGGGCATCGCGGCGACGCCATGGCGCAGCTCGCCGACGCTGACGGCTGCCAGGTACAGAGTCTCGATGTTCTGGGCGTCGATCCATTCGACTACACGAGGGTCGGGGGCCTTGCGCAGCGGTTCGCTGATGACGTTCGTGTCCAGGATGATCACTGGTCGAACTCCAGGGGCTCGGCCGGGCTGCGGTCACGGGCGGTGAGGGCAGCGTGCTCCTCGTCGGTCAGCTCGATGTCGCGGCCGATGTCGGCCAGCATCGAACCGAGCTTGATCCGCTCGGCCGGTTGCACGGCCTCGGTGAGGATGGCGCGTATCTCGGCCTCGGTGCTGCGGCCGTGGGCGGCCGCGCGCTGGCGAATGGCTCGGTGTACTTCGTCGCTCAGATTTCGGATCGTCACGTTCTTCACCCGATATCCTCTCCTCTCGATCGCTATCAATGCTATCAACTCTGGCCGACTGATATCACTTACCGTTTCTGATCCCTACGAGGACGCTTATAGGCGGCCGGTCATATGGGCACTAATTTCTGTATCGAAGTCTGTGATGGGGTGGCACCGCTGCGCGGTGCCACCCCATCTACATGTTTGGTGGAAGTTGTTGCCTGAGTTGGCATATGGGTGAGGTCTACACCCACTGTCACGACACCCACTGTCGCCCCCGGCCGACAAACACGAGCAGCCACCGCGAGGTGAGTACTGTGCGGATACTGCCGCCGTCCGGATCCCCTTGCCGCCGCGCAATCGTCAAGGCGTCCTCGAGGGTTTGCGAGAACGCCCGCCGGGCGCGGATAGCACCCGATCGGCCCGACGGAAGCGAGGTCAGTGCCATGATGGCAGTACTGCAACACGCCGTTCCGATCGCCACCCTGATCTTCGTGGTGTCGAGCATGGTTGCGATGGGTCTGGGGCTCACGATCAGCGAGATCACCGCCCCGCTACGCAATCTGCGCTTGGTGGCGATGTCGCTCCTCGCCAATTTCGTACTGATGCCCGCCGCTGCGGTGCTGCTGGCCAAGATCCTGCACCTCGACGAACCCTTCGGCGTGGGTCTGCTGCTGCTCGGCGCCGCCGCCGGTGCACCCTTCCTGCCCAAGCTGGCCCAGATCGCCAAGGGAGATCTCGCGTTCGCGGTGGCGTTGATGGTCGTGCTGATGGCCATCACCGTGGGCTACCTACCGCTGGTGCTGCCTCTGCTGCTGCCGGGAGTCTCGGTCGACCCCGGCCAGATCGCCCGCTCCCTGGTCGTGCTGATGCTCGTCCCGCTGGGCATCGCACTCGCGGTCAACGCCAAACTGCCCCGTGCTGCCGCGGCCGTCAAGCCCTGGTGCGACCGGCTGTCCAGTCTCGGCCTGGTGGCCGTGATGGTGCTGTTGGTGGTGGTCAACTTCCACAACGTGCTGTCGGTGTTCGGAACCCGCGCCATCTTGGCCGGACTGCTGTTCATCGCGATCGGCTATGGGTTGGGCTGGGTCCTGGGTGGCCCCGCCGCTGGCACTCGGCCGGTGCTCGGTTTGGGCACGGCCCAGCGCAACATCGCTGCAGCGCTGGTGGTCGGCGGCCAGAGCTTCACCGATCCCAGGGTGGTAGTCATGGTGGTCGTGGTGGCCATCGTCAGCCTGCTGATTCTGTTGCCGCTGTCGCGGCGGCTGGCCCGCACCGCCGCAGACGGCGGTGACACAGGCTAGGAGGGCTGTTCGGCAACGGTGTCGAGGTGCCCATCGAGCAGTTCAATGGCGATTTCTGCTGCGCCGCTGTGGTTTTGAGTTCGGTGCTCTCTTTGTCCCCGGCGTCGAGTTCGGTACGCAGCGCGGCCGATCGTCTGGTTCAAGTAGCGAGACCTTCAGATGAAGCACTGAAATGCCGCATGTCGCGTTGACCGCACCGGCCAGCACGGGGCGCCCGACTGCGAGACCGACTGCAGCCCATGAGCATCCGCTATCGCCGGCCAGGGTCACTGATCTCCGCCGCGTTCGGCCAATCGCGTTACGGCAGAGCTGAGCTCGGAAAGAAGCTCCTCGGATAGAGTCGGCCAATGCCAGGCAGCGGTGCTGTGGGGGACCGTGCGGTGGACCACCTCTTCGACCAAGTCTCCGGAACACGGGGTCGGTCGGGTCGAGCCCTGCACGCCGAATGCACCGGCTCCGTTCGTCGTTCATGTTTGAAGCTGTAGGCCGCCCCGGCAGCGTGACCGCCCCCGCGCTGCTGCACCTGGCTCTCAATGCCGGCGGGGCGCCGGCCCCTCGCCTCGCCCGTCGCAGCCGACCTCGCCCGTCGCCATGGGTCTCGCCGCGCTGACTTGTCGGTCCTCCGGGCTACGTTGCTTCCTGCTGCGGCAATACTGTTGCAATGCTTGATATTTCGACGCCCCGGACATCGGGGTAGATAGTGGGTGACTCTGTGGGATCACAGGGACGACGGCCGATGCACGCGGTCGTCAAGTGTGGAATCGCGGCCGCGGTGGCGGTCGCGACGGTGACGGTGGGCGGAACGATGGCGACGGCCGACGCCGACCAACCGGCCTCGGGCTGCACCTATGCCTCGGGGTCGAACCCGGCCAACCAACCCGCGGTGTCCAGCTCGACTCTGCAGGTGAATTCGACCTATACGGTCAGCGCCGCAGTACTGAATCCGAACACCACCATCGCCTTCAGTGACGTCGGTCCCGACGGGACGAGCGTGGCGATCGGCTCTCCGGTTGTGGTCGCCAATGGCGTCGGCACCTCCGCCAGCGTGCAGTGGACTCCCACGACGGCGGGCGCCCACCGGCTCTATGCCGCGGAATCCGGCCCCGGCTGGAACTTCACCTACGGCCCGACCACCTGCGCCGTCGCGGCAGCGTCCTCGGGAACCGGTTCCGCCAACGGTGTTCCGTTCCTCAGCGGGCTCTGAGCGCTCGCTGGCCGGGTAACGGGCCGCCGCTGCCCCCGGCTCAGGTGCGGGCGGCGGTGGCGGTCGTGGGGGAGTGGCTGCGGGACTACACCGAGGGGCCCGATGGCCCGCGCCTGGCTGCGACGGCGAGTTCGCTTCGGGCCCTGCCGATCTCGGGCATATACGGGGTACCCCGAAACGACCGCCCCACATGCGGTCGGGTTCGCGCTGGCCGGTTCGGTCAGCGCGGTCCGCGCCATGTCGGATCACTTTGTGTGTCAGCAGCGCCTGGTAGACGGCCTCCACCACTGCCGGGTCCAGATCGCCGCCCAACCGCACCCCGTCGATGCGCGCTCCGATGTGCAAACGGAGTTTGTGGACGGTCACTGCGCTCATGTACGACTCTCGGAATCGAATCCTCTGCTCATGGCATGACCCGGTCGGACCTATTGCGGCGTGAGGGGCGGACCGACCGGATCACCCCGCAAGGGTGCGGCAAAATAGCCGCGCGCCTGCCGCCTATCTCGGTGGCCGAGACCATTTGCCGGCCGCGCCCCGGCTCGGCGCCGTCGTGGCGACCGGATTCCAATCACCGATATCGCCGAACGGCGGCTTCGGGCGGCTCGCTACTTCGACGCTGGCACCATGGACCACCAGCGGATCGTGCGGCGGCGCGATCTGGCTCCGGAACTGCGGTTCGATCCGAACGATTGGCGACTGCTGGGCGGGCCTATCCACACCGTCGATGTGGAGGGCGCCGTCCGCACACTCGGAGGTCGAGGTGGTGTCCGACACCGGGTTCCTCCTCGGGGCTGGGCTATCACCGGTTCGAAGGCCGGTATCACGGTGAATGGCGTGGTCCGGGACTGCATCTCGACGGCGAGCGGATCGAGGATTGCTCCACCTACGAGAATGCGCGGCGGCTGCATCCGATTCGCGACACCATCGTGCGGATCACCGATCCGGTGGGCGGCGGTGTCGGCTACGGCAACTGCCAGCCGATCGTGGTGACGATGCGCTCGGGCCTCCCGTGGACAGCACCTTCATACAGGCAGGCAGGTGCGCCGCCTCCAGACTTGCAGATCCTGGGATCGTTTTCCGAAGACGAACTCCGGTGGTCGAGATTCGTAGATATCTGTCGGGGTTGCCTGACGCGGAGGTGACGGACCCCTGTAGAACGTGTTCTACTTTTTGCGTTTTCGTAGGAATCTCAGGGGATTGCGGGTGAGTGTGAGCAAGGGACCATTGGCGGGTGTGCGGATCGTCGAGCTGGCGAGCATCGGGCCCGGACCGCACGCGGGCATGATGCTGGCCGATCTGGGCGCGGACGTGGTGCGGGTGCAGCGGCCCGGCGACGGGTCCGCGGTCGGGCCCATGCGGGCACAGCTGCGCGGGCGGACCATCGTGGCGGCGAACTTCAAGGACCCCGACGACATTGCCGCGGTCCGGGACCTGATCGACAGGGCCGACGTGGTCATCGAGGGCTACCGGCCCGGCGTGATGGAACGGCTCGGGCTCGGACCCGAGCAGGCCCTGGAACGCAATCCGCGACTGATCTACGGCCGCATGACCGGATGGGGCCAGGACGGGCCGCGCGCCGATCGGGCCGGGCACGACATCAACTACATCGGGCTCACCGGCGCGCTCAACGGCATCGGGCGCAGAGGCGAACGGCCACTTCCGCCCATCAACCTGCTCGGCGACTACGGCGGCGGCTCGGTCTTCCTGGTGCTCGGCATCATCACCGCGCTCTATGAGCGCGAACGCTCGGGGCAGGGGCAGATCGTGGACGCGGCCATGGTGGACGGCGTGCTGACACTGGCGCACTCGATCTGGACCCTGCATCAGGGCGGCCGCTGGTCCGACGAGCGCGGCACCAACATGCTCGACACCGGAATGGCCTGGTACGACACCTATCAGACGGCCGATGGCAAGTTCGTGGCGGTCGGCGCGTACGAGCCGCAGTTCTACACCGAACTGCTGCGCGTGCTCGGTCTGGACTCCGAATCGCTGCCGCACCAAATGGATCCGGCCGGACAGAACGAGCTGCGCGAGGTCTTCACCGAGAAATTCGCCACCAGGACCCAAGCGGAATGGACCGCGCTCTTCGACGATGTCGACGCCTGCGTCACCCCCATCCGGACCTGGACCGAGGCCGCGCAGGACGAACACCTGCGCGCCCGCGGCTCGCTCATCGAGGTCGACGGCATGCTGCAACCCGCACCCGCGCCCCGGTTCTCGCGCACCCCGCCGCCGACACCGACCCCGGCTCCGGCGCAACTCACGCCCATCGGTGAGATCTGGGTGTAGCACAGGGGCGTGCTCCGTATCCGGGCTCACGCTGTTCACACTGGTCATGCTGGAAATGCGAGCGTTCTAGGGTCGCCGTCATAGCGGTCGAAAATCGGGCGGACAGTGCGTCACGAACGCAGAGAGGAGCCTTGATGCGTCGCACTGTCCAACTACTACATCGGCGC
Source organism: Nocardia sp. CA-151230 (assembly GCF_050942175.1). NCBI lineage: Bacteria > Bacillati > Actinomycetota > Actinomycetes > Mycobacteriales > Nocardiaceae > Nocardia > Nocardia sp. CA-151230. The sequence goes on from NZ_CP192061.1 coordinate 4,014,162, forward strand.
GACCCGGCGACATGGTCGACGGCGTGGATTCCTCAAAACTCGACAAAACTCGACGCGGCGTCCGCTCGAGCGAATTCCAGCTACGGCAGTTTCGACAACGAACCGCTTCGACTTCATCGGGGTCCCGGTAGTACACGTGCGAAAACAACGGCAATGGCTTGACCAGCGATGATGGCGGGCGCCCCGGTCCTGGGCCTTCTTATCGGGTATTGCAGCGAGACCGCGCAGTCGGTTGCGACCATTGTTCCTATGAGCACTGAGCCCAGCGCTCCCCAACCCTCGGGCGAGGAGCCCGAGACTGACGAGGCGCAACCTCCATCACCAGCCTCTGCCGAACCGCCACAGCCGCCGACTGCCGATGAGCCGCGCGGCGCAACCTCTTCCACTCCGAGTGAACCTCAAACCCGCGGTGCAGACCGTAGCGGACGGTATGCATTCGTCACCGCGCTGAGTGCGGCACTGCTGTCAGGAGTCGTATCGGCCGGTGTCGCGGTCTACGTCAGCGCGAACCAGTTGGACCGCACCGCGCAGCTGACCGCGGAGACGACACTGCGAGCGGACCGGCAGAAGGCATACGCCGACTACCTCAGCAGTCTCGGCGACATTGGAAAAGCGATGGGCGGGCTGAAAGGAGTGCTGATGACATATCCACACGACCGCCATCTCGTGGACCAAGCAGTAGAAGAATTCGTCGGCGCCTTCAACGCCGCTGCCAAAGCCGAAAACGTCGTGGCCGTCGCCGGGACCGACGGCATGCAGACCGTCATCGCCGACTACAAGAACACCCTCGCGGTGCCTCTCGTGAACGAAGTCGCCGCCTACACGCTGCGCTACATCACACCCGGAGGGGCAGGTGAGAACGACGACGCAGGAATGGACCGAGAGTCCGCCGCGCTCGTCACCACGATCAACGGCGACGTGGACAAGCTGTACAAGCTTCTCGAACGATTCGTCGACCAGGCCCGCGAGGACCTCCACACCTCGTAGACAACACAGGACGTCGTCGAACCGACCAATCGTTGCGGACCGAGTAGTCGGCACGATCGGTCAGGGCCGCGCCCCATGTCGTCAGCGTCCGGGCCTGCCGCAGAACCGAATACCTGCCAGCTCCATCACTCAGGGGGTCGATGCGCCTGCCCGCGCCCATCCGTCGGACACCGCAATCCGGACATGCGTGCAGGCGCATCGCAACATTGTCATCTACTACACCGGCAGCCCAACGTCGCTGCTGGTACAGCGATTGTCGTTGTTTCCGCGCGATTCCCACCGGAACCTCTCACCGGACACGCAACGCCATTCGACTGGCACGGTGCCGAATACTGTGCCGTTCAGGGCCTCTGAGAGGCAGGCGAAGGCGAGAGCAATCGTATGCGATCCGAAGCGGCTGCCGGCCACGCCCTGGCGGGTCTCGCATTGGCCGGCATGGCGAGCAAGGTGGCGGTGGGGGTTCGTGTCTCGGCGTGGCGGGGGACCGGTACACGGTCGTGGGCCCCGATGTCCGCGATCCGCACCATGGTGCAGTGCCGTCAGGGCTGTCCCGACGGACTGACGTGTCAGTACTCCCGATCCGGCCGGGTCACGTCCGGGCGGCGGGTGCGGTGGACCGGGGAGCGCAGAGGTCGAACTGGCCTGCCAGGCTGGTTGCTTCCAATACTCGTGTGACGCAGTATGCCGCATACCGCGCTGACCGAACCGGCCTAGCGAGGCCCCTCGGAAGAGCAACGGGCCGAAGGCATCCAGCGCCGGCCGAACGTCCGCTCTTGCCGAATGCATAGCGTTCCAATCGCCTACCGTGTCGATCGAGCTGTCAGTCGGGGTCCGCACCGAGTTGCTCATTGTGCGTGCGGTCAGGGCGGGCCCCCAGAACGCTGTGCTGCGTCACCTGTTGGCTGACGTCAGTGGCGCCCGAGCGCGATTCCGCAATGGCGGCGGCAAATGCGGCCCGTAGCTCGAGGGCGGGTTCGCCGAGAACGACGCCGCTGATGATCAGCTCGATCATCACGCGGTCATAGTCGTCGCTCGTCCGCCGGTACCGTTGGGATCCGTCTCAACGGCAGCCGAGGTGATTGCTCGGCCGCTGGCGGCTAGCGGGGAGAACGACACCTCGTATATCCCGTGACCGGTCCAACTGCGGTGCATGAAGACAATGTCGTCTTCGGCGAAGATGTTCCACTTCTCGTCCATGCTCCGCGACCGGTAGCCCCTCCGGATGCGGTCCCACTCGGCCACAGTCCAGACACGATCGGGCAGCTGTGAAAGCGGCTGGGGCGTGACGATCGGATGCAGTGTGCGGAAGGAACTTCTGGTCAGAGGTGCGTCACGGTCCATGGCCCGATCGTAAGTCCACGGCAAGCCGAGGCGGGTTGTCCATGGTCACCACAGGGTCCACTTGGCGGCGCCGGACGATCGAGATCGACTGCAGCGCAAGGCATCGCAATTGCAGCGTATATGCCAGGGTCAAGTACTGGGTGCATTACGGTCCACGCGCGCATCCGAACTCGCCATGATGCCGCATACCGCGCTGACCGAACCGGCCAGAGCGGGTGCGTGGAAGATCAACGGGCAGAGGTCATCTGAGCCCCCGACCGAACCTCATCAGTGCACAGCAATGTCGACTTGAGTGTGGTTGGGCTGATCCGTCGTAGAGATACTCGGCGACCGGTCAGGGCTATGGCAACGACGCCGCCGAGACGGCGGGCACGCCGGAACCGCGCGTATTACGCCCTGTAGTAGGAGGCGGTTACTATGGCCGACGTGCTGGACAAGCGGAGTGGAACAGTCCTGGCCGTGGTGTCGCTGGGCGTACTGACGATGGTGGCGTTCGGGTGGCGTGCGTGGAGCCATGGACCGGCCTGGGACTCGATCGACAACAACATCGGATACCTGCTGTTGTGGCCGTTGTTCGTCGGGTTTCTGGCGTGGGGGTGGGTCCGATTCCGGCAGCTGGAACGAGATTCCGCTACTGCGGTGCGGAATCGGTTCCAGGACAAAGTGACTCGCGAAATCACGAGCGAACTGCTGCCGCTGCGTTCGAACGGCCCTGATGACCCCGATCCCGCGATGGACGCATACAACCGCTATCTGGCCGACCTCAATGCTCGCGAACTGCGCCGTCATCTTCGTGCGGCCGGCCTGGATATCTCCGACTCGCCGCGCTGATATGTAGGCTCCCGCCGGCGACTCGACCCGAGGTGGGCACGGCTCACGCGCCGCGGAGGTTTCCAGCGCGGGCCGGTTCAAGGCTGGCTGTAGTGGCGTTAGATGATGTCTACCGGTGGGGCAGTACCAGTACGGCCGTGTGCGGTTCTACCGCTCGGCCAGACTCGTTCTGTCTCTGGCCGCGCACTGGCTATACCGAGTTCTGGAGATATATGCATTTATTGATTTGTTCGGACTCTGGGCTCTGCGAGTCGGTGTCGGCCACCGGCCGAGGGTGCCGCTGCGGTGAGGAGTACGTCTGTGGGCGTGTCCAGCAGAACGCGCAGGCGCGCAATGAAGATGTCGGGTCGGCATGATCGGTGGAATCGCCGGATAGCTGAGGGCTCGTCGACACGGTGGTCGTCAGCGCGGTGTTGGTGTCTGGTCACCGGAACCGTTTGAGGTAGTCCTGCCAGTTCCAGGTCGACAGGAAGGTGAGCGCGGCCTGGTAGCCGTTGCTGTAGAGCGCCCGGGTTTCGGCCGGGGTGATCTCGAAGTCGACGACGCCGACCTTGGTCGAGTCGACCCGGATAACGCGGGCAGCGACCCAGGGCTGGTTGAGGTAGGTCTGATCCCGGCCGACCAGGATGGTGGAGATCATCTGCTCCAGTAGGTGCAGTGCCCCCGGTTGCGGCAACCGCAGCAGCGGTATGACCTTGTCGTCACCGGCGGGCAGGTTGGGCAGCAGCGTGACGCCGAAGGTGGGCCAGCGCGGGGGCTTTCCGTCGGTGCGGTCGAGCGAGTCGATCGGGAAGTTCGACAGCAGTCCGCCGTCCAGCAGCGTCGAGGCCACCTTCGTCGTGGTGTTTTCCAGCGGGACCGGTCGGAAGAAGAAGGGGATGGACATCGACGCGCGGACTGCGTCTGCCACCGACTGCTCGTCGGGGTCCAGGCCGTAGACGGATCGGTAGTCCCAGGGCAGCCGCACCAGCTGGCCCAGCGTGACGTCGGAAACGGTGACGACCAGCTTGTATCGGCGCTCGGGCGGCAGGTCCTCATCGTTGATCTTCAGGTCACCGAAGGTGTGGACGTTCAGGTCGGCCAGCTGACTGCGGACCCAGTCGTGGGCGTAGTCGCCCTTGAAGATGCCGTTGCCCAGTTGAAGTGCCAGGGCCGGTCCGGCGAATGGGATCCGCCCCAGCGGCGTCGGGTCGAGGAACTTTCGGTAGTCCAGGCTCAGCGCGACGTCTTTCAGCGCCTGGCCGGTCAGCCCGGCGGCAACGATCGATCCGACGACCGCGCCGGCTGAGGTGCCCGACACCCTGTGCGGGGTGTATCCGGCTTCGGTCAGCGCCACGGCAGCCCCGACGAGTCCGACGCCCTTGACGCCGCCACCCTCGAGGACAAGGTCGGCCCGCAGCACCTGATCGGCCTCGGTCACGGCGCATTCCTGCCGTCTCGATCGGTGTCGCACAGTGGCTCGAGGTGAGCGACGCGATTGCGCAGACTGTGCAGCCTGTAGACCCAGTACATGATCACCGGAGGGTCGCAGTGGTACGGGAACGCTTTGCTGACGCGTCATCCAGACGGAGCATCTGCGTGTCGCCGCTGGCGCCGTTGGTCCCGCCGAGTGTCCGGTCGTCCAGTCCGAACATCTCAGTCACGATGCCGTCGAGTACAGCCGCCAGGTGCACCTGCCCTTCGAAGCCGCGGTGCTGCTGCACTCGGTGCACGCGCACCGGCCCGGGGTGCCCGGACCCGGCGGACAGGTGGCGATCGCGGTTGGACCGAGGTGGCATTACCGAACCTCCCTACGAAAGCCAACAGTCCATCGTGCGCAAACACATCGCCATCGACGCCCTATCCAAGCCTCGCAACGACCTTCCCATCGCCTTCTGCATCCTGCTGCTCTGCCTCGGTGGGTGGGTCGGTCTGGTCGACGATAGCGAGGATCTTGTCGATGGGGGCGCATTGAACGGTCACGATTTGAGGTTGCGGTAGCTTTCACGGAGAAACCAACGAAGTGGGCCTGACCTGCGAGTTCAACACTCGGATGCGGACAGGGTCGGGCACGGCTCATGCTGCGGTCCCAGGCGCTGATTGCATCAGCTGAAACGTGCATACGATGCAATCGCCTCTGTGCTGGTGTTCCGCGACCTGCGGTGACGGTGTCGGCGCGCAGGTAGCTGTATCGGTTTCGCGGCAGATGCCGAATTCCTTGGCCGGCAACGACTTCGACTCACCTGCCGTGGCACGCTTGCGTAGCCGCCCGGCCTGGGCGTCGGTCAGGGCGGGCTTGCGGCCGGTGTAGGCGCCGCGGACCTTGGCCGCGGCGATGCCCTCACGCTGGCGTTCGAGGATCAGCGCGCGTTCGAACTCGGCGAAAGCACCCATCACGACAGCAACAGGGTCGCGATCGGCGAGTCCTCGCAGGTGAAGGTCAGGTTCTGTATCACGAACTCCACTCGCACGCCCGTTCCGCTGAGCAACCGGACCAGGCGGCGCAGGTCGTCGAGGTTGCGGGCGAGTCGGTCCATCGAGTGCACGAGGACGGTGTCGCCGTCGCGGACGAAGGCCAGCGTCTCGTCGAGCTGCTGCCGTGTGGTGTCCTTGCCCGACGCCTTGTCGGTGAAGGTGCGTTCGACCTCGATCCCGTCGAGCTGGCGCACGATGCTCTGATCGACCGAACTCACCCGGATTTAGCCGACCTGCAGTACCGGCCGTGTCTCACGCCCAAACTGTCAAGCTGAACTTCGAGGGCCTATCGCACATGTGTCAGGAAATTCGGGAACCGACTTCTGTGACTCGCAGCGGTAGATGGCGGTGTTCTCGCAGCGTCAGGTGGCACCGATGACGAGGGGTGCTGCGGGCGGTTTCGACGACGTCGGTGGTGATGGTGTCAGTTCGGTCGACCCGGCCGCGGTCACGCCTCCATTTCCGCTGCGCCGGACCACGTCAGCTATCGGCGGTCCCTACTTGGTGCTCCAGTCGTGTCCGCAGGCCTATCGGCGCAGGTAGCATGGGCTGCGCCCTCGCGTGTGATGTGCAGTTCGCACGATGTCGCGCTGCGGGGTGTCTGCTGCAAGTTCGGTTCTTCCGGATCTTCCCGACCACGTGGCCGCACGGCCTGGACACAGGGAGGTATTCACATGAAGGCGATCGTGGTGACGGACCAGGCCGCCGGAACGGGCGGGATGACGTTGGTGGAGCGGCCCGAGCCGGATGCGGCGAGGTTCGCTAGCCTCTCGGGCGCGAGCTACGGCGATGTCGTCGTCGAGGTTCATGCGTCGGGATTCACTGGGGATGAGTTGGAGTGGCCCTCGACCTGGATCGATCGGCTCGGCCGGGACCGGACACCGTCGATCCCCGGGCATGAGCTGGCCGGAGTGGTCAGCGCTCTCGGCTACGGCACAACCGGCCTGTCGGTGGGACAACGGGTATTCGGGCTCACCGACTGGACTCGCGACGGCACGCTGGCGGAGTACGTAGTCGTCGAAGCGCGTAATCTCGCGCCGCTGCCGGGCGACATCGACTTCACGGTGGGCGCGGGCGTCACGATGGCGGGCTTGACCGCCTGGCAGGGGCTGTTCGAGCACGGCCGTCTTCAGGCGGGGCAGAGCGTCCTCGTGCACGGTGCGGCCGGCGTAGTCGGGTCGATGGCAACCCAGCTCGCACGTGAGGCCGGCGCCTACGTTATCGGCACCGGGCGCGCGGCCAGCCGGCAGACCGCGCTCGACTTCGGGGCGCACGAGTTCGTCGACCTTCAGAACGACTCTCTGGAAGACATCGGCGGAGTCGATCTGGTCTTCGATGTCATCGGCGGAGACACCCAGAAGCGGTCCGCGGATCTCGTTCGATCCGGAGGAACGCTGGTGACCGTCACCGGGCCGCCCGAGGCTCGGCCCGCCCACGGACTGGCGATCGACTTCGTCGTCGTATCCGACCGCACCCAACTCGGTGAGATCGCCCAGCGGGTGCGCGACGGACGAGTGCGGACGAACATCGGCACAGTCGCGACCCTCGACGACGCCGTCGCCGCCTTCAACCCGACCAAGCGACGCAAGGGGAAGACGGTCATCCGCGTTCGTCCGTGAGGAACGCGATCTAGGGTTGTGGGCTGAAGGCTGGATCAGGGCGTCAGCTCACCGGCAGGTCCCGACCGAGCAACCTACGGTGGGCGAGGAACGTGTCACGTAGGTTGCCCCATCATCGGGCAGCCGCCCATCAGGCTGCACATCCATTGACACAACATCTGCATAGGGGAGTTCATGTCGCCGATTCCTTCGTCGTCGAGTTATCCGGCCGCGGGCGTCGATCCGCAGCTGGTAGCACCCGAAACGGGTACCGACCCGCGATCTGTATGCCGGCTCGCTCATGTCAGCATCCCTGCTCACCCACAAGATTGCACGGACTCACGGTCGTTTGCCGTTGATCAACGCTAAACCGCCCAGACCGATCCCCGAAACCCGCAAGCTTCAACAGGCCACCGAGCTGAGCAAATGTGACCACAGACCTCCGCCTCGAGACCGTTCCGGCCATCGGAGCGATGTCTTGCAGTCAACCGCCCTGGGGTAGGTAATTGAGTCGTCCCGGCCGGGTAAAGCACCCGAGCCCGCTGAGGTCGTGCCGGAGATCAACTGCGCCGAGCCGGGGTTTGGTCCACGGAACGTGGTGACGCTCATCCCGATCGGCGTCATCGTGTCGATTCAGGTGGGCAAGAAGACCAACGGCCGCAAACGCCCGGATAGGCGATGCGCCGCGCCCAGGTGTTACCGCCGCACGCCGCGAACCCTCAGGCCCCGCATCTGCAACGATCCAGCAAACATCGCCTCCGTGTGGACGCGTCCGGAGGCGAAAACTGCCAGGATGTCGTACGACCAGGCTGATACCGTGCGGACTTGTGACGTCTGGAGGGACATGTTCACAAAACTCGTCAAGGTGGGTCGGGTAGCCTGCGCCGGCGCCCTGGGCGCGGCGTTGCTCGGGACTGGCGCGGGGGTCGTGCAGGCCGATCCCGGTCCGCCGGTGATTGGGGGCGGTTCCGGAATCATCATCGACAACACGGAAATCTGCACCGTCACCACCGTCGGCCATGATGCGGCCGGACGACTGGTCGGCCTGACCGCCGGGCATTGTGGCGAGCAGGGCTCCCAGGTGTGGGCCGAGCAGGACCGCGGCGCCGGCGTGATCGGGCATTTCGTCTACTCCGACACCGACGCGGCCCTGGACTATGCGGTCATCCAGTTCGATGAGGGCAGCATCATTCCGGTCAACCGGATCGGCAACACGACGATCACCGGGATCGGCGCGCCCGCGACGTTCCCGATGACCAGCTGTAAGCAAGGCCGCACAACCGGCAACACCTGCGGAATCACCTGGGGCGACTTCCAGACCGGCAATACCTATACCCAGATATGCGTTGCCGAGGGCGACTCCGGTGGGCCCGTGGTGGTCGGTACGACGCTGGTCGCCATGGTGCGCGCCTACCTGGTCGCGGCCTGCTTCGGTCCCGAAGTCGGCCCCAACATGTCGGCGATCGTCAACGATATGAATGCGCGCGCCGGGGTTGGCGCGGGGTACTACCCGATCTGATGCCCGAGCGTGTTCGCCTGAAAGTGGTTGTGCGGGGCGGTGATTCGAGTGCGAAAAACTCAAGTCACCGCCCCGATCCGTGTTCGGGGGCGTTCGGCTGCACGGCCGGACCGGTCACGGCGCAATGCGGCAGGCCGGCCCTGGCCGGAGACCGGATCGACGTTCGCAGCAACCCGTCTGGGTATGGTGGGGGCGACGGCTCGAAGGGCACTCGGCCGTGGCCTCGACTTTCGCGGTGCGCGCTCGGAGGTGCTCCTGGTAGCCGCCGCAGGCGGGGGATCGCCTATTGGAACTGTCCGAGAGTGTCGGCAACCTGACAAAGGACACAACCGTCACGGCTACCATCCCCGTCGGCAACGGGTCGATCTATCTGGCGGTGGACCCGGGCACGCACACCGTCTACACCGTCAACAGGGACGACAATTCGGTGTCGGTGATCGTCGCTTCCGCCCACACGGTACCGCCACCATCCCGGACGGCAAGGGGCCAGAGGGTGTGGCAGTCGACCCCGGCACCCACACCGTATATGAGGTGCCGGAAGTTCTTCGGACAGTGAGATAAACCCGCCTGTCGGAAAGCAGGACTGCAGTAGCGCGGTTACGAGATGACGCCACGCGACGCTACTCATTGGACGTCGACGCACGCACCAGGAACCGCACACGGGACACGGTCCCTGCCACGCCGGCGCCACCAACGACGATCGCCATAAACCCCCACTCGGGGATCACTCCGAGAACCTCTAACACCACCCCACAAGCCACGATGGGGACATAGACGAGCAACATCAGGCCGAGTACTTGTCGCCTCCAACCCCGCCGCTGTGGCAATCTCCCTAGCGTCGCTTCGAAGACATTGACGCGGCCCAACCGGGACCGCCCTCCCGACCGGACACGAGCGACCGAGACCGCGATCCAGACCATCAGCCAGAAGACCACCGTGATGGCTATCCCTAAAAGCAGTCCGCCTGCGTAATCCCAAAACGTGTTCAAGCCTGCACTCCTCGCCGTCGAACACCGAGCCCAGTCAGGCGGCCGCTGCCGCATCCCCTTCCTGACCCGACGCTAGAGGGTCCCGCGCGCCCGCACCCGCTGACGCGCCGACACGCTGGTTCGCCGGTCGAACAGGACCCTGCATGCAGACAGGACGCCCGCGAAAGTACTGCAGCTCGGCCTGTAGGCGGGCGGCCTTCCATCTGCGCAAGCGGCGTCAGTCCAGAATTGAGTTGCTACACGGCCTCTCGGTCTACTGCCAGCCTCGGGTAGCCCTAACCTTGAGTGCGCGGGACGGCAGTCGTACCCGCCCACTTCCGTCAGCGGCGGATCCTCCCCGGCACCGAGTTGGTTTCGGCCCGCGCCGATCTCGGGGACGCTCTTGTAGATCGTGGACCGTGAGACCCCGAGCCGCCGGCCGATTCAGGACACCGATTCATCAGGCCGGGTCGATAGGGCGAGGTTGTGGCGGTCGACCCCGGCACCCACACCGTCTACGCCTCCAACATGGACGCGCTGATACAGCTGGAATCGCGCGGGCTGGTCATCGCGACCTATCGCCGGCGACGATGGCGCATCAGCGAGCGCGGACGAGCCGTCGCCACGTCGAAGAGGCGGCAGCTAACGTGAACGGCTCGAACCTCTTTGGGTGGCGGTCACCACGGGTCTGCCTTTCGCCGTGTGTGTCTGCGCGGTGCGCTGGCCCGCGGCATCGGCCAACCGATCCCACCGACAGCGGGGAGGCAATGAGCATGAGCGAGTCATTCGACCCCGCGCCGGAGGGGTCCGCGAACGACAACTGGAATGAGCACATCAACCGGAGACAGCGGGACGGCTGAGCGCCACCATGAAGATAGGCACGATGAACGCCCGAGCTTGCGATCGGTTCGGGCGTTTTGCGTTGTCGAGATCATCTGCTGCCCAGCGAAATACGACGTACTCATGGGACGGCAGTAGGAAGACAGAGGCGGGCGTTGCGGATCGTGTGTCGCGAACCGCTTACGCCACGGCGCCAGCCAACACCTTCGACAAGCCCCTGACCAGGCCGACCCGCTCAGCGTTGCGCAACATCAGCACCGCCCCCGGCCTGCGACACGATCACCGTCCACCGTCAACACCGGATACGGCGTTACACTTCCCGACCAGAAGGGTGCTCCTCACTCACGAAGTTTCCGTCTTCAGCAAACATTGTCGCAAGTCGGCGTACGGATCCCTCTTCGTTGGCTATGGCACGATGGGAATCCTCTGCAGCATTTGGCATGTGCCGCTCAAAATCCAGATGCAAACCGACATATGAAAAGATCAAGGGCGGTGAATCATGAACGATGAAAGTATTGCTCAGAGTGAGATCGGCCGAATTCTCGGCCCGGGCGAGAATATGCTGTGGACCGGACGGCCGAGGCGAGGGCTGGCGCTTCATGCATGGGATGCGTTCATGTTTCCGTTCGGTCTCGTCTTTTGTGGCTTGGCGGTGTTCTTCGTAATCAGTGACGTGGCCGAGGGTGCATCTCCCTTATCCCTGCTGTGGGAAGGTGTGTTCGTCATAGCCGGTCTCTATCTCCTGTTGGGGCGTTTTATTGTCGACGCCCAGCGTCGGGCGCGCACCTTCTACGGTGTGTCGAACAGGCGGATAATAATCATTTCACGCCTTTTCGGATACAAGGTGCAGACGTTCAATCCGCGCACCCTCGAACATTTGTCTATCACAGAACGTTCCGGAGGTGACGGCACCATTTCGTTCGCTGCGATCAGCTTCTTCGATCCTCGGTGGTCCACCGTCTTGTGGATAGGCGCAAGCCCGCTTCCGGCGTTCGAGATGATCGAACACGCAAGAAGTGTTTACGAGCTCATCGAGAGGACTTGGACTCCGCAAGACTAGTGTCATGCGTCTGAAATTGCGCCTGTAAGTTGGCATTTTGTTCTTGTGGCTCATCGTGGACCGTCTGCTGTGGTGATCGTGTTGTCCGACGCTGAGCGTGCCGAGTTGCTGTGCAGGTCCGGGTGGCCGGACGTGCGTGCGTCGGAGCGGGCTCGGATCGTGCTGGCCTGCGCGGACGGCGAGTCGAACGCCGGTGCGGCAAGGACTTTGGGTGTCGCGGTGGCAACGGTGGCGAAATGGCGGCGGAAGTTCGCCGCGGACCGCCTCGACGGGCTCGAGGATGCGGGCCGTAGCGGGCGGCCGAAAGCCGATCTGGTGTTGAGCGAAGCCGAACGCGCTCAGCTGGTGTCGTGGGCGCGGCGGGCGAAAATCGCGCAGTACCTGGCGATGCGAGCCAAGATCGTGCTGCGTTGCGCCGAGGGCGGCACGAACAAGCAGGCTGCGGCCGATCTCGGGGTCGACGAATCGACTGTGGACCGGTGGCGGGTTCGGTTCATCGCCGGCCGCCTGGACGGCCTGCAGGACGAGCTGCGGCCCGGCCGGCCGCCGTCGATCCTGCTCGACCAGGTCGAGGACGTGATCGTGGCAACGCTGGAATCGGCCCCGGGCAAGGACACTCACTGGTCGCGCGCGTCGATGGCGGAGCGGACCGGACTGTCGAAGTCGACGATCGGCCGGATCTGGCGCAAGTTCGATCTGAAACCGCACTTGCAGGACTCGTTCGAACTGTCCACCGATCCACTGTTCGTGGAGAAAGTGGTGGATGTCGTTGGCCTGTACGACAATCCGCCCGAGAAGGCGATCGTGCTGTGCGTCGACGAGGAGAGCCGGATCCAGGCACTGGACCGGTCCCAGCCGGTGCTGCCCGGCATGCCCGAACGCCGCACCCACGACTACCTGCGGCACGGCATCACCAGCCTGTTCGCCGCGTTCAACATCGCCGACGGTACCGTCATCAGCGCACTACACCGGCGCCACCGCGCCGCTGAGTTCAAGAAATTCCTGGTCACGATCGACAAAGCGGTGCCCCGAGAACTCGACGTGCACCTGGTGTGCGACAACTACGCCACCCCACAACACCGCCGAGGTCGAAGCATGGCTGGCCCGGCATCCCCGCTTCCGCATCCACTTCACCCCGACCGGATCATCGTGAATGAACCAGGTCGAACGCTGGTTCGGCCTGCTCACCGACAAACTCATCCGACGCGGCGTCCACACCTCGGTCGAGGGCCTCGAAGACGACATCACCGCCTGGATCCAGACCTGGAACGTCAACCCGCGACCGTTCACCTGGACCAAAACCGCCGACGAGATCCTTCAATCCCTCGCCGACTACCTCGCCAAGATCAACCCGAAAACAACCAATCATCAAGATACAGGGGCAATTTCAGACGCAGGACACTAGCTGCGCGGTAGAACTGCCGTCGGCGTATGCCTGGATCAGTTCGTCGACCGTCGTGGAGGTGAGCCGCCGCTCAATTCGGCGCGGTTCGCGAGGCTTCGTGGCGGAGCGCTTCTTCCGTTGGCGAGGGAGTGTCGAGGGCCGTCCGGTATCGATTTTGGCGCGGGCGGATTCGAGTTTCTGCAGGTCAGTGCGTTTGGAATAACGTCCAGCCAGGTCCACCCACTCGAACCTGCCGACCCGGCTGTGCGCGATCGTGCTGATCGGCGGCCCCATGGTCCTGGTGATCGGCGCCTTCGCCCCAGCGAAAGCGCGAAAATCCTTCGGGCCCAAGGAGAAGTCCGAACGCGCCGTGGCCAACGACGAAACCGAGCTCGGTTCGAACAGTGGAAGCTGCAGCATTCGTCGGCGGTCGAGTTTAGTGGGTCGCGCTCACGGGTAGCTGGCGCCGTTTCATCCTGGAGATGGCGGGTACGCCCGGTCTGTGAGGTGACTGCATCATGAGCGAGAACAGGCAACTACCCTCTCCGGCTGCATCCAAGCCTGCGTCGTCGGGTTGAGCGATGGTTCAAGGTCTGCTGATCAGGCTGCCCGCGGTGGGGTTCGACCTCGCGCTGGCGGCGTCGACCGGAATGTTGCGCCGGGTTGTGCCGACGGCATCTGCCCCGATCCGAGTGGCCGCCGGTGCGGTGAATATCGGCGTGGGCACCGCTGTGCGCGCAGAGGCTGCGGTGTGGGGGACAGCTGTGCGTGTGGGCCGGGTCGGATTGAACGCGGCGACGCCGGGTCGGGGGTATTGGCAGGCCGGATCACGGGTGCAGCTGCCGTTGCGGCCGGCTGCGGGCACGACAGTACGGAGCATGGAGACGGCGGCCAGACGGGTGGCCGCCGGCCTGACCAAACGCCCGGACGTCCTCGCCGCGTACTGGGACGGCGGGCTGGCCCGGCTGGTCGTACAGATGACACAGGACGCGGTCACCGAGCGGGTGGTCGATCGCGCGACCGAGCTGGCGGCCGGGCAGAAACTGGAACGTCCGGACGAGGATGTTCTCGAGCCCGCCCATCCCGGCCACACCGGAGGTATCCGCTCCGGGGCGCTCGCGTTGGCCTGCGACGCGGTGGGCGTCACCACCGCGCTGGCCGCCCGGACGGTGCGGCTGGGGAGCGCGCCGCCTCTGGTCACGGCCGGGGCGACGCTGCTACGCGAGGATCCGCGCATACGGAGAATGCTGCGTCGCCGTCTGGGACGCTCCGCGACCGATCTGCTGTTGGCCGCGGTCAATGCCGCAGCACTGGCCATCGGGCAGTCGCCCATCGCCTTGGCCCTGGACGCCGCGCTGCGGGCGAGCCAGTTGGCCGAAGCCGTTGCCCGCGCTGCTGCCTTCGACGCTGCGCACGACACGGTCTGTGCGCCGGGGCGACTGAGCCTGGCCGCCGGGCAGAACGCCCGCCCGCCGCTGCGGCGGTACCCGGGCGAACGGTTCCGGGAGCAGGCGGTCACCGCGGCTGCGTTCGGTGCGGCCGGAACGCTGCTGTTCACCGGCGATGTGCAGGAGGCGGCGGAGGCGCTGCTGGCCGGGAACCCGAAGGCTGCTCGTTACGGCCCGGCGGTCTTCGCCGCCACGTTGTGCACCGAACTGGCCCGCGAAGGCGTCCTGGTGCGCAACCTCGACCGGCTCAGGCAGCTGGAGTTGGTCGATACGGTGGTGCTGCACCCGCAGGCTCTGCGAACCACCCGCCGGACGGTGCTCGATGTCAACACGAACGTGTCGGACTGGAGTCATGACCGGCTGTGGCAGACCGCGACGGCGGCGCTGATCTCGGGTGGGGAACTGGACCTGCGACCGGTACCCGACCAGAGCCCCGCCGCCGAGACCGGGCTGATGATCGCGTCCGAGCGGGGCAGAAACATCGGCTCGGTCCTGGTCGGCTGGGAGATCGACCCGCTGGCCGAGGCCGCGCTGGACGCGGCCCGCCGGGCCGGACTGCACGTCGTGGTTCAGGACGACGGCAGCCTCGGCGACTTCGGCGCGCTGGCCGACGAACTCGTGGGCGCCGAACGGCCGTTGGCCGAGGTGGTGGGGGAGCTGCAGCGCAGGGGGCGGGTAGTTCTGACGGTGGCCAATGTGCCCGCCGGCGAGGCGGTGAGCGAACAGCAACTGGGCTCGGAGGGCCGCGATGTGCTGGCAGGGTTGATGCGCAGCGACATCGCCGTCTCGCTCACCGATGAGCACAGCGCGGTCGTGTGGGGTGCCGACGTCCTGCTGCTGCACGGCCTCACCGGGGCGTGGCGCATCCTGGCGGCGATCCCCGCCGCGCGCAGGGTCGGAAACCACACCCGGATCTTCGCCGAGGCGGGCGCCGCGCTCGCGGGGCTGATGGTCGTGACCCGGGGTATCCGCTCCGAACGCATCACCTTCCCGCTCGGCGTTCGGCTCGGTCCGATCAACGCTGCCGCTGCCGCTTCCCTGGTCTCGGGTTGGCGCTCGGCCCTACAGGTCAGTACCGACCGCGCACCGCACCCGCCGCCGCGGATACCGTGGCACTCGCTGCAGCCGCAGGAGGCGCTGGCCCGGTTGCGAGTCGTCCGTACCACCGAGTCCGACGCGCTGGCTGACGCACGCAACATTGCCCGCTTGGTCGTGCGTCTGCCGGTCTTCACTCCGGCGCGCCTGACCATCGGCCTGGTCAGCGCGATCCGGTCCGAACTGAACGATCCGCTCACACCGTTGCTGCTCGTCGGCGCGGCGGCCTCGGCCATGTTGGGGTCCACTGTGGACGCGCTGATGGTGCTCGGCGCTGTGGGGGTGACCGCCCTGGTCGGCGGGGTGCAGCGGTTCCGGGTCGAGCGGGCGCTGTCCGGGCTGAAGCGCGAGCAGCGTCGACAAGCTCGCAGAGTGGCCGACTTCGGCCAGGGCGAAACCAGCACGGTCGAAGCTGCGAAGTTGGCTCTCGGTGAGGTGATCGAGCTCTACACCGGCGACGTGGTACCGGCCGATGCCCGACTGCTGGCGGCGGAGGAGTTGGAGGTCGACGAGTCCTCGCTGACCGGGGAGTCGCTGCCCACTCCCAAGCAGGTGGACGCCACACCGCAGGTACCGGTGGCCGACCGCCACTGCATGGCGTATCAGGGCACCACGGTGGTCGCCGGCCACGGCCGCGCGGTCGTGGTGGGAACCGGCGCCGACACCGAGACCGGCAGGGCGGCGCATCTGGCCTCCCACACCCCACCGGCGCCCGGTGTGCAGGCCCGGCTGCACGAGCTGACCACCGCCATGCTTCCGTTCACCCTGCTCGGCGGCGCAGCCGTGACCGGCTTGTCGCTGCTGCGCGGTCGGCCGGTTCGAGAAGCCGTCCGCGGCGGGCTGGCCGTCGCGGTGGCGGCCGTCCCCGAGGGCCTGCCGCTGGTCGCGACCGTCGCGCAACTGGCCGCGACCCGACGCCTCAGCCGGATCGGCATCCTGGTCCGCACCCCGCGCGCCCTCGAGGCGCTCGGCCGGATGGACACCATCTGCTTCGACAAGACCGGCACTCTCACCGAGAACCGCCTGCACGTGGTGCGCCTGGCCACCCCGGACGGGATCGAGCACCCAGCCGACTCCGCGGACGCGGCCCCGCTGCTCCACGCCGCCGCGCTGTCGTGCCGCACCCCCGACCACGAGGCGGGCATCCACGCC
The DNA here is from genome assembly GCF_050942175.1 of Nocardia sp. CA-151230. Taxonomy (NCBI): domain Bacteria; kingdom Bacillati; phylum Actinomycetota; class Actinomycetes; order Mycobacteriales; family Nocardiaceae; genus Nocardia; species Nocardia sp. CA-151230. Next base: position 4,030,839 of record NZ_CP192061.1, read on the forward strand.
CATTCCACCGACGAGGCGATCCTCGCCGCAACCCCGCCCGGATCACCATGGACGCCCGTGGAGGTCCAGCCCTTCGAAGCCAGCCGGGGATACGCCGCCGCCGTCGCGACCGATGCGACGGGCACCCGGATGCTGCTGGCGAAGGGCGCGCCCGAGGTCATCCTGCCCGCCTGTACAGAGACCACCGGCGACGCGGAAGCACAGTCCCTGGCCGGCAGCGGCCTGCGGGTGCTGGCTGTCGCCGGCCGCCGGCTGGCTCGCGACAACGAGGCCGACGATGTGCTCGCACGACCACTGGCCGAGCTGGACCTGCTCGGCTTCCTCGCCCTGGCCGACACCCCGCGCTCCAGCTCCGCACCGCTGGTGACCGACCTGCGCCGGGGCGGCATCCGGCCCGTCATGCTGACCGGCGACCACCCGCAGACGGCTCGCGCTGTCGCGGTCCAGCTCGGCTGGCCCGACGATGTCACGGTGGTCACCGGCGACGAGCTGGCTGCCCAGGACCGGGCCGGCCGGGCGTGTCTGCTGCGCAACAGCGACGTGGTGGCCCGCGTCGCACCCGAGCAGAAGGTCCACGTGATCGAGGGCCTGCGGGCAGCCGGGCGCGTGGTGGCCATGGTCGGCGACGGCGCCAACGACGCCGCCGCCATCCGCACCGCCGACATCGGAGTCGGCATCGCCGTCCACGGCTCGGCGGCGGCGCGCAACGCGGCCGACCTGGTGATCGCCGGCGATGAGCTGACCGTGCTGATCGACGCCGTCGCCGAGGGACGAGCACTGTGGCGCAGCGTCGCGGACGCGATCAGCGTGCTGATCGGCGGCAACGCCGGCGAGATCGGCTTCTCCGTGCTGGGCACACTGCTGTCCGGCGCGTCGCCGCTGTCCACCCGCCAGATCCTGCTGGTCAACCTGCTGACCGACATGTTCCCGGCCATGGCCCTCTCGGTGACCCCGCGGGACGAGACAACCCAGGAGAACCACACCGTCGACAGCGGCCGCATCGGCGTCGCGGAGCTCGGCGACCCCCTGACCCGTCAAATCCGCCGCCGCGGCATCACCACGACACTCGCCGCGACCACGGCCTGGCTGATCGGAACCCTCACCCCGGGCACTGCGCGGCGCACCAGCACGATGGCCCTGTGCGGGGTCGTCGGCGCCCAGCTCATCCAGACCGTGGCCGGACGACGGCACAGCCCGCTCGTCCTGATCACCGTCATCGGCTCGGCCGCCGTCCTGGTCGCACTGATCGAGACACCGCTGGTCAGCCAGTTCTTCGGCTGCACCCCGCTCGGCCCGCTCGCCTGGGCCGGCGTCGCCACCGCAATGGGCGTTGCCGCACTCGGACCACGCCTGAACCCGATGCTGGAATCGCGACCGGTAGTTGACCCGCTGGATCCGCCGTCGGCGTGATCGGCAAACCATCCAATCGGATATGAGTCGGTCGAGGTCGTGGCGGTGCCGTACGGATGTGGCCGACGGTGCTGTGGCGGATGCTGCCGCCGTCGTTCGTGGTCACCGTGCCCACCGCGCATCGCCGCTTCACCGACTGGACCGAGGCGGGGCTGTGGCGGCGTCTACGTTGTGCGGTGCTCGACGAGCTGGGCAGCCATGGGTTGATCGACTGGTCGCGACCGGCGATCGGCCCCCCGGCCCGCTGTCCGGTGGCGCGGTTGAGCAGATGTTGTCTCTACCGGCCAGCAGCTCGCCAGGTCCGCGGGTCTGGCGTCGTGTTCACGGTGGTGCGCCGAATTGAGCTGTGCAGCAACGGGATTCCGCAGCGGCGCAGGCGGACGGTGATGCGCGAACACGACCTGTTCGTATGACATGTCTCCGGCAACTCCGGCCGCGCCTCGTCGCAGCAATGACCTGTGTGCCAGGTGCTCGGTTGTGCCGATCGAATCCGGTTGTGGCGCACAGGACTTGGGGCGACATGTGCGGTCGCGGCAATTCCGGCAGGTGAGTGTGGGGGAACCGGTTCTCCGTTGTCATGGATAGGCATTGGCGATGGCCGTGACGGCGCGCACTGCGCCGCGCGCCGCACCACAAGGATCTCGCGCAACCCACCTCCGCAGTCGAATCGGGGGTTATGCGGCGGCGACGACGCGGCCGCCGTGCAGCACCCAGAGTCGTTCCGGGTGCGAGGCGACGGCCTCGGGGACTCCGGTCGCGGCCACGACCACCAGGTCGGCGCGGCTGCCCAGGTGCAGGCCGTAGTCGGTGAGTCCGAGTGCAGTGGCGGCGGAGTCGGTGATCATGGCGGCGGCGAGGGTGAGGTCGTCGTCGGACATCAGGCCGCCGTTGAGGCCGATGATGGTGGCCCGTTCGAGCATGTCGCCGGTGCCGTAGGGCCACCAGGCGTCGCGGATGTTGTCCGATCCGGCGAACACGCTCACTCCATGGTCGCGCAGTGGCAGCACGGGCGGCATGGTTCCGGCCGGACCGTTGGTCATGATCGCGACTCCTGCTGTGGCGAGCGCGGCCGCGGTTCGGTCGAGTTCGCCGCCGTCGACCTGGCCCAGCGCGTAGGCGTGGCTGACGGTGACCTTTCCGCCCAGGCCCAGCGCCCGGGTGCGGTCGGCGATGGCGCGCAACTGGCTGGTGCCGAGCGTGCCACCGTCGTGCAGGTGGATGTCGATTCCGGCGCCGTGCCGGTCGGCCAGGCCGAAGACGACGTCGAGGTGGCCGTCGACGTCCGCGTCGAATCCGGCCGGGTCCAGGCCGCCGATCAGGTCGGCTCCGTCGGCGAGCGCGGCGTCGAGCAGGTCGGCCACCCCGGGCGCGGTGAGGATCCCGCTCTGCGGGAAGGCGACCAACTGGATGCCGATCCGATCACGCAGGGCCGCACGGACTTCCAGCAGCGCGTGTAATCCGGACAGCTTCGTCTCGGGGTCGATATCGACGTGGGAGCGGGCGTAGCCGGTACCGAGGGACACCATGCGCTCGGCCAGCGCGGTGGCCCGCTCGGCGACCGGCACGCCGATCTGCTCACGCAACACCTTCTCGTGGGCGATGCGCTCCCGCAGCGATCCGGCCGAGAGATGCGGCTGCCACGGTGCGCCGAGGAAGGTCTTGTCGAGATGACAATGGCCCTCGACCAACGCGGGTAGTACCAGCGCACCGCCGCATCGGATCACGGTGTCGCCGTGCGCATCCGCGTCGGACCGATGCGGCTCGACGGCGGCGATCCGCCCGTCGCGCAGGACCATATCGACCCTGCGTCCGTCGGGCAGGCGCGCGTCGACCAACCGGTCGGGGGTTGTGGGGTGTGCGCTGACCATGGGATCTCTCCTCGAAGTCTCGTGATGAAATGCGAAAGCTCTGGCCGCAGCATCACCATGCCTCCAACGACCGGGGGCCTTTCGGGTTCTGGTGCTCGCAGGATCTACACGACGAGAGATTGACCGCGTCGCTGTGCGTTGTCGAGTGCGGTACGGCCGGATCCATTCCGGATCGACGGGTCCGCGCCCGAGGTGGCGAGAACGACTGCGCTGAACGCGGCGGCGGTGAACGCCTGTCAACGGCATTGGTGGGATCCGGATCCGGAGGGCGGCCGTGGCGGCTGTTCGGCATAGGCTCGAGAAGGTGACCACTCGAATTCGGTGCCACGCCCCGGGTCGATGCGTCGACAGGCCGGCGACCTGCCGACGGCTCGGGTTCTATCTGGTCGGTTCCGGATGCGTCGTGGGCGTGTGGATGATGTCGTAGTACACGGCCTTGTTGGCGGCATCGGCGTACACGCGGTAGGTGAATTCCTTGTCGGTGAGGGTGACGATGTCGACGTCCCGGCGGAATTGTTCTTGTCCGGCATCGTTTTTCGGGACGATGGTGCGAGTCTTGCCGTCGGGCGAGACCGACCAGTCACCGTGCATCTTCGGCGTGTTGTCGAGGTTGACCATGGTGAAGGTGCCGTCGGTCTCGAAGTAGGCGAAGCCGACGTAGTTCTTGACGTTGCCATCGGTGAGCGGCACCGATATGCCCTGGGCGTCCTTCGCGGACGTGGTCTCCCACGCAGTGGAGGCCAGCACCGCCGACGGCGAACCCGGGGCCACCGCCGCCGAGGTCGCGGCGATCATCGAGGACGTCGGGGCGGATGTCGAGTCCACCGCAGAGCTCGAGTTGTCGTTGCTGCTGCACGCGGCCAGCACGCCGACCGCGGCCAGCGCTGCGACGAGGGAGGTGACTTTCTTCATGTGTTTTGTCCTATCGGTCACGGGATGTTGGTCACGGGATGTGTGTTCGGGGAACGTCGGGAGAATTCCGGTGCCGGAGGCGCGCCGCTCGCGGCAAGCGTGCTGCCGCGGTGAGGTGCCGATCAGTGCGCGGTGGGTGCGCCGGCCACGCGCCTTTCGCCGTTGTTGCGCTGTTGCCAGAGGCGGTAGACGTCGACGGCGTCGCTGCGGGATTCGTGACGCATGGGCAGGCGGCGCTGGTCCCACGGCTTGCCGAACTCGTCGTAGAAGGTGTTGAACTCGAAGTACTTTCGATCGTCGACGTAGTGCGGCTCGTACGCTTCGCGCGTGGTCAGGAAGACGACCTCGTCGGGCGAGCAGTAGTAGAGCGCACCCAGACACATCGGGCAGGGCAGCGCCAGGATGTAGATGGTGGTCCCGGTCAGATGTTCGGTGCCCAGCGCGGTGCAGGCCTCGCGGATGGCGAGGATTTCGGCGTGGGCGGTGGGATCGTTGGTCTGGGCGACCCGGTTGGGGCTCTCGGCCAGGATCTTGCCGTCTTTGACGATGACCGTGGCGAAGGGGCGCCCGCCTTCTTCGACGTTGCGGCGCGCCAGATCGATGGTGTGCTGTGCGAAGTCCATTGCGGTCCTTCCGAATTGACCTCACCGTCGGAACGGTTCGGTGAGGCGGTACTTGCCCTGATCCCAGGGTGCACCAGCTCCAGCTATAGAGTCCAATACTTGCTTTCCATGGAAGCGATAGACAGGAGCAATGGTTATTGGTGGACATCGGCGACCGTGTGGACGATTCCGGCGAACGCGCGGGCTGCGTCGGACGGGTAGCGGTGCTGCGCCGCAACAACGCCACGATTCGTCCGGGCAGCGGTGGGCACAGCGGCACCGGATGCAGAACCGGTCTCGACGCGGCCGACTCCCAACCCGTCTACAGCGGCTCGGGCCCTGAACTGTGTGCGGGTCGGCTCTGTTCGGCGACCCAGGCGGCAATCTGGACGCGCGAGGTGAATCCGAGTTTGGTCAGGATGTGTTCGACGTGTGCGGCAGCGGTGCGCTGGGAGATGTGCAGGCGGGTGGCGATGGCCCTGTTGGTCAGGCCCTCGGCGACGAGGGTGGCGACCTGCTGCTCCCGGCGGGTCAGCTCCGCCGAAGGGCCCCGACCGGGAGCTGTGGCCGTTGGTTGCTCTCCGAGGGCGAAGTCGATCGCGGCGTCGAGATCCAGCGTGGCGCCTTCGCGGTAGGCGGTCTCGAAGGGTCCCCGGCCGAGCGTGCGACGCGCGGCTCGCTCGCAGTTCTCGTGGTAGGCCACCAGGTCCGGAAAGATCATCGCGGAAGCGCTGATCGCTCGAGACAGAGCCTTCGCGGCGCCCAGCAACACCGCGGCGCGCCGCGCGCCGCCCTGCGCTTGCGCGATCCATGCCAGTGTTTCCATGGTCTGCGCGACCATGAACAGGTCTTTCTGGTGCCTGGTCATCTGCATCGATTGCCGCAGCAGCAGCAGCGCCCGCTCGCTATCGCCCTGCTGCCACGCGGCAACCGCTGCTCCCCACAGGGCAGCCGACCGATGAAACGATTCGCCGTGGGATTCGGTGATCGCGAGGGCCTGCTCGTAGTACGCGAGGCCTGCTGCGCTGTCCTGCCGGAATATGCACACCCATCCGAGCGCGAACAGGGCCCAGATCTGTCCATAGACGTCCCTGTGCGCAGCGAACCACACCAGGGCGGCTTCCGCCGCGGCGCGGGCGCGCGGCGGGTCGCCGCTGCTGAGTGCGTGAAAAGCTTGGCCGAGATCTGCGAACGCGTGCACGATCGGGTTGTCGGTCGTTGCGGCGAGTGCCTGCGCCTGCACGGCCCGCGCGGACACCGCGACGCGATCGTCCTGGCCGATGGCCACCAGGTTGGCGCGCCACAGCGCCTTGGCGCGCAGCGCCGTCGCGGTCGTCGACCCGTCGGCGAGGGCGCGGTCGAGCCAGTACCGCGCCTCACTGTGCTGGCCTCGGGCGATCCAGAACGGCTGCAGGGCCGCCGCGAACGACAGCGCGGCGTCGGGTTCCGCCTCGGTATCGGTCAGGCAGAAATCCAACGCCTCGCGCAGATTCGGTTGCTCGCGGTCTAGGCGGGCGATCCAATACAGCTGGCGGGGGCTGATCCAGTCGGCCTCGGCGCGCTCGGCGAACTGCCGGTACCAGGCCCGGTGCCGACGCCGCAGGTCGGTGTACCGGCCGGTCTGCTCGAGCTTGTCGCGGCCATACTGGCGCACCGTCTCGAGCAGCCGGAACCGCACCACCGACCCCGATTCCTCACGGTTCAGGATGGACTTGTCGACCAGGGCGGTGAGGATGTCGAGCAGCTGCGCTCCGAGGTCGTTTCGGCACACCTGTTCGGCAGCGTCCAGTTCGACGGTGCCGGCGAACACCGACAGCTGTGCCCACAGCTGTTGTTCGGCTGCGGTGCACAGGGAGTAGCTCCAGTCGATGCACCGCTGCAGGGTCTGCTGGCGGTCCGGTGCGCTGCGGCTGCCGCGGGTCAGCAGCGCATACCGGTCGGTGAGCCGCTGCAGGATCTGTTCGGGTGACAGTGTCCGCAGCCGGGCCGCGGCCAATTCGATCGCCAACGGCAGCCCGTCGAGCCCGCGGCAGATTTCGGTCACGGTGGCGAGGTTGTCCTCGGTGAGCGCGAAGCCGGGCACGGCGGCGGCAGCGCGTTCGACGAACAGGGTGACCGCGTCGTAGCGGGCCGCCCTCCGCAGCGACGGCGGCTGATCCGGATCGGGAACCGACAGCGGCCGCACGTGTATCACCGTTTCCCCGCCGATGCGCAGGGGCTCGCGGCTGGTGCTGAGGATCCGCAACGTCGGGCACTCCCGCAGCAGAGTTTCGACAACCTTCGCAGCCGCGTCCACGATGTGTTCGCAATTGTCGAGCACCAGCAGCGACTGTCGCGAAGCCAGGTAGTCGATCAGCATGTCGAGCACCAGCTTGCCTTGCGGGCGCAACCCCACGGCGGTGGCGATCACTCCCGGCAGCAGGGCATCGTCGTGCACCTCCGCGAGATGGACCAGCCACACCCCGTCCGGGAAATTGCGCTGTGCATCGGTCGCGACCCGCGACGCCAGTCGAGTCTTGCCGACCCCGCCGATCCCGGCCAAGGTAACCAGCCGGGAACTCGCCAGCCGGGTCTTGGCCTCGGTCAATTCGGTGCGGCGGCCGACGAAGCTCGTCAGCTCGAGAGGAAAGGACCCTGCGCTGACCGGCGAAGCGAACGGCACGGTCTGCCGGGCCGGCGAGCGGCCGGTGGCCACAGGAGTCAACGGAACCGGGGTGCTCTCCTGCCGCTCGGCACCCGCGTCGGCGCGCACCGCCATCTCGTCGACCGACGATCCGCGCCCGGCTTGCAGTGCTTGCAACTGCTCGCCCAACGCCTCGGCGCAGGGCCGCTCCCCGGGAGTGCGAGCCATGGCATGTGCGATCACCGTCGAGATGCCGTCGTCGATGCCGTGCTCGCGCAGATCCGGTGCCGGCGCGGTGGTGATCCGCACGAATTGGGCAACCACCTGCTCGCCGCTGCGCCGCTCGAACGCTGCGTGCCCGGTCAGCGCGGCGAACAAGGTGGCGCCGAGTCCGTAGACGTCCGCGGCGGGGGTGGGTGCCTCACCCGCCAGGACCTCCGGCGCGGTGAACGCCGGCGAACCGGTGACCAAGCCGGTAGCGGTGTGGAACCCCTCGGGGATGTGGGCGATACCGAAATCGGCCAGTGCCGGCTCACCGTAGTCGGTGATCAGGATGTTGCTGGGTTTGACGTCTCGGTGCAGGATGCCGAGCCGATGCGCGGTCTCGAGCGCCCCGGCGATCCTCACCCCCACCCGCAGTGTCTCGTCCGCCGACAGCGGACCGTGACGACGGATCCGGGCGTCGAGGGAATCCTGCGGGTAATAGGGCATCACCAGATACGGCCGACCGGACGCCGTCATGCCCACCTGCAGCACCTCGACGATGTTCGGGTGCCCGGTCAGCCGGCCCATCGCCTGTTGCTCGCGGACGAACCGCTCGCGGTTGTCCTCCTCGAGGTTCGCGGTGAGCACCTTGATCGCCACCGTCCGGTCCAACGCCTCTTGGGTGCAGCGATATACCAGGCCGAACCCGCCGCGCCCGATCTGCTGGGCGTCGGTGAATCCGGCCACTGCCAGCTCCGCCGTGATCTCACAGACCGCGTCGCGCTGAGTTTCGAAGGGGTCGATGTCGACCATGCGCCGGTCCTGCTTCCTGACGTGCTCAGGATATCGCGCAGTTAATCGTTGCCACCTCGCCTTTTCGCCCCATGGAAAGCGGCGAAGACCTCAAGTGCAGTCGCCGAAGGACTCCCTCTCCGTCGGACGGGGCGCGGAACCTCCGGATGGTGACGGCGGGAACAAGCGGTTCGCCGGTGCCGCCGCCGGTGGTGGTCGATCCAGGAACCGAGCGTGTGATGACCGACGATCATCTTGAATGTCGCCGTCGCGCATTACTTCTCCGAATGCGTGATCGTCACGGTCGCGTCCAAGCGCGTCTACAAGGTGACGGAAAATCGTTCAGCGGTGCCAGCGGATTGCCTGGGCCACGGCGGCTCGTGGTACTGGCAGCTGCCCGTAGCCTGTCGTGGCGGGCCGGCATCCAGACTCCTGAATCGCATGTCGCCCTTGGTGGTTGGTGCCGACTCGTGCGGGATTTGCCGCGCTGCCGGCCGCATCTCCGGCGTGAACGAACAGATGCGTCCGTGGCTTCGCGGAGACTGCGGCGGCGCGACCGGAGTCGGTGAATATCTCAGTCGGTGTGTGTACCTTTTCCAGGGCCGAATCTTCGAACTTCACATCGACATGACGTCAACTCACCCGTCCGTGGCGAACATCCTCCACTGCCGCATACCGCGCGGATGGAAACGGACAGTAGCTCGCCACCCGCGCAAGATGATGTCGTCAGGCGGAGGCAGCACGTTGAGGCGGTCATCGTCTCGTGCCCGGCGCGCACGTCCGCCCCGGCGTTGAAGCCCGACAAATCGTGCATAGAGGGTCGGCTTCAGAGGATGTGCATTGTCCGCCTGCGAACGATGGTTAATGTGTGGCTACCACAGTGCGGTCCGACCGGCTGCGGACCACATCCATGCCACAGCAGGGGGTTTCATGATGGTTGCCGGACAGGGCGAGCAGCAGAGCAGAGATCGGCGGGCGCGCAAATGGGTGCTCGGCATCATCGGTGTCGCTGGCGTGCTGGCATTTCTGATCGGGCTCGGCCTCATCGTGCAGTTCGATCGGGACGAGACCGAACACGCCGCGGCACGACCGACTGCGACCGCCACGGCTCCGCCCTCCGCCCGTCCGGCGGCCATAGCGCCGCCATACGATCTGCAGCAAGCCGACCGTCAGTTCACCGCGCTCGTACGCACAGATGACACCGACGAGCTTATTGCCGTGTTCCGGGAGATTGCACAGAACATTCTCGCTCGTAACTACGTGGATGGCGGCTACTTCGTCAACGTCGACTGTGCGATTGGCGATGATCCGGCGAAGGAGGCGAACCGCCTCGGCCGTGGAAAGATCGCCCGCGGTGACCGCGGTGCCGCGGAAACCGGTCTGAATCCGGGGCAATACACCATCGACTTCAACGCGGGCCGCACCTGCCGCGAGGGCGCACCGACCACCACGTTCGATGCGACGCGCCCGCTGGACAGAGATTATGCGGTCGAGTTGTGCCTGAGTCGGATCGAGGAGAAGTACGTCGCCGATCAGCGTCCGGTCACGCTCTCCGATGTCGACGTCATTTCGGCTGACGGAACGTGGACGGTGACAGCGGTTGCCCGCGGCACTTCCAAGCCTGGCGCGCCATCGATGGCGGACGTCGATGTCTCGTGCGTATCGCAGTCCGATCCGCTGCGCACCGAGCTGACGAAATTCAACGTGAGATAGTCCCCCAGAAACGACGAAATCCGCCCCGGCTATGCGTGGGTTCCAAGCCTACGGCCGGGGCGGATTTCGTTGCAGGGCAGGCCCTCTCAGGTCACGTGCACATAGGTTGCCATTGCCAGCCGTGATTGGGGAGAGACCCGCGGTCGATGCCGTACCTCGACGGTGATGGTGTCGTTCACGGCGACCGTCTGGCCGGTCGCTACGCATCCCGCGCTGACCGAACCGGCCAGCGCAGGGTCGTCGGTGGCGAGACCGACCGCGGCGCAGGAACATCCGCTACTGCCGATGTTCGAGCAGCTTTCATCGCCCGGAGACCTACTCGGCTACCGGTGACCCTCGGTGTTCGATTGCCCGACGAGCCAGCGTCCAGGCCGTTTCGAAGTCCTCAGCCGTCATCTCGCTGAGGGCACTTCCCTCGGCGTCCCAATCGTCGGCGCTGCCCTCCGCGAGCACACCGTATCTGCGTTCGTACGCCTGAACCGCAGGGATGCCCCCGTGGTCTCGTGCATGCATGACCTCCGCGAGCGACACAGCCGTGACCGGCTCACCGTCAGCACCTCGAAGATCGATCTGCCGGTTCGGCCGGCCGTCGTCATCGAGTTCGATCAGGAGCCAGATGTCCTCGTCCGCGTAGTAGTCGCGAATCCACTGCATCCGACCAGTATCGCGGTTCTCGGCCACCACCGAGGAAACTCTATCCCGCATGCCGCGCGGTTCAGATCGGACAGGGCCGGGGTCCGGAAGATGCATGGGCCGAGACCATCTCGGCCCGGCGAACGCACCGACATGCCCGATGAGCGGAGTTGTCGGGCCTCATCGTTTCCGGTGGTGGTGAGATGGGTCACGAGACCTCCCGGGTAATGTGACGGCCCGAGTTGCACATCGGGGGAGATCCATGCAGGCACAACGTATTGCCACACCGCGGCAGGTCTCGGCCCTGTCGTGGGATGGCGATGATTTGGTCGACTTCTCGCACGGCCCGACCCGCTGGTCGTCCGACGGCACCGTCGACTCGCCACGGATTTGCCGCATGTTCTCCGGGCCGTTCGATCATGCGGTGGTCTCGCCATCGGGCCGATTCGAAGTCCTGTACGCCGAACGCGGCACGAAAGCGTTGTTGCTGCGTCAGGGAAAGCTGCTCCGTGAACTCGATCGAAGCTATTACCACGCAGAGGATTTCGACTACCCTGTCGCCCTTGGCGCATTGGCCGACGGGCGCGAGGTCGTCGTGCACTGCCCCAACGAATACAACGTCTTGCAGATCGACGATGCCGAGACCGGGCGACGCATCACCGAAGGATCCCGAACACCACAGGATGTGTTCCACTCACGACTTTCGATCAGCCCCGACGGTCGACACCTCCTTGCCGCAGGCTGGGTGTGGCACCCGCACGGTATCGCGATGGTCTTCGATCTGGCCGCGGCGGCGAAGGACCCGACAGTGCTCGATGGCCGAGGCGTACTGCCGGCCGAAACGTCTTTCGCCGAGGTTGAATCCGCATGCTGGCTCGACAACGACCGGGTGGCGATCGCAGCATCGAATGCGGACCCACTCGATGACGAGGACGATCGAGAGGATTCCGACCGGCTCGCGCCTGGGCAGCTCGGCATCTGGTCCATCGACTCGGCCCGCTGGCTTCATCGCTCCCGCCCGACTCACCCGGTCGGCACAATGATCGCCTGCGGTGAGCGCATCGTGTCACTGTACGGCCACCCCAGACTGATCGACCCGATCTCGGGTGAAACGCTCGTCGAATGGCCCGACGTAGACGCCGGAACCAAGGACTGTAGCTACGGAGTCACCCACATACCTACACCGGTCGCCACCGCGCATCCCGACGGCACGCGACTTGCGATCGCACAAACCGACCACACCCCAATCCTGAAACTAGAGCCATAGTCCGTCGCTCCCAGTTGCGAGCCGCGCTCTCACCACGTGGCGCCGAACGCACTACATTGCCGCATACCGCGCTGACCGAACCGGCCGGCGCGGGGCATCGAAAGATCAACTGGCCGTGCCGATCCGAGACCGGCGAAAGTCCGCTACTGCCGAGTTCCGTACGGGGGTGTGGCGTTAGTGGGCGGTGGCGAAGAGTTGCTGGAGGAAGGGGGTGGAGTCGGGCAGTGAGGCGTTGACGGTGGCGTCGTGGTCGGTGGGGTAGGCGTGGAAGGTCAGTGGCTGGTGGTTGGCCTGCATGGCGGTGACGGTCGCGAGGGTGCCGGGGACGAGGACGTCGGTGTCGGTCATTCCCTGGCCGATGAACAGCGGCCTGTCGTAGCCGGACACCGGGATGCCGAGGTAGTCGGTGAGCAGGTCGTGGGCGTCGGGTAGGGCGGCGAGCGGCTTGGCGAACAGGTCTCCGAGGATCACGGGGGTGGCGGTCAGCTCGTCGGCCAAGGGGAGCGCGCAGACCTGTTCGGCGTGATCGACCCAGCGGCGGCCTTCGTCGGTGAGATAGGAGTCTATGTCGAGGTCCGGGTAGGAGGTTCGTAGCCCGGACAGGATGTAGAGCACGTATTCGGTGGTGTGGGCGGGAAGGCGAACCGGTGGCGTGTGGGGGCCCAGCGGCATCAGGACGTCTTCGATGTGTGCGGGGACGCCGGTGCCCACGGCGCCGAGGTAGTTCAGTTCGGGTCCGCCGAATTCGGTGGCGTAGCGGGCGGTGATGATGGCCGCGCCGCCGCCCTGGGACTGTCCGACGACAACCCAATTGCGGCTCAGCGTCCCGGAATAGGCGCGGGTGGCAGCCTTCACCGCGTCGACCACGTTGTGCGCCTCGACTTTTCCGTTGAGGTAGGGCAGCAGCCCACCGACGCCGGGTCCGGCGTAGTCGGTCGCCACCACGGCGTAGCCCTGCCCGAGCCAGTGGTCGAGATACGCCCAATCCCGGTCGACTTCGACGGGTCCGCCGACGCTGTAGGCGCACGCATCGGTCAGCCCGGTCGTGCCGTGAGCCCATGCGATGACCGGCCAGCCGCCCTGAGGTGGGGTTCCGGCGGGGAAGTAGATCGCTCCGCTGCTGAGGGCGGGCAGGTCCGAGGGACCGGTCGTCCGGTACACGATCCGCGTGGCATCCGCGGCTGCGGGCGGTGTGACCGCTGCCGCGAGCGGACCCGAGGACACGAGGTCACCGATGGCGTCGACCGGATCGGCCGAGGCCGAGGCCGTGAGTGGCCCGGTTGCGAGCAGTGCGGCGATGGCCAGGGTCGTGAGTGCGTGGCGTGGCATCGATGTCCTCGTTCGGCGTGGAGTCGGCGATACTGTCCCTCAGAGACGTTTGACGGTTTATATCAACTGTCGCCGTGTGACGCCACTGTGCCGCGGTTCGATCCAGCGATAAGCTGACCGGCCCGACTCGGAGGCCCGGTGCAGAAAGAAGGTGACGATGACCCAGGAGGCGGTCGGTGGGCTGCGGTACCAGAAGGCACAGCGGCTGCGTGAGGAGTTGATCGCCACCGCGCTGCGGTTGTTCGAGGAGCAAGGCTTCGAGCAGACGACGGTGCAGCAGATCGCGGACGCGGTGGAGGTGTCGCGTCGGACCTTCCACCGTCACTTCCCGTCGAAGGAATCGGTGATCTTCGATCACGAGAGTTTCCTGGTCACCGGAATCGTGGCGGCCCTGGAGCGGCGGCCGCCGCACGAATCAGCCATCACGGCCCTGCGCGGGGTCATCTGCGAAGAGCTGCTGGCGAGCGAGTACGCCGAGCTGTTGCAGCCCTACGTGGACAACGTGCGGCGAGTGCGAAAGCTGTTGACGGCCAACCCGGTGCTGCGTCGAGCCAATTTCACCGGCGGGATGGAACGGATGCAAGCCCTGGCATCCGGGTTCGCCGCGCGCGCCGGGTCGCCCGACAGCGACCTACGCCCGCAGCTCGCGGCCGCCGGCTGTTTCGCGGCGCTCACAGTTGGACTCGATCAATGGACCGCCGGTCGCGACCACTCGGTCGCCGGACTACGGACCATGCTCGATGCGGTATTGGAATCGATGCAACACGGCCCGGATATTCTCGCCGCCGAGCAACCATCGAAATCGGACTCCGAAGCACCACACTGACCCCGCTCCGGCATCTGTGGACACAGCGGGGACCAGATCTCGCCCACATCCGCTCGTGCCGCATACCGCGCTGACCGAACCGGCCACCGCGGGGCGCTGGCGGCCGGAACCTGGTGCGGTGCAGAACGTCCAATACTGCCGATGAGAAATGCTTCGACGGACCGCCGCCATGTGCGGGTGGGCAGTCGCGCGTGCGGCCGGACTTATCGGAGATCGATGTATTCCATGTAGGCGGTGCCGGTGATCGAACGACCGGCGAAGGTGCCGATGTAGTCGTAGCTGCCGACGAATCCGGCGCCCAAGCCGTAGGAGTAGTCGTCGTTGCTGGTGCCCTCGATTGTGATCAGCGGGTTGTTCTGGTTGTCGCGCGCCTGCCAGCGCAGGCGTGTGGGCAGCCTCATCACGTGGCCGGACGGTGTGGGTTGTGGCCGGTACTCGGTGACGGTGAAATCGAAGCCGCGGGTATGCACGCTGCCGTGATTGTCGAGTCCGCGCAGGTATACGCGTCGTTGTATCGGGACTCCTGCGGGGCCGAGTACCTGTACGAGCAGGACCTGGGTGGCCGGGTCGATGTTGAGCACGTGGTAGGTGAAGAAGGGGACGGGTAGGTTGCGGCGGGTTCCGGGTGCGATGGTGTGCAATCCGATGCCGGTGGCGTATTCGACGGTGCACAGGGTGTCGACCGGGGTGGTCCGGTGCTGGTCGCGGATGCTGCCGCGGCATTGGGCCAGCAGGCTCCAGTGGTCGTATGCGCCTGGCACGTGAGCGAAGTGGGAGACGACGTCGGTGGCGTGGATCTCGAGTTCGACCTCGATGTCGCTGTGGTGGCGTTGCAGCGTGAACTTCGGGTAGCGACCTTCGATGAGCAGGTCGTCGCCGAACTTCAGATAGCTTCCGTCGGAACGGAATTCGCAGTCACGTTCGATGCTGTGAACGAGGAATTGTCCGCCGGACATGGCTGCGGTGGCCGAGCTGGTGTAGACGGTGTCGATGGGGGTCGTGGTGATCGCGTGATCGTTGGCGAAGATCGCGACACCCGGGGTGCCGAGGATCGACATCACACCGAAGAAGCGGTGCGGTGCAGGCAGGCCGGGAACCATCACCCCGTAATGCGCCCAATGGCGGCGTCGCCCACCGGGTGCCCGCATCGGGGTGAGCATATCGAAGGGGTGGCCGTTGCGGGTGGCGGTCCGATTGATCACGCCCACCAGCCGCTCGACCGTCGTCACGCTGTCCAAGCCCACCTCCAATGTTTATGTAACTCACGGTATCAAATAGAGTTCGCATCTCATCCCCGACGCAGCACGATCACAACCGGCCGGCGAACACACGCTATGGCCGCAGACCGCGCTGACCGAACCGGCCAGCGCGGGGCGCCCGCGCCCGGAACCTGGTGCGGCGCAGAGCATCCGCTATTGCCGCATACCGGGCACTCCGAGGGGCCTGCACACCGTACCGGCTGGCTGAGCCGTTGCATTCCACTCTGCTGGGTCGGCGTCGCACCTGGTCGGATTCGACCTTCTCGGTGATCACGTTCAACGCACGCCTGTGATCGGCAAGGCCAGACATCGTGATGCCCAAGGTGATGGCCCGAGCACCGAGATGAAGGATCATCGTCATGGCCGCCGTGGAGATCGGCCGGTGACGGGGGGTGCCACGACCAACATCGGCCCGGGTGTGGCTGATGTGGGTGAGTTCCCGGGTGCTCGCGCAGTGTTCGTGAGTAGCTTCTCGAGTATGGACAATGAGGAACCCAGCCGGACAGCGCTCGTGACTGCCTACGCCCGTGCCTATCATCAAATTGCTGACCGGCCAAGGATTCTTACCGATCCACTGGCGGCACGTCTGCTGGGTGTCACTGTGGATGAGCTGACCGAATTGGGCCGGCCCGCAGAGGATCGTCCCGGTAGCGATGCGGGCTCGGGAATCCTGCGGCTGGGTGTCAGTGATCGGCCGCGCCGCCTGTTCTTTGCTGCTCGTGCCCGTTTCGCCGAGGATCGTGTGGCCGAGGCCGTGGCTGCCGGCGTGCGACAGGTCGTGATCCTCGGCGCGGGCCTGGATACCTTCGCCTACCGCAACCCGCACCCTGGCCTGCGTGTATTCGAGGTCGACCATCCCGCTACCCAAGCGTGGAAACGCCAACGCCTGGCCGCATCCGGTATCGACCAACCTGAGCGGTTGACCTTCGTGCCGGTCAACTTCGAAACCGACACACTGGCAACACGATTGGAAGCCGCCGGATTCGGCCGGACCGAACCGGCCGTGTTCGTGTGGCTCGGTGTCGTCTTCTATCTGACTCCCGACGCCGCCCGCGCTACCCTCGAATACATTGCTGGTCAATCGGAGCCGGTCGAGGTGATCTTCGACTACCTGCAGGCGGCAGACACCGACGAGGATCGTGCGAAGCTGCACGCGCGCGCACAGCGAGCGGCAGCTGTCGGCGAACCCTGGTTCAGCTATTTCACTCCTGACGACATCGCCGCACAGTTGCGCGCGCTCGGCTTCACCGACGTCGAAGACCACTCCGCCACGGACTTCATCGCTGGATACCTGGATGGATCTGTGGAGTTCGCGGGCGAACCACCCCAGGCACTGCGCCCGGTCCGCCTTCTACGGGCGAGCCGCTGAGGATTCCCGCGGGAAGTCTCACCAGCGATTCATCAACCAAGAGTTGCCGCTCGAATTCACGCTCTCGCCGCATACCGCGCTGACCGAACCGGCCAGCGCGTGGCACCGGCGCCCGGAACCTGGTGCGGTGCAGAACATTCACAGCTGCCGAGTTCGGTGCGTCGAGTGCCTGACCAGACATAAGCTGGCGGGCGGTGACACGAACAGGAAGGACCGGGGGAACGACATGCACTTCGAGGAATTCCGGGCGGCCGGAGCGCTCACCGCGGACATCGCCGAGGACCTGGCGGCCGTGGCGAGCCGATACAGCTCCTACCTCGCAATCAGCTGCCATGGACGTACGGTCCACGCACTCGTGTTGCCGGTGTGTTGGGACGTTCTGCAGATACGAGCCGGTGACCTCGTCGTGGTGACCGCCGAACGTGGCCACCGCCCGCCCGGTGACGAAGATCGCCACGCCCTGCAAGACTTCGTCGACAGCTTCCACCAATTCACGACGCCCCCGCGGACACTCGCCCTCCGATAGACCGTGCAGACAGGTCGGGCCCGACTCCGGACACGCGAAGAACCGGGCCCGAACTGCCCCACGAACCTTCCTGGCCGAGGCGCTGGGTCCAACACCCGAACGTCCGCTTCTGCCGCATACCGCGCTGACCGAACCGGCCAGCGCGGGGTGCTGGCTGCCGAAACCTGGTGCGGTGCAGAACATCCGCTAATGCCGAATTTCGTGCGCGTGTGTCTATCCGATCTCGTTGTGGAGTCTCGAGGAGACCTCTGATGCGCCGGTGCCGGTGGGACTCACCACTCGGTCACGGACCTGACGAACTAGCTCAGTTTCTTGCCGATCTTCTTGTTGATCGACTCCTGGTAGATCTCGGCGTGAGTCGGCGAGTCCTTGATCAGGTCGTCGCAGAAGGCCGCGACGTCATTGCCGATGACGTCCAGGACGCCTTTGCCTTCGGCGATTCCTTCCTCGAAGAAGTCGAGGATCCCGGGCAGCAGACTGCCGTCGACCAGGCCGACCGGGCCGATCTTGAAGTAGTACTTCTGAATCTCCTTGTAGACGATCTGATAGTCGGGCGGCAGCGCTTTGACTCGCGCCATGTGCGCACGCCATTCGCGCTTGCCTTCGATGATGTCGCGGATACCCACTGCTACCCTCCCAACCGGCCCAGTTTGCGGGCCACGTTTCTGTTCAGCTGTTCGCGCCACTTGTCGCGAAAGTCCTTGGCTCCCTCTTCACCGGCGATTGCCGCACAGAAGCCCTGGATGTCATCGCCCAGTGCTTCCTGAACGCTCTGACCATCGGCCGCGGCCTCCTCGAGCAGCCCCAATGCCCCGTCGAGGATCGGCATCAGGTTCCGGCCGGTGATGTCCGAGTAGGGCGCCAGCCGGACCTTGATCTCCTCCCAGGCAGCCAGGTATTCGGCCGGAAGGGTCTCGGCGCGAGCCTGATACGCCCGGTATTCCTTGGTGAGATCGCTGCCTGTGACTTTCTCCCAGAAGCTCATGTGTGACTTTCCTTCAGCTCATTGATGCGCGATGAGACGTATTCCCACTTCGTCCAGAAGGTGGTGAGTTCCGCGCGCCCCGCGTCGTTGAGGGTGTAGAACTTGCGCGGCGGGCCGACTTCCGACGGTCGTTTGGACACATTGACCAGACCGTTCTTCCCCAGCCGCAGCAGGATCGCGTAGATCGTCCCCTCGATGACGTCGGCGAAGCCGAGTTCGTTCAATCGGCGCGTGATCGCGTAGCCGTATGTCGGCTCGGCATCGATGATTTCGAGGACGCAGCCCTCCAGTGTGCCCTTCAGCATTTCCGTCAAGTTTTCCGTGACGACCTCCTTCTGTCGGACCGCACTATTCAGTGCTACTGAGTACCACTAGACTGTATCACAGAGTAGACGGGTGCGATCCACGGCAGGAAGGCGATGGAGATGCTCGACAGTGCATTGGAAGAAGGGTTCACGATCGACCGCGCGGCGGCGTTCGCCGGTCTCACGACCGCGGCGGTGCGCAACTGCCATCGGCGTGGGCTGGTGCGCGAACCCGGATGCGACGAATCCGGTTGCCGCAGATACTGATCCGAGGAACTGCTGCGGCTGGTGCAAGTCCGCGCGCTGGCAGGGGCGGGAGTGCTGCTGGCCGAAATCGGAGATCTGCTCGACTACCTCGCGCACGTCGAGCACGTGCTCGAACCGGCGTCGCCCTAGTAGGAGCAGATACTCGTCCGCGACGGATCGCGGCGTGTCAAGGATCCGCGCGACTCATCGAACTGGACAACGCCAGCCTGCCCGGACAGTGGGAGCGAGTGTTGTGGCGGCGCACCAGAATCATGTGATGGTTGACGATACACAACGTCCGCTCCTGCCGCATATTGCGCTGGCCGAACCGGTCAGCGCGCGGCGCTGGCGGTCGGAACCTGTTGCGGTGCTGAACCTCCGCTACCGAATACCGTGCGGCGGGGGACCATTCGTCGAGGCATGTTGAGAGGTGATCGAAGGGGTCAGCGCCATCGACGTGCGAGCCTGGGGCAGCGGCGGCGGTGCCTTGGACCCCTCCGTGATGGGGTGGGGGTGCGGGGCAGGTTTCGCAGGCGGTGGGGTGGCATCCTCCTGTTCACGCCCGGGGCGGCGGGCCACCCGTTCCATGCCGGCGGCTCCAGCTTCGCCTGCGGTCCGGGGGTGTCGAATGGCGTGATGGTCGCAGGTACGGGCCGCTCCGAGGGCGGCCCTTACACTTTCATCGCGGGCGATATGGATGCGATGCATGGGGCATGCGCCAGTGGGTGTAGTGGAAGCGGCGGTGGCGGCCTATCGCGGTTCCGGGACGGCCTCGAGCGGCAACCGGCCGCCTTTTGAGGTATCGGATCACCGTGACTGAGGGGGTCAGAGGATGGCTGTGAGGTTCAGCATCCGATCCATGTCGTGGATACCTTCGAGACAGGCAGTGTGGATGTCTTGGTAGCGATCTGTGGATTCGGCGTACAGCAGTAGGAAGTACGGGTCGATCTTATCGGGGTGGTAGGTGTTCACCTCGATCTCGATGTCGGTGTCATCGCCCTGGTCGGCGAACAGGCAGTGTGCACCGTGTTCGTGCCACCACCAGGATTCGCCGTCGATCTCCAGCGGATTCGGGCACTCCTCACCGCGTTCGCCGGCAGGCTCGATGTGCTCCCGGTACAACACGGCCAATCGATGAGCAAGGGCGCGGTACTCGGCCACCAGCGCCTCGAGCCGGTCACGCAACCGCATGGCCTCGTCCACGCTGATCAAGCGCCGGACAGTCAGCCACGAGGAGGAATCCGAGCGTGAACCAGGATGGGAGATGACGAGGAGGTCACCGTCTGACGCCAGCGCTGCTTTGAGTTTGCTGTAGGCATCCATCACCTGCATCCAAGTCACCTGCGGGGAGAACAGGAACCACGCTACTTCGCCGCGTACCACCATGCGCCGCAGCACTTCCGGTACCGGAAGATCGTCAGGCGATATCTGTAGTTTGGGACGTGATGAAGCCACGCCAGCATTATCGGTCGAATACTGACACTCGGTCTTCTGAACGCACTCTGGTCGCGCATGACACACCGACCGAATCGGCGGGCGCGCGGTGGCGGGATCGGCGCCGACCCGGCCCCTCAACTCCGAACGCACGATAAGTAGCCGCATACCGCGCTGACCGAAACGGGCAGCGCGGAGCGCCGGCGGCCGGAACCTGGTGCGCTGCGGAACGTCCGCTATTGCCGATTCCAGGGTGTTCGGACATCGCGTGCGACGTGAAGGCGGACAACCGAGACTGCGAGGTTGGGCTCCTGGAGTTCAGGCGGCATCGATAACGAGCACGACTGACGTCGCGATCGAGAGCGCGAGGAAGCCCACGGCTCCCAGCATGTTCCGGTCGCCGCTGCGGAGGTGGGCGATGATCGCGCCGGTGAAATAGAGCACCAGCCCGATCACGGCGGCGATCGCGAAGGGCGGGAACCAGATTCCCCAGAGGAGACCGACCGTCGCGGCGATCTGCAGGCTCCCGAGCGCGGTGAGCTGGGAGGTGGTGAGGTGGACCGCTTCGGCGAATTGGCGTATCCACGCGGGGCGCAAGAACTTCATCACTCCGGACTGGAGCATGGCCGAAGCGAGCAGGACAGACAAGATCAGGGCTGCGATGTGCATGACGGCTACGCTAGGAATCCGATAGGTACCTTTTGGTAACCTTCGGACCGTGAGTCCCCCTGCCGGAATCATGTTCATGTCCGACTGTCCCGCCCGCACAGCAATCGAGATCGTCGCGAACAAGTGGTCCGTAGTCACCCTGTACGCGCTCCAGGATGGCCCCAAGCGGCACAGTGAACTTGTCGCTTTGTCGGGCGGTATCTCGCGGAAGGTGCTGACCCAGACCCTGCGCCGCTTGCAGAGCAACGGCCTCATCGATCGACAGCGGTACGCCGAAGCGCCCCCACGGGTGGAATACAGCCTGACCCCGCTCGGCCGGACGCTCCAGGAGCCGATAGCGATGCTGACGCAGTGGGCGCAGACGCATGGAGAAGCACTCCTCGACTTCCAGGAATCGGCAGCCGCGAACCAGACGCACTAGGTTCCAGACAGCCCACACCATGTGTCGCTGATCGTTTCCGCGCGGCCGAGATCGCCCACCAATAGATTCACATGCAGCTTCCCGCGCGGACCAGACTGGCCAGCGCGGCGCCGACCGGGCCTGCTTCGTTCGGGTCCTTAGTTGAGCTCATCCTTAGCCGCTGCATCGATGAGCAGACCACGAACAGCGATCAGCGCGTCTTCCAGTGATGGAAGGGCCTGGGTGTGACCCATGAAGCTCTCTCAGCCGGGAAGTCGACGGACGACCTACCGGTTCATCCGCGGCTGAACGGCACATCCCAGAACGCGAGTTCGTGGCGCATGCCGGTCAGGAACAGCTCCTCCGCGTTGTCGCCGCCCGTCTCGTCGAGCATCTGGCCGCAGCGGGCGGTGAGCGCCGCGAAGCCGGGGTCGGCGTAGGTGTCGATCCAGCGCTGGTAGCGCGGGTCGGCGGGTGGGTTCTGGGCGAGGATGCCGCCGAGCATCGAATAGCCCCACATGCAGGGGTACAGGGCGGCCAGGCCGTCGGCGTAGTTCGCGGCCGAATCCAGCAGGAACGCAGTGTATTTCGTGCACGGCTCGCCCTTCACGGCGCCGTCGAGGTCGGCGCCGAACTCCGCGGCCAGACCGCGGTGCAGCGAGATTTCGTCGTGGAAAGTGGCGTGCGCGAGGTCGACCAGATCGCCGAGGTGGGCGGCGGGCGCCTGCCAGGCGAGGCGGGAGAAGACGCGGACGTAGTCGAGCAGGAACAGGTAGTCCTGTTCAAGCCAGGAGCGGAACACCGGCTCGGCGAGGTCGCCTTTCGCGATCCCCGCCACGGTCGGATGCGCAAGTTGCTCCTCGACCAGCGGGCGGCCGAGCTGCTCCAGATGTGCTGCAAGACTCATGCGAGCAGTCTCTCTTACTCGCCTGATCGCATTGACGACGGTGTTGCGCCGGGTAGCGCTACTTGCGCTTCGGCGGTCACGGTGTTCCGGTTCGGAACTCGACGATGCCGTCCCGGCCCTGGTCGCCGCCACGGCGGCACCATCCAGCCAACCGTGACTGGCCACCCGGTTTGAAGCGAATCCCTGTGATCCGCAGCGGTATCGAGTGATTCCGATTGTCTGCGGCAGCCGCCGCGCTGACCGAACCTCCAGCGCGGCGGCTCGGCATCGAGTACATCGTGCTGTCACTGCTGAACGACGTTCTGGGATGCGGCTTTTGTGCGGATAGGTCGGGCGGGGATCTTTCTGCCGCCGACGTAGGCGTAGGGGACGAGGTAGCCGGAATTGCGTCGACGGCCTTGTTGCAGCGGGACCGACTGCCAGGTGACGGCGCCGCCCACGCTGTCGTGCGGCTCCAGTCTGCGTGGCAGGGGTGGATCGGCGGATTTGTCGAAAGGCCTTGCGGCTCCGGCTCCGATCAGTGCTGTCATCGTGCCGAACCGGCGCATGCGCTGTTCGAGGCCCACGTTGTGGACGGTTGCGGCGAGACGGCCCGAGTTGGTCACTGTGAAGAAGACTGTCAGGCTCAGTTTGCCGTCCGTGATGACCATGTCCACTGCCACGGCGGTGAACTTGATTCGCGCGCCTGAGCCGAACCAGGTCACCACCTGCCAGAGCAGAGCCAGTACCGACAGCGCGAGTGCCGACCATGCCACTACATCAGTCACGACACGACGATAGGTGGCCGGACGCCAGATGGCAGCGTGGACTGCGGAATTCGTGCCCGGGTGCTTTCACGGCGTTGGTGCGCTTGGTGTTTCGATGGAACGGGCGGAGGGTTGGTGAAACATGTTGGCATTCATACCCTTCGGTCTCGGGTCAATACTCGCCAGCTGGTTGGCAAACCCAGTAATGCGGCATGGAGCGGACTGGTCACCTGGTCGATCACCACCGGTTACTCGGACGAGCAGACCATCGCGATCCTTCGGAGCCTGCAGAGAAAGCTGGGCCGTGCACTGCGACAAGCCATGTACGGACATCGCTGACCTGTATCCGATCATGCCGCTTCCCGCGCTGACCGAATCGGCCAGCGCCGTGCGGCGGAAGATCGACCGGCCGAGCCGATCTGCGAGATGCTCGAGGGGCGGGGCATCAACGTTAGGGTGATCGACACCGCTGATGATTCCTCGGCTCAGCGCCGGGCGGGCAGCGGAGCGCAGGACCGGAACCCGAGGAGAGCGTGTCGTGTTGGACGTCGTCGTCAATGGTCTCTGGGGCCCGCGCAGGGAAACCGTGCGAAGCATCGCCGAGCGCTGGTCCGGCACGCTCACCGCTCTCAGCGACATCGACGGCGCGACCTTCGACGTATGGCACGAGGCCGAGGACGATCGCGCCTCCGACCCCGTGCTGGAATCGTCGGTTTCCGCACTGGCGGAGTACATCGAACGGAAGAACACGGGCCCCGACCTCGACGTGGTGGGCTACACGACGTCGTTGTGGGCGCAGAATACCGCAGCGGCGCGTGTGTCCTCGGCGATTGGCGCGGGTGGGACATCCCGCTACGCTTCGCATTACGTCGCCCTCGCCTTCGTGTCGCGCGAGGTCGACGAAACCGCCGAAGTGATCCGGCGCGCTCCGGAGATTCTGCGTGTCCTGGCCGAGCACTGGGAGATCGACGCCGGGCAGGTGTACGGCAGGCCCCAGTACCGGGCGGTGGCCGAGCGGTTCGGCCTGCAGAACTCCGACCCCCGTTGCGGCCGGGCGGTCTTCCTCTCGGCCGGCCGTGCCGCCCTCGCTCCTGAGGACCTGCCCGGAACCTACGTCCGCACCGCGCACGGCGGACTGGTCATCGACCTCACCCGTGGCGGTACGGACTCCCCGGCCATCGAGACGATCATCGAGGCGAACACCCGACTGCGGGCGGCCGGGGCGCTGACACCGCTCCCGACGCCCTTCGACCGCGACAGATTCTGACCCCGCCGCCCCGGCGCATGCGGGCAGCCCTCAGAGCCATCCCCGCAGAGCCGCGCACCCCAGCAGCAGCCCCATCGCGAACGTCCCGAGCACGAGCGTGAACACCGCCGGCATCAGCACCGGACCCCACGCCCCCGGCCCGGCCACCGTGGCGTTGCGCACCGGGTCGGCCGGATCGTAACTGACCCGCACCGGCGCCCCGATCGCCATGCCGAACGGACCCGGGGTGTGGTCGGTGAACTCCACGTTGCGGCCGTCGTGAGTCCGGAACGCGAAGACGTACTCGTTGACGGAACTATGCTCCCCAACCCACCCCCGGTCGACCGTGCGTCGGTTCGAGCAGCGGCCCTGCACGCGTTCGCCGTGCCGCAGCAGCCGCAGCACCAGGCTCAGCCGCAGTGCGGACCGGACCGCGAACACGCCGGAGAAACTGCCGGTCTTGTCGATGACCAGGATGACTCGGGCGCGAATCCCGCTGGCACCCTTGGTGAGCAAGACCTTGGCGACCTCCCGCTTACGCAGATCGAGAGTCTGCCGTTTCTCCAAGGACAATGTCGCTTCGCCCGCGACTGTGCGCACCCCCGACGGGTCCCGTGCAGGCGTCACGGGTACCGCGGGGCTGGGTGCCGGGGAGTCGTCAACGGTGACCCCGTGGTCGGTGACCAGGGCTGCGAATCCCCCGGCATATCCCTGTCCGACGGCCCGGACCTTCCATTCCGTATCGCGGCGATACACCTCGAGGGCGATGACCACGGATTCCGGCCCGAGTTGGTCGATGCGGTACTCGCACAACACGTTGCCTGCATGATCGGTGACCGTGGCGATCGGCGCCGGAAATTGCCCGAAGCTCGTGCGCTGATCATCGAGGGTGATGACCGTCCGTATCTGGTCGATCCCAGCGGGCACCTGCGCCAACGAGATCCGCAGCGCCCCAGCGACCAAGTCGGCACCCGGTGCGTGTGGCTGGTTGTAGAACACGAAATCAGCATCGGAACGCACCCTGCCCGCCGCGGTGACCAGCAGCGCGGACAGATCCGAGGCAGCGCTGGTGCGGACAACGACGACGAGATCGGGGGAGTGCAGGGGCATGTTCTGCCCCTTGATCAGTTGAACCGGTGTCATGATCGAATGCCTTTGTCGGTAAGCGGGTTCCGCGAATGGATCGGGCCACACGCTACGGCCAGATCCTGCCCGCATATACGTACTCCCACGATCTGGCGCAAATGGTCAGCATCCGACACACCACATGCATCGGGACTCGCAGCAGCTACGGCCATCAAGACCATCGGGATCAGCGTTCCTTCACGATGTGGGCCAGGCGGTGGTGCGAGGGGCGACCTTCCCCGTCTGTTCCACTTCCTCGGAGCGGAACAGACGGGGTTCCTATAACGGGATCCGGTGCTCGACTGCGGGTTTCCGCTCGATGTCCGGATTTCGGGGAATTGATCGATTCTCAACATCGGCGGTGGACGTGTCGGCTGGACTCGAGAATCTCGGCGCCGACGCCTCCGTCCAGGACACCGAAGGGCGCGGAGATCGAGCTCGTGGTGCGGCTGTATCGGGAGTCGGACCCGAAGCCGATCCACGACCGTCCCGACGCTGCGGCTCGACCGGGTACTTCTTCCTCGACGACACGACTCCTTCACAGAAGATGAAGTCCCCGGGCTCAGCGGACTCAGGGTTACGGTTGGACCGAAGTTGACACGGGGCGCAGTTTCCCTGATAACACACGCGACCGCATGTCACGTGGACGGCGGAATCGCAGTTCTGGATCGGTGGCCTCGGGTCGAGCTATCCGCTGGCACAACGGCGCCGAACTATTGAGCGGTTCTGTAATCGGTCGAGGGGGAGTGCTGGAGTGCAGATGTTCATCAGCGGTCGGGTCATCCGCTGTGGTGGTGAGGCTCATGTCGTCATCGGTGCACGGCGGCCCGTCGCCGGGCGCGGCCGTGGTGAGGAGGTCTGCGACGTCGAAATCCGCCGGGCGGGCACGGTGGTGCGGCTGCATCCGCGGCCAGGGCCCACGCGGGTGGCACTGGGCAACATGCTGGGTGAGGTCACCCGGCATCTGGGTATCGATCTGCCGGGGTTGCTCGCACCGGTCGCGATCGGGTCCGTAGTGCCCGAGACCCAGGCCCGGTAGCCGAGATCTGCTCATTGCCCGCGGCTGCCTGGCGACCAACAGAAGGATGCGTCATCCATGCAGACCGAGCAGAACAACTGCGCAACGGTCCGTGCCATCACACTCGTCCGAGATGGGGGTAGAAGCAATGGCTGATGAGCGTTACGACGCGATCGTGATCGGCACAAGTCAGGGCGGCCGGTTCCTGCCCCTCGAGCTGGCCAAGGCGGGCCAGAAGGTGGCGCTCGTCGAGCGCGACCACCTCGGCGGTGTCTGCGTCAACACGGGATGCACCCCGACCAAGACGATGGTCGCCAGCGCACGCCTCGCCTACCAGGCGCGCCGCGGCGCGGAGTACGGCGTGCGTATTGGTCCGGTAGAAGTGGACCTGGCGGCCGTGCGCGAGCGCAAACGTGCCATGGTCGCCGGCGCGCGGCAGAACTACGCGAGCCGGCTGCCGGTAGACGGGCTCGACCTGATCGAAGGCGAGGCCCATTTCACCGGGCCGAACACAATCGAGATCGCCTTGACCGACGGAGCGACGCGACAGATCAGCGCGCCGGTGATCGTCATCGACACCGGCACCCGGCCCAAGCCGCCGGCGATCACCGGCGCGGGTGAGGTCCCGGTGCTCGATTCCACGTCGATCATGGAGTTGGACGAGCTCCCAGAGCACCTGATCGTCCTCGGCGGCGGTTACATCGGGCTCGAGTTCGGGCAGATGTTCCGTCGGTTCGGCAGCGAGGTCACCATCATCCAACGCGCCGCTCGCCTGCTGAAGATCGAGGACGAGGACGTCTCCGACGAGGTCGCCGCAATCTTGCGCGATGAGGGCATCGCGGTCCTGACCTCCTCGACGCCGGTCCGGGTCGAGCCGGCCGACGGCGGCCGGCTGCGGTTGAACGTTCGCACCCAGGACGGTGAGCAACAGCTCGTAGGATCGCACTTGCTGTCGGCCATCGGCCGCATCCCCAATACCGAGGCGCTCGCCCCCGAGGCGGCCGGCATCCGTCTCGACGACCACGGCTTCATCGAGGTCGACGAGTACCTGCGAACCAGCGTCCCCGGCGTCTACGCGATGGGCGACGTCAAGGGCGGCCCGGCCTTCACCCACTCTTCCTACGACGATTACCGCATCCTGCACGCCAACCTGATCGCCCACGAGAAGGTCAGCACGCGGGACCGAGTCGTCCCGTACACGGTGTTCATCGACCCGCAGCTCGGCCGCGTCGGCATGACCGAGCGCGAGGCCAGGGCGCAAGGACGTGCGATCCGGGTGGCGAAGCTCCCGATGAGCGCTGTCATCCGGGCCATCGAGACCGGGGAAACGCGCGGCTTCATGAAGGCCATCGTCGACGCCGGCAGCGGGCAGATCCTGGGCTGCGCGGTCCTCGGCAGCGAAGGCGGCGAGATCATGACCATGATCCAGGTGGCCATGCTGGGCAAGCTCACATCCACCGCCATGGCGGACGCGATCTTCACACACCCGCTCCTCGCGGAAGGCCTCAACACCCTCTTCACGATGTTCGACACCGACAACTAAGCGGCCGGCCATGCTTGCCGACCGTGGCGGAAAGGCTGATTCGCCGAGCCGGTAGCACGAGCTGGTCGAGATTGAGCGTGCAGCGGATGAAGTCGACGGCGTCGTGCTGGGTTCTGCTGGTCACAGCCGCGGCTCTGGTTCTCACGGTAGGTGACATCGCCGTCAGGGCGAGCGATGAAAACTCTTGTCTGGGGCCGGGAATCATCGATCGTCAGGGCACCGACAGCCGGAAACTAGTCGGCAAGCCGTCGGACGAGCTCTCTGATCCGATGATCCGCATCGTTCGCCAGGCAGTTTGGGGCGTCGTGGCACCAGACGAGAACCGGTCACCGATGTCCCATCCCATGGATCCGGTCGATGTGGGTTCATCGCCCTGGTCGCCCTCTCAGAGGAACGTCGCTGCTCGCGCGGCATCGCGAGGCGGTCACGGTGATCGTTCGAAGGCACGGAAAGGTCACTGCGGGGTGAACAGTATCCGACTCGGCGGGACAATTCCGACATTTGTATTGCTGATGGGTTGCCGACGGGCTTAGCGTCAAGGCCCGGTTTCGACGTGAGGGCCCGATCGGTCCGATCGCACCATCGATGATGGTGACGAAGCACGCGAACGCGACGGGTCGGGGGATCCGGTCGAAGGAGTAACTCATGAATACTCATCAGCTGTCGGCTCGGCGTGCGCCACGTCCGCGGATCCCTCCGCCATCCCGGGGGCCCGCTGAGGCCAGGATCCTCGTTGTGGAGCAATACGCCACCACCGCCGAGATGGCCCTCCTGGTCCTCGCCACCGCGGGGTACAACGCCGTCCATGCCGCGACCGGCACCCAGGCACTCACGCTCGCCCCGCAATGGCATCCCGACCTGGTGCTGCTGGATGTGCTGCTGCCCGACCTGTCGGGCATCGACGTCTGCCTGCGTCTGCGACAGAGTTCCTCGATGCCGATCATGATCATGTCTGCCGAAACGGATCCGGCCATCATCGACCTCGCGCTCACTGCGGGAGCATGTGATTACCTGCCCAAGCCGTTCCGTACGGCGGAACTGCTCACCCGCATCCATACCCGCCTCGAGCTGTGAGTACGGCTTCACGTCGGTCTCGGCGGCGCGCCAGCAGACGAGTGGCTCGACCTGTGGCGGCCCTCCGTAAGGCGCGACCGAATACGTTTGAGTGAGTTGATGATTCGCGTCGATGTGGTTGGGGATATGAATTGCGTCCCGGTCGCGGCTAGTCGGCGAGGATTGGAGAACCGGCTTGTAGCGCGGGGAACCGCCTGAGGAGTTTGTCGATCTGACTGCGCACCACGGCAAGTTCGGCATCGAATGACTGGATCTCAGGTGCGGCAGCGGAGGGTATGGACTCGCGGCGGCGCGTCAGGGTCAGTGCATGCTGGCGAAGGTCGCCGAGGAAATTGCGGGCCTGGGCGAGCTCGGGGTCATCGTGCATCGGTTCTCACATCGACAGGGGCTGCGCGCATCACAGTGGCGGCACCCGGGTGCGGGAAGTATGTCACGGATTGTCAACCGAACATTCGCCTACAGTTCAGCAGAAGTCGACTGTGACCAAGCGCACGCTATCGCCGTGACCGGCTCGTTCGGGTCGGCCACCTCTCGCGGGTGGCATACGCGCACTTGTTACGACAAAGTGCTCACGCGGACGGGTGCCCCCGAATGCCGGTCGGCGCGGGCGTGGGGGAAGGCGTCGTAGAGCTGATCGATGTCGGTGCGGACCGCCGCGCGGCCGCCGACATCGCGTACCGGCCACAGTTCCTCCTGATTGCCGATGTGTGCCAGGTCCCAGACCGGCGGGCTCATCAGCGGTGAATGCTGCTCCGCCAACTGGTTTCGGAGACGCAGTCGGTGAGTGCGGCGGTGCGGTCGTGGGCTTGCCGCAGTGTGTCCGCGATGCGCTCCCGGAGCCGCTCGGCTTCGGAACGGTCTGTTCTGGCCAGGCGTGAACCGCCGACCCGAGCGTCCATCACAGTCCCACCCTTGTCGTCCGCACGGTCGGCGTGCGGTGATCGGTCGGTCATCCGGCCGCGCGCACCGCGCTGCGGTGCGCGGTCGCGACTGCGCAATCGGGCATGCGCGCGTCCCGGCACCGCTGCACCGCGCGGGCGAGGTCCCGGCCGGCGGCGGGTGTCCGGGCGTGCGCTTCGGCGAGTGCCAGCAGATCCACCGCGGCGGCACGGATTTCGGGATCGGCCAGGCCCTCACGGGCGGCGGCCTGCCACCGCTCGGCCACCGGCGCCGCCACGGCCGTCGCCTCGGCGATCACCCGCGGCGCGGACAGCAGCGCCTCGATGGTGCGTACCGGCACCCGCCAGTCCGGGCCGGGCTGGGCGTCGAGATAGCGGATCTCGAGGTGCCCGGCCGGACGCACCGGCGGGAACAACGTGGTCAGGTGATAATCAAGGTCATCGCGGTCCGGGCGGCGGCCCAGCTCGGAATCCAAGGCGCCCGAGAGCCAGTCGCCGAAGGTGGACCCCTCCGGCGCGGTCCACTCGTCCTCGGCACCGCTGCGGCGCACACACAACAGCGGCACCTGCAACGCCCAGCGCGCGTATCCGGAGATCGGATCCTGCCAGTCCCGCACCGGCGGCCGGGTCCGGGTGAGGTCCAGACGCAGCCAGGCGCGCATGCGCTGGGACGCCCAGTTGCCGACCGGTGCGCTGCGCAGCGCCGGCGAGCACGCGAAGGCCGCCACCAGTGCGGGCCCGATGGTGTAGAGGGCCCGCCAGCGGGCGGCCACCTCGTCGGCGTCGGCCCCGGCGTCCACGCTGATCTGGGTGGCGGCCGTATTGCACATCATGAGCTTGCCGAAGGGTCCGATGCCGTCGAATACTCGCTCCATGGCGCGATAGCGCGGTGAGCAGAGCACTCGATCCGGTCGACGTTTGGGGTCGGCGGCACCGGAAAGCCGCCGGATGGAACGAGTTTCGAGCAGGCCGTCCAGGAAGCGGACGTCCGCGTCGAGCCGCTCGCACAGGTCGTCGGCGGACTGGAAGGGGGCGCTGGACAATTCGATCTGGCCGCCGGGCTCCACCGTGACGCGGCTGCCGCCCGGCAGCGCCAGTGCCGGGGAGTCCGGTGCGATCGAGCGCGGCGCGTAGGGCCCGAGGGCGGCGGCCAGCGCTGCCGCCGGGGGCCGCGGACCGGCCGCCCCGGTAGGGGCCGAGCGTGCGGCTTCGGCGGTGAGCCATTCCAATTCGGCGCCGATCAGGGTCGGCGGCCCCTGCGTGAAGCACACGCCCGCGATATGGGCCTCGGCGGCCGCGCGGGACGGAAGTTCCTCCGCCGGAGCGGGATTCGCGTCCGGCCGGATGCCGCCGGCGGCGTCGTGGGTCAGGTCGATCACGGTGTCACTCCTCGGTTCGCTCGGGGCGCGAGACCACCGCGCACGACCAGGTGAAGCCGACGCCCGCGCTGAGCACCAGCGCGGATTCCCCCGGCGCCAGCAGGGATTCGCCGAGCAGATCGGCCAGCCCGGCGGCCAGATCGCCCGCGCCCAGATGTCCGGTGTCGTGGCCGAAGTCGACCAGGGTGGCCCGGGTCAGTTCCGATAGCAACGGGCGGTAGGCGGTTTCGAGGGTGTCGGCGTGGAAGCGCGGCAGCACGACCCGAGTCAGGCGCGGATCGTCGCCGGTGAGGTCCGCGTCGGCCAGCGCCGTCGTGATCACCTCGGTCACCTTCCGGCGCTCGATGGCCGCGTAGTGATCGCGGGGCAGCCGGCGCAGGAAGGCCTTCTTCGTGGCGCGGATATCGATGGTGCCGCGCAGCCAACGCGGAGCGGGGGAGGCCGGATCGTCGCCCCGGGTCATGGCCTCC
The DNA here is from genome assembly GCF_050942175.1 of Nocardia sp. CA-151230. Lineage (NCBI taxonomy): Bacteria > Bacillati > Actinomycetota > Actinomycetes > Mycobacteriales > Nocardiaceae > Nocardia > Nocardia sp. CA-151230. Next base: position 4,062,618 of record NZ_CP192061.1, read on the forward strand.
AGTTCGGGGGCGGCGACGGTGGCCACGGTGTGCAGCCACAGCCGCGGCCGTGCCTCGAGCTCGGTGGACAGCAGCACCGCGGTCCCGGCATCGCCGTAGGCGACACCGTAATCGCCGGTCCAGCGGCGGAATCCGGGCTCGGCGAAGCGATCACCCGTACCGACCAGGGCGCGCCGGCAGCCGGGATCGCCGCGCAGGTAGGCCGCGGCGGCCTGCACCGCGGCCGCGCCGCCGTTGCACATCTGCTGAATGCCCAGCGGCAGCGCGGCCTGCGCGCCGAGGCGGTCGGCCACATAGTGCGCCGGTGACCAGAAGTCGTGTCCCTGATAGTGACTCCACGCGTAGAACAGCAGCCCGAGGTCCGCGCCGTCCCATCCGGCCCCGGCCAGCGCGTCCCGCCCGGCCAGCACCGCGAGCTCGGGACCCGACAGCGATTCCGACACCGCCAGCGCCGCATAGCCCGGATCCGCCGGGCGCAGCGCCGGATCCACGTCGGCGGGCTGCTGGCGAACCGCGGGCAGCCAGCGGGTCGCGGCCATCACCGCGACCGGCTCTCTGGTGGGCATGTCAACTCCTGCCCGGTGCGCAGGGTGCATTTCGCGGTCGCGAGCACCACATCGTCCACGCGCAGCTCCGCGCGGGTGTGGGCCAACCCGTCGGAGACCGGCGCGGCCTCGCCGTAGAGCGCCACCCACACCTCGGTCGGCACCGGCTGCCGGTACTCCACCGTCAGCTCGGCAATCGCCAAGCCGGCCAAGGAGATTCCGGCGTCGGTCAACAGCCGGTAGGCCGCCCAGCCCGCCACCTCCTCGAGCAGGGCCGCCACCACGCCGTTGTGCAGTCGGCCCGGCGCGCCGTGATAGTGCGGATCGGCGTACCAGGCCGTCCCCACGCCCGGACCCTCCGGCAGATAGCGCAACAGCAGCCCGTCGGTGCGCGCCGGCCCGCACGCCCAGCAGGTCGATCCGGCCGCAATGGCATCGTTGAGCGTCTGTCCCTCGATCAGCTCCACAGCAATCCCCCGTTCACTTCCAAGATGTGTGAATTCACATACGACGCATCGTCACTGGCCAGGAAGACCACCGACTTGCCCACCTCGTCCCCGGTCCCGCTGCGACCGGACAGCAGCCGCCCGGCGACCTGGTCCCACACCAGGTCGTTGTCCGACAGGCGCGCGCCGAGCCCGGTGTCGACGAAACCCGGTGCGACCGCGTTGACGGTGATGCCGTCCCCGGCCAGCTCGGCGGCACAGGACCGCACGAACATCTCGATCCCCGCCTTGGACGTGCAGTACGCGCTCGCGCCGGGTGAGACCCGGGTGGACAGCGCCGAGGAGATGGCGATGATCCGCCCGCCGCCGCTGCCCTTCAGGTACGGCACGGCCGCGCGCACGCAATAGAAGGTGCCGATCAGATTGGTCTGGATCACCTCGGTCCAACGCTCGGGAGCGATGGTGGCGATCATGCCGTCGTTGCTCATCCCGGCGTTGCACACCAGCACGTCCAGACGGCCGAAGTGGCGCACCGTGGCCGCCATCAGGTTCTCGACCGAGGCCAGGTCCCGCACATCGGTCGGCTCGAAATGTACTCGGTCGCCGCCGAATTCGCGGATCAGCTCCACGTCCCCGGCGGACCGGGACGCGCACACCACCTTCGCGCCCTCGGCGAGCGCGGATTCGGCGATCGAGCGCCCCAGCCCGCGGGTACCGCCGGTGACGATCACGACCTTCCCGCGTAGCCGCATCAGATGATCCCGACCATCGCCGTGCCGGACGGGACCGCGTCCCAGATCATCGCGTCCGGGACGCCGTTGCGCAGCAGGTTCGCCAGACGCTGGCGCAGGATGATGTTGGTGCCATCGGAGTGCAGCCAGATCGAGGCGTCGCGCAGCAGCTTCTCGATGCCGTTCTCCTTCATGACGCCGTGCCCGCCCCACAGCTCCATGGCGCGCCGCGCGGAGTCGAAGATGGCTTCGGAGGTAATGAGTTTCGGCGCCACCGCGAGCGCCGGATCGAAGGTCTCCGGCGTGCGGGCCTGCCAGGCGGCGCGCCAGATGTAGGTGCGGCTGACGTCCACGTTGAGGTACATATCGGCCAGATAGGAGCCGACGGCCTGGTGCTCGATGATCGGCACCCCGCCCTGCACCCGCTCGCGGCACCAGCGCAGGGTACGGTCGAAACATTCGCGGCCCACACCCAGCGCGCACGAGGCGGCGTAGGAGTTGCTGGCGCGCAGCAGCCGACCGACGCTGCGCAGCGCGGTGCCGGGCTCGCCGAGCACGTCCTCGCCGGGCACGAAGACGTTGTCGTAGAAGATCTCCGCGTTGTTGGCGATGCGCTCGCCGTTCTTGTCGTGCACGCGGCCGATGCGGAAGCCCTCGGCGTCGCTGGGCACGACGAACGCGGTGACGCTCTGGGTCAGCGGGCCGTCCTTGTCGGTGCGGGCGAAGCACAGCACGGTGTCGGCGCGGTTGGCATTGGAGATGTAGTGTTTCATGCCGTTGATCCGGTACCCGCCCGCGACCTTCTCGGCGAAGGTCTGCATGCCGCCACCGCGGCCGGTGTAGGGCAGCAGGTTGTCCGAGCCGGCGGACGGCTCGGTGAACGAGGCCGCGAACAGGCCGCGCGGGTTGTCGGCATTGCGGGCGAGATGGTTCTTGCGCTGGGACTCGGTGCCCAGCTCGTTGAGCATCTGCGCGAACTTCCAGTGCTGGGCCAGCACCACCGCGGTGCCCAGATCGGCGGCGGCGATCTCCTCCAGGATCATGCAGTTGGTGACGTAATCGGTGTTCGCGCCGCCGAACTCGACCGGTAGCGGGGCCTGGCGCAGACCGTGCTCGTTGGCTGCCTCGACCAGCTCCCAGGACCACGCGAGCTCGGGATCGGAGTGGGCGTCCAGTTGCGCGGCGACCGGCCGCACGACGGTGTCGGCGAAGGAACGGGCCTTGGCGCGCCAGGTGATCATCTCATCGGTCAGCGTGAATTCCATTGTCTTTCATACCTTCTCGGTCGAGCGCTGATCGCGGCCGTGGCGGCCGCGATCGGGTGGAAAAGTCGGTGGGGTCCGAAGGTTCAGTGCGCGGCGGAATCCGCCGGCGCGCGACGGCGCAGCAGCACGGTCACGGCCGCCGCGACCAGCGCGCAGCCCGCTGCCGCCCACCACGCGGAGGTGATGCCGCCCGCCAGTGCCCGCGCCTGGGATTCGGTGGCCCGCAGCTGCTCGGTGCGTGTGGCGGCGAGGGTGATCATGCTGGCCAGGCCGATCGCGCCGCCGAGCCGGTAGGTGGTCGCGATCAGGCCGGAGGCGACCCCGGCCAGGTCCGACTCCACACCCTGCGCGCCCGCCACGAACGACGCCGCCTGCGCGATACCCCAGCCGACCGCCCAGAGCACAGTGGGGCCCAGCACATCTCGGGTGTACGAGCCATGCGGTGGATGCGCCGCGAGCCAGATGAGCCCACCCGCCGCGATCATCAGACCGCCGCCCAGGGACCAGGCCAGGCCGAGGCCGCGGATGAGCCTGGGCACGGCGGTGGAGACGACGAACAGGGACACGCTGATCGGCAGGAATACCGCACCCGATTGCAGCGGTGTGTAATCGAGCACCTGCTGCAGGTAGAGGGTCACGGTGAAATAGGTGATCTGACCGATCGCCCCGACCAGGGCGATGACCGTGTTGCCGGCGGAGACGCTGCGAAACCCGAAGATGCGCAACGGCACCAGCGGATCACGCACCCGCGTCTCCCACGCTGTGAACCCGGCCAGCACGAGCAGCGCCACGCCGAGCAGGCCCGTGGTGGACCAGTCCGCCCAGCCCAGCCGTTCGGTGCCGATCACCGCGTAGGCCACCAGCATCAGCCCGGTGGTGCTCAGCAGTGCGCCCAGCACGTCCGGGCGGCCCACCGCGGGCAGCCGCCGGTCGCCGGTGAACCGCGACAGCAGCAGGATCACCACGCCGATGGGCACATTGATGAAGAAGTTCCAGCGCCAGGACACCGTGGTCAGCGCGCCGCCGAGCAGCATGCCGATCCCGCCCGCGAGCCCCGACATGGCGCCCCACCACCCCAGTGCCCGATGCTGCGCCGGGCCGTCGAACTGCGCGACCAGCAGCGTCATCGCCACCGGCGACATGATCGCGGCCCCGACACCCTGTGCGGCCCGCGCCGCAACCAGCTCGATCGGCCCGGACGCCACCCCGCACCACAGCGAGGCGGCCGCGAAAATGACCGTGCCCCAGCGGAACACGCGCTGCGCGCCGAGCCGGTCCCCGAGCCGCGCGCCCAGCAGCAGCAGGCCGCCGAAGGGCAGCGCGTACCCGTTGACCACCCAGCTCAGCGTGACGTCGCTGAAACCCAGCTGCTGCCGGATGGACGGCAGCGCCACGTTCACGATGGTGGCATCCATCGAGATCATGAACTGGGCGCCGACCAGCACCACCATGACCGGCCCGGCCCGCCGGGCGCCGGTCGGCGCGAGTATGGTGGTCACGGCGCGTTCGATCCGTCCGGTCCGGCCAGCGCGGCGATCTGCTCGGCGGCGGTGCGCAGGGAATCCGCGTCCAGCAGCAGCCTGGCCGGCACCGTGACGCCGAAGCTCTGCTGCAGGTGCGATTTCACCTCGAGCGACATGAGCGAATCCAGCCCGATCTCGGTGCCGGACTTGCGCGCGTCGATCTTGGCCGCCGGGCGGCGGGTGACGGCGGCGATCTGTCCGATCAGGCTGTCCAGCACCGCTTGCGGGCTGGTGTCGGGCCGCTGCACGACCGGAGCCGGAGCTGGTGCCGCTGCTGCCGGGGCAGGTGCGGGTGCGGCGTCGTCGGCGGCCGGGGCGGGGCGGGTTTGCGGGGCGGAACGGCCGTTCGGGACGCTGACCAGGGAACGGCCGTTCGTCGGCTGCGGTACGGGCACAGGCGCGGGAGCCGTGGGCGCGGCGACCCGGGCCATTGGAACAGCGGGCGTGACCGCCTCCGGGGCGAACGTATTCGGCAGTGCCGCCACGGTTTCCGCCGGCGTGGCGCCGAAGGAGGCGATCGTGTCCGGGCGGAAGGCCAGGCTGCCGGACAGCTCGAGCACGGTCCGGCTGGCGGCGTCGCGGATGCGGAGTTCGCCGCGCACCTCGATGGTTGGGCCGCTACCGGCCGGTGCGCCCGACTCGGTCGGGGCCGCAGTGGCCGCCGGCGTCGCCGATTGCGCGGATAGCTCCGATAGCGAGGGGATTTCGGGTAGCGGGTTCGCGGTGGGATGGACGCGCAGACCGGTGAGCTCGGCCACGATGGACTCCTGATCATCGAAGACGGTGACATCGGCGATCACCGTGGAAGGTGTGGGTGAGGAGGTGACCTTGACGTGGGTCCACCCCCGGTGGATCGGCGCCTCACCGACCCGGGCGAGGTCGAGACGATCGGCGATCATCCAGACCGGCGTGTCGAACAGCGCCAGCAGCGGCGCGGCGCACGCCTCCAGCAGCGCCGGATGGGCCAGGGCCGCTTCGGGATCCGCGGCCAGCGCGGCGGGCAGCTCGAAGCAGGCCAGCGCCTCGCCCGGGCCGTGCCACAGCTCGGTCAGGGCCAGGAAGGACGGACCCCATGCGGTGCCGCCCTCCTCGGCCCAGGCGTAGAACCCGGCTTCGGTGCAGTGCTCGACGAGGCGGGCCCGGATCTCGGCCAGCGGCCGATGGGCCTGCGGCGGAATCGAACCCGTGTGCACGGTGCCGCGGCAGTGCTCGACCATCGGGCCGCCGGGGCCCTCGGCGGCGGTCACGGTGAACCGCCAGACGCCGAACTCGGCGGGCGTCAATTCCACGCGCAGCGCCCGGGTTTCGCCGGGCGTCAGAACGAGTGCGGCGACGAATTCGACATCGGAGACCGCGACCGGTTGCCCGCCTGCCGTCTCCTGCCCGAATTGCCGTACCCGGTCCAGGAATACGGTGCCCGGCACCAGCCGGACGCCGTTCACCATATGTTCGAGCAGATACGGCGAGGCCGTCGTGTCGAGGACGAACTCGCGGGCGAGCGCGTTGGTGGTCAGCGAGGAGTCGGGGTCGGCGAGCCAGAATCGCTCACGCTGCCAGGGGTAGTGCGGCAGCGGCACGCACCGGCCGCCGGAATACAGGCGGGACAGGGTGATCGGCGTATTGCGCTCGTAGAGGGCGGCCAATCCGGCCAGCAGGGTGGCACGCTCGGGCTGGTCGCGCCGCAGCGAACCCACGGCCTCACCGGTCACGCCGAGATCGGTGATGTTCTCGCGGATGGCCTGTACCAGCATCGGATGCGGGCTGATCTCCACGAAGACGGTGGGCCGCTCGGCCGCGGCGCCCCGGATCGCGGCGCTGAATTGCACGGGCTCCCTGAGGTTGCGGGCCCAGTACCCGGCCCCGAGGTCGGTGCCCGCGACGGGTTCGCCGAACACCGTGGAGTACACGGGTACGGTCCCGGCCAGCGGTGTGATCGTGGCGAGCGCCTCGACCAGATCGTCGAGCACCGGATCCATCTGCACGCTGTGCGAGGCCACGTCGACGTTGACCATCTGGCAGAACACGTCGCGGGCCTCGAGGGTGGCCTTCAGTTCAGCCAGCACCTGCCGATCACCGGACAGCACGGTGGTTTTCGGACCGTTGCTGACCGCCACCGACACCCGCGTCGACACCTCGGCGATGACCTCGCGCGCGGCGTCGATGGACAGGCCGACGACCGCCATCGCGCCCTGCCCGGCCACGCGGCGCATGAGCGCGCTGCGTCGGCAGATGACCGCGGCGGCGTCCTCGAGGCTGAGCGCGCCGGCGATGTAGGCCGCCGCCGCCTCGCCCATGCTGTGCCCGATCACCAGATCCGGTTCCACACCCCAGGCGCGCCAGGTCTCGGCCAGCGCGATCTCCACTGCCCACAGGGTCGGCTGCACCACGTCGATGCCGCTGAGTTCGGCGCCGTCCCGCAGCAATTCCAGTACCGACCAACCGTTTTCGGCCCGGATGGCGGCATCGCAGCGCACCAGCGCGTGGCGGAACGCGGGCGAAACCTCGAGCAGCTCACGACACATGCCGACCCACTGCGAGCCCTGCCCGGGGAAGACGAACGCCACCCGCGGCCGGTCGTGGGACAGGAATTCGGCGTCGCCGTGCAACACGGCGCGCAACTGCTCGACGAACTCGTCGTGCGTCGCGCCGACCACCGCGACCCGGCGGTCGTGATGGGTGCGGCGGGCCGCGGCCGTATAGGCGATATCCCCGATGTCCTCGTGACGGCCGGCGCCGCGGGCACCCAGATAGGTCAGATGGAAGCGCACCAGATCCCGTAGCGCCTCGTGGGATTGGGCCGAGAGGGTGAGCAGCTGCGCGTCGCCGGTCTCGAGCAGCCCGGCGTCGGAATGCCGGACGCGGGTCGCGGTGGCCGGATCCATCTCGGTGAGCACCACGTGCACATTGGTGCCCGAGACACCGAAACCGCTCACCCCGGCCACCAGCCGCTTGTCATCCTCGAGCGGCGTCGTCACCGACGGCAGCGTCAGCGGCAGCTCCTCCCACGGGATGATCGGATTGGGTGTGCGCAGGTGTAGATTGCCGGGCACGCTCCGATGACGCAGGCACAGTACGGCTTTGATCACGCCGATCAGACCGGCCGCCGCCTCGCTGTGCCCGATATTGGTCTTGTGCGAGCCCACCAGCAGCCGCTTGGTGCGATTCGCGCCGAGCACGGTGCCGAGCGATTTCAGCTCGACGGGGTCACCGGCCTGGGTGCCGGTGCCGTGTGCCTCCACGAAATCGACGGTGGCGGGATCGATTCCGGCGTCGGCGTAGGCGTTGCGCAGCATGGCGATCTGGCCGGAGACGGCCGGGGCCATGAACAGTCCGCTGCCCATGCCGTCATTGCTGGAACCCACGCCGCGGATCACCGCGTGGATCGGATCGCCGTCGGCCAGGGCCGCGGGCAGCGGCTTGAGGATCACCGCCGCGACGCCCTCACTGCGGACGAAACCATTGGCGTCCCGGTCGCCGAACTTACAGCGGCCCTCCGGGGACAGCATGCCCGCCGAGGAGAAGGCCACGCTCTCCCACGGGCTCAGCACCAGGTGCGCTCCCGCGGCGATGGCCATCGAGGACTCACCGCTGCGCAAGCTCTGCACCGCCACGTTCAGCGCCGACAACGACGACGCGCATGCGGCGTCGACGGCCAGCGCGGGCCCGTTCAGATCGAAGGCGAACGACAACCGGCCGGCGATGGCCGAGCGCGCGCCGCCGCCCATGACCCCGTAGATGGTGGGCTTCCCGCGATTCTGCAGCTCCCAGTAGTTCGAACTGTCGGTGCCGACGAAAACGCCGGTCCGGCTCCCAGCCAGTTGGTCGCGGGTCAGTCCGGCGTCCTCGATGGCCTCCCAGGCACATTCGAGCAACAGCCGCTGCTGGGGATCCATGGCCTCGGCCTCGCGCGGGGAGATGCCGAAGAAATCGGCGTCGAAGCCGTCGATATTGTCGAGAAAGCCGCCCGCGGTAGTGATGATTTTGCCGGCCACGGGACTGCCCGGTTGATAGAACTGTTCGATCGGGAATCGTGTGATGGGTGTTTCGGTTATCGCATCGATTCTATCCATCAGTAGCTGCCAAAATTCATCGATGCCATGTGCCCCCGGTACGTGACACGCCATTCCGATAATCGCGATCATGCGCTGTTCCACCGCATTGGAATCGACACCGGCGTCAACTGGAACTTCCCGTGTATTCAATTCTTCGTCCCTCCCTGGTAACCACCAAGACATATACCGGGCGGGCGACGCCGGTGACGCCCGCCGCGGTCGTGAATCCTCAGTCGACGACGAGGACGACCTTGCCGCCGGGCAGCTCGCGTTGCCGCATGCGCTCGACGATCTTGCCCAGCTCGCCCCAGCCCGACACGTGGCCCGGCGTCGCCACCAGCCGGCCCGACGCCGCCAGCGACACCAGGATCGCGAGGTCCACGTCGTCGGGATCGGTTGCGGCATAAGAGATGTAGTTCTGAAGGCGGGCGCCCTCATGGCCGATGAAGTTGTACACGTCCAGCGGCGCCTTCTCGCCCGAACTGCTGCCCAGCACGACCACGGTGCCGCCCGGAACCAGCGTGGCCAGCGCACCGGTCAGGGCCGCGCCGCCCACCGATTCCAGGACCAAATCGAAAGGCCCGGTGGCGCTTTCGACATCGGCCACCACCTCGGCGGCGCCCAGGGCGGTGAGCTCCTCGGCGACCTGGGCGGCCTGCGTGGTGACCGCGCTGACGACCGCGCCCGACAGCGCGGCCAGCTGCACCTGGAAACGTCCGACGCCGCCGTTGGCGCCGGTGATCAGGATCTTGCGGCCCAGCACGCTACCGCCGATGCGCAACGTGCGCAGGGCGGTCAGACCCGCCATCGGCAGGGCGGCGGCCTGTTCCATGGTGAGTTCGTCGCTGAGCACGGTCAGCCGTGAAGTGGACACCGCCGCGCGCTCGGACCAGCCGGCCTGCTCGACCATGCCCACCACGCGGGCGCCGGGCTGCGGGCCCGAGCCGTCGGCCGCGCTCTCGATCACCACGCCGGCGATGTCCTGGCCGGGCCGCCAGCCCTCGGGGCGAATCCCCAGCAGCGCCAATTCGCCGCGGTTGAGGGAGAACGCGCGGATCGCGACGAGAGCCTCGTGTGGCGCGGGGACTGGTTCGTCGACATCTCCGAAGCAGACCGGCGAATCACCGCTCGGGTTATTGATTACTGCTCGCATTCGTTCCCTCTCTTCCTGCGCTGATAGGTTCTCTTCGGATACTTCCATCCGTAGTCGAAACTGAGAAGGAACGGCTTTTAATCGGCCGATCACGAAGAATTATCACCCTGTCGGGTGCAGTGATCGAGATCACTGCATCGGGGGGAATATAACTACACTGCTCTCTCTATTGGGGGACGGGCAGGTATCTTTTAGGGTCTGACAAACCGGCCTTTCTCATCGTCGAGTGGTAGGATTTCCGGCGAACCAGTTACCGCACAACGGGGGAGTGTATGGAACTCAGGCATCTCGCGAGCTTTGTCACGGTCGCTGAGGAATTGCACTTCGGACGTGCGGCCCGCCGATTGCACATCGTGCAGCCTGCCGTCAGCCAGCGCATCAGGGCGCTCGAGAGCGAGCTCGGCCTGCGGTTGTTCGATCGCACCGCCGCCGGCGTCGACCTGACCCCTGCCGGGCATCGGCTGCTCGAGCAGGCCCGGATCGTCCTGGGCGCGGCCGACGAGTTCAGCACCCTCGCCGAGGATCTCGCCCACCGCGAGAACGTGCAGGCGCAGTTGCGAATCGGCACCGCCGAGGGGATGACCACGCGCCTCGAGCACATTCTGGCGATGTTGTACGACCAGGCGCCGACGACGCGGATCGTGCTGGAGAGCCTGCCGGCCTCCGAGCGGCTGGCCCGGGTGGCCGACCGCCAGCTCGACGCCGCGTTCATCCGCATGCTGCGGCCGATTTCCGGGCTGCATGTCATTCCGCTGTGGTCCGATCGCTTGGTCGCGGCGCTCCCGGCCGAACATCCCCTGGCCGGGGAATCGACCCTGCCCTTCCAGCGGCTGGCGGCGATTCCGCTGCGGCTTTCCACGCGGGAATCCAGTCGCACGTTCGTTGATACGGTGTTGCAGGCGTGCGGGTCGGCAGGTTTCACTCCACGGCTGGGAAGCGCCTTCACCACCGTGCAGAACACCTTGGCGCTCTTGGGATCCGGGCAGCCGTCGTGGACCGTCCTCTACGAGGAGGCCGCCACCGCACTGCCTACCCGGCGGGTAGCCTTCCGTCGTCTGACCGATCCGGAGATCGTGGTGCAGACCTCGCTGGTCGTGCGCGAATTGACGCCTGCCGTCCGGCAACTCGTCGAGACCTGCCGGGCCGGCGCCCCCGAGGATCCCGACATTTCCGAGGCGCCCCTCGCGCAAGCGGCGGCCGGATGATCCTCATCGGTGACTCCGGTCATATCATGCGCATCGTCATTATCGATTCGACAAGTTGAATAGGCGTCCCGGTCCGTTGCCGGGTTATTTCCGGGTAATAGAAGGTGGCCGCGCCCGGGTAACTGGCCTTCTCCTCCATCGCGGCCACGCTGGGCGGCCTCGGCCTCGCGGGCGCGGTCCGCACGCAGATGTCGGACCGGGTCATCGCTGCCACGAACCAGCAGGCCGCCGCCATGTCACCGGACCAGCGTGACCGCTACGGCAGCCTGGTCCAGGCGGTGAATGCGCATGCCGCCCACCACATTCCGAACGGCAGGACCGCCGCCGACGCGGCCAGGTGATCGCGAAGGCTGTGACTGCCGGGAAGCCCCGCACCCGCTATACCGTGGGCCGGGCCGCAGCCATGATCACCCGCCTGTCACGGGTGTTGCCGGACCGAGTGCTCGACCGCGTCCTCGCGATCAACGTCCGACCGCACTACCCGAAGGCCACCGCCGCATGATCCCGTGGTCCTGAACGCGGCAGCTGATCATGCCTGGTCCCCGACCGTCATGAGCCAGGATTGGGAGCGGGCCATTGGTCGTGGCACTACTCGATAGGGCGGGCGCCCCGCAGGAACTGGTCGACCGCGGTACCAGTGAAGTCGTCGAGCAGTTCCGGTTTGACGATATTGCTGTTGATGATCGTCGCGATGCCCTGCGGGGTTGCGAACAGCACGATCCCGATGCCCGATGGACCTTTGGCCTCGCGACGGAGCCGCAGAGGCTCTCCCGGCTCGGACTCCACTCCCACGACCTCGGCTTCCACCACGGGCCACGGCGTCGAGGACCTCGTTGGAAACGTTGATGTTGCGCCCTTGTTCGAGCTAGTAGGCTACGCTCACACCGGTGAGCTGAGCTACGTCCTCACGGCGCAGTCTCGGCACCCAACGCACCCCGCCCGTTCCGCCGATCTGGATGTCATCGACGTTCGGGCGCGCGCGGCGGGTGTGCACGAACTCCTTCAGCTCGGCGTTGTGCTCCATGGCTCCCAATCTGCCGGGAACCCCTGTTTCTGCAGTTGTCTCGGATACGCGGCTCACTCGCCGCGGACGACACAAGGAGACGAGCACCCCCATGACTACTCAGAACACCCCCACCCTCGCCGGTCGCGTCGCCGTCGTGACGGGCGCCTCGAGCGGTATCGGCGCGGCAACCGCCAAGCGGCTGGCCGCCTCCGGAGCGCAGGTGGCCGTGCTCGCCCGCCGGGCCGATCGACTCGAACACCTGGCCAAGGAGATCGAACATGCGGGCGGGACGGCGCTGGCCCTGCCTGTCGACGTCACCGATGCGGAGGCTATGCGCGCCGCGGCTGAGCGCGTGGCCACCGAACTCGGCACCGTCGACCTGCTGTTCAACAATGCGGGTGTCATGCTGCCCGCACCCGTCGACGAACTGCGGATCGATCAGTGGCAGCGGCAGATCGATCTGAATGTGACCGGCCTGATGAACGCCATCGGCGCGTTCGTTCCGCAGTTGATCGCCGCGGCCGCCGACAAAGGCGTGGCCGACCTGGTGAACACGTCGTCGATCGCCGCGCAGAACATCTTCCCGAACTTCGCGGTGTACTCGGGCACCAAGGCCTACGTGACGCACCTGTCGCGCACCCTGCGCGCGGAACTTGGGGCCAAAGACGTCCGAGTCTCGGCGATCGAGCCGGGCATCGTCGGCACGGAGCTGGAAAGCCATGTCACCGACGCCGGTGCACGGGAATGGCTCGAAGCTTCGAAACAGGCGATGACCTGGCTCGACCCGGAGGACATCGCCGAGACCGTCAACTTCCTGGCGTCCCAGCCCGCGCATGTGAACCTGCAGCAAATCACGATCATGCCTACCCGGCAGCCGTCCTGACCGGGAACGCTCACGGTGTCCGTGGATGCCGCGCCACCGGGATCACCCACCCCCGCAGCCCCCCGCAGCAGGGCACCTGCACCGGATCCGGCAGTTCGAACCTGCTCGGATCCGGCAGTTAACGTCCCAGGGGGCCGCCCGGCTGCCGCAGAAAATTTTCCGAGTCGGCACTGTCCGTGCAGTGCATAAGCCCAGTTCTGCTGAACACCATCGGCTGCAAGTCCGGGCAGCGTCGCACGAGCCCGCTGGTGTACTTGCGCGACGGCGACCGACTGGTGGTCTTGGGCAGCAACTTCGGCCAAGACCATCACCCGGTGTGGACATCGAACCTGCTGGCTCAGTCCGAGGCCACTGTGACGATGGCCAGGACGCGGCATCCCCGTCCTGGCCACCCCGATTACCGGCACCGACAGGGACCGCCTCTACAAGCAATTCGTCGAATTTGCCGGCGTCTACGCCGTCTACCAGGGGCCGCACCGACCGCAACCTCCGAATCTTCGCCCTCACCAACCGCTGACATGCGGTCTCGCGTGGTCCGTGGCGGCGATCCAGGGGCGCCGGTAGGAATCGGGTCATCCCTCCACACGCCTGACCCACAATCGGTCAGTTCAGGCCCAATTGCCTTCGGTGCCTGCGTTTCTGGTCGGCAACCCGGCCGCCGAGCTCAGCACCGACGATTCCGACGGCGAAATGTGGCTCAGGTGCCACGCATCGTCTGCAACGCCCCCTGACCGGATCCCGGTCATGGACCCGCCCGGCCTCCGAGGGATCGACCGGGCGGGGTTAGCTGGTCACCGAAGCAGGGAGGTGACCGCAGGCCACCATCGTAGGTATCTCCACCTCGACCAGGACTGCCGCCACGCCGATGTACCCGGGGCGTCCCTGTTCGGATGCGCGAGAGCGCCCGACCGCGGGCAAGGTTGCGTGGCACCGGCATGTCGGCGGTTTCACTCCTGCTCGCCGAGGAAGTAGATGATGCCCGTCGGGATGAGGATGGCAGCGACCACCAGCCACAGCCGCGAGAGGGCGAAGACGTAGACGATGGCGCGGCATAAACGCTGATCCCTATGAGAGCAGAGGTCAGCAGGTAGGTCCAATCTTCATTGTCCTGAAGCCCCATCATCCAGCGCATCGCAGCCACGAAGACGCCCCCCATCAGGCGTATCAGCGCGCGACGGCCGAAACCAGCCAAGCTGGCGCGGAATCCGCTGCTGCGAGACCTTGTCGAGGAGAAGCTCGCGGTCGCGGCGCCGGCCCATCACCTTGCGGCACAACGGGGAAATCGCTCCGGGCACACCAACTCTCAACGAAGCGTGGTGGTTAGCGGACCCGATCCATGAGAAGGCCGGTATCCAGTTCGACGTTCACCGTGGCGGGCAGGGAAACCTTCGCACCGAAGGGCACGGTGAGGATGCGTTGGTAGCGAGTGCCGCTCGGGTCGCTGCGGACGGTTATTTGCACCGCGGATCCAGCCCGGTCTCGAAGACCGGTCGTCTGGGATGTCCTCGAGTGTGCGACTGGTGTCGCGGATTTCCTCGGAATGGAGGCAAGATCGGAAGCGGCAACGACGGCTGGCTCGTCGAAACCCTGAGGACACTCTCGAAGGAGATCGTGATGACGGAAGCGTTCGTGCTCGGTGGTGTCCGGACCCCATTCGCCCGATACGGTGGTTCGCTGTCGCACATTCGGGCCGACGACCTGCTGGGGATGACTATGAAGGGCGCGTGCGAGCGCGTCGGCGTGGGTCTCGATCAGATCGAGGACATTGTCGCGGGCTGCGTCAATCCGGCCCACGAAGGGATGGGTGATGTCGCGCGGTGGGCGGCGCTGGCGGCGGGATTCCCCGACACGGTGGCCGGGGCGACGATCAACCGGTTCTGTGGGTCGTCCCTGAGCGCCACCATCAATATCGCGCACGCGATCAAAGCGGGGGACCTGGGCGTCGGGATCGCCTGCGGCGTCGAGTCGATGTCGCGGTCGGGATGGGCGTACATGAAGGGCGATTCCCCGTTCGGGCCCCGTGGCCCGGTTGTCTTGCTCGATACCATGTGGGCGGGTGCGGGCGGTCCGGCCAATCCGGCGCTGCTGGCACGCAATGCCTACATCGGAATGATCGAGACGGCACAAAACGTCGCCGACCGCTATGGGCTGACCCGTGACGAGATCGACGCGTTCGCGCTCCGGACACAGCGAAATGCCAAGGCGGCCAGGGACTCCGGACGGCTGGCCAAGGAGATCATGCCGGTCGAGATCGCCGCGACCAGGAAGACCCCCGCCCGCCTGTTCGAGCACGATGAATTCATCCGGGACGACACGACGGCCGAACGGTTGGCGGCGCTGCCCCCGCAGCCGGGGACGACGCAGATGACAGCCGGGAACTCGACTCCGCTGACCGACGGAGCCAGCGCGCTGGTGCTGGCTTCGGGTGAACGAGCAGCCGAACTCGGCGTCGAACCGCTCGCGCGGGTGGTGTCGTCCGCGGTGTACGGGATCGATCCGCTGTTCATGGGTCTGGCTCCGGCGTGGGCGCTGCCCCTGGCGATCCAACGCGCGGGCCTGACACCCGAACAAATCGACGTCTGGGAAGTACACGAGGCCTTCAGCGCCCAAGCCCTGGGTGTGCTGCGCGAACTGCCCAACCAGCTGGGCGGTTTCACCATCCCCGACGAGAAGCTGACACCGAACGGCGGCGCGGTGGCGATCGGTCACCCGTTCGGCGCCACCGGCGCCCGCTACGTCCTGACCCTGGCCACCGAACTGCGGGAACGCAATGCACGCTACGGCGCAATCGGGGTCTGCATCGGATCCGGTCAAGGAGTCGCGATCGTCCTCGAAAACCCGGCCGCCGCCTGACAACCTCAGCGAGGGAAACGACAAACGGGGCTCCCCTGGGAGGTTAGGAGACGACCTCGATGAACTTGCCGGTGGCGATGTCGAAGACGAAGCCACGCAGCGAGGTCGTCTTCGTGATCAAGGGGCTGTTCTCGATGCGCCGAATCGACTGCCGCACATCCTCGTCGAGGTCGGGGAAGGCGTCCGCGGACCAGGCCGGCTCGACCCCGATCTCGCCTTTTATGGCGCGCTTGAACTGATCGTCGATGAAAGTCAGCATGCCGCAGTCGGTATGGGGGATAAGGATGATCTCCGTCGTGCCGAGCAACCGCTGACTGATCGCCAGCGACCGTGCCTCGTCATCGGTGATCCGGTGATCGCCCCGCCCGCATTCCGGATGGCGCAGGTTGCGGACTGGCAGGCCGCCGGGGCGTTCGATCAGTCGGACTGCTCAGGCGCATCACACCTACGCGGCAAGAGCCCGTGTGACCAGCCGACAACGATGAGGAAGTGTCCGAATACGACACCGGCCGCATGGTGGCGATAGGCGGCGCGCCACGCGAGGATCTGACCGAGGTAGCGCAGAGCCTGGGCGGCCGGTGGCATGTGCTCGAGAACGTATCGGCCTCGTCGGGTATCAGCGAGTGCAGACAGATCCAGCCGTATCACCAACGCGGATGCGACTGCTGCTGCGGTGTGCGCCACCAGCAGCGCTTCGCGTGGTCTGCCCTGCCGGATCAGCCATGTCGAGACAACATCGGCGCTGATATCGGTGGCGAGCTTGGCGGTGTGAACCTGATGAAGCAGGTAAGTAGTTCGATCCATCGGCCGGGCCCTCCAAGGGAGATCGCGGATATCGAGTAGTTCACCACCGTGACGGTCCTCGCGACGCGCAGGACTGCCGTCACGCCGATGTACCCGGATAGCGATGGCCGACCGCCTTGCGTTCGTAAGATCAGCCATGCTCGGGAACCGAGATTTCCGTCGGTGAGCGGTCGAAGCGCAGTCCGCGCCAGGACGGGTGGCGCAGGCCGGTGGCGGTGCGTTCGCGGTAGGCGACATCGCCGACCAGGTGCGGGGCGACCCAGTGCGCGCTGGCCGCGATCGAGGGCGGGATCTCACCGGTGACCGGCGGAGCGGCGACGGCCAGGGCCGCCAGCTGGTGTTGCAGCGAGTGGCGGGCGGTGTCGCTGAACCCGGTCCCGACCGCGCCGAGCAGCACCAGCTGCCCGCGCTCGTCGTGGGCGGCGACGAGCAGGGACCCGAACACCTCGCTGCCGGTGTGGCCGGCCAGCCAGCCGACCACCACCACCTCGGTGGACCGGCGCAGCGGGAGCTTGCGCCACGCCTGCGACCGCCCGGCACGGTAGGTGCTGTCCACACGCTTGCCGATCACGCCCTCGATGCCGTGCTCGGCGGCGACGGCCAGCATCCGCGAGACCGGGATACCGCGGTAGGACGGCGACAACAGGATGTGGCCGTGGGGCAGGCCCAGGCGTTCGAGGTGTTCGCGGCGTTGCAGGTAGGTCAGCGTGCGCAGGTCACGGCCGCCGAAGCCGAGCAGGTCGAACACGTACAGGCACGTCGGCACGGCGTGGATCAGCGACCGGCTCGGTCTGCTCACGCCCAGGCGGCGCCCGATCCGGGCCAACCGCGGCACCCCGTCGCGGTCCGGTGCCACGAGTTCACCGTCGAGGGTCATCTCCCGCCCCGCCGCCAGCGACACCACAGCGCGCGAGATCTCGGGGAAGGCCGCGTTCAATGAGTTGCCGTTGCGGGAGACCATGTGGCACACGCCGTCGGAGATCCATGCCAGGCAGCGGATTCCGTCGTATTTCCATTCGTAGGCGTACCGGGTGTCGTCGTCGGCGGGAGCCGGGCCGGCCGTGGCGAGCATCGGCGCCGGATGGCGCACCATACGCCGAACGCTACCCGCAAAAGATACCGAACGGTCGCATTATCGTGAGGCTTCGGAATCTCGTATCCCCTGGTGGAGTTCGTCGTCCGGTCCGTGCCGGGAACTACCGCCGTGTGCCGATCGAGCCGGTTCTGGTCAGGTGGGGGTGGGTGGCTCGGCGGCGGGGTGCATGACCGCGTGCCACCACGATTCGAGCCGACTCGGCTCGGGCCAGTGCACCACCGGCACATCGTCATCGGAATCGCTGGTGATGGTGGGTGGGGTCGGATGCCGCTTTCCCTGTCGGTGGGCGGGCCTGTCACCGCGTGGTTCGTGTGGGGTTGCTGTCATGGCGCACCTTCTGAATCCCTGCCCGGCGCCCGGTCTCACCGGGCGGGCTGGGATTCTCAACTCGCGGCGGCGGTGTACGCCGAGGTCGACCGCGCGCGAGGAAAGCCACGAAGGCCCGGCGGCAATGCCGAGGGGTCTGCGCCACCGCAGAAGGGGCCGACCTGTCCCACAGTAAGCATTCAAGGTCAACGGAAGGCTACGTACGAGCCAATTCCCGGGTCTACACCCCGACGGAGATCCGGTCTCCGCGCGAGTCACCACGGATATTGGACTACACCATCGAAAGTAACCATCGCGAGAATCAGTGATGTCTGCTGGGTGAATCGATGGCGGCACGGAGATTAAAACACCAGCAAATGTGAAGTTCCGCCACATCCGTCAGGGAATTCTGGCCCTGGGGGATCGGGTGGGGATATGTTCGGGTTACGTCGACGCGCAGGGCACGGTTCGAGGCGGGGGCTGAACAGCTTCGTTGATTTCGCGAGACGGTCACATCCGAAAGGGGTGGGGATCTCGTCGAGTGGAGGACCACCAATGAGCAGCTTCCCGACATCGGCTTCCGGGATCAGCCGTCCGCGCCATCGACGAGATGAGCACCTTGTATCTCGTCGAGCGGAGAGCAGGACGATGTGCGCCGACTACAAACATCGCAACGCCCGGCACCTGGCCGGGGTGATCGGCCCGGTGGACTACACCGGTTTCACCGGCTACCGACCTCCGCCATGGCTGTATCGGCGGCTGCAACCCATTGCAGCGGCACTCACGTCCCTCGGCTCGAGTCCGGAATATGCTGTCGTTCTGGAGGTTCCGGGACGGCATTCCGGAATCATCCGGCGCACCAACCTGGTTCGTATCGAATACGACGGACGGCACTACCTGGTATCGCTGGCCGGAGAATCCGAGTGGGTGCGCAACACCCGTGCGGCGGCGGGGCATGTGGTGGTCGGGCGTCGTGAACGCCGTGGCGCCACTCTCGCCGAAGTCCCGGCCGCTGAATGGCCGGAGGTAATTCGCGCCTGTCTCACCCGCGCCGGCCGCAAGGCACGCTCGTGGAGCAAGACGAGCGAGGCACGGCACTACTTCGGCGTCAGCACCGAACCCTCGGCCGAGGACCTTGCCCGAATTTCGAGACAATACCCAGTGTTCCGAATCGACTACCAGGCCGTCACACCGGCCCGGGGAGTGCAGCCGTGACCAGGCGATCGGCTCGCCGCTTGACGGTCGCCGAGGCCCTGGTTGTCGCGACTGTGGTGGTCGGCGGGCTGTTCGGATCGCTGCTGGACCGTGCGCTGGTCGCCACGGTCGCCTGGCGTGATCTGGGGGTGGTGGCGTGGGCCGATTACAGTCGGCATGCGGATCTGGGGCCGGGTGAGGTGGTGTACCCGGTCGGCGGGATCCTCTGGTGGGGCCTGGTTTTCGCGGCGGTGATCGCCTGCGGGCGGGATCGGTCGGTATGGCGCGCGGTGCGGGTGCCGCTGTACCTGGCAGTGGTGGCCGTGCTCGGGGCGATCGTCTCCACCGTGATCGCTGCCCCGACGATGCAGCATGTGGGCACGGTCGCCGACACCGATACCGCTGCGTTGCAGCACGCGTTCGACACGTTCACGGTGTGGGGTGTCTACGTGCGGGGCGTCTGCTTCGCTGCCGGATTCCTGTGCAGCGTATGGGCGCTGGTCGGCGTGCTGCTCAAACGCCCTCCACCAGTACCGCACTCCTCGGCCACCGGCACGACCGCATGACACCGGTGGCGATCGGCGTGCGACCCACGCATGGACCCGACGAGGTCGCCACACTGTGCACCGCTATTGCGGACCGGGCGTCGGATATGCCGTCGCCGACCTGGCCGCCCCGTCACTGTGCCGAAGTCATATTCGCAGTCCTTGCATCGTCAGCTATCTGCGTGGCTGTGTAGCGGCGAACCCGTTGCTGAGATCACCTCGGAGACAGACATTTCGCCGGCGACATTGTTCCGCTGGAAGGCCCAGGCGCTGATGGATGCGAGAGTCCGCGACCGAGTGTCGAGCACGGACGCCGACGAGCTGGCCGGGCGCATCGCCCGGTTGGAGGCCGCGCTGGTGTTGACCCATGCCGCGTGTGCTCTGTTCGACGAGGGGACGTGATCTCCCCATCGGAGAAGCTCAGATCGGCATATCAGTCTGTCCCGGTGAGGAATTCGCTTTCACAGTGGGGGAATTCGCGCCACCATTCTACTTGCCGTCGTCGCTTACGTCGAGGACGGCATCGTGTCCGACGTGGCCGAATTGTTGCGGGCGGTGCGGCTGGCGGTCGATCCGGGCCCAGGTCGACGAGAATCTTGAGCTGTTCGCCCTGCCGATGCTTGGCGGCGTGCTGGCGGCGGTGGCGGCACGAATCGGCCCGGCGCGGCGGCCGAGGTGGTTCTCGCGCGGTTGCGCGGCCTCGCCGAGCTCGCGTCCCAGGCCGACAACGACGAGCTCGAGGCTCGTTACTGAGCGTTTCGTCGGCGGTCGATCAGAGCATCGAGCAGAGCGCGGGCGCGGTCGCCGTAGACGGCCTGCTCGCCGAGAATGCCAAATGTCTTCTCGTGCAGCAGGATTTCAGACCGACGCATGATCGTGAGCTCGGCCGAAACGGTTTCGGTGAGTACTTGCTTTCGGTCGTAGATGACAAAGTTTATTGCAGGGCAGCGGTATTCGGCGTCCAACGGCAGGATGCCGAGCCTCACTCGTGGGTTGGACATCAGTTCGGCATGGTCGGTCAGCTGACCGACCATGTCTCAGCGTCGCCCACCGTGAGCCAGAGCCTGGCCGGTTCGGTCAGCGGTATGTGGCAGAAGAGAGTGTCCGGCGCCCGTGTTCGGTCTCCGACCGGCTCAGTGGTCGCCGGGCGCGGTGCTGGCTTGAGCGGGATGCGGCGGGAGCGGGCGGCCAAGAAGTTTCTCGGCTTGGCGGCGGCGTTCGGCCTTTTCCTCGGGAGTACGCGCGACCCGGACGGGGCGCAAGGTGTCCTGTGTCAGTGCGCTCACCCATCCGCCCTCCATCACCAGTGCCTGAATGCGCCACACCCTACTCCCTTTGGCCTGCCTGCTGACGGCGACGACAAGGTACGACGAAGCGTCGATCAGCAGACCTCCCGCCCGGCGGGGACCGCAGCGAGTGCGCCCAGGCGCAGGGCGGGTGTTCCCGCGGGGAGGATCAGCTCGAGCACGGCCGGGTCGGTGCGGCGCAGGTCGCGAGGCGGGTCGGCCAGGCCGCTGGTCGACAGGAACGCGGGTTCGGTGAATTTCTCATCGATCAGCGACTGGGCCGAGATCTCGTCGGTGATGCCGCAGAGTGCCGCGTCGACCTCGCGGCTGACGCGGACCGTCACCGGGATCGGAAACTTGGCCAGCCCGGAGCGGATGAGCGCGATCCGCCGCGCCACCGCGCTCGTCATCGGGATCCGACCACGCATAGCCGGGTTGATGAATTCGAACCCGTTGTGCGCGTACACCTCGATCGCACTGCGTTCGTCGGTGGTCAGCAGGTCGAGGTTCTGCCCGGCCAAGGCCGTATCGGCGAGGGGAATGTCGCCGAACCCGTAGTCGTCGTCTGGCACCCCCGGATTGTTCCCTATTATGTGTCCCGCAGCGCGGTCGAGCCTGTCGGCGGCGAGACGAGAACCGAATTCCCTTGGCAGGGAACGTCTACCTGCAGCCTGTGCGCCGCTCCGGCCGAAACAGGGCGGCAGCCGGGATCTGGTGGCGGTCACGATCGAGCAGGACGGGCACGTCGGCATGCATCGGTTTTCCGGGGCCGCCGCTCAGGTGTGGGAGGTCAGTGGACCAACCACTGGCGACGTCGCCGCGCGCGGGCGTTGCGTCGTTCAGCGGATCTTCCACCCCGAAGCCATACTGGGCCAATGGAATCCGGTTGTGATCGGCACCGATCACTGCGTGGTCACACGGCCCGGATCCGTGGATATCACGGTTCGCGTCATCCGTCCGCCGGTGCGAGCAAGTAGGTGATTCAGGCTGTGCTGCAGATGGATTCGACGGTCAGTAGCGGTCGTCGGCATCACGGAGTACGTGGGGGTCACATTGATCTTGTCCGCATCATCGAATGTCGTTTCGCGATGCACGCCCGGCCCTGTTATCTCTTGGCGAAGAGGGGCAGGGCTCTATTGCTGGACCTCGGCTCGAATTCTTCGGTTGGTGTCGGTTTGGGGTACACCCAGCTCCACACGCCGACCTCCGCCGAAAGTGTTGATCTGGGGTCTTTTGGGGGTATTTCCTGACATAGGTCTGCTGATGTCTCAGACCTCAGACTGACACTTTGGCAGGTGGGTGAGGGTCATGCCGAGATTGATGGCGGTATCGCTGACCGAGCCGCAGGTTCAGGCGCGCACGAAGACGGTCACGCGGCGAATGGGATGGCGCGGCCTGCGCGCCGGGGACCGGCTGACGCTGTGCCGCAAGGTGATGGGCCGCCGGCGCGCCGATGGCCGGGTGGAGCCGCTGGTATGCATCGTGGACGTCGAGGTCGTGGCCGTGGCTCGCGAGCGCCTCGACGCCATCACCCCGGATGAGGTTGTGGCCGAGGGATTCCCGGCGATGTCTGTGGCCGAGTTTCTGGAATTCTTCTGCAACTCCCACCGAGGCTGCACACCCGAGAGCACTGTGACCCGCATCCAGTGGCGCTACATCGACACCGAGGCGGGGTAACAGCTGGAGCTTCCCACCGGGCCTTCGACACCGCAACGAGCAAGGAGACGCGATAGCCATGCGGGTGGGCTACATCCGGGTCAGCACCGTCGACCAGAACACCGTCCGCCAGGAGGATCTCGACGAGGTTGCGGGCGAGGCGGTCCATGGAGTGCACGCGCACGGTACGCCGCTCAGCGCCGCGGCCGACACCCACCAACTGAGCGGCGCGACGTCGACCGGGCCTGTGAATTCAGACCCGGCCAACGCCGTCCCCGCCCGCTTCAGCCCGTTCGGCCCCAACCTCTGCGCGGCGCGGCCGCCGTCCTGGACGGCTCTGGGACTTCCTCGCCCTCGACCCGCAAGTGCGGGTACATGAGCGCCGTGCGCCTGCTCAGCCGAAGAAGTCGAGCAGCAACGGCTCGAGCAGTTCGGGCCGGCCGAGGATTTCGTGATCGGCGCCGGGCAGGACCACCCGGCGTGCGTCCGGGATGGCGGCGGCCAAGGCCTGGTTCGCGGTCTGGATCCAGGGCCAGGTCTGATCGCCGTTGACGACCAGCGCCGGGATGGTGATCGTGGCGTAGCGGTCGGTCTGCAGACGCATCTGGGGACCGGATACGGCGACGTCGTAGGGCAGGCTGTTGGCCTGGGCACGCAGGAATTCCCACACCGGTGCGTTCCGCATGTCGGCCACGATCGGCGCCGGCACCTCGACCTGCTCGGTGAGGAACAGTTCAGCCGCACCGTCGTAGTCGCCGCGAGCAAGGCGGGCGACGAGCCGATCGAAGACGTCGGCCGGCGGTTCGGCGCGGTTGCCGTCGACCACCGCGGGCATCTCGTACACGGCGACCTTGTCGATGCGCAGCCCGCGCAGCACGCCTTCCAAAGCCAGGGCGGCACCGGAGGAATGACCGAACACGTGCGCGGCACCGCCTACATGCTCGATCACCGCTGCTAGATCGTCTATCTCGGATTGGACGGCAAAATCGCCGCGGACATCGGTGCTACCGCCACGGCCGCGGCGGTCGTAGCTGACCGCGGTGACGTGCGGGGCCAGGGTCGCGGCGAGCGCGGCGACGGTCGAGCGGTCGTTGAATGCGCCGCCGATGAGGATCACCGGTGTACCGGAGCCGATGGTTTCGACGGCGATCGTGCTGCCGTCGATGGAATGGACGGCGGTCAGGACGGGACTGGTCATGGAACTCGTGCCTTTCGATGGTTGGTCGCGGTCAGGCGGCGGTGGGGAACCGGAAGCCGAGGTGGGTGATGGCAGGCGAATCGAGGACATGGAATCGGTCCAACTCGATCACGGTGTCGGGCAGTTGTTCGAACAGACGGGTGCCCTGCCCGAGCAGCACCGGTGCAATGTGCACGTGCATCTCGTTGAGCAGCCCCTCGGCGATCGCCTGCTGCACGATCGCCGCGCCGCCGCTGATATGCACATTCCGGTCACCACAGGCGGCCTTCGCACGCTCAATCGCGCCCGCCAGGCCGTCGGTGACGAAATGGAAAGTCGTGCCGCCCTCGCGGATCAGCGGTTCGCGCGCACGATGAGTGACGACGAACACCGGTGCACGGAACGGCGGGGACTCGCCCCACGGCTCCTCTCCGGAGTCGAACATCCTGCGCCCCATCACATACGCGCCGGCCTGGGCGAACATCTCCTTCAGCAGCGCGTCGTCGGCACCCTGCAATCCGCCGTCGAACCCCGCACGTTCACGCCACGCCTGATGCGCGACAGCCCATTCGGTGATCCGAAAGAACCCCTTGTCCAGGTAGGGCGGCTGCTGCGCGGCGAGCCCACAGATATAGCCATCCAATGACACCGTCATATCGGTGCGAACGTTGGGCATGTCATCTCCTCGATGTCTTCCGGGATGCCGTTCGCGTACTCCTCGAACGGGCAGCGCAGGTTTCGACATCGGGACCGCCCAGGCAGCGAATTGTGACTCAGCTCATATCGACTCGGTCCGCTGTCCGGTCGTCGGCAGCTCGAGTACGAATCGTCACGTTCGGAAAACGATTTGCGACACCTCACCCGCCGGAGGTGCAGTCCTGGTCGACTCGATCGAGCATGTGTCGGAAAAGGTGTCGAAAAAGCTTGGTGTTCAACAAGTCCCGTCGCGTTCTGCGTGTCGTCGAGCACATCCAGGACGATCCTGACGCCCCGTGCAACGATGCCAAAGGCGCCTGCTCCTACCTGCGTCTCACCGCGTCCCTGCCCGTCGATCTTGCGCAATTGGCCTGTGCCGCAACCCGGTCCCTCGGACTGCCCTTCGGTGGAGTGGATCTGTGCACCAAGAACGCCGGGGTGGTATTTGAGCTCAACGTGCACCCGGCCCTCGACGTCGTCCAATGACGCGAAACCGTGGCCATCCCCCTGGTCGCAGCGCACCTCGACGCTATCGGGTCGACGGCGATCCCCTTGCCGTAAGCATGAACTGACCGACCCACCCACACACCGCCAGACGAACCCTATTCGGCTGCCCCGCGTTGACAGAACCGGTCAGGACGGGGCGGCCGACTGCGAGAGTGACTGCGGCCCAGGTGCATCCGATACCGCTGAACACCGTCCGGCACTGGGGTCGAGCCTGCAGCGAAAGGTTCAGCTGTTGAGTAGCTCTGCCAGTGGACGCTGACCTGGGTGAAGTCGTGGCGGCTAGATCCTGTGGGGTATGAAGCAGTAGAGGGTTCCGAAGCGCGGTCGATCAGCTGGTGAGAGTCAGGTTGAGTTCGGTACGTAGGTCGCGGGGGTCCATTTCCGGTGAGGGTTTCGTCAGGTAGACCTCCCACATTGTCGTTCCCGCATTCAGTCCCTGGTCTTGGACCCAGGAGAGCAGCCGTGCCCAGGACGCGGCGAGTCCGTCGAACCCTCCGCAGTGAACGAGTTGGGCTATGCGTCCGCCGGGCAGTGCGCTGGCGCCGGCTTCGCCGTGACGGCGGATCGCCCGGTCCGTGGCGAATCCGACCTCGAGATCGACGGTGTCGGTGAAAGGCCCGTGGTAGAGGCAGAACGCGGGGCTGGTGATGCCGATTCCCTGCCCGGAGATCGTCTCGGGCAGGGTGCGGAACGAGATGTCGAAGAACTGCGCGATGTCCGTCGTGGGAATGACACGGCGGATGGCCGCGGTGAGCGTTGGCTGAATCGTTATCAGGGCAGGTTCGGTGGCACCTGGCCGGCTTTGGGATGTACTACTGGTCACTTGGTCAACCTCTCGTTCGTGGCCTTTGCTCGCTTTCTCGATGTTGACGACCTGGCAGCGTGAAATTCATCGCGCGGGTTGCCCGGTGGGTGAGCGAAAGCCTCTCTCTGACCTGCCGACTGGCCCGTGCTGCCCGACGTCGTCGCCGAACTCGGCACCTCCGACGTGCGGTCTCGACTGCTGTGCCGGTTGCACCCGTGATGACCGCTGTGCTGGTCCTCGCTGCGCCAGCGTCGCGTGGTCGGCGGGCCGGGTTCCGGTGTCCCGGAGCGAGCGGTGGCTCGGTCCGCGGGAGACGGTGCGGACTGAGATAACGACGTCTTCGGCGTTCACCTCAGCGAACAGTCTGCAATCAAGACATGATCCCTGATCGTGGGTAATTTTGGTCCATTCAGGGCTGCTGGGCCGTTGGGGGCGCTCCTGACGGCACTGCCGCGTCGAGCACCATGAAACTGATTGTCGCGGTTCGCTGATCTAGTTGCCGTCGTTGATCATGGAGGAAGGCAACGGATTTCGAGTGCTTCCCTTCGGCGGTTTCGTGCCGTTGTTCGCCCGGGATGGGTTTGGTGAGGGGGCGGGGAAGAGCCCGACATCTCGTGGTGGCGGCTTCGGCCGTCCACGGCGAACTGGGCGCGTAACTTCTCCTCCCAAGGGTGCGTGGACGATTCCTCGCAGCCTACGCGGTTGCGTGCGCGGAATTCGTTCGGAGGCAATACATGTAGTACAGCTGGGATTTCACTCCCGCGCTGCTCAGCTCAACCAGTCCCAGACCGCTCAGCGATGCGGGCCCTGAGAAGACGACCGATCACGGCTGCGAAACCGGAGAAAATGGTGTGGCCGTCGAGGCATGTGTGTTCGGCGGGAACCGTGATGCGGAACAATCCGCATGTGGCGGAAGTGGATGACGACGATTTCCAGAGGACACCGTTGGCCGAGATAGCACTCGTCGGCCAGGACCTCACCCTTCTTACCTCTGAAGAGAGTGGAGCGATCCGCGCGTACGCCCTCAACCTCTTCGAACTGGTCAATGATGCCTTATGGGGGCACAGTCCGATGACGCCCGTGCTGCAGCGCTACATCGGCCTGATCCGCTCTGGTCTCGCGAAGTACCCGCTATCCGAGGCTGTACGCGTGACGCGAGAATCCGAGGCCGCTCTGTACGGCATCGTCGACGAGGATTCGGCATACGCCCTGGTGGAGGAGGAGTTCACGCACGAAGGATTCATGTCGACGTGCGGGCTGGAAAATCCGCCGCGCTCGAGTCTCCACCGCGACCCTGTGATCCTGGACCTGATCGTGCCTGCGGGCACCCCAGCCCTGCGGCTGGGCGAGCTCGCCGAGCTGCCCGACGAGCGGGAGGTGCTGCTCATCGACGCGCGCAGCTACTACATCGTTGGTGTCGAGTGGGATACGACGCGTAGCATGTGGCGTATACAGGCATTTGTGACGGGAGGTCGCTAGTGGGTGCGTTGACGCAGGAAGCGATGCGTGCAATCCGTGTGCAGCTGACGCCGGAACAGCGCGAGGCACGTCGCCGTGAAGCCGAGAAGCTCGGCATCAAGATCCGCCGCCGCAGCACCACCGCTAGCAAGGACGGCAAATAGCCTCATCTCACATGGCGTTCACACGGGCCCGGCCAATAGGCCGGGCCCGCAGTGTATCCGTAGCCACTACGCGGCCGGACCCGAATTTCTCCTGCGGGAATGCCCGCTGGGATTCCACGACCGAACGTGCCAGATCGGAACTAGAGCAAAGGCTAGATCTCTTCCCACACATGCTTGGCGAGTTCTTCGACCGCACCGCCCAGGGCCGAGGGCCGCGTCGCTATCCAGGTGCGGTCTGACCTGCGATGGTCGATAATCCGCCTGGCCATCATCTGCCTTGTTTATCTGGCTCGAACTCGCCCGCCTGGCATAGATGCGCTAGATTTCGCTGGCATGCAACGGTTTCCGTAGCGCATGTCGATCATCCAGCAGATCCAGGGGGAAGCCCGTGCCTCGTACGGGGGAGGTATTCGACGGGGGTACCTCATCGAGGGATTCCTCGGGAGTGGCGGTATGGGTTCGGTCTATCGGGCCCGGCATCCACGACTGCCGAGGCAGATCGAGTTCAAGTTGCTCGACCACGGTGGTTCCCCGACTCGGAGTTGATCCGCCGTTTCGAGCAAGAGGCCGATGTTGTTGCCCGGCTGGAGCATCCGAACATCATCGTGGTCCACGATCACGGCAGCACCGACGACTGCCTGTGGATCGCAATGCAGTACATCGAAGGAACCGACGCAAGTCGCGTGGAGGTCGATCCGGACGACGTGTTCGA
Source organism: Nocardia sp. CA-151230 (assembly GCF_050942175.1). NCBI lineage: Bacteria > Bacillati > Actinomycetota > Actinomycetes > Mycobacteriales > Nocardiaceae > Nocardia > Nocardia sp. CA-151230. Next base: position 4,090,686 of record NZ_CP192061.1, read on the forward strand.
CTTCGTGGACGCGTGGATGAAGGAAAATCGGCGCGTCTGGCTACGGACGGCCACCGACCCGGCGACCGGGCTGATGTCCATGGTTATCTGGGGACGCGCTGACGATGGCAGGCCGTTGGCGGTCTTCGCCAGGCGCATCGATCGCGACATAGAAATTTATAGCGCCGAGTATCTGGCTTCCGATCAGACGTCGGACTTCGAGAAGTGGGAGGCGACCCGCAATGACTGATCCGTTCGAAACCATGAGCCCCGCCGAGGTGGCGGCGATGACGCAGCGCCTCGTCTACACCGATGAACCGATCGAACCTCCGGTGGAGACCGGTCCTGGCACCGAGCCGGTTCTGATCCCGCGGTCGGTGAAGCTGAGCCGCGACCTCGATAAAGCATGCAAGCGTCGTGCCGAGAATCTCGGCCTGTCGCAGTCGGCCTACATTCGGTCGCTGATCGAACGCGACATTGCCACGGCCGGAACCGGCGAGCAACGCCCGGCATGGGTCCGCGAACTCCTCGCCGTGATCGCGCAGCACGAGAACGACGAGTACCCCAAGGCGTCCTGACCCTTGACCGCTCACCAGTGGTCCTCGCGCTCGGATCCCCCGATTATGGTGCGCGTGGCCAGGTCCGGCCAACGGCCCGTCGAGGGTACCCGGTGAGCCGGCGCTTACTCCACCACGCACCCCGCGGTTTGTGGGGTGCCTGCGAAGCGGTCGGCGAGGAAGTTCATGCCGCCGAGTGCTTCGCCCGCGGCGGCTCCGATGTGCGTCGGGAACAGCGAGTGGATCGCGGTGAGGGTGGCGCCCAGGGCGCAGTAGGTATCGACGAGGGCGGTGTAGCCGGCGACGGGGATCTTCTCGTCGGCGACGCTGTGGTACAGGTACAGCGGGGTGTCGGGGGCGGTGCGGCCGAGTTCATTGGGCAGGGCGGCGTTGCGGAAAGCGGGCTGCGCCAACAGGTTCGGGACTGTGGCGAAATCGTCGACGTGGACATCGGAGTATTCCTGGGACAGATCCGCACCACAGCCGGAGGTGCCCGCGGCAAGCAGCGCGCGGCGGCCCCGGTCGTTCAACAAGTCGGCCAATCGGGAGGCGGGTTCGTTGCGGGCCAGCCCGAGCAGCATCAGTATCGCCCCGGCGGCGCTGTCGGCGCGTTGCGCGACGGCCGGGAGATCGGTGGGGATTCCGCCGGCGCTGGTGCCGACCAATTGCACGTCCGGTGCGTATTCCCGGCGCAACTGTGTGGCCCACAGGGTGGCGAAGGCTCCGGCCGAGTATCCCCAGGCGCCGATCGGGCTCGAGGCATCGATGCCGGCCGGCGAGAACGACCGCGCGGCCCGGATTCCGTCCAGAACTCCACGCCCGGATGTCACACCGTCGAAGAGCCGGGACTGCGGCCCTTCGTAGTCGCTGGCCACGACGGCCCATCCCCGCAGCAGTGCGTCCGCGATGAACGGCGCGTCCTGCATGGCGCTCGCCATGTCGTTGTCGCTTCCGCCGCGCAGCGTGACCGACGGCGCGCACCGGGTGTCGAGACTGTTCTCGGGTACCTGGTACGACAACACCGGCCGCGGCCCGTTCCATGGCACCGATGGCACCAGCACCGTGGTCACGTTCAGCTGCGGATGCTCTTCGGAATCGGTTGTGCGATAACGCAATTGCCATGCCGCCACCGGTACCGGCAGACCGAGCAGTGCGATCGTCCGTGCTCCGAGTACCGCGCCGTTCGGATGTGACGCGAGATCGGAGGGTGCGGCATAGAAGGGATCGTCACCCGGGGACAGCGAAGCGGCTCGCGCGACCGGCATCGACAATGCTGCCGGCAGCACGATCATGGCGAGCGTGAGGGCCGCAAGCCATCGCAGGCCGATCCGCCACCACATCACTGGTTGCCCTGGCGTGCCGCCAACCAGCGGGCCGGGCGTATCGGTTGCCGAATACGCTGTGCGGCAAGAATTCTTCCGATGTGTCGACAACATGTGCCGGGATTCCATCACGCCTCCCGCGTCCAACTGTCCGACGCGCAGGCACTGGGGGCCCGCACAACCAGTCGTACCAATTCGAGATCTAGGTCACGGTAGCATAACGATCCCGCATCTGCACCTGTGATTTTTCAACGACGGTCGAGGCCGCCCAGTACGGCGGAGAAGGCTCGCCGTACCGAGCGGATACGAGCGCGGGCGCCCGGTCTCGACGCGGCGGGCTATTGCTCGGCATACGCCGCTATCGCACTGGCTCGTCAGCCATTCATGTCGCGCGCCCGGCAAAACCACATGTAGGAGGCGCAACCATGATGGGACCGGGCAAGCATGTGTGACGTTCCTGAGAATCCCTGCCTCGCCGAGCCGGTTTCAGCAAACGGCAGTAGTGTGCTGGTCCGAGACCCCGAAAATGGCTGTGCGGCGGAATCAGGGATGCGTACACGGAGGTCGCGGGCAGGAGATGCGATGCCGACAACTTGGTTACGATGGCTCGTTCTGGGAGTCATCTCGGCAGCTGCGTTCGCCACGTTGCCCATGGGACCGGCAAGCGCCGATCCTGTCGACGACCTCCCCGGTGGGCTGGAGTCGTTCTATCACCAGCCGCTGGACTGGACGCCGTGTAACGACGCGGTGCTCGACGGTGCGGGGGCTCAGTGCGCGGGCGTTGTCGTACCGCTCGACTACAACCGACCGGACTCGCGCACGCTGACCGTAGCGATCTCGCGTATCCCGGCCACCGACCCGGCCCGCAGGCGCGGGATCATGCTGTCCAACCCCGGCGGTCCCGGCGGTCCGGGCCTGAGCATGATCGCCGACCTCCGGGATCGGCTCACACCGGAGGTCCGCGCCGAGTACGACCTGATCGGCATGGACCCGCGTGGTATCGGCCGATCGGATCGGATGAGTTGTGCGCTGCCGCTGCCCAGCATGTTGTTCTCGGCCGGCTTCGACGCGTTCGGCTACGCGCGCGACGCAACCCTGGCCGCCGCGTTCGCGGCTTCCTGCGTAATGCCCGATCCCGAGAAGGCTCGGTCCATCACCACCCGCAATACCGCCCGCGACATGGATGTCATCCGCAGCGCATTCGGCGAACACGAGCTCAACTATTACGGCGACTCCTACGGCACCTACCTGGGCGCGGTGTACACGCAGATGTTCCCTCAGCACAGTGACCGGATCGTGCTGGACAGCGCCCTCGACCCGGACCGCTACTGGATCGGCACGTACCAGGACATGGGCGCCGTCAACGAGGCCGGGCTCGACGACTGGGCGATCTGGGCGGCCCGCCACGACGCCGACTACCACTTCGGTGACAGCGGACCGCAGGTCCGAGCCTTTGTCGAGGACCTGATCCGACGTGCCGCCGCGCATCCGGTCATCGGCAACGGCTATCTCATCGATGAACACACCGTTCCGATGATGCTGCTGTCGCTGTTGTCGAATCCGAAGAAGAACGTCAACCTCGCCGAGCTCGTGCGGACCCTGGACGACGCAGTGTCCGGGCTGCCCATCGACATGGAGCAGCTGAAAGCGAAGGTCAGCGGTCCCGTTGCGCTGGATGCGTCGGGCATGGCCGCGGTCATGTGCGGCGACAAGGCCGCACCCCGGGATCTGGGCTGGTATAGCCGCAATATCGACAGCGTCCGGGCGACCCAACCGGTGTTCGGCGCCTTCGCCAACAACATCACCGCATGCGCGTTCTGGCCGGACCCGGTCGAGCCACCCACCGCCGTGCACAACGCGACACCAGCTCTGATCCTGCAGGCAACCCGCGACACCCGCACCCCCTACCAGGGGAGCCTTGCATTGCACCGGGACCTGACAGCGTCACGAATGGTCACCCTGGCAGACACCCGCGTTCACGGCCTCCTCGGCTCCAACCTGAGCCAATGCGTGAACGAGGTCGTCAACACCTACTTCCGTGACGGCACCCTCCCCGATGCCGACCTCACCTGCCAACGCGACACCAACAATCTCCCCGACTGATCGCCCGCAGCGCCCAGCGGCAATCATCGACGAATCGCAAAACCAACCGGGCCCCGAACGTCACGGTCCGAGGTCATCTGAATCGTCCTGGCCTGCTTCATCTTCCATCCACCCCTGACTGGAGCCCGCTGAGCAGGTCCAGCGGTTGTGGGAGTTCTGATGCACCAGGAATGGGTGCAGGAGGACGCTGCGACACATGTGAGGGCAGGCCACGGGCCCGCCCCTCACGACTTCGAGACAGAACCTGGACGCCGCCCACGAGCACGCCCGGATCCCCTTCGACGGTCATCGCGCCACAGTCGGGTCGGCTGTGGCCCTGCGCAACGCCGGTGGAGGGTTACAGTTCGGCGCGGTTGGCCAGGTTCTCGGCGACCTCGACTTCCCATGCGGAGTTGGCCTTGGTGGTGTCGACTTCGAATTCCAAGCGCTGCACCGATTTCGGGTCGATGTCGGCGACGTCTACATAGAACTGCTCGTACCAGCGACGCAGGTGGTAGACCGGGCCGTCTTCCTCACAGAGCAGCGGGTTGTCGATCTTGGATTTGTGTTTCCAGATTTCCACGTCCTGGAGGAATCCCGCGCTGATCCCCTCCTCCATCTTGGCCACCAGCATGTCCGCCGCGTCGTCGGGTATCCCGGCGGGCTTGTGCAGGGTCATGCCCCACTGCAGGACGAACGAGTCGTGGCTGACCGGGTAGTGGCAGTTGACGAGGACGCTTTCGATCTCGAAGCCGCCGAAGCTGTTGCGTAGTGGGTTGATCATGTACGACGGCCCGAAGTAGGAGGCTTCCGAGACGAGCACGGTGTCACCGTATTCGGCGGCGAACCCGATGTCGGGACGGGGCTTGGTCGTCAGGTGCTGCGTGGCGACGTGGCCTTCGAAGACGTTCTTGAAATGGATCGGGAACGCGTAGTGGATGTAGAAGAAGTGCGCCATGTCCACGATGTTGTCGAGGATCTCGCGGCAGTGCGCGCCCTCGATCAGCAGCGAATTCCATGTCCATGGGGTCCACTCGTCGCTGTGGCCACCGTCTTCGAGGCAGGGGCCCTCGATCAGTGGGATGGTGACTTCTGGTGTGGGCGGGTTGTTTTCGTGGTCGTGCCAGACGAACAGTTGACCATTGCGCTCGAGAGTGGTCCAGGCGCGAGTGCGGGCCAGGGGAGGCACCCGCCGCGCGTACGGGATGTCGGTGCACTTTCCCGCGCCGTTCCAACGCCAATCATGGAATGGGCAGGCGATGTCGCCGTTCTTGACCTCGCCTCGTGACAGGTCGCCGCCGAGGTGACGACAGTAGGCATCCAGTACTCGCAGCTCACCCGCTTGATCGGCCCACACGACCAGCTTGGTCCCGAAAGCTTCTCTTGCATGCGGTTTCCCGTCCCGGAACTCCGCCGTCAGACCCAGGCAGTGCCATCCCCGCGCGAACCGAGCGGGTGCATCGCCCACATCGATCTGACGAACGCTGTGTGTATGTATCGGTGGAGCCGTGACCATCGTTGTCTACCTACCCAGTGCGCCAACACATTCGGAACCGTCTCAGCTTCGAGGCAAGTTCGCGGCAACGCAAACTCTCGAAGAGGGAATCGTATGAGCGTCATCGACATTCGAGCTGGCAGAACGCATTCCACGACGAGCGGCCGTGTCCCAGCTCACTACGCTGCCGGCGCCACAACAAGCCAGCGATTTGCCCGGTGCTGCGCCGGGCGGCATCCGCGCTCGGCCTTGGCCGGCCCTGCAGTGCAGCCCACCCGGCTGCCGACGGTGGCCCTCAACATCGGTGCCAGGTGGGCGATCAGCGCGAAATGTCCGAGATGATTTGGGCGGCCAGGTGGCGGGTTTGCTCCAGGTGGAAGCGGAACTGGTCCGCGTTGGGGCCGCCCCAGCTGATGTCGCCGTCGGGGCCGGCGATGAAACCGTCGAGCGAGACGCTCATCGAATCGATCACGGGCAGCATCGGATCCTCCTCCCGCACATTGTGTTCGCCGCTGCCGGTGCGCCGGAGGTAGGTGGCAGGCGTGTCGGCTAGCGGGGGAGGAGGGTGATGCGGGCGTTGTGGGCGGGGCTGATGCCGGTGTGGAAGCGGCGCGGGGGTTCGATGGGGCCGGGGAGGGGGGCGATGCGGCGGGATTGCAGGATGGTGCGGAGCAGGATGCGGGATTCGAGGAGCGCGAATTGGGCGCCCAGGCAGCGGTGGGGGCCGGCGCCGAAGGTGAGGAAGGTGTAGCTGTCGGGGCGGTCGGTGAGGAAGCGTTCGGGGCGGAAGGCCAGGGGGTCCGGGTAGTGGGCGAGGGATTCCTGGATCGCCAGGATGGGGACTATGACTATGGCGCCCTTGGGGATTCGGACGCCGTTGAGGTCGGTGTCGCGCGCGGCGCGGCGGCCGGTGAAACCGGAGACCGGGCGGAGGCGGACGGTTTCGGCGATCACGGCGTCGAGGTAGGCGTCGAGACGGGGGGTATCGCCGGAGTCGACGGCGGCATCCAGTTCGGCCAGGGCCTCCGGGTGGGCGGCCAGCATGACCGCGATCCAGCCGAGGGTGATGGCGGTGGTCTCGTAGCCGCCCAGCAGGATGCCGCGCAGATTGCGGGCCAGCGAGGCGTCGTCGTGCTGATCCAACTCGGTGCCGACATAACGCGACAGCATGTCGGTGTGGTCGCCGCCGGGCGCGGCACGACGGGCGGCGATCTCCTCGATGATCACGGCGTCGACCGCGGCCGCGCCGCGACTGAGCGGCGGGTAGGGCGGCGTGTACCCGCCCAGCAGCGGGGTGAGCAGGCTGGCGACCAGGAAGCCGACGCTCTGCAGCGCACCCACCCATTGGTTTATCGCCTGCGTCAACCGATCTCGCCGCTGCGCGGGCACGTCGGCGAACAGGACCTCGAGCAATACCCCGAGCGCAAGGTCATAGCCGATGCCCACGAATTCGACCGGTTCCCCCACCGGCCAGTTGGGCAATTCGCGCCGCGCCACCTCGACCATCATGTCCTCGTAGGACCGTAGTGCCTTGTTCTGGAACGGCGGTGCGAACAGTCGGCGCTCGCGCCGGTGCTCCTCGCCTTCGAGGAACACCAGTGTCTCCCGCCCGAACACCCGGTCGTGGTTGGCGACCCGGCTCAGCAATTGGCCGACGGAGAAATCCTCGGTATTGGTGAACACCTCGCGCACGTCGTCGATCTCGTGGGTGATCAGCATCGTCGGGAAGCCCGGTGGCGAGACGACGAACCGGGAGCCGAGCGCCCGCAGCGAGGTGCGGTCCGCGGCGGGGCGGATCAATGCGCCGAGTTCGCCGAGTCGGCGATTGCTGAGCCGGGGGAGGTCGCCCAGCGTGATCGAGATCTGTTGCACCCAAGCCATGGTTGCCGCTGCGCGTGCGTCGCGCAATCGTGAAATCGATTACCCCGCAATGGATACCGCATTTTTGCTGCCCCTACTTTTCGGGGCGATCTTGATCTTGCAGAACTCGGTACGCAAGGTGTGAAATGACCGTATTGTGAGCCGCCTTTCCGTTCACTGTGGCCAAATCTCATGCTGTACAAAGGGAATTGTTTCGTGCACAACACTTTCGTCGAAACACTGTTCGCGCAGGTCGAGAATCGGCCCACCGAGTTGGTGTACCGGTTCCTGAACAGTGGTGAGGCCGATGGCGTCGTCCACGAGATGTCCTACGCCGACCTGGGTTCCCGGGTCCGGGCGATTGCCGCGGCGTTGCAGGACGCCCGCCCGCGGCGCGCCCTGCTGCTGTACCCGGCGGGCCCCGAGTTCGTCGAGGCGTTCCTGGGCTGCCTGGCCGCCGGTGTGATCGCCGTGCCCGCGCCGCTGCCGGAATGGGACAACCGCTCGCTGCGCCGATTGCGGCGCATGGTGACCCACGCCGAGGTCGAGTTGGTGCTGGCCCCGCGGCGGGTGGTCGCCGACGCCGTCGCACTGCACGCGGAGATCCCGGAACTGGCCACCATCCCGTGGCTGGCCACCGATTCGATCGAGAGCGCCGCCGCCGCGCGCTGGCGCGAGCCGGACCTCGGCCCGGACTCGATCGCGTTCATCCAGTACACCTCCGGCTCGACGAGCGCCCCGCGCGGCGTCCTGCTCACGCACGAGAATCTGCTGCACAACCAGGCCGCCATCGCCGACGGCCTCGGGCACGACCACGGGATCGCCGATTCCTGGGACGGCGCGCTGTTCGCGAGCTGGCTGCCCATGTACCACGACATGGGCCTCATCGCGCCGCTGCTGCACACCATCTACCTGGGCGCGAATTCGGTGCTGATGTCGCCGCTGCATTTTCTGCAGCGTCCCGAGCGCTGGCTGCAGGCCATCTCCACCTACCGCGCCCACACCAGCGGCGGCCCCAACTTCGCCTATGAGCTGTGCGCCCGCAAGATCGGGCCGGAGCAGCTCGAACGACTCGACCTGAGCCGCTGGCGGGTGGCATTCAACGGTTCGGAACCGATACGGGCGTCCACCATTCGCCGGTTCGCGGACGTGTTCGGCCCGGCGGGGTTCCGGGCCAAATCGCAGCAGCCGGTCTACGGCCTCGCCGAGTCCACCCTCATCGTGACCGCGTCCGCGAACGACGCGCTTCCGTCGATTCGCGAGGTCGTGGACCGGGAGGCATTCGACGGCAGCGCCTGTCGCCGCGAGCTTGTCGGCGTCGGAAGGCCGGTCGAGGGCCTCTCGATCGCGGTCGTCGATCCCGACACCGGTGTCGAACGCGGGGACGGGGCCGAGGGCGAGATCTGGGTCGCGGGAGCCAGCGTCGCCGCCGGGTACTTCCGCGACGAACAGGCCACCGCCGAGGTCTTCGGAGCCACCCTGCCCGGCGACGACCGCCGGTTCCTGCGGACCGGCGACCTCGGAATCCTCTCCGGCGGAGAGCTTTTCGTCACCGGCCGCCGCAAGGACCTGCTGATCGTCGACGGCCGCAACCACTATCCGCAGGACATCGAGACGACCGTCGAGGCCGCCCACGCCGCGATCCGTCCCGGCTGTGTCGCGGCGTTCTCCGTCGACTTCGCCTCGGGGGAACAGCCGGTGGTGGTGGCCGAGGTGCGTGGCGAGGACCCCGGCGAACTCGCCGCCGTGGAGGCGGCGGTGCGCGGTGCGGTCTCGACCGAGCACGGACTCACCCTCGCCACCGTCCTGCTGATCCGGCCGGGCGCCATCTTCAAGACCAGCAGCGGCAAGATCCAGCGTGCGGCCTGCCGCGCGGCCTATCAATCCGGTGAGCTGCTCGCCATGACCGCGGGACCGCTGCGGTCGCCCGAGGACGAGCTGTACGACGAACCCGTCGCGGCCGCAGCGGATTCGGCCGAGGAAGGCGATTCGCAGCCGGGTGCCGCGGCCCAGCCCTCCGTCGAAGCGATCCGCGCCTGGCTGGTGACCGAGATCGCCCGCCAGGCGTCCCTGGACCCCGAGCGCATCGACGTGCATCTGCCGATGGTCGAATTCGGTTTGGGCTCACACGATCTGGTGGAACTGGTCGTCGACCTGTCCGACTACGTCGGACGCTACGTCGAGACCAACATGTTCTTCGACCACCCCACGATCGACGGTGTGGCCCAGGCTCTCGCACCCGTCGCACCGCTCGAATCGGCCACCGTCGCCGAGGAATCGGCGTCGGACACCCCGGCAGACGTCGAGGACGCGGCCGATGACGACGCCATCGCGATCCTCTCCATGTCCTGCCGCTTCCCCGGCGCGGATTCCCCCGAGGCCCTGTGGGAGCTGCTCGACGGCGACCTCGACGCCCTCACCGACATGCCCGCGGGCCGCTGGGACATCGAGGACCTCTACGACCCCGACGTCAACGCATCCGGCAAGGCGTACACCTTCCGCGGCGGATACGTCGACGGCATCGACCGTTTCGACGCCGCCTTCTTCGGCATCGGCCCGCGCGAGGCCACCGTCATGGATCCGCAGCAGCGCATGATGCTGCAACTCGCGTGGGAGGCGATCGAGCGGTCCGGCCGTGATCCGCGCACCCTGCACGGCAGTGCGACCGGCGTGTACCTCGGCGTCTACAGCACCGGCTATCTCGCCGATCCCGCTCCCGACCAGCTGAACGGCCAAGTCGGAACGGGTCTTTCGCCGAGCGTCGCCTCCGGCCGCATCTCCTACACGCTGGGCCTGCACGGTCCGGCGATCTCCATGGACACCGCGTGCTCCTCATCGATCGTGGCCATGCACTCGGCCATGCAGGCGCTGCGCGCGGGCGAATGCGATATGGCCCTGGCGGGCGGCGTGACCCTGCTGATGTCCCCGATTGCGCACATCGAACTCTGCAAGCTGGGCGTGCTGTCGCCGACGGGCCGCTGCGCGCCGTTCTCCGCCGAGGGCGACGGCACGGTCTGGGCCGAGGGCGCGGGCCTGGTACTGCTCAAGCGGCTCGGCGACGCCCGCCGCGACGGGGATCGGGTGCTCGCGGTGATTCGCGGTGCCGCCGTCAATCAGGACGGCCGCAGTCAGGGCCTGAGCGCCCCCAACGGCGCGGCCCAGGAGCAGGTATTGCGTTCGGCGCTGCGGGCTTCCGGCCTGACGTCGCACGATATCGACTATGTCGAGGCGCACGGCACCGGCACCGCGCTCGGGGATCCGATCGAGGCGCGGGCACTGGCCCGGGTATTCGGCCCGGACCGGGATGCGGACCGGCCGCTGGGCATCGGATCGCTGAAATCCAATGTGGGACACACCCAGGCCGCCGCGGGCGTGGGCAGCGTCATCAAACTGGTGCTCGCGCTCCAGCACGAGCGCATCCCGGCCACCCTGCACGCGAGTGTGCCCGCACCGCAGGTGGATTGGGAGCGCAGTGGCGTGGCGCTGCAAGCCGAGCCCATGCCGTGGCGGCGCGGAGACCGCGTGCGCCGGGCCGGTGTGAGTGCCTTCGGCCTCAGCGGTACCAACGCGCACTTGATTCTCGAAGAAGCTCCGTTCGAGCCTGCCACCGAGCGCGAGAGCGCCGAAGAGCCCAGCGATAATGTTGTCCTGCTCCCGATTTCGGCCCGCAGCACTGCCTCGCTGGACGGTCAGGCCAAGCGCCTGCTCGACCTCGTGCTCGCCGAGCCGGACTTGACACCCGGACCGGTCGCCCGCGCTCTGGCCATGCAACGCACCCGTTTCGAGCGTCGCGCGGTAGTCGTCGCCGCCGGCCGGGCCGAGATGGTCGGCGCCCTGGGCGATCTGGTGGACGGACGCGAGTCGGCGCAGGTTGTCGTCGGCTCCGGCCCGGTGCTCACCAATGCCAAGACCGCCTTCGTCTTCCCCGGCCAGGGCGTGCAGTGGGTCGGCATGGCCCGCGACCTGCTCGCCGCCTCCGAGGAGTTCCGCACCGAGTTCGAGCAGTGCGACAAGGCTTTCGGCACCCACCTGGGCTGGTCGCTCGCCGACCGCCTGCACACGGCGACCGCGGCCGAGCTGCTCGATCACTCCATCACCCAGCCGCTGCTGTTCGCGACCATGGTCGCGCTCGCCGCCACCTGGCGCGCGGCCGGTGTCACCCCGGACGCGGTGGTCGGTCACAGCCAGGGCGAGATCGCCGCCGCCTACTGCGCGGGCGTCCTCGAATTGAGCGACGCCGTTCGGATCGTCGCCACCCGCAGCCGCCTCATGCGCACCATGATCGGACCGGCCGCCATGGCGCTTGTCGGCCTGGCCGCCGACGAGGTCACCCGTGCGCTGGCCGATTTCGACGGCCGCATCTCGGTCGCGGCCGTCAATGTCCGGCGGACCACGCTCATCGCCGGTGAGCAGGACGCGGTGGAGCAATTGCTGGCCCAACTCGAGGGCCGGGGCGTCTACACCCGGCTGCTCGCCGCGGGTCCGAGTTACGCCGGGCACTGCTGGTTGATCGAGACCCTGCGCGAGCCGCTGGCCACGGAGTTCGCCGATATCACCGCGAATTCGCCCACGACCCAGTGGTATTCGACGGTCTCGACCGAGCCGATGCCCAGCGACCCGATCGAGCCCGGCTACTGGTACACCAATGCCCGGGAGACCGTGCTCTTCGCGCCCACGATCGAGCGCATGATCGGCGACGGATTCCGGTACTTCATCGAACTGGGCGTGCATCCCTCGCTCACCGCCGCCGTGCGGTCGGTAGCGGAGGAACTCGGTCGCGATGTGGTGGCCGTCTGCTCGCTGGCCCGCGACCAGGACGGCCCGACCTGCCTGGCCCGCGCGCAGGCCGAACTCTACGTCGCCGGTCGCGAACTCGACTGGACCGCGATACTTCCCGAGCACCCGCCGGTCGACCTCCCGACCTACGCCTTCGACGAGCGGAGCTTCTGGATCGAGGGCGGCAACCGCGACACCGGGGCGCTGGGACTGGAGGAGACCACCCACCCGATGGTGGGCGCGATTGTGCCGCAGCCGGATTCGGATGGCGTCACCCTGACCGGCCGGATCTCACGCCGCCTGCAGCCGTGGGTGCGCGATCACGCCGGACCGAACGCGGTCCTGCTGCCGGGCACCGCGCTGGTCGAACTGGCCGTCCGCGCCGGTGACGAGGTGGGCAGCCCGGCCCTGCGAGAGCTGGTGCTGCGCGCCCCGCTGCTGGTGCCCGAGCGCGGTGGCGTGCGCATCCAGACCGTGGTCGGCGCGGCCGACGCGCCGGACCGCCGGACGGTGCGCATCTACGGACGCGACGAGCGCGACCCGGACGCGGGATGGACGTTGCACGCCGACGGGTTCTTATCCGAGGATGCCGAACCGGCTGTGTCACAGTGGGATTCGATGGTCTGGCCGCCGGCGGGCGCGGATCGCGTCGATGTCGAGGCCCTGTACGCCGAACTGTTCAGGCGCGGCCACCACTACGGCCCCCTGTTCCGGTCACTGCGGAGGGCGTGGCGTCGTGGCGACGAGATCTTCGCCGAGGTCGAACTCCCCGAATCCGCGCACGCCGACGCCGCCCAGTTCGGCATCCACCCGGCCCTGCTCGATTCCGCGCTGCACGCCACCGCTCTGATCGCCGCCGACGGCGCACACGCCCTGCTGCCGTTCGCGTGGACCGATGTGGCGCTGTGGGCCTCGGGTGCGACGGCTCTGCGGGTCCGCCTCATGCGGTCGGGCCCGGACACCATCACCATGTCCGCGACCGACCGGGCCGGACGACCGGTGGTGTCGGTAGGTTCGGTGCTGCTGCGCCCGGTCGCCGCCGCGCAGTGGGACGCGGCCGCGCTCGCACCCGCCTTCCGCCGCCTGTTCACCATGGAGTGGTCGGAACTCGCCGGCTCCGCCTCCGAGCGTGCGATCACGGTGAGCGAGTGGACATCCGGTGAGACCGAAGCCACGGACGCGGTCATCCTGCCGGTGCCCCGGGGGGATTCGCCTGCACAGGTGCACGAAACGACTCGGCGCGTCCTGGCCGCGGTGCAAAAGTTCCTCGGCGACAGCCGATTCGGACGGTCCACCCTGATCGTCCACACCCGTGACGCGGTCACCGCACCGGGCACGCCCGTACCGGATCCGGCGGGCGCGGTGGTCTGGGGCCTGGTGCGATCGGCGCAGTCGGAGAACCCGGGCCGCATCGTGCTGCTCGACACCGACGAGCCCGAGACGGATATCGCCGCGCTCCTGGCGACAGGCGAGCCGCAGGTGGCGGTTCGTGCGAGCGTGGCGTACACGCCGCGCCTGGCGCGAATGCCGCAGACCCGCCGCGCGCCCGAAGGCCGGGTGGCGCTCGGCGACGGTGCCGTCCTCCTCACCGGTGCCCCGGGACGTCTCGGCTCGGCGCTGGCACGCCACCTCGTCGACGCCTACGGCGCACGGGATCTGGTACTGGTCAGCCGCCGCGGCATCGCCGGACCGGGCGGCCACGCGCTGCGCGCCGACCTCGAAAGCCGCGGCGCGCGCGTGCGATTCGCGGTCTGCGACATTACCGACCGGGACGCGCTGGCGGGACTGCTGGACGGCCTGCCGCTGGCCGGTGTCGTCCACGCCGCCACCGCCCTGGACGACAGTACGATCGGCGCGCTCACCCCCGAGCGCCTGGACCGGGTCCTGCGTCCGAAAGTCGACGCGGCACACCACCTCCACGAGCTGACCGCCGATCGACAACTCGCCCTGTTCGTCCTCTTCTCGGCAGCGGGCGGCCTGTTCGGCACCCCCGGGCAGGCCAACTACGCGGCCGCGAACGCCTACCTCGATGCGCTCGCGCTGCACCGGCGCGCCCTCGGGCTGCCCGCCCAGGCGCTCGCCTGGGGCCTGTGGGATCTCGAATTGCTCGACCACTACGCGCGGGCCGATGTCGAACGCATCGAACGCGCGGGGGTACGCGCGTTCCCCGTGGCCCAGGGCATGGCCTGCTTCGATGCCGCACTCGCCCTCGGTGACCCGATCCTCGTGCCGCTGCTGCTCGATCCGGACGTTCTGAAGCGCTCACCCGCCGTCCCGCACCTGCTGCGCGGACTCGTGCGCCGCGCACCCCGCCGCGCGGTCGCCGACCGCACCACGGTCGAGACGGTGGCAGGATCGCGTCTCGCCGAGGAACTTCGCGCCCTGCCCCGGGCCGCGGCGTCCGCCCGGCTGCTGGCCGCGGTGTCCGAATGGACCGGGCAGGTGCTCGGGCATGCCGGCACCGAGTCGGTCTCGGCCGAGCAGACCTTCCAAAGCCTCGGCCTGGACTCGCTCATGGCGATCGAACTGCGCAACAAGGTGCGCGAGCACACCGGGATCTCGGTGCCGCTGGGCACCATCCTCGCCGACCAGAACCTCACCGCCCTCGCCGACTACCTGGCGTCGCAAGCGTCGACGCAGAACCGAACCGACGGCACCGACGCGGAGACCACCGAGGTCCCCGAGGTCGAGGTGCTGCCGGTGACCCGGGACATGATGCGGCTGCTGCGGACCGAACAACTCGGTATTCCGAGCGCGGCCCAGACCGGCGGCGTCGCCGTCCGGCTGCCCGCACCCGTGACCCGGGAGCGGCTGGCGGAGGCGCTGACCCGGCTGGCGCACCGACATGCCGCGCTGCGCGCCACCATTCGGCCCAGCGAGGAGCACGGACGGCAGCTGGAGATCCATCGCGAATCCGGTGAGCTCGCCCGATGGCACCACCTCGAGCATCTCGATGACGCGGTCATCGGGGAGCGCTTCCGAGAACTGATGGCGCGACCGTTCGACCTGACGATCGGTCCGCTGTGGCGCTTCGAACTGCTCACAGCCGAAACCGCCGATCCCGTCCTGCTTTTCGGCGCGCATCACAGCATGAGCGACGTGCAGTCCATGCTGCTGGTCGCCGGGGAACTCGCCGCGGACCTGTTCGGCGTACCTCTCGAGGACACCGTGACCAACCGCGACATGCATCAGCTGCTCGCTGCGCAATCGGGCAGCCGCGATCGGGCCGCCTCGCCGACCGACTGGCGTGAAGCCTTCACCGGGGCCCACCGCCTCGAACTGACGCTGGCGAATCCCCGTCCGGCACAACGCACCTACGGTGCGGGAGCCCTCGGACTCGACATGCCCGCCGGATTGCACGACCGGGTCGCCGACCGCGCCCGCGAGCTCGGGCTCACCCCTGCCGCGGTCTTCCTCGGCGCGCTGACCATCGCGCTGGCCCGCCGCCAGGGGACCGACCGCTTCGCCGTGGCGGTCCCGGTGGACACCCGCATGCACGCCGACGCGAACACCGCCGTCGGGTATTTCGGTGTGCCCGTGCCATTCCCGGCGAGTGTGACGGCGCAGGACCGGGTCACCGATGTGCTGCGGCGCACCGGTGAACGCCTGCGCGCCCTGCTCGCTCCCGGCGCGGGCCTCGGCGATGCGCTGGCCGCGCTCGCCACCGCCGGCCTGCACCGCGACAACGCGCCGCTGATCGAGGTGTACTTCAACTACCTGCGCGCCAACTCGGCCGTGGCCGCGGCCGAGATCGTGCCGGTGAGCACCGGCTACTCCGACCTCGACCTGATGGTCGCGGTGCTGCCCGACACCGGGCAGGTGTGGTTCACCTACAACAGCGACATCATCGACGCGAGCGCCTGCACCGAATTCGGCGCGGACTACCTGGCCGTCGTCGCGGCGGTGATCGGCGATCCGGGCGCGCCCGCTCGCCCGGATACCGTTGGGCAGCAAGAGAATCAGGGTCTGCGGGCGGCCGTCGGCGCGACCTTCGCGCTGGGCCGGATCCCCGAATTGCTGGTGGCGGCCTCGACCACGGGAATCACCGTCGCCGAAGCGCCCTACCACCAGATGCTCTCCGCCCTGCGCGACCCGTCGGGCGTGTTCACCCAACCCACCGCGGCACTGAGCATCGTCCTGCTGCGTGCCGCCGACCTGGAACGCTTCGGCGCACTGTCCGACGACCTGCTCGCCGAACTCGCCGCGGATTATCCGGCGGCCCTGCGCGTATTGGCCGAACGTACCCGCAAGCCGGTCATCGTCGGTATCCCGCCGACGGCCCGTCCGGAACAGCGCTGGCTCGCCTGGGAGCGGCTGGTCGCCGACCGCCTGCGCGAGATTCCGGGTGTGGCCGTGCTGGAACCGGGGGAGTGGACCCGAAACCACCCGGTGGACAACCCCTTCGACGACCGCACCGACGTCCTCGCCCATCTGCCCTTCGCCGCCGAATTCCAGGCGGCCGTGGCCCTCACCCTCGACACGGTGGTCGCCACCGTCACCGAACCCGCCCCGAAGGTGATCGCCGTGGACGGCGACGACACCCTTTGGACCGGGACCGCGGCCGAGATCGGCTCGGACGCTGTCACTTTCGACGCACCACGGCTGGCACTGGCTCGGCGGCTGTCCCAGTGGCGGGCCGCCGGAACCCTGCTGGCGCTGGTCACCAACAATGACGAGGACACGGTGCGAGCCGTTCTGGACCGGCCCGACAGCCCGTTGCGCTACGACGATTTCGCCGTCGTCTCGACCGGCTGGGCGGCCAAGGCCGAACGTCTGGAGCAGGCCGCCCACACCCTGCGCCTGGGCCTCGACACCTTCTCCTACCTCGACGACAACCCGGTCGAAGTGGCGCGGATGCGCAGCGCGCTGCCCGAGGTGCTGTCGGTGACCTGCCCGCCCGCCGCGGACCTGGAAGCGTTCCTCACCCGGCTGTGGCCGATGACGCCGATCGCCGCGACCGCCGAGGACGTGGCCCGCGCCGAGTTCTACCGAGACGAGCGGGAACGTGACACCGTCCGCGCCACAGCGGAATTCGCGGAGTTCCTGGCTCAGCTCGACCTCGAGGTCGACATCGAGCCGCTCACGGAGGCCACGACCGACCGCGCGCGCCAACTGATCCGCCGCACCACCCAGTTCACCCTCGGGGCTGTCACCGCCGACGATCTCGACCGCTGGCGCGCCGACGGCGAGGTGTGGACCGCCACGGCCCGGGACCGCTTCGGCGACTACGGCCTGATCTCGGTGCTGGCCGTGCGAGCCGACAACGGCACCCTCGGGATTCACGGCTGGCACCTGAGCTGCCGCGCACTCGGCCGCGGCGTCGAGGAAGCCCTCCTGGGTTGGGCGGCGGATCGAGCCGAGGCACTCGGCTGCGCGGCCGTCCACATCTCGGTGGCACACACCACCCGCAACGAACCCGCCCGCCGCCTGGTCACCCGCCTGCTCACCGCGAGCGGAGCGACCCGGGACGGCGACCCGACAGACGACAACCCGTTGGCCGTCACGCTGACACCGAACAGCCTGCGCGAGTTCCGATCCTGGGACACCCGGCCGGCCGAGGAGGAAACCCGGTGACCGCAGCCGACGAGCGCACCCCGGTCCGAGCCACCGGCATCGACCGCCGCGCCCGCGGCGAAGCCCTCGACCAGGGCACCGCCGCCCTCGACGTCGCCGCGCTACTCGCCCGTACCGGCACCCCGCGACGGGCCGATCCACCGCCCACCGAGAGTCGCACCGACACGGCGAAAGACACGGCCGTGCTGGAGCCGCAATCCGCCACGACCAACACGGCG
Organism: Nocardia sp. CA-151230; assembly: GCF_050942175.1. Taxonomy (NCBI): domain Bacteria; kingdom Bacillati; phylum Actinomycetota; class Actinomycetes; order Mycobacteriales; family Nocardiaceae; genus Nocardia; species Nocardia sp. CA-151230. The sequence goes on from NZ_CP192061.1 coordinate 4,108,549, forward strand.
GATTCCGCGCTCGCCCAGACCCCGCGTGCCGATCACACAGAAACCGTGGCCGAGGTCAGGCGGTGGGACGCCGACGAATTGGCCAACGCGATAACCGAGTTGGCGAGCCGGTTCACCGCCGCGCCGATGGGCCCCGACACCGACTTCTTCGACGCGGGCGGAACCTCCGTCGCCGCAGTCGAACTCGTCTCGGCCCTGGGGAGCGAACTCGGCATCCACCCCGACCTCGACACGCTGTTCTTCGACGCGCGTCCCCGCCGTCTGGCGCGGCGCTGGCTGGCGGACAACCCGGAGCCGGCAGCGCCGCAGCCGGAGACACGACGCGCCGATATCGGGCTCGGGCAGCAGGGCTCCCCCTGTCATTCCGGCGTGCTGTCGGCCGGAATCCAGGACGGGCGGATGGATCCCGGCCCAAAGCATGCCGGAATGACGAATGAGCAAGCCGGGCCGGCCAGTGAGGCCGGGTTCCGCGATACCGATGACCTGGCCCAACTGTTCGCTGATCTCGCAGGGGCGGATCGGCTGCCCGTGGTGGGGGCACCGGAGCGGGCCGCGCCGCGCCGGATTCTGCTCACCGGAGCGACCGGGTTTCTGGGCAGCCACCTGCTGTTGGATCTGCTTCGGCACAGCGCCGCTCATGTCGTGTGCCTGGTTCGCGCCGACAATGACGAGGAGGCCGCCCACCGACTGGAGGAGGGGCTGCGCCGGTTCTCGCTGCCGTGGTCGCGGGAGGTGCTGCGGCGGGTGACACCGTTGGCGGGCGATCTGCGGTTACCTCGGCTCGGGCTGTCCGGCCAGCGGTGGGAAACCCTGGCGGGGGACGTTGATTCGATCGTCAATGCCGGTGCGGCCGTGGACTTTCTGCGCGGGTACCCCTCGCTGCGGGCCACCAACGTGCTGGGGCCGCTGACCCTCGCGGAGCTGGCCTGTACCGGTCGGCCGAAGCCGGTGCACCATATTTCGTCGCTGGCGGTGTTCAACGGGTCGCAGGCCGCCACCTTGGCCGAGGACGAGCCGACCGCCCATGTCGCGACGCTGCCGATCGGCTACGACCGCTCCAAGTGGGCCGCCGAGGCCGTCCTGCGCCGGGCGGGGGAGCACGGTGTGGTGGCGACGATCATGCGTCCCGGTGGGATCGGTGGCCATCCGGAGACCGGCGCGCACAACCCGCGCGATCTGAATTCGGGAATCACGGCCGCGCTCATGCGGTTCCGGACCGTGCCGGGCTTTCGCTACTTGAACTCGGCACCCGTGGATTGGGTGAGCCGGGTCGCGGCCGAGATCGTCTGCACGCCGAGCGCGTGGGGACAGACCTACCACCTCACCGGTGCGCCCACGTCGCTCGAGCAGTTGATGGCGCAGACCACGGTGGGTGGCTTGGGTATTCGGGTGCAGCACTGGGAACAGTGGTGTGCGGACACGGTACGGGTGATCCGGGAGGAACCGGTGCCGGAGCTGGAATCGCTGGCCCAGGTGCTGCAAAGTCCCGTGGCGCGGCGGCAATTGGCGGCCATGGTGACCGCACCGCCCTCCTCGGCGGCGCGGACCGATGCCTTCGTGGCGGCCCGCGGCCTGCCCGCACCCGCCTCCAGTGCGGCCGCGCGCACGAAGATGCTCGAGGCAATGGCGGGTGCCGTGCGGCGAACCGCTGACACGCCGTTCCTGCGATTCCACGAAACCCTCAGCGGCACAGTCGGTCCAGAAGGTGGCGACGCCGATACGCCCTGCGATCTCCGGCTGAGCCTGTCGGTCGCGAGCAGCGCTCAGGTCTTCTCGGCCCGCACCCTCGATGTCAGTGGCGAGCTCACCTGTGCCCTGCTGCACGACGAGCCGCTCACGGTCGCGGGCACGGCGATCGTTCGGCCGCACGAGGGCATCCCCCGGCGCCATGAGAGGCGGCATCCGATCATGCATTATCGACTGACACTGCGTGATTCCGCCGGCGGCGAGTGGTGGCTGGAGGGCTACAAGTTCGCCGCGGCGCAGCGGCGGGTGGTGCGGCAGCTCGGCACCCAGGTCATCGAGATCGGTCGCCCCGGCGCGCCCGCGTCCTTCACCGGTGAGGTCACCGTGCCCATGCACACCTATCTCGCCGACCAGATCGACGGCATCGAGATCGACCCCACCCTGCCCGAACGGCAGCGGCGACTGGCGAAACTCCTGTGGCTCAGCTGGTTCGGCGGCCAACTCGGCAAGAGTCTGCTGGAACCGATGCTGCGGGTCGGCACCGACCTGCTGGATCTGCGCCGCGCCCTGCGTAAGGAGCACCGCTGATGACCGACCTTCGAATCTCGGAAACCACGGCGGGAGAGACCGTTTCCTTCCGCACCGCAGACGGTGTCGACCTGCGGCTGCGTGCCGTCGGTCCGGACGACGGTCCCGCCGTGCTGCTGGTCCACGGCCACGGGATCTCCTCGGACATGTTCGCGCTGCCCGAGATCCGCAATGTCACCGACGTCCTGGCCGATGCCGGATACCAGCCCTGGCTGCTGGACTGGCGCGGCAGCAGCCGCTTGCCGCACAACGAATCCGGCCGCCCCTACACCCTCGACGATGTCGCCCTCTACGACCTGCCCGCCGCGCTCGCGCAGGTCCGCGAGCGCATCGGCGAGCGACCGCTGTTCCTGGTCGCGCACTGCGTCGGCGCGCTGGCCGTCGCGCTCAGCCTGACCGGCGGCCTGCTGCCCGGCCTCGCGGGCGTGGTCGCGCAGGGTGTTTTCCTGACCCCGAAGGTCAGCACCTCGGCGCGCATGCGTGTCCTGCTGGGCAGCGAGCTGATCGGATCCCGCATCGGCCACCTCGAATCCGACTTCCGCAAGGTCGGCCTGTGGTCGTGGCGCACCCCGCTGTACGCGGCCCTGTCCCGCAAGGGCGACTGCCCCGACCCCACCTGCCGCATGGTGCACCACGGCTGGGGCCTGGGCGCGAAGCTGTTCGAACACGATCAACTCGACCCGCGCACCCACGACCGGCTGGCCGACCTGTTCGGCGCGATCCCGCTGTCCCTGCTGCCGCAGCTGCGGCAGATGGAGTTGGCGCACGCGGTGGTGCGGTGGAACCTCGACGACGACCGGTACGGCGCGCTGCCGGAGAACGCGCTCGACCACGCCGACCGCCTCGACGCCCCGTTGCTGCTGCTGTCCGGCAGCCGCAACGAGGCGTGGCTCGACTCCAACAAGCTGTGCCACCAGGTGCTTTCGACCCGATACCCCGGGGTCGACGTGCGCTACACCGAGATACCGTCCTACGGCCACCTCGACACCTTCATCGGCCGCGGCGCGGCCCTGGACGTCTTCGGGCACATCGTCGACTTCCTCGACGAGATTTCAGCTCGGCAGGCGTAGCGGCAGGCCCGTGGCGTGGTAGATGGCATCGATGACGGTCATGTTCGCAACCGCCGCCTCCGGCGTGGTCGGGACCGGCTCACCGCGCAGCACGGCCGCGGCGAAGGCGTCGAGTTGATAGTCATAGGACGGGCGACGCCCGAAACTGCGCAGCCGACGGCCGGATTCGGACTTGACCCACAGCGCGTGCCCCATCTGCGGCACCACCGGATTGAACAGCCGCATCCGGCCGCGCTCACCCACCACCGTGGCGGAGATGCGCACCAGATCCGCCGACCACATCGAGCAGCGGATGCGCCCGGTGTGCCCGGATGGAAAACGCAGCTCCGCGCTCATGGCGCGATCGATGCGCGGGTCGTGCAGCTTCGCCTGCGCCGCAACGACTTCCGGCTCCTCACCGCCGAAGGCGCGGGCCATGTGCACGGCGTAGCAGCCCGCGTCCATGAGCGCCCCACCCGCCAGGTCGTAGTCGTAGCGGATATCGGCGAACTTCGGCAGCGGGAAGCTCAGCGCGGTCTCCACCCGCGTCAGCGTGCCCAATTCACCGGAGGCGATGATCTTCTCGGCCTCCAGGGTGAGCGGGTGATACCGGTAATGGAACGCCTCCATCACCACCCGATCCGACTCCGCGGCGAGCGTGGCGATCTCGCGCGCCTCCTCCGCATTCGCGGTGAACGGCTTCTCGCACAGCACATGCTTTCCCGCCGCCACAGCGGCGCGAATCCAGCGGCCGTGCAGGCCATTGGGCAGCGGAATGTAGACCGCGTCCAGATCCGACGCGGTGACCAGCGCCTCGTAGCTGTCATAGACCTGCCCGATGCCGTGCTTGCCGGCGAACTCCTGCGCCCGCGCCCGGTCCCGGGCCGCGACCGCCGCGACCACGACCTCCGGATTCCGCTTGGCCGGTCCGATCAGCGCGTTCGGCGCGATGGCGGCCGCGCCGAGGATCCCGATGCGCAGCGGGGCCTTGTTGCTCTCGCTCATCGGCCGACCCTAACAGCCCCGCACCTGATGTTGAATGCGGTTGCTTCACAGCAGATTTCCGAACGAAAGTCGAGAGTATGCGTATCGCCTTGTTGACGGCCGGAACCCGCGGCGACCACCAGCCCTACCTGGCGCTGGCCGACGAATTCCGCTCCCGCGGCCACCACGTCGAGATCACCGCCACCGAGAACTACGCCGACGTGGTTCGGCGCTCCGGCTTCGAGCCGCACGTCATCCCGTTCAACTCGGCCGAACTGCTGGAGTCGCCCGCCGCCAAACGCGGTCTGTCCTCGGGCAATCCGCTGCCGTTCCTGCAGATCATGCGGGATACGGTCAAGATCATGGCGGGGGAGCGGGGCGAGCAGATGGTGCAGGTTCTCAACGACGCCTGCGAATCCGCCGACGTGATCGTATCCTGCGCCTCCACCCTGCCGTGGGCCATGGAGCGCCGCGAGAAGACCGGGCAGCCGGTGATCGGCGGACTGCCGTACCCGCTCGAGCGCACCGCGGAATTCCCGTCCTCGTTCATGGCCAAGCGCATGATCGCCTCGCGGCGGCTGCGGCTGGCCACCTACACGGCCTTCGAAATCGCCTACGGTGTTGCCTATCGCCAGATGGATCGGCGGGTGCGCGCCCTGATGGGCCTGCCCGGCGCGCCCCGCAACCCGTTTCGGCGCATGCGAGAGGACGCGATCCCATTGGTGCACATGGTGAGTCCGGTGCTGCTGCCCAAACCCGCGGACTGGCCGGAGCGCTCGGTCGTCGTCGGCGCGCCGATCCTGCCGGAGCAGCTGCGCGGCGCGTGGGGCGAGGCGGAGGTCGATCCGACGCTGTCGGACTGGCTCGACGAGGGCGAGCCGCCGATCTACTTCTGCCTCACCGGCATGCCGATCCTGGATCCGGTCGGCAGCTGCGACCTGATCGCCGCCGTCTGCCGCAGGCTCGGGGCGCGCGCCCTGGTGACGGTGAAGGGCGACGGCTACCCGCGCGGCATCGGCTACGACCGGCAACTGTACGTGCTGGACTCCTTCGACTACGACCGCGTGCTGCCGCGCTGCCGCGCGGTCGTGCATCACGGCGGCAGCGGCAACACCCACGATGTGCTGCGCGCCGGGCTGCCCGCCGTTGTCATCGGGGTGCACAGCGACCAATTCTTCTATGGCTGGCGGATTTCCGCGCTCGGCATCGGCGACGACTTCCCGTACCCGTCGCTGACCGAGAACCGCCTGTACGAGGCGCTGGTGCGGACCCTGACGCCCGAGGCGCGCGATCGGGCCGCGGAACTCGGCCGCCGAGTCTCCGCCGAGAACGGCATCCGGGCCGCGGCCGACGCCGTGGAGCGACTCGTCCCGGCCGGGTCGGCCGATGTCCACGGGTCCTGAACCATGGCCGAATCCATTCACGTCGCGCTCTTCACCGATTTCCATCCGGCGACGCTGGGCGGTGTCCAGACCGCCATGCGGTCGCTGTGCGCCGGTCTGCGCGCCCTCGGTCACCGGGTGACCGTATTCTGTCCTCCCGCACCGGGATTCGAGTCCGATGATCCGGACACGGTGATCCTGCGGCCGGTTCGGCTCTCGATGTCCAATGGCCTGCCGCTGGTCCTGCCGACCCGAGCCAATCGGCGACTGATCGACGCCGCCTTCGACGAGCGTGGTCCCATCCACCTGGTGCACGTGCTGACCACCTATGGCGGCGGGATCGCGGGCATCCGGGCAGCCCGTCGCCACGGCGTCCCGATCGTCCAAACCATGCAGAGCCGCGACGACGCGATGATCGAAAAGTATTCACCGACACCATATTTCGCCGCCCTGTCCATGCGGCTGCTGCACGGCTGGTTCCTACCGCTGCGACGACAACCGGTCTACACCGGTGACAACCGCACCGCGCGGCTGGCGTGGCGACCGCTCATCGCCCATGCCCAAGCCGCGGACCACGTCATCGTCCCCACCCACCATTTCGCCCGCCGCCTGAGGACGCGCGGTGTGGATCGCCCGATCCATGTGGCTTCCAACGGAATCGACGACGCACTGATCGATCGTCTCCGCACCGGCGAGGCGCAAACCCCGGCTCCCCAGGACGGGCCGTTGCGCCTGCTCTGGTGCGGTCGTCTCTCCCCGGAGAAGCGTCCCCTCGAAGCCATCGAGGTGGCCCGCCTCGTCGAGAACTGCACACTCGACATCTACGGCAGCGGCCCGCTGTCCGATCGCGCCCGTACCGCGATCGCCGAGGCGAACCTGTCCGACCGCGTTCACCTTCACGGCGAAGTCGACCAGGCCACCTGCATGACCGCCATGCGTGACCACGACCTGCTGCTGCTCACCTCCGACTGCGACACCCAGGGCATGGTCCTGCTCGAAGCCATGGCCATGACCCTCCCGATCCTCTACTGCGATCCGGATCTCGCCGAAACCATCCCGGCCGCGGGCGGCCTGCTCACCCCGGACCCCGCACCCGAATCGTTCGCCGCGACCGCCCAGGCCCACAACCGGATTCAGCTCGCCGCCCTGCGCGCAGCCCTCGCCACCCACGCCGATACGCCCCGCCAATCGCATCATCTCGGCGACCTCGTCTCGGTCTACACCGCGGCCCTCGAGGTTGGTATTCCCGGACGAATCCGAACGGGCAGGTGGCAAGTGTCGAGTTGATGGTCGAACGGTTGCGGCCCTACACCGCTTCGGTTTTCGTCGAGATCTCCCACTTGGCGCAGGCACAGCCGTCGACCTCGGCCAGGACTGCCCCGACTACGACGCCCCGCCCGCGATGCTCGAACGGGCCCGCTCGGCGATATCCGGTGGCCTGAGCCACTATCCGCCCTCGAACGGTGAACTCGCCCTGCGCGAGGCCATCGTGGCCGACCGCGCGCGAGGTCTGGGCAGCCACTACGACCCGCGCCGCCGTGCTCGGCCTGGTCGAACCGGGCGCGGAAGTGATTCTGATCGAACCGCTGAATGGTCTTGTATCGGGTTCGGCGCACTTAACCGTGGGGGAAGAATTGCTGCCCGGTGAGCACGTCGGCTTGCCCCTCGGCCACCGGCTCGCCCCGGCCCGCCGACCGCACCACACCGGAAAGCTCACCGGATCCGTGCGCAGGCCGTCCTGATTGAACTGGAAGGGCCGATGGAGAGGCTGACCCGGGTACAAGGCCGTCAGCCGACCGCCCTCGTCGAAGAGAGCGTCGGCATTGCTGCGGATCTCCCTGATACCCACCACTTTTCGAACGGGGTGAACCTCGCTGGGCAGGTGATTGCTCCGCGAGGAACGTTGCGGCAGTTCGGCGATGTCTCGTCGTCCGGGACGAGTTGCCGAAGATTTGCGAGAATGGCATTGGTGTGCTGGTAGTGTTCCAGCTCTCTGACGCGACCTCGCTCAGTTCGGCGCGTATCAGCCTGATGGTGCGGCGTCGCCACGTACCCGCGATTGCGTCGGTGACCACAAGCCCGCGATATCGCTGTGTATTCGCCCAGTCCACCGTGATCGTGGCGCGCGCCGGAGGCGCGGAATTAGACTTTCAATTTGCCAGAGGTTTTCTCTAGTTGTAGTCCGTCCAACGACCCTGGGAGACCGGCCATGGCGACGCATACGTGGGAAACCGAACAGCAGCACCGCATCGACCAGGTCTTCACCGACCAGCAGGTGCGCGATGCCATGCCGTCGGAGGAGGTCATCGCCGCCGCCGCGCGGCCCGGTCTGCGACTGGCCCAGATGATCGACACCGTCGCGGCCGGGTATGCCGACAGGCCGGCCTTGGGCATGCGCGGTACCGAACTCGGCACCGACGCCGCCGGGCACCGGGTCCGTCGGCTGTTGCCGCGCTTCGACACCATGACCTACCGGGAATTGTGGTCGCAGGTGGGCGCGCTGGCCGCCGCATGGCACCGAGACCCGCAGCATCCGGTGCGTGCCGGTGACTTCGTCGCGATCCTCGGTTTCACCAGCCCCGGCTACATCACGGTCGACCTCGCCTGCACCCGGCAGGGCGCGGTATCGGTGCCACTGCAGGTGAGCGCGACGCCCGCGCAGTGGGCGGCGATCCTCGCCGAGACCTCCCCGCGGGTGCTCGCCAGCAGCCCGGAGATGCTCGACGGGGCCGTGGACGCGGTGCTCGCCGGAACCGCCGCTCCGCAGCAACTGCTGGTCTTCGACTACCACCCCGACGACGACAACGACCGTGCCGCCATGGAGGGCGCCCGCCGCCGCCTGGCGCAGGCCGACATTCCCATCGTGGTGGCCGAGCTGAACACCGTGCTCGACCGAGGCCGCAGCCTGTCTCCCGCCCCGTTGTTCGTGCCCGCCGCCGGCGAGAATCCGCTGTCCATGCTCATCTATACCTCCGGCAGCACCGGCACCCCGAAGGGCGCGATGTATACCGAGCAGATGCTGGCCGCGATGTGGCGTACCCGCTTCGGAGCCGATGGCATTCCGCTGCCCGCGATCGAGCTCAACTACATGCCACAGAGCCATCTGGCGGGGCGGATGCAGGTGGTCAGCACGCTGATGCGTGGTGGCACCGCGTATTTCACCGCCGGCAGCCACATGTCCACCCTGTTCGACGATTTCGCGCTGGTGCGGCCCACCGAGGTGTCCTTCGTGCCGCGGGTGTGCGATCTGGTATTCCAGGAGTTCGTCAGCGAGGTGGAACAGCGCGTCGCGGACGGCGCCGACCGTACCACCGCCGAGCGTGAGGTGCGAATCGACCTGCGGGAGCGGCAGTTCGGTGGCCGCGTGCTGGCGATGAGTTGCGGGACCGCGCCGCTGTCCGCGGAGACGCGGGCCTTCATCGAGTCCGTGTTCGAACTACCGCTGCACGACGGGTACGGTTCCACCGAGGCCGGAGGCATCATGCGGGACAACCACATTCACCGACCCCAGGTGCTGGACTACAAGCTCGCCGACGTACCCGAACTCGGCTACCACCACGACGACCGGCCGCATCCGCGCGGCGAGTTGCTGGTGAAGACGATGACGATGTTCCCTGGGTACTACAAGCGGCCCGAGCTCAGCGCGGAGATGTTCGACGCCGATGGCTTCTACCGCACCGGCGACATCATGGCCGAGATCAGCCCCGACGAACTGGTGTATGTGGACCGGCGGAACAACGTGCTGAAGCTCTCGCAGGGCGAATTCGTCGCCGTGTCCCAGCTCGAGGCCGTATACGCGATCAGCGCGCTGGTCCGGCAGATCTACGTGTACGGCTCCAGCGAGCGCGCCTACGTGCTCGCGGTGGTGGTGCCCACCGATGAGGCGCTGCATGCGCATCCGGACGATCTGAAGGCCGCCGTCCTGCAGTCGCTGCAGAAGATCGCGCAGAATGCCGGGCTGGCCTCCTACGAGATACCGCGTGACATCATCATCGAGACGCGCCCGTTCACCCGCGCCGAAGGGCTACTGTCCGGTGTCGGAAAACTGTTGCGGCCCAAGCTGAAGCAGCGCTACGGGGAGCGGCTGGAGGAACTCTACCAAGAGCTGGAGCGGCAGCAGACCGACGAATTGACCGCGTTGCGAAGCGGTATCGGTGACCGACCGGTGCCGGAGATCGTGCACCGGGCGGTGCGGGCGCTGCTGGGCTGCGCCGACGCCGATATCCGGCCCGACTCGCATTTCGGCGATCTCGGCGGCGATTCGCTGTCGGCACTGTCGCTGTCCAACCTGCTGCAGGAGATCTTCGGGATACAGGTGCCCGTCGGCGTGATCGTCAGTCCCGCGGTCGATCTGCAACAGCTGGCCGGATACATCGAGGAGGAGCGGGTTACCGCGGGGCGGCGCGCGACCGCGGTCTCGGTGCACGGCACCGGCGACCGGATCCGCGCCGCCGACCTCACACTGGAGAAATTCATCGACGCCGCCACTCTGACGGCCGCGCCGGCGCTGCCGGCGGCGGTCACGACGCCGCGGACCGTGCTGCTCACCGGCGCCAACGGATACCTGGGCCGGTTCCTGTGCCTGCGCTGGCTCGAGCGGCTGGACGCCGTCGACGGCGCCCTGGTCTGCATCATCCGCGGCAAGGACGCGGACGCGGCGCGTGCGCGGCTGGACGCGGTGTTCGACTCGGGCGATCCGGCGCTGTTACGGCATTATCGGGAGCTGTCCGAACGCCGGCTGCAGGTGCTACCCGGCGATATCGGCTACCCGAATCTCGGTCTGACGGAAAAGGATTGGCAGCGGCTGGCGGACACCGCCGACATGGTCGTGCATCCCGCCGCGCTGGTGAACCACGTGCTGCCCTACGACCAGCTGTTCGGCCCCAACGTCGTCGGCACCGCGGAGGTGATCCGGCTGGCCCTGACCGGCAGGCGCAAGCCGGTCACGTACCTGTCCTCGGTGGCGGTGGCCGGCCAGGTACCGCCCGGGAGGTTCGCCGAGGACGGCGACATCCGCGAGATGAGCCCGGAGCGGATACTCGACAGCAGTTACGCCAACGGCTACGGCAACAGCAAGTGGGCCGGCGAGGTGCTGCTACGGGACGCGCAGGAGCGGTTCGGGCTGCCGGTGGCGGTATTCCGCTCCGACATGATCCTCGCGCACAGCTATTACGCCGGGCAGCTCAACGTGACCGACATGTTCACCCGGCTGCTCCTCAGCATCCTGGTGACCGGCGTGGCGCCGAAGTCGTTCTACCGCACCGACTCCGGCGGCCATCGGCAGCGGGCGCACTACGACGGCCTGCCTGCAGACTTCACCGCCGAGGCGATCGTCACCCTCGGCGGCCGCGCCACCAGCGGCTATCAGAGCTTCGACGTCCTGAACCCCTACGACGACGGCATCTCCCTGGACCAGTTCGTCGACTGGCTCATCGACGAGGGCCACCCCGTCCAGCGCATCGACGACTACGGCGAATGGCTGTCCCGCTTCGAGAGCGCCCTGCTGGCCCTACCCCAGCAGCAGCGCCAGCAATCCGTCCTCCCGCTTCTGGACGCCTACCGCACCCCCGCCGAACCCACCCGAGGCTCCGTCCTCCCCGCCGATCTCTTCCGTGTCGCCGTGCAGCAGGCCAATCTCGGCCCCGACGCCGACATCCCCCACCTTTCCCGCGCCCTTGTCCACAAGTACGTCGACGACCTGCACCTGCTGAAGCTCCTCTGATCCCAGAGGAGGACCAGGTCGGTCAGCTGGTCCCCATCGATGTGAATTCCGACCGGCTACCGGCGCCCTCGTTCGGCGCAATGCCGGCCCTGTGTTACGCATTCTGCCGTTCTGTTCGTACGTGTTTCGCCGTTACTGTCGTGCGTGCTTCGCCGTAACCCGTATCCAAATCTGTTGTCCAGGTACCGATTACGATCGTCATTCTCGGGAACCTCGCTCACGCTTGCCGGCTGGGAAGAGACCCGCTTTCCATCGAAGGCGACCGCGCGATGCTGCACCATTGAGTTACCGAACCGTGGCTTTCCTCTGTCATCAACGGTCAGGTGTCGCCTACGGGAGTGGGTGACTCCTCCGCCGATCGGATCGAGGCATCGCCGTCGAGGGCGAGTCGGGTCGGGTGGTTGAGGCTCTGTCATGCCCGGACTGTACGAAATCATCGAGGCAGCACCGTCCGTCGAACGGGGCACGCCTGGCTGCGTCGAGACGTCGAGTACTGCGTTTGTCGCACCGAAATCATCTGACACATCGCCCGATCGCTGCTGCCCGCACGTGACCGCACGGTAGGTTCGCGCGAAACGAGAAGGGTATGGGGCTATGAAAGACCGCCATGGTCAACCGGAGTTGCCGAAGCCCGACCTGCGGGCGACCGCGGTCACCGCGGCTTTCATCGCGCTGATCTTCGGTCTGCTGACCGGAATCGCCGGGATCGTGTGGATCCTCTATGTAGCGTTCAGCTTCGAAGATAGCGCCCGCGAATCGTCATCAGTCGAGATTGGCCAGTACACCAACCACATCATGATGGGGATCGTCGCCGTGGCCATCGGCCTGGTCTGGCATGTTGGCGGGTTCTTGCTGCTGGCGGAAAAGACCGCGGGCCGAGTCCTGGTGATCGTTGCGTCCGGGGTGGGGCTGATCGCGAGCATCGTGCAACTGTTGAACAGTGGTTTCGACTATTTGTTCGTCCCGATCCTGGTGAGTCTGCTGATTCTCGTTTTGTGTGTGGTCCCGGCAACAGGGCACGCGATCGCGGCGGATGAATCCGAGCCGAATCCGCTCGCGCACGGCCAGGACCAGTACTGAATTCGCCCACCCGACGGCGAGATCGGCGAAGCGCGACGCCGGCTGGCCGCCGGCCATTCGTGGCCGTGAAGGTCATCAACGAGGATCGGCCCGTGCAGGCCGGTCGGCCTGATCCGGCTGCAAGGCCGGCCGCTACGCGAACTTCGTCGGATTTTCAGCGATTACCACCGGAACCCCGAGCCGGTGGCGGACCTGGCTCCGTTGAGACCGGTTGACCTTGTTCGTGAATCGCGGGTGCTGTTGTCGCGCTGGTGGTTTCATGTTCGGCTGTGCGTGAGGAGGGGGCGCGGGCGTACGGTGGGGGAAGTCGAAGTTTGCGCGGATCGGGGGGCGATGGCGGCGCGATTGTTGTTTGTGTCGATGCTGGCAGCGTGGGTCGGCGGGGTAATCCTGGATCTTGTTGTGTGGTGGCAGGCTTGGCCGCTGTGGCTGGTCTGGCCAGGTGTGTTTCTCATGGTGGCCGGCCTGGCGGCCGGGTTTGTGGTGTCGCAGAAGGAGGCGCGTCGCTCCCGGGCGGAGCTCAATGAGATGCTGTGGTCAACTGAACGGATCCGCCGGCAGTTCGAGCAGGACCGCGCCCAGGCGAAGCTCGATCAGATACTGCGGGAAGGTGAACAGATCCGCCAGCGGCGCGAGGAGGGAACTGCCCCCGAGTCTGACTGAATCTGGGCTGCGGGGTTCTTGTTCGAAGCGTGGTTCTGCTTGTGTCAGCAGGCTTAGCATCTGCTGTAGGGCAAGAGATTTCGATCCGGGGGGGCAGTCGGATGCCTGACGACGAAGCGCGGGGGCCTCTGGCGGAGTTCACCGCTCTTCGAGCCGAGATCGATCGGAGGCGAACCTTCCAGCAAGGACTCTTCGTGCTCAACTCACGGCGGTCTGGCCTGAGCGACACGGCTCATGAGGTCCAGTAACGCGGAAGGTCACGTGGGATAGCAGGCCGCCGGATCCGCGGCCGCTGCGGTGGACGACGACGCGGTTGTCGTCACTGGCGGCGCGGTGGTGGCCGCGGCCGTTGTCGTGCTGGCAGGCGGCGAGCTCGGCGCGGCGTGGGGCTTGTCGTCGGCAGTCCCGCAACCGGCGAGCGGCAGGGCGGAAAACGTGAACGTTAGTGCGACAGTGGCTCTCGTATGGTCCCCTCGGTGAACGTGCCGCGAGTACAGCTGACGGCCGCTCGCGGGGTGCGAATACGGATGATTCGGGCACGCATTGTCAGCTCGCCGTGCGGGCCCCGCGGATATCGAAAGACCCCCGGTTCAAGTGGTGGGACTTCAGTAGGTTTGCGGCGCAACCGAAGAGACACCCGGTCGAGGGCCTTCCTGTGGAGCAACGCGGGAATTGAGCTACCGGCGCTGCGTCATGATGTCCTGAATGCTGTCGCTATAGGCACCTCCTTCCGAGGCCTGAGCATCGGAATGGTCTTGGGTTTCCAGCGCCAGCGCTTCGTCCAACTCGTAGCGGGGGACTCGGGTGCGCCAGTGATGACACTGGGCCGGGTCGACCGTCTGAAGTTCCGCGAACGCCGTTACGCGCCTGGGGTTTCCGCCCACATGCGCCAAGCTGGGAGTGATCACGACCGCGCAGTCGAGCTGACGGAGCAGCCGGCAGAGCATCCCCATGCGATCCTGGTTCGAATTGTCCACCGCGAGCACCCGAGCAACCCGCAGACCCAACGCGTGGGCTCGCTGCCGGGCATAGAACTCGGTCCAGTCCAGATCCGCTTTCGTGGTGAGCAACGGACGGAAGATGTAGATCACGGCCTTGTCTGGTCGCGCGAGGGCCTTTGCCTGCTCGAGCACTTCCGCTAGAGGGTCCGGGTAGTCGTCTGGTTCCGGCGCGTCTGTCACTGTCCGCCCCTTGTCGTGGTCTCGTCGTCGTTGGGGGCGACTCGAGGCCGGGACGACGCCCACCGCCCCGAGTGCCTACCAGGACGGTAGGGTTGCGCGCTGTTGCGCAGCCATGGAGTTCCGCCAAGTTGCGCAATTCATTGACTCTCATCGCGGTGAGCTGGGAAGATTTGAAGCCTTCCACGCAACCGATCGAGCAAGGTCTCACCATGCATGTCGAGTTCCTCGGCGGCGACTCTGGTGGCCAGGGTTCCCCGCGCCTGTATCTGACCGATCGCAACACCTTCGCCGTGCAGGGTTGGAAGACCCAGCACGCCAATCGAATCGAGATCCCGCACGGCCTGCTGCGCTATGCGCAACCCGGTACGTGCCTGTCGGGTTTGCAGGACACCGGACACGGAACGTTCCTGCTGTCCGGCACACCCATGACAGACCCGGAAGCCCTGGGGATCATGAAGATTCCCGCTCACGAGACCGCCGTCGAGGTCCCCGTCTCGCAGGTGGTGACCCCCGATGCGCCAGGTCCTCGGGGGTGAGGATTTCGACCGCCTGCTCGACGAGGCGAAAACTCGTGCGTTCCACCTGGAAACGCACGACGACTACCGCGCCGATTCCGAAACCGCCTCGCTGAAGGCATTTCTCGCTGATGAGTCCACCGACCCTGGCGGCGACTGGTTCACCCCGTGGACCGATCAGGTCGGGCGGATGGTCGGGCGCGGCGTGGCCGTCCAGCGCGCGCGGATCATCACCCAACCGCACACCGCCTATACCCGCTACCTGCTCGCCCTCACCCGCTACAACATCGCCGCGGGTGAGGACGTGCGCTACCTGGCACGGAACAACGCCGCACCCATTGACGCGAACACCGAGGACTTCTGGCTACTCGACGACCGCACGGTCGCCTACAGCCTGTTCGATGCCCGCGGAATCTGGGTCGGCGGGGCAGTCACCGAGGACGCGGTGATCGTCGCGAATGCAGTCGAGATCCGAGATCGTGTCTGGCGGGCCGCAACTCCGTATGCCGAATACCTGGGACACTCCACGACGTGACCGAGGTATTGCGCGCACGCGCTGCGTTGGGCGCGCGTCTGCGCGAGCTCCGCAAGGATGCTCGCCTCGACGCCGTCCAGCTCAGCGCTGCGGCAGGATGGCACAAATCCAAGACGAGCCGTATCGAGCTCGGCAGGCAGACGCCCAGCGAGGCCGACCTCGAAACCTGGTGTGAGATCTGCGACGCGCGCCTGGCCCTGCCCGATCTGCTCGCCAGCTTGCGCAACGTCCAAGCGCAATGGTCGGAGTGGAAAAGGATCGCCGCGGCCGGCCACACTCGTCGGCAACGCCGGCAAGTCGACATCGAAAGCCGCGCGTCGCTGCAACGCACCTACGCGCCGGTCGTGTTGCCGGGCCTGCTCCAAACCGAGAGTTACGCGCGTGCCGTTCTGGCTCAGTGCATTCGGTTCCTCGGTACCCCTGACGATCTCGACGAGGCTCTTGCGGCGCGGATGGAACGGCAACAAGTACTGCGCAAGCCGCGGCACCGATTCATCCTGCTTGCCGACGAGTCGGCCCTGTACACCACGGTCGGAAACGCTGGCGTGATGGCCGACCAACTGCGCTTCCTGCTCGATTCGGCATTCGACATTCCTCGCGTGCTGTTCGGCATCGTTCCCAGAGATGCCGAATTCACATACATCACAACGTCATTCGACCTGTTCGACAACCGGCTCGCTCTGATCGAAACCATCAGCGCGGAACTGACGGTTGTCACAGCGGCCGAACTGAGCTTGTACGAGCGCGTGTGGAAGGCGCTCCAGGCGCAAGCGGTCTACGGCAGCGCGGCTCGTGCACTGGTCGACGCAGCACTGGAGAGCCGACGCGCCGACTAGATCCGCTCGGCGAGATCCTCGTCGTCGACCGGACGCACGGCTTCGGCGAGCTGGTGCAACCGCGCAGCCACGATCTCGGCCGCCGCCCCGCTCCGATAGACGCTGTCGCACACCGAGAATTCCGTGCGCAGACAACGCACGGCAGATCGACTTGGGCCACTACTGACCGAGGTCCGCCCTCGGTTCGGCTGATCTGTTCCGCGACACTGCGGTTGGGTTCAGGGGACGCCGGCCCCGGTTCCGTCGAGAGCGCGAACCGTATGGGCGGTGGCGGTGCGGACGTGTCCTGCGGCGTCGGCGGCTATCGGCGCGCCGGCACCGGTCGAGGCTTTGACGAGTTGGGAGCGAGCGGGCAGGGCGCGGGGGCCGAGATGGTCGAGGGCGTTGGCGGCCTGCAATTGGATCCAGCCGTCGGGGTGACCGGTGAGGGTGGCGCCGAGGTATTCGACCGGCTGCGGGTTGTCGGTGACACGGGCGAGTGCCTCGGCGAGAGCGATCTTGGTGTGGGGTGACGGCTCGGTGTCGAACGCCGCCCGCAGGTCGGCGGCGGCGGGCGCGGCGCCGGCGTCGAGCATGCAGCAGCCGGTGGCCGCCCAATAGCGCACTATCTCGTTGCCGGAGTTCAGATTCCGGATCAGTTCGGGCAGCCCGGCGGGATCGCGGCGGATGGCGTTCGCGGTCAGGGTCATGATCTCGCGCAGCGGGTAGGCGCCGGGTGCGCGCCCGGCCGTGTAGCCTTCGGCGGCCTCGCTTTCGGGGATGAACCCGTCGTCCACGACGGCGAGCATGTGCTCGTCCAGTGCAGTCCGGAGGCGTTGCAGGTCCTCGGCATAGGCGGGATCGTCGGCGAGGTTGTGGATTTCGTCCGGGTCGGCGGTGGTGTCGTAGAGCTCTTCCGCGGGCCGTTCGTTCCAGAACCGGTCGGCGATCTCGTCGAGGTTCCCGCTGTGGTGCAGCTGATCCCATTCGCGGTATCCCGCTTGCAGCCACATGAATTGGACGTGCTGCCCGTTCGGTAGGTGCGGGAGGTAGTTGCGGATGTAGCGGAAGCGTTCGTCACGGGCGGTGCGCACCATGTCGTACCGTTCGTCCATCCGGTTGCGCATGCCGAAGGCATAATGGCTCACCGCGCGGCGCGGCCCGGCGAACGGGGCGCCGCCCATCCAGGTGGCCGCGCCGACTCCGGTCAGGTCGAGGATGGTCGGCGGTAGTGCGGTTCCGCTGCATACCGGCTCGTCGAGTGTGCTCCCCGGGGGAGCCGGGGCCAGCTCGGCGACGTTGCCACCGAAGCGGGCGATCAGCGGAATGTGCAGCCCACTGTCGTAGCAGAAACGTTTGGAGCGGGGCAGCACGCCGCCGTGGTCGCTGTAGTAGAACACGATGGTGTCCTCGGCCAGCCCTGCGTCGTCGAGTTCCCGTAGGCGCGCGGCCATTTCCTGATCCATCTGGTTGATCTGGTTCATATACAGCGCGGCATCGGAGCGTGTGGTCGGCGTGTCGGGGTAGTACGGCGGTATCCGCACCTCACCGGGGGTAGTGGGTCCGCCGAGGATCGGGGTTGCCGTTACCGCGTGCACCGCCTGCAACTCCTGCAGATAGGGGGTGGACATCGCACCGTCGAGCCGATCCAGGCCGGGCGCGTTGAGGAAGACCGAACTCTCGTGGGTCGTCACCGGATTGAAGATGGCGAAGAAGGGTGCGCCGGGCGGCCGGTTGCGCCAATGCGCGTGGGGTGAGGACTCGTCCCACGTGGCGGCGACGTTCAAATCGGCGGTGTTGTAGTCCTCTTTGGCGTTGTTCGTGCAGTAATAGCCAGCCTGCCGGAGCAGACGCGGCCAGCCGGCGCCGTCGAGAAAGGGCGGCAGTGCGCCGGCGGCTCGCATCTGATTGGCCGGGGCGCAGCTCTCGGACTCCATGCCGGTGATCAGGGAGAACCGGGACGGCGCGCAGACCGGTGCGCTCGAGAAGCAGTTGCGCCAGCGCACCCCTTCGGCCGCCAGCCGGTCCAGGGTCGGAGTCTGCGCGACACCGCCATAGCACCCCAGATGCTGTGCCCCGCAGTCCTCGCTGACCAGGCACAGAATGTTCGGCCGCCGGCCTGGTTCGGCTCGGGCGAGTACGCCCGGTGCCAGTGCGGCCGTAGCAGCAGCGGCAGCGGCCGCGCCCAGGAAGGCACGACGGGTGACTCCGGCGTGGAACGGCGTATCGGGCATGGTCATCGATTCCGGCTTTCTCTCACATCACGGCAGGACGGCAGTGGCGGCCCGGCGTGCTGGTTACTCGTGTAACAAGCCGGAGGTTACACGAGTAACTTCGGTCCTGTCATAATCGTGAGCTGCCGGCAGAGAAGTAGGAGGGTGGTGTCCATGGAAGGGTCGATCAACAATCCGACCAGCGCCGATGTCGCACGACTGGCAGGGGTGTCGCGCGCCACGGTGTCCTACGTGCTCAACGGACGTTCCGATGAGCGGGTCCGGCCACAAACCCGTGATCGCGTGCTCGCCGCCGTTCGGGAGCTGGGGTACGCGCCGAACGCGACAGCACGAACTTTGCGGACGGGACGCAGCAATACGGTGCTGATGCCGACGATCCAGCTGCCGGGCAGCCCGCCCCTCGACACGTTCATCGAGCAGCTGGCCTTCGCACTGGCCGAGCAGGACCTGTGCCTGCTCATGCACGGTGGCCGACGGCACACCGGGCTGGAGGCAGCACAGGAATGGGCTGCACTGCGCCCCGTGGCGGTGATCGCCAATCCGCACCAATGTCCGCCCGAGAGCGTGGAATTCCTCCAGCGGGCCGGCGTGCGGGCCGTCGTATTGCTGGGCGCGCAGGCCTCCGAGGCGGGTTCGGCGATTGCGCTGCCGGTGGACCACTCCGCCGTGGCCCGGACCGCGGCGGAGTATCTGATCGACCGCGGCTGCCGGCGCCTGGCCTGCCTCGTGCCGACCGGTGCACTGGCCGTACTCGGCATCCCCCGGCTGGAGGCCGTGTCCCTCGTCGCGAATCCGGCCGGCATCCCCGTCGAACGCGTCGACTGCGACCTGACCGAACAGAGCATCACGCCGACGGTGAACCGGTGGCGCACCGACCCCGCGTCCCGCCCCGACGGGATCTACGCCTACAACGACGAACACGCCCTGTTGCTGATCGAGGCCCTGCGCGAGGCCGGCCTGCGGACACCGGACGACATCGCCGTGGTCGGATCGGGCAACTTTCCCATGGGCCGCATACTCAGGCCCCGGTTGACCACCACCTACGTGCCTGCCGAGCGACACGCGACGGCGATAGCGACAACGATCGCGAACGCGCTGAACGGCGCCACCGGAACAACCGTCCCAGCGCCGCCGCCACCGGAGCTGATCGTGCGGGAATCGGCGTAGGACGTGAGCAGCCGAAGTAACAGCGATAGGAGACACCCTGTGCACAACGCCGGCAATCGGCCCAGCTGCTGCACGCCGTCCCGCAATGACGCTGCGGCCGAACAGATCCCCGCCGCGATGCCGGTCCGGCCCGATCCCGACGTCGACGGAATGATCGCCCTGCCGGGCGGAGAGTTCCTCATGGGTACCGACGATCCGGCCGGCTACCCGGCCGACGGTGAAGGCCCGGTACGCACCGTGCGCGTCTCTTCTTTCCGGATCGACGCCTGCGCGGTGACCAACGTCGACTTCGAGGCATTCGTCGACGCCACCGGATACCGCACCGAGGCCGAACAGCTGGGCTGGTCCTATGTTTTCGCCGGATTCCTGTCGGCCGCCGTGCGCCGTACCTCGCCGCGACCCGATCACACTCCGTGGTGGTGTGGTGTATCCGAAGCCACCTGGCGCTGCCCGGAAGGCCCGGGCAGCGATATCGCCGACCGCGGTCGGCATCCGGTGGTGCACGTTTCGTGGAACGACGCGCACGCCTACGCCACATGGGCTGGAAAACGGCTGCCGACCGAAGCCGAGTGGGAATTCGCCGCCCGGGGCGGGCTCGAACAGGCCCGCTACCCGTGGGGCGACGACCTCGACGCGGACGGCGAATACCGCTGCAACATCTGGCGCGGCACCTTCCCGGCCAAGAACACCGCCGCAGACGGCTACCGCGGTACGGCACCGGTGGATGCCTTCGCCCCCAACGGATTCGGCCTGTACAACATGTGCGGCAACGTCTGGGAATGGTGTGCCGACCGGTGGGCCACCGACCACGCCCGCCCGCCGTTCGATCCGCGCGGCCCGGAAACCGTCGACGCCAAGGTGATCCGCGGTGGATCGCACATGTGTCACGAGTCCTATTGCTTCCGCTACCGGGTGGCCGCACGATCCGCCAACACCCCCGACAGCTCCGCCGGCCACACCGGCTTCCGCTGCGCCCGATCACTGTGACCGGCACGTGAGGTACGCGAAGCACCGTCACGGCCGACCGAACGGTGGTTCGGCGTTGTCGGGGGTGGAAGGCGACCGAACGGAATCGCTTCCAGCTGATCGGGATCTGCGATCCCTGTCGGCAACTGAAGGGGTGCAACGTATTCGGGGTTTCCGGTAGTAATCGCCGAGAATCCCACGAAGTTCGGCATAACCCGTGGTGGCTGCCATTCGTCAGTCCAAGCGGTCACGTGGATGGCGGAGTCGCACTTGTGGATCGGTCGTTGTGAGGTGATGATTCGGGGCGGGCAATCCGCTGGTACATGTGGCGTCGAACTATCGAGCAGTCCTGTAATCGGTCGAGGGGGAGTGCCGGAGTGCGGATGTTCATCGGTGGCCGGGTCAGCCACTGTGGTGGTGAGGCCGATGTCGTCATCGGTGCGCTGCGGCCGGTCGCCGGGTGTGTCCGTGGTGAGAAGGTCTGCCAGGTCGAAATCTGCCGGTGGACACCATTGTGCAGCTGCATCCGATCCTGGTCGGTTGCACCGCTGCCCATCTCGCGCCGAACACCCTGCACAGCGTCGGAACGCTCCCAGATCAGGATCTGGGAGCGTTCCGACGTTTTATCCCGGTGCGGGGGCCGGACCGCAGTACGGTCCGAGCGGGCGGCGGTCAGCCCATTTCTTCCAGTGCCTTGCCCTTCGTCTCCGGAACCCACCTGAGTACGAAGGGAATCGAGAGGACGGCGAAGGCGGTGTAGATGACGTAGGTCCCCGACAGGTTCCAGTCGGCGAGGCTGGGGAAGCTGGCGGTGATGACCCAGTTGGCGATCCATTGCGCCGACGCGGCCACGCCGAGGGCGGCGGCGCGCAGCCTGTTGGGGAACATCTCGCCGAGCAGCACCCAGACCACGACGCCCCACGACATGGCGAAGAACAGCACGAAGCAGTGCGCCGCGATCAGCGCCACGACGCCCTGGGTGTGCGGTAGCGCCACCGTGGCACCGGAGTCGGTCTTGGCTGCGAAGGCCCACCCCTCCAGTGCGAGGGAGATCGCCATGCCCGTGGATCCGATGAGCGCCAATGGTTTCCGTCCGATCCGGTCGACCAGCATCATGGCGATCACGGTGCCGACGATATTGATGATGGACGTGGTGAACGAGTAGAAGAAGGAGCTGGACGGGTCGATGCCCACCGACTGCCACAGTGTCGCCGAGTAGTAGAAGACGACGTTGATGCCGACCAGCTGTTGGAACACCGACAGTCCGATACCGATCCACACCACGGGTAGGAACCCGGAGTTGCCGAGCAGATCCCGGAATGTCGACCGGTGCTCGCTGTGCATGGCCTGCTCGATCTGCGCCACCCGTGCATCCAGATCGACGCCGCGGCCCTCGACCTCGGCGAGCACCGTGCGGGCCTGCTCGATGCGCCCGGCGGTGATGAGGAAGCGGGGAGATTCGGGGATGGCGAAGGAGAACAGGAAATACGCGATCGCGGGGATCACCATCACTCCGAGCATCCACTGCCAGGCCTCGAGCCCGCCCAGATGCCCGCGCTGCTCGCCACCGGCCAGCTCGAGAATCGCGAAGTTCACCAATTGTGAAGTGGCGATGCCGATTACGATGGCCGCCTGCTGGAACGACGCCAGCCGCCCGCGATACGCGGGCGGGGACACCTCGGCGATATAGGCGGGCCCGATCACCGAGGCCATCCCGATTCCGAGGCCACCGATCACACGCCACATCGCCAGATCCCACAGCGCGAACGGCAACGCCGACCCGACCGCGCTGACGGTGAACAACACAGCGGCGATCCGCATGACCCAGATCCGCCCGATGCGGTCCGCGACCCGCCCCGCGATCGCGGCGCCGACCGCGCACCCGATCAACGCGATGGCCACGACCTGTGCCAGCGTGCCCGACCCTATGTCATAGCGAGAGCGGATCGCCTCGACCGCGCCGTTGATGACCGAGCTGTCGTACCCGAACAGGAATCCGCCCATCGCCGCCGCAGCGGTGATGAAGATGATGCGGGTGAGGCCGGCTGCCCCCTCCACCTGCCGTCGGGGTACCGGTGACCCCACTGTTGTGCTCACGCAGACTCCTCGCTGGTGTTGTGCAGCTTGTATTCACCGGCCCGAGGGCGCAAACCCGGTCACCGGCGCGCAGAGCGCGCGCCTGTCGAACCACCTCGGGGCCGTATGGCCACCGATCGAGACAGCGACACACGCACGCTGAAGTCGAGGCGACCAGGCACGAGAACATATCGACGCCGACCCGACCGTGCGCGATCGATTTCGGTGGACGGGAGCAACCGCCGCGACGTCCGCGACCATCCGCGACAGGGCACCAGCTCACCCGTCCAGGTCCACCAGGCGGGAATCCCGGACCGCCGAGCAGCAGCGCGGTGTAGCGCCGTGCCGCGGACCGACGCGAGCGGCTGCACCATCAGCAGCCGGTGAGCCAACACGCGGTGTCGAGACGGAAGACCGCTACCTTCTGAAAACCGAATGATGTACGTTTTTCGCCATGCATCGCTCAATCAGCCGTTTATCCCTCATTGCCGCCGCCGTTGCGGCCGCGTCCGCAGTGACCGCCGGTCCGGCCGGGGCGCGGCCCGAGCCGCCCGCCGCGATCGCACCGCTGGGCCCGGACTTCCTATGGGGGGTCGCGGCCTCGGGATTCCAATCCGAAGGTCATGCCCCCGACAGCAACTGGACGCGATACGTCGCACAGGGAAAGACCGAGGATCCCTACAACGACTCGGTCGATTTCTTCACCAACTACCGCGCCGACATCGAACGAGCCCGTCAGTTGGGGGTGAAGGTGTATCGGATCGGGATCGAATGGGCCCGTGTGCAACCGGCTCCCGGCGTGTGGTCGCAGGAAGGACTGGCGTTCTACGACAACGTGCTCTCGGCGATGGCCGAGGCCGGGATCCGGCCGATGATCACCCTCGATCACTGGGTGATCCCGGGTTGGGAGGTCGATCGTGGTGGCTGGAACAATCCGGGCATCGTCGAGGATTGGCTGGCCAACGCGCGCACCGTCGTCGACCGCTACGCCCACTACAACCCACTGTGGGTCACCTTCAACGAACCGATCGCCTCGGTGTCCTACGAGACCCAGCACGGTGGTCTGTCGTCGGACAATGGCGAAGCGATGAAGGATCGGATCGGCCAGGCGCACAACAGAATCTACGACTACATCCACCAGGTGCAGCCCGGCGCGATGGTGACCAGCAACGTCGCCTACACCGGTGCGCTGGAGAACGTGGTGAACGCGCCGATTCTCGAGCGCATGGCCGGTCGGCTCGACTACATCGGTATCGACTACTACTACGGCATGTCCCCCGACACCCTCGCGGACGTGCCCAAAATCGTGACCGAGGACTGGAAGGCACCGCTGCAGCCCGAGGGCATCTACTACGCACTCGACCATTACGCGCGCAAATTCCCCGGCATGCCCCTCTACATCGTCGAGAACGGCATGCCGACCGAGAACGCCAACCCCCGCTCCGACGGCTGGGACCGCGGCGACGAGCTACGCGACACCATCTACTGGGTGCAGCGGGCCAAGGCCGACGGCATGAACGTCATCGGCTACAACTACTGGAGCCTCACCGACAACTACGAATGGGGCTCCTACACACCACGATTCGGTCTCTACACCGTCGACGTTCTCCACGACCCGACCCTCACGCGGCGACCCACCGACGCTGTGCCGGCTTACACCGACATCGCCCACCACGGTGGTGTCCCCGCCGATTACCGCCCTACTCGCGCACCGGCAGCGTGCTCGCTGGTCGATGCTCTGGCCAGCTGCACCGACCCGGTGACGCTCCCACGCTGATCGGTTCCGCGCGTTATCGGCGGGTCCGGGACAAGTGACGGCCGCGGCTCGGGCGCGCCGAGTCGGGATGCTGCGCGCAGAAAGGGGTTTCGGGCGTCTACCCGACCCGACCGCCGCGGTCGATCCGGCTGGCCGCCCCCGCGGCCGTCGGTTCGCCGTACCCGGGCCGCGGTGCCGCTGTCTGTGCGCGGGCGGGTCCGGACACCGCGGGTTCAGGCGCCTTTGATCGCGATCTGCCAGAAGCGTTCGAGTTCGGCGGCCATGTCGATGGTGGGGTCGATGAGCCATCGCGATTGCAGCCCGTCCATCAGCGCGATGGCTTGCGTGGCCAGCGACCCGATATCGGCGGTGGCCGAGAGGATGCCGTTGTCCTGCATGCGCTGCAGGACCCCGGTCACGATGGCACTGGACTGCTCGTAATGCTCGACCATGTAGGCGTGCGCGGGATGACGGTGGTCGGCCGCGGCGGCCTGCATATGGGTGAACAGCTCGGTCAACCCGGGCACTGTCGTGCTGTTCTCGATGACCGCGATGTAGTTGGGGTCCGGATTCGTCTCCAACCCCACACTGGCGGGGTCGAGCCCCACACTGGCGAGGTCGAGCTGGCTGCGTCGACGCAGCACGGCCAGGAACAGGTCTTCCTTGGAGCCGAAATAGTGCAGCAACCCGCTGGGGGTCAGCCCGACCGCGTCGGCCAGTTCGGCGACCGAGGTGGACAGGAATCCACACTCGGCGATGGTTCGCAGCGCGGCGTCGAGGATCTGTTCGCGCCGTTCGATGCCTTTGGTGTACGGGCCCCGTTCTCTCACCGGGCCAGTGTGTCACGTGTAGGCCCTTGCATTGAAAACTGAATACTGTACGGTTTTGGCCATGCTTCGCTCTCTCAGTCGTTTCTCCCTCCTGGCCGCCGTGATGGCGACGGCCGCGTCCGTCGCTGCGAGTGGTCCGGCCGGGGCGCGGCCCGAGCCGCCCGCCGCGATCGCCCCGCTCGGTCCCGACTTTCTGTGGGGTGTCGCGGCCTCGGGATTTCAAATGGAAGGTCATGCCCCTGATAGCAATTGGTCGCGTTATGTCGCGGAGGGTAAGACCCCGGATCCCTACAACGATTCGGTGGATTTCTTCACCAACTACCGCGCTGATATCGAGCGGGCCCGTCAGTTGGGGGTGAAGGTGTATCGGATCGGGATCGAGTGGGCCCGTGTGCAGCCCGAGCCGGGGGTGTGGTCGGCGGAGGGGTTGGCGTTCTACGACAACGTGCTCTCGGCGATGGCCGAGGCCGGGATCCGGCCGATGATCACTCTCGATCACTGGGTGATCCCGGGTTGGGAGGTCGATCGTGGTGGTTGGAACGATCCGGGCATCGTCGAGGATTGGCTGACCAACGCGCGCACGGTGGTCGACCGCTTCGCTCATTTCAACCCACTGTGGGTCACCTTCAACGAACCGGCGTACTACATGCTGGAGGAGGTGCTGAACGGTGGAATACAGGCGAGCAACGTCTCGGCCATGTCGGATCGGATCGCGCAGGCGCACAACAGTATCTACGACTACATCCACCAGGTGCAGCCCGGCGCGATGGTGACCAGCAACACCGGCTACTTCCCGGGTGTCGAGCCCCAGGTCAACGAGCCGTTGATCGATCGAATCGCGGGCAAGCTCGACTACCTGGGCATCGACTACTACTTCGGGCAGTCGCCGGACACGCTGGCCACGACCGGCCGCGACATGGCAGAGAAATGGAACGCCCCGCTGCAGCCCGAGGGCATCTATTACGCGCTCGACCATTACGCACGTAAATTCCCCGGCATGCCGCTCTACATCGTAGAGAACGGAATGGTCGAGCGCGACAAGGAAACTCGCGCCGACGGCTACACACGTGCGGACAACCTGCGCGACACCGTCTATTGGATGCAGCGGGCCAAGGCCGATGGCATGAATGTCATCGGCTACAACTACTGGAGCCTCACCGACAATTACGAATGGGGCTCCTACACACCACGATATGGGCTCTACACCGTCGATATCCTGCATGACCCGACCCTGACTCGCCGCCCGACCGACGCTGTGCCGGCCTACACCGACATCGCCCACCACGGCGGCGTCCCCGCCGATTACCGTCCTACCCGCGCACCGGCAGCGTGCTCGCTGGTCGATGCTCTGGCCAGCTGCACCGACCCGGTGACGCTCCCACGCTGACGGGTGTCGACCACCGCCCGTCTGCGCGGCCGGGTCCGGAGCATCCCCTCAGTGCTCTGGGGCCGGTCGCGCGCCGCTCGGCGGCCGCGGCGCTTTCGGGCGCCGGTTGGGCCCGGTCAGGCGAGCAACTCCTTCGCGCCGCTGCCCGCGCTGGTACTCCTCGACGAGCACGACGGGTCACGACGACCACCAGACCCATCCGCAGTGACGTGCAGGAGATTTCGGTGAGCGAAACAACCCCACAGCACCCCGCCACGACACCGGACCCTGCCGCGGCGACACCGCCGCCACCCCGCGGCGACGACAGCGGAAGGACCGGCCGGATCGATCGTGAGCCCGGCGCGCCCGCCGCGCACGTGCTGGCCGCGGTGACGGAGCTGGCGCCGCTGGTGCGCGAGCAGGCCGCGGCGTGCGATCGCGACCGCTCACTGCCCCGCCCCGTCCTCGACGCGCTGGTCGAAACGGGCCTGTTCACCCTGCTCGACCCCCACGACGGGGAAACGGCACGGCTACTCGACTTCTTCGCCGCGGTCCGCACCATAGCGTCGGCGTCGGCATCGGTGGGATGGGTGGCCGCGATGCTGGGCACCGCGGCCTGGCATGTCCTGGCCATGGACCCGGCAACACGACAGGAGGTGCGGGGGTCCGCGCAGACGGCACTGGTCAGTGTCTCGCACGCCCCGATGGGCCGGCTGACACCGACGGACGGCGGCTACGTGCTCGACGGGGAATGGCCGAACCTGCCCGCCGTCGACCACTGCGACTGGGCGGTGCTGACGGCGCTGACAGCCCGCGCCGAAACGACGCCGAGGCGAACGAATCCGGTGCGCGTGGCCACCGCGGTGGTACCGCGCGCGCAGCTGCTCGACGGAGCGGACTGGAACACCATCGGGCTGCGCGGAACCGGCAGCAAGCGCGTCAGTGCCCGCCAGGTGTTCGTCCCCGGCCACCGGGTACGCCGCAGCCCGCAACCCGGCGACATCGCCGGGCACGCGGTGCCGCGATGTCCGCTGACCATCGTGTACAGCATGGCCGCCTGCATGCCCGTGCTCGGAGCGGCGCAGGGCGCCTTCGACGGATACCTCGCGCGCACCGAACGCCGCGTCGCGCTGAGCCTGGCGGGCGCGCAGTCGGTGCTCGACCCGGCGATCCAGGCCGCGGTCGCTCGCGGGCTCGCCGAGATCGACGCCTCGATCCTGCAGCTCGAACGCGACCTGCGCGACACCAGCAGCACGGTGGCCCAGGCCATCCCGGTCGGGACCGAATTGCTGCTGCGCACGCGCCGCGACCAGGTGCGCGCCACCGAACGCGCAGTGGCGGCGCTGGAGCTGCTGCGGCGGATGGCCGGGGGAGAGGCCGTGCGCGAGGGCGGGGCGATCGACCGGGCGTGGCGTGATGTGAACACCGCCGCCGCGCACGTGATCAACCAGCCCGAACCGGCTCTGCGGCTCTATGGGCAATGGGCCTTCGGCCTCGACGTCGACAACGAGATGGTGACGATATGACCACGCGAACACCCCCACCCGCGCCCGTCGAACGCGTACGGCCCGATCCGCCATCGACCGGCCGGGCAACCCTCGACGGGCTGCCGCAGACGATGTTGGAACGGATGACGCTGATCCTGGAGTTGTTCGACGACCGCTCGGTGCGGCTGCGGCTGCACGAGGTCGTCACCTACACCGGGCTGCCGCGGTCGAGCTGCTTCCGCATCCTCGAACAGCTGGTCGTGCTGGGCTGGCTGCGCCAGCGCCCCGGCGGGTATGCCCTCGGGCCGCGCGCACTGCGATTCGGAGGCCGCCACGACACCCACGACGACCTGCGGATGGCCGCGTTACCCGCGCTCGAGGAGCTACACGCCCGCACCGGCGCAACCGCCTATCTCGGGGTGCTCGACTTCGACGAAACCCTGTTCCTGGACCGCGTGACCCGCGTGCCCGTGCCGACGATGGTGGTCGGAGTCGGCCACCGCGCGCCCGCCTACGCGACCGCACTCGGCAAGGCCGTGCTGGCGTGCCTGCCCCTCGAGGACACCGAGGCGAGCCTGGAAGGCCGGCTGGCGCCCTGCACACCCGCGACCATCACCAGCATGCCGGTGCTGCGGGCCGAGCTACGGCGCATCCGCATCCGCCAGGGCCTGGCGTTCGACAGCAGCGAACACCTGCCCGGGGTCTATGGGGTCGCCACGGTGATCCGCGACAGCGACGGTGTCCGCGGCGCGCTCGGAGTGAGCACGACAGGCACCGCCGCCACGGTGGAACGTTTCGCCCCGCTGGTCGTCGAGGCCGCCCGCCGAGTGTCGCAGCGGTTGAACCCCGATACCAGCCAAGCGCCGCCGCCGACACCGCCGGACCCGATCGCCGTGCAGCTGCTGGCGGTGCTCGACGACGACGCCCTGCTGTAGAACGTCGCGGCCACGACCCTGATGACCACCGTGGCCACGACCGGCGTGGTGGGGACCACCCGACCGGGCCCCCACCACGACGACTAGTGGGGCGCCGATCCGCTTCCGGACCCGCCCGTCAGACCGCTGGACGAGCCGCTGGGCAGGCGCAGGATGGCGTCCGGGACGCCGGTGCCGTCCGGATCGACGAGCCCGTTGTGCGCGTACGGAGTGTCGCCAGGCGGGGACTGCAGCACGATCAGGTACTTGTCGACCCCGTCGATGAGCCCGGCGACGCCACCGGCGACCGTGCCGGCCATCGCTCCGGCCGCGGCGAACACCGCGATCGCGGCAGGGACGGTGGCCAGGCAGGCCGGGCCGACCACCAGGCAGCTGCCCAGCCCCAGCACGCCGCCGACCACCGCGCCCAGCAACGCGCCCACCGCGGTACCGATCATCGGGTATCGCGACATGTTGGTCGCCAGATCATTGATCGCGAGCTGGTTCTCGAACGGCGACGCGACCGGCTGCGATGCTGTGGCCGGCACGTTGGCGAGCTCGGGGGTCAGGGTGAGGGTGCGGTTGCCGTTGTCGAGACGCTGCGAGACCGGCACCTGTTGGTCACCGACGAACAACGTCGATGCAATCGCGTCGACCGCGTGGCCGCCCTGGTCACGGATCTCCATCGTCTGTCCGTCCACGGCCGGGGCGAACGTGCCCCCGTCCAGGACCGCGCGCACCGAAGTGCCTTCGGTCGAGAGCGTGTAGTTGACCGCCGTCGTGAGGGTGTCGTCGGCGACCGCGGGGGTGGCCGAGGCCGCGATCCCGGCGCTGACCAGGGCGGTCAGCGCGGCCACCCGCAGCGTGGACGTCGAAGCCGTCGGAGTCATCGGGTCGCCTCCGCGTCGGGCGCGGGCGCAGCGTCGGGCGTCGGCGTGGGCACGGCACCGCGGTCGCGCGCGTACTGACCGTATTTGGACTCGCCGGGTGCCGACCGCAGGACGGTGATGTAGTCGAACGCCGCCGCCGCCGCGGTCGGGCCACCACCGACGATGGCCCCGACCAGGCCGCCGACGCCGCCGACGAGGGTGACGATCGGTAGCACCGCGACCACACAGCCCAAGCTGATGACCAGACACGACGCACCGGCGATCGCGACACCGACACCCACACCCAACGCGGCGCCGATCGCGGTACCGACCATCGTGCCGATCGAGGTACCGATGCTGACCGAGTTGATCAGGTCGTTCATCGCCAGCTGGTTCTCCACCGGCGAGGCCACCGGCTTGATCTCCTGATGACGCACCGCCTCCCAGTCCGGGGTGGACACCAGCGACCGGCCGTCACCGGAAATCTGCTGGGTGAGCCCGATCTGCCGGCCGTCCACCCGCACCGCGGACGGCAGCGAGTCGAGTACCTGTCCGGCGACATCGCGGACCAGGACCGACGCCCCGTCCGGTGAGAGGGCGAAGGTGCCGCCGTCGAGGGTGGTGGTGACCGAATCACCGGTCGGGGTCGCGTGATACGCCACCGGCGCCGAATCAGCCGGCGGCGCCGCGGGGGCCGGATCGGCCGAGGCGTTGACGCACGTCGCCAGACCGCCGATGACAGCGGCCGTGGTGAACGTGGCGAGAACAGACGTGCTACGTGAATTCATGGTGTCCCCTGAAGCCGAAACATTCGCTCGGCCAATGGAATATGAGAGTGGTCACTTGGACGCAGGGGACGGTATCGGGCCCACACACCGGCACCGCCGCGAATTTCGGTCAGCGGAAACGGGACACCACGACCCACGCCAGCGGCCCCTGCAGAGACCCTTTTGATCCAGGAGAGCTTCCGCTCAGCGGGAAATCCGGGCCGCCGCCACGAACCCGGGTGCAGCCTTGACGGCACTCCCGCGTCCGGCGAACCCCCAGCACGCAAACAGCCGCCTACCGCGCTGACCGAACCGGCAGGCTCGCCGCGCCCGCGCTAGCTGATGTCGTGCGGCGGAGGCAGCAGCGGGTACGGCCGGGTGCGGTTCTGCTCCTCGATCCGCGTCCGGCACTCCGGACACATCATCGACACGTAGCTCTCGCCGACCCGGCGTTCGCCGCAGATCCGGCACATTTTCCGATCGCCCGACACGCGCAGAGCGTAAGCGACCGCTCGGCTATCATTCGCACATGGGTTCGAATGACCGGCGTGTCTGGTATCTGCACCCGGACGGCTACGCCATCGACAACGACCACCTGATCCAGACTCCACGCGGGTGGGTGCTCCCGACGCCGATCTTCTGCTCGGGCCCACAACGCCACGTACTCGCGGCGAGCCGGTCGACCCTCGGATGGACCGCGTGCCGCCTCGCGGGATGCTCGCGTGGTCATCTCGTTCACACCTGCGGCCGGTGCGGTGCCCGGGTGTATCAGCCGGAACTCGGCCCGGGCTGTAGCCCGTTGGTGTTCGACGGGCGCGACGGTGTCAGCGATGGCATCTGACCACCTGCTCGCTGCGGTCCTCGATGTCCTTGCCGAGGTCGACGCATCCGAGATGTTCGACGGGCGCGACGTGCTGCGCGCGGTCCGCCCGGCGCTCGATCCGGCGCCGGGGCTGGACGAGGTCGACGAGGTGCTCGCGCTGCTCGCCTTGCCGATGCTCGGCGGGGTCGTGGTGGTGTGCGAGGGCGTCTATCGGACCGGGGCGACGGTCGAGATCGTGGTCGCGAGGTTGCGGCGGCTCGCCGAGGCCGTGCGCGTGGTCGACGACGAGGATCTGGCCGACCGCTGTTGAACGCGCCTTGTGGTCGTGGCCGGCCAGGAACGCCCGTCCGGCGGTGACTTCACCGCCGCGCCTTGGGGCAGGATCTGGCGCTGAGCCTGGCCCAGGGTTGAGGCTGGTTGACCTGTTCGGCGCATCGCGAGCGTTGTTGTGGCGCTGGTGGTTTCATGTGCGGCTGGGCGTGATGGGAGCGCTGCCGGGTATGACCGGCTCTTTAGGGGCGGTGTGGACCTGTCCCATCATCATCTTTATCTTTCGACGCGAACTCAGACCTCCGGGGAACCCTCAGCGGGTCGATGGGGGCGGATTGGTCGACACGCCTTGTTGTGGCGACGCTACTTGGCCGGAGTCACTGTTTATGCTTGCCAGTCTGTAGCCGCGTGGGTTTGTTCCAGGGATGTCGAGTTGCACATCGTCGCGAACCGGAAGGCTCCAGGCATGCGAGGTTCGTTTACCGGTGCCGTGGCCGCTACGGTCGCGGCAAGTCTGGCCGCGCTGGGCCTGTGGGCCGGTGGCGCCGGACTCGGCCGCGCCCGGCCGCCCGGCGCAGATGTCTCCGGGGGAGGAGTTCATCTGACGGTGTCGGTCGACAACATCGAGGCGAACCCGCCCGGTGACCGGACACCGA
The DNA here is from genome assembly GCF_050942175.1 of Nocardia sp. CA-151230. Classification (NCBI taxonomy): domain Bacteria; kingdom Bacillati; phylum Actinomycetota; class Actinomycetes; order Mycobacteriales; family Nocardiaceae; genus Nocardia; species Nocardia sp. CA-151230. The sequence continues at coordinate 4,140,930 of NZ_CP192061.1, forward strand.
ACTTCCTCATGACGTTCTCGCATGCCGCGCAGATGTCGGGCGATTACTCGGTCACCGTCGACGGCGGCCAGATCACGTCCGGACAGGCGGTCGCGGGATTCATCCTCGGCTGCGGGATCAGTGTGGACGGCGGCTTCGGTGTCGAGATCGGCACCAATCAAGGGCTCGGTGACAGGATTGGCCCTTCGGTCGGCTCTCCCGGCGCCGCGGTCATCCTGCCCGGTGCGGGCCGGCCCAGTATCGTCGGGACTCTGGGCGTGGGCGAAGGCGTGTTCGGGAACCTGGGGCCCGGCCAGGTCACTGTGGCGAGAACGGAGACGGTCCGCCTGGATGCCAACACGACGTTTCCGTATCGCATCGCGTTCAACAATGCCGCGCTGAATATCGCCCAGTGCGCCTCGCCGGTATCGGCCGTCCCTTTCGTCACCACCACGGTGAGCACCGCTGAGGGACTCGCGCAGACCACCGCCTACGGCGACCAGTTCACCTTCTGAAACTCGACCGGATCCCGCAAGAAGGCCGACGTGGTGGCTGCGCAGGTAGTCACGATGCTGCAATCCCCTCGACGATGCCCTGGGCGATGAGCAGCGGATCCTCGAGCGGGCCTGCCAGGCCGAGAAATCCGCACGGTGTGTGGAACGGGCCCGCGCCGCTTCCACCCCGGCAGGCCGGGGTGTGCGCGTATTTTCCGGAGCTGCCCGACGACGAGGACTTCTCCGCCGCCCGCGACGCGGGGCGTGGATGGGACGGGCACTGGTACTCCCGCGACCTGCTGCACGCCTGGCTCGAGGTCCACGGACTGCGATGAACCCGTTGGGGTTTCGGTTCAGGATGTGTTGCGCCCGGCCGCCGCCTCTTTTCCCTGGCAGGTGCCGCGGAACCGGTTGCGGCCCAGCAGAACCGGGGACCCGGCGCGACCACTGCCGTGTCGGCGGGGGTCGTTCGGGCAGTGTGATCGAATTGTTCGCTTTGCCGGTATCGGTAACGGAGTTACCCTACATACTGGGTTGAGAGAACACAGCCCGGTCACTCGCGCCCACAAACACGGTGATAGTGATGAATCGCCTCTCCTCTCCCGGCCTGCTGACCATCACGGCCTCGACAACGGCCGACGACACCCACGTGTGCACCATCGGCGGCGAAATCGACGCCCTGACCGCCCCCACGTTCCAGGAAGCGTTGTTCGTCAGCCTCGGCATCGGAGGATCGACCGTCGTCGACTTGAAAGCGGTCACGTTCTTCGGCGTGGCCGGGATCCGGGCCCTGCTCGCGGCCCAGGACTTCGCCGACAGATGCCACTGCGAGATGTGCATCGACGGGTCCTACTGCGTCACACGGGTATTGGAAGCAACCGGCCTGGCAGGCCGATTCGAGCTCTGCCCTCCCCGGTCCACCGAACCGGCCGAGCGATAACGATCGATCCGCCGAACCCGCCCGAGCCAGAACCCGGCCGGGCGGGGATACGGACGCGCCAGTGTTGGCGGCGACCACACCGCCAACCTCCACTTCCAGTAGAAGGACATCGATCCCTGTAGTCGGCCTCGGTCACGTGCAGAGGCCGATCCTTATGCCTGCCAAACGATTTCGCCATCGTCACAGCCACACGGCCGGATCGGCGAACACGAGTCAGGCACGGAGCGGTGTGTGGGTCGGTGATCTCTGTGCGGCCGGTCCGACCCCGGAACCGGTGCTGGGACACCGACGCGCGGCCGGAATCGAACGGGCGTCGCCGCATCGGGCGAGGGTCTACTTGGTGACCGGTTTGTGCTGCTGCCAGTAGCGGACGTGGGGCAGGTCGTCGTCGAGCCAATAGGCGGTGTCTTCCGTGACGACGAGCATCTCCTCCCATTTGGCGCCGAAGGTGCCGTTGCCGATGTGGGGTTCAACAGCCCACAGACCCGGCTCGCAGGGACGGTCGCCCTCGTCGTTCCAGATCGGCGTCTGGTGCGCACCCGGTCGGAGCTTGGATTCGAGCAGATGTCCGGACAGGAAGGCAATGGCCTGAGGGCTGAACCCCTTGTAGCGGAACGTGGGCAGGCGCAGGCCGGGTACCCTGCCGACGCGGTGGGCAAGAACAGAGCCCGGGTAGAAGCTGTGGACGTTCTCGTAGCCCTGGTCGTGGATGAGCTCGTCGAGCTGCTTGTAGATACGGCCCTGCCCGGCGCCGGCGAGGACGAGCCGCAGGACGAGGTCCCGGTAGGGCTGTAGCGCCATTCGGGCGTTGTGGAACTCCTCGTTCTCGCTGCCGCCGAGGCTGCAGGAGTAGCCGATGTCCGCGGCGGCGCTGCCGACGATCGGACCGACATCGAGGATGACCGCCTCGCCGCGGCGCAGCGGGCGGTCGGTCGGCAGGAACTGCTTGCCGAAGTGGGCCATCTTGGGGTTGGCGAACTGGTTGACGATGCCGCCCTTGGGTCTGGCGAAATTCTTGAAGCGGGTCCGCTCGCCGAACCAGGCGAAACCGTAATGGAAGAACCGGGTTACGCCACGAGCACGCAGCCAGTCCTCGATCGCGGCGGCGGCCTGCTTCTCGGTGATACCTTCGAACAGCTGGGCCTCGACGGCGGCGACCGCGTCATAGGCCAGCCGCTGTGCGGCCTTGAAATCCGCCAGGTCAGCCTGGGTGGGCACTACGTCTGACATGGGTTGTCCCTCTCCGTCGTTGCCGATACCGGAAGGCTAGGCGCGCGTACACCCGGCCTACTCGTACCTGCGCGACGACGTTCACACCCGCGACTGTCGCGTGGCGACAACGGCGATCCGCCCTCGGCATGCCACGACAAGCCGGACAGGGTGCATTGTCGCCGTGCCGTGAAGTCTGGCGGAGAGGGGATCGGTCGACTCGGAGGACCGCCTGACGGCGCACCAGGTGGCGCGCAGACACAGTGATCACGGTCCCGGCCGAGCGTCGGCTGAGCGGCCCTGGCGTGATCGCGCGGAGGTCATCGGGCCGACGTCCAGGTGTTGGGCATCCATCTCGTGTCCGAGTTCGCGAAGTGGCAGCTGCCGCAACAGCCCGAATTCGTCACGACCATCCCGATGACCGCGACCGGGAAGTTCGAGAAGACCGTGCTGCGAGAGCAGTTCGACGGTTGAGACTCGCGGCGCCGATCACTCATCGAAACTTTGTCACCGGACGACAATTCGCTGCTAGCCTGCGGACGTGGAACCGGAATGGCCGCCGGCGCGGGAGCCGGCCGCGCTGCAGGCGTGGCGCAACATACTGCGTCCAATCGCCGCGGAGCTGCGTGCTGCCGCGGCCGAGCTGACCCAGCAGATGAGTTCGGTGTTCGCGGTCGAGCTGCCGCACGTCTTTCCCGACGACGCCACGCTGGCGGAAAACCAGGTCAGCGCCGAAGCCAGCGTGCTGGCGCTGGCGCAGATGATCGAGCGCGGGGGAGATCCACGGTTCGTGGAACTGCCCGCCGCGACTGCCGCAATCGCCCGATCGGGAGTGTGGCGGCAGCTACCGCTGGCCGATCTGCTGCGCAGCTACCGGATCGGCCACGAACTGGCATGGCAATGGACCTTCGGGCGCATCGCCACCCTGGCGAAGGATTCCGCAGAGCTGATCGCGGCGGCCGAGCTGGCCTCGCGGTGGCTCTTCGCATACATCGACGCGACGGTAACCCGCGCCGCCACCGTGTATGACGACGAGCGTGAGCATTGGCTGCGCAGCGCGATGGCCGCCCGCGGTGAGGCGATCGAGGACATCGTGGCCCGCCGCGAGACCGACATCGCCCGGGCCTCGACCCGACTACGGTACGACCTGCGCCGCCACCACATCGGACTGCTCGCCTGGTTGGATTCCCCGTCGGCGGACGACGACGCCCAGACCATCCTGGCGCGCGCGGTCAGCGACCTGGCCGACGACGTTCGCGCGGATCCACCGCTGATCTACCCGTCGGGAGTGCTGTCGTGCACCGGCTGGCTCAGCCGCGGCACAGCGTTCACCGAGGCGGAACTGGCTGCGCTGGCGCGTGTTCGGTTGAGCGGGGTGCGAGTCGCGGCGGGCGAGCCGGGCGCGGGATTGACGGGCTTTCGCCGCAGCCACCTCGAAGCGACCCAGGCGCGGCGCGTGGCCATTCTGTTGCCGAAGGCGACCGCGCTCACCCGGTACGCCGATGTCGCGCTCGCTGCGCTGGCCAGCGTCGACGCCGAGCTCGCCGGCGAGTTCGTCACCCGGGTGCTTGGGCCGCTGGCGACGCCGGATGAGGGAACCCGTCGGCTGGCCGAGACTCTCGCCGTGTTCCTGGACGAGAACCGCAGCCGCAACCGGGCCGCGGCGCGGCTGAACGTGCACCCGAACACCGTCAACTATCGGGTGCGGCAGGCCGAGCAGTTGCTCGGCCGTAGCGTCGACACCGCATCGCTGGATCTTCGTGCGGCACTGGCGATGCTGGCGACGGTGGGCGGGCAGAGATCGCACTGACGCACACCGAGTTCCGTCACGGCGGATCTCTGCGACGCCCGTCGTCGCACACCGACTCCCGCGATGCCGGGTGCGGCTCACACCGCGACCTTCGCCATCTGCCGGGACAGCCACCGCGCCAGCGGCGGGATGGCTCGCGACAGGCCGTACATCAGGTGCGCTTCGGGGGTGATCGGAGCGACTGCCTTGTTCGCATCCACCGCGCGCAGAATGTTCACCGCGACCCGATCGGGCGTATAACCGCGTTTCGCGTACAGGGCGGCCATCTTTTCCTGGCGTGCGTCGGCGTTGTCGCCGCGGATCGGGCTGCTGGTGGTGATCGCGGTGTTGATCACGCCGGGGCACACGGCAGTGACACCGATGCCGTGTTCCTGGAGTTCCATCCGCAGTGCCTCGGAGAGTCCGAAGACCGCGAATTTGGTTGCGCTGTAAGCGCTCAACGCCGGGTTGGCCAGGAGGCCCGCCGCGGAGGAGACGTTGACGACATGCCCGCGGCCGCGCTCGATCATCGAGGGCAGGAACGCGGTGTTGCCGTGGACCACACCCATCACGTTGATTCCGATCAACCGCTCCCAGTCCGTCGGCGTCGTCTGCAGAAAACCGGCGACCACGCCGATGCCGGCGTTGTTGACCAGCAGGTCCACTCCGCCGAACCGCTCCAGTACCTCCTCGGCGAAGCTGGTCATCCGGTCCGCGTCAGTGACGTCGACGGTCTGGGTGTAGACCTCCACGCCGTTGGCGCGGGCGCTGATTGCGGTCTGATCCAGGCCTGCGGTGTTCACGTCGCACAACGCCAGGCGGGCGCCGCGGCGGGCGCACGCCAATGCCAGTTCCCGGCCGATCCCGCTGCCCGCGCCGGTGATGACGACGACGCGGTCGGTGAGGCCCTTGGTGGACAGGGACATGTCGAGCTCCTTGATTTCGATGAGGGGGTGAGCGCGCGGAGACGGCGCGGTGATAGTCGTCCCAGGGAATTTGGGCTTCAGCCCGCAACCGCGCGGCGGCGGCGGGCCGGGCGCGGTGGCTCGGTCGGCTGCGGATCGGGATCGCCGAGCTGGGTACGAAGGAACGGGACGACGAGTTCGGCGACCCGTTCGGCCTGTTCGAGGAACACCCAGTGCCCGGCGCCGACGATGGTGTGGATCCGCGCGGACGGGAACGGCTGGGTCTGCTTGTCGGCCTGCTCGACCGGCAGGTACACGTCGTCGGTGCCCCAGACCACCAGGCACGGCAGGTCGTGTCGCTGCAGGGCAGCGGCGATCGGGATCATCGACCGGATATTCGTCGACCGGTACAGCCGCAGAACGGCCCGCTTGGTGCCCCACGGGTGCAGATGCGCCGCAATGTGGGCCACCGATGCCCGGTCCAGGCCGGGGTTGTCGTGGCCGAGCAGCGCCCGCGTGAGCCGCGGGGTCGCGATCCGCTGGAACAGTTCGCCCACCAGCGGGGTGCGCCAGATCCGCGCCAGCCGATGCCAGCGATAGTCCAGCAGCACCCCGGTGTTGATCAGCGTCACACTGGCCACCTTGTGGGGGTGATCGGCGGCCCATGTGAGCGCCCACGGCCCGCCGAAGTCGTGTGCGACCAGGTGTACCCGCTCCACGCCCAGCGCCTGGATGACACCGTCGAGGTGCCGGGCATAGGCGGCGACGGTGTAGTCCTGGTCGGCGCGCATTTCGGCTCCGGCGAAGCCCGGCATGTCCGGGGCGACGACGCGGGCGAACTCGGCGATCGGAGCCATCAACCGGAGCCAGTCCGATCCAGCGCCCGGGTTGCCGTGGACGAAGACGACCGCCTCGCTGCCGTCCGGGCCGCCGACCAGCACCGGTGAGCGGACGTCGCCCACGACGATCTGCTGAGTCCGCATCAGAACTCCGGCTGCCACGGGTCGGTGGCCACCAGCGCCGACGTGGTCAGCGCGGCGGAGCGGTGCACCGCGATCGCCTGATAGCCGGGGTCGAGGGCCATCTCCAGGAATTTCGCCCGGGACGGGTACTCCACCACGACCACGGTGTCCCACCACATGTGGTCCTCACCGCCGATGACGATCTCCCGGGCGTCGCCGGCGTACACGATCCGGCCGCCGACGCGATCCAAGTGCGGTTGTACCTCGCGCGCGTAGCGGGCGTAGCTGTCCCGACCACCGTCCGGCGCGTCGTTGAATGCCAGCAGATTGATCATCACGACCGGCCCGTCGGCCGACTGCGCGGCTGCGACGAATCCAGCGATCTGCTCCTCACTGGGGTCGATATGGGTGGTGGTCGTCTCTGTCACGGTGTCTCCTCGGGGTCGTGAGCCGGTGCCGACGAAATTAGGCAGAAGTGTGCCCACGGCTCTCGATCCACGGCGACAACGCTCGATCGCGGGCTTGTGCTGTGACGACAGCCACAGCGGGCTGTTGTACTGCGATGACAGCTGTGTGCTCTCAATGTTGGTGTCCGGCGACGAGTGGTTTGGCGCTTCGGCTTCGTACCGTGGCCGCGCCGAACCGACGCGGACCACTCAGGCGCCCTCGTGTCGAGCCGGACGCCGGGGCCTCGACCAACCGCCGGCTCGATGCAACCCGAGCAACTCGTTGCCGGTCGCAGCCGGCGTGCCGCCGGTCAGCGGAGGGGCTGACCAACAAGCAGATCTCGGCTCGATTGGTGATCTCCCCGCACACCGCAGGCGCCCACGTGGAGCACATTCTGACCAAGCTCGGCTTCACCTCACGTGGCCCAGATCGCGCGCCGACGATCGCCGACTCTGAACACCGGGGTAGTCCGTCCGCCGCTACGCAGACCAACACCATCGACGCGTGTGAGAACGCTATATGTCGATGTTGCTCAGGACGTGTTTGATCCGGGTGTAGTCCTCGAGGCTGTAGAGGGACAGGTCCGAGCCGTTGCCTGAGTGCTTGAACCCGCTGTGCGGCATCTCCGCGGTGAATCGGGTATGGGTGTTGACCCAGACGGTTCCGAAGTTGAGTCGTCGAGCCAGGCGCATCACGCGTGCGTGGTCCTTCGTCCACACGCTCGCGGCCAGTCCGTAGTCGACGTCATTGGCCAGACGGACCGCCTCGTCTTCACCGGTGAATCGCTGAACGGTGATCACCGGTCCGAAGATCTCCTGCTGCACCGCCTCGTCCTGCTGGTGCAACCCGGCCGCCACGGTTGGGGCGTAGAAGTAGCCGTGTTCCCCTACCCGCCGACCTCCGGTCAACACCTCGGCATGGTCGGGCAACCGCTCCACGAAGCCCGAGACACGATCGAGCTGCGCTTGACTGTTCACGGGCCCGAAGGAGACGCCATCCTCATCGGGCATTCCGGTCTTGGTGTTGGCGGCTGCCTCGGTCAGAGCCGCAACGAAGTCGTCGTGCACTCCAGCGCTGACGGTCACTCGACACGCCGCTGTGCAGTCCTGTCCGGAGTTGTAGTAGCCGCTTGCGGCGATGTTCCGAGCCGCCTGTTCGACGTCGACATCGTCGAATACGAGTACCGGCGCCTTGCCGCCGAGCTCGAGGTGCACCTTCTTCAGGTCCTTGGCTGCGGCTTCTGCCACCTGCATGCCGGCGCGCACCGAGCCGGTCAATGCCACCATTTGTGGAATGCGATGGTCGACCATGGCGCGGCCGGTGTCGCGGCCGCCGCAGATCACGTTCAGCACGCCGGGCGGCAGGAACTCCGCGGCCAATTCGGCCAGCAACACAGTCGTCGCCGGAGTCGTGTCGGAAGGTTTGAGCACGACGGTGTTACCCGCCGCAAGCGCCGGGGCGATCTTCCATACAGCCATCATCAGCGGGTAGTTCCATGGAGTCACCTGCGCGACTACGCCGATGGGCTCACGACGAGTGAAGGATGTCGTACCTTCGCAGTACTCACCGGCCGAACGCCCCTCCAGCATGCGCGCAGCGCCGGCGAAGAAACGCATCTGATTCACCGACGGCGGGATCTCGTCGGTCTTCGCGATCGAGAACGGTTTACCGGTGTTCTCAACTTCCAGTGCGAGGAATTCGTCGGCCCTGGCCTCGAGCGTGTCGGCAATGCGCAGCAGAGCTATCTGCCGCTCGTATGGTGTGGTCGAACTCCACGCCTCGAACGCATCGTCGGCCGCCCGCATCGCCTGGTCCACGTCCTCGGGGCCGGAAACCGCTGCAATGGCGAAGACCTCTCCGGTCGACGGGTTGATGATCTCCGAGGTCTGACCTGACACCGCATCGACCGGCTTTCCGCCGATGACGTTGCGGAACTTACGTATTTGCATGCGGATTTCCTCCCGATCACCCGGTGAGCCTCGATCCACCGATGAAATCAGTGGATTAGGGTGTGTCGAAATGGAGAAAGCACTTCTGACCTGGGCTGATTGGAGTTTTCATACAACAATCAGGGCCACTTTCGGTGCAATTATTCTACAGGTTCGCCGAAGTTCGATGACTTCGCACACCGGCCCTGTTCGGTCGCCGCGCTGCGTCCCTTATTCCCGCTCGGCGAAGTCCTCGAACCTGCAGCGGTAGGACGGGGATCCTGACATGCCGCACAGCGCGCTGACCGAACCGGCCAGCGCGGGGCGCCGAAGGCTGGAACCTGCTGCGGTGCAGAACGTCCGCCTTTGCCGAGTTGAGGGCCTTGGCCGGATGATCTGGACGCGTCCGCTCGTGTGGTCCGGCTCGTCGAAGATCCGAAGTCGTCGTCCGATGCGGTGGCGCGCCGCGATGCTCGGTGATCACCGCGGCGCGACACCCCGGCCGATCGGCGATACGTCTCCTACCCGAAGGGCGAAGCTCAGGAGCCGGAGCTGCCGGTGGACGCGCCGCCCGCTGTGGTGCAGCTCGGATTGGTCGGTTGCGGGTCGGGTGTGGTGCCGGCGGGCGCGGCGACCACGGTCACGGTGATGGACTGTGAGCTGCCGCCCTCTTTCGCCACGAGCGTGTGGGAGCCGAGGGTGGTGGGCTGCCAGTAGATGTAGCTGTAGTTCTGCAGCGGATTCTGTTGGTTGGCCCCCACGATCGTCGAGCCGATGCACTGCCCGTTGTCGTACACCTGCACGTTGGGGCTGCCGCTGCCGAGTTCGGTGGTGTACACGGCGAGCCAGTGGTTCTGGCCAACCGTAATCGGTTTGCCGTCCATGGTGCCGGGCTCGTATGCGATCGAGGTGACCGAGGCGCCCGCCGAGGGCGCCAGGAGGATGGCCGTCGCGGCCACAGCCGCCAATCCCTGTGCTCCGCAAGCGATCCGGCGCACCCTACTGTTCAACTTCATTCTTCGAACTCCTGCTCGCGACCTGGCATCTCCGGGTCGTGAGGCACGGTAATCCCGCCCGATTGTGAATCGAAGACGTTTCGAAAATCTGGTGTGCCCCGAATCCCTTGGGCAAAAGGACTGATGGCGAGACTTTTTCAGGCATGCCACGCCGTCTTGCAAGGCCGTTCGGACCGCCCAGACGTCAGTCAGCCAATGCATGCACATGCCGCATACCGCGCTGACCGAACCGGCCAGCGCGGGGTACCGGTGGCCGGAACCTGGTGCGGTACAGAACGTCCGCTACTGCCGATATGTGGCGATTCCAGGATGAGTGGGCGACCCTGTGCCGGAGGAACGAACCCAAGAACGGCCGGCATGCAGCCGCCTCGGTACCCGCATCAGTGTCGGCGACCTGCCCGAGCTACGCTGCAGCCACTGTGTATCGGCCGGTGGCCGGTAGACTGGCCAGTGGCTTCGGTGATTGCCGAGGGCGTCCAAGGCCTCTCTGCGGATCTCATATCGCGGTGCCGCCCTGATCCCGTGAAAGGGCGAATATGGCAACCGACGAAACGACCTACCAGCCTCCATCGGATGTCGATATGGCCTCGGTAAGCGTCGAAACCGATGCGCCGGAAGAGGATTCAACCTTCGATGTCGCGGTCGACCCAGCGCAGCGAGGCGGCGCCGGGGATGATTCCGAATGGGATGACAGCGAGTCCCCGGCACTGCGACGGGCGCGCACGGAAGCCGCGCTCACCGCCGGTGGGGATTCGACGCGCGCGTACCTGAAACAGATCGGCAGTGTTCCCCTGCTGTCTGCGGAAGAAGAGGTGGATCTGGCGATCCGGATCGAGGTTGGACTGTATGCGGCGCAGAAGCTGCACGAGGAGCTCGAATCGGGGTCCGGTATCACCGCCGCGCGTCGCCGCGACCTGACCTGGGTCGTGCAGGACGGCGTCCGGGCCAAGAACCACTTGCTGGAAGCGAATCTGCGCCTGGTGGTATCGATCGCCAAGCGGTACAGCGGGCGCGGTATGGCCTTTCTCGACCTGATCCAGGAAGGCAATCTGGGCCTCGTTCGTGCGGTCGAAAAGTTCGATTACGCCAAGGGATTCAAATTCTCGACCTATGCCACCTGGTGGATCCGGCAGGCGATCAGTCGCGGCATGGCCGATCAGTCCCGCACCATTCGCATCCCGGTGCACGTGGTGGAGATCATCAACAAGCTCGGACGCGTCCAGCGTGAGCTGCTGCAGCAACTGGGCCGCGAGGCCACGCCCGAAGAGCTCGCGCAGGAACTGGAGATCACACCCGCGAAGGTCCTGGAGGTCCGGCAGTACGCGCGTGAACCGATCTCGCTGGATCAGACGATCGGCGACGAGGGTGACAGCCACCTCGGCGACTTCATCGAGGACAGCGAGGCTGTCGTCGCGATCGACGCGGTGTCGTTCACCCTGCTGCAGCGCCAATTGCAGTCGGTGCTCGACACGCTCACCCCGCGGGAAGCAGGCGTGATGCGCCTGCGCTACGGCTTGGGTGATGGGCAGCCCCGGACCCTCGACGACATCGGGAAGGTCTACGGCGTCACGCGTGAACGAATCCGCCAGATCGAATCGAAGACCATGTCGAAGCTGCGCCATCCGTCACGCTCACAGGCCCTGCAGGACTACCTCGACTGACCGGCCCTGAGGACTGCCGTCGGCGGTGAAGGGCGAATTGCACAATCGCCGAAACCGCGACACGACATCCTGTATGCCGCATACCGCGCTGACCGAACCGGCCAGCGCGACCCTCTGAATGCATGTGGGGCTGTCGTTTTGGTGTAGACCCGTACCCGACGCTCCAGATCCTGCCGCACGAGTGTCGGAATAGAATCCGCGACAACTTTTCCGACACTCGTCAGTGTCGGTTCTTGGACTCAAGCCCGACATATCCACGCGCAGAAGGGAATTGCGGGCGCCGCCCACTGCTGTGGTATCTCTACAGCCCCCCGGTAGGGTCTGGCTGTTCGGCCTGCCCGAAGTTGAGCTCGACCTCACATGCGAGCGGCAACGAAGCGCGGTGCTGCGGCGTAATCCGGCTCCCGACTCCCCGCGTGACCGTAAGTGTGGCTATGACCGGTGCTGGTCTGGCGTGGGGAGCTCCGGAGCAAGCGAGACCCCGGGCGCGCTTCCCCACGCCAGGCGCTGTTCGAGAAAATGTCGTGAGACACCCAGCGAGATGATGTCGTCCGGCGGAGGCAGCAACGGGTACGGCCGGGTGCGGTTCTGCTCCTCGATCCGCGTGGATGACGTCGCCGCCGGGTTCCCAGCAAGACGCGATAAGTGGCGGAGGTTTCGCCTCGCGAGGTGGCGCCGACCGCGACGAGGCGTGGAAGCAGATCCTCACCGCCGCCCCGCGTTTCGCCGCCTACATGAACAAGACCGACCGCGTGATCCCCGTACTCTGTCTGACGGCACGCTCGTGAGCCAGGCCCGCATCGCGGCGCGCACACCTGAACAGCCCGGCCCGGTCCATCACGTTCACCGACAAGGAGCCGCCATGAATTTCACCGACGCAGAGCTGGACTATCTTGCCGGGCAACAGCTCGGCCGCATCGCCACCGCGCAACTCGACGGAACCCTCCAGGTCAGCCCGGTCGGTTTCCGCTACAACGACCGCACCGACACCATCGACATCGCCGGGCACGGCATGGCAGGCAGCCGCAAATTCCGCAACGTCGCCGCCAACGGGCGGGTCGCCTTCGTGGTCGACGATCTCGCCTCCACGGATCCGTGGCGGCCGCGGTTTCTCGAGATCCGAGGCACAGGCGAGGCGATCACAGAACCCACCGACTCCGCCTATGCCGGTTACACCGGCGGCTTCGACGGGGCCATCATCCGCATCCACCCCCGTCGGCTGATCAGCTTCGGGGTCAATACCACCGACGCCGCCGTCGGCCCGTCGGGGATCGACACCCGCACCATCGGCTGAACCTGCCCCGCCCATCTCACCGACACCCCAACAAGTCGATCCCGAAGGCTCACCAGCTATGCGCGGCCTATCAAGGCGCACTGTGACGCACTGACTGTTCGAGCCCACCATCGCCAGCCGAACGAGAGGCTTCTGCTGGCCGAGCAGTCAGTCGTTCCAGCTGGACGAGGTGTTCGGAGACCTGTGACGCCCGTTCGTCGACGGAGGCGTCGAGCCGGTGGCACGCCGGCACCGACCCCGCCGCCCGCAAGCGGCGACGATGAACGCCTGCCCGCCGAAGGCGTGTATAGCGGGGGTTCCGGTGTCGGGTGCTTCACGGTGTGCTCAGGTGACGGGGTCAGGGCCGGCTCGGCGATGTTCGGGCGTCCGTGCGCGGTTCCGGTAGTGATTGCCCAAGAACAACGAAATTCGGATAGCCGCTGTTCAGGGTGTTTCCAAGTTCTGAATACAGCGCATGGTGTTAGTGCTCGGCCTGTCTACCGATGAGGTTGGTCGGCGTGTTGGAGGATCGAGTTCTTCGTCAAACGACCGGCGTAGGCCTCATACCCCGGCCGCTGTACGACAGCCTCGTCGCGAGGTTGGGCCGGCAAGCTCTCGGCGCAATCGTGTTCGTGACGGTCCACTGCCCGGCGCTCGGCGCACTGCTCAATGCCTACGACGTTTGGGGTGTCCGTCGACGGCTCGACCGCGCGGAAACAGCTCACGATCCCGCCCGGACCGAAAAGGAGATTCAGATGTTCGACAGCTCATCCGATCGGGTCGACTTCGGGACCTTCGGCCGCTACATGGAAACGCCGGCCAGCGAAATGTCACCGGAGATGCGCGATGCGTACGAGTACACGCGGCAATTGCGCGGCATGATTCCCGGCCCGCACAAGATCTGGCTGGCCAACCCCAAACTGGCAGGGCAATCGTGCCAACCGGGGCGTATTTCCAAAAGGATTCGTCGTTGTCGAAGGCGGAGATCGAGATCGTCACGAACGTCATCAACGGCCGCTGGCTCTCCGCCTACGCCAATTACGAGCACGAGAAGATCGGTGTGCTGCTGGGCGGTCTGGAGCCGCGGCAGGTCGAGGCTCTCATCGCTGGAGTTCCGACCTCGTTCGACGACCCACGTCGGCAGATCGTGTACGAGCTCGCATCAACTCTGGTACAGCCGCGCGTGGTTCCCGTCGGCATGTACCACCGGGCGGTGGCAGCGATCGGCGTGGCGGGCATCGTCGATGTCACCGTGCTGATGGGCTGGTTCACCAGTGTTTCGCTCACCTTGGCCGCCTTCGAGGTCCCGTCGAACGCGACCGGTCTGACGGAGGAGGAATAGATCATGAAGCAGCTCCCCATGCCTTTGCCGTTGCCCGAGTCGATTCCGATTCCGAGAGCCGACCCACCGGCCGAGATGGACCTGGTCGCGGTGCCGACCGGGGTAAATCATCGAAGTGCCGCATACGCGTACTCCGGCGGGTCCATCTTCGACAAGCGCGAGTTCTATATCGGCGCCGCGCTCATTCAGCACCCGCGGGGTGATCTTCTGGTCGACTCCGGTTTCGGGCGCGACATCGCGAAGCAGTTGGCCACGATGCCCCGGCTGTTCCGGAAGATGACCAAGTATGACCTCTGGAAGCCTGCTGTCGATCAGCTGGAAGCGGCGGACTACGACTTCGCCCGACTGTCCGGGATTCTGCTGACCCACGCGCATTGGGATCATATGAGCGGCATCACCGATTTCCCCGATCTGCCGGTCTTGATCTCCCCGCGCGACCGAGCCGCGTTCTACAGCCGAGAAATGTTCGGCAACTTCCGCGGTTTCTTCCAGGAAATCCCGTTCAACTGGCGGGAGTTGAGTTTCCCGGGCGGGCCGTACCTGGGTTTCCCCCGCCACCACGATATGTACGGTGACGGCTCGATCGTCTGCGTCCCAGCCCCCGGCCATACGCCCGGCAGCGTGATCGTCTTCGTGACACTGCCGCATCAGGTGCGTTATGCCCTGGTGGGAGATCTGGTGTGGCAGCGCGAGGGACTCACCCACCGCGTGGAGCGTCCGCTGCCGATCAGGCGGCTGGGCGACTTCGATGCCGAGGGCAACCGGCAGAACATCCTCCGCATGGTTTCGATCATGCAGCGCATCCCCGACCTGATTGTCGTGCCGGCCCACGATCAACGGGCCTTCGCGGAGATGAGCCAACTGCCCAACGTCACGACCAAGGGCCTGACCCTTTCGATCCGTGCAGACCGCTGAGAACCACAACAGTGTGTCCCTGGACGCCGGCGGCCAGGTCTGCCGTCATGCGGAGCATTTCGCCGAACCGGCCGTAGACCACCGTACCCTCATCACGCACAGCCGGACATGAAACCACCAGCCGCACAACGACGCTGGCCGGTTCGGTCGAATCAGGTGATCTGAACGGCATCTTGTCCGGGAGCCGGCCGCCGCTGAGGATGGGTGCCGAGGTCTGCGCAGCATCGGATGCCGGAAAGTCGCATCCGATGCGAGGCTATGCGCGTGCCCTCGTCGTCGTCGGCGTCGCGGAATCAGGCGGCGATCGCGATCGACTCCCGGCCGTGAGCGGCGCGCAGCAGAGCGGCGATGTGGGTCAGCAAGTCGCTGGCAGAGATCGGGGCCAGCAGGCATTCCGACGCGCCGGCGGCCACGACCGGTTCGACGGCTTCGGTGTCGATGTCGCTGCTCAGGACCAGGATCGGGGCGTCGGTGCGCGCTCGCAGAGCACGACACAGTTGAGCGAGGTGCCCATAGGCCAGGGACGGGCCCACCACGACCAGATCCGGTGTCAGCGCCCGCTGTCCGCTTGCCATCTCAATGGCCTGATAACCCGCCGTGGTCAGCACCAGTGCCAGCATCTCCGCAGCCGGATTGCTCTCGACCACCAGAATCTTCGCCAGCGGGGTTGGGCCCTGACCCGGTCGTGAGCGCAGACGGCTGTTCTTGGAGCTGTTCATTGGTCGTCCTCCGTTTGACGAGATCCCCCACCCCTTTGGGATGTGACCGTCTCGCGAAACAACGAAGCCGTTCAGCCCCGCCTCGACAACCCATGTCCTTGGCACGCCGACGGAAACCCGAACATATCCCCACCCCATACCCCAAGGCTACAACTCCGTGACGGATGTGGCGAAACTTCACATTTGCTGGAATTTTCGCCTCCGTACCGCGATCGATTCACGCAGCCGACATCACCGATTCACAAGACAGTTACTTGCGGTGGGGTAATCCATCATCCGGGGCAACTCGCTCGCAAACCGCATTCGAGTGTTGAACTCGCGACGGAGCACGAATTCGCCGGCATGATCGAACCACTGAGCTAACGACGTCCGGCGGGGTTCGCCCGCGCGGTGAGCGTCTGCATCTCGTCGGCTGTCTCGCGGATGAACCGGGATAGTTCGCGGTTGCCGTGCTGGCGGGTCCACCGCCCGAAGGCGGTGTGCAGCACCGCTATTCCGGCCTGACCGGCCAGCTCCGCCGCGGTGTCGGCCGCGCCCCGGTTGCGCAGTGCGTCCGCGATGGCCGCGGCCAAGGTGGCGCTCTTGATCAATTCCCGCTCCCGCAGCTCGGGATTGGCATCGACGACCACCTGCCGTTGCAGCACCAGCGGCCGTCTCGGTTCGAAGACCTCGTCAGCGATCTCCTCGAGCGCGCACACCACCGCAGCCCAGGGCGTGACATCGGCGGGGGCTGCGCCGACCTTGGCGATCAGCAGGTCCCGCAGTAATTGCGAGCCGCCGAACAGCACCTCGCGCTTGTCGGTGAAGTGGCGGAAGAAGGTGCGTTCGGTCAGTCCGGCGCGGGCGGCGATCTCGGTGACCGTGGTGCTGTCGAACCCGTGCTCGCGAAACAGCTCCAGGGCCGCCGCCTCGAGGCGGCCGCGTGCGTTGGGTTCCCAGCGGCTCATGGCTCGATGCTACACAGGGTGATGACAGGCGCTGACATAAAGGCGTACTGTGATGTCAGGAGCTGACATCGCAAACGCCATCTACCCGTCTACCTGGAGTGATTCCATGCGTATCTTCGTCACCGGTGCGTCCGGCCATCTCGGATCCGCCGTCGTCCCCGCGCTGCTGGCCGCCGGTCACCAGATCGTCGGTCTGGCCCGTTCCGATGCCGCCGCCGCGGTAATCGCAGCCCGCGGTGTCGAGGTCGTCCGCGGCGACCTGACCGATCTCGACATCCTCGCGGCGGCCGCCGCGGCCGCCGACGGCGTCGTGCACCTGGCCTACGACCATGAGGCCATGGTCTCCGGCGATATCGCGGGCGCGGCGGCGACGGATCTGCGCGTCGCCGAGGCCATCGGGGACGCGTTGGCCGGCAGCGGCAAGCCGTTCACCGCTGCCTCCGGGACTCTGCTGCTGGCCTCTCTGGGCCTGGACAGACCCGGGTTGGAAACCGATGTGGCGGAAGCGAGTTCGCCGCGTGTGGCGACCGAGAACCTGATCATCGGGCTGGCCGCGCGGGGAGTCCGGTCGTCGATGGTGCGGCTGCCGCCGATCGTGCACAGTCACCTCGACCATCACGGCTTCGCTCATGTCCTCGTCGGCATCGCCCGCCGCACGGGCGTGGCCGGGTATCTCGGCGACGGTGCGAACCGCTGGCCTGCCTGCCATACCTTGGATGCGGCCGAATTGTTCCGCCTGGCACTGGAATCCGCACCCGCGGGCACCCGCCTGCACGCTGTCGGCGACGAAGGCATCGCGTTCCGGGAGATCGCCGAGACGATCGGCCGGCGCCTCGGACTCCCCGCCGCCCCCATCGACCCGGACCAGGCCGCCGAGCACTTCGGCTTCCTGGGTTTCATCGCGGGCGTGGACAATCCGACCGCAAACGCCCTCACCCGGGAGACCATGAGCTGGAAACCCACCCATCCCGGTCTGATCGAGGATCTCGAGAACGGCCACTACCTCGACGCGGCCTGACTGCAGCGGTCGGCCGGGCGTCATGGTGAGAACCGGCTCAACCCGAGCCTTTCGGTGCCACCTTGCTGACGGGGCTCGACCTCGGCCGCCTCCTCACCGCCCTCTGGGCCAACGAGAATTCGGTTGAGAACAGACGATCGGAGGGCTGCGGTGGCCCCGAATGACGGCCGCAGCCCGTCGGTCAGGCGCCTTTCAGAATCTCGACCATGCGGTTGGCGAGGACGGCGGCCGAGGCCGGGTTCTGGCCGGTGGTCAGATTTCGGTCCTCGACCATATACGGCTGCCAGATCGGCCCGCGGCTGAAATCGACCCTGATCTTCGCCTTCAGGTCGGTCTCGAGTAGCCACGGGGCGATCGCGGCGACACCCACGGCTTCCTCTTCCTCGTCGGTGAAGCAAGTGAGGCGATAACCCGCGAACGGGGACTCGCCCCCGATCCTGGTCGACAAGATCGCAGCCGGAGCATGACAGACCATGAAAAGCGGGTTACCCGAGGCCAACTGCTGGGTCAGCAGCCGCCCACCATCGGCGTCGAATGCCAGATCCGCCATCGGACCGTGCCCGCCCGGCAGGTACACCGCGTCGAAATCCTCGAGCCGCACCTGCGACAACCGCAACGGCCGCCGCAATGCCTCCGCCTCCCGGATGATCGACTCGAGCCGCAGGGCCCCGTCGATGCCGCCCGCCATCTCGGGGCGCAGACTCATCATGTCGACCGTGGGGATCACACCGTTCGGTGTTGCCACCACCACCTGGTGGCCTGCATCGGTGAGGATCCGATACGGGTTGGCGAACTCCTCGGCCCAGTAACCGGTCGCGTATCGCGAGCCATCCTTCACCACCCAGTAACTGGCGCCACTGACAATGAAAAGCACTCGTGCCATCGCGAAAGCTCCTATCGGATCCCACATTCCCGTTGACAGGAAACACTCAGCAACCGAACCGCAGCCTCCCCGAGCCTACACGCCCGTCCGGGCCGCGCGCCGGTGGGACCGCACTCCGAGCCACCGCCGAACAGTGACGGTTCCGGCGCGAAACGGCAGCAGTGGCAACCATTTCCGCGATGTATCGAGAACCACGCCCAAACACATCGCCGTGTTTCACTGTTTGGGCTCGGGGGGCAGCCACGGCGAGGCGAGGCGTGATGAGGGCAGTCGCCAATGGCGGTCATGTGCGGTCTGTTCGGCGATCTCGAGGAAGTTGGCGACGGGCTCGGCGGGTGGTTCGTCACGCCAGGCGATGGACCACGGATAATAGGGTTGCACTTCCAGCGGCCGGTGGATCGGGATGCCCGCGGCCGCGTATTTCAATGCGTAGCTTTCGAATTCGAGAACGTGAGCAGGCTCGGTCGCTCGTTTGAGCGCGGCCAGGCAGTGACCGAAGGTGCCGGGGTTGCCCAGCCAGTGCAGGGACAGATCGGTCTGGCGTTCGAAGGTCGTCAGGTACTCGCCGTGTGCGTTGTAGAGCCCGGACTCCGGCCCGTCCGCGAAGACTTCCACAGGGCGTTCGTACAGCGAGGCCTGCGGCCGAGGCGGATCGGCCGGTCGCCCGACGAGGAACATCGGTTCCAGGCGCAGACGGCGGAAACGCCACCCGGTGGGATGCTGTGCGGTCATGGCCTGGGTGACCCGCAGGATGGCCACGTCGAGTCGACGGGCCAGTAGCGCCTCGAGCTGCCGGATGCTGTCGAGGGACCGTTCGACGATCCGGACCGACGGGTGCGCCGCCGTGAACGCGTCGGCCACCGTTCGACTGGTCTGCAGTTCGAAGATGTGCGCGATGCGCACGACGTCGGAATCGTTGGAGCCGCGGCGGATTCGGGTGGCGAGCGCGATCATCTCGCGGGCGTCCGCCAGTACCTGATGCCCGCGCGCGGTGAGCGCGACATGGCGGCTGTCGCGTTCGAGCAGTGGACTGCCGACGTGGTCCTCGAGTTTGCGGATCTGCTTGGAC
Organism: Nocardia sp. CA-151230; assembly: GCF_050942175.1. Classification (NCBI taxonomy): domain Bacteria; kingdom Bacillati; phylum Actinomycetota; class Actinomycetes; order Mycobacteriales; family Nocardiaceae; genus Nocardia; species Nocardia sp. CA-151230. The sequence continues at coordinate 4,160,426 of NZ_CP192061.1, forward strand.
AGCGCCGGCTGGGTGATGAACAGTTTCGCCGCGGCCCGGCCGAAGTGCAGTTCCTCGGCGAGGGTGACGAAGTACCGCAGCTGCCGCAGATCGAGGTCCATGCCCGCCTCCGTTGTCCGCCCGCGCACGCCTTCCGTGCGCACGCCACCTGCAAGTATGAGGTGGTGGTTATCGATCCGCGCCCAATACGACTTGGACGCCCGCCCGATCGCGGTGGTGAAGTTGGTCGGGCCGAAAGGGGATCGACATGTCTCAGGTACCGACACCGGTGCTTTTCATCCACGGATTGTGGCTGCACGCCACCAGCTGGTCGCCCTGGGTCGACCACTTCCGCACCGCCGGCTACGCGCCGATCGCCCCGGGCTGGCCCAACGAGCCGGACACCGTCGCCGCCGCGCGCGAACACCCCGAGGCCGTCGCGAACACCGGAATCGACGACGCCGCAGCGCATTTCGCCGCCATCATCGAAACCCTTCCGACGCCGCCGATCATCGTCGGCCACTCCTTCGGCGGCCTGCTCGCCGAGAAACTGCTGGGCCAGAACCTCGGTGCCGCCGGTGTCGCGATCGATCCAGCCCAGATCAAGGGCGTCCTGCCGCTGCCGCTCGCGCAGTTGCGCGCCGGGCTGCCCGCCCTCGGCAACCCCGCCAACCTGCACCGGGCCGTGTCCCTGACCAAGCAGGAGTTCCGCTTCGGATTCGGCAACGCGGTCAGCGAGCAGGAATCGGACGAGCTGTTCGACAAATGGACCATCCCGGCACCCGCGCGGCCGCTCTTTCAGGCCGCCGCGGCCAACTTCGTGCTGCACTCGCAGGCGAAGGTCGATACCGCCAACGCGGATCGCGGCCCGCTGCTGCTCATTTCGGGCCTCGAGGACCACACCGTCCCCGATGTGGTGACCCGTTCGACCCTGAAGCAGTACCGTGACTCCACCGCCGTCACCGAGTTGCGGCAATTCGAGGGCCGCGGCCATTCCCTCACCGTCGACAGCGGCTGGAAGGACGTGGCGGACGCGGTCCTGGCCTGGCTGGCGGACAAGGGTTTCTGACACCGAGGAGGGCACGATCATGGATCTGGGACTCACCGACACCCTCGCCGTGGTGACCGGCGCCAGCCGCGGTATCGGGCTGGCCATCACCCGGACCCTCGTCGAGGAGGGCGCGATCGTCGTCGCCGCCGCCCGCCACACCGGCGACGACCTGCGCGCCCTCGCGGACACCGGTCGCGTCCATCCGGCCGAGGTGGATCTGTCGACCGCGGAGGGCGCGACCGAACTCGGCACCCTCGCAGCGAAATTCGGCACCACGGCCATGCTGTTCAACAATGTCGGCGGGGTGACACCCCGATTGAACGGTTTCCTCGACATCGGCGACGATGACTGGCTGGCGACCCTCACCCTGGACCTGCTCTCGGCGATCCGGGTGACGCGCGCCGTCCTGCCCGCCATGCTCGAGGCGCGACAGGGCAGCATCGTCACCATCAGCTCGGTCAATGCCAAACTCCCGGATCCGACCGTGATCGACTACAGCGCGGCCAAGGCCGCGCTCACCAACTTCAGCAAGTCACTGTCGAAACAAGTAGGGGTACAGGGTATTCGGGTCAATACCATCAGCCCGGGTCCGGTGGCGACCGACCTGTGGCTCGGTGCGAACGGCGTCGCACGGACGATCGCGAATACCGCCGGCGGCGACCCGGAGGCCGTCGCCCGCACCGCGGTGGCGCAGACGGTCACCGGGCGATTCACTCGACCCGAGGAAGTCGCGGACCTCGCGGTGTATCTCTCGAGCCCGCGGGCCGCCAACATCACCGGATCGGACTTCATCGTCGATGGAGGAATGATCACCACGCTCTGACGACCCTGGGCCGACCGGCGCGGTAGCCGAAAGACCAGGCTCACGAACGGCGCAGTCCGTTGCTCGCGCCCTGTGGTCGACGGCTTGCCGGGCGTAGCCCGGTGATGTCGGGCTCGACCTCGTCGACGTGCCGTTCTCGCACGGACGCACGTGGTTGGCGGTACCGTCTTTTGAGCCGAGCTATCGAAACCACCTGTCACGGACGGGAGGTACGTCGACACTGTGATGTTTGCCGGGAAGATCGCCCATCGATATCTGGGATTCGGCTCCGACTGAGCGCTGTACATCGATCCGAACGCGTCCGCCGATGCTCCGAATGCCCTGGATGTCAAGGAGCGGATCATTTTCCGTCGCGGCCGGCGATGGTGCTCGTGCTCGGTGAGATCGGACAGGTCCGAGACCGTGATGTCAGCGTGAGACGATGCGGAGGAGCGCAGAATGCCCGAGCGCAAGACCCGACGAATGACGATCGGCGACTTTCTGATTCGCCGTCTGGCAGAGGCCGGGATCGGCCATCTCTTCGGTGTCCCCGGCGACTACAACCTCGAGTTGCTCCAACAGCTCGAAGACCACAGTGCCGTGCGATGGGTGGGCAATTGCAGCGAGTTGAACGCCTCCTATGCGGCGGACGGCTATGCACGGCTGAAGGGCATGGGCGCGCTCCTCGTCACGAACGCCGTAGGCGCGATGAGTGCGATCAACGGGGTCGCCGGCAGCTACGCCGAGCACGTTCCGGTGATCTGCATCTGCGGATCGATTCCCCTCCGGTCCATCGATCGCGGTCTGGGAATGCACCACACGATGGCCGACGGCACCTGGGACCGCTTCCTCGGCGCCTTCGCGCAGGTGACAGCCGCACACGCCAGGCTCACTCCACGCAACGCGGCTATCGAGATCGACAGGCTGCTCCACACGGCGTGGCGGGAGAAGCTGCCGGTCTATCTGGAACTGCCCTCCGATATCGCCTACCTCGATATCGAAGTTCCGACCGAGCCGCTGATGCTCGCACAGCCGTCCAGCGACCCCGAACGGTTGGCGTCGTGCATCACCGCGGTCGCGGGCCGCTTGTCCGATGCCACGTCACCGGCGATTCTGGTGGATCTGGACGCGGACCGGTTCGGTGTCGCCGCCCAGATCATGGCGCTCGCCGCGAAGAGGCAAATTCCGGTCGCGGTTCTCAACACGGCCAAAGCGGTGATCGACGAGACGTTGCCCTACTACGTCGGTGTCTACAACGGAAAGGCAAGCGCGCAGCACACACTCGACGCGGTGGAGAGCAGCGACTGCCTGCTCTGCATCGGCTACCGACCGATCGAAGTGACCACGGGCGACTTCACGGCCTCGTTGCCCGCCGGCGCGATCCACCTGCGCAGTCACTCGGTCGACATCGGCGATGACAACTACCAGGCGGTGACGCTCGAGGAAGTTCTCCGGGGCGTCAGCGCCACGGTGCCGCGTGTCACCGATCGCGCCGTGAGCCACCCCGTGGCAGCCGCGCCGCCCGTGCATGGCGACAGCGCTGCCAACCTGACACAGACCGTGTACTGGAGGGCCATCCAGGACTACATCCAGCCCGGGGATGTGCTGCTCGTCGATAACGGCACGTCATACGCCCTGTTCGGCCTGCAGCTCCCGTCGGGCTGCACCTTCGTCGGATCGGTCAACTGGGGCTCGATCGGCTATTCGGTCGCCGCTCTGCTCGGCACGCTGACCGCGGCCCCGGACCGGCGCCACCTGCTGTTCGTCGGCGACGGCTCATTCCAGCAGACCGCGCAGGAGCTGTCGACGATCCTGCGATTCGACCACAAGCCAGTGATCTTCCTGATCAACAACGGGGGATACACCATCGAGCGCGGATACCTCGGCAAGACCGAGTCCTACAACGACATCGCGACATGGGCGTACGCGGAGCTGCCGAAAGTGCTCCGCCCCGGCACCACAGCACGGTCGCTCGTCGCCAGGACTCCGGCGGAGCTGCACGACGCCCTGTCCGCCCCCAACGACACGTTGATCTTCGTCGAGTCGATCATGGATCGCTTCGATTCCCCTGCCCCGATTACCGCCAGCAGCAACCGGGGGGCCGAACTCGACTACGGTCCTCGCGGCCCCCAACACCACGAAGGCACCCAGCTCCGGCCCGCGTGACCCCGCAACGGCAGCGTCTCGGGGTCCCTACTGCCCTGAGGACGGAGTGATGTGACCGGTTCCCTCCGGACGTCGGCCCCTCGTAGGCACCCGAATACCGTTCTGGTCCACACCCTTTGGCGAAGGGCTGCATCTTCGGGGCCTACCGCACCCCACTCGAAGCCGATCTGCTCGCCGACAACTCGGGAAGATTACCCGGCCCACCCACACCGGGTGGGCCGATGTTCACAGCCGCGAGACCTGGTAATGCCCGATGGCCCAGCCGTCGGTATCGCGTTCGAGCAGCACGCTGAGCTTGACGGCGAGGGTCGGGCGGTCGGTGAAAGAGAAGTCGACGTCCAGGTAGCCCAGCACGAGATTCTCTGTGAGACGGCGGGTTTCGAGGATGCGGTAGTCGGCCACGAGGCCGATCGGCTGAGAGTCGTAGTACTCGGAGACACCCGCCCGACCCACGGTATAGGGATGCAGGCCTTGGAAAATCGCGTCGTCGGTGAAATATGAGGCGACCCGCTGTGGCTCATGCCGATCGACCGCGTCCTTCCACTGGTCGAGGACTGTTCGCAGGATCGCCTCGTCCTGGGGATCGGTGGTCATAGCGATTCTCCTGTCGTTGTCCCGATCATCAGTGTCCAGCACTCATACCGCCATCGACGTGCAGGATCTCACCGGTGATGAAGGGCGCCGTCTCCAAGAAGACGACGGCATCGACGATGTCGCTGATTTCACCCATCCGCCCGACCGGATGCATGGCGGCCAGGGCGTCGTGGGTGGACGGATCGTGCATGGGCGTATTGATGTTGCCCGGTGACACCGCGTTGACGCGGATACCGCGACGCGCATATTCGATGGCCAGCGATTTCGTGGCCGACTGCAGCCCACCTTTGGTCAGCGAAGCCAGCACGGACGGGACGCGGGAATCGGCGTTGTCGACGAGGCTCGTGGTGATGTTGACGATGTGGCCGCGGTCGTGGGAAAGCATGGCGTCGACCGCTGCTCGGGTGATGTGGAAGAACCCGGTCAGATTGACGCCGGTCACGACCGCGTAATCCTCGTCGGTGTAATCGGCGAACGGCTTGGCGATGAACACGCCCGCGTTGTTGACGAGGGTGTCGACCCGGCCGAACTGTTCCACTGCGGCGGCGATGATGCGGTCGGCGGTCGCCGCATCGGCGATGTCGCCGGCAATGGCGAGCACTGCGGGATCGTCGGATTCCGGGATGGATCGTGCGGTGGCCACGACCGCATAACCGAGCTTGCGGTAAGCCTCGACAAGACCGGCACCGATACCACGTGACGCCCCCGTGATGACTGCGACCTTCTGTTGCCGATCGATGTTCATGGCGAACCTTTCTCGAGTCGGAATTCGGGCTGGTCGGCTGGAGTCTACGACCGGTCTGCGGATCGAACGCCAGGCCGCGCGGAGATCGACGGCCAACGCTGAAATGGCCTCTGAGCAGGACGGAATCCTTCGACGTGGAAGCCGCAAGCTCGCAGCGGGTACATCTGTCCAGGGCCGGTTGGCCGTTCCATGGATTCCCCGCAACCCGGGCCGCCGGGCGATAGGGTTGCACGGTCATAGGTCACACATCGTGGGCGCGCGTCGGCGAGCCGGCTCGCTGTCGGATTTCACGGGAGGCGCGGCATGACATCGACCTACATGGGGGAGCCGTACTATCCGGCGTGGCTGGACAACCTGGCCCACGACGTAACCGGAGAAGGCGCCGCGTGGGACGGCGTCATAGAAGGCGCAGAGGCCGTCCATGAAGTCGTGGTCGCCGCCCGCGAGATATACGAGTTCCAAGACTTTCACTACGCCGGCCCCTGCGGCGAGAACAGTTTCCTCGAGGACTACACCTCGTCGGTCCGTGGCGTACCGATTCATGTCATCGTCCTGGTCACCTTCAACGCCGCCGGAAAGGCCCAGCGCCTCGTGGTGAATTACCGTCCGCGCAGCTCGCTGCTGTTGCTGTCGCGCGTGATGCTCGAGAGGTTCGCCGATACACCCCTTGCCGTGCACTGGGAAAACACACCCTGAGGAGCGAGCATGAATGCGCCCTTGTACCTGATCACCGGGGCGGGTGGTGGCACCGGTGGCGTGAGCCGGCAGGTGATCGAGCAATTGCGGGAACGGGGGGATCGCGTTCGCGCGCTGGTGCACCACGAGGACGCCCGAGCCGAGCCCTTACACGCACTCGGCGCTGACGTCGTCGTCGGAGATTTGACCGATCCACGCGATGTGGTCGACGCCATGACCGGTACCGATCGCATGTTCTTCTCGATGGGTGTCTCGCCGGATTACCTGCAGGCAACGGCAGTCGTCTGCGCCGCCGCTTTGGAGTACGGCCACCTCGAGGTGGTCGTGAACATGTCCCAGATGACCGTTTCTCAAATGACGCTGACCAGTGTGGGGGAGTCCCGTCAACATCGGCTGCATTACCTCGCCGAGCACGTCATGAACTGGTCGGGTGTGCCGGTCGTGCACATCAGGCCGACGGTGTTTCTGGACAATCCGATATTCACCGGACTTGCGGCACCGTCGCTGCGCGAGCACAACCTGTTGGCGCTGCCCTTCGGAACGGGGCGGACCTCACCGATAGCTACCAGCGACGTGGCCCGCACGGTTTACGCAGTGCTCGTAGATCCCGCCCACCGCATCGGCAACGTCTACGAATTGACCGGCCCGGCACGTTTGGACATCGATGGCCTGGCCGCCGAGTACACCCGAGGACTTCACCGGCAGATTCGCGGCACCGACATGCCCCACGAAACCTGGGTCCAGGAAGTCCTCGAGCCCCGAGGTCTGCCCGCACACGTCGAGCAGCACCTGGCCACACTGGCGCTGCTGCACCGCGCCGGACGCTACGACCGGGCCACCGACGACGTCGAGAAGATCACGGGACAGCCGCCATCCTCGGTTGGGCAGTACATCGCCGAACACTCGCAACTGTTCTCATAGCGGCCGCCAGGTACGGCGTCGTGAAGGCGCTCAGCACGGTGACCATCTTCTCGGCCCGGGCTCGGTGATGATTGCGCCGACGCGACCGGGAAACAGGGGATGGAGAGTTCGGCTGACCCGCCGGGCGGCGACATCCTGGGATCACGCGATGGGCCATCGAACATGGCACCCCGTCGCGCGAAGTGCGCCGAGCCCGATCTATGAACCATATGGACTCTCTTCGGCGCGTTGAGCCAGCGCTGCCGCGGCAGCAGCTCGTGGTGCGGTCCCTGCCAGACAGGTTCTGCACAACGATTCCCATCGCGCAGCTTATTCCGGACTTTTCGTGCCGTGAACACTCTCGATTCGTGCCAATCATGCGAGACCCGTGCCATTCCTCACCGTTTCCCTATGCGGGTCAGCCGAGCTGGAACTGAGGCCGACCTGGGGTTCGGTTACGCGCCGCAGCCCCACTTCGCATCACTCGTCCGGGACCAGCTAATCCTGGACGGTCCGAAAATGGGACATGTACGGTCAGCGAAACGCGGGTTTTCGCTTGTGGCCGAGGAAATTCCGGGGCATACCTACCAAAGCGGATCGACGTCTGTTGACTGCCGTGGCAACGGCGAGCAAACATGGTTCATGCCATCATCTGAGGAGGTCAGGCGGCTCGCGGAACTCACTGATCGGCTCGTGCAGCGGTTTCCCGCAATCAGTGCGTGGACTATCGCCACGATCGTGCACGAGGTCCACCACGGCTTTGATGGCCGACCGATGCGGGAATTCGTTCCGCTGCTGGTCGAGCGGGGCGCCGCACGACAGCTCGTGTCGGCCCTCCGCTGACTCGCCACCGCGACGCCGCCGATTCCCGCCAGGTCGCACTATCCGCGCAATTGTCCGAACAATCACCGAATTCTGGGTTGACGGTCCATGGTTCAATGGTTGCCCGCGGGTGCCGCCCCTGCCGATGCGCGCAACCCCTGTCGATACGAGAGCAATGTCCGAGGACCCCGAACTCGCCCAGGCCCGCGCCTTCGTGCGCGAGCTGACGCAGCATGCGCAGGCGCTACGCCGCCGCGAAGCCCTTCCAACCGAGGCCGCGGCGTCGCGGCACGACGCCGAGCTCGCTGCCGTACGCCGCCAAATCGCTCAGCTTCACAAGCGCTTTCCCGCCTTGCGTGCCGGGATGACGCCTTCGGCCGGCTGACCCGCGCCCGACCCCCGGCCCACCCCGGTCGGCGTCGCACGACAGGCGTTGGATCGGACCTGGATTCAGCAATTCGACGGGGCAGCTCGGGGATACCCGCCCGCAGCCGCGCTCGGCCAGACCGACTTTGAGCCGGCAGTCGTCGTTGCCGCCGATGCCGCCGGGATCCCCTCCTCGGCGGCATCCCCAATGGGCCTGGTACAGAACATGATTGCCGCGCCATCCGCGATCGAACATGGCATACTCCCCCGAACCGGGAATACGGGTAGTTGACGACGCAGGGGGTCGCGGCCAACCATGAACCATGGCAGCAAATGACGAAGATCAGCAGATCGCGGCGCTCGTCCGACGCCTTGCCGCACAGTTCCCCACAATCAATACCGACACCGTCGAGGGCATCGTCGCCGAAATCCACCGCGGCTTCGACGGCCGGCCGGTCCGCGATTTCGTTCCGCTGCTCGTCGAGCGCGGCGCATTGCGGAGGCTTTCGGCGACCGGCTGATGCGAGCCGCCGGTGAGTGAGGATCTCGAAGCCGCCCAGGCACGCATGCTCCTCGCGGAACTCGAATACTGCGCCGAACGCCTTGTTCGCCGCCGCAGCCAGTGGCGAGACGACAAACCCAACCAGGCCGTCGAGGTCGAACTCGCACAGGTCCACCAGCAGATCCACAACCTCAACCAGCGATTCCCCGGACTGCGGCAGACATTCCGATGATTTCGAGCGATCGAACAACGAAACGGGATTCGGCGCGAGAACTCCGGCTCGGTTTCCGCGCTGTTCGTACCAGTTGGTCGCGGGCGCAGCCTTTTCGGTGGGATCCGCCATCTCAGAGTGGCTGATCATGACGACAGCCTGACGTTCATCGGAGGTCGTGCTTCAGGACAGTTCGGGGCAGCGCGCCGGTGATGACGGCGGTGACCTCGTCGGTGTGGGTCCGTATGACCAGGTGGGGTGCGTCCAGTTCGACGACTTTGCCCAGCCCGGCGGTTGATAGCCCAAGCGCTCCACCTCGGGGTTGACAGTGTGGTCAGCGGCCGGGACGAGGCCCCAACCGGGTTCGGTCTTCCACACGGCGACCGACACGTCGGTGCCCGGCTCGTGACCTTCTACCGGGTACGGGGCGTAGACCAGAGTTGGCCGGCGACACGCCCGAATTGGTAGATATTTCAGACCAGCTGCGGTGACGGGAGATGGACACGGATGCGGTCGAGCAGTTCACGGCTTCTGAGTGGTTTGGGCAGGTAGTCGCACGCACCGGCCGCGTAGGCGTCATCGATGGCATCGGGATTGCCATCGAGGGAGATCGCGATGATCGGAATCGGTGAGCGAGTCCGCAGCTCTCGGCACAGATGCGCGCCCGGCAGGTCGGGCAGGTCCAGCTCGAGCAGCACCAAGTCGGGATGCCATCGCCGAGCGATGGTCAGAGCGCGCTGCGCGTTGCCGGCGGAAACCGCCTCATGGCCGGCATTGGCCAGCACAAGTCCCTCGATCTCTGCCATCGCCGGGTTGCTCTCGACGACAAGGACCTTGCTGGGCTCAGCCGCAAGGGTCGACGGCAGTGTGAATTCTTTTGCAGAGCGCGGGAATTGGCTCATGATGGATCCTTCGCAGACGGGTCCCCGACCGTCGAATCCGCAGCGTCATGGAGCTGAATGGAGGCGATCCTGTTATCGCATTGGTGGTACCGCGATCGACGTACCTCGACAATATGTTAATCAGCAATCTTTCAGCAATGAATCTGTGAACTTTTTTTCATGGTGTTCACATGACCAGGTCTATTCCCTGGCATCCCATTGCCCGTGGCGCGCTCCGCAAACGTGCGACATTCGGCTGGTTGGAGACTGGTGTCAGGATCGGATCCCGGCCTGGATCCGATCCAGGTGCCCGATGGGATGCTCCTTATACGGCTGCCCACCGTCGGTATTGGTGTGGCTCTCCACGGAAGCGGTGGATGTCGCAGGTGCCGGCGAAAAGCCTTGCCGCGCTGGAGGGCTCGATGCCGTGTAGTTCCATCAGGGTCGATCCGCGCTCGATCACCAGGTGGCGCAGCTCTCTGTCGGCGGCTCTGATGCGGCGGTCGAGTCCATTCCGATGATGACGGTCATTCCTCGCCCCGTGGTCGGCTGTGGTGTCCGTGCGGGAGGGCACCGCTAGCTGCGCAATGTGTGACCGGCCGAGCTCGGCACTGTGTCGGTGTTCGACCACATCCTGCTGACCATGCACGAACCCGATGGGTCCCGTTGTGTCCGGACGTACCGGCGTCCTGCCCTCTCGGGCGGGTCTGGGAGCGTCAGTCCGTGGTCACCTTGATGATCGTTCTGCCGCGGGTGCGTCCGTCGGGGCTGAAGGCCGCGGGTGCGTCGGCCAGGGGGCGGACGGTGGTGACGAGGGGGACGAGCCGGCCGTCGCGGAGGCGGGTGGCCAGTTGGGCCAGTTGCTCGCGGTTGGGTTCGACGACGAAGATGGCTCGGCCGTCGTGGGGGTGGATGGTGGGTGGACCGGCGATGGTGACGAGGGTGCCGCCAGGGCGTAGTAGCGCGGTGGAGCGGTCGCGGATGTCGCCACCGATCACGTCGAGTACTACGTCGACCTCGCCGACGTCCTCGAGGGGTTCGCCGTCCAGGTCGACGAACTTGTGGACGCCGAGACCGCGGGCCGCGTCCCGGTCGGAGGCTCGGCCGGTGCCGATGATGCGTGCTCCTGCCTCGCGCGCCAGTTGTGTGGCGACGGAGCCGACGGCACCACCGACTCCGTGGATGAGGACGGTTTGGCCGGTTTTCAGGTGCGCGTGGTCGAACAGGGCCTGCCAAGCCGTCAGACCGGAAATCGGTAGAGCGGCTGCGGCGACGTGGTCGACGTCGGCGGGGAGCGGGACCAGGTTGCGGGCTTCCACGGCGGTGTACTCCGCGAGCGAACCGTTGCGGGCCCAGTCGGTCAGTCCGAAAACGTGCTGCCCCACCGTGAGGCCAGTGGTGCCGAAGCCGAGCTCGGCGACCACACCTGAGAGTTCATGGCCGGGGACGCTCGGGGTGCGGTCGCGGCCGGCGCGGTCGGTCCAGGTCCCCGACCAGTCCAGCTCGCCGCGGGTGAAACCGGCGGCGTGGACTTGCACGATGACGTCGTTCTCAGCGGGCGTGGGGTGGGGCAGATCGGTCAGGGCCAATCCACTGATGCCGGCTGTCCGGTCCCGGACTGTGATGGCTCGCACGAAGGTCCTTCCGGTAGTCGTTGTACTTCGGTGATTGGTCGGCGGAGGCAGCGAGCACGGTGCGAAAAGCGATCATCGGTGAAACCCTGTGCAGCAAGCACCGCATCGATGAGACCGCACTGCAGCAGCTGGTGGCGGGCGTTTCGTCCGGCGAGTCGCCGTTCGGCTGTGACCTGCGGTGGAAAGTGGCGGTGTTCTCGCGCTCTGCACCAGGGCGATCCACGTGCGGTAAGGGCCGCAAAACCGCCGGTCTGCCGGTCCCTCGTTTTCCGAACGGGGACGACCGGCCACTCCCAGGATCACCGAAGCGGCGGAGTGAATTCATCCGGCCAGCGTCGACGCGTTGTGAGATGCGCCGGTCAGGTCCATGCCGGTCGGGTTCGCTGTGGGCGGCAGCGGTCGACACGGGCTGGCTGGAGACCCGAAGAGCCCACGGCTGCGCTCAAACTCGACATTCGCTTCTGAAATCATGTGGACCGAAGGTCCGTCGCTCCCGGAAACTGGTTGCCGGGCAACGATTTACAGACCGGACGAAAATCTCGACGTGCTACAGGTCCAGCGACGCGCGCAGCGCCTCCTCGACCCGCTCCATGGTCTCGGTATCGGTGCTGGCGATCGCCTCACCCACCCATTGGCGATACAGCCGATGCGTCGCGGCCGTGTCGACCCACCCGTGCCCGGGGATCGGCACGGTCAGCAGGTCGCCGTCACCTTCTTCGAGGAGGTCCAGGCCCATGAACCAGGGCCGCTCGCTGTCGAGCACTGCTTGGTTGGAGGCCAGCAGCACGATCTTCGTCAGTGCCGCACCGGGTTGTCCGTAATAGTGGATGTCCCCGCGCCTCACGCAACGCCCTTGCGGCGGCGCGCAGCCTCAGCAGCCTCGGCAGCGGCCTGCTCGGCCTCGTACTCGGCAGCCGTGTCCGCCTCGACAACCGGCTTCATCACCGGCCGGAAGTCGCGAATCGCCTTGTCGCGGCACGCTTTCGAAATCCAAGCCGACGGCGACATGCCGGCGCGAGCGGCCTCACGCTCGGCGATCTCCCACGCGCTGGACTCCAGCGACAGCGAAACCTTCGTAGTCCGACGAGTCATACCCGCGATCCTACCCGCGACCCGACCGGATCGTCACGCCCCGGCCTCAGCCGTGGTACGGACGGGTGGGGCAACGCCCACGCCGTCGTCGACGCCGCGCGCCTGCTTCGATACCCTCGGCAACCGTGCCGACGTCTTTTCCCGCGATCGACCCGTACGCCGAGGGTCTGCTCGAGGTAGGCCAGGGAAACCAGGTGTACTGGTGCACCAGCGGCAACCCTGCGGGGCGGCCGGCGCTGGTGGTGCACGGCGGGCCGGGCAGCGGGAGCAGCCCGGGGCCGCGGAAGTCGTTCGATCCGAACATCTTCCGGATCGTGCAGTTCGATCAGCGCGGTTGTGGACGTAGCATTCCCAGCGCCGCCGACCCGGGCACCGACATGGCTGTGAACACCACCGAGCACCTGATCGCGGATATGGAGCGGCTGCGCACCCACCTCGGCATCGACCGCTGGCTGCTGTACGGCGGGTCCTGGGGTTCGACGCTCGTCCTCGCCTACGCCGAGCGGTACCCGGGGCGGGTCACCGGAATCGTGTTGGTCGGCGTCACCACCACCCGCCGCCGCGAGATCGACTGGCTGTACCAAGGTCTCGCACGGCTGCTGCCCACCGAGTGGGAGCGGTTCCGGGCCGCGGTGCCCAGCGATGGTGACCTGGTCGAGGGCTACCGGCAGCAGCTGGCAGACCCGGACCCGGTGGTGCGCCGCAGCGCCGCGATCGAGTGGTGTCGCTGGGAGGACGCGGCGATCGCGCACGAATCCCTGGGCAGGCCAGGGCAGTACAGCGCCAAGACCGACACCGCCATGCTCGCCTTCGTTCGGATCTGCACTCACTACTTCGCGCATGCGGCGTGGCTCGACGAAGGCATGCTGCTGCGCGAGGCCGGACGGCTGGCCGGGATCCCCGGCGAACTGATCCACGGCCGCCTCGATCTCAGCGCACCGCTCGAAACCGCCTGGGAACTCGCGAAGGTCTGGCCGGACGCCCGCCTGCACGTCATCGACGACTCCGGGCACACCGGCAGCCCCGCCATGGGCGAGGCACTGGCCCGCGCCATCGCCCGCTTCGCGCAGCCCGATGACGATCGGATCAGCTAGGTTCGGTCCTGTAAATCCTCTGAGCCATCGGATGATGGCGGTGATGGTGAGTTCGGCCTGGTATCGGGCGGCGCGTGGTCATGCCAGCGAATGCTGACGTCGCCTATCGGTCAATGCCGTTGGCGCCCAGCATCAGACCGGACCGATCCAATCGGTGAAATCTGACGTCACCGGAGTGCTGGGCAGAGGCTGCATCGGTTGGCCTGTACTTGGCTTGTTAGCGACTTGGCTTGTTAGCGGTGACGGCCGGTTGCCCAACGCTGGAACTACGCGCAGCCGTTGGCGGCCGGTACCGGCCCGCTGTCGTTCAGCCAGGGACAAGTCGTCCATCCACAGCTCCACAAGGAGGGACCGGTGGCCAGTCATGAGCGCCGGCCGCGTTCACCGATCGAAGCCGCGGAAAACACCGTCGTCGACGCTGCCGGCGTAGTCCTCGAAGTCCATGTTGGCGAGGAGGAAGTTGACCTCGACCTCGGCCATCGCGATCGGCGCGATCCGGAACACCGGGGCGCCGTCTCCTCGGGCATCCTCGTCGCTGGTATCGACCGCCAGCAGTGGGTGTTCGGGGTCGGTCATCGTGGTGGTGTCGGCGAGGAATACATAGGTTTGGCCATCGACCAGATCACCCAGGTTGGCGGGGGTCAGCCCCTCGAAGGTCACGTCGTCGACGGGTGTCAGCTCTGTCATCGTGTCTTCGTCGTAGGACGCGATGACCGCCGCGAGGGTCTGGGCCCACGCCGCGTCGTCGGTGAAATCCGTACGCACCAGAAGTGATTCGCCCTCGGGCAGAGATCGTGCCATACGCCCGATTGTGCACGACGGCAGTCGAACACCAAGCGCACCATCGTTGGATTTTCAGCGAGTTGGCCCGTGCGGGCCAGTGACGCGAAAAGTACGCTCAGCGCACGCGGGCGAGCCTTCGATTCCGAAATACGTTGTCAGGCAGCGTGCTCCCGGTTTCTGACCGACATCGGCAGCCGAGGCCGCAGACAGCAGCGGGGGCCCGCATCGTGTTTCGGCTTCTCTGGCCTAGAGACTGCCGGTAGCCGTAGTATTCGTGGTCTTCGTTGTAGCCGCCGTGCCCGCCGCCTACTTCGCAGAAGTGGGTGACGAATTCGATGGCCGCGACCCATTTGACGTGTTTGAAGCCGTGCTGTAATTCGTTGCGCAGGCGCAACGGTGCACCGTGTCCGTATGTCAGCGGTGCATCGTTCATGTCGTAGGCGAGCATCGTCAGGTGGTGACCCATCTGCTCGATCGCGTGCGCGTCGTACACGCCTCCGTCGAAATCGGGCCGGTCGATCGACATCCCCCATACCCACCTCCATGCTGATTACCGGCTGGTCTTGTGGTCAGCCGACTATGTCGAGGCTTGTGCGATGTGCCGGGTGAAGAGCGGTGTATTTGCCGAGGGCATTGCCGACCCCTGGACCCCCACCGGTCCCGCCATGGCCGCCGTCGCCGCCGCAGTTCCCGCTGTTCTCATCGCAGGGCTGGCCGTTGTTGTCGCAGTTCCCGCCGGTACTTTGGCATGTTCCGCCGTTGCCGCTGCAGTCGTTGTTGTCGCAGCCGTGCGGAGGGACCGGCGGGGGTGCGGGCTGGGCGTTATTACTACCCCACCCCCCAGGCCGATCGAGCTGCACTACACCGGGTACTGGGGCCGGCGCGGCTACAGCCGGAAGCACCGCCATCACCGGAGCCGCTGTCGCTACCGTCGCCAGTGCGGCCCTGGCGAACAGCCGACGCGTGGTACATCGATAGATCTCGCTGATCATCATCATCGCCCTTCCGTTCAGCGAACCGACTGATCCACGGAAGGATTCGTCACTTCGCGTATCGTCTGTTCATGCGGTACGCCAGGGCGCGCTTCCCGCCGTGGGCTGAAAAGTCATCCTCCGCGCGCTGTTCGAGCCGGATCGGTGTCGCGAGCAGAACCCGCCCTTGTTGCCCGTGAAGGACATTCACCGCATACCCGAATCGTTGATCTTGAATCGCGCGCTCGAGCTCGGCCTTCGCTCCTGAAATCATGATGTGTAGATATGCGTACTAAATGATTGAAATCACTGTGGTGCAACGCTCGCCCGGGAGAAGCTGGGCACGTTCGCGGCGCCGAGCACCACGACCTCCCGTCGAGCATCAACCCATTCCCGTCGGTGCCCGCGGCGGCCACGGCGGGCGTTGATTCAGGGGATTTCCAGCCGTCGACGGGCGGATGTCGAATTCCTCTGTGGCATCAACCAGGGGAAGGGAAGTCGTTGCAACACTGCACGATTCATCGACCAACAGCTTGGAGTGGATGTTCACAGGGTGTGGGCATCGAGTTCCAGCACACGCGCGCCTCCTTCTCGCGGGGATCGCACCGCCTGCCGGGTTGGATGGCCGGTGGTTCCCACGTCCGACCGGGGCAGCGAACGGGTCGATGGTGTCATTTCAGTGCGTGGTGCAGGTTTCCGGGGTAGTCGTCGTAGGCGGCGGCGACCTCGTCGAGGTAGACCAGTTGGGGGAAGTCGATGACTGGCTGGTGTTCGGCGAGGAATGCCGCGGTGTGTTCGACTATGCGGTCTTCGTTACCGGGGGCGAATCCGAGTTCGGTCAGGACTTGTGGGTCGACGATGAACGCGGATATCACGGTCTCGTCACCAGAGTCGATGCGGACCCGGTATTCGTGATCGATGACGTGTTCGACGCGGATCTGTTGGGGCATCGGATTCGAGGGTGTGGTCATGAGGTCACCGTCCTGCGGGTGTGGTGAGGGCGTGGGCGAGGTCGGTGCCGAGCTGGTCCCAGCTGGCGTCGAATTTGGCGACGCCGTCGGTTTCCAGGGTGGCGACGACGTCGTCGTAATCGACGCCAACCGCGGCGAGCTCGTCGAGGACCTGCCGGGCGTGCGGGTAGGTGCCGTGGATGCTGTCGGCGGGGACCAGGCCGTGGTCGGCGACAGCGTGCAGGGTTGCCTCGGGCATAGTGTTGACCACCCCGGCCGCGACGAGTTCCACGACGTAGCGGGTGTCGTCGTAGTGAGGGTCTTTCACCCCGGTCGAGGCCCAGAGCGGACGCTGCGGGCGGGCACCGGCCTGCGCCAAACCCTGCCATCGGTCGCTGGCGAGAGTTTGCTCGTGGAGTTGATAGGCCAGCCGGGCGTTGGCGATGGCTGCCTGGCCGCGCAGCGCCGCGGCCTGGTCGGTGCCGAGTTTGTCGAGGCGCTTGTCGATTTCGGTGTCGACGCGGGAGACGAAGAACGAGGCGACGGAGTGGATGGCGCTGAGGTCTTTGCCGCGTGCGCTGGCTTGTTCGAGCCCGGTCAGGAATGCGTTGATCACCTGACGGTAGCGGTGCAGGGAGAACATGAGGGTGACGTTGATGTCGATGCCGTCGGCCAGGCAGGCGGTGATCGCCGGCAGGCCCTGTTTGGCGGCGGGGATCTTGACGAACAGGTTGGGGCGGTCCACCAGCCACCACAGGGCGTGGGCTTCGGCGACGGTGCGGTCGGTGTCGTGGGCGATACGCGGGTCGACCTCGATCGATACACGCCCGTCCAGCCCACCGGTGCTGTCATACACCAGGCGCAGCACATCGCAGGCCCAGCGCACGTCGTAGCAGGTCAACTCCCGCAGCGCAGCAGCGACATCCATCCGTCGCAGCGCGAGCGCCCGGATCTGGGCGTTGTAGCAGTCGCTGCCGGTGATGGCCTTGGCGAAGATGGTCGGGTTGGTGGTCACACCGACCACGTGCCGGTCGCGAACCAGATCGGCGAGGGTGCCGTCGGTGAGGCGTTCGCGGCTGAGGTCGTCGAGCCAGATCGATACCCCGGCGTGGGTCAGCGCAGTCAGCGGATCGGGCATCTCATCTACTCCTTCCACTCGATGCAAGGTGCGGCTCGGGTCGAATTCCCGCAGACTCGGCGTCGCTGCCTGGGTGCGGTGTTCTCGGTGGTGTCCGGTCTGCGGGCATGACTATCGGTCACCCTCTGTCTCCTCCTCCAGGGTGCCCTGAATACGCCGTCGCAATCGGTTCGCTGAGTACGACGAGGGGGATCCTCGATGAGGGGCTGGAGATGTGTCACAACCAGGACTGCGGCATGGCTGTGCGGTTCAAGCTCCGTTGCTGCTCGGCTGTCGCCGACGATCCCGCTACAGCGTGACTATGTCGATCGCTTCCCGCGCATGACCGAAGTCAGGTATCGAGAGCGGGCCGGGGTGTGGAGGGCGAACTGGGAGAAGTTTGCTCTGATCGTCGGGAACGGCCGGGTCTCAGCGGGGCCTGGCAAGCTCTGCCCGAGAAAGAGGGGGCACTCGATCCCGTTTCAAACAAATCTATTTCACGTATCTTCGGCGGGTGAACACCAAGAGCCGCACGGTCCGAGCAGGATTCGCCGCCTTCGCCCTCGCGGCTGGCCTTGCCGCCGTCGGGGGACCGGCCGCAGCCGACATACCTCTCACACCCGCCACCGCGGATCCGATCTGGGGCGCGACCACCGGTCCCATTCCGACCGGGAGTGCCGTCGCCGCCAGCCAAGGCAGCTACCAGGCCGGACTGCCGGACCTCGCCGGTCCGCTGCTCGCCGCGCCCGCCGACCTCCTCAACGTCCTACTCGGCGGTGCGCGCCCGTGCACGTTGTCCGCCACCTGCAACGGGATCGGATAGCGCCTCCGCCGCCGCAAGCTGAGAAAGGCCCTTCGCGCATCGGAATCCGATGGGCGAAGGGCCTTTCGAGTGTGTCAGCTGACCGTGAGGCGCGACGCGAGGCGTTTCACCTCGAGGTGCGCGGCTCGTACGCGGTCTGTTCGACGACCGCATGACCACTGTCGAGACCATCACGGCCGAGCTGACTATCACCGGACCGCGCGAGATCGCCATGTATGGACGCACATTCGACATGCTCGCCGAGCTCTCGGTCACCGGCGACGCGGCACGCGCGGCATCGCCACCGCTTCCGGCCGGCCGTAGCCACCGCGTGATGGTGGCGCTGGACTCCCATTAGGCGGGGGAGGGCCAGGGCCGCACGCGGTGACGAATCACCTGGCGGCGGGCGAAAGCGCCCGGGTGGGTGGCGGTGAAGTACTCGCCGTATTTCCTGCCGCAGGTCTCGAGGTGGTCGTGCAGGGCGGGACCGTAGCCGAGGTCGACGGCCACCTGGTCGGCCAGGAATTCTTCCCGCCAGTTCACCCACATTTTCGGGAAGGGTTGCAGGAGGCAGACTATGGCCAGCGCCTGGGCTCGATGCAGGCCGATGGTCGGGAGCAGGGCACCGACCAGGGCGAAGAAGGACGCGGTGTACATGATCAGCAGCAGGATCGTCACAACAATGTCCGGCGACTTCCCATAGGACCGCAGGGTCGATCTTCGATAGGGCAGCACGGTGATGAGTGCTCTGGCCGGCGCGCCGAAGACGGTGACGACCGGTGTGGCGCACAGGTATTCCAGGAACCTGACGGTCCAGCTGAACCAGCTGGCGATCAGCTGATGACCGAATTCATGTGCGATCACCGCCCGTAGCTCGAGCGGGGGTAGTTCGTTCACAGCCGAAATCGTCACTGAGACAAGACGGCGTGGGTGCGCCATACCCGCTGCCCGAGGGCGACGGGTCCGTAGCACCATTCGCAGCCAGTCCTCACCCCGGGCGACCCGCTCCACAGACGTCACCTCCCCTGCCACACCACCGGATCGGCCCGCGGCCCCCATGACGTGCCAGGAGGCTTCCCACAGCAGGATGGAGGGCTCGACTCGTACGGATGGGTAGGGCGCGATATCGGGAAATTCCATGGCACGTCGCCGCATCGTCAACTCGTCGGGCCTGATCAGTTCGACGAGCAGCGCGTAACTCCAGATCAGACACCAGACCACTATCACGCTGATCGTCGCCCAGCGCCCGGCCCAGGCGCTCAGACTCTGGAGCATCACCACGGTCGCGACCGCCCAGGGCACGGCCAGGAGCAGGCGCAGCAGCGGCAGTAGTCGGGCTTCGATGCGGGCACGACCAGTCAACCGGTACCTGGTTGCGCCAGAGGGCGATTCGAGAGACATGGCAGGTCAGCTCTTCGTGCGGGCGAGGCTATGTTCTCCTACGCGGTCGCTTCACGATATAAACGCGGCGACAGGGTCGCGTAGCCCCAACTTCGAAGGGGTGGGCGCGGAAGCGCTTTCTCGGTCGATGCGGTGGTCGAACATCCAATTCAGATGTCCGACACCGCCCTTGGCCGCGTGGTGCAAGACGAACGGGGTCGTCACGCTCCCAGTCATGACTGAGACCGCCGGCATTGGGTGCGTAGCAGAATGCGTGAATACTGCGGTGCCGGAACTTCTTCGGACAGCGACCCTGAGTAGAATTGTGGTGACTGAAACGGAGTTGTTTACCCGCTCGGTCAACTGCCGATACTGTCTGGGGTCCCCGACTGGCAGGACGCCAAAGCGCACCTGGTTATGACGGATCGCGTGTTTGCGACTGGAAGATGTTGTGAGCCGCCGGTTTCTGTCGGTGACCACGCGCATACTTCGGACACAGGCCGAGCCGGTCGGCGGTGGGTCCGTATCTCGGATTCAAGGGGGGTGGACCCGATGCGCACTACCAACTCGTGGACGAGTCGATCGCGTCCCGGCTGGACCCCGCGCGCAGACCGAAGGTCCGACACGCCCCCGGAAAGTACACGGGCAACCCCCGGTGGCGGATCGTCGCTTCGCATCAAATGACCGTTCCAGCGCAGCCAATTTGGATTGCTGAATCGTTGCACGCAACCCTGGCGTGAGCGATGATTGACTGGCGGTGGCGATCGAATAACCGACATGGTCCACCGTGATCCCCTGATTCACGAACACCCGGGTGCAGCTAGTCCTGCATGCTGCAGATTTGCCATGGTCGTTCACAACTTCGGGAGGTTTGTCATGAGCGATGAGCGCGACCGCTTCGCAGACTTGTCCAAGGTCCGAATGTGTTACCGCGACGAGGGTGACCCAGCGGGAGAGCCGTTGCTGTTGATCATGGGGCTCAACTCGCAGTTGATCCACTGGCCTCAGGAAATCGTCGACAACCTCGGCGCGCGCGGTTACCGCGTCATCCGCCCCGACAACCGTGACAGCGGGCTCACGGAGTGGAAGGGCGCCCCGAGCTCTTACTTCCTGCAGGCGATCGCGAACGACGCCGTCGAACTGCTCGATCACCTCGAGATCGAGCAGGCGCATGTCGTGGGCGCATCGATGGGCGGAATGGTCGCCCAGCTCATCGCGATCCAGAAAGCGCCGCGGGTGCGGTCGCTGTGCTCGATCATGAGTACACCGCACTCCAGTATCGGTGCACCCGACGGTGACGTGATCGAGGAGATGACGAAACCGTTGCCCTCCGATCGCGACGAGGCGATCGAGCAGATCGTCGCGCTGTATGCCCTCATCGGCTCGAAGACCTACGCCGAGAGCGAGCGCCAGCGCCGGTACGACATCGCGGCTCTGGCATACGACCGTGCTCGTGGCCGCCACCCCCAGGGTCCGATCCGCCAGATGTCCGCGGCGCTCATGGCCCCGGACCGCACCAAAGACCTGCAGAAGCTCGAGGTGCCGGCGCTGGTCATCCACGGTGCCGAGGATTCGCTCATCAAGATCGCCGGCGGTGAAGCGACCCACGCGGCGATCTCCGGATCGACCTATCTGCCGTTGGCGCCGATGGGCCACGACCTACCCGCACCACTGCTCGACGAGATCGCGACAGCCATCGCCGCGAACGCCGCGCGGCGCCCAGCAATCGTATAACGCCTCACAAAGGCAACACCTCGCTGTCGCCGGGTGGTCAAAGCCACAAGCCCAAGCCACCCGGCGACAGCCGCGACACTTCGCTCCGGTTTCGCAGATGTCGGCGGAACACGGTCGCGAAAGCCGCGAGAAATCGGCTCGGTACAGGTCGGCATGCAATTCATCGGCACTCTGTGGCCATTGGGCGACAGTCCGGGAATGTTCTCCGAGAAGTGTTTCAGCCCTGCGGGTTCAGGTTCGCTGCGCCTTGCGGCGCGCTGCTCGCAGACGCGCTCGGGGTAGTCCAGCGGCGAGGTGTACACCGTCGCGCCGCCGACGCGGCATCGGTGTGTGCGATGCCCGGTCCGTGCCGGGGCGCCCGATACCCCATCGAGCACGGCAATTACGTGCGCTGGGTGCTGATGTTCGACCGACAGCAGGTCTACAACACCGGGGGTGGCCCGGCCTGGGATGTCAGGCCCGATGTATTCGAGAAGCCGAAATCAGTGGTAGGGCTGCGTACCTGGGCCGACGGGAGATGAAAAGCGTATTCCCGCATCTCGATATCTGATGGGTTGCCTGGTCGAAGCGACGGCGCGACGCGGACACCGCCGGATCGGTACCCCGGTGGGACCGGGCAGCGGCCAGACGTGTGACGAGTCGGAAAACCTGTCACAGAACAGTTTTCGGGACGGGAACGGTGGCCGCATCGATCGAGCTGCGGGTAATCGCAGGCACTGCATCGCGGCGGACAGCGCCGACCACATCCGGATCTGGTGCGTCCGTGGAAAATCCGAGCAGGCGGGGCGTCGCCACGACGCGACGCGCGCTGTCGACTCGCCGAACGGTTTGCTGACAGCTTGCAGCGGTCTGTACGGTGGCGTCCGGCGTCGCGGAATCCGGTGGCACTGTCGAGGTTCCGCGATGGTTTGGGCCTGCTCGACGATCTTCCCCGTCAGCCCCGGCCGATTAGCGGCCGGTGCGCGGCGAGGTGACCAGTCCGACTGAGGAGAGAAGGGGTTTCCGGTGATGCCGAACGAGACGGTGGCGCATCTGGTATCGGACATTGTGGCCCGGTACGGGTCGTTGGATGCGTTCTGCGCTCGTCTGCGGGGCAGCGTCGAGAATCCAACCGAGGAGTTACGCCGGATCACCAGTGAATGCCGGCCGCAGGCGGTCGTGGACCGCCCACGTGCGGGCGAGCCTGCCTAGGTTGCCCCCGATGGCCGTGGACGGCGGCGGCCTCGCGCGGCTGATCAGCTCGGGGGTGATCGTTGCTGCCCAGCCACAGAGACCGTGGTGACGGAGCAGTGCCAACTTGGAGTCCAAGAGACTGGTCGGCGTGTTGAGAAATGTCAAACTATTTGAATCGACCCTAGATCAACACTTTTGGGTGTGACTCGCAGCGGCAGATGGCGGTGCTGTCGCACTCTGGGTGGCGCCAACGAGGCTGATGTGGTCTGTGGCCTGACGCTTCAGAACGTCTTTCTGTGCCGATGACCGTGCTGTGCTTGATGCAGCGCGGCCAGTGTCCGGACCATCTCGATGCTGATTGCAGCGGTGCGGCCCGGACCCAATGCGGCCAGTTGCACGCGCGGAATGGGTTGTGTTGGTGCTCATGTCGAAAATACCCATTCGGGCAGGTCCGCCGGCGATGCGAGGCGTTGGGCACCAACCTGGTTCGGTTAGACGGTCGTTTCGCTCTGGTCGCGCAGCTCCTGGCGGAGGGACTTCCTGTCGAGCTTGCCGACTGCAGTCTTGGGAACCGACGAGCGGAACACGAGGTTGCGGGGTTTCTTGTAGGAAGCGATGCCGTCGCCGACGAAAGCGATCAGTTCGCTGCGGAGCTGTTCGGATTCGTCGTAACCGGATGCGAGCACGACAACGGCGGTCACGGCTTCGACCCAGACCGGGTCGGGTGCTCCGACGACGATCGTTTCGGCGACAGCCGGGTGCGCGAGCAATCGCTCCTCGACCTCGCGGGGGTAGACGTTGTATCCACCGGAGACGATCATGTCGGAGAGCCGGTCTTTGAGGTAGAGGAAGCCGTGCTCGTCGAAGACGCCGACGTCGCGAGTGTGGACCCAACCGCCGTTGGTGAAGGTGGCCTTGTTGAGTTCGGGTGCGTTGAAGTAGCCGGCAACGGCCGACGGCGAGCGCACCACGATCTCGCCGGGTGTTCCTGGCTCGACGTCGTTTCCGTGTTCGTCGAGAAGCCTGATCTCGACATCCAGGGCGGGTTGCCCGCACGAGTGCAGACGTTCGCCCTGGTGATCCTCGTGACGGAGGACCGTCAGGCACAGAGGAGCCTCGGTCTGCCCGTAGTACTGCAGGAACTGCACGTGGGGCAGGGCTGCCATCGCTTGCTTGATCGTGACGAGCGGCATGGGCGATGCACCATAGATCAGGTATCGCAGCGACGAGACGAGTTCGGGGTCGAAACTGGTGCGCTGCAACAGCATTTGGACCATCGTCGGTACCAGGATGGTCGAGGTGACCCCGTGAGTGGCGATCTGTTCGACGAAGGTGTCGGGATCGAATCCGGGAAGAACCAGGGTGGTGGCACCGCGCAACCAGAACGGGAGGACGAACACCCCGCTGGCGTGGATCAGCGATGCCGAATGCGCCATCACGTCGTCGGGCGCAACCGGCAGGAGGTTCAGGAGCACGTTGCGTGTGATACCCGCGTATGTGCGTTGGGTGTGCTGCGCGGCCTTGAGGACTCCCGTGGTGCCGGAGGTGAACAGGGTCAAGATCACGTCGTCCGGCTCGACGGCGACGTCGGGGAGAGTGTCGGGCATGGTGGCCGCGACATCGAAGAGGGTGCGGGTGTCATCGAACGACGCCTCGAGGCCCACACAGTGCAGCTGCGGGAACCGCTCGGCCAGTTGTTGCGCGCGGTCGGCCAGGTCCGGGCCGTAGAACAGGGCGCTACAGTCGGTCTCGGCGATCATCCGGCTGTGCTCTTCGACCGACAGCCGGGAATTGAGCGGGACGCGGTTGATGCCGGCCTTGACGCAGGCGAAGTCGGTCGGGACGGTGTAGATGCTGTTGTTGACCAGCAGCGCGACACGTGAACGGTGCCCGCATCCTTGCTGACGCATGGCATGTGCCAGCCGACTGCTGAGTTCGTCGATCTCGCGGAAGGTCATCCGTCGGTCTCCGCAGATCACTGCTGTCCGCTCGCTGTGCTGCAGGGCGCCCCGCACGATCAGGTCTCGGGTCAATGGGCTCATGGTGACGATCTTTCTGTGTGTCTCGGAATCCCGTGTGTCTCAAACTGTTCCGACGGGCGCGAAGCTGCCGTGACGCCCGGCCCCGGATGCGAATCGTGCAGCACCAGCGACGCCCTCGCGGTCGACGATCGGTGCGCCATCGGTTCCTTCGGCCCTGAGCGCGGCCTCGAGCGTCACATCGAAAGACCGGTAGGCCGAGGCGCGGTCGACCACCATGCATTCCTGCGGGAAGTCCAACAACTGGTTCGCGATCTCTCGCGCCGTATCCAGCGCGCCCCCCGTCTCGACCACCCGATTGACCCCGAAGGACAGCGCCTCGGCGGCCGACACGGGGCGGCCGGTGAGGATCATGTCCAGTGCGCGCCCCTGACCGATGATGCGCGGGAGGCGCACGGTCCCGCCGTCGATGAGCGGTACCCCCCATCGGCGGCAGAAGACTCCGAACGTCGAATCCTGTTCACAGACCCGCAGGTCCGCGAGAAGAGCGAGTTCGAGTCCGCCTGCCACGGCATATCCGCTCACCGCGGCGATCAGGGGCTTGCTCAGCGCCATGCGACTCGGGCCCATGGGCCCGGTACCGCGGCCGTGGGGATCGAGTTCGTGGCGACGCGCGGGGTCTCCCACCGCGGTGAGATCCGCACCGGCGCAGAACGTTCCACCCGCCCCCCACAGGATGGCCACGCGTTGGGTGTCGTCGGCTTCGAACTGCTCGAAGGCCTCACGTAGCTGCGCTGCCATCGGCCCGTCGACGGCATTACGCCGATCGGGGCGATTGAGCACGATCGTCGTGACACCACCGTCTCGCTCGACGAGGACATCTGTCGCGGTCTGCGCAGGTAGGGCGGAGTTGGATGGCACAGCCGGCTTCCTTACGGTCGGTTCGCGGTTGCGCCGAGCGTAGTCGTTTGTAACAAGTCTGAACAGAGTAGGATCAAATTGTGTTTCAAATTGGGAGGCGGCCGACCGCCGCCCGGGTCATCCTCGATCTCCTGACAGCGAGTCCAGAGGTCGAGTTCGGACTCGACATGCTCACCCTCGCCGGCGAGATCATGGGACTGACCGCGGCGAACATGAGAGTGTCCGCCGCCAGGATGTGCACGGAAGGAAAAATCACCCGCACCGCCCGCGGCACGTACACCCTCCGAACCGAAGCGCTACCCGCCTACACCGAGGTCAGCAGCTGGCGAACCCGCATCGAGCGCATGGCGCCGTGGGACGGCACATGGATCGCGGTCGAGCACTCGGCCGTCAAACGCAGCGACCGGGCGGCACTGCGCACACACAACAACGCACTGTCGCTGGCCGGCCTCGCCGACTGGACTCCCGCGGTAGCACTGCGGCCGAACAATCTCGATCACGGCACCGATGGGCTTCGCGCCACCCTGTCCAGACTCGGCGCCGCACCCGAATGCCACGTCTACCGCATCGACGAGCTGGGCACCGAGGACGCGGAAGCCGTTCGCCGCCTGTGGGACACCACATCGCAGACCCGCCGCCTCCAGGAAGCATCGCGAGCACTCGCGGATGCGGCCCGCACCAGCGATGAACAGACAATCGCAGAAAATGCCCGCACATCGCTGCTGCTCGGTAGCGCGGTAATCAGCGTCATCGTGCGCGATCCGCTGCTTCCCGAGGAACTCGCCCCCCTGACACCACTGGTCGAACTGATCCAGCAGATGAAAGAGTTTCAGGATCGCGCACTGACGTTGTGGCTCGAGCTACTCGAAGGCGGGCACAGAACCTGAGCCATGATCAGCGCTCCTCGGGATTTCCGCGGCAGGGGCGAGTCGCGCACCCGACCGAACTCCGGTACCGGGGCCGGATCTGCCCGCATATCCGATCCGGAGGAATGCAGGCCAGTTGGACACGGGCAAGCCTGCAACGGGAAACCGGCCGCCGCGCAAGGCATTCCGCACGTCGGAGTGAGGTGCTGGGGTGCCCTGGACAGACTGCATTCGAATCGCCCAGCAGCTGAAGATTCATGTAACGCGGCACCAGGTGCGGGCCTGTACGCGACCATCGCCCGGGTTCACGGCCGTGTTCCTGATCGGACCGGGCGTGGTGCCCAACGGCAAGCATCGGGAGCTGGATTGGACGTGGTGGCAGCAGGTTCCGGGGAATGTGGACATCGTGGTGCGGGCCGCGCTGATCGCGGGCGTGGTGCAGCGGCTGCGGCTGCGGGCCCGGACGCTCGCGGCACCGAGTCGGGTCGGTCGACCACCTGAATTCCGTCGCCGACCTCGCGATTTTCGTTGCTCGTCAGGCGAATTCAGGCGGCTGCGTCGGCCTTTCGCCGTGCTTCGAGGCCGTCCAGTATCAGGTCGAGGCCGAAGTCGAATTCGCCGGTGTGGTCGTAATCCGGGCGCAGGGCATGGTCGACGATCATCGCCCTGAGGTGCGGCAGCTCGTCCGCGGGTAGGTCCGCGAGGATGCCGCCCGCCACGGCCTGGACCTCGGCCGGTGTCGTCATCGGCAGATTCGCTTCTTGCAGAACGTATCCGCCGATGTAGCTGTCCAGCAGCGAGACCGCGTGCGCGGCCAATTCCAGGGTGAAGCCCGCGTTGCGCAGGACGCCGAGGACGGCGTCGTGGTGGCGCAGCGTGGCCGATCCCGGCGTGGGCCGCGAATCCAGCAGCCCGAGCGCCCACCGATGCCGGGACAGCACGGTCCGCGCGGATTCGGCGCGCGTCCGGAGCGCGGTCCGCCAATCCTCCTCGGCCACGGGCAGTTCGATGGCCGTGAACACCGCGTCCACCACGCCGTCGAGCATCGCGTCCTTGTTCGGGACGTGGTGGTACAGCGACATCGCCTCCACCCCGAGTTCCTGCGCCACCCGCCGCATGGTGATGGCTTCCGCGCCACCACGGTCCGCGACGCGGATGGCGGCGTCGAGCACTCGCTCCCTGCTGAGCGCTGGTCGTGTCACGGTGTCTCCTCGCTGAATCCATTGACAGGCTTACAAGCGTAAGTCACCCTTACGGGTGTAAGTCAGCCTTACATCTGTAAGTCAACCGAGGAGATTCTCATGCCGATGCCGAAATGGTGGGGCCACGTCAACAAGCGAGTCTTCAACCCCCGCGCCCTCGCGGGCGGCACATGGCCGGTCCTCACCCACACCGGCCGCAACTCCGGAACCACCTACCGCACCCCGCTCGACGCCTATCCCGTCGATGGCGGCTACCTGTTCATCCTCGTCTACGGCTCCCGCTCGGACTGGGTCCGCAACATCCTCGCCGCCGGCCACGCCCGCCTCCGAATCGACGGCCGTGACCTGGAACTCGGCACACCGCGTCTGCTCAGCGAGGCCGAAGCCCTCCAAGCCCTACCCGAAAAGGCCCACCCGCCACGGCTACTGCGCATCACCGAGTTCCTCCGGATGGATCTGGCCACGGGAGACCACGAGGAAGGTCCGCGGCGTACGCGTGGAAGGCCACAGGGATAGAGCCGGGCACCGACCCCGCCCAACGATGACCAGTGAACGTGGGAACCCGCCTGCCACCGCCCGTTTCGCCCGACCCACGGTTGAAGAACGCCCAGGCGAATCGACCGCTGTCCGGGCCGCAATCGGCCAGGATGTGAAGTCCGGGGCGTTCACGCCGCGGCCCGTGCGGGAGCGGATGATCCCGAAAGCCAATGACAAGTTGCGGCGTTGGGGAATTCCGACGGTCCGGGACCGCTGGTGCAAGCCGCGCTGAAGCGTGTTGGAGCCGATCTTCGAAGCCGAATTCCGGCCGCGCTCTTATGATTTCGGCCGAGAAGACGGGCGCAGGACGCGATCGCCGAGATTCATTACCTGACCGCGCCGCCACGGAACTATCTGTGTGGGTGCTCGAAGGAGATATCGAGGCGTGTTCCGACCGCATCGACCACGCGGCCTTGATGGACCAGGTGCGTCGACGGATCGGAGCCGAGGCTACCTCGGCCTCGACGTCCTGGCCCGCTCCCTCGGGCTCATCGCCACCGACGAACAGGATGACACCGCACCAGCTGAACTCACCGCCTGACCCAACATTCGGATCACGCGGTGACCACCCCGGTTACACCACTCCCCGGGACTTGACCCGGCAAGAACCACTGACTTGCCACTGCCAGGGCCTTCGCGTCTGTGGCACCGCACGTTACTTTCGCTGGTCCAGCTTCTTTCCGAGCACCTGCGCGGCGATCGTGTTCTTCAGCACCTGCATGGTGCCGCCCGCGATGGAGGAGACGATGACGTCACGGAAGCACCGCTCGGGTGGGAAACCGGTGATGAGCCCGTTGCCGCCGAGGATCTGCATGGCCTTCCAGCACACGTCGCGGCCCATGTCGGCGGCGTGCAACTTGGCGACCGAGACATCCAGCGGCTTGGGGAACTTACCCTTTTCGGCGGTCATCGCCGCCTTGTATGTGAGGTAGCGGACCGATTCGATCTGCGTCCACATCTCTGCGATCAGGTGATAGATGGCCTGGAACTCATTGACGGGCCGCCCGAACTGATGACGCTGGTTCGAGTAGTCCACCGCCTCGTCGAACGCGCCTTCCGCCAGGCCCAGGCACAGCGCGGAAATGTAGAGGCGCTCCATGTTGAACGCCTGCATCAGGGTCGGGAAGGAACCCTCACCCATCAGCAGGTTCTCCTTGGGGATGCGGCAGTCGGTGAAGGTCAGGTCACCATGCTTGGAGCCGCGCGAACCCATGTACTCCGGGCCGTTGTCGAGTGTGAAACCGGGCGTGCCCTTTTCGACGACGACCGCGCCGATGCCCTTCATCCCCGGCGTCTTGTTCCATCGCACGAACGTGATGTACAGGTCGTAATCCGGCGCGCCGGTGATGAATCGCTTGCTGCCGTTGATGACGATCTCGTCGCCGTCGATGACAGCGGTGGTCTCGATGTCGGTGACCGCGGAGCCGTGCGCCGGTTCCGACAGCGCGATGGAGGCGGTCAACTCGCCCGCCGCGATACGGGGCAGGTACTTCGCGTGCGCGGTCTCGTTGTCCGACATCATGATCACCGACGGACCCGTGCAGGTCGTCGCGAACAAGATGTCACCGGCCATCCACGACTTCATCGCGCGGCAAGCCGATTCGACGGCGAGCGCGAATTCGATGGCGGACAGCCCTTTCCCGCCGTACTCGACGGGGATGGTGATGCCCGCCAGTCCCATGTCGACGGTATCGCGCACCATGTCGGCGATGGGGGCGTTGTCATCGCGGTCGATCTGTGTCGCCAGCGGTGCCCACTTCTCGCCGAAGGCGCGTGCGCGGGCCTGGATGTCGGCCTGGGCGGGGGAGAGGTCGAAAGCTGTGGTGTCCATGTCAGATCCGCTCGATGATGGTGACGTTGGCCTGTCCGCCGCCCTCGCACATGGTCTGCAGACCGTATCGGCCTCCGGTGCGCTCGAGCTCGTGCAGCAGGGTCGTCATGAGCCGGGTTCCGGTCGCGCCGATGGGATGGCCGAGGGCGATCGCGCCGCCGTTCACGTTGACCTTGGCGTGGTCGGCTTCGAGGTCCTTCTCCCAGGCGAGGACGACGGAGGCGAAGGCTTCGTTGATCTCGACGAGGTCGATGTCATCGAGACTCATGCCCGCCTTCTCGAGCGCGTATTGCGTGGCGGGGATCGGGGCGTGCAGCATCATGACCGGGTCCGCGCCGCGCACCGAGATGTGGTGAATCCGTGCCCGTGGCGTCAAACCGTGAGCCTTCACCGCGGCGTCGGAGGCGATGAGCATGGCCGATGCTCCGTCGGAGACCTGGCTCGACACCGCGGCCGTGAGGCGTCCGCCGGGCACCAATGTGTCGAGCGCCGCCATCTTCTCCAGGCTGGTGTCGCGCGGACCCTCGTCCTGGGCGATGTCGCCATAGGCCAGGATCTCGCGGTCGAAGCGGCCTTCGGCACGTGCGGCGAGTGCGCGAGCGTGGCTTTCGAGTGCGTAGACCTCCATCTCCTCCCGGGAGATGCCCCATTTCTCGGCGATCATCTCGGCGGATTTGAACTGCGAGATCTCGGTGGTGTAGCGCCCTTCCCAGCCCTTGGAGCCGGTCCACGGGTCCTGCGGACCTCCGCAGGCCTGGGCTCCGGCGGCGAAGGCCGAGAGGATCGGATACTGGGTCATCTTCTGCACGCCGCCGGCGATGACGAGGTCCTGCGCGCCCGACATGACACCCATGGCTGCGAAGTGCACGGCCTGTTGTGATGATCCGCACTGGCGGTCGATGGTCACACCGGGCACGCTCTCCGGCAGTCCCGCCGCGAGCGCGGCGGTACGCGCGATATCGCCTGCCTGTGAACCGATCTGGTCGATGCAGCCGAGTACGACGTCATCGAGGGCCGCGGCATCGAAGTCGCCGCGCTCGACGAGCGCGCGAATGACATGAGCGGCCATGTCAGCGGGGTGGGCGTCCGTGAAGCCGCCCTTGCGGCGTCCGACCGGGGTGCGCACGGCATCGACGATGTATGCCTCGGGCATGGATTCCTCCGAATAGTGTTGCGGAAAGGGGAACTGCGACCGATCCGGCCGCCGAATTGGGTCGGGCTACGGCATCGTGTAGCCGCCGCTGACCGAGATGACCTGCCCGGTGACCTGGCGGGCGGCGGTGTCGGAGGACAGCCACATCACGGAGTTGGCGATGTCCTCGGCCTCGGTGAGCCGCCGCAGCGGGATGTCCTTGCGGAGGAACTCGATCTGCTTCTCGTTGAACACCGCGTCCTCGCCCGCGGCCCACAGGCTGTCCTTCCCGACGGCGTCCGGGCCGTCGGGGATGACCAGTCCCGGGCACACGACATTGGATCGGATGCCGTGGCGGCCGTGCTCGCGGGCGGTGGTGCGGGCCAGTGCGATGAGCGCGGCCTTGGTGGCCCCGTACACGCCCTGCCGAATCTGCCCGAACGCGGCATCGCTGGAGATGAACACGATCGAACCGTGGCCGGCCGCGCGCATCACGGGGATGGCGGCCTGGGTGGTCGCGATCGCGGTGTAGAGGTTGACCTCTACGGTGCGTTGCCATTTGGCCCGATCGGTGTCCTCGGCAATGAAGCCGGGCACGCTCCACCCTGCGTTGTTGACCAGGACGTCGAGTCCGTTCCACCCCCGAACGGCCCGGAGTACCGCGGCTGTCGCGACGTCGTCCTGGGTGAGGTCTCCGGCCGCGACTTCCACTGCCGCGGCGCCGAGTTCGAGTGCCTCGGCCCGCACCTTCTCCGCCTGTTCGGCGTCGATGTCGCTGATGACGATGCGAGCGCCCTCGCGCGCGAAGCCGTGCACGATGCCACGGCCGATATTGGAGCCGCCACCGGTTACGAGAACACGGGCGTTGCGCAGCTGCAGATCCATGCGGTCCAACTCCTTCGTCTATGACCGAACCAAAGTCTAATTTATGTTCAATTAAACATCTAGCGGTGAGGGGTTCCCTCCGGGGCCCAGGCCGCTGATGACCATGGTCTGAGCGGCCCGGACGACGGCGTCGAGTGGGCCGGCTTCGGGAGTCCACCACTCCGCGGCCCAGTTCAGGGCGCCCAGAATGAGCATGCGTGCGGCGCCGAGATCCAGGTGCTCGGCCAGGGCGCCGGCCTCGGCCGCGTCCTTGAACAGCTTCTTCCACACGGTGCCGTACGCGATCTCCTCCGCGACCTGTCGCGTGCGGATCTTCTCCGGTACCTGTGCGGCATTGCGGATGGAAGCGGTTGTGTAGTCGGAGATCTCGAGTTCGTGGCGCAGGTGGGCCTCGACGGCGACCATGATCCGGGCGAGCGGCGAGGTGGACGCCGGCAGCGTATCGAGCGCTTCCGATACGTGCGCGCGCATGTCCGCGATGCCCGACCACATCACCTCTTCGACGACGTCGTCGCGTGAGGCGAAGTAGTAGTAGATGGCGGGCGCCTGTAACTCGGCCAGCTCTGCGACCTCGGACAGTCGTGTGCCCGCGTATCCCTTGCGGCTGAGTATGTAGGCGGCCGCGTCGAGGATGCGCTTGCGTGTCCGGGCGGACTTCGACTCCGCGCCTTCGTCGGTGACCGGCTGTGCCATGTCGGTGCCTCCGATCGTTGCCTCTGCCCCGGTCCTGCCTCGGCTCCGGGGATGTGCAGGATTGACCTATCCTTCATTCAAATCTATATTAAATTCAAAGTCTAGTGAGGAGAGCTGACGTGCGAGTTTTCGCCACCATCGAGGAGTTCGCCGCCGCTGCGGGGACGTCCCTGGGGACCACCGAGTGGCTCGAGATCGATCAGAAGCGGATCGACACCTTCGCGGATGCGACCGGTGATCACCAGTGGATCCACGTCGATCCGGAACGCGCGGCGGACGGCCCGTTCCAGGGCACCATCGCGCACGGGTTGCTGACCCTGTCGCTGCTGCCGGTGCTCAATCACCAGCTCTACACCATCGAAAAGCTGTCCATGGCAGTGAACTACGGGTTCGGCAAGGTGCGGTTCATCTCGCCGGTACCGGTCGACTCGCGGGTTCGCGCGACGACGACGATCGACACCGTTGATCAGGTCCCCGGTGGGATCCAGGCTCAGATGACCACCACCATCGAGGTGGAAGGCTCGGCCAAGCCGGCCTGTGTCGCCGAGTCGATCGCGCGGTTCATCGCATGACCGGCGAATTGCTGAGCGGGAAGACGGCAGTCGTCACCGGCGCGGCCGGAGGCATCGGGCTGGCCGTCGCGCGGCTGTTCCACGAGCACGGAGCTCGCGTTGTTCTGGCGGATCTGAACGCGGACGGCGCCCGAGCCGCGGCCGAAGCAATCGGTACCGGTGCCATCGGCATCGGCTGCGACGTGACCGACGAGGACTCGGTGCAGGGGCTGGTGGATGAAACCGTCCGCTGGGCAGGTGGACTCGATGTGTTCGTCAACAATGCCGGAGTCACCCGGGACGCATCGTTGCGCAAGATGACGGTGGCCGACTTCGACACCGTTATCGCCGTTCACCTGCGCGGGACCTGGCTCGGGCTGAAGGCCGCGTCGGCCGTCATGCGGGACACCGGGCACGGGTCGATCATCAACTTGTCCTCGCTGTCGGGGAAGTCCGGCAATCCGGGGCAGACCAACTACAGCGCCGCGAAGGCCGGCATCGTCGGAATGACCAAGGCGGCGGCGAAGGAGCTGGCGCACAAGAACGTTCGCGTCAATGCGATCCAGCCCGGGCTCGTTCGCACGGCGATGACCGAGGCCATGCCTGCCGAAGTCTTCGCCGAACGCGAAGCGGCCATTCCGATGAAGCGCGCCGGAGAGCCGGGCGAAGTGGCCGGTGCCGCATTGTTTCTCGCGTCCGAGCTGTCCAGCTACATGACCGGGGCGGTGCTCGAGGTCGGGGGAGGGCGGTTGATGTGACCGAATCCGACGTAGTGCTCGTCGAGGTAGCCGACGACGTCGCCACCCTGACCCTGAATCGGCCCGACCGGATGAATGCCATCACCGTCGAATTGGGCGCGCGACTGCATGTCTCGCTCATCGAGGCGGCCGCACGCGCGAAGGCGATCGTCATTCGCGGGAGCGGTGGGAACTTCTGCGCCGGAGGCGATTTCCACGAACTGGAACGCCTACGCGAAGAAGGCCGGGACGCCATGGCCCCGCTGTTCGCCAACTTCCGGGCCGCGTGCGACGCCATTGCCGAGCTGCCGGTACCCGTGATCTGCGCGGTGGAAGGCTACGCCACCGCCGGCGGGTTCGAACTCGCTCAGGCCGCCGATATCGTGCTCGTTCACGAGAACGCGGTGCTCGCCGACATCCATTCACGATATGGACAGGTCCCTGGCGGCGGCAGCACCCAGCGCCTCCCACGACTGGTCGGACGGCAACGCGCTCTGGCTCACATCCTGACCGGTGACCGGCTCACCGCCGACGACGCGGTGTCCTGGGGGCTGGCCTACCGGAAGTATCGCGCCACCGAATTCGATGCCGAGGTGCAGTCGTTCGCGCGGCAACTGGCCGCCAAGGACCCCGCCGCGCTCGCCAAGAGCAAACAGCTCGTCAATCGCGGCTCGGGTATTCCACTGGCCGAGGGGCTGAGCCTCGAGTTCGAGACGGTGCTCGATCATCTTGCCGGGCGGTCGGCGGCCAACGGCATCGGCTCGTTCACCAAAGGGAGTAGCCGATGAGCGATCTCGTTCGTGTCGACGTCGACGATGACGGTGTCGCCCGTTTGCTGTTGAACAGCCCGGAGACCTCGAACGGCCTGGACGTGCCGTTCCTCCAGGCATTGCACGCCGCGATCATGCGCATCCACGGTGACCCTCGAATTCGGGCGGTGCTGTTATCCGGTGCGGGTAAGAACTTCTGCGCGGGCGGCAATGTGAAGGTGTTCGCATCCAAGGGCGAGCAGTTGCCGGACTACCTGCGTGAGGCCACGGCGTGGTTGCAGATTGCCACTGCGGCTCTCACGCAGCTGAATGTGCCTGTCATCGCCGCGGTCCACGGGTTCGCGGCCGGCGGTGGCGGTTTCGGGTTGGTCTGTTCCGCGGATTTCGTGATCGCAGCAGACACGGCGAAGTTCATGTCGGGTGCGGTGCGCGTCGGCATGGCTCCCGACGCGGGAGTGTCGGTGACGCTGACTCAGCTGGTCGGTCTGCGCAAAGCCATGCACATCCTGCTGACCAACCCGATCCTCGACGCCGCCGAAGCACTCGAGATCGGACTGCTGACCAGCGTGGTTCCCGCAGCCGATCTGGAAGCCGAATCACTCGCCTACGCACGCCGATTCATTACGACGGCACCGAAGGCGATCGGCGCGACCAAGCGCCTGCTGTGGGGCGGAGTGGGTGCCACGCTGGCGGACCGACTGCCCGAGGAGGCCAGGACGGTCTCCGAGTTGTCGGGCACCGCGGACTCCAGGGAAGGACTGGCTGCCGTCATCGAACGCCGCGAACCGAAGTTCCGAGGTGAATAGTGATGTCCAGCAATGAATCACCGGTGCTGGCCGAGGATCGCGGCGCGATTCGGATCATTACCCTCAATCGCCCGGAGCGACGCAACGCCATCGATCTGCCGCTGCGCTACGCACTGGCCGAACGACTCGAAGAAGCCATGGCCGACACCAGCGTCCGGGTTATCGTCCTGACCGGCGCCGGCGCGGGATTCTGTGCAGGGGGTGACATCTCGACCATGCGCCGCATGGACGAGGCCGAGGCCCGTCCTCGCGCGGAGGCCGCGCAGCGCGTCGTTCGCGCCATCTGGCAGGGCGGCAAGCCGGTCGTCGCGGCAGTGGAGGGCGCGGCCTTCGGAGCGGGAGTGTCGCTGGCACTCGCTTGCGATCGGGTCGTGGCCGCGACGGACGCGGTGTTCAGTACCGCGTTCACCGGGGTCGGTCTGGCCGGGGACATGGGGATTTTCTCCTCGCTCCCGGCGCGCGTCGGGATGGCCAAAGCGCGAGAACTCATGCTCCTGCCGACCCGGTTGACCGGGACAGAAGCGGCCGAGATCCGCTTGGTCGATGCGGTCGTGGCACCGGGCACAGCGTTGGAATCGGCACTGGCCGACGCCGAGCGCATGGCCCTCGCGCCACCCCTGGCGGTCGCCGCACTGAAGCAGATGTTCGCGCGCTGGCCACGCGATCCGATGACGGTGCTGGACAACGAAGTCGACAATCAGGTCGAGCTGTTCGACTCCGAAGATTTCGCCGAGGGCGTCTCGGCGTTCCATGAGAAGAGAACCCCCGTATTTCGCGGGAAATAGCGGAAGCGCATGCCTATGACAGCCGTGGCTGATCGCAACCTCAGTGAATCCTATTGGGCGGCGGACGACGCTCTCCCGCTCTCGGATCACACTGTCGGCTCCCTCCTTGCTGAACGAGCCCGGAACTATTCCGACACACCGGCTCTGGTCGGCACCCCGCACGGGGCAGCCGACCTCCGCCGCCTCACTTACGGAGAGCTCTACGAAGCCGCGCGTGCCGTCGCGGTCGCGTTGACCGAGCTCACCGAGCACGGCGAGTTCGTGGCCCTGTGGGCGCCGAATGTCGTCGAATGGCCCATCATCGAGTTCGGCGCCGCGCTGGCGGGCCGGGTACTCGTGGCGCTGAATCCAGCCTTCCGGGAAGGCGAATTGGTCTACACGCTCGAGCACTCCCGAGCGGCCGTGCTCATCCACGCGGACGCGCATCGCGGCTACGACATGGCGGCGGTCGCGGCTGCGGCGGTCGACCGCGTTCCCGGGGTGCGGCATCGGATCAGTCTGTCGGAGACCATACGGTGGCAGGCGAGCGCATCGGATACCGACCTGCCCGAGGTCGATCCGGACGATCCGGCGATGCTGCAATACACGTCGGGCACGACGGGCAATCCCAAAGCGGTACTGTTGCGCCACCGATCGCTGGTCAACGTTGCGCGAATGACCATGGCAGCCGCTGATATTCCCGACGGATCCGTCTTCGTGAATCCGCTGCCGATGTTCCATACCGCCGCCTGCGTGATCGCCACCCTCGGGCCGGCGTGGATGGCCGGCACGGTGCTGCTCGTGGAGACCTTCGTCCCCGAACGGGTGCTGCGATGGTCGGCCGACGAGAACGCCGAGGTGTTGTTCTACGTCCCGACGATTCTCGGTGCGCTGCTGGAGACGACGCGCGGAAATTCCCCCGCCGCACCGAAATTCACCACCGTCATCGGCGGAGCGGCCAACGTGCCGCAGGTGATGATCGAAGATGCGGCCCGGGTGTTCGGCGCGGCGGTCCACAACCTGTTCGGCCAGACCGAACTTGCACCGGTCATCACGCTCACGCGCAAACATGATTCGCTCACCGACCAACTGCGTACCGTCGGGCGCCCCATCCCGCAGGTCGAGGTGAAGATCGCAGGTCCCGGTGGACTCGGAATCGCCCCCCTCGGGGTGACCGGAGAGATCTGCGCCCGCGGCTATCAGCAGATGATCGAGTACTACCGAGATCCGACGGCGACGGCGGTCGCGGTGGACGAGCAAGGCTGGGTTCACACCGGTGATCTCGGTTCCATGGACAGCCGCGGCTACGTCACCGTGACCGGACGGCTCAAGGACATGATCATCAGCGGCGGCGAGAACATCGCTCCCGCGGAGGTGGAATCGCGTCTGATCGAACATGATTCGGTTCAGCAGGCAGCCGTTGTGGGTCTACCACACGAGAAGTGGGGTGAGACCGTGGCCGCCGTCTTGGTGGTCCGCGGCGAGCGTCGCTCCGATCTCATCGCGTCGGTGAAAGAGCAACTCGGTACGACGCTTGCCCCGTTCAAGACACCGCGGCGCTGGTTCGTCGCCGACACCCTTCCCGTTACCCCGTCGGGCAAGGTTCAGAAATTCCGGCTGCGCGAGGCGATCCTCGACGGCTCTGTCGATGAGATCGAGTGAAATGCGATGAGCAACAACGACTTCGATATCCGGAGAGAACGACTGGCCGAGCGGTTCCCGGTCTGGGAGCCACGTCCGTTGGGGGAATGGCTGCTCCGGTGCGCCGACGAGTTCGGCGACCGACCGCTGGTCATCACCGACACACGCACGCTGACCTATCGCGAGACCGCGGAACTGGCGACCCGACTCGCCGATGGCCTGGTGACTCTCGGTGTCCGGCCCGGAGACCACGTCGGCGTGCTGATGGCGAACTTCCCGGAGTTCGCACCCGTGAAATTCGCAATCGCTCTGGCCGGCGTTGTCGCGGTGCCGCTGAACTTTCTCTACCGCGCAGAGGAACTCGCCTATGTGCTCGGTCAATCCGAATGCCGGGTCCTCGTGACCATGACCGGGTTCGCGGGGCTCGACTACCTCGCGATGCTCGATGAGATCGCTCCCGGTTGGGAGTCGCTCGAGCGCGACTACTCGCGACTGCCTCAGCTGCACACGGTCATCCAGCTGCCGACCGACGGAAGAAAACGCGCGGGAGTACTCACCGTCGACGAGCTGGCCATGCTCGGAGACCGCCACCGAGCCGCAGCCGCGGATATCTCGGTGGACCCGGCGGAGGTCGGCGACATCCTATACACCTCCGGCACCACCGGCTCGCCCAAGGGCGTACTCATCACCCATGACGCCGTCCTGCGCACCGGATATGCGTCCGCGCTCACCCGCGCCTTCGGCGACGGTCGACGAATCCTGTTCTCGCTGCCCTGCTATCACATGTTCGGCTATGTCGAGGGGCTGATCGCAGCCATGATGGTGGGCGGTGCGGTGATCATGCTGCCGGCCTTCGACGCCGGAAGATACCTCGCCGGAATCGAGAAGCATCGGGCGAACGACATCCTGTGCGTTCCGACCATGACGGTGGCGCTGCTGGAGCATCCCGACCGGCATCGCTTCGATCTCTCGTCGCTCTCCGCGATCCTGTCCGGGGCCGCTCCCGCACCGGTCTGGCTGTGGGAGCGCGTGCGCGAGGAGCTGGGCGCCTCCGAGATCGTCACCGGCTACGGCATGACGGAATGCGGTGGCGCAATGACCATGACGCGTCCCGAAGACTCACTGGAACTCACCGCGACCACCGTCGGGCGCCCGAAAGCGGCCGGAGTAGCCGGAATCGACGATGGAGCCCTGGTGGCCTACCGCACGGTGGATCCGATCTCCGCGGCGCCCCTGCCCGATGGAGCCGAGGGCGAGCTCGTCTCGCGTGGCCCGACGCGCATGCTCGGATTCTGGGGAAAGCCGGAGGAGACCGCCAAGGGCCTGCGCGACGAGTGGATCTTCTCCGGCGATCTGGGGCGTGTGCGGCCCGACGGCTACCTGGAGGTCACCGGCCGGAGCAAGGAGCTCTACAAGAGCGGCGGAGAACTGGTGATGCCCAAGGAGATCGAGGAACTGCTCACCGCCCGCCCGGAGATCAGCCAGGCGTATCTGATCGGCGTCCCCGACGAGCGGTGGGGCGAGGCGGGGTGTGCCTGCATCGTCCGGGCACCCGACTCCGAGATATCGGCCGAACAGATCATCGGGATCTGCAAAGCGACCCTGGCCCGATTCAAGGTTCCCAAACACGTCGTATTCCTCAAAGCAGACGAATTGCCCACCACTCCTACGGGGAAGGTGCAGAAATTCCGCTTGGTGAACTACGCCAAAGCACGATTGGAGCAACAGAAATGACGGTTACGACGCCCCCGGACGCCGCGCGCGAGCCGGGCGATCATTCGATCTGCGAGCCGGGCGCGGCCTGCGAATCCGGCCCGATCGCCGAACAGGCCCCGCGAGTGGAATACTCGCGGCTCATTCAGCCCGAGCGGGTACACGGGTCCCTCTACACCGATCCGGCCGTCTTCGCCGACGAACTCGAGCGAATCTGGTACGGCGGCTGGGTGTTCGTCGGCCACGAATCCGAGGTACCGCAGCCGAACGACTACGTGCGGAAGCAGATCGGCCCACAGGACATCATCATGACCCGCGACCGCGCGGGTGAGGTGCACCTCGTGACGAACAGGTGCGCACACCGCGGAAACCTGGTCTGCGATGAACCACGCGGTAATTCGAGCTCTTTCCGCTGCCCGTATCACGGCTGGACCTACAGCAATACCGGTGACATGCTCGGCTACCCCTACAACAAGGGCTACGGCGGCAAGAACAAGCTGAATCTCGGTCTGGGCGTGGTGCCACGGGTCGAGAGTTACCGCGGTTTCGTGTTCGGCAGCTTCAATGCCGACGTGCCGCCGCTACTGGAGCACCTGGGCGCGGCCGCCGGCGAGATCGACCGGTTGGCCCGACTCTCGCCGACGGGCAACGTTCGCCTGGACAACGGGTGGCTGCGGCACCGTACGCACGCCAACTGGAAGCTGCTGGCGGAGAACGAAACCGATGGCTACCACCCGCAGTTCGTGCACGGTTCGATCTTCTCGGTGACCGGTTCCACCATCGGCCCGCTCTACAGCGATGCCTCCACCGCGGTCACCCGCGCGCTCGGCAATGGGCACAGTGAGAACGATCTGCGGCCGGAATTCCGCAAGTTCGCCGAGCCGATGCGCTGGTTCGGCACCACCGCCGACCGGGTGCCGGAGTACGTCGCCACGATGCGGGAGGTGCACGGCGAAGCGGCCGAGCAGATCATGATCGAGGGTGCACCCCACGTCATGATCTTCCCCAACCTGTTCATCGCCGAGATCCAGGTGTTCAACATCCAGCCGATCTCGGCCACCGAATGCATCCAGTTCTCCACCTCGGTGCAGCTCGACGGCGCCGACGAGCTCAACAAGCGCATGCTGTCGCAGTCCATCGGATCGGTCGGCCCCGCGGGCATGCTGCTGGCCGATGACACCGAGATGTACGAACGCAATCAGGTGGGTGTGGCGCAGTTGCTGCCGGAATGGCTCGACCTGCGCCGCGGCGTGGTCCGGGAATCGGTGGACGACAACGGGTTCCGCATCGGCGGGGCCACCGACGAAACCGCGATGCGTGCCTTCTGGCAGCACTACAAGAGCCTGATGGAGGCGTGATGACCATGAATACCGCATCGCGGAGCGATTCCGTGAGGGGTGGTGGCCGGGCGACGGGTGGGCCCGAAACCGACCTGCGTGAGCTCGAGCAGTTCATCTATCGCGAGGCTCGCTTCGCCGACGAGCACGATTACGACTCGTGGGAGGAGCTGTGGACCGACGACGCGCTCTATTGGGTTCCCGTCGACGGCGGGGGTTACGACCCCGAACGACATGTGTCGATCATGTACGACAACCGGCGCCGGATCTCCACGCGGCTGCAGCAGTTGCGGACCGGCAAACGGTATGCGCAGTCGCCGCCGTCGAATCTGCGCCGCACGATCTCGAACGTCGAACTGCTGGGCCTCGAGGGTGACGACCTCACGGTGGGCGCCAATTTCGTGCTCTACGAATCGAAGCCACGAGGGATCCACACCTGGGCCGGGCGCTACACCTATGTACTGCGCCGGGTGGGCACCGAACTGAAGCTGGTGCGCAAGACGGTGATGCTCGTCAACAGCGCGGAAGCCGTGCCCAGCATGGGCTTCCTGATCTGAGAGGCCAGGACATGGACAGGCCAGGATCGAACAGCGGCACCGGTCGTGAATGCGGTGTCGTGCACAGTGAATTCGCTCAGGTCCGAGTCGGCATCGACGACACCGCGAATGGTCCGCGGTTGCGGCTGGAAGACCTGAAGTCCGGCCGCGTCCGTTTCCTGGACGCCCTCGAGCTGGAGACGATCGTGTGGCTCACCGAGGGGCACATGGAACGCCTGCTCGATCCGTCCGCCGACCGCTGGCGGGAGGACTGACATGTCGGCCGCACCGCGGGTGGTATCCGCACCGGACCTGGACTTCGGCGACATCGTTCGTCCCGGCGACTTCGTGGTCTGGGGGCAGTCGTGCGCGGAGCCGGTGACGCTGACCGAGCGTCTGCTCGACCAACGAGCAGATCTCGGCGGCATCACCTGCTTCATCGGTATTTCCGCGGCCCCGACCGTGAAACCCGAACACGCAGACCACATCCGGTTCGTCAGCTACTGCGGAACCGGCAGTAATCGGGCGCTGGCCGCCGCCGGTGTCCTCGAGATATACCCCGGTCATTACTCGACCCTGCCGGATCTCGTGTCACGCGCCGACGTGGTGCTGGTGCAGTGCGCGCCTCCCGATGAGCGGGGGCGATACAGCCTCGGATTGGCCGACGACTATCTGACCGCTGCGCTCGACGGCGCCCGGGTCGTCGTCGCGGAGGTGAACGATCAGGTGCCGGCCACACCCGGCGCCCGGCATCTGAGTCACAGTGACATCGACATCTTGATCCGGACCTCCCGGCCCGTTGCCGAGAGCCAGGCGGCGCCACCGACTCCCGAGATGTCGGCCATCGGTGCGCACGTCGCGAGCATCGTTCCCGACGGAGCCACGCTGCAATTCGGGATCGGATCGGTGCCCGAGGCGGTG
Source organism: Nocardia sp. CA-151230 (assembly GCF_050942175.1). Lineage (NCBI taxonomy): Bacteria > Bacillati > Actinomycetota > Actinomycetes > Mycobacteriales > Nocardiaceae > Nocardia > Nocardia sp. CA-151230. The sequence goes on from NZ_CP192061.1 coordinate 4,202,693, forward strand.
CTCGGCGCGCTCGGCGTGCGCAATGACCTCGGTATTCACTCGGGCATTCTCAGCGATGCCGCAGTCGATCTGATCGACAAGGGCGTGGTGACCAATTCCCGCAAGACCACCGACCGCGGGGTCTCCGTGGCGGCGGTGCTGATCGGTACTCGCAAGCTGTTCGAGTACGCGCACGGCAACAGCGCCGTGTCGCTCCGGCCGATCGGCTATACCCACGATCCGGAACGTCTTGCCGCACAACATCGTTTCGTGGCGATCAACTCCGCCATCGAGGTCGATCTGACGGGCCAGGTCAACGCCGAGGTGGCGGGCGGGCGCTACGTCGGCGCGGTCGGCGGCGGTGGCGAGTTCCTCAGGGCGGCAGCCCGGTCGGACGGCGGGCTGCCGATCATCGCCCTTCCCTCGACCGCCGGCTCACGCAGCCGGATCGTGGACCGGCTGTCCGGGCCGGTGAGTATCGCGCGCAGCGATGCCGGAATCGTCGTCACCGAGTTCGGTATCGCGGACCTGCGTGGGTTGCCGCTGCCGGAACGGCGGGAACGGATGCTCGCAATCGCCCACCCTGACCACCGCGAAATGCTTCGCGCGGTAGCGAGCCGGTGGTGAACCTCTCGGAAACGCCGTACGGCATGCGCCGGCGGCGGCACAGTGAAAGTCAGCATTGAGGTGAGATCATGAAGAGAGCGGCGATCGTCAGCCCGCTGCGAACACCCGTCGGTACCTTCGGCGGTACGCTGCGGCCGGTTCCGGCCGAAGACCTGGCCACCCACATCATCAAGGCCGTCGTCGAGCGCTCCGGTGTCGACCCGGCCCGGATCGACGATGTGTCCTTTGCCCAGTCCTACGCGAACTCCGAAGCGCCGTGCATCGGGCGCTGGGCCGCGCTCGCGGCGGGATTGCCCATCGAGGTTCCCGGTTTTCAGACCGACCGGCGTTGTGGCGGGGGCCTGCAAGCTGTCGTGACCGCGGCCATGATGGTGCAAACCGGTGCCGCCGAGGTGGTGCTCGCCGGTGGCGTCGAGAGCATGAGCAATATCGAGTACTACACCCAGGACATGCGGTGGGGCTCGCGCTCGGGCAATGTTGCCTTCTACGATCGCCTGGATCGGGGCCGGGAACGCTCGCAGCCGATCGAGCGCTTCGGTCCCATCAGCGGTATGATCGAGACCGCTGAGAATCTGGCGCAGCGGTACTCCATTACCCGTGCTGCGGCCGACGAATTCGCCGCTCAGAGCCACCGGAAGGCCGCCGCCGCATGGGAATCCGGCAAGTTCGCCGACGAAGTGGTGGCGGTACCGGTGCCGCAGCGCAAGGGCGACCCGATCGAGTTCGGCCGTGACGAAGGCATTCGTGCTGATTCGAGTCCCGAATCTCTGGCGCGACTGCGCACTCTGATGTCGGACGGCACAGTGACCGCCGGCAATTCGAGTCAGCAGAACGATGCGGCTTCGGCTTGCCTGGTCGTCGCCGAGGACAAGCTGGACGAACTCGGGCTCGAGCCTCTCGGATTCCTCGTCGACTGGACCGCCACCGGCTGCGAACCCGCAGAGATGGGCATCGGGCCGGTCCCGGCAGTCGAGAAACTCTTCCGACGCACAGGCCGTACATTCGACGACATCGATCTGGTGGAGCTGAACGAGGCGTTCGCCGTCCAAGTCCTTGCCGTGCTGAAGGGCTGGGGATTCGACGATCACGACAGACTCAATGTCAATGGCTCAGGCATCTCACTCGGCCATCCCATCGGCGCCACGGGTGTCCGCATCCTCACCACCATGCTGCACGAATTGCGCAGGCGCGGTGGTCGATACGCGTTGGAATCGATGTGCATCGGCGGCGGTCAGGGCATGGCGGCACTTTTCGAGGCAGCATGATGACACAGTTCGGAATCACCGCCTACGGCACATATCTCCCCGCTCACCGCATCTCGCTCGCCGAGATCGGCAGCACGTTGAATATCAACGCGGGCAGAGGGGTTCGTGTCGCTGCGTCCTTCGACGAGGACAGTACGACCATGGGCGTCGCGGCTGCGGTGGCCGCGCTCGGCCCGGGCGTCGCGCCCAACGGGTTGTACTTCGCGACCACGACCCCGGCCTATGCCGACAAGGCGAACGCGACGGCCGTTCACGCGGCCCTGGGGCTGCGTCCGGACATGCTGGCTGTGGACCTGGCCGGTTCCGCTCGCAGCGGCATTGCGGCCCTCCTGGCCGCGGCGAACGCGGGTGGGCTCGCCGTCCTGGCGGATATGCGCGTCGGCCGCCCCGGGTCGTCGGATGAGCGCAATGGGGGAGACGGCGCGGCCGCCTTCGTCTTCGGTGGTGATCCCATCGCGGAGATCATTGCTCGATCTTCCTTGACCGCGGAGTTCCTCGACCGCTGGCGCGACCCGAGGTCAGCGACGGGTGAGCAGTGGGAAGAACGCTTCGGTATCGAGCAGTACCAGCCACTCGTTCGCAAAGCTGCCGCGAAGGCTTTGGCGTCCGCGGAATTGACCGAAGCGGACCATGTCGTGCTGGTCTCGCCCAACGTCACTCTCGCGAAGCGCGTCTCGAAAGCTGTTGCGGGGAAACTGACCACCAGGAACTCGCCCATCGGTCACGCGGGCACCTCCGATGTCGGACTGGCCCTGGCCGCGGTTCTCGACGAGGCCGAGCCGGACGAGACCATACTCGTGATCTCGGCAGCCGATGGCTGCGATGCTCTCGTACTGCGGGCTACCGAACGCATCTCGCACGCGAGACAGCCGATTTCGGTTGCCGCGCAACTGGAGCACGGATCGTCCGTGCCTTACCCGACCTACCTGACGTGGCGTGGCCTGCTCGATCGTGAACCGCCACGTCGGCCGGAGCCCGATCGCGTGGCCGGCCCACCGTCGGCTCGCACTACCGGATGGAAATTCGCACTCACCGGCAGCGTCTGTGGTTCGTGCGAGATGGTTCACCTGCCGCCGGCGCGAGTCTGTAAGCGCTGTAGTGCGATCGACGCGATGAGCGAAGTGTCACTGGCACGCAGTGAAGGAGTCGTCACGACGTTCACGGTCGATCGCTTGGCGTACTCGCCCGCCCCGCCCGTGGTGGACGCGGTGGTCGATTTCGATGCCGGTGGCCGATACGCGTTCGAGGTCGCCGACGGAGGTTCGGACCGGCTGGCCGTGGGTTCACGCGTGCGGATGACCTTCCGCCGCCTGCACAGCGCGGCGGGCGTGCACAACTACTTCTGGAAGGCGCAACTACTATGAGCAGCAACGGAATACGCGACAAGGTCGCAATCGTCGGTATGGGCTGCACTCGCTTCGGTGAGCGTTGGGAGAGCTCTGCCGATGACCTGTTGCTCGAGGCCATGGCCGACTGCTTCGACGGCAACGACAGGCTGGACCGCGCTGATATCGACGCGTATTGGCTCGGCACTCTGGGTACCGGCCAAAGCGGTCTGACGGCGAGCAAGCCGCTCGGGCTGCAGCACACCCCGGTTACCCGGGTGGAGAACTACTGCGCGAGCGGGTCCGAGGCCTTCCGGAATGCCTGCTATGCCGTCGCGTCGGGGGCCTACGATCGGGTGGTCGCCATCGGCGTGGAGAAACTCAAGGACTCGGGATTCTCCGGACTCCTCCGCGGCGACCCGCCCAGCGACGGCACGGCCTCGGAGCTGTCGTTGACCGCGCCGGCCGCTTTCTCGCTGCTCGATCCGGCCTATTGCGCGAAGTATGACGTCGATCCGGCACTCATGCGGGAGGCCATGACCCACGTTGCGTGGAAGAACCATCACAATGGCGCGCTGAATCCCAAGGCGCAGTTTCGATCCGAGGTGGCGAAGGCGAAGATCGCAGGCGCGCCGCTCGTCGCGGGACGCCTGGGCATTTTCGATTGTTCCGGTGTTTCCGACGGTGCAGCCTGCGCGGTGATCGTCCGCGCCGAGGATGCCCTGGACTACACCGATACCCCTCTGTACGTGAAAGGGCTCTCGCTCACCGCAGGGCCCGGGCGTGGTGCGGTGGATCCGGACTACGACTTCACGACCTTCCCCGAGGTAGTGGCCAGTGCGAAGGACGCGTACGCCCAGGCCGGCATCACCGACCCCCGCACTCAGGTTTCCTTCGCCGAGGTACATGACTGCTTCACACCCACGGAGCTCGTGCTCATGGAGGATCTCGGATTCACCGACCGCGGACAGGCGTGGAAGGACAGCATCGCAGGCGATTTCGACCTCGATGGCCGACTGCCCGTCAATCCTGACGGTGGTCTGAAGTCCTTCGGGCATCCGGTCGGAGCAAGTGGGCTGCGGATGCTCTATGAATGCTGGCTGCAGTTCCGCCGCGAGGCAGGAGAGCGCCAGATCTCGGATCCGCGGGTAGCTCTCACACACAACCTTGGTGGCCGCCCGGGTGCCTGCGTTTCGTTCGTCGCGGTTGTCGGGTCCGAGCGGGACTGAAACGACGAGATGTTCGACCGCGATGGCGGCCGGGGCTTGACCCGAGCTCATTTCCTAATTTACATTAAATTCTAAAAGGAGGTGCAACGGTGATCTCGTACCAGGTCGTGGACAACATCGCGTACGTCAAGCTGGATCGGCCCGATGCCCGCAATGCCCTCGACAAGGCGATGGGGGAGGCGCTGCTCGAGCTGGCCACCTGGATCTCCAATGACGATCGGCTGCGCGCGGTTCTGATCACCGGAAACGGTCCCGTCTTCAGCGTCGGTGGAGATATCGGCGCGTTCTCGGACGGCGCGGCAGATCTGCCCGACACGCTGACGCGAATGGCGCTGCCCATGCACGAGGCGATTCGGTTACTCGCGCGGGTCGAGGTTCCGATCGTCACGGCTGTGCACGGTGCCTGTGCGGGTGGCGCGCTGGGGTTCCTCTACCCCGCCGACATCACGATCGCCGCGGCCGGCACCAAGTTCGCCGCCGGTTTCGGACGTATCGGCATCACGGCCGACTCCGGAAATACCTGGTATCTACCGAAGTTCATCGGCATCCGGCGAGCCAGCGAAATGCTGTTCGAGGACCGGGTCATCGACGCCGGAACAGCCGCCGAGTGGGGCCTGATCAATCGCGTCGTTCCCGCGCCCAAGCTCGAGGCCGAAGCGGAGGCGACGGTCCGACGTCTGGCCGCGGGGGCCACCCGCGGCTACGGCGAGATGCGCAGGCTGCTGCACAACTCTTGGACCAACACCCTCGACCACGCGCTGTCGGAGGAGACGGAGGCGCTCCGGCGCGTCGCCCGCACGGCTGATGCGACCGGCGCCATCGAGAGCTTCCTCGCCAAACAGCAGCCGACCTTCACCGGAAAGTGAGATAAACCGTTGTCCGCCTTCATTATCGACACCGACGAACGGGCGCTGCTGCGCGAAAGCGTCGGCAAGCTCGCCGCCAAATACGGTCAGGAGTACTTCCTGGAGCGGTCCCGATCGGGGGCCAAGGTCGACGAGCTGTGGCGTGAGCTCGGTCAGGCCGGCCTGCTCGGGGTGCATCTGCCCGAAGCGTACGGCGGCGGTGGTGCCGGCCTGTCGGAGATGCTCATCGTCATCGAAGAGCTGGCCGCGCACGGCTTTCCGCTGCTGCTCGCGGTGGTCTCGCCGGCCATCTGCGGTTCGATCCTCGCCGCGCACGGCTCCGAGCAGATGAAGACCGAATGGCTGCCCGGCCTGGCCGACGGCAGCCGGAAGATGGCCTTCGGCCTGACCGAACCCGACGCCGGCTCCAATAGCCACAATGTCAGCACCACCGCACGTCGCGACGGCGACGACTGGATCATCTCCGGCGGCAAGTACTTCATCTCCGCCATCGACGAGTGCGAAGCGATTCTGCTCATCACCCGCGACCCGGAGTTCGTCGGCACCTCACGATCGCCGCTGTCGATGTTCGTCGTGCCGACCGACGCGGCCGGAGTGACGCTGCAGCCGCTGCCGACCGCGGTCGTCTCACCCGACCACCAATTCACCGTCTTCTTCGACGAGGTCCGGGTCGGTCCAGAAGCGTTGATCGGCACCGCGGGCAACGGCCTGCGGCAGGTTTTCGCGGGTCTGAACCCCGAACGTATCCTCGCTTCCGGCATCAGCACCGGTATCGGCCGCTACGCGATCACCAAGGCCGTGTCCTACGCCCGGAACCGCAAGGTCTGGTCGACTCCGATCGGTGCGCACCAAGGGATTTCACACCCTCTCGCCGAGGCGCACATCGCGGTCGAACTCGCCCGAATGGCGGCCTATCGGGCCGCGGAGCTGTTCGACGCCGGACTGCCCGCGGCGGAAGCGGCCAATATCGCCAAGTTCGCGGCGGCGGACGCGTCCCTGAAAGCGCTCGACCAGGCGATCCAGACCCATGGCGGCAACGGTCTTTCGCTCGAGTACGGCCTGGCCGAGCTCTGGTTCTCGGCGCGTCTGCTGAAGACCGCGCCCGTGAGCCGCGAGATGGTCCTCAACTTCGTCGCGCAGACCAGCCTGAAGCTGCCTGCGTCGTACTGACATCAACTCTGTAAAGTCAAGGGAGACAACACTAATGCCCGGAGTAACCGATCGCGTCATCGTCGTCACCGGCGCCGGTGGCGGTCTCGGCCGCGAATACGCACTGTTGCTTGCCAAAGAGGGCGCCCTGGTCGTGGTGAACGACCTCGGTGGCGCCCGAGACGGTTCCGGTTCCGGCACCGCCATGGCCGACACCGTGGTCCAGGAGATTCGCGACGCCGGCGGCACCGCGGTCGCCAACTACGACAACATCGCCACCGAGGAAGGCGCGGCCGCCCTGATCAAGACCGCCGTCGACAACTTCGGAACCGTCCACGGCGTCATCCACAACGCCGGAATCCTGCGCGACGGCTCGTTTGCGAAGATGACAGCCGACAACTGGGAATCGGTGCAGCGGGTCCACCTCTGGGGCGGCTACCACGTCACCCGCGCCGCCTGGCCGTACTTCCGCGAACAGAACCACGGCCGCATCGTCGTCGCGGCGTCCACCAGTGGCCTCTTCGGAAATTTCGGCCAGGCGAACTACGGCGCGGCGAAACTCGGCCTCGTCGGTCTGATCAACACCCTCGCGATCGAGGGCGCTCGGAACAACATCCTCGCCAATGCGATCGCGCCGCTCGCGGCCACCCGCATGACCGAGGACATCGCTCCCAAGGAGATGCTCGACAAGCTTCCGCCTGCCCATGTGGCGGGTGTGGTCGGCTACCTGATGAGCGACGAATGCTCGGACACCGCAACGGTTATCGTCGCCGGCGGTGGACAGGTCTACCGCGTGCAGCAGTTCCAGAACAAGGGAGCGGTGTTCGCGACTCCACCGAGCATCGACGAGGTCGCGGCGCAGTGGAACCACATCACCGATATGTCGGACGCTGAGCCCGGCGCGAATCCGCTCGGCTGAATCGAGGACTGATCATGACCGAAAACAATTGGGACGCATTGGTGATCGGTGCGGGCGCTGGCGGGTTGTTCACGGCCGCGCGGTTGTCGCACCTGGGCTACAAAACGCTCGTCGTCGAGCGCCTGGACAAGGTCGGCGGCCGGGCTTCCACCGATGACATCGACGGCTTCAAGGTGAACAACGGCGCCATCGTCATCGAACTCGGCGGCATCACCGAGGAGACCTTCGACGAGGTCGGCGCCAAGTTCGACATCCGCAAGCCACAGCCGCCCATCCTCTACCGCATCGGCGGCAAGGATGTCGACGTGACCGGCGGTGGCTGGGGTTTCCTGCTGTCCAAACTCACCCGCCAGGGCGCCAAGCTGGTCCAGGGACTCGGGGCCGCCCGCAATGACAGCGGCCTGCCCGAGGGCGAACTGTCCACCGCCGACTGGGTGGCCAAGTACACCAAGAACGAGTCGGTGCACGGCATCTTCCGCAACATGTGCGGATCGGTCTTCGCCGTCGGTTCCGAGGAACTGCCCGCGCGGGTGTTCCTGACCTACTTCACGCGCAAGAGCGCGTTCAAGAAGTTCGGTTTCTGTCCTGAGGGCACCATCGGTGTGTGGAAGTCGCTCGCCGAAGTGGTCGAGAGCAATGGCGGCGCCGTGTGGCTCGACAGCGAGGTCACCTCGCTGTCGATGACCGAGGGCCGGATCACCGGTGCGGTCATTTCCCGTGGCGGCGAAACTATCGAAGTCACAAGCCGTTTCACCGTCAGCAACATCGGCCCGTTCGCCACCCTGGACCTGGTGGGCCGGGACAATCTGCCCGCCGACTACGTTGCGCAGGTGGACGAGGCCAATCGTCCGTGCGGAATGATCTCGGTGAACTTCGCCAGCCGGCGTCCGCTCGTCAAGGCTCCCGGCCTGACCAGCTTCGCCCAGAGCCGTCGCCTGTGCTACATCGCGAATTTCACCGCGCTCTGCCCGGAAATGGCTCCCGAAGGCTGGCACCTCTACCAGGGCACCGCGGTGCCGAAGCCTGCCGTCGGCGATTTCGACGAGGAATCCGAAACCCAGCTGCTGCTGCAGGATCTGCGTGACGAGGTGCCCGGCTTCGACGAGGCCCGCATCCTGTCGATCAATGTCACCCGCGACGGCTGGCCGCCGCAGCGCGCGGTCGCCGGCTACGACCTGCCGCACGACACCCCGATCCAGAATCTGTGGAACGTGGGTGATGCGGTCAAGGAGTACGCGAACGGCGGCACGACCGCCTGCGCCGAGACCGCCAAGATCGTCGTCGACAAGATCCGCGACCAGTTCCCGGTCGCGACGTCATAACTCGACTCGACGCGTTCACCTGCTCCGTGACCCGGCAGATGAGCGCACCGAGACGGCCGTGATCGTGTGAATCACCAGGATTCGATCGCGGCAACCGGATAGGCCGTGGGCGGGGTGATCCGTGCGCCCGCGGCCTATTCGTCTTTACGCGCTGTCGATCGATCGGCCTGGGGAAACAGATCTATGGTGAATATGGTCGGCGGAAGGACCACGACGATGAAGGCATCCGAACGGGTGTCAGCGTTCCGCCGCGAGCGTGCCGAAGTCGTTAGCCTCTGCAAGGACCTCGACGACGCAGAGTGGCGAACCCAGAGCCGGGCGGCAGGCTGGCGAGTGCACGACGTCGTCGCGCATATGGGCTCGGGCTGCCGGGCGGTGTTCGGCCCGGCGGTGGTGACATTCATGCGTAGCGCCGACGTGGAACGAACGAACGAGGTTTTCGTCATCCGACGGCGCGAGTGGTCGTCGGCACGCGTCCTTGCCGAGTACGAGCGTTGGAGCCGGTACCTGGCGACCGGGTCTGCGCTGTTGGCACGCACCCCTGTCAAGCGAATGCGGTTGCCTCTGGCCGAACTCGGCCGATTTCCGGCCGGGCTGTTACTACCCGGCGCCATGCTCTTCGATCACCACATCCACCTGCGGTTCGACATCGCCCCGGCGTTGGGCCGGACGGTTCCACCGACTGATCCGGTCCGGATGGCCGGCGTCGTCGAATGGATGTTCGCGGTGCTCAGCAATCAGCTCAGGTCTGCCGAAAACGATTGGCTCGCCTACCCACTCGATATCGTGCTGAACGGATCGGGTGGCGGAATCTGGCGCGTCCACCCCGGCGGCGCAGTGACCGCAGGTTGTGCCCGTGGCGCGGCTGCCGCCACGGTGGAAGGACAGGTCGACGAATTCCCCGAATGGGCGACCAGCCGTGCAGCATGGCGTGATCGAAGTGTGCGAATCAGCGGCGACGAGAACTATGCCGCCCGATTCCTCGACAGCGTGAACGTGGTGTGAACCACGACCCCGAGTTGATTCGATCTCAACCGATCCTGACCGACGCTTGGCTCAAGACGGTGCAAAGGTCCCAGAAGTCTCGGTGGGTCGTGAGAAGGCCGTCCGAGTCGTAGGTGCACACTGCGACGCCTGGGACCGTGAAATGAGTCCCCGCGGCGTCGACCAGCTGGCCCGAACGCAACCGAAGGGCACCGGAAAATGTTCCGCTCCACACCCATTCGGAGTAGAGCCTGCCCTCCGCCGCGAAGGTGCTGCCGAACACGATCGCGGAGTCTGGCGCGAATCTGAGCATGTGGCGATGGAACCTGCCGATCGAGTGGTGCCCGACATAGGTTGCATCCATCGCAATGTCGGTGTATCGCCCGTCGACGGCGAAGAATTGCAGCAATCCTTCGGGATCTGTCGTCCATGCGTGCGAGTACGCCTGAGCGAATCCCGCGTCTGTCGGATGAAGTGTCGTCACGATTGCCTCCAAAGGTGTTCCGATTGTGGAAACCGCCGAAGTCCAGCTGATGCGATCCTGTCGAGACCGGGAACGGTCACCATGAGAATGCCCTCGGGATCAGGGCAGAATCCGTACACCCGAGCGACTTTCACGCCGTCCTGCAGCACACGCATGATGCGGTACTCGCGCTCGACCGACGATCCGCTTACCCAGGGCAGGTTCTCTTCGCGCTGACAACGGAGGTCGGGGTGGCCGAGGTGCCCGCCCTCGGTGTGGATGTCGATGAACCAGGCAGGCCGCCAACACGCTTGCCGCCGAAAGGAAGTCACTTCGCCGGCGGGGGTGCGCTCGATCCATTCGAAGGCTCGGGGCCAGGGATCGGGAAGCGTGGACCAAATGCTCGATCCGGGGCCTGGGAAGTTGTCATACCTGCGCTGCCTCCGGAACCGCAGCCGCGGGAGGGGCCGCCAGCGTGCGGTTGGCGCGCATCGTCGTCAACGACATCACCACCAGGAAGATCGCGTATGTCGTCAGGGCCAGCCAGAAGATCAGCACACCGTTCCATGCGAGCGGACCCGAGTAGAAGAAGTAGGCCAGGATATCCGGGACGAAGGACAGTGCGATCCAGAAGTTGGCATACCCGACCCACCGCGGAAAGACTGTCTGCCGGTTGGAGAGAATGCAGACACCGATCGAGATGTTCTGAATCATGAACGGTGCGATCGGTGTCAGGAACAGCAACCAGGCCAGATCATTGAGGAAGCGGACCGTTGACGGTTCGAGGGCATGCGGGCGGAATGCGATGATCGCGAACAGCATCATCGGAAGGATGAGTAGCATCGCCGCCACAGTGCCGGCGACCATCTGCACGAACGCCAAGATCGGGATTCGGCCCTCCACGCGGAGCAGGTGGATCGTAATCAGGGCGACGAGCGGAATCGTGAAGGCGATTCCCAGCTGGGCGATCACGAAACCGATCATCCGCACGGTGCCGCCGTCGGAGTAGAAATCGACCACGTGCTGTGTGCTGTGCGACGGCCCCAACGGGAGTGGGAGTACGCCGGCGATCAGCCAACCGACCAGAGCGACAACCAATGTCACCAGTCCGGCGATCGAACACGCGTTGAGGATACGTTGCTTCGCATCGGTGAACATGGGAGCTCCTGGGGGCGAGGGTCGGGCCCAGGCAGCGCACAGGCGACTCTTTCTCGGACCGCATCCCGACGAATGTGACTTAAATCAAAATTAAATTAAGTTCGCGAGGGTGTCAACCCTGCTCCGGCGGCACCCGAGCAAGGTTGACGCCCGTTCGGCACCCGGCTGGTCCGGCCGTGGTGTGAGCTGTTACAACGCGGCCGTCAGGGCCTTCTCGACGTCGAGGTCCATCAGCGTGTTGATGGCGCGCTTCGCGGTGACTTCCATGCGGTCGTCGGGCTGCATACTTCCGGCCGCGAGGGTGAAGACGATCGCGATCCAGCCGTCGACGGTGAGGAGGCGGTAGGTATCGAAGGCCTCGTCGAATCCCGGCACCTCACTGCCCGCGCCGGCCTCCGCCAGACCGTGCAGGTAACGGCGGAGCAGGTTGTGCTCCTCCGCGCGGCGCAGGTCGGTCGGGATCGAGTGCATCATGAAGTACGCGAAGTCGCGCAGGCCGTTCATCTTGTGGAAGACCTGCCAGTCGTAGATGCCCGCGGTGCCGTCGGGATTGGAGAAGGTGTTGCCGAGGTGGCAATCGCCGTGGCAGAGGGTCTGCGGCATCGACTCCCAGACCTTGACCAGCGCCGGCTGATTCTGCACATAGTTCTTGGTGAGGCGTCGGACGGGCTCGGGCACCACGCGATCCTGCTTCATGAAGCGCTTCTCGCTCCAGCTGAAGAAGCGCTGCATGAACGGGTATCCCGGCCTGCGGGAATAGGTTTCGAGCCAGGACAGATCGGTCTGGAACCGCGGGGATCGCCAGAAGCGCCCGTGCAGGGTGGCGAGCAGGTCGATGACGGCTTCGGCGTGTTCCTTGGATGCTTCGTCGTCGGCGTTGTAGAAGGTCACATCGCCGCGGAGGGCGAGGTCTTCGAACGCGATCACATAGCGCCCGCCGATCCCGGCGCGGCTGATGAACGGCGCGATGGTCAGGTCCGACACGCTCGGCTGGATCTGGGTGAAGAAGCGCGATTCGTAAGTGTGGCAGCCGAATCCGGAGACGATGATCCGTGGGGCCAGCTGGCTGGAGGTGCCCTTCGCGAACGCCGACGCGGGCAACCCGGCACTGCGGCCCGCCTCGTTCCAGGTCAGGTGCAGTCGTGCCCGGTCGGTCGTGCCGCGTGAGTCGATCTCGACTCGCAGGGACTCGATCCTTGCCCCGGGCGTGCCGCCTGCCAGCGCTGCTGTCAACTCCTGGGTTGTCAGGGAATCGAGTCCGTAGCCGGACTGACTGGGCACCCAGGGCGAGAGGCCGAGGAGTATGTCTTTGGTCGCGGAGAGTGTGGCACGCATCAGGAAACCTCGCGTTCGTGGTTGGGGTCACACCGAGCGTAGCGACAGTTTTTACTCTTGTATAGAAAAAATTTGACGCGCGTCGAACTTTTCGCGTTCAGGTGGTGCTGGTCAGCCACACATGAACCAACGCCGCTTCGATCTCGGGAAGCGGCCGGCCCGTGTCGACGATCGAGGTGACGTCGCGCTCCATTGCCCGTGCGGTCATGTCCACGAGTACTGCGGCCAGGGTGGGAGGCTGGAAACCGCTGAACTGGGTGTTGTCGCGGGCGATGCGTTCACTCGCGCCCGCGGCGAGCTCGTCGAGCGTTTCCTGCCACGCCTGGCGGACCTCGGCATCCTCGTTGACCGCCTCGAACATTGCGGCGATGAGTCGGGCATGCGCGCGCCAGTACTCGATGGTCGCGCGCATCCCGCGGACGATCCGCTCGTCGTCGGGCAGATCGTTCCGGCCGTACCAGTCCACCGCGACGGCTCGGAGGTTGTGCTGGATGTCCGAGATCAGCGCCGCGACCGCCGCGCCTTTCGTCGGGAAATAGAAATAGAAGTTCGAGCGGCTGATGCCTGCTTGCCGTGCGATGTCCTGTACTTCGATGTCGGTCAAGCGATGTGCCTGCAACAGTTCGGTCAGTGCGTCGAGCACCTCGGCGCGGCGTCGGCGGCCCCTGCCGCTCGCCGTCTTCGCGGCGGACGCGTCTTTCGAACTTCGATTCGATAACCTCGTCACCGAGCAGAGTCTAGGCCAGGGTGTTCATCGGCCCTGTTTCGCCGAACCCTGTGAGGAGGTCCTCGTCGAGGCTCTCCGGCACGACTTGCTGCGCACCGTCGGTGTAGCCGGTGAACCCGCTCGGTCCGTGCGGGCCGATGACGGCTTGCTCGAGGACGCCGTTCGACGACCACGGCACGCCGTGCTGCGGCGATGCCCGGCGAGCTCGATCGCACCTGGATTCGCGGGCGGAGACGGCGGGGTCGCCGCGAAGATGAGGTTCCGCGAATTCCTCTGCGGGAGGTCTGGTGTGCGCTCCGATACCGAACTTGCGGCGGTTGATGACCCGCCGCTCCGGGATCTGAAGTTGACGCTCTGGGTCTGAAGCTGATCTGACAGGTGTGCCGCCCGGCGCACGAGCGTGTCGGGCGGCCCGTCTGAAGCTGACTCCATCAGCGTCGTGGATCGAGGATGCGCCGGCGGAACCGGCCGGCAGTCGGTTCCGACGAGGTCTGGGTTGCTGTGCTCTTGTTGACGGGTGCGCGTAATCTAATTTAATCTCGATTAAAGACTGATCGAGCGGGAAGGTGAGCAAGTTGTCCCAGAAGAATCTCGTCGTGGTCGGAGCGTCCCTCGCCGGGCTGCGGGCGGCGGAAGCTGCCCGCAAAGCGGGATTCGAGGGCGGGATCACGCTCATCGGTGCCGAGGAGCATCTGCCCTATGACCGTCCACCGCTGTCGAAGGCCTACATGGACCGGCTGCCAGACGGTGAGGGGCCGGCGTCGACGATCTTCCGGACCGAGGATGTCCTGCGGGACGAACTCGGCGTCGAGCTCGTACTCGGCGCGCCCGCAACGGGTTTGGATGTCGAAGGCAAGAAGGTGCTGATCGGTGACCGTGCAGTCTCCTACGACGCACTCGTGATCGCGACAGGCGCCGACGCTCGAATGCTGCCCGGTGGGGAGAGCTTGGGTGGCGTCCACACATTGCGGACTCTCGACGACGCGATCGCGATCAGGCGGGCCCTGGATGCCGGTGCGCGCACGGTCGTCGTCGGTGCCGGCTTCATCGGTTCGGAGGTGGCCGCCGGCGCCCGCAAGCGCGGCCTGGACGTCACCATTCTCGAGGCACTGCCCACGCCGCTGGTACGGGCGGTGGGGGAGCGCATGGGCGAGGCGTGCGCCGCCCTTCATGAGCGGAACGGCACTCCGCTGCGTTGCGGCGTCGGTGTGACCGGTCTGGAAGGCGAGGGCCGAGTCGAGCGGGTCCTGTTGAGTGATGGCACGGCGATCGAAGCGGATCTGGTCGTGGTGGGGATCGGCGCGATTCCGGCAACCGGCTGGCTCGAGGGCTCCGGGCTCACCATCGACAACGGGGTGGTCTGTGACTCGACCCTGTGGACCGGTGTCGACGGGGTGTACGCCGCGGGTGACGTTGCACGCTGGCACAACCCGTTGTTCGACCGGCTGATGCGCCTCGAACACTGGACGAGCGCTGCCGAACAGGGCGCTCTGGCCGCGCGCAACGCGCTGGATCCCGCGTCGGCAAAGTCCTACCAGACCGTTCCCTACTTCTGGTCCGACTGGTACGACAGCCGAATTCAGTTCGCCGGCGTGCCGACCGCGGATGAAATCAAGGTCGTCGAGGGCGACCCGGACGCCGGCGGGCGCTGGATCGCGCTGTACCGCGAAGGTGACCGTCTCGCCGGAGTGCTCGCCCTCAACGGCCAGAACGTGATCATGAAGTATCGCGGCCTGCTGATGAAGAAGGCGAGCTGGGAGGAAGCCCTCGCCTTCGCCGCTCGCCGAAGTGCGGTGGTATCGGGTTCATGACCCGCGTTCGGTGAGTCCGATGCGTCAGGAGCTCCTTCGTGTCGAGGTGCGGTTCGACTGCGTCGCAGGGGAGTTGCGCCTCGAGTACTCGGCTTCGAGTGCGGAGGCTCGTCATTTCGCTGCGGCGATGATCCGGCGCGGCTACCGCGTGCTGGTGGACCGCAAGGTGAGGCGAGGGCTGCGGCCTCTGCCGTGCCGGAAACTGTGGCGCTACGCCTGACGATCGGCTCATGTGATCTGGGTCTAGAACTTAATCTATCTTCCAATATAATGAAGGACAGCCGGGCAACAGTAGCGGTGAGAACGCTCAGGCCGTCACGGCACGGTGCAACTCGAACCGTCGGACTCGTAGCCGACGACCTCCAACGAAGTGGGCAGGAATGAACGAATCGCAACGGACTCGCCGGATCCAGGGCCGCGTGGTGGCCATCACCGGTGCGGCACGGGGGATCGGCCTGGCGACCGCGAAGGCACTGCATCGCCGCGGTGCCAAGGTCGTGATCGGTGACATCGACGGCGCCGCCGTCGCCTCGGCCGCCGCGGAGATCGGCCCGGATGTCGAGGCCGTGCGGGTCGACACCACCGACGAGCAGTCCTTCGTCGCCTTCCTCGCCAAAGCCGAGGAGCGCTTCGGTCCGCTCGACGTCTTGATCAACAATGCCGGCATCATGCCCATCGGCCCCTTCCTGGAGGAGTCGACGACGTTGTCCAAGCGGGTGCTGGACATCAATGTGGCCGGACCCATGATCGGGATGCGGGCGGCGTTGCCCGGCATGCTCGCCCGGGGTGTGGGGCACATCGTCAACGTGGCGTCCATGGCCGGTACGGCACCGATTCCGGGCGGACTCAGCTACGGTGCAAGCAAGGCTGCGGTGATCTCGATGACGGAGACTGCGCGGGTCGAATTCGCCAAGTCCGGAGTGTCATTCACCTGCATTCTGCCGTCGTTCACCAATACCGAGCTGATCGCGGGTACGCGAGGAACGAAATTCGTTCGCAATCTCGAGCCCGAAGAGGTCGCCGAGGGCATCGTCGGGGCGATCGCGGCCCGGAAGCCGGATGTCTACCTGCCGGGCATTCTGGGACCCGTGGCTCGCCTGCAGCCGGTGTTCGGCCGCAGGCTTCGCGACTTCACGAACCACCTGCTCGATGCCGACACGACCTTCCTCGCCTTCGACAAGTCAGCGCGCAGCGGCTATGACGCACGGATCAGTGGTGCGTCGGAAGCGTCGGAGCAGACGTCGGCGCGTGGGTCCCGTAGCTGAGCCAGCGGTCGGTCGGACAAAGGGTGGTCCCCAAGGGGGCCGCCCTTTGTCGTGCGTGACCGAACTCGTGGCATTGCCTGATCGTCGGGTTGCTGTGGAGAGCGCCACATGTCGTGCCATCCCCCGTGGGTGGCCAGAGTTTAAAGTACATTAGATTTTGCTGGGGATCGGGGCTCGGGTCCGCGGTTTCACAGCAAGGGCATTCAACGACGAACGCCATCCATCCGTTCCAGTCGATTGAGAACAGGTAGATGACGAAAACCTTCCTGAACCTTTTTGATGCCGCTTGGTTCTTCGTGGAAAGGAGCGATGCGCCTGCGCATTTCGGCCCGCTGATCATCGTTTCTCCGCCGGCGGGGGCACCGGCCACCTACGTGGGGGACCTGGTCGCGCAGTGGCGCGCGAATCAGACCTTTGCTCCGCCATTCAACGCCGTGCTGGGTAGGTGGCCGATCCCGTGCTGGGAAACGGCTGCCGACCAGGACATCGACCTGGACTACCACCTGCGGCACATCGCCATGCCTACTCCGGGTGGGCAGCGTGAACTGGGAGTGCTTGTCTCGCACTTGCACTCTCTTCCACTGGACCGGCGCCGCCCGTTGTGGGAATGCCATGTGATCGAGGGCCTCGAGCATGGCCGCTTCGCGATCTACCTCAAGTTCCACCACGGACAATTGGACGGTGTCGCGACCGCCCGTCTCATCGGACGGATCTTCGCGACCGACCCCGACATGCGCGATATGTTGCCCCCGTGGAGTGCCGGGATCAGAGGAAACGGGCCTTCGCGGCGACCGATCGCCACTCGAACTGCCGCGAGCACCATGTCGGCGTGGGGTAGGTTCGGTGTTGTCGAAAAGTTCTGCCGTGCAATCAGTTCCATCGCCGTGGCAGGGCGTGCGCTGGTCGAGATGACGCTGGCCGTCCGCGCGGACCGCAGTGGAGACCTGACTCGTCCGTTTCAGGCGGCGACGGCCGTGTTCAATCATCGAATCTGTGATCAGCGCAGATTCGCTACTCAGCACTACGAGCTGGCTCGCTTCACACGCGTGGCGAAGACCGCGAACGTGACCGTGAACGATGTCTTTCTGACCGCCTTCGGCGGCGCATTGCGGCGGTACCTGCGGGAATTGGATGCGGTGCCCGAGGGTCCGATCGTCGGGCAGATTCCGGTGAACATGCGTGAGCTGAACGCCGCGACGACGGGCAACGCGCTGGCGTTCATCTTCGCTCGGTTGCGCACCGACATCAGCGATCCGGTCGCTCGCATGCAGGCGGTTCACCGATCGACGCTCGCCGCCAAGGGTTTCCATCAGGCGCTCCCGCCGTCTGCGGTCACGCCGTTCACGCTGCTGCTGATGGGTCCGCAGATGGCGTTGTTGATCGCCGGCCTCGGCGGGATCGGTCGCCCGCCCGCCAACCTGGTCATCTCGAACGTGCCCGGACCGGTCGAACCGCTGTACTTCAACGGTGCCCAGGTGGAAGAGATCTACGGTCCGTCGGTGCTCTTTCACGGGCAAGCGCTGAATGTGACGATGTCGAGTTACGCCGGGAAGGCCGTCATCAGCTTCACCGCATGCAGCAAGTCCGTACCGCACGTGCAGCGGCTTGCCGTTTACACCGGGGCGGCGCTGGGCGAGATAGAAGAGGCGCTCGGCCTCGGTCGGGCACCAGAACCTGCTGCGCCGCAAGAGACTTCGGCCTGATCGACTCGGGCAACCCAACAGAAGGGCCGGTGTCCGCGACCGAAGTCGCAGGCACCGGCCTGTCGGCTTATGCGGCCTCAGCGGGTGAGGCCGCCGCGGGCAATGAGTTGCGACGTAATGACATTGCGCTGGATCTCATTCGTGCCCTCGCCCACGATCATGAGGGGGGCGTCGCGGAAGTACCGCTCGACGTCGTACTCGGTCGAATACCCGTAGCCGCCGTGAATGCGCACCGCGTTGAGCGCGATTTCCATGGCGACCTCGGAGGCGTAGTACTTGGCCATGCCCGCTTCCATGTCGCAGCGCTCGCCCGCGTCGAACTTGCGCGCGGCGTGCAGGACGAGTTGCCGGGCGGCGGTCAGCTTGGTGGCCATTTCGGCCAGGTAGGTGCCGATGGCCTGATGCTGCCAGATCGGCACGCCGAAGCTCTCGCGCTGCTGTGCGTAGCCGAACGCGTCGTCGAACGCGGCCTGGGCGACGCCGAGGGCCCGCGAGGCGACCTGAATACGTCCGGTTTCCAAGCCCTTCATCATTTGCGAGAAGCCCTTGCCCTCGACACCACCGAGCACTGCGTCCGCCGGTGCCCGATAGCCGTCGAAGAGCAACTCGCAGCTCTCGACACCCTTGTATCCGAGTTTGGGAAGATCGCGCGAAACCGTCAGGCCGGGGCCGTGTTCCACGAGCAGGATGCTGATACCGCGGTGGCGGGGTTGCGCGGCGGGGTCCGTCTTGCACAGCAGCGCGATCAGTTGCGATCGCCGGGCGTTGCTGATCCAGGTCTTCGCGCCGTTGATGGTGTAACAATCCGCGTCGCGCTTGGCGACCGTGGTCATGGCCTGCAGATCGGAACCGCCGCCGGGCTCTGTGAGTGCCATGGTCGCCCGGATCTCACCGGTGGCCATCTTCGGCAGATACCGCTGCTTCTGCTCCTCGGTGCCGAAGGTGAGGATCAGTTTGGAAACGACCGTATGGCCGCCCATCGCACCGGCCAGGCTCATCCACCCACGGGCCAGTTCCTCGGTCACCGCCACGTAGCACGGCATCGAGACCGGCGCTTCACCATAGGGTTCCGGGATGGCCAGGCCGTAGATCCCGAGCTGCTTCATCTGCTCGATCAGTTTTTCCGGGTACTCGTTGGCGTGTTCGAGGTCGCGAGCGACCGGTCGGACCTCGCGGTCGACCCATTCGCGCACCGTCGCCACTACCTGCTGCTCCTCGGCGGACAGCTCGCTCACTGTTGACTCCTCGCTGGGCTCCGATAACTATCGACATACTTTAACATAGATTAAAAACAAGAAGGGTGGTGCTCGATGGCGGGACGTCCACGGCGGAGGTCGATCCTCTGCGTGCCAGGCGGTGACGAGTACAAGATTCGGAAGGCTCTGGGTTCCGGAGCGGATCAGGTGGTCATCGATCTCGAAGACGCGGTGCCGCCCGCGGACAAGGACCGGGCGCGGGCATTGCTGGGGGAGATCGCCTGGAACGATCTCGCCGCCGGGCTGCCGGCGATCGCGGTACGAATCAACGCGCCGCGATCGCGCTGGTGTCACCTGGATATCGACGCGGTGGTTGGGCTGGGCGTCCCGGCAGCCTCCATCGTGGTGCCGAAGGTGGAGTCCGCTGGGGATCTCGAGTTCGCCGATCGGCTGCTCGACGGCCTGGAGGCCGGTGCGATGCACGACGACCGGATCGAGTTGGAAGCGCTCATCGAGACGGCCGACGGACTCACTCGCATCGAGCAGATCGCGGCGGCCACATCACGACTGTCCACCTTGATTATCGGGTACGCGGATCTTGCCGCATCGCTGGGTAGATCCGCTCGGTTGGATCCGGCACTCTGGATCGCCGTGCAGGACAGGGTGATTGCCGCAGCACGCACCAATCGCCTGGATGCGGTGGATGGCCCGTATCTCGGTGTGGGGGTCGATGACGGGTTCGGGGCCGCGGTCGGTCATGGCGCGCGGATCGGTTTCGATGCCAAGTGGGCGATTCATCCGCGTCAGATCGACGCGATAAATCTCGCGTTCGAGCCTTCCGATGAACAGGTGAAGTACGCGCGCCGGGTGGTGGGTGCGCTGGCCGCCGCCCATGACGGCGGCCGCGGCGTGGTGGAACTGGACGGTCAGATGATCGACGAGGCGATCGCGGTGGCCGCGCGTCGGACCCTGCTGAAGAGCGGGGTCTCGCTGTGAACGCGGAAGGACCGTACTTCGAAGAGCTCGAGCCCGGTCGGATATTCGATGGCGCTCCACCGGTCACGTTGTCCGATGGCCTGGCGGCTGTGCATCAGTCGATAGTCGGTGATCGTCTACGGCTCCCACTGGATCATGGCTTGTCCAGCGCGGTCACCGGCGCCCCCGGGCTTGCGCACCCCGCGCTGGTGTGGGACATCGCGATCGGTCAGTCCACGGTGGTCACGCACCACGTCAAGGCCAACCTGTTCTATCGCGGGCTGGTTTTCCGGCGCACACCACATCTGGGCGACACGTTGACCACTACGACGACTGTCGAAGGGCTGAGACAGAACCGGCGCCGTCCCGATCGTCCCGCGACGGGATTGGTCGCGTTGCGCATCCACACCGTGGATCAGCACGGCCGGGACGTCCTCGACTTCTGGCGCTGTGCCATGCTGCCCCTCCGGAAGGACCACGACACCGGCCGCGCGGATGATCTGGATCGGATCGGTGCCGGTGCCGACCTGAATTGGCCTGCTGCGGTGCAGGATTGGGACCTTTCGGCGCTTCCGGCGGTGAACGGTGCGCTCGGCTCGGTCCCCGAGACCGGTCTCCGGGTGGAGGTGATCGGCGGAGACGTGGTCGATGCGGCTCCCCAGTTGGCACGGCTCAGCCTCAATATCGCCAGGGTCCACCACGACGAGCGTGCTGCGGGTGGCCGGCGTTTGGTTTACGGCGGCCACACCATCGGAATCGCGCTCGCTCAGGTATCACGAGCCTTTCCGAATCTGGTGACGGTCGTGGGATGGCATGGGTGCGACCATGTCGGACCTGTCCATGAAGGGGACACGCTGCACAGCGTGATCACGATCGAGGACGTATCTCCGGCCGGGGGCAATGCGCACCTGGTGCATCTTCGGTCCCAGGTCTCTGTCAGCGGCGAGGTCGCCGAACATGAACGGCCGGTTCTAGATTGGCGATACGTGGCTCTTTTCGCGTGACTTCTCCTCCAGCTCCCGGATGAGTCTGCGCAGCACCCATTCGAGCGCGGCGGGATCCTCGCCGGAATCCAGCTCCTGGTATCCGGCGAGGAGATAGAGACCCCAGCGTGCGTGGTGCAGCGCCTCGCCCTCGTCGTCGAAGATCGTCCGCGTCGCGGACAGCACCACTTCCAGGCGTTGGGCGTCGACCGCCTCCTGAACCGCCCGGACATCGGGGTTGACCTTGCTCCAGACTCGGATCGCGGCCTCGGCGCGGTGGGGGAGGTCCAGAGCGAACTGGAGCAATGTCTCGAGCTGCTCGATCGGATCCCCGTGCTGCTGTGCGGTCTCCACCAGCTGGGTCGTGCGAGCGGTGCGCCAGTGTTCGAGCAGCTGTGACGTGAAGTCGTGCCAGTTCTCGAAGTAGTGATAGAAGGACCCGGTCGTCACGCGCAGCCGCTTGCACAGCGTCGCCTGCTTCAGCGCGCTGTAGCCCTGCTCGGACAGCAGCTCGAAAGCGGTGTCGAAGTAGTCCTGCTTGATGGCCATTGATCTCCGTCTCGGTGTGTCAGCTGGTCGTCGACCGCAGTTGTCCAGAAGTTTCCCCCGGCCCTTGTACATAAGACGACTTATGCTTACGATACTCGCACAGCTTGTGAGGGACACCACAAGGCTGACCCACTTCACGGACACGTTCGCCCGAAGCTCTGATCGGAAGGTTTCCGGCGAACTCTCCGACCGGAATTTAATCAAAGATATATTCTGAAACACGGGCGTTGGCCCCCGTGGGAGAGGAACCGACATGGCTTTCAAGGACGCGGACGAGGTACGCAAGTACATCGGCGGCATCTTCGAGTCGGCGTTCGCAGACCCGGAGATCGGTCCCAAGCTGGCGGCGACCGGAGTCGTTCTCGGCTTCGAGTTCTCGGACCCGGAGGCCTTTCTGGTCATCGACGCACCGGCCGGCCGGGTCGAGTTGGGCCAGGAGCATTTCGGCAAGACGACCGCGACCATGCGGATGTCTGCCGACACGGGCAACGCCTACTGGCAAGGAAAAGTCAATCTGCCGATCGCGATGGCGAAGGGCAAGATCAAGATCGGGGGGAACGTCGCGAGCATGCTCAAACTGGCCCCGCTGGGCAGCAAGCTCTACCCGGTCTATGTCGAAAGCCTGAAGCAGGACGGTCGCGTGGACCTTCTGGTCTGAACAGACAGAGCGCAACAGATCGAGCGGAGAGGTACCGCACAATGTTTCCAGGCGTCCACGCCCTGTCCACTCCGGACAAGCCCGCGGTGATCATGGCCGGTTCCGGCCGGACGATCACCTATCGCGAGCTGGACGAGAATTCGGCACGGTTCGCCCGTGTGCTGCACGACCTCGGACTGCGCCAGGGCGATGTCATCGCGCTGTTGTCCGACAACGCGCCCGAGTGTTTCGAGATCTATTGGGCAGCAATGCGTTCCGGTCTGTACGTGACCGCGATCAACTGGCACCTGACCGCGTCGGAAGCGGCCTACATCATCGACGATTGTGACGCCAAGGTCGTTGTCGCATCCGCCGCGGTCGGAGAACTTGCCGCCGAGGTGCGGGACCTGGCGCCCCGTGTGGAGCAGTGGTTGGCCTTCGGGGGTGACATCGAGGGGTACCACGCCTATGCCGACGAGCTCGCTGGTGCGGGCGAGCGCTTGGCGGAGCAGCCTCGTGGATCGGACATGCTGTATTCGTCCGGTACGACGGGCCGCCCCAAGGGCATCAAGCCGCCGTTGCTGCCGATTCGCGTCGACCAGCCCGGCGACCCGCTGACAATGGCGGTCGGAAAACTCTTCGGCGTCAACGGATCCGACGTCTACCTCTCGCCCGCTCCGGTCTACCATGCGGCACCGTTGCGCTGGTGCGGGGCGGTGCATGCCTATGGCGGCACCGTGGTGATGATGGAGAAATTCGGCGCCGAGGAGATGCTCCGGGCGATCGAGCAGTATCGGGTGACGGTTACCCAGGTGGTTCCGACCATGTTCGTGCGGTTGCTGCAGCTGCCGGCCGAGGTTCGCGACCGCCACGACGTCTCGAGTCTGCGTCTCGTGATCCACGCCGCCGCGCCGTGCCCGCCGGATGTCAAGCGCGCGATGATCGATTGGTGGGGGCCGATCCTGGTGGAGTACTACGGTTCCACCGAGGCGAACGGGCTGACCGTGATCACGACCCCGGACTGGGAGGCGAAGCCGGGTTCGGTCGGTCGAAGTGTGCTCGGGCCGGTACACGTGTGCGACGACGATGGCAAGGAACTGCCCCCCGGTGAGGTCGGCACCGTGTACTTCGAGCGCGAGACGTTGCCGTTCACCTATCACAAGGATCCCGAAAAGACCGCTGCCGCACAGCATCCGGAGAATCCGACATGGACGGCCGTGGGCGATCTCGGGTACGTCGACGAGGATGGGTTCCTGTTCCTGACCGACCGGAAGTCCTTCGTCATCATCTCCGGTGGTGTGAACATCTATCCGCAAGAAGTGGAGAACGTGCTCACCCTGCACCCGGCGATCTTCGACGTGGCCGTGATCGGCGTCCCCGACGCCGAGATGGGGCAGCAGGTCAAGGCCGTGGTCCAACTGCATCCCGGTGTCGCGCGCACGGGCGAAATGGCCACGGAGATCATCGATTACGTGCGGGACCGGGTTGCCCGCTACAAGGCCCCCAAGAGCGTGGACTTCGTCGACTCGCTCCCGCGCACCGCTACCGGAAAGCTCGTCAAGCGCGAGCTGGAGAAGCTGTACAAGCCCGCGTCGGTGGCCCAGAACCAGTGACGTGCGATCGCATCACAAGGAAGTGCTGACATGACCACAGCAATCGAATCCACCTCGCGGGCATACGACCCGCTGAGCATCTCACCCCTGTCGTTCTGGTCGAAGACCGCGGCCGAACGCGACGAAACCTTCCGCGTGCTGCGCGCCGAGCGGCCGATCAGCTGGCACCCGCCGATCGAAGGCGCGTTGATGCCGCCGGAGAACGAGGGCGTGTGGGCGGTGACCAGCCACCGCCTGATCACCGAGGTCAGCAAGCAGCCGGAGGCATTCTGCTCCGGCCTGGGCGTCCAGCTCGAAGAAGTGCCGGCGGACATTCTCGAAGCCGCGTCGTCGTTCCTCGCGATGGACGCGCCCCGCCACCCCGCCCTGCGCAAGCTGATCAGTTCGGCCTTCACCCCCAAGCAGGTCGCCAAGATCCACGATCAGATCAAGAACCAGGCTCGTGTCATCGTGGACGAACTACTCGAGGTCGGTGACAGCGAGTTCGACTTCGTGCATCAGGTGTCCAAGCGGCTGCCGATGTGGACCATCTACGAGATGCTCGGATTGCCTGTGTCGCAACGAGATGAAGCGGCGCACATGGCCGACGCGATGGTGGCCTGGGCGGACGAGGACGTCGCGAACGGACGCGCCCCCGTCGAACTGCTCAACGATTCGCTCGTCGGATTGCTCATGATGGGAATGGAATTCGCGCAGGAGCGGCGCAAGAACCCGGCCTCGGACCTGATGACCAACCTCGTGCAGGCCGAGGTGGACGGCGTTCGGTTGACCGATGACGAGATCGCTTCGTTCTTTGTGCTGCTGTCGGTGGCGGGCAACGACACGACGCGGAACACCATCTCTCTGGGCATCAAGACGCTGCAGGACTTCCCGGACCAGAAGGCGTTGCTGCTCGACGACTTCGATGGCCGAATCGGCTCGGCCACCGAGGAATTGGTGCGCTGGGTGACACCGGTGATGACGTTCCGCCGGACCGCGACCCAGGACATCGTGCTCGGCGGCCAGGAGATCAAGAAGGGGGAGTGGGTCGCCACGATCTTCTCCTCCGGGAACCGGGACGAGACGGTCTTCACCGACCCGCACGTCTTCGACATCACACGATCGCCGAATCCGCACGTGGGCTTCGGCGGCGGTGGTCCGCACTACTGCATGGGCAACTTCGTTGCCAAGATCCAGCTGCGTGAGATCTTCGACCAGCTGCTGCATCGCGCGCCGAACCTCCAGATCGGCGAACCGTCCTACCTGGTCGGCAATTTCGTCCACGCGGTCAAGCACCTTCCGGCGACGCTGCGATGAGCACCGAGGTCGTGACCGGCGTGGTCGAGCGGATGCGGCGCGGTTTCGCCACCGGGCGGACCCGCACCGTCGAGTGGCGTCTCGAGCAACTGCGGAACCTGGTCAGGTTGCTCGACGAATGCGAAGGTGAGGTCGCGGCCGCACTGGCGGAGGATCTCGGACGGAGCAAGGAGGAGGCGTGGTTCGGTGATATCGCCTCCACCCGAGGCGAAGCCGTATTCGCGATCAAGCACCTTCGCGGCTGGATGAAACGACAGCGCCAACCGTTGTCGCTCATCCAGTATCCGGGCTCGGCGTGGATCCAGTACGAGCCGCTGGGCGTGGTCTTGATCATCGGGCCGTGGAACTATCCGGTCGTGCTCACCTTGGGACCGTTGATCGCAGCCCTCGCCGCGGGAAACTGTGCCGTCATCAAGCCGTCCGAGCTCGCGCCCGCGACCTCCGCCCTGCTGGCGCGGTTGGTGCCGAAGTACTTCGATGCCGACGCTGTCGCGGTGGTCGAGGGCGACGCCGACGTGACCCAGGCCTTGCTCGCGCAGGGCTTCGACCACGCGGTCTTCACCGGTGGCACCGAGGTCGGCAAGAAGATCATGGCCGCTGCGGCGCCCACCCTTACTCCGGTCACGTTGGAACTCGGCGGTAAGAGCCCGGTCATCGTCACCGTCGACGCCGACCTCGAGGTCGGCGCCCGTCGCCTCGCGTGGGTGAAGTTCATGAACTCGGGGCAGACCTGCATCGCGCCGGACTATGTGCTCGTCGACCACCGAATCCAGGACAAGTTGGTGGACAAGGTCGTCGAGATGATCGGCGACTTCGAGCGCGACGGGCATGCCGATGGTCGGCGCATCGTCAATGAGAGACAGTTCGATCGTCTCTCGGGCTACCTCGAACAGACTCGGGGCAAGGTCGTCACCGGCGGCAGGACGACGCGGGCGTCACTCTCGATCGAGCCGACGGTGGTCGTCGATCCGGATCCGGACGAGCCGCTGATGCAGGAGGAGATCTTCGGGCCGATCCTGCCGATCCTGCCCTACGAAAGTCTTGATGCCGCAATAGCATTCGTCAACGGGCGGTCGAAGCCGCTGGCCGCCTACTTCTTCAGTGGGTCGACGGCGGTGCAACAGCGCCTGGTCGACGAAATACCTTCCGGCGGTGCCGTGATCAACCACATCGCGATGCACTATCTGGTGCCGCAACTGCCGTTCGGCGGTGTCGGCCCGAGCGGTATGGGTGCGTATCACGGCCGCTGGGGTTTCGAGGCGTTGAGTCACCGGAAGGCTGTGCTGAAGAAGACATTCAAGCCGGATCTTCGGCTCATGTATCCGCCCTACACGGATCTCGCGATGAAGATCATGCGGAAAGTGTTCTGACACAGTCGGTGTGGTGAAAATTTCCTTGCTGCCGAAATACCCGGCGGCAGCGAGGAGGGTGCACCCGGGACACGAGCCTCTCGCTCGGTTACCCGATTCCTGTCCCAGGGTGTGCCTCTCGGCTCGTGCGGACCAGCTTCCCGGTCCGCACGAGCCGAATCCGATCGGGTCTGTGAACTCCTTGCCACGTCGTGAGCCCCCGAACGCGGCAAGGAATGGATGCGTCCCGGGGCCGTGAGCCGCCCAACCCTCGTTGATCCCGGGACGCACCTCTCGACGTTCCCAGCGTTCTGCTATCCGCAGAGGGGGCACATGATTCGGAGACACGAATGACAGTCGAAACCGCTGGTGCCACCCAATCTTGCGGTCCGCTCAGCGGAGTCCGGGTGGTCGAGCTGGCCAGCCTGGGCCCGGGACCGTTCGCCACCATGATGCTGGCGGACCTCGGCGCGGACGTGGTCCGTATCGATCGGCCCGCGGCCGGAGGCGTATTTCCGGGCAAGCCGGAAGAGGATCTGCTCAATCGCGGCAAGCGATCTGTGATCCTGGATCTCAAACAGCCCGACGCTGTCGAGGTCGTCCTGGGACTGCTCGAGAGTGTGGACGTGATCGTCGAAGGCTACCGCCCCGGTGTCGCCGAGCGTTTGGGGCTGGGGCCGGACACCTGCCTGGGGCGGAACCCACGCCTGGTCTATGGACGCATGACTGGTTGGGGTCAGACCGGCCCGCTCGCACAGAGCGCCGGTCACGACATCGGCTACATCGCGGTCACCGGAGCTCTCCACGCCATCGGCGGCGCGCACACCGGGCCCAGGGTGCCGCTCAATCTCATCGGCGACTTCGGTGGCGGTGGAATGTATCTCGTGGTCGGTATCCTCGCCGCGCTGCGGGTAGCCGAGCGGACCGGGGCAGGGCAGGTCGTCGATGCTGCGATCGTGGACGGCGCCGCGCACCTGCTGACCGGAATCCATGCCTTCCTCAACGCGGGGGCATGGAACGACCGGCGAGAAGCCAACATGCTCGACGGCGGTGCACCGTTCTACACCACCTACGAGACCGCGGATGGTCGCCACATGGCGGTCGGGGCGATCGAGGGCAAGTTCTACGCCGAGCTGCTGGTTCGGCTCGGCTTGGACGAGGATCCTGCACGGCAACACGATCGCCGTGCGTGGCCGTCGATCCGGATCAAACTGGCGGCGGCGTTCGCAACCCGGACCCTGGCGCAGTGGTGCGACGTCTTCGAGGGATCCGATGCCTGTGTCGCCCCGGTCGTCAGCCTGCGTGAAGCGCCGACACATCCACACATCGAGGCGCGCGGTTCGATCGTCGACCACCGTGGACTCGTACAGTCCGCGCCGGCGCCGCGGTTTTCGCTGTCGCGGACCGAGCTCGGGAATCCGCCGCCGGCGCCGGGCCAGCACACCCGCGATGTCCTGACCGAGTGGGGAATCCCGGACGTGGACGACCTGATCGAACGCGGCGTGGCCGGCTGAGGTCGGGAAAAAGGGCCCCGGACCTGGTGGGTGGTCCGGGGCCCTCTGTGTTGTCGACCCAGCGGAGTCGGCGGTGGCCGGTCGGGGGTTCAGCGGGTGATCGACCGTCCGATGAGGTCCTTCATGATCTCGGTGGTGCCGCCATAGATCGTTTGGATCCGAGTATCGACAAAGGCCTTGGCGACCGGATATTCGGTCATGTAGCCGTACCCACCGTGCAGTTGCAGGCAGCGGTCGAGGATGCGTTTCTGGAGCTCGCTGACATACCACTTGCCCTTGGCCGCATCGATCGGATCGAGTTCGCCCGCGTTGTAGGCCAGCACGGATTTGTCGGTGTAGGCCTCGGCGAGGTCGACCTCTGTCTGCATCTCGGCCAGTTCGAACCGGACATGCTGGAAGTCGGAGATCGGTTGGTCGAAAGCCCGCCTCTGCTTGCAGTATTCGATGGTCTGGTCGAGGATCGCCCGGGTGGTCGCCATCGCCTTGGCGGTGACCCCGAGACGTTCGCGGGGCAGGTGGCTCATCAGGTACTGCAGGCCTTTCCCCTCCTCGCCGAGCAGATTCGCGTGTGGGACACGAGCATTGTCGAAGAACAGCTCCGCGGTGTCCTGCCCGGGCAAGCCGATCTTGTCCAGCTTGCGCCCGCGTTCGAACCCGGGGGTGTCGCGCTCGACGACGAACAAGCTGAATCCGCGGGATCCCGCTGCTGGATCGGTGCGGGCGGCGACCACCAGCAGATCAGCCATGATGCCACTGGAGATGAATGTCTTCTGCCCGTTGAGATACCAGTCGTCCCCGTCGCGTACCGCACTCGTGCGAATACCGCGCAGGTCGCTGCCGGCCCCGGGTTCGGTCATGGCCAGGGCGCCGATGATATCGCCTGCGGCGAAGCCGGGTAGCCAGCGCTGCTTCTGCTCGTCGTTGGTCAGATCGAGCAGGTAATGCAGGACCAGGTCATCCTGCAAACTGATCGTGACGTTGAACGACAGCGCATTGATGCGCGAAATCTCCTCGCATACGACCATTCGATACCGGTAGTCGTGGACGCCCGAACCGCCGTATTCCTCGGCGATTTCGAGTGCGTACAGTCCGGCGGCGGCCGCCTTCTTGTAGACCTCACGGTCGATCCACCGGTCCTCGTCCCACTTGTCCTTGTGAGGTGCGACCTCACGCTCGAGGAAGGCGCGAACCGTCTCGCGGTATGCCTCGTGATCGGGTTCGTATAGGCCCCGGCGCACGTCAGAGCCTTTCGATGATGGTGACGTTGGCCTGTCCGCCGCCCTCGCACATGGTCTGCAGGCCGTAGCGGCCGCTGGTGCGTTCGAGCTCGTGCAGCAGCGTGACCATCAGACGCGCACCTGTGGCACCGATCGGGTGTCCGAGAGCGATCGCGCCGCCGTTGGGGTTGACCTTGGCCGGGTCGGCGCCGGTCTCGGTCAGCCAGGCGAGCACCACCGGCGCGAACGCCTCGTTGATCTCGACCACGTCGATGTCGTCGATGGAGAGCCCGGCTCGCTTCAGCGCGTGCTGGGTGGCGGGGATCGGAGCACTGAGCATCATCACCGGGTCCGCACCGCGCACGGACATGTGATGAATGCGAGCGCGGGGCTTGAACCCGTACCGTTCGACCGCCGCCTCCGATGCGATGAGCAGAGACGCTGCGCCATCGGAGATCTGGCTGGCGACCGCCGCGGTGAGGCGTCCGCCCTCGGTCAGGGTCTTGAGCTGCGCCATCTTCTCGAGGGAGGTATCCGCGCGCGGTCCCTCATCGACAGAGATACCGGCGAACTCGCTGATCTCACGGTTGAAGTGACCCGCCTCGATCGCCTGCAGCGCGCGCTGGTGGCTCCGGAAGGCGAAGGCTTCGTTGTCTTCCCGGCTCAGGTTCCACTGCTCGGCCATCATCTCCGCGCCACGGAACTGCGAGATCTCTTGCGCCCCATAGCGAGCATGCCAAGCCTCGCTGCCCGTCCACGGATCGGTCGAACCGTACGGCTCGCCGGCCTGGAACGCGGACAGGATGGGGAACTGGCTCATCTTCTGCACGCCACCGGCCACGATGATGTCGCTGGTTCCGCTCA
Organism: Nocardia sp. CA-151230; assembly: GCF_050942175.1. NCBI lineage: Bacteria > Bacillati > Actinomycetota > Actinomycetes > Mycobacteriales > Nocardiaceae > Nocardia > Nocardia sp. CA-151230. The sequence goes on from NZ_CP192061.1 coordinate 4,233,013, forward strand.
TCACTGCCTGCGCGGCGAAATGCACGGCCTGCTGGGCGGATCCGCACTGGCGGTCGATGGTGACACCGGGCACCGATTCGGGCAGGCCCGCCGCCAGCGCGGCAGTGCGGGCGATATCGCCGGCCTGCGCCCCGATGTTGTCCAGGCAGCCCAGGATCACGTCATCGATGTCGGCGGGATCGAAGGCATTGCGGTTGACCACCGTCTTGATGACGTGCGCGGCCATGTCTGCGGGGTGCGACTGGGCGAAGCCGCCGCCGCGCTTGCCTACCGCGGTGCGGACGGCATCGATGATGTACGCCTCGGGCATGGTTACTCCTCGGAAGTTCAATTGATTAATTTAATCTAGACTAGAAAGTGGGCCGTGTCGATCGAGAGTGTGTGGGGTACGTGCCGTCACCGTGGACGCAGGCCGGTTCGTCGTGGATGGCGACACTGTTGCGCACGATCGACTGCGCTGTGGCGATCAGGTTGTCGAGGGAGCCGTGGTCGGGATTCCACCATTCGGCCGTCCAGTTGAGCGCTCCGATGACGAGCATGCGAGCGATTCCGATATCGAGCCCGGGGCGTAGCCGCCCGGATTCGGCGAGCTGCTCCAGCAGAGCGCGCCAAATCGCGTGATAGGCGGTGCTTTCCAGGCGGAGGGACTCGATGATCTCCGGGGGGAGCTGGCCGGCGTTCCGCGTCACCGCGGACGCGAAGTCGGACAGTCCCAGCTCGATGCGCAAGTGTGCATCCACGGCGGCATCGATCAACTCGATCACCGGTGTGCCGGGCGGTGCTGAGGTGATCGCGCGGTGGACATGCTCGCGGACGCGGCGCTGCCCTTCTTTCATCACCTCGGCGATCAACTCGTTGCGTGATCGGAAGTAGTAGTAGACAGCGGGCGCGCGCAGCTGGGCGTGCGCGGCGATGTCGGCGAGGCGGGTTCCCGCGATGCCGCGGCGGCTGAGAATGTGAGCGGCCGCAGCGAGGATGCGTTCCCGGGTGGCGTTCATCGGCGTGGTGGTGGTCATGGCTCCTCGCGTATTGACCGAGGCAAGAATCTAATTTATCTTCGATTCAAAACATAGCACCAAAGGAGGCAATGATGAAGGTCGTCGTCGATCGGGCCAAGTGCACAGGTCTGGGCATCTGCGAGTCCCTCGCTCCCGCGTTCTTCGAGGTCGACGACAACGGCGAGCTCGTTCAGCTCAAGGAAGACATCACTGACGACGAGCTCGCCGCTGTCGAGGAAGCGGTGCAGGGGTGCCCGACCGAGGCCCTGCGGATCCTGCGCTGATTGTCCTTTTCAGGCGGGTTCGGCCGCGGCTTTGGCTGTCGACTTCCGTGGCGCCCGTCGGCGCCGCGGTGGTGCCGCCAGGTCTTCGGCGGCGTCGGCTGTCGCGATCCCGGTGCGAATCAGCGATTGTGCCGTGCGGATAACGGTTTCGAGTGATCCCCGCCGGGGCGTCCACCACTCTGCCGCCCAATTGAGCGATCCCATGATGAGCATCTGCGTGACGTGCAGGTCGAGCTCGCTGCGGATTTGGCCCTCGGAGGCGGCGTCCTTGATCAGTTTGCGCCACAAGGTGCCGTAATTCGCTTCCTCCGCGAGCTGACGTGCGCGTAGGTGCTCGGGGACCTGCCCGCTGTTGCGGATCGCCGCTGTCGCGTAGTCGGAGAGCTCGAGTTCGTGACGCAGATGGGCATCGATGGCGATCATGATGCGGTCGAGCGGCGAGACGTCACTGGGGATTTCGTTGAGAACAGCTTGTAGATGCTTCACCATCTCGGCGATCCCGCTCCACATGACCTCCTCGATGAGTTCCTCGCGCGAGGGGAAGTAGTAGTAGATCGCGGGAGCCTGGAGCTCGGCGTACTCGGCGACGTCGCTCAGGCGCGTGCCGGAGTAGCCCTTCATGCTCAGTACGTGCGCGGCGGCATCCAGGATGCGCTGACGAGTCCGGGCCGATTTCGGCTCCGAGGAATCGCCGTCTGTCGAGCTCTGCTGCACCTTGGGTTTTCTAGCCACGGTTCAACTATAGGGCAGCCTCGGTGGCGAGAGTTCGGGGACACGGCCGACCGCACCGCCGATATGCCTGATTTGGGCCAAAATTTTGAATCTACGTTATATGATATTGCGCCGGCCTGTCTGAACCGAGACCGGGCCTCCGACCCGCAGGATGCACTCATGGGCGACGCAACGAAGCGTCCGGCTGCGGTTCCTCTCGCAGCCTACCGGGCAGGCGCGGTGAACCCGTGCTCTTGATCCACGGATTCACCCTCAACTGGCAGTGCTGGGGTGGTGTCCTCGATGAGTTGAGTGCCGACTTCGAGGTGCTCGCACCGACTCTGCCCGGTCACCGGGGCGGCCCGGAGCCCGATCGGCCGCTGAGGATCGCCGGATTCACCGACTACCTCGAGCACCTGATGGATGCCGCCGGGTGGACCGATGCACACGTCGCCGGGAACTCACTCGGTGGCTGGCTGGCGATGGAACTTGCGGCGCGCGGACGAGCGCGTTCGGTGACCGCTATCGCGCCGGCCGGAATCTGGCACCCCGATAGCGCCGCCGCCGACGAGGTGCGGCGGAAATTCCGCAGCTTCTCGAGGGTCGCTCCCGTCATGCGGTTCGCGGCGCATCCGGTCGTGCCGGATCTGGCACGCCGGGCGCTGCTGCGTTCGTTCGCTCACCAGCCGGCCCGGGTTCCACCGGATCTGGCAGCTCTGACCATCGAGGCCCCGGCGTACTGCCGCTGTTTCGACACCGTGGCCAATGACCCGGGTGTCAGCGCCGTGGAAGCCATGCGGCACATCGATGTTCCGGCGACCGTGTTGTTCTGCGGGCGAGACCGGGTCATCCCGTCGGCACGGTACGGCCGGGATATCGTGGCGACACTGCCCGCCATCGGGTCCAAGACACTGCCCGAGGTCGGCCATGTACCGATGCTCGAGGCTCCAGGGCTGATCGCAGGTGAGATCCGGACATTCATCGGTTCGGTGAACGGACGCGCCGCGCATTCCGCCTAGCGCATCGCGCATCGCCCCGATCGGTCGCGCCCGCGGCTCATGCGCGTGGCGGGTGCCGCGAGATCAGATGCTCGAGCAGGTGGACCAGGATGTCCTTGGCGGACTCGCGCATGCGAACGTCGCAGAGCCGGACCGGCACATGGTCGTCGAGGTCGAGCGCCTCGCGCACTTCCGGGACGGTGTACCGCGGGGCGCCGTCGAAGCAATTGACACCGACGATGAAGGGCATCCGGCGGCGTTCGAAGAAATCGACTGCGGGAAAAGAGTTGTCGAGTCGACGAGTGTCCGCCAGTACCACTGCCCCCAGGGCTCCCGAGGCCAGTTCGTCCCACATGAACCAGAAACGGTCCTGGCCGGGGGTGCCGAACACGTAGAGCACGAGATCCGGTGAGAGGGTGATGCGTCCGAAGTCCAGTGCCACCGTTGTTGTTTGCTTGGTTTCGACACCGGACAGGTCGTCGACGTCGCGGCTGAGCTCGGTCAGCAGTTCCTCGGTCCGCAGCGGGGACACCTCACTGACAGCGGACACCATGGTGGTCTTGCCGACTCCGAAGCCGCCCGCGACGAGGATCTTGACCGAGGACGCGAGGGTGCGGGGGGAGACAGGGTCAAAGCTTTCGGATGCCATCCAAAACCGTTCGTAGCAGGTCCAACTCGGAGAGGTCGGTCGGCGGTAGCGCAGCGGCCGACCGGGTGATGAGATGTCCGTCCGCGATGAGGTCGCCGATGAGGATCTTGGTCACCGTCAGCGGCAGGCCCAGGAGCACGGCAACCTCCGCGACGGACTGCGGGTCCGGCAGAGCTGGACGATCTCGAGGTATTCGCGTTCGGCCCTGCCGATCCGGTGAATCGGGTGCACCGCGAACACGAGCGTGATCGTCCAGCCCCGAGCGGATGTCGCGGGTGCGCCCACACGTCACGGCAGAGCCGCACGAGCGGACCCGCCGTCTTCTCATCGAATCGCGGTGCTTCCCAGAACATCAATGTATCCGCTCGGCCTGAGGATCGAGCCGGAGGCGCCGTGGCGCCGCGGTGAGGAAGGAACCGACGCGCTGCACCGTCTGGTTCATCTCGTAGGCGACCATCCCCAGATCGGCATCCTGCTCCGTGAGCAGGGCAAGACAGGCGTTGTGTCCCGCGGCTGTCACGAACAGGACTGCGCGGTCGAGTTCGATCACGGCCTGGCGGGCGCCGCCACCGTCGAACCGGTGGCCCGCGCTGCGCGCGAGACTGTGCAGTGCCGACGACATGGCGGCGAAATGTTCGGCCTCCTCGACGGCCATGGACGTCGACCGCCCCAGAAGCAAGCCGTCGGTGGAGAGGACAACGGCGTGGCGCACGCCGACCAGCCGGTGGGCGAGGTCGTCCAGGAGCCAATCGAGGTTGCGGACCTGTGAGGAATTCATTGCGGGCCTTCGTGCTGGTAGTAGTCGGATCGAAACGGGTCGGAATCGGAAATCGGCTGGCGCCCTTGCCTGGTCCCCGCTTCGATCGCGGACATCAGGTCACGTGCCTGGTCGGCATCACGGTCGAAATTGCGGTGCCGGCTGCCTGGATCGGGCTGTGGCGATACGTCTTCCACGAGGTCTTTCGCCAGTTCGGGAGCCAAGTTGGCCTGCCGTCGCCGCCGTGGAAGCTGTGGGCGGTCATCGCGCGTCGGATCGGAGGCTCCGGGTTCGAGCGCGAACGGCGGGGCTGTGGACGAAATCGGAATCGGCGCCGAGTTCCGAAGTGTGGGAGCGGAAATGGATGTCCCTCGGGGGCTCGGCGTAGCGACCGCCATCAGTGCATTCCCTGATGGCGGCGGTGCGATCTCGTGCGGTCCCGCAGAGGCATCGGACTCCGCGCCTTCGCGCGCATCGCTGAACATCGATGTCGGAAGCAGGACGATCGCGCGGATCCCGCCATACGACGATTCGGTCAGGCGCACCGATATCCGGTGTTGCAAGGCCAGCCGCGCGACGACGAACAATCCCAACCGGGAATCGCCCGTCAAACTCGACAGGCTGAAATCCGGTGGGTTGCGCAGAGTTTCGTTTGCCAGCTCGCGCTCGTGCTCCGGCATGCCGAGCCCCTGGTCACTGACATCGATGGCAATACCCTTGCCGACGACCTGGGCGGTGATCTCCACCGAGCATTCGGGTGGCGAGAATGCCGTGGCGTTGTCCACGAGCTCGGCCAAGAGGTGGATGAGGTCGGCGACGACGTTGCCCGCGATCGCAGCCTCGGGAACCCGGGTGACGGTGACTCTGCGGTAGTGCTCGGTCTCCGCGACCGCGCTGCGGATGAGATCGATCAGCGGCACCATGGCTCGCCATTGGCGTCCGGGCCGGCCGCCTCCCAAGATGATCAGGTTCTCGGCATTGCGGCGCGCCCGAGTCGCCAGATGGTCGAGCCGGAACAGCAGATCCAGTTGCGCCGGATCTTCCTGATGGCGTTCGGCTTTGTCGAGAGCCGCCAGCAGCCGGTGAATGATCATCTGGCTCCGATAGGCGATATTGAAGAAGACCGCATTGAAGCCCGCACGGGTCTGGGCTTCGGCTACCGCCGCCGCTACTGCCGCCGCGTGCGCGCGATTGAAGGCCTCGGCCACTTGGCCGATCTCATCGTTGCCGAATTGCAGGCGAGCGGTTTCGTCGGTGTCGACGGGCCGCCCTTCACGCAGCCGCTCCGTGATCTCCGGCAGTTGGTCGTCGGCCAACGCCAGCGTTTCCTGCTGCAGCCGTCGCAGGCGGCGAATCAATCGAGTGGCCAGGCGGGCGGCGAGCAGGAACGCGCCGAGCGCGATCACGAGGATCGTGGCGCCGTTGAACAGCGCTTGACGCAGCGCTTGCGCGCCGTCCTCACGAGCCCAGTGCAGGGCATACCGATAGTGAGTCCGCCACAGGTCCAGTAGTGCGACGCTGACCTGTTTCGAAGTGTCCTGCCACTCGGAAACGTTCAGTGGGAGCCGGGATTCCGCGGTCGCGCCGGATCCGCTGGAGCCGGTGAGGTCGGGGCGGTCGGCGATCGCATCTTCCATCGTGCTGAGGTGCTGCCAGGCCGGTCCGGTTGTGAGAGCGGCCAGGGTCGACTGCTCGGCGGTGGGAAGGTGTGGGCCGAGTGCGGCGAGTTCGCTGCGGTAGAAGCCGATATCGTAGGCGAACTGTCGCTGGTTCTCGGTGGTGAGGTCGCCGCGCACGAAGGCTGCCGTGGCGAACGCATTGGCGCGGGACATGGTTTCGGCCACTCGAAGGAGTCGTGCCGCCGCCGCCAGCTCGGTGCTGGTGTCGGGGGTCGGCGCAGCACGAGCGAGCAGCTCGGTACTTCCGATGTAGGTGGTGATGATGCTGCTGAAGTAGGAGTAGGCCTCGGCGGCCGGCAGCGTTCCCGTGTCGGCCCGCTGCCGGATGGCGGGAAGCTGGCCCGCCAGTGCTCGGCCTTTCGCGACGTCGGCGCTGAGCAGACCGGGGTCGATGTCGGTGAATGCCGCCCCGGCGGCGATGAGGGTGGCGACCGCTGCGTCCACCCGGCCACGCTGCTTGGCGAGATCGGGGCGTCGCCGGTCGTCTCCCGAAATCAGCAGGAGGGTCAGGCGGCGTTCCTCCTGGATCTGGATCGTGAAGTCGATGCCGGGTGCGCTGTCTCGGTCGACACGCGCGGCCCAGTCGCGGCTGTCGGTGCCGCGTACGAGAAGAAGTCCGGCGATGATCACGCCGGTGACGAGCAGGGCGAGGCTTGGTGCCAGTGCGATGGAGAGGATGCGGCCTCGAATGCCGATCTTGGCCTTGAACACCGCCCCAAGGTAGCGCATCGGAACCTCAAGTTTTGATAATGAATTAAATTACCAGCAGGTAGCTCTTGGGTGTAGTGCAGCGTGGCTGCTGGATTGGATGAATCTTCGAATCTAGAGTTGGCTAGCAAGATGCCAGCCGATCGGCTGTGGTCGGCTGAACAACGCATGGTGTAGCCGATGCTTCCCGACGTCGTGTGCTCACATTGCCCGTCGTGGCCGCTCCGATGTTCATCGTCTCTTGTCCGGAATATGTTGTGGCTCAATGGTTTATCGCGTCATCTGGCCCTTCCCGGCGCTGAATGCCCAGGCCGGTCGGCATCGGCTGACGGGGGTTGGGCGAGTCGGGGTGTTGCGGGCCCACGTTGCGTCCGATTAACATAATCTAGATTCAAAAATCGGCGTTGGACGAGGTGGTGCCGCCGATGACCTTGGCTCGAACTGGAGGTACAGCTGGTGACTTCGACAACCCACGCCGCTTCGGTGCATGGCGGCCGCGTGGCCGCTGACGTGCAACGTCGCTCGTATCTGTTCTTGCGACTCAGTCTCTGGTCTGTGGTCTTATACGCTGGCTTGGGCTTGCTCGGGTTCGCTGTTGTCGCAGGCTTTTGGCCCCCACCGGCGGAGGGTCTCACCGCGACTGAAATTGCCGCTTACTTCAGTTCACACGGCAGTGGCGTTCGAATCGGGATGGTGCTGATGGTTGTCGGGGCACCCTGGTATTACGTGTGGAGCATCGCTGTCTCGAAGGTGATCGGTCGCATCGAGGGGCAGATGGGCCCGTTGTCGATGATGGAACTGCTGGGCGGGTTCTTCACAGCGGTCATCACGGCCGCGCCTGGGGTTATATGGTTGACGGCGGCTTTCCGGCCGGAGAGCCGATCGGCCGAGAACATTCAGTTGTTCTATGACCTCGGATGGCTCACCTTCGACATGACATTCGTCTTCTCGTTCATTCAGAGCATCGCGATCGGAATCGCGATTCTGATCGACAGCCGTCCCGAGCCGTTGTTCCCGCGGTGGGTGGCGTGGCTGAGTTTTCTCACGGCCGCCACGTACGTGCCGCTGACGATCATGCCATTCGTGCGTACCGGCCCCTTCGCGTGGAATGGCCTGCTGAATTTCTGGGCCGTCTTCGTTCTGTTCTTCGTCCTCATCGCAGCGGTTACACCTACCGGGTTGCGTGCGCTCCGCCGTCTGGAACATGAAGATCGGGATGTCGCGGCAAGCTGATGACCGGCCGGGCGCTGGAAAATCTCCGCGGTAAAGCGCCGCGAAGATTGCCCGGGATGGAAGGTATTTGGGTCTTCATAGCCGGGGACATGACGATATTCACGATGCTGTTCGCATCCTTCGTCACGGCACGCGCGAAGGACGTGAACCAGTTCGTCATCGGGCAAGATCTCCTCGATCCGCATCGCGGAGGTATCAATACGTTGTTGTTGCTCAGCAGTTCGTTGTTCGTTGCCCGGACGTTGAACGCCTTCAAGCAAGGGCGCGAGAATGTGGCTCGTAATTGGCTGGCGTTGGGGGTCCTGGGTGGCGTTTCGTTCTCGATATCCAAGATGCTCGAGTACGTCATTGTTTCAACGAACTCGCATGGGTCCGGCACGTTTTTCGGATACTATTTTGCGCTGACGGGAATGCATCTCGCCCATGTTCTCGTCGGAACTGGCCTCCTTGTGTTCTCCTGGATGAGGATGGGGCGGAATGTCGTTCCGGTGAAAGCATCCGGGCTGGAAAGTGTGGCCGTCTTCTGGCATATGGTAGATCTATTCTGGATCATCCTGTTCTCTTTGCTCTACTTGATGCGGTGACCCACCGTGCGTGAACCGACTGAGCGAAATCCCAGAATTTTCGATCGGCTGACGATCGTATGGTCGATGCTCGTGCTGGCGACCGTTGTGACGACGTGGATTCTGTCGAAGGATCACCTGAGCCGGGGCGTTGCGGTGCTGATGATCTTCGCGATCGCCGCATGGAAGGTCCGGTACGTCCTCCTGGACTTCATGGAACTTCGGGATGCTCCAAGGCCGGCGAGGATCATTGCTGAAGGGTGGTCACTGACAACACCTCTGATGATCATGATCCTGTACTGGAGGCACTGAAGCCGGTCGGCCGGCTTCAGACTTTGCGGGGCCGGCGGCGAATGTCGCCGACCCCGCAACTGCTGTTCGTCACCCATTGATGATTTATCCGCTCAGCGCGTAGGAACGCACGTTGCTCCGATCGACATAGCTGACCCTGCCGAGCATGGACAGGACATCGAGGTGTGCGTGGATCTCGGTCACCGCGGACAGCTGGTGGTCGATCGGGAGTTCATCGAGGCGCCGATTGTGCCGAGTCCATCGCAAGGCGCGGGCCACCTCGTAAGCGGTCGCCGACCCGGCGGCGACCTCGTCGCAGATTTCGTCCAGTCGTCCCTGATGGTGGTGCAGCAGTTCCTCGATCCGCTGGTGACTGCTGGCGGTGACCGGACCATGTGAGGGCAGTACGACCGAATCCGGCAGTCCACGCACGAGCTCGAGCGATGAGATGTACGACCGGAGTGGATGTGCCTCGGGCGCCCACTCGAACCCGATCGAAGGCGTGATGTGCGGCAGAATATGGTCGCCGGAGAACATCAGTCCGCTACCCGCGTGGTGGAAAACGACGTGGCCTCGGGTATGCCCCGGCGTGGACACCACCTCGATCTCTCCGTTGGACAGGCGGATTCGATCGCCATGGTCGAGCCATCGATCCGGAGGTCCGAACGAGACACCCACCTCGCTTTCCGGCGCCGGGGTGTGGGCCAGTTCCCGGGCAAGCTGCGGTGCGCCGCAGTTGGCGAGCATCGGAGCGTGATTGGGGAACCGGCCGGCATCGGTCCGGTATCCGGTGATGCTGTGCCTCTCCTCCCTGCCTACGAGTAGCCGGCAGCCGAGCGTGCTGCGCCAAGCGTAGGCCTGGGAGTAGTGGTCCCAATGATGGTGGGTGGCAAGGCAGGTGACGATGTCATCGAGCCGGTAACCGAGTTGGCGAAGTGCGGCGGTCATGGCCACCTCGGTCCGATGTCCGTACCAACCCGGGTCGATCACCACGAGCCCATCCGCAGCTTCCAGTACGTAGGAGTTGACGGTACCGAGCCCGTCGAGGGGGAGGGGCAGGGGTATGCGGTGGATGCCGGGTGCGATCCGGTGGGCACCGGGTTCGGTCCAATCCTCAGGTTGATCAGTCACCAGCGGCATCTGCACCACTCCCTTTTCGCCTTACCGTTAGCTGGCGTATCTACTTTAGATTAAAAAAACCTGCCTCTGCGAGTGGGCTGTGACACTTGCGGATAAGCCGACTTATGCTACGCTTCCGGTGTGATCCGGGGCACACTCGGAGTTCACTCGTTCGGATCGCGCGACAAGGGCTCGCGCACCTCCTGCGCTTCGGGAACGCGGGAGTGTTCCGAGCGCTGAATCTAATCAAACATAGATAAGACTTCTGTTCGGTTGACCAGGAGTGAAGCGGAAGGCTCGTTCATGGTGGACAGTGCTGTGTCCGTCGGGAGGTCGTTACCTGGTCGGTGGGACGGTGTGCCGGCGAAGGCTTCGATCGTGCCACGCGCCGTGGGCCAGTTCTTCGGAACCACGCTGGATACCCTGCGGATGGTGCCGAGGCGGCCGTTCCAGTTCCGTGAGTTCGTCGACCAGTCCTGGTTCATCGCAAGCGTGTCGATCGTGCCGACCCTGCTGATCGCGATCCCGTTCTGCGTCATGGTGATCTTTCAGATCAATGTGCTCCTCAACGAGGTCGGCGCCATCGACCTGTCCGGCGCCGGCGCGGGCATGGCCGTCATCCGCGAGATCGGGCCGGTGGCAACCGTTCTGGTGGTCGCCGGCTGCGGAGCCACTGCGATCTGCGCCGATCTCGGATCCCGCACCATCCGAGAAGAGATCGACGCCATGCGGGTACTCGGCATCGATCCGTTGCAGCGTCTGGTGGTCCCGCGGGTGCTCGCCTCGACCATGGTGGCGGTCTTCCTCAACGGGCTGGTGACCGCGGTCGGCCTCACGGGTGGATATCTGTACGCGGTGTTTCTGCAGGGTGCGACCCCCGGGCAGTTCATCACCGCAATTCCGATTCTCACCGGGATTCCGGATCTGCTGGTGAGCGAGCTCAAGGCCGGTGTGTTCGGCCTGCTGGCCGCGCTGGTGGCCTGCCATCTGGGGCTGCACGCGAAAGGCGGGCCGAAGGGCGTCGGCGACGCGGTGAATCAGACGGTCGTCTTCAGCTTCGTTCTGCTGTTCCTCGCCAATTCCATCATCACGACGCTGTGGCTGAACTGAACGGATCAACCAGATGAGTACAACCAGCGAATACCGCGCCGCGGACGCGTTACGTCGGAAACGACTGGGCCGCAGCCTCTTCAGTGCTGCTTCGGGGCCTGTCGACGGGGTTGCCGGACTAGGCGATCAACTGTCGTTTCATCTGCACAGCATCGGCTGGATTCCGCGAACGCTGCGTCGCTACCGCCGCGAGATGATCCGGCTGGTCGCCGAGGTCAGTCTGGGCACAGGGGCACTGGCGGTCATCGGCGGAACGATCGTGATCGTCGGATTCCTCACGGCAGCAGCCGGTTACGAGGTCGGACAGCAGGGCAGCAACTCGCTGGGCCGGGTCGGGATCGAGGCGCTGTCCGGATTCATCTCCGCCTTCTTCAATACCCGTGAGGCCATTCCCGTGGTGGCCGGTGTTGCGCTCACCGCCACGGTCGGCGCCGGATTCACCGCGCAGCTGGGCGCGATGCGGGTCAGCGAGGAGATCGACGCGCTCGAAGTCATGTCGGTGCCCGCGGTTCCGTATCTGGTCACCACTCGCATTCTGGCGGGGCTGATCGCGATCGTGCCGCTGTATGCGATCGCGCTGTTCATGGGATACGCATCGACCCAGTTCGTCAGCATCGTGTTGAGTGGCCAATCCGAGGGCACCTACTCGCACTACTTCAATATCTTCCTCGTGCCCGGTGACGTGGTCTGGTCGCTGCTCAAGGTGATCGCGTTCGCGCTCGTGGTCATGTCCGTGCACTGCTACCACGGCTACCACGCCTCCGGCGGGCCGGCGGGTGTCGGTGTTGCGGTAGGGCGTGCGGTACGGGCCTCACTCATCTCGATCATGATCATCGACCTGATCATCGGCATCGCCGTATACGGCGGTATTCACGCGACAGTGCGGGTGTCCGGATGAAACTCGAAGTCTCTCGCCGGCGCGCACTGACGCTGGGCCTGAGCGCGCTGATCGCGTTCGTGATGGCGGTAACCGGCGCAATCGCCTCCTGCAGTGGAACATTCGTGACGAGCACCCGCGTGTACCTGTATTCGGACCGGGCCGGTTTGCTCATGGCGCCCGGATCGGACGTCAAGGTGCAGGGTGTGGTCATCGGCCGGGTCAGCGCTATCGACCTCGATCACGACCGGGCGAAGCTGACCCTCGACCTCGAACCGGCCAAGGCACGGCGCTTGCCGTCCAACGTCGGTGCGGAGATCGCTCCGACGACCCTGTTCGGTCGCAAATTCGTGACGCTGCTGCTGCCCGAGCAGCCGACGGCGTCCATGCTGTCGGCCGGATCGGTGATCGACGGGACGAAGGTGACCGTCGAAATCAACGACATCCTCCAGACGCTGCTCACGGTCCTGAAAACCCTGGAGCCGCAGAAGGTCAACGCCACCCTCACCGCGCTGGGGACCGCACTGGACGGCCACGGCGGCCGTTTCGGCGACCTCATGGTGGCCCTGGATCGCTACCTGGGGCAGTTCAACGATTCGATTCCGACGCTGCAGCGCGACGTCCCACTGATCGCCGACAACCTCGACACCTTGGCGGCCGTGATGCCCGACCTGATGGCCACGATCCATAATTTCTCGGCCACCAGTTCCACGATCGTCGAGAAGCAGGCGAGTCTGAGCGCTTTCCTGCTCTCCTTCACCAACTTCGGCAATACCGGCAGCGCGTTCCTGGACTCCTCGGGTACGCCTCTCATCGGTGCGGTCCAAGCCCTGGAGCCGACGACCCGAGTGCTCGCCGAGCAAGCCCCGTCGTACCCCTGCTTCCTGTCGGCGCTCAACGACGCTCGCAAGTACTTCGAGCGGGCATTCGGCGGCGGGCGGCCGGGCCTGAATGCCCTGGGCACCATCTTGATGGGCGACCCGCCGTACACCTACGCCAAGGACCTTCCCGTGAACGGTGCCGACAACCCGCCCAGCTGTAACGGGTATCCCTTCGGAGCCGGCAGTCCGCCGCCCGGCCACACCGATTTCAACACCGGCACAACGGTATACGGTCCGGTTCGCTCACCTGAGGACCTGATCGGCAACCCCTTCGCCGCTCTGATCTACGGACTCACCCGATGACCGCCCGCCACGCCGGATTGAAGCTGACGATCTTTCTGGCCATCACCTCCATCGTGTCGGCCGTGCTCGTCGTGGTTGTCGGTGACCTGCGCTTCGTATCGACCCGCAGCTATCACGCACTGTTCACCTCGGCTTCCGGCATGAAGACCGGCGACGATGTGAAGGTCGCGGGAGTGCCCGTCGGCAAAGTGAAGTCGGTCGACTTCGCGCACGACAAGCTGGTCGAAATCGCGTTCACCGTCGATCGCGACATAGAAGTCCAGCGCAGCGCCACGGTAGCGATCAAGTACAAGAACCTCATCGGCGATCGCTATCTCGATGTCGCCGCCCGGCCCGACGGATCCGGTCTGCGGTCGGAGAACGACCCGATTCCGGTGTCGCAGACCAAGCCCGCGCTCGACATCGACAGTCTGGTCAACGGGTTCAAACCGCTGTTGCAGGGTCTCAACCCAGAGGATGCCAACAAGCTGTCCGCGTCACTGGTCGCCGTGCTCAACGGCCAGCAGCAGAGCATCGCCGACTTCATCCGGCAGATCGGGTCGCTGGGCAATACGCTCGCCGACCGCGATCAGGTGATCGGCGAAACGATCCAGAGTCTGGACGTCGCGCTCGGCGCCATCCACGACACCGGAGACAAGTTCGACCATCTTGTCGTGGACCTGCAGTCATTGATCACCGGACTGAACAACGACCGCGGCACCATCACCGCCGGCCTCGACCAGATCGACGCGGGCGCCGGTGAACTCGCACAGCTTCTGCTGGACAACCGCCCCGCGATCAACGGAGACATCGATGGGCTCAAGCAGTTGGCCCGCAACCTCAACGGCGATTCCGACACCTTGTCGCTGCTGCTGGCGAAACTGCCGACCACCTATCCGCTGATCACCCGGGTCGGTAGCTACGGCAGCTTCGTCAACTGGTTCGTATGCGGCCTGGCGATCCGGTACCCCGCCATCGGTGGCGGCCACCAGGACACGCCGATGTTCGTCGCTCCCGCCGAAAGGTGCCAGGCCAAATGAGAAAGAACAAGCAACAGGCACAGAACAAGACCTTCTCCGAACGCGATCCGGTCCGACTCGGATTGATCGGAACCGGAATCGTATTCGCGTTGCTCGTATTGATTTTCAACTACGACAACGTGCCGTGGTGGCCGGGGCGGAGCACCATCGTCGCCGAGTTCGCGGATGCCAGCGGATTGAACACCGGTGACGCGGTGCAGATCTCGGGAATCAAGGTCGGCAAGGTCGACTCGATCGGGCTCAGCGGCGACCACGTCGACGTGACGCTGAAGATCGATACGCACGGACAGCCCCTCGGCGGCCGCACCGCCGCTGCGATCAAGGTCGAGACAGCACTCGGGCGGCGCTTCGTCGAACTGCGGCCCGACGGCGACGGCCGGACCGTGAAGCGAATCCCACTGGAGCGCACCACCTCCGGATTCGACCTCACCGAGGCGCTGAACCAGCTGACCGACCACCTTCAGGGCACCGACAAGAAGCAACTGGCCGACGCGGTCGACAGCCTGTCGCAGGTGATGAACACCTTGCCGGACAATCTGAAAACGTCGCTCGATGGCGTTTCGCGACTTTCGGCGACCATCGGCTCCCGCGACGGTGCGCTACGCGACCTCCTGAGCCACGCCAACTCCGTCACCGGAGTTCTCGCCGAGCGCGATCAGAACCTCACGGCGTTGGTGACCGACGGTGGATCACTGTTCACCGCTCTCAACGACCGGGCCCAGGTGATCCGGAGTCTGCTGACGAACGTCAAGCTCGTCAGCGACGAACTGCACGGCGTGGTCCGGGACAACAACGCGAACACCGCGCCCATGTTGGCCGAACTGGACCGTGTCGTGGGCCTGCTCAACACGAACTACGACAACATCAACTCGGCGATTCTCGGGCTGCGCCCGTATGTCACCCAGCTCGGCGAGGCGGTCGCCAGCGGACCGTTCTTCGGCGCGCTACTGCAGAACATCGCCCCGGCCAATCTCAACGGCCAGCAGCCGGGCAGCCCCGGACAAGGGAGCCACCGATGAAATCCTTGCGCGCGGGCATATCCCGCATTCCCGTGCCCGGTCGAATACTCGCCCTGCTCATCGCAGTGGCCTTGGTGTGCACCGCGGCGACATGGTGGATCACATATCGCTCGACCGTGCGAGTCACCGCCTACTTCACGAACTCCGTGGGGCTGTTTCCGGGCGACCGGGTGGCATTGCGTGGAGTCCCGGTCGGGGCGGTGGACACGATTACCCCGGTGGGCGACCGGGTTCGGATCGAACTGCACTTCGACTCCGACCATCCGGTGGCTGCCGATACCCACGCCGTGATCGTCGCACCTACCCTGGTATCCGGCCGATATGTTCAGCTCATGCCGAAGGCGGGTACCGGTCCCGCGCTCGCCGACGGTGCGGTGATCCCACTCGAACGAACAGCGGTGCCGATCGAATATGACCAGGTAAAACGCCAGGTCACCGATCTGGCCACCCAGCTCGGTCCCAAGCCGGGCGACCCGACGGGAACGCTGAGCCGCTTCACCGATGCGACCGCGAAGGCGTTGCAGGGCAACGGGGCAACTCTGAATCAGACACTGGTGAACCTGTCGCAGGCCATGCAGACGCTGGCCGATGGTGGAACCGATCTGTTCACCACCGTTCGGAACCTGCAGGCCGTCGTCTCGGCGCTCGCCGCCAACGACAACCAGGTTCGGGCCTTCGTCGGTCAACTGGCCGGAGTATCGAATCTGTTGAACGACAACAGGACTCAATTGGCGTCCGCGCTGCAGTCGCTGCGGGCGATGCTGCCGGAGGTCCGAACCTACGTCGCCGACAATCGCGATGCGCTGGTCGAGAACGTCGGGGATCTGACGAAGATCACCCAGCTGCTGGTCGATCGCGAGGATGACCTGGCGCAGATCCTGCACCTCGCACCCACCGCGGTCGACAACTTCTACAACATCTACGACCCGCAGTCACACTCGCTGACCGGCAACCTCGCCGTGCCCGACTTCCCGGACCCGGTCTCGCTGATCTGCGCACTACTGACCACGGTCAACGCGCCCCAGGATGAATGCTCACGTGCGAGTGCGCATTTCGGAGACCTGTTCGGAGCCGCGGCTCGCGCGGCGATGGGTGGCGGCGCGCCCGCGCCTGCTCCGGTCACCAGCCCGCCCGGAGTGCCGGTGGGTCTGCCTCCCATCCCCGGGCTGTCGGACCTCCTCATCCCAGGAGGTGGACGATGAAAACCTCCACGACAATGCGCGCCGGCAGCGTCCTGCTCCTCACCGCGCTGCTGACCGCGGGCTGTCGATTCGACGGAGCCAATTCGATTCCTTTGCCGGGCAATGCGATTCACCACGGCTCGTATACCGTACGGGTGGAGTTGCGCGACACGCAGAATCTGGTCGCGAACTCGTTCGTGAAGGCCGACAACGTAACCGTCGGTACGATCACCTCGATCGCGGTCCGAAATGACATCGCGGTAGCCACCCTGGCGATCGACAAGGGCGTACGCCTGCCGGCCAGTGTGAAAGCCCGGCTGGCCCAAACCAGTGTCCTCGGCGCCCAGTATCTCGAACTGACCACACCCGAGGACGGCACCGAGGGCAGGCAGCTGAGTGACGGTGATGTGATCCCGCTGTCTGCGAGTTCGGAGTATCCGGCAACCGAAGAGGTACTGGCCGCACTCTCGCTGGTACTCAACGGCAGCGGACTGCAACAGATCCGGACGGTCATGTCCGAACTGAACCGGGGCCTCGGAGGGCATGAGGACGCGATCAACCGGTCCTTCGCCCGATTGGCGACGTTCGTCAACGGGCTCGACATCCAGCACGACGACATTGTCCGGGCCATCGACAGCCTCGACGCCTTCTCCACCGAACTCGCCAGGCAGGAGGACACCCTGCGCACCGGCATCGATCAGATCCAGCCCGCGCTGGACATCCTCGGGCAGCAACGGACCCAGCTGGTCACGATGCTCGACCGGGTCGGGACATTCGGACAGCGGGCGGCGCAGGTGCTGCGGGCCGGCCACGATGATCTGACCGCGGATCTCGACAACCTCCAACCGGTCCTCAACCAGCTGGCCGCCGCCGGCTCTGATCTGACCGGCTCTCTTCTCGTCGCCGCGACCTTCCCGTTCCCGGTCACGGTCGCCGACAAGGCAATCAAGGGCGACTACGTGAATCTGTTCCTCACGCTCGATCTGAGCGTTGAAACCATCCGGGACAAGGTCATCGGCAGCATTCCGTTCAAAGATCTGCTCCCCATGTCCAATCGGGCCGTGAACCCGCTGATCGCGCCGACCCAGACCGATATAGGCGGCCAGCAGCCGCCGGCGGCGGACACCGATCAGGGCGGAGGCCGGTGATGAAAACAAGACTGGTCAAAGGACAACTGGTCGTATTCTCGACGCTCGCGGTGATCAGCCTGGTCTACGGTGCGGTCCACTACATCGGCATCCAGCGGGTCACGGGGATCGGAACCTACACGGTGACAGCGGATTTCGCCGATGCCGGGGGAATCTATGAATCCGCCTCGGTGACCTACCGCGGCGTGGAAGTCGGCCGGGTCACCGGGGTGGACCTGAACAGCGGCATTGTGCGGGTCCGGATGCAACTGCGCAACGGCCTGCATATTCCCGCCGCCGCGGCGGCTGCCATCAAGAGCACCTCGGCGATCGGCGAACAGTACGTCGACCTGGTCCCCGTCGACGAGCACGGCCCCTACCTCGGCGACGGCTCGGAGATTCCGGTGTCGCGGACCACCGTTCCCATCCCGACCAGCGAGGTCCTCGACAAGACCCAGACTCTGCTGGCGGGGGTGTCCACCGACTCACTTCGCACCACCCTGGACGAGACCTTCCAGGCCGTCAATGGCACCGGCCCCGAGCTGGCCTCGCTGATCGAATCCTCCGCGAAGTTCCTCGACCTGGCGCAGGCCGACATCGGCCCGACCCTCACCCTGATCAATGACGCGGAGCCCCTGCTCCGCACCGGCAACTCCGTCCGTACCGAACTGCGCTCCGCGGTACATGATCTCGGCTCGTTCACCGAGCAGCTGGCGCGGAGCGACTCCGATCTGCGAGGGGTCCTCGATCAGGGCCCGTCGACCGCGGCCACCGTCGCGGGGACGCTGGCGGATCTGGGCACTCCGTTGCCGGCGATGCTGGCCGATCTGCAAACGGTCGGCCAAGTATTGCGGGTGAACGTGCCCGGTCTGCGCCAGATCCTGGTCGTCTATCCGGCCGTGGCGGCCGCCGTCGACTACAGCGTCGTGGGTGGAGGTTTCCAGACCGACGGCAACCTGCTCGCACCCGCGGCAGCTCTGGACGTGAAGCTCGGCAACACGTTGAATCCGCCGCCGTGCACCGAGGGATTCGAGGCAACCCAGCGGCGTGATCCGTCCGACACGGGTCCGGCTCCCGTCCCGCAGAACAACTATTGCAAGATCGCCCCGGATGACCCGAAGGTCATTCGTGGCGCACGAAACACGCCCTGCGCCATCGATTCGTCCGTCCGCACGGCCGACGTCGCCAACTGCCCGATGGGTTTGCCCTCGACGTGGCCGGAAATGCTGGCACATCCCGGGGATTCGACCCCCGCCGCAGCTCCGCGGCCGGTCGTACCACAACCGCCGGCGCCACCCGCGCCCACCGCCGCGCCCGCGGCCCTGACCGTGCCCTACGCCGAGGGCGACGGCACATTCCGAGGCCCCGACGGCCTCACCTATGTACTCGGGCAGTCGGCCCCAGGCATGGCCCAGGGAGAGGAGATCCACGGATGGCAATCACTGCTGATCAAGTAGCAGCCGATCAGGATGATCAGGCTGTCGTCCTCGGCGATGAGCAACATATCGACTTCAGCGAGGACGAGCCGCAACGGCCGGCCAACCGTTTACTGGGATGGGCGATCCTGTTGTTGATCGCCGCGGCTGTGGTATTGAGCGGCGTGAATGTGAAACTGGGTCTCGACGTGCGCGCCGACGCGCGCGCCGACGACCGCAATCATGCGGTGCTGACCGCCGCGAATCATATTGCGGTGCAGCTGGTTACCCTCAACCATTCCTCGGCCAAGCAGAATCTCGACGCCATTGCCGCCGATTCGACGGGTGCGTTCCGCGACCAGTGGAACAAGATCTCCGGCAACTTCGCGAGCGTTCTGGAGAACGGCAAGGTCGAATCCACCGGCGAGGTCAAGGAATCCGGTGTCGTCGATGTCGACGACGCGCACGCCACCGTCCTGACCGCGGTTACGTCCACAGTGAAGAACACCGAAGCCCCCGAGGGCCAGCAGCGGGTCTACCGCATGAAGATGACCCTCGACCACTCCGACGGCCACTGGCTCGTCTCGAACGTGGAGTTCGTCGCATGACCACCGATACCACGCTCGTCGACATCGCGAATGCCGACAGCGAAGACGCTGTCGCTGATTCGAAAAGCGAAGACCACAAGCATCATTCGAGTGGCAAATCGTCCCGCCTGGCGGAGCGGTTCGCGATCCGGCGTCGTTTCCAGCGCTTGTCGGGCATGCGCCGTGGCTCGGCGATCGCGACGATGGTGGTCCTCGGACTGCTGCTGGGAGCGACGATACTGGCCACCGGTCTGCTCGAGCAGCATGTGGCCGATCATCGGGCCACCGCGACAGCAGCTCGCGAGGCACGTGACTCGGCGCAATCGCGTGTTCCGAAGGTCCTCTCGTACGACTTCAACACCGTGGACAACGAGTTCAACGGCGCGACACAGAACCTGACCGGCAAATTCCGTGACGACTTCACCAAGCTCGGCGCGACCGTGATCATCCCTGCCGCACATCGCGATTCGATCGTCACGAAAGCCACCATCGTGGGCACCGCGATGGTCTCGGCCGACCGCGACAACGTGGTGCTGCTGCTGTTCCTGAATCAGGAAACCACGAGCACCAAGTATCAGGGACGGCGTCTGGACGGGAGCCGGGTGCGAGTGACCATGGCCAAGGCCGCGGGGACCTGGCTGATCTCCGACATCACA
Source organism: Nocardia sp. CA-151230 (assembly GCF_050942175.1). NCBI lineage: Bacteria > Bacillati > Actinomycetota > Actinomycetes > Mycobacteriales > Nocardiaceae > Nocardia > Nocardia sp. CA-151230. The sequence goes on from NZ_CP192061.1 coordinate 4,253,178, forward strand.
CCCGTCTGACGCCGACTCGAAAGGAGTTCACCATGGGCGTCGAGGTCAGGACCGAAGGCATCACGAAGTCGTTCGGTTCGCAGCGTATTTGGCAGGACGTCACGCTGACGCTGCCGCCGGGGGAAGTCAGCGCATTGCTCGGCCCGTCGGGTACCGGTAAGTCGGTCTTTCTGAAGTCGTTGATCGGTCTGCTGCGCCCGGAGAAGGGCTCGATCTACATCGACGGCACCGACATCACGACCTGTTCGAACAAGGAGCTCTACGAGATCCGCAAGCTGTTCGGCGTCCTGTTCCAGGACGGCGCGTTGTTCGGGTCGATGAACCTGTTCGACAACACGGCCTTCCCGTTGCGTGAGCACACCAAGAAGAGCGAATCCGAGATCAAGAAGATCGTCATGGAGAAGCTCGAGCTGACCGGTCTGCTCGGCGCCGAGGGCAAGCTGCCCGGTGAGATCTCCGGTGGTATGCGCAAGCGTGCCGGCCTGGCTCGCGCGCTGGTGCTGGACCCGCAGATCATCCTCGTCGACGAGCCGGACTCGGGTCTGGATCCGGTTCGTACCACCTATCTGTCGCAGTTGTTGATCGACATCAACGCGCAGATCGACGCGACGATCCTGATCGTCACGCACAACATCAACCTGGCTCGTACGGTGCCGGACAACATCGGCATGCTGTTCCGCCGCAACCTGGTCATGTTCGGCCCCCGTGAGGTGCTGCTGACCTCGGAGGAGCCGGTGGTCAAGCAGTTCCTCAACGGTCGTATGCAGGGCCCGATCGGTATGTCCGAGGAGAAGGACGAAGCCCAGATGGCCCGCGAGCAGGCCATGTTCGACTCGGGTCACCACGCCGGTGGCGCGGAGGAGATCGAGGGCATCATCCCGCAGATGCGGGCGCAGCCGGGCATGCCGGTGCGTGGCGCTGTCGCGCGTCGTCGCGAGCGGGTCCGCCAGATCATGCACACCCTGCCGGTGAGCGCGCAGGAAGCGATTCTGGCAGACATCGATGGGGGTCTCGATGCTCCGACGACTGTTCTGGACGCGCCCGGGAATGTGCGATGAACACAACGCGAACCGGGTCGCGCGCTGGTCGTGCTCCGAAGACCGGGCTGAAATCAGGTGAGCGGCAATGGCTTTCCATCGTGCCGCAGTCGCGGCGCTGAGCATTGTCGGCGTCTTCATGTCGACCTCTTCGGTCATCAATCCGCCGCACAGAACCGAACTGCTGGCACTGGGGGAGCAGCCGGGCACAAACAAGCAAGTTCAGTCCGCTGCCGAGCCAACTGTGGGCATTGTGCCTGCGGCAGTCCCGGCTCCGAACATCCCCATGGGCCACCCGCGACGGATCCCGGCGGAGCACCGTCTCGACCGCCCGCCGCGGACATGGGTGACAGCGCTGCAGGATCGCTTCTGCCCGTTCCCGCCGATTCCCTGCGGCATCCTGTGCCCGCCACCGGTCGACGACCAGCGTTGACAGCTCGGTGAGGTCACTGGGGTACTTGACCCGGGGTCCCGCCATCCTCTACTTTTCAAATCTATATTAGAAGAAAATCTGAGAGCTGGGATCGACGATGAACGTTGAACATGGTGGTTCTCCGTCTCCACTGCCGGAGAACGAGCGAGATGCGGCCGAGAAACTGGCGAACAGCTTGTACGCCGCCTTGAGGACGGGGGACAGGGAACGCCTGGACTCCCTGCTGGATCCTCGGTTCGAAGGGCGGACGACCGAGGGCCTGCCCTTCGATCTCGGTGGTGTCTACCGCGGCGCCGACGCCATGCGACGCGACTTCTGGGGGCGAATCGCCAAGCACTACTCAGCACGGGCAGTGCCCGAGAGGTACAACTGGCTCGACGACGGCAGTCTCGTTGTCGCGGGCCGCTATACCGGTACGGCACGGGTTGGCGACGGCGTTCTCGACGCGGAGTTCGTTCACATCCTCACGTTTTCCCAGGGGAGGATCAGTGGGCTCGTTCAACTGACCGACAGCGAACGGTGGCACCAGGCGCTCACTCCCGACAGCGGGTTGCGGGCCGTCGAGTTCTCCGTGACGGACGGCATCGGAGTTCTGCGGCTCAACCGGCCCTATCAGCGCAATGCGATCGATCAAACCATGGCCGACGATCTCTACGAGGTCGCTCAACGGTGCTCGGCGCGAACGGACCTGCGGGTGCTGGTGATCCTGGGAAACGGACCCGCCTTCACTGTCGGCGGAGACATCACGGTCTTCGCCGATACGGAGCCGGCGGAGCTGTCAACGACACTGCGGCGCATGGCGACTCCGTATCACGAGGCGTTGCGGATCTTTGCCGAGATGGCGGTTCCCGTGATCACCGCTGTGCACGGTTCCGTCGGTGGTGGCGGACTCGGGATGGTGTATCTGGCAGACGTGGCCCTGGCCGCCGAGGGAACCAAGTTCGCTACCGGCTTCGGTGCACTGGGGCTGTCCGGAGACGGCGGCACCTCGTGGTATCTGCCGCGGCTGGTCGGGCTTCGCAGGGCGCAGGCGCTGTATCTGGGCCGGGTCCTCGATGCCCGTGAGGCGCGGGAATGGGGATTGATTTCCGAGGTCGTCGCCGCCGATCGGCTGGAAGAAATCGCGCTCGATTGGGCGAAAACCTTGGCGGCCGGGCCAACCCGCGCCTATGCGGAAGTACGGAACTTGCTGCGGCGATCGGAATCTTCAACGCTGCCCGAGCAGCTGAGCGCCGAGATCGACGCGCTGGCGCGCACGGGTGCGACGGTCGACGCGGCCAGGGCCGTTCGCAGCTTCATCACCAAATCCAAACCGACTTTCGAGGGCCGGTGATGGCGCGATGATCGCTGCAACCGGTGAACTCCGGGCCTGGATGTCGGAGCGTACCGATGTGACCGGTGCGCTCTGGATCGAACGGATCGGGTTCGGCCAGTCGAACATCACGAGCCTGATCAGCGATGACGTGGGACGCGGCTGGGTCCTGCGGCAGCCGCCCCCGGGCAGTCATGACCAGTCCGCGCACAATGTGCTGCGTGAGGCTCGGATCCTGAATGCGCTGGCCGGCACGGGAATTCCGCTTCCCGCCGTGATCGGGACCGACGAGGCCGGGCCCTTCTATGTCATGACGCGGATGGCCGGGGCGCCGCTGGAATCCGAAGCGGACGCGCAGGCCTTGAGTCCGCAGCAGCGTTCGGCCTTGGGCCGACAGGCGATCGAGGTGTTCGCCACCCTGCACTCACTCGAACCGGCGGCCGTGGGGCTCGATGATCTCGGTCCCTGCACCGAGTATGTGCCACGGCAATTGCGGCGGGCTGTGCGGAACTGGTCGCAGTGGGGTGCACAGACCGCGCACGACCGGTCCTGGCAGCATGTCCGGTCCCTGCTCGAGAACGACGTCCCACGGCAGCAGCGCTTGGTCATCACGCATGGCGATTACCGATTGTCCAACCTGCTTGTCGACGCGGGCCGCATCACCGCGGTCCTGGACTGGGAATTGGCGACTCTGGGTGACCCGATCGCAGATCTGGCCTGGCTGCTCGACGACTGGCGCGGCCCGGATGAGCCGCGGATCAGCATGCCCAGTCCGACACGGTCCGGAGGCTTCCCCGACCGGGCCGAATTGATCGATATGTATTGCACGGCAACCGGACTGCACGCTGGTGCGATCGACTACTACCGTGCCTTCTCGCACTGGAGGGCGGCGACCTTGCTCCAGGGTGTGCTGCTGCGGCGCCGGTCGGGAGCCATGGGTGTGCACGGATCGCTCGACCTTGTCGAACTGGACGCCACGATCGGCATTCTGCTCGAGGAAGCTGCCGTATTCATCAGCGAGGCGGTTCGGTGACCGCGCCGAAAGAGCCCGGAAGGCAACAAATGAAGCCTGAGGACGACTACACCCACCCGGTGGGCAGCGAACCGAACTTCAACGAGTCGATGTACTTCCACTTCCACGATCCGGGCAACCGGATCGGCGGCTTCGTTCGCCTGGCCAACCGTCCGAACGAAGGCCGGGGCGAGCGCACGATATGCCTGTACCTTCCCGACGGGAGAGTGGCATTCGGGTTCGCCCGCCCCGATGTCACGACCAACGAGAGGATGGCGGGAGCGGGTATGGAATTTCGTGTCGACGAGCCGTTCGTGAAGCTGCACGCCTCCTTCGACGGTGAGGTGAATCTTCTCGACGATCCGGAAATCCTGAGCGAACCACGGGAGCTCGCGAGTACCGTCCTGGCCCGGTGTGTCGCGGAACTGACCTTCACCGCGCTGTGCGAGCCCTATGCGCACAGCTTCGACACGGGCGGTCCGGCGTTCGCACCGAATCACTACGAGCAGATCATGGCCGTCAGGGGATCGGTCACGGTGGACGGAAACGCGTTGGAGATCACCGGGACGGGACTGCGCGACCATTCGTGGGGCCCGCGATCGTGGCAAGCGCCCTGGTTCTATCGGTGGGTGCACGGGTCCGGCCCGCGACTCGCCTTCATGGGCGCCTACTTCGGCGCCGAGAACGGTGCGCCGGTAACCGGCGGATTCGTGTGGGATGGCCACGAAGTTCACCACTGCACCGACATTCGCATCAGTACCGAACGAAGCAATGATCAAGTGCCCCGCCGGATTCTGGTAGAGCTTGTCGCACCAGCCGGCAAAACCTGGCGAATGATCGGCGAGGTGCGTACCAGCGTTCCACTGCGGCATCGCAATCGCGATGCTTCGGGCCGGGAACAGATGACCCGGATCCTCGAGAACCAGACCCGCTGGACAGCCGACGATGAGACCGAGTTGTTCGGCATGAGTGAGTATCTGGATCAGATAATCGATGACCTACCCGTGGGTCTGGGTGTCTGAGGTTCCGGCGTCGATGAAGGCCATCCAGGCGACAGCGTTGACGGGTCCAGCAGGCCTCCGTCTGACGTCGGTGCCGACGCCGAGCGACCACGGCCGAGTCGTTGTCGCGGTTCGCGCCGTCGGTGTCAACTTCCCCGATCTTCTGATGACCTATGGGAAGTATCAACGGCGGACCCAACCGCCCTTCGTGCCAGGTGTGGAGATCTCGGGGGTGGTCGTCGCGGCACCCCCGAGAAGCACTGTCGCACCCGGTGAGGAGGTTGTGGCCTTCTGTACCGAACTCGGCGGCTACGCCGAGTTCGTCGCGGTGGATCCGATGATGGTCACCGCGAAGCCTCCAGAGTTGGATTTCGCTGAGGCCGCTGCGCTGCCTGCCAATTTTCAGACTGTGCATTTTGCTTTGACACGGCGTGCACGCGTGCAGGCAGGGCAGCGTGTGCTGGTGCTCGGCGCAGCCGGCGGCATAGGAACCGCGGCGATCCAGATCGCGAAGGCGCTGGGGGCAACGGTAATCGCCGTGGCGCGCAGACAGAGGGTCGCCCGACAGCTCACGATGCTCGGTGCGGATCATGTCATTCCACTTGCGGCCGGATGGGTCCAGCAGATCCGCGACCTCACCTGTGGGGAGGGTATCGATCACGTGGTGGATCCGGTCGGGGGTTCGGCCTTCGACGATGCGATCGGAACACTCGCGTCCGGTGGGAGCCTTCTGGTCGTAGGCTTCGCATCGGGCGAGCCGATACCTGCCGTCAGCGTCGATCGGCTGTTGCGGCGCAACGTCTCGGTGGCCGGCGTGGCCTGGGGTGAGTACGTTCGCACTCGCCCTTCGGCTTTCGCGGATTCGATGACCGACCTGCGGGGCTTGGCCAAAGCAGGGTTCCGGCCGTACATCAGCAAGCGGTATCCGCTCGCTGACGCTCCCGCCGCGCTCACCGCCCTCGAACAGGGGACAGTCGTGGGCAAGGCAGTAGTCGAAATCGCAACACCGGCATGATGATCCTGCTCGCGCTCTACCTTGCCTATTTCTTCATTGCGGTCGGCACAGTGACTGCGGTTGGAGCGACATCGCATCGCCAGCGGCGACGGAGCAAGAAGGGCTAGCCCTCTGCGGCCGAGTCACCAGACCGACAGGACTATGGCGGTGCCGCCGACGACGGCTATCCAGCATCCGAAAGCTCCTCGCAGCGCGGGCGGTGCGGACCGTAGCTCCATGAATTCCATTCCTATGAAGAACGCCTTGGCGAACGCGACCGCGAGTGCGACGCCCGCGGCGAATTCGAAGCCGAACGACGCGAGTGGGTGGTCCGCGCCCAACCACCACGTCGCACAGGTGGCGGCGGCCAGGGCGAGCCAGACCAGTGTCGCCCTGCGCGGGAAACCGGGAGAGTTCATTCGAAACATCCGACATAGAGAAGGGTGAAGATGACGACCCACAGCAGATCGACCATGTGCCAGTACACGGCGGCGATCTCGGGGAAGCGCTGGCCACCAGCCGGGAGAATGCCCGCACGGCATTTGCTGCGCCACAGGATGACCAGGACCGCACCGATCAGTACATGCAGCAAGTGGACTCCGGTCAACACGAAGTAGAAGGTCCAGAACATGTTGGTGGTTACGACGTGTCCCGAGGTAACTGCCGCGCTGTACTCGAAGGCCTTCAAGGCCACGAACGTGATGGCGCATCCGAGGACACCCACCAGCAATGCGCTCGCTGACCGTGCGGATCCCTGGCGATGGGTATGCAAGGCCAGAACCACGAGGTACGAGCTCAGCAGCAGCACCAGTGTGTTGATGGCGCCCAACCCCAGATGAAGGTGCGCAGCGGACTCCGCGAAGGTCGGCCGATCGTTTCGCTTCTCCCAGAGGAAGACTGCGAACAGTAGACCGAACAACGTCATATCGCCGAGGATGAAGACCCACAACCCGACTTCGCCCGGTGTACCGTCGTGTGCGGATTCTGCCCGAGGCTCGGATCCAGGACCTGTCTCGGTCGTATCCCAGACGAACGCCGGAAGGTCTGTGGCGGAGAAGGATTCGGATGCCGTCACGCTGGCGCCTGCATCGGCTCCGCGAGCGCCCGGTCGAGCGTCGAATTCGCCTGCCGAACAGCGATGGACATTCCTACCAGGAAGGCGCCGTACGCAGCTAGTGCGAGCCAGAAAACGAAGATCCCGTTCCACGCAAAGGGACCGGACAGGAAGAAGTACGCGAGGACGTCCGGAACGAAAGCGAAGGCGACCCACAGGTTGAGGTACCCGCTCCAACGCGGGAAAACTCCCTGCTTGTCGCTGAGGACCGCGGTGCCGATCGCCAGGTTCTGGATGATGAACGGCATGATCGGGGTGAACAGGATCATCCAGGTCACGTCATTCATCAACCTGAGGGTCTCCGGATCGCGATCGCTACGAAATGCCATGAGCGCGAACAGCATTTGCGGGATGGTGTTGATGATGACGGTGACCGCGGCGGCGATCAGCTGTACGAAGGTGAATACCGGCGTCCGTCCCTCCATACGCAGCATATGCACGGAGATCAGCGCGAACATCGGCAGCATCAACACCACCCCGACCGACGCCGTGACGAAGCCGATCATCACACGGGTGGGATCCTCGGTGTAGAAACGGGCGACATCAGCGGCCGAGGCCGACGGGCTGAGCGGTACCGGAAACATGCCCGCGATCGTCCATCCGACGAGTGTGAGGACAAGCGCTGCGGGCCCGCCCAATGCGCAGATGCTTCTGACTCGAGCGTTCATCGGAGATCCTTCGATCGAGGCCGTGATCGGACGATGGCCGACCGCCCGTACGGGCCAGAAAATAATCTAGATTAGAATAAGCGCACTCTTTCAGGTGGAACAACCCTGCTCGTCCGGGAGCCTCCGCCGGCGATGCCGGAGCGAGACTCTCACGGCTACCACTAACCCGAGAGCTAGGGGCAGGGCAATCATCGCGGAATCGCCGGTGAGCGTGGTGGTGGCGTTACGATCGTGCTGTCGGGGCCGATTCTCACGGCAAGAGGTGAGCGGGCCATGGTCGAGCGTGACATCGAAGGCACCCAGCGCGACCTGCGCATCGGTGTGAGCGCAGAACTTGCCGCCGCGGGATTCGACGATGCGAAGGAAATCGGGCGCGGCGGTTTCGGTGTCGTTTACTGCTGTATGGATCACTCGCTCGCTCGGCAGGTGGCAGTCAAGGTTCTCGACGCGTCCTCCGGCAGCGACGAGTGGGCGCGATTTCTCAGGGAGCAGCGCGCGCTGGGGCGGTTCGCCGGTCATCCGCACATCGTTCAGGTGCTGTCGGCCGACGTCACCGCAACCGGCCGGCCTTACCTGGTCATGCCGTTCTTCTCACGCGGTTCGTTGCAGGCGCGGCTGCAGGCGTCGGGACCGCTGCCATGGCAAGAAGTGTTGTCGATCGGCATCAAGATCGCTGGCGCATTGGCGGCCGCGCACGCGCACGGCATGGTGCATCGAGACGTGAATCCGTCGAACATTCTGCTGTCGGACTATGGCGAGCCGCAGCTGAGCGATTTCGGGATCGCCCGCATCGGTGGCGCGTTCGAAACAGCGGACGGGCTGGTAGCAGGAACTCCGGCGTACACCGCGCCCGAGGTGTTCCGTGGCGAGGAGCCCACGGCGGCCACGGACCTGTACAGCCTGGGCGCCACGATGTTCTGTTTGCTGACCGGGCACGCGGCCTTCCAACGGCGCGAGGGCGAATCCTTGGTCGCGCAGTTCGTGCGGATCACCTCGGAGCCGGTGCCCGATCTGCGTGCACACGGTGTACCTGCCCCACTATGCGCGATGCTCGAATCGGCTATGGCGCAGGAAATCACGGATCGACCTGCCTCGGCCCGCGAGTTCGGCGACCGATTGCGAAACATCCAGTTCTCGTCCGGGCTGGCCGTGGATTCCATGGCGGTTCCGACCAAAGGTGGTGAGGCACAAGGAGTAGAGGCGGTCGTACCGGCGCGTGCGGTGGAAGCCCGGGGTGCGCTGTCGGGCGCGGTGCCGACGCCTTCGACCCGCTACCGACCACCGAGCTCGTCGCGCCGACCGGTCCAGCGCGAGCGATTGCTCGGGCGGCTGCGGGAAGGAGGCGCTCGGCGGCTCGTATTGATTCACGGCCCGGTCGGATTCGGAAAGAGCACGCTGGCCGCCGAGTGGGCAAGAATGCTCGAGGCCGAGGGCATTCGGGTTGCTTGGCTCAGCGTGGACCACGATGACGACAACGTTGTGTGGTTCCTGTCCCATGTGGTCGAAGCGATTCGCTACGCGCATCCAGGTGTCGCCGCCGAGCTGCACAACATGCTCGAAGAACATGCCAGCGATGCCGCGCGGTACGTGATGACGACGCTCATCGACGAACTCCACCGCAGCGGCGAGACAGTGGCTCTGGTGATCGACGACTGGCACCGGGTGACGGCGGCACCCACGGTCGCGGCCCTGGAATTCCTGCTCGACCGCGGCTGCCATCACCTCCGCCTGATTGTCACCAGTCGCAGCCGGACCGGCCTTCCCCTCGGGCGGATGCGAGTACAGGATGAACTCGTCGAGATCGACGAGTCCGACCTGCGTTTCGACGGTGCGGAGACGTCGGAATTCCTCGCGGACGTGAACGGGTTGGAACTGGCCGCCACGGATGTCGAACGGCTGCGTGACTCGACCGAAGGCTGGGCTGCCGCATTGCAATTGGCGACACTGTCTCTGCGCGAGCGAGATGATCCGGGAGCCTACATCGATCAGATCTCCGGGCGGCACTATGCCATCGGCGAGTATCTGATGGAGAACGTGCTCGATGCCCTCGAGCCCCAACTGCTCGAGTTCGTCATGCGGACCGCGGTGCCCGACCGTATCTGTGGCGAACTCGCCGAGGCGCTGGCGGGGGTCGATTCTGGACAGGACATGCTCGAGCAGGTGCGGCAACGGGATCTGTTCCTGCGCAGCATCGATGACGATCTGCGGTGGTTCCGCTATCACGGGCTGTTCGCCGACTTTCTGCGCGCTCGCCTTGCACGCGGCCATCCCGGGCTACTGGAAGAGTTGCATTCGAGCGCCTCGGATTGGTTCGGAGCCCACGACATGCTCACCGAGGCCGTGGACCACGCACTCGCCGCGGGCGCACCCGATCGCGCTACTGCGATAGTCGCGGATCACGCCGAACTGCTGATGGAACAGGGACGTATAGCGACGTTCACCGGGCTGGCGGCCAAGTTGCCCGGCTCGTACTCGGCATTGAACGCGCAGTTGCAAGTCCAGATCGCGTGGGCGAATGTCGCCCTCCAGCGGCCGGTCGCGGCATTGTCCGCGCTGGAACGGGGCGATATAGCCCTGGAGGCCGCCTCGCCCGGTGACGAGCGATCGACGGAGACGAGGAACGAGCTGAACGTGGTGCGAACGGCCGTGGATCTCGTCCTCGACCGACCCGCAGCCGACGTGGCGCCCATATCACCGCCCGGGACGGTCCGGCCCTTCCTGGCGCACGGAATCGCAGTGGTCGCAATGGTTTCGGCGCTGTATCGCTTCGACTTCGACGACATTCACCGTTGGCACCGGTGGCTCGCACCGTATCGACACCAGGCGCGCGGTCCTTTCGGAGTGATGTACTGCGATTGCATCGACGGGAGCGCCTCTTTCGAGCAACTCGACGTCGGCGCCGCCGAAGCCGCCTTCCGGACGGCTCTTCGACTGGCGTTGGAGGTAGGAGAGCAGTCCCATGCCATCCGGTTGGCCGGTACCCTGCTCGGCGAGTTGCTCTATGAGAAAGGGCAATTCATCGAGGCTGAAGCGCTGCTGACAGCCGGGCTGAGTCGTGAGGGAGGCACGGTCGAATTCCTGTCGGCCGCTTACGGAACCGGTGCGCGGCTGGCTGCGGTGCGTGGCGACCTCGACACCTTGCACGAGCGACTCGACGAAGGATCGAAGATCGCGGCCAATCTGTCGTTGCCGCGCTTGGCCGCGCGGATCCGCAACGAGCGCATCCGTTGCGGACTGACGATCACCGACGACGACCGCCGTCATCTCGAGGAACTCGAACCCTTGATCGCCTTCCCTGATGCGCCGTCCGCGATAACCGCCGAAATCGATCACGACTCCGCGATCCGGCTCCTGCTCGCCGCCGGCACCCGGTCGGCGGCGGAGCAGGCCACCCATAGGGCCGAATCCCTGGTGCGTGTCATCGCAAGCCAGAATCGCCCTCGTGCCCTGCTCAACGCCGAGCTGCTCCACGCATGCTGCCTATCCGCGACCGGCCGCGCAACCCAGGCCGCCGAGCAATCGACCTCGGCGCTGACCCGTTGCGCGGAACTCGGGCTGATTCGGCCCGTCGTCGATGCCGGAGCGGGCCTCCAGTCGGTGATCGAAACCCTTTCCGGTGCAGAGGTATCCCTGCCCCAGCCGCTGCGGGCGTTTCTGAGGCAGGTGCTGGCGGAGTTCGAACACTGAATGCGGACCGTCCGCATCGCTTGTCGACCTATCCTCTGCCTCAATGCGACATCGCCTCTTCGGCCGCGAGATCGGCTACGGTGGTCGGCTGAGAGAAGGCGCGGCCCTCGATGTCGATGCTCGGGAGCAGTCGCGCGAGCGGGCGCGGCAGCCACCACACGGCATCGCCGAATATCGACATCACCGCCGGCACGAGCAGCATGCGGACAACGAACGCATCGACGGCATTGGGGCGCGCGCTCGGAACCTCGGGCACCGCAGTCGTTTTCGCCGGCACCACCGTAGCCATTGCGCTGACAGCTTTGGCGATCGTCCGAATCCACCTGATCACGACCATGGGCCTGGCCGCCACCGCCACAGTCGCAATCGTCGTGCTGGCCGCGCTGACTCTGCTACCCGCCCTGCTCGGCCTCGCCGGTGAACGGATCTGCACACCGAACGCACGCCAGAAAGCCGCCCTCACCCGAGCGATCCGCACACCCTCACACCGGGCAGTCGATTCCGACACGCATACGGCCTACATCACGGACTTCCACGGTCAATCGGTCATGCTGGTCGACACCAATACCTATGCGGTAAGCCACATTTCGTTGAAGCCCGAGCCTTCGCACGCGGTCGCGATCGATCCCGCCCTGCATACCGTCTACCTGACCTCGGGGGCGTTCGGCAGCATCACGATGGTCGATGCCAGGACACGGAGGATCGCCGCCTCTCGCCTCACCGCGGGCACGCCCTACAGCGGCCGTTGGTCCGGCGGGATCGCGGTGGACGCCATCACCCACGAGATCTATGTGACCCAGGGCGAGAGCGCCCACACCATCGAAATCCTCGCACCCTCATAGTCGAAGGCCGGGTCGCGTGAACGACGAACGTCCCGGCAGGTGGACTGCCGGGACGTTCGTTGTCGGGGTCGGTCAGCGGCGGGCGCCGAGGCCCGTCTCGATCGCCTCGATGATGCGCGGGCGGAGTTCGGTGGCGCGGATGATGGCGTCCACCGAGCCGACCTGGACGGCGCGTTCGATGTTGTGGACGCGGTCGAATTCGGCGGCGACCTCGCCCAGCTTCTCGACGCGGACCGAGGAGCGCAGTTCGTCGCGTTCCGCGGTCAGGGTGGCGCGGTCGGTGCCGGAGGCGGTGACGGCGCGGGATTCGAAGTCGCGGACCCGGGGATCGGCGGCGGTACGCGCGCTGACCTCGCCGGCGAACACGACCGCGGCGGCGGGGGCGCCGCCGAGCACGGAGGCGAAGGAGCCCTCCAGTGCCAGGACCGTCATGTTCGGGTTGAGGGCCTTCGAGAACACCACGAACGCGCCACCGTGATAGCGCGAGATCACGCAGAACACGATCGGGCCCTCGAAATTGACGATCGCCCGGCCGATTTCGGCGCCGTACTCGAGCTGCAGCTTGCGCATCGACTCGGGGGAGCCGTCGAAGCCGGACAGGTTCGCCAGCACCACCAGCGGACGGTTGCCGCTGGCCGTGTTGATCGCGCGCGCCGCCTTCTTCGACGACTGGGGGAACAGCGTGCCCGCGGTGTAGGTGTCGGGGCCGTCGGTGGCCGGGAAACCGCGCCGCGAGACGCCCCGCGACTCGATGCCCAACAGGCACACCGGGATTCCGCCCAGCCTCGCGTCGTGCACGACGGCCGTCTCGGCGTCGGCCATGCCCGCCCAGCGTTCCAGCACCGGGTGGTCCTGGTCGGCCAGCGCCCGCATCACGGTGCGGATGTCGAAGGGCTTCTTGCGATCCGGATTGTGGGTGGCGGAGAAGATCTCGCCGACCGTGGTGAAATCGCTGCCGTCGAGCACGTGCGGGAAATCGGAGACGTCGCGGTCGACCGGGTCGCTCGTCGCCATCCGGCGCGGTCCCGGCTCACCGGGCGCGACATAGGTGTGGTCGTAGTGCGACATCAGGATGTCCCGCGCGGCAAGCAGATTCGGCGCCCAGTACTGGGCCTGGCCGTTGGGGCCCATCACCCGGTCGTAGCCGCCGATACCGAAGTTGTCCTCGGCGGAGACCGCGCCGGAGAAGTCCAGCGCCTGCTTACCGGTCAGCACCATGGCCGATTCCGGCGTCATGATCAGCACACCCTTGGTGTGCATGAGCATGGTCGCCTCGGCGTTCCAGTACGGCTGCGCACCGACATTGATGCCGTTGACCACGATATTGATCTCGCCACCGGCCTGGGTGAACTCGACGATCCGCTTGAGCGCGGCCGCCACCCAGTCCATGTTCTCGGTACCCGACTGCATCGAGATGCGGGCGCCCGAGGACAGCGCGTACCACTCCAGCGGCACCCGCAGCTGCTCGGCGAGATCCAGGGCCGCGATCACCCGGCGGCACTCCGGTTCCGACAGCGCGCCCAGCGATTTCGTCGGATCACCGAGCAGCGCCACACGGGTGATCCCGTCGGGGTACTGCTCGGTCGCCGTGGTGACCACACCGGCGACCAGCGCCGCCTTGTTGTGTCCCTTGGGCCGGTCGACCGGCACCAGCGCGTGCTGTCCGTCGAGGTCGTATTCGGTGAAATCGCCGAGCAGACCGGTCAATTCGTAGGGGTAGACGGTGTTGCGGCTGCTGGCGCGCAGCACCTTCTGCCGGTACTCGTCGAGCGGCTCGACCGGATCGTCGGTGCGCTCGTCGACGCTCACCGAGACACCGCCGGTCGCCTCGAAGGAGACTCGCACCGCGATCTTCTCCAACTGACCGGTCTGCGGGTCGCGCTGGCGCGCGATGAGCAGGATCTCCTCGAGCCCCGCGCCCGCCGTCATCGGCTGCACGTGCCCGGCGATCACCGTCTCCAGCTCGCTGCGGGTGACGTCGACCACCGGCCAGATGTACATGACGATGCGGTTGGTGTTGAACCGCTTGTTCGACGGTCGCTGGGTCTGCGCGCGGCGGATGGAGTCCAGGCAGGTGGCGATGGTGCTCTCCGCGGTCGGCAGCACCAGCAGCCGGCCGTCGTGCTCGCGCAGCGCGGCCAGGTCGCGCACCTGCGCGAACGCGATGAGCCGTTCGTCGGCCGCGTTCTCCTTGGCCACGGCGCGGAACAGGTACACCTCTTCGTCGTCCGAGGACGGCAACCGGGTGAGGTCGAACTTCCGCAGCCGCCGCATCTGCATGCGCTGGGCGATGTAGGGGTGCAGGCCGCGGATGAGCCGTTCCTCGCTCATCCCGGTGGTCGCGGGCCGGAAGGTGAAGTGGTGGTGCATGACCGCACCGCCGCTGCCCGCCACCGTGCAGGTGATCCGATGCACCTGATCCGGAAGCGGTTGCGCCGCCAGCGCTTCCTGCAACGCCCCCGCCATCGCCTCGAAGTCCTCGGGCTGCTTCTCCCAGCTGAGGTAGATGTCGGCTTCGACGGAGGCGGTATTACGGCCCACCTCGGCCAGCCCGCGCAGGACGGTGTCGAGCGCGTCGAAACTCACCGCGGCCGACACCAGGTTCACGCCCCGGCGCTCGGCGATGACGAAACGGTGACCGTTCGACTCCTCGGTCCGCACGTCGGTGAGGTCTTTGTTGCCGTAGTAGCGGCGGGTCAGCACCTCCAGCATGGCGGTGTTGTCCGCGCTGCCGCGCACCAGCCGCTGACCGAGCAGCCGCACCAGCGGTTCGGTGGCGCGCACCATGTCCGCGATGCGCTCGGAGCGCTCGTGGGTATCCGGCTGGGCGTCAAGGAAACTCAGGTGCTTGCGCACGGTGGTGTACACGCGGGCGCGGTTGCGGCGCAGCAGCGGATGGCCGTACCAGGCGTACGCGACGCCGCGCGCGAGGTCGGCGAGGCCGGGGAAACGGATCTGGGTCGCTGTGACCAGGCGCTCCAGCGCCAGACCGGCCGGCTCCCGCAGCGCACGGTCCGGCACCGGCTCGCGCAGCCATTCGCGCAGTAGCGAGGTGATGACGGTGACGGTGTCGGCGGGCCGCTGCTGGGCGAGGAAGATCCGGAAGACCGCGGCCTCGAGGTCGGGGGAGCGGTCCAGTTCGGTGACGCCGTAGTGCGCGAACGCCTTCGACAGATCGGCCCGGTACGACTCCGGCAGTCCGGCCCGCTCGACGTCGAGGCTCTGCATGTAGGTGTGGAAGAACTCGCGGGCGCTGTGCACGTGGCCCTGCGCGCCGTCGTCCTCCCAGGACCGGTTGGTGCTGAGTTCTGCGAGGTCGGCGAACATCTGCACGAGCTCGACCTCGTCGGACAGGGGGCGGCGGTTGTCGGCGACGGCGGCCCGGCGCGCGGCCAGGTAGTCGTCGAGCACGCGCTGCTCGTCGTGCGGGTCGACATCGAAGCCCAGCAGCAGGCTCCGCAGATCCTGCAGGCTGCGGGTCAGGCCCTCGTGCGGCAGCACCGGCGCGGAGGCGCCGGGCAGATCCAGCTCGACCGCACCGGCGGCCGCGGTGTCCTCGGCCTCGTCGTCGGCGGCGAGCGGTTCGAGCCGCAGCAGCGGCGCGCCCGTCTCGACCTGGGTGCCGACCGAGACCGCGCTTTCCTTCAGCCGCGCCCGGAACGGTGCGCGCAGCACCGTCTCCATCTTCATGCTCTCGAGCACGAGTACCGGCGCGCCCGCCTCGACCTCGTCGCCGACGGCCAGCGGCGTGGCGACGACCAGCGCCGGTGCGGGCGAACGCACCACACCGCCCTCGTCACGGCTGATCCGGTGCGTGACACCTTCGACGTCGACCAGCGTGACCGGGCCGTGCGTGCCGGTGACGACGCGGAATCGGCTGCCGTTCACCACGATCTGTCCGGTGTGGCGATCGAAGCGTTCGAGATCCACATCGGCAGTGCTCATTTCGCCGCCCGCCTCGATCCCGATCCGGAACCGGTGCGCACCGATGCGGGCGACGCGCACCCGGTAGCCGACACCGCGCAGCTTCAGGTCGTGCGGACGTCCGCTCTCGTGCTGCACCTGGGGACGGCCGCCGGCCGCCGTGGACAGCAACCGCGTGCGTTCGGCCTGCTCTTCCTCCTCGTAGGCGTCGATGGCCGCGACGGCCACCGCGATCGCGGAGTGGCGATGCGACACCAGCCGCCCCTGCGCGCGGACGCGGTCGATCCAGCCGGTGTCGGCGCTGCCGTCGATCACCTCGGGCTGGTCGAGCAGGTCGAGCACGAAACTCTTGTTGGTGGAGCCGCCTTCGATGACCACCCGGGTCTGCGCCATCGCGCGGCGCAGCCGGCCGAGGGCCTCGTCGCGGTCGCGGCCGTAGGCGATGATCTTGGCGATCATGGAGTCGAAGTCGGCAGGGATGGTGTCGCCCTCGCTGACGCCGGTGTCGACCCGAATGCCAGGCCCGGCAGGCAGATCCAGGCGCGCGATGCGGCCCGGGGCGGGCGCGAAGTCGCGGTCGGGGTCCTCGGCATTGAGCCGCGCCTCGATGGCGTGGCCGCGTTCGGCCGGGGGCTCTCCCTCCAACCGGCCGCCCGAGGCGACCAGCAACTGCGCCCGCACGAGGTCGAAACCGGTGGTGGCCTCGGTAATCGGGTGCTCGACCTGCAGGCGGGTATTGACCTCGAGGAAGGCGAACAGTTCGTCACCGGGGTGGTACAGGAATTCGACCGTCGCCGCGCCGCGATACCCGACCGCGATCGCCAGCCGCTCGGCCGATGCCTTCAACTCGGCGGCCTGCTCGGGGCGCAGCACCGGCGAGGCCGACTCCTCGATGACCTTCTGGTTGCGCCGCTGCACCGAGCAGTCGCGCACACCCAGCGCCCACGCGGTGCCCTGACCGTCCGCGATCACCTGCACCTCGACATGGCGTGCGCCGGTGACCAGGCGCTCCAGGAACACGACGCCACTGCCGAAGGCGCGCGCGGCTTCCTGCCGGGTGCGTTCGTAGGCGTCGACCAGCTCGGCCTCGTTGGTGATCATGCGAATGCCGCGACCGCCACCGCCGGCGGTGGCCTTCAACATCAGCGGGTAGCCGATCTCCTCGGCGGCGGCCACGGCGGCCTCGACAGTGTCGACGCCACCACGGCTCCACGGCGCGACCGGCACGCCGACCTCCTCGGCGATCAGCTTCGCGCCGATCTTGTCGCCGAGCTTGCGCATGGCCTCGGGGCTGGGACCGATGAAGGTGACCCCGATCTGCTCACACAATTCTGCGAAGGCCGGATCCTCGGCGACGAAACCCCAGCCGACCCAGGCGGAATCGGCTTCGGTCGCCAGCAGCGCGCGCTCGAGCGCCTTCAGATCGAGATATGGGCGTGCCGACGCCGGCCCGAGGTCGTAGGCGATATCGGCCTCGCGCACGAAGGTCGCGCTGCGGTCGACATCGGTGTGCAATGCGATGATCTGGATCGATTGTCCGGTCTCGGCTGCGAGATCCCGGACGGCATGAATCAGGCGAACCGCAGCCTCACCGCGGTTCACGATTGCAATACGGCTGAACACCGCCAGCTCCTTCCGATGCGCTTCGTTGGCCCGGTCGGGCGACATTGCGACTGCGGGTCCCGGGTAGTGTGCATCCCTGCTGCGTTCGATACCACCTCGGTAGGGGGTTACTCGTACGTATCGTGGGGACAGCGTCATCCGAGCCCGTGACTTGTGGGAGGCGATCCGCGTGGCCGACATCATCGACGTACTGCAGTCGCGCTGGGCCGAGTCGGCCGCGGAAGCCATCTTCACCGGGGACGAGCACCCGAGCTTGACTCTCACCACCCACGAGGCGGTGGACCTCATCGCGCACATCGCGGCTCTGCGTCACGCGGTCACCGAAGCCGCCGCCTCCTTCGAACGCATCCGCGCGGTCCTGGACCAGCACACCGCCCACCCGGAAGCGCAATCCCGCCAGGCCTGCACCATCGCCCGCCACGCCGCCGAGAGCCTTACCAGCGCGAGCGAGCGCCCACTCTGAACGATGTGCTCCGGCGGTGGAACCGCGGGGCGTCGACCATCGGTCCGGCCGCTCAGCGGCGCGGCGCGCCGGTTCGCGGGCTCGGGCCGACCAGGGTGATCGGGCGGCGGAGGTCGAATGCGTTCCGTGTCGGGAACGTGGTGTCACGGACGATGATCGGTCCGAGGTCCGGTGTGCCGATGGAGACCGAGGCGGTGCAGTCGCCGGAGCCGAGTTGGATCAGTCGCCCGCCCTGGACGGTCGCCTCGAGCGGCAGGATCTGCAGCGTGATCTCGACCGTGACCTCGAACCGGCCGACCTGGCGACCGTCCACGAACACTTCGAGGGCCGGCTGGTAGGAGTGGGTGATCTCGTGTTCGTACAGGGGCACGTGCTCGGATCCGCCGTGGCGGGTGCGTTCGGCGGCGCGTAACAGCCGGTCGTAGCGGGACCAGCCTTCCACGGCCACCTGGGCCAGGCTGACGCTGAGCAGCCCGTCGATCGCCTTGGCGATCTCGGCGAGGGCCGCCGTGCGCAGGGGCTCGGTGATCGCGACCGCGCCGTTCAGGGCGATGCGGTCGATTCCGCTCGAGCGCAGGTAGTTCGCGAGGTCGCCCGCATCCGGGGCCGCGTAACCGAGCACCACCGTGCGGGCCGACATCATCGGAGTGGTCATCGTCGTATCTCCCTGACGAGCACCTCGGGTCCGCCGACGTGCATACGAATGTGGACGGTGGGCGGATCTGCCGCGCGGGGGAACTCGCGAATGACGGTCCGCGGATTCGTATCCGGTGAAACGGACACTCGCACCGTCGGTTGGTGTGTTGTTCGGGGGCCTTGGTCCCTGGTGAAGTGACTGGCGGAGCGGGCAGAGTGGGCAGGACTCACCCGGTCATGAGGGAGAGCACCCTGATCTGGATGGGAGTTACCGATGGGGGCATCAAAAGTCTTGGGACGCGCGGTTGGCCGGCGACTGTACGCGATCAAGCGTGGGATGTATCCGGACGGGCGACCGGGCGCGGTGGCTCGGGTGCTGAACTGGATCTCGCGCCTGCAGTACTCGGCGGGTCTTCTGTCGCCACATTATGCCGTGACTTTGGAGGTCGCCGGTCGGCGCAGTGGTCGTCCGGTGATGCTGCCGATCGTGGTTGCCGAGTACGAGGGCAACCGGTATTTGGTATCGATGCTCGGCTCGGATGCCAACTGGGTCCGCAACGTCCGGGCTGCTGAGGGGCGAGCCGTGTTGCACCGTCGCGGTAGTGAGACTGTGCAGCTGGTAGAGGTACCCCCAGATGCTCGTGCTCCTGTCCTGCGCCGATACCTCGCGGTGGCTCTCGGGGCGCGCCCCCACTTTCCGATCGATCGCAAGGCGCCGCTGGCCGAATTCGAGAAGATCGCCGACCGATATCCGGTCTTCCGGATAGACAGTGCGTTCTGATCGAAAGACCTCACACCGGGGAAACCTGCGCAGCGGAACGGACCGCGCGAACCCGAGTCGAAGATCAACGCGCCGAAATCATCTCAGCCACAGGAACGCGCGATCATGCCGGTTCCCGCGCTCACCGACGGCCAGCGCGGACCAGGTGGAAGGTCAACTGGCCGTGGCGATCCGAGGTCGGCGAACGCACGCACTATGCCGAATGTCGTGCAGTTCGATGGACGTCCGGATACCAATCCTGGAGGGTGGGGGATCCATGTTTTCTCCAGCTCAGAGATGCGTCGCCAGCATGCGGTCGGGCATGTCGGCGGGGTGGGCTCGGTAGAAGTCGAGGTGGGCGCGCGCGGCCCGATCCCAGCTGAACAAGGCGGCCAGCGCCTTTCCGTGTTCGGCGCGGGATGGGTCGGTAGCCAGCGCGTGGGACATGCCTGCGGCCATGTCGACTGGCGACACGGCGTACTGGACGGTGTCGCCGAAGACCTCGCGCAGGACGGGGAGATCGCGTGCGACAACGGGGATTCCGGCGGCCAGGGCTTCCATCGCGGCGAGTCCGAATCCCTCTTTGGTGGAGAAGAACGGGACCATGGCGGCACTGGCCATCAGCGCGGGCAGGTCGGGGTGGGGAACCGTCCCCAGAATCGTGGGGCGGATGCCTAGTTCGGCGGCCCGGGCATCGAATCGGGAGCGATAGTCACGATAGTCGAAAAGTGTTTCGCCTCCCGCGAATACGAGGTGCAGGTCCGGGCTATCCCGGTGGAGGAGGGCGAAGGCTTCGAGGAGGTCGAGGCCGCCCTTGCGGGGTTCGATTCCGCCCAAGGCCAAGACATAGCGGCCGAGTCGCTGTCGCCAGCCGGCGCGTGCCGCGCGTGCGTCGGTGGAATCGCCTGCGGCAGTGGCGAAGCGCTCGTACTCGACGCCATTGGGGATGACGGTCGGCCGCAGCCCCCACCCGGCGCGGACTTCCTCGGCGACCGCGGCCGACACGCAGATCCGCGCGTAGGGCTCGACGACGGCGCGTTCGTGACAGCTCGCGAGTTCGGGGGTGGTGAAGGTGTCGAGGTGGTGGATGGTCCGGATGCAGCGCCCGACGGCGTTGGCGCTGATGCAGTCCTGGGCGTGCACGATGTCGTAGTCGGAGGGTGTGAAAGTGTCGCGTAAGACGTTGATGGAGCGCATGATTCGCGGTCCGACAGCCTCGCCCTCGAGGCCCTCGAAAGGCACGACGCGAATCGTGACCCCCGGGTCGACCGGCCGGAAGAACGCCCCGTCGCCGCCGCGGCCCAGGGTCCACACGGTGGTGTCGGCGCCGAGGCGGGAGAGGGCTTCGGCGAGGTTGAGCGTGTGCACCACGCCGCCGCGCGGTTTGGTGGAGTAGGTGAGCAGCGCGATCCGCATCAGTGGCCGCCTTTGTCTGTCATGAGGTTGTGGTAGGTGTCCACGCGGCGTTCGTCGAGATGCCGCAGCACGCGGCGGGCACGTTCGACCTCGGCGTCGACGTCGATGTCGGCCAACGCGAGTCCGCCCTTGGACCAGGTTCGGGAGAGGATGTCACCGCCCGGCCCGACTACCTTCGCCTGGCCGAGAAAGCGCAGGTTCCCGGTGATTCCGGTTTGGTTGGAGGAGGCGAGCACGATCTGGTTCTCGGCGGCGCGGGCCTGGTCGTAGAGATCGAACAACCGGGATTGGCGATCATTGGGCATTCGGGAAGCCCGGTCGGTGACGCTCGCCGGCCAGGCCGACAGGGCGGCGATGGTACGCGCGCCGTCGAGGGCGAGGACGCGCGCGGACTCCGGGAAGGTCTTGTCGTAGTCGATGAGCATGCCGAGTCGGCCGATCGGAGTATCGAAGGCCGCGAAGCGGTCTCCGGCGGCATACGCCAAGTGTTCGCCGGCCGGTTGGTGGACCTTCCGGTGTCGTCCGAGGACACCGTCGCCCGTCAAGCACACCGCCGCGTTGTAGCGGGTGCTGTCGGCGTACTCGGCGTAGCCGATGCAAATTGTCATGGCCCCCGCCAGTCGGCACAGCAGCCGGATCTCGGGCCCATCCGGGTCGATGGCCTCCGGCCCGGTAGCGGGGTCCGGGTTCCGGAGGTCACCGATATAGCCGCCGAGGGTGGCGTCGGGCAGGACCAGCAGGTCGACGCCATCGTGGGCGAGCCGGTCCACGATGCTGGTGATCTTGTCCAGGGCACGGGCGATGTCGGCGCCGAAATGGGCTGCGACAGCGGCGATTCGTGTGACGGCCATGACGGTGCTCAGGCGGCGGCGGTGGCGCGGGCGGTGACGGTGATCTGATCGGCCAGGTGCTCGGCGTCTCGTGCGATGGCGGCGAAGCGACCCGAGCCCCAGGTGTGCAGCCACGGCAAACCCAGGAAGTACAGGCCGGGGGTGGTGGTGACACCGCGGTTGTGGCACGGGTGGCCTTCGCCGTCGAAGACCCCGACCCGCAGCCACCGGTAGTCGGTGCGGAACCCGACCGACCACACCACCGCGGTGATATCGGTGGTGGCCAGGTCGATTTCGGTGATCTCGCGATCAGGCCGCCACACGGGCTGGTAGCGCGGTTCGACGGGCGCGTCGATTCCTGTCCGGGCGATGTAGGCGTCGATGGAGTCCTTGATGCTCTCGGCGACGGCGTCGGCGGCGTCGAGCTCCTTCTCCAGTGACGATTCGAAACGTGCCGCGCCGTCTGCCACGTCGACCAGGCGGCCGTAGAGCGCCATGCCCTCGACTGCGAACTGCCGCAGGTCGATATCGCGGCCGCCATCACGGCCGGTGACATAGTGGTTGGTGTTCTCCCGCTTCCCGAGGCCGCCGGGCTGGTCTTCGATCGGAATGTCGTAGTGGCCCATATCCTGCAGCCACGCCACACAGTCGCGGCCGCGGTAGGACCGTGCGACACGGGGCGCGCTGCCGACCGCGAGATGCACCTTGCGGCCTTCCAGGTGCAGATCCTCGGCGATCTGCGCGCCGGACTGTCCGGTGCCGACCACCAGGACGGCACCGTCGGGAAGGTCCGCGGCACTGCGGTATTCGGCCGAGTGCAATTGCCGGATCGAATCCGGCAGGCGTTCGGCGAAACGGGGGATGGCCGGCGCGTGATAGCCGCCAACGGCAACCACGATCTGATCGGAATGCAATGGGCCGGAGGTGGTTTCGACGTCGAAACCTCCGTCCTTCGCGACCGTGACTGCAGTGACCGTGACGCCCTCGCGCACGGGCGGGTCGAAGGTATCGGCGTAGTCGCGCAACCAGGCGTAGACCTCGTCGCGTTTCATGAACCCGTCCGGATCCGGCCCGTTGTATCTGTAACCGGGCAGCACGCACTGCCAGTTCGGGGTGACGAGGGTGAAGTTGTCCCAGCGGGTGTCGCGCCACTCGTGGGCGATGGTGTCGCGTTCGAGCACGACGTGGTCGATGCCGCGTGCGGTCAGATGCCAGGACATCGACAACCCGGCCTGCCCGCCGCCGATCACGACGATGTCGTGGTGCTCGACGGGATTCGAATCAGGGAGCGGGGTCACGGTTTTCCTCCAGGGTTCGCGGCGTGCACCGACGGTGGGGTCATCGACAGCACACGCACCGTGCCGGGGGTCGTACGGGCGTGTGCGGCAGCGGTTTCGATGGCGTCCAGGGTCTGCACGGCGGAGCTGCAATAGAAGCCGAACTTTTCCTTCACGCGTTCGGCGGCGATGGTCAATGCGGTCGAGGCGCGTCGCAGGAATTCGTCGACCGCATAGTCCACGCCGGTCGCGAGGTGGTCGTGAATGACCAGTGACGGCGAATAACAGCTCTGGACGGTGCCGTTCGGCCAGCGGATGTCGAAGGTCATCTCAGGCATGAGCGGCCGCCAGCTGTTCGGGCACGCCGGGCTGTCCCACGACCCCGTGCCGGGCGACGACTCGGTTGTAGAGCTCCGGTCGCCGGTCGCCCAGGTTGTACATGCCGCCGCCGCGGGCGAGTTCGAGCACGTGGTCGACGTCGACGGTCACGGTGGCCAGCCCTGCTTCGGTGCCGGTGGTGGCGAGGATCTCGCCGCCGGGGCCGACGATCTTGGCGCTGCACACGAAGCGCAGCGAGCCGAAGGTGCCGGCCTGGTTGGCCGCGATCCACACCACCTGGTTCTCGAGGGCGCGGGCACGGTCGTAGATGTCGAAGCGCTGGGTCCAGCGGTCGTCCTCGAGCCGTTCGGCGGTGGCGGTGCGGGCGGTGGGCCACGCCGAGAGCGAGGTGATGATCTCCGCGCCGTCCAGTGCCAGGGCACGTGCTGCCTCGGGGAAGGCCTTGTCGTAGCAGATCTGCATCCCCATCCGACCGACCGGGGTGTCGAAGGCCTGGTACTCGGATCCCGCTGCGTAGCAGAGGTTTTCACCGAGCGGCTGATGCACCTTACGATAGGAGCCGAGAATTCCGTCGCCGTGCAGCGTCACGGCGGCGTTGTAGCGCACGTCGCCGTCGGCTTCGCAGAAGCCGAGCGTGATGACCAGGTCCCCGGCCATCGCGGCGATGCGGCGCAATTCCGGTCCGTCGAGGGTGAGGGCGGGCGGCAGGCTGCGTAGCCGGCGTTGCTTGGCCTCGTCGCTCTCGGCTCCGCCGCCGAGGCTGGGCAGATATCCGCCCAGGCAGGCTTCGGGCAGTACCAGCAGGCGGCTGCCGCGGGCATGGGCCTGTTCGATCAGGCCCGCGATGGTGGCGTAGCAGGCTTCCATGTCGCGGCCGAATTCGGCGGCGGCCACGGACATCGTCAGTTCGGTCATGAGTGTCCCAATCCGGTGACGGTGCCGGGCACCGCTGTCGTGGTTGTTCCGTCCGGCCAGCGCAGGCGCACGCCGGGAGCGGAGGTGAGTACGCCGCACACCGCGGACGCGGCGGGGCCGGGGTCGGCAATGTTCGCTTCGGGGCGATCGGCGGTGAGCATGGCGAAGCCGGGAAAACAGGTGATCCAGTCCGCCAGAGCGGCATTCGCCGGTCGCGGGATACGCGCAATATCCAATTCGACGCCGACCCCGGATGCTTCGGCCAGCATGCCCGCCGTTCCGGCGATACCCGCCATGCTGACGTCCTTGGCGGCGGCGGGGGAGGTCGCGGCGACGAACCGGCCCAGCGCGCGGAGCTCGGTGGCGGCGCGGTGGGAGGACGAATCCCATTGGCGGCCTTGGTATCCGTGCCGCCACCGGCCGCCGAGGTCTGCGGTGATGCGCAAGTGGTCGCCGACGCGTCCGCCGCCGCCCGGCACCGGACGGGCCGTCCGACCCAGCGCGGTGACCGACAACGCTGCCGGGCCGAGCTG
Organism: Nocardia sp. CA-151230; assembly: GCF_050942175.1. Lineage (NCBI taxonomy): Bacteria > Bacillati > Actinomycetota > Actinomycetes > Mycobacteriales > Nocardiaceae > Nocardia > Nocardia sp. CA-151230. The sequence goes on from NZ_CP192061.1 coordinate 4,277,994, forward strand.
GGTGTGGCCGCCCAGGACCGGCACACCCCAGGTCTCGCTCGCGCGGGCCAGTCCCCTCATGATCCTGGTCAGCAACGAGCGGGTCGGGGCGGCGACGGCGTCGAGCAGGCCGACGGGTTCCGCGCCCATGGCCGAGAGATCATTGAGGTTGACCAGCACCGAACACCATCCGGCCCATTCCGGATCACGCTCCACCATCGACGGCAGGATCGCGTCACAGGCGGCGATGAGGTCGCTACCGGGCACCGGAGCGCCATCGTCGCCCCGGAATCCATTGCCGCCCAGAGTCATCGGTTGTCCACCGAGGTCGCCCAGCAGCGGGCCGAGCATCGACTTGGTGGCGTGGGCCAACCGTTCGATGCGGTCGATCGGCCAGCGCATCCGGGCGTGGGGCGTCCCGTTGATCTCCGTCTCGCCCAGCCGAATCCAACCCAGGTGGGTGAACAGGGCAGCGTAGCGGGCCTGCACGGTCGCCTCGAAACGCAGCACATTGTTGCTCTCGGCGAAGGCGCAGGCCGCGCGGACCAGCGCGTTGCCCACACCGCGGGTGCGGCGTCCGCAGTCGACGACCAGGCGACTACCGGTCCACCATCCGAGGTCTTCGGCGGTGGCCGGTGCGACCCGGACGCCACCGAGTACGGTGCCGTCCGGTGTCAGGGCGACCAGCACGATGGTGCGTGGGTCGTCGTCGATGTCGTCGGTGTCGCTGCCGCGGAACAAGCCCTGCTCGATCACGAAGTTCTCGCGGCGCAGTGCCCGGTAGGCGGCCAGCTGCCGGACGTCGGCCGGGCGGATCAGGAATCCGTCCTCGGGTTCGGCCGGATACGGATGCCCGGACAGGACGCAGTAATCCAGAGACACCGTGCTGGGCTCGGGTGCGTCGTCGATCCAGGAGCGTTGTGCGCGTCGAGGTTCGGTGGTGGTCATGTCACCCTCCAGCGGTCTGCAGCACGCTGCACGCCCCACATGCCGCGCAGCCGGCCTTCTGCCCTGCACCGAACATCCCGGCATCGCGCAGCTCGAGGGCGACCCGGCGAGTGACGTCCTCGAGCATTTCCGGCGTCGGTGCCATCGCCCCGTCGACGTCGACGGCGAGCGTCCCGGCCAGCGGCCGGAACGGGACGATGAACGGGTAAACGCCCATGTCGATCAATTCCCGTGCGCCGGAAACCAATTCGTCAGGGTCCTCGCCCAGACCGACCAGGAGGTAGGTCGAGACCTGGTTGCGCCCGAACACGCGGACCGCCTCGGCCCACGCGGCTTTGTACTCTGCCATCGGCACGGTGGACTTGCCGGGCATCCACCGGGCGCGCACCCGGTCGTCGAGGGACTCGACGTGGATGCCGATGGAGTCGGCCCCCGCCTCGTGCAGTTCGGTGAGCACGGCCAGATCCGCCGGCGGCTCGCACTGCACCTGGACCGGCAGATCCGGCACCGCCTGCTTGACCGCCCGCACGCATCGTGCGAGATGCCTTGCGCCACGGTCTTTTCCGGCGGAGGTGCCGGTGGTCATGACCATCTGGCGCACCCCGTCGAGCCGGACCGCCGCGGCGGCGACCTCGGCCAGTTGCTCGGGGCGCTTGACCGCGACGGTCTGACCCGCGTCCAGGGATGCCTCGATGGCACAGAACCGGCAGCGCTGGTCCTCGGCGTAGCGGATGCAGGTTTGCACGACCGTTGTCGCGAGGACGTCCGCGCCGTGCAGTTTGGCGATCTGCTCGTAGGCGACCCCGTCGTCGGTCCGCAGATCGTAGAAACGCGGCCGCCGCACCGGTTCCACCGAGACACCCAGATCGGCGCCGTCGAGGAGCAGCCGGTCGCCACGCAGGGTGTAGGGCGAATCGGAGCGGATGGGGATGGCAGCGCCGGCACCCCCGAACAGCACATGACCGTCGTCGCTGGGCCCGGCTCCGGAACGGCGCTGCACCGGCACATCGACGCGGATGCCGAGTAGCGCGAGGTCTACTCGTGTGGATACCTCGGTCATGGCTGCCGCCTACACCTGGTAGGTGGAGTTGATGATGGCGCCCTTGCGCGCGTAATGGATCAGCGCGTCCTGCACATCCAGCGGGTGCGCGGGGATCACGCCCTCGATGAGGTCCTCTTCGCGGGCACCGTGCAGGGCCAGGCCGAAGCGGCAGGCGAACACCTTGCCGCCCTCCTTGATGAAGGTCGACAGCGCCTCGTTGATGTTCTGCTCGCCGGGGAACCCGCTGTCACCAGTGGTCGGGAAGCCGCGGGTGGCAATGGCATTGATCGCGCCGGGACCGTAGAAGTAGATGGCGGACTCGAACCCCTTGCGCAGCGCACGGGTCGCCTGCAACACCGCCACGAAACTCACCGACGACTCGTGGGCGATACCGTGCACCAGTGTGAAGTAGGTTTCGCCGGCCTCGGCCCGATAGTCGGGGAAGATCTTGGTCGCGCCGTAGATGTTGGTGCCCTTGGGCAGCGCCGGATGCGGAATCTCAGCGAGGGACTTGGCGATGTTCTCCTCGATCGCCTTGTCGATGTCGGCGGTCGTCTTGGTGGGTGCGGACATAGTCGTCTCCTGCGAAAGATGGGCGAGAATCGGTGATTGCGGACCGTCTGCCGAGTGGGGGAGCGGCTCACCGATGAGTCAAGTTGACGCTCGGGGTATTTCTGATTGGTCACGTACGGAAGAAGTCGACGTTGCCGCCTGTTCACGATGAGCGCATGGTGGCTGCCGTCCTGTAATAGCCGGTGCCACAATAGAATTCGAGGAAATCTCAATCTGGTCGCCGGCGCATGTCGTGGTGCGAGTTCGATGCGTTGTAATCACAGTCCTGGGCTTTTGCCGATGCCATTAACAATCGGTAGCCCGCGAACCCGCCCATTCGTAACATCGGCGAAATCGCTACCCAGCAGTAGCTTCCCACCGGGGTCTGTGGTGCGCGATCCGATTTCCAGTCCGAGCAGAACCGACAACGATTCGAGGTGGAGACGGAGGACGTACGACCGATGGGCCGCACACTCGAGCAAGCTCGTCGTCGGAGCCGGGCGTTCCGGTATTGCTGCGCACAACCTGCGGCGGGAACTGCCGGAAGCTATGTGATTCTCGAGGCGCGCGACGTGCGGTCCCACGTGGGATCACGCAAACCGTGCCAGATCCAGTACTCACGTGCTGCCGAGTGGGTGTGGGGGATGGTAGACAGCTCGCGGTGAGGGCATTGGTACACGAGGGTCCCGTTGGGTGGATCGTTGGGTAGCCGAGGACGTTGGGCTCAGCTGTGGGGTCTTCGGACTCTGCTGGCATCGGGGCCTGCCGTGTGATCGTCGAACTCGACGCGGTCGGCGATGTTGGACGACCCGAGTTCGAGGAGAGATCGATGGATATGAACAGCATGGACATGCAGTCGCCGCTGATGCAGGTGTGCCACACGGTCATGATGTGGCTGCATCAGCAGGGCATTCTGCCCCCGATGACGATGTGATCGCCTGCGGCAGCGGCCGATCGGTTCGATCGGGGGCCTCGTCACCCTCGTTCGTTACTCGAGTGGACCCGCTCCGCGCGGCGACACCGGTGCGCGGCCGACCCCGCAGCAGATGCTGGCCGAGCGGTACACGCGCGGGGAGACCGACGACGAGGAATACACCCGCCGCCTGAAGGTCCTCGGTATCGGCACGTCGAGTTGACCGCGGAGTCCGGGGCGGCGCCGGAAAGGGGACGAACAGTGGACACGAAATTGTCGGCGACCGTCCACGCGGCCATCGACGAGATCACTGCCGGATGGCACTCTCTGCGGGTCAGTGGGCGTGGCCGGACGGATTATGGCCGGTGTGGTCGTGGTGGGTGTGCTCGTCGTCGGGTGCGCTGCCCATCATGCGCAGCATGGGGATGCCGCCGGTGCGGACGAAGCGCAGGACGAGGAGTGCGGTGAGGGTGAGGAAGGCGATGTTGAGCCAGGTGGTGTAGTTCCAGTGGATGCCTTCGGTCATCACCATGGCGTTGCGTTCACGGGGGATGAGACCGGTTGTGCCGAAGAGGATCTCGACGAGGTAGCCGGCGCCGACCATGGCGGCGTAGAAGGTGCAGAGCAGGGTGAGCATCATGCGGGTGCCGTAGTACTTGCGGTAGATGTTGAGGATCGGCAGGATCAGCAGGTCCGCGTAGATGAAGGCGATGACGCCGCCGAAGCTGATGCCGCCGTTCCACAGCACCGCGGCGAGCGGCACGTTGCCGATCGAGCAGACGAACGACCCGATCGCCACCAGCGGTCCGACGAGTGGGCTCCAGATCGCCGAGGCCAGCGGGTGGTCGGTCAGGAAGAACTTCTGCCAGAACGAATCCGGCACCCAGGCGCCGATCGCGCCCGCGATGAGCAGGCCGATGACCAGGTCGCGCAGGATGGCGGCCCATTCCATGACGAAGACGTGAGATACGGCGGTCAGACCCTGTCGGGAGAAGAGTCGTCGCAGGAACGGACCCTCCGTCGGCACCGACATGTCCATGGCCGCATGGCCTTCCATCGATCCGGACAGCCCCTTGTCGGCCTGTTCGTGGGCCGCGTCGACCAGTCGGGAGCGCACGAACAGCCGGAACAACACCGCCAGCAACACGATCATGATCGGGCCGCCGACGAATTCGGCCGCAGTGAACTGCCACCCCATCAGCAGGGCCAGGATGATGCCGAGTTCGACGACCAGGTTGGTCGAGCCGATCTCGAATGCCATGGCCGCGGTGAAGTTCGCGCCCTTGCGGAACAGCGAACGTGCCAGCGCCACAGCGGCATACGAGCACGACGACGACGCCGCACCCAATCCGGCCGCGATCGTCAGGGTACGCGGGCGGTCGTCGCCGAGTAGTCGAACGATCGTCGACTTGCGTACGACCGCCTGCACCAGCGCCGACAGCGCGAAACCCAGGATCAGTGCCCACAGGATCTCCCAGGTCATCGACCCGGCCAACGCCAGCGCGTGCCCGATAGCGTTCATCGCCGTCCTCGTCTCGTCCTGTTCGGCAGTCTCTGTGACTATGCCGCGACCATATACCCCATAGGGGTATGAATCAACCGGTAGGGGCCGGAAGCCCGCCGCCCAAGGACGGATTGCCCCATCAACGCCAGTGCACGTGGTGCATACTCCACTCGAAGAATGCTGTCGCAAAGGCAGCTGCGCGATGACGGCCACGAACAGCCGATGGTGCTCGAGCGGAGCGCTTTCGGCCCGATTCGGAGTGGGCGGGCAGCAGCAGGGAGACGGAAAGGGAACGCTTGCCAGCGCGTCATCGGGATCGGTCGCGTTGAACGCGTTCAGGATCGGACCCGCGGCGATACCTACCAGGACTGATTCGACGGAGCACGGCGATCGCCTCCCCGCTGAAGCTGGTGATGTTGTCACCGCTCTGGCCCGGTCCCGGCGTTGCGGCCCGATGTCACCATCCTGGGTGTGCGGCTGCTCGATTGAGCGCATCACCGAGAAACCAGTTGCGGGCCGCCGAAACGTGGACCAGCACTGCGGCTTTGCTCAGGCCACGCGGTTCGAGGTCGGTAACGGAGCGCCCGTGTAGGTCCACACGGCCGGTATCAGCACGTCGACGTCGAGCTCGTCCGCCAATCGCTGCCTGGCCAGGCGTTCGCTCAGCTCCGGCATGGCACCGACAGGACTGCCCGCCAGATCGGTCAGGCACCTTCGCAGTACCAATTCCACTTGCGGCCGCGATAGCTCGCCGCCGAACTCCGCGCATAGCCGCGTCACGGTCTGCTCGTACATTCCGGGATCCATTGTGTGCCGCGACTGCGTGGTATCGAGAACCATGATCACGGCTACCAGGCTGCAGTGTGCGCCGACGCCACGGCAGGGCCGAAAGGCTCCTCCCGATTTGCCTTGGCCACCAACGGTTGTGCACTACATCCAGGACCGACGGCTCGGTTCTGGCAACAGTGATGTGCCCTTCGGGCCCCGACAGCTGACTTTCGGCCCCTGTGGTGAGCCAGTGTGGTGGGCGATCTTGGATCAGGCAGCGCCGGCGTAGTCGCTGCCACTTCCGGAATGTTCGTGCACATCAGGAGAATCGCATGAGCGACACCACCGCCCAGCCCGCCATCGGCCGCGTCCGGAACTCGGTGGTCTGGCCCGACCCGAGCCCCTTGGACTCTTGGTGGCACAGGGTGATGTACGCCGAAACCAGCTCGGCCCCGCAGACACTCCGAACGGCACGCTGACCAGCGACCCCATACACGCAAATCGACACCTCGAGCCGAAGAAGGAGAATCGGAGATGGCCCGAACGCAGTGGAACGATCTGAACGTGCGCACTCGCAGGCTGATCGTGGGCGCGGGCGTGATCGACGGCATCGCGAAGATCGCAGCCCTGCTGGATCTGCTCCAACGGCCGCCCGAGCAGATCCGCGGCTCCCAACGCGTATGGGCAACCTCGATCGTGCTGGTGAACTCGATAGGCGCCCTCCCCGTCGCATACTTCCTCCTCGGGCGCCGCGCACCGGACGACAACGCTTGACCTGCCTCTGTACGTTCCTCCCGATCCCAATGAAGATCACCGAGAGCGCAATCATGAAGAACGCCATCGAGGTCACCAGGTACATTTGCCCGAGCACCTTGGGTCGGTGGTGGTGACCGGGCGCTGGATGACCGATCCCTGCGGTGCGCGCCGAGTATGGGCGCGTGACCTGTACTGGTAGTTCCGGTTTCGGTGATATGCGGTCACCAACATCCTCCTTGTTCGGCTTTCAGGAGGAGTACGTCCGCGGCTGGATTTCCGGACGGCGCTCAACCCAGCGGACGGTAGTGACCGGACGGTATTCGATGACCTTGGTCTATCGGTTAGGGCCCGATTGCTCTGCCGTGGCCCGGTGCGGGGCGGCAGCCTGGCGCGTATGGGTTCGAGGGTGCGGCGCATCGCCGTGGTGTATGCGACAGGGCGGGGAACGACCGGGGAGATCGCCGAGTTCATCGGTACGGCACTGGAATCCCCGGAGGTGGTGGTGGAGGTGTTGCCCATCGGTCACCGGGTGCCCGATCTGAGTGGGTTCGACACGGTGGTGCTGGGCAGCCCCGTGTACCACGGGGCGTTGATGAAGTCGTTCGTCGTCTTCGTGTATCAGCGGCTCGACCAGCTCGCGAAACCGAATGTCTGGCTGTTCAGCACCGGCCTGGCCCCGGAACTGTCCGGCTCGATCGGCCGACGGTGGGCGCGTGCGGTGCCGAAGAACATTGCGACCGTGCGGGATGCGTTGGCGGTGCGCGGCTACCGGGCGTTCTCCGGCTGCTACCAGCGGTCCAACATGCCGGTGCGTGCCCAGTTGCGGTACTTCCTGATGGGTGGCCGTCGCTACGGTGATCTGCGCGATTGGGACGCCATTCGAGCCTGGGCCGCAGGGATAGCGGCGGACTCCGCGCAGTGCGCATGATCTTCACCGGCGGTATGCCGGCGCCCGCTGCGAGGCGGGCACCGACATGCCTTTCTCTCAGGGCTGTCCAGCGCCGATGGTGAAGTCGTGGCCCCACAGGCTGACGGCGGTGGATTCGCGTGCGATCCAGGAGCGGTCGTCCACTTCCAGGCCGCCGCAGCCGAATTCGATGTCGAAGCCACCGGGTGTCTTCAGATAGAACGACAGCATCGCGTCGTTGATGTGCCGGCCGAGGGTGGCCGAGAGCGGGATTTTCCTGCGCTGGGCCCGATCCAGGCAGAGGCCGACATCGTCGGAGCTCTCGACTTCGACCATCAGATGGACGATGCCGGACGGCGTCGGCAGGGGCACCAGTGCCAGCGAATGGTGGCGCGCATTGCAGCCCAGGAACCGCAGCCAGGCGGGTTCGCCGTCGGCGGGCCGACCGATCACCTGCGGGGGGAGCCGCATGGAGTCGCGCAGCCGGAAGCCGAGCACGTCCCGGTAGAAGGCGAGGGCGGTCGTGTCATCGGTGCAGGTCAGCACTACATGGCCGAGACCCTGTTCCGCGGTGACGAAGCTGTGGCCGTGGGGGCTGACGAAACGTCGGGCCAGGTACTGTGTGCCGTGAAAGGCTTCGAGCACATTGCCCGACGGGTCGCTGAACCGGATCATCTCCTGGACCCGCCGGTCGGCGAGCTCGTCCGCGGCGGCTTCCGCGAAGGGCACCGCGGCGTGTCGCAACCGATCCCGAAGCGCCTGCAGGGCAACGGAGTCCGTGACCTCCCAACCCGATGCTTGCAGCTGGTCCTGGTCTCCCGGCACGATCACCAGTCGTGCCGGGAACTCGTCCATGCGCAGGTAGAGGGAGTCCGGGTCGGCGCCGTCCACCTCCTGCATGCCGAGTACCTTCAGCCCGAATTCGCGCCACGCTGCCACATCGGTGGCCTCGATACGCAGGTAGCCCAGCGCGCGAATGCCCACGGGCAGGTTCCCGGCACCGAGGTCCCCGGCGGGTCGCGATATCGATTGTGTCGTGATGGTCATCGGCTACACCATCGTGTCGCCGACGGGCAGCCCGAAGGCGTGGTTGCCGTACATGACGTAGACGCGCTCGGCGTCATTGGCCGCGTGCACCCGACCGGCGTGCGCGTCGCGCCAGAACCGCTGCAGCGCAGTGCCGTTCGCGAGAGCGGTAGCACCCGACGCCTCGAACAGCCGGTCGATGGAGGCGATGGCGCGGCCGGTGGCGCGTACCTGGTCGCGGCGGGCGCGGGCGCGCACGTCGAACGGGATCTCCCGGCCCGCGACCAGACACGCGTACTCGTCGGCGACATTGCCCGACAGCTGACGCCAGGCGGCGTCGATGTCACTGGCGGCCTCGGCGATGCGCACCTTGCCGAATGGATCGTCCTTGGCGTTCTCGCCCGCGTAGGCGGCGCGCACCCGCTTGCCCTGGTGCTCGACATGCGCGGCGTACGCGCCGTAGGCCATACCCACGATCGGAGTGGAGATGGTGGTGGGGTGGATTGTGCCCCACGGCATCTTGTACACCGGATCGGTATTCTGCTCCAGACCAGGTGATTTCAGCTCGCCCATGGTCCTGAAGCCGAGGAAGCGGTGTTCGGGGACGAAGACGTTCTCGACGACGATGTTGTTGGATCCGGTGCCGCGCAGGCCGACCACGTCCCACACGTCGTCGATGCGATAGTCGCTGCGGGGGATGAGGAACGAGCCGAAGTCGACCGGCTTGCCGTTCTTGATCACCGGGCCGCCGACGAACACCCAGTCGGCGTGGTCGCAGCCGGAGGACCATGCCCACGTCCCGTTCACGAGGTAGCCGCCGTCGACCGTTGTGCCCGCACCCATGGGGGCGTAGGAGGATGCGACTCGCGCATCGGTGTTCTCACCCCAGACATCCTGCTGCGCACGCTGATCGAACAGCGCCAGGTGCCAGTTGTGGATGCCGAGGATGCCCGCGACCCAGCCGGTGGAACCGCACGCGCCGGCGATCTTGCGGACGGTGTCGTAGAAGAGCACCGGGTCGGCGGCATGACCGCCCCACTGCCGTGGTTGCAGCAGCGTGAAGAAGCCGGTCGCCTGGAGGTCCTTGATGGACTCGTCCGGGATGCGGCGCAGATCTTCGGTTTCCTGGGCGCGTTCGCGCAGACTCGGCAGTACTGCTTCGACGCGCTCGATGATTTCCTGGGCCATGTCGCCGGATGCTCCTGACTGTCGGGCGGTGGGTGTCTCGCCGCCGCCGAAATAGAACAAGTTCTAGTCAATATCGAGCACTGGTACGCCGGGGGCTAGTGGAGCAAATGACCAAAAAATGGGGACTTTCGACCATTGACGGGCGGTCGGCTCGTCGCGGAAGCTGGCACAGTTCTGCAACAGGTTCTATTGATGCGAGGAGCGTGTGATGGTGGCAAACCCCCAGGGCCGCAGCGGGAAGGTCCGCGAAATCGACGTGGGCTCGTTGCCCGGCCGGTATGCCCGGGGCTGGCACTGCCTCGGCCTGGCCGAGACCTTCCGTGACGGTAAACCGCACTCGGTCAATGCTTTCGGCACCAAGCTGGTCGTCTGGGCCGACGGCGCGGGTGAGCTGAGAGTACTGGATGCCTACTGCCGGCACCTGGGCGGGGACCTGTCCATGGGAAAGGTCAAGGGCGACAATGTCGCCTGCCCCTTCCACGACTGGAGCTGGGGCGGCGACGGCAAGTGCAAGGACATCCCCTACGCGCGGCGGGTGCCCCCGTTGGCCCGCACCCGCTCATGGCTCACCCTGGAACGCAACGGGCAGCTGTTCGTCTGGCACGACCACGAGGGCAATCCGCCCGCGCCCGACGTGACCATCCCCTCCATCGAGGGCCCGTACTCGGATCACGAAGACAATCCGACCCGTACGCACAACAGCGACTGGACGCCGTGGACGTGGCATTCGATCCTCATCGAGGGCTCCAACTGCCGCGAGATCATCGACAACATCGTGGATATGGCGCACTTCTTCTATATCCACTACGCGTTCCCCACCTACTTCAAGAATGTCTTCGAGGGCCACATCGCGACCCAGTACCTGGAGACCAAGGGCCGCCCCGATATCGGCATGGCCACCAAGTACGCCGGTGACACCTTGTTGAAGTCGGAGGCTTCGTACTTCGGGCCGTCGTACATGATCAATCCGCTGCTCAATATCTACAGCGGCTTCGAGGTCCGCAGCGTGCTCGTCAACTGCCATTACCCGGTCACCCAGGACTCGTTCGTCCTGCAGTACGGGATCACGCTGGAGAAACCCACGGGTCTGCCCGACGCGGCGGCGAACCGGCTGGCGGCCAAGATGACCGAGGGCATCGGCGAGGGTTTCCTGCAGGACGTGGAGATCTGGAAGCACAAGTCCAAGATCGAGAATCCGCTGCTGTGCGACGAGGACGGCCCGGTGTATCAGCTGCGACGCTGGTACGAGCAGTTCTATGTCGACGTCGCCGACATCGACCCGAAGTCCAGGCAGCGCTTCGAATTCGAGGTCGACACCTCCAAGGCCAATGAGATCTGGGAGGCAGAGGTCGCCGAGAACCTGCGCAGGCAGCGAGAAACCGTTCCCACCCACCCCTGCACCGACTCGTGAGGATCTGCGAGATATGGCCTATGTGATCACGCAGCGTTGTTGCAACGACGCCAGCTGCGTACCCGAGTGTCCGGTCGATTGCATTCGTCCCACGCCCGAGCAACGTGAGTTCGCTACCACCGAGCAGCTCTACATCGACCCGGACACCTGCATCGACTGCGGCGCCTGTGTCGATGCCTGCCCGGTCGATGCGATCTTCTCCGAGGATGATCTGCTCGCCTCGCTGGCGCGGTTCCGCGATATCAATGCCGACTATTTCGGGCGGCATCCGCTGGAGTCGAACTTCGAGCCGCTGGTCGCGCCGTCGCGGGCGCCGAAGGAACTGGGTACGTTGCGTGTCGCCATTGTCGGCGCGGGCCCGGCCGCCTGCTATGCCGCCGAGGAGCTGCTGCGCCGCGCCGATGTCGAGGTGGAGCTGTTCGACCGGCTGCCCACCCCGTACGGCCTGGTGCGTGCGGGTGTGGCCCCCGATCACCCGGGCACCAAGTCGGTGGCCGGGCTGTTCGAGTCGGCGTTCCGGCGCGAGGCGCTGGCGTACCGGTTGAATGTCGAAGTCGGCAAGCACATCTCGCACGAGGAGCTGCTGGCCCACCACCACGCTGTCATCTACGCCGTCGGCGCGGCCACCGACCGCCACCTCGGTATCCCCGGCGAGGACCTGCCCGGCAGCCACTCGGCCACCGAGTTCGTGGCCTGGTACAACGGTCACCCGGACTTCGCCGACCGCGAATTCGACCTCTCCGGCGAGCGCGCCGTGATCGTCGGCAACGGCAATGTGGCCCTGGATGTGGCCCGTGTGCTCACCGTCGGCCCGGACGAGCTGGCCCGCACCGATATCGCCGACCACGCCCTGGATGCGCTGCGCCGCAGCAACATCACCGAGGTCGTGGTGCTGGGCCGTCGCGGTCCGTTGCAGGCCGCCTACACCTCGCCGGAATTCCTGGCGCTGACCCACCTGAAGGGCGTCGACATCATCGTCGACCCCCAGGACCTGGTCCTGGACCCGGCGTCGCAGGCCGTCCTGGACGACCCGCAGGTCGAGCCCTCGCTGCAGCTCAAGTACACCCTGGCCCAGGAGTACGCCGCCGGTTCCCGCAACCGGGCCAACAAGCGAATCGTGTTCCGTTACCTGGTCTCTCCCACCGCCATCACCGGCGACGGCAAGGCGCAGGTGGTCGAGTACGTGCACAACGACCTCGTCGAGGAGAACGGCCGCACCATCGCGCGCGCCGGCGATCGTAGCGGCACCCTGCAGGCGTCGCTGGTGCTGCGCTCCATCGGCTACAAGGGCGAGCCCGTCGCGGACGTGCCGTTCGACGAGTCCGCCGGTGTCATCCCCAATGACAAGGGCCGGGTCCTGGCCGACGGCAACCCCGTTGCGGGGGTCTATGTCTCGGGCTGGATCAAGCGCGGCCCGCGTGGGGTCATCGGCTCCAACCGGGTGGACTCGCAGGAGACCGTCGACCAGCTCATCGAGGACTTCACCCAGGGCAGGCTGCCTGCCCCGCAAGCCGGTCGTGCCGCGCTCGAGGCCCTGCTCGCCGAGCGCCAGCCCGACCAGATCGGCCGCGACGGCTGGAAGGCCATCGACGCCGCCGAGAAGACCGCGGGCAAATCCGCGGGCCGCCCGCGCGTGAAGTTCACCAGCGTCGAAAACCTCCTCAAGGCCGCCAAGGGATAACCCTCGAAACAGATGCGGCCCCATCCGAATTGGCCATTCGGGTGGGGCCGCTATGCCCTGTGGAAGGGGGAGCCGGACAGCGGAGAGCGGGCTGATGTGCCGTCATCCCGTCTCGTCGCAGTGACGAAGGACCTGTCCGCGACCTTTCTGTGGGGTAGCCGGGTCGACCCGGATTGGCAGGTAACGGTCAACCTAGTAGTGGCCGGTCGCGAACAGGTCCGCCGGTGTTTCCGGCGAAATGGAGATTATTGGGTGGACAGTGGCGATCACATCGGCCGAATGTCCCCCGATCTCGGGACTTTCGGCACATCGACCCGGCCCGGAGAACGAATCGGCGCGCCGTCGTCGCCCCACGGTCGCCCACGGCTTCCCCCGTGGCCCTTCGTCCTCGATGCCGAAGGGCCTTCGGTCACTGTCACCGATTTCCGAACCCTCTTGCGGAAGGTCGAATCCCCGTGATCCACAGTCCAATTCGGTTGGTCATGGGGCATGAGCCGATTACGGCCGGTACCCGGATCACTATGTCGGTTCGAAGGCAGACCTGCTGCGCGAGATCGCATTACAGGTCGATCGGGATATGACGACCGCGCTGCACGACGGCTTGGCCGCGGGCAGCGATCCGGTCACCCAACTGCGGGCGATCATCACCCGATTCACCTCCGCGGTAATCGCCAACCACCTCACCTTCGCCGTCTATCGCAGCGAGCAGCGCTGGCTGGAACCGGCGGTGGCCGAGGAAGTGCAACTGCACGAGCGCGAATTCGTCGCCACCGTCCGCGGTGTCGTCGAAAAGGTACAGGCGCTGGGGCAGCTTCCGGATGCGTCCTCATCGGTCGTGACTTTCGCGATTCTGAATATGGTCAGCGAAAGCCATCGCTGGTATCACCAGGACGGCTCGCTGGATCCCGCGTCGATCGCCGACGCCTACTGCAAACTCATCGGTCTGCCGCCGCAGGATTGACGGCAGCGCAACGATATTCGACGGACTACTGGTAGACCCCGTCCTTGCGGGCCTGTTCACGGTGCGCCCGCCCGCGCAGGAAACGAACGTACCCGCTGTGGTGGCTCCTCGGTGTGGTGCCCGGAACCAGGGCGGTCTCGGCGAGATCGAGTGAGTCCTCCAAGGCGGCGTCGTGCAGCCATCGCCACATGAGGGCCCAGGTGAACCGTTCCTTTCCGTGTGTCCGCATGACCAATTCGTGGGTCAGGCGGGTATGCGTGGCGTCCAGTGCTTCCACGATGAATCCGTGCGTCCCGTCGAAACCGAGCGGGCGACGGAACCGGAACATCACCTCGCGTCCCGGAACGTATTTCACGCAGGTGTAGCGGATCGGTCCATGGCCGCCCGTGGCGTCGACTCCCAGCGGCCGGTCGAACCGCATCGCAGGCCACTGCTGGACCGGCCACAGCCGGTCGTCGTCGGTAGACAGCGTGTCGAGCAGCCGGCCGACCGCCTGAGCATCGGCTGCGATCACCCGACTGTGGACATTGCGCACCATGAGCTGGACCTTTCATTTAGCGAATACTCTCTAATTTCAATTAGAGGCTACTCTCTAAGTCGTGTCAAGAAAGCCCGCCCACACCCTGGACTCGCTATTGGACGCCGCAGCCGACCTGGCCGCGTCCCAAGGTGCCGCGGCGGTCACCATGAGCGCGGTCGCGACCGCGGCGGGAGCGCCGAGCGGCTCGGTCTACTACCGCTTTCCCGACCGGGCGGCGCTGCTGGCAGGTCTCTGGTTGCGCACGGTCGAGCGATTCCAGGCCGGATTTCTCGAGGCATTGCGGGTCGATCCGCCGCAGCAGGCCGCCATGCGGGCCGCGCACCACGTGACCGACTGGTCGCGACATCACCCGACGGACGCAGCGGTATTGCTCGCGGGCCCGGAAGCCTTCGGGTCCGCGCAGTGGAGCGCCGAATCCCGAGACGTGGCCGCGGCGCAGCACGCGCGCGTGAACGATGCCGTGCGGGAGCTCGGCGACCGGCTGGGCTACAGCAGCCCGGCCGATCGAGAACGGTTGGCGCTGCTGATCATCGAGTTGCCCTATGCGGCGGTGCGCCGCTGCGCGCGCAACGCCGACGCCGACCTGGTGCACACCGCTGAGGCCGTCGACCGGATCGTCCACGACGCGCTCGGAGAGCACGTCGTGTCATTCGATGCCCTCGATGGTTAGCGGAGACTGTCGAAACCGCCTGCGGGGTCGAGGTATCGGGCTTCGTCGACGCTGTGCAGCAGTTCGCTCATGGCGCGCAGAGCCTGTCCGAGGGTCTCGATCGCGGTGTTCTCGGCGGGGTTGGTCGACCAGGTTGTCGGTTCGGTCATCGTCGGCTCCGAATCGTGTGTCAGCGGGTAGTGGGGACGGCCAGGTGGTGAGCGGTGCGGCGCTGGTAGGCGTCGCCGGCGCGCAGCACGATCGCCTCGTCGAAGTGCTTGCCGCTGATCGACATCGACAGCGGTACGCCGTCCGCCGACAGCCCGATCGGGAGGGCGAGGGTGGGGTTGCCCAGGGGGTTCCAGTACGGAGTGTGCAGGGAGGCCAGCACATTCAGCGGCTGCAGCTGGTCGATGGCGTCGAGCCGGGGTGCGCCGAGGTGCCCGGTCGGAGTGACGACGAGATCGACGTCGGTGAGCAGTTCGGCCATGCGGGCCGCGGCGATCCGCCGGACGCGTTGTGCCTGTAGGTAATCCGAGGCGGAGACGGCCGATCCGGATGCCAGGATGATTCGGGTGGCACGTCCGTAGTCCTCCCAGCGGTCGCGCAATGCCGATCGGTGGTAGGCATGGGCCTCGGCGAGCATGACGACGACATCGATGGCCATCACTTCCGGGTACATCGGCACCTCGACCGGGACGATGCGGGCACCGGCGGCGGCGAGGACGTCCAGGGCTGCGGTGAACCGCTCGGGTTGGGCCGGGTCGATGCCCGCGTTGGCGTAGCGGTCGAGGTTGTCGACGCCGATGGTGAGGCCCTCGAGATCGCCGGTGAGCCCGCCCGGGTAATCGTCGATCGACGCAGTCGCGCTGTAGGGATCGGCCGGGTCGTGCCCGGCGATGGTCGACAACAGCAGGGCGCAATCGGCCGCGCTGCGGGCCATGGGTCCGACATGGTCGAGGGTGTAGCCCAGCGGCACCACGCCGGACTTGGGCGTGCGGCCGAACGTGGGTTTGAGCCCGGTGGTTCCGTTGAACGCGGAGGGGATTCGGATGCTGCCCGCGGTGTCGGTGCCGACCGCCGCCAGGAACATGCCGGTCGCGACGCCACTGGCGGATCCGGAACTCGACCCGCCCGCCCAACGCTCGGTGTCCCAGGCGTTGCGCGGGATCGGGAAGGGCTTGTCCGGATCCGGTACACCGATGGCGAATTCCATGGTCGTGGTCTTGCCGGTGATGATCGCACCGGCGCGCTCGAGTCGTTGCACCACCGTGGCGTCCCCTGCGGCCGCGCCCCAGGCGGGGTCGAGCACCAGGCTCTGCGCGGTGGTCGGTCCGTGCCCGCTGGCGAGGATGTCCTTGATGCCCAACGGGATTCCGTCCAGCGGTGCCAGCGGCTGCCCGGCCGCGATCTTGGCGTCGACCCGGGCGGCCCGGTCCCGGGCGACATCGTCGAATCGGGCCAGGTACACGCCGACGCGGTCGTCGAGGGCGTCGGCGGCGGCCAGGCACTGTTCGAGGAGTTCACCGGCGGTGATCTCGCCGCGGCGCAGTGCCGCCGTGGCATCGGTGACGGTGGTGATCCGGGTGGTCGTGGTCATCGGTGTCCTTATCGGCGGGGTTGCGAGGTCAGGGATCGGGTCAGGTCGATGCGGGGTATGTCACCGAACTTCATGACGACGTCACCGCGAAGAGCGCCGAGGGCGTAGTCGACCGCCTGACCGCTCGGATTGCGAATCGTCTGCTCCCACAGCAGGATCGGCTCGCCCCGCGCAATGTGCAGCAGCGTGGCGGTGCAGTCGTCGGCCGCGGCGGCCTGCACCGACAGGTCGAAGCCCGCGACAGCGACGTTGCTGGAATGAAGCAGGGAGTAGAAGTCGGTCTGGAACTGCTGCTGGTCGACCCTCGATGCCTCCGGGGAACGGAGGTAGTTGGTGAAGACTGCCATCGGTCGGTCATCGACGAGCAACACGTAGTCGATGCACAGGCAGTCGTCGTCGACGGTGACTCCGTCGAGGTGAGCGGCTACCGCGCTCGGTGCGGGTATCCAGGTCCAGCGCAGCAGATGCGGCGTGATGTGGCCGTCGGCCAGATACGTCTCGAACAGGTTGCCCTGTGGCGGTAGGACACCCGGCACCACGTACTCCTCGCGGACCGTCATGGTGCCGACTCCGCGTCGTCGCTCGACGAGTCCATCGCGGCGCAGCAGGTCGAGCGCTTCGCGCACCGCCTCCCGCGACGCCTGATGCTGTGCCATGAGCTCGGATTCGCCCGGCAGCCGACCATCGGCGAAGGCACCCCGGCGAATCTCGGCCCGCAACAGGTCACGCACCGGCCGTGCCGCCAATTGGGCGGACCCGGGCATCAACTGGTCGACCCGACGGCGGAGCGTCAGACGGTCGGACCGGTCGCTGATGTCCGCACCCGGAGCTCGGTGCTGTCGATGATCGTGCATGACGCCAGATTGCGTGCTCGCGCCGTTACGCGACGGAGTTTTGAGTTAACGCTGAGTTACGCCGGAATCTCCGCCTCGCGCGCAACCGTCTACCTGCGAATCCGCCCTTCCGGCAACGGCGTTTCGCGGCTGATCAACCGGCTGCTATGGGGTGTCCATCGCCACCGCGAAGACGCCGACCGGCCGGTCGCCTCCGCCACGAATGTGTCGCTGGCGATGCGAACCGGTATCGACCACTTCGCGCCGATCACTGAGTGAGCGTTCTACCCGGGGCGGATACGCCCGACGCCGGACCGACCCATCAACCTCGGGCGGTTTATCCCCTGTGAGAGGGGCTCGACGTTTGTCGTCGAACCCGCTCTCGCAGTAGTCATTACACGGTATCCGACGTCTCTGGAGCAGGGATGGCGCGCCGGGTGCCGGCCACCAGTAAGCCGGTCGCCACCGCCATGATCGGCCATGGCGTGAGCGGCATGATCACCGCGGCCAACACGGTCCATGATCCCAGCACCCAGGCAATGAATCGCGGTGGAGTGAGGCCGCGTCGATCCAGCCACAGCACGGTCAGCCCGACCATGACGAGCGGAATTCCGAAGCTGTCCAACGACAGCCATAATGCGCTGTTCGCGGGGCTCATCGCGGCCAGATCGTCGTGCCACAGCGCGCCACTGAACCAGTCGCCGGCATAGCGCGCGGCATGTTCCAGGGTCAGGGCCAGGATCGTATGTGCGGCTCCGAAGAAAACGATGAGCCGACCCGCCCACGCGATCACCGGGCCTCCCCGGTTTCGCGCGCGGACTCGACGTGCCCGACCGAATCATGTTGGCGCCATGCGCGATCCCATCGCCGCATCATCGCTGGATAGACGATGAGCAGGCGGAACGGTTCGATTCCGGTCAGGTACAGCCGACCGAACAGTCCATTCGGTTTGACCAGGACTGCCATCCGCAACTCGTACCCATCGCGGGTCGCGCCCCAGCCGAAGTGCGCCACCCCGTGCACGGTTTCGTTCGCCAGCTCGAACGCCGATTCATCGTGAAGTTCGTACACGGTGGTGAACGGGGTGTTCGGCATCGCCGACCCGGTCGGCTCTTGACACAGATCGTCGGGTAGCCGGTCTCGGAGCGACCGAACTCGGGCCCCGAGACCCGCACCGGGTTCGTCCCAGCCCAGCAATGCGCCCAGCCGCCGGCGCGCCGCGAACAGGAATCGGACCGGCGCGGAGGCGGTCGACGGGCCATCGCCCGCGCGGAGCTCAGCGAGAGCGATCGGGAAATCGTCCGGTCCGGCGCCTGGCGCGGGAAAGGCCCAGACGTCCAGCACTTGGAAATCCGGCGCGATCTCATGGATCCGCCACGGCTTTTCGGTGTGCGCGGAGCGGGGGAGTCGATGGGACATGACACCGTCCTCTAGAGGTTATACGGTTACGTATAACCAGAGGCTAGATCTGATATACGGTTCCGTACAACACTGAAGTGAGGTGGATCACGGCATGGGCGCGTTGCGCACACCGCGCGAAAAATGGATCGACGCGGGACTGGGGGCGCTGGCGACGGGCGGGGTCGATTCCGTGCGCATCGAGGTGCTCGCCAAGACGCTCGGAGTGACCAAGGGCGGGTTCTACGGCTACTTCGCCGATCGCGAGGCACTGCTGACGGCAATGCTCGAAACCTGGGAGCAGGAGGCGGTCGACGATGTGCTCGCCGAGGTCGAGCAGGCCGACGGCAACGCGCTCGACAAGGCGCAACTGGCGGGTCGGCTCACCTTCTCCGGCGACCGGTTGCTCCCCATCGACCTGGCCATCCGCGACTGGGCCCGCCGCGACGCCGCCGTAGCCGAACGTCTACGCCGGGTGGACAACCGGCGCATGGACCTGCTTCGCGACGCGATCGGCACCGTCTGCTCGGATCCCGACGAGGTCGAGGCCCGCAGCCTGCTCGCCTTCTGTACGGCCATCGGCAGCCATTTCCTCGCCGCTGATCACCCCGGCCGCACCCGCGAAGAGGTCATCGCCCGCGCCGGCGACCTGATCCTGAAACGCTCGAATCGACCTGAGGGCCTGTGAAATGACGACCGACCGAATGCCGCACGGCAAAAGCGTTGAAGTGCATGGAATCTTCCAGAAGATCGCCGACTACTACGACCTGATGAATTTCGTCATGACCCTGGGCCGTCACGGACGTTGGTGCCGAGAAGTCGCCGCCCGTGCCGCGCCGCCCATGGGCGGGCAGCTGTTGGATCTGGCCACGGGCACCGGTGTGATCGCGCTGGAGGCGGCTCGCGCGTATCCCACTGTCGCGGTGACCGGTGCCGACTTCTCCGCGCAGATGCTGGCGCACGCCAAGGCCAAGCCCGGAGCTGAAGCGGTGCGATGGCAGCAGGCCGACGCTGCTCGACTGCCGTTCGACAACGAGTCGTTCGACGCGATCACCGAGGGCTACCTGCTGCGCAACGTCGAAGATCTCGCGGGAGTGCTGCGCGAACAGCACCGTGTTCTCAAACCCGGCGGTCGCCTCGTCATCCTCGAGACCTGCCCGCCCAGCGGCCCGATGAAGCCGGTTGTGGAGTGGGGGATCCGTACGATCGTCCCGCTACTCGGGAAGGTGGTGTCCGGCGATCGGTCGTCCTACGCCTATCTCGAATCCAGCACGCGCGCTTTCGAATCGCCACAACAGGTCGCAGATCTGTTGACCCGAACGGGTTTTCGCGACATTGGATGGCGCAAGAAGTTCTTCGGGACGAACGTCATCCTCTGGGCTGTCAAAGCGCGGTGAACCGCCTGGTCGAGCCGAGGTTGTGCCTCGCCTCACGCTTCGTGCCTCCCTGCACCCTCGAGGATGGACCAACTAATCCGGCGCCCGGTCGAGCTGGAACGACGTGGCGGCCCAACCGGCGTCCCCGCGGCGCACTGACCGCAGGGCACTCATCGCGCCGAACGCTGTCCGCGGCTGCCCGTTCCGACGCCACCGCGACGATCGGGGTCCGTCGCCGTATGAGGCGGCCCTGCGACCTTGCCGCCTGCCAGGGTGAGTATCTCCGCCACGGGGCGTCGCGGAGTGGGCGGGGGAGTGTAGGTGTTGTCCGCGGGTACCGTGCCGATGCGGACCACCACCTGCGGGATGCCGGGGGAGGAGATCAGGCCGGTGAGAAGGTCTCGCCCGGCGGGCAATTCGGTGATGTTGGTCAGGGCGCAGGTGGCCAGGTCGGCGGCCGTGCATTCGAGCAGCACCGCTGACAGCGCCTCGCCGATACGGAGCCATTGCGGAACCGAATCCCGCACGGCGCTCAGCACCACGAGCCGGGCACGGTCGGTGAGGTGGTCGCGGTGGGCCGTGCGCGGACCTGGGGGGAAGACGCGGCCGACACCCACCCGGGCGAACTCCGCGTCGGATGCCAGCGCGCTGCGCGGAATTCCCTGATGGTCCTCGGAATGTCCTGTCCACCAGTGTAATTCGGTGTCGTAGAACAGGTCGTGACCGCGGAGGGTGGCGAACTCGCGGGAGAGCGCGGTGAGCTCGGGCCGGACCGATTCGTCCAGCACGTCCAGGCGCGCGTACTGCGCCGCGGTGAGTGCCCGCAGTCTGGGCAAGAGCTCACCCCAGCCGTGCGGCGCGCGAAGGGCCAGCCGGTCGGTGCGGCGGTGCTCGATGGCGCGCGCCAGGGAGCGGATGCTCGGCGGGGGATTGTGCCATGGCCGGAATTCGATGGCGGCCAGTCGATCCGGGTGTCGTTGATCGGGCACACGCGTGATGTCGGTGCGCCAGCCACGGTCGGCGAAACCGGTTCTGACGTGATGCAGCATCGCACCGCAGCTGATCACCAATTGGCGGCCGAGCGGGTCGGTGGAGGACAGCTGCCGTGCGGCATCGGCGAACAGCGACAGCCGCCGGCCATCGAAGCGCCAGCGCCACGGTTGCGTGTTGTGCAACGACGGCGCGCGCGCCGCCAGTTCGACCACCGCCCTGATTGTCGCCGGATCAGGCACCGGCTGGCCGCTCACACCGTCGTCGACACTCATGTCGACAGTCTTCGCCAACCGGGAGGCCCTGCACACGGCCGTTGCTCCTGCGCCAGAGGGCATTTGGTCACCCATTTCGCGTCGGTCCGCGGGCGGCCGGATCCGTCGGGGACGCACGTGGCGGGAGCTGCGTGGCGTTCGATCGGACGACATAGGGGCAATGGTCATTTCCCTGGTGACCTGTCGGCTCTGCTGGCATCACCGGTGCTTGCGCGAGGCTCGGGATGACCGCCGGGATCGATGGCGGGCACGAGCTTCGAGAAAACCGGATGAGGGACCTGATGATGACTTCGGCTGACGAGCCGAGGGAGCCGCGTGGAGCGGCGCCCGGGCGTGAGGTGGACGGGCGGCCCGAACCGGGCACAGGGCAGCGTGTCCTGATGCTGATCCTGGCCACCATCGGTTTCGCGGTGAATTTCTGGGCGTGGGCGCTGCTGAGCCCCCTGGGGCCGAGGTTCAAGGAATCCTTGGGGCTCACCGCCTTCGAGCAGGCGCTGGTGGTGGCGGTGCCGGTGGTCGTCGGTTCGCTGGGGCGGATCCCGGTGGGGGCGCTGACCGACAGGCTCGGCGGGCGGGTCATGTTCCCGCTCGTCTCGGCGGCCACGATCGTACCGGTGCTCTATGTCGGCGTGGCCGGGCACGATTCGCTGGCGGCTCTGCTGGTGGGCGGATTCTTCCTCGGCATCGGTGGGACGGCCTTCGCGGTGGGCGTGCCCTTCGTGAACGCCTGGTTTCCGCCCGAGCGGCGTGGGCTCGCGATCGGAGTGTTCGGCGCGGGGATGGGCGGTACCGCGATCAGCGCACTCACGACTGTGCGACTGGTGAATTCGAGTTCGCTCGCCACTCCGTTCCTGGTGACGGCGGCGGCGCTGGCGCTGTATGCCGCATTGGCGGCACTGCTGTTGCGCGACGCCCCGAATCGGGTGCAACCGGCGGAGTCGTTGCCGCGGAGGCTGTCCGCCGTGGGCCGGATGGTGGTGACCTGGCAGGCGGCCGCACTGTACGCGGTGGCCTTCGGCGGATACGTCGCGTTCTCGGTGTACCTCCCGGCGTATCTGAAGACCGCGTACGGCTTGTCGCAGTCGGATGCGTCGATGCGGATGGCCGGATTCGTGCTCTTGGCAGTGCTCATGCGCCCGTTGGGCGGGTGGGCCTCCGACCAAATCGGGTCCGTGCGGGTACTGGCGGTGGCCATGACGGCGGTCAGCGTGGCCGCTGTGGTCCAGGCGACGACACCGGTGTTGGTGCCGGTCGCGACGATCGCCTTCCTGGTCATGGCCGCCGCGCTGGGCGCGGGCACCGGCGCGGTGTTCGCACTGGTGGCGCAGCTGGTTCCGGCCGCGCGCGTCGGCGCGGTGACCGGTGTGGTCGGTGCCGCCGGCGGACTGGGTGGTTTCGTGCCGCCGCTGGTGATGGGCGCAGTGTTCGGCCACTACGGCTCCTACGCGGCGGGTTTGGCGGCGCTGGCCGTCGTGGCCGCCGCGACCGGCCTGTTCACCCTCACGACCGTGCGGCATCGCGTCCACGTCGCCCTGGCGGTGGGTGCGGCATGAGGCGACGGAAACAGCGCGAAGAATTGCTCGCGCAGGCTGATTCGAGCGCCCGAACCGCCGGACTCGACGACGGGGTGGCCGACGCGCTGGTACGGACTCGCCGATTCTTCACTCGCGCCGACATTTCCGACGATGGGCGGACCCTGTTCCAGATCGGGGGCCGTCAGGCCGACGAGTTCTACCGCGACCGATGGGCCCACGACAAGGTGGTGCGCTCCACCCATGGCGTGAACTGCACCGGATCGTGTTCGTGGAAGGTGTATGTCAAGGACGGCATCATCACCTGGGAGACCCAGCAGACCGACTACCCGAGCGCCGGGCCCGACCGCCCCGACTACGAGCCGCGCGGATGCCCGCGGGGTGCGGCGTTCTCCTGGTACACCTATTCGCCGACCCGGATCCGCTATCCCTACATCCGTGGTCTGCTGCTCGAGATGTATCGGGAAGCCAAGGCACACACCGGGGATCCGGTGCTGGCCTGGGAGAGAATCGTCACCGATCCCGACGCGGCGCGCCGCTACAAGGGGGCGCGCGGGCGAGGCGGCCTGGTGCGCGCCACCTGGGAAGAGGCGACGGAGCTGATCGCGGCCGCGCACGTGTACACGATCAAAACCTATGGCCCGGACCGGATCGCGGGATTCTCGCCGATTCCGGCGATGTCGATGGTGTCGCACGCGTCCGGGGCCAGGTTCGTGTCGCTGCTGGGCGGAACGATGCTGTCGTTCTACGACTGGTACGCGGATCTGCCGGTGGCATCGCCTCAGGTGTTCGGCGACCAGACCGACGTACCCGAGTCCGGGGATTGGTGGGACGCGGGCTATCTCATCATGTGGGGGTCCAATGTCCCGGTGACCCGGACCCCGGACGCGCACTGGATGGCCGAGGCACGCTACCGCGGCCAGAAGGTGATCGCGGTCGCGCCGGACTACGCCGACAGTGTGAAGTTCGCCGACGAATGGCTGGCCGTGCATCCCGGCACGGACGGCGCCCTGGCCATGGCGATGGGGCATGTCATCCTGCGGGAGTTCTTCGTCGACAAGCGCACGGGCTACTTCGAGGATTACGTCAAGCGCTACACCGATCTGCCGTTCCTGGTGCGCCTGGTTCCCGAAGGCGAGGTCTACCGGCCCGGAAAGTCGCTGACCGCAGCGGATCTGAACGGTTTCGCCGCCGAGGAGAACGCCGCGTTCAAGACCGTCGTGCTCGGCGCGGACGGTCGGGTCGTGATCCCCAATGGGTCGCTGGGGTTCCGCTACGGCGATCAGGGCGCGGGGAAGTGGAATCTCGACCTCGGCGACGTGGACCCCCTGCTGACGGTCGCGGGCGGCGAGTCCGTCGAAGTGATGCTGCCCCGCTTCGACATTCCCCGGGCCGAGCTGCGCCGCGGCGTCCCGGTTCGCCGCGTCGGCGATCACCTGGTGACCACCGTGTTCGACCTGCTGCTCGCGCAGTACGGCGTGCACCGGGCCGGTCTGCCCGGGCAATGGCCGACCGGCTACGACGATCCGGCCGAACCCGCCACACCCGCCTGGCAGGAGCCGTTCACCGGTGTCCCCGCGGCCGCCGCGGCCCGGATCGCCCGCGAATTCGCCGCCAACGCCGAGGAATCACATGGACGATCGATGATCCTGATGGGCGCGGGCACCAACCACTGGTTCCACTCCGACACCATCTACCGCGCCTTCCTGGCGCTGACGACGCTGACCGGCTGTCAGGGCGTGAACGGTGGTGGTTGGGCGCATTACGTAGGGCAGGAGAAGTGTCGGCCGGTGACCGGCTGGGCGCAGCTGGCTTTCGCATCGGATTGGTCGCGCCCGCCGCGTCAGATGATCCAGACCGCCTACTGGTACCTGCACACCGATCAGTTCCGCTACGACCGGTTCGGTGCGGAGACGCTTGCCGCCGCGGGCTCGGGCGGTGCGCTGGCGGGGATGACCACCGCCGATGTGATCGCGCAGGCGGCGCGGCTGGGTTGGATGCCGTCCTACCCGACCTTCGACCGCAACCCGCTCGATCTGGCCGACGACGCGGACCGGTCCGGTCAGCCCATCGGCGATTATGTGGTGGCCGAGCTGAAGTCGGGGCGGCTGCGCTTCGCGTGCGAGGATCCCGATGCGCCGCAGAACTTTCCGCGTGTGCTCAGCGTCTGGCGCGCCAATCTGCTCGGATCCTCGGCCAAGGGCAACGAGTACTTCCTGAAGCATCTGCTGGGGGCCGATTCGTCGCTGCGCGCCGACCAGGCCGAGCCGGGGACGCGACCGCGTGATGTGGTGTGGCACGAGGACGCGCCGGTCGGGAAGCTGGATCTGCTGCTGAGCGTGGACTTCCGGATGACGAGCACCACCATGTTCTCGGATGTGGTGCTGCCCGCGGCGACCTGGTACGAGAAGCACGATCTCAACACCACCGACATGCACCCGTTCGTCCATTCGTTCAATCCCGCGATCGCCCCGCCCTGGCAGACCCGCACCGACTGGGCCGCGTTCCAGGCGATCGCCGCCGCGTTCGCTCCGCTCGCGCGCGAGCATCTCGGTGTCCGCCGCGATGTGGTCGCCACGCCGCTGCTGCACGACACCCCGGATGAGCTGGCAACCCCGCACGGTGTCGTCCGCGACTGGAAAACCGGTGAGTGCGAACCGATTCCGGGTGTGACAATGCCGCGGCTGACCGTGGTCGAACGCGACTACGGTGCGGTCGCGGCGAAGCTGTCCGCGCTCGGGCCGCTGCTGGACACCCTCGGCGCGACCACGAAGGGCATCACCTACCGGGTCGGACGAGAAGTGGACTACCTGGCCCACAAGAACGGCGTGATCCGTGGGGGACCGGCGGACGGACGGCCCTCCCTGCGCCGTGAGATCGATGCGTGTGAGGCCGTTCTCGCGCTCTCGGGTACCACCAACGGCCATCTCGCCACCCAGGGATTCCGGACGCTGGAGCAGCGCACCGGAACCCGGCTCGCCGACCTGGCCGCCGAGCACGAGGGCAAGCAGATCACCTTCGCCGACACCCAGGCCGCGCCGGTCCCGGTGATCACCTCACCCGAGTGGTCCGGAAGCGAAACCGGCGGCCGCCGTTACTCGCCGTTCACCATCAATGTCGAGCGCCTCAAGCCGTGGCACACCCTCACCGGCCGCCAGCACTTCTACCTCGACCACGACTGGATGATCGAACTGGGTGAACAGCTTCCGGTGTTCCGGCCGCCGTTGAACATGACTGCCCTCTTCGGCGAGCCGAACATCGGGCACAGTGGCGAGCCGAACATCGGGCACAGTGGCGAGCCGAATATCGGGCAGGGCGGCGCGAGTGAGATCACCCTCCGCTATCTGACGCCCCATTCGAAATGGTCGATCCATTCCGAATATCAGGACAACCTGTTCATGCTCAGCCTGTCCCGCGGCGGCCCGGCCATCTGGATGTCGGACCGTGACGCCGCGAAAATCGGTGTCGCCGACAATGATTGGATCGAGGCGGTGAACCGCAACGGTGTCGTGGCGGCCCGGGCGGTGGTCTCCCACCGCATGCCCGAGGGCACCGTGTACATGCACCACGCCCAGGATCGGCTCATCGACGTACCGCTCACCGAGACCTCGGGCAAACGCGGCGGCATCCACAATTCGCTCACCCGGTTGCTGATCAAGCCCAGCCATCTCATCGGCGGCTATGCCCAGTTGTCGTTCGCCTTCAACTATCTGGGCCCTACCGGAAACCAGCGCGACGAGGTCACCGTGATCCGCCGCCGCAGCCAGGAGGTGACCTACTGATGCGTGTCATGGCTCAGATGGCGATGGTGATGAACCTCGACAAGTGCATCGGCTGCCACACCTGCTCGGTAACCTGCAAACAAACCTGGACCAACCGGTCGGGCACCGAGTATGTCTGGTTCAACAATGTGGAAACCCGTCCCGGGCAAGGCTATCCGCGCGGTTACGAGGACCAGGACAGGTGGCGCGGCGGGTGGACACTGAATCGGCGCGGCCGATTGCGCCTACGCGGCGGCGGGCGCTGGCGGAGGCTGGCCTCCATCTTCAGCAATCCCGAACTGCCCGGACTCGACGACTACTACGAACCCTGGACCTACGACTACGCCGATCTCACCACCGCGCCGCTGCAACCGCACACCCCGGTCGCGCGACCGCGGTCCCTCATCAGCGGCAAGCCCACCAAGATCACATGGTCGGCCAACTGGGACGACAATCTCGGCGGCGCACCCGAACACGGCGGTGCCGATCCGATCCGCAAGGGCATCGAGGACAAGGTTCGCTTCGAATTCGAGCAGACCTTCATGTTCTACCTGCCGCGTATCTGCGAACACTGCCTCAATCCCGCGTGCGCGGCCGCCTGCCCCTCCGGCGCGATCTACAAGCGCAGCGAGGACGGGATCGTGCTCGTCGACCAGGATCGCTGCCGCGGCTGGCGCATGTGCGTGTCCGGATGTCCGTACAAGAAGGTGTATTTCAACCATCGGACCGGCAAGGCGGAGAAGTGCACCTTCTGCTTCCCGCGCGTCGAGGTCGGGCTGCCCACGGTGTGCGCGGAGACGTGCGTCGGCCGACTGCGTTACATCGGGCTGGTCCTCTACGACGCCGACCGGGTCCTCGAAGCCGCGACCACTCCTGACGACGCCGGGCTCTATGACGCGCAGCGCGCGGTGCTCCTCGACCCGAACGATCCGGCCGTCGTCCGTGCGGCAGAACACGCCGGGATTCCCGCCGATTGGATCGCGGCCGCCCAGCGCTCACCGATCTACACCCTGATCAACACCTACCGGGTGGCCCTGCCCTTGCATCCGGAATACCGCACCATGCCGATGGTGTGGTACATCCCACCGTTGTCCCCGGTCTCCGACATCCTGCGCGACACCGGCCACGACGGCGAGGACCACCGCAACCTCTTCGCCGCCATCGACGCATTGCGCATACCGGTCGAGTACCTCGCCCGGTTGTTCACCGCGGGCGATCCGGCCCCGGTGACCGCCGTGCTGCGGCGGCTGGCCGCCATGCGGTCCTATATGCGCGACATCACCCTCGGCAGAGAACCTCGCGAGGAGATCGCCGCGGCCGCGGGGATGACCGGCGAACAGATCCACGACATGTACCGGCTTCTGGCCATCGCCAAATACGAAGAGCGGTACGTGATTCCGCCCGCACATGCCGAACAGGCGCACAGCCTCGAGGAACTCGCCACCGAATGCAGCCTGGACTACGCGGGCGGGCCCGGCATGGGCGGTTCCGGGCCGTTCGGCGAGAATTCCGGCGCCGCATCACCTCTCGCAGTGGAGAACTTCCGGATGCTGCAGGCCCGGCAGACCGTCGACACCATCGCCGCGCCGGCCGACAAGGACAGGCGGGTCAATCTGCTCAATTGGGACGGCAAGGGCCGGCCCGAGGGCCTGTTCACGCCCCGCCGCACCCCCGACGGTGCCCCAGCCGAGGACACGAAGTCATGACCGACACCTCCCGCCACATCGCCTGGCAGCTCCAATCCCTGCTGCTCGGCTACCCGGATGATGCCCTGCGCGAGCGGCTTCCGTTGGTGCGCACCGCTGCCGGGACATTGCCGGAGCGATGGCGACGACCGTTGCTGTCCTTCGTCGACTACGCCGAGGCGACGCCGCTGTTCGAGCTGACCGCCGATTACGTCACGACCTTCGACCATCACAAACGGCTCAGCCCCTACCTGACCTATTTCACCCACGGCGACACCCGCAATCGTGGCATGGCCCTGCTGCGCCTCAAGGACACCTACCGCAGGGCCGGATTGGCTCTCGGCGAAGGCGAGCTGCCGGACCATCTGTCTGTCCTGCTCGAGTTCGCGGCGACCCGGCCCCGCGCCGGGGAACAGCTGCTCGCCGAGTTCCGGACGGCACTGGAACTGCTGCGCGCGGGCCTGAACGATGCGGGTTCGGCATGGGCGGGCGTGCTGGACTCGGTCTCGGCGACCCTCCCGCCGCTGAATTCGCGTCGGCACCAGCGGATTGCGCGGCTCGCCGCCGCCGGCCCGCCCGTGGAATCGGTCGGTCTCCCGGCCTTCAGCCCGGTCGGCCCCATCTGTGACGGAGAAACACCCTCATGAGCGCTCCGATGTCCGCACCCGCCACCGACCCGGTGAGCGCCTTCGATCTGCTGTTGTGGGTCGCGGTCCCGTACGCGGCCTTCGCGGTCTTCGTGGTCGGGCACCTGTGGCGCTATCGCTACGACAAGTTCGGCTGGACCACCCGATCCTCGCAGCTGTACGAGAATCGCCTGTTACGCCTGGGCAGTCCGCTGTTCCACTACGGCATCCTGCTCGTGGTGCTCGGGCACGTCGGTGGGCTGCTCATCCCCGAGTCCTGGACCGAGGCCGTCGGCATCTCCGAATTCGCGTATCACACGGTCGCTGTCGGTCTCGGTACGGTCGCGGGCGCGGCAACCCTGACCGGTGCGGCGATCCTCATCTACCGCCGTCGCACCGTGGGGCCGGTCTTCTCCGCGACCACCCGCAACGACAAGATCATGTACGTGCTGCTGATCGGCACGCTCGTACTCGGGCTCGGCACCACCGTGCTCGGTAATCTCACCGACCATCCACACGACTACCGGCAGACCGTGTCACCGTGGTTCCGTTCGCTGTTCTACCTGCGACCGGACCCGGCACTGATGTCGGCCGCCCCTATCGGTTTCCGGCTGCATGCACTGGCGGCGCTGGCCCTGTTCGCCTTCTGGCCCTTCAGCCGTCTGGTGCACGTGTTCTCGCTGCCACTCGGCTATCTCGCCCGCCCCTACATCGTCTACCGCGCGCGCACCGATCAGCTCGGTTCCCGGGCCGTGCGCCGCGGATGGCAGCGGCCGTGACCCGCCACCGGAAGGAGTCTCACCGTGGCCACGGTGGCGCTGAACAGTGCAGTGGCGCAACGGCGGTGACCGCCTCGCTCGCCAGTCCTGCGCCACTGCGTCGGGCCGCATCTAGGTATCCGCAAGGTTGTTTGCGGGGCGCACGGCATCCATGGGTTCCTTTTCGTGTCACGGGGGACACGGTGCCCGCAGGTCCATGGCCACCTCGCAGACTTCGACGCCAGCTTCGGTTCCGACTGGCAAGGCCAATCGGAGTAGCACAGCAGATAGTTGACAGTCCGGCGCTACTCGGGCCGTGAGTGAATCAACGTATCGCTCCCAGCTCTGCCAGAATGCGGAGTATGAGCGTGGAGTACGCGGGACTCATCGTTTGGGATGTTGACGGAACCCTGATTCCGGCCGATCTGCGATGGCTCCGAAGGGCTGTCGCGCGCACTTACGCCATCACGGAGGAAGCCGTTGTCTTCCCGACCTCGCGCGTACATGGCTACACCGATGAGTCGATCGTGGTGGATACCGCTCTCGCATCCGGCGTTTCGCCGGAGATCGCAGAGCAGGGAGTACGGCGCTTCCATCAACAGCTGGCTCGCGTGATGGAGGAGGGCAAGGAAGAGTTGGCACGGGATCAGCCCGCGTATCCGGGCGCGGCAGCCACGATCGAAGGCCTGAATGCGCACGGGTTTGTTCAGACCGTGTTGACCGGCAATCTGCGGTCGGCGGCTGAGGTCAAACTTCGGGTCAACGGTTTGAAGCTACACCTCGACTTGGAGATCGGGGCGTTCGGGTCTGACGCGAGGGACCGTTTCGATCTCCCTGACGTGATCGCCAAACGGTTTTCCACGAAGTACGGCAATGAGTTCAACCCTGCGCGAACCGTTGTTATCGGTGATGCCCCGAACGACATCGCCTGCGCTCGGCACGCGGGATTTCATGTCATCGTTGTGACCCATCGAGCAACCCACGAAGAACTCGCTCAGTGCGCTCCGGATGCGATCGTCGATGCGCTGCAACCGGATACGGTGGTGGCTACGGCGGAAGCGCTGATCGGCGGAACCGCTGGCCAGCGGGATCATTGAGCAGTCAGCGCCGCGATTCGCTGCTCGAGTTCGCGAACCGGTCGCTCCGCCGTCCAAGGGGCCAACCGCTCGACGGCCCGCTGAGCGCGTTCGATGCCGCGCTGATTGCCCATCGCGGTCAGGCTCTCATAGGTCTCGCCGATCAGCAGGCAGCCCTCCTCGAGTTCGCCATCGAGCACGTAGGCACTGGCGAGGTCGACTTGCGCAGCCAGCGCGACGTTGCGGTCTCCTTCCCTGGTTGCCCGCAATGCGGCTTGGAGAGCTGCAATCGCCTTGCGTGGCTTGTCGAGAAATAGCCAGCATGTCCCTTCGTAGACATGTAGGCGTGCGGTATTCCAGTCGCTGAACAACCCGGTCCGGTCTGGCTCATCGATTTCGTCCACCGCGCGGTGAGCCAGTGCCAGGGTGTCTCGGCATTCGCGTGGCAGTTCTAGCACCGCATAAGCCTGCGCTTGTTCGGCCGCGATCCGAGCCCGAGCAGCTGGGGGCAGAACGTCGCCAAATACGGCGGCTTCCCTCAACATTCGGAGACCGATCACGATGTCACCGTCCGCACCGATCAACGTGGCGGCATCGGATCGGAGGTTGCTCTCAAAGATTCGCGCGATCCCGCCTAGAAGTGGATTCCGAAGCTTGTCGGCGAGCCGCCGGGCGTACACGCAGTTGGCCAAGGCCATGGGGCGATCACCCACGGCGCTCCACAAACGGCTCGCGACAATCGATGTCTCTCCGAGCAGCGCGCCGAGCCGCTCTTTGACATGGTCCTCGTCTGCGGCGCGGAAGAGTTCCGCCACCGAATCGCGATGTGCTGCTATGAGGCCCACCAGGGCGTCTGGTGCGATGCTTTGCCTCTGGCTTGCCAACAGGCGTGTCACCGCTGTGAAGCTGGTGATTGTCCTGTTCGAAATCTTGCGTGAATGTACGAGCGACTCAACAGGATCGAGCACGGTCGGCCCAATTTCCGAGAAACCCGGCGGTACAACAATATTCGACCCAGTCCAGGTGGCAACGATTGCGTGCTGATCGAGCGGCGGCTGCCTACGTAGCCCGTCGTGGACAACGGATTCCGCACCGACACCCATGCTCAGCACCTCTGAATCCGTGGTGGCGGCAGGGGATTGCGTTCGAGTCGACGAACTGCCTCGGCTCGCTTGGGTGCGCATTGCGATCAGTGCCCCACCAGCACCGAGCACGGTGTCGATAGCGGTCACCAGGTCCAACGAGGGCAGGTTGGCGTCTTCCCATTCGGTCATGGACACGTACTGACGTGAATAGCCGATCTGGGTAGCCAGCACTCGCTGACTCAACCCGGCTGCAATTCTGCGGCATTTGATCTCGCGCGCTAAGCGGTCCGCCACCGTTGCCGGCTGCCGGTCGGGTTCGCAACCCGGGTCATTCATCGCCGCCCTGCGCATGCACTCATTCTTGCTGACGACGAGGGGTGGCAAGTCGGTTCTTCCACGGATTTGCCACCTTCCTGAGTCGATCATCACCGGGGTTCTCTCGAAGGAGGTAATTCACCACGAACGTTGAGGGCAGCCATTATGAGAGCGTTTCCTACAGCACTCGGCCATGTGGACGATGAGCGTTCAGGTGTTGGTGCTCAGTGGGATCGGGCACAGGTCGCTCGTTTGGCGCGGCGGCTCGGGTACAAGCTGATCTGGCCGCAGGACCTATCGCCGCTGAACCTGATCGACCAGATACGCGCCGCCGACGTGGATGCAGTACTGGTCCCATCCCCGAGCGATCTCGATGCACTCACTCTGGACCAGCTGATGCACCTGTGTGATGTGGAAGTTGTCGAACCGCGTGAGTCGTTCGCGCGGTATTTCGGTGGGCGGCACGGATGTCCAGCGTGACGCCGCTTGCGCTGAACGACTTCGCGGTGCTCGGCGTGCTGAACCTCGCAGGCGGCGCGCTGACCGTCGACAGAGTTGCACAGCGGTTGCCGTCCCGCCATCCGGCCCGGGCGTCTCCCTCAGCCACGACTCCGTTCGTCGCATCATGACGCGACTGCATGCCCGTGGGCTGGTCGAGAATGACGGTGACGGTGGGTGGCAACTCACCCAACATGGCCGAGTCCTGTGGGCCGCCAAGGGGAAGCGATTCACCTTGTGAACCCGCTTGCGCTGCAGCGGAGACCCGCCGTTGTGTCTCGACGGCAGTGAGGAGCGGACCGATCGGGTTCTCAACCCCCCGAACGGGCGGGCGCAACGGGTCTCCGGAGTTCCGCGCACTTTGTTCTAAGCCTCGCTGGAGCCGACGAATCCGGCTTCGTCGACAGCTGACACGACCGCCGATCGCAGAAGACAGGATGGGCGTTCGTTCGCCTGGCCAGGATTACCGCCTGGGTGCGGTCTCGGGCGCCGAGCTTGGTGAGGATGCCGCTGCTCTTGACGGTCTCGGCACCGATGTGGAGTTGCTCAGCGATTTGCTTGTTGGACAGTCCGCGGGTCATCGGCATCAGCACGGTTTCTTCACGGTCGGTGAGGGCGGCGTGAACGAATTGCTCACGGGCGCTCGAACATTGAGGAATGGCTCGCCCGAGCGGGCTGGAAAAAGAGAATAACAACTAGATGAGGTGAATTGCTTTGCAACAGGTCATGATCCGCGCCGCACTGATTGCATCCGCCGCCACCGCAGCCCTATGGCTGACCACCGGGACCGCCGAGGCCATGACCGCCGACGCGTGCGAAGGATTTGGCGGTCACGTGTATCCGACGACGGTTTTCAAACTTCCCGACAGCGCGAAAGCTGTAGCAGGCGAGGCGTACTGCGTGTGCAGGCATGTCGGCGATACCGCGATAGACGGGATGCCCGTATGGGGTGACTGGATTTGGGTCGGTAGCGTGACCAGCGGGGCTACTCCCGGGTTCTATCACTGCGCCAGTCCCACGGGGTAGCATCGCCCGGCATGACCAGCGAAGACCAGACCCCTGCTATCTCGGTCGGCAAACATCTTGGTCCGCCCCCGGGCGAGTTCGCACCCCTGATCCAAATCGGCCAGCCGCTACCGTGGCCGAACGCCCCGTTCGTGGGATGCGTGGTGCGGATCAGGGGCCACGAGGACATGGTGGCCGCTGGACCCACCGCCGCCGAAGCGGTGACGAACGCAATCCGCACTGTCAACGATGTTCTCGAACACCGACCCAACTGGCTGGAATGAAACATCACCGCGGGCGCAGATGGTCGGACCCGTCCGGGCTCGGCTCCCGATCATGGCGCAGCAGCTGTGGTCGGGTCGTGATACCGGGTTTCGGGAGTTCACCGAACGGGTTCGGGCCGTGGGCATCCCCGCCGCCCGCACCTGACGCCCTCGAACCCCACACCTTGCGCCCGGGCGTACCGTTCATCCGGGTGCATGGCCACGAAGACCGACGAAAGCCTTTGCATGGCAGCGGCTTTCGTCGACCATGGTGAGGATGCGAGGTCAGCGGGCATGCCCGCTGACCTTCCCGGCGTGGTGCGGGGTGCTCACCAGGCTCGCCGGGTAGAGGGTCTGCGCGAACTTCCGGTCCTGGTCGTCGATATCGAGTCCACCGGGGGCGAAGCGGCCGTCGCGCATGATGAATCCCGGCAGTTGACAGCACATGATCGACACCGTGTCGGTCGGCGTCTCGACGAGGTTGGAGTCCTCGAGTGGAGTCAGGACCTGGGCTTTCGTCGTCGCCGCACTCCAGCCGTCGGCCTCGAGGAAGTACCGGATCGCTTTCTTCGGGTCGATGTTCCCCACCACCTCGCGCCGCAGGTGTTCGTGCGGGAAACCCAGTGTGTGCCCGGTCTCGTGGCGGACGACGCGCTTGTATTCGGTCTCGGGAGTATCCATCGAGAAGGAATCCAGATTCATGGTCGGCTGGTCGGCCTCGATGTGCAGGATGTCGGTACCCAGATACGACCAGTACCCGTCGCCGGGTGTGCGCGCGATGCGCACTTCCGCGTCATTGCTGTGGCTGTCGGAGAACTTGATGTTCGCGCCCGGTGACCACGTGCTCATGTGACCGACGATCCGCGCCTTCAGGTCGGCGTCGTCGGTGTCGAGGAACCGGACCGCGAGATGGACGCCGCCGCTGTGCCAGTACTTCGTGGTCAGTGCGGAAATGAACTCCTTCGTCACCGTTCCCGGGGGAATCAGATCGGTCACTGGGCGCGCAGGTCCGGCCGGTTCGCGGGATTGATTTCCACAGCTGTCTTCGCGGCCCGCGAACAGGTCTGCTCCGGGCAGGCTCTTGGGCGTACAGACTTTGATGGCGTCGTTGGCGGACAGGATTACTCCTGAGGGTGACTCGGTGCGGTGACAGTGACCTCGGTCCACAGATCGCCGTTGACGGCGAGGTGGCCGGGGACAGCGGCGGGCGGCTGATCCGCTCGGACAACCGTGTGATGGTGACTCACGAGCGATTCGATGAGTGACTTCTTGGGGATCGTCTTCAGCCAACGCTGCACCGGCCCGAACGGAACCATCGCATAACCCGCTGTCTGCCAATCCTTTTCGACGAACCGACGAGGAGTGGCGTTGTGCGAACCATGATGGCCGACCTTGTAGAAGGCCAGGTCGGACAATAGTTCGACATTGCCTGCGTCGGACAGCACGTAATCCCACGCGCCCTGCTGTGCGTCACCTGGGAACAGCAGCCGCGTACCGGAGACATCGAGGACGAAGAAGACGCTCGTATTGTTCACCGCGTTCTCCAGAATCGCGGCGGCACGCAGTAGCCGGTCGTCATCGTGCACGAGTTTCTCAGCGCCAGATCGGCTTTCGCGCTCGGCAGCCAGTCCGGCAGCGGGCCGGTTGCGCTGTAGTGCGGAGGAAACAGTGGGGTGATCGGGCCGCCGGAGTCGGTGGCGGCCGCGCGCACCAACGGCCACTGCTGCGGCGCGGGGGGATCCATCCGCTTGAGAAAGCTGACGTCACGCGAGGGCCCGAGGACGTGGGCGACGAGACCGACCCGATCCACCTCGATCCGGTTCTCGACCTCGTTCTTGCTGGGCAGGAACCGAACCCGGTGCGGTGCCGCGAAGCCGAGCCGATCGCGGCCCAGCAGTCGATCGGTCGCGGCGGCGTTGCCCTGGGCGTTCAATGCGAACATCCGCGCCTGCTCGACACCGGCCGGCACGCGGCGACCGTCGAGTTCGGCGACGCGCCGGTCGCCCAGCGCCAGCAGGCCATGGGCGGCGGCGGTCTGCCCGTCGCGGATCCGGCGTGCGTCCTCGTCGTCCGGATCCTCGATGAAGGGCACCCACACCTCGTCCACCAGCACCTGTTCCCATTCCTCGCAGGCGAATCCGGTGATGTGGTCTGCATGGTGATGGGTGGCGACCACGACATCGAGGTGCGGCCGCTGGTCGGGTGCGGCCGCGGTGAGATCGGCGATGATCGCGCGCACGGAGTCACGGATCGGGCGGGCCCGGCCCTGACTGTGCACGCCGCAGTCGACCAGCATCCGCCAGGTTTCCGGCCCGTGCCGGACGGTCACCGTGAAGGCGTCACCGAAACCCACGTTGTACATTCGAACCGAAATCACTGTCCGCGTTGACATGTCGCACCTACGCACCGGTTTCGGAGTGGATCGTGGCGAAGCTGAGGCGGTGGATCGCGTGCTCGGCGGTCCAAGGGCTCAGCTGATCGGCGGACTCCAATTGCTCGAACCACTCGGTCATCTCGGCGAGCCGCTGGGTGCCGGCTTCGTGGAATTCCCGGGTGCTGTCGTCGGTGACCATCGACGGGTCACTCAGTGGCAGCGGCTTCGCGATGATGTAGTCCACGCTCCCGTCGGCCCGGGCGACGAGGGCGGTACCCGCACGAATCGCCGGTGGCCTGTACTGTTTCGGGTCCTCGAGGTCCGCGCGCCGCTGCAGCAGCTGGATCGCCAGTTCCGGCCGCGGCAACCGGTCGCCCGCCCGGCGGTACGAGACGTGGATGCCCCCACAGCTGATGGGGAATTTCGGATCGAGCCCGAGCTGGAGCGCATTCGATCGGGCCCATGCGGTGATCTCTTTGGCAACCTCACGGAAGACCGAACTCGTGTTCGGGGGCTCCGGCGGGGGAGAGCTGCCGTTGCCGTCGAGCACGGGCGGCGTGCGCAGATCGCCTGCATGGCCGATCGGATCGAGGTCTCGTGACGCCGACAGGATGACCTGGGACAAGTCGACCGAGGGCTTGCCCCGGCCGAGGTTCAGTCCGGTGTCGGGCTGATGCCAGACCAGCGCCTCGTCGGTCAACGACCTGACGCTGGTCGGCCAGATGCCGCGCCGTCGCAGCGCCTCAACCAGCGTGCTGCGCAGGTGTTGCCGATCCTCCGGGTAGAGGCCGCGATCCGCGGTGACGATCGCCCGCACGACATCACCGAACCTGACATCCACCACCGGGAGGTAGTCGAAGGCGCGCACCACCATGCCGAGGATGCGGTCCGCGGTTCGCACCGCCTCATCGGCGATCCGGGACACCAGATCGGGGTGCAGGTGCCCCGGTGGCAGCACCCCGGTACCGCCGGTCGCGATCCGCAGCAGGTCCGCGATCGCGCTCTGGTAGGCATCCAGGTAGGCGTCGAACACCGCGGCCACGAAACACGCGCCGAGTTCGTGCGGCTCCCGCGCCGCGAGAAACTGATTGGGTGTGCGGTCCGGGTTCCGGATCGCCGAGCGCAGGGCCGCGCCGCGACCTGTGGACTCCCCGAACTCCCGGGCCAGATCCAGCAGCCCCGCGCTCTTGCCGAGTTCGCCCGAGGTCGTCGCGATGGCGTCCAGCACCACGTCGCGGTGCGTGAAATGCTGGAACAGCGCCATCAGGTCGGCGACGGCCTCGTGCCACGCGAAGACATCGCGGTGCGTGGATTCGCTGTAGAGCCGGCGGATTCGATGCACGATCGCGTGCGTCAGCTCGTGCGCGACGATGTCACTGGACAGGCAGGTGAAGATGATCTGGTGCGGGAGATTCGCGCCGGGGTTCTCGGCGTCGGCTCGGTAATAGCCGAACAGCACGGCGCGACGCTGCGGATCGAAATACGCGTTCTGCCCTTCGAAGGCGTGCGGAACCAGCCGCAGTATCTGCTCGCGGTGCCAGCGGAATCGGCGTCCCATGAATCGCTCGAACCGCTCCAGAACGCTCATCGCGACCGCGTAGACGACCTGCTGATGCGCCCGGGGATCACTTTCCGACGGACGAATTCCGTCCTGTGCCAAGAGATATGGGTCATTGAGATCTATCGGCGCGTACCACTTGTCGCGGCTGGCGTCGTAGTCGACCACCTGCACGAGCTCGCCGTCCGGGCCCGGGTTCTTGATCCGCTCGAATGGGATGTCCAGGGTCAGGAAGCGTCCCGTGAGGCGTGTCGACATGGGGTCGAAGGCGAAGGTGCGCAGACGCCGTCGGGCAGGCGGGCAGATGCTGCCCATGCTGTAGGCCGGGGTTCTGGGGCCGGTCGCGGGAGTGGTCGCGCGGTGGTCGGCTACAGGTGTGGTTTCGTCCATTGTTCGTCCTCCCACCGGACTTCTCGCGGGATTCGCCTGCCGTAATTCGCGTCGGTCTCGCTCCGGGACCGCACACTCGCGTGCACGCGGGCATCGGCTGGAATGCTGCGATGGCGGTAGGTGAGCAACGCCCAGATCCAGCCCATCCGATGCACACGACCGTCGGCGTGCTCCTCGGTCAGCGCGCAGATGTGGTGGTATGCCTCGGCTTTCACGAGCAGTCCGGCCTCGAGCGCGCCATCGGCCATCCATTTGAGCGCGATCTCGGCCAGCCGCGGATCGTCCTCGAATGTCCCGCCCACATCGGAGTGGACACCGGCGAACCATGCTTCGTCGAGCACCGGCCGCTGCCCTTTGGGCATCACCAGGTATTGCTCGTAGGGGCGGCGCTTCTCATCGATCGACACCGCGTGCCTGGCCCGCACCACATTCGGAACCTGCCGAGTGAAGGGCCAGCGCAGGCTCCAGCGCAACAGGCCCGCCGCCTTCACCGTGTCCCAGACCCCCAGGTATTCGATGGGGATCGAGTACTCGCCGTCCGCGGACTTCGAACAGAAGGATCGGGCGTATCGACGAAGCTCGGGCCAGTCGGTCGTCTTGCGGGTATAGGCGCTGACGACATATTGGACGAGATTCTCGCTACCGGGACGCAGGAGGCCCGGCTCGTGCAACAACCCGGCCAGGGCGCGAGCGGTGTACGCACCGCGACTGAACCCGAACACGAACACCCGGTCGCCCGGTCGCCAGTGCCCGATCAGATAGGAGTAGGCCTCAGCGAGATTCGAGCGCAGCCCGCTGCCGACGGCCAGCCCGAGCATTCTCGAGAACCATCGCGCCGGCGGTGACCACGCACCCCGGGCACTGAATGTTCCGACACCCGGATCATAGAAGGCGATCTGCCTGCCGGGATCGCTCAGATCGAGCATCTCGAACAGGCGAACGACATTGGTACTGCCACTGGCCCGGAGCTGATTACCTGTCCCGTCGAGACAGATGACGATGTTCTTACCCGCCGATCCCGCAAACACCCAATGAGTGTCGCGCCGGCAACGCCGCGCGTATCGAGTAGTCCGGTACTCGAATGTCGTGGTCGGCGCGGGATCGACGGGTTCTCGATCGCCTGGGCACCGGTCGATCAGGGGTAGACGGCCGATCGCAGTGCGGTCAGTACTCTGCCGGTGTTGGGGCCGAAGCTGAGTAGGACGCTGTCGGACATGTCGATGATTCGGTGCGCGCGCCCGGCCGGGGTCTGTGAGACGCCGGGGAGTTTGAGCAATCCCGCTGTGCCACCGATCGAATCGAGCCCTTCGGTCATGACCAGGAGAACGTCCGGGCGGGCCGCGATCATCGCCTCGCTGGTGATGGCGACGAAGGGCTCACTGAGTCCGGCCGCGGTTCCCGCGTCTTCCGCGCCGAGGCCGGCGATCAGTGCGTCCGCGCCGGAGCCCCGGCCGGCGAGCATGGTGAGGGCCGTGCCGCGCAGATAGACGAATGCGATGCGCAATCTCGGATCCGTCGCGGGGAGATTCGCGGTCGCGGTCCCGATTTCGGTGGTCGTGCGCTGGGCGAGGGCGACACCTTGGTCGTGGACGCCCAGCGCGTCGGCGATCGCCTGGATCTGTGGGCCGGCGCCGTTCAGTGTGCGGGCGGGGTCGAAGAAGACGATCGGCACCCCGGCGGCGCGCAGTTGCTCGAAGACCGCGGGAGTTGCGGTTGTGGCGTCCGTCAGCAGCACGGTCGGGTGCAGGGCCAGGATGGCTTCGACACTCATGGATTCGCCGTCGGGGGTGACGTTGGGCAGGCCGGCGATCGCGGGGATCTTGGCCGACATGCTGCGCCCGACGAGACGGCCGCCGAGGCCGAGCGCGTAGATGGTCTGCGCGAGGGTGCCGAACCGGTCGACGGCGATGATGCGACTTGAGTCCTGGATTGTGACGTCGGTGCCGTCGAAACTGTGAACCGTCGCCGGCAGCGTCGGGTGCGGGTCCGATGCTATCGGTTGCGGGTTGGCGTCTCCCAGGGTAGCTGTGACATTGCCCTTGGTGGCGCTGTCGCCGGCATCGGTGGCTGAGCACGCACTCAGCCCGAGCGAGACCACCAGTCCGATTGTGAGTATTCCGAGCTTGCCGCAGCTGAACACGCACTCAGCGTATCGGGCGGCAGCTGATCGACCGCTACTCAATTCTCGTGTGACGGATGGTGCATGTTCCTTTCCCGCAACGGCTTTCCGGTGTTCAGGATGCATTAATGTGAGCGCCCGGCCGACCCTGCCGGTCTGCCGAAGTGCCCCTGACAGGACAGGTTCGGCGTGGGCGCACGGTGAAATCGAGGGGGCTGGGGTGAACGCGGCGTGAACCACGCCGAAATGGGCAGCTGACCAGGTGTTTTGCTGGATTTGCGAACCGATCGGTAGCCCTGTGATGAGTGCTGGATCGGTCGATGACCGGGGGATGCTTGGGTACAGTACTGGCTGACTCCGGGGGTGTCTCCGAGAGATAACCCGGTGCATCGTGTGTGGGAATCGTGAGGGATATCGGCGATGGTGATCGTGGCGCGAACATGGCGTTGGCACTGGACTTTTCGGCGAGATAACAATAGCAGAAGATTAGCTGAAGTGAGAAAGTATGGCGGGGCTGATGTATGAGGCCGAATCTGCCGGAGTATGCGGCCGCACGTTTGAAGGACCGACGACAGTATCTGATCGATCGCTACCGCCTGGAATTGGAACATGCTGGGAGCGCGCTGATTACGGACAGTGCGGTCTGGGAGGAATGTGTCGTTCAGGCGCGCCAGATCATCGATGAATGCGCGCAGTCGCTGGCAACCGGACGGGCGAGCGGAGTCGAGGTCCCCGTCGAGCGATTCGTGAACATGGCCGAGCGGCGAGGTATCCGCGGGATCCGCCCGGACTGCTCGGTGCGCGCGGCCATGATCATGTACGAGCTGGTGATGACC
This sequence comes from Nocardia sp. CA-151230, assembly GCF_050942175.1. Taxonomy (NCBI): domain Bacteria; kingdom Bacillati; phylum Actinomycetota; class Actinomycetes; order Mycobacteriales; family Nocardiaceae; genus Nocardia; species Nocardia sp. CA-151230. Next base: position 4,319,173 of record NZ_CP192061.1, read on the forward strand.
GAAGTGGTCGATGCACTCGGTCCGGGATCCGGGGAGCGGGATCAGATCGTCACGCTGGCAACGGCTCTCAGCCGCAGCCTGTTCGCTCGGCTGGAGGCCGGAGCAAAAGGCTATGACGCCTTCCTGCTGGACCAGATTCGCATCGTGAACGACGCCGATCGGCGGAAGCTCGCGCGTGAGGTGCACGACCGGCTGGGGAACACACTCAGCCTCGCCATGCATCAGATGGAGATCATCGCGGCCGGCGATCCCAAGGGCTGCAAGGGAATCAACGCCGCGGTGGACGTACTTTCGGGCGCGATCGCGGAAATGTCGGCAATCACCACGGGTTTGCGGACGGTAGCGGGCGGAAACTCCCTGCGGGACGCGCTGACGGCCTTCGTGCGTTCGGTCGGGCGGACGACTCCGATGGTCGACATCCGGGTCAGCGGGTCGCAGTCGTGGGTCACCGCCGAGGTCATGGACGAGACGTTCCTCATTCTGCGCGAGGCGCTGCGCAATGTCTTCACCCACGCGCGGGCCACCCGGGTCACCGTCGAAATCGATATAGCGCCCCACGAGATCTGGGCACGGGTGGTGGACAACGGGATCGGATTCGACCCGTCGCGGACCAAGCGGGCGAACGGGCTTCAGTCGATGCGGGAGCGGGCCGAGTTGCTGTCCGGATCGGTCACCCACAGTTCGTCTCCCGGCATCGGAACACGCGTCGCACTGTGGATCCCGCTACTGATCGACGGGGAGTGAGGGCTCGATGATTACGGTGCTGGTGATCGACGACCACAACATGCTGCGCGGTGCGTTGTGCGAGATCCTCGACCGCGAAAGCGATATCACCGTCGTGGCCCAGGCGGCCGACGGCCGCGCCGGCGCGGAATACGCGGCGCGCCTGCACCCGAAGGTCGTGATCCTCGATGTCGAGATCCCCGGGGGCGACGTCGTGCAGAACCTGCTCACCCTGCGCGACGTGAGCCCGGAGTCGCGGGTGCTGATCGTGAGCATGCATCAGGACATGGCCCTGATCCGCGACCTCGTCGAGTACGGCATCGCCGGCTATCTGCACAAGAGCGCCAAGCGGGAGACGCTGCTGTCGGCGATTCGTGCCGCGGATGCGGGCGGCGAGATGGTCGTCTATGTGTCGTGGCAGGAGGACAAGAGATCCGTCGCCGGCGACCGGGATCCGCTGCCGGATCCTACGCTCACCGACCGGGAGCTGGAGGTTGCCGAACAGGTCGCCGGCGCGTTGAGCAACCGGCAGATCGCCAATGCCCTCGGTATCACCGAGGGCACCGTGAAGCGGCATCTGCGGAACATCTTCCGGAAGCTCGGGGCCGTCTCGCGATTGGACATGGTCAATCGCGCGACGGCGGCCAAGCTGATCGCTCCGTACCCGGCGGAGACGGCGTCGTATCCGCCGGAGTGATCACACCGGAATGCCGCTGATCAGCGCACCGAGATTGGCGGCCAGCTGGGTGAGCATGAAGGCGCGGTAAGGTCGCCGGCTCACCGGCCGTGGATCGCGATAGCGGGTGGTGAGCGTGTAGCCCACCACCAGCGCCGCACCGAACAGCATGGGGACGCAGGGGCATTCGAGGTTCGGCAGTCGGGAAGCGCCGACCGCGAGGCCCGTCGCGACGCCGAGGGCGGCGAGAGATACCCACCCGCGCAACGGCATCTCGCCGACCAGCAGGGTGAGCACCCGCCGCTGTGCGACGCGATCACCGGCGACATCGGAGAAGTCCTTGACCACCGCGCCGATCAATCCCATCCACAGTGACATCACGACCGCGAAGACCACCAGGTCGGGCGTGAGCTGGGCGCGGATGGCCACGCCTCCCGCGAGATAGGTGCACAATCCGCCGAGCGTGACGATTGCGCTCGAGCCGGCCCAGGTGCGGCTGAGCTGGATGGGGGGCATCGAGTAGAGGTAGCCGAGCGCGAGGAACACCGAAACCAGGGCGGCCATGGCGATTCCGGCGTGCAGTGCGAGTACGAGCGCGGCGATCGCGGCCAGAGCCGTGACCGCGGCCGCGTCGCGAGGGTGCAGGTCGCCGCGGCCGATCGGCCGCCCGACTCCGTTGATCCGATCGTTCACGCCGTCGGCGATACCGTTCATCAGATAGACGCACACCGTTGTGAGAAACCACGCCGCGACCGCCCAGGAGTAATCGATCCAGGCCGTGAGCGGTATCGAGGAGAACGGGGGCGCGGCGAGCGCCGACGCGGCGACAAAACGTAGTGCGAACATGAATTGAACGAATGGTCGCGCTTCCGCGAAACAGAGGCGGACAGTTCGTGCTAGATTAACAATTCGATAGGCTTCGGTTTTCCAAGGGTGTACAGACGTCGTTCTGTCGATCGCCATGGTCGCAGTCTCGCAGACTACCGTCGCGCCTCGAATACCTCTTTGGATACATGCCCGCGTGCTCCCTTCGTGGCGTTCTGCGCCGGCCGCCCTCCTGTTTATGGTGATACCGGATCGTGATCAACCGTGAAGGGATGGGCATGGCAAAGGTTGCTGTGATCGGCGCCGGAATAGCAGGTATCTCGGCCGCTTATCATCTGCGTGGGCACGCCGATGTGACCGTATTCGAGAAGGAATCGAATGCCGGTGGGCATGCCAACTCGGTCGAGGTGACCGACGCCGGCCGGACCCTCGGTCTGGACACCGCATTCATCGTCTACAACGAACCGCACTACCAGAAGATCACTCAGTTCTTCGCTGATCTCGGGGTCGCTTGTCAGGCCCATCCGGGCCGCTTCAGTTTCAACAATGCCGACACCGGGGTCTGCTACGTGTCGGATGATTTCGAACTGGATGAGGCCGCGATTCGGGCCAAGTATCCCGAAGACTTCGTACAGCTGTGGACCGAGGCCGAGCGCTTCTACGAAGAGTCACCGAAGCACTTCATCCGCAAGCAGGCCGAGATGCCGCTCGGTGAATACCTGACCGCCAACGGCTACAGCGACACCTTCCGGTACGGGTTCGTGGTGCTGGTAGCGACCGCCGCCTGGTCGGTGCCCGCGGACCGGATCTGGGACATGCCCGCCGCGACCGTGATCGCCTTCTTCCTCGGCCACGGCCGGGAGGGCCTGGGCGGGCGGACCGCGCCCTGGCGGACAGTGACCGGCGGCAGCATCACCTACGTGCGTGCCGCACTGGAACGCCTGGCCGAAGCCGGTCAGCAGGTGCGACTGGGCACGAGCGTCGACCGGGTCGCCGAGGACGCGGAGGGTGTGATCGTCTCCGCCGGCGCCGGCACCGAGCGCTTCGACGAGGTGATCATCGCCGCGCACGCCGATGACGCGCTGGCAATGCTGGCCGAGCCGACGCCGGCCCAGCGCATGCTGGAGGCGATCCGCTACAACCACACCCGCGCCGCCCTGCACACCGATGCCGCGTGCATGCCGGCCGACCGGGAGAAGTGGCGCAGCTGGAATTACGCGCGCGCGGGCAGCAATGACGATATGAGCACCTGGGTCGTCTACTACCTCAACCAGTTGCACGACTTCACCAGTGCGACCGACTACTTCCTGACGCTGGACTATCCGTTCGACGTCGCGCCGGAGAAGATGATCCGCGAATTCGACTATCGGCACCCGGTGTTCACCGTCGAGGCGCGGTCCTTGCAGTCCAAGATTCACACCATCAATGCCGGTGACTCCCGAGTGAAGTTCGCCGGCTCGTATTTCCACTCCCGGAAGATGGGCATCGACATCGTGGGCAGCCACGAGTCGGCCTTCGATTCCGGTGCGGCCGCCGCCGATGCGGTCGTTCAGAGCCTTTCCGTCGAGAACGCTCGCTGACCCGAATTACCTACAGTTTGTTGGAGTTTGATCATGACCGACAAGATTGACACCCCCGATCTCACCGTCGAGCAGGTTCAGGACTGGCTGGCCGAGAAGATTGCTTTCAAATTGCAGGCAGAGCCGTCCGAGATTTCCTTCGACGATTTCTTCGATTCTTTCGGCCTGGATTCCACCGAGGCCCTGGTGCTGGGGAACGAACTGGAATCCTGGCTCGGTTTCGAACTGGAGACCACCGCGCTGTGGTACCACCCGACCATCGCCGAACTCGCCCGCTACATCGTCACCGAGAAGGACCGCCTCGCGGCGGCCTGACCGGACGCTCCAGCCAAGGAAAAGTGCAATGGACAATCGGATGAAGCTCGGCGATACGCCTATCGCCATCGTCGGCCTGGGCGCGTTGTTCCCGCGTTCCGCCGATCTCTCGGAATTCTGGTCGAATGTGGTCGAGGCCGCCGACTGCATCGAGGATGTGCCGGAATCGCATTGGCGGATCGAGGATTACTACGACCCGGATCCCAGTGCGCCGGACAAGACCTACGTCAAACGCGGCGGCTTCATTCCGACGATCGACTTCAACCCGCTCGAATTCGGCCTGCCGCCGAACCAGCTGGAGGTCACCGACGTCCTGCAGCTGCTGAGCCTGGTGGTCGCCAAGCAAACCCTCGCGGACGCGGGCGCCCTCGACTCGAACTGGTACGACTCGAGCCGCACCGGCGTGATTCTCGGTATCACCGGCGCGAACTCGCTCACCCAGCCGCTGGCCACGCGCCTGCAGACGCCGGTCCTCAAGGAGGTCGTGCGCAGCTGCGGGCTCAGCGACCAGGACGCCGAGGAGATCGCGGCGAAGTTCGTGAAGGCCTTCGCGCCCTGGGAGGAGAACTCCTTCCCGGGCATGCTCGGCAACGTCGTCGCCGGCCGCATCGCCAACCGTTTCGACCTCGGTGGCACCAACTGCACCGTCGACGCCGCGTGCGCGAGTTCGCTTGCCGCCGTGCACATGGCGGTCGCCGAACTGGTGTCCGGCCGTGCCGATCTGATGATCAGCGGTGGCTGCGACGCCGAGAACACCATCCTGATGTACCTGTGCTTCAGCAAGACTCCCGCGCTGTCCAAGTCCGGCATGATCCGCCCGTTCGACGAGAACTCGGACGGCACCATGATCGGCGAGGGCATGGGCATGCTGGCCCTCAAGCGACTGGCCGACGCCGAACGCGACGGCGACCGCATCTACTCGGTGCTGCGCGGTATCGGCAGTTCCAGTGACGGGCGTTTCAAGAGCATTTACGCCCCGCGCAAGGAAGGCCAGATCGTCGCGCTCAAGCGCGCCTACGACGACGCCGGATTCGGGCCGGAGCAGATCGGTCTCGTGGAATGCCACGGCACCGGTACCGCGGTCGGCGATGTGACCGAATTGTCGGCGCTGCGTGAGGTTTTCGCCGACGCGAGCGACGACAAGCAGTTCTGCGCGGTCGGCAGCGTCAAATCGCAGATCGGCCACACCAAGGCGGCGGCCGGCGCGGCGGGGCTGATCAAGCTCTCGATGGCGTTGCACCAGAAGGTGCTGCCGCCGACGATCAATGTCGACAAGCCCAAGGAGTCCGTCGACTTCCCGAACTCGCCGTTCTGGGTGAACACCACGACCCGGCCGTGGCTGCTGGAGCCGAATCGCGACCGGCGCCGGGCGGCGAGCTCGTCGTTCGGATTCGGTGGCACCAATTTCCACTGCGTGCTCGAGGAATACGACCCGGCCGGGGCGGATGCCCGTGCGCTGCACCGCGATTACCGGGTGCACGTGTGGCAGGGCGCGGACGCCGAGGCGCTGCTGGCCGCGGTCGCGGCGCAGCCGTCGGGCGGCGACCTGGAGGCGCCGATCGAGGCCGGGCAGGCCCGCCTGGCGGTGGTCGCACGTGACGCCGCCGAACTGAACACGCTGCGGGACAAGGCGATCGAGCGGTTGCGCACCGAGCCGAACGCCGAAGCCTTCGAGCTGCCGGGCGGCGCCTGGTACCGCCGCCGGGCCGCGGTGCCCGGCAAGATCGCCGCGCTGTTCGCCGGTCAGGGCAGCCAGTACGTCGGCATGGGCGTGCGGACCGCGCTGGCCGTGCCGCCGGTGCGTGCCACCCTCGACGCCGCCAGCCGGATCTCGGAGCCCGCCGAGCCGCTGAGCCGGGTGATCTACCCGCCGCAGGCCTTCGATCCCGAGACGGCCGCGGGCCAGGAAGAGGCGTTGCGCCGCACGGACTTCGCCCAGCCCGCGATCGGCGCGCTGTCCTCCGGCCAGTACCGGTACCTGCTGGAGCTGGGTTTCGACGCGGAAGGCACCCTGGGACACAGCTTCGGTGAGCTCACCGCCCTGTGGGCGGCCGGCGCCCTGGACGACGACACCTTCCACCGCCTGGCCCGGGCTCGCGGCCAGGCCATGGCCCAGCTGCCCGAGGGCGCGTCCGACCGGGGCACCATGGCGGCGCTCCGCTGTGGCCCCGAGCAGCTCACCGAGCTGCTGGCGGCCCACCCGGATGTGGTGATCTGCAACCTCAATGCCCCGGAGCAGACGGTCGTGGGCGGCGGCACCGATGCGGTGCGCGCCTTCGCCGAGGAGGCCGACCGGCTCGGTCTGGGCGCGAGCCTGCTGCCGGTGTCGGCGGCGTTCCACACCTCCTATGTCGCACACGGTGTTTCGGCCTTCCGCGCCGCGGTGGCCGAGGCGGTCTGCGCCGCTCCCTCGATCCCGGTGTTCGCGAACACCGCCGGCGCGGAGTACGGCACGGACCTCGACCGCAACCGATCGGTCCTGGTCGAGCAGCTGTCGCAGCCGGTCTCGTTCGCGCCGCGCGTGCTCGAGATGTACGAGGCCGGGTACCGGGTGTTCGTCGAATTCGGTCCCAAGTCAGTGCTTTCCGGACTGGTGCGCAAGATCCTGGCCGACCGCGACGACGTCGTGGTGCTGGCCGCGGATGCCGGCCCCGCCACGGACGGCGACCGCTCGCTCAAGCAGCTCGCGGCCCGCCTCGCGGTCCTGGGTCTGCCGCTCGCCGGATTCAACCGCTACAGCGTCACAGCCCCCGATGTAGTCGAAACCAAAGGAATGAGGATTCCGTTGAACGGCATCAACTACGTCTCCGAGGAGCGCCGCGGCGCTTATCGGGACGCACTCGAGAACGGCTATCAGGTGCCCCGGCCGGAGGCCGCTCCGGCGCCGGCGCCGGCCCCGGGCAACGGGAACGGCAATGGCCACGGCACCCCGGCTCCGGCCGCGGCGCCGGTGACGACCGGGTCCGACACCATGGCCGGTGACCACCTCGCGCTGCACCGCGAGTACCTGAGCAGCCAGCTGCGGGTGGCCGAAAGGCTCAGCGGCATCCTGGAATACGACGCGCTGCAGGGCAACCTGACCGACCGCACCGTCGCCGGTCTGGCCTCGGTCAGTGACCACAGCGTCGCGATCGGCCAGGCGCACAGCCAGGCCAGCGAGGTGCTGCTGGGCTTCGCGTACCTGGAGGCCGGCATGGGCGGTGTCGCCCCGGCCGTGCGCCGCCCGGTCGAGCGCCTGCCGCGTCCCGAGCTGAACGTGGGTCAGTCCGCCCACACCCAGGCCATCGCCGCTGCGGCGCCTGCCCCGGTCGCCCAGCCCGTGGCCGTCGCTCAGCCCGTCTCTCAGCCTGTGGCCGTCGCTGCTCCCGCCGCTCCGGTCGCCGCCCCCGCCGCGCCGGTCGCTCCGGTTGCCGCTCCCGTGGTTCCGGCCGCCCCGGTTGCCGCTCCCGTCGCCGCTGCCCCGGCTCCCGCCCCGGCCGCCGCCGCCCCCGCCGGTGACACCACCGAGGTCGTCCAGCAGGCCCTGCTGGAGGTCGTGGCCGAGAAGACCGGTTACCCGACCGACATGCTCGACATGGACATGGACGTCGAGGCCGACCTCGGCATCGACTCCATCAAGCGAGTCGAGATCATGGGCGCGCTGCAGGAGCGCTTCCCCGACAGCCCGCAGGCCGGACCCGAGCAGATGGGTGAGCTGCGGACCCTGGGTGGCATCGTCACCTTCATCAGCGGCGCGCTCGCCGGTGCCAATGGGGTGGAGGCGGTTCTCCCAAAAGCTGACGGCGCGTCCCGGATTGGCCGGATGCAGGCGCGCCTTGTCGAGATTCCTTCTGTCCTCACTCTGGTCGGGGCCTACGCCGAACAGCCGGTGGCGCTGGTCGCCGGCGACGGTAGCGCCCTGACCGAACCGATCTCCGCAGCCCTCGAGGCGGCGGGCTGGACCGTGCAGCGTGGCACGGAGGCGCCGGCCGATCGGGTGGATCTGGTGCTGTTCCTGGCTCCGGATGCCCCGGCCGGATGGTCGGAGTCCATCGTGACCCTCGAATCCGCACTGCTGACAGCGGCTTCCGTCCAGCGCCCGCTGGAACGGACCGCAGAACACGGACGCGCGGGCTTCGTCACGGTCAGCCGGATCGATGGGCTCCTGGGCCTGTCCGGCGGCAGCGATGCCGCCGGACTCCTCGGCGGACTGCCGGGCCTGGTGAAAACCCTGGCGATCGAAGCGCCTTCGCTGTTCTGCCGCGCTGTCGACCTGAGCCCGGAACTCACCGGCGAGCAGGCGGTGGCCCAGCTGATCGCGGAGATCACCGATGCGGACACCTCGGCCGTCGAGGTCGGCGTGGCGGCGGACCTGAGCCGCCGCACGCTGACCGCGACCATCGAGGACGGCACCGATCCCCTGCTCCCGCAGGGTGATGCGGTCGCCGAGCCCACCGAGGCGGATCTGCTCGTGGTCACCGGTGGTGGCCGCGGCGTCACCGCGGCGTGCGCCATCGGCCTGGCCCGGCGCTACCGCAGCGGCCTGCTGCTGCTGGGCCGCAGTGCACTCGGCGACGAACCCGCCTGGGCCGCAGGCGTTCCCGACGGCGCGCTCAAGGGCGCCATCGTGGGCGAGCTGCGGGCGGCGGGCACCAAGCCGACGCCGCGCGACGTGGAGCGGATCTACCGCGGGCTCATCGCGGGCCGGGAGATCCGGGAAACCCTCGCGGCCATCCGGGCGACCGGCGCGACCGCGGAGTACCTGGCCGTGGACGTGACCGACGCCGCCGCCACCGTTGCCGCGCTGCAACCGCACCGGGACCGGATCACCGGCCTGGTGCACGGGGCGGGCGTGCTCGCGGACAAGGCGATCGTCGATCAGCGCAGCGCTGACGTCGGTCCGGTACTGGCGACCAAACTGGCCGGGTTGCGCTCGGTGCTGGACGCCATCGGTGCGGACCGCCTGAACCATGTGGTGCTGTTCTCCTCGATCGCCGGATTCTTCGGCAACCGTGGGCAGTCCAGCTACGCCAGTGCGAACGAGGCGCTCAACCGCGTCGCCGCCGCCCTGCGCAACCGTCTTCCGGGCACCCGCGTCACCTCGGTGAACTGGGGCGCCTGGGCGGGCGGCATGGTGACTCCGGAGCTGGAGCGGATGTTCGCCGAACGCGGTGTCACGCTGATTCCGCTGCCGACGGGCGTGGACTTCTTCGCCGAGCAGTTCAGCACGGCCCGCTCCCACGACGTGGTGGTCGTGGTCGGGCCGAACCAGCCGCTGTCGGCGAAGCCACCGCGTGAGATCGCGAGTGGGACAACGGTACTGCGGTTGCCGATGACCGGTCTGGCGGACGACGAGGTGCTGTCCGACCACGCCATCGGCGGGATCCCGGTGCTGCCGGCGACGGCGGCGGTGGGTGCGATCCTGGGTGCGGCGCAGCGTCTGCGCGGCATCCCGGCCACCCGGCTGACCGACTTCTCGGTCCTCAAGGGCGTGGTGCTCGACGAGGACGCACCGCAGCACCTGGATCTGGCGGTCACGGGGGAGCAGGTGCTGGTCACCGACTCGACCGGCCGCCCGCGCTTCCGCGCGCAGGTTCCGGCGGAACCGGCCGGCGCCGCACCGGCTCTCACCCTGCCCGATCTGAGCGTCGTCGAACCGGTCACGGCCTACATCGACGGCGTGCTGTTCCACGGACCGACCCTGGCCGCGATCACCGGCACGGTGGCGGCGGCGGACGGGCGGTTGGTGGCGGTGTGCCGTGCGGTCGAGTCTCGGCTCGGCGCAGGCGAATTCGCCGCGGGGCAGTACTCCCCGGAGTCGGCCGATCTGCTGCTGCAAGCGGCACTGGTGCAGGTGCACCGGACCGTCGGGCTGAACAGCCTGCCGACGGCGATCGGCGCGGTCGAGGTGTACGACGCCCTGCCCGGGACGGGTGAATTCCTGGTGGTCGTGGATGCCCTCCAGATCAACGGTTCAGTGGCCAGAGGCACGGTCACCGCCTGCGCTCGCGACGGCCGCGTGCTGTTGCGCTTCGAGGCGGTGCAGTTGGTGGCGGACGCCGCTCTGGGCGCGAAATTCCATTCCTGACGGATCAATCGGATCGGACAGTGTGACATCCATGTCGGACACATACAGCGGTACGCCGATCGCCATCGTCGGCATCGGCTGCCTGCTCCCGGGCGCGAATACGCCCCAGCAGTTCTGGGACAACCTGCTCGCCGGCGCCGACCTGCGCCGGGCGGGCACCGCCGACACCTTCGGCGCGGACCCGGCGACGCCGGGCGCGTGGGGTGACGAGACCCACGGAATCACCTCCGTGCGTGGTGGTTTCGTGACCGAACCCGAAATGGACCACGACGGCCTGCGCATCGACGCGCAGACCCTCGAGGGCCTCGGCGCGGTGGTCCAGTGGCCGCTGTATGCGATCCGGCAGGCACTGGCCGATGCCGGGATCGCCGAGGACGATCCGGCGCTCGCCCGCACCGGACTCGTCCTCGGCAACTACTCCTTCCCGACGGAGCAGTCGGTCAGGCTGTGCCTGCCGATGTTCCGCGCGGGCGTCAGCAGGGGACTGCGGCTGGCCGGACTTCCCGTGCCGGACAGCGAGTCCCGATCGTGGCAGCCGGACGCGCCGGTGCGGTCGCTCTGGCCGTCCGGGCTGCCCGCGACCGTCGTGGGCGACGCGCTCGGGCTGGGTGGTCCGCGCCTGGCGCTGGACGCTGCCTGCTCCTCGGCGCTGTACAGCATGAGCCTGGCCCGCGACTACCTCGCCACCGGCGTGGCCGACGTGGTCCTCGCCGGCGCGGTGTGCGCCCCGGATCCCTTGCTGATCCACCTGTCCTTCAGCGACCTGCACGCCTACCCGGGCAATGGCGTCAGCCAGCCCTTCGATTCGGCGTCCACCGGCATCGTCACCGGCCAGGGCGCGGGCGTGCTGGTGCTCAAGCGGCTCGCCGACGCGGTGCGCGACGGCGACCGCATCCATGCGGTGGTGGAATCCATCGCCCTCGGCAACGACGGCGCCGGCGCGCATCCGCTGGTGCCCAACATCTCCGGGCAACTCGCCACCTACCGGCAGGCGTACGGCGCGGGCGTGAACCCGGCGACCGTCGACTACATCGAATGCCACGCGACCGGCACCCCGGTCGGCGATCCGATCGAACTGCGTGGGCTCACCGAATTCTTCGGCGCGGACCGGGTGCCGCTGCTCGGGTCGGTGAAGGGCAATGTGGGCCACCTGCTCACCGTCGCCGGATTCACCAGCGTCCTCAAGGCGATTCTGGCCATGCGGCACGGCATCATTCCCGCCACGCCGACCGCCACCGAGCCGATCCGGCCGAGCGGCGCGGAACATGCGGCCGATCGGCTCGTGACGGCCACCCAGCCGTGGCCCGGCACCGGCGAGCGGGCCCGCCGAGCGGGTGTGTCCGCCTTCGGATTCGGTGGCACCAACGCTCACCTCGTGCTGACCGACGCGGTGGACGCCGCCCCGGAAACCGCCGCGCCGCAGCCGATCCAGATGGCGATCAGCGGTCTCGGCGTGCGGGTGGGTGAGGTCGCCGGGGTGCCCGCGCTGCGCCGCGCCCGCCGCGCGGGGCGCGCCGCGCTCGTTCAGCGCCCCGAAACCCGTTGGTACGGCGCGGAATCGCTCGGTATCACCGAACTCGATGCGGACTCCGATGCCGGGTACATCGGCAGCGTCGAGGTGGACGTGCGGGGCTACCGCATGCCGCCCGCCGAACTCGCCCAGGCCAATCCGCAGCACCTGCTGCTGTTCGAGGCCGCGGACGAGGCGCTGGCCGAGGCCGGACTCGCCGCCACGTCGGCCAAGGACCGCACCGAGCGCCGCATCGGCGTGGTGATCGCCATGGAGATGGAGCCGCGTTCGCACGCGCACCGCGCCCGCTTCGACATCGGCGCGCACGTGCGGTCCGAATGCGCCCGCACCGGAATGGATCTCACCGCGGACGAGCTCGACCGGCTGGAGGCCGCGGTCCGCGCCGGCGTGCACGACCCGATCGGCGCCAACGAGGTGCTGAGCTACATCGGCAACGTCATGGCGGCGCGCATCGCCTCCGCGCACAACTTCACCGGTCCGGCGTTCACGGTGTCGGCCGATGCCACCGGCGGCGCCCGCGCTCTCGAGATCGCGTCCCTGCTGCTGCTCGATCCGAGCGTCGAGGCCGTTCTCGTCGGGGGTGTCGAGCTGGCCGCCGGCTACGAGAACACCCTCGTGCGAACGGCTCTCGCCGACGGCGCCCGCCCGGTGCTGGGCGATGGCGCGGCGGCCGTGGTGCTCACCCGGGCGGCGGCGGACTCCGCGCTCACCATCGACGCGGTGGTGACCGATGCCGCCGGCCCGGAATCGCTGGCGGACAAGGTGCGCTCGGCGCTCACCGCCCACGATCTGACGCTGGACGACATCGGGTATCTGGAACTGGCCGCCGACCTGGATGCCGAGCGGCTCGGCGAGCTCGCCCGGCTCTACGCCGACCGCGGCAGTGAGATCCCCGGTTGCGCGCTGGCCGGCCACCCGCCGCTGTTGGGCGACACCCAGCAGGCGAGCGTGCTCGTGGGTGTGGTCGCCGCGGCGCTGAGCCTGCGGCACCGCGAATTGCCGCCCGCCGCAGCCGGAATCGGCGAGACGGCCGACGCGACGGCAGGATTCACCGATTCCGCGCTGCGGCTGCTCGATGGGCCGGTCCCGTGGCTCGGCCGCCGGGTCGAGGACCGCCTGGTCGCCGCCGTGCACGCGGTCGACGGCGCCGCCGCCGCGCACATCATCCTGTCCGCCCCGCCCGCGCGCCCCGCGGTCGAAACCCTCGACTGGTCGGGTTCGGTCGCTCCGCTGCTGGTGCCGCTGTCGGGTGACAGCGGCCGGGAGCTGGCCACGGCCGCCCAGGCGTGCCTGGACGCGCTCGACGCCGGCACCACACCGCTGGATCTGGCTCGGCGGCAGGCGACGGCCGAACGTCGCGGGCGGTATGTCGCGGCCATCGTCGCCGCCGACGCGACGGCGCTGCGCCGGGAACTGTCCGCGGCCGTGAAGCACCTGCCGGAAACGATGGCGGCGCAACGTGATTGGACGACGCCCGCCGGCAGCTACTGCACGCCGCGCCCGGTCGGCGCCGAGGGCCGGATCGCCTTCGTCTATCCGGGCGCCTTCACCGCCTACCCCGGCGCGGGCCGCGAGTTGTTCACCCTCTTCCCGGGCCTGCTGTCGGAATTCGAGCGTGACGCCCGCACGCCCTGGGCCGAGTACAAGCATGCGGCGCTGTTCCCGACCGCGCCGCTGGGTGTCGACCGCGCCGCCCTGATGCGGCACGAGGGCGAGCTCATCGAGTCGATCCCGACCATGCTCGCCCTGGGCACCAACGCCGCCGTGCTGGCGACCCGGATGTTGCGCGACGCCTTGGGCATTCGCCCGCACGGCGGCTTCGGCTACAGCCTGGGGGAGAGCAGCATGCTCTTCGCGATGGACGTGTGGGACGCCGCCGTCCGCGACGACGCCGCGCTGACCCGGTCGCCGTTGTTCATCGACCAGCTGCGCGGACCCAAGCGCCTCATCCGTTCGGCGTGGGAGCTGCCGGATTCGATGCCCGACCGGGAAGTCTGGACCACCCAGGTGCTGCTCGCCGGTGCCGAGCAGGTGCGTGCGGCGATGGCGGGCCTGGACCGGGTCTACCTGACCCACATCAACACTCCGCGCGAAGTGGTCGTGGCGGGTTTCGCGGAGCAGGTCCGCGAGCTCATCGCCCGGCTGGACTGCAAGTCCGCCAAGGCTCCCGCGAACCACGTCATGCACTGCGCCGTGGTGGAATCCGAGTTCGCCGAGTTCGCCTCCCTCAACGACCACCCGCTGGGCGCGCCGGGACCGGACCTGGAGTTGCTGTCGAGCTTCGACTACGGCCTGGTCGACGTGTCCGACCGCGCCGTGATCTCCCGCCGCATCGCCGACACCCTGTGCACCACCGTCGATTTCGCCCGGCTCACCGACACCGCCTACGACCGCGGATTCCGCGTGTTCATCGAGGTCGGCCCGGGCGCGACGTGCACCCGCTGGATCGGGGACACCCTCGGGGACCGTCCGCACGTCGCCGTCTCGGTGGACCGCCGCGGCATGTCCACCGGGCAGTCGGTGTGCGCCGCCCTGGCCCGGCTGGTGAGCCACGGGGTCGAGGTGCGGCTCGACCGCCTGTTCCCCGCCGAGTCCGCCCCGGCCCGTCCCGCGTTCCGCGCCGCGGTCACCTGCGGCGGCGAATCGCTGGTCGAGCGGGTCCGCGAGCGTGCGGAACCCGTTCTGGCCGAGGCGAGTACGCGACGCGCCTTCGAGGCCGAGGTCCAGATTCTGCTTCCGATCACCGTCGAACCGGATGCCATCGTCATCGAGGGAGAACCGTTCGTGTTTCTACCGTCCCGTCGTCCCGCCGAGCTCGCCGCGGCGCCTGCCGCCCCGGCGCCGCCGACGGCGATCCAGGTCCAGCCGACCACGATCCAGCGGCAGCCGGCAGCCGGCCGACCGCAGCCGGCCATTGTCGCCACGCATGTGGTCGCGGCACGCACCCGCGTCATCCAGCCCATGCGGCTCAGCGTCTCCGAGGCGCACGAATCCTTCCTGCGCGTGCAGAACGCCCTCGCGCTGGCCAGTCTCGACGCCCTCGAGGCGAGCCGCGGACCGGTGCCTCCGGCCGTGCCGGATGCGCCCGTCCCGGCCGTACCGGATGCGCCCGTCCCGGCCGAGCCCGCCCGACCGGTGGTGTGGGATGAAGCGCAGTTGCTGGAGTTCGCCTCCGGCAAGGTCGTCAACGTTTTCGGACCGGACTTCGCCGAGTACGACACCTACCCGGTCCGGGTGCGACTGCCCGAGCCGCCCTACCACTTCGTCACCCGCGTCACCGAAATCAACGGCACGCCGGGTGTCTACGAGCCCTCGTCGATCACCACCGAATACGACGTGCCGGTCGGTGCCTGGTACTCGGTGGACGGCCTGGTGCCCTGCGCGGTCACCATCGAGGCCGGCCAGTGCGACCTGCTGCTGATCAGCTACCTGGGCATCGACTTCCGGAACAAGGGCGAGCGCGTCTACCGCCTGCTCGACAGTGAGCTGGTCTTCCACGGGGGCCTCCCGCGCGAGGGCCAGACGCTGCGCTACGAGATCAATATCGCGCGCTTCGTCTGGAACGGCGACAGCCTGCTGTTCTTCTTCAACTACCGTTGCTACGCCGACGACGTGCTCATCCTCGAGCTGCTCAATGCCTGCGCGGGCTTCTTCTCCAGCGCGGAGCTGGAGAACTCCCTCGGCGTGGTGACCAGCGCGGCCGACCGCAAGCGGCGAGAAGCCATGAGCCGCACCTGGTTCAAGCCGCTGGAGCGCACCGACCGGACCGCGCTGTCGGGCGCCGATCTGGAACTGCTGGCCCAGGGCCGCCCCGCCGAGGTGTTCGGCCCGGCCTGGGACCAGACCGCCGACGGCTGCAATCGCTCACTGCGCCTGCCGGATTCGATGCTGCGCATGATCGACGAGATCACCGTGATCGACCGGCTCGGCGGCCCGTGCGGGATCGGTGAGCTGAGCGCGGTCAAGTACCTCGACCCCGAGGGCTGGTATTTCAAGTGCCACTTCCCGGGTGACCCGGTGCTGGCCGGTTCCCTGGTCGCCGAGGGCGGCGTGCAGCTGCTGCAGGTCTACGCCATGTATCTGGGCATGCACCTGGTGGTCCCCGACGGCGAGTTCCAGTCCGTGCCGGGTCTGAAGACGCAGGTCAAGGTGCGCGGGCAGATCACGCCGCGCCAGCGCAGCCTGCGCTATCACGTCGAGATCACCAAGCTGTCGATGCTGCCGCGCCCCACCGTCATCGCCGACATCGTCGTCTACGACGGTGACAAGGCGATGATCAGCATGCAGAACTTCGGCGTGCAGGTCCGCGAGAAGCCCGGCACCCCGTACCGGCCCGAAACCGGGGGCATCCCGGCCTTCCTCGGCCGGCGCAACGCCCACGGAGAGCCCGCGTTCATCAACGAGCTGCACCTGGCCCACGCCGCCAAGGGCGACCTGGCGACGGCCATGGGGCCGGAATTCGAGATCTACGCCGACCGCAAGGCGCCCTACATCCCCAACGGGGACTTCCGCTTCGTGGACCGGATCATGCGATTCGGCGGCGTCCGTGGCCAATTGAAGTCCGGGGCCACCATGGAGACCGAGTACGACTGCCCGCCGGAAGCGTGGTACTTCCACGAGAACGCCTTCCCCGGCATGCCGAACTGCGTGTACATGGAGTCCTCGCTGCAGGCGGCCATTCTGCTCGGCTACTACCTGGGCGCCACCCTGGCCACGCCGGAGCAGGAGCTCAATATCCGCAACCTGGACGGCACCGCCGGTGTCGTCAAGCAGATCGACCTGCGCGGCAAGACGATTCGCCAGCACACGCGGATGACCTTCAACCAGATCATGCCCGGCACGTCGCTGCAGAAGTTCAGGTACGAGCTGTTCGCCGACGGCGAGCTCTTCTACCAGGGCGAGTCCATGTTCGGCTATCACACCGCCGACGCGCTGGCCAACCAGATCGGCCTGGACGCGGGCAAGTACGTCGCGCCCTGGCTGGATCAGCAGGACAGCCTGCCGCCCAGCGCGATTCGCACCCTCGAGGTGCGCGGCGCGGACGACTGGTTCTCGCGGCCGGGCCTGCGGCTCGCCGACGGCCACCTGCGCATGGTCGACACCGTGGACATCGTCGCCGGCGGCGGCAAGTACGAGCAGGGGTACCTGCGCGGCCACCGCGAAATCGACCACGACGACTGGTATTTCGAGTGCCACTTCTACCGCGACCCGGTCATGCCCGGTTCGCTGGGCGTCGAGGCGCTGATCCAGGCGCTGCAGGTCTACGCCATCGAAGAGGGGCTCGGCGGGGAGTTCGACGACCCGGTCTTCGCCATGCCGGTCGGGGTGCCGATGACCTGGAAGTACCGCGGTCAGATTCTGCGGACCGAGGGTCCGATGACCTTCGACCTGCACATCAAGGAAATCCGGCGCGAGGACGGCCGGGCGCTGGTCATCGCCGACGCCAATGTCTGGAAGCCGGG
This sequence comes from Nocardia sp. CA-151230, assembly GCF_050942175.1. Classification (NCBI taxonomy): domain Bacteria; kingdom Bacillati; phylum Actinomycetota; class Actinomycetes; order Mycobacteriales; family Nocardiaceae; genus Nocardia; species Nocardia sp. CA-151230. The sequence goes on from NZ_CP192061.1 coordinate 4,336,352, forward strand.
CATGCGCATCTACGAGATCACAGACATCGCTGTTGAGGTGCACAACCGTCGAGAGGACGAACGATGAGCATCACCCTCGGAACCGACGACTTCGTCGAACCGATTGTCCACACCACCGTCGAAGGCTGCTACGACACCCTCACCGACCTCGAGTCGTCGGTCTACGTGGTGCGCACCCCCGAGGGTGCCGGGCTGAGCGTGCACCGGCCGCTCGACGACGCGTCCGTGGTCGCCGCGGTCGGCCCGCTGCTCCCGGAAAGCCTGGGCTCGCAGGCGTTCCGCGCGCACCACGGCGTCCGGTACGCCTACATGGGTGGCGCGATGGCCGGCGGCATCGCCTCGGAGGACTATGTCATCGCGCTGGCACGGGACGGATACCTCGGCTCGTTCGGCGCGGCCGGGTTGCTGCCGTCGCGAGTGGAGGCCGCCCTGCAGCGATTCGCGGCGGAGATTCCGGGACTTCCCTACGCCGCCAACCTGATTCACAGCCCCAGCGAGGCCGAGCTGGAGCGCGCCGCGGTGGAGCTGTTCCTGCGCTACGGCGTCCGCTGTGTCGAGGCCTCGGCCTTCATGGACATCACCCCGAACATCGTCCGCTACCGGGTGGCCGGGCTCTCCCGTTCCGCCGACGGCTGGGTGATCACCGGAAACCGGGTGATCGCCAAGGTTTCCCGCGCCGAGGTCGCCGAGAAGTTCATGCGCCCGGCGCCGGAGGCCATGGTCGCCGAGCTGGTCGCCGCCGGTCTGGTGACCGCCGAGCAGGCCGAGCTGGCCCGGCTGGTCCCGCTGGCCGACGACATCACCGCCGAGGCCGACTCCGGCGGCCACACCGACCGCCGTCCGCTGACCACCCTGTTCCCGTCGCTGGTGCGCCGTCGCGATCAGATGCGACACGAACTGGGCCTGCCGCTGGACGTCCGGATCGGCGCCGCCGGCGGCATCGGCACCCCGATCGCCGCGGCCGCGGCCTTCGCCATGGGCGCCGACTACATCGTGACCGGCTCGGTGAACCAATCCTGCCTGGAGGCAGGGACCTCCAGCGAGGTCCGGCACCTGCTCGCCCAGTCCGGCGTCGCCGATGTGGACATGGCCCCGGCCGCCGACATGTTCGAGCTCGGCGTGGAGCTGCAGGTGCTGAAGAAGGGCACCATGTTCGCGATGCGCGCCAAGCGCCTCTACGAAATCTATTGCGCCTACCCCGGTCTGGACGCCCTGCCGCAGCCGGAGCTGGCCCGGCTCGAGGGGCAGATCCTGCGCCGCACCGTGGACGAGGTCTGGCAGGACGTGATCGAGTACTTCACCCGGCGCGACCCCGACCAGCTGACCCGCGCCGCCGGCGACCCGAAGCGGAAGATGGCGCTCATCTTCCGCTGGTACCTGGGCATGGCCTCGCGGTGGGCGGTCGTCGGCGAGGGCGATCGGACGCTGGACTACCAGATCTGGTGCGGCCCGGCGATGGGCAGCTTCAACGAATGGGTTCGCGGTTCCTACCTGGCGGCCGCCGAGAACCGTCGCGTCGCCGATGTCGCGCGGAACCTGATGCACGGTGCGGCCTTCACCTCCCGCGTGCATCAGCTCGCGCTGGCCGGGGTGCGGATGCCCCGGGGCTGCGGCGACTTCCGCCCCGCGCCGGCCGATCAGAGCGGGAACGAGCTGTGACTGCGGTAGCGAATATCGCGCCCGCCCAGCTGTATTCGGCCGCGGCGGAGTTGGACGCCGCGCTCGGGGATCCCGCCGACCCGGAGAACGCATGCGGATTCGCCGCCATGGTCACCCGGGCCGAGCGGGGCGCGTTTCCCGACGCGCTGACCGAGGCGGCCGGCCCGGCGTTGCGAATGTCCTACGTGCCCGTGGCGGCGGGTGGCGATCTGGTGCGCTACGACGAGATGTTCGCGCTGGTGCGGGTGGCCGCCCGGCGCGATCTGACCGTCATGCCCGCCACGATGATCGACATCACGGCCACCTCGTGCGTCCTGCTGGCGGGCTCGGAAGCCCAGCGACAGCGGGTCGTCGAGCTGCTGCGCGGCGGCGGTTCCATCGGATTCGCGTTCTCCGAGCCCGGCCACGGCAGTGACCTGCTCGCCAATACCTGCGCGCTGACACCGTCGGAGGCCGGGTGGCGGCTGGACGGGTCGAAATGGCTCGCGGGCTTCGGGCGCCGGGCCGAGGCGGCCCTGGTGATCGGCCACACGGGTGGCCGGGGCCCGGCCGCCTTCAGCGCCGTGCTGCTCGAGAATCCGCTCGACCTGCCCTCCGCGGGACCGGATTCCGCCACCTCGATCCGTTTCCAGCGCGTCGCGGGAATGCGCGGCGCACACTTCACCGAGTTCCATTTCGACCAGGTACCCGTCGCCGCCGACGCGCTGGTCGGCCAGCTCGGCCGCGGCATGGAAACGGCCATGAAGGCCATGCAGATCGTGCGTGCCACCAGTACGGCCGCCAACCTGGCCGGCGCCGACAGCGCGCTGCGACTCAGCCTGGACTTCGCCCGGGGACACCTGGTCGCGAACCGTCCGGTCGATCACCACCCGGCCAACCGCCGTGAGCTGGGTACCGCGGCCGCGGCCCTGATCGCCTGCGACGCTGCCGCTCTGGCGTGTGTGCGCGCGATGCACACCTTCCCGGAAACACAGAGCCTGTGGTCCGGGACGCTGAAGACGGTCCTCACCGCGCTGTCCGAGGAAGTGTTCGCGCGGTGCGCGGATGTCCTCGGCACCCGCAGTGTGCTGCGCGAGGGCCCTGCGGGCGCCTTCGACGTGCTGCGTGCCGACAATGCCGCGGTCCGGTACTTCGACACCAGCCCGACGGCGAATCTGCGCCTGGTGTCGATGCAGTTGAACTGCTTCGCGGACGCGAAGGCGATCGAGCGCGACCCTGAATTGCTCGCTACCACATACGATTTGGGTCGGGAGCTGCCCCCGCTGGAATTCGGCCGGCTCGCGCTGAGCACCCGGGGCCGCGATGTGGTGACCGGCGAACTGGCCGGGGTTCTCGCCGAGGTCCGGGCCGTGCTGGATCCGGTCGTGCTCGACCGCGGCGTTCTGGAAGCCGATGCGGCCCTGCTGGTCGAGGCACTCGAACAGCTCGAGGCCGAGCTGAGTGCGGCCGCGGCCGACATCCGGACGATTGCCGCACAGTCGACCGGGCAACGTGGTCCGGCACAGCTGGACCTGGCCGCCCGGATCGCGTATCTGCACGCGGCCGCGTCGTGTGTACACCTGTGGTGGTTCAACCGGCATCGCCCGCTCTACGGCTGCCCGCCCGGCGCGGTCGGCTGGCTGACGGCCGCGTTGTCGCTGCTGCTGGACCGGGCCTCGGAGCGCACCGCCCGGCTCCCGATGCCGGTGGCGGACACCGCATTCCGCATCGTGTCGCGGTTGCGGCGGGAGCAGCGGCTGTTCTCCGCCGCTCCGATCCAGCTGGCCGGACCTCACCCGGACCCGGAAGACGAGAAAGGACGGATGCTGGCATGACCGTTCAGCACAATATCGCGCTCGCCGAGGGACTCGAACGTCATCTCGGCGATCCCCACGATCCGGCGACCCTGCTGTCGTTCCAGCGCATCCTGCGGTACGACGAGCTGGAGGAGTTTCCGCACGAACTGGTCGGCGAACTGCAGCGGCAGGCCGTGCACGAGTACTGCCTGCCCGCCGAATGGGGCGGGCGCGCAGGCGATGTCGAGACCGGTTTCCTGCTGCTGCGGCTGGTCGCGCGGCGCGACCCCACCACGGCCAGCGCGCTGATGCTGACCGACCTGGCCTTCATGCCGACCTGGATCGGCGGCAGTGACGACCAGCGCACCCGATTCGTCTCCATGATCAACAACGGCGCGAAGATGGCCTGGGGCCTGTCCGAACGCCACCACGGCAGCGACGTGCTGTCCAACGACATGCGCGCCGAGAAGACCGACGGTGGATACCTGCTCACCGGTGAGAAGTGGCTCATCGGCGTCGCGACGCTCGCCGATGTGGTCACCGTGCACGCGCGCACCGGCGCCCGGGGCGGGCCTGGCGACTGGTCGGTGTTCGCGGTCGAAAAACGTTTGTGCCCGGCCGGATCCGTGCGTGAGGTGCCCAACGAGCGGCTGCACGGATTGCGTGCGCTGGATCTGAGCGGAATCCAGCTCGACGGGGTGTTCGTACCGGACAGCCACCGCATCGGCGCGGAGGGCCAGGGTCTAGAACTGGTCCTCAAGAGCGCGCAGGTGGCCCGCACCACGATCAGCGGCATCGCCCTCGGCGCGGCCGACACCGCCCTGCGAGTGACCTGCGACTTCATCGTCGCCCGGGAGATCTTCGGGCAGAAGGTCGCCCAGATTCCCTACACCCGCCGCCAGATGGCCGAGAGTTTCGCCGACCTGCTGCTCGCGGAGGCGGTCGCGACCGGGGGCGTGCGCGGCCTGCAGGCCTGCCCGGAACAGGCGGGCATCTTCTCCGCCATCGTCAAATACTTCGTGCCGACCTCGCTGGAACGCACGCTGTCGCAGTTGTCCCTGGTGCTGGGCGCCCGGCTGTACCTGCGTGAGCACCCGCACTACGGCATCTTCCAGAAGATGCTGCGCGACATTCTGGTCTCGGTGTTCGCCGACGGCAATACCGTCGTGAACCTGAAGAGCGTCGGCGCGCAGCTGGAGACGATCCTGACCCGCGGCGCGACCGCGACGCCGGAACAGCGCTCGGCCGCCGAGGCCAAGGTCGCGCTCATGTACGACATCGACGCCAAGCTCGACGCATGGGTTCCGGCGCAGCAGCAATTGTTCTGCCGTGACGGTGATCTCGTGTTGCTGGCGCTGCCGGCCGCGATCGAGAAGCTGCGGGCGCTGGCCGCGGCCCGGGAGGGCGACCAGCGCGCCTGGTTCCAGCGATCGGCCGACCTGGCCGACCTGCTGCTGGGTGAGGTCGACCGGCTGGCCGCCGACCAGCGCGACCTGCAGCAGCGACTGGGCCGCGCCTACGGACCCTCCGCCGAGTTGTACCGGCTGGCCGAGCAGTACTGCGCCCTGCACGCCGCCGCCGCGATCATCCACCTGACCGTCAATTCCGGTGCGGTGCTGGCAGATCCGTTCCCCGACGGTGCGGTCCTGCTGCTGTGTCTGGAACGCGTCTGGCGCACCTTCCACCCGACCGGGACATGCACGGACGTGGCCGAGATCGATCATGTCACCGAGGTCCTCCTGCGACTGCACGACGAACGAAAGCTGTTCTCGCACTGGCAGATCCAGGTCCAGGCATCCGGCGAGGCCGGAACCGACGAATGAACGGAACGAATACATGTACTCGATGACCTCCCGGCACGCCCTGACGTGCGCGCCCGAACAGCTGTGGGACGTGCTCCTGGACTGCGCCGCCTACCCCGACTACATGACCGGCGTCAACGAGGTGGAGATCCTCGACGACGGCGGCGAGCGCCGCACCAGCAGCTGGGTGGTCGAGCTCAAGGGGTCGGAAATGGAGTGGGAGCAGGAGGATCTCATCGCCGCCGAGCAGCGCCGCATCGAATTCCGCCAGCTCGACGGTGACCTCGCGGAATACCGGGGCTACTGGCAGGTCCACCCGGAAGAGCTCGAGCTGAGCGTGGAGTTCGACATCGGGATGCCCCTGGTGGCGGAGATGATCCACCCCGCCATCGCCAAGGCGCTCGAAGGCTACGCCGGGTCCATCGTCGCCCGCGCCGGGCAGTAGGGGAAATACGATGAGCGACATCAGAACCGGTGATGCCAAGACGACGTTCAAGCGGGTCAAGCGTCACTTTTCCCCGTCGATGGCCCTGGCCGGCAAGTTCACCGGCCAGGGTGCGGTCGAGGCCTCCGCCAGCGGCTGCCGGGTCACCCTCTCGGACGGTCGTGAGGCCCTCGACTTCGGCTCGTACGCCGTCGCCCTGCTGGGGCACCGCAGCGCCGCGGTAGTCGATGCGGTGCGCCGGCAGCTGGACACGATGCCCACCTCGACCCGCTCGGTGCTCAACCCGTTGCCCGCGCAGGCCGCCGAGACGATCGTCGAGCACCTCGGCGGCGCACTGCCGAAGGTGTACCTCGGCGGTAGCGGCGCGGACGCGGTCGAGGCGGCGGTCAAGCTCGCCCGCCTGGCGACCGGGCGGCAGACGGTGATCGCCGTGCAGGGCTCCTACCACGGCAAGACACTCGGCGCGCTGGCGCTGACCCACCACGAGCGGTTCAAGGGCAACCTCGGCCCGCTGCTGATCGGATCGGTGCACGTCGATCCGGCCGACGTCGGTGCGGTCGCGCGCGTGATCGCCGAAACCGACGTCGCCGCACTGATTTTCGAACCCGTCCAGGGTGAGAACGGTGTCACCACGCTCGACCCGGCGATCCTGGCGCGGTGGTGCGTGGACGCGAAAGCGGCCGGAGCCTTCGTGATCGCCGACGAGATCCAGGTAGGTCTGCGTCGCTGCGGGGAACGCTCCGTCGCCCTGGCAGCCGGTCTGCCGGTGGACGCGGTGCTGCTGGGTAAGGCACTCGGCGGCGGCGTCGTCCCGGTCTCCGCCCTGGTGTGCTCCGAGGAGCTCTACGCCCCCCTGGCGGCCGATCCGGTGCTGCACACCGCCACCTTCTCCGGTCATCCGTTGTGTACCGCCGCGATCGAGCCCGCGCTGGCCACGATCGAGGAGCACGTCGAGGACGGCGTCCGCATCAGTGCCGAGATGGCTGCCGGGCTGGCGGAGATCGCCTCCGACCACGCACAGGTCGTCACCGAGGTGCGGGGCAAAGGTCTCTTGTGGGGCATCGATTTCCACTCGGCGGAATTCGTCGGTGAGGTGCAGGTCGGTCTGGCACAGCGCGGCCTGATCGTGTCGACCTGCCTGAGCCGGCCCGAGGTGCTGCGCCTCATTCCGCCCATCGTCGCCACCTCCGAGGACATCGCCCAGGCGCTGTTCCTGCTCCGCGGATCGATCGAACAGGCGCGCGCCGCGGTCGCGTAGCCATCAGAACGGGAAGGCAAGCATATGACATCGCTCGAAATCGAAGGCGACGCAGCGCAGTTCGCCGAGGACACTGTGCTCGCGGACGACATCGAGGGCTTCACCGCGCGGACTCCGGCAGCGCAGATGAAGTCGGTGCTGCTCACCGGCGCGACGGGCTTTCTCGGCGTGTTCCTGCTGCGTGAACTGCTCGCGGCCGACCTGACGGTGTACTGCCTGGTCCGGGCCGACTCGGTCGAGAAGGCCCGGGAGCGGTTGCACGCCAATATCGCGTCCTACGACCTGACCGACCAGGTCGCCATGGAGCGCATCGAGCTCGTGCCCGGCGACATCACGCTGCCGCGGCTGGGGCTGTCCGAATCGGATTACCAGGACCTCGCCGGACGGGTCGACGCGATCTTCCACACCGCGGCCAAGGTCAACTTCCTCACCCCCTACAAGTGGTTGCGCAAGTCGACCGTCAGTGGAATCCACGAGGTGTTGCGCTTCGCGTGCGCGGCTTCGGTTCCACTGCACCATGTCTCGACCACCGGTGTCTTCAGCGGTCAGACGGGGGACAACGTCACTCCGCGCGGTGAGCGGCATCCGACCGGGCCCGCCGAAGGAATGCCGCTGGGGTACACCAAGAGCAAATGGGTCGCCGAGCAGCTGATCGAACACGCTCGCGAACGCGGCGTGCCGGTCACGGTGCATCGGCCCACCCAGGTGTGGGGCGATTCGCGGTCGGGGGCGTGCCAGCGCAACGACTTCGTCTGGCGCTTCGTCATCGGCTCCATCCAGGCCGGTGTCTACCCGCGCAGGTTCCGGTTGAAGATGAACCTCGTCCCGGTCGACTACGTGTGCGCGGCCATCGTGGCCGTGTCGCGGCAGGACGACGCGATCGGCGGGATCTACCACGCCATCGGCCCGGAGGCCATCGACTCGGCCACCATCCAGGGCTTCATCGCCGCCGCCGGATACGACCTGAAAGAGGTCAGCATCATCAAGTGGCTGAAGGCGATCTCGGCCGACGTCGACAACGCCATGTTCCCCCTGATCCGCACCACGATGCTGATGGAGCAGGAAGAACAGCCACCGTTCACCGACGAGACCACGCGCGGCTTCCTGCGCGGGGCAGGATCGGAGGGCACCGACATCACCTGCCCACCGATCGACGCGGCATTGTTCGCCACCTACACGGACTATTTCGTCTGCCGCGGGTTCCTGCCCGCGCCGTAAGACACAGAGCAGCAGGAGAGTTCGATGACCACCGTATCGTTCGCCACTTACAGCAACCATTCCGCGACGCTCACCCGCCGCGAGCGTGTGATCGTGGCCCTAGCGGCACAGGGGATGTCGAACCGGGATATCGCCGAGCGTCTGTTCATCTCCATCCGGACGGTCGAAAACCACCTGCAGCGCAGCTACTACAAGCTCGGCGTGCACAGCCGGCACGAGCTCGGCGATGCCGCCGCGCGAGTGCGCGCCGCCGTATGAATGGGGAAAGGTGATGGCAGAGAACAGTTCGACACTGAGTGAGCTACTGCGACCGATTCGATGGCGGCTGCGTGCGGCCGTCGTGGCCCAGGGTCTCGGCGCGGCCGCCGGGGTCGTGCCGTTCATCGCGATCGCGGAACTCGGGCGCGTACTGGTCGGTACCGGACCGGACCGCGCCCATGATGCGTGGCGGTGGGTGGTGGTCGCCGTCGTCGCGTTGCTCGTCCGGACCATCCTGCTGCTCGCCGCGGGCGGCATCACCCATTTCGCGGACAACGAACTGCAGCTGCATATCCGGCGGCGACTGGTGCGGCGGCTGGGGGAGGTGCCACTGGCGTGGTTCTCCGACCGCAACTCCGGGGCGGTGAAGAAGGTCGTCACCGACGACGTGGAGGCCATGCACCATCTGGTGGCGCACTCCATGCTCGAGATCACCTCCGCCACGGTGGTTCCGGTCACCTCGCTGGCCTATCTGATCTGGGTCGACTGGCGGATGACACTGGTGACGGTGCTGCCGCTGGTCATCGGTTTGGGGCTGTACTCCATCACCGCGGCCGCGATCGGCAAGAGCATGCCCGAGTACGGCCGGGCGATGGCCGAAATCAACGGCCGCGCGGTCGAATTCGTGCAGGGCATCGGCGTGGTCAAGATCTTCGGGCAGACCCGCCGTGCGCACGAACGCTATTCTCGGGCCGCCGACGCCTTCACCACGTTCTTCACCGCCTGGGTGCGCTCGACGCTGACGTCGAAGACCGTGGCCGAGGTGGTGCTGTCACCGGTGGTCGTGCTGACCGTGGTGCTCGGCGGGGGTGCGATATTCGTGACCCGCGGCTGGCTCGCGGCGGTCGACCTGCTGCCCTTCGCGCTGCTGGGCGTCGGCCTCACCGCCCCGATCCTGTCGCTGTTCTACGCCGGCTACGAACTGAGCATGGCGAAGACGGCCGCCGCGCAGGTGCGCGCGACGCTCGACGCGGATGTCCTGCCGGTGTCCGCGAGTCCGCGCATGCCGCAGGACAATACGGTCCGGTTCGAGGGCGTGCGCTGCTCGTACGACGGTGAGGTGGAGGTGCTCGCCGGTGTCGGCCTCGAACTCGCGGAAGGCACGGTGACGGCGCTGGTCGGGCCGTCGGGCGCGGGTAAGAGCACGCTCGCGACGCTGGTGCCGCGATTCCGCGACGTGACCGCCGGCGCGGTCACCGTCGGCGGCGTGGACGTGCGGGAGATCGCGCCCCAGGAGCTGTACCGGCGAGTGGCCTTCGTGTTCCAGGACGTCCGGCTGCTGCGCGACACCGTCGCGGCGAACATCGCGCTGGCCCGGCCCGAGGCGACCCGGGACGAGATCGTCGCCATGGCTCGCGCGGCCGCGATCCACGAGGAGATCGAGGCGCTCCCGCGCGGCTACGACTCGGTGGTCGGCATGGACGCCCGGCTGTCGGGCGGTCAGGCGCAACGGGTTTCGATCGCGCGGGCGCTGCTCGCGAATACCCCGATCGTCGTCCTGGACGAGGCCGCCGCCTACGCCGACCCGGAGTCCGAGGCCGCCGTGCAGGACGCGCTGTCCCGCTTGACGGCCGGGAAGACGGTGCTGATGATCGCGCACCGGTTGTCCACGGTGACCGGGGCCGACCAGATCGTGGTCCTCGCCGACGGCGCCATCGCCGAGCAGGGCACGCACGACGAATTGCTGGACGCCGGTGGGCGCTACGCCCGCATGTGGGCGGACTACGAACGTATCGAGGAGAGGACCGGCGCATGATCCGGAAACTGCTGACGGTCGTCGGGCCCGAGCACCGCGGCGCCCTGCGGCACATGCTCGCCGCGCTCGTGATCGGCGCTGTCCTGCAGGGCATCGCCTTCGCCCTGCTGGTACCGATCCTGAAGACCCTCTTCGGATCCGACCCGGGCTCGGTGCTGTGGCCGTGGATGTACGCGCTGCTGGTCGTGCTCGTGCTGTATGCCGTCGAGTACTACGTGAGCCTGCAACTCGGCGTCCGGGTGGGCGCCGCCCTGTCCAAGAGCCTGCACACCCGGCTGGGCGACACCGTCGCCTCGCTGCCGCTGGGCTGGTTCGGCGCCGACCGGGTGGGCATGCTCGGCCAACTGGCCACCAAGAGCGTCATGGACATCATGGGCGTGCCGGCACACCTGTTGCGCCCGCTGGTGAACACCGTTGTGACTCCGGCGACGGTGATCGTGGCGTTGTATGTCTTCGACTGGCGTCTTGCGGTCGCCGTGACGCTGACCGTCCCCGTGATCGTCCTCGTCTACCGCTGGAGTGTGGCACTCAGCGGCCGGGCCGATGCCGCACGAGCCGCCTCGCGCGCCGAGACCGGTGGTCGAGTCGTGGAATTCGCCCAATTGCAGCCCGTACTGCGGGTTTACGGGCGCGGAGCCGGCGACGGGCTGCTGGAGCAGGCCCTTCGGTCCGATCATCGAACCGCACGACGAGTGCTGGCGACCGCCGTTCCCGGTCTGGTCGGCCTGAGCGTCGCCGTCCAGGCGACCTTCACCATCGTGATCGCGCTCGGCGCCTACCTCGTACTCGACCGCGGCCTCGCGCCCGCCACCCTGGTGGCGGTCCTGGTGCTGGCGGCCCGATTCACCGAGCCCATCACCGAATTGGCGGTGCTGGGATCCACGCTGAAGTCCGCGGGCGGTGCGCTGGATCGCGTCCTGGCCCTCCTGGACGAGCCGGTGCTGCCCGAGCCGCTCACGCCGGCGACCCCCGCCGGCAACGAGATCCGGTTCGAGTCGGTCGAATTCGGCTACGGTGACACCCCGGTGCTGCGGGACGTGTCCTTCGTGATCCCCGAGGGCACCACCACCGCGCTCGTCGGTCCCTCGGGCTCCGGCAAGACGACGGTCAGCCGCCTGATCGGGCGTTTCTGGGACGTGGATGCCGGCCGCATCACGCTGGGCGGTGTCGATATCCGCTCCCTCGCCGGCGTGGATCTGATGGCCCGCCTCTCGGTGGTCTTCCAGGACGTCTATCTGTTCGAGGACACCATCGAGGAGAACATTCGCCTCGGCCGCCCGAATGCCACCGACGCTCAGGTCCGGGCCGCCGCCGAGGCCGCGCGGGTCACCGAGATCGTCGATCGCCTGCCCGACGGCTGGGCGACGCGGGTCGGCGAGGGCGGCGCGAGCCTGTCCGGCGGTGAGCGGCAACGGGTTTCGATCGCCCGCGCGATCCTGAAGGACGCCCCGATCGTCCTGCTCGACGAGGCGACGGCCGCCCTCGACGCCGAGAACGAGCGGGCGGTCCACGATGCGCTCGCCACTCTCACCGCCGACCGCACCGTCCTGGTCATCGCGCACCGCCTGCACACCGTCATGCACGCGGACCAGATCCTCTTCCTGGACAACGGTGCGATCGCCGAACGCGGAACCCACGACGAACTGCTGACGGCCGATGGCCGCTACGCCGGTTTCTGGGCGCAACGCGCCCGCGCCCGCCAGTGGTCGCTGACCTGACACTTCACCATCGTTCGTCTCGCGACGTCACCGTCGCGAGGAAGGAGCACCTCCTGATGAAGACCCTGAACACGGTCGCCATCGCCGCCGCACTCACCCTGTGCGCCGGCGGTGGCACCGCGTCCGCCGACGCACCCGCGGTTCCCGACCGCCCGGGCACCACCGTCAGCACCGATGTCCTGCCCGGTATCCACTACACCGCGAGCGTCGTGGACCACTCCGTGGTGCTGCGTACCGATGCCGGTCGAATCACCGTGCGCGGCAACCAGTTCGAAATCCTCGACGCGGCCGGCACGCCGGTCTTCGGCATGCCGCTGACCTACCGGCTGGATCAGCAGGACTGGCCGATCGCCGCCCGGATCGACGCCGACGGCCGCACCATCACCCTCACCCCCGGCACGGATCCCGCTCAGGCGGTCCCCGCCGCCCCGCAGACCCTGAAGACGGTCTTCTCCCAGGACGACATCAACAGCGCCGTCGGCCTGGCCAGCTCGCAGATCGGACTGGCCACCGCGATCGGCGGAATGGTCGGCGCCGCTATCGGTCTGGTCGGCGGCTGTGTGGCCGGCATGGCCGTCGGCACCGCCCTCATGCCCCCGGCCTTCCTGGCCGGGGCCCCGGGCGGCTGCATTGCCGGCGCGGCTGTCGGCGCCGGGCTCGCCACCGCTGTCGGAACCCTCGCCCTCGGTGTGCCGGTCGCGGTCGTCACCCTGATCGAGGTCTACAACATGCTGGCCGGCAGCCAGAACTGATCCACCGGTCGGGCCTCCCGCGCCGCACAGGCGCGGGAGGCCCGACCGTTTTCGTGAATCATGCTGTCGTACCGTCGGATTGGTGCCCGATGCCGGATTGCCTCCCGCGCGACCACTGGTCTCGCGGGAGGCAATCCGGCTGTCTCGCGTCGGCGGCGAGTTCGTGTCAGCTGCGCCGGACCAGGTAGGGAGCCACGCTGCCGAGCTTCTCGCAGGTCTCCTCGAACTCACGCTCGGGGCTGGATTGCGCGATGATGCCCGCGCCGGCGCGGAGCCAGGCGGTGCTCGCGGACTGGTAGACCGCGCGCAGGACGAGGGTGGCTTCGAGAGCGCCATCGGGCGAGAGGGTCACCACCGCACCGGAATACAGGCCGCGGGCGGAGCCGTCGATGCGGAAGATGGCGTCGACGCAGGGGCGCTTCGGGATGCCGGAGGCGGTGACCGAAGGGAAGAGGACTTCGAGGGCGTCCCAGGGGGTGTGCTGGGCGGCGAGGCGGCCCTGGACGGTCGAGGCGAGGTGCTGGACGCTGCCGCGTTCGCGCACCGACATGAAGTCGGTGACCGACAGGGTGCCCGGGTCGGCGATCGTGGCGACCTCGGCGCAGGAGGCCCGGACCGAGACCGCGTGTTCGACAATCTCTTTGGGGTCGTTCTGGAGGTCGTCGCGAGCGGCGCGGTCGGCCGAGAGACCGCGACCGAAGGCGCGGGTCCCGGCGAGCGGTTCGGTGGTCACGGTGCCGTCGGCATCGACGGACACCACCAGCTCGGGGCTGAAGCCCGCCGCCTCGAGATCGCCGAGGTGGAGCAGGAACGATCGGGCCGGGGTGTTGTTCGCGCGGCCGAGGCGGTAGGTCTCGGCGATGTCGATCGGGAAGGGCAGGTCGACTCGGCGCGAGAGGATGACCTTGTCGTAGTAGCCCGAGCGGATCTCTTTGATCGCCGTCGCGACCCGGCGGCGATAGCCGGTGGTGTCGGCTCCGACATCCACCGGCTGGGCGGCCGGCAGGGGATCGACTGCCGCGGCGAGGATTTCGTCGATGTGGGCGGCCTCCCCGGCGCTGGCTCCCCAGACCGTGACCGCCGACGCGGTGATGGTGATCTCGACGCGCGGAATCATCAGGTACGCCAGCGTGATTCCCGGCGCGAGGTGATGGCTCGCGTCGAGGGCGTGGGCGCAGAATTCGAATCCGATCCAGCCATAGGCGGAGCCTGTCGCGGCGGTGGGATCGTCCAGGCGAGCTCGGTCGAGCGCCTGCTCGAGGGCGGTCACGGGACGGCCCGTCCAGGACTCCTCGCTGGTCGTCCCGCGGCTGGTGATCCGGACCCTGTCGGTGTTCAGCTCGATCGTCGCCAGGGGATCTGCCGCGAAAACCCAAGCGCCGGGGCGCTCGTAGACGACATAGTCGCCGAACAGTCCCGATCGTGCCAGCCGGCTGACAGCGGCCACCGGGTCGGCGACAGTGTCGGTGGCGGCAAACTCTGTTGTGGTCACGTGCCTTCTCCGTCGTTCTCTACTGTGGCCCCGTCGATTCGTGGCGGGTCACTGGTACATCAGGGCTTTGTCCCAGGATTCGTCCGGCCCGAACAGATAGCGGGCCTTGAGGATGTCGCGCTGCGCGGTCAGTGCCTCGGTCGGTACGAGCGTTCCCGGCCGCGACGGTGTGATCCGATGCGGAATGCCCAGGGTGTCGTCGATCGCGACGCCCAATTCGCGTGCGGCGCAGTCGCGGACCTCGTCGGGCGCCTCGAATTCCAGCAGCAGCGCGTCCGGCGTCGCCCGGGCGCGCCAGAACATCACCTCGAATTCCCGGGGCAGGGCGAAGACCAGCTCCTCGAGCTGGTTCTGCGTCACCGTCCGACCGGCCACCGGGTACCCGAAGCCCGCCCGTCCCAGCACCCGCACCGTCGGCAGCACCAGCCCGCACGTGCACGGGTCGTAGCTCACCTCGACGTCGTCGGCGAGGTTGTAGCGGAGCAGCGGCATGGCCTCGCGATACAGCGGCGTCACGACCAGCTGGCCGCGGCCCGCGGCGGAAATCCGGCCCGTATCGGGGGAGTACACCTCGAAGATCGCCCGATCCGCCCACAGATGCAGACGGCCGTCCTGGCATTCACCGGCGACGGTGCCGGTCTCGGTCGAGCCGTACTCCTCGACGATCTTGACGCCGCCCCAGATCTCGCTCAGCCGGCGCTTCCGCGCGGCGGTCATCGGCTCGGCGGCGACGAACATGGCTCGGAGGGAAGGGAAGTCGGTGTCCGGGCGCAGGCCGGCCGCGCGAGCGGCCGCGGCGATCATCACGGCCTCGGTGGGGTTGCACCACGTCAGGGTGACGTCGAGGGCGACGAGCAGCCGCACGATTCGCGCCAGCGGCAGCGCCAGCGAGCGGGCGTCGCCGGGGACGACCGTCGCCCCGCGCAGCCGTCCTGCGGCCTGCGCCAGGTGCCCGGTGATCACGAGCGCATACGGCGTCCGGACCAGAAAGGTGTCCTCGGGGGTGATTCCCACCCATTTGCGGGCATATCGCTCCGCGAGATCGATCCAGTCCTCGTCGGTGTAGTAGGACGCGGTGGGATGGCCCGAGGTGCCACTGGATTCGTGGTAGGTGGCCAGTTCCCGGCGGTCCACGGCGAGGAGCCCGAACGGGTAGCAGTCCCGCAGATCCTGTTTGGTGGTCAGGGCGATGGACTCGAAGTCCGCAGCCTCGACCGGCGCTCCGCCGCCCGCGTATCGGCCGGCGTAGAACGGGGATCGAACTGCGCGTTCGAACAGTCGAGGCAGTCCGGCTCGCTGTAGCTCCGCGAGTTCTTCGAAGCTCGACCAGTCGCCCAGCTCGGGGCGGCGGGCGTGCGCAGCGGCGGCCGACACGTGTGTCATGAGTACTCCTTCGGCGGAACGTATTCATGACTACCCTGGGCCGGGACGGCCTTGCCAGAGGCAAGGCTACTCAAAGTCCGGCCGCGGCTACTCAAATTTGCGAGAGGTTGTCCACAGCAAGCAAATTGAGTAGCCACTACTCATGAGATTCGGGCCTGCGTAGTGGTCCTATTGTCGCCATGCGGACCCAAGACCTGTATCTGGCCGGCATCGGAAGCGAAGTGCCGGAACTGATTCCGACGTCCTCGGCGGTCGCGGCGGGCTGGTACGACGAGGCGTCGCTGGCGGCCTCCGGCCTCGAGTCGATCGCGGTGAGCGCGAGCACTCCGGCACCCGAACTCGCGATCGAGGCGGCCCGGAAGGCGCTCTCGACCAGCGGGCACCAGCCCGGCGACATCGGCGCTCTGATGCACAGCTACACCCATCACCAGGGGCCCGACGGATGGTCGGCGGCTCACTACATCCTGAACCACACCGTCGATCGCCCCGTCCCGGCCCTGGAGATCAAGCAGGGCTGCCTGGGTATGCTCGCGGGTCTGGAGGCCGCGGCGAATCGCTTGGCGGCCAACCCCTCTCACGACGCGGTGCTGATCACGACCGGCGACAACTTCTCGACACCGCTGGTCGATCGCTGGCGGGCCTCGAAGCTGTTCGTGCTGGCGGACGCCGGTTCGGCCGCGGTGGTGTCGCGCCGCGGCGGTTTCGCCAAGGTGCTCGCGGTCGGCTCGCTGTCGGACTCCTCGATGGAGGTGCTGCACCGCGCCGGTGAGGACCTCTTCCCGCCCGGTGTCACCCGCGGTGTCGGATTGAACTTCGACGACCGTTCCAGGAAGGTGCGCGAGCAGTGGGCCGCGGGCCAGGCGCCGCCGATCCGCAACTTCGGGCTGCGGGTCGCCGAGATCGCCCAGCGCACGCTGGACGAGGCCGGGATCGGCATGGACAAGATCGCCAAGGTCTGTCATCTCGGTTTCGCCCGCGACTCTCTCGAGGCCATGTTCCTGCTGCCGCTGGAAATCGATGAGCAGCAGGAGGTCTGGGACTTCGTCCGGACGATCGGCCACACGGGGACAGCCGATCTGTTCCTGGGGCTCGAGCACGTCTGGGCGACCGGCCAGGTCGGACCCGGTGATCATGTGCTGATGATCGCGACGGCGGTCGGCATGGAAGCCGGCGCGGCCGTCGTCGAGATCCTGGCTCCGGCGCCGGCCGCCTAGGGGGATCGCGATGCTCACCGGATGCACCCCGTGGCCCGCGGACACGGCTGATCGGTACCGGCGCCTGGGAATCTGGCGCGGCGAGCCACTCGACGCGCTGATCACCCATGCCGCCCACCGCGAAACCGACGCCATCGCGCTGGTATACGGCGATCGTCGATACACCTACGGCGAACTGGAGGAGTGGGTCTTCCGGCTGGCATCCGGTTTCGCCCGCCAGGGCGTGACCGCCGGCGAACGCGTGCTCGTGCAACTTCCCAATGTTCCGGAGTTCGTCGCAGTCGTCTTCGCGCTGATGAGACTGGGCGCCAAGCCGGTCTTCTCGCTGATCGCCCACCGGCACACGGAGATCACCCACCTCGTGCGGCTGTCCGGCGCGACCCACTACGTGTTCCCGGACGTGCACCGCACCTATGACCACCGGGAACTCGCCCTCCGCGTCCGGAGCGAGAATCCCGCACTGCGAACGCTCTTCGTGGTCGGCGAGGCCGTCGAAGGTGTGGTGGCGGTGGACGAGCTCGGTGTCGACGAGAACTGGACGCCGCCCGCCGCGGACGCCTCCGACATCGCCTTCTTCCTGCTGTCCGGCGGTACCACGGCGCTGCCGAAGCTGGTGCCCCGGACCCACGACGACTACGTGTATCAACTGGCACAGACGACCGCGCTGTGCGGAATCACCAGCCACGACACGTATCTGGCGGCGCTGCCCATCGAGTTCAACTTCGCCTGGGGTTGTCCCGGTGTCCTCGGCACGCTGGCGGCGGGCGGCACCGTGGTCCTGTCCGACACCCCCAATCCCATGGCCTGCATGCCGCTCGTCGAGCGCGAAGGGGTGACCTTCACCTCGCTGGTGCCGTCCGTGCTGGCGCTGTGGATCGAGGTCGCCGAGTGGACGGACGCGAATCTGAGCAGTCTGCGCCTGCTGCAGGTCGGCGGCGCGAAGCTGACCCGGGATCTGGCCGTGAAGGTGATGCCCGCCCTGGACTGCGATCTGCAGCAGGTATTCGGGATGGCGGAGGGACTGCTCTGCTTCAGTCGCGCCGACGACCCGCTCGAGGTGAAGCTGACCACCCAGGGCAGACCGGTTTCCTACGCGGACGAGATCCGGATCGTCGACGGACTCGAGCCCGTACCGCTGGGTGCCGTCGGTGAGCTGATCACGCGTGGCCCGTACACGATTCGCGGCTACTACTCCGCGCCCGAACACAACGCCCGGGCGTTCACCACGGACGGTTTCTACCGCACCGGCGATCTCGCCCGGCTGACCTCACGCGGCGATCTGGTCATCGAGGGCCGGATCAAGGACGTCGTCATCCGTGGCGGCGACAAGATCAACGCTGTCGAGGTCGAGGAGCATCTGCTCACGCACGACGCGGTCGCCGCGGCCGCGGTCGTCGGACTGCCCGATGAGCTTTTCGGCGAACGCATCTGCGCGTTCATCGTGCCGTCGGGGCCGGCGCCGACGACCGCCGAGCTGAGGCAGGCAATGCACGCGCGGGGCGTAGCCGACTACAAGCTGCCCGACGAAGTGCGGATCGTCGAGGAACTGCCGCTGACCCCGCTGGGCAAGGTCGACAAGAAGGCGCTGACGCGCACACAGGAAGGAGTGCCGTCATGACGAACGGTGCGGTTCAAGGTGTTTCGGCGATGCCCGGGGAGAGTGAACTCCGCGCACTGCTGGCCGTCCCCTTGGAGTTGGCGGACCCCGCCGAACTCGATGCGGACGCGAATCTCGTACTGCTGGGCCTGAGTTCGCTCGAGATCATGCGGATGGTGGGGCGCTGGAACAAGGCCGGCATTCCCGCGGACTTCGAGGCCCTGATCGACGTCCCGACGCTGCGTGGCTGGGTGACGTACTTTACCGGGCTGGAGACGAGTCGATGACCGAGCGCGCGGTACTGATCGAAGGCGGCTGCGTCTATCCGGCAGACTCCAGTGACACCGTCATCGCGCGGGGCTCGGTACTCGTGGTGGGGGAGCGGATCGCCGCTGTCGGCTCCGTGGAGGAGGTCCGCAGCGCTGTCGCCGCCCTCGACGTGGCTGTCCGTGACGAACTGGAAGTCGTCGACGCGCACGCCATGATGGTGCTGCCCGGTCTCGTCAACGGGCACTGGCACGACATGTTCGCCATGGGATTCCCGCTGCGCGGCGCCCTGCGCCCGGCGGCTGATCGAGCCGATGAGATCGGCTTCTTCGGCGGTGGCGGTGATATGCACACCATCTCGCGGACCTTCGACTCCTTCGACGGACTCATCGCGGGGCTGACGCCCGATGAGGCCTATGCCATCGCCCAGTACTCCCTGTGGACACAGCTGCGCGGCGGTGTCACCACGATCGGCGACGTCGGCTCGCTCAATCGACCGCACGACATGGTCAGGGCCGCACTGGATCTCGGAATTCGATTCAGCGCGACCACGTGGGCGGGCGACGCCGTCTGCCCGCCCGGCGGTGACCGGTACGAGCGCACGCGCGATACCGAGACGGTTCTGTCCGCGGTCGAAGACCTGCTGCGGCAGTGCGATTCCGATACGACCGGCCGCGTCCGGTGCCGTCCGAGCATCGCGTACGTGACCAATATGACCGACGAACTCGGCTTCGGTTTCGCCGAGCTCGTCCGGCGTCACGACGTGGGCTTCGCGACCCACGTCGGCGCGGTCCGCAACGAACCCGAGGTGCTGCGCACGTTCTACGGCACCACGGGCGTCCGGCGGCTGCACGACCTCGGCCTGCTCACCGGCAAGCTGATGGCGGCCCACTGCGCCTTCGTCGACGAGGAAGAGCAGCGCCTGCTGCTCGAGGCGGGCGTCCATATCAGCCACTCGCCCGGAAAGTACGGTCCCGCAGGAGAATCCACCCTCTCCGAGACGGGGGTGGTGCCCGCGCTGCGGCGCGCGGGCCTGGACGTCTCACTGTCCACCGACGGGGCCTCGCTGCCGAACGCCGGCATGGCCGAGACCATGCGCGCGGCCTGGCTGACCTACAACGAAATGGCCGCCAGCCAGATCGAGGTACTCCCCACCGACGCGCTGGCGATGGCGACCCGCATCGCCGCCAAGGGCCTGCAGTGGTCCGACGAGATCGGCAGTCTGGAGCCGGGCAAGCAGGCCGACCTGGTGCTCGTGCGCACCGACGACTGGCGCTATCTGCTCAATCCGCGTCCGCTGGAAAGTTTCCTGTGGCTCGGCGGCTCCGCCGACGTGGACACCGTGATGGTGGCCGGGCGGACCTTGATCGCCGGTGGCGAACCGGTCGGACACTGCTTCGCTGAACTGCGCGACCGCTACCTGGACGCGCTGGGCTCCTTCACGACCCGTTGCCTGCGGGTCCCCGGTGACGTGGTCGACGGCATCCTGAGCGGGGTGGCGCGATGAAGGTGGCGGTGGTGACCGGCGCGGCCGGCGGAATCGGCGAGGCCATCGTCCGTGAACTGGCCTTCGCCGGAATCGCGGTCGCCATGGTCGACCGAGATCGAGACGCGTTGGAACGGGTCGCATCCGGGCCGGGACTCGGGGACTGCCGGACGCTGTCGCTGGTGGCGGACGTCAGCTGCGCCGAGCAGGCCGAGGCGGCGGTGCTGCGGGCCGGCACCGAGCTCGGAGGCATCGACTATCTGGTCAACGCGGCCGGGATCCTCCAGTCCGGCTGGATCGCCGACCTGTCCGACGAGGACTGGCACCACACCATGGCGGTCAACGTCGGCGGTGTCTTCCACATGAGCCGCGCCGTCGCGCGGCACATGGTGCGCCGGTCGAGCGGCGCGATCGTCACCGTGTCGTCCAATGCGGGGTCGACCCCGCGGGTGGGCATGGCGGCCTACGCGGCCTCGAAGGCCGCCGCGACCATGTTCACTCGCTGCCTCGGGCTGGAGCTCGCGAAGTCCGGGATCCGCTGCAACGTGGTGGCTCCCGGTTCGACCGACACACCGATGCTGACCGCATTGTGGAACGACGAGCAGGCTGCGCGCAGTGCGGTGGAGGGCGTCCCGGAGGCCTTCCGGATCGGCATTCCCCTGGGCCGCATCGCGCAGCCCGACGACATTGCGGCCGCCGTCCGCTTCCTGCTCTCCGACGCCGCAGCCCACATCACCCTGCAGGAGCTCGTCGTCGACGGCGGCGCGACCCTGGGTGTCTGACCGAGGAGGACTGTCTCCGTGGCGATTTCGCCTATTGCCCCCTACCCCATGCCGACCGAATCGGAGCTGCCGGGCAACCTCGTCGACTGGGCGATCGAGCCGGACAAGACCGTGCTCCTCGTCCACGACATGCAGCACTACTTCCTGCAACCGTTCGCGGACGGCTGTGAGCCGCGCAGCGCACTCATGCGCAACGTGCGATGGCTGCGGGAACGCTGTGAGCAGCTGGACATTCCGATCATCTACACCGCGCAGCCGGGCAGCATGACCAGTGAGGAGCGGGGTCTGCTGGTGGACTTCTGGGGTCCGGGCATGTCCGCGCGGCCCGAGGACCGGGGCATTCCCGCCGAGATCGCCCCGGCCCTCGGCGATCCCGTCCTGACCAAGTGGCGGGCCAGCGCGTTCCACCACACGAATCTGCTCGAGCGGATGCACTATCTGGAGCGCGACCAACTGCTGATCTGCGGTGTCTACGCTCACGTCGGTGTGCTGCTGACCGCCGCCGATGCCTTCGCGAACAATGTGCGGGCCTTCGTGGTCGCCGACGCGGTCGCCGACTTCACCCCCGAATACCACCGGATGGCCACGGAATACGTGGCCACCCGCTGTGGTCGCGTGGTGATGACCTCGCAGGTGGCCGCCGAACTCGCGGTGTCCGAGACGAGAGTGCCTTGACCGCTATGAGCCGGCAGCGGATCGCCGAATTGGGCCGCGGCGGGCAACCTTTCGCGCTGTTGTATCGCCCGGAGACCGGACCCGCGAATCGTATCGAGGTGCTGGTGGGTGATATGCACCAGGTAGCGGGCACCGCGGAGCTGCCCGATGCCGACGCGGGCAGCGCGGACAGTCACCAGCTGCTGGCGCTGTTGCCGTATCGGGTGGTCAGCGAACGCGGCTTCGCTCACCCGCCCGACACGGAGCCGGTGTCGTATCTGAAGGTCGCCGAGAGCTTCGAGCTGGATCCGGCCGTCTTCCGGGCCCTGGTCGCCGAGTACCGGATCGAGGTGGGCGAGGGCGAATTCGACGTCAGCGACGAGGACTATGCGGCCCTGGTCGCCCGCGTCGTGGCCGAGGAGATCGGCCACGGCGCGGGCGCCAACTTCGTGCTGCGGCGAACCTGGCGGGCCACGGTCGACGACTGGGACGTCACGTCCGGATTGGCCTTGTTCGCTCGCCTGCTCACCGGCGAGCGCAGTGCGTATTGGACGTTTCTCGTCTACACCGGCGATCGGATGCTCATCGGAGCGAGCCCGGAACGCCACGTCAGCCTCGATCACGGCACCGTCGCCATGACACCGATCAGCGGCACGTACCGCTATCCGGCCGGCGGGCCCACCCCCGCGGGCGTCCTGGATTTCCTCGCCGACGGCAAGGAAGCCAACGAGCTCTACATGGTGCTCGACGAAGAGCTGAAGATGATGTGCCATCTCTGCGACGAGCCCTATGTGGAGGGCCCGGAACTGCAGGAGATGGCTCACCTCGCCCACACCCGCTACCTCATCACCGGGCGCAGCGATCGAGACTATCGAGAGGTGCTGCGGGAGACCCTGCTCGCGCCCACGGTCACCGGCAGCCCGCTCGAGAACGCGTGCCGGGTGATCGCACGCTTCGAGCCGGCCGGACGCGGCTACTACGCCGGGGTGGTGGCACTCGTCGGCCGCGACGAGAGCGGCACGCGGCGAATGGATTCGGCGATCCTGATCCGGACCGCCGACATCGACTCCGCAGGGGCCATGCGAATCGGTGTGGGCGCCACCATCGTTCGTGATTCCGATCCCGCCGCGGAGGCACTGGAGACGCGGGCCAAGGCCGCGGGACTGCTGAACGCCCTGTGCCGCGACACGGCGCCGCCGGCGTATGCGGGTATCGGCGACCATGCCGCCGTTCGTGAGGCATTGCGCGCACGAAACACTCCGCTCGCGCCGCTGTGGCTGGAGCCGTTGCCGCCCGCACCGGAGTACGACGGTCGCACCGCGGTGATCATCGATGGCGAAGACGCCTTCACCGCGATGGGCGCGCGGATGCTGCGCGCGCTCGGATTCGCCATCACCGTGCGCAGATTCGATGCGCCGCTCGATGTTTCGCGATTCGACCTGGCCGTCGTGGGTCCGGGGCCCGGAGACCCCCGCGACGTGCGGGATCCGAAGATCGCGAGGCTGCGCGAGCTCACCGGGGACCTGCTCGCCGCCCGGAGACCGTTCTTCTCGGTATGTCTGGGTCACCAGGTGCTGAGTACGGTGCTGGGGTTGCCGATTCGGCGCAGAGCAGTGTCGAATCAGGGCGTGCTGCGGGTGATCGACCTGTTCGGGGTCGCCGAGCCGGTGTACTTCTACAACGCCTTCGAAGCGCACAGCGACAGTGAGGTGTTCGAGACCCGGGACAGCGGCATGCGTGTCCGGGTGGCGCGCGACCAGGACACCGGCGAAGTGCACGGCCTGCGCGGCGACGGTTTCGCCTCGCTGCAGTTCCATCCGGCATCGGTGATGTCCCGGAACGGGAGCCGCATCGTGGCGAGTTTGGTGTCCGAACTGTTAACGGCTGCCGAACTGTCCGCCTAGCACGTTGCTTAGTTGGGTGAGTGCTCACTAAACTAAGGACCATGAGCTCACCGGTAAGGGCGCGCATGTCGAAGAGTGCGCGACGCGAACAGGTATTGGCCGCCGCCATAGCTGAATTCGCTGCCGGTGGCTATGCGGCGACGTCAACGGAGTCGATCGCCCAGCGCGCCGGAATTTCGCAGACCTACCTCTTCCGATTGTTCCCGACCAAGAAAGCGGTCTTCCTCGCCGCGGCGAATCAAGGATTCGACGCGGTGGAGGATACTTTTCGCGCGGCGGCCGCCCGCAGCGTGGCAACCGATGCACCCGATCGTCTGGACGCGATGGCGGACGCGTACATCGATCTGCTGGGCGATCGCCAGTCACTGACCTTTCAACTGCAGATATACGCGGCGTCGGCTCTCGACGAGGAGATCCGGACCCTGGCACGTGAACGCTTCCACCGGCTCTACCAGACGGTGCGGGAGCTGTCCGGCAGCGACGCCGGCGGAGCGTTCGATTTCATGGCTCAGGGGATGCTGCTGAATGTCACGAGTGTGCTGGAACTCGAACTGTTGAACCCGGACGTCGGCGAGTAGCGTCCGGGTTTCTGGCGGTTTCTTAGCGCAGTCGAATCACGAACTACGCCATAATTCTTCATAAGGAACCACCATGTCGAACACCGACTCTCGTCGTGTGTTGTGGACCTTCATTGTCAGCGGAATCGCCATTTTCATGGTCTCGCTGGACAATCTGGTCGTCTTCAACGCGCTTCCCACCATTCGCACCGAACTGCACACCGGCCTGGACGGCTTGCAGTGGATCATCAACTCCTACACGCTGACCGAAGCGGTGCTGCTGCTGGCGGGCGCGTCGCTGGGTGACCGATTCGGTCGCAAGCGAACGTTCGTGGTCGGCCTGGTCATCTTCACCGCGGCCTCCGCGGCCTGCGCGCTGTCCTCCTCGATCGGCGCGCTGATCGCCGCCCGCGCGGTGCAGGGCGTCGGTGCGGCCATCGTCATTCCACTGACCTTGACGCTGCTCGCCCAGGCGGTCCCACCGGCCAAACGCGGTGCGGCCATCGGGATGTGGAGCGCGATGAGCGGTCTGGCGGTCGGCCTCGGCCCGGTGGTCGGCGGTGCCATCACGAATTACGCGTCGTGGCAATGGATCTTCTGGATCAACGTGCCGATCGGCGCGGTGCTCGTTCCGCTCGCCGTCACCCTGGTGGGGGAGAGCGTCGGCAACAGCACGCGGTTGGATCTGGTGGGTAACGCGCTGATCGCCCTGGGCCTGCTCGGCATTGTGTTCGGTCTGATCCGCGGCAACGATCATGGCTGGACCAGCGCCGGCGTGCTCGGCTCGCTGATCGGCGGCGCGGTGCTGCTGGCCGTGTTCGTCGGGTGGATCAACCGGGTCGCCGAGCCGATGGTGCCGCCGGTCATCTTCACCAGCCGCGGTTTCACCTTGACCGCGCTGGCGGCGCTCGGCATGTCGGTCGGCATGTTCGGCGCGGTGTTCTTCCTGGTGCAGTTCCTGCAGTCGGCCCAGCACTACTCGGCGCTGTCGGCGGGCGTGCACACCCTGGCGTGGACGGCCATGCCGACGTTCACGGCTCCGATCGCGGGCATCCTGATCGACAAGATCGGCGGAAAGCCCGTGCTGGTCGTGGGTCTCGTGCTCCAGGCGATCGGCGTGGGATGGCTGGCGGCGGTCACGACCCCCGATGTCTCCTACGCGGTGCTCGTGCCCTGCTTCGTGATCAGCGGTGCCGGGATGGGTCTGTTCTTCCCGCCGATCGCACGGCTCGCACTGGAATACGTTGCGCCGCAATTCGAAGGTGTCGCCTCGGGCGTGTCCAGTGCCATCCGCTACTTCGGGACGGTGCTCGGAATCGCGGTGCTGGGAGCGGTGTTCGCCGCCCACGGCAGCTACGCCAACCCTCGGGCCTTCACCGATGGCTATGTGCCCGCGCTCTGGTGGGCCTGTGCCTTCCTGGCGGTGAGCGCGGTGGTCGCGATCCTGCTGCCGCGCCGGCCCGAGCGGGCCGGGGCGCCCGCGGACGCCGCGGTGGGCGAGCCGTCCACGGATCTGCCCGAATCAATCACGGCTCATTGATCTTTACTGCTCGAAAGGGGCGAAGCAGTGTTCGAAAGTCTGGGTTATTTCATCCACCGCCGGCGATTGTTCGTGCTGGCCGTCTCGGCGGTGATCGCCGTACTGTCCGGAATCTATGGACTCGGGGTGTTCGGCGACATGGTGCCGAACGGCTTCGAAGCCCGCGGCTCCGACAGCCGCACCGCGGCCGAACTGGCCGACAAGTCGTTCGCACAGCGCAGTCCCGACGCGGTGATCGTGTACCGCAGCGCTGATCGAACCGTCGACGACCCGGCGTTTCGGAAGTCGGTCGAGGATGTGCTCGACGGACTCCCGAACACCGCGGTCACCGGTTCGGTCGACTACTGGCGAACCGGTATGGAGGAGCTCGTCAGTCATGACCGGCACGCGACGTACACGCTGCTGAATTTCGTCGGTGGCGACGACAACGCCAAGCAGGACAGCTATCTGAAGATCAAGGACAAGCTGTCCGCACCGGGGCTGCAGACCCTCCGCGGCGGTAACACCCCCGCCGGCTACGAGGCCGGTGATCAGGTCGGCAAGGATCTCGGCATGGCCGAGGGACTGTCGTTCCCCGTGCTGTTCATCTGCCTGGTGATCGTGTTCGGCGGATTCGTTGCGGCGAGCCTTCCGCTCGCGGTCGGTGGCCTCTCGATCCTCGGCTCGATGGCCGTATTGCGGGTGTTCGCCCGCTTCACCGACATCTCCGTCTTCGCCATGAGTCTGGTGACCATCCTCGGCCTGGCCGTCGCCATCGACTACGGCCTGTTCATCGTGAGCCGCTACCGCGAGGAGATGGAACAGGGGCGCACGGGTGGTGACGCGCTGGCTCGCACCCTGGCGACCGCGGGACGCACGGTCGCCGTCTCCGGCATCACCGTCGCGGTCGCACTGGCCTCGATGAGCTTCTTCCCGTTCGTGTTCCTGAAGTCGATGGCCTACGGCGGTGTCGCGGCCGTGCTGCTGTCCATGTTCTTCTCGCTGGTGGCGCTGCCCGCGGCCCTGTCGCTGCTGGGACACCGCATCAACGCGCTGTCGCTGTGGAAGCAGCGTTCGGTGATCCCGAGCGCCACCGGCTTCTGGTACCGGCTGGCCCAGGGCGTCATGGGCCGCCCGGTGCTCGTCGCGACGGCCGCCATCGCGCTGCTGCTGGTGCTGGCCTCACCCGTGCTGCGCATCGAGTTCGGCGTGAACGACGCGCGACAGCTGCCGGACTCGGCGCAGGGCCGTCAGGTGTTCAACATGCTGGAGAAGGACTTCCCGCGCGGTGCGGCGAAGACCATCGACGCCGTCGTGGTGCTGCCCGCGGGTGCCGACACGCCGAATCAGCAAGCGGCACTGGCGGATTACGCGCACCGGCTGGCGGGCGTGCCCGGCGCGGGTCGTGCCGAGATCACCGGCGCCGAGGGCGCCGTCGCGCGCGTCTCGGTGGCCTACGACGGCGTGGCGGTGTCCAAGCCGAGCCGCGAGCTGCTGCACCGGTTGCGTGATCAGCCGAAACCCCCGGGCGCCTCGGTGTATTTCGGCGGTGAGACCGCGACCTACGACGACACCCTGAACCGGCTCGGCGACGCCCTGCCCGCGATGCTGATCTACATTGCCCTCGCCACCTACCTGCTGCTGTTCCTGGCCTTCGGCTCGGTGCTGTTGCCGCTGAAGGCGATCGTGATGAACCTGCTGTCGCTGTCGGCGACCTTCGGCGTGCTGGTCTGGATCTTCCAGGACGGCCACTTCGCCGATCTGCTCGGCTTCCAGCCCACCGGCAATATCGAACCGAACATGCCGATCATGTTGTTCGCCTTGATCTTCGGGCTGTCCATGGACTACGAGGTCTTCCTGCTGTCGCGGGTGCGCGAACAGTACGACGCGCTCGGTGACCCGACCGCCGCGGTGGCCACCGGTGTGCAGCGCACGGGCCGGCTCATCACCAGCGCCGCGTTGCTGATGTGCGTGCCCTTGGCGGCGATGGCCTCCAGTCAGGTCCTCACCATGATCCTGTTCGGCGTCGGCATGGTCGTCGCGATCGTGCTGGACGCCACGGTGGTTCGCATCCTGCTCGTCCCGGCCATCCTGCGGCTGCTCGGGCACCTCGGCTGGTGGGCCCCGGGGCCCCTGCGCCGCCTCTACGACCGGTTCGGCATCCGCGAGTCGGACGGCGACATCGACAACGAGCCCGCGGTGGATTCGGAACGAGCAGTCTCCGGAACCCCGTCGTAATCAGACCGAACGAACAACAGCACACCGACAAGAGAAGGAAGTCCGTCATGCCCGCTCTACCCTGGACCAAGGGAACCCACACGCCCGCCGCCGGTGATCAGCTGCACGTGCTCACCTCACGGTTGCCGCTTCGCAGCTACGCCGACGTGCCCCGATTCCTGTACTGGACCATGAGGATTCGCAGCCAGCTGCAGGCGGCTCCCGGCTGCGTCGGATTCGCGTTGGACGCGAAGCTGATCACCAAGACCTTCTGGACCCTGTCGGCGTGGTCGGACAAGGAGGCCATGGAGAACTTCGCGCACAGCGGCACACACGCGAACATGCTCGCCGATATGAAGGGCCGGATCGGGGATCCGAGCTTCGTGGATTCGACGGCGACCACGCAGGACATCCCGCTGTCCTGGCGGGATGCCCGGGTTCGAATCCAGAATCTGCTGCCCTGAGGGCCGCCGAGCGGTACGACTAGGAGTGGTTGTGGGTCAAAAGATTCGACTGATCAGTGAATTTCCCTACTCGGCTGGACTGTTCCACGACGCGATGGTCAGTCCCGAATACTGGCAGGCGCGGGTGGCGGAGCTGGATGGGCCGCTGGCCGAGCTGTCGATTCGACACGACTCGGACGACCTGATCGCTACCGTGTCCAAACCTCTTGCGCCGGACCGCATCCCGCCCCGGCTGTCGAAGGCGTGGCCGGCCGGCATGCGCCTGGAGTACTCCGAACGCTGGGCGCCGTTCGCCGACGGGGTGGCCCGGGCGCAGGTCCAGGGCGCCATCTCCGCGATCGGCTCGCTGGCCGGCTTCTTCGAACTGCGCGACACCGCGGACGGCTGCGTCTGCGAATACGTGGTGACAGTCGAATCCGGAATCCCGATGGCGGGCAGGCTGATCGCCGGAGCCTTCGCCAAGGGGGTCATCGAGGACTCGGGCGCGGTGGACGCGTTCACCGAGCGCTGGCTGAAGGCGCGCGGGCCGGAGGTTCCCGGTGGCGCGTGACATGTTCGCGACGTGGACCCGGCGCATGCGCGCCGGTGCGCCCGGACAGCCCACCCTGGTGTGCTTTCCACCCGGCGGCGGGGCAGCCGGTGGGTATCGCGCACTCGCGAACCACATCGCCGACGGTGTCGCGGTCTACGCCATCCAGTATCCGGGCCGCCGCGATCGGATCAGCGAGGCGCCGATCGCCTCGTTGACCGAGCTGGCCGATCACGTGGCCGAGGCGCTGGAACCGCTGCTCGGCGGCGAGCTGGCCTTCTTCGGCCACAGTATGGGCGCCACAGTGGCTTTCGAGACGGCGTTGCGGCTCGAGGCGCGCGGCCGCCGCCTGAGAATGTTGTTCGCCTCGGGCCGGACCGCCCCCTCCGAGCCGGTGCCGGACACGACGATCGAGACCGACGACGCCACCTTGATCGCCGAGATGGAGCGTTTGGCGAACGACCCGCGGTCGGTGGCCGTGCTGCGGACCGACGCCGCGCTCGCCGCCGCCGTGCTGCCCTCGGTCCGCAACGATTACCACGCGATCGAGAGCTACGTTCATATCCCCGGCGAGCCACTGCGCTGTCCGATCGTCGGCCTCACCGGCGCCGACGATCCCGTGGTCACACCCGCCCAGCTCGAACGGTGGCGCACGCACACCACCGGGGCGTTCGAGTTGCACATCTTCCCCGGCTCGCACTTCTACCTCGACGCCCGGCCCGCGGAGATCGCGCATGTGATCAACTGCTGTATCTGAGATCCGCTCTCGGGCCTCTGTATTCGTGAGAGACAGTACCGAGACTCGGAGGAGATGCGGTGACCCGTCCCCGGCTGACGGCCGATGAACGTCGGCAGCAGATCACCATCGCGGCGGTCGACGTGTTCGCGGCCCATGGGTTTGCCGCTACCTCCACGGACGCGATCGCCCGCAGCGTGGATGTGTCGCAGCCGTACGTCGTACGCCTGTTCGGCAGCAAGACAGGGATCTTCGTAGCGGCTGCCGAGCACGTCTTCGACCAGATCGAACGGCAGCTCTACGACTTGTTGCGCCGGTCCAGCGCGTCGTGCGCCGCGGCGTCGTTCGAGAACTGTCGTGGATTGCTGGACGACGAGACCGTCTCACGATTCCTGGTCCAGCTCTACAGCCTTGCTTGCGTCGACGACGAGATCCAGCGGGTGGCGAGCGATGGTTTCTCGCGGGTCGGGGTAATGCTGCTCGATCTGTTCGGCGGGGATGTGTCCAAGGTGAACGCGCTGCTGGGCGAGGCGTTGGTGCGGGCCATCGGTGTGCAGGCTCGCGTGCGATGAGGTTCTGCTCGCCTACCTCTTTCGAGGTATGCGGCTACCTCGAAAGAGGACTCCAGTCCTCGCGTCCGCGCCCATAGCCTGGGAAGCAAGTCTTGTTGTGAACGACAAAGGTTGGACATGGCCGAGGACAATGGGCACGAGCGGGTTCAGGAACTCGTCTCGTCGTGTGTGCACGGCAGTCCGGAAGCATGGCGAAAACTGATCGACACGTATTCGCCACTGGTGTGGACCATCATCGGATCATTCCGATTGCCGAAGCACGACTCCGAAGACATCTACCAGTCGACATGGGTGAACGTGCTGTGTCACCTGGGCGACTTGCGATCCACCGAGTATTTGGCGGCGTGGTTGACCACAACCACGCGCCGAGAATGCTTGAAGCACACCGCGAAGAGCATCAGCTGGATTTCAGCTCAGCTGGATGCGGTACCCGACATTGCCGACCCGCGCGATTCGACGGTCGAGCATGTCATGCGCGGTGTCGCGGTGCACGGCGTGCGCATCGCGATGGGCCGGCTTCCGGCTCGAGACCAGCGTTTGCTCGAGGCATTGATGGCCGATGCCGAACCGAGTTACGACTGCGTCAGCGCCCAATTGGGGGTTCCGCGTGGATCTATCGGCCCATTGCGCGGACGCGCGCTGAATCGGTTACGCGCCCTGCTCCCGCCGGAGGCCGAAAGTTGGGTGGCCTGATCGGCTTCGACGAGGAGTGGCCCCGAGCTCTCACGCGGCCACCATCGACCGTGCGTCGATCCAGCGCGGTCCCGGCATTCCACGTCTCGATCCAGACCCGTAGTCGCTGAAAGGAAACCGGTCCGATGTCGGTTGAAAGCCGAACAAACCCGAGTGAAGCAATATCCCCGAGGCTCTCGCGGACCACCTGTCGAATCGCCGGAATTCTGTTACTGGTCATGCCATCAGTGGAGTTCGGCGGGTACTTCCTTACGTTGGTCGATACCGGCAAGGTTCCGCAGACCGTGTTCCAGCAGAGCTTCGATCGCGCCGGCCACGCGCATGCGGCCGTGTTGTTGATTCTGTCGCTGGTTTCCCTGCTATTGGCCGATTCGCTGCGTCTGGCCGGGTGGTTCGGCTGGGTCACCCGGCTGGCGATTCCGGCTGCCGCGGTACTGATTTCGGCCGGGTTCTTCCTCTCGGCACTCGGGAGCGGTCGTACCCAGCCGAACTCACTGGTCATCGTGCTGTGGCTCGGAGTCATCAGCCTGACCACCGGATTGATAAGTCTCGGCGTGGCTTTGCTGCGTCGCTAACCGTCTCGCGTTCCACTTCTTCGTAGTTTTCTGCCTGGAGTAGTCAATGTTCACGCGCATCGCCATCGTCAACCGTGGAGAGGCAGCCCGCCGCCTGATCCACGCGGTCAGGGAATTCAATGCCCAGCATCGCGATCGGGAGCCGCTGCGCACCATCGCGCTATATACCGATGGCGAGCGGCACGCAGGGTTCGTTCGTGAAGCGGACGAGACGTACTGCCTGGGCCCGGCCTCGGCCCGGCCGTATCTGGACATGGCGGTGCTCGGGCGGGCGCTGACCGAATCCGGAGCCGACGCGGCATGGGTCGGCTGGGGTTTCGTCGCCGAGGACCCGGCCTTCGTCGAACTGTGTGACCGCCTCGGAATCACCTTCATCGGCCCGAGCGCCGCGGCCATGCGGGCACTGGGGGACAAGATCGGCGCCAAGCTGCTGGCCGAACAGGTCGGTGTGCCCGTGGCCGCTTGGAGCCGCGGGCCGGTCGAGTCGCTCGACGACGCCCTGGGAGCGGCCGAGGCGATCGGATACCCCTTGATGCTCAAGGCGACCGCCGGTGGCGGCGGCCGCGGCATCCGGATCGTCACGACGGCTCAGGAGTTGCGTGACGCTTACTCACGGACCAGCGAAGAGGCGGCGCGTTCGTTCGGCAACGGGACCGTCTTTCTGGAGCGACTGGTCTCCGGTGCCCGGCACATCGAAGTACAGGTGATCGCCGACTCGCATGGCACCGCCTGGGCGCTGGGTGTGCGCGACTGCACCGTGCAGCGGCGCAACCAGAAGATCATCGAGGAGTCCGCCTCTCCGCTGCTGAGCGCGCAACAGATTGCGGCGGTCAAGGATTCGGCCGAGCGACTGGCCCTGGCGGTCGAGTACTGCGGGGCCGCCACGGTGGAGTTCCTCTACCAGCCGCAAGAACAGCTGTTCGCCTTCCTGGAGGTCAACACGCGGCTGCAGGTCGAGCATCCGGTTACCGAGGTCACCAGCGGAATCGACCTGGTGAAAGCGCAATTGGAGGTGGCGGCCGGAATGCCGCTGCGTGGTGACAAGCCGGTCGAGCGCGGCCACGCCATCGAGGCCCGGTTGAACGCGGAGGACGCCGACCGCGATTTCGCCCCGGCGCCGGGCCGGATCGAGTTGCTGCGCTGGCCCGTCGGGCCCGGCATCCGCATCGACACCGGCGTCGTCGAAGGTGACGACATCCCCTCGGATTTCGACTCGATGATCGCGAAGATCATCGCCTACGGCCGGGATCGAGACGAGGCCATGGCCAGGCTGCGCAGGGCGGTCGCCGAGACAACGGTCGTCATCGAGGGCGGCGCTACCAACAAGGGCCTGCTGATGGCGCTGCTGGAGTCCGCCGAGGTGGTGAACGCCACCGCCGACACCCGCTGGGTGGACCGCGCTCGCGCCGAAGGTGGGCTGCTCGCGGTGCAGCGCACCGGGATCGCCCTCGCGGCCGCCGCCATCGCCGGATACGAGGAGGACGAGGCGGCACGCCGGATCCTCCTGTGGGAGACCGGCCGCGGGGGGCGCCCGCAGGTGCTCGACGAACCGCTGCGCGCCGTCGAGGTGAAGCTGACGGGCCGGGGCCATCGGGTGATCGCGGCCAGGACCGGTGCGGACAGTTTCCGCATCGGCATCGGCGACGACACCGCCTTCGATGTCGACCTCACGCGAATCGATACCTATTCCAGTCGGCTCGCGGTCGGTGATCGGAGCTATCGCGTCGTGACGGCGACACACGACACCGTGCAGGTCGTCGAGATCGATGGCGTCGCACACCGGGTCAGCCGCGACGAAGGCGGCGCCGTCCGAGCGCCGGCCCCCGCACTCGTGGTCGCCACGCCGGTCGCCCAGGGCGCCGAGGTCAGTGCTGGAACACCGGTTCTCGTGCTGGAGAGCATGAAGATGGAGACGGTGCTCCCAGCGCCGTTCGACGGCCGGGTCCGCAAGCTTCTGGTCGCGGTGGGCAGCCAGGTGTCCACCGGAACGCTGCTGGCGCAGCTGGAGGTGCTCGACGACAACGCCACCGAGGAACCGCCAGAACCCGTCGACCTGATGTTGCCCGCGCTCGACGAGCCGTCCGCGGCGGTCCAGGCGGCGCGGGCGCTGCGCGAAATATCCGGTGTCATCCTGGGTTTCGACCACGCGGCCGACGCCGAGTCGGCGGTGACGCGATACCTGCGCGACCGCAGCGGCCTCGTCGCCGAGTCCGGAGCGCCGTTGGCGGCCGAGGCCGA
This sequence comes from Nocardia sp. CA-151230, assembly GCF_050942175.1. Lineage (NCBI taxonomy): Bacteria > Bacillati > Actinomycetota > Actinomycetes > Mycobacteriales > Nocardiaceae > Nocardia > Nocardia sp. CA-151230. The sequence goes on from NZ_CP192061.1 coordinate 4,369,872, forward strand.
GCTGATGGAATCCTTCTGCGACATAGCCGAACTGTGCGACCCGCGCCCGGAAGATGACACCCACCGCTCACGGCGTGAACAGCTGCACATCTATCTGCAGAGCCTGGACGCGAATCGCGGTCGGCTGACGACGGGTTTCCGGCAGGTGTTGACCAGCGCCCTGCGCCGTTACGGCGTGGATGGGCTGGAGCGCACCCCGGCGCTGGAAGCAGCCGCCTACCGAATTGTGCTGGCCACCAAACGATTCGATGAATCCAGCCACGTGATGCAGGACCTGCTGAAGGCATGGCTCAGCGAGCCCCGCCTGCAGGATGACGGCATCCGGCCCGCGCTGGAGCGGATGATCCGGGTCGGGGCGGCGCGCACGCCCGTGCTCGCCGATCTCGCGCGCAGTGTCGAATTCCGGTGGTACCTGCACCCGGAGGCCGAGGCGGCGAAGGCCGGGGCACTGGCCGGGGTACCCGACGAACTGCGCATTCTCGCCGGCCTGCCGCATCTGCCGGAACGCACACGGCGCATCGTGGCCATCGCGGATATCGCCGAGTCGCTGGATCACCTGGTGTCGGCTCGACTCCAGCGGGACATCCACCTGCCGGTCGATCCGCTGCTCGAGGTGCTGTGCCGCCGCCGCTACGGCGAGCAGAACCTGGGCGGTGCGCGCGGGGTGACCATCGCGGGACGGGCGTTCGCGATCTGCGACTACGAGCTAGAGCTCCGCCCGGGCAACACTGTGCCGACGACCTGCGTGGCCACCATGGCGCGGATGAGCGACCTGCGGGACGGGCCGTCGGGTGCCCTCACCACCGCACTGCGCGGTCTGCTGGAAGGCGCGCCCGCCGACCACGTCCGGGTGGTCGATCTCCTGCTGTCCTGGCCCGCCGCACCCGGTTCCGTCGACGAACGGGCCAGTGCGCTGCTGGACGCGCTGCAGAACGCCGGGCTGGCCTCGGATGTACGCCGCATCACGGTGGCGCTGGCACCGCCGCACGACGATCCGCTGGAACACTTCACATTCCGAACCCGAGCCGGTGAGCTGGTGGAAGACACTGTGATTCGCGGAGTGCACCCGCTGGTGGGCCGCCGTCTGCACCTGTGGCGGCTGCGCAACTTCCACCTCGACCGGCTGCCGGCGCCACCGGACATGATCGTGTATCACGCGGTCGCCAAGGAGAATTCGTCCGACGAGCGGCTGGTGGCGCTGGCTCAGGTTCGGCGGTTCGAGCCGGTCCGCGACGGGGCCGGCGCGATCGTCACCGTGCGTGGCGCCGAAACAGTGCTCAATGCGTGCGCCGAAGTGGTGGCGCGGGCCCGCCGAGACCTGGATCCGACCGGGGCACGGCTGGCGCTCAACCACGTGTGGCTCGATATCCGTCCGGTGATCGACGTCGACACCGCCGTGCTGGCCGACTGGCTGCACGCCACCGCGCCGCAGATCGTGCGGGCCGGTATCCAGGAAGTGGTGGTGCACGGCCGCGTTCGCCAGGCCGATGGCACCTACGACTTCCAGGTGACGCGGTTCCGCTACGACCTGACCGGCGGCACCGAAGTCAGCGTCGACGCGCCGCCCGCGGAACCTCTTGCACCGCTGCGTGATTACGACCAGAAGGTGCTGCGGGTCCGGCGTCGCGGTGCCGTCTATCCCTACGAGCTGATCGACCTGGTGCGGGGCCCGAACGGAAGCTTCACCGAGCTGGACCTGCCTGCGCAGGGCGACGATCTGGTCGAGGTCGAGCGTCCGCGCGGCCTCAACGAGGCCGGCATCGTCGTCGGAACCGTCAGCACGCCGACCCCGCTGCACCCGGACGGGGTCCGCCGGATCGTCCTGTTCGGTGATCCCTATCGCGAACTGGGCGCGCTCGGTCAGCCCGAATGCGCACGCATCGATGCCGCGCTCGCACTGGCAGAGCGCGAAGGGATTCCGCTCGAGTGGTACTCGTTGTCGTCGGGCGCCCGGATCTCGATGGACTCCGGCACCGAGAACATGGACTGGGTGGCTCGGGTGCTCCGCCGCATCGTGCAGTTCACTCAGCACGGCGGCGAGATCAATATCGTGGTCGCGGGCATCAATGTCGGTGCTCAGCCGTACTGGAACGCCGAGGCCACGATGCTGATGCACACCCGCGGCATTCTGGTCATGACGCCGGCCAGCGCCATGGTGCTCACCGGCAAGCAGTCGCTGGACTTCTCCGGCGGTGTTTCGGCGGAGGACAACTTCGGCATCGGCGGATACGCCCGGGTCATGGGCGCCAACGGCCAGGCGCAGTACTTCGCTCCCGATCTCGGTGCCGCGCACGAGATTCTGATGCGCCACTACGAACACACCTACGTCGCACCCGGGGATCGCGGTCCGCGCCGTGCGCCGAGTCTCGACCCGGTGAATCGCGACATCGCACAGTTCCCGCACCACCATCTCGACAGCGAATTCACCACCGTCGGGCAGATATTCGGGTCGGACACCAATCCTGATCGCAAGAAGCCGTTCTCGATCCGGGCCGTGCTCCAGGCGGTCTCGGACCAGGACTACCCGCTCTCGGAGCGCTGGGCGGACATGGCCGAGGCCGAGACCGCGGTCGTCACCGATGCCCGGATCGACGGCTGGTCCGTGTCCCTCATCGGCATCGAATCCGCGCCGGTCGCCCGGCACGGCTTCCCGCCGGCGGATGGTCCCGAATCCTTCACCGCCGGAACTCTTTTCCCGCTGTCGTCGAAAAAGGTGGCCCGCGCGATCAACGCCGCCAGCGGCAACCGCCCGGTCGTGGTACTGGCCAACCTGTCCGGCTTCGACGGGTCTCCGGAGTCGATGCGGCGGCTCCAATTGGAGTACGGCGCCGAAATCGGCCGAGCCATCGTCAATTTCGACGGCCGGATCGTCTTCTGTGTGATCTCGCGCTATCACGGGGGAGCCTTCGTGGTGTTCTCCAAGGCGCTCAACCCGAACATGACGGTGCTGGCTGTCGAGGGCTCCTTCGCATCGGTGATCGGCGGCGCTCCTGCCGCGGCCGTGGTGTTCGCCCGCACCGTCGACGCTCGCACCGCGGCCGATCCGCGGATCCGCCGTCTCCAGGAGGAAATAGCCATGACCGAGGACGCCGGCAAGCGGGCCGAGCTTGTCACCGAGCTGGCGGACAGCCGCGTCACAGTACGGGCCGAGCACCTGTCCGCCCTCGGAACCGAATTCGATGGCGTGCACAGCATCCAGCGGGCGGTCGAGGTCGGCTCGGTCGACGCGGTCGTCTCCGTGTCCGAACTTCGCGCACGCATCGCCGCCGCCATCGCCGCCGCCTGGTGAGCGAAGGAGAAGGGCTTCTCATGACCGAAATGCAGCAGATCCTCTCCAGCGTGTCCGACACCGCCCGCTGGGTCGCGGTCTACCGGGCGATCGAGTCGGCTCGCCCCGACGCACTGTTCCACGATCCCCTGGCCGGCATGCTCGCGGGCGAGGTCGGTCCCGCGATCGCGGCCGATACGGCCCGCGTGATGGGCGACCACGGCTGGCCGATCGTCGCCCGCACCAAGCTGATCGACGACATGATCGGCGCAGCGCTCGCCGACGGCTGCGACCGGGTGATCAACCTCGCCGCGGGGCTGGACACCCGACCGTACCGACTCGACCTGCCCCCACACCTGACCTGGATCGAAGCCGATCTGCCGGCGCTGCTGGACGAGAAGAAGCGCCTGCTCGACCCCTACACGCCGCGCTGCCGCCTGATCAGGCGTGCGGTCGACCTCGCCGATCCGGTGGCGCGGCGGGCGTTCCTGAACAACGCCCTGGCCGGATCCTCCCGCGCCTTCGTGATCACCGAAGGCCTGGTCATGTACCTGCAACCCGACGAGGTCCGCCAGCTGACGATCGACTTCCGCCGCGAAGAGATCGCCTGGTGGGCAGTCGATATCGTCTCCATCGTGATCGCCGAGCGCCTGGAACGCAGCGGCGAAGGCCTCATGAAGAACACCCCGTTCACCTTCACCCCGCCCAACGGCGTCGCGTTCTTCGAAGACGAAGGCTGGCAACCACTCGAAATCGAGCCGATCCTCCAGGCCGCCGGCCGATTCCGCCGACTCACCCCGATGTACCGCTTCTTTTCTCGTCTGCCCCAACCGAACCCGCGCAAGCCCGGCACAGTCATCCCCTGGAGCGCCGTTCTGCTGTTGACCCACTGAGCCCTCTGGCGGATCGAGCAACCGAGGATGTTGCTCTCGACGCACAGCGCCGCACGCGGTAGTTCCGGCCGGCTGTGGACGCGACCGCGTCGACACTGGAGGCGGTCGCGCCACCGCTCGCGCCGTGACTTCGGCTGCGCGGCATCGACCCGGAGATGATGTGGGCGGGGTTTACCGTCTAATGGGAGCGATTGGGAGACAAGGCCACTCGCCGCATCGACGGCCCGTGTCCCACTGAGCGGAACGGCGTCCGTGTATCGGATGGTTGCTGCTAGGTTCCGCGATCATGAGGTCCTCACTCGCTGTCGTTGCCGCTGCCCTCACTGTCGGTCTCGTCGTCCAAGCGCCGATCGCTCTGGCCGACACCGGATCATCCGCATCCGGCTCGGTCAGCGGTTCGGCGTCGGGATCGGGTGATCTGTGGGTTGTCCCCACCGCGTCCGCCGACAAGTTCACGTTCCTTGTCGCCTACAGCTTCGGCAATCGCATCCCCGCCGGGGCCGACCCCACCCGCACCGAGGGCGAGCCCGGACCGGTGAACGAAGCACTCGCCGCCGCCGTCGTCGCCGCCCGCGGCACCAGGACCATCCCCGTCTACGCCCAGACCTCCATCGCCGATGTCCTGCGCACCGAATACGGCATGACCGACGTCATCGCGATCGAGGCGGACCGCCAGCCTGACGGCACCCTGACCTACCTGTCCACCGATGGCGTGGCGAAAAAGGTCTCCGCGCTGCGTGGGACGGCGCAGGCCACCGACGTCGCTGGTGTCATCGCGTTCAAGGACCACCTGTGGCGCGCCACCTACACCACCCGCAACAACGGATTGCGCGCCTATGCCCCCGCCGGCATCACCATGCCAAGCCAGTACGACCCGCAGTCCGGCCAAGCCTGGACCACCAGCGCCCTGGCCTACCTGCCCGTCGACATGGCAGCCCGAATCCCACTGCTGCTCAACGGCACCGGCAGCAGCCGATAATCCCTCGTGCCACCGGATCGGCCGGGCACGGTGTCGGCGTTCGCCCCCATCCTGCTCCGTGCTCGCGGCCGGTGTAGACGCCGCGGGCCTGGGCAGCGGCGATGCCCTCACGCCGGCGTTCCCGGATCAAGGAGCGCCCGAACTCGGCGAAAGCCCCCATCACCGACGGCCGTTCGACACCACCCCGAGCAAGGAGACGCGATCACCATGCGAGCGGGCCATGTCCGGGTCGGCACGGTTGATCAGAACACCGCCCGCCAGCTCGACGGGATCGAGGTCGTCGCGGACGGCCGCTACCCGCTCCTGGCGCATGTCGCGGAATTGGTTCCGGCCCAGCAGGACTGAGACTCGACGTGCGCCCGTGCCGTGAAGGCGAGGGCCCCTCGTGGTCGGTGGCGTGGTGCCCGGTGAGGCCGCGTGGTCGAAGGCGAGGGATCGCGGCTCGACAACCCCTCAGTGCTCGACCATGGTTTCCGCGTTCTGCTGGGCATCGCCGGACTCACGGGCCGCGGTCGCTATCGGGCCGCGCAGGCACAGGAAGAACATGGCGAAACCGACGGACAACAGGATGTGGCCGAGTCCGGCGATACCCGAGATGGCGGGACTGACATCGTGGTTGAGGACCGTGAGGATGCCGTGCGCGACCATCATGGCCACGGTCACGACCAGCCCGGCGTTGTAGGTCCAGAAGAAGGCGTCGAACCATCGGCCGGCGGTCAGCGCGAATTGCTTGTCCAACACGATGACGAGGAGGAAGAACAGCGTTCCGAGTGCGAGGACGTGGGTGTGGGTGGCGGTGAGTTGTGAGCTTCCGGAAAAGTCGTGGGCCTTGGTGAATTCGCGGTAGAAGAACCCCAGGACGAGTCCCAGGACCGTGTAGCAGACAGCGGCGTAGTACGACTTCTTCATCGGTCCTCCATGGTGGATGTTCGGCGGGTGCGGGAATTCAGGATGGTCGCGCTCACCACGCCGAGGGCGAGAAAGGCTGCGGCCACGCCCAGTGCGGCTCTGGTGGCGTCGCCGAATCCTTCGGACAGTGCGGTGGTGACCTGTGGTCCCGCGGGTCCGAGTTGTCCGGTGTCGCCTTGGGCGCGCAGTGCGGAGATCGCTCCTCCGGCCGAATCTCTGGTTGCGGTGACCAGGTGCTGTGCCGTTGGAGGCGGCAGCGGGGTGACCGAGTCCAATCGGTCGGTCAGGTTGTGCGCCAACCCGATCGACAGCACTGCGCCCAGGATGGCGGAGCCGAGTGCCGCCCCGAGTTGCCGGACGGTACTCTGCGTCGCCGAACCCTGGCCCGATCGCTCCGGCGGGATGTCGGCCAGTACGGTGCCGGTCAGCTGCGCCGAGGCGAGACCGAGTCCGGCGCCATACCCGGCCAGCAGCACGGCGAGCAGCCAGGGCGAGACCGTCGAGGACAGGAGCAGCGCGACCACGGCGACGCCCACCGCCTCGAGGGCCAGGCCCACGATCACCGTTCTCGAGGCACCGAGCACGGCGGCGATGTGCCGGGCGGCGGCACCGGATCCGAAGGCGCCCAAGGCCATTGCGGCCAGTACCAGGCCGGCGCCCAGCGTCGACAGGCCGAGCGCGTTCACCAGGAACAGCGGCAGCACGAGCAGCAGGCCGAACTCTCCGATCGCTACGGTCAGCGCGGTCAGATTGCCCCAGCTGAAGGTCGGGATGGAGAACAGACTCACGTCCAGGATCGCGGACCGGCCCGCCCGCGCCCGGTGTCGTTCCCAGACCACGAACAGCACCAGCGCGACCACGCCGATCAGCCCGATGACCGGAACCACCGAGACCGGAGCGCTTCGCGGCCAATCGATTCCGAGGACACTGAACGCGGTGTTCGGCCGCCACCAGCCCAGGCTCTGACCTTCGATGAGTGCGAAGACGACCCCGCCGAACCCGATCGCGCTGAGCAGTAGTCCGTCGACGTCGAGCCCGGGTTCGCTGATCGTGGCCTTGGTTTCGCGCACCGCGAGCAGTGTGCCGATCAGTACCGCCGCCCCGATCGGGATATTGACGAGGAAGATCCATCGCCAGCTGAAGTAGGTGGTCAGGCTGCCGCCGAGGAGCGGGCCCACCGCGGCCATGCCGGAGATGATCGCGCCCCACACCGCGAACGCGATGACGCGGTCCTTGCCGCGGAAAGTGGCGTTCACGCTCGACAGGGTGGCGGGCAACACGAACGCTCCGCCGATCCCCTGTACCACACGCGAAAGGATCAGCGCCGCAACGCTCGACGCGACGGCGGCCATCAGGCTGCCCGCCAGGAACACGAGTACGCCGAGCACGAAAATCCGGCGTCGGCCGAGCCGGTCGCCGAGACGGCCCGCAGTCAGCAACAGTGCGGCGAAGACGACCGAATAGGCGCTGTTGACCCACTGGGCATCGGTCAGATCGAGTCCGAGATCGGTGACGATCGCCGGTAGGGCTACCCCGACGATGGTGCCGTCCACGACGATCAACGAGAGCCCTGCGGCGAGGACACCGAGCCCGATCCACGCGCTGCGGTCGGCCCGCGGCACCGAGTCGGCCGCGGTACTTGGATCGATTTGCATTGTTGCGATTCTGCGATCTCGGACCGGCCGCCGGTAGATTCGATCGGTCCATGCCGGACCAACCTTCGTAGGAGTCCGGATCGTCCGATCGGCAATCCGCGGAATGCCCACCGTCTACGACTGGGCCTTGATCGAGATCGGTCCCGACGACGACAAAGCCGTGCCCGGGTACCGCCGGCTGTGATCCGGCGCAACCGGCGTACCGGGGAACAGGCCTTCAACCGTTGCTTCGCCACACACCCGGTGACATTGGCTCGGCCGGTGAAAGTCGCCGGCCGCCGCTGGTCGACTCCGATGGACCATCCCGACCACACCCTCAGCACGGACAGCCCGCCAGGCAACCACCGAACAGCCCGGCCGGCCACCCGACCGAGTCCATCGAATCAAGCCGGGCCAGAACAGAATTCAGACAGCCCGGATCACGGAGCATCGCTGAGCGCCGGATTTCCCGAACATTCCCGCGGGCCACCACCTTCTCGGCCGGCATGTCGGCCGAGATGCCCGCCGCTGCGGGGAGGCGCGGCCGGACCTTGCTACCTGCCCGTTCACGGCGCAGAAGCGGGGGCGGCCGGCTCGTCCGGGGGGGGAGTGGCCCGCATCCGGTCTGATCCGGTGCGGGCCACTCGGTGTCGCCCTCGGTCAGGCCAGCATCTTGGCCTTGAGCGCGGCGATGTCGGCGGCGGTCAGCCCGAGGCCGGTGCTCACGTAGTTGGCGAAGCTGCCGTAGGTCGTATTCACCTGGGCGAAGGCCGAGTCGAGCTCGGCGGTGGTCACGCCGTTGTTCACATCACCGGGGGCGGCGTTGCGGTAGTAGCTCGACAGCATGAAGTCGTAGTACACGGTGTCCTTGTCGACCCCCAGCAGGGTCAGCAGCACGGCGCCCGCCCAGCCGGTGCGGTCCTTGCCCGCGGTGCAGTGGAACAGGACTCCGCCGTTGTTGTAGGCGATGTCGCGGATCACGTCGGCGAAGCCGGCGTTCGCCCCCGGAGCGGTGATGAACTGCGGGTATACGTTCGCCGCCGACGACATCGTGCTCAACATCGACGTCGGCGGGAGCCCGCCCAGGATGTCGTCGTGGTGTTCGGTGGCTCCGGCGGGGATCTTGTCGGCGCCGGCGAGGAGCTGTTCATAGCCGGTGCGCAGATCGTGTACCGAGACCACGTTGTGTGCGGCCAGCGACGCCACGTCGGCGGTGGTGGCCGAACCCAGTGCGGCGGTGCGGAACACCAGACCGGTGCGGACGATGTGACCGTCCGTGGTTCGGTAACCGCCGGCGTCGCGGGCGTTCTCCACGCTGGACAGGTGCAGCGAGCGTGCGGCCGGGTCGAGCAGTACGTTGCCGGTTGCCACCGGCGGATCGACCGCGAGCGCCAGGCCTGGCGAGACCCCGAAGGTCAAGGCGGCGGCCAGTACTACGGTCGCGCCGATCATGCGAGGTCGGATCATGCGTGTTCCCTTCGATGGATGCCCGGCACCCGCCGGTGCGCAGAGCACCGTGGCAGGAGAGTCGAGCATTTTGCTGACGTTATGTCTATCGAATAGATATACAGTTAGTGAACACTGTGTGTGGCTGGAAACGGCCTACAAGGGTTCCCGAATACGCCAGAAAGGGGCCGTGGCTGCTCGTAGCATCGGCCGAAAATCGGTGGAAATACTGATCAGGGCCTGTTTTTCGCGGTCGCACGCGAAGATCGCCGCGTGCGGTGTCGGTGGGCTGTGCCCGGAAGAATCACGTTGGCGAACCACCGGCACAGCAGGTCGTCGTCACCTTCTTCGACGTGGTGGTTGTCGGTCGCGAGGATCCGAACCTGCGCCGACGGCTTGGCACGCACGTCCACAACTGCGTCGCCATCATGGACCAGCCGGTGTGGGTGGCGGCCGATGCCGTCGCAGCGTTCGGCCGCCCACGGTCGGTCAGGAAACCGCTGTGCAGCGGTGAGCATTTCGTTGCATCCGGTGGCGCCGGTTCGGTCCCAAACCCGCCCCGGCGCAGCGCGCACAACAGTGGCTGACAGTAGTCGCCCCTGGCGGCGAGGGTCTTGGGGTGGGTATGGGCCCGGGACGGAGCCGGAGTGCGAGCTGTGTGGGCACGGGGCTCATGCCCGGCGTGGCCCGGCGCCCGTTCCGGTGCGGTCCCCGATCGAAGGGGACCGCACGAGCGGTTCACAGGGAGCGGGCTACGAGATCCTTCATTACCTCGTTGGCTCCGGCCAGGATTCGCAGCACCCGGGCATCGGTGTCGATCTGTGAGATCGGGTATTCGGTCATGTACTCGTGGCCGCCGAACAGCTGCAGGCAACGATCGGCGACGATGCCGAGCTGGTCGGTGAGCCGATGTTTGGTCATGGCGGCGGTGGGGATATCCAGTTCGCCGCGCAGCTGCTCGGTGATGCAGTCGTCGAGGAACATCCGCGAAACCTTTGCGATCGTTGCGCATTCGGCCAGTTCGAATTTCGTGTTCTGCATGGCGAGTAGTGGTCTGCCGAATGCCTCGCGGCCTTGGTGTAGCCGACGGTGAGCCGCACGGCGCGTTCCATCATGGTCACGGCGATGGTCGCGGTGACCAGCTGTTCCTGGGCGGGCGTACTGCACTGCTTCGGCGGTGTCCAACTCGCCCACCGTCTGCCGTGCGATCTGCGGGCGTACGCCGCGCTGATCGGGCAGGTGGCCGCGTCCGGTCGGCTGAATGATGATCGGCGCGCGGGTACCCTCGCCGGGGCTGGTCAGCGCGAGGGCATCGTGCGCGTGAGCGTCTCGGTGCGCCAGTAGTCGCCCATGGCGGCGAAGGTCTCGGGGCTGGGCGTGGGTTCGGCTCGGAGCTGGAAGACCACGCCCGACACGTCAACTTCCATGGTGTAGCCGCCGGGGCCCGGGCGGACGCCGCGGACATCGCCGGGACGCAGCGCCAGGCTGAGTGTGTCGTCGGCGGCGGCCTGGGCCAGATAGTCGGCGACTTCCTCTTCGGTGGGTGTGATGCCGTGCCATGCCAGCACATACCCGTTGCTCAGCGGGTCCGGCCACGTCCGGAACCCGAGGCATCTGCTCAGCGGGCCTGGGGTGCTGAACAGTACTTCGAGGACCCGCCCCAGAATCTTCTCGGAATAGGCGGCTGGGCGCTGCTGGTTGTCGGCAGTGGTCATGGCATGCGATCTTCCTCGCCTCCCGGCCATCGCCGTGAAGCCACGCCGTCGGCTACCAGCGATAATGCGCGAAGCGTATCGCGGTCCAGTTCTTCCGGGTCCCCGCCGCCGAGTTCGGAGTCCGTGAGCGTGCCGGCGTGCCACAGTGCGGCGAAGCCGTGAACCAGCGACCAGGCGGCGAGCTGCGCTGCATTCAGGTCGGCCACGGGGGTGTCCAGTTCGGCTACGCCGGTGCGCAATTCGCGGCCCGAACCCTCGTTGGCGGCGATCAGGCGTTCGTCATCCACATCGAGCAGGTCGCGACGGAACACGACATCGGAATGGCCGGGGTGGCTGTGCTCGAAATCGCTGGTGTTACAGGTCTTTTGATTCCGTTCTTCGCGCCGGTGAGCGCGATCTGTCCGGCGGTGCTGCTGGTTGTGATGTTCCCCGCCGATGCTCGTGCCGCGCGGACCGGTGAGGGGATTCATATGATGCCGTTGCTGGTGCGTGCATGGGTACAGGCCGTATTCATCGGTGCTTGCGTACTCGCGGTCTTCTGACTATGGAGTGGCGTCGGATCGCGGCTCGATTGGCCGCAGCCGCTGTGACCGCTTGGGACTCACTGCCCAGGCGCTTGGGGCACCGGTGCGCTCACACTCAACTTCTTCAGCGTCAGCGGCCCCTCGCGACCGAGTTCATCGAAGGGGGGTGCTGTCTCCGAGGACCGACTGACTCGACTATCACCTCCGCGAAGCGGTCGTCAGCGGGGAAGTCCGGTTCTTCAGCTGGTGCCGGAACGACCCGCTTCGATCGTCTTGGGCTGCTGGCCCATGCCGCTGATCTCGATTCGCCGCGGCTTGGCCTTCTCCGCGATCGGCAGGGTCACCGACAGCACGCCGTCGTTGTAGGTGGCGTGGATGTTCTCGGTGTCGACGCCTTCCCCCAGGGACAGCTGGCGCATGTAGGTCCCCGCGAAACGCTCGGATGCGATCCATTGCACATGCTCGTCGCTGGGCAGGCTGCGTTGCGCCTTCAGGGTCAGCGTGCCGTTGTCGACACTGACGTCGACCGACCCCGGATCTACGCCGGGCAGGTCAGCGTTGAGGACGTAGTGATCGCCGGCTTTGAACAGGTCCATCGGCATGAAACGTGGTGCGCGTGCAGTACCCATGGTCTCCCCGAGGAGCTGGCGGGCTACGGCATCGATGTCGTGGAACGGATCGAACCTCAGCACAGGAATCACCTCCATATCGAAGTGGCGACGCCCGCCTCGGCGACGAGCGCCGTGAGCTGTTCGACTCCTAAATTCAGTCTCAGCCCCAGATAATCAACCGATTTTCGGGCCGTCCTATTCCCGCAGCAGCTGTCGTCGCCGCTGGAATGGCCAGTGCGGCAGTGGTTTCGCACTGCTCAACCCGGCACCGGTCACAACGAGGTGTCGTACTGGCAGTCAGAATGTTGTTGCGATAGCACCGAGCCGTAGGGGTGAACAGGCCAGTGAACCGGGTGCCGCTGATCGTGACGCTGTTGCCGCCCGTGGTGGAACCGGAGGTCGGGCAGACCGGGATGATGCTGGATAAGAGCCTGTTCGACAACTGCTCACCTATGGCGAGCGGGCTTGCCCCATCGGGTTCAACCGCGTCCGGGAATTCTCGGACAGCGACGCAATTCGAGGTAGGCCCCATCCGTTTCCCGCCTATCGGGAGACGCTTGTTCGAAAACTCGCATGAGCAGCGTCGGACAGCTGCTCAGAACCGGAACCGCACGATGCGGGTGGACCGTTTCATGCCCGGCAGCAGGTTCAACAGGTGGAACATGCGGCGTATGTTCGCGGGTGCCTTGACCATCAGGACCGGTGAGTCGTTCATCGGCGCCTCGTCGACGAATTCGAGCCGCGGGTGCCAATCGGCCAGCGTGGCCGGATCGTTGAAGCCGCAGTGGAACTGGGTGCCGTATTTGCGCAGCGTGGGGAGCCATTTCGAGGCGCGCCACGCCCAGACCGCCACCGTGTCGAACTGGATCTGGCCTGTGGGGAAGGCGTCGACGACGCTGGTCAGCACCCGCCCGACGTCGGTCTCGGTCAGGTAGGGCACCAGTCCCTCGGCGACCATCAACACCGGCCGGCCGCGGGGGATACGGTCCAGCCAGGTCGTGTCGGTGACGTTCGAGCCGATCAGGGTGTAGCGCTCGCGCGGCGGCAGGAGTTGTTGCCGCAGTTCGATGATGGCGGGGTAGTCCAGGTCGTACCAGTCGACGGTAGGGGGCGGGTCGATCCGGTACACCCGGGCGTCGAGGCCGCAGCCCAGGTGCAGTACTACCGCGTCGGGGTGATCGGCGAGGAAGCTTCGAGCCCAGTCGTCGTGGGCCTTGGCGCGCACCACCGCGGCGAGGCCCATCTGGCTGGTTCCGAACCTGCGGTTGTCGTAGTCGGGGTCGAGGCGGCGCATCGTCTGCTCGGCGTATCGGTCGCCGAGGATCGGGTCCGGCAGCCGGTTGTCCAGCGCTTTGGCCCTGAGAACGGGGCTGAGGGTCTTCTGCACTCCGACGAGTTCGGCACCTTGCATACCGGCGACGCTACTCACATTTCACGATTGGACCCGTGAGGCAAGCCCCTTGGCGTAGGTGGGCACGGCACCACGATCCGGTTGTCGGGCCCGGCGGGGAGAGGACTGCCGGGCCAGGTGAGGGTCCTCGGGTCCGACTGCGGCACAGGTCAACCGATGTGATGTGAGGGGTCACCATGGAGCAGCAACCGACGATCGCGGCCGCGCTGCGGTGCTGTCGGTTCTACCGGCAGGCGTGCGGGCTGCCCGCAGTTGTGCATCCGGAGGTCGGGCGAATTGTCGTTCGGGCCGGGCTCGTGTGGGCAACGACGATGTCCGCCGCACTGGGCCAGTTTCGTCAAGACCGACATGTAGCGCAGGAATCAGGGCGCTCGGGCCGATCATCTCCCATCCTCGGTCGAAGCGATGGATGTTTCTGATCCGGCCGGATTTGCCCGGTGACGTGACGTGCGGTTGTTCGCGGAATTGTTTCGCTGCAACGTGTCGGTCGTGCGGGGTGGTCCTGGAATCCATCCGGACGGGAATTCGGCAACGGTTCGGCGCGTCCGATTCCGAATCTGTTGTGCCGCACAGTTATCGGCAATTATCCGGTGTAACGGCCCTGGGGAGGTGACGTGGTTGGAAATTATGCGTGCTGATGCCGAGTCGCTGGGCGATCTGCTGATGGTCGAGGTTGATTCCCGTGCGCCCCTGCCGGATTGGCATGATTCGTTCGCGGCCTTGTGCGGGCCTATCGGTGACAGTCCGGATGCGCATCCGGACGGACGTGGGTGACCGCGTGGAGTCCAGAGCAGATCGCCGACCGGCCGGGGTCGGGTAGATCGGCCGTATTCGATCGGTCGTCGCGACACCGGCTCGTTGCAGCGATCTCCACGATCCAGTTGTCGCCTGCCATCGAGAACCATGCGGTTCCGTTGGCGTCCACGCACGGTGTCGGATCGATGAAGTCCGCGTAGGCCAAACCGGAAGCGTTGCCGAGGAAGACCCGGCCGCCACCGCGCCGGTAACCACTGCTCACCAAGCCTCCATGCGCATCTGCTGATGTTCAGCCGATCATGTCGTTCGCCTGTCAAGGCTGGCTGGACATCCTGCTACGCACGAAAAGGGGGAGTCCGGGCACCATGCCCGGACTCCCCGCACTTGACGCGATCCGTCAGGCCAGGTCGAACTTTCCGGCCTTGACGGCTGCGTTGAAGACGTCCCAGGTTTCCGGCGCGAAGGCCAGAACCGGGCTCGCTTCTCCCAACTTCGAATCCCTGACTGCAACCCTGCCCCCGCTCAGGTGCGCCGCTTCCACACAGTCCTTGCCCGACGAACTACGGCTGGACTTGAACCATTTGGCCCCAGACAGGTCGATGGTCACTCGTCGAACTCCTTTGCTACTGCCAGGATCCTCTGCCTGGACTGAACTTCGTCCAACGCTACATCCCGAATCTCACGTAATGCATCCCGATAACGCTGCACTTCGGTGTCTCGTTCGAGGTAGAGATCACCCGCGTACTCTTCGACGTACACAATCGGTGGTTCCCACAGCTTCGACTGTGGCAGCACCGGGAACTCCAGCAGGCTGAACGAGCCCACGAGGACGCCCAGTTTCCGCCGCGCACTGAACGGGACCATCGACACTGAAACATTGGGCAGCTCAGACATTTTCGCCAGATACTTCAGCTGATCGCCCATGACGGCCGGTCCGCCGACCTGCTCTCGCAGTACCGCTTCGGACAGCAGCACATTCATGGTGAAGTCGGGATCTTCCAATCGCGCCTGCCTACGGGTGGCCAGTTCGATCCGGCTCTCGATCGCTTCCGGGGAGAGCTGGGGGATTTCCGACCAGGCCAGCGCGCGCCGGTAGTCCGCTGTCTGAAGGAGACCCGGCAGCACGGCTGTCTTCCACGCTGTGAGCTGATGTGCCGATTCCTCCAGGGAGAGATAGTGATCGAACCCGCTCGGAATCTGGGCATCTGCGTACGCGCGCCACCAGCCGCCGCCCTTCTCCCGGGACGCCCGGACTTCCGCCAGAAGCGACAGCAGCATTTTCCGCTCTTCGTCGCTCGCTTCGTACGCATCGCATAGTGCGTTGATCTGAAACGACGTAAGCCGGGTGGTCACACCTTCTTCCGTTCGGCTGATGGACTGCGGGGAAGTCTCTGCTGCCCTTGCTGCTTCGGCCTGCTGCATCCCCTTTGCTGTACGCAGCCGTCGCAGTTCACGCCCCAATGCTCGGCGGGCAAGGGTGCTACCGGTGGCGCTCATATCGTTAGCCTCGCTGTCGAATGACCCGGTTTCTGGAAGCCGCCAACTGGTATCGCTCAACTGAAGGCGACCGTACTGAAAGTCTGGCATCAATCGAGCGGAATCGTCCATCTGGCATCGCCAGTTTCGCACGTTTGAAGGTTTACTCGTTGCACCCCCGGTGGGCGAGAAGGTCGAACGCCTTTCTGCATGACCGATCATGCATGAAGTTGTGTCTCCCCTTCGCAAGTCCGGCCGGTACCGCTCATCGGGGGTACCAAACATCAACGCCGACAACGGGAGTCACCATGTTCGGCATTTCGATTTACCGCCACGAAGCCATCTCGTACATGTCACTCGGCTACGCGGTCGAAGTGGTGGAGCGCGCACACGCCAATTGCTTCACCACGACGTGCCCCAAGCGACGACAGGCCATGTCCCTCATCAACGAGGCGGCACGGAAGGCACGGGCGGCAACCTTATGACTGCCATCTCGCACGACCCGCCGGACTACCCGGTGATGAATTTCCAAGCAGCACAACACGGTCTGGCGCAACACCGGAACTGTGATTACAGCTGCGAAGCTCGGCGCCACTACGAGAACCTGGTGCCGAGGCCGGCGACTATCGTCCCTGGATGGCAGAGAGACAACCCCAAGCCCCGAGCGAGAACCTCCCGAGGCTTCGGTCGCGAGTTCCGCATATAGAAACTCCCCGCCCCGGCGTCCGTCCACTGAGCAGCCCGTGCGGGGGAAGAGAGGACCATCGAATCAGTGTGCGGCGCAATGGAGTCGGTGGGTGTTCGCCTGAATGGCTCGATCGGCCGTCAGCTCTTCTTCAGCTCCTCGGCGAACATCACGATGATGTCGCTGGGACCGCGGACGTAGGTGAGCTTGTAGATGTCCTCATAGGTCGCCACGCCACGAAGCGGACGGCAGCCGTGCTTCGCGGCTATCTCGAGGGCTTTGTCGATGTCATCGACCGAGAACGCGACGCGGTGCATGCCAATCTCGTTGGGACGAGTGGGCTTCGACTCGATCGCTTCGGGATGGATGTACTCGAAGAGCTCGAGGCGACCATGACCGTCCGGCGTCTGGAGCATCGCAATGTTTGCGTGGTTGCCATCGAGGCCGACGGCGGTGTCGGTCCACTCGCCGCTGACCGTGTCACGGCCGAGGACCGTGAGACCGAGGTCGGTGAAAAACGCGATCGCTGCTTCGAGGTCGCGAACGGCGATGCCGACGTTCTCGAGTTTGATGGCCATGCGTTGCATGCTACCGAGCCGGGCCGATCAGGTCCGGTGGCGAGCCGGGACTCGCACCACCGGCCATCTTCGGCGCGGCGAACGACAGGCAGACCTTCGACCAGCGAAATCGAGATGGGCAGTTCGTGCTGGACGACCCGATCGACCGAGCCGTGCCGCAACGTCACCTTGTTCACCTTGCCGACCGCGGTCAGCGGTATCGAGTCGACGATGTGGAGGTACTTCGGGGCGGCAGGGGGCTCGGGGGCATGCTGGATCGCCCACTGGCGGAGCTCGGCGATGTCCGGATTTGCTCCGGGCCGCAGGACCGGGTAGGCGGCCGGTACGTCGCCGGAATGCGAGTCCGGCCGCGAAACCACCTCTGCTGCAGCCACATCCGGGTGCGCGAGCAGGGCGTCTTCGACCTGGTGGGGCCCGATATTGTGGCCATCACGGATCTTCTCCCCGAATTCCGTCGAAACGGGGGACGCTACTTCAACACCGACGAACGCGACTTCGTCGCCGTCTACAACCGTTGGCCCTGCACGAATTCGTAGGTGTAGAACACCAGGCCGTCGCCCATCCTTCGCGTGTTGACCAGGTGCAGCGGTTTCTTGTCGCTGGTCCGGTCGAAGATACGCAGGCCGGTTCCCAGCACGACCGGGAAAACTACCAGCCGCAGTTCATCGGCCAGGTTCTGTTCTATCAGTGCGCGGACGAGCTGATAGCTGCCGTAGGCCAGGATTTCGCCGTCCACTTTCCGCTTCAGCTCCGAAACCTCCTTAACCGCATCGCCGCGCAGGACGGTGACGTTGCTCCACCGAGGGTCTTCGAGAGTCGACGACACGACGTACTTGGGCATGCTTCTCACCCTGTTCGCCCACTCGGGGCTCACGCGGCCCTCCGCCAGATTGCGCTCTGTCATCCGGTCCGCGAACCATTCATTGGTCCGCCCGCCCAGCAGCAGCACCTCGGCATCGAGGGCTTCCTGCGTCTCGCGGGCGACCCAGTCTTCGAGGTCCTTGCCCCCCACGAACTGGTGGAACCAGCCGCCCAGCTCGAAGCCCTCCGCGCCATCCGGGTCCTGGACCACTCCATCGAGTGTGACATTCGAGGTGAGGACGATCTTTCCCATTTCCGTGCTCCTTTGACAATGTGGTCGGCTATCACTGGTATGGACGCCGCGGCATCGGAAAAGGAGGCGTTCCGCGACCGCCCCGTTCGCGCCTTGGCCAGCGTCCATACGGGATGGAACTGCACACAACGAATGAGGTGGCGGGAGTGGAGTTGGCGGGAACGGACCTGATGTCGAGGGCGCAGGCCGGCGACGGCGAAGCATTCCGGGCGCTGACCGAGCCACACCGTCGCGAGCTACAGGTGCACTGCTACCGGATGCTCGGATCGTTTCAGGATGCCGAGGACGCTCTCCAGGACACGATGCTCGCCGCGTGGCGAGGTCTCGAACGATTCGACGGGCGTGCCTCGCTTCGCACCTGGCTCTACCGCATCGCCACCAACCGGTGCCTCGACGCGCTGCGCTCTGCTCGCCGACGTCCCGCAAAGGCGTGGGACATCCCGGGAATCGAACTACCGGAACCCACTGGGCTCGGCGAAATCCATTGGCTCGAGCCCTATCCCGACGCCCTCTTGGACGGAGCGATCAGTGTGCCGCTCGGTCCGGAGGCGCGCTACGAGCAAACCGAATCCATTTCCCTGGCCTTTGTGACCGCCCTGCAGATCTTGCCGCCTCGCCAGCTCGCCGTCCTCATCCTGCGCGACGTCCTCGGATTCCACGCGAACGAAGTAGCCGACATGCTGGACACGACCGTCGAATCGGTCAAAAGCGCCCTCAAACGCGCGCGTGCAGGAATGCAGCGCCGGCTGCCGGTGACTACTGCCCGAGAGCAGCCGCCTGCCGGCGACTCACCTGCCGAGGACGCGATCGTGGCGAAGTTCGTCAGCGCCTACGAATCTGCCGACATCGACGCGTTGGTGGCTCTGTTGACCGACGACGTCTTCATGTCGATGCCACCGATGCCGCTGGAATACCAGGGCCGAGACATCGTGGCCCGCTTCTTCGCACTCATTTTCGGCTCGGCACAGAGATTCGAACTGGTGCCGACGCGAGCCAATGGTCAGCCGGCATTCGGGGTCTACCGACACCCCTCCATCGGCATCCATGGATCCGGCCTCTTCGTCCTCACACTCGCCGGCGACCGAATCGGCGCCATGACCCGCTTCGAAAGCACTGTCCTGCCCATATTCGGCCTGCCGCAATCCCTCCCGAGTGCACAGTAGATCGCCTTCGAATCCATGGTGGACTCGAAGGCGATCTATCCGCGCTGATACTGCAACAGCACCTGGATGAGTAGGTGCTGGTAGCTCTGGTGTGTGGTGGTGGATCGTGTTGTGGGCGAGCTGGATTCGTTGACGGAGCGGCGGCCGATCGGGATGCCGACGGCGTGCGCGGACTATGTGGTCGAACACCTCGGCGACCGTGACGCGGTGCTGGCCGCTGACCAGACCGGGTTCCTGAAGAAGGGAACGAAATCGGCTGGGGTGCAACGCACTGGCTGTTGGCGCGCCGCTCGATCACAGACCTCGGCGAGCTCGCCTACTACGTCTGCTACGGGCCGAAGAACTCCCGCCGGGTCGCGTTGGCATGTCGCGGAGGCGTTTCAACGAGCAAAGGCGAAACCGGACTCGACCCCTACCAGAGGGAGAACCTACCTGGCCTGGTACGCGCACATCACCCTGTGCGCAGCAGTGCGAGCCGGCGGGACTGGGCGATGGGCCGGCTCGCGCCGGCAACGAAAACGGCCGCCGGAGGCACCTGGAAGACCTGCGCCTGTCAAATACGCCGCGCTGATTGACCAACCGCGGTCTGACAGCGGCCTCAATGCCGGTGCGGGTACGGATGCTGAGGGGGTGAGTGAATCTCGAGCTATCGCCGAGGAGCGCTTCGAGTCGGCTCGGCGGCATGTGATGATGGCGCGGTTGTCTCCGGCTGGAGGCGCGCTGTTCGCGTTGACGAAGATCCGGCAGTCGTTATTCGGTGAGTCGCAACCGACCGCTGCATATCGAGCTCGCCGACCCCGCCCTGGGCATGGAGCTGGTTACAAGGCCGACACCGTCAACGGTCCGGATCGACAACCGGACAAAGCAATGCGGGCCTGACGGCGAGTACTACCGATAGTTCAACCGGGCCTGGGTCCCGGCGTTCTTCGAGGAGTGGGACGGCCGCTGCAAGCACCTGTCGGCACCGCTACTCGGCAAGGACGATCCGCAGGATGTCAGGATCGGCTACTTCGGCTACTCCGATGCGACATCATCCACCACAAAGCCCAGGTCAGCGTCGCCCGCCGCGAAAAGTGCGTCGTCCTGAAATGGTTCGACAAGGGTGAGGAAATCGTCCTCGGCCACACCCACTGTCCGGGCCTGTTCATCGAGTTTGCGTGGGTCGAGTTCGGTGCGGTGGTGCCCGGACCCGCTACCGCCGACGCCCGGACACACGGCCGGCGTCGACGACGGCCGACGCCCTTATGCAGCTGCGGGGCAATCCCCGCAGCTACTTCCTACTTCTTCTGAGCGGGTACCCTCGACGGGAAGGACGGTCGCGACAAGTGGCAGCGACCGCTGCTCTCAGCGGTTTTCGCGCTCACCCAGCAGGCGAATTCAGACCACTTGGATACGAGCCCTTACCAGTCTCGCACCCCGGATCAGGAGGCGGGCTTGGGATTGCTCAGGTTGTTGACGCCGGTGATCAGATCGAGGATGTTGACCATGGCGTGGGTGCCGCCGTCGAGCGCGGAGCTGCCGGAGTCGAGCATGGCGGAACCCGAGGACGAGCCGGCCGAACCCGAGGACGAGCCGGCCGAACCCGAGGACGAGCCAGCCGAACCCGAGGACGCGCCAGCCGAACCAGCGCCCAGGCCGGTGGCGGGGGAGCCAGCAGCGGGGGAGCCGGCGGCGGAGGCCGCCGCGACCGGGCCGAGGAACAGAGCGGCGGCAGAGAGGGTGGCGGCGGCAACGATCTTACGGGAGAGCATGTATGGAGTCTTCCTTTCACAGACAGATAACGACGCCATCACGGCGCACATCACAATGTTATGAAGAAGAAATCTGCAAATCCACCCCTGTGATTGTGCGAATAATCACCGTTAACAATGAGCAAACAGCATATTTTGCCGAGATGACGCTATTTGATCTTCATTCGGCCGGTGAATTCGATGATCATATTCGATTGCTTTTTCCGCGGTGCCGCGTATCGGCCTGTGGCGGAGGAGATCTCGTAGCGGACCTCCGATCCCGGCACGGCGCGACCTCGAGCTGAACGGCACGCTCGGGCACCCGCCGGCATGACGGCGATCCGGCGTTCCCGAGCGAGGTGTCGCGCCAACGCGAGCGCGCGACATACTCAGAACGCGAAGCCGTCCTGGACGTCTCTCCCGTGCTGTGCTATGGGGCCCGGCGGCTCGGTGTGACTCCACTGCAGCGCGTACATCGCGCCGCCGCACTCCTGGATGGTCGCGTCGGTGCCCGTTGACACGGCGTCTGGCCGCAACGGTAGGGAGGAAATCGTCGCTCAGACCCACTGTGCGGACCTGTTCATCGAGTTTCCGTGGGCCGAGCTCGGTGCGGTGGTGGCGGGCCCTCCGACCAGCTGCTCGCCGCCGCCCGCCAGGACCTCGACACCCGCAGCCGGCCGGTACCGGGTCGTCACCAGTGAACGCGAACGGACAGCCGCACCGGCCGATCCGGTGACCCGAGAAACCGAGGGCCTCCACCATGCGGATCGCAGGCACGGACTCCGGTTCATGACAGCGCGTGTGGCCGCAGCAAAGGTCTTGCGCCACAAAGTCACTCGGTGAGTGCCCTGGGGCTCACGGGGCCACACTCAACGTGCCGACCAGGATCATTGCTGCGCCGGCGAACCTTCCAGAGCAGGGCTGCCGTTCCTGGTCTTCAGCTCGGTCGGCGGCGCTGGGCGAAATACCGGCGTCCCGCACTTCGAGAGCAAGGGACCCATCGAGGAATTCCTGATCGGCTCGGTTCCCGTGAACATCATCCGGCCGACATTCTTCATGGAGAAACCTGGCGGGGACGATCGCCCGCGAAGGCGCCGAGCTGATCGTCCGGCTGCCGATGCCGGGAGATGGTCCGCTGCAGATGATTTCGGTGCGGGATATCGGCAAGGCGGCCGCGGCCCTACTCGCGCGACGGGAGCCGGGTACGGCGCCGGTCGAGATCGCCGGAGACGAGGTGACGGGCGAGCGAATCGCCCAACTGGTCGCGCAGCGTTTCGGCGTGACCACCCCACCCGCACATCGCGGCATACCGACAACGTCGATCGTCCACCGGCAACGCATTCAGCCGGCGTCGGGAAGTGCGGTCGATGAGATCGGGCCGGTCATCAGCTGCTGGTGGAACTGCCCGAGGTGATCGATCGCGGCGCGGGCATCCGAGAGCAGGTCCGCGCCGAGGTGGTGGACGTGGGAGGCGCGGTCCCAGATCTGCAGCAGTGTCGGTACCCGGGCTTCGGCGCAGCGGCGGGCCAGCATCTGCGAGTCGGGTAGCAGGCATTCGGTGGAGCCGACCTGGATCAGGACCGGTGGCAGGCCGGTGAAATCACTGTTGACCGGTGACCAGGCAGGGTCGAGTTCTCCGTCGGCGGCAAAGCCGCGGCGTGCGATGAGCTCCAGAGCCCGGGCCGGGATATAGGAATCGAGATGCCGATTCGGGTGGGCCTCGCGCACGGTCGAGTCCAGATCGGCCCACGGTGCGATCGCGGAGATGCCGCCGGGCATCGGCAGCCCGCGCTCACGCGTGGCCAGCGCGAGCCGGAAAGCGAGCCCGCCGCCGGCCGAGTCACCGCAGACGATGATGCGCTCGGCCGCGAAGCCCTGCTCGAGCAGATACCGATACGAGTCGACCGCGTCGTCGAGCGTTTCGCTCAGATGCGCCTTGGGCAACTGCCGATAATCGACACTGAACGCGGGCATCGCGCTGGCCTGCGCGATCTTGGCGACCATACGCCGGTGAGTGTTCAACCCGCCGCAGATGAACCCGCCGCCGTGGAAATACAGCAACGCCGAGTCCTGCCGTTGCCGCGGATCACGATCGTCGTGCCACAACCATTCCGCCCGGAACTTCTCGAACCGCACCGTGCGCCGCTGGGTGCCCTTGGGAGCAGCCAGCGCCGCGGCCGGAAGATCGAGCAAGCCGCCCAGCCCCAACAGGTGCCCGAATCGAGGGTGGTCGGCAACACGGGTCAACGTCGCCAACCCGAGCCCGACCGTGCCACGCAGCAGCGGATCGGCAATCCTGGTGCCCAGACTGGCCCGGTACGAGCGCCGGATCGTCAGCGTCGACGCTGCTACCTGCAGGTCCGGCTCGACCGAAGACGACTCGCATCCGGCCCCGACACCAACGCCAACCGAGCGCTGGGCACACCTCGAACAGCACTGGACGGGTCCACGACCCCGGTTTCCTGCATGGCGCAACATCGATCCTTCAGCAGCACGGCCTCCAACTGACACCGGGCAATCCTCAACGAGCAGACGTCGGCGCACACCGGCAGAAATACCCGCAGGCATACCCATATCGGCCGTCACGGTACGGATCGGTGGCGTGGAGGTTGCGCAGGGTGCCGCCACCGGCTTCGTGCTGGGATGTGGTCCGCGGCCACTGCCCGACGATCACGGGGAGACAGTGACAGATGTCCGGTCGAGCTGAGGCATCCGCCTCCTGACCTGTCGATCGTGCTCGTCCTGCGGCGATCTGGTTGTGGACCTCTTCGAGCCGGCACAGCGGCCCCGGCACAGCGAACTCGGTGACCGAGGGCTGGATCGGTTCACCGTGTATCCGGCCCGGTTCACGGCGGTGCGCTTCGGTGATCTGCCGCCACGACGTCGCGTCGCGTGTGCATTTTCATCTCCTTGTGTGTTTGCACAAGACAGGTTCGCCGGTTTGTTGCGGATCGATGCTGGCGGGCGAGATGTGACCCACGCATCATTGCTCGTGACTCCCCGATCCAGGGAAGGACCCATGGGTGCGACCGGCTTCGGCTGGGGCTGAGCCGACCAGGAGCACAGCCGATGAACACACAGCACATCGACTACGACACCGCCGAAGGAGTCGACGTCCTCATCGTGGGCGCCGGAGCGTCCGGCGGGGTGGCAGCACTCGAGTTGGCCGGCAGAGGCCTCGAGGTCGTGTGTCTGGAGCAGGGAGACTGGAACCTGCCCGACGATTTCACCGGCGACAAACCGTCGTGGGAACTCACCCGTCTGAAGCAGTGGAACTCCAGCCCGAATGTGCGGCAGAACCCGGCCGACTATCCGGTCGATGCGACCGAGAGCCCGGTCGAACCGTTGATGTTCAACGGCGTAGGCGGCAGCACGATCATGTTCTCCGGGCACTGGGTTCGCGCGATGCCGTCGGACTTCCGGGTGAGGACACTCGACGGCGTGGCCGAGGACTGGCCGTTCGGCTATGAGGATCTGCGACCGTTCTACGACGAGGTCACCGACCATATCGGCGCGTCTGGGCTGGAAGGCGACCCTGCCTATCCGGATCGGCACACCTTTCCGCTGCCGCCGCTGCCGATCGGTAGATACGGCGTGGTCGCGGCCAAAGGGATGGACAAGCTGGGCTGGCACTGGTGGCCGGCGCCGAATGCCATCGCGTCGCGCAACTTCAAGAACCGCCCGGCCTGTCTGCGCTACGGCGCGTGTGAATCCGGATGCCCGACCGGAGCCAAGGCCAGCACCGACCTCACACACTGGCGTGACGCGATCACACTGGGTGCGGTACTGATCACCGGTGCCCGGGTCAGCCGGCTCACCGTGAACGACCGCGGCCTTGTCACCGGCGCCGAGTACATCGACCGCGACGGGAACCTGCACCACCAGGCGGCCCGGGTGACCGTGATGGCCGCGAACGGTGTAGGAACACCGCGCCTGCTGCTGAACTCGACCTCGTCGCTTTTCCCCGACGGCCTCGCCAACTCTTCCGGGCTGGTGGGCAAGCGTCTGATGACGCACCCGTACGCCTCGGTATTCGGCGTCTACGACGAAGAGCTCGAATCGTGGCTCGGCCCGGCAGGACAGGCGCTGCAGTCGATGCAGTTCTACGAGACCGACACCGACCGCGGTTTCGTGCGGGGAGCGAAGTGGAACCTGATGCCGACCGGTGGCCCGCTCGCCCACACCCTGTGGGAGCGGGGCCAGGACTGGCGTGGGGTTTTCGGACCCGCTTTCCACCGCCGCCTCGACCGCACGTTCGGGCGCGACACCGAATGGGGGATCACCACCGAAGACCTGCCCGACGAGCGCAACGCGGTGGTGCTCGACCCGGACGTCACCGACTCCGACGGGATCCCGGCCGCGAAAATCCGCTACACGATCGGTGAGAACTGTGAGCGGATGCTCGAATTCAACGTGGAGCGGGCGATCGAGGCGCATCAGGCCGCAGGGGCTGTCGAAGTCCACCCGATCCCGGTGGTACGCCACAGTGCCTGGCATCTGCTCGGCACGGCCACCATGGGCACCGACCCCGCCACGTCCGTTGTCGATCAGTGGGGTCGGGCACACGACGTACCCAACTTGTTCATCATCGACGGCAGTGTCTTCGTCACCTCCACGGGCGTGAACCCGACCGCGACCATCATGGCGATCGCCCTGCGCTCGATGCGGCATCTTGCCGAAACCCGCCACAGCATCCAGACCGCGTTCTAAGGACAGCATGATGCTCGATTTCGACCAGCGCCGCACCTTCGCGCTTCTCGCCGACACACTGATTCCCGCGTCGGGCTCCATGCCCTCGGCGAGCGTCGCCGGAGTACCCGACGCGTTGCTCGACCAGGTTCTCGGCTACCGGCCCGATATCGCAGAGGCATTCGCCGCCGCCGTTGCCTCGTGCACGGGCAAGGACCCCGAAGCCGCTCTCGATGAGCTCGCCGCGGACAGGCCCGACCAGTTCGAGGCGCTGACGGTGCTGACGGCAGGCGCGTACTTCCTCAGTCCCGCCGTGAAGGCCGCCATGCCCTATGACGCGGCCCCGCGTCCGGCCCGCGATGACATGGATTCCTACGTCGATCTTCTCGCCGACGTTGTCGAGCGCGGCTTCGTCATCCGCTGATCGAGCCCGTCGCGGCCGAAACCACATTCGCCACACCGCCCCGAGGTCCTGCGAAAGGCAACACCAGTGAGTGAAAATCACGGCGGGCGTGAAGAATCCGTCTCCACCATCGAATCGGCCACTATCCAACCGATCCCCGCCGACCGGCGCCACGGGCGCAACCGGGACATGTTCACGATCTGGTTCGGAACCAACATCATGATCCTGGCGGTCGTCACCGGAGCGTTGTCGACGACCCGCTTCGGGCAGCCCGCCTGGTCGGCCGCGCTGGCGATCATCGCAGGAAACCTCTTCGGTGCGATCTTCATGGCGTTGCACTCTGCTCAGGGGCCGCGGCTGGGTGTTCCGCAGATGGTGCAGACCAAGGGCCAATTCGGTTCGCTGGGATCGATTCTCATCGTCGGAGTCGTCGTCTGCATGTACCTCGGGTTCTTCATCTCGATTCTTGTCTTCGGCGGGGAGTCCCTCGCGTCGGCCATACCCTTCCTCAGCGGTAGGGCCGGCATCGTGGTGCTCGCGGCGATCAGCGTCTGCGCGGCCATCTGGGGTTACACCCTGATCCACGCCTACGCGCGCATCATGACGTGGGCGTCGGGGCTGGTTCTGCTGATGGCGTTCGTCTGGGCGTTCGTTGTCCACTCGGTGCCCGCTCACTTCTTCAGCACGGGCACCACGACGTCGGCCGGCTTCATGAGCACCTTCGGGGCGTGTGCGGTGTGGCAGATCGCCTATGCCCCATACGTTTCCGACTATTCGCGCTATATGCCGGCAAAGACGGGTCCGAGGCCGGCATTCTGGATGAGCTACTGGGGCACCAGCATCGGCTCGATCCTGCCGATGTTCCTCGGCGCAGGCGTCGGATTGCTGCTCCCACACACCGACCCGGTTGTCGGCCTGACCCGGGCCACCGCGGGGATCAGCATCGTGGTGGTTGTGGTCTTCAGCATCGGAGTCGCCGCTACGAATGCGATGAACCTGTACTGCGGCACGCTGTGCACGATCACGATTGCGCAGACGATCTTTCCGCGCTTCAATCCACGCGGCCGCGAACGTGCTCTGATCGCCACCGGACTGTGCGCGCTGGCCTCGAGTGTCGCGCTCACCGGTGGCAGCGACTTCGTCGCCACCTACAAGAACTTCCTGGTTCTGCTGCTGGCTTCGCTGGTCCCGTGGACCGCCGTGAATCTGGTGGACTACTACCTGGTCCGGCACGGGGACTACGTCGTCGAGGATTTCTACAAGCGCGACGGCGGTCGCTACGGCCGGGTCAACTGGCCTGCGGTCAGCTGCTACCTCATCGGTGTCGCGGTACAACTGCCGTTCATGGTCATCGGAACCGCCTTCATCGGACCGATCGCCAAAATGCTTGGCAACACAGATATCTCGCTCATCGTCGGATTGGCTGTCGTTTCACCGCTCTACTACTTCACAGCCACAGCTTTTGCCCGTCGCAGGAATCGTTCGGCCGCACTCGATGCCTCGGCGGTGCAGCAGACCGAAACGAAGAACCTGTCTACGGGCGCCGGACCGCGCGCAGAAAGCACAGGTGAATGATCATGGCATCAACTGAAATTGGGCGATTCGCCGTTCGGCGTCCCCCTCCGATGCGTCGCCGGCCGACGGGACGCAGCGCCCGAACATGGATCGTGTGAACTCAGGGTGATCCCGCACCTGCTCCAACCCACCTCGCGATCTGGGCCCGCGAGGTGAAACCCAGCTTCGTCAGGATGTGCTCGACGTGCCCCTCCGCAGTGCGCCGCGAGATCATCAATCGACCAGCGATTGCGCTGTTGGTGAGGCCTTCGGCTACCAGATCGGCGATCTGCTGCTCACGTTTGGTGAGGGTCGACGCCGCCCGGTCGGCGAGCGATGGGGCGTCTTCTCCCAGGCCGAAAGCAGCGGCCGTGGCGAAACTCATCGCACCGCCCTTCTTCCGGGCTTTTTCGAATTCTCGTGTGCCGAGAGTCTCCTGTGCGCGGCGCTCGCATTCTTCGTGATGGGTGGCCAGGTTGGGGAACAGGATGGAGGAACTCCCTGCGGCCCGGCCCAGCGCTTCGGCAGCACCCATCAACACAGAGGCGCGGCGGACGTCGTCGCGATCGGAAGCGATCCATGCGAGAGCTTCCAAACTGGTCGCAGCGATGAGTGGATCATCCACCGAGCGAGCATGACGAAGGCTCTCCTTCAACAGGTCCGTGGCTCGGTCGAGCGCACCCTGCCTCCAGACGGCCGTACCCATTGCCCACAACAGCCAGGAGCGGAAGGACGTCTCTCCTCCGCGAGAGTCCGCGAATGCCAGCGCCTGCTCGTGACAGGCGACCGCGCGCTGGAGATCCCCACCGAGTAGGTATGCCCACCCCAGCAACAGGGAAGAGTCCATGCGCAATACGGGATCACTACAGCCTTCGACCAGTTCTCGGGCCTCCTCCAGGCGGGCGACTGCATGGCCGAGATCGTCGCTGACAAGCGCGGTGTAACCGTCCGCAACTGCCACCCAGGTGGCGATCTCCGGGCCGGCCATCTGCCTGGCCAGCCCTCTGAGTTCTGCCACCCGCGCTGTCGCCGCGGCCAGGTCCGCCTGAGCCGCGGCAAGCATCCCGGCCGAGTAGATCGCCTTGGCGCGATCTCGACCTTCTCCAACGACGGAGCGGGCCAGAGTTCGGTCGAGCCAACTGCGGCCCTCGGTGATTCGGCCACCCATGTACCAGAACGAAAACAGAGCTGCTGCGATCCTCATGCCGCCGGCACCGGCCTCGTCGAACTCCATTGCCTTGCGCAGATTCGGCAGTTCCTGCTTCAGGCGAGAATCCCACTCGAGTTGGCGAGGACTGATCCACTCGGCCTCCGAGTCGAACGCCAACCGCTCGTACCAATCCTGATGCCGGCGACCGATCTCCCGGTCCTCGCCTGCCTCCTCGAGCTTTCTCCTGCCGTAGTTCTGCACTGTATCGAGCATCCGAAACCTGACCGCGCCACCGGATTCCTCCCGGATCAGGATCGACTTCTCCACCAACGCGAACAATGCGTCGAGCAGGTCGGGGTCGGGTGTGGCGGTGCCGCACACCTCTTCGGCTGCGTCGAGTTCGAAGCCGTGAGCGAAGATCGACAGTCGCGACCACAGCTGCTGTTCGCATGGTGTGCACAGGTCGTAACTCCAGCCGATGCACCACCACAGAGTCTGCTGGCGAGTCGGGACATCCCGACTTCCCGCTGTGAGCAGGGTGTACCGGTCGTCGAGCCGTTCGAGGATCTGATCAACGGACAGTACGCGCAGCCGGGCCGTGGCCAGCTCGATCGCCAACGGCAACCCGTCCAGCCGGGCACAGATCCGGGCTACGGCAAGCCGGTTGTCCCGAGTCAGCTCGAACCCGGGTACCGCCGCCGCCGCTCGTTCGACGAACAATTTCACCGCATCGTATTGGGACGTTTCTGCCAGCGTGGGCACGCTGGACGGATCCGGAAAACCCAGTGGCGTCACCGGCAACACGGATTCGCCGCCGATGCCGAGGACCTCGCGGCTGGTGGCCAGGATCGACAGATCCACGCATGCACGCAGTAGCGACTCCGCGAGGACCGCGACCGCCTCCACCAGGTGCTCGCAGTTGTCGAGCACCAGCAAAAGCTTGCGTGTCGACAGAAACTCGACCAGTACCTCCCTCGTCGGTCTGCCGGCCGGGTTCCGCACGCCCACGGAAGTAGCCACGATGTCGTCCACCAACTCTGGGTCGTCGATGTCGCCGAACAGGACCAGACGCACCCCGTCTGCGTAACTGCGGCCCAACTTGCTCGCCGCCCGCGCCGCGAGCCGCGTCTTGCCGACCCCACCGATGCCCGTCAGGGTAACCAGGCGCGATTCCGACAGCGCCTTCTTCACCTCGGACAGTTGTGCCCTGCGACCGACGAAGCTTGTCAGTTCCAACGGAAGGACACCCGTATCCCGCCTGCGACGACGCCGTCCCGGTGTCGGTACGTGCTCTTCCTGCACGTTGTCGGATTCACCGCGGATGGTCATCTCATCGACGGGGTAGCCATGGTCGTGCTGGATCCGTCGCAGCTGCTTACCGAGGGCGATGGCGGAGGGGCGCTGCGACGGATCGCGGTCCATCGCGGTCTCGATTGCCGCGCACACGTCGTCGGGGATCCCGCCCGTGCGCAGATCCGGCACCGATTCGGTGGTGATCCGGAGAAACTGCGAAACGACCTGTTCCCCACTCCGGCGTTCGAAGGCGGCATGTCCGGTGAGCGCGCAGAACAACGTGGCGCCCAGTCCGTACACGTCCGACGCCACACTGGGCGGATGGCCCTCGAGGACCTCGGGAGCAGCAAAAGCCGGCGACGCCGTGACCGTTCCAGCCTTGGTCTCGAATCCGCCGGCGATATGGGCGACGCCGAAATCGCACAACGCCGGCTCCCCGTATTCGGTGAACAGGACATTGGCCGGTTTGATGTCGCGATGCACGATACCGAGCCGGTGCGCCGTCTCGAGCGCCCCGGCCAACTTGATCCCCAGCCGCAGCACCTCGGGCACAGCAAGAGGACCGTCCCTGCGGATCCGGTCCTCGAGGGATCCGCGCTCGTGGCACTGCATCACCAAATACGGTCTCCCAGGCGAGATCTCGCCGATCTGCAGGACCCCGACGATGTTCGGGTGGCCGGTCAGTCGCCCCATCGCGCGTTGCTCCCGCAGAAATCGCGCTCTGCTTTCCTCGTCCGGTTCAGCAGTGGTGAGCACCTTCACCGCGACGACGCGATCCAGGTCGCGCTGGATGCAGCGGCAGACCACGCCGAACCCGCCCCGCCCGATCTCCTCGGCATCCTCGAACCCCACGGAACTCAGCTCCGCGACCGGTGGCGCCGCCACATCCCGCTGGGTTCTGAGGAGATCATGCTCGACCATGTGGGTCACCTGCGATTCACACCCCCCCGGGAACACCCAATAATAGTCCGCTGTGCTGGGGAGAGGACCCGATCAGGCGCTGGCATCCATGGAACACGCGGAACGCGCTGAACCCTGGCCAGGCCCATGTTCACCGAATCGGAACGCTCCGCCCTCAACTGTGTGCTGGTTGGTTCTGCTGGGCCACCCATCCGGCGATCTGGGCGCGCGAAGTGAATCCGAGTTTGGTCAGGATGTGTTCGACGTGTCCGCCGGCGGTCCGCGGGGAAATGCTCAGCCGGGCAGCAATGGCCCTGTTGGTCAGGCCGTCTGCGACGAGGTCGGCCACTTCCCGCTCCCGACTGGTCAAGTTCGACCGACCAGCAGCAGCGGCCTTCGATTGCCCTTCCAGTGCATAGTCGATCGCGGCGTCGAGATCCAGTGCGGCGCCTGTGCGGTAGGCGGTGTCGAAGGATGGCTGGCCCAGGGTGTGGCGAGCGGCTTGTTTGCAGGCCTCGTGCTGGATCAGAAAGTCCGGATACAGCACAGCGGAACCGCCAACCGTGCGAGACAGGCCTCGCGCGGCACCCAGCAACACGGCTGCGCGCCGCGCGCTGCCCTGCGCTCCGACAACCCAGGCCAGTGTTTCCAGGGCTATCGCGGCCATGAACGGGTCTTTCAGCTGCCCGATCAGCCGCAGTCCCGCCCGCAGAAGCCGCAGAGCCCTGTCGCGATCACCCTGGCGCCACACGGCAACCGCGGTGTCGCACAAGGCATAGGACCGATATACAGCGTCGCCGTGGAACTCGGTGATCGCGAGGGTCTGCTCGTGGTACGAGAGGGCTGCAGCGCTGTCCTCCCGGAATTCGTGCACCCAGCCGAGTCCGAGCAGGGCCCAGATCTGGCCGTAGACGTCGCCCTGCGCAGTGAATGACGCGAGGGCGGTCTCCAAGGGGGCGCGTGCTCGCGACGGATCGTCGCCGCTGCGGACCGCGTGCAGACCCTTGGCGAGATCGGTGAACGCGTGCACGATCGGATGCCCGGTCCGTTCCGCGAGGGCCCGCGCCTGCACGACCAGTGCGGCCGCCGCCGCCAGATCGTTCTGGGAGATGGTCACGATGGTGGCGCGCCACAGTGCCTTGGCGCGTAGCGCCGTCGCGGTAGTGGGTCCGCCGGCGAGTGCGCGGTCGAGCCAGTGCCGTGCCTCGGCGAGCTGACCGCGGGAGAACCAGAACAGTTGCAGGGCTGCCGAAAGCGACAGTGCGGCATCGGATTCCGCCTCGGTGCCGGTCAGGCAGAAGTCCAGTGCCTCGCGCAGGTTCGGTTGTTCGCAGTCGAGACGCGAGATCCAGTCGAGCTGGCGCGGACTGATCCAGTCGGCCTCGGCGCGCTCGGCGAGCTGTCGATACCAATCCAGGTGTCGGTGTCGCGACTCCGTGTACCGGCGGGCCTCTGCGAGCTTCTCGCGGCCGTATTCGAGGACCGTCTCGAGCAACCGGAATCGCACCAGCGAACCCAGCTCCTCCCGGATCAGAATGGACTTGTCGACCAGGGTGGTGAGTACGTCCACGATGTTTACCGCCCCGAGGTCGTCTCGGCACACATATTCGACGGCGTCGAGTTCGAAGCTGCCGGCGAACACCGACATTCGTGCCCAGAGCATTTGCTCGGCCGGGGTGCACAGCGAATAACTCCAGTCGATGCACCATCTGAGGGTCTGCTGGCGGCCGGGGGAGCTGCGGGCGCCGCGGGTGAGGAACGCATACCGATCGGTGAGCCGCTGCAGGATCTGCTGAGGAGACAGCGTCCGCAATCGAGCCGCCGCCAACTCGATCGCCAACGGCAGCCCGTCGAGCTGACGACAGATCTCGGTGACGGTGGCGACGTTGTCTTCTGTGAGCGCAAATCCGGGGACGACGGCAGCGGCCCGCTCAACGAACAGCGTGACGGCGTCGGCGTCGTAGCGGTCCACGCCCCGCAGTGACAGTTCCCGATCCGGGGCGGGAACCGTCAGTGGCTGCACCCGCAGCACCGCTTCCCCGCCTATGTTCAGGGGCTCGCGGCTGGTGGCGAGAATCCGTAGTTGGGGGCACGCCATGAGCAATGTCTCAGCAATCGTTGCTGCCGCGTCGACGATGTGCTCGCAGTTGTCGAGTACCAGCAGCAAATGCTTCGGCGCCAGGTATCGAATCAGCGCATCGAGTACCGGCTGCGCTTGTGGCCGCAACCCGACAGCGGCGGCGATCACCCCGGGCATCAGCACATCGTCTTGCAGCTCCGCGAGCTGGACCAGCGACACTGCGTGTGGAGCGTTGCGTTGCGCATCTGCCATGACCCGCAACGCCAGTCGCGTCTTGCCCACCCCGCCGATCCCGGTCAATGTCACCAGCCGCGAGCTCGTCAATAGACTCTTGGCATCGATCAGTTCGGCGCGCCGGCCGACAAAACTCGTCAGCTCCAGCGGACGAGAAACATTCGCGTCGACCAGCGAACCGGACGACGCGGGTGACACTCGCGAGCGGCCGATGTCCAGTGCAATCGACGGACCCGGGGTGCTTTCCTGGCTCTCGGCACCCGGTGCGGCCCGCACTGCCATCCCCTCGACCGGCCACCCGCGTCCGGCCTGCAGTTGTTGCAGCCGCTCGCCCAATGCTGCCGCGGAAGGCCGCTGCTCAAGATCGCGGGCCATGGCACATTCGATGGCGGTCGAGATGTCCTCATCGATGCCATACTCACGCAGGATCGGCGTCGGTTGCCCGATGATTCGCCGGAATTGGGCCACCACCTGCTCGCCGCTGCGCCGCTCGAACGCCGCATGCCCGGTCAGCGCGGCGAAGCAGGTCGCGCCGAGGCTGTAGACGTCCGCCGCCGCAGTCGGCTCGTCACCCGCCAGCACCTCAGGCGCGGTGAAGGCCGGTGAACCCGTTACCGTCCCAGCGGTGGTGCGAAATCCGCCGGCAATGCGCGCGATCCCGAAATCGGTCAGTGCCGACTCGCCGTAATCGCCGATCAGGATGTTGCCGGGTTTTATGTCCCGGTGGAGGATGCCGAGCCGGTGTGCGGTCTCCAACGCCCCGGCAATCTGTACGCCCACGCGCGATGTCTCCTCCACCGACAACGGACCATGACGAACGACTCTGGCGTCGAGGGAACCCAGAGGGTAGTAGGGCATCACCCAATACGGCAGACCCGACGCGGTGATGCCCGCCTGCAAAACCCCGACGATGTTTTGATGCCCGGTCAGCCGGTCCATCGCCCGCTGCTCCCGGACGAACCGCTTCTGGTTCTCTTCCTCGAGGTGTGCGGTCAGAACCTTTACCGCCACAATCCGATCCAACGCGGTCTGGGTGCAGCGATACACGATGCCGAGGCCGCCGCTCCCGACCTCCTGGGCATTCGCGAATCCGGAAGCTGCCAGTTGCACCGTGATCTCTCGGCCCACGGCGCGCTGAGTTTCCGGAGGGTCGGTTTGGCCCATACGCTGGTCCCGCTTCGTGACGTAGGCCAGAGTATCGCGCTGCCCGGTATGTTGGGCGTTCGGGGATGGCGGGCACGGCACGCACTCATCCGGCGCGGAACCCCTTATGAAGTTGCTCGGTGGATGGACAGCTTCATGACACGCGGTTCCGCGTTTCTCATTGGACCGCAACATATCCCGACCATCAGTACACGGGCGGCGAGCCTCGATCGAGGCCCGCTGTTCGGAAATGCCCAGGAGAGGTGGCCCTATCGGAGTCGGCTCTCGGTCGGCCGCCGAGGGGCGAGCCCGGAATCCCATCGCTCGGGGCTATGGGGCAGAGGCCCGGAACCAACAGATTCCGGGCCTTTTTGTGCGGGTGAGGTTCTCGTACGCAAAGGCGGTGCCGAGTCCTGTCGAATGACTCGGCACCGCCGTGCCTTCATGTGTTTCGGAATTAGCTCGCGCTCGCACCGGAAAACGTTATGACACAAACGGAAAGGAACTGAATTCAGTTGTGAAGGATGATCGACGAGGAGAAATTGCTGATCGTAGGCGCGATACTGCTCAGCCGGATACGTGAGCCTCGAAGGGACGGTCAAGCGGATATCGCGGCGGACGCGGGGCGTGTTGCTGGGCGCGGCGGCGGGGTGACTCGAGCCGGGCGAGCAGGCCGGGATTCGCTTCGCGGACATGGCGTGCGACGTCGACGAAGGAGCGCACCAGGGCGTTCTCGTTCCCGGCGCGCCAGCTCACGGCGACCTCGTTCGGGACCGCGTCGGTCACCGGGACCAGCCGGACGCCGGGAAATTTGATCCAGGCGGCGCACGGCACGGTCATCGCGATGGCGGCTCCGGTGGCCACCTGCTGCAATTCCTCCAGTAGCGTCTTCGTGCGGCAAGCCACCGGTGCCGGGCGGCCGCCACGATGGGAGTCCAACTGCCAGAAGGCATTCCAGATCGGGTCGGTCGCCGCCGAGGAGAGGATCGGTTCATCCAGCAGCTCCTCCACCGCGACCTCATCGCGGTCCGCCAGGCGGTGGCTCGTGGGCAGCATCACCATCAGCGGCTGCCGGAACAGATGCTGGAACCGCAGCCCGGTGTCCCTGAACGGCCGGCGCACGATGGCGACATCCACCTGTCCGCTCGCCAGGCCCGCCGACGGGGTCTCGTAGGTGAAGTGACTCAACTCGAGGCTGACCTCGGGATGGCGCTCCCGGAATGCGGCCAGAATCGGCTCGGTCAAGGTCAGGGCCGCCCCCTCGAGACAGCCCAGCACCAGTCGGTCGTGCTCACCGCGATGGATCGCCCGAGCCTCGTCGAGCCCGGAGTTCAAGCTGGTCAATGCGTCCCGGACATGTCGCAGAAATGCCGTCCCGGCCGCCGTGAGCTCGACCTGCCGGGTTGTCCGCGAGAACAGCGTGACATCCATTTCGCGCTCGAGCTGTTTGATCTGTGTGCTGAGGCCCTGCTGCGACAGGTGCAGCCGCTTGGCGGCCCGGGTGAAACTCAATTCCTCCGCGACCGCGATGAAGTACTGCAACTGTCGACAGCGAACTTCGGTGCGGGGCATTCTCTGCTGGTCAGACGTCCGGAATGGGTTGTTTCGGCGGCTATCCAGTGAATGGTCGGCAATTTCGCAGCGGTCCGGGTCAGCGCTGTCGTCGCTGACACCCTCTGTGTGCCGGGCATTCGGCGTGGACATGAAACCTCCGTGGGACAGTGCCGATGGATTTCGGTTCAGCATTGCCTGTCCGGAGTACTGCCGCGATGGGCGAATGACCTGGGCGCATACCTATTTTGCTCGGGCGCGGCTTTGTTGGCACACACGTCACACCAGGTCGTTCCACCGATCGCGTACGGAGATATTGCGGATCCTGAGCTGACTGGTCGCTGCAGGCCGGTCCGGTTTCGGTCCCGGTGACCACTTTCTCGGCGTCTGTTGGCACTGCGGAGGTGTCATGTGCGTCGTGATCGAATCGGCGGTCGCGATCGTGTTGCGTATCAACGACTGCGCTGTGCGAGTGACAGTTTTCAGCTGGCGGCGCTGCTCATCGAGCAGACCCGTGTGTTGCTCGATATTCCGGCGGGCGACGACACCGCGCTGACCGCCCTGGCCCTGTTGATCACCAGCGGTGCGGCGGAGCTGATTGTGGTGTGGCTCGACGGCGGGCTGCCGGTGGAGCGACCGGTACTGATCAGGATCGTCGCGGATCATGTTGTGGAGATGGTCGGTCGGCTGCCCGGAATGACCAGCAGCTGAACTGAGCGCCGGTCCGCCGCGTGCGGGGTTCAGTACCGCGTGATCCGTGGAACGACCAGCTGTTACGTGTGCGCCGACGAACCTCCGCTCGAGCAAGATAGGTATGCCCCCAGGTCATTCGACCGTCGTGGAAGTACTCCGGAAAGACGATGCTGAACCGAAATCGACCGGCACCGTCCCACGGAGGTTTCATGTTTCCACCGAATGCCCGGCAGGCAGAGCACGTGAGCGACGACAGCGCCCGTTGTGTCGAGGAAACGTTGACGATCCGGCGTTGCGCGGCCTGCGATAAGCTCTTCGCGCCGCTGACCGCCGCATGTTCC
This sequence comes from Nocardia sp. CA-151230, assembly GCF_050942175.1. Taxonomy (NCBI): domain Bacteria; kingdom Bacillati; phylum Actinomycetota; class Actinomycetes; order Mycobacteriales; family Nocardiaceae; genus Nocardia; species Nocardia sp. CA-151230. The sequence goes on from NZ_CP192061.1 coordinate 4,406,795, forward strand.
GCCTGCGCGTCCGACGATCTCGAGTGGGTGCCCTCGTCGGGCGCTGGTTCGATCGTGTCCTGGCGGGTGATGTATCGCGCGAGTGATCCGCACGGCGAGTCGACGCCGTTGACTATTGCCATAGTCGAACTCGACGAGGGTCCATGGGTCTACACCTCCATCGAAGGTGAAGTCCCGCTGATCTACACCGGGTCGGTGCGTGTGCACTTCCAGCCGAGCCCCCGCCACGACGGGTTTCCGGTCTTCAAAGTCGACGCCGATCCGCGGCAGCCGGCGTTCTGGCGTGTGTCGCGCGCCCCGATTGCGACTGATCGCGCGATCGTGCGATCACACGATCAACGCGATGCCGGCGACGCATCCACGATGGCCGAGCCGGCCACACACCTTTCCGGCTGCCGGAGGTAAACCTCTCGTGGCCCGCCGACCGGGAATCCGGATGCTTCGATGACTGCGATGCTTCGATGACTGCTTTATTGCCGCTTGCCTACGGATACGTGCGCGACGATCTGCTGGGTAACCGCGACCCGAATTCCAGCGACAAAATACTGCGAGCCGCCGCCAGATCACTCGGATATGCGCTGGGTACCGTATTCCACGAGCCGGCACCACAGAACGCGATACTGCCCCCGGCGTTCGTCGATCTCGTTCAGGAATGCCGACGGGCCAGGGCCCACACCGTGCTCACGCTCCCCGGACACCTGTCGGGCATGTCAGTGTGCCGCATGGTCCTCCTCGCGATCCTCGAGGTTCGTGCCGAAGCCGCAGTGCAGGAGGTCCGCCCGTGGCCGCACTGTCGGTGATTTGCTCGGCGGCCCGTCCGACCGGGTACGCCACCACGGAGGCTGCCGAACAATGAGCACCATTTCTGCGTTGCCGGCCGATTCGTCGATTCATGCTGCGCCGCAACTTGAAGCACATCGCCCGGACTCCGGTCGCGATATTCGACGCGGCGCTGATGCCGGCGGTGATGATGTTGATTTTCGTCTACCGGATCCTTCAGGTCACCGAGGCGACCTACTACCGGTGGCGCAACCGGGTCGGCGGCCTGAAAGCCGACAACGCGAAGAAGCTCGAAAGCCTCGAGCGGGAGAGCACCACCCGGAAACGGCTGCCGGCCGAAGTGGAGCTGGAGAAGGCGGTGTCGAAGGAGATCGCGACTGGAAACACCTAGACCCGGAACGTCAACGGGCGGCCGCGGCCTCACCTGTTGTTCGTGGCGATGGTATTCGCGGCGAAGTCCGACCGACGGTGGGTCGACACCGCTGGTGGTTCCCGGCGACTCGAATCGGTGGCCAGCGATCCCGACACTGCCCCAGCTGCGGTGGGGAGGGTGCGAGCCGGAAAGGATTGGCTCGAGACAGTGGCGCAGACCGCGCCAGAACCGCCCTCGAATCGTTCGGGGTGTAGGGAATCGGCTCGAACGTAGCCTGTCGGTGACCTTGATTGCCTACTATGGCGCACGTCGGCCCCTTCTGCGGTGGCGCAGACCCCTCGACATTGCTGTCCCTGGGCCTTCGTGGCTTTCCTCGCGCGCGGTCGACCTCGGCGTACACCGCCGCCGCGAGTTGAGAATTCCAGCCCGCCCGGTGAGACCGGGCGCCGGGCAGGGATTCGGAGGTGCGCCATGACAGCAACCCCACGCGAACCACGCGGCGGCAGGCTCGCTCGCCGGACGGGCAAGCGGCATCCGACGCCACCCACCATCACCAGCGATTCCGATGACGACGTGCCGGTGGTGCGCTGGCCGGAACCGAGTCGGCTCGAATCGTGGTGGCACGCGGTCATGCACCCCGCCGGTGAACCACCCGCACCCACATGACCAGAACTGGCTCGATCGGCACACATCGGTAGTTCTCGCCCCAGTGGACCTGACAATCGCCGGGTGCGCCGGGACCGGACAGGGATTCGGCCGCGGCGATCGGGACGTTGATGAGGTCAGGGGTTCGAGTCTGTTTCGAGCATCCTGGCTGCGCCATAGGCCTAACCGGGTGGCTTCTGCTCGGACGATCTTGCGTTCTCCGTCGTGCTCTTGGGCGATGGCTGCGGCCGATCAGGTTCTGCGCGAGATGACCATGATGTATTCGCAGGGAGCGTTCGTTCGGTTGGCGAAGCCGTGGTCCGCGTCGGCCTGGAAGAACAGGGAGTCGCCTGGGTTCAGCGTCTCGTTGATCCCGCCGATCGCGACGGTGAGGGTGCCTTCGAGCACCACGAGTTGTTTCTCGGTACCCGGCGGATACGCGGGCAGCAGCCCGGTAGAGACCTGTGCGGGGAGGTAGTGGACGACCATCTCGGCTCCTCCCGCGCCCGGGGCCGCTGACACCATGTGCCGCTCGAAGCCGGTTTCCGGGTCACGGAAAACGGGGCGATCGTTCTTGCGCATGACAACGGCCACACCGGACGCGGCACCGGCTGCCCCACCGATCAGGTCCGAGAGCGACGCGTCGAGCGCGTGGGCGATCCTGGACGCGACGCCGATCGTCGGGCTCTTCTCACCGCGTTCGACCTTGGACAGCATCGCCCGGCTGACCGACGACTGTGTGGACAGCTGCTCCAGCGTCAGGCCCGCCTCCTCGCGGCGTCGCCGCACGTTACCGCCGAACGCGCCGGCCAGGTGGTCACCGTGCTGTGGTTCGGTCGCGTTTCCGTCTTGCTCGACCACCGTGCTCCTCGATCGCTGGGTATCTCGCCGCCCACAGTGTATGTTTCTCCTATAGAAGATGAAGTCTTCTATAGGAGACACGCGATATGCGCCAACACGACGGAGGTTCCATGCGTTTGATCTCGAGTGGCCAGCACCATGCCACGTTCGAATTCGGTGATCTGCAGGTGATCTCGTTGCGAGATGGGTACATCGACATGCCGCCGACACGGCTCCGCGACGAGGATGGGCGCACGCTCGATGAGCTGCCGGCCGCCGTGCCGCTGGCCGGCGACAACTTGCGGCTGTCGGTGAACGCCTTCTTCGTCACAGACGGCACGCGGTCGGTTCTCATCGACACCGGCGCGTCCAACGCCTGGCACGACCCCACCATGGGGTTGATCTACGACGCGCTCGACGAAGCGGGAATCGATCGCGCGCATGTCACCGATGTGGCCATCACCCACAAGCACGAAGACCACGTGAGCGGCCTGATCGCACCGGACGGTTCAGAGGCGTTCCCCAAACTCGAGCGCGTGTGGATCGGTGCGGGCGACACCTCGGTGTTCACGGGGCGGCTCGAGCCGATCCGCGACCGGGTCGTACCCGTGTCGGAGAAGGTCGCGATCAACGACTGGACCACTGCGATCCCGACGCCGGGCCACACACCCGGTCACACGGTCTACGACGTCAGGAGCGGCACCGGCCACCTTCTCGTCTGGGGCGACACCGTTCACGTTCCCACGCTCCAATTCGATCAGCCGAACGTGTCCTGGGAGCTCGACGGCGACCAGTCCCAGGCCCGCGCCGCGCGAGCGGCCCTCCTCGAACAACTGGCCCAACCACACCACTTCGTGGCCGGCGCCCACCTCGACTCACCCGGCATCGCCCGCGTAACCCCCTCCGGCAATGGTTATGCGCTGGACTACCTCGCACCACCGATCGGCTGATCGAGCCGGTCGGCTACGGGCCGCGCTCGCGATGGCGGCCAAGGAGGGCAAGCTCGTCCGGAACGTGGTCGAGCCGATCAGGCGCTCACCGGGCGCGTAGAAGTTGATCAAGGTTGGGGTTGGCCGCCCGCCTCTCACTGTGGCGCCGAGTCATTCGTCGGTGGGGGTCGCGATCGTGACGGGTACCGCGCAGGAGGTCAGGCCGACTGCGAACGAGACGGCAGTGGGTTCTTGCGGTGCCTGCTCGCCGGCCGTCACCTCGACGGACAGCTCTGGATTCACCTCGGAGTCGATGGTGACGGTCTCGAAGGACAGGACATCCTCGCGAGAGTCGGCGCCCGCGGGATAGCTGGTCCCGTCGTTGACCGTCAGCTGGCTGTGTGTGAAGGTCAGGCCCGATTCGGGGCTGACACCGACGACGACGCGTACCTGGCCGGCCCCGGCTTTTCCCGTGGGCGTCACGCGTACACCCACGCGTACCGGAGGCCCGCCCGGTGCGATGGTGACCTGTTCTGGGCTGGGGTCGATGGTGAAGGGTTTTCCGATCTCGCCGGTGAGCCCACTCGTGCCCATGCTCTGCTCCTGATCTGCGTCTCTCGGATGCTCGGGAGTTGTCGGTGGGTGTTGCCCGCCCCCGGTGTGCGCGCCAGGAGCGCGCATGTCCGGGCAGGGTGGGCGAGCAACACGCCGTATCGGTGTTCTCGGCTCGGGTCCGCATGAGCACCGACATCGGTCCTCTACCCGCTGGCGGGTCCGCTAATCACCGCCCTTTGGGCGGAATGCGCCGGTCGGGCGGTGGGCGATGTCGTCTACCCCTGCGGCGGATAGTCGGCGCAGCTCATTCGATCAGGGGGCGATCCGATGGGGATGGCGGGCCGTACCGGAGTGGCGGCCGAGTGTGGCGGTTCGTTTGTGGCGGGTCAGCAGGTCCACGACGTCAGCCTGCAGGTGCGCGGTGAGGTCGGCGAAGCCCGGCTCCTCGGTCTGCAGTGTGTTGACCACTTCGCGACACTGATGAGCGCGTGTTCGACGTCCAATCAGTTGTTTTCCACGAGTACTACCGTGACCTCATCCACCACGAACGCGGTCAGGCGAAAAGCGCGGAGAATTCCTCGAGCGTCAGTTTGGCGTCCCTGTCGCTGTCGATGGACTCGATCAGGGCCGACGCATCGGCGGAATCGAACCCGGCGAACACCGCCGCCGCTTCCAATTCGCTGACCGAGATGAAGCCGTCCCCGTCGGAATCGAAGGCGGCGAAGGCATCTTCGACAAGGTCGACGCCCTCGGGCAACACTTCCCGCACTCGCACCGCGTCGAACTCCGACTCCGAGATCAACCCATTCCCGTCGGCGTCTGCGGCGGCCACGAACGCGACCGCATCCTCATCGCTGATCTCCAGCCCCATGCCCCGTACTGCGGTGGTGATATCGGTGGCCGAGATCAGTCCGTCTCCGTCGGTGTCGAACAGCCCGAACGCCGACTCATCGATATCAGTGGCGTCTTCGTTGATGGGCTCCCGTGCGGTCATAGCTGTCATCACCCTTCTGCTCAACTGCATTGGGCCAACAGAATCTCCGGCATGGACCGCCGTAGGCCGAAGCGCGAGGCGATTGCCCGAACCGGTGCTCCGCGATACACGCGATCCGCGAGATCGCGTGATGGACTCGGGTGGGGATCTCATAAATGTTCACGCTGGAACTGGCAGTCTCAGCGTATCGACCACCCGACGTATGCAAGTGGCTTTTGTACGGATTTCGCATCGTGCTCGTGCCGACACCCGCTGCGCACCGGCCGATGTGATGCGCCGGCTCGGATGCCCTGCAGATGCTCGGTCAGGCAAGGACGGGCCCGTTCTGCACCGGACGAGGCTCCGGCCGCCAGCGCCACACCCTGGCCGGTGCTCTTCGCGCAGGAACGGATCGCCGAGGCATCGTCGCGCGTGGTGGCGCCACGGGCGGGCAGGTCTACCGTTGCTCGATATGGCGAGCAGGGACATTGTGGTGACAGTGGGCGAGGATGACTGGCTCGTGTTGAACGATGCTGCCGAGGGCGCCGGGATGAGCATGGAGGCGTACGTCTCATGGGGCGTGCGTGTCCTGGCGTTGCAGGCCCGCTCTGGCGCAGTGGAGCCGGATGGACGCGAAGGTAGCCCTGACATGCCGATAAGCGCATCCGAGACAGCCGAGGACTCGGAGGCGTCCGCATGGGTGGAATCGTTCGCGGAACGCCTCTCACATCGCACCTACTGGTACGACGAGATCTGAGGCCTGGCTGCGCTGCGGGTTGCGCGCCGATGAGGGCGTGCACCCAGTCGCCACCGGGTATCGAGGGACCAGGTGCCGCCGGTGCGCACACACCACGTCGGTATCGAGGTGTTCGACGGCGCGGTCGGTGGCCGTGCGCAATCCAGCGGCGTCCTTATTCAGCAACGCGGTACAACGCGCAAGTCGCGGTTGCGGCGCCGGATTCCGTGCGCCGCATCCGAGATGATCTCGTCTCTCTCGCCGACCTGCGCCCCCGAACGCGCCGTCGTTCAGCGACCGAGCAGCGCGCCGGGCTCTGGGCACCGATCCGGAAGATGTTGCGGGCCTTCGCCGATCCGGGGTCTGAGCGGATCCGTCGCCCGGCACGAGGGTCTGAGCTTTCACGCGGCACACGGCCGTTCGCGAATCCCGCTGCCGCGGTGCGGGAATCACTGCCCCGGCCGGGGCACTTCCCCGCGCCACGCACCGGTCGCGTGCGGCTGGTTTTCGATGAACTCCTTGAACCGCCGCAGGTCGCCCTTGACCCGGTGGTCCAGGAGCCCGGTCTTGTCGGCCATGTTCTCCACGAACCCCTCCGGGTCGATGTCCATTTGGGTGATGACGCGGGTGGTGTTGTCGTCGATGCGGTGGAAAGTCACCACTCCGGCGTGGCAGGGCCCGCTGTCGGAATGCCAGGCGACGCGCTCGTCGGGATGCTGTTCGGTGATGGTCGCGTCGAATTCGCGTTCCACCGGCCCGATCTTGATCTTCCAGTGGGTGTGTGTCGGTCCGAGTTGGTCGATCTTCTGTACTCCGTCCATGAATTGCGGGAAGGACTCGAACTGAGTCCACTGGTCGTAGACGGTGCGCAACGGGGCATTCACGTTGGTGGACGCGGTGACTGTGCTCATTTGGTACCTCCCTCGGTCGTGTGTTTCCACTGGCCGCCTACCCGGCCCGATCGAAGGGAAACCAAGACGCGCCGGCACGGCATTACCCGTGTGATTCGTGTGCTGCCGGTTGTCCTCGGGATCAGGTTGCCGCGCTTGGCATGTCGGGCAAAGGCTCCGCGGGTTCGGAGAGGAACCGGTTTTGGGCGCGCAGCACCATCGACGGTGCGGACATCCTCCGGCGACGGTGCGGGCGGGGGATTCTCCTGCACCAAACATCGTCCAGCCGGTGCGCGACCAGCAGATTCCGGATCGGATCGGATCGCGCGTTGGCGATTCCGCCGGACCGGCGCGTGTCGTGGATCTGCGCCGCTTCGAGTCCTTTTTCCGGGCGACCGATTGTGGCGGGACAACTCGGGTAGGCGAGGGATGTGGGCTGCGAGAGGATCGCCCGCAATATGAAATCCCTGAACTCGAAGGAGGAATCGTGATGCCAGATCCCAACAATCCCGGTCAGTTCGGCAACCGCTCCGATACCGAGCAGCAAGCGAGCAAGGGCGGCAAAGCCAGCAGCGGCAGTTTCGGTGAAGCCAATGCAGCCGACCCCCATGAGGCAGGTCGAAAGGGCGGGCAGGCTCGATCAGCCGCGGAATCGGAGGAGAGAGACACATCGACTGAGCAGGACGATGTCATTGCGCTGCTGCAGCAACAGCACACGCAGATCAAAACCCTGCTGCAGCAGGTCGAAGGGGCCTCAGGAGAGGCCAAGCGGCAGCCTTTCGAGAACCTGGTTCGCTTACTGGCCGTGCACGAGAGCGCTGAGGAACAGGTCGTGCATCCGGCGTCGCGGCGCGCCAAGGTCGCCGGGGAGGTCGTCGACGATCGGCTCCATGAAGAGGAGGAGGCCAAGCATGTGCTGGCCGAACTCTATGAACTCGGTGTCACTGATGACCGGTTCGCGGGCAAGTTCCAGGACTTCGCGGCATCTGTGATCGAACACGCCGAGATGGAGGAGAAGGAGGAATTCGATCAGCTGCGCAGGAGCCTGTCCGGGCAAGACAGCGCTCGTCTGGCCACCGCGGTGCGGGTCGCCGAAGCTGTTGCGCCGACTCGCCCGCATCCGCAGGCAGGGGAATCCGCGACAGCCAATTTGGTGTTCGGGCCGCCACTGGCCTTGTTCGATCGGATTCGTGACGCTGTGCGTGATTGGCGGACCCAATCCGAGGGATGACCGAGATCGGCAGGGAATCACACGCCCAGCAACCTCAGCCGGGAACAAATCGACCGAATGGACATCGGCGTGACTCCCGTCATGTAGCGGGTAGCGAGTGATCACGGTGGCCTCGGGTAATGCGGTCATGTCATGTGTGGGCGGACGAAGTGCCGCATGTGATGTCCACCGCGGCCGGACAGGGCCGCACGGAAGGAGAAAGCCATGAGTACAACGGACAAGACCAAGAACAAGGCTCAGCAACTCAGTGGCAAGGCCAAGGAGAAGGCCGGCCAACTTACAGGAGACCCCCAACGCGAACAGAAGGGCAAGACCGACCAGGTGAAGTCCGACCTGAAGTCCGCAGGAGAGAAGGTCAAGGACGCCTTCAAGCGGTGACCGGGTCGACATCGGCGATCGAGGTGCGGCGAACTCCCATTCGCAGCGCGTTGCTCAGGCACGTCTGGGTGAACCAGATGAGGTTGTGGTCCTTGTCCTGAGTGCCGGTGTATTGGCCGGTCTCTTCTGCTTTCGACATGGGTTGCTCCTGATCGTCGCTGTCCAACGCCTGAATCCGAACGACGGGATCCCGGCCACTGAATCGGCGTCGTCGAGCAGCTGCCCGCAGTGCGGAAGACCGAACGGGCACGATGGACTGCTCTCCCATGGCGCCTGTGCGCTGCCGCTGTGAGCGGCGGGCACAGCAGTAGCGCCGGTCGAATCCGCCATCATCGCGCGCCGGTGTGTACGGGTGGTCAGTGGGTAGCCGATCGGTATCCCACACGGCCGCACGGAAGGACCCGACAGTGACCCGATTCGGATACACCCTCATGACCGAACAGAGTGGACCGCGCGAACTCGTCCGCTACGCGGTCGCCGCCGAACAAGCCGGATTCGACTTCCTGGTCAGCTCCGATCACTACTCGCCCTGGCTCGAGTCCCAGGGCCACGCACCGCACGCCTGGACGATGCTCGGCGCCGTGGCGCAGGCCACCGAGTGCATCCCGCTCATGACCTACGTGTGCTGCCCGACCATGCGCTATCACCCCGCGATCGTCGCGCAACAGGCCGCGACCCTGCAGATCCTCGCCGACGGCCGGTTCACCCTCGGGCTCGGCAGTGGCGAAAGCCTCAACGAGCATGTGATCGGCGCGGGCTGGCCCGGACTCGACGAACGACAGGACCGGCTCCTCGAGGCCATCGCCATCATCCGTGACCTCCTCACCGGCGATACGATCAGCCGCAGCGGACTCTGGTATCGGATCGACGCGGCCAAGATCTGGGATCTGCCCGCGCAACCGGTGCCGATCGCCGTCGCCGTCTCCGGGCTGCGGTCGGTGCGACGCTTCGCCCCGCTGGCCGACGAGATGATCACCACCGATCCGGACGCCGAACTCGTCGACTCCTGGCAGTTCATCCGAACCGACGAGTGCGGTGCGGAACCGTCGCGGGTGACCGGACAGGTCCCGATCAGCTGGGACAGCGACCGCGACAAGGCGATTCAGCGTGCGCACGAACAGTTCCGATGGTCCGCCGGCGGCTGGGACGTCAACGCCAACCTGCCCACCCCGGCGGGATTCGCGGCCGCGACGCAGTTCGTCCGCCCCCGCGACATCGCAGAACAGATCGCCTGCGGCCCCGACCTCGATGCCATCGCCGCGGCGGTGCGCCCCTACCGCGACGCGGGCTTCACCGATATCGCGCTGGTACAGATCGGCGACGAACAACAGGACAGATTCCTGGCCGAAGCCGCCCGGCCACTACTGGACAGGCTCCGCGCTGGCTGAGGTCCTTTCGCCCGCAAATACAGCGACCACCGTTCGAGCCGTAGCGAGATCACCGTGAATCACCCCGCTGCACCGGTACTCGACGCTGTGGCCGATTGTCTACGACTCCGTCGTTACGGATTCGCTAGTCCCAGCTACTTCGCCGCGTCCTGCGGCGGCGCAGCGATCACGGCTTCGCACAACGCTTGTCGCACCGCGAACCAAGGGCAGCATCCCCGACCCCGAGCTGTGGCTGTAGCGGCAGGGCCCTTCCGTCGCGGCGCGGCTGGTGGCCGGTGCACAGTGGCCCATCTACGATGATCGGTGGTCATCCGGCAATGGCCACGGCCATGGTCGGGTACCTGCTGTTGAGATGTGCACACCCCGCCCGGTCCTGTCGTCCGTCCGCAGGCCGGACGGGGCCACGTCGCGCCGGCGCGGCACCGCCGATTCAGGTGAGTTCATGGACCCGACCTGTTGTCCGGTGGTTATCTTTCTCTGATGCGGGCAAAGGTCGCGATTGATGACCCATTCCGGTCGGCAAGGTATGACCGGCCTTACTCTTACCGCAGGTCAGCGAAACAACCACCTCCCGATTCGCTGACCTGCCATGTGTGGCTCCCAATGGCCGCGATCCGCACCATGGTCCAGTGCCGCCAGGACTCTCCGGACGGCACTGTCACGTCAGTACTCCCCAGCCCGGCCGGGGTCTGGCTCGGGCAGCGGGTTCGGCGGATGGATCGGTTATCGTTCGGCCGGTTCGGTGGCAGCAGGAGCGCAGAGGTCGAATTCGCTTGCCAGGCCGGTTGCTTCCAATACCCGTGTGACGCAGTACGACCCGTCGATGCATATCTCGCAGTGGTACTGGTCGGCGAAGTCCCGGGCGGCGAGCAGGGCCTGAATCCCGGCCACACCGAAGAACGTGACCTCTCTCAGATCGACGACCGTCGATTCGCCTATGTCGAGGCTGTCGAACAGCGCCTTCTCGAACGTGGGGGCGGTCAGGACGTCGATCTCGCCGCCGACGCTGCACACGTGGGTGTGGTCGATGGTTGAAGCTTTGATGGTCAGCAGGCCAGGACGAGGGAGGTGATTCATCACCATCACCTGGTTTCAGGGGCGCGAGGGCTGAACGCCTTCCGCGGTGAGCGCCCTGCACCACCGCGAGTGACCAGGCTGTTGTTTGAACCCTGTGAGTAGCGTACCCCTTGTAGACACCGGCGAAGCCGACGATTCGGGCACGCGGCCCGAACCGGCACCGCGCCACCGACCGCGCGGGGCCCTGCTACACGGCAGGAGCCCCTCATCGGGTCTCAGTTCTCCTGAGCCGCAACCGGTTCCGCGACACCTGCCAGGAAGGGGCAGCGGCCCGGGCGGAGCGCACCCCTGAACCGAGACTCCGGGCGGCGTTCATCGGAGACCGTGGACCTCGGGCCAGGCGTGGAGCGGGTCGCGGGGTACCAGTGCCCGTCCCATTCGCGTCCGGAGTCGCAGGCGGCGTAGAAGTCCTCGTCGTCGGGCAGCTCCGGAAAATCCGCGCTCAACACCGGCCGGTCTGCGTGGAAGCGGCGGGCCCGTTCCACACACCGCGCAGCTTGCTCGGCCTGATAGGCCTCCTTCGCCTGGGACATGACACCTATGCTCGCACCGCAATGCAGAGCATCTGCTGACACGCCCGAGCGAGGCACCGGCAACCTCGAACAGTTGCATCGGATGTGGCGAGCACAGCAGGCTTGACCGCAGGCGGAAGAAGCCGCCGAGTACCCGGTGCGACTACAAGGCCCGGCTGGCGTTCGGCGGCTGCAGGGGCGCGGAGTTCGAGCGGACGAACTGCGGGGGCTGGGGCGCCAGGGCCCGGTGTCGGGGGCGGCTCCCACTACCGCCGATCCACACCATGCGACCTGCGGAGGACGGTGGACCCGGTTCTGATGCTGGGAAAGTTCGGTCGTTCGTACCGAATTCCAAGTCGACATCGTCGGGGTCGACGTCGAAGCGGACGCGCAGACCCGCCATCGCGCCGCTGAGACACGTGAGAGTGGACCTGATATCGACCGGCAGGCCGTCCCCTGCGCGCAGCGACTCTTCGTTGGCCATCATTCGGCGAAGAAGTCCGAGGGCAGCGAATGTCGAAGCGAAAAGACGTCTTTCGGCGGAGTTCATGGGGTTCTCCTAGCTTGGACGCACGGTCGATGCGTTTGGACGCACGGTCGATGCGTGCAGACCGTGCTCGTCTCGTTCGAGAGTGAATGTCACCGGCTGATGCTCGGCCAGGGTGCGGTAGCCATGCAGGTCGATGCCGGAGTACTCGACGAATACTCGCCGGGCTGCTCGTCCGGAGCGATGAATCCGAAGCCCTTGGCCGTGTCGAACCACAACACGACCCCACTCATTCGTGGTTCGAGAGTGTCGGTGTATCCGTCGCTGACGGCGAGAGCTGTTGGGGTCCGGCGCATTCGGGCTCCTTTGGTCAGCAGACGTTCCTGACGATGGTGAGCTACCCGAGCGGCCGATCCCGAAACCCGCTGCCGTGCACGGGTTCATGTACAAGCGGTCGGAGCGTTCGTGGGAAACATCGAGCGGGCCGTGTTCAGGTGAGCGAGAAACGCGGAACAAGCCGCCGCGCGGTCTGGAGCCCGCAATACCGCCGATGGATGCACGGTCGCGAGCACCTCGTACTCGCGAACCGAGATGAACCGGCCACGTTGGGTGGTGACGGGAAACGATTGTCCGAGTATCGCTTTGGCGGCGACGCTGCCCAGACACGCGACCAGGCGCGGCCGCACGATATGTATCTCGGCGTCGAGCCACGGTGCGCACGCGACGACAGGCTCTGGGGGTTGTCGCGCCATTCTGGATCGCCACATCGGTGATGGCCTGTGTCACGGCAGCGGCCTGGCAGCCACTCGGCCACGTTGCCTGTCTCCGCCGTGACCGACACTACGGTGATGCCCGCAGCCGATAGGCGACAGTGGTGAAATCGGCGGTGCGGGGACGGAAACCTTCACACAGCGCTTGTCGCCGCGCCGAGCGGCATCCCCCGACACCGAGCTGTGGCCGTAGCGGCGGGGCCCTTCCGTCTCAGCGTGGCAGCGGACCGGTTGGCAGTCGCGCACCTACGATGATCGGCGGTCTTCCAGTCATGGCCACGATCGGGTGCCGGCTGGGAGATACCCCCCGCCCGGTTCTGCCTTCCGCAGGCCGGGCGGGGCCATACCCATGTACGCGGGGTCGGCCCGGGGCGTTCGTGCGAGGTCAGTAGTGTGCGATCGGACGAGGCCGTGACCGACGATTATCGTTTCGGACATCGGCTGCTCGGCGCACTACTCGCAGATGTCGAATCCTGTTGCCAGACCTACCATTTCGAGTACCCGTGTGACGCAGTACGGGCCCTCGATACGCATCGCGCAGTGCCGCTGGTCGGCGAAGTTGCGGGCTGCGATCAGGGCGCGGACGCCGGCCACGCCGAAGAACTCACCGCTGTCATGTCGACGCGCGTCGATTCGCCGATGTCCAGACTGTCGAACAGCGCCTTCTGGAACGCCGGGGCGGTGTTCCGCACTGGAGGTGACCGACGTGAGGCTCGCGCCAGTCGGTCCGGATCGCTGAGACTGCACGGCTTGCCGGACGGCTCACCGCATCCGGGTCGCGCAACGGCCGCGCACGGACCTCGCGGGGCTGGTGCTGGAGGTGATCTCGCGGCCCTTGGTCGATGGTCGGTTCGCGCCGCGCACGTCAGCGACCGGGCGGTCCTGCCCTGGGCCATGTGTATGCACTACCAGTAGTGCCGGCGGCCGAAGACCTCGTCACCGAGAGAGCCGACCAGGATCAAATGGCTCCGATGACGATCAGGACGATCCCGATCGTCCACTGGATGGCGATCTTCGCGACGAATCCGACGATGAGCAGGATGATGCCCAGAATGATCGTGGCGATTCCATCGCTTCAGGTCGTGAGCAGGCGGTTGAAGAACGACCTGTAGCGGCGCAGGGCCATACGCAGATCCTCGGTGTCCGCCTGCTCACCGCGATTCCATTGCCCCTCGAGCTCCTGTTTGTGCTCGGCGAACGTCGTGGCCAGTGTCTGCATGACGTCTGCGACCAGGGTGTCGGCCGCGTGCACAGCGTCACGGGGGTCGTCGACGAACTTGTTCTGGATCTCCTGCCACCGCACGCGGAAGCCTTCCTCGTGCTCGGTCGTGAGGAGCTGCGGGGTTTCCTCCTCGGTCGGCGCGGGTGTCTCTTTTGGCTGGGATTCGGGTTCAGCGGAGCCACTCGTCGGGGTACTCTCGCCCGGGAAGGCGGGGGCCTCGGACTGCGGTTCGGACGCCTCATCTGTCGTCCGGCCGTGGGACTGGGCAATGTCTTCGGTGGATAGACCGTCCTCGGTCGAGTCCGGTCCGTGGTCGCGTTGCATCTTTCCTCCGTCTCTGATCGCTTTGGCATCTCGGGTCGGGATCTGGGCCGCTCAAGCGCGGGCGTGACGGTCTTGACCGCCGTCCGAAAGCAGCTCGTCGAACAGAGCTCGGTAGTGCACCATGGCACCCCGCAGCTGCTCGGTGGTGGCCCTGTGTCCTGTGCTGAGCACCTCGATGTCATGGGCGACCCGGTAGTGCTCGAGCGTACGGCTGTGCTCGACCGAGAGGTCCTCGAGCTGCTGCTCGAAGCCCTCGGTCGGGTAGCCGCATTCGCGCATCAGGGACGTCACCAGGTGGTCCGCGTCATGCACGGCATCCTCGGGCCGGTCCACGAATTCCCCTTGCACGTTCGTCCAGTCCCGGCTGTACCGATCACGGGTGCTGCTCTGCAGGGGCCGGATATCCAGCGAGTCATGGCGTTTCTCGCGGGTCTTGAGTTCGCGCTCGCCGGCCATTCGGCTGTCGGCGTCTTCGACCGTTCGTTCGTACTCCGGGCCGAAGCGTTCACGAAGGTGACGACTGCGGACCAGGAGCGAAACTGCCCCTGCGATCAGGATCGCCGCCACCACGACGGGGATGACGATCGCGAGTATGGTCCCTACTGACATCGTGCCCAACCCCTTCACATTTGCCGGAATCTGCCTATTCCGTCTAGCTTTTGCCCATCCTTTGCCGATGAAACCTCACGATGGTTGATCTTTGCGGAGTAATTGCTATTGACGACAGTCGGTGGCATCGGGCGGGGGCGGGCTCGGCGATCATGCGGGTGCCGTCGACAGGGTGAGCCCTGCCGAATGCCTCCATCGACTCAGGCGGATTGGCGCGGGCGCTGTCCCTCATCCGGGCCGGGACCAGCCCAACACAGCTGCCGAGACCCTGCCGCGTGGTCGGCGTGGCGAATTCGAGGGTGCGCGAGGACACTGAAGGCGTAACGTCGAATTCGTCTCCAGGAGCAATGTGATGGCAGCCGACAGGCCTTTCGGGATCGATCCGGAAGAATTCGAGCGCGCCTTACGGGAGATGGGGATCGAATTCCGCGACCTCCTCGGAAAGGCCGGCGAGTACATCGATCGCGCAAGTGTAAGTACGCTGGGGTCGCTGCTCGGTCAGGTCGTTCAGCCGGAGCGTACGCGACCGCCGAAGGCGGAGGGCGAGACCACCGGCGAGACCGGCAGCGGGGTGTGGGTCATCTACAGCGTCGACGACGCTGGCGAGGCCAGGGTCGAGCAGGTTTTTCCGAGCGAGCTCGAGGCCTTGCGTGCGCACCGCGACAACACCGATGAACGCCGTCGTGTGCGGTTCCTGCCCTACGGCGTCCCCGTAACTGCGCTGGGCACGCCCTGACCCAGGCTGCGGCCGCTCGCCTCTCGAGCTGATCACATCTCGCCGTCGGGTACCGCCGAGTGGAGTGCAGTCTGCTGACAGCGCGCGAGTTCGCAGTCGAGTATTGTTCGCTGTCCTGTCCGAATGCATTGTGACCTCGGATTCGGCCGGGTCTTCACGCCATGAGTTGTTCCATGTCCCGGACGCGGTGATCCACCCGCTCCGATCCGATATCGCTGCCCATCTTTGCCAGGGCGGCAAGGGCGGCGTCGAATTCACCTGTGCGCGCGTACGTCTCGGCCAGCCAGGTTCAAAACGGGGGGGCGATCCGGCGGCGGATCGAGCGCGAGAACGGGCACCGCTAACCACTGCGGATTCCCCTATATTCGCTGCTCGAGTCATATCCACTCGATCAAACATGTGGAGCCCGAGCGGCCAACCTGTTCCCCCGAGCGGTGGCGGCCGCTCGATGCACGGCGGGCAAAGCATGGCCTTGTGTCCGAATCCACAAGGGTGGGAATGGCATTCGGCCATGAGCCTGTGCGGCAAGTTCGCCCGCGAGTACCGCATGTTTGAGGCACTGCAGGACAACAGCACCGAACGGCTCGGGGCAGTGGACGGCAAGAGGTATTTCTGCCCGAAATGCCGGCGAGAGCCAAGCAAAAGCACGTGATTCGTTCATAGGCAACCGTCCCACGCCTCCGGACACGACAAAGCCCCCGATCTCGGCGGCGATCTGCTCGATCGTCACACCGTCGTCGCCGTTGCGGGGGCACGCGCAGGACATCGTCGCGGAACTCACGAGGGGAGGGCTTGGGCACAGCGGCATCCTTTCAGCCCGTCCCGAAGGGCAAGCCAACTCGGCTGTCGCCTATCCCTGCAACAGTCCCGTTCGCGAATCCGCCTCACTCGATGGACCCGTCTACTCGGCCTACGCCGCCTCGACCCCGTCTGTTGCCCTTGCTGCCCGGCTCCTGACGGCTGCCTGTTCCTCCCTTCACTTCACGGTGGCCGAGCTCGATCGAATCCATCGGGATCTTGGCCGATAAGTAGGAAGTTGCTGGGTATACGCGAGGTAAGGCCATTCGCAAACATGGCCTATCCCACTCATCGGGTGTCGACCGACCTGGAGCCGTATCTCGGTGCAGCGGGAGTCGAGCAAGCAAGGAGTAAGCCATGAAAGGTGGCACAAGAATTGCGATAGGGGTGGGAGTCGGTTACTTACTGGGCCGCACACGCAAGATGCGTTTTGCGTTGTCGCTGGCAGGTGCGGCGATGGCGAAGCGGTCTTCGGGATTGCCCGGGGAGCTGCTGGGGCGAGGGACCGAATTGCTCAAATCGTCCCCTGAGCTGGCGGAGCTCACCGACACGGTTCGCGGCGAGTTGGTGGGTGCGGTCCGGTCGGCCGCGGTAACGGCCGCGAGCAACCGTCTCGACGCGCTCAACACGCGGCTACAGCAGGGCTCAACCATCGTCTCGGATACAGAACGAGACCGTTCGCATGAAACGGATTCGGACGAAGACCAGGGCGGCGGCGATACCTCCCGAGAGGCCGGGGAAACGTCTGCGGAGGACGAGGATCTCGGAGACGAACGCGATACCGGAGCAGACCGCGACGAGCACGACGAAGCAGACAGGGGGCGGCCGACTGCTCGAGCGCGGTCAAGCAGCCCGAGAACCACCCGCGCGCGTAAGACCGGCTCCCGAACCCCGGTTCGTAAGTCCGGATCTTCGGATCGCCAGCCTGCCTCGTCCACGCGACGCCGTAGTCGCGCCGATGCCGACGAAGCGCCCGTGCGCCGCACGAGGAGATGAGATCGATGCCGAAGACGTTGCACGACAAGACCGATGGAGTCGGCAAGCTCGCTGCCGACGCCGTCGGCAAAATTGCGGACACCGCGACCCGTGCGGGGGCGACGGCCGGGAAAACCGCTCGATCGTCCACCCCGACGGGGTTGCTGCAACAATCCGTGCAGAACCTTGCCGGGACCCTGGCCGAACGCGCGGTAGCCGGGTTGTCGGACCGGGCATCGCGAACCGCGGACCGGCTCAACGAGTACGCAGACGGTAGCGGAGGCAATCTGCTGGCGGCAGTGACCGGCGTGGAAAAGTTGGCTGGAGGCGCGTCGCCGTTGCGAGCGGCGATGAGCGGAGGCATGAGCAAGCTCGGGCACACGGTCCGGGAAAGTTTCGACACCGTCAAGGAGTCGCTGACCGGCGGCAAGGGCAAGGGCGGCACAACGAAGCTGAAGCTGACCAATATCGTCGAGCATATCGACGTCGGCGTGCCGATCGATTTGGCCTACGACCAGTGGACCCAGTTCGCGGACTTTCCGAAATTCACGAAAAAGCTCGAACAGGTCGAACAGGTCTCCGACGAGAAGCTCAGCTGGACCGGCAAAGTGTTCTGGTCGCGACGAACCTGGGAGTCGACGATCCTCGAGCAGGTGCCGTTCGAGCGGATCGTGTGGCGCTCCAAAGGTACCAAAGGCTACATCGACGGTGCCGTCACATTCCACGAGATCACACCGGACCTCACCCGCATCCTCGTCGTGCTCGCCTACCACCCGAAGGGAGTATTCGAGAAAACCGCCAATCTGTGGCGCGCGGCAGGCCGCCGGTGCCGGCTGGAGCTCAAGCATTTCGAGCGGCATGTCATGACCGAGGCGGTGCTGCACAGTGACGACATCGTGGGCTGGCACGGCGAGATCCACGACAGCGAGGTCGTCGAAGACGACGAAACCGCACGGCGCAAGGAATCCGAAGAAGATCGCGCCGATGAAGAAGATGAAGAAACAGAAGAGGCCGAGGAAGACGAGGCCGACGAGCAGGACGAGGATCAGCGCGCCACGGACGAGGAAGAAGAACCAGAGCCGCCTCGCGATCGTTCGGCCGCCCGCCGCACGAGTACAGCGGCCCGCCGCTCGCGTGAGAAGGAAGGAGCACACAGATGACTATCGAACCCGCAGGAGGCGGTGGAGGAACCAGCACGTTGGCTCGGCCGAATTCATCCAGCCTCGCTGATGTCGTCGACACCATCCTCGACAAAGGCCTTGTCATCGACGCCTTCGCCCGTGTGTCGCTGGTCGGCATCGAACTGGTGACCATCGACGCACGCGTCGTGGTGGCCAGTGTCGACACGTATCTGCGTTTCGCCGAAGCGGTCAACCGGCTCGAGATCTCGAGTAGCGAGCCGAAGGGCCTGACCGACATCGTCGGCGACGTCACCGAAGGCGCCTCGAAACACAAGACGAAAGGCGCGCTCGAGGCGGCCGGTGAGAAGGTGGCGGACTTCCTCGGCGATGTGAACAAGCAGCGTCAGACAGTGCACAGGCCATCCGAACGTGAGGAGGAGTGATGGCTCCCGAATCGACAGCCGTATATGTCTACGGCATCGTGCCCGCCGACGTCGAGGCCGAACCACACGCCACCGGTGTCGGCGATCCGCCCAGTGAAGTGACGGTGGTGCGGCACGGCGCGGTCGCCGCCTTGGTCAGCACGCTCGAGTCCGACCGGCCACTGGGCACCCCCGCAGACCTCACCGCCCACGAGAAACTGCTGGATGGATCGGCCGCGGTCAGTCCGGTATTGCCGCTGCGGTTCGGTGCGGTCATGACCGACACCGAGGCGGTGGAAAGCGAACTGCTCGAGGCGAACGAGGACGAATTCCGCGCCGCCCTGGAGGAACTCGAGGGCCGGGCCCAGTTCGTGATCAGAGGGCGCTACATCGAAGACGTGATCCTGCGGGAACTCCTCGATGACAACGCCGAGGCCGCTCGACTGAAAGACGAGATCGGTGGCAAGCCCGAAGACGCCACCCGCGATGCGCGAATCGCGCTGGGCGAGCTGATCAATCATGCCATCGAGGCCAAGCGAGCCGAGGACACCACAAAGGTGGTTTCCGAACTCGAGAAACTCGAAGCACTGGTCAACCAGCGCGAACCCAGCCATGAAGAGGACGCCGTTCACCTCGCGGTACTGGTCGAGTCGGCCCGGCGAGATGAGCTGGAGGAAATGGTGCGCCGGCTCATCGCGAACTGGGACGGCCGGGTGGAGCTGAACTTGCTCGGACCGATGGCGGCCTACGACTTCGTCGCGAAACGAGCGCCTGAGGACTGAGACATGGGTCTGCTCTCATCGATAGTCTCGCTGCCACTCGCGCCGGTTCGCGGCGTGATATGGGTGGGCGAATTGATCCAGGACCAGGTCGAACGGCAGTTGCACGATCCCGCGGCATTCCGGAGCGAACTCGAGGAGATCGACCGCGCCGCAGCGAGCGGCGACTTGTCCGCAGAAGAGGCCGAGCAAGCGCAGCAAGCGGCCCTGGATCGCATGACCGGTTCCGAGGTAGGTCCCATAGACCGGAAGGAGTGACTCACGTGGCCCGCGACACCACTTCCAACGATTCCGACAACGCTCACTCGGCATCGAATGAACAACCGGCCTTCACCGCGGCGCAAGCCGCCGCGGTGGCCATCGAACGCCTCGCAGAACTGACGTCCAACGACATCCAGGGCATCACCCGCGTGGAACCGATAGAGGATGGTTGGCTCGTGGAGATCGAGGCGCTGGAAGATCGCCGTATCCCCCCCTCGGCGGACATCATGGCACTCTACGAGGTGGAGATCGATTTCGACGAGAATTTGCTGGCCAGCCGCAGAATCAAACGCTATACCCGCGGCAGCACCGACATCGGCGCCAGGAATCAGTGATGACTGTCGTCGGAGGCCATTCATACGCACCCGAGCCCTACGGGGGCGGGCACCAGTCCACCAACCTTGCCGACATCCTGGAGCGAGTCCTCGACAAGGGTCTGGTGATCGCAGGCGATATCCAAGTCAACCTCCTCGACATCGAACTGCTCACCATCAAACTGCGGTTGGTGATCGCATCCCTGGAAACTGCCAGGGCAGTGGGCATCGACTGGTGGGAGACCGACCCCTGGCTCAACAGCAAGGCCCACGCCCTGGAACAGAAGGAACCCGACCTCGAACTCGAGAACCGGGAACTTCGAGACCGGATCGCCGAACTGGAGGCGGCAAATGAACGCCGTCAACCCATCGAACGCGGCCGCGACGGAAAAAAGAACGATCGTGACCGGTGATTTTGCAGTCTGGCTGTACGTGGTGGCATCCCGCCGCGACGGCACGGCAGAACTGAGCACATTGACCGGAGTCGCAGGCGAACCGGTGCGGACGGTGGTCTCCGGCGACCTGACCGCAGTCGTGGGCTCGGTGCCGCTGGACGTTTTCGGGGAGCAACCACTGCGGCGAAACCTCGAGGATCTCGACTGGCTGGAGGCGACAGCGCGGGCCCACGACGCCGTCGTCTCGGCCATGGTGCGCCGAGGTCCGGCCGTCCCGCTCCGGCTGGCCACCGTCTTCCACGACGACAACCGTGTGCGTGAGCTGCTCGATGAGCGGCACGCGGACTTCGACGCCGCCCTGGAATTGGTGAGCGGCCGTACCGAGTGGGGTGTAAGAGCCTATGGCGATCGTGCTGCCCTCACCGCTGCCGTTGCCGAGGCCAGGTCAGCGGAAGAGGTCAGCACAATCAAGCCAGGGACCGCGTATCTGGCCCGGCGACGCGCGCAATTGTCGGCACAGGAGAGCGTGGAAACCGATGCGGCACAGCGCGCCGAACAGATTCACGCGCGTTTGATTCACCACGCTGCGGCGGGACGACGTCAGCCGCTGACCGACCCGGCGGTGAGCGGCCGCCGGGACTGGATGGTGCTCAACGGGACATACCTCGTCGACGACGACCGCACCGACGACTTCACCACGGCCGTCGCGACGCTCGGCGCCGAAATCCCCGGTATCCGGCTCGAACTCACCGGCCCCTGGCCGCCGTACTCTTTCGCCGGCGTGACACGAGGGCCGACATGATTCGGGCCGACCCCACTGTCGACACCGAGCGCCGCGTCGCGCTGGTCGACCTGCTGGATCGGGTGTTGGCTGGTGGCGTGGTGATTTCCGGCGACATCAAACTCGCTATCGCCGACGTCGATCTGGTCCAGATCTCGTTGCGAGCCCTCATCTCCTCCATCAGCACCCTGTATCCGCCGGTCGGTTCCGCATCGCGCGACGTGCTGGAAGGACCGGGCGGCGATGACTGAGTTCGGCGGCATCCCACCGCGTATCGACACCGATCCGGAATCGGTCGAGCGCGGGCTTGTCACCCTGGTCCTGACCTTGGTGGAGCTACTGCGGCAGCTGATGGAGCGGCAAGCGCTACGCCGTGTCGACGCAGGTGACCTCACCGACGCCCAGATCGAACGAATCGGCACCACCCTGATGCTGCTCGAACAACGCATGGACGAACTACGCGATCATTTCGGGCTCACCCCGGAGGATCTCAATATCGACCTCGGCCCCCTCGGCACTCTTCTGCCGCGCGACCTGCCCGATCGCTCTTTCGAGTGACCTCGGTGGGCAACGAGAGATCACGCGAGCCGGCGGGGCAACAGGCCGAGTGCAAGCCGGCCGGCCGTCGATTTCACTGCCTGACAGAGACATTGCCAAAGCTGGGGATATCGGATTCGGTGTGCTGATTGAACTGCCGGCGTGAGGGTATGCGCGTCATGACGGCCGACGCATCACATCGGGTCGAACATCGTGGCTTCGTTCTTCCTGTGGCCGTGGCCGGGTGCGCGCAGTGACGCGTGTCGGGATTGCGCGCATGACCGATATCAGCACCGGAGGGCCGCTCGGGCCCTTCGCGCACAGCAGCGAAACCAGGTGGTGGCCATGATCATTCTCGGAATCATCCTTCTCCTCGTCGGGTTCATATTCGGCATCCCGATCCTGTGGACCATCGGGATCGTGGTGCTCGTCATCGGGCTCGTGTTTCTGCTGTTGGGGTCGATGGGCCGCGCTGTCGGCGGCCGTCGCCATTACTATTGACCCCCAAATCGCGTGTCCCCAACCGACGACCACCTGGCGATCGACTCCTAGCGAATTCTTGTTCTCTGGCGGTGATGCATCGTGAGCATGGATTTCGGGATGTCATGGATGTCGTCGCGGCGGCGGGTGAGGAAAAGGCCGGGAGCGCGGCCGAAAGCGGGGAAGGGGCAGCACATCCTTCCTGTCGTCCCGCAGAACCGAATTCCACTGCGGCGGTTCGGACACTGCCGAAGCAGTCACATGCGTGCGGCCGACGAGCGCACCCGCGCCGAGTGGGATCGGGTGCCCGAAGCAACCCGTCAAATCCGGTGCGGCGCAGATGATCCGGTTGGCCCTTCACACATCGACGTGCTTCCGCCGCAAACGTCGGGTGACACTCCCGCCGGGAACATCGGAGTGATCACGGCAGAGGGGTTTTCTCGCCGTCGCCTCGGGTAGTGCGGTCATGTGTGGGCGGCCGAAGTGCCGCATGTGATGTCAACCGCGGCCGGGAACGGCCGCAGTCGCAAGGAGAAAGTCATGAGTACAACGGACAAGGCCAAGAACAAGGCCCAGCAAATCAGTGGCAAGGCCAAGGAGAAGGCCGGCCAAGCGACAGGAAACCCCCAGCGTGAGCAGAGGGGCAAGACCGACCAGGTGAAGTCCGACCTGAAGACCGCAGGAGAGAAGGTCAAGGACGCCTTCAAGCGGTGACCGGGTCGGCATCGGCGATCGAGATGTCGGCCGTCGAAAACCATCCCAGCCGGAACTGCGATTTGCTCGTGGCAGTCAGCGGCGATGGATGGCAGCAACATTGCACCGGTTTCGGTTCTCACTGCCTGGCCAGTGCTCGACGACGCCGAGCAACTGACCGGCTCGTCATTCGCCCATGGCCCTAGCCAGTTCGGATTTCGTCGTGCTGGAGCGGCCATGGGCGTTGTGCTTCTGGGCCTCGGTCGCTCGGCCTCTTCGTAGAGCCGCTCTCGAGCGGCTCTCAGAGCCCCCGACCGGCTTCGGCATGGCTGAACTGCCGACACCGCAGTCACGAGGTTTGAGGTCCCCGGGTCCGATCGCCATCGATCTGGTCAATCCTCGGGGCTGTTCGATACTGGACGGGGAAATCTGCTGATATGTCCCGCTGAACCACCATCCACTCCGCACGACAGGAACGGCCCAGGAAGGCGGATGAATCCTGACGTCGAATGTTGGTTCCATGTCGTCATGGCGGACGACGTCTGTGTGTGCACCAGCTCGCTAGCCTTGTGACCTCCAGTCGCGCACCGCGTCTCGCACGCGATCGAATACGGCCAGCGGCGGTCCCGCGATCAAGTTGGCCGCAGCGGACGAGCCGGCGTGCGGATGTGGGCGGGTGGGGGCGACCGCTTCGGCGGCGCGTACGGATCCCGCCATGTGTTCGAGCTGGCTCGCCGAATACTGGCGACGCAGCAGGACGAACTCTTCTGCCTCCTCGTGCGCCGCGTGATCGGCGACCGCGTCGGCGAAATCGGCGAGTTTGGGCGCGAAATCCGGATGATCGACGCCCAGGTCATAGAGTTCTGCGAGCGCGCTTTTGGCGTGATTCTCTTCGTCGATGCGAGCGTCGACCATTTCCTCGGCACCGAAGCGGGCGCGCTTCGCGATGGGATGTACCACTTCTTCCTCGGCGCTCTCGTGGACCGCGAGCAGCCGGACCAGTTCTGTGAAAAGTTCCTGCTGGTCCTCCCGCCCGGACTTCAGTTGTTCGAGCAAGGTGGAGATCTGTTCGTGTTGTGCGGTCAGCAGATCGACCACGTCTTGTTCGGCCATTGCGTTGCCTTTCTCTGCGGTGCTGTTCCGGATTTGCCCTGGGCCCTTCCGATGTGTGATGCCGCGATGCGGTCTTTGGGTGGGCAGTACCCCATCAACCGCGAGCTACTACCGCGCCTGCAAATTCATCTGCGGGATGGGCGTCTGTGCCGGTGAGACCCCGACAGACTGCCGATCGATTCGATCTCGATCAGCGGATGCGGCCAGGAATCCCAGTCCGGCGAGCACCAGAGCGATATCAGCACCAGCAGCAATACGGCTCCCATCTACTTCCGGTCGGCCGCATACCCACGCGCACGAATCCCTCACCGGCACAGGCGGATTTCAGGTTCAGGGCATGCGCACACTGGGCTCCGGGGCGATGGAGTCGACGAAATCGGGTAGATCGGGCACTCTCATTCGTGCCGAGCACGAGGCCCTCGAGGCGCGGATGCCGGAGGTGGTGGAAGCGCGGGCGGCGATCGAGCAGGCCAAGGGTGTGCTGATGCGCATGTATCGCATCAGCGACGAGCAGGCGTTCAAGCTGCTGGTGTGGCGCTCCCAGGAAACCAATACCAAGCTCCGCGCCCTGGCCGAGCAGCTGCTGCGGGAGTTGCCCAACGTGCCACCGGTCGAGCCCGGCACGGTCTCGGCGTTCGATCACATCCTGCTGACCCTGCACGAACGCATCCCACGCTGACCAGCTCGGATGGACAAGGATCGCGCCCCAGCGTCCCAGTAGTGCACGTGGAGCGCGACCCTCGTATCGGCCCAGCCGTCGGGGGTCGTCGTGTGCTGCGCCGACATCTAAGCGCACACCAACAGGTCGGCCTTCTCAACTGGTCGGTGCCCGATCGTGGCCGACCGATGATGAGGTCGTTACGACACCTAGGGTCCAGTCGGCTGACACCGTGGCCGGTTGCGCCCAGATGTGCGGTGAGGTCGGTGAGGAAGTCTGGATCATGGGTCCGCGGGACCTTGAGTACTGCCAGGGTGAGCCGACAGCCACGTGTCGGCGCAACCTCGAGGCACCACCTGACCTCAGCGATCACGCGGGTGCTGTGGAGCGGGTGGGGCGGATCGAATGCCCGCTGCCTGCACACCGATGCCCCGAGCGGCCTGAGACCGGAGCCGTCGAGTTCAGTGCTTCGGTTCGTTTCGATTCCACGCCAATCTGGGCGTGTCAGCAAACTTTCCGCGTACGCTTGTGCGCTGGATCGATGACGAACGAAGTCCTTGCTGTTCGGCGGTCACCAACCGGTAAAGGAGACGGGTATGGACCAGCAGCAGTTCATCGCCACCCGGCGGGAGTTCGACGAGATCGATACGGACCACGACGGTTTCATCACCTTCGATGACGCGCTCCAGTGGGGTATGGCCCAGGGCCAGGAAGTGCGGGAGGTCCTTGGGCGCCATATTCAGCAAGACCGTGTCTGGGCGGACGGGCAGGTCTCCTTCGTGGAGTTCCTGCGCTACAAGGAGCTGACCAACCGCTCCTAGCCCGCGTGTGAAAACGTCGGCAGCTGCCCCCGATTCGGCCCGTGAGGGCCCACCGATGAGTAAGACACATGGTCAGCGCGGGCTGGTTGGCGGACCGATCATTCGCACACATGTGGTGCGATGCCTGGCGGGCAAGTCGGGGGCGGGGCAAATAGATCGGCGGCAAGTCCGGCCATCCATTTGAAATCAACTAGCGGGGCAGCATGCGGAGCAGTTCTGGCCAGGCGATACATGCCTTCACCACCACCGGAGCCAGGGCAGTCGCCCGGCGAGGCGCATCCATACCTGCTCGGGTCGAACCAGTCACTACTGGGTAGGACCAGTCCAGGTCGGCAGAGTATCAGGGCCCGACCGCGGTGAACTCTGTCAGCAAGGCACCATCATGCCGGTCCAGCACACTTCCAGATACTGCGCGGTCGCTGCGGCGACGATGGCAGCTCTCACATGTCCAGCGGCGTTATCCCCGCATGGAATTCTGCGGCCATCGCGTCGGCGCAGGTGTTGCACGCCTCGCCCACCACGGATGCGCAAACCGATCTCTACACCGAGATGCAGACGTGATGGGGTCAGCACATGGACGGGACCTGGTCAGTCGTGGTCGCGTTCGCCGACGACCCTGTCGCACTGCCGGTCCTCGGCGCGGGGTTGCTGGGCTCTGCGGTGGATAAATCGTGGATCAGACTGCGCGCGCAGGGCTGGACCGCAAAGAGGAGCCGACGATTCTGCGGGTGCAGACGACGAATGTGCGCGCGGAACCCGAACCCGTTGTCATGATGGGCATATGCGGAGCATCCCGTTCGAAGCCCAGGAGCGTGCCGCACTGTGCGATCTGTTCGACGAGCTCGGAGCTGATGCACCCACGCTGCTCGAGGGCTGGACGACTCGGGACCTCGCGGCTCACCTGGTCCTGCGGGAGCGCGATGTGCTGGCGGGACCATGTCTGGTTCTGCCGGGGCCTTTCGGACGGTTCGCCGAGCGGCGCCGAGCGAATCTGGCGGCGCGCACCGAGTTCGAGTGGCTTGTCGACCGGATTCGCTCGGGCCCGCCTCCTGGTTTCTTCCGCATCCCGTGGGTGCGTTCGTTTCCGAGTCTCAACGAGTTCTTCATTCACCACGAGGATGTGCGCCGCGCCAACGGCCGTGGCCCCAGAACCGAGTTGACGCCCGCTCTGCAGGATGCGTTGTGGCGCAACGTTCGCCGAGGCTGCCGCTACCTGAGCCGACGGCTTCGCGAAATCCAGCTCGACATCGAGCGGGCACACACCGGCGAATGCGTGACGGTTCGACGGGGCGGACCTGCTGTTCGGCTCCGGGGAGCACCTGGTGAACTTCTGTTGTACCTGTTCGGGCGTCAGAGCGCGGCCGAGGTCGACGTGCTCGGAACGGTACAGGCTGTGGCGACAGTCCGGGCTACGCGATTCGGCATGTAGGACGGACAAATCCCACACACGCTCTGGATGTGCCGACGGTCGTCGTGCTCCGCGACGCAACGGCCCCCATTATGCGCGGGCACAGGCCACAGAGAGGCCGCAGGACCCGAACCCTGTGGGGGTTATGTGCCAGATTCCCGCAGGTCGCTCGATAGCCCGCCAGATACTCGAGCCCCACATGCGAGCTGTCGTCGCCACGCGGGATCGCCTGTGGTGTCAGGAGATTCGGTAGCGCTCAGGTTGATTCGTCTACTCGTCGACTGTTGGTCGGCCGAGTCACGGTGTTGCCGCGGATCCCGCTCGAGCGGCTTCGATCTCGTTGATGTTGGCCTCGATCCATTCGCGCAGCGCGGTGATCGGGGTGCGCAGGCTGTGACCCAGTGGGGTGAGGGTGTATTCAACCTTCGGAGGGACGGTGGGATGGACGGTGCGGATGACGAAACCATCGGTCTCCAGTTCGCGCAGGGTCTGGGTCAGCATCTTCTGGGAGATGCCCTCTATGCGGCGCTGCAGATCGGTGTAGCGCATGGTCCCGCCGGCGAGCGCGTCGATGATCAGGACCGTCCATTTGCCGGCGATCCGGTCCAGCACCTGACGAGTGGGGCAGCGAGCGGAGAAGACATCGGCCGGTAGGCCCGAGGATTCGACACGTGTGCGCACCTCGACCATTGTAACGAACCAAAAGGTGCCTTCTTTCGAAAAGTTTGCCACTCTCCGATAGTTAGTTGCATGAAAGCCGATACCTTGTCTGTCCCGGAAGCGATCCACCGGCGCCGCACCGTCCGCCACTACCTCCCCGATCCGATCGACCCAGACGTGCTGACCGAACTGCTGGAGCTCACTGTGCAGGCCCCCAGCGCCTGGAACATGCAGGACCGATCGATCGTGGTGGTGACCAGCGAGGCCGGGCGAGCCCGGCTCTCGGAGGCGGCCTTCGGGCAGCCACAGCCCCAGGAGGCGCCGGTGGCGCTGGTCTTCGTGGCCGACAGTGCCGCGTGGGAGGCGCCGAACACCGACATTGCCGACTCGGCCGGGCGCAGCGGCGCCTGGAACGCTGAGTTCAGAGCCATGTTCGACAGCCGGGCGGAATTCCGCGACCTGCACAACCGCGGACTGTTGCGGGAGAACGCGGTGAAGAACGCCATGATCGCCGCCACCTACGCCATGCTCGCGGCCACGGCGCTGGGGCTGGCGTCGGCTCCGATGAACGGCTGGGATCCCGATCTGGTGAAGAAGGCGATCGGCATCGAGGACCGAGATGATCTGGCCATCGCCGTCATCGTGACAATCGGACACTCCGCCACCATCCCACCGCACCCGGGCCGGCGCCCGCTGGAAAAGGTCGTCTTCGCCGAGCGCTATCTAGCCTCGTCACCGACCAGCGTCGGGCGGACGACGGGGAGCCGGTAACGACTTCGTCATTGGTCGGCCACGATCGGGCACCGACGGGTTAAGCAGGCCGACCTGTTGGTATGTGCTGAGGTGTCGGCGCAGCACGCGACCCCAGTGTCCGAGCCGATACGAGGGTCTCGCCCCACGTGCACTACCGGGTCGCTGGGGCGAGACCCTTGTCCATCCTGATCGCGATGTTGGCTACGGCGGTCGGGTCCCGGAAAGCTTGGGCCGCGCGTCGTTGGTGGTCGCTGTGTGACGGTGTGCGCACCCGCTGGGGCGTTGGATGACAACAGCCGCTGGAATATCGATCGCGCCGGTCGCCCGGTTCCTGACAGACTCGCGCGCCGCAGGACTCGACACCGAGACCGGTGAGGCGTTGGCGGGCCGGAAGCGACCGGTCGGTGGGGAGATGGTGTGGCGGCGGCCGTGTCAGTCGAGGTCTCCAGCGGCGGCGCGTGCAGCGCGGTAGGCCAGCAGGTGGTCCAGGAACGGGTGTGGGTGTAGTCGGCGCAGTGCTGTCAGAGACGGGGTGTCGGTGGTTTGGTCCGGGGTGGTGGCAGGCAGAGCGAGTTCCTCGAACAGGAACTGCTGAAGTTCGCGTTCGGAGTACAGGTCGACTTCGCGGCCGGCGAGCTGCCAGGCTGCCTGCTGATGACGGGCGTCGGTATCGGGCACGGGCACGGGCACGGTGGAGGCTGACCGTGTCGCGCTTTCGGGATCGGTCATGACCGACATCATGGCCATGTCCGGCGCAGGTTCGGGCTTGGACACGCCGCGTCGAAACGTAGCCGTTTTGATCGTCCACCCGCATGGGGCCGGTGGAATCCGATCCGCGGCCCCTTCGTCCCGGCCAGTGGTGTACTCATCGGTGCCCCGCCCCACTGCGAGATGTGTAGCGACAGTGGGCATTCGCACATCTCGGTTCCAGTGTGGTCAGCGTGGGATGCGTTCGTGCAGGGTCAGCAGGATGTGATCGAACGCCGAGACCGTGCCGGGCTCGACCGGTGGCACGTTGGGCAACTCCCGCAGCAGCTGCTCGGCCAGGGCGCGGAGCTTGGTATTGGTTTCCTGGGAGCGCCACACCAGCAGCTTGAACGCCTGCTCGTCGCTGATGCGATACATGCGCATCAGCACACCCTTGGCCTGCTCGATCGCCGCCCGCGCTTCCACCACCTCCGGCATCCGCGCCTCGAGGGCCTCGTGCTCGGCACGAATGAGGGTGCCGGCCAGGTCGATGTAGAAGCCCGCGGTGCCGACCGCGCGGCCCTGGTCGACGATGCGGTCGGCGACCACCATCACCTGATGCTCGACACCATGGGTATCGATGAACCGGTGCCGGCTCGAGAACGGCTCACCCAACTCGACCGAGCGGGTGATCGTCTCGGCGACCTTGTCGCGGTCGTCGGGATGTTTGTGTGCCAGAAGCAGTTCGGTGGTCGGCTCGATCTCGCCGGGGGTGTAGCCGTGCATGCGGTACAGCTCCGGCGACCATTCCCAGCGGCGGGTAGCGAACCAGAACCGGAAACTCCCCGTCCGCGGCCCTGGATACGCCCCCGCGGCCCACACCAACGATTCCGCAGGCAGATCACCAGGAGAACCCATAACCGGATTATCGCGCCGGGATGCCGGGTCGGTACACCCCACCCTGGGAACCCGTCGCCGGAGTTGTTCACCTCCGAGTTGGGCGCGTAGTAGCCCGCGATGGCGGAGATTCCGAGGGCGCGGTCAACCTCATGGGGTGGTGGAGCTTGGCCGCTTCGGCCATCTTGGTGCGGACGCGTCGGATCTCCCGCCGCGGCGGCCTCGGTCGGCCACTGGATCCGGTCCGAGCGACGCGTCAGCCGATTCGGCTCCACCGAACGCCTGGATCCGCAGCGATGTCGGCTTCGGGAGTGCCATGGTGTTCGCCTCCCGCTCGGCTTGTTCAGTCGCGGCCGAGCGCATGTGCGAGCTGAGCCTTGGACATGCCGGAACGGCCCTCGATGTGGCGCTGCTTGGCCTCGTTGTAGAGCTGGTCCCGGGTGGGTGTTGTGGCGATCATGATTCGTCCGGTTCGACGGCGAGGAAGTCCCAGGCCGCCAGCGGGCCGACGACACGCAGGTGCACCCGGTCGGACCACAGTTCGGCCACTTTGTCCACGGTGCGTACCAGCGCCTCCTCCTGGGTGA
Organism: Nocardia sp. CA-151230; assembly: GCF_050942175.1. Lineage (NCBI taxonomy): Bacteria > Bacillati > Actinomycetota > Actinomycetes > Mycobacteriales > Nocardiaceae > Nocardia > Nocardia sp. CA-151230. The sequence goes on from NZ_CP192061.1 coordinate 4,437,390, forward strand.
GGGGCATGAGCACAGCGATGTCGGCCACTTCGTTCTCCTGGGTGGATGGGCGCAGCGACATCTGCCCGGTCAGCGGTGCGAGCGCTCGGATCAGCGTCTCGCTGTCAGCGTGCCGCTTGTCTTCCATTGCGGCATTGACGATCTCGCCGAGGGCGATGCGCGCGTCACCGGTGGCGTCGGGCGGTGTGGTGCGGATGGCGTCGTGCAGCGCGGCGGCCTGCGGGTTCTCGTCGAGGATTTCGCGCAGGACGGTGTCCTCGACATACTGTCCCCGCACGAGATACTCGGCCTGCCCGGACAGTTCGTCGAGGGCGGCCCGGAACCGATGTGCATTGGGTTGCAGCAGGCATGTTTCCACGGCCTCGTCGTCGACGAGTGCGGCACCGAAGCGAACCGGAATGACCGGCATCGCGGCGACCAGGTCGTCCACCAGACTCGAGAAGGCCTGGAGGTCTTCGTCCCGGTCCAATGGCTGCTCGACCGGGACCTCGCTGACCAGCGCGGCGATCGAGCCGTGCCGCACGGGCCGGATCGGGGCCGGATGCCGGCCGATGCCCTGCACCTCCAGGTGGGCGTCCGCGGGGACGACCCCGTAGATCAGGAGTGCCGTATTCGGATCCGATTGCGTCCAGGTGTGTTCCGATGGTGTGTTGTCTGCGGTCATGATCGACTCCTCGCGCCGGTGGTCTGCTCGGGTGGCTTCTTGTCCTGGTCGGCGATGTCGCGCCGGTTGACGGTCTCGGCATCGATCACGAGCCCCGGGTCCAGGCTCGTGTCGTGCGCCGCGGCCGGACTGCCGGCATCGGGCCCGGCCACCCCGCCGCCACGTTGTTGTAGTGCACTGGTCGTGAGAAACAAACTCCTTGTCGTTGTTCGTTTCTCGCCTACCCCGTCTCTCCGGGTCCATGCACTGACCTGCGAGCCGACTCGCGCGCCCACGCGCGCCACAGCGCAGCGCCCGATCGCCTGGGCGATTCGAATGGCGAATGCCGGGTACTGTGACGGCAGGTCTGGACGTCGGACAACGATGCCCGGAGCGCCGTGCCGACATCGTCGTCCGACAGCCACCGTCACGGTCGCGGAACTACTTGCCCGGCACCGGATCTGGCGGAGCGCCCACCCATCCCGTCCCTGCCCGACCAAGGACCGCCACGGTCCGGTATCCCCGATCCCGTGCTGCCCGGGCCGCGGTATCAGGTCGCGCGGTTCGCCACCGCGCGGCCCTTCCTCAGGACTGGGCGTTGAGGTCACCTGGATGCGCTGCCCCGTGAGCCGTGTCCTGGAGGTGTGCATCTGTTGTGGTTTCCCGGGGTGGATCAGCGCGGAAACGCCGAGTCGCCGCGTACGGGGCGGTAGACGGAAAGGCGGCCGGCCGACACCACGCGGATCCGGGTCGCGGTGCCGATCACTTCGCCGTCGGTGGTCAGCGGTTCCCTGGTGGGCAGACGGATGATCAGCTCGCGGGGGCGGCATTCGCCGTACAACCGGGTGTGACCGATGGTGCCGAACAGAACGGCGACCCCGGCCCGAGCGCGAGAACAGGACCGATCGGCTCGGAGCCAACGGATATCGAGCAACCCGGCGTCGAGGCGGTCACGAAAGGCGGGGACGGCACGCCGCGGCCGATAGGGCCCGTTGCCGATGAACACGATCCATACCCGTTGCCTGTCACCGTTCAGATGAATCTCGATGGGGTGTGCCCGGCGCAGCGCGAGCAGGAGTGCGGCGAGAAAGGCGGGCCACCGGCCCCACCGCGATCGCCATCGACGACGGATCCGGACCAGATCGGGGTACGTGCCCAGACCGGCGGTGTTGAGGAGGTGCCTGGTCTTCGGTCCCGTGTCGTCATCGAACTCGATGCGTGCGATGTCCACGCCGACGGTGTCGCCGGTGGTGACGGCCGCAGCCGTCTCGCCCGGATCCTGCACTCCCAGGTCGCGGGCGAAATGGTTGAGAGTGCCGGTGGGGAAGACCGCCAGCGGTAGGCCATGCCGCAGTGCGACGGTGGCCGCCGCGGCGAGGGAGCCGTCGCCGCCCGCGATACCCAGCGCCAGCGGTGGCGGTGTGCAATTGTGGTGCGCTCGCTGGAGGCATTCCGCCGGGTCGCCGCCCGGTTCCGTGTACACGAGCGTGGCCGCGGGCAACAGGGCCGCGATGTCCGCGCCCGGGTCCGCGGCCGGGTCGCCCGCGGTCGGATTGACCAGCACCAGCAGCCCCTTGCCATCGGCGAGCGCCGGCGCACCCGCGATACCCCGCGATTGCGCCGCGGCCGGGATGTGGGCCGGCCACCAATGCCGGGTGGCCAGGGCGATGCCCGAGCCGATGGCCGTGCCGACGAGGACATCACTGCCCCAGTGCACGCCGGTGTGGATCCGCGAATAGGCGACGGTGGCCGCCAGCGGCGCGAGAACCAGTGCGGTGCGGGGACTTTCGAGTGCCACCGCGGTGGCGAATGCGGCCGCGGAGGCGCTGTGCCCGGAGGGGAACGACGACGAGGTGGGCCGGGGGTCCAGCCGCCGGTGCGTGGGTAGGAGTTCGGCGGCCGGTCGGCGGCGCGCGATGACCGGCTTGAGAATGGCGTCCACCAGCAGGGCCGTGCACCCGAGGGACGCGACGCCGCGGACGGCGGCTCGCCGCTGCTCGCCCTTACGAGTGCTGAGCACGCCTGCGATGAGCAACCACAGCGCGCCGAAATCCGCACTGCGAGTGAGCCATAGCAGGGTGGCGTCGAGTGAGGAGATCGGGAGTCGCGCGATCGCGGCGGTGATGGCGCGATCGGTCCGCCCGACCCGGTGGAAGCGTCGCCGAACCCGGTCGCAGGTGTGAGCCTGGCTGCCGATTCCGGTGCTGTCGCGAATAGCCAAGCGCTTCACGGTATTTCGATCCGCTCAGCGGCTAACGCGGGTCCGGCCCTGCGATGGGCGGTGCCAGCGGGGACAGATGGTGGGTGGCGGGTCCCTCGAGTCGGGTGCCGTCGGCGGCGAATCGGGAGCCGTGCAACGGGCAATCCCAGGACTTCTCGGCCGTATTCCAGCGCAGGATGCCGCCCAAGTGCGGGCAGATCGCGGAGACGGTGGTGGTCGTGCCGTCGACGGTGCAGGTGGCGGCCGGGCGCGCGAAGCGGCGCTCGATGTGTCCGGTGCCTTCCGGTGCGCGGACCGGGTCGGTGCCGGTGCGGGCCAGGTGCCACCAGCCCGTGCAGAGTTGCAGTGCGACTCCGGCATTCGTGCGGGCGGCGGCCGGAAGTGATCGCAGTTCGTCGGGCCGCCAGGTGGCGAAGGCGTGTGCCCAGTCCGGTTGTTTGCCGGTGATATGTCCCAGCAGGACCTGGGCTGCGGCGACGGCGTTGGTGAATCCCCATTTCGCGTAGCCTGTGGCGAGCAGGATGCCGTCGTGGCCGGGGAGCAGTGGACCGGCGTAGGGGAGTTCGCCGGTCGGCTGGTAGTCCTGTGCGGACCAACTGGTCAGGGGTGTCGCCGACGGGTACCAGTGTTCGGTCCACTCGAGCAGGTCGGCGATCTGGTCGTCGGTGTGGTCCTCGCGCCCGACCACATGACCGTTGCCTCCGACCAGCAGTACGTCGCCTTCGGGGTCGGGCACGGTGCGGACGGATCTGGTGGGTGCGCCGGCGGTGATGAACATGTCGGAGGACAGTGGCTGTGGCAGTCGGTACGCGGTGAGGTAGGACCGCAATGGCACCAGGCGGGTGAAGAATCCGCCGCGGTCCAGGATCGGGGTCCCGGTGGCGAGGATGACGGTTCCTGCGCGGACCGGGCCGTGCTCGGTCTCGATGAGGTGATCGCCGGTGGCGGCGGTGCTCACCCCGTACACGAGACTGGATTCGTGGATCGGTACTGCGTGTGATTCCACGTCGGCGGCGAGCGCGGCCAGCAACGACATCGGGTTGAGCTGCGCCTGTGCCGCGAGCCGTACGCCGCCCACGATCGGAAACGGCGCGGCGATCCGCTCGGTGAACTCGACCGGCAGCCCCGCCTCCTGCAGGGCGCCGAATTCTCGGCGGGCGAGCGGCAGTTCGCGCTCGGATCGGGCATAGGTGTAGGCGTCGCCGGCCTGGTAGGCGACAGCGTGTCCGCCGCAGTACTCCAGCAGCCACTGCTGCCCCTCGAGATTGGCGTCGAGATAGGTGCGCAGCATGGCCGCACTGTGCCGGTGTCTGATCCGCTGCGCCCGGATTCCCTGCAGCAGACTGACTTTGGCGTTGCTGGCGCCGGTGGTGCCGTCGCCGATGCGCCGTCCTTCCAGGACCGCGACCTCGACGCCGTTCTCGGCCAGCAGCAATGCCGTGACCAGGCCGGTGAGGCCGGCCCCGATGACCACCACGTCGAAACGCACTCCCGGTGTCACTCGCAGACGGGCAGGGGTCGGGTTCTCGATCTTCCAGACTGGTGTCATGGTGTCGCTATAGCCCGCCGGTCGGAGGCGAAACACCAGGGGCGGGGTTTCGATACGTGGCGGGGCGCTTAGCGAGGTGATGCGGTGGTATCCGGCGGGTATGAAGCCGAACACCGGACATGAGCCGAAGGTCGTCGTCGTCACCGGAGCGAGTGCGGGGATCGGACGCGCCGCCGCACGCAGGTTCGGGGCGGAGGGGGCGTCGGTCGCGCTGCTGGCGCGCGGGCGCGCCGGTCTCGAGGCCGCCGCCGCCGATGTGTGCGCCGCGGGCGGGCGGGCACTGGCGATTCCGGTCGACGTGGCCCAGTACACCGCCGTGGATGCCGCCGCGTCCCGGATCGAGGAGGAGCTGGGACCCATTGACGTGTGGGTGAATTCGGCATTCACCTCGGTGTTCGCGCCGTTCGGCGAGATCGATCCGCTGGAGTTCCGGCGGGTCACCGAGGTGACCTATCTCGGGTCGGTACACGGGACGCGGGCGGCGCTGGCGAGGATGCGGCCGCGGGATCGGGGTGCGATCGTGCAGGTCGGGTCGGCGCTGGGGGAGCGGTCGATTCCGCTGCAGTCCGCCTATTGCGGAGCCAAGCACGCGGTGAACGGGTTCGTGGAAGCCGTGCGGGTGGAGTTGCTGCACGACCGCAGCAATGTGCACATCACCATCGTGCAGGCGCCGGCGGTGAACACTCCGCAGTTCTCGTGGGTGCTGTCGCGGCTACCGCGCACACCGCAGCCCGTGCCGCCGATCTATCAGCCCGAGGTGATGGCGCGCGCGATCGCGTTCGCGGCCGGGCATCCGCGGCACAAGCAGTACTGGGTGGGTGCGAGCACCGTCGGCACCGTGCTCGCGCAACGGCTGGCCCCGGCGCTGCTGGACCGGTACCTCGCTCGCACCGGCTTCGACAGCCAGCAGACCGACGCTCCCGCCCCGGGGCGGGCCGACAATCTCTGGACACCGCGGGACGAGGCCGATGGACACGACTACGGTGCGCACGGCGAATTCGACGATCGGGCGCACCCGCGCAGCCCGCAGGCCTGGCTCACCCGGCGGGTGCTGTCACTCGCGGGGTTCGGCAGGGGTTGAAATCCGATACGGCGCAGCGGATTCCGACAGTCGCATACCGTGCCCGTACGGTTCGGTGTCCCGCCCGCGCGGCGCTATCCTGCCCTCCACGACCTGCGGTGCCCCCGTCACCAGCAGCGGTTCCAGGCGTGCGTGATCGGCGAACCACTCGATGTGCCGCAGCCGCGGCACTGCCGCGGCTATGCCCGCGTGCAGGGCCGGAGCGCAGTGCGCCGAGATATCGCGGTGATTGGCCGCGGCCACGGCGGCGCCGCGCAGGAAGCCGGTGTAGCCGCCGCAGCGGGTCACGTCGAGCTGCAGGCAGTCGACGACATCGATCAGGCGTGCGGCGTCGTACTCGCTGTAGATGTATTCCCCCGCCGCGACGTCGCAGCGGACGGCGTCGCGGACGGTGCGCAGCCCGGCGAGGTCGTCGCTGGTGACGGGTTCCTCGAACCAGACGACGCCGAGCCGATCGAGTTCGGCGCCGACCCGGCAGGCCTCGCCTGGTGTGTACGCACCGTTGGCATCGACCATGATGGCAGTCCTGTCGCCGAGGAGCTTGTGTACCAGGGTGATTCGTTCGACATCACGTTCGGCGTCGACCCCGATCTTGATCTTCACGGCGGTGCAGCCCGCGGTTTCCCAGCCGAGGACCTGCTCGGTGAGCTGGTCATCGGTGAGATTGACGAAGCCGCCCGAGCCGTAGACCGCGGTGGCCCTGCGTACGGAGCCGAACAGGGAATCCAGGGGCGCCTGCATCAGGCGGGCCTTGAGATCCCAGAGGGCGATGTCCACGGCACTGAGCGCATGCCCCACGACTCCCTGAGTGCCGAAGTTGCGGCAGGCGCGCCGCAGCCGCAGCCAGGTGTCGGTGACATCGTCGGGCGAGGTCTCGTGCAGCAGCGACGCGAGGTGATCGGCGACGACCGTCGCGGCCGCGGGGGAGCTGTAGGTCCAGCCGAGCCCGCGTTCGTGTCCGGCGTGAATCGACACGACGACAGCGGTGGTCGCGTCCCAGGCCAGCGTCCCGTCTGCTTCGGTCTGCGGAGTGGGGAATCGGTAGCTGTCGACGGTGATGTCGTCGATGAGGGGGGTACTCATGGGGATTCGCCTCGAATCGCGGCAGCGAGCAGCTCGGCCGCATGGTGCGGGCGCGCCTCGGGAAGGAGGTGGCGGATCTGGGTACGGCAGCTGAACCCATCTGCCACGATAGCGGTTTCCGGTGAACATGCCCGCAATGCGGGCAGCAGGGCGTCCTCCGCGCAGGCGACAGAGACCTCGTAGTGTCCCCGCTCGAAGCCGAAATTTCCTGCGAGACCGCAACATCCGGCGTCCAGTACCTCGACGTCGGCACCGGCGGCGGCGAGCAGTTCCCGATCCCGGTCGAAGTGCAGGATGGCGTGCTGATGGCAATGCGGTTGCACGATGGCGGATCCGCCGGCCAGTGGCGGCACCCATTCGGGGGCCCGGTCGGCGAGCAACTCGGCCAGCGTGCGGGTCTGCCCGGCCAGGCGGTGGGCATCCTCGTCGCCGTGGAGTAGTTCGGGGAGGTCCGAACGGAATACCGCGGCGCAGCTCGGCTCCAGCACGACAATGGGAATCCCTTCGCGTAGAACGGGTTCCAGGATGCGCAGGGTGCGGTTCAGTACCCTGCGGGCGGTGGGCAGCTGGCCGGTGGATATCCAGGTCAGCCCGCAGCACACGGTCCGGTCCGGAATCTCGACCTGGAATCCGGCGGCGGTGAGCACGTCGACGGCGGCGTGCGCGATGCCGGGTTCGAAGTTGTTGGTGAACGTATCCGGCCACAGCAGCACTCGACCGTGGCGGGCGGCGGCGAGATCGCGTTCACCGGTGAAGGTTTCGGTGAAGCGGGCACGGGTGAATCCGGGGAACTGACGGCGCGGATCCAGGCCGCCCGCGCGCGCGATCATCCGGTGTAGCCCCGGTGTGCGCGTCACGGCGTTGACGACCGGCGCGGCGGCGGTGGCCAGCCGGGCCCACAGGGGAATCCAGCCCATCGAGTAGTGCGCCATCGGCCGCAGCCGGCGGTGGTAGTGATGGGACAGGAATTCCGCCTTGTAGGTCGCCATGTCGACATCGACCGGGCAGTCGCTGCGGCAGCCCTTGCAGGCCAGGCACAGGTCGAGGGCGTCGCGTACCTCGGTCGAACGCCAGCCGTCGGTGATGACATCGCCCTCGAGCATTTCGAACAACAGCCGGGCACGGCCGCGGGTCGAATGTTCTTCCTCGCGGGTCGCGCGGTAGCTGGGACACATGACGCCGCCGCTCTCGCCCCGGCATTTACCGACGCCGACACAACGGTTGGCGGCATGGCTGAAGCGGAACCCGTCCTCGGGGAAGGCGAAATGCGTCGCGGGTTCCCACGGCCGATAGGCGGCGCCCTGGCGCAGATCGCCATCCAGGGGGCGGGGGTGGACGATCTTGCCCGGATTCATCCGGTTGTGCGGATCGAAGAGGTGTTTCAGCTCTCCGAAGGCGTCGATCATCCGGTCGCCGAACATGATTCGCAACAGTTCGGCGCGCGACTGTCCGTCGCCGTGCTCGCCGGACAGCGACCCGCCGTAGTCGACCACCAGATGCGCACTGTGCGTGACGAATTCGCGGTAGCGGGCGATTCCTTCCGCGGTGCGCAGATCGAAGGGGATGCGGGTGTGCACGCAGCCCTGCCCGAAATGGCCGTAGAGCGAGCTGGATTCGTAGCCGAACCGCTTCAGCAGCCGCTCGAAGTCACGCAGATAGTCGCCGAGCCGGTCGGGCGGCACCGCGGCGTCCTCCCAGCCCTCGTGGGTTTCGCGTCCACCGGGCGGATACGCGGTGGCACCCAGCCCGGCTTCCCGCGCCGACCACAGCTCGGCCTCGCGCTCCGGATCGTCCACCAGCTTGGTGTCGGCGGCGCCGGTGTGGTGCTGGACCGCACGCATCATGTCCCGGGCGGCGGTATCGGCCGCGTCCTGGGTGTCACCATCGAATTGGGCCATCAGCCAGGCATTCCCGTCCGGGAGCTGCTCGATCGCGTGCTCGGCGAGATGCCGGCTGTGTTCGAGCCCGACGAGCCGCCCGTCCAGCCCTTCCAGGGCGGCGGGGTGGTGCCGCACCACCTCGGGCACCGCGTCGGCGGCGGTGAACACATCGGGGAAGCCCAGCACCACCAGCGCCTTCGCGGCGGGAACCGGGACCAGTTCGAGCTCGGCGCGCAACACGGTGACAAGTGTGCTCTCGCTGCCGACCAGCAGTTTCGCCGCGTCGGATCCGTGCGCTGGAAGCAGGGAGTCGAGGTTGTAGCCCGATACCCGGCGGGGGATGTCGGGATAGGACTTGCGGATGTCGTCGGCGTAGCGATCAGCGAGATCGCACAGAGAAGACCGCAGCGGATCGGTGAGGCCCTCGAGGCCGGGACCGACCCACATGCGCGTGCCGTCGTAGGTCAGCACCTCGAGCCTGCGGACCGAATCCACCATCTTCCCGTACGCCTGCGCGGTGGAACCGCACGAGTTGTTGCCGATCATGCCGCCGATGGTGCAGCTGACATGGGTCGACGGTTTGGGCCCGACCATGAGGTCGTAGGGACGGAGTTCGTTGTTGAGCACGTCGAGGGCGATACCCGGCTCGACCACCACGGTCCGCGCCTCCGCATCGAGGTCCACCACTCGGTGGCAGTACTTGGTCCAGTCCAGAACGACCGCGGCATTGCAGCATTGGCCCGCGAGACTGGTGCCTCCGCCCCGGGACAGGACGGGCATATCGTGCTCGCGGCACACCGCTATCGCGGCCTCGGCATCCTGGGGCGTGCGGGGGACCACCACGCCGAGCGGCAGTGCCCGGTAGTTGGAGGCGTCGGTGGAATACGCCGCCCGCGATCCCGGGTCGAAGCGCACCTCCCCGGCGACCGCTCGCGTCAGGTCGCCGGCGACGGCATCCAGGGGAAAGCGGGCGCGTTGCCCCCGTCGTAGCTGGTGATCGGATCCGGCCGTCATCGGCTCGCCTCCACTCCGGTGGTCACATGCGGTCCTCGCTCTTCTGTCGCGCGGATACCCGCTACGCCCGGGTAATCACCTGCCGATTGGGTTGCGGGTGCGGGGGTACTCGGGCGCTGTTCGCAGTGATCCGGCAACAGGGACAGGAGACGTCATGACCTGGCAAGTGAGCGATCATGTCGTGGAGCGGCTGAGGAAATGGGGGGTCGAGCAGGTCTTCGGATATCCCGGCGACGGAATCAACGGGCTCATCGCTGCTTTCGGCCGCGCGGACGGAAAACCCGCCTTCATTCAGGCCCGTCACGAGGAGATGGCGGCCTTCGAGGCGACCGGGTACGCGAAGTTCAGCGGCAATGTGGGGGTGTGCACCGCGACCTCCGGGCCTGGCGCGATCCACCTGTTGAACGGGCTCTACGACGCCAAACTGGACCATGTGCCCGTGGTGGCGATCGTCGGCCAGACCGCGCGCAGCGCCATGGGCGGCAGCTACCAGCAGGAAGTGGATCTGCAGAGCCTGTTCAAGGATGTCGCCTCGGACTATCTGGTCGAGGTCAACGTGTCGAGCCAGCTGCCCAACGCGCTGGACCGCGCCTTCCGCACCGCCGTCACCCGGCGGGCACCGACCACGGTGATCATCCCGTCCGATCTGCAGGAGGAGAAGTACGAGGCGCCCGAGCACGCATTCAAGCAGGTACCTTCCAGCTCGCCCGGCACCATGTCGGCACCGAGGCTGGTCCCGCCCCGCTCCGACATCGAACGTGCGGCCGAAATCCTCAATGCCGGAACAAGAGTCGCGATCCTGGCCGGACAGGGAGCGCGCGGCTGCACTGCGGAACTGACCCGCATCGCGGAGCTGACCGGCGCCGGTGTGGCGAAGGCGCTGTTGGGCAAGGACGTGCTCTCCGACGAGCTGCCCTTCGTGACCGGGGCGATCGGCCTGCTGGGCACCCGCCCCAGCTACGAACTGATGCGCGACTGCGACACCCTGCTCATCGTGGGCTCGAATTTCCCCTACGCACAGTTTCTTCCGGACTTCGGACAGGCCCGCGCCGTTCAGATCGACATCGACGGAACCATGATCGGCATGCGCTATCCGACGGAGGTCAACCTGGTCGGCGATGCCAAGGCCACACTGGCCGAACTGATTCCGATGCTGGCGCCGAACCCTGACCGAGCCTGGACGATCGACATCCAGGAGAGCGTCGCCCGCTGGTGGCAGACGATCGAGCACCAGTCCATGCTCGACGCCGAGCCGGTCAATCCGATGCGGGTGGCCTGGGAGCTGTCGCAGCGGCTGCCCGAGAACGCCATCATCACCGCCGATTCGGGCTCGGCGGCGAACTGGTACGCGCGCTGTCTGCGCTTCAGTGGCCGCATGCGCGGATCACTGTCGGGCACGCTGGCGACCATGGGGCCGGGGGTGCCGTACGCGATCGGCGCCAAATTCGCCTGTCCCGACCGTCCGGTCGTCGCCCTGGTAGGCGACGGGGCGATGCAGATGAACGGCCTCGCCGAACTGCTGACTCTCGAGCGGTATCAGGATCGGTGGGAGGACCCGCGACTGATCGTGTGCGTGTTCCACAACAACGACCTCAACCAGGTCACCTGGGAACTACGCGCCATGGGTGGCGAACCGAAATTCGAAGAGTCGCAGACGCTTCCGGACGTCTCCTATGCCGATGTCGCGCGTTGCATGGGGCTGTCGTCCATCGCGGTCGACAGTCCCGACGCGGTCGGGCCCGCCTGGGAGTCCGCGCTGTCCGCCGATCGGCCGATGCTGCTCGACTTCCGCACCGACCCGGAGGTGCCGCCCATTCCGCCACACGCGACCTGGGAGCAGCTGAAGGACACCGCGGAGGCGATTCTGCGCGGCGATCCTGGAGGCTGGCACCTCATCGTCCAGGGTGCGAAGACCAAGGCCCAGGAGATGCGCCCGGCCCGCCACTGACCGGCCCGCCACCGAGGGAAAACGCTGCCACGCTACTTCTTCGGCACGAGAACACCTTTTCGGTCGGGTTACCCCTGCTCGTCGATTACCCGGCCTCCCGGTCTCGAAACAAGATGGCAGACAGCCTGTTTCGGTCCCGAACCCTCGGGTAGGTCCCGATTGTCCCTGCAATCCGACATACGGAGGTATATCCCATGTCCGAGCACGAGAAGAGCGGAGCCCGGGAAGGCGTCGAAGGCGCGGTCGAGGGCGTCAAGGGCGCGGCCAAGCAGGCTGCGGGCACGGTTTTCGGTAACGAGGGGCTGCGTGAGGAGGGCCGCGCTCAGCAGGACAAGGCTCGAGCCCAGCGCGACGCCGCCAAGCGAGAAGCCCAGGCGGAGAAGGATCGTGCCCGGGCCGAGGCCCATGAAGCGCGTCAGCGGGCGCAGCAGAATCGGTGATCGACCGTGGCCGCCGAGGCCCCTCGCAGACACCCGCCCCCATCCGGGGGGGTGTCTGCCTGGCCGCGAATCTGCTGATCGGCCCGCTCCTGGCGGTGCTCGACCGGATCCGTGACGTCGTCCGCGAACGGCGTCGGCAGAGGAGTACCGCCTGGCGCCGCGTCTCGCGGTACCCATATCGGAATCCCCTGGCCTGCAACGGAAAGGCCAGGGGATTTCGGGTGGTGTGAGTGAATCACCAGTAGTGGGAGCGTCCGCCGATCGGACGGCCGGTCGTACCGAGCGGCGAAGCCGCCGACGGCGACATCACTGAGACCATCGGCGACCTGCCTTCCACCCCGCACGCCAACGGCGGGCTCGGAGGAACGTGACGTCACACCGGATGCTGATTGATACCGGCTGTGTGGGGTACTCGACGGATATCCAGACCAGATGGTCTGGCAGTGCACTATTTCCGGCGGCAGTCGCGGTCCTTACAGGACGCACCGGCAACGGCGGCGGTACCTCAACGGCGAGGTAGGCGAGCGAATCGCGACAGCTGAGGCGGAGAGTCGGCCGCCATCGCTGAGAAAGGGAAGTGTCATCACGTATAGGCACATCGCAGTCACCGATGCCGTTGCACAGCAATCGTTGTCACGGCTCGGGTTCGCCTCGATAGCCTTCGGCCCGCGCGGTGTGTTGTCCGTGCATTCGCGAATTCGCAGTTCGCCGGGCCGATTCTGGCCGAGTTGGCAGGCATCGACGTGATCGACCTGATCGACCGTGCCCGGGACGTCGGCCTCGTGTCGTCGCCTCCGGCGCTGGGCATATGAATGCTCGACAGATTGCACGAGGTGGCAATCGCCCGGCTCGCGAAGGAGTCGGCGAGACGATGAGACGAGAGGAGACCTCCGGTGTCAGCAGAACTTGAAGGCGTCCGCGTCCTGATCATCACCTCCAATTCTGGGGTGGAGCGCGACGAGATAGCGGTGCCCAGGGATCGATTGCGTGCCCGCGGCGCGCACGTGACCCACGCGGCGGTGGAGGAGATCGATGTGCACACCTACCGCCACGACCTCATTCCGTCCGAAACGCTGCGGCCCGACGCCGCCCTCGCCGATGTGGATCCCGGTGCGTTCGACGTATTGGTCATTCCGGGTGGCACCGTCAACGCCGACAAACTCCGAACCGATGTCGGGGCAAGGGAACTGGTCCGATCCGTAGCCGCTGCCGGCCGTCCGATTGCCGCGATATGCCATGGTCCGTGGCTGCTGGTCGAGGCCGCGGTGGTAGCGGACAGGACGCTCACGTCGTATCCGTCGTTGCGCACCGATCTGCTCAACGCCGGAGCGGCCTGGGTCGACGAGCCGGTCGTCCGCAGCGATGGCGACGGCTGGACGCTCATCACCTCGCGCAATCCCGACGATCTACCCGATTTCGTCGATGCCATCGCCGCGGAGTTGAGCGTCCGGACGTCGTGACGCAGCAGTCCACCCGTGCCGGCCAGGAATTCGTGTCTGCGAGCACGCGGACGCCGAACCCTACGGAGCCGGGTTACGGTGCGGGGTAGTTCCCTTCACGCGGACCAGGTGTGCGGTGTTCCGGGTCAGGGTGTGGTTTCGGCGACCGGGTGTTTCGGCGGGTCGAGGTAGCCGGTGCCGCCATGTCCTGATCGTTCGGTACGTGCAGCCCTGGACGGGAATGGTGAAGCCGACGTGGTCGAGCCCTCGAGAGAGGGCGGTGTGGGCCAGCGATTACCCGGGCAATCGCGTGGTAACCGGTGAGCGTGGAGCCGACGCCGATCGAGCAGCCGCATGTGCTGCGGGAGTACGCGTTCGTCGCCGACGGTGAGCGCGGCGCGCTGATCGGTCCGCGCGGTGACATCGCGTGGCTGTGCGCACCCCAATGGGACAGCGCCCCGGTGTTCGACACCTTGATCGGGGGCGCGAGCGTGTACTCGGTGACGCCGGAGGAGCGCTTCGTGTGGGGCGGCTACTACGACTCCGGCAGCCTGATCTGGAATTCGCGCTGGGTGACCGGCTCCACGGTGATCGAGTGCCGCGAGGCGCTCGCCTTTCCCGCGGACGCGCACCGGGTCGTGGTGCTGCGCCGGATTCGTGCACTGCACGGTGAAGCGCGGGTCGTGGTGGAGTTGAACCCGGCCCACGAGTACGGATCGGCACCCCTGCGCGATGTTCGGTGTGCCGCAGGGATCTGGGAGGCGTGGTGCGGTCGGCGGCGACTGCGGTGGAGCGGCGGGGCCGAAGCGGTATTCCATGAGAATTCACGCTGCCCCGGTTGGCGATTGTCGGTGCGAGTGCCGCCCCGCCAACACCACGACCTGGTGCTCGAACTCTCGGACACCGGTTGGACCGGCCCGCCACCGAACCCCGAAACCTGCTGGCAGGCAACAGAGCTCACATGGAAGGTGGAGATTCCGGCATTGCGAGCGAACGCCGCTCCGCGCGACGCCACCCACGCGTATGCCGTGCTGCGTGGAATGACCAGTGCCGGCGCTGGCATGGTCGCCGCGGCCACCACCGGATTGCCCGAGCGGGCGGAGCAGGGAGCCAATTACGACTACCGATACGTCTGGATCCGCGACCAGTGTCTGGCGGGGCAGGCGGCCGCCGCGGCCGGGGCGCTGCCGCTGCTCGACGCGGCTGTCCGGTTCACCGCGGAACGGCTTCTCGCTGACGGGCCGGCCATGATGCCCGCCTACACGTTGCGCGGTGAGGCGGTGCCGCCGGGTCGGGCCGTCGATCTGCCCGGCTATCCAGGTGGTCAGGTGGTGGTCGGCAACCGGGTGCGAGATCAGTTCCAGCTCGACATCTTCGGTGAAGCGCTGCTGGTGTTCGCCGCGGCGGCCCGCCACGACCATCTGCCCGGCGATTACCGTCGGGCGGTGGCTCTGGCGATGGATGCCATTGCCGCGCACAGCGATCGACCCGATGCCGGTATCTGGGAAATCGACGACGAGTGCTGGACCCACTCGCGGCTGATCTGCGCGGCGGGATTGCGTGCGGTGGCCGAGTTTCCCGCTACCGGAGCCGACCCCGCGGCCTGCCTGCACCTGGCAGATGCGCTGGTCTCGCAGGCGGCACGAACCAGCGTGCATCCCACCGGACGCTGGCAACGGTCGCCTCAGCACCCGGAAGTGGATGCCGCGCTGCTGCTGCCGATCATCCGGGGCGCGTTGCCGCGCGGCGATCCACGCGATCGGGCCACGGTGGTCGCGATCGCGCGCGAATTGTCCAGCGACTTCTACGTGTACCGCTATCGCGAAGGACGCAGTCCGCTCGGTAGCAACGAGGGCGCGTTTCTGCTGTGCGGTTTCGCGATGGCGATCGCGACGGCCGACCTCGATCATCCCGTCGTCGCGGCACGCTATTTCGAACGTAACCGTGCCGCATGTGGCACACCGGGCTTGTTCGCCGAGGAATTCGACGTCACCCAGCGCCAGCTGCGCGGCAATCTGCCCCAGGCCTTCGTGCACGGGCTACTGCTCGAGGCAGCCAATCACCCTGCTCTGCAACGGGAATGGGCCGAACTCGAGCGCGGAGGCCACGCACAGGGACAGGATCGACCGTGACCGGCTGACCGACTGCCGGGGGTGGTCGGCTGGGGTGCGTTCCCCGGCGGCACCCGATTGCGGCGGTGTTTTCATCGGGCGTGGTCACCCGTCGACGGCGCGGAGTTCGGTCAGGAGCGGTTGCGCGGCCTCGGCGAGGAACCGATCCTGCTGTTCGTCGCCGACCTGCACGAGAGCGATATCGGTGTTTCCCGCCTGCTGGAAGGGCCGCACCGCATCGAGGACGGCGCCGAGGTCGGGCCCGCACGCGATCGTGTCTGTGATGTCGTGCGGGCGCACGAACTGCGTCGCGGCCGCGAAGCCCGCCGGGGTCGGCAGGCTCGCGTTCACATCCCACCCGCCCGCCGACCACCGGAACTGCACACGGGCGCGCGCAATTGCCTTGTCGCGGTCGACATCCCAGCTGATCGGCAGCTGTCCGGTCACCCGCGAGGTGGCCGGGCCGGAGTCGTCGACGTGCGCGCGATGCCAGGCTTCGACGAGTACGGCCTCGGGGCCGGTGCTGATCCTCTCGTCGGCCAGTGGCGCGAATCGTTGCACCGAGCGGGGGCCCGACACCGCCACCGCGATCGGGATCGGCTGCTGGGGCAGGTCCCAGATCTTGGCGGCGTCGATGCGATACCAGTGGCCGTGCCAGTGTGTATCCGAATCGGGTCACGGTCACTTCCTTGTTGCTCGGCTGGATATCGGGGGGCTACCGCTGATGGGTCGCCTACCCGTGTGGCAACAAGGTCGATCACGGCGGCGGAGGGGACGACGGCGATCGACCATCCACGTCGCGGGTATGGCAGCGACCACCCAGTTCCCCGGCCCGGGCCGGGACTATGGCTAGCCTGTAAACGGGTTGCGGCGCTCGATCAGCCGCTTGTACAGCGTGTGCTGGATCGTTTCGCGGACCTGATCGGTGATCTCGAACATGGTTATCGGGTCGTCGGCGGCTTCCGGCCCGTACGCGCCGGTGGGGATGGGCTCGCCGAACTCGATGTGCCACTTCGACGGCAGCGGGACAGCGCCGAGCACGCCCAGGTGTGGGAACAGTGGCGTCACAGGGAAGTACGGCAGGCCGAGCAGCCGGGCCAGCGGGGTGAGGTCGGCCAGTTTCGGATAGATCTCCTCCGAGCCGACGATCGAGCACGGAATGAGCGGCACACCGGTCTTGACGGCCACCGAGGCGAAGCCGCCGCGCCCGAACCGCTGGAGCTTGTATCGCGCGCTGTAGGGCTTGCCGACGCCCTTGAAGCCCTCGGGGAACACCCCGGCCAGCTCGCCGGTGCGCAGCAGCCGCTCGGCGTCGGTGGGGCACGCGCGCGTGTGCCCGGCCCTGCGGGCCAGCCCGGCCACGATCGGCAGCTCGAAGACGAGATCGGCGGCCAGCAGGCGCAGTGCCCGCTGCCCGGGATGGCGATCGTGCACTGCCACCTGCAACATCAGCCCGTCCAGGGGCAGCACGCCGGCGTGGTTGGCCACGATCAACGCGCCCCCGGCCTCGGGAACATGCTCGATACCGCTGACCTGCACCCGGAACCACAACTGCGACAGCGGCCGCAGCACCGGCAGGATCAGCGACTCCAGCAGGTGCTCGTCGAGACCGAACTCGTCGAGGCGGTAGTCACCGGTGAGGCGGCGACGCGCGAAGTCGACCGTGCCGCGGACGCCCGCAGCGAGATGGCCTGCCACCAGATCACCGAGGGTCACGCGAGGACCGCGGCGACGGCGAGTTTCCCGATACGCATGATGTGAACCACCGTTCGATTCGTTCTTCGCAAACTGCAATCGTGGAATGTGGAGCACAGAAACGGGCCGAGCGGTTCGATACTATCCCCGTCCGGCCGCGCCCACAGGCGCGGGTGAGGGTTTCGACGGTCTCGACCGGTTCGACCCCGGGGTTTCGGCCCACCGATCCTGGGCTAACGGAAAGCATTGCTGTCCAAGGAATTTCGCGGATCATCGGCGGGGGTGGCACGTGTTCGCGGGATCGTCACTGGAGTTCATCCGCCGGCTCGATGCCATGACGAACACGGTGCGGGACGCACGGATCGGTGGGGCAACCGGTCCGCGCCGAACGGAACGGTCAGGTACACGCACGCATGACCCGCCCCCCCGCACACGACTCTGTCGGTGTGGTGGCGGTCGGCGCGGTGCGCGACGCGGGCTCTCACCACTGCTGCCGACGATAGGCCGTCCTCACCTCGACCGTCGGGCGTTCGGCCGAGGAAATGCTTCGCCGATTCGCTACACCACCGCCACCTCGCCCGCCGTCGGCCAAGGGCGGCGCTCAGGGCCGTTGAAGACGCGGTGACCGGCGGCGAAAGAGGCTGTGCGGCATCGCGGAATCCGATATCGCCGCGAACGGGTCGGTCTTGGCGGTGGGTACGTGAGAAATATCCGACCCATGGCCTTCTCCCCAGGTCGGAATGTGATTCGTGTGGGACGCACCGTCAATAGTGACGGCAGCTCGATGATGAGGGCAGTGGACCGGTCGCGAGACGCCCGATGTCGGCACACGGGCTCGATGGAAGGCGTGCTTGTTAGGGATTCACGCAGGTGGGTAAGCCGCATCCAGGAGGTGGATGGATATGGCCGTATTGCTGCTGGTTCTGCTGCTCGCCGTCGTGCTCGCTGGATTGGGGTTCCTGGTGAAAGCCCTGTGGTGGGTCGCCGTCGTCGTGCTGGTGATCTGGATATTCGGATTTGTTTTCCCGACCGCCGATTCCGCGGGTAGCCGTGGGCGTTGGTACCGCTGGTAGCGGCTCACTATCCGTGCGGGCGTTGTGCGACCCAGTTTGCGTCTGGTGAAATGAAATGCCTGGGAAAGCTCCCCGCCCTCGTTCAGAGGAGTTGATCGTGCGGACCGAGGCTGCTGGAAGAAGGGTGCTTCCGCACCCGTGTGGTGAGTTGTCGGCGGGAGTGATCGAGGCGCTCGGAAAGCCTGCCGGCTCAGTGGTTCCGATGTGGTCCGCATCGGCTGATCCTTATGGCCGTGATCTACATTTGGCGCTGCACACGTGTTATGGCCTGCATTACGAGGATTTCGACGGTGTGGACGCGGGCTGGGAATGGGATCCGGGCCTGTTGAGCGTGCGTGCGAAGCTGGAACGCCATTTCCTCGAGGCGCTGCACGCCGATGTCGCCGATGGCGTCGATGTGGAGACCGAACTCGGGGAACTGTTGATTGTTCCCGACGAGGACTCCGGTGTCGCGGCGTTTCTGCGGGACCACGGCAAGCCCTGGCAGGTGCGCGAGTATTTCGTGCACCGATCGATCCTGCACCATCAGGAGGCCGATCCGTACGCGTGGTTGATTCCGCGGTTGCGCGGTCGGGCCAAGGCGGCACTGGTGGCCGTCGAGTTCGACGAATTCGGCGGTGGGCGCGGTGACAGGATTCATCAGCGGCTGTATGCGAATCTGCTGGAGGGGGCGGGTCTGGACCCGTCGTTCCTGTACTACCTGGATGTGGTGCCGGCGCCGATGCTCGCCATCGTGAACATGATGTCGCTGTTCTGTCTGCATCGTGGTCTGCGGGGTGCCGGTGTCGGTCACTTCGCGGCCGTGGAGATTACGTCCTCGCCGGCATCGCGTCGGTTGGTCGAAACATTGGAGAGGCTGCGAGCCGATCCGGCGTGTATCGCGTTCTATCGCGAACATGTCGAGGCGGATGCGGTGCACGAGCAGATCATGCGGCGTGAGGTGATCGGGGACCTGCTGGGACGCGAACCGGACGCACGTGCCTCGATAGTTTTCGGCATCCGCGCCACGAACCTGCTCGAGGACCGTTTCGCCGATCACGTACTGAGCTGTTGGCGTGACGGTCACACGTCCTTGCTCGGCCCGGAAACACCCGGTGCAAGGGATCAGAATTCGATGGCTCGTTTGCGCGTGCCAAACGAATTCGCGGCTGTTCACCTCAGGTCATGTTGATTCGTGCACCAGGTGTGTACAGGCCTCAGGCCGACACACACCTGCTCATCAGCGCGATGTTCGGTGCGGGCATTCCGCCGCACGGTCGTGTGCTGGATGTGGGTACCGGAACCGGGGTGCTGGCGATCGAAGCGGCCCGGATCAAGGCCGCGTCGGTCACTGCCGTGGACATCTCCCGTGCCGCGCTGGCGTCCGCGTGGATGAACAGCCGCCTGCAGGGCCTCGAGGTCGAGTTGATCCACGGCGACTTCGGCGCGGTGTTGCGTGGGCGGCGCTTCGACGTGGTGGTATCCAATCCGCCGTACGTGCCGTGCCTGGACAGCGGGCGTCCGCGGGGCGCGGCGAGATCCTGGGATGCGGGGGCAGACGGCAGGGCGGCGATCGACTCCCTGTGTCGGCTCGCACCCGAATTGCTTTCCGCGACTGGAATATTGCTGATGGTTCATTCGGCGCTGTGCGGCGTCGACAGCACCTTGAACCGTCTGAGGGAGGCCGGGTTGAAGGCCGCGACAGTCGCCAGGGCGAGTGTCCCGTTCGGCCCCGTGCTGCGCCGGCGCGCCGGATGGATGGTCGATCGCGGGATGTTACGACCCGGCCAGAGTCACGAGGAACTGGTGGTGATCCGTGCCGATCGAACCTGAAAATGAGCGACGGACGATTACCTACACCGTCGACGGGCCCATGCTGGTGGAAGGTCCGGTGCGACTGGTGACCGCTGATGGTCGCACGATTGTCTGCGATCGGTGCGTGGTGGCGCTGTGCCTGTGTCGTCGCTCGGCGATCTATCCGTTGTGCGACACCAGCCACCGCAAGCGCCGCCGCTGACCGCGTCACCGTCGACGAGTGGTCATCGCTACCGCATCTGCTGGGGTCTGCGGATGCCGGCGATGCAGGCCCGGCCCGGCGCGAAGCAGGGCGATAGCCGCGAAGCAGGGCGATAGCAAGGTGGGAACGGCCTCAGGTCCCGGCAGCGCCCTGGCGAAGGAGCGCTCTGGGTACGGTGAGGAGATGAGCGAGATCGCTGCGGCTGTGCGGCGACTGTCCGCCGACGCGGTGCAGTCGCAGCGCACGGTGGCGATCGCGGAGTCGTTGACGTGTGGGAAGTTGTCGTCGGCATTGGGTGCCGCACCGGAGTCCGCGCGCTGGTTACGCGGCGCGGTCGTGGCCTATAGCGCCCAGGTCAAGCATCAGGTGCTCGGAGTTCCCCACGTTCCCGTGGTCTCGGAGACCGCCGCACGCGCCATGGCCGCGGGTGTGCGGTCGCTGCTCGCGGCCGACGTCGCGGTGGCGGTGACCGGTGTCGGCGGCCCTGGTGCTCAGGACGGCGAACCGGCAGGGTCGGTATGGCTGGCGATCGATACCGCAGCGGGGCAGTGGGCCCGCCACGAGCAGTTCGACGGCGAGCCCGCCGAGGTGCTGGAGTCGACCATCGAGGTCGCGCTCGCCATGCTGCTCGCCGCGGTGGACAAGACCGCGTTGCCATCCTGATTCGGCCCGCGACCGGGCGGGGATGCGCGGCATTGGAGCGTCGGACGCCCGAACCCTCGGTGCCACCCGGTTTCCTCGGAGGACATTCGCTGAAAGGTCGCGACATGGCGGGGGTCACCGCAAGGCGACGGGGGATGGCGGGCCGATTCCGAGTCACCGGCAAATCTGAACCGGCAAATCTGCGAGTGCCGGGCGGTTCGGTTGAAACCGGACAGGGCGGGTAGGGCGTGAGCAAACCGTTGTGCTCACGGAGGAGGTCAGACAGCATGCCCGATCAGCCCATCACGAGCCCGCTCGACATCGATCGGCAGCGCGCGGCCGGAACCGCGCTGCGCGAAACGGTCGTCGACCTGATCGATCTGTCGTTGATCGCCAAACAGGCGCATTGGAACGTCATCGGCCCGCATTTCCGGTCGCTGCATCTGGCCCTCGACGAAGTAGTCACCGCCGCAAGGCAATTCACCGACGCCGCGGCCGAGCGGGCGACCGCGATCGGGGTCAGCCCCGATGGTCGCGCTGCCACCGTGGCACAGGAATCGGCGGCTGCCGGGATCACCGATTGCTGGCAGAGCGATACCGCCGTCATCGACGCCATGGTCAGCAATCTGTGGACGATCATCATCCGGCTACGCCAACGCATCGAAAGCACCGCTACGGCGGACCCGGTGACCCAGGACCTGCTGATCGATATCGCCGCTCGCCTCGAGCAGCTGCACTGGATGTGGCAGGCCCAGCAGGCACCGGCGGCGAAATAGTCCTGCGTCATGGAGATGCCGCACGCCTGATCCGGCTGCCGAACACCGTCGTTGACGCTCACTGCGAAGCGGATTCGCCCCGACTGGAACCCTTCAGCGGGCAACCACCCGTAGCGTTCGCAGCTCGGGGTCGGCGGGGTCGGGCACGTTCATGCCGGCGGCGAGTCCGGAGCGCAGATAGTCGACGACCGCGATGTCGATGAGCTCCCCGGGCACGATCACGGGGATGCCGGGTGGGTAGGGGGTGACCTGTTCGGCGGCGATACGGCCCGGTGCGTGTTCGATGGGCACGGTGTCGTAGGGGCCGAAGAAGGCGTCTCGCGGCAGCAGTACCGACTCGAGTTGCAGGTCGCGCGGCGAGGGTAGCCGAATATGGTGGGGGGCAGGGTTGTTCACCTGTATCCGCCAGGCTGTGAGCGCGTCCACCAGGGCGTCGACGGTGGTCTGGTCGTCGGCGATGGACAGGGTGGCCATGATGCGGCGGTGGTCGATGTGGCCCAGATCCAGGCGCCGGTTCTCGCGCATCCAGTCCGCGATCTGGTAGCCGGTGGCGCCGGTGTCGGAGATGTCCATCAGCACCTGGAGGCGGTCCAGATCGTGGGAGGCTTCCGCGCCCAGCAGTTCGTCGTGCATGATGGTGATTCCGGGGATCCGGGCCAGGGCCTCGCGCGCCCGATCAGCGGTTTCCAGTGCGGCGCCGAGCAATTCGCGGCCATGTTCGACCATCTGCCGTCGCCAGCCGTCCATCGCTGCGTAGAGCAGCACGTTGGGGCTGGTGGTCATGAGCAGGTCGGCGCACTGGCGCAGATGATCACGGTCGATCAGATCACCCTGGACGTGGAAGATCGACCCTTGTTCGAATCCGGCGCCCATCTTGTGCACACTGACCACACAGATATCGGCCCCGGCGTCCATGGCCCAGGTGGGCAGGCCGGGATGGAACGGCAGATGTGCGCCCCATGCCTCGTCCACGATGAGCGGTTTGCCGTACTCGTGGCAGATCTCGGCGATGGCGGCGATGTCGGCACACGTGCCATAAGGGCTGGGGCTGACGATGAGCACGCCGGCGGCCCGCGGATGGCGCTGCCATGCGTGCCGTACCTGTTCGGGTGAGGGTGGATGCGAAAAGTGCCGTGCCGCATCCCATCTGGGTGCGATCCAATAGGGCCGGACCCCGGAGAACACCAGCCCGGCCACAATGGATTTGTGGCTGTCGCGACCGAGGATGAGCCCGCCGTCGCCACCGGCCACCGCCAGCATGGCGGCCTTGACCGACAGCGAGCTGCCGCAGGTGGAGAAGAACGCGTAATCCGCGCCGACGGCGTCGGCCATCAGCTCCTCCGCCCGCGTCAGCCGATTGCCACGGGAGAGTCGGTCATCCATGCCTGGCGATGCCAGCACATCGACGCGCAGCGCGTCGCCGAGCACCGCGGTCACCCGCGGGTCCGCGCCGCGACCCTGCCGATGTCCGGGCGGGGTGAAGCCATAGCGGCCGAGCCGCCTGTAGTCGGCGAGCGCGTCGAGTACCGGAGCAGTCGAGTGATCCATCACGCCTCCCGAGTGCGGGCAGCCGTCGGCGCTTGGCTGGTTACTGGCCAGGGTAGTTGTGCTCGCTCAGTAGCCGGGCCAAGTGTGCGGTATTGCGGGCGAGGGTCGCGGTGGTTCTGGCGACCGCCTCGGGTTGTTCGTCGAGGTCGAGGTAGTCGGTGCTGCCCATGGCGTGGTCGTTCCAGTAGGTGCAGCCCTGGGCGGGGATGGTGAAACCGATGTCGTCGAGCCCCTGGAACAGATCCGCGACGATCTTGTGCGCGCCGTCTTCGTTTCCCACGACGGCGGCTATGGCGACCTTGCCCGTCATGGCGGGTCGGCCGGAGTCGTCGGTGTGGGAGAGTTCGGCGTCGAGTCGTTCGAGGACACGCTGCGCGATGGAGGACATGTGTCCTACCCAGGTAGGGGTCGCGACCAGCAGGATCTCGGAGGCGAGAATTTCGGCGCGGATGAGTGGCCATTGATCTCCGGTTCCCTCGTCGTCGCTGACGCCGGGGTGGACTTCATGGTCGACCACCCGGATGATCTCGCCGGTGACGTCGTGTGCGGCCAGCTGATCGAGGATCTGCCGGGCGATCAGGTCACTGCTCGACTCGGCCGGTGACTTCTTCAGGGTGCAGACCAGAGCGACGGCATTCAATTCGGTCATCAGAATCCACCACTTTCCGGATGTCGGTCCTTACCCGGGGCTTCGGCCGGTTGCAGCAGCCATTGCTGGATGCGGTTCACTTCCTCGACAGGAAACTTGGTGCCAGTGACGAACCGGTTGGACACGGGCGCGATACCCGGCGCGCGGGGGAGCAAACGCGGTCGGCATGCGGTTCGAGCTGCGGCGATCGCTTACCCGCCCATGGATCGGATTGCCATGGCCTCGGGGCTGTTTTCTCCGTGAACTCGGGGATCGGCCCGGGTGTGTGGGACCGCTGCACAAGGAAGCCGAGGCCGAGCACAGCTGGCGCAGCTTCATGAGACGGGCGTGGACCCCACCGAGTTCGTGAGAGGGGTGCAAATCCGCAGCGCGGCTCTGATTGAGCGACGCGATCCAGGGTAAACGCCCGACATCGGCGATGTTGTGGAGAGGAGAACCGCGATGCCGAAGACGACTGGGTCCGGAGATCCGAAACTATCGGAGTTGCCCAGTTCCATCCGCCGCTCGGAGGGAAGGCGCAACGCACGTTCGCCGAGGCGTTCGACTCGGCGCTCGCACAGTACCGCAGTGCGCACCGTGCGTACCGGGTGGCTTACAGCGCGTCGAAATACAGCGATGAGAAGGTCGGCGACCACTGGGAACCCAAGCAGCGGGGGCCCGTCGGACGAACGTGCCGAGCATGGGCCCGATCCCGTCGGAACGACGGCGGAAGGAGTCGACGCCGACGCGTGCGAACGGCATCCGCTGAAGTGGCTGGGCGACTGGGCATTCGCCGACGGTGGGCGATGACCAAGGCCGAACTCGTCGTGGCCATGGAGAAAAGGAACCGGCAGGAGACCGCCGAGAGCCGGGCCGCCCGAGCGAGATAGTTGTGCGTGTCGATTCGACAGTGGGAGAACATGATGCGCAGCGTGAGCGCCCGGTTCGAGGGCATACGGGGCGCGTGGGCGACACCCGTGGTCGGCCGTCGAACAGAGGAGAATCGAATGGCTGGAGAGTTCGACAGCAAACAGCGCCAATTGGATTCCTATCGGGTCGACCGTGAGCAGGGTCGTCTGACGACGCAACAAGGCGTCCGCGTGGAGAGCACCGATGATTCGCTCTCGGTCGGCGAACGTGGTCCTTCGCTTCTGGCGGATTTTCATGCCAGGGAGAAGATCACTCACTTCGATCACGAACGCATACCCGAGCGCGTCGTACACGCGCGTGGAGCGGGTGCGTATGGCTTCTTCCGGCCTTACCAGAGTTGGCTCTCCGACTACACCACCGCGCGTTTTCTCACCGATCCCTCCGTGGAAACGCCGGTTTTCGTTCGATTTTCGACGGTCGCGGGCTCGCGAGGGTCGGCGGACACGGTGCGCGACGTCCGCGGCTTCGCGACCAAGTTCTACACCGCCGAGGGCAATTACGATCTGGTCGGCAACAATTTTCCGGTCTTCTTCATCCAGGATGGGATCAAGTTCCCCGACTTCGTGCACGCGGTGAAACCGGAGCCGCACAACGAGATTCCGCAGGCCGCGTCCGCGCACGATACGCTCTGGGATTTCGTCGGGCAGCAGCCGGAAACCCTGCATGCGATCCTGTGGTTGATGTCGGACCGCGCGCTGCCGCGCAGCTATCGGATGATGCAGGGGTTCGGTGTGCACACCTTCCGGCTCGTCGATGCCGATGGCCGGGGTACGTTCGTGAAGTTCCATTGGAAGCCCGCGCTCGGTGTGCACTCGCTGCTGTGGGAGGAATCCCAGCAGATCGCCGGCCACGATCCGGATTTCAACCGGCGCGACCTGTGGGACTGCATCGCCGCCGAGCAGTTTCCGGAGTGGGAGCTGGGCGTGCAGTTGATCCCGGAGGATCGGGAGTTCGACTTCGACTTCGATCTGCTCGATGCGACGAAACTTGTTCCGGAGGAACAGGTTCCCGTTCTTGCCGTCGGGACCATGGTCTTGAACCGTAATCCGGACAACTTCTTCGCTGAAACCGAGCAGGTGGCCTTCCACACGGCGAACCTGGTGCCGGGCATCGATTTCACCGACGATCCGCTGCTGCAGATGCGCAACTTCTCCTACCTGGACACGCAGTTGATCCGGCTGGGTGGGCCGAATTTCGCACAGCTGCCGATCAATCGGCCGGTCGCCGAGGTGCGCAATCATCAGCAGGACGGCTACGGGCAGCAGGCCATACCGCGCGGCGAAGCCGCGTACACGGTCAACACGATCGGTGGCGGGTGTCCGGCCGTGGGCGGCGACGGCGCATTCCTGCACTCGCCCGAAGCGCTCTACGGCGCGGCGATTCGGCGGCGCGCCGAGAGTTTCCGCGAGCACTATCAGCAGCCTCGCATGTTCTGGCGCAGCATGTCCGAGCCGGAGGCTGACCACATTGTCGCGGCGTTCGCCTTCGAACTGGGGAAGGTGACGCGACCTGCGATCCGCACCACGGTTCTCGAGCAGTTGCTACAGGTCGACCCCGAACTCGCGATTCGCGTAGCGGACGAGCTCGGGGATACGAGCCTGCCGGCCGAGCCCACCGGTTCCTTGGAAGCAATCGTGTCGCCGTCGTTGTCGCAGCTGGACACAGTGAGCGACACCATCGCCACCCGCAAGATCGCGATCCTGACCGCGGAAGGCGCGGATATCGAGGGCATCCGCCGAGTTCGTGCCTGGCTCTCGGATCGGGGCGCGACCTCCGAAGTCATTGCGCCGCGCGGAGGCCGGGTGAACGCCGGGGACGGTATCGATGCGAATCTGCGTGTGGATCGTGCCCTGGCGACGGTGTCGTCGGTGCTCTATGACGGCGTTCTCGTGGCCGGCGGAACCGAGGCCGTCGACATATTGGCGAGCAGCGGCCAAGCCCTGCACTTCGTCCTGGAAGCCTTCAAACATGCCAAACCGATCGGCGGGTTCGGTGCCGGTGCCACAATGCTCCGCACAGCGGGCATCACAAGGGACGACCCCTCCGGTACCGACTCCGATCGGGCAAACGGGCTGATAGTGACCGCGTCCACCGGCGGTGATATCGGAGAGGACTTTGTCACCGACTTCGCGGAAGCCCTGGCCAGACATCGAATATGGTGGCGGTCCACTGCCGCAGTGCCCGCCTGAAACCCCGAGACGCTACGGCCCGATTCAGAGCGATGTCCCGACCCGGGCCGTAGTTACGGGCCGCGCGGTATTCCCACCGTGTAGAACGCCGCGCGGCCCCCCGAACCTGCCGCGCTCTGCCGTGGTAGCGGCCGTCTGTGATCCGTACGGAGTGTTCGTCAGGTGACGTCGAAGTCGCATGCGGGAACTGCCGGCGTGACAGCACAGAGGCACAGGGCAACCGGATACCGACGCACGATTCCTCAACCGAATCCTGTGTCCCGGTTCGCTCAGCGGGTAAGCCGATGGCATCAGCTATCACTGAGGAGGTGCGGACATGGTGGAGGTACCCGGGGGTGAAGGACCGAACCTGTCCCCGTTGTTCGAATCCACGGGCGTAGCTGGCTCGCAGGTGAACCGGATGCTGCGCGAACAAATCGGGCTCGCGATGCGAGACACCGTCAATGATATGATGCCGCAGCTGCGTGCGCGGGCCAGATTGCACGCGACGGCGGCCGTGCTGGCCCTATACGGCGGGGGTGCCTTGGTCACAACGGTACTGCTGCTGATCACGCTGGTGGCGCCCGCGTGGGTGGCCGCGCTCATCGTAGGGGCGATTCTTCTGATCGCGGCGGCAATCGTCCACGCCCTCGCGAAATCCCGCACCCATCCGGAGTCGAGCCCGGCTCCGGCGAAATTGCCCAGCGACGAACCGCACCAGTCGAAGTAGCGCCGCGTCCCAGCGCGATGGTTCGACTGGTGTCCGCCATCGCCGGATCGTCACCGTCGGTGCAGTAGCCGTCGCCGATGCGTGCGGCCAGCTTGGTCGCGCCCGGGCCGAAGCCGGAAACGTAGATGGGGACCGGCTTTTCGGGCAGGGTGTAGATGCGCGCGTCCTGCACGGTGTGGAACTCGCCCTCATGGTTGACTACGTCGCCGCGATGCAACTGGCGGATGAGAGCGAGGGCTTTCTCCAGCATCCACAGCCGCGCGCCCGTCGCGGGCCTGCACGGCGTGTTCCCGCCCTTGTGCCTCGATCGCCTGCTACCTGGTTCTCGAAACGAATTGGCCGACAGACGGTTTCGGTGCGGTACTCCCGGGTAGGTCCCGGATGTCCCTGCAATCCGATATACGGAGGTTTGTATCGCATGTCCGAGCATGAGAAGAGCGGGGCCCGAGAGGGCGTTGAAGGCGCGGTCGAGGGCATCAAGGGCGCAGCCAAGGAAGCCGCAGGCAAAGTCTTCGGTGACGAGGGGCTGCGTGAGGAGGGCCGCGCTCAGCAGGACAAGGCCCAAGCCCAGCGCGATGCCGCCAAGCGGGAGGCGCAGGCCGAGGCGGACCGGGCCCAGGCTCGAGCCGAGGAAGCGCGTCAACGAGCGCAGCAGAATCGGTGATGGGCATGGCCGAATCGAACGACACTGACGTAATCGACCTGCTGGTAGCCCAGCACGGCCAGATCAAAGCCCTGTTGCAGCAGGTGCATCTGACGGTTGGCCCGGTCCGGGAACAGGCGTTCCACGATCTGGTGCGGCTGCTGGCCGTACACGAGAGCGCCGAGGAGGAGGTCGTCCATCCGGCCTCGCGGCGTCATGCGGTGAGTGGCGAGATCGTCGACGGCCGGCTGCACGAAGAGCAGGAGGCCAAACAGGCCCTGGCCGCGCTCTACAACCTCGGCTTCGGGCATCCGGAATTCGATTCCGAATTCGCTGCTTTCGCCGAGAAGGTGATCGAACACGCGGAGCTCGAGGAGAAGGAGGAGTTCAGCAGGCTGCAATTGCAGGCGTCCCACGATGAGCGCGTCCAGCTCGCGAGCGCGGTTCGCTTCGCCGAGGCTTTCGCACCCACCCGCCCACATCCCGAGGTGGGTGGATCCCTGGCCGCGAATTTGCTGATCGGCCCGCCCCTGGCGGTGTTCGACCGGATCCGTGACGCCATCCGCGAGTGGCGTAAGCAGAGCAGCATCGCGTAGACCTTTGTCGGCCTTTGCCTCTCGCGGTCTCCGCACCGAAACCCCCGGTCTGCAATCGAACAGGCTGGGGGTTCCGGGTAGATGAGGGCGGACCCGCTCGCTCAACTACCGAATTCCATGAGCAGAACGAAGATTCGCCCTGCCAGAACCGAAGAATCCAGGTCAGATCGGAAATCGCCCGGATACCGAGGAGCAGGCCTGTAAAGGTGGTCAGGTCGGCACGGGCAGCTTCGGTTAGTCGACTGCACCCGACCCGCACGAGGCCGGCCGCAAAGGTGCGCAGGCACAATCGACCGAGGCCAAGGCCGAAGTCATGCACCACACTCGTGCTGTCGGATTGGCCCGGGACCGGGCGGGTAATCGCTGGACCACACCGTCCTCGAGAGATCAGAGTTGCCATGGCCGAACGGACAACTGCCGAATCGACGCGAACCGAACTGAACGCTGTCGCGCTGGTATGCACGCTGAAAACTTCTGCGACCCTGGCCGGCAACACCGCGCACCTGGCTTGGCTGCTCGCCGAACAGAACTGTCCCGGACCGCAAGGCGGAGCAGGATGACGAGTGCAGCGGACTTTGTTCCCCCTCGCGCTGGACTCTCCGGACTTCGCAGAGCCGCGCGCGACTGCCATGGCTGCGCTTTGTACCGGTTCGCCTAACAGACCGTTTTCGGTGAGGGACGCGCGGATTCCGAGATCGTGATGGTCGGTGAGCAGCCCGGGGATAGAGAAGACCGCCAAGGGCATCCCTTCGTCGGACCGGCGGGGCGCTTGCTGGATCGCGCACTGGCCGAGGCTGGAATCGGCCGTGATCAGGTGTACCTGACCAACGCGGTCAAGCACTTCAAGTTCACCCAGCGCGGTAAGCGTCGAATACATCAGCAGCCCAATCGAACCGAGGTGGTCGCGTGCGCGCCCTGGTTCGAGGCCGAAGTGGAGGCCATCCGGCCACGCCTGGTGGTGTGCCTGGGTCGGATTGCGGCTCAGTCGATTCTCGGGCCCGACTTCCGGGTCACGGCCGAACGTGGACGATTTATCCCATACGCCGGCTATCTGGTGCTCACCACGGTGCACCCGGCGTCGATCCTGCGCAGCCCGGATCGGGAGCACGCGTACGCGGAGTTCGTCGAAGACCTGAAGCGCATCGCACCGAAACTGGCCGTTACAAATCTGATCGGTACGTAGTGATGCAAACGAGTTCATTTTGATTGTTGCACAGCAGATTTCGAGGATGCCGCTTGTAGGAAGATGCGCCTCGGTTCAGGTAGATGCACGCGAATCTGTACCGTTTCTGCACCCGGCCGATCAAGGACGCATGCCCGCGCAGTGGCGGTTGGTCGTCAACGGGATCGGCTCGCTTGGCCAGGTTGGAGGTCTGGAAGCGCTCCATTGGACCACCAGTCATAGGTGTACTCGGGCGACACCGTGATCACGCCCGCGATACCGACGAGATCGGCGGGAACTTCGCCGTCGAAGTGCTCAGCACGGGCGTGATCACCGCTTCCGCCCGCAAGCGGGTCACGACGGTGCACAGCCGCACGACCGGCCGACCGGCGTACTGGTCGAACGTGACTGTCTTTGCCAAGTCGTAGCCGAGCCGTTTGGCCAGCTCCGGAGTACGTATGCCCCCGGGCTTCGGACGAGCTGGAGTTCCGCCCGGCGCGTCCACGATCCTGTCAGCTGATCGTTTCCGAGGTCCAGTACTCGCGCAGGCTCCGGATCAGCGCGCCATCGAACTCGAGCAGGGCGACCTCACGCATTCGCTTGCGGATACCTCGGACCAGATCATCGAACCGGGCTTCCCACTCGACGATCGCGGTCTCGCCATCGACATACAGGCTCAGCAACTCGCACTCGATGTTCGCTTGCGACTCGACAACTTTCGACTGCCAGTAGTCCCGGATGCCGTCCTGGTTCGCGATCGGCTCCCCGAGCACTCGCTCGTGATAGGTCGCATCCTCGGTGAAGATGGACAGGATCAGGTCCGGGTCTTGCTTGGTCCACGCCCGGATGTAGATATCTACGACGTCGCGGACGTGCTGCTTGGTCAGGGTCATCGTGCCTCCGTGATGTCCTCGAGCGTCATCGGACCGGCCGTGTGGCTGCGATCCTCGAGCAGAGCGTAGATCAATGCCGGTGCTTTCAAGGTGACGGCGGCGAGATCGATTCCGTCCAGCGAGGACGGCTCGATGCGCACCCATTTCCACGGCTCCGCAACAACTTCCATGTCATGAGGGAACCCGGTGTAGGGCCACCGAGCATCATCCCCAGAGAGCGACACGGTCGCCGCAACCTCCCACTAGGAGTGCTGCGACGACCGTTAGAACCCAAGGATCTGGTTGGGGCGGCTTTCGTTTCGGCGCTGTGACCGTTCGTGCCGTGCGCTGGCGTGTCGCGGGGAGGTGAAGTCGAGTCCGGCGTCCCGCACGGTCGGTCAGGTCGATCACGTCGATGTCGGCCAGTGCAGTACCTCGTCGCCCCGCCGATATCAATCGTCATCCGGCGAATCGTCATCCGGTGTGATGTCCGGTTCCTCGGCGGCCAGTCGCCGCGCCAGGCTGTCATCACCGGGCGTGTCGCTCAGTTCCTCATCTGTGGGCTCCCATCGATCGGGAGGATCGGCGGCCTCCTCCATCGGATCGGCATCCAACGTGTCCTCGTCGAGCTGCTCGGCCGTGGATGGTATATCCGGGTCGCTCTGAGACGGATTCATGATCACCCCTTACGAAGATGGGTTGCATGCCGTGAAAACCACGGTCAGCGTCATATCCACTCGCCTACCCGCGCATGATCAGGTTATTCACCGCATGGTTGTGTGATCACGGACAGCCCGGGAAGGCACGAACGGAACGAGATCACAGCGGAGAGGACTCTTGTGCGTGTCGTAGTGGCCTGCAGAATCGGCGGCGATCTGCCTTCAGATTCATCGAGAGGTCACAGGTGTATCTCGCGACAGGTCGGGTACCCAATTTTCACGGTTGAAAGCCAGCAGCCCAGTCTGTGCCTCGCGGTATGGGCGACACGTCGTGCGGCTGCCCATCAGGGCGTCACATGTACTGGACAAGGAACTGATCCTGATGGCGAATTCATTCATCGTTGCTGGTGGATCGGCAATAGCTGAGCGGCGCGGGTCGCGCACGCCGTTGGGCATCGTCCACAGCATGCCGTCGTCGTTCGCGACGGTCCTGACCGCCAACGGCGAGATCGACTACAACACCGTCGGTGCCTTCCGCGAGCATCTCGGCTACGCCATTGCCACCAGCACCCGATTGGTGGTCGTGGACCTCTCACGGCTGACCTTCTTCAGCATCTCGGGACTGCAGGCCATTCTGGACGCCGATGACGACGCCCGTCGACGCCAGCGAGTCCTGCGGGTGGTTACCGGAGCGCGGTGTGTGGACCGGCTGATCGAGCTCTGCGGCCAGGCCACCGATTTGGAAACCGCGAAGACGATCGCCGCCGCCTGCAAACCGATGCCCTGGGCGGTCTGAGACCGCCCCCCGATGCCGCCATGCCGGACGATCCGGCGAGTGACCCGCTCGGGATTCGTTACGACCTGAGATCGTTCGCCCGGATCTCGTGCGAACTCGCCGATTTCGCGGATGCGGTGGTCCCAACCCGGCCGCATCCGCGCGCAGCATCCTCGCCGGCGGCCAACATGATGGCCGGACCACCGCTGGCGGTGTTCGACCGATGCGAGAAGCGGTGCGCGACTGGCGATCACAGAGTTCGTGGCCGCAGAAACCGACCTGGAGCAAAGTACCGTCATTTCCGGGCGGCGCCCAGATTGCTCAGGGTTTCGGCAAGCGTTGACTTCAGCTCGCGCTGCAGGGAATTCGAGACACGGTCGGGCCTGCAGATTGCACGGTCCGTGTGGTGTCAGCGCTCTGTGAAAAGGGGCCACGTCGGGCCGCGGGCCCGGACAGCGTGCGGCCGGTGAGCAGGGCCGCGCAGGTGCCTGTTGCGGCGCAGCCCAGCACGATCGACCACGCTACCGGCCCCAGTGGTGTGCACCCGAAGAACCGGTTCACCCCGGGCACCATGATGATCGTGACGAGGAGTACGGAGCTGCCTGCCACGGTCGTCCAGACCAGGCGGCTGTGCCTGCCGATCACCAGGGTCTGCCCGAGCTGCGTGCCGATCAGGGCGGCCAGTGCCATCGTTTCCGCGCGGCGGCGTCGGCCGGTGACGCGGCCGAGCAGCCAAGCCGCGCCGGCGCCGATGGTGGTGCAGGTGCCGCGCACGGCGACGGCTTGCAGGAAGTCGCTGCCGATACCGGGCGGTGGCCCGAGTGTGTCGGTCGTTTCGGTGGCGTCGGCGGTCCGGGTGTCCGAGAGTGTGAGTGCCATTGCCGGACCGAGGTCGGTGAGCAGGTTCACCACCAGGAATTGCCGGGTGCCGATCGGCGCTCGGCCGGACAGCAGCGTGCCCAGGACGGTGAACGCCACCTCACCAGCGTTGCCGCCGACCAGCACGCCGATCGCGTCGCGTACTCGCTGCCACATGCCGCGGCCCTCGGCCAGCGCCTCCTGCAGCACGGTGAGGTCGAGGACCGAGCCGGTGTCGGTGAGGATCAGGTCCGCGGCCTCGCGTGCGGCGACGGAACCTCGAGCGGCCAGCCCGATACCGACATCGGCGGTGCGGATGGCGGCCGCGTCGTTGCTGCCGTCGCCTGCCATCGCCACCGTGTGCCCGCGGTGTTGGAGCGCGGACACGATACGTACCTTGTGTTCAGGCGATACCCGCGCGAAAACTGTTGCCTGCTCGATGAGTTCGGCTTGGCCGTCCTCGTCGAGCAGGTCCAGGTCGGCGCCGGTGGCTATCGTGTCGGTGGGGATGGCGAGCTGTTCGGCGACCGCGCGTGCGGTGATCGGGTGATCACCGGTGATCATCCGCACGCTGATGTCGTTGCGGGCCAATTCGGCAAGCAGTTCCAGCGCCTGCGGGCGCGGGCTGTCGGCAATGCCGAGGAAGCCGAGAAGGGTGAGTTGCTCGATCTCCTCGGTGAGGTCGAGGGGAGCGAAGGCGAGATCGCGCCGTGCCACCACCAGCACCCGCAGCCCCTGCGCGGCCAGCCGTCGCACCGCCGCCTCGGCATGGGCGCGGCACTCGGGCGTGAACGGCCGAAGCTGCAGTCCTGTGTCCTCGGTGCGCAGGACCTGATCACAATGTGGCAGTAGCACTTCCGGGGCGCCCTTGACGGCGAGCCGGATGTGCTGACCGATGTTGCCCACCGCCGCGGAGTAGCCGCGGA
The DNA here is from genome assembly GCF_050942175.1 of Nocardia sp. CA-151230. NCBI lineage: Bacteria > Bacillati > Actinomycetota > Actinomycetes > Mycobacteriales > Nocardiaceae > Nocardia > Nocardia sp. CA-151230. The sequence goes on from NZ_CP192061.1 coordinate 4,471,476, forward strand.
AGCTCTCGAACGGCAATTCCTCGATGGGAGACCAGACATGGGGCTGCCTGGCGTCCAGATGTGCGTGTGCTGCCTCGACCACAGCTCGGTCGGTGGCGTGTACCAGTGGGGCATCGTCAGGGTTGGGGCACGCGTGGGCGGCGGCGCGTAGCAACCCCCGCGACTGTGGCGTGCTCGCGAGATGGTCGCTGTCCCACTTCTGGTCGAGATCGGCAACCGCGACGAGCCGCAATTGGCCCTCGGTGAGAGTGCCGGTCTTGTCGAAGCACATGGTGTCGACGCGGCCGAGTGCCTCGATGGTGCGGCTGGAGCGGACCAGCACGCCGCGTCGGGACAGGCGGCGGGTGGCGGCGAGTTGGGCGACTGTCGCCACGAGCGGCAGTCCTTCGGGAACGGCGGCGACGGCGACGGCCAGCCCGTCGGCGAGGGCCGGGCGCAGCGGCAGGCCACGCAGGAAGCTGGTGACAGTGACGGCGGTTCCGCCGCCGAGAGTGAACGGCAGCACGCGTTCGGTCAAGCTGTGCAGCTGCTCCTGCACGCCGCCGCTGGGGGGCGGCCCGGCGGCGGCGAGGGCTCGACCGGCCTCGGTTGCGGTGCCGACTGCCACCACCACCGCGGTCGCCTCGCCGCTGACCACGACGCTGCCCTCGAACACCATGCCGGTGCGTTCTGCCAGTAGGGCGCCGGGGGTGGCGGGGGTCTGCTTTTCCACGGTCACGGTCTCGCCGGTGAGGCCGGACTCGTCGACTTCCAGCCCATCGGTCTCCAGTAGCCGCGCATCGGCAGGGACTACCTCGCCGGTGGCCAGAGCGATCACATCACCCTCCAGCAGATCGTCTGCGGGAGTTTCGATTTCGCCGTCTTCGGTGAGCCGCCGAGCAGTCAAGCGCTCGCCGAGCAGGAGTTTGTCCAGCGACAGCCGGGCGCGGCGGCGCTGCAGGGCCGACACTGTGGCATTGAGCCCCAGCACGGTGCCGACGAGCACGGCGTCGGTAGGCGAGCCGAGCAGCGCGGACGCGACCGCGCCGACACCCAGCAGTGGAGTCATCGGATCGGCCAGCTCGCGGCGCACATCTGCGACCAGACCGGCGAGACTCGTTGCGGGCGTGGCCAATTGCTGCGCTATCCGGCCGGCGACGGTGGTGACACGCGAGCGAGGAGGCGACGACGACCGGCGCGGGACAGGCAGTCGGGCCAGCACCTCGTCGGGTTCCAGTGCATGCCACGGCATCAGCCGTACGTCGGTCGGCCCGGTCGCCCGTGCGGCCCCGAGCCCGTAGTTGAGGCCCGTTGTCAGCCCCATCACGGTGGCCGCAGTGACCGGGCTGGTGGCCCGCGCCGCCCGGGACCCGGCGGGACCGGACGCGAGCAGCAGACCGCTGAGTGTGGCTGCCGACAGCGTCAGGACCCGGCCGCGCTCACTGACAGTGCGGGCCTGGCCGCTAGCGGCGATGATCTGCCGTGCCGAACTCAGATCCGGGCACACCACATCGGCCTGCCAGGGGATCCGTGCCGGAGCGCCGGGAGTTCGGGAGGCGATACCGATGCCCAGATCGGCGGCACCCAGGGCGCGATGTGCCTCGCAGCTGACCACCGCCACCACGTGGCCCTGCCGCTGCAGTCGCCGTACCAGCCCGGACACCGACCCGCCGGCGAGCACGAATTCATCGGCGCTGCGGCGCAATTCGCCGATGCTCTCGTCACCGATGAGTACCACCCGCAGGCCCGCCTGTCGGGCGGTGGCCAGCAATCCGGCAGCGCCCGGATGTGGCTCGCTCCCGATCAGTACGCGCCCGACCACATGTCCGTGCTCGTACAACAGGTGCCAGTCCGGGCCCTCCGGATCGATTCCTGGGTCGGGAGGATCCGTGTCGATGCCGAGTCGCCGGTCGGCGTCGGCATCGATGGCCAGATGCAGATTCTCACGCTGATGCTCAGCTGGTGGCGGGATGGGCAGTTCCTCACCATTGCACCAGAGCAGCCGCTGCGCGGCGCTCCACACGTGTTCGACCGGCCAGCTGTCGTCGCGGGATTCGGCGTCGAGCACCATAGCCCCTTGACCGCGCACTGCGTCGCGGTCGACGACCACTGCCGAAACCCGGTCCAGGCGGCGCCACATGAACGGATCGAGGGTCAGCACGCCGCGCGCCGCCATGAGGGTCGACAGCGCACCGGCGAAGGTCTCGCGACCGGCCCGCGCCGCCTTCGGCACGCCCGCCGCCACGGCGTCGGCGGCATCGGCGACCGTGCGGCCGCCGGCCAGCGTCGCCGCCGATACCAGTGTCGCGGCGGTGCTGACCTGTTCGGTGCAGCGCTCGATCGGTCCGTACGGCAGCGGTACCGGCCGCGGCTCGGGCGGATCGTATACGTCGACACCCGGCAGGTCCGGGTCGGCGATCAGCTGTTCCCAGCGCCGCCACTGTGCGAAGCGAGAGGCGGCCTCGACCAGCCGCACCGCCCGCTGCATCGCGTCGGCGCACAGGCCGGTGACTTCCGAATCCAGTGCCTGACCCAGGGCATTTCCGATCGTGATCACGGTATCGGTGCGGTGGCGACCGAGCTGGGCTTCCAGTGCGCCGCGCAACCGCGGCTGTCCGTCCACCAGAGCCACCGCCCCCCGGACTACATGGGCCGGCGGCGGTGCCGGAAGCAACCGCCCCGTGACGACCGCACCGATCCCGATCAGATCGCCGGCCAGCTGCAGCGCAGACGCCAATATCGGCTCCCGATCGGAGGGGTGCTCGAGTCGACGGCTCCACGGCTCCGCACTGGTTCCGGCGAGATCTTCGACGCGTTCCAGGATCGCTTCCAGCTGTGCCGGCGACAGGCGTTGCGGGTCCGCGGCCACGACGACCCGCCCGGTGGCGGCATTGACCTGGAACCAGCACACCTCCGGTTCCTGCTCGAGGTGCTTGCGCGCCAACTCGGCTACCCGAGCGCTCTGTGCGGACTGCAAGCCGCGAACCTCGGCGTGAATTCGGTTGGCATGCACCGTGAGTCGCCGCTGCGTACGCATGCGCCGCGGGTCCACCAGCGCGCTCAATTCCCGGCCGATGCCCTCGGTGAATTCGGCGACTGTTCGAGCGGCTGGGTCCGCCAGCCGCGACGCCACGGTGACCGGCCGCTGCAGCAATCCCAGCGTGGCTCCGGCGGCCATGAGGGACAGCCGGACCGGCGCCGTGGCCAGGCCGCGTGGGGACACCACTACTTTGCGGCGGTTCGCGGCCGTCGCGAACCCGCGGCGGACTGCTTCGGCCGAGTACTCCTGCGCTCCCGCGGCTGTTCGGACGTGTCCTGATGCCCGGATTCGGTTCTGGCGCGCCGCAACAGGTACACCGCACCGGCCACGCCGCCCACGGCGGCAGCCACGGGCCACTCGACCAGGCCCGCCAAACCGGCTGCAACGACACCGAGCGCAGTGGCGGCGGGGAGGTTCACCCCCTTGCGAGCGCCGGAGACGGCACCCTCGGCGGTGCCGCGCGCAGCACCGGTCACCGCGCCGACGACGGCTCCACCGGCCGCCTCGGCCGCATGCACGGTCGCCGATGCCGTAGCCTCGAGCGCCCTCACAGTGTCCGATGCAACGCTCATCATCACACCCCAGTCGTCGTAGGTAGCGCGAAGGACTTCCTGCGGAAACTAGTGCGTTGCCAGAATACTCCGCGATTCTCGAATCGGCCCTGGGTAATTGACACGAAAAACGGCTCGTTCAAGCCGCCTGCGAGGCGCGCGGGAGGAAAATGCCAGTTCAGATGGTGTCAATGCTGGTCTGGCTGTTGCGGCGATGAAACCTCCGCTACCCGGGCCATCGAAGTTGCAAAATGGTTGCTACACAAATTGCATCTACGCTTCTTCGAGGGCTTCGCCGATTTGGTGGGCGATGCGATTGTGCTGATCCTGTATCAGCCAGTGACCTGTTGCGAGGACCAGTGCGACAGGCCATTCGATGATCTCCGCCGCGGCCAACGCGCCCAGTGCGCCGTAGTACGCCAACTGCTCGGGACGGGGGATGCGAACCCGACCGATCATCGGCAGATCTACTGCGAAACCCTGCGCGGCCAGCACGCGGTCGACGGTGTTGCGGTGGCCGGTTGATGATTTTTCTGCCATTTGTTGCCTCCCAGTCATAGTGTGTTCGAGTGTTCGACGTCTGGGATCCGCAAGGTGTCGAGTGTGATGAGTTCTGGTGTGGGCGGGTCGGATCCACTGACGGGAGCACTGACGCAGGTCCTCGCCGTGCCGTTGCGTGAGCTGTACGCGGTCCTGCTGCGCCTGGGTGTTATCGAGATCGTCGACTGATCATCCCACTGGCAACCCGGTGTTGAGTGGCCAAGGAACGACGGCGCTCGCGGCAGCGACAGTGGATAGCGTCCGGAACCCCAATGGACGAGCCGACGAGCAAGATCGGGCCGACCACCGGTAGACACCGCGGGAGGCAGGGTGGGTGCCTTTCAGTCGTCGCGAAACTCGTCGGCGCGGTGAGACAGACGCTCGGCGAAGGTCTCCACCCATGCCACCGACTCCGAATTGTCAGCGGTCTGTGCGGCCTTCGGTTCGGCATGCACACCGTGCTGTGAGGTCTCTTCGGACTGGGCCTGCAGTGCCAATAGCCGCAGCCCCCAGGAGGCGTACGCCTCTACGCACATTCCCGCGCAGTCGGCTGCGTGATGAAGGACGCCCCGATCGTTCTCGTCGACGGTCACCACGATCTCCCTGGTCGCCATGCTCGGCAACGGTAGTCCCCATACCCCACACCGGCTTGGACCGACGCTGCGCGAATTGATTCCCCGCGCCTTCCGGTCCGCCGATACTGCTACCCGTGCGGCCGTGCTCGTCGTGCCACGAACGCTTGCGTGAGTTCGGCGGCGACCGCCGCATGGGGTAATCCCGCGACAGCCCGTCCGAATATCGCTTTTCCCTGTTTGACGTGTGGTTTGCGGGGAATATGCCAACGCATGAAGGACGTACTCGAACGTGAGAGCAAATGGGCGGTCGACCGGGACTTCACCCTTCCGAGGCTCGACGACCTTGTCGCGAATAGCCACGTCGAGGAGATACCGGTCGAGCTGACCAGTACCTATTTCGACACCGCCGAGCGAGACCTGCTCGCCCACGACTTGACGTTGCGCCGCCGTGAGGGAGAGGACGAATCCGGCTGGCAGCTGAAGATCCCCCGTTCGACCGGTCGGGTCGAAGTGACCGCCCAACTGTCGGACGAGCTGCCGCACGAACTCGCCGAGGTCGTCAATGGCGCAGCGCTGGGGAGGCCTTTGAACGAGGTCGCCACGATTCATACACTGCGCCGCCGTCACCGCATCCTCGGTTCGGACGGCGAACTGATCGTCGAGATCGATGACGACACTGTGGACTCGACCGTAGCTGACCGGCCTGCCGAACCAGTCTCCTGGCGTGAGATCGAGGTCGAACTCGGCCCTCACACCGACGAGGTCCCGGCAGTTCTGCTGGACCGGCTCGCCGAAGCAGGCGCACGCGAGTCGAGCTATCGCTCCAAGCTGTCTCATGTACTGCCGGGGCGATCCGGACCGGCCGTCACCAATTCCCGGGCGGAACGTGCCATGCGCGAATACATGACCACACAGATCGACTTGATCTTCACCGGTGACGTCGGGCTACGGCGAGGCGAGGAACCAATCCACGACACCCGTGTCGCGACGCGGCGACTGCGCAGCACGCTACGCGTGTTCGGCAAGCTGCTGCACCGCGACGCAGTCGGCGAGATCGACAACGAGCTGAGATGGTATGCAGCTCTGCTCGGTGACATACGCGATTGCCACGTCCAACGCCGACGCCTCGCCGATGAACTCAACGCCCTACCGCCCGAACTCGTCCTGGGTCCCGTCGCTGCGCGGATCGACGCGACGCTGCTGGCTCGGCAGTTGCCGAGCCGCAATGCTCTCGCTGAGGCAATGGACTCGCCCCGCTACCTGCGACTGCTCGCGACCCTGCAGACATGGAAATCACAGCCGCCGTTCGAGCGACGGATCCGGCGGCGCCAACTCGTGAAGCGGGCCCGCCGGGCCGCGGACAAAGCCGACCGCCGGTTGGCGACCGCATTGGACAACCATCGAGACGAATCGCTGCACCGCGCGCGTAAAGCCGCAAAACGCGCACGCTATGCCGCCGAATTGCACAAACCCGTTCGAAAGCCGACGCTGGCAAAGTCGAATATCAAGCACTACAAGAAGATTCAGCGCCTACTCGGCGACTACAACGACAGCGTCGTCTCGACCGAATTCCTGTGGCGAACCGCTACAGCAGCGGGCACGGCAGGTGGCGAGAACGGCTTCACCTACGGCCTGCTCTACGCGAACGAGATGCAAGCGAAAGAGGGCGTACGCCAGAGTGTTGCGGCGGTTGCCGGAGGCGAATAGATACCGTCCCCGGGACAGCGCCGGGCGATGCATACTCTGGTCGCTTATTTTCCCAGCTCGGGGGTAGTCGAGTGGCGTAAGGATTACCGGGGGAGAGTGCGAGGAGTCGAAAGATGAGCACCACCATTGTGATCGTGATCATCGTCGTCGCGGTTGTGGTCATTTTGCTTGTGGCCTGGTTGTTGATGCGCCGACGGCGCGAACACCAGCGGGTCGAAGCCAAGGGCATCCGGGACCGCGCGGCGAAACAGGAACTCGAGGTCGGTCAGCGGGAGGCGCGGGCGGAGGAGATCGCTGCCCGCAGTCGCGCGGCACAGGCCGAGGGTGAGGCCAAGGCGGCACAGGCCGAGCAGCTTGCCCAGCAGGCGGACGTGCATCGCAGCGAGGCAGCGGATTCGCGAACCGAACTGGACAAGGAGTGGGAGCGCGCCAACAAGGTCGATCCGGACTCGAAGTCGGGTGAGGAGCAGCGGAAGGCTGATCCAGAACAGCCGTCGCACAGCCCAGGACATCGATCCTGAGGTTTCTCCGACCTGAATCGAGGCTTCCGCACCGCGATCTCCCGGCGCGCACCGTCGCAGTGGATTCGACCTGCGCGCCGGACTGATCGCAGAACTTCCAAAGCCATTGGGCGGCACGGTGATACCGATGGATCACCGTGCCGACCTCGAAGGCCGCAACACCCGAGTCGACGGTGAGGGAACCGATGCCGTGATCACTCGCGGTGTTCGCGGCGGGAGTGTCACCCGACGTTCGCGGCCGGAGCATCTGCCGATGCGTGACCGGCAAACCGGCCTCGGCATGGCGGCCCGCGCGAGTCGGAAGGTGTCGGAGGTCCCGACGGATTCATATCAAATCGCCACTTCTCGAACGGGAGTCGATGGATTCAGATTCCTCTGCTCGACACGGCACGGAAAGCCCGCGGCCCGACTGCGGGGTTTGTGGCCGCGGCGCGGTGGTCGTCGGTTGGGGACACGCGATTTGGGGGTCAATAGTAATGGCGACGGCCGCCGACAGCACGGCCCATCGACCCCAACAGCAGAAACACGAGCCCGATGACGAGCACCACGATCCCGATGGTCCACAGGATCGGGATGCCGAATATGAACCCGACGAGGAGAAGGATGATTCCGAGAATGATCATGGCCACCACCTGGTTTCGCTGCTGTGCGCGAAGGGCCCGAGCGGCCCTCCGGTGCTGATATCGGTCATGCGCGCAATCCCGACACGCGTCACTGCGCGCACCCGGCCACGGCCACAGGAAGAACGAAGCCACGATGTTCGACCCGATGTGATGCGTCGGCCGTCATGACGCGCATACCCTCACGCCGGCAGTTCAATCAGCACACCGAATCCGATATCCCCAGCTTTGGCAATGTCTCTGTCAGGCAGTGATAATCGACGGCCGAGGGGGCCGAGGTCGATATCGAGATCTTCCGGGAGGAGTCCGAAGTGATCGCGTGGTCCATGCATTGTTCGAGCAGCACCAGGATGGTGCCGACGCGTTCGACCTGGGCGTCCCTCTATGAGATGAGCGACCGTACGTGTAGCGACAGGGCGGCGGCTAGTTCGCCGCGCGGGTAGAGCCCGCGGCTGCTGACCGCATCGAGTGCGAGGCCGTCGACCGTGGCGAGCAGTATCGCGGATCGTGTCGAGGGGTCGGGGATGTTCGCGGCGGCCAGCTGGGTCTCGAGTTCCCGGCGAATCTCGGCCAGTGTGCGGTGTTGGATGTCGGCGAGGGTTTCGTTGGTGGCCGCGCGCGCCGCGAAGGAGACCATCACCCGGGCCTCGTGCTCGCGTTCGTCGTCGAATGGAAGCAGTTGGGACAGTGCCGTGATCAATCGGTCGGTGAGGGGGGCTTGTGGGTCGATGGCGCTCATGCGGGCTCGCACCCGGGCGGTGAGCTGTTCGAAGGCGAAGGCGTAGAGCTCGTCCTTGGTGGTGAAGTGGTGCTGAACGGCGCCGATGGAAACCTCGGCCGCTGCGGCGATCTCACGGATGCTCGCGGCGTCGAGCCCTCTCGACCCCGCGATGGTGAACACTGCGTCGGCGAGCTGCTCCGAGTTGGTCGATCCGTATTTGCGCACATCGACAACCATACACTCGTATGGAACAATGCGAGTGTATGGAAATACGTCGAAAAGCCCGCTCGCGCACCGTGATCACCGGGTCCGCAGCCGTGGCCGCCCTGGTATGGATCACGTGGAAGGTCGACCCCACGGCCTCCTCGTCTCCGCTGGTTCCCTCCGTGGAGTCGGCGCTTGCGCTCGCCAACATTCCGCTCACCATCGCGTGGCCGAGCCGGAAGCGCGCCGTGGTGGCGGCCTTCCAGCGTTATCTGCTCAATCCCGTTGTGCGCCTGTTGTTCCGGATCGGCTTCGTGCCTTTCGGTTATGCGCTCGTGGAGACGGTGGGGCGGCGAACCGGGCGGCGATACCGAACACCGGTGGGCAACGGATCGGCCGGCGACGTCTTCTGGATCATCGCCGAACACGGGTACCGGGCCGGATACGTCCGCAATCTCATGGCCGACCCCACTGTCCGGGTGAAACTCCGGCAGGGCTGGCGCTTCGTCTGGCGCACTGGCCGAGCGACAGTCCTTCCGGACGAAGATCCGCTGGAAAGGCAACGGCGACTGGCTCGTTGGCGACCACTGCGGATTCTCAACGCGATCATGGTCCGTGCGCTGGGCGCCGACCTGCTCGTCATCCGGATCGACTTGGACCAGCCTCCGGGCTCGGCGGCACCGGCCACGGCGGTAGCGCAGTGACGAGTCGAAACGCCTACCGGTTTCGTTGGAGCGAGCCGGGCGGGGCGACGCTCGAATTTTCTCCGGATCAAAAGGAGAGCTGATCTGCTGTGAATTATTTTCGGTATTCGGGGTTTCCCGTGCTGTCACGATCGTCGGTGCGTCGTGCCGGTTGCCGGAGCGAACAATCCCGGTGAATTCTGGAACCTCCTGAAATCGGCGGGAAATTCGGAGTGCTGGTCCGGACCGCTCGGCGGCGGGTGGCGACGTGGCGGGCCTGGTCGGGGCCTCCTCGAGCAGGTCGACGAGTTCGATGCCGCGGTCTTCGGTATCTCGTCGGCCGAGGCGCGGCTGATGGACCCGCAGCAACGCCTGCTGCTCGAATTGGCTTGGGAGGCAGCGGAAGACGCGATCATCCCGATCATCGACCGCCGGATTCCGCGACCGGGTCCGTCGCGGCGGCGATGGCCGCGGATTACGCCGAGCTGGTGCGGGACGGCGGGGAAGCGGCGATCACCAGGCACGCCGTCACCGGCCCGAGTCGCGGTGCGCTCGCCAATCGTCTCTTCCGCACCTTCGGCCTGCGCGGTGCCGCTGCCTGCAGTCTGCGGCTTCGACGGCGGATCTGCCTCGAAGCGCGCGATACAGGGTATCCGCGTGGGTGTCCAGGTTTAGGATCGGTCAGGATGAATAGCCTTGCGGTACGGGTGGTTCGGACGTATCAAGGAGTCCAGGTTCTATCGCGGCGGGTCGCGGTACCACCGTGTTCGAGCCTGGTTTCGGCGAGAGAAGACCTCACGTGGTTGACGGAGTGCTGCTGGATACGAACTTCTTGTCCCTGTGGCACAACGGATCGTGTGAGGCACCCGAACCGGGTGCGTACTACGCGAGCACCACGACCTTGCAGGAGCTCTACAGTATGCAGGCGCCGCAGGGCTGGGGGTATCGATATCTGCTGCCGAGCCTCGCGAGGCACCATCTGTGGGGTCTGCCCGATATCCATCATCTCGTCGAGCTGTACCGGGGTCGAATACTCAAGGGGCAGTCGGGGATGGCTCGCACCGACAAGTTGCTGATCAACTTTCCGGCCAGTCTCGCGGGTCATGGTTTCGCCGCCTACCTGGAGAAGTCGCATCAGGCGGTGGCGAATGTGCAGAATGCGCGGGCGTTCGGACTGATCGAAGGCATGGCCTCGGTCGCGATCGACCGCAACATCGGGCGGATCGTGGGGGTTCGGGCTCGGTTCCTCAGCGACGTCGGGGTGGCGCCACTGCCGTTGACGATGAGTGAGATCACCATTGCGGTCGATCTTCTGCAGGAGGTGCTGCGCGCCAGGATCAACCTCAAGCAGAATCGCCGAAACTCCTTCAACGACTTGCTGATCCTCGCCACGGCGCTGCGATGGGGTCTTCGGCTCAAGACCGACGACAGGCTGCTGCTCGAACTGGCCCTGCGGGCCGGGATGATCCAGACCGACGACGCCAGCGGAGTCGCGAGCCTGATGCCGCCGGCCCCTGCCACCGGTACCCCGGACTCGCACGAGTCGAAGCGCTACATCAATTCTCGATGGCGGGCGCGGCGTCCGGCCGGACCCCCGCGGTCCTGACATGGGCGGTTCGAAGTCCTGGAGGCTCGAGGCACACTCGAGCAATCGTGCATGAATTCTTGCCGATCGGAAGGGGAGGTTCTCCGGCTCGGCGGCTCCAGCCTTCACCGCCATGAGGAATTCGCGACGATCTCCACGATGGTGAGCTGCCGACACTCACGGCCGTCGGCAACAGCGAGGCCCTGTCCGACGCAGGCGAGCTGACGGTGTCCTGATTCGGCGGATTCCTGGCGCGCAGAGAGGGGCGGTCATCGCGCGGCTACTCGAAACTCGAAGGGCGCGGTGCTATCCGCCCGTGTCCCGACGAAAGGAATCGCATGCCCGCCCCGACGGTAATCCTGGTTCACGGCGCTTTCGCCGATGCCGCCAGCTGGTCCCCGGTGACCGAACGGCTGCTCGCCCAGGGCATTCCGGTCCTGGTTCCGCCCGTCTACAATCGCAGCCTGTCCGCGGACGCCGCCTCCATCCGGGCGGTCGCCGAGGCCATCGACGGCCCGGTGCTGCTGGCCGGTCACTCCTATGGCGGCGCGGTCATCACCGTCGCCGGTGTCGCGGACAATGTGGCCGGGCTCGTCTACGTCTCCGGCTACGCACTCGAGGAGGGGGAGAGTCTGGGCCAATTGCAGGGTGGCTTCCCGGATTCCGACCTCGCGGCGAACCTGGTCTACACCCCCTACCCGGTCGAGGGTGGCGAGCCGGGCACCGACGTGTCGGTCGTGATCGAGGCCTTCCCGGCGGTCTTCGCCGCCGGAGTGGATCCGGTGCGCGCCCGGGTCTTCGCGGTCTCACAGCGCCCGCTGTCCGCCTTCGCCTTCACCGAGCCCGCCTCAGCGGCAGCGTGGAAGACCAAGCCCGGCTGGGGCATCGTCTCGGCCGCCGACCACACCATCAACCCCGAGGTCGAGCGCTTCGGCTACCAGCGGGCCGCACTGCGCGAGGTCGTCGAACTGGACGCACCCCACCTGGTCATGCAGACCCACCCCGACGAGGTCACCGCCGTCATCACAGGCGCGCTCGCCGAACTGTCCTGACGTCGGGCCGGAATCCGCACCGGCGGCGCCGACATCGTGGAATCCCGGCCGACGTCGGGCTCTGGTCGTCGACTACCCGTCGCCGCCGACCGCCGACGAGGCAGTGCCAAGCCTCCCGAGGAGTTCTGATGTGACAGCTATCCAGATGACGCAACAGGGCGGGACGGTAGTCGCGGTCGGTGGGGGCGTCGACAACCTTCCGATCGGAACACAGGTGTTCGGCGCCGTCGGAAACGATGCCTCCGGCGGTTTATGCGGAAGTCGCGGTGGCGTGGGCCGGGCGTCTGACCCCGATTCCGGCCGGCCTGTCACCCGACTCGGCCGCGGGCATGGTCGTCTCCGGCCTGGCCGCTGCCATCATGTTGGACGAGGTCGCGACTCGCCGAGATCGAAGGCGCGCCGATCCCATGACATCGCTCAGCGGTCAGCGTGCCGGACCTGACACTCGTTCAGAGCGGGGAGCCGGGCTTTCGGGGTCAGTATGCGGAGTTGACGTTGTCCATGGAGCCGTAGCGGGCGGCGGCGTAGTTGCAGGCGGCGGTGATGTTGGCTACCGGATCCCAGATGTCCCAGGAGGTTCCGGCGACGTGGTAGGCCTGGAAGGTCGGGTCGATGACCTGGAGCAGGCCTTTGGATGGGGTGCCGGCGGCTGCGTTGGAGTCGTAGAGGTTGATCGCGCCGGGGTCTCCGCCGGATTCGCGCATGATGTTGCGGTGGATGGCGTCGTAGCTGCCCGGGATGCCTTGTGCGGCCATGATGTCGAGGGCTTGGCTGATCCAGCCGTCGAGGTCGGAACCGTGCACGCCCGATTCCGCCACAACCTTCGCGCCGGAAAGGCTCATGGCTGCCGGAACAGTCCGTGCCGGCGGTTCCGGGACGAGGGCCGAGGCCTCGGCGGTTGCCGCGATCGACAATGATGCGGCTGCCAGGGCGTAGACGGCGAAGCGAAGGGCGGTCCGGGGACGGCGTCCGGTGGCCATTGGGTTCCTCCTCAGGAATGTCGATGCCGAGCACATGTCGCTCCTTTGCGACCTGCGGGGCGAAAGGAAGCCCTGGCGGCGTTTCCGGGGGAATCGGCCGCGCTCGGCAGTGATGACAGCATTGGTCACGGATGTGTTACGGCACGACGGCCGATCTCCCGCAGACATACCTATTTCTGCTCTTTACTCAATCCGCCCCGTCGCGGGCACCGGCATCGACCCTGGCGAGGCGGCGGGCCGGTTCCGACACGGGGTCGGCCTCCGGCAGCCGCGCCGAGCACCCCTGAAGGACCAGGACAGCCCGGCTGGCCGGGATGGCCTCGAGGCTCGATTTGCGGGAGTCGGTGGACAAGGCCGGGCGCTGCGCGTCCGTGCTCACCTCGATGTTCACGAAAACCGGGGCCGATCCACTCGCCCCTGGCAACATCGCCTCCGAGATCTGCAGCGGGATGGAGGTACCGTTCCTGGCATGAGCAGGACAACCGTGGAGTTGTCCCATCCGATCTCGGACGGCATGCTCACCTACCCGGGATTGACGGGACCGCGGGTCACCACAGATATTTCGCGTCAGCAGTCGGCACTGATCGACATGGCCTATGACATCGCGCGTGTGGATATGGTCGGCAACACCGGGACCTATATCGATGCGCCGTTCCATTTCCATGCCGATGGCGCCGATATCGCCGAGTTGCCGCTGGAGCGGCTGTTCAACGTACCGATCGTGATGATCCGCGCGGCCGGCATTCGCGCGGTGGGACCGGATGTCCTCGGTGACCCGGCACGGCTATGGGGCAAGGCGGTGCTCGTGCACACCGGATGGTCGGCTCGGTGGGGGTCGCCGGCGTACCGGGGCCCCGGGCATCCGTTCCTGATCGGTGAGGTCGCGGAGGCACTGGTCGCTGCGAACGTGGCGGTGGTCGGAATCGACTCGCTCGACATCGACGACATCTCCCTGCCTACGCGTCCGTGTCACCACGCATTGCTCGGGGCGGGAATCCCGATCATCGAGCAGATGACGAACCTGGACGTGGTCCCCGACATCGGTGCCAGGCTGGTCGCATTGCCGGCGCCGGTGCGCGGGATGGGCTCGTTTCCGCTGCGCGCTGTTGCCTGGACCGATCACGGCGGCGCTGGTCGCTGATCACGATTCACTTGGTGTGGGATGCGTTGCAGCACAACGGTTTCGATCAGGTTGTCGAGCCGGGTTGAAAGCGGGTTGCCGGCGATACCCGAGCGGTGACGGAAGTCGTCGGCATGGGTATCTCGCGAAACCGGCCGGCGCGGTCCCGCCGAGCCCACCCGCGCGCGAAGATGTTTCATGCGGGCGCGAGTGGGCCGAGCGGGGCTTTCGGGGGGTCAGTATGCGGAGTTGACGTTGTCCATGGAGCCGTAGCGGGCGGCGGCGTAGTTGCAGGCGGCGGTGATGTTGGCTACCGGATCCCAGATGTCCCAGGAGGTTCCGGCGACGTGGTAGGCCTGGAAGGTCGGGTCGATGACCTGGAGCAGGCCTTTGGATGGGGTGCCGGCGGCTGCGTTGGAGTCGTAGAGGTTGATCGCGCCGGGGTCTCCGCCGGATTCGCGCATGATGTTGCGGTGGATGGCGTCGTAGCTGCCCGGGATGCCTTGTGCGGCCATGATGTCGAGGGCTTGGCTGATCCAGCCGTCGAGGTCGGAACCGTGCACGCCCGATTCCGCCACAACCTTCGCGCCGGAAAGGCTCATGGCTGCCGGAACAGTCCGTGCCGGCGGTTCCGGGACGAGGGCCGAGGCCTCGGCGGTTGCCGCGATCGACAATGATGCGGCTGCCAGGGCGTAGACGGCGAAGCGAAGGGCGGTCCGGGGACGGCGTCCGGTGGCCATTGGGTTCCTCCTCAGGAATGTCGATGCCGAGCACATGTCGCTCCTTTGCGACCTGCGGGGCGAAAGGAAGCCCTGGCGGCGTTTCCGGGGGAATCGGCCGCGCTCGGCAGTGATGACAGCATTGGTCACGGATGTGTTACGGCACGACGGCCGATCTCCCGCAGACATACCTATTTCCGGGACTCACCCTTTTCCGGCGCTTGCCTCGACCCGCCGGGCCGCCGGCACCCGCGCCGGGCACGGCAGATGTTGTCACCCGGGAACCAACAGCATCCGCGGAGCGTGGTCACGGCCGGTCGTGAGCATTTTTTCGTGATGGTCTGACCACTCGCGGTGGGGATATTCTGACTGGTGTCCGCTGCTGGCGATTTACGAGTTACCGATGGCTGAGAGTGTTCCATTCGAAACGCAGCGTGATGCCGGTCCCGACGTCGTCACGGAATTGAGCGCTGCCGGGTTCGACGACGCCCACGAGATCGGGCGAGGCGGTCTCGGGGCCGTCTATCGGTGCACGCAGGTTGCCGCGGACCGCACCGTGGCGGTGAAGGTCCTCACCGGTGAACTGGAGCAGGACCGCGTGCGGTTCTTTCGCGAGCAGCGGGCGATGGGTCGCCTCACCGGGCATCCGAACATCGTCAGCATGCTCGAGGTCGGGCAAACGGGCAGCGGCCGTCCCTATCTGGTCATGCCGTACTTTTCCCGAGGCTCGCTGGGTGACCGTATCCGGGACAAAGGTCCGCTGTCTCTCGCGGACACGCTTCACATCGGGGTGAGGATCGCGGGGGCGCTGGAATCCGCACATCGAGCCGGTGTTCTACACCGCGATATCAGGCCGGCGAACATTCTGCTCACCGACTACGACGAGCCGGCGTTGACCGACTTCGGTCTCGCCCACGTCTCCGGCGAGCTCGAGACGGATGCCGACATCACCACCAGCTCGCCGACCTTCACCGCGCCCGAGGTGCTCGCTGGACAGGCACCCAGCCGTGGCTCGGACGTCTACGGGCTGGGAGCCACGTTGCTCGGTGCTCTCACCGGCCGCGTCGGGTTCGAACGCCGCCGCGGTGAGCAGCCGGCGACCCAGTTCGTGCGGATCACCGCCCCCTCGAATCCCGACCGCTGTGAAATTGGTATCTCCTGGGACGTTCGCGCAGTGATCGAGTCGGCGATGTCTCGCGACCCGCACGATCGACCTACAGCAGCGCTCTTGGGCGAGCAACTGCGCCGAATTCAGCGAGAGCACGGTTTCGCGGTCGACGAGATGGCGGTGCGCGACGAATCGGGCTCCGAATCCGAATCGTTGGTGGGTTCGAAACCATCGGGGCCGCAAGGAGTTCCGCGTATTCGCAGCGACGGATTGCACGAGGGGACGGGAAATCTGCCGCTCGAGCTGACCAGCTTCGTCGATCGGCGGATCCAGTTGTCCGAGGTCGGCAATCTGCTACCAGGGTCACGTCTGGTGACCTTGACCGGGATCGGCGGGGTCGGAAAGTCGAGGCTTGCACTGCGAGTGGCTCACAAGGTTCAGCAGAAGTTCGCGAACGGGGCGTGGCTGGTCGAGTTGGCGGAGCTGCACGATGACGCATTGCTGCCCGATGTGGTGGCCGCTGTCTTCGGTATACGAAGCCAAGGTGTCATATCCGTGCTCGACACGCTGGTGGAGGCGCTGGCACCGTACGAGTTGCTGCTGGTGCTGGACAACTGTGAGCACGTGGTCGACGCGGCCGCGAAGCTGTCGGAGGCGCTGCTGCGGGCGTGTCAGAACGTGCGAATCCTGGCCACGAGTCGGGAGGCGCTGGGGATCGGCGGGGAAACCGTGTATCCGCTGCAGCCGCTCGGGATTCCCGATTCGACCAATGAGCGAGCGCTGGCTCACTCCCACGCAGTGGCCCTGTTCGTCGAACGCGCCGCCGCCGCGGTGCCGGGGTTCGAGATGACCGAAGCGAACCAGCGTGCCATTGCCCAGATCTGTACCAGGCTGGACGGATTGCCGTTGGCGATCGAGCTGGCCGCAGCGCGCCTGCGCACGATGTCGGTCGAGCAGATCCAGACCCGGCTGACAGACCGCTACGCCCTGTTGACCCGGGGTGGCCGGGGAACGCCGAAGCGGCAGCAGACGCTGTGGTACTGCATCAATTGGAGCTATGACCTGTGCACACCCGACGAGAAGCGGCTGTGGGCTTGCTTGTCCGTGTTCACCGGCGGCTTCGAACTCGACGCCGTCGAGCAGGTGTGCGCCGATGACATGACCGAGGCCCAGGTGCTCGATACATTGTCCGCGCTGGTGGACAAGTCGATCCTGGTCCGGCAGGAAGCCGATGGGGCGGTGCGCTTCCGGATGCTCGAGACAGTGCAGGAATTCGGCCGGGAGAAGGCCGAGGAGTCCGGCCGGTATCCGGACCTGCACCGGCGACATCGGGACTGGTGCGAACGACTGGTACGGGAGGCGGACGCCAATTTCATCGGCCCGCATCAACTGGATTGGGTTGCCCGGCTCGAGCGGGAACTGCCGAATCTTCGAGAGGCATTGGAATTCAGCCTGTCCGAGTCCGACGAAGGCGGGCTCGGGATGGTCACGAACCTGTACCTGTTCTGGGGCTCGCGCGGGCGGCTGCATGAGGGCCGTCGCTGGTATGAGCGTGTGCTCGGCCATTCGCTCGACGGCCGGACCACCGATAGAGCCAGGGCGCTGTTCGCCGCCGGCACGATCGCGGGTTTGAACGGCGACCTGCAGACCGCGAACGACCGGTTCACGGAGCTCCGCGTACTCGCCGAGCAGACGGTGGAGCCGCTGGTCGGAGCCTTGGTCAACCACACCGAGGCAAATCAGGCGCTCGCCCGCGGCAACGTCGGTGAGTCCGACGCGGTTGCCCTCCTGACCGATGTGGTCCGCAGTTACGAGGCGTGCGGTGAGCTCGGAATGCAGTTGGACGCTCAAATCTCCCTCGGCTGGGCCTACGCACTGGGGGGTGATGCTTCCCGGGCCGTCGCCTGCCATGAGAAGACGCTCGCCATGACGGCAGCCTGCGGCGAGACGATCTATCGCTCCTGGGCGTTGTTCGCGGCGGGCTTCGCCGTGTGGCGCCGCGGCGACGTCGAACGCGCCAAGCGCCTGTTGGAGGAAGGCGTTCGGCTCTCGGCACTGACGTCCGATCCGCTCGTCGCCGCGTGCTGTCTGGAGACGCTGGCCTGGATCGCAGGCGACCGGAACGAACCTCGCCGCGCGGCGGTCCTGATGGGCGCAGCGGACAAGTTGGGGCGCCTCGCGGGCACCACGACGCTCATTGTCCGTGATCTGCTCGCCTACCGTGCCGAGTGCGTGCGGAGCAGCCGCGGAGCGCTCGGCGTACGAGCCTTCGACCGGGCCCGCCAGGAAGGTGCTGCGATGAGTCTCGACACGGCCGTACGGCTCGCGCTCGACGAACCGGCCCCCGCGCCCGACAGTTCGCCGCAGCAGCTGACGAAACGGGAACGGCAGGTCGCCGACCTGGTCGCGGAAGGCCTGACGAACAGAGCGATCGCGACCCGTCTGGTGATCTCACAACGCACCGCACAGGGGCACGTCGAACACATCCTGGCCAAATTGGGATTCACCTCGCGCGCGCAGATAGCGGCTTGGGCTACAGAGAATTCCAGCGGCAGTTCAGGATGACCGGCCGGCGTATCGCTGTGGTGTCGGTCGCGCCGAGTTGTTCCCCGCGCCGATGCGGCAACGGATAATTCGGCTGTGACCCAAGGCGGCGAGGCCCCTCCGGACAATGCACAGATCCTCGAACGGGTGATGGGCGCGGGTCGGCCACAGAGCTTCGGTAGCTTTCGCTTCTGGTTCGGTGACCAGCGGTGGGAGTGGTCCGATGAGGTGGCGGTGATGCACGGCTACCAGCCGGGCGCGGTGTTGCCGACCACTGATCTGCTGCTCTCACACAAGCATCCCGAGGATCGTGCCCAGGTCGCGAGCATGATCGCGCGTTCGGTGCAGGATGCGCTGCCGTTCTCGAGCCGGCACCGCATCATCGATACCGCGGGGAACGTGCACGACGTGATCGTGGTGGGTGATCAGATGGTCGACGGCCAGGATCGGGTTGTCGGATCGGCCGGCTTCTACATCGACGTGACCGATGCGCTTGCTGAGCACCGTCAGGAGGCTCTCGACGACAGCCTGCCCGAGCTGTACGCCGCGCGTGCGGTGATCGAGCAGGCCAAGGGGGCGATCATGCTGGTCTACGGTGTCAGCGCCGAGGCGGCGTTCCGGGTGCTCGCTTGGCGATCGCAGGAGACCAACACCAAGCTGCGTGCCCTGGCCGCGCAATTGATGGAGGACCTGGACGCTCTGGCGGATGAGGCAAAGCCGATTCGCACCCACTTCGACCATCTGCTGCTGACCGCCCACGAGCGAGTACCCGGGCAATGACCGCCGGCGGTTTTCCAGCCGCACCCCGCGGGCCGCGAACGATCGGTTGCAGCACCGGCGAGCGCGGGTTTACCGTCAGAGGGTTCGGTGTGCGTCGATTGGCAGATCGTGGCATCAACAACGCAGCAGCGCAGACCCTTTCGCTCGTTGACGAAGCGCCTGGCGCTGACCCGGCAGGAATCGTTGCGACTGGTGGCGATGGCCGGGGTGATCGTCGGCCTGCATGTGCTGGGCTGGTTCACGCTGGTCGCGTTCGTCGCCCCGCAGCATCTCAGCGTCGGTGACCGCACCCTCGGTATCGGAGTCGGCCTGACCGCGTACACCCTGGGTATGCGGCATGCGTTCGACGCCGACCACATCGCCGCCATCGACAACACCACCCGCAAGCTCATGCACGACGGGCATCGGCCGCTGTCGGTGGGATTCTTCTTCTCGCTCGGACATTCCACGGTCGTCTTCGTGCTGGCCCTGCTGCTCTCGCTGGGCGTGAAGGTCATCGCCGGGCCGATCGAGAACGACTCCTCGGCCCTGCATCACTACACCGGACTGATCGGCACGACGGTATCCGGGACGTTCCTCTACCTCATCGCGATCCTGAATCTCGTTGTGCTGGTGGGTATTCTGCGGGTCTTCGGGAACATGCGCAGCGGCGGCTACGACGAATCCGAGCTGGAGCAGCAGCTGGCGCAGCGCGGCCTGGTCAATCGGCTACTCGGGCCGGTGACGAGGTCGGTGACCAGGCCCTGGCAGATGTACCCGATCGGGCTGCTGTTCGGTCTCGGCTTCGACACCGCCACCGAGGTCGCGCTGCTGGTATTGGCCGGCACCAGCGCGGCGGTGGGCCTGCCCTGGTACGCGATCCTGTGTCTGCCGATTCTGTTCGCCGCCGGCATGAGCCTGCTGGACACCGTCGACGGCGGCTTCATGAACTTCGCCTACGGGTGGGCCTTCGCCAAACCCGTGCGCAGGGTCTTCTACAACATCACCGTCACGGCGCTGTCCGTCGCGGTCGCCCTGATCATCGGCACCATCGAGCTGCTCGGCCTGCTCGTCGGCCAATTGGGCTGGACCGGCGGCGTCTGGGGCTGGGTCGGCGGACTCGATTTCGACGTGGTCGGGTTCCTCATGGTCGGCCTGTTCGTCCTCACCTGGACCATTGCCCTGCTGACCTGGCACTACGGTGGCCTCGAGGAGAAATGGACCACCGCGCGGCAGCCCGGCGCCGAGGAATGAACCGCAGGGGTGAGGTGGTGTGCGGGCAACGGCTCGGGAGTAGCTTGAGAGGGGTCCTTCTCGGTAGGGGTTCTTCTCGACGAGACGAGTCGTTGTGCACGAGATGGCGATTACCCAGAGTGTCATCGATGCCGTCGGCGAACACGCGGCCGGCCGCACCGTCCATAGTGTGACGCTCGAAGTCGGCGCACTCTGTGCCGTCGTCCCCGATGCCCTGCGCTTCTGCTTCGATCTGGCCGCCGAGGGAACCGTCGCGGCGGGCGCACGTCTGGACATCCATGTCATTCCCGGCATGGCCCGCTGCCGGGCCTGCGGCCGGGACTTCGTCCTGCCCGATCCTGTGCTGCTGTGCCGTTGCGGCAGTGCGGATGTCGAGGTGACCGCCGGGCGGGAGCTGCGAATCCGATCCATGGAGGTGAGCGACCCATGTGTGCTACCTGTGGATGCGGTGGCGAGACGGGCGGACTGATCACCGTCCCCCACCCGCACAGCCCGGGCGAAGACCATGACCATCACGACCACGCCCATCACGACCCCGCCGATCACGACCATGGGCACCCGGGGCACGACCATGCCGGCCACGAACACGGCGGTGACCACGTGCATCTGCCGATCACCGAGACCGTGACGCTGGAACAGCAGGTCCTGGCCAAGAACGACCGGCTGGCACAGGAGAACCGGGCCTGGCTCGCCGAACGCGACATCCTCGCGCTCAATATGACGAGCTCGCCGGGCGCGGGAAAGACCACGCTGCTGGTACGCACCATCGGTGAACTCGGTGCGGGACCGATCGCTGTGATCGAGGGGGATCAGGAGACCCTGCTCGACGCCGAGCGGATCATGGCCACGGGATGCAAGGTGGCACAGATCAATACCGGTGCCGGCTGTCACCTGGACGCGGCCATGACCCGGCGCGCCCTCGACATGCTCGCGCCGGAGTCGGGCAGCCTGCTGTTCATCGAGAACGTCGGAAACCTGGTGTGCCCGGCGCTGTTCGACCTGGGCGAGAGCGGCAAGGTCGTGGTGATCTCGGTGACCGAGGGCACAGACAAGCCGCTGAAGTACCCGCACATGTTCTCGGTGGCGACCCTGGTGCTGATCAACAAGATCGATCTGTTGCCGTACGTGGATTTCGACCCGGACCGTTTCGGTGAGCTCGCGCGATCGGTGAACCCCGGAGTCCGAATCCTGCAGATCTCAGCGTCCACCGGAGCGGGTCTCGCGCAGTGGTACGAGTGGCTGT
This sequence comes from Nocardia sp. CA-151230, assembly GCF_050942175.1. NCBI lineage: Bacteria > Bacillati > Actinomycetota > Actinomycetes > Mycobacteriales > Nocardiaceae > Nocardia > Nocardia sp. CA-151230. Next base: position 4,492,981 of record NZ_CP192061.1, read on the forward strand.
GCGCGCAGCGCGTGCCTGCTCGGTGAACTCTTGAGGCGGTCTCGGGCCGCGCCTAAACTTACGTGATCAGGCTCACATCCCGGCCGGTCGTTTTCGAGAAAACGGCGACGTCCGACCGCCTGGCATTTCGCTTCGAAGGGTGGCACCTTTCATGCCGACTAAAGAAGCAGTCAATGCAGAGCAGACGCTGATCCACGTTCTCTGGATCAACGCGGGACTCAGTTGTGATGGCGACTCGGTGGCCCTGACTGCCGCCACCCAGCCCAGTGTCGAGGAGATAGCTCTCGGATCCCTGCCTGGCCTGCCCAAGATCGCCGTTCATTGGCCACTCATCGATTACGAATGTGGCCCGACCGGGGGAGCCGATGACTTCCTCGAATGGTTCTTCAAGGCCGATCGTGGCGAGCTCGAGCCCTTCGTCCTGGTCGTCGAGGGGTCGATCCCGAACGAGCGTTTGCACGTCGAGGGCTACTGGTGCGGGTTCGGCAACAATCCCGAGACCGACCAGCCCATGACCACCAGCGAATGGATCGATCGGCTGGCCCCGAAGGCGACCGCGCTGGTCGCGGCCGGCACCTGCGCGACCTACGGCGGCATCCACGCCATGGCCGGCAATCCGACCGGCGCCATGGGCGTCCCCGACTACCTGGGCTGGGAGTGGAAGAGCAAGGCCGGCATACCCATCGTGTGCGTGCCGGGTTGCCCGATCCAGCCCGACAATCTCTCCGAGACCCTGACCTACCTGCTCTACATGGCCACCGGCCAGGCCCCGATGATCCCGCTCGACGAGGCATTGCGCCCCAAATGGCTTTTCGGTGCGACGGTGCACGAGGGGTGCGATCGCGCGGGCTATTACGAAGAAGGCGACTTCGCCACCGAATACGGCTCGCCGAAATGCATCGTGAAATTGGGTTGCTGGGGCCCGGTCGTGAAATGCAATGTGCCCAAACGCGGTTGGATAAACGGCGTCGGCGGCTGCCCGAATGTCGGTGGTATCTGTATCGGTTGCACCATGCCCGGATTCCCGGACAAGTTCATGCCCTTCATGGACCCGCCGCCGGGCGGCAAGTTCTCCTCCACCGCGTCGGGTTTGTACGGCTCGGTGATTCGCAGTCTGCGGCACATCACCGGCCGCACCGTGGACAAGGAGCCGAGCTGGCGGCACAAGGGAGACAAACTGGATTCCGGCGCGGTCCGGACCTGGTAGGGAAGGCAATCCGATGACCGAGATCATTCCCGAGCCCTCGCACCGCACGATCCAACCGGATGCCCTCGTCGAGATGGCATGGGATCCGATCACCCGCATCGTCGGCAGTCTGGGCATCTACACCAAGATCGATTTCGAGAATCGGGAGGTGGTCGAGTGCCACAGCACCTCCTCGATCTTCCGCGGTTACTCGATCTTCATGCGCGGCAAGGATCCTCGTGACGCGCACTTCATCACCAGCCGTATCTGCGGCATCTGCGGCGACAACCACGCCACCTGTTCGTGCTACTGCCAGAACATGGCCTACGGGGTGAAGCCGCCGAATCTGGGCGAGTGGATCGTCAATATGGGCGAGGCCGCCGAATACATGTTCGACCACAACATCTTCCAGGAGAACCTGGTCGGCGTGGACTTCTGCGAGAAGATGGTGTCCGAGACCAACCCGGGCGTGCTGGCGTTGGCCGAGAAGACCGAGGCGCCGCACGCGCAGGCGCACGGCTACCGCACCGTCGCCGACATCATGCGGGCGCTCAACCCCTTCACCGGCGAGTTCTATCGTGAGGCGCTGCAGGTCAGCCGCTACACGCGAGAGATGTTCTGCCTCATGGAGGGCCGGCACGTGCACCCGTCGACGCTGTACCCCGGCGGGGTCGGCACGGTCGCCACCGTCCAGCTGATGACCGACTACATGACGCGGCTCATGCGCTACGTCGAGTTCATGAAGAAGGTCGTCCCCATGCACGACGATCTGTTCGACTTCTTCTACGCGGCGCTGCCCGGATACAACCGGGTCGGCCTGCGGCGCACGCTGCTGGGCTGCTGGGGCTCGTTCCAGAATCCGGAGGTGTGCAACTTCGCCTACAAGGACATGGAGAACTGGGGCAACGCGATGTTCGTGTCCCCCGGCATCGTGGTGGACGGGAAACTGATCACCCACTCACTGCTGGACATCAATCTCGGTCTCCGAATCCTCTTGGGCAGTTCGTATTACGAGGACTGGACCGACCAGGGGATGTTCGTCAAGAACGATCCGCTGGGCAATCCGATAGACCGCCGCCACCCCTGGAATCAGCACACCAACCCCAGCCCGCAGAAGCGCGACCTGGAGGACAAGTACAGCTGGGTGATGTCGCCGCGCTGGTTCGACGGCAAGGATCATCTCGCGCTCGACACCGGCGGCGGACCGCTGGCACGATTGTGGTGCACTGCCCTGGCGGGGCTGGTCGATATCGGCTATGTGAAGTCCACCGGCCACAGCGTGCAGATCAATCTGCCCAAGACGGCGCTCAAGGGTCCGGTCGAATTGGAGTGGACGATACCGGCTTTCGGCAGCAACACCATCGAGCGCAACCGCGCCCGCACCTACTTCCAGGCCTACGCCGCGGCGTGCGCGCTGCACTTCGCGGAGCAGGCGCTCGAGGAGATCCGGGCCGGGCGGACCAAGACCTGGGAGCCGTTCGAGGTGCCGGACGAGAGCATCGGCTGCGGTTTCACCGAGGCCGTGCGCGGTGTGCTGTCGCACCACATGGTGATCCGGGACGGCAAGATCGCCAACTACCATCCGTATCCGCCCACACCCTGGAACGCCAGCCCGCGCGACAGTTTCGGAACCCCGGGACCCTACGAGGACGCGGTGCAGGGACAGCCGATCTTCGAGGAGAACGATCGGGAGCACTTCAAGGGCATCGACATCATGCGCACCGTCCGCAGTTTCGATCCCTGCCTGCCCTGCGGCGTGCACATGTACCTCGGTGGTGGCAAGTCCTTGGACCTGCTCCACTCACCCACCCAGGCGATGACCGCTGAGTAGCGGTCGAGCCGGTACCGAGAGGCGAGCGCGGTGAACGATCGATCCGAAGGCCACCGCGCTCAGACCGCGGACACCGATCGCTGGCGCGAGGCCGGCGAGCGGATCGACACACTGCTGGGTGCCATCTCCGCCGCCGGGCCCGTGGCGCGCGAGCGCGCCGAGGAACTGGTCGGTGAGATCGTCGGTCTGTACGGTGCGGGACTCGAGCGGACCATCCGGCTGCTCGATCCCGAGACCGTCGAAGGGCTGGTGGCCGACGACCTGATCGCCAGCCTGCTGCTGGTGCACGGACTGCACCCGCACGACACCCTCACCCGGGTGCGCGCGGCGCTGGACGGCGTACGTCCGTACCTGGGCTCGCACGGTGGCGATGTGACGGTGGTGGCAGTGGCCGACGGCGTGCTGCGGTTGGCCTTCACCGGCAGCTGCCGCAGTTGCCCATCCTCCGCGGTGACCCTGGAGCTGGCGGTGGAGGACGCGGTGCGTGCCGCCGCGCCGGAGATCGAGACCATCGAAGTGGTTGCGGCCGAATCGGATTCGACTGCGGGCGTGATTCCTGCCGAGTCGCTGATGGCCCGCGTCCACGCCAACGGCGAGCACGGCGGACACTGGATCGGGGCGCCCGAGCTGGCACAGCTCGGCGCGGGTGAGGTGGGTGGTTTCGCGCTGGCCGGCGCGGCCGTCGTGGCCTGCCGCGTCGGCGACGAGCTGTTCGTCTACCGCGATCACTGTCCGTCGTGCGGAAAGTCGATGGCGGGAGCGGCGCTGCATCGCCGGGCCGGGTTCGGGGCCGGCTCGGCCGTGCTGCGCTGCCCGGTCTGCCGGGCCCACTTCGACGTCGTGCACGCCGGCGCGCGCCTGGACGGCGACGGTCATCTGGAACCGCTCCCGGTCCTGATCCGTTCGGGCACACCGCAGGTGGCGGTGCCGGTGGAGGCGGCCGGATGAATCCCGCCTTCGGCGTCCTGCGCAGACTCGCGACGTCCCGGCCCGTCCCGGTGCCGGCGGGGGAACGGTGTGAGATGTGCGGTGAAGCCATCGCCGACACGCACAGTCACGTCGTGAATATCGAGGGCCGACAGCTCATGTGCGTCTGCAGGGCCTGCTATCTGCTGTTCACCGACCGCACCGCGAACCTGCGGTATCGGGCGGTGCCGGATCGCTGCCTCGCGTTCCCCGGGGTCGATATCGGCCCGGGGGAGTGGGATGCCCTCGAGATTCCGGTCGGCCTGGCCTTCTTCTTCCGCAACTCCACGCTCGGTCGCACGGTGGCGTTCTATCCCGGCCCGGCCGGTGCCACCGAATCCGAACTGCCGCTGGACGAATGGAGCGCGATCCTGGATCGGCATCCCGAGCTCGCACAGGCCGACGACGATGTCGAGGCGGTGCTGATCCACCTGCCCGAGCGCGGCGGCGCCTCGACCTGCCTGCTGTTGCCGATCGACGCCTGCTACGAATTCGTCGGGCGCATGCGGTTGCTGTGGCGCGGATTCGACGGCGGGCAGGAAGCCCGCCGCTACATCGAGGAATTCCTCGCCGCCATGACCGCCCGGGCCCGCGTCGTGGGAGGCACGCCGTGAGCCCGGCGTACTCGATCACCTTCGCGGTCCTGGGCATCCGGCCCGAACCGTATGCCGTGACGCCGACCCTGACGGCGCGGATCGGGATCGCCGCGCTGTCCGAGGAGCCCGTGCACGCCATCGCCTTGCGCGCACAGGTGCGTATCGACCCGAACCGGCGCTCCTACACCGACGAGGAGGCTGCGGGCCTGACCGATCTGTTCGGTCCCCGGGAGCGGTGGTCCGAGACCCAACGCTCGTTTCTGTGGATGCATTGCGCGACAATGGTTCCCGGTTTCGCCAGCGGTGGGACAGAGGTGGATCTGCCGATGCTGTGCACCTACGACCTCGAGGTCGCGGGTTCGAAGTACCTGCACGCGCTGCGCGACGGCACGGTACCGCTGTCGTTCCTTTTCAGTGGCACCGTGTTCATCAGGGGCGAAACCGGTTTCGCGGTGCAGCAGGTGCCGTGGGACCGCGACGACCGGTTCAACATGCCGGTGTCGGTGTGGCGGGATCTGATGGCCGCGCACTTCCCGGACACGGGCTGGGTGCGGTTGTCGCGCGAGACACTGGATGCGCTGTCCGCCTTCAAATCCGGTCGCGGCCTGCTCGGATACGACCAGGCGGTGCGCGAGCTGCTCGCTGCGGGGGGTGCGTGATGAGCGCCGATGTCGCCGCCCGGGCGGCAGCGCGCGCGGTGGCCGACGCGGTGCTCTACGAGGGGTATCTGCTGTACCCGTACCGGGCGAGCGCGCGGAAGAACGTGTGCCGCTGGCAGTTCGGTGTGCTCGGACCCGAGCGGGCGGCCGCCGACGGGCTGGGCGAGGATTCCGAGCTCGCGACGCAGTTCCCGGTCACGGCCGGCGAGTCGGCGCGGATCAGCGTCGCGGTGCGATTCCTGCACCGGCAGCGGCGCACCGTCCGGAGCCCGGACGGCACCGCCGTCGCGGAACTCCATGCCGACGGGCGGTCCTGGCTGAGCTGGGACGAGGCCGTCGAACACGAGCACGACATCGGACCGATTCCTCTGGTGCACAGCGTGTTTCCGTTCACCGTCCCCGGCGCCGAGGAGAGTGCGGCGATCAGTGACGACACCGGCGGCGTGGTCGGCACGTTGCTGCGCACCCGGGAACCGCTGCGCGGCGAGCTCGAACTGACGGTGGACGACGTCGGCGGCTACCGCCGAGTGGGTATCGTCCTGCGCAACACCGGCGCGGCCGCCACCGACCCCGATGACGCGCTGGCCCGCTCGCTGCTGGGCGCGCACCTGATCGTCGAGCTCGACGGCGGGAGGTTCCATTCGCTCACCGATCCGCCTACCGACGCCGCGGCGGTTGTCGAAAGCTGTTGCCAGCAACGCTGTTTCCCGGTGCTGGCAGGCCCGCCGGGCCAGCAGGAGCTGCTGCTGGTCTCCCCGATCATCCTCTACGACCATCCCGAGATCGCCCCGCAGAGCCAGGGCCCGCTGTTCGACTCCACCGAGATCGACGAGATCCTGGCGCTGCGCGTGCTGACCATGACCGACGAGGAGAAGCGCGAGGCGCGCGCCACCGACCCGCTCGCCGCCGAGATCATCGATCGCTGCGAGAGGCTCGACGCCGAGCGACTGGGATCCCTGCACGGAGTGTTGCGGCAGGACGAGCCGCCCCCGCGGGTGCTGCCCACGCTGGCCGACGGCGTCGACTGGTGGGATCCGATGGCCGACAGTGCCGTCGCGCCCGACACCGACGCGGTGGCGGTGGCCGGGGTGCTGGTGCGCAAGGGCAGCCGGGTGCGGTTGCATCCCGGGCGCCGCGCCGACGCGCAGGATCTGTTCTATGCAGGCCGCACCGCCAGGGTGGTCACGGTGCACGAGGACGTGGACGGCGGGGTGCACGTCGGCGTGGTCGCCGAGGATGACCCCGCGGCCGAATTGCACGAATGGTACGGGCGCTACCTGTATTTCGCCCCCGATGAGATCGAGCCGCTGGACGGCTCGCCCGAGTGAAAGGAAGGGCCGGAGATGGCAACGGTAGGAGTGGTCGCGATTGTGATCGTCGCCGTGGCCGCGCTGTTCGCGGTCGCTGTGGGCCTTGTGTCCATCCCCGATATCCGCAGGTACTTCCGGATACGGCACATGTGAGCGGGTGATCACACGCAACGGGTACTGGTCGCCGGGATCGGCAATATGTTCCTCGGCGACGACGGGTTCGGATCCGAGGTGGTCCGGCGGCTGCCGCCGGACCACGACCCCGGCGTGCGCGTCACCGACTACGGCATCCGGGGCCTGCACCTGGCCTACGACCTGCTCGACGGATGGGACGCACTGATACTGGTGGACGCGATCCCCGATCGCGGCGAACCGGGACGCGTGGAGGTCTTCCGCGCCGAATCCGGCGGCGGCGCTGCCGGATTGGACGGGCACGCCATGCACCCGGAGGCCGTCTTCGAGACCGTGCGCGCACTCGGCGGCGCGGTACCGCCGACGGTCGTGGTGGGCTGTCAGGTGTGCTCGGTCGACGAGTGTATGGGACTGACCGACGTGGTCGCGGCCGCCGTGCCCGCCGCGGTCGCCGCGGTCGGCGACGTGCTGGCCGAACTACTCGCCCGGCAGGAGGTGTGAGCCGTGTGCCTCGGAATTCCCGGCCTGGTCGTGGAGATTCTCGACGGCTACGACGACCAGATCGCGCTCGTCGAGGTTTCCGGCGAGCGGCGGAAGGTGAATGTCGGTCTGCTGGACCAGGATCCGGTCCGGCCCGGTGACTGGGTGATCATCCACATGGGCCTGGCGGTGGAGAAGACCGACGCGGCCGGCGCGGCCGCGGCCCTGGACGGGCTGCGACTGCTGCGCCAGGGAGACGCGCCATGAGCGCCGGGCGCGGACGCAGCCGCGTGGTGGTCCGCGGCGTGGTTCAGGGCGTCGGCTTCCGGCCGTTCGTGTACACCACCGCCGCCGAAATGTCGCTGACCGGATCGGTGTCCAACGACAGCTGCGGCGTGATCATCGAAATCGAAGGCGCGACAGCGGATCTGGCCGAGTTCGTGAGTCGGATACGGTCGGATCCGCCGCCGCTGGCGGTCGTCGAATCCGTCGAGTGCCTCGAGATTCCGGTGCGCGGCGGCACCGGCTTCCATATCGCCGCGACCAGCCGGGACGGGACCGGGCGCACACTGGCCTCACCCGATGTGGCGATCTGCGCCGAATGTGTCGCCGATCTGTGCGATCCCGCCAACCGGCGCTACCGGCACCCCTTCGTGAACTGCACCAACTGTGGTCCCCGGTTCACCATCATCGCGAGCCTGCCCTACGACCGCGACCGCACCAGCATGGCCGGCTTCCCGATGTGCGCGCGGTGCGCCGGCGAATACGCCGATCCTGCCGACCGCCGCTTCCACGCGCAGCCCATCGCCTGCCCCGACTGCGGTCCCCGGTTGTCCTACACCGGGCCGGGCGCGGGTGAACCTCTCGCCGCCGCGCGAGAGCTGTTGCGCGACGGCGGAATTCTCGCCGTCAAGGGCATCGGCGGATACCACCTGGCCTGCGACGCCGGGAACGAGACGGCGGTGGCCGAGCTGCGCCGCCGGAAACGCCGCGGGGACAAGCCGTTCGCCGTCATGACGCCGGATCTGGATACGGCACGGCGTATCACCGAGATCGACGAGACGGCCGCCCGACTGCTGAGCGGGCCCGCCCGGCCCATCGTGCTGCTGCCGCGCGCGGACCGCGCCGCCGATCCCGAAACCGGCGGGCGCGCCGCGGAATTCGCCATCGCGCCGTCGGTCGCCCCGCGCAACCCCGATCTCGGTGTGATGCTCGCCTACACACCGCTGCATCTGCTGCTCTTCGGCCTGCCCGGCGACCCGCCCGGCCCCCGCGTGCTGGTCATGACTTCGGCGAACCTCGGTGGCGAACCCATCTGCTACGACGACGCCGACGCCCGGACCCGGCTGACGGGTCTGGCGGACGCCTGGCTCGCCCACGATCGTCCCATCCTGGTGCCCTGCGACGATTCGGTACTGCGGGTGGTCGACGGCATGGAACTGCCGCTGCGTCGTTCCCGCGGCTTCGCCCCGCTGCCCCTGGCCCTGCCGCTACCGGTCGAGCCCACGCTCGCGGTGGGCGCCGATCTCAAGAACACCTGTGCCGTCGGCGACGGGCGCTATGCCTGGCTGAGCCAGCACATCGGCGATATGGACGATCTGGCGACGCTGCGCGCCTTCACCGACGCCGAACGCCATCTCGAGCAGCTGACCGGCGTGCGACCGGTCGTGCTGGCCGCCGACGCCCACCCGCGCTACCGCTCGACGGCGTGGGCCCGGGAACAGGCGGGCGGGCGGCCGGTGCGCACCGTGCAGCACCATCACGCGCACATCGCGGCGATCATGGGCGAACACGGACTCGATCCGGCCGCCGCCGTCCTCGGAATCGCCTTCGACGGCACCGGATTCGGGCCCGACGGCGCGATCTGGGGCGGTGAGGTGCTGGCCGCCGGATACAAGGGCTACCGGCGGCTGGCACATCTGCGCTACGTACCGCTGGCCGGCGGCGACGTGAGCGTGCGCCGCCCCTACCGCATGGCGCTGGCGCACCTGCGGGCCGCCGGAATCGAATGGACCGAAGATCTTCCCGCGGTGCGTGCGTGCCCGCCCGCCGAGCGCGCCGTGCTCGCCCACCAGCTGGACACCGGATTGGGCAGCGCGCCGACGTCGAGTATGGGCCGGCTGTTCGACGCCGTCGCGGCACTGGCCGGGGTCCGGTTCGAGGTCGACTACGAAGCGCAGGCCGCGATCGAACTGGAATGGCATGCGCGCGGGGTGGACCCGGGGTCCGCGCGTTACCGGTTCGCGAGGCCGGATCGAGCCGGAGACGGGGACGGTCCGTCGGTGTTCGACGCTGCCCCCGTGATCGGCGCCGTGATCGACGATGTGCGGGCGGGCGTCCCGGTGGGGATCATCGCGGCGCGTTTCCACGACGCGGTCGCGCGGCTGGTCCTCGGCCTGGCGGCCGACTACGCCACGCCGGCCACCCCGGTCGTCCTGACCGGCGGCGTGTTCCAGAATGCGCTGCTGCTGTCGGCCGCGCGTGGACTGCTGTCGGACAACGGTTTTCAAGTCTTGACCGCTCATCGGTTGCCGCCCAACGACGGCGGCCTGGCATTCGGGCAACTACTCGCCGCCGAGGCGGGTTGAGCGAAGGGAGCAGCAAATGTGCCTGGCAGTCCCGGGAAGAATTCTCAGCCTGCAAGAACGTAATGGCACGTTGATGTCGATCGTGGATTTCGGCGGCGTGCAGAAGGACGTGTGCTTGCAATACATCCCCGACGCCGCGGTCGGCGACTACGTCGTGGTCCACGTCGGTTTCGCCATTCAGCGGCTCGACGAGGAATCCGCCCTGCGGACTCTCGCCGAGTTCGAGCATCTGGGTGTTCTGAAGGAGGAGTTCGGTAACGGATTCGAGATCGCGGCCAGGCAGGCCGGCCTGGCGAATCCCGAAACTGTGCAGGAGTCGAAAGGGCAGGAGTCGGATGAACCGGAGGTGAGGTCGTGAAGTACCTCGATGAATTCAGCAACCCGCAGCTCGCCAGGATTCTCCTCGAGCGCATCCGGGAAGGCGCCACTCGTCGCTGGGCGATCATGGAAGTGTGTGGCGGGCAGACGCACTCGATCATCCGCCACGGCATCGACCAACTGCTGCCCGAGACGATCGAGATGATCCACGGACCCGGCTGCCCGGTGTGTGTGACCCCGCTCGGCATGATCGACAAGGCACTCGACATCGCCGCGCAGCCCGGCGTCATCTTCTGCTCGTTCGGCGACATGCTGCGGGTACCGGGCAGCTCCAAGGACCTGTTCCGGGTCAAGAGCGAAGGCGGGGACGTCCGGGTGGTGTACTCGCCGCTCGACGCGCTCGAGCTGGCGCAGGCCAACCCCGATCGGCAGGTGGTGTTCTTCGGCATCGGCTTCGAGACCACCGCGCCCGCCAATGCGATGACCGTCTATCAGGCGAAACGGCTTGGCATACGGAACTTCTCGCTGCTCGTCTCGCACGTGCTGGTGCCGCCCGCCATCGCCGCGATCATGGAATCACCGTCGTGCCGGGTGCAGGGGTTCCTGGCCGCCGGACATGTCTGCACGGTGATGGGTACCCGCGAATACCCGCCGCTCGCCGACAAGTACCGGGTTCCGGTCGTGGTCACCGGGTTCGAGCCGCTCGACATCCTCGAAGGCATCCGGCGCACCGTCGTTCAGCTCGAATCCGGACGGCACGAAGTGGAGAACGCCTACCCGCGGGCCGTTGCCGAAGCCGGCAACCCGGTCGCGAAGGCGATGCTCGAAGACGTCTTCGAGGTCACCGACCGCGCCTGGCGCGGCATCGGCGTGATTCCGCGCAGCGGGTGGCGGCTCTCGGAGCGGTACAGCGAGTTCGACGCCGAACAGCGGTTCGCCGTCGGCGATCTGCACACCGCCGAGTCCTCGATCTGCCGTTCCGGTGAAGTGCTGCAAGGGCTGATCAAGCCGCACGAGTGCGCGGCCTTCGGCAAGCAGTGCACGCCACGCAACCCTCTCGGAGCCACGATGGTCTCCTCCGAGGGCGCGTGCGCCGCCTACTACCTGTACCGGCGTTTGGACCTGCCCGCGGAGGTGGCACATGCGTGAGGAGACCTCGGCGCCCGTCGACCTGGCGAACTGGGTGTGCCCCATGCCATTACGGGATTCACCCACCATCGTCATGGGGCACGGTGGCGGCGGTGCGATGTCGGGGGAACTGGTCGAGCATTTGTTCCTGCCCGCCTTCGGCGCGGCCGCCGAGGCCGGGATGGGGGATTCGGCGGTGCTCACCGTCGGGGAGTCCAGGCTCGCCTTCAGCACCGACTCCTTCGTGGTCAAACCGATGGTGTTCCCGGGCGGGTCGATCGGCGAGCTCGCTGTCAACGGCACGGTCAACGACCTGGCCATGGTCGGTGCGCGACCGCTGGCGCTGTCGACGGCGTTCATCCTCGAAGAAGGCACCCCGCTGGCCGAGATCGCTCAGATCGCCGGGGCGATGGGTACCGCTGCGCTGGGCGCGGGCGTCACCCTGGTCACCGGTGACACCAAGGTGGTCGACGCCGGGCACGGCGACCGGGTGTACATCAACACCACGGGTATCGGCGTGATCGACGAGGGCGTGGACATCCGTCCCCAGCGCGCGAGTGCCGGGGACGTGGTGATAGTCAGCGGCGATATCGGCTTGCACGGCGTCGCGGTGCTGAGCTGTCGCGAGGGACTGGAGTTCGGGACCACGGTGTGCAGCGATACCGCACCGCTGCACGGCCTGGTGGCTGCCATGCTGGCCACCGGCGCGGACGTGCACGTGCTGCGCGACCCCACTCGCGGCGGTCTGGCCGCATCGCTCAACGAGATCGCCCATACCGCGAAAGTCGGTGTGGCACTGGAGGAGAACGAAATCCCCATCCCGGCCGAGATCCGCGACGCCTGTGGACTGCTCGGCCTCGACCCGATGTACGTCGCCAACGAGGGCAAGCTGGTCGCCTTCGTCGCGGCCGAGGACGCGGACCGGGTGCTGGCCGCCATGCACGCCCATCCGCTCGGGACGCGGGCCGCTGCGATCGGCGTCTGCGTGACCGAGCATCCGGGCATGGTGGTGGCCAGGACCGCCCTCGGCGGTACCCGGGTGGTCGATCTGCCGGCCGGCGAACAGCTACCCAGAATCTGCTGAGGCGGAAGGGAATTCGCCCATGGACCCGGTCCACATCGACGGGACCGAGATGTTCGCGCGCTACGCCTACGCGCCGAACGCGCTCGGCTACTGCGGGCCGCCCGACGCCGCCGGGCTGCGTGGCGGGTCGAGCGCGGCGGTGCGGGCGACGGCACCGTTGTTTTCCGGGGCGTGGCCGTATCTGTGCGTGATGGCCGCGCTGACCGGGATCGAGGATCCACTCGACGCCCGGCTCGTCGAATCCTATTGGCTCGGTGGCGGAGTCGGCGCCGCGCTGGATCCGGCAGAGTTCGGCGCGGCCCTGCTCGCGCGCATCGGGCCGGTCGCCGGACAGTATTGGGCACACCTGGGCGCCCGCCTGGCCGCGGAGGCCGCGCCCAACCACAGCTTCCATGTGCTCGGCGTCTACCCCTGGTCCCGGCTGCTCGATGCGGCGGGTGAGGGCCCGGCCCTGCGCATTCTCGACGACTGCCGGATCACCTGGGCGCGAGTGATCGATCGAAGCGACTCGCAGATTCTGGTCCGGTCCCGCCGGTTGAGCTGGAACGGCCACAGTCTGGGTCTGTCCAGGCCCGAGGACCGGACCCTGGCCGTCTGGCACGACGGGTACGCCGCCGTGCCCGACGTCGAGGTCGGCGACATCCTCGCGGTGCACTGGAATCACCTGTGCGGGCGGCTGTCACCCTCGCAAGCTGCCGCGCTCGCTACCACGACCGTGCGCCAGATCAGGGTGACCAACGAGCGGCTGGCATTCGACCGTTCCGCCGCAACGGTGGGCTCGAGGCCGGGTGGATGAACTCCCACCCGAACCTCGACCACGTCGGCGTTCGCCGAAATTCGATGAGTGCCGGCGCAACCGGGACCAGATCAGGACCGGCCGAGGCGCTCGGCCAGGATCGTGGCGCGGGCCAGCTGGACCTTGCGGGCCTGGCCGGAGGCGAAGGCCATCAGTCCGAGCGGGGTGCGCAGCCGGAGCTCGTCCTCGATACGTGTGCCTTCCGGGCCGGCGGCGAACTCGAAGCGGTAGGCCATGTGAACGCCGCCGGGGCTCTTGACCTCACCCCAGACCGCCTTGCCGGGTGTTCCCAGCAGCGACACCCGGATGTGGTTGTCGTATTTCAGTCCGAGGACACGGAACCGTTCGACGGCTACGTACGAGCCCTCCTGGACGTCCTCGACCGCCACGACGAGTGGCGACAGGCCGATGTAGTTCTCGGGCCGGATCAGATGCTCGTAGACCGCCTCCACGGGAGCAGGGACGGTGAACGTGTTACGGAGAATCTTTTCCGGCATTCCCGCACTCTAGCGGTCGGGTCGATGCGGGCTCGGCGCGATGCGGAACAGATTGGCGTCCTGGTGATTCCGGCGTATCGGGTCGCACCGGTGATGGTCGGTCCGATCGACGTGCGGTAGCGACCCGATGCCGTTCGGGATCGGATACAAATCGGCATCCCATGGGCAACCTCTCCGGAAGTTGGGATGTAAGCTGCGTACCAAGCAATTGCTTGGTTGAATCGGGAGGCGTGGTGAGCGATGACTTCGGGGAACGCGAGGGTGCCGCACTGGTCGCGGGTGGCACCGGCGGGATAGGTGCCGCGGTGGTCCGTCTGCTGGCGCAACGGGGCAGCGATATCGGACTCACCTATCGCGCGAATCGAGACGCGGCCGAGCTGCTGACGAAGGATGCCGAGCGGGTCGGACGCTCATGCCGCGCCTGGGCGCTGGATCTCACCGATCCGGGTGCGGTCGCCGATGTCGTCGCGCAGTTCGAACAGCGATTCGGGGGTCTGCACACCGTGGTCTACGCCGCCGGACCCCATGTCCCGATGGTTCATCTGAGCAGCGTGTCGCCGGAGCAGTACCGGGAGCAGTTGAACGCCGACGCCGCGGCGTTCTTCAACCTGATGCACGCCACCCTGCCGCTGCTGCGTCGTTCGCAGGGCTCCGTCGTCGCGGTGACCACCGCCGCGACACGACGCTATCCGGTCCGCGATGGCCTTTCCGCGGGCACCAAGGGTGCGGTGGAAGCCGTCGCCCGCGGCCTGGCGGTCGAAGAGGGTCGCTACGGCATCCGCGTCAACTGTGTCGGTCCGGGCATGCTGACCGACGGGATGGCCGAACGGCTGATCGATTCCGGAGATCTCGATCGAACCGCGCTCGAGGTCGCCCGGCGCAATATTCCGCTGCGCCGCTTCGGGAATGCGGACGACATCGCGGAAGCGGTCGCATTCCTCGCATCGGACCGAGCGGACTTCATCTCCGGCCAAACGCTGGATGTCGACGGCGGCTACACGGTCTGATGAGCCTCACCGACCCAGTGCCCGCCGCTGCGCGACGTGCTTCGCGCACCTCCCTTCCCCACCGATCAGATGACCATCGACGATCGCAGCGCTGTCACCGACTACGTCCAGTTGTTGCTGAAAGACATTGTGCGGGAGTGGATTCCGCACCCGGATCGTCGAGTCCTCCTGTGGTCGGCCCGCCGCCTCGCGACCGAACTCCGCGAACATCGCGTCGAAATCGTATGCGTCGGCTTCGAATTCGGATGCGCCGTCGCCGCATCGCTGGAACCGCGTGGCAGGGCCGATGACCGGCGGGGAGTGAGCGGTCTCGAGTGTCCGCTCAGTGAGTTTTGGCTGCTACGACGGCCTCGCGGAAGGCGATGAGAAATGCCTGTCCGGCCTCGTCATCTCCGAGGCCGAGGTAGAAAGCGGACACGGCCTGGCTCGCGATTTCGCCGGACCAGTGCGCAACGACGCTGATGCCGGAGTCGATACCGGCGGCACGGTTCGGGTTGAACGAAATCGCTTGCAGCCGGGCCGAACGGACATGGATGCCGCGCTTGTCGCCTGCCACGACGATGACCAGGTAGGTGGGGGTGAGTATCGCGATCGTCCGATGCTCGCGATCGGGATCGCCGGAGCCGGTCAGCCTGGCCAGCAGACCGTTCCGGTAGAGCCGGACGCTGCGGGTTTCGCATACGGCGCGAGCGTTCGCGAGGACATCGCCGAGCTGGTTGTTCTCGGCGTGGGTGGCGATCGCGGTGCGGATCGGCACGTCCAGATGTCCGGTGTCGGTGATGGTGCTGCTGCGCTCGTACAGCGGTTTCATTCGCTCTCGTTCCCTGTTCTCGACAGCCGATGTTCTCGACCGCCGATTCGATGCGGCTCGGTCACCGAATGATGGCAGACGATGTTCGCGGAACTAGACGACCAGGATCTCGCCGGAAACGGCGAGCGACAGTTCGATGCGGGCTCGGCGTTCGACGAGCAGGGGGACGAATGTGCGCACCCTCGCGTCACTCAGCGCTGCCTGAGCCCGGCCGATGATCTCGGCGATGATGCCCGGTGACACCTGCGGATAGCGCTCGGTGAGCCGGTCCCGCACGAACCGGATCTGAGTCGCCTCGTCGTTGCGCATGAAGAAATGGTCGGTCCGCGACGAGCGAGCTTTGAAGGGGCGTTGTGCCCCAATCGGCTGTGAATCCGACCCTGGTGACGACCGGTGTGCGGTTCGCGGTATCGGGCATCCCGCGGGTGGGGGACGGGTGGGGGAGGATGGCCCGCCGAGGAATGACGTTGTTCTCTGTGGCGGCGGGTGCCGGCGCGGGATGCTCGGGGCATCGCCGAATCAGGAGATGCCATGGAAGAGAATGCTGTTCCCGCAAAGGGTTTCGATGACCCCGGACACGAGGATCTGGGGATTGTCGTCGGCACCGATGGGTCCGAGATCTCGTATCAGGCGGTGGCGTGGGCCGCTGTGGAAGCCGGCATGCGGGGCTGCCCCCTGCATATCGTCACCTCGTATGCGAGCCCGATCGTGCCGGGGGCCCCGGAACTCGGCCCCGACGACCTGCGCGAGCTGTCGCTGAAGGGGCAACAGGTGCTGGCCGACGCCGCGAGCATCGCTGCCCACGCCGTACCGGGCGAGAGCCTGCACATCAGCACCGAACTCATCTTCGACATGATCACCGGTGCGCTGATCGAGCGCTCTCGCCGGGCCCGGCTACTGGTGGTCGGCAATCGAGGGCTCGGCGCGGTCCGGCGCGCGGTTCTGGGCTCGGTGAGCACCGTGCTGGCCCGGCAGGCGCACTGTCCGGTCGCGATCGTGCACGGTGTTTCGGAGACGGACCCGGCGTCGGCGCCCAAACCGGTGGTGATCGGGGTGGACGGGTCGTTGAACAGCGTGCCGGCCATCGAGCTCGCCTTCGAGGAAGCATCGCAGCGCAAGGTCGGGCTGATCGCGGTGCATGCGTGGAGCGATACCAGCGGCTTCGACATGCCCGTGATGGGCTGGGACGCGATCCACACGTCGCAGGATGTGGTGCTGGAAGCGGCGCTGGCCGGGTACGCCGAACGGTATCCGGATGTCACGGTGCGGCGGGTCGTCGCCTGCGATACGCCGGTGCGGGCGCTGCTGGAGCAGGCCGAGAACGCGCAGCTCGTGGTGGTCGGCAGCCATGGCCGGGGTGGATTCGCGGGGATGGTGCTGGGGTCGGTGAGCACCGCGCTGCTGCATCTGGCGCAGTGCCCGGTGCTGGTGGTCCGTCGGCCATCGCAAAACCGGGTCGAAGAACCCGCCGGGCAGTGACTTTCGGCCGTCACCAACGGCCACCCGTGGAGACATGCTGAACGGTACGAAGGTGCGAATCCCGAGGAAGGAATAGTGATGTCGACGACGCATCCCGATACCGACACCATCCGCGCGGCACTGGCCCTGGCCGTGCGCGCCCCGTCGGTGCACAACACGCAACCCTGGCAGTGGCGTATCGGGGAGAGCACCCTGCATCTGTACGCCGACGAGACTCGCTGGCTGAAGCACACCGACCCCGACCGCCGCGAACTGGTGCTCAGCTGCGGCGCGGCACTGCATCACCTGCGAGTGGCGATCGGCGCGTTCGGATGGGAGACGATGGTGCATCGGCTCCCGAATCGCGCGGATCCGCGACATCTGGCCGCGATCGAATTCAGCTCCGGGACCACCGACCCCTCGACGGTGCAGCTGGCGCAGGCCATCGCTCGACGTCGCAGCGACCGGCGGCATTTCACCTCCTGGGAGGTGCCCGCCGCGCACGCGGACAAGGTCATCGCCGCCGCCCGTGTCGTGGGCGTGGAAATTCGCGACGCCGACGCCCTCGAGGCGCGTGGAGAACTGGCGCAGGCCTTCGAGCAAGCCTCGGCGAGCCACGCCCAAGACCCGGAATACATCGCGGAACTGCACGCCTGGAGCGGCCACCACGCCGCAGCATCCGGCGTCCCCGCCCGCAACGCCGTGGTCCCCACGGATCCGGCCGTACGTCCGTTCTCCGACCCGCGGCTCCCCGAGGCCGTCGTCCGCGACACCGACGAATTCTCACGAATGCTGTTGCTCAGCACCGGATCCGACGATCCCCTGGCCTGGCTGCGCGCCGGCGAATCCACCAGCGCCGCCCTGCTGACCGCGACCGTCCACGGCCTGGCCACCTGCGCGCTCACCGAACCTCTGGAACTGCCGGCCATCCGGGAACAGATCCGCAACAACATCCTCGGCGGCTTCGGCCACCCGCAACTGATCATCCGGATGGGCTGGGCGGCGACCAGCGCCGACCCGGTCCCGCTCACGCCCCGCCTCGCGCTGGATGAGGTGGTCCGCCCGCTGGAGCCGGCCGAATCGGCCGACCGATCGGATTGACCACCGCCGGGATAGGCATTCCGCTCTGATCTGCGCGCCAGAAGCGGGCATGCTCCGCGCCGATATGCCCGCTCGGCCCGTGGCCATTGCCGGGATCGCAGCCGAGAATGGGGAGCATGCCGTCGCTGGTCGGAGGTAAGGGCCATGGGTGTCATCGAGGCGCACGCAGTTACCAAGCGGTACCAATCCACTCTCGCGCTCGATCGTCTCGAACTCGACATCGCGGCGGGGGAGATCTACGGCTTCCTCGGCCCCAACGGCGCGGGCAAGACGACGACGATCCGGCTGCTGCTGGGCCTGCATCGTCCGACCGCGGGCACCGTGCGCATTGCGGGCCGGGACGCGTGGGCCGATCCGGTTGCCGCGCACCGGCATTGTGCGTACGTCGCCTCGGAGGCGTTGCTGTGGCCGTCACTGACGGGCGCGGAAACCTTCGAATACCTGGAGAATCTGCGCGGCGGCTGCGATCGCGCATACCGCGACCGGCTGATCGAGCGCTTCGATTTCGATCCTGACAAGAAGATTCGCGCGCTGTCGAAAGGCAACCGGCAGAAGGTGCAGCTGGTGGCGGCGTTTGCGACCCGCGCCGAGATTCTCATTCTCGACGAACCCACCTCCGGGTTGGATCCCTTGATGGAGGCGGCTTTTCGCGAGACTGTCGGTGAAGCCCGCGAACGCGGACAGACGGTATTCCTGTCCTCGCACGTGCTCAGCGAGGTGGAGGCCCTGTGCGACCGGATCGGCATTCTGCGGGCGGGCCGGCTCATCGATGAGGGCACCCTGGCGCAGCTGCGGCACCTGTCGGCGCGGACCGTGGAGGTGAGCTTCGCGCGGGACGGCGTCGATATCGCTCCGCTGCGCGCGGTCGCCGGGGTCGAGGTGGTTGATGCGAGGGATCACCATGTGGCACTGGAGGTCCGCGGTGAGATGGGACCGCTGCTGGCGGCGCTCACCGGGCTGCCGGTGACGACGATCGACAGCCGGGAACCGAGCTTGGAGGAGATCTTCCTGATCCATTATCACGATGGCGCGGGCAGCCGTGCCCGGACCGGCCGGGCCGGGAGCGCAGCGGAGGCACGGTGATGAACCTCGAGGCGGTGCACGGCTTCGTCGTCATGGTGCGAGCGCGATTGCGGGCCAACCGGATATCGCTGGCGGCGATGACGGTTTTGATGGCGGTGTTCTGCACGGCCGCGCTGCAAACCTATGTAGTGGCGTTCCCGAATCAGGCGACCCGGACCATGATGCTCGCACCGCTGACGAACAATGGTGCGCTGCGCGCGCTGTACGGCTACCCCTACGACATCGCCTCGCCCGCCGGCTGGGTGGCGTGGCGCAGCATGACCAGCGTCGGGATCATCATGGCCATGTGGGCGGCGATCATCACGACCGGTGCGTTGCGCGGAGAGGAGGACGCGGGCCGCGGCGAGCTGGTGCTCAGCGGGGGACAGTCCCGGCAGCGTTGGTTTGCGGCGGTGCTCACGGCCACTGCCGTCGAGACTCTCGTGATCATGGCGGTGACCGTGTCCGTGCTCGCCGCGGTCGGGGTGCCGCAGCATCTGCTCAGTGCCGCCAACACTGGCGAGCTCGGGCTGCAGCTCGCATTGCCCGCACTGCTGTTCGCCGCGGTCGGCGCGTTGACCGCGCAACTGGCCGCCACCGTGCGTGGCGCGCGGTTGCTCGCGGCGGGAATTCTGGTGGCGGCCTTGATTGTCCGCATGCCCGCCGACATCGGTGCGGGCATTCCGTGGCTGCGCTGGCTCACGCCCCTGGGCTGGTTCGAGGAACTGCGCCCACCGGCCGCGCCGCCGCTGCTCACGCTGGCGGCGATTGCCGCCGGAACGGCTGTGCCAGTTGTGATTTCCGCGTATCTGCTGCGGATCCGAGATATCGGCCGGGGCGTGTTCGGGGCCCGGGACAGCCGACCGCCGCGGCGACTGCTGCTCGGCTCGGCGTGGCAGGCCGCCCTGCGTGAGGAGATTCCGCAGCTGAGTTTCTGGTTCGCCGGGACCATCGCCTACACCCTGCTGATGGGTGGCCTGGTCAAGACCATTCTCGACTTCATGCAGCGCACCCCGATCTTCACGCAGTTCTTCGGTCGCCAGATCGCCGCCGACGGCTTTGTCGCCACGCTCTTTTCGCTGGTCCAGCTGGTGGCCGCGCTCTTGGCGGTGACATTGGTCGTGGCGGCCCGCAGCGAGGAATCGGCGGGCCGGCTGGAAGTCGTGCTGGCGATGCCGCACTCCCGGCTCCGATGGCTGTCCGGCCGCGCCGTGCTGGCGGTGTCCGTGGCGGTCGGTTTGACCCTGGTCGCAGCGGTGGGTATGTGGACCGGCGCGGCGCTCACCGGCGAACAACTTCGATTCGGTTCCCTCCTGGCGGCGTCGGCGAACAGCCTCCCGCTCATCGTGACCACCGTGGGCGCCGCGACCGCGGTGCTGGCGCTTGCACCCCGAGCCGTCTCCTTCGTGCACGCCCTGGTCGCCACGGCCTTCCTCTGGGACTCCGTGGGCACTGCGCTCGAGGCCCCGGGCTGGTCGCTGGAAGTTTCGCCATTCCACGCTCTCGCCCGGATGCCCCTGCAGCATTTCGCACTCGCGCCCGCCGCCATGCTCACCATGCTCGGCCTGGGGCTGTTCGCGCTGGCGCTGTTCGTCTTCCGCCGCCGCGATCTCGCGCTCGCATGACAGCGGGCCTCGGCCGTCCCCGTGCCAGGCGTCGCCCGCGAGAACGCGCGGTGGGCCGGCCGTCGCCGGTGAGCGGTTCGCCGATGATTCCGGGTCCGGCTGCCGAAGGCTCATCCGATACCGGTGTGGCGGTCACATCGACGAGACGTCCACTCGGGTCGGAGCAACGGTTCCCCGCTTACCGGCCCTCGCACGACTCGGCGTCGGTGCGGCGCAGCACCTGGCCGGGGCGGGTACGGGAACGGTAGACGGTGATGCCCTTCGCGCCGGCCTGCCAGGCGCGCTGGAAGACCCGGCGGACGTCGTCGGGGGTTGCGGATTCGGGGAGGTTGACCGTCTTCGAGACGGCGGCGTCGGTGTGGCGTTGGACGGCGGCCTGCATCCGGATGTGCCAGATCGGCTCGATTTCGTGTGCGGTGACAAATGTACGGCGGAGCTCATCCGGCAATCCGATTGCACCGGAAGCTGTTCCGGTAGCAAGGATTTCGTCTTCCAAGACGGTGGACCACACCCCGGCGGCCGTGGCGCGTGCCCGGAACAGGGGATCGATGTGCGGGAAGTCGCGTCCGAGGATGTGGCGGGTGTAGGCAAGGCCGTAGAGGGGTTCGATTCCGGCGGAGGTGCCTGCGATCAGCGAGATGGTGCCGGTGGGTGCGATCGAGGTGACCTGCGCGTGGCGCATGGGGGACCCGGTGGCCCATCGGCTGTGGGGGAACAGTGGGAACGGGCCGCGCTCGGCGGCCAGTTGCCGTGAGGCCGCGTGCGCCCAGCGGGCGATGCGCGCCATGAGCCCGCCGGTGAAGCGGACAGCGTCGGTGCTGTCGTACGGGAGGCCCAGGGCGGCAAGCATTTCTGCGAGGCCCATGACCCCGAGGCCGATCTTGCGGGTCGCACGTGCGGCGTCGGCCAGGTCGGGCACGGGATAGGTGGACACGTCGAGCACGTCGTCGAGGAAGCGGACCGCGATCGCGACGACGTGCTCGAGCCGCTGTTCGTCGAGTCCGCCGCCGGTGACGAAGCGGGCGAGATTCACCGAACCGAGCGTGCAGGACTCGTACGGGGCCAGCGGTACCTCGCCGCACGGGTTGGTGGCCCGCAACGCGCCCAGCTCCGGCACCGGGTTGGCGCGGTTGACCGCGTCGAGGAACAACAGGCCCGGTTCGCCTCCGCGCCAGGCGGATTCGGCGATCCTGTCGAACAACTCGCGAGCCCGGACCTCCCGGACGAGGCGGCCGGAATGCGGATCGATGAGCCGATGCGCGCGATCCTGCTCCGCGGCGTGCAGAAAATCGTCGGTGACCGCTACCGACAGGTTGAACGTGGGCAGTGCCTCCGGATCGGATTTGGCCGCGACGAACTCCTCGATGTCGGGGTGATGCGCGTCGAGCACCGCCATATTGGCCGCCCGGCGGCGCCCTCCCAGCCGGACCACCTGTGCCGCATCGTTATAGAGGCCGATGAACGACACCGGTCCACCGGCGGTGCCCCCACTCGTGGTGCGTGCGCCGCGCGGGCGTAGTTCGGAGAACGAGTATCCGGCACCGGCCCCGGTCCGGTGCAGCAACGCGGCGGTGCGCAAGGTGGCGAAGATGGACTCCAGCGAATCGGCGACAGGGAGAACGAAGCAGCCCGAGAGCACGCCGAGCGACGTCGCGGCGTTCATGAGAGTCGGTGAGTTGGGCAGGAATTCGCGGGCACGCAGCACCGCGGAGAAGCGTTCGAACCAGACGGCCGATTCTCCCGGTCGATAGTCGTCCTCGGCGCGCGCGACATGGGCCGCCACGCGATCCATCATGCCGCCGGGGGTTTCGCGGACGACATCGGCGTCGTCGCGGAGCAGGTAGCGCTCGGCGAGCACGGCCTGGGCCGCCGGATCGAGCCCGAGGTCGTCGATCACGGCATGCGGGTTCCCGGCTCGCAGATCGCTCATCGCCCGACGATCCGGGGGAAAGTCGTTGCCGTGTCGCGGGATACGATCTCGGTTCCGGGCGGGTCCGGGACCACCAGCACCGGGCAGGGCGCGTGGCGGACGAGATCCTGGGTGATGCCGCCCAGACGCGCCGTGTGGGCGGACTCGGGATCATGTCCGATCACGACCAATTGCGCAGTGGCACCGAGGCGTTCGACCGCGGTCGCGGCATCGCCGACCACCGTGACGGACCGCACCTCCACATCGGGGAAGTCACGTCGATACTGCCGCAGCTGGGCGTCGGGGACGACCGAGGTCGCCGTATGGTGATCGGGCGGAAGCCCCGACCACATCGCGTCATCGGGTGGTGACGCCCACTGCCGCCCCTGCCACACCCGCGCCACGGTGACATCCGTGCCGCGATCCCGCGCCGCACGGAACCCGGCCAGCAGGGCCGCACGGGCGGTGTACCAGGTGCCGACCACGACCAGGATCGAACCGTCCTCGGCTGCGGGCCGTCCGACCAGTGCGACCGGACAGCACGCCTCCCGGGTCACCGCCAGCGCAGTGGATCCCAGCACCATTCGAGAGAGAAACCCGACGTCCCGGGCACCCAATGCGATGAGCATCGCTGACCGCGAGAGCTCGACGAGCACATGATCGGCCTGCCCTTGCAGCACGGCGGTGCTGATCTCGGGCGGGTCCGCATCCTCACCAGCGGGGTGCCGCACGAGTATCGCGGAGCGCGCGTCCTCGAGTGCCGCGTGGGCCTCCCGGTGCCGCTGCCCGCCCGGCCGGAATGCAGGCTTGTCGATCGCGGGCACGACCGAGACCAATCGCAGCGGGGCATGCCGGGCGACGGCCTCGGCCGCGGCCCACCCGGCGGCGCGCACCGCCACCCGGGAGCCGTCGATGCCGACGACGACCGGATCGGGTTCAGCGGTCACCGCAGTGGGGATGTTCGTCTCCATAAAGCCAGGGTTCGCCGCGTCGCTGCCGTCGACTAGGGGCCCCGCACCCGGGATCGCGGGACCAAAGCCCTCGGAACAGGAGGCTGGGTGACCCTCCCGGCGCCCGGTGACACGCGGCACAGTGAAACTGGCCGGCCACTGGCGAGCCGAAGCAGGAGAGAGAAGGCAGCCGATGCCGATCGTGACCTTGACCATGAATCCCGCGATCGACATCGCCGCCGGCGCGGACCACATCCGGCCGACCTCCAAGACCCGCTGCACGCCACCACGATTCGATCCCGGTGGCGGCGGAATCAACGCCGCGCGCACCATCGCGGCTCTCGGCGAGCCGGTGACCGCGATCTTCCCGGCGGGCGGCCCATCGGGGCGGCAGCTCGAGAACCTGGTGCGCGACGCCGGAGTCCCGATGCGATCGATCCCGATCTCCGGCCACACCCGCGAGAACCTCGCAGTCACCGACCACGGAGCCGGCGACCAGTTCCGATTCGTGTTTCCCGGACCCCGGGTGACCGCGCCGGAACTGCATCACTGCCTGAGCGAGATCGAAAGCGCGGCAGTCGGTTCCCGCTATGTGGTCGCAAGCGGTAGTTTGCCGCCGGGTGTCCCGGACGACCTCTATCAGATTCTCGCCGACCTGCTGCGCGACCTGGGTGCCCGTCTGATCCTGGATACTTCGGGCGCAGCGCTGCGCGCGGTCCGGCGCGGGGTCCACCTCCTCAAACCCAGTGTGCGCGAACTCGCCGAGCTCGTCGGTCACCCGCTGCCCGACCGGAAGTCGCAATTGGCGGCCGCGCGGGAGCTCATCCTGGCGGGAGTCAGCGAGATCGTGGTCGTGTCGCTCGGGGCGGGCGGCGCGCTGGCGGTGACCCGTCACGAGGACGAGTGGTTCCCGTCGCTCGAGGTGACCGTCCGCAGCGGTATCGGGGCCGGCGACGCCATGGTGGGCGCCATGACGGTCGGCCTGTCGCGCGGCTACCCACTCGATGACGCGGTGCGGCTGGGCGTTGCCGCCGCCACCGCCGCCCTGACCACGCCGGGCACCCGGCCCGGCCATCCCGCCCGCATCGCCGAGCTGTACCAGCAAGGACCTGAGACCCGGCCGAGTTGCTTCTTGCCGGCTGACTCGGGCAGCCCCGAAACGCCTGTACCGCTAAGGAGGACGTAATGACACACGAGGGCTACGACGATCCGCACCAATTGGCCTCGGCCGGTGTCGTGGTCGGAGTGGACGGATCGCTCGGATCGGAGCTCGCCCTGCGCTGGGCCGCGAGCTATGCCGCCCAGCGCCGCCGGGAGCTCCAGATCGTGTACGCCCTCGATCTGGGCGGAGTCAGCAGTTCCGGAGGCCCCTCCGGGGTGGTGCCGCCATCGGTGGTCGAGGCGGTGCGGGCCCGGGGGCAGCAGCTTGTTCGCGAGGCCGAGGAGATGGCGCTGCGGATCGAACCCGGATTGCGGATCGCGACAAGGCTTTCGGTGACCAATGCGAGCAGACTACTGGTGGAGCTGAGCTCGGCGGCCTACGCGGTCGTGCTCGGAGCGACCGGAAACGCCGGGACATTCATCCATCTGGGATCCACGCTGTTCGCCGTCACCTCCCATGCCCACAGTCCCGTGATCGTGGTGCGCCCGGATCCGGATGCGCACGACACCCTCCGCGAGTCCGGACCGGTCGTCGTCGGCGTCGACGGCAGTCCGGTAAGCGAGGCCGCCATCGCCACGGCCTTCGCCGAAGCCGCCGAACGCCACGCCGACCTGGTCGCCGTACATGTCTGGAGCAATTGGGATTTCGGCGAATACCTCGGTGACCGAGCCCCCGCCGACCTGGACCAGGTGGACGGACTCGAGGACGCCCTCCTGACCGAACGACTCGGGGGCTTCCAGGAGAAATATCCGGACGTACAGGTGACCCGCCGCATCTATGTGTCCGCCCCGGCCGACAAGCTGCAAGGGTGGTCGAAACACGCGCAGCTGGTCGTGGTCGGCAACCGCGGCCGTGGTGGTTTCACCGGCATGCTCCTGGGTTCCACGACGCACACGCTGGTGCAGCACGCCCATTGCCCGATCATGGTTGTCCGTCCCGCGGAGTGAGCCGAGCAGGCAACGAATCAGGAGACGTCATGGAAGAGAATGCTGTTCCCGCAACCAGTTTCGATCACCCCGATCACGATGATCTGGGGATCGTCGTCGGCACGGATGGATCCGAGATCTCCTATCAGGCGGTGGCGTGGGCCGCCGTCGAAGCCGACATGCGGGGTTGCCCGCTGCATATCGTCGCCTCGTACGCGAACCCGATCGTGGCGGGGGCGACGGAACAGAACCCCCATGACAGGAGTGACCTGAGGCAGCGAGGACAGCAGGTGCTCGCGGACGCCGCGCGTATCGCCGCCCACGCCGTGCCGGGGGCGAGCCTGCACATCAGGACCGAACTGATCTTCGAGATGATCATCGGCGCGCTGATCGAGCGCTCGCGCCGGGCCCGGCTACTGGTGGTCGGCAATCGAGGGCTCGGCGCGGTCGGACGGGCCGTGCTGGGCTCGGTGAGCACCGTGCTGGCCCGGCAGGCGCACTGTCCGGTCGCGGTCGTGCACGGTGTTTCGGAGACGGACCCGGCGTCGGCGTCGAAACCGGTGGTGGTCGGGGTGGACGGATCGGCGAACAGCGTGCCGGCCATCGACCTCGCCTTCGGGGAGGCGTCGCGGCGCAAGGCCGACCTGATCGCTGTGCGGGCGTGGAGTGATACGGGTGGCTTCGACCTGCCCGTGATGGGGTGGGACGCGATCCGCAGGACCCAGGATGTGCTGCTGGAAGCAGCCCTCGCCGGCTACGCCGAGCGCTGTCCGGAGGTCACCGTGCACCGGGTCGTGTCCTCCGATACGCCGGTGCGCGCACTGCTGGAGCAGGCCGAGAACGCGCAGCTCGTAGTGGTCGGCAGCCATGGCCGGGGCGGATTCGCCGGGATGGGGCTGGGCTCGGTGAGCACCGCGCTGCTGCATCTGGCGCAGTGCCCGGTGCTGGTGGTCCGGCAGCCATCGCAAAACCGGGCCGAAGAACCCGCCGGACAGTGACTTTCGGCCGTCACGGGCGGCCTGACGCACGGGCCATGCTGAGGGCACGAGAATTCCGAGGAAGGACGGGCGATGTCGACTCTCCCCGATCACGACACCATCCGCGCCGCCGTGGCGCTGGCGGTGCGGGCGCCGTCGGTGCACAACACCCAGCCGTGGCTGTGGCGGGTCGGCGACACCACGGTGCACCTCTACGCCGACGACAGCCGCCGGCTGCCCTTCGCCGACCCGGACAGCCGGGAGCTGGTGGTGAGTTGCGGTGCGGCGCTACATCATCTGCGCGTGGCATTGCGCGCGGTCGGCTGGCAGACGGGCGTGCACCGGTTCCCGAACCCCGCTGACCCGAGACATCTCGCCGCGCTGGAACTCCACCACGCCGAGCCCGACGCGTCTGCCACGCGTCTGGCGCGCGCTATTGCGCGGCGGCGCAGCGACCGTCGCCGGTTCACCTCGTGGGAGGTGCCGCCCGCGCAGGTGTCCGCGGTCGTCGCCGCGGGCGCGGCGGCACCGGGCGTGGAGGTTCGAGAGGTCGACACGACCGGGGAGCACGCGCGACTGCTGCGCGCTTTCGTCGACGCCGCGACCGCACATCGCGGTGACGTCGGCTACAACGCCGAGCTGGCGGAATGGAGCGGCCACCACGCCAGCGCGCAGGGCGTACCCGCGCGCAACGCGGTGGTCCCGTCGGATGCGATGGTCCGGCCGTTCGGTGACCCCCGCCTGCCCGAGGCGGTGGTGAGTGATACCGAGGAGGCCGCGCGAATGCTGTTGGTGTGTACCGCCTCGGATGATCTGCGGGGCTGGCTGCGCGCCGGCGAGGTGGCGAGCGCGGTCTTGCTCGAGGCCACCGCGCGGGGGCTGGCCACCTGCGCGCTGAGCGAACCCCTCGAAGTCACCGGTGTGCGGACCCGGATCCGCCGGGATCTGCTGGGCGACTTCGGCTATCCGCAGCTGATCATCCGGATGGGCTGGGCGGCGACCAGCGCCGCACCGGTACCCGCCACACCCCGGCTCCCGCTCGAGGACGTCGTGCGGCCGCTCGAATCCCTGAGCCTGTCGGGTGAGCAATAGCGAAGACACGAGAGTCAGGAGCGCACACAATGACTGAAAACGTTGCCCCACAGGTGGATCCGAATCCGCCGGTCGTCGTCGCTGTGGACGGTTCGGCCGTCTCCTACCAGGCGGTGGCCTGGGCTGCGCTGGATGCCGCGCGGCACCGGGCCCCCTTGCACATTGTCACGTCGATCTGCGCGCCGATCGGGCCGCCGCCGACCGCGGTGCTCGAACCCGCCGATATCGCCGGGCTCGAATTGGACGGTGAACGCATCGTGGGTGAGGCGACCCGCATCGCCTCCGAGACGTTGCCCGGTGAAGGGGTCGAGATGACCTCGGAAGTCGCCGAGGAGCCGATCATCTCGCGTTTGATCGAGCTGTCCCGGGACGCCCGGATTGTCGTGCTCGGCAGCCGCGGACTCGGCGCGCTGCGGCGCGGGCTGCTGGGGTCGGTCGCCACGGCGGTGACCCACCACTCGCACTGTCCGGTCGCCGTCATCCATACGACCGCGGCCGCGGACCCGGTGTCGGCGCGGCAGCCGGTGCTGGTCGGCGTCGACGGCACCCCGAACAGCGTTGCGGCGCTGGAGTTCGCGTTCGAGGAGGCGTCGCTGCGCAAGACCGGCCTGACCGCTCTGCACGCCTGGAGCGACGTCAGCGGACCCTACCTGCCGGTGTCGGGGTGGGAGACCGTGGAGGAGCAGGAGCGGGCGACCTTCGGCGAGGAGATGGCCGGATACACCGAGCGTTTTCCCGATGTCGCGGTGCGGCGAGTCCTGGTGAAGGATCGTCCGGTTCGGTCGATGCTGGACGAATCCGAACACTCGCAGCTGGTGGTCGTCGGCAGCCACGGACGCGGTGGCTTCACCGGCATGCTCCTGGGCTCCACCAGCAACGCCCTGCTGCACAGCGTCGACTGCCCGATCGTCATCGTGCGCGGCGAGTGACCGGATCGCCCGCCGGCTCACCTCAGCGGCACCGCCCAGCGCAGCAAGGTCCCTTCTCCCTCGGGGTTGCGGCCGAAGGAGAAGGTTCCGCCCATCTCCTCTGCTCGGCACTGCAGGTTGTGCAGCCCACTCGGGGTGATGTTCTCGGGGATCCCGCAGCCGTCATCGGCGATCAGCACGGTCAGGTCGTCGGAGACGTCGATGGTCACCGCGACCGTCTCGGCTTTGGCGTGCCGCACCGTGTTCGAAACCGCTTCGCGCACCACGGCTTCGGCATGGTCGGCGAGTTCGGGCGCCACCACCGACAACGGGCCGGTGATGCGCAGTGACGTGCGCAGGCCGGTATCGGCGGTGTGCGTGCGGATCACCTCCTCGATCCGCTGCCTCAGCCGGGTACTGTTCGCCGCGCCGCCGTGCAGGTCGAAGATCGAGGTGCGGATCTCCTGCACCACGTCCTGCAATTCGTTGATGACATCCGAGATGCGGTCGCGCACTTCGGCCGAACGGGCGCGGGCGACGGTGCCCTGCAGGCTCAGACCGGCCGCGAAGAGCCGCTGGATGACATGGTCGTGCAGGTCGCGGGCGATGCGGTCGCGATCGGTCAGCACATCGAGTTCGCGCATGCGCTGCTGGGCTTCGGCCAGCTGGATCGCCAGCGCGGCCTGATCGGTGAAAGCGCCTGCCAGTTCCTGTAATTCGTCCGCGAACAGGGAAGCGCCGGCCGGGCGGACCATGACCAGGACGCCGAAGGTCGAGTCCTGGGCGTTGAGCGGCAGGATCAACGCGGGTCCGGCCCCGAGCGCGGTGTCGAGGCCGAGATCGTCGCTATCGTCGAGGCGCAGGGCCCGACCGTGGCGGAACGCTCGTCCGATCGCCGTCCCGGACGTGCGGACCATTCCGGTGTGATTGTGACCGTCCGGCCCGGCGCACTTGCTGATCCGCAGCCCCTCGGCGTCGGCGTGGTTGCTGTCGGGTTCCTCGTCGACGGCGAGGAACGCCCATTCCGATTCGGTGAGGGTGCGCGCGTGCGTGACGATGTGGGCGAGAACCTGCTCCGGATCGGTTCCGGCCAGGAATTCGGTGGCGATGTCGCGGGTGGCTTCGATCCAGGCTTGGCGGGTGCGGGTGGACTGGTAGAGCCGGGCGTTGTCGATCGCGGTTCCGGCGGCCGCGGCGAGGGCCTGCACGATGACCTCGTCGTCCTCGGTGAAAGGCTGTCCGCCGGACTTCTCGGTGAGGTACAGGTTGCCGAAGATCTCGTCGCGGATCCGGACGGGCACGCCGAGGAAGGTCCGCATCGGTGGATGATGGTCGGGAAAGCCGACCGACGAGGGATGGTCGGCGATGTTGTCCAGGCGGATCGGCTTGGGCTGGCTGATCAGCAGACCCAGCACGCCGCGGCCCTCCGGGAGATCGCCGATCCGGGCGCGCGTCTCCTCGTCGATGCCCTCGTAGATGAACTGTTCGAGCTGATCGTCCGCGCGGACGCCGAGCGCGCCGTAGCGGGCGTCGACGAGGCTGATGGCGGTGTGCACGATGGTGCGCAGGGTCTGGTCGAGATCGAGGCCCGAGGTCACCGAGAGCATCGCCTCGACCAGACCGTCCATGCGATCGCGAGCGTCGATGATCTGTTCGACGCGGTCCTTGACCTCGGTGAGCAATTCTCGCAGCCGCAGCTGGGAGAGGGTGTCACGTACCGAGTAGGAGCCGTCAGCAGGCTCAACGGTCATCTCGTGTTTTCCTGTACTCGTGTCGGGCGCGTGCGACTTGTTCCGTTACGGCTGTTCCATTTTAGGCGCGCGCCCGACGACGATAGTGCAGGTGAGTGGCCGCCAGTGTCACCGCCGGTCCGACCGGGAAAGTGCGCGGTCCAGGAGCACGCGCCGTTCGGCGGCTGCGACGGCGTGCCGGGTGTGCTGGACCGCATCGGGCGAGACCGACACCGATGTGATGCCCGCGCGCACCAGATGCTCCACGAATTCCGGATGGGTGGAGGGCGCCTGGCCGCACAGCGACGAGGTGATGCCGAGCGACCGGGCCGTGGTGACGATCTGCTCGATGGCGTTCAGCACCGCCGCATCGGATTCGTCGAACAGTTCGGCGCACTCCTCGGAATCGCGGTCCACGCCCAGCATGAGCTGGGTCAGATCGTTACTGCCGATGGAGATTCCGTCGATCCCCAGTCCGACGTACTCCGGTAGCCGGTACATCACCGACGGCACCTCGGCCATGATCCAGCGGCGCAGGCCGCGCTGGCGTCCGAGCGGGCTCTCGTCGATGAGCTCGAGGCACTGCTCGAGTTCCCAGCGGGTGCGGACGAACGGGACCATCAGGTGCACGTTCGGGGTCTGTTCGCGCACGCGTGCGAGCGCGGCCAGTTCGAGTCGGAACATCTCCGGCTCGCGTACGTAGCGGTAGCAGCCCCGGAACCCGATCATCGGGTTGTGCTCCTGGGGCTCGTAGCGGTCGCCGCCCTCGAGTGCCCGGAACTCGTTGCTGCGCATATCGCTTGCCCGATAGACGACCGGCCGCGGCGCGAAGGCGGAGCTGATCCGTTGGATGGAGGTCGTCATGCTCTGGATGAACTTCTCGTCCTCGCCGCCCGCAATGAGGTCGCGGGGATGGCGGCCGCCGAGCGCCTGGGTCAGCAGGACCTCGGCGCGCAGCAGGCCGACCCCGTCGGCGTCGCCGGTGGCGGCGCGTTCGGCGACTTCGGGCAGCGCGAGATTCACGTAGACGCGCGTCGCGGTGGCCTCGGGCGCGGTGGTCTCGGGGACGGGGCGCGGCGCCGCGGTGATGGAGGCCGGAAGCGGGTTTCCGGCGTACACCTGGCCGGTGGACCCGTGGACGGTGACCTCCTGGCCGGTGGTCAGCTGGGCGGTGGCCGTGCGGGCTCCGACGATGCACGGGATACCGAGTTCGCGCGCCACGATGGCCGCGTGGCAGGTCATGCCGCCGCTGTCGGTCACCACGGCGGCGGCCCGCGACAGGGTGGGCAGCCAGTCCGGGTTGGTCATGGGCGCGACCAGGATCTCGCCGTCGGCCAGCGCGGATCCTTCTGCGGGCGAGTGCAATACGCGCGCGAGCCCGGTGGCGCGGCCGGGCGCCGCGGCCAGGCCGCGCACCAGCACACGACCTTCGACGGTGTGCGCGTCCGGAGGTTTGGTCGCGGTGTCGCTGGGCAGGATGGTTATCGGTCGTGCCTGCACCAGCCAGAGGTGCTCGTCGTCGAAGACCCATTCGACGTCCTGGGGGCGGCCGTAGTGGTGCGCCTGCACCTCGAGCGCGAGACGGGCCACGGCGACGGCCTGGTCGTCGGTGAGCGCCGGCGCCGCGGCGTCGGATTCGGAGAGCTGGATTCGCTGATCGCCGTCCGTGCCGGGCACGATGGCGAAGCTCTGGCGGCCGACCTGTGTGGTGAGCAGTGTCGGTCCGGCCGCGTCGAGGACGTAGGTGTCGGGTGTGACGGCGCCGGACACCACCACCTCGCCCTGGCCGCGCGCGGCGTCGATGACGATGCGATCGAGCGAGCCGGTGGCCGGGTCGGCGGTGAAGGCCACGCCGGCCGTGCGGGCGGCCACCATCCGCTGCACCACCACGGCCATCTCGGGCCGATTGTGCATGCCGCGCCGCGCCCGATAGGTCAGCACGCGCGGGGAGAACAGTGATGCCCAGCAGTCGGTCAGCGCGGTGATCAGTTCTTCGTCGCCGTGAATATTGGTGTGGGACACGTTCATTCCCGCGAACGACGCAGTGGCGCTGTCCTCGCCGACGGCCGAGGATCGCACGGCCACGGTAACCGTGTCGCCGAGCCGGTGGTAGGCCGACAGCACGGCATCACGGACGGCCGGCGACATCGGGGTGCCGTGCACGAATTCCCGCATGCGGCGGCACAGTTCGTCGAGCTGCTGTGCCTCGTCGCGGGTCGCGCTCTGCGCTGCCGCGAGCCCCAGGGTGTGCAGTTCGTCGAGTTCCGGGCCGTGCGTACCCGCGCCGACCACCTCTTCGTAGGCGGATTTGAGCACGACGAACCCGGGCGGCACGGGCAGGTGCGCCGCGACCAGTTCGCCGAGATTGGCGCCCTTGCCGCCGGCGCGGTCGGCATCGGTCAATCGCAATTCTTCGAAGGTGGCGACATAGTCACCCATGACGGCTCCAGTTCTTCTTCGACCCGGGCAGCATGAGCAGCGACAGGATCGGGACGGCGAGGATGAACAGGGCGGACAGCATCGCCAGCGGCGACGCGCCACCGAGTTCGAGGCCGGTGACCACGAAGGGGAGTGCGATGACGAACAGGGGGGCGTGCCGGATCGTCACGGCTGCGCCTCCGGAGTCTCGAAAATGCCTGCGGAGGTGAGAACGTCACTGAAATCGGCACCGAGTAGCACGCGCCGCAGGGGTACGGGAAGTTGTGCCAGCACGTGGTCGAGCTGGCCGGGGGAGAACAGTTGGGCCAGCGCGTCGGTGACCGCCGCGCACAGCCGCCTCGCCTCCTCCGGCGGCACGTCCGCCGTCCCGGCGAACTGGTGCAGGAACGACTGCGGATCATGGCGCACCGGAACACGTCCTGGCGTCCAGCCTTCGTAGTAGACACCGCGCAGCAGCGTGGGCAGCTGGGCGCTCAGGTGAGCGGCCGCGCCGATGTCGAGGCGATCGCGAACGGTGTGCAGCCAGGCGCGCAGGGCCCGCTGCGCTTCCATCCGGTCGTCGGTGCCGAGCCGGTCGGCGACGGTGCGCAGCCAGACGTGGCCGGTATGGATCGCCGGGGCGAACGGATCGGTGTGATGGCTCATCGGCTTGCCTTTCGCGAAGACGGGATGACCGCTGGTGTGCGGGTCAAGGGTGGGTCGGGGTGGCCGGTGCCTGCGGCAGGTGCAGAGCGTGCGCGATGGTGTCGGTCCAGATCGTGATGTCGGACCAGTCGCGCAGGTCCCCGTAGCGGGGACCGCCGAGCATGCGATACAGGGCGCGCGCCGGCCGCGAGACCCCGGCGCGTTCGTAGTGGCCGGCGAACGCGTGGAAATCACGCGGTCTGATCGAATCACGCAGGGCGGCAATCTTTCTCGGGACGATATTGCCGATGTGGCGCCCGGTCGGACCGACCAGGGCCGGCCCCAGCCCGACGCTGAACAGCCACACCGGGTATGCCCGCAGTTCGTGGCGATGCGAGCGGACGAATTCGGCCATCTCCGGCAGCAGGGCCAGATCGTGCACCGCGCTGCCCAGCACGAAGGCATCGAAGCGTGTGAGTTCGGGAGCGTGTTCGACGTCGGCGACCTCGACGGTCGCGCCGCGGGCCGTGAGGTAGGCGCCGATGAAATCGGCGATCTCACGGGTGGATCCCTGGGCGGTGGCGTAGATGACGGCGACGCTGGGAGCGGTGGTTGCCATGTATCGAGCCTGCTCGCGTGGCCGGATTTCGGTGAGAGGACTCCTACCCGTGGTGGCCGGGACCATGGTCCTCGACCGCCTCAGCCGGCCGCCGCGGCGGGATGGGACAGGTCCGCCACTGCGGCGGCGAGCAATCGACGGGCCTCTTCGGCCGGGCCGGCGAGTTCGGGCCTGGCCAGGACCTCGGCGAGCAGCGTGGGATCGGCGGCCTCCACGAGCACGCCGGTCCGGTCGGCCCGCACGACGACGGTGCAGGGCAGCAGCAATCCCGCCTCCCGGTCGACGGCGAGGGCGCGACCGGCGAGCTGCGGGTGGCAGGCTCCGAGGATCAGGTACTCCTCGATGTGCTCACCGGTCCCCTCCCGGAGTGCGGCCTGGACGTCGAATTCGGTCACGACGCCGAATCCTTGCTCCCGCAATGCGATCCGGGTGCGGTCCACAGCGTCGGGGAACGTCGCCTCGAGGTGGACGGCGATGGCCGCGGCGGGGGCCACCGGAATCCGGATCTCGGTGATCAGCAGACGGGGATCGCTCACCTCGTCGGGACCGATGAGATACGCCTCTGTCGGCGGTCCGATGGGCCGATAGCCGTTGCCCTGCAGCCATTCTCGCAACGCGCGGTACCCGGCGTCGATGTCGTGATAGCCGCCGCGATGGCAGGTGCGGGCCACCAGCGTCGGCGACTGGATGGCCAGCTCCGCACCAGAACTCGGGCCGAGGGCGGGTGCGGCCTCGATGGGAAGCCCGAAATCGACGACGATGGCATCCTTTGCGGGCAGTTCCCGATGGAAGGTGATCGTCGGTGCGCCGTTCGCGACCAGCCCGGCCTGTTCGGCGACCTCCGCCAGCCGGTTCATGCCGCCGACTATGCCGTCGCTCAACAGGTCCGGGCGGATCTCCAGCGGTATGCGCAGCACCGCCTGCGGCGGGGTCTCGCACACGTTCACCCGGTACTCCATGACACGCCTCCTTCGGCAGTTCGTGTGTTCAGCGTGCGTCCGGTTGCGTGGGTGCCACAGAGGACAAGGTCACGGTGATGGGGGAACAAACGCACGGGCCGTGCGGGGCGATCGGCCGGAGGGGACCAAGGCCCCGAGATCGTCCGACCATCGCGGCGTCACAGGCAGGGCCAGGTGCGACGAGGGCGTCGTCTCAGCGAGTGGTCCCCCGCAGAGGCGTGGCGGCGATACCCGCGACAATGACGAACCCGGCCCAGGACGCGCCCAGTGCCCAACCGGCAACGATGTCGCTGGCATAGTGGACGCCGAGATAGACACGAGAAAAGCCCACGGCGACAACGAGAACGACCGTCGCCGCCCAGACGGCGAGGCAGGTCCGCCGAGACCATCGATACGCGCGGGTGAGCATCCACGCCGACACCAGGGCGACCACGGCGATGCCCGCGGCATGACCGGACGGGAAGGACGACCCGTCGACGGCGATCGCCCGCTCCTCATCCGGTGGGCGGGGCCTTCCCACCGCGAGTTTCACCGTCACCACCATCAGCCCGAACCCCGCGAAGGCGGCCGTTCCCAGGACGACCGGTGCCAGTGTGCGAACTCGGATGGTCGTGACGGCCGCGGCGGCAGCGATCGCGGTGGCCAGAACGGGCGGATTGCCCACGTTGGTCAGCCCGCGCATGATCGCGGTGAGTGCCGGTTCGCGATGTGCCGCAATCCATGTCGATATCGGCCGATCCCATGCGGTGAATCCGTCCCCGTCGAGGACATTGTCCAGGATCGCCGCGAACAACGCCGCCAGCGCGCACACGGCCGCCGCGCCCGCTGCTGTCACGAGTCCCGCGACACCGCCCGGAGTGAACCCCCCGTCCGGTCGCCGGCGGTCGGCAGGCCGGGTCATGATCACAGCCGTTCGTCGGCGGCGAGGGCGAAATAGTTCTCCTCCTCCTGCACGAAGTGCAGGCGCAGCACGGCGTGCAGGCCGTAGAGGCAGGCGAGCAGGTCGTCGATCTGATCCGGGTCGAATTCGCCACGCGCGTGGGCCAGTTCGAGATGGGTACCGATGCGGGTGGCCAGCCGCTGGATCTCGGCGTGCGCGCGACTCATGGTGGCCGTTGCCTCGGCGCCGCCGAGTGGCCCGGCGAGCGCGGGATAGAGCTGGGTCTCCTCGGCCACCTCATGAGGCAGCAGGTCCTCGATCAGAAACCGGTGCACGCTGTCGAGTGCCGCGAGGGCAGCGTCGTCGGGTCGGTCCGCGATCCGGTCGGCGACCGCGCGGATCCTCGCGAGAGCGTCCTGCATGACAACGTGTTCGGCGGCGAAGCGGTGGAGCAGCTCTTCGGTGTCCGCCGGCAGGTCCAGACGGGCGGCCGGATTGCCGCGCAGTGCTCGCAGCGCGTTCAGGATGACGGCGACGTCGATGGCCTCCTGCAGCAGCGCGCCCGCCGCGGGTGGCAGCCAGCCGACGGCCGCGACGACCATGGCCGCCAGCGACAGCGTCATGCCGACGGTCGCGCTCTGGACCGCGATGCGCCGCGACCAGCGGGCGATGTCCATGGCGTCCGCGAGCCGGTCCAGCCGATCGGTGGTGAGCACGATATCGGCGGCCTCGGACGAAGCCGTCGAACCCCGTGCTCCCATGGCCACCCCCACCGTGGCGGCGGCGAGAGCGGGGGCGTCGTTGATGCCGTCGCCCACCATGACGGTCACCTGCTGCCGGCTCTCCCGCCGCACCGCCTCGACCTTGTCGGCCGGGCTCTGGCCCGCGTAGACCTCGTCGAGGCCCAGCACCGTCGCGACCTCGCGCGCGGGCTCGGGGCGATCGCCGGTGAGCATGACGAGGCGGTTCAGTCCGGCCTCGCGCAGTCGGCGCAGTGTGCGGGGCGCCTGGCGCCGCAAAGGATCCCGCAGCAACACGACGCCGCGGGGCTCGTCGTCGACCACGATCCAGGCGACGGCGGCAGAGTCCAGTCGTGCCCGATTCATGACCGGTCGCGCCCATTCCGGGACGACGATCGACTCCGGCAGCTTCCCCACCTGGACGCGATGGCCGTCGACCGTACCGGTGACGCCGCGACCCGCCTGCTCGGAAACGGCTGTGGCAACGGCTAGCTGGAGCTTGCGGGCCAGCGCCTCGGTCACGATCGCCTCGGCCAACACGTGTGGCGACAGCTGATCCACCGACGCAGCCAGCTGCAACAGCCACGCTTCATCCGCGCCCGGAGCGGCGGCGACCTCCGTGACCACGGGCCGCCCGGCCGTGACGGTACCGGTCTTGTCCATGACCAGAGTGGTTGCGCGACCGAGATTTTCCAACGCCCCGCCATCGCGCACCACCACGCCGACCCGCGACGCACGTGAGAGCCCCGACACGATGGCAACGGGTGCGGCCAGCAACAACGGGCACGGTGTCGCGACCACGAGCACCGCCACCGCACGCACCGGCGATCCGCTGAACCAGTACGCGGCACCTGCGACGAGCAGGGTCAGCGGGAGAAACCACACGGCATAACGGTCCGCCAACCGGACCGTGGGCGCGGTGGCGGCTCCCGCCTCGCGTGCCAGCCGCACGATCCCGGCGTAGGTGCTGTCGTCGGCCGTCGCGGTGACCCGCATCTCGAACACGCCGCCGGCATTGAGCACGCCGCTGCGCACCGGTTCCCCGGGGGCGCGCTCGACCTGGAGCGGTTCACCCGTCAGTGCCGATTCATCCAGTGCCGCAACGGTATCCATGATCCTGCCGTCGGTGGGAACCACCTCGCCGGCAGCGATCACCAGGATGTCGCCCGGAACGATCTCATCGAGATCGACGACCCGCACCACGTCCCCCTGCCGTCGCCGTGCCGACCGCGGCGCCCGCTCGAGCAGGGCCCGCAGATCCCGGGCCGCGCGCCGCTCGGCGGCGGCATCGAGCGCGTGCCCGCTGCTGAGCATGACCGCGATCAGCGCGCCCGCGAGGTACTCGTGTACCCAGAGCGTGCCGGCCAGCGACAACACCGCGATGAGGTCCACTCCGGCGCGCCCGCGGCGCAGCGCCGCGACAACCCACCACACCGCCGGGACCAGGGCCACCACCGTGCCCGCGGCCCAGCACCCGTCGGCCACTGCTGTCGCCCCGGCGGCCCAGGCGACGCCACCGGCGACCAGTGGTGTGATCGTCCCGGCCAGCAGCGCCGTTCCGAGGACGCCGCCGGCTCGATCGAGCCAACCCTGGAAACGTGCATGGGCCGCCATGGCTCTCGTCCTTTCGCCGGGTGTATTCCCGATCAGTGCATCGCAGTGGTCCAAGGAAGCGACAGGGCCACAGTCCCCGAACACCACCACCCTTCGTCCCGGCCGGGGTCGCCCCTCCGCTTCTTGATGCGGGGCACCCGGACAAGGGCGACCTGAGACGGGGATCGCGGTTCCCGAG
Source organism: Nocardia sp. CA-151230 (assembly GCF_050942175.1). NCBI lineage: Bacteria > Bacillati > Actinomycetota > Actinomycetes > Mycobacteriales > Nocardiaceae > Nocardia > Nocardia sp. CA-151230. Next base: position 4,531,323 of record NZ_CP192061.1, read on the forward strand.
CCGTGTCGCAGGGCTCATCGGTGCGATGTCGCTTGTGGGCTGTGCTGTGTCCGATGGATGTCCGAGACGGGACCTTCGGCCCTGTGGAGGCGATGGTGCGGGTGTTGACATGGATCGAGGGCATGCGGTGCCGAGGATCAGGTGAGAAAGGGTTTGCCGTTGAAACGTGGGTATCAGTTCGCTCCGCGCGCCACCGTGAGTCTGGGGCGTGCGGAAGCACTGCGGCTGCTGGCCGATGTCCCGTTCGGGAGGGTCGTCTTCACGCGTGACGCGTTGCCCGCTGTGCGGCCGGTGAACCATCTGGTCGACGAGGGCGAGATCATCGTCGTGCGGACCCGACTCACGTCTCGGCTGACATCGACCGTGCGCGCGGATTCGAATGTGGTGGTGGCGTACGAGGCCGACGACATCGACCCCGTCGCGGGGCTGGGATGGTCGGTGGTGGTGACGGGGATCGCCCGCACCGTGACGGATCCGGAACGGGCCGCCCGCTACGAGCGCCTGCTGCAGCCGTGGGTCGACGGGGAGATGGACACCATCGTCGCCATCGAGCCGACCCTGGTGACCGGGGTGCGGCTCGTGGCGAAGCAGGCGGTTTAGCGGGTTCAGGGCGCGGAAGTGGCCGCCGCCGAAGGCGTTCCGGTGGCGAAACGCGCAGCGCGACGGCGCAAATGATGATCGGGCCGGCGGTCGCGGGCGGCCGGGACGGCGGGGGTTGTCCGGAAGAACCAGTGCTTCGCGGTTTCCGCCAGCGCCAGGTACACGACGATCATGGCGAGCAGCGCGACGAAGAAGGCGCCGGGTAGCGGCTGGAAGCCGAGCGTGGCAGCCAGGGGCGTCACGGGCAGCAGTGCGCCGATTCCCACCGCGGCCAGCGCGGCGGTGAGCAGGGCGACGCTGGGGTGGCTGCGGAAGAAGGGCGTTCTGCGGGTGCGGATCACGAACAGCACCAGGGTCTGGGTGGCCAGCGATTCGACGAACCAGGCGGTGTGGAAGAGGGCTTCGCCCGCATGGAATACCCACAGCATGATGCCGAAGGTCGCGAAGTCGAACACCGAGCTGATGGGACCGAACACCAGCATGAATCGCCGGATCAGCCCGATGTCCCAACGCGCGGGCCGGGCCAGCTGCTCCTCGTCGACGTTGTCGGTGGGGATGGCGAGCTGGCTGGAGTCGTAGAGCAGATTGTTGAGCAGGATCTGCGAGGGCAGCATGGGCAGGAACGGCAGGAACGCGGAAGCGCCAGCCGCACTGAACATATTGCCGAAATTGCTGGACGTGCCCATCAGGACGTACTTCATGGTGTTGGCGAACACGCGCCGGCCCTGGGTGACGCCGTCCGCCAGGACCTGCAGGTCCTTCTCGAGCAGCACGACGTCGGCGGCGTCCTTGGCGACGTCGGTGGCGGCGTCCACGGAGATTCCGACATCGGCGGCGTGCAGCGCGAGCGCGTCGTTGACGCCGTCGCCGAGGAACGCGACATCGACGCCGAGCGATCGCTGCGCGCGGACGATACGCGCCTTCTGCTCGGGATCGATGCGGGCGAAAACTGTTGTGGTGGCCAGCTTTCCGGTGAGCTCGGCGTCGGTGAGCCGGTCGAGCTCGGTGCCCGACAGGGTGTCGCCCGCCGGTAGTCCCAGCTGTTCGCAGACCCGCGCGGCCACTGTCGGATGATCGCCGGTGATGACCTTGACCGCGACGCCGAGCGTGGCCAGGCGGCTGATCGCTTCGCGCGCAGAGGCTTTCGGAGGGTCGAGGAACACCAGGAACCCGGCCAGCCGCAGACCGGCCTCGTCGGCGGCCGTCAGCGACGTCCGCCCGGGCGCCGGACGGGTCGCCACGGCGACCACGCGGTGCCCGGCCGCGAACTCGGCGCCGAGCGCCGCTGTGGCTGTCTCCGGCACGTTCTCGCAGCAGGCGAGGACGGCCTCGGGCGCTCCCTTCGTAATGATCGTTGTCCCGGTGTCGGGTGCATCGACCAGGACCGAGACCATGCGCCGCCGATGATCGAAAGGCAGTGCGGCGAGCCGGGTGTGCCGCTGGGCGCCCTCCCGCGGTGCGAGCGGCGCAGCCCACAGTGCCGTATCGAGCGCGTCACCGCCGGCGAGGCGGCCGTCCTGGATCACGCCGTCGGTGCAGGCCATGCCGAGCTCGATGACATCGTCGCCGGCGTCCGGTTCGGCGGCGACCGCGCGCATGAATTCGACCCGTCCCTCGGTCAATGTGCCGGTCTTGTCGGTGAACAACACTTCGATGTCGCCGAGATCCTCGATGCAGACCAGCCGCTTCACCAGCACCTTGCGCTGCGCCAGGATTCGTGACCCGGCCGCCAGACTGGTCGACACCACCGCAGGCAGCAGTTGCGGGGAAATGCCGACCGCGATCGCCAGCGAGAACATCAGCGCGTCCAGCAGCGGCCGGTGCAGCACCAGGTTCACCGCGAAGATGCCGATCGTCAGCACGGCGGCGACGCGCACCAGCAGCATCGAGAATCGGCGCAGCCCGGCCTGGAACTCGGTTTCGGGCTCCCGGCGCGACAAACCGACGGCGATGCGGCCGAATTCGGTGTCGCCGCCCGTTGCGGTCACGACGCCGCGGCCGGTCCCGGCGGCGACGACCGTGCCCATGAGTGCGCAGCAGGCCAGCTCGGACACCGGGCTTCCCGCCGCTACCGGGTCGGTCGATTTGATCACCGGTTCCGACTCGCCGGTCAGTACCGATTCATCGCACTGCAGTCCGGTCACCGACAACAGCCGCAGGTCCGCGGGCACCAGTTCGCCGGGCCGCAGCTGGACGATGTCGCCGGGTACCAGCTCCGCGAGGTCGACCGATCGTGCCTGTCCGGCACGCGTCACCACGACTCGATGCCGGATGCGCTCGTGCAGTGCGGCCGCCGCCTGCTCGGCGCGGAATTCGTTGACGGTGCCCAGGCCGACGGACATCGCCACGATCACCCCGATGACCACCGCATCGCTGCGCTCGCCGAGGAAGAACGACACCAGAGCGGTCACGGCGAGCAGCAGCAGGAGCGGCGAGCGCAATTGCCGCACGACGACCGGACCGATGCGCGCGCGATGCGCCTGAATGGCGTTCGGCCCGAAAACGCGTGCTCGCCCGGCATATTCGGATTCGGTCAGCCCTTCGTCGCCGGTGGCCAGCGCGGTCAGAATCCGGTCGGCGGGCCGCGCCGCCGCGTCCGTGGCGGGGACGGCCCGAACCGTGTGCGGCAGTGTGCGATTCGTGGCCGAGGACAGCGCGTGAACGTGCATACAGACGAGGGTTCCGCTGTCCGGGCCGGGCCGATAGGGCCTGCTCGCATCCGGGGAGGGGACCAAAGACCTTGTCACCGAGGACTTGTCGCCGCTGTCGGCCAGCCCCGGCCTCGGGGGTCGGCCTGTCGGGTCGGTGTGGGCGGAGGCGGGAACGCGCGACCGCCACGCCTTCGGCCGAAGACGCGGCGGGGGAGCACGGTTCGCTCTACATCGGACGCGGATGCTCGCCACGCAGCTTGGACGCGTAGACCGCGGCCTGGGTGCGGCGCTCCATGCCGAGCTTGGCGAGCAGCCGGGAGACGTAGTTCTTGACCGTCTTCTCGGCGAGGAACATGCGTTCGGCGATCTGCCGGTTGGTCAACCCGTCGCCGAGCAGGTCGAGGAGCTTGCGCTCCTGGTCGGTGAGCCCGGCCAGCGGGCCGTCGGACTGGGTGCTGCGGCGCAGCCGATCCATCAGCGCCGCGGCGGCACGGTTGTCCAGCAGCGAGCGGCCGGCGCCGACCTCCTTGATGGCCTTCGCCAACTCCATGCCCTTGATGTCCTTGACCACGTAACCGCTGGCTCCGGCGAGGATCGCGTCCATCATGGCCTGCTCGTCGGTGAACGAGGTGAGGATGAGGCAGCGCAACGCATCGACGCGCGAGAGCAGCTCACGGCAGAGTTCGATGCCGTTCCCATCCGGCAGCCGGACATCGAGGACCGCGACATCCGGTTTCAGCGCCGGGATTCTGGCCAGGGCCTGGGCCACATCGGAGGCTTCACCGATGACGGTGAGTTCGGGGTCGCTGTCGAGCAGGTCCACGAGCCCCCGGCGCACGATCTCGTGATCGTCGACGAGAAAAACCTTGATCATGGCCGGTTCCCAATCTGTAGGTCGTCGTTATCGAACATAGTTCTCCGGAAAGATCATCGGGGATGGCCGGAAGGAGCCGGGCCGCCGGGGGTGGCGGGAGCGGTGATCTCGAGGATCTGTTCGAGGGGCAGCCGTGGTGTATGGGTCGGCTGCCGGTCGGAGGCGGGAACCGTGCCGACCCGCACCAGCACCTGGGGCTGCTCCACACGGCCGGTGAGCTCGCGGATGACCGCTCGGCTCTGCGGCACTTCGGTGACGTGGGTGATCGGGCAGGTCGCATAGCCCGCGGCCGTGCATTCGAGCAGGACGGTGGACAGCGCCTCACCGCAGCGCAGCAGTTCCGCGGAGGTGTTGCCGCTGGACACGACGAGAACCACGGACCGATCGTCCTCGATCTCGGTCCGGCGCGGCTCCTGGTCGACGGCCGGGAGTACGCGGCTCAGATCGACCCGCTCGCGCTCCTCGGCGGACACCCGAGCCGTCGGCGGGATGCCCTCCGCCGGGAGTGAATGTCCTGTCCACCACTGCAATTCGGCTTGATAGCCGGAATCATAGCGGCGTATCGCCGCGGTCAGCCGCGAGGCGCGGGCGAGCTCTGCGCGGGCCTCGGGCGGCAGCACGGTGATCACCGCGTCGAGCGGGTCGACGATGACCGGCAGCACCGGTTCGAATTCGCGCCAGTCCGCCGGCGCGGCGAAGGGGAGTCGGTCGGTGTAACGAACCGTGATGGCGGCGGCCCGATCCCGGTCGGCGTCGGTCACGATCCGCGCCGGCTCGAAGGTCACCGTCGCCGGCTGATCATGCCGGTTGGGGTTGGGGAAGTACGTGACCTGCGTCTGCCACCCGGCTGCGGCCAGCGCGGCGCGCAGATGCCCCAGTGCGAGGCCACAGCTGATCAGCATCTGCCGACCGGACTGGTCGGTGGCCGGGAGCATGCGCGATTGCACCGAGAACAGGTGCAGGGCATCGCCGTCGAAGACCCAGCGCCACGGCTGGCTGTTGTGCAGGGAGGGCGCGCGACCGGCCAGCCGGACTGCCTGCTCGATCGTGTCGCCGCTGGGTAGTTGGCTCATGGACTCACGCTAGGACGGGTGGCGGGCGTGCTACAGGGGCCGTTGGTCCTCGTTACGGTGCTACAGGACCCTTGGCCCGGCGCCCGGACGCACGCACGCTGAAGCCGTGGACGACAACATGCAGCCCGCGCCGCTGATCGACGCGCGGCGCCATGACGCGGTGATCTTCGATATGGACGGCGTGGTGACCGACAGCGCCCGCGTCCACGCGGCGGCCTGGAAGGAGATGTTCGACGACTTCCTCGCGCATCGGGCGCCTGCCCCGGGCGAGAACCTGTCGCCGTTCACCGACGACGACTACCTGCGGTGGGTGGACGGTGAACCGCGCTATCGGGGAGTGTCCGATTTCCTTGCCGCACGCGGCATTTCGCTACCCGAGGGCGATCCCGACGACGCCGAGGACGCGGGAACGGTGTGCGCGCTCGGCAACCGCAAGGACCGGTTGTTCCTCCAACGGCTCGCCCGCGACGGCGTCCCCGCGTTCGACTCCACCGTGGCCCTGGTGCGGCGCCTGCAGACGGCGGGAATCGGTGTCGCGGTGTTTTCCGCCAGTCGCAACTGCGCCGACGTGCTGCGGGCCGCCGGTATCGGAGACCTGTTCGCGGTGCGGGTGGACGGCATCGTGGCGGCGGAGCTGGGGCTGGCGGGCAAGCCCGACCCGGCGATGCTGCGCGAGGCCGCGCGCCGGCTGGGCGCGGAGCCGGAACGGACCGTCGTCGTCGAGGACGCGGAGGCCGGTGTCGCGGCGGGCCGGGCCGGCGGATTCGGTCTGGTGATCGGCGTCGACCGGGGCGGGCACGGCGATCGGCTGGCCGAGCGCGGGGCCGACGTGGTGGTGCCGGACCTCGATCGGGTGCGGCTGCGCAATGGTTTCCGGCGGATGTCGGAGGTGGCGGAGGCGGTCGCGGGGCGGCTCGGTGATCTGCTCGACACCGAAAAGGCTTGCGTCCTGCTCGATTTCGACGGCACGCTGTCGGCCATCGTCCCCGATCCGGCGGCCGCGAGCCTGGTGGAGGGCGGCGCGGCGGCGCTGACGCGGCTCGCGGCGCAGTGCCCGGTCGCCATTGTCAGCGGGCGTGAGTTGGCGGATCTGCGCGACCGGGTCGGTGTCGACGGTCTCTGGTATGCCGGGTGTCACGGCTTCGAATTACAGGCCCCGGACGGCACGACGTACGTGCACGATGCCGCTCCGGGCGCGGAGCGCGCGCTGGCGGCGGCAGCGGAGGAGCTGGTGCGGTCGCTGAGCGCGATCGAGGGGATTCTGGTGGAGCACAAGCGCTTCGCGGTCGCGGTGCACTATCGGCGGGTCGCCCCGGAACACGTCGACGCGGTGACGGCCGCCGTGCACGCGCAGGCGCACCAGCGCGGCTTGCGCGTGACGGGCGGACGCAAGGTGGTCGAACTGCGGCCGGACATGGACTGGGACAAGGGCACTGCGCTGCGGTGGATCCTCGGCCACCTCGTCACGCCGATGCTGCCGATCTACGTCGGCGACGACCTCACCGACGAGGACGCCTTCGACGCCGTGGAGGCCGAGGGTATTTCGATCGTGGTCCGCCACGACGAGAACGGCGACCGGCGGACCGCCGCCCGCTTCGCGCTGCCCGGGCCCGAGGGCGTGCGCTCCTTCCTCGACGATCTGGCCGTCCTGCTGGCCGCCGAATCCGCTGGGGTCGTGTCGGATTCGTGGGTGTTCGCCTTCGACGGGTACGACCCGGCGCACGAGCGGCTGCGGGAGGCGCTGTGCACCGTCGGAAACGGATATCTCGCCACCCGCGGGGCCGCGCCGGAGTGCGCGGCGGGAGAGCACCACTACCCGGGTACCTATGTCGCCGGTATCTACAACCGGCTCTTCGATCAGATCGCGGGTCGCACGGTCGACAACGAGAGCCTGGTGAACCTGCCGAACTGGCTGCCGGTCACGTTCCGCATCGGCGACGGCGACTGGCTCGACATCGACGCCGTCGAATTGCTGTCCTATCGCCAGGAATTCGATCTGCGCCGGGCAGTCCTGCTGCGGCAATTCCGCTTCCGGGACGGCACCGGTCGCATCACCGCGGTCCGGCAACGGCGGTTCGCGGCCATGCACGCGCCGCACCTGTGCGCGCTCGAGACCGCGGTGACCGCCGAGAACTGGTCGGGGACAGTGGTCTTCCGCTCGACGGTGGACGGCGCGGTGAACAACAGTTTGGTGGCGCGGTATCGGGACCTGTCGGGGGACCACCTCGAGCGGGTCTCGGCGCGGGAGCTGTCACCGGAATCGGTGCTGGTGGTGGCGCGCACCGGGCAATCCCGGATTCCGGTTGCGACCGCGGCGCGCGGCACGCTGCACCGAGAGGGTGTGAAGCTGTGTCCCGCTACGGAACTGGTCGAGAGCGACGGGTCGATCGGGCACGACCACGGCGTCGCGATGGCCGAGGGGGACACCGTCGTGCTGGAGAAGATCGCGGCCGTGGTCACCGGCCGCGACCACGCCGTCTCGGCCCCGGACGACGAGGCCGCGCGCGCACTGCGCAGTGCCGGCGGGTTCGCCGACCTGCTCGAATCGCACACGGCGGCCTGGGAACACCTCTGGGATCGGCTCCGAATAGATCTGGGCGGCGGTGAGCACGCGACCCGGGTGCTCCGGTTGCACCTGCTGCATCTGGTGCAGACCCTCTCGCCGCACACCGCCGATCTGGACGTCGGGGTCCCCGCGCGGGGTCTGCACGGCGAGGCCTATCGGGGGCACGTCTTCTGGGACGAGCTGTTCGTGCATCCGGTTCTGAGTCCTCGCTTCCCGCGACTCGCACGCGGTCTGCTGCGGTACCGATACCGGCGGTTGCCCGAGGCGCGTCGCGCGGCGGCCGCTGTCGGGTTGTCCGGGGCGATGTTTCCGTGGCAGTCCGCCTCGGATGGCCGTGAGGAAAGCCAGCTCATGCATCTGAATCCGCTGTCGGGGCATTGGAATCCGGATCCGAGCCCGCGCGCCCACCATATCGGCAGTGCCATCGCCTACAACGTCTGGCAGTACTTCCAGGCGACGGGCGACCTCGAATTCCTCACCGACTACGGCGCCGAGCTCATGGTGGAGATCGCCCGGTACTGGGCGAGCCTGGCCGACTACGACCCGCGTCACGACCGGTATCACCTGCGCGGGGTCATCGGGCCCGACGAATTCCACACCGGCTCGCCGAGCGCACCGGGATCCGGCGTGGACGACAATGCCTACACGAATGTGATGGCGGTGTGGACGTTGCTGCGGGCGCGCGACGCGCTGGAACGGCTGACGCCCCGCGCACGGGCGGAACTGCTCGAATCGCTGCGTGTCTCACCGGTGGAACTGACGCGGTGGGAGCATGTCGGGCGGCGGATGTACGTGCCCTTCCACGACGAGGTCATCAGCCAGTTCGACGGTTACGAGCAATTGGCCGAACTCGATTGGAACGGCTACCGGCAGCGCTACGGCGAGATCCAGCGGCTCGATCGCATCCTCGAGGCCGAGGGCGACGACGTCAACCGCTACCGGGCCGGCAAACAGGCCGATGTCCTGATGCTGTTCTATCTGTTCTCCGCCGACGAATTGCGGGAGGTGCTCGGACACCTCGGCTATGACCTGCCCGGGGAGATGATTCCGCGGACGATCGACTACTACCTGGCCCGCACGTCGCATGGTTCGACACTGAGCGCGCTGGTCCACGCCTGGGTGCTGGCCCGCGCGAATCGGGCGCGGGCGATGGAATTCTTCGACCGGGTCCTGGACTCCGATATCGCCGATATCCAGGGCGGAACCACGCAGGAGGGAATCCACCTCGGCGCCATGGCCGGAACCATCGATCTGGTCCAGCGATGCTTCACCGGAATGGAGATCCGGGCCGATCGCCTCATCTTCAACCCCTGCTGGCCCGACGAGCTGGGGGAGCTGCGCTTCTCGATCGTCTACCGCGGGCACCGGCTCGCGATCAGGGTCAGCGCCTCCGATCTGGAGGTCGCCGCCGATCCGGGCGTGGCAGACCCGGTGGAGATCCACTACGACGGGTTCACCGAGCTGCTGCCGGCGGGGGCGACGATCCGAATGCCGGTGAGCCGCAAGGCATCCGATCCGGATCAGCTCACGACCGCAGCTGATTGACGCCCCATCGGGCCAGCCCGATCGCGACGGCCAGGTATTCGACGAGCGCGAGATATACCAGCACCGCGCCGTAGAGCCGAGCCCAGAGGGAGATGTAATCGGTGGCAGCGGGAACCGCGACCACCATCGCCGCGCCGAGGACCAGGGCCACGGTCGCCACGGCATGAGGAAGTGCGGGAGGATTCATAGCCGCAAGTTTTGTCGGTGCTCGCGCGAATCAGCAGGGCCGATGTTCCCGACACCGGTGGGACCAACGGCGGCTGAGGTCTCACATCGCCCGGACCGGCCGCCGTACAGAGGGGTCTTTGGTCCTCACACCGAGGACGATCGCCCGCAGAGGGCGGTCAGGTCCCATTTCTACCGTGAGAGTACGAGCCCCTCCCCGGGCGCCGACGATTTCACCTCACCCCGGAGGTCAGGATGACACACCAGGAACTCGACGATCCGCATCGGCTGGCCTCGGCGCCCGTAGTGGTCGGCGTGGACAACTCGGAAGGTTCGGCACGGGCGGTGCACTGGGCCGCGAACTACGCCGCACAGCGGCAGCGGCGACTGCACATCGTCCACGGCCTGGATCTGGTGGCGGTCAGCCGTGGCGTCGGTCCCTACTCGGTGGCGGCGCCGTCGCTGGCCGAGGCCGTCAAGGCCGCCGGTGCGGCGGCCATCGCCCGGGCCCGGCTGGCCGCCGGCAACTACGAGCCGGAACTGACGGTCTCGTCCGCGGTGTCGACCGACAGTCCGGCCCGGGTGCTGATCGATCTCAGCGACTCCGCCTTCGTGGTGGTGATCGGGGCGACCGGGACGGCCGGCACGCTCTCGCATCTGGGATCCACCCTGTTCTCGGTGACCAGTCACACCCGGGGCGCGGTGGTCGTGGTGCGGCCGGATCCCGACGCGGCCAATGCCGTTCGCGGCTCGGGTCCGGTCGTGGTGGGCGTGGACGGCAGCCGCGTGAGCGAGGCCGCGATCGGCGCGGCGTTCGCCGAAGCCTCCGAACGGGGGGTGGGATTGGTCGCCGTCCACGTCTTCAGCGATTGGGACACCGGGCAATTCGCCGACGAGGTGATCCCGGTCGTGACCGCGGAGCTGGCCGGCGTCGAGGAGGCCGTCCTGGCCGAGCGGCTGGCCGGCTGGCAGGAGAAGTATCCGGATGTCGAGGTGACCCGCGAGGTGTTCGCCTCCGGGCCCGCCGCGCGGCTGGCGGAGCTGTCGAAGACCGCGCAGCTGGTCGTGGTCGGCAACCGTGGTCGTGGCGGATTCATGGGAATGCTGCTCGGATCCACCGCCCATTCCCTGGTGCAGCACGCGCACTGCCCGGTGATGGTCGTGCACGCCGATGACGAGGAGACGAAGCGATGACACTGACCATGCCCGGCGCCGGCACCGGAATCCGGGACGATCTGATCGATCTGGACGCGTGGTGGCGGGCCGCCAACTATCTGGCCGCCGGGCAGATCTACCTCATGGACAACCCGCTGCTCACCGAGAAGCTGCGGCCCGAGCACATCAAGCAGCGGCTGATCGGCCACTGGGGAACCGTGCCCGGGGTGACCCTGACCTACGCCCACCTCAATCGGGTCATCATGCGGACCGGGCAGCAGATGCTGTTCGTGCTGGGCCCCGGCCACGGTGCGGCGGCGCTCACCGCCGCGACCTGGCTCGAGGGCACCTATTCGCTGCGGCACCCGGAGGTCGGCCAGAACCTGGCCGGGATGCGAGAACTGTTCCGGCAGTTCTCCTTCCCGGGTGGTGTGCCCAGCCATGCCTCACCGCATCTGCCGGGTTCCATCCACGAGGGCGGCGAACTGGGCTATTCGCTCGCCCATGCCACCGGCGCGGCGCTGGACAATCCGAATCTGGTGGTGGCGTGCATGATCGGTGACGGCGAGGCCGAAACCGGGGCCCTGGCCACCAGCTGGCACGGGTCGCTGTTCCTGGACCGCGTCACCGACGGTACGGTGCTGCCGATCCTGCACCTCAACGGCTACAAGATCGCGAATCCGACGCTGCTGGGGCGCATGTCGCGCCGGGAGCTCGACGCCATGCTCAGCGCGCAGGGCTGGGAGCCGATGTATGTCGAGGGCGACAATCCGGCCGAGGTCCACGATCGGTATGCGACCGTGCTCGACGAGGCGATGGAGCGGATCCGGGAGATTCGCGAGTTCGCCGAGCACGGCCTGGGTCCGCGCGACCCCTGCCGTCCGATGATCGTGTTGTCGACTCCGAAGGGGTGGACCGGACCGATGATGGTGGACGGCGTCCGCGTCGAGGGCACCTTCCGGGCGCACCAGGTGCCGTTGCCGGGCGTGCGGGAGAATCCGGAACACCTTGCGCAACTGGAGGACTGGTTGCGGTCCTATCGGCCCGAGGAGCTCTTCGACGACGAGGGCCGTCCGGTGGACCGGATCGCGCGCCTGCATCCCGAGCACATGCAGATGAGCGCCAATCGCGCCGCGCACGGTCACGACAGCGCCGACCTGCAACTGCCGTGCCCGACCGACTACGCACTCGAATTCCCTACGCCCGGAACCGAATCGGCGGAGGCGACGCGAGTGCTGGGCGGGTATCTGCGCGACGCGCTGGTCGCGAATCCGCGCAATCTGCTGTTCTTCTCGCCGGACGAGCACACCTCCAATCGCCTGGACGCCGTTCTCGAGGTCACCGGCCGGCGCTGGCGCGCCAGGCGGATCGCGGGCGACGATCGGCTGTCCCCGGACGGCCGCGTCTTCGAGGTGCTGTCGGAGCATCTGTGTCAGGGCTGGCTGGAGGGTTATCTGCTGACCGGCAGGCACGGTGTGTTCTCCACCTACGAGGCCTTCGCGCACATCATCGACTCGATGGTGGTGCAACACGCCAAATGGCTGCACATGGCGGCGGAATTCCCCTGGCGCGAGCCGATTCCCAGCCTGAACTACCTGATCACCTCGCACGTGTGGCGGCAGGATCACAACGGTGCGTCGCATCAGGATCCCGGATTCATCGACCATGTGCTCAGCAAGCGGCCCGAGGTCAGCCGGGTGTACCTGCCGCCGGACGCCAACTGCCTGCTGTACGTCTTCGATCACTGTCTGCGCAGCCGCGGCCGGGTCAATGTCGTGGTCGCCGGGAAGCAGCCCGCGTTGCAATACCTCGACGACGACGCGGCGCGGCTGCACTGCGAGCAGGGTCTGGGCGTCTGGCATTGGGCGAGTTCGGATTCCGATCGTCCCGCCGAGGTCGTGCTGGCCTGTGCCGGGGACGTCCCCACCCAGGAAGCCCTGGCCGCCGGGGCGCTGCTGCGAGAACTCGTGCCGGACTTGGCGATCCGTTTCGTCAACGTGGTGGACCTGGCCCGCCTGTTCCCGCCGGATCGCCATCCGCACGGGATCTCCGACGAGGAATACCGTTCCCTGTTCACCGACGCGCCGGTGATCTTCGCCTTCCACGGCTACCCCTGGCTCATCCACCGCATCGCCTACCGCCGCCCCGGCCACGACGTCATGCACGTCCACGGATTCACCGACAACGGCACCACCACAACACCTTTCAGCATGTGCGCCATGAACGGCATCGACCGCTTCACCCTGGCGGCCGCCGCCCTCGCCGAGGTGCCGCGCCTGTCCGAACAACTCGCCCCGCTCACCGAAGAGCTCACGGCACGCCGTGAGGCCGCCGACGCCTACGCCCGCCGCTACGGCGTAGATCAACCGGAGATCGCCGACTGGCGCTGGCCCGTCTAGCCCGGGCCGCCCGCTGCACCGAATCGCGCCATCGGCAAGCGAGAGGTGCAGCGGGGCGTGCGCGGGGGTGTACGTCGCGTAGGTGGCACACTAGGTTACTGAACAGTTGCCCAGTCTGTTTCTCTCGCTTCGGCCGGTCGGTTGGTCTTGTAACCCCCCCGGGTGGGGCTTGCGCAGTGGCTCATGTGAATGCGCTGATCAGTCATGTTAATCGAAGTAACACATATCACCCCCTAATCGGCGGCCGGGCCGATGAATATCGGCGGCGCGCTCGATAGGGTTCCAATCAGCCACTACAGCAGGAGTTTTCGATCCCGGGTTGTGTCACGCGGAGAGGATCGAGGAGATGTGAGCCGCTCACTCCCTTCGCGGCGGCTCACGGTCGTCCCGCGGGTTGCCTGCAACGATCCCGGTGACGACGTCAAGGTCGACGCTCGGGTGCGGCAGGTCAGCTGCCTGCCCGGGCGTCGGCCCCGCCCGGCGCCGGAACTCCTGGCGGTCAGCGGTTTCGCCGATATGACGGTGCCGGGGCGACTCGGCCGGCGAGGGTGAGTATGTCCGCTACCGCGCGGCGAGGGGTGGGAGGAGGTAGGTGGGTGTCGGTCGGTGGGGTGCCGATGCGGACCACTGCCTGTGGAATGCCGGGGCTGCAGATCATGCCGGTGAGAGCGACGGCGCGCGCCGCCACCTCGACCATCGTCGTGATTGCCGCCGGATCGGGCACGGCCGACCGCGCACACCTTCGTCGCCGCTCATGCCGAAGGTCTGTGCTCTTCCGGCAGCTCGGACATGCGGCGGTTGCTCCTGCGCCGCAGGGCATCTGGTCCCTGTTGTGCGCTGTGGGGTTGTTCGGCAACGCAGCCGGCAGGGTGCTCGTCGAGGGCCCGATACCTAGGGGCAATGGTCATCTCGAATACGACCTGTCGACTCTGCTGAGCTTCCGGTGGCTGCGCCAGGCTCGGGAGTGCCGACCGGAGAGGACCGATCCCATGACCACCGCCCGTGCCTTCATCACCGCCGCCGTCTTCCTCTGGCTGGGGATGGTGCTGGCCATCTCGTTCATCGAGGCGCCACTGAAGTTCCGCGCCCCGAATGTCACCCTCGCTATCGGACTCGGCATCGGCCGCTTGGTCTTCCGTGCCCTCAACGGTGTCGAATCCCTGCTCGCCATCCTCGTCCTGACCGCTGTCTGGGCCGATCCCCCCGGTATTGCGACGACCGGTGCCCTCGCCGTCGCGATCGGCGCGCTGGTGCTGCAGCTGGTCTTCGTGCGCCCCCGGCTGACCCGGCGCAGCGACGCGGTGCTGGCGGGGCACGAGGGGCCACGATCGCGCGCGCACTACGCCTATGTCGGCCTCGAGGCCCTGAAGGCGATCGCCCTTCTCAGTGGCGGCGTGCTCGCCCTGGACAGCGCGATGCGGTGACTTCGCGCGCTACGGTGCTGTGATGGGTGATGCCACAGGGCGGTGGCTGCCCGGGACCCGCCAGTTCCGGGGTTACCAGCGCGGCTGGCTGCGGACCGACGCCGTGGCCGGGGTCACCGTGGCGGCCTATCTGATTCCGCAGGTGATGGCGTATGCGACGGTGGCCGGTCTGGCGCCGATCGCGGGTCTGTGGGCGGTGCTCGGCCCGCTGGCCGTCTATGTGGTGCTGGGGACTTCACGGCTGCTGTCGGTCGGGCCGGAATCGACGACCGCGCTCATGACGGCGGTGGCGCTGGCGCCGCTGGCCGCGGGTGACGCCACCCGATACGCCGCGTTGGCCGCGGCGCTCGCGCTGCTGGTCGGAGCCTGCTGTGTGGCCGGCGCGGTGACCCGGCTGGGGGTATTGGCCGACCTGCTGTCGAAGCCGGTACTGGTCGGCTACCTGGCCGGGACGGCAGGAATCATGATCGTGGGCCAGCTCGGCCGGGTCGGCCGGGTGAGCGTGACAGGGGAGTCCATCCCCGATCAACTGCGGTCCTTCGCGGCGCATGTCGACGAATTGCATTGGCCCACCGTGTGTCTGGCCGGCGGCACCCTGGCCGTGCTGCTGCTGGCGGCGTGGCGGGCGCCGCAGCTGCCGGGGCCGCTGGTGGCGGTGCTGGGCGCGACAGCGGTGGTGGCGGTGTTCTCGTTGCGGGAAAGCGGGATTCGTGTGGTGGGTGAGATCCCGTCCGGGCTGCCGGTTCCCGGCGTACCGCACGTCGCGGCCGCGGACCTGGCCAAGCTGCTGCTGCCCGCGGTCGGGATCGCCCTGGTCGGATTCTCCGACATGGTCCTGACCGCCCGCGCGTTCGCGGCCCGGCACGGCCTGGCCATCGACGCGAACCGCGAACTGCTCGCCATGGGCGCGACCAACCTGACCGCCGGTGTCTCGCAGGGATTTCCGGTCAGCTGCAGTGGCAGCCGGACGAGCATCGCCGACGCCGCGGGTGCGCGTACCCAGCTGTATGCCCTAGGGGTGCTGCTGACGGTGCTCGCCGTCTTGTTCTGGGGGCGGACCGTGCTCGCCGCGTTCCCGGCCGCCGCGCTGGGCGCGCTGGTCATCTACGCCGCGCTGCGGCTGATCGACCTGCCGGAGTTCCGGCGCCTGGCGCGATTCCGTCGCAGCGAGCTGGTGCTCGCGCTCAGCACGGCTGTCGCCGTGCTGGCGGTCGGTGTCCTGTACGGGATCCTCATCGCCGTCGGCCTGTCGATCCTGGACCTGCTGCGCCGGGTGGCCCGCGCCCACGATGCGATCCAGGGCTTCGTCACTGGTCTGGCCGGCATGCACGACATCGACGACTACCCGGAGGCCACGACCGTGCCCGGACTGGTGGTCTACCGATACGACGCCCCCCTGTGCTTCGCCAACGCCGAGGATTTCCGCCGCCGCGCGCTGGCGGCCGTCGATACCGCTGCCGTAACGGCCCCGGTCCGCTGGTTCGTCCTCAACGCCGAGGCCAATGTCGAGGTCGATCTGACCGCGCTGGACGCTGTCGACCAGCTTCGTACCGAATTGGCCTCCCGTGGAGTGGTTTTCGCGATGGCGAGGGTCAAGAAGGATCTGCGCGCGGCGCTCGACGCGGCCGGGCTCACCGCCCGTATCGGCGCCGATCGCCTGTTTCCGACGCTGCCGACCGCACTGGCGGCCTATCGGCGCCAGACCGGCGACCTCGGACCGGCGGATCAGTGACTTTCGGCCGTCACCGTGCGGCCCCGGACGCGAGATGCTGAACGGGGCACACAAGAAACTCCAGGGACGAGGTGCGGGGCCATGTCACACAATTGCTCACTGCCGTGGCGGGTGTGGCGGATGCGGCCGTGGAACACGAATCCGCTCATGCGGGCATCCGACCGCTGGGCATCGGTGCTGCACGTGCTGGTGGTCGTCCTGCTGCTGCTGGCCGTGCCGGTCGCCGCCGCGGTCGGCACCGAGACGTACACCCGCAGCGCCGCCCACATCAGCGTCGCGAATGCTTCGAAGACCACCGTCCACGCGACGGTTCTGACCGTTCCGAAGGAAGTCCAGCCGGCCGGTCCCGCGCAGCCGGCCCGCTTCGAGTCGAAGGTGCAGTGGCAGCGCGACGGGAACCTCGCGACCGGAACGATCGAGATCCGCCGCGACACCAAGGTCGGTGACACGGTGCAGCTCTGGGTCGGGCCCGACGGCCTGGTCGCCGACCCGCCGCGGCAACCAGAGATGGCGGTGTGGGACGGCGTCGGCACCGGTGTCGCGCTGCTCTTGGGAGCCGGATTCGGAGCACTCGCGCTGCTCTGGTGCGTCTCGCAGGGGCTGGAACGCCTGCACGCCGCGCGCTGGGAGGCGGAGCTGCGCGCGCTCGGCCGTCCCATCGGCACCTAGTCACCACAGACCATCGGGAGGATACCGATCATGACCGCCGACGCCAGTTCTGTTGCCGGGCAACCGATGTCGCGCATCATCATCGCCGCCGTCGACGGCTCGGC
Organism: Nocardia sp. CA-151230; assembly: GCF_050942175.1. Classification (NCBI taxonomy): domain Bacteria; kingdom Bacillati; phylum Actinomycetota; class Actinomycetes; order Mycobacteriales; family Nocardiaceae; genus Nocardia; species Nocardia sp. CA-151230. The sequence goes on from NZ_CP192061.1 coordinate 4,548,280, forward strand.
GACCTCGTACCGGGCGGCGGTGTGGGCCGCGGTGGCCGCGGATCTGCACGGCTGCGGACTGCACCTCGTCACCTCCATCTCGCTGCCCGTCGGCGAAATCCCCGGCGAGTTGCTCGGTGACACCGACCTGGAGCTGCTGGACCGGGACGGTCAGCGAATCGTCGGCGAAGCCGGCCGCGCGGTGCGCGCGGCGGCGGGTGCGGCCGTGCCGATCACGACCGAGGTAATTCGCGAACCCATCATCGGCTATCTCCTCGATCAGTCCCGGCACGTGCGTGCGATTGCCGTGGGCAGCCGCGGACTGGGCGCGATCCGGCGCGGACTACTCGGCTCGGTGGCCGACGCGGTCACCCGGCACGCACACTGCCCGGTAGCGGTGATCCACGCGACCGCGGCGGCCGATCCGCTGTCGGCGGAGAAGCCGGTGCTGGTCGGCATCGACGGCTCACCCCACAGCGTGCCCGCAGTGGAATTCGCGTTCCAGGAGGCCTCGGTGCGCAAGGTCGGGGTGACCGCGCTACACGCTTGGACCGATGTTCTCGGCTCATACGTGCCGCTGATCGGCTGGGAGCCGCTGCGTGCGCAGGAGAACGAACTGCTCTCCGAGCGGCTCGCCGGGTTCGGCGAACGCTATCCCGACGTGCCGGTCCGACGCATGCTGATGACGGAACGCCCGGCCCAGGCTCTGCTCCAGGAATCCGAGCACGCGCAATTGGTCGTGATCGGCAGCCGCGGCCGCGGCGGCTTCACGGGCATGCTGCTCGGTTCCACCAGTTCCACCGTGTTGCACAACGTCGAGACCCCGACGGTCGTCGTGCGCGCGTAATCGAGGATCAGGTGTGGTCATGACGGAATTACAGCCGCTGGACGTGGGATTCATCGAACTGGAGGACTCCGACCGGCATATCAGCCTCGGTATCGCCGCCGTGGCGATCCTGGCCGGCGCGCCTCCCGGTCGTGCGGAATTCACGGCGGCGCTGGCCGAGCGGGTCTCGGCCAGCGACCGCCTGCGGCAGCGTGTCCGGCGTGCACCACTGGACCTGGCCGTACCGGTATGGGAGGACGACCCGAATTTCGATCTCGCCCACCATATCCGGTGGAGCGCGCTGCCCGCGCCTGCCGACGAGCCCGCCTTGCGTGAATTCGTCGCCGGCGAGCTGGTGGAGCGCCTGGACCGCGATCATCCGATGTGGGAGTGCGTCGTCATCGACCACCTCGCGGGCGGGCGCTGGGCCGTGATCGTGAAGGCGCACCACAGTCTGGTCGACGGTGTCTCGGGCGTGAACCTGTTCGAAAGCTTCTGTGATGAAACGGAAGTGGAGAGCCGGAAGGGGCCGGCGCCGGACACCGATGCCGCCGGAGACAGGAACTGGTTCGACTGGGCGATCACCGGGCTCCGATTGCCGGTGGAGGTGCCACGCTATGCGTTGGGTCTGGTCCGCAGCCTGGCCCCGGTGGCGGCCGCTCTCGTCTCCACACCCGCGGGCTCCTCGCTCAACGGTCCGATCGGCAGGCAACGGCGCTATGCGATCGCGCGAGCCTCGCTCAGCGAGATCAGGGAGATAGGCCAGGGCTTCGACGCGACGGTCAACGATGTTGTGCTGGCCGCGGTGACATCGGCGTACCGAGCTGTCCTGCTCGGGCGCGGGGAAGAACCCACCGGGAACAGCGTGCGGATCCTCGTCCCGGTGTCGATGCGCGCTGCGGATGCGAAAACGTTTCTCGACAACCGTGTCTCGGCGGTTCTGTCCCTGCTGCCCCTGCATCTCGACGACCCGGTCGAACGGCTCACCACCATCCACCGGCGGATGGCCCGGCACAAGTCCAGCGGGGCGACGCAAGCCGAGAAGTCGCTGCTCGCCCTCGCCGGCCGGCTTCCGTTCGCTCCGGTCGCCTGGGGCATGCGGCTGTGGTCGCATCTGCCACAGCGCGGCGTGACGGCCGTGGCGACCAACGTCCCGGGCCCGCGGCGCACCCTCACCATGCTGGGGCGCGAGGTCCTGGAGCTGATACCGGCCATTCCCATCGCCATGCGCCTGCGCACCGGCATCGCGATCCTGAGCTACGGCGATCGGCTCACCTTCGGCATCACCGGCGACTACGACTCCACTCCGGACCTCGAGGTGCTCGCCGACGGAATCCACAGCGCCATAGCCGAACTGCTCACCGCGGTGCGAGCACGGCCGCAGCGTCCGGTCGGGTAGGCCTGCGGTGCTCGGGGGCCTCTGTCGGACAGCCAGAGGTCCCGCTGCCCGCGGGACCAAGGTCCCGCCCACTGTGCCGTCGGAGGTGGATTGGCGGCGGCGAAAGGCCGTCGGCCGTGGGACTTCGGCTTCTGTCTCGGGTGCCCGGTCGCGGCGGACGATCGGATCGGCGGGCGGATCGACGCGCTCGCGGACGGAGGACACAGTGGTTACGAAGTATGGGAGCCACGGCATCGGGCCAGCGGCCGTGCGGCTGCCGAACAAACTGCGACATGCGTTGGGGGAGTACAGGCCACCGCCCTCGGGTTCGGCGATCGATCCGGCGGCGCCCGCGCCGGCGGTCCCGGCACGCGAGGTGCACGGACGGTGGTTCGCCATGGTGACGGTCGGAGAATTCCTCGGGTTCCTCGCACCGGCACTCGGGGGCACGCTCGTCGCACACGCGAGTGGGGCGGTGGTTGCCGCCGTCATGCTGACGGCGGGAGCCGTCGAAGGTGCTGTCCTCGGGTACTTCCAGGCTCGGGTGTTGCGAACATTGCTGTCCTGTTTGCGAATTCACGAATGGATGGCGGTCACCTCGGCCGGGGCGGTCGCGGCGTGGTCGATCGGGATGCTGCCCATGCTCTACGGCGAACGATTCGGCGCGTGGCCCACGTGGGCACAGGTTCCGGTGACCGTCGCGGGCTCGCTGGTCGTGGTGTCCTCGATCGGCGTCGCGCAGTGGACGGTGTTGCGCCGCTTCAGTGATCGGTCCGCACTATGGATCCTGGCCAACGCGGTGGCATGGATCGGTGGGCTCATCGCCTTCACGGTGGTGGCGCCGCCGCTGTGGCAGCCGGGTCAGCCGCCGCTTCTCACCGCCGCCATCGGTGCGCTGGGCGGTGCGGCCATGGCAGCCGCCATGGCGTGGGTGACCGGCGCCTTCCTGACCCAGGTACTGGCCGACGGGCATCGCCGGACGCCGCGTACGGAGCGCCGATCCTGAAGCCTGGCAACGGATTCCCCCTCGAGACCGTGCTCGACCCTTTGTTCCGAACAGGAGAACGACATGAACCCCGAACCCTCCACCGTCCGTTCCGTCCGACTGCGCGGCGACCTGGACGAACCGCTCTCCCGCTGGCTGTGGCTGGTGAAATGGATCCTCGCGATACCCCACTACATCGTGCTGTTGTTCCTGTGGATCGCCTTCTGGGTGGTCACGGTGGTGGCGTGGTTCGCGATCCTGTTCACCGGGCGCTACCCGCGCCCGCTGTTCGACTTCACCGTGGGTGTGATGCGCTGGTCGTGGCGAGTGCAGTTCTACACCTACGCGGCACTGGGCACCGACCGGTATCCGCCGTTCACCCTGCGGCAGACCGACTACCCGGCAGATCTGGAGATCGATTACCCCGAACAGCTCTCGCGCGGGCTGGCTCTCGTGAAATGGTGGCTGCTCGCCATCCCGCACTATTTGATTCTGGCCGCCCTGTTCGGTGGCGGTGTGATGCTCGGCGGCGACACGGGCAACGACAACGGCACCACCACGATTCCGCTGATCGGCGTGCTGGTACTGATCGCCGCGGTCGCCCTGCTGTTCACCGGCCGCTACCCGCGCGGACTGTTCGGATTCGTCCTCGGCGTGAACCGGTGGTTCTACCGTGTCCTGGCGTATTCGGCGCTGCTGACCGACGACTATCCGCCCTTCCGGCTCGACCAGGGCCCGCGGGAACCGGCCGAGGATGTCGTGCCGTGACAACGAGATTCCCCCGGGTGCCGGAACGCTGGGCAGTCATCGCCGTGCTGCTGGCGGTCGCGGTGGTGCTGGCCGCCGCGGCCCTGGTGGCGATCCTCTGCGATCGCGATGACCAGTCCGCGCCGCCACCACCGGCCACCGTCGCCTCGCCGGCACCGCCGGCCACAGTCGCCTCATCGGCCGGTGCCGACTTCCGCTACGTCCGGCCTTTCCTCGGCCTCGCCGAACACTCGGCCGCTCAACCGCACAGCACGACGGGGCAGGGGGAATGATGCAACAGATCCCGGCTCGTGGAACCGAACAATGCGTCGGTCGCGGAGCTGCGGGGGCGGGTGCCGACCACCAGTAGCTGGGAGTCGTGTCCCGCCTCCGCCAGAACGGTGGCGGGTACGCCGGGAACGGTCACCTCGGTGACCTCGACGTCCGGGTGCGCCAGGCGATGCGGGGCCAGCGCACTCGTCAGGACGGCATTGTCCGCGGCCGTGTGGTCGGCTGCCGGTCCGATCGGCACGATCCGGTTCCCCGCCCGGCAGTGCACGGCGGTCAGCGGCACCGAGAGTGCCTCGGCGAGTTCGAATCCCAGCGCGAGGGCCGCCGTGCTGAGCGGGGTGCCGTCCACACCCACCGTGACCGGCTTCCGCCACGGGATACGACGGCCTGCTCTACCGCGCCATACCGCGACCGGGCATCGCGCGTGGCGCGCGACCTCCATGGTCGTCGGGCCGACCAGCCGCCCATCCCAGGCGGTCTGCGCCCCGACCACCAGGATCCGGGCGTGCGTGCTGAGCGCGATGAGCGCGGGAGCGGCCGCCTCGGGGGTGACCTCGGTGGTGACGGCCAACTCCGGCGCACAGGAACGGACCAGTGCCACAGCGTGTTCGGAGGTGTGCGCGGCGATCTCGTGCCAGCGCACCACCCGGCCGCTCGGGTGAGCGTGCTCCGGCTCGCCGCCGCCGCGGGGAAATCTCGGGGCGCAGGCGATGACGAGCGGCTCGTGGATGGCCGTGGCGAGATACGCGGCCCAGCGGACGGCATTGAGGGAAACCGTCGAGCCGTCCACCCCGGCCACCACGGCGTTGCGATCGTGGTGCGCGTCCATCGTTACCTGCCTCCCGCCCGGCGTATCCGTACGAAACCTGCTCCGACTCTCCGAGAATGACGCGTCACCAGCGATCGCACACGATGCGAGAGACCTCGATCGCGGTGACGTAAGACCATCCGCTCGCAGGATCGGGCCGGGCGAGAGGTGTGTCGGCCCTACCCGGCGGTGATGACTACCTTGAGCGCTCCGGTCTCGCCGGCGCGCGCGAAGGTGTCGTAAGCGGAGGGGAATTCGTCCATCGTGAAGCGGTGGGTGATCATCGCGGCGGGGTCGAGGCGTCCGCTGGCCACCAGGTCGATGAGCCGGGGTGTGGAGTAGGTGTCGACCAGGCCGGTGGTGATGGTCAGGTCCCGGATCCAGATCTTCTCGAGGTGCAGGGTGGCGGGCTTGCCGTGCACGCCGATATTGGCGACGTGACCGCCCGGGCGAACGAGGTCGACGGCGGTTTCGAACGTTTCGGGGATGCCGACCGCCTCGATGGTGACGTCCGCGCCGAGGCCGCCGGTCAGCCGCGCGATCACGTCGGCTGGATTGTCGCGGCCGCTGTTGACGATGACGTCCGCGCCCAGTTTCGCGGCGGCGTCGAGTCGGCTGTCGGCCAGGTCGATGGCCACGATGTGGCCGGGGCTGTAGAGCCGGGAGGTGACGATCGCGGCCAGCCCGATCGGACCAGCGCCGATGATCGCCACCGTATCGCCCGGTCGCACAGCGCCGTTGAGGACGCCGACCTCGTAGCTGGTGGGCAGAATGTCGGCGAGCATGAGCATCTGCTCGTCGGATATGCCCTGTGGGATCGGATAGGTCGAGGTATCGACGAAGGGGACGCGCACCATTTCCGCCTGCGTGCCGTCGATGAGATGGCCGAGGATCCAGCCACCACCGCCGAGGCACTGCCCGTAGCGGCCCTCCCGGCAGAATCGGCAGGCGCCGCAAGCGCTGATGCAGGAGATCAGGACCCGCTCGCCGACCTCGCGGGTGTGCACTCCGGTGCCCACCTCGACGATGGTGCCCACGGCCTCGTGACCGAGAATCCGGCCGGGCGCGAACTCGGGGACGTCACCCTCGAGAATGTGCAGATCGGTCCCGCAGATCGTCACGGCCTCGACGCGGACGATCGCATCGGTCGGTTGCGTGATGATCGGGTCGGGAACCTCATCCCAGGATTTCTGCCCGGGTCCGTGAAAAACCATTGCTCGCATGGGAATACCTCCTGTGCGCGGACATGTCGACCGGCCTAACGGTCCGGTGCTGCCGCAGTGCGTGATCGGCGGCCGTGCGTATCGGTCGCGGCGTCGAGGGAATCGGCGAAGTCGATGAGCTGGTGGACCTGGTCGCCGTGGCGGCGCAGGAAGTCCTCGCGGGCGCGGCCGCGGCGGAAGGTGAGGAAGGAGCGGCCGGTCTCGAGCTGCCAGGTGTACCAGAACAGGTAGGGGATGGTGAGCACGAAATTGGCTATGCCCCAGACGATCCAGACATCGTTGTCGAACCAGCCGTCCGACGGCATCACCTTCGGGAAGATGTTGTAGATCGCGATCACCAGCATGAGCACGGGCAAGGTGTAGATGCGCGCCATGATGTAGAGCTCGGGGCGGCGCTTGACCAGCGGATAGATCTCCGCGACCGCGAGAATGCAGATGCTGGCGGCGAAATGCTCTTCCTGCGGGGGATAACCGCCGAAGGTGAAGCACAGATTCCAGGTGGTGTAGAGGAAGTTCCATGCCATGGTCGTGTAGGCGACGAGTTCGGCGTTGCGGCCGGGCAGCACTTCCCAGAAGCGCGGGCAGTAGGGGATCGTGAGGCACAGTCCGAGCCCGACCGCGGCGTTCCAGTAGTTGCCGATCTGGGCGTCGCGCAGGGTGGCCTCGGCGATGTTGAGGAACAGGATCGCGTACGGGAACCACAGGAATCGCGGGTTGCGCAGGATCTCCCACACCCGTCCGGGGCGCTGCTCGGCCACGGAGATCCGCATCGCGCCGACCAGGGTCAGCGGGATCAGCACCGAGAGGATCTTGGCCCAGGAGAACCAGTTGATCAGGCCGATGTCGCGGCCGGGCCCCCAGATCCAGAGCGGGAACGTCAGCAGCGACAGTCCCCACACCCACATCGCGGGTCGTGGACGGGTGCGCATGTAGTCGACGATGAGCCACAGGACGCCGCAGAACACCAGCATCGAAACCGCCGTCACCCACGTGAAGGGGGCCGGATTCCCGGACACCGCCTGCGACGCCGCGCTGATCATGGTGGATACCGCCTTTCGCTGACTTCGGAGGAGCGCGATCGGGCATCCGGCGAGCACGCTGATCCCGCCGATCATGAGCCGACCGCGTGGGCGGCCGCGGGTGGCGCGCAGTGCGGGCGGGGAGAGGTGCCGCGCTCGCCTGCGTCAGCCCTGTTCGATCGTGAGGATGTCGGCCAGCGGGCGCCGGGGGGTCGGCGGCAGGGGCGGTTCCCCGTCCGGCGCGGTGCCGATCCGCACGACGATCTGCGGTGTGCCGGGATGCCGCAGCAGATTGGTGAGAATGTTTCGGCCCGTGGGCAATTCGGTGATGTGGGTGAGTGCGCAGGTTGCCAGCCCGGCCACCGTGCATTCGAGCAGCACCGCCGAGACGGCCTCGCCCGTCGCCAGCCACTCGGGTAGGGAATCGCCCTCCGAGCTGAGCATGACCATGCCGGCGTGGTCGTCGGTCTCCGTGCGCCGCATGGAGTGCGCCGCGGACGGGAAGACCCGGCCCACCCGGACCCGGGCGAATTCCGCGTCCGAGACCAGCGCGTCGGCCGGAACACCCTCGGGATCCCCGGAATGTCCTGCCCACCAGCCGATCTCGGCCTGGTACATCATGTCGTGCCGGCGCAGCGCCGCGGTCTGCTGGGAGACCGCGGCCAGCCTGGCCTGGACCGCGTCGTCGAGCGTGTCCAGCTCCAGGTAGTGCGGCGAGACCAGCATGCGCAGCCTCCGCTGGAGGTCTTCCCAGTTCCCGGGCGCGCCCAGCGGCAGCCGGTCGGTGCGGCGGTGCTCGATGGCGCCGGCGCGGGCCACCAGACCCGATGGGGGATCGGGCCAGGGCCGGAAGCTGATCTCGGCCAGGCGGCCGGGATCGAGTGGGTCCGGGACCCGGGTGGTGTCGGTGTGCCAGCCCTGCGCGCCGAACGCGGTACGGACGTGGTGCAGCATGGCGCCGCAGCTGATCACCTGCTGGCGGCCGTGCGGGTCCGCGGCGGTGAGCAGCCGGTCGGGATCGGTGCGCAGGTGCAGCCGCGCGCCGTCGAAGCGCCAATGCCAGGGCTGGGTGTTGTGCACGGAGGGCGCGCGTGAAGCCAGCAGCATCGCGGCCGTCAGCGTGCGGTGGTCGGGTACGGCGAGCGGGGTGGCGTTCATTGCGGTCATACTTCGAGTGTTCGCGTCGGCCAGTCCGGAACATACGGGCTTTCCGCCTGCTGACCAGGGACGTTGGTCACCAGGGTGAGTTCCGGCGTGGTGCGTTCGGCGCGCTCCTTGATGCCCCGCAGCATCTTGGCCTCCATGACGAGGCTGCCGGGCTCCATGATCAGCATGTAGAACAGCCGTTGCAGCCGACCGGCATCCGGGAGCGCGATGCGGTTGCGGCTGATCAACCGGGTGCCCTCGGCGGTCGGGTAGAGGCCGAACGCCCACACCCAGTGGTGGTCGGTCGAGGCCAGCACGAAGGCGTGCGGGCGGTCCAGCACAGCCACCCGCATCGCGGGACCGGACTTGCCCATCGGCAGCACATCGTCCACCGCGAGCTGCTGAAACTCCGGCAGGATCTGGTCGGCGCTGTGTATGTCCAGGCCGAGCAGGTTCTCGATCCAGTCGTAGGTGTAGGCGCCGGCCCGGCCCGGTCCCATCTGAACCAGCCACGGCCAGATCTGCTCCGGCGTGGCGGCGACGGTGATCGCACGGGTGGTGACGGTGCCGGCTTCGGCCAGCAGGCCGTCGCCGGGCATCGCCCGCCCGACTTCCTCGGCGGTCGAGCCCCAGGTCACGCACGTGGTGCGCGCGAAGAGCCGGTATCCGGCCGCCAGCCCGGTGAGGGCCGAGGCCACGCCGATCACGGTCGCCAATGGTGTCTTCACGGTTGTTCCTCTCGGTGGGACGTCGATGTCGATCCTCGGCCGCGCCGCGTGATTTCCGCAGGGACCGATGGCCCGACATCCGCCCTCGGAACCGGTGACTTTCGGCCATCTCGCCGCGGCCACCCGCGCGGGATGCTGTGAACGAACAGCGGATTCGCGCGGATCGGAGGATGGCCATGACGGAGTTCGCGGACCGGAGTGCGATCGTCACCGGCGGTGCGCGGGGAATCGGCGCGGCGGTGGTCGAGGAACTGGTGAAGGCGGGTTTCGGCGTCGTCATCGCGGACCTGCGCACCGACGCCGGGAACAAGCTCGCCGAAATCCATGGGCCGCAAGCACGATTTCATCATCTCGACGTCACCGACGAGGCGGAGTGGCAGCGGGTGCTGGAGAAGACCGAGCGAGAATTCGGCCCGCTGGGCGCACTGGTGAACAACGCCGAGATCCTCGACTTCGGGACCGTCGAGTCGGAGTCGCCCGCCCTGTTCCGGCACGTGCTGGACGTCAACCTCTACGGGCCCTGGCTCGGGATGCGGTTGGCCGCGCGGCGCCTGCGTGCCGCGGGCGGCGGCACGATCGTCAATATGTCCTCGACCGCGGGCCTGATGGGCTACGCGGGCATCAGCGGATACGTCGCCAGCAAGTGGGGACTGCGTGGATTGACCAAAGCCGCTGCGCTGGAACTGGGTTCGTCCGGCATTCGGGTGTGCTCGGTGCACCCCGGGCAGATTCACGCGGCGATGACCGTCGGCCTGGCCGAGTCGATCGCCACCCAGCCGCTGCCGCGATTCGGCAACCCGGAGGAGGTCGCGGCCATGGTGCGGTTCCTCGTCACGGAGGCGACTTTCTCGACCGGGTCGGAATTCGTGGTCGACGGCGGCGCGACCACCGGTCGGGCCGGGCTGATCGAAACCTCTGGTGCAGACCAGCGGTAATGGCGACACGAAAGAACTGGAGGCATCGCCATGATGTATTGGTACGGCCACGATATGGGTGGCTGGGGCTACGCCTGGATGGGCGTGGGCATGGTGGTCTTCTGGGCCCTGCTGATCGTCGGGATCGCGTTCGCGGTCCGGTTCGCGGTATCCGACCCGGGCCGCTCGGGGCGCTATGAATCCCCGTCGCCGCAGGAACTGCTGGCCCAGCGTTTCGCGCGCGGCGAGATCGACGAGACCGAATACACCAATCGCCTTGCCGCACTGCGGGCCTCGGGCGCGCGGCAGTAGAGCGACGGGAGCGCGAGCATGTCGGAGAAATCGGAAACCCCTGGTGGGCAATTGAATCCGCCCGTCGTCGTGGCAACCGACGGATCGGCCGTCTCGAACGTCGCCGTCGCCTGGGCGGCCGTGGATGCGGGACTGCACGGCGCGCCGCTCGAGATCGTCACCTCGGTGGCGGTCCCGGGCGGATGGGGACCCGGTGCGATGCTGACCAATACCGACACCGATTGGCTCCGTCTCGATGGCGAACGGGTGGTCACCGAGGCGAGTCGTGTGGCGCGCACCGCGGCCGTCGGCGACGGTCTGTCCATCCGCACCGATGTCACCTTCGACACGGCGATTCCGGCTCTGATCGAACGGTCGCGGCACGCGCGCCTGCTGGTGGTGGGCAGCCGCGGACACGGCGCGATCCGGCGCGGCCTGCTCGGATCGGTCAGTACCGCGGTGACGCGGCATGCCCACTGCCCCGTCGCGATCGTGCATTCGACAGCGGCGATCGACGCGGTCTCCGCGGAGCGCCCGGTGCTCGTCGGCGTCGATGGCACGCCCAACAGCGTGCCCGCCCTGAGGCTGGCTTTCGAGGAGGCATCCCGCCGCAAGGTCGGGCTCGACGCGCTGCACGCCTGGAGCGATATCAACCGCGACGGCCTGCCGCTTCCGGGGTGGGACGCCGTCCGCGACCGCGAAACCGAACTGCTCGCCGAACGGTTGGCCGGATTCGCCGAGAACTACCCGGACGTCCAGGTCCGCCGAATCCTGGTCCGCGACCGCCCGATCCAGTCCCTGCTGGACGCCGCGGAGAACGCCCAGCTGCTGGTGGTGGGCAGTCACGGCCGCGGCGGTTTCGCCGGCATGCTGCTCGGCTCGACCAGCAACGCGCTGCTGCACAGCGTGGAATGCCCGATGATCGTGGTGCCGACCCGCTGACCGGGCCGACACGCTCCTCCGTGCAGTGGTAACTACAGTGCCGCCTCCCGGCAAGGGGGGTGCGTGCGCACATTGATTGCATGTTTTCTAAACTAATAACGTAGTTTATTGGCGAAGGAGAATGATGCCGTGGACGATCAGACCACCGCGGAGCGGCCGGCGGCGGTGCGGGAACAGCCGGCAGTGTTGAAATCGGCTCTGGTGCAAGAACTGTGAGCGTGCGGGCACTGCTGCCGGTCTGGTCGGACTGGCGTACGGGGGTGCGTGCCCCGGGTGCGGATCTGCTGTCCGGGCTGATCGTCGCCCTGGTCGCGCTGCCGTTGGCGCTGGGCTTCGGGATCTCCTCGGGCCTCGGCGCGGCCGCCGGCCTGGCGACCGCGGTGATCGCGGGCGCGGTTGCGGCGGTCTTCGGCGGATCACGGTTCCAGGTGTCGGGGCCCACGGGTGCGATGACCGTGGTATTGGTGCCGATCTTCCATCAGCACGGTGCGAGCGGGGTGCTGGCCGTGGGGCTGCTGGCCGGGCTCGTGCTGGTGGTGCTCGCGGTCGCCGGGGTCGGGCGTGCGGTGCGCTACATGCCCGCCCCGGTGATCGAGGGTTTCACCGCCGGCATCGCGGTGGTCATTGCGCTGCAACAGGTCCCGGCCGCGCTCGGCATCGCGCACGCGCACGGGGACAAGGTGTGGCAGGCCGCCGCCGACGCCGTGCGCCAATACCTGGGGCATCTCGATCCGCTGCCGATCGCCACCGCCCTGCTGGTGGCAGCGCTCATGCTGGTCGGTGGCCGGTATCTGCCCCGCTGGCCGTTCGCGCTGCTGGCCGTGGCGCTGGCGACCGCGGCGGTGGCGCTGTTCGATCTGCCGTTGGCCCGGATCGGCGCCATCCCGTCGGGATTGCAGGCCCCCGCCCTCGGTTTCCTCCATGCCGACCAGCTGGGTTCGCTGCTGGCGCCGGCGTTGGCGGTGGCCGCGCTGGCGGCATTGGAGTCGCTGCTGTCGGCCACGGCCGCCGACGCGATGGCGGTGGGTACCCGCCACAACTCCGACCGCGAGCTGTTCGGCCAGGGCCTGGCCAATATCGCCGCACCGCTGTTCGGAGGTGTCCCGGCCACCGGCGCGATCGCGCGCACCGCGGTGAACGTCCGCTCGGGCGGTCGCACCCGGCTGGCCGCGCTCACCCACGCGATCGTGCTCGCGGCCATCGTCTTCCTGGCCGCCCCGCTGGTCGGGCAGATTCCCCTCGCCGCGCTGGCGGGGGTGCTGCTGGCGACCACGGTGCGCATGGTCGAGACGGCGTCGCTGGCGGCGATCGCCCGCGCTTCGAAGGGAGACGGGGCGATCATGGGCGTCACGTTCCTGGTCACCGTCGCCGCCGATCTGGTGACCGCGGTGGCGGTGGGTGTGGCGATTGCGGTGGTGCTCGCCTTGCGCGCGGTCGCGAAAGAGGCTCGCCTGCAGCAGATTCCGCTGGACGAGGGAGATCATCTGGCCGAGGAGCACGACCTGCTCGACGAACACATCGTGGCCTACCGGCTCGACGGGCCGCTGTTCTTCGCCGGCGCGCACCGATTCCTGTTGGAGCTGGCCGAGGTATCGGATGTGCACGTGGTGATCCTGCGCATGTCGCACGTCACCGCGCTGGACACCACCGGTGCGCTGGTGCTCAAGGACGCGATCGGCAAACTCGAACACCGCCACATCGTCGTGCTCATGTCCGGGCTTCGCCCCGATCACCAGCGCCGTCTCACCGCGATCGGGGCCCTGCCCGCGGGCGGCGCCGCGCACCTGTTCACCCACACGCCCGATGCCATCACCTGTGCGCGCCGGCTGGCGCCCGCGGTGGCCGGGGAAGGTCATCGAGCGGGCGCCTGACATCGCGTGCCCGCGTTGTTCAGCGCGTGTTGGCCGAGGGGTGGGCCGGGAGCCCCAGGGCGGAGCGGTTGCAGGCCAGGGCGAGGTCGGTAGCGGTCACCAGGCCGGTGAGGCGGCCGGTGGTGTCGGTGACGGCGACGGCATCGAGGTTGGGGCGCAGGACGATTCGGGAGATGACGTCGGCGAGCAGATCGTCGGCGTGAGCGATCGCGGCCGGGGGCAGCGGGCGGGCGAGGTCCGCGACCCGCAGGCCCGGGCGCGGACGTGCGCGGGCGCGCAGGAGATCGGCCCAGGCGAGGACCGCGTACGGGTGGCCGTTCTGGTCGACGACCGGGAAGAGGTGGTGGTGGGTGTAGACGAGGTCGGATCCGAGGAGCTGGTCGAGGGTCCATGCGGCGTCGGCCATCCGCGGCGCGGGGGTCATGACATCGCCGATGGTGGTGGCGCCCAGACGATGTCGCAGGCCCGCCCTGGTCAGCTCGCTGTTGGCGGCGCTGTAGAGGAATAAGCCGAGCAGTATCAGCCACAGGCCGCCGAAGTCGCGGAACGCGATGATCTCGGCACCGCCGAGGCCGCCCAGGGTCATGCCCAGGACCTGGCCGGTGCGGGCGGCCGCGGTCTCGGCACGCAGGCGGTCGCCGCTGCGCCACCAGATCACCGCCCGAACGACGCGCCCACCGTCGAGGGGCGCGCCCGGCAGCATATTGAACACTGCGAGAACCACATTCACGGTGGCGAGCCAGACGAGGGTTTCGGTGACCGGGCCGCCGGGGGAGTAGACCGACGACACGGCAGCCGCGCCGAAGACCATGACGCCGAGCAGCAGACTGGTGGCGGGGCCGACCACCGCGATCCGCAGGTCGGTCCGGGCATCCTTGGGCTCGTCGGTCAGCTCGGAGGCCCCGCCGAGCAGCCACAGCACGATGCGTTCGACATGAATCCCGTTGCGGGTGGCCACGATCGAATGTGCCAGCTCGTGTGCGAGCAGGCAGGCGACCAATCCGAGAGCGCCCACGATCGCCGCGGCCCAGATGATTCCGGCGCCGGCGGTGCCACGGAGGTAGGTGGCGAGTATCCACGTGAAGAGCCCCACGGTGACGGCCGCGGACCAGTGCGCGGCGATACGGATGCCGGCGATTCTTCCCAGTGGGACAGTGGATCGGATCTGCATGGTGTCCTCGTCTGTCGTGCCGGTCGGATCAGTGCTCGGACCCGGTCAGCCCCTGGGCGAGCAGGATGCGGTGGGCCTGCTGCGCGGCCGAGAATCCGCCATGCTCGTCCGGTCCGGCGTCGGCGGGAAACTCGAGGCCACGCACGAGTGCGGTGACGGCCTCGGTGAGCGCGGTCAGACGTCGTTCGATGTCATCGGTCTGCGTCTGGCCCGGCTGTGTCAGGCCCGCCGCGGCCCCGGAGACCGCCGCCAGGTCGGTGCCGAGCAGCAGGAAGCGCAGCGCCACCGGGAGCTGCGCCAGCACATGGTCGAGCTGACCGGGAGAGAACAGGTCGGCGAGGGCATCGGTCACCACCCCCACCAGCGGCACCGCCTCCTCGGGAGTGACGCCCGCGGCATGGGCGAACTGGGCGAGGAATGACGGCACATCGCGCGGGACCGGCACGTGCGCCGGCATCCAGCCCTCGTAGAACGTGCCGCGCAGCAGCTCGGGCAACTGGGCGCTGAGATGTGCGGCGGCATTGACGCCCAGGCGGTCGCGCACGGTGTGCAGCCATGCACGCAGTGCGCGATGGGCGAGGATGCGATCCTCGGTGTCGATGGCCTTGGCCACGGCCGCCAGCCATTCGTGGGCGGTGTGCACACTCGGTGCGAACGGATCGGTGTGATGGCTCATGGGACACGTCCTTTCAGGAGATGAGAACGCACTGAGCTGATAGGTCCAGCCTGCGCTTCCCGCAGGCCCGATGGCAGAGGACTGGTGCCACCGCGCCGACGACGGAAGTCACCGCCGCGATGGTTTCTGCGCCCCCGCGTTCCACCCGCGCAATGCCTGGGCGATGGTGGCATCCATCGAGGTGGTGGTATCCACGGTAGTCGCGTCCGGCCACGGAGAGCTGGTCGTGGCGAGTGCGTGCGCGATTTCTGGGGTGGCCTCGGAATCGCCGGGGCGGCGCGTGCGGATGCGCGTGTCGGAGGTCTGGGGCGGGCACTCACAGCGCAGCGAGATCAGCTCGGCGTGGGCGCCCGCCGCGAGCGCCCGGGCGCGGGCCCGTTCGGCGGCATCGATCCAGGAGGCGTCGAGTACCACCGACGCGCCGAGCGCGAGCCGCTGCCGTGCCAGCTCCAGCATGTGGGCGTACACCAGTGATCTCGCGGCGGGCCGGTAGGCCCCGGCGTCGAGGACGCCGCGCGTACCGGTGATCGCTCCCGAGGCGCGGAGCCGGGCCCGGACGGTGTCGCTCGAGATCATCTCGGCGCCGGTGATCTCGGCGAGACGAGTTGCGACAGTGGACTTTCCGGTCCCGGGCAGGCCGCCGACAAGAGCCAGCCGCACCGAGCCGGCCTCCAGGTGCCGCACCGCGAGATCCAGATGCCGGACAGCGTGACCGACGAACTGCTCGTCGCCCTGCGCGGCCCGGATATGGTTCGTCTTGGCCCGCACCATGGCCCGGTAGGCGATGTAGTGGTGACGCAGCGAGGCCGGCGGCGAATCCCCGGCCGCGCGCAGGTAATCGGTGAGAAAGTCCTCGGCGAGCTGCGGTCGGCCGAGGAACTCCAGATCCATCGCCAGGAAGGCGGCATCGTCGAGGCCGTCGACAGCGCGGAGGGAATCGTCGAAGTCGAGGCAGTCCAGGATCCGGAAGCCGTCGGGGAGCGCGAAGATGTCTTCGGTCAGCAGATCGCCGTGCCCGTCCAGAATCCGGCCGTCCGCAATGCGTTCGGCCAGCAGTGGCGCCCGGCCGTCGATGAAACGCATCGCCAGTCGCTCGATGCGGTCGACCAGCAGGGGATCGAGCGTGCTGAGCGGATGGGATTCGGGGCCGCGCAACAGGATTCGCCAGCGCTGCCGCAGGGCCTGTGCCGTGCCCGCCTGATCGATCGTGCTGCTGCGAATGGCATTGCGATGGAATCGGGCCACCACCGCCGCCAGTTCGGACAGTTCCGCCCGGTCGATCTCGCCGCTGGTGACCAGCCTGCTCAACCGCCGAGATTCCGGCATACGCCGCATGATCAGCACGGGTTCGCCCGGACCCTCGACCGGACCGCTGAGGTGTGCCAAGCCCAGGTACACATCGGGCGACCAGCGCCGATTCAATTCGAGTTCGCGGCGCAGCGCCTGTTCCCGGGCCTCGGTCGTGGCGAAATCGAGGAAGTCGGTGGCGATGGGCTTCTTCACCTTGTACGCCCGATCCCCGAACAGCACCACCAGCCCGGTGTGCGTTTCCCGCAGCTCCGCGGCCCGCGCATCGTGGTGGATGTCGCTGCGCGGGTGCTCGGCGGCCACGGCGCGGTTCGCCGCCCGCTGTCGCATGTCGTCGGGCCGGACGACAGGACGTGAGGTGGAGGCGTTCGTGTCCATGCCTCCCACACTCCGCGTGCCGGGCCGGCCGAAACAGAGGACTTCGGTCCCTGCGGTGACGACAACGGTCCCGTCGCCGGCAATCGTCGGTAACTACATCGCCGATGAGCAGCTGCCCGAGCGGTCTCAGTGCACGGGCGCGCGGCGTCGCGATCACCGCGGGGCTCCAACCGGCGCTTTCCCGGGGCCGTTCGACACCGCGCACCCTCCCGGTCGGATGGAGACGCGGGCACATGGAGGGTCGAGCTTCCCGCTACGACGCTCGGAGCGACTCGATCGCGTGCATCAAACGGGTGCCCTCGGGGTCGGCTGTGGGTGCCGGTAGGACGATGCCGTGGACGAGGCCGGCGTAGCGGTCACGCACGAGGTCCGGCAGGGCGTCGTAGTCGCCGCAGATGAGCAGTTGGTCGAGGACGTTGTCGGTGACCACGTCGTGGAGTTGATCCCAGCGTTGCTCTTTCCCCAATTCGCGTAGGCGGTCGAACAATTCGGGCAGGCCGAGGCGGATCAGCGTCGGCCGGTAGGACGGGGTGGAGTAGAGGAAGGCGAGTAGCCGCCGCTGCCGCTCGCGGTCGCGTGCCACCTCGGCTGCCGTCGCGCCCGTGGCGATCGGGACCGCGGCGATGATTCCGGGGGCCGGGCGTGAGCGTTCCGCGGCACCCGCGTGCAACGCGGGCTGGACGACCTCGCGCAGGTATCCCGGATCGGAGTTGGTGGAGTGGGTGATCACGCCGTCCGCGAGTTGTCCTGCGAGGCGGCACATCCCGGAATTCACCGCGCCGAGCAGGATCGGTGGCGGGGCGATGTCGTCGGGGCCGGGATTGAAATAGGGCTGCAACCGGGTCAGCCGGTAGCTGTCGCCCTCGAAATGGATCGAATCGCCGGATACAAACGCGGCGAACAGCTCTCGCAGCACAGTCAGGTACTCCCCGATCCGGGCGACGGGTTCGGTCCACGGCATCCCGAAACGGCCTTCGATATTCTGCTTGATCTGGGTTCCGAGCCCCAGCTCGAAGCGGCCGCCGGAGAATTTCGCGAGATCCCAGGCGTTGTACGCGACCAGGGTCGGGCTCCGGACGAAGGCCAGCGTGATCGCGGTGCGCACGGTGATCCGGCTGGTGTGCTCGGCCGCCAGCAGCGCGACAACGAACGAATCATGGATCGTCTCGGGGATGTGGAGCCCGTCGAATCCCAGGTCCTCCACCCGCCGCGCCATCCGTGGCACCTCGGACAGCGGCAGGCGCGGATCCAGGGCTGCATAGACTTTCATCGACCGTCTTCCTCGGCGTCGGTGCGTTCTCACCGCAGACGGTAGCGGGTGCATTGCTTCAACGGTCCTCGGGCCGGGCCGTCGAAGTCCCCTCGAACGATGCCGGCGACGAGGTCACGAAGTGGAACCGCGCCGGTCAGCACCGGCACATACTGTCGCATGAGCGGCACTGTGCGTCATCGATGGAATGCGACTGCCGCGATAGGTTTCTCGGTGCCGACACTCCCAACAACACCGCGTCGGCGCGCAAAGGGTTAGCGCCCGCCCGGGCGGCAATTTCTTTCAGCGCGGCCCGGGCGGGCATTTGCTATCCGGGGATGATGATCTCAATCGCTTGGGGATTCACGCCACAGGCGGCCTGCGCGGATGGCACGAGTGGCGCACGAGGGAATGTTCGGGTTCGAACGCCTCGATCGCTTCGCGACACCCCAGCGCAGATGATGCCGCCTGGACGGACGGGGATTCTTCCCACACTTGGCACTGATCGGCCCTCAGGCCGGGCCGTCGAAGTCCCCTCGAACGATGCCCGCGGCGAAGGCATCCCATTCGCCGGGGGCGAAGACGAGGGCGGGGCCCGTAGGGTTCTTCGAGTCACGAACTCCGACCGTCCTTCCGGTCAGCCAGGCCACTTCGACGCATTCGGTTTGGCCGCTACTGTGGCTGCTCTTGAGCCACTGTGCTCCGGACAAGTCGATGTTCATGCGGTGTGACTCCTTGCTACCCGTCTGAGCAGGTCTCGTGTTGCTGTCTCGTCCAATGCGGTTTCTCTTATGGCCGAGGCGATTTCATGGTAGCGCTGCATGTCTTCGCCGCCTTCCATGTAGATGTCCGGTTTGCCCGCTCCCTCGAGATAGACGAGAGGCGGCTCGATCGGGCGAGATTTGCCATCCTGTCCGAACTCGAGAATGACAAAGGGGCCATGCAGCAGGCCACGGCTACACCCACTCGCGAACGGTTGAACGCGCAGCGAGATGTTCGGCAGCTTGCCGATCTCGGCCATGTGCTGTAGCTGAGCAGCCATGACGCGCGGTCCGCCGATCATGCGGTGCAGTGCCGACTCGTGAAGTAGCAGCTCGAGTTTCACCGGATCGGTCTTGCGAGTGATGATCGTTTGCCGTTTGAGCCGCAACTCGACCCGGCATTCGATGTCTTCCCGGCTGCTGTCGACATAGAACGCGCTGATCAGGGCACGGGCATAGTCGGCCGTCTGCAGGAGACCCGGAACTATCTCGTGGTAGGTGATCAGACGCTGGGCCGATGCCGCCAGTCCGACAAACATATTGAATGTCGTATCGCTGTAGAGTCCGCCGAATGCGGTGTACCAAGAGCTGACCTGCGCTTGCTTGGCAAGTTCGACCGCCCGATCGGTATCGGCGGGAGTGACCTCGTACAGCTCGCACAACGCTCGGATGTCGCGGATACGAAGCTTTTTCACGCCACCGGTCTCGATGCGGTGCAACGCGGTCTTGCTCAGCTCTACCAGGCGAGCCGCGCGATCCATCGAGAATCCGCGGCTGTCGCGGGCCTCGCGCAGGAACCGGCCCAGTTGCCGCCTGGGCAGTGTCGAGGGTTCGTCATCGCTGGTCATGTGTGCATCCTGGGAATTTTCGGAACGGAACACGCGCCATCGCGGAACAGACTGTACGCCGGGAGCGGACCCCCTCCTGGCCAATTGGACCAATCGTGTTCGGAACGTCCGAATTCGCTGTCTCGCCAGGACATCGATGGTGTCCTGATCTCACGCCCGGCAACGAACCGCACCCTTTGGTTCTCCAAATGCGTGGCGCGCCATAGCCGCCCGACGAGCAGGGGGTCGATGATGTCCAGAAACAATCCATGGTCGGTGCAGGCGATCATCGACCGCATCGAACATGAGAAGCGGCAACCCGCTGACGCAGAGCACGCCGACGCCGAGGTCGCCGCTGCCGGGTATGCGGTGCGTGGGCTGTGGTCGTGCGACGACGATCCCGGCACATTGACTGCCGGACAGGCGCATACCGCACTGCAGCTGCATCTCGGATGCGGGGTGGACAGCTGCTGGGCGCGGTGGCGGGCGCGGACCGCGCTGGTCGTGGCCGGGCGTATGGTGCTCGATCCGCGTGCGGCACGGGTGCCGTTCGGGCGCCACAGGGCGCTGTTCACCGTGCCGCGGATGGCG
Organism: Nocardia sp. CA-151230; assembly: GCF_050942175.1. NCBI lineage: Bacteria > Bacillati > Actinomycetota > Actinomycetes > Mycobacteriales > Nocardiaceae > Nocardia > Nocardia sp. CA-151230. Next base: position 4,568,389 of record NZ_CP192061.1, read on the forward strand.
GTGTTCGGGTGTGGCGCGCTGTTTTTCGGAGGTCGTCGTGCCCTGCGATGACCCCGACCGGATCGAGATCCAAGTCATCCAGGACGTACTCGAGACCGTCGAAGCCCGGCTGTGCGAACGCGAACGTCGCGGGTGGCGGTTGACCGCGCCCCGTTCGCTCATCTACGCGGCCGTCCTGCACGCGGTCATCGTCAGCGCCCGTGCCTCCCACCGCATGCCCGCCACCCTCGACCACGCCGCGGTCCTCGATGCCATCTTCGACGGCACCGAACCGTCGGACCCCGGTGAACGCGGCCGCCCGGTCGAGGACGTGATCGAACGCCACACCGTGAACATGAACTGACCGCCTTCGCCGACGAGGCGGCTCTCGCGACGAGGCTGCCATCACGGTCGGCACCCGCTCCGGCGCCTCTCGCGTCGCGCACTCGAATTCCGGCGGCTTCGGTGGAACGTCGCATCGAGTTCGTGCCATCTGACCGTATCATCAACCGGCCCAAGGAAATGCGGACTTCAAGCCCGCACCGTGTAATGTCCGAGATCGGGTCGGATAGAACTCCGAGGGGAGAACGAATGAGAATGCGTGCCTTCGCCGGCACGGCCGTGGCCGCAGCAGCGATTTCGATGGTCGGTGTGGGTTCCGCCAATGCGGATGCGGTGAATCCGAACGACTACATGATCGGCGACACCGTCTACTTCAACACGGGTCCCGCGCAGTGCTCGATCAAGTCGGATGGCACCACGGGTTGTGACATCGCGTCCGGCATCGCCAAGTGGCTGAACATGATTCCGGTGACCGATCTCGCCATCGATGTGCCGTTCCTGCCCGCGCACCCGACCTTCGGCGTGTTCGGTCCGTACGGTCGTTCCGATGCCAACACCCTCCCACAGGGCAACGGATACGGCTCGACCATCAGCTACGCGGGCGCCACGTGCAGTGGCGGCGGGCGCGGCGCGATCCAGTGCAATTCGAAGGGGCACAGCTTCAACTTCGGCTGGTCCGGCACCACGACAACCTAGACCGGATTGCGCGGCATCCTGATCATTGGGCCATTTGCTCGGGTAACGCCGGCCAGAGCAGCCGCCTTTGGTTCTGGGCCAGCAGTATCGCGACTACGCACAGCGCGTGGAACCCACCGACTTCGTCAGTCGATTCTGCTCGGTCCGGCTATAGCGGACGTTCTGCACCGCACCAGGCTCCTGGCGCCGGCGCCCGCGCTGGCCGGTTCGGTCAGCGCAGGACGCGGCATTATGGGATGTTTGCGCCACAGAGAGTCACACCCAGGTGGTCGCGAACAAAACGGTCACGGCTGCTGTGAGAAGCAGGGTGATGTTGAGGGCGACTTTTCGATCTCCGCCGGTCCAGTGGACCGGGATCGCACCGAATTGCAGGAGTACGAACCCAACGGCCGCGATCGCAGCGAGCCAGGGCGCGACTCCGGTCAGGGGTGGGAGGATCAGCCCGAGCGCGCCGAGTACTTCGAGCACGCCGATGGCGCGGACGGCGGGTAGGGGTGTGCGGTCCACCCAGGCCATCATGGGCCGGAGTCGATCCCGGCTTCGGGTGATCTTCAGTGCGCCTGCATACAGGTAGAAGAGAGCGAGCAGGCCGGCGGCGATCCAGAATGCGATGTTCACAATTCCTCTCCAGTGGTGACATGAGGGACGGTGGCGAAAGCGCCTCGGTCCGCCGGGGATTCAGGTGAAGTCGGTGGCGGGCTCGGTGGCGTAGTGGCTCATCACGTCGATGTTCACCTGTGGTGTCAGTTCCCGGCCGTCGGCGATCATGTCCTGTAGGTCGCGGAAATACTGCACATACAGATCGGGTGTGAAGGTGCTGAGCATGACGGCCGGTTGGCCGGCGATGTTGGCAAAGGTGTGCGGGGCGCCGGGTGGGACCATCACCAGCGTGCCCGCTGTCGCGTCGTAGGCGGTGTCGCCGACGGTGAACCACACCGTGCCGGAGATGATGTAGAAGCCCTCGTCGTGCTGGGCGTGCCGGTGCTGCGGAGGTCCCGGAGTGTAGGGCGCCACGACGGATTCGGCGAGTCCGAGACGGTGGCCGGTATTGCTGCCGTCCTCGAGGATGCGAATTCGCGTGGCACCCAACATGATCACCTCACCCTCGCTGGGACGCACTATCGAAACCGTTGTGGCGGAGTTCGTTCGTCGCTGTGTACTTCGTCGGTCATATTTCGATTGCACCGCCGGGACACCGGAGGTGTCCAAGACCTGTTCCGCGATACCGATACCGGACGGGTATCGTGCCAGTGTGGAGCTACGTACGCTGCGTTACTTCGTAGCTGTCGCCGAGGAACGCCACTTCGGTCGCGCCGCCACTCGGCTGCACATGAGCCAACCGCCGCTGAGCCGCGCCATCCGGCAACTGGATGCGGAAGTCGGTGCCGCCCTTTTCGATCGGTCGCCCACCGGTGTCGGTCTCACCCCGCTCGGGGCGGTGCTACTCGAGGAGGCGCGTGCTCTGCTCGAGCAGGCCGACCGGGTCAGCGTGCGGGTGGCCGCCGCGGCCGGAAACGCGAACCTCACCATCGGCATCCTGGGTGACGCCACCGACCCCGGCATCACGAGACTGGCCGCCGCTTACCGCCACAGGCATCCCGAGGTCGACATCCGTATCCGCGACACCGACCTCACCGACCCCACCTGCGGGCTGAAGGCCGGACTGGTCGACGTCGCCGTGACCCGTGCACCGTTCAACGACACCGCCCTGACCGTCCGTGAACTGCGCGCCGACCCGGTCGGAGCCGTACTACGCGCCGACGACCCGCTGGCTCACCACGACCACCTGAAACTGACCGACTTGGCCGACCGTCGCTGGTTCCAGTTTCCCGTGGGCACCGACTCCCTCTGGCAGACCTACTGGAACGGTGGTGAACCGCGGGAGGGCCCGGTCGTGCGGGTCGTTCAAGAATGTGTGCAAGCCGTGCTGTGGAACGGCACCGTCGGCATAACTCCGCTCGGGCACAACGTGCCCGAGGGACTGGCCGCGGTCCCGCTGATCGATATGGCACCGAGCAGGGTGGTGGTGGTCTGGAACGAGGGCGACGCCAACCCGTTGATCCGATCGTTCGTGCAAACAGCAACGGCCGCATACCTCGATCCCCCATCTCGGCGGTGAACGCGACTCAGTCCACGAATTGACCAAGTCAGCACGTGACATCGAGATCGGGAGAGGTAGCCATCCTTCACGATGCCGCGGTCCCGGCGAACCGCCCGAGAAGAACGCGCGGGACGCGGCATGACAGTGCGTCGGTTGCTCACTTCCGAACGACCGAGCGCGTTCACTGGTGGACGGGACGCCGCTTCGGGCGGATAACGTTGCGACCGACCACAATCGCCGAGTTGCCGCACTGGAGAATGTCGGCATGTCCTTCCGTGGCGATCTCCCGTTCCGTGGCGAGATCATCTGGCTCACTATGGAACAAGGTGGTCGCTCATCGGGTCCACCGCCCACACCTGCTGATCAGGACTTGGCCGCAACAGCATTCGTGCCTCCGCATCCCGTGAAGGACGGCTTGGCATCGTTCGTCCTGCGCGTGGACGATCGCACGGCGTGGCGTTCACCCGCGAGCGCAGGATGGCTGGTCGTCGACAACAGCGGCGCCTACCGAATCCAGGTTGGTTCGGTTGTGGTCGTCACCGGTGGGTCACGCACGATCGCCTATTTCCACGTGAACGAAGTGCTCGGTCCTACCTGAAGCCCGGGTGGCTTCTCATTCCAGGTCGGCGAAGGTGTTCTCACCGGGACGCCACACACCCCAAGCTCTGTCGGGGAATCCGGCGAGCATCGCGATTTCGGGGCCCTCCAGTTCCTCGGGTGTCGGATGAATGGAGAGGGCACCGATCGCGAACCGCAGGACAAGCCCGGTGCCGACAGCTTCTTGGGTAGATACGACGGTCTGGCTGATCAAGGCACACAGCGTATCTCGATATCCGGGATCTCCCAGCGACCGAGTAATACCGTCGGCGTCGATGGTTGGCCAGACGTAGCAGGACAAGCGTGGACCGTCGAAGTCCAGTTGAAGGTAATCCCTGACGAATACCACCGAGGCAAGCTCGAGACCGATGAGCCGAGCGAGCAGCGAGTCTCCAACAGGATCCATTGGCCTTCCAGGCGGCGAGCTCTGCCGAGCGAGCTGAAGCGGTTGAACCAACGAACAATAGCCCCCTCTGGCTGTACCTGCTGTACCAGCGGTCGGGTGAGGGCGGTCCGCCAGATGCACGGAATTCGGCAGTAGCGGACGTTCTGCACCGCACGAGGTTCCGGCCGCCGGCGCCGCGCTGGCCGGTTCGGTCTGTCAACGGCACGCCAATTTTGGTTCTGGCCCCCTTTTCGTGATCTACCCGTCCGCATGTCGATTCCGGTGCGATCTCTCCTGACCTGGTAGTTCCGGGTGAAAGCCGACCCACCCTGTGACGAATTGTGAGGTGCTACAGGTCCGCTGCTTCTTACTCGGGATCTACGCCGAACGCAATATTCGGATCCGCGACGAATGCGACGGAATCGAGTATCGTTCGCGCATGTTCCCGACCTGGCGAATCGCCTCTGCCAAAGCGGCATTTCAGCGCTGGCCCCGGCGTGCCACCCTTGGGCTGGCGGGATGGATCGCAGTCCTCGGGTTTCCCGCAGCAGTCATCGGCGTCGCAGTCACGGCCGGATTACCTTCCGCCGCAAACGAACTCATCGTTGGTGTCTGGCTGCTGCTCGTGGTGGCCACCGTCCTCGTCGCGGGCTGGATCTGGGTGTGGCGCGTCAGCGAACTCGCCCACATGGAAACCAGTGCGCGCTACGATGTGCTGCGGGACATCGAGACCTCGCGGCTCACCCTGCGCCGACCGGTGCCGAAGGACGCAATCTCGCTCGAAGCCACGATCGACGATGCGATGCTCGCCAGCAACGGCTGGACAGAACGTAATGGCCGGGCACTGATCAAGGCTGTCGGCGGCGGCCACCCGACTCCGGGGCTTCTCGTGATCGAGTCGCGGTCAGATGCAACCGTGATCGGTGGCGCAACTGTGCACCCCACTGGCGACGAGACATCGTCGCGTTCCATCGGTTGGTGGATTGGCGCCAGTCACCGGGGAGCCGGTTATGCGAGCGAAGCGGTGGCTGCACTCGTCGACGCGATCCACCACGCCGGATACACCAGCGTCGAGATCGGCACGAACGAGTCGAATCTCGCGGTGCAGCGTATCTGCAACAAGATCGGCGCAACGGTAATGGACCGGCGACCGCAGCCCTTGCCGAACGGATCGACCGTCCCTGCAATTTGGTTTGAACATCGACGTGTGATCACAGAACCAACGTGAATCAGGTGCTCTCTCCCAAATGTGAATGGGCCGACTCCAGGCGACGAGAGCCCGCGGTGAGTCCGGCAGATCAGCTCTTAATACGGCCGCATCGAATATGCAGGGTTACCAGTACGACACCGGCGGGCCGCCGCGCCGGAGCGTCGCGGGACGGTCCAACCTCTGGCCAGCCCTGCTCGGTTGCAGTGCCGCAAAGCGTGTGGAACAGGATCACGTGCAAGACAGGGACTTCAGAACTTCAGACAGGCGCTAGCTGGCTGCCATGAGCGGACGCTCGCTATGGCGGCCGGGTCACGATTGGCCCGGGGCAGGAACGGGTCACCTTTGGGGATCTGGCACACTCGGCGATTGCCCCTCGTCGGGATGTATTGGGGCGCTTGATGGTCGGTCGGGTCGCTGGTGTTCTGATCTTGGAGTGCTGAGGGTCCTTTTTCCACACCTCGACGGGTTGGCGATCGGTACGGTTCGTGCTGTCGGCGCAACGGTGCACATCGATGCGGCCACGTGCGACGAGCCAGCGGCCTGTCCGAGCTGTACGGTGCCGTCCGGGCGTGTCCACAGCCGCTACCGGCGGCGGTTGTCCAACACATCGATCACCGGCAGAGAAGTCGTTATCGTGTTGCGGGTCCGGCGATTATTCTGCGACAGCTCCGGCTGCGGGAGACGGACTTTCGCCGAGCAAGTGCCCGAACTGGCCGCCCGCTACGGGTGGCGGACGGTTTGCTGCAACGGGTGTTGTGCGCGGTCGCCCTCGCCTTGGGAGGCCGGCCGGTGCCCGGTTGGGCCATCTCTTGGCGAGAGTCAGCCGCATGACCCTGCTGCGGCAGATCCGCGCGTTGCCCGATCCGCAGTTGATCACGCCCCGAGTGCTGGGCGTCGACGACTTCGCGCTGCGCCGCGGACACCGCTACGGAACGATCCGAAAGCCCGAAGTTCAGTGGAAGTGAAGGAATTTCAGCGGGAACTCAAGGGCCTGAGAGCTTCCGCACCAGCTTCCGGCCGCCGGCGGCTCACGCTGGCCCGTTCGGTCGCCGCGCCATGCGGCATTTGCGGATGTTGTCGGCTAGAGGCGTATCGCCATACGGACAAGGTCGGCGACGGCTTTGGATCTGCTGTGTGGTGGCCAGGCGATGACGGTCGTGACGGACGGTGCGTCCGGCACGGGCACGATGGCGTGATCGTCGCGTAGCTGGGCTCGGAGCGACTCGGGCATGAGCGCGCAGGCCCGTCCGAGCGTGATCAGCTGGGTCAACTGGGTATGGTCGCGAACCTGCGGGCCGGGGCCGTCGGGATAACTCCCATCCCGTCGAGGCCAGCGTGGCAGGGGCAGGTCCGTCAGGGCGTTGACCTCGGCCATCGACATGTGGGGTCGGTTGGCGAGGGGATGCCCCGCGGGCAGGACCGCGACCTGCTGTTCGGTGCGCAGATCCTCGGTGTCGAATCCGGCCGTCATGTCGTAGGGCCGGTGGAGCAGAGCAACGTCGGCACGCCCGTTGCGTAGCATGCCTTCCGGTTCGCCAGGCCCGCCGAGCATCACTTCGACTGCGACAGCGGAGGGGTCGGCGGCGTAGGCGTCCAGCAGCTTCGACAACAGTTCTCTGGACGCTCCTGCCTTGGCGGCCAGCACCACACCGGGCCGGTCGGCAGCGGCGCGGCGGGTGCGGCGCTCGGCGGCTTCGACCGCTTCGAGGGCGAGCCGGGCCTCCTGAAGAAGCACGGACCCGGCCTCGGTCAAAGTGATTGCGCGAGCAGTGCGGTGCAACAGAACGACTCCGAGCCGCCGTTCGAGCTGCTGGATCGCTCGCGACAGCGGTGGTTGCGCCATCGCAAGCCGTTGTGCCGCCCGCCCGAAGTGCAACTCCTCGGCGACGGCGACGAAGTATCGCATCTCCCGCGTCTCCACCAGGCCATGGTATCCGGCGATGACCACGACCAATACCCGTGCGGTATCGGCGCCCACCCGATCGGTCTTGGACGCTGCACCCGGAATCGCAGCAGGATCGGCGGTGTGAGTGAACAGACGATTGCGCTGGTGACCGGCGCGAACAAGGGAATCGGATACGAGATCGCCGCGGGCCTGGGCGCGCTCGGCTGGCGAATCGGTGTGGGCGCGCGTGATCGGCAACGCCGCGACACCGCGGTGGAGAAGCTGCGCGCGGCCGGGACCGATGCGTTCGGTGTGCCGCTTGACGTGACTGACGACGCAAGTGTGGCCGCGGCAGCCGAATTGATCGCCGACCATGGCGGAGGGCTCGATGTTCTGGTCAACAATGCCGCGATCACCGGCGGTATGCCGCAGACACCGACCACGGTCGATCCCGCGACCGTGCGAGCTGTCGTGGAAACCAATGTGATCGGGGTCATCCGGGTGACCAACGCGATGCTGCCGATGCTGCGCGCCTCGGCCTCACCGCGAATCGTCAACATCTCCAGCAGCGTCGGCTCGCTCGCCCTGCAAACCACACCCGGCATCGACATGGGCCCGGTTCCCGCCGCCTACTTGGCCTCGAAGACCTTCCTCAACGCCCTGACTGTCCAGTACGTCAAGGAACTGGGTGATACCAACATCTTGATCAACTCCGGCTGTCCCGGCTTCACCGCCACCGACCTCAACGGTTTCAGCGGCGACCGTACACCGCAACAGGGTGCGGCCATCGCGATTCGCCTCGCGACCCTGCCCGACGACGGCCCGACCGGAGGATTCTTCGACGACGCCGGAACGGTGCCCTGGTGACGGGCACACCGGTGGCCACCATTCCCGTTCTCGAAGTCAGCCGCGCGTCGCGCGTCGGAGGAGAAGCACGACGATGACAAAGGCAGTCAGATACGACGAGTTCGGCGGAATCGAGGTCTTGCGGGTCGACGAGATCGACCGCCCTGTGCCCGGGGACGAGCAAGTTCTCGTGCGGGTCAAAGCGGCAGGCATCAACCCCGGTGAGGCCGCCATCCGAACCGGCGCAATGGCTGACATCTTTCCCTCGACCTTTCCGTCCGGGCAGGGCAGCGATCTCGCCGGGGTTGTCGCGGAAGTCGGCGTCGAAGCCGACCGATTCTCGGTCGGCGACGAGGTGATCGGGTTCTCCGAGAAGCGGGCCGCCCAGGCCGAGTTGGTCCTGGTCGACGTCGACAACCTCACACCCAAACCGCGCAACGTCTCATGGGAGGCGGCGGGCGGCCTGTACGTCGCCGGCGTGACGGCATGGAGGGCAGTACATTCCGTGCAACTTGACAAGGGGGAGACCGTTGTCGTCTCCGCCGCAGCCGGAGGAGTCGGCTCGCTCGCCGTTCAGCTCGCGCGCCGTGCCGGAGCCACGGTCATCGGCCTGGCGAGCCAGCACAACCACGAGTGGCTGCAAAGCCACGGTGTGATCCCAGTCGTGTACGGTGACGGCGTCATCGACCGGATCAAGGCCGCTGCACCGAGCGGCATAGATGCCTTCATCGACACCCACGGCGGTGGGTACGTCGAACTGGCCCTTGCTCTTGGCGTCGCGGTCGAGCGGATCGATACCATCGCCGATTTCGCAGCAGCCGCGAAGTACGGAGTCATGACCGAACCCGGGACCAACGCTAGGCCGGGCGCCGAGGTACTCGCCGAACTGGCCGCCCTGATCGCCGAGGGACACCTCGAAGTCCCGATCGCCAACATCTACCCATTGACACACGTCCGCCAGGCCTATACCGAACTCGAACGCCGACACACCCACGGCAAAATCGTGCTCGAGCCCTAACCCGCACCAACACAATGCAGCCCGCTTCCAGCGGACCTGCTCAGCCGCAGGATCAATCCCGACAACACGGCCCGGTCGGCCACCCTGGGGATTGCTACAACCCTGGACGACACATCCGATATTCGGCAGTGGCCCGGATGTGTCGCCGGCCTCGGATCGGCACGGCCAGTTGATCTTCCGATGCCGGCGCTGGCCCGTTCGGTCAGCGCGCCATGCGGCTGATTTCAGAGCGTTCGGCCGGCGGGTTGCCGGGTGTGCGTTTGTTGTGCGACTGACTCATCTGGGCCGGGAATGGCCTGAACGTGCACTATCGCAACAGATTTGACAGGTTGATGCGATGTGGCATCGCGTGCACGTGACTGTGGTCGAGGGTTGGGGCCCCCGACCACAGAGGTCGCGGCGTGCCGAGTGCGGTGATCAGCCGAAGGAGCCGGTGCTGGGCTTGGGGGTCGGGGTCGGGGTCGGGACGTCTGCCACGGTGACCGCTTGGGTGGTGGTCGATCCGGCGACACCGGTGCGGCCGGAGAAGGTGGCTCCGATGTTGTACGTGCCCGCGGCCCCCGGGGTCCAGACGATCGATGCGGTGCCGTTCGCGGCGACGGGGATGTCACCGAGAACCTGGTCGCCCGCCTTGAACTGGATGGTGCCGCCCGCGGCCGCCGGCGACACGGTCGCCTGCAGGGTGACGGCCTTGTTGACCTGGGCGCCGCTCACCGCGGCGAGCGTGGTGGTCGACACGGCGTCGCTGGACACGGTGATGGTCGGGCCCTTGTCGGTGTAGTTGCCGGCGCCGAGGGAGCCGTTGTAGCTCATGGAGGTCGGCAGCGCGGTGTCGCGGGCGCAGTTGACGCCTACGGTGTACTGCACCTCGAAGGTCTGGGACTTCGGCGAGATGTTCGGGTACACAGGGTATTTGACGATGCTGAAGGAGGCGCTGACCGAGTCCGGGGCCGAGGTGTCGAGTGAGACCTGGTCGCCGCCCATCTTGCCCGAGCCCGCGACCGGGGTCAGGCAGGTGGGGTGCATGTCCTTGACCGAGTAGATGTACTCGACCGGGATGCCGGTCCGCTCGAACATGGTCGTGACGGTGATGGTTTCGCCGGCGATCGGGTTGGTGTCCGAGACCGTCCGGGTGAACTTGCTGTTCCCGTCGGTCCAGGTGACCGTTCCTGCTGCGGCCGAGGCCGTGCCGGGGATCGCCGCGACCGCGAAACCGGTCGCCACCGCGAACGCGGCCACCGAACCGGCCGTGCGCCGAATACTACTGTCCACCATCGTTTCTCCCACTTACGTCGGGTGCCCCTCGACGCGGTCGTCGAGGTGTTGCCGTACCCGAGTTGGGCAGCATTAGATCACGGTGAAATGGTCGGTGGACCAGTTTCTGAAATGATCGTGCGTCAGTTTGGGAATTCGACGGCCACGCGGGGCATGAGGGGATCAACGGACCGACTGTGCTCTCGGAGCGGTCCGAACGGCACCCACAACCAACCGCATGCGCAGTGAACTGCGGATCTCCGTCGGAATCGCGATCGATCGGCGGCGCTACCTCCATCGGGTAGCAGGCGAGGATGAATGAATGTTCATCATGCCTGAGCCAGGTCGACGCCGCCTTGCATGACGTGCCCGTCCAGTGGACTCCCTCCGATCCACGACGTCAGGACGAGCGCACGAAGCTAGGCAGTAGCGGATGTTCTGTACCGCACCAGGTTCCGGCCACCGGCGCCCGGCGCTGGCCGGTTCGGTCAGCGCGGTATGCGGCAATATCGGACGTCGCGAGATCGGCCGGTGGCCGGTGCCCACGGTGTTCCTGCAGTGCGTTCAGGTCGTCGATGTTCCTCCCTGGACCGGCAGGAAAAGGTGGCGCCGCCGCGCGTCAGGCCGACGGGCAGAGGTTGTTCAGGATCAGCTCGAGGGTGAACGCGAAGCGGTCGGGCCCGGTGCCGGAGGTCAGTTCGGCTGCATAGCGCCGGGTTTGGGGGAAGGTGTCGGCGGGCAGCGCGGTGAATCGGTGCAACAGCTCGTCGCGGCTGACGACCCACTCCTGATCTGGGTGTTTGCGCCGCTGGACCATTGACTGCTCCAGGGCGTAGGCGCTGACGTAGAGGGAGATCGCATCCAATGCCCATGCGGCGGTGCGGGGTTCGATTCCGCCCGCGAGCAGGATCGCGAACAGTCCCTCCCGGACCCGCAGAGCTTCGAGGTTGGTGGGGACCATGGCCATTGCGGCGCGCGAGATTCCGGGGTATTTCAGGTATTGGTCGCGGATCTGGGTGAACACGTCGAAGAGCTGACCGCGCCATTCGGCCGTATCCGGTTCGGGCAGCACGATTTCGGCGCTGAGCCTGCCGACCAGGAGATCGTCGAGGTCGTCCTTGTTGACGATGTGCGCATACAGCGATGAAGGCCCGGTGCCGAGCACCGCGGCGACCCGGCGGATGGTCAGCGCGTCGTACCCCTCGGCGCCGACGACCTCCAGCGCGGCATCGGTGATCCGGCCGACTGTGATGGGTTCCTTGCGCGGCGAGGACGCCGCGGTGTCGTCGGTGGATTGGGCGTGACGAGCCGCTCGGCGCTGTCGGGGAGCTGCGGGCATGTCGGCCACTATAGCTTGACACGAACTAAGTTCGCCAAGTAGAACAATGTTCGTAAGCACAGAACTTAGTTCGTAAGAAGGTGCGTGATGCGAGTTTCCGTTATCGGAGCCGGTCTCGGTGGCCTCTGCCTGGCACAAGGCCTGCGCGGAGCCGGGATCGAAGCCCAGGTGTTCGAGCGGGATCCGGCGATCACCGCCCGGTTCCAGGGCTACCGGCTGGTGCTGAATCCGGTGGGCTTCGACGCGCTGCGCGGCTGCGTGCCGCGGCGCTGGTACCCGCTGCTGGATGCCGTCGTCGGCGACGCCTATGGCGAGCGCCTGATCCTGGACCCGCAGCTCAACCAGATCGGTGAGCTCGAACCGGGCCGCAACGCCATCGTGGTTGACCGCGACGTACTCCGCCACCTGCTGCTGACCGGCCTGACCGTGCACACCGGCGCCGCACTGACCGGCTATGACCTGCTGGCCGACGGCCGGGTCGAAGCCCGGTTCGCCGATCGCGACCCGGCCACCGCGGACCTGCTCGTCGGCGCCGACGGCGTCAACTCCGCCGTCCGATCGGTGCTGTCCCCGCAGATCACCCCAACCGACACCGGCGTCCGGTTCGTCATCGGCCGCACACCGCTGACCGAGCAGTTCACCAGCCTGTCCCGAGCCTTCGGCTCGAAGATCGCCGGAGACGGAGTGAATCTCCTGCTCGGCGCGATGCGTTTCCGCACCCCACCCAAGGAGGCCGCCGAAGCGCTGGCCCCCGAAGTGACCCTGCCCGACATCCACGACTACGTGCGCTGGGCCATGATCCTGCCCCCGAACGGCTCCCTCGGCACCGAAACCCCGCAGGAGGCCGTGCTGTCGAGAATGCCCGGCTGGCACCCCGACCTACGCGCACTGATCGAGCAGTCCGACCCCGACAACAGCACCCTGCTGTCCATCCGAGTAGTCGAACCCGCCCACCGCTGGACCCCCGGTCCGGTCACCCTGCTCGGCGACGCCATCCACGCCACCTCACCGACGGGCGGCAACGGCGCCAACACCGCCCTGCGCGACGCCGACCTGCTCCGCCGCACCCTCACCCAGGCCCCCACCCTCCTCGACGCGGTCGACAACTACGAACGCCACATGCTCGACTACGGCGCCGAAGCCGTCCGCTTCAGCCTCGCCGCCCTCCCCGCCTACACCACCCAGCGGAACCAGCCCTGACCCTCGGCTCGACCAAGATCACCAGACTCGCACGCACTCGGTCACCGCGGGCCTCCGGCGGGTTGACCGGTCAATGCATGACGGACCGCAGAATCGCAGCATGAAGCCTGACCTCGAACATGACTGATGGACCGCGACTGAACCCGAAAAGGGTTACATCCGTGCCCGACTGCGAATATCGACTGCCGAGCAAGGAGGCCGCCGCGCACCGCTCAATTCCGGCTACCGAGCGCACTGGGCCTTCCCGGCGGATCTACATCCGGAACACCACGACGCGCCTCTGACTGTGGAGGAGAGGAGGACACTCACTCCTGGCGATGAGGCGATTACGCGGCTCCACCCGCTGGTGCCTGAACTCTGGCCAACTATCGCACCGGGCTGCGGCGGTCGCCTTACTGTCGGTGCTGGTGCCGCCTCGAGTATCGGTGTGTGCGGTGGTTGCGCGATAGGCTTTGGAGGTGCCGGTGAGGGTGGATGGCGCCAAGGCTGTGTCGGATATTTCGGTGTGGTTGTCGAACCTCGTGTGGGGGCCACACCTGGGGGATGCGCGTTTCGGGGTATCGATGTGGCACATGAGTCGCTGCGGGATCTGATTATCGATCCGGCTGAACGGAGCCGTACGGCGCTTGCCGGGGCGGTGTCGCGGTTTTCGCAGGCGTGGACGGTGTCGGGGTGTCCTCCGGACCTGTCGGCGTACCTTCCCGAGGCCGATGCCGACCGGCGTGCGGTGTTGGTGGAGTTGATCAAGGTCGATCTCGAGAATCGTTGGGTTCGGCATCATTTTCCCAAGCGGCTCGCCGAGTATTGCGAGCAGTACGCCGAGTTGCGGAGTGGCCCGCCGCCGGCGGATCTGGTCTATGAGGAGTACCATGCCCTGCGTCGCGGCTCGCAGCCTGTTGCGGGGGAGGAGTCGACCGAATCCGGGGGTCCCGAGCCTGAGGCGACCGAGATCGGTCGTGGTCCGGTCCAGCTGGACACGACCGAGTATCGCAGCACGATGGTTGCTCGTCCGAGCGCGCAGGTTGCTCTCGGGGCGATCAATCCGGGGGATCGGGTCGGGGATTTCGATCTGTTGACGATGATCGGGGAGGGTGCGTTCGCGCGGGTGTATCTCGCGCGGCAGCGTTCGATGCAGCGGCTGGTCGCGGTGAAGATTTCGCACAATCACGGCACCGAGCCGGAGACCCTGGCCCAGTTGGACCACGAATACATCGTGCGGATCTTCGACCAGCGTCTGATCGCCGATGGCGAGCTGAAGTTGCTCTATATGCAGTATCTGCCGGGTGGCACGCTGCTCGATGTGCTGACTCGGCCATCAGCGAGTCGGCGACCCAGCCAGGCGACCGTCTCCGGCCACGTCATCGCCGCGATCCGCGCCCGCACCGCCGTCTCGGCAGGACGAACCTCGCCCTTGTCCTTGAGCACCCCATCGATCGCATCGAGCAACACCTGCCCACTACGGGCCTGCACCGGGGTCGACCGCATGCCCGACAGGTGAAGCTGGCGCGGCAGGGCGGCCCCGACATCACGGTGCCGGGACCCCGCGATCTGTCCTCGATCACACCCGACGACCTACGCGAGTCCCTCGCCGCCGCAGTCCGGGAAGCTGTCGACCTACCCGGATCGGAGTCGTCGTACTGGGCCGGGCGCATGCTGGTGTACCTCACCAGTTCCGAAGCCCGCCGGCTCGGGCAATGGGAGAAAATACCGTGGACGAGCTTCATCGGCGCGGACAGCCGATCGCCGGAATACCGGACGCTGCTGTCCAGGCTGCCCACCAGAAGTTTGGTTGCCGCCAAGGCGGACCTGGCCAGCACCCGGACGATCGGCGGCATCAGCGAGGCGTTCTTCAACCTGACGCTGGGCCGCGGCAAGGACGGTGAGGCAGACCGGGTGCTCAACGGCCCGACCAACGAGGCGTGGATCGACCCGTGGGTGCGCCAGCTCACCGATCTCGGCGTCCGATTCGCGGTGCCGGCGACGGTGACCGGGTTGGGTATGCGCGGTGGCCGGATCGCGACCGTCACTGTGGCCGATCAGACCGGTTACGAGACTCCGATGGAGGCGGACCATTTCATCTGCGCGCTGCCGGCCGAGAAAGCCCGCCGACTGTGGACGCCGGAGATTCTGACCATCGATCCCGGACTCGCCGCGATGGACAACCTGTTCGTCGATTGGATGAACGGGATCCAGTTCTACCTCCGGCGCCCGGCCACGCTGTGCGAGGGACACATCGCCTTCGTCGATTCACCGTGGGCACTGACCGCGCTGTCGCAGAACCAATTCTGGGCTCGCAGTCTCGGCGACCACTACGGCGATGGCGCAGTACAAGATTGCCTGTCGGTCGACATCTCGGACTGGGAAACCCCCGGGATGCTGTACGGCAAACCTGCCAAGCAATGCAACCCCGACGAGGTCGCCCGGGAGGTGTGGGCGCAGATCGGCGCGCACGTCAACGACACGCGGATGCTGCTGCCGGACGACGACCTGCATTCCTGGTTCATCGACCCGGCTATCGCCTGGCATCCCGACCCCGGACTCAACACCAACGATGATCCGCTGCTCATCAACACCGCAGGCTCCTGGCAGGACCGGCCGAACCCGCGGACCGCGATTGCGAACCTCTTCCTCGCCGGGGACTACGTGCGGACGAACGTTGATCTGGCCACCATGGAGGGCGCCAACGAATCCGCCCGGGCGGCAGTGAATTCCCTGCTGGACGCTACGGGATCAAATGCCGAGCGCTGTGACATCCACCCCCTCTATCAGGCCCCTGAGCTCGAGCAGCTGCGCGGGATCGACGAACAGCGCTACCGCGACGGGCTACCCAACGTGTTCGATATCGGGTAACCAGGTCGGCGGCATCGAGCGCGCACTCGAGTTCACTAGAGCCAGCCCGGCGAAGTGGGTGGGGAGGTGTTACCGGCCGTGGTTGGAACGGTGAGTCCTGTGCGGAGGTTATTCGGCTTCGGAAGGTGAGCTGGGCTCCGAACAGGGCGTTTGACGTGCGGCGAGGTGTTGCGACGACCTCCTGAACCCGCAGGCATGAGCGGATGCTCCGGTCCAGGGGGTCAAGTCTTCGTTGCGGCAGGGCAGTAGGGCAGGGCTGCGGCGATCAGTCAGCGTGCAGAACGAAGAACAGGAAGCACAGGAACCTATTGTCGGCGCTTTCGCCGAGAACCTCGGGGATCAGATCGCGGGCGGCGGGCAGGGCCGGTGGTTCGCTGATGATGCTGATACGGAAGCCTGCTGCGGTGAAAGCCTCGGTCATCGCATGCAATGGCCGGTCCCAGAAGCTCAGCTCGGCGGTCTGTCCGCCCATGGTCCATTCTTCGACCCGGTTCCGGGTCTGGAAGTAGTTGGTCTCGTCCCCGGCCAAGCGCTGCCCGAGGAAGTTGGCGAAAGGATGCTCGACCGAGACGACCAGCCGACCGCCGGGGACCAGCACACATCGCAGCTCGGCCAGTGCCGGCCCCCAGTCCTGCAGGTAATGCAGCACCAGGGACGCGACGACGTCGTCGAACGCGCGGTCGGGAAATGGTAGCGGGTCGGCCAGGTCAGCGAGCCGCAGGTCCGCGTCGGCGCCGAGGCGTTGGCGCGCCTGCTCCAGTATCCGCGCGCTCGCGTCGATTCCGGTCACGACGGCGCCGCGTTCGTGCAGTGCGGCGAACAGCGGACCCGGGCCGCAGCCGACGTCGAGGATCCGCCGACCGGTCACGTCCCCGGCGAGTTCCAGGATTGCGGGCCGGTTGTAGTACGCGTGCAGGAGGCCGGTCTCGTTCTCTGCCGTGTAGCCCTCGGCGATGCTGTCGTAGCCACCTACATGGGCCGGATCAGTGGGAAGTGCATGGCCTTCTGAAACCGGAGTCATACACCCAATCCTTTCACGCCAGCGCGGGGATGAGCTGTAAACCATTGCTACGCAACCATTCCGGATGGCCCAGCGTCGCGCGGCAGCGGCCATTCGAGGATGTGCTGCACAGAAGGCTAATCATGGTGTCTCACGACGTTAGTTCCTCTATGTCGATCTCGAAGGCGAGTCGTTCGGGTCCGCTTGGTGGCCAGGCGGCGGCGAGGGGTCCCGGCCTCGGCCACAACGTGCGCGATGGGGCTGGCCGTGTCGACGCCGTCGGGCACAGTGATCCGGTTCGTTCCGATGCCCGCCGATCTTGACATCCCAGCAAACTTTCCGCGTACGCTTTAAGTGCTCGATCGATGACGAACGAAAAGTATCGCTGTTCTGTGGTAACCAACCGGCAAAGGAGACGGTATGAACCAGCAGCAGATCGACGCCAGCCGGCGGGAGTTCGACAAGATCGATACAGACCACGACGGTTTCATCACCATGAAGGAAGCAGTCGAGTGGGGTAGGGCCCAGGGCCAGGAATTCGAGGAGATCTTCGAGCGTCATATGCGGCAAGACCAACGCCGCCCGGACATGCGCGTCGACTTCGAGGAGTTCCTGCGCTACAAGGTGCTCACATCCAGCATGTGAAGCGTCGGCAGCAGTAGCTGCCGTGACGGTCCGATTGCTTCTCAGGCCGGGTGGATCGAAAGAGTCTGCGGGCCGATCCGCCCGGCCGCCGAGCACGATGCACCGCTCGAATTGGCGAAGCGGGGCACCGGTTCCGGAGTCGTCCACTGATGAGCTGCTCGCGAACGAGCTTGGCCGCGGAGCGAAAGGTCATGGTGCACAAAACATCGGCATGAGCGCACACTGACGACATTCGGTCGGCGGGCTCAGATGGCCCCTGCCCGTTGATCTTCCACGTACCCGCGCTGTCCGGATCGGTCAGCGCGGTATGCGGCGGATGAGGACATTGGTCAATCAGCTTGCGGCCGACGCGTGGCGTGCGGCCGATACTGGCCGGCGGGCATCAGCGACGGCGGTCACAACGCAGGTACCCAACCGGCCGACGCGGTCGTAGAGCGTTGCGGTTCCCACCGCGATACCTTCGCCGGTGACCTGGTCCTGCGCCTGAAGTCCCAGCTCCGGACCTTGGGGCAACCGCGACAGCGTCAAGGTCATGTCGGTGTTGATGTACCCGATCCCCGCAGATCCCCAGTGACAGACGAAGTTCGTGGCGTCCCCCATGGCAGCTGCTCGTTGAAACGGGGAGATCGGTTCACCCTCGATCAAGGGAATGAGATTCTGCCACAGCACTTTACGATCGGCATTCTGGCCTGCCGCCAAGTCGCCGGTCCACTCCGAATCGCCGCACTTGAGCAACGGCGGCTCGCCATCCGGTGATGTCAGCCGAGCCTGCGGTGCGGGCAACGACGCTTGCGGCTGCCACATCTCACCCGGCGGCGCGGAAGCGGAAGCGAGGAAGACCGCGCTCGCCCGCGCACGGAGCTCACCCTGTTGCACGATCGACGCATCGGCGACGAGGACTCGCGCGCCTTCGCGGATGACGATGCTGTGCAACGCGATCGGTTCGTTCAGTACCGGACGGAGCATATCGACCGTCAGGCGTGCGGGAATGAAGCCGCCTGCGGGGCAATGTGTTTCAAGCTGACGCGCCAACAATCCGCACACCGCCGGCCCATTCACCTGCTTCGACGACCACTGACTGACGCCGTAGCCCTGCGCTTGATACTGCCCGTCTTGCGCCACGAAAAATGAAACCACCGAGATCGCCCCCCTCTGCTTCAGGCTCGCCAAAACCCATCGATTAGAACACGTTTCATTCCCTCTCGGGACATCATCCGGATCCGGTCCCTGTGCGCACCATTCGACATTGCCGTGCGCTGACGACGATCGGCAGGCTCAGATGGCCCCTGCTCGTTGATCTTCCACGCATCCGCGCTGGCCGGTTCGCTCAGCGCGCCATGCGGCAGGAGCGGATGTTGCCGGACGCAGAATCTCCACACGACGACCGGCGGGCCACCACAGTCGATGGCTACTGTCTGACACTATGACCAAGAACTGGCCATTACCGGGAAGGTCGCACTGATCAGCGGGAGGGCAACGAAATCCTGTTTGTCCCTTACTGATTACACATGCTGGTCTTAGGAACACGTTCTAGTTTCGAGGTCATGGACACAGTCTTTGAAACCACGAAACGCGAATTGGGCACAGACACGGGCGTTCTGCGCTACCACGAGGCCGGCGACGGGCCGCCGCTGTTGATGCTGCACGGTTCCGGGATCGGGGTGAGCGGTTGGCGGAACTTCCGCAGCAGCCTGGCAGTGTTCGCGAAGCAGTACCACTGCTACGTTCTGGAGTTCCCCGGATTCGGGGTCAGTGACCCGGTTCCAGGCAATCCGGTGTTGACCGCGCTGGATTCGGTGCTCCGCTTCATGGACGCGCTGGGCATCGAATCCGCCGCCGTCATCGGGAATTCGCTGGGCGGGGTGGTTGGGCTGAACCTGGCGATCCGCCACCCGGGCCGCGTCGACAAGCTCGTCTGTATCGGTGGGGTGGGACCGAACCTGTTCACCCAGCCCCTCAGCGAAGGGTCGCAGATCCTGCAGGATTTCACCGAGCAACCGACGCGGGAGAACCTGATCCGCTGGATTCGGTGCATGTCCTACAGTCCGGAGCTCGTCACCGAGGAGTTGATCGAGGAGCGCTGGCAGACCGCGCTGGATCCGGATGCGCTGGCATCGATCAAATCCATGTACGGCAAAGAGGCTTTCGCGGCCCGCGTGCGCATGCTGACCGATACCGACACGCCACCGTACTGGGCGATGATGCACAAGGTCGTGTGCCCGACGCTGCTGGCCTGGGGACGCGATGATCGCCAGACTCCGCTCGATATGGCCTTGCTGCCCCTGCGCAGCATCCCGAACGCCGAGCTGCACGTGTTCCCGAACTGCGGGCACTGGATCATGCTCGAGGCCAAGGACGCGTTCGAACGCACAACCCTGGAGTTCCTGCAACGCTAGATGATCTCCTCCACGGTTCGGTGTTCGCGCGACTGCGCTGCGCAACACCGAACCGCGGCATTCATACGCACCAACACCTGCCCACCGCAACTATGCGCACCGAATCAACCACACATCAGATAATCGGCATGAGCGCGCACTGCCGGCGGTCGTACGGCGCTCTGCCCGTTGATCTTCCGATGGCCCGCGCCGGCCGGTTCGGTCAGCGCGCCACGCGGCAAAATGGTGCGTTGGTGCGGCAAAATGGTGCGTTGGTACTGCCGGATTGTGGAGGCCGACGTGGTGCTTATGCTCGCAGGATGTCCGTGACTGCTGCTGCTCAGGTGATCCACGGTCTTACCGGACCA
Organism: Nocardia sp. CA-151230; assembly: GCF_050942175.1. Taxonomy (NCBI): domain Bacteria; kingdom Bacillati; phylum Actinomycetota; class Actinomycetes; order Mycobacteriales; family Nocardiaceae; genus Nocardia; species Nocardia sp. CA-151230. The sequence continues at coordinate 4,588,479 of NZ_CP192061.1, forward strand.
GCGGTAGAGGGCGTACTTTTCGAACGCTATTGGCCGTCGATCGCGCAAGTTCTACTGCGTCAGGGCTTCTCGTGGTCTGCCCTGACCGAGCTCGCGGCGATGGAAACCCGCGACGACAGCGTGATCGAGACCAAGCTGGGGGAGCTACACGGCCAGATCGACCGCTATCTCCGCGGTGCGCCGCGCCTCGATTCCTGGGATGTTGTCGCCGGGACCTACGGTCGTGCCTGGCGGATGGACCTGATCGACCCGATCTCCGCCATGTGGAGGATGGATAACCTTTGGTGGCGGATCCGCAAGCTGGACAGGAAGGACCGCGGCGGACTTCTTGTCATTTGGGCAGGAATCGGAGTCAAGGAGCAAGACGACGGAACTCTCCCGTCGCAAGCTGTCGACATGCTCGGAGTTGACGTGCTCAGCGAGGCGGACTTGCTGATCCCGCCCGGCGCAGTGGACTACGAGCTCTGCAAAGCCGTGCGGGAAGCTCTGGACGCCAACGGATACTGACCGCTGAGGCACACTCTCGACGGCACGGTCATCGGCATGTGGTGTGTTCTGCTGAGTTCGGACTGAGCGTGCGGGCTGGTCCGGATAAGGTCCCAGCGTTGCGCTTTCACCGATTCGCGCAGGGGTTCGGACACGTCGTCGTGCCGCTCATCGGGAATCGCCGACCGCGCGCTTTCCGGGGTGTGCAAATATTTCGCAATGGCTGGTGGAACGCATATGTGGCCGGTGGTCGACCTGGCTGATCTGCTCGATGTCCTCGATCTCACCGAGGTCGGGGCGGGTCGGTTCCGTGCTCGCAATGTCACCTCGACGCTGCCGACGACGCTCGGGAGTCAGACGCTCGCGCAGGCCGTGGTTGCCGCGGAGCGGACGGTGCCGCACATGGCCGTGCAGTCGCTGCACGGTGTCTTTCCGCGCGGTGGGTATGCCGACCGGGACGTCGATGTGGCGGTCGAGGTGGTGCAGTCGGGGCGGGCGCTGGCGACGGTCCAGGTTTCGTTCTCCCAGGAGGGGCGCGAGCACGCGCGGGTGCTGACGATGCTCAGCGCGGAGGAGCCGGACTTCCTCAGCCACGGTGCGCACCTGCCCGAGGGGGTGCCGGGGCCGGAGGAGTGCGAGGAGCTGCCGTGTGCGCTGTTGCCCTGGGAGGTACGGACACTCGGCGGTGCGGACGCGCTCGCGGCGGAACTGTCGGGACCGCCTGCACTGGATGTGTGGATGCGCTGTGACAAGGCGCCCGACCTGCCGGGCCTCGGTCGCGCGTTGCTGGCGCACGGCAGCGAGGGCTTCCTGGGCCCGGTCGCGATGCGCCCGTACCCGCAGACCGAGATCGCGCGCCGCGGCGGCCGCGGCGCGGCCGCCATGCTCAGCCAGACTGTCACCTTCCATCGGCCGTTCGCGATGCACGACTGGCTGCTGCTGCACTGCGAGAGCCCGTTCGCCGGTGGCAGCCGGATGTACGGCCGCATCCAGATCTTCACCCGGGCCGGTGATCTGGTGGCGTCCGTCTCCGCCCAGGGCCTGATGCGCCGGGGCGGCTGACCGGCCGCGTCGAGCCTGCGGCCACGACCCGGGCCCACCCTGGGCGACCGAGGTGAGGCCGCCGGGTTTGTAGCCTGGATGGGGTGGATGCTGTGGACTTCGGTGACGAGCCCGGTGTGGGGTGGGATTTCGCGGGTCCGAACGATGCCGGATGGCCGGACGGCGCGATGATCGGTTATCGCGACATGGGCAGGGCCGGACTGGACCTCCGGGTAGCGGGGACGACGGCAGTCACGGTGGTGATCGGTTTCGGTGCCGACGCCGTGCTGGTCGACGATGTCGTCGGGCGGCGAACTCTCGACGGGTTCGCCGCAGGGCTTGCCCTCTCGCCCATGCGCGTACGCAGCGAACAAGCCGCGTGCATCGAGATTCGCCTGTCGCCGATACAGGCCTACTCCCTGTTGGGAGTTCCCCCAATCGATTTGGGCTGCGGCGTCGTCGCCCTGGAGGATCTCTGGGGACCGCGGGTTCGGGTACTACGCGAGCAACTCGCCTCCGCCCCGGCTTGGGGCGAGCGTTTCGCGCTGACGAAATCGTTTCTGGCACAGCGCGACACCCCGAACCGGTCGCCGGATCCGGAGGTGTTGGAGGCCTGGTTTCGAATCGAGTCCGCGCACGGCCGGTTGCGGATCGGTGAACTCGCCGATTCGCTCGGCTGGAGCTACAAGCGGCTGGGGTCGCGGTTCGAGTCCCAGATCGGACTCCCTCCCAAGCGGGCGGCGATGCTGGCCCGATTCCGGTATGCCGTCGACAAACTGGTGGCGGGCCGGTCCGCCACCGATGTCGCGGCGGAGTGCGGGTACACCGATCAGGCTCACCTGTGCCGGGATGTCTCGATCTTCGCGAATGGCACTCCGAAGGCGCTCGCCGGACACTATCTGCCCGCCATCGCCCGGCACCGGTACCGGGCCTGGGGAGAATTTTTCCAATACCGGGCCGGGTAGCCCGGTCGATCCTGGTGGCCACCAACATCGACAACGAGAGGACACGTGTCGTGACCACCACCCTCGATTCCACCCAGCTGCAAGCCGGCCTGGATGCCGTTCACCGTGCCGGGATGCCGGGAATCTTCGCGGAAGTCCGCGCCGGTGACCAGATCTGGCGTGGCGCAGCCGGAGTCGCCGACGTCGCAACCGGCCGACCCGTCACCAGCGATATGCGCCACCGCGTCGGCAGCATCACCAAGACGTTCACCGCCGCCGCCGTACTGCGGCAGGTCGACGACGGTGCGATCGAGCTCGACGCACCGATCGGCCGCTACCTGCCCCGCCTGGTTCCCGGAGATCGGGGTGCGGCGATCACGGTACGGATGTTGCTCAACCACACCAGCGGCCTCGCCGAATACCTGCCCTGTGCCTACCCGTCGCTCGCGTCCTTCCCGGACCTGGCGAAGACGACGCCCGACAGCCTGGACGACAACCGATTCACCCGCTTCCACCCGACCGAGCTGATCGGCATGGGTGTCTCGGCGCCCGCCACCGGGGCCCCGGGCGGCACCCCCGGGATCTACTCGAACACCAATTACCTTCTGCTGTGCGAACTTCTGGAGTCGGTGACCGGCACCTCGGCCGAGAAGTACATCACCGGCGAGATCATCGAGCGCGCCGGGCTGCGGGACACCGAACTCCCGGCCGGACCGCACATCGACGGGCCCCACTCCCGGCACTACGAGTCGTGGTTCGGCATGATCGAACCGCCGCGCGACTACAGCGTTTTCGACATGTCGTGGGTCGGACCGGCGGCGTCGCTGATTTCCACCGTCTCGGACCTGAACCGCTTCTTCGGTCTACTGCTGGCCGGCGAAATCCTCAGCCGCCCAGCCCTGGCGGAGATGCAGCGCACCGTTCCGGTCATCTCGTTCGAGGGAAAGACCCTCGACTACGGTCTCGGCCTCCAGACGCTGCCGGCCCCCGGCCCCGCGACCTTCTGGGGTCACGACGGCTCCGTCTGGGGCGGCGGCGCAATCTCGATGACCAGCGTCGACGGCACGCGCCAACTCTCCGCCGCCGTGAACCTCCAACGCTGGAACCGTCCTGCCGTCGCGCCGCGGCCTCATCCCATCGACGCTGCCCTGCAAGCGTTTATCCATCAGGCGCTCGCGTAGCAGCGTGTCCCGCAGAGACGGAATCCGCCTGACTTGGTGAGCGAGCACATTTCTAGACCAGTGTCTGGAATGTGGTCCATTTCATATGGTAGCGTCACCCGCGCACAGATCGAGGTTGATCACACGGCCGTGGGAAGGGGGGTCGGCGCGCGGCGTCCGACCTGCCCTCGAGGGTTGAAAGACCGGTCGTACGAGGAGGTTCGATGTCGACGGCTGAGGTGCCGGTTCGGCCGGATGCCGAGGGAATGACCGCGGCGCGGGTATTGCGCCGGAACTTCGCCGAGACCGTGCTGTCGAGCCTGGCCACACTGGGGCGTGCGTTGCGGATCGGCGCCGGCGCGATCCGCGTCGGTGTCGTCGATGTCGTGCGGCTGCGCTTCCAGCTGCACGAAACGCTCACGCAGGCTTGGTTTTTGATCCGGGTGACCGCCATTCCGAGCGTGCTGATGGCGATTCCGTTCGGGGTCATCGTCTCCGCGCAGGTCGGCAATATCGTCTCGCAGCTGGGCGCCGACTCGATGATCGGCGCGGCCGGTGGGCTCGGGGTGATCAAGCAGGGTGCGCCGATGGCCACCGCGATGCTGCTCGGCGGTGCGGGTGCGGCCGCGATCGCGGCCGATCTCGGGGCGCGGACCATTCGCGAGGAGGTCGATGCCATGCGCGTCATGGGTGTGGATCCCATTCAGCGCCTGGTCGTTCCGCGTATCGCCGCGATGATGCTGGTCGCCCCGCTGCTCAATGTGCTGATCGTGTGCATCGGCATCGCCTCGGGATTCGCGGTGGCGGTGGCCGCGCTCGATGTCAGTCCGGGTAGCTACTGGCAGTCGTTCGGCGCCTTCACCACGCCCATCGACATCTGGGTGTCGCTGGCCAAGGCCCTGATCTTCGGGCTGCTGGTGGTGGTGATCGCCTGTCAGCGCGGGCTCGAGGCCAAGGGCGGCCCGCGCGGTGTCGCCGACGGGGTGAATGCCGCGGTGGTGATGTCGGTGGCGGCGGTCGCGGTGCTGAACACCGCGATCACACAGGTGGTCACCATGTTCTTCCCGGTGAGGATGGCGTGATGGCGGCGTCCTACCTGCCGGCCGGATTGCGGTGGGCCCGGCGCGGTCTCGCGCATCCGCTGCGCCCGATCGAATCCATCGGTTTCGCACTGGGTTTCGGCTGGCAGGTGCTCGCGTCGCTGCCGTACACGCTGGTCCACTACCGGCGCGAGACGATCGCGGTGATCACCGACATGACCTGGGGACGTGGCTCGGTGATCATCGGCGGCGGTGTGGTGCCGCTGATGCTGCTGCTGGGTGCGGCGATGGGCGCGTCCATCGGCATCGAGGCCTTCAGTGCCCTGAATCTGCTGTCCCTCGGCCAGCTCAGCGGTCTCATCTCGGCGTTCGGGGTGACGCGCGAGCTCGCGCCGATCGCCGCGGGCGTCGGCTTCGCGGCGCAGGCCGGCTGCCGGATGACCGCGGAGATCGGCTCGATGCGCATCTCCGAGGAGATCGATGCCCTCGAATCGCTGGGCATCCGGTCGGTGCCGTTCGTGGTGACCACCCGGGTCGTCGCCGGAATCGTCGCCGTCGCACCGGCATTCGTCGTCGCCCTGATACTCAGCTACTTCTCGTGCGAGGTGATCGTGACCACCGTCCACAGCACGCCCTCGGGCACCTTCAACCATTACTTCGATCAGTTCGTGTCCGGCTGGGACGTGACCGCCGCGACCATCAAGGTGATGCTGTTCGCGGTGGCGGTCGTGCTGATCCATTGCTACCAAGGGTTTTTCGCCACCGGCGGGCCCGAGGGCGTCGGGATCGGCTCGGGGCGCGCGATCCGGGCGAGTCTGGTGTCGATCATCGCGCTGGACATGGTCGCCACCATCGTGCTGTGGGGATTCCGCTCGCCCATCTCCTTCACCGGGTGACGCCATGCCACCTTATGCACTGCCCGGAACCGAAGTCGGTCCATGCCGGGCGCGGATATTCGGCGTGTGCGCGCTCGTGCTGGCCGTGTGCACCGGCGTCGGCTGGCGAGCGTGGCCGGCATCAGCACCGGCCGACGAGATCCATGTGGCGTTGGTGGTGAGCCAGGTCGGTGCGGGGGTCGGGCCCGGGACCGATGTCCGGCTCGACGGCGTGCGCGTCGGATCGGTCGGGGCCATCGACGTCGCCGGGCGTGGTCGGCAGCGAATCATGCTGAGCCTGACCGGTTCCCAGCTGTTCGGTCTCACGGACGCGGTGAGCGTCGACTACGCGCCGGGCAACCTGTTCGGCATCAGCGCCCTGGAGCTGCACTCGGCAGCGGGCGGCACGGTGCTCAGCGACGGGATGACCGTCGATCTGACCGGGGCGGCCGATCGGGTCCGGGACGCGACGCTGGCGACCCTGCTCGAGTCCACCGGCAAGCTCACCGGCGCGGTGCTCACACCGCAACTGACCGAGCTGCTGCGCACCGTCGCACACGACCTCGGCGCGTTCACCCCACTGTTGCAGGCCATCGGCGCCACCGCGCGGGCGTTCGCCGAAACCCAGCAGCTGCCGCCGTCGCTGCTGTTGGACCGATTCGGCTCGGCACTGGCGGGACTGCCGCCCATGCTGACCGGCGGTCTGGCGGTCCTGGAGGCGAGCTACGTGAACAAACAGCTCGCCTCCCCGGAACAGCTGGCCCGATTCGGCGCCATGTTCTCCGGCATCCGCACCGATCTGCTGCCCACGGCCACGACCCTGCTCGGCACCTCGCAGCGCTACTTCTCCAGTCTGTCGCCCATCGGCACAACGATTCTCGAGCAGGTGTCCGCGTCGATCAGCACGCCGGACCACACCGCGAGCGATCTCACCGAACTGCTCACCCGGCTCGGCGCGGCGTTCCACGACACACCGGATGGACCGGTGCTGAACGCATCCGTGGAACTGACGGGCGTGCCCGGCCTGGCGACGCCGCTCGCCGCGGTCCTCGGCTCGCACCCGGTGACGGGAGGCCGCTGATGTCCACCCGTGCCCTGCTGCTGCGCGTCGCCCTCGCAACGGCGTTGATGGGTGTGGTGCTGGCGGGCGTGTTCCGGGTCGTCGAACACCCGGTCAGCGGCGAAACCGACTCCTACACAGCGCTGTTCACCGACGCGAACGGTCTGCGCCCCGGTGACGACGTGCGCCTCTACGGCGTTCAGGTCGGCAAGGTGGGCGACGTCGGCCTGGACGGCACGCTGGCGCGGGTGCGGTTCACCGTCACCCGCGCTCACCCGCTGTTCGCCAACACCACGATCGCCATCCGGTACCAGAACCTCACCGGATTCCGCTATCTCGACATCGAACAGCCGGATCAGCCCGGTGCACACCGGAATCCGGCAATGGTCTTCGGCACCGCGGAGACCGTCCCCGCGTTCGACATCACGACCCTGTTCAAGGGCCTGCAACCAGTGCTGGCACAGCTTTCACCGGAGGACCTGAACCAGTTCGGCGCCGGCATGCTCGCCGTCATCCAGGGTGACGGGACCGGGCTCGGACCGGCGCTGGGAGCCATCGAGAAGCTCAGCCACTACGCCTCCGACCGGCAGGCGGTGCTCTCGACCCTGGTGGCCAACCTGTCCCAGATCGCCGATCACCTCGGCGGCAGATCGGGCAATGCGATGAAACTGCTGACGAACCTCACCGACCTGTTCGTCACCATCAGCGACAAGCTGCCCGGTCTGGTCAGCTTCTCCGACCAGATTCCCCCGGTGCTGCAACCACTTCGGAGCATGCTGACCGTGCTGGGCGTCACCGGAGCCCCCGACCGCGACCTGGACGCCGTGCTGAAACAGGCCTTCCCGGATCCTCGGCAGGCGGTAGCGGTCTTCGACCGCCTGCCCGGCCTGATCCAGGCGATGACGGCGGCCGTCCCGGCAACCGGCCCGGACGCCGGCATGACCTGCTCCCACGGCGCTGCCATCGCGCCCGAACCCCTGCGCATGCTGATCGCCGGACAAAGGATCGTCCTATGCCACAGGTGATTCCGTCGCGGCGCCGCACCCGGCGCGACCCGGACCGCACGGCGGCGGGAGAGTCCGCCCGCGACCTCCGATGGGGGATTGCCGGCCTCTGCGCCGCCATCGTGCTGGTGATCGCGATCAGCGCCGTCTACATCTGCGGGACCTCGCCGGAACGAACCTGTACGGCGGAGATGACCCAGGCCGGCGCCGTCCGGCCCGGCGACGACGTCCGCATCGCGGGCATTCCGGTCGGCAAGGTGAAATCGCTGACCCTGCTGGCGGATCGGGTCCGCATGGAGTTCACCGTCTCGGAGCGGGCGTTCCTCGGCGATCGGACCACCCTCGATATCCGCATGCTGACGGTCGTCGGCGGCTACTACGTCGCGGTCGAACCTGCCGGAGACAAGCCACTCGGGTCCGCAGTGATACCGCCCGAACGCGTCATCGTGCCCTACAACCTCACTCAGGCCTTCCAGGACGCGATTCAACCGGTCCAGCGGATCGACGGCGACGTCCTGCGGCAGGATCTCGCCGCCGTGGGACAGTCGATCGGCGCGAACCCGGACTCGGTCCGCGCCGCCGTCGGTGCGGCCGGGGATCTGGTGGGAGTCCTGGACAAGCAGAACGCCGCCATCTCCCGCACCCTGTCCCTCGCCGACGAGTATCTGAACGCGCTGAACCAGAATGCGGATGTCCTGGCGCGACTGCTGACCACGCTGGGCACCCTCGAGACGATCGTCCAGAACAACAAGGTGCAGGTGGCTCAGGCGCTGCGGGATCTGGCGGCGGTGCTCCGTGATCTGACACCGCTGGGCCGGGCCTGGGACGAGTCGCTGAAACAGCGCGCACAGCCACTCGCCGACGCGATCCCGAAGCTGTCCGAACTCGGCGGCCGGCTGGGCGCACTGGTGGATTCCTTGCGCGGCTTCGAACAACGTCTGCTTCCGCTGCTGCCCGCCGGCGGCGGCGTGAGCATCGACCAGTCCGCCGCCACGCTCGCGGCGGTGTGCGTACCCGTTCCGGGAGGGGGATGTTGACGGTGAAGAGAATCCTGGCCTCGCGCGGGCTGATGTCGGCCACGGTGGTCGTCACCCTCGTGCTGGCCGCCGCCATCGGCCTGAAGCTGAGCCGACCGCATCCGCAGCTGCGCGGCTACTGCGCCGACATGCCCGACAGCATCGGCCTCTACCAGGGCAGCGCGGTCACCATCATGGGTGTGCCGGTCGGCCGGGTCACCGACATCGAACCCGACGGCACCTCGGCGCGGGTGCGCTTCGAGATACGGGCGGATCGCACGCTGCCGCCGGACGTCGGCGCGGTCACGGTCAGCGACACCCTGGTCGCCGATCGGAAGCTGGCCCTGATCGGCGCCGAACCCGCGGGGCCCGGCTGGGACCCAGCGCACTGCATCACCAAAACGCTGACACCCAAGAGCCTTTCGGAGACCTTCACGGCCCTCGCCGGCCTGGTCGACAAGCTCGACGGCACCCGGGACCCGAGTCAGCGCACCGCCCTGGCCGACGGACTGGACGCGCTGGACAACGCCACCGCCGGCACCGGCGAACGGATCAACGCCATCCTGCACGCACTGTCCCGGGCGCTGCGGTCGCCCGACGCGGCGATCGGCCATCTCGGCAAGCTGCTGGACGCGCTCACCGAGCTCGCGCATCGCGCCCGCGGCGGATGGGATCGGGTGCAGGACACTGTGACCGGATTGCCGCAGACCTTCGGTGATATCGACACGATCGCGTTCCCGCCCATCATCGATCTCGTCGCCGCGCTGGCGGAGGTCCTGCCACAGGCCAACGACGCGCTCATGATGCTGGGCTCGCCCGCACTGCGCGCACTGGACTCGATTCCGAACCTGCCGAACCTGATCGCGTCGGGGGTCGGTTCGCTGGCGGAGGTGATCCGGATGACGCCCGCGGTCGCGACCGGGTTCGCGAGCGCCGTCGATCCGGTCTCGGGCAAACCGAGCATCGGTTACGCACCGCCGAAACTCGCGCTCGCGCAACAGGACACGGATCAGATCTGCACCGCCGTGCGGGCACTCACCGGGCAGGGGTGCCAGAACTCCGGCGGCGTGGTGACGGTGCCCGCCCTGCCCGCGCTGCTGGCCGCGGCGGGTGCGCGATGACGGCCGTGCGCGCAGGCAAGGCGTCGGGCCGCGTGGCGCGGTCGATGGTCGCGGCTCTCACCGTGGCTTCCGCCGCGGGGTGCGGCTTCCAGCCCGCGGACCTGCCCGTCCCCGGCGCCGGAGTGGGCGGACCGACCTACACGCTGCGCATCGAATTCGCCAATGTGCTCAATCTTCCCCAGGGCGCCAAGGTGATCGCCGACGGCGTCCGGGTGGGACAGCTGACCCGGGTGACTCTCGTCGATCCGGTGGCCGCCGCCGGGGACCGGCCCGCCCGCCGGGGATACGCCATCGCCGACATCGCGATCCGGACCTCGGTGCGAATGCCGGTGGGCACCACCGCGGAACTGCGGCAGGACACTCCGCTCGGCGATGTGCACATCGCGCTCACCGAACCGTCCACGCCGGCCGGTGGCGAGTTGGCGGCGGGTGCGACGATCCCGCTCGCGGACACCACCCAATCGGCGTCCATCGAGGACATTCTCGCGGGCCTGTCCACCTTCGTCGGCAGCGGCGCGGTGTCGGATCTGCAGAGCATCGTCCGCCAGGCGAACGCGATTCTCCCCCGGGACCCGGCGGATACGGCGCGCATCGCCGGAATCCTGGGCTCGGATCTGTCGGATCTGGGCGATCACCTGGGTTCGATCGACGCGGTGCTCGACGGCCTGCAGGCGACGGTGGACGACGGATTGCAGAAGAACGCACCCGTGTTCGACGATCTGCTCACCCCGTACGGCGTGCAGCACACCACCGACGCGGTGAACGCGGAGATCGGCGTGATCTTCGTGCTGACCTCGCTGGACCCGCTCGCGCCCGCGGCGAAATGGCTTGCGCCGCTGCTGCAGTCACTCGACGGCAGTGTGCGGGCGGTGGTGCCCGTGCTCTTCGGTGCGCATCCGCTCGACACCGATTCGCCGTCCAATCTGAAGCGGCTGGTGGATCTCATCCAGAACCGGATCATCCCCTTCGTCGATCGGGGCCCGAAGGTCGATCTGGTCCAGGTCGGCGTCGATCCCGGCGCCGGTGCCGCGATGTCACCCGACGAGCAGACCAGCCGGATTCTCGATACCCTGCGGATGATCGGTGTGGTCCGATGAATCTGCGTGCGACGGTGTCGCTCTCGGCGATCGCCGCGGTGCTGGTCCTCGGTGTCGGCTACATGTCGGTGGGCGTCCTCCGGCTGGATCCGCGGCGGTCGTTCCTCGTCGCCGAGATGCACCTGGCCGATTCGGGTGGCGTGGGGCCGAATACGCCGGTGCTGTTGTCGGGCATCCAGGTCGGGCGTGCCGAGTCGGTCCGTAAGCAGTCCGCCGGTGTGCTGGTGCGGCTGCGCATCGACGACCGGTATCGGATCCCGGTGGCCAGCGATGTGCGTATCGAACAGCTGTCGGCGCTGGGCGAGCCCTACATCGAATTCGCGCCCGGCACCGCCGCGGGGCCGTATCTCGAGAACGGCCAGACCATCGCGGCCGACCGGATCAGGACGCCGATGACGATCACGGCCCTGTCGACCCGCGTGGTGGAACTGCTGAACCAGGTTCATCCCGAGTCGATTTCGCGCCTGGTCGGCACCTTCGACACCGCGCTGGCCGGAACCGACGCGGCCGTGCAGACCCTGCAGCGATCGACGACCCTGCTCGCCGCCGCGCTGCTCGGCCGCACCGCCGCCCTGCGGCAGCTGTTCGCCGACCTGCAGGCGATCGGCGGCGACATGGAGTGGCTCGGCCCCTCGCTCGCCGATGCCGGGCCCAAGTTCGGCGAGTTCGGCATCACCCTCAATCAGATCGTCGCCTCGGGCTCCCTGCTGGCCGAAAGCCGGCCGGTTCCCGACTACTTCACCGGCGACGGGCTCGTCCCGTTCCTGACCGATCTGAACGCGCTGCTGGACAAGATCGGTCCCGGCATCGCGCCGCTGGCGCCGGTGCTCGAACCGGTGCGTGACGCGGTCGGCCGGGTACCCGCCGTCGATATCAGCGCGCTGATCGACCAGGCCCTGCGGGGCGTCGGCGAGGACGGCGCAGTGCATCTCCGGATCGCCATCAAATGAACGCAGAGACCGTCGGGCATCGCCGCGCGGGCGGAAGGACACAACCATGAGCGCAAGCACCGATGAAGCACCCGCCTCGGCCGAAACGGAAAGCAGTTCTCCAGCTTCCGGCGATCGCACCGCTGCGCCGCGCACGGTGTCGATACGATTGTCGACCGTGCTGATCAGCGCCGGGATCGCGCTGCTCACCGCAGTGGCGGTGAGCTTCGCATCGCTGTACTGGGCGGCCAGATCGACGCTCGCCGACCGTGACGCAAAGGCGGCGGACGACCGGCATGCCGAACAGATCGCGACGGACTACTCGCTGGGCGCGTCCACGATCGACTATCACGACGTGAAGGGTTGGATCGGCCGCCTGCAATCCGGTACGACACCGCAGCTCTCGGCCAAATTCGACGCCACCGCACCGCAACTCGAACAGATTCTGCTGCCGCTGCAGTGGACCTCCAAGGCCGCGCCCCTGTCCGCCGGCGTGATCTCCGAATCCGGCGGAATCTACAAGGTCAACGCCTACCTCACGGTGACTTCCACGAGTGCGCAGACCCCCGACGGCGCCCAGACCACGGTCACGTATTCACTGACCGTCGACCGCAATTCGGGGTGGAAGATCACCGACGTGGGCGGCCTGCAGAACGCCTTGCCGTCGAAGTAGCGGGGGAGCCCGGCTCATTCGGAGCCGGGCCCACCTCCGGCGGGGATATCGGCGACGGCGCCGCCCGCACGAACCGGATCAGTACGCGAGGAAGAGGATCTCGTCGCGGGAATAGTCGTGATCGGGGTGCCGCTCGGCGAGGTGGGCCCGGGTCTTCTCGACCAGGTCGTCCTCGTTCTCGCCGCGAATGTACTCACCGCACGGGCAGCTCAGGCGGGTCTTCATCATCTACTCCCAATGTGATTGCGGGGGACGGCTTCTCGTCCGACCGCGCCGATCGAGTATGCACCGGGCGATCCGCCCGGCGATACGGAGGCCCGGCTACTCGTACCGGACCCGCCAGTGCTTGATGCCGTTGATCCACCCCGACCGCAGCCGCTCCGGAGCAGCGACCTCGGACAGGTTCGGCATCGCGTCGGCGATGGCATTGAACATGAGATCGATCTCGAGCCGGGCGAGATTCGCGCCGACACAGTAGTGCGCGCCGGTGCCGCCGAAGGCCAGATGCGGATTGGGGTCGCGGAGAATGTCGAATCGGAAGGGGTCGTCGAAGGCGTCCTCGTCGAAATTGGCGGAGCTGTAGAACAATCCGAGCCGCTGGCCCCGCCGGATCGGCTGTCCGCCCAGTTCGGTGTCGGCGGTGGCGGTGCGCTGGAAGGCGGTCACCGGCGTCGCCCAGCGCACGATCTCGTCGGGTGCGGTGCGCGGGCGCTGCCGCCGGTAGAGCTCCCACTGCTCGGGGTTGTCGATGAACGCCTTCATACCGTGAGTGATGGCATTGCGGGTGGTTTCGTTGCCCGCCACCGCCAGCAGGATGACGAAGAAGCCGAATTCGTCCGAGCCCAGCGCTTCCCCGTCGAGATCGGCGTGCACGAGCCGGCTGACAATGTCGTCGAGCGGGTCGACGCGGCGCTGTTCTGCCATGTTCCAGGCGTAACCGAGGATCTCCATCGATGCGTTGGTCGACGAGATCGTGGTGGTGTTGTCACCGTATTCCGGATCGTCGTAGTTGAGCATCTGATTGGACCAGTCGAACAGCTTGCGCCGATCCTCCTGTGGCACGCCCAGCAATTCGGCGATCGCCTGCAACGGCAGTTCGCACGCCACCTGCTCGACGAAGTCGCCGCCGCCGGACTTCCGCGCCGCGTGCACGATCGCGGCCGCCCGGTCGGCCAGTGCGCCGCGCAATCCCTCGATCGCGCGCGGGCCGAAGCCCTTCGAAATGATGCGCCGGATCTTGGTGTGCTTGGGCGGATCCATGTTCAGCAGCAGCGCGCCGGTGAGCTCGATCTGCTCGGGGGTGATCTCGCCGGGCAGGCGGATCACCGCGCCCTTGGACCGGGCGGAGAACAGCTCCGCGTTGCGCGAGATCTCCTTGATGTCCTCGTGCTTGGTGACCACCCAGTAGCCGCCGTCGCGGAATCCGCCGGACTGGGCGTCGGTCTGGGGGTTCCACCACACCGGGGCGGTGCGGCGCAGCCGGGCGAATTCTTCGACGGGGTTACGGGTCTCCCACAGTGCCGGATCGGTGAAATCGAATCCGGGGGGAATGGACGGCGCGGACACGGCTGCCTCCTGACGGGCCGACATCGTTGTGGACCGGGACGGATTCAGCGACGGCGGCGCCGGTAGCGGACCCGGCACGGCTGCTGCAACTGCACCACCATCTTGGAGTGGTCGTTGCGGTAGGTCTCCGACGGCTGCGCCAGCTCGAATTCCCAGTCCCGCAACAGGATGGAGAAGATCGCCTTGAGCTGCATGAGCGCGAACGGCGCGCCCACACAGCGGTGGCGGCCCGCACCGAAGGGGATCCAGGTCCAGCGATTGACCAGATCCTCCTGCCGCGGATCCAGATAGCGGCCCGGGTCGAAGGTGTCCGGGTCCGGGAAGTCCTCCGGTATCCGGTTGGAGATGGCGGGCGTGGCGGCCACCATGTCGCCCGCCTCGATCCGGTGCCCGCACACCTCGAACCGGGCACGGGCGATACGCATGAGGATGATCAGCGGCGGGTGCAGGCGCAGCGCCTCCTTGAGCGCGGCCTCCAGATTCGGAATCTGGCGCAGCGCATGGTGACTGACCTCCGCGCCGTCGGCGTACAGCTCGTCGAGCTCGGTCACCACCGCGGCCAGCGTCTCCGGGTGGCGCAGCAGTTCGATGATGGTCCAGGCCGCGGTGCCGGAGGTGGTGTGGTGCCCGGCGAACATCATGGAGATGAAGATGCCGGTGATCTCGCTGGCCGAGAAACGCGGCACGCCGTTCTCGTCCTTGACCGAGATCAGGACGTCGAGCATGTCGCGGTCGTCCTTGCCGGTCGGCGGATTCGCCTCACGCTGATCCATGATCGCCTGCACCAGCTCGACCAGTGCGGCGCGGGCCGCGTCGCGGCGGCGGAAGCTCTCGATCGGCGCGTAGGGGTCGACGTAGGCCAGTGCGTCGGTGCCCTGCTCGAGTTCGTGGTAGAGATGCGCGAAGCGGGAGTCCAGCTGCTCGCGGAACTTGCGGCCGATCAGGCAGGCCGAGGACGTGTAGATGGTCAGCTCGGCGAAGAATTCGAGCAGATCGATCTCGCCCTCGTCCGCCCAGCCGGCCAGCATGCGATCCACCTCGCGGGCGATGGTGGTCGCGTGCCCGCGCATGTGGTCCGCGCGCAGCGCCGAATTGTGCAGCATCTCCTTGCGGCGTTCGGGCGGCGCGTCGAAGACAACGCCCTCGCCGAAGATCGGCTTCATGAACGGATAGGCCGCACCCTGATCGAGGTCCTCGTCGCTGGCGCGGAAGAAGAACTCGTTGGCCTCGGCGCCCGACAGCAGGATGACATCGCGCCCCGCGAGTTCGAAGGCTCCGATATCGCCGCATTCGGCGCGCACCCGCCGCATCAGCGCGATGGGATCGGTGCGGAACTCCTCCAGGTGTCCGTGCTCATCCGCGCCCCCGGACACTCGCTGCGGCTTGACCAGCGTCATTGGAAATCCTTCCACGAATAACCTTGTCCAGACACATGGTGGACATGTGTCCGGACGGTACTATGGTTGGCGGCGCGCGACAAGGTCTGTGGCCGGCGTCGGACGTTGAATCGGATCGGCGGACGCGCTTTCGCGGCGTGTGCGTGCTCCGATGACCAAGGGCCACTTGGTGATCGGCTGCACGCGAAGGTGCCCAGCCCCTGGTTGCGATGGGTGACCGGTGGGGCTCGTGGTGTTCATCGGGATCGGTGTGTGACGGTTCGCCGCCCGTCGATCACTCGGTTGCGGGAGCTGCCAGCAGTCGCCGCGCGGACGCTTCCAGGAGATCGGCGACCTGCTCGTAGGAGAGCAGGCCCATCCCGGCCTGGAGCAGCGCGCCGGCGTAGAGCAGCTCCAGCATCGAAACCCGTTCGGGGTCATCGGATCCCAGTGCCTCGGCGAGGCGGCCGCGGATTTCCCGGCCGATGCGCACCCGCAGATGCCGGACGTCGGGATCGTCGCCCAGCAGTGCGTTGCTGACCGCGCCGGCGAGAGCTGGGTCATGGGCCACGAGCAGGGATACCTGGCGCAGCACGGCGACCACCCGGGTGGCCGGGTCCCCGGTGGCGGTGTCCAGTTTCGGGGTTGCGACCAGTCGCCGCCAGAACACCTCCGAGATCAGGTGCTCCTTGGACGAGAAGTACGTGTAGGCGGTGGCGGTGCCGACTCCCGCGGCCGCGGCGACGAGCCGAATCGTCGTGCCGGAGAAGCCTTCCCGGGACAACACCTCGACTGCCGCCGCGGTGAGGCGGTCGACGGTGTCGGCCTGCTTCTCGGTGAGACGCCGTCGGGTTGCCTCGATGCCGGTGGATGCGAGTTCGGACATGTGTCTGGATGATACTGAGGCCCGGAAGTCTGGACTAGTGTCTGTATTGGCTTCCAGGTCTGTGATAACGTCGCTGGACCTGCGAAAGGGCCGGCATGCAGATCACCGACGCGATGATGGACGGTCAGCTGCGTGCGACCGGTGTGTGGTTGCGGCGCATGGGGTCTCGGCACAGTGAACGGCGGCTTCGCGCCGCCGGGGCTCTGGTCGACGGGCTGCTGTGGCTCGCGCGGGCCCGCCGTCCGAAAACCCTGCGGGTCGAGGAATTCGGAATCGATCGCGGCGACGGAACGCGGCTGCGCGTGGTCGTCTATTCGCCGCCGGCGCCCACCACGGCCGCGGCCGGGCTGCTCTGGCTGCACGGGGGCGGATACTTCCTCGGGCGACCGGAACAGGACATGCGGATCTACCGGCGATTGGCCGAGCGGACCGGCTGCGTGGTCGTCGCGCCCGACTATCGGCTCAGCGTCGCCCACCCGTATCCGGCGGCCCTCTACGACGGCTACGCCGCCTTGATCTGGATGCGCGACAACGCGATTCGGCTCGGCATCCGCGAGGATCAGCTGGCGGTCGCGGGGGAGAGCGCCGGCGGGGGACTGACCGCCGCGCTCACCCTGCTCGCGCGGGACCGTGGCGAGGTGAACATCGCCTTCCAGATGCCGATCTATCCCATGCTCGACGACCGGCAGTCCACCGAATCGGCGCGCGAGAACGACGCGCCCCTGCTCGATTCGGTCACGCTGGCCTCGGCGTGGAAGCTGTATCTGCGGGATCTGCATGGGACGCAGCGGGTTCCGGTGTACGCGGCGCCCGCGCGGGCCGGTGATCTGCGAGGTCTGCCACCGACCTTCACCTATGTCGGGGGCCTCGAGCCGTTCCGGGACGAGACGATCGCCTACGTGAACGGCCTGCGATCCTGCGGCGTGCCGGTGGAGTTCGAGGTCCATCCCGGCTGCTGGCACGGGTTCGACCGGCTCGTTCCCCGCGCCGCGGTGAGCCGGCGGGCGTTTCGATCGCGGGAACGGTGGCTGCGTCGTGCGCTGGACACCTACGTCGCGCCACAACCCGGAACTGACCGGGACCGGGCCTGAGGGCATCCCAGCCCCCTACCGGACAAACGAATACACGACTCTCTGTGCGCAGTGGGAGGGCAGCAGGCATGGTCAAGCCGCCGCTATCGATGAAGCCGACGGGATGGTTCCAGGTGGCCTGGTCGCCGGAGATCGCCGTCGGGGACGTGCACCGGATGACGTACTTCGGCCGTGACCTGATCGCCTGGCGTTCCGCGGCGGGCGCGGTGACCGTGATGGACGCCTACTGCGAGCATCTCGGCGCGCACCTCGGATTCGGCGGCCGCGTCGACGGTGAGCGCATCGTCTGTCCCTTCCACGGCTGGGAATGGGACCGCGACGGGCGCAATGTGTGCATCCCCTACGAGAACCGGCCCAACCGGGGACGGCGCATGCGCACCTATCCGGTGACCGAGCGCAACGAATCCATCTATATCTGGCACGATATCGACGGTCGCGCACCGTATTTCGATGTGCCCGACGTCTTCGCGGGATTCGGCGACGCCGGCAGCGCGGCCGACTACTACCCGGCCCATCCGCAGGGCACCCTCTACCGGGAGCGGCTCGAACTGCATCCGCAGTACGTGCTCGAGAACGGCGTCGACTTCGCGCATTTCACGTTCGTGCACAAGGTTCCGTTCGTTCCCGAGTTCACCCGCCACGACTTCGACGGCCCGGTGTCCCATTTGGACTTCACCGTGACCTTCGGCGACGCCACCGGGATGACCGCCGACGATATGGCCAGCGGTGTCGAGGCGATCAATGCCGGACTCGGCGTCGCGGTGACCAAGAGCTGGGGCATGATCGACAATCGCACCATCTCCGCGGTCACTCCGGTCGACGACGACACCTGCGATGTCCGCTTCACCGTGTGGGCCGGGCGTACCCCCGGTGACAACAGTGCCACCGCGCCGCCGTGGGCCGAGCGGGTGATGCGGGCGGTGATCGACCAGTTCCTGGCCGACGTGCATATCTGGTCGCACCAGCGCTATTCGGATCCACCCGCGCTGGCCCGCTCCGAATACGACGGATTCATGGCCCTGCGCACCTGGGCCGCCCAGTTCTATCCGCAATCCTGATCACACGAAAGGCGATGCCGCCCATGGTATCTGCGTTCCCCCGGCGGCCGATCCGGGTCTTCCAGGTGGCGACCGGCAATGTCGGCACCGAGATGATCAAGCGCATCGGCGCCCATCCCGACCTCGAACTGGTCGGATTGCACTGCTACACACCGGAGAAGATCGGCCGCGACGCCGGCGAGCTGGCCGGGCTCGAGCCCATCGGGATCACCGCGACCGGCTCGGTCGACGACATCATCGCCGCACGGCCCGACGTGGTGACCTTCCACGGCGTGTTTCCCGACGAGGACCTCTATGTCCGGGTCCTCGAGGCCGGAATCGACATTGTCACCACAGCGGATTGGATCACCGGTCACCACCGCGACAGCAATCATCCGCACCCCTCCGGTCGGCGGACGTCCGAGGTTCTCGAGGAGGCCTGCCGCCACGGTGGGTCGACGTTCTACGGCACCGGCATGAATCCCGGGCTGACCCAGATCCTCGGCGTGGTCCACAGCTGCGATGTCGCCGATCTCGAGAACGTGACCGTCATCGAATCGGTCGACGTGTCCTGCCACCATTCGGTGGGCTCCTGGCAGATGGTCGGATACGGCCGCCCCGTCGACGATCCCGCGATTCCTGCCATGCTGGAGAAGGGCACTCGCGTATTCGCCGACGGCGTCCACCTGATGGCGGACTGCTTCGGCCTGGAACTCGACGAGGTCACCTTCGGCTACGAACTCGGCGCCTGCACCAAGGACATCGATCTGGGCTGGTATCAGCTGCCGAAAGGTTCGCTGGGCGCCAACTACATCAAATACCAGGGCCTCGTTGCCGGCGTGCCGAAGGTGGAAGTCCACGTCGAATGGCAGATGACCCCGCACACCGAGCCGCACTGGAACGTCCAAGGCTGCTACATCACGAAAATCACCGGCGACCCCTGCATTTCGAGCAAACACCGCGTCCTGCCCAAATGTGGCACCGACTTCACCGACCCCGCCGCCTTCGCCTCCGTCGGCATGACGGTCACCGGCCTCCCCGCCCTCAATGCCATCCCCGCCGTCGTCGCCGCCCCACCGGGCATCATCACCAGCGCCGACCTCCCCTTGCGCGCCTTCGCCGGGCGATTCGAGCAGTAGCCGGCCATCGCAACGGCTCTGCGACGTCGATGACCTCGTGACCCTCTGCGCGATGCTCGGTGCGCGCCGGACTCACGTAGTATCGCCCGAGGTAGTTCGCTCCTCGAAACCCGTTGCGGTGGCGGGTGATCGGGACCTGACAGGGGGTTTGCATGGGCAAGGACTGGGTGCGTGAGGCGGAGTCGCTGACCGCGGAGGTGCTCGAAGGGCGCGCCGCGGAGGTGGATCGCGGCGGGCTGATTCCGCCCGCGCACTTCGAAGCGCTCGCCGAACGGGGGTTCTACGGGTTTCCGCTGTCGGACGGTATGACTCCGGAAACCCTGATCGATACCGCGGCGACCGTCATCAGCGGTTGCCTGGCAACGGGGTTCGTGTGGGCGCAGCACCTGGGTGCGCTGCGCTCGGTCGTGGCCGGCAGCAATCGGGACCTGCTTGAGCGGTACCTCGCCGAGATGATGAGCGGCGCCTATCGCTGCGGTGTCTCCTACGCGGGAACTCGCACCGAGCCGACTCTGTTCGCCGAGCCGGTCGACGGTGGATACGTGCTCACCGGCACGACGCCCTTCGTGACCGGGTGGGGTTACATCGATGCGGTCGCCACCGCCGCGCGCGTGCGTGAGGGGGCGGCCGAATCGGTGGTGACGCTGTTGGTGCCGGTGCGTGAGGCGGAGAACATTCGCGCCGAACGGCTCTCGTTGATCGCTGCGGACGCCAGTGCCACGGTGAGGCTGACCTTCGACGGCGCGTTCGCGGGTGACGAGCTCGTGCTCGACGTGAAAGCTGTCGCAGTCGGGCCGGAAGGCGGTGTCGCGCTCAGTGATTGGGTCAATGGCGGACTGGTACTGGGCGTCCTGATGCGTTGTGTGCGATTCCTGGAGGACTTCGGCGCGGAGGCTGCCCCGCACGCGGCGCGGCTCGCCGGCCTGCGGGAGCGCTACGGCCGGGCGATCGGCGACATCACGGCGACCCACGCCCTGCGCGCGGAGATGGCGCACGCCGCGGTGAATGCCGCAGCGGCGGGCGTCGTCTGCTCCGGCAGCCGGTCCGCCGTTGCCGGCGCGACCGCGGAGCGACTGCTCCGGCAGGCGACCTTCGCCCTGATCGCCACGACTCGCGATCCCATCAAATCCGCGCTGCTGCAGGCGCTTCAGCCCAGCCCGCAGCCGGTCGGGAGCTGACCGGAACGCGTCGCGGCCGCCGGCTACCGCCTCGCTGCTCGGGTCGAATCAGCACGGGGTGGCGACCAGGCGCATCCCGGGCCACGGATCCGGTGGAGGCCGCGACCTGGTGACAGAAGCCGGCCGATCCGAACTGTGATCGAGGTCAGGCGATGACCTGTTCGGCCCGTTCACGCTCGGTGTACAGGGTCCAGTAGGTCTGCGCGATCTCGTCGGGGGAGCGGTGGGGGATGCCGTCGGGGGCAGTCGCCGCGATCATGAGGTTGATGGCGGTGGTGGCGGCGTAGATGCCGGTGCCGGTGAGCGCGTTGTGCAGGTTGAGCGCCCAGTTGCGTAGGCCGGCTTGGGCGATGTTCACGGTGGCCAATTGCGGATACGGCGAGATCGCGCCGCCGCCGGTGGTGAACAGCAGCGTGCCCGAACCGGCGGCCAGCATCGCGGGCAGTACCGCCTGGGTGGCGGCGACCGCGCCGAACAGGTACTGGTCTATCTGGGGTCGCAGATTCTCGATCGTGACGTCCTTCGGCTCGACCACGACCAGGCCCGCGTGCGGCGAGAACTCCAGGACGTCGATGGCACCGAAACGTGCTGCGGCATCGGTCAATGCTGTGGTGAGAGCGGCGTGGTCACCGGTGTCGGCGGCGAATCCGGCCGCGGTGGTGCCGGATTCGGCCAGTTCACGGACCAGGGCGTCGAGTGAATCCTTGTTGCGGGCGATCAGGGCGACGTCGAATCCGTTGCCGCCGAAGACTTTCGCGAGGGACAGTCCCAGACCGGGTCCGGCTCCGACGATGGCGATAGTGGGCATGCGAGTACTCCTCGATGATCTGATGGGAACGGCCGCCGAGTCAGGAACGCTCGGGGTCGATGGCGGCCAGGAGACGCTCGGAAATAGCGCCGAGCTGCCGCTGCTGGGTCTTGGTCAGAGCATCGAAGACGAGTCGGCGCACCTCCTCGACATGCGAAGGCGCACTGGCGACAACCTTGTCCCACCCGTCCGGGGTCAGGACAGCACGCGTCGCGCGCCCATCATCCGGATCCGGTTCCCGCCGCACCCACCCGCGCTTCTCCAGCTTGGCCACCACATTGGACAGCCGCGACAGCGATCCGCCCGTGAAATGCGAGAGCCTACTCATCCGCAACGCCCCCTCTGAATCCGAGGACAGCGCCGACAACACCAGATAGTCGAAATGGCTGATATCAGCATCCCGCTGGATCTGGGTGTCCAGTGCGGCGGGCAGCCGGATCAGCAGATAGGCGAAGGCATGCCAGATCTGCTGCTCGTCGGCATCCAGCCACTGCGGTTCGCGCTGCTCTCCCATGACCCCACCATAGCTTCAAACTTGAAGTGTTTGGAAGTGACTATTACTACAATGTTGAAGTTACTGGGGTCGGTCGATGCGTGCCCGCCCGGAGGCGGAAATGCGGTTCGCACAGGGTCTGCCGTGATGGCCGCAGGTGCGGTCGCCGGATCTGGCGCGGTGTCACTGCGAGCGCGACGGTGTCGGTGAGGTGGCGGTGGTTTTCGAGCGCCGTCGTACGGCCCTGCCGGGATGACACGCGGGATTGATCAGCGGCTGAGGATTCGCCGGATCCAGGTGTCGCGGGCGGTGTCCTGATGACCCTGGCACCACTGGTCGGCCGGTATGGCGGCGCGAACCTGGGCGACGTGGGCGCCGCAGCCGGACCAGGTGGTTTTGCCGCAGGACCGGCATCGGGTGGGGTGGCACATGAATGGTTCCTCCGGGGGTGTCAGGCGGGGGATTCGCCGGATTCGACGGCGTCGGCGAATTCGCAGAACGCCTCGTAGGCGCGGGCGCCGTGAATAGTGGCGGGGCCGCCGTGCATGAGGAAGGTGACGCCGATTGCCTCGGCCGCCTCCTGCCTGGTCGCGCCGGCGCGCGCCGCGGCCTGACCGTGTGAGGCGATGCAGCCGTCGCAACCCTCGACCACCCCGATGGCCAGCGCGATCAGCTCCTTGGTCTTGCGGTCCAGCGCGCCCGGTGCGAACGCCGCCTTGCTGAGCTCGCCGAAACCCTTGTACACCTCGGGAATCGCACGCCGCAGCTCCCGATGGAGCGGAGACAAATCGTTCAGGACGGCCTTACCGTGCGGCGAGGCGTGGATGACATCGGTCGGTGCGGACATGGCTACTCCTTCGGCTGCTTCGGCGAGGCACGGCATCGTCGGATCGGCCGCGTCGCGGATACCCCATGGGGTATGAATGCAGGCTAGCATACCCCTGGGGGTATATGCCGCGATGTGCCTCACACCGGCCGTCCCGGCTGCTGAAGCGAGGTGCTGACCGTCAGTCCAACCCGAGGACCACTGCGTTGCCGTCGTGATCGTCGGTAGAGGCAGTGGCGGTCCGGATCTTGGATCGTTCACGCCGATCCCGGCGACTCACTCACCGTGGCGGCGTTTAACCAGGTGGTGAACCAGTCGCGTGCGAGCTCCGCGGCCTTGTGCAGGGTGCCGGGTTCCTCGAACAGGTGCGTCGCGCCCGGCACCTCCATCAGCGCAGTTTCACACGACATCGCCTCGGCCGCCTGGCGATTCAGATCCATCACGAGGTGATCGCGGCTGCCGACGATGAACAGGGTCGGAGCGCGCACCGCGGTCAAGGCATGGCCGGCCAGATCGGGTCGCCCGCTCCGGGACACCACCGCGGCCACGTTCACGCGCGGGTCGGCGGCGGCGTACAAGGCCGCCGCAGCCCCGGTACTGGCCCCGAAGTACCCGACCGGCAGACCTTCGACGTGCTGCTGGCGGGTCAGCCAGGCGGTGACGTCGATCAGTCGCCGGGCGAGCAGGTCGATGTCGAACACGTTGGCGCGGTTGATTTCCTCGGCCGTGGTGAGCAGGTCGAACAGCAGTGTGGCCAGCCCGGCCTGCTGCAATAGCTCGGCGACGTACCGGTTGCGGGGGCTGTGGCGGCTGCTGCCGCTGCCATGGGCGAATACCACCACACCGATCGGATGCTCCGGAACGGTGAGGAGTCCGGCGAGTTCGATCTTCCCGGCCCGCACACGCACCTCCTCGTCACGCAGTGGCGGATCGGCCGCCGGATCCCGTTGGGGTAACGCGGCCCGTGCCGCGGCGTGGTCCAGCAGTTCGACGACCTCGTCGTCGGTGGTTTGCCCGAAATGGTGATACCACCGGCCGACCGCATAGAAGAACGTCGGCTGCTCGATACAGATCACCTCGTCGGCCTCCCGCGCCAGCGTTTGCAGCGCATGTCTGGACGCGACCGGGACCGCCAGCACGACCTGGGAGGCGCCTTGCGCCCTGGCGACCTGACACGCTGCGCACGCGGTGGCCCCGGTCGCGAACCCGTCGTCGACGATCACCGCGATGCGGTCGGTCAACGGGATGTGCGATCGCCCGGCTCGGAAACGGGCTGCGCGGTGGTCCAATTCCCAGCGCTCACGTTGCTCCACCAGCGCCATCTCCGTGTCGGTGAGATCCGCGCGCTTCACCACGGCGTCGTTGATCACCCGGATCCCGTCTTCCCCGATGGCGCCGAAAGCAAGCTCCGGCTGGTGGGGCACGCCCAGTTTCCGCACGACGATGACATCCAGCGGTGCGTCCAGCGACCGGGCCACTTCGTACGCGACGGGGATGCCGCCGCGGGGCAGCCCCAGCACGACGACATCCTTGCCGCGCAGCGTCACCAGCCGTTCCGCCAGCCGTCGGCCCGCCTCGGCGCGATCCTCGAAGAACATCGAAACCTCCTGGTAGACAGGCCCCTTCAACCTCAAAATCGCGACCCTCAACGGCAGATCCGACTGTCACCGGTTGAGCGGGTCGATGGTTCTCGGTGACCGATCACGGGCCTTGAAACGCGGGAACAGCCCCGCCCATCGGCGCATGCGGCCGTGGTGTCCGTGCTGCATATCGCGCGCTGTAGTCCTGACGCACTTCGTTTCGGATCGGTGTCGAACACGGCGGCAGCAAACCTCATCATCGAGGGCGGCCGGACCCCACCGCGAGAGGCGAAAGTCCTGGCCTGCGCCCTTTCATCGATCGCGACGGAGCTGCGCTGGATGGCCGGCCAACTCGAACCGATTGCTCAGTCGTGCCGCCGGGGCCCTACCGCCTGGGGCGGGGTGCCGTTCCCGCGTGCATGAGCGGTGGCTCGTCGTGGCGGGGCGTTTGGTCGACGCGGGAGGAATTGCGGCCGAATGGCTTCGGCGCGATGTCATTCGCCGCTCATCAGCGCTGGACCACGTCCTTTCGGGCCCTCCGGCAGGCGAACGGGGACCTTTGCCGCTCCCGATCCGGCACCGCCCCCGGCCAGACTCGAAACCGTACGACGAACCAGCGACTGTTCGGCGAACAGGGGCTCCACATGACCATCGGTGAGACCGTGACCATCGACCGGACGGGCCTTGATCGACTTGTCGACGTGCTCGGAGAGCACGGCTATCGAGTAATCGGCCCGCAGGTCCGCGATGGCGCGATCATCCTGGACGAACTCGACTCGGGTGCCGCGCTACCCGACGGGTGGGGCGTGCGCACCGAGCCGGGACGGTATCGGCTGTACCGCCGCGACGACGAAGCCGTCTTCTCGCATTCGGCGGGACCGGGATCGTGGAAAGAGTTTCTCCAGCCGCCGCACCGCAAGCTCGCACAGCTCGACGCGGACCTGAATTCCGAAGCGGTACAGGAGATTCCGGTGCCAACCGCATTCCTCGGCGTGCGCGGCTGCGATCTCGCCGCGATCGCGGTCCTGGGCCGAGTGCTGGGCGGCGTGGATACGGCCTTCGCGGCCCGGAGCAAGGAGCTGTTCATCATCGCGGTGAACTGCACCGAGCCCGGCGGGGTGTGCTTCTGCGCCTCGATGGGCACCGGCCCGGGTGTCTCCTCCGGCTACGATCTCGCCCTCACCGAACGCCTCGACGACACCGGACACCGGTTCCTCGTCGATGCGGGCACCGATGCGGGCACTCGGATCATCGCCGAACTCGTCACCGAACCGGCCTCGGACGCCGAGATCTCGGCGGCGCGGACCGACGTCGCGGCGGCGGCCGGCCGAATGGGCCGCAGCATGCCGGACGTCGATGTGCGCGAGGTGATTCGCCGCTCTCGCGAGTCCCCGCACTGGGAGGACGTCGCGAGCCGCTGCTTCGCCTGTGCCAATTGCACCATGGTGTGCCCCACCTGTTTCTGTACCACCACCGAGGATGTCACCGACCTCACCGGCGCCCACGCCGAACGCTGGGAGCGCTGGGCCTCGTGTTTCGAACTGGACTTCTCCTATCTGCACGGCGGCAGTGTCCGGCAGTCCGGGGAGAGCCGGTACCGGCAGTGGCTCAGCCACAAACTGGGCACCTGGTACGACCAGTTCGGCAGTTCCGGCTGTGTGGGCTGCGGGCGATGCATCGCGTGGTGCCCGGCGGGCATCGACCTGACCGTTGAGCTCGCCAGGCTCGCCGAACTGGCGGAGGCTGGTGATGATGACCACCGCTGACGACCTGTCCACCTTCTCTTCGCTCGCCGCGCTGGATCACGCGAAACTCGAGACCCTCGCCCGTGCGGGGCGGGACGTCGACTATCCCGCCGGGCAGCGCCTGATCGCGGAAGGTCATCGGGCGGACCGGTGCTGGCTCATCCGCTCGGGAAGCGTGGTGCTGGACGCGACGGTGCCCGGACGCGGCGATGTTGCGATACAAACTCTCGGCCCCGGCGATTTGCTGGGCTGGTCCTGGCTGGTGCCGCCCTACCGCTGGCACTTCGGTGCCGTCACCACCGAACCCGTGCACGCGATCGAATTCGATTCGGCCCGGCTGGCCGAGTTCGCCGACACCGACCCGAAATTCGGGCACGCGCTGACGCTGTTGCTCTTCGAAGCACTCTTGGAACGGCTGCAGGCCACCCGGGCCAGGCTGCTCAACCTCTATCGCAACTCGGGCGAAACCTGCACGACCGCGCCGCTGCGCCTGGGTGAGGCCGGAGGTAGGCGATGAGCTGCGCGCTACCCACTCACCCGACACCGGATCCCGACATCATGCTCCGTTATCGTCTGGCCGACCGTGTCCCGCAGACCGCCGACACCGTGACCCTGTTGCTCGCACCGATCGACGCTGCGGCACAACGATTCCGGGCCGGGCAGTTCATGATGCTCTACCGGTTCGGGGTCGGTGAGATCGCCATCTCGATCAGCGGGAATCCCTGTGGCCCGGATGATCTGCTCGAGCACACCATCCGCTCGGTCGGCGCGGTGAGCGCCGCCCTCCACGATGCCCCGGTCGGTGCGGTGATCGGCGTGCGCGGACCGTTCGGCACCGGATGGGATCTCGACTCCGCCGCCGACCGCGATCTGATCATCGTCGGTGGTGGGGTCGGTATGGCACCCTTGCGCCCGGTGGTGCTGGAGGTGCTGGCGCGGCGCGCCGAGTACCGGAGGGTCGTGCTGATCACCGGTGCTCGAACCCCTGACGACATCCTCTTCCGGCACGACCAGCGCTCGTGGTTCCAAGGCGGCGCGATCGAACTGCACCAGACGGTCGACCACCCGGCTCCGGGGTGGACGGGACGGATCGGGTTCGTCACAGAACCCCTCGGAAAGCTCGTCGTCGACCCCGCGCGCACCACCGCGTTCCTGTGCGGACCGGAACCGATGATGCGGTTCTGCGCGCAGACATTGCTGCGTAAGGGCATGCCCCCCACCGACATCCGGATGTCCCTGGAACGTAATATGCAGTGCGGCGTCGCCCGGTGCGGCCACTGCCAGCTCGGTCCGCTACTGGTCTGCCGGGACGGCCCGGTCGTGGACTACGCGGTGGCCGGACCACTGATCTCGGTGCGGGAGCTGTAATGGCCACCCCGACCCTCGCGGTATGGAAGTTCACCTCCTGCGACGGCTGTCAGCTCACCCTGCTGGACTGCGAAGACGAGCTGCTGACTCTCGCGGGCCGGGTCCGCATCGCCCATTTCACCGAGGCATCCAGCACGGCCGAACCCGGGCCCTATGATGTGTCGCTGGTCGAGGGTTCGGTTTCCACACCGGAGGAGCTCCGTCGGATCGCCGAAATCCGTGCGCAGTCGCGAATTCTCGTCACGATCGGTGCCTGTGCCTGCCACGGCGGCATTCAGGCGCTGCGCAATTTCGCCGACGTCGCCGAGTTCGCGTCGGTGGTGTACGCCAGCCCCCAATACATTTCGACGCTGGCCACCGCGACACCGATCGCCGCGCACGTGCCGGTGGACTACGAGCTGCGGGGCTGCCCGATCGACCGCCGCCAACTCCTGGACACCCTGACCGCCCTGCTGGCCGGGCGGGCCCCCGACCTGCCGGACACCAGCGTGTGCACCGAATGCAAGCGCCGCGGCACCACCTGTGTCATGGTCGCCGACGGCATACCGTGCCTCGGTCCGGTCACCCAGGCCGGCTGCGGCGCCCTGTGCCCGGCCTACCATCGGGGCTGCTACGGCTGCTTCGGCCCGATGGCGCGGCCCAATATCGGTGCGCTGCTGCCGATCCTGCGCGTCAACGGCATGTCCGTCGACGATACCGACCGAGTGTTCAGCACATTCGCGGTGGGCGCGCCGCCCTTCGCGGAGAGGAAGCGGGATGAGCCATCGCAGTAGGCAATTGCGGGTCAGTTCGCTGGCCCGGGTGGAGGGCGAGGGCGCGCTGCGGGTCGTTGTCGAAGGCGGCCGGGTCGAGCGCGCGGAACTGAACATCTATGAGCCGCCGCGGTTCTTCGAGGCGTTCTTGCGGGGCAGGGGTTACACCGAGCCGCCCGATATCACCGCCCGAATCTGCGGTATCTGCCCGGTGGCCTACCAAACCAGTGCGTGCAACGCCCTCGAACAGCTCTGCGGCATTGAACTCGACGCGCCGCTCGCCGCTCTGCGGCGGTTGTTGTACTGCGGCGAATGGATCTCCAGTCACACGCTCCACATCCACCTGCTGCACATCCCGGACTTTCTCGGATATCCAGACGCCATCACCCTGGCCCGCGACCACCGGGAACTGGTGGAACACGGGCTGGCATTGAAGAAGGCGGGCAACGGTCTGCTCGAACTCATCGGCGGGCGCCCAATCCATCCGATCAACGTCCGCGTCGGCGGCTTCTTTTCCGTGCCCGCTCGCGCCGAGCTGGACGCGATCGCCGAACAGCTCCGCCGCGCACAGGAATACGCGCTCGAAACCGCGTATTTCGTTGCCGGATTCGAGTTCCCCGATTTGGAATTCGAGCACGACCTGCTCGCCGCCACCACACCGGAGCGTTACGCCATCGAGAACGGGACCGTCCAGACCAGCGCCGGATCGTCCTTTCCCGCCGCCGATTTCGGTGCCCACGTCATCGAGGAACAAGTGCCGCATTCCACCGCGCTGCACGCGCGGCTGGACGGCAGGCGCTACCTGACCGGTCCACTCGCCCGGTACAGTCTCAACTCCCGGCAGCTGTCACCGCTCGCGCGCGAGGTCGCCGCCGCGGTCGGTCTGGGATCGGAATGCCGTAACCCGTTCCGCAGCATCGTGGTTCGTGCTGTCGAAGTCGTGTATGCCATCGATGAAGCGCTCCGGCTGATCGGCGACTATGAACCGCCCGCCCGCCCGTTCGTCCCGAGCGCGCCGCGCGCCGGTATCGGACACGGGGTCAGTGAAGCCCCCCGTGGACTGCTTTATCACCGTTACGAAGTCGACGACAGCGGAACGGTACGCGCGGCCACCATCATCCCACCCACCTCTCAGAATCAGTCCGCGATCGAGGACGACCTGCGCCGGGTGGCCGAGAACAATCTCGAACTGGACGATGCGGCGCTGACGCGCCTGTGCGAACAGACAATTCGCAACTACGACCCCTGTATCTCGTGCTCGGCGCACTTCCTCGAACTCGACGTGGTGCGCCGATGAACCGGCCACGGGCGGTGGTGATCGGTGTCGGCAACGATTACCGGCGCGACGACGGCATCGGCCCGGAGGTGGTTCGCTACCTCGAAAAGCTCGGTCTACCGGGTGTTTCGGTAGAAATATGTGACGGCGAGGCCACCGGCCTGCTGGACCTGTGGGCCGATGCCGAGCTGGCGGTGGTGGTGGACGCCGTGCTCTGCGAGCCCTCGACCCCCGGCCGCATCTGGCGTACCACCGTCGACACCTTGCGCGGACTCACCCATGCCACCAGCTCTCACGCCCTGGGCATCCCCGATGCCCTGCCATTGGGCCGCATGCTGGACCGTGTCCCAGCGGAACTGGTCGTCATCGCGGTCGAGGCCCAGCGCCTCGATCTGGGTTTCGGCCTCTCCGGACCCGTGGCCGCCGCCCGCCCGGACGTAGTAGCGGCCGTGCTCGCCGAACTCGCCCGTCTGGGCATCACACCCAGCCACACGCGCTGACTCGGTCCGGGCCGGAGTCCGGGCCGTCGGGGCCCGGATCTCGTCGTCGCGGCCCGAAAACAGGGGCTGGGACACTAGGCTGACCGGCCGATCCGCGGAGCGATCGACGCCGGTAGGGATGCCACCCATGCGCCCGCAGGGCGAAGGTCCCCCCGAGGACGGGCCCGGGGACCCTGTGCGTGGCGAGGCTGGGCGAGGAGAGTGGTGCTCGACGGCCACCGCGAGCCGCGGGGGTGCCGCTGCCAAGGGAATCATGACGGTGACGGTGCCGCTCGGAGAACCCCCGGCCGCGGTCAAGACCGTCGAGGTGAAGATCGCCGAGTGAATCCGAAGCCGGTGCCTTCGACACTGCCGACCGCATGTGGCCGGTCGGCTGAAACGTTATCGGGCAACAAATTCGGACGCCCCGGAGGTAGTCGATCGTCAAGCGGCACAGAAAGGTTCGGATCATGCATGCCAAACCAGGGGACTGGCTGATCGTCGAACACACCACCGTCGGCGGTGCGGTGCGGCACGGTCTGATCGAGGAGGTGCACGGCGATGACGGAGAGCCGCCATATCTGGTGCATTGGACCGACACGGGGCACCGGGCGCTGATGTATCCCGGACCCGACGCCTACGTGCTCAGCGCCGAGGACCTACGGACCCGAGAAGAGCTCGAGTCCGCGCACCTGTCCTCCATGCAGCACCGCCCCGGTCGTGCTGCGGGTCCCGGCGTGAGCTGATTGCCGACTACAGTCGAGCTGATTGCCGACTACAGTCGGTGGCCCGTCGGACGGCCGACCTTGCAGCCGCCATAGGTTCACGCATCGCTATGGCTTTCGCCGCACTTTCAGGGGCCGTAGACCCATGACA
Source organism: Nocardia sp. CA-151230 (assembly GCF_050942175.1). Taxonomy (NCBI): domain Bacteria; kingdom Bacillati; phylum Actinomycetota; class Actinomycetes; order Mycobacteriales; family Nocardiaceae; genus Nocardia; species Nocardia sp. CA-151230. The sequence continues at coordinate 4,619,401 of NZ_CP192061.1, forward strand.
ATCGGTGCGGGCCGGTCGAGACTCGAAATGCCACGAAACCCCGGTCGTCTGCCCGAGACTCTGCCGAGGCGGCCGGTCAGTGGAGCGGGGCCGACCAGCGGAGGCGGGTGCCGGTGTCGTCGGGGTTGGGGAGGATGGTGAAGGTGCCGCCCAGGTCCTGGGCTCGGCGGGAGAGGTTGGAGAGGCCGCTGGGGGTGATGTTGTCGGGAATGCCGGTGCCGTCGTCGGAGACGGTGATGGTGAGGTCGTCGGCTACGTCGAGGGTGACGGAGAGGGAGTGGGCGTTGGCGTGGCGGACGGCGTTGGAAACCGCTTCCCGGACAACGGCTTCGGCGTGGTCGGCGAGGACGGGGGCGACGACGGAGAGGGGGCCGGAGGCGCGCAGGGAGGTGCGCAGGTCGATGTCGGCGGTGTGCTGGGCGATGACCTGTTCGAGGCGTTGACGCAGGCCCGGGGATTGGCTGTTGGCGCCGTGCAGGTCGAAGATCGAGGTGCGGATCTCCTGCACCACGTCCTGCAGGTCGTTGACCACATCCGAGAGGCGCTGCCGGATCTCGGGGGCACGGGTGCGAGCGATGGTGCCCTGCAGGCTCAGGCCCGCGGCGAACAGGCGCTGGATCACGTGGTCGTGCAGGTCGCGCGCGATGCGGTCGCGGTCGCTGAGGATGTCGAGTTCGCGCACCCGCTGCTGGGCCTCGGCCAGCTGGATGGCCAGCGCCGCCTGCTCGGTGAAGGCTGTTGCCAATTCCAGGGTTTCGGCCGAGAACGGAGGAGCGCAGATCGGTCGGACGATGACCAGCGCGCCGAAGGTGGCACCTTGGGCGTGCAGCGGCAGGATCAGCGTCGGGCCGGGGTCTGCGATCGGTTTGCCCAGATCGATATCGCTCGCGTCGTCGAAGCTCAGCGGCGTGCCCTCGGCGATCGCCCGTCCGATCGCGGTGCCGGTGGTCCGGACGACCAGGCTGCTGGGCCCGGCTCCGGGCCCGGCCCAGCGCGCGATCCGCAGCTCCCGCGTCTCCTCCACCGGAATATCCGGATCGTCCTCGATCGCCAGGAACGCGCGTTCGGCCTGGGTCAGCGTGCGGACATGCTCGACCACATGCGCGAGCACCTCATCGGCGGCGGTCCCGGCCAGGAACGCGGTGGCGGTGTCGCGGGTGGCCTCGATCCACGCCTGCCGGGCGCGGGCCGACTCGTACAGCCGCGCATTGTCGATGGCGATACCGGCCGCCGCGGCCAGCGCCTGGACGATCACCTCGTCGTCCTCGTTGAACGGCAACCCGTTCTTCTTCTCGGTCAGATACAGGTTGCCGAAAATCTCGTCCCGGATCCGCACCGGCACCCCGAGGAAGGTGTGCATGGGCGGGTGATTGGCCGGAAACCCTACCGACGCAGGATGACTGGCGATGTCGTCGAGCCGGATCGGCTCGGGCTGATGGAACAGCACCCCCAGCACACCGCGCCCAGCGGGTAGGTCGCCGATGGCGTCAGCGGTGTCGTCATCGATGCCCTCGTGCACGAACTGGGTGAGGTTCTCGTCCACGCCGCGCACGCCCAGTGCGCCGTAGCGGGCGTCAACCAGGTTGATGGCGGTGCGCACGATGGTGCGCAGTGTCTGGTCCAGATCCAGCCCGGCGGTCACCGACAGCATGGCCTCGACGAGTCCGTCCATCCGGTCGCGTGCGTCGATGATCTGATCGACCCGATCCTTGACCTCGGTCAGCAGTTCACGCAGTCGCAACTGCGACAACGTGCTTCGCACCGAGTGCTCGGCATCGGAGGGGGAAGTCATCTGAAGGCATCCTGGGGCTGTCGCGGTCGAATCCGAGCTATCGCTCGCCCACAGTGTATTGGCGCTGCGCCGGATACGGCCTCCGGAGCCGCCGGCGCCCCGGGGCCCGGATCACTTCATCCCGCCACCGCGGCCGGGTGGTGCAGCGCGGCCAGCGCCGCACCGAGCAGCCGGTGTGCTTCGGCGGCAATACCGTTGAGCGCGGGTTGTGCGAGCGTGCGCACCTGAACCTCGGGATCGGCCGCCTCGATCAGCACTCCGGTCTCGTCCTCGCGCAGCACGATCCGGCTGGGCAGCAGCAGACCGGCCCGCTGGTCGGCCTCCAGCGCTCGTGCGGCCAGTCGCGGATGGCACAGCTCGAGAATCAGATGGTCCCCGATGTGTTCACCCGCCTTCTCCCGCAGTATCGCCTGCATATCGATCTCGGCGACGACGCCGAACCCCTGCTGGTGCAACGCTTCTCGAGTCCGGGCGGCGGCCTCGGCGAGATTGCCGTCGAGATGTACGGCGATCGCGGGCGCGGGCGCGACCGGGACCCGGATTTCGGTGATCAACTGGCGCGGATCGCTGACCTCGTCGGGGCCGATCAGATACGCCTCGGTCGGCGGACCGATCGGTGTGCAGCCCGCTTCGCGCACCCACTCGCCCAGCGCGCGGTAGGCGGTGTCCAATCCGGCGTAGCCGCCGCGGTGGCAGGTGCGTGCGACCAGTGTCGACGGCAACACCACCAGCTGCGCTCCGGAGGCGGGCCCGAGATTGGGCGCGGGCTCGATGGGCAGTCCGAAATCGACCTTGATGGAATCCCCGGCAGACGACTCGTGATGAAACGTGATGGTGGGGGCTCCTGAAGCCGTCAGGCCGGCACGGTCGGCCACCTCCGCCATGCGTTCGACGCCCGCGACAATGGCGTCGCTGAGTCGATCGGGCGGGATCTCGAGGGGAATCTGCACAACGGTCTGTGGCGCCGTCTCGCACAGACCGATTCGATAGTTCATCACGTGCCTCCTGTTCGACGGGTGTCTGTTCAGACTCCGACTCGCGGCAGGGTCCGCCACAGAGGCGAATGTCCCCGCGCCCGAGGCAGAAACGCAGTGCCGCTCGGAAACAGCACAGTGCCGCTCGGAAACAGCACAGTGCCGCTCGGAAATCAGGAAGGTCATCGAGGACCTTAGGCCCTGCCGGGCAGGGGAATTCAATGGTCCTATGGAGATCGAATGCCCATCGAATCGATGAACCATGACAGGAGACGACGGCATGAACCGTTTCCGGGCCGAGGATGCCACGCGGGGCCTGGCCGAGGAGGCCGCGCGCAGCGTGGTGGATCTCTCCCGGGACGAGTCGTTGCGCCTGCTGGCCAGTGTCCCGTTCGGCCGGGTGGTGTTCACCCGAGACGCGTTGCCGGCCATCCGGCCGGTGAACCACATCGTCGACGGAGAGACCCTCATCGTGCGGACCCGGCTGACATCGCGACTGACCTCGACCGTGCGGGCCGATTCGGATGTGGTGGTCGCCTACGAGGCCGACGATATCGATGGGGCGACCCGATTGGGCTGGTCGGTGGTGGTGACCGGCATCGCGCGGACCATCACCGCCCCGGACCTGGTGGCCCGCTACGATGCGCTGGTACGGCCGTGGGTGGGCGGGATCATGGACTCCATCGTGGCGATCGAGCCGACGCTGGTGACCGGTATCCGGCTGGTCGAGCAGGAATCGATCGGGGCCGAGCCGCTCCGGTGAGCGACGCTCCGGCTACCATCCACGCTGCCGCGTCTCGGATGGTGTGCCGATCCGAGGACGCCGTCCGACCCGACCGATCCCGAGAGGACCACCATCATGTGTCAACCGACCCCTTGCGACTGCGGCAAGATCACCTGGGCCGGCTGCGGCGAGCACATCGACCAGGTCAAGGTCAGCGTCCCCGCCGAGCAGTGGTGCGACGGCGAGCACGAGACCGCCGGCAAGTAGCCGCCGATCGCCTCCCGCGACCATCGGCCCGCGGCGGGGCGGTCTTTGGGCCCCTGGTCCCATGACCATCGGCCGCAGTGCCGGCACCCCGGTGATTCATACCGTGAGGGTGGGCGGCGATCCGCCGCCCGGTAACCGCACCGCCGGGAGATGGCAATGGCTGAGCAGGAATACGACGATCCGCATCGACTGGTCTCCGCAGGAGTGGTCGTCGGCGTGGACGGGTCGCCGGGATCGGACATCGCGCTGCGGTGGGCAGCCGACCTGGCGTCGCGCCGGGGACGCACGCTGCAGGTCGTCCATGGGCTGGATCTGGTGGGCACCAGCGCCGTGGTGGGCCCGTATGCGGTGGTGACACCGGAGGTGATCGACGCTGCACAGGCCAAGGGCCGGGAGGTGGTTCGGCGTGCGGTCGAGACCGCGCGGGCCGCGCACCCCGATCTGCAGGTGACGGCGCACCTGTTCAACGACTCCGCCGCGGGATTGCTGATCGACTTCAGCGCCCGCGCCTACGCCGTGGTGCTCGGCGCCACCGGGACCACCGGAACCTTCGCGCATCTGGGCTCGACGCTGCTGTCGGTCACCTCGCACGCAGCGGGCACTGTGTTCGTGGTGCGCCCGGATCACCAGGCGGACAACATCGTTCGTGATTCGGGTCCGGTGGTGGTCGGCATCGATTGCGGCCCGGTGAGCGAGCCCGCCATCGCCGCCGCGTTCGCCGAGGCGTCGGAGCGGGGCACGGACCTGGTGGCCGTGCACGTCTGGAGTGACTGGAGTGCGGGGGTGTTCGCGGGCGATCATCCGACTCCGATTCTCGACGACGTCGAAGCCGTCGAGGAGTCGGTGCTGGCCGAGCGGCTCGCCGGGTGGCAGGAGAAGTATCCGGACGTGACGGTGGTCCGCCGCGTCCACTTCTCCGCTCCGGCGGCGCACCTGCAGGATTGGTCCAAGCACGCGCAGCTGGTCGTGGTCGGCAACCGCGGCCGCGGGGGATTCCTGGGCTTGCTGCTCGGGTCGACCGCGCACTCGCTGGTGCAGCACGCCCACTGCCCGGTCATGGTCGTCCACCCGGCCGACTGACGCCCGCACCGCCGACAACCCTCGGCCGGCCCGCGCCCTCGTGAAACCCGTTCGGCCACCGCCTTTCCGCGATACCGGGCGAATCCCCGCCGTCAGCGGGTTTCGCGCATGTTCCCGACGTGTCCCGTACGCCAGATGATGCGGTTCCGCACCTCGGTCATGCGCCACCCATCGGGGGTGCGGGCCACATCCGCGGTAACGACGCCGCCTGCCGTGAACGACCGCTCGAGCATGCTCGACTCGACCGGCATGTCCTTCCACAGATGTATCGCAACGAGATTGGCCCGCACATCGGCCGTGTCACCGTCGATCGCGACATCATGACCGGTGAGCAGGTGCTGGGTGGCCTCGAAGCGAGCGAAGCTCACCGCATGGCTGCCCGCGATATTCGCGGGGCCCGCCACAACCACCCCGTTGGGCCGCACAATTCGCCCATCGCAGGTGAAGATCCGCTCGAAACGTGCTCCGTCGAAGCACATCTCGTCCAACGCGAGAAAATAGCTGTTGAATACCTCGGTGATCCGCGCAGTCTCGACCCAGCAGTCGACGTCGATCCGATCGATTCTCGGCACAGGCTCCTCCTCCTAGCGGTCCTCCCCCCGACGCTAGATCCTGACCCGACGTCAGTTTCAAGTCCGCACGGTCAATGCGGGAAACTGCGCCGCTCCCGCGGATCCACCTGCCCCCGATACTCTTCGATCACTCGATGAACATCGAACATTGTCTCGGTATCGCGCAGCCGATCCAGGTAGCCCACGGACGCGGCCAGCGTCGGCAGATCGACGCTGAAGTACACGCCCATCAGCGGATTGACGAACAGCTCGCTACCCGCGGTGTCCGGAGTCGCGTCCACATCGCCGAATTCGCCGCGCAGTGCGGCCGCGATCTGACTGTTCACAATGCTCGGTCGCGTCGGTGTCGCCGCGTGGGCATGCATCACCGCATCCCGATAGCCCCGCGCCTCCGGCGAATTCGAGGGGATCGACAGCGCGCCCAGATAACCGCCCGCACGATCCAGCGCCGCGAGATTCTCGAGCACGTGCGCGTGGCAAACCCCGTGGTAGGCATCGATTCCGAAGCCCAGGCAGGCCACGACCCGCGGTATCTCGTCGAGTCCGGCGACCGCCGCGAGACTGGTCATGTCCTCCTCGGGTGTCCCGAGGCCGGCCTCGTCGCCGCGCAGCAGGATGTCCGTGCCGCCGTCGATCAGCACGATCGCGTCCAGTTCCAGCCGTTCGACCAGTGCCCGGTAGGCGGCTCGCAGCGGTCGAACACCGACGCCGGGGAAGGCGTATACGGTCGCGGGCATTGTCCGGAGTTCGAGCCAGCCGGCCAGGGTTCGTTCCGGGAAGTAGTCGTCGGGTCCGGTACTGCGCGGTCCGATCGCGGCGAGCGCCGGCGTGGCCCAATCGTCGAGCTCGAGTCGATCGAGATCGCTGAAGGACAGGTTCGCCAGGTGGACCTGTTTGCCCTGGGCGCGCAGGGCGATCGCCAGCGGGATACCGGCGTACACATCGAAACCTCCACCGGCACCGGCGATCAGCACGCTCGTTGCGGACTTCAACCGGCTGAACAGAGGCGGTTCGGCAAGCGAGAACACCCCGCCAGCGTAAGGGGCTCCGACCGGCAACTGTGTGGGCGTCTAGTTGATCCGGAATCATTCGGTCTTCGTACTGGTCCGCGCTGAATCGCGGGCTCGGCGGGGGGTTCTTGACAGGCAAGTAGTGACTTGCCTATGGTCGGGTGGTGGGCGATATTTTCAAGGCCCTCGCCGATCCCACGCGGCGGATCATTCTCGATGAATTGGCCGAGCGGGATGGGCAGACGCTGTTCGAGATTTGTGCCCGGCTCAGTGGGCGGCATCAGCTGAGTCTGACGCGGCAGGCCGTGTCGCAGCATTTGGCCGTGCTGGAAGAGGCCGGGCTGGTCGAGACGCGCAAGCAGGGCAGGTACAAGTTCCACCACCTCGATACGACTCCGCTGGCCGCTATTCAGGAACGGTGGCCGGTACACAGGAAAGGGTAAGGGCCGTGCGGATTTACATCACCAGCGTCTTCGTCGACGATCAGCAGAAGGCGCTCGACTTCTACACCGGGGTACTGGGCTTCACCAAGAAGCATGATGTGCCGCTGGGCCCGGGGGCCCGCTGGCTGACCGTGGTGTCGCCGGAGGACCCCGAGGGCGCGGAATTGCTGCTCGAACCGGATGGGCATCCGGCGGTCAAGCCGTACAAGGACGCGCTCGTGGGTGACGGCATACCGGCAGCCTCGTTCCAGGTGGAGGATGTGCAGGCCGAATTCGAGCGGCTGAGCGGCCTCGGGGTGACGTTCACGCAGCAGCCGCTGGCGGCGGGACCTGTCACCACCGCCGTATTCGACGACACCTGCGGGAATCTGATCCAGATCGTCACCCCGGCCTGACCCGTCCGCTCAGACGCGGGCGCGCTCACGGGCGAGGGAGCGGTCGCGCTGTTCCTCGAAACGTGGAATCTGCACCTGGTGGAGATTGTCGAGGTAACGGGCCAGCCGCTCCCGCGCCTGTTCACCCTGGGGCCCGAAGTCGGTGCGGCCGAAGACATTCCAGTGCCGCAGCACCGGCATCAGTACGTCCTCGTAGTGCTGGCGCAGATCGTAGATCCCGTGCTTGGCCATGAGGACGCCGTGGCGGCGGAAGTTGGGCATGCCGGTGCCGGGCATGCGGAAGTTCTCGACGATCAGGTCGATGGCCGCCATGGCCTGGTCGGGCACGAGGTCCAGGGCCGCGCCGCACAGGGTGCGATAGAAGATCATGTGCAGGTTCTCGTCCAGGGCCAGCCGCTGCATGATGCGGTCGGCGACCGGGTCGGCGCAGACCTCGGCGGTGTTGCGGTGGCTGATCCGGGTGGCCAGCTCCTGGAAGCTGACATAGGCCACCGAGTAGAGGAAACCGGCGTGCGCGGCCGCGGTGCCCGGATCGACGGGCGCGGCGAAACCATTGGTCATGTGGGTCATCCGGTCGTTCTCCAGCGCGACCGGATCGACGCCGCGGGTGACCACCAGATAGTCGCGCAGGACCACGCTGTGCCGGTTCTCCTCCGCGGTCCAGCGGCCCACCCATGTACCCCACGCCCCGTCGCGGGAGAAGTTCTCGGCGATCTCGCGGTGATAGGAGGGCAGATTGTCCTCGGTGAGCAGATTGGTGATGAGCGCGGCCTTCGCCACCTCGGAGAGCCCGGATTGGTCCGGATCCCAATCGATTCCGCCGAGCTGCGCGAAATTTCGCCCGTCGTCCCAGGGCACGTAGTCGTGCGGATGCCAATCCTTGAACACCGACAGATGCCGGTCCAGCGCCTGCCCGGCGACCGGCTCCAGTTCCACGAGAATCTCACGCTGCGTCAGCTCACGCGCCACGAGTCCTGTCCGCCTTCCTGTCCGATGAGTGGAGGCCATGCGGCCACCGCCCACCGTTCCGGGCCGCGCCCGAGCGCGACAGAGCCGAAAGTCCCGACCGCACCGGGACTTCGATCTCGAGATCCGGGATCCACCGAAAGGTGCGCCTGGCCATCTGATCCCGGGACCTTCGGCCCTGTTTGCGCCGCAGCGACCGGTGCTGACATGGACCAGTCGATATCAGGGTCGATCACCCACCAGGAGGTCGTGCAGCGTGTACGCGAACGAGGTCGCCACCATGCCGGAATCGTTCGTCGAGGTGATCGTGGACGGCACGGTCCCCGCGCAGGAGATGGACAGGGCTCGCGCTGAGTTCACGCAGGTGCTGCGCGGCCACGGCCTGGCCGGCAGCGCGAGCCTGCGGCTCACCCGCGACGCCCGCGTCGAGGGCACGTCGCTCGCGCAGGTCAACCTGTGCGTCGCCGGTACTCCGGTGCGCTGCCAGATCGAGGGACCCGGCGCTCTCGTCCTGCGCCTCGCCGCCGAACGCCTCGACCGCTCGCTGAATCGCCAACTGGCGCAAGCACTCCCGCGCTGGGCGCCCGACCCGGCCCGCGCGCCGCTGGTCACCGTCGGCGAGGAACGCCCCATCGTCCGCCGCAAACACTGCGTGCCGCGTCGATGCGACCCGGCGACCGCCGTCGCGACCATGGACGCCCTGGACTACGACGCCCACCTCTTCACCGACCTGGACACCGGCGAGGACGCCATCGTGTATTGGGCCGGGCCCCTGGGTGTTCGGATGGCCCGGCAGCACCGCCTGTGCCCGCCCCGCGATTTCGAGCACCTCCCGATGACCATGAACCCGCACCCGACCCGCATCCTCACCGAATCGGCCGCCGCCGTCCGCCTGTGCGGCCACGGCCTGCCGTTCCTCTTCTTCACCGACGCCGACGACGGCCGCGGCCGCCTGCTCTACCGCCGCTATGACGGCGATCTCGGCCTGGTGATCGCCACATCGGTGCGCCCGTCGCGGGACCTGCCGTGACGATCGGGTGCGTGCGCATCCGCTCCGTCAAGGATCGGCGGCGGTTCGCGGGCGGATGGGTCAGCTGATCGGGGTCAGCTTCGGGGGCTGCCGGTCACAGCTGATGGCCGGGGACTTCGGGGCGTGCGGGCGCATGGTGGGGCGCCGGCATTCTCCGCGAACACCGCTGGCGCGTAGCCGAACTCGCCATCGACGGTGTCCGCGAGGTGACCGCGGCCATGGCCATCACCGCCCCCGGCGACGTCGACGCCGCCACCCACATGTGGATGAGCGCCCTGTCCACCCTCGTCCGCTGGTGGCCGGCCCACCCCTGAGAACTCCGCCGCCGACATGCTCGCCCGCTGGCGCCGCCCCCTCGGTGGCCTGGCCCGAGCCCTCGGCCCGCTGCCGTCCCGAGTGACCCGTACCAACCCGGTACGCGCGCGGTCACAGCGTTCTCTCAGCGGCGATCGGCTATTCCTCGAGCAACGCGCCCTACGCTCACGGGGCCACGCAACGACAGGAGCTACCGATCGCCATGGGACCCAACACCATCAACGGGCTGCCCGCCCACGTCCTGCTCGTGCACGCCGTGGTCGTGCTGGTGCCGCTCACCGCGCTCCTGCTGATTCTCGCGGTGGTGTGGCCCGCGGCCCGTCGGCGGATCGGGGTGGTGTTGCCGGTGGTCGCGTTCGTGACCCTGGTGTTCGTTCCGCTGACCACCCACTCGGGCGAATGGCTCGAGCACCACACGCCGCGAGATCCGCTGGTCCGCATCCACACTCACCTGGGCGACGATCTGCTCGTCTGGTCGGCGGGCACCTTCCTGCTGGCGGCCGTGTGGTGGGCGATCCACGATGAGCACGTCCGGGAGCGACTGCGGCGGCGGGTCCCGCGGATCGACGCGATGACCGCTCGCCGCGCACTGTCCGCCGTGCTTGCCGTGGTGGCGCTGGGCGTTGCGGCCGGGTCGGTGGTGCAGGTGTATCGGATCGGCGACAGCGGTGCGAAGGCGGCGTGGCATGAGCGAGCCGATCAGCTGACGGCCGCAGCAGATGATCGGACGCCCCGGAACAAATGATTCCGTGCGCGACCTGGTGTTTCCCGGGCGGGTGCGGTCGTGGAGGTGGCTCAGGCGCCATCGAGCGGCTGAGCCCCGGCCTCGTCGGCGGCCGCGGTGACGGACGGGTCGTCGCGGGTGACCTCGGCGCCGGTCACGAAGTCGCCGGTCCAGCGCACGACGAGGTGCTGCAGAGCGGAGGCGTTCGCCGATTGCGGTACGCCGCAGGCCAATTCGCCCGCCACGTCGGAGCTCGCGCCCTCCGCGTCGGTGTGCGCGCCGGACGGAAGCCGCACGCCCACGAAGCTCCGGTGCAGGAGGGTCCGCACGGCGGTCGTGCCGCTGCCGAAGGTGTTGCAGAGTCCGGGCGGGCCGGACACGGTCAGGACCGGCAGGGGCGTGCGGTCGAGATCGGTCAGGGCGGCGTCGGTGTTGTTGCCCAGGAAGGACTTCACCGGGTCGAGCAGGATCAGGCCGCGCAGGGTGGACCAGGCGTCGGGTTGGGTGGTGTGGAGCCGGTGTGCCACGTACTCGACGGCCTCGGCGCCCGCCGAGTGGCCGATGAACACGAACTGCCGGGGCAGGGCCGGTGCAGACAGGCCGGCGGTGGAGGCCGCGGCGGCGAGGCTGCGCGCCAGGGCGCCGGCGGGATCGTCCGCGGTGGCGAACAGGTCGGCCACCGTGTCGAGGAACGGGGTGTTGTCGCCGAGATTCTGCAGGGTGCAGCCGGACGGATTCACGAACGGGAGGCTGGGGGCGAAGACGAGATAGCCTGCGGCGGACAGCGTTCCGGCAAGCGACGCGACATTGGCGGCGGTACGGGCGAAACCGTGTTGCAGCCACACCAGACCGCGTGGCGGGTCGTCGGGGAGATACCAGTCGGCGCTCTGCCGCAGTGGCGTCGCCGCGCAGGGCAGGTCGATCCCGCCGGGGAGGGTGGCGGCGGACGCTGGGGTGACGCCGGCGACGGTGACGGCGCACAGGGCGGCGAGGACGAGCGGGGCGCGGCGTCGGACGGCCATGACGACTCCTGGGTGGATCGCGGCGGATCAGTGCGCGACGTGGCCGAAGAGGACGGACTCCATGAGGCGGATCACCCACTGGCGTGAACAGATCCGCTCGCTGTCGCCGAAGACGCGGCCATAGTCGACGACCAGGCCGAGGGCGGCGTGGACGAGGATGTGGCCCTCGGCGGGGGTGAGCTCGGGGCGGACCCGGGCCAGCAGGGTCGCCCATTCCGCGACGACCAGGCGTTGGACGACACGCAATGTCGCGCGTTCGTCGTCGGGTACGTGGCCGAATTGGGCGAAGTAGACGACGATCAGTTCCCGTTCGTCGAAGGCCCCGGCCACGTACATGTCGATGAGTTTGGCCAGCGTGTCGGCGGGACCGGCGGATTCGGCCAGCGTCGGGCCGATCACCGCCGACATGCGGTCGGCGGCGCGGCGGAATGCCGCAGTGAGCAGATCGCCCTTGCCACGGTAGTAGCGGTACACCGCCGAGGGTGAGGGCAGGCCCGCCGCGGTGGCGATCTCCTCCACGCTGACATTCGGGTACCCGCGCTCGTAGAACAGCCGGATCGCCTCGTGCAGGAGCAGTTCGTGCTTGAGGGTCGGCGGCACCTCGACCGCGCGCGGTGCGGCGGGCGGCAGTCCGGGCGCGGGCAGGTCGGCCTCCACCAGCGCCCAGCAGGCCGAATTCAGCAGGGCGGCCATGGCTTTCGCGCCGAGGGTGATGCGGTGGTCGCCCAACCCGCTGGCCGTGCTGAACACGCCCACCGCCCGGATCCGCCGCTCGTGGTCGGACAGTTCGGGGCGGACCTCGCCCATCAGGCCGCCGAGCGCGGTGATGGCGGTGGCGAAATGCCCGTCCACCGTGCGCTTGTCGGCGTCGTCGAGGTAGCGGGACTCCCAGCGCGCGAGTCCCACGGTGGTCCGGTTGGCGATGGTGCCCGCGATGATCCCGTCGATGGCGTGCCCGAGCCGCTGCCGGGCGGGCCAGTCCGCGGCCTCCGGCGGCAGACTCACGGTGGCCACGGTCAACTCGCCCAGCCGCAGCAGTTCGCTCGCGAACAGCGCGTACTTGCTCGGGTAGTGCCGGTACAGCGCGGTGGAGGTGATCCCGAGCCGGGCCGCGATGTCCTCCATGCTCACCCGGTGATAGCCGAGGGCGGCGAACTCGGCCGCCGACACCGCCGCGATCTGGGCGCGCCGGTTCTTGGGGCGCCGTCGCGCCGCCCGCGCTCCCGGGTCGGAGGCGGCTGTGGTGGCGCGGCTCATGACTGCGGCGGTTGTGCCAGCGGCGAATTCACCTTGTTCACCAGCCACCGGTCGCCGGACCGCTCCAGCCGCATGACCATGGACAGCTGCCCGGGCGCGGGCTTGCCCTGGGTGCCGAGGCTGGTGATGGTCTGCCCGATCACCACGATGGCCTCGGCGGAATCGCGGTCGGCGCTGCGGACCGCGCACTGCACGTCGGTGGCCTTGGACACCACCTGTCCCTGGGTGAGCACGTCCCGCAGATCCTTGCTGGTGGAATCGAATTGCTTGCGCCAGTCGCCGGTCGCGCCGTCCAGCACGCCGGTGACGTAGGCGTCGAGGTTCTTGGCATCGTAGGTGGCCAGCAGTGGCGCGTACTTGCAGGCCGCGGCCCGGGCCTGCTCCTGGGCGGTGAGCAACTCCCGATGGTGCGCGTCCTGCTGGTGGAACACGATGCTCGAGCCGAGGGACGCCGCGAGCGCGAGCACGACCGCCGCGCGCGCCACCAGGCGGCCGCGCTTTCCCAGGGCAGGGACGGATCCGCCGCGCAGCCGGGACTTCTTCACGCGTGCAGCAACGTTGGGCGCCTCGACAGTCTCGGTCGCGCTCGGCTCGTCGGGAGCCGCCTGCTCGACTCCGACGGTGATCTTGTCAGCGGCGTCGTCGACGGTGGTTTCCCGCTCGCTGCTCTCGGTGCTCGTCGGCACGGCTTCGGTTGTCGTCTCGACCGTTTCGGCGCTCGTCCCGTCGGACTCCGCGGTAGTCGCGGCCGGGTCCTGCTGAATCGTGTTCTCGCTCATGGGAAGTCTCCTGAATTGCTTCTGCGATCTATCGGGGGACGGGCTGGGACTTTTCGTTGCCGGTGGCCCCCGGCGGCTTGGTCACCCCGTTGTCGGGCACGTCGGGCCGTGGCGCGTCGGCCGAGCCGCGGATCTGTAGTGCCGGATTCGAGGTGACGCAGTAGTTGTAGAGCCGGACCCGGGTATCGGCCTGGACATCGGTCGGCACCACCGGAATGGTGTCGTAGTCGCAGCTCGGCCGGGGCCAGGGATCGACCAGGGTGTTGTAGGCGCCGTCGTGCGCGGGCGCCCCGAGCGCCTCGGTGCCCACCCGCAGGGCCGGGAAGAGCGCGGCGATGGCCGGCGCGCGCAGTTTGGCGGCCTTGGTGACGGCCACGAAGTTCGTCACCAGATTGGTGATGGGGTCCTGGGTTTCGGTGATGAACCCGTTGAGGGTGGCCAGCTGGCCCGGCCCCTGCCGGAGCAGTGTGCGCAATTCCTGGTCGGCCGAGGCGAACTGGTCGAACAGCACACCGCCCGCCTTGGTCAGCGTGCCCAGGTCGGGCTGGGCGTGCTGGGTGGTGCCCGCGATGACCTCGAGATTCTCGATGAGCTGCCGGGTCTGGGGGAGCAGGTCGTCGAGTCCGTTCATGGCCCGGCTGATGCCGGAGATCATGTTGCGCAGCCGATCCGGGCCGCCGGTGAGCGCCTTGTCCAGCTCGTCGATGATGACATCGAGCCGGTCCGGGTTCATGCCGCCGATCAGGTCGCTGAGATTGGTGAACACCGACTGGATCGGCACCGGCACGCTGGTGCGCGCCCGTTCGACCAGCGAGCCGTTGTGCAGATACGGCCCGGTGTCGGAGTCGGGCCGGAAATCCAGGTACTGCTCCCCGGCCGCCGAGAGCCGCCCCACCGCGACGGTGCCGCCGATGGGAAGCTGTGCGCTGTCGTCGATCTCGGCGACCGCGGCCACGCCGTCCCCGGCGACGTGCACGTCGGTGACCTTGCCGATCCGGCTGCCCCGGAAGGTGACGTCGTTGCCGGGTAGCAGCCCGCCCGAGGATGCCAGTTCGACGGTCACCTTGTAGGTGTGCGGGATCGGATTGAACCGCAGCACATATCCGCCGATATAGCCCGACCCGAGCACCAGCACGACGATGAGTCCGATGTTCGCGATGGCGATGCGATGCCGCACCACCCAGTGCCACAGTGGCGGATTCATCGTTCCCCTCCCTGCTGTGCCGGGCCGGGCTGCGCCGGATCCGGTTGTGGGTCCGGCTGCCGGGGTGGGCTGGTGAGTCGGCCGAATACCTTCTCCAGCACCTGCGCGAGACTGCCGATGAACTGCCCGGCGTCGCCGAGTTCCGGCCAGCGGCTGCCGCTGGGGTCGGTGAGCGCGCCGACGCTCAGATACGACACGGTCGCCGCGACCGCCAGCGCCGGTCCGCGCAGGCTGGCCATGAGCGACGGATAGAGGGTGTGCAGTCCGTCCAGCGCCCCGGTCAGCTGATCGCTCTGCGCGAATCCGGACATGAGCGCCTGAATGCTGTTGAACAGGCTCACGAAATCCCCGCCGGTGGTGTCGGCGAAGTCGCCGAGCGCGTCGGTGGTGGTGGCCACCTTCGACAGCAGGTCCACGATCTGCTGATTGTTCTCGGTCAGCAGGGCGATCAGCGCGGGGAAGGTGTCGGCGGCGGCCCCGAGTTGCGCCTTGCGCCGGGCCAATTCGCCCGAGAGCGAGTTCATCCCGCCCAGCACCTGGTCGATGTCGCCGGTGCGGGCGTTGAGCGCGCTGATGGCGGCGGTCATCTCGGTGATCAGATGCGACAGCTCCGGCGCCCGCCCCGCGAACATGGAGTTCATCTGGCCGGTGATCTTGGCGGCCTGGTTGATGCCACCGCCGTTGAGCAGCAGCGAGATCGACATCATGAGCTGCTCCACCGACGCGCCCGCCGCGGTGTGGTCGGTGCCGATGGTGTCGCTGTCGCGCAGCGGATCCCCGGCCTCCTGCGCCGAGGGCAGCGTCATGGCCACGAACATGTCACCGAGCGGGGTGGCCTGGCGCAGTTCGACGGTCGTGCCCTTGGGCAGCCGGATGTCGTCGCGGATGAGCATCTGCACGTCGGCGATGAAATTCGTGCTCTTGATCTTGGTGACCACGCCGATATCGGTGCCGCCGATCTTGACGTGCGCGTGGTCGGGCAGATTCAGCGCGTCGGCGAAGGCCGCGTGGATCGTGTAGCCGGGCGCGCCGAGCCCGGGCTTGGGCATGGGCAGGTTGTCCACCGTGACCGCGCATCCGGTGGTGCCGAGCAGGGTGGCGGCGGTGAGCAGTCCGCCGAGAGCCGTGGTGCGTAGTCTCATTTCAGGTTCGCGATTCCCAATAGTGCGGCGGTGAGGCCGAAGTCGGGGCCGAAGTCCTGGACCTTGCCGGTGCGGCAGCCGTCGAGCCGCATCTGGATGCGCTGGCAGAAGGTGGACAGGATCTCGCCGTCGAGGATCGACTTGTCGAGCAGCCCGTGCAGCCGCAGTGCCTGGTCCTCCTTGCTGGTGGCGTTGGCGATGTTCTGGAACAGCAGCGGCCCGACGTCCACGATCTCGGTGAGGCCGCGGGCGTTGGCGCGCATCTGGTCGGTGATGGCCACGAAGCGGGTGAGTGCCCCGGCCAGCTGATCCTTGTTCTGCCCCACCAGGGTCGAGGTGTTGGTGACGAAGTCGTCGAGCTGCCGCAGCACCGCGTCGATGCCGGGGGCCTGTTCGCCCATGAGGTTCACCAGTTCGGTGAGCCGCCCGCTGAAGTCCCGCACCGTCTGGTCGTTGGATGCGATGACCTGGGTGATGTCATTGAGCTTGATGATGGTGTTGGAGATCTGGTCCTTGTTGGCGAAGGTCACCTCGAACGCCGAGGACAGCTGGTCGAGGGTCTCGCGCAGCTTGTCTCCATTGCCGTTGAGCAGCGGGAACAGCACCCGGCTGGCCATCGGGCCGGTGGTGTTGTCGCCCGCGAGCGCATCGCCGAGCTGGGAGAAGGTGGCCAGGATGCGGTCCAGTTCCACCGGAACCCTGGTGCGCTGCAAGGGAATGTAGGCGCCGTCGGTGAGGGTGGGGCCGTCGCCGGTGTAGGCCGGAGCCAGCTCCACGTGACGATTCGTGATCAGCTGCGGATTCACCAGTGCCGCCATGACATCGGCGGGAATTTTGACGTCCCGGTCCAGGGACATGGTCACCTGGACGTAACTGCCCTTGGGCGTGACGGTTTCGACCGTTCCGACCGGAACTCCGAGCACCGCAACATCATTGCCCACGTAGAGGCCCGCCACGTTCTCGAAGTCCGCGGTGACCTTCATCTGCCCGCCGAGGTACTCCTTCCCCAGCGAGGACACCGAATCGGGCAGGATGCCGCACGCGGAGGCGAGCAGCAGTGCGCCGCAGGCCGCGGCCAGCTTCAGTCGTCTGCGGAGAGTCATCACTTGCACCCCTGCACGGCCTGCGCGAAGCACAGCCAGTTGTCCGGGAACAGCCACGGCGCGTACACATTTCCGTATGGGCCGTCGCCGAGCACATTGTTGAACTGCCGCAGGGTCACCGGCATGATCTGGTACAACCGGTCCAGATTGCCCTTGTTCTTCTCGAGACCCGCCGACATGGTGTTCAGGTCGGTGATGAGCGGGCCGAGCTGGTTGTTGTTCTCCAACCCCATCTGCTGCAACAGCTTCGACAGCGACGCCACATTGTCGAGCAGCTGCTTCAGTAGAGTCTGCCGCTGCTGCACCGCGCTGCCGATGGCCTCGCCGCGGGTCAGCAGCAACAGCACGCTGTTCTGGTTGTCGGCGGTCAGCTGCGAGACGGTGTCCATGCTCTTGAGCAGGGTGTCGACCTCGTCGCGGCGGTCATTGATCACCTTCGCCAGCGCGCCCACACTGTCGAGGGCCTGCACGGTCAGCTCGGGGGAGTTGCCCATCTGCTGATCGACCAGGTCCAGCGCCTGCCGCAGTTTCTGTGGATCCAGCTTCTCGACCCGTTCGAAGCTGTTCTTGTACTGCGGATCCTGGATCACTTTGCCCAGGTTGTACGGCACCTCGGTGTGGTCGAGTTCGATCCGGTCGCCGCGCAGCGCCGGGCCGGCGCCGGGCGTCAGGTCCACGTGCAGCCGGCCCAGGATCGTCGACATCTTGATGGCCGCGCGCGCTTCGTCGCCGAGCTTGATGTCGCGGTGCACCTTCATATCGACCAGCACCTTGCCGTTGTCCAGCTTCACCGCGCTGACCTGGCCTACCTCGATGCCCGACACGTCCACCGTCGCGCCCGGCCGCAGCCCGGCGGCCTGGGCGAACTCGGCGTGAATCGTCTTGTCGCCCAGTCGCGCCTGCTCGATCAGGGTGGATCCGACCAGCAGCAGCACCACGAACCCCGAGGCGATCAGGCCGAGCCGCAGATGGCGGTTGCGCAGGAAGCCCGGGTAGCGGATCGAGGGCCCGCGCAGCGCCGGAACGCGTGTCCGCCTCATCGGCACACCTCCGAATGGGATTGGCCGCCGATCTGGTTGAACAGACCGGGCGGGAGCAGCACGCCCCACAGCGAGACGTCGAGGCTGCACAGGTAGGCATTGCCGTATGCGCCGTAGCTGCTGAATCGCGCGACGCCATTGAGCATGTCGGGCAACTCGACGGCGGCCTTGTCCAGTGACGCGCCGTTGAGCAGCAGCAGCGCGACACCGGCCGAGGCGTCGGTCTGCGCCTCGGCCGCTCCGGGCTTGACCTGGGCGAGCACGTTCACCAGCGAATTCGTCGCCGTCGCAACGCGTTCCACGGACGACTTCAGCGTGGAGCCCTGCGTGTAGAGCGCCTCGGTGAGCGCCCGCGCCTGGGTGATCAGCGTCTCCAGTTCGTTGCTGCGATTGGCCAGACCGGAGATGACGCTGCTGAGATTGCCGACCACCTGCCCGAGAATCTCGTCGCGCTGACCGAACGTGGCGGCCAGCTGCGCGGACTGGGTCACGAGCGCGCCGAGCGAGACGCCATTGCCCTGCAGCGCCTGGATCAGCGTCTCCGACAGCGAATTCACCTGATCGGGCTGCAGCACGCTGAACAGTGGCTCGAACCCGGACAGCAGCGAGGACACATCGAAGGACGGTTCGGTCCGCTCGATCGGGATCTGCCCGCCCGGCGCCATCGGAGTGCCGGCGTCCTTGCCGGGCATGAGCGCGATATAGCGCTGCCCGATCAGGTTCTGGTACCGCACCAGCGCCTTGGTCGAGGTGGTGGGATGCTGGTCGTCCTCGATGCGGAAGTCCACCCGGGCGCGGTAGCCGTCGGTGAATTCGATCGTGTCGACCCGGCCGACCCGCACGCCAGCCATGCGGATGTCGTCGCCGACCCGCAATCCGAGGACGTCGGAGAAGACCGCGGAGTAGTCGTGCGTGCGGCCGGACACCGAACGCTGGAGCGTCGACCACATGGTGTAGGTCAGGATGACGGCCACCACGGCGAAAATGCCGAAGCCCGCCAAGGCTTTTCCGGATTTCACGAGGCGCCTCCGGTCTCGGCGGGAACCAGCGATCCGCCCGCCAGGATGGGGGTCAGCAGCAGGACCTGCGCCGCATCGGGCTTGCCGCCGACCAGGGCCGCGATGGCGTCGGTGCCGCGCAGCCCGGCGGGCTGGGCCTCGGCCGGATTCGTCTCGGTCGCCGACGCCGGCGCGGTGAGACCCGGAATCGCCGGCAGACCGGGAATCGCGGGCAGACCGGGAATGGTGGGGACGCCGGGCGCCGCGGGCTGGGTGGTCTCGACGGGCGCCGGTCCGGCGGCGTCGAGTGGCTTGGGCATGAGCTGCTGCGGAAACTCCTGCGCCGGAGCGATTTCCGGCACGGTCGAGCCGCCGCACCGGGGACCGGAGAGGTCACCGTAGTGCGGGCAGTCCGCTGCCGTGTACTGCTTGAACGGTGTGAAGGTCACGTCCATCTTCCAGACCATCTGCTTCTTCGGCCCGAAGGTGAAGGTGCCCTGCAACCGCTGCAGCGCCGTATTGAGATTGGCGATGGCGGTCGGAATCGCCTGCGGGTCCCGGGCCAGGCTGCCGAACAGCTGATCGAGCCCCGAGACCAGGAACTTGCCGGAGTCGGGATTGCGGGCGAAGAGCCCGTTCACCGTGTCCACCGCGGTGCCGCCGCTGGTCAGCAGCTCCATCAGCGCCGCGCGCTGCTCGGTGAGGGTGCGCGCGGTGGTCACCGACTTCGCCAGTGTCCCCACCAGATCCGGGGCCGACTCGCTCAGCGCGCTGGCCGCGCGACCGAGATTGCCGAGCAGATCCCCGATGCCCTCGATGCCACGCACCTCGGTGATCCAGTGGTCGAGGCGCTCCACGGTCGAACCCGGCACGCGCGCCGAGGGATCCAGCGCCGCCGACAGCGTGGACAGCACCCGCCCCAGCTTCTCGGGCTGAATGTCGTTCAGCACGGTGCGCAGCACATTGAGCGTGGTCTGCAGCTGCACGGTGGCGCTGCTGGTGTCCTCCGGAATGGTCGCGCCCGCCCGCAGCGTGTCCCGGGTGGGCGTGGTGTCGACCAGTTCGATGGCGGTCACCCCGAACAGATTGTTGGGAATCACCCGCGCCGCCACAGTCGACGGAATCGTGCCCGCCACTGGTGGTTTCAGCGCCAGCGCGGCCCGCTGCCGCTCGCCCTTGGCCACCACCGACACGTCCTCGACGCGGCCGACGACCATGCCGCGGAACTTCACGTCGGCATGGTCGGGCAGCCCGTCGCCGGTGCTGGTGAGCTCCGCGGTGACCGCCACCTTGTCCTCGAAGCGGCCGTTGTAGCGCATCGCCAGCAGATACAGCAGCAGCGATACGGTGGCGATCAGAGCGAGCCCGGCCAGCGTGAGCTGGCGGGCCGTGGGGCCCCGCCCGCTGGGATCGAGAATCATCGAAACACCTATCCCGAGATGCGGAAGCCGGGGTCGATGCCCCAGATCGCGAGGGTCAGAAAGAGATTGACGAAGACCATGACGACGATGACCATCTTGATGGCCTGCCCGGCCGCCACCCCGACGCCTTCGGGCCCGCCGGTCGCGACGAAGCCGTAGTAGCACTGGATGAACGTCGAGATCGCCACGAACACCATGACCTTGAGCAGCGACCAGAACACGTCGGGTCCCAGCAGGAACTGGAAGAAGTAGTGGTCGTAGGTGCCGGCGGTGGTGCCGCCCAGGATCAGCACCGACAGCTTGGTCGCCAGGTACGCCACCGCCAGGCCCACGCTGTAGAGCGGGATGATGGTCAGCGTGGAGGCGATCATGCGGGTGCTGATCAGATACGGAAGCGGCCGGATGGCAAGCGATTCCAGCGCGTCGATCTCCTCGGAGATACGCATGGCGCCCAGCTGCGCGGTGAACCGGCAGCCCGCCTGAATGGCGAACGCCAGGGTGGCGATGACGGGTGCGATCTCGCGGGTGGTGGCGAACCCGGAGATGGCGCCGGTCAGCGGCGACATGGTGAGCAGGTTCAGCGCCGTGAACGACTCCATGCCGACGGTGACGCCGCCGAAGCCGCACAGCGCCACCACCACGCCGATGGTGCCGCCGCCCACCACCAGCGAGCCGTTGCCCCAGCCGATGTCGGCGGTCAGGCGCAGCACCTCCTGGCGATAGTGCTCGAGCGCGAACGGAATCGCGAGCAGCGCCCGGAAGAAGGTGATGACCTGGTGGCCGAGCCGCTGATTGGCCTGCACCGGGATCGAGACCACGTTCGCGGCCATCCGCACCGGCTTCAGCGCCGGGGGAGTGTAGGTCGTGCCCACCTCACACCACCTTCGTCGGCAGCAGCGTGTTGTAGAGCTGGGTGAGCGCGATATTGGTGGCGAACAGCATGAGCGCCGAGCTCACCACCGCCGAGTTCACCGCATTGGCCACCCCGCCCGGGCCGCCGTGCGCGTGCAGGCCGATATCGCAGGCGATCACCGCGGTCAGCAGGCCGAACACGGCCGCCTTCAGCACCGCGACGACGAGGTCATCGGCCACCGCGAAGGACGCGAACGAGCCGATGAACGAACCCGGAGTCCCCGACTGGGCATAGACATTGAACATGTAGGCGGTCGCGAAGCCGACGAACACGATGAACCCGCACAGCAGCATGCTGACCAGCACCGCGGCCGCCAGGCGCGGCGCGACCAGCCGCCGCACCGGGTCCACGCCCATGACCATCATGGCGTCGATCTCCTCGCGGATGGTCCGCGAGCCCAGGTCGGCGGTGATGGCCGATCCGACCGCGCCCGCGATCATGAGCGAGGTGACCAGCGGCGCGCCCTGGCGGATGATGCCGAGCCCGGCGACCGCGCCGATGAAGGTGGTCGCGCCGACCTGATTGACCAGCGCCCCCAGCTGAATCGACACCACCACCGAGATCGGAATGGCCACCAGCACGGTCGGCGCGGCCGACACGCTGGTCATGAACGCGCACTGCTTGATGAATTCGCGGTACGGGAACCGCCCGCGCAGGATCGACCCGACCAACTGGCCGATCGCGTCACGACCCAGGTCGACCTGCCGGCCGAGGGTTTCCAGCGAGCGCTGAGGATGGCGCCGCCACAGCCCGCGCACGCTCTCACCGATCCGCTCGAGCTCGCCGGATTCGGTATCCGCTGCGGCGGAGGGCTTTTCGAGTGTCGTCATCAGGGCATGTCCTCGAGATGGCGCTGGAGCAGGACCAGCAGGTACCCGGCCACCGCGAGGCCGGCGGCCAGGGTGCACAGCACGGCCACCCACAGTCCGAAGCGCAGCACGGGATTGACTTCCATACGCCCACCGAGGATCTTGATGCCGATCACCAGGATGTCGATGAGCCAGACCAGGGCCATCATCTACGTCATGCACACATTCGAGAAGGTGAGCACCGGCCAGCACACGATCGATCCCAGGAACGAGATGATCACGTCGATGCCGTGCAGCTGCTTCAGATGCGAGGTGTGGGTCAGGGTCCAGATCACCCCGACCAGCCCGTAGGGGATGCCGAGAATGACGAGGGTCCCCAGGAACTCCGACACCTTCATCTCGTAGCTGAGTAGCCGATCCAATCGTTTCAGCATGTCGCGTATGTCCTTTCACTTCCCTGCCGGCCTCGGGCGCGGTGCGTGCCTCATTGCCGCTGCCGCGCTGTCCCCGATGCCGGTGTGCCCCCGGGCCGCTTCGCGAGAGCTGCCCGCAGCAGCGTATGTTACTAACGATTCTTAGATCGGGAGGCGGTTCCGGTGATCTTCTTCGGACCGATGTGCTCTGAAGTAGCCTCAGTGTCGGCTGGTCACTGTTGGGACTGCGCATCTAAGTTATTCATGATTCCTCCAGCAAACGGCTGCCTCGAAACGAGAATAGTCAGTAACATAGCAGCCGTGCCGGGGTGCTCGGCGCAGGTTCGGCGAGCAGTGTCCGATGCAGGCAGGGCTCGGGTACGCCCTGATCACCACGGAGAGAGGTAACCCATGACAACCGGGGCAGCGCAGCCGTCCGGCTGGAATGATGATGAGGCGCAGTCGAATCCGGATCCGACACGAGATCCGGGCAGACCCCGGGTCCGGCGGATCTCGGTGGCGTCGCCACCAGCGGCCGGGGGCGCGGCGGCCCTGACCCTGGAACAGACGCGCATCCACATCCCGGGCGTGCACCGCCCGGACACCAAGCGGCCGCCGAAACTCGAAGACGCGCTGGACTTCTGGCAGTTCTCCGGCGCCGCCGCGAACGTCGCCATGCAGATGGCGCGACCCGGCGTCGGCCACGGGGTGGCCGACAGCAAGGTGGAATCGGGAGCGCTCATGGTGCATCCCTGGAAGCGGTTGCGCACCACGGCCTCCTATCTGGCGGTGGCCATCCTGGGCACGCCCGAGGAGAAGATCGCCTTCCGGGAAGCGGTCAATGTGGCGCACCGCCAGGTGAAGTCGGAACCCGGCGCCGCCGTGAAGTACAACGCCTTCGACCGCGACCTGCAGATGTGGGTCGCGGCCTGCCTCTACATCGGGTTCGAGGACTCCTACCAGCTGCTCAACGGCCGGATGAGTCCCGAACAGGCGGAGGCGTTCTACTCCACCGCCGCGCCGCTGGGCACCACGCTGCAGGTCACCGAGGAGATGTGGCCGACGACGCGCGCCGAGTTCGACGAATACTGGGTCCAGGCGTGCCGCCAGGTGGCCGCCGACGACACGATCCGCCGCTTCATCGAGGACCTACTGCACCTGCGGATGATCCACTGGTATCTCCGGGTCGTCTTCGGCGGACTGCTGCGCTTCCTGACCGTCGGCTACCTACCGCCCTACTTCCGCGAACAGCTCGGTGTGGAGTGGACGGCCACCGACCAACGCCGCTTCGAGCACCTGTTCCTGTTCGTCGGCTTCGTCAACCGCTTCATCCCGAAGTTCCTGCGCACCATGGGCACCCGCACCATGATGGCCGACGTGCGCCGGCGCATACACCGGCACAAGGCACTGATCTGACCGTCGCGGTTCGGTTGCACCCGAACGGGATTCGGCGCCGAATAGCAGGCCCCTCTGTAAACCGGCACCGGGAGGCAGCGCCGTGCCTCCCGGTGCGAGTCATCAGGTGAGCCGAGTCCAGCGGCCGACCATGCCCTGCATGGTGTGGGACGAGACCGCCAGCAGCCGGATCAGGCCGGCGATCTCGGTGCTCACCTCGCGCAGTACGGAGGTCTCGGTGGGACAGGCCGGGCCGGCGTCGTGCGCGTGGCGGGCGCGAACGGCACGGTCCGCCTCGCCGGAAATCCGGTGCAGCTCCTGCCAATACGGGGGCATGACGTGGGGTGAGCGGACCAGGGCGATGCCCTGGGCGGTGCTCCACACCGCGTCGGCGGTCAGGCGAACGAGGGTCAGGACCTCGTCGGGGAAGGTGTCCAGCGCATGGATCTCGATCATGCGGCCCACCGATTCGAGGTGGTCGACCGCGTAGTCGAGTGTGCTGCCGACCCGGTAGAGCTCGGTGCGGTCGGGGACGTCGAACCGTTCCGCCACCAGCAGGCGCACCAGCTGCTCGGTGAGCTGGTGGCTGACCCGCTCGAAGGCCGAGAGCCGGACCCGCACGCCGTGCGGATCGGCAGCGCCGAGGCGGATCTCCTCGAGAGTGCGGGCCGCGGCGGCGAGATTGTTCGCCGCGGAGGCGAAGTAGAGCTCGACCGCCGGGCCCGGTCGCGAGCGTCGCGGGTCCGGCGTCACGCGCTCACCGGCTGCGACAGGTCGTAGACGGTGACACCGCCCACGGTGATCGTGGCGAAGTGGGACTTCACCCAGTCCGAGATCTGGGTTCCGGTGGAGTTCCCGCCGCCCATGGAGAAGCCGGTCAGGAAGTAACGGACCTGACCGGCCGCCACATAGGTCTGGAACTGTTGCAGGGTGGGGGAGTTGTCGCTGCCGGTGAACCCGCCGATCGCCATGACCGGGCGGCCGGACTCGAGGGCGAGCGTGGCCGCGGAACCCGAGCCCACGGTCGCGGCGGCCCAGCGGCCGTCGGCGTGCTCGAGCAGTGTGACCAGTTCGGCATTGTTCGACGAGTCGCTACCGGGGCCGCTTCCACCCGGCGAGGTCGATGCGCCCTCACCACCCGGAAATCCTTCGGGCCGTTGGCCGGACGTGCTGTCGGGCTGCTGAGCAGAGTCACCACCGGGCTGCGGGCCCGACGCACCGCCCGGCATGTCACCGCCGGATCCGGGACCGCCGTCCGGGTCGCCCGAGGGCATCGGCCCGAACGCCTGACTGGTGGGTCCGGAGTTAGGATTGCCGCCGCTGTGGGAGTGGCCCGCGGTGGCGACGGCCCAGGCTCCCGTCCCGCCGAGCCCGAAGAGCAGGCCTGCCGTCGCGAGGGCCACAACGAAGCGGCGGGACTGCCTGGACACCACGATCAACCCGACGGCGACCAGGATCGAACCCGCCAGGATCGTCCAGCGCAGCCACGGCAGCCACTCGGGAGACCGGTCGAGCAGGACGAACGACCAGCCGCCGGTCACGACGGCCATGGCCGCGAGCGTCAGCCGTGCCGCGGGATGCGCTGCACGGGACCACAATTCACGCACCGACAGGGCGACCACAGCGCCGATGGCCGGGGCCAGGGCGACGGTGTAGTACGGGTGCACGGTGCCGCTCATGTAGGAGAAGGTCACGCCGGTGACAATCAGCCAACCGCCCCACAGCACGAAGGCCGCGCGCGTCCGGTCCGTGCGCGGGGCGCGGCGAGTCAGCTAGAGCCCGGCGACCAGCCCGATCAGCGCTGCGGGCAGCAGCCACGAGATCTCGCCGCCCATCTGGGAATCGAACAGACGGGTGATGCCGGGCGACCCACTGAATCCGGGGAAGCCGTGCATGCCCCCGGGCATGTCGCCCCCGCCCCCGCCGCTGCCGGACCCGGGATTGCCGTGGTCGCCGAAGATCCGGCCCAGCCCGTTGTAGTCGACCGCCAGCTGCCAGAGGCTGTTGGCGGTGGAGCCGCCGATGTACGGGCGAGAGTCGGCGGGCCACAGCGCGACCAGCGCAAGGTACCAGCCCGCCGAGACCACGACGGCGACGGCAGCCACGATCAGGCCCCGGATGCGGTGCCACAGTGACGAATTGGCCGCGATCAGATACGCCAGGCCGAGACCCGGCAGGATCAGGAAGGCCTGCATCATCTTGGTGAGGAAGCCGAAACCAACAGCCGCTCCGGCGAATACGAGCCACAGCGTGGGCGCGGAGAGCAGCCGATCCCCGGTGGCCCGAATCGCGCGCACCGTGCAGTAGGCCGCCGAGACCAGCGCCAGCACCAGCAGAGCATCCGGATTGTTGAACCGGAAGATCAGCACGGCGACCGGAGTCAGCGCCGCGATCGCCCCGGCCAGTAGTCCTGCTCCGGGGCCACTGAGCCGGCGCACGGTCGCGACCAGCAGTCCCGTCGAGGCGACACCCATGAGTGCCTGCGGCGCCAGCACCGCCCACTGCCCGAACCCGAGCAGCCTGCCGGACAGTCCCATGACCCACAGCGCCGCGGGCGGCTTGTCCACCGTGATGGCATTGCCCGCGTCGAACGACCCGAACAGCAACGCCTTCCAACTCTGCGACCCGGCCTGTGCGGCCGCCGAGTAGTACTCGTTCGCCCATCCCGACGTGGTCAGATCCCACAGGTACAGCACCGCGGTCGAGGCCAGCAGCGCGAGCAGGGCAGGCCGGGCCCACCGCGGCTGCTCAGGAGGCCCGAAGAACATTCGCCCGAACCATGTCTGGCGATCCTGCCCGCCGGGCTCGGCCGCCCGATGCGCGCCGGCCACTCTCGGCGGCTGCGTCGTCGATGTCATCTCCACGTCCCTTCGTTCACCGCGATGCCGTTGCTCCGGCGCGGTTCTCGGAGCCGATCCTGATCGACCGCCCTCGGGGGAATGTGGTGCGAACCTGGGAACCAGCTGGCAGTGCCGCGTGAGCACCCTGCGCCTCCGCTGTGCCTCGGTGTCCGGCATACGCCACGTCCCGGCCGCGGGTTGGACGGTGGTTCTCGAGTTGGCCAGAGGTTGGGTGGATACGGTCGGGTCGGTTCGGCGGTCGCGGGGCGTGGAAGGAGTTCGGGGTGGTCAGGGAGTCGGAGGGCGCGGGGTGGGCGGAGCGGCGCGTGCTGGTGCGGGGGTCCGCGGACGCGGGGCCGGGCTGTGTTTAGGTGGATGGCGTGAGCGATCTACCGGCCCGCGCGGCGACCGTGAGGGGTGGTGCGGCGCGGCGGGCTCGGGGTCTGCGGCGGTGGACCCTGCGGACGCGGCTGCTGGTGGCGGTCGTGGCGATCGCGGTGGTGGGGTTGACGGCGTTCGGAGTGCTGAGCGTGGCGGCGCTGGGACGATCGGAGCTCGCGCGGATCGACGGGCAGTTGAATTCGGTGGCGGCGGATATGGCCGCCCAGAGCCATCCGCCTCCGCCGCCGTCCACCTCGACGGTGCAGGGATTGCCCTCGACGTTCCAGATCCAGTTCTTCGACAGCGCGGGGCAGCCGGTCGGGCAGATCGGGGTCGGCGCTAACGATCTGGCCCTGCCCGCGATGGACAAGTCTGCGGTAGAGGCGCGCGGGAGCAAGATCTTCGAGGTCGACGACTCGCACGGGACACCGTGGCGGGTGCGCACGGTCGCGCAGCCTCCCAACGAAGACCAGCCGGAGGGCGGGACGGCGG
The DNA here is from genome assembly GCF_050942175.1 of Nocardia sp. CA-151230. NCBI lineage: Bacteria > Bacillati > Actinomycetota > Actinomycetes > Mycobacteriales > Nocardiaceae > Nocardia > Nocardia sp. CA-151230. The sequence goes on from NZ_CP192061.1 coordinate 4,646,902, forward strand.
CGGTCGTCATGCCGCTGGACGGCTATTACGCGACGGCCCGTGAACTGCGGACCATCGAACTGATCGCGGGTGCGGGACTCATCCTGGTGCTGGGCGGCGTGGCGGCCTGGCTGGTGCGTGTCGGATTGCGGCCGCTGTCGCGCATCGAGCACACCGCCGAGGCCATCGCCGCCGGTGATCTGGATCGCCGGGTCGAACACGCGGACACCCATACCGAGGTCGGGCGCTTGGGGACCGCGTTCAATGTGATGCTCGAGCGGTTGTCGACCACCATGCGGCGGCTCGAGGAATCCGAGTCGCGCATGCGGCTTTTCGTCGCCGACGCCTCCCATGAACTGCGTACCCCGCTGACCTCTATCCGCGGATACGCCGAGCTGTACCGGCTCGGTGGCGGCGCGGATCCGGCGCAGGTCGCCACCATGATGCGGCGCATCGAGGACGAGGCCGCGCGCATGGGCGTGCTGGTCGACGATCTGCTGCTGCTCGCGCGGCTCGACGAACAGCGCCCGCTCGATCTCGCCGAGGTCGATCTGTCCCGGATCGCCGACGAGGTGGTCGGCGACGCGCTGGTGCGGCGACCGGAACGGGTTGTGCGACTGCGCCTTCCGGACGGACCCATTCGTGTCGTCGGCGACGGGCACCGGCTGCGGCAAGTGCTGACCAACCTGGTCGGCAACGCGCTCGTGCACACTCCCGCCACGGCCGAGATCGACGTCCGGATCGCGTGGGGGACTGTGCCCTGCGAGAGCGGGGTGGCCGGAGGGCAGCGCCCCGAGACCGCAGGCAGGGAGCGGGCCGACACTGGAGTGTGCGCTGCCGGGCCGAGACCGGCGCAGGTGGTCGCGGCGGCAGGCGTGGAACTGCCCGTGGGCACGGCTGCGGCGATCGTCGAGGTGTCGGACACCGGGCCCGGCATCCCGCTCGGGAAGGCCGAGCATGTGTTCGACCGCTTCTATCGCGTGGACGAATCCCGTTCGCGGGCCGGTGGTTCCGGGCTCGGTCTGGCCATCGTGGCAGCCGTGCTGACCGCGCACGGTGCGCGGATTCAGCTGCTCAGCGGCCCCGGCGCGGGGACGACATTCCGGATCGTGTTCCCGGTCCCGGACACGCCCGGCGTCCTGCCGGACCGCTCACAGGAAACACCCAGCTGACACCGAGGTCGAGGGGTGGTCACCGCAACCAGGATGACCGGTATGAATCGGTGTCGGACGCGGGCGGGCATAGGGTGTCGAGCGTGAGCGATCGCGCCCCGGCGGGGGCGGCGACCGTGCTGGTCGTCGACGACGAGCCCTACATTCTGGACCTGCTCTGTTCCGCGCTGCGGCTGAGCGGGTTCGAGGTGTACTCGGCCGACACCGGGCGCGGCGCGCTGGAGGCGGCGACCCGGCGGCGACCCGATGTCATGGTTCTCGATGTCATGCTGCCGGACCTGGACGGATTCACCGTCGCCCGGCGGCTGCGCGCGGCGGGCAGTGAGGTGCCGGTGCTCTTCCTGACCGCCCGTGACGCCGTCGAGGACCGCATCGCCGGACTCAGCGCCGGCGGCGACGACTATGTGAGCAAGCCCTTCAGCCTCGAAGAGGTGGTCCTGCGGTTGCACGCGATCCTGCGCCGGACCCGCCCCGGCGACGAGGACGGCCCCGGCCGTCTGCGCTTCGCGGATCTGGAACTCGACGCCGGCACCCACCTGGTGTTCCGCGCCGGTGAACAGATCTGGCTGTCTGCCACCGAATTCAAGCTGCTGCACTACCTGATGCTCAATGCGGGCAAGGTGGTGAGCAAGCGCCAGATCCTCGATCGCGTCTGGCAGGCCGAGGACGGCCGCGCCGACCGGGTGGTGGAGACCTTCGTCAGCCAGCTGCGCCGCAAGATCGACACCGGCCACCCGCCGCTCATCCACACCGTGCGCGGCGTCGGCTACACCCTCCGAGAATCCCCTGGCGCGGACTCCGGCGATCACACCCGATCGAGGAAACCGTTGCCGTAGTCGATGTTCCGGGCATCACGCAGATCCGCGTCCGGGGTGAACCGTACCGTGTCGGTGCGATCCCACAGTTCCATTCCGGCTATGGCGGACTGGCAGTCGCGAATGCAGCGGCGGACGCCATGGCGGATTCTCGGCGGCAGTTGCAACGCATCCATTTCTGCCGTCATCGCCTCGGCCGCCGCCCGATGGTCGGCGATCCGGACCTCTATCAAACGGCGGACTTCCGTGACCGCCTGCGGCAGCTCCATTCCCAGATGATGCTGCAGAGTCGTCACCAGATTGATGGTGTCCTCGGCATCGGTTTCGATTGCCAGCGAATGCAGATCATTGATCAGGCACATGATATCGGCGGTGGTGGCGATCATCTCCTGATACGCGGGACCGTAATACAGGGCGTCGGGAATTTCGGTGTGCTCGATCACCTCCGTCAAATCCGCCGTCGGCAATACGGTGCACGCGTCCCGGCGTAGTCGCGGATATTCGTCCGGACTCGGCGACTTTCCCGCCCGGCGAAATGCATTCTCGCGCGCGTGACCGACCAGCCACAATTCCAGATTCAATGCGAAGCGGCGCGCCCAGGCCTCGGAATTGCGCGGGAAGGTGCGGGTGCAGAGATTGGACAGAGCTGCGATGACGGGTGGTACCGGTCCCGCGACCCCGCGCTCGTGTACCACCTCCAATGCGGTGTGCCGGAGGTGGTCGTAGTCGTCGAGCCGGCCCGTGATGATGGCCAGATCCTGCAGATCGTCGAACACGAAGAATACGGTGATCCATTCGGCGACCAGCAGCATGTCGGCGAAAGACGAGGTGGGGCACCAATATGCCGAGAATCGCGCGTAGCCGAGCGATTCGAACCTGCGGGCCGCCGCCTCGTCCTGGAGCAATCCGAAACGCTGTGCCCAGATCTGAACTCTTTCCTGCGCTCGGTCGCTCATCGAATGCCGCTGCGGCGAGAACGGAAGCGGGATCTCCAGGTGCCGCAAGTCGTGTTCGTTCATCGGTAACACCTGGGTTCACTCGGACGGAGGCGGGATCCCTCCGGCGGTCAGCGTAGCCGACATTTCGGGCAGATAATCGCGATTCGCAAGATCCGCAGAGCGGCAACCAATTTCGCCGCGACCGCGGACGGCCGCGCAACGGCTGCCGGAGGTACGGTGAAGGGTTCCGGTCCGGTCCGCAAACACCTGTGAGTCATCGTGTCCGAGGAATCCACCAGCGCTGTCCGCAACCATGCCCTGATGTCGTTGTGGCAGTTGATCGGAGCCGTCGACGAGGATCCCGACGGCATGATCAGTGGTCGCCCTACGCCACGGCCGGCGTGGTCGGACGGCTGTGGCAAACACCCCGAGTGCTGCCCGCCATGCCGGCGAGGCCGGGGCCGAATGCGTTGGCGCGCACCCGGAACGGCGACGGCAGCCGGGGGAATCTCGTACCCCGGGGCTGGACCGGAGACCCGCACGCCCATGACGGCGCGGTCGCGTGTTCGCCGGTGCTGACCGTGGTGGCTCGCGGGTGGCGCGGCGCCGAATTCGCCGGAGCCGAGCGGTATCTCCGCCGCGAGGGCGTCCGCCGGCGGGGCCTGCGGCCGGTGCTCGCGCCCGCCGTCGATTTCGAACGGGCGACGGCGGCGGCGCTTTTCGCACCGTGACAGACAGGTCGCCGCGGTGGGCCTGCTCGTCGAAACCCAAGAACTGGACGGTCATTGGGGCGACCGGGCGGTCGTCTTCCGTATCCGCCGACCGCCGCCGCGGCCATGGCGCTGGTTCGCGCGATCGAATCGGCGTTCTCCGCCGATGCTTTGCCGGCGGTAGCCCGGGCGATCGCCTGGTTGCTCGCGACCCGGCGGCCGGGCCGATCCGGGGGGTGTGGCATCCCACCGCGGAGGAGAGGGCCTGCGCGGTGCACGCGCTGTGTGCCTGTGCGAATCGGTCGGCCGATCGTTCGATGGCACGTGCATTGCGCCGGTCTCACATTTTCCTTGCCGATTGCTATGACGCCGGGAGGGCCGATTCGACGCGAACCCCGTTGTGGCACTACAAAGATCTTGGATCGCGGCTTAGAATCGAGTGTCTGTTTACATTGACCGCCCTGCTCATGAGCGGTTCACCGCGGCGGTGAGGCCATGGTGGGGATCTCGGTCACCGACCAAGGACGGAACTCGTTCGAAACGTGGTTGCTGAGCGATATGTGGTGGGAAGATTACCGACGTGGAGCAAGCCGTTTTCGGCGCTGTCGAGATCTCGTCGTCCTCGACCCTTTCGCCACGTCAGGCGTTCGAGCAGTGGGAAGCCCTGATGGCGGATGCGGTCGCACCGTCGGTGATCGAGCCATTGCGCACAGGTCACTGGTACGGACAAGTCACCACAACTCAATTCGACGGATTCGCGGTGTCGCGCATGCAGGCCAGCGCGCAACGGGCATTGCGGACAAAGAAGATGGTGGCGCAGTCGACCGGTGAGTTCTTACTGGTGAATATCGTGCTCGAGGGAACGAATTGGACCGAGCAGCACGGCCGGACGGCCGAATGCAAGCCCGGCACCATCTCGTTCTTCGACAGCGGCGTGCCGCTGGAGAGCCGCACCACCGACAATTGCCTGTCGACGCTGGTACGTGCCCCGCTGCAGCTGGTGCTCGAGCACTCGGGCCTCACCCGCGACCAGCTACCCACCGCCACCGCCGTCCCCACCACGGGGGCGCTGGGTGTGGTCGCCGGGTTCTTCCGCAATCTGGCCGACCTACCGCCCGACGACATCGCGCGTGCGGTCACCGTCTTCGGCAGTGACGCGGCCGGCATGATGGCGTCGGCGTTGCTGCTGGCGACCGGCGAAAGTTCGCCCGGCCCATCGGATTCCCTCTACACGCGGCAGCAGGTGCTGGCCTACATCCGCAAGAACTTCACGAACCCGGAACTCACGGTCGACGAGATCGCGCATGCCTGCCTGATCTCGCGGCGCACGCTGTACCGGATCTGCGAGGGCTTCGGCGAGCCGGGCGCGATCGTCCGCCGCACGCGGATCGCCCATTCCCGCCGGCTCATCCGCGCCGACCCCTCCCGATCCCTGGCCGCCGTCGCCGCCGCGTCCGGTTTCGCGACGGACCGCCACTTCTATCGGGCGTTCCGCGAGGAAACCGGGCTCACCCCGGGCCAATTCCGGGACCAGCTCGGGTCCCGTAACCGAACACCCTGAGCCACAACGGGAGTGGGTAGCCCTCGCCCGGACTCGTGCGCGAATTCGGTTCGTGGTCAGGGGCGGGGTCGGGTGAGGGTGAAGGTGTCGACCGAGGTGGGTTCGCTGCGGGGTCCGACCAGGGCGTAGTAGGTGGCGGTGATGGTCGTACGGCCGCCGGGACTGCCGGGGTCGACGTCGAAGCAGCAGAAGCCGTAGGGATCCGTTGCCGTGAACAACCCGCGCCGGCTGACTCGCCGGCCCGCCCCCGGACCACCGCTCTGCTCTGTCATGTCCGGCAAGCTGATCGCGCCCGGAACGCCCTGCCATGCGACAATGCCCACTCCTACTGGCCGGAGATCGTGGTTGACGCACAGCGAAAACCGTGTGGACGGCATACGCGGAGAGGGGAATCGAATGTCGGAGCTGCCTGCGTGGTCGAGGCAGGACGGGTACGGAGTGCGATTCGAGTGGGGGCTGACCGGTGCGCGGGCACTCGGGCCGGGTTGTGCGGTGCTCGTGGTGATCGATGTGCTGTCGTTCACGACCGCGGTGTCGGTTGCCGCCGAGGCCGGGACACGGGTGTTCCCGTATCCCGCACGCGATTCCACCGCAGCGGATTTCGCGGTGTCCCGGAATGCCCGGCTGGCCGTCGGCCGCAGTGCCATGAGCGGTGCGCATCCGTGGTCGCTGTCCCCGGCGGCACTGCGCCGGGCGCCCGCGCCGGATCGACTGGTGCTGCCGTCGCCGAACGGATCGGCCATTTCCGCTGCGGTCGAAGGGATTCCGGTGGTGGCGGCCTGTCTGCGGAACGCGTCGGCGGTGGGCCGGTGGATCGTGAAGCAGGGCTGGGGCACCGGGGATCGGCCCGTCGGGGTGATCGCCGCCGGTGAGCACTGGCCGGACCGGGAGGTGCTGCGCCCGGCGATCGAGGACTGGCTCGGCGCCGGTGCGGTCATCGCGGCACTGGCGGAGAACGGCGCGGGGCCCTTGTCGCCGGAGTCGACGGCCGCGCGGGCCGGTTATTCGGGCATCCCCGACGTTCCGGGGCTGATCGGTGACTGTGCCTCCGGACGGGAACTGGCCGCCATCGGATTCGGCGACGATGTGGCCGTCGCGGTCGAGATCGACAGCAGCGCGGCAGTTCCCGTGCTGAGCGGTGACAGCTTCCACGACGCCGCGGGCTCGACCCCTGCCCGCCGTGGCGGATTCGGTGCGGCCCAGGAGCATGCCGCGTCGGCGGATCAGAGTTGGTAGCTGTCGATATCGAGGCCGGCCGGGGTCTCGCCGCCGGCGCGGGTGAAGGCCGACAAGGCGCGGATCAGGCCGGAGCGGTCGGCTTTCGGCATCTGCTCCACCACGGCGGCGAGCTCGCGGCGGCGATGGGCGGTCACTGCGTCGACGACTTCGCGTCCGTGTCCGGTCAATTCGATGATGAGCTCACGGCGGGAGTCCGGATTCGGTTTGCGGTCCACCAGTCCCGCGCCGACCAGTCGGTCCACCATGCGGGCTGCGGTCGAGGGCTGCACATCCAGTGCGGTGGCCAGCGTGACGACCTTCGAGGGCCCTCGGGTCGAGAGGATCATCAGGGTGCGGAACTGCGGGATGGTGATGGAGTCGTCGACCAGGGCCAGCGAGCGCGCCGAGAGCGCAACCAGCAATCGCGACGCGCCCAGCAGGGCATCGGTGATCTCGTCCACCGACTCCGCGGCCACCGCGTCCTTCGCCGCCACCACTACCTCCGCACGTTGTGCCGCTGTCTGATTGCTCCCATCCTGCCGGTTGCGCCGTGGGCGTGTGCAGCGGCCTCGGCTTCGTGATGGAATCGAACTCACGCACATGGCAACTGTTGCATACTGCCTGTATCGGGTAGGGTCTCGGAATCGTGGGAGATCGTGCTGCACTTCGTCTTCGAAGCGACGGGTGCCGGTGGGGAATGGTCACTGTGATCGGTGTGGTCGCGGGGTATGCGTCGGTACTGCTGGCCAATCCCCGCCACTTCTATACCGACGACACCGAATCGCAATATGCCCCGATGTGGGTGATGCTGGGACGGCACCTGCACGCCGGGCGCTTCCCGGCGCTGGTGCCGTGGGAATGGATGTCGGGCAACTACTCCATGGAGGAGGCCGGGCTCTACAACCCTCCGCAACTGGTGGTCGACTGGTTCGCGCCCGCGGTGGACGATCTGGCGCTCTACGTGACGATCGTGAAGCTGATCTTCTCGATCATCGCGGCGCTCGGCGTGTTCCGCGTGTGCCGGGCCCACGGGACGCGCGGATCGTGGGCGGCGCTGGCAGCCATCGCCTTTCCACTGTCGGGGTGGTTCCTGTTCTTCGACGAATCCAGCTGGGCGACCTCGCTCACCGGTACCGCGTGGATGCTGCATGCGTGGGCCTCGGCGATCCGGTACACCCGCACGCCGGCGGACGAACGACGCTGGACCGACGGCCCGATACCGGTGTTCGTGTACCTGTACTTCGCCATCTCCGTCCAATACGTCTTTCCCGCGGTCGAATCCGCCCTCATGATCGGGGCGGTCGCCGTCGGCGAGGTGGTGCGGCAGCGTGACTGGCGGCCGTCGCTGCGGCTGCTGGCGGTGGCGGCCTGCGCGGGCGCGGTCGGGCTCGAGACGTATCTGCCCGGCATGCTGTCCTCGCCGGTCACCTGGCGCGGCAACGAACGCATTCTGTCCGAGGACTTCCTGACCGTGCCGTGGTCGGAGTCGCTGAATGCCAGCCTGCCCAGTACGGTTCCGGCGTTCACCGGCTGGTGGGGATACGTGCAGCCGATCCCGATGGTCTACATCGCCTGGTTCCTGATTCCGCTGCTGGCCTTCATCGATTGGGGTGGGGTGCGGCGGTCGGCGCGCGAATACACCGGACCGGTGTTGTTCGCGGTCATTTTCCTGATGTGGACCGCCGGGCCCGGGCGGATCGGCCCGCTGCGCTGGCCCGCGCGGGTGCTGCCCATGCTGGCGGTCGGGCTGCTGGTGCTGGTGTGCCTGTGGTCGAGCCGCCACGGACGTTTCGGGGTCCGGCGCCGTGGCGTGGCGGCGGTGGTGCTGCTCGGGCTGCTGTTCGTCCGATCATTCTGTGCCGCACCGCATCTGGTGATCCGGCATCTGATCGCGGTCGCGGCGGTGGCCGCCCTGACCGCCGCGTTCGTGTGGCTGCTGCGCACCCGCGGTCCGGCGGCGGCCTGTGCGCTGGCGATCGTGGCCATGTTCCCCATCGCCTACAGCCAGGTGCGACTGCAAGCGCCCACACCGTTGTCGTATCACTTCCCGGAGCGCCGGTCCCGGATGACCGCGGCCTTCCCGCATTTCGACGGCGTCACCCTGCAACTCGCGGATCGGGCGCTGGTCCCGCCGGACGAGCAGAACGTGGCCGCGGCCTGGGGCTCCCTCGCCTTCGGCAACTACGCCAAGAACCTGGGCCTCGACTACGTGAACGCCTACACGCCGATCGGGTACCGGGAGTTCAGCAGGCTGCTGTGCATGGGCTGGGACGGCAGCACCTGCCCGGCCGCGTTCGGCGCGGCCTTCGCCGTCGAATCCACCACGGGGCGACCCTATGTCGACCTGATGAAGGTGGATCGCGTGGTGCTCCAACGCGTCCAGTACCCCGACGCTGGCTTCGGTCCCCCGCCGGCGGGCTGGAAGTGGGTGGACTATCCGGGGCACGAACGCTACATCTGGGTGCTCGAACGCGAGAACGGGCCGATCTCCACCACGCCCGGCCCCTCCGACGCGCGCGAGGTCACCGCCACCCGGATCGGGCGCGACAGTGTCAGCAGCCACCTGCGCGTCACCTCGCCCGACGGCGGCCGGCTGGTCTTCGCGCGCCTGGCATGGCCCGGTTACCGCGCCACCCTCGACGGCCACGACATCGGCTTCCATGCGGTCGCGAATACCTTTGTGGCCGTGGATATCCCGGCGGGCACGCGGAACGCCGACCTGGTGGTCGCCTGGCGCCCGCCGGGCTGGAAGAGCGGCATCGCCACCGCACTCGCCGGATTCCTGGGACTGGCCCTGCTGCACTGGCAGTACCGTCGTGAGCGCCGAGACGGCGAGGATCTCGAAACCGGGCTGCGCGCAGACGATTTCGATCCGCTCACCGAACCGCTGACACCCGCCCTGGTCTGATCGGCCGGGACGCGGCTCGCGCGGCGGGCGGCCGGGTGTGACCAATTCCGCCTGGATGTCGGAACATGGCCGTGATCACACCCGCCCGTCGTGGCCCGAATGTTCGCTGTGCGCGAAGCCATTCGACGAGCGGTGCCGGGCCGGGGTTAGATGGTTGTCTACTGGTAGCGATTGCCTATCACTGAGCGCCCACGGCGCTTCGCGGTCCAGCGGCGGCCGGGGGACGGGGATAGGCTGATCAACGTGTGGAGGGAGCGATCGTGAACGAGACATTCGGCGCCGGCCTGCCTTCCATCGCTCCCGATGCGGACAGGATGATCCCGGACGAGGCCTCGGAGCGGCTGACGGAGGAATTCGGCTCGGTGGTGGACGCAGCGACCGTCGAACGCATCCTCGCCAGCTCCTTCGCGCACTTCGATGCGATCGGCCTCGACCACGAACGCCGGGCGGGGGTCGCCGAGCGGTTCGCGCGGGAGCGATTGACGGCCTTGGCCCACGCCGAGGGGCGCGTCATCCGGACCGGTCCGACCGTGCTGTTCGTCTGCACGCTCAATGCCGGGCGCTCGCAGATGGCGCTCGGATTCTTCAAACGACTGGCCGGGGACCGCGCGTCCGCGTGGTCGTGCGGCTCGGCGCCGGGCGTGGCGGTCAATCCACTCGTGGTGGCGGTCATGACCGAGCGTGGAGTGGACATCGCCGACGAATTCCCCAAGCCGTGGGCCGACGAGTTGATGCGGGCCGCTGACGTGGTCATCGACATGGGCTGCGGTGACAGCAATCCGATCATCGCCGGTCACCGCTTCGAGCAGTGGCCGCTGCCGGATCCGGCCGGCGAGGGCATCGAGGAGATCCGCGGCATCCGCGACGCCATCGAGGTTCGGGTTCGCCGTCTGGTCGCCAACCTCGGCCTGGCGGCCTGACCCGCGCCTTTCCCGGCCCCCCGACCTGGTGTGCCTAGGATGGGGACCATGCTGGAGATCAGGCAGCTGAAGATCTTCAGGGCGGTAGCACGGACGGGGTCCTACTCCGCCGCCGCCCGGCAGCTCGGCTACACCCAGCCCGCGATCAGCCAGCAGATCAAGGCCATGGAACGCGTGCTCGGCACCCCGCTGGTGACCCGGTCGGGCCATCAGCTGCAGCTCACCGAGGCCGGTGCGGCATTGGCCCGGCACGCCGCGAGCGTGCTCGGCAGTCTCGACGCGGCCGAGGCCGAGATCCGGGCGCTCACCGAACTGCGGGCCGGGACGGTCCGGCTGGCGGCGTTTCCGAGCGCGTGCAATCTGCTGGTGCCCAAGACCATCGCGCGCATCCAGGCCGCGGAACCGCGGCTGAAGGTCGCCCTGATCGAGGCCGAGCCGCCGGAATCGGTGGCCATGCTGCGGGCGGGGGAGTGCGAGATCGCGATCGTCTTCGACTATCCGCACGGCAAGGTGCCCGACAGCGAAAGCTCCTGTGACGCAGCCAGTCCCGATCTCTCCGAGCTGACTGCGCACACCCTGCTCACCGATCGGCTGCGGGCACTGCTGCCGGTCGGGCACCGCCTGGCGGGGACCGCGCGCACCACGCCGATGCAGCTGTCGGAACTGGCGAAGGAGACGTGGATCGCGGGCTGCCCGCAGTGCCGGGGACACCTCGTCGACGTCTGCGCGGGCGCGGGATTCCATCCCGACATCGCCTATGCCACCGAGAATCCGGGCGCGGTCGCCGGATTGGTGGCCGAGGGGCTGGGGGTCGCGCTGGCCACCGAACTCGCGCTGTCCGGTGCGCCGGCGCCGGGGGCGGTGCGCTCGCTGCCGGTGGAACCCGCCATGGAGCGGCGCGTGCTGGCGGTCACCCTGCCCAAACTCGAGGCGGTTCCGGCGGTGCGCGCGGTCATCGGCGAACTGCAGGCGTCCGCGCGGCTGGTGGAGGCCGCCGTCTCGCACTAACTCCGACGGTGGACTCGGCGTACGGGTCACCACACCGGGCCATTAGCACAGCTTTCACCCCCTATTACAGATGCTTGGGAAATATCGCCCCAGGTCACACTGGGAAAACCTGATTCCCCGATAGCGTCGAAGCTGCCCTGCTCCGCATCGCGGGCCCGAACCGGAAGGACACCCGAGATGGCTGTGACCCAGGACAACACGCTCGTCGACGAGACCGACATCGACCGCTCCGACCCGGAATACCGGAGCTGGCTGCGCGAGGCCGTACGCACGGTGCAGGCCGACGGCAACCGCTCCGCCGACACCCACCTGCTCACCATCCCGCTACCGCCGGAATGGGGCATCGACCTCTACCTCAAGGACGAATCCACCCATCCCACCGGCAGTCTCAAGCATCGGCTGGCACGGTCGCTGTTCCTGTACGCGCTGTGCAACGGCTGGCTGCGGCCCGGCCGCCCGGTGGTGGAGGCGTCCAGTGGATCCACCGCGGTGTCGGAGGCGTACTTCGCCAAGCTGATCGGCGTGCCGTTCATCGCCGTCATGGTGCGCTCCACCGTGCGGTCCAAGATCGATCTCATCGAATTCCACGGCGGTGTCTGCCATCTCGTCGACGACCCCAGCGAGGTGTACGAGGTCGCGGCCCGGCTCGCCCGCGAACACGGCGGTCACTACATGGACCAGTTCACCTACGCCGAGCGCGCCACCGACTGGCGGGGCAACAACAATATCGCCGAATCGATCTTCCGCCAGCTCGAACACGAGCGTTACCCCGAGCCGAGCTGGATCGTCGCCACCGCGGGCACCGGCGGCACCTCGGCCACCCTGGCCCGCTACGTCCATTACACCCAGCGCGATACCGGCATCTGCGTCGCCGATCCCGAAAACTCGGCGTTCCTGGAAGGCTGGCGCACCCTCGACCGAAACGCCACCTCCGCCAAGGGATCCCGCATCGAGGGCATCGGCCGCCAGCGCATCGAACCCAGCTTCCTCCCGCACGCCATCGACCGCATGATCCGCGTCCCCGACGCTGCCTCGGTCGCCACCGTCCACCTGCTGCAGCGCCTGCTCGGCCGCCGGTGCGGCGCCTCCACCGGTACCGGCGTCTGGGCCGCCTTCGCCGTCATCTCCGGCATGCTCGCCCGAGGCGACCAGGGCAGCGTCGTCACCCTCCTGTGCGACCCGGGCGAACGCTACCTCGACAAGTACTACAGCCAGGCGTGGCTCGCGGGAGAAGGCATCGACCCGACTCCGTATTCTGTTCGGCTGGAACAGTTTCTGCTCACCGGTGAGCTCTCCCGCTGAGGCGGCGGATCGTTGCCGCCGGTCTCGCTACCAATACCGATGGCGCTTTCCGTCGGTGTCGGTGATGAAGACGACCGCGGCCGCGCCGGACAGGTCGGCGGGGGTGAGTGGGATGTGGCCGGGCACGATCGGTGTGCTCGTGCCGGTGGACGGGGGGAGTGCGGCGCGCAGGGGAGGTGCCGGGAAGAGGGTGCAGTGGGGTGTCGCCGCTGCCAGGGAGTGCTGGAGGGTGTTCGGGTCGGGGTCGGGGCTGGCGTCGGTTGCCACGAACAGGTAGCGGTCCGCGAGCGTCATGTGGACGAGCGCACCGGCATTGGCCCAGCTCTCGGCGTCGTCGTGGGCGGGGTTCACGTGGGCGTTGTGGGCGAAGACCAGGGATGGGCCCCGGTGTTGCTCCTGGGCGATCACGGCGAGGAGGTTGTCGGCCATCATCTCGGCGCGCAGGCTGAGGACGATGTCGATGCGGTCGGGGGTGTCGGTGGCCATGGCGGCGTGGTAGCGGAGCAGGCCCTGGGCGGTGCGGGCATAGGACACGGCGCGGTCGTAGGCGGCGGGGTCGGCGGGGCGCAGGCCGGGGGAGGCGCGGTGCAGCGCGCTGGCGAGGTCGTCGGCGAGGAGGCGGAGGGCGTGGGCGCGGGGGGAGTTGCCGATCGATGCCGCCGGGTCGTACATGGCGGCCGGATTGGTCCAGTCGGCGTCCTCACCGGCCAATTCGTCGAGTTCGCTTGCTGATTCGGGGCGCAGGGCGGCGGGCAGGCGGTCGGCGGCCCGGGACAGGGCATGGCGTGGGCCGGGGGCGCCGGCGTATTCCACCGGGGCATCGAAGCCGTGGAAGCGCACCCGATCCGCCGGCGCGCGGGCGGCATTGTGCGCGCGGAGCCATTCGACGAGTTCGCGATTGCCCGGCACCGCGCCGAAACCGTGGCTGAATCCGGTGGCGAGCACCGTGTCGATCTCCGTGGCCGCGCCGCACACGTAGTCGTCGACAATGGACGCGGCGAAGTGGTCGGTCTCCAAAACGATCGACCGGTAACCGCGTTCGACGAGGTGAGCGAGAACCTCGTTGCGCAGCAACGGGAATGCGGCGATGCCGTGCGTCGGCTCGCCGAGCGCGAGCAGGGCGGGCGGCTCGGTGTCGGTGGCGGTAGCGAGCAGGTCGTCGAGGGCGCGGCCCAGGTTCTGCGGCCCGTCGATCGGGCGGCCGATGGCCTGTATTGCGGTGGCAGTTGACATGGAGACCCCTTCCAGAAGTAACTGCCTTCGACACTATCGTTGAAGGTTCGTGTGAAACTTGCCCGAGTTCGACCTGGTATCCCGTGCTCGAACTCTCAAACGGAGGTGCGATCTGCGACCCATCGATCTCGCGCGGGAGCACGGGTTGTCCGCACAGGCCATCCGCAATTACGACGAGGCAGGCGTCCTCCCGCCGACCGAACGCAGCGACACGGGCTACCGGCGCTACACACCCCTGCACGCGCAGGCCCTGCGCGCCTTCCTGGCGCTACGCCGTGGCCACGGCCATCGGCCGGCCACCGACATCATGCGCGCGATCAACCGCCGCGACAGCGAAGCCGCCTACCGGCTCATCGACGCCACCCACCTCGCCCTGCACACCGAACGCGCCACCCGAGCCGACGTCGCGAGGGCCCTGCACAGCCTGTCCACCCCGATCCCGCCGGGTACCACGCGCAGGCCGCTGACCGTGGGTGAGCTCGCCCGCCGCCTCGACGTGCACCCGGCGACCCTGCGCACCTGGGAAGCCGAAGGCATCCTGCATCCGGACCGGGACCGCGTCACCGGCTACCGCCACTACGGCCCGGACTGCGTTCGCGACGCCGAGATCGCCCGCCAGCTGCGCCGTGGCAACTACCAGCTGTCCCAGATCACCCGATTCCTCGACGCGCTCCGAACCGCAGGCGGCACAGCAGCTCTGACCGTCTTCCTCGACGCCTGGCAAGAACGCCTGAGCACCCGCAGCCGCGACCTGCTCACCGGCGCCGCCCAACTCGACGCCTACCTCGCCCTGCTCGATCAGCGCGACCCCGAGGCGATCGCGGATCGGTGATGGCCATGTTCCCGGGGGACAGGGACCTTCGGCCGTGATGGAATCCCGAAGGCCCGCCCGTACCGCGGGGCTTTCTCCTCCGGCATCGGGGCGGCCGGGCGCTACGGTGGCGGGGTGGGTACGTCCGTCGTTGTCGAGAGTCCGCACCGGACACTGCTCCCCGGCTGGTCGGTGCCGCTGATCTTCATCGCGGGCGGCGTCTCGCAGTATCTCGGCGCGGCGATCGGCGTCCATCTGTTCGGCACGGTCGAACCCGCGACGGTCGCCTGGCTGCGTGCGGCGGCCGCGGGTGTCGCCCTGCTGGCGTGGCGTCGGCCCTGGCGTGGGCGGCCGACCCGCCGCTCGATCGGGGTGGCCGCCGGGTTCGGTGTGGTGACCCTGGGCATGAACATCGCCTTCTACGAGGCGATCGCGCGGATCCCGCTCGGCACGGCGGTCGCCATCGAATTCCTGGGACCGGTCGCGATGGCCACGCTCGGATCGCGCCGGGCCCGCGATCTCCTGGCCGTCGCCCTGGTGGTCGCCGGTGTCTTCCTGCTGGCGGGGGTCTCCTCGGATGCCCGGCCGGCCGGTGTCGCGTTCGCCGTGCTCGCGGCCGCACTGTGGGCGGGCTACATCCTGCTGGGCAAGCGGGTCGCCGACGCGGGTTCGGGCCTGGACGCCCTGGCCGTCGGCATGGCCGCCGCCGCACTTCTGCTGGCGCCGATCCTGGTGACGCGCCAATGTGTGCTCGCCCCAGCCGCTTTCGCGGACCCGGGCACCTGGCTGCTGGGCGCCGGTGTCGGTGTCCTGTCCAGTGCCGTCCCCTACGCTCTGGACCAGCTGGTCCTGCGCACGGTCGGCCGCGCCCGTTTCGCCTTGCTGCTGGCTCTGCTCCCGGCCACCGCGGCGGTCATCGGCGCGCTCGCACTGGCCCAGCGGCCCGCTGTCCCCGAACTCGCGGGCATCGCGCTGGTGATGGCGGCGCTGACTCTCAGTGCGACGCAACGCAACAGCCGTCCACGGTTGCGCGCGAACGCGCGGCCGTCCGAATCGCGGGAATGACCGCGGGCGCGCTCTCAGCGGGTTCGCCGCGTCAGGCCCCCGAGGGCGCGGGGTGCCGGGCTCACCCCACCCGCCGGTAGGTCTGCTGGGCGCGGCGGTCCAATCCGGTGCCGGGCCAGGGGCGTTTGCGCAGTTGCTTGTCGATGGCGTTGACGACCTCGGGCACACCGATCTTCAGCAGCCCCGGGTCGATGTCGTCGGCGTCCGGGTCGCCGGTCTGCCCGGCCCAGAGCACGGCGTGGCGGCCGAGCAGGTGCGGGGGCGGGCCGCTGCGGCTGGGCGGGTTGGGGCCGAAGAGCAGGACGGTGCGGGTGCCGAAGGCGGTGGCCAGGTGGGCGACACCGGTGTCGCCGCACACCACGAGGGCGGCTTCGGCGACGGTGGCGGCCAGTTCGATGAGGTTCTGCTGGCCGGCGAGGACTCGCGCCGATGAGAGTCCCGCGCGGCCGGCGACGTCGAGGGCGGTCTCGCGTTCGGATTCGTCACCGGTCAGCACGACATCGCGATCCTGTACCAGTAGATGCCGGACTACGGCGGCGAACCGGTCGGCGGGCCAGCGCCGGGCGGCCGCGCCGGCGCCGACGTGCACGACCACGGCGTCGCGGTGGCTGGTGCTGGCCACCGGCGGCACCAGGCCGAGGTTGCGGCGGTCGGCGGCGATCCCGTCGAATTCGAGCAGATGGCACCAGCGGTCCACGTCGTGCATCTCGGGCTGCCAGTCCGGGCCGGGCAGGTCGGGGAAGGCCGGATTGCGGTAGGTGAGAAGGCGTTCGGGCTGGGTGCGGGAGAGTTCGGCGATGCCCTCGGCGTCGTCGAGGTTGACGGCCAGCGCGGGTGCCTCGCCGTCCCAGCGCAGTCCCATGGTGTCGTGGACGGGGACCATTTCGTCGACCGAGGCGATGAGGTCGACGATCGGTTTCAGGCGATGGGGTGCCGCCAGTGCGATGTGGTCGCCGGGCCGGGCCCGGCGCAGGGCGCGCAACGCGGGAACGGCGGTGAGGAGATCACCCAACCCGCGTGCTCGCAGCACTAGTACAACCGCCACCTGAATTCTCCTAGCCGGCCACGCTGCCCACGACGCTACGGTCCGCCACCGGACGTGCGGGGACCATTGGGTGAGGACTACCCGGCCCGTACGGGGGTGAAACCCTGGGGACCGGTCCGCACGATGGCGGAAAACCGCGGGTACTACCGGCTGTCGTTGGCGCGGGTGGATGGATTACCGTGTGCAGTCATGACGGTCGTCTACAACCTCATGGTCACTGCTCATCTGCTCGGTATGGCGGCGGTGGTCGGCGGGTATGTCGCCTCCCAGCCGCGGGTATCGGAACTGATGGTGTGGGGCGCACGGGTGCAGATCCTCACCGGGGTGATCCTGCTCGGCATGGCCGAGTCGATCCATTCGCTGGGCAAGGACCCCGATATGGCGAAGATGATCACCAAACTCGTGGTGGCGGTGCTGGTCGCGGCCTTCGCCGAAATGGGTCGCGCGGACGCCAAGCGCGGCAAGGAGGTGGCGTGGATGACCCACGCGGCCGGCGGGCTGGCGATCCTCAACGTCTTCATCGCGGCGCTGTGGAAGTGAGCGGGCGCGAAACCGTGAGCGCGACAACCGCGTAGCGTTTCTCCTGCGTGAAAGGCGATGCCGCACAGGGTGCATGAGTGCACCGTGTGCGGCATCGGGCGTTTCCGGGCCCGGTTCAGGGGTGGCGGACCGGCTCGGGTGGGAGTTCGCGGGCGGTGTGGCGGGCCAGGTTCTCGGCGATCTCGGCGGCGACCACCGCGTGCCCGGCCATGGTCAGGTGGATGAGATCGGCGGAGAGCCAGCCGGGGCGCAGTCGCGCGGGGTGGTCCCAGAATTCGGTGAGGATGGCGTCGTGGCGGTCGGAGACGCGGCGCACGGCGTCGGCGAATCCGGCGAACAGCGGGCGCAGGGGGGCCATGCGCCCGGTGAAGGAGTCGGCCAGGGTGAACATCGACAGTCGCGCGCCGGTGGCGGCCACCCGGGTGCACAGCTCGTCGAGGGCGGTCTCCACGTCGGGCAGCCGGGCATCGCGCAGGAACAGGTCGTTGCCGCCGCAGGTGATGTGGACCAGGTCCGGGTGGAATGCCTCGAGCGCGGGCAGTTGCCCGGCGGTGACGTCGGCGATGACCGCGCCCAGCACGCCGGTGTTGAGGTAGTCGGTGCTCGGGTGGGCGGACAGCAGCCAGCGTGCCACGCGGTCGGCCCAGGGCACGGTGTCGTAGCCGGGCCAGGGGTCGCCGGTGCCGGCGGCGGTGGAGTCGCCGATGACGGCGAAGCGCCGGAACGGCACCTCACGCAGGAGTGCGGCGGCTGCCGGATCGGACAGGGTGAACGGATCGGTGGCTTCGGTGCGGGCGGTCATGGCCGGGGCTCCTCGGCTCGGACCGGCAGGGCGGCGAGACCGGCTGCGGCGACGGCGATTCCGGCGCACACGGCGAACAGGGTGTGGAAGGCGGTGAGCGGCTGGGCCGGGTGGGCGGCGAAGACCGCGGCGAGCACGGCCACCCCGAGCGCGCCGCCGGATTGGCGGGCGGTGACGTTCATGCCGACCCCGGCCGCGAACCGGTGCGGCGGCAGCGATCGCGCGGCGGCGGTGCCGAGCACGGTGATGAGCAGGCCGATGCCGCCGCCACCGAGCAGTCCGGCCGGCACCCACGCGGTCCACAGCGCGGGGGTGGCGTCCCAGCGGCCGGTGCTCATGTAGAAGGTGGACGCGGCGAACATGACGGCGCCGAGGACACCCAGCCACCGCTGCCACGGCACCGGCGCGCGCCCGGCCACCACCGCGGTGACCATGGAGGCGACCGCGCCGACGGTCATGGCGGCCGCCGACTGCAGCACCGAGTAGTGCCACATGGTGTCCAGCCACAGCGGTCCGGCCAGCAGCCACGCGAACATGGTCGCGCCGAAGACGAAGGCGACGGCATTGACCAGCGCGTAGTGGTGGCTGCGCCACAGCCCGACCGCGATGGCGGGGCGCGGATGCGTCCGCGACCGCCACAGCGCGAGGCCCAGCAGTACGAGCCCGCCGAGACCGGTGACGAGGGTTTGCCAAGCGCCCCAACCCCATTGCTGTCCCTGGGTGACCGCGGCGACGACCGCGCCGATGCCGAGTCCGGTGGCGAGGGTGCCGACCGGATCGGGCAGCCCCTGCGTGTGCCGCTGATCGCCGCGTGCCAGCCGCAGCCCGGTGACGATGAGCAGTGCCGCGATCGGCACGTTGATGACGAAGACCGAACGCCAGCCGAACCAGTCGACCAGCGCGCCGCCCACGGCCGGGCCGACGGTGGCGGCGAATCCACCGGCCGCGGTCCAGGCGGCCATGGCGACGCCGATGCGGGCGGGCGGGGTGACGCTCAGGACCAGGCCGAGTCCGGCCGGGATGAGGAAGGCCGCGGTCGCGCCCTGCAGGAAGCGGCCGCCGATGAGCCAGTCCGCCCCCGGCGCGAGCGCGCACAGCAGCGAGGTGAGCGCGAATCCGGCCAGGGCGGTGAGGAATACGCGCCCGCGGCCCAGGGCGTCGGCCAGCTGTCCGGCGGGGGTGAGCAGGGCGGCGAAGGCGACGGCGTAACCGCTCACCACCCAGGTCAGGGTGGTGGCGGCGGTGTCGGGGTAGTCGCGGGTGATGGCGGGGAAGGCGATATTGACCACGGACAGGTCCAGGAAGGACACGAACGCCGCGCCGGAGGCGACCAGCAGGGCGAGGCGGGCCGGGCGGTCGGACGTGGTGGTGGCCGAGGGGGATCGGCGAGCGGTGCTCGGCGGGGAGGTCTCGGGTGGTGCGGGCTGACGATGGCTGATGTCGGTCATGACGGGCTCTCCACGGAGGGGTGTCGGAGCGGGATCAAAACAATACGCACGATCGTTCGTATTTCTGAAAAGTACGACCGATCGTGCGTAAAAGCAACACTCGATGCGAAGATGAAGGGGTGGATGAACCGGTGCAGCCTTCCGAGCAGGAGATTTCCGATCAGCGGCGGCTCAAGGGGGCGCGTGCGCGCGCGACCATCGCCCGTCACGCCGCCGACGTGGCCTCGGTCGAGGGATTGACCGGGCTCAGTCTCGGCCGGCTCGCCGGGGATCTGGGGGTCAGCAAGTCGGGGGTCGCGACGCTGTTCGGGACCAAGGAGAACCTGCAGCTGGCCGCGGTGGAGTCGGCGCGTGAGGTGTTCATCGAACACGTCGTCCGCCCCGCCCTGAGCGCGGACCGTGGCATGCCGCGACTGCGGGCGATCATCGACCACTGGTTCGACTACGTGGGTGAGCCGCTGCTACCCGGCGGCTGCTTCCGGGGCGCGAGCGTGCCCGAGTTCGACAGCCGCCCGGGCCCGGTGCGCGACGCCCTTGCGGCCGACCGCGACGACTGGTTCGCGGTGCTGGAGAAGGAGATCGGCCGCGCTCAGGAGCAGGGCTACCTGGCCGGGCTGGACCCGCACGCCGTCGCGTTCCAGTTGGATGCGGTGGTGGCGGCGGCGAATACGGCCGCGCGGATGGGTGACGGCACGGCGCTGCACACCGCGCGCGCGATCATCGACGGCCTGCTCGAAGCCCGACGTTGACCATCGCCGTGACCGCGGGGAATGCGTAATCCGTTCACGCGCTGCAAATCTGCATCGACTGCATTGCGGTGGGATCCGGCGGGAATGCGTGGCATGCGTGAATGCAGTTCGGGCGCAGCTGGTTTCACGTGGAGCAACGCCTGTGTGTGTCTTGCCTGTGGGTGTCTTGCCTCTGTGTGTCTCACGCCGAGCGTGGCGCGTACATGATGAGCCCGACCCCGGCCAGGCACACCAGCGCGCCGATCACATCCCAGCGGTCGGGCCGGAAGCCGTCCAGCGCCATGCCCCACAGCAGCGACCCGGCCAC
Source organism: Nocardia sp. CA-151230 (assembly GCF_050942175.1). Classification (NCBI taxonomy): domain Bacteria; kingdom Bacillati; phylum Actinomycetota; class Actinomycetes; order Mycobacteriales; family Nocardiaceae; genus Nocardia; species Nocardia sp. CA-151230. The sequence continues at coordinate 4,667,433 of NZ_CP192061.1, forward strand.
GAAGACGCCACCGTAGGCGGCGAGGATGCGCCCGAAGTGGGCGTCGGGCTGCAGGGTGGCCACGAACCCGTAGCAGCCCAGCGCCACCACCCCCGCCCCCATCCACAGCCAGCCGCGGTGCTCGCGCACTCCCTGCCAGATCAGCCACGCGCCACCGATTTCGGCGACGGCGGCCAGCCCGAAGAGCACGATCGATCGCAAGACGGTCATGGCAGCCCACCCTAGAGTCCGCGGCGGTATCCGGTCGGACCGCCCCGTGTGCGGTCCGACCGGTCCGGATCATCGTTGGGCGTCGGCGCGGTCGAACAGCTGCTGTCCGAGGTAGCCGCCCGGGCCGGGCACGCCGGGCGGGACGGCGAAGACCGCCGAGCCGACCGGTGTGGTCCATTGGTTGAGGGCGTCGAAGTCGGCCAGTCGCTGCTGCACCGGCAGGTACTGGGCGTCGATGTCGCGCTGGAAGGACGCGAACAGCAGGCCCGAGTTGGAGACGTGCCCGGGGGCGGGCGCGTCGTCGTAGTTGTAGCCGCGGCGCAGGAACCGCTCCCCGTCGTGGGCGTGGTGGGCGCGGGCGATGTGGGAGGACGGCGGGATCTTCGGGATGCCGTACTGGTCCACGGCCGCGAAGTCGGGTTCGTCGAATTCCCTCGTGCCCGACAGCGGCGCCCCGTGCTCGACGGTGCGGCCGACGGTGATGGCGCGCCCGTCGGCGTCGAGTTCGTCCCAGGTCTCGAGGTTCATGGCGATGCGCCGCAACACCATCGAGGTGCCCCCGGCCAGCCACGGCCGCACCGATCCGTCGTCCCACACGAGGCGATCGAAATCGGTTGTGCCGGGCGCGATGTTGACCGTGCCGTCCACCGAGCCCATGAGATTGCGCATGGTCCGGCCGCGGGCGCCATTGCGGAATCCGCGCTGCACCCATTTCACCGTGACCAGCGATTTCACATGCTTGGACAGCACCCGCACCGCATGCGAGACCGTGGTGGCCTCGTCGGCGCAGATCTGCAGCAGCAGATCACCCCCGCACCAGGCGGCGTCGAGCTTGTCGATGCCGAAGGGCGGCAACGGTTTCAGCCAGTGCGGACGCTGATCCTCGAGTCCGGCGACGGTGAACAACCGCGGCCCGAATCCGACGGTGACGGTGAGCCGGGCGGGCCGGGCGGCCAGTTCCGGTTCGGTGTCGGCCAGTGCCGGTCTGCCCTGGGTGAGGCGCGAGGCGTCGTCGGTCCAGATCTTCAGCAGGCCGACGATGTCCTCGCGCTGTGCACCCGTCACCAGGTCGAAGGCGACGAAGGCCGCGTGCAGCGGCGGATCCGTCGCGATGCCCGCCTGATGAGGGCCGTGGAAGGCGACCGTGTCCAGTCCGGGATCGCGATCGTGGTCGCGGTGGGTGAGTGTGGCCGCGCCCCAGCCGACGCCGGCGGAGCCGGCGATCGTCACCGCGGCGGCCCCGGCGCCGCCGCCGAGCAGTCGCCGCCGGGACAGGCGGGGGTGCGGTTGCGGCCGGTCAGCCACCGTGGGCGGCGTTGTCGCCGGAGGGCTGGTAGTTCTCCTTGCCGCCCGCGAAGTCGCGCACCTGCGCGGTGACGGTGGTGCTGGAGCCGTCGGAGAAGGTGAGCGTGATGGGGGTGTCCGCGCCGGTGCGCAGCGGGGCCTTCAACCCCATGAACATGAGGTGCTCGCCACCGGGCTTCAGGGTCGCGCTGCCGTGGGCGGGGATGACGAGGCCACCGGCCTTGGGCCGCATGATCTTCTCTCCGGCCGCGTCGGGGACGATCTCGTGGATCTCCACGGTGGCCGAGGCCGGGCTGGTGGCCGCGACCAGGTTGATCGGATTGTCGGAGGTGTTGGACAGGGTGCCGAAGGCGGCGGACATGCCGCTGTCGGCGGCCTTGATCCACTGGTCGGTCATGGTGATCCGGTCGGCGGCCCTGCCGGTGGCGTCCGAGGCGGTCTGTGAGGAGGAGCAGGCGACGGGCAGCAGCGCCAGGGTCGCGACGGCGGCGGCCGCGCCGAGCCGGCGCGCGAATCCGCCGGTGCGCAGGCGGAAGCTGTGGCAGGAGGGCATCTGGGACATGGGAAACGAACTCCGTGTGTCAGGGGGAAGGGAGGTCACCCCGGACCGGTTCGCGGCGACACCCGTTCGGCGCAGGCCTGATTCGGCCACTGCGCGGGGAGCAGGCGTCGCGGATCTATGCCGGGGCGAGGTGTGGGAACGGTGCGCCGGCGCGAGGTGGGCCACGACGCCCGATCCCCGGACTGACGAGCAGGCGACGCGCCTCGGCGCGATCGTCGGTGCGGCACGGGCGCAGGCGCGGCGCGGGCGGGCGCAGGATCGAACCCAGCGCGTGGATGAACCGCCGCACGCTGGTGATGGCCCGGCGCATGCCGGCCTCGGCGGCGCGAATCGCGATCGCGCCCACCGGAATTGCGACCAGGTGGGCCAGCAGCATGGACGGCGAGGAGCCGTGATGGTGGTGACCCGGCGACATCGACAGTGCCGCATGCCCGATGGACTGCCCGGCCGCCAGCATCGCCATGGTTCCGGCAATCCCGTAGCGGGGGCGCAGGGTCGCCACCACGACCCCGATCAGTGTGCACGCCGCGAACAGCAGGGCGAGCGCGGAACCGTCGAGCAGGGTTGCGCCGCCGCCGAGTCCGTGCGCGAGAATCGCCACCGCGCCCGAGGATGCGCCGACGGCAGCGCCGCGCAGGCGCGCGGTGTGATCCGTCGATGAGCGCACCCGGCCATGCTACGACGTCGTGTCGCAGACGATGCTTCCAGGTGGTATGACCGGCGTCTCCACAGGATCTTCACAATCGACGCGAACCATCTCCACGGCGGTTGCCTAATGTCAGCTGCATGGAAACCAGTGCGCGCCGGATCCTCGTCGTCGAGGACGAGCCGACCATCGCGGAATCCCTCGCTGCCCGCCTGCGCGCCGAGGGGTACGCGGTCGACATCGCGCACGACGGGCCCGCGGCCGTGGCGGCCGACGCGGCCGGGGATCCGGATCTGGTGGTGCTGGACGTGATGCTGCCCGGCTTCGACGGGCTCGAGGTCTGCCGCCGCATCCAGGCCCGCCGGCCGGTGCCGGTGCTCATGCTGACCGCCCGCACCGACGAAACCGACATGCTCGTCGGCCTCGGGGTCGGCGCGGACGACTATCTGACGAAACCGTTCTCGATGCGTGTGCTCACCGCCCGTGTGCACGCCCTGCTGCGCCGCGTGGACCGCGCCGCCGCCCCGGTCGCCGCCATCGTGGTCGGTGATCTGCGCATCGACACCGATCAGCGGCGGGTGTGGCGCGGCGACGCCGAAACCCAGCTCACCCCACTGGAATTCGAGCTGCTGGTGCATCTGGCCCGCCGGCCGCGCACCGTGCTGGCCCGGGAGCGACTGCTGAGCGAGGTGTGGGGCTGGGCCGACGCCTCGGGCACCCGCGCCGTCGACAGCCACGTCAAGGCGCTGCGCCGCAAGCTCGGCGCGGACCTGATCCGCACCGTGCACGGTGTCGGGTACGCGCTGGAGGCTCGATGAACGGCGCTCGGCGCGGATCGGAGGGGGAGCGGTGAGAGCGCGAGAGTGGTTGCGGATGGCCGGGAATCGGGCGGCGGCATGGATGCCGCGGCCGCTGGACCGGGTGCGGTCGATCAAACTGAAGCTGGCCATCCTCATGGTCGGGTCGGGGGCGGTGGCGTTCGGGTTCTTCGCCTCACGCATCGGATGGCTGCCGCCGCGCACCACCATCGCGGCGACACTGCTGGCGCTGGTGTTCTCGCAGGTGCTCGCCCACGGCATGACCCTGCCGCTGCGGGAGATGACCGCCGCCGCCAAACGCATGGCGCAGGGGGATTATTCGCGGCGGGTGCGCGCCACCTCCCGGGACGAGGTGGGGCAGCTGGCGGCGGCGTTCAATCAGATGGCCGCTGACCTCGCCGCCGCCGATCAGCAGCGGCGCGAGTTCATCGCCAATGTGTCGCACGAACTGCGCACCCCCATCACGGCGTTGGGCGCGGTGCTGGAAAACCTGGTCGACGGTGTGGCCGAACCCGATCCGGCGACCCTGCGTACCGCGCTCGCCCAGACCGAGCGGCTGAGCCTGCTGGTGTCGGAGCTGCTGGCGCTGTCGAGCGTCGAGGCCGGTGCGGTGGCGCTGGAGCGCGAACCCGTCGCCGTGGAGCCGCTGCTGAAAGAGGTTGTCGCCGAAGCGGAGGTGATGGCGGCCGCGGTCGACCGTCCCGTCCGCTTCACCATCGTCACCGCTCCCGATCTCACCGTGCACGCCGATCGTGCCCGCCTGCACCAGGTCCTGCTCAACCTGCTCGACAACGCCACCCGCCACGGACCCGCCGGCGGTGAGGTCCGCATCCACGCCCACGCCGACCGCACCGGCGCCGTCATCGATGTCGCCGACGACGGCCCCGGCATCCCGATCGCCGAGCGTGCCCGCGTCTTCGAACGCTTCACCCGCGGCGGCCGCGCCACCGGCGGCGGCACCGGCCTCGGCCTGGCCATCGCCCGCTGGATCGTCGACCTGCACGGCGGCACCATCGCCGTCGCCGCCCCCGGCTCCCGCATCCGCATCACCCTGCCCGTGTCCTGACCTTCACCCCATCCACAACCCGCAGCGCCCCGCGCTCCCGGGTCGCTCCCGCACACCCATCGGAGGCCTTGCCATGCCCGAAAACCCTTGCGCCGCACCCTCTCCCGACGATCACCCGCCCGCCCCTGCAGCATCTGAACTCACAGCGAACGAACCGCCGATACACGGTTCGGCACCACGCGAACCCGAACAACGTCCACCCTGGCCAGGAACGACCGGCCCGAGAACCTCCGAAATGGCAAGGCCCGCAGCGCCGCAGCCCGACCCGGGACCGCCGGACCGGGGATCGTCGGAACCGGGAACCACCGCAGCGGCGATCGCCGACTCGGCCACCCCCTCAGCGTGGACCGTCCCAGCGCCGCCGGAGGCGTGGCCCACGCCCACTCCGCCCCAGCGTGTTCCGCCCCGATCAGCGTGGACCGTCCCAGCGCCGCCGGAGGCGTGGCCCACGCCCACTCCGCCCCAGCGTGTTTCGCCCCGATCAGCCCGGGTGCCGGTGCCGAGCGGGCTGTTGGCCGCCACGGTCGCGGCGGGATGTGCCGGGGCGATCCTGCTACCCCTCGACCGCCCCGGAGTCGGATGGCTGCTCGCGGGCCTGGCGATCACGGGCGCGGTGTACGCGGTCGACCGCTCGGCCCGGCAGACGGTTTCCGCCGAGCACGACATTGTCCCCGCGGCGCGTGAGGCGCATGCGGCGGCCACCGCGGCTTCCGGGACCGTGTCCGCTGCGCAGCCCGCTCCCGAGCCCCGCACGTCCCCCACCGCCACCGGCCGTTCCGCCGGTGCCGGCTCGGTTGCCGATCCCGCCGTCGCCGGCCCCGGAGAGCCCGGGGACGGTGCCGGGACCGGCGGTGCGGGCCGGATGCGTCCCGGTGGACCGGGGTGGACGGGCCGGGCGTCGTGGGATCGGATCTGGTGGGCGGGGGTGGCGCTGGCGCTGCTGGGTGTCGGTGTGTTCCGGTCTGCCCCTTGGCTTTTCGTGCTCTGTGTGCTCGGGGCAGCGATGGCCGGGTCGTTGGCGGTGGTGCGGCGGTCGGTGTACGGGCTGTGGTTCGACCTGCTGGCGGTGGCGTTCGCGGGACTGAATTCGCTGCCGTGGCTGTATCGGGCGGTGACGCGGGCGCGTGGCCGCTTCGGGAATGGTTCGCAGCGGGTGTGGTGGTCGGTGGCGGTGGCCTCCGCGCTGCTGGTGATGGTGGTGCCGTTGCTGGCGGGCGCGGATGCGGTGTTCGCCGGGCTGGTGGACGGGCTGATGCCGCGCATCGATGTGCCTGCGGTGGTGCGGTGGGGTTTCGTGTTCGTTGTGGTCGGGTCGGGGACGGCCGGGGCGCTGTATCTGCTGGCGGGGCCGCCGTCGGTGGCCGACGATGCGGGACCGGGCCAGGGGATGGATCCGCTGGGTTGGCTGGGGGTGCGCAGGTTCTCGCCGATCGAATGGGGAATTCCGGTGGGCGCGTTGACGATCGTGTTCGCGGCGTTCGTGGGCACGCAGGTGGTGGTGCTGTTCGGCGGCGACGGGTATGTGCAGCGCACGGCCGGGCTGACGTATGCCGAGTACGCGCGCTCCGGGTTCTGGCAGTTGTCGATCGTGAGCATGCTGACCCTCGCGGTGATCGGGATCGTGCTGCGCCACGCGCTGCAGGACACGGTGATCGAACGGCGCTGGTTGCGGGGCGCGGTCACGGTGGTGATCGGGTTGTCACTGGTGATCGTGGCGTCCGCGCTGCATCGCATGTGGACCTATCAGCAGGCGTACGGGTTCACGGTGCTGCGGCTGCTCGTGGAGGTGTTCGAAGCCTGGATCGCGCTCGTCTACCTGCTGCTGCTGGCGAGCCTGGTGTGGTTGCGGCGCGGCTGGGTGCCGCGCGCGGCGGTCGGCGCCGCGCTCGCGACATTGCTGGCGCTGGCGGTGGCGAACCCGGAACGGTTCGTCGCCGAACGCAATGTGGTGCGCTGGCAGGCGGGCAAGTCCCTCGACACCGGATATCTGAGCACCCTGTCGCCGGATGTCCTGCCGGTGGCCGACCGGCTGCCCGACGCCGAGCGCGCGGCCGTCGCGAACGTCATCCGCGCACACCTGTCCGATGATTCGTGGCAGGGCTGGAACTACGCCCGCGCCACCGCCCGCCGGTGATCAGGAGCCGAAGCTGACCGGGGTCCAGGTGCGGCCCGCGTCCTGGGTGGCGAGCATCGTGGTGGCCGCGTGCTTGGATCCGGTCTGGGACATGATCACGAAACCGGTTGTCTCGGTGACGAAATGCCCTGAGCTCTCGCGCCAGCCCTGGGCGGGTGCACGGTAGGTGGTAGTCCACGTCGCGCCGCCGTCGGCCGAGGTGAGCAGGTGGTCGTCGAGAGCGGCGACCAGATGGGTGGGGTCGGCGGGGATGAGCGCGGCGCCCGCGGACAGCGTCGGTGACAGCTGCCCGGTCTCGGTGAAGGTGGCGCCGCCGTCGGTCGAGGTCATGAGCTCGGTGGTGGTGCCGCCGTCGGAGTACGGGCCGAATCGGCCACACAGTGCGACGAGCCGCTTTTCGGAGAAGGGGTGCCAGGCGGCGGGACCATTGCCGCCGCAGGGCAGTTTCCACGGGGTCCACGTGCCGTCGACCGATCGGGCACCGTCCTCACCCCGGTTGGTGACGACCATCCAGGCCCGGCTGCCGAGAACGGTGACAGCGGCCGAGGGATCCGGGCCTCCGCTGCCGGGTACCGGGATCTCGGTGGGACCGGTCCACGCGTCGCGGGTGAGGGGGCTGGTGAACAACACGGTCCGTTCACCGGGCTGCACGGTGGCGATGTACACGCTGTCGTCGGAGATCGTGAACGACCAGGCGTCGACGACCGGATCGATGTCGAGATCGACCTCGCGCCAGGTCTTTCCGCCGTCGTGGGTGGCGAACAGCTTGTCGCCGGCCCGGATCCAGCCATTGCGGGCGTCGGCGAACTTCAGCCAGTGGCCCTTGGACCCGGGATCGCGCAGCGGGGCGGGGAGTGGGGCCTGCTGCCACGTCTGGCCGCCGTCGGTGGTGTGCTGCAGCGCCAGGCAGGGCTCGCTCGTGCACGGATAGGTCCGGCCCAGCACCCAGCCTTCGTCGGCGGAGATGAAGGTGATCGAATCGGGTTGGAAGCCGACCGGATCCGTCGCCGCGGCCTCGGTGGCGGCGGCCGGCGTCATGGCCGCCGCGGTGACCGTGGCCGCTGTCGCCGGGGTCGTCGTCGTGTCGGTCGTCACCGAGTCCGGGCCGCTCTCACCGGTTTTGATGGTGAGCGCCGCGACCACCCCCGCCGCCAGGACCGGTACTCCGACTCCGACGACTCCGGCCAGCACGACCGGATTCCGCAACCCCACCGGCCCGGACTCCCTTCAGCACATCGCCGGGGCCGGTCATCCGGGAGGTCACCCGGCGGCCCTGCGGCACAACGGGATCGAGTATGCCCGGTGGATGCCCGATTTGCCCACCCGGCACGGGTTTCGCCCACCCGGCTCGAATCGCCGGCGCGCTGGGCTGCCGGCGGGCAGCGATATCGCCGATGAGCTGGTAAGGGACCGGTGCATCCGGTGACGCTGAGCGGATGGCGGCACGCCACCGCTGGAGGGCGGCGCGGGTGGGTGGCGGGCCGGACCGCCGGGCCGGTTCAGCCGCGCAGCCGGGCCAGCAGCCGCAGGGCGGCATCGAGCTTCCGTCGAGGGAGTCGGTGACGTAGAGCAGGTCGATGAAGAAGTCGTCGAATCCGGTGTCGGCGGCGACCTTCTCGATGGTGGCGGCGACCAGTTCGAGGTCGGTGCCCGCGGCGACGTTCACCCGCAGCACGGTGCCGATGTCCTTCGGATCGCGGCCCGCCGCGACCGCGGCCTCGTCGATGACGCCGCGCAGCTTCAGCAACTGCTGACCCCAGGCGGGCGGGCCCGGCACCGGGACCACCGGCAGCCAGCCGTCGGCGCGGCGGCCGATGCGGGCCAGACCGGCCGGGCTGAACGCGCCCAGATAGATCGGCGGCCGCGGCCGCTGCACCGGCTTGAGCTCACTGCGATGTTCGGGCACCGACACGTAGCGGCCGCGATATCCGGCGGGGTCGGTGGTCCAGATGGCCTCCAGCGCATCGAGGGTCTCGTCCAGCCGGGCGCCGCGATGGGTGAAGGGGACCTCGGCGGCCTCGTACTCCTCCGGCGACCACCCGATGCCGAAGCCGGGAATCAGCCGGCCGTTGCTGACCACGTCGACCGTGGTGAGCGCGCGGGCCAGCTGCGCGGGCCGATACAGCGGCGCGATCAGCACATTCGCGCCGAGGGCGACCCGCTCGGTCACCGCGGCCGCGATCCCGAGCAGCAGCAGCGGGTCGAGCACCGAGTTGAACTCGTCGGGAATGGTGTCCTTGCCCGCGTAACCGACCTTCGGATCGGTGGCGGCGATGAGCCGCTCACCCACCCAGAGACTGTCGGCCCCCGCCTGCTCCAGCGCGGTCGCGTAGTACGCCACCCGTGCGCCCTCGCGCTCCTGTGAACCATGCTGAGGAAGAGCGAAGCCGATTTTCACCCTTCCGGTGATACCAGACACGCGATCACACCGGGCCGGCGGATCGCGGACAGGATGGTCGGGGTGGGACAACACAAGGACCGCATGCTCGCCGGAGAGCCGTACCGCGACAACGACCCCGAACTGGTCGCCGAACGTCTGCGCTGCCAGGAGTTGCTCGACCGATTCAACGCCACCCGCGCCGGTCAGGACATCGAGCGTCGAACCATCCTCGACGCGCTGCTCGGCGAGATCGGGGAGGGGTCCTGGATCATGCCGCGCTTCCAATGCGACTACGGGCAGCTGATCCGGTTGGGCCGCAACAGTTTCCTCAACTACGACGCCATCGTCATGGATTGTGCGCCGGTCACCATCGGTGACGACGTCTCGATCGGCCCGCGTGCCCAGCTGCTCACCGCCCTGCACCCGATCGACGATCACGCGCTGCGCCGCGACCGCTGGGAGACGGCCGCACCCATCACCATCGGCGACAATGTGTGGCTCGGCGGCGGGGTCATCGTCTGCGCGGGAGTGAGCATCGGCGCGAACACGGTGGTCGGGGCGGGCAGCGTCGTCACCCGCGACCTGCCCGAAAAGGTGTTCGCCGCAGGCAATCCCGCGCGGGTGATCAGGCCGCTGTGACCGATACCGGCGGCGGGCACGAAACCGGGTCCGGTGCGAGTTCGTTCACCGATGCGCAAGCTGGTTCGGCGCGACCTCAGCCGGGCAGGCCCGTCAATTCGGCGCACAGCCGGTGCAGGCGGGTGGCGGCCGCGTCGTCCTGGGCGGCGGGGGAGGGCGCCTTGACGCGGTTGCGCTCGAAGTAGCAGCCCGACACCGAGGAGACGTCGGGGTCGGTGGCCAGGTAGGTGAGGGTCCGCGCGGCCGTGCCGGCGTCGGTCATGAACAGGCGTTTACCGAGTGCCAGCGCGGGCCGGGCGAACCAGGGTGCGGCGTCCCAGATGCCGGTGGCGACGACCCCCGGGTGGAAGGCGTTGGCGGTCACCCGGGTTCCGTCCAGCCGCCGGGCCAGCTCGCGCGTGTACAGAATGTTGGCGAGCTTGGCGCGGCCGTAGGCGGTGGCGCCGCTGTACCCGTGCCGCAGTTGCAGGTCCTCGAAGTCGAGGGCATTGCCGTGGTGCATGACCGACGAGGTGAACAGGATCCGCGCCGGGGCACTGCGGCGCAGCAGATCCAGCAGCAGCTCGGTGAGCAGGAATCCGGCGAGATGGTTCACCGCGAAGGTGGCTTCCAGACCGTCCCCCGTTTCGGTGCGCGACATGTGGAATGCGCCCGCATTGTTGGCCAGCACGTCGAGCCGGTCGTATCGAGCGGCGACGGTGCCCGCGAGCTGCCGGACCGCGTCCAGGGACGAGAGGTCGCATTCGATCGCATCGACCGGCGCGGTCACGGTCGCACGCACCGATTCGACAGCGGCACTGAGCTTTCCGGGGTTGCGGCCGACCAGGATGACCCGGTGACCGGACGCCGCGAGCTGCCCCGCCGCCCCCAGGCCGATGCCCGACGTGGCCCCCGTGATCAGCATGGTCTTCATGCCCGGCCAGCCTGCCACACCCCGGCCGCACTGTCGCGGTACGCCGAACCGCGAATACGGAACCGCACCGCGGCCCGACCTCGCGCACCCCGGGCCCGGGCCGCCGCGGGCTCGGGCCGGTCAGACCGCGGCGGGAATCTCGCTCAGGCTCAGATAGATTCGCTTGCCCTCCGCGCGCGCCTGCGCCACCATCCGATCGGCCCCCTCGGACGGACCGCCGATACGCAGCACCGCATCACAGCGGGAGAGCAGCTGCTCGGCGACGGGATGGAAGATCTCGTCGTAGAGCGGGTCACCCGGACGCGTACTGCCGGCGGTCTCGAGCAGCGGCAGCGCCAGCGCCTCACCGGTGACCGGGAGATGCCCGGCGCGGAAGAGGGTCAGGGCCGTCTCGTTCATGGCGCGCACGTTCGCCGCCAGCTTGACCGGATCGTCACCGGTACCCGAGCGGTACGGGCCCGCGACCAGGATCATCTGAGAATTCGACACGGTAGCTCCTTCGATCATCGGTTCACACGTCGCCTCGGTTCACGCCGTGTGCAGGACGACGCCCGCCTCACGCAGGGCATCGAGCGTCCGCGGCCCGGCCGGATGGATCGCCGGGTCGGATGCGGAGCGGTCGGTGACGAACTCGTGGGCCGCGCCCAGCGCGGCCACCTGGCTGAAGGCCCGCACCCCGAGCTTGGTCGCATCCGCGACGGCCAGCACCCGCGCCGACTGCGCGATCCCGGCCTGCTTGACCGCGGCATCGTCGAGACAGAACTCCGACCAGCCATACGCGGCGTGCACCCCGCCGATCGACATCACGAACACATCGAACGCGAGGGACTCCACCGCCCGCAAAGCCAAAGGGCCGACCAGGGATTGCTCACCCGGCCGGGACCGGCCACCCGCCACCAGCAACTCGATCCCGGGACGGTCGGCGAGGCACACCGCGGTCTGCAGGCTCAGCGCGGTCACCGTCAACGGGCCGCGCTCGGCCAGCGCCCGGGCCACATGCACGGTCGTCGTGCCCGCGTCCAGCAGCACCCGCGACCCGGGTGCGATGCGGGCCGCGACGGCCGCGCCCAGCCGATCCTTGGTGGCGGCCGACCAGCCCGCGCGATCGGCGAACCCGCCCGCCTCGATCCGCGCCCGGGTCGCCACCGCCCCGCCGTGCACCCGCCGCACCAGGCCGCGCTGCTCGAGCGCGTCCAGATCGCGACGCACGGTCATCTCCGAAACACCCAGGCGCTGCGCCAATTCCGCCACCGCGGCCCGCTCCGTGCCCTGCACCAGGCGCAGCGTCACATCCAACCGTTCACCGGCATCCACACCACATTTCTAACAGAGTCGTGTTCGAATGAACAGAGTAAGTTTCGTATGGCGCGAGGTCGGGCGCTTACCTCCCGAGTAATGGCCTGTGGTGGTTGATCATTCGTACGATCGGCACATGGCGACTCACACGGCAGGCGACCTCCTGCGGCACTGGCGCACCACCCGGCGGCTCAGCCAGCTCGAACTCGCCGGCCGTGCCGAAACCTCCACCCGCCACCTGAGCTTCATCGAAACCGGCCGCGCCACCCCCAGCCGCCAGATGCTGCTGCACCTGTCCGACGAACTCGACATCCCCCTGCGGGAACGCAACCGCATGCTCCTGGCCGCCGGATACGCACCCGTCTACGCCGAACCCGAACTCGACACCCCCGCCATGCAATCCGTCCGCGACGCCCTCCGCCGGATCCTCACCGGCCTCGAACCACACCCCGCCCTCGCCATCGACGCGAACTGGACCATGGTCGACGCCAACGCCGGCATCGGACTGTTCCTCGACGGCATCGACCCCGCCCTGCTGGCGCCGCCCGTCAACGCCCTGCGCCTGACCCTGCACCCCGACGGCTTCGCCGCCCGCATCATCAACCTCGCCGAATGGCGCGGCCACCTCTTCGAACGCCTGCAACGGCAGATCGAGGTGACCGGATCACCCGAACTCAGCACGCTGCTCGACGAATTGCGCGCCTACCCCGGCGGCGAGGAATCACCCGGCCTGCCCGAACCCGAGCAGGCCGTCGTCCCCCTGCGCGTGCGTCTCGACGGCCACGAACTCGCCTTCCTCAGCGTCACCACGGTTTTCGGCACACCCATGAACGTCACCGTCGCCGAACTCGCCATCGAAGCCTTCCTCCCCGCCGACGCCGCCACCGCCGCCCACCTCCGCGACCGCTTCACCGTCGCGGGAACCTGACCCCCGCAACCCGATCCGACTAGTCGGTCCGCGGGTTGGTCCATACCCCACAATGAGATTCCATGGACGTGCCCGCGCACCTCACCCACCTCACCGGCACACCCATCACCCGCGTAGACCACCTCGGCCACAGCCACGCCTGGACCCTCCACCGCGCCCACACCGCCGACGGCCGCACCCTCTTCGTCAAAGCCGTCCAGAACGGCACCGCCTCCGCCGTCCTCGCCGCCGAAGCCGCCGGCCTGCGCTGGCTGGCCACCGGCCACCCCACCCTCATCCCACCCGTCGTCGCCGCCGACCCCCACATGCTCGTCCTGCCGTGGCAGCCACCCGAACCCGCCACGCCCACCACCGCCGAACACCTCGGCCGCGACCTCGCCACCCTCCACACCGCCACCCCACCCACCTACGGCGCCCCCTGGGACGGCTACATCGCCACCCTCCCTCTGAACAACACCCCCACCACCGGCGACTGGGGCCCGTGGTACGCCGAATACCGCCTGGCCCCTTACATTTCCGCAGCCGCCCCCGAACTCGGCCGCGACGGCACCCGCCTCCTCGACCGCGTCATGGACCGCATCGACGACCTGGCCGGCCCACCCGAACCCCCCGCCCGCATCCACGGCGACCTCTGGTCGGGAAACATCCTCTGGTCCACCGGCCACGCCCTGCTCATCGACCCGGCCGCCCACGGCGGCCACCGCGAAACCGACCTGGCCATGCTCACCCTCTTCGGCGCCCCCTACCTCGACCGCATCCTCGCCGCCTACCAAGAAACCACCCCCCTGAGTTCCGGTTGGCGCCAACGCATCCCCCTCCACCAACTCCACCCCCTCCTCGTGCACGTCATCCTCTTCGGCGGCTCCTACCGAGGCATGCTCCTCGCCGCAGCCGCCTCCGCCCTGGCGGGTTAGCGGCGCAATCGCCGCTGCATCATCTGCTCGGTGGGAATAGCCGTGGGCTAGCGTCGGGGGAGTGGAGCTGCAGCGGATTCATCATGTCGCGATCATTGCGTCGGACTACGAGAGGTCGAAGGCGTTCTATACCGAGGTCCTCGGGTTGCCGGTGATTGCGGAGAACTATCGGGCCGAAAGGTGTTCGTACAAGCTGGATCTCGCGTTGCCCGACGGCGGGCAAATAGAGCTGTTCTCGTTTCCGGAGCCGCCGGCGAGGCTGTCGAGGCCCGAGGCTGCCGGGTTGCGGCATCTGGCGTTCTCGGTGGCGGATGTGGGGGAGGCGGCGGCCGAGTTGCGGGGTAGGGGAGTGGCGGTGGAGGAGGTGCGGGTGGATGAGTACACAGGGAAGCGATTCGTGTTCTTCGCAGATCCGGATGGCCTGCCGCTGGAGCTGTACGAAGTCTGAGGTCAAGGCCTCCGTCGGAGGCCTTCTTAGTTGAACATCAAGAAATGGAAATATGCGCATCAACGCATGTTGCTCCGTTCCGAACAAAACTCCGGTACTCGGGACCTCACGCACCCGCCTGACCACACCCATCACCACCCAACCTCGAAGAGGGGAGCGGCTATTCGATGCCGCTCGGTCGCTGGGTTGGGGGCTCCCATACGATGGTCGGTATGACCAAAGTGCTCCTGAAGACCTCCGCCGGGGACATCACCCTGGAACTGGACGAGGCCAAGGCACCCAAGACCGTCGCCAACTTCGTCGACTACGTCAAGGCGGGCCACTACGCGGACACCGTCTTCCACCGGGTGATCCCGAACTTCATGATCCAGGGTGGCGGTCTGACCGCCGACATGCAGCAGAAGGCTGCCAAGCAGACTGTCGAGAACGAGGCCGCCAACGGCCTCAAGAACGACAAGTACACCGTCGCCATGGCGCGCACCTCGGCCCCGCACTCGGCCAGCGCGCAGTTCTTCATCAACACCAGCAACAACGCCTTCCTGAACTACCCGGGCCAGGACGGCTTCGGCTACGCCGTGTTCGGCAAGGTCGTCGACGGCGCGGCCGTCGTGGACGCCATCGAGGGTGTGCGCACCGGCAACAAGGCCGGCCACCAGGATGTGCCGGTCGAGCCGATCACCATCCTCTCCGCCGAACTGGTCTGATCAGTCCCTGCGGCATCTGAACAAACGGCCCGGAACCGAATGGTTCCGGGCCGTTGTCGTTGCCGCGTCGCGGATTTCGAGTCAGGCGTCGAGGACGCGGGCCTCGCGTTTGACGACGGGTGGGAGCACGGACCAGGGGAAGTTGATCCACTTGTCGGTGCGTTTCCACACGTATTCGCAGTCGACCTCGGAGTGCGGCTTCTGGTAGATGACCGCGCAGCGCACCTCGGCGACGTGGTGGGAGCAGAAGTCGCGCACGAGTTTGAGGGTCTTGCCGGTATCGGCGACGTCGTCGGCGACCAGGACGGTCGCGCCGGTGAGGTCGACGGCGCTGGGGACGGGCGGCAGCATGACCGGCATGTCGAGGCGCTGGTCGACGCCGGTGTAGAACTCCACGTTCATGACGTGGAGGTTCTTGACGTCGAGGGCGTAGCCGAGGGCGCCGGCGACGAAGAGCCCGCCGCGGGCGATCGACAGGATGAGGTCGGGTTCGAAGCCGTCGTCGGCGATGGCCTGGGATAGTTCGCGGCTGGCGTCCCCGAACAGTTCCCAGCTCAGTTCCTCGCGATCGCTCATGCCCGACTCCGTTCTGCCTGCTGTGGTTGTCTTCGGATCATACGAGCCGGGTTGCCGGTCGTTGCCCGGTCCGGCGCCCGTTCGGCTCACGGGTGGTGGGTGAGGGTGTACCAGAGCAGGGCGAGGGTGCCGAGAGCGAAGAGGGGCACCAGCACCATGGTCTCGATCTTGTTGCCGGTGCGGTCGATGATCGGGATACGCGTGCGGATCTTCAGCGGCCACAGCAGCCGGCAGCCGCGGTCGGTGAGGCAGTCGCCGACGAGGTGAGCGAGGGCGCCGAGTCCGACGGAGAAGGGCAGCCACGCGGGTTTGTCGCTGATCCAGTGGTCGATGGCGAAGGTGCCGCAGACGGCGAGGATGACGACGGTGCCCCAGGATTTGAGTCCGTCTCCGGTGGGTGCGAGGCCGAGCGCCTTGATGGCGAGGGCGAGCAGGAAGAACACCAGTGAGAGCGTGAAGTAGCGGCCCAGCAGGTGTTCGCCGGCCCAGGTGCCGTAGGTGACGGCGGCGACGAAGGCGAAGGAGTGGGTGCCGTGGCGGTGCCCGCCGGAGATCCACGAGATGAACTTGCACGCGTAGTGCGAGATCGGCCCCAGCACATGGGAAATGGTGCCGGAGGGGTGATCGGCGTCGGGCAGCAGCGCGGCGCCCGCGGTGAGGAAGGTGCCCATCACCAGATCAACGGAGCCGATGGCCCCGGATTGCACTGCGGGATAGGTCAAGACGGTGAACGGTAGCGCCGCGGCCGCCGCCGACCAGGCGAGCGCGCCGCTGGTCGCATGTGAATGTCCTAGCACCGCTTGAAGGTTAGCGGATGTAACCGACAGGTCTTTCCGGCTGCGTCGCGCGGTGAGGGACCTTGCTGGGCAGCGGATTCCGGGTGGGTGGGGCAAATATGTTTCAGGACAGTCGGTTTGGTGTTGGGAGTGCTCTCCGGGCCACATTCGGGTGGCCCGTGTGCGGCCGGTCGGCGGTCTGAAATAGTCTCGGATCGATTGCGCTTTCCGCTCAGAGAGGAACGGACATGTCGGTAGCGTCCGCGGTGAAGGATCAGATCCAGACGATCGGTGGGGGATTCATGTTCTCCCGGGAAGCCCGAGCCTTCGCTGACAGCACCGGTGTCCCCGGCTTCATGCCCGGCTATACCCGCGGCCGCGCCGGCGTTCTGGGTGATGTGGATGCCGATGTGGTGACCGCGGCCTTCGGTTTCTTCCGTCCCGAGGCGATCCGGGAGGCGTGGGAGGCCACGGCCTCGATGTCGGCCGCGGCAGCAGCCGAGAGGTATCTGACGGCATGCCAGGACTTCGGCCGCCGGAAGCTGGCCTCCTTCGAGGACTCCGGGCGCCTGGCCGAGCTGCTACAGCGGGTGGTGGTGGCCGCGAATCCGGTGGGCACGCCGCTGTTCGCGGGCTGGCGTGCCCTGCCGCTGGCGGAGGACGCGCCGGGCCTGGTGCTGCAGCTGATCCATGTGCTGCGGGAATTGCGTGGTGGCCTGCACCTGATCGGCGTGCTGGGTAGTGGGCTGACTCCGTTGCAGGCGGTGCTGATCGCGGGCTCGCCGCTGAAGCCGGGTCCGGATCAGGCCCGCAATTTCGGGTGGCCGGAGCCGTTCGACGAGATCACCGCGGAGCTGAAGGGCCGCTGGATGCAGGCGGAGTCGATCACCGAGGATCTGATCGCGCCCGCGTTCGCTGTCCTCGACGACAAGGAGGGCGAGGAGCTGGTGACGCTGCTGGACGCCTGCCAGCTGGTGGTGTTCGGCGGCCGCTGACCCGCCGCCCGGGTGGGCCGGTGAGCCCACCCGGGAATCCGGTTCAGCGGTGCAGGAATTCGAGGGTGACGCGTTCGAAGGCCTCCTTGGCCTCGTACATGACCCAGTGCCCGCATTTGGGGAACACGTGCAGTTCGGCGTTGGGGATCTGCCGCAGCGGGATGAGCGCCATGTCGGTGGGGCATTGCCGGTCGTCGGCGCCCCAGGTCATCAGCACCGGGCTCTTGATCTTGTGCAGCATGGACCAGTAGGGCGGGGTGGGGGAGTTCTCCAGGAACTGCTGTTGCAGCGCAAGCGCTTCGGACCCGTACATGGCCCTCAGGCTGGCCTGGGCGGCGGGTTCGATGGCCGCGGTCCAGCGTTCCTCGATGAGGCTGTCGCTGATCATCTTGGGGTCGTGGATCATGCAGCGCAGCCAGCGCTCGAGGCCCTCGCGGCTGGGTTGGTCGACGAATTCCGACAGCAGGCGGGTGCCCTCGCTGGGATTGGCGGCGAGCAGGCTGTGGCCGACACCGCCGATGGCGACGATCTTCTCGACCCGCTGTGGGTGGTGCATGGCGACATTCACCGCGACGACGCCGCCCATGGAGTTGCCGATCATGGCGGCGGAGTCGATGTTCAGCGCGTCCATGAACCGGACGACGGAGTCGACGGCGGTGAGGACCGGGTGCCCGGGGACCGGGTCGCTGACGCCGAAGCCGGGGAATTCCAGGACGTAGCAGTGGAAGTGGTCGGCGTAGAAGCCGAGGTTGCCGCGGAAGTTGCGCCAGCCGTTGACGCCGATTCCGGAGCCGTGCAGCAGAATCAGGGGAGGACCGTCGCCGGCCTCGTGGTAGCGCAGGACGCCTTTGTCGGTGGCGATTTCGCGTCGGGTGTTCTCATAGGTGACATCCACGCCACCCACATTAGAACAGGTTTCAGTTTGGAGGCCGATGGCCGAGTTCGGGTTCCCGGTGGGCGAGGTGACGGTCGCCGACGGCGGAGTGGCGACCGCACTCGAAGCGCGCGGACATGATCTGTCCGATGCGCTGTGGTCGGCGCGACTGCTGGTGGACGCGCCCGGCGAGATCCGGGCCGTGCACACCGCGTTCTTCCGGGCGGGCGCGGTCATCGCGACCACCGCGAGCTACCAGGCCTCGTTCGAGGGATTCGCGGCGCGCGGAATCGATCGTGAGCAGACCGCCCGATTGCTGCGGCGCAGTGTCGAGCTCGCGCGTGCGGCGCGAGAGGAGATCGACGACGGCCGTGAGCGCTGGATCGCCGCCTCGATCGGACCCTACGGTGCGGCCCTGGCCGACGGTTCGGAATACCGCGGCCGCTACGGGCTTTCCCTGACCGAGCTCAAGCACTGGCACCTGCCGCGGCTGGAAGTGCTCGCCGATGCCGGGGCGGATGTGCTTGCGCTGGAGACGATTCCGGATATCGACGAGGCCGAGGCGCTGGCCGGACTGCTCGACGGGAGTGGCGTGCCCGCCTGGCTCAGCTACACCATCGACGGCGAACGGACCCGCGCCGGGCAGCCCCTGCGGGACGCGTTCGCGATCGCGGCGGCGGTTCCGGAGATCGTTGCGGTAGGGGTGAACTGCTGTGCGCCCGACGATGTCGCGGCGGCGATCGCCCTGGCCCGGGAGGTGACGGGGAAACCGGTGATCGTCTACCCGAACAGCGGGGAGAAGTGGGACGCCGGGCAACGGTGCTGGACGGGGGAGGCACGGTTCCCGGCCGGCCTGGCGGGGGAGTGGGCGGGGCTGGGTGCGGCCATCGTCGGCGGATGCTGCCGGGTGCTGCCCGCCGATATCGAGCAGCTCGCCGCGGTCGTCGCCGCAGGTTAGGCGGCAGTCGCCCAGGTCCGCCCAATGATGAATGTTCGCATGCAGACATGTGCATGTACGAACGTTGTTCGAATGTAGCAAGAAAACACAAAACAGCCAGGACAGAGCAGTGGATGTCGGGTCCGGCATATTCGCAGCATCCAGGCCCCTGCTTCACAGCGCTCTCACAGCGCCGGTTCGCATGCTGAGGTTCGAGCCCATCCCGGGAGCGCCGCGCCCCGGGGGAACCGAGCGAACAGGAATCAGCATGCCGTCACATCCGAGCCTGCGGGCCGGGCGCACCGCGACCGCGACCCTGCTCGCCGTGACCGCGGCGGGCACGCTCGGCGCGACCGCGCTGGCCTACGTCGACAGCCACGGCAGTCTCCAGAGCGGCGGCAGCACAACCCCATCGGCCACCCCGGATGCCACCGCGGCCTCCGACGGCACTGCGGCGAACGCCACCACCGACCCCACGCCTGCGCTGCGTGCGGGTACCGGTCGCGTCCACGCCCGATCGAGCGGCTCATGATCGCCGCCCCCGACCGCACGGCCTCGACCGAATGGCCGGTGTGGAGCACCACCGCGCGCGTGGTCGTCTCCGACCCGGCGGCGCTGCGCCCGGCGCGGACCCTGCTCCGTGCCCACCTCGCCGAGGTCGACGCCGCATGCAGCCGCTTCCGTCCCGACTCCGAGATCAGCCGGCTGGCGCGGGCCGCCGGGGAACCGGTGCGCATCAGTGCACTGCTTGCCGGGCATCTGCATGCCGCCCTCGCGGCCGCCCGCGATACCGGCGGGGATCTGGACCCCACGATCGGTGCCTCGCTCATCGCCCTGGGCTATGACCGTGACTTCACCTTGCTGCTGCCGGCCTCCGCCGCCCGTGCGGCCGCGGACCGTCCGGATGCGGGCGCACGAAAGCCTGATTCGCACACCACGATCGGTGACGTCGAGGGCGCGGTCACCGGCCACGAAGCAGGTCATGTCGTGCCGGAGGAAGAGCACCATGACGAAGGTGGTGCGGCAGGGGAGGTGACGTCTGCGGAGCGGGTCACCCGGGGTGAGACCGGAGTCGATCGGCGCGGTGACGTCGGAGTCGACGGGCGTGGCCGGAGCTCCGGTGGGCACCGGGTACCCGTGGCACTCACGATGCGCCCGGACTGGACGCATGTCAGGTTGGATGGCGATCTGCTGAGCGTTCCCGCAGGGGTAGTGCTCGATCTGGGCGCGACGGCGAAGGCACTTGCCGCCGACCATTGCGCGCAGCTGGTCGCCGATCGGCTCGGCTGTGGTGTGCTGGTGAGCCTGGGCGGTGACATCGCCACCGCGGGCCCCGCCCCGGCGGGTGCCTGGCAGGTGCTGGTCGAGGATCGCCCCGGTGAACCTCGTTCCCGTATAGCCCTTCCCGCGGGTGCGGCGCTGGCCACGTCGAGCACGCTGCGCCGGCGCTGGTGGCGTGGCGGCAGTCTGGTGCACCACATCGTCGACCCGCGCACCGGTGTCGCCGCGGATCCGGTGTGGCGGACGGTGTCGGTCGCCGCCGGATCCTGCCTGACCGCCAATACCGCCGCGACGGCGGCTGTCATCCGCGGCCGGGACGCGCTGACGGGGTTGCGTGGCAACGGTTTTCCGGCGCGGCTGGTGAGTCGTGACGGTGAGGTCATCACCTTGTGCGGGTGGCCGCAGGCCGCTGACGACCAGCCCGGGACCCGGGAGAACGGAGCCGAATCATGAACAGCGGGAACCGAATCGTGCACCGGCCGACGCCGCGGTCACGGGGCGGTGAATGCTGATGGGGCAGGCGGGGTTCGACGAGGCGTTGTGGGCGTTCGGGCGGGGGACGGGTGTCACGGCGCTGGTGGTGATGACGGTGGCGGTGGTGGCCGGGATCGTCGCGCGGTCGGGGCGGGTCGTCGTGTTGCCGCGGGCCGGGATGGCGGTGTTCCATCGGGGCGCGGCGTCGACCGCGGTCGGGTTGGTGGCCGTGCATGTGGTGAGTCTGCTGGCCGATCCGTGGGCGCAGTTGCGGCTGGTGGATGTGGTGGTGCCGTTCGGCGGGGCGTATCGGCCGGTGTGGGTCGGGTTCGGGACGGTGGCGGTGGACGTGCTCGCCGCGGTGACGGTGTCGGGTCTGTTGCGGCATCGGATCGGGCCGAGGGCGTTTCGTGCCGTGCACTGGGCGACGTATGCGCTGTGGCCGGTGGCGTCGATCCATGTGCTCGGGGCCGGGACGGACGCGTTGCGGCCGTGGCTGGTGGCGGTGCTGATGGCCTGTGCGGTCGCGGTGATGGCCGCGATGGGCTGGCGGATCAGCCGGGGATTCACCGAGATCGGTGTACCGGCCGGGCAGCTGGCCCGATGACCGGCGTCGAATCCGGGAGTCGCCGCGCGGTGGCGGTGCGCAGGCTGCTGGCCGCGCCGACGGCTGACCTGGCCGCGCACGAGGCCACGCACGGCCGGTTGCCCGCCGTCACGCGGGAGCTGATCGATGCGGTGGCGGCCTCGGGGCTGCGCGGGCGCGGCGGCGCGGGGTTCCCGGTGGCGCGCAAGCTGGCGGCGGTGGCCGGGGGTCGTCGCCCGATCGTGGTCGCCAATGGTGCGGAGGGGGAGCCCGACAGCCACAAGGATGCCGTATTGCTCACTCGCGCACCGCATCTGGTGCTGGATGGGCTGGTCGCGGCGGCGGCCGCGGTCGGGAGCCGCGACTGCCGGGTCCATGCCTCGGAGACGGTGCTGGAACCGCTGCGGCGGGCACTGGTGGAACGGCGGATGGCCGGGTATCGCGAACCGGGGATCGAACTGACCGCTGCCGCCGAGACTTTCCTGGCGGGGGAGAAGTCGGCGGTCGTGAATCGCCTGTCCGGACGCGCGGCGCTCCCGTCCGATCAGGTGGTCTCCACGTCCCGCTCGGGTGTGGGTGGTCGCCCGACACTGGTCCACAATGTCGAGACGCTGGCCCAGCTGGCGTTGATCGCCCGGCACGGCCCGTCCTGGTTCTGTTCGGTCGGTGTCCGGGATGAGCCGGGCACGATGCTGATCAGCTTGTCGGGCACCGGAATCGCGGGTGTTTTCGAGGTTGCCTCCGGTGCCGGGTTGGCGGCGGTGGTCGCCGGTCTGGGCGGCACCGACCCGGCCCGGGTGCGCGCGGTGCTGGTCGGCGGCTGACATGGCACCTGGATTTCCGGGTTGGCCCTGCCCGGGGCCGCGTTGTCGGCGCAGGGTTTACGGCATCTGCGTGCCGTCCCGGGCGCCGGGGTGGTGCGGGTGCTGGCTCACGGTGAGTGCGGGTTGCGTGTCACCGCCGAGATCACCGCCTATCTCGCGGCACAGAGTGCCGGGCAGTGCGGTCCGTGCCGCAATGGGTTGCCCACCCTCGCAACCCGATTCGAGCAGCTGGTCCACGGAGTCGGCGATCCCGCCGAGATCGCCCGGGTGGCCCGGCTGGTCGAGGGCAGAGGAGCCTGCCATCACCCCGACGGGACCGCGCGACTGGTGCGGTCCGCGCTGGAGGTGTTCGCCGACGAGGTGGCGCGGCATCGGCACGGCCACTGTGTCGCGGGTGCGCCGGCCCGGACAGAGTACTGCGATGAGCGAACCGCTTCGCCTGCACATCGATTGGACCCGCTGCGACGGCCGGGGGGTGTGCAGTGAACTGCTGCCGGGCACCTTCGCCCGCGACGACTGGGGATTCCCGCTGACCCGCGATCACCGCGACCCGGTACTGGAACGCGCGGATCTGCCCGCCGCACGCGAGGCGGTGCGGCTGTGCCCGCGCCTGGCCCTGCGGGTGCTGCCGCTGGCATGATCGGGGGTCGAGGGCGTCGGAAGGGGAGAGCATGGCGACGGCGACGATGGGCCGAATCCAGCGGCTGCGCAGTCTCATCGAGCATCCGCGCACCGGAGCGGCGGAGCGGGCGGCCGCGCAGCGCATGCTGGACCGGTTGCTGAGCAGGACCGGCGGGGGAGTGCACCGGACCGGCGACCGCACCTACGGTGCGCGCCACGATCGTCCCGGCCGGCACGCGGGTCTGTCGCGCATCGCCGACATGATCGGCGAGGACATCGCCCTGGCCCGCGTCCTCACCCTCCCCGGTGGCGACGGTGACCTCGCCACTCGCAGCGCCCTGCGCGACGCGCCCGGCCAGCTCACCTACACCGTCGAAACCCCGTACGACGCAGGCATTCTCATCACGGTCGGCAACATCCCACCGGGGTGGGCCTGCGATCCCGACGGCTTCGACACTCCGGCGCTGCGTGCGCTGGTCGAGGAACTGACCGACCTGATGAACGCCTACAACCACGACGGCGGCGACATCGCGCGCCGCTTCCTCGGCCGCGTCCGCACCCAGACGTCCACCGGCTAGCATCCCGAAACGCACGATGCCCCCGAACCGGGTCGGTTCGGGGGCATCGTCCTGCTGGTTCAGACGGTTGTCATCACGCCAGGTCGAAGCGGTCCAGCTCCATGACCTTGGTCCAGGCGGCCACGAAGTCGTCGACGAACTTCTGCTTGGAGTCGTCCTCGGCGTACACCTCGGCCAGGGCCCGCAGCTGCGAGTTGGAGCCGAACACCAGGTCGACGCGCGAACCGGTCCACACGGTCTTGCCGGTGGCGCGGTCCTTGCCCTCGTAGGTGCCGTCGTCGGCGGACGACGGGCCCCACTTGGTGGACATGTCGAGCAGGTTCACGAAGAAGTCCGTGGTGAGCGCACCCGGCTTGTCGGTGAACACGCCCAGCTGCGAACCCTGGTAGTTCGCACCCAGCACGCGCAGACCACCGACGAGCACGGTCATCTCCGGCGCCGACAGGGTCAGCAGGTTGGCCTTGTCCAGCAGCAGGTACTCCGCCGGGATGCGGGTGCCCTTGCCGACGTAGTTGCGGAAACCATCGGCGGCCGTCTCGAGCGCGGAGAAGGACTCCACGTCGGTCAGCTCCTGGGTGGCGTCGCCGCGGCCCGCACGGAACGGCACCTCGACATCGAAGCCGGCGGCCTTGGCGCCCTGCTCGACGCCGACGTTACCGGCCAGCACCACCAGGTCGGCGAAGGAGACCGGCTTGCCGAAGGACTGCTGGATGCCCTCGAGCACCCGGATGACCTGCGCGAGCTCGTCGGGCTGGTTGACCTCCCACCCGGCCTGCGGCTGCAGGCGGATGCGGCCGCCGTTGGCGCCGCCGCGCATGTCCGAGCCGCGGAACGACGAGGCCGCCGCCCACGCGGTCGACACCAGCTGTGCCACGGTCAGACCCGATTCCGCGATCTTGGCCTTCAGCGCCGCGACGTCGGCGGCGTCGATGAGCTCGTGCTCGACGGCGGGGATCGGGTCCTGCCACAGCAGGGTCTCTTCGGGTACCTCGGGGCCCAGGTAGCGGACCTTGGGACCCATGTCGCGGTGGATCAGCTTGTACCAGGCCTTGGCGAACTCCTCGGCCAGCTCTTCGGGGTGGTCGAGCCAGCGGCGGGTGATCTGCTCGTAGACCGGGTCGAACCGCAGCGACAGATCGGTGGTCAGCATGGTCGGCAGGTGCTTCTTGGACCCGTCGAACGCGTCGGGGATGATCTCCTCGGCGTTCTTGGCGACATACTGGTGCGCACCGGCGGGCGACTCGGACAGCTCCCACTCGTGGCCGTAGAGGGTCTCGAGGAAGGAGTTGTCCCACTGGGTCGGGGTGGGGGTCCAGGTGACCTCGATACCGGAGGTGATGGCGTCCTTGCCGACACCGGTGCCGAAGGTGGAGCGCCAGCCCAGGCCCTGCTGCTCGAGCGGGGCGGCCTCGGGCTCGGGGCCGACATTGTCGGCCGGGCCCGCACCGTGGGTCTTACCGAAGGTGTGGCCACCCACGATGAGCGCCGCGGTCTCGACGTCGTTCATGGCCATCCGGCGGAAGGTCTCGCGGATGTCCACGGCCGCGGCCAGCGGATCCGGGTTGCCGTTGGGGCCTTCGGGGTTGACATAGATCAGACCCATCTGGACCGCGGCCAGCGGGTTCTCGAGGTCACGCTCGCCGGTGTAGCGGGCGTCGCCGAGCCACTCGGTCTCCGGACCCCAGTACACGTCCTGCTCGGGCTCCCACTGGTCGACGCGGCCGCCGCCGAAGCCGAACGTCTGGAAGCCCATGTCCTCGAGTGCGACATTGCCGGCGTAGACGATGAGGTCGGCCCACGACAGCTTCTTGCCGTACTTCTTCTTCACCGGCCACAGCAGACGCCGCGCCTTGTCGAGGGAGGCGTTGTCGGGCCACGAGTTCAGCGGAGCGAAACGCTGCATGCCGGCACCGGCTCCACCGCGGCCGTCGTTGATGCGGTAGGTGCCCGCGGCGTGCCAGGACATGCGGATGAAGAACGGGCCGTAGTGGCCGAAATCGGCCGGCCACCAGTCCTGCGAGGTACGCATGACCTCGACGATGTCCTGCTTGACCGCGGCCAGGTCCAGGGTCTTGAACTCGGCGGCGTAGTCGTAGCCCTCGTCCATGGGGTTGGCCACGGCCGGGTTCTTCTGCAGGATGCTCAGGTTCAGCTGGTTGGGCCACCACTGACGGTTGGCGTTACCGCCCTCGGCCGGGTCGTTGAGCCGGCCATGTGCGACGGGGCAGCCACCGGCGGGTTCGGTATTGGCTTCACCGATGGGCGGGTGTTCTTCAGGCACGGTGTGTCCTTTCAGTGAGTGATCATCTGAGTGACCATCTAGCTGTCGGCCACGATTGTGGCCGCTACTTGTCTTGTGTCGCAGTAGTTTTCGAGCATTCGGGGCACAGGCCCCAATAAATGACCTCGGCCTCGTCGAGCGCGAAACCGTTGTCGTCGGAGGCGGTCAGGCAGGGCGCGTCGCCCACGGCGCAGTCGACATCGGCGATCACGCCGCACGACCGGCACACCACGTGGTGATGGTTGTCCCCGACGCGCGTCTCGTACAGCGCCACGGACCCCATCGGCTGAATCCGGCGAATCAGCCCCGCACTGGTCAAAGCCTTCAATACGTCGTACACCGCCTGATGTGAAACCCCACCCAGCGTCTCGCGCACGAAGCCCAGGATCGAGTCCGTATCCGAGTGCGGGTGTGTGTGCACCGCGGTCAGCACCGCCAGCCGCGGTGCGGTCACACGCAAAGCGGCCCCGCGCAACATGCGCTCGAAATCCGTAGGCGTGGGCACAACCCGAAGTCTGCCCCTTTTTCTTGAATCAATCAAGTATTGATTCGATCGAGTCGCGAAAATTCGGTCTTGCGCGTCGCCCGCACATCGGGGGAGCAGCAGGCTCCGCCGCGGGCGACCGACAGGACCGGGTCGGGGCCCCCAATTCCTGTGGCATGCGAAACCGCGGCGAGGTGTCAACGCCGCGACGAAGGTCGGCCGGAACAGGGAATTCCGGCCTGTTCCGGTGAATTATGCTGGACCGCAGCTGATTACGGGGGAGTATCGGTGTCGTTCGCGGGCGTAACGGAGGGTCGGGCGCCTCGATGTCCAGCGTGCACACCAACCGGTGGCAGACCGAATCTTCGAGGGGACCACATGCGCATCAAGTCACTGGTTGTCGCCACGCTCGCCGCGGGCGTCGCGATCGCCGTCACCGGTTGCGAGCCGACCTCATCGCCACAATCGGCCCCGGCAACCACCCCGGCATCCCGCAACGCGCAGCCCTCGGGACAGGCGACCCCGGGCCAGACCACCCAGGCCGGCCAACCGGGCCAGGACGCGCCCGCCGCCACACCATCCGATACCCACGCACCCGACAGCACCGCTCCCACCGCGGCACCCCAGGGCGGCACCACACCCGCGAAGTGCACCACCTCCCAGCTGGTCCTGGACAAGGGAGTCGGCGGCCCCGTGGGAGGGGACTGGTTCCTGAGATTCATCAACGTCAGCTCGACCAGCTGTGTCATGCAGGGATTCCCCGGCGTCTCCCAAACCCTCGGCGCGGCAGGCGATGGCGTCTCCCAAACCCTCGGCGCGGCAGGCGATCCGGTCGGCGAACCCGCCGACCGCGACCAGGGCCCCCAAGCCCCGAAACCGGTCCCCGTCACCCTCGCCCCCAACGGCGCCGCCCAATTCGAATTCATCACCTACCCCAAACAGGTCAACGCCTGCGCCGCCCTGCGCACCAACACCCTGCGCGTCTACCCACCCGACAACACCGAATCGCTCTCCCTCCCATGGGACAGCCTCATCTGCCCCAGCCCCCAGCGCATGCTCATCGTCCGCGCCGTCCAGCCGATGTAGGACCACACCCGGAACCGGTGCGAGTCCCGTCCTCGCACCGCTGCGGGCATGCCGACCGCAGTCCGAATGGGCCCTGCGCCCCGACGCACTGCATCCGCGATCGCCTTCAGCTCGGCGTCCCCGGTCGGGGGCGCACACCATCGGCGGCGCAACCGACACCGGCGACTGTGCCGCAGGGGGAGCGGGTGCCGCGGAGGCGGACAGCGCCGGGGCGGGGTGGGCGGCATGTACTGCGGGCCACCGGGATCCGAGTGACCAGGATGCTGCCGAGCGGAAGCTTGCATGTGCCGCTCCGGGCGGCCGGGGTAGCCTGCTGACGTTGCCGGATGATTCAACTCGGCCTCGATGCACGGGGCTCGGGTCGGAGGCAGCGTCACGGACCCAGACAAGGCCCGTCAGTGCTCCAGTGTGTCGGTTTTCGAATTTCTTCGCCGAGAATCCTCGTCGGAGACGGCGCTGCGGTCAGGCCACCTCGACCGACTATTTCGTCAATGTGACGAAATAGATCTGAAGGGAGGGGGCTGGTTGTTCTCAACCTTGTGTCGTCGACGTGACCCCTTGGATCTCAACGGATCCGGTCGGAGGGAAACCACAGGGTGCTCCACGGCCGTACGCCTGGCCCTTACAGGCGCACGGTGGTGGATTGTTGCGCGTTCCGGCTGCCCACATGCTGCTGATCCGGTTGCGGCGTGGGCCGCCCCACCGGTTCTTTTGCATGACTGTTCGACGTCAAGGGCATGAACCACGCCCTGTCAAGACACCTCGGCGGTGGTGGCGATGCGCCCACCCCGTGCGTCCTCCCGCTGATCTTCGTTGAGCGCTAGGTCAGGATGCGGTGGGTCTGGGTCTGGGTCCATCTCCGATCCTGGCCGGACATCCTCCATGACCATATCGGCCAGGGCACAGCTGCCGTGGGTGCGCAGCCGCCATGGTTCCGAAATCCACCGTCGAAGTCTGTCGTAGTCTGTGGTAGTCTCAGCCGTGGCGATTACATGGTATTGGGGATTGGCGCATCTGCTTGCCCAGTCCGGTATCGAGATCGACGACGTGTACGACATGCTCAGTGCGTGGCTGGCCAGCCAGCGACAGATCTGGTTCATGCCCGCGGTCGACGACGCCACCGGCATCAAAGCTTCGATATTGGTTGGTAGAGCCGATGACGGCCAACCCTTGGTGGTCTTGGCCCGCGTTGACGGCAAGGACATCTATATCGTCAACGCATTTCGACCGACGCCCGAGCTTGTCGCCGATTTCGAAAGATGGGAGTCCCGCCGTGACTGACTTCGAGAACATGACCCCTGCAGAGATCGCCGCGCTCACCCAGCGGCTGATCTTCCATACCGATCAGGCACAGGAATTGCCTGCGGTCCACCATGGCGTGGATACGGGCGAAACACTGATTCCTCGCTCCGTCAAGCTGCCCGCGACCGTTGATCGTGCGTGCAAGGCTCGGGCCCAGGAACTCGGTCTCACGCAGTCCGCCTACATTCGGTCGCTGATCGAGAAGGATTTGTCCGGTGCGCCGGCGCGGCCTCTGACCACAGCCGATCTGCCGCTGATTCTGGAGTTCATCCGCAACGCGGCGTGAGTCCTCGAACTGTTCGATGCGGTCGAGCGAGGAGCCGGTGCACTCGATCACCGACAGTGGCCCAGACTGCGCAACCCAGGACGAGCGGTGAGTCAGCCTGGGGTGCAAGCGATTCCATGATCTAGCGGTGGCCGGCCCGTAGAGGCGCGTCTCGGTCGTGGTGGTCCCCGTCGGCTCGTCCCAGGTCGCCGGGTCGCCGCATCCGATGGTCCCGGGATGGCCGTACCGCACCGGGCCGTCCGCGCACCACCGCATCCGCCAGTAGGGGTTGGGGGCCCGTGGTGAGCAGGGTGCGGGCGGCGGCGCTGATCAACACCGCCCGTGGCGATATCGTCCGAGAATTGCGGTTCTTGCGGGTGCCGGCCGCCTTCGAGAACCTGCGGTTGCGGATCGCGGGCCGCGTCGTGCACGTACTGGGCTGGTCGATTCCAGCGCGGATGCCGTTGCGGCGGTGGGGTGTTCCGCCGCTACGGAATGGGTTCCGGGGCAACGGGACCGGCGGCGGCATTCGTGTAGGAGATGGCCTTGACCTCGAGGCGCCGCAGCCGCGGTGTTTTCGGCGCGGCACTGGTCCACCTCGATTCCGCCCGGTTCGATCTTGCCGGGCTCACAGTGCCCACAGTGGTGATCGCCGCCGAGAGCGATCGGATCACGCCGATGGTCCAAGCCGAGAAGATCGACGCCTTCCTTCCGATTTCAGCAGGCCTCGTGCGTCTGCCGGGCGGCATTGCCTGCCGCTGGAACAGCCACAAGCGATCACCGAAACGCTGCTCACCCTGCTCGGGTGAGCGGAGCGCCGTTGGCCGGCAGCCGTATTGTCACACTTGTTCTGACTTCGCCGGACAGCTGACTCTCACATCCGCAACCTCAGGAGGGCGCGACAATGACAGTGCTTCCGATCCTGGTACTCGGCGCCACCGGTGGACAGGGCGGCGCGGTGACCGCGGCGCTCCTGCGACACAATGCCCCGGTTCGTGCGATGGTCCGGAATCCGGCCGCCGTTCGAGCGCGGGGCCTCGCCGACACCGGCGTCGAGGTGGTGAGTGGGTCTCTCGACGATCCGGGCGCGCTGGCCGCCGGAATGCGCGAAGTATCAGCGGTGTACGCCTTGACCACACCGTTCGAAGCCGGGCCCGAGGCCGAGATCGCGCAGGGCCGCGCCATCCTCGCCGCTGCTACCCAGGCGCGGGTTCGGCACCTGGTGTTCAGTTCCGTCGCCGGAGCCGATCAGCACAGTGGGGTCCCGCATTTCGAGAGCAAAGCAGTCATCGAGACCGAACTCGCCCGTAGCGATCTCCCATACACCATCCTGGGACCGACCTACTTCTTCGACAACGCTCTCGGCGGAGCGGACCGCATCACCGTTGACGGTGTCCTGGACCTTCCACTGCCCTCGGACCGGAAGCTGCAGCAGCTGGACCGAGCCGACCTCGGCGCGTTCGCCGCGAAGGTCCTGCTCAACCCGGACAGCTACCTACGGCGTCGCATCGAGTTGGCCGGCGACGCGCCGACACCTGCCGAGATGGCGGAGTCGCTCACCGCGGCCACCGGAAGGTCGGTGCGGCACGAACGGGTACCGCTGGCTGCGATCGGCAACCCGGACATGCACGCCATGTGGAATTTCCTGAACGGTCCCGGCTACCGCGTCGATATCGACACCCTGCATCGGGAGAACCCGGATATCGCGTGGACATCGTTCCGGAGTTGGGCAGGCACAGCTTTCACCGAGAGCCGGTAGCGGAGCCGATCGGCGTTCAGACCAAGGTGGATGCCGCGTCTGGCACAGCGGGGTCGTCGGGGTGCGGTGGCGTATGGACCCGCGCGGCGGACCCGGCTGCGATCAGGCAGGCGCTCGCGCCGACCAGCAGAGCGGCCCGGGGACCCGCGGAACTGCATATCCATCCCGCCAGGAGGCTGCCGATCGCGATCAGAACCGGCACGTCGGCCAATCCCGACCAGGCCAGCATCCACAATCCGACGGCAAGCAGACATTGCAGCGCCTGCGTGACGATCAACAGTCGGCGTAGGTCGAACCGGTCGGTGACCACCCCGCCCCAAGGGCCGAGCAGCAGTGGCGGAATGCCGCCGACAGCAATGACGATACCGAGCGACGAGGCGGAACCTGTCAGCCCCAGCACCAGCCATGCGATCGCGGTCTGCTGTACGAAAGTGCCACTCGCCGATACGATCTGGCCGGCGAAATACCAGCGAAACGGCACGGAGCGCAAGGCGCGGAATCCGGCGCTCCGACTGCGACGCGTGGCTGTGCCGCGATTTGTCTACTGACATCTTCGGTGCGACAGTGCCTCGGATTCCGGATACTGACACGTTCCGCGCGAAAAATGACAACTAGAACGCGAACGGACACGGGAAGCGACGCACTGGGGGCCTGGACCGGGGTCGACACTTCGACTTGACATAATGTTGATTATCGGCGTGGTTACGGCCTTGAGTTGATCTTGAAACAGGCTGCGCAACTGCGGTATCTGTTCGGTTCCAGGAAAAGGTGGGAGTAATCCGGGGGCGTGGCTTCGGCGATGCGCGGCGGTAATCCAGGAAGACCTGAGCGTTGGGCCGTGTTCGATTCAAGCCTCTGCATAGTCATTCATGATTCAGTTGCGTCACTGTGACGTTTTGTGCCTGATTGACTGAAGTTGCCGTTTCACGGCTCGCGCCGAAGCTTCCGGGTATTCCTGGATTGTGTGGCCCGCGGCGCGGGTGTCCGTTGCTTCCTGGCGTTTTGGGGCTTCGGCACTTTCAGGTGCGCCTGGAATTCTGCCCCGCCGCCGGGCGGTTGTGTGGTTGGTTCGGTCGGTCTGGTGGGCGGCGCGGGTTCGGCACTCTCACCTTTTTCTGGATGGCATGTGGGTGGGTTCGGCACTCTCGTGTTTGTTTGGGCGACTCTGGGGGCCTCTCCCCTGGGTTGTCTTGTATTGCAGCAGCTTTCGCCGATAGGTAATTATGTCAAGTCGAAGTTAGGTAATTATGTCAAGTCGAAGTATGAGGTGCCTGAAGATCTTCGGACAGTGCCCCCAAAGTAGAATCTGGGGAACTGAACGGAGTTGTTTGTGGCACAGAAGAAGTCGCCGAAGTCGCGGCAGTTCAGTCCCGAGTTTCGGGAGACTGCGGCCCGGGAAGTGGTGGAGAAGTCGCGGGCGGTCGCCGATGTCGCTCGCGATTGCGGGTGACCGATCAGACGATCCGGAACTGGGTGCGCGATTTCCGGCGTGCGCATGTCACCGATTCGGAGTTGTCGATCTCCGAGCGTGCCCGGTTGAAGGAGCTGGAGCGGCGGGTGCGGGAGTTGGAGGAGGAGAACCGCTTCTTGGGAAAATCGGTGGCCTTCTTCGCGAAGAAGCACCGGTGAGTGTCAAGTACGCGTTCATCGCCTCCGAAGAAGGCAATTATTCCGTCGTGGACATGTGCCGGTGGGCGAAGGTCTCGCGATCGGGCTACTACGACTGGTATCGGCGCGAGCCCTCGGCCACCGCGCAGCGCCGCGAAATCCTCGCCGCCGAAATCCAGTTCTGTTTCGAACATTCCGACGGCACCTACGGCTATCGGCGCATCCACGCCCAACTGACCCGGTGGGGCACGGTCGTGGACCCGGGCACGGTCCGCGCGATCATGCGGGAGCTGGGCTTGGTGCCGTGCCAGCCACGCCCGTTCCGGCCGGTCACCACCCTCGCCGGCGATGCGGCCGAGCTGCCGGACCTGGTGCGCCGCGACTTCACCGCCGATGCTCCCGGGACGAAATTGGTCGGCGACATCACCTATATCCGCACCTGGGAAGGATGGTTGTACCTGGCGACGGTGCTCGATTGCTTCTCCAAGAAAGTGGTCGGTTACGCGATGGCCGATCACATGCGCACCGAACTCGTCACCGACGCCTTGCATATGGCCGCGAAGAATTCGACCTTCACCCCAGGGATGACAATCTTCCACAGTGACCGCGGCAGTCAATATCTTTCCTCCGAATTCGCCACCGCGGCAAAGGAACTCGGCGTGCTGCGTTCTGTAGGCCGTACCGGTACGTGCTTTGAGGTGAGTCGGCGGCGGGAATCGCACCCACCGCCGCTCTCAGAACCGTGCTTAACAGTCTCCCGTTACACGGCTCCCGCTGCTGAACCGGTAGGCAATGCGCCGTGCTTCCAGTGCGCGAACATGCCCGGATAAACCGACGCTATCTCGGCGAGTTGCTTCCGAGCTTTCCTGGGTGCGCGGCGGAACCGTTTGTACTTCCTTACTGCCCATTTCACCAGAAACGGGTTGATCTGTCGCTCCAGGAACCGGATCAGATCGGACTTGTAGAAGCGCCCGTAGTAGTTGATCCAGCCAGCCACAACGGGGTTGATCATCGCGGCGATTTCCTTGAAACTCAGCGCGGTCCAGCGACCCAACTGCCAGTTCCGGATGGCCGCGGCCATGTTCTTCCTCGCCTGCTTGCTCACCGAGGGCAGGAAGCCTGACTTCAGCCTCCCGTCCCGCAAGCGAGCGGCCCGGCACCGGAACGTGAACCCCAGAAAGGTGAATTCCGTGACCGGGAAATCCAGATCACGACCCTCCTGCTTGCAATACACGATCCGGGTCTTCTCCGGGTGCAGACTCAAACCGAACTGACCCAACCTGCGCCCGATCGCATCACGGACGAACTCCGCTTGCTTCTCACTGGCGCAATGGATTACAGCGTCGTCGCAATACCGCTCGAACCTGATCGACGGAAACTCCCGATCCAGCCAGGCATCGAAAGCGTAGTGCATGAACAGATTCGACAACAACGGCGAAATCGCGGATCCCTGCGGAGTCCCCTTGTCCCGCCATAGAAGCGTCCCGTCGGCCTGCTGCATCGGCGCGATCAGCCACCGTTTCACATACAGCAGAACCCACGGCAGATCGGTGTGTTTCTCGACAGCGGCGACGATGGGATCATGCGGAACGTTGTCGAAGAATCCCTGGATATCGAGGTCGACAATCCAAGGCTGTCGCCAACACCGTTGCTTGCATGTTTCCACCGCCTCCCACGCCGACCGGCCCGGGCGATAACCATACGAATCCCGATGAAACACCTTCTCCACCTCGGAATTCAGCACCATGGCCACCGCAGTCTGAGCGATTCGATCGGCGACGGTCGGAACCCCAAGGGTCCGAACACCACCATGCTTCGGGATCTCCACCGCCCGAACAGGCGGCGGAAAATAGCTTCCCGAAGACAGCCGATTCCAGAGCCGATACAGGTTGTTCTTCTCGTCCTGCTCGAACTCCGCCAACGACTGCCCATCCACACCAGCCGCTCCCTTGTTGGCCTTGACCCTCTGATATGCGTTCCACACCAGAGTTTTCGGGATATCGAACGGCTTGCCTACCGATCTCGTCTCGGTCATCAGATTCCTCCCATTACTGGTTGATCATCGATCGAAACCCAACAACACGCCCCCTTCGCTCCGCCCCCATTACAGGAGCTTCATCACTACTACGGGGCGTTCCGCCCTCCTGACAGGCCACCGGGTTCTGCACCCGTCTCGCGTCCACCTCAACCAGCGGACACCATTTCATGTCGAGGAGTTCTCCTGTTCCGTTGTGAAGCCCGGACCGAGCTCGCGCCACCTTCATGCCGGACACCACCAGACCAATCAGCAGGCACCCGTCTGGCTCATCCCGGAACAGCATTAAGGCCCCGGTTTCGATGTCACTTGGCCTAACGACACGTCATCAGTGGTTCACTCGCGTTCGCCTTCTCGGCCCCTACCTGCCCTGTCTTGCAAGGCTTTTCCCACGACGCTCACCACCACGACTCATTCACCGCAGCAGCTCGGGGCGGTTTGACACCTGCACCTGCATACCGATGCCGAAGGACCTACCTTCATCTCCACAACAGCACGGCAACAACAAGATTCGCGCTTCTACATCACGACCTCCCTATCACCTATCAGGACACACCAACGCCTGGGCGGAATCGTTCAACGGGACCCTGAAGAACGAGCGGGTGAACCGCACCGAGTATCCGACCCGTGAACACGCTCGACGCGACATTACACGCTATATCGAGTTGCGCTACAACCAGATTCGGCTCCACTCGGCAATTGACTATCGGACACCCAACGAAGTAGAGTCCGAGTGGTTCGAACGGAACCAGGCAGCGTAGAGAAACCAAAGATCCGCTGTCCGAAATCCTTCCGGCCCCTCAGTATCGACCCCGGCTGGTCCGGGCCCCAGTGCTTCGCTTCCCGCATCGGTCCCTTGTGTCGGTCTCCACTCCCCGCCCATTACGTCACAGTGACGAACCAATAGTGGTTTCTTTTGGTATTGACCCAAGGGAAGCTCGCAACAACGCATCTGGAAGCACGACGCTTTGATCTTGACGCTTTGATCTTGAAGCAAACGTCCCGACCGGGGGCACCCTGAGTTTTCGATACTTTCCGAGCCACCGCCCGAAGGTGCCGGAGAAATGCCCCCAGTACACGTTGTTGGGCAAGGTCGATACGCTCCGCCAGGGCGCAGAGATCGACGACGAGGAAAGACTCGCCCTGTCGTGCGTGCCGGCCATGACCGCAGATGCCGAACGCCTTCTCGCAGCGTTGCTCTCGCGACGGGCAGCGCGCTGTGGTGATGGGTGCCGGCAGGAACCAGCACCCATCTGGAGGTGCTCGGCTGTGTCGAATACGACGGGAGCCGAGACCAATGAGGACGTATCGGACCGCATCGGTCAGAGCAGCCCACAGCGCCCGCTACCAGCATTATCTTCCTGGCATGACACCACTCGAGCCGCCGATGATCGCCTCGCCGCAGCAGACAGGGATGATCCTCGACGTCGCCGCCGTCGGCATCTACGACCCCGCTGGCGCTGACACCTTGTATCTGCGGTCAACCAACGGCGTGCGGTACCAGCTACCCGAGCAGCTGCGGGACTGGGCGACTACGGTCATCGGGGGGAACCTGCACGCTGTCGCGGCCGGGCGGCCGTCGGCGTTCCCCTGCCGGATCGAGTTCGGAATCCTCGACGGCCACATGTACGCCGAAATGCTGTAGCTCTACTGCAGGAAATGACGAAGGCCGGTCTCGGAGGGGGGATTCCGAGACCGGCCTTCGTTGTTCTCACCTGCAGACTGCACTGCTGTGTGTATGACCCGCTCGAGCTACCGGATTTCGGCGCGGAACTCGAGCCGACGCGACCGGCCAACGGCGCCGCGGCGGCTACCGCTCGCCTGTCAGGAGCATGAGCGCGAGCCTCCAGTCCGGAGCGGTCCTGCATCCCTGTTGTGCGCGACGTCGGTACATCGGGGCCGTATCCGGCTTCGTAGGCCGCGTGCTCAGACAGCCCTGTCTCGTCCTCAGCGATCTGGACTTCCAGATACCGTGCGAGCCGCTCCATTCCAGCGGCGATGTCTTCTGCGGACATGCCGGCCGCTGGGCGGCCGAGGGCGCGCTCGAGACGGTCCCGCGCCTCGGCGTGCTCCTGGAACACGCGTGTGAGGCAGGCGAAATCACGATCGCCGATGTGCGCTATGTCGGCGTGGTCGCGGTGCGCTACTACCCCGCGCCGGTAGCGGGCAGTTAACCCGAGGTTCGGGATGCCAGCCCAGCGGCACTCGCTTTATCACCCAGGCATGGCCCGGGACTGCACGAGCCTTAGCGCTCACCAATCAGCGATCATGGCCGGACCTGACGGTGAACCCGCGCGCAGACCGCCGTCCGCCAAAGGGCTCATCACGATCTTTGCGTGCCCGGGATCGGAACCGGCGATTGTGACGCTAGGCGCTGCGGTGGCGCAGGTCCGCTGCCAGCCTTCGCTTTGCGGGTACACCCTGCTGGGCGCGGTCGGCACAGGGTTCACGGCCGCCGCGCGGCGTTTGCTGCGTTCCCTGCTCGACGAATTGGCGACAACCGACCCGCCGGTCACCGGTTCGGTGCCGAGATCGGTTGCCTCGCTGGCGAACTGGGTTTCGCCACAGCTCGTGGGCACCGTGGAGTTCCGGGAGTTCACCGGCGGTAGTCTGCGGCATCCGAGCTGGCGGGGCCTGCGGCCGGACAAGACCGCGGTCGAAGCAGACCTCTTCCCTGCGGTTACGCCGCGGGCCCGGCGTAACGCCGGGCCCGGAAAGGGGTTCGATGGGGAAGCGTTCAGGCCGAGCGGCGCTGACGCTGGGCGAGCATGTGCAGGATGGCGTCGCGGGGCACGGAATCGTCTGCCGATGCCTCCACTGTCACCCACTCCGAGACGAGTTCCTCGACGCTCGCGCCGGCCTGGGCGGCGCGGGTCCGGAGCCGTTGCAGCACCGGCCACGGCAGCTTCAGGCTCACGTCCTGTGTCATCACCAGATCGTTCGGATCCTCGAGGCGGGGAACGTCCACCGGAGCGGCGTCCGGGTCCGGTGTGAAGCTGTCGATGTCGAAATCGGGTCCGTATGCTTCGACCAGCGCTGTGTACAGCTCGGTGGCGCTATCCTTCGAACGGCTCATCGGTCTCGGCCTCCCATCGTGTGAACTCACCCAGATTATCGCCGACCGACTCGCCAGCGGCTATCACGATCGACTCGAACGGTGCGACTTCTCGCAGGTGATGACGTGACAGTGCCGTCAGGAAAGCCCCTGGCGGCGCCGCGGCGTGTTTCCCGGTGGTGCGTGTGTGGGCACCTACGATGATCAGCGGTTATCCGGTCGTCACGGGTCGGGTGATCGTCACTGGAGATACGCACACATCC
Source organism: Nocardia sp. CA-151230 (assembly GCF_050942175.1). Taxonomy (NCBI): domain Bacteria; kingdom Bacillati; phylum Actinomycetota; class Actinomycetes; order Mycobacteriales; family Nocardiaceae; genus Nocardia; species Nocardia sp. CA-151230. The sequence continues at coordinate 4,705,056 of NZ_CP192061.1, forward strand.
CCGCCCGGCCTGGCTCCGCAGATCCCGTTGGCCGGGCGGGGCCCGTGCCAGCGGTGCCCGGCCTGCCGAGACCCTGTGTTCGCAGCGAGGACGCCGGGATATTCGGTGCGGTGGCCGGGCCCCACCGTCAACGGTTCTGGGGCGGAATCGATTCCACCGTGCCTATGGATCGGCTACCGGCAAACCATTCACCTGAGTTCGCGCCCGCTGTGGAACCGACCTTGACGAGTGGTGTCGACGATGGTGGTTGCTGCGCTGGCCTGGTTCGAGAACGTGCTGTGTCCACCATGTGAGCGACAGCCGGATGCCATGGCCGATTGGAGGGGCCGCAAAGGTACAGGGACCGTTGGAGATTGTGTTTGATCGGAACCAAGACCAGGTCGTCGCCTTCCATACCCGCAGCGGACTCGGGTACCACGGTCACGCCGATTCCTGCCCTGACCATGGAGAACAAGGTGCTCAGCTGGCGCACCCGATGTGTGGGCCGGAATTCGGAACGGGCGCGGCGGTGCAACTCCCGGATGTGCGGCTCGCAGCCGCCTGTCGACAGCAGCAGCGGATCGTCGGTGAGGTCGGCGATGTCGACGACGGCCTCGGCGGCCAGCGGATGATCCCTTCTCATGGCCGCGCAGAAGGTGTCTCGCGCCAGCAGTACCGCTCGCGTTGGTGCTTCGGACGGGTCGACGAGCACCGCCGCATCTGCGGTCGCATCACCGAGCCACGCAGCTACTTCGGCGTCTTCGCCTTCCAGCACAACAACTCTTACTCGGGGCAGTTCGACCTCCCAGGCGTTGAGGAGATCGGGAAGCAGGGCGTGACAAGCGGTCGGCGGCGCCGCGAGTGTGATCGAACCGAAAGGGATGCCAATCCGGCCTCGCAGTACGTCCTGGGCGGCTGTGGTGGCCGCCACCGCGACCCGGGCGTGCTCAAGAATGCACTGACCCAGGGCGGTGGGGGTGATGGGGAACTCTCGCGTCACCACAGGCTGTCCGCTGAGGCGCTCGAGTGCTGCGATGGTGTGCGATACGGCGGACTGGCTGACGCCGAGTTCGGCTGCGGCTGCGCCGAATCCGCCGGCGTCCACGACCGCAACCAGGGTCTTGAGGTGTGTGAGTGAGATGTCCATGAATCGTCCTCATGATGCGACCAGTTCATATCATTGGACTCATGTATAGCTCATCGGCAGACTGAAACGCGATCGAACGACTCGTGTGAAAGGTGCCCGTCCGATGACCCTGGCCGAAGCTAGAGCGCGAATGAGGGCCAGTTGGGTGCCGAAGTTCGTTGTGCTGTCGGGGATTTGGGGTGCCAGCTTCGCTCTCATCAAGCTCGCTGTCGATGCGGGTGTCGCCTCGGTGTGGGTCGCGTTGTGGCGGTGCGCCTTCGGCGCGCTCGTGCTGAACGTCGTGTGTGCGGTGCGTCGGGAGGCGCTACCTCGCACACGGTCGATATGGGGCCATGCTGCTGTGGTTGCTCTGCTGGTCAACGCCATTCCATTTACCCTGTTCGCGCTGGCCGAGCAACACATCGGCTCGGTGCTGGCCGGCCTGATCAACGCGACGACCCCGATCATGACGATGGGCTTCACCATCCTGCTGGTCCCCGGCGAGCCACTGACCCGACGTCGGGTCGAAGGAGTCCTGATCGGGTTTGCAGGCGTGGCTTGCCTGCTCGGAGTCTGGCGGGGCATGGATGCCGACACGGTGGGCGGTATTGCCCTCTGTCTGGGCGCCACCCTGTGCTATGGCGCTGGATTCGCCTACACCCACAGGTTCCTCGCCAAACCGGGGAGTTCACCAGCGGTCCTGTCGCTGACCCAGTTGCTCACCGCCACACTGGAATTGGCCCTGATTGCCCTGCTGGCCGGTCGTGTCCCGACCGTGCCGGAGTGGCCTGGCGCTGTCGGTCTGATCGTGCTGGGCGTGCTCGGCACGGGCTACGCGTTTGTGCTCAACATGCAGGTGATCGCCTCCGCCGGGCCGACGGTCGCCTCGACGATCACCTACGTCGTCCCGATCTGGTCCACCGTCCTGGGTGCGGTGCTGCTGTCGGAAACTGTCCGCTGGAATGCTGTTATCGGCGCGATCGCAGTCGTCACTGGCGTTGTCGTGACACGCTCCCGGCCTGCCCTGAAATGAAATCCGATAGTGGGGAAGCGGGATCGGGTTCAGCGACACAACCCGCCGCTTGCTGCAGCGCGAGCTGCTGGCCTTGGCCCACCGCCGGTCACCGGTGAGATCCTGGCATCGATCACGGCCGCCGTGTACTGGGTCGCCCCGCACTATCCGGTCGGGGCGGCCCAGAAGGGTGGTAGTGACGGGCAAGGTCACCTATTCGACTGTCGCGGGTTCATGTCGACCGAAACGGCGCTTCTGATGAGGTGAGAAGTCGGGCGGGCCGGCTGGACCGCGGCGGTTCAACGCTCGGTCTTGAACTCACCAACGATACGTGCCAGCAATGCCGGGTCCTGCAGCATCGGCAGGTGACCCGTTGACAGTTCGCTGCGGAACTCCGCGCCGAGCTCGGTGGCGTGCCTGCGTTGGTCCGCTGCGGGGATAACCCGGTCCGACGAGGTCACGACATACCCGCGTCGCGCCGGAAACGTTCGCGGGGATACGCCGTCCCGATAGAGGTGTTGCGATTCCGGCTCGAACTGCGAGACGATGCGCGAGGTGTCGGGCTCGCCGAGTCCCGCGCACACCCCGGAGCGGATCGCGTTCTCGGGAGGCTTGGTTCCCGCGAACCGCATGATCAGACCCATGACGAGCTTCTGCGGCATTGGCATGGCACCGAGGAACGACTTCCCGATGCCGGGCATCGACGCCGCGACGCCGAGGATGCCGTCGAGCCGTTCCGGCGCGATGGCCGCGATCTCACTGGCCACGACCCCGCCGATCGAGTGGGCCACGATCGTGAATACGGGGCCGGGTGCCTGCTCCAGAACCGCGTCGGCGTAATTCCGCAGGGTCGCGTCCGCTCGGCGCGGGTAGGTCGCGACAACCGATTCGACTAGCAGCGAATTTCGAACATCGTCCCAGATCCAGGCTGGAAGTCCTGCGCCACTGAGAAACAGTATCGGCGTTGTCTGCGAGGCGGTCATGTTTGCTCCTGTATTTGGCTGCCGGTGCGCCTTTGCTGATGTTCGAGTTGGAGGCCCGCGCCTGGACCGGAGGAGCAGCCGCCGGCTTCCCTGCCCGGCTTCAGAGCCATCGGGAAAACTGGCCGCGAGTAGACGAGCACAGCTGGTCGCCGGATCGGGCAAGACCGGCCTGCCGTCGATCGGTGGGGCACCCTCGTCCGGCCATACTGCTGGCCGCAGTCCCCTGGGAAGGACCGCGACCAGCGATGACGCGACTGTCCTAGCCGAGGTGCTCGTTGGCGGGTTCCACGGTCTGCTTGAGAAGGCTCAGGCCGTGGTCCATGACGGCGCCCATCGGAATGGTGAGCTCGGCCGGTTGCACGTCGTGGATCCAGACGAACCGGGTGCGGCCGTCCTCGTGCGGGAAGACTTGCATCGACGCGTTGTCGTGCGTCGGCGCCATGGTGTCGCCGATGATCGAGAAGACGAGCCGACGCAGCTCATCGTCGAACGCGATGAGCCGCTCCCGCGCCACCGTCCCGTCGGCGAACGTGACAACCCTGACGTCGGGTTCCTCGAGCCGGCTCTCGGTGACGAAGCCGGGCGCCATCCGCACGGGCCCGTCGGTGAAGTCACCGATGATCGACCACACGGCCCCGGGGTCGGCATCGATGATGATCTCTTTGTGCACGGAGGCCATAGCTGTCTCTTCTCTGGTGGTGGGATTCCGGATCGCGAGGTCGGCGGGTGCGTCTATGCGGCGACGACGCAGAACTGGTTTCCCTCGGGGTCGGCCAGCACGACCCACCCGTCGAAGCGCCCTACTTCGGTCGCGCCGAGGGCCCGAATCCGGTCGACCTCTCCGGCCAGGTCATCGGTGAACAGGTCCAGATGCAGCCGATTTTCGCCCTCCCGACCTTCGGGCACTGCCTGCAGGGACAGGCCGGCACCGGCCTTGTTCGAGTCCTCCAGATAGGTGGTGCCTTCGTCCGAGGACGCGACCTGGTACCCCGTGACCGCCTGCCAGAACGCGGTGCTGCCTGCCAGGTCGTTCGTGTCGATACAGATGTTGCCAATGCTGACGCTCACCAGCGAGCCCTCTCATCTAACTGACGTATCGGTTACGTCAGTTAGGTAACCTACCATGGTCGTTAGCCGGGTAGGCTGCGAGAGGTGAAGAATGAGCGGACTGCCGATCTCGTGCCGGACCTCGCAACCGGGACGGCGCCGATGCCGCTGCGCGTGATCGAGAAGTTCATCAACACCCGCCGCCGCGACAGCGACGAGATCGCAACCCCGCCACAGCTGGCGAAGTGGTTGCACGCTAACGGCCTGACACCGGTCGAGATGGTGGTGAAGGCCGAGCAGCGCGACCGTGCCGAACGGATCCGTGAGGGACTGCGCGCGCTGATCGCGGAGAACAACACCGCGCCGGTCTCGAGCCCACGCCCGGACGGCCTCAACCCCGCCGCCCGCGCCGAATTCGCCGAACTCACCCGCGAATTCCCGTTGATGCTCGACGTGACCGTTTCCCCGCCCCGACTGGTCCCCTGTTCCCGGGTGCCGGTCGAGGCGGCGATGGCCGGGCTCCTCGCCATCGTGGCCGAGGCCGTGGCAGAAGGCACGTGGACGCGACTGAAGGCCTGCCGGGAACCAAGCTGTCGATGGGCCTACTACGACCACTCGCGCAATCGCCGCCGGACCTGGTGCTCCATGGACATTTGCGGCAACCGTGCCAAAGCCCGCGCCTCACACCACCGCAAGTCCGCCTCGCCTTGACCGCGGGCAGGTCCGTCAACCGATAACCCCGCGCCGTCGGCCTTCGGGCGCGCCTGCGACGAAATCCGCCTCGGCCATTTCAAGTTCGCGGTGGGGTACAGCTGCTCCGGTCAGCTCGCCGCCGAGCACATCGGCGATGTCGTGCGAGTCCTGCACCAGCGCATGGATATCGACCGCTGCCGCAGTATGGTCGGAGCGTGATCGATGAACGCAGACCGCTACTGTTCCTGACTTCGGTTGCGCTGTCCTCGATCCCGTTCTTCGTGTTGGGCGCAGTCACCGACGGAGTACGGATGGGTGCAATGCGGCTGCCCATGAGCGCAGTCATGTTCGTGGTTCCGGTTGCCGTCGCCGCGGCACTGACCTGGCGGTATTCCGGTGCTGCGGCGGTGCTGGGGTTGCTGCGGCGCGCTGTGGACCGTCCCGCTGCCGCGCCGCGCTGGTATGTGCTTGCTGTGTTGCTGCCGGCGGCGCTGGCGGTGGGGTCCGTGGCGGCCGTGTGCTGGACGGGGCAGGCCGGATGGCGGCTGCCGCTGTCCCCGGCCGCCGCACCGGGGCTGGTGCTGGTTTTCCTCCTCGCAGCGACCTGCGAGGAGCTGGGCTGGACCGGATATGCCATCGAGCCGTTACAGCAGCGCTTCGGCATGTTGCCGGCCGCACTCGGTCTGGGCGTCTATTGGGCGGTCTGGCATGTGATTCCGTTGGTCGAGGCGGGACATCCGGTGGGTTGGATCGCCGGAGGGTTCCTCGGTACGGTCGCCACTCGAGTGCTGATCGTGTGGCTGCACGATCGCACAGGGCATGGAGTGAGTGCGGCGATCCTGATGCACACCTCGTTCAATGTCGCCGCCGCCTACACCCCGGGGCTGGACCGGCCGATCAGCGTGATCACCACCGGCGTCCTCACGGCCGCGCTCACCGCCAGTCTGATATGGGGCAGCACATCGCGGACTCCGCGGGCAATCGACGCGTTGACGCACTGAACTGCTCCCCCGTGATGGCGATTGCGGCGACGACGAGATACCCGACAGTGTGGAATGGCAGGAATCGCAGGGATTAGCCGATGTCGACCCATGGGCCGACTCCGATCCATGCGACGATATCGGAGAAACACGTTCTCCCTCGTCGCGAATTGCATCCCGCCACGAAATTCCCACCGGTCGCTCGGATAGCTGATTGACGGGGTGGGCATACTCGTTCCATCGAGGGCGAGTTGCTCCGGCCGTTTCGGAACGGCCCGTAAGGGCCAGTGACGAGAAAAGTCACGCTAAGCGGCTGGTGTGGGCGGACCGAGCGTCATTCTTCGGTGAACTGCGGGCGGCGTTGTGGCGCTGGTGGTTTCATGTCCGGCTGTGCGTGATGAGGGCGTGGGCGAGTACGGCCGGTTTCCGGCGTTGTCGCGGGTGGAGCTGGAGCGGTTCTTCCACCTGGACGACGAGGACCGCAAGCTGATCGCCGATCGCCGCCGCGACTACAACAAGCTCGGCTTCGTTATCTCCAGCTGAATCAGGGCCGTACACAACGTGTTCGAGGAGAGCGGTAAGTCCTCGGCGTGGCGTCGTAGACGGGATTACCTTCCGTTATCCATCACGGAACGGGAGGTAGGAATGCGGGTGCAGCGGGTGCTGATGCCGGGCGCGGGGTTCGAGTCGTGGACGGTGCTCGGCGACGATCACATGCCGGTGCCGCAGGTCGAGCGGTTTCTGTCGTATCTGGCGTCGATCGAGAAGTCGCCGAACACGATCAAGGCGTATGCCCATGATCTGAAGGACTGGCTGACTTATCTCGACCGCCACGGCATCGACTGGAGGGAGGCGCGGCTCGAGGACGTGGCCGGGTTCGTGGCCTGGTTGCGGTTGCCGCCGCAGGCCCGCGATGGCCTGGTGGCGGTGCTGCCGTCGGTGGCACCGCACTGCTCGGAAAGCGGGCCGGTTCTCCACGGTCCGCTCGTTCCTGCCCGCGATGATGCACATCATCGATTTCGGGGCCACCGGCGACGGCAAACCGGTCCACACCAAGTCCTTCATCGGGGTTAGCTTCGCCGATCTGCGTGACTGGGAACACTGTCTGGTGCGGCTCTACCACCACGTCTTCGTGTCCAGCCTGACCGTGGACCGCGAGCCGGGCCGCTGCGTGCTGGTCAGCCGCGGCCCGCTGGACTCGGAGGCCTACATCGAGGCCTACCATGTGCCGCAAGCGGATCCGGAATTCGATGAGCAGCGCCTCGAGGAGCTGGCGACCGGCTGGGTTCGCAGACCTGGCCGACCGGCCGAACGTGCTGACCATCCGCGACAACGAAGGCCCGCAGCTGAGCGCCGCACTCGACTGGATCCTCGGCACCGGACCGGCGGCCGCATGAACTACATCGCCGAATTCGGGGCCGCGGTAGACACAGAGTCCCCCAAACACGGAGTCCCCCGAACACGCCTGGCAGCGGCTGGCCACCCGCTGGTGGTCGCAGCGGCCGCAACGCGGGCAAGCTCGCCCGCGCGGTGCGGGTGCTATTGGAGATGAGCGAAGCCGACCCGGGGCTGTCGCTGGAGCTGGTGTGGGATCTGATCGAGAACACCGTGTCCAAGGCGGAGTTGCGGGCGGCGCTGGCCGCGATAGATGAGCTTGAGCAGGTCGAACAATTCGAGGGCGTCATCGACGGCCTTGGCGCGCAACCCTCGCGCGTTGCTGGAATTCCTACGCGAGCACACCTGCCAGCGCGCGATCCTCGCCTTCCCGACATGCCTGAATCCCACGGCATGGGTGCGCATGGGCGGGCGGACCGACCCATACGTGTTCGGCCGCGGATCTCTGCCGGCGGCCGGGCGCGGACTGGCCCGCATCATCGCCGCCCGGGCACGGTGGATTCAGGCTAAGGAGTTGCCGCAGATAGGTACCGAATATGTGCGGTAACTCCGGTGACGACCTGGGGAAACGGTCCGCGCTGAGGCTCGGTGACTCCGCAAACTATCTGCGGTAGCGGCTTACCGCCGGATTTGGCGGACTTGGCCCTTCTGACCTCACGGGCCGTGCAGTAGGCGCGGCTGGCCGGGTCGTGCAGGGCGGCGAACGCGGACAAGAACAGGGCGCGTTTGAGTTTGTGGTTGCCGGACCGCGCGGGGTGTTCTCCCTTGATGGAGCTGCCGGAGCGGTGGGTGACCGGGGCGATGCCGACATAGGCGGCCAGATGCCCGGCCGTGGCGAAGGCCGAGCCGTCGCCGACCTCGAGCAGGATGCGGGCTCCGGTCCTGACTCCGACGCCGCACCCAGAGACGTGCCGACGCTCGAGACGAGTCGTCGGCACGCCAGCCAGTTGCTCTTCGACGGTCCTATCGACCGCTCGCGAAGTTACCGGCCTGGCTCAGGCAGGGATGCCTGTGTACAGGTCGAAGCTGCCGTCGGGCTGCTGCTCGCAGACGTAGTGGGTGCCGCCGGTGCTGGGGTCCTGGCCGTCGGCCTCGCATGCGGCCTGGGTGGCGTAGTTGCCGATGTAGTCACCGCCGGGGTTGGCCTGGGCGACACCGATTCCGAGGGTGGCAGCGGCGCCGACCGTGAGCAGGCCGGTGACAACGGTGGTGGCAATCTTGATCATGGGGTTCCTTGCTGTGAGGACTCGGAGGGCCCGAGTTCGACAACAGTAGAGCAGGCCGGCCTCGGCAGCCCAGCCGAGTGCTACCAGTCCGAACTCGCCCCTGAGAAGGTGAAAACCACTCCGTAGCAGCACATCACGACGAAGGCGTTGGACAACTCATCGGCCATGGCCGGACATCATGCGCTACAGCCGATTTCGACCTACCGAAAACGAATCACACGACATGAGAAACAGTGCCGTTTGGCCTGGCGCCCACCTCGGCGAGATCCCCGGGAGTATCCGGTCCTACACCGCGACGTCGGGCAACGGCCCGCGGTCCTCGGGCAGGGTGGGCCCGGTGTTGAGGTAGCTGTAGACGGTGTCGCGGTGGACTCCGAATTCCTTGGCCAGCGTGGCTTTCGGCTCGCCGGCCGCGGCGCGGGTACGCAGGGCGTGGGCCTGTTCGGTCGTGAGGGAGGGTTTGCGGCCTTTGTAGACGCCGCGGGCTTTGGCTTTGGCGATGCCTTCGCGCTGGCGTTCGAGGATGAGGGCGCGTTCGAATTCAGCGACCGCGCCGATCATGTTCAGCAGCAGGTTGGCCATCGGGGTGTCCTCGCCGGTGAAGGTGATGCCCTCCTTGACGAACTCGACCTTGATCCCGTCCTCGGTCAGCCCGCGCACCAGCTGGCGCAGATCGTCGAGACTGCGCGCGAGCCGGTCCATCGGGTGCACGACCATGGTGTCGCCGTCGCTGTTGCGGGCGTTCACGATCTTTGCCGGAGGCCTTGTCGGTGAAGGTCTTCTCGACCCGAACCCCATCGAGTTGTCGTTCGGTGTTCTGGTCGCCGGTGCTGACCCTGACGTAGCCGACTCGCTGCCCGTGCATCGCCCGGAATCCCTTCTGCGCGTGGGAATGTGCCGGGCTGGAGTCCAAGAACCGACACCGACAAGTGTCGGAAAAGCCGATACGGATTCTATTCCGACGCTCGTGCGGGTGGATCGGGAGTGTCGGGTACGGGTGTACCCCCAAAACGACAGCCGGGCGCCGGCCCGAATCGTGGTGACGAGACCGGTCGAAGCATGCTGTAACCCGCCGTGTGCGGTTGGCGACATTTGCAGGTGATCCGAGAGGGCCAGATCCTTTCGGCGCTTGTGGTGGAAGGGGTTTGGATGGACGAGATCGAATGGCAGGAAGACATACCTGGGGGTGTCCGCTGTGTGAGGGAGGTCCTCGGGTTGGACTTCGCCTCCGCGCTCGACGGCACACCGGTGACAGTGCACATGCCAGGACCGCCGATCACGGACGAAGCTCTGCCCCTGACTCAGCCGACAGCGATCCTCGGAAATTTCGAACTTTCCACGATGGCCTGGGGATACCGTCCGCCGAGTTCGTCGGCGATGGTGGTCGTCAACCGGATCGGTTTCACTGCCGCGGTCCCCGATTCCCAGATCGTGGGCGATGAGATGAACGACTGGGCGCTCATTTTTCTTTCGTGGCTCGACATCCTCACAGGTCAGCACCTGACGCCCATCGCGTTCCGGCCGCCTCAACAGGCTGAAAATCGAACTTGCTTGATGACTCGTGGAAGCGACGGAACACCCCTTCATGCTGCGGTCTTCCGTCCCTTTCCGCCGATCTATCCACTCAACCAGTTCGACGCCAGCAAGGAGACGATTGAGCACTGCTGCGCCTTGGCAGGTACGAAGGAACAGGTGCCGCTGGCCTGGATGCTGCTCCGAGACGCTCGCGCACTGCATCGAGTTGCCCAAACGCGCAGAGCGGCCATCGAGTGCGGCAGCGCCGCCGAGATGGCGATCAAATCGCTTCTTAAGCGGCGCAAGGTTTTCCCGAAGAACCCCCGCTCGACGCTAGGTGGCTGGTGTCGAACGGGTATCTGACGGCCGGCGGTGTGGTGGTGCTGGTGGGTGAGGTCGAGTTGGCGCGGGCCGGCGGTGGTATCGGTTGTTGTTTGTTTCCGGTTGTGCCCGTGGCGGTTTGGCCTGACAGCGCCGGATGACCGGCGCTGTCAGGCGGTGGTGGCCCAGCCGGTGCTGGTGTGGGTGAGTCCGAGAACGGCGAGGCGGGAGAGGTTGACCGCGGCGGCCAGCAAGCTGAAGTCGGCTCCGATTTTGGCCCGGCCGCGCATGCGGGCGCGGCGTCCGCCGTGGCGGCGGCGCATCAAATGGCCGATCTTGCGTTCGACCTTGGGTCGGGTCGCGCGGTAGTCGGCCTTCCAGACCGGATCGAGCTGCCGCTGGCGACCGGCGACCAGGTAGTTCTCGAAGGCGCCGACGGTGATCGTGCGCCCGCCCGCCGCCGAGGTGCACTGCGAACGCAGCGGGCACTCGGCGCAGAGGGCACCGAAGTGGGCGGTGCCGGTATGACGGCCGGTGCGGGCAGCGATCGATGCGGTGGCCCCGGCCGGGCAGCTCACCGTGCGGGCATCCAGGTCGATCGTGAACCGGTCCTTGGAGAAATGGCCTTTCACCGACGACGACGGCTGCACCTTCACTCCGTTGTGAATCCCGTTGTCGTCCAAACGTTTCAACAACTCACCGGACCCGTAGGCGGAGTCACCGAACACCGCGGCGGCATCCTCGTCCCGACCTTCGGCTTCGGCTTCGGCTTCGGCTTCGGCTTCGGCTTCGGCTTCGGCTTCGGCTTCGGCTTCGGCTTCGGCTTCGGCTTCGGCTTCGGCTTCGGCTTCGGAGGGCAGGGTATCGGCGAGCAGTTCCTCGGCGGGGTCGGCGTCGCCGGTGTTGCCGGGGGTGACGGTGGTGGCGGTGATGATCTCGCTGTCGGGATCGATGGCGATATGACCCTTGTAGCCGTCGAACCCGCGCGCTTGGGTCTTGTGCCCGTGGCGGGTTTCGGGGTCGACGGTGGAGATCACCCGATCGGCCGCGGTGCCCCGCACGATCCGGAAGGTCCCCTCCTCGTCGGTGATGTCCTGGCCGAGCACGGTGGCCAGCAGCGCCGCGGCCTTACCGGTGGCTTCGTCGAGGTCGCGGCCCTCCAGCAACACCAGCATGGCCATCGCGTCACGAGCCCGGGAATCGATCAGTGCGGCGCGGGCGGTCGCATCGTCCCAATCGATGACCGGTTTCGCCGCGGTGGCGTAGTCGTCACCGCTGCTGATCCGCGCCCGCAACGACCCCGCAAGCTCGGCGCCGGCGACCGCGAGCAGCCCGCGGATCGCCGAGCGGACCAAGGTGATGGTGTCCATCGTGGCCACCGCGTCATACAACGGTGTCGAGTCCAGCACCCGTTTGCGGCCCACCAGCCCGGCCTGGCGTGCCACGGCGAGCACAGCGTCGAAGATACGGCCGGGCCGATCCGAACGGGCCAGCCTCGCGCGCATGTCCACCAGCACCGTGTGCACGAACCCCGGATAATCGAAAGCCAGGCCACCGGCGGCGTATTTCCAGCGGGCGTCGAACGCGAACCGCTCCACCGCTTCCCGATCCGACAAACCTTCGATCCGCTGCAACGCCATCACCACCGCCACGATCATCGGCGGCACACTGCGCCGCCCGACATCGGTGAACAGATCAGCGAACATCTCATCCGGGAACAACCGCCCGCATTCCCGGTGCAGCACACCGTAAATCGAGTCCTCGCCCACCCGGCCCGCGCAGAACTCCACCGTCGACTGCAACAGATCACCCTGAACCGGCACACGCCCCAACGTCACCGCAACATTCTGCTCGAGACCCGCCCCTCACCGCACGAAAAACACCAGTCACCTAGGCCCGCTCTCGGAATTACTCGAAAAGGAGGGCTACCCGCTGCACGCTGACTTCCAAACTTCCTTTCTGGATGTCCGCAACAGGGTGGTTCACATGAACGAGGGGTGGGAATCCGTCACCGAGGCCGAATCGCTACGAATGCTCGAAATCGCCGCAGAGCTGGTGGAGGACGCCTTTCCGCTACCTCGCGGGATCAAGAGGATGCGGTAACTCGATCCGGGCGCTGTCGGGCCGGGTCGCGGATCTGCGGCCGGCGTATCTGCCGCCGGACCCCGCGTCGAGGACGGCGTATGTGGCCGGAGAGATCGCGCAGTGTGATTTCTGGTTCCCGCCGATCGATCTGACGGTGGAGTCGGGGCAGGTCCGGGGCCCGAAACAGTTGCCGGTGCTGACCATGGTGATGGGGTATTCACGCTGGTTGACCGCGATCCTGGTGCCGTCGCGGCATGCGGAGGATCTGTTCGCCGGCTGGTGGAAACTGATAGGCCAGGTGGGTTCGGTGCCAAGGGTTTTGGTCTGGGACGGTGAAGGGGGTAGTGACTGGACGGGATCCGGCGCTAACGCGGTGATCCCACGAGGTTGATCCCGTGACGGGCGTAAACCGTTGCGGCCGAAGCTATTTGTCGCAGAGTCCGCCGGTGGCGAAACCCCGTGGCCTAGAACAGCGCCCGGCGGCAATGATGGCGGGCATGAGCCTGATGAAGTACTGGCCGGTGGCTGGATTGCAGGTGCGGACGCCGTGTCTGGAGCTTCGCATGCCCGGTTTGGAGGACCTGGGTGCACTCGCCGGGCTGGCGGCTGAGGGAGTCCACGATCCGGCGGTTCAGCCGTTCACGGCGGAGTGGACGGATGCGGAACCGGACGAACGCGCAGCGGGTGCTGCGATGGCACTGATGCTGGGCGGACTGGCAGGCGGATCCTCGGCCGATACCGCCGACGCATCCCGCTCGTCGAGCATGACCCAGGTTGTCCGCTTCCGATCCACGATCGAGGCGTCAGCGAGTCTCGCTCTGCGCGAGGGGGATCCGTACGCGCTCGGGTTCTACCTCTATCATCAGCGCGTCCGGTCCCGCGCACGCTTCGGTCGGTCGACCAGACCGAACCGCCCAGTCCCTAGGCGGAATCCTTGGTGATCGTGACCGCCTAATCCTCGTCGTCGTAGGCGAGCACCGGACCGAGGATCTCCTCACGCGCGATCGTCTGATCGTTGGTGATGCCGGAGAAGATCGTCGGGGCGACGAACCAGCCCGCGCGGTCCGGCCGGGTACCGCCCGCGGTTAGAATGCCGTCGTCGGCCGGCTGCGGGAGAACGTGGCCGTCATCTTGGCGCCGCCGCAGATCCGCGCCAAGATGACGGCACCGCCTGATCGATTCAGGCGTACATGTCCTCGATCGCCGCCGCGTACCGTTCGGCGATCGGTTTGCGACGCAGCTTCAGGGTCGGGGTCAGGACATCGCTGCCGGGCTCCCAGAACTCCGGCACGATGGTGAACTTCTTGATCTGTTCGACCCGCGAGAGCTTGGCATTGGCCTGTGCCACCGCCTCCTCGATCTGCTGGCGGATCACCGGCGACTCCGCCAGCACGGCCGGATCCGCCGATTGACCGGACTGCGCCGCGTGCAGTGCGACCGCGTCGGCGTCGAGACAGATCAGGGCCACGTTGTACTTGCGGTCGTCACCGATCGCCACAGCCTGCCCGATCAGCGGAGAGAAGGCCTTGATCCAGTTCTCGATGTTCGACGGCGACATGTTCTTGCCGCCCGCATTGATGATGAGTTCCTTCTTGCGGTCGACGATTCGAAGGTAACCGGCCTCGTCGATGGTGCCGATGTCGCCGGTGTGCAGCCAGCCGTCAGTGATCGCCTCGGCCGTCTGTTCGGGCTTGTTGAGGTAGCCCTTCATAACGATCGGGCCGCGGACCAGGATCTCGCTGTCGGCCGCGATCGCGAGTTCCACACCGGCCAGCGGAGTTCCGACAGTCCCGGGGCGGACCTGCCCGCGCGGGCTCATGGTGACCATCGCCGAGAGCTCGGACATGCCCCAGGCGTCGCTGACCGGGATGCCGAGTCCATTGAAGTAGCGCAGCACTTCCGGCGAGATCGGCGCGGCCCCGGACAGCGCGAGTTTGATCCGGTCCATGCCGATGGCGGCACGCAGCTTGGCCAGCACCAGGGCATCGGCGATCGGATGCAGGACCCGCAACAGCGGATCGACGTCGCGACCGTCGAGGCGGGCATCGGAGACCTTGCGCCCGACGCCGACGGCCCAATGCGCCAGCGCCGCCTTGGCCCCGGTGGATTCGGCGAGCTTGGCGTCGATCGCCGCCTTGAGTTTCTGCCACACCTGCGGCACCGCACCGAAAACGGTGGGATGTACCTCCGCCAGTGCCGCGGCGAGCTGGTGGCGGTCGGCCACCGTGGTGACCTGGTTGCCGACGACCATCAGATGCCACAGCGCCGACCAGCGGTCCGCGGCGTGCGCCGAGGGCAGGAACGACAGAATCCGATCCTCGGGGCCGGAGTCCCACCGTTGCTCGGTCCCGTCCACCAGCGCCAGAACATTCGCGTGGGTCAGCTGCACGCCCTTGGGGTCGCCGGTGGTGCCCGAGGTGTAGATCAGGGTGAGGACGTCATCGGGTTGTACTGCGCGCCAAGTGCTTTCGAAGTCGAACCGGTCCTTGCCGGCAGCGGCGATCTGGTCGAGGGTCAACGCGCCCAGCATCGGAGTGTCTATGCAGATCACCTGCTCGACGGCGGAGTCGCCGCCCGCAGCGGAAATCTTGGCGTAGAACTCGGATTCGCAGACCACGACCTTGGCGCCCGAGTCCCGAAGCAGGTAGCTGATCTGTTCCCGGGAGGACGTGTTGTAGATCGAAAACGGTGTGGCGCCCAGATGCTGCACCGCCACGTCCACCGGGTAGAACTCCGGCCGGTTGGTCATCATCAATGCCACCCGGTCGCCGCGTCGCACGCCGAGACCGGCGAATCCGGCGGCGAGCGCCCGGACGCGCTCACCCCATTCGGCGAAGGTGAGAGTGTGTGTCCCGCTGACGTTCCGGACGGCGATCGCCTCGGGATCGCGTGCGATGGTGGCCTGGAACGCCTCGCACATGGTCTTGGCTCCGGCCGCAAACGTCGATGCCATGGGTTCGGTGACTCCTCGGGTTCGCTGTGCGGATCTCATTTGATCCGCAGCGCTTTCATGAGCTTGTAGGTGGCGGTGAGCAGCTTGGCGTTCTGCGCGCTGGACACTCCCGGCGGCGGATCGAAGCCGATGATGTGCTGGCTGCCCACCGATTGCAGCTCCACGTACTCGAGCAGTCCGTGCTCGCCGTGCCGACGCCCGATACCGGAGGACTTCATGCCGCCCATCGGCGCGTCGTTGGACGCGTAGGCCGACCCGTACCCCTCGTTGATGTTCACTGTGCCGCAACGGATTCGGGCGGCCATCCGGCGACCGCGCGCGACGTCGCGGGTCCAGACGCTGGCGTTGAGGCCGTAGTCGGTGGCGTTGGCGAAGGACACCGCCTCGTCGTCGCCGCGGAAGGCGTACACCGAGACGACCGGCCCGAATGTCTCCTCGCCGAAGACGGTCATCTCCGGTGTCACGCCGCTGAGCACGGTCGGTTCGTAGAACAGCGGGCCGAGATCGGGCCGCGTACGCCCACCGGTCAACACCTGAGCCCCCTTCGCCCGGGCGTCTTCGACATGGGATTCGACCCGTTCGAGCTGGCGCGGCAGAGTGAGCGTGCCGATGTCGTAGTCGAAGCCCGGGCCCTGGCCGAGCACCAGCTTGCCGGTGTGGGCTACGAACTTGGCGAGAAACTCGTCATGGACCGATTCGGCGACGTAGAGCCGTTCGGTGGACAGGCACAGCTGCCCGGTGGTCGAGAAACATGCCCGGACCGCGCCTTTGACGGCCTTGTCGAGGTCGGCGTCGTCGAGCACCAGCATCGGGTTCTTGCCACCGAGTTCGAGCGTGCAGCCGATGAGCCTGCGCGCCGCGGCCTCGGTGACCCGGCGGCCGGCGGCGGTGGAGCCGGTGAAGCAGATGTGGTCGGCTTCCGCGACGAGGGCGTCGCCGAGGTCGCCGGGTTCGCCGATCACGATCTGCCATAGGTCTTCCGGCAGCCCGGCGCGGATCAGCAGTTCCCGCGCGAACAGCGCGGTGAGCGCGGTCTGTGTGTCGGGCTTGTGTACGACGCCGTTGCCCGCGATCAGTGCGGGGATGGCGTCGCCCGCGCCCAGTGAGAGCGGGTAGTTCCAGGGCGAGATGATGGCCACGACGCCCTTGGCCTGCCGCAGCTCGCGGACCTGGGTGGCCATCGGAATCGCTCCCGCACGCGAGCGCGGCGCGAGGAATCCGGGCGCTCGGCGTCCGTAATACAGTGCGACACCGGCGATATCGAGCGTCTCCTCGAAGGCGCTGGTACGCGATTTGCCGGTCTCGGCCTGGACGACATCGATCAGTTCACCGTTGGCGACAATCAGATCATGCAGGGCGACAAATGGTTTCGCTCGCTGCCGGGGTGTTCGCGACGCCCATTCGGCCTGCGCTCTGCGCGCCCGGACATAGGCCCGGGCCACGTCGTCGGCGGTCGACTGCCGCAGGGTGGCGAGGTCTTCGCCGGTGGTCGGCGAGACGGTGGTCACCGGCTGTCCGGTTCCGGTGAGTTGCGCGCTCAGGCGCGAGATCACGGGGTCGGGCAACGCTGCCATGGTGGGGGCTCCCTCCGATACGAGTGTGGTTCAGCGCTCAGGCGTGAAGGTGATGGGCATCGATTTGATCCCGTGGATGAAGTTGCCCTCCAACATCACCGGTTCCCCCGCGGTGAAGTCCGGCACTCGCGTCAGCAACTGCTTGAACAGCGCGCGGAGCTGGGTCTTCGCCACCTGGTTGCCGAGGCAGAAATGCGCGCCGCCACCGCCGAATCCCAGGTGCGGGTTGGGGTCCCGGGACAGGTCGAAGCGCTCGGGGTGGTCGAACACGGTGGTGTCCCAGTTGCCCGCGGCGTAGAACATGACGACCTTCTCACCGGGCCGGATGAGCTGGCCGCCGAGCTCGTATTCCTGCACGCAGGTCCGTTTGAAGGTCATCACCGGCGAGGCCCATCGCACGAATTCCTCCATCGCTCCCTTGATGCGTCCGTCGAAATCCTCTGCCAGCCAAGCTCTTTGGTCGGGATACTCGGTCAGGGCGCGGGCCGCGTGGGCCGCGGTCTGCCGGGTGGTGTCGGTCCCGGCCACGCACAGCAGGGTGAAGAACGAGGACAGTTCGACATCGTTGAGCGTCTCGCCGTCGACCTCGGTATTGGCCAGGGCGGACATGAGGTCGTCGCGCGGGTCCGCGCGGCGTTCCTTGGCGAGTCGGCGGCCGAGTTTGGTCAGATACCAGCCAACCTCGGCGAGCGCCTCGCCGCGATTGCGGCCGCCGCGCACGTCGGGGTCGTTCCAGCCGGTGATGACCTCGGCGGCGTGGGCGACGTCGCGCTGATCGGCCGGGTCGACGCCGATCATGTCGCAGACGGTGCGCATCGGCAGCACCGCGGCGATGTCGGCGACCAGGTCGGCGTGCCCGCGGCCCGCGACGCCGTCGATGATGTCTCCGGCATTGGCTTCGATCTGATCGGCGATGCGCTGCACCTGTTTCGGCGTGAACGCGGCGCTGATGATCTTGCGCTGTTTGGTGTGATCCGGCGGGTCCATGGCCAGGATCGACTGCGAGCCGCGCAGCACGTCCGGCGGCAGGTTCTCGAACGTCACGCCCTGGCCCGAGACGAAGACATCGTTGCTGCGGCTGACCTCGACGATGTCGCTGTGGCGCACCACGGCCCAGTAGCCGGGAATGTCCTCCGGCATCCACGGATCCTCGACCTGCGGCTGCCAGCTCACCGGTGCCGCGGCCCGCAGCGCCGCGAACGATTCCTCACGTTCGCGAGCGGTCTTGGCCCAGAACTCCTTCGAGGAGGTCTCGACGGGGTGAAAAGGGCGAACGCTGGTTTCGACGCCGGTCATGCGGATTCTCCTGGTCCCGTGGGGAAATAGATCGACTGGAGGTGGTGATAGGCCGCCAGGCCTTCGGGCCCGAGCTCTCGGCCCAGGCCGCTGTGCTTGACGCCGCCGAAGGGCGCGCCCGGGTCGAGGGTGAACCCGTTGACGCCGAAGGATCCGGTGCGCACCCGGCGCGCGATGTCCAGGCCGCGTTGCGGATCCGATGTCCACACGGTTCCGCCCAGCCCGAAATCCGAGTCATTGGCCAGGCGAACGGCCTCATCGACATCGCGGTATCGCAGGACGGTCAGCACCGGTCCAAAGATCTCCTCCTGCGCCAGCACCGAATCGTTGTCCAGACCGGCGAACACGGTCGGCTGCACATACCAGCCACGATCCAGGTGCGGCGGACGCCCGCCGCCGGCGACGACCCGACCGCCCGCGGCGATCCCCGCGGCGATATAGCTCTCCACGCGACCGCGTTGACGCTGCGAGACCAGTGGTCCGATCAAGGTTTTCGGGTCGAGCGGGTCACCGATGCGCAGTCGGCCCGCCAATGCGCCCAGCGCGTCGAGGATCTCGTCGTAGCGCGATTCCGGCGCGAGAATCCGCGTGCTGATGTAGCAGGTCTGCCCTTGGTTCAGCAGGAACGCGCCATACCATTCGCGCACGGCCGCACCCAGATCCACGTCGTCGAGCACGATTCCCGCGGACTTCCCGCCCAGTTCGAGCGTGACCGGCCGCAGCAGCCGCCCGCACTGTTCGGCGATGGCCTGCCCGGCGGCGACGGATCCGGTGAACGCCACCTTGTCCACGCCGCGATGTCCGACCAGGTACGCCCCCAGATCGCGACCGCCGGTCACAATGTTCAGCACGCCCGCCGGGATCCCAGCCGCCTGCGCGGCCTCGGCCAGCAGGAACGCGTCGAGGACTGTTTCAGGGGCCGGCTTGACCACGAGGGTGCAGCCCGCCGCCAGGGCGGGCGCGAGTTTGAACATGAGCAGCGACTGCGGGAAGTTCCACGGCACGACGGCCGCGACCACGCCGAGCGGCGCGCGGCGCACCAGCGTGGTGCCCGAAACCATGGAGCGACGAGACTGTTCGAGCGGCATCAGCTCGATCAGGTCGGCGTAGTAGTGCAGCAGCTTGGCCGGGTAGGTTCCCTCGGTCTGCGCGCCGACGACGACCGGCATGCCGTTCTGCATGCTGACCCGGCGCACGAAATCCGTTGATCGCTCCTCGATTTCCTCGGCGAACCGGCGCATCACCGCAGCGCGGTCCTTCGGCTCCCAGGCCGACCATCCGAGCGGATCGTCGAAGGCGCGCCGGGCGGCGGCCACGGCGCGGTCGACGTCGGCGGCGACGGCCTCGGGAACCTGACCGATCGGCTCTTCGGTGGCGGCCGACACGACCGTGATCACTGCGTCACCACTGGATTCGATCCAGTCACCGTCCAGGTAGAGCCGGTCGTAGACGTGTTCCATGACCACACCATAGAGCATGTTATGGTCTCTGCGGAAGAGGCGACCATAGAATGAACTACGGTGTAGGCATGTCGCGCGTGGTGAACAAGGACCAGTACTTCGAGTTCGGACTCGAGACTCTGGCGCAGGCCGGATTCAAGGGCCTCAATATCGGCGTGCTCGTCAAGAACCTCGGCGTCACCAGCGGCTCCTTCTACCACCACTTCGGCAGCTGGCAGGGCTATGTCGACGCCCTGCTCGCGTACTGGGAGAACCTGCAGGTGCAGAAGCTCCGCGACATGCAATTCGGTGGCACCACACCGGAAGCCGACGTCGAGAAGCTGCGCGAGCTGACCATCGACCTGCACCACGAGGCCGAAGCCGCCATCCGCGCCTGGGGTGCGAACGACGAGTCCGTGCGGGCCGTGCAGCGCCGCGTCGACGACGCCCGCCGCAAGACGGTGGGCAAGGCCATCGGCGGCGTGGTCGGTGACCGCAAACTCGCCAAGACCCTCACCTCACTGGGCATGGCGATGCTCACCGGCTACCAGCAATTGGCCGCGGCCGGGCATCATGACGACCTCGGCGCGCTGCTCGACGAGTACCTCCGGCTGATCAACTCGCACGTCGCCGCGGAACAGCGCGCCTGACGCCCGCTATTCGCCGCGCCACTGCGGCGTTCGCTTCTCGGCGAAGGCTCGCGCGCCCTCCCGCGCGTCGCCACTGCGGAAGACCGGACCCAGTTCCGCGGCGTTCATCTCCCACAGCTCGTCACTCCAATCCGCGCCGAAATCGGCCGCTCGGTAGGCGACTCGCTTACTGGCCCGGACCGGCAGCGGGGCATTGGCCGCGATGCGCGCGGCCAACTCCAGCGCGGTATCGAGCACCTCCGCAGCCGGTACGACCCGGTTCACCAGCCCCCAGCGGGCGGCCGTGGCCGCGTCGATCGGTTCGCCGGTGAGCACGACCCCGAGCGCGAGTTTGAGCGGAATCTGCCGCGGTAGTCGCAGCAGGCCGCCCGCGGCCGCCGCGAGGCCCCGTTTCACTTCCGGCAGGCCGAGTTTCGCGTCGTCGGCGAGCACGGCCAGATCGCAGGCAAGCATGATCTCCGTGCCGCCGCCCAGGGCGAACCCGTTGACCGCCGCGATCACCGGCTTGTCGACGAAATGCTTGACCAGACCGGCGAATCCCCACTCCTCGTGCCCCTCGGCGTGGATGCGCTCCCCCGCTGCCAGCGCTTTGAGATCCGCTCCGGCGCAGAAGGCCCGCCCCGCACCGGTGATCACCGCGACGCGCAACTCGCGATCGCGGGCGAACTCGTCGAGCGCCAGTCCGGCCGCGGTGGACAGCGCGCCGTTCACCGCGTTGAGGGCGCCGGGCCGATTGAGGGTGATCACCGCGATGGGCCCGCGACGTTCCAATACGGCAGCAGGGCTTTCGAGCATGGGTCGTAGTCCTTTCGATAGGGGTTCGCGCCGTGGCGACGCATGGACATCGCACCATATTCTGAGTTATGGTTTGACAACACCATAGAGTACGTTATGGAAGGTTGTGCCGATGCCGAGCACCGACACCCCACGCCCGCTCGACGGCTTCCGGGTACTGGATTTCACCCAGAACGTCGCGGGTCCGCTGGCCGGACAGGTCCTGGTGGACCTGGGCGCCGAGGTCATCAAGATCGAGGCGCCGGGCGGTGAGGCCGCCCGCCGAATCACCTCGGTGCTGCCCGGACGCAAGCCGCTGGCCACCTATTTCCTGCCCAACAATCGCGGCAAGAAGTCGGTGATGGTGGACCTCGCAACCGAGGCGGGCAAGGACGCGGTGATGCGACTGGCAGACACCGCCGACGTCATCCTCGAGGCCTTCCGCCCCGGTGTGATGGAAAAACTGGGGTTCGGTCCCGATGAACTGCGGCAACGCAATCCGAGGCTGGTGTACGCGCGACTGTCCGCCTACGGCGGCAACGGCCCGCGCAGCGGCCGCCCCGGGCTCGATCTCATGGTGCAGGCCGAGTCCGGCATGACCACGGGTCTGCGGCGCGCCGACGGCGGACCCCAGATCGTCCCGTTCCAGCTGGTCGACGGCGCGAGCGGGCATGTGCTCGCCCAGGCGGTGCTGGCCGCGCTGCTCAACCGCGAACGGCACGGTGTCGCCGACGTGGTGCGGGTGGCCATGTACGACGTCGCGATCAGCCTGCAGGCCAATCAACTGACCCTGCATCTGAACAAAGAACCGAATTCCGCGACGGCAGCACCGAAACCGGACGCGGCGACCGGCGCGAAGCCCCGCAAGCAGGTCGCGTTCGCGACCCAGCCGTCGGAGGCGTTCCGGGCCGCGGACGGCTTCCTGGTGCTGAGCGCGTATGTCCCCAAGCATTGGCTGAAGTTGTGCGAGGTGCTGGGACGTCCCGAGCTCGCGGACGACGAACGCTTCACCGATCAGCGTCTGCGTTCGATCAATTTCGACGAGCTGCGCACCGAACTCGAGGCCGCGCTGGCCGCTCGGTCGGCCGCCGAATGGGTCGAATTGCTGCATGCGGCCGGTCTCATGGCGACCCTCGCCTACTCCTGGAAGCAGGTCGTGGCCACGGAGTTGTTCGCCGAGAACGAGCTCGCGGTGTCGGTCGGCGACGGTGCGAGCGCGGTCGCGCTCATTCGCACCCCGGCCCGATACCAGAGCTTCACCGCGGCGGGCGTCACCGTCCCGCCGGCGGCCGGTGCGCACAATGACGAGTTCCTCGCTCCCACACCGGCGCATCGATGAGGGCGACCGCGGCGGTACTGCGAGAACCCCAGGGCCCGTTCATCATCGAGCCGATCACGCTGCTCGAGCCCGGGCCGGGCGAGATCGCGTTGAGGGTCGCGGGCGTGGGACTGTGCCATACCGATCTGCTGCCCCGGGTCGCGCCCGGCATCCCGATGCCGATCGTCTGCGGGCACGAGGGTTCCGGCGTGATCACCGCGGTCGGCTCCGGCGTCACGGAGCTGGCCGTGGGCGATCATGTTGTACTGTCGTTCGATTCGTGCGGTGCATGCCGCAGCTGCGCGACCGATCGTCCCGCCTACTGCACCACGTTCTTCCCGCGCAATCTGTCGGGCCGCCGCATCGACGGTTCGACGAGCGCCGAAGACGCTGCCGGACAGCCCGTTTCGGCCCGATGGTTCGGACAGTCGTCGTTCGCCACCTACGCCGTCGCCGAGGCCCGCAATGCGGTGAAGGTGGACGATGATCTCCCCCTGGAACTGCTCGGCCCACTGGGCTGCGGCTTCCAGACCGGGGCCGGTGCGGTGCTGAACTCGCTGGCGGTGCAGCCCGATTCCAGCCTGGTGGTGCTCGGAGTCGGCGCCGTGGGCATGGCCGCCATCCTGGCGGCCCGAATCGCGGGCGCACGCACCATCGTCGCCGTCGACCGCAATCCCGACCGGCTCGAGCTGGCCGTGAAACACGGTGCGACACACACTTTCGACGGCATCCTCGGCGATCTGGGCAAGCAGCTGCGGCGGGCGACCGGCGGCGCGGACTACGCGCTCGACACCACCGGCGTCCCCGAGGTGATCAGCGCGGCGATCAACGCCCTGAACCCGGTCGGTGTGTGCGGCCTGGTCGGCGCGCAACGCGGCGACCTGACCATCGACCCGATGCAGCTGGCCGTCGGGCGCACGATCAAGGGCATCGTCGAGGGCGACGCCGTGCCGCGCCGGTTCATTCCGCGGCTGATCGAATACTGGCGGCGTGGCGACTTTCCGTTCGACGAGTTCATCCGCACGTATCCTCTGTCGGAGATCAACGACGCCGAGCGTGCGCTACATCGCGGCAGCGTCATCAAAGCGGTGCTCATTCCCTGAGCACCCTCCCGATCCGGCGCGTGGGTCAGGTCGTTGAGCCGCCCTCCCCACCCGCACGGCGACTGGGCCCGGCACGAATTCGTGCCGGGCCCAGTCTGTTTCGAGTGGAACCGGTCAGGCCCGCCAGAGCTGATCGCCCGCGCGGGCGACGACGATATTGGGCACCACGGCCGCCGCCGACAACCGGGTGACCGCCAGCGCCAGCTCCGCGATATCCGCGGTGGTGAGCATGGCCGCGGGATCGAGGACGTCATGCTTCCAGACGGTCATATCGGTGTCGACGTACCCCGGTGACAACGCGGTGGCAGCCACACCGTGACGAGACTCCTCCAGCGACACCGTCTCGCACAGCGAGATCAGCGCCGATTTGGTCGCACCGTAGGCGGCTAATCCGGGTTCCCCCACCACGCCCGTGATCGAGGCCAGCGCAATGATTTTCGCGCCTCGGCCGGGATCCGCGGCGGCGCTGGACCGCAGCAGGGGGAGCGCCGTCTGGATGAGGGTCAGCGGCGCCCGGAAGTTGATGTCCAGCATCCGCTCATACGTTTTGGGGGCCATGTCGGCCACCCGGCCCGCCGTGCCGGTGCCCGCGCTCATGACGAGCACGTTCATGCCACCGAACCGTTCACCATGCCCGCGCACCAGGTTTCGCACCTGGTCGAGATCGTTCATCGCTGCGACAGTCGGGTACACCTCCCCCGCGCCCCGCTCGCGCAGCCGGGCGGCGGTGCGCTCGAGCGTCTCGGGATCGCGGGCCGCGATCGTGAGGTCGTAGCCTTCGGCGGCCAGCCGGGCCGCGATCTCCGCGCCGATGCCCCGCGAGCCGCCGGTCACCAGGGCGCTGCGCCGCGCCGGTGGGCTCATGAGAGCGTGTCCAGTCCGGCGTCGAACAGGACCGGCACCGCCCGGCCCACCTGGTCGAAACCAGCCCCGACCGTCTTGCCCGCGAGGAAGCGCTGGTGGATCCCCTCCGCGATGACGGCCAGTTTGAAGTACCCGAGCGCCCGGTGGAACGACAGCCCGCCGACATCGCGACCGGTGGCCATCGAGTACCGTTCGGCCAGATCCGCGGCGGACGGGAAGCCGGGATTGGCGGTGGGTGCGTGCTGCACCCCGAGCACCGGCTCGGTGCGGGGATCCCAATAGACCTGCAGCAGGCCGAGATCCGCGAGCGGATCGCCGAGGGTGGCCATCTCCCAGTCGATCACCGCGGCGACCCGGGTGAGATCGGCGCTGAGGATGGTGTTGTCGAGCCGGTAGTCGCCGTGCACGATGGCGGCCTCCGACCAGGCCGGAAGGTTTGCGCGCAGGGCGTCGGCGAGCCGGTCGACGGTCGAGAGCTCGCGGGTCGCGACCCGGTCCCATTGGCCGCGCCAGCGCCGCACCTGCCGTTCCAGATAGCCGGTTGGACGCCCGAATTCGGACAGTCCGGCGGCGGTGAAGTCCACGGTGTGCAGAGCGGCCAGCGTGTCGACGAGGGCGGCCGCGCAGGTTGCCGCCTGCGCGCTGCTAAGCCTCGCCGCCTCGTCGCCGTCGCGCAGGGTGCGTCCGGCGACATGATCGACGACCGCGAACGGCACTCCGATCACCGCCTCGTCCTCACACAGGCTGACCGCGCGCGCCACCGGCACGCCCGATCCGGCCAGCGCGGCGACGATGCGGAACTCGCGGGCCATGTCGTGGGCGGTCGGCGTCAGCGGGCCCAGCGGCGGGCGGCGCAGCACCCAGTCGTGGACGCCGTCGGAGAGCCGGTAGGTGAGGTTGGACTTGCCGCCCTGCAGCAATCCCGCGCGCAGCGGCCCGGCGGTACCGGGGACGTGCTCGTCGAAATACCGTTGCAGCGCGGGCAGATCCAGCCCGGCGGGTGTCACCGGCCCCGCCGTTCGACCTCGCGAAGCACCCGTCGTGCGATCGCCCAGCGATGGGTTTCGGACGGGCCGTCGTAGATGCGGAACGGACGCACCTCCCGGTAGAGCCGGGCCAGCGGTGCGTCACCGGACACACCGAGCGCGCCGCAGATCTGGAACGAGCGGTCCACGACGCGATTGACCGCCTCTGCCACAAAGGTTTTGGCGATCGAGGTGATCTGCGCGGAGGACACTCCCGCATCGATGTTCCAGCAGGCCTTGAGGGTGATGGCCCGGCTGGTCTCGATGTCGATCTCGTTGTCGGCGATGAGCTGCTGCACCATGCCGAGGTCACCGAGCCTGCCGCCGAACGCTTTTCGGGTCGCGGCCCGGTCGGCGGCGTAGTCGGCCGCCCGCCGCGCGGTTCCCAGCCAACGCATGCAGTGCGTCATGCGGGCCGGGCCGAGCCGGACCTGGGCATAGTCGAAGCCCTGGTCCACCGCGCCCAGTACGGCGTCGTGGCCGACCTCGAGATTGTCGAGCACCAGCTCGCAATGACCGCCGAACATGGACTCGTCGAGGGTGTCGATATCGCGGACCAGGGTGAATCCCGGTGTCGCGGTATCGACCAGGAACATGGTGGCCCCGCCGCGGGACCCGGGCTCGCCGGCGGTGCGGGCCATCACGATGGCGAAGCTCGCGCCGTTCGCGCCGGTGATGAACCATTTGCGGCCGTTGATGAGCCAGCCCGCGGAGGTGCGTTCGGCGCGGGTGGCCAGGGCGGTCGGATCGGAACCGGCGCCTGGCGCGGGCTCGGTCATGGCGAAGCAGGACCGAATCTCACCGGCGGCCAACGGGCGCAGGAATCGTTGCTTCTGCTCCTCGGAGGCGACTTGCTCCAGTAGGTGCGTATTGCCCTCGTCGGGGGCGGCGCAGTTCATGCCGAGGGGACCGAAGAGCGAATAGCCCGCGGCCTCGAAAACTGGTGCGCGGTCGCGCATATCGAATCCGAGACCGCCGAACGCGGTGCTGATGTGCGGAGCGAAGACGCCGTATTCCCGGGCGCGCTCCTGCAGCTCCTTGCGCTGCATGTCGGTCAACTCGTGCGCGTTGCCGCGGAAGGCCGTCTCGGTGGGCAGCGCCACATCGCGGACATAGTCGCGGGTGCGAGCCACGGCGTCGGTGACCGTGGGGGAATGGGCGAAGGAGATCGTCATGAGAGTCGCTCGATAATGGTGGCGTTCGCCATCCCGCCGGCCTCGCACATGGTCATGAGTCCGTAGCGGCCGCCGGTCTGTTCGAGGTGGTTGAGCAGCGTGGCCAGGATGCGGGTGCCGGAGGCGCCCAGCGGGTGTCCGAGCGCGATCGCGCCGCCGCGTGGGTTCAGCCGGTCCGGATCGGCCCCGAGTTCCTTCGCCCACACCAGCGGCACCGGCGCGAAGGCCTCATTGACCTCATAGGCGTCGATGTCGTCGAGGGACAGTCCGGCCCAGGCCAGCACCTTGCGGGTCGCGGGGATCACCGCGGTCAGCATGAGCAGCGGGTCGTCACCGGACACCGCGAACGAGTGGAACCGCGCCCGGGGCGTCAGGCCGAGTTGGGCGGCCTTGTCCTCGCTCATGATCAGCGCGGCCGACGCGCCGTCGGTCAGGGGCGAGGAGTTGCCCGGGGTGATCGACCACTCGATCTCCGGAAAGCGCGCCTGGGATTCGGCGTCGGCGAACGCCGGTTTCAGTACCGACAGCCCTTCGACGGTGGTGGACGGCCGAATCGTCTCGTCGGCGGCGAGCGCGCCCGCGGCCACAAGCTCGTTGCCGAAGCCCCCGGCGGCGGCGCTCGCGGCGGCCAGGCGGTGCGAACGGGCCGCGAACTCGTCGAGCGCGGTGCGGTCGAATCCCCATCGGGCGGTGATGATCTCAGCCGAGATTCCCTGTTGGACCAGACCATCCGGGTACCGATGCGCGATCGGTCCGCGGTTGGCGTCCTGGCCCTGGGTGCTGGAGAACATCCGCACCCGGGACATGGATTCCACGCCACCCGCGATCGCGATGTCGTACGCCCCGGCGATCACGCCCTGCGCGGCGAAATGCGCTGCCTGCTGCGACGATCCGCACTGGCGATCGACGGTGGTCGCCGGAACCGATTCCGGGAACCCGGCCGCGAGCAGAGCCGTGCGCGAAATATTGAGCGCCTGCTCCCCGCTCTGGGTGACACAGCCGCCGATCACGTCGTCGACCAGGGCCGGGTCGAGATCATTGCGGGCGATCAGTTCGCCGAGCACTCCGGCGAACAGCGACGCGGGGTGGGTGCCGGACAGCCCTCCCCCGGCCTTGCCCCTTCCGGACGGGGTGCGGATCGCATCGACGATGACAGCCGATCTCATAGTTCTCCTTCGGGAACGAATACGGGGTAGGAATCGCCTTCGGCCGGGTGCACGAAAGCGGCCCGCATGGGCAGACCGATCCGCAACGCCGACAGGGGAACCCCGGCGAGGCGCACGGTCAGCCAGGGGCCTTCGACAAGTTCGACCATGCCGATCGGGAACGGCACCTCCGCCGCGAAAGCCGGATGCGGCGGATGATGCACCACCGACCACGTCACCAGCTGCCCCGCACCCGACGCGCGCCACCACTCCAGATCGCCGCTGCCGCACCAGGAGCAGGTGCGCGCCTCCAGCCCGAGCAGGTGGGCGCAGTTGCGGCAGTGGCGGATGACCAGTCGGTCTTCCGCGGCGGCGGCGAAAAATTCGGCGCTCCGTTCGTCGGGCACTATCGGTGGACCGGAAATCTCCATGGTCACGCTCCCTTCAGCACGAGGGTCGAATGATGGTCGAGAATGCCGCCGTTGCCACTGACCATGACCAGGTCATTGCTGGGCGCCTGCCGCTCCCCGGCCCGTCCGCGCGCCTGAATGACGGCCTCGGTGAGCGGTGTCATGCCCCACAGGTAGTAGGACGACAGCTGTCCTCCACCGGTATTCAGTGCCAGCGTGCCGCCGGGGCCGAGCCGCCCCGGCTCCGCGACGAACGCCCCGCCTTCGCCCTTATCGCAGAATCCGTAGTCCTCGAGGGTGATCAGGACCGTGAAGGTGTAGCAGTCGTAGAGTTCGAGGACATCGATGTCGTCCACGGTGACCCCGGCCATCTTCAGCGCCGTGGGGCCGGAAACCGCCGCGCCCGTGCGCAATCCGAAGTCCGAGCCTCGTTCGGCCACCTGTCCCGGATGGCCCTGCCCCCAGCCCAGGATCTCCACCGCGGGCTGGGCGAGCGAGCGGGCACGTTCGGCGGTGGTGACGATGACCGCCGCACCGCCGTTGGAGACGAGACAGCAGTCCAGCAGGTGCAGCGGCTCGGCGATCCACCGCGAGCTCTGATGATCCTCGATCGTGATCGGATCCCGCAGCTGCGCAAGCGGATTCAGCGTCGCCCACGCCCGCTGGGCCACCGCGATCTGCCCCAGTTGCGCACTGGTCGTGCCGTAGGTCTCCATGTGCCGGCGCGTGGCGAGGGCGTATTTGGCATTCGCGTTGGTGATGCCGCTCGCGATCGAGAAACTGGCGAATCCGGTGGGTGGTTTGCGGCCGCGCGCGGTGTAGGCGGCACCCGCCGATTCCTTCGGCCTCAGCGGCGCGTCCGCGAAGACGCACGCCACCGCCTCGGCCGCACCACTGGTGACCGCCGCCGCGGCGTAGGAGACCATAGCGCCGGCCGAGGCACCGAAGGCGTTCATCTCGGCGAGCAGCCGCAGATCGCGCAGCCCAAGCACATTCGCCAGCGTGATCGACACATCGCGCTTCATCCCCGCTGAGACCAGCAGCCCGTCTACGTCCGATACCGCCAGCCCGGCGTCTGCCGCGGCGCGGCGAACGGCATCGGCGGCGAAATCGGTGGCACTGCGGCCGTACACCTTGCCGACATCGGTGATGCCGAGACCCGCGATGGCGGCCCGACCGGTATTGCCCACGACCGGCTCCCTTCGATTCATACTTTCCGGACCATACCATAGAGTGTGTTATGGTTGCGTCATGAAGGTAGTAGTCGATCGCACCAAGTGCACCGGTCTGGGTCTCTGCGAATCCCTCGCACCCGAGTTCTTCGAGGTCGACGAGCACGGCGACCTGATCCTGATGAAGGACGAGGTCACCGAAACCGAACGCGCACAGGTGGAGTCGGCCATCGAAGGCTGCCCGACCTTCGCGTTGCGGTTGCTCCGATGAAACGCCTGGTCGTTGTCGGCGCGTCGCTGGCAGGTCTGCGAGCCGTCGAAAGCGCGCGCAAGGCGGGATTCGACGGTGAGATCACGCTGATCGGCGCGGAAAAGCACCTCCCCTACGACCGGCCTCCGCTGTCCAAGGCGTACCTGGATGCACCGGAACCGGAAGTGCCGCTGTATCGCACCCGCGGCGAACTACACGACCTGGGTGTGCAGCTGCGGCTCGGACAACCGGCCACCGGGTTGGACCTCGACCGGCGAACCGTCGACTGTGGCGGCGACACGATCGAGTACGACGGGCTGGTGATCGCCACCGGCGCGACCGCGCGCGCAATGCCCGCCACCGACCGGCTGACCGGGGTCCACACCCTGCGCACGCTCGACGACGCGCGCGCGGTCCGCGCCGCACTCGACGCGGGAGCCCGTACGGTCATCGTCGGCGCGGGCTTCATCGGATCCGAAATCGCCTCGGGCGCAAGGAAACGCGGCCTCACAGTGACGGTGCTGGAGGCCCAGCACACCCCCCTGGCGCGCGCCGTCGGCGACGTCATGGGGGCGGCCTGCGCGCGCCTGCACACGCTCAACGGCACCGATCTGCGGTGCGGCGTGGAGGTATCGGCCATCGAGGGCGATGGGCACGTGGAACGCGTGCGGCTGATCGACGGTTCGGTGATCGAGGCCGACCTGGTCGTGTTGGGCATCGGGGCCGCGCCCGCGACGGGCTGGCTGGAAGGCTCCGGACTCGAGCTCGACAACGGGATAGCCTGCGACATGACCCTGATGGCGGCCGCCGGGGTGTACGCCGCGGGCGATGTCGCACGCTGGCACAACCCGGCCTTCGACCGTCCGATGCGACTGGAGCACTGGACCAGCGCCCAGGAACAGGGGGCGGTGGCCGGACGCAATGCCGTCGACCCGGCACACGCGACGGTCTACAGCACGATCCCCTACTTCTGGTCGGACTGGTACGGATCCCGCATCCAATTCGCCGGGGTACCTGACGCCACCGAATTCGAGGTCCTCGGCTCACCCGAGCACGGGCGCTTCCTCGCACTGTACGGCAATGGCGAATACCTCACGGGCGCACTGACATTGAACGGTCAACCCGACATCATGAAGCTGCGCGCCCTGATCGCCGAACGCACCCCGTGGCAATCCGCTGTCACCTTCGCCCAGCAACGGGCCGCACTGTGGCGAGCCGAGCGGGCCTCCTGACCGCCACACCCGACACAGCCAATCACCGACCGGAGGGGTCATCAGCCACGGTGCGAGCGCGACGTGTTCGGCATCGATGCCCGTCGGTAACGATTTCGACTCGACACAGCGCGGGAGACCCTGTCGCGGAAGCTAATTGAGGCAGCGGCACCTTCGGCGGCTCCGTAGCTGGGTGGCGAACGTTTCACTGGAGCGGCCCGTAGGTTATCCACAGGCGTCATACACCGTGAACTGCGGACTTCCGCTAGGGGTCAGGGGCGTGTGGGCTGCCAGTCAGGCACTCCTCGAACGCCCCGACAGGGACAAAGGTCCTGACCTGACTTCGCGATTTCGGTCCGGGTAGACCGAAATCACGGAGTTCCGTCAGACGGATTCAGGCTGCTTTGCCAGCGGTCCGACTATCGCGTAGGTGAGATACGCCGTGCATTGCTTGAGGCCCGGCGTCTAGCAACCCATCGCTACCAGGTTCTCGTTGGACCGTTGCTCGCCGCAGCGCCTACTACAGCGAGCAGACCCAGGCCTACCCCATTTACCGCTCGGCGCGCAGCAAACGCGCGTTGCCGTACACGCGCGTTGCCGTACAACAGGTGGCTAACGGCTGTCCTTCTCGCTCCCGGTAGCGCTGTCGGCGTTAGGGGTCGTGATCGTGTTGTACATTGCCGATCCGCTGGACAGACCAACCGGGATGCCGAGCATGGCGCCACCGAGTGCACCGCCGATGCCTGCACCGACGCTGGCGCCGACGAGGCATCCGAACACTGCGGCAGGCAAGGCGATCGGGCCTGTGGGCAGGGCGACGAATCCGCCGGTGAGGGCGCCTGCGACGCAGCCGATGCCCATGCCTACGAGCCCGCCACCCATGGTGCCGACGCCAGCGGCGAGGCCGAACTGGGTCGCCACCTTCGCCAGCCCATTGTCGAAATCGGCAGCGGCGTCGACATTCTGGAGTGGGGCGGGGGTATCGGCGGTCGTGGGTGCCGCCTGGGCGGCTCCGCCCGCGAGTGTGACCAGACACGCGCTGGCGGCGACGGCGGTTGCGATTCGGGCGATGTTCATTGAATTGCCTTTCTGGAGTGGTGATTTCATCGATGGGTACGGATCGCGGCGACAGCGGCGCCGGTGAGAGCTGCCAGCAGCAGCGACCAGGGCAGGGAGTTGACCCAGAGGAGGGTGTTGCCGGTCAGGGTTGGATAGTTGGCGATCATGAGGGCGAGTCCGGCTGCGAGGCCGAGGCCGCCGAGTGCGGGGGCCACGATGGCGGCTCCGATCGATTCGCCGCGTCGTTCGCGCAGGAAGAAGCCGACGATCGAGGCGGCAGCGATGGCTTGCAGGGCAACGATTCCTAGGATGCCGAGTCCGTAGAGGCTGATGCCCATGTCGAGGTATGGGTCGCGGCCTGAGAGCGTGAATCCTAGTGTCGTGGCGGCGAGGAGCGTGAGCTGGAATGCGCTGGCGCGCACTGGGGAGCCGTGCGTGGGATGCAGTCGTGCCAGTGAGTTCGGCAGCAGGCCGTCGCGGGCCAGGGCGACGTGGTAGCGGGCGGTGTTGCAGTGAAAGGCCAGGAACGCTGCGAAAAGGCTTGTCATCACGAGGATCTGGAGAAGGTCGGTGAATGCTGTGCCGAGATAGTCGGTGCCGGCGTCGAAGAGGAAGCTCTGGGGATTGGCCTCGGCGACGGCCTTCGCGCGGTCGGCACCGTAGGCCGAGATCGCGGCCCAGGTGGTGATCAGATAGAAGCCGCTGATGATGGCGAGTGAGATGTAGGTTGCCCGCGGTACGGTCCGATGGGGTCGGCGGGCCTCTTCGCTGTAGAGGGCGGTGGCTTCGAAACCGACGAACGATCCGAACGCGAGCATCAGGCTGACGCCGAATCCGCTGCCGAGGACCATCGACGGGCTGAACACCTCGAAGGAGAAACCGTGAAATCCGTTGCGGACCAACACGGCGCCGTCGAAGCTGAGCAGGGCCAGCACTTCTGCGGCCAGCGCGACGCCGAGCACCTTGGCGCTGAGTGTGACCTTGAAATAGGCCAGTATCGCAACGATGGCGAAGAAGGTCATGGCGCATATCTGCCATGGCACCGGGGTTCCGGTGAGGGCCGTGAATACCTCGCTGCCGAAATAGGCCACGGTGCCGAAGATTCCGATCGTAGCGGCGTTGTACGCCACCAGCGCAACGTAGGCTGTCGCGCCACCGGCTCGGGCGCCCAAGCCTGCGCGGGCGAAGCTGTAGAAGCCGCCGACGTCGCTGATCCGGCGACTCATTCGGACAAATCCGATACTGAACAGCGCGAGGATCACACCGGCGATCACGTAGGTTCCAGGCACGCCGACACCGTTTCCGCGGGCGATCGACAGCACCAGCAGGGCGACTACGACACCCATCGGGGCGACGCCGGCGAGCACGAAGAACACGATGTCGGCCGTTCCCATGGTGGCGTCTGTGGAATATCCCTCATCGGGGTGGCGGGCTGGGTCCAGAGCGGTCATGGACGTCACTTTCTTCAGGGAAGGCATGCCTGATAGCCCGACGGCATGGGAAGGCATCCTGTGAGCACGAAGGCGAAGGAATCAGTCACTTGACTGAGATGACGCGGATCACAGTAAACGTGGACGAAGATTCAGCGCAAGCGTTCGTGAAAGAATTTCAGTCTGTTGACCGAGAAGGAGATGTCATGGTTTACGTCGAAGCGTCGGTTCGCCGGCCGCAGATGATCACCGCGGCGCGGCGCGCTATGGCGCGCGACGGCGTGGCCAAGACCTCGATGCGCTCGGTAGCCGCCGAGGCTGGCGTCCCCCTGGGGACTCTGCAGTACGCGTTCCGGTCCAAGGAGCAGTTGCTGCGTGCGGTGATCGAAGATGTAGTCGACGAGATCACTCGGGTGCTGCGGCAATCCGCCGAGGGTGAGGCCGGGCTCGCGAACGCGATCCGCAGTGGCATCCAGAGCTTCTGGTCCACGCTGGTCGCGGGCGGGACCGACCTGCAGACGATGCAGTACGAGCTGACCACGTACGCGCTGCGGGCATCAGGCCAAGAGGGCTTGGCGCGCTGGCAGTACGAGCGCTATGCCAGCGTCGTCGCCGAATGGTGTCAGCACGCCGCTCACGTTGCCGGCGAGACTTGCACGATCCCGTTCGGACGTCTGGCCCGGCTCATCGTCGCCACAGTGGACGGGCTCATCATCCAGTATGTGTGCGACCCGAACCCGTCCCGTTCGGCCGAAGATCTCGATGCCGCGATCGCAATGCTGGTCGCGGCGGCGGGGGTACGCCCAGCTGCTGCGCCGCGAGGTTCGTCCTAGTTTTTCCGGTCAATCGTACAAATCTTTCCAAGAAGGTCTTGCGGCCTGGATCACACTCACGATAGCCTTCGCCACACAATTCATACGAGTGACTGAATTTGAGGAGTGGCAATGCATGACGTCGACGTCGTAGTGGTCGGAGCTGGATTGGCCGGGCTGAACGCGGCCCGCGCACTGGTGGCGGCCGGTCGATCGGTGGCGGTGCTGGAAGCCCGTGACCGGGTCGGAGGCCGGACGATGGGCGGATTTCTCAGCAACGGCGTGCCGGTCGAGATGGGCGGTCAATGGGTCGGCCCGACTCAGGATGCGGTGCTCGGTCTGATCACTGAACTTGGCCTGGAGACCTTTGACGTTTTCAACGACGGGGAGGCGCTGACCGTCGTCGGCGGGCGCGCGGTGCGGTACGACGACGAGACCTTCGGCCTGCCGCCAGCGTCGGCGGCCGAATTCGGGCGGCTGTGGGAGCGCATCGAGACAATGGCCGCCGAGGTCAGCGTCGAGGCGCCGTGGGAGACCCGCGGCGCCGATGAGCTGGACCGTCAGACCTTGGACACGTGGCTGGTCGACAACACCGACGACGAGCTGGCGCGGGGATTCGTCCGCATGCTGGTTCCGGCCTTGTTCTCGGCCGAGTCGCCCGAGTTGTCGCTGCTGCACTTCCTGTTCTATGTCCGCTCCGGGACGAGTTTGGCGACCATGATCGCCACAGCCGGTGGTGCGCAAGAGAGCCGCGTGGTCGGCGGCACACACCAGATGTGCGAGCGGATCGCCGACGACCTGGGGTCTGTGGTGCGCCTGAACACGGTTGTGCGGACCATCCGCCACGACGGCAACGGTGTGACGGTCGATTTCGAGGGTGGCCGGATCACCGGCGGCCATGTCGTGGTTGCCATTCCGACGACATTGGCCGGGCGGTTGCGCTACATCCCGGCACTGCCTGCCCAGCGTGATGGGCTCACTCAGCAGATTCCGGCCGGATCAGTGATCAAATTCCAGATCGGCTACGACACGCCGTTCTGGCGCGAGGACAAACTCAGGGGCTTCGTTTTCAGCATGGACGACGAGTTCAACGTGGTCTTCGACAACTCACCGGCCGACGGGTCGTGCGGTGTACTGGTCGGCTTCCTCGAAGGCAAGAACGCACGCGCAGCTGCGCTCCTCACAGCTGCGCAACGCCGGGACATGGTCGTGTCGGCCCTGGTGAAGTATTTCGGCCCCCAGGCGGCCAATCCCTTCGACATCGTCGAACAGGATTGGTCCGCCGAGGAGTTCACCCGCGGTTGTTACGGTGGCCGGCTCGGCGCAGGTGTCTGGACACAGTACGGCGCCGCGCTGGCGGCGCCCGTGGGCCGTATCCACTGGGCGGGCGCGGAAACCTCCGATATCTGGAACGGCTACATGGACGGCGCGATCCGCTCCGGTCGGCGGGCAGCGACCGAAGTGCTCACCGAACTCGGCTGACCAACGCGATTGCAGAACCGGTGGAGTAACGGTATTCAAGATCTGTCGTATTCCACCGGCGCTGGCCCGGCCCTAGGGCAGCCAGAAGTGCTGCATGCGGCTGATGCGGGGTTTGCTGCGGTGATGCCCTGGGTGTTCGGGTGCGGATACAGCTTGCCGAACGGGTCGGCCCAGTCGTAGAGCTGGCTGCTGAGCCCGAACGGGACGTCTCGCTCACGCAGGCTGGTCAGGATTTCTCCGGCTTCGGCTACGTTGCAGGCGAATCGGTCGAACTTCGTCGCGGTCAACACCACCTGCCGCTCCGTGACGGCAGCGGAAGTGACCGCGGTCAGGGCCGAGCCGGCCGCAGTGACCGCCCCGTTCACCGGCAAGACCATCGTCTCGTATCTGGGCTGGCCATCCTCGAGGACTGAGCGGCAGCGCAGGCCTGCGGACCGGGTGCCGTCCCCCTCGGGTCGGCGTGCGGGACGATCCGCGATTGCTCTATGGGCAGCAACGCATTTCGCGCCTGCGACGCCCGACCCTAGACAAGCGGCACCGTCCCCATCGAATCGTCGTCCTGCGGTAACCAACCCGCGCATATCAGTCTGACCGCGCCGTCGCCAACCACGACACGACCCACAGGCCAGACACCCCGACCGCACACGAAAGCGGTCCCGGCAACCACCGTTACCGGGACCGCTTTCACCTGCCCCTTGACAGAACAACCCACATATCAGAGCAGGATCGGGCCGTGCGGAAGCAGCAGCCGTTCGAGGTGCTCACGCCGGTTGAGGTAGGTCAGCGCAGGTAGCGGCCGTCGATGCCGAGCAGGTCGAACACGTACAGCTGGGCGGGCACCGCCCGGATCAGCGCCGGGCTCGGCCTGTTCACCCCCAGGCGCCGGCAGCGACGGCGGAATGTGGTCCACCCTCAACCAGGCCAACGCCATCGGCCGCATCGGCATGAACGGCGAGATCGCCCTGCACCCCCTGCCGACGGAGGCCGCAGCCCTGGTAAGACTCGCTGCCGGGCGAGACGGCGCGCTGTGGTTCGTCGAGATCGTCGCCGGTCAGATCGGACGGATCACCCCCGACGGCCAGATCACCGAGTTCCCCCTTCTCGACCGCGCCGCCCGCCCCCACGCCGCCACCGTCGACGCCCCGACACCGTCTGGTTCACCGAATGGGCCGCCAACCGCGTCGGCACGATCACCCCCGACGGTTCCCTCACCGTCCACGACCTGCCCACCCCTCACTCCGAACCGCACGGCATCACGCCCGTCCCGACGGCGCGGCGTGGACCGCATTGGAGATCGGCGCACTGGCTCGAATCGCCCCCGCCAGCGTCCACACACCGCAGGCCGCGTAGCCGTGCTCGACCGCGCGCACCCGCGACATGGACCGGGAAGATGAACACTCCGCTACGCTCCGCCCACGACGCTCGGACGGGTTCATGGCGCGGGTGGATCGGTTGCGGAGATGGCGGTCGAGCACCGTGCGACGCGTTCGTGCCCACGCGCGTTCTCCTCGTCCGGCGTTAGTGTGGAACTGTCGAAAGGTGACTTCGTCGTGTCCGGCGCCTGCGCAGATGCCGAGTGGATCGTGCGCCGCTGATGGTGGAGAACGATCCGCTCGGAACTCAGCGTGACGCGAGCCTGTTGGTCGCGTCGGACTTGCGCGCGGCCGGGTTCGAGGACGCCGAGCAGATCGGTCATGGTGGCTTCGGTGCTGTCTATCGGTGCCGGCAGGTGGGGTTGGATCGCACGGTCGCGGTGAAGGTACTGACCGAGGAATTGGGGGAGGAGGACCGGGCGCGGTTCGTGCGGGAGCAGCGGGCGATGGGTCGGTTGACCGGGTATCCCAATATCGCCACCGTGCTCGAGGCCGGTGTCACCGGTGGCGGGCGGCCCTATCTGGTCATGCCGTACTACCCCTTGGATTCGCTGGAGGCGCGGATCCGGCGGGACGGCCCACTTGCGGTGGATGAGGTGCTGACGATCGGGGCCGGGATCGCCAGGGCACTCGAGTCCGCCCACCGGCTCGGCATTCTGCACCGCGACGTCAAACCGGGCAACATCCTGCTCACCGATGCAGGGGAACCGGCCTTGGCGGACTTCGGAATCGCCCGTGTCGCAGGTGGATTCGAGACAGCTACCGGCGTCGTTTCGGCATCGCCGGCGTTCACCGCGCCGGAGGTGCTCGAGGGCCGCACGCCGACCCCGGCCGCGGATGTCTACGGGCTCGGAGCCACCCTTTTCTGTGCGCTGACCGGGCACGCGGCATATGAGCGGCGCAGTGGCGAACAGCTGGTGGCCCAGTTCGTGCGAATCAGCCGACAGCCGGTGCCCGATCTGCGGGACAGCGGGATTCCCGATGAGGTGTGCACCCTCGTGGAGTCGGCGATGCATCGAGACCCGGAGCAGCGGCCGTCGGTGGCAGGCCTGTGTGACATGATCCGCCGGGTGCAGCGGCACCGAGAACTCAACGAGATTCTGCCGCAGGGTGATTCGCGTGCGCCCAGGATCCCGCACCAGACGCTTCCACGAGTTGCGGGCAACGGCGAACCGCTGACCGAGCTGACCAGCTTTGTCGGTAGGCGTGCCGAGTTGTCCGAACTCAAGAATCTGCTGACCGGGTATCGTTTGGTGACGTTGGTCGGGCCGGGTGGGGTGGGCAAGACGCGGCTGGCCCTGCGGGCGGCCTCGGTGACGCGGCGGGAGTTCGCCGACGGGGTGTCGGTGATCGAACTGGCCGAGGTGCACGATCCGTCGTTGGTGGCTGATGTCGTCGCGGCCGCGGTGGGTGTGCGGGTGGAGTCGTCTCGACCGGTCGAGGATCTGCTGGTGGAGTCTCTGCGGTCCCGCGAAACCCTGCTCGTCGTGGACAATTGCGAGCAGATCGTGGATTCGGTGGCGAGTTTGGCCGAGTCGCTGTTGCACGCGTGTCCGAAGGTCAGGATTCTCGCAACCAGCCGCGAGCCACTCGATATCGGCGGCGAAATGGCTCAGCGGCTGTCGCCGCTGGCCGTGCCTTCGCGCCGCGAACCGACATTGCGAGAGTTGCCGAAATACGATGCGGTGACGTTGTTTTCCGAGCGTGCGGCGGCGATTGTGCCCGGTTTCGCGCTGACCGAGAAGAACAAGGCCGCGGTGGTCGCGATCTGTTCCCGGTTGGACGGGTTGCCTTTGGCGATCGAGCTCGCGGCGGCCCGGATGCGGACCATGTCGCCGGAACAGATTCTGCAGCGGCTGACCGATCGATTCGAGCTATTGACTCGGGGCAGCCGGACGGCTCCGACTCGGCAGCAGACGTTGAGCTGGTGCACCGACTGGAGTTATGAGCTGTGTACCCAGGGCGAGCAACGGCTATGGGCCCGGTTGTCGGTATTCGTGGGTGGTTTCGAGTTAGACGCCGTCGAACTCGTCTGCGGAGCCGAGACCGCAGCGGCCGAGCTGGTCGATGCGTTGTCCGGGTTGGTGGACAAGTCGATTGTCGTCCGGGAAGAACCCGAAGGTGTCGTGCGCTTCCGGATGCTGGAGACGGTGCGGGACTACGGGCTGGCGAAGCTGCGGGAGAGCGGTGAGGAAGCGGACCTGCTTCGCCGGCACCGGAATTGGTGCCTGCGGCTGATGCTCGACGCCGAGGCCGACCTGATCAGCGACAAACAACTCGCCTGGCTGAACCGGGTGCATCACGAAGAGCCGAACCTGCGTGCGGCGCTGGAGTTCTGCGAGTCCGACCACACCGAGGAATCGGCGGCGGCCGGGCTCCGCACGACGTCCGCCCTCTATGTGTTCTGGACCGTCCGGGGGCAATTCGGCGAAGGCCGACGCTGGCTCGACCGGGCCCTGGCCCATCCCTGCGCCTCGTCGACCTCGACCTCCGATCAGGTCCGTGCCCTGTATGCCGACATCTCCCTTGCCGCGATGCAGCGGGATTTGCAACGCGCCGCGACCCTGCTGGAGCAGGGACATGCGCTACTCGACCAGGACCACACTCCCTGGAACGAGGCGCTGATCGCGTTTGCCGAAGCGGATCTCGCGATCTACCTCGACGAGCCCGTGCGCGCGGCGTCCTGCGTGGGGCGTGCGATCGAAGTGTTCGGGTCGGATACTCGAAGCTGGTGGTATGTATCGGCCATGTTGGACCTCGGTGTGATTCATGCCCGGCTGGGCGACATCGGGCAGGCGATCGAGTGTTATCAGCGGATCCTGTCCATCACCGAACCATGTGGTGAGTGGTTGTTCCGGTCGCTCGCGATGTGGGAACTCGGGCTCGCGGTGTGGCAGCAGGGCGATCGCGGTCGCGCACAGGAATTGCAGAAGGAAGCTCTTCGGTTCAATCGGCGGGTCCGCAATCCGATATTCGCGGCGCTCGGCCTGGAAGCGCTCGCGTGGATCGTGGTTGATTCCGACGGCGAGCGCGCTGCGGTGCTTATGGGCGCGGCGGACGACCTGATGCGGTCGGCCGCCGGCAGTATCGTCTTCTACTTTCCGGAATTGGATCAGTTCCACCTCGATTACGAGCGAATGGCGCGGAAGGCGCTGGGCGACAAGCATTTCAATGCCGCATGGGGGCGTGGTCGGTCGATGGGTTTCGATGCCGCGGTCGCATACGCGCTGGAGGAAGCGGTGGCTGAAACGCCTTCCACCGGACCGGCGACCCTGACCAAGCGTGAACGCGAGGTTGCCGCCCTTGTCGCCGGAGGACTGACGAACAAGCAGATCGCGACCCGGCTGGTGATCTCCCAGCGCACGGCGCAGGG
The DNA here is from genome assembly GCF_050942175.1 of Nocardia sp. CA-151230. NCBI lineage: Bacteria > Bacillati > Actinomycetota > Actinomycetes > Mycobacteriales > Nocardiaceae > Nocardia > Nocardia sp. CA-151230. The sequence goes on from NZ_CP192061.1 coordinate 4,745,306, forward strand.
ACATGTCGAGCACATCCTCGCCAAGCTCGGCTTCACCTCCCGTGCGCAGATCGCGGCCTGGATCGCCGAGGAGTCCCGGTAGGTCGAAGCGGGATCTCGGCTCGAGGTCATAGGCGTTCTACGCATCGTCCTACCGAATCTCCGGTCCGGCACGCGTGGTCTTCTCGATCGCGCCGTCGTTCCATGCCCTGGCCCAGCTGAGTATTGACAGAATGGCGGACTTGTCGGCCTTGGCCTGAGATGTGTGGCCGGTGCGCTCACCGGCGGCTTCGGCGCACTGCCCACCGGGCCGATCGCCCTGCCCGCAGCGATGTCGGCTGCACTGCGTCGGCGCTGGTATCGGTGGAGTGACAGTCACCGCTCTGCTCGGCATTCCGGTCGGCTCCGGAAGTCGCACGGAGTGCGTTCGAGAGATGAATTTCGGTGGGTTGCGGCCGATTTCGGCGCACGGCTCCGCCACCGGCCCATCGGCCAGGCGGACCACCTCGTTCAGCATGGTTCGCACGCTGTCGCCGACCAGGTCGCCGAAGGCGCGGGAATCGGGGACCATAAGTCCACCCAGACGTCGCTTGATGACGAAGCCGGAAAGTACTGTGCCTGGCCGCACGTCCATGAAACCCTCTTTCCCCCGCGTGTCCAGCCCGCTGCATCGGTGTTCCAGAAATCCTTGTGTGCCAACCGAACTCTAACGCGCCAACGGTTGCCTTATCACGTGCTGAACAGGCCGCCACCACCAACCGAATGGGGCCCGGTAAAGGGCGAGCTGAGTTTCGGCCCGCCGATTCCGAAGAAACTCGACTCTCCGGAAGGCCTGCGGGCTCACGGCGGTGTGCCACCTACGGTGTCGTTGATCAGGGCGTCGGTGCGGGTCAGCCAGTCGTCCATCTGGGCCAGGACCGCGTCGAGGCGGTCGTCGACGTCGGCGAGCCGTTCGGCGTCGCGGCGGCGGGCGGCGGTGCCGCGCTCGTAGTAGTCGCTGCTGAGCTCGATCTCGACGATCGGCTCCGGCTCCAGGACCGGTGCCGGATTGCCGGAAGCCGGTGTGCGCGACCGTGTCCGGTAGCGCACGGGCTGCCCGGACAGGTGCCGGGTGATGACCGCGCTGATCGAGTCGACGCCGAGGGCGGGCAGGGTCGGCGGCGCGCCGGGGGTGTCGGTGTGCGGGGTGGGAGCGTAGCCGTGGCGGTCGAGCAGCACGAACAGCGGCTGGCCGGGGTCGACGGAATCCACGGGAATCGGTGGGAGGGTGTGTTGTTCGAGGTGATGGGCGAGCAGGGCGTGGCCGCTGCAGCGCCCCGCGGACCTCGAGCCAGCTGCGCAGCGCGGTGACCGGGCAACGGTCCGGGTCGTCGCCGGCGTTGAGCGTGGCCAGCGGCGCGGTGCCGAGGTGGATCACGGCGCGGCCGTCGGCGGCCGTGCCGGGAACGACGTCACCGATGGTGAGTGCGGCGATGGCGGTGCGGGGCAGGCCGGTTCCGGCGAGGGTGAGCAGGGCGGCGTTGCGGCGTCCGGCCAGCCCGGCGGGCCAGCCCCAGCGCGGGATCTGCGGCACGATCTTCTCGGCGAGGGCCCGGATCCGGGCGGCGCGCTGGGCGCGGTCGTCGTCGAGGGCCTGGCGCAGCGCTTCGGCGCGGCCCGGGACCGCGTGCCCGGCGGCGCGGTGGGCGGCGTTGATCGCGGTGATCCGCCCGGCCTGGGTGGCGGTGGCGCCGGGGTGTTCGGCGAGGAACTCCAGCAGGGTCAGCGGCGCGGTGGGCAGCGCGCGACGTTCGGCGGCCGCGCACCAGATGGCGTAGTCGCGCCAGCCGCGGTGATAGCGCGCCGCCAGCCCGGGAGGTGGTGCGGCGCAGACGAATTCGCTGTCCGGGTCGTCGAAGTCGTCGAGTTCGAGATCGTGGTCGGGGGTCACGGCGTTCACAGGCCGAGGTGGTCGGCGGCGGTGTTCCCGGCCCACGGTTGGCTCCGGTCGTATCCGCGGGTGGTGCGAATATCGCGGTGGCGCAGGTGTTTGGCGACGTCGTTGATGCTGACCCCGGCCGCCAGGGCCATGGTGGCGGCACCGCCGCGGGCGGAGTGCCCCTTCAGCGTCTCGACCACGGGGGCGTCGAAACCCGCCTGGGCCGCACGGCGTTTGAGGATGTCGGGCACGACGGCGGGGCGGGTGAGGGCCTTGAGGTGGGGCAGGCCGTCGGCGTCGAGCGGCCGCAGGAGGGCGACGTCGACGGCCTGGAAGCTGGGCCAGGCCCGCTCGCACACGTGCACGTCGGCCGGGGCGGTATCCCGCGCGCACACGCGCTCCACGGCATGCTGACCTGCGGCGGCCGGGTCGGGGTGGGCGCGGGCGGTCGCCCTCGCGACGGCCCGGTCGAAGGCTGCCAGCACCGCCAGCCACCGCAGCACCGCGCACCACGGGCAGGTCCGCGGGTTCTCCCCGCGGGCCATGGCCACGTATTCCATCTCGGTCGGCGACTTCTTGCTGCCCCGGATCCGCACCAGCAGGAACCGGTCGCCCGGGTCGCCGGCGCGGGCGATGTCGGAGACCCACAGCGCCACCAGCTCCGAGCGCCGCAGCCCGGCGGCGAACCCGATCACCAGCAGCGCGGTGTCGCGCCGCGCGGCGACCTGGGCCTTCCAGCCCACCGCGGACTCGTCGATCGCGGTCACGATCGCAGCCAGCGTGTGCGCCAGCAGCGGCGCGGCCTTCGTCGGGCCGATCCCGGCCTTGGTGCGCTGCTTGCGGATCCCGGTCATGGTCTCCGCGACCACCCGGGTGCGGACCGGGCTGTCCAGTCCGGCCGCGGTGTAGTGGTGGGTAATCGCCGCCATCCACGACTCCAGGGTCGTGACCGCGTAGCCGGGGCGACCGTCCTCGGTCACCAGGTCGGCCGCCTCGGCCAGATAGGCCGCGGCCGCGTCGGCGTAGTCCCCGCCAGCCCGGGGTGGACGGGCAGCGGCGGGGCGCCGCGCACCAGTCGCTCCACCGCCGCCAGGAACGCGGCGTAGCCACGGACGGTGTTGGCGGCCTTGGCCTGTGCGCGCCGGGCCGCGACCCGCTCGTGGTCGGCGGCGTCGACGCGGGGCGCGCCGCCCGGCGGCGGGGGCGTGTCGGCGCCGAGCAGCGCGATCGTCGCGCCGGAGCGGGTGCGCCGGTAATCGTGGGAGTCATGGGGTTGGGGTCGTCGTAGGAACTGAAGCACACCATCAACGGCTCATGTGGTGAGCCGATCATGGACATGACCGGGCCGTTCTTGGTTTCACCCTGGTTGACCCGACCCGACCGCAATGGGCCCGGTGGCATGAACGGCCTGTAGTCCGCATCCGGGGAAGGTCCCCAGCCAACGGTGTTCACCCCGGCCCAAGGATCAGACGTGCTGGCATAGGACCAGGTCACATCCATTTCGCTGTAGGGGAACGGCTTCGCCGAGGTTCCAACGATCGTGAAGTCCAGGACCAGGCACGGGAGAGCGCCGAGGCAGTGATCGTCCTTCACTCGTGCGCCGTTGAGCGTGATGTCCGCAGTGGATCCATCAAGAGCGGTCGCGTGAACCGGGTGGCCGATCGTGCCGGCATAGGCGGGTGCGGGCGTGACCTTCGGCGGTGACTGCTCCACCGACGGAATCTCGGCTTGCGCTTGATGACAGGTCGTCGCAACCACGATGGCGGCACCGGCGGCGATCATCCACGATTTCCTCAGCACGCTCACTCCTCATCCGCGAACCGCACAGCATCGCGCATCCGAACTCCAAAACCCATATCTACCAGAGCGTTACGGCACATCCGCCCAAAATCCGGCGGACGCTCCAGCGACCCTTGAACCGTTCACGCCACCGGATACGGTTGCGGCACAGCCACCTCCGCCGCGTCACGATCGGCGCGCACCCCACGAAACGACGGATGCCGCAACAGCCCCCCGGCACTGACCTCCCTGACCTCGATGTCGGCCACGATGACCGGCACCACCCACCGCGCATCCCGGGCGACCTCGCGCGGCACCCAGCCCGCCACCGGCGGATCCGGCAGCTGCAACTGCTGCAACGCCGAGAACAGGACCCGGCGAGCCCGATCCGTGAAACCCGTTCCCGCGGAACCGATATAGCGCAGCGACCCGTCCGGCCCGTGGCCTGCCAGCAGCAGCGACCCCACCATTTGCGGGTCACCGGCCAGGCCGAGGAACCCGACCACCACCGCCTCCACACTGTGCCGGAACACCGTCTTGATCCAGTCCCGCGAACGCTGCCCCGGCCGGTAGACGCTCTCGACCCGCTTGGACACCAAACCCTCGAAATGGGCCTCCGACGCCGCACCCAACAGCCAGCGCGGATCGGTCTCGCCGCTCCACGACCGCGGCACCTGCACACGCCCCGACGCCAACTCCAGCCCGAGCCCGTCGAGCACCTCCCGCCGACGCCGATACGCAAGGCCCATCGTGGAGCGCCCCGCCTCATAGAGCACGTCGAAGACCACGAAAACCGCTGGAGCCTCAGCGATTCGGTGCCTCGTCGCCCGGGCGTGCATCCGTTGCTGCAACCGCGAGAAGCTGGGCACATTCCCAGGGCCGAGCACCACGATCTCCCCATCGAGCATCAACCCGTCCTGGCCGCCCGCGGCGTCTTCCAACCCGGCGCTCACATCGGGATAGGTGCCCAGGCAGCCGACGGTCCTGGCACCTCGCCGGGAGTCGCCAGCATCGGTGCCGGGATACGCACCATGGGCCGAGCGTACCCAAAGAACAGACCGAACGGTTTTCAAACCGCGCCGACTTCGCACACTCACAACGCCCGCCGCAGCCAAGCCTTACGGTCCCGGCTGGACCGCAGCGAAGCGATGTCCGCGAAATATGCGCAGCCGCAACCGGATCGGCCCTGCGTCACAGGTCGAATCGATGCCCCAGTAGCACCCGAAACGCCTCGAGAGCCTCACCGGTCAACGTGGCCTCCAACTCGACATAGTTATTGCGCGCCAACGTCACCAGCGAATACGAGGCGATGACCCGGCCATCAGGTAACGGCATCGACAACAGCGACAACGGAGCCAGCACTTCCCGCGCCTCGATCACCCGCACCGCGCTCACCACCGGCCTCGCCTCCGCGAGCATGTCCGGATCGATCACCACTACCGAATATCGTTGGCGGGTAACCGTTTCCACCGTCCAAATCTCACCCTGCCGCGCCGGACCCTGGGTCACAGACCGGACTCCTGCTCATCCTGGAACGCGAGCTCGAACGACACATCCGCACCGCCAGCCGCCGCCTCGGCCGCCGCCAGCGCCGCGACATCGGCGCGCAACAGCTCACGCCGGATCGCCCGCGCCACGAACTCGCTCTGCTGCCGATTCGGCCCAGCATGCTTGCGCAGCGGCTCCACCAAGCTATCCGGGATCGCGAACGTCATCTTCGTACTCATACAGCCAATTGTATTGCCAAACGGATGGCCATGTCACGGGAGAAGGCGAATAGATGCGCCGACTCGAGGTGTCGGGCCGGTCCACGACGGACCTGCCCTACGCCCGTCGTCGTGAGTTGCTCGAAGAACTCGAGCTGACGGTGGGCCGGGTACAGGTGCCGCCGTACTGGACCGATGTGGACCCCAGCAACTGCTGCGCGCAGTCGAAGACACGACACGCGGCGCGGCGGTAGCGTCGGCCGGAACGACGGAGAGGAGCGGCCGTGTCCGAGCCGAAGGCCGAGTCGGATTCACAGACGGTTGCAGCGATCGAAAAGGCTGCCGCCGGAGCGGATCTCGGCACGTGGGTGGCAACCTATCCGTGGCGGATCCCGCCGGTTCCGTGGCGTGGTTACCTCCTGTGGGGCGGGCTGTGGATTGTCATCGCAGGGGCGTGGGGGTTCGCGGCCGGCACCGCGGCCGGAGGCTGGGCGATCTGGTTTGTCGTCGTGTTGGGTCTACCGCTCATCGCGCGTTCCCGCAGCCGGTCTGGCTTCGCCGACTGGCACGCGCGGTTGGCGCTGTATGAGCGGGGCGTGGTCGTGGTGGGCGAGCGCGGCGCCCTCCACACCGCGCGCTTCGACGCCACACTCGCCTACCTCGTTGCCGCGCAGTACCCGGCCGACGCATTCCGACGCGAGAAGGGCCGGCCGAGACAGTACACCGGCAACCTCACCGACAGTGTGGGACAACGTTTTCCGCTCACCGGCTACTTCGACACCGACTTCTGGTTGCGCGGCGGATATACCGAGCCGGAGATTTGGGCTCCTGCGATTCAAGACGGAATTGTCGACGCTCGATTCGATGCCGCGACCGAGGCACTCGACGCCGGGCAGACCCTCGACTTCGGCCCCGTTCAACTCGCCAAGTCAGGCATCTCCGCCGACCGCCAAACCATCGACCGGGCCAGTATCGAGGGGGTGTCCGTCGATACCGGACGCGTCGGCGTCATCATCGCAGGAACCTGGCGGCCGTTGAATGGCGCCGCCCACGAATCGGTTCCGAACTATCGGCTACTGATCGCACTGGCGAATCACCTCCGCGATGAATCATCGTGAAGGCGCAGGTGACACGGCCGCTGGGAATCAGTTCGAGAAATCTGGTGGTAGCTACTGGTGGGCTCGCCTGATCAAGTGTCGCCAGTCGGGGGTTCCCAGCCTGATCGCCTTGACCGGAGGCGGCATCACGGCGAGGGGATAGTCAGCAAACGCCTTGCGTCCCGCTATCAGCCGGGTCGCCGCTCGCGAGCCTGGATCAAGACCGCGATCCGCAAGCAGGCCGAGGTCGTGGTGGCTGGATTCCTGGGCACCGGCCCCGCGGCGGATTCGTTCTCCGCGTTGGCTGTCGGCGCCCACGACGAGACTGGGGCATTCCGGTTTGTCGGCACGGTGGGCAGCGGCCGAAACGAGCCCGCGCGGCGGCTGCTGCGCGCGGCGATGGACCGGCTGCGCCGCGACGAGATGGCGCTGGCCCCACCACTGCCGGACCTGCTGCGCCACGCCCAAGCGGTGGAACCGGTTCTCGTCGCGACCGTGGCGTACCGCGAGATCACCGCCGACGGCGTACTGCGGCATCCGAGTCTGTTGGGCATCCTCACCGACCGAGCCGCCACAGACATCAAACTGCCGAAAACCGGTCGCTAGCAGCGTCCTGACCGGCGTGAATGCATTCTCCGTGGTATTTAGTAGCGGCTGGCGGTGCCCCCAGTACGGCGACGGGTCTCGATCCTTCGTCACGCCCGACATAAGTAGGGCGGACGGGCCGGAGGCCACCGGACCCGGCACAGGCGGTGTCAGGGAGTGTCGACCAGACCGTTGACCTGCGCCCAAGGCGTGTACGCCGGACGGTATCGATCGTGGAGGCGGTGCAGGTCAAGGAATCCGTCGACCCGCAGCACGCAGGGATCGGCGATAGCGAAGGCACCGAGGATGTCCGGGGCCAAAGCGTATGCCGCTCGCACCACCGCCCGGGGATCACTGACGAGCTCATCGAGATCGACCGTGACCCGAACCGGATCCTGTTGCGCCACAACGGCCAATGCGTGATCCGCCCGCTGGTGAGCATCGATTCCCCAACCCGCCATCGTGCTGATCGGCGTTTCGACCGCTACCGGCCCGGGCACACCGTCACCGAGCACAGCCAGGAGCAATTGGCCGCGAATTTCGCAGTCGCCGCCGGCGCCGGAGTTCGCGGCGTGGTGGGCCAGCAACGAGGTCAGTGCCACCAACTGCAGTTCGAGGTAGTCCTGCTCGACACTGTGGGAGACCTCATCGGCAGGTGTTGCATCGCCACTCGCCTGGACCGGTGCCGCAGCGAACCCCGCTCCGTTGTAATGCAATTCGGCCTGGGGATACGGCGAGGGGTCCTGGAACTCCGTGGTGCTGACGATCATGGCGCGCCGCACGCCCGCATACGCTCGTATCGGTCTCGGGAATCCGCCCAGCGGCGGTGCCGTGTAGGTGCTCCACGTGGTGAAGAACCCGTCGGCGTCGCGCAGTGCATCGGTTCCGGTCCGCCGCTTGTCCGCTGCGATGCTCGGGTGCAACGACACCGCGACCCACGGCGTCTGTGAGAGGGCGATCCGCGAAACCCCTTCGGTGTGCATGCGATCCAGAGTGGCGGACATCTGATCACGAGCGGCGAAGCGGTCGCGGTAGCGGGCCGCGATCTCGGATTCGCTCAACCGGTGAGTCGTCGGGCCGTCGCGCAGCGGGTAGAACAGCACTCTGCCGTTGTCGGAGGTGGCCACTGCGTGCGGTGCGCCGACGCGCTGAACCTGTGCGGCTGGCAGGCATCCGACTTCACCGAGACCACCGAGGAGCTCAGCGCCGTCGTCCGCAGCTGGGAGGAGCGGTTCGCCGCGCGCTTGGTCATGATCGGCTTCGATACCCTCTGGATCTCCGTCGGTTCCCCGCCGACGACCCTCGAACACGCGCAAAGTATCGCCGCCGGTGCGCTGCTGCAACGGACACTCCCTGCCCCGAGACAACAAGGCCCTGGTGGGCTGGATCCTGTGCCTAGCGCCGGCCGCCGCCGACGGGAGCTCCACGGCACGGACCGGGCATCGCACACACCAGTGCCGGACCTGCGACACGACGGTCTACACCCCGCCGCTGGACTACCCCGAATGCGCCTGCGAGCGGCGCGCGGCCGGTCGCAGCGAATCCTGAAACCGAGAGGCTAGACCTCTCAGCCTCAAGTCCCCCCGGGCTTGGGCCAGCACCGGATCGTGCGCGAAGAACTGCGGTCAGGTCGTCTCAGGCTGCGGCTGGTCGACGTGGTCGTTGTTCTTCGGCATGCGCGCGTGTACCTCGCTCAGGCTGCGCGGAGAATGGCCGGGCGAGGAACGGACACCGCGCCTGGCCTGGACCAGTCGTGTCCGACCAGGAAGGGGTGCGCGAAATGCGAAGCCTGGAAGAGGAATTCGCCGACTTCATCGACCAGGTGAAGCGAATCGACTGGGACACCCTCGCCGCCCGGCGTGATGAACTGCGCAAGGAACTGACCGTCCTCGACCATGCGGTGGCCGCCGTCCCCGCCGGCGCCCGCCGGAGCGAGCTGGACAAGCTGAGCCGGGAGGCCGTCGCGGTGCTGGAGCGCCGAGTCTACGCCCTGGACCACCGCACCGGGCTCGGGCCCGACCGACGCCGGGAGCGGTAACCGCACCGGGCTACCGAGACATCGGCGATCAGCTGCATCGCTCTCATTCGGACCTACGAAGCTTGTCTCGTAGCCACTGCGGCGTATGGGCGTCGTCTCGGGGAAAGTAGTCGAAGTCGAGTGCATAGGCACCGTCGGTGAGTTGAGGGACGAAGTTGGGCTCGTGATCGTAATCGAAGCTGATCGTGACCTTGCCTGAGCTGTCGAGGACAAACTCTGCGGTGAACCACGTTCCAATGTCAGGTCGATACATAGCCGAACGCAGTTGATCGAACTCACGCATGACGATGCGAGGCGGTGAGTACCGTTCCGTCGCATCATCATTCGTGACAGCCTCCAGGCGGGCTGCGTCGATCTGCACAGTCCCCAGGAACTCGAGCCGAAGCTGTTTCCACCCACCGGGCACTGCATCGGTCAATGCCTGACCGATCTTGTCCAGGAGCTCGGAGGACGGTTCGAACAGGGGCTGATTCATGGCATCTCCGACTCGAGTCACGCAACAAATACTGCATGACGACCTCGCCGACAGTCCGGCTTGTGGTCCGAGGGCCCGTTGCCGATCCGGAGAACCCGTGGCCGGTCGCGGCCGTCCGCGGCGGTTGTAGCGCAACTGCCCAAGACCCGGCGGCTATGCCCCGGAATCGGCCAATCCTTCGGATTTCAGTGCGGCGCTCGCGATTTGCGGGACGTAGTGCTCCGTCACGAATGTTTCGATCGCGAGTTGGTGATAGCCGTAATAGAGACCGGTCCGGATGTCGGTGAGGGCGTACTCGATCGCGGGTGCGTCGTCGCCGAGTTCAGGAAATGCTCGAGGATCGATGTAGCCCCAGGCCACGGTGCTCGCGCATTCGGCGTCCAATGCCGGCCGCAGCTGCACATTTGGGGAAACCGTTGCGACCGGTGAGGTGTCGAACAGCGGTTCGCGCACTGGCCATGCTGCTCGGCGATAGATATCCCCCACGTCGTGTTCTGCCTACGGGCACCGCGAGCCGCCCGGAGACCACAGTGGCGCGCCCCGTGAGTGCCGGGTCCTCCAGTCGCACAGCGTAGTAGCGCATGTCGGCGCGCACGCTTTCGAGTACTTCGGCGCGCCCACGGATGCGGCGATTCGGTCGAGCGCGGGTCAAAGCCGCAATGGTGCTCAGCCGATCGCGTGCAAGATCCACGCGCCGATCCTACTGTCCGCCGCCACCGTGTTCGTCGGACAAGTGCCGGTGTTCCGGTGGAGTGCTTACGCTGATGTGCGCTCATTCGCGCAGGCTATTGCCAGAGTGGTGCGCTCTCATGGACCGTGCTCAATCCCCGGAACTCGTCTTCGGCCATACCGTCGTCGACAGGGCAGTCGGGTGCGCGGCCCGCCATCACACCGCAGTCCGATTCCGTGTCATACCAAGGTATTACATCGAACGAGAATCCGGTCGATAGCTTCGAATCGTCACTCCCGCCCTCGGCATGCCGAGCAGTTCCCGCTGAAATCGAAGCTCCGATCAGCATCGACCAGTCGGCAGCGAGGACGGGCGAAGTTGGCATCCCCGACTCAGCTCTCAGGAAGACTCATGACGACATCAGCCTCGGTCCCCGAGTCGGTTCGACGATCATCGCGTCGCGGCACCGATGGGGATTACGCGTCCCTGTTGCGCCGGGTCACCGACGCGGGACTGATGAACCGGCGTCCCCTCTACTACGCGGTCCGGCTCAGCCTCGTCGGGATCGCATTCGCGGCCGGTTGGGTGGCGTTCGTCCTGCTCGGCGACTCGTGGTGGACGCTCCTGGTCGCGGCGTTCATGGCCGTGACGTCCGCTCAGGTCGCCCTCGTCATGCACGATGTCGCGCACCGCCAGGTCTTCCGGCTCCGGCGGCCGACGGAGGTCGTGGGCCGGATCGTCGGCAACGCCGGTATCGGCCTGGGGTACGGCTGGTGGCAGGACAAACACACCCGGCATCACGCCAACCCGAACCACGAGGAACTCGACCCCGATGTCGCGCCCGACATTCTGGTCTGGTCCCAGCGGCAGGCGCGGGCCAGTCGCGGCCTGCCTCGTCTCATCGCGAGAGCGCAAGCCTTCCTGTTCTTCCCGCTGCTGCTGCTCGAGGGCCTGAACCTGCACGTGGCCGGTGTCCGTGCGCTGAAGAATCGATCGGTCAAACACCGCGGGCTGGAGGGCGCGCTGCTGTTCGGCCACTTCATCGCCTATCTGGCAGCATTGTTCGCGGTGTTGTCCGCGGACAATGCCATCGCGTTCCTCGCTGTCCACCAAGCGCTGTTCGGCCTGTACATGGGCTGCATCTTCGCCCCGAACCACAAGGGCATGCCGACTCTGACCGGAGATGACCGCCCCGACTTCCTACGTCGACAGGTGCTGACCTCCCGCAACGTGCGGGGCGGCGTGTTGACCGACCTTGCCCTCGGTGGACTCAACTACCAGATCGAGCACCACTTGTTCCCGAGCATGCCGAGTCCGAACCTGCGTCACGCCCAGGTGATCGTCCGTGACTACTGTTCCGAAATCAGCGTGCCCTACCACGAGACGGGACTGATCTCCTCCTACCGCGAGGCCCTGAAGCACCTACACAGCGTCGGCGCACCCCTCCGCATCACCGACCGACAGCAGAACGCCGGATGAACGTTCCCGCACTGCACCGCGTCTGACGTCCGCAGCCCGCTCACGTCGAGGTCGAAATCCATTGTTCGATAGCAGCATTGACCTCCCGTGGGCGCTCGAGCCCGACCCAGTGCCCCGCGTCGAGCATGACCTCGGTGAGGTTGCGGCAGTGCTCGCGCATCGGGTGCGCCAGGGCCGATTGCGCGGTGTCGGCGACCGTGTCGTAGCGTGCTCCGATGAACAGGGCCGCTACCTCGAGGTTGCCGTCGGCGGGCGAGGCATCGCTGTAGGCGAGATTGTCGGCGTGATTGAGGTAGTAGGCCGAAGCGCCGGAGAAGCCGTTGCGGACGAACGAAGCGTGCATTTCGTCGAATAGCTCCGCATCGAGCACCCGTTCGTCGAGCGGGAGGTCCGGGACGGCTTCGGCGCCGCCGAACCAGCCGCCGCCACGGGTCACCGTCGAGGTGACACCGGGTTTACCGGCATCGTCAGGGTTTCCGCTGCGATAGAACACCTTCAGCGTGCGCCCGGGGTCGGCGTCGAACATCGCCGTCACGTGGTCGGAATGCTGCTCGTAGTACCGCATGTAGTCGAATTGGGCATCCGGGTAACGGTTTTCGGGATAGATGTCGCGGTTGACGTAGCGCAGCATGTGGTCGATCCCGCGCTCGAGAGTGCGATACGGCACCGACAGGCTGACCACGCCGGAGCAGACGCCCGGATGGTGCGCCGCCAGACTCCACACCGTCGCGCTCCCCCAGTCGTGACCGACCCAGATCGCCCGATCACGCCCCAGGTGAGCGAGCAGGGCCACCATGTCGCCGACGAGATGACGCTGCGCGTAGGCGGTCGGATCGACCGGAATCGCCGAATCCCCATACCCGCGCATATCCGGAGCCACCACTCGGAACCCTCGGGCGGCGAAGTAGTCGAGTTGCGCCTGCCACGTCCGCGCACTCGCGGGCCAACCATGAACGAAGACGATCAACGGCCCGTCGGAGGGACCGGCGTCGAGATACGAGAGGGAGCCGACAGAATTCCGATTCACCATCGTTGTCACCGCAGGAATTCCCGGACGTGGCGGCCGAACAGGTGGGCGTGCTGGAAGTGGAACGCGTGCCCACTGTGCGGATAGAGCGCCAGGTAGGCGTTCGGGATCCGTTGCGCGAGAACGTATGCCTCGTAGGAGGAGACCATGACATCGTGAATTCCGTTGGCGGCCAAGGTAGGCGCGGTGATCTCGGAGAGGTGCGGCAGCGCCGAGTCGACCCCGGAGGCATAGGCGGCGATCGCGGCCTGCTGCGCCTTCACCGCGTCGATTCTGACTACTGACCTCGACGCGAGCAGACGCCGATCCAGCCGGCGCAGCGACGCAAGGCCCGCCGCGCGCGCTTCGCCGGTTTCGGGGTAGAAGAGGTAGAGAAAATCCTCGTCGTCATTGACGTCCTTGCCCGCCACCTGCCACACCTTCGCCGGAGCCTTGGGTGCGTCCGGCACCGCGCCCGGACCGCACCCGGCCAGCACGAGTCTGCGCACCGATTCGGGGTGTTTCAGCGCCAACCATTGCGCCACACCACCGCCCATCGACCAGCCCAGCACGTCGTATCGAGCGATCCCGAGCGCGGCCATGAACCCGGCGGCCGCGTCCGCCATCGCGGGGATCGAGTCGCGCGCCGTCCCACCGGACGCGCCGATCCCCGGGCTGTCGAACACGATCACCTGACGCTCGGACGCCAAGTCATCGAGCAGTTCGGGGTCCCAGTGATCCATCGTTCCCCGGAAACGCTGGGTCAGCACCAACGGCGCCGCGCTCGCGGCGCCGAGCGATCGATAGGCGATGCCCTCACCGCCAACGTCCACGAATTGGGTTGTGGCTTCGGCAGATACTGATGTCGACATGAGGTCCTTCCGATCCGGCATGGCCCGCGTGGCCACGCTTCAAGCTACCTGACTATATATAAATATAGCTAGACCGAAGCGGAGATACCTGCGCCCCCACATGCCGCTCGGTGCCGCCCCGTTCTTCAGCATGCCGCAGGGAAACGGCCGTACTCGCCCACAGCCTCATCACGCACAGCCGCACATGAAACCACCAGCGCCGCAACCACGTTCATGCTTCAGGCGAGACGTAGCGGCTCGCGCTGTGCCCAGGCCACGAGGTCCGGATCAATCAATGGTCGTAACCCTGATTCAGATGGCGAGCTGGTTCAGCAAGGTCAGGAACTCGTCGGTGGGGTGCAGCTCGAGAGAGTCGTCGGCCTGTTGGACGTAGGTGACCAGCTCGATACGGCCGCCGTGCCATCGGTACAGGTGCGGACTTGTCGGCCACGGATCGTTCGCGAAGTGGTGCACAGCCAGCGCGGCCAAGATCTGCCCAGCCTCGAGCACGTCGATACCCTCGATCGGGGCGGCGTAAATGCTGAGTTCGGCCGGAACGGTGAATATCGCACCAGCGCGGCCGATGACGTCGGGATAGTCGCCGAGCCACAGCGCATGCGCGCTGGTGTAGTCGTTGCCTTTGAGTAGAAACCAGGGCGGGGCGCCCTCGGGAAAGTCGGCCCGCTCGACATCCAGCGGCCCATCGGTCCGCGTGTTCTGCTCGGCGAGCGCGAACAGATCGCCTTCATCGACGTCCCAGCTCGCCAGCAGCTGGTAGGTGACCGGCGAGATGGTGTGTACACCGTCGAGCACCACGCGCTGGGTCAGCCCGGGGGCCACTGGTCGGCAGACGCATGCAAGCTGATCGTGGGTGCTGTCGGGGTACAGCCGAGTGCGCACCAGTGCCTGCACCGCGGCGAACCCCATCGCCTCCAGCGGTTCGGCATCTTCGACCTCGTCGTGGCTCAGCCCGGTGCTGAGGTGGTCGGCGACCAGTGCCGCCCAGTCCTGCGGTGGCGCGGCGGCGACTTCGCGTATCAAGTTCTCCAGGTAGTAGACCGTGGTCCCGGTCGGGCCGGTCACCGTCACCTCGCCGTCAGCGGTCACCCGCGCGGTGTAACCGTGCAATTCGGCGGCAGTGCAGAACAATTCCGTGACCTGCCCGCGAACGTCGCTCATCGCCCGTCCCTCCCCATTACCAACGCAGGTTGGAGTTATCGAACTGGCCTGCCGGACCGAGCGTAGAGGCCGACCCGGACACAATCGCGGCCGAACAGCCCGGCGGCATCGCCAACGAACCCACCATCGCTGTAAAAGTGGTTGAGCCGCAATATGTTCGACTGATCGAACCGGAGCCGACCGCAGCGGCCGAGGACAGTCTCACCGAGGGTTCGCACGCGAAGTATTCCGGCCGCTTCAACATCTTTGGATTGTGGCCACACGCGGCCACCGATCCCAGCCACGTCTACGCCTGCGACGGAACCTGGGCCTTCGGCCACAGCGGATGGACATCCGCGGCCGAACTACTCCAGGCCAGTCGGGCAGCCGAACCCACAGCGGCTACCACTCACAGCCAATAGCGAGGGATCTCGATGAGTTCTGCGCGCGGCACTGGCACCGCAGCCGGGCTGAGTTCATCCACGATCCTTGGCCACGCGCCTGCGCCTTCGTCGCGCGATTCGACCACGCCGATCTCCTGTAACCGGCCACACGCGGCCTAGGCCGAGCATCCAAGCATCCGAGATCGCCTTGGCTTCGGATATTCAGTCCGGTACACCCCGGAGCCACGATCGAGGGAGTTCGGAGGCTCGGCGCGAACTCTGTGCATGCACACGCTGGCCGTTCGGGATAGCGATGATCCCGACGGGCCGCCGGTCGCGTATATCTCGGGGGCCGTCTACGGGCAGCCATCGATAGACCCGGACATCTCTTGGCAGTGGGACATCGTCAAACCGTTCCATGCAGGGATCCTCTACTTCAGTGATCCTTTGCTGGCACCGGCAGGGCATCGGCTCGGTAATACTGCCTGCGCTGCGGGCGTATCCGGATTTGGCTGAGGTCTCGACGTTTCAGTGCAGTATCGAGGATGACAACATCGCCAGCCAAAAGGTCGCTGGGGCAGCTGGATTCGAACGGATACCTCTCGAGGCCGACCTCAACCGCGCCGACAAGAGCATGCACTTCTATCGGTTTCGCCGACGCGTCACCCTCTGACGACGGGGCGTGTTGATCGCTCGTGCGATGCGAGGCCCGACAAGGCGCTCGGCGGCGGCGAGCGGATACCAGGCAGCACCCGTCACTTCGGACTCCTGGATGACTCCGACCTCGGCCGCCGTCGAGAAGGCGAACCCGAAGTCGAGATGGAAGTGGGCTGGCTCGCCTTTTGCCGGTCGCGCTGGCACCTCACCGAACTCGATGTAGGCAGGGGACGGTGACATGAGGGCGACCTTGCCGGGGTCAAGGCCGGTCTCCTCTGAAAGCTCGCGCGCTACTGCACCGATCAGCGTGGTGTCTCCTGGCTCGAGGTGGCCGCCGGGCTGCAGTGTAATCCCGTACGCGAGGTGGTCGATGAGCAGTATCTCGGCGCCGCCGCGGACCACGAGCGCGCCGACCGTCACATGCATCGGGTAAGTCCGCCTCGCGGCGAAATGCTCGCCTTGACGCAGCAGGCGCATGGGCTCGGACAGCTGTGCAGCCTCCTCCGGGTAGCTCTCCAGGTAGGCCAACAGCGCGCCGGAGATATCGGAGTCACTGATGGCCATGCACCGGTACCTTATAACTCGGCATGGACCGGTGCACCCGCCACGAGGGGCGACACGCGAGTGTCTCGCAGATCATCGCGCGCAAAGCCTCGACCACAAGACACGTCGGTCAAATGCGTTGAGGTGGAACCTAATACTGGTGGACCTATACGACCCGGCCATCACTGTGACCCAACTGAAGCGTGCTGGCCGCGAAATGCAGTGGCATCCTGCCATCGCTGTCGGCTCGTTTGACATCCTCGGTGACGAGGAGTTGATTCACTGTAGCCAGGCCAGCAGTTGCAGCGGCGTAATGCAGTGGTATGCGGGGTCCCGCTGTGCGCAATGAGTTTTCGGGTCGACGGCGGGCACGCCCTGCGAGGCGTACTCCAGGCCTGGCCACTGGACGCGGAACGCGTCGACGACGGCCGGCAGCGAGGGCCGCAGGGTCGTGGACGTCGTCGAAGACGGTCGCGCCAGGCTGGGGGTAGACCTGCGCGATGATTCCCAGCAGCAGCCACCGGCTGTCGACGAGCACGCTATCGCGGGCGGCGCTCCGATTTCAGCAACTGAAGCACATGCTCCGGGGTGGCGGTCCAATCGTCCTTCATCGGAGCTAACAGCTGATAGATCTCGGCGGTAGCGCCAGCCAATTCTGATGGCAGGTCAGCGTCGGTCAAAGTGGCTGCGATCTCAGACATCTCGGGTATCCACCGCCACGCGCGGGCGGCGACTCCTGGTAGGTAGTCGCGGTCCGCGAGCATCGGCAGACCCATCAGGTCCGCTTCACGAACAAGCCCGGCGGTGACGCCGTGTGTGTCCGCGAGAGCGTGCGCGATTGCGACCAGCGCGCGGCTGGTCCTCAGGAATGACGCAGTGGCCATTTTCAGGGCGCTGGCAGCGCCGATCTGTTCAGCCACGACCGTGGTGTCGAATCCACTGCCCGACAGCAACTCGACAACCGGGTTGATGGTCGGGGACGGCCCAGCCATGTAGATGCGGGGGGCTGTGTCTGCTGTCGGCGGCGGCCCGGAGACCATGGCGTCGACTACGGTGGCCGCGGTAGTGAGTAGGTCGCCGATCGCGTCCATGCGTTGCGGGCTGATGGCGTTGGCGTCGACATAGACACCCGAGTACCTGGTCTGAGCGACCGCGCGGGCAACGGACTCGGCAGCGGCCGCCGGGCAGATCGCCATAACGATCTCGGCCTGACCGAGCAGCACCGTGAGGTCCTGGACCGGGTGCAACCCGGCGGCGCCGGCCCGCTTATGAGTGGCTGGGCTACGGCCAGTGGGACACCACAGGACGTCGTGGCCTGCAACGGTGAGGCGGGCGCCGATCGCGGCACCCATCTGTCCGGGATGGAGCAGCCCAACGATCATCGCCACATCGTAAGCATTGACGTAGGCGTGGGCTGTCTCGGTGAGGCACCGAGGCGTTCAGCAGTGATGTCGCTGTCGACGAGGTCGACAGCGCCGGGCGCTCCAGCGACGCGTGGACGTGACGCAGCCGCCGTGCGATCGACTCGGTGCGCCGCGTACCGCCGGCTTCGAGCATCGAGTCGATCGCATCTGCGGCCCCGTCGAGGTCTGAGCGACCCAGCCGCACCAGCGCCAGATCGACTTGCGCCAATGCTTTTTCCCGACGCGGCGTGTCTCAGGTGGATCGGCATCGTAGAGCCGTATGGCGTCAGCGGCCGCGGTCTCGGCCGCTGCGAGGTCGGAGGAGCTGCCGAGCCACAGCCGGGTAGAGGACACATACAGCAGCTGTTTCGAGACCGGAACGTAAGCATGCCGCCCAGGTCATCGTCGTCGAGAGTAGTTCCTTCGGAGGGAGTGTCTGAGCTGCGGTAACAGGTTTGGACTGTTGCGGTGGTCGGGTGGCGGCCTATCCTCGGGGCGGCTCGAATCCCCCGATCACCTGCTCCAGCAGTTCGGCCAACCGCAGCACTGTCCGGTCCTCGAACATCGGTCCGATCAGTTGCACCCCGACCGGCAGGCCCTCGGGAGAGCGGCCCGCGGGGATGACGGTGGCGGGCAGGCCGGGCAGGATCGCCAGCGCTGTCCACACGAACTGGTCGCTATAGGGGTAGGCGATGCCGTCGATGTCGATGTGGCGCTGTTCGCGGCGCGGGTTGTGGTCGTGCGGGAATGCCGGGGTCGGCATGACCGGGCAGACGACGGCGTCGAACTCGGCGAAGAACTCCCGCCACTGGTGGCGTTGCAGTTCGCGGCGCTCGACCGCTTCGGTCCACTCACGGTGGCTGTACACCATCGCCCGTAACCGGGCCGCCTCGAGACCATGGTCGGCGGCGGTCAGTCCGGCGGCGAGTGTCTGCAACTGCTCGTACACTTCGGCCGGTCTGGGCACCGATATCGGCGCCCAGCAACTGCGCGAAGAGCGTCGCGGCATCGGTCAGGTCGGGCAGGAGCCGACTGTGCTGCTGGACGCGCGCGCCGGCGCAGACAAGTGCGTCGGCTACCCGGTTCACCCCCGCGCGCTCAGCGGACCCGACCGGAATGAGCGGGTGTTCGTCGAGGACCAGGACCCGGAAGTCGCCGAGCCGCTCGTGGCGCGCGGGCGGCAGCGTGAGCTGGTATGCCATACCGAGGGTCAGCGGATCTGGCCCGGCCATCACATCGAACAGCAGCGACAGGTCGCGGGCAGTGCGGGCCATCGGGCCGACGACGGCGCGGTCCGAGTCGACCGGCAGCGCCGGCGCGGGCGGCGGAGCCATGCCGCGCACGGCCGCCAGCCCGGGTGTCGGCTTGTGCGCGTAGATACCGCAGCAGTGGGCCGGAGAGCGCAGCGAACCGTTGCGATCGGAACCGATGACAGCGCGCCGAATCCGGCTGCCAGGGCGGCAGCCGATCCGCCGGAGGATCCGCCCGGCGTCCGGCTGTGGTCCCACGGATTGCTGGTGGTGCCGTAGAGCTCGTTGAAACTCTGCCAATCTCCCAGCATGACAGGCACATTGGTCCTTTCCGAGTACCACGGCGCCCGCGTTCTTCAGTCGCGACACCTGCACGGCGTCCTCGTCGGGCAGATGATTCGCATACGCCGGCATACCCCAGGTGGTGGGCAGCCCAGCGACGTCGAAAGACTCCTTCACCGTGACCGGAATGCCGAGCAGCGGGCGATCTTCGCCGCCTGCGCGGGCCCGATCGGCAGCCCGGGCCTGGTCGAAGTCCGGTACACAGATGGAATTGATCGCCGGGTCGTAGCGCTCGATGCGGGCGATCGCGTCGTCTGTCAGTTCCATCGAGGTCACCTGACCGGCCCGCAACGCCACCGCGAGTTCTTCGGCCGACTGAAAGCTCCACCCCACGAACGGATTCTACGACTCGGCCTACCACCCGAACACCAGCACCCAGACCCCGCCGGCGGACGACCGAACGAGTGCAGTGAACCTGTCAGATCGTGGCCTTTTGCTGTTGCCTCCGTGTAGTTTTCGTCAGCGTCAGTCGCCGCACTGGTCCGTCGCTGGTTGCCTGTATGGTTCCAACCCGCGAAACTCATGTAGTGACAGCTGAATCAGCTCAAACTGATGACTCCAATCAAGAGGGTGCCTCCGGGCATCCGATGCAGCCGAAGTACGCAGAGCTGACGGCCTCGCCGGAAGAGAATCTCGTCATCGATGACGTCAACGTCCCCCTCAGCCCAAGCCCCAGCGTCATCGATGACGTCGACGTCCGCTCCCGCGCCGGCCACGTCCCCTTGATCATGGAACTCGCCTCGCTCCCGATGCTCAGCGTGGCCGTGCGGGGATTGGCTAAGAATCCTGAGAAGCTTGGTGCTTACTTGCCTTCTGTCGTAACGGGATTCGTCGACGGCTGGCGGAAGCTCGATGCGGCCCGAGGATGGTTGCGCAAGGAGCGGGCCGAGAGAAAGGGCAGCCTTGCTCGCGAGGTCGAAGCCGCTGAGGCTGAAATGCTTGCGCGTGTGCCCGCCATCCGTCGTGCCCTGGACGCGGCGATCAGCGAGATGAACATGTCCCTAGCGGCGCTTCGGATCGAGCTGATCAGCGAGCGCGATGAGCACCAGCGTGCCCGCTTGGAGGTTGAGATCGGTCAGACTGAGCAGGCCCTCGAAATCCAGCGTGGGCTGCTGAACGAGCTCCGTCCCAGAGCCCGATCTCAATTCTCCTGAAGGCCCGCTCATCCGATAGGCGGCACTCGGTCTCGGCGGGTCTACCGGGCCGGAACCGGATTGGCCTCCGGCGTCGGCTGGCGCGGCGCGGGCGCAGTTGGGTGCCGCCGGCGAGCGCACGCTGTACTACCGATACCTCCGAACCGAGTGATGGACGAGCTATTCGCCGTGGGTCTGGTGATCGAGGTGGCGATGAACTCACACACTAATGGTGTCGCGGGTGATTGTCCCGCGCGAAAAAAGACGTTGCCGCAGAAAGGATTTCGATCATCTGCTCCAACTCGGCGATCTTCCGCTTCTGCTCACGAATGATCCTGGCCGCGCGGCGTTCGCTGCGGCTACGGCTCGACGAGCTGGCGCGAACAGATGCCCCGGTCATCAGTCCAGTTCCGAGTTCGGTTGCCGCAGTGGCGAATTGGGTTTCGCCGCACCTAGTCGGCACCGTGCGTTTCAGGGAGTTCACCGGCGGCAGCCTGCGGCATCCGAGCTGGACTGGACTACGGAACGACAAGGAACCAGGTCAGGCCGACCTGATTCCCGAGGACCTGAGCGGTCGGACGGGCATGTTCTTCGTCCAGGAGGCCATCGTGCGCGGGCCCATACACGCCCGGGGTCATCGCGGTGCCGCTTCCCCGCTCGGCGTTCTACCGGCCGGGACCGATCACAGCGTCAGGGGTGACGAGGCCGACGAGCGCACCCACAACTTGGCGCAGCGTGGACTCGCTGACGACGCCAATGCGGTCGTGCAACCACGGCCGGTACAGGGGCGTAATCCGGTACACGACCGCGGATAGGCCCGGAAGCGGGTCTGCATCGGAGAACGGAACAGCCAGACCCGGCATCTTCGGGGCAAGCTCGACGGGCACAGCCAGCACGGTGGGCAGAATAGTGTTCGCGGCGGTACGGGAAAGGATCACCACCCGGTCGCTACCGAGCGACGACGGCTTCTCTCGGCCGGCGATGGTCGGCAGATAGTGCCAGACCTCACCGTGCGCGGGGACGGCGCCGGTCACCAGGCGGCGCTGTCGGCGCGGATCGCTTCGGCCATCGCCGCGCGTTCGGCCTCGACCTCCGCGAAATACTCGGCAGTGTCGCGGCCTTGAGCACGCTCGTAGTCGGCAGCGATCCGCGAGGAAGTCATCAGTACCCGATCGCGCAGCGCAGCCTCGGTGAATGCCGAGAAAGTGGTACCGAGGGCCTCGGCAGCCTCCTTGGACTGTTCGAGCACCGCGTCGTCCAAACTCACCGAGGTATTAGCCTTCATAACAGGAATCGTAGCAAGAACTGCGGGTGCCCTCAGACGTCAGCCGAGGCAGTTCGGATCCCCTCGTGCGCCGAGCAGATTGGCCGACTAGTCAACCGCGGCGGCGCACATCGCTGCGCAGCAGGTCAGCGAGGGTGAGGGTAATCAATGCGAACGTACAGCGACGAACATGCAGCAGGTGATATCACGGGTGATCGGGTTCGTGCGGGTGGGTTGTTGCTGGCGCTTGGCGTGGGGACTTTTTGTCGGTCTGGTCGAGTGGCGTGTCGTGATGCTCGAGATAGTTGTTGCATGTGTGGTGGTACTGCCCTGCGGTGCAACAACTATCTCGAGCGGTGAGTTTCG
The DNA here is from genome assembly GCF_050942175.1 of Nocardia sp. CA-151230. Lineage (NCBI taxonomy): Bacteria > Bacillati > Actinomycetota > Actinomycetes > Mycobacteriales > Nocardiaceae > Nocardia > Nocardia sp. CA-151230. Next base: position 4,767,388 of record NZ_CP192061.1, read on the forward strand.
GCGCCCTGCTTCTGGGCTGGTGCTATGCGGTTCGGGGCGATTGGTGGGTCACTGATGGTTCCGGGCCACTCGGCCTATGCCGGGTTGTCGTCCGGCAGGTCGGCGGGCCGCATTCCGGGTGGGCCCAGGATGACGTCTCCGAGTTCGGTGGTGATCGTGTTGAACAGGTCCAGATCCCATTCGGTGTCGGGCGTCGCTTCGGCTTCGGGTGTGCCCGCGCGACGGATGAGGTCGACGAAATGCGCTGGGGAACTCATGGTGAGCACCCGGACTCCTTCGGGACCGGCCTCGAGCATGTGCGGGGTATTCATGGTGATCGTGTAGAAGTCGCCGGGTCCCAAGGTGTAGGCGTCCTGGCCGGCCCACACGGAGACCGTGCCCTCGACCACCCAGAGCCGCTCCTCGTAGCGAGTGTGCTTGTGCAACGGGGTATCCGAACCCGGGGGCAGGGTGACATCGGCGAGGTCGTGGCGGCCGTCGGTCTCCTCCGGGGTGGTGAGGATGGTCATCCGCAGATGGTTGCCCAGGACGAAGCGACGGTCCTGTGCGACGGCGGGCGGAGGCGGGAATGCGGTCACGAGAGGAACTCCAGAAGTGAGGGGTTGACGATTTCGGGGTGGGTCCAGGCGATGTTGTGCGGGCCGCCTTCGACGGTGACCACGGTCAGGTCCTTGATCAGGCCGGGCAGGCGGGCCGCGGTCGCGGAGTAGGGCAGGATGCGGTCGGCGTCGCCGTGGATCAGCAGGACGGGTACGTCGATCGCGGGCAGATCGTCGCGGAAGTCGGTCAGCCAGGTGTCGACGCAGGCGTAGGCGGCGTGGGTCGAGGCGGTCACCGCGACGTTGAAGCTGTTCTGCCAGGCCTGTTCGCTGATGCGGGTGCCGCCGAGCACGTCGACGTTGTAAAAGGTGTCGAGGAAGTCCTTGAAGTAGGCGGGGCGGTCGGCGAGGATGGCGGCCTTGATGCCGTCGAAGACCGCCTCGTCCACGCCCTCGGGGTTGTCCTCGGCCTTGCGTAGATACGGTGGAATCGCGCCCATCAGAACGGCTTTCGTGATGCGCTTCGAGCCGTACCGGCTGAAGTACCGGGTGACTTTGCCGGTTCCCATGGAGAAGCCGACCAGGACGGCATCGGTCAGGTCGAGATGCTCGATGAGGGCGTGCAGATCTGCGGTGAAGATGTCGTAGTCGTAGCCGACGGTCGGGCGGCTGGAGTTGCCGAAACCGCGGCGGTCGTAGGTGATCACGCGGTAACCGGCGTCGAGCAGGACGCGCTGCTGCTTCTCCCATGAAGCGCCGTTGAGCGGGTATCCGTGAATGAGCACGACCGGTCGGCCACTGCCGTGGTCTTCGTAGTAGATGTCGATGGTATCGCTGTTCTCGCGACCCACGGTCAGCTTGGCCATGGTGGTTCCTGTTCGGTGATGAAATAGCGGGTGGATCAGTGGTGGTGTGCTGCGGGCGCTAGCCCATGAGCTCCCGTACGGACGGTCCACGACCGTGCAGCACGGCGGTCTCCGACCAGATCAGCATCGCGATCGGTCCGCAGACGAAAAGCTCTGCGATCAAAGGCCGTTCGGGATATTGCCGGTTCATCTCATGAGCCTTTCGGGACTGCTATCGCTCGGCGATGGCAGAGATTGAGTCGAGAGGACGAGGTTCTGGACGGCGTCGGTGAACCGCTCGGGTTCTTCCAGATGCCCCAGATGGCCACTGTTTTCGAGGACCACCAGCCACGAACCGGGGATCAGGTCGTGCAGTTCCTGCGCCCAGCGCGGTCCGCAGACGACGTCGAAGACACCCACGATGGCCAGCGCCGGGACAGTCACTTTCGGCAGGTCGGCGCGGTCATCGATGAGGGCGGGGGAACCGAACGCGTCCAGTCCGGAGATGTAGCCGGCGCGCAGCGCATCTCGGACCGGAGCCCAACGCTGTTCGTTACCCCAGTAGTCGGCGATGTACGAGGGCAGGACACCGCGGGCGACGGCAACGGTCTGCTCATCGCTCGAAATGTCTTGCATTCCACTGAATGCCGCGAGCACGTCCTTCGATCCGGGCCGGTCGGCGTGCGCGGCGGCGAACTCCTGCAGCCGCCGCCCGGCCTCCGCGCCGTGCTCGGATCCGGTCGCCGGAGCGCCCTCGTAGTGGATGATCCCCGCGAGCCCGGCAGGGCGGTGGATCGCATGGTAGGCGGCGACGAAGGCCCCGTGCGGGTGACCGAGCAGACGCACCTTCGGCACGCCGAGATGGTCGATGATCCGTTGCAGTGCAATGCTGTAGCGCTCGCGGGTGTGGCCGTTGGGTTGCGTCGGCAGCCGGCCGGATTCGCCGGTGCCGAGCGCTTCGACGTACACCATGGTCAGGTGTTCTTCGAGCTCGGTCATGCGCAGGTACTCCCAGTGGCTCCCTGGTCCGCCCGGATGCGCCGGGCAGACGGGTCCATTGCCGTACACGTGGTACCGCTGGACGACGCCGTCGGAGTCGAAGGCGTGCCCGCCGGGCGCGAGCGCGCCGGAGGTCTGCTGCCGCGCGGCCATTACGCGGCCTGCAGTGGTACGGCGAAGGATTTGCGCAGCGAGGACGGCCCGACCAGGGGCAGCAGCGCCGCCAGGATCTTGCCCTTGATCGTGTTCTCCTGTGGTGGTGGGGTTTCGGGTCAGTGCGCGGCTGCGGCAGCCTGCTCGATCACCTTGGCGACCACGTCCGGATGCGAGACCGCGACCGAATGCGAGGCGTCGACCTCGGTGACCTGCGCGTGGGCCCGCTCGGCCATGAAGCGCTGCGCCGCGAGCGGGATGTTCAGGTCCTTGGTGGTGACGATGTCCCAGCTCGGCTTCTCGTTCCAGGCCGCGACCGTGGCCTTCTCCTCGAGCGCGGACTGGGCGATCGGCCGCTGCGCCGCGGCAGCGAGCGCGGCGCGATCCTCGGGCACATCGGCCGCGAACTGGCCGCGGAACTTGTCCTGCCGGATGTAGAGATCGGTGCCGGCGCTGCCGTCGGAATTGGTGAACGGCACCGGATTCAAGGTGCCGGGCAGGGTGGAGCCGGGGTACTTGTTGGTCAGTTCGAGCGCGGTCTCGCCGGGCGCGGGCAGGAACGCGGCCACGTAGACGAGCCCCTTGACCTTGTCGTTTCCGGCCGCCGCGGCGCTGATGACCGAGCCACCGTAGGAATGCCCGACCAGAATGACTGGCCCGTCGATGTGGCTGATCACGCTGCGCAGCGCGGCGGCGTCATTGCCCGGACCGCGCAGCGGGTTGGCCGCCGCCACCACGGGATACCGGTCCTTGCTCAGCTTCGCGATCACATCGTTCCAGCTGGACCCGTCGGCGAACGCGCCGTGCTCCAGCACAATGGTCGGTCGCGGCGCATCCTCGTCGGGACCGGCGTGGGTGACGGTGTTCGAGGAGCAGGCGACGGCGAGGCTGAGGCCCGCGACACCGGCCACGAGTGCGCCGGCAGCCCGGGTAGCGCGTCGCTTGTTGCGGCCATTTCCGTTGTCGACCATGGGATTTCGTCCTTCTAGCAGGGGGATGCGGGTTGTACGATTCCACTGTCGTCGCCGGGCCCGGGCGGCACATCCGTCAGGTGACGCTGGCATCGACGTACGTCGTTCCGCGGCCCGATGAGCTACGTCGCGATCACCGTCACCTGACGGATGCGGGGGTACATCGCCCGGCGCGAGGGTGGTGTCCATGAGACTGCATGGCAAGAAGACCCTGATCACCGGCTCCACCAGCAATATCGGCCGCGCCATCGCGTTCGCCTTCGCGGCCGAAGGAGCGCACGTCATCGTGTCCGGGCGCGACCGGACACGCGGCGAGGCGGTCGTCGAGGAGATCCGCGTGGCGGGCGGGGAAGCGGATTACCTTGACGCCGATCTCGACGGCACCGCGGCCGCCAGCCGGGAACTTGCCGCCGCGGCGACCGAGCGGCTGGGCGGACGCATCGACATCCTGGTCAACAATGCGGGCATCTACCCGCCGGGAACCACCCTGACCATCGACGACGAGACCTTCAACCGCGTCTACGCCGTCAATGTCAAAGCGCCGTTCTTCCTGACCCAGGCCGTCGTCCCCGCCATGCTCGACGCCGGCGGCGGCGTGATCATCAACCTCGGCTCCTGGGTCGCGCGCCTCGGCATCCCGGTGGGCGCCCTCTACGCCTCCACCAAGGGCGCGATGGAAACCCTCACGCGCGCATGGGCATCCGAGTTCGGCGACCGCGGCATCCGCGTCAATGCCATCTCCCCGGGCGTCATCGTCACCCCCGACTGGGACCCCGCCGTCGAACACCCCGGCGAGGCGCTGATGCACGGCACCCCCGCCGGGCGCTCCGGTCACCCCGACGCCATCGCGGCCGCCGCCGTCTACCTCGCCTCCGACAACGCCGCCTTTGTCCACGGGACCGTCATCGATGTCGACGGCGGCCGAACGGGTGTCGCGGTCGTCGCCGACAGCAGAAGTGCCTGATCGACAGCGCCCGAATTCCTCGCGCACGACATAAAGGATGAACGAAATGCCTTCCTCCGATACCTACGACTTCGTCATCGTCGGCGGCGGTACCGCGGGCTGCGTGCTCGCCACCCGGCTCACCGAGGACGAGAACCTCCGGGTGCTGCTGCTGGAGGCCGGCGCCGCGGCGCTGCCGGACGCGGTCGCGCATCCTCCGGCCTGGCCGACCCTCGCCAACTCGTCGGCCGGATGGGGCGATCGAACTGTGCCACAGCGGTTTTCGCGAACACCGGTGCCGCTGCCGCGCGGGAAGGGACTGGGCGGCTCGTCGGCCATCAATGCCATGGTGTTCGCGCGCGGGCACCACACCTCATATGACGGCTGGAATGTCCACGGCGCCAAGGGCTGGACCTACGACGATCTGCTGCCCTATTTCCAGCGCAGCGAGACCGCCGTGACCGGTGCGCCCGGCCGCGGCACCGCCGGGCCGCTGACCGTCAGCCCGACCACCACGCCCAATGAGATCCTGCGCGCCTGCCTGGACGGGGCGATCGAGGTCGGATTCCCCCGCGCCACCGATATCAGCGGCGGACTCGAGGACGGTTTCGCTCCGGTCGACCTCAATATCGTGGCCGGACAACGGCAGAGCGCCGCCGACGCCTACCTCACGCCCGCACTGGGACGACCGAACCTCAGGGTCGTCACCGGTACGCTCGCACCGCGGCTGCTCCTCGAGGGTCAGCGCTGCACCGGGGTCGAGTACGGGGTGGGTGGTGAAATCCATCGCGCCACCGCCTCTTCCGAAGTCGTGCTGGCGGCCGGAACTATCGGCAGCGCACAACTGCTGCTGTGCTCGGGCATCGGACCGGAGTCCGTGCTGCGGGACGCGCACGTGGAGGTGGTACACCCGTTGGCGGGGGTGGGCCGCAATCTGCACGACCATCCCCGGATCAACCTCGTGCACAGTTCCCGCCGCCTGGTGCCCACGCCACGGGCGAATCACGGCGAGATCATCGGCCTCCTGCACAGCAACCCGGACCTGGCGGGGCCGGATGTGCAGATCATCTTCATCGATATCCCGCTGCCCAATCCCGTTGCGGCGGTGCCGAACGGCTTCACCATCGGCGTCTCGCCGATGCTTCCGGTAAGCCGGGGCTCCTTGCGCATCACCTCGGCCGACCCGTCCGCGCCGCCGATGCTCGACCCCGGATACTTCACGGCGGCCGCGGATGTCGAGGCAGTGGTCGCCGGTATCGAGGCCGCCCGCGAGATCGCGGGTTCGGCGGCACTGGCCGGATGGGGCGTCGCCGAGGTCGCGCCCGGACTCGACGTCACCGACGAGGCGGTGCTGCGCGACTACGCCCGCAGGAATTTCGGCTCCTACTGCCACCCGGTCGGTACCTGCGCCATGGGTGAGGACGAGTCCTCCGTCGTGAATTCCGAACTGCGAGTGCACGGGCTGGAGGGCCTGCGGATCGCCGACGGATCGGTCATACCGGCGATTCCGTCGGCCAACACCAACGCGACGGTCTACGCGATCGCCGAACGCGCCGCGGATCTGCTGCGGCGGTCATAGCTCGGACGAGCACATCACTTCTAGTGCAATCACAGTGAAACGGAGAATCTCATGGCCAGGATCGGCATCACCCTCGACAGCGCCGGTATCACGCTCGCCGGTCATCTCTACATCCCTGAACAGTCCGCGGACGGCCCGCGCCCCGCGATCGTCGTCGGTCACCCCGCCAGCGGCGTGAAGGAGCAGACCGCCGGGCTCTACGCGTCGAAACTTGCCGAAAAGGGCTTTGTGACACTGACTTTCGACGCCGCATACCAGGGCGAGAGCGGCGGCGAGCCCCGTGGCCTCGAAGACCCCACCCACCGAGTCGAAGACATCAAGGCCGCGATGTCCTATCTGACCACCAGACCCGAGGTCGACGCCGAACGCATTGGCGCGCTCGGTATCTGCGCATCCGGCGGCTATGTGCTCTCGGCCACCGGAAGTGACCACCGGGTGAGAGCGGCCGCGACCGTCAGCGGCGTGGATGTGGCTCGACTGTTCCGCTTGGGTCCCGACGGCGCACAGGATCCCGCGGTCTTCCAAGGCATGCTCGACGCGGCGGCACACGCCCGCACGGTCGAGGCCCGCGGAGAAAAGCCGCACACCCTGCCCCTGTTCCCCGAAACGATCGAGCAGGCCCGTGAGCTCGGCGGCGAGTACGGCGCCGAAGGCTTCGAGTACTACTGCACCCCGCGCGGTCAGCACCCCCGCGCCGCGAAGGCATTCGACTGGACCAGCATCGACAAGCTCGCGGCGTTCGACGCCTTCGCGGCGGTGCCGCTGATCGGGCAGCGTCCGCTTCTCATGATCCTGGGCACCCGTGCCATCACCGCCTGGATGGGTCTCGAAGCCTTCCAGAAGGCAGCCGGGCCCAAGAGGATTCACTGGATCGAGGGCGCGAGTCACGTCGACCTCTACGACAAGGAACAGTACGTCGGTCCGGCCGTGGAGCAGCTCACCGACTTCTTCACCGAAAGCCTCGTCTGAACCCGAATTACGTCGGCCGAGCGTCACCTGACTGATGCGTCGGTGGTGGCGCGCCGGACACAGTGGGTGCAATTCCAACTGAGGAGAGATCTTGAAGCGACGAGTACTCGCACTCGCAACCGTCGGTATCACGGTGGCAGGCGCTGCCGCCATCTACGCACTGGTGGACAGATCGGACGATTCCGCCACCACTCCAACGAACGCGAATGCGTTCAACTGCAATACATTTCAGATACCTGCACCGGCTGGCGCCACCGTGGAATCCCTGGCCGCGACCGCCGTCCCCGCGGGAACGTTCCAGGTCCCCGGGACCCCGCCGCTGGGCGGATACCCCGTGGCCGATGTCCCCGCGCACTGCGAAGTGACCGTCACCCTGACCCATCCCGGTGCGAATGACCATGCCAAGGTGCAGGTTTGACTGCCGGAGTCCGGCTGGAACGGCCGATTTCAGGCGGTCGGTGGCGCTGCCTACGCCGCCGGGAACATCGGCGGCGTGGCCGCGGCCGTCAAGCAGGGCTACGCGGTCGCAACCACCGACGCCGGCGTGGATATCAGTGGCCTGAACAGCAGTTGGGCGCTGAACTCGAACGGCCGGATCAACACCGCGCTGCTGGAGAACTTCTCGTCCCGCTCGGTGCACGAGCTGGCCGTCGTCGGCAAGCAGGTCGTCAACGACGTCTACGGGCATGCCGCGTCCTACGCCTACTGGAACGGCTGCTCCACCGGCGGACGACAGGGCTACATGGAGGCCCAGAAGTACCCGACCGACTTCAATGGCATCAACGCCGACGCCCCGGCCATCAACTGGAATCAGTTCGAGGTCGCCACACTCTGGCCGCAGGTGGTGATGAAGGAGGCGCACACCTACCCGACCACGTGCGAGTTCAATGCGTTCAACCAGGCCGCGGTCAAGGCCTGCGACCCACAGGACGGCGTTGCCGACGGTCTGATCAGTGACCCGAGCCGCTGCAACTTCGACCCGCGCAGCCTGATCGGCACCAAGGTCGCGTGCGACGGCAAGGAGTACACGATCAGCGAGGCCGATGCCGAAGTGGTCCGCAAAATCTGGGACGGTCCGCGGGACGGCAACGGCCAGCGGCTCTGGTACGGCCTGCCGATCGGCGCCGACTTCAGCAACCTGACGGCCAGCACCACCGGCCCCGGCGGTGTCACCGTGGGCGCGCCGTTCCCCGTCCCCGCCCAGTGGGTCGCCAACTTCGTGGAGAAGCAGCCCGCCTTCAACACCGCGAACCTCACCTACGCGCAGTTCGATCAGATCTTCCAGCAGGCCCGCTCCGAGTTCGACTCGGTCATCGGCACCGCCGACCCGAACCTGTCGGCGTTCCGCGACGCGGGCGGCAAGATCATCACCTGGCAGGGTGACGCCGACCAGCTCATCCCCACCGCCGGCACCGTCGACTACCGCAACCGCGTGGACGCGCAGCTGGGCGGCACCGCCAAGGTCGACGATTTCTATCGCGTCTTCCTGGCCCCGGGTGTCGCGCACTGCGCCCTCACCGGCAGCAACGACCTGACCGCCCTGACGGCGTGGGTCGAGCACGGCCAGGCGCCGGATGTCCTGCGGGCCGACTTGACCACCGCCACCGGCCAGACGGTCTCGCGCGACATCTGCCGTCTCCCGTTCGTCTCCCACTACAACGGCGACGGCGACCCGGCGTCCCCGGCCAGCTTCCGCTGCGTCGCACACACTCCCTGACCCGACCCTGGACCGGGCCCGCCCTCTCGATGGGGGTCGGGCCCGGACCCACAGTCCAGACGACGCAGAAAGGGGCCGAACGATGCCCGAGACCGAATCCGAGAACATGCCGGACGGCGCACCCGTGGCTCGGAGAACACTGCTGGGCATGCTCGGCCTCGGCGCGGCGGGGCTGATCACGGCGCCGTATCTGCAATCCGGCTGGGAAGGCTTGCTGGCCAAGGCTTCCCAGAATGATCCGACCGGCGTCACCGGCCTGCTCCCGAACCCGGGCGGGTTCCGCTATTACAGCGTCGTCCGCTCGGTCCCGCGCAAAGGCGAGACCGACTACGAGCTGAAAATCGACGGCCTGGTGGACCGGCCGCGGACCTACACACTCGCGGACCTGCGCGCATTGCCGCAGACCCGGGTCGTCCACGACGTGCAATGCACCGACGGCTGGCGCGTCGAGAAGGTGCCCTTCGACGGTGTGAGGCTGTCCGACCTGCTGGACGACGCCGGGGTCAGCGCAGGCGGTGAAGCCCTGAGCTTCGGCTGTTTCGACGGCGCGTACACCGAGAGCCTCACGCTCGAGCAGGCCCGGCGCTCCGACGTGCTGGTGGCCCTGCAGATGCAGGACGCGCCGATCACCCACGAGCACGGCGGCCCGGTCAGGCTCTACGTGGCACCGATGTACTTCTACAAGTCCGCCAAATGGCTATCGGGCATATCGGTCACCAGCCGGGTCGTCCCCGGCTACTGGGAGGAGCGCGGGTACGACGTGGACGGCTGGCTCGATGACAAGCACTGAACGGCGCGGCGGTGTGCGGCGGTTCACGAGAGCCGAGCGAATGGTCCACCGCACCACCGCGACACTGATACTGCTGTGCACGACGACCGCAGCATTTCTGTACATCGGGCCGCTGGCTCAACTCGTGGGTCAACGAAACATCGTGGCGACCGTCCACGAGTGGTCGGGCGTCCTACTGCCCGTGCCGGTCCTGCTGGGATTGTTCTCGCCCGCCTTCCGCGCCGACCTCCGCAGGCTGAACCGCTTCGCACCGTACGACCGTCGCTGGCTGAGCGCGGTCCGTCGGGGCCTGACCGCACCGGCGGACCGCCCCGCCGGCAAATTCAACGCCGGGCAGAAGCTCTACGCGGGCTGGATCGCCGGCGCCGTGCTGGTGATGATGTTTACGGGTCTGCTGATGTGGTTCATCCATCTGCTTCCTGCCATCTCCCGGACCAGCGCGATCTTCGTGCACGACGTCCTCGCGTGGGCCATCGCGGCAGTCCTGGCCGGTCACATTCGAAAGGCGTTCCAGGATCCGGAGGCGCGGCGCGGCATGCGGACCGGCCACGTCGACCGGGACTGGGCGGACCAGCAGCATCCCCGATGGCTGGCCAGAAACGACAATGGTCCGGAACCAAAAGGTTCCGGACCATTTCGCTCGTAGCGAGGACAGGATTTGAACCTGCGACCTCCGGGTTATGAGCCAACGAGGACCCGTCCCGCACGGTCCCTCTAGGTTCGCCGGAATCCGTTCTGTACTGGTCAGCGAGGTTTCGTTCGTCCGTCCTGTCCGCGTCGTAGCACCCAGCCCGCTGGATTGCACCGTGTCCGGTTGCCAAATCCGTTGCCAACTTCGGCCGATTCGTGGGCCCGACGCCAACCGTCCCGAAACCAACTGACGACCGCGGGACCGAAACTCTGGATCAAACCGGTGGGCACGCGCCAGACAACGTCGCATGGCCCCTCAGCCGTCATGAGTAGCCTCTGCTACGCGGTATGAGGGGGTCTCATGAATCCCTCATGGAGTAGCTGGCAGTGTGCACGCGTGGCAAAACGATGTACCCGCATGATCGGCATGTTCGCTGTCTGCCTTGCACCGGCGATTCTCGCGGTCGGTTGCTTCCAGCCGGCCCACGAGTCCGGCGACCGGTCAGGATCCCCACGTGCCGAGGTGCGCGTAGACCAGGTCGGGTACACCCCCGACGAGAGCAAACACGCTTACCTCATGACCGACACCGCCACGCCTGCAGCGACATTCCGAGTTCGGGACACCGCCGGAAACGAGGCGCTCAGCGGCCGAGTCGGCAACTCCGCCGGACAGTGGAACGACACCTTCGGAGCGGTCCAGGTGCTGGACCTGTCGCCTCTCACGACGCCCGGTGACTACCGTGTGGAGGTGTCGGGCCCGGTCACTGCGGTCTCTCCTCGGTTCCGTATCGCGCCCGCTGGTGAATTGTTCGGGACGCTCATCCGTGACAACGTCCGCTACTTCCAAGCCCAGCGAGACGGGGCCGAAGTCATTCCCACCGACCTTCGACGCCAGCCTTCACACCTGTCCGATCGTCAAGCGACCGTGTACGACAAGCCCGTCTACGACTCCGACGACCAGGTCTTGACCAAGCCCCTCGAGATCGTGGGTGGGCCGATCGACGTCGCCGGCGGTTGGAACGACGCGGGAGACTTCCTCAAGTTCACCCATACGGCCTCCTACTCGGTAGCCAGTCTGTTTCTGGCACAGCGGACCACACCGGTCGGTGGGCCATCGCTAGCCGCTGAGGCCCGCCACGGGTTGGACTGGCTCGACAAAATGTGGGACGACCAGTCGCGCACCCTCTATCTTCAGGTCGGACTCGGCAAAGGCGACACCGACGACGGCTCGGGCAACATCCGATCCGACCACGACCTGTGGCGGCTGCCCGAAGCCGACGACGCAATGCACGTCAGAGCGGGTGACCCGGACTACTTGATCAAACACCGCCCGGTCTTCCGCGCCGCACCGCCCGGACAGCCGATCAGCCCCAACCTGGCCGGACGCGTCGCTGCGGCCTTCGCTCTCGCAGCCCAACTGGATGCCACCGACAATCCCGCGCGGGCACGCGCGGAACTGGAAAAAGCCGCACACATCTACGAACTCGCCGATACCTCGCCGGGCGACGAGCTCGTCACCGCCTTCCCGCACAGCTTCTACCCGGAGGTCTCCTGGCAAGACGATATGGAATTCGGTGCCACCGAACTTGCCCTCGCCGGATACGCTCTCCGCGACAGCCGCACCACCGACTGGACCCAGCAAGCCGATCATTGGGCCGAGCAGTACCTCACCTCGGAGACCCTCGGCACCCTCGGGCTCGGCGATGTCAGCGCACTCGCCCACGCCGATCTCGCACACCTGCATGCCGCCGACCGCTCGAGCAGCGAGGTCAGCCGGGCGCAACTTGTTGCCGATCTCGCACGTCAGCTCGACGACGGCAGCGCCCGCGCAGCCCGCGACCCATTCCGCGCCGGAGCCGACATCACCGACTTCGACTCCGTACCGCATACCTTCGGCTTGGCCGCAACCGCCGTGCTGTACCGCCAGGTGACCGCAGACCCACGCTACGGAGCATTCGCGACGCAGCAACGAAACTGGGCGCTGGGTGCCAACCCATGGGGTTCTTCCTTCGTCATCGGGGCCGGCACAACTTTCCCGCGCTGTCCGGCACACCAGGTCGCCAATCTTGCCGGAGATCTCGACGGGGGCAACGGCATTCTTCGTGGTGGCGTCGTCAACGGCCCCAACGCATCGCACAAGCTCGCCGATCTGAATTCGTTCCCCTCCATGCGCACCTGCCCCTCGAACCATGGCAACCCCTTCGCCACGTTCGACGGGCACGAAAGTGCCTTCATGGACCACGCCGGCGCGTGGCAGACCGCCGAAACCGCAGATGATTTCACCGCCACCGCCCTGCTCTCCTTCGCTTTCTCCGCTGCTGAATCTCCTATCGCCTAGGCAGGTCCGGCCCCCGCGGCAAGGGCCTGTCGACGACTGGATTGTCAGCGGGCTCGGAGGTGACCGGGTGCGTGGCCGGCGTGGTGGCGGAACCATCGGGAGAAGGCGCTGAGTTCGGAGAAGCCGAGTTCTGTGGCGATATCGCTGAGGGTGCGGTCGTGGTGGGTGAGATAGCGGTGGGCCAGGTCGAGGCGGGTGCTGTTGAGGACGGTGAGGAAGGATTCGCCGTCGCGCTGGAGTTGGCGGTGCAGTGTTCTGCGGTCCATGCCCAGGTGATCGGCGACGGTGGCGGCCGAGCACTGTTGGGTGGGGAGCAGAGTTTCGATAATGGCCCGGACGCGGCCGGAGATGGTTTCGTCGGGTGCCGCCAGCGATCTCAGGTAGTCGCGCGCGTAGGGGCGCAACAGCGGGTCGGCGAGTGGGTTGGCGGAATCGAGATCGTGGCTGTAGCAGACGATTCCGTCGAAGCTCTGGTCGAATTCGATGGAGGGTCCGAGGATCGGATGGTCGTCGGTGCGCTGCGCCGGTGCGCCGTGGGTGAAGCAGACCGAGAGCGGGTGCCAGTCCTGACCGAGGAACTCGCGCAGGATCCGGCAGGTCGCGCCGACCGTCAGTTCGATGGACTGCCGACCGAGCACGAATCCCGGCGCGGACTGGATGAGAATCGTTGTCAGGCTGCCGGTTTCGGAGAGCCGGGTACGTAGCGCTTCGTTGTGCAGGGCGATGTGACGCAGCGCGATGGTGAGTGCGCTGCGAATCTCGGGCTCCTCACGCGCCACCAGGGCAACCGGTCCGAGATTGGCCAGGCCCCGCCGCGCGGCCAGCCGCAGCCCGAAGGTCTCGCAGTTCGATTCGTGTGCGGTGCGTTCCATCAACAGGTCGAGCGCGTCGGCGGGCAGCCACAGATCGCTGGCGGTGAGCGCCGCGGCGCCGATACCGACCGAACGCAGCAACAGCATCGGGTCGACGTCCAGCGAGAGCGCCAGATCGACGTAGCCGGACAGGACGGCGCTTCGGACCATGGGGGCCATCGATTCACCCTCGCTTCCATGTCCCAGATTGTCAAGTTTCTCGTCCCATATGGTCAAGCATCATGCGGTGCTCCCGAATACCGTGACGGCAGTTACGCCAGAACGCATCGAAGGAGCTGCCGGTGACCGCCGAGTCCGTCCCCACCACAGTCGTCGAAGCCATGCGCGCCCAAGGTGCCTGGAATCCGTTGTGGGACCAGCTGCATGACTGGGACCCCGAATGGACCGAGCAGTTCATGTCGATGGGTTCGCTGCCCATCCGCCGGGGCGTGCTGTCACCGCAAACCGTGGAGTTGCTGTGCATCGCGGTCGATGCCGCCTGCACCCACATGTACTCGCCGGGCGTCCGCCGTCATATTCGCGCCGCCCTGGAATTGGGTGTGTCCCGCGAGGAAATCCTCGCCGTTCTCCAACTGACCAGCGTGCTGGGCATTCACGCCTGCAATATCGGCGTCCCCGTTCTGGCTGAAGAACTCGACGCGTTCCAGCGTCGCCGTGCGGAGCAGCCGTAATCCCGCCCCGCACAGTGCAACCCAGAAGAATCAGGAAGGAAGATCATGCATTATCTCGATGATTCGCTGCTGCCGGAGAACCAGGAGAATCTGGTTATCCAGGTCGCCCCGTACGGCCCGGAGTTCCTGCCCGGCGATTCCGACGACATTCCCGTCACGATGGACGAGCAGGTCCAGAAGGCGGTGGACTGCTACAACGCGGGCGCGCAGGTGCTGCACGTCCACGTCCGCGAGGCCGACGGATTCGGATCCAAGCGACTCGAGCTGTTCAACGAGATGCTCGGTCGCCTGCGCGAAGCGGTGCCGGAGATGATTCTGCAGGTCGGCGGGTCGATTTCGTTCGCGCCGCCCGAGGACGGCGACAAAGCCAAGTGGCTGGACTACGACACCCGCCACCTGCTGGCCGACCTCGACCCGAAACCGGATCAGGTCACCATCGCCATCAACACCAGCCAGATGAACGTCATGGAGCTGCTCAGCGATGACGATATCGAGGGCACCTCACTGCAGAATCCGGTGCTGTACAAGGCATATCGCGACATGGTCCTGGAAGCGGGACCGGACTTCTACATCGAGCACCTGCGCCGTTTGACCACCGCCGGCATCCAGCCGCATTTCATGCTGGGACACGTACACCAGCTCGAGACGGTGGAGCGGCTGATCCGCCGCGGCATCTACACCGGGCCACTGATCCTGAATTACGTCGCGATCGGCGGCGGCGCGGCGGGCACCCATCCGGCCGACCTGATGGAGTTCATTCGCCGGACCCCGGACGGCGCGGTGCTGACCATCGAGACCATCATGCGCAATGTCACCCCGATGTGCACCATCGCGATGGCCATGGGCCAGCACGTGCGGGTCGGCATCGAGGACAACCTGTGGGGCCGCAAGGGCGAACGCCGGACCTCGGTGCAGCAGATCGAGCAGATGGTCCGCATCGCCGGTGAACTCGGCCGGGAAGTGGCCACCTGCAAGGAAGCCCGCGAGATCTACAAGTTCGACGAGGTCTACACCGACACCGACGACGCGCTGGCCAAGATCGGATTCCCGCCCAACCGGAAACCGGGACAGCTCGGATTCCTGCACCACGCTTGATCTTTCGCCAGGCAGGTGCGCCGACGCCGGTCGGCGCACCGCGACGTGTTGATTCCACCAGGCTCGAGGAAGCGCCATGGATCTCTCCACCACACCGTCCGACCCGCCGATCACCGCCCCGCCCGACAACCGTTCGCGGATCTTCCCCTGGGTCGTGTTCGGCCTGACCTTCGGGCTGCTGCTCTCGGATTACATGTCCCGCCAGGTGCTCTCAGCGGTATTCCCGTTGCTGAAATCCGAATGGGGACTGTCGGATTCACAGCTGGGCGCATTGACCAGCGTCGTCGCCCTGATGGTGGGGCTGCTGACGTTCCCGCTGTCGCTGCTCGCCGACCGGTGGGGGCGGGTGCGCAGCATGCTGGTGATGGCGACGGTCTGGAGTCTGGCCACCCTGCTGTGCGCGCTCGCCGAGAATTATCACCAGTTGCTCGGTGCGCGGTTCCTGGTCGGCGTCGGTGAGGCCGCGTACGGCAGTGTCGGTGCCGCGGTAATGCTTTCGGTGTTTGCGCCGCAACTGCGCGCCTCGTTGAGCGGGGCATTTCTCGCCGGTGGCTCGTTCGGATCGGTGGTGGGTGTCGCGGTGGGCGGGGTGATTGCCGAACATATCGGCTGGCGTTGGACTTTCGCCGTCATGGCCGCGCTGGGACTGTTGCTGGTCGCGGTGTTCCGCGTCCTGGTGACCGAATCATCTTTACGCCGGCATACTTTCACCGATTCCCCGGCGGGCGACGGAGACTCCCCCGCGCCGAGCAACACGGTGCGCGCACCCCTGTCCAGCTTGTTCTCGTCGGTCCCGTTGTGGTGCGCCTATATCGGCGGCGGCCTGCAACTGTTCGTCGGTGCGGCGCTGATGGCCTGGCTGCCGAGTTTCTTCCAGCGCTCCTACGCCATGCCCACCGACCACGCCGGACTCGCGGCCTCGGGGTATGTGTTGCTCATCGGAGCCGGAATGGTGGCGTGCGGCATTCTCACCGACCGCGCGGCTCGCCGAAATCCATTGCGGCAGTGGAGCAGCGCGCTGTTGTACTGCACGATCTCGCTGATCCTGCTGACGGCGGCCTTCAGCCTCGGCACGGGCCCGATTCAACTGACCGTTCTCGCACTGGGTGCGCTGACCGCCGCCGGATCAGCGGGCGCCATGTCTTCGATGGTGGTCAGCCTGACCCACCCCGGCTTGCGGGCAACGGCTCTCGCCGTAGTCACCTTGGCCAACAGCATCCTCGGACTCGCGCTCGGGCCTCTGGTCGTGGGCATTCTCGCCGATCGGTACGGGCTCGCGTCCTCCTTGCGCCTGGTGCCGCTGGCCTACCTCGGCGCCATCGGGTTCCTCGTGCTGGGCCGCTACACCTATCCAGCCGGACTGCGCCGACTCGCCGACTCGGGCCGGGAACCATCCGGCCCGTCTACCCTCCCGTGAGGACTCCCATGCTCAATCTCGCTGTCCTGCTGGGTGATACAGCCCGGCGCACTCCGAACCGCGATGCCGTGGTCGTCGGCGATCAACGACTGACCTACGCCCAGATCGACGCCGCCGCCAACCGAATCGCCCAGCTGCTGGTCGACCACGACATCCAGCCCGGTGACAAGGTCGCGCTGTCCTGCCCCAATATCGCGTGGTTCCCGATCATCTACTACGGCATCCTCGAGGCCGGAGCAACGGTGGTGCCGCTCAACACCCTGCTCAAGGATCGCGAAATCGCCTACCACCTCGATGATTCCGATGCCAAGGCGTTCTTCTGCCACGAGGGCACAGCGCAACTGCCGACCGGTGCATACGGCCGCGCCGGATTCGACCAGGCGCCCAACTGCCGCCACCTGTTCCTCATCGATTCCGCCGCCCCGCTGGACGTCGAGAATCCCGGCGAACTGGCGACCGCGATCCAGGCATACCCCGCCGAATTCACCATGCGGACAACGAATCCCGACGACACGGCGGTCATCCTCTACACCTCGGGCACCACCGGCAAACCCAAGGGCGCCGAACTGACCCATGCGAACATGCTGCTCAACGCCTTCACTGCCAACCGGCAATTCGGCAATGACCTCGCGCAGCACGATCGACGCCTGGTGGTGCTTCCGCTGTTCCACTCCTTCGGGCAGACGATCATCATGAATGCCGGTTTCTCGGTGGGCGCGACACTCGTGCTGCAACCACGTTTCGAAGCCGCGGGCGCCTTGGAGCTCATGCGCGCCGAGCGGATCACGCTCTTCGCCGGTGTGCCGACCATGTATTGGGCGTTGCTCGAAGCCCTAGGACACACCGGCAGCGCAGGCGATATCGCAGAACATCTGCGGCTCGCGCTCTCCGGCGGCGCCGCGCTCCCCGTCGAGATCCACACTCGCTTCCGGCAGCGCTTCGGAGTGAATATCGCCGAGGGCTACGGACTCTCGGAGACCTCCCCGCTCGCCCTGTTCGCGGACACGGCCGACGGACCACGACCCGGATCGATCGGCAAGCCGGTGTGGGGTGTGGACGTGCGTCTACTCGACGACGACCGGAACCCGATCACGGCGGACGACACCGTCGGTGAGATCGCCGTCCGCGGCCACGACGTCATGAAGGGCTACTACCGAAACCCCGGCGCCACAGCCGAAGTCATGCACGACGGCTGGTTCCGCACCGGCGATCTGGCCCGCCGCGACCCCGACGGCTACTACTACATCGTCGACCGCGCCAAGGACATGATCCTGCGCGGCGGACTCAACGTCTACCCCCGTGAAATCGAAGAAGTCCTGATGACCCACGAAGCGGTATCCCTGGCCGCGGTCATCGGAATCCCCCACCGAAGCCACGGCGAGGAAATCAAGGCGTACGTCATCGCGGCCCCCGGGACAGACCCGTCGGAGGCATCGCTCATCGACTGGGCCAGACAACGTATGGCCGCCTACAAATACCCCCGCCATATCGAATTCGTCCCCACGCTGCCGATGACCTCCACCGGCAAAATCCTCAAACGCGAACTCCGCACCAGCAGCTGAAAATTCCTGCGCGGCAAGCTCATTTACGCCGGATGCGAGAGAGCACCGAAAGCGAGAACACAATGCCACTATCCAACAGGACCGCCGTGGTAACCGGCGCGGGCCAGGGACTGGGCAGGGCGATCGCGGTGGCGATGGCCCGCGCGGGCGCCGACATCGTCGCCTGCGACATCCGGCCCGACACCCTCGCAGCCGTCACCGACGAGATCCACGCGATTGGCCGCCGGTGCCTACCGGCCCGGGTCGACGTCTCCGACCGAGACGCGGTCGACCAGATGTTCCACGGGGCCGCGGACCATTTCGGCAGCCTCGACATCCTGGTCAACAACGCCGCGCTCGTGCCCGACTCCCCGGCCGAGGAAGCACGCCGCAACCGGCACTACGCGTTTCTGACCACGCCGGCCGAACGCCAATCTCTCGGTATCACAACAAGTCTCACCGACGACGACTGGCTGAAATGGTGGAATGTGAACGTGCACGGCGTGTTCTGGTGCACACGCGCCGCGTTGCGGCACATGGAGCCGCGGCGCCACGGCCGGATCATCAATATCACCTCCATCGCCGGGATTTCCGCGGCGAGCACGCATAGTCCCGGCTATTCGGCCACCAAAGCCGCGGTCGCCAGCCTCACCAAGACCGTCGCCCTCGACGTCGCCGGAGCCGGTGTCCTGGTCAACGCCATCGCGTGCGGCGCCGTCGCCACGCCACCGTTCCAGACATACCTCGCCACGGCCACCGACGAACAGAAACGCAACCTGTACCAGCTGATCCCCGTCGGGCGGCTGGGGACGCCCGAGGAGTACGCATCCCTGGCCGTCTACCTCGCCGGTGACGATCACTACCTCACCGGACAGGTCATCAGCCCCAACGGCGGGGCCGTGATGTGACCCGCGCACCCCTGAGCGACTCCACCGAGCCCGCTCTCGTCATCGTTCCCGGACTCGACGACCGGTCCTCGAACCACTGGCTGAACACCCTGGCCGCCGCCCGGCCCCACGCTCGAACCGTGCCGCGACCGCCCGTGGGCGCTCACCTGGATCGGAAGGCATGGGTAGCGAACCTGTCGGACGTGGTGTCGACGCTGTCCGGCGAGATCGTCCTGACCGCCCATGGCGCGGGTGTCCTGACCGTCGCGCACTGGGCACAACGATCGAACCGGCCGATCCGCGCGGCATTGCTGGTCACACCACCGGACTTCGAACATCCACCCGGCGACGATTCGCGTCTTCGCCGACTCGGGTGCACTCACGGCTGGTCCCCAGTCCCCCGTAGCACGCTGCCGTTTCCCACCATCCTGGCCAGCAGCGCCAACGATCCCTACGCCAGCCACCGGCGTGTCACCGGTCTCGCCGAATCCTGGGGCAGCCGCCCCGTGGAACTCGGCCCGGTCGGACATCTGGACCCCACCGCCGGGTATGGACCCTGGCCCCGAGCAGCACAACTGCTCAACGAATTGATCTCGCCCACAAGGCACTCCGCAGTCATGCACCATCGATGAACCAAGGAACCACCTGATGAGGAAAACCACCGCCACCGCCGCGCTCGCCACGACCGCGCTCGTGCTCGCCGCCGCCACCGCCAACGCCGCCCCGCAACCCGGCGACGACAACGCCGCCGTGCACTACGAGGTCACCCGTCGAGGCGACGCCGCCGTCCTGACCATCAGCGGCGGCGAACTACACGCTGCCGCAGACCAACTCGTCCTCGTGGACCGCGACCGGCAAGCGGTCGCCGCCATCCCACTCACCTACCGCATCGACAACACCGCCTACCCGATCACCGCGCGAATCGACGGCGCCACAGCAACACTCACCCCCGATCGAAGCCACGGCCAGCCGATCCAGGCGGCCACCCGCGACCAGATCATCACGACCGACCAGGCCGCGACCCAGGTGGCCGAATCCTTCACACCGCGCGACACCCAAGCCCTGGGCGTCTTCGCCCAACGCGCCGCCATCGGCGCCGCAGTCAGCGCCGTACTGGGCGCGGTGCTCGGCGCGGGCGCCGGCTGCCTGGTCGGAGCGGCCGCCGGGGCCACGGTCAGCAGCCCGCTCCTCGTCCTGCTGGTGCCCTTCGTCGGAGCCACCATCGCAGGCTGTGTCCTGGGCGCCGCCACCCTCGGCGCCGTCGGCTCCATGATCGGCCTGGTCATCGCTGGCGGCCCCATCACCCTGTTCTCCGCGATCCAATACTTCTCAACGATCCTCGCCCCCTGCCCGCCCGACACCGTCTACTGCAAAGACCCGGCACAAACGACCACACCCGGGAAATAGCCCTCAGGGATTCGAACCGACAACACTGAACAATCGTTGGGCCGACACCCCAGCGAACGCAGCCGTCCCGTGGGTTCCGTTGCGTCCATCGGAAAATGACTGGTAGCAGTGGGTTTCGTAGTGTTCGTTGACTACTGGGCACGGACATACCGGACGGTTGCCAAATTCGTTGCCACAAACCTCGACAAAGATTGAGGGCGGTCCTGAAACCTACCGGTCAGGACCGCCCTCGTTTGTAGCGGGGACAGGATTTGAACCTGCGACCTCTGGGTTATGAGCCCAGCGAGCTACCGAGCTGCTCCACCCCGCGTCGGTGTTCACTACCTTGCAGACTCGCGGTCGCCGGAACCTAATCGCCTGGTGAGAGCCCGTTTTCAGGGCAGGGGGCAGGCGTCCGCGACGAGGGTGGTGGTGTTGTCGGTGCCGCCGGTGGCCAGGGCGGATTCGACGAGGGTTTCGGCGGCGGTCCGGCCCGAAGTGGCGTCGGCCAGAATCGATTTGATGGCGGGCATGGCGAGGCTCTTGCCGATGCCGTCGGTGCAGAGCAGCAGGCGGCCGGTGCTGGAGCCGGTGGTGGCGTGGCCGATGTCCTCCGGGCGGGCGGTGCGGGGCGGAGGTGGTGACGAGATGGGCCATGCCGGGGAGAGGGTCGTGGCCGCGGGCCCGGAAGTATTCGGCGACAGTATGATCGGTGGTGACGCGGTGCAGGACGCGGCCGTTCCACCGGTAGGCGCGGCAATCACCCACCCAGGCGAGGTCACAGGGGGCGTCGAGGTGACCGGCGGCGGGAAAAGCACGGCAACGACCAGTACGGTGTAGGCTCCGGCCTCGGGCAGCTCGCGGAGCAATTCCTGTTGGGTGGCAACGATTCCCGCGTGGCGCCCTGCCGGGCGGCCACCCGCGCCGCGGTCCGCGCCGCTAGCCGGGCCGCCCGCGCGGCGGCCATATGATCACCGACCCCCGTCGGCGACGACGAAAGCGCCACGGCCCGTGCGATTGTCGGTGCAGGTGGCGACGGACCCGAGCCGAGATGTCCCTGGCCCCACATCGGTCGGCAGCGAAGGCGAGCCCGACCTTCGTGAAGCCAAACACCCTGGGCAGAAGTGAATCTCGTTCAGGAGACCAAACCAGGGTTACGTGCAGCAAGATTGAGGATTCGGCACTGCGAAGACTGCACACGACCGAGCGGCGACTGCCCACTTCGAGCGCGCAAGGTTCTCTGCCATCAGGCCGAGGAATCGCCAAGTCGGAAAACGTGCAGATATGCAACAACCAAACTGAGCCGTTTGGCGAATCCGTGCTCAGTTCAGTTGTTGCACCGCAGGTCAGAGTCTTGGTGTGCAACAACTACACTGAGCGCCGACATGACGGTACAGAATCGGTGGGCAAGAAATATTGTGGCATGCTTGCCCCTTGGTGGAAAATTTCCGGATCGAGCCGAAATCGCTGGGTGTGGCCCACGACTGGACCGCTGGTTCCATTGACCGCTCCCCCGGCCCACGGCCCCTGGTCCATTGATCGTCACAGTGACGTATTAATCTGGACTGGCTGGATGGTGGAATCTGTTGCTATCAGGGCGAACTCGCTGCCGGATCAGCTCTCCGGTGCCGGCAAGCTCCGGGATGGGCCTTATCCCGCGGGCTGGGTGCGCCCGATGCCTCGCCAGCCCAGTGGGAGTTGGACGCGCCCTGCCCGGATGTCGCCGATGAGGTGGGCGTAGCCGTCACGAACTTCGCCGAGATGGACCCATGCGGAGTGCCGCAGCTCCTCGCAGTCGCTGTGCAGCACCGTCCACCATGCCTCGGCGTAGGTCTTGGCCACATGGCTGATCACCTCGCCGAAGGTATGCGTGTGGCGGCGGGCGCACCGGCTGTGGCGCACGGTGGACGCGGCCCAGGAGTTGATCTTGTCGATGACCTTCGCGATATCCGCGCACAGCGCCGCCTCGGTGACCTCCGGTACGTTCCGCCGCGGATTCAGAACCGCCGAAATCAGCGCGGCGTGCAGATCGCCGAGTTCTCTGGCCCACGTGATGAGCGGGAACGGCTCGGTGAGCCGCCCGGCGATCGCGGCCAGTAGTTGGTCCGGCGACAGCAGGGACGCCGCATCCGTCGCCTGATCCCCGTACGCCGCTACACCCGTGCTCATGGGTGACCACAGGTGACGCTGCCAGAGGAGCTGGTCGTCATGCGATAGGTGCGAAAGCTCGTCGCTCAATGACGGCCTCGGTGGAATGGACGTGGTGATACATGGGCGGTAAGTCAACTTTTCGCGGTGAATGGTTGATGTAGAGAACGCGCCGCTGCGACTCGGGGCATTATGCTAATACTGACTGCGTACTCAGTCAACGACTAGTCGAGTAGTCGGTCGGTGCGAGGGTGTCCGGAAATTTTGGACGAGGAGGGGCGGGATCGGTGAATGAACGTGCGGTGGGACCGGGCAAGTCAGGCGCGATTCTCGATATTTTCACGCGCCATGTCGCCGAGAAGGGCTATGACGGAACGAGTTTCAGCGGTGTCGCCAGCGAGCTGGGTATCTCGCAGGGCTTGATCGTGCATCATTACGGCACGAAGGCGCGGTTGATGGAGGCTCTGCACGTTTCCTATATGCGGCGCCGTATCGCTGAGGCGGAGCGAATCGTGTCGACCTTCGCTACACCGCCCGAGCAGCTGGCCGGGCTGCTGCACGCGGCCATGCTGTATCAGGTGCACGACCGAAATGGCACTGTCGCATT
Organism: Nocardia sp. CA-151230; assembly: GCF_050942175.1. NCBI lineage: Bacteria > Bacillati > Actinomycetota > Actinomycetes > Mycobacteriales > Nocardiaceae > Nocardia > Nocardia sp. CA-151230. The sequence goes on from NZ_CP192061.1 coordinate 4,790,485, forward strand.
CCAGCGCGAGGTCGCACGGCTCGCGCAGGAGGATGAGGATTCCGAGGGGCGCAAGCTGCGCAGGCATTACATCGGAATCCTGCTCGGCGTCCTGGACGCGGGTATCGCGTCCGGTGACTTCCGGCCCGTCGATACCAGCATCCGGAGCCTGCTCATTTTCGGTGCCGCGCAATGGGCGTGGACGTGGTTCGAGCCGGAAGGGCGCAGATCCGCCGAACAGGTCGGTGCCGAACTGGTCGATCTCACTCTGGGATCTCTGTTGGTGGACAGGGCGTCGTTGCCGCGCCTCAGCGATCCCGAAGGCCAGATCGTCGCAACGGTGATCGGCATCATCTCCGGTGCCCCGGAGGCGTCTCCGGCAGCGTTGGGGGAATGACCCGGCGCCGACCTGAACCATTCGGGGGTATGCGGCGGCTCGGCAGGGTTAGTCGAGGCGGGTGGCGGCCACGGCCCACACGGGTATGTGCACCCGGTTGTTCTTCAGCAGCGGCCCGATGATCTGGAGTTGTTCCATCATCGGCTTCATCCGATCGGCCCATCGGGGGTCGTCGCTCATCTCCTTGGTCATGTAGGCGAACGTCTCGGGGCTGAAGTTGGCCTGGTAGGTGGTGGTTCCCAGGTGGTCGATGACCCACCCGGTCGCGGAGAGCACGCGGTCGAAATTCTCCGCCGGCAATCCTTCGAGCTGGAGGCCGTTGACGTTGTGGCGGCCGAATTCGAACATGAACAGTCGCGCCGCCGGTCTGGTGGCGCGGTGCAGGGCCTGCGCGTACCGGATCTGGGTTTCTTCGTCGTCGAGGAACACGTGGTAGAACGCGCTGTCGATGACGGTGTCGAACCGATTCTCCAAGCCCTCGAGTTTGGTGGCATCGGCCACCTGGAAGTCCACGGTCACCTCGGCCCGCTCGGCGTTGCGCTTGGCCCGCTCGATCGCCGAGGGCGAGGAGTCGATACCGGTGACCGAGTAGCCCTTGGATGCGTAGTAGATCGCGTGATGTCCCGGGCCGGTTCCGGGGTCGAGCACCTCGCCCCGTACCGCGCCGTAGGCCACCAGCTGCTGTACCACCGGCTGTGGGCCGCCGATGTCCCAGGGGATCAACGCGGGAGCATCCTGTTCCGATGACGTGTCGTGGTACAGCGCTTCGAAGTCTGGCTGATCGGTGTGTTTCGGTTCCGTGCCCATGACTCCTCCTTCGATTGCGGATGGGCAACATCTGAAGGGTCGTGCCAGCGATGAGACCAAATTGGTTCCGATGGTGGCGCGTCGGTTCTCGGATCATCAGTTTAGTTGTTGCACCACCGGCGCTTGGCCGGTGCTGTTGTTCTTTTCGTGTTCGGCGCCGAATATGCTTCTGGCGAATTGAAATCCTTTGGCGTATTTGGCTTCTGGTGGAATTTTCTGATTCGACCGAGATTGGTGATCGTGGCCGATGGCGTGGCTGCGTGTACCCCTACCCCTCCGGCTGCCGCCGCTTTCCCACCCTGATTTCTCGGCATTCGATACGTCACAGTGACGCAGCGTGGTCGATTGGCTGGATGGTGGAAACTGTTGCCGCCGCAGCGAGTTGGTTCGCGGTGTCGGCAGTTCCGCTCAGTGGGACACGGGCCGGTCGTCGGCCCGAAGGCTGGGTTACTGTCCGGTTGGTTCGATGATCAGCATCACATTCCGGGTAGCAGGGCTATGAAACTGACGTATTTGCTGTGGGGGGCCGAATTGAAGACGAGCCTGCATGATGGCGAACTGCGGCGGGCGCTGTCCTACCGTGGTGTCAGCGAACTGCAGGTGAATATCCGTGACGAGTACGTCGCCGCGGCCGAGCTGTGGATGTGCACCTACGACACACCCGTCGACGCCGTGGTGACGCTGCGTGGGGTCGAGGATCCCGATCAGATCACCGCACTGCTGCGGCCGCTGGCCGATCGGCTCGACGGGTTCGTCGTCGACGAGCTCACCCCGTTGCGCCCGCCGCGCACCGACAGCGGTGTCCGCGCCGACGCATTGGCGCGCATCGCGGTGATGAGGATTCCGGCGGGGATGACCCGGGCGCAGTGGCTGGAGAACTGGATCGGCGACCACACCCAGGTCGCGCTGGACAACCAGGCCAGTCTGGGCTACATCCAGAATCCGGTGCTGGGCTCGATCACCCCCGGCGGGCGGGTGGACGCCGTTGTCGAGGAACTGTTCCCGATGGCGGCCATGTCGGATCCGCACGCCTACTGGGGAAGTGGCGGTGACGACACCGAACTCGAGCGTCGCTGTACCCGCATGCTCGACAGCATCGCGCGTTTCGGCGCCGACCGCGACCTCGACGTCATCCCGACCAGCCGCTACGTCTACTCCCTGCGCTGACCGGTCCGCGGCGCAGCGGTATCAGCGGGATGTGGCGAGGATCGTGGAGGCCGGAACGGCGGATACCGCCCCACTCCGGCAGCCGCACGGCAGTGTCGGCCACCGCGGCGCGCGGGCGATCTCCATGTCGGGGCCGATGAGGAGGGTGGCCTTGCCGGCGGTCAGGGACCGGCCGGACGAACCCGGCCGCACCGGGCGCTGAACCGTTCGAGCAGATGATTGTTGGTCACGACAGCTGCTCGCGGTCGATGAGGACGCCCGGGTTGAGGATCCATGCGGGGTCGAGGGCGTGTTTGGTGGCGCGCAGCGCGGTGGCGAACGGGCCGGGTCGTTCCCGGTCGTACCAGGGCCGGTGGTCGCGGCCGACGGCGTGATGGTGGGTGATGGTGCCACAGTTGGCGGAAATCGCTTCGGAGACAGCGGTTTTGATCTCGTCCCACTGTTCGACGGTGCTCCCCCACCGGCCGGCGGCGTACACGCCGAAGTAGGGTGCGGGCCCGTCGGGATAGACGTGGGTGAACCGGCAGGTCAGCACGCCGGTGACACCGGTGGACCGGAATGCGTCGGCGGCGGCGGTCTCGACGGCGGCGCGCAGCTGGTCGAATCGGTCCCAGGTGCAGGCGGTTTCGAAGGTTTCGGTGATCATCGACTGGGCGGCGAGGGCGTCGCGCTGGTAGGGCATGCGCAGGAACGACGAGCGCCAGATGTCGGAGGGGTCGGTGTCGGGTGCGGTGGCGGGTGCCTCGTCGCGGGTGCGGCCGCCGAACCCGGCGCAGATCTCGACGGCACGCCGCAGGGAATCGTCGACGGGGTGGTCGGCGGATTCGAATCCGAGGACCAGGACTCCGCCGGCGGCGGCGACTCCGGCGTTGAGGAATGCTTCGGCGGGGTCGAGCAGCCGGCAGTTGGCCGGGTTCAGCCCGGATTGGGCCAGGGTGCGGGTGGCGTCGACGGCGGCGCGGTAGTCGTCGAACAGGACCGAGGCCTTCGCGCGCCAGCGGGGCCGATCCTGCAGCCGCATCCACGCTTCGGTGATGACGCCGAGGGTGCCCTCCGAGCCGAGGAACAGGCGGTCGGGGGCCGGCCCGGCGCCGGAGGCGGGCAGCCGCCGCGATTCGCTGACCCCGACGGGGGTGACGACGCGCATGGATTCGAGCAGGTCGTCGATGTGGGTGTAGAGGGTGGCGTAGTGTCCGCCGGCGCGGGTGGCGAGCCAGCCGCCGAGGGTGGAGAACTCGAACGATTGCGGGAAGTGCCGCAGGGTCAGGTCGTGGGGTCGCAGCGCGGATTCCAGTGCGGGCCCGAGGATTCCGGTCTGGATGCGGGCCGCGCGGCTGGTGCGGTCGATCTCGAGGACCTGGTCGAGCGCGGTGAGATCGAGCGCGACGGTGCCGGGATAGTCGCGGCAGTCGCGGGGTTCGACGCCGCCCACGACCGAGGTGCCGCCGCCGAAGGGGATGACCGCGAGTCCTGCACCGGCGCACCAGTCGAGGACATCGACGACGTCCTGCTCGGTGCGCGGCCGCACGACCAGGTCGGGGACGTCGCCGATGCGGCCGAGCAGGTTGCGCACGATGTCGCGGAAGGCCTGCCCGTGGCCGTGCAGGACACGGTCGGCGGTGTCGTAGGAGGCGATCCCGGCCAGGGCCTGCGGGGCGCGGGTGCGGGGTTGCGGGATCGGGAGTGCGGTGAGCTCGGGTGGCTGGTGGATGGTGAGGTCGGCGCCGGGCAGCAGGGCCGCGATCCGCTGGGTGAGTGCGGTGCGTTCGGCGCCGGTGACGGCGTCCTCGACGGTGCCCCATCCCCACCACGATCTGGTTGCCATGGTCGTATCCTCCACTCGCCACATTAATGACTGATGGGTAAATTACTACATGGTCAATAATGCTGGCGGCAAGAGGCAGCATCGCGGACACCGCTGCGTGGCCACCGGATTCGGGTCATCCGAACGCGGCGATGAGCCGGCGGGTCCTGGCCGCCATCTCCGGCCCCGGCACCTGCGGATGCCGCTGCCACCAGTGGATCAACGCGGTCACCGCACCGATCCACACCTCGGTGAACGCCGCGAGATCGACCGGATCGGTGATCTCACGCGCGGCCATGAACGCCGACATCCCGCGCGCGGCCTGCGCTTCGATCCGCGCGCGCGCCGCGTTCGCGGCCTCGGCGGCCGGGCCGTCGGCGGGATGGCTGCGATCCAGCAGCACGTTCCAGTCGTGCGGGCGGTGCTCGAGCGCACCGAAGAGCGCCAGCAGGGTCTGCTCGGCCGTGGTCGGATCCGCGGTCCCCGACAGCACCGGCTCGACCGCCCCGGTGACGGCCCGGGCGGCCCGGTCCACGCACGCGGCATAGAGTCCGTCCCTGGTGTCGAAACACGTGTGCACCAATGTCTTCGACACCCCGGCCTGTTTGGCGACGGCCGCCATCGACAGACCCGCGTAGCCGACCCGCGCGATCTGTGCGGCGGCGGCGTCGAGGATCTGCTCCTCGCGTTCGGCGCGCGGCACATTCCTGCTGCCCGCGGTGCGTGCCATCTCAGCCCCTCCCGGATGCGGCGGTCACGACAGTGCCGTGATCAGGCGGCGGCTGCGCGCGATCATCGCCGCGGCGGATTGTTCGGGATGGCGGATCCACCACGACACCAGCGCGGTGACCGAACCCATCCAGATATCGGTCAACACCGACAGATCCTGCGGATCGCCGACCCCGCGCGCCCGCATGACCGCGCTCGCCCCGTGCGCGGCCTGCGCGGCGATGCGCCGGCGCGCCGCCCGGGCGGCATCCGCGGCCGGGCCGTCGGCGGGATGACTGCGATCGAAGAGGACATTCCAGTAGTAGGGGCGATGCTCGAGGACTCCGAAGATCGCGGCGAGGGTGTTCGCCGCCATCTCCAGCTCGGCCGGACCGGCGATGACGGTGTCGATCGCGTCGCCGATCGCCGCGGCGGCCCGGTCCACGCACGCCGCGTACAACTGGTCCTTCGTGCCGAAGTAGGTGTACACCAACGGTTTCGACACCCCGGCCTGGGCGGCGACCTCACCGGGATTCAGCCCGGCATATCCGACCGCGGCGATACGTTCGGCGGCGATCTCCAGGATCTGGTTCTCCCGCTCGGCGCGCGGCACACCCTTGGTTCCCGCCGTACCCATTCCACCGTCCTCGGTCACACACCCTGTCACCAGCAACTTACCGAACCGGCGAACGCGCCCGGCCCTCCCGCCGCGCGCGCCGGGCACCGGGCGACCCTGTCGGGCTCGGCCGAGGACGGTCGCGGCCGCCCCGGTTCTCACGCGTGACGCGAGGGACGACCGATGGGTGCCCGAGCGTGGAAGCTGTTGGCGCCGAAGAGGATCGGGTGGATACGGCACACGTCGGGACCCGCGGGCCGGCCCGCCGCCGATCTGCCGCGCGGCGCGGACATGAGCGAGCCCCGCTGCGGGCAGGTGCCGGAAGGGGGCTCGCGCGGCGTCGGGTCAGCGGATGGTGCCGGCGCCCGGGATCAGGGGCAGATCCAGTGGGGTGACCCAGCCCGGCGGTAGGGCGTTGACCGCGGGCACGGCGTTGAGGGCGCGCATGCCGGTGGCCAGGCATCCCGCGACGGCGGGGGTGCGGCCCGAACCGTCGGTGAAACGGAACGAGGTCTCCTGCGAGATCGACGGGCTGCCGATGATGTCGACCCGGTAGACGTCGTCCTTGGTGCCCGCGGGCCAGTCGGGGGCGGCGTCGAGGCCGATGCGGTTGACGTGTTCGAGGGTGATGACCTCGCGGCCGCGATACACCCCGTTGACGGTGAAGCGGATCGCGGCGACCGTGCCGGCCTTGATGATGCCCTTGGCCGAGGGCCGGTCCTCGGGCGTCACCCACTTGTCCCAGGTGGTGGTGATGGCGTCGAGTTCGATCCCGGCGGCGGTGGCGATCATGGGAACCGTTGCGCCCCATGCCATCACGAGCATGTCGGGGTGTTCGAGCAGGGCGGTGAACTCGGGCGGGTGGCCGATGCCCATCTCGAATTCGTAGTCGCCCTCGTAGTCGGTGTAGTCGAGCAGTTCGGAGGCGCGCACGGATTCGACCTCACCGCACAGGCCCATCAGGGTCATGGGGAACAGGTCGTTGGCGAAGCCCGGGTCGATGCCGGTGGTGAAGCACGACGCCCCGCCGGCCGCGCACGCCTCGGTGATCGGGTCGCGCCACAACGCGGGCAGCTTGTCCATGTGCGGCCACACCCACGGGGTCATCGCGGTCGAGCACACGTCGATGCCCGCGCGCAGGAACGACCCGATGACGCGCATGTTCTCCTCGGCGAACGCGGCCGTCGGCCCGTAGTGCACGACCGCGTCCGGGCGCAGTGCGATCAGCTCCTCGACCGAATCTGTCGCGAGGACACCGGTTTTCGCGGCCCCGCACAGGTCCCCGGCGTCCTTGCCGACCTTGTCGGGATTGCTGACGCCGACCCCGACCAGGTCGAAGCGCGGGTGGCGCAGGATCTGGGCCAGCACCATGGACCCGACCACACCGGTTCCCCACAGCACGATGCGCTTGTTCACGGTTGCTCCTGTACTCATCGGTGGAACTCGCCGCAGTCGACGGTGAGCATCTGGCCGGTGACGGCGGTGGCGAGATCACTGGCCAGGAACAGGGCCGCGCGCGCGACCTCCTCGGGTCCGGCGAGGCGGCCCAGATCGGTGGGCGCGGCCTTCTGCCGGTAGATGTCGTCGTGGGTGACCCCGGCCTGGCCTGCCAGCCAATCGAAATAGGCCTTGTTGATGTCCTCGTACACATACGACGGTGCGACGGAATTGACGCGGATGCCGCGCGGCCCGAGTTCGGTGGCCAGCGACGAAGCCAGGTGCGCGAGTGCGCCTTTGGACAGTTTGTAGCCCGAGTACTCCGGTTGCGAACTGTAGGACACGCACGAGTTGAGCATGATGACCGACCCGCGTGAGCGTTCCAGCGCGTCGGCGAACAGCGCCGACAGTCGCAGCGGCGCGAACACGTTCGTTTCGTTGGCGTGGCGCAGCGCCTCCACCTCGATCTGGGTGATCGGGTACATGGGCGGAATGGCGAAGGCGTTGTTGATCAGGCAGTCGACCCGGCCCATTTCGGCCAGCGTGGTCTCGACGAGGGCGGCGCGCTGGGATTCGTCGGTGACGTCGGTCTTGGCGACCACGGCGGCGCGGCCCAGGGCGCGGACCTCGTCGGCGTATTCGTGCAGGCGTTTCTCGGTGCGTCCGGCCAGCACCAGATCCGCGCCCATGCGGGCGGCTTCGACGGTGAGCGAATGGCCCAGGCCCGGTCCGACACCGGAGACCACGATGACCTTGCCGGCCAGCAGCGGCACCGGCTGGTAGGTGTCGGCGGGGGTGACCTGCGGGGCAGCTGACACGACTCCTCCTCGAGTCCTCAGCGGTTACAGAATGTAACGACTTTGATGTGACAGACTGTATCGACTCCTGCCCGCAGCGACAAGGACGGATTTCCGTGACCACACGCCACCGGCTGGGCCCGCACCGCGACCCCGCGGTGGACGCCGCCGTCCTCGACGCCACCCGCGCCCTCGTCGTCGAACAGGGCTACGGCGCCACCTCCATCGACGCCATCGCCGCCCGCGCCGGCGTCAGCCGCCCCGCCATCTACCGGCGCTGGCCCTCCAAGGCCCACCTCATCGCCCAGGCCGTGTTCCCCGACGTCGGATCCGCGGTCGTCGCCCCCGATCTGCTCGCCGAGATCCGCAAGGTCATCCGCGGCACCATCCAGCTGTTCGGATCGGCCGAGACCCGCGCCGCCATGCCCGGACTCATGGCCGAGATGCGCCAGGACTCGGGCCTGTACGAGAAACTGTCCGCCCGCCTGGACACCCCCACCCGCGACGAGCTCGCCGACTACCTGCCCGGCGACGCCGAACGCCCGGGCCTGGACCCGAACACCGTGCTCGACACCATCGCCGGAGCCGCCCTGTTCGCGATGTGCATCCGCGACATCGACGACCTGGACGGTTTCGCCGCCTCCCTCGAGGACCTGCTGCTCTACGGCATCGTGGGCACCCGCCCCGACACCGAATGAACCTGTGAGGCCTCACATCTGGGCGAGACCGACACCCGCCATCAGGGCCGGCGAGTCGGCCGGCGGCCGGAATTCCACCGCCTCGCCCTCGCTCACCTGCCGGAGACCCCTCTCCTGACCTGCCGCATTCGGACCCGCGACACCCGCTCCGCGCCTTACCGTCTGAGAAGGCTTCGATGGTGAGTGGAACGAGAATTGTGATGAGCGAACCGAATACGTCCCCGGCCGCTTTCCAGGCGACCGCCGCGATCGACCCCGGCGCGGTCGCGGTCCGCGACATCGGCGGCACCCGCAGCCTGACCTGGGCCGACTACGCCACCCAGGTGCGCGAGGTCGCCGCCGGGCTGGCCGCGCTGGGGGTGGGGCGCGGGGACACGGTGGCGTTCATGATGGCCAACCGTGTCGAGTTCTACCCCCTCGAGGTCGGCGCCCAGCACACCGGCGCCACCTCGTTCTCGGTGTACAACACGCTCTCGGCCGAACAGCTGCACTACGTGTTCGGCAATGCCGGCAACCGGATCGTTCTGTGCGAGGCCCACTACGTCGAGCGCATCCGCGCCTGCGGGGTGCCCGTGCAGACCATCGTGTGCGTCGACGAGCCCGCTCCCGGCACACTGACCGTCGCGCAGCTCAAACAGTTGGGGCGCAACGATTTCGACTTCGACGCCACCTGGCAGGCGATCCGGCCCGACGACATCGTCACCCTCTGCTACACCTCCGGCACCACCGGCAACCCCAAGGGCGTGGAGATCTCCCACGCCAACCTCGCCTTCGAATGCCGCGCCTACGCCTCGGTCATGCCCGTCGAGTTCGGCGACCGCATCACCTCGTTCCTGCCCACCGCGCACATGGCCGACCGGGTCACCAACCTGTACCTGCACGAATACTTCGGCACCCAGATCACCGTGGTCCCCGACCGCACCCAGCTGCCCGCCGCCCTGGCCGACGTGCACCCCACCATCTGGGGCGCGGTCCCGCGCGTGTGGGAGAAACTCAAAGCGGCCGTGGAATATTCGGTCACCGCCGAAACCGACCCCACCCGCCGCGCCGCCCTCACCTGGGGGCTCGAGGTCGCCGCCCGCAAGGCCGCCGCCCAGCTGGCCGGG